>NZ_CP173217.1:122500-4922500 GCF_044875395.1 Pseudomonas sp. HT11 | reverse complement strand
AGTTTGCCTTGGTCGGTTCACCGACCCTTCCACCCTCGGCGGCGGTCGGTGCATTGTTAAAAATGCTGGCTGACTAGTGGCCTTGCATAGCGCCATGCCCTGTCTATGCTCACCCACAACCGTTGATGACGCTTGGCATGTAAAGCGATTCGGATGGTTTTTTCCCCATGACGGTGTGCCAGCAATAGCCAACTGAAGAATGGAATGCGCCGTCTCAGGCGCTGGGAATCTAGGGTGATCTGACCATGTTCAACCGCCATCACAAATCCGACCTGCAAGAAATCGAACGTTTTTCCTGTGCCCTCACCGAAGCCAACACCAAGCTGGCTGCCATCAGCCGTTCCATGGCGATGATCGAGTTCGACCGCAACGGCGTGATCCTCGACGCCAATCTCAACTTCTGCAAAACCATGGGCTACAGCGTGGAGGAGATTCGCGGCAAACATCACCGCATCTTTTGCGAAGAGGCGTACACCCACACCGAGACCTACGCCAAGCTGTGGCGCGACCTGGCGCGGGGGGAAGCGCTCAGTGGCACGTTCATGCGCCTGAACAAGCGCGGTGAGCAAGTGTGGCTCGAAGCCAGCTACATGCCGGTGCTGGACAGCAGCAATCAGGTGCTGAGCGTGATCAAAGTGGCGTCGGACATTTCTGCGCGGGTTCACCATGAACACGAGAACCAAAGCCTGATCGACGCGATCAGCCGGTCCATGGCCGTGATCGAGTTCACCCCACAAGGCCAGATCATCAACGCCAACGACAACTTTTTGCGCACCGTGCAGTATTCCCGCGAAGAAATCATTGGCCAGCACCACAGCATGTTTTGCCATCGCGGCGAAGTGGAAGCCCCGGCGTACAAGGCCTTTTGGGCCTCGCTCAACCGCGGCGAATACCATTCCCACCGCTTTGAACGCAAAAACAAGTACGGCAAAACCCTGTTTCTGGAGGCCTCCTACAACCCGATCTTCGATACCAATGGGCGCCTGTACAAAGTGGTGAAGTTCGCCAGTGACATCACCGATCAGGTCACCACCCTGCGTACCGCCGCCGACTCGGCCCATGCCACCTCAGTACAAAACGACGCCTGCGCACGCAAGGGCTCGGAGGTGGTGCAGCAAACCGTGCAGATCATCGAAGAGATTTCCCACGACCTGAACCAGGCCGCCCAGAGCATCGATGCGGTGAGCAAGCAGTCGGACATCATCGGCTCCATCGTGCAGACCATTCGCAGCATCGCCGAGCAGACCAATATGCTCGCGCTCAATGCGGCCATTGAAGCTGCGCGGGCCGGCGAGCATGGGCGCGGGTTTGCGGTGGTGGCTGATGAAGTGCGCAGCCTTGCGGCGCGTACCAGCCAGGCGACGGTGGAGATTGTGGAGGTGGTGCGCAAGAACCACGACCTGTCGCTGAGCGCGGTTTCGAGCATGCAGTCGAGCCTGAGCCGCACCGGGCTTGGGGTGGAGCTGGCGAATGAAGCGGGGCAGGTGATCCTGGAGATTCAGGAAGGGTCACGGCATGTGGTGGATGCGATCAGTCAGTTCAACTCGACCCTGCAACTGCAGTAAGCACGATCCCTGTGGGAGCTGGCTTGCCTGCGATAGCATCACCTGGGTGTACTTGATACACCGGGGTGCCTGCATCGAAGGCAAGCCAGCTCCCACAGTTTGATTGGCCGTGTCGGTTAAATCGCAGCCAGGGTCTCTTTCACCGACTGCGCCGGGTCCGTGGCTTTCGCCGCTACTTGCTGTTCTTGCTGCTGCTTCACACGATCAGCCACTTGCTTGGCAATCGCGTCCTGTTTTTCCTGCGGCATGGCTTGCACCTGCTCTTCGGTTAAACCCTGCTCCTTGAGCAGCTGTTCGCGAATGCGTTCGGCCGGGGATTTGTTCATGTAGTCGGTGAAGTCGGCGCGCGCGCTGCTGGTGGTCGAGCCGGCGGCAGGCACATCAGTGCTTGTTGCCGTCGTGGTGGATGCCGTCGTGGCGGTCGTTGCCGCCGTGCTGGCTTGCAACTGCACACGGGTCTTGGCAAAGGCTTCGTCGATACGGTCGTTGGCCTTGTCCAGGTCCTTCTGCGCGGCCGGTACGGTCACGCTTTGCTGCGCCGCTTGCAGGGCACCGCTGTACAGCGTGCTGGCGGCGGCATTGGCGGGGTCCATGTCGGGTCGCTTGAGCTGTTGGACGGTCGACACCGCTTGGGCGTTGTTGTTAACCAGCATGATCGGTCACCTGAGGATGTGTTCGGTGTTTCAGGTGGAGCAAATAGCATGCCGAGGGCGATGTGCCCGTTTTTATTGGGGATGACACCGCCGCCGCGGCAATCTTTGTCCCGTCGGCGGCCAAGGCTTGCCGTCAGTGCGCAATATTCTCCAGCGCCAGGTTACGCGTGCGCGGCCCGAACCAGCTGATGGTGATCATCACGATCAACATGCTGCTGGCGATAAACGCCAGCAGGCCCGGCGTGCCCAGGTGTTCGAGGATAAAACCGATCAGCAGGCTGCTGAACACCGTGGACAAACGGCTGAACGAATAGCAGAAGCCCACCGCCCGCGCGCGGATATTGGTGGGGAACAGTTCGCTTTGGTACGAGTGATAACTGAAGCTCAGCCAGGCGTTGCAAAAGGTGATCATCACCCCGCAGATCACCAGCCCCACCGCCGTGGTTTGCAGGGCGAACAGGCTGCCGAAGATCATCGCGCCCATGGCCGAGCCGACGATCTGCCATTTGTTTTCGAAGCGGTTGGCCACCTTCACAAACAGCAACGGGCCCAGTGGGTAGGCGAGGGTGATGATAAAGGCGTACAGCAAGCTGTGGGTCACGCTCACGCCCTGGCCAGAGAGCAACGCCGGCAACCAATTGCCGAAGCCGAAAAAGCCGATGGCCTGGAACACGTGAAACACGATCAGCATCAACGCGCGGCGGCGGTAAGGCGGTTGCCAGATATCGGCAAAGCGGCCGTTGCCCTGCACGCTGACGGCTTCGGGTTCGGGTTCATCCAGCGCTTTGCCGTGGTCTTTCTGGCAGCGTGCTTCCAGGCGGTCCATGATCTGCCCGGCTTGGTCAAAACGGCCTTTCTGCGCCAGCCAGCGCGGTGACTCCGGCAGACGCTTGCGCAGTTGCCAGATAAACAGCGCAAACACTGCACTGCTGAGCACCACCCAGCGCCAGCCGGACACCCCGAACGGCGCCTGGGGCACCAGCCACCATGACATCAACGCTACCGCCGGCACTGACAAAAACTGGATGAAAAACGCGAAGGCAAAGGCCGAGCTGCGCATGCGCTTGGGCACCAGTTCCGAAAGGTAGGCGTCGATGGTCACCAGTTCGATGCCCAGGCCAATGCCCACCAGAAAGCGCATGCAGATGATGCCCAGAGCGGAAGTCTGAATGCCCATCAACACCGTGGCGACGGTGTACCAGATCAACGCAAAGGTGAAGATCGCCCGACGCCCGAAGCGGTCGGCAATGGGACTGAGCAGGCTGGCGCCGAGGAACAGGCCGAGGAAGGTTGCCGAGGCGAAAGCGGCCTGGTCGGAGAACCCGAATACGCCCTCGCTGCCGGTGTGGAAAATCCCGTCGCTGATCAGGCCGGGGCTGATATAGGCGGTCTGGAACAAGTCATACAGCTCGAAAAAACCGCCGATCGACAGCAACGCCACCAGGCGCCAGAGCGTGGCGACGGCGGGCAAGCGGTCAATGCGCGCGCTGATGTGGGCGGCACGGATCGGGTCAATGCCGTCCGTGGCTGAGGCGGTGAGTGTCGACATGGGCGGATTCCAGGGGCAGTGACCTGGAATCTTAGCGGGCTAACGTAAACCGGCGCTTGTGAAATTGCGTGCGCCACGGCACGCAATTGCCGATTTATTGCGCCAAGCCTTCAGGTTTGAAGGTTTTATGGCGCAAGGGTCAGTAGGTGATGGGCATCTCGAAGGTCTGGAATGCATCGTCCACCGGCTGATAGCCCAGCACCCGTGTGGTTTCGCTCAGGTCCAGGCGCTTGAAGCGGTTATTGGAAATGCCGTGGGCGATCAGGTGTTTGACCCCTTCGACTTCAACCGAGCGTTGCAGCAATTGCACGGCGTCACGCGGGCTGAGCCAGGCGCTGAGGTCGCGGGCGTTGTTCAGGTCGGGGGTTTGGCGCGATTCGAAGGCGCCGATGCGCAGGGCAATGGTCGACAGCGCAGTTTTTGCCGCGTAGTAGCTGCACAGCGCCTCGCCGTAGCATTTGCTCACGCCGTAGAGGTTGGCGGGCATGACCTGCATGCCGGGCGTGATCTGCCGATCAACCGGGTAGCCCTCGATGGCTTGCGCGCTGCTGGCGTACACCAGGCGTGTTACGCCCGCGGCCACCGCGGCTTCGAACAGGTAGGTGGTGGCGAGGATGTTGTTGGGCAGCAGCTCCTCGAACGCAGCACTGGCGTCGGGGATGCCGGACAGGTGCACGATCACGTCGATGCCATTGAGCAGGCCGGCCAGGCTGGCTTTGTCGCTGAGGTCGGCGTTGATGTAACGGTGCTCGCCCAGGTCAAAGTCCGGGGCGATGCGGTCAGTAAGGGTGAAGCGGTAGCGGTCTTTCGAGGCTTCGAAAAATACCTTGCCGATTCTGCCGCAGGCGCCGGTGAGCAATACGTTGAGTCCTTTCACGGGGGTGTCCTTGTTTCAGTTATGACCGGCGAGGGCGAAGGTCTGAAAGCCCGGGCGTTGGCTGAGGCGCTGGTAGTAGGCCGCCACTGCGGGGTAGGGCGGGCGCTCCATGGGGGCGTTCTGCCAGCGATGCACCGAGAGGCCGATGAGGATATCGGCGAGGGTGAATTCGTCGCCAGCCACGTAGGCGCCGGTCTTGGCCAGCTGTTGCTCCAGCAGGCCCATCTTGTCATTCCATACCTGCACGGCGGCGGCAATCTGCGCCGGGTCGAGACCGTCCGGGTTGTTGCGCACCAGAGCGGTGAACGCATCGCTCCAGGCGCGGTTGAGTTCGGTGGCTTGCCAGTCCATCCACTGCTCGACCCGAGCGCGTGGCGCTGGCTCGGCGGGCAACAGGTCGTGGCGTTGGTAAAGGCCTATCAGGTAGCGGCAGATGGTGTTGGATTCCCACAGCACGCCGTGGTCGTCGATCAGCACCGGCACCTGGGCGTTGGGGTTCAGGGCGAGGAACTCGGCCGACTGGGTGGGTTTGAAACCGATGCCCCAGTCTTCGCGCACGTAGTCGATGCCCAGTTCCTGGCAGGTCCAGAGCACTTTGCGCACGTTGATGGAGGACGTGCGACCCAGGATTTTCAGTGAGTGTCCCATGGTACTTCCCTGACGATGGAGATGACCCATGGGAATCTATCAGGGGTAAACCTTCGACGCTACGCGGTTGTGGCCGGCCGCGCCGACGCGGGCAAACCGAACGTGCGGTCGAACAGCCAGTTGAAGGCAAACGTGTAGCAGGGAATGAACAGGATCAACGCCAGGTCCAGCATAAACGCCTGCACCAGGCTGACCTTCATCCACCAGGCGATCAGCGGAATCAGGAAGACGATCAGCGTCAGTTGAAACCCGACCGCGTGGGCAATCCGCCGTTTGACGGTGCGCGTGCGGTCGGCCTGGCGGCCTTCCCAGCGCTCGAACAGTGAGGTGTAAATGAAGTTCCAGGTGACCGCGATGGTCGTGATGACGACCGCCAACGGCCCTGTGCTGGAGGGGTGAGTGCCCGACAGCAGCGCCAGCCCGAGCGCCGAGAAGGTCATGCCGATCAGCTCGTAGAGCGACACATACACCAGTTTGCGTTTCACGCCTTGCATACCACTTCCTCTTTTCTACGTGACAGGAACCTCAGAGGGCGCAGACCATAGCGTCAGCTTGGCTGATACTAAAAGTCAGAAGGTTTCAGTTTTATTGATAGGTGGCGCGATGAGTTTTACCAGCGACAGTGTCCAGTTGTTCTTGGCGGTGGTGGAGCGCGGCTCGTTTTCGGCGGCAGCGCGGGCGTTGGGCAAGGTGCCTTCAGCGGTGAGCATGGGCATTGCCAACCTTGAAGCCGAGCTGGGTTACCCGTTGTTCGATCGCAGCCACCGCGAGCCGGTGCCCACCGACTTGGCGCTGGCGTTGATTCCCCATGCACGGCTGATGGCCGAGCAACTCAAACAGTTGCAGGTGCATGCGTTGCAACTGTCTCAGGGGCTGGAGAGCAAGCTGTCGATTGGCGTGGGCGCCGACATCAATACGCGCCGCCTGCTGGCCGCCATTGGCGAACTCAGTGAGCAATTCCCGTTGCTCGACATCGAAGTGCTGACCGCCCCGCAAGATGACGTTTTGCAGCTGCTGCACAGCGGCCGGGTGCAGCTGTGCCTGGCCTATGCGGGGTTGAGCGTGAATGTGCTGGAGCGGTTTCAGTTTGTCGGCAGCGAGCAACTGATGGCCTGTATCAGCCCGCGACACCCCCAGGCGGGCGGCGAACCGTTTTTGGAAGACTTGGTGCGGGTGCGACAGATTCTGGTGGCCGGCCGGGACTTGCCCCTCAGCGATCGTCGGCCACTGGTGGGGCAATCCTATTGGCGGACCGACACCCTGGGCATGGCGCTGGAGATGGTGGAAGCCGGGCTGGGCTGGGGCAACTTCCCGCAGTCGGTGGTGGCGCCGTTGCTGGCGGCGGGGCGCTTGCGGCGCTTGAACTTCAAGAACATCGAGAACGGGCTGGCGATGGTGGTGAATGCGGTGTGGTTGAAAAATCAGCCGTTGCACAGAGGAGCGTCGGCATTGGTAAAAATGCTGGCTTCAGCGGATTAACCCTGCCCTCAAGTGGGCACGGTAAAGGTGGGAGCGGGCTTGCCCGCGAAGGCGGTGGGTCAGTCAGCCCATGTGTAGCTGACCCGCCGCCATCGCAGGCAAGCCAGCTCCCACATGTTTAACCGCGCTGGGCGTCAGGTGCGCGGTGTTTGCTGGTCCATGGCTTTGCCTACCATGAGCACTGATAGCTCGCTCAATTGATGAATGGCGAGGGCTACGTCGCGGTGCTTGCCAGTGAGGTCATCGGAGAGGTCGAGCAACAAGGCGCTGACGGAACAGACGGTTTCGTAGCTGTTGGTCAGCAGGGATTCGATGGGTGTATCGGGGATGATGGTGAAGAGCGTATTCGGGGGATTGACGCTTTGCATGATTGAAGTACCTGGTTTGTGCCAACACCCGCATCGCTACTAAACAAGTTGGGTGGCAACTGTACGCAGGTTAGTAGACCGGTAATCCCACACAAACCCGGCGCGCCCGAAGGCGCCCTACGCACAGCCGCCATAGTTGGCTTGTGCATATTGTGTTGGGAGGTTCGGGCTACTAAACCCGGTCACCGAGAAATTCAGCGACCGGCAAACCCTAAAGACCACCACCCAAGCGCACAAGCCGGCGGATTCTGACGTAAGCGTAGGCAGCCGGGCAAGGCGCTGACCGCAATGTCAGCCGCGTCCTACAGGCGTCCTACATCTCAAGTGGGCACGGTAAAAAAGGTGGGAGCTGGCTTGCCTGCGATGGCGGTGAGTCAGTCAACACATCATTGCCTGACACTGCGCCATCGCAGGCAAGCCAGCTTCCACACGTTGAGTGTGTCTGGCCTTCAAAAATCAGGTGCTCTCGCGCACTTGCAACTCAAAGCCCATGTCCACCACCGGCTTGGCGATCTTGTTGCCGGCCATGATCGTCAACAGGTGCTCTGCCGAACGCCGGCCAATCGCTTCACGCGGTGTGCTGATGCTGCTCAAGCGCGGCACCATGAAAGAAGAGGCGGGCAAGTCGTTGAAACCCAACACGGCCACGCGCTCCGGCACGTTGATGCCGTGGCGCAGGGCTTCGAGCAGTGCGCCTTGGGCCAGGTCGTCGTTGCCGAAGAAAATCGCATCCACGTCCGGATGCGCCGCCAGTAACTGCAGAAACAGCTCGCCACCCAAACCCACGGAGGAGGGGCGCGGCGTCAGCAATTCCAGCGCCGGGTCATACATACCGGCGTGTTGCAGCGCGCGGCGGAAACCTTCACCGCGCAGCAACGTACGCTGGTCCAACTGCGCGCCGATGTACGCCAGGCGCTTGCGCCCACGCGAGATCAAGTGCGCCGCCGCCGTTTCACCCGCGGCCAATTGCGAGAAGCCCACGCAGTTCACGCCGGCATTCGGGTCCAGGTCCATCATGTACACACACGGCACATTGCTGGCCTCGACCATCCGGCGCGCGCTTTCGGTGCGGTCAAAGCCGGTCAGCAGCAACCCGCGTGGCTGGTAGGCCATGTAGTTGCGCAACAGGTTTTCTTCTTCGTCGCGCGAATAGTGAGAGTTGCCGATCAGCACTTCAAAGCCCTTGGGCCGCAGCACTTGGTGGATGGCTTCCAGGGTTTCGATAAACAGCAGGTTGGACAGTGATGGCACGATGACCACCACCGAGTGGCTTTGCGCCGAGGCCAGGGCGCGGGCGGCGGGGTTGACCACGTAGTTGAGTTCGGCGGCGGCCCATTGCACTTTTTCCACCAGCTCGGTGGCCACGGTGCTGATGCCACGCAGGGCGCGCGAGGCGGTGATCGGGCTGACGCCGGCCAGGCGGGCTACTTCATTGAGGGTCGGGCGACCGGTGGTGCGGGTATTTTTATCGTTCTTGGAGGTCATCAGGCGGTTGCCAAACAAAAATCGAGGCACTAAGGTAGCGCTGTCTCCAAAAGGCTGCAAATGCTTGAACGCAGGGTTGCCTGATCCGGTTCAACGGTTTCGGAGAGGATGCACGCGTCACTCCATAAAAATGACAAGTCGGCGCGGGAAAAGCCTGTTTTTGCACTAGCCTTACGGCGTGCGAAGGTAGCGCTATCTGCGTCCTGAGGTGTTTCATGAGTCAACCTGTTACCGCCCTGGTCATCATGGGTGTTTCTGGCTGCGGCAAGTCCAGCGTCAGCGAAGCCCTGTGTCGCCTGAACGGCGCCACCGCCATCGAAGGCGACAGCTTTCACCCCGCCGCGAACATCGAAAAGATGAGCGCCGGCCATCCCCTCAACGACGACGACCGCGCCGGCTGGCTCGACATCCTGTGCGATGAACTGCGTCGCTCGCTCAAAGCCGGCGAGCATCCGGTGCTGACCTGTTCGGCGCTGAAGAAAAAATACCGCGACCACCTGCGCGAAGCCGCGCCGGGCCTGGGCTTTGTGTTCCTGGAGTTGACCCGTGCCGTGGCCGCCGACCGCGTGTCCCATCGCCCCGGCCATTTCATGCCGGCCAGCCTGATCGACAGCCAGTTCGCCACCCTTGAATCGCCCGTGGGCGAGCCGCTGACCCTGGCGCTCAACGCCAGCGAAGACAGCGTCGAGGACCTGGCCGAGCAAACCAATGCCTGGTGGCTGCAACACGGCTTTGAACCAACCCATTAATTTTTTGCCGGAAAAGATAGCGCTATCCCCGGCAGGAAATTCAACACCCGCTTTAATAACAACAACAAACAGGAGAGACCCCCCATGTTTGGCATGTCCCACGAGTCTTACCTGCTGCTAGATGCAGTGGTCACTATCATCGGGCTGATCTTTTTGATCACCAAGTTCAAGGTGCACCCGTTCATTGCACTGATCATCGCGGCCGGCTTCCTCGGCCTGACCTCGGGCATGCCCGTGGACAAGATCATCAAGGCATTCCAGGACGGCTTTGGCGGCGTGCTCGGCTTTGTCGGCATCATCCTCGCGCTGGGCACGATGCTCGGCAAAATGATGGCCGAATCCGGCGGCGCCGATCAGATCGCGCAGACCTTGATCCGCGCCTTCGGCAAAGAAAAAGTCCAGTGGGCGATGATGTTCGCCGCGTTTCTGGTGGGCATCCCGCTGTTCTTCGAGATCGGTTTTGTATTGCTGATCCCGCTGGTGTTTATCGTTGCGCGCCGCACCGGTGTGTCGCTGATCAAAATCGGCATCCCGCTGCTCGCCGGCCTTTCGGCGGTGCACGGGCTGGTGCCACCGCACCCGGGCCCGCTGCTGGCCATCGGCGTGTTTGGCGCCGACATCGGCAAGACCATCCTGTACGGCCTGATCGTTGCCCTGCCGACCGCTATCATTGCCGGGCCGATTTTCGGTACGTTTATCGCCAAGTACATTCCGGGCAACCCGTCCCAGGAACTGGTCGATCAACTGGCCCGCGAGCCCGAATCCAAAGACCTGCCGAGCTTCAGCATTACCCTGATCACCGTGCTGCTGCCGGTGTTCCTGATGCTGCTCAAAACCTTCGCTGACGTCGCGCTGCCGGACGGCCACGCCATTCGTAACTGGATGGACATGATCGGTCACCCGATCACCGCGTTGCTGCTGGCGTTGCTGCTGTCGCTGTACACCTTTGGCCATCGCCAGGGCATTCATTCCAAGCAAATCCTCAAGCTGCTCGACGCCAGCCTGGCACCGACCGCGGCGATCATTTTGATCATCGGCGCCGGCGGCGGTTTCAAGCAGATGCTGGTGACCAGCGGCGTGGGTGATGTGATCGGCCATATGGCGGTGAACGCGCAGATCAACCCGATTTTGCTGGCGTGGTTGGTGGCGGCGGTGATTCGCGTGGCGACTGGTTCCGCGACCGTGGCGACCATTACCGGCGCAGGCATCGTGGTGCCGGTGGTGGGCATGATCCCAGGCGTGAACCGTGAGTTGCTGGTGTTGGCGACGGGCGCAGGCTCGCTGGTGTTGTCTCACGTCAACGATGCGGGTTTCTGGCTGGTGAAGCAGTACTTCAACATGACCGTGGTCGAGACGTTCAAGACCTGGACAGCGATGGAGACCATCCTGTCGGTGGTGGCGCTGATCTTTATCATGTTGCTGTCGATGGTGGTGTAACAGGCACACCGCAAAACAAATGTGGGAGGGGGCTTGCCCCCGATGGCAGTGGACCAGTCACCCGATGCAGTGACTGACACTCTGCTATCGGGGGCAAGCCCCTCCCACATTTTGACCGAGTTATGCCCCGGTTTTGGGTACCAACCCATCCGCGCGGAACATCCCGCGAATCCCGCGCACCGCCTGACGAATGCGGTCCTGGTTTTCGATCAGCGCAAAGCGCACATGATCGTCCCCATACTCACCAAAGCCGATGCCCGGCGACACACACACCTTGGCTTCCAGCAGCAATTTCTTGGCAAATTCCAGCGAGCCCATGGCGGCATACGCGTCGGGGATCTTGGCCCAGACGTACATCGACGCCTTCGGGTTCTCCACCATCCAGCCCAGTTCATGCAGGCCCTTGACCAGCACATTACGGCGCTGGCGGTACTGCTCGGCGATGTCTTTGACGCACTGCTGATCGCCTTCGAGCGCCGCAATCGCCGCCACCTGCAGCGGGGTGAAGGTGCCGTAGTCGTGGTAGCTCTTGATGCGCGCCAGCGCGTTGACCAGTTCCGGGTTGCCGACCATGAAACCAATGCGCCAGCCGGCCATGTTGTAGCTCTTGGACAGGGTGAAAAACTCCACCGCAATGTCCTTGGCGCCCGGCACTTGCATGATCGACGGGGCTTTCCAGCCGTCGTAGACGATGTCGGCGTAGGCCAGGTCGTGCACCACCAGTACGTCGTACTGCTTGGCCAGGGCGATCACCCGTTCGAAGAAGTCCAGTTCCACGCACTGCGCGGTGGGGTTGGACGGGAAGCCGAGGATCATCATCTTCGGCTTGGGGATCGAGCCACGAATGGCGCGTTCCAGTTCAGCGAAAAAATCCACCCCCGGAATCAGCGGCACCGAGCGCACCTGGGCGCCGGCAATCACGGCACCGTAGATGTGAATCGGGTAGCTGGGGTTGGGCACCAGCACGGTGTCGCCCTGGTCGAGGGTGGCGAGCATCAAGTGCGCCAGGCCTTCTTTGGAGCCGATGGTGACGATGGCTTCCGTTTCCGGGTCGATGTCCACTTCATAGCGGTCCTTGTACCAGCGCGAGATCGCCCGGCGCAGACGCGGAATGCCTTTGGAGGTGGAGTAGCCGTGGGTGTCTTCACGCTGGGCGACGGTGACCATTTTTTCCACGATGTGGGGAGGCGTGGCGCCGTCAGGGTTACCCATGCTCAAGTCGATGATGTCTTCGCCGCGCCGACGCGCAGCCATCTTCAGCTCGGCCGTGATATTGAAAACGTAAGGGGGGAGTCGATCTATGCGCGCAAAGCGGCGCGGCGAACCTTGGTCTGCCATTGTTGCCTCAAGAGTACGTAAGCGCCCGGAACCGTCCGAGCGACGTCGGCCACTGCGGTGGCCTGCGGGGCAGACAATACGGTCGATGATGGCCAGTTGTCCAGATGGCGCAGGAAAAATTTCTGATTGGGGTGAGGCGTCAATATGCCCCTATACTCGATGCGGGTTTGTGCCCTCACAAGAAGGAGACTGTTCAGATGGATCAGCAGACAAAACTACCCTTGCAGCCACGCCTGGAAGAGGGCAAAGCCCTGGTGATTGCCGGGCTCAAGGGCCATTACGACAAAGCCACCGTGGGGGATATTCCCAAGTTGTGGGAAGTGCTCGACGGCAACATCAAAGACATCAGCAAGCGCGTTGACCGCCAGATGTATGGCGTGTGCTACAACGCCAAGCAAGGCGAGTTCGACTATCTGGCCGGCGTTGAAGTACCGGCAAAAAGCGATGTGCCCAGCAATTTCCAGTCAGTTGAATTGCCTGCCCGCCATTACGCGGTATTTGCGCACCACGGCCCGGTGCAAGCGCTTGAGCAGACCTACGAGCGCATCATGTTCGAGTGGCTGCCACACTCGGGCTACAAGGTGGCCGGGGCGGATTTCGAGCGCTACAGCGCGGATTTTGATGCACGCAAAGGCACGGGTTCCGTTGAGATCTGGATGCCGGTCGAAAAGAAAGCCTGATGACTCACAGGGGCCGGCGCTCCGGCCCCACAGGTCCTTCAATACAGCGTGGCCTTGACCCGCTCCGGCATTTCCCGGTCGTACGCCTCGGCGTCAAACTGCCCATCATTGAGCCGTTTGTGAAACGCCCCGGCCGACGGCAATGCCGAACGGTCCAGGTGCTTCTCGGGGTTCCAGCAGTCCGAGCGCACAAACGCTTTCGAGCAGTGGAAATACGCGGCTTGCACCTGCACCAGAATCACCGAGCGCGCAGGCTTGCCATTCACCGCAAAACTCTCCAGCAGCTCGGGCTCGATGCAAATCTGCGCCAGGCCATTCACGCGTAAGGTCTCGCCAATGCCCGGGATGATGAACAGCAATGCGATGCGTGGGTCCTGCACCAGGTTGCGCAGGGTATCGAGGCGGTTATTGCCCGGCCGATCCGGGATCGCCAGGGTGCGCTCATCCACAATTCGCACAAACCCCGGTACATCGCCGCGCGGCGAGCCATCGATGCCTTCCGGCCCGGATGAACTGACCACCACCAGTGGCGACGCCCGCACCATGGCCTGGTAATCCTCGTTGAGAAACGGGATCTCCTTGCGCACCGCCCGCTCGTGCGGGAGGCCGTAGAGGGTTTCGAGTTGTTCCAGGGTTGTCAGCATGTTCACCACCTCCTTATCGTTTCAAAACACTAACGCCAGCCGGCGCTCATGGCCAATCCGGCCCTTATACGCCTCGCCGCTGTCGACCCAGCCCGCCGCCAGATACAGGCCCATCGCCGCCACATTCTGCGCGTCCACCGACAACTCCAACGCTTTGATCTGCGGCCACGCGCGCAGGGCCGCCGCCGGCAGCGCCTGCAAACAGGCTTTGCCAAACCCACGGCCCTGCTGATGCCGATCAACCTGCAACGCATGCAGCGTGGCGCTGTGTTCATCGGCCCAATGAGGCAGGCAGGGCGGGCGTTTAAGCAGCAGGAAAGCGACGGGCACGTCATCGGCGAGCAGGGCGAAGCCCTTGATGGCGTTGGGGCTGGGATTGACCAGCAGGCTGTTCAGCGCGCAGTAGATATCGCCTGAATACGCCAGTTGCTCGGGATGCACTTGCAGGGTGTCGAGTTGCTGTTTTTGCACAAGGTTCAGCGTCTCATAGGGCACGAGGCGGGTTTCCATCCAGGGCGCATCCCAAATCCTACAAAGAGGCGTGGATTCTAGCGGGTTTGCGCGTAGCGAAATTATTTTTCAACGCGCTGTCGATTTACCCACAGCGCGTTCGACTAAGGGTGTCCCACGTGATTTTCCACCCTCAGGAGTATCGCCATGAGCACTGCAATCACCCGTCTGATCGATGAATGGCAGCAAGCCGTGCTGGCCCGTGATATCGACAAAATTGTCAGCTTTTACGCCGACGATATCGTCTCGTTCGACGCCGTCACCGCGTTGCAATTCAAGGGCAAGGCGGCCTACCGCACGCATTGGGAAGACTGCATGAAACACTGCCCCGGCCCCGGCATTTTTGAGTTCCATGAGCTGCATATCGTCGAGGCACCCGAGAGTGCGTTTGCCCATTGGCTGGCCCATTGCGGCGGTGCCGGGCCGGATGGCGTGATGAAGGCCTGCTGGATGCGGGTGACCGCCGGTTACCAGCGCATCGAGGGTCAATGGCGCGTGGTGCATGAGCATTGGTCAGCGCCCTTCGACATGAACAGCGGCAGCGCATTGTTCGACCTGAAACCCTGACCGCCACGAACTATAGTCAGTAGTCCGAAAACGGAGACGCCCATGAAATACCTCTGCCTGATCTACAGCGACGAGCAGGTGTTGCACACCTCGCCGGACAGCCCTGCGGACCCCGAGTGTTTTGCCTATGCCGAGGCCATCCAGGCCAGCGGGCGCATGCTCGCCGCCGAGCCACTGGAGTCGGTGAGCACCGCCACCACCGTGCGCATGCGCAATGGCAAGTTGTCGATCACCGACGGGCCGTTCGCCGAGACCAAGGAGCAGCTCGCCGGGTTTTACCTGATCGAGGCCAAGGACTTGAACGAAGCGATCCAGGTGGCCGGTGGCATACCGGCGGCCAGGGTCGGCAGTGTGGAAGTACGCCCCGTGCGTGAATTGAATCTCTGAAAACAACAACCACAAGAGGTTTATCCCATGACAACGCCAATTGCCGAATTTGAACTGTCCATCAGCCGCTTGATCGACGCCCCGCGCAACCGTGTGTTTCGCGCCTGGACCGAGCCTGCCTTGTTGCAACAATGGTGGGGACCCCACGGCATGACCACGCCAGAGTGCGAAATGAACCTGTGGGTCGGTGGCCTGTTTCGCACCCTGATGCGTGCACCGGATGGCGCCGAGTATCCGACCCAGGGCGTGTTCCTGGAGATCCAGGCGCCGCGCCGGCTGGTGTTTACCGATGCTTACTCGCCAGGCTGGGTGCCGTCGGGCAAGCCGTTCATGACCGCCGAAGTGACCTTCGAAGAGGTCGACGGCAAAACCCTCTATACCGCTCGCGCCATGCACTGGAGCGAAGCCGATAAACAGGCGCACGAAGCCATGGGGTTTCATGACGGCTGGGGCCAGAGCCTCGACCGCCTGGTGACGCTGGTGACCCAGGGCATGCCCGATTGACGCCTGAACTGGAGGCGATCTACCGCAGCGAGTCACGCCGCGTGCTCGCCACGCTGATCCGTTTGCTCGGTGATTTCGACCTCGCCGAAGAAGCCCTGCACGAGGCGTTCTTCGTCGCGGTCGAGCGCTGGCAGCACGACGGTGTGCCGAGCAATCCACGCGCCTGGCTGGTCTCGACCGGTCGTTTCAAAGCCATCGACCGCCTGCGCCGCCAGGCCCGTTTTACCCCCTTGTTGCAGGAGCAGGCCGACGCGCTGGAAGCGGCCGCGTGGAGTGAGGACGACGTGGAAGACGACCGCCTGCGCCTGATGTTCACCTGCTGCCACCCGGCGCTGGCGCCTGACGCCCAGGCGGCGCTGACCTTGCGTGAGATCTGCGCCCTCAGCACCGAAGAAATCGCCCGCGCCTTTCTCGCCACGCCCACCACCATCGCCCAACGCATCGTGCGCGCCAAGGCCAAGATTCGCGAAGCGAAGATTCCCTATCAGGTGCCGTCCCGCGACGAATTGCCCGAGCGCCTGGACAGCGTGTTACGCGTGGTTTACCTGGTGTTCAACGAGGGCTATTCGGCGTCGATGGGCGTGAACCTTACTCGGGAGGACCTGACCCGCGAAGCCATTCGGCTGGGGCGCTTGCTTGTGGAACTGCTGCCAGAGCCGGAAGTCATCGGCCTGCTGGCGCTGATGCTGTTGCACGAATCACGCCGAGCGGCGCGCACCTCGGCCGACGGCGAGTTGGTGTTGCTGGATGAACAGGACCGTGGGTTGTGGGACGCGTCCTTGATTGCTGAAGGCTGCGCGCTGGTGGAGCAGGCGTTGAGCACACGGCGTTTTGGCCCGTATTGCCTGCAAGCCGCCATTGCGGCGGTGCACGCCGAAGCGTCGAGCGCGGGGGAGACGGACTGGCCGCAGATTGTCGGGCTCTACGACGTGTTGCTCAGGGCGGTGGCGTCGCCGGTGATCGAGTTGAACCGCGCGGTGGCGCTGGCCATGCGCGATGGGCCGTGGGCAGGCCTGCAGGCAGTGGAGGCAATTTTTGCGCGAAGCGAGTTGCTGGATTACCACTGGGCACATTCGGCGCGTGGGGAGTTTTGTCGGCAATTGGGGCGTAGCGAACACGCCCGTGCTTCGTACGAAAAAGCCCTGTCACTGACTCAGCAAACCCCAGAAAAGCGCTTTTTAGAGCGGCGCCTGGCTGAACTCAAATCCCCCAGACAATAAGGATCAACCCTGTGGGAGCAGGCAAGCCAGCTCCCACATGCAAACGCGTTGTCTGGGGGCAATCACTCCAACATCTTGCCGAGCAACCAACTTCCCGCCGGCCCCGGCGGGTGGTGCCTTGACCACAGCGCATCCACCGCTACCGAGCGTGGCCAACCACGGGCCTTGAGCTCCACCAGGTGGTCGCCGCCAAAACGCTCCACCAGCCAGCGCGGTATCGGTGCCCAGCCGAACCCCAGCTGCGCCATTTCCATCAACATCAGGTAACTGGGGGCCGACCACACGCGCCCAGTGGCACGGATTTCATTCGGGTTGATGATGCTGGCCAGGCGCAGCTCGCGATGCTGCTGCAAGGTGTTCACGCAGATGTTTTTCAAGTGGGCCAACGGGTGTGAAGGCGCAACGAACAGCGCAATTTCGGTGCGCTCTTCCACGGGAGCGCCCGTCAGGTCGGGCGGGTAGGTGTCCTGTTGCTCGATAAACGCAATCTGCGCTCGGCCGCTCTGCACCAGGGCGACCAAGTCTTCGCACTCGGCGATCAGGCATTCCAGCTCAAGGTCCGGGTAGCGCTGTTCAAACGCTTTGAGGGCGATTTCAAAGCGGTCGGACTGGTAAGTATCGGACATGGCGATGGTCAACTTAGGCTCCAGGCCCTGTGACAACTGGCTCGCCGCCAGCGCCAGACGGCTGCTGGCCTCCAGCACCTGCTCGGCGCGTTGCAACAACACGTGGCCGGCCGGGGTGAGCGTTGGCTTGCGGCTGCTGCGATCAAACAGCGTCACATCCAGGTCAATCTCCAGACTCGCGACCGCCGCGCTGACCGTGGACTGGCTCTTGCCCAACTTGCGCGCCGCGGCGGAAAAAGAGCCTTGGGTGGCCGCTTGGACAAACGCCTGCAGCACTTCATGAGAGGCCATGAGTATCGCCTTGATCGATGGTTATTAGTTATGAAGTATCGATTCAAAGGGTAATCATGGCAACCGTCGTCACTCACGGAGCCGGGCCATGAACCCTACCAAGTCGATTACTGAACGTGTTTGCCAAGCCATTGGTTTTGAGGGTTTGGCGTTGTTGATCTGCACCCCGTTGCTGGCGTGGATCATGGACAAGCCCGCCCTGGAGATGGGCATGGTCACCCTGGCGATCAGCCTGATGGCGCTGACCTGGAACGTGATCTTCAACGGCCTGTTCGACCGCCTGAAGGCCCGCTGGAAACTCGCCAATAACGCCTGGACGCGTGTGCTGCACGCGTTGATGTTCGAGGGCGGCCTGATTCTGATGTGTGTGCCGTTGATCGCAGCGTGGCTGAACATCAGCCTGATGCAGGCGTTTATTCTCGACATCGGCGTGCTGCTGTTCTTCCTGCCGTACACCTATGTGTATCACTGGGGCTATGACGTGCTGCGGGAAAAATTCGTACAGCGCCGGCTGGTCAGCCAAGCTTGAGCGAGGCGACAAACTCCAGAAACGCCCGCACCTTGGCGGCGGGCAAATGCCGCGACGGGTAGTAGGCGTACAACGGAAAACGCTCGTCCGGCCAGTCGGGAAACAACTCCACCAGGCTGCCGGCATTGAGCGCCGGCGTCAGGCCTAGGTCGAGCATTTGCGCCACCGCGTGCCCGTGTTCACACACGCTGTACAAGGTGCTGGCGTCGTTGACCACCAAGCGCCCGTCGGTGCGCACGATCACCTGCTCGCCCTTGCGGTGGAACTCCCAGGCAAACGGGCGGCCGGTCTGCGAGTCGCGAAAGTCCAGGCACATATGCCCGGTTTCCAAGTCTTGTGGCGTGGCCGGTCGGCCGTATTGCTCAAGGTAAGCGGGGGAGGCCACGGTGAGCACGCGCACTTGCATCAATTTGCGTGCGATCAGCGAGGAGGATTGCGGGATGCCGAAGCGAATCGCCACGTCAAAACCGTCGGCGACCAGGTCGCCGAGTTGGTCGCGGGTGTGCAAGTCCAACTGCAATTGCGGGTAGCGGCGCATGAAGTCGCCCAGCACCGGGCCCAATACCAGGCGCGAAAAGTACGGGTCGATATTCACCCGCAAGCGCCCGCGTACGGTCAATGCACTGTCGGCGGCGGAGCTGGCGGCCTCTTCGAGACCGGCCAGCAACGGCGCGATTTGCTGATAAAAACGTCGGCCTTCGTCGGTCAGTTGCACCGAGCGCGTGGTGCGGTCGAACAGGCGAATCCCCAGGCGCTTTTCCAGCCGCGAAATTGCCCGGCTGACCCCCGAAGGCGTCATGTCCAGGCTGTCGGCGGCGCGGGCAAAACTGCCGCTGTCGACCACGGCTGCCAATACGCCCATGCCGCCGGCCAAACCTGGATCGAAACTCATCGGTGATTGCCTGTCTGTGACTTGAAGGCATTAATGCTAGCGCACAATGCCTACAGAAACATGCCGCCCGAAGCTTCGACGCGTTGCCCGGTGATCCAGTGGCTGCCATCGGCCAGCAAGGTCGAGATCGCGCCGCCGATGTCGTCTGGCAAACCGGCACGGCCCAGCGCGGTGTTGTTGGCGACCATTGCGTTGAGGTCCTTGTTGTCGCGCACCGCGCCGCCGCCGAAGTCGGTGGCGATGGCGCCCGGTGCCAGGGTGTTGACGGTAATGCCGCGCGGGCCCAACTCTTTGGCCTGGTAGCGCGACAGCACTTCAACCGCGCCCTTCATCGAGGCATACGCCGAATACCCTGGCAGGCTGAACCGCGCCAGGCCGCTGGAGATATTGATGATGCGCCCACCATCGCTGATCAGCGGGAGCAATTTTTGCGTGAGGAAAAATGGCGCCTTGAGGTGGATCGCCACCAGGCGGTCAAACTGTTCTTCGGTGGTTTCGGCGAAGCTGGCGTGAGCGCCGATACCGGCGTTGTTGATCAGAAAATTGAAGTGATCCTGTGCGAAAACATCCTTGAGTACTGTGCTGATATCGCCGACGAAGTCATTGAAAGTGCCGCTTTGGCTGACATCCAGTTGCAGCATGGCCGCACGGCCACCCAGCGCTTGAATCTGTTCCACCACCGCTTGGGCGTCGGCTGCGGCGCTGTGGTAGGTGCCGATGATGTCGACGCCCTGTGCCGCCAGGTGCAGCGCTGCGCTTTTGCCCAGGCCGCGGCTGGCGCCAGTGATGAGTGCGATTTTACGGGTCATGGTGCAGTCCTCGTGTGTGATCAGTGGGAGTGAGTGTATTTGTCCGTTCGTAACGTGATAAACAGGGCGTTATCGGAATCACTGGCCGGATAAGGCGAACAATCCCATGAACAAGCTTGAGCTGTTGCGCACCTTCGTGCGGGTCACCGAACTGTCGAGTTTCACCCAGGCCGGCGAGAGCCTGGGCCTGCCGCGCTCCACGGTGTCCGAGCACGTGCAGGCACTCGAAGAATTGCTCGGCGCGCGCCTGTTGCAGCGCACCACGCGCAAGGTCCAGGCCACTCAGGACGGGCGCGTGCTGTATGAGCGCAGCAAGGACTTGCTGTCGCACATGGAAGAACTTGAAGGCCTGTTTCGTCAGGATGAAGCGCAACTGAGCGGGCGCATTCGCGTGGACATGCCCAACGTCATGGCGCGGGACCTGATCCTGCCGCGCCTGCCCGAATTCATGCACGCCCACCCCTTGATCGAGCTGGAAATCAGCACCACCGACCGCCAGGTAGACTTGCTCGCCGAAGGTTTCGACTGCGTGTTGCGCGTTGGCGCGCAGCCCGATCAGTCGGTGGTCGCGCGCCTGCTGTACAGCATGCCGATGATCAACTGCGTCAGCGCCGAGTATGTTCAGCGCCATGGCAAGCCCGAGACCCTGGCCGACCTGGCGCATCACCAATTGGTGCATTACGTGCGGCCATTGGGTTCGCGTTCGCCGGGGTTCGAATACCAGCAGGGCAACAAAGTGCACCGCGTGCCGATGGCCGGGCGTGTCACGGTCAACAGCACCGATGCGTACAAGTCGGCGTGCCTGGGCGGTTTCGGCATCACTCAGGTGCCGGTCCTGGGGATTCGCGATTTACTCGAGCGCGGTGAACTGGTGGCCGTGTTGCCTGACTACCCCGCGCCAGCGTTGGACGTGTCGCTGCTCTATGCCGGGCAACGGCATTTGCCACAGCGCGTGCGGGTGTTCATGGATTGGCTGGCCGCCACCTTGCAAGCCCGGATTTAACGCCGCGCCGACAACTGCTGCGGTGCCAGGAAGGCGTCGTGGAAGTAATCCCGAAACGCCTGCATCGCCGGCGTGAACGCGCGCTCGCGGTGCCAGGCCAGGCCGACGCTCATGGGCGTGACCGGGTCGGTCACCGTCAGCGTTTCGATGCGCTTGCCTTCCAGGGACCAGGGCCGGTGCACCAGGTCCGACAGAATCGCCACGCCGCTGCCATTGGCAACCATGCTGCGCACCGCTTCCACTGAACTGGTGCGCAGCCGCACCTTGGGCGTTTGCCCGGCCTGTTCCCAGTAGCGCATGGCGCTGTGTTCGGCCTCGTCGACGGTGAGCAGGATGTAGGGTTGCTGCGCCACATCGGCCAGGCTCACGGCGCCGCGTTCGCACAACGGGTGGTGGCTGGGCAGCCACAGGCGGCGTTCGGAATTGAACAGGATCTCCGAGACGATATCCGGGTGAGTCAGGTTGGCGGTGAGCACCACGGCCATGTCGAATTGACCGTCGAGCAGGCCGTGTTCGATGGCTTGGCGCTCCTGCTCGAACACCTCGATGGTCACGTCCGGGTGCCAGTGTTCCATGCGCTGCAAGTGATGCGGCAGGAAGTAGCCGAGCACCGTGTAACTGGCCGCCACGCGCAGCACGCCGCTGGCGCGGTAGTCCGGCAGCGGGCTGTTCAGCGCGTCGTCCACGCTGCGCACAATCACATAGGCACGGTTGAGAAAGTGCCGCCCGGCATCGGTCAGGTTCATGCCTTGGGCCGAACGCACAAACAGCTGCACGCCGAGCATGGCTTCCAGTTCCTTGATCGCCGTGGTCACCGCTGACTGGGAGATGTTCAAGTGAATGGCCGCCTGGGAAATCTGGCCGATCTCGGCAGTGGCGACGAAGTAGCGAACTTGGCGCAAAGTCAGGGACATGGCTTTATCTGATTTTCAGAAGATGGGCTATCTGATAATAGATCTTCCCAAGGGGTCAAGCGCCAGCCTACTTTCCTGGTATCACCTTTGGCGGAGCGACACCGATGCAGGCAGTGGATTTCAATTCAGACATGGGCGAAGGCTTCGGCCCCTGGACCATCGGCGATGGTGTGGATGCTGAACTGATGGCTTACATCAGCTCAGCCAACATTGCCACCGGCTTCCACGCCGGCGACCCCGGTACCATGCGCCGCACCGTCGCGCGCGCCAAGCAACTGGGCGTGGCCATCGGCGCGCATCCAGGCTTTCGCGACCTGGTGGGTTTCGGCCGTCGGCACATCAACGCACCGGCGCAGGAACTGGTGGACGACATGCTCTACCAGCTCGGCGCCCTGCGCGAAATCGCCCGCGCCCAAGGCGTGCCCCTGCAACACATCAAGCCCCACGGCGCGCTCTACATGCACCTGGCCCGCGACGAAGAGGCCGCGCGCCTGCTGGTGCAAAACCTGCAACTCATCGAACCGACACTGTTGCTGTACTGCATGCCCAACTCGGTGATCTGGCGCGTTGCCAAGGAACTCGGGCAGCCTGTGGTGCGCGAGTTTTATGCCGACCGTGAATACGACCTGAGCGGCTCCATCGTGTTTACCCGCAATGTGCGCGCGCTTGACCCTGCAACGGTCGCGGCGCGGGTCTTGCGTGCTTGTCGGACGGGGTTGGTGCGAACGGTAGAGGGCGAAGACCTGCCTATCGAATTCGACTCCATCTGCCTGCACAGCGACACGCCCGGCGCGCTGGAGTTGGTCGAGGCCACTCGCGAAGCCTTGGACCAGGCGGGCATCGTAGTCACTGCGGCGAATGGACGTGTTGGGGTGAGAGGACTCTCTGAGGGCGAGCGGGCTTGCTGAGACAACCGGGCTTGCTGAAGCAACCGGAATTGCTGTGGCCTGTGGCGAGCGGGCTTGCCCCGCGTTGGGCGGCGAAGCCGCCCCAATAAACGCCGCGTAGTGTCAGGTAGCACTTGGTCGCCTGATTTAAGGGCTGCTGCGCAGCCCAACGCGGGGCAAGCCCGCTCGCCACAGTAGGCCCGCTGGCAACAGTAGGCCCACTGAACAGAGTAGGCCCGCTGGCAACAGTAAGCCCACTGACCACAGCAAGACCGCTTGCCACAACGACATGCGCTCACCACAACAAAAAGCGTGCGCCCCCCACATTATTTTTTGCCTGCCTTTCTACAATGATTCCAAGAGGAACAGACATGGCTGAAACGTCCCCCATCCGCTACAGCTTCGGCGGTGATGAACACCTGTTTGCCGAGGTCAGCGACAGCATGTCCCTGCAGGCCTTTTTCAAAGGCATGGCCGTGACCCGTGCCGTGGAGCGTCTGGCGCTGGAAGGCGTGCTGGATGTGTGCCTGGCCAATGCGTCGTTTCAAATTCGCTTCGACCCCGACCGCATCGCGCCACACGTGCTGCTCGATGCGGTGCAAAGCGCCGAAGCCCAGGCCGTGGCCGAGCGCACGTTGCACACGCGCATCATTGAAATCCCGGTGCTCTACAACGACCCGTGGACCCACGAAACGCTGATGCGTTTTCGCGACCGTCACCAAGACCCCACGGGCACGGACCTGGAATACGCCGCGCGCATCAACGGCCTGGCCGACGTGGACGCGTTTATCGCCGCCCACAGTGGCGCGCCGTGGTTTGTGTCGATGGTGGGCTTTGTCGCGGGCCTGCCGTTCATGTTCCAGATGGTTGAGCGCGAACGGCAATTGCAGGTGCCCAAGTACCTGCGCCCGCGCACTGACACGCCCAAATTGACCCTCGGGCATGGCGGCTGCTTTGGCTGTATCTACTCGGTACGCGGCGCCGGTGGTTACCAGATGTTTGGCGTAACCCCGGCGCCGATCTACGACCCGGCGCAGCAGTTGGCGTACCTCAAGGAACACATGGTGTTCTTCCGCCCCGGTGACATTGTGCAGTTCAAACCGCTGGACCGCGACGCATACGACCTGGCGGTCGCCGAGGTGGACGCGGGGCGTTTCGACCTGCGCATCCGCCCGGTGGAATTTTCCCTCGACGCCTTTCTTGCCGACCCCGTTGGCTATCCGAAAACCCTGCAGGAGGCGCTGGCATGATCAAAGTCATCAAACCCGGCCTCGCCACCTCTGTGCAGGACCTTGGTCGTGAAGGCTATTACCACTTGGGCATTCCGCCCTCGGGTGCGCTGGACCAATACGCGTTGAGCGCGGCCAACCACCTGGTGGGCAACCCGGTGGGTGCGGCGGGCCTGGAATGCACGTTGATTGGCCCGGAATTGCAGTTCCAAAAGGACGCATTGGTGGCGCTCAGCGGTGCGCTGATGGCGCCGCGCCTGGATGGTGACGTGGTGCACCAGGACACCGCGTTCCAGGTGCGCGCGGGGCAAGTGTTGCGCTTTGAGTTTCCCAAGGCGGGCGCGCGCACCTACCTGGCGGTGGCGGGCGGCATTGATGTGCCATTGGTGCTCGGCAGCCGCTCGACGTACACCCTCGGCGCGCTCGGTGGGTTTCAGGGACGGCGCTTGCAGGCGGGCGATGAACTGCCGATCGGCGATGCCAGTGGGCAGGGGCGTGCGGGCAACAGTTTGCCGATGGCACTGCGTCGCTCAGTCGGCGGCGATGTGACCTTGCGTGTGGTGCCGGGGCTGTATTACGACCGGCTGACTGACGGCGCGAAAAGCAGCTTTTTTGCCGAGCCGTGGACGGTGGGCTCCGAGGCGGATCGCATCGGCTATCGCTTCAAGGGCGGCAGCGCGTTGAGTTTTCAGCCGCGTGAGCAGCCATTTGGCGCGGGCTCGGACCCGTCGAATATCGTCGACAGTTGCTACCCCATTGGCTCGATCCAGGTGCCGGCGGGGTTGGAGCCGATTGTGCTGCACAGGGATGCGGTGTCGGGCGGTGGCTACGCGATGATTGGCACGGTGATCAGTGCGGATCTGGATTTGATCGGGCAGATGCAGCCGAACCAGCGGGCGGGGTTTGTGGCGGTGACGCTGGAGGAGGCCTTGGAGGCGCGGCGGGTGTACAAGAAGCGGTTGAAGGCCATGGCTGGCCTCTTTACTTCCTGACACACCCTAAAACCCTGTGGGAGCTGGCTTGCCTGCGATGGCGGCGGGTCAGCTTACCTTACTGTTGGCGGGTACACCGCCATCGCAGGCAAGCCAGCTCCCACCTTTCCAATTGCGTTGGGTCAGAACAGTTTGGTGAACAGCCAGTACAAACTGCCCGACAACAGAATCGCCGCCGGCAACGTTAGCACCCAGGCCATCAGCAAATTGCGGATGGTCTTCATCTGCAACCCTCCGCCGTTGGCCACCATGGTCCCGGCCACACCGGACGACAGCACATGGGTGGTCGACACCGGTAACCCGAACATATCCGCTGCGCCAATCGTCAGCATCGCCACGGTCTCGGCCGAGGCGCCTTGGGCATAGGTCAGGTGGGTTTTGCCGATCTTCTCGCCCACCGTCACCACGATGCGCTTCCAGCCAACCATGGTGCCCAGGCCGAGCGCGATGGCCACGGCGATCTTCACCCACAGCGGAATAAAGCGCGTGGAACTGTCGACCTGTTCTTTGAACAGCTTCAGCTTGCCTTGGGTGTCGGCGTCGAAGCTGCCGACCTTGTCCTTGTCCATCAGGCGAATGGTTTCGCTGGTCAAGTACATGTCGTTACGCACGTTGCCTACCGCTTCGGCGGGGACTTTGGCCAGAGAGCCGTAGCCTTTGACTTCGTCACCAATCTGGCCTGCCAGGGCGGCGAGGGCGGGTATCAGTTCCGCGGTGGCTTCCTTGGTGCGCACGTAGGTCGACAGGATCGGCCGTGGGTCGCCCGGCAGTGCTTGCGGTGCGCTTTTCATCAAGGCGACCTGGGTCACCTCGGCCACTGCCGCAAACTGCAAGGACTGCTCGGCCGGCATGGTGCGGTTCAGCGCGTAGGCCATTGGCAGGGTGCCGACCAGGATCAGCATGATCAGGCCCATACCTTTCTGGCCGTCATTTGAACCGTGGGCGAAGGACACGCCGGTGCAGGTGGCGATCAGCATGCCGCGAATCCACCACGGCGGCGGGGTGTCGCCCTTGGGCGCCTTGTACAGCGAGCGGTTTTTCACAAAGGCGCGCAGGGCCAGCAACAGCAAGGCGGCAAACGCGAAGCCGATCAGCGGTGACAGCAGCAGCGCATAACCAATCTTGATCGCCTGGCTCCAATCGACGCCGCTGGTGCCGTCACGCCCGTGCATCAAGGCGTTCGCCACGCCGACGCCGATGATCGAGCCGATCAGGGTGTGCGAAGACGAGGCCGGCAGGCCCAGCCACCAGGTGCCGAGGTTCCACAGGATCGCGGCGATCAGCAAGGCGAAAATCATCGCGAAACCGGCCGAGGAGCCCACCTGCAAAATCAGCTCGACCGGCAGCAGGGCAATGATGCCGAACGCCACGGCGCCGCTGGACAGCAGCACGCCGAGGAAGTTGAAAAAGCCCGACCACACCACCGCAAAGTGCGGCGGCAGCGAGTTGGTGTAGATCACAGTCGCCACTGCGTTGGCGGTGTCGTGGAAGCCGTTGACGAACTCAAAGCCCAGGGCGATCAACAGCGCCACGCCGAGCAGCAGGAACGGCGTCCAGGTGGTCACCACCGTGCCCAGTTCGTGCATGTCGTGCATCAGGCTGTAGGCGGTAAACAGCAGGCCCATGGCGAGCACGGCGAAGAAGATGATCACCGTTACCAGGCCGGGTTTCTTGTCCAGCCGGGGTTTGGGGTCTGCGTGTGAGGCGGTGGTGGAGGCAGTCAGGGAAGGGGTGGCCATGCCGGAGCATCCAGTGTGGGGAGGATGTCGTTGATGATCATTGCAGAATGTTACAGAGATGCTGCGGTAAGTCAGTGTTTAGGGAATTGGGCGTGCCACTGGTCTACAAACCGCCACAGAAGTAATGTCAGAGTGCAATCAATGGGGGAGCTGGCTTGCCTGCGATGCAGGCACCTCGGTCCTTCAGAGACACCCGGGTGATGCTATCGCAGGCAAGCCAGCTCCCACATTTTTGACTGTATTGCAGGTCAGTAATCTTTGCGTTTGCGGAATGCCCAGCGGCCGGCAATCAAGGTGAACGTGGCCACCAATGCCACCAGAATCCAGAAGCCTTCCGGGTCGGTAGAGAGCGGCACGCCTCCCACGTTCATGCCGAAAAAGCCGGCAATGATGTTGATCGGCAACGCCAGCACGGTCACCACCGTAAGGGTGAACAGCGTGCGGTTGCTTTGTTCATTGAGGTTGGCGGCGATCTCTTCCTGCAACAATTTGATCCGCTCGCCCAGGGCCATCAGGTCGTTGATGATCAGCGCAAACTCCTCGGTGGATTTGCGCAATTCCTTCACGTCCTCCTTTTGCAGCCACTGCGGCGGGCGATTGAGCAGGCGCAGCAACGAGCCCGGTTCCAGCGCCAGCAGGCGTTGCAGGCGCACCAGCACCCGGCGCGCGGCACCCAGTTCGGCGCGGTTGGTAGACAGGCGCGAGGACAGCAACTGGTCTTCGATCTGGTCGACGCTGAGGCTGGTCTTGCGCACGATCTGGGTCAGCACCTCGCCCTGGTCGCGCAACAAATGCACCAGCAGCTCCAGCGGCGAGCGAAAGCGTTCACCGGCTTTCACCGACGAGCGCAATTTGTCCACCGAATGCAACGGTTGCAGGCGCGCACTCACCAGCAAGTGGCTGCGGGCGCACACCCACAGCGTGGAAATATCCGAGGAGACCATGCTGCTGAAGTTGAACACCACGTCGTTGACCACCGCCAGCAAGGCCGAGTCAACGTGTTCGATGCGCGTAGAGCGCGAACCTTCGTGCAAGGCTTCGAAAAACTCTTCCGGCAGCGCCAGATGCGTCTGCATCCAGCGCTCGCACGCGGCGTGGGCCAGGTTCAGGTGCAGCCAGAGAAATTCCTCCGGGTTGTGCGGCGCCTGCAAGGCTGCGAGCGCCGTGGCCGAATCAATCTGTTCGCCTTTTTCGCCGGGTCGAAAACGAAACCCGTAAAGCAGGCCAAACAGATCGGGATCCTGATGGCCGTGGTCGATGCTGTGGTTCATGGAGGCTCGCAGAGAAAGCGCCTGTAGGACGTTTCACAGGTTCGCGTGGGCGAATCATTGCAAGGCTGGATGACGATTTTGTGACGGTTTGAAAACCAGTTCAGCGGGTTTTCAGTGTGAAGGTGAAGCGCGTGCCATTTTCTGCGCAGGACGACACCTCAAGCTGCCCGCCGTGGGCATCGGCAATTTGCTTGACGATATACAAACCCAGGCCCAGGCCGGCTTGCGGCGTGTCCCGGACCGGCCGCGAGTAGGGCTGAAAGAGCCGAGGCAAAGCCAGTTCGTCGATCTGGCCGGGGTTTTTCACGGTCAGCGTGAAGTGGCCCTGTTCAACCCGCGCCGTGACCTCCACCGGGCCGTCGTGGCTACCATGATGGATGGCGTTGGCCACCAGGTTGGAGAGCAATTGCGCCAGCCGATCGCGGTCGCCGTAGACGCCACGCAGGTCGCCGATATCGGCCTTGATCAAGCGTTGCGGGTTTACGCTTTGCACTTCGAAGACCACATGTCGAAAAGCGTCCTGCAGATCCAGGCAATCATTGAGGTGCAGCGGTATGCCGCTGCCCATGCGCCCGCGAGCGAAATCCAGTACATCTTCGACCAGTTGCGACGCGCGCCGGCCGCTGGCGAGGATGTGCCGTACGAGCGGGTCGGTCGCCGCGTTGGGGTGTTTGCGCAGCAGCCGCTCGGCACCGAAGTTGATGGCGAACAGCGGGTTGCGCAGGTCATGGCCGAGCACGGCGATGAATTGCTCGCGCAGCTCGGCGGTGCCGCGCTCTTCCTGCAATTGCGCCTGGGTATTCTGCAAGGCCTCCTCGGCTTCGATCTGCAAGGACAGCACCCGGGCGAACGACTCCATGGTCGATTGGATCGTGCTGCTGCGCAGCTGCGCGGGGTTGGGGTCCAACGCGCAAATGGTGCCGAAAAAGCGCCCGTCAGTGCGGAACACCGGCACCGAGATATAGCTTTCAAACTGGTACATGCGCGGGGTGTGGTGGTCGTGGTAGCGCGGGTCTTCGCTGGCCTTGTCGATCACAACGGAGGCGTGGGAACCCCGGATTTCGTGACAGATCGTCGTGGACAGGTCCAGCTCGCCACCCACACCGAGGCCGAACTCCAATTGATCGAGCACAGCGCAGGCGGTCCAGGTGTCCTCGGTCACGCGCGCCACGGCGGCAAAACGCAGGCCGGTCATGTCGCTGATGACTTTGAGCATCGCAGGTACGGCACTGATACGGCCAATAGTGGCGATGTCGGCGGCTTTCTGCCCCATGCAGCGGTCTCGATATGGAGGAGGGTGGGCGTTGTGCCCAGGTTAATGAGTGGGATTCTAGCGACCTTGCGCGCTGTAGGTGTGATTTCATTATCCAGGTGGGTACTTTTCCTGCCTCTGGCTTTGCAGCACGCATAAAAAAACCGCGCCACTTAAAAAGTGGCGCGGTTTTTTTGGCGGTTGACTCAAGTGTCTTGCTTGTTTTCCAGCACCGCGCCGGTCTTGGCGTCGAGCTTGACTTCAAAGCGCTTGCCGGCGGTGTCGGTCACGTCAACTTCGTACACCAGCACACCGTTTTTGTGGTCCAGCTCGGTGTCGGTGATGCTGGCGCCGGGGTGAGTGGCCACGGCGGCGGCGTTGAGTTTCTCGAACGGCATGACTGCGCCGGATTTGAGCAGGCCTTCAATGTGATCCGGGCGAACATCCGCCTGGGCCAGGCCGGCAGTCAGGGTCAGGGCGGTAGCGGCAAACAGGGCGGTCAGGGTTTTCATGGTGTGTCCTTCTGGGTGAGCTGTTTAAGTGGCGCCAGATTAACCAGCGCAACTTAATTCATCCTTAATGGCCAACCGACACCTATTGCGGCCTGACGCTTAGTACCCGTTGTCCTTGAGCAGGTCCTGCACACTCGACGACGGCCAGCGCTTGTAGAACTTCAGCAGTTCGGCGGCGCGGTTGGTGAAGATGCCATCGACGCCAGCGGCCATCACTTTCTCGAAGTCTACGGGCTCATCGACGGTATAGACGTGCACCAGCAAGCCTTTGTCGTGGGTCAGCTTGTTCATTTGCGGCTTCACCAGGTCGGTGTAGCTCTGGTCGCCATGGTTGGTCAGCTCGGCCGATGTGCCGGTGCCGATAGCGCCGAGGCTCTTGGCTTCGTCGACCCATTTTTCAAATTCGGCAGCGTCTTTGGGCTCTTGCTTGGCGTAGTAGGCCGCTTTGGTGGTCTCGCCGGATTCGGCAAATGTTTGCGCGGATTTTGGCTCGATGCTGCCAGGGCCGACCCACAACAGCAGGATTTTCGGGGTGTTGGGCATTTCTTTCTGCAGCTCTTTCAAGCTGTCTTTTTCAAACGTTTGCAGCACGACGCGGCCCTTGCCCTGGCCGACGCCCGTGTTGCTCTTGCCCAGCTTGGAGCCGGCGGAGCTCAACCAGCCCTTGTCCAGCAGCTTGTTTTTCAGGTCGGCTTCGATGCCCGGAAATTGCTTGGGCTCTTTGGTTTCGATGTACAGGCCGGGTTTGTGCTGCGGGTTGCCTTCGGCGATCTTGATGATTTCGTCCAGGCTCTGGATTTTCAGGCCGACGAACGCTGGGCGCGCGCGATCCGGGTAGGCGGCGTTGAACCAGCTGCCAGCGTCCAGGGTGCGCAGCTCGGCCCAGGTGAACTCGTTGGCCGGGGCGTCTTTGCGCTCGGGGAACTTGGTGGCCACGTCGGTGGTGCGCTGCAGGTTGTTGTCGTGCAGGGCGAACAGCACGCCATCTTTACTGCGCTGCAGGTCCATTTCCAGGTAGTCGGCGCCCAGGTCGCGCGCAAGCTTGTAGGACGCCGCGGTGGATTCGGGAGCGTCGTAGGAAGCGCCACGGTGCGCAATGACGGCCGGGTAAGGAATGCCTTCGTTTGTTGCCAATTCAGCCGGGCTGATCGGGTCGGCAGCCTGTGCCTGGCCAAGGCCGAGCATCAGAGCGAGCAGCAAGGCGCTCTTGGTAAACGTGACAGGCATATGCGAAGTCCTTTCGTGGAGGTAACTTTGAGAAGGCGTCCTTTTTAACAATTGATTGCGAAAGGCGCTATCACCAAACCGACATTAAGGTGCTCAGGCGCCATTTTTCTGGGTTTTTTTGTGCTGTATTGCAGTATTCTTGGCCGCAGCTGCCCCGTCAGAGGGCGGTAATTTCTGCCACGCGTGTAAACCATCTTTCCAGTCCCAGTGGGACTTTTCAGTGAGGTTTACCATGCGCATCACTTCAGAACTTATCTGCCAGGCCGCCGACCAACTCCACGGATTTGTCGGCCTGAACCGCAAAACCGGCCAGTACATCGTGCGTTTCAGCGAAGATGCCTTCGGCATGGACGTGGCCGATGACGGCATCATTCCCACTGCTGAGTTTGTCTGGCTGCCGGCCGCCGACCAAGCCATGACCCTGTCGCGCGAACGCCTGCAGTTGCTGCTGGACCAGAACATCGACGACCGCATCAACATCACCGAGCCGTTGCGCGTGTACATGCGCCGGGTAGAAATCCCGCAGATCAGTGCGTTGCGCAGTTTGGTCAGCTAAGCACCTGTTGTTTTGCCGGCAATGAAGATCAGAGGTGGGAGCTGACTTGCCTGCGATGCAGACGACGCGATCTCTGAGTAAAACCGAGCGGGTGCCATCGCAGGCAAGCCAACTCCCACAGGGGAACGCATTTCACTTCTGGAAGGTGTAGGCCCGCTCCACCTTGCACACGCGTGTTTGAAACGCCGAGTACCAAGTGGCGCGCCCCTGCTCGCGCACTTCACGATGCTCGGCCTGCTGCTTCCAGGCCAGGATCGCCGCCTCGCTTTCCCAGTAGGACACGGTGATGCCCAAGCCGTCTTCGCGCGCCGACTCCACCCCGAGAAACCCCGGTTGTTCACGCGCCAGTTCCAGCATGCGGGCGGCGGCCTGGCCGTAGCCTTGATCGCCCTCGGTGCGCAATGAGCTGAAAATCACTGCGTAGTAGGGCGTGGCGGGTGTGTTGGCGATCATCGTGACCACTCCAGACAGGCCTTGAGCAGAGCGATCGCCAAGGGTGGCGTGACGTCCTTGAGCGCGGCACGTTCCGGTTGGAACAGCGTGGCGACAAAAAATGGATGGTCGAGCAATTCGATGGCGCGCAGATCGCCGGCCGAGTCGTGGCCGCTGGGAATCAGGTCGCTTTCCAACAGTGCGTTGGCGAACTCGGGGTTGATGCCGTACCGGCAGCGATAACCCTCGTGGATATCCAGCGTGCCGTAGGCCTCGGCGATGCGGGTGTAGGGCGCCAGGCGCACGGTGTCCGTGGCCCCTACCAGCGCGCAACTGAGCGGTGTGATCACCGCACGCTTGGCGTGCGGGGCCAGCTCGCCATGTTCGGCATCCGCCCAACCCAGCACGTTGCGGGCATATTCGAGCACCGCATGTTGAAAACCGCCGCACGTGCCGAGGAAAGGGCGCTTGTGTTCGCGGGCAAACCGGATCGCCCGCAGTGCGCCGTCGGTGTCGCGGTAGGGGCTGGCGGGCACACACCAGAAGCCGTCGAACGCATGCAATTGAGTGGTGAGCGTGATCGAGTCCGTGTCGAGCCATTGCACGTGAACGTTCAGGTTCAAGGCGTCGGCCGCCTGTTGCAGCGCCACGGGGATGGCCTGGTGCGCGGTGACGTCGGGGTTGTAGTCGCCGATCAGGGCAAGGTGCAAGGTGCTGGCTTTCATCGTGTACGTCCCATGGCTTGTTGTGTGCTGGTGCCCACTATAGATTGGCGCTCACGCAATCAAAATTGGCGTTCGCCCACATGCTCAATGCAGCCACGCACTATCAAATCGACTATCCCGACCTCTCGCTGATCCTCGCCCTGGTACGCGGCGGCACCCTGGCGCGGGCGGCGGCGCTGTTACGGGTGGATGTGTCCACGGTGTTCCGTGCGGTGCGTCGGCTGGAGGCCGCCTTGGGCCAGACCCTGTTTGAAAAAAGCCGCGCCGGTTACCTGCCCACCAGCCTGGCCAGCAACCTGGCGCAGCAGGCCGAGCACGCAGAACAAGCATTGGAGGCGGCGCGCATTGGCGTGGAGCAGGGCGGCGAAGTGATCAGCGGCACCGTGCGCCTGACCTGTACCGACTCAGTGCTGCAAGGTTTGCTGCTGCCGGCGCTGGCGCGGTTCATGCCCGAATACCCGGCGTTGACCCTGGAGTTGAGCACATCGAATGATTTCGCCAACCTCAGCCGCCGCGATGCGGACATTGCCCTGCGCCTGACCAAGACGCCGCCGGAGCACCTTGTCGATCGATGCCTGGGCACAGTCGCCTATCAAGTGTGTGCCAGTGCCGGTTTTGCGCGCCAGCACGCAGGCCGCGAGTTGGCTGAGCTGCCGTGGATCGCCCCGGACGACTTCTTGCCTGATCACCCCACCGTCGCCTGGCGCCGCGAGCATTTGCCGGGCGTGCGTCCCAGCTATCGCTGCAACGGCATGTTGTCGGTCACCGAGTTGGTGCGCGCGGGCCTGGGCGTGGCGGCGCTGCCGGATTTTCTCTTGGGCGATGGTTTGCAACCACTGGGGCCGGCGTTGGCCGGGCGGAACACCGCATTGTGGCTGCTGACACGTCCGGATTGCCGGGCGTTGCGTTCGGTGGTGACGTTGTTTGATGAATTGGGGCGGCATGTGCGGTTGCCATGAATGGCGCCTTTTGTGACTGTCGGGGTAGGTGTGGCGAGCAGTGCTTGTTGTGGCGAGCGGGTTTCTGTGGCGAGCGGGCTTGCCCCGCGTTGGGCTGCGAAGCGGCCCCAGATAGGCCCACGCGATTCTTCAGGTAAACCGCAGTGTCAGGTTTTGGGGCTGCTGCGCAGCCCAACGCGGGGCAAGCCCGCTCGCCACAACAAGCCGCGCGCGCCATAAATAAGCCAACGGCTTCGCCCTCAGGGTTTACGCATGAACTGCTCATGCATCTCGCAGGTCAGGGTCTCGATACGCTCGGTCAGTTGCTTGGTCATTTCCGTCAGGCGGGTGTTCTGCTCCAGCAGTTCCAGCAACTGCTTGGTGGTTTGTTCGGCTTGGGCCTGGCGCTCGGTGTTGGCAATGGCCAGCGCTTCGCGGTGCTGGGCATCGGCGTCGGACTGGGCTTTGTCGCGGGCGGCCTGGCGTGTCTGGGCCAGCAGGATCAGCGGCGCGGCATAGGCCGATTGCAGGCTGAAGGCCAGGTTGAGCAGGATGAACGGGTACACGTCAAAGTGGGTGATGCCGGTCATGTTCAGCACTACCCACAAGATCACGATCGCGGTTTGCGCGCCGAGAAAGGTGGGCGTACCAAAGAAGCGCGCGAACGCTTCGGCCTTGAGCGCAAAGGTGTCGTTGCCAAAGGTCGGCGCCAGGTGGGCGTGGCCTCGGTGGAAACGCAGGTGATCGACGGGGGCAGCTTCTGGCTTGTCTGGGGTCATGGCGGGCTCGAATCCTTGGCGTAAAGACTAGTCAGCACTATAGACCCAGCCCCCGGCCAGACACATGAAGATCAGGTCAGTTGTTGCCCCGCTCATTGGCAAACGCGCTCACCGCCTGCACAGCCTCGCCCGTGCCTTCGCGAATCTGCAGGATCACCGTGCCGGCCTGGTTGGCCAACTCCACACCTTGAGCGGCGCGGTCGCGTGTCCCTTCCATGCTGTCGATGGCTTGGCGGGTTTCCTCCTGGATCATCGCGATCATGCTGGAAATTTCCGCCGTCGAGCCGCTGGTGCGTGCCGCCAGTTGCCGCACTTCATCGGCCACCACGGCAAAACCACGGCCTTGTTCGCCAGCGCGCGCCGCTTCGATGGCGGCGTTGAGGGCCAGCAGGTTGGTCTGGTCGGCGATGCCGCGGATGGTGTTGACGATGGCCGTGATCTGCTGCGAACGCTCGCCCAGCTTGGCGATCAGTTGCGAGGAGCCATCGATGTCGGCAGCAATTTCGCGCATGCCGCTGGCGGTTTGCTGGATCACATCAGCGCCCTTTTCGGCGATATCCCGAGTGCTCAGCGAGATGTGATAAGCCTGGGCAGCGCTGGCAGCGTCGGCGGCATGCTGTTGCACTCTGGCGGTGATGTCGGAGGCGAACTTCACCACTTTGCACAGGCGCCCGCTGGCGTCATACACCGGGTTGTAGTTGGCTTCCAGCCACACCGTCTGGCCGTTTTTGTCGATGCGTTCAAACTGGCCGTTGAACAGTTCGCCCTGGTTCAAGCGCTTCCAGAACTCACTGTACGTCGAGCTGTTGGCCAGGTCCGGCTTGCAGAACAGGCGGTGATGCTTGCCCTGAATCTGCGCCAGGCTGTAGCCCATGCGCTGCAGGAAATTTGCATTGGCGGTAATGATGGTGCCGTCGAGGTTGAATTCGATCACCGCCATGGCCCGGTCGATGGCCCCCAACTTGGCGTTGGCTTCGCTTTCGGCCTCCAGACGCGGGGTGACGTCCATGGCGTATTTCACCACTTTGATGACCTGGCCCGTGTGATCGCGCACCGGGTTGTAGCTGGCTTCCAGCCATACCGATTGGCCGTCGCCGCCGACGCGCTCAAAGGTGCCCGACTGAAATTGGCCATTACGCAGTTGCGTCCACAACTGGTTGTACTCGGCACTGCGCGTGAACGCGGGGGTGCAGAACATCCGGTGGGGCTGGCCCGCGATCTGTTCGGCGCGGTAGCTCATGGTCTTGAGGAAATTCTCATTGGCCCGCAGGACGGTGCCTTGCAGATCGAATTCGATCACCGCCATGGAGCGCTCGATGGCATCCAGCAAGCTGGCTTGTTGGGCGTTGGTGTGTTGCAGGGTGTTGATGGTTTTTTTGTGGGCGTTGAATAGCATGTTCGAGAGCTCGGGGAAGCACGCGTCAGAGGTATCCATGAATATGCGCCTGCCCCCGTACGGCACCAGGCCTTACGGTTGACTTGCTCATTGTCAGCTTCCTTGTGCCGACAGAGGGGGGTTGAACAACGGGTTCAGAGTGATCGGCCGGCCAAGAAGTTCGCCTTCAGGGCGGGAACGTCATTGAGTAGGCGACCAATGGTGGCATTATGCTTCTGCGGCAGTGTGTCTGAAGAGAATTCAGACGAGGTGTCGTAGGACGACTTACGCGGAATGGGCGACGACGTAGTGGCTGACATTCACCCGGTTGCGACCGGAGTCCTTGGCGACATAGAGCGCGCGATCCGCGGCGTTGAGCCACATTGCCGCATCGCTGAAGACGGGTTGGAAGTCTGCCAGACCAATGCTCAGGCTCACGCGCAACTCCGGGATCTGCGAATTGCGATAGTTACTAAAAGTTTCTCGCATGTGTTCCATGACCAGCGCAGCTTCTTCCAGTGACATTTGCGGAAGAATCACACAGAACTCATCGCCGCCGTAACGGCCGGCCAAGTCATTTTCCCTCAGGTGTTGACGCAACTCCTGACTCAACTGGCGCAACACCTGATCACCGACGATATGGCCGTAGGTGTCGTTGATCTGTTTGAAATGGTCGATATCGATCAAGGCAATGGTGGCGTGGCCCTGTTGCTGCTGGCATTTGTGGAACTTGAGATTGAGCAGGTCTTTCCATGAGCCATGATTGAGCAGGCCGGTGAGGCTGTCGACACGGCTGAGGGCGCTGAGGGCGCGTTTGTGTTCCGAGAGTTTGATTGCCAACTGATAGCAGACCATGCCGATCGCCATCGGATAAAGCGTCAGCATCGGCAGGCAGGTATACACCTGGGCAAGGCTGACGTTGGGATTGAACTTGATCCCCAACAGCGCCCATCCCACGCCGATACCGCCCGCCTGTGCCACCAGCCCGTGCAGGAACAGGCGCTTGCCCCCGGCCGCGACGTTGTTCATGGTCATCATCGACAGGATGGTCACGGTCGTCAGCGGTGTGAATTGCGTGGCCGCCGCCCAGAAACCGCCGAGCAGCGAGTCATAGAGCAAGTTGCGTTGTTCGGCCTGGTAGGGAAATTGCGAGCGCGTGGAGAGCTGGTACGCCACATGGGCCCAGGCATAACCGTTGAATATCAGCAAGGCCCATACCCAGCCCGGCATCGCCAACGGGTAAAGGGCGCCAATGACGCTGATACAGCCGATACCCAGGCCGATGATCCTTGGCTTGTAGATACGCCTGGCAAATGACAGCCCTTTGCCTCGTCTGTTTTCCATAGTGTTCCGGGTCAGCTCTTTTTTGCAGATGCGACAGCGTGCGTCAGCGGCGGGAACCGTTGATCGGATAATAGGTGTGAATATTGTCAGTTATTCGCGTGGGAATAATCAGTGTCCTTCCAAGCCATTTGCGTAGCACACCGGGTGAATGCGCTAAAAACGACTTGGAATGTCGCTCATGCAACAGGCTTTATTGCGAACGGGCAGGGCTGACTTCGTAGCCGGCCAGGAACAGGTCGATGGCCGATTCGATAACGCTGGCCTGGCTGGCAGCGTCGAGGGTAGGTTGGCCCAGGGTAATTTGCGGCCAGAAGGCGAACGCCTTGAGCAGGCTCTGGATCTGATGGGCCGCAAAGGCCGGGTCGGTGCAGGCCAGGCGGCCATCTTCCTGGGCCGCGCGTACCCACTGGGTGAAGCCTTCCTCGCGCTTGCTCAAGCGGTTGACCATGTCTTGCGCGCGTTCGGGCGAATGAATGGTGGCGGCGATCGCGACGCGGGCCAGGTCGAGGAAATTGGCGTCCGACATCATCTGCATCTTCGCCTGCAGCAAACCGCGCAATTGCTCGCGCAGGGGGCGGTCACTGGCGTAGCTGGCGTCCAGCTGGGCGACGCTGCTGGCCCACAATTGGTGCAGGATTTCTGCAAACAACTCTTCCTTGCTGGGAAAGTGGTTGTAGACCGTGCGCTTGGAAACACCGGCGGTGGCGGCGATTTTGTCCATGCTGGTGACCTCGAACCCGTTAGCCCGAAACTCGGTGATGGCCGCTGCCACGATGGCTTCGCGCTTGCGGTCGGTGAGGCGTTGGGGAGCAGTCATGGAATGCGTTCGGCTCTTGGATGAAATTACACTCGGTAGTTTACTTGCTCCGGGTTTTGTTGCAATCTAGAAACTACACTGTGCAGTGTAATTTATGAGCGGACCCCAGGAGTCACTCTGTAATGGCCACGATTTCAAGCCGTCTCGACCCTTCGCCTGAAGCACTCAAGCCTGCCGAGCAGGAGCAAGGGCATTTCACCAACGATGCCCCAGTGCAGCACGGCGGCTTTGGCAAGACGTTGCGGATTTTCTGGAACATGCTTTTCAACAAGCCGCGCAGCACGCGCCCCGTGGGCAAGATTCCGGTGCAACCGCTGACACGCGAGCAGCTGTTGGCCGCTCCCGATCACAGCGTGTTCCGTTTGGGGCATTCCACCGTGTTGCTGAAAATGCGCGGTAAGTTCTGGCTCACCGACCCGGTGTTTGCCGAGCGTGCCTCACCGTTCAGTTGGGCCGGGCCCAAGCGCTTCCATCAGCCGCCCATCAGCCTTGAAGACTTGCCGCCGCTGGAAGCGGTGATTCTTTCGCACAATCACTATGACCATCTGGACCATAAGGCCGTGGTCCAGCTGGCCGACAAAACCCGCTACTTTCTCGCCCCGCTGGGTGTGGGCGACACCCTGGTGAAGTGGGGTGTGGACGCCAGCAAAGTCAGGCAACTGGATTGGTGGCAAGGCACCGAGGTCGATGGCATTCGCTTTATCGCCACGCCGGCCCAGCACTTTTCCGGGCGCGGTCTGTTTGACGGCAACCAGACCCTGTGGTGTTCCTGGGTGATGATCGACGGTGCGCGGCGGGTGTTTTTCAGTGGCGACACCGGTTATTTCGACGGTTTCAAACGCATCGGCGAACAATACGGCCCGTTTGATCTCACGCTGATGGAAACAGGTGCTTACAACGTCGACTGGCCCCATGTGCACATGCAGCCGGAGCAAACCTTGCAGGCGCATATCGACCTTAAAGGCCGTTGGCTGTTGCCGATTCACAACGGCACGTTCGACCTGGCGTTCCATGCCTGGCACGAGCCGTTCGACCGCATCATGGCCCTGGCCTGGGAGAGCAACGTTTCGATTACCACGCCGGCGATGGGGCAGGCGTTCAATCTGAACCAGCCTGAGCGTGGGCATGCGTGGTGGTTGGACGTGGAAACGCAAGGTGCGAAAGAGCACGCGGCGGGCTGAAGTTTGGGGCCGTAGGAAAATGAGTTTTCAGGGTATTTCAGCCCTGCGACAACCCTTCGATGAGAGTGCGATGATCCCGCACGGTCATTGTCGGGGTGCAGGTTCTGATGGAAAAAAACTGTAGGGAGCATTGGCGGTTGGGCTTGCCTTGTCGACTTGGGCCTTCCTTGCCGGAAGCGGGTGAAGCGGGCGGCGCGAACGCTGCGCCGGCCCAGGCCCACACCGATAAAGCCAACCTGGGCGGTATCGTCTTCGGCGCTGACCCTCCAAAGGGCTTCGCACTCATTCCCGGTTACAACGCCGTGGCCCCGCTGCTAAAACCCGAGCGAGACCCTGCGCTGTTACTCGTCGCCTTGAGTGGTATCGAGCCCACAGGGCCTGTGATGGTTGAAGTGGCTCTGGTACGCAATAACAGCACCTTTACCGCTGCCAAGGTGCTCGCAGGGTGGCGCATCGGGTTCGCTGACCGGTATGTGCACGGGGCCCATTACGAAGCCATTGAACACAGCGCAGCCTTGAGCCGAGCGTTCGATATCCTGCAACAGGCCGGTGCGCAATTGGTACCGGTAGATGCACGACGTGCAGACCACAGCCTTCAATTCTCTTTGCAGACACGTGAAATCGACGATCTGGTGACCAGGCATCGTCTTGATGCCTTGGTGTCTGACGATCAATGTGCGGCGTTTCATAGTGCGTGCATAAGCGGGTATCCCGCCGTTTGCGAGCCGTTGGCAGAGGACACGAAGCTTTGGTTTTATGGCGCTCGAGGGTCTCGCGATGCATTGCACGCGTTGCTGCGCGCCTATCGACAGATCAGCGCCGGCGGCCCAGGCGGCCACTGACCTGGGCTTCAGTCTATTCGCTGACTACACGCCGTAACGTGGGGCCGGGCTGCTGTGTGACAGGTTTGGTCCCAAGGCCAGGCGCGCGGTTTCGTAAGCGTCCCAATCCAAGCTGTCAGGCAGTGACGGGATGGTGACCCTCTCACCTTGTGCGAGCCCTGCCAATGCGGCGTCCACCAGGTTTTGCGTAGTCATGACCATTGTCTCGGGCAGGTTGCTCACCGGCAGGCCGGCAACGTCCCAAAACTCGGTGGCGGTGGCACCGGGCAACACCACTTGAACCCGTACACCCTTGTCGCTCAGCTCATGCTCGAGTGATTCGGAAAACGCCTGCACAAACGCTTTGGTGCCCCCGTAAACACCATTCAGCAACTTGGGTGCGACCGCCACGATCGAGCCGATGTTGATCAGGGTGCCGCGACCCTGGGCGACAAAGTTGGTTGCTGCGGCTTTGGCCAGGCGGGTCAGGGCCAGCACATTGAGCAGGATCATTGCCTCCATCTTGTCCGCATCGCTGTCGAGCAAGGGCGCGGTGGCACCGATGCCGGCGTTGTTCACCAACAGGCTGATGCGGCTGTCGTCGTGCAGGATCTGTTCGATACGGGCCAGATCGGCCGGCAGGTTCAGGTCGGCCACCACCACTTGGATATCCCGTTGGGTATCGGCGTTGAGCTGAGTCGCCAGCCGCTCCAGTCGGTGCTGGTTACGCGCCACCAATATCAGATCGTAACCCTGGCGAGCCAGGCGATCGGCGTAGGTGGCGCCAATGCCCGAAGAAGCGCCGGTGATCAGCGCATAACCTTTGGATTGAGTCATTGCAGTTGCTCCAGGAGGGCCAAGGAAGGAGGGCCTTGTTGCAACCAAGATTATGGGTGTAATGTCATGGCTGCAATGTCGTATATCCCTCCTTTAGAGACATGAGGTTTGGCCATGGTGTCTGTCGGTATTTTGCTGTTTCCGGGTTTTCAGATGCTCAGCCTGAGCACCAGTACGGTGTTTGAATTCGCCAATCTGGAAGTGGAACAGCCGTTCTATCGGGTAGACCTGGTATCCGAGGAGGGCGGGCCGGTCAAAAGCTCCATGGGTTTTGCCATTGATACGGTGCCCTTTGGTCCGTACGACACGGTATTGGTAGTGGGCGATAACGAAGTACTCGACGCCACGCCTGGCCTGCTCAGCTACTTGCAGCACGCAGTGGTGACGTCGCGTCGTGTGACTTCTGCCTGCACCGGCTCTTTCCACCTGGCGGCGGCCGGGCTGCTGGAAGGCCGCAAGGCAACCACTCACTGGTACCACGCCCGTGCCTTTCGGCAGGCTTATCCCAAAGTGAGGCTTGAAGAAGACCGCATCTTCACTGTCGACGGCCCACTCTGGACTTCTGCCGGCATGACCGCCTGCCTCGACCTGGCCCTGGCACTTGTCGAAAACGACCTGGGTGTAGAGGTGGCCCGCGAGGTCGCGCGCAAGTTGGTGATCTACCATCGCCGCGCGGGCGGCCAGTCGCAATTTTCCGCGCTGCTGGACATCGACCCCAAGTCCGACCGCGTGCAAACCGCCCTGGTCTTCGCCCGCCAGCATTTGCAGGAAGAGCTTTCGGTTGAACGGCTGGCCGACGTCGCGCACCTTAGTCCGCGCCAGTTCAGCCGTCTGTTTCGCAGCGAAACCGGCCACACCCCGGCCAAGGCGATCGAACGCCTGCGCATTTAAGCGGCGCGCCTGATGCTTGAATCCGGCGACCACCCCATCGACATCATTGCCCGCGACACCGGTTTCGGTGACCCGGAGCGCATGCGTCGCGCCTTCCTGCGTGCCTTCGGCCAGCCGCCACAAATGATGCGCCGCGCGCTGCAGGCGCAGGCACTACGACCTTGGGCAAAGCCTTGGCCGAACGCTTGAATGTGGTTTATTTCGACTCCGACGACTTCTTCTGGCAGCAAACTCCGGAACCGTTCACCGTCGCTCGGCTACGGGATGAACGCACGCGTCTGTTACAGGAACAAAGTGCCGGCCTCGAAGGCTGGGTGCTGTCCGGCTCAGTGTGCGGATGGGGCGATGCCATGATCCCGCAGTTCACCCATGTGGTGTTCCTGCGTGTAGACCCGCAGGTTCGCCTGCACCGCCTGCGGCTGCGCGAAGAGCAGCGCTATGGTGACCGGATTCTGGAGGGCGGCAGCCGCCATGAAAACAGCGTCGCGTTTCTCGCCTGGGCTGCTCGTTACGATGATGGTAACCACAGCCTACGAAGCCTGCGTCGGCATGAAAGCTGGCTGAAGCCACTGACCTGCCCGGTGATCCGGCTGGACGCTACGCACCATTCGGTTGAGGCGCTGGTGAATCAATTGATGCCGCTGTTGAGCCCATCAAGCGCGAAATGATGCCTTGTGCCGCGGGCTCGGCCGGGGCCTTGTCGAACTTGCGCGCACTCATGCCCCAACCCGGCGCAAACCCCGGGAAAAACACCAGCCCCTCGGCTTCCAGCCGAAAGGCCAATACCAGGCGGGTTTCATCATCTACATCGCCCTGGCTTTCAAAGCGTTGCACCGTTTCAACCGCCAGCCCGGCTTGGCGGGCCAGTTCTTCTCGGCTCCAACCGAGCATCGCGCGGGCCTGCACGCTGTGCTTGGCGGTGAATTGGTGCAGGACGATCTGCTGTTCTACGAAAGAGCTCATTGCCAGAGAGGACATGGGGGGTTCTCCAGGTTCGACGGGGGAAGGCAAACTATACTGTTTTTTTGTACAGTTGTTTTGACCGCTCATCAACTGGATTTTTTTAATGGCGTTTCAGTCGCGCTTTATTCCACGCCCGGCGCTTCTCGAATGATCAAGTGATCCAGGTTCTCGATATTCGCGCTGAAAACCCCGAATGTCTGCTCGGGGTTTTTCTTGCTTGGCACCTGTTTCAATTGCGGCGTGACCCCATAAAAGAAGCAGTACAGCGCCTTTTTACTGTCTGCCGCCGCCTTGATCTGTTCCAGGAACGCCGTGCGCTTGCGGTAGTTTTCGATGAGTTTTTTGCTCAGGTAGACGTTGACCGAGTAGGGCTTCTTGTCGAGCCACACTTTCTTTTCGAAATCGATGCGAAAGCTGGCGGTGTAGTCCTTGATCTCTTTGATTTTGCCCCAGTAGATCAGGCCGTTGTTGTCCTGCAGGTACTCGATCTTCTTGAAAAACGTCCAGTAGGTTGCCGTGTGATCGCCGATCTTCAGCGGCATGCTCTTGAGCTTGTCTTTGTCGTCGATATTCGACACATAGCATTCCACCGGGTGGGCGAACACGCTGGTTTTGTCTGGGGTAGCGTCGCTGGCGCTGTGGGACGAACCGGTACGAGTAGACGCAACCTTCGTGGGATCGTGTGGGATGCCGGCTTCGGTGCCGGTCACGGCCGGCTTGCGCTCGTACTGGCGCCGTGTCAGGACCCATTCCGATGGGAAATTATCCTCGCGCTCGTCATCGGTTTCGCCGGTCGCAGTCTTGTGCGTGCTGGCGTAGCGGCAGCCGTCAATGTGCTGGGTACTGGCCTTGTTCTTGAAGTGCGGCGTGCGCTGATAGTTGACGTTTTTTGCGTTGAAGGTGCTGAGCGCATTGCCCGCATCGAACGCTGCGCGGCATTCATCGTTGGGGCACAGGAAGCTGTCCTTGTCGGAGTCGAAAGGGCTGGTTTCGTCGAAATTCAGGTCTCGTACGTCGTAAATCGACAGTTTGTCATCGAGACTCAGGCTGTAGGCCGTGTCGAATTTCATGGGGCTCGGGTCCGTGAGATGAGTGGCTGGATATTACGCAAATAGAAGCCGCTACGCAGAGCAAAAAATGTGCGAGCTGGCTTGCCTGCGAAAGCGGTGTGTCAAGTTATGGATAGGCAAGCTGGCCCACCGTTATCGCAGGCAAGCCAGCTCCCACATTAGAGAGGCGGTGTACCGGCTACACGCCGCCCACTCAGGAAACACAAGGTGCCGCCTATCGCGGTCAATGCGCCGAGGGCATAGAACATGCTGACCGGCGCCGCATTGATCAGCAGGTAACCGCAGATGACCGGGCTCATCGCCCCGCCAAATGCCGCCAGGTTTTGTGCACCGTAATAACTGCCGCGCAGCGCGTCCGGGGCGATGGTGTCGATGAACAGGAATTCCGAGGGGTAAATGATCATCTCGCCCAAGGTGAACACGAACATCGCCAGGCACCAGGTCACCAGGCTGTCCGCCAGACTGAAACCGATCAGCCCGACAATGAACAACAACGTGCCCAGCACAATCCAGTAGCGCAGCTGTTCACGTTTGAGAAAACGGCCGATCTGGTACTGCATCAAAATCACGGTGATGGCGTTGCAGGCCAGCACCGCCGACAGAATCTTCAGCGCCTCGGCGGGCTTGTAGGCCACCAGCAGAAACTGTGACAGATAAAGCGTATAGCGCCCGTGGACAATGGTGCTCAACAGGCTGCCGCTGGTGAACAGGATCAGCGTGCGGTCGCTGCGTAGCGTGCGCAGGGTCGTGAGAAAACTCAGGGGTTTGTTGCTGTTGTCGCGTTGGGTCGGCGCAATGCCGATCATCAGGAACACACTGCCCAGGGCGATGGCGCTGGCGATCAGGAACGGCGCCCAGGGGATCTGCCCGGCGATCACCACACCCACCATTGGGCCGGTGGCATAGCCGACGTTGGTCAGGGTGTAGCGCAGGGAAAACACTTTGGCGCGGTCGCCCACCGGCAGGTTTTCGCTGATGATGGCCTTGGAGCCGATCAGGAACAGTGCCGACGCGGCTTCAGTAATCACCAGGGTCAGGGTGGTGAGGTAGAGGTTGCTGGCAAAGGTCAGCAACAAAAATCCGATGGCGCTGGAAAGCATGGCCAGGATTAGCAGCTTGCGCTTTTCCAGGCGGTCAATGACGTAGCCGCCATAGAGGCCGAGCAACGTGGCGATGAACACGGCGATGCCCATCAGCAAGCCGATGTCCTGCTGGTTGAGGCCCAGGCGCGTGCTCAGCCAAAGGGCCAGCAGCGGACTGGTCATGGCGCGGCTGACGACGATGGTCACCGAGCAGATCATCAGGCGGCGGATTACCAGGGAGTAGGTGGCCACGGTGGGGCGGATGTCCTTATTAATTTTCCAATACAACACAATTCAAATGTGGGAGCGGGCTTGCCCGCGATGGCGGTGAGTCAGGCAATGCAGATGCAAGCTGACCCACCGCTATCGCAGGCAAGCCAGCTCCCACAGGTTTTTGCAGTGTTTACTGCCCGGCATTGATGCTGATTTTTTCAACCGCACCCTGTTCCAGATCCCACTTCTTCAGGATCTTGCCGTACGTGCCATCATCAATCATGCCCTGCAACGCCTCACTGATCGCCGTGACCAATTCGGTGTTGCTTTTCTCAATCCCCAGCCCCGTGAACTGCTTGGAAATCGCCAGGCCCACCGGCTTGTACTTGCCCTTGTCCAACGACATCAAATAAGGAATCGTCTCGCTGCCCTGCATCGCCGCGTCCAAACGGTTCTGCTGCAACTGCGCACGCGCATCCGCAGAGCCTTCAGTGCCGATCACCACGACCGCTGGCTTACCCGCCGCTTCGCAGTTTTCCTTGCTCCACGCGGCAATTTCCGACGGCCAGGTGGTACGGCGGCTGGTGCCGACTTTTTTACCGCACAGGTCAGTCAATTCCTTGAGGTCTTCACGCTTGGCCAGGGTGTACAGCTGCGGGCCGCTGGTGAAGTAGTCGATGAAGGTCACGGCCTTCTGGCGCTCGGCGGTGTCACTCATGCCTGACAGTACGATGTCGACGCGCTTGGTGGTCAGGCCGCTGAGCATCTGCTCGAAGCCGGTCTCCTGCCACTTGATCTTCACGCCCAGGCGCTCGGCCAGGGCGTTGCCCAGGTCGAAGTCAAGGCCGGTGAGTTTGTTGGTGGCGGTGTCTTTGAAATCCATCGGCGGGTAGTTCGGCACGATGGCCGCGCTGATCTCACCCTTGTCCTTGATTGCCGCCGGCAATGCCGCGAATACACACGAGGAGGCCATCAGGCCTGCGAGCAACGTTGGGATAAACAATTTTTTCATGGGGGCGTTCTCGTTAGTTTTTTAGTTAAGTGCGAACGGCAGAAATAAAGCTTTGGGTACGCGGGTTTTGTGGGCTTATTAGAATTTCTTCAGGGCTGCCGGCTTCCACAATCTGGCCGGCGTCCATAAACACCATGCGGTTGGAGACTTCGCGGGCGAAGCCCAACTCATGGGTGACCACGATCATGGTCATGCCGGTGGTGGCCAAATCGCGCATCACCGACAGCACTTCGCCTACAAGCTCCGGGTCGAGGGCTGACGTGGGCTCGTCAAACAACATCAACTTGGGGCGCATCGCCAGCGCGCGGGCAATGGCCACACGCTGTTGCTGGCCGCCGGACAATTCCACCGGGTAGGCATTGCGCTTGTCCGCCAGGCCGACGCGGGCCAGCAACTCCAGCGCGTCTTCGATGGCTTCCTTGGGCGAGCGCTTGAGCACCTGCACCGGGCCTTCGATGATGTTTTGCAACACGGTCATGTGCGGGAACAGATTGAAGCGCTGGAACACCATGCCGGTCGCCAGGCGCTGGCGGGCAATCTGCGATTCATTCATCTCGTGCAGCTTGTTGCCGACGACGCGGTAACCGACCAGTTCGCCGTCGACCCACAGGCCACCCTTGTCGATCTTTTCCAGCTGGTTGACGCAGCGCAGCAACGTGCTTTTACCCGAGCCGGACGGGCCGATGATGCACATGACTTCGCCTTGCTCGACCTCGATATTGATGTCGCGCAGCGCGTGATACTCGTCGTAATACTTGTTCAGGTTGACGGCCTTGACGATGCTTCTCATGGGGCAAATCTCCTCAACCCAGACTTACGAACGCTTGCCGGCGCCGCGGGCAAAACGACGCTCGAGGCGGCTTTGACCAAATGAAAGAACAGTCACCACCGCCAGGTACCAGATGCCGGCCACAATCAGCAGCTCCATGACGCGGGCGTTGGCGTAGTAGATGTTTTGCGCGTTGTGCAGCAGCTCCGAATACTGGATCACACTGGCCAGGCTGGTCATTTTCACCATGCTGATGAACTCGTTGCCTACAGGCGGAATGATCACTCGCATCGCCTGCGGCAGAATTACCCTACGCAGCGCTTGCAGGCTTGGCATGCCGATGGACTTGGCGGCTTCGTACTGGCCAGTGTCGACCGACAGTAAACCCGCGCGCACCACTTCGGCGGTGTAGGCGCCCTGGTTGATGCTGAGGCCGAGCAGCGCGGCCACGAATGGCGTCATCAGGTCGACGGTGTCGATGCTGAACAGGCCGGGTATGGCGATCACCGGGAAAATCAGCGCCAGGTTGAACCACAGCAACAGCTGCAGAATCAGCGGCGTACCGCGGAACAGCCAGGTGTAAGTGATGGCCACGTAGCGCAGGATCGGGTTGGCCGACATGCGCATGATCGCCGTGATCACGCCGATGACCACGCCCAGCGCCATTGCCAGAATCGACATGACGATGGTGTTCACCAGGCCCCACAGAATGGCCTCAGACGTGAGGAACTGCCCGATGTAGGACCATTCGATCTGGCCATTGGCAAAGGCGCGCAACAACGCGGCCAGTGCGATCACGATCAACGTGGCAAAAAACATCCGCCCGTAATAACGACGCGGTACGTGCTCGTACTGCGTGATATCGAACTGGTTCTCGGACAACTTGCGCTCAGCTTCCAAGCGCTCCGCCGGGGTTTGGTTCATGGTGCTACTCCACTGCTGTACTCGATCCAACTGTTAAAACACGGTCCAAATGTGGGAGCTGGCTTGCCTGCGAAAGCGCCAGCAAACTCACCACAAAGGCCCAGGTTTAAATCCGAAACCCCTGATAACTCTCAGCCCATGTCTGCTGCTCAGCCAAGGCAGTCTTCAACCGCCCAATCTGTTCCCGAACCCGCTCCGGCGCCGTCCCACCCCAACCACTGCGCGCCGCAATCGCAGCTTCCAGGGTCAAGCAGTCCCGCACCTCCGGCAGCAGCCGGGCATCCACCTCTGCCAACATCGCCGGTGAGGCTTCCCACAACTCAATCTCGTGTTTCTCACAGGCTTGCACCAAGGCGCCGGTAATCTCATGCGCCTCCTTGAACGGCACACCGCGCGTGGCCAACCAATCCGCCACCTCAGTCGCCAAGGTGAAGCCCATCGGCGCCTGACGCCGCAGCTCTTCAACTTGCACCTTCATCGTCGCAACCATCCCGGCCATCGCTGGCAGCACCAGCAACAAGGTGTCCACACTGTCCAACACACTGTGCTTGTCTTCACTCAAATCGCGGTTGTACGACAGCGGCAACGACTTGAGCGTCGACATCAACCCGGTCAGGTTGCCAATCAAGCGCCCAGCCTTGCCTCGCGCCAGTTCGGCAATGTCCGGGTTCTTTTTCTGCGGCATGATCGAGCTGCCAGTGGCGTAGGCATCGTCCAGCACCACCCAGCGAAACTGGCGCGACGACCACAGGCAAAACTCCTCCGACAGCCGCGAAATATTCACCCCGAGCATGCCCGCCACAAACAGGAACTCCGCCACATGGTCGCGGCTGGCGACAGCGTCGATAGAGTTTTCGCACGGCCCGGTGTAGCCCATTTCCTTGGCCGAATGCTCTGGCTGACGCGCAATCGCCGAGCCTGCCATGGCCGCAGCACCCAACGGTGACAACGCCGTGCGCGCATCCCAATCCACCAGGCGCTGCACATCGCGCAGCATCGATTGCGCATGGGCGAGCAAATGGTGGGCAAACACAATCGGTTGCGCCTGCTGCAAGTGCGTGAAGCCCGGGCAAATGCTCTCCACATGCTGCTCAGCCTGCTCTACCAACGCCTGCTGCAAACCCAACACCTCAGTGGTGATGATGCGCGCATGGTCGCGTAGGAAAAGGCGCAGATCATTGGCGGTCTGATCGTTACGCGAACGCCCGGCGCGCAACTTGCCACCCAGGGCGCCCAGGCGTTCGGTCAATACGCGTTCGATAAAGGTGTGCACGTCCTCGTCATCCAGGGTTGGATGCAGGCGGCCGGCGGCGAAGTCCTCACCGATGCGGTCCAGGGCTTCGAGGGTGCGCAGGGTCTCGGAGTCATCCAGCAAACCGGCGCGTTGCAACTCGCGGGCATGGGCACGGGAGCCGGCCAGGTCGTAGGGCGTCAGGCGAAAATAGCGCTCAGGGCAACGCGACAACGCGGCCAATGCAGCAGACGGGCCGGTCTTGAAACGAGCACCCCAAAGGCGGTCGGTGGGCTGGGACATCGGTATTCCTCACGCTTGTTTTTAGAAGAGTCGGAGGCAGTAAAAAACTAAAAAGACCTGATCGTAGTGTCAGGTTTTTACGGGTGTTAAATCAGCCTCTGTGTGCTGTTCAACCCGCTATATTCAAGGTTGCCAAGGGCAGATGTTTACGGCCATTATCGCCGCCTGGCTATGTTCAAGGATTGGGTTGAAGCCTGTTGAATATGGCACTTGAGGTCAACGCGTATTATGGAAACCCCACTTTCCACTTCTGGAAACATGCCGCCAAAACCCGGCACACGACCGCCCCTGCAACTGAGCGGGCTGGACTTCAAATTACTGCGCGTGTTCATGGCCGTGGTCGAAGCCGGCGGCTTCAGCGCCGCGCAAAACGAGCTGAACGTGGGCCTGGCGGCCATCAGCAAGCAGATCTCCGACCTTGAAATTCGCATCGGCATGCGCCTGTGTACAAGGGGCCGGGAAGGCTTTGGCCTGACCGAAGAAGGCAAGTTGGTGTATCAGGCTTCCATCGAGTTATTTACCTCGGTGGACAGTTTCAGAGACAAGCTTAGTTCGGCGCAAAATGAACTGATCGGCGACCTAAGTGTGGGCGTTATTGATAACACCGTCTCCGACGTTAATTCGCCGCTAATTACCGCATTAGGGAAATTACACAGCGAATCGCCAAAAATTAGATTGCGCCTACATGCCTCGCAACTGGACGAAGTTGAGCGCGGCGTGGTGGAAGGGCGGCTGATCGTCGGCATCGTCCCGGTGTATCAACGCCGCGAAGAGTTCGACTACTTCCCGTTGTACGAAGAAAAAGCCCACGCCTACTGCGCCGTAGGACACCCACTGTTCAACGCGAGCGACATCACGCCAGAAGTGCTGCGCCAATACGAAGTGGTCAACCACCGGTATGCAATCCATCGCGACAAAGCCAACTTCGTCACCTACGACAGCCAGTCCGCCTCGGCCTCACAGGTTGAAGCCGTCGCCATCCTGATCCTCACCGGCCGCTTCTTAGGCTTCCTGCCCGAACACTACGCCGCGCCACTGGTCAGGGAAGGGCGCCTGCGCGCACTGTGCCCGGAGCAGGTTCACCTAAGCACCGCCTTCAACCTGATCCTGCGCCACAACGCGCCAAGAAGCCCAATGGTAAAAGCCTTCGCCACAGCCCTGGACGTAGACCTCAAAGCCGCAACATAACCCCCGCCGAGCAACGATCAACAGGCCAACAAAGCCCAAATGTGGGAGCTCTCGAGCCCCAGCGAGGCAGCGAAGGGATCGACTCGGTCCGCTGCCGACCCCGCTATTTGTATCGACCCCCAGCACCCCATGCTAGTGCGCTGTCTGGCCTGCACCGATCAAAATGTGGGAGCTCTCGAGCCCCAGCGAGGCAGCGATGGGATCACCTCGGTCCACCCGCCGACCCCATCACCCACATCACCGCTGCAACTTGCCCTGCTTCTTCTTCGAATGAAAATGCCGAAAATGCGCATCCTGCGCCGCCGCCAACAACTCCCGATCCCCACGGGTATCGCCCCAGGCCCTGAGCCGATAATCGCCCAAATCCCCATACACCGCCTCAAGCCGCAGCACCTTATTCTCACAGCGGCAATTATTCCCCGTGAGCTTGCCCGTCAACACCCCGTCGACCACCTCAAGCTCAGTGCCAATCAACTTGATCCCCAACCGATTCGCAAACGGCTGCAACACCAACGCCGGCGACGCCGAACACAACGTCACCTCCGCCCCGGACTTCACCTCATCCGCCACCGACTGCAACCCAGTCGGGCGCATCAGCTTGCTCCACGTACGCTGGCAATACGCCTCAGCCTGCTGCTGAACCCACGCCTTCTCAACCCCGGTCATAAAGGTGCGAATCAACTGCGCCTTCAACTCATCCCGACTGATCTGCCGCAGCAAAAAGCGCAGCCCCGGCACCGCCAGCTTCACCATCCGGCCATAGAACTCGCCGGTGCCAAAGGCAAACTTGAGGAAGGGCACGAAACTGTCGTGATGGGTCAGGGTGCCGTCGAAGTCAAAGACGGAAAGTACTTTGGCGTCCATTGGGCCGGCTTCGAGCATGTCTGGGTTCACGGGTTGGCCTCGGTCCTATCTAGTGTTTATTAAGCGTGCATCAGGTGTGACAGCAGGAGTTTACTCCCGTGCCAATCTTCCGATCTTGGCGTAAAGCGACTCGGTGAAAGCCTCCCGGTCACTCGACCGGTGGCAACGCTGATGGCAATTGGGGCACAAGGCTACAGCATTGCTGGTGCGATCCGAACCCTTCTGGGCGAGGTGCTTGACGTGATGTACTTCAAGAAATGGCTGGCCGTCGACCTCGAAAGGCGCGTTTGAACCGCAGCCTTCGCAGATACCGTTGGCTTCTTTTAGTACCCAGGCGCGTACCTTTGGGTCGCGGACAAAGGCGGTGCTGACGGTCGATACCTTCTGTGGCTGGGCTATGCCGTCGGGTAGCTTATGGAAGGGTTGTCGCTGCAGTTTGGATGCGCGGCGGATCAGCGTTTGCTCGTCTGCCGTTTGAGCAGCATCTTCTGATTCGAACACGCCCTTTGCGGCCAGTGCATTGCGGATGCGTTGCTCTACGCCCGAGCCCACATTTTTGGCGGGCTTATAGCCCTCGATGCGGTCCCAGCCCATACGGACGAGCACGGTAGAGATATTTTGCATGCGAAACTCAATAGAACCCTTCGCACGGCCCGCTACCGGGCCTTCACGCAGAAGGCGGTTTTCGAGTGCTTTGTTGAAAGGTTGGCCGCTCTTTTCCCAGGCCAACATCTTCAAGTACGCCTCTACCGCCGCTGTCAGCTCAGCGTCGTTCCAGTCCGTTTTTTCTTTCGTAATATCCATACAGCCGCCGAGGGTAGAAAACCCTCGGACGATACTGAGTAGCCATTATTGCGTCTACGAAATTTCCTACAGTCTGGTGGGATTTGACCGTCTCTGAATTTGGGAATATTCAGATCACTGAGCATAAAAAAGCCCTGAACATGTCAGGGCTTCTTGATGTTGCCGACTTAGGGATTAATCCCAGCTCAGCGCGCCGCCGGTCTGGTACTCGATCACACGGGTTTCGAAGAAATTCTTCTCTTTCTTCAAATCCATAATTTCGCTCATCCAAGGGAACGGGTTGGTCGTGCCTGGATACTCTTCCTTCAACCCAATCTGCGACAAACGACGGTTCGCGATGAACTTCAGATAATCCTCCATCATCGCCGCATTCATGCCCAACACCCCACGCGGCATGGTATCCCGCGCATATTCAATCTCCAGCTGAGTCCCTTGCAGGATCATCTGGGTCGCCTCTTCCTTCATCTCGGCATCCCACAAGTGTGGGTTTTCGATTTTGATCTGGTTGATCACATCGATACCGAAGTTCAGGTGCATCGACTCATCGCGCAGGATGTACTGGAACTGCTCGGCCACGCCGGTCATTTTGTTGCGACGGCCCATGGACAGGATCTGGGTGAAGCCGCAGTAGAAGAAGATGCCTTCCAGGACGCAGTAGTAAGCGACCAGGTTGCGCAGCAGTTCTTTGTCGGTCTCGACGGTGCCGGTTTCGAACTTCGGATCGGAGATCGAACGGGTGTACTTCAGGCCCCAAGCGGCCTTTTTGGCGACCGATGGAATCTCGTGGTACATGTTGAAGATCTCGCCTTCATCCATGGCCAGCGATTCGATGCAGTACTGGTAGGCGTGGGTGTGGATCGCTTCTTCGAAGGCCTGGCGCAGGATGTACTGGCGGCACTCCGGGTTGGTGATCAGGCGGTACACGGCCAGCACCAGGTTGTTCGCGACCAGGGAGTCGGCGGTGGAGAAGAAGCCGAGGTTGCGCATGACGATGCGGCGTTCGTCGTCGGTGAGGCCTTCGGGGTTTTTCCACAGGGCGATGTCGGCGGTCATGTTGACCTCTTGCGGCATCCAGTGGTTGGCGCAGCCGTCGAGGTACTTTTGCCAGGCCCAGTCGTACTTGAAGGGCACGAGTTGGTTGAGGTCGGCGCGGCAGTTGATCATGCGCTTTTCGTCAACGGCGACGCGGGCGGCGGAGCCTTCAAGCTCAGCGAGGCCTTCGGCGACGTCGAGTTTGTCGAGGGCGGCCTTGGCGCGCACGATGGCGGCGGAGTCACTGGCGGTGACGGCGCGGGCTTCGATGGCGGCGGCGGCGCCGGCACCGTCGAGGCGGTCCATGTTGGCTTCGGTGGCGTGGCCGGCGTTGGCGCCTTTAGCGGCTACTTCGCCTTCTTCTTCTTTGTCGAATTCGTCCCAGCTCAGCATGACGTGTCGTCTCCTGCGTGAGGGCTCAAAGGTGCCCGTGTGAAACCGGATGGTTGGGTGTTCACACGGCCCAGAGGCCGCGGTGGATCTTAAGGAATCGTTTGTTGCAACAGCTCGCGCAGGCATTAAACGGAATTGGGTAACGGGTGTTCTGCGTGAGGCTTGAGGGGCGGAGCGACAGGTGCATGCTCCAGCGCAGGCTCAAGGTCTGGCTCTTCATCCCAGTGTAAAGGGATATTGCAGGCCCGATTTACCAGCGCATTATAGGGAAAAATTCGGCTTTGTGTTGCGGCGGATGGTCACGATTGAGCGCCAAAATGGCTTGGTTTTCGGCCAAGGCGCGTGTTTGCAAGGCTTTGCCGGGACAGGAATTTTTTGACGGGCGGTGGGATCGGTTTTGTGGGGGCAGCAGAGGCGGGTAGGTGGCGGGCTTTGGGAGGTGGGTAAGGCTGAAATTGCCATCGCAGGCAAGCCAGCTCCCACATTTGTTTCATAGTGGGTTCGAAATAGGTTCTTGGCCGCAAGAACGATTACTTGCGGCGACCAAGATCCGGGTTTAAACCTGACTCAATAACCTGTTACCCGTTAGAACAACCGTTGCCCATAACTTGGTAATTAAGAATATGGCGTTGACCGTGTGAGTCTTCATATTCCATTTGTACCGGTACCACTTGGCATACTTCCGGAACAGTGCTCATGGACAATACTTTGGCAACATCCAGGTGAGTGCTGTAGGTGTAATCCTCAACGATCGGGGCGTTCTGGCCGGCCAGCTCGGTCGGGGCCTCGTCGGCCAGGGCGGCGGTGGCGCACAAGCTGCTGAGGGCCATAACTACGAGAGCTTTCATTTCTTTACTTACCTTCTTCAGGGCGAAAGGGGTCACGGGGCCCTTATGAGGCCGCGTGTGTAACTTAAGAGTTGGGAAGTTCGGATTAACGTTGCCTTCGTGGGGGCTGTTACGTTGTTAATCACTGTGCCTTGTTGGCGGAGTTGATTTTAGGCTCGCGAGTTATATTCATATACCCGTGCTTTTGATAAACACTATTGGCGGTTTTTGTAACAATCCCCTGATAAAGGTTTTTTCATCCAGCCGGAAAGCCACGCAGGGCGCGGGCCAGAGCCGTAAATGGGCATGGCGGGGCAATTTGTAGGGGCTTGTTACTACCATCGTCGAATGGTTCTATGGGGGCGCCCCGGCTACAACAGGGCATACAAAAACAACTATTGTCACCGAGGTAAGAAAGATGAGTGCGGCTTCCCTGTACCCCGTTCGCCCCGAAGTAGCAGCCAACACGCTGACCGACGAGGCGACCTACAAGGCCATGTACCAGCAGTCGGTGGTCAACCCCGATGGCTTCTGGCGCGAGCAAGCCAAGCGCCTTGACTGGGTCAAGCCTTTCACCGCGGTCAAGCAGACCTCTTTCGACGACCACCATGTCGACATCAAATGGTTCGCCGATGGCACCCTGAACGTTTCCTACAACTGCCTGGACCGTCACCTCGCCGAGCGTGGCGACCAGGCGGCGATCATCTGGGAAGGCGATGACCCTTCCGAAAGCCGCACCATCACCTACCGCGAGCTGCATGAAGAAGTCTGCAAGTTTGCCAACGCCCTGCGCGGCCAGGATGTGCACCGCGGCGACGTGGTGACTATCTATATGCCGATGATCCCCGAAGCCGTGGTCGCCATGTTGGCCTGTACCCGCATCGGTGCGATTCACTCCGTGGTGTTTGGCGGTTTTTCGCCGGAGGCGCTGGCCGGTCGCATCATTGACTGTAAGTCGAAGGTGGTGATCACCGCCGACGAAGGCATCCGCGCCGGTAAGAAAATTCCGCTGAAGGCCAACGTCGACGACGCGCTGACCAACCCGGAAACCAGCAGCATCCAGAAAGTCATCGTGTGCAAGCGCACCAATGGCAACATCAAGTGGAACCAGCATCGCGACATCTGGTACGAAGACCTGATGAAAGTGGCGGGCACCGTGTGTGCGCCCAAAGAGATGGGCGCCGAAGAAGCGCTGTTCATCCTCTACACCTCGGGTTCCACCGGCAAACCCAAAGGCGTGCAGCACACCACCGGCGGCTACCTGCTGTATGCGGCCCTGACCCACGAGCGCGTGTTTGACTACCGCCCGGGCGAAATCTACTGGTGCACCGCCGACGTCGGTTGGGTCACCGGCCACACTTATATCGTGTACGGCCCGCTGGCGAATGGCGCGACCACATTGCTGTTCGAAGGCGTGCCGAACTACCCGGACATCACCCGTGTCGGCAAAATCGTCGACAAGCACAAGGTCAATATCCTCTACACCGCGCCCACTGCGATCCGCGCGATGATGGCTTCCGGCACCGCCGCCTGCGAAGGTGTGGACGGCAGCAGCTTGCGTCTGCTCGGTTCAGTCGGTGAGCCGATTAACCCGGAAGCGTGGGATTGGTACTACAAGAACGTCGGCCAGTCCCGTTGCCCGATCGTCGACACCTGGTGGCAGACCGAAACCGGCGCCACCCTGATGAGCCCGCTGCCGGGTGCGCACGCACTCAAGCCGGGTTCGGCCGCGCGGCCATTCTTTGGTGTGGTGCCGGCGTTGGTGGACAACCTGGGCAACATCATCGAGGGCGCTGCCGAAGGCAACCTGGTGATCCTCGATTCGTGGCCAGGCCAGGCGCGTACGCTGTACGGCGACCATGACCGCTTCGTCGACACCTACTTCAAGACCTTCCGTGGCATGTACTTCACCGGCGACGGCGCGCGTCGTGATGAAGATGGCTACTGGTGGATCACCGGCCGTGTGGATGACGTGTTGAACGTGTCCGGCCACCGCATGGGCACGGCCGAGATCGAAAGCGCGATGGTTGCACACCCGAAAGTCGCCGAAGCGGCGGTGGTGGGCGTGCCGCATGACATCAAGGGGCAGGGCATCTATGTGTATGTCACGCTGAAAAATGGCGAAGAGCCGAACGAAGCGCTGCGCCTGGAACTGAAAAACTGGGTGCGCAAAGAGATCGGGCCGATTGCGTCGCCGGATGTGATCCAGTGGGCACCGGGCTTGCCGAAGACGCGCTCGGGGAAAATCATGCGGCGGATTCTGCGCAAGATTGCCACGGCTGAATATGACGGGTTGGGGGATATCTCGACCTTGGCTGATCCGGGTGTGGTGGCGCATTTGATTGAAACGCACAAGACCATGAACGTCGCGTAAGGCGGGTTGGGTCGGATAAAGCCCCATTCGGCGTGAGCCGGGTGGGGCTTTTTTGTTGACTGGCTATCACTGACGAAACCGAATCATTGTGGGAGCTGGCTTGCCTGCGATGAGGGTGGCACAGGCACAGGCGGGCTAACAGGCAGACCGCTATCGCAGGCAAGCCAGCTCCCACATTTGGAGGGTATTTCAACCTGGCTGAAGTGTAGGTCTGACAGACCGGCATCACCACCAAGCCAATAAATATCGACTTCCCCCGTAGGACGTTTCTGAATGTTACCGAAGCCTGCAAATGTGTAACCCTACGCCCAAACCTGAGGCAAAGTGCTACGCCCGTGCCCCGAAAAGCCCCGTTTTAGACACCCTCTGAAATAAGATTAAACGCCAGACTTGCCGTGCTAGAAGGGTTTGCGAATAATAGGCCCGCAATTTGCAGCATCAACAGGTTTAATATCTTTTGTCTCTGCATAAAATTCAGAGGCTGTCAATGTGCTGGAACCGCTTTCTCAGTGCTTCTGTAAATTGTTGTCGCATTGAGGAAATATCGGCTTCCGGCCTGTCGTTAGAATGCCGATCACTCGCTCGTCGTCTCCCATGCTGAACCGGGGTAGGACGCAGCACCGCTATTCGGTTTCACTTAAGTCGCATCGTGGGCCACGGCTCATTCTGCTTTTTGCCCTACCGATGGAGTCCCAAGATGAAGAAACTTGTGCTGTTGGGCGCCCTGGCGCTGTCCGTGCTGTCGATGCAGGCCTTCGCTGATGAAAAGCCCCTGAAGATTGGTATCGAAGCGGCTTACCCTCCGTTTGCCTCGAAGGCGCCGGATGGCAGCATCGTCGGTTTCGACTACGACATCGGCAATGCCCTGTGCGCCGAGATGAAGGTCAAGTGCGTCTGGGTCGAGCAAGAATTCGACGGCCTGATCCCTGCGCTCAAAGTGCGCAAGATCGACGCGATCCTGTCGTCCATGTCCATCACCGAAGACCGCAAAAAGTCCGTGGACTTCACCAACCGCTACTACCTGAGCCCAGCGCAGCTGGTGATGAAGGAAGGCACCACGGTCAGCGACAGCCTGGATGAATTGAAAGGCAAGAAAATCGGCGTGCAGCGCGGTTCGATCCACGACCGTTTCGCCAAGGAAGTCCTGGCCCCTAAAGGCGCCACGGTTGTGCCTTACAGCTCGCAGAACGAAATCTACCTGGACGTGGAAGCCGGTCGCCTCGACGGCACCGTGGCCGACGCCACCCTGCTGCAAGACGGCTTCCTGAAAACCCCGGCCGGTAAAGGCTATGCGTTCGTGGGCCCACAGTTCACCGACGCCAAGTACTTCGGCGACGGCATTGGCATCGCTGTACGTAAAGGCGACAAGGCCGAGCTGGACAAGATCAACGCGGCCATCGCAGCGATCCGTGCCAACGGCGAATACAAGAAAATCCAGGACAAATACTTCGACTTCGATATTTACGGCGCTGACCCTAAGTAACTCGTCCTAGCTGTCTGTCCAGAATGGCGCAAGCAACAGAATTCCTGCGGTTTGCGCCATTTTTTCATCCCCCTTTTCGAGGACCTGAATCATGTTGAAAGGCTACGGGGCCGTCATCCTCGATGGCGCATGGTTGACGCTTCAGCTCGCCTTGTCGTCCATGGCCTTGGCCATTGTTCTGGGTCTGATCGGGGTCGCGTTACGCCTGTCGCCGGTGCGCTGGTTGGCCTGGCTGGGTGACTTGTACTCCACGGTGATCCGCGGGATCCCCGACCTGGTGCTGATCCTGCTGATTTTCTACGGCGGTCAGGACTTGTTGAACCGCGTCGCGCCGATGCTCGGCTATGACGACTATATCGACTTGAACCCCTTGGCCGCCGGTATCGGCACCCTGGGTTTCATCTTTGGCGCCTACCTGTCGGAAACCTTCCGTGGCGCCTTCATGGCCATTCCCAAGGGCCAGGCCGAGGCCGGCCTTGCGTATGGCATGAGCTCTTTCCAGGTGTTTTTCCGGGTGATGGTGCCGCAGATGATTCGGCTGGCGATCCCTGGTTTCACCAACAACTGGCTGGTACTGACCAAGGCCACCGCGCTGATTTCGGTGGTGGGCCTGCAAGACATGATGTTCAAGGCCAAGCAGGCGGCAGACGCCACCCGCGAGCCTTTTACCTTCTTCCTCGCAGTGGCGGCGATGTACCTGGTGATCACCAGCGTGTCGTTGCTGGCCCTGCGCTATCTTGAGAAGCGCTACTCGGTAGGCGTAAGGGCGGCTGATCTATGATCTTCGACTACAACGTCATCTGGGACGCCATGCCGCTGTACCTCGGCGGTTTGGTGACCACCCTGAAATTGCTCGCCATCTCGCTGTTCTTCGGCTTGCTCGCCGCCTTGCCCCTGGGCTTGATGCGCGTGTCCAAGCAGCCGATCGTCAATGGTGCGGCCTGGCTCTACACCTACGTGATTCGCGGCACGCCGATGCTGGTGCAGCTGTTTTTGATTTACTACGGTCTGGCCCAATTTGAAGCCGTGCGCGAAAGCTTCCTGTGGCCGCTGCTGTCCAGCGCCACGTTCTGCGCGTGCCTGGCCTTTGCGATCAACACCAGCGCCTACACCGCGGAGATCATCGCCGGTAGCCTCAAGGCCACGCCGAACGGTGAGATCGAAGCGGCCAAGGCCATGGGCATGTCGCGTTACAAGCTGTACCGCCGCATCCTGCTGCCATCGGCCCTGCGCCGTGCGCTGCCGCAGTACAGCAACGAAGTGATCATGATGCTGCAGACCACGAGCCTGGCGTCCATCGTCACCCTGATCGACATCACCGGCGCCGCGCGCACAGTGAACGCCCAGTTCTACCTGCCGTTCGAAGCCTATATCACGGCCGGCGTGTTCTACCTGTGCCTGACCTTTATCCTGGTACGCCTGTTCAAGCTGGCCGAGCGCCGCTGGCTCAGCTACCTGGCGCCACGGAAGCACTGATATGGAACGTATCGATCACCTGTTGCCCTGGGGCCACCTGGGCTGCGAGCGCCAGCTGAGCGTGTTTCGTTTCGGCAGCGGCGAGCGCAAGGCCTACCTCCAGGCCAGCCTGCACGCCGACGAATTGCCCGGCATGCGCGCCGCCTGGGAACTGAAAAAACGCCTCACCGAACTGGAACAGCAAGGTGCGCTCAATGGCGTGATCGAGCTGGTGCCCGTGGCCAACCCGATGGGCCTGGGCCAGCTGTTGCAAGGCAGCCACCAGGGGCGTTTCGAAGTCGGCAGCGGCAAGAACTTCAACCGTGATTTCGTCGAGTTGAGCGAGCCGGTCGCCGCGTTGCTCCAAGGCAAGCTGGGCGATGACCCGCACGCCAATGTGCGCATGATCCGTCAGGCGATGAGCGATGCGCTTAGCGCGTTGCCCGAGCCGAGCAGCCAGCTGCAAGGCATGCAGCGCGTTTTGCTCAGCCACGCCTGCACCGCCGATATCGTCCTCGACCTGCATTGCGATGCCGAAGCCGCGCTGCATATGTACGCGCTGCCGCAACACTGGCCGCAATGGCGTTCGCTGTCGGCGCACTTGAATGTGAAAGTCGGCCTGCTGGCGGAAGACTCCGGCGGCAGCTCGTTCGATGAAGCCTGTTCGCTGCCGTGGTTGCGCCTGTCCCGGGCGTTCCCCGAGGCGCAGATTCCGCTGGCGTGCCTGGCGACGACCCTGGAGCTGGGCGGCCAGGCCGACACCGGCCGCGACGAGGCGATCTTCCACGCTGAAGGCATCCTCGCGTTCCTGGCCGAACAAGGCCTGATCAAGGGCGAATGGCCCGCTCCGCAGCATGAGCCGTGCGAAGGCCTGCCATTCGAGGGGACCGAGCTGTTGTTCGCGCCCCATGCCGGCGTAATCAGTTACCTGCGTAAAGCCGGTGACCGGGTGGAGACCGGCGAGCCGATTTTTGAAGTGATTGATCCCTTGACCGACCGCGTCAGCATTGTGTGTGCGGGCACGTCCGGGGTGTTGTTTGCCGTTGAACGGCTGCGTTATGCCCAAGCGGGTTTCTGGCTGGCCAAGGTGGCGGGGCGCGAAGCGCTGCGTCACGGGCGCTTGCTCAACGACTGACCACCTGTTTTTGTGAGAACCGACCGCATGTACAAACTTGAAGTCCAAGACCTGCATAAACGCTATGGCAGTCATGAAGTGCTCAAAGGTGTGTCCCTGGCCGCCGCGGCCGGTGATGTGATCAGCATCATCGGTTCCAGTGGTTCAGGCAAAAGTACCTTTTTGCGCTGCATCAACCTGCTCGAGCAACCTCACGCCGGCAAGATTCTGCTCAACAACGAAGAGCTGAAACTGGTGGCCAACAAGGACGGCGCCATGAAGGCTGCCGACCCGAAGCAGCTGCAGCGTATGCGTTCGCGCCTGTCGATGGTGTTTCAGCATTTCAACCTGTGGTCGCACATGACCGCGCTTGAAAACGTGATGGAAGCCCCGGTGCACGTGCTGGGCATGTCGAAAAAAGACGCGCGTGAAAAAGCCGAGCATTACCTGGCCAAAGTCGGCGTGGGCCATCGTAAGGATGCGTTCCCCGGCCACATGTCCGGCGGCGAACAGCAGCGTGTGGCAATTGCCCGCGCCCTGGCGATGGAGCCTGAGGTGATGCTGTTCGACGAACCGACCTCGGCCCTCGACCCGGAACTGGTCGGCGAAGTGCTCAAGGTCATGCAGGACCTGGCCCAGGAAGGCCGCACCATGGTGGTAGTGACCCACGAAATGGGCTTTGCCCGTGAAGTGTCGAACCAGCTGGTGTTCTTGCACAAAGGCATCGTTGAAGAGCGTGGCAACCCGCGTGAAGTGCTGGTGAACCCGCAGTCTGAGCGGTTGCAGCAGTTCCTGTCGGGCAGCCTGAAATAATCAAGACTGCTTTGTGCACCGAGTTAGTGCATGCTTCACAGCTTTAAGGCTGGCCTCGATCCCCTGTGGGAGCTGGCTTGCCTGCGATAGCGGTGGGTCAGTTTGCCTCTCTGGCACAGACACGCCGCCATCGCAGGCAAGCCCGCTCCCACATTAGATCTCCACATGTTTTGAGATTTGTGTTGGTTTCCGGGCTAGCATTGGCCCTTGTCTTCATTAGCGTTCTTCGTTTCGGATAGCACTCCATGACCGCCCACAAAATTGGTTTCCTGATTTGGCCCAGCACAAAAGCCCTGACGCTTGCGCTGGCTGAGGAGGCCTTGCGCGTTGCTCAGCGGGTGCATCCGGACGTGGTCTACGAGTTGTCGTTCCTGCTCGCCGAGCCTGCCACCGAAGGCGCCTGGCAATTGCCGGGTGAGCCGTGGGCCGGCAAGCTCGAGGGTTTCCAGAAACTCTTCCTGCTGGCAGACGAGCCGCCGACCGTCATCGCCTCGCAACTGAGCGCGGCGCTCAAGCAGCTTGTGCGGGCGGGTTGCGTGATCGGTGGCTTGTCGGCGGGTGTGTATCCGCTGGCGCAACTGGGTCTGCTCGACGGCTACCGCGCCGCCGTGCACTGGCGCTGGCAGGACGATTTTGCCGAGCGCTTCCCCAAGGTCATCGCCACCAGCCATCTGTTCGATTGGGACCGTGATCGCCTGACCGCCTGCGGCGGCATGTCGGTACTCGACCTGTTGCTGGCCGTGCTGGCCCGTGACCATGGCGCCGAACTGGCCGGCGCCGTCTCCGAAGAACTGGTGGTCGAACGCATTCGCGAAGGCGGCGAGCGCCAGCGCATTCCATTGCAGAACCGCCTGGGCTCCAGCCATCCGAAGTTGACCCAGGCCGTGTTGCTGATGGAAGCCAACATCGAAGAGCCGCTGACCACCGACGAAATTGCCCAGCACGTATGCGTGTCGCGACGACAGCTTGAACGCATCTTCAAGCAATACCTCAATCGCGTTCCCAGCCAGTACTACCTGGAATTGCGCCTGAACAAGGCGCGCCAGATGCTCATGCAAACCAGCAAGTCGATCATCCAGATCGGCCTGTCGTGCGGCTTCTCCTCGGGCCCGCACTTCTCCAGCGCCTACCGCAACTTCTTCGGCGCTACCCCGCGTGAAGACCGCAACCAACGCCGCAGCAGCAGCCCGTTCGAGTTGTCGTCGGTGCCGTCCGAGCGCGGCTGACCTCAGTTATTCCTCCATCGGTTCGGGTGTAGACGGTGGCGTCAGGGGCGCGCCCTGGGCGTTCAGGCCGGCTGCATCCACCTGCAGATCATTGCCCGTCTGGCGAAAATACTGCCGAAGGTGGTCCAGGCTGCCCTCCGACAGCGGGTTGCCGCTGAGGTCGGACTCGTCGTCCCACGGCTGGCGCATGCTTAGAATGTCGTCGGGGACCTGGGTGATCAGGTTGTCGCTCAGGTCCACGGTGCGCAAATAAGGGCGGTCAAACAGCCCGAACGGTACCTCGCTGAGCCCGCAGTTTTGCAGGTAGAGGCATTCCAGCCTGGGCATATTGTCCAGCTCAGGCGCCCCGCCCAGCGGGTTGTCACTCAAGTCCAGGTACTCCAGGTTACGCAAGTCTCGCAACTTGGCGCGGGCCCGCGGGCTGAGGCGAAGCCGACTTTGCGTCAACGTCAGGCTGGTCAGCCTTGGCAGGTTGAAGATCAGGTCGGGGATATCGCCCAGGGCGTATTGATCCAGCGCCAGCGTGCTCAGGTTAGGGAATGCACGCACCAGGCCTTCAACGTTGGTGGTGGTGCCTTCGCCGATGAGCTCCAGATGCGAAACATGTTCGAACCGTGCGCTCAAGGTGGGCAGCTCGCCAAAGATCGACGTATGGCACGTCAGCTTATGGGTCACTCCATACCCGCCATTGAAATCGTCGATTTCGCTCTCGCGGCGCCAGCCTTCCTCCAGTGTTGTCTTGATGGCAAGGCGCTGGATTTGCTCCTCGGCTGCTGTCTGTTCGTCCAGCGCCACATCAAGGATGGGATGCCGTTCGGGTACGGTCAGTGCCCAGAGGGTGAGGTCTGCACTGAGGCGCTCGTATTCGCTTTCCAGACGACGGATGGCGCCGTCAATCGCATCCAGATCGCCGGGCAGGCTGAAGATAAACACATTCACCTCCGCGGCGGTGAACGTCGGATACAGGGCTGCGATGCGCGCTTTATAGGCGCCGGGCGCATCGACCTGGAGGTGCTCGCCGCGGGTTTGGCAATAGCGCTTGAGCCGTTCCAGGGTCGCTCGTGACAGCGGGTTGGCAGATAAATCAAACGCGCTGGTAACTGGGGCCGGCCTTTGCAGCAGCGGTTCTGGGATCTGCGTGATCAGGTTGTGGCTCAGGTCTACGAGGTTGCGTTCGCGGGGCGTGAGCAGGCTCGGCGGAATCTCTGTGAGGCCGGTGTTGCGCAGTCCCAGGCTGTCCAGTGATGTCATCGAAGCAAAGTCCGGGAGTTGCCCCAGAGGGTTATCGCTCAGGTTCAGCCGTTCCAGGTTGCTCTTTGCCTCCAGGGCCTGGACGGTTTTTGCTGACAGTCGCAGGTTGCAGCGTTCGAGGCTGAGGGTCGTGAGCTGTGGCAGTTGGAAAACCGGCTCGGGAATATCCTCCAGCGCATAGTCTTCAATGATCAGGTGCTGCACGTCCGAAAAACTCGCCAGCCAGTTTCCCACGTCCAACGGCTGAGCATCGCCACGGAGCCTGAGGGTCGACACGTGGGTGAACCGGCTGCTGAGTGTCGGCAATTTGCCGCTTATGGGGGCAGAGATGTCCAGCGCGTAGGTGGGATAAATGTCGTTGCTGTGGTCGTCCTGCTTCAGTTGCCGACGCCATCCGGCGAGCAGCGCCTGTTTGAACGCCTCGCGCTGGTAGGGGGCGGCCTCGCCGAGGCCGGGGCTGTTCACCCAAGCGTCCAGCTCGTGGTTCAGCTGCTTGTAGTCAAGGTCACGCCGCGCCAGTTCGATTTTGCCCATTTCCAGGTTGCCCGGCAGGCCGAAAATCAGGCGGTTGATTTCGTCACTGCTCGAGGTTGGGTAAAGCATCTTCGCGCTGGCAATGTCCACCGGGGCCGCATTGGCCTCCCAATAACTGCCGGTGCGCTGGAAGTAGGTTTTGACCTGCTCAAGGGTCTGGCCAGACAGCGGGTTGCCGGAAAAGTCGAACGAATGACTGGTTGCCACGGGAAGCTCGAAAAGTGCGTCGGGCAATTCAGCAATGCGGTTGTCCCGAAACAGCGCGGTCTCCAGCTGGGGGCGCTGCAAAATCCCGGCAGGCAATTGCGTGATACCTGTGTTGCTCAGATCGAGAAAGTGCAGGCCAGGCATGTTCTCGACACTGGGTATGAGCCCCAGCGGGTTGTTGAAGAGGTCGAGGGTTTTGAGCCGGGTCATGTTTTCAAGCGCGGTGCGGGTCTGGGCAGTCAAGGTGATGTTGCAATCGCTGAGCACCAGTTCATTGAGGCTGGGTATCGCGGGGACGCCATCGGGCAGTCTGTCGAGGTTGAAGTTGCGCACGGTCAGGCGGCGCAGGAACGGAAACATCGACAGGAACGTGTCGATCTCCAGTGGCCCTTGCTCGCCCTCCAGCGACAGGCTGGAGATATGACCGAAACGCCCGGGCAGCACGGGAGGATTGCCGGCAATCGGCCAGTTCAAGTGCAGTTGATAGCCATTGGGGGCAGGCGGCTCGTAGTACGCATCGAGCGGGGTTTCCAGGCGCCAGGCCCGGCGCAGTTCATCGGCCCAGGCCGTGCGGTTGCGCCTTGCATAGGCGAGTTCCTGACGACTGATGCGCACCTCGGCGTCAGCGCTCAGGCGCGGCGTGGCAGTGATCCAGGCCTGCAAATCGCGCTCAAGTTGCTGGTATTCGTTGCGCAGCGTGCTCAGCGCCGTCGTGACCCCGCCGGGCGCTTGTTCCAGGCTGCGCACAATGTTGTCGATATGCGTGCGTGGCAACGCCGGGAACAGTTGCTGGGCGTGTTCATGCGCGGTCAGCGCGTGCTGCGCGCCGGGCATGGTCGTCGGTCGATAGCCCGGCATACCACCGCGCAGGCGCATGGTGTTTGGGTCGTAGGCGGGTTTGCCGACGGGGGCGTCCGCGAGCAACTCGCGCAGACGCCAGTGGTGCAGGGCATGACGAGCAAGCGCCTGGCGTAGGGCCGGGCCCTGGCCGATATGAATGCCCAACGCAGCGCGCGCCGGGTCGGGCAGCGCCTGGAGCAGGGCGGTGTAGAAGTCGGTTTCGCCAAACAGCGGGCCGCTGCTGTCGGTGGGCACGTAGTCGCCGTTGGCGGTGTAAACCAGCGTGCGCTGAACGCTGGCGCGGTCATCACCGATCACGTCGCGCAACGGGCCATCAGCGGTGTCGTTTCTGACGCTAATGCGCAGCCCCGCGGGCCAGTTCGGCACATCGGGCAGGGAGTGCAGGGCCAAGCGGTCAGTGTCCTGGTTGTCGATGCTGTCCAGGTACAGCCCTTCGTAGGCACGGCAGGCGCGTATTTCTCGCTGGGCTTCATGCGCCAACTCGATCAGGCGCCGTGGTACCCGGCCTTGATCGAGGGCGCGCAGCTCCTCAGGGCTGGCGATGGCGCGCAGGGCTTCAGCGGCGCTCACCGGCAAGCCCGGCGACGCGTCGACAAGCGCGCTCAGCTGCGCATCGTCGGTACGCTGCAGCGCGCGATACGCTGACTCGAACAGCGCCCAGCGTTTTTCCCGTGCCAGGTGGGCAAGTTTTTTCCTGAGAACACGCGTACGTGCTTGTAGCGAGGTTGTGGGATCGCCGAACGCTTCCCCAAGCAACGTCCTTCTCTGCGGTTCGTCCAGCGCTTCGATAAGGGTCTGGAGCAGGTCGCCATTGTTCAGTTGGTGCTCATGAATCTGGGTGACGCTGGCGTCTGGCGCGCCCGGGATTTCCCAGTGCGTGCGTCCCCGGCTGTCGATCAGGCGCAGGGTTCTGGTGGTGGGCCACAGCCCGTAGTTGGTCAAGAGCAGCAGTTGGGTCTGGGCATCGGCCAACGCTTGGACACGCGGGTCATCACTGTTCATTTGGTCGATGAAGGTTTGCAGGTCCTGGTCGATTTTGAAGCGCTCGAAGGTGTCGGCCAGCAGCGGTGGCAGGGGTTCGTGGGTCATGTAGAGTTTGCGCAGCGCCGCGTCTTCGACACCGCTGACGTGGCGAATCTGTGCCAGTTGCAGGTCGCTGAAGCTTTGCGCCTGATGGCCCAGACGGCGCATCAACTGGGCGCTGTCCCAACTCAGCGGCCGGTCCAGCTCACTCACCCAGGCGCCTTGGCCATTGCTGTATGCCGTTGGGCGGTAGGCATTGGTGCGGGTGGGATGCTTGAAGTAATGCGTCTGAGTACTGGGGTCGAGCCCCAGCGCGTAATGCGCGCCGGACAGGGGCAGGATGTCTTGCTCGCCATGCGCGTGCAGGCCGAGCGGGTTGGCGCGCGAGCCTTCGGGCAGCGTCACCGCCTGGGCGTAAGGCGCAAGGTCCGGTTGCCACAGCCGGTGCTGGCCATCGGGCAAGGTGACGGGTTTGAGGCGGTCGAAAAACTGCCAGAGTTCCGCGGGCAAGTGCTGGCGCAACAACCCTTCGGCAAGCGGCGGGCCGAGGGCGAACATGCCCAGTTGGACCATCTGCTCCAGCACAGACATCAGGTGCCCGAACGCCTGGGTCTTGAGGCCTTCGGCCCAGTCGACGATGCCCTCGAACGTGTCATCCAGCAGCTGATACGCGGTGTAACCCAGCATCAGTAAACCCACCGGCGGTACAAACGGTGCGGCGACCAGCGCGGCAATCTGCAGCAGGGCCGAGCCGATTTTTTCGAACAGGCTCCAGCGCTCCCAGCGGGTTTTCTGGTCGGCGCTGGCGGTGGACACGGCTTGAGCGCGTGCGTCATTGAATAGCTTACTCAGTGTGGTTTGGTAAAGGTGTTCGAGCACCGAGCCGCTGATCGGTGTGACGGCAAACTGCAGCTCAGGCTTGTCCACCGGCGTATCCCGCCAGGCAGGGCGCGGGTCGCCGCGGGTGTGCGCATGCCAGGTGACGCGTGACAGGCGCTGGCCGAGGTCGGCGAAAAAATGCCCGCGCTCGTCGTGGTTCACGAAACGGCTGAAGAATTGCTGGTACGCAGGCTGGCGCAGGTCGGCGGTCAGGGCCTGCATGAACTGCACGCTGGAGGGGTACTCCTTGAGCGGGTGTTGCGGGTCGTGCGGAATATAGGCAATGACGGGCACCACGTGATTGGCCCGCTCAAGGTTCGCGGAGGTAAACAGCACAATGCCTGTCAGCGGGCTGGACAGGATGCTCAGGGCGTGACAGCGCAGTGCGTTGCAGTCCGCCGGGTTGCTCAGCAATTGTTGCAGGCGCTGCGAGCTGGCTTGCGACAGGTCGCCCTGCAGGCGCGCCACGTGCAGGGCGAGTCTCAGGTTGGCGACCTGGCTGGCGTCGAAGCGGTGTTGCAGGTAGGCAGCGGCGACGGGGTTGTTGAGGTCCAGGAAGTGCTCGAGGTAGGCGCTGTATTGGCCGCCAAGGTCCAGTTCGCGACACAGGCGTGTAAAGGCCGGCACGCTGATACGGGTGTCTATGTCGGGCAGGGTTTCGAAATGCCCGGTGGCGGTGGGCCGGGTGATAAAGCCGGACGGTGGCTCGTAGGCGTCGACAGTGGTTTCGCCAGCTTCAAAGTTATGCAGGGCGGCGTCCAGCAGCGACACGGTCCTGATCCGCGCTGCGCCGGAGCGCACCGGGAACCAGGGGATGGTCGCCGGTACAGATAGGCGCAGGTAGGTGCTGCGCACATCGCACTCCACACCGAAGTGCTGCTTGAGCGCCTGTTGCAGCACGGGCGCGGCGAAGTCGGCGGGTGACTTGAGTGCGTCCATGGCCTTGTCGAGCCGGTTCTGGCTGATCCAGGCCTCACGGATCAGGCCCTTGAGCGCCGCGTCCTGCTCGGCTGAGGGCTGGGCGTACCACGCCGGGGCGCTGGTTTTAAGGGCGTTGCGACGCGCGGCCGACGCGTCGCCCAGCCAGTCGGGGATCGCGTTTTTGAGCGTTTCATGATGAACGTCGCGTGCCGGAATCAGCCGGTCGAAGGCGGGCACGCTGGGTTGCTGGCTCATTGCAAAGCTTCCTGAGGATAAAATGATGCCCTCAGCAGAACAGTTCGCCGTCGCCGATCCGTGTTAGATAATTAAGCGCGAGCCGTAAATCGGTGCCGTTGGGCGAGCCCACGGTTTAAACTGCGCCATTGCGATGCTATTTGTCGCATTGGCGTAAACCCGCTGAAAACGCGGGTTGGCGCTATAAGAAGTTGTCGCTTGGCGGCAAGGCCGCACTGAAAACTGTCCTTACAATCCCTGCATCGCCCGCCAGTTCCAGGCAGGCGTTCCTCTTCAGGAGACTCCGATGTCCGTTGAGCAAGCCCCGGTGCAACGTGCCGATTTCGACCAGGTCATGGTTCCCAACTACGCACCTGCCGCATTTATCCCTGTGCGTGGCGCGGGTTCGCGCGTCTGGGACCAGGCCGGTCGCGAGCTGATCGACTTTGCCGGCGGCATCGCGGTTAACGTATTGGGCCACGCCCACCCGGCGCTGGTCGGTGCACTGACCGAACAAGCCAACAAGCTGTGGCACGTTTCCAACGTCTTCACCAATGAGCCGGCCCTGCGCCTGGCCCACAAGCTGATCGACGCCACCTTTGCCGAGCGCGTGTTCTTCTGCAACTCCGGCGCCGAAGCCAACGAGGCCGCGTTCAAGCTGGCCCGCCGTGTGGCGTTCGACCGTTTCGGTACCGAGAAGTACGAGATCATCGCCGCGCTGAACAGCTTCCACGGCCGTACCCTGTTCACCGTCAACGTCGGTGGCCAGTCGAAGTACTCCGACGGCTTCGGGCCTAAAATCACCGGCATCACCCACGTGCCTTACAACGACCTGGAAGCGCTGAAAGCCGCCGTGTCGGACAAGACTTGCGCCGTGGTACTCGAACCGGTCCAGGGCGAAGGCGGCGTATTGCCGGCTGAGCTGGCGTACCTGCAAGGCGCCCGCGAGCTGTGCGATGCGAACAACGCACTGCTGGTGTTCGACGAAGTGCAAACCGGCATGGGCCGCAGCGGCCACCTGTTCGCCTACCAGCATTACGGCGTGACGCCGGACATCCTCACCAGCGCCAAGAGCCTGGGCGGCGGTTTCCCGATTGCAGCCATGCTCACCCGTGAAGACCTGGCCAAGCACCTGGTTGTCGGCACCCACGGCACCACGTACGGCGGCAACCCGCTGGCGTGCGCGGTGGCGGAAGCGGTCATCGACGTGATCAACACCCCGCAAGTGCTGGCTGGCGTGAATGCCAAGCACGAGCTGTTCAAGGCGCGCCTGCAACAGATCGGCGAGAAATACGGCATTTTCACCGAAGTGCGCGGCATGGGCCTGCTGATTGGTTGCGTGCTCAGCGACGCGTTCAAGGGCAAGGCCAAGGACGTGTTCAACGCGGCCGAAAAAGAAAACCTGATGATCCTGCAAGCCGGCCCCGACGTGGTGCGTTTCGCCCCGAGCCTGGTGGTGGAAGATGCGGACATCCAGGAAGGTCTGGACCGTTTTGAACGCGCCGTGAAGACGCTGACGCAAGCCTGATAGCGACACATTTTGCTGGCTGGACTGGGTCAAAAATGTGGGAGGGGGCTTGCCCCCGATAGCGGTGGATCAGTCACTGGATTTATCAACTGACAGACTGCTATCGGGGGCAAGCCCCCTCCCACATTGGATCTGTGTGAACTCAGATCCCGTGTCCGGCATTTTTTCCTCTATGAGTTTTTCGAGTTAAGGAGTGACACCATGCTGGTGATGCGCCCCGCGCAAATGGCTGATCTGGGCGAGGTACAGCGTCTGGCTGCGGACAGCCCGATTGGTGTCACCTCCTTGCCGGATGATGTGGAACGCCTGAGCGACAAGATCGCCGCCAGCGAAGCGTCCTTCGCGGCCGAGGTCAGTTTCAATGGCGAAGAAAGCTATTTCTTCGTGCTTGAAGACACCGAGACCGGCGAGCTGGCCGGCTGTTCGGCCATCGTCGCGTCGGCCGGTTACTCGGAGCCGTTCTACAGCTTCCGTAACGAAACCTTCGTGCACGCGTCCCGCGAGCTGAAGATCCACAACAAGATCCATGTGCTTTCCCAGTGCCACGACCTGACCGGCAACAGCCTGCTCACCAGTTTCTACGTGAAGCCTGCGTTGGTCGGTTCGCCGTGGTCGGAACTCAATTCCCGTGGCCGCCTGTTGTTCGTCGCCAGCCACCCCGAGCGCTTTGCCGACTCGGTGGTGACCGAGATTGTCGGCTACAGCGACGAGAACGGCGATTCGCCGTTCTGGGACGCTATTGGCCGCAACTTCTTCGACCTCAACTACGCCGCCGCCGAGCGCCTGTGCGGGCTCAAAAGCCGCACCTTCCTCGCCGAGCTGATGCCGCATTACCCGATCTACGTGCCGCTGCTGCCCGACGAAGCCCAGGAAGCCATGGGCCAGGTGCACCCGCGTGCGCAGATCACCTTCGACATCCTGATGCGTGAAGGCTTCGAGACCGATCATTACATCGACATCTTCGACGGTGGCCCGACGCTGCACGCGCGGGTTTCGGGCATTCGCTCGATTGCCCAGAGCCGCGTGGTGCCGGTGAAGATCGGCGAAATGGTCAAGGGGGCCGGCCGCCAGTACCTGGTGAGCAACGCGCAGTTGCAGGATTACCGCGCGGTGATGCTGGAGCTGGACTACGCGCCCGGCAAACCGGTGACCCTGGACCTGGCCGCGGCCGAAGCCCTGGGTGTCGGCGAAGGTGCCAGCGTGCGCCTGGTCGCTGTTTAAAGCAGAGTTTTGCGGGTGGCCTGGAGCAGGCGGCCCGTCTGAGGAGATAGCATGATCGTTCGTCCCGTACGCAGCAGCGATTTACCGGCCCTGATTGATCTGGCGCGCAGCACCGGCACCGGCCTTACCACCTTGCCGGCCAACGAAGAGCGCCTGACCCATCGGGTTGGCTGGGCGGAAAAAACCTTTCGCGGCGAAGCCGGGCGCGGCGATGCCGACTACCTGTTTGTGCTGGAAAACGACGAAGGCCGCGTGGTGGGTATTTCCGCCATTGCCGGCGCCGTCGGCCTGCGTGAGCCGTGGTACAACTTCCGGGTCGGCCTGACCGTCAGCGCCTCCCAGGAGCTGAACATCTACCGCGAGATTCCGACGCTGTTTTTGGCCAACGACCTCACCGGCAATTCCGAATTGTGCTCGTTGTTCCTGCACGCTGATTACCGCAACGGCCTCAACGGCCGCATGCTGGCCAAGGCGCGCATGCTGTTTATCGCTGAATTCCCGCAGCTGTTTGGCAACAAGATCATTGCCGAGATGCGCGGCGTGTCCAACGACGCCGGGCGCTCGCCGTTCTGGGAAAGCCTGGGCCGGCATTTCTTCAAGATGGAATTCAGCCAGGCCGATTACCTGACCGGCGTGGGCAACAAGGCGTTTATCGCCGAGCTGATGCCCAAGTTTCCGCTGTACAGCTGCTTCCTCTCCGAAGACGCGCGCCATGTGATCGGCAAGGTTCACCCGGACACCGAACCGGCGCTGAGCATGCTCAAGAGCGAAGGCTTCAGCTACCAGGGCTATGTCGATATCTTCGACGCCGGCCCGGCGGTGGAGTGTGAAACCAGCAAAATCCGTGCGGTGCGCGACAGCCAGTCACTGGTGTTGGCCATCGGCACCCCAGGGGACGACGCCACGCCGTTCCTGATTCATAACCGCAAGCGCGAGGAGTGCCGCATCACGGCCGCTCCGGCCCGTCTGGCGGCAGGCACGCTGGTGGTCGATCCACAGACCGCCAAACGCCTGCAACTGGTGGTGGGTGATCAAGTGCGCGCTGTTGCGTTGTCTGCTGCTCGGGAGTCGAAATAATGAATTCGCTGTATATCGCAGGTAGCTGGTTGGCGGGCCAGGGTGAACTGTTCGAGTCGCGCAACCCGGTGACGCAGCAGGTGCTGTGGGCGGGCAATGGCGCCAGCGTCGAACAGGTCGAATCCGCCGTGCAGGCCGCGCGCCAGGCGTTTCCAGGCTGGGCCCGGCGCCCGCTGGAAGAACGCATCAGCGTGCTGGAAACCTTTGCCGCCACGCTGAAAAGCCGCGCCGATGAAATCGCCCGTTGCATCGGCGAAGAAACCGGCAAACCGCTGTGGGAATCGGCCACCGAAGTCACCAGCATGGCGAACAAGATTGCCATCTCGGTGCAAAGTTACCGTGAACGTACCGGCGAGAAGAGCGGCCCACTGGGCGACGCCACGGCCGTGTTGCGCCACAAGCCGCACGGCGTGGTGGCGGTGTTCGGCCCTTACAACTTCCCTGGCCATTTGCCGAACGGGCACATTGTCCCGGCGTTGCTGGCGGGCAATACCGTGCTGTTCAAACCGAGCGAGCTGACCCCGAAAGTCGCCGAGCTGACCGTGCAATGCTGGATCGACGCCGGCTTGCCGGCGGGCGTGTTGAACCTGCTGCAAGGCGCGCGGGAAACCGGTATCGCGTTGGCGGCCAACCCCGGTATCGACGGGTTGTTCTTCACCGGTTCCAGCCGCACCGGCAATCACCTGCACGAGCAGTTTTCCGGGCGCTCGGACAAGATCCTCGCCCTGGAAATGGGCGGCAACAACCCGCTGTTGGTCGACGAAGTGGCCGACGTGGATGCGGCGGTCTACACCATTATCCAGTCGGCGTTTATCTCGGCCGGTCAGCGTTGCACCTGCGCGCGTCGTTTGCTGGTGCCCGAAGGTGCCTGGGGCGATGCGTTGCTGGCGCGCCTGGTGGCGGTCAGCGCGACGATTGAAGTGGGTGCGTTTGATCAGCAGCCAGCGCCGTTCATGGGCTCGGTGATTTCTCTCGGCGCGGCCAAAGCCTTGATGGACGCCCAGGCGTTGATGCTGGCCAATGGCGCCGTGGCGCTGTTGGAAATGACTCAGCCACAGGATCAGGCCGCGTTGCTGACGCCTGGCATTATCGACGTGACCGGCGTGACCGAGCGCGAAGATGAAGAGCTGTTCGGCCCGTTGCTGCAGGTGATCCGCTACGCTGATTTTGCCGCGGCGATCACTGAGGCCAACAACACCCAGTACGGTTTGGCCGCGGGCTTGTTGTCGGATTCCGAAGCACGCTACCAGCAGTTCTGGCTGGAAAGCCGCGCCGGCATCGTCAACTGGAACAAGCAGTTGACCGGCGCTGCCAGCACCGCGCCGTTCGGTGGGGTAGGGGCGTCGGGCAACCATCGCGCCAGCGCCTATTACGCGGCGGATTATTGCGCGTACCCGGTGGCGTCGCTGGAAACGCCGAGCCTGACGGTTCCAGCCACGCTGACGCCAGGTATAACGCTGATCTAAAGGTGGGAGCGGGCTTGTGTGGGAACTGGCTTGCCTGCGATGCGGGCAACTCGGTGCTTTAGTCAAACCGCGCCGCTGCCATCGCAGGCAAGCCAGCTCCCACAGTTGATCGGGTTTACAGATAGAGAGTAGCGGTGGTGTGAAGACTGCTATTGATGCCTATAAAAACAGATGTTCGTGGAGCCTCGCCGATGAAATCCTGTGAAGTCAATTTTGACGGTCTCGTGGGGCCGACCCATAACTACGGCGGTTTGTCCTACGGCAACGTCGCGTCCCAGAGCAACAGCCAGCAGTCTTCGAACCCGAAGGAAGCGGCGTTGCAGGGGCTGCAGAAAATGAAAGCCCTGATGGACATGGGCTTTGTGCAAGGCGTGCTGGCGCCGCAGGAACGTCCTGACGTGGCCGCGTTGCGCAACCTTGGTTTCAGCGGCACCGACGCTCAGGTGATTCAGCAGGCGGCCAAGCACGCCATGCCGCTGCTGGTTGCCAGTTGCTCGGCCTCCAGCATGTGGGTGGCCAACGCCGCCACTGTCAGCCCGAGCGCCGACACGGCGGACGGCCGCGTGCATTTCACGGCCGCCAACCTCAACTGCAAATACCATCGCAGCATCGAACACCCGACCACCAGCCGCGTGCTGGGCGCGATGTTCGCTGACCAAAAACACTTTGCCCATCACGCCGCGTTGCCGGCGGTGGCGCAGTTCGGCGACGAAGGCGCGGCCAACCACACGCGCTTCTGCCGTGACTATGGCGAGGCCGGCGTCGAGTTCTTCGTGTTTGGCCGCAGCGCGTTCGATACCCGTTACCCCGCGCCGCAGAAATACCCGGCGCGCCAGACCCTCGAAGCCTCCCAGGCCGTTGCGCGCCTGCATGGCCTGAAGGATGACGGCGTGGTCTACGCTCAGCAGAACCCGTCTGTGATCGATGCCGGCGTGTTCCACAACGACGTGATCGCGGTGGGCAACGGCGAGGTGCTGTTCTATCACGAGGACGCGTTCCTCAATACCGAGCAGATGCTCGCCGAGCTGCAAGGCAAGTTGGGCAAACTGGGCGGCAACTTCCAGTCCGTGTGCGTGCCGCGCGCCCAGGTCAGCGTCGAGGACGCCGTACGGTCCTACTTGTTCAACAGCCAGTTGCTGACCCGCGCCGACGGTTCGATGCTGCTGATCGTGCCGGAAGAATGCCGCGCCAACGAGCGTGTCTGGCAGTACCTGCAAGGCCTGACGGCCTCCGGCGGGCTGATCCGTGAAGTGAAGGTGTTTGATCTCAAGCAAAGCATGCAGAACGGCGGTGGCCCGGCGTGCCTGCGTTTACGCGTGGCGTTGAATGAAACTGAGCTGGCGGCGGTGAACCCAGGGGTTATCATGACCGCGCCGTTGTACGACACGCTGACCCAGTGGGTCGACAAGCACTACCGCGACAGCCTGCGTGAAACCGACCTGGCTGATCCGCAATTGCTGCTTGAGTGCCGGACGGCACTGGATGAACTGACGCAAATCCTTAAACTGGGCTCGGTTTATCCTTTCCAGATCAACTAGCGCCACTTTTTTACACCCTATGGCTGAGAACTCTTTATGACCACCGACACCCTGAAACTGATTCTTGAAGACACCGACGGCACCCAGCTGGAAACCTCCTGCACCCGCGTCGCCGTGGTCTGGCAGGGCAAGGAAATCTGGATCCAGCACGACGGCCGTGGCCAGTTGCTGATTGGTGTGGACGTGGAAGAAGGCGACGCTGAGTACGCCAACCTGCTGATGCGCCCATTGGCCACCAACCTGATGAGCCTGCAACTGGAAATGGAACCGGCCGACGTTGAAGGTGATGACGACGATCACGTTCACGGCCCTGGCTGCAACCACTAAGGAAGCTGCTTATGCTCGCCCTCGGCAAATTGCTTGAACTGACCCTCGCCGGTCGCGAACCGGCGCAAAAAATTCAACTGACTGTCGACGGCGTGCAGATGCGCTGGCTCAGCGAGGGCGCGCTCGAAGTGCGCCCGCCGCAAGCGCTGGACAACGGCAGCGACCTGCTGCTGTCGTCTGGCATCCATGGCAACGAAACCGCGCCGATCGAATTGCTCGACCGCTTGTTGCATGGCATTGCCCGTGGGGAAATCAAACCCCGCACTCGTATTCTGTTCCTGTTCGGTAACCCCGAGGCCATGCGCCGCGGCGAGCGTTACCTCGAGCTGGACGTCAACCGGCTGTTCAATGGCCGTCACGAACAAAACATTGGCCCTGAGGCCATGCGCGCCGCTGAGCTTGAGCAGCTGGCCCGCACGTTCTTCAGCCTGCCTGAGCGCTCGCGCCTGCATTACGACCTGCACACGGCCATTCGCGGTTCGAAGATCGAGCAGTTCGCGCTGTACCCGTGGAAGGAAGGTCGCCAGCATTCACGTCACGAGCTGGCGCGCCTGTGTGCGGCCGGCATGCAAGCGGTACTGTTGCAGAACAAGACGTCGATCACCTTCACCGCGTTCACCTATGAGCAACTGAGCGCCGAGGCGTTTACTCTGGAGCTGGGCAAGGCGCGGCCGTTCGGCCAGAACCAGGGCGTGGATGTTTCCCGCCTGGAGAGGCGCCTGACGCAGATCATCGAAGGCAGCGAACCGGCCACCGACAGCCTGGACGGACTGCAACTGTTTGCGGTATCGCGTGAAGTGATCAAGCACAGTGATGCCTTCCTGCTGCATTTGCCGGCGGACGTGGAAAACTTCTCGCCGTTGGCCAAGGGCTATCTGCTGGCCGAAGACGTGGCCAAGACCCGCTGGGTGATCGAGGAGGAGGGCGCACGCATCATCTTCCCGAACCCGAAAGTGAAGAATGGTTTGCGCGCCGGGATTCTGATTGTGCCCACCTCGGACGCAGCGCTGGTTTAGTCCACTTGAGGCTTCGCTAGGTACGTGTCGCGTGTCGGCAATCCGAACTCCTTGCGCAGCGCATTTTCCGTAAAAGCCTCGGGGTTGGTCTGCGTGGGCGGGGTGTCGGGGTTCAGATCGAAGTCAAAAGGCGCCAGATCGATGGGCAGGCCCACGGCTTGCCGCTCCACGTTTTTGATCGCAACGGTTTTGCCTCCGTCAGTTTCATCGGTGGTGCCGGGCGCCACGGTACCGGTGACGGCGTTATAGGCGTGACACAGCTCGTGATAGAGCCCGATGATCGGCAGCGAGCCCGGTGGGCTGAAAAAGGGGTTGTACTCGATACGCCCGCCGTAGGCCGGCGTGCCGGGATGGCCGTCGCGGATCATCAGCGTGTCGCTGTCGGTGGAGGGCGTGAACCTGGCGTTGTTTTCGTCACCCGGTTCAATGCTGACGGGTTGCCCACCGTGTTGTGCCGCAATATCCAGTGCGTGGAGCAGTTTTTGCCCGTTGGGCGAAACGCGCAGCACGCTGAGGTCGGATTCGACGCGCGCAGCAAACTGCCTGTTTCCCCCAATCGACAGACCCGTTTTACCAACCTCGCCGGACGCCACGAGCGTCTGGTGGAGCGTGTCGAGGTCGGTGGGGAACAGCACCGCCATGACCTGTTCGAGCGACGCGGTTGGCAGGCTGGCGAGTTTTTCAAGCAACCACGCGTAGCGTTCGTCGTTGGTCATGGCGACCAGGGTGTCGCCGGGCAGGCTGTATACCCGGTCTGTCGCCTTGAGCTTGCTGACATGGTCATGGCCTTTACCCGGATAGATGACGTTAGTGGCGCTGCCAGCCTTGATCGTGTCATTGCCGTCGCCGCCGCTGAGCAGGTGATGGCCGCTGCCACCGACAATCACGTCGTCGCCCGGCCCGCCATCGATAAAGTTGAGCCCGGCGCCGCCGTGAATGCTGTCGGCGCCGTCACCCGCATAGATACGCGCGGTGCCGGCGCCGATGACCTGCGTGCTGTCGTTGCCGGGGCCGCTGTCGACGGTGCAGTCCTCGGCGCTGATCCGTAGCGTGTCATCGCCCTCGCCGGACAGGATTGTTGAGTGACGGCCGCCGACGCGCAGGTAGTCTTCGCCAGCGCCTGCGTCAATGCTGACGGGGTTCTGGAGGCTGTCATCGACATGGATGCAGTCGGCGCCATGGCCGGTGACCAGCTCGATGATTTGCCTCGGCGAAGACGGCGTTATCTGATAGAGCGCCGTGCCTACGTAGAGGTGCAGGTGATCGCCCGCTGCGCCGAGCCAGAGTTCGCTTTGATCGGCGGTGAATGCAAACCTCAGGGCATCCCTGCGCGGCGCCTTATCCTGGCGGGTCTGCAGCCTGAATCGTTCGACCCGAACGGCCGTGTCCCGATAGACCTGCGCACGCAACGGGGCACCGCCCAGGTTGGCGGTTTTTTCTGCGTCGGTGGGCGAAAGGCTTCCCCCGTGCACGGTGTGAATGGCGCTGGGGGTGTCGGGTACAAACAGAGGACGGTGCATGGCGTGATGGCTCCGGGTCAGGTGAGAAGGCCGGCGGTGGCCCGGCGTGTGGCTCACTAGACCGCAGATACGTCATGGCGCGGTGGTAGATGCTTGAACGAAAAACGCCCCGCTCACCAGGGTGAGCGGGGCATTTTCAGGGGCGATTTATACCGCCAGTTTCTGCTCGCTGCGACGGATTGCACGCACTTTGTGCAAGGTGTCGGCGCAGGTGCGCGCGGCTTCCTGGCCCTTGTGGACGAAGTGCTCGTAGAAGAAGGTGTGGTGTTCGCTGCCCGCGTGGAAGTGGTGCGGAGTCAGGGACACCGAGAACACCGGCACTTCGGTTTCCAACTGCACTTGCATCAGGCCACTGACCACCGACTGGGCGACGAATTCGTGACGGTAGATGCCGCCGTCCACCACCAGTGCGGCCGCGACGATGCCGGCGTAGCGGCCGGTCTTGGCCAGCAGCTTGGCGTGCAGGGGCAGTTCAAAGGCGCCGCCGACTTCGAAGAAATCGATGTCCGATTCCTGGTAGCCCTGGGCGATCATTTCGGCGAGGAAGCCTTTACGCGATTGGTCGACAATATCCTTGTGCCAGCAGGCCTGGATAAACGCGACGCGCTCGCCGTGATGGTTCTTGATTTTGCTGTCGATTGCGGTGGGTTGCATGTTCTGACTCCTGTTTAAGAAAAAAACAGGGCGTTATGAATCGAATGGGATTTAAGGGTACGAACCACTGCCTCATGCAAGCATGAACCCAGCGCGCGGCCCTTAGGTGCCAATCCCGTTCTCTCTTCATCCGGACTATGACCGTCGGCCCCGGGATCACACCGGGTCTGCTGACCTTGTCGCCGTCCTGCGTGAGCAGTTCGAGGCGCCAAGCGCTCGCGGGCTATGCACATTGCGTGCAATTACCGCCGGTGGGGAATTACACCCCGCCCTGAGAACGTTGCCGCCAGAACCCTGGCGGCGGAGAGTTTTTAACATGGTTTTTCAAAAACTGCACGAGCGCTGTATCGATAACCTATATCGGTTTGTTTGGTTGGTATTCGATTGAAGCCAATTGGGGCTTGATATTCCGTGGCTTTGCCCGCAGTAATCACCCACAAGAGCACATCACATCACCCCGTTAGAGGCCTGCTTCATGTCTGTGATCGACCTGCGTAGCGACACCGTGACCCAACCCAGCCCCGGCATGCTCGACGCGATGGCCAGCGCCGTTAGCGGTGATGACGTCTACGGCGAAGACCCCAGCGTCAATCTGCTGGAGGCCGAGCTGGCCAGGCGTCTGGGGTTCGAAGCGGCGCTGTTCGTGCCCACCGGCACCATGAGCAACCTGCTGGCGTTGATGGCTCACTGTGAGCGTGGCGAGGAATACATCGTCGGCCAGCAGGCCCACACCTACAAATACGAAGGCGGTGGCGCGGCGGTACTCGGTTCGATCCAGCCGCAGCCGCTGGAAGTGCAGGCGGACGGCTCACTGGACCTGGACCACGTGTTGGCGGCGATCAAACCGGATGACTTCCACTTTGCCCGCACCCGCCTGCTGGCGCTGGAAAACACCCTGCAAGGCAAGGTACTGGCGCTGGACTACCTGGCGAAAGCGCGGGCGTTTACCCGTGAGCATGGGTTGTCGCTGCACCTGGATGGCGCGCGGATCTACAACGCCGCGGTCAAGCTTGGGGTAGACGCGCGGGAAATTGCTCAGCACTTCGATTCGGTGTCGGTGTGCCTGTCCAAGGGCCTGGGGGCACCGATTGGCTCGGTGTTGTGCGGCTCGCACGCGTTGATCGCCAAGGCGCGTCGTCTGCGCAAAATGGTCGGCGGCGGTATGCGCCAGGCCGGCTCTCTGGCGGCGGCCGGGCTGTATGCCCTGGATCACCAGGTACAGCGCCTGGCCGATGACCACGCCAATGCCCAGTGGCTGGGCGATGAACTGCGCAAGGCCGGTTATGCGGTGGAGCCGGTGCAGACCAACATGGTCTATGTGCAGATCGGTGACCGCGCCGACGCGTTGAAAGCCTTTGCTGCCGAGCGCGGCATCAAGTTGAGCGCCGCGCCGCGTCTGCGTATGGTCACTCACCTGGATGTCAACCGGGCGCAGATCGAGCAAGTCGTGCAGACATTTGCCGAGTTTTCACGCAAATGACGGTGCAGACCGTCTAATTGACTGTTTCTATCACATAAACACGCTGTACCACCGGCAAAGGGCCGATATAATGCGGCCCTTTGCCGTCGCTCCGTCTGATGATGTTGCGCACTGGCCTTTGGCCGCAGACTCCGTGGAAGAACCTAATGAAAAGCGCAGAAATCCGTGAAGCCTTCCTTCGCTTCTTCGAAGAGCAAGGCCACACCCGTGTAGCCTCCAGCTCCTTGATCCCAGGCAATGACCCGACCCTGCTGTTCACTAACGCGGGGATGAACCAGTTCAAGGACTGCTTCCTGGGCCAGGAAAAGCGCGCCTATACCCGCGCAACCAGCAGCCAGAAGTGCGTGCGCGCCGGCGGCAAGAACAGCGACCTGGAAAACGTCGGTTACACCGCTCGTCACCACACTTTTTTCGAGATGCTGGGTAACTTCAGCTTCGGTGACTATTTCAAGAAAGATGCGATTACCTTCGCCTGGACCTTCCTGACCGGCGTGTTGAAACTGCCCAAGGAAAAACTCTGGGTCACCGTCTACGCCACGGACGACGAGGCGTATGACATCTGGACCAAAGAAGTCGGCGTGCCGGTCGAGCGCATGATTCGCATCGGCGACAACAAGGGCGCGCCTTACGCCTCCGATAACTTCTGGACCATGGGCGATACCGGCCCATGCGGCCCGTGCACCGAGATTTTCTACGATCACGGCGCCGATATCTGGGGCGGCCCACCGGGCTCGCCGGAAGAAGATGGCGACCGTTACATCGAGATCTGGAACAACGTGTTCATGCAGTTCAACCGCACCGCCGATGGCGTGTTGCATCCGTTGCCAGCCCCGTCGGTCGACACCGGCATGGGCCTGGAGCGGATCAGTGCGGTGATGCAGCACGTTCACTCCAACTACGAGATCGACCTGTTCACCAACCTGCTGAGCGCTTCGGCCGCCGCCATTGGCTGCGCCAACGAAGGCCAGTCGTCGCTCAAGGTGGTGTCTGACCACATCCGTTCCTGCAGCTTCCTGATCGCCGACGGCGTACTGCCATCGAACGAAGGCCGCGGCTATGTGCTGCGCCGGATCATCCGTCGCGCCTGCCGTCACGGTAACAAGCTGGGCGCCAGCGGCAGCTTCTTCTACAAGATCGTTGCAGCGCTGGTGGCCGAGATGGGCGATGCCTTCCCGGAACTCAAGCAGCAGCAGGCCAACATCGAGCGCGTGCTCAAGGCTGAAGAAGAGCAGTTTTCCAAGACCCTGGAACACGGCCTGAAGATTCTGGAGCAGGACCTGGCCGAGCTCAAAGGCACCGTGGTGCCGGGCGACGTGGTGTTCAAGCTGTACGACACCTACGGTTTCCCTATGGACCTGACTGCCGACATCGCCCGCGAGCGCGAGCTGACCGTCGATGAAGCGGGTTTTGAGCGTGAGATGGAAGCCCAGCGCGTGCGCGCTCGCTCTGCCAGCTCCTTTGGTCTGGACTACAACACGCTGGTCAAGGTTGACGTGCCTACCGAGTTCATCGGCTACAAGGCGACCGTTGGCGCGGCGAAGATCGTGGCCATTTATAAAGACGGCCAATCGGTCGACGTGCTCAATGAAGGCGAAGAGGCTGTTGTGGTCCTGGACCAGACGCCGTTCTACGCCGAATCCGGCGGCCAGGTGGGCGATTGCGGCTACCTGAGCTCGACGTCCGGTCGTTTTGAGGTGCGCGATACCACCAAGACCGGCGGCGCATTCCTGCACCACGGTGTGTTGGTGTTGGGCAACTTGACCGTCGGCGCGCCGGTAGACACTCAAGTGGATGCCGACGTGCGGCATGCAACTGCTTTGAATCACTCCGCCACTCACTTGCTGCACGCCGCGTTGCGTCAGGTGCTGGGTGAGCACGTGCAGCAGAAGGGTTCGTTGGTTGATAGCCAGCGCCTGCGTTTCGACTTCAGCCACTTTGAAGCGATCAAGCCTGAGCAGATCAAGGCGCTGGAAGACATCGTCAACGCCGAAATTCGCAAGAATACCCCGGTGGAAACCGAAGAAACCGACATCGAAACCGCCAGGAACAAAGGCGCCATGGCGCTGTTTGGCGAGAAGTATGGCGACGAAGTACGCGTACTGAGCATGGGCGGCAGCTTCTCGGTGGAGCTGTGTGGCGGTATCCACGCCAACCGTACCGGCGACATCGGTCTGCTGAAAATCATCAGTGAGGGCGGTGTGGCCTCGGGTGTACGCCGTATTGAAGCGGTCACCGGTGCTGCGGCCCTGGCCTACCTCAATGCGGCTGAAGAACAACTCAAGGAAGCGGCCAGCCTGGTCAAGGGCAGCCGCGACAACCTGATCGACAAGCTCTCTGGTGTACTGGAGCGCAACCGCCAGCTGGAAAAACAGCTGGAGCAGTTGCAGGCCAAGGCGGCCAGCGCAGCGGGCGACGATCTGTCGGCCTCTGCCCTGGACGTCAAGGGCGTGAAAGTCCTGGCCGTGCGCCTGGATGGTCAGGACGGCAAGGCGCTGTTGGCCTTGGTCGATCAGTTGAAGAACAAGCTCGGCCGCGCAGTGATCCTGCTCGGCAGTGTCCATGAGGATAAGGTCGTTCTGGTTGCCGGTGTAACCAAAGACCTGACTGGCCAACTCAAGGCTGGTGATTTGATGAAGCAAGCCGCCGCGGCAGTGGGCGGGAAGGGCGGTGGTCGTCCGGACATGGCGCAAGGCGGTGGTGTAGACGCCGGTGCCCTGGACGCGGCCCTGGCCCTGACCGTGCCGTTTGTCGAGGCCGGTATTTAAGGCACTGTTAATGAGCCCATGGTCTAGTCATGGGCTTGCTCAGCTGCTGGAAGATTTGTTTATTGGGCGCCCCTTTACGGGCTGAGGCGGCTTAGAAATGGCTTTGATCGTACAGAAATTCGGAGGCACCTCGGTCGGTTCTGTCGAAAGAATCGAGCAGGTCGCCGACAAGGTTAAGAAATTCCGCGACGCCGGCGACGACCTGGTAGTGGTGCTGTCGGCCATGAGCGGCGAGACCAATCGCCTGATCGATCTGGCCAAGGCGATCAGCGGTGATCAACAGCCGCTGCCGCGTGAGCTGGATGTGATCGTGTCCACCGGTGAACAGGTCACTATTGCCCTGTTGGCCATGGCGCTGAATAAGCGTGGTGTGCCGGCGGTGTCCTACACTGGCAGCCAGGTGCGCATCCTGACCGACAGCGCACATACCAAGGCGCGCATCCTGCAGATTGATGATCAGAAAATCCGCACAGATCTCAAAGCCGGGCGCGTGGTAGTTGTAGCCGGTTTCCAGGGTGTGGACGAGCAGGGCAACATCACGACCCTGGGGCGTGGCGGTTCAGACACCACCGGCGTGGCGCTGGCAGCGGCCCTCAAGGCTGACGAATGCCAGATCTATACCGATGTGGACGGCGTCTACACCACCGACCCGCGTGTGGTGTCCGTGGCCCAGCGCCTGGACAAGATCACCTTTGAAGAGATGCTGGAAATGGCCAGTCTCGGTTCCAAGGTGCTGCAGATCCGCGCGGTGGAGTTCGCCGGCAAGTACAACGTTCCGCTGCGCGTATTGCACAGCTTCAAAGAGGGTCCGGGCACCCTCATTACTATTGATGAAGAGGAATCCATGGAACAGCCGATCATTTCCGGCATCGCTTTCAACCGCGATGAAGCCAAGCTGACGATCCGTGGCGTGCCGGATACTCCGGGCGTGGCCTTCAAGATCCTCGGTCCTATCAGTGGCGCGAACATTGAAGTCGACATGATCGTGCAGAACGTTTCGCACGATAACACCACCGATTTCACCTTCACTGTGCACCGTAACGAGTACGATGCGGCGGAGCGAATCCTGCAGAACACCGCGAGCGAGATTGGCGCCCGTGAAGTGGTCGGCGATACCAAGATTGCCAAGGTGTCGATCGTGGGCGTGGGCATGCGTTCCCATGCCGGCGTTGCCAGCCGCATGTTTGAGGCGCTGGCCAAGGAAAGCATCAACATCCAGATGATCTCCACCTCGGAAATCAAAGTCTCGGTGGTGATCGAAGAGAAGTACCTGGAACTGGCTGTACGCGCGCTGCATACCGCTTTTGAGCTGGACGCTCCGGCCCGACAGGGCGAGTGATGCGATGCCAGGAAGGCGCGGTTTACCGCGCCTTTCATTTTTTTGTGGGGCGCATGGTCTTTTGCGTGTGCTCGACAATACTTAGGCCGTTAGGGCTACGGCTTTCATGTCGTAGGTCGAACGCCTTTTTTTTGCAGACTGTTGTTCCTGAACTGAAATGCGTGAGGAGAAAGGTATGCTGATTCTGACTCGTCGGTGCGCAGAAAGCCTGATTATCGGTGATGGCGAAATCACCGTGACCGTGCTCGGCGTCAAAGGCAATCAAGTACGTATCGGGGTTAACGCTCCGAAAGAGGTAGCGGTCCACCGCGAGGAAATTTACCTGCGGATCAAGAAAGAGAAGGACGAAGAACCAAGCCTTTAATTTTTATCGTTTTTTATGTTTGCAAACGGGGATGAACGTGGTTAATATACGCCCCGTGTTGCGGAGAGCTGGCCGAGTGGCCGAAGGCGCTCCCCTGCTAAGGGAGTACACCTCAAAAGGGTGTCGGGGGTTCGAATCCCCCGTTCTCCGCCATTATTTGCTTAGTACGTTGCAATCTGGTTTTTTCGGTAAGTTGTTGAAATTACTCGAAAAAATAGCTTTACATAGAGATTGAACGGCCTATAATGCGCGGCAACAAATGCACTCGTAGCTCAGCTGGATAGAGTACTCGGCTACGAACCGAGCGGTCACAGGTTCGAATCCTGTCGAGTGCACCATTTAAGAGTCAGTTGCAGCAATGCAGGTGACTCGGCTTCAACCAGTTGTGATCTGGTCTAAAAACACAATCTGCACTCGTAGCTCAGCTGGATAGAGTACTCGGCTACGAACCGAGCGGTCACAGGTTCGAATCCTGTCGAGTGCACCATACAAACAAAAAGCCCGCCTAGTGCGGGCTTTTTGCCGTCTGGGGTTTGTGTGGGATTTTATCTTTTTCTCCCGCACCATGTGTTTTCCTTATCCGCTGCGTCGTCGCAGTTCATAGATGCAGCCAAAGCTCAGCTTTGGCTCGCAAGCGCTTGTTCTTTCCAGTTTTTTAACGTTTAAAACCGACGCAAGGTGTATCATTGCGCCCGTCAGCCCCGCCGGGGCTTGTGGAATACCTCCATGGACTTACCCAGTAGTTACTTAGTACCCCGTTTTACCAATCATGAATTGACTGATTGATCCTTCCGGCGTGCCCCGCTGCTGGGAGTGGAGTTCGCCTATGACCGAAGTAGAAGTAAAGAAAACGCAAGACAGCCTGCAGGATCGCCTGGCTCAAGTCATCGAGCTGCTGCAGCGCCAGCGCGTGGTCGAAGACCTCACGCACCGCCAGGAAGGTCCGCATCACGACCGCGTCGAAAACCTGGTGCACCGGCAGAACCTCGTCGAGTTGCAACGCAAGCTCGATGACCTGCACTCCGCCGACGTTGCCTATATCCTCGAAGCCTTGCCGCTGGATGATCGACTGACCCTGTGGCAGTTGGTGAAGGCCGACCGCGACGGCGATATTCTCCTCGAGGTATCCGACTCGGTCCGTGAAACCCTGATCGCCGACATGGATGATCATGAGCTCCTGGCAGCAGCCAGGGAGATGGACGCCGACGAACTGGCCGACCTGGCCCCCGAGCTGCCCCGTGATGTTGTCCATGAGCTGATGGAAGCGCTCGACAGCCAGCAGCGTGAGCGAGTGCGCTCCGCGCTGTCCTACGACGAGGATCAGGTCGGCGCATTGATGGACTTCGAGATGGTCACCATCCGCGAAGACGTCAGCCTGGAAGTGGTACTGCGTTATCTGCGTCGCCTGAAAGAGTTGCCCGGTCACACCGACAAATTGTTTGTGGTCGACTACGAAGGCATTCTCAAGGGCGTGCTGCCAATCAAGCGTCTGCTGGTGAATGATCCGGACAAGAAAGTTGCGGATTTGATGGCCAGCGACACCGTGAGCTTTCACCCGGATGAGGACGCCTACGAGGCGGCGCAGGCGTTTGAGCGTTACGACTTGATCTCGGCGCCGGTGGTCGACAAGAACGGCAAGCTGATTGGCCGTTTGACCATCGACGAAATGGTCGACCTGATTCGTGAAGAAAGTGAAACCGAAGTCCTCAACATGGCCGGTTTGCGTGAAGAGGAAGACATTTTTGCGTCGGTCTGGCGCTCTCTGCATAACCGTTGGGCCTGGCTGGCGATCAACCTGATCACAGCCTTTATCGCCTCGCGCGTGATTGGGCTGTTTGAAGGTTCGATCGAGAAGCTGGTGGCCTTGGCGGCGCTGATGCCGATTGTGGCGGGTATCGGCGGCAACTCCGGTAACCAGACGATCACCATGATCGTGCGTGCGATGGCACTGGATCAGGTGAGTACGGCCAATTCCTCGCGCCTGCTGCGCAAAGAGCTGGCCGTGGGCCTGATCAATGGCCTGGTGTGGGGTGGCGTGATCGGCGTGGTGGCTTACTTGCTGTATGGCAGTTGGTCGCTTGGCGTCGTGATGACCGCCGCCATGACCCTCAACCTGCTACTGGCAGCGTTGATGGGGGTGTTGATCCCCATGACCCTGGCGCGCCTTGGGCGTGATCCGGCGATGGGTGCCAGTGTGATGATCACTGCCATGACCGACAGCGGCGGCTTCTTCATCTTCCTGGGTCTGGCGACGATCTTTCTGCTCTGATCCCCCTCAGCGGGAGCACATCTGCTCCCGCTTTGCCGTCTGTTCCCGGCACTCCTTTATCAAATCGCAGGCAAAAAAAAGCCAGCACATGGCTGGCTTCGGCTTTCAACTGCAGATCAATTGGCTTCTGCGGCCGCCTCGACGTCGTGCGCAATAAGCGAGACGAGAGCATTTTGCTGGCGGTGGGAGAGCTGACGAAAACGCTGCAGCAGTTCGCGTTCGTGCAGTGACAGCTCAGGGCTGTCCAGGCGCATGCTCAACTCTTCGCCCAGCGCACCTTCCTGAATAAGGCTCTGTTCCAGGCGCGCGATGATTTCGGAGTTCATGCTGCGGTGATGATTGCGAGCCACCTCGGCAATGCGTTCCCGCATTCCGTCTGGCAGACGTACGACGAACTTGTCAGCCGTACGGCTGGAATAAATTGCCTGTTTCAATGGGCGCATATATTTAACCGGTTAGTTCAGGGGAGCGGTTTTTGGAATTGGCCGCAAGATGAGTGTTAAGACAAGGCTCACGACCAAAGTTCAACCCGAATTACAAAGAGGCCGCATCATGCCTCAGATTTGACAGTTCCTTGGCGTCAATTCTGTGACAAATATTGAACTGCCTAAAGGCTTTATGCCAGCACTCATTTGCATTTTTGCGGACTGGTTTGAAAACTTTTCAACGAGTGATTCCGCAAAGGAACTTCTCGCAAGTCCAGGCCACGGCAGGGTTTGAGGCCGCACATCCTATAGCAATATGGCCTTTTGCCCTCGTGTTTAAGACTAGTGGCAATTTGCCGATTTACTAGCACGAGGCGACATAAGGTAGGGGGACAAGCAGGAGGGAGGGATCAGCGTAAGACGGGGTCGAATTTGATTCTGCGGCCCACGATGAGCGTCAGCAGCAGAAGGCTTGCACATACACCGGCAGCAACAAAAGCGGTGGTCTGCGCATCTTGGGCATCGGCGCCAAGGCCTGCGATGCCGGTTGCAACGGTCAGGCACAAAAACAGCCAGGCAGATTTAGTCATTCGCGATCCCTCAGAAAACCCAGTGTTCAGATGCTGGCGCGGCCTGACTGCCCTGGGTCAGGCGTACCGGCGATTGTGCGTTGGGCGTCATCACCGCCAATTGCGGGCGTTGTTGCAAATGGTGCGGCACCGCCTGGCTGATCTGTGCGGGATCATTGCTGCCAGTCGATTGAAAATGGAAGGTCACCAGTGCAGCAAGGGCTACGGTGTTGAGGGCTAACAGAAGGGCACTGTTCATGGTCATGTTCTCCGCTTAACGCCGTGGCCGGTTAGGTTTTGTAGGAGAAGTATTGCAGGTCTCGTGCCAAACTATTATTTCAATAAAATCAGTGGTTTAAGTCTACTTTAACGGCCCGTAAGGTTGCAATTTGCAATGCTGGCATTTTGGGGGAGTGCATTTTGCACGACGGTGATGGATCCCCCGGTTTTACGGGTTCAAACCGCGCTCTGCAGAACAAGGACAGGCCTACGCTCAAAAAGCCAACGGACGACATGACAAAACCTACCTCGGCCGTTAACATGCACGCCGTCCGTCGCCGCGCCTCTTGTCCGGTGGCTGTCATTTTGTCCCAGTAGCTCAATTGGATAGAGCATCCCCCTCCTAAGGGGAAGGTTGGCCGTTCGAACCGGCCCTGGGACACCAGATTCAGCACCTGTGAAAAAGCCCCGTCCAGAGCGCTCTGGCGGGGCTTTTTTGTGCGCGCCTGGTGAACACCGTTCGAACCTTGCAGCCGTTGAGGGTTCACAGCAGGTGCGCGGTGTATTTATCGCAAACTGTGTACCTTGCACATGGCCAGGCAGCGTCTGAGCCATATGCAAAATATTCCCCGGATACAGCCGATATCGCCTGTCCGGACCCGGCAACCCCGGACTATCATGCCGATAGCCCTGACTCTCACTGCAAGGAGCCGCTCGGAACGCCGATGCGCCAGATCTGGAAATCTTTTCGAGCCCTTTATTTCGCCTCCTTGATGATGTTGATCGGGTCCGGCCTGCTCAGCACCTACCTTGCCTTGCGCCTGGCAGCCGACCACGTCGACAGTCTGTGGGTGGGTGCGCTGATGGCGGCTAACTACTTTGGCCTGGTGTTGGGCGGCAAGATCGGGCACCGCCTGATCGCCCGTGTCGGGCATATTCGTGCCTATGCCACGTGTGCCGGGATTGTCGGGGCTGCCGTTTTGGGCCATGGCCTGATCAACTGGCTGCCCGCCTGGATCGTACTGCGGATGATCGTGGGCCTGGGGATGATGTGCCAGTACATGGTCATCGAGAGCTGGCTCAATGAGCAGGCGGACGCCAAGCAGCGTGGCGTGGTGTTCAGCGGTTATATGATTGCCTCCTACCTCGGGCTGGTGCTGGGTCAACTGATCCTGGTGATGCATCCGGAGCTCGGCCTCGAACTGCTGATGTTGGTCGCGCTGTGCTTCGCCCTGTGCCTGGTGCCGGTCGCCATGACCCGGCGCATTCACCCGGCGCCTTTGCATCCTGCGCCGATGGAGCCGCGCTTCTTTATAAAGCGCGTGCCTCAGTCGCTTAGTACCGTGTTGGGCGCAGGGCTGATCGTAGGTTCGTTCTATGGTCTGGCACCGCTCTATGCTTCGCAGCAAGGCCTGACCACCGAGCAAGTGGGTCTGTTCATGGGTAGCTGCATTTTCGCCGGGCTGGTGGTGCAGTGGCCTTTGGGCTGGCTCTCAGACCGCTATGACCGCGCCCTGCTGATTCGGTGTTTTGCCTTATGCCTGGCGGTGGCAGCGTTGCCGTTGGCGCTGCTCACCAAGGTGCCTCTGGAAGTGCTGTTCGTGGCCGGGTTTTTGTGTTCCCTGGTGCAGTTCTGCCTGTATCCGTTGGCGGTGGCGTTTTCCAATGACCACGTCGAGGGCGATCGGCGGGTATCGCTGACCGCGATGTTGCTGGTCACCTACGGCATCGGCGCCAGTGTCGGGCCGCTGCTGGCGGGCGTGGTCATGAAGCTGTTCGGCAGCCATATGCTGTATGCGTTTTTCAGCCTGTGTGCGTTGATTCTGGTGTGGCGTATCCGGCCGAAGGCGGTGACCAACCTGCACCAAGTGGACGATGCGCCGCTGCACCACGTGGCAATGCCTGACAGCATGTCCAGCTCGCCGCTGGTGGCATGTCTGGACCCTCGGGTGGATGAGGCGGTGGTGCAGGAGCAGATGCAGACTACCGTGCCGGATCCTGAGCCTGACACTGATCCACAGCCGCCAGTAGACGAGCCAGCTTTCGAAGGGCCGCCGGAACCTCTGGGGCCGGAGGAGCATCCTCACGACTTGAGCAGGGCGCGCCCCTGAATGCAAAAACGGGCAGATCCCATCAGGATCCGCCCGTTTTTTTTGCCGCAATGCTTAACGCTTAAAGATCATCGTCTTTGTCAAAGCGTCGCGCCTCGCGCTGCAACTGATACACAAACCGCTCAACCTGGCGCTGCACCAGCCCGCTCATGTTGTGAAAGCGCACGCCGGCGAAGGTGGTGTTGATCTTGTCTTCGAAGTGCAGGTAACGCAGCTCGACAGAGGTGGTCATGCTGCCAAAGGGCAGGGCGGCAATAAAGCGGTCATAGACCTGGCCCAGCTGCAGGCGCTCGGAAATGTCGCCTTCAAAGCGCAATTTGCAGCCGGTGGCGGAGATGTCCAGAAGCTTGCCGCTGATCGGCGCCTTGAGCTTCTCGCCGCCCAGTTCGATGCTGACCAGTTGCGCCAGCTTCAACGCCGCGCGAAAGGCATTGCGGCGTTGGTGGTAAACCACCTCGTCGGGCATGCTGCCGGTGTAGATGCGGTGGCCGTCTTTTTCACTGATGGTCAGCGTGCCGTTGCTTTCCCAGGCGACGCGTACGCCATCGTGGAAACCTTCGATACGAAAGGGTTCGCCATTCTCGAGGTAGCGTTCACCGTCACGCGGAATCATTTCGTCCAGGATCAGCGTCTTGCTGTCCCGGTCAACGTCCACCAGGTAGCTTTGAAAGCGCTGGCTGCGTTCATGGAAAGTGATGATCAGTGGATCATGGCTTTCTTGCAGCATCCGTAATGTGCTGGCGATTTCCAGAGGCGTGGTGAGCACCTTGGGTGGCTGCGGAGCATCTTCCGCATTAAGGGCGTTGAACACGGTTCTTCCATCTCCAGACAAAATACGACTACACGCAAGAACCGGCATTTTGCCAGCATGTAGCGCGCCTTGGATAGGGCGCGCTGTAAACCACTGTCAGGCTTGGCTGCGGGTGCTTGGCTTGACCAGACGCGAGGTGGAACCCTGGGCGTTATACAGCGCCGGGGGTTCTCCGCCGTGAAGGATGCGCAACTGATTGGCCGTCGTCGCTTGCTGCAGCTGGATCGACTGACCGTTGAGCAGGTTGGCTTCCTGGCACTGGGCAAGTAATTGATTAAGTGCGGTGCTCTGCGCCAGCAACTGATCGCCAACCGAAGAATGGCTGGCCAGTTGTGCGAGGCCGTCGTGATCAGCCGGGAGGCCCAGGCTGAGAAGAATTTCGCTGCGCTTTTTGCCGTGCTGTTCAAGCAGCACAATCAGCGACTGCTTGCGCGCCAGAATTTCTTCCAGCAAGCGCATGTCCCGGCCGTACAGGGCCAGGGACTCTTCCTTTAGCAGCTCGAGCAAATGTTGCGTCGGCGCCAGATCATCAATGATCAGTTGAAGCAAATGTTCGTCGTGGTGCATGGCTGGCCTTGGGTTTTAAGCGTCCAAAAGCCCTGCGCAGGCCTTTGCCTAGCGCTCGGCTTCGAAGTTAAGCAGCTTGCTGGCTACACGGCTGCTGTCGACTTTATAGCTGCCATCGGCAACGGCCTGTTTCAACTCGGCCACACGGGCTTTATTGACAACCGGCTGGTCGCGCAGCGAGTCAGTGACCTTTTGCAACTGTTGAGCCTCATTGCTCAGGTGAACCGATTCCCCGCTTTGGCTGGCGCTGGCCTGTTCGGTCTTGGCGGGCGCTGGCTGGGCCTTGGCTTCTACGCTGTCCTTGGCACCGCTGGTGCGCGTATTGCCGGGCAATGCCGGGGTGTTATTCAAACGACTGAAATCGATGACCATGATAAAAAAACCTCTGGGTATTTGGACGCTTGCCATGTTTTCGGCCATACCCGGACAAACTTTAGGCTCGATTGACAATAAACCTGTACAGGTCGACATCCAGAACACAGTGTAGGAAAAGCTGGCGCTTGATACCAGTGATCTATAAAGCGACCTCGACTTGGCCTGGCGCCATCACCTGTGCCTTGATCACGCGATTGGAATTGAGGTTCTTGACCCGGATCTGTTCGCTCATGCCGCCATTGGACAGCGCCTCGCCCGGCATCTTTACCGTCAGCCCGCCGCTGCTGGCGGAAATCACCACTTGGTCGCCCTTGCGAATCACTTCAGCCTGTTCCAGATGCACCAGCGTAATCACCTGGTCGGTGACCATTGGTCGGGTAAGTTTTTGCCCGACGGCCTGGTCCACAGAGGTGAGATAACCCTGGCTGATCGAGCTGATATCCCGTTCACGCAGCGCAACGTCTTCAAACCCGATGATGCCCGTCCGTTTGAGCGGGCGTGTGACAACCACTACATCACGAAACAGTTTGACCTGCGCCGGGACGAACACAGTCCAGGGCGAGGCGCCGTCGCAGCGTACTTTGACCGTCACGCGGCCGATGGGCTGGGCGGGGCTTTCCAGGGTGGCTGTCAATTCCTTGTCGCACATGGGCATGCGCAGGCGCGGGTCCAACTGGTTCACCTGAATTTCATAACGTCCCGGCGTCTGCGTGGTCGCCAGATAATCTTCTACAGTGAATTCAAGAAAGCCTTGAGTGACGCCGATAAGGAGATCAGGCAGGGTGACATTATCTGCACGGGCCATGGTGCCCGTGCCCAAGGCAAGCAATGCCAGCCAGACGCAGACAACTCTGCGGTAGCGTGGGATGCGTCGGGAAACTGTCGTTTTAAGGTTCATAAATCAATAAATAGCAAAGCTCGTGCCGTTTAGTGTTGGGTACGCGTCGTACCCCTAAGGTTTTTGCGTAGGAGTCTGGGCATGGCAGGAGTAATGGATTCAGTAAACCAGCGCACACAGCTGGTAGGGCAGAATCGCCTGGAGTTGTTGCTTTTTCGCCTGGACGGCAAGCAGCTGTACGGCATCAACGTGTTTAAAGTGCGGGAAGTGCTGCAGTGTCCCAAACTGACGATCATGCCCAAGTCCAGTCCGGTGGTGTGTGGCGTGGCCAACATTCGTGGTGCGACCATTCCCATTCTTGACCTGGCCTTGGCCACCGGCTCTGCGGGGCTGCAGGACCGTCAGAATCCGTTCGTGATCATTACCGAATACAACACCAAGACCCAGGGTTTCCTGGTGCGCTCGGTAGAGCGCATCGTCAACATGAACTGGGAGGAGATCCACCCGCCGCCCAAGGGCACGGGGCGCGATCACTACCTGACGGCGGTGACACGGGTCGATAACCAGTTGGTGGAAATCATCGACGTGGAGAAGATCCTCGCGGAAGTTGCACCGACCTCCGAGTCGATTTCGGTAGGCGTCGTCGACGCCGAAACGGCGCACAAGGCAATCTCGCTGCGCGTGCTGACCGTGGACGACTCCTCGGTCGCGCGCAAGCAGGTGACCCGTTGCCTGCAGACCGTCGGCGTGGAAGTGGTGGCCCTCAACGACGGTCGCCAGGCCCTGGATTACCTGCGCAAGCTGGTGGATGAAGGCAAGAAGCCGGAAGAAGAATTTTTGATGATGATCTCCGACATCGAGATGCCGGAAATGGATGGCTACACGCTCACGGCCGAAATACGCAACGATCCACGCATGCAAAAATTGCATATCATCCTGCATACTTCGTTGTCGGGCGTATTCAATCAGGCGATGGTCAAGAAGGTCGGTGCCGATGACTTTCTGGCCAAATTCCGCCCTGATGACCTGGCATCCCGGGTAGTCGACCGGATCAAGGCAGCAGATCACGGCTAAGGGGAGTTCCCCTGGCGGTCACACGATTTAAGAGGCGGTATCATTGTCTACGGGTAATTTGGATTTCGAACAGTTCCGGGTCTTCCTGGAAAAAGCCTGTGGCATATTGCTCGGTGAAAACAAGCAGTACCTGGTATCCAGCCGCCTCAACAAACTGATGGAGCAGCAGGGCATCAAGTCGCTGGGCGAGTTGGTCCAGCGCATTCAGGGCCAGCCGCGCAGCGGGCTCAAGGAAATGGTGGTGGATGCCATGACCACCAACGAAACCCTGTGGTTTCGGGATACCTACCCCTTCGAAGTGCTCAAGAACAAAGTGCTGCCGGAGGCCATCAAGGCCAGCCCGGGCCAGCGCTTGCGTATCTGGTCGGCCGCTTGCTCCTCGGGGCAGGAACCGTACTCGATCTCGATGTCCATCGACGAATTCGAGCGCACGAACATGGGCCAGTTGAAGGCCGGGGCGCAGATTGTCGCCACTGACTTGTCCGGCACCATGCTCACCAATTGCAAGACCGGCGAGTACGACAGCCTGGCCCTGGGCCGTGGTTTGTCTCAGGAGCGCCTGCAGCGTTACTTCGACCCCAAAGGGGCGGGGCGCTGGGCAGTCAAGGCACCGATCAAGAGCCGGGTGGAGTTTCGTTCGTTCAACCTGCTCGACAGCTACGCCAGCCTGGGCAAGTTCGACATGGTGTTCTGCCGCAACGTGCTGATCTATTTCTCGGCCGAGGTGAAGAAAGACATCCTGTTGCGCATCCACGGCACGCTCAAGCGTGGTGGGTATCTGTTCCTTGGTGCGTCCGAGGCGCTGAACGGGTTGCCGGATCATTACCAGATGGTGCAGTGCAGTCCCGGTATCATTTACCAGGCCAAGTGATCGGCACATGAGCATTAAAAAACGGGAGGCCCCCAAAGGCCTCCCGTTTTTTATGCGCGCGATTCGGCAGGGTTCAAGCCCAGGCGACGCAATATTCAGTGTTCAGGCCGTTGCATTGAAGGGCTGCCTGCTGAACCTGTCGTCCAAGCAGCCGTGTCAGTGCCGGCAGTCTGCATAAAAGCGGCAACCGGTATTGCCGCTTTACTGGCGCCACGCGGAAGGCCGTTGCCGCTTTTCTGGCATTGCCACCGGCAAACTCTCCGCAAACCCTTGAATTACGGGCCTCGATGGAATTGGCATGCGCCTTGCTATAACCCTGTTACGAAAAGCAGGTCAGCCTAAAGGTTTCCGCCATGAGCATCAGCTTCGATAAAGCGCTCGGTATCCACGAACAAGCCCTGGGCTTCCGCGCCCAGCGTGCCGAAGTCCTGGCCAACAACATTGCCAACGCCGACACCCCGAACTACAAGGCTCGGGACCTGGACTTCTCTGCCGTGCTCGCCGCACAGCAGGACAAGACCAAGAACGGCACCTTCGCCTTGAACATGACCAACAGCCGTCATATTGAAGCGCAAGGCTTGAGCAATGGTGACGAGTCGTTGCTGTATCGCACGCCGATGCAGCCATCGATCGACCAGAACACCGTCGACGCTCAGCTGGAGCAATCGGCCTACGCCGAAAACTCGGTGAACTTCCAGGCCAGCTTCACCCTGCTCAACAGCAAATTCAAAGGGCTGATGTCAGCCCTGCGTGGAGAGTAAGCCATGTCCTTAGCCAGTGTTTTCAATATTGCCGGCAGTGGCATGAGCGCGCAGACCACGCGCCTGAACACCGTCGCCAGTAACATCGCCAACGCCGAGACCGTGTCTTCGAGCATTGACCAGACCTACCGTGCCCGTCACCCGGTGTTCGCCACCATGTTTCAGGACGGCCAAAGTGGCCAGAGCGGTAGCGGCGACTCGCTGTTCCAGAACCAGGACGCCGCAGGCCAGGGCGTGCAGGTGCTTGGCGTGGTCGAAGACCAGAGCAATCTGGAAGCCCGCTACGAACCCAACCATCCCGCCGCGAACGAAAAGGGTTACGTGTACTACCCCAACGTCAACGTGGTCGAGGAAATGGCCGACATGATTTCCGCCAGCCGCTCGTTCCAAACCAACGCGGAAATGATGAACACCGCCAAAACCATGATGCAGAAGGTCCTGACCCTGGGTCAGTGATAAGGGGCGCCAAATAATGGCCATTGTTGATAGCACTTCTACGACAACCAACACGCCGGTTCAGGACCTTTTCAACTCCAAGGTCAAGACCTCGACGGACAACAGCGGCCTCGCTTCGGTGGCCACGGCGGCCACCGGTAACCAGGCGCTGGGTAAAGATGCATTCCTGCAGCTGCTGGTAACCCAGCTGAAAAACCAGGACCCGCTGTCGCCACAGGACAATGGCGCCTTCGTGGCCCAGCTGGCTCAGTTCAGCAGCCTGGAAGGCATCAACACCCTGAACGACTCGGTGAATGCGATCTCCAGCAACTTCAGCTCCTCGCAAGCGCTGCAGGCGTCGTCGATGGTCGGGCGTTCGATCATCACCCAGACCGACAAGGCCATGGTTGATACCAGCAAGAGCATGACCGGCTCGGTGGCGGTGACCGCGGCGACGGGCAACGTCTCCGTGAAGATCACCGACAAGGACGGCAACGTGGTCCGCACCCTCGACATGGGCGCCCAAAGCGCCGGTGATTCCAGCTTTATCTGGGATGGCAAGGACGATAACGGCGAGGTCGCACCCGCCGGGACTTATACCTTCGCGGCCAGCACCAAAAATGATACGGGCGACTCGGTTGCCTTGTTGACTTCGCTGCCGGCAACAGTGACCAGCGTGACGTTGAGCCAGACCGGCGGCGAAATGCTGCTCAACCTTGCCGGCGGCATGGGCAGCGTCAAGCTGTCGCAAATTCAGACTATCGGTACATAGAGCCGGCTAAATACGGCAGAAGGAGAGAAACATGTCTTTTAACATCGGCCTTAGCGGCCTCTATGCGGCCAACAAACAACTGGACGTGACCGGCAACAACATCGCCAACGTCGCGACCACGGGCTTCAAGTCGTCCCGTGCCGAGTTCTCGGACATCTACGCCGCGTCCAAGCTGGGCACCGGCCAGAACAGTGTCGGCAGTGGTGTGAACCTGGCGGCCGTTTCCCAGCAGTTCACCCAGGGTGACGTCAACAACACCGGTGGTCTGCTGGACATGGCGATCCAGGGCGGCGGCTTCTTCGTTCAGAAGGGCAGTGACGGCTCGCTGGAATACACCCGCAGCGGTTCCTTCCGTTCGGATAAGGATGGCTACATCACCAACAACACCGGCACCTCGCGCCTGCAAGGCTACGCGGCGGACGCCGACGGCAACATCATCAAGGGCGCGCTGACCGACCTGCAATTGAACCTGTCGAACCTGCCGCCCAAGGCGTCCACCAAAGTCGATTCCACCAGTAACCTGAACTCGTCTTCGCCGGTGATCGATCAAACGACCAAGCCGTTTGATCCAACGGACTCCACCACCTTCAGCACCCAATACAACACCACCTTGTATGACACCCAGGGCAACGCCCACCCAATGGTGCAATACCTGGTGAAAACAGATTCCAACACCTGGAAATCCTACACCCTGATCGATGGCCGTAACCCTGACGGTTCGGCGCCTACCGGCACAGGCTCGACGCCGCCGGTCGCCTCGACGTTGAGCTTCGACGGTTCCGGCAAGCTCACCGGGATTGTCACGGGCACCACTTCCAGCACGACCTTGCAGCTGACCGGCTGGGTGCCAGGCACAGTGACCGACGGCGTGTGGACCCAAAACGGTGCGAACGCCAACCCAGGTGGGATTGCCATCAACATGAGCAACATCACCCAGTACAACTCGGCCACCTACCGTAACCCACCGGTCACCGATGGCTACGCCACCGGCCAGATCACCGGCCTGAACATTGACGGTAACGGCGTATTGTTCGCCACCTTCAGCAACCAGCAGAGCAAGTCCATCGGCCAGCTTTCCCTGGCCAGCTTCAACAACGAACAAGGCCTGCAGCCGGCGGGCGGCACCACTTGGAAAGAAACCTATGCATCGGGCCAGCCGGGTTACGACACCCCGCAAGCCGGTACCCTGGGTTCGATCGTGTCCAAATCCCTGGAGAACTCCAACGTCAACCTGACCAACGAGTTGGTGGACCTGATCAAGGCCCAGAGCAACTATCAGGCGAACGCCAAGACCATCTCCACTCAGAGCACCATCATGCAGACCATCATTCAGATGACCTGATGCTGTTGGCCTGACGCGCACGCGCAACAAAAGCCCCTCGATCGAGGGGCTTTTTTTTGCCTGCCATTTGGCATCGGGGAATATTCCCACCTCTCGCCTGATTACAGCCGACAGGCCCGTGTTGGAACCGGCCACACGGTTCTTCCCACTCATCAAGCCTCAACGTGTTCGATCACAAGGTGGCTCGGTATGGGAAGTTCGTCGATGTCCGGCCAAGGGGCTGGAGGTGTGCGTTATGGCGTTGGGTGGGCAGGGCAGTACCTGAATGGGGTCAGCCGATCAGAGGGCAACCGGGATGCGTTCGATGCCGATAAAGAGGCGGTCACGCAGCTTCTCAGGCAGTTGGATGACGCCGAGAAAACCTCCAAAAACCAGACGGTCCAGGACCTGCGCGACAAGCTCAATGACAAGCGAAACGCGCTGGGAGATGAAAAATTCAAAGCGATCCTTGAGCAGCTGAAGCGCGATGCGGTCACAGATTTTCTTGCGCTGTTGAAGAGGCTGTTTCCGGAGCTGTTTGCAGACGACGCGACTCCGTCTCCAACACCGCGTCCCACACCGTCGCCAGATCGCGGTGGCGGAGGCGGTGATGGCGGTCGGGTTAATCCAAGCGATTTTGGCGGCAGTGAGCCCATGAGTAATCTGCCGATTACCGAGGGCTCCAAGCATTTCAACTACAAGCCGGACGCAAGTAACCCGGGCAAGAAGCCGGACAATATCTGGAGTGGATTCAGCCAGGGGCCTGATGGTAATTGCGTCACGGTTGCCGCGATAAAGGGGGCGATGATGAAGTTTGGGCAGAAGCCCACTGATGTTTTCGCTGAGGTGCATGAGACCGCTGGTGGCTATCACGTCAAGATGCGCGATGGGTTCGAACTGGATTTATCCAAGGCTGAACTGAGGTACGCCGCCAGTTACGCGCAGTTCAAGGGGGACAACCCCTCGATGATGACCGACGCCAACTTCATGTACGCGGTGAGTGCCAAGCGTGCACAGATGGAAGGGAATGGTTTTGATGACAATCCCGAGGCTTCAAAACAGAGTTTTGCGCATGCGATGCAAAGCTTGAACAACGGTGAGATGGGGCAAGAGGCGCTGGACCGGCTTGGGTTGAAGGGCCTCTACAAAGCCTCTTCGAGTTCGGAGCTGGCAAGCGGCACACTGGGCGTTGTTGACTATGGCGGCCATTCAATGGCGGTAATTGGCGGGCGCGTGGAGTTGTGGGGAGGGCGGGGCGGCGCTCCCCAGGAAGGCAACGCCTACGAATTCGTTTAGCGTAAAAACAAAAAAACCGATAAACCCACTGCAGCAGGGTCTATCGGTTTTTTTCAACCCCGGGCAATCAAGCCCGGGATCAGCTCAGCTTATTGGCAAGCTTCGCAATCCGGCTCATCAATCGCGCAGGCCTTTGGCACTGGCGCTGGACCGGCTGGTGCTGCGAGAACCGAATCATCACCGTGGTTGCCGCCGCTGGAAACAGCGTTCAGCTTGCCGGTGTTGATGGTCGACTTCTCGGTGCTGGTCGCGGCCAGGGCACGGAGGTAGTAAGTGGTTTTCAGGCCACGGTACCAGGCCATGCGGTAGGTCACGTCGAGCTTCTTGCCCGATGCGCCAGCGATGTACAGGTTCAGCGATTGGGCCTGGTCGATCCACTTCTGACGGCGGCTGGCGGCGTCAACGATCCACTTGGTGTCCACTTCGAACGCAGTCGCGTAGAGCTCTTTGAGTTCTTGCGGGATGCGCTCGATCTGCTGCACCGAACCGTCGTAGTACTTCAGGTCGTTGATCATGACCGAGTCCCACAGGCCGCGGGCTTTCAGGTCGCGAACCAGGTACGGGTTGATCACGGTGAATTCGCCCGACAGGTTCGATTTCACATACAGGTTCTGGTAGGTCGGTTCGATCGACTGCGATACGCCAGTGATGTTGGCGATGGTGGCGGTCGGTGCGATGGCCATGATGTTGGAGTTACGAATGCCTTTCTGCACACGGGCACGTACCGGGGCCCAGTCCAGGGACTCTTCCAGGTCAACGTCGATGTACTTCTGGCCACGTTGCTCGATCAGGATCTGTTGCGAATCCAGCGGCAGGATGCCTTTGGACCACAGCGAACCCTGGAACGTCTCGTAGGCACCGCGCTCGTCGGCCAGGTCGCAGGAAGCCTGGATGGCGTAGTAGCTGACCGCTTCCATCGACTTGTCGGCGAACTCGACTGCAGCGTCCGAACCGTAAGGAATGTGCTGCAGGTACAGCGCGTCCTGGAAGCCCATGATGCCCAGGCCGACCGGACGGTGCTTGAAGTTGGAGTTCTGCGCCTGTGGTACCGAGTAGTAGTTGATGTCGATAACGTTATCGAGCATGCGAACGGCGGTATTCACGGTGCGTTCCAGCTTGGCGGTGTCCAGCTTGCCGTTGACGATGTGGTTCGGCAGGTTGATCGAGCCCAGGTTGCAAACGGCGATCTCGTCCTTGTTGGTGTTCAAGGTGATCTCGGTGCACAGGTTCGAGCTGTGGACCACGCCCACGTGCTGCTGCGGGCTGCGCAGGTTGCACGGGTCTTTGAAGGTCAGCCATGGGTGGCCGGTTTCAAACAGCATGGACAGCATTTTGCGCCACAGGTCTTTGGCCTGGATGGTCTTGAACAGCTTGATCTTGCCTGGGTACTGGGACAGGGCTTCGTAGTACTCGTAACGCTCCTCGAAGGCCTTGCCGGTCAGGTCGTGCAGGTCCGGTACTTCGGATGGCGAGAACAGGGTCCACGGGCCGTCATCGAAGACACGCTTCATGAACAGGTCAGGGATCCAGTTGGCGGTGTTCATGTCGTGGGTACGACGACGGTCATCACCGGTGTTCTTGCGCAGCTCGATGAACTCTTCAATGTCCATGTGCCAGGTTTCCAGGTAGGCACACACAGCGCCTTTGCGCTTGCCACCCTGGTTCACGGCTACAGCGGTGTCGTTCACTACTTTGAGGAACGGTACAACGCCCTGGGACTTGCCGTTGGTGCCCTTGATGTACGAACCCAGTGCACGCACAGGGGTCCAGTCGTTGCCCAGGCCGCCGGCGAATTTGGACAACATGGCGTTGTCGTGGATCGCGTGGTAGATGCCCGACAGGTCATCCGGCACGGTGGTCAGGTAGCAGCTCGACAGCTGTGGACGCAGGGTACCGGCGTTGAACAGGGTCGGGGTCGACGACATGTAGTCGAAGGACGACAACAGGTTGTAGAACTCGATGGCGCGGTCTTCTTTGTGCTTCTCTTCGATCGCCAGGCCCATGGCCACGCGCATGAAGAACACTTGCGGCAGTTCGAAACGGATACCGTCCTTGTGGATGAAGTAACGGTCGTACAGGGTCTGCAGGCCCAGGTAGGTGAACTGCTGATCGCGCTCGTGGTTGATCGCCTTGCCGAGTTTTTCCAGGTCGAAGGTGGCCAGGATCGGGTTGAGCAATTCGAACTCGATACCCTTGGCGATGTAGGCAGGCAGGGCCTTGGCGTACAGGTCAGCCATCTCGTGGTGGGTGGCGCTGTCGGCGACTTTCAGGAAGCCCAGGCCTTCGGCACGCAGGGTGTCCATCAGCAGGCGCGCGGTCACGAACGAGTAGTTCGGCTCACGTTCAACCAGGGTACGGGCGGTCATCACCAAGGCGGTGTTGACGTCGGTCAGGGCCACGCCGTCGTACAGGTTCTTCAGGGTTTCGCGCTGGATCAGGTCACCGTCGACTTCTTCCAGGCCTTCGCAGGCCTCGGTGATGATGGTGTTCAGGCGGCCCAGGTCCAGCGGTGCAAAGGTGCCGTCAGCCAGGGTGATGCGGATCGACGGGTGAGCTTGCACGGCAGCTTCTTCAGCCGGGGTGCGTACAGCGCGCTCTTTGGCGCGCGAGTCACGGTAGATCACGTAGTCGCGGGCAACTTTCTGCTCGCCGGCACGCATCAGGGCCAGTTCGACCTGGTCCTGGATTTCTTCGATGTGGATGGTGCCGCCCGAGGGCATGCGACGCTTGAAGGTCGCAGTGACTTGTTCGGTCAGGCGGGCAACAGTGTCATGGATGCGCGACGAGGCAGCAGCGGTGCCGCCTTCAACTGCAAGAAACGCTTTGGTGATGGCGACGGTGATTTTGTCATCGGTGTAAGGAACGACAGTGCCGTTACGCTTGATCACTCGCAGTTGGCCAGGTGCAGTGGCGGACAGATCCAGGTTCGAATCAGCGGCCTGCGGCACGGAGCCCTGCGGGTTCTCGCGAGTTGTGTCGGTTTGCATGGGGGGTTGTCTCCACATTCTATATTTATTTGGGCACCATCACGGTGCCCACCGTTCCGTCCTGAAGCACTTACAGCAGGCCTGGGGCCTGGCATAACAACTTCGGGACAGGAGGAAGGGAGCTCATCGCGCCGCTTCCATGCCGAAGTCTTCGGTTCGGGCCATGAGGCGCCCTTCGCCGTATTCCTGGTGGGTGACAGTTGCTCGCTTCAAGCACTGCAACACCCGTACCGCTTTCTGCCCTGGAGGCTGGAAAACGGCTGCCATCCGCGTGCGCGGTTTGGGCTTTTAAAAAATGCGTTGGTTCCAACCAAACGGGAGCAAGAAAGCGCTTGAGTTTCTTGTCTGATCTGTGTTTGGTTTTTCGCTTAAAACCCTACATGTAGGGTTTTTTTAGCGCCGAGGTACAAGATAATGCGTTTTGGGGGGCTTAGCAACGCACTACCTGTGGATAACGCTGTGGGTAAAATGTGTATGAATCGTAGAACGCCCGTGTAGGCCGCAGTACTACTGGATCGCGCCGTTTGTCACCGAATATTCCAAGGTAAAAACAGCCGATTGGAATTTTGAGGGCGCGAACCCTACCACAAAAAAATGCGATCACCGAATGGATTTCCCGGCTTGTGCCAGAGGGCTGGCGCATGGCTACAATCGGCCTTCAATAGAGGCAGCAGTGTGTGCCCCGTAGATGACAATAATTAGAACCGAGGTAGCGCATGGAGCAAGAAGCCTGGCAGATATTGATCGTCGAGGACGACGAGCGATTGGCCGAGTTGACCCGTGATTATTTGCAGAGCAACGGCCTGCGGGTGGCGGTGGAAAGCGACGGCGCCCTGGCGGCGGCACGCATCATTGCCGAACAGCCCGACCTGGTGATCCTCGACCTGATGCTGCCCGGCGAAGATGGCCTGAGCATCTGCCGCAGTGTGCGCGAGCGCTATGACGGTGTGATCCTGATGCTCACTGCACGCACCGATGACATGGACCAGGTGCAGGGCCTGGACATGGGTGCCGATGATTACGTGTGCAAACCCGTGCGCCCGCGCCTGTTGCTGGCGCGCATCCAGGCCCTGCTGCGGCGCAGTGAGCCGGCCTTGCCGATCGCCGTGGAAAACCAGCGTCGCCTGCAATTTGGCCCCTTGGTGGTGGACAACGCTCTGCGCGAAGCCTGGCTGCACGAAGGCGGCATTGAGTTGACCAGCGCCGAATTCGACCTGCTATGGCTGCTGGTGGCGAATGCCGGGCGCATCCTGTCGCGCGAAGAGATCTTTATCGCCCTGCGCGGCATCGGCTACGACGGCCAGGACCGTTCCATCGATGTACGCATCTCACGCATTCGCCCCAAAATCGGCGACGACCCGATCCACCCGCGCCTGATCAAGACGATCCGCAGCAAAGGCTACCTGTTCGTCCCCGAAGCCGCTGCCGATATGCCGCTGTGAACTCAATCTTCCTGCGCATCTACGGCGGCATGTGCGCGGCGCTGATCCTGGTCGCATTGCTGGGCGTACTGGCCCTGCACCTGCTCAATGAAGTGCGCAGCGGCCAATACCGTGAACGCCTGGCCCACGGCACCTTCGCGTTGATGGGCGACAACCTGCAGCCCATGAGCGCCATCGAACGCCAGCGCGCCCTGGCGGTGTGGGAGCGTTTGCTGGGCATTCCCCTGGAACTGCGCACACTCACCGACGCGCAACTGGACCTGAGCCAACGCAACCGCCTGCAACGCGGCCAGGTGCTGGTCGAGCAGACCGGGCCGCATGCGGCGCGGGTGCTGCGTCTGGTCAGCGAGCAGGAACAACTGGTACTCACCGGCGAAGTGCAACAGATCAGCGAACAATTGGCCCGCGCGACGATTTACCTGCTGGCGGACGAACTGGTGCGCTTTCCGGTCGCCGAGCAGCCGCAAAAACTCGCTGACATAAAAGAAGCCAAGGGCTTTGGTTTTGACATGCACCTGATGACCCTGGACCAGGCCGACATGGACGACGATCAGCGTCGACGGGTCTCGGAAGGCGACACGGTGATGGCCCTGGGCAAGGGCGGCGATTCGATCCGCGTGTTTGCCGGCATGGTCGGGACGCCATGGGTACTGGAAATCGGCCCGCTGTACCAAATGAACCCTTACCCGCCGCAGTGGCTGATCCTGATCGCCTTGATCAGCCTGACCCTGATCGGCTTGATCGTGTATTTGTTGGTGCGCCAGCTTGAGCGGCGGCTCAAAGGGCTGGAAGCGGCGGCCACACGCATCGCCAAAGGCAATCTGGAGGTCCGCGTGCCGGCACGTGGCGCCGACTCGGTGGGGCGACTGGCGGCGGCCTTTAATGGCATGGCCGAGCACTTGCAGCAGTTACTGGCGATTCAGCGTGAGCTGGTGCGGGCGGTGTCCCACGAATTGCGCACTCCGGTGGCACGCCTGCGCTTTGGCCTGGAGATGATCGGCGACGCCGCCAGCCCCGAGGCGCGGCGCAAATACATGGACGGCATGGACAGCGATATCCAGGACCTGGATGGCCTGGTTGACGAAATGCTCACCTACGCCCGCCTGGAGCAGGGCGCGCCGGAGCTGAATTTCCAGCGGGTCGACCTCAGCGCGTTGCTCGATCAGGTGATCGGCGAATTGTCGCCACTGCGCCCTCAGGTCAACGTGGCCCGTGGTATTTGCCTGTCGTCGGCGCATTGGGACGACGCCTGGGTCGATGCCGAGCCGCGCTACCTGCACCGCGCTGTGCAAAACCTGGTGAGCAATGCGATGCGCCACGCCCAGGGCCAGGTGTTGATCAGCTACCAGGTCGGGCAGGTGCGTTGCCGCATTGATGTGGAAGATGACGGCCCCGGTGTGCCGGAAAGCGCCTGGGAGCGCATCTTTACGCCGTTTCTGCGCCTGGACGACAGCCGCACCCGCGCCTCCGGCGGGCACGGCCTGGGTTTGTCGATTGTGCGGCGGATCATCTATTGGCACGGCGGGCGGGCGTTGATCAGCAAGAGCAACAACCTGGGTGGGGCGTGTTTCAGCCTGAGTTGGCCCAGGGATCAGGAGAAGGCTTGAGATCGCTATCGCAGGCGAGCCAGCTCCCACAGTTGAAATGCATTCCAACTGTGGGAGCTGGCTTGCCAGCAATGGCGTCAGATCAGGCCCTGACGGCCACTAGACTCAACAATTGCTCACCCTCCACCGCAAACTGCCCCTCCAACTCCGTGCCATGGCACCACTCGGCAGACAGGTCGGTCAGCAGCCTTAGTCGCACCTGTCCGGTCTCGGACCACGCCACCACCTCGGCATGTTCGAAGTAAAAGCGCTTCTGCACGATCGGGTAGAGCGCCTTGAACAGGCTTTCCTTGGCCGAAAACGTCAGCGTCACCAACAAGGCGACCTGCTCGCGCGGCACGCTTGTCATGCGCTGCATTTCTTCAGCCGTAAGAATCTCCCCGGCCAGGCGTTCTGCCCGGTCCAGGGCCAGCACATTTTCCAGGTCCATCCCCAGCCCACGCCATTGCGCCTTGTGCCCGACAATCGCCGCCGCATGCCCGGTGCTGTGGGTGATTGAGCCGCTGATGTGTTCAGGCCACACCGGCGCACGGTCTTCGCCGATGGTCGGCACGCAATCGAGGTGATCGAGTTGTTGCAGGGCCGCGCGGGCGCACAGGCGGCCGGCGAGAAACTCCGCTTGGCGCTTGGCCACCGAGCGCTGGATGCTGGCCGGAGGCGGCACCGCGCAGCGCTGGAAATCACCGGCGGCTAATAAGGCTGGATCGAAACGGGTGCTCAGAAACACCGTGCCCGGCAACGGAGCGGGCAGCGGCCAATGGGCATCGAGTGGGGTGCAGCAAGCGGGTAGAGGCGTCATGCGCGGTATTTTGCGTCAGTTGGCGCGCCAGTGGATAGCCCGTCACGGTTCAGGCGCGGTTCAGAGCCCGTTCAGGGGGAGTTCAGGGGCGCCTGCGTAGTCTGGGCTCAACAGCCAAAACGCGTAGAGGTAAGCACCATGACTGCGATCAAAAAGCTGATGTTGGCGTTAACCATGCTCAGTGCCACTGCCGGCGTCCAGGCGTCGGACGGTGCATTTGCGGCCTTTGGTGGCGAGAAAACCAAGAAGTCCAGCAACCTGATCCATCGTGTCAGCTTCGAAGACGCGGGCACCCAGGCCGCGCCGTGGGGCCAGTCCCTGGGCCTGAGCGCCCCGCAACCTGCCTACCGCACCGGTTACGAACACCTGACGGGCCAATACAATGGCATTAAACTGCGCCCGCAAGACTTGCAGGGCCGCTATGATATCCCCCTGTCGGACAGTTGAATTGCCTTGGAGAGCCTTATGAAATTGCTGGTCGTGGAAGATGAGGCGCTGTTGCGTCATCACCTGTTCACCCGCCTGACCGACAGCGGGCACGTGGTCGAGGCCGTGGCCAATGCCGAGGAAGCCCTGTACCAGACCGGGCAATTCAACCATGACCTGGCCATCATCGACTTGGGCCTGCCCGGCATGGGCGGCCTGGACCTGATCCGCCAACTGCGCAGCCAGGCCAAGACCTTCCCGATCCTGATCCTCACCGCCCGCGGCAACTGGCAGGACAAGGTCGAAGGCTTGGCGGCCGGCGCTGACGACTACGTGGTCAAGCCGTTCCAGTTCGAAGAGCTGGAGGCGCGGATGAACGCCTTGCTGCGCCGCTCCAGCGGTTTCACCCAGTCGACCATTGTTGCCGGGCCCTTGCTGCTGGACCTCAATCGCAAGCAAGCGTCCCTGGATGAACAGCCGCTGGCGCTGACCGCCTATGAGTATCGGATTCTCGAATACTTGATGCGCCACCATCAGCAAGTTGTCGCCAAGGACCGCCTGATGGAGCAGCTTTATCCCGATGACGACGAGCGCGATCCGAACGTGATCGAAGTGCTCGTCGGCCGCCTGCGCCGCAAGCTGGAAGGGCCAGCCGGGTTCAAGCCGATCGACACCGTGCGGGGCCTGGGTTACCTGTTTAATGAGCGCTGCCGTTGATACGCTCGTTACGTGTGCGCTTGATGCTGGCGGCCACCACCCTGGCCGTGTTGTTCATGCTGGGCTTATTGCCCGCCATGCAAGGGGCATTCAGCCTGGCGCTGCAGGATTCCATCGAGCAGCGCCTGGCGTCGGACGTCACCACCCTGATTTCCGCTGCGCGCGTCGAAAACAATCGCCTGCTGATGCCTGCGCAGTTGCCGGACGAACGTTTCAACCTCACCGATAGCCGTCTGCTTGGCTATATCTACGACCGTGAAGGCCATCTGGTATGGCGCTCACGCGCTACCCAGGAAGAAAACATCAACTACAAGCCGCGCTACGACGGGCGCGGTAATGAGTTCGCGCGCATTCGCGAGGCCAATGGTCAGGAATTTTTCGTGTATGACGTCGAGGTCAAGCTGCTGGGCGGCAAGAGCGCGGCGTTCAGTATCGTGGCCCTGCAGCCAGTGCGCGAATACCAGCTGACCCTTGAAGGCCTGCGGGAAAACCTCTATTTGGGGTTCGGCGCGGCCTTGCTGGTGTTGCTGACGTTGCTGTGGCTGGGCCTGACGTGGGGCCTGCAAGCACTGCGGCGCCTTAGCCAGGAACTTGACCAGATCGAAGGCGGCACCCGCGAAAGCCTTTCCGAAGAGCATCCACGAGAATTGCTGCGTCTGACGGGCTCTCTCAACCGGTTGCTGCACAGCGAGCGTGAACAACGGGCGCGCTACCGCGATTCCCTCGACGACTTGGCCCATAGCCTGAAAACGCCGCTGGCCGTGTTGCAGGGTGTGAGTGAAGACATGGCCCAGCGCCCGGAAGATCGCGGCCAGGCCTGGGTATTGCAGTCGCAGATCGAACGGATGAGCCAGCAGATCGGCTACCAGTTGCAGCGTGCCAGCTTGCGCAAAAGCGGGCTGGTGCGCCACCAGGTGCGCCTTGAGCCGGTATTGCAAAGCCTGTGTGACACGCTGGACAAGGTCTATCGCGATAAACGCGTGACGGTGACCTTTGAGTTGCCGGCCGAATGCGATGTGCCGATCGAGAAAGGCGCGTTGCTCGAAATGCTCGGCAACTTGCTGGAAAACGCCTATCGCCTGTGCCTGAGTGAAGTGCGCATCAGCCTGACAGAAAGCCTCGAAGGCACCGAGCTGTGCATTGAAGATGACGGGCCTGGTGTGCCGCCTGATCAGCGTGCGCGGATTCTGCAAAGGGGCGAGCGGCTGGACCGCCAGCATCCGGGGCAGGGCATTGGTCTGGCGGTGGTCAAGGACATTATTGAAAGCTACAGCGCGCGGCTGACCTTGGGCGACTCACCATTGGGCGGCGCGGCGTTCAAGATTCACTTTCCGGCGGTTTGATTTGTATCGCCTGGACCCGCCCCATCGCAGGCAAGCCAGCTCCCACCTTTTGATTATGTGAACCCGATCAAATGTGGGAGCTGGCTTGCCTGCGATGAGGCCAGCACACACACAACACCGCGCTAACTCTCCTGCGCCCGATACGCCCCCGGCGTCAAGCCTGTCCACTTCTTGAACGCCCGATGAAACGCCGACGGCTCGGAAAACCCCAGCTGCTCGGCAATCTCCTGCAACGACAAATCCGCTCGTCCCAAATGATAGATGGCAATGTCCCGTCGCAACTCATCCTTGAGCGCCTGAAAGCTGGTGCCTTCCTCACGTAAATGCCTGCGCAGGGTTTGAGGACTGATGTGCAGGTGCTGCGCGACCGCTTCCAGGTCCGGCCAGGGCGTGCGGTCGCGGCTCAACAGGCGGCGCAGCTGGCTGCTCAGGCTGTCGCCTTCATCCGGCCGCGACAGCAGGTCGGCGGGGGAGCGCTCGAGAAAATGCTTGAGGGTGCGTTCGTCCTGCAGCAGCGGCAAGCTCAGGTAGCGGCTGGGAAACACCAGGCTGCTGTGTGGCGCGCCGAATACCTGAGGGCAGGGAAAGAGCAGGTCATATTCGCCGGCATGGGCCGGCATCGGGTAGCTGAACGTTGCCTGTTGCAGGCGGATACGCTGGCCGATCAACCAACTGCCCAAGCGATGCCAGATCACCAGCAGGCATTCACTGAGGAAGTGATCCGGGTCCCACAACTGCGAATCGTCCAGGCTCAGCCGGGCCATATCGCCTTCTCTCGTCAGCTGCCAGCGCGGACCCTGTGGGAATAGGCTATAAAATAATAAGCCGCGTTCCAGAGCCTTCTCCAGGGTGCGGCAATGAATCAGCGCGTGGCACATCATGGCGAAAGTGCCGCGCTTGCTCGGGCCTTCGGCAAACCCCAGGTATTCGTCGTCCAGCGCCAGCCACAACCTCTGCAACAGCCGGGTAAATTGCTCGGGGGCGATGCGGGCGCGGGGTTCGGTCAACAGCTCGGGGGTGATGCCCACCTGCAGCAGCAGGCCCGAGCAGTCGTAGCCGACCCGGCGCGCACCGCCGAGGGCGGCCCGGGCGTAGTGGCTGGCGATGGTACGTTCACGCATGTGAGGGCCTCGTCCATGGAGTGGCGGATGTTAGCCATCACCGAGAGAGGCAACAAGGCGGATATCCGCCAAATTGTAGGACGAGACCGGGTGGCCTGGCGGAATTCCGCCACATCTTCCAGGGTGTACAGGGCCGTCGTCTTGCCCCCAGCCCTGATGTCTAAAGGCCTTCAGCATTTTTTAAGCGAAGTGGCACGGCGTTTGCGATACAGAAAACAGCGCAGGCCTGTTTCAGCAGACCTCGCAAACAACAAATCCCTCCAGTGCAGGAGGGTTCGCAATTCAAGTGTCGTGGGCAATGGCGGATATTTGCCACACGGTGCGATTGAGGAACTTTGCAATGACGACTCGTCAGCCACTGTACAAATCCCTGTATTTCCAGGTGATCGTTGCAATCGTTATCGGTATTTTGCTCGGTCACTTCTACCCGCAGACCGGCGTGGCGCTCAAGCCACTGGGTGACGGCTTCATCAAGCTGATCAAAATGGTCATCGCCCCGATCATCTTCTGCACCGTTGTCAGCGGCATCGCTGGCATGCAAAGCATGAAATCGGTGGGCAAAACCGGTGGCTACGCGCTGCTGTACTTCGAAGTTGTTTCAACCATCGCCCTGTTGATCGGTCTGGTCGTGGTTAACGTCGTGCAACCGGGCGCCGGCATGCACATCGACGTGGCTACCCTGGACGCCTCCAAAGTCGCGGCCTACGTGACTGCCGGTGCAGACCAGAGCGTGGTTGGCTTCATCCTTAACGTGATCCCGAACACCATCGTCGGCGCTTTCGCCAACGGCGATATCCTGCAAGTGCTGATGTTCTCGGTGATCTTCGGTTTCGCCCTGCACCGCCTGGGTGCCTACGGCAAGCCGGTGCTGGACTTCATCGATCGCTTCGCGCACGTGATGTTCAACATCATCAACATGATCATGAAGCTCGCGCCACTGGGTGCCCTGGGCGCCATGGCGTTCACCATCGGCGCCTACGGTGTAGGCTCGCTGGTACAGCTGGGTCAGCTGATGATCTGCTTCTACATCACCTGCATCCTGTTCGTGGTCGTGGTGCTGGGCGCCATCTGCCGCGCACACGGTTTCAGCGTGTTGAAGCTGGTTCGCTATATCCGTGAAGAGCTGTTGATCGTACTGGGGACTTCCTCCTCCGAATCGGCACTGCCACGCATGCTGATCAAGATGGAGCGTCTGGGCGCGAAGAAATCCGTAGTAGGCCTGGTGATCCCGACCGGCTACTCCTTCAACCTCGACGGTACTTCGATCTACCTGACCATGGCGGCCGTGTTCATCGCTCAGGCAACCGACACCCACATGGACATCACCCACCAGATCACCTTGCTGCTGGTGCTGCTGCTGTCCTCCAAAGGCGCTGCAGGCGTGACCGGTTCGGGCTTCATCGTGCTGGCGGCCACCCTGTCGGCTGTTGGCCATCTGCCGGTTGCCGGCCTGGCGCTGATCCTGGGTATCGACCGCTTCATGTCCGAAGCCCGCGCACTGACCAACCTGGTCGGTAACGCCGTTGCCACCATCGTTGTGGCCAAGTGGGTCAAGGAACTGGACACCGACAAGCTGCACAGCGAGCTGGCGTCCGGCGGCACTGGCATCTCCGACACCCGTCCGGAAGATGACCTGGGCGTGGCCGAAGGCCCAGCTCCTGCGGTTAAGTAACATGCCGAAGGCGTGAATCGCGCCAGACGCTCTGCAAACGCCCCGACTGGATCGGGGCGTTTGCGTTTCTGCGGGGTCACTTTTCGGTGCTTTTGATTTACAGTCAGTCACCGCTTCATCAAATCGCGATGAGGCTCGTATCTGCCTACGTCCGTTGGCCCTGACCGGACGATGCTGATGAAACTCACGCCGGGGTGTCCGCTCTAAAACCCATTAGCCAGCCGCATGTTTGCGCTGCAATCGCTTGCAGGAGTTTTGATGGACAGTGTGGATCTGAATGTCTTGCGCAGCGTGCTCGATTGGCGCCGCGCAGGGCGCCGAGTGGTGCTCTACAGCGTGGTCCAGACCTGGGGCAGTGCGCCGCGCCCGCCTGGGGCGATGTTGGCCTTGCGGGGCGACGGTGTCGTGATTGGGTCGGTGTCCGGTGGCTGCATCGAGGATGACTTGATCGCGCGCTTGCAGGACGGTCGCTTGCCGGACGATGGGCCACCGGTGCAACTGGTGACCTACGGCGTTACCCGGGATGAAGCTGCGCGTTTTGGCTTGCCCTGCGGCGGTACATTACGCCTGACCGAAGAGCGCGTGGACAACTGGGCTTGGGTCGCCCAATTGCTGGCGCGGTGTGAGGCGCATGAAATCGTTGCGCGCGAGTTGGACCTGGCCACTGGCGAGGTGAACTTGAGCGGTGCGAGCAAGACCGATGTCGTGACCTTCGATGGTGAACGCCTGCGCGCGATCTATGGCCCCCGTTGGCGTTTGTTGCTGATCGGTGCGGGCCAGTTGTCACGCTACGTGGCCGAGATGGCGCGGTTGCTGGATTTCGAAGTGCTGATCTGCGACCCGCGTGAAGAGTTTGTTTATGGCTGGGAAGAGCAGCACGGCCGCTTTGTGCCGGGCATGCCGGATGAGGCGGTGCTCAATATCCAGACCGATGAACGCACTGCCATCGTCTGCCTGACCCACGATCCACGCCTGGATGACATGGCGCTGCTGACGGCGCTCAATTCCACGGCGTTCTACATTGGTGCCCTTGGTTCACGGGTCAACAGCCAGAAGCGCCGAGAGAACCTGGCGGCGCTGGGCCTGTCGGCGGAGGCCATTGCCCGCTTGCATGGGCCGATCGGTTTGCACATCGGCAGTCATACACCGTCGGAAATTGCGTTGTCGTTGATGGCCGAAATCGTTGCGATCAAGAACGGCGTGGCACCACTGCAGAAAAAGCCGTTGCCGGTAGCAGCCCAATGACCGTTGCCGCGATTGTGCTGGCGGCAGGGCAGGGCAGTCGTTTTCGGGCTGAGGCGGGGGCTGATAAAGACAAGTTGCTGGCCGATTGCGTGGGCCTAGATGGTGTGACGCGGCCGGTGATCGAGCAGGTGCTCGTGAATCTGCCTGAGCGGGTTGTAAAGCGCTGGGTGGTGACTTCGCCGGACCGGCTGGAGGTGATTCGCCTGGCACAGGCTTACGGCTGTGAAGTCCTGTTGCTGCATTCTGCCGGCATGGGCGACAGCCTTGCGGCGGTGGTTGCGGCCAGTGGCGCGGCAGACGGCTGGTTGGTGGTATTGGGCGACATGCCGTTTATTCAATCATCGAGCATTGAACAGGTACTGGATGCGCTGCAGGAAGAGGGTATCAGCGTGCCGGTGCATGCGGGAGCGTGCGGCCATCCTGTGGCGTTTGGTCGTGCGTTCGGGCCAGACCTGATGGCGTTGACCGGGGATCGGGGCGCCAAGCCTCTGTTCGCTCAGGCGAAGGTAGCGCAGGTTCACGTGAATGATCCGGGGGTGCTTTGGGATGTTGATCTGCCACAGAGGCTGAATTTCAACGCCGACTGAATGTGGGAGCGGGCTTGCTCGCTCCCGTGTTGGAACTGCGCAGGTCTCAAATCAATCGCCCATAAAAAAGCCCCGCCTGATCACTCAGGCGGGGCTTTTTAGTGGCTGATGGAATCAGACGAGAGGTTTAGGCTCGTGTTCTGCTTCCAAAGCCTTTGGGGCGTGCTCAGCGGCAGCCGGGGCTGGCGCCTCGACCACTTCAGCAGCAGCCGGTGCGGCAGCAGCTGCCGCGGCGGCGGCCTCAGCTTCCCTGCGACGGCGACGCACTTCACGTGGGTCGTTCGGCGCGCGGCCATTTTCAGTCAGGGCGCTGGCAGGGGCGGCTTCAACCACCGGGGCGGCGACTTCGGCAACCACTGGTGCTTCAACCACTGGCGCAGGCTCGGCAACCACCACCGGAGCGGCTTCAACCACTTCGGCAACCGGTGCTGGCGCTTCTTCTGCCACAGGGGCAGGGGTTGGCGCTTCAACCGGAGCGGCTGGCTCGGCAGTCCACTGGAAGGCGGTCTGTTCTTCGCGAACTTCACGCACTGCCGGGGCAGCCTCTTCGACAGCCGGCGCTTCAACCACGGCTTCAACCACTGGCTGAGGCTCAACCACCGGTGCAGGCTCGACAGCGGTGACTTCCACTGCTGGTTGGGCTTCGCGAACCGATGCAACTTCCACTTCCGGCACCACTGGGGCTTCGATCGGGGTGGTTGCTTCGACGACTGGAGCTTCAACTACCGGCGTTTCAACTGCCGGGGCCTCAACCACTGGCGCTTCAACCGCTGGCGTTTCGGCGAGTGGCGCTTCTACAGCAGAGGTGTCTTCGACGGCGGCAGTGGCGCGTTCAGCTTGCTCGTGAGCCTGGGCTTCAGCAGGTGCGCTGATCACCGAGGTGGCCACGGCGGCTGTCACAGCCAGGCCGGCAGCCAGTTCGGCGCCAGTCGGTTCGGCGGTGGCGGCTTCTGCGTTTTCGCCGGACTCTTCCGAGCCTTCGATGACATTGCCGTTGGCGTCACGTTGACGCTCGCGACGGTTGCTGCGACGACGCTGGCCCCGGGAGCGACGACGTGGACGATCGCCTTCGGCGTTGTCCTGGCCGTCTTCCTGCAGTTGCTCTTCGCCCGTCAGCACTTCTTCTTCGCTGGCGGCAGCGGCTTGCTCGGCGCGTGGTTGACGCTCTTCACGCGGTGGGCGCGGCTGGCGCTCTTCACGTGGGGCGCGTTCTTCACGCGGCTGGCGAGCCGGGCGTTCTTCGCTGGCGGCTTCGGCAGCCACGGCTGGCGCTGCGTCCAGTGGCTCGCGCAGTTCACGCACACGTTCTTCACGCTCGCCACGTGGCTTGCGGTCTTCACGAGGGGCGCGTGGGGTACGTGGTGCGCGCTCTTCACGCGGTGCACGTTCTTCACGGGCTACGGTCGGGGTTTCTTCGCGGGCTTCGCGAGGTGCACGCTCTTCACGTGGCGCGCGTTCTTCACGCGGTGCACGTTCCTCGCGCGGCTTGCGCTCTTCATCACGGCGACCGTTGCGGTTACGGCTTTGCTGGCGACCGTTGCGACGTTCTTCGTTACGGGCCGGGCGCTCGGTGGCAGGTTTTTCAACCACTACCGGAGCAACAGGCTCTTCCTTGGTGGCGAACAGGCTGACCAGCGATTTCACCAGGCCTTTGAACAGGCTTGGCTCAGGCAGGGCGGCTGGCGCGGCAACCGGGGCGGCTACCTCGGCAGGTACCGGTGCGTTGGCACGCGCCGGCGCGGTCTTCACGGCAGCTTCCTGGCGAACCAGGGTGCGGGTTGCGGCAGCTGGCTGGACTTCTTCCACTTCAGCCGCAGCAGCAGCGATTTCGTAGCTGGACTGGCCGCTGTGGGCTTCCGGACTGTCATCACGTAAGCGCTGCACTTCGAAGTGCGGCGTTTCGAGGTGATCGTTCGGCAGGATAACGATACGGGCACGGGTGCGCAGTTCGATCTTGGTGATCGAGTTGCGTTTTTCGTTGAGCAGGAAAGCTGCAACCGGGATCGGCACTTGCGCGCGGACTTCGGCGGTGCGGTCTTTCAGGGCTTCTTCTTCGATCAGGCGCAGGATCGCCAGGGACAGCGATTCAACGTCACGGATGATGCCGGTGCCGTTGCAACGCGGGCAGACGATGCCGCTGCTTTCGCCCAGGGATGGACGCAGGCGCTGACGGGACATTTCCAGCAGGCCGAAGCGCGAGATGCGGCCGACCTGTACGCGGGCACGGTCAGCTTCCAGGCATTCGCGGACTTTTTCTTCCACGGCGCGCTGGTTCTTGGCCGGGGTCATGTCGATGAAGTCGATCACGATCAGGCCGCCGATGTCACGCAGGCGCAGCTGGCGAGCGATTTCTTCAGCCGCTTCCAGGTTGGTCTGCAGGGCGGTTTCTTCGATGTCGCTGCCTTTGGTCGCACGCGCCGAGTTGATGTCGATGGACACCAGGGCTTCGGTCGGGTCGATCACAATGGAGCCACCGGAAGGCAGTTCGACGACGCGCTGGAAGGCGGTCTCGATCTGGCTTTCGATCTGGAAACGGTTGAACAGCGGAACGCTGTCTTCGTATAGCTTGATCTTGCTGGCGTACTGCGGCATTACCTGGCGGATGAAGGTCAGGGCTTCGTCCTGGGCTTCAACGCTGTCGATCAGCACTTCGCCGATGTCCTGGCGCAGGTAATCGCGGATGGCGCGGATGATCACGTTGCTTTCCTGGTAGATCAGGAACGGCGCGGAACGGTCCAGGGACGCTTCTTTAATAGCGGTCCACAGTTGCAGCAGGTAGTCGAGGTCCCACTGCATTTCTTCGCTGCTGCGGCCAAGGCCGGCAGTGCGCACGATCAGGCCCATGTCGGCTGGTGCAATCAAGCCGTTCAGCGCTTCACGCAGTTCGTTGCGCTCTTCGCCTTCGATGCGACGGGAAATACCGCCGGCACGCGGGTTGTTCGGCATCAGCACCAGGTAACGGCCGGCCAGGCTGATGAAAGTGGTCAGGGCGGCGCCCTTGTTGCCACGTTCTTCTTTTTCGACCTGAACGATGACTTCCTGGCCTTCGCTCAGGACGTCCTTGATGTTCACGCGGCCTTCTGGGGCTTTCTTGAAGTATTCGCGGGAGATTTCTTTGAGGGGCAGGAAGCCGTGGCGCTCGGAGCCGAAATCGACAAAGGCAGCCTCAAGGCTTGGTTCGATGCGAGTAATACGGCCTTTATAGATGTTGGCCTTCTTTTGCTCGCGTGCACCGGATTCGATGTCCAGGTCGTAGAGGCGTTGGCCATCTACCAGTGCAACACGCAACTCTTCGGGTTGAGTTGCGTTAATCAGCATTCTTTTCATGTTGTACCGTCGGTTTCCGGGCTGCCGGAAACGGCGTTCGGCACACACGACTTCTCACGGTCGGTGTCAGGTGCGTCAAGAGTGGTTGGCCACTCCAGTGTCCAGCAATAACGAGCCAATTGGGCCGGTATCGCGACGGACGCGTCCTGCTTGTTAGCGGTGGTGACAAAGGCACCACTTCAACAAAAGCTAAGGTCAGGAGGAGGAATCAACCGGCGACTGTGGACGAGATGAAGCGTCTAAATATAAGCCTAGTGCTACACGGTCCGACGGTTGTGCATCTCCACCCTACACGTATCCCTGATAATTCGGGTGCTGCCGCGCGCAGAATCCGCAGCGGGTTGGCATTTACCGTGTTCTCCAATGGGGAGTCCACGCTCATGGCTAAACAAGACTAGGTGTGGGCGACTGCGCTCTCACTCAGCTCTTAACAGGCGTTGTTTCCGAAGCTTTCGCCATGGTCTGGCTCAAGACTGACTGCACTTTGTGAACTGGCCGTAAATATCGGCGCAGAACGCGAGTATTCACTCTGCTTTCTGCACTCGCTTCAGGCCTCATGTCACCTGCGCTTGTTACAATCTCGAGCCTTCCAAGGTGGCAAAAGCCCCGTAGGACGGCCTCGCGTCCTGATGAATTGCGATGGTCAGGGCCGGCAGTTTGCCGCAAGTCCTCTGTCCAGGCCGCTTTTGGCGGCGTTCGCGACTATAGCAGCAATGATTAAGTGCTTCAATTCCATAAAAAATTGTTATCATCGCCGCCATGACGACTACCGCCCCCCAGACCCCCAGCGTCCAGCTGCTCGAGGTCTCGCCGGAATATGCCGGCCAACGCATCGACAATTTTCTCCTGGCCAGGCTCAAAGGCGTGCCCAAGACCTTGATTTACCGCATCTTGCGTAAAGGCGAAGTGCGCGTGAACAAAGGCCGCATCAAGCCCGAGTACAAGCTGCAGGCGGGCGATATCGTCCGTGTGCCGCCGGTTCGCGTGCCTGAGCGTGACGAACCCGTGCCGCTGGCCCAAGGCCTGCTGCAGCGCCTTGAGGCTTCAATTGTTTTCGAAGACAGCAAGCTGATCGTGATCAACAAACCGTGCGGCATTGCGGTGCACGGCGGCAGCGGCCTGAATTTCGGCGTGATCGAAGCGTTTCGTCAGTTGCGCCCGGATGCCAAGGAGCTGGAGTTGGTCCACCGCCTGGACCGCGACACCTCCGGTCTGCTGATGATCGCCAAAAAGCGCAGCATGTTGCGCCACCTGCACACCGCCCTGCGTGGCGATGGTGTCGACAAGCGCTACATGGCGCTGGTGCGTGGCAACTGGGCGAGCTCGATCAAAAGCGTTCGTGCGCCGCTGCAAAAGAGCAACCTGCGCTCCGGCGAGCGTATGGTTGAAGTGGACGAGGAGGGCAAAGAAGCCCTGACCCTGTTCAAGGTGCTGCGCCGTTTCGGTGACTTCGCCACCATGGTCGAGGCTAAGCCAGTGACCGGGCGTACTCACCAGATTCGCGTGCATACCCTGCACGCAGGCCACTGCATCGCCGGCGACACCAAGTACGGTGACGAGGATTTCTCCAAGGAAATCCGCGACCTGGGCGGCAAGCGCCTGTTCCTTCACGCCTACATGCTGACGGTTCCACTGCCTGATGGCGGTGAGTTGAAGCTGCAGGCGCCGGTCGACGAGATGTGGGCCAAGACCGTGGAGCGTTTGAGTGTCGCACCTTGATTACAAACTGCTGATCTTTGACTGGGACGGCACCCTGTGCGATTCCATCGGGCGGATCGTGGAATCAATGCACGCAGCTTCAACCCGCTCGGGCTTTGCGTTGTGCACCGATCTCGCGGTCAAAGGCATCATCGGCCTGGGCTTGCCTGAAGCCATCCGTACCCTGTACCCCAAGATCAGTGACGCTGAGCTGGTGACCTTTCGCGATCATTACGCCGAACACTACATCGCGCTGGAGGCCACGCCTTCGCCGCTGTTCGACGGTGTGGTGCAATCGCTGGAGGCCTTTCGTGCCCAGGGTTATCACTTGGCAGTCGCCACCGGCAAAGCCCGTCGCGGGTTGGACCGGGTCCTTAAGGCGCACAACTTCGAAGATTATTTCGACATCACCCGGGCGGCGGATGAAACCGCCAGCAAGCCTCATCCTCTGATGCTTGAGCAGATCCTTGCCCATTGTGGTGTGTCGCCGCGCCAGGCGTTGATGGTAGGCGATGCCTCCTTCGACCTGATGATGGCGCGCAATGCTGGCATGGACAGTGTGGCGGTCAGCTACGGCGCTCAGGCTGCCGAGGCCTTGCAGCAGTACGAGCCGAGGCTGACGATTGATCATTTTTCCGAACTGCAGGCCTGGCTCAGCCGGGCCCAATAAGTCTTTGCTGGGGTTAATGGCATGAGTGACGAGTGGAAGGCGCCGGAAAAGGCGGATAGCAGCGATGATAAAAGCTGGAAGCTGCTGGAGAAGACTCTCCTGGCCAGCGTTCAGGAACAGCGCCGTGCGCGGCGTTGGGGGATTTTCTTCAAGCTGCTGACCTTTATCTGGCTGCTCGCGATGCTGGTGCTGTTCAGTCCACTGATGGACATGGAAAAAAGCGCCACCCGTGGCAGCAACTACACCGCCTTGATCGAAGTGCGTGGCGTGATCGCCGACAAAGAGTCCGCCAGCGCCGACAATATTGTCAGCAGCCTGCGCGCGGCGTTTGAAGACCCGAAGGTCAAGGGTGTGATCCTGCGCATCAACAGCCCAGGTGGCAGTCCGGTGCAGTCGGGTTACGTGTATGACGAGATTCGCCGTCTGCGCGGCCTGCACCCGGATATCAAGGTGTATGCGGTGATTTCCGACCTGGGCGCCTCGGGCGCCTATTACATCGCCAGCGCCGCTGACCAGATCTACGCCGACAAGGCCAGCCTGGTCGGCTCCATTGGCGTGACGGCGGCCGGTTATGGCTTCGTCGGCACCATGGAGAAGCTGGGGGTTGAGCGTCGCACTTACACCTCGGGTGAGCACAAAGCATTCCTCGACCCGTTCCAGCCGCAAAAAGCCGATGAAACCCAGTTCTGGCAGGGCGTGCTCGATACCACTCACCGTCAGTTCATTGCCAGCGTGAAGCAGGGGCGTGGCGATCGTCTGAAGGACAAAGACCATCCGGAGCTGTTCTCCGGCCTGGTGTGGTCGGGTGAGCAGGCGTTGCCGCTGGGCTTGATCGATGGGCTGGGCAGTGCCAGCTCGGTGGCGCGGGACGTGATTGGCGAGAAGGAATTGGTGGATTTCACTGTTCAGGAATCGCCGTTTGATCGCTTCTCCAAGAAGCTGGGTGCCAGTGTGGCCGAGAAATTGGCTATGTACATGGGCTTCCAGGGCCCGACGTTGCGCTGATACCTCGAAAGCGACAGGGTTCAAACTGTGGGAGCTGGCTTGCCTGCGATAGCGTCACCTCGGCTCGACTGATGTTCCGAGGTGTGTGCATCGCAGGCAAGCCAGCTCCCACATTGGTTTTGTGGTGGGCTTAGGGGATCTGTACGCCTTCGGCCAGCAGCATGTCCACCAGGCGAATCAGTGGCAGGCCGATCAGGCTGGTCGCATCCGGCCCTTCGGTGCTCTGGAACAAGCTCACGCCCAGTCCCTCGGCCTTGAAGCTGCCGGCGCAGTCATAAGGTTGCTCGATCCGAAGGTAGCGCTCGATGCGTTCAGCGCTCAGTTCGCGCATGTGCACCGTAAACGGTACGCAGTCGACCTGGCAGTGCCCGGTCTCGCTGTTCAGCAGCGCCAGCCCGGTAAGGAAGCTGACACGCTTGCCGCTCGCTGCCAGCAGTTGTGCGCGCGCGTTCTCGAAGGTGTGGGGCTTGCCGATGATCCTGCCTTCCAGAGCAGCGACCTGATCGGAGCCAATGATCAAATGCCCCGGATGGCTGCCGGCGAGGGCGCGAGCTTTCTGTTCGGCCAGGCGCTTGACCAGCTCAATGGCGGATTCATTTTCACGGTGGCTTTCGTCGATATCCGGCGAGCTGCAGATGAACGGCAGGTGCAGGCGGCTCAGCAATTCCCGGCGATAAACCGAGCTGGATGCAAGTAATAAAGGCAGCATAGGCGTCTCCTCAGAGCAGCCGGGGATTCTAGCGGGGTGACCGGCTGACGCACAGGGCTGAATTTCCTTTGACATGGCCGGGTGCATCCCTATAATGCTGCGCCTATGTTGAATGACCCGATTCCACCTCACGTTGACCCGCGCAAATTGGCAGATCGTGGCACTTCCCTTCAAGGTGAATTGCTGCTGGCCGATTTGGAGAGACTCTGCGACCCGCTTTCCGACACTGTCGGTACGGTGCAGGCCAAATTTGTTTTTGAACGAGATGAACGTAAGTCTGTGGTAATCCACAGTTTTATCGACACCGAAGTCAAAATGGTTTGTCAGCGTTGTCTTGAGCTGGTCACCCTGCCGATTCACAGCGAATGCAGTTACGCTGTGGTGAAGGAGGGTGCGAATACCCAGTCGTTGCCGAAAGGTTATGACGTGCTGGAACTGGGCGAAGATCCTTTGGATCTGCATGCACTGATCGAGGAGGAGCTTTTGCTCGCCTTGCCCATTGTGCCTGCTCATCATCCGGAAGAATGCCAGCAGCCGGAGGGTCTCGATGACGAGGCCGAGCCGAGCGAGGACGAGGTAACGCGGTCCAACCCGTTCAGTGTATTGGCGCAGTTAAAGCGTGACCCAAACGTTTAGGAGTTAATCAATTATGGCTGTTCAGCAGAACAAAAAATCCCGCTCTGCCCGTGACATGCGTCGTTCGCACGATGCCCTGACGGCAAGCACTCTGTCTGTAGAAAAAACCACCGGTGAAATTCACCTGCGTCACCACGTATCGCCAGAAGGCGTATACCGTGGTCGTAAAGTGATCGACAAGGGCGCTGACGAGTAATCACTTGTCTGCTCAAGTCATCGCGATTGACGCAATGGGCGGGGACTTCGGTCCCCGCAGCATTGTTCAGGCCTGCATTGCCAGCCTGTCTGCTACGCCCTCGCTGCACCTGACCCTCGTCGGTCAACCCTCCCTTCTTGAAGAATTGATTGCCAGCCATCCGGCGGTGGATCGCGCGCGCCTGACGATTACGCCAGCCAGTCAAACCATCAGCATGGATGACAAACCGGCGGCAGCCCTGCGTGGCAAGCCCGACTCTTCGATGCGGGTGGCGCTTGAGTTGTTGCGTGATGCCAAGGTGCAAGCCTGTGTCAGTGCCGGCAATACCGGAGCCTTGATGGCGTTGTCGCGGCATGTGCTCAAGACACTGCCCGGGATCGATCGCCCGGCGATGGTCGCGGCCATCCCCACACAAAAAGGCTACTGCCAACTGCTGGACCTGGGTGCGAACGTCGATTGCAGTGCCGAGCACCTGTTCCAGTTCGCGGTGATGGGCTCGGTGGCCGCTGAGGCGTTGGGCGTGACCCGGCCGAGGGTGGCGTTGCTGAATATCGGCACCGAAGACATCAAGGGCAATCAGCAGGTCAAGCTCGCCGCCGCCTTGCTGCAAAATGCGCGAGGGGTGAACTACGTCGGGTTTGTCGAAGGTGACGGTGTGTACCGTGGCGAAGCCGATGTGGTGGTGTGCGACGGGTTTGTCGGCAATATCCTGCTCAAGTCCAGCGAAGGCCTGGCAACCATGATCGCTACGCGTATCGAAGCCTTGTTCAAGCAGAGCCTCGCCTCACGCATGGTCGGCGCCCTGGCGCTGCCATTGATGCGCCGCTTGCAGGCCGACCTGGCGCCGGCGCGGCACAATGGTGCGAGCTTTCTGGGGTTGCAGGGCATTGTGGTGAAAAGCCATGGCTCGGCGGGGGTGCAAGGTTTTCAAAGTGCGATTGCGCGGGCGCTGATCGAGATCCAGGAAAACCTGCCGCAACGCTTGCACGGCCGTCTTGAAGACTTGTTGCCTTAGGCGAATTGGCCCGGGAATGCTTAAATGTGACCGGCCAGTTCAATTGACCATCCAATCTGTCAGTTTCGTGCGCTCCCACCCGTGGATTCATCTCAAAATCGGGAGCGTTCATTTTTGACGACCAGATCATTAGGGGCTTGTTACATGTCTACATCCCTCGCATTCGTCTTTCCAGGGCAGGGTTCGCAGTCCCTCGGCATGTTGGCCGAGTTGGGCGCGCAACATCCGTTGATCCTGGACACCTTCAAGGAAGCTTCCGACGCCCTGGGTTACGACCTGTGGGCGCTGACCCAGCAAGGGCCGGAAGAACAACTCAATCAAACCGATAAAACCCAGCCGGCCATCCTCACCGCGTCGATCGCGCTGTGGCGCCTGTGGCTGGCTGAAGGTGGCGCGCGCCCGGCTTACGTGGCCGGTCACAGCCTGGGCGAATACAGCGCCCTGGTGGCGGCGGGCAGCCTGACCCTGGCTGAAGCCGTCAAGTTGGTCGAGCGTCGTGGTCAACTGATGCAAGAAGCCGTTCCGGCCGGGCAGGGCGGCATGGCCGCTATCCTGGGTCTGGACGACGCCGTGGTGATCGAAGCCTGCGCCGAAGCGGCCCAAGGCGAAGTGGTCAGCGCGGTGAACTTCAACTCGCCTGGCCAGGTGGTAATTGCCGGCGCCAAGGCCGCCGTTGAACGTGCCATCGAAGGTTGCAAGGCTCGTGGCGCCAAGCGCGCCTTGCCATTGCCGGTCAGCGTGCCGTCCCACTGTGAGCTGATGCGCCCGGCTGCCGAGCGGTTTGCCGAGTCCATCGCCGCCATCAACTGGCAGGCGCCGCAGATTCCGCTGGTGCAGAACGTCAGCGCGGCCGTTGCCGCCGACCTCGAGACCCTCAAGCGCGACCTGCTGGAGCAACTCTACAAGCCTGTGCGCTGGGTTGAGTCGGTCCAGACCCTGGCGGCCAAGGGTGCCACCGAGCTTGTCGAGTGTGGCCCGGGCAAGGTCCTGGCTGGCCTGAACAAGCGCTGCGCCGACGGCGTCTCGACTGCCAACCTCAATACCCCGGATGCCTTCGCTGCCGCCCGCGCGGCACTGGCCTGAATCCCTGATCCCCGAACTTAGGAGAAGCCTGCATGAGTCTGCAAGGTAAAGTTGCACTGGTTACCGGCGCGAGCCGTGGCATTGGCCAGGCGATCGCCCTGGAACTGGGCCGTCAGGGCGCCGTAGTCATCGGCACCGCGACATCCGCCTCGGGTGCCGAGCGTATCGCCGCCACCTTGAAGGAAAACGGCGTTCAGGGCACGGGCCTTGAGCTGAACGTGACCAGCGATGAGTCGGTTGCCGCTGTGCTGGCGCAAATCACTGCACAATTTGGCGCACCGGCTATTCTGGTGAACAACGCCGGTATCACCCGCGATAACCTGATGATGCGCATGAAAGACGACGAGTGGTACGACGTGGTCGATACCAACTTGAACAGTCTGTTTCGCCTGTCCAAGGGCGTTTTGCGTGGCATGACCAAGGCGCGTTGGGGCCGAATTATCAATATTGGCTCCGTAGTGGGTGCCATGGGCAACGCAGGCCAAGTAAACTACGCGGCGGCCAAAGCCGGTCTGGAAGGTTTCAGCCGTGCATTGGCGCGTGAAGTCGGTTCGCGGTCGATTACGGTCAACTCGGTGGCCCCAGGGTTCATCGACACCGATATGACCCGCGAACTGCCGGAAGCACAGCGTGAAGCGTTGCTGACGCAGATTCCGCTGGGCCGTCTGGGCCAGGCTCAAGAGATCGCAAATGTGGTCACTTTCCTGGCATCCGACGGTGCGGCATACGTGACTGGGGCTACAATCCCGGTGAACGGCGGGATGTACATGAGTTAAATTGTGACGGATCGCTTCAAAAAAATGTCATACGAGCTGTCTAAAATCCGTTATAAAGCTGCAACTTAATTTATAGGCTGGTGGCCGACCGGGTACAGGGTGAAGCTTTCAGTTGAAAAGCTGAAATGGCTTTCTATACACTTACCCACTGGCCAGCTGCCTGAATTTGTCCATTAGGAGTTAAACAAGGTATGAGCACCATCGAAGAACGCGTCAAGAAAATCGTCGCCGAGCAACTGGGCGTTAAAGAAGAAGAAGTGACCAACAGCGCTTCCTTCGTAGAAGACCTGGGTGCCGATTCCCTTGACACCGTTGAGCTGGTGATGGCTCTGGAAGAGGAATTCGAGACCGAAATCCCGGACGAAGAAGCTGAAAAAATCACTACTGTTCAAGCTGCTATCGACTACGTTACTGCCCACCAGGCGTAATAGTTTGTAGTCGTCGCTTGCTGTTAGGGAAAAACCGCACTGCTGTAACGGCGTGCGGTTTTTTCTTTAGCTCTGATGAAACTTCAGCGCTGATAAAATGCGTGCTGAAGCGAAGTGTCGCCATCAAGAAAAAAGGAGAGTGCTGTGTCGCGTAGACGCGTCGTAGTCACCGGTATGGGTATGTTGTCGCCACTGGGTACGGATGTGCCAAGCAGTTGGCAGGGCATTCTGGCTGGCCACAGTGGTATCGGTCTGATCGAGCACACGGACCTTTCTGCCTATTCCACCCGTTTTGGCGGCTCGGTAAAGGGCTTTAATGTCGAGGAATATCTCTCGATCAAAGAGTCCCGCAAACTCGACCTGTTCATTCAGTACGGCCTGGCAGCCGGTTTTCAGGCGGTGCGTAATGCCGGCCTGGAAGTCACCGACGCCAACCGTGACCGCATCGGCGTGGCCATGGGTTCGGGTATTGGCGGTTTGACCAATATCGAAGAAACCAGCCGCACGCTGCACGATTCCGGCCCCCGTCGAATTTCACCGTTCTTCGTACCGGGCTCGATCATCAATATGATTTCCGGTTTCCTGTCCATCCACTTGGGTGCGCAGGGGCCTAACTACGCCATTGCTACGGCGTGCACCACGGGCACTCACTGCATCGGCATGGCGGCGCGCAACATCGCCTATGACGAGGCGGACGTGATGATCGCCGGTGGCGCCGAGATGGCCGCCTGCGGCCTGGGCATGGGCGGCTTCGGCGCGTCCCGTGCGCTGTCGACGCGCAATGACGAACCGACCCGTGCCAGCCGTCCGTGGGACAAGGGCCGTGACGGTTTTGTACTGTCTGACGGCGCCGGTGCCCTGGTACTCGAAGAGTTGGAGCACGCCAAGGCGCGTGGCGCCACCATCTACGCCGAGCTGATCGGCTTTGGCATGAGCGGCGATGCCTATCACATGACGTCGCCACCGTCCGACGGTGCCGGCGCTGCGCGCTGCATCACCAATGCGTTGCGCGATGCGAAGGTGAATCCCGACCAGGTGCAGTACATCAACGCCCACGGCACCTCGACCCCGACCGGCGACCTGGCGGAAGCCGAGGCCATCAAGTCGGTGTTTGGCGAGCACGCCTACAAGCTGGCGGTCAGCTCCACCAAGTCCATGACCGGCCACCTGTTGGGTGCGGCAGGCGCGGTCGAGGCGATCTTCAGCGTAATGGCCATCAAGGATCAGGTCGCTCCGCCGACCATCAACCTTGATGAGCCGGACGAAGGTTGCGACCTGAACTTCGTCCCCCACGAAGCCCAGCCGATGCCAATCGACGTGGTGATATCCAACTCCTTCGGGTTTGGTGGCACCAACGGCTCCCTGGTGTTCCGCCGGTTCGCCGAGTGATGCACAGCTGGGTCGACGGTCAGCCAGCGGACAGCGTGCCCCTGAAAGATCGCGGCCTGGCGTACGGTGATGGGCTGTTTGAAACCATCGCCGTCAAGGCCGGGCAGCCCGTGCTGCTCGACCGCCACCTGCAACGCCTTGAGGAGGGCTGCCGGCGCCTTGCGTTGATCACGGATCACGCACTGATCCGCAACGAAGTCTTGGCTTACGCCGCCGCTCTTGGCGACGCAGTGCTTAAGTTGATCCTCACCCGCGGCGACAGCCAGCGCGGTTATGGCATCAACTCCGGCGCCCCGGTGCGCCGTATCTTGCAGGGCAATCCGCCCGCGACCTATCCCCACGCTCACGCAACCGACGGCATCCGCCTGTTTGCGTGCGCCACCCGTTTGGCCGAGCAGCCGTTGCTCGCCGGTCTCAAGCACCTTAATCGCCTGGAACAAGTGATCGCCCGCGCCGAGTGGCAGGATGCCGAGCATGCCGAAGGTTTAATGCTGGATATGTCTGGTCGCGTTATCGAGGGCGTGTTCAGCAACCTGTTCCTGGTTCGCAATGGCGTGTTACTGACCGCTGATCTGAATCGTTGTGGCGTTGCCGGGGTCATGCGCGCCGAGATTCTCGCCCAGGCGCATGCACTGGGTATCCCGCTGGCCGTGGCCGACATCAGCGTTGAGCAGTTACAGCAGGCCGATGAAGTCTTCGTGTGCAACAGTGTTTATGGCATTTGGCCGGTGCGCAGTTGCGCTGCGATGAGCTGGTCGGTTGGGCCGCTCACCCGTAAACTGCAGGGCATTGTTCGCGCGCTATTGGATATTTGAGTTGATACGAAAACTGGTTTTACTGCTGCAGATCGGCCTGGTCTCGGCAGGCTTGCTGCTGGGCTTCTCGGCCTGGAAGCTCGATTCTGCCTTGAAGCAGCCCCTGAATCTGACCCAGGAACAATTGCTTGATGTGCCTGCCGGGTCGACCCCGACGGGCACCTTCAATCGCCTCGAAGCCGAAGGCGTGCTGGATGATGCTTTCTGGTTGCGTCTGTACTGGCGCTTCAACCTCGACGGCCAGCCGCTGCACAGCGGCGAATACCGCATGACCCCAGGCCTTACCGCCGAAGGCTTGATTGGCCTGTGGCAGCGCGGCGAAGTGGTGCAATACAGCCTGACGCTGGTCGAAGGCTGGAACTTCCGTCAGGTGCGGTCGGCCCTCGCCAAGCATGAAAAGATCGTGCAAACCCTGTCGGGCCTCAGTGACAGTGAAGTGATGGACAAGCTTGGTCACCCCGGCGTGTTCCCTGAAGGGCGGTTCTTTCCTGACACTTACCGCTTCGTGCGCGGCATGACCGACGTCGAATTCCTCAAAAAAGCCTACAACCGCCTGGATGATGTACTTGCCCAGGAGTGGAGCAAACGCGCCGCCGATGCGCCCTACACCGACCCTTACCAAGCGCTGATCATGGCCTCCCTGGTCGAGAAAGAGACCGGTGTGCCGGAAGAGCGCGGGCAAATCGCCGGCGTGTTCGTGCGGCGCATGAAGATCGGCATGTTGCTGCAGACCGACCCGACAGTGATCTACGGCCTGGGCGAGCGCTACAACGGCAAGTTGACCCGCGCGCATCTCAAAGAAGCCAACCCTTACAACACCTACATGATCGCCGGCCTGCCGCCGACGCCGATCGCGATGGTCGGCCGCGAGGCGATTCATGCTGCGTTGAACCCGGTGCCGGGCAGCAGCCTGTATTTCGTCGCCCGTGGCGATGGCAGCCATATTTTCTCCGATGACCTGGATGCGCATAATGCCGCCGTGCGCGAGTTTCAGCTCAAGCGCCGTGCCGATTACCGTTCCAGCCCTGCGCCGGCGGTGAAACCGGCGGAAGACGCGGCGCCTCCTGCCGAAGCACCGACCGAAGCACCGACCGAAGCGCCGGTTGAAAAGCCCGTCGAGGCTGCGCCGGATACCGCCGCGCCGCAAAGCCCGCAATGACTCTGACTAAGGACTGCCTGTGACTGGCTTGTTTATTACTCTGGAAGGCCCGGAAGGCGCCGGCAAAAGCACCAACCGCGATTATCTGGCCGAACGCCTGCGCGCGGAGGGCATCGAGGTGGTATTGACCCGCGAACCCGGCGGCACGCCGCTCGCCGAGCGCATCCGTGAAGTATTGCTGGCCCCGGGTGAGGAACCGATGAACGCGGACACCGAGCTGCTGCTGGTGTTTGCTGCACGCGCTCAGCACCTGGCCGAGGTGATTCGCCCAGCTCTTGCGCGTGGCGCGGTGGTGATTTGCGACCGTTTTACCGATTCGACCTACGCCTACCAGGGCGGCGGGCGCGGCTTGTGCCTGGCGCGTATCGCCACGTTGGAAACTTTCGTCCAGGGCGATTTGCGTCCAGACCTGACCCTGCTGTTCGACCTGCCGGTGGAAGTGGGGATGGCCCGCGCCAGTGCCCGGGGTCGCCTGGACCGCTTCGAACTGGAAGGCCAGGTGTTTTTCGATGCGGTGCGCAGTGCGTTCCTGCAACGCGCCAAGGCGGAGCCCGCGCGCTACCACCTGCTGGACGCGGCCCAGCCGCTGGCGCAGGTACAGCACGCCATCGACGCCCTGGTGCCGACGCTGCTGGAGCGCGCTCGTGGCTGAGGCCTATCCGTGGCAGGACAGCCTCTGGCAGCAACTGGCCGGGCGTGCCCAGCATGCGCATGCGTATTTGCTGCATGGGCCAGCGGGTATCGGCAAGCGTGCGTTGGCCGAGCGCTTGATGGCCAGCCTGTTATGCCAGCGCCCGGTCAATCTGGAGGCTTGCGGTGAGTGCAAATCATGCCTGCTGCTCAAGGCCGGCAGCCACCCCGACAACTACCTGCTGGAGCCCGAGGAAGCCGACAAGGCGATCAAGGTCGACCAGGTGCGTGACCTCGTCAGCTTCGTGGTGCAGACCGCGCAGATGGGCGGGCGCAAAGTGGTGCTGATCGAGCCGGTGGAGGCGATGAACATCAACGCCGCCAACGCCTTGCTAAAAAGCCTGGAAGAGCCGTCGGGCGATACGGTGCTTCTGCTGGTGAGTCACCAGTCCAGCCGCCTGTTGCCGACCATTCGCAGTCGTTGCGTGCAGCAGGCCTGCCCATTGCCGAGCGAAGCGATGAGCCTGCAGTGGCTGGCGCAGGCGCTGCCCGAGTGCGGCGAAGACGAACGCGTCGAGTTGCTGACCCTGGCCACAGGTTCCCCCTTGGCGGCCGTGAAGCTGCACGCCCAGGGTGTGCGTGAACAACGTGCGCTGGTGGTCGATGGCGTGAAGAAGCTGCTCAAGCAGGAGCTGTCCGCGACGCAACTGGCCGAAAGCGCGTGGAAGGATATTCCGTTATTGCTGCTGTTCGACTGGTTCTGTGACTGGTCGAGCCTCATCCTGCGCTACCAGTTGACCCAGGATGAAACCGGCCTGGGCCTGCCGGACATGCGCAAAGTGGTGCAGTACCTGGCGCAGAAAAGCGCGCAGGACAAGGTGCTGAATATCCAGGACTGGATTCTGGCCCAGCGCCAGAAGGTGCTCGGCAAAGCCAACCTCAACCGCGTGCTGTTACTCGAAGCATTGCTGGTGCAGTGGGTCGGCTTGCTCGGCCGGCGTTAATTTCCGCGGCCGACGGTGTATCGTCGGCCAGACACTTTCCGTGACTCAAGTTGTACATTCCTATGCTCGTAGATTCCCATTGCCACCTTGATCGCCTCGACCTTGCCCAACATGGTGGCTCCCTCGATGCTGCCCTTGAAGCTGCGCGCCAGCGTGGAGTAGGGCACTTCCTGTGCATTGGTGTCAGCGCTGAAAATGCCGCCGACGTCAAAGCGCTGGCTGATCGTTATGCCGATGTCGATTGTTCGGTGGGCATTCACCCGCTGGACCTCAAGCCCGGCGAAGCCCCCGCCCTCGATTGGCTCCTGGGCGAACTCAATCACCCACGCGTGGTGGCGATTGGCGAAACCGGCCTGGATTACCACTACGAGCCCGAGGCCGCTGAGTTGCAGCAGGCGTCCTTCCGCCTGCACCTGCAGGCCGCCCAGCAAACCGGCAAACCGGTGATCGTTCACACCCGTGGCGCCCGCGCAGACACCCTGACGCTGCTGCGCGAGGCCGCGTTGCCCCAGGCCGGCGTGCTGCATTGCTTCACCGAAGACTGGGACATGGCCAAGGCCGCACTGGACCTGGGCTTCTACATTTCCCTGTCGGGCATCGTCACCTTCCGCAACGCCGATGCCCTGCGTGATGTGGCGCGCCAGGTGCCGGCCGACCGCCTGCTGGTGGAAACCGATTCGCCCTACCTGGCGCCCATCCCCCATCGCGGCAAGCCGAACCTGCCGGAATACGTGCGCGATGTAGCGGATTACCTGGCAATGCTGCGGGGTGAGTCGTACGAACGCTTCGCCGAGCAGACCACCGAAAACTTCAAGCGCCTGTTCCCACTGGCCCACGTCGGCGGCTGATAGGGCCAAATTGCAGGCAAAAAAAACCCGGGTTCTGGGGGGTGAATCCGGGCTAAGACCATTAGGAGTAAACAAGGGTACACAGTCCGTCGGTACCCAGGTCGACGCGTCACTTGGGGGAGATGCCACGCCGACAGTTCAAGTATTGATCAGGATCCCATTCAGTCCAGTCGCATCTGATCGTTTTTTAAACAGATTTGGAATACGCGCGCTTCGCTTGAGTTCTCATTGCGCAGGTGCACGGGTGTCATTACCGCGTATTGTTTCTGACTGATAACGGCGAAAACGTTGGCGTGCTGAAAGTTAAGTGCATAACGGGTTCACATAGGCGTTGCCCAACGACTGTTCAGTCGGGATAATCCCTCGCACTGGGTAAATCGTATCGCCACGTATCAATGGCCCTGCGCAACCCTCCCACTTTGACCTCTGCAGACTTCTCCCTCATGCAAAAAGAACCCCGTAAGGTCCGTGAGTTTCGCCGCCGTGAGCAGGAAATTCTCGACACTGCACTCAAGCTGTTCCTCGAACAAGGTGAAGACAGCGTCACCGTCGAGATGATTGCGGATGCCGTGGGTATCGGCAAAGGCACGATCTACAAGCACTTCAAGTCAAAGGCCGAGATCTACCTGCGCCTGATGCTCGACTACGAGCGCGACTTGAACGAGCTGCTGCACTCGGCCGATGTCGATAAAGACAAAGAAGCCTTGTCCCGCGCCTATTTCGAGTTCCGCATGCGTGATCCGCAGCGCTACCGCCTGTTTGATCGCCTGGAAGAGAAAGTGGTCAAGGGCAATCAGGTCCCGGAAATGGTCGAGGAGCTGCACAAGATTCGCGCCTCGAACTTTGAGCGCCTGACCCTGCTGATCAAAGGTCGCATCAGCGAAGGCAAGCTTGAAGATGTGCCGCCTTATTTCCACTACTGCGCCGCCTGGGCGTTGGTGCACGGCGCCGTGGCGCTGTACCACTCGCCGTTCTGGAGCAACGTGCTGGAAGATCAGGAAGGTTTCTTCCAGTTCCTGATGGACATCGGCGTGCGCATGGGCAACAAACGCAAGCACAGCGCTGAACTGCCGGGCGCTGAGCCCAAGAGCGGTGAAACCCCCGCTGCTTGAGCTATTCCCGACAGTGATGGCGCAATGATTTACTGCCAGTTGCAGTACCCCAGGAATATACTCAGGCAAGGACCTTGCTAAAAGTTGATTTATAGGTCAGCTTTTAGCGCGCCCGAATCATCCTCTGCCGGAGTGATCCATGATCGTTGATCGTCAAGGCAGGCGATTTCGCAACTTGCGAATCAGCCTGACCTCAGCCTGCAACTACGCGTGTACCTACTGCGTGCCTAACGGCAAGCGGCTGGTGGCTGCCCAGGACGAACTCTCGGCCGAGGCTATGGCCCGTGGGGTGGCGTACCTGATTGAAGCGGCGGGCATCGACCGACTGCGTATCACGGGCGGCGAACCGTTGGTCAGCCCCAAGCTGGAAGCCTTCATGAGCGCGGTCGGCGGAATGGGCCTCAGTGATATCAGCCTGACCACCAACGGCCAATTGCTCGCGCGCAAACTGCCGCTGCTGGTGGATGCCGGCATTCGCCGCATCAACGTTTCACTCGACACCCTGGACGCCGACGCCTTCCGTAGCATCGCCCGCGGCGGCGACTTGGCCACCGTGCTTGATGGCATGGACCAGGCCCGCGCCGCGGGGATCAAGATCAAAGTGAACATGGTGCCGTTGCGCGGGCAGAACCTGGACCAGGTCATGCCGCTGCTCGACTACTGCCTTGAGCGTGGCTACGAGCTGCGCTTTATCGAACTGATGCGCATGGGCCATCTGGCCAAGGATTCCAACGCGTTCCTGCAGCAATTCGTCAGCCTGCAGCAACTGCTCAGCCTGATCGGTGAACACCACGAATACCTGCAAGCCAACGCGCCGGTAGACGCCACCGCAGTGCGCTACGAAGTGCCGGGCCAGGGCTTCTTTGGTGTCATCGCCAATGAAAGCGTGCCGTTTTGCCGGACGTGTTCGCGTCTGCGTTTGTCGTCTACCGGCTGGCTGCACGGTTGCCTGTCGTCGAGCAATCGGCACTACGTCGGCGACCTGCTCGACCTGCCGCGCCATCAGGCGCTGCCAGCCTTGCAAGGGCTGCTGATGAAGGCCCTGGGCGACAAACAGGAAGTGGCCTTCTCCGGCGGTGCCACCATCATGAAGATCATCGGCGGCTAGCCCACGCACGCTCCTCCCACATTTCATTTGCGGCGCTGCCGGATGGCGCGGATTCTGCATCTCACGCCCATTCGCCGGTTTTCCGTCACCGGCTTCTGGAGGATTAGGATGCGTAGTCTGGTTTTGTTGCTGGCGTCGTTGACGCTGAGTGGTTGCATGACCGTCAGCGATATGGCCGAAGGCACCCGCTATCAGATGAGCGACGCCGGCTTGCTGGACCACAGTGATACCCGCCGCACTGCGTCTATTCGCATACAGCCGGACTCTTTTGTCTTTATCGCCCAAGGTGCGTTTGTGCCGCCGGGCAGCGCTTATCCGCGACCCAACGTGGTGGCCGAAGAAGCCTTCAACGGCTTTGTCGAATACTTCCCGATGGTGCGCCGCGCGCGCAAGCCCGAAGGCCTGGAGCAGGCGATGGCCGAAGCCCGTGGGGCGGGTGCGCATTACCTGTTGTATTGCCGCTTCGCTGCAGCCGATGACCGCATCGGCAATGCCGATGAATGGACGGACCAACAGGCGCTGGACCGCGTCGGGCTGGACAGCGGCGTCATCCAGATCATGTTGATCGAGACCAGCACCCAGTATTTGATTGATACTGCACGTATTCGCAGTCGTGGCGGTTTACTGACGTTCCACGACAACAAGCCAGAAGATCTGATTGCCCGCCCCCTGGCGCAGTACGCCCGCGGCCTGCTGGGCATGGGAGATCAGTAAAAAACTCAAGGAGAACTGCATGTCCGATTCCGCCAAGGCCAATGACCTGTTGGCTCAATTGCCCAAGGGCAAGGGGCCGGCACCGGTGCACCTGTGGAATCCGGATTTCTGCGGCAACATCGACATGCGCATCGCCCGCGATGGCACCTGGTTCTACCAGGGCACGCCGATCGGGCGCAAGCCGATGGTCAAGTTGTTCTCCAACATCATTCGCCGCGACGGTGATGATTATTTTCTGGTGACGCCGGTAGAGAAGGTCGGCATCACCGTCGATGACGCACCGTTCGTGGCGATAACCCTTGAGGTGCAAGGGCAGGGCGAAAGCCAGGTGCTGCACTTCACTACCAATGTCGACGAGCACGTCGAGGCCAGCCTCGAACACCCGCTGCGCGTCGAAATCGACCCCATCACCCAGGAGCCCGCGCCCTATTTGCGTGTGCGCACCAACCTCGAAGCCCTCGTGCATCGCAATGTTTTCTACCAAATGGTCGAGTTGGCGGTCAGCCGTCCGATCAACGGTCAGAACTGGCTTGGCGTATGGAGCGCCGGGGAGTTTTTCCGCATTGGCCTGGAGCCCTGAGGCCGGCTTTTTCACCTTCCTGAAATAATTCGCTTGCTGTCGTCGGGCGCTATCGGTTATCAATTTGTACATGATTAGACATGTCCGATTTGATAAGAAAAAACGCGTCGTCGACGAGCTCATCCGCCGTATCGAGGCGGGGGTGATGGCCGACGGTTTCCTGCTGCCAGGCGAGCACCAGTTGGCCGAAGAGTTTGCGGTCAGCCGTGGCACGTTGCGCGAAGCCCTGGCCGAGCTCAAACGCCGCAACTACATCGCGACCCAGAGCGGCGTCGGCTCCATCGTCACGTTTGACGGCATGGTGCTCGACCAACACAGCGGCTGGGCCCAGGCCCTGGCGGACACGGGGGCGCTGGTCACCACCGATGTGCTGCGCCTGGAAGCCGTGACCCGCCCCGACCTGCTCAGCCGTTTCGGCAGCGACCAATTCATCGCCCTCGACCGTCGCCGGCGTACCACCGATGGCACGGCTGTATCGCTGGAGCGCTCGCTGATGCCCGCCTCCGGTGGCCTGGAAGGCCTGCCCCGCGTCGGCCTGATCGACAATTCCCTGACCATCACCCTGGCCGCCTACGGCTACGTCGGCGCCGAAGGTGACCAATGGATCGGCGCCGAGCCCCTTAGCGACGAAGACGCCGAGCTGCTTGGCCGCCCCGCTGGCACGGTGTTTCTCAAGGCTTCGCGCACCACCTACGACCGCCGCGAGCGCTTCATGGAGTACGTCGAAAGTTTGCTCGACCCTCTGCACTTTCGCCTGCACCTGCAGTTTGGAGCGTCAAAATGACCCCGCAAAACCGCGCCCTCGGCGCCTTCTACGGCTTGGCTTTGGGCGACGCATTGGGCATGCCCACCCAGTCCTTGAGCCGCGAGCAGGTGCAACAGCGCTTCGGTGCCATCACGGGTTTGGAAGACGCCGACGCCGACCAACCCATTGCGCCAAACATGCCGGCCGGTTCGATCACCGATGACACTGAGCAGGCGATCCTGGTCGGCGAGTTACTGGTTGAAGGCAACGGCCAGATCGAACCGACCGTGCTCGCCCAGCGCTTGATCGACTGGGAAGCGGCGATGCGCGCCAAGGGCTCCCAGGATTTGCTCGGGCCATCGACCAAGCGCGCCATCGACATGATCCTCGCCGGCCACACCCCGGAAGAGTCCGGGCGCTATGGCACCACCAACGGCGCCGCCATGCGGATCACGCCGGTGGGGATCGCCGCCGATGTCAGCGACCCGGCGCCGTTCATCCAGGCGGTGATCCAGGCCTGCCAGGTCACCCACAACACCACGTTGGGCATCTCCAGCGCGGCCGCTGTTGCAGCGGTGGTCTCAGCCGGTATCAACGGCGTGGACCTGGGCGAAGCGCTCAACATCGGCACGCAGATCGCCCAGCAGGCGGAAAACCATGGTCACTGGATTGCCGGTGGGCGTATTTCCACGCGCATCAGCTGGGCGCGGACCTTGAGCGTCGGCAGCGGCGACAAAGCCCTGTTTGCCGACCTGCTTTACGAACTGATTGGCACCTCTGTCGCCTCCCAGGAATCGGTGGTGGTGTCGTTTGCCCTCGCGCAGCAAGTGGCGGTGGGCGCGATGAATGCTTTTGAAGCCGTGTGCCTGGCCGCCAGCCTTGGCGGCGACACCGACACCATCGCCGCGATGCTCGGCGCGATGTTGGGCGCGTGTCTGGGCATGCAGTGCTGGCCGCCAGCGATGATTGAACAGGTCAAGCGGGTCAATGGCCTGGACTTGCAGCCGCTGGTGCAGGGGCTGCTGCAAATTCGCTAAGCGCCGCAGGCATTGAACTCGCAGAGTCAGGAAGACCGAGAGTCGATTCACCTTGAGTATCTGCCACAACCACAACAATACAGGCACCAGGAGCACCCCTCATGAGCACCACTTCTTCCGGCCAAAGTGCCGGGCAATTGGAAACACGCGGTATCGAACCGGTCCCTGAAGGCGAGTGCAACGGTCATCCGCTGCAACTGTTCTGGGTGTGGTTCGCGGCCAACATCAGCATTCTCGGTTTGCCGCTGGGCGCAACCCTCGTGGCGTTCCGTGGTCTGGCGATCTGGCAGGCGATCATCGTCGCAATCCTCGGCGCCGCTGGCTCGTTCGCCGTGGTGGGCATCATCTCGATTGCCGGCCGCCGCGGGCGTGCACCGAGCCTGACGCTGTCCCGCGCGATCTTCGGCGTGCGCGGCAATATCGGCCCGACCCTTGTGTCGCTGATGTCGCGACTGGGCTGGGAAACCGTCAACACCACCACGGCGGCATTCGTGTTGCTGTCGTTGTGTTCGATCCTGTTCCACTCGCCGGTCGAAGCCAAAAGCGCGCCCGTGCTGACACTGATCTTCATCGCCATCTTCGTGCTGCTGACCCTGTCCGTCTCCGGTCTGGGCCACGCGACCTTGCTGGTGATCCAGAAGTGGGCGGCCTACGTATTTGGCGCCTTGAACATCCTGGTGGGCGGCTTCCTCTGCGCCACCATCGACTGGAGCGCGGTGTTCAACGCCACGCCGGCGCCGCTGAGCGCGATGATCATCGGCGTCGGCACCATGGCTGCCGGCACCGGTATCGGCTGGGCCAATGCCGGCGCCGACATGTCGCGCTACCAGCACCGCAGCGTCAAGGCCGTGCGCCTGGTGGCCTCCGCCGCGTTTGGTGCGGGGATTCCGCTGGTGTTGCTGATCACCCTCGGCGGCTTGCTGTCGGTGGGCAACAACGATTTGGCCTCGGCCACTGACCCGATCATCGCGATCCGCGACATGCTGCCCACCTGGATGGCCGTGCCGTACCTGATCACCGCGTTTGGCGGCCTGCTGCTGTCCAACAACCTGTCGGTGTACTCGGCGGGCCTGACCACCTTGACCCTTGGCTTAAAGGTCAAGCGCGTGCACGCGGTGATCGTCGACATCGTCGCGATCTTCGCCGGTTCGATCTACTTCATGCTGATTGCCGACAGTTTCTACGGCCCGTTCATCACGTTCATCTCGCTGCTGGCGGTGCCGATTACGGCGTGGGTCGGGATCTTCGTGGTCGACTTGATTCATCGCCACTACTACAGCCCCAAAGACTTGCTGGACGTGAGCCCAAGCAGTGCCTATTGGTATCGCGGCGGCGTGGAATGGCGTGCGTTCGGCGCCTGGGCCGTGGCCATCGTGCTGGGCTTCAGCTTCACCACCATCGGCACCACAGCCGAAAACATCTGGTTCGCCGGCCCGCTGTCCGACTCATGGCTGGGTCACAATGGGCTGGGCTGGATCGTCACCTTCCTGGTGGCCGGCGGAATTTACGCAGTACTGGGCGGCGCAGCTGACCGTCGTCCGGCTTTAGTAGAGAGCCCCAATGTCTAGATTGCTGCACACCGGCCAGGTCATCGTCGACCTGGTCATGGCCCTCGACACCTTGCCCGCGACCGGCGGCGATGTGCTGGCGCGGTCTGCCAGCTTCGAAGCCGGCGGCGGTTTCAACGTGATGGCCGCCGCCCGACGCAATGGTCTGCCAGTGGTTTACCTCGGCCGCCATGGCAACGGCCGTTTCGGCGACCTGGCGCGCGCGGCCATGCAAGCCGAGGGCGTAGAGATGGCCCAGGCGACCAGCGACGGCAAGGACACCGGCTTATGCGTGTCGCTGACCGAAGCCACCACCGAACGTACCTTCATTTCGCATATCGGCGCTGAAGGGGATTTGAGCGCCGAGGACCTGGCGAACGTCGTGCCGCGCGCGGACGATTACGTGTACGTCAGCGGCTACAGCCTGTTGCTCGAGGGCAAGGCCCAGGCATTGCTTGATTGGCTGCTGGCGCTGGCGCGTGACATCACGGTGGTGTTCGACCCGGGGCCGCTGGTCAAGGCGCCGGACTCGGCGCTGATGGTGGCCTTGCTGCCGCGCATCGACATCTGGACCAGCAACGGCCCGGAAGCCCTGGCGTTTACCGGCGCCGATACCCTGGCCGAGGCATTGCTCGAACTCGAACGGCACTTGCCTGCCGATGCGTTGCTGGTGGTGCGCGACGGGCCGAACGGGTGCTGGATCAGCCTTCAAGGCGAGGCCAGGCATGTGCCCGGCTTCAAGGTGACCGCCGTGGACAGTAACGGCGCCGGCGATGCGCATGCCGGTGTGTTTCTTGCGGGGTTGGCCAAGGGCTTGAAACCGGCTGATGCGGCACGCCGCGCCAATGCGGCCGCAGCGCTGGCGGTCACGCGCTGGGGGCCGGCAACCTCACCTGGGGCTGCCGAAGTGGATGCGTTGTTGGCAGAATAGGCGCCACTCAGCACGGAGCGACGCCATGACCCAGAATATCTACGACACGCCAGCCTTCTTCGAGGGCTACAGCAAAATGGGCCGCTCGGTCGAAGGCTTGGCCGGCGCGCCGGAGTGGCCTGCCTTACAGGCAATGTTGCCGCCGATGGCTGGCTTGAAAGTGGTGGACCTGGGCTGTGGCTATGGCTGGTTCAGCCGCTGGGCGCAGGAGCAGGGCGCAGCTTGTGTGCTGGGGTTGGACGTGTCGCAGAAGATGCTGGCGCGGGCCAAACAGATGACCTCTGCGGCGACCATCACCTATGCCATCGCCGACCTGGAACAGCTCGACCTGCCTGCTGCCTCGTTCGATCTGGCCTACAGCTCGCTGGCCTTCCATTACATCGTCGATCTGAAGGGGCTGTTCGAGCGTATTCACCACGCTCTTGTGCCTGGCGGCCGACTGGTGTTTTCCATCGAGCACCCGATCTTCATGGCACCGCGCAACCCGCGGTGGCTGGTCGATGATCAAGGCCGCAAAAGCTGGCCGGTGGATGGCTATCAATTGGAAGGGCCGCGGGTGACTCACTGGTTGGCCGAAGGCGTGGTCAAGCAGCACCGTACGCTGGGCACGTTGCTCACTCTGATGATTCAGGCGGGGTTCACGCTCAGTCACGTGGAGGAGTGGGGGCCAAGCGAAGCGGACCTCATTGCTCGGCCAGCATTGGCCGAAGAACAAGAGCGCCCCATGATGCTGCTGGTATCGGCTCACCGCTGACTCTGGATGTGCAACGCAAAACACAATGTGGGAGCTGGCTCCCACATTGCGTTTGTTGTGTCGGCAAGGCCGGCGTCAGCCAGCCTTGCGCAGCGCTTCGATCAGCTCATCCTTGCGCATGCTCGACCTGCCCGGAATATCCTTGGCCCGAGCTTCTTTCAGCAAGCTTTCCTTGGTCTGCGTCGCCAGCGAAGTGCGACCGGTGCGAGGGTGACCCTCGCGGCTGGCGGCAGCTCGCTTGGCCGAATCACTGCGTGCCTCGGCTTTTTTCTGCGGCGCTTTGCGCTGGCCCGAACCGCCGGCTTTGTCGCCGCCGCCGGACTGCTTGTTGACGGTGGCCCACGCCCGGGCTTCAGCTTCTTCCTTGGACACGCCTTTGTGCTCGTAACTGTGTTCGATACGGGCAGCTTTGCGCTTCTGTGCGGCGGTGTATTTAGCTTTGCTTCCAAGAGGCATTGCGATACTCCAACTGGCCCTGTTGTCAGGGCCAGACCAGACAAAATGGATTACTGGGTGCTTTCGCCTTCCAGCTTGCGCGCCTCGTCAACGCCTGACGCGGTCAGCTTGATCGGCAGGTTCAACGAGTATTCACCGGCGTCGTCGGTGGTCACATGCCCATCCTTGATAAATCCCCGGTCCTGCAGGAACGCCAAGACACTGGCGACCTCCTTCCCACCGCGGTAGTTATCCAGCACCTCCTTGCCCAGACCGTTCGGGTGGGCGTGCAGCAGGCGGGTGAGGACTTCTTTTTCAAGGTTTCTATCGACGTTCATGCGTACCTCTTCACTGGGAATGATCGGGTGTCGGTGTCGTTATGGATGCTTCAAGGCGCAGGTTGTTTTGGGGCGCCTGGGATGTTCGAGTCGTCGCCTTTATTGACCTTCGGCTCATTGCTGATGCCGGGGCCCATTTTGCCGTTGCCGACTGCAGCCGGTGCCTGACGTTGGGTGTCGTTACCCTTGGTGCGAGGGTCAGCGCCAGCGCCGTTGTCGATGATCGCGCCGCCATTGGTGTCCAGGCCGGTGCCCATCGAATCCTGGGATTCCTGGGTGGCGGGGCTTGGCGGGCTGCCGACCGGGTCGGTCTTGCCGGTCGAGGAAGTGGCGGCAAAGGCGTTCAGCGACGCGGCAGACAGCAGGCCGGTGAGGGCGAGGGCGGCAAACTTGGAATTCTTCATGGGGGTGTCTCCATATGATTAATGTCCTTACCCTTTATTGGTCAGCCCCCGTTGGCGGTTCGTGCCTTGATGGCGACGAACGGTCTTAGCTCACCTGTAAGATTTTGTGTGCAGAGGCTTTGCGCCACACCAGCCGCGCCACCGTGATCAGCCAATTCAACGACGCCACGCCCACGACAATTGCCATCAATGTCGGCAGGCCGTAATCGACGATGATCCTGCCCGCCAGCCAGGGAAACCCGAACACGCCGACAAAGTACGCCAGGCTGAACAGCAGCAATGCCTGGGACGTGGTGCCGGGCGGTGCTTCGTTGGCCACCAGCCCGTTGATCACCGAATACGTCAGGCCGTAACCCACTCCCAGCGTGGCGGCGGCCAGCAAGTAGCTGAAATTGCCCCTCACGCCCACCGCAAACAGCACGATCGACCCGAGCATGATCCCCGACAACACGCACGCCGCCCGGTAGGCATCACGTTTGACCACGTGGCCTGCGATCAACAGACGGCTGGTGATCGCAGCGCTCAGGAACCCGGCGAAGAACAGCGAGTAGTCCAGGCCATGCGCGGCCGCATAGCTGGTTTGAAATGACGAAAGCCCGCCAAACACACACCCTCCCAGGCCGACCATGAGGATTGCGAACCCGGCCTTGGATGACAGCACGCGACGGCTGGCGGCCCAGGAAATCCTCGAGGCCGGCACATTCGCGTGCTGTTTGAGGCGGGCGCCCATGCGCCAGAACATCAGCACCCCGGCAAAGCTGGCCAGCCCGGCAATATAGAAGGCCGTCGTCAGCGGCAGGTCCAGCGCACTGGCGGCTCGGCCGAGCAACGGGCCGGAGCCGATCCCGCTCAACATGCTGCCCGACAGCAGGGCAAAGTATTTGGCTCGCTGCTGGGGCTCCACCAGCAGGCTCACGATGATCGGGCCCAAGGTGTAGAACACGCCCCAGCCCAAACCAAGGGCCAGCCCGAACACCATCAAGCCTTGGCCGAACCCCGGCGTCAGGGCGAAACCCAGGCAGGCCACAACCAGCAATACGCCCATTCCCGCAATAGCCCGCGCGGCCCCGACCGCATCGGCCAGGTGCCCGGAAAACACCACGGACACAAAGGTACTGAGCATCGCCGTGGAGATCACACTGCCCGCATCATGCTCGTTGCCACCGCGTGAATGGATCAGCAGTGACAGCAGAAACGTCGAGCCGTACGACAGCGACAACAGGAAGCTGGCCAGGCAGAACAGGGCGAAGAGCGTCGCGCCTTGCTTTTTTTCGGGTGCAGTGGCGTGCATGGGGTAAGCCTTGGAATAGTTGGAGTTGTGGCCAACTTTTACCACGCACGCTGCGACCGATTGTTCTGTGCTTGGTGGTGCTTGCTTTAGCATCCGCTGGAGTAAGGCGCCCTGACTGCACGAAAATGCGCTGCAATCAGTCATGAAAGCGCCTTAGTATGTGGGCTTTCAAATTGCCCAAGGCCCGCCCATGACCATCGAGATTCGCCCTGCCGTGCCCAGCGATGCTGCGCAGATCCTGACCTTCATCACCGAGCTTGCCGAATACGAAAAGGCCCGGCATGAAGTGATCGCCAGTGTGGCGGATATCGAGCGCAGCCTGTTCAGCGAGGGCGCCACCGCCCATGGCCTGATCTGCTCGCGGGACGGCCTGCCGATTGGCTTTGCGGTGTTCTTTTTCAGCTATTCCACATGGTTGGGCAGCAATTGCCTGTACCTCGAAGACCTCTACATCAACCCCGAACAGCGCGGCGGCGGGGCGGGCAAGAAATTGCTGCGCCACCTGGCGAAGATCGCCTGCGACAACGGCTGCGGACGTTTCGAATGGAGCGTGCTGGACTGGAACGAGCCGGCGATCGCCTTCTACAAGTCCATCGGCGCACAACCGCAGGAAGAATGGGTGCGTTACCGCATGGAAGGCGACGCACTGCGCGATTTCGCCCAGGGCTGAAGCCAACCCTCTGTAACCCCAGAAGATCAAAGGTGGGAGCGGGCTTGCCCGCGAAGGCGGTGTATCTGTACCAACCAAGCCGCCTGACCCACCGCCATCGCAGGCAAGCCAGCTCCCACCTTTATTGGTGACAGACCAAAATCTCCGCACCCCCCGCAATCCAAATGTGGGAGCGGGCTTGCCCGCGATAGCGGTGTATCTGTACCAACCAAGCCGCCCGACCCACCGCCATCGCAGGCAAGACAGCTCCCACCTTCATTGGCGACAGACCAAAATCTCCGCACCCCCGCAATCAAATGTGGGAGCGGGCTTGCCCGCGAAGGCGGTGTATCAGTAACAACCAAGCCGCCTGACCCACCGCCATCGCAGGCAAGCCAGCTCCCACACTAATGAGTGACAGACTAAAATCTCGCACCCGCCGCAATCCAAATGTGGGAGCGGGCTTGCCCGCGAAGGCGGTGTATCTGTACCAACCAAGCCGCCTGACCCACCGCCATCGCAGGCAAGCCAGCTCCCACACTAATGAGCGACAGACCAAAATCTCGCACCCGCCGCAATCCAAATGTGGGAGCCGGGCTTGCCCGCGAAGGCGGTGTATCAGTAGCAACCAAGCCACCTGACCCACCGCATTCACAAGCAACCCCACACCCGCACTTCTCAGTTTTTGTTTCACTATATGGGATGCAAATTTATATATTGAGATATTTCAAAAGATGGGTTTATAGTCGCCTGCATCAGCACTCACTACCAAAAATAAAACAGGTGAAGCGATGCAGCCCCAACCGTTGTCATTACCCGTCGTGCCGGAACCCACCTACGGCGAGCGGCTGAAAAACAAAGTGGTGATCATCACCGGCGCCGCTCAAGGCATTGGCGAGGCGATTGTCGCCTGCTTCCAGGCCCAGCAGGCCCGTCTGGTGATCGCGGATATCCAGGCTGAAAAAGTCCAGAACGTCGCCGCCCACTGGCGCGAACGCGGTGCCGACATTGTCGCGCAGGCCGTCGACATCACGTCCAAAGAGCAATGGCAGTCGCTGGTTAACCTGGCCATCGAGCGCTTTGGCCGTGTGGATGTGTTGGTAAACTGCGCCGGCGTCAACGTGTTCCGCGACCCACTGGAAATGACCGACGAAGACTGGCGCCGCTGCTTCGCCATCGACCTCGACGGCGCCTGGTACGGCTGCCGTACGGTGCTGCCGCACATGATCGAGCAGGGCATCGGCAACATCATCAACATCGCCTCCACCCATTCCAGCCACATCATCCCCGGCTGCTTTCCCTACCCGGTCGCCAAGCACGGCCTGCTCGGCCTGACCCGCGCGCTCGGCATCGAGTACGCGCCCAAGGGCATCCGTGTGAATGCCATCGCGCCGGGCTATATCGAAACCCAGCTCAACGTCGATTACTGGAACGGTTTTCCCGACCCGCATGCCGAGCGCCAGCGTGCCTTCGATTTGCACCCGCCCAAGCGCATCGGCCAGCCGGTCGAGGTGGCGATGACGGCGCTGTTCCTGGCGACTGACGAGGCGCCCTTTATCAACGCAACCTGCCTGATGATCGATGGCGGGCGTTCTGTGATGTACCACGACTAAAATTTTTCGATAACAAGAAGAGGTGGTTCATGTTCAAGAAAACACTCGGTGCCCTGGCGCTCGCCGCAGCCTTCAGCGGCTTCGTGTCTGCCGAAGAGGTAAAGATCGGCTTTTTGGTCAAGCAGGCAGAAGAGCCCTGGTTCCAGACCGAATGGGCCTTCGCCGAAAAGGCCGGCAAGGACCAGGGCTTCACCGTGATCAAGATCGCCGTGCCCGATGGCGAGAAAACCCTGTCGGCCATCGACACCCTCGCCGCCAACGGCGCCAAAGGCTTTGTGATCTGCCCGCCGGACGTGTCACTGGGCCCGGCGATCATGGCCAAGGCCAAGCTCAACGGTTTGAAAGTGTTGGCGGTGGATGACCGTTTCGTCGACGCCAAAGGCAAGCCCATGGAAGACGTCCCTTACGTCGGCCTGGACGCTTACAAGATCGGCCAGAAACAAGGTGAAGCCATGGCCACCGAAGCCAAGCACCGCAACTGGGACTGGAAGGAAACCTACGCCGTCATCAACACCTTTGACGAGCTGGAAACCGGCAAGAAGCGCACCGACGGTTCGGTAGAAGGCCTCAAGGCCGCCGGTTTGCCCGCCGACCACATCCTGTTCAGCGCACAGAAAACCCTCGACGTACCGGGCAGTATGGATTCGACCAACTCGGCACTGGTGAAACTGCCGGGCACCGCGAAAAATCTGATCATCGGCGGCATGAACGACAGCACCGTGCTCGGCGGCGTGCGCGCCACCGAAAGCGCCGGGTTCAAGGCGGCCAATGTGATTGGCGTGGGCATCAATGGCACCGATGCCATCGAAGAACTCAAGAAATCAGACACCGGTTTCTACGGCTCGATGCTGCTGAGCCCGGACGCTTCCGGCTACAAAACCGCCACGGCGATGTTCGAGTGGGTGACCAAAGGCACTGAGCCGGCCAAGTTCACCGCCCTGGACGACGTGACCCTGATCACCCGCGCCAACTTCAAGGAAGAGTTGAGCAAAATCGGTCTGTGGAAATGACCGGCGCGGCCTTGCGCTTCAACGGCATCGGCAAGGATTTTCCCGGGGTCAAAGCCTTGGCGCAGATCAGCTTTGAAGCGCGACCGCACTCGGTGCACGCGCTGATGGGCGAGAACGGCGCGGGCAAATCGACCCTGCTGAAAATCCTCGGCGGCGCCTACATTCCGAGCAGCGGCACGGTGCAGATCGGCGAGCAGACCATGGACTTCAAGTCTGCCGCCGACAGCATTGCCAGCGGCGTCGCGGTGATCCACCAGGAGCTGCACCTGGTGCCGGAAATGACCGTGGCCGAGAACCTGTTCCTCGGGCATTTGCCGTCGCGTTTCGGCGTGGTCAATGGCGGGCTGCTGCGCAAGCAGGCGCTGGCGTGTCTCAAAGGCCTGGCCGATGAGATCGACCCGCAGGAAAAACTTGGGCGGTTGTCGCTGGGCCAGCGTCAGCTGGTGGAAATCGCCAAGGCGTTGTCGCGTGGCGCCCATGTGATTGCCTTCGACGAACCGACCAGCAGTCTGTCGGCGCGGGAGATCGACCGTTTGATGGCGATCATCACGCGCCTGCGTGACGAGGGCAAAGTGGTGCTCTACGTGTCGCACCGTATGGAAGAGGTGTTTCGTATCTGCGATGCGGTGACGGTGTTCAAGGACGGCCGCTTCGTGCGCACCTTTGACGACATGGCCACGCTGACCCACGACCAATTGGTGACGTGCATGGTCGGCCGGGATATTCAGGACATCTACGACTACCGCCCGCGTGAGCGCGGCGAGGTGGCGCTCAAGGTCGAGGGCTTGCTGGGCCCGGGCTTGCGCGAAGCGGTCAGCCTTGAGGTGCACAAAGGCGAGATTCTCGGCCTGTTCGGGTTGGTTGGCGCGGGGCGTACCGAGTTGTTTCGGCTGCTGAGCGGATTGACGCGTTCCACCGCCGGGCAGCTGCAGCTCTTTGGTGAAAACCTGCACCTGCGCTCGCCGCGTGATGCCATCGATGCGGGCGTGCTGCTGTGCCCGGAAGACCGTAAAAAGGAAGGCATCATCCCGCTGTCCAGCGTCGCCGAGAACATCAACATCAGCGCACGCGGCGCCCATTCCACGTTTGGCTGGCTCTTGCGTGACGGCTGGGAGAAGGGCAACGCCGACCATCAAATCAAGGCGATGAAAGTCAAAACGCCGAACGCCGAACAGAAAATCATGTACCTGTCCGGCGGTAACCAGCAGAAGGCCATTCTCGGCCGCTGGCTGTCGATGCCGATGAAGGTGCTGCTGCTCGATGAGCCGACGCGCGGCATCGACATCGGCGCCAAGTCGGAGATCTACCAGATCATCCACAACCTGGCTGCCAGTGGCATCGCGGTGATCGTGGTGTCCAGCGACTTGATGGAAGTCATGGGCATCTCCGACCGCATCCTGGTGATGAGCGAAGGCGTACTGACCGGCGAGTTGAACCGCGATCAGGCGGACGAAGCACAGCTATTGCAATTGGCACTTCCGCGTACGCGGGCTTGAAGAATTCGAGGTGAATGATGTCGCAAATAAAAACTGCAAAGAGCTTCTGGCCGGGTTTTAACCAGCGCAAGTTTCTTGATGATTGGGTGATGCTGCTCGCCGCGTTGAGCATTTTTGTGCTCAGCGCGTTGTTTATCGACAACTTCCTCTCGCCGCTGAACATGCGTGGGTTGGGCCTGGCGATTTCCACGGTGGGTATCGCTGCGTGCACCATGTTGTTCTGCCTGGCGTCGGGGCACTTCGACTTGTCGGTGGGTTCGGTGATTGCCTGCGCCGGCGTCGTGGCGGGGATTGTGATTCGTGACACCGACAGCGTGGTGCTCGGCGTGTCGGCGGCGTTGGCCATGGGCCTGGTGGTGGGGCTGATCAACGGCATTGTGATCGCCAAGCTGCGCATCAATGCGTTGATCGCCACCTTGGCGACCATGCAGATCGTGCGCGGCCTGGCCTATATCTTCTCCAACGGCAAGGCCGTCGGCGTGATGGACGAGCGCTTTTTCGTGTTCGGCAACGGCCAATTGATGGGCGTGCCGGTGCCGATCATCATCACCGTGCTGTGCTTTGTGTTCTTCGGCTGGCTGCTCAACTACACCACCTACGGGCGCAACACCATGGCCATCGGCGGTAACCAGGAAGCGGCGTTGCTGGCCGGGGTGAATGTCGATCGCACCAAGATCATCATCTTTGCCGTGCACGGTTTGATCGGCGCGTTGGCGGGGGTGATTCTGGCCTCGCGCATGACCTCCGGCCAGCCGATGATCGGGCAGGGCTTTGAGCTGACGGTGATTTCTGCCTGCGTGCTGGGCGGCGTCTCGCTGAGCGGCGGCATCGGCATGATCCGGCACGTGATTGCCGGGGTGCTGATTCTGGCGATCATCGAGAATGCGATGAACCTGAAGAACATCGACACCTTTTACCAATATGTGATCCGCGGTTCGATCCTGTTGCTGGCGGTGATTATCGACCGTATGAAACAACGCTGAAGCCTTGCCCTGTGGAGATCCAAATGTGGGAGCTGGCTTGCCTGCGATAGCGGTGTGTCAGCCTGCACATTGACTGCCTGACACGCCTCATCGCAGGCAAGCCAGCTCCCACAGTGGATTTCCTCTGTTCAGGAGGGCTGCTTTTGCCATAATGGCGCCGTTTTCGTACTTCCCAATAGGCCCGATATGCAGGAAAACGCCCACATCCCCGTCAAAGACGCCGCGCCCACCGGCACCCAGACTCTGTTGCGTGGCCTGGGCGTGGTGCAGGCAGTGGCGGGCGGTGCGCGGGATCTGAAAGAGATCGCCCGGCGCATCGGCACCACCCGCAGCACCACCCACCGCCTGGCCAGTTGCCTGGTGGAGGAGCGTTACCTGCGTGTGGTGCCGCAAGTCGGTTACCTGTTGGGGCCCAAGCTGATCGAGTTGGGCTTCCAGGCCCGTGAAGAATTGCCGTTGGTGAGCCTCGCGGTGCCGTATCTGGATGAGTTGTCGGCGCTGACCGGCGACACCATCCACCTGGCGATTCGCGAATACGATGACGTGCTTTACCTGCACAAGAATCCCGGCCGTAACGGTCCGGAAATGCGCTCGCGGGTGGGCCATCGCATGCCACTGGCGCGCACGGGTGTGGGCAAGGCGATGTTGCTGGACGACTCGGTGCAGGAGTGGCAGCGCCTGTATGAAGCCAGCCTTCCGGCCGGTGGCAAAAGCCAGCAGTGGCCGCAGCACCCGGAGCAATCCTGGGCGCAGTTCGAGCAGCGCATGCGCGAATACGTGGCGGGGGGGTATGCGTTCGATCTGGAAGACAACGAACCGTCGATCCGTTGTGTGGCGGCACCGGTGCGCGATGCCAGCCGGCGAATCGTCGCCGGCATCAGCATCGCCAGTACCGTGCCCTACATGCCGCTGGAAAAAATGGCCGAGCTGATCCCTGTGATCAAACAGGTCGCAGCGCGGCTGTCAGCGGAGTTGGGCGCGAAGGCCTGATCAGGCCTTCAAGGTCGCCATGTCGATGACAAAGCGGTACTTCACATCACCGGCGATCATGCGGGTGTAAGCCTCATTGATCTGGCGGATGTCGAGCATTTCGATGTCGCAGGTGATGTTGTGCTCGGCGCAGAAATCCAGGACTTCCTGGGTTTCGGCAATACCGCCGATCAACGAACCGGCCAGCACTTTACGGCCCAACACCAGCTTGGCGGCGTTGACCGGCGGATCGACCGGTTCGATCAGGCCGACCAGAATGTGCACGCCGTCAAAGCGCAGCACGTCGAGGTAGGGGTTCAGGTCGTGCTGCACCGGAATGGTGTCGAGCAGGAAGTCGAAGCTGCCGGCGGCGGCTTTCATTTGCTCGGCGTCGGTGGACACGATCACGTGATCGGCGCCCTGGCGACGGCCTTCTTCAGCCTTGCTCGCGGAGCGGGTGAACAGCGTGACTTCTGCGCCCATCGCCTTGGCGAACTTGATGCCCATGTGGCCCAGGCCACCCATGCCCAGCACGCCGACTTTGTCGCCCGCTTTCACACCGTAGTGCTTGAGCGGCGAGTAGGTGGTGATGCCGGCACACAGGATCGGTGCGGCGCTGGCCAGGTCGAGCTTGGCCGGGATTTTCACCACGAAGTGCTCGCTGACCACGATGCTGTCGGAGTAGCCGCCCATGGTGTTGCTGCCATCGACCCGGTCCGGGGTGGCGTAGGTCATGGTCGGGCCTTCGAGGCAGTATTGCTCCAGGTCCGCGTGGCAGGCGTCGCAGTGGCGGCACGAATCAACCATGCAGCCCACGCCGACCAGGTCGCCGACTTTGTGCGCGGTGACGCTGGCGCCGACGGCGGTGACTTTGCCGACGATCTCGTGGCCCGGCATCAGCGGGTACACGGCAATGCCCCACTCGTTGCGCGCCTGGTGGATGTCGGAGTGGCACACGCCGCAGTAGAGAATCTCGATGGCCACGTCATCGGCGCGCGGGCTGCGGCGTTCGAAGGACATGGGGGCGAGGGGAGTGGTCGCCGACTGGGCGGCATAACCGATGGCGGTATACATGAGGAAACCTCGCAACAGGAATAACTAGGGAGGCGGCGCATTCTCCGCGCCGCGCCCCGATGCGGCCATGGCGATTGCTCCGAGTCTCATGCCTATTCGTCCGGGAGTGCCCCTTGTTTGGATTCATGTGCCCTCAGACCTGCGATGATGCTCTCATCCCTTTTTCGCGAAGTTTTTTGCCATGTTGTTGACCCGCCATCTCGACGCCAACGCCACGTTGGTGGCCTTGATAAAAGGGCTTACGCCCTGCGACGGATTTTCGCCGACGAACCTTCCCGGCGTGCAGGTCCTGCGCGCCAGCTGCGACGTGGCGCGCGGCCCGCAGATCTACGAGCCGAGCCTGATGATCGTGGCCCAGGGCAGCAAAGTCGCCTACCTGGGCCCGCGTACGCTGGAGTATGGCGCCGGGCATTATTTGATCCAGGCGATGCCGGTGCCGTTTGAATGCGAGACCTTTGCCCTGCCGAACGCGCCGTTGTATGGCGTGACGGTGGGTATTGATCGGGTGGTGCTGGGCGAGTTGGTCATGGCCATGGGCATTCAGGCCGGGCCGCCGCCGGCAGCGCAGACGCTGGAATCGATGAGTTCGGTGGTGCTCGATGATGCGATGCGTGGGTGCGTGGAGCGACTGTTGCAGTGCCTGCACGATCCGCTGGAAAGCCGGATCATGGGCCCGGCGCGGGTGCGCGAATTGTTGTTCACCGCGTTGCGCGGGCCGCAGGCCGATGTGTTGCGGGCATTGGTGGAGCAGCAGGGGCAATTTTCGCGCATCGCCACGTCGTTGAATCACCTGCATGCCCATTACGCCGAGCCGCTGAATATCGAGACGCTGGCCGGTTATGCGCACATGAGCGCGTCGACGTTTCACGAGCATTTCAAGCGCTGTACGTTGTTGTCGCCGGTGCAGTATTTGAAGCGGCTGCGCTTGCTCAAGGCGCAGCAGTTGCTGCTGGTGGACGGCCTGAGCGTGGCGCAGGCGGCGCACAGTGTGGGGTATCAGAGTACGTCGCAGTTCAGTCGTGAATATAAGCGCTATTTCCTGCGTAACCCCGGTGAAGAGCGGGCTGCCTGATCACACCTCGCTCAATGTGGGAGCTGGCTTGCCTGCGATGGCGATGGGTCAGCTAAAGATTGGTTGACTGAGACTCCGCTATCGCAGGCAAGCCAGCTCCCACAGTTGATATATGTTGCCCATAAAAAAGGCTCCCATTTGGGAGCCTTTTTGTTCAAGCCAATGACTTACATATTCGGGTAAGTCGGCCCGCCCGCGCCTTCCGGCGTCACCCAGGTGATGTTCTGCGAAGGGTCCTTGATGTCACAGGTCTTGCAGTGCACGCAGTTCTGGGCGTTGATCTGGAAGCGCTTCTCGCCGTCTTCCTTGGTGATCACTTCATACACGCCGGCCGGGCAGTAGCGCTGCGCCGGTTCATCGTAGAGCGGCAGGTTGGTGCCGATCGGGATGCTCGGGTCCTTGAGCTTCAAGTGGCACGGCTGTTCTTCTTCGTGGTTGGTACCGGAGATGAACACCGAGCTCAGCTTGTCGAAACTCAGCTTGCCGTCGGGTTTTGGGTAATCGATCTTCTTGCTGTCCTTGGCGAGCTTCAGGCAGGCGTAGTCCGGCTTGGTGTCGTGCAGGGTGAACGGCATTTTGCCGCCGAGGATGTTCTGGTCGAACCAGTTGAAGCCGGCGCCGAGGATCGGGCCGAACTTGTGCATCGCCGGGCCGAAATTGCGGCTGGCGAACAGCTCTTCGTAGAGCCAGCTGGCTTTGAAGCTGTCGACGTAGTTGGTCAGTTCGTCGCCGCCTTCAGACTCGGCGAACAAGCGGTCGGCCACAGCGTCGGCGGCGAGCATGCCGGACTTCATCGCGGTGTGGCTGCCTTTGATCTTGGCCACGTTCATGGTGCCCAGGTCGCAGCCGATCAGGGCGCCGCCTTTGAAGACCATCTTCGGCAGCGAGTTGATGCCGCCTTTGGCCAAGGCACGCGCGCCGTAGCTGATGCGCTTGCCGCCTTCCAGGTACTGGGCCAGCACCGGGTGATGCTTGAGGCGCTGGAACTCATCGAACGGCGACAGGAAGGTGTTGCTGTAGGACAGGTCGACGATCAGACCCACGACCACCTGGTTGTTTTCCAGGTGATAGAGGAAAGAACCGCCCGTGTTCTCGTTGCTCATGATGTCCAGCGGCCAGCCGGCGGTGTGTACCACCAGGCCAGGTTGGTGCTTGGCGGGGTCGATTTCCCAGATTTCTTTGAGGCCGATGCCGTAGTGCTGGGCGTCGGCGTCGCTGTCCAGGTTGAAGCGCTGGATCAGTTGCTTGCCGATGTGGCCACGGCAGCCTTCGGCGAACAGCGTGTACTTGCCACGCAGCTCCATGCCCGGGGTATAGACGCCTTCCTTTGGATGGCCTTCACGGTCGACGCCGAGGTCGCCGGTGATGATCCCGCGGACCACGCCGTTTTCGTCGAACAGTGCTTCTTGGGCTGCGAAGCCTGGGTAGACTTCCACACCCAGGTTCTCGGCCTGCTGGGCCAGCCAGCGGCACAGGTTGCCCAGGGAGATGATGTAGTTGCCTTCGTTGTGCATGGTCTTGGGCACAAAGAAGTCGGGAACCTTGGTGGCGGCTTCCGGGCTGCGCAGTACATAGATGTCATCGCGCACCACGGGAGTGTTGAGCGGGGCGCCAAGTGCTTTCCAGTCCGGGAACAGTTCGTTCAGGGCGCGGGGTTCAAACACCGCACCGGAAAGGATATGCGCGCCGACTTCGGAGCCTTTCTCGACCACGCAGACGCTGATTTCTTTACCGGCTTCGGCGGCCTTCTGCTTCAGTCGGCAGGCGGCAGACAGGCCTGCCGGGCCAGCGCCGACGATGACCACGTCGAATTCCATGTATTCGCGTTCCACAGGCTATCTCCTACTCAAGGCTCAACAGGCTTTTTTTTTAATGGGTGGAGGTTCGGTGTCGTATCCGTCATCACTGCATTCGGAGCACGGGATGACCCACCTTTCTCTCTAGGTGGCGCATTATATCTACACCACTGGCAGCGTCCAATACAAACGTTTGTTTGAATTGCTTGGAAGCTAGGTAAATCAAAGCAACGCGGCTTATGACTGGCTATTTTGGCGTATTGACCAGAATAGGCGTTCCGGTCAATATACGGTCGGTTTTGCGCATACCGTAGGCATACCGCAGGTTTCAAGAGCACGTCCAAAAGCAGGGCCAAGGCAAAACAGGTGACGCGCGTTTCATTGATGGCGCGCAGTTTACACGCCGCGATAAAGAATGACCTCTCAGTCACCACTGACGAACGGTCATCATTTCCCGTGAGTAAGGTCATCCGCCGACGTTTTTGGAGGTGCCCTTGTGTGCCGATGAGCATCAACCGCCAGGTTCGCCTAGGCGACTTTCTTTTCACCGGAGAGTAACGAGGAATCCATGAAGGTTCTTGTAGCTGTCAAACGCGTTGTCGATTACAACGTGAAAGTTCGCGTCAAGGCGGACAATTCCGGCGTCGACCTCGCTAACGTCAAGATGTCGATGAACCCTTTCTGCGAAATCGCTGTGGAAGAAGCCGTACGCCTGAAAGAGAAAGGCGTGGCGACTGAAATCGTTGTGGTTTCCATCGGTCCTACCACTGCCCAAGAGCAGCTGCGTACCGCCCTGGCACTGGGCGCCGACCGCGCCATCCTGGTTGAATCGGCTGAAGAGCTGACCTCCCTGGCCGTTGCCAAGTTGCTCAAAGCCGTTGTCGACAAGGAACAGCCTCAGCTGGTGATCCTCGGCAAACAGGCCATCGACAGCGACAACAACCAGACTGGCCAGATGCTGGCTGCACTGACCGGTTACGGCCAGGGCACCTTCGCCTCCAAAGTCGAAGTGAGCGGCGACAGCGTTGCGGTTACCCGTGAAATCGACGGCGGCGCGCAGACCGTTTCGCTGAAACTGCCGGCCATCGTCACCACCGACCTGCGTTTGAACGAGCCGCGCTATGCGTCCCTGCCAAACATCATGAAAGCCAAGAAGAAGCCGCTTGAGTCGCTGACTCCAGAAGCTTTGGGCGTTTCCACCGCCTCCACCAACAAGACCGTCAAGGTTGAAGCGCCGGCTGCACGCAGCGCGGGCATCAAGGTCAAGTCGGTGGCTGAACTGGTCGAGAAACTGAAAAACGAAGCGAAGGTAATCTAATCATGACTATCTTGGTAATCGCAGAACACGACAACAAGGTGCTGGCCCCGGCCACCCTGAACACCGTGGCTGCCGCTGCGAAAATCGGTGGCGACATTCACGTGCTGGTAGCAGGTCAGGGCGCTGGCGCCGTGGCTGACGCCGCGGCGAAAATCGCTGGCGTGAGCAAAGTACTGCTGGCCGACAACGCCGCCTACGCTCACCAACTGCCGGAAAACGTTGCTCCTCTGGTTGCAGAGCTGGGCGCTGGCTACAGCCATATCCTGGCTGCCGCTACTTCCAACGGCAAAAACATCCTGCCACGCGTTGCCGCGCAATTGGACGTTGACCAGATCTCCGAGATCATCTCGGTTGAAAGCGCTGATACCTTCAAGCGCCCGATCTACGCCGGTAACGCCATTGCCACCGTGCAGTCCAACGCGTCGGTAAAAGTGATCACCGTGCGTGCCACCGGTTTCGACCCGGTTGCTGCTGAAGGTGGTTCGGCGGCCGTTGAAGCCGTCTCCGCCGCCCACGACGCGGGTACGTCCAGCTTTGTTGGCGAAGAGCTGGCCAAGTCGGATCGTCCTGAGCTGACCGCTGCCAAGATCGTCGTTTCCGGCGGGCGTGGCATGCAGAACGGTGACAACTTCAAGCACCTGTACGCCCTGGCCGACAAGCTGGGCGCTGCGGTGGGCGCGTCCCGCGCGGCCGTCGATGCAGGTTTCGTACCCAACGACATGCAGGTCGGCCAGACCGGCAAAATCGTTGCGCCACAGCTGTACATTGCCGTCGGTATCTCCGGCGCGATCCAGCACTTGGCCGGTATGAAAGACTCCAAAGTGATCGTTGCGATCAACAAGGACGAAGAAGCGCCGATCTTCCAGGTGGCTGATTACGGCCTGGTGGCGGACTTGTTCGAAGCCGTACCTGAGTTGGAGAAGCTGGTCTAATCCAGCCGCTTCACTTATAAAGAGCCCGGTCTTTGGACCGGGCTTTTTTTTGCGCGCCCCTTTTTAATCTGGAGAACCGCCATGGATCTGCGTCCCGTAGTGCTGGCACTGACACTTGGATTGGCGCTGCTGCCGAGCCTGGCGCTGGCCGCTGGCAAATGTGAGCGCCTGGTGATCACCGGCAGCCCGGACGCGCCGCCCTTGTTATGGCGTGACCCACAAGACCCGACGCACCTGATCGGCGCCACCGCCGATGTGCTGCAACAAGTGGCCAAGGAGCTGGGGCTTAAAATCGATCTGCTCTATGGCGGCAAACGCGCCCTGGCCCTGGATGAAGTGCGCAGCGGGCGCATGGACATCCTCGCCGATGCGCCGCTGAACCTGGGCGAGTTGGAAACCCTCGACTACATCCACCCGGCCTTGATGCAGATCGACTACCTGGTCTGGACCCGCAAGGATTCGGCGCTGGTCTACGCCACGGCGGCCGACCTGCACGGCCAAAAGGGCGCAGTCTCGGAACGCGCACGCTTGAGTGCCGATTTCGACACCTTCGCCAGCCAACAGCTCAACCTGCAACGCTTCCCCACCTTGACGCCGGCCTTTCAGAAACTGCTGCTGGGGGAAGTGGACTACGTGCTCGCCGGGCGTTATTCGGGTATGGCCATGGCCCAGACGCTGGGCATGAGCAACGACTTGATCGCGCGTGAAGTGCCTGTCGATCAACCCGGCTTGTACCTGGCGATTTCCCACAACTCGGCCTGCAATGATCCGTGGCTGCGCGGACAGCTGGCCAAAAAGATGACAGAATTGCCCGCGTCCGGTGTGGTGCAAACAGCAATGCAGCGCAACCTCGAGCGCTGGAAAGCGCAATTGCAGCAACCCGTCGGCACCCCAGCAAAGTAAGGATTTACAGTGACTATTCGACCTCTTTTCGCGGCCCTCGCCGTTGTCGCTTTGGCGGGATGTGCAGCCGATCCTGCGCCGAATGAGCAAATACGCCTCACCCAGCAAGCCCTGGAACAAGCCAGCGCCGTGGGGGCCAGCGTCGACGATTCGCCTGAGCTGAAACTGGCCGAAGACAAGTTCGCCAGGGCCAAGGCCGACATGGCCGATGAGTCCTACAAGCATGCGCGCATGCGGGCCGAACAGGCCGAGTTGGACGCGCGCCTTGCCGAAGCCAAGGTTCTGACCCAAAAGAGCCAAGAGCAACTGAGCGTGCTCAACACCCGCATCACCCGCCTGCGCAAGCAATTGCAGTTGGGAGAAGCCCAATGAGCCCGATGATCCGTGGTTTGAGCTGTGTCGTGCTGCTGGGCAGCGCCGCCCTGGGCGGTTGCGCCAGCCAACCGAGCAGCGAGCAGGCCTTGCAACAGGCCGGCACTGATTTCCAGAAGGTCAAGGAAGACGCCAATGTGCTGCGCTTTGCACCCAAGGACGTCATTCGCGCCGGTGAATCCCTGGCGCGCGCCGATCGTTTGTCCAGCTACTGGGGCAGCGGTGCCGACGTGGTGCATTACGCTTACCTGAGCCAGCGGTACAGTGCGATCGCCCGCGAACACACCGAACAGGGCCTTAACGCCGAGCGCGGCACCAAGCTCGAGTTGGAACGCCAACGCCTGCAACTGGCCCTGCGCGAAAACAAACTCGCCAGCGTGCAGCAACAGGGCAAGTGGCTCGAAGAGCAAATCGCCAGCCTGACCACCACCCAGACCGATCGCGGCCTGGTGATGACCCTCGGCGATGTGCTGTTCGACACCGGTGATGCGCAGCTGGAAAACTCGGCCAATCGGACGGTGCTGAAGATCGTGCAGTTCCTGCAACTGAACCCCAAGCGCGTGGTGCGCATCGAGGGTTACACCGACAACACCGGTGGCGAGCAGGAAAACCTGAAGCTGTCGCGCGACCGTGCGCAATCGGTGGCCGATGTGCTGATGGACCTGGGGATCGATGAAAAACGTATCCAGGTCGAAGGCTATGGCGACCAGTACCCGGTCGAAGCCAACGCCTCCGAGCGTGGCCGCGCGCAGAACCGTCGGGTGGAGATTGTGTTCTCCGATGAAAAGGGCCAGCTGGGCGCTGCGCGCTGACGCCCTGCGCGGTCCTCTGTGGGAGCTGGCTTGCCTGCGATGCGGGCACCTCGGTGGATCTGGCTAACCGAGGTGATGCCATCGCAGGCAAGCCAGCTCCCACCCCAAGCAAACCCGATCGCTGATCGGGTTTTTCATGTTCAACACCCGCACAGTTTTTTCTATCACTGCCGCCCGAGCTCGACTATTCTCGCAACTGTCCCCGTACACTTCTAAACTGTGCCGGTATGTTTCACACAAAAATAAAATACCCGTGAAATCGAGTGCTGCGTCATGACCAATCTGTTGCTCTACCAACGTATCGCCCAGCAACTGGCTGAGGACATCCGCCGTGGTGTCTATCAACCCGGTGAGCGTGTGCCCTCGGTGCGCAAAATGAGCTCCCAGCTCAACGTCAGCCACGCCACGGTGTTACAGGCCTATGCCAACCTGGAAGACCAGGGGCTGATCCGGGCGCGGCCGCAGTCGGGCTATTACGTGCACCAGACACCTGCGTTGACGGCGCCCACGCCGGACATCGCGCGGGTCGAGCGCCCGGGTTTGGTCACCCGCAGCAGCATCATCCAGCAAGTCTTGGTCGAGTCGCGCCGCGAAGGTGTGTTCCCGTTGGGCGCCGCCGTGCCGAGTGTGGATTACCTGCCTGTGCGGGCGCTGCACCAGCAATTGGCCAAAGTCACCCGCTTCCAGAGCCCGCGCGCATTCAGTTACATGTTCAGCCCGGGCTTTGAGCCATTGCGCCGCCAAGTGGCGATTCGCATGCGCGACGCCGGCGTAGTGGTGGATCCCTCCGAAGTGGTGATCACCCACGGTTGTGTCGATGCGTTGCAGATGTCGTTGCGCGTGCTGACCCGCCCGGGCGACCTGATCGCCGCCGAATCGCCCACCTATTACGGTTTGCTGCAATTGGCCGATCTGCTGGGCCTCAAAGTCATCGAGATCCCCAGCGACCCGTCCACCGGCATGAGCCTTGAGGCCTTGCAACTGGCGGCCAACCAGTGGTCGATCAAGGCCCTGGTGCTGACCACGCGCCTGAGCAATCCCCTGGGCGCGACCATGCCTGAAGAACGCCAGAAACAGTTGCTGCGCCTGGCCTCGGATTTCGATATCCAGATCGTCGAGGACGATATCTACGGCGAACTGATGTTCGAACTGGGCCGCACCAAGGCGCTGAAAGCCTATGACCGCCTCGACCGGGTGATCTACTGCTCGAGCTTTTCCAAGACCTTGTCTCCCGGCGTGCGCATCGGCTGGATGATTGCCGGCAAATACCAGCAGGAAATCCAGCGGCTGCAGATGTTCAGCACCCACTCGGCCTGCAGCGTGACCCAGATGGGCGTTGCGGCCTACCTGGAAAACGGCGGTTATGACCGCCACCTGCGTTATATCCGCCAGGAGTACCGCAAGAACCTCAGCGCTTTTCAGCTGGCGGTGCAGCAGTATTTCCCGGAAGGCACACAGATGACGCGTCCCAACGGCGGTTTTATCTTGTGGGTCAGTTTGCCGGGGCGGGTCAATACCCAGGAACTGCACGTGCGCGCACTGCAGCAGGGCATCAGCATTGCGCCGGGGGTGATTTTCAGTAATACGGAACAGTTCAACCACTGTATTCGCCTCAACTGCGGCACGCCGTGGAACCGCGAAGCAGAGCGGGCGCTGATGACCTTGGGGATGCTCGCCAGCCAGCTGTGCCAGGAAACTGCAGCCGGGCTTTGAGGCCAGTGGCTGAGGCGTGTAATGGGGACAGTACCGATAGCTGGCTAATCACCAGACTTGTCATGCCGCGCACAACAAGCGAGCATATGGCCCTCTGCCGTTAATGCTGTTGGCGATATGACATCTATTTTTCGCGCTGCTGTAGTGGTTGGCCTGTTAAGCCTGTGTAACGTCGGCACCGTGCTGGCGGCAACGCCTGTGGTGTCTGAAAGCAAGCCCGCCGCCAGTACCGAGCAGGCCACCCCCGCGAAAAAACCGGCGCCCGCCAAAAAGGCTCCGGCGGCCAAGAAGAAAGCCGCCACGGTGAAAAAGCGCGCCCCTGTCGCGAGCAAATCCAAGTCAGCCCATGAAGTGGCGCAGACCAAACTGCCACCGGCACAGTTGGACCTGACACTGCCTACGGACATGGTCAGGCACTTGCAGCCCATTGGCACCATGCCCAAGCCCAAGAGCGTGCCCTTGCTGCCGCCGATGTTTGGCGAGAAACCTACCGACAACAGCGCGTTCCAGATCAACGGCCGCTTGCTCAGCAACGAGATGAAGCTGCAGTTGCGTAACGATGAACGTCGCGATATCGAAGGCGCAGCGCTGGATTTCGAGTTCAAGCAATAAATTTCGCGCAAAGGTGACGCCGCTCATCGACCATCTGTCGCAGACTGGTCAGTCACTTTTGTTTTGTGCGAAAAACCCCTGTTAGACCATTTTAAAACGGCTGTTTAAGGGCGTACTCTAGCCCGGCCATCCACATTGAGTCGTCGAGGACCTGTTGGTCATGAAATGCCGTGAAGGCTGTGGCGCATGCTGCATTGCCCCCTCCATCAGTTCGCCATTGCCGGGAATGCCGCACGGCAAACCCGCGGGCGAACGCTGCCTGCACCTGTCGGTCGAACAGCTATGCCTGCTGTTTGGCCAACCGGAACGCCCAGCGGTGTGCAGTGATTTCAAGGCAGATCTGGATGTCTGTGGCAACGACCAGGCCGATGCGATCCGGTTGATCGGCTGGTGGGAGCAGATGACGGCGGCTTGATGGGCTTTACTATCGGAATTTACTTTCAGAACTTACTTTCAGAACTTCGACAATAAGGAATACAACAATGGGTTCGCTGAAACGAATGGCTGTGTTGTGCGGTTTTACGGTGTTGTTTGCTGCCACTGCGCAGGCTGAGGATTGGCAGGTCGCCAAGGACGAAGACGGTATCAAGGTGTCCCTGAGCGAAATTGCCGGCTCCAAATACAAGGCCTACCGCGGTGTGGCGCTGATCAAGGCGCCTGTCGCCAAGATCCAGGCCCTGCAGGAAGACGTGGCCGGTGCCTGCTCCTGGATCCACGAATGCAAATCGCAAAAACTGCTCAAGACCGAAGGCGACAAGAGCTGGACCTACACCCAGTTCAAGGCACCGTTCCCGGTGACCGACCGCGATTCGATCCTCGAAATCACCACGTCCAAGGCTGCCGACGGCACCGTGACCCGCAAATTGCTGGAAGTGCCGACCTACCAACCGGAAGTGAAAGGTTACGTGCGCGTTGCCCAGGTAGACGGCTACTGGAAGCTGGTACCCAAAGGCGACAACCAGACCGAAGTCACCTACCAGGTGCACACCGAGCCAGGCGGCAGCGTGCCATCGTGGCTGGCCAACAAGTTCGTGGTGGACGCGCCGTTCAACACCTTGAAAGCCTTGAAAGAACACGCTGAAAAATAAGTGTCATTAATCAGGTGCCTCCTGACTTGAGTGGAACGTTTGCAGAGCCCTCAAGGTCCAGATAGTTGTAAGCCCACACATGGGTTTTATCGAGGAGGCACCGATGCAAAAGTGGCAGATTACCTTCGTTGATGATCACGGCGTTCAGTCCGTCGAGCAGTTCAGCTGCGACCAGAAGCCCAGCCTCGAAGATGCGGCACACATGATTCGTAACAAGCTGGTGCCAGTGGCCGCCGAACTTGACCTGAATGACTTGGAAGGGCGCAAACCCGAGCCTACGGTCAAGATTCTTAAAGACCAGAACAGCATTCAAATCCTCGACATTTCGCCCGCCGCCTGAACATTGCCTGTATGCCCTTCAAGCACCTCTGGTGGAGGTGATAGCTTCGCGCTACTCTGCAACCGAGATCAGCGAATGAATCGCTAAGGTCTGGTCTTGTCAGCTACATGCTTGTTTTCCCGCGGTGTCGTTAATGCCGTAGCACCCGCGCCAGCAGGGCGCGGTCTTCGGGAAGCACGGAAAGTCTATCCATCAGTTTGAGGAGGACGTTTCATGAGCACAGCCTATCAAGAAGACATCAGCACCAACGTACTGCGCCGCATGAAAGAAGGCGGTTTCGACTTCTCACGTTTTCACCCCATCGAGTTCTACGCCATTTTCCCGGATGAGGAGCGGGCGCGAAGGGCTGCGGGTCGATTTCGTGGGGAATCCCTGAATGCCCAGGTCAGCGCGCGCGATGATGGCGCCTGGTACCTGGAACTGAGCAAAATCATGTTCGCAACCTACGACGGCATAGGAGACTTCGAGCAAGACTTTGAAGCGGTGGTCGAGCCTTTGGGCGGGATCATCGAGGGATGGGGCGTCAAGCAGGAGGTGCGTGGGTTACCCATGTAGCGGCATTCGATGAGCAACACAGCGTATCGGCTGACCTTTGGGTCGGCCGATTTTGTTTGTGCACTCCCCACAACTGCGTCCTCAACATCGCCACCCTTATGAGCCCGGCTTGCCGGCGATCGCGTCTTTAAGCTCGCGATCGCCGGCAAGCCGGGCTCTTGGCTTTCTACGGCGCAAAAAAAACCACCCAAAGAGGGTGGCTTAAAGGGAAGAGCGGTTCGCTGACATCTCAGGAAACATCCTGGTCAGCCGATGTGGGGATTATCCGCAAGCGCAACCGGGCAGTGAAATCAACTCTGACTATGCTGTTGATAGTCAAAGCCCGCATTGCGATGAAGCGTGGTACAGGACAGCAGGCGTTCTGCGCACCAGGACGGTGCGCGCAAAACTTGAAGGTTATTTAACTCACTGATTTTTAAGTGTTTATGCCGCTGGCACGGGCCTTGCGACGGTTCTCGCGCCCGGGTGACAAGGAGTACGGCATGATCCGCACTTATTACGATGAAATGTACGACGGGGCAGGGCAGGTCCGCCCCCATTACCGCGAGTTCGCCCGCTGGTTAGCTGAAACTCCCGCCGAATTGCTGGCCCAGCGCCGGCGTGAAGCCGATTTGCTGTTCCACCGCGCCGGGATCACCTTCACCCTTTACGGGGACGAGCAGGGCACCGAGCGCCTGATTCCTTTCGACACCATTCCGCGCAGCATTCCGGCGAGTGAGTGGCAAATTGTCGAGCGCGGCTGCATTCAGCGGGTCAAGGCGCTGAACCTGTTTCTCGCCGACCTCTATCACGAGCAACGCATCATCAAGGCCGGGATCATCCCCGCCGAACAGGTGTTGGCCAACGAGCAATACCAGTTGGCCATGCAGGGCCTGGACCTGCACCGCGATCTGTATTCCCACATCTCCGGTGTTGATCTCGTACGCGATGGCGACGGCACCTACTACGTGTTGGAAGACAACCTGCGCACACCGAGCGGCGTGAGTTACATGCTCGAAGACCGCAAGATGATGATGCGCCTGTTCCCCGAGTTGTTCGCCGCCCAGCGCATCGCGCCCATCGACCATTACCCCAACCTGTTGCTCGACACCCTGAAAAGCTCGAGCCCTCTGGATAACCCCAGCGTGGTGGTGCTGACCCCGGGGCGCTTTAACAGCGCGTTCTTCGAGCACGCCTTCCTTGCGCGGGAAATGGGCGTGGAACTGGTGGAAGGCGCCGACTTGTTCGTGCGCGATGACCGCGTATTCATGCGCACCACTGACGGCCCCAAGGCCGTGGATGTGATCTACCGTCGCCTCGATGACGCATTTCTCGACCCACTGGCCTTCAACCCCGACTCGATGCTCGGCGTGCCCGGCCTGCTCGCGGCCTATCGCTCGGGCAATGTGGTGTTGGCCAATGCGATTGGCACCGGGGTGGCCGATGACAAGTCGGTGTATCCCTTCGTCACCGAGATGATCCGTTTTTACCTGGATGAAGAGCCGATTCTGAAGAACGTGCCTACGTTTCAATGCCGTAAGCCCGACGAATTGTCCCACGTGCTGGCCAACCTTCCGGACCTGGTCGTCAAGGAAACCCAAGGTTCCGGCGGCTACGGCATGCTGGTGGGCCCGGCGTCGACAAAAGCGGAAATCGAAGCCTTCCGCGCGCGCATCAAGGCCAAGCCCCACGCCTATATCGCGCAGCCGACGCTGTGTTTATCCACGTGTCCGACCTTCGTCGAAAACGGCATTGCGCCGCGCCATATCGACCTGCGGCCGTTCGTGTTGTCCGGCAAGGAAACCCGCGTGGTGCCCGGCGGTTTGACCCGCGTGGCCCTGCGCGAGGGCTCGCTGGTGGTCAACTCGTCTCAGGGCGGCGGCACCAAAGACACCTGGGTGGTCGAGGACTGATGCCATGTTGAGTAGAACTGCCTCGGATTTGTACTGGATGTCGCGCTACCTGGAACGCGCGGAAAACCTCGCACGCATGCTTGATGTCAGCTATTCGCTGTCGCTGATGCCCCAGGATGGGCGCGGTGATGGCCTGCACGAATTGGCCATGCCGCTGCTGATCACCGGCACCCTGGAGGATTACCACGAGCGCCACGGCGAACTGCATGCCGAACGCCTGCTGCACTTCTTTGCGTTGGATGCGGCCAACCCGGCGAGCATCTACAGTTGCCTCGGCGCCGCGCGCGCCAGCGCCCATGCGGTGCGTGGGCGAATCACCGCCGACATGTGGGAAAACATCAACGCCACCTGGCTGGATATCCGGGATATCGCCCAGCAAGGGCTGAGCCGCTACGGCATGAGCCGGTTCTGTGAGTGGGTCAAGGAGCGGTCGCACCTGTTCCGTGGCGCCACCTACGGCACCATCATGCGTAACGACGCGTTTCGTTTTATTCGCCTGGGCACCTTCATCGAGCGTGCCGACAACACTCTGCGGCTGCTGGATGCGCGCTACGAAATGGCTGGCGACCAAGCCGCTGCGGTCAGCGACGGCACGGCTCATGCCTACTATCAGTGGAGTGCCCTGCTGCGCGCGTTGTCGTCGTTTGAGGCCTACACCGAGATCTACCGTGACGCACCCGGCGCCCGGCAAGTGGCCGAACTGCTGTTGTTGCGCGCTGATGTCCCACGTTCGCTGCGTGCTTGCAGCGAAGAGATTGACCAGATCCTTGCCAGCCTGCCCGGCCTCAACGGGCGCCCGGCCCAGCGCCTGGCCGCCGAGATGGACGCGCGCCTGCGCTTTACTGCCATCGACGAAATTCTCGAGGAAGGCCTGCATGCCTGGCTGACCGACTTTATCCCCTTGGTCCGCCAGTTGGGCGACGCCATCTACAGTTCCTACCTGGAGGCGGCATGAGACTTTCCATCAGCCACGAAACCACCTACCACTACGAAGACCAGGTGCGCGCCAGCATCCAGTACCTGCGCCTCACGCCCCACGACAGCGAACGCCAGCACGTGCTCAGTTGGCAGCTCGATCTACCGCGCCCGGTGCGCGCGCAGGTCGACCCGTTTGGCAACATCCTGCATGTGCTGACCCTTGATGAGCCCCACGACGCCATCATCATCGGCGCCCGTGGCCAAGTGGACATCGATGAATTGCGCGAGGCTGAGCATGAAAGCCAGTCGGCGTTTCCGTTCCTGCGCAGCACGCGACTGACCGAGCCGGACGATGCGTTGCGCGGTTTTGCCGACCAGCATTGCCGTCAACGCCGCGACCGCTCTGCGTTGATCGACCTGATGCATGCGCTCAACCAGTCGATGGTCTACACGCCGGGCGCCACTGAAGTCGACACCTGCGCCGCCACGGCATTCGCGGGGCGCGCAGGCGTGTGCCAGGACCACACCCATGCATTCTTGGCCTGCGCGCGCAGCCTGGGCATTCCAGCGCGATATGTGTCGGGGTATTTGTACACCGAAGACAGCACGCACCTGGCCAGCCACGCCTGGGCCGAAGCCTGGCTGGATGACGCGTGGTACAGCTTTGATGTGACCAACCAATTGGCGCGGCCCGAGCGGCATTTAAAGTTGGCGGTAGGCCTGGATTACCTGGATGCCTGCCCGGTACGCGGCATGCGCCGAGGCGGCGGGCATGAGCAGATGCACGCCAAAGTGTTTGTGGCGCCGACGCCGGTGATTTCGGTGCAGCAGCAATAATCTCCCGAACGGAGCAGCTCAACCCTGGGCGCGGGCTTGTCGTGGGGACGGGCTTGTCGTGGTGAGCGGGCTTGCCCCGCGTTGGGCTGCGAAGCGGCCCCAAAACTACACTTTGAGAAGTACCTGACACACCGCATTCTGCTTTATTAGGGCTGCTGCGCAGCCCAACGCGGGGCAAGCCCGCTCGCCACGACAAGCCCGCTCGCCACAGCAGTCCCGTTGAGCAAGGGAGCTTGGTAAGGCTCAAGGCTGCTGCTTACGCCCCGCCATATGCTTTAAATACCCCACCAGCAAATCCAGCTCGCCGTTCGGCAACACACTGGCTGCGAACGCTGGCATCTTCGCCTGGGGCCAATGCCGCAGGCTCTGCGGGTCGCGGATATAACGCTTGAGGAAATCCCCGCTGAAATATTCCGTTGGGTTGTAGGGAATATTCAGGTCCGGCCCCACCTGCGCATCGCCGGCGCCATTGAGGCGGTGACAGGCCAGGCAGTTTTTCTGGAACAGCGCAAAGCCCTGATTGATCGGGTCATTCGCGGCGAGTTTCGGGTCAGGCAACAGGGCTGGAAAGCGCTCGGCCACCGTCTTCAATTGCTTGATCCCGGACATCTGGAAGGGCCACTGCTCAGGGCTGATGTTCCCGGCTTGCGGGTCGGTCCACACCAGATAGAACGGCCCGGCACTTGGCTTGCCTTCGGCCAGCGCGGGCCACGGATGAGCCGGGTCTTCCACCGCCAGCCAGGCACGGGCACCGTGTTTTTGCAGCAAAGGCGCCGCCGTCAGCTCGGCGGCGAACCCGTCGAGGGCGACGGCTTGCAGATGATTTTCCGGCAAGAGGCCCGGTAACAGAGCCGCCAGCGGCACCGCGCGATAAGTCATGTCGCGCTTGTAGGAAACGTCATTGACGATATGCACCGTCTGCGCCTGCGGGTGCTTGAGCAGGTCTTCGGTCCGCCAGGTTTTGCTGGCGCGGTCCAAGTCGATGGTCAACTGGGCGGCCGCAGCGGGAAGGGCCAACAGCGCGGCGAGAAAGGCGAGGATCAGTTTCAAGAGTGAGCCCGGTTTGAAGTGGCGATGGCGCCCACGATACCGGAAATCGGCACGCAAAAAGACAGCCCCTGCAACAGGACCGCTATACGCAATGTCCCGGCAGGTGCTGCCAAAAGCTGCAGTCCTGATGCAATGTGTGCACGGAATGTGAGGATCGAGTCGTCACCCAATAACCTTGGTTAAATTGGGCAAGATCAGAATCAGTGTGGTGGCGAACAGAATAAGTCCCGCCTGACGTACTTTCGAATGTTTGAACATGGCTGACTGCCTTTTGTTGTTATTCCTGAGCGTCAAATGCGTGCCGGTCAATTTCAGTATCGCAACGTGACGTGTCGCTTTTCTTACAGTTGCTCCAGCAAAACCCGGCAGCAACTTCTTACTGATTGAACCTTAGAGCCCTCGTTCTGCGTCGCTTAGATCCATTTAATATCAGCTAATCAGAATTTCTAATTAAAAAGGCATGAGGCATATCGCCATCTTGGCGCCAATGCCTTGGCTAGACCGCTAAAACGATTAACCCGCGCTTTCCCATAGCACCCTACCGTTCGTCCGAGCGTGAGGGTCAAAAGCAATGAGCGCATCCGTCATTGAAACCGTGTCAATCGGGCCTAAGGTAGGGGCACACACGCACTGCGTTCGAGGATGTCATGACCCAAGCTTTGATCTTTGATGCCATACGCACGCCCCGGGGCAAAGGCAAGGCCGACGGCGCCCTGCACAGCGTCAAACCGGTAAACCTGGTGGCCGGTCTGCTCACCGCGCTGGCGCAGCGCAGCGACCTCGACACACGCCAGGTGGATGACATCGTGCTCGGTTGCGTCACCCCGGTAGGCGACCAGGGCGCCGACATTGCCAAGACCGCCGCACTGGTGGCGGACTGGGACATCAGTGTCGCCGGCGTACAAATCAACCGCTTCTGTGCCTCGGGCCTCGAAGCGGTGAACCTGGGCGCGATGAAAGTGCGTTCCGGCTTTGAGGACTTGGTGGTGGTCGGCGGCGTCGAATCCATGTCGCGCGTGCCCATGGGCAGTGATGGCGGCGCCTGGGTGCTCGACCCACAGACCAACATGCACAGTCACTTCACGCCCCAAGGCATCGGCGCGGACTTGATCGCGACCCTGGAAGGCTTCACCCGCCATGACGTCGACGCCTTCGCCCTACATTCCCAGCAGAAAGCGGCCAGGGCGCGTGCGGACGGTTCTTTCAACAAGTCGCTGATCGCGGTGCAGGACCAAAACGGCATCGTGCTGCTGGACCACGACGAGTTCATTCGTGGCGACTCCAGCCTTGAAGGCCTCGGCAAGCTCAAGCCAAGCTTCGAGATGATGGGCCAGATGGGCTTCGATGCCACCGCCTTGCGCGTCTACAGCCATGTGGAACGCATCCATCACGTGCACACGCCAGGCAACAGTTCCGGCATCGTCGACGGCGCCGCGCTGATGTTGATCGGCTCCGAGGCCAAAGGCCGCGAACTGGGCTTGCGACCGCGGGCGCGCATCGTCGCCACGGCGGTCACCAGCACCGACCCGACCATCATGCTCACCGGCCCGGCACCGGCCACGCGCAAAGCCCTGGCCAAGGCCGGTTTGCGCGTGGAAGACATCGACCTGTTTGAAGTCAACGAAGCGTTTGCCTCAGTCGTCCTCAAGTTCATCAAAGACATGGGCATCGACGCTGCGCGGGTCAACGTCAACGGCGGCTCCATTGCCATGGGGCACCCGCTCGGCGCCACGGGCTGCGCGATCCTCGGCACCCTGCTCGACGAACTGGAAGTGCGCCAGCAGCGCTACGGCCTGGCCACCCTGTGTGTCGGCGGTGGCATGGGCATCGCCACCATCATCGAACGCCTCTGAGTCCAAGGAACCTGTCATGACCGACGCCATTCGTTACGAAAAAGGCCAGGACCAGATCGTGGTGCTGACCCTCGACATGCCCGGCCAGAGCGCCAACACCATGAACGGCGTGTACCGCGAGGCCATGGCGGCCGCAGTCGCGCGCCTGGAGGCAGAAAAGGACGGCATCGCCGGTGTGGTGATCACCTCGGCGAAGAAAACCTTTTTTGCCGGCGGTGACCTCAATGAATTGATCAGAGTCGACAAGGCTCACGCCAAGGAATTTTACGACGGCGTGTTGGTGTTGAAGGCCCAACTGCGCCGTCTGGAAACCCTCGGCAGGCCAGTGGTGGCCGCCATCAACGGTGCGGCGTTGGGCGGCGGTTGGGAGATTTGCCTGGCGTGCCATTACCGGGTCGCGCTGGATGACAACTCGACACAGCTCGGCTTGCCTGAAGTCACCTTGGGCTTGTTGCCGGGCGGCGGCGGGGTAGTGCGCATGGTGCGCATGCTCGGGTTGGAAAAGGCCCTGCCGTATTTGCTGGAAGGCAAGAAGGTGCGGCCGCAGCAGGCGCTGCAAGCCGGGTTGATCAATGCGCTGGCGATGGATCGCGATGAGCTGCTGGCTAAATCCCGCGCCTGGATTCTGGCCAATCCTGAGGCCAGACAACCGTGGGACAACAAGGCTTATCAGATCCCAGGCGGCACGCCGTCGAACCCGAAGGTGGCGCAAATGCTGGCGATTGCGCCGTCTATTTTGCGCAGCAAAACCCATGGCTGCTTCCCGGCCCCGGAGAAAATCCTCTGCGCCGCCGTGGAGGGCGCCCAAGTGGATTTCGACACTGCGCACTTGATCGAAACGCGCTATTTCACCGAACTCGTCACCGGCCAGGTGGCGAAAAACATGATCGGTACCTTTTGGTTCCAGCTCAATGACATCAACGCCGGCAGCTCACGGCCACAAGGTTTTGCGCCGTACGTCACGCGCAAAGTCGGCGTACTGGGCGCGGGGATGATGGGGGCGGGCATCGCCTATGTCAGCGCCAGTGCGGGCATCGACGTGGTGCTCAAGGACGTCAGCCTGGCCGCGGCCGAAAAGGGCAAGGCGCATTCGGCTGCGCTGCTGGACAAGAAGATCAGCCGTGGGCAACTGACGGCCGAACAGCGCGACACCATTCTGGCGCGGATTCATCCTACGCAGGACGACGCCGACCTGGCCGGCTGCGACCTGATCATCGAAGCCGTGTTCGAAGACCGTGAGCTCAAGGCCAGGGTCTCGGCCGCCGCGCAACGTGTGGTCGGCAGCGACGCCGTCATCGCCTCCAACACCTCGACCTTGCCCATCAGCGGCCTGGCTAACGCCGTGCCCGATCAAGGCAAGTTCATTGGTCTGCATTTCTTCAGTCCGGTCGACAAGATGCCGCTGGTGGAAATCATCAAGGGCGCCCATACCCGCGACGAAACCCTGGCCCGAGGTTTTGATTTCGTCCTGCAAATCAAGAAAACTCCGATCGTGGTCAACGACAGTCGTGGTTTTTTCACCTCGCGGGTGTTCGGCACCTTCACCAACGAAGGCATTGCCATGCTCGGCGAAGGCGTGGCCGCGCCAATGATCGAAACCGAAGCGCGCAAGGCCGGCATGCCGGTGGGGCCGTTGGCGGTGTCGGATGAGGTGTCGCTGAGCTTGATGAGCCACATCCGGCAGCAAACCGCGAAAGATCTACAGGCTGAAGGCAAGGCGCCGCCGACGCATCCCGCGACCTTGGTGATCGACCTGTTGGTGAATGAGTACAAACGCACGGGCAAGGCGGCGGGCGGTGGTTTTTACGACTATCCCCAAGGGGCGCAGAAACACCTGTGGCCGCAGCTGAAAGCGCGCTTTGAACAGCCCGACAACCAAATTTCGCCACAGGACGTGCGCGACCGTTTGCTGTTCATCCAGGCCATCGAAACCGTGCGTTGTGTGGAGGAGGGCGTGTTGAGGTCGACGGCTGACGCCAACGTCGGCTCAATCTTCGGCATAGGCTTTGCCGCGTGGAGCGGCGGTGCGCTGCAGTTTATCAACCAGTACGGCCTGAACGACTTTATCGCCCGGGCGCGCTACCTGGCCGAGCAGTACGGGGAGCGCTTCTCGCCCCCGGCTCTGCTGCTGGAAAAAGCAGCGCAGGGAGACATATTCGCCTGACCGAAACACCTCAGTCTGAGCGATATAAAACCCATGTGGGAGCGGGCTTGCCCGCGATAGCGGTGTGTCAGCCAATGCATATGTCGGCTGATATGACGCCATCGCACGCAAGCCCGCCCCCACACTGAGGCACTTGGCGAGACTTGCTTTGCAGGGGTGTTTCAAGGCAGGCTCTGGGGTGTGCATTATTCCCACCACCGTGTCAGGTATTTTTTATGTCGCTACGCGTCTGTATCCTGGAAACCGATATCCTGCGTCCAGGCTTGATCGATCAATACCAAGGGTACGGGCAGATGTTCAAGCGCCTGTTCTCCAAGCAGCCGATTGCTGCCGAGTTTGTTGTGTACAACGTGGTTCAGGGCGAATACCCGCCGGATGACGAGGCGTTTGACGCCTACCTGATCACTGGCAGCAAGGCCGATTCCTTTGGCACCGACCCGTGGATCCAGACCCTCAAAACCTACCTGCTTGAACGCTATGAGCGCGGCGACAAGTTGCTGGGCGTGTGCTTCGGTCACCAGTTGCTCGCGCTGCTGTTGGGCGGCAAGACCGAGCGCGCCAGCAAGGGCTGGGGCATGGGCATCCACGACTACAAACTCAACGCCAAGGCGCCGTGGATGAGCCCGGTGGTGGAAGAGCTGACCTTGTTGATCAGCCATCAGGACCAGGTCACCCGCCTGCCGGAAAACGCTACCGTGATTGCCTCCAGCGATTTCTGCCCGTACGCCGCTTACCACATTGAAGACCAAGTGTTGTGCTTCCAGGGCCACCCGGAATTCATCCACGACTATTCACGCGAGCTGCTGGAAATTCTTCAGACAACGTTGGGCGAAAAGATCTACACCAACGGCGTGGCCAGTCTGGCGCGTGACCACCACGGCGCCACCGTGGCGGAATGGATGATGCGTTTTGTGGCGCACAAGCCCGAAGCCGACGTGGCTTGAATCACGCCGAGGCGGGGGCCGGCCGGCGTTGATTTACAACCAGCCCGACCGCTTGAAGCTGGCCCACAAACTCGTGCAGCCCACCGCAATAAACCCGAGCACCGCAAAGTAACCGTAATGCCATTGCAGCTCGGGCATGTTCTGGAAGTTCATCCCATAAATCCCCGCCACCGCGGTGGGGAACGCCAGGATCGCCGCCCACGCGGCGAACTTGCGCTGCACCACGCTCTGGCGCGACGCTTCGAGCAATACACCAATCTCAATCGTCTGGCTGGCGATATCGCGCAAGGTGGTGAGGTCTTCCATCTGCCGCGTCACGTGGATCTGCACGTCACGAAAATACGGGCGCATGTTCTTGTCGATAAACGGGAAGCTCAGCTTTTGCAATTCCTGACTGATCTCCACCATCGGCGCCACATAGCGTTTAAGCCGCAGCACGTCGCGGCGCAGGCCGTGGAGGTTCTGGATATCACGCTCGCTCAGCGAGCTGCACAGCACATTGCGCTCCAGCTCATCAATTTCGGCGTGGATCGCTTCGCTCACCGGCTGGTAATTCTCGGTGACGAAATCCAGCAGCGCATAGAGTACGAAATCTTCCCCGTGCTCCAGCAACAACGGCCGCGCCTCACAGCGCTGGCGCACAAAGCCGTAGGACGCCGAGTGGCCGTTGCGGGCAGTGATGATGTAACCGTTGCCGGCAAAAATATGGGTTTCGATAAACTCCAGCTTGCCGTGCTCGCGCACCGGTGAGTAGGTGACGATAAACAGCGCATCACCGAAGGTTTCAAGCTTGGGGCGGCTGTGTTTTTCGAGGGCGTCTTCGATGGCCAGTTCGTGCAGGTTGAACTGGCGTTGCAGGTTGGCCAGCTCCTGGGCGCTGGGCTCTTCCAGGCCGATCCACACAAAGTGATCGGGCTTGGCGGCCCAGGCTGCGCCTTCATCGAGGGTGATATCAGTGACTTTCTTTCCGGCGCTGTAAACGGCCGCCGCAACAACTCTACCCATGGTGCTGATCGCTTCTTATTGGGAGGACAGGTGTTGGGCAGCTTAGCGTGAATGGCGTTCCCTTGTTGCTCATGCAGGCACGCTTTTTGTGGCGAGCACGCTTGTTTGTACGGGGGTGCAAAGCGCCCTCAAAAAATCACAAAGGCGCAGGTGCCCAAGCGGCCTGCAGTTCACGGTCCATCTGTGCAATACACTCATTCATCTGCTTCTGACACGCCTGCATCAACGCCGGGATGTCATCCGAAGTCAGTCCTACGGTAGGAATCGGCGGCAGCGAGCGTATGAGCACATCACCGCTGTCCCAGCGATTAAGCTGCATGTGCGTGACGTAATTGCTGACACACACCTGCACGATGGGCACACCCGCCGCAATCGCCATATGAAACGCGCCTTTCTTGAACGGCAGCAGCCCCTTGCCCAAGTTGCGTGTGCCTTCCGGGAACACCCAGATCGATGTGTCTTCATGCTGCAAAGTGCGCGTCGTGGTGAGCATCGCGCGCCGCGCCTTGTGCGCGTTGCCCCGGTCGATCAGCACATTGCCCGCCAACCAGAACAACTGGCCGAACAGCGGCACCCATTTCAGGCTTTTTTTGGCAATGCACACCGTGCGATGCGGCACCACAGTGCCCAGCACAAACAGGTCGTAGTTGGACTGGTGGTTGGCGATGATCACGCACGTGTCGGGCTTATTACGCAGCGAGTCGACGTCCGCCTTCACGTTCAGTCGCAACATCCACATCGCAGGCACCCCATACAGGCGAGCGCACAAGCGACTGTTATCCGGGTTGAACGGCCGACAGATGCCTAGCAGCACGCCCAGCACGCCAGCGACCATAAAGTGCAGGCCCATCAACAACATACGTAACAGAAAAAGCATCGACACAGCCCATCGGGACAAAAGGTGGCGCAGTGTACGGATGTGCACTGTATTCGGCAATTGCCCCTACAGACGTGGGAGATAGGCGATGTTTAAGCACATGTTTCAATGTGTGCCGGCAGCGCCCAGCTAGAGCGGTTTAAGACGTATCCCCATTTTTTGTAAGAAAAAGCCCGACTCAAGGTCGGGCTTTGGCACAACATGGGTAAGGCATCAGATCAGGTTATGCCCCTGATCCTGGATGATGGCGTCATCCAAGGCTTCCAGCAGTGCCTTACGCACCTTCAATTTGGTGTGCTTATGGGCGTTCATGTTGATCTTCTTCAACTGGCGCGCCGCTTCCAGGGCCGCCGCGTGCAACTCTTCTGGCGCAACCACTTTATCCAGGAAGCCGGCTCCTAGGGCACCTTGCGGGTCAAACATTTCAGCATTGATGACCGACCGGTGAAACGCCGACTTGCGCAGACGATCCCGCGCCAACTCGATACCGGCGTGGTGCATGGTCATGCCGATCGCCACTTCATTCAGGCCAATGCTGAACGGGCCTTCAACACCAATGCGGTAATCGGCCGACAACAGCAGGAATGCACCTTTGGCCACCGCGTGCCCAGGGCACGCCACAATCACCGGAAACGGGTGCGACAGCAGGCGACGCGCCAACGTCGAGCCCGACGTCACCAGGCTGATGGCCTCTTTAGGCCCGGCTGTCATCACCTTTAAATCATAACCACCCGACAGAATCCCCGGCGTGCCGGTGATGATCACCACCGCGCGATCCTTCTCGGCCTGATCCAGTGCAGCATTAAACTCACTGACGACGGCCGGAGAAATGGCATTCACCTTGCCGTTGCTCAAGGTCAGGGTCGCGATACCGTCTTCGAGGTGGTAGGCAATCAACTCACTCATGACGCGGTTCCTTGTAGGATTTGTTATAGATAGGCTGCTTATAGAAGCGCATGCGCAGACGTTACCCACCACGCCCGCCCCGGTAAAGCGCCGTGACTGACTACACAGTCAGACTTTTCCTGCATCCCCAAGGGTAGACGGGCCCGGAGCAGGGCGCAGCAGCCCCACCAAACGCGTACCGCCGATGCCCGAGAATGGCAGATTCACCGTCCCTCGCCGGGTAGGTAACGGCATAACCGTCTAAGCGCATGAAAATTCTGAAAAAAACCTTTGCCATCAGAAAGGCTTTCGACTACATTAGCGCGCCTCGACAGACTGAACTGGTTTGACGAGATACGGTGAAGTGTCCGAGTGGCTTAAGGAGCACGCCTGGAAAGTGTGTATACAAGAAATTGTATCGAGAGTTCGAATCTCTCCTTCACCGCCACATTAAGTAAACACAAACCCCTGATTTTCCTAGAGAAAGCCGGGGGTTTGTGGTTTTTGGCGTCCAAAAAATAGTCCCATGGGACCAATATGGGACTGGCGCTTCATTCTGGTGCGTAAAGACGCGCTTGTGATTACTCGGGTTGGAGGGCCCGCCGTAGGGATTTGGACAAAGTGTGGCTACTTTGACCATTTGCGGCCGCTCCCCGATTCCTAGAAGATTGCTACATTCAACTCTAAGAAAAGAGCGCCTTAATGAAACCGCTAATTAAATACTGTCAAGGGGCTGTTAACGCGTTAAATGCTCAATACGATATGACCAAGGTGCTGGGACATTCTGTCACAGCAGGATCGGCGCGAGAGCGACTCATTCAAGATTTTCTTGTGGCGCATCTTCCAGAAATGACCAGCGTTGTGAGCGGAGTGATTATCGACTCGAATGGTCGACGCTCCAAACAGCAAGATATTGTATTGATGTTGAAGTCTATGCCTCGACTTCCGTTCGCTAGCGGCCACGACTTGATTTTCCAAGAGGGGACTGTAGCGACCTTCGAAATCAAAACGGAAATAACACCATCTGTTCTCGAGGCTGTAGCTCTCAATATTGAGAGCGTGAAAACGCTGATGCCTACTACGCTAGAGGGTGTTCAGCTTGGCGACCTAGATTGGCCGCACGCTAGAATCTTAAGCGTTGTTGTCACGTACGGAGGCTCCGCATTGGAAAGCATCGAACACAAACTTAAAGAGCTTCCAGAGGCATGCCAGCCAGATGTGTACTTAGATCTCACGAAAGGGATTTTTATTAAGAATGAAGGAATGTTATTTAGCAAGGAGGGCAACAGTTCATACCTTCGGTTCGATGATGCCGCCGTTGGTCTCGCGCGTCTGCTTGCGCTGTTGTCAAAGGTGACTGGTCGTTTAGTGATGCGCGGTGTTAAGTGGGATGCGTATATCTCCTAATTGCTGCTTGCGGACTGTGCTGGAGTTTGCACGTTACAGCTTTAGATTCCGTCGTGAGTCGTTTTTGGTCGATTCTCCCTGACGGTACGTGGAAAGCTGATTGCGAATAACGCCGCTTATGTGAAACAGGCCCTCACACGCTGGCCCCGTGCGAGAGATTATTTTGCGAGGGTTATCCAGACCTGCTTGGAAAATGACAAAGTAATTGATGTTTGGGTTTCCGTTTCTAATTACTGCTTAAAAAATTATTTTTTTAAAATAGCGCCACTTATATATTGATTTAAATCACGAAAATCATTAACCGTCCAGGCATGTGGCGGCACCTTCACACCATTCTCTCGCAACGTTCTCGGAATCAAGTCTCCATTCGGCCGAAGTATTACCGACGATACAATAACGCCCGGATAATCACTCAGTCGTTTCTTGAAAGCAGGCGTTGTCAAATCAGGCGTAGGCGGATTGCTCCTATGCGCTAATGGCCCTGTTCCCTTGAGATCAGCGCCGTGGCACATGGCACATCGCTGTAAAAAGAGGTTTTTCCCATTGGCGTTATCCGCGAAGGACAGTGATGGTTGAATCAGCGATAACATTCCCAGCGTAACGATGAACACTATTTTCATTTTTATAGGGTCTTTTTGTATGAGTCAGGTCTGAATCGAGGGCAAGCTCCGCAGGTGTTCGCAAGCTTTGCGTTAACTAGTGTATAGGCGAGCCGTTGAATGCTGAAGCGGCTGATGTGGCACCACTGCCAGGCAAACAAAACCCCTGGTTTCGGAAGAGACTAGGGGTTTTGTAATTCTGAAGTTTGAACTTGTACCGTTCTTAGATCATGCGCGCGGCATGTCCATCCGCCGCGCAATGACATCCAGCAAGTCGCACCCGTCGCGCAGCGGAATTGAGCAGAGCAACGCAAAATCGCTGAGCACCACTGCATCACTACTTATCTCACTACGTAGTGCAAGGTTCTCAAGCACTTGGGTGACGGCCCGCAGCCGATAACTCGCGGCGTCGAGGAGTACTTCCAGCGGTGCAGTGGTATCGACAAAAAGGGCCGGTGTGGCGCTGTCGTTGCTGGTAAGGGCCATGTATTGGTTCATGAGTGACTCCATTAAGACAAAGATAAATAACCACGACGCTTTTTCACCCGCTACGGCCAAAACGGCCGTTGCCTGGCATAGCGTTGTTTGCATTCCGTCTTGTAGTCGAGTCGCCAAACCCGGCCGCTCACACAGCGACCGAGCGACTATAAAGTTGGCCTTTGAAAAACAGGAGCGAGCTGCTTCCGAATGGGCTGTAGGACGTTGCTCAAATCGGTGCCTCAATGCCGATGCCGATGATGCACATCCGAAAAGTGCGCATGGCTATGCTTCATCACACTGTGAACATGCGCATGACTGTGCGGCTGCGTCGGGTCCCACTCGAACCCATGCTCATGTTGATGGTGCTCATCATGCACGTGCCGATGCCCGTGTTCCGTCGCGTCATGCAGATGTTCATGCGCATGCCGCTCTGTCAGGTGCAACCACACGCCCACGGCCATCAGCGCCGACGCAATCCAGAACGCCACCGTCACCGACTCCCCGAACGCCAGCAGGGCCACCGCCGCCCCAAGGAATGGCGCCGTCGAGAAGTACGCTCCGGTGCGCGCACTGCCCAACCCGCGCAAGGCCAAAACAAACAGGACCAGGCTGATGCCGTACCCCAGAAACCCCACCAGCAAGATCGGCGCCAGCTGCGCCACACCCGGAATCTGCGCTCCGAGGTACAGCGCGAGGCTGCAGTTCACCGCCCCGGCAATCAACCCTTTGGCGCCGGCGATGAACAATGCGTCCGACGCAGATACCTTGCGCGTCAGGTTGTTATCGATGCCCCAGCACAAACAGGCCACTGCCACGGCCGCCGGCCCGAGCCAATCGTGGCTGGCGCCGCCAGCGTCGGACCAGGACAGCACCACGCCGCCCAGCACAATGGCGATCATCCCGAACACAATGCGCCGGTCGGCATTTTCTCTGAACACCTGCCAGGCGATGACGGCGGTCAACACCGATTCAAGGTTGAGCATCAGCGAGGCGGTCGTGCCGGCGGTGCGGGTCAGGCCGAACATCAGTGCCACCGGCCCGAGGATGCCGCCGAACGCGATGGCGCCGATCAGCCACGGCCATTCAGCCGGGGTGAGCCCGGTGGGTTTCCAGCCACGATCACGGATGAGGCGCACGCCTGCGAGGCCGATGCCGCTGCCGAGGTAGAGCAGGCCGGCGAGCAGTATGGGCGAGAGGCCCAGGCCGAGGGTTTTGGCGAGCGGGGTGCTGGCGCCGAACAGCGCGGCAGCGGCGAGTGCGTAAAAGATACTGAGGTTCATGGGCCGTCCTCGAAGGTCTGGCCCATGATACGTCGCTTGTCGGGCTCAATGCCCTGGCAACTTCCGGCTTATTGCGCGGTTTTCAGCTTGATCACATCACCGGAGATTTTGGTGGTGTAACCACTCAGCACCCAGGCCCAGAACCAGTTTTCCTGCACTTGGGTGTTGATCAGCGCGTCGCCGCCTTTGGCCTTGATGGCCGCAGTCTGGGCGCGCACGAAGCGGCTGTTCTGACCGATCGGGATGACGCCGAACAACATGATGCCGGTAGCGCTGGCTTCACTGTGGCCCAAAACGGTGTATTGGCTGCTGTCGTACTGCGGGGATTTGATGGCGGTGCCGGTGCAGCCTGCGAGGGTAAAACCGAGAACAGCTGCTGCAACCACTTTACTGACGTACTTCACTGTGTAACTCCATGGACTGACCCTCGAGATTCAATTCTCGAGGGGGCGCCACTTTAATCTGAGCACTGGCAGATTGAAATCAATTGCCCGCAATTTCATCTCAGGCTTGCACGTAGACCCACGCTGTCAGCCCCGAAGCCAATGCCACTGACACACGCTTGTAGTCCGACACCTCGTAGGCATCCGCCGCGGCCAGTTCCTGCTCGTTGATCTGAAAGACCATGCCTTCAACGCTGGCAGCCTGTTCTTCGGTCGGCGCGACAATCGGGTGGTGGGTCTTGCCGCTGGTGGCCAGCACTTCGGGGTCGGTGATTTCGACCCAGCTTTGCGAATAGCCGAGCATCGCGTCGTGCTGGCCGACCAGTTCCCGGCCGAAGTTGGCGAGTTGCACGGCCTTGTCTTGCAAGGTGCCGTAGGAAAACAACAGCACGGGGAATTGGGTGGAGTGTTCCATGGGTATTCCTTAAGCGAGTAGGTCTTCGTAAAAAGCGCCGTAGGGCTTGCTCGGGTGGGCAATCTGAATTTCCAGGATCCACAGCCCGGCGTTCGGGCAGTGCTCGAAATCCCCCAGGTCGCCGCCACGGTGGATCGCGTGGGGGAAGTCGCTGACGCGGTGGCCCTTGATGTCCAGGTTCAGTTGCCAGCCCATGGCCTTGGCGTGTTCCTCGGCGTAGCGGTACAGCTCAAGGCCTACGACCTGGTCATTTTTCCAGCGCGATTGTACGCGCTCGAACAGTACTTTGGCGGCGCTGGCGCAGGCGATCATTTCAGGGTCGTTGCCGGTGGCAAAGGTGGCGCCGGCGTCACCTTCGTGGCCTTGCCACACGGCGCCCATGTCGATGAAGAAGATATCGTTTTCACCCAGCACCGGGTCGCCGTCCGAGCGTTGGTTGAAAGCCTTGAGGGTATTGGCGCCAAAGCGCACCAGCAGCGGATGCCAGATGCGCTGCATGTCGAGCTCGGCGAGTACCTGTTTGCCCAGCTCACGCGCTTGGGATTCGAGCATGCCGGGGCGAATGCGTTGGGCGAGTTGGTCGATGGCTTGCCAGGTCATGGCCTGGGCGTAGCGCATGGCGTCGATACTGTAGGCGGCGCCCACGGCTTCTTTGGGTTGTGCAGTCACCGGTTTCCCCTCGCGTTGAACAGCATCAGGCGTTATGCGTTTTACTATATAGCGATGTGATGGCCGAACCCAACTCCGAAAACACTGGAGATTAAAGGTGGGAGCTGGCTTGCCTGCGATAGCGGTGGCACAGCAAACATTAATGCTGCTTGACCCACCACCATCGCGGGCAAGCCCGCTCCCACATTTTTGACTGTGTTCAGTCTGTCAGAGGTGTAGCCACGCCAAGGCGCCCAGTACTACGGCCACACCGCCAGCGGTGTAGGACATGCGTTTGAGCCATTCCTTACGCGTCAGCAACGTAATCGCCGCCAACGAAATCGCAATCTGAATCGCCGTCATCGCCTGCGCCCAGCGGTGATGCTGGTGCAGCGCCTCTTCGGATTTCTGATCCCATTCCTTGGAGGTCGCCTCAAGCTTTTCGGCCTGTTTGCGCACGTCTTCCTTCTGGCTCTTGTAACGCTCGATCTCATCCTTGTAATGCGCAGCGTCCACGCCGGGAATATGCGTGGCCAGTTCGGCCAGGTTCTGCCGGCTGGATTTGGCCTGGTAGTAGTTCCACTGGTTGGCGGCTTCGGTCTTGATGATGGCGGCGTTGTTCTTGTCCATCGCCGCTTCGCTTTCGGTGGAGCCGGCCTGGTAGCTGAGCATGGCGCCGAGGGTGGCCATCAGCGCGGTCATCACGGCGATGCGGCTGGCAAAATTGTCACCGCGCCCGTGCGCATGTTCGGTGGTGTGTTCGATGTGTTTTTCGTGGGGGCTGGGGACTTCGAAGGCTTCGGACATGGGGGCGTCTACGAACGGAATGAGGGAGACTGATTCTTTACCAACCAAGCTGTCTCAAGCCTGTACGTAACGCTGCAAACCCGCCACTAACGCATCAAAGGTCACGCGGCAGCGCGGGCTGTTGCGCAGGTCTTCGTGCATGGTCACCCAGGTGTCCATCTTGAACGCGAACGCCTGCGGCAATACCCGTTGCAGGCGTGGGTTCTGCTTGGCCAATTGCACCTGGCAGCCGCCGATACCGGCACCCGCGCGGATCAGCGCCAATTGCGCCAGGTCACTGTCGCTGCTGATGGCGAAGGCGCTGCGTTCAAAGCCCTTGATGGCCAGGCTGCGGATAAACGCGTTCTCCTGATCGAAACCAATCACTGAATGACCGACCAGATCCTGCATTTGCACAGGCATGCCGCGTTCTTGCAGGTAATCGTCGCGGGCGTGCAGGCCGACTTCAATCAAGCCGACACGCCGCGCCAGCAGTTGCTCCTGGCTGGGGCGGACCATGCGCACAGCGATGTCGGCCTCCAGTTGCAGCAGGTCGATCAGGCGGTTGGTCAGGATCAGTTCAACCCGCAGGTGCGGGTGCTGGCGGCGCAGCGCGGTGATGATCGGCGGCAGCACTTCCACGCCAACCACTTCACTGGCCGAGACCCGCACCACCCCGCGCACTTCATCGCCTTGAGAAGACGCCGCACGCTCCAGAGCGGCGGCGGTGCGCTCCATGGTTTCAGCATGGGCGCGCAAGGTGTGCGCCACCGCAGTTGGCAACAGCCCCGTGGGTGAACGGGTAAAAAGCACCACGCCCAGCGCCGCTTCAAGCGCGGCAATGTGCCGGCCGACTGTGGGCTGTGTGATGCCAAGCTGCCGTGCGGCCCCCGACAACGAGCCTTCCTTGAGTACACCAAGGAACGATCGGTAAAGCTCCCAACCAATATGTGCAGCCATGCATAAATGTATAGCGGCTGGATGCTCTTCGGCAATTTATCTATAGCGACGCTGCACACAAAATGACCTCACCGACAACATGGGAGCAGGTCATGAGCAAAGTTCTGGTACTGGGTGCAACGGGCGGGATTGGCGGTGAAGTGGCGCGGCAGATGCGCGCGGCGGGTTGGGACGTGTGTGCGTTGACCCGTGATGTGGACAAGGCGCGGCGTGAGAACTCGTCCTTTTCCTGGATCAAGGGCGACGCGCTCAATCGTCAGGAAGTCATTGCTGCCGCGCGTGGCTGTGCGGTGATCGTGCATGCGGTCAACCCGCCGGGCTATCGCAACTGGGCTGAATTAGTGATGCCGATGATCGACAACACCGTTGCGGCGGCCATCGCCGAGGGCGCGACCATCGTGTTGCCCGGCACGGTCTACAACTTCGGCCCGGACGCATTTCCCGTGCTGCACGAAGACTCGCCGCAACACCCGCAAACCCGCAAGGGCGCGATCCGGGTGCAATTGGAGCAGCGTTTGGAACAGGCGTCCCGTCAGGGCGCTCGCGTGTTGATCGTACGGGCCGGGGATTTCTTTGGCGCCCGTGTCGCCAACAACTGGTTTGCCCAAGGCCTGGTCAAACCCGGCAAGCCGGTGCATGTCGTCAGCTACCCGGGCGCGCCGGGTGTGGCGCACCAATGGGCGTACTTGCCGGATGTGGCGCGCACCATGCTCGCGCTGATTGAGCGCCGCGAAACGCTCGCGGCGTTCGCGCGCTTTCATATGGCGGGGCATGAGGATATGGATGGCACGCAGATGACTCAGGCGATCCAGCGGGCAGTCTTGCGCAGGACCGGTCATCAACCCCGCGCAGGCCGCTTCCCCTGGTGGTTGATGCAAGTGATTGCGCCCTTCGTGGTCACGGTCCGCGAGATGCTGGAGATGCGCTACCTGTGGCAAACCCCGCTGCGGATGGATAACCAGCGTTTGCTGGATACCTTGGGCCGCGAACCACACACGCCGCTGGATCAAGCGGTCGAAGCCACCCTGGCTGATCTGGGCTGCGTGCCTACGCCTGCCTGACCAGGCGCACATACACCGCGATATTGATCAGCAACACCAACGCGCCAAGCACCAGTTGAATGTTCGGAGTCAGCCCGGCCGGGTAGATCAGCGTGAGGAGGTAATGCTCGATAAACCCGCCGCCATAACCGTCCTGCCCGGCGAGGTGGCGAAACAGGTTTTCCCAGCGGGTGAGCGGGCAGGGCAGGTGGAACACTTCCACGGCCACGCCCCAGGCGGCAGCGGGCAAGTGCAGCCACATGACCGGCCGCCACTTGAGCGCCAGCAGCCCGCCGAACAACACGAACAGGATGAAACACAGGTGAAACAGCACCAGGCTGTCGGCGGCTACGCGATAGAGCATGTCGGGTTCGCTTTTAAAAGTGAGTCACAGACAGAACAGGCAACACCTCAGCATAATGACAGTGTTGTTCCTTAACTGAGTTGTTCTTGCGGGTAGTCGATAAGCTCGGCAGTTTTTTCGGTGTGTTCAGTAAGGCAGGAGAGGAAGGGCGCATTGGTCATCGCAACGGTTGCTTGCAGGCAACCATGACCGTTATTGTGCTGAATCCTTTTAGTCCTTCCCCCAAGGTTCTGTTGTGATGAATGCACCGCGTATTGCAGTCGGTCCAATCAAGGCCGTGATTTTCGATATGGACGGGTTGTTGCTGGACACTGAAGGCATCTACACCGAAGTCACGCAGATCATCGCCGAACGTTACGGTCGCACCTACGATTGGGGGATCAAGCAGCACATCATCGGCCGAGGTGCTCAGGACCTGGCCGACTATGTGGTGAAAGCGTTGGACTTGCCGATCACGCCGGCTGAGTTTCTGGAAATACGCGAACCGCTGATGAGCGAGCGTTTCCCCAAGGCCTTGGGCATGCCCGGCGCCGAAGCGCTGGTGCGGCACTTGAACGCGCATAACATCCCGATTGCGGTGGGCACCAGCTCGTCGCGTCATTCGTTTGGCCACAAAACCACGCTGCACCGCGAATGGTTTGGCCTGTTCGGCACCATCGTCACCGCTGACGACCCGGAAGTCGGCGCCGCCAAACCCTCACCGGATATCTTCCTCACCGCTGCGCGCCGCTTGGGCGTAGCGCCAGAAGATTGCCTGGTGTTCGAAGATTCACCGTTCGGCGTGACGGCCGCAAAAGCTGCCAACATGACCGCCATCGCCGTGCCGGATGAAGCCATGGCCGACAGCAAGTACGCGCATGCCGACCAGATCATCCGCAAACTCGCAGACTTTGACCTGGCCGCCTACGGCCTCCCTCCCATGCGCTGACTCAACACAGGCAAAAAAATGTGGGCGCTGACTTGCCTGCGATAGCGACCTTGAGGACGCCATCGCAGACAAGCCAGCTCCCACATTGGGTTTTGCTGTTCTCCAGAACCCTCAGGCGCTGAAGCCACCATCGATGGTCAAGCTGGCACCCGTGATATACCCGGCTTCCGGCCCCGCCAGATACGCCACGAAACTGGCAATCTCCTCCACGTGGCCATAACGTCCCACTGCCATCAACCCGATCAATGTTTCGGCAAACTCGCCGCTCGCCGGGTTCATATCGGTGTCCACCGGCCCAGGCTGCACGTTGTTAATCGTGATGCCACGCGGCCCCAGGTCCCGTGCCAAGCCCTTGGTCAGCCCCACCAGCGCCGCCTTGCTCATCGCGTACGGCCCGCCGCCGCCGAACGGCATGCGCTCGGCATTGGTGCTGCCAATGTTGATCACGCGGCCGCCTTCGCTCATATGTTTGGCCGCTTCCTGCGTGGCAATGAACACGCTGCGCACATTGATCGCCAGGGTCTGGTCGAAGTCTTCCAGCTTGAAGTCTTCCAGTGGCGCGATGGCCAGCACCCCGGCGTTGTTGACCAGGATATCCAGGCGCCCGAAGGCGTCGACGGTGGCGTTGACGGCAGCGCGAATCGCTGTGGCGTCGGCGCTGTCGGCCTGTATCGCCAGGGCTTGGCCGCCTGCGCTGATCACGCTTTTTTGCAACGCTTCGGCTTTTGCGGCCGAGCTGACGTAGGTAAAGGCGACGGCTGCGCCCTGCGCGGCCAGGCGTTTGACGATGGCGGCACCGATGCCGCGGGAACCGCCTTGAATCAAGGCGACTTTGCCAGTGAGGTTGTGTGCAGTCATGTCGATCTCCAAGTAGTTGATGGGGGGAGTATCGACCTCGTCCCGCCGACCCGGTAGACCGTGATTGCTATAGTCTGTGTAAACCAAAAGTTTGCAATGAGGCGATATGGAAAGCTTTGGCAGTATCGAATGTTTTGTACGCAGCGCCGAAGGCGGCAGCTTTGCCGAGGCCGCCAGGCACTTGAGCCTGACACCGGCGGCGGTGGGTAAAAGCGTCGCCAAGCTGGAGGCACGCCTGGGCGTGCGGCTGTTCCAGCGCAGCACCCGACGCCTGACCCTGACCGAGGCCGGCAAGCTGTTCCTCGAAGAGGTCAGTGGCAGCCTCACCACCATCCAGAACGCCGTGGCCAACCTGGCCAGCGCCGAAGGGCGGCCGGTGGGCACGCTTAAAGTCAGCATGGGCACGGTGTTCGGCAATCGCTATGTGGTGCCGCTGCTGGCGGAGTTTATGCGGCGCTTTCCGGATATCAGCCCGGATTGGCATTTCGATAACCGTCAGGTTGACCTGATCGGTCAAGGCTTCGACGCTGCCATTGGCGGTGGTTTTGAACTGCCCCAGGGCGTGGTGGCGCGCAAGCTGAGCCCTGCGCATCGAGTGCTGGTGGCCTCCCCGGATTACCTGGCGCAACGCCCGCCGGTGCACGTGCCCGAAGATTTATCGCGGTGCCTGGGCATCCTGATCCGCTCGCCGCAAACCGGCCGCGTGCGTACCTGGCAACTCACCGGCCCGGACCGTGAACAACGCCCGTTGGTACTCAAACCGCGCATGACCATGAGCGACTCCGAAGCCGCCTGCTGCGCCAGCGCTCAAGGCCTGGGCATTGCACTGGTGAGCATGCCGATGGCCGTGCCGTTTCTGGACAGCCGTGCGGTGGTGCGGGTGTTGCCCGACTGGTACGTCGACGACGGCAACATCTCCCTCTACTACGCCGAACACAAACTGCTGCCCGGCAAGACCCGGGTGTTTGTGGATTTCATTATTGAGCAGTTTGCCGAGCAGCAACTGGGGCAACGGTTCAGCGCCATTTGATCGCGGCGGCCTACCGAGGTGCGGCCATCGCGGGCAAGCCCGGCTCCCACTGTTAATCGCATTCCCCTGTGGGAGTCGGGCTTGCCCGCGATGCAGGCGACGCGGTCTACCGGCCGAACTGACCCGGCCAGCCAATGACTTTCTTCGGCCTCGGCGTGGCATAGGTCCTGATCTTCGACGTCGACAACCCTAGCCGCACCAGCGATTCGGCAATGGTCACCGCGGCCGTCACCCCATCCACCACCGGTACGCCGGTGCGCTGGCGAATCTGTTCATCCAGCCCGGCCATGCCGCCGCAGCCCAGGCAGATCACCTCGGCCTTGTCTTCGTGAATGGCCCGTTCCGCCTGGCGCACGATGGCTTCCATCGCCGCCAGCGGGTCTTCTTCGAGTTCCAGCACTGCCATGCCACTGGCGCGTACCGAGGCGCAGCGCTGGTACAGGCCGGCGAGTTTCAGGCGGTCTTCAATCAAGGGCACGGTGCGATCCAGGGTGGTGACCACTGAATAGGCGTGGCCCAGGAACATTGCTGTGCTGGCGGCTGCTTCCGTGATGTCCACCACTGGCACGTTCAACAACTCCTGCAACCCCTCACGGCCATGTTCGCCATAGCCGGCCTGGATCACCGCATCAAACGGCTGGTCGTAGGCCATCACGCGGTCCATCACCGCGATGGCGGCCAGGTAGCTTTCGAAATTGCCTTCCACTGATTCGGCGCCGAAGTACGGCGTGAGCCCGACAATCTCAGTGCCTGGCGAGGCGACAGCCCGCGCTTGCTGGGCAATGGTTTCAGTGATGGATTCGGTGGTGTTGACGTTGACCACGAGGATACGCATGGAATGTCCTTGATTAATGACTGACGTTATCGACTGCAATGCTTTCGCCGCTGACATCGGCGTAGTGCGGCCGACGCTTGGCGATCAAGAGGTACAACAGCCCTGCAATACCGGCGCCAAACAACCAGGAAAACGGGGCGACGCTGGCAAAACCGGGCAACAGCGCCAGCAGAATTGCGATCACCGCTGCGGGAATAAACGCCGCGACCGCACGTAAATTGACTCCGCGGCTGTAGTAATAAACGCCATTGGGGTCTTCGCTATACAGCTGCAATACGTCCACCTGGCTTTTACGGATCAGCCAGTAATCGACCATGATCACCCCGTACAGCGGCCCCAGCAGTGCACCCAGGCCCGAGAGGAAATACACGATCACCAGCGGGCTGTTGTAGAGGTTCCACGGCAGGATCAGCACTGCCAGCGTGGCGCTGATCAACCCGGCGCGCCGAAAGTTCAGGTACTTGGGCGCCAGGTTGCTGAGCACAAACGCGGGGGCGACGAAGTTGGCCATGATGTTGACGGCCACGGTAACGATCAGGAAGGCCAGGCAGCCGAGCACCAGGAAGAAGGTATTGGGAATGGCCGCGATGATTTCGGTCGGGCTTTCGATCACCCGGCCATTGAGCTGGAACTGCCCGCCGCAGAGCAGCACGGTGATTGCGGCAAACACCAGGATATTCACCGGCAAGCCCCAGAAGTTGCCGACCAGAATGGTCTTGCGGCAGGGCGAGGAACGGGCGAAGTCGCAGAAATTGAGGATCAGCGTGCCGTAGATCGTCAGCCACAACGCGCCACCGGCAAAGATATTGCGCCACATCTCGCCGCCGTTCAGCGGGTCGCGGATCGACCAGGCGATATTGCCGCCGACCTGGAAGTACATCCAACCGGCCAGCGAAGCCACCGTCACCAGAATCACCGGCCCGGCGAACGCCTCGTAGCGGCGCACCATTTCCATGCCGTACGCCAGGATCACCAGCTGCACAAACCAGATCGCCACGAAACACGCCCAACCGAGGGTCGACAGGCCGAGGATGGAGTTGTGGTCATAGTCGGCAAATCCTGGATGAATCGCCGACAGCAGCACGCGGAAAACCACCGAGGCCAGGTAGGTCTGGATACCAAACCAGGCAATCGCAATGACCGCACGAATCAGCGCCGGAATCTGTGCACCGTGGATGCCGAAACTGATGCGGCTGATCACCGGGAAGGGCACTCCGGTCTTCTGGCCCATAAAGCCCGACAAGTTCATGAAGAAGTACACCAGCGCTGCGCCGATCCCCAGCGACATCAAAATCTGCCAGCCGCCAAGGCCCAAGGCATACAGGCCGATGGCAAACGAATAGTTGGCGATGTTGTGCACGTCATTGGTCCACAGCGCAAAGATGCTGTATCGGCCCCAACGTCGGCCTTCAACCTTGGTGGGCGCCAGGTCTTGGTTGTGCAGGCGCGGGCTGAGCACGAGCGGGCCGGGGCTTGCGGCCACAGGGTTCAGGACGGAGGAGGGCAGATCCAGTGCGATGTTATTCGAGAGGCTTGTACGCATTCCGGCAGGCTCCGGCGCATCTGCTGCAAGGTCGCAGATGGCAAAGTGTATGTAGGTTTTGTATTTATTGTATACAAAGCGTAATTCACCTTAAGCCACATGCGTGCCAGTTTTCGATCTATAAAAACTGTATTTAATTTCGTTTTTACTGATTATCAAAATAACTGGCTGAATTTAAAGCGATATAAATTGACCGTTTGAACAGGTATTTATTTTTAAATGAGGAGGCGCTCTAGTGGAGAGGCAAACAGCACGCGAGGATGGGTGTTACGTTTTGGTGCGGTGGAATATGAATTGCACACATAAATGGCACCGATAGTTACATAGGTGTGTACAAGATTTTTGTCCCCACAAGCAAATGTGGGAGCGGGCTTGCCCGCGATGGCGAGCTATCAGCCAACAATTCATTGACTGACACACCCTCATCGCGGGCAAGCCCGCTCCCACATTTTTACTGCGACAGACCTCAGGCCTTGCTGATGATATTCCCAGCGTGCAGCCCACATTCCTTCTGCGTGGCTTCTTCCCACCACCAGCGGCCTTCGCGTTCGTGCTGGTTCGGCAATACTGGCCGGGTGCACGGCTCGCAGCCGATGCTGATAAACCCGCGCTCATGCAGGCTGTTGTACGGCAGCTCGAGCATGCGGATGTAACCCCAGACTTCCTCGCTGGTCATTTGCGCCAGTGGGTTGAATTTGTACAGGGTGCGCTCGGGTGTTGAGAACGCCGTGTCAATTTCCAACGCCGCCACCTGGCTGCGGGTGCCGGGGCTCTGGTCACGGCGTTGGCCGGTGGCCCAGGCGCTCACGCCGGACAGTTTGCGGCGCAGCGGTTCGATCTTGCGCACACCGCAGCATTCGCCATGGCCATCCTTGTAGAAACTGAACAGGCCCTTTTCCTTGACGAAGGGTTCCAGTTTGCTCTGGTCCGGCGAGATCAACTCGATGTCGATCTTGTAGAACTCGCGCACCTGTTCGATGAACCGGTAGGTCTCCGGGTGCAGGCGCCCGGTGTCGAGGCTGAACACCTTGACGTTCTTGTTCAGCTTCCAAGCCATGTCTACCAGCACCACATCCTCGGCGCCGCTGAAGGAAATCCACAGGTCGTCACCGAACTGGCTGAACGCCAGTTTGAGAATGTCCTGGGCGGATTTGTTGGCATAAGTCGTGGCGAGTTCAACGACGTCGAAGGCTTGGTTCATCAGGACGGTTCCTACAGGTCAGTGGCGCTGAGCGCTCTATAGGGAAGCGATGGTACCAAAATCCGCCCTGCGTTGCGGCGCAGAGCTTGAGTCGCTAGAGTTCGGCAGTCCTTTTGCTCGCTCAACTAACAACATCTAAATGGGAGTGTCTTGTGGAAATTGCCTGTCTCGACCTGGAAGGGGTGCTGGTTCCGGAAATCTGGATCGCCTTCGCCGAAAAAACCGGTATTGAATCCCTGCGCGCCACTACCCGCGACATTCCCGACTACGACGTGCTGATGAAGCAACGCCTGCGCATCCTCGACGAGCATGGGCTCAAGCTTGCCGACATCCAGGAAGTAATCGCCACCCTTGAGCCGCTGGACGGCGCCATCGAGTTCGTCAACTGGCTGCGCGAGCGTTTCCAGGTGGTGATCCTGTCCGACACCTTCTACGAATTCTCCCAACCGCTGATGCGCCAGCTGGGTTTCCCTACCTTGCTGTGCCACCGCTTGATCACCGATGAAAACGACCGGGTGGTGAGTTACCAACTGCGTCAAAAGGACCCGAAGCGCCAATCCGTGCTGGCATTCAAGACCCTCTACTACCGCGTGATCGCCGCCGGCGATTCCTACAACGACACCACGATGCTGGGTGAAGCTGATCGTGGGATTCTGTTCCATGCGCCGCAGAACGTGATTCGCGAGTTCCCGCAATTTCCGGCGGTGCATACGTTTGAGGATTTGAAGAAAGAGTTCATCAAAGCGTCGAATCGGGCGTTGAGCCTGTAAGTTTTTCAGCGCTGCTGATGGCCCCTTCGCAGGCAAGCCAGCTCCCACATTTGGTTGGGTTCACACAGTTCAACCTGTGGTGGCTGGCTTGCCTGCGAGCAGCCGATCATAAGGAATACTCAAGCCCTCATGCAGGCGCTTGATCATCGCCAGGCTCAGCTTGCGCTTGTGGTTCAGCACTTCAGACACTCGCCCGCTCGTGCCGATGAAAGGCTCAAGGTCACGGGCGGTCATGCCTAGCTGCTCCATGCGAAATTTGATCGCTTCCACCGGGTCCGAGGGCGGCATGGGAAAGTGTTCCGCTTCGTATTTCTCAATAAGGACAGCGAGGATCTCCAGCTCGTCACCCTCCGGCGAGCCGATCTCGGCCCCCCATAGTTGCTCGACGCGTGCGAGCGCCGCCGCCAGGTCTTGCTGGGAATGAATGGGTTTTATGTTCATCACACGGTCTCCGCGTTGATCTGGTCGTAGTGCGCGTGGGTTCCCACGAAGCGTATGAACCCCAGCTGGCGCTGATAATCGATTGCCATGATCACTCGATACTTGTTGCCACCCACGTTGAACACAACCCTGCCGCCTTTGAGAATGCTGGCTGTTCTGAGCTCTGCTTTGAGTGCCTGTGGCGTCTGGTAAGTGGTCTTCTCCATATGACGGTACAACTCGACCAGGGGTGTTTTGGCATCGGTATAGGCGGGATGGCTTTCCCAGAATATTAGTAAGGCAGACAGAGCGATTATGCGCATCGCTGCAACCTCCCAATTTGGGAGATGGTAGGCGCGGCGGGGTGGATATGCAATCGCGGAAATAATTTCTGACGAGTAGGCAGTCGCTTCATGTGATCCTTCACAAACGGCGGGTGGACGTGGACGCTGGACGCTATCCTCCAGGCCACACGTCGTCCACGACTGTTCTGATGCAGGCTTTTTCGGCAGCTCGGCTCTGCGCCTGAGCCTCAGGCAGGGCCGGGCTACTACAAGCTTTCCAACGTTTGTAACAACACCCGCACTTTCGTCAGCGACTCCTGATACTCCGCCTCCCACTGCGAGTCCGCCACGATCCCGCCACCGCCCCAGCAGCACACCTGCCCATCCTTGACCAGCAAGCTGCGAATCGCGATGGAGCTGTCCATCTCGCCGCGCACATCCAGGTACACCAACGAGCCGCAGTACAACCCGCGCCGCGTGGGTTCAAGCTCATCGATGATCTGCATGGCGCGAATCTTCGGTGCGCCGGTGATGGAGCCACCGGGGAAGCTGCCGGCGATCAGGTCGAGGGCGTCCTTGTCGTCGGCCAAGGTGCCAGTGACGCTGCTCACCAAGTGATGCACGTTGGGGTAGCTTTCCAGGCTGAACAACTCCGGCACTTTCACCGAGCCGGTGCGGCAGGTGCGGCCCAGGTCGTTGCGCAGCAAGTCAACGATCATCAGGTTTTCGGCGCGATCCTTGGGGCTGGCCAGCAGCTCGGCGGCGTGGGCCGCGTCTTCTTCGGGCGTCAGGCCGCGCGGGCGGGTGCCTTTGATCGGGCGGGTTTCGACGTGGCGCTCGCTGATGTGCACGAAGCGCTCCGGCGACAGGCTCAGCACTGCGCCGTCGTCCGGCAGGCTCTGGAACCCGGAAAACGGGGTAGGGCACGCCTCACGCAAGGCGCAGTAAGCCGCCCACGGATCGCCGACGCACGGCGCGCGAAAGCGCTGGGCAAAGTTGACCTGGTAGCAGTCGCCGGCCTGGATGTACTCCTGAATGCGCACGATGGCCTGCCGGTAAGCGTCGGCGGTCAGGTCCGCAACCATGGGGCCGTGCAGTTTGAAGCTGGCCTGGGTGTCGACAACTTCAGCGTTGAACAGCGCAATCAGGCGTTGTCGTTCGCTGTCGATCAGCGAAGGGTGGAAGACCAACTGACTGCTCTGCACCCGGTGGTCGCTGATCAGCGCCCAGGCATACAGCCCAAAGCGCGCGTCCGGCAGGTGCAGGTCGTCCACCGCCAAGTGCGGCATCTGTTCCAGGTGGCGGCCGAAGTCGTAGCTCAGGTAGCCGATCAAACCCCCGGCAAACGGCAGTTCTAAACCTGCGGGCAATGCCGCCTCACCCAACTGCGTGAGGTTTTCGCGCAAGCGTTGCAGGAAATCACTGCCGTTTTCGTCAGGCCGTACCGTCAGCGTTTCCACTGGCCAGGCGCTGAGCAGGTCATAGCGCCCGCGTTCGGCAGCCGGGCGGCCGCTGTCGAGCAACACTGCGCCGGGGGCATGACGAATCGCCGCGAAGTAGTCGGCGGGGTTGGCCCGGTAGGGCAGCGGGTGTACAGAGCAGGTCGACATGCGGGGTGGATCAGCTGTTGGCTTGGGGGAGGCGATTGTAGTCCCCCGAAGGGTTTGGTCCTAGAGCGCGGTTTAAATGGGGCAGCGGGCTTGCTCGCGAAGGCGGCGTATCAGTCCCGGTTGTGTTGAATGGCACTCCGCTTTCGCGAGCAAGCCCGCTCCCACCGTTGAGTGGCGTCAGCCTTCAACGGCGGGAATATGCCCGAACATCTCCTGCACGAACTTAACCCGCTCTTCCGGCGTTTCGGTCACGCCCGCAGCTTTCAATTCTTCCAACCGCGCTTCCACCGCATGGGTGCGCAACGTCAGGCCGCAGTCGTTGGCAATCTGGATATTCAGCCCCGGCCGCGCGTTCAGCTCGAGGATCAGCGGGCCTTTCTCCTGGTCCAGCACCATGTCAACGCCGATGTAACCCAGCCCGCACAGCTCATAACAGCTGGCCGCCAACTTCATGAAACCGTCCCAGTTGGGCAGTTGCACGCCATCCACCGCGTTGGTGGTGTCGGGGTGTTTGGTGATGATGTTGTTCAGCCAGGTGCCGCGCAGCGTCAAACCCGTGGCCAGGTCGACACCCACGCCAATCGCGCCCTGGTGCAGGTTGGCCTTGCCGCCGGATTGGCGCGTCGGCAAGCGCAGCATGGCCATCACCGGGTAACCCATCAGCACAATAATGCGGATGTCCGGCACGCCTTCGTAGCTGATGCTCTTGAAGATCTGGTCAGGCACCACGCGGTATTCGATCAGCGCGCGGTCACGGTGGCCGCCCAGGGAATACAGGCCGGTGAGGATGCTGGAAATCTGGTGTTCGATTTCTTCATGGCTGATGATCTTGCCGGACACCGTGCGATAGCGCCCTTCAAAACGGTCGGCCACCACCAGGATGCCATCGCCGCCGGCGCCCTGGGCCGGCTTGATCACGAAGTCGCTGCGCCCACCGATGATCTCGTCGAGCTTGTCGATTTCCTTCTCGGTGGAAATGATCCCGTACATTTCCGGCACATGAATGCCAGCCGCCATCGCCCGCTCCTTGGTGATGATCTTGTCATCCACAATCGGGTACAGGCTGCGCTTGTTGTAATTGAGCACGTAGTCGGCGTTACGCCGGTTGATGCCCATGATGCCCCGCGCTTCCAGGGCCTTCCAGGTTTTCCAGAAGCCGAACATTACGAGTCAGCCTTGAGGAAGGCCTTGAAACGCACCAGTTCGGTCAGGCGGTAGCCGCGATAACGACCCATGGCCAGCATGAAACCCACCAGGATCAACAGGACTGCCGGGAAGGTGAACACAAAGTAGATCAGCTCCGGCACGCTCATGATGATGTGCGCCAGCGAGGCGGCGAACAGCGTACCAATCGCCACTTTCAGCGCATGGTTGGCGCCGCGTTCTTCCCAGGTGATCGACAGGCGTTCGATGGTCATGGTCAGAATCACCATCGGGAACAGCGCCACCGACAGCCCGCGCTCCAGGCCCAGCTTGTGGCTGAACAAACTGATGGCCGCAATCAGCACCACCACGAAGGTCAGCACCACCGACAGCCTCGGCAGCATCTGCAGCTTCAAGTGTTCCAGGTACGACCTGAGCGACAAGCCCAGCGCGGTAATAATGGTGAACAGCACGATGCCAAAGCCCAGTTGCGTCTCGCGAAACGCCAGGGCGATCAGCACCGGGGTGAAGGTGCCCAGCGTCTGCAGGCCGATCAGGTTGCGCAGGATCAGAATCACCAGCACGCCAATCGGGATCATCACCATGATCATGAAGGTCTGCTGGGTTTGCAGCGGCAGGCCGTACAGCGAGTATTCGAGGAAGTTGGCGTCGGTGTTCTCGTCGGTCAGCTTGGCCAGGCGAATCGCGTTCATTTCGCTGTTGTTCAGGCTGAAGGTCACCATGGCTTTCTTGCCGCCATCTACCGTGATCAGGTTTTCATCGCCGGTCCACCACAGCAGGCGGTCGGCGGGCAGGCCTTGCTCGCCGGTTTCCGGGTTGAAATACAGCCAGTCATTGCCATTGAAGCTGCGCAGCCACAGTTCCGGGGTTTGCGGCTGGTCGGCGACGAGGCGGATGGTGTGGACTTTTTCCACCGGCACATGGGCGATGGACAGCAATAACTCGACGATCTTGGCCTTGTGCGGCGTCGACGGGTCGCCCGCCAGCAGCAGCTTCACATTGTCGTCGTTGAGGTTGTTGGTACGCTTGATCGCTTCGGTAATAAAGGTTTCGACGTCGGCCGAATGCTGGCGGATCGGCGCCAGCAAGGCTTCGGCGGCGATTTTTTCCGGGCCTTCCACAGCAATGCTGTCGCGGAAGGTCGGACCTTTGACCTTGACCTTTTCGCCGCTGTAACGCTTGGTCAGCACCAGGCGGTAATACAGCGTCTGGTTGCCCTTGGCGCGGCGCGCCGACCAGGTGACCTTGCGGTTACCGTCGGTGCGGTTGACGCTCACGCCGTAGTTATTGGAGATGAAACTCTCGTTGAGGCTGACGAAGTCGCGGCTCAGGGGCGGCACGAACATCGAGATCTTCACCGGGTCTTTGGGGCTGGCGACAAACTCGACCTTGGCGTCGATGTTCCACAGGTCGTCGGTGGCGTCCTCGGTGACGGGAATCCCCAGCACGAAAATCTGGTAGGCGGTGACCGAAATACCCAGCACCACCAAAATGGTGATGAGGATTTTCAGGTGCAGGGTCAGAGAGCGCATTCGGTTTACTCGGCGGTAGGAGCGTCAGCGGCGCAGGCAGGTTTGCCCGCTGCGTATTTAAGACTGGGGTCGACCAGCGCATCAAAGCGTTTCAAGGCTTCGGAGCCGATCAGCAGCGGGTATTGGAATGCGCTGCGGTCAGTCAAGTTCACTTCGATGCTGCGTAAAGCAGTGCCCATGCAAATGTCCAGAGCGATGACTGGGCGGGCGGTGTAGTTCTTGTCCTCATCGGGGTCGTAGTCTCCGGCGCGGCGTTTGATTTTGCTGACGCGGGCCAGGGGGCGTTCGATGGGGTGGGAATGGGCGGTGTCGATGGCCAGGTAGAAACGTACCCAGGATTCACCGTTGCGTTTGAAGCGCTTGATGTCGCGGGCGCTCAACGAGGCGGTCTTGGCGCCGGTGTCGAGTTTGGCCGCCACTTCCAGGTCAATGCCCGCCAGTTTCGCGTATTCATTCAGGCCATACACGGTCTTCTCGGCGGCGCCGCCAAGGCTGGGTATGCACGCTAGGCAAAACATTAAAAGGAAGGGCTTGAGTCTCATAGATCCTGAGGCGCTGCAGTGCGATGTTTAATTCAAGGCGACTGGCATTGCTGCGCAATCTCGGGTGCGCCGTTTCATCAAGTGATGTCAGGCAAAAGCGGCGGGCATTCTAACATGATGCTTTTTTGGCGCCAGCGCTGGCAGGCGGCCATGCCCCTATTTAGCGCAGAAGGGGTTATTAGACGATTGTCGACAATGTTGATTTATTCTTTGACTATTTTGGCTTGAGTGGCTAGTTTTTGCGGCATTGCTTTTAAAGGTGTCGACAATATGCTGGATCAACTGGAAACCCCAGTGGTGGCGCAGGACGATTCCCAGACCATGTCCGAGAACGTCTTCCGGCGCATCCAGGCCGCCATCGTCAAAGGCGAAATCGCCCCCGGCAGCAAGATTTCCGAGCCGGAGCTGGCCCGCACCTACGGCATCAGCCGTGGCCCGCTGCGCGAAGCCATCCACCGCCTGGAAGGCCAGCGCCTGCTGGTGCGCGTGCCTCACGTTGGCGCGCGAGTGGTGTCCTTGAGCCATGCCGAGCTGATCGAACTCTATGAAATCCGCGAGTCCCTGGAGGGCATGGCCTGCCGCCTGGCCGCCGAGCGCATGACCGACGCGGAAATCGAAGAGCTGCGCCAGGTGCTTCATACCCATGAACGCGACGAAGCGTTCCAGGCCGGCCTGGGCTACTACCAGCAGGAAGGCGACTTCGATTTTCATTACCGGATAATTCAAGGCGCCGGCAATCGCACCCTGACCCAAATGCTCTGCGGCGAGCTGTACCAATTGGTGCGCATGTACCGCATCCAGTTCTCCGCCACGCCCAATCGTCCACGCCAGGCTTTTGCCGAGCACCACCGCATTCTTGACGCGATTGCCGATCGCGACGGTGAACTGGCCGAATTGTTGATGCGCCGGCATATCGGCGCCTCCAAACGCAACATTGCCCGTCACTTCCCCGACGGCACTTCCTGAAGAGGTGAGTCATGAGTTCTAACAATAAAAGTACACCCGGCCAGCGTTTCCGTGACGCGGTTGCCAGCGAACATCCGTTACAGGTCGTTGGCGCGATCAACGCCAACCACGCGCTGCTGGCCAAGCGCGCCGGTTTCAAGGCGATTTACCTGTCGGGCGGCGGCGTGGCGGCGGGTTCTCTGGGCGTGCCAGACCTGGGCATCACGGGCCTGGATGACGTGTTGACCGACGTGCGCCGCATCACCGACGTGTGCGACCTGCCGCTGCTGGTGGACGTGGACACCGGTTTTGGCTCCTCGGCCTTCAACGTGGCGCGCACGGTCAAGTCGATGATCAAGTTTGGCGCGGCCGCTATCCATATCGAAGACCAGGTCGGCGCCAAACGCTGCGGCCACCGCCCGAACAAAGAAATCGTGTCCCAGCAGGAAATGGTCGACCGTATCAAAGCCGCCGTGGATGCGCGCACCGATGACAGTTTCGTGATCATGGCGCGCACTGACGCCCTCGCCGTCGAAGGTTTGGAGTCGGCACTGGAACGCGCCGCCGCCTGCATCGAAGCCGGCGCTGACATGGTGTTTCCCGAAGCCATCACTGAGCTGGAGATGTACAAGCTCTTCGCCTCCCGCGTGAAGGCACCGATCCTGGCCAACATCACCGAATTCGGCGCGACGCCGCTGTACACCACCGAACAGTTGAAATCTGCCGATGTTTCCATCGTGCTGTACCCGCTCTCGGCCTTCCGCGCCATGAACAAGGCCGCCGAGAATGTCTACACCGCGATCCGTCGCGATGGCACTCAACAGAACGTGATCGACACCATGCAAACCCGCATGGAGCTCTACGATCGCATCGACTACCACACTTTCGAGCAGAAGCTCGACGCGCTGTTCGCCGCGAAAAAGTAAAGAACGCGCCTCCCTGAATAACTACAAAATTGGAGAACAACCATGGCTGAAGCAAAAGTATTGAGTGGGGCCGGCCTGCGTGGCCAGGTGGCCGGGCAGACCGCACTGTCCACCGTGGGCCAGGCCGGCGCCGGCTTGACCTATCGCGGCTACGACGTGCGTGAACTGGCCGCCGATGCGCAATTTGAAGAAGTCGCCTACCTGCTGCTGTACGGCGAATTGCCAACCCAAGCCGAACTGGCGGCCTACACCGCCAAACTCGGCAAGCTGCGCGACTTGCCGCAGGCACTTAAAGAAGTGCTGGAACGCATCCCCGCCGACGCCCACCCGATGGACGTGATGCGCACCGGCTGCTCGTTCCTGGGCAATATCGAGCCCGAAAAAGACTTCAGCGTGCAACGCGATGTCACCGACCGCCTGCTTGCCGCTTTCCCGGCGATCATGTGCTACTGGTATCGCTTCAGCCACGATGGCAAGAAGATTGACTGCGTGACCGACGAGCCGAGTATCGGCGGCCATTTCCTGCACCTGTTGCATGGCAAGAAGCCGAGCGAGTTGCACGAGAAGGTCATGAACGTGTCGCTGATCCTTTACGCCGAGCACGAATTCAACGCCTCGACCTTCACCGCCCGTGTGTGTGCCTCGACCCTGTCCGACCTGTATTCCTGCGTCACCGCCGCCATCGGTTCGCTGCGCGGCCCGCTGCACGGCGGCGCCAACGAAGCCGCGATGGAAATGATCGAGCGTTTCGGCTCGGCCGAAGAAGCCGTCGAAGGCACTCTCGGCATGCTGGCGCGCAAAGACAAGATCATGGGCTTTGGCCACGCGATCTACAAAGACAGCGACCCGCGTAATGAAGTGATCAAGGGCTGGTCGAAAAAGCTCGCTGACGAAGTGGGCGACAAGGTGCTGTTCCCGGTCTCCGAAGCCATCGACAAGACCATGTGGGAGCAGAAGAAACTGTTCCCCAACGCCGACTTCTACCATGCCTCGGCGTACCACTTCATGGGCATCCCGACCAAGCTGTTCACGCCGATTTTCGTGTGCTCACGCCTCACCGGCTGGGCCGCGCATGTGTTCGAGCAGCGCGCCAACAACCGCATCATCCGTCCAAGCGCCGAGTACATCGGCGTTGAGCAGCGCAAGTTCGTGCCAATCGAACGTCGCTGAGTGAGGAGACCGACGAGCCCGGGATGGGTATGAGGTCAAATGTGAGAGGGGGCTTGCCCCCGATAGCAGTCTGTCAGTTGATACAGCTGGCACTGAGCAACCGCCATCGGGGGCAAGCCCCCTCCCACATTTTGATCACATTCCAATTCTGGATCTGCGCAGGTCTTCTTTTGCAACTACCGTGACCGAGTCCTGACGATGAACACTGAATTTCGCAAACCGCTCCCTGGCAGCCGCCTAGATTTCTACGACGCCCGTGCGGCAGTCGATGCAATCGCCCCCGGCGCCTACGCCACTTTGCCGTACACCTCCCGCGTGCTCGCCGAGAACCTGGTGCGCCGTTGCGACCCGGCCACGCTCAATGCGTCCCTGAGCCAACTGATCGAACGCAAGCGCGACCTCGACTTCCCCTGGTTCCCGGCGCGTGTGGTGTGCCACGACATCCTCGGCCAGACCGCCCTGGTCGACCTTGCCGGCCTGCGCGACGCCATCGCCCTGCAAGGCGGTGACCCGGCCCAGGTCAACCCGGTGGTGCCGACCCAGCTGATCGTCGACCACTCCCTGGCGGTCGAAGCCGGTGGTTTTGACCCGGACGCGTTCGAGAAAAACCGCGCCATCGAAGACCGTCGCAACGAAGACCGGTTTCACTTTATCGAGTGGACCAAAAAGGCCTTCAAGAACGTCGACGTGATCCCGCCGGGCAACGGCATCATGCACCAGATCAACCTGGAGAAAATGTCTCCGGTGATTCAGGTGCGTGACGGCGTGGCGTTCCCGGATACCTGCGTCGGCACCGACAGCCACACCCCGCATGTGGACGCCCTGGGCGTGATCGCCATCGGCGTTGGCGGCCTGGAGGCCGAGAGTGTGATGCTCGGTCGCGCCTCGTGGATGCGCCTGCCGGAAATTATCGGCGTCGAACTCACCGGCAAGCTGCTGCCCGGCATCACTGCCACCGACATGGTGCTGGCGCTGACCGAATTCCTGCGTAAGCAGAAAGTGGTGGGGGCGTGGCTGGAATTCTTCGGCGAAGGCGCCTCCAAGCTGACCCTGGGCGACCGCGCGACCATCTCCAACATGGCCCCGGAATACGGTGCCACCGCGGCGATGTTCTACATCGACCCGCAGACCATCGCCTACCTGAAACTCACCGGCCGTGAAGACGAACAAGTCACCTTGGTCGAGCAGTACGCGCGTCACACCGGCCTGTGGGCGGATGACTTGAAAGGCGCGCAATACGAGCGCGGCCTGACCTTCGACCTGTCCAGCGTAGTGCGCAACATGGCCGGCCCGAGCAACCCGCACGCGCGCGTGGCCACCAGCGACCTGGCGTCCAAGGGCATCTCCGGCCAGTGGGACGAAGTGCCGGGGCAAATGCCTGATGGCGCGGTGATCATCGCCGCTATCACCAGTTGCACCAACACCAGTAACCCGCGCAACGTGATCGCCGCCGGCCTGCTGGCGCGTAATGCCAACAAGCTTGGGCTGACGCGCAAGCCGTGGGTCAAATCCTCGCTGGCGCCGGGTTCGAAAACCGTAGCGATGTACCTGGACGAAGCGGGCTTGACCCACGAGTTGGAGCAGCTGGGTTTTGGTGTGGTGGCGTTTGCCTGCACCACCTGCAATGGCATGTCCGGCGCACTCGACCCGGTGATCCAGCAGGAAATCATCGACCGCGACCTGTACGCCACTGCCGTGTTGTCGGGCAACCGCAACTTCGACGGGCGCATTCACCCCTACGCCAAGCAAGCGTTCCTGGCCTCGCCGCCGCTGGTGGTGGCTTACGCGATTGCCGGCACCATCCGTTTCGACATTGAAAAGGACGTGCTGGGTCTCGACGCCAACGGCAAGGAAATCCGCCTGCAGGACATCTGGCCCAGCGATGAAGAAATCGACGCGGTGGTCAAGGCTTCGGTCAAGCCGGAGCAGTTCCGCGCGGTCTACATCCCGATGTTTGCGATCCACGAAGACACCGGCCCCAAAGTGGCGCCGCTGTACGACTGGCGCCCGCAAAGCACCTACATCCGCCGCCCGCCGTATTGGGAAGGCGCGCTGGCCGGTGCACGCCCACTCAAGGGTATGCGGCCGCTGGCGGTGCTGCCGGACAACATCACCACCGACCACCTGTCGCCGTCCAACGCGATCATGCTCGACAGCGCCGCGGGCGAGTACCTGGCGAAAATGGGCTTGCCGGAAGTCGACTTCAACTCCTACGCGACTCACCGCGGCGACCACTTGACCGCGCAACGCGCGACCTTTGCCAACCCGAAACTGTTCAACGAAATGGTCCAGGAAAACGGCAAGGTCAAGCAGGGTTCGCTGGCGCGTATCGAGCCGGAAGGCCGGGTCACGCGGATGTGGGAAGCCATTGAAACCTACATGGAACGCAAGCAGCCGCTGATCATTATTGCCGGCGCCGACTACGGCCAGGGTTCGTCCCGCGACTGGGCCGCCAAGGGCGTGCGCCTGGCCGGTGTGGAGGCGATTGCCGCCGAAGGCTTTGAGCGTATCCACCGCACCAACCTGGTGGGCATGGGCGTGTTGCCGCTGGAGTTTCTGCCGGGCACCGACCGCCACACCCTGAACATCGACGGCAGCGAAACCTATGACGTGGTCGGCCAACGCACCCCGCGTGCGCAACTGACCCTGGTGATCAACCGCAAAAATGGCGAACGTGTCGAGGTGCCGGTGACGTGCCGCCTGGACACCGCCGAAGAAGTGTCGATCTACGAGGCGGGCGGCGTGTTGCAACGTTTTGCCCAGGACTTCCTGGAATCGGCGGCAACCGCCTGAGGGTTTAACCATGGCACACGCAGCGCAAATCAAGATTCCCGCCACCTACATGCGTGGCGGCACCAGCAAGGGCGTGTTTTTCAGCCTCAAGGACCTGCCCGAAGCGGCGAAGGTGCCGGGTGCCGCGCGCGACGCTTTGCTGTTGCGGGTGATCGGCAGCCCCGATCCCTACGACAAGCAAATCGACGGCATGGGCGGCGCCACTTCGAGCACCAGCAAAACCGTGATCCTCGCCAAAAGCACCCGTGCCGATCATGACGTGGACTACTTGTTTGGCCAGGTCTCCATCGACGAGCCTTTTGTCGATTGGAGCGGCAACTGCGGCAACCTGTCGGCAGCGGTGGGTTCGTTTGCCATCAGCGCCGGGCTGGTCGACCCCGCCCGCGTGCCGCGCAACGGCGTGGCCGTGGTGCGGGTCTGGCAGGCCAATATCGGCAAGACCATCATCGCCCATGTGCCGATCACCGACGGCGCGGTGCAGGAAACCGGCGACTTTGAGCTCGACGGCGTGACCTTCCCGGCCGCCGAAGTGCAGCTGGAGTTCATGGACCCGGCGGCGGAAGAGGAGGGCGGCGGTGGCTCGATGTTTCCCACCGGTAATCTGATCGACGACTTGGAGGTGCCCGGTGTCGGCACCTTCAAGGCGACGCTGATCAATGCGGGCATTCCGACGATTTTCATCAACGCTGAAGACCTCGGCTACACCGGCACCGAGCTGCAAGGCGCGATCAACAGCGACCCCAAAGCCCTGGCGATGTTTGAAACCGTGCGGGCCTATGGCGCATTGCGCATGGGCCTGATCAAGCATCTTGACGAAGCCGCCCAGCGTCAGCACACGCCCAAGGTCGCCTTTGTGGCCAAGCCTTTGGACTACGTGGCGTCCAGCGGCAAGGCCATCAAGGCCGGTGATGTGGATCTGCTGGTGCGCGCCTTGTCGATGGGCAAGTTGCACCACGCCATGATGGGCACGGCGGCGGTGGCGATTGGCACGGCGGCGGCGATTTCCGGCACCTTGGTCAACCTCGCAGCCGGTGGTGTCGAGCGTAATGCGGTGCGCTTCGGGCATCCGTCCGGCACCTTGCGTGTGGGCGCGGAGGCGACCCAGGTGAACGGCGAATGGGTCGTTAAGAAAGCCATCATGAGCCGCAGCGCGCGGGTATTGATGGAAGGTTTCGTACGCGTGCCCGGCGACGCCTTTTAATAGCCAGCACCGAACCCATGTGGGAGCGGGCTTGCCCGCGAATGCGGTGGACCAGTCACCTTATGTGCCACTGACAGACCGCCATCGCGGGCAAGCCCGCTCCCACAGGGAATGGTGCTATCCGCACGACCAAGGTGGGCAATCAGACCTGCCAACACATGATCAACCCTGACCCTGAGGATGGAACAACCCCCTAACTGCTTGGAGAACTGCCATGAGCGCCAACGTCGACCAGAACAACCGCCCCGACTACGACCAGGTCCTGCAGGACATCGCCGATTATGTCCTCGATTACCGCATCGACTCCCAGGCCGCACTGGACACCGCCCGCAACTGCCTGATGGACACCCTCGGCTGTGGCCTGCTGGCCCTGCGTTTTCCCGAGTGCACCAAGCACCTGGGGCCACTCGTGGAGGGCACCGTCGTGCCGTTCGGGGCGCGCGTGCCGGGCACTTCGTTGCGTCTGGACCCGGTCAAAGCCGCCTGGGACATCGGCTGCATCGTGCGTTGGCTCGACTACAACGACACCTGGCTCGCCGCCGAATGGGGCCACCCTTCGGATAACCTCGGCGGCATCCTCGCCGTGGCCGACCACCTTTCGCAAAAGCGCGTGGCCAATGGCGACGCACCGCTGACCGTGCGCGCGGTGCTGGAAGCGATGATCATGGCCCACGAAATCCAGGGCGTGATCGCCCTGGAAAACTCCTTCAACCGTGTCGGCCTCGATCACGTGCTGCTGGTGAAAGTCGCCTCCACGGCGGTCTCCGCCAAGCTGATGGGCGCCAACCGCGAGCAGTTGCTTGCAGCGTTGTCCCATGCATTTGTCGACGGCCAGGCACTGCGCACTTACCGCCATGCACCCAATGCGGGCTCGCGCAAATCCTGGGCGGCTGGCGATGCGTCGAGCCGTGGCGTGCGCCTGGCCGATATCGCCTTGCGCGGCGAGATGGGCATTCCCGGTGTGTTGAGTGCGCCGCAGTGGGGGTTCTATGACGTGCTGTTCAGTCACACCAACAACGACCTGGCGCTTAAGCCTGAGGACAAGCGCGCGTTCCGCCTGTCGCAGCCCTACGGCACTTATGTGATGGAAAACGTCCTGTTCAAGATCAGCTTCCCGGCCGAATTCCATGCGCAAACCGCCTGCGAAGCCGCAGTGGCCTTGCACCCGCAGGTCAAAGCGCGCCTGCATGAAATCGAGCGCATCGTGATCACCACCCATGAGTCGGCGATTCGCATCATCTCCAAGGTCGGCCCGTTGGCCAACGCCGCCGACCGCGACCACTGCCTGCAATACATGACCGCGGTGCCGCTGGCCTTCGGCAATCTGGTGGCCGAGCAGTACGAGGACGCGTTTCACGCGGCCCACCCGATCATCGATGAGCTGCGCCAGAAGATGGTGATCATCGAAGAGCCACGCTACAGCCGCGAATACCTGGAGGCCGACAAGCGCTCCATCGCCAACGCGGTGCAAGTGTTTTTCAAGGATGGTTCCAGGACCGAGCAGGTGGCGGTGGAATACCCGATCGGCCATCGTCGGCGTCGGGTGGATGGCATTCCATTGCTGGAGGACAAGTTCAAGGCCAACCTGGCGACCCGGTTTACCGCGCAGCGCAGTGCCGAGATTTTTGCCCTGTGCAAGGATCAGGCGAAGCTTGAGGCCACGCCAGTGAATCGGTTTGTGGACCTGTTTGTGATCTGAACACCACCACAACACTCACTGTGTAAACCCAATCACTGTGGGAGCTGGCTTGCCTGCGATGCAGGCAATTCGGTCTTTCAGATACACCGAGGTGATGCTATCGCAGGCAAGCCAGCTCCCACATTTGCCCTGTGTGCTCAATAAAAAGTGTTCGGCTTACATACTGCCTTCCACATCATCCAGGCTGAAGGTCTCGGTATGGTCGTCATAGGAGAAAATCTCCGCATACCGCCCCCACGCCACCACGCTTTCCAGGGTTTTTTGCACAAAGGCTTCGGTCATTGAGTCCTCCAGTTCCTGCTCGAAGCGCACCCGTGGCGCCCGATGCCCGCTGCGCTCAAGCAATACCTGATGAATGCGCGCGGCCAATGGCACGTGCCGGATCAAATGCTCGGCGAACAGGGTTTTGCGTTCCTGGGTGCCGTAGTCGGCGAACAGTTTGCCGGCGTCGGTGAGGGTGATGTCGGCGCCCTTGAGTTCGGCGAAACCCAAATGCTCGAGCATCTCGGCCACCGGGAATAAATCGTCCACTTCCAGCAGGCGGCGCTCGGCTACCGTGGGCAAGCCTGCGTGGCCGTTGTAAGGCTCGGCGGCCAGGGTTTCGATCAGGCCGGCCATCAGGTTGGTCGACACTTCCGGCAGCAGGCTGCCCATTTTCAGCTCGGGGATGCCTTTGGCATCGGCGCTGCGCCGGTCGGTCATCAAGGCATAAATGTCGTCGACCATTTGCCGAAAGGTCGGGTCCAGGCGGTTGCGCGGGTGCGCAAATGGCACCTTGATTTCGGCGACCACCCGGCCCGGGTTGGACGACAACACCAGGATGCGGTCGCACATCAGCACCGCTTCTTCGATGTTGTGGGTCACGATCAGGATCGATTTGATCGGCAGTTGCTTGCCGCTCCACAAGTCCAGCAAGTCGGTGCGCAGGGTTTCGGCGGTGAGCACGTCGAGGGCCGAGAACGGTTCGTCCATCAGCAGCAGCGTCGGGTTGACCACCAGGCCACGGGCAAAGCCCACGCGCTGGCGCATGCCGCCGGACAACTCGCGCGGGTAGGCGTTTTCAAACCCGTCCAGGCCGATCAGGTCGATGGCGGCCAGGGCGCGGCGGCGGCTTTCCTTGCGCTCGACTTGCAAGGCTTGCAGGCCGGCTTCCACGTTTTCCAGCACGGTCAGCCAGGGGAACAGCGCAAAGGTCTGGAACACCATGGCCACACCTTCGGCCGGGCCGTTGAGCGGGGCGCCGTTGTAGCGCACTTCGCCCGACGACGGCTGAATCAGCCCGGCGATGATGCGCAGCAAGGTGGACTTGCCCGAGCCGGAGCGGCCGAGCATGCCGACGATCTCGCCTTCGTGCAGGCTCAAGTCCACGCCGCTGAGCACTTGCAGCTCGTCTTTGCCCTTGCCGAAAACCCGGTTGACGTTTTTCAGCGAGTAGATTTGCGGGGTATCAGCAGCGTGTTCGGTATTGGTATTCATCACAGCGAATCCCGTCAATTCAAGCGAAGTTTGTTTTCAGCCAGGGCGTACATCGGCCGCCAGACTGCGCGGTTGAAGGCCACCACAAAGATCGACATCACCACCACGCCCAAGGCGATTTTCGGGAAGTCGCCGGCGGCGGTGGTCTGTGCAATGTAGGCGCCCAGCCCGTGGGCGACCACGTTGTCCTGGCCCCAGGACACGTACTCGGAAACGATACTGGCGTTCCACGCGCCGCCCGAAGCGGTAATGGCGCCGGTAACGTAATAGGGGAAGATCCCCGGCAGCATCACCTTGCGCCACCACAACCAGCCGCGGATGCGGAAGTTGGCGGCAGCTTCCTTGAAGTCGTTGGGAAACGCGCTGGCCCCGGCGATCACGTTAAACAGGATGTACCACTGGGTGCCCAGTACGATCAGCGGGCTCAGCCAGATGTCCGGGTTGAGCTTGTAGTGCAGGATCACGATGACGAATACCGGGAACAGCAGGTTCGCCGGGAAGGCGGCAAGGAACTGCGCCAGGGGCTGGATTTTCTCCGCAAGGCGGGGGCGCAGGCCGATCATCACGCCCAGGGGCACCCAGATGAGTGATGCGATCAGGATCAGCCCGGTTACCCGCAGCAGCGTGATCAGGCCCAGCAGGAACACATGGCCGACCTCGGCAAAGGTCACTTCGGTGCCGACGTACTGCACGATGTGATACAGCGCATACGCGGCCAGCAGCGCTATGAGTGTGCCCCACACCCAATCGATCACTTTTGAGGCCTTCGGTGTTTCTGCCGGCAACGCCTTGAGCGCACTGCCCGCGAGGCTGAAACGCTTGTTACCGATACGGCTGATGGCACGGGTGATCGGGCGCAGGATGCGCTGAACCACGCGCGTGCGCTGGATCAGGTTCAACAGCCAGGATTGCGGCGCGGCGCCCTGAGAGGCCGTGGTCTCCATGCGGAACTTGTCGGCCCAGGCCACCAGCGGACGGAACAGGAACTGGTCATACATCAGGATGACCACAATCATCGCCAGGATCACGTAACCCACGGCGTGCAGGTCTTTCTGGGCAATGGCCAGGGCCAGGTAAGAACCCACGCCCGGCAGGGTGATGGTCTTGTCGCCGACGGTAATGGCTTCGGAGGCGACCACAAAAAACCAGCCGCCGGACATGCTCATCATCATGTTCCACACCAGCCCGGGCATGGCGAAGGGCACGTCGAGCTTCCAGAACTTCTGCCAGCCGGAAAGCCGCAGGTTGGTCGACACTTCGACCAGGTCGTGGGGCAGCATGCGCAGCGACTGGTAGAAGCTGAACGTCATGTTCCAGGCCTGGCTGGTGAAGATCGCAAAGATCGCCGCGAACTCGGCGCCCAGCACACGCCCGGGAAACAGCAACAGGAAAAACGTCACGGTAAAAGAGATATAGCCGAGCACCGGCACCGATTGCAGGATGTCGAGCACCGGCACCAGCAGCTTCTCGGCACGCCGGCTTTTGGCGGCCAGGGTGCCGTACAACAGGGTGAAGACCAGCGCGGCGACCATCGCTGCGAGCATGCGCAGGGTGGTGCGCATGGCGTATTCCGGCAGGTTGGCCGGGTCCAGAGAGATGACTTCACTTTGCAACGTGGCGATTGGTGCCCAGGTTTCCCGCGCCGTAATGGAGAAAAACAATAAAAAGCCGATCACCAGAGGCAAGGCGACCAAATCCCAGCGATTGGGTAGCAAGCGCAGCGTGGACGCCGGTAAATAGTGACGAAACACTCTGTTCATAGGCAGTCAGTCCTGCAGCGTTCAGGGGCGTGATGGGAGTGAGCTTAGCTGCTGCACGAATGACCCACCGAGAAGGGCGGGCGCTGTTTTCGTGAGTCAGGGGCAACGAGGCGTTGCAGGCGGGATTGTACGTTTCTGAATGTTACAAGCACATAAATTTGCTGTCAGTTTCCTGTACGAACTGCGGCTTATGTGTTGGTGCGCCGGGCGTCCGCCCCTGACACAAGCGCAAGGCACCGCTGTTTTTGCCTGAGATACAAATAGCCACTTACCCGCCCTACGGTTCCGGAACCCTCTTTCAGAGAAACGCCAATCAGGTAACCAGACGGCGTGCGAACGCAGGCCTTCAAATCGGCAATCACGACTTCACTACCTGAATCTGGGAAGGTCCCTATGACTAGCGTAAATACTCGGCCAGCACCCTACACGGTTGGCTATGAACAGCCTCAAAAGCCGTCGCCCATCAGCTACCAGGACAGCGCCCGCGCTTCCGAACGAGCCAGTACCCAGCCCGATTCCGCGCCGCTGCGTCCCGCGATGACGCCCGAGCAGCGCGGCCAGTTCTCAAGCCACAGCGCGATCGTGAACGCGCCACCGTCACAGGGCTCGGAGGCGACGGACTCGCTGGCAGAACTGACGCAAAAAAATATGGCGCTTCGTGCCAAGTTCCAGGGGTTTGCCGCTGAGGTTGGGCCACAGATCCAGAGCCTCCAACAGCAAGTTGTCGACCTGACCCAGCAACTCAATACGCCACGTGAAGCCACTCAACCCTCCTCGAATCAGCCTGAGGCTACGCCGCAGAACCGTTCTGCAGGTGAGCAGCACACTGCGCCGTCGCAGGCTTCGCCGGTTACACCGAATCCATCGGGGACTGAGCCGGGCCAGGCTCAAAGTCTTGAAGCGTTGAACCGTGAGAGCCAAGCGTTTCGCCAGGAAGTGTTAGCGTTTTTCGGGGAGCTCAAGACGGTGATTCAGCAACTGCAAGAGCAAATCCAGGGCTTGGCTCAACGCATTGACGCGATTGGCACGCCTCAGAACGCGGTGCCTTCTGAGCCGGAAAATTCTGCTCCTGGTCCGTCACCCGACGCAGCGGCCCCCGCGAATGACCCAACGTCGGCCCCGAGCGATGAGCCAGAAGCGACTGCTGCGCGTGGCGTTGAAGCACTCATGAGTGAAAACGCACAGCTGCAGGCCGGGCTTGATCAAATGGAAGCACAGTTCAAGGCGGTGATTGCGCAGCTTCAAGCGCAGATCGAGACCTTGAGCAAGAAAATCAGCGAGCAAAAGCAATAAGGGCTGCACCGCGTCGGCCTTGTATGGGGGCACCCCATACGGGCCGCGTCAGGGTTGACCTATCCCTCGAACCGCAGGATCACCCGGCGGTTGTGCTTGCTCTTCTTTTCGATTTTCTCGCAGAACACCCGGCCGATTTCCTCGGTGTTGATAACATGGGTGCCACCGCATGGCTGGATATCGATGCCGGCGATTTCAATTACCCTCACCGAACCCTGGATCACCGGCGGCGCTACTGCCTGGGTACGGGTGATCTGCAGCAGGGTTGAGTACTCCGAGGCGGGCATCGACAGGGTTTTCACCACGTGGGCCTGCTCGATCAGGGCGTTGAGGTCGCGGGTGATGCTGTCTTTATCGAGGGTCATTTCCGGCAAGTCGAAATCCAGCCGGCCTTTGTCTGCGCTGATGCTGCAACCGGTGACGGGGGCATCAATGATCGAGCACAGCAAATGCAGGCAGGTGTGCATCTTCATATGCTGGTAGCGGCGTTCCCAGTCCAGACCCGCGTCCACCTGCACCCCGACAGTCAACTGCGGCGGGCACTCTTGGACTTGGTGCCAGATGATCGAACGCAGCACCGGGTCGCGTACGGTGCCGATCACCTCGACCCGCGTGCCATCGGCCAGTGTCAGGTGCCCGGTGTCGCCCGGCTGGCCGCCGCCGGTGGGGTAGAACAGCGTGTGCTCCAGGGCAATGCCGTGTTCGCTGACCGCAATTACCCGCGCGCTGAAGGCATTCTGGTAGGGCGCGCTGTCGAACAGCGCCAGGGTTTCCATGGTGTGCACAGACATGTTCAACCTCCGACAATCAGTGGGCTGGCTTGCAACAGGTGACGCACCATCGCACTCAAGCCAGGGGGGGAGAGCAGGGTGATTTCAAATTCCGGCCCGCAGATTTTCAGGTTCAGCGGCAAGCGTGGCAGTTGCTCGCCGACATCGAGGCGGCGCAGGCGAAACTGCAGGTGATGACGCTCTTTCACCGTGGGCTCCAGCATCAGCCCCTGCAACGGGTGAAAGTCGGCGTCGAGCACCGTGACCTTGTGGCTGGCATTCACTTCGCCGACCACGTGCAAACGCTCGTCCAGGGCGAAAGCTCCGAGGTAGTTGCTGTGGTCTGACTCATCGTTTTTCTGCAGTTGAACCTGATTGACCACCTTGACCTTGGTACCGGCAGGCACGTCCTGGGTGATGACACACGAAGGGCTGATAAACACGTTGTCGCCGATCAGCACATACCCCAACACGCGGGCGCCGGCGCCGACCTCGACGTTGTTGCCCAGGCGCGGGTGGCGTTTGCCATCCGGGTTGTTGGCGATCCCGCGGGCGCCCAGTGTCACGCCACAGAGGATGTAGCAGTCGTTGCCGATCTCGCAGGTTTCGCCGATCACTGTGCCGTAACCGTGGTCCAGCACGAAGCGCCGGCCTATGCGCGCAGCGGGATGGATCTCGGCTCCAGAGAGGATTTTGCCCTGGTTGCTGAGCTTCAGAGCCATGCGCGAAAACTCGCCATTGGTTTGATCGGGGAAATGCCATACCAGGTGCGCAAGGCGGTAAAACAGCACGGCCTTGAACGAGGCATAGGATTCCAGAATCAACTCGCCGCGCCCGCGTGACGCCGGGTCGCGATAGGCATAGGCGATCAGGTCCTCGGCCACCGCCTGGGCGGCGTTCTGGATCAGCGGCGCCAGGTGCGGTTCCAGCTGCTTGATCTGCGCAGGCGTCAGGGTCTTGATGAGGTGGGTGAGCAACTCATCGTGCAGCTGTTGCATGTCGATAAAGCCCCCCATGGAGGCACCCCCGCGTTCTGGATGGTTGGGAAACCGGTTATTCGAAACTGGGCAGGTAGCTGTCAGCATTGTCGTAGACCATGGTCAACACCACCGTTTCGGGCGGCAGTTCGGGGGCGAGTTGGGCGATGGCGACCATGTTGGCGGCCGAGGACAAGCCCAGGCTGATGGCGTCGGTGCGCATGATGCGTTTGATCATGTCGATGCATGCCTGGTGCGACACCTTGAGCATGCCGTCGATCACTTCCAGGTTGAGAATGCTTGGGATCAAGCCAATCGACAGGCCCTGGATATGGTGCGGCGCGTGCTGGTTTTTCAGCAGGTCGCATTCCTCCGGTTCCACGCCCATCACCCGCAGTGCAGGCCAGGCGGCCTTGAGCGTTTCGCCGATGCCCGTGAGGTGGCCGCCGGTGCCGATGCCGCTGACGAAATAATCCACGCGCCGTTCACCGAACGCGCGGAGGATTTCCGGTGCGGTGGTGTCGCGGTGGGTCTGCGGATTGGCGCCGTTACGCTGCTGGTTGAGCATCACGTAGCTGGGGTTTTCGAGCTGCAGTTCCATGCATTTTTCGCCGTGGGAATTGTTCCCCAGGCGGCTGTCCGACAGCACCACCTTGGCACCATACAGGCGCAGCAGTTTCTGCTTTTCGGGGCTGTAGTTGTCCGGGATCACCAGCACCACTTTGTAACCCAACACGTTGCCGGCTATCACCAGTCCAATGCCGGTGTTGCCGCCGCTGGGCTCGATGATGGTCTGCCCGGAATCACGCATCAGCACGCCGCGGCGCTCGGCGTCGAGGATCATGCCCAGCGCGATGCGTGCCTTGTGGCTGCCACCTGGGTTGAGGGATTCCAGCTTGGCGTAGACCTCGATGCCAAGGTCTTCGGAAAACTGCGCCAGACGCACGATCGGTGTGTGGCCGATCACGTCAAGAATGGAGTTATGCAACATCGCTCAGCCCCCGGATCAGTACAAAGGCATGTCAGGTTCGACGTCGCGAACCCAGTGTTTCATGCCGCCCTGCAGGACTTTGGTGTTGGCGAAACCGGCGGCTAGCAAGGTGCTGGCGGCTTGCTCGGCGCGGGAGCCGGCGTAGCAGATCAGGTAATGGGTATTGTCGCGGCTGAGGCTGTGCAGTTGCTCATCCAGTTCGGCCAGAGGGATATGCACCACGCCCGGCAGTTTGCACACCTCCAGCTCAGTGGCGTCACGCACGTCCAGCAGCACATCGGCGCTGCGGTGGTGTTCAAGCACTTGCTTGAGTACTCGCGGCTTGATGTAGCGTTCTTCGGCCAGGGACGGTTGGCTGGGCACGGCATCGGCGCACACTGTCGGCGCCACCGGTTCGCTGCGACGCAGCGCCGAGCAGCACGGGCAGTCGGCGCGGCGCTTGAAGCGGATTTCGCTGAATTTCATCGCCAGCGCATCGAAGCGCATCAACCGACCGGACAGCGGCTCGCCGATGCCGATCAGCAATTTGATGGCCTCGGTGGCTTGAATCATGCCAACCACACCCGGCAATACGCCGATTACGCCGCCGGCGCTGCAGTTGGGTGCCAGCTCGGCAGGCGGTGCTGAGGGGAACAGGCAGCGGTAGCACGGCCCACCTTTATAGTTGAGCACACTGATCTGCCCGTCGAAGCGGTAGATGGCGCCGTAGACCAGAGGTTTACCCAACTGCACGCAGGCGTCGTTGACCAAGTAACGCGTGTCGAAATTATCGGTGCCATCGATCACCAGATCGTAGGCGCCCACCAGTTCCAGGGCGTTGTCGGCGTTGAGGGCAGTGTTGTGCGCGTTGATCTGGATGTGCCGGTTCAGATCCTGCAGGCGCTGTTTGGCCGACTCGACCTTGGGCATGCCCAGTGTGCTGTTGCCGTGAACGATCTGGCGTTGCAGGTTGCTGCTTTCCACCACATCGAAGTCCACCAGGCCCAGGGTGCCAATGCCGGCCGCCGCCAGGTACAGGCTGATGGGCGAGCCGAGGCCGCCGGTGCCGATGATCAATACCTTGGCCTTTTTCAGGTTCAACTGACCTTCGCGCCCGACGCCTGGCAGAGTGATATGGCGCACGTAGCGCTGCACTTCTTCGTTGCTTAAAGCCTCGACGTCCATGCCGCCGGAGGTGGCGAGCAGCACTTCGATTCTGGCTTTTTCCGGCAAGGGCTCGTCGGCGTCGATCAGTTCTTCCTCGGCCGTGAACAGGAAGTGTTCCTTGAGCTGATTGTTCTTCTCGTGAAACAGGTGCGGGCGCAGCTGCGGGTGGCTGCTGCAGAGGTTTTCAATGACTTCGCGCAATGTCGATCCGGTGCCCTCGAGGGTCGATTCCGGCAGCTTGGCCACGCGAACCAGAATGTCGGGGAAAGAGACAGCGTTCATGGACAACTCCGTGTGCAGGTCGTTGAAGGGTTGAGGGGCGAAATGCTTGCCGTCCCAGGCAAACAGCTTTGAGCCCAGGGCCTTGCCCTGGCGTACGTCCACCACCAGGTAGCTCACGGGGTAGATCGGCTCACCCAGGAACAGTGCCTTGTCCTGGTCTTCGTCACTGAAGTAGGCGCCGACATCCGGGTGCGAGTGATAGATCACCACCACCGGGTTATCACTGCGCAACGCCTTGTTCATCAGCAGGGTGTCGGCTACCGAGAAGGTGTAGCCGTTGGCCGCGCTGCGCGCGTACATCTGGGGGTTCTTGCGGTGTAAGTCGTTCTGGATATTGCTGCCCAGGTACACGCTGCCGTCGGCGAAGACAAAACCACAGCATTCCTCTGGGTAGCTGCGGCTGGCGTGGGCATAGATCTGCTCCAGGGCATTGGGGCGGAGGACGTCCATGTTTCTCTCGCGTTGCTGATAGGGGTGGGTCAGGAGGCTCAATTTTTCTTGGCCAGGAGTTTTTCGACAGGCAGCTTGGTGATCGCGAAACCAGCCAGCAGGATGGCGGAGTACAGCATCAGGTCGCGGGAAATTTCCACGCCTTCGTACCAGGCGCCGATGATCACCGCGAATACCGGGAAGATGATGAACACGAACGACAGAATGATCGGACTCAAGCGCTTGAGCAGCATGAAATACACGATAAACCCGCCCACCGACGCCACCAGCCCCAGGTAGAACAGCGCGCTCCAGGAACGCAGCGTGATGGTTTCGAAGGTGGGTGTTTCAAACCACAGGCCGGCCACAAACAGCATCAACCCGGCAATGCCGATGGGCAGCGTGTTGTAGGTGATCACGCTGATGGCGCTGCCTTTTTGCTTGGTAATGACGTAGCACAAGGCATGCATGATCGCGGCGGTCAGAATTGCCAGCACCCCGAAGAATTCGGCGTGGTCCAGGTGCAGGCCCTGGCTCTTGATGATCATGTAGAGGCTGCCGAAACCGATGCCGATGCCGACCACCTGGGAAAAATAGATGCGCTCGCGCAGAAACAGCGCGGAGAAAATCAGGATAAACACCGGCATGCAGCTGAACAGCAGCGCGGTGAGACCGGAAGAGACATGCATCTCGCCGTAGTTGAGCAGGTAATAGGGAACGCTGAAGTAGGACAGTGTCACGAATACGAAGAACCAGCGGCTTTCGCGCGGGAACAGGATGGGCTCGCGGCGCACCAGAGCGAAACACAGGAACAGCGGGAAGGCGATCAGGAAGCGCAGGCCCGCCGATGTCAGCGGTGGCACGCTCTCGACAGCGATCTTGATCCCCAGCCACGTAGTGCCCCAACTCAGGCACACGATAAGAAACATCACGCTGGTCACCAGGCCGGCCAACCACTGTTTCTGAGTTTTTGTTTTTGTTGTGTTTTCAAGAACGGCGGACATTGGCATCGTTTATTGCTTCCCTGAGCCGGAATTGAACTCTATATTGACTGTGTATTAAGTTGTTTCATTCGGTTATTGAACCCGTAAAAGCACACTATTAGGGCGAATGATGGCTGTCAAAACAAATATTGACATGGTGTCAATTATGCGTGAGGGGTTGTCCAGCGGTCAGGGCGTGAAGTACAAGCGCCTGTCCGATGTGATGGAACGAGGCATCCTTGAAGGCTTGATTGAACCCGGACGAAAACTGCCGCCCCATCGGGTGCTTTCCGACAATCTGGGTGTAACCATCGGCACTATCAGCCGAGCCTACGGCGAACTGGAACGCCTCGGGTTGGTGGTGGCGCGGGTGGGTGACGGCACTTTCGTGCGCAAGCGTGGGATGGAGCGCCAGCGTGATGAAGGTTTTCGCAACGTCAGCGAGGAGCCGCGCCATTACTTCGACATGAGCCGTAACATGCATATTCCTGGTCAGGAGACGGTGTTTCTGGCCCAGAGCTTCCAAACCTTGTCGACCAACGCCAAGTTCCTCCAGGACATCAGCGCCTACACCCCGGATGCCGGTTTGCCCCGCTACCGTGAGGCCGGGGCGCAGTGGCTGGTGCAGCGTGATTTTCACCCGATTCCCGAGCAGGTCATCTGCGTCAATGGCGGCCAGCATGGCCTGCTGTGCGCGATGATGGCATTGCTGCGGGCGGGCGATACGGTGGTCACCGAACAGCTGACCTATCCCGGGCTGATCACGGCCGCGCGCATGCTCGGCGTGCGGCTGATCGGCCTGGAGATGGACGAAGAAGGCGTGTTGCCGGGCGCGCTGGATGAAGTCTGTCGTAATCACCGGGTTTCGGCGTTGTACTGCACGCCCACCATCCAGAACCCGACCACGGCGGTGTTGTCGGTCGCGCGCCGGGAAGCGTTGGTCAAAGTGTGTCGCGAGCACAATCTGCTGATTCTTGAAGACGAAGCCCACGGCGTATTGGTAGAAGATCGGCCGCCGCCCCTCAGCCATTTCGCGCCTGAACGTACGATTTTGATCAGTAGCCTGAGCAAAGCGGTGTCCGCGGGGTTGCGGGTGGGCTACGTGCATGCGCCACCGGCGCTGGTCAGTCGTATTTCGGCGGCCTTGCGCTCGACCTGCTGGATGGCCACGCCAGTGACTCTGGAACTGGCGACCCAGTGGATCGAAAACGGCACGGCGGAATACCTGCTACGTCAGCAGATAAACGAGATCAGCCGCCGCAAAGCCCTGGTGCGCGACCTGCTGACCGGCCTGGAGTACCGCACCCACCTCAACAGCCCGCATTTTTGGATTGAAGTGCCGGAGCCCTGGCGCGCGTCGGAAATCGAGGCGGAACTCAAGCAGAATAATTACCTGATCGCCACGGCCGAAGCCTTTGCCGTAGGGCAAACGGCGGTGCCGCAGTTTATTCGGGCGAGTATTTGTAATACGTCGGGTGACGATCAATTGTTGCGGGCTGGGTTCGATGCGCTGGCGACGGCGTTGGGGCAGGGTGGCGGCAGGTTTCACCTGTAGGCAGGTTTACCGCGTTATCGTTCATCGCAGGCCAGCCCGCTCCCACATTTGAATGCATTCCAGTGTTGGAACTCGGTCAAATGTGGGCGCGGGCTTGCCCGCGAAGGCGTCAGTTCAGACAGTGCAGTTATTTGAACCTGCGCTCTACACCTTTCTCCACCAGAATCTTCGCCGATATCTCTTCCACCGAAAAATGCGTGGAATTGATGTGCGCAATATTCTCGCGACGGAACAGATTTTCCACCTCGCGCACTTCGAACTCGCACTGTGCGTAGCTGGAGTAGCGGCTATTGGGCTTGCGTTCGTTACGAATCGCCGTGAGGCGGTCCGGGTCAATGGTCAGGCCGAACAGCTTGTGCTGGTGCGCGCGCAGGGCGGCCGGCAACGTCAGGTGTTCCATGTCGTCTTCGGTCAGCGGGTAATTGGCGGCGCGGATACCGAACTGCATGGCCATGTACAGGCACGTTGGGGTTTTGCCGCAGCGGGACACGCCCACCAGGATCAAATCGGCCTTGTCATAGTAATGAGTGCGGGCGCCGTCATCGTTGTCGAGGGCAAAGTTGACCGCCTCGATACGCTCCATATAGTTGGAGTTGTGGCCAATGGAATGGGACTTTCCTACTGAGTAGGAGGAGTGTTCACTCAACTCCTGTTCCAGTGGCGCCAGGAACGTGGAGAAGATGTCGATCATGAAACCATTGGAGGTGGCGAGGATCTCACGGATGTCTTGATTGACGATGGTGTCGAAAATGATCGGCCGAAAACCGTCTTTTTCAGCCGCCAGATTGATTTGTTGTACCATGGCTCGCGCTTTATCCACGCTGTCGATATAGGGCCGCGTGAATTTGGCGAAGGTAATGTTTTCGAACTGCGCGAGCAGGCTCTGACCCAATGTTTCGGCTGTGATGCCGGTGCCGTCGGAGATAAAGAAAGCAGATCGTTTCATTTGAGCCCTGGGCCTTAAGCTGATGGCGAATCTTGGATATGATAGGCGCGATTTTGCCGTCCCGCAGTGGGCCGCATTCTCACTTATTTTCCAGGTCCAGGCCACAAGCGCTGGCGTTTGCTCCTACTGAGCCGCTGGCGTCCTGAGCTTTTCCAACACAGAAAGTGGAGAGATCACCTTGGTAGAGTACGTAGTTTCCCTCGATAAGCTCGGCGTCCATGATGTAGAGCATGTGGGGGGCAAGAACGCATCCCTCGGCGAGATGATCAGTAATCTTGCAGGCGCTGGTGTCTCGGTGCCCGGTGGTTTCGCCACCACGGCCCAGGCTTACCGCGACTTCCTCGAGCTGAGCGGCCTCAACGCCCAGATCCACGCCGCGCTGGACGCCCTGGACGTCGATGACGTCAACGCCCTGGCCAAGACCGGTGCCCAGATCCGTCAATGGATCATGGACGCCGAGTTCCCCGAGAAGCTCAACGAAGAAATCCGCACCGCCTTCGCTACATTGTCGGCCGGCAACTCGGACATGGCCGTCGCCGTGCGCTCCTCGGCCACCGCCGAAGACTTGCCGGACGCCTCCTTTGCCGGTCAGCAGGAAACCTTCCTGAATATCCGCGGCGTCGAAAACGTCATCCGCGCCGCCAAGGAAGTGTTCGCCTCGCTGTTCAACGATCGCGCCATTTCCTACCGCGTACACCAAGGTTTCGACCACAAGCTGGTGGCTTTGTCTGCCGGCGTGCAGCGCATGGTGCGTTCGGAAACCGGCACCGCCGGCGTGATGTTCACCCTGGACACCGAATCCGGTTTCCGTGACGTGGTGTTCATCACCGGTGCCTACGGCCTGGGCGAAACCGTCGTGCAGGGCGCGGTCAACCCGGACGAATTCTACGTCCACAAACACACGCTTGAGGCCGGTCGCCCGGCGATCCTACGCCGCAACCTGGGCAGCAAGGCCATCAAGATGATCTACGGCGACGAGGCCAAGGCCGGTCGCTCGGTAAAAACCGTTGAAGTCGACAAGGCCGAGCGCGCGCGTTTCTGCCTGACCGACGCTGAGGTCAGCGAGTTGGCCAAGCAAGCGATGATCATCGAAAAGCACTACAAGTGCCCGATGGACATCGAGTGGGCCAAGGACGGTGATGACGGCAAGCTGTACATCGTGCAGGCGCGTCCTGAAACCGTGAAAAGCCGCACTTCCGCCAACGTCATGGAACGCTACCTGCTGAAAGAAACCGGCACCGTGCTGGTGGAAGGCCGTGCCATCGGCCAGCGCATCGGCGCCGGCAAGGTGCGGATCATCAAGGACGTGTCCGAGATGGACAAAGTCCAGCCGGGCGACGTGCTGGTGTCCGACATGACCGACCCGGACTGGGAGCCGGTGATGAAACGCGCCAGCGCCATCGTCACCAACCGGGGCGGGCGTACTTGCCACGCGGCGATCATTGCGCGTGAGCTGGGCATTCCTGCGGTGGTGGGCTGCGGCAACGCGACCCAACTGTTGAAAGACGGCCAAGGCGTGACCGTATCCTGCGCTGAAGGCGACACCGGCTTCATCTTTGAAGGTGAGCTGGGCTTCGACATCAAGCAAAACTCCATCGATGCCATGCCGGACCTGCCGTTCAAGATCATGATGAACGTCGGCAACCCGGACCGCGCCTTTGATTTCGCGCAGTTGCCGAACGCCGGTGTGGGCCTGGCCCGCCTGGAATTCATCATCAACCGCATGATCGGCGTGCACCCCAAGGCCCTGCTGAACTACGACGGCCTGCCGCTGGACATCAAGGAAAGCGTCGACAAGCGCATCGCCGGCTACAACGACCCGGTGGGCTTCTACGTCGAGAAGCTGGTGGAAGGCATCAGCACCCTGGCGGCGGCGTTCTACCCGAAAAAGGTCATTGTGCGGCTGTCGGACTTCAAGTCCAACGAATACGCCAACCTGATCGGCGGCAAGCTCTACGAGCCGGAAGAAGAAAACCCGATGCTGGGCTTCCGTGGGGCCTCGCGTTACATCAGCGAGGCCTTCCGCGACTGCTTCGAGCTTGAGTGCCGCGCTCTCAAGCGCGTGCGCAATGAGATGGGCCTGACCAACGTCGAGATCATGGTGCCGTTCGTGCGTACCTTGGGCGAGGCGAGCCAAGTGGTCGACCTGCTCGCAGAAAACGGCCTGAGCCGTGGTGAAAACGGCCTGCGCGTCATCATGATGTGCGAGCTGCCGTCCAACGCCATTTTGGCCGAAGAGTTCCTGGAGTTCTTCGACGGTTTCTCCATTGGTTCCAACGACCTGACTCAGCTGACCCTGGGCCTGGACCGTGACTCGGGGATCATTGCCCACCTGTTCGATGAGCGTAACCCTGCGGTCAAAAAGCTGCTGGCCAACGCCATCCAGGCCTGTAATAAGGCCGGCAAGTACATCGGCATCTGCGGCCAGGGCCCTTCCGACCACCCGGACCTGGCCAAATGGCTGATGGAACAGGGCATCGAAAGCGTCTCGCTGAACCCCGATTCGGTGCTGGAAACCTGGTTCTTCCTGGCGGAAGGGCAAGCGTCCGCCTAAGGTCGTGACTTAAAAAGTGCCGGTCACTCCTCAAGGGTGACCGGCATTCTTATCTGTGCAGGGCGGAACTCCTTCCGGACGCCGCCCTTTTTTGTGCAAGAGCATTATGCAAAGCAGCAGCAACCTGTTTCCCGTCGCCCTGATCAGTGCTGAACGTCGCGGCGACCTGAGTGAAGATGTGTATCGCCTCAAACCCGGTAATAGCCCCGACGGCACCGTCGAGCTGGCCGTGACGCGTTTGGGGCTGGCCGATGTCCCGGAAAACCGGGGCACGCCGGTCATTTTGTTGCACGGTAGTTTTTCCAACCGACGTTTCTGGTACTCGCCCAAAGGCATCGGTTTGGGCGCTTATCTGGCGCGCCAGGGCTTTGATGTGTGGATCGCGGAAATGCGCGGGCATGGCTTGTCCAAGCGCAACCAGGACTACGCGAAGAATCGCGTTGCCGACTACGCGCGTTACGATTTGCCGGCCATCGGCGCGTTTGTGCATGAGCAAAGTGCGCAAATCCCGCACTGGATCGGGCATTCCCTGGGCGGCACCGCACTGGCCGCGGCCCTCGGCGGGCAGCACCTGGGGGTGCCAGCGGCGGCCTCGGTGGCGTTGTTTGGTTGCCAGGTGAGCCGTACCCACTGGCCGTTGAAAATTCCACCGGTGGAGTGGACCGCTCGTTTGCTCCTGAAACGTTTTGGCGAGGTGTCCGGCGCGCGGCTCAAGCGTGGTCCGGAGGATGAGCCTGCGGGCGTGATGATCGAAGCCATGCGCTGGAACGGCCTGTTCGGTCGCTTTGGCGATGGCAAACAGGATTGGTGGAAAGGCCTCGCCGAAGTCGATGTGCCGTTGTTGGCGGTGAGTGCCGCCGGTGACCAGCAGGACCCGGATTGGGCGTGCCGCAAGTTGTTCGAGCAAGTCGGCTCCGAGCATCGCCAATACCTGTGTCTGGGTCGCCAGCAGGGCTTCAGCGGGGATTTCGGGCATGTCGAGATGCTGGTCAGCAAAGCTGCTCAAGCCGAGGTATGGCCAATGGTGGTGCGGTGGTTGAACGATCCACTGACACCCTTGGCCGGGGCGTACCCGCAGGTATTGGCAGCTGTTTGATCAAGCGCTCTGCCAAGGGCGTTTCACTCGTGTGTGGTTGCGGCTAAGATATGACGCGTTAAACGCTTCTGGTCATATTCAGTCGCGCAGTCGCTATTGCGTTGCGACGAAGCGAGTCCGATCATGGCCGCCGCCAACCGGTGAACCGTTAAAGATTGCCTGTTGCGACACGTTTTTCTGATGTACACCGTGGGATGTTCGACCTCTTCTTTGATGACAGGAGTTTCTCGATGAACCATTACGTGACGCCCGATCTGTGCGACGCCTACCCGGAGCTGGTGCAGGTGGTTGAGCCGATGTTCAGTAATTTCGGTGGCCGGGATTCCTTTGGCGGCGTGATCGTCACCATCAAATGCTTCGAGGACAACTCCCTGGTCAAGGAACAGGCCGATCAGCCGGGCGCCGGCAAGGTGCTGGTGGTCGACGGTGGTGGCTCCCTGCGTCGCGCGTTGCTCGGCGATATGATTGCCGAGAAAGCCGCAAAAAACGGCTGGGAAGGGCTGGTGATCTACGGGTGCATCCGTGATGTCGATGTCATTGCCCAAACCGATTTGGGCGTACAGGCGCTGGCCACTCACCCGATGAAGACCGACAAGCGCGGCATTGGCGACCTGAACGTGGTGGTGACCTTCGCCGGCGTGACGTTCCGCCCCGGTGAATACATTTATGCGGACAATAACGGCGTGATCGTCTCGCCCAGCCCGCTGAAAATGCCTGAATAAACTGCTGTTGCCGATAGGGGTGAGGATGTTCGAGGAAGAAAACGCGCAATGGGGGCTGGTGCATGCCCTGGTGCTGGACGGTAAAGGCGGTGCGCGTTCGATTGCCCGGACTGAGCTCGACGACTTGCAACTGCAGCATCAGGAAAGCTTGTGGCTGCATTGGGATCGCAGCCATCCGCAGACCCAGACCTGGCTGCGTAAATCCAGCGGCTTGAGCGAGTTTGCCTGCGATTTGCTGCTGGAGGAAAACACCCGTCCGCGCCTGTTGCCGCTGCCCGAAGCGCAATTGCTGCTGTTTCTGCGCGGGGTCAACCTGAACCCGGGCGCCGAGCCGGAAGACATGGTGTCGGTGCGGATCTTCGCAGCGGCCGATCGCGTGATTTCCTTGCGCCTGCGTCCGCTGCGCGCAACCGATGAGTTGCTGGTGCAACTGGCGGAGGGCAAAGGGCCGAAAACCGCTTCGGAACTCATCCTTTATATGGCGCAGTACCTGACCAACAAAGTGCAGGATCTGGTTACCGATCTGTCTGAAGTCGTCGATATCGAAGAAGAAAAATTGGATGCCGACGAACGGTATACTCCGGAACATGGCAGCGTCCTGCAGATCCGTCGGCGCGCGGCGGGGCTCAAGCGTTTCCTCGCCCCTCAGCGAGATATTTTTGCCCAGCTGACGCGAACCAAATTGCCGTGGTTTTGTGATGACGATGCTGACTACTGGAACGAATTACACAACAGCCTGACGCGTTACCTGGAAGAGCTCGAATTGGCTCGAGAGCGCGTGGGGCTTGTGCTCGAGACCGAAGACCGGCGATTGAGCCTGCGGATGAATCGCACCATGTACCGCTTCGGTATCATCACCGGGATTTTTTTGCCGATGAGTTTTCTCACCGGTTTGCTGGGGATAAATGTGGGCGGGATTCCGTTCTCCGCCAGCCCCTACGGATTCATGATTGCGTGCCTGATGATGGTGGTCGTCGCCTTGGGACAATGGTGGCTATTTCGACGATTGCGCTGGGTTTGACCTGAATATGACCTGAACGTAGTAGGGGGTACATGTGACCCCAGGAATTTAACCCTCGTCTTTTAAATCACTTGCGAGAGGTCTTTATGCACGATCCGTTCGAACAGTCATTGCGTGACATGCTTAATGCTTCGCCGTCCAACCGTGACGACGACGCCTGCCTGGGTCGCGTGTTGAAAACCGCCAACCGTCAGGTAGGTGCGGGAGATCTGTTCGGGCTGCTCGGTCGTTGGCTGCCAGCGCTGATGATGGCTCTGAACAATGGTTCGGCCCATGTGTCGCCGGTTTCCCGTCGTAAACCTCTTGCTCGCACTGCTGATAAGGCTGATTGAATATGGAACTTGATCTCTGGACCCAGAGCCTGGTCACTGCGATGACTGCATTGTGGACCAAGGTGGCGAATTTCATTCCCAACCTGTTTGGTGCTCTGGTATTGGTCTTGCTGGGTTTTGTCGTGGCCAAGCTGCTCGACACCCTGCTGTCCAAATTGCTCGCCAAACTGGGCCTGGACCGCTTGATGGCAGGCACGGGCCTGACCAAGCTGTTGGGTCGTGCCGGGCTGCAAGTGCCGATCTCGACCCTCATCGGGAAGATCGTTTACTGGTTCGTTTTACTTATTTTTCTGGTTTCTGCAGCTCAATCCCTTGGACTTGAGCGAGTTTCAGCTACGCTCGACATGCTGGCGCTGTATTTGCCGAAGGTTTTCGGCGGCGCGCTGGTGCTGCTCGTAGGCGTTTTACTGGCGCAACTGGCCAACGGGCTGGTGCGCGGAGCCGCCGAAGGCGTGGGGCTGGACTATGCTGCGGGCCTGGGGCGGATCGCTCAGGGGCTGGTGATCATCATCAGTATTTCCGTCGCGATCAGCCAGCTCGAGGTCAAAACTGACCTGCTCAACCATGTGATTGTGATTGTTTTGATTACCGTTGGTCTGGCCGTTGCGCTGGCCATGGGGTTGGGAAGCCGGGAAATTGCCGGTCAGATTCTTGCGGGAATCTATGTGCGTGAGCTGTATCAGGTTGGGCAACAGGTGCGTGTGGGCGAGGTCGAAGGGCAAATCGAGGAGATCGGCACAGTCAAGACGACCGTGCTGACCGATGACGGTGAGCTGGTATCGCTGTCCAATCGGATTCTCCTGGAGCAGCAGGTCAGTAGCCGCTAATCCGGCAAACCCTGCTAATGTACGCCGCCGCAAACCCGGGTGACCGGGCTGTAGCGGACATTGACCTGACTGTCGGCACGACTTGTTTTGAATAAAGCCCAAACGCTGTCTACGCGCTATGACCCCCGTGAGCTCTCTGATGAGGAGTTGGTCGCGCGCTCGCACACGGAGCTGTTTCACGTAACACGCGCGTACGAAGAATTGATGCGCAGATATCAACGCACTCTGTTCAACGTTTGTTCAAGGTATTTAGGGAACGATAGAGATGCGGACGATGTCTGTCAGGAAGTGATGCTCAAGGTGCTGTATGGCCTGAAGAACTTCGAGGGCAAATCGAAGTTCAAGACATGGCTCTACAGCATCACGTATAACGAGTGCATCACGCAGTATCGTAAGGAGCGGCGAAAGCGTCGGTTGATGGACGCTTTGAGTCTCGACCCCCTTGAGGAAGCGTCTGAAGAAAAGGCGCCGGCACCCGAGGAAAAGGGCGGACTCGATCGCTGGTTGGTGCATGTGAATCCAATTGACCGCGAAATTTTGGTGCTACGATTTGTCGCAGAGCTGGAGTTTCAGGAAATTGCTGACATCATGCACATGGGTTTGAGTGCTACAAAAATGCGTTACAAGCGTGCTCTTGATAAATTACGTGAGAAATTTGCGGGCGAGACTGAAACTTAGTGCGTGGCAAATATCTCTTACGTGTAGGCAAGTTCTGTTAGACTTGTCGCCGAGTTGTCCCCCGGTTTGTGGGACTGCTTTACAATCACCAGATGGGGATTTAACGGATGAAACTGAAAAACACCTTGGGCTTTGCCATTGGTTCTCTTATTGCTGCCACTTCTTTCGGCGCTCTGGCACAAGGCCAAGGCGCAGTTGAAGGCCAGCTGTTCTACAAGAAGCAGTACAACGATAGCGTTAAGCACATCGAAGACGGCTTCAACCCTGGCGCAAGCATCGGTTACTTCTTGACCGACGACGTGTCGATCAACCTGAACTACGACACTACCAACCACACCCGTTCGAACGACGGTACTGGTAGCCAGAAGATCAAAGGTGACACTGGCAGCGTGACTGCTCAGTACCACTTCGGTCAGGCCGGTGTTGACTCCCTGCGTCCATACGTTGAAGGTGGTTTCGGTCACCAGAGCCGTACCAACGTTGAAGCTGACGGCCACAAAGGTCGCGACCAGTCCACTCTGGCTATCGCTGGCGCTGGCGTGAAGTACTACTTCACCAACAACCTGTTCGCACGTGCCGGTGTTGAGTCTGACTACAACCTGGACAACGGCAAGTGGGATTACTCCGCACTGGTCGGCCTGGGTGTGAACTTCGGCGGCAACGCCGGCGCAGTAGCTCCAGCTCCTACCCCAGCACCAGCTCCAGAGCCAACTCCAGAGCCAGAAGCTCCAGTTGCTCAGGTTGTTCGTGTTGAGCTGGACGTGAAGTTCGACTTCGACAAGTCGGTTGTTAAGCCTAACAGCTACGGCGACGTGAAAAACCTCGCTGACTTCATGAAACAGTACCCACAAACCACCACCGTTGTTGAAGGTCACACTGACTCCGTCGGTCCTGACGCTTACAACCAGAAGCTGTCCCAGCGTCGTGCTGACGCGGTCAAGCAAGTTCTGGTCAAAGACGGTATTGCTCCTAACCGTGTAAGCTCGGTTGGTTATGGCAAATCCCGCCCAGTTGCTGACAACGCAACTGAAGCTGGCCGTGCTATCAACCGTCGCGTAGAAGCCTCGGTAGAAGCTCAAGCTGCTCAGTAATTACTGAGTGGTAAAAAAAAGCCCGGCTTAGGCCGGGCTTTTTTTCGCCTGGCGTTTGCCTCAGGCGCTGGCGGATACGGCCACGCATGCCGCCTGTGCAGCCGCGGCGACACTGCCGATCACCAGAATTGCCGGGCTCTTCAAGGCGAACGCCTGCGCATCCTTGTGCATCTGCCCCAACGTGCTACGGCATTCTCGCTGCTGAGGCAGCGATGCGTTTTCGATCATCGCCACCGGCATATCCTCTGCCATGGCACTCTCCAGCAGCTGCTGACGGATCTCCTCCAGCTTCGCCACGCCCATGTACACCACCAACGTCGTCCCGCTTTCGGCCAGTGCACGCCAGTTCGGGCTGCTGTTGTCCTGGGTATGTGCCGTAACGAGCGTTACACCGCGACTGACCCCGCGCAATGTCAGCGGGATATCGCAGTTTGTTGCACCGGCCAGGCCCGCCGTGATCCCGTTGACCAACTCCACGTCCACACCACGTTCGCGCAACCACATCGCTTCTTCGCCGCCACGCCCGAAAATGCACGGGTCACCACCCTTTAATCGCACCACGCATTTGCCTTGCCGGGCATAACGCAGCATCAGGCGATGGATAAAATCCTGTGGTGTCGAACGGCAGCCACCGCGTTTGCCTACGCTGATAATCCGCGCCTCAAGGCAGTGCTCCAGCACAGCCGGGTTGACCAGGTCATCAATCAATACCACGTCGGCCTCATGGAGGGCCCGCACCGCCTTCAGGGTCAGCAGTTCAGGATCACCGGGCCCCGCACCCACCAGCCAGATTTTTGCGCTCATGTTTTTCCCTCACACACTGATTGCGATTGGCTGCGGGTTGCTGGCCAAAAGACGTTTGATTTCCGGTACGCACGAGCCGCATTGCGTGCCGCAGCCCAGCGCCTGTTTGAGCCCGTTAAGGTCCAGGCCGCGAGTGATGCCTGCGCATACGGCGTTTTCGCTGACGTTCTTGCAGTTGCACACAATCTTGCCGCTGGCAGCCGCACCGCCCGGCGGCGCACTGAGCGGTGCCAGCAGCCAGCGGCGCAGTTGATCGTCAGTGCGGCCTTCCAGCCAGAGGCTTTGCAACCAATGCCGAGCCAGGGTTTCACCGGCCAGGCGCAACGCGGTAATCCGGCCTTTTTCGATTTTTACGCGTTTACCGATCGAGCGACGCGGGTCGTCGTACGCCATCACTGGGCCGTCGTTGAGCCCCAGCAGTGCGTCGATACGGGTCAGCAGTTGCAGGTCGGGCGCCTCGGTATGTGCCGCGCGCACCACCAGTGCCGGCCGTTCGCGCCCGGCCAGGCTCAGGCTCACGTAGGCAAAGCCCTCGCACAGGGGGCGCAGTGCCTCGACGTGTTGCTGCACATCGCCTTCGATCAACGCAAACAGCTGCCACGGCAGTTGCACAGCCTCCAGGCGCACACCGCTGTGTTTGAGTTCCGGCTGTTTCGACAAAGGGTCGAAGGCTGGCTGGGTCAGCGTATTCACGCCCCCCTTGAGAAAACGGTCACCCCAATGCATCGGCAGGAACGCTTGGCCGGGGCGCACGCTGTCATCACTGTTGAGGGCAATAATCACGCTGCCGCGGCGGCTTTTGAGGTTGACCAGGTCTCCGTCCTTGAAGCGATGGCGGCGCAACTCATCCGGGTGCAGGCTCAGCAGTGCCTCGCTCACATGCCCAAATAACTGGGCTGCAGTGCCTGTGCGACTCATGCCGTGCCATTGATCACGCAGGCGGCCGGTGATCAGCGTCAGCGGGAAGCGTGCGTCGCGCTGCTCTTTGGCGGCGCGGTAGGGGTCGGCAACAAAGTGCGCGCGGCCGCTCTCGGTCGGGAATACGCCGTCGGTGTACAGGCGCGCAGTTCCAGATTGCGCGCCCGCGGGAAACGGCCATTGCTGCGGACCCATCCGATCGAGCAGGGCATGGCTGATGCCCGACAGGTCAAGGTCGCGGTTGCGGGTCAGCAGTTTGTACTCATCAAAGAGCTGCGAGGGGTGTTCAAAGGCGAAAAGCCCCGGTTTTCCGGGATAAAGATGTCGCTCCAGGCGCTGGGCAAAATCCACAGTGATCGCCCAATCCGGGCGCGCCTCCCCAGGTGGGGCGATGGCCCGTCGCACGTGGGAAATGCGCCGTTCAGAGTTGGTTACCGTGCCTTCTTTCTCGCCCCAACTGGCCGCCGGCAGCAGCAAGTCAGCGAAACGGGCCGTTTCTGTTGTACGAAAAGCCTCCTGTAGCACCACGAAAGGGCACGTCTCCAAGGCCATGCGCACGGTGTTCTGGTCGGGCAAGGATTGGGCAGGGTTGGTGCAGGCGATCCACAAGGCCTTGATCTTGCCGGCCTGTACCTGTTCAAACAGTTCGATGGCGGTCAGCCCGGTGCTGGCTGGCAGTTGTTCAACACCCCAATACGCGGCCACTTCGGCCCGATGTTCCGGGTTGGCCGCCTCGCGATGGCCGGGCAGCAAATTCGACAAACTGCCGGTCTCGCGTCCACCCATCGCATTCGGCTGGCCAGTCAGGGAAAACGGCCCACAGCCCGCTCGGCCAATCGTGCCCGTGGCCAAGTGCAAGTTGATCAGCGCGCTGTTTTTGGCGCTGCCGGCGGTGGATTGGTTGAGCCCCATGCACCACAGCGACAGAAAACTGCTGGAGGTACCGACCCATTCGGCGCACAGGCGCAGCTGCTCGACGCTGATCCCGCACAGCTGCGTGACCATTTGCGGCGTGTAGTCATGCACCAGCCGTTTCAGCTCGGCCAGCCCATCGGTATGTGCCTGGATAAAGTCTCGGTCGACCCAGTCTTCCCACAGCAACAGATGCAAAATCCCATGGAACAACGCCACATCCGTCCCAGGCAGGATGGCCAGGTGCAGGTCAGCCAAATCGCAGGTGTCCGTGCGGCGTGGGTCGATCACCAGCACTTTCATCTGCGGGCGCCGCGCTTTGGCTTCCTCTAGGCGTCGGAACAATACCGGGTGGGCGTAGGCCATGTTGCTGCCGACGATCATTACGCAGTCGCTGCACTCCAGGTCTTCATAACTGCACGGCGGCGCATCGGCGCCCAGGCTGCGCTTGTAGCCCACCACTGCCGAGGACATGCACAGCCGCGAGTTGCTGTCGATGTTGTTGGTGCCGACCAGCGCGCGAGCCAGCTTGTTGAAGCTGTAGTAGTCCTCGGTCAGCAATTGCCCGGAAATGTAGAACGCCACGCTGTCCGGCCCGTGTTCGCTGATGGTCTCGGCGAACACGTTGGCCGCGTGCTCCAGTGCGGTTTCCCAGTCGGTGCGTGCCCGCGCCAGGCCCTTGCCCAGACGCAGCTCCGGGTACAAGGCGCGGGCCGCCAGGTCGCCGGTCAGGTGCAGACTGGAGCCTTTGCTGCACAACTTGCCGAAGTTCGCCGGGTGGTTCGGGTCGCCTTGCACACCGAGGATCTGCGCGCCATCGTGCTCGATCAGCACGCCGCAACCCACCCCGCAGTAACAGCAGGTGGACGCGGTGACCTGGCGGTTCATCAACCCGCGTCCCGCAGGGCCAGCATGACCCGGCCATTTTCCACGCGGGCGTGGTGATGGTGTGCGCAGCCGATGTCCGGTGCCTGGGCTTCGCCGGATGCCAGATCAATCTGCCAGTTGTGCAGCGGGCAGGCTACGCGCTTGCCGTAGATCAGGCCTTGGGACAACGGACCGCCCTTGTGCGGGCAGCGGTCATCGAGGGCGAACACTTCGTCATCACTGGTACGAAAAATCGCGATATCACCTTTGGGCCCATTGATGATGCGCGAGCCCAGGGCGTTGATTTCATCGAGTGCGCAGATATCCAGCCAGTTCATACCGGCACCTCCAGCTGTTTGACGGGGATGACCTCGAATTCCTTTTTCAGCAGCGGCTGCTCCAGGCGTTCTTTCCAGGGGTCTTGTTCGAACGACAGCGAAAACTGCAGACGCTCGTTGAGAGCTTGGCGGCGAGCCGGGTCTTCCAGTACGGCCTTCTTGATGTGCTCCATGCCCACGCGTTGCAGGTAGTGCACGGTGCGCTCGAGATAGAAGGCTTCTTCGCGGTAAAGCTGCAGGAAAGCGCCGTTGTATTCACGGACTTCGTCGGCGGTTTTCAGCTTGACGAAGAACTCCGCGACTTCGGTTTTGATCCCACCGTTGCCGCCGATGTACATCTCCCAGCCGGAATCCACGCCGATGATGCCCACGTCCTTGATGCCGGCTTCCGAGCAATTGCGTGGGCAACCGGACACCGCCAGCTTGACCTTGTGCGGCGACCACATATTGAACAGGTCATGCTCCAGCTCAATGCCCAACTGCGTCGAGTTCTGTGTGCCAAAACGGCAGAACTCACTGCCGACGCAAGTCTTCACGGTGCGGATGGATTTGCCATAGGCGTGACCGGAAGGCATGTCGAGGTCTTTCCAAACCCCTGGCAGGTCCTGTTTCTTGATGCCCAGCAGGTCGATGCGCTGACCGCCGGTGACCTTGACCATCGGCACGTTGTACTTGTCGGCCACGTCGGCAATACGCCGCAGCTCTGACGGATTGGTCACACCGCCCCACATCCGCGGGACTACGGAGTAGGTGCCGTCTTTCTGAATGTTGGCGTGGGCGCGTTCGTTGATCAGGCGCGATTGCGGGTCATCCTTGGCTTCGCCTGGCCAAGTGGAGATCAGGTAATAGTTGAGCGCCGGGCGGCAGGTGGCGCAGCCGTTGGGTGTGCGCCAGTTCAGGTAGCTCATGGTGCCGGCGATGGTCAGCAAGTGCTGATCGCGGATGGCCTGGCGAATTTGCCCGTGGTTGAGGTCGCTGCAACCGCAGATCGCCTTTTCGCTCTTCGGTTTGACGTCCGCGGCACCGCCCACGGTGTTGATCAGGATCTGCTCCACCAGCCCGGCGCAGGAGCCGCAGGAGCTGGCGGCCTTGGTGTGCTTCTTGACCTCGTCAACGCTGAATAGCCCGTGCGCCTGGATCGCCTTGACGATGGTGCCCTTGCACACGCCGTTGCAGCCGCAGACTTCGGCGTTGTCGGCCATGCTCATGGCCTTGTCCTGGCCTTGATGGCCGACATCCCCTAAAGCGTTTTCGCCGAACATCAAGTGATCGCGGATCTCGCCTATCGCATGGTTCTCACGGATCTGACGGAAATACCAACCGCCGTCCGCGGTATCGCCGTACAGGCAGGCACCGACCAGGATGTCGTCCTTGATCACCAATTTTTTGTACACGCCGCCAATCGGGTCGCTGAGGGTGATGGTTTCGGTGCCTTCGCCGCCCATAAAGTCGCCGGCGGAGAACAGGTCGATACCGGTGACCTTCAATTTGGTTGAGGTGACCGAGCCCTTGTAGGTGGCAAAGCCCAGCTGCGCCAGGTGATTGGCGCAGACTTTGGCTTGCTCGAACAGTGGCGCAACCAGGCCATAGGCGATGCCACGATGGCTGGCGCATTCGCCGATGGCATAAATGCGTGGGTCGTAGGTCTGCAAGGTGTCGTTGACCAGAATCCCGCGGTTGCACGGGATGCCGGATTTTTCTGCGAGTTCGGTGTTGGGGCGGATGCCGGCAGCCATCACCACCAGGTCGGCGGGGATGACGTCGCCGTTCTTGAATTGCACTGAGCCGACACGGCCGTTACCAGCATCGTGCAGCGCCTGGGTCTGTTCTTGTAGACGGAACACCAGGCCACGGCTTTCCAGTTCGGCCTGCAGCAGTTGGCCGCTGGTCTTGTCCAGCTGCCGCTCCAACAGCCATTCGCCGATATGCACCACGGTCACGTGCATGCCGCGCAGCATCAGGCCGTTGGCGGCCTCCAGGCCGAGCAAGCCACCGCCGATCACCACAGCGTGCTTGTGGGTTTTGGCGGTGTCGATCATGGCCTGAGTGTCGGCGATGTCGCGGTAGCCGATCACGCCTTGCAAGGTATTGCCTGGGATCGGCAGGATAAATGGCGTCGAACCGGTGGCGATCAGCAGGCGATCGTACTCGGCTGCGGTGCCGTCTTCGGCGATGACCAGGCGTTTGACACGGTCGATCTGCACCACTTTGCGGTTGAGCAACAGCTTGATGTGGTTATCCAGGTACCAGTCGAGATCGTTGAGCACGATCTCTTCGAACGTTTGCTCGCCGGCCAGCACCGGCGACAGCAGAATGCGGTTGTAGTTGGTGTGGGGCTCGGCGCCGAACACGGTGATGTCGTACAGGTCGCTGCTCAGCTTGAGCAATTCTTCAAGGGTGCGAACCCCGGCCATGCCGTTGCCGATCATCACCAATTTGAGTTTTTTCATGTCGTTCTCCGCAATGGCTCGACCAATTACGCGCAAACAAAAAAAGGCGTCCCCGCTAGTGATCTAGCGAGGACGCCTTTGTCCTGGTCCCGTTCTCTCGGGAAGCTCGCTCCTTCGACGTTGAAGGGACGGCTGTATGTGTGTTGTTGGGGAAGCTAATGCAGTGGCTGTGCCAAGTTGGCCAGCTTGCGGGTTTATTGGGGCTTTGAGTCAGCGCTGCCTGGGAATTTGCCCTCTAGTGGTGCAACAGCCAGTACAGCAGCACCAGATTGACCAGCAGCGACATGGCGGCGAGGCTTTGCCAGACCTTGAGCGGTTCGCGCTCCAGCAAGGGCCGTGGTCGCACGCTCAGTTCACGGCGGTCGGCCTGCTCCAGCACCAGCAGCCATTCTTCGGCGGTTTCATAACGTTGCGCGGGTGAAGCCGCCACGGCGCGTTCCAGGCTCAGTGGCAACCAGTCAGGCAGGTCGGGACGATAGCGGCTGGCGCTGACGGGCTGGGCGAAACGCGGCCGTTGGAAAGCTTCGATTTCGCCGTAGGGATAATGCCCGGTCAGCAGGTAATACAAGGTAACGCCGACACTGTATAAATCCTGTTGCGGCGTAGGCGGCTCGCCGCTGAACGCCTCGGGTGCGATAAAACTTGGCGTGCCGGGCAGCAAATGAGCGCGGTCTTCGGAGAGCCCCGGGCAATAGGCCAGGCCAAAATCCAGCACGCGCAGTTCGCCATCGTCACCCAGCAGCAGGTTTTCCGGCTTGATATCGCGGTGCAGGATTTGTCGCCGGTGCAGCAGGCCCATCGCCCGCAGCAACCGCTCGGCGATGGACTGCCACTGCGCCAGGGGCAATGGCCCCTGGTGCCGGAACAGTTCGGCAAGGGTTTGCCCCGGGTATTCGCGCATCACGTAGTACAGATGCTGTCGCCCACTGGCCGCGTGAACTTCAGGAAACGCGCGCCCGGCAACCCGGCGCAAAAACCACTCTTCAGATAGCAACGCTTGGCCGGCATCGCTGTCATCGTCGCGGTTGAGCGGCAAGGTTTTCAGCAGCCAGGGTTGCTGCTGGGCATCACGTACCCGGTACAGCAACGACTGTCGGCTCTGCGCCAGCAGGCTTTCAACCTGCCAGCCTTCAAAGCGCTGCCCGGGTTTGAGCGAAGGGGGCAGCGGCCATTGCTGCAACTGCACCAGCGCATCGCCCAGGGTGGCGGCGCCGAGCTGGTCGATGCGCACCAGCAGGGCGCTGGCATTGTCCTGGCTGGCGGCCAGGTGCGCGGCGTTGACCAGCGTGTTGACCGCCACATCGAGGTCAGTTTGCTCGCGCAGGATCGAACTGATGCTGTGCTCACCCAAGGCGGCCCACACGCCATCGCTGAGCAATAAAAAACATTCGCCTGCGCGCAGTTCACCGTCGAGAAAATCCAGCACCAGGTGTTGGTCCAGGCCGAGCGCGCGCTTGAGCACGTGCTGCATGCCCGGTTGTTCCCACACGTGGTCTTCGCTGATGCGCTGCAACTCGCCGTCCTGCCAGCGATACACCCGGCAATCGCCGACATGCGCGAGGGTGAAACGTTGGCCGCGAAACACCAGCGCACTCAAGGTGGTCAGCAGCGGCTGGCCGCCGCCGTTGGCCTGCAACCAGCGATTCTGCGCCAGCAACAGACGCTCGAGCGACTGGGCCACGCCCCAGGTTTGCGGCGTGGCGTAGTAGTCCATCGCCAGCGCCTGCAAGGTCGAGCGCGCCGCCAGGCCGCCGTCGGCGCATTGGCTGACGCCATCGGCGATGGCGCACAGGTAACCTTTACTCGCCGCCAGTTCCGCCACGGGTGTGACGGCGCGCAGGGCGTCCTGGTTTTCGGCCCGAGGGCCAATGGCGCTGGCCTGCGCGACACTCAGTTGCAAGCCCATCAGACGCGTGCGGCGGTCACGGCGGCCGAACCCCAGGTGGTTCTCCAGCGACGTTTGACCCCGTGCAGCCCGAACCAGGCCAGCACGCCGAGGCTGGCGAACAGCCACAGGGCCATTTGATAACTGCCGGTGCTTTGCTTGATCGCGCCCATGCCTGCCGCGAGGGCGAAGCCGCCGATCCCGCCGGCCATGCCGATCAGGCCGGTCATCACGCCGATCTCGCGGCGAAAACGCTGGGGCACCAGTTGAAACACCGCGCCATTACCTGCGCCGAGGCCGAGCATGGTGCAGACGAAAAGTGCCAACGCAGCGTAAGAGCTTGGCAGGTTGAAACCCACCGCCGCGATGCAGATTGCCGCCACGCTGTACATGCCGAGCAGGGTGCGAATCCCGCCGAAACGGTCCGCCAGGGCACCACCCAACGGGCGCATAAGGCTGCCGCCAAACACACAGGCGGCGGTGTAGTAGCCGGCGGTCACCGGGCTCAAGCCGTATTGGTCGTTAAAGTAGCCGGGCAGGGCGCTGGCCAGGCCGATAAAACCGCCGAACGTCACGCTGTAAAAGAACATGAACCACCAGCTGTCGCGGTCGCCCAGGGCTTTAAAGTAGTCGGCCATGGATTTGGCTTTCGGGCGTTCCGGGGCATTGCGCGCAAGCCAGGCGAAGACGACCAGCGTGATGACCAATGGAATCAGCGCGAAGCCGAACACATTGCTCCAGCCAAACGCGGCGGCGAGTACCGGTGCCAGCAATGCAGCAAACACGGTGCCGGAGTTGCCGGCACCGGCGATGCCCATGGCCTTGCCCTGGTGTTCAGCGGGATACCACTGAGAGGCCAACGGCAGGGCGACCGCAAACGACGCGCCCGCCATGCCCAGGAACACGCCCAGCAGCAGGGCCTGCTCGTAACTGTGGATGCCCAGTTGCCAAGCGCCGAACAGTGCGGCAATCACAATGACCTGGCCGATCAGCCCGGCGGTTTTAGGCGACAGTTTGTCGGCCAGCATGCCCATCAGAAAACGCAGCACCGCGCCGGCCAGGATCGGCGTGGCCACTACCAGCCCGCGCTGTTGGGTGGTCAAGTGCAGGTCGGCGGCAATCTGCACCGCCAGCGGGCCCAGCAGGTACCAGACCATGAAACTCAGGTCGAAATACAGGAACGCGGCAAACAGGGTCGGGGTATGCCCGGATTTCCAGAAGCTTGATTTCATCACGCACCTCAACGGTTGGGGTCTTGTAAGAAGGCCGAGTGATGGGGCCGCTGGCTAAAAGCCGCCCCATCGGCCCCAGGCGCTGGGGCCAAAACGAAAAAACGCCGCCATCGGGTTCGCGAGGGCAAACCGGATGGGCGACGTCTTTGTCGTAGAAGGGGCAACCGCCGTTGGTTACCTGTGGTGAATGCTTAGCAAGAGCTGCGCCAGATCAGCCAAGCAACTCGCTCATGGCGATAATCTGCTCCGCCACCTGGATCAGTTTCTGTTGGCGGCTCATGGCTTGGCGGCGCATCAGGGTGTAGGCCTCTTCTTCGTTGCAGTGCTTCATTTTCATCAGCATGCCTTTGGCCAGCTCGATGCGTTTACGCTCGGCCAGTTGCTGGTCGCGCGCCTGGAGCTGGGCGCGCAAGGCCTGGTCGCTTTCAAAGCGGGCCATGGCCACGTCCAGGATCGGCTGCAGGCGATGGGCCTGAATGCCTTCGACGATATAAGCGCTGACCCCGGATTTGATGGCCTGGCGCATTACGTTCGGGTCGTGTTCGTCGGTAAACATCACGATCGGCCGGGGCTGATCGCGGCTGACCAGTACCACCTGCTCCATTACATCTCGGCCAGGTGACTCGGTATCGATCAGGATCACGTCCGGGCGCACCGTTTCGACGCGCGCGGGCAGGTCGATAGTCAGGCCGGACTCATCGATCACCTCGAACCCGGCTTCGATCAATGCGGCCTTGAGGCGCCCGACCTTGCGCGGCGTATCGTTGATCAACAGGATGCGTAACATAAAGGTCGTCCTGTCAGCGCTGCGCTTCGTGGCTGGGGTGGTCTGCCATGGCGTGCAGTCGGAAGCTGCGCGCGTAGGCGGCGGGGTCGGAGCCGTCCCAGATTTTGCCGTCGATCAGTTGGCTGCTGCGCATGTCCGCTGCGTTTGCGTTGACGCCCACGGCGGCAGCGGCCTGACGGTATAAAGCCAATTGCTGCACGCCGCGGGCCACGCCCAGGTAGTCCGGATCTTCGCGCAGCAAGCCCCAGCGTCGAAACTGGGTCATGAACCACATGCCGTCGCAGAGGTAGGGCAGGTTTACCTCGCCATCGCCGAAAAACCGCAGGGCATGCGGGTCTTGCCACTGGTTGCCGAGGCCGTCGTCATAAGCACCCAGCAGGCGTGGTTCGATGCAGTCGAGCGGCGCATCGAGGTAGTCGCGAGCACTGAGTAATTGTGCGGTGGAGCGGCGGTTTTCCTGGCTTTGCTCGATAAAGCGGCTGGCCTCGAGAATCGCCATCACCAGGACGCGAGCGGTGTTCGGGTATTGATCGACAAACGCCTGGGTGCAACCTAGAACCTTTTCCGGATGATTCGGCCAGATCGCCTGGGTGGTCGCCAGGGTGAACCCCTGGTTTTGCTTCACCGCGCTGGCACACCAGGGCTCGCCCACGCAAAACCCGTCGATGCGCCCGGCTTGCAGGTGCGCGACCATCTGCGGCGGCGGCACCACCACGCTGTCGACGTCGTGCAACGGATGAATGCCTTGGCTCGCCAGCCAGTAATACAGCCACATGGCGTGAGTGCCTGTGGGAAATGTCTGTGCAAAGGTCAGTTTTGTGCGGCTTTGGTGCACGTGGCGGTCCAGTGCTTCAGGAGTGATCACCCCTTGCTGTTGCAGGCCGCGGGACAGGTTGATGCTCTGGCCGTTCTGGTTGAGCCCCATCAGAACGGCCATGTCGGTCGGCGCTACGCCGCCGATGCCCAGGTGCACGGCATAGATCAACCCATAGAGGCTATGGGCGGCGTCCAGTTCGCCGCTGACCAGTTTGTCGCGCAAGTTGGCCCAGGACGATTGGCGCTTGAGGTTCAGCGTCAGGCCGTAGGGTTGGGCGAAACCCTGGGTGGCGGCGACCACCAGCGAGGCGCAATCGGTCAGCGCCATGAAGCCCAGGTCGAGGCTGCTCTTTTCCGGGGCGTCACTGCCGTTCACCCAGGCCAGCGGATGGCTCACCGGGCTGTTGCCGACCGAATCGTTCATCAACACTCACCTTTGCTCAAAAAAAAGCGTCGTAACCCTTGAGGGTTGCGCGGGTGGCAGCGCAAGCCATTGCAGGGAAACGACGCCATTGTCCGTAAGCCTGCTCCGACGTTGGTGCAGGCTTTAATACATAGCCCTTAGCAAGGCACATGCCACGGGGCTTCAAGCGCAGTCCGCCGTCAGTTTTCCATCAAGATTGAAACTCAGCTGCCTTCCAGTATGGCCGCCTCTTTGCGTCAGGCGGCGAGGAACATCCACGGTGTCTATCTATTCCCCAACTATGCGCAGTTACCGCAGGTTATGCCGCTGGCTGCTGTGCGGTGCACTGCTGTTGGCAAATGCGTGCGCTTTGGGGGATAGCTATCAGGCGCGGGATGAAAGCCTGCATACCTTTTTTACCGCGCTGTCGGTGCCCTTGGGCTTGCCTGTCGTTGTCAGCCGCGAGGTGGCGCGTAAAACCATCACCGGGCAATTCGACCTTGGGGCGGCGCAGCACACGCTGGAAACCGTCGCCGAGCAGCAAGGCCTGATCTGGTACAGCGACGGGCAAGTGCTTTACCTGTATGACGCCGGGGAGGCAAAAAGCTCGGCGGTAGCGCTGCGGCATATCTCGGTCGACAGGCTGCGCGGGTTCATGCGCCGTTCCGGGCTTGATGAGTCGCGCTTTCCCCTGAGGGAGAGCGGCGGGCGGACGTTCTATGTGTCCGGGCCACCTAACTATGTCGACCAGGTGTTGCACCTGGCTCAACTGATGGACAAACAGCGCACCGAGGTCCGCGTCGGCACGCAAACCTTCGGCGTGGTGCAGGTGTTCAACACCCACGTGGCGGATCGCACGTATTCGATGGGCGACGACCAGGTCAACGTTCCGGGCATGGCCTCGATGATCGAAACCGTGCTGGCCAGCGAGCAAAAGAAGGACACGCAACGCCCCCCCGGTTTGCTGGCCGACAAGAGCCTGGTGGTGATGGCTTATCCGGATTCAAACAGCCTGTTGATCAAGGGCAAACCTGCTCAGGTGAAGGTGCTCGAGGAGCTGGTGGCGGAACTCGACAAGCCCAAGCGGCCGATTGAGGTGTCGCTGTGGCAAGTGGAGGTGGAGCGCAGTGAATTCGTCAGGATGGGCGCAGCCTGGGCTCAGGAAACCGAGACCGGGGCTTTCGTGACGCGCGTACTGGAACCTTTAGAAGACAACCGCTTGATGGCACAGCTCGGTGTGCTGGAGCGCCGGCGCAAGGCCAAAATCGTCGCGTTTCCCGTAATCCTTACCCAGGAAAACGTGCCTGCGGTTTTCCAGGATAACCATACGTTTTACCTGCCACGGCCCGGCGACGATAAGGGTGATTGGCAGCCCGTGCGGTATGGCATTGAAGCCAGTGTGCTCCCGCGCTTCGCCGGAGCGCATCAGATCGAGATGCTGGTGAACCTCGAGGATGGCCGTCAGATGGACAGCACATTCAAGCCCGGCTCGGCAGGAGCGGTGGGGCGAATGGCCGTCAGCTCTGTGGTGCGCGTACCTCAAGGCAGACGCTTGTGGCTGGGTGGTTTTCACCGTGAGGGCGAGGCGACCCGCCGTGGTCGACGCGCGCAGGTGCGGCTCTTTGTGATCCAGGCGCGGGCGGTTGGCAGTGAGCCGCGGATGTTGGCCGGTGCTGTCGGCCCGCCGCCGCTGACCCCGAGCCAATATGAGCGTGTGCAGCGTGCGTTTGTGCGCGAACGCCGTGATGTCCTTGAGTGACACAACCCGTTGGTCAGAGCCCTGAAACGCTTTGCGGTCGGTGACTGCGAAAAGTCCTACGTGGCGCCCGCCGAAAGCCTCGATGACATGGGTTTTTTCCTAACGTTGTTCGCGGCTCGGGTTTTTATAGTCGTGATGTTGGCGTATCGGCCGTTTCTGGAAACAAGGAATTCAATGTCAGTAGTCGGGTGCAGAGGTGTGCATGACCCTCGTGAATGATGGGCTGACGGCTGCCTGGGTGTTTGCCGGGTGGACCTTGCAGGGCGATGGCCGATTGATCGGCGAAGGCGCGGATATTCAGTTGCCGCCCAAGGAGTGGCATGTACTGCGGCTGCTGTTGGCGTCTGACGGAGCATTGATGACCAAGGATCGTCTGCTTGAGTTGGTCTGGCCCCGAGGGGAGGTTGCAGAGGAGTCGCTGACGCGCTGTATCTACGCATTGCGCAAGCAGCTGAAGAAGGACAAGGGCTTTATCAAGACAATTTACGGCAGGGGGTATCGCTTTACCTGTGCCGTGAAAGCCGAGCAGCGCGCCATTCTCCAGACGGGGCCAGGGCGTGTGCAACGCATCTGCTCGGCTTGTGGGCAGGTGACTCATGATTAATCGATTGGGCAAAGCGTTGGTGTTGAGCCTGTTGATGGGCAGCCATCAGGCCTGGGCCAATTGCTGGGAAGAGGTGGCTAGCCGCTATGACCTCGAACCTGAGCTTTTACAGGCCATCGCCGCTGTGGAATCGGGTTACCGCGCGCACGCCGTGAACGCGCTCAACAGCGATGGCTCCCGGGATATTGGCCTGATGCAGATCAACAGCATGCACTTGCCTCGCCTGGCCAAGCAGGGCATTACCGAGGAGCGGTTGTTGAGTGAGCCCTGTTTGTCGGTCGAGGTGGGCGCCTCGATACTTGCCGGGTTTATCCAGCGTTTCGGTTACAACTGGACAGCCGTGGGCTCCTACAACGCCGGCGCGGCACCTGAGCGTGAAGCGTTGCGTTTGCGCTACGCAGAAAAAATATGGGCGCGGTATGAGGCGTTGGTAGCACAACGTCACTGACGATTGGACGGCGCACCTCGCACCTGGCGCGCCACCCCGGCTATAATCGGCGCCACCTTTCGCCGCCATCCGAGTCTAGCCCGCCCATGTATACCCTGGCCCGCCAGCTGTTGTTCAAACTCTCTCCGGAAACCTCCCACGATCTGTCCCTGGACCTGATCGGTGCCGGTGGTCGTCTGGGGCTCAATGGCCTGGTATGCAAGGCACCGGCAAAAATGCCGGTATCGGTGATGGGACTCGACTTCCCCAACCCGGTCGGGCTGGCTGCCGGCCTCGACAAGAACGGCGCGGCCATCGACGGGTTTGCGCAATTGGGTTTCGGTTTTGTCGAAATCGGCACCGTGACGCCACGCCCGCAACCGGGCAACCCAAAACCTCGGATCTTTCGCCTGCCGGAAGCCGAGGCGATCATCAATCGCATGGGCTTTAACAACCTGGGCGTTGATCATCTGCTTGCACGGGTTCAAGCCGCGAAACACAAGGGCATCCTCGGCATCAATATCGGCAAGAACTTCGACACGCCCGTAGAGCGCGCCGTCGATGATTACCTGATTTGCCTGGACAAGGTCTACGCCCACGCCAGCTACGTCACCGTCAACGTCAGCTCGCCGAATACGCCGGGTCTGCGTAGCCTGCAGTTCGGTGATTCGCTCAAGCAACTGCTCGAAGCCTTGCGTCAGCGCCAGGAAGACCTGGCCATACGTCATGGCAAACGTGTGCCGTTGGCCATCAAGATTGCGCCAGACATGAGCGATGAAGAAACCGTGCTGGTCGCTCAGGCGCTGGTGGATTCGGGCATGGATGCGGTGATCGCCACCAACACCACCCTCAGCCGTGTGGGTGTCGAAGGGCTGGCGCATGGTGATGAAGCGGGTGGGCTGTCGGGCGCGCCGGTGCGCGACAAGAGCACTCACATCGTCAAGGTGCTGGCGGCTGAGTTGGCCGGGCGCTTGCCGATCATCGCCGTGGGCGGCATCACCGAAGGCAAGCACGCGGCCGAGAAGATCGCCGCCGGTGCAAGCCTGGTGCAGCTGTACTCAGGTTTTATCTATAAAGGACCGTCGCTGATTCGCGAGTCGGTGGATGCGATAGCGGCCTTGCCAAAAAGGTAGGCGCCCGGCTTGTTGGCGATGGCAGGCTAAAAATACACCTGTGAGTGTGTAGTCCGCATCGCCACCGACCCAATAAAAAGGGCTCCCTAAAGGAGCCCCTGGGCCGAAGCCCGCCGCCCTGATGGGGCGTGCGTGGTTAAGTCGTTACATATTCAAGGTGGTGTGTCGGATTAAGTGCCCTGTGTTAGCCGACGGCGTGAAGTTCGTTGAGTCTGTGGATTCCCGCAGTGCCAGTCATACCGTCCCAGTTGTCGCCGCGTCCTTCTCGCCAGCCGTTGATCCAGGCTTGGCGTACCGACGGTAGAGTAAATGGGCAAAGCTCACGGGATTTGCCATGAACGCCATATTGATATCCGCGTAAAAATGCTCTTTCCAACGGATCACGCTTAAGTCTTCTCATAGGGTGTTTCCCTCACTTGTTGACTGTCTTGATATCCTTCGGCCTCGTCTGAGGCCGGGCAGAGTTTTTCTGCCGTTGGTGGGCTCGCTGCCGGCGTGGCGAGCCGATGTGTCGGCGTCGTTACGGCGCCAACCTGTGTTGAGTTCTAACCAATAGGTCACATGGATTCAATGATCGTTTTGTCATAAGCACGTAACGATAACGATGCTATAGCCATAAGCTGGGATGGCTTTTCGCCCCTTTTGTTGGGCAAAGCCAGCTATGATGTGCCCTGCATAGAGGATGGGTTTAATCCTTTAGTGAGAATGTCCGTCCGCCGCAGTCGGTTATTATTCGACGAAGGGTCGGAATATTTCTTTTTGTTGCAATCAATTATTTCTCTGCCCCGGAAATTCTGGCCCAAAGGCCCGGCAGCCGGGGTGGGACGGCACATTCGTGCCACGCGAGCACTCTTCAAGAAAAGTGCTTGATTAAAAACCGAGCCGGCGATGCGTCGCCTGTTCATTTATTGCTGAAAAGCCTGGAATGCCCCATGTCGGACCGTTTTGAACTCTTCCTCACTTGCCCCAAGGGCCTCGAAGGCCTGCTGATCGAGGAAGCCGTCGGGCTTGGCCTTGAGGACGCACGCGAGCACACCTCGGCCGTGCGCGGCATAGCCGACATGGAAACCGCCTACCGCCTGTGCCTCTGGTCGCGCCTGGCCAACCGCGTATTGCTGGTGCTCAAGCGCTTCCCGATGAAGGATGCTGAAGACCTTTACCATGGCGTGCTGGACATCGAATGGGCTGACCACATGGTCCCGGATGGCACCCTGGCGGTGGAATTCAGCGGTCACGGCTCGGGCATCGACAACACCCACTTCGGCGCGCTGAAGGTCAAGGATGCGATCGTCGACAAGCTGCGCACCCCGACCGGCGAACGCCCCTCCATCGACAAGATCAACCCGGACCTGCGTATTCACCTGCGCCTGGACCGCGGCGAAGCGATCCTGTCGCTCGACTTGTCCGGCCACAGCCTGCACCAGCGCGGTTACCGCCTGCAGCAGGGCGCGGCACCGTTGAAGGAAAACCTGGCGGCGGCGATTTTGATTCGCGCCGGCTGGCCGCGCATTGCGGCCGAAGGCGGCGCGCTGACCGACCCGATGTGTGGCGTGGGGACTTTCCTGGTCGAAGGCGCGATGATCGCCGCCGACATGGCCCCCAACCTCAATCGCGAGTTGTGGGGCTTCACCACCTGGCTCGGCCACGTTCCGGCGCTGTGGAAAAAGCTGCACACCGAAGCGACCGAGCGGGCGGCCATCGGCATGAACAAGCCGCCGTTGTGGGTGCGAGGCTACGAAGCCGACCCACGCTTGATTCAACCCGCGCGCAATAACATCGAGCGCGCCGGCTTGAGCCACTGGATCAAGGTGTACCAGGGCGAAGTCGGCACCTTCGAGCCTCGTCCTGACCAGAATCAAAAAGGTTTGGTGATTTGCAACCCGCCGTACGGCGAGCGTCTGGGTGACGAAGCCAGCCTTTTGTACCTCTACCAGAACCTCGGCGAGCGTCTGCGTCAGGCGTGCATGGGTTGGGAAGCGGCGGTGTTCACCGGCGCGCCGGACCTGGGCAAGCGCATGGGCATTCGCAGTCACAAACAGTATTCGTTCTGGAACGGCGCCTTGCCGTGCAAATTGCTGCTGATCAAAGTCAACCCGGACCAGTTCGTCACCGGCGAGCGCCGCACCCCGGAGCAGCGTCAGGCCGAACGTGAGCAAGCCGCTTACGATCAGGCCCCGACCGAGCCGCAAGAGCGCCAGTACAACAAGAACGGTAACCCGATCAAGCCAGCCCCGGCCCCGGTGGTTGAACAGGCGCGCTTGAGCGAAGGCGGGCAGATGTTCGCCAACCGCCTGCAGAAGAACCTCAAGCAGCTGGGCAAGTGGGCCAAGCGCGAAGGCGTGGATTGCTACCGTGTGTACGACGCCGACATGCCGGAATACTCCATGGCCATCGACCTCTACCACGACTGGGTGCACGTGCAGGAATACGCCGCGCCGAAATCCATCGACCCGGAAAAAGCTTCCGCACGCATGTTCGATGCGCTGGCCGCGATTCCCCAGGCGCTGAACGTCGACAAGAGCCGCGTGGTGGTCAAGCGTCGCGAGCGCCAAAGCGGCACCAAGCAGTACGAGCGCCAGAGCGCCCAGGGCAAGTTCACCGAGGTCAGCGAAGGCGGCGTGAAGCTGCTGGTCAACCTCACCGATTACCTGGACACCGGCCTGTTCCTCGACCACCGCCCGATGCGCATGCGCATCCAGAAGGAAGCGGCCGGCAAGCGCTTCCTCAACCTGTATTGCTATACCGCTACCGCCAGTGTGCACGCGGCCAAGGGCGGCGCGCGCAGCACCACCAGCGTCGACTTGTCCAAGACCTACCTGGACTGGGCACGTCGCAACTTCTCGCTCAACGGTTTTTCCGACAAAAACCGTCTGGAGCAGGGCGACGTGATGGCGTGGCTGGAAGCCAGCCGCGATGAGTTCGACTTGATCTTCATTGATCCGCCGACCTTCTCCAACTCCAAGCGCATGGAAGGTATCTTCGACGTGCAGCGTGACCACGTGCAGTTGCTCGACCTGGCCATGGCGCGTCTGGCACCGGGCGGCGTGTTGTACTTCTCGAACAACTTCCGCAAGTTCGTGCTCGAGGACAACCTCAGCGAACGCTATGCGGTCGAGGAAATCAGCGACAAGACCCTCGACCCGGATTTCGCGCGTAACGCGAAGATCCACCGGGCGTGGAAAATCACTGCGCGCTGATTGCTGCACCAAGTTGGAACAAAAAGCCGCAAGCCTGGCGTATTCCGGGTTTGCGGCTTTTTTGCGCTGGTCAAACAGTGGCCTCATGGCTATAACTGAAGCCCTAGCCAAAGTGACAGCCCCGCACGCTGGCGTTGTGAGTGTTGCCTATGCCGATGCATGCCGTACGCCCCAAAATCCTAGGCTTTATCAGTGAGCAGGCGTCGGCTTGGCTGGTGGCATTGGTGGTGTTATTGGCAGGTTGCGCGCTGACGGTAATTATTGCCTGGGCCGCCGCCGATCTGTATCAGCAACAGGTTCGCCAGCGTTTCCAGTTGCTGGTCAATGAACGCTACACCCGCCTGCAGGAGCGCCTCGAAGACCAGGAGCAACGCCTGGCCAGCCTGCAGCGCTTCTTCGTCAATTCCAGTGATGTGTCCCGCGCCGAGTTCGATGGTTTTGCCCAACCCTTGCTGCTGCGCGCCCGCGCGTATGCCTGGGCACCGCGGATTTTTCGCGATCAGCGCAAGCCGTTTGAACAGGAGATCTCGCGCCAGCGCGGCGCGCCCTTTGCCATCCGTGAACTGAATTCGTCAGGGGAGTTGGCGCCTGCCGCCGAGCGCGATGAATACGTGCCGGTGTTGTATAGCCAAACCCAAAGCCTGCTGGGCTCGCCGCTCGGTTTCGACCTGTTGGCACAGCCGCTTCGGCGCTCGGTCCTTGAACGTGCGCAAGAAAGCGGTACGCCCGCGGTATCCCAGCCGATGCAATTGGTGGGTGTGGAACCGGCCTATGCGGCCGGGGTTTTGCTGGTGGCGCCCGTGCGCAAGCCGGCTGAGGCCGAGCCCAGCGGCTTTGTGATGGCGGTGATCAGCATGCGACAGCTGGTGGCCGACGGTTTGCCCAAGCCGAACCGCGACAACTTGGTGATGCAGATCGTCGATACCTCCGACACCCAGCAGCGCGTGCTGTATGCCTCGAGCAATGCGGTGGGCGCCAGCGACCTCAGCGCCGCGCGCCGTTTGACCCTCGGCGACCATGTGTATGCCCTCACGTTGCGTGGCAGCCAGGTCTTCGATCAGGCCAACCACTCCTCGATGAGCACCATCCTGACCATGGGCGGGTTGCTCAGCCTGCTGCTCAGCGCCTTGTTGTATGTAGTGGTCAGCCAACGCCAGCGCGCGCTGAAACTGGTGGAGCAGCGCACCGAGCAGTTGCGCCTGCGTGAACAGGAATTGCGCGGTGCGCACGGGCAATTGCGCAGCGTGCTGAATGCGGCCACCCAGGTTGCGATCATCGCCACTGACCTGCGCGGGGTGATCAACACGTTCAATGCCGGGGCCGAGCAAATGCTGGGGTACACGTCCGACCAGGTACTGGGGCGCATGACCCTGGAAAGCCTGCACCTGGCCGCTGAACTCGAAGCGCGCGCCACCCGTTTGAGCGCGGCCATGGGCAAGCGCATCCCGCCAAGCCAGGCGATGTTGGTGGAGAGCCCGGACCACCTGCACCAGGCGCGAGAGTGGACCCTGTTACGCGAAAATGGCAGCCCCTTGACGGTGAACATGCTCGGCACCGTATTGCTGGATGACCATGGCTTGTGGATCGGGCATCTGGCGATTTACCTGGATGTCACCGAGCAGAAGCGCGCTTACGAGGCGTTGGCGGCGCGCGATCGTTTGCTGAAAAAACTCAGTGCCCATGTGCCCGGCGGGATCTTCCAATTCACCCTCGAGCCTCAGGGCAACGGGCGTTTTATCTATGCCAGCGACGGCATGCGCGATATCTATGAAATCGAAACCGGCGTGTTGCAACAGGACGCGGCCAAGGTCTTCGAACGCATTCATCCCCAGGACGTCGAGCGGGTCCGCCTGTCGATACGCTTGTCGGCGTTGCAGCTGAGCCACTGGCGCGAAGAATACCGCGTGCTGTTGCCACAACGCGGCCTGCGCTGGATTCGCGGCGAAGCCACGCCTGAAGAACTGCCGGGCGGCGGTACGCTGTGGCATGGCTACGTGTCGGATATTTCCGATCTCAAACGGGTGGAGGAAGAGCTGCGGGCACTCTCCATCACCGATTCGCTGACGGGCATTCATAACCGGCGTTATTTCCAGGATCGTCTCAAGGTCGAGATGCTCAGGCTCAACCGCACCAGTGGGGCGCTGTCGTTGATCATGCTGGATATCGACCACTTCAAGCGCATCAACGACCAGTACGGTCACGCGGTAGGCGATGGGGTGTTGCAGGAGGTGTGCAAGCGCATCAGTCAGCGCCTGCGGCGCACGGATGTGTTTTGCCGACTGGGCGGCGAAGAGTTCGTGGTGCTGTGCCCGCACACTGATTGCGAGCAGGCGTACAGCCTGGCGATGGAGTTGTGGCAGTCGTTGCGCAGTGCGCCGATGGAAACGGTGGGCATCGTGACCGCCAGCTTCGGTGTGGCCAGTTGGCGGATCGATGACGGCATTGACGGGCTGCTGCTGCGGGCGGACTCGGCGGTGTATAGGGCCAAGCAGGCGGGCAGGGACCGGGTGGAGGCTGAGCGAATCAGGGCTTGATTGACAGATTTTTTCAGACGGCGCGCATTCATGTTGGGGGCTGGCTTGCCTGCGATTGCAGCGTGTCAGTCAGCGAATCTGACACTGATACACCGCTATCGCAGGCAAGCCCGCTCGCACATTTGATCTGTGTTGCCTTTAGAGCACCGGCGCAGCCGCCGCCAGCTTCGGCTGGCGATACAGGTCCAGCAGCACCTGGTCCAGCACTGATGAGGCGCCCCACGGTTTCGAATCGTTGAGGATCGCCACCACCACCCAGGTGTTGCCGTTGTTGTCACGGCTGAACCCGGCGATGGCACGCACGGTGTTCAGGGTGCCAGTCTTGACGTGGGCTTCGCCGCGCATGGCGGTGGTCTTCAGGCGTTTACGCATAGTGCCGTCGGTGCCAGCAATCGGCAGCGAGCTGATGTATTCCGCCGCGTACGGGCTTTTCCAGGCGGCTTGCAGCATGGCCGCCATCTCGCGGGCGCTAACACGTTCGGCGCGCGACAGGCCGGAGCCGTTCTCCATGACGAGGTGCGGCGCGGTGATGCCTTTCTTCGCCAGCCACTGACGGACCACACGTTGCGCAGCCTTGGCGTCGTCGCCGTCGGCATCGTTGCGAAATTGCGCGCCCAGGCTCAGGAACAGCTGCTGAGCCATGGTGTTGTTACTGTATTTGTTGATGTCGCGGATGATTTCCGCCAGGTCCGGCGAAAAGGCACGGGCGAGTACTTTGGCGTCCTTGGGCACGGGCGCCTGGATGTCGCGGCCCTGGATGGTGCCACCCAATTCCTGCCAGATCGCACGCACAGCGCCGGCGGTGTAGGTGGCGTGGTCGAGCAGCGACAGGTAAGTCTGCGAACTGCAGCCATCGCCCAGTTGGCCGCTGACTGTCACGGTGACACTGCCGTCGGCGGCGGTGACCGGGCTGTAGCGCACGTCGCCGGTGCATTGCTTGGCGTTGGAGACTTTCACCTGGTTGTCGATGCGAATGCTGGCAATCGGCGGCTCGACCGATACGATCACGCGGCCCGAATCATTGCGGGTTACGAAGCGCAGGGCCTTGAGGTTGACCAGCAGGGCGTCGGGCTTGACCAGGAACGGCTTGTTCTCGTCATTGCCGTCGTCATTGAATTCGGGCAATTGCGGCTGGTTGAAGAAGCTGCGGTCGAGCACCAGGTCGCCGGTGACTTGCTGCACGCCATTGGCACGCAGGTCGCGCATCAGCAGCCAGAGTTTTTCCATGTTCAGCTTCGGGTCGCCGCCGCCCTTTAGGTAAAGGTTGCCGTGCAAGACGCCACCGCTGAGCGTGCCGTCGGTGTAGAACTCGGTCTTCCACTGATGGTTGGGGCCGAGCATTTCCAGGGCAGCGTAGGTGGTGACCAGCTTCATGGTGGAGGCCGGGTTCACCGACACGTCGGCGTTGAACACGGTGGGGGTACCGGGGCCGGTGAGGGGCAGCATCACCAGCGACAGCGCGGTATTTTGCAGCTTGGCTTTCTGCAGGGCCTGCGCAACGTTGGGTGGCAGGGTGTTGTTGACTGGGGCGGCAGCGGCGGAAAAGGCCAGTGGAAGAAGAACGCTGGCCAATAACACGGAACGAAAAGATTTGATCATAAGGAATAAAACCCTACTGCTGAGAAGGGTGAAAAAGGCGAGGGGTAAGGAAGAAAATCCCTCATTGGTCACGAAAGTGTCGGCATTATGCCCCAAGGTGGATCCAGTTGTAGCTGAACGATAGCTGGTATTACGCGTTTTTTTGCAGACAGATAGCCGCCTGTCCCAGAGAGTCGGGCAATCCTTGCCTTAAACTGCTAAAGTGCCGCCCGTTATTACTTATGAGGATTGTTCCAATGGCGACTAACCGTTCCCAGCGTCTGCGCAAAAAACTGTGCGTTGATGAATTTCAAGAGCTGGGTTTCGAACTGAACCTGGACTTCAACGAAGGCCTGAGTGAAGAAGCTATCGACGCTTTCCTCGAAGCATTCATCAAAGAAGCCATGGAAGCCAACGGTCTGGGCTATGTCGGCGGCGATGACTTCGGTCTGGTTTGCCTGCAGAAGCGTGGCTCGGTCTCCGAAGAGCAGCGTGCTGCTGTTGAAGCCTGGCTGAAAACCCGTTCCGAGCTGACCAAGGCTGAAGTCAGCCCGTTGCTGGACGTGTGGTATCCAGAAAAGCCGATCAACGCGGCTAAGTGATACTGAAAAAAACGGCGACCTTCGGGTCGCCGTTTTTTTATGCCTTGCGCCCGTTCAGAATCAGCAGCGTCAACACCCCCGCCACAATCCCCCAGAACGCCGAACCGATGGAAAACAACGTCAAGCCTGACGCGGTGACCATAAAGGTGATCAGCGCCGCTTCGCGTTCCTTCGGCTCATTCATGGCGATGCTCAAGCCATTGATGATCGAGCCAAACAACGCCAGCGCTGCAATCGACAGCACCAGTTCCTTTGGCAATGCTGCGAACAATGCCGCCAAGGTCGCGCCAAATACTCCGGCAATCCCGTAGAACACGCCGCACCACACCGCGGCGGTGTAGCGCTTGTTGCGGTCTTCATGGGCATGCGGCCCGGTGCAGATGGCCGCGCTGATTGCCGCCAGGTTGATGCCGTGGGAGCCGAAGGGTGCGAGCACCAGCGAGGCCAGGCCGGTGGCGGTGATCAAAGGCGAGGCGGGTACGGTGTAGCCATCGGCCCGCAGCACGGCGACGCCGGGCATGTTCTGCGAGGTCATTGCCACCACGAACAGCGGAATGCCGATACTGATGGTCGCCGCCAGCGAGAAATGCGGCGTGGTCCACACCGGTATCGCCACTTCGAGGTGAAAACCACTGAAATCCAGCAACCTCATCAGCCCCGACAGCACAGTGCCGAGCACCAGCGCGGCGAGCACCGCATAGCGTGGCGACAGGCGCTTGATGATCAGGTACGTGAAAAACATCCCCAGCACCAGGCCGGTGCGATGCTGCGCGGCGACGAAAATCTCGCTGCCGATCTTGAACAGGATTCCCGCCAGCAAGGCCGCCGCCAGCGACGATGGGATGCGCTTGACCAGTTTTTCGAAACTGCCGGTCAGCCCGCACAGCGTCACCAGTACGGCGCAGGTGATGTAGGCACCAATGGCCTCGCCGTAACTCACGCCGCCCAGGCTGGTGATCAACAGCGCCGCGCCGGGTGTGGACCAGGCAATGGTGATGGGCGTGCGATAGCGCAGGGACAAGCCGATGCTGCACACCGCCATGCCGATGGAGATGGCCCAGATCCACGAAGAAATCTGCGCCGTGGTCAACCCAGCGGCCTGGCCGGCCTGAAACATCAGGACCAGCGAGCTGGTGTAGCCGGTCATCATGGCAATGAAGCCGGCGACGATGGCCGACGCAGAAGTGTCGGCCAACGGGCGCAAAGGCGCTTGGGTGGCGTCGTTCATGGAGAGGTGTTCCTTTTACCTGGGTATTTGTCAGTGAAGGCGCAGATTCAAGCCTAAACTCAAACGTAACTACTCGTTGCGATACAGCCGACGCTGCAAACAGCCGTACAGTGTGTTGGCGCATTGGGTTGTGTACAATGTGCCCTGTTTTTAGGTGATACTTGCCAGCAACCTGCGCTTGCCGTATTACCGTTAATTCGCCGCCGTTCTCCAAACCCGAGTGCCCATGAACGAACAGTTGCAACCTCTCAAGAAACAACCGCGAGCCGGCAAGGCCGGTCGCAGCGGAACCCAGGACGATATCGTTTACGCGCATATCTTCGAGGCCATCCTTGAACAACGCCTGGCGCCCGGAACCAAGTTGAGTGAAGAGGCACTGGGCGAAATCTTCGGCGTCAGCCGCACCATCATTCGCCGCGCGCTCTCGCGTCTGGCCCATGAAGGCGTGGTACTGCTGCGGCCCAATCGTGGTGCGGTGGTGGCGAGCCCGAGTGTAGAAGAAGCGCGTCAGGTATTTTTGGCCCGGCGTTTGGTCGAACGGGCGATCACGGAATTGGCAGTGCAGCACGCCACGGCCGAACAGCTGGCCGAGCTGCGCCAGATGGTCAACGACGAGCGCGATAGCTTTTCCCGCGGCGACCGCGGTGCCGGTATCCGCCTCTCCGGCGAATTTCACCTCAAGCTGGCCGAGGCGGCGAAGAACGCGCCGCTGATCAGCTTCCAGCGCAGCCTGGTATCGCAAACCTCGTTGATCATCGCCCAGTACGAAAGCGGTAACCGCTCGCACTGTTCCTACGATGAGCACACGCAGCTGATCGATGCGATCGAAGCACGCGATGCAACGTTGGCGGTGAATTTGATGATGCACCACATGGATCACATCGACAGCAAGCTCAACCTCGATGAGGAAAGCGCGTCGGATGATTTGCACGCGGTGTTTTCGCATTTGCTGCAGACGAAAAAGCCGGGACGCTCGTCCGTAAAACTGTAATTTCCCTGACTCACCAGGGCCAGAAATGTGGGAGCGGGCTTGCTCGCGAATGCGGTAGATCAGTCAATGCATCTGGTGACTGACACTCCGTATTCGCGAGCAAGCCCGCTCCCACATTTGCTTCTCGGTGTGCTTTAGATCAGCGTTGATGCACGAGATTGCCGGCCGCATACGTCTGCAACACCGCCCGGTCATCCCCCAGCGTCATCAACACAAACAACGTCTCGGCAATGTTATTGGCCTGCTTCAAGCGATAGCTGAGCAGCGGCGTGGCGTTGTAATCCAATACCAAAAAGTCCGCATCGGTACCCGGCTGCAGCGTGCCGATCTTGTCTTCCAAACGCAGCGCTCGCGCGCCACCCAAGGTGGCCAGGTACAGCGACTTGAACGGGCTCAACCGCGCGCCCTGCAACTGCATGACCTTGTAGGCCTCGTTCAACGTTTGCAGCAGCGAGAAGCTGGTACCGCCGCCCACGTCGGTGCCCAGGCCGACATTCAGCTTGTGTTTCTCGGCCATCGGCAGGTTGAACAAGCCACTGCCGAGGAAGAAGTTCGAGGTCGGGCAGAACGCTACCGCCGAACCCGTTTCGGCGAGGCGCGCGCACTCGTCATCGCACAGGTGCACGCCGTGGGCAAACACCGAACGCTCACTCAGCAATTTGTAGTGGTCATACACGTCCAGGTAGCCCTTGCGCTCCGGGAACAGCTCTTTCACCCATTCCACTTCCTGCAGGTTTTCACTGATGTGCGTCTGCATGTACAGGTCCGGGTATTCGCCCAGCAATTGCCCGGCCAGCGTCAGTTGCGCCGGGGTGCTGGTCGGGGCAAAACGTGGCGTGACCGCGTAGTGCAAACGGCCCTTGCCGTGCCAGCGTTCGATCAGCGCCTTGCTTTCCTGGTAGCCGGATTCGGCGGTGTCGGTCAGATAGTCCGGCGCGTTGCGGTCCATCATTACCTTGCCGGCGATCATGCGCAGGTCGAGTTTCTCGGCCGCTTCAAAAAACGAATTGACTGATTGCGGGTGCACGCTGCCGAACACCAGCGCCGTGGTGGTGCCGTTGCGCAGCAGTTCCTTGATGAAGATGTCTGCGACTTCTTCGGCATGGGCCTTGTCGGCGAACTGGCTTTCACACGGGAAGGTGTAGGTGTTGAGCCAATCCAGCAACTGCTCGCCATAGGCGCCGACCATGCCGGTTTGCGGCAGGTGGATATGGGTGTCGATCAGGCCCGGGGTGATCAGCGCATCCTGATAATGAGTAACGTCTATGTCGGCGGGCAGCGTCGGCAGCAAATCGCTGGCGTGGCCCAGGGCGCTGATCTGGCCGTTATCGATCACCAGCAGGCCGTCTTCGAAATACTCATAGGACGCTTCGATCCCCACTTCAGCAGGGTCGGCGATGCTGTGCAGGATGGCGGCACGGTAGGCTTTGCGAGTCAAAGGCATGGTGTTCTCAATTTAGAGTGCTTGGCTGCGGCGCGAGGCCGGCAGCAGTTTGGCAATGGGTTCGGCGCTCGCGGTGTGCTGGCCGAAATTGGCGTTATAGGTGGCGATGATTTCGCCGGCGATGGAGATGGCGATCTCCACCGGCAGTTTGCCCTTCACCTCGGTGAGGCCCATCGGGCAGCGCATGCGTTGCAGTTGCGCGGTGTCGAAGCCGCGATCACGCAGGCGGTGTTCGAACTTGACCCGTTTGGTTTTCGAGCCGATCAGCCCGAAGTAGGCAAAGTCATTGCGCTTGAGCAGCGCGGCGGTCAGTTCCAGGTCCAGCGCGTGATTGTGGGTCATGACGATGCAGTAACTGCCCACTGGCAGGTCGGCAATTTCGTCGACCGGCTCCTCGCTGACGATTTTACGCACGCCCTGGGGAATGTTTTCCGGAAACTCCTGGTCGCGGGAATCGATCCAGCGCACCCGGCACGGCAGGCTCGCCAATAGCGGCACCAACGCGCGGCCGACATGGCCGGCGCCAAACACTGCAATGTGCGCCTGCACCTGGCCCATGGGTTCGAACAGCAGCACAGTCACACCGCCGCAGCACTGGCCCAGGCTTGCACCGAGGCTGAAGCGCTCCAGATGCGTGTTTTGCTGGCCGCGCACGAGCATGTCGCGGGCGATCTGCATCGCCTTGTATTCCAGGTGCCCGCCACCGATGGTGTCGAAGGTCTGCGCGGCGCTGATCACCATCTTCGAGCCGGCATTGCGCGGCGTGGAGCCGAGCTCTTCGATGATGGTCACCAGCACGCAGGGTTCGCCGCGGTTCTGCAGGTCGGCGAGGGCGCTGATCCAGTTGTTCATGTTTACCTCAACATTGCTGTTGTCTGTCGGGCCGCTATCGGGGGCAAGCCCCCTCCCACATTTTGATTTGTGAACACCATCAAATGTGGGAGCTGGCTTGCCTGCGATGGCAGCACCTCGGTCTTAGAGCGAAGCCATCTCGGTTTCAGCCTCGACAGCCTTTGCCGCCTGCAACTGCCGCATCTGCTCACACCCCCACAACACCCGCTCCGGCGTCGCCGGTGCATCGATCTTCGGCTGATGGCGATACTCACCCACACTCGCCACGGCATCCTTGATGGCGCACCACGAGGCAATCCCGAGCATGAACGGCGGCTCACCCACGGCCTTGGAATGGAACACCGTGTCCTCCGGGTTCTTGCGGTTTTCGACCAGCTTTACGCGTAAATCCAGGGGCATGTCAGCCACGGCCGGGATCTTGTAGCTGGCGGGGCCGTTGGTCATCAGCTTGCCTTTGTTGTTCCACACCAGCTCTTCCATGGTCAGCCAGCCCATGCCCTGGATAAAGCCGCCTTCCACCTGGCCGATGTCGATAGCCGGGTTCAGCGAGGCGCCCACGTCGTGCAGGATGTCGGTGCGCAACATCTTGTATTCGCCGGTGAGTGTGTCGACGATCACTTCGCAGCAGGCCGCGCCGAACGCGAAGTAATAGAACGGCCGCCCACGCGCCTGGCTGCGGTCGTAGAAGATTTTCGGGGTCTTGTAGAAACCGGTGCTCGACAGCGAGACCTGGGCGAAATACGCCTGCTGGATCAGGCTTTCAAAGGTCAGGATCTGGTCGCGTACCCGCACGTGACCATTGTGAAACTCCACATCCGCTTCACTCACGTCGTACTTGCGTGCGGCAAACTCCACCAGGCGCTGCTTGATGGTTTCGGCGGCGTTCTGCGCAGCCTTGCCGTTCAGGTCGGCACCGCTGGACGCCGCGGTGGGCGAGGTGTTGGGCACCTTGTCGGTGTTGGTGGCGGTGATCTGCACGCGGTCGATGTCGACCTGGAACACTTCGGCCACCACTTGCGCGACCTTGGTGTTCAAGCCCTGGCCCATCTCGGTGCCGCCGTGGTTCAAATGGATGCTGCCGTCGGTGTAGATGTGGATCAGCGCACCGGCCTGGTTCAGGAAGCTGGCGGTAAACGAAATACCGAACTTCACCGGCGTCAGCGCCAGGCCTTTTTTCAGGATCGGGCTGTGGGCGTTGTACAAGCGGATCGCTTCGCGGCGCTCGGCGTATTGGCTGCTGGCTTCAAGCTCGGCGGTCATCTCTTCGAGCATGTTGTGCTCGACGGTCTGGTAGTAGTGGGTGACGTTGCGCTCGGTCTTGCCGTAGTAATTGGCCTTGCGCACCGCCAATGGGTCCAAACCCAGGTGCCGAGCGATGGCGTCCATCACTTCCTCGATGGCGACCATGCCTTGTGGCCCGCCGAAGCCGCGATACGCGGTGTTGGAGGCCGTGTTGGTCTTGCAACGATGGCCATTAACGGTGGCGTCGCCCAGGTAATACGAATTGTCGGCGTGGAACATCGCGCGGTCGACAATCGAGTTTGACAAGTCCGGCGAGCAGCCGCAGTTACCCGCCAGTTCGAGGTTGATCCCGTGCAGGCGACCCGTGTCGTCAAAGCCCACGTCGTATTCGATATAGAAGGGGTGACGCTTGCCGGTCATCAGCATGTCTTCGACGCGCGGCAGGCGCATTTTGGTCGGCTGGCCGGTGAGGCGCGCCACCACCGCGCACAGGCAGGCGGGGCTGGCGGCCTGGGTTTCCTTGCCGCCGAAACCGCCGCCCATGCGGCGCATGTCGACGACGATTTTGTTCATTGACACGTCGAGCACTTCGGCCACCAACTTCTGCACTTCGGTGGGGTTTTGCGTGGAGCAATAGACGATCATGCCGCCGTCTTCGGTGGGCATCACCGACGAGATCTGGGTTTCCAGGTAGAAGTGTTCCTGGCCGCCGATGTGCAGCGTGCCCTGGATACGGTTTTTCGCCGTGGCCAGTGCACCTGCCGAATCACCGCGTTGGTGAGTGTGGCTGTCGAGCACGAAATGCTTGTTGCGAAAGGCCTCGACCACGTCCAGCACCGGCTCCAGGTCTTCGTATTCGATCACCGCCGCCATGGCCGCTTTGCGTGCGGTTTCCAGGTCGCGCGCGGCCACGGCCAGCACCACCTGGCCGACAAACTGCACCGTGTCGATGGCCAGCAACGGGTCGCCGGGCATCAGCGGGCCGATGTCTTTCAGGCCCGGCACGTCTTCGTGAGTAATCGCGATACGCACGCCATCAAAGGCGTAGCAGGGCGCGGTGTCGATACTGAGGATGCGGGCGTGGGCGCGGTCGGACATGCGCGCATACAGGTGCAGTTGGTTGGGAAATTCCAGGCGGTCATCGATGTACTGCGCCTCGCCGGACACATGCTTGGCGGCGCTGTCGTGTTTGACGCTGCGGCCGACTCCGGAGGTCAGGTCCTGAGCGAACAGCTCGGCGAGTTCGGCCTGGGTTTTAACGACGGCGTGATGGTTAGACATAAGCGGTCACCCGAGTCTCGATGTGCGGCGTTTGCAGTTCGATGAAGTATTTGCGCAGCAGGTTCTGCGCGCTGAGCAGACGGTATTCCTTACTGGCGCGGAAGTCCGACAGCGGGGTGAAATCCTCGGCCAGGGCGGCGCAGGCTTTCTCCACCGTGGCGGCGTTCCAGGTGGCGCCCACCAGCACGGCTTCGCAGCTTTTCGCGCGTTTGGGCGTGGCGGCCATGCCCCCGAAGGCGACGCGTGCCTGATTGATCACGCCGTTCTCGATCTTCAGGTTGAAGGCGGCGCACACCGCGGAAATATCATCGTCCAGGCGCTTGGACACCTTGTAGGCACGGAACAGTGTGTGGCCCTTGGGCACGATGATTTTCTCGATGAATTCGCTGTCCTGACGCGCGGTGACGCGGTAGTCGATGAAGTAGTCTTCCAGCGCCAGGGTGCGGCGCACGTTGCCTTTGCACAGCACGATCTGTGCACCCAGGGCGATCAGCAGCGGCGGCGAATCACCAATCGGCGAGGCGTTGCCGATGTTGCCGCCCAAGGTGCCCTGGTTGCGGATTTGCAGGGAGGCGAAGCGGTGCAGCAGGTCGCCGAAGTCCGGGTATTCGTGGTGCAGCGCGGTGTAGCAGTCGGAGAGGGCGGTGGCGGCGCCGATTTCCAGGCGGTCGTCGAAGCGCTCGATGCGCTTCATTTCTTCGATATTGCCGACGTAGATCATTACCGGCAGCGTGCGATGAAACTGCGTGACTTCCAGCGCCAGGTCGGTGCCGCCGGCCAGCAGCCGGGCTTGCGGGTAGGCGTCGTAGAGGTCGGCCAGGTCGGCGACGGTCAGCGGCACCAGGCAGCGTTTGTCGCCACTGTTGAGTTCGCCGGTCTGCGTTGGCGCAATGGCTTTGAGGCGCGCGATGGTCTCGGCCTGGCGGCTGTCAAACTGGTCGACCGGTTTGTTGCAGCAGGCCTGTTCGGCAGCGGCCAGGATCGGGCGGTAGCCGGTGCAACGGCACAGGTTGCCGGCCAGCGCTTCGTGGGCTTTTTGGCTGTCGGGTGCGTCGCTGTTCTTTTGCAGGGCAAACAACGACATCACAAAGCCCGGTGTGCAAAAGCCGCATTGCGAGCCGTGGCACTCGACCATGGCTTTTTGCACGCTGTGCAGTTGGCCCTGGTGCTTGAGGTCTTCAACGCTGATCAGCTGTTTGCCGTGCAGCGACGACACAAAGGTCAGGCATGAGTTGAGGCTGCGATAACGAATCTGCTCCGCGCCTTGTTCGTCGCGGTGCAACTCGCCGACCACGACGGTGCACGCCCCGCAGTCGCCGCTGGCGCAGCCTTCCTTGGTACCGGGTTTGCCCACGTGCTCACGCAAATAGTTGAGCACGGTCAGGTTGGGGTCCAGGGCGTGCTCACTACGGAGTTCCTGGTTGAGTAAAAACTGGATCACGGAAGGCCTCGCAGACTCATTATTGTTGTTAACCGCTTTGCGCCGAATCTAGTCATGTCTGACTTTTCGGTCAATGATTTTCTGACCAGGAGGTCAAGAAATTACGGTCACAACACTTTCAATTATGGTCCAGTCTTCTGGAACCGTTGTTTTTGGCGGCTTGTGGGTTTTCATCGCTGCTTATTTCATGCCAAATTCGCCACCGTGGGCGTAGCGCCATCAGCGGGCCAATGCGCTACACTGCCGCGCTTGTACTGATAGAAGATTCTGAAGGGAAAACATGACGTTCAAGGCGCCGGACAGTCTCGCCGAGCAAATTGCTCACCACCTCGCCGAACGTATCATTCGCGGCGATCTCAAGCCTGGGGAGCGGATCCAGGAACAGAAAGTTACGCTGGCGCTCAATGTCAGCCGTGGTTCCGTGCGTGAAGCCTTATTGATCCTCGAGCGCCGCCACCTGATCGCGATCCTGCCGCGCCGTGGCGCCCACGTCACCGAGCTCACCGCGCACAAGGTGCAGAGCCTGTGCACGCTGATGGGCGAGTTGTACATCCTGCTCGGCAATGCGGTGGCCGAGGGCTGGAAGGTGCAGGCCGACATGACGCCGTTCCTGCAGATCCAGCAGCGTCTGGTGAACAGTTTTGAGCGTCAGGACATCCGCGCCTTCGTCGAAGAAAGCTTCAACGTGATGCGTGCCGCGTACCCTTTTGCCAACAACCCGTATTTGCAGGAAACCGTCGAGAACCTGCAGCCGGCGATGAACCGCGCCTATTACCTGGCGCTGGATCAACGCAAGGCGTCCATGAGCGAGTACCTGGCGCTGTTCGAGCAACTGCTCGCCGCCGTGCTGGCGCGTGACCTGGCGCAGATTCGCCTGGTGCTGTCCGCCTACGGCCAGCGCAGTTGTTCATTGGTCATCGCTGCGTTGGCGGACGCCTAAACGTGCGGCTCAAGTGCATCAAACTGGCGGGGTTCAAATCCTTCGTCGACCCGACCACGGTGAACTTCCCCAGTAACATGGCGGCGGTGGTGGGGCCCAATGGCTGCGGCAAGTCGAACATCATCGACGCCGTTCGCTGGGTGATGGGCGAGAGTTCGGCAAAAAACCTGCGCGGCGAGTCGATGACCGACGTCATCTTCAATGGCTCCACCAGTCGTAAACCGGTGAGCCAGGCCAGCATCGAGCTGGTGTTCGACAACTCCGACGGCACCCTGATCGGCGAATACGCGGCGTACGCGGAAATTTCCATTCGCCGCAAAGTGACGCGCGACAGTCAGAACAGCTACTTTCTCAACGGCACCAAGTGCCGGCGCCGGGACATCACCGACATCTTCCTCGGCACCGGCTTGGGCCCGCGCAGCTACTCGATCATCGAGCAGGGCATGATCTCCAAGCTGATCGAAGCCAAGCCCGAAGACCTGCGTAATTTCATTGAAGAAGCAGCCGGCATCTCCAAGTACAAGGAGCGCCGCCGCGAGACCGAAAACCGTATCCGCCGCACCCACGAAAACCTCGCCCGCCTGACCGACCTGCGCGAAGAACTGGAGCGCCAGTTGGAGCGCCTGCACCGCCAGGCCCAGGCCGCCGAGAAGTATCAGGAATACAAGGGCGAAGAACGCCAGCTCAAGGCGCAACTCTCGGCCCTGCGCTGGCAGGCGCTGAACGATCAGGTCGGCCAGCGCGAAGCGATCATCGGCACCCAGGAAATCAGCTTTGAAGCGCTGGTGGCCGAACAGCGCAATGCCGACGCCAGCATCGAGCGCCTGCGTGACGGTCACCATGACCTGTCCGAGCGCTTCAATCTGGTGCAGGGCCGCTTCTATTCGGTGGGTGGCGACATCGCCCGGGTCGAGCAGAGCATTCAGCATGGCCAGCAGCGTCTGCGCCAACTGCAAGATGATTTGAAGGAAGCCGAGCGCGCGCGCCTGGAGACCGAATCGCACCTGGGCCATGACCGCACCTTGCTGCTGACCCTCGGCGAAGAGCTGGACATGCTCACCCCCGAGCAGGAAATCACCAGCGCCGCCGCCGAAGAAGCCGCCGCCGCCCTGGAAGAAGCCGAAACCACCATGCACGGCTGGCAAGAGCAGTGGGACGCTTTCAACCTGCAATCCGCCGAGCCGCGCCGCCAGGCTGAGGTGCAGCAGTCGCGTATCCAGCAGCTGGAAACCAGCATGGAGCGTCTGGCCGAGCGCCAACGGCGTCTGCAGGAAGAGCGCGTGTTGCTCGCCGCCGACCCGGAAGACGCGGCGATCATGGAGCTGAGCGAGCAACTGGCCGAAAGCGAGATGACGCTGGAAGAGCTCGAAGCCAGCGAAGAACAACAAGTGGAGCGCTTGGAGCAATTGCGTCAGCAACTGCAACAGGCGACCCAGTCGCAGCAGCAGGCCCAGGGCGATTTGCAGCGGCTGAACGGCCGATTGGCGTCGCTGGAGGCCTTGCAGCAAGCCGCGCTGGACCCGGGCACCGGCACTGCCGAGTGGCTGCGCGACCAGCATTTGGCCGAGCGCCCGCGCCTGGCGGAAGGGTTAACAGTTGAAGCGGGTTGGGAGCTGGCGGTAGAGACCGTGCTCGGTGCCGACCTGCAGGCGGTGCTGGTCGACGATTTTGGTGGCTTCGACCTGGCCGGCTTTACTCAGGGCGATCTGCGTTTGCTCAGCCCGGCGGCCGATGGCACGCGCGTGCCGGGCAGTCTGTTGGACAAGGTCGAGGCGGCGATTGACCTGTCGCCCTGGCTGGGGCAGGTCAAACCGGTGGATTCCCTGGAGCAAGCCCTGGCGCAGCGCGGCCAATTGGGCGCGGGCGAAAGCCTGATCAGCCGCGATGGTTATTGGGTGGGCCGCCACTTCCTGCGTGTGCGCCGTGCCAGCGAAGCGGAAAGCGGCGTATTGGCCCGTGGCCAGGAAATCGTCAACCTGAGCGCCGAGCGCGAAGAACGCGAAGCCACTCTCGAACGCCTGGAAACCGAACTGCAAACCCTGCGCGCCACCCAGCGCCAGCAGGAGACCGGCCGCGAACACCTGCGCCGCTTGTTGCAGGACGAAGCGCGCCAGCAAGGTGAACTCAAGGCCCAACTGTCGGCGAGCAAGGCCAAGGTTGAGCAACTGACCCTGCGCCGCACCCGTCTTGATGAAGAAGTGGCGGAGATGGGCGAGCAACGCGCCCTCGAGCACGAACAAATCGGTGAGGCGCGCTTGCAACTGCAGGAAGCCCTCGACAGCATGGCGCTGGACACCGAGCAGCGCGAACTGCTGCTGGCCCAGCGCGACAGCCTGCGCGAACGCCTTGACCGCGTGCGTCAGGAAGCGCGCCAGCACAAGGATCACGCTCATCAATTGGCGGTGCGCCTCGGTTCGTTGCAGGCTCAGCACGCGTCCACGCGTCAGGCCCTTGAGCGCCTGGAGATGCAATCCGAACGCCTCACCGAAAAGCGCGAGCAACTGAGCCTCAACCTGGAGGAGGGCGAAGCGCCGCTGGAGGAGTTGCGGCTCAAGCTCGAAGAATTGCTCGACAAGCGCATGACCGTCGACGAAGAACTCAAGACTGCGCAAATCGCCCTGGAAGACGCCGACCGCGAACTGCGCGATGCGGAAAAACGCCGGACCCAGGCCGAGCAGCAATCGCAGTTGATTCGCGGCCAGCTCGAACAGCAGCGCATGGAATGGCAGGCCCTGACGGTTCGCCGCAAGACCCTGCAGGACCAGTTGCTGGAAGACGGCTACGACCTGCACGGCGTGCTTAATACGTTGACCGCCCAGGCCAACGAGAAAGATGCCGAAGAAGAACTTGAACGGATTGCTGCACGCATTCAACGACTCGGCGCGATCAACCTCGCGGCCATCGACGAGTATCAGCAGCAGTCCGAGCGCAAACGTTATCTGGATGCCCAGGACGCCGATCTGGTGGAAGCCCTGGACACTTTGGAAAATGTGATCCGCAAGATCGACAAGGAAACCCGTAATCGCTTCAAAGATACCTTTGATCAGATTAATGGCGGTTTACAGGCGTTATTCCCGAAAGTTTTCGGTGGTGGCAGCGCTTACTTGGAACTGACGGGCGAAGATCTACTCGATACAGGGGTGACGATCATGGCGCGGCCTCCGGGCAAGAAGAACAGCACCATCCATTTGTTGTCCGGTGGCGAAAAGGCACTGACGGCATTGGCGCTGGTATTTGCGATCTTCAAGTTGAACCCGGCGCCGTTTTGCATGCTCGACGAAGTTGACGCCCCGCTGGATGACGCTAACGTTGGACGCTACGCTCGGTTGGTTAAAGAGATGTCCCAGACCGTGCAGTTCATCTATATCACCCACAACAAGATCGCCATGGAAATGGCCGATCAATTGATGGGTGTAACGATGCACGAACCCGGTTGTTCGCGTTTGGTGGCGGTGGATGTGGAAGAAGCGATGGCGCTGGTGGATGCCTAGCGGCGAGTTGCTGGTTACACGTGTTTGAGGCTTAGAGCTTGCAGCTTGAAGCTCACAGTTGGCGGCTGGCGCAAGCGATCTTTCATGTGGCCCAAACATGGCAAATCGACACATTTCGCGCCAACTGTGTAAAGTTATCGAAGGTCGTGCTAGTTTATTGTCAATTCCTCGTATGCGTGGGCAAAACGTCAGTCAGAACATAGAGTTGGCGCCACGTTTTAAAGCGGTTTGGATGTTGCTAAACCCCTTATTTTTCAGCATTTTTTATAGAGGCACGGGATTACATGGAAATCGGTCTGCGCGAGTGGCTGATCGTCATCGGCATTATTGTCATTGCCGGTATTCTTTTTGATGGCTGGCGCCGCATGCGCGGTGGCAAGGGCAAGCTCAAGTTCCGTCTGGACCGCAACCTGTCCAACTTGCCTGACGATGATGGCAGCGCCGAACTGTTGGGGCCGCCTCGCGTGCTGGATACCCATAAAGAGCCGCAACTGGACGAACACGACTTGCCGTCGATGAGCGCGCCGGTGCGTGAAGCCCGTGAACCCTCTTCCAAGCGTGGCAAACGCGGCAGCGCCGCGGTTGCCGAGCCGCATCAGGGCGACCTGAACCTTGACGTCGATGATGGCCCGAGCTTCAGCAGCCGCGATGACGATTTCCCCGACGAGACCCCGACCAAAAGCGCGCCACGCCAGTCGGTCAATGACCAGCCGGCCGCTGAAGAAGTCTTGGTGATCAGCGTGATCTGCCGCGACGCCGCCGGTTTCAAAGGCCCGGCGCTGTTGCAGAATATCCTGGAAAGCGGCTTGCGGTTTGGCGAGATGGATATTTTCCACCGTCACGAAAGCATGGCCGGTAACGGCGAAGTGCTGTTCTCCATGGCCAACGCGGTCAAGCCGGGCACCTTCGATCTGGACGATATCGACCTGTTCAGCACCCCGGCGGTGAGCTTCTTCCTTGGCCTGCCAGGCCCGCGTCACCCCAAACAAGCGTTCGACGTGATGGTGGCCGCGGCCCGCAAGCTGTCTCAGGAACTCAACGGTGAGCTCAAGGACGACCAACGCAGCGTCCTGACCGCCCAGACCATCGAACACTACCGTCAGCGCATCGTCGAGTTCGAGCGTCGCGCCCTGACACAGAAACGCTGAGGATTGGTCTTCAGCGTTGTCAGTAGAATAAGCGCACTAACATATTGAGCAGCTTCGGCTGCTCTTTTGCTTTCTGAGAGAACACCCATGACCGCCGCCCATACCCGCATCCTCCAATTGCGCGCTGAACTGGATCAGCATAACTACCGTTACCACGTGCTTGACGAGCCGAGCATTCCGGACGCCGAGTACGACCGGCTGTTCCACGAGCTCAAAGCCCTGGAAGCCGAGCATCCGGATTTGGTCACGCGTGATTCACCGACGCAGCGGGTCGGCAGTGCGGCGTTGTCGGCGTTCACTCAGGTGAAGCACGAAATACCGATGCTCAGCCTCGGTAACGCCTTTGACGAAACCACCATGCTCGAGTTTGATCGCCGGGTCACCGAAGGCCTCGACCTGCCGGTGGGCGATCTGTTTGGCGGCGGCGCGGCGGTGGAATACAGCTGTGAGCCCAAACTGGATGGCCTGGCGGTCAGCCTGCTGTATCAAGACGGTGAACTGGTACGCGGCGCCACCCGTGGCGATGGCACGACGGGCGAAGACATCAGCGTCAACGTGCGCACTGTGCGCAATATCCCGCTGAAGCTGCACGGCAGCGGCTGGCCGGCGACCCTGGAAGTGCGCGGCGAAGTGTTCATGTCCAAGGCCGGTTTCGAGCGCCTGAACGCCTCGCAGCTGGAAGTCGGCGGCAAGACCTTCGCCAACCCGCGCAACGCGGCGGCTGGCAGCCTGCGCCAGTTGGACTCGAAGATTACCGCCAGCCGCCCGCTGGAGTTCTGCTGCTATGGCATCGGCCAGGTTACCGCAGACATCAGCGACACCCACATCGGCAACTTGAAGCAGTTGCAGAAGTGGGGCATGCCGATCAGCCACGAGCTTAAGTTGGCCAAGGGTATCCAGGAATGCCTGGACTACTACCGCGATATCGGCGAGCGGCGTAACAGCCTGGGTTATGAAATCGACGGCGTGGTGTTCAAGGTCAACAGCATTGCTGCCCAACGTGAACTGGGTTTTCGCGCGCGTGAACCGCGCTGGGCCATCGCGCATAAATTCCCGGCGATGGAAGAGCTGACTGAATTGCTCGACGTCGAATTTCAGGTCGGTCGGACCGGCGCTGTCACGCCCGTTGCACGCCTCAAGCCGGTCAAGGTCGCGGGTGTGACCGTGTCCAACGCCACCTTGCACAACATGGATGAAGTCGCGCGCCTGGGCCTGATGATCGGCGATACGGTGATCATCCGCCGCGCCGGTGACGTGATCCCGCAAGTCGTCTCGGTGGTCACCGAACGCCGCCCGGAAAACGCCCGCGCGGTGCAGGTCCCCGAAAGCTGCCCGGTGTGTGGCTCCCACGTGGAGCGCACGCAACTGGTCAAGCGCAGCAAGGGCAAGGAAACCGTCAGCGAAGGCGCGGTGTACCGCTGCGTCGGGCGCCTGGCCTGTGGCGCGCAGCTCAAGCAGGCGATTATCCATTTTGTCTCGCGCCGGGCCATGGACATCGACGGCCTGGGCGACAAGACCATCGAGCAGTTGGTGGACGAAAAACTCATCGGTTCGCCGGCCGACCTTTACAAGCTCAAGTACGAGCAGATCATCGACCTGGAAGGCTTTGCCGATATTTCCAGCAAGAAGCTGATCACCGCCATCGAAAACAGCAAGACCCCGACTCTGGCGCGCTTTATCTACGCCTTGGGCATCCCGGATGTGGGCGAGGAGACCGCCAAGGTGCTGGCGCGCTCCCTGGCGTCTCTGGAGCGTGTGCAGAAGGCCTTGCCGGAAGTGCTGACTTACCTGCCCGACGTGGGCCTGGAAGTGGCGCACGAGATTCACAGCTTCTTTGAAGACAGCCATAACCAGGAGGTGATTGGCGCGCTGCTGTCGCCGGAGCAATGCGGCCTGCAACTGCAGGATCAGGGCGACCTGAGTGCCGAGTTCGCCGCCAGTACCACCTTGGGCGGCTTGCTCGACAAATTGCACGTGCCCAGCGTTGGGCCGGGCGCTGCGCAGAAACTGGCGGATAAATTCGGTTCTCTGGAAGGCGTGATCCAGGCTGATTGGCTGGACATGCGTCAGGCACTGCCTGAAAAGCAGGCCAAGGCCGTGCGCGAGTTTTTTGACAACCAAGACAATGCCAACCACGCCCTGGCCATCGAGCAGCAGCTCAAGGACTTCGGCATGCACTGGCAGAGCGAGAAGAAGGTCGTCGAAGGCTTGCCCGAAGCAGGGCACACCTGGGTGCTCACCGGTTCACTGGAGCTGATGAGCCGCGATGTGGCCAAGGACAAGCTTGAAAGCCTCGGCGCCAAGGTGGCCGGCTCCGTCTCGGCGAAAACCCACTGCGTGGTGGCCGGGCCGGGCGCTGGCTCGAAATTGGCCAAGGCCAGCGAACTGGGCTTGAAGGTGTTGGACGAAGAAGCGTTCGTGGCATTCCTGGCCAAGCACAACATCACGGTCTGACGGCGCGAGCGGGGAGTGAGCTGCTGCTTATTGTGGCGAGCGGGCTTGCCCCGCGTCGGCCTGCGCAGCAGCCCCCTCACCAGTGGAACGATCTCTCACGGGAAATGATCTAGTCTTGGTCACCCAGAGAGAGATCGCCATGTTCCGCTACTTCGAGCAACTCAGTTCACGCATCGCAGCACCGTTCACGGCGGGCGCATCTCGTAACAGCAAGGTGTGGCAGTGCCGCTGTGGCCAATCGCTGTTCTTTCGCAACAGCCAGTGCCTGGCTTGCCAGGCGTTGCTCGGTTATCAGCCGCAGCAAAGCCGCGTATCGTCCTTACAGCCGGGCCCGGTTGTCGGGACTTGGCTGCAGGACGACAACCTTGACGCCGGCGCCTTCCGGCGCTGTGCCAACCTCGACACTCCCGCCGCCTGCAACTGGCTGATCCCGGCGCACAGTACGGCGCCGCTGTGCGTGGCGTGCAGTCTGAACCGCACCATTCCCGACCTGTCGATCGCGGAAAACGCCGAACGCTGGCGCAAGGTCGAAACTGCCAAGCACCGTTTGGTGGCGCAACTGATCAGCCTCGGCCTGCAAGTGGTGCCCAAAAGCGTCGATGAAGACAACGGCCTGGCCTTCGACTTCGTCGGCGTCGACCTGGAAGGCAATGCTCCGATGACGGGCCACGCCAACGGTCTGATTACCCTCGACATCAAGGAAGCCGACGACGCCCACCGTGAGAAAGTTCGCGTACAAATGCGCGAGCCTTACCGCACGCTGCTTGGCCACTTTCGCCATGAGGTCGGCCATTACTACTGGGACCGCCTGATCGCCGATACCCACTGGCTCGAACCTTTTCGCGCCTTGTTCGGCGACGAACGCGCCAGCTACGCCGATGCACTCGACCAGCATTACCAGAACGGCCCACGCCCCGACTGGCAGCAGACTTGCGTCAGCGCCTACGCCACCATGCACCCTTGGGAAGACTGGGCCGAAACCTGGGCCCACTACCTGCACATGATGGACGCCGTCGACACCGCCTTGGGCTTTGGCATGAGTGCCCGTGAGATGGACCTGGATTACCAGCCGTTTCCCCTCAGCACCCTTTACGACCCCGAACACCCAGGCGGTACGGCGTTCCTGTCGTTCGTCAACGCCTGGATCGAACTGGCCGGCATGCTCAACGAACTGTCGCGCAGCATGGGCCAGCCGGATTTTTATCCCTTTGTGCTGCCGCCGGCGGTGATCGCCAAGCTGCACTTTATTCACCTGGTCATCCAGGAAGAGGGCGGCAGGGCAGATGAAGCCGTGATTCTGTAGCGGCACAAGTGCTTGAGCCCCTTGATTTTTTAATCCTGAACCAACGGTTGTAACTTCCGATGAGATCGGTACAATGGCGCGGCTTGCCGAGAGGCGAGCGTCGTTATGGTGACCCCATCGGTCCCCCCGCAACGATTACCCGTGAACCTGGTCAGAGCCGGAAGGCAGCAGCCACAGCGGGAACATTGTGTGCCGGGGTGTGGCTGGTGGGGTTGCCTCCATAACGCTCTCCCGCAACCCCCTCTGTTTCAAATCAAAAAACGTTTCTTCAGTCATCTGCCCATTTGTAGTGCGCAGCCATGACGGCTTTTTGCTGGACAACCTTCGACCGTCTGCTAGCGTCAATCATGGGTTTTTTTCAAAAAATGACCGTGGTGCTGGAGTAGTAAAGAAGTGATGGCACTCCTTCAATCAGAAAGGATGATTGCCATGCACAGCCTCCAAGGTATACCCAGCCGTATCAGCGGTTCCGTCGGCACCGCCGGCAAGGCCCGCAATGACTCTGATGATGTTCGATCCATTCAGAATCTATTCAACCTGATCACCGCCAAACCCGCTTCGCCTTTGCTGGTGGATGGCAAGTGCGGCCCGCTGCTGGTCCAGCGTATCAAGGACTATCAATCCAATCGTCTCAAGGTCGCCACACCCGACGGCGTGATTGACCCGGCAGGCCGAACGTTCAGCGCCCTGCTCGAAGACGCGCGCAAGACAACTCCCGTGACCCCGGCCAACGACTCGGCCGGTACCGCTGTCGCCCCAACCCCGCCACGCCCTCTGGCGCCTGCCCCGGCCCAACCAGACACACTGCATTGGGTTACAAAAGCCACCTGTGATGGACGTGTGACACTGACCGATGCTGACTTTCAAAGCGCCGCGACAGCGCTGGGCAGCGGTATCTCGGTGAACATCATCAAGGCGTTCGCCACTGTGGAATCTGGTGGGCGATCCGGCTTCGGCCCCGCCCAGATGCCGGTGATCGCGTATGAAGGTCACATCTTTCGCAAATACACCCAGCAGAAGTACGACAAGGCCTATCCCCTCCTGTCATACCCCTACCGGGAAAAAGCCGGCCCGCAATGGAAAGCCAACAACAAAACCCAGGCGGTGGCGTGGCAGACCCTGGCCGATGCGTTCAAGTTAAATCAGGAAGCGGCGTTGATGTCGGCGTCGTACGGCATGTTTCAGATCATGGGCTTCAACTTCGCCGCCTGCGGTTACAAGAGCGTCTTCGATTTTGTCAGCGCGATGAAACTCAACGCCGGCCAGCAGCTGATGGCGTTCGTCGGTTTTTGCCGCAAGAACCCGGCCTTGTTCAAGGCCATGAAGAACAAGGACTTCGCGGGCATGGCTGCCCAATACAACGGGGCGGATTATGGTGATTACGACAAGCGAATCCAGAAAGCCTTTGAGGCGCTGGAGAGGAAAAAGTAGCCGTGCATGACGGTTGTTTCACAACGTGCAAAGCGCCCACTGGACAACCCAAAACCATCTTGTTAGTTTCCGCCAGCCACTTGTTTCGAGGTGTAACAAGAGCGCTGCATTGATATTGAAGTGCCAGCACTTCTTTAACTTACAAGGATGTCAGTGATGAAAAGCCTGCAAGGGTTGCCCCGTCTTATCAGTGCTTCGGTGGGCGCGCCCGGTAAAGCGCGCAACTTGCCTGCCGATGTTCAGTGCATCCAGTATTTATTCAATTTGATCATTCCCAAGATGGGGTTTCCGCTGGCCGAAAATGGCAAGTGCGACGGCCAGTTGGTGCAGTGCATCAGCCAGTATCAGTTTCGCCACCTTAAATACGCGCACCCCGATGGGGTGATCGACCCCACCGGTCGTACGTTCAACAGCCTGATCGAAGAGGCGGTGAAAGTGCCGGTGAAGGCGTTTCCGACGATGCGCATTCCAAGCTTTCTCAACGCGTTCGGCAATAACAACGCCGATGCGGTGCAGGCCACGGTCAATGTGTACCTGGACCGCATGCGTGCGATGATCGAGGCCGAGCGACGCAACCGGCAATTGATGCTCCAGCCCACGTGCGACGGCGGCATGACGCTCACCGAAACCGACTTCCAGAACGCCGCCACGCAGTTGGGCAGCGGTATTTCGGTGAATATCATCAAGGCCTTCGCCACCGTGGAGTCCGGCGGGCGTTCCGGTTTCGGGCCGGCCCAGCTGCCGGTGATCGCTTTTGAAGGGCACCTGTTTCGCAAGTACACCAAGCACATCTACGACCAGGCACATCCACTGCTGTCGTATGTCTACGTGAGGAAGGCCGGGCCACAGTGGCAAGTCAACAACAAGGACCAGGCCAAGGCCTGGGAAACCATGGCCACCGCCTTTGCGCTGGATCAGGAAGCGGCCTTGATGTCGGCGTCCTGGGGTATGTTCCAGATCATGGGGTTCAACTACGCCTCCTGTGGTTACAAGACCGTGTTCGAATTTGCCGCGGCATTAAAGATCAATGCCGGCAACCAATTAAAGGCGTTCCTCGGTTTTTGCAGCAAAAGCCCGGCGTTGATCAAAGCCATGAAAGACAAAGACTACGTGGCCATGGCGCGCAACTATAACGGCGAGGATTACGGCGACTATGACCGCCGTATCAAGAAGGCCTACGAAGCACTGGAAGGGAAGAAATAAGATGATGCGTTTTCTGGCAGTGGGTGTTTTGTCGTTGTGCGCTATCGCGCCTGCATGTGCAGACGAAACAGCCTTGCACTCTGGCAAGTACGAAGGGCTGATGCTGGCGGTCACCCCTGAGCATCAAGTCGAAGGTTTCTACTCGGAAGCGTTGGGTGAGGGCGTAACGCGCACCTGTACGTTTTACCTGCAAGGCGCGCCCGAAGCGCTGACGACCTGGGTCGACGACGCCTACCCTGGCAGCGTGACGGCCTCGTCCGATGGCGTGACGCTGACCGTGGAACAAGGCCGCCAGCACCCCGGTTGCCTCAGCGTGCTGATGCCGGAAATCGCCACCGGGCTGGACCTGACCCAAACCGCCAGCAAACAGTGGATCGGCCTGGTGACGGTCACTGCCGACAAGGCTTATCTGCTCAAAACCCCTGGCGAAAGTGCGGGCAAGCGTCCGTATATCGTCAAGGACGATGTGGTCGGCGTACTGGCTTTCAAAGATGGCTGGGCCCAGGTTGAATTCACCAATGCCAAGGACCGCTCGTTCACCGGCTGGATCCGCCAGGATCAATACAGCCGCCTGACTGCGCCCAAAAGCTGAACCGCGCCCCTCTATCAGGACAAGTCTTACCTGCCGGTCAGGACGCTGCGTGTCGATGAGGTGATGTGCGCAAAAGTGACGGATGGGCGCGGCAAACCCGAAACCTTCTACGTGTTTACCCACGCTGATGCCTTCATGCTTGCCCCGATCACGCCGCGCGGCGCAATCAACGTGCCGATGAAGGACAAGATCTTCGATTACCTGTTGAGCCATCAGCAGAAGGTGTTCACCGGTATCGAGGGCTCATTTGTGAAGCTCACCGGTAATCGGGTGCTGCGCTATGTAACGGTGCCGGGCTACAAGCCAGGGATGGCGGCTGTGGATGAGTTTGCGATCGTCAACCCATGCCCGGGCGCGCAGCCGCCAGAGCCTGCTGCGCAGCACTGAGCCAACCCCTGCGCCGCAACGTGTCATGCACGTTGCGGCATTTTTATGCCCGGGGTTCAGGCCTTGTTGCGGTTGAACAGCTTGCGGATCACGGCGAACAGCGCCACAACGCCGACCATCAGGAACTTCTTCGCCGCCAGCAGGAAGATGCCGATCTTGGCAAACAACCCGGCCTTGGCCGCTATCCCGCCGGCCACCAGGGCCGCCAGGCCATAAGTGGCCAGCTTGTCGGTCTTGGGGTTGAAGTCGGTGTACAGGTTGCCGTCGGTGAAGTTGGTAAAGGCCAAAACCTTGGGCATTTCCTGCTTGATGGTGGACAGGTCGGCCATGGCGGCGACGGCGTTGAGTTCCAGCACGCCTTCACGGCCCAGCACGCGGATGCTGTAGTTGAGGGTGGTTTGCTGGGCGTCGTCGGCTTTCAGCTCGCGCGCCCAGTACATTTTGTGGGTGGCATCGTCGTAGCGCGGCGGTTCGGCCCAGCCCAGCAGGTGCAGGCCGGCGTAGCCTTGTTTCTGGCGTTGCTGGTTGTCTTCCTCGTCTTCTTCCTGCATTTGCTTGAGCAGTTCGGCGTAGTCGATTTTTGCCGCGTCCTCGTCGGAAACGTGCCCGTCAGCCTTGTAGCTGACGATCACGCCCCAGCCGCGTTCCGACAAGGGGCTGACTGCTTTTGGCACGATCATGCCCAGGGTTTTGAAGCCGGGTGGGTTGCCCCAGCCATCGGTCAACAGGCGCTCGGTGTCGGCGGGGTCGAGGTAGTAGAACTCGTCGTTGAGCTTGAGCGTGGCAATGCCACTGGGCAGCGTGACCGTGCCGGTCTTCTGCTTGAGTGAGGCGAGGAAGTGTTCAGCCGTTTCAGCCGGCGCGCTGGCTTCGGCGGGCGCGGGCGCAGGTGCAGCAAAGACGGGTAGGGCAGACAGGCTCAGCGCAGCCGCCGCTATCAACACGCGGAAGTAATTCATGGTAGTCCCTTACATTTTGAATTAATTTCGCGGAAGAATACTGAAATTTGCTGCCCGGGTCAGCCAAAAGTCTCCCGCAGCAGCCCCGCAAACGCATCCCGTGCCAAATGCCGCTGGGTGTCCTTGTGCCAGAACAACAGGTTGTCCACGGCCTGCAGCTCTTCAAACCGGTAGGAGGCCAACTGATTGGCCTGCTCATAGCGGGCCAGGATGCCTTCCGGCGCCAATGCCACGCCAATCCCCGCACTGACACAACCGATGATCGTGCCCCAGCTGGCATAGCTGGCGATGCTCGGTTTGAAAGCATGCGGTTTGACCCAGTTCTCCAGCGCCGCGCGATACGGGCAGCCTGCTGGCCATACCAGCAGCGTACGACCGGCCAGGTCTTGGGCACTGTTGATCGGGGCGCTGGACGCGCTGGCGATCAGCACCAGGCGTTCGCTGTAGACCACGCTGTGTTCAAGCTTGGCGCGTTTGCCACCACAGGCCACCAGCGCCACATCGAGGCGATGGTGTTGCAGGTCGTCCAGCAACTGCGCCCAGGCGCCAGTGACCAGCTCGAGCGAGACATCCGGGTAGCGCCGATGGTATTCCGCCAGCAAGGGCGGCAGGCGGCCGCTGGCGCTGGATTCCACCGCGCCGATGCGCAAGGTGCCGCGGGGGATGGCGTCGGCATCCACTGCGCGTTTGGATTCGTCTACCAGCGCCAGAATGCGCTCGCAGTAGTCCAGGAAGATTTCCCCGGCGGCACTGATTGCCAGCCCGCGCCCGGCACGGATAAACAAGGGCGTGCCCAACTCGCTTTCCAACTGCTTGATCCGCGTGGTGATGTTGGACGGCACGCAATGCAATTGCAGGGCGGCCTGGGCCACGCTGCCGGTTTGCGCCACGGCTCGCACCATTTTCAGTTGGGCCAGTTCCATTGCTCAGTTCCAGTGATTTCAGAAGTCAGAAACGCTTAATTGTCCTGCGCCTTGCCGGGGCCAAGACTGACGGCATCCTACTCAGTTGCCGGACATCGTCGATGAATACCCCATCACCCGCAAAGCTTACGCTAGTCATCTCTGGCGTCATCCTCTGTTGGGCCTATTCGCCGATTGGCGTGCACATGGGGTTGCACAGCTACAGCCCCGGCCAGTTGGCGTTGCTGCGATTTCTGATTGCGTCGGTGTTCATGGCCGGTGTGGCATTGGCGGTAGGCATTGGCCGGCCGCGTTTGCGCGACCTGCCGTGGTTACTGGTGCTGGGGTTCTTCGGCGTGTTTTTGCACCACACCAGCCTCAATTATGGGCAGCAATGGGTGACGGCGGCGGCGTCGAGCGTGCTGGCGCAGTCGGCGCCACTGTTCAGTGTGCTGATCGCGTGTTTGTGTTTGAAAGAGCGCGTCAGTGCCTGGCGCTGGGGTTGTGTGTTGCTGGGCTTGCTTGGCGTGCTGGTGGTGATCTGGGGCGATCATGGCGTGGGCGATATTGACCCGCGCGGTTTGCTGATTGTGCTGGCGGCGGTGTCATGGAGCGTGTATTTCGCCATCCAGAAACACTATGCCCATCGCTACAGCCCGCTGACCATGGCGTGTTACATGGTGTGGGCGGGCACCCTGATGCTGTGCGTGAACCTGCCAGGCCTGGCCAATGCCGTGGAGCAGGCACCGCTGGCGGAAAACCTCGCGGTGCTGATCCTCGGCATTTTCCCCAGCGCCCTGGCGTACCTCGCCTGGGCCTATGTGTTGAAGCACGTCGAGGTCAGCCGAGCGTCGGTGGCGATGTACCTGATCCCGCCGGTCGCCATGGTGATGGCCGCGACGCTGCTGGGCGAGCACATTGCCGTGCAGGTGATGCTGGGCGGCGTGATGGTGCTGGCCAGCGTGGCGGCCATCAGCCTGGAGGGCCGCTGGCGGTCAGTCGCTCATGCAGAACGCGCGCAGTCGGTGGCCATCGAGGTCCTGGGCGACAAAGGTGTAGCCGAAATCCATAGGGGTCGGTGACTGAATGATAGTTGCGCCGCGCGCCACCCACTGAGCGTGCAGGGCGTCTACGGCGGCCTGGTCTGGCAGGGAAAAGCCCACCTCACCGCCGCCGCCGGTCATCTGGGCCGCAGGCTCCACCGTGTGGCGCGACCACAGCCCCAGCTTTACGCCGTTGTCGAGGATGAACAGGGCAAAGGTGGGGTTCAGTTCAACCGGCGGCTTATCCAGCAGGCGGCTATAAAAGTTGGCACTGGTGGCCGGGCTGTCGACGTAGAGCAGGAAGTAATGGGCGACGGTGTGCATTGCAGGCTCCTTGGGAATGGGCGTTCAAGTGCGCCCAGTCTAGAGGGATGCCCTGTCAGTTCTTGTCAGGAGTGAGCGGTGATCGCTCACTTTCGCCGGTGTACAGGTTGATGATGTCGTCGATTTCCCCCGACATCTTCATCCGCAGCAGCGTACGCAAGATCCGCTGTACCGGCACGTTCGGGTCGTTGCGCACGATGCAACCCAGGCTTTGCTCGTCTATGATCGCGACCTTTTGCAGCCGCTGGTTCGGCGGCAGGTTCAAATTGAAGCGTTCGAGTATCCATTCGTTAATCACGGCGTATTCAAAACGCCCGGCGACCAGCTTTTGCAGCACCAAGGCTTCGCTGCGCGAATCGTCGCGGGTGAGCTGGCCAGTGGTAAACAATGGGTCGAGCACAGCGTAGCGGTAGTTGAGCACCGTGCCGATCGGCTGAGGCGTCAGCGTGCCGACTTCTGCAGGCTGCGGCGTCGCGTGGCGGCTTACCAGCACATTGCGTTGCACCATCAGCGGCACGCTCCAGGTGTAGTCGCCGGACAGGCTGTCGACCCAGTCCTGGGCGACATAACAGCGTACATCGACGTCGCTATGCGCCATGGCGTTGGCGATGCGTGCCCGCGCCAGCACGTGAAACTCGGCCGGGCGCCCGACCTGGGTGGCCAGGCTTAACATCAAGTCATACAAAATGCCTTGGGTGGGCTGGCTGTCCTCCACCTGGGCCATCGGCATCGCCCAGCTGTCGGAAACCGAGAAACGCAACGGCGCAGGCGCCGCGAGGCTGGTAAGGGAAATCATCCATAAGGCGCCCAGGACTACGCGCATACACTCTCCGGGTTCAGGCCTTTGCGGGGCCATTGAGCAGAGCTTAGTCAGATTAGACGAGCGTGCCGGATGCAATTTCCCCCTTGCTCCGCTAGCATTACCGGCTTCCGCTTCCCAGTTGCGACGGTTTTCGATGAGTTATCAGGTTCTTGCACGTAAATGGCGTCCGCGCTCGTTCCGCGAAATGGTCGGCCAGACCCATGTGCTCAAGGCTCTGATCAATGCCTTGGACAGCCAACGGCTGCACCACGCCTACCTGTTCACCGGCACACGAGGGGTGGGCAAGACCACCATCGCGCGCATCATCGCCAAATGCCTGAACTGTGAAACCGGTATCACTTCGACGCCTTGCGGCACGTGTTCGGTGTGCCGCGAGATCGATGAAGGGCGTTTCGTCGACCTGATCGAAATCGACGCCGCGAGCCGCACCAAGGTCGAAGACACCCGCGAGTTGCTCGATAACGTGCAGTACGCACCGAGCCGTGGCCGCTTCAAGGTCTACCTGATCGACGAAGTGCACATGCTTTCCAGCCATTCCTTCAACGCGCTGTTGAAAACCCTGGAAGAGCCGCCGCCGTACGTCAAATTCATCCTGGCCACCACCGACCCGCAGAAACTTCCTGCAACGATTCTGTCGCGGTGCCTGCAGTTTTCCCTGAAAAACATGACCCCTGAGCGTGTGGTCGAGCATTTGACCCACGTGCTGGGGGTCGAGAACGTGCCGTTCGAAGACGACGCGCTGTGGCTGCTTGGCCGCGCGGCCGATGGTTCGATGCGCGATGCCATGAGCCTCACCGACCAGGCCATCGCCTTTGGCGAAGGCAAGGTGATGGCCGCCGACGTGCGCGCCATGCTCGGTACCCTCGACCATGGCCAGGTGTTCGACGTGCTGCACGCGCTGATCGAGGGCGACGCCAAGGCGTTGCTCGAGGCGGTGCGCCACTTGTCGGAACAAGGCCCGGACTGGAACGGCGTGCTGTCGGAAATCCTCAACGTCTTGCACCGCGTTGCGATTGCCCAGGCGTTGCCTGAAGGTGTCGACAACGGCCATGGCGACCGCGACCGCGTATTGGCGCTGGCCCAGGCATTGCCGGCCGAAGATGTGCAGTTCTACTACCAGATGGGCCTGATCGGGCGCCGCGACCTGCCGCTGGCACCGGACCCGCGCGGTGGCTTTGAAATGGTCCTGCTGCGGATGCTGGCGTTCCGACCGGCGGATGCGGCCGACGCGCCGAGACAGCCGCTAAAGCCAGTGGGGATCAGCCAGGCCACAGTTGATTCCGCCAAACCAGTGGCTGGCGCGGCCGTAGTCGCGCCAGTAGTTGCTGCGCCTGCGCCCGTGGCGCCCGCGCCTGAGCCGGTAGTGGTTGCGCCCGAGCCGGTGACGGCTGCGCCAGCCATCGCGCCGGCGCCGGTGACCGAGCCTGAGCCCGAAGCCGTGGTCGACCTGCCGTGGAATGACCCGGTAGACGCCGAGCCCGACGTGGAACTGCAGCCTGCCGTGGAGCCCGTGCTGGAAACCAGCGGTGAGCAGCCCGAACTCACGCCGATGCCGACGCCGACGCCCGACAGCGTGGTGCCGGACGCACCCGAGTGGGTGTCTGCCCCGGTTCCAGAGCCGACCGTCGCCCAGGTTGAAGCCGCAACACCCGGCATCGACCTCGATGACGAACCTCCGCTGGACGAAGATTACATCGAGCCGGACATGGATTCGGCCTACAGCTACCTCGATGACCTGGCCAGCGAACACACCGCTGAGCCTGCACCCGAGCCCGAGGCGGAACCGGCTGCGGCCCCGGCCACCGGCCTGGCGCTGCAATGGCTGGAATTGTTTCCGAAGTTGCCGATCTCCGGCATGACCGGCAGCATCGCCGCCAACTGCACCTTGATTGCCATCGATGGCGACCACTGGCTGTTGCACCTGGACCCGGCGCACAGCGCGCTGTTCAACGCGACCCAGCAACGCCGGCTCAACGATGCATTGAACCAGTACCATGAGCGCACGCTGACCATCACCATTGAGTTGATCAAGCCCGAGCAGGAAACCCCGGCCCAGGCCGCAACACGCCGACGCATCAACCGTCAGCGCGATGCCGAGAACTCGATCCAGGCTGATCCGCTCATCCAGCAAATGATGCAACAGTTCGGTGCGGTCGTGCGTCACGATACTATTGAACCTGTCGAAGCCCCGGTGCCCCAAGCGTCATGACACCGGGCTATTAATTGATCCACGTACTTTTGAGGTGATTCCCATGATGAAAGGTGGCATGGCCGGCCTGATGAAGCAGGCACAGCAGATGCAGGAAAAGATGGCCAAGATGCAGGAAGAACTGGCCAACGCCGAAGTCACCGGTAAAGCCGGTGGCGATATGGTTAGCGTGGTGATGACCGGTCGTCACGACATCAAGCGCGTGAGCATCGACCCAAGCGTATTGCCAGGCACCAGCGAAGATGACCTGGAGATGCTTGAAGCGCTGTTCGCCGCGGCCGTCAACGACGCCGTGCGCAAGATCGAAGCCAACAGCCAGGACAAAATGTCCGGCGTGACCGCTGGCATGCAACTGCCACCGGGCATGAAGATGCCGTTCTGATGGTCTAGCCTTGGCTAGAATCAAATGCCAGGCCCAGTGCCTGGCATTTTTGTTTGTGCCGATCCAATCGAACCCTGGCGTGGCAAGCATGGTCTGCACCCTATACCGACGCATTCGATAAAGGAGCCCCCTCATGCCTCAAGAACCCATTCTCAACCAGCGCATCGTGCTGGTCTCGCGCCCGCAAGGTGCGCCAACTCCTGAAAACTTTCGCCTGGAGCGCGTGAATTTGCCGGAGCTGGCGGACGGCCAGGTGCTCTTGAAAACGCTGTACCTGTCGCTCGACCCGTACATGCGCGGCCGCATGAGCGACGCACCGTCCTACGCCGCACCGGTGGAAATCGACGAGGTAATGACTGGTGGCGCTGTCAGCCGTATCGAGCAGTCGCGTAATCCGAAATTTGAAGTTGGCGACCTGGTCGTCGGTTCCACGGGCTGGCAGAGCCACAGCATCAGCGACGGCCGTAACCTGATGCCGGTGCCCGGTGGCCTGGCCAGCCCGTCGATGGCGCTGGGTGTGCTGGGGATGCCGGGCATGACGGCGTACATGGGGTTGATGGATATTGGTCAGCCTCAGGCCGGCGAAACCCTGGTGGTCGCGGCGGCGTCTGGCGCAGTCGGCTCGGTGGTGGGCCAGGTGGCCAAGCTCAAGGGCTTGCGCGTAGTGGGCATCGCCGGTGGCGCGGACAAGTGCCGCTACGTGGTGGACGAGCTGGGTTTTGACGCCTGCGTCGATCACAAGAGCGCCAACTTTGCCCAAGAGCTGGCCCTGGCGTGCTCCAACGGCGTGGACATCTATTATGAAAACGTCGGTGGCAAGGTCTTCGACGCGGTATTGCCGCTGCTCAATCCCAAGGCACGCATTCCCTTGTGCGGCCTGATTGCCGGCTACAACGCCCATGAAGCCCCCAGCGGGCCGGACCGGCTGCCCGCGTTGCAACGCACCTTGCTGACCAAACGCGTGCGCATCCAGGGTTTTATCGTGTTTGACGACTATGGCGATCGCCAGCCCGAATTCCTCAGCGCCATGGCGCCGTGGGTGCGGGATGGCAAGATCAAGTTCCGCGAAGACGTGGTGGAGGGCCTGGAGCAGGCGCCCGAAGCCTTTATCGGTTTGCTCGAGGGAAGCAACTTCGGCAAGTTGGTGGTACGCGTCGCGCAGGATTGACCATTTGACGCTAATCCGGGGCGCGGGTATAAACCGCGTCTCGTTGTTTTGTCGGACCATTCGCTCATGAGCTTCAGCCCCCTGATTCGCCAACTGATCGACGCCTTGCGCACCTTGCCGGGTGTCGGTCAGAAAACCGCCCAGCGTATGGCGCTGCAACTGCTGGAGCGTGATCGCAGCGGTGGCACCCGGTTGGCCCAGGCCTTGAGTCAGGCCATGACCGGTGTGGGCCACTGTCGCCAGTGCCGCACCCTCACCGAAGAAGACCTTTGCCCGCAATGCGCCGACCTGCGTCGCGACGACACGCTGCTGTGCGTGGTGGAAGGGCCGATGGATGTGTACGCGGTGGAGCAGACCGGCTATCGCGGGCGCTACTTCGTGCTCAAGGGCCATCTGTCGCCGCTCGATGGCCTGGGGCCGGAAGCCATCGGCATTCCGCAGTTGGTGGCGCGCATTGAAGAGCAGGGCACGTTTACCGAGGTGATCCTGGCGACCAACCCGACGGTGGAAGGCGAAGCCACCGCGCATTACATCGCCCAGCTGCTGACCAATAAAGGCTTGATTACCTCGCGCATCGCCCATGGCGTGCCGTTGGGCGGCGAGCTGGAATTGGTGGACGGCGGGACACTGGCGCATTCGTTTGCAGGCCGCAAGCCGATCGCCCTCTAAGCCACACCGCTGTTCAAATGTGGGCGCTGGCTTGCCTGCGATGGCGGAGTGTCAGGCGACATCGACGTCTCTGCTCCAACGCCATCGCAGGCAAGCCAGCTCCCACAGTGGTTTTGTGGTGTAAGGGGGATCTTGAAAACCAAGCAAGCGCTTGGTAATTTCGCTCCACCCCACCGTGGAGCTTGCCGATGTCTGCCTATCAGGACTACTTCGACCCCAGCCACCAATTGGTTCGCGACAGCGTGCGCCGTTTTGTCGAGCGCGAGATGTTGCCGGGCATTGAGCAGTGGGAGGAAGCGCAAAGCTTTCCCCGTGAGTTGTACCTCAAGGCCGGCGCGGCGGGAATCCTCGGCATTGGTTACCCCGAAAGCCTGGGCGGCAGTCACGAAGGTGACCTGTTCGCCAAGGTCGCCGCCAGCGAAGAGCTGATGCGCTGCGGCTCCGGTGGTGTGGTGGCTGGCCTGGGTTCGCTGGATATCGGCCTGCCACCGGTCGTCAAATGGGCGCGGCCCGAGGTGCGCGAGCGCGTTGCGCCTCCGGTATTGGCCGGCGAGAAGATCAGCGCGCTGGCGGTTACCGAGCCGGGTGGCGGCTCCGATGTCGCCAACCTGCAAACCCGCGCCATCCGCGATGGCGAGCATTACCGCGTGAGCGGCAGCAAAACCTTTATCACCAGTGGCGTGCGTGCCGACTTCTACACGGTCGCGGTGCGCACCGGTGGGCCCGGCTTTGGCGGCATCAGCTTATTGCTCATCGAGAAAGACACGCCCGGTTTCACGGTCGGCCAGCCGCTGAAGAAAATGGGCTGGTGGGCATCGGACACCGCTGAGTTGTTCTTCGACGATTGCCGTGTGCCGGTGGGCAACCTGATCGGCGTCGAGAACATGGGCTTTGCCTGCATCATGGGCAACTTCCAGAGTGAGCGCCTGGCCCTGGCGCTGATGGCCAATATGACCGCGCAGCTTGCATTGGAGGAGAGTCTCAAATGGGCCGCCCAGCGCGAAGCGTTCGGCAAACCCATCGGCAAATTCCAGGTGCTCAAGCACCGGCTGGCGGAAATGGCCACGGCGGTGGAGGTTTCGCGGGAATTCACCTACCGCCAGGCGGCGAAGATGGCGGCCGGCAAGAGTGTGATCAAGGAGATTTCCATGGCCAAGAACCTGGCCACCGACACCGCCGACCGCGTGACTTATGACGCGGTGCAGATCCTTGGCGGCCAGGGTTACATGCGCGGCAATTTGGTGGAGCGGTTGTACCGCGACAATCGCATTCTGTCGATTGGCGGGGGCACGCGCGAGGTGATGAATGAAATCATCAGCAAGCAGATGGGGCTTTGATCGGTGGTGGTCTTTGGGACGCTATCGCAGGCAAGCCAGCTCCCACATTGGAACGCGGTCACTTGTGGGAGCCGGGCTTGCCCGCGATGAGGCCCTGACAGACGTCTCTTAACGCTCTGTCAACGCAAACTGCGTTAGGCAAAACGTCGGAATGCCCATGTCTTGCAGGCGTTGCGAGCCGCCCAGTTCCGGCAGGTCGATAATCGCCGCCGCCTCGAAAATCCTCGCGCCCATGCGCCGCACCAGATTGGCCGCCGCGATCAGGGTGCCGCCGGTGGCGATCAGGTCATCGAACATCAGCACCGAGTCGCCTTCGCACAGGCTGTCTGCGTGCACTTCAAGAAACGCTTCGCCGTATTCGGTCTGATAACCCTCGGCCAGCACGTCAGCCGGCAGCTTGCCCTGTTTGCGGAACAGAATCAGCGGTTTGTTCAGTTGGTAGGCGATGATCGAGCCGATCAGAAAGCCGCGCGCATCCATCGCGCCGATGTGGGTGAAATCGGCCTCGACATAACGCTGGGCAAAGCTGTCGGCGACCAGGCGCAGGGCGCGGGGCGATTGGAACAGCGGGGTGATGTCACGAAAGATAACCCCAGGCTTGGGGAAGTCGATGACAGGGCGGATCAGGGATTTGATGTCGAACGAATCGAAGGTCATCGTCGAAGAGTCCTGGGAGCGGAAAACGGACTCGAAGTATACCTGCGGCCTCGCCGATTGGCGCGGCCGCAAGCGGCTGGATCAACCTTCCAGGGAGCCGCCGGCCAGCGCGCACAGTTGGATCGGATCGAGGATATGCACTTCCTTGCCTTCAGCGGCAATCAGCTCGTTTTGCTGGAAGCGCGTGAACACGCGGGACACGGTTTCCACCGCCAGGCCCAGGTAGTTGCCGATTTCATTGCGCGACATGCTCAGGCGGAACTGATTGGCCGAGAACCCACGGGCACGGAAACGCGCCGACAGGTTGACCAGGAACGTGGCGATTCGCTCGTCGGCGGTTTTCTTCGACAACAACAGCATCATCTGCTGGTCGTCGCGAATCTCGCGGCTCATCACACGCATCAATTGGCGACGCAGCTGCGGCAACTGCAGGGCCAGTTCATCCAGGCGTTCGAAGGGGATTTCGCACACCGATGTCGTCTCCAGCGCCTGGGCCGACACCGGGTGAATCTCGGTGTCCATGCCGGACAACCCGACCAGTTCGCTGGGCAGGTGGAACCCGGTGATCTGCTCTTCGCCGCTGTCGCTGAGGCTGAACGTCTTCAACGCGCCTGAACGCACTGCATAAACGGAATCGAATTTGTCGCCCTGGCGAAACAGAAACTCGCCCTTTTTCAGCGGGCGGCCGCGTTTAACGATTTCGTCCAGCGCTTCCATGTCTTCCAGATTCAACGAAAGTGGCAGGCAGAGGGGAGCCAGGCTGCAATCCTTGCAGTGAGCCTGGCTGTGAGCGCGCAGTTTGACTGGCTCGGACATTTCTTAAATCCTTGTGGGAAAACACACATAAGACGTAAGGGTAACGCACCGAGGGGGGATCAGACCAGCGTGTACAAAAAAGCGGCACGTGCATAAAGGTTTATGTATCGACGCCGATACATAGGTGAATCCCTATGAGCTGGAGCTCAGGTCATGTCGGTAATCCCTTTCAATAACCCTGTCATTACTACCAAGGCCCCGCAGGTTTTGACGGCCGCTGATGCGCTTGCGGGCAAGAAGGTCGATGACAAACCTGCGCCTCCACCCACGCCCGGCGAAGGTGTGGTGGTGAAGATATCCGGGGCAGGGCTCAAGGCTTCTCAAGCCGGTAGCAACCCCAACAAAGACATCGACGACAGCAATCTGAAAGACACCATCAAACAGATGCTGAAAATGATCCGCGAACTCAGGAAGCAGCTTGCCGAGAAGATGGCTCAGCTTTCAGCAGCCATGAATGATACGGCCCTGAGCCCGGAGGCACGCCAGGCGAAGGTCGCCGGTTTGCAGGGGGATATTGCTTCGATTCAGTCCGGGTTGATGACCGCCCAGGGGCAGCTGTCCAAATCGCTGAAAGATGAGTCGCCTGAAGCTCAAATGGAAGCAATGACGCTGCTGTCCAAATAATTCAGGCCTAGATCACCCGCGAGAATCGTTGCCTGTTCTGGTGCTCCAGGTAGGCATCGAACACCATGCACACCGAGCGCACCAGCAAGCGCCCGGCAGGCAATACGCGAATGCTCTGAGCATCAAGCTCGATCAGGCCATCGGCGGCCATCGTCTGCAGCTGCGGCCATAGCTCGTCGAAATAGCCGCGAAAATCGATGTTGAAGGCCTGTTCGATCTGCTCGAATTTCAGGCTGAAGGTGCAGATCAACTGCTGAATCACTTCGCGCCGCAACCGATCATCCGTGGTGCACACCAGGCCACGGCTGGTAGCCAGTTGCGCACCGGCCAGGGCGTTCTGGTAGTGGTTGAGGTCACTGCTGTTCTGGCTGTACAGGTCGCCAATCTGGCTGATCGCCGACACGCCCAGCCCGATCAGGTCGCAATGCCCGTGGGTGGTGTAGCCCTGAAAGTTACGCTGCAACGTGCCTTCTTCCTGGGCGACGGCCAGTTCGTCATCCGGCAGCGCGAAGTGGTCCATGCCGATGTAGCGATAGCCCGCGCGGGTCAACTGCTCGATGGTGGTTTGCAGCATCAGCAGTTTTTCCGCCGGAGAGGGCAGGTCGTCGGTGTTGATCCGCCGTTGCGGCATGAAACGCTCCGGCAAATGCGCGTAGTTGAACACCGACAGGCGATCCGGTTGCAGGCTGATCACTTCCTCCACCGTGCGTGCGAAGTTGATCGGCGTTTGCTTGGGCAGCCCGTAGATCAAGTCAATATTGATCGAGCGAAACTGCAAGGTGCGCGCCGCATCGATCACGGCGCGGGTTTCTTCCAGGCTCTGCAGGCGGTTGACCGCACGCTGCACCTCGGGATCGAGGTCTTGCAGGCCGATGCTCACACGGTTGAAACCCAGTTCACGCAGCAGGCCCATGGTCGCCCAGTCGGCTTCACGCGGGTCGATTTCAATGCCGTAGTCGCCAGAATCATCGTCGAGCAAATTGAAGTGCTGGCGCAGGCGTGCCATGACCTGGCGCAGTTCGTCGTGGCTCAGAAAGGTCGGTGTGCCGCCGCCGAAGTGCAACTGCTCGACCGGCTGTTTCGGGTCGAGGTGGCAGGCCACCAGTTGGATTTCCTGCTCCAGGCGTTGCAGGTAAGCCTGGGCGCGGCCACGGTCCTTGGTGATGACCTTGTTGCAGGCGCAGTAGTAGCAAATGTTCGCGCAGAACGGCACATGCACATACAGCGACAGGGGGCGCACGGCCTTGCGGCTGTCGCGCAGGGCGTGGAGCAGGTCGAAAGTGCCGACCTGGCTGTCGAATTGTACGGCGGTGGGGTAGGACGTGTAGCGCGGCCCCGCCAAGTCGTAGCGGTGAATCAGATCTGTGTCCCAACGAATGGCGTCGAGCATGCGGGCGGTCCCCCGGATTGGCTAGTGGGCCGAGTCTAGGGGCGCGCCGGGCAGGGCATGTTGATTTGCATCAACGGGGAGCGGCGCTATGCCACATGGCGATTTAATGGCCCATTAGCCAGTGTTGGTGCGGACCGGGCAAGGTCCACAGGCCAAACAGAATCACCAGCAAGCCTCCAGCCACACGCACGCTGCGTTTGCGCAGCACGGCTGTGACGCGTTCAGCGGCCAGCCCGGTCGCCAGCAACACCGGCCAGGTGCCGAGCCCGAACGCCAGCATCAGCAACGCACTGTCCGCCGCATTGCCTTGGCTCGCCGCCCACAGCAACGTGCTGTAGACCAGGCCGCACGGCAGCCAGCCCCACAGCGCGCCCAACAGCAACGCGCGCGGCAGGCTGGACACCGGCAGCAAACGGTTGGCGACGGGCTGTATATAGCGCCACAAGCCGCGACCTAGGCTTTCGATGCGCGTAAGGCCGCTCCACCAACCGGCCAGGTACAGGCCCATGCTGATCAGCAATAAACCGGCAAGCACACGCATGAACATCGCCGCCGGGCTGTTGGCTACCGCCCAGCCGGCCAGGCCGATCAGTAAGCCCGCGGCGGTATAGCTGAGGATGCGCCCCAGGTTGTACGCCAGCAGCAGGCGAAAGCGCCGACTGCGTTGCTCTTTGGGGATCGCCAGGGTCAGTGCGCCCATCAACCCGCCGCACATGCCCAGGCAATGGCCGCCGCCCAGCAGGCCAAGGATCAGCGCAGAGACCAGCAGCGGCGCCAGTTCAAGCATGGGGCGGATCTTTGGGCGGTTGCTCGGGCCCGTTGGCTTCGTCGACAGCCGCCAGGTGGTTCGGGTCCTGATCGTCAAACAGCACGCTGTGGGCCGGGCCGTCGAGGTCGTCGTACTGGCCGCTGTCCACTGCCCAGAAGAAGATATAGATGGCGACGCCGACTAACAGCAGCGCCGCTGGAATCATCACGTATAAAGCTGGCATCTGCACTCCATGCCCACGCGGCTCAGGCCGGCAGCGGGCGGGTTACTAAGGGGGCGCTTGCAGTCGGCGCGCTCGGCAGGCGAGTCAGGCGCAAGGCGTTGAGCACCACAGTCAACGAGCTGAGGGACATGCCGATCGCCGCCCAGATCGGCGTGATCCAGCCGAGCGCGGCAAACGGCAGCATAAGGCCATTGTACAGTCCGGCCCACAGCAGGTTTTCGAGGATTACCCGACGGGTGCGCCGCGCCAGGGTAAAGGCCTGCACCAATGCGTCGAGTCGATTGGACAACAGCACGGCATCGGCGCTGGTTTTCGCCAGGTCCGTGGCCGAGCCCATTGCCACACTGATATCGGCAGCGGCGAGCACCGGCACATCGTTGACGCCATCGCCAAGCATCAGCACCTTGCGGCCTTCCTTGTGCAACTGTTGCAGCACCTGCAGTTTGTCGTCGGGGCGCAGGCCGCCGTGGGCTTCGTCAATGCCCAGTTCGCAGGCGACGCTGGCCACCATCGGCGAGCTGTCACCGGACAGCAGCAACGTGCGCCAACCGCGCGCTTTGCATGCCGCCAACAGGGCCGGCGCGTCGCTGCGCAGACGGTCATCCAGCACGAACCAGGCGAGTGCGCCGTCACGATCACCCAGCAGCAGCCACTGGCCCGCGTCGTCCGGCGAGGCGGGAGTGGGGCAACCACTCAATTGGCAGACAAACCCCGGTTGGCCGATACGCAGTTGGCGCTCACCCACACGGCCTTCCAGGCCCAGGCCGGGGAAACTCAGGACTTCTTCAGCGGCCAGCGGCGCACGGCCAAAAGCCCGCGCAATCGGGTGTTCGGAGCGGTTCTCCAGGGCGGCGGCGAGGCTCAGGCAATCATCGCTGTTCAGCGCGCCCAAGGGATGGGTCGCACGTAACGCCAGGCGGCCTTCGGTCAGGGTGCCGGTCTTGTCGAAAATCACCGTGTCGATCTGGTTCAGGCCTTCCAGCACATGCCCGCGAGTCAGTAACAGCCCGAGTTTATGCAGCGTACCCGTGGCGGCGGTGAGGGCGGTTGGCGTGGCCAAAGAGAGCGCGCACGGGCAGGTCGCCACCAGCATCGCCAACACAATCCAGAACGCCCGCGAGGCATCCAATTCCCACCACAGCAGGCCGATCAACGCCGCGGCGATCAGCGAGCACAGCAGAAACCATTGCGCAGCACGGTCGGCGATTTGCCCCAGGCGCGGTTTCTCGGCCTGGGCACGCTCCAGCAGGCGCACGATGGCGGACAGGCGCGTGTCATGGCCCAGGGCGCGGACCTCAACCGTCAGCGCACCTTCGACGTTGAGTGTGCCGGCCGTCACCACATCGCCCACGTGGCGTGGCTGCGGCAGGTATTCGCCGGTGAGCAGGGCTTCATCGATGCTTGACTGGCCGTCGAGGATGACGCCGTCTGCCGGCAGCACCGCGCCGGGGTGTACCAGCACGCGGTCACCCACGGCCAATTCGCTGAGCAGAATGCGTTCGCTCTGGCCGTCAGCTTTCAGGCGCAGGCACGAGGCGGGCAACAGGTTGACCAGTTGAGCGGTGGCGGCGGCCGTACGTTCCCGCGCTCGGCGCTCCAGGTAACGGCCGGCCAGCAGGAACAGCGCGAACATGCCCACCGCGTCGAAATACAGCTCGCCGACGCCGGTGATAGCGGTCCAGATGCCGGCCAGATACGCGCCGCCAATCGCCAGGGACACCGACACGTCCATCGTCAGGTGGCGCGTGCGCAGGTCGCGCAGCGCACCTTTGAAGAAGGGCGCGCAGCTGTAGAACACGATGGGCGTGGTCAGAAACATCGCCACCCAGCGCAGGATCACGTGCAGCTCCGGGCTCAGGTCGATATTGAATTCGGGCCAAGTGGCCATGGTCGCCATCATCGCCTGGAACCACAGCAACCCCGCCACCCCCAATTGGCGCAAGGCCAGACGGTTTTCGCCGGCCAACTGCTCGGCGGCGCGGTCAGCCTGATAAGGATGGGCGGCGTAGCCGATATGGCGCAGCTCACTGAGCAGTTGGCTCAGCGGCAATTGCGCGTCGGCCCAGCGCACGTGCAGGCGGTGGTTGGACAGGTTCAGCCGCGCCTCGGCCACCGCAGGCAGGCTGCGCAGGTGTTTTTCGATCAGCCAGCCACAGGCCGCGCAACTGATGCCTTCCATCAACAGGGTGGTTTCGGCGAGGTCACCGTCATGGCGCACAAAGGGTTTTTGCACGTCGGCGCGGTCGTACAGGGCCAACTCGTCCACCAGTTGCACCGGCAGCGCTTCGGGGTTGGCCGAGGCATCGCTGCGGTGCTGGTAATAGCTTTCCAGCCCGCCGGCCACAATGGCTTCGGCCACCGCCTGACAGCCCGGGCAACACAGTTCGCGGCGCTCGCCAAGGATCACGGCGGTGAACCGGCTGCCGGACGGGACGGGCAGGGCGCAGTGGTAGCAGGGGGTTGGGGTGCTCATGGGTTTAGATCTTAGTCGGCTGGGAGGGTCTCATCGCGGGCAAGCCCGGCTCCCACAGGGGATCGCGATCCAATGGGGGAGCGGGGTTTGCCCGCGATGCGCGAAGCGCAGGCTTATTACTTCTTCAGGTCTTCAGCGCCCTGCAACGGCTCATCACCCAGCAGCAAGTCCTTGTCGTGGCTGACCTGTTCTTCTTCGAACAGGCGCCAGGTCCTGTCGCCCTCGACACCGAGCAATTCCACAAAGCGTCGGCCTTCGACCTTGTCGGTGACCTGGCCAATGTAGCGGCCAGGTTCACTGTCGCTGCGGGCCAGATTGATCTTGCGATCCTTCTCCGGCTGGGTCGGAGAAATCAGGTTCAACTCCAGCGTGGTTGGGTTGCTGTTGCCGGTCAGGTGCAGGTCGACTTCACCGGTCAGTTCGTCCAGGTGCACCGCGGCGCGCAGTTGCAGGGTCTGGGCCAGCAACTCGCGGTCCAGGGAGCGATTGATGCCTTTGCCGGCCTCGTAGTAGTTGTCGTTGACCAGGTTGTCCGGGTTCTTCACCGCAATGGTCACCATGGACAAGGTCAAGGTCACCGAACAGGTCAGGATCCCAATGATGATCCACGGCCAGAGGTGCTTGTACCAAGGGCTTGCGGCAGTAGCTGCGGGCATTGTCGTGCTCTCTTGTTAACGGACTTGTGGGCCGATGAAACGGCTCTTGGCTTCAATGTGGACGCTGTCGTCATCGGCATCCCTGAGGATGAATGTCACCTCGTTGGTGCTCGACGGCAGTTGCTCGGGTGCGCTCGACAACTCGACCGGCAGGCTGAGGATTTCCCCGGCCGCCACTTTGATCTCGCGTCGACCCTGCAGCTTGAGGTCCGGCAGGCCCGAGGCGTCGAGCACATAGGTGTGGTCGCGCTGGTCCTTGTTCATGATCTTCAGGCTGTAGACGTTTTCGATACGGCCTTCGGCATTTTCACGGAACAGCACACGGTCTTTGCTGACGTCGAAACCGACCAGCGAGCGCATGAAAAATGCACCGACCAACAGGCTGATCATTGCCAGCAATACCAGCGCGTAACCGATCAGGCGCGGGCGCAATTTATGGGTTTTCTGCCCCGACAGGTTGTGCTCGGTGGTGTAGCTGATCAGGCCGCGCGGGTACTCCATTTTGTCCATGATGTTGTCGCACGCGTCGATACACGCAGCGCAGCCGATGCACTCGATTTGCAGGCCGTCGCGGATGTCGATACCGGTGGGGCACACCTGCACGCACATCGTGCAATCGATGCAGTCGCCCAGGCCCTGGGCCTTGTAGTCAGTGCCTTTTTTACGCGGGCCACGCACTTCGCCACGGCGTGGGTCGTAGGAAACGATCAGGGTGTCCTTGTCGAACATCACGCTTTGAAAGCGCGCGTACGGGCACATGTAGATGCACACCTGTTCGCGCAGCCAGCCGGCATTGCCATAGGTGGCCAGGGTGAAAAAGCCGACCCAGAAATACGACCAGCCATCGGCCTGGCCGGTGAAGAAGTCGAACACCAGTTCGCGGATCGGCGAGAAGTAGCCAACGAACGTCATGCCGGTGACAAAGCCGATCAACAGCCACAGCGTGTGCTTGCTGAATTTGCGCAGGAACTTATTGGCGCCCATCGGCGCCTTGTCGAGCTTGATGCGCTGGTTGCGGTCGCCTTCGGTGACCTTTTCACACCACATGAAGATCCAGGTCCACACGCTTTGCGGGCAGGTATAGCCACACCACACGCGACCGGCGTACACGGTGATAAAGAACAGGCCAAAGGCGGCCACGATCAGAATGCCCGACAGCAGAATGAAATCCTGGGGCCAGAAGGTCGCGCCAAAAATGAAGAATTTACGCTCCGGCAAGTTCCACCAAACCGCCTGATGCCCGCCCCAGTTCAGCCACACCGTGCCGAAGTACAGCAGGAACAAAACGGCGCCGCCCAGCATCCGCAAGTTGCGGAACAAGCCGGTAAAGGCGCGGGTGTAGATTTTCTCTCGCGACGCATACAGGTCGACGGACTGACTGGGGTTTTTGGCAGGCGGGGTAACGTCATGTACCGGTATTTGGTTGCTCATCATTGCATCCCACGGCGGTGGAGATTTGCCTCGGCCAGTACGTGCCAACCGGGGTCAAAAATAGGCTCTTGCAGTGGCGTAATGATACGCCTGCGGCAGTGCTGCACGGGTGCGACCTTTGGTCGCGTTGGGGGAAATCAATTGATGGTGTAAGTGATCTGGATCAATTGACTTGTGAAGTATGGTCGGTTTTGGCTGTGTTGCAGATTTGCAGGCAGTCGAATGCGCTCCAAATGTGCGAGGGGGCTTGCCCCCGATTGCGGCATGTCAGTTGATCAACTGTCACTGAGGCACCGCTATCGGGGCCAAGCCCCCTCCCACCGTTTGCTTTTGTGTCTTACTGCTCTTCAGCCGGCTTGTCGCCATGGGACAGGCTGTAAACATAGGCCGCCAGCAAGTGCACCTTGTCATTGCCTTGCAGCAACTCCTGCGCTGGCATCTGGCCCTGACGGCCATAACGAATGGTCTGCTGCAGTTGCGCAAAACTCGAACCGTAGATGAATGCACCCGGGTGGGTCAGGTCCGGCGCGCCCATCGCGGGCGTGCCTTTACCGGCAGGGCCGTGGCAGGCCACGCAGTTGGCGGCGAAGAGTTTCGCGCCGTTGGCCACATCGGCTTTGGCGCCTTCCGGCAGTTTGCGACCGTCGAGGTTGGTCACCACAAAGCCCGCCACGTCAGCCACGCCTTGCTCGCCAATGACTTCGGCCCAGGCCGGCATCACCGCGTGGCGGCCTTTCATGATGGTTTCCTTGATGGTCGCCGGCTCGCCGCCCCAGCGCCAATCGGCGTCGGTCAGGTTGGGAAAGCCATAGGCGCCCTTGGCGTCGGAACCGTGGCACACCGAGCAGTTGGAGGCGAACAGGCGGCCGCCCATCTTCAAGGCTTGCGGGTCCTTGGCAACCTCTTCAATCGGCATCGCAGCGAATTTGGCGAAGATCGGGCCGAACTTGACCTCCGACCTGGCCATTTCCTTTTCCCATTCGTGCACGCCGGTCCAGCCGGTCTGGCCGTTGGCGAAGGGGGTTTGCTTGTCGTTGTCGAGGTAGTTGTAGCCCGGCAGCAGGCCTTTCCAATTGCCAAGCCCTGGGTACAACGCCAGGTAGCCGAGGGCGAAGATGATGGTGCCGACGAACAGCATGAACCACCATTTGGGCAGCGGGTTGTCGTATTCCTCGATGCCATCGAACGAGTGGCCAACGGTCTCGTCCGTCTGCTCGGTGCGCTGGCCCTTGCGGGTCGACAGCAGCAGCCAGGTCAGGGCGAAGATGGTACCCAGACTGAGGACTGTGACGTACAGACTCCAGAACGTAGTCATTCTTTGTTACTCCTAGACGCTTGCTCGACGTGCTTGATGGCTTCGGGGTCATCCGCAAAAGGCAACATGGTTGCGTCGTCAAACTCCGACTTGCGCCTGGGGCTGAACACCCACAGCGCCAGGCCGATAAAGGCCACCATCACCACAACGGTGCCCAGGCCACGAATCATCCCGATATCCATGCAGATCACCGTTTGCTTTTGATGATGGTGCCAAGGCCTTGCAGGTAGGCCACCAGTGCGTCCATTTCGGTCTTGCCCTTGACGGCTGCGGCTGCACCGGCGATGTCTTCATCGGTGTAGGGCACGCCCAGGGTGCGCAAGACTTCCATCTTCTTCGCGGTGTCCTTGCCGTCGAGCTTGTTTTCCACGAGGAACGGGTAGGCCGGCATTTTCGACTCCGGCACCACGTTGCGCGGGTTATACAAGTGCGCGCGGTGCCAGTCGTCCGAGTAACGTGCGCCAACGCGGGCCAGGTCTGGCCCGGTGCGCTTGGAGCCCCACAGGAACGGGTGGTCCCACACGCTTTCGCCGGCCACCGAGTAGTGACCGTAGCGTTCGGTTTCGGCGCGGAACGGGCGGATCATCTGCGAGTGGCAGCCCACGCAACCGTTGGCGATGTAGACGTCGCGGCCTTCCAGTTCAAGCGCGGTGCGCGGCTTCATGCCTTCGACCGGCTTGTTGGTCACGTCCTGGAAAAACAGCGGAACGATCTGGGTCAGGCCGCCGATACTCACGGCGATGACCATGAAGAAGGCCAGCAGGCCGATATTCTTCTCGACTACTTCATGCTTCATCAGTGAGCTCCCACAACGGCGATCTTGGCGGCGGCTTCAGCCTCTACAGGGTCGGAGGCACGCACGGTGCGCCAGACGTTGTAGGCCATCAACAGCATGCCGCTGGCAAAGAACGCACCGCCCAGGGCGCGGACGATGTAGCCCGGATGGCTGGCTTGCAGCGCTTCGACAAAGGAGTAGGTGAGCGTGCCGTCATCGTTGATCGCACGCCACATCAGGCCCTGGGTGATGCCGTTGACCCACATCGAGGCGATGTAGAGCACGGTGCCGATGGTGGCCAGCCAGAAGTGCGCATTGATCAGCCCGACGCTGTGCATCTGCGCACGGCCGAACAGTTTGGGGATCATGTGGTACAGCGCGCCGATGGAGATCATCGCCACCCAGCCCAACGCGCCGGCGTGGACGTGGCCGATGGTCCAGTCGGTGTAGTGGGACAGCGAGTTGACGGTCTTGATCGCCATCATCGGCCCTTCGAAGGTCGACATGCCGTAGAACGCCAGCGACACCACCAAAAAGCGCAGGATCGGGTCGGTGCGCAATTTATGCCAGGCGCCCGACAGGGTCATCATGCCGTTGATCATGCCGCCCCAGCTGGGGGCCAGCAGGATGATCGACATCGCCATGCCCAGCGACTGCGCCCAATCCGGCAGCGCGGTGTAGTGCAGGTGGTGCGGGCCGGCCCAGATGTACAGAGTGATCAGCGCCCAGAAGTGCACGATGGACAGGCGATAGGAGTAGATCGGACGCTCGGCCTGTTTGGGCACGAAGTAATACATCATCCCCAGGAAGCCGGTGGTGAGGAAGAACCCCACCGCGTTGTGGCCGTACCACCACTGGATCATCGCGTCCGTCGCCCCGGCGTAGGCCGAGTAGGACTTGAACCAGCTCACCGGCAAGGACGCGTGGTTGACGATGTGCAGCATCGCCGTGACCAGGATGAAGGCACCGTAGAACCAGTTACCCACATAAATGTGCTTGGTCTTGCGCTTGACGATGGTGCCGAAGAACACCACGGCGTAGGTCACCCAGACGATGGCCAGCAAAATGGCGATCGGCCATTCCAGCTCGGCGTATTCCTTGGTGGTGGTGTAGCCCAGCGGCAGGGTGATGATGGCGCCGAGGATCACGGCTTGCCAGCCCCAGAAGGTGAAGGCGGCGAGGCCGTCGGAGATCAGTCGCGTCTGGCAGGTTCGCTGCACGACATAGTAGGAGGTGGCAAACAATGCACATCCGCCGAAGGCGAAAATCACCAGGTTGGTGTGCAGCGGGCGCAGGCGGCCGAAGGTCGTCCATGGCAAACCGAAATTCAATTCCGGCCAAACCAGTTGCGAGGCGATGAACACCCCGAGCCCCATGCCAAGGATCCCCCAGACCACCGTCATGATGGCGAACTGGCGGACTACCTTATAGTTATAAGCAGTCGGACTGATTGCTGTGCTCATTCTAAGGTTCCACGGTTTAGGTTTTTTTATAGTTGAAATCGGCCGCAAGTATGGACAAACCGAGGGGCCATTGCAACGCAATGGCTGACCTGTATCAATGCGTTCCGGGCCAGATTCTGCGCCCTTTCCATGTTTGGCGTAAGGACAAAATCAGAAATCGAAAGCTGATCGAGTGGACAGGAATTTTTTCAGGTCGCAACGGCAGTCGCCTGATACGCCAAAACCGGTCACTGTTGGGCAAGCGTAGACCCGAATGGCAGCAGGGGAAAGTTGGGGTGGGCAGGGGTGCGACACTTGGTCGCTGAGGGGGGCAGGGCTGCCGCCCCAGGTTGGGGCGGCAGTCTACGGTTACTCGGTTGGGCTTTCTGGCGTTGCGCCATCAGCGTTATGGGACAAGCTGTACACATAGGCCGCGAGCAGGTGCACTTTGTCATTGCCTTGCAGCACGTCCTGCGCTGGCATCTGGCCCTGGCGGCCGTGGCGAATGGTCTGCTGCAGTTGCGCCAGGCTGGTGCCGTAGATGAAACCGGCAGGCTCGGTCAGGTTCGGCGCGCCCATGGCTTCCATGCCGTGGCCTTGTGGGCCGTGGCAGGCGACGCAGGTGGTATTGAAGGCGGCTTGACCGGCCGCCAGATCGGCGGTGCTGTCGGCGGGTAATGGCAGCTTGGCCAGGTCGTGACGCACAAAGGCGGCGACGTTCTTCACACCCTCTTCGCCCAATATTTCACCCCAGGCCGGCATTGCCGCGTGGCGACCATTCAGGATGGTCGTCTTGATCGCTTCCGCCGAACCGCCCCAGCGCCAGAGGTTGTCCGCCAGGTTCGGGAAGCCATACGCGCCCTTGGCATCCGAGCCGTGGCACACCGCGCAGTTGGAGGCAAAGAGGCGGCCGCCCATTTTCAGCGCCTGTGGGTCCTTGGCGACTTCTTCCACCGGCATGGCCGCGAATTTGGCGAAGATCGGCCCGAACCTGGCGTCGGCCTTGGCCATTTCCTTGTCCCATTCCTTGGTCTGGGTCCAGCCGCCTTCATAGCCCGGCAACACGCCTTTCCAGTTACCCAGGCCCGGGTAGAGGATCAGGTAGCCGACCGCAAACACTAGGGTGCCGGCGAACAGCATGAACCACCACTGCGGCAGCGGGTTGTCGTATTCCTCGATGCCATCGAAGGCGTGGCCCATGGTCTGGTCGACGCTGCCCTTGGTTTCGCCCTTGCGGGTGCCGATCAATAGCCAGGTCAGGCCGATCAGGCTGCCGAGGGTCAATACGCAGATCCATGTACTCCAGAAGGTCGTCATGGGCGAGTGCTCCTTGTTGCAGGCTCTTCTTGAGCGTCGGATGGAGTAGGTTCATCGGCAAACGGCAGCAGGCGGGCCTGCTCGAATTCCGCGTTGCGCCGGTTGTTGAACACCCACAGCGACAGGCCGATAAAAGCGATGGCGACCACCAGCGTGCCAAGGCCGCGGATGGTGCCCGCATCGAATTCAAATCCCATGGCTCACCTCTTGCTCTTGATGGCAGTGCCGAGCACTTGCAGGTACGCAACCAGCGCGTCCATTTCGGTCTTGCCCTTGAGGCTGGCGACGGCGCCACTGATGTCGTCGTCGGTGTACGGCACGCCGAGGGTGCGCATCACTTTCAACTTGGTTTCGGTGTGGCTGCTGTCGACTTGGGCGGTGACAAGCCATGGGTAGGCCGGCATTTTTGACTCCGGCACCACGTTGCGCGGGTTGTACAGGTGCGCGCGGTGCCAGTCGTCCGAGTAGCGCGCGCCGACGCGGGCCAGGTCCGGCCCGGTGCGCTTGGAGCCCCACAGGAACGGGTGGTCCCACACGCTTTCGCCCGCCACCGAGTAGTGGCCGTAGCGCTCGGTTTCGGCACGGAACGGGCGGATCATCTGCGAGTGGCACTGCACGCAGCCTTCGCGGATGTAAATGTCGCGGCCTTCCAGTTGCAGCGCGGTGTAGGGCTTCATGCCTTCGACCGGCTTGTTGGTCACGTCCTGAAAGAACAGCGGGACGATCTGGGTCAGGCCGCCGATGCTCACGGCCAGCACCATCAGCAGCATCAGCAGGCCGACGTTCTTTTCAATCGTTTCGTGTTTCATCACTGACTCCTCAGGCCATTTGCGCGACAGGGGCGGCTTCGGCAGGTTGCGCCGAGCGCACGGTGCGCCACGTGTTGTAAGCCATCAGGAACATGCCGCTGAGGAACACTGCACCGCCCACCAGTCGCACGATGTAGCCAGGGTGACTGGCCACCAGGGTTTCGACGAAGGAGTAGGTCAAGGTGCCGTCTTCGTTGACCGCACGCCACATCAGGCCCTGGGCGATCCCGTTGACCCACATCGAGGCGATGTAGAGCACGGTGCCGATAGTGGCCAGCCAGAAGTGCGCGTTGATCAGGCCGAGGCTGTACATCTGCTCGCGGCCGAACACTTTGGGGATCATGTGGTACAGCGCGCCGATGGAAATCATCGCCACCCAGCCCAGCGCGCCGGCGTGTACGTGGCCGATGGTCCAGTCGGTGTAGTGGGAGAGGGCGTTGACCGTCTTGATGGCCATCATCGGCCCTTCGAAGGTCGACATGCCGTAGAACGCCAGCGACACCACCAAAAAGCGCAGGATCGGGTCGCTGCGCAACTTATGCCAGGCGCCCGACAGCGTCATCATGCCGTTGATCATGCCGCCCCAGCTCGGGGCCAGCAGCACCAGCGACATCACCATGCCCAGTGACTGCGCCCAATCCGGCAACGCGGTGTAGTGCAAGTGGTGAGGGCCGGCCCAGATATACAGGGTGATCAGCGCCCAGAAGTGCACGATGGACAAGCGATACGAATACACCGGGCGCTCGGCTTGCTTGGGCACGAAGTAATACATCATCCCGAGGAAGCCGGCGGTGAGGAAAAAGCCTACCGCGTTGTGCCCATACCACCACTGCACCATGGCATCCGTCGCACCGCCGTAGAGGGAGTAGGACTTGGTCAGGCTGACCGGGATTTCCAGGTTGTTGACGATGTGCAGGATGGCCACGGTGATGATGAACGCGCCGAAGAACCAGTTGCCGACGTAGATGTGCTTGGTGTTGCGCTTCATGATCGTGCCGAAGAACACGATGGCGTAGGCCACCCAGACGATGGTGATCAGAATGTCGATCGGCCATTCCAGCTCGGCGTATTCCTTGGAACTGGTGTAGCCCAGCGGCAAGCTGATCGCGGCCAATAGAATCACGAGCTGCCAGCCCCAGAAGCAAAACGCGGCGATTTTCGGCGCGAACAGCTGCGTCTGGCAGGTGCGTTGTACCGAGTAAAACGAGCTGGCGAACAGCGCGCAGCCGCCGAAGGCAAAGATCACCGCGTTGGTGTGCAGCGGGCGCAAGCGGCCGAAGCTGGTCCAGGGCAAATCGAAGTTGAGTGCAGGCCAAACCAATTGGGCGGCGAGAAAAACCCCGAGCCCCATGCCGACGATGCCCCACACCACCGTCATAATGGTGAATTGGCGGACCACCTTGTAGTTATAGGCGGTACTTAAAGTAGTGTTCATGGTTCCCCATCCACGGTTCAACCCAAGCCAATGCGGCACTTGGGCTGGAGTTATAGGCAGACTAAAAAGCGAGGCAAGCATGGGCAAAGAGCACAAGGCCAGTATTGACGGGGATCAATGGGCGCAGTGTGCGCGCGAGCACGGCTGGTTGTGGGATGCGGCGACAGGCACCAGCGCGCGTGCGCCGGTGACGCTGATCCTGGCCCACGGTGCCGGTGCGCCCATGGACTCGGGGTTTATGAACGACATGGCTGCACGCCTTGCCGGGCATGGCGTGAACGTGTTGCGCTTTGAATTCCCCTACATGGCCCAACGCCGCCTGGACGGCGGCAAACGTCCGCCGAATCCGGCGCCGAAACTATTGCAAGCCTGGCGCGAGGTGTATGCCGAGGTGCGACGCCATGTCGCTGGCAAACTGGCCGTTGGCGGCAAGTCCATGGGCGGGCGGATGGCCAGTTTGCTGGCAGATGAATTGGGGGCAGACGGGTTGGTGTGCCTGGGTTATCCGTTTTATGCGGTGGGCAAACCGGAGAAACCACGCACTGAGCATCTGGCCGGTCTGAAGACACCGACGTTGGTTGTGCAGGGCGAGCGCGATGCGCTGGGCAATCGGGCGGCGGTGCAGGGGTATGCGTTGTCGCCGAGCATCGAAGTGATGTGGCTGGTGGCGGGGGATCATGATTTGAAGCCGTTGAAGGCTTCGGGGTTTAGCCATGAGCAGCATTTGGAGGCTGCGGCGGTGAAGGTCTCCGAGTTTCTCGGCGGCCTTTAGGGCCTCATTGCAGGCAAGCCAGCTCCCACATTTGACTGTATTCACAAATAGAAATGTGTGAACCCAATCCAATGTGGGAGCGGGCTTGCCCGCGATAGCGGTTTACCGGTTAAAGCGCTCCACCAGCGAATACTGGGTATTCGCCGTATGCGTCAGCTCTTCACTCAACTGCGCCGAGTTCATCGCCTGCTCCGAGGTCTGATCCGCCAACAGCGCAATCGTGCTGATATTGCGGCTGATCTCTTCGGCCACGGCGCTTTGCTCTTCGGTGGCGGCGGCAATCTGCGTGGTCATGTCGGTGATGTTGGCCACCGCTTCACTGATGCCCACCAGCGCCTGATCCGCCTCCATCACGCGCGCTACACCTTCTTCGGCCTGGCGATGCCCGGCGTCCATGGTTTGCACGGCGGCGGCGGCGGTCTGCTGCAGTTTGGCGATCAGGGCGTGGATCTGACCGGTGGACTCGGCGGTACGCTGCGCCAGTTGACGCACTTCGTCAGCCACCACTGCAAAGCCACGGCCCATTTCGCCGGCACGGGCCGCTTCGATAGCGGCGTTCAATGCCAGCAGGTTGGTCTGGTCGGCGATGCCTTTGATCACGTCCACCACGCCGCCGATTTCATCACTGTCCTTGGCCAGCTGGGTGACGGTTACACCGGTTTCACCCACGGCGACCGACAGGCGCTGGATCGCTTCGCGGGTTTCCCCGGCGATGTCGCGACCGCGACCGGTCAGGCGGTTAGCTTCCTGGGTAGCGTCCGCCGTGCGCTGCACGTGGCTGGCCACTTCCTGGGTCGTTGCTGCCATCTGGTTGACGGCGGTGGCGACCTGTTCGGTTTCCACGCGCTGGCGTTCCAGGCCGCTGGAGCTGTTGTGCGCCAGGGTGTTGGACTGCGCCGCCTGGTCGTTGAGGTGCTCGGCCGTATCCTGCAAGCGAGTAAGGCACGTCTTCAGACGCGCTTCCTGGCTGAGAATCGACATCTCCAGCCGCGCTTGTGCGCCACGGCTGTCGGTGTACATCTGCGCGATCAGCGGGTCGGACGTGGTCTGCTCCGCCAGGCGCAGCAAACGCTTGAGGCCGCGCTGCTGCCAGCTCAGGCCCAGCAGGCCCAGCGGCACCGACAGCCCCGCCGCCAGGGCAAAGCCCCAGTGGGAGTTGAGCGACGCACCGATCATGAAGCTGAGCTGGCTGATCAGGATAAATGGCAGCCAGTCTTGCAGCACCGGCAGCCATTTGTCGCGCTGAGGCACGGCCGACTTGCCCTGGTTGATGCGTTGATAGAGCGCTTCGGCGCGGCGAATCTGCTCGGCGGTGGGCTTGATGCGCACCGATTCATAGCCGATCACCTGGTTGCCATCGAAGACCGGCGTTACATAGGCGTTAACCCAGTAGTGATCGCCGGTCTTGCAGCGGTTCTTGACGATGCCCATCCATGGCAAGCCTTGTTTGAGCGTGGACCACATGTGCGCGAACACGGCCGACGGCACATCCGGGTGACGCACCAGGTTGTGCGGGGCACGGATCAATTCGTCACGGGTGAACCCACTGATTTCGACGAAGGCGTCGTTGCAGTAGGTGATCACACCTTTGGCGTCTGTGGTGGAGATCAACCGTTGCTGAGCGGGGAAGGTACGTTCGCGCTGTGTAACGGGTTGGTTATTACGCATGATTGTTCAATCCGCAAGGCTTTGATGGGTTGTCGGCCGTTGCAGGCATTTATTTAACTTATTTTTTGCAACAATCAGCCGGCCAGCATCGGGTAGGTAAACAACCCGAAGTGAAGCAGATTCAAGCCAAAGTGCGTGGCAATCGCGGCGCCCAACCCGCCGAAGCGATACGCCAGGCCATAGCCGATGCCTGCAATACTCGCCAGCAGCACCCAATGCCAGCCCGCGCCGAGGTGCACCAGGCCGAACAGCAGCGAGGCCAGCAGCAGTGCCAGGTTTTCACCGTAGGGCAGGTGTTTGAAGCGGTGGCTCAGGCCGCCCTGGATATAGCCGCGAAACAGCGCCTCTTCCACCAGCGTCACCAGCAGCAGGTTGTTCAGGACCCACAGCCATGCCTGTTCCGGCCATTTGGGTGCCCAGTCGATCATTCCCAGCAATGTGGCGCCGCCCAGCGCAGCGACCGCCGTCAGGGTCAGTGCCAGGGCCGCGACGCAGATCGACAGGCGCAGCGTGCGACGCGCCACGATCCATGGGCAGGCCAGCAACAGCCAGAAGCCAATCAGTGGTTTGTCCTGGTTCAGGTACATCGAAAACGGTACCGAGTCAGGGGTAAAACGCTGCGGCGCGATACCGCGGCCGTTGTAGAAGCCCGGCAGCCAGTGCATCGCCAGACCCAGGGCCAGGACAATGAACAGGCCGTGGCCGAGGTAGCGCGCCCAAGGGCTGCGTTGCTGGCGCACGGCGTACCCGGCGATCAGCAGCATGGCCACCGACACGGCCGCCAGCGCGCCCAGTTGCCCGTAGGTCAGGGCCAGTCCGTAGCCAATCGAAAGAAGCACCAGGTACAGCCAGGGCAAAGCGATCATGTGAAATCCTTGGAAAAAACTGGCCGGCATTATAGCGACCGGCTTTCTGCGTCGGCATGAAAACTCTTCCACGCACGGCGCCTGGGTGAAGTGATTGCAAAACAGGAAGGCGGCTGGTTATAGTCGGCGCGTCGTTATCCCTTCAAAAAAGATCAGCACATGCCAGCTTCCCAGCGCATAGCGGTAGTCGATTCAGCGGTCAGCGCTGTGGTCGTGCCGTGCGGGAAGAAACAGCCTGCGCAGATCAGTCACTACCCCCCACCTGTCAGTAGCACGCCGGTGTACGCAGTCGTATCACCGCCGGGTGTCGGCATTTCGGGCTGATCAGCGAATCGCTGTTCCCCTTTGCCTGCCTGAAAAAAACCTATTGAGTTTCAGCTTTGGCTGAATCGGCTTTTTTGCCTGATTACAGGTGGTATCCATGTCTGTTCTTTCGAAACAATCCGTGGCCGCGGCGGCCTCGACGAGCCTGTTTGTTCTGTTGTGGAGCAGCGGGGCGATTTTCTCCAAGTTGGGCCTGGCCCATGCTTCGCCTTTTGCCTTTCTGCTGATTCGCTTCGCCATCGCCCTGGTGGGGCTGGTGGTTCTGGTGCCGATCCTCAGGTTGAAACTGCCACGCCCCGGCAAGCCCATGCTGTATGCGGCGGCGACGGGGCTGGTGTTGTTGGGCGCGTATCAGATTTTCTATCTGCTGGCGCTGGACCTTAAAGTCACTCCCGGCGTGATGGCCACCATCATGGGGGTGCAGCCGATACTCACGGTGGTACTCATGGAGCGCCAGCGTTCCTGGCGCCGGCTGTTTGGCCTGGGCCTGGGATTGGCGGGGTTGATCATGGTGGTCTACCAGGGCATCGGTCTGTCCGGCATGTCGATGGCGGGCATGCTCTATGGCCTGTTGGCACTGGCGAGCATGACGCTTGGCTCGATCATGCAGAAGCGCATCACCGATAACCCGTTGGGTACGCTGCCGGTGCAATACCTCGCCGGGTTGCTGCTGTGCTCGGTGTTCGTGCCGTTCCAGCCGTTCCATTTTGAACACAGCGCCAGCTTTTACCTGCCGGTGTTGTGGATGGGGTTGGTGGTGTCGTTGCTGGCGACGCTGTTGCTGTACCGGCTGATCGCGCGGGGCAACCTGGTGAATGTCACCAGTCTGTTTTATCTGGTGCCGGCGGTGACAGCGGTGATGGATTACCTGATCTTTGGCAATCGGCTCGCGCTGTTAAGCCTGCTGGGGATGGCGTTGATCATTGTTGGCTTGGGGTTTGTGTTTCGTAAAAGCTGAGTGCGTGGCGAGCCGTTGAGTCAATGCTGACTGGAGCACGCGCAAGAAGGTGCTCCAGTCAAAGCATTGTTTATTGTGTTACGCGCAAGATTCAGAGTCTGCGCCATACTCGCGCTATTAAGGGCAAACGCTCAGATAGTGGCCCGATGCCGCATTGCAGAGCGCTCAGCACACTCATGTTAGCCGACCGCTGGCATTCAGTACGATTGTGCTTACAGAGTAATGCTGTAATAATTCCGACCTTATTGTGGCCTATATCCTACGTATTTATAGGGTATGCAGTTTGCTCGCAAAGGGATGTTGTGTCTATTTTCGCATCGCGCAGTCTATCCAATGTCCAACCGCACGACGTTTGCTTAGCAAAGGTTGCGGTTTTGATGTGCTCGTACAATGGTGAGGCGTTCCTTAGGGACCAACTCGACTCCATTGAGCGACAGAGCCATCGCAACTGGTCATTAGTCGTTTCCGATGACGGCTCTCGAGATGGTACGCCAGCGATTCTCCAAGACTATGCTCAGCGTTGGGGGCGCGACCGTCTGAAGGTTGTGGCAGGCCCCGGAAGAGGGTTTGTTGCCAATTTTCTCTCGTTAACCTGCCGTCCTGACGTCGTTGCGGATTATTTCGCCTGGTGTGATCAGGACGATATCTGGAACGACGATAAGCTGGCGGTGGCGCAGTCCTGGTTGCAGACCATTCCTGAGCACATCCCTGCTCTATACTGTGGCCGTACTCAGTTAGTCAGTGAGTCTGGTGCAAAGCTTGGCTTTTCTCCGCTTTTCCCACGCCCTCCGCACTTCTCAAACGCGCTAGTTCAAAGTATTGCGGGTGGCAACACGATGGTTTTTAATCGCGCTGCACGTGAATTGATCATCGAGGCGGGTTTGAACGTCAAGGTTCCCTCTCACGACTGGTGGATTTACCAGCTTGTGACTGGGGCGGGCGGCGCCGTGCACTATGATCACGAGCCGAGAATGTTGTACCGCCAGCACGATGAAAACCTCATTGGCAGCAACTCCAGTTGGGCCGCTCGCGTCGTACGGCTGAAAATGATTTTCCAGGGACGCTTCTTCGAATGGAACGAACAGAACATCTGTGCCCTCGAAGCGATGTCCCACCGTCTTTGCGAAGAGCAACGACTGACTCTTATGCGTTTCAAGCATGCGCGCAGGCAAACGTTACTTAGACGAGTGTTGGGGTTCCGGTCGGCCGGTTTGTATCGGCAGACTTTAATGGGGAACCTCGGGCTAATTCTTGCAACACTACTGAAAAAGATCTGACTCAATGACTATCTTAGTAACCGGCGGTGCTGGCTTTATCGGTGCAAACTTTGTATTGGACTGGGTAGCCCAGGCGGATGAGCCGGTCATTAATCTGGATAAGCTGACGTATGCCGGCAACCTGGAGAACCTCAGCTCGCTGGAAGGCAACAAGCGCCACGTATTCGTACAGGGCGACATCGCAGATACCCAGCTGGTCCAGCGTTTGCTCGCTGAACATCAGCCGCGCGCTATCCTGAACTTCGCCGCTGAGTCGCACGTAGACCGTTCTATCCATGGCCCGGAAGACTTCATCGAGACTAACGTCGTCGGTACCTTCCGCCTGTTGGAGGCGGTGCGTGCCTACTGGAAAGGGCTGGACGCCGATGCTCAGCAATCCTTCCGTTTCCTGCATGTGTCGACTGACGAAGTCTACGGCTCCTTGGCCAAGGACGATCCTGCGTTCACCGAACACCATCAGTACGAGCCTAACAGCCCGTACTCGGCCAGTAAGGCGGCCAGCGACCATTTGGTGCGTGCCTACCATCACACCTACGGCTTGCCGGTACTGACCACCAACTGTTCGAACAACTACGGGCCGTACCATTTCCCGGAAAAACTGATTCCGTTGATGATCGTTAACGCGTTGGCAGGCAAGGCACTGCCGGTGTATGGCGACGGTCAGCAAATTCGTGACTGGCTGTACGTAAAAGACCATTGCAGTGCGATTCGTCGTGTGCTGGAAGCCGGCACCGTGGGCGAGGTCTATAACGTAGGCGGCTGGAACGAGAAGCCAAACCTGGACATCGTCCACACCGTGTGCGCCCTGCTCGATGAGCTGCGCCCTCAGGCGAATGGCACGCCGTACAGCGACCAGATTGCATACGTCACCGATCGCCCTGGCCATGACCGCCGTTACGCCATCGACGCGCGCAAACTGGAGCGCGAGTTGGGCTGGAAGCCGGCCGAAACCTTCGAGACCGGCATCCGCAAGACCGTGGAGTGGTACCTGGATAACCAGGATTGGGTCAGCAATATCCAATCGGGCGCTTACCGCGAGTGGGTAGAAAAGAACTACGCCGAGCGTTCCGCATGAAGATCCTTCTACTTGGCAAAAATGGCCAAGTGGGGTGGGAGTTGCAACGCAGTTTGGCCCCGCTGGGCCAATTGCTTGCGCTCGACTCGAAAAGCCAGGACTACTGCGGTGATTTGAACGACCTGCAAGGGTTGGCGGCCACCGTGCAGCGCTTTGCGCCTGACGTCATCGTCAATGCGGCGGCCTATACGGCCGTCGACAAAGCCGAAAGCGAGCCGGACCAGGCCCTGCGTGTGAATGCGCAGGCCCCGGCAGTGCTGGCGGCAGAGGCGCAGAAGCTCAATGCCCTGTTGATTCACTACTCCACTGACTACGTGTTCGCCGGTGATGGCCAGACGCCTTGGCAGGAAAGCGACCCGGTTGGGCCGCTGAGCGTTTACGGCGCGACCAAACTCCAGGGCGAGCAAGCGATCCAGGCCAGCGGCTGCGCGCATCTGATCCTGCGCACCAGCTGGGTCTATGCAGCGCGAGGTAATAACTTCGCCAAGACCATGCTGCGTCTGGCGCAAGAGCGCGACAGCCTTAACGTGATCGACGACCAGTTTGGTACGCCCACCGGGGCGGATCTGTTGGCCGACGTTACTGCACATGCCATCCGCACAATGCATTCGAACCCCCAACTGAGTGGGGTTTATCACCTTGCGGCAGCTGGCGAGACCACATGGTATCGTTATGCCCGCTTCGTGCTTGAACACGCTCAGGCTGCCGGTGTGCACCTCAAGGTTGCCCCGGACGCCGTGGGTGCGCTGACTACGGCCGCTTACCCAACACCGGCCAAGCGCCCCGGCAACTCCCGACTCAACACCCAAAAACTGCAGAATGCCTTCTCATTGCGCTTGCCTGAATGGCAAGACGGTGTGGCACGGATGCTCATAGAAACACTAGAGAAATGAACATGCTCAAACGTAAAGGAATCATCCTGGCTGGCGGCTCAGGCACGCGTCTGCACCCTGCAACCTTGGCTATCTCCAAGCAATTGCTGCCGGTTTACGATAAGCCAATGATCTACTACCCGCTGACCACGCTGATGCTGGCGGGTATTCGCGACATCCTGATCATTTCAACGCCGCAGGACACCCCGCGTTTCGAGCAGCTGTTGGGCGATGGCAGTAGCTGGGGTTTGAATATTTCGTATGCCGTGCAGGCGTCCCCGGATGGCCTGGCGCAGGCATTCATCATCGGCGAAGAGTTTATCGGCAACGACCTGTCGGCCTTGGTGCTGGGCGATAACATTTATCACGGCCATCATTTCAATGAACTGCTGGCAAGCGCGATGCTGCGTCAGGATGGCGCGAGTGTTTTCGCCTATCACGTGAACGATCCTGAGCGTTACGGCGTTGTAGAGTTCGATACACAGGGCAAGGCGATCAGCCTCGAAGAAAAGCCTCTTGAGCCCAAGTCGAACTACGCGGTGACCGGTCTTTATTTCTATGACCAGGACGTAGTGGACATCGCCAAAAGCATCAAGCCGTCGCCACGAGGCGAGCTTGAGATTACCGACCTTAACCGTATCTACATGGAGCGGGGCAAGCTGTCGGTAGAGATCATGGGCCGAGGCTATGCGTGGTTGGATACCGGCACCCACGACTCGCTGCTGGAAGCCAGTAGTTTCATCGCTACGCTTGAGCACCGTCAGGGGCTTAAAGTGGCCTGCCCTGAAGAGATCGCGTTTCGACAAAAGTGGATTGATGCGCAGCAGCTGGAGAAACTCGCCGCGCCGCTTTCCAAGAATGGCTACGGTCAGTATCTCAAGCGTTTGCTGCACGAAAAGATTTTTTGATAGTGCGATGCCCGGCGCGGTATTCGGAGCTGTTGCCTGAAGAATAATTTGATCTGTAGCGCCGCGAAGCCGGCCCTGATAACACTTTGGAGATATTGTAATAATGCGATCCAGCTCACTTGCCATCCCGGACGTAATTCTGTTTGAGCCGAAGGTGTTCGGGGATGAACGCGGTTTTTTCTACGAAAGCTTCAATCAGAAAGTTTTCGAGGAGGCCGTTGGAAGACCTGTTCATTTCGTGCAAGACAACCACTCCAAATCAGTCAAGGGCGTGCTTCGCGGGCTGCATTATCAGATCAAACAGGCCCAGGGCAAGCTGGTACGCGTCACACACGGTGAGGTCTTTGACGTCGCCGTAGACCTGCGTGAAAGCTCGTCGACATTCGGTAAATGGGTCGGCGTACACCTTAGTGCCAGCAACCGAGCGCAGCTCTGGATTCCGCCAGGATTTGCCCACGGTTTCGTGGTGCTCTCGGAAAGTGCCGAGTTCCTCTACAAGACCACCGATTATTGGGCACCTGAGCATGAGCGCAGTCTTGCGTGGGATGACGCTGACGTGGCAATCGAATGGCCGATTACCGAGCCGCCTACGCTCTCTGCCAAAGATGCGAATGCCGTAAGTCTGGTCAACGCTGAGAAGTTCGCCTAGTGGATCCTCATAGCAGACCTTCAGCAGGTCCAATCAGTCTTGTGGTCAATCTCTGGAAATACCGTTCATTGATTTCACAAATGACCAAACGTGAAGTCATTGGGCGTTACCGCGGATCGGTGATGGGCCTGACATGGTCTTTCTTCAACCCGATTCTGATGCTCGCGGTCTACACCTTCGTGTTTTCAGAAATTTTCAAATCCCGATGGATCGGTGTCGATACAGGCAAGGGTGGGTTCGCGATCCTGCTGTTTGTCGGCATGATCGTCCATGGGCTATTTGCCGAGTGCGCCAATCGTGCACCGACGCTTGTCATGGCCAACAGCAACTATGTCAAAAAGGTTGTGTTCCCGCTTGAGATCCTGCCGGTAATTACCTTGGGTTCTGCCCTGTTCCACAGTTGCATTAGCTTGGTCGTATTGTTGGGCGCCCAGTTTCTTATCCTGGGAGAACTGCATTGGACGGCGCTGCTGTTCCCCTTGATTCTCGTGCCATTGATTCTGGCCACGCTGGGGGTCAGTTGGTTTTTGGCGTCGCTGGGGGTTTACCTGCGGGACGTGGGACACGTAATCACGGTGCTCACCACCGTACTGCTCTTTCTTTCGCCCGTGCTTTACCCGGTAGCGGCGCTGCCGGATGTTTATAAGCCTTGGTTAAAGCTCAACCCGCTGACCTACATTATTGAAGAGAGTCGAAGCGTTTTGCTTTTCGGCCATCTACCAAATTGGGAGAGTCTCGGCGTCGCTGTCATCGTTGGAGCAATCATTGCCTCCGTCGGCTATTGGTTCTTCCAAAAAACACGTAAAGGGTTCGCTGATGTCATCTGATCAAGCCGTAATCAGCGTTCGGAATGTCTCCAAATGTTTTTACACCTACGACAAGCCTAGAGACCGTTTAAAGCAGGCAATCGTGCCGCGTTTCCAGCGATGGGCGGGTGACAAAGTCACCACCTACGGCAAGGAGTTCTGGGCGCTGCGCGACGTTAGCTTTGAAGTCAATAAAGGTGAAACCGTCGGAATTGTCGGTCGCAATGGCTCGGGTAAGTCCACGCTGCTGCAAATTATCTGCGGCACGCTGACACCGACCATCGGCGAGATCGAGACGCGCGGCCGCATCGCCGCGCTGCTTGAGTTGGGCTCGGGTTTTAACCCGGAGTTTACCGGTCGGGAGAATGTCTATCTGAACGCGGCGGTCCTCGGGCTGACGCACGACGAGGTGAATGATCGCTTTGATGCAATCGCAAGCTTCGCCGATATCGGTGAGTTCCTGGATCACCCGGTCAAGACCTACTCCAGTGGCATGGCGGTAAGGCTCGCATTTGCGGTACAGGCCCAGGTCGATCCTGAAATCCTTGTGGTGGACGAAGCGCTTTCGGTGGGCGATGCACGCTTTCAAGCCAAGTGCTTCGAACGCCTGCGTCAGCTGAAGGAAAATGGCACCAGCATTCTGTTAGTGACCCATTCCAGTGAGCAGGTGGTTACCCATTGCTCGCGCGCGATCCTGTTGGAACAAAGTCGAATAGAAATGATCGGAGAGTCACGTCCGGTTATAAATCGTTACACCGACATCCTGTTTGGCCGCAATTCCGACGCAAGCACTGAAGAGCAAGACATTCCGGTGCAGTCGGATAAAGCGGCCGAGCCCCTGGTACCAACCGTGCAACTGTCGCTGGATAGCGATGTTTACGCGTCGCGTGTGGGCTATAACCCGCACGAGTATCGATGGGGTGACGGTGCTGCAACGTTGATGGATTTTCATCTGAGCGCAAGCGGTCGAGAGTACCCAACCAGCCTGGAACCAGGTGAGGAAATCGTACTGGGTTTGTCGCTTAAATTTAACCGTTCGGTCATAAACCCCATTCTTGGGTTCACTATCAAAACCAAGGAAGGTGTCACGGTATACGGCACAAACTCCTATTTACTGGATTGTGTTGAGACCCGTTCGATGGGCGAATCCGGGACTGTTGCCACTGCCAGTGTGAAATTCACTAACAAATTGGCCACTGGCGATTACTTTATATCCCTAGGGATCGCGTCCAGAGAGGGCGAGCACATCATTCCCCATGACAGGCGTTATGACTCCATTCACTTTGTTGTCGAACCCACGCCAAAGCTATTGGGGTTGATTGACCTCGCCGCGACTATGAGCATCGATCCGGTAGACCTTAATGTTTAAACTTGATCAATATGGTTATTCCAAGGATAGCGATACGGGTGTTTGGGTGCGCGCCGACTTCCAAGGCATCGCGTACAGCGACGGAGATAATGCAGAAAACGAACTCGCCCAGATCATCAGTAATGCCAGCGACGTGTCTGTGTTATCAGACGAGCTGCCGCAATACTGCACCGACTGGGCCAAGCTCTACCACTTGAGCGCGACGCGCGCGAACATCCTGCGTCCCTTTGAGCACCTGTTCAAATCCCGAGTGCTGGAAATTGGCGCCGGCTGTGGCGCTATCAGCCGCTACCTCGGCGAATGTGGCGCTGATTTATTGTGTCTGGAAGGAAGCCCGCGCCGAGCAGCCATGGCGGCGAGCCGTACGCGGGACCTGGATAACGTGACGGTGTTGGCCGAGCGCTTCGATGACTTCAAAATCGAGGAGCAGTTCGACGTTGTCACGCTGATTGGCGTCCTCGAATACGCCAGTATGTTTAGCAGCGCACCCGACCCCGCCTTAGCGATGCTCATGCGCGTTCGCCAATTGTTGAAGCCCGATGGCCATCTTTTTATCGCCATCGAAAACCAGTTGGGTCTGAAGTACTTCGCCGGCGCGCCGGAAGATCACGTCGGCATCACCATGTACGGTATCGAAGGCCGGTACGAGCGCGGACAGCCCAAGACCTACGGCAAGAAAGAGCTCGAAGACCTCATAGCGCGCGCAGGTTTCACCTCGTCCAGCTTTCTGGCGCCGAGCCCGGATTACAAACTTCCCAATTCGATCATTACCGAGAGCGGCTTTGCGTGCGACGGTTTTGACGCCGCCGCGCTGGCTTGGCAGAACGTCAAGAAAGACCCGCAACTTCCTGAGCAGACAACCTTCAATCTGGAGAAGGCCTGGTCGGTGGTTATCAACAACAGCCTGGGTATGGAACTGGCCAACTCGTTTTTGATCGTGGCTTCTTGCGCCGATGATCAACCGCTGGACAGTGATGTATTGGCGTATCACTACAGCACGGGCAGAAAGACTCGGTACTGCAAGGAATCGTTGTTCGTCAACACCGCGCAAGGGATTCAGGTTCAGTACAGAAAGCTGGGCAATGTGGCTGTCGATGAGTCGAGTGCCATTGCTGACGACGGTTTCAAATACGTGCTTCCGCGTGTGGACGCTTACGCGAAAGGTAGCGTGCTGAGCCTTGAGTTCCTCGATGTTGCGGCCCGCCGCAATTGGAGTATTGAGGGCTTTACGCCGTTTTTGCAGAAGTACCTGGCGTGTTTGCAGAGCCTGTTGGACGAGGAGGGCGCTGGCACCAAGCTTCTTTCAGCCAAAACACTGCTCCCCGGCCGTTACATTGACGCCGTTCCGCAAAATATCGTCGTCGACGCCAGCAATATCCCCAAGTTTATCGATGTCGAGTGGGAGATGAATGAGGGTGTGGAGCTCGGTTATCTGATGATGCGAGCCCTGCTGCTGCTTATGGCGGCTGCGAACCCCTTCTATCCAAGCAGCTCATCGGTGAGCCGCCAAGAGTTCGTGACTCAGCTGTTGGCTAGCGCAGGCATGGATATCAGCGCAGATGACCTGACGCGCTACATTGCGACTGAAGCGGCTTTTCAAGAGCGGGTAACCGGTGCCGATGCAGGCCAGTTTCTCAACTGGTCTCCTGAAGCCATGATTCACAAGATAGGCGCGGTGCACCTGCCTTCCACGCACGCCAAACTCTATATGAGTGACGCGGCGGGAAATTTTTCTGAAGAATCAACGTTGCTCCAGGTGGTCAATGACGGGCACCAGGTAATCAAGTTCCGCCTGCCCGATGGGTTGCCCGATGGTGTGGTGTTGCGTTTCGACCCCATCAATCGTCGCCAGAGCTTCTCGATTGACACTATCAAGGTGTACTCTAGCGCCGAAACGATTTGGGAGTGGCAGGATGACATCAGTGACCCTCTGGTCATCGCCTCCGCCATGCGGATTTCCCAGATCGGTCGCAACACGCTTTATCTAGCGCTGAGTGACGACCCAAGCGTAACGATTCCTTTAAAAGACGACATGCTTAGTGGCGCCGACCTGCTTGAGCTGGAAGTAAGCCTTACTTTATTCACGGAAGAGCAACTCGCTCAAGAGATTAATGTGCTGAATCAATCCGGGCTGACACGCCCCAACTCCGAACTGCAAGACAAGCTGGATCAGCTTCTCGATTCAAACAGCAAGCTGGACCAGATTCTCGATTCAAATAGCAAGCTGGATCAACTTCTCGATTCGAATGCTAAATTGGATCAGATTCTTGACGCGAACAGCAAGCTGGACCAGATTCTTGATTCAAACAGCAAGTTGGATCAGCTTCTCGATTCGAACAGCAAGCTGGATCAGATTATCGATTCGAACAGCAAGCTCGACCAGATACTTGATTCGAGCGTCAAGCTGGAGCAACTCGTTGATTCGAACAGAGAAATCAGCGATGTGCTTGGACTGTTGAAGGCATCGATCACCTCCACTCATGCTGAGATGATCGCTCAAGCTGTTCGCGAGAAAGATAAAGAAGTTCAGGCGGTGGTTGAGCAGTTGCAGTTGGCGGCCGAAGAGCATCAGTCCGCCCTTCAGCTACTGACAGAACAGAAAAATCTCGAGTTGGATGAGAAGGACATTCAGATCAGTGAGTTTATCGCCGCGGTCGCGTTGGAAAATGCACATTCCGAAGCCGAGCGTCTCAAGATAATCGAAACGCTGCATCAGCAGATCACGCTTAAAGATGAAGCGTTGCACAACACGCTGGCCACTTGGCAGGAATCGTTGAGGGATAAAGATGTTCACATCGCCAACCTCGAAGAGCAAATGCGTGTTCAGCAAGTTCAAAAAGATACTCATATCCATAATTTGAACCTGCACATAATTGCCATGCAATCCACGTCCAGCTGGAAGGTGACTGCGCCTTTTCGCAAGCTTGTGAAACGTGTCGGGCAAGTCAAAAAGGGTGTGCGTCTGCTGCCGGCGGTGATTCGTCGTGGCGGCGGCCTTAGCAGCACCGTGGGCAAAGCCATTACGGTTGCTCGGCAGCAAGGATTGGCCGGTTTAAGAGCACGCGTTGTGTATGTGGCCACCTCGAGCAGTCTTAACTCCATCGGTCAGGAAGCTCGAGAAGTATCTGATCGCTTTGATTATTCCAAGTGGGTCGAGTATTACGACACCTTGGATGACAATGGCCGTTGGAAGATGAGTGAAGAAATTCGCACGTGGAAAAGCAAGCCGCTGATTTCGATCATCATGCCTGTCTACAATCCACCGCTCGATTTGCTGCGTGAAGCCATTGACAGTGTTAAATCCCAACTCTACAAGAATTGGGAGTTGTGCATCGCCGACGATGCTTCCACGGATAAAGAAGTCATCGCGTATCTCAAGACGCTGTCGAGTCAGGACAAGCGTTTCAAAGTCATGTTCCGCAAAGAAAACGGCCATATTTCCAAGGCCAGTAACTCGGCGCTGGAACTGGCCTCGGGGCGGTACATTGCGCTGATGGATAATGACGACCTCATTCCGGAACACGCACTGTATTGGGTTGCCCGCGCCATCCACGACAACCCGGACGCCGGTATGATCTATTCCGACGAGGACAAGATTGATTCCTCGGGGAAACGCAGCTCGCCTTACTTTAAATCGGACTGGAACGAGTTTCTGTTCCGTTCGCAGAATATGGTTTGTCACCTGGGTGTCTATCGCTCCGACCTGGTCAAAGAAGTCGGCGGTTTCCGCGTTGGCTTTGAAGGCTCGCAAGATTACGATCTCGCGCTGCGCTGCGCCGAAAAACTCGAGCGCGCACAAATCGTGCACATTCCTCGGGTTCTCTACCACTGGCGCATGCACGCTGGCAGCACAGCCATGGCAGGGGATGAAAAGCCCTATGCCGCCCTCGCTGGTGTTAAGGCGCTGGACGAACATTTGCTACGCAAAGGTGACATAGGCCGTACAGAGCTGCTGCCGATGGGCTTGTACCGGGTCCACTACACGCTCCCAGCTAAAGCTCCGTTGGTCACGTTGATTATCCCTACGCGTAACGCTTACGCTTTGGTGAAACAATGTATTGAGAGCATTCAACGACTGACCACGTACAAGCATTACGAAATTATTTTGATTGATAATGGGTCGGACGATCCCGAATCACTTGAATATTTCGCGCGGCTTGATCAACAACACAATATCCGAGTGATGCGCGACGACGGGCCGTTCAATTACTCCGCGCTGAATAACGGTGCTGTCAGAATTGCTCGCGGTGATCTGATCGGGTTGATTAACAACGACATCGAAGTCATTACACCCGAATGGCTGAGTGAGATGGTGTCTATTGCGCTTCAACCAAATGTAGGTGCTGTGGGTGCGCGCCTTTGGTATCCGGATGACCGCTTGCAACACGGTGGCGTGGTGCTCGGAGTGGGCGGAGTAGCAGGCCATTCGCACAAGTATCTGCCAAAAGGCGACTATGGCTACTTCTGCAGGGCTGCGTTGATTCAAGAGTTCTCAGCGGTTACAGCTGCTTGCCTGATCATCAAAAAGTCAACGTTCGAGCAGGTCGGTGGTTTGGATGAAGAGAACCTTAAGATTGCCTTCAACGATGTCGACTTCTGCATGAGAGTACAGGAGGCAGGTTACATCAACGTGTGGACACCTTTTGCCGAACTGTATCACCACGAGTCGGCGACTCGTGGATTGGAAGATACGCCTGAGAAAAAAGAACGTTTTTCCAATGAAGTGCTTTATGTGCAGGCGCGCTGGCCAAACATTGAAGAAGACTATACCTATAATCCGAACCTGACTTTAGAGCATGAAGATTTCGGTTTGGCCTGGCCACCTAGAGTTAAGTTATAAGATGAATTCGACGAATGAGGTTGACAACGGCTCAGAGGAAACGCGTAGCGAAGGCATAGCGCTTCCTAAGGCTCATTTCTCCTATACTATGAAGGACTTATTTCGCCTGTTGCTCATTGCGCTTCCGGTGATCAGTCTTGTAATAAGTGCATGGTCGTGGCTAAGGTACGGCGTTGATATACCTGTTTATGATGATTGGCGCCAATACAACGCAAATGATATGGGCAGGCTTGATTTACGTTATTTGATGACGCCGCACAATGACACCTTATATACCGTTGGCTTACTGCTGGACTCGCTTGCATTTCGTTTTCTAGATGGTAATACAGTTGCTTACCAGTTTATCAGCATGGTCGCACTCCTCGGCGGATTGCTGGTATTGCAGTGGAAGCTTTTGAGCAGTTGCATCACGAATAAAAGCTATCTGGCAGTTGCGTTCTCGTTTACATTGCTGATGTTGCAGCCAGATACTTATTGGGGGTGGCAAAATCTTGCTTACCACCAAGCTGTGCCGTTGCTTTGTCTTTTAGGCATACTCGCACTAACATTGCGAGACAAGCCTAACTCAAAACTTACCTGCGCTGCCGTAATCTTTCTCACCCTGGTTTCGGGGTTGACTTATATAAGCGGTGCGTTTTCCGCATTGGCACTTTGTTTTATATTTGTCTTTGTTGGGCTGATGTACAAGTCACCGTACAGCAAAAATCTTGTGAGTACCGGGCTTGCGATTTCACTGCCCGCACTGGCTTCCACGATGGCCCAGTTATGGGTCATTGTAGGTGTTCAGCATGGTACACACCGGGCGGATGCGCCGATGGCATACCCCTGGGAATCCGATTTTTGGTATTTCATGTTGGGGAAAATTGGCCGATCGTTGATGCTGCCGATGTCTCACCCGACGTTCTCTCTAGTGGTCACAGCTTTAGCTGTGCTGATGATAGTTATACTAGTTGTTGTTGGTCTTTTTAAGCTCAGCGCTAACGCAAGCGATTCTACTAAAAAAGCCATCATTATATTTCTATCCCTCTCTGGGGTGATTTTCGTATACCTGCTGCTTATCTCTGCGGGACGTACTAATCTACGCCCAGATAACGTGACTAGCGCACGTGATATTTTTATCTACGGCTTCTATAGGTTTCACTTTTTTTGGGTGACGCTGCTTTGGCCGTGGCTGATATTGTTGTGTCTGAAAGCTCTACAAAACCGCAAGCCGTCGAAGTCTTTCGCGATGCTTATAACACTGATGGCAGTTGCGCTATGGTCGGTCGCCATAATGGTTACAACTATCATGGGCAACGCTACCTTTTTTGAAGCAACCATGAAACATCGCTCTGAAGGTGTTGCATGTGTCGTAGCAAGGATCCAAGAGCCTGGTGCAGTGACGTGCTCGAATATTGACCTGGGTGACATAGCTGAAGGTATCAAGAATGGACGAGCGGCGAATGCTTCTTTTGCCAGAATTCTTCCGGTTCTGCCTATCGCACTAGGCACTAATAACCCTGCTCCGCTTTATCGGTTGTCAGAACACTTAGACGTCGTGAAGATCAATAATGCGACGCGTGAACTGGGCTCGGCAAATACATTGGAGCTTAAGACGGATAACGATCCGGGGCTCATACTGACTCTTTCGCCTACATCCGACCTGGCGCATTGCGGAACGATTGATTTGGTCGCTGCCATGACGGTTGAAGAGGCAAGCATCGCGCAGTTGTTTTATATGACGCCGGGGCACCATGGCTACAGCGAAGACCGGTCGACTACGATTTCTGTATCTCCTTCCAAAGAGCCGCAGATCTTGAACCTTACCATTAGTAATGCTGAGGGCTTCGAATCTGAACTCAGATTTGACCCAGTGACGGCTAATCAAAAAATAAGTATCAAAGACCTTGAAGTCCGTTGCCGCTCGTATTTTAAGAGTAAATAATTTTAAGTAAGGTATATAGTATGTCCTTTAGTCAAATACCACTTTTTTCTGCTGCGGTTGTAAATGCTCGGCTAGACTTTATCACTGCCATTAGCAGTGTTCTGGATAGCCATTGGTACGTGCTTGGAAACGAAGTAAAATTGTTTGAAGAAGAGTTCGCAAACTATGTAGGTGTCAATCACTGCGTCAGCGTTGCTAACGGGTCTGATGCGTTGGAGCTTGCGCTTAAGGGGCTAGGTGTTGAGAGTGGTGACCGAGTGGTTGCTGTAGCCAATGCCGGTTTTTACGGGAGCACAGCTATCTACGCGGTGGGCGCAGAGCCACTTTACGTTGATGTCGATTCAGACACCCTCACGATCTGCACCAAGGCGCTTGCGGCAGTCATTGAGAGCAAGCCGTCAGCTGTAATTGTGACTCACCTGTATGGTCAGCTTGCGAACATCGAAGAGATTGTTCGTATTGCCTCCGCTGCCGGTGTACCTGTATTAGAAGACTGCGCCCAATCACATGGTGCTCGCCGTAATGGTAAGCAGGCGGGCAGTTTCGGCACCATTGCATGTTTCAGCTTTTACCCTACCAAAAACCTAGGCGCACTAGGAGATGGTGGTGCAGTTGTCACCAATGACGACGAGCTCGCCAAGCGTATCCGTCAGTTGCGGCAGTATGGTTGGACACAAAAGTACCAAGTGTCGATTCCGGGTGGGCGTAATAGTCGGCTGGATGAAATGCAGGCCGCGATTCTACGTGTGAAGCTTCCACACTTGGACGCATGGAACGAGGCTCGTCGCTCCATTGCCAAGCGTTACAGTGAGGCGTTCGCCACACTCAACATGCAATTGCCGTATTCCACTGACGAAGATTACGTTGCTCACCTTTACGTCGTACGTGTGAAAGCAAGAGCCGAGTTTGCCGCATCGCTCAAAGAGAAATCGGTCAGCACAGATATCCATTATCCAATTGCAGACCATAAACAGCCTGCATACGCAGTCGATCAACTGGGTTCGCTGGAGGTCACGGAACGCGCTTGTGAGACTGTAATTTCGCTACCTTGCTTCCCCGGCCTGACAGACAAAGAAGTTGATCGCGTCATTGAGGCAGTCACTGCTTACTTTTCAAAGGAGCAATAACCTTGCTGACGTTGGTCATCCCCGTTTATCGCAACGAGAGCAATCTGCCGGATCTGCTGCAAGCCATTATCGGGTTGAATGCACAACTTGAGAACGACCTAGAAGTTGTGTTCGTTGTTGATGGTAGTCCGGATCGCTGCTACGAGATACTTCGAGAGAAACTGCCTTCGCAGCCTTTCCAGTCGAAGCTCGTACTGCTGTCGAGAAACTTTGGGTCGTTCATGGCGATCCGTACAGGGTTGCAAAACGGCAGTGGTGATCGATTTGCGGTGATGGCTGCGGACTTGCAAGAGCCCCCCGAATTGGTGCTCCAAATGAACCGTGTACTACTGCGCCAGGACATTGATGTTGTTGTCGGTGTGCGAGAAGGGCGTCAGGATCCTTGGGCGAGCCGTACCGCATCGAGGATTTTTTGGGGGCTGTATCGTCGTTATGTCATCCCAGAAATACCGCCAGGCGGTGTCGATATGTTTGCCTGTAATAAGGCTTTCAGAGACACACTGCTGACTCTGGACGAGCGGCACAGCTCTTTGATTGCACAGATTTTCTGGTTGGGTTACCGACGAGAAGTCGTTACGTATTCGCGTCAGGAGAGGATCCACGGAAAGTCCGCGTGGACTTTGCGTAAAAAAGTCAATTACTTGATGGATAGCGTGTTTTCGTTCACCGACTTGCCCATCCGGTTGCTGACCAGAGTAGGCGCGTTCGGATCTGTGCTGGCAGCAATATTTGGCGTTTTCACGTTGTTGGCAAAGCTCAATGGCATGATCGAAGTGCCCGGTTACGCGATGATTATGCTTACTCTGACTTTCCTGGGATGTTTGAATCTCTTGGGGTTGGGGATCGTGGGCTCATACGCATGGCGCACCTACGAAAATACGAAAAATCGGCCATTGGCTATACCAATGCGAGTAGAAGATTTTGGAGATCACAATGAGCAGCGCTAAGAACTATTTCGTCCACAGTCATGCGCTGTGTGAATCCGAAAATATCGGTAAAGACACCCGTATATGGGCTTTCGCGCACGTCTTGCCTGGTGCCAAGCTGGGCGGAGAATGCAACGTATGCGACAACGTATTCATCGAGAACGATGTAATCATTGGTGACCGTGTCACGCTCAAATGTGGTGTTCAAGTATGGGATGGCATCACTATCGAAGATGACGTATTCATTGGGCCCAATGTAACGTTTACCAATGACCTTTTTCCACGTAGCAAGGTTTACCCACAAGCGTTTGCACGCACCATTATTCGTAAGGGTGCGTCGCTTGGTGCTAATTGCACTATTCTGCCAGGTCTGACAGTTGGCATTAATGCAATGGTCGGCGCCGGTGCGGTCGTGACACGCTCCATTCCACCGAATGCCATAGTTGTAGGGAACCCCGCGAAGATTATTGGGTACGTTGACGCAAAGCCTGTCAGCGCCAAGCAGGACGCTGCCGACAAGGCAGCGGCTTCGCCAAGTGTAGTCGAAACGTCCATTCGCGGTGTTACGTTGCATACGATGACTGAAGTCGCAGACATTCGCGGCAGTTTATCTGCCGGTGAATTTGAGCGCACCGTCCCGTTTAAATCAGAGCGTTACTTTCTGGTTTACGATGTGCCTACTGCGGAAACCCGTGGTGAACACGCTCATCGCATCTGTCACCAATTCTTGGTTGCTGTGAAAGGCTCGGTTCATGTGGTCGCGGATGATGGAAAAACCCGAGAGGAGTTTGTGTTGGATAAACCAAACAAGGGTATTTACTTGCCTCCGATGACGTGGGGTATTCAATATCGCTACTCCCACGACGCGGTGTTGATGGTATTTGCCTCGCACTATTATGATTCAGCTGATTATATTCGTAACTATGACGAGTTTAAATCGTTGGTTGCTAATTCGTGATAAGTCCTCAGCGGGCTTTAGGTAAAATCTTTAAAAAAGATTTTGCTAGATTCCTCGTGTCGGGTGGTTTCAATACCGCCCTGACATATGGAATTTATTTGCTTCTTTTGAACGTGGTGCCTTACAAAACAAGTTATACGATAGCGTACATTAGCGGTATTTTACTTGCGTATATTCTAAATCGATTTTTTGTTTTCAAAAGTCATAACGGTATCAAATCCATTCTATTGTTTCCGCTGATTTACTTGGCGCAATATGTTGTAAGTCTATTGATTCTTTGGGTCTGGGTAGAGCAACTCGGCTTTGATGATCGTCTCGCTCCATTAATCGCTATAGCCATTACGGTGCCTATGACTTTCATACTGTCTAAATTGTTGTTCCTGAAGCGAGCTGATTAGAGTTGATTGGCCCTGGTAGCCAACCAATTCGGGGCGCTATCAGTCTTGATGACTCTCAGATACCTCCCTACCCCCTGCGCAGCAGGGGCACACAAAGCTTGGTCTCTCCAAAATCGGCATTCGCCGGCAAGCGCAATTGCTATCGTATATACACTGCGTATGAAGCCCTCAACAATTTTTGCGGACACGACTAGCATTGCCGTACAAGTGGTTTACCGAAATAAAATCCCATTCTAAGTCGCCCCACGGCACTTTTTACTGTCTCGGGTTATAACGCACAGGAGTGAGCAAAAATACTATTGTTTGAATGGTAGGTCCGTCGCTTGCGCTTGAAGCTTCATTCCCAATTGTGAGCCAGCTGTTTGCTGGCCAAGCTTGCGCGATTAATAGTCTCCGTTGCGTCCGCTGGAATGAGCGTCTCATTAAATGAAGATGTGCATATGCTCTCGCGGCGCAAGTATATACACGAGTGCGCACGCTTCTCATAATCAGCCAATGGCGAGATAGGCCTTGCGTAGTAGAAAGTATTCGCGTGCATGCTCGCATGCCATCAATGGCGAGTATCAGAAAGGAATTACTACTCCCTTAATTTTTAACGTTAAGTTTTTTGAGTGACCCATGCGCGATTGCCTTTAAATGGAATCCTATACCACGCATATCTTTTCACATCCTTAAGGGCGCATTGCCTTCGAAGCTTGCAGTGATCCCATGAGTTACTTAGCGCGCGCCACCCGCAACACCAACCACAACGCCCCCCCAATCAACACCCCGCCATACACATGCGCCATCGACAGCGGCTCATCCAGCAACAACGCGCCCCACAGCACCCCAAACGGCGGAATCATGAAGGTCACGGTCATCGACTTGACCGGCCCAATGGACGACAGCAAGCGGAAGTACAGGATGTAGGCAAACGCCGTGCACACCAGTCCCAACCCCAGCAGTGACGCCCACACCTGCCAGCCACCCCAGCTCGCCGGCGGATGGCTGATCGCGCTGTAGGCAAAAAACGGCAGCAGAAACAAAGTGGCGCCGAGCATGCTTCCCAGCGCCGCGAGTCGGCTGTCCAGGCCGCCGCGTTGGTCCAGCCAACGCCGTGCGAGGAACCCGGCGAAGCCGTAGCAGGTAGTGGCCAACAGGCAGGCCAGCGCGCCCATCAATAATTCCAGGTCAAACGCCACCGGCCCGGCGCGCGTCAGCACGGCCACGCCGAGCAGGCCCAGGCTGACGCCGGCGATTTTCGACGGTGTCAGGCGTTCACTGAAGAACAACCCGCCAATCAACACGCCCATCAATGGCGTGGTGGCGTTGAAGATCGCCGAGTAGCCGGCCGGCAGCACCTGCGCGGCCACCGAGTACATGGTCGCGGGGATGCCGGAGTTGATCACGCCCAGCAGCAGCACGGTCTTGAACTTGCCCTGGAAGTCCCAGTTGACGCGCATCGCTGCGAGTATCACCAGCAAGCCGGCGGCGGCAATCGACACGCGAAAAAATGCGGTCGGCACGGTGCCGATTTCCGGCGCGATGATGCGCATGAACAGGAAGCTCGCGCCCCAGATGGCAGCCAGCCCCAGCAAATACAGGGTGTCGACAGGTCTCACGGAACACTCCTAACTGAATTAGGCGGCGAGTGTTGCCTAGAGGCCTGGCCGACACAATCGCTAATTACAGGACAAACCGCGTCACCATGCCGTTGAGGTCCACGGCCAGGCGCGACAGTTCCTGGCTGGCGGCTGAGGTCTGGGTGGCGCCGGCGGCGGTTTGGGTGGACAGGTCGCGAATGTTCACCAGGCTACGGTCGACGTCACGGGCCACCAGTGCCTGCTGCTCAGCGGCGCTGGCGATGACCAGGTTGCGCTCGCTGATCTGCGAGATGGCCGCGGTGATTTTCTCCAGCGCGCTGCCGGCGCTGTTGGCGCGTTGCAGGGTTTGGCCGGCGTGTTCGGCGCTGCTGTTGAGGGCGTCAACGGTGTCCTGAGTGCCTTGCTGGATACCGGTGATCATCTGTTCGATTTCTTCGGTGGAATCCTGGGTGCGTTGCGCCAGCGAGCGCACCTCATCGGCCACTACCGCAAAGCCTCGGCCGGCTTCGCCTGCGCGCGCCGCTTCGATGGCGGCATTGAGGGCCAGCAGGTTGGTTTGCCCGGCGATGCCGCGGATCACTTCAAGCACTTTGCTGATGTCCTGAGCCTGCACGGCCAGGCCTTCGGCTTTGTTCGAGGCGCCAAGCACTTCGTTCACCAGGTTCTGGATCGAACTGATGGTTTCGCTGATCTGGTAGTGGCCGTGCTTGCTGTCTTCATCGGAGGCCTTGGACGCTTCGGCGCTGGACACCGCGTTGCCCGCCACTTCGTCCACGGCCGCGCTCATCTCGTTGACGGCGGTCGCAGCCTGTTCGATTTCATCGTTTTGCGCCTGCAGGCCACGGGTGCTCTGTTCCATCACCGAGCTCATCTCCTCGGCGGCGGAGGCCAATTGCTGCGCCGATTCGCTGATGCCATGGATAGTGGTTCGCAGCTGGCCCTGCATGGTGGCCAGGGCCGTCAGCAATTGCGCCGGTTCGTCGGTGCCTTTCACCACCACAGGCTGGCTCAAATCGCCGCCGGCGATGGTGCGTGCCACGACCAGGGCCTGGCCGAGGGGGGCGGTGATACTGCGGGTCAGCAGCCAGGCGAGTAACAAGGTGGCGATCAACGCGCAAACGATGATCAGGCCGACTACCCACTGCGCGCTGGAATACATCTGCGCGGCCGCGTCGGCCGCGTCTTCGACGCCTTTCTGATTGAAGGTGATCATGTCCTCCAGGCTTTTGTTGAGGACCGCACCTTGGGGTGCCAGCCGGCTGGTCAGCAGGTCGATGGCGTCTTGCTGTTGATCCTTGTCCACCAGGGCAACCATCTGCCCGACGATGCTGAGATAGGTCGCCACATCGCCTTTGAGTTTTTTCAGCAGAGCGGTTTCGTCGTCGCCGCTGGTCAGGGTTTCGTGATGGGTCAGCAGCGTTTGCAGCTCAGTACTCTGGCGGGTGATCAGGCTTTTGCTGTTGTCGCGAATCCGCGATTCGTCGGTGGTCGCCAGGCGCAAGGCCTCAAGGCGGATATTGGCCACATAGGCGGCACTGTCGTGAATATTCTCGATGCTCGGCATCCATGACGCTTCGATGACCAGCGCGCTTTCCCGCAGCTTGGCCATCTGGCCCAGGCCAAACAGGCCGACAATCACCAGCATGGCGGCCAAAACCCCGAAACTCAGACTGGCGCGCAGACCGATTCGCATATTCCTCAATGACATCTTGGTGCTCCTTAGGCGATTAGCTTCTGTTCCCGGACCGGTCTTCGGACCTGATTTGGGTGGGAAAAGGGGGGCGCTATATATCAAAGTGCCATCAAGGTGGTAATCAGGGTTTCCCTTACGGAGCATCGAGGCGGTGACCTGTGCTGAGAATCGGCGACAGCACTGGTTTTCTCTCGCGCCAGCGCCAGGCCATGCGTTTGTGGGGCTACAGGCGTGCGCGGTGAGACTTTTCGGTACGTTTATTGACCGCTTGGTCGAGTTGGGAAAATTGAAAGTAAATGTACAAACTGCGCGAAGGGGTACAAATAAGCCCGGAAAATCATCCTTCTCCTGCTTCGTTTCACTGGCTAAGCTCAGGGCTTCCAGATGCCCGTTCGAGGTTTCCCGCATGTCGCCATCCGCCCTCGCCATCGCCCGCATGATCCTCGAGGGCTTCGACGATTACCGTGAGCACTTTCGCCAGATCACTGACGGCGCCCGTGAACGTTTCGAGAAGGCCCAGTGGCAGCAAGGGCAGGCGGCTTCGGCGGCGCGGATCAACTTGTATGAAGAGAAAGTCGCTGAAGTAACGGCGCGCCTGCGTGCCCAGTTCGACGAGGCCACGCTGCTGGAAGTGGACGCGTGGCCGCTGGTGAAGCGTGCGTACATCGGCCTGATCGACCTGCGCTTTGACGATGAGCTGTCCGAGACCTGGTACAACTCGATCTTCTGCGGCCTGTTCAGTCATGACCTGATCAGCGACGCCTGCATGTTCATCCACACCACGCGGCCGAGCCTGCGCCGTGCGCGTGCGGCGCAAACCCGCGTTTATCAGCCGGCGGGCGACCTGACGGCGATGTTGGCGCAGGTCTTCGCCGATTACGCGTTCAGCGAACCCTACGCAGACCTTGCGACCGACCTGCGCCGGCTCGAAGCGCAACTGCGCGAGAACTTGCCGGACTGGGTGTGCAAAGATCCTGACCTCAATGTCGAGCTGTTTTCCTCGGTGCTCTACCGCAATAAAGGCGCCTACCTTGTAGGACGCATCTACACCCGTGACGAACAATGGCCGTTGGTGATTCCGCTGCTGCACCGCGAAGGGCGCGGCATTCAGATCGACGCGCTGATCACTGACGAAGCCGACGTGTCGATCATCTTCTCGTTCACGCGCTCGTATTTCATGGTCGATGTGCCGGTGCCCGCGGAATTCATCGGGTTTCTCAAACGCATCCTGCCTGGCAAGCACATCGCCGAGCTGTACACCTCAATCGGTTTCTACAAACACGGCAAGTCGGAGTTCTATCGCGCGCTGATCAACCACCTGGCCACCACCGATGACCGCTTCATCATGGCGCCCGGCGTGCGTGGCATGGTCATGAGCGTGTTCACGCTGCCGGGCTTCAACACCGTGTTCAAGATCATCAAGGACCGTTTTTCACCGTCGAAAAACGTCAACCGCGCCACGGTGATCGAGAAGTATCGCCTGGTCAAAAGCGTCGACCGCGTGGGGCGCATGGCTGACACCCAGGGGTTCGCCGATTTCCGTTTCCCCTTGAGCAAGTTCGAGCCAGAATGCCTGGCCGAGCTGTTGGAAGTCGCTGCGGGCACCGTCGAAGTGGAAGGCGACACCGTGCTGATCCGCCACTGCTGGACCGAACGGCGCATGACCCCACTCAACCTCTACCTCGACAACGCCAACGACGCCCAGGTGCGTGAAGCCCTGGAGGACTACGGCCTGGCCATCAAGCAACTGGCGGCGGCGAACATCTTTCCCGGCGACATGCTGCTGAAAAACTTCGGCGTCACCCGCCACGGTCGCGTGGTGTTCTATGACTACGACGAAATCTGCTTTCTCACCGAAGCCAACTTTCGCCACATTCCGGCACCACGCACGCCCGAGGACGAAATGGCCTCGGAGCCCTGGTACTCCATCGGTCCGCTGGATGTGTTCCCCGAAGAATTCCCGCCGTTCCTGTTTGCCGACGCCGGCCAGCGCAAGCTGTTCGATGAGCTGCATGGTGAGCTGTACAACGCCGACTACTGGAAAGGCCTGCAGGACGCGATTCGCGCCGGCAAGGTCATCGACGTGTTCCCGTACCGGCGCAAAGACCGTGATAACGAATGAGGGGCGCGCGCGTTGGCGGTTTTCTGCGACAATCCCGCCCCTGCATAAATAGACGACCCAAACGCATCTGATGACTGACCAAGCGCCCGCTATCGACCAACTGCTGAAAAACCTCGATCACGCCATGCTCGCCGACCGCCACCGCTTGCGGCGCCAGTTGCTCGAGCTGCGCAAGAAGCCCGACGAGGACAAGCTGGCGCAGTGGGTCACGCGCATGCAGGCGTCCTGCGCACAGGTCACGGCGCGGCGTGCCAGCCTGCCGGTGATTCGCTACGACGATAGCCTGCCGATTGCCGCCAAGCGCGACGAGATCAAAGACGCGCTGCAAAAGCATCAGGTGCTGATCATCGCCGGTGAAACCGGCTCGGGTAAAACCACCCAACTGCCGAAAATCTGCCTGGAAATCGGCCGTGGCCAATACGGCCTGATCGGCCACACCCAGCCGCGCCGAATCGCCGCGCGCAGCGTCGCCAGTCGCGTCGCCGAAGAACTGGCCACGCCGTTGGGCGCGCTGGTCGGCTATCAGGTGCGTTTCGAAGACCAGAGTGACGCCAACACCCTGATCAAGTTGATGACCGACGGCATCCTGCTGGCGGAAACCCAGAACGACCGTTACCTGGAACGCTACGACACGATCATCGTCGACGAAGCCCACGAACGCAGCCTGAACATCGACTTCCTGCTCGGCTACCTGAAAACCCTGTTGCCGCGTCGCCCCGACCTGAAAGTCATCATCACCTCGGCGACCATCGACCTGGAGCGTTTTTCCAAGCACTTTGACGATGCACCGATTGTCGAGGTCTCGGGCCGTACCTTCCCGGTGGACACCTGGTATCGCCCGCTGACCCTGGAGCAGGACGAGGAGGGCAACCGCGTCGAGGACGACTTGACCGTCGACCAGGCGATCCTCGCCACCCTGGATGAAATTGCTGCCTATGAACGCAGCGAGCGGCGCAGCCCTGGCGATGTGCTGGTGTTCTTGCCGGGCGAGCGCGAGATTCGTGACGCCGCCGAGATGCTGCGCAAGGCCCAGCTCAAGCACACCGAAATTCTGCCGCTGTATGCGCGCCTGTCACCGGCTGAACAACAGCGCATTTTCCAGTCCCACCCGGGCCGCCGTGTGGTGCTGGCGACCAACGTCGCGGAAACCTCGCTGACCGTGCCGGGCATTCGGTATGTGATCGACAGCGGCACCGCGCGCATCAGCCGTTACAGCTACCGCGCCAAGGTGCAGCGCCTGCCGATCGAAGCGATTTCCCAGGCCAGCGCCAACCAGCGTAAAGGCCGTTGCGGGCGAGTCGAGCCGGGTATTTGCATCCGCTTGTACAGCGAAGAGGATTTTATCGGCCGTCCGGAATTCACCGACCCGGAAATTCTGCGCACCAACCTTGCCGCCGTAATCCTGCAGATGCTGCACTTGCGCCTCGGCGAAATCACCGATTTCCCGTTTATCGAGCCGCCGGACGGCAAGGCCATCAGCGACGGTTTCAACCTGCTGCAAGAGCTTTCGGCGGTCGACCGCAACAGCCAGCTCACGCCGCTGGGCCGTCAACTGGCGCGCCTGCCAGTTGACCCGCGCATGGGCCGCATGCTGCTCGAAGCCGCCAAGCTGGGCAGTTTGCAGGAAGTGCTGATTGTCGCCAGTGCCATGTCGATTCAGGACCCACGCGAGCGTCCGCCGGAACGCCAGCAAGCGGCCGACCAGGCTCACGCCCAGTGGAAGGACCCGGATTCGGACTTCGCCGGGTTGGTGAACCTGTGGCGTGGTTTTGAGGAACAGCGCCAGGAATTGACCGCCAGCCCGTTGCGCAACTGGTGCCGCAAGAACTTCCTGAATTACCTGCGCCTGCGCGAGTGGCGCGACTCCCATCGCCAGCTCAGCCTGATTTGCCGCGACATGCAGTTGACCGTCAATAAAGAGCCGGCGGACTTTGCCAAGCTGCACAAGGCCGTGTTGTCTGGCCTGTTGAGCCAGATCGGCCAGAAGACCGAAGACGGCGATTACCTCGGCGCGCGTCAGCGGCGCTTCTGGATTCATCCGTCCTCGGGCATCGGCAAGAAGCGCCCGCAGTGGCTGATGACCGCCGAACTGGTGGAAACCACCAAGCTGTATGCGCGCATGGTGGCGAAGATCGATGCCGACTGGATCGAGCCGCTGGCCGGCCACTTGATCAAGAAAAACCACTTCGAGCCGCATTGGGAGAAGAAGCGCGGCCAAGTGGTGGCGTTTGAGCAGATCACCTTGTTCGGGCTGATTGTGGTTGGGCGCCGGCCGGTGCATTACGGGCCGATCGACCCGGTGGTGTCGCGCGAGCTGTTTATCCGCGAAGGCCTGGTGCGCGGCGAGATTCAGTCGCGGGCCAAGTGCCTGACGGCCAACCAGCAACTGCTGGAGCAGCTCGACGAACTGGAGGCCAAGGCGCGCCGGCGCGACATCCTGGCGGACGAAGAAACCCTGTACGCCTTCTACGATGCGCGCTTGCCGGCGGAGATCCACCAGACCGCGACGTTCGACAGCTGGTACAAGGTCAACAGCCAGAAAGACCCGCAACTGCTGATCATGCGCGAGGAAGACGTGCTGGCCCGCGAGGCCAGTGAAGTCACGGCCCTGCATTATCCGGACACCTTGCACCTGGGCGATCTGGAGTTGGCCTTGAGTTACCACTTTGAGCCCAATCACCCACGCGACGGCGTGACCCTGCGCGTGCCGGCGCCGCTGCTGCCGGCGTTGCCGCCGGAACGCCTGGAATGGCTGGTGCCGGGAGTGATCGAAGCCAAGTGCATTGCCCTGGTGCGCAACCTGCCCAAGGCGCTGCGCAAAAACTTCGTACCGGTGCCGGATTTCGTCAAGGCGGCGCTGCAACGCATCGAATTCGGCCAGGGCTCGCTGCCCCAGGCGCTGGGGCGCGAACTGCTGCGCATGACCGGCGCACGGGTCAGCGATGAAGCCTGGGCCGAGGCGGCGCAGCAGGTGGAAAACCACCTGAAGATGAACCTGGAAGTGGTCGACGGCCAGGGCAAGTTCCTCGGCGAAGGTCGAGACCTGGCCGAGCTGACCGCACGTTTTGCCGAGGCCAGCCAGGCCGCGTTGGCCGTGCCGCAAACCGCGAAAAGCCAGGAGCCGGTGCAAGCCAAGGTGTTTGCGGCGGTGGCCGAGAAGACTCAGCAAAAGATCGCCGGGCTGTCGATGACGGTCTACCCGGCGCTGGTTGAAGAGAATGGCACGGTCAAGGAAGGGCGGTTCTCGACGGCCGCCGAGGCGGAGTTCCAGCATCGTCGCGCGTTGCAGCGCCTGCTGCTGCAGCAATTGGCCGAGCCGGCCAAATTCCTGCGCGGCAAATTGCCTGGCCTGACCGAATTGGGCCTGATGTACCGCGAACTGGGGCGCATCGACGCACTGGTGGAAGACATTCTGTTGGCCAGCCTCGACACCTGCGTACTGGAAGGCGAAGCCAGCTTGCCGCGTGACGGTGCAGGTTTGGCGGCCCTGGCCGAACGCAAGCGCGGCAGCTGGACCGAGCACGCCGAGCGCCTGGCCCGCCTGACGCTGGAAGTGCTGAAGCTGTGGCATGGCTTGCAAAAGCGTTTCAAGGGCAAGATCGACCTGGCCCAGGCGGTGGCCTTGAACGATATCAAGCAGCAGTTGAGCAACCTGGTGTATCCGGGCTTTGTGCGGGAAACCCCGGCGCAGTGGTTCAAGGAATTGCCGCGTTTCCTCAAGGCCATTGAGCTGCGCCTGGAGAAACTGCCCAGCCAGGTGCAAAAAGACCGGGTGTGGAGCACTGAGCTGAGCGGCCTGTGGGCCCAATACCAGAACCGCCTGAACAAACACGCCCAGGAAGGCAAGCGCGACCCTCAGTTGGAGCTGTATCGCTGGTGGTTAGAGGAATATCGCGTGTCGTTGTTTGCCCAGCAGTTGGGCACCAAAGTGCCGATCTCCGATAAGCGTTTGAGCAAGCAGTGGAGCCAGGTGGAAGCCTGAGGCTTTCTTGGCTTCCAGAGCAAAACCGATCTCATGTGGGAGCTGGCTTGCCTGCGATGCAGACACCGCGGTGTATCAGTCAAGACACTGGGATGCCATCGCAGGCAAGCCAGCGCCCACAGTCAGTACCGGGTTTATCCGGGAAATGGCGCCAAATCCCCGAGGTTGTGGCAAACTTCGCGGTCATAAATGCCGGGATCGTCGTGATGGGCTGGTGTGCAGCCGCGGCGTACTGGAATAAAGCGTTGCCAGTTTGATGCCCGCTGGACGGAATCGAACGACTTAAAGTTTGGTACGACGGTACCAATATCTTCTGCCTGACAGATTTAGAGGAACGACCGTGCATAACGTCGTCATCAGCGGCACTGGCCTGTACACCCCGGCCGACAGCATTTCCAACGAAGAGCTGGTGCAGTCTTTCAATGCCTATGTTCAGCAGTTCAACACTGACAACGCCGCCGCCATCGAGCGCGGTGAGGTCCTGGCACTGACTGAGTCCAGCGCGGCCTTTATCGAGAAAGCATCGGGCATCAAGAGCCGTTTTGTCATGGACAAGGACGGTATTCTCGACCCGCAGCGCATGGCCCCGCGTTTGCCTGAGCGCAGCAATGACGAGTGGTCGGTGCTTTGCCAGATGGCGGTTGGCGCGGCCGAGCAGGCCCTGCAGCGCGCCGGCAAGACTGCCGCCGACATCGACGGCGTGATCGTCGCCTGCTCCAACCTGCAGCGCGCCTACCCGGCCATCGCCATCGAAGTCCAGGAAGCGCTGGGTATCGAAGGCTTCGGTTTCGACATGAACGTGGCGTGCTCGTCGGCGACCTTCGGTATCCAGAACGCCGCCAACAGCATCCAGCTGGGCCAGGCGCGGGCGATCCTGATGGTCAATCCGGAAGTCTGCACCGGCCACCTGAATTTCCGTGATCGCGACAGCCACTTCATCTTCGGTGATGCGGCTACGGCCGTGATTCTCGAGCGCGCCGACCTGGCGACTTCCGAGCATCAGTTCGACGTGGTGAGCACCAAACTGCTGACCAAGTTTTCCAACAACATCCGCAACAACTTCGGCTTCCTCAACCGCACGGCGGAAGAGGGCATCGGCGCGCCGGACAAGCTGTTCGTACAGGAAGGTCGCAAGGTCTTCCGTGACGTCTGCCCGATGGTTGCCGAACTGATCGGTGTGCACCTGGACGAAAACCAGCTGAATGTGACCGATGTGAAGCGTTTCTGGCTGCACCAGGCCAACCTGAGCATGAACCACCTGATCGTGAAAAAGCTGCTGGGCCGCGAAGCCTCGGTGGAAGAAGCGCCGGTAATTCTCGACACCTACGCCAATACCAGTTCGGCAGGTTCGGTGATTGCGTTTCACACCTACCAGGACGACTTGCCAAAAGGAGCCGTGGCGGTGCTCAGTTCGTTCGGTGCGGGTTACTCGATCGGCAGCGTGATCCTGCGTAAACGCTAATCGTTGGATTTGGCCAGATTTAATGTGGGAGCTGGCTTGCCTGCGATGACGATAGTGTCGCCACCGCCGCTATCGCAGGCAAGCCAGCTCCCACAGGTATCGGATTTCCACAGCAGGATTGAGGTAAACGATGGCAGCAGCCGACGACGCGCACCTGCTGGAACGGCTGCTCAAGGGCGAGCAGCGCGCCTACAAGGAATTGGTCACCACCTACCAGAGCGCCATGCGCGCAGTGGCCTACGCCATCGTCGGCCAGCGCCACGCCGACGAAGTGGTGCAGGACGCGTGGTTGTCGGTGGTGCGCAACCTGGCCAAGTTCGAAGGGCGTTCCAGCCTCAAGACCTGGCTGCTGACCATCACCGCCAACTCTGCCAAGGGCCGCTATAAACAAAATCGCCGGGAAGTGTTGCTCGACGATTTGCCCTCACCTCACGGCACCATCGGTGACGATCGCTTCGTCCCCGACGATGGCCACTGGGCCGTCGCCCCATACGCCTGGCACCAGGACACCCCGGAGGCGTTGCTGACCGAGGATGAATTGCGCAAGTGCCTGGAGCATACGTTGCTGAGTTTGTCGGAGCTGCAAAGCAGCGTGCTGGTGCTGCGTGAGCGCCAAGGCCTGGAGTTGGAAGAGATTTGTAATCTTCTAACGCTCTCGCTCTCCAATGTCCGTGTGCTGTTGCATCGGGCACGGCTTAAAGTCTTCGCCACGGTGGAGCATTTTGAGGAAACGGGCGAATGTTGACCTGCAAAGAACAAGTGGCACGTTCCAGTGACTACCTCGATGGGCAATTGACCTTTCGCGAGCGTCTGCTGGTGCGTCATCACTTGATGTTTTGCCCTAACTGCCGGCGATTTATCCGTCAGATGCGCCTGATGCAGGCGACGTTGAAAATCATGCCGGAAGAACCGGTAAAAGATGTGGACGCATTGGCTGACCGGCTGGTGGCCGAGCGGCTGAAAGATCAGTAAAAGCGCGAACAATGCAGACTCGCGTGGGCGGGGCGAACGGATGATGAGGGGCGATCCACCCACGCAAGGCTGTTGAAACCACCTCGGGCCGTCCTGGCCCAAGGTTTATTGCACACTCATTAGAACTTGGCTTCAGCATCCAACTGCAGGGTGTTGGTGTTGGCATCACGCTGCGTGCGGCTGGCATAGTCAGCCTTGGTCAGGAAGTACGTGGCGCCGAGGGCGAAGTTCTTGTCGATGTCGTAGCTGACCTTCATCTTGTGACCGCGCGAGCCGGTGGTGCCGTTGGCGAAGTCCGAGTCGGTGAAGGCACCCACCACGGCGTTACGCTGGATATCGCGGTAGTTGTAGTCCAGGTTCAAGCCGAACACTTTGGACTTGGCACCGATCAACCAGGCAGTGTCCTGATCGGTCACGGCGTCGTTGTTTTTCACGTACTGGCCATAGAACGCCAACGGCACTGCCAGGCCGCCGATGTCGGCCTGGGCGAAACCTTCGTACAGGCGGAACTGGTTGTCGGCCGAGTTGCCGTTGACCGCCAATGCGCAAGGCGTGGTGGTGGTCGTGCAGCGGCTGTCCTTGTCGTTCTGGTAGGCGTAGACGCTGCCGCCCAGAGTCATTTTCAAGTTGTCAGTCACCGAGAACCGCGTGCCCAGCTGGCCGGACGTCAGACGCAGGTCGTGACGAAATTGCACGCCGTCGCCGTCGACGTTGTCCTTGAGGTTGTAGTTGCCGATGCTGCCGAACAACTCGGCGCTGCTGCCCAATGGGTATTTGTAGGTCAGGGCCAGGCCTTCCGGGTTGATGTCGCTGTCCCAGATCACGTCGCCCATGTTGACCCACGGCTGCAGCATCTTGCCGCCGATCACGTGCAGGTTTTTGATCTGGTCCGGGTGGTAGTCGATGTAGCCCAGGTCCAGCCAGATCGACTTCTTGTCGAAGTAGTTGTCCTGGTCCTGGTTGGTGGAGCGCGCGTCGTCGCTGCTGCCGGTCGCAATGCGAATGCCGGTGTCGACCTGCGAGTTGACCTCTGTGTAGGCGCCCAGGCGGGCACGGATGCGCTGACGGTCCTTATCACGCCCGCCGTTGTTGGATTCGCCCTGGATCTTTACGGTTTCCTGACGGAAGCGCACGTCACCCTTGAGTTGAGTGCGCGCGGCCCAGGCCAGTTTCTGGTCGAACACGCTCAGGTCATTGGTTTTTTTCGCGGTGGCCGCGATCTGCTCGTTGGTCTCTTGTTGAGCTTGCTGTGCGATCTGCTTTTCTTTCTGGTCCTTGGCCAATTCCGCTTGCAGTTCGGTGTACTGCGCAGCGGTGATCTGGCCGTTGGCCTTGAGCATGTCGAGCAATTTAGCGTCGACTGCAGCGCTGGCCGGAACGCTCAGGACCAGCAACAGGCCGCCACACAGGGCCGCCGCAGTTTTAGTGGAAGCAAGACGCATATCAATCTCCGAAAGTGAGGAGGGATGGCAAACCACCCAGGACACAACCGACCGATGACGGACGGAAAATAGCCGCCTGCTAGAACCAGGCGCTCTAAAAACAGGCGTCAGTATCACGATCACTTATGACGGGGCAGTGGCTAAGTGATGTCATGTAGATGACAAAATATTTAAGAAGGAACTATTTGATTCGGCCTTTGTCGTGCCATTTGAGCGTGTGCGAAGGCCAGCGATAAGCGATACTCGCCAGGCTTTCACGCCCTGAAGTAGTGAGGATGCCGATGCCGTTGCAACGCCTGGACGCCCTGTCCGAAATCGCCCCGCAGGTGTGGGATGCCCTCGTGCCGCAGGCCCAACCCTTTGTGCGGCATGCATTCCTGAGTGCGCTGGAAGACAGCGCCAGCCTGGGCCCGCAATCGGGCTGGCAGCCTGAGCATTTGCTGCACTGGGAAGGCGATCGCCTGGTGGCAGCAATGCCCAGCTACCGCAAATGGCATTCCTACGGTGAGTACGTGTTCGATCACGGTTGGGCCGATGCGTGTGAGCGGGCAGGCATTGATTACTACCCAAAGTTGCTGACCGCAGTGCCGTTCAGCCCGGTCAGCGGGCCGCGCTTGCTGGCCAGGAGCGCCGAAGATGGCTTCGAGCTGCTGAACAGCCTGCCGGGCTACCTGGAAATCGAAGGGCTCTCCAGCGCCCACATCAATTTCACTGATCCTCTGGCCGACCAAGCCTTGGCGCAGCATCCAGGTTGGTTACAGCGCTTGGGCTGCCAGTTTCATTGGCAAAACCGCGGTTATCGCGACTTCCAGGATTTCCTTGACGCCTTGAGTTCGCGCAAGCGCAAACAAATGCGCAAGGAGCGCGAGCAAGTGGCGGGGCAGGGCATCGAGTTCGAATGGCTGCAAGGCCATGAGTTGAGCGAAGCGCAGTGGGATTTTGTCTACGCCTGCTACGCCAACACCTACGCCGTGCGCCGCCAGTCGCCGTACCTGACGCGGGCGTTTTTCAGCCTGCTGGCCGAGCGCATGCCCGAAGCGATTCGCGTGGTGCTGGCTAAACAGGGCGCGCGCCCGGTTGCGATGGCCTTCAGTCTGATCGGTGGCGACAGCTTCTACGGGCGTTATTGGGGCTGCCTGGCGGAATTCGATCGTCTGCATTTCGAAACCTGCTTCTACCAGGGCATGGATTACGCCATTGCTCACGGCTTGCAGCGCTTCGACGCCGGCGCCCAAGGCGAGCACAAATTGATTCGCGGGTTTGAACCAGTGATCACCCGGTCGTGGCACTACCTGCGCCATCCGGGCCTGAAGAATGCCGTGGAAGATTTCCTCGAGCGCGAGCGCGTGGGGATTCTGGCGTATGCCGAAGAAGCGAGGACAGCCCTGCCTTATCGGCAGGGCTGAACCCCTTGACCTCAGGCTGGGTCCTCCTCGCCCAGCCATCGATAGGTCGCGCCGCCGATCACAGCACCCAAAATGGGCGCCAGCCAGAACATCCACAACTGCTGAAGCGCCCACCCGCCGACAATCAGCGCCGGGCCGGTACTGCGGGCCGGGTTGACCGAGGTGTTGGTCACGGGGATGGAGATCAAGTGGATCAGGGTCAAGGCCAGGCCAATGGCGATGGGCGCGAGGCCCGCTGGGGCACGACGGTCTGTGGCGCCAAGGATGATCAGCACGAACATCGCCGTCATCACCAGCTCACAGACAAACCCCGTTGCCATTGAGTAACTGCCCGGCGAATGCTCGCCATAGCCATTGGCAGCCAGGCCCGATGCCAGTTCGAACCCGGGTTTGCCGCTGGCAATGAAGTACAACAGCGCAGCGGCGACCGTGCCGCCGATAACCTGCGAGAGGATATAAGCCGGTAACTCCCTGGCCGGGAACCTCCCGCCCACTACCAAGCCTACTGATACGGCAGGGTTGAGATGGCAGCCGCTGATGTGCCCGATGGCAAACGCCATGGTCAACACCGTGAGCCCGAACGCCAGGGCCACACCCAACAGCCCGATCCCGACGGCGGGAAACGCTGCGGCCAACACCGCACTCCCGCAACCGCCCAACACCAGCCAAAACGTACCCAACCCCTCTGTGATTGAACGTTTGAACAAAGACATGCAACACGTCCTTGATAGATCGCTCTACCCAATCAGTAAATCAATGATGCTCCCTGCAGATTTACTTCAGCGCCCGTCTGGGCACTGCTTTGATTGAAGCAGGGTTTGTGGGCAAGTCCAGGCCATAAAAAAGCGCCAGGGCCTGAAGAATAGGCTGCCTGACGCTGTTAAGTGTGGGAGCTGGCTTGCCTGCGATTGCAGTGTGCCAGGCAGCCAATTTGGTACTGACACTGCGCTATCGCAGGCAAGCCAGCTCCCACAGGGGCCAGGGTTGTCAGCCTCAGTCGATGCCGACGAAGCCTCCGGTTTGATGCTGCCACAACCTGGCATACAACCCGCCATGGGCGAGCAGCTCGGCATGGCTGCCAGTCTCGGCGATTTGCCCTTTCTCCAGCACCACCAATCGGTCCATTCGCGCGATAGTCGACAACCGGTGCGCAATCGCTATCACCGTCTTGCCTTGCATCAAGGTTTCCAGGCTCTCCTGGATCGCCGCTTCCACTTCCGAGTCCAGCGCCGAGGTGGCCTCGTCCATGATCAGAATCGGCGCGTCCTTGAGCAGCACCCGCGCAATGGCGATGCGCTGGCGTTGCCCACCGGAGAGTTTGACCCCGCGCTCACCCACATGGGCGTCCAGCCCGGTACGCCCTTCGGCGTCCGACAGCAGCGGAATGAATTCATCGGCGCGGGCCTTGTGGATGGCGGCCGTCAGCTCTTCATCGGTCGCATCCGGCTTGCCGTACAGCAGGTTGTCACGGATCGAACGGTGCAGCAGCGAAGTGTCCTGGGTGATCATGCCGATCTGTGCGCGCAGGCTTTCCTGAGCGACCTCGGCGATGTTCTGCCCGTCGATCAGGATGCGCCCGCCTTGCAGGTCGTACAGGCGCAGCAGCAGGTTGACCAGGGTCGACTTGCCCGCGCCGGACGGGCCGATCAGGCCGATCTTTTCCCCGGCCTTGATCGTCAGGTTCAAGCCACCAATGATCCCGCTCTTTTTGCCGTAGTGAAAATCCACCTGCTCAAAGCGTACTTCGCCATGGGGCACGTTCAGGCGCGGGGCATTCTCGCGGTCGGTGACCGCCAGCGGCGCTGCGATGGTTTTCAGCCCGTCCTGCACCATGCCGATGTTTTCGAAAATGCCGTTGACCACCCACATGATCCAGCCGGACATGTTGACGATACGAATCACCAGGCCGGTGGCCAGGGCAATCGCGCCCACGGAAATCAGCGACTGGGTCCACAGCCACAGAGCCAGGCCGGTGGTGGTGACAATCAGCAGGCCGTTCAAGATGGCAATCGTCACGTCCATGCTGGTCAGCACGCGGGCGGCCAACTGGGTTTTTTCGGTCTGCTCGATGATCGCTTCCTTGGCGTATTCCTGCTCATTCTGCGTATGGGCGAACAGCTTCAAGGTGGTGATGTTGGTGTAGCCGTCGACGATGCGGCCCATCAGTTTGGAGCGCGCTTCAGAGGAGATCACCGAGCGCTCTTTCACGCGCGGCACGAAGTAACGCAAGGCCAGGCTGTAGCAGACGATCCAGGTGATCAGCGGAATCATCAGCCGCCAGTCGGCCTCGGCAAACAGCACCAGGGCGCTGACCGCATAGATCGACACGTGCCAGATGGCTTCCGCCGTCGCCACCGCCGAGTCACGCAAGGAGTTGCCGGTTTGCATGATGCGCTGGGCAATACGCCCGGCGAAATCGTTTTGAAAGAAATTCAGGCTCTGCTTGAGCACGTAGCTGTGGTTCTGCCAGCGAATCAGGCTGGTCATGCCGGGGTTGATGGTCTGGTGCACCAGCAAGTCATGCAAGCCGTTGAAGATCGGGCGCAATAGCAGGGCGACCACGGCCATCCAGATCAGCTCGGCGCTGTGAACCTGGAAGAAGTTGGCGGGCGGTGTGCCTTGGGCCAGATCGATGATGCGGCTCAGGTAGCTGAACAACGCCACTTCGATCAACGCACCGATCAGGCCTACCATCAGCAAGGCGGCAAAGCTTGGCCACACCTGGCGCAGGTAATAGAGGTAGAAGGGCAGGACTTTGTCGGGCGGGGCGTCGCTGGGGGCAGCGCGGAAAATATCGATCAGTTGTTCAAAACGACGATAGAGCATTAGGTTGACGCCCGCATGGCGGGCTCTCCTGTTCAAATGCGCGCGTGGCCTTGTGGGCCATGCGCGGAGCTACCTGCAGACCTCAGTCGATGCGCTTGGCCGACTTGATCAGAACAGGATCGATAGGCACGTTCTGCATGCCCTGCTTGGTGGTGGTCTGCGAGTTGACGATGATATCGACCACGTCCATGCCTTTGACCACTTTGGCGAACACGGCGTAACCGGCGTCACGGCCCGGATCGAGGAAGGCATTGTCGGCCACGTTGATGAAGAACTGGCTGGTGGCCGAGTTCGGGTCATTGGTGCGGGCCATCGACAGGGTGCCGCGTACGTTATGCAGGCCGTTGCTGGCTTCGTTCTTGATCGGTGCTTCGGTTGGCTTTTGCGACATCTGCGCGGTGAATCCGCCGCCCTGGACCATGAAGCCCGGGATCACGCGGTGGAAAATCGTGTTGGTGTAGAAGCCTTTGTCGACATAGGCCAGGAAGTTTTTGGTGCTGATCGGCGCCTTGACCTGGTCCAGTTCGATTTCAATGTCGCCATTGGTGGTGGTGATCAGGACGTGAGGCGCCTTGGCGGGCTCGGCGGCCATCAGGTTGGCGGCGAACAAAACAGAACCGGCAAAGAAGGCGATTTTTTTCAACATGGGTCAGTGATCCTGGGTAGTGGTTTCGACTGTCTTTAGAAAATCGAGCAGGGTAGCGTTAAAGACTTCGGGTTGATCCAAAGGCGTGGCATGGCGGGAATCTTCAATCACCACCAGTCGCGCATCGGGCAGCAGTTTTACATAGATTTCTTTTTGCGCCACGGGTGTGTAGTCGTGGTCGGCGCTGATGACCAGGGTTGGACAGGTGATCCTGGAAAGTTGTTCCTGTACGCCCCAGCCCACAATCGCGTCGAAACTGGCGAGATAAGCACGTTTGTCGTTTTTTGCCCAGCGTTCGGCCATCTTGCGCCGCAGGTCGCCCTGGTGCGGTTTGGGGAACAGCCGATCACCCAGGGCCTTGCCGATGGTGGCCAGGCTGAGCACTCGCGCCAGGCTCCAGCGCTTGGCCCACTGCCAATAATCATCGGCGCTGCGCACTTTGACCTCGGGCGCACTGTTGACGATACACAGGCTCTTGACCCGGCCAGGTTCGTCCACCGCCAGCTGGAAGGCGATCATGCCGCCCATAGACAGGCCCACGACATGAGCGGGCGGCAGGTTCAGGTGTTCGATCAAGGCGAGCAGGTCGACGGTGAAACCCTTGATGCTGTAGCGCTCGCGAGGTTTGTCGGAGCGCCCGTGACCGCGCACATCCACCACGATCAGGCGGTAATGGCGGGCCAACACCGGAATCTGCAATTCCCAATCCTGGCTGCTGGAGCCCAGGCCGTGGATCAGGATCAATGGGCTGCCGTGGCCGTATTCCTCGTAATGCAGGCTGCAGCCTTCATGGTCGAACCAGGCCATGCATGAACTCCGTTTCAGGCTTGCTGGGGAGCGGCGTAAGGCGCGTCCAGGGGGGCGGTGTCAAAGGTGCGCAGCAATTCCACGAGGATCTGTGTGGCTGGGCCCAGGGGTTTGTCCTTGTTCGCGTACAGATAAAACGTCGGGTTGCGGCTGCCGCCTTTTTCCAAGGGTAGCTGCTTGAGCAGGCCATCGTTGAGTTCGCGCTCGATCATGTGCCGGGGCAGCCAGGCAAAGCCCAGGCCGCTGCTGACGAATGTCGCGGCGGTGGGCAGGCTGCCGACGGTCCAGCGCTGTTCGGCGCCAAGCCAGCCCACGTCTCGCGGCTGCTGGCGGCCGGAGTCGCGGATCACCACCTGCATCTGGCTTTCCAGGTCCTGGAAGCTCAGCTCACGGTTCAAGCGATGCAGCGAATGGTCCGGGTGGGCCACGGCGATAAATTCCACATCGCTCATTTCCGTGCCCAGGTAGCCGGGGATAATGAACCCGCTGATCGCCAGGTCGGCCATGCCATCCATCAGCAACTCTTCGACGCCCGACAGCACTTCTTCACGCAGGCGCACGCGGCAGCCACGGCTTTGCGGCATAAAGGCGGTAAGGGCGCGCACCAGGCGTGCATTGGGGTAAGCGGCATCCACGACCAACCGCACTTCAGCCTCCCAACCCTGTTCCATGTGGTGGGCAAGGTCTTCCAGTTGACTGGCGTTTTTCACCAGTTGCCGCGAGCGGCGCAACAACACTTCACCGGCGTCGGTGAGCACCGCCTTGCGCCCGTCGATGCGCAGCAGCGGCACGCCGAGTTGGTCTTGCATGCGAGCAACGGTGTAACTCACCGAAGACTGCGAACGGTGCAACGCTTCAGCCGCCTGGGCGAAGCCGCCGTGGTCGACCACGGCTTGCAGCGTGCGCCATTGATCGAGGGTAACGCGGGGCGCTTTCAAGATGAGCTCCTCTTGTCCTAAGCTGGCGGTCCTTATTGGAGACTGCCGAATGAGAAAATTCTGTTGTGTGTTGCTGGCGCTGCTGCCAATGAGCGCATTTGCCTACCCCATCGACGTCACGAAAAAGATCGACGGCGTGCAAGTGGACTACACCGCGACCGACGTGGACGGCGACATCAGTTCGATCCGGCTAAACAACTACGACACCAATGACGCGGTGTGTTCGGTAACCTTCACCAACGGCCCGGAATCGCCGCGTAATCGCAAGGTCACGGTGGCGGCGGGCAAAAGCACCAACACCACGGTCAAGTTCAGTCGCGCCATTATCAAGATGCGTATCGCGCTGGCATGTGCCCCAAAATAAAGCAGCAGCGGAGCATGCTCACAGCAATACTCCGCTTATAAACAAATTTCTAGATGGGTTGTAGCAGTTTTTTGCGCTTTTTTATCGAATGAGCCCTGGTTAATCTTTTCTCCATCGCCTTACAGCATTTACAGATGGAGCCTACCCAGCCATGTCCAATGTTCTGATCATCGAAAGCAGCGCACGCCAACAGGATTCGATCTCCCGTCAGCTGACCCAGCAATTCATCAGCCAATGGAAGGTCGCTCATCCGACGGATCAGATCACCCTGCGTGACGTGGCGCTTAACCCGGTTCCGCACCTGGACGCCAACCTGCTCGGCGGCTGGATGAAACCCGCCGAACAGCGCAGCGGCATCGAACAGGCCTCCCTGGACCGCTCCAACGAATTGACCGACGAACTGCTTGCCGCCGATGTGCTGGTGATGGCGGCGCCGATGTACAACTTCGCGATCCCCAGCACCCTCAAAGCCTGGCTGGACCACGTGTTGCGCGCCGGTGTGACCTTCAAGTACACCGCCACCGGCCCTCAGGGTTTGCTCATTGGCAAGCGCGCGATTGTGTTGACCGCGCGCGGCGGCATCCACACCGGCGCCAGCTCCGATCATCAGGAACCGTACCTGCGTCAGGTCATGGCCTTTATCGGTATTCACGACGTGACCTTCATTCATGCTGAAGGGGTGAACCTGAGCGGGGACTTCCAGGAAAAAGGCATTAACCACGCCAAGGCGCTGCTGGCACAGGTGGCTTGATCGTTTAATCGTCACATAATCGCGCGGTGTTTATATCGCTCCACGCAAACCCTTCAAGTACGCGTATCGAACCTCCCTTTGCACTTGTTGCTCCTGAGTGCTCCTGCCCGACTGCCGCTTTAGCGAGGTCGGGTTTTTTTTGCCTCGAGTTTCTTCAACCACCGAAAACCCTTAAAGTCGCGCCCATTCGAAACGAGGCGCGCATGGGCTATTTACTGGTTGTCACCCTGATTCAGGCTTTTTCCTTCAGCTTGATCGGCGAATACCTCGCCGGTCACGTCGACAGCTATTTCGCCGTGCTGGTGCGCGTGGTGCTGGCCGGGCTGGTGTTCATCCCGCTGACCCGCTGGCGCTCGGTAGAGCCAAGGTTCATGCGTGGCATGCTGGTGATCGGCGCGCTGCAGTTTGGTGTGACCTACGTGTGCCTGTACCTGAGCTTTCGGGTGCTCACGGTGCCGGAAGTGCTGCTGTTCACCATCCTCACGCCGTTGCACGTGACGCTGATCGAAGACGCGCTTAACCGTCGCTTCAATCCTTGGGCGCTCATTGCTGCGCTGGTGGCGGTGGGCGGCGCGGCAGTGATTCGCTTTGACCAGATCACGCCGCACTTCCTCGGCGGCTTTTTGCTGTTGCAACTGGCCAACTTCACCTACGCCGCCGGGCAGGTGATGTACAAACATCTGGTGGCGCGTTATCCAAGCGACCTGCCGCATTACCGACGTTTCGGCTACTTCTACCTGGGCGCCTTGATCGTGGTGTTGCCGGCATTCCTGCTGTTCGGCAAGGCCGACTTCCTGCCACAAGCGCCCCTGCAATGGGGCGTGCTGGTGTTCCTCGCGTTGGTCAGCACCGCGTTGGGCATGTACTGGTGGAACAAGGGCGCTTGCCTGGTCAACGGCGGCACCCTGGCGGTGATGAACAACCTGCATGTGCCGGTGGGGTTGCTGCTGAACTTGCTGATCTGGAACCAGCATGAACCGCTGGGGCGGCTGGCGTTGGGCGGGTTGGTGATTTTGGCGGCGGTGTGGATCAGCCGGTTGGGCGTACGTAAAGAGTTAGCCCAATCTTGAACCCCTTTGCGGGAGCGGGCTTGCTCGCGAAGGCGGTAGGTCAGTCAGTGATCGGTTGACTGATTCTCCGCTTTCGCGAGCAAGCCCGCTCCCACAGAAGGTCGGTGGTGTTATACCGCGCTGTGTTCCAGGGTCGGCAGATGACTGGCCCCCAATACCGCCGGCAACACACCCGCGCGCAAGTCATTGCCACTTGGCTGCTGATACAGGCTCAAACCGAACTCCGGCAGCACCGCCAGCAGGTAATCAAAAATATCCCCCTGGATGCGCTCGTAATCCGCCCACGCCGTGGTGCGCGTGAAGCAGTAAATTTCCAGCGGCACGCCCTGAGCGGTGGTTTGCATCTGGCGCACCATGCAGGTCATGTTCGGCTGAATGTCCGGGTGGCTTTTCAGGTAGGCCAGGGCATAGGCGCGGAAGGTGCCCAGGTTGGTCATGCGGCGGCGGTTCGCAGAGAGTTGCGCGCTATTGCCCTGGGCCTCGTTCCACGCCTTGAGCTCAGCCTGCTTGCGGCTGATGTAGTCGGTGAGCAAGTGCACCTGGGTCATGCGCACTTCTTCATCGTCACGCAAAAAACGCACGCCGCTGGCGTCGATGTACAGGCTGCGCTTGATGCGGCGACCGCCGGACGCCTGCATGCCGCGCCAGTTCTTGAACGACTCTGACATCAAGCGCCAGGTAGGAATGGAGACGATGGTCTTGTCGAAATTCTGCACCTTGACCGTGTGCAGCGTGATGTCCACTACATCACCGTCGGCGCCGACCTGAGGCATCTCGATCCAGTCGCCGACCCGCAGCATGTCGTTGCTGGTCAATTGCACACTGGCGACGAACGAGAGCAGAGTGTCCTTGTACACCAACAGAATCACCGCCGACATCGCACCCAACCCTGACAGCAGCAACAGCGGCGAACGGTCGATCAACGTGGCGACGATAATGATTGCGGCGAACACGAACAGCACCATTTTCGCCAATTGCACATAGCCCTTGATCGAGCGGGTGCGGGCATGTTCGGTGCGTGCGTAGATATCCAGCAGCGCATTGAGCAGGGCGCTCACGGCCAGTGTCATGAACAGGATGGTGAATGCCAGGGCGACGTTGCCGATAAACAGCGTGGCGGTTTTGCTCAGGTCCGGCACCAGATACAGGCCGAACTGAATCACCAGGGACGGCGTCATCTGTGCCAGGCGGTGGAAGACTTTGTTGTGCCGCAGGTCATTGAGCCAGTGCAGCGCCGGTTGCCGGCCAAGCAATTTGGCGGCGTGGAGGATGAGGTAGCGCGCGACCCGGCCGAGCAGCAGGGCGACTACCAGCAACACCAGCAAACCCAGGCTCGCATGCAGCAGCGGGTGTTGATCGAGGGCGCCCCAAAGGTCTTGGACGTTGAGCCAGAACTGTTTGATATCCATGGGTGAAACCGATTCTTCTGTAAGACAACACGGGCCGATTAGAGCATTTAAGTGCGACAAAGTTGACGTTGTAGACAAATGAGCTGACAAAAAAGCAGCTGATTAGCCCCGTTCGCGTAAAGAAACTCGGTTTGGACGCCCGAAACCGTTACCCTATGCAGCTGATATTTTGTATTTCTTCGAGGTAGCACCCGTGTTTTCCCAATTCGCCCTGCACGAACGCCTGCTCAAAGCCGTGGCCGAGCTTAAATTTGTCGAGCCTACGCCTGTGCAAGCAGCGGCCATCCCGCTCGCGCTCCAAGGGCGTGACCTGCGGGTGACGGCTCAAACCGGGAGTGGCAAAACCGCCGCTTTCGTCCTGCCGATTCTGCACCGACTGATTGGCCCGGCCAAAGTCCGCGTCAGCATCAAAACCCTGATCCTGCTGCCGACCCGCGAGCTGGCCCAGCAGACCTTGAAAGAAGTCGAGCGCTTTTCGCAGTTCACCTTCATCAAATCCGGCCTGATCACCGGTGGCGAAGACTTCAAGGTTCAGGCCGCCATGCTGCGCAAGGTTCCGGACATTCTGATCGGCACCCCAGGCCGCATGATCGAGCAACTCAACGCCGGCAACCTCGACCTCAAGGAAGTTGAAGTGCTGGTGCTCGACGAAGCCGACCGTATGCTCGACATGGGCTTTGCCGATGACGTGCAGCGCCTGGTGGCCGAATGCGTCAATCGCCAGCAGACCATGCTGTTCTCCGCCACCACCGGCGGCTCGACCCTGCGTGACATGGTCGCCAAGGTCTTGAACAACCCTGAGCACTTGCAGGTCAACAACGTCAGCGACCTGAACGCCACCACGCGTCAGCAGATCGTTACCGCCGACCACAACGTGCACAAAGAACAGATCCTCAACTGGCTGTTGGCCAACGAGACCTATCAGAAGGCCATCGTGTTCACCAACACCCGGGCTGCGGCGGACCGTATCTACGGTCGCCTGGTGGCACAGGATTACAAAGCGTTCGTACTGCACGGTGAGAAAGACCAGAAGGACCGCAAGCTGGCCATCGACCGCCTGAAGGCTGGCGGCGTGAAGATCCTGGTGGCCACCGACGTGGCTGCGCGCGGTCTGGACGTGGACGGCCTGGACATGGTCATCAACTTCGACATGCCGCGCAGCGGCGACGAATACGTGCACCGTATCGGTCGTACCGGGCGTGCCGGCAATGATGGCCTGGCAATCTCGCTGATCTGCCATGGCGACTGGAACCTGATGTCGAGCATCGAGCGCTACCTCAAGCAGTCGTTCGAGCGCCGCACCATCAAGGAAGTCAAAGGCACCTACACCGGGCCGAAGAAGGTCAAGGCGTCGGGCAAAGCGGTTGGCGTGAAGAAGAAAAAAGTCGACGCCAAGGGCGACAAGAAGAAAGCCGGTGCCAAGTCGCCGACCAAGCGCAAAATTGCCAACCGGCCGAAGACCGACAACCTGTCGCTCGTCAGCAAGGACGGCATGGCGCCGCTCAAGCGCCGCAAGCCAGAAGCGCCGGCTGCCGAATAAGGCTGCACCGATATAAAAAAACCGGACGATGTCCGGTTTTTTTTGGGCTTCAGTTTTTTGTCTCGGCGGCTGCTTTATCCAGGTCTTTAAGGCGCTGATCGATCAATTGGCATTTGTCTGGCAGGTCGGCAGAGGTTGTGTCCATATCCATTTTCTGCAGCTCTGCATTCATTTCCTTGGCTTTGGCGGGGTTCTGCTGGGTGAGCCTGGTCACCTCCTGCGCCAGTTGCTCACGTTTTGCCGTGGCTTCTTCAGGTGTACAGGCCCAAGCGGGCAGGGCAGTCAGCAGCGTGGCGGCGATGGCCAGGTTCATCAGGGTTTTCATGGTCGGACCTCCTTGGCAGTGTGTTCAGTTGAGGTGGCGAACGTCTGGAAAGTTCAGAGAAATGACGGCGGTCTATCCAGCTGAACGGCCAGTGACGGGGCATGTCACACCTGTAGACGGGCTACTTTCCTACCGGCCTGCAGGAGGAATCAGGATGACGACTTACAATTGGGATTTGATCGAACGTCTGCTGCATGAAGTGCAGAACGGCGAAGGCAGCTTTGCCCCGCGCAAGTATGCCGAGCAGGAAGCTGCCGAGAAGGCCACGGCGGGTGAAGCCACCGGTAACCTGGACACGCTGAAAAAGACCGCCGCAGATTATGAGGCGCTGCTGTTCAAGCGCGGGTTTATTGAGTCGCGGCCAGAAGAAGAGGGCGGAAACGGTGAGAACTTCATCCTGACCGCGCGCGGCGCGCAACTGCTGGCGCTGATTGACAGCTCTATCCCCGGCAATGACCACCCGCGTCAGGTGCTCGATGACCAGTCGGATGCGCTGGAGCCGGCGACGTTTGATGAAGTGGCGTCGAAGGCGCAAATTGCCTGACAGGCAATCCGCCGATCAATTGAGTGAGGGGGACTTGTCCCCCTTGCCAACCTCAGTTGGCGGTAGCCTTCAGGCATTTGAGGGCTTTGAAATCGCTGCGCACACCGTCAATTTTTTGCGTCAGTTTCATGCGCTGCTGCGGCGTACTTTCCGCCATCAGGTCGACAATCAGACTGCGCGCCGCCGTTTCCGTCCGCGCATAGGCAGCCTTGTATTCCGGGGTCCACAGACTTTCGCGATCCACCAATAATTGCTGCATCTTCTGCGGGAAGTCCGCGCTTTTGCGCTGCTGCACCGCAGCGATGAATTGCGCCTGCCAGCGGGCGCGGTTGCCGATCCATTCCTGATTCTGTTCGCCCAAAGCGGTAGACCAGGCCGTCACACGGTTCTGCTGGCTGGCACTGAGCGGGCCGATCCAGGCGTCCAGGCGTTTGCTCATGCGTTGCGCGCGCTCCTTGATCTGCTGCGCCAAGGGCGGCTTGAGGTATTCGTCCTGGCGCTTGCGCAGGTCCTTGGCCAGGGCGTCGCTCATTTCCTTGACCTGCTGGTCATCCAACCCTTGCAGCAGTTGGATGGCTGACGGCGTGATTTCCCGCGCCACCTCGGCTATCGCCTGTTTGGCCTCGACGGTACGGGTTTGCAGTGCGGCGTCGGTGACCTGATTGTTGTCGACCATCTGTTGCAGGCGATCAAGCCAGTCCAGGTAGCCCGGCAATTGAGTGGTGCAATGCCAGGCCAGGTGGTCCTTGAGTGTGTCGTTGAACCAGCTCTTCTGCCCGGCGTTCATGTCCAGGTAGTCGTTGAGGGTCCAGGGAATAATGACGTCCAGATTGCGGTAGGCAAGGCCCACGCGATTGCAGCCGGCGAGCACCAGGCTCAGGGTCAGCAATACCACCAGTAATTTAAGCCGACGCAGCATGGGCGAGTCCTTGCGCAGAGAAGGTTAATGCATGTGAACCTGAGCGAGGTGCGACAGTTCAGCCCGTCAATAAAACGACCGCGCCGCCTTCAAGGTCAACAGGCCGTCGCATTGCGAATTGTGTCCGGAGTAGGCTGAGCAGTCGCCACCGCTGAGGCTCGAATCGCTGTAGATCAGGTCCAGGTCGATGCCTTTCCACGCACGGGAGAACTGCACCGACCAATCGCTGAAGCTGCTGATCGAGCCGCCTTCCACCGAGGCAGGGGTGCCCAACTGATGGGTGGTGTACTTCACGCTGACGCCGATGCCGAAAGGCTGCGTGCCGCCGAGGTCGGCGAACAACGTGCTGTCCTGGCGATCAGGGTCGTTGCTGAAGGAGACGCCGAAGCGATTGCCCAGCAGGTTCAGGCCGCCGTAGAACTCCTGGCTGTCCAGAGGGCTGAGCTTGGGGTAGCTGTAGTGAATCAAGCCGACTTCGTAACCCAGCGTTTTGTCGAAGGGACGTTTGAAACCCAGGTAGGAATCGACTTCAAGGTTATTGGCCGACGACAGCCCCATATTCGGTGAGAACTGGCCGATATACAGGCCGCTGTCATGGCTCAGGTCCAGCCCGCCGTGAAATGAGTCGCTGCCGGGGGCAGTCGGCTTTACCAGGCCTTGGGCCATGCTGCGGCTTGGCGTCGTGCCCAGTTTCAGGTCGAAATCGCCCAGTTCACGCTGGAAAACCTGCGCTTGCGCTAAAGGGGTTGCCGCAAGGGCAGTTATCAGAAAAAAGCAGGGCTTGAGCATGCTTCACTCCATGAAAAGCGAGGAGCAGTGACAGAGGAAATCGGGCAGATGCCCGTACTAGACGTGTGCAAGCATACCGGCGAACGCCTGAAGGTGAGGCCCGTTCGTCGATTAGCGCACTGCAGGGTGATGCACAGAGGGTATTTCGAGCTCTAGTCCTGGCGCCTTGAGGGCAAGACGCTTAGGGACTAGGTGCAACGCGGGCGGATGTTGCGCGGGTTTTACTTTTTGCCCAGGCTGATTTGCTTGGACGGGCCGAAAGTCTGGCCGCTGACGCCCTTGGCAATTTGCTGGATTTCGCCGCCGGACTTGAGGAACGCAGCAATCTGGCTGTTGATCGATTCGCTGGTTTCAACGGCTGGAGCTGGCTTTGCTTTGCTGTTGGATGCTTTTACGCGCATGGCGGCCACTAACCTGTAGAAAATTAACTTGGCCAGGCATCGTACAGGAAATACTTGACAATTGCTTGGCAAATATCCCCTGGGAATTGTTGGGTCAGGCGGTAATTATCGAAGTTTGTCGGTGAAATAGTCGCCTAACTTACTGTTTTAATTCGAAACCACTTGAGGGATCAGTGCCTGGCTGGCGGCAAAATTCAAGGATTTGATCTGACGAGTGGGGCGGTGCCACTGGAACGCCAAGCCAGCCCGCGATTTTTCAGGTGCGCGCGCGTGCCGGGCGCAACTCGGGTAGAATGCCGCCCACGTAACGAGGGTATTTGGAAATGGCTTTAGTCGGGCGCTACAACAGCTTGCAAGTGGTAAAACACACTAACTTTGGTTTGTACCTGGACGGTGCGCAAGATGGCGAAATCCTCTTGCCTAATCGGTATATCCCGAAAGATATTCCCAGTGAAGATGAAGACTGGCTTAACGTTTTCATTTACTTGGACAGCGACGACAAACTTATCGCAACGACTGAAAAGCCGAAAGTTCAAGTCGGCGAATTCGCCAGTTTGAAAGTCGTCGAAGTCAACAGCATTGGTGTATTCCTCGATTGGGGTTTGCCCAAGGATCTGTTACTTCCGTATTCAGAAGAAAAACGTCAGCTGACCGCCGGCGAATACTGCGTGGTGCACGTCTACCTCGACAAGCACACTAAGCGCATCACCGCCACCGCGCGGCTGGATCGCTACCTGGACAAGACGCCGGCCAACTACCAGGTGGGCCAGGAAGTCGACTTGCTGGTGGCCGAAGCCACCGACATGGGCTTCAAGGCAATCATCAACAACAAGCACTGGGGCCTTATCCACAAAAACGAAGTGTTCAAGTTCCTGCGCCCGGGCAAGGAAGAGAAAGGCTTTATCAAAGAGATTCGCGCCGATGGCAACATCAGCCTGAGCCTGCAGCCGGTTGGGCAGGAAGCGGCCTCCAGCCTGAACTCGAAGATTCTTGCCAAGTTGCGTGAAAACAACGGCACTCTGCCGGTCAGCGACAAAAGCGACCCGGCGGTGATCAGCAACTTGTTCGGTGTCAGCAAAGGCAACTTCAAAAAGGCCATTGGTGCGCTCTACAAGCAAGGTCAGATTGTGATTCACGCGGATCGCATTGAACTAAGCTGAGTGCGCTTTGTTCTTCTGTAGGAGCCGGCTCGCCGGCGACGAGGCCAGTGGTTTTCGTGGTGTCCTGAGGGATGCCAGCGCTGGCAAGCCAGCTCCAGCAGAGGTCGCTTCAATGTCCAAGAAAACCCTGTTCGCTTACCTCGGCACCTTGCTTGCGTTTCTGGTGCTCGACGGCCTCTGGCTCGGCGTCCTCATGGGCCCGACCTACAAATCCCTGCTTGGCTCGCTGATGCTCGATCAGCCGCGCCTGTTCCCCGCCGTGGTGTTCTACCTGCTGTATGCCATCGGGTGTGTGGTGTTTGTGGTCCTGCCGAGCGGCAGTTGGCAGCGCGCAGCGCGGTTGGGAGCCCTGCTTGGTCTGGTGGCCTACGGCACGTATGACCTGAGCAATTGGGCGACGCTGCAGGGCTGGTCCGCTGAATTGGCGCTCATGGATATGGCTTGGGGTACCGTCCTGACTGCCATTTGCTGCACGGTCGGGTACCTGTGTGCACATCGGGTGCAACGCTGATTGTGTACAGGATCCACGTGCACCGTTGCTGAGCGAAGCCCCATCCTTTAGCGCTTCCTGAATCCCTTTGGAGCACCGTTCCAGAGGGATTGTGTGCCATTGGCACGCATTCTGCTGAACACCTCGTATACAAACCAGGCCGCCTCCCGTATGCACACCGTTACGGCAGCGCAGGCCGGTATTTCGAGGAGCCAAGCGATGACCGAACAATTGCCCAAAGGCTACAGCCCGCGCCTGTACAACCAGGACCTGGGCCCGCTGCCGCAAAAGTGGACCTGGTACAACATCTTCGCCTTCTGGATGAGTGACGTGCACAGCGTCGGCGGCTACGTGTTTGCCGCCAGCTTGTTCGCGCTTGGGCTGGCCAGTTGGCAGGTGCTGATCGCCTTGCTGGCGGGTATTTGTATCGTGCAGTTGATTGCCAACCTTGTCGCCAAGCCGAGCCAGCAAGCGGCGGTGCCGTATCCGGTCATCTGCCGGCTGGCCTTTGGCGTGTTCGGAGCAAATATTCCGGCGGTGATTCGCGGCCTGATCGCGGTGGCCTGGTACGGGATTCAAACGTATCTGGCCTCAAGTGCCCTGATCATCGTGGTGCTGCGTTTTTTCCCGCAGATTGCGGTATATGCAGAGCCGCATTTTGCAGGCCTGTCCTACTTGGGCTGGTTCAGTTTCCTCAGCTTATGGGTATTGCAAGCCGCCGTATTTTGGGCGGGCATGGAATCCATCCGGCGCTTTATCGACTGGGCGGGGCCGGTGGTCTACGCGGTGATGTTTGCCCTGGCCGGCTGGATTGTGTGGAAGGCCGGCTGGGCGAATATCAGCTTTACCCTGGCGGAAAAATCCCTCTCGGGCTGGCAGACTTTTGGGCAGGTGATCGTGGCGACGGCGCTGGTAGTGTCCTACTTCTCCGGGCCAACGCTGAATTTCGGCGATTTCAGCCGCTACTGCCGCAGCATGCACGACGTGCGTCGCGGTAATTTCTGGGGGCTGCCGGTGAATTTCCTGGCGTTCTCACTGGTCACCGTCGTTATCGTTTCGGGCACCTTGCCGGTGTTTGGCGAAATGCTGCATGACCCGATTGCCACCGTTTCGCGTATCGACAACAGCATGGCCGTGCTGCTCGGCGCGTTTGCCTTCGTGACCGCCACCATCGGCATCAATATCGTCGCCAACTTCGTCTCGCCGGCGTTTGATTTTGCCAACGTCGCGCCGAGCAAAATCAGCTGGCGCGCCGGTGGGATGATTGCGGCGGTGGCGTCGATCTTCATCACCCCGTGGAACCTGTTCAACAACCCGCTGATGATTCACTACACGCTGGACATCCTCGCGGCGTGTATCGGGCCGTTGTTCGGCATCCTGTTGGTGGACTTCTACCTGATCAAAAAACAGAAGATCGATGTGGACGCGTTGTTCGATGACAGCCCCAGCGGGCGCTATTACTTCGACGGCGGCGTGAACTGGACCGCGGTCAAAGCCTTGGTGCCCGCGACGCTGGCGGGCGTTGCGATCACCTTCACCCCGGCGTTGCAGGACATGGCCAACTTCGCCTGGTTTACCGGCTGCTTCCTGGGTGGGCTGTTTTTCCTGGTGCTGACGCGCCGAGAACAGGTTCGCGTACCGGCGCCACTGGTGGCTGGCTGAGTGAGACAGTAGGGCGCAGCAGCAGCGCGCCGGCCACCAGCAGGCCTGCGCCGGCAATCACCAGGGCCGGTTGCAGGCCGCCACTCAGGTGGCTGCTCACCGAGGCCAGCAGCGGGCCGCTCAATTGACCGATGGCGAAGCTGGCGGTCAGCAGCCCGGTGCTGCGCTGATAGCCGTGGGGCGCGACCTCACGCAGGCGTTGCATCACCAGCATCATGCACGCCAGGAACGGCGTACCGCACAGCAAAACGCCCAGCGCCAGGCCCCAGCCGTTGCCCAGCAAGCAGGCAAACACGCCGGTCGCTTGCAGCCACAAGGTGGTCATCAGCCAGCGGCGGGTGGTGTGCGTGTTATTGCGGCGCAAGCTCACCCCGACCACGCCAACGGCAGCCGCCAGACCAAAGCATGGCCAGAACAGATCCGCCTGCCAGGTGCCGTTGAATTGCGCGCTGGCCATCTGCGACAGGAAGGTCGCCGGAATGATGTAGCCCAGACCGTACAGAAAGTAGATCCAGCACAGGTGCGCAATGCTTTGATTGCTGCCTGCACTGGCGGTGTGTGCGACGGCGGGCATCGGCTGAGGCAAGAACGGCAGGATAGCCAGCAGCATGACCAACGCCACCACGCCATACACCAGCCACAGTGAGGCCGAACTTTGTCCCAGCAGGTTCGAGCCCAAAGCCAGTAGACCGGTGAGCAAAATCCCCAGCCCTGGCCCGGCGAATACCAGGGCTCCCAAGCGTGGACGGCCGGCGGCAATTGCCAGCGGTTGGCTCAAACTGGTGATCATCACCAACGCCCAGGCACTCGCGACACCCGTGCCGAAGCGCAGCAGCAGGTGCGGCCAAAACCCTTGCGCCCAATACGACGCCAGCGTCAGCAGTACGCACAGCCACAACCCGCCGTACATCCGCCCCCGCACGTGGTGGTGGCTGCGGGCGAAGATCGAATCCACCGCGCCAACAAAGTAGCCCAGGTAATTGGCGGCAGCGATCAGGCCTGCGCCGGTCAGGTCGATCTGCCCTTCGCTCAGCAGATGCGGCATCTGTGGTGTGAGGGCGAAGCGTCCAATGCCCATGGCCATCATCAGGGCGACAAAGCTGGCGAGTAAGCGAATCAGCGGCGACATGTTCTGGTTTCCTGCAAGCACGCGAAGACCTTCAGGCTAAAGCGAATTGACTTTCTGTAAAAATGAATAATAGTGAGTAACTTGTTCAGTTTTGGAGAAAGGTATGGAGTTCAGTCAATTGCGGATTTTCCAGGCCGTGGCAGAAGAGGGCTCCATCACCCGCGCGGCCGAGCGCTTGCACCGTGTGCCGTCGAACCTGTCGACACGGCTCAAGCAAATGGAAGAGCAACTGGGCGTGGAACTGTTTGTGCGCGAGCGTCAACGCTTGCAGCTTTCTCCCGCCGGCAAAGTGCTGCTGGACTACAGCACCCGTCTGATCGCGCTGCACGATGACGCCCACGGCGCCGTCCAGGGCGGGCAACCGGCCGGCGATTTTGTGTTGGGCAGCATGTACAGCACCGCCGCGATTCATTTGCCGAGGTTGTTGGCGCGCTATCACAAGGCTTATCCGATGGTGAACCTGCAAGTGCAGTCGGCGCCCAGCGGTGAACTGTTGGAAGGCTTGATCACTGGGCGTCTGGATGCGGCATTGGTCGATGGCCCGCTGACCATCGCCACCTTGGACGGTGTGCCACTGTGCGAAGAGCGCCTGGTGTTGATCTGCGAGGCTGATCACCCGCCCGTGCGCGGGCCGCAGGATGTAGCGGGGCGCTCGGTGTTCACCTTTCGCCGCAGTTGCGCGTACCGCACCCGGCTGGAGACCTGGTTTTCCCACGAGCGCGTGGCCATGGGCCGGGCCATCGAGATTGAGTCCTATCAGGGCATGCTCGCCTGCGTGATTGCCGGTTCCGGTGTGGCGTTGATGTCTGAATCCATGTTGGAGAGCCTGCCAGGCAAGGACAGCGTGTCCGTTCATCCCCTGACGGGGCCTTTTGCTACTGCAACGACCTGGCTGATGTGGCGAAAGGGTATGCTCGGCGCTAACCTCAATGCATGGATTGACCTGCAGCAGGAAGGCAAAGGCGAGTTATTGCAGGACACGCGCGCGATTGCTTGAACGATCCGTCAGGATTTGAATCAATTCAGTAATAGTTCGTTGTGGTTTCGTTCAAGCATTACGTAGGACTTAGTACTACTATCACTGTAGGAAAAGGCGACAAAACTCGCGCCGACCCGCATTACCCGCAAAGGGGGCAACCATGAAAGAGAAAATCCAAAACTGGCTCCATGACGTTGGCGTCGCGCTCGGACTGATCGAGCCTCCGCTGCAACCGGTGCCGATTCGCACGGATGACGAGCAGCGCCGGCCCCGTCGCAGATAAGCGCGGGCTCCAGCAGGATTCAACAGGTGGGAGCGAGCTTGCTCGCGAAGGTGGTCTGTCAGTCAACGCAAATGTTGGCTGATACACCACCTTCGTAAGCAAGCTCGCTCCCACAGTTGTGTGTGGCAGGCAAAAAAAACGGGTGCGACATCCGACGTCGCACCCGCTGAAGAAACCGCTCTGATGCCTGTGCTGCCTTAAATTGCCCTGGCCGCCGCAGCCTGCGGGCGCCGCGACAACAGACTCACGCCTACAAAACTCACCAATCCAACCGCCAGGCTGTAGTAGATCGGCGTGTTCGCGTCCAAGCCATCCTTGAACATGAACACCAGTGCCGTCACAAAGCCCAGGGCCATGGACGCGATCGCCCCCGAGGTCGTCGCCCGCTTCCAGAAAATCGCCCCCATCAGCGGGATCAGCATGCCACCCACCAACAAGTTGTAGGCCAGGGTCAGGGCGCTGATCACATCGTTGACCACCAGGGCGATACCCAGCACGGCAATGCCCGTCAGCATCGTGAACAAGCGGTTGATGTTCAGGCTCGATTGCTTGCCACCGCGCAAACGCGGCAGCAAGTCTTCGGTCAATACGGTGGAGGCGGCGAGTAAACCGGCGCTGGCGGTGGACATCATCGCGGCCAGTGCGGCGGCGATCACCAACCCGCGAATGCCGTCCGGCAACGACGCTTTGACGATCGCGGCGAAGGCATTGTTGACGTTATCCAGATTCGGCAACAGCACATGAGCAGCCATGCCGATCAGCGCGCAGGCCAGGCCGTAGAGGATGCAGTAGAAGCCGGCGAACGTGCCTGCGTACTGCGCGACCTTTTCGTCGCGGGCAGTGAACACCCGTTGCCAGATGTCCTGACCGATCAGGATGCCGAAAAAGTAGATCATGAAGTAGGTGATGATCGTGTCCCAGCCGATTTCGGTGAAGCTGAAGTTCGACGCCGGCAGCTTGGCCACCAGTTGGTCCCAGCCGCCGACGCGGTACAGGCAGATCGGCAGCAAGATAAACATCAGGCCGACGGTCTTGATCACAAATTGCACAATATCGGTAAGCGTCAGCGACCACATGCCGCCGATGGTCGAATAGACCACCACCACGCCACCGCCCAGCAGCACCGAGACCCAGAAGGGCAGGCCGAACAGCACTTGCAGCACGGTGCCGATGGCCAGAATCGAGGTCACGCCAATCATCAACGCGTAGGCCAGCATGATCACCGCGCTCGCTTGGCGGGCCATCGGGTTGTAGCGTTTTTCCAGGACCTGGGTGACGGTGAAGATCTTAAGCTTGAGCAGCGGTTTGGCCAGGAACAGGTTCAACGCGATGATCCCGGCCCCCAGCGCAGCACACAGCCAGAAGCCGGAGATGCCGTGCACATAACCCAGGCGCACGGTGCCGACGGTGGATGCACCGCCCAATACCGTGGCGGCCATGGTGCCCATGTACAGCGACGGGCCCAGGTTGCGGCCTGCCACCAGGTAGTCTTCGTGGGTCTTGGCGCGGCGCATGCCGTAATAGCCGAGCACGAGCATGCCGGCGGCGTAGATGAGTACGACGAATAAATCCAAAGCCATGACGGCGGGTCTCCGATTATTTTTTTAGGCTATTGAGGCGCTTTTTGTGGCGAGGGAACTTGCTCCCGTTGGGCTGCGAAGCGGCCCCTGGGGGCCATAAACAGCCGCTGGTTCCGGGAACAGGCGAAGCAAACTCAGGTACACCACCGAGGCCAGCCCCAGCGTCACCGGCAGGCTGATATCGATGCCGTCGGCCAGGTTGCCCAGCGGCCCGACAAACTGCCCCGGCAAATTGACGAAGCACAAACCCACCAGCGCGCTCGGGATCCAGGCCCCCAGCCCGCGCCAGTTCCAGCCATGGCTGAACCAGTAGCGCCCGCCGGTTTCACCGCGAGTGAATACCTGCAAGTCGTCCGGGCAGTAGAAGCCGCGGCGCACAATCAGGCCGATGATCATCATCACCATCCAGGGCGTGGTGCAGGTGATGATCAGCACGGCGAAAGTCGACACGCTCTGCACCAGGTTGGCGGCGAAACGTCCGATAAAGATGAAGACAATCGACATCACGCCGATCAGCAACGTGGCCTTGACCCGTGACAGCAGGCGCGGAAACACGCTGGACATGTCCAGGCCGGTGCCATACAGCGAGGTGGTGCCAGTGGACATGCCGCCGATCACCGCGATCAGGCACACCGGCAGGAAAAACCAGGTGGGCGCCACCGCCAGCAAACCGCCGACGTAGTTGTTCGCCGCAATGTAGTCCGGTGCCTTGATCGCCACGATGGTCGCGGTGGCCAGGCCGAACAGAAACGGGATCAACGTAGCGATCTGAGCCAGCACGACCGCCAGCATGATGCGCATTTTCGGCGTCTCACGCGGGATGTAGCGCGACCAGTCACCGAGGAATGCACCGAAGGAAATCGGATTGCTCATGGCCACCAGCGCAGCACCGATGAAGGCCGCCCAAAAGCCGGTTTGGCCGAGCCCGACGGTGCCGGCGAAGTGGCTGTCGAAGGCCGGGGCAAACGCGAAGATGCCCAGCAGGAACAGCAGACTCGCCGCCCACACCGCGATGCGGTTGACCCACAGCATGAAGCGAAAGCCATAAATGCACACGGTGAGCACAAGCAGGGCGAACAGGCCGTAGGCCAGGCCCAGCGTCAGGTCGGTTTCCGGCAGGCCGATCAGCCGTTTCGCACCGCCGACCAACGCATCGCCTGAACTCCACACCGACAGTGAGAAGAAGGCAATCGCCGTCAGCAGCGACAGAAACGAGCCGACAATCCGCCCGTGCACACCAAAGTGCGCACCGGACGACACGGCATTGTTGGTGCCATTGATCGGCCCGAACAGGCCCATCGGCGCCAGGATCAGCGCGCCCACCAGCACGCCCAGCACAATCGCCCAGACGCCGGCCTGGAACGACAAGCCGAACAGCACCGGAAACGAACCCAGCACGGCGGTGGCAAAGGTGTTGGCACCGCCGAAGATCAGTCGGAACAGATCCTTGGGCCCGGCAGTACGTTCGTGGTCCGGGATCTGTTCGACCCCGTTGGTTTCTATCGTTCGAATACTTTTATCGTTGTTTTTATTATTCATGATCAGCTCCGATCACATTGGCTAAGGGGGCGGCAGCCCTTCCGGCATAGCGGACAAATGTTCGTGACAGGCCAGCCACAGGCCTTGTTTTTGTTGTGTGCCAGACCCTTGTCGTGTGAAGACAATGGTCTCGCGCTCCTGGCTAAAAAATTGCTCCCCGTTCATGCGCAGCTCGGTGGCCACGTCATGCATAAAAATCGCCACATCACCTTGCAGGCTGACAAAGGCGTTGCTTGAAGTGCAGGACAGCACCTCAAACCCCTCGTCCTGGCGCCAGCTGTCCCACAACGCCTGGTAGGCATCGCGGCTGAGCAGCGGCTGGGGGAGGGTGTAGAACACAAAGCTGGCATCGGCCGTGAACGCGCCGAAGTAGGCGGCGCGGTCATTGCGGGCGAAGGCCGAGACCAGGTCGGCCGCGGCCTGCAGCACCTCGTGCGTGCTCATCAGCGATGCGCCACGCCGGGCAGTACACACAGCATCTCGTACAGCAGGTTGGCGCCGAGCAGCGAGGTGTTGCCGGTGGTGTCGTAAGGCGGCGAAACCTCTACCAGATCGCAACCAATCAGGTCGAGGCCCTGGCAACCACGGATAATCTCGATCGCCTGGATGGTGGTCAGCCCGCCGATTTCCGGCGTGCCGGTGCCCGGTGCCCAGGCCGGGTCGATGCCGTCGATGTCGAAGCTCAGGTACACCGGGCCGCCGCCGACTTTTTCACGCACCTCGGCCATCAATGGCGCGAGCGAGTGGTGCCAGCATTCTTCAGCCTGGACCACGCGGAAGCCCTGTTTGCGGCTCCAGTTGAAGTCTTCGGCGGTGTAGCCCTGGGCGCGCAGGCCGATTTGTACGACGCGATCGCAATCGAGCAAGCCTTCTTCCACCGCGCGGCGGAAGGTGGTGCCGTGGGCGATTTTCTCGCCGAACATGTGATCGTTGACGTCGGCGTGGGCATCGATGTGCACCAGCCCGACCTTGCCGTGTTTCTTGTGGATCGCCCGCAGGATCGGCAGGGTGATGGTGTGGTCGCCGCCCAGGGTCATCGGGATCACGTTGTGCTCGAGGATCTCATCGTAGGCTTCTTCGATGATGCGCACGGCGTCGAGCAGGTTGAAGGTGTTAATCGCCACGTCGCCGATGTCGGCAACCGACAGGGAGTCGAACGGTGCGGCGCCGGTGGCCATGTTGTAAGGGCGGATCATCACCGATTCGGCGCGGATTTCCCGCGGCCCGAAACGGGTGCCGGCGCGCAGCGAGGTGCCGATGTCCAGGGGCACGCCAACAAAGGCGGCATCCAGGCCTTTGGCCGTTTGCAGGTGGGGAAGTCGCATCATGGTGGCGATGCCGGCGAAGCGCGGCATTTCGTTGCCGCCCAGTGGTTGGTGAAAAATCTTGTCCACGGGATTGCCTCATCGTTGTTTTGTTTATTAGGGGCCGATTCTGCGAAAAGCCCAGGGCGGGAAGAATCGGCAGGGGCAAATACTTAGTTCAGATTTTTCTAAACTAATGCCTGAGGTAAACTCCCCGGCCTGTGTTGGGCGCAACCGATCCTTTCTGTCGAGCCCCGGCCCAGTGTGGGAGCTGGCTTGCCTGCGATAGCGGAGGGTCAGCCACATAGCTTTTTTTGATACGCCGCCATCGCAGGCAAGCCAGCTCCCACAATGGGATCGCGTGCATTCGCTGAATCTGGAGAACCCATGGCCAACGCCTTGCCCGACCTGAAACTCCTGCGCATCTTCGTCAGCGTCGTGCGCCACCAGGGGTTCGCCAACGCCCAGCACGAACTCAACCTGTCGACGTCGGCCATCAGCACTTATATGAGCCAGCTGGAGTCGGCGTTGGGCTTGGTGCTGTGCCATCGCGGGCGCGGCGGGTTCAGCCTGACCAGCAAGGGCGAGCTGTTCCATCACGAAACCCTGCGCCTCCTGGGCGAATTGGAAGGCTTCGAGCAATACGCTGCAGCGCTCAAAGGCGAGTTGCGCGGCACACTGAAGCTGGGCGTGCTCGACTCCACCGTCAGCGACAAGGCGCTGCCGTTCGCAGAGGTTATTGGCGCCTACAGCCAGGAACACCCGGCCGTGCACTTGCACCTCTCGGTGATGAGCCCTTACGAACTGCAACTGGGTGTGCAGGACAATCGTCTGGATTTGGCCATTGGCGCCTTTTCCAACCGCATGAGCGGGCTGATCTACATGCCGCTGTACCGCGAGCAACACTGGTTGTATTGCAGCACCCGCCATCCGTTGTTCAACGAACGGCGCATCCCCGAACAAGTGATCACCCAACAGCGCATGGTCGGGCGCGGCTACTGGAGCCAGGCTGAACTGGCGCGCCACGGCTTCAAACACAGCGCGGCAACGGTGGAAAGTATGGAAGCTCAGTTGATTCTGGTGCTGTCCGGCGCCTACATCGGCTACCTGCCCGAGCATTACGCCCAGGCCTGGGCCGACAAGGGCGACCTGCGCGTATTATTGCCGGCGACCTTCGGCTATCAGGCGCCATTTTCGATGATCATGCGCCGGGGCCGTAGCCGCGAGCCGCTGATCCAGACCTTCCGCGATTTACTCAAAGCACAGCTCAACCAGGCCTGAAACCATGTCCCGACCCCAATGCTCCCGCTGCCTGCGGCCTGTCACCCATTGCCTGTGCGCGCTGATCCCCAGCCTCGACAGCCGCACCCGCGTGTTGCTGTTGCAGCACCCGAGTGAGGTCAACCATGCGCTCAATACCGCGCGGCTGGCAGCGTTGGGGTTGAACAATGCGCAATTGGTGGTGGGCGAGGTGTTTGAGGATTTGCCGACCTTATTGAACCCGCCCGGCTACCAGGCGCGGTTGTTGTTTCCCGCTGAGGATGCGCAGCCTTTACAGGCCTATACCCCGACTGACGAACCTATGCTGCTGGTGGTGCCTGACGGTACCTGGCGCAAGGCGCGCAAATTGTTGCACCTCAATCCGTTACTGGCGGCCTTGCCTCGAGTGACCCTGGCCGAGGGCGCGGTGTCCCGCTACCGGCTGCGCAAGGCGCCCGGGCCAGGTGCGTTGTCGACGGTGGAGGCGATTGTGCAGGCATTGCAGGTGCTGGAGGCGCCGGCGTCTTTTGATGCATTGCTCAAACCGTTTGAGGCGCTTATTGAGGGGCAGATTGCTGCGATGGGAGAAGAGGTGTTTCGTAAAAATCATGGCGACGGGCAGTTGGGGTAGCCGGTTCATCGAGGTGCGGCCTTTGCAGGCAAGCCAGCTCCCACATTGATCCCGGATACCTGTGGGAGCGGGCTTGCCCGCGATAGCGCCCTTACAGGCCACACACCACTCGCTTATTCCTATAAGCCATAAGCACCATACTTTGCGTGATATGGCCCGCCAGCCTTTCCCGGTATGATGTTCGCCCCCGCAGTCTGGATTGCGAATACGCCATGACCTTGCAGTACCCTACAATCGCCGATTGCGTCGGCAACACGCCCCTGGTCCGCTTGCAACGCATGGCGGGTGAAACCAGCAATACCCTGTTGCTCAAGCTCGAAGGAAACAACCCGGCCGGGTCCGTCAAGGACCGCCCGGCGCTGTCGATGATCGCCCGCGCCGAACTGCGCGGGCAGATCAAGCCCGGCGACACCCTGATCGAAGCCACCTCGGGTAACACCGGCATCGCCCTGGCCATGGCCGCGGCCATCAAGGGTTACAAGATGGTATTGATCATGCCCGACAACGGCAGCGCCGAACGCAAGGCGGCAATGACCGCCTACGGCGCCCAGCTGATCCTGGTCACCCAGGAAGAAGGCATGGAAGGCGCCCGCGACCTCGCCGAGCGCATGGCCGCCGAAGGCCGTGGCGTGGTGCTTGACCAATTTGCCAACGGTGATAACCCGGAGGCGCACTACACCACCACCGGTCCGGAAATCTGGCGTCAGACCCAGGGCACCATCACCCATTTCGTCAGCTCGATGGGCACCACCGGCACCATCATGGGCAACTCGCGCTACCTCAAGGAGCAGAACCCGGCGATCCAGATCGTCGGCCTGCAGCCGATGGAAGGCGCGGCTATCCCCGGCATTCGCCGTTGGCCCGAAGAGTACCTGCCGAAGATCTACAACGCGACGCGTGTGGACCGCATCATCGATATGGCCCAGCGCGAAGCCGAAGACACCACCCGCCGCCTGGCGCGTGAAGAAGGCATTTTCTGCGGCGTGTCCTCCGGCGGCGCCGTGGCCGGTATGTTGCGTTTGTCCAAGGAAGTGGAAAACGCAGTGATCGTCGCGATCATCTGTGACCGAGGCGACCGTTACTTGTCGACCGGCATTTTCGACGAACCCAACTGATGGCCAAGCACGAGAGAGGCCTGCGCTTTCAACCGACGGGCGGCAGCCGGGCCCCGCAAATTCCGGTAGGCAAGAAGCAGCGCCTGACCATCGAGCGCCTGGCCAACGACGGCCGCGGCATTGTGTTCTTTGAAGGCCGCACCTGGTTTGTAAATGGCGCGCTCGCCGGCGAAGAGGTCGAAGCACGGGTATTGGGCGCCCACGGCAAAGTGGTCGAGGCCCGCACCGAGCGCGTGTTCACGGCCAGCGAACTGCGCCGTCCGGCACCCTGCGCCCATTTTGGCCGCTGCGGCGGTTGCAGCGTGCAGCACTTGCCCCACGCCGAACAACTTGCCCTGAAACAGCGCATGCTCGCCGAACAACTGTCTCGCGTCGCCGGTGTCGAACCGCAGGTGTGGGCCGAACCTTTGAGTGGCCCGGAGTTCGGCTACCGCCGACGCGCCCGCGTGGCGGTACGCTGGGATGCCAAGGCGAAAAAACTTGAAGTGGGTTTTCGCGCGGTGGCCAGCCAGGACATCGTCGCCATCGATGATTGCCCCGTGCTGGTACAAGCCTTGCAACCGATCATGCAGCGTTTGCCGAACATGCTGCGCCGCCTGAGCAAACCGCAGGCGCTGGGGCATGTGGAGTTGTTCAGCGGCTCGTCGATTGCCGTGCTGCTGCGGCATATGGCGCCGTTGTCCGAGGCAGACCTGCTGATCCTGCAGGAATTTTGCACCTTCCATGACGCGCAGTTGTGGCTGCATGGCGAGGGTCAGCCGGAGCCGGTCGAGACGGATTCGGCGTTGGGTTATCGGTTGGAACAGTGGGATTTGGAGTTGGCTTATCGGCCCGGGGATTTTGTGCAGGTCAACGCCGGCGTCAACGCCGCGATGGTCGCCCAGGCCCTGGAATGGCTGGCGCCACAGCCCGACGAGCGGGTACTGGATTTGTTCTGCGGGCTGGGCAACTTCGCTTTGCCACTGGCCCGGCAGGTGCGTGAAGTGGTCGCGGTAGAAGGTGTGCAGACCATGGTGGACCGGGCGGCGCAGAATGCCGTCAGCAACAATTTGCATAATGTGCAGTTTTTTCAGGCCGATTTATCCCAGCCTTTGACTGACGCGGAGTGGGCCAAACAGGGCTTTTCTGCGGTACTCTTGGACCCACCCCGTGATGGTGCCCTGGAGGTTGTGCGCAAGCTCGCGACCCTTAAGGCCAAGCGTCTGGTGTATGTGTCCTGCAACCCGGCCACGCTGGCGCGGGACACGGTTGAGTTGGTCAAGCAGGGCTACCGGCTAAAACGTGCCGGGATCCTCGACATGTTTCCGCAAACCGCGCATGTCGAGGCCATGGCGTTATTTGAAGCGGGCTAGGATGCCCGTTTAATCCGACTGGCCTGCATTCTCCAAGGCCGTGACCTGCCAGGGAGTGTGTGTAAGCTTTATTCAGGTAAAGCAGGTCAGCGATGATTTTTGGCGCATTAAAGGTGCGTCGTAGGGAAGGTAAGCAAGATGGTACAGGTGAGAGCACACCAGCCGATCAACACCGACGGCAGTATCAATCTCGAGGCATGGCTGGATCATGCCGTCAGTGTCGACCCGGCACTGGACCGTGAAGCCTTGAAAGCAGCCTGCGAGTTCGCTCGTGAGTCTGAACAACAAGACAATGCGGCCAAAAACCTCTGGGCGGAGGGCACGTCAAGCTTTCGCACCGGGTTGGAAATCGCCGAGATCCTCGCCGATCTCAAGCTCGACCAGGATTCGCTGATCGCCGCCGTGCTCTATCGCGGCGTGCGTGAAGGGCACATCCCGTTGCCGACGGTCAGCCAGCGTTTCGGCGCGGTCGTGGCCAAACTGATCGACGGCGTGCTGCGCATGGCGGCTATCAGTGCCAGCCTCAGCCCGCGCCAGTCGATGGTGCTGGGCACCCAGGGCCAGGTCGAGAACCTGCGCAAAATGCTGGTGGCGATGGTCGACGACGTACGCGTTGCGCTGATCAAGCTGGCTGAACGCACCTGCGCGATTCGTGCGGTGAAGACCGCCGACGACGAAAAGCGCAACCGGGTGGCCCGCGAAGTCTTCGACATCTACGCGCCGCTGGCGCATCGCTTGGGCATCGGCCATATCAAGTGGGAGCTGGAGGACTTGTCCTTTCGCTACCTCGAGCCCGATCAATACAAACAGATTGCGACGCTGCTGCATGAGCGGCGGCTCGACCGTGAGCGCTTTATCACCGACGTGATGGGCCAGCTGCGTTCCGAGTTGCAGGCCACCGGCGTTGACGCCGACATCAGCGGCCGCGCCAAACACATCTATTCGATCTGGCGCAAAATGCAGCGCAAGGGCCTGGCCTTCAGCCAGATCTACGACGTGCGCGCCGTGCGCGTGCTGGTGCCGGAAATGCGCGACTGCTACACCGCGCTGGGTATCGTCCACACCTTGTGGCGGCACATTCCCAAGGAGTTCGACGACTACATCGCCAACCCCAAGGAAAACGGCTATCGCTCCCTGCACACTGCGGTGATCGGCCCTGAGGGCAAGGTGCTGGAGGTGCAGATCCGCACCCACGCCATGCACGAAGAGGCTGAACTTGGGGTGTGCGCGCACTGGCGCTACAAGGGCACCGACGTCAAGGCCGGGTCCAACCAGTACGAAGAGAAAATCTCCTGGCTGCGCCAAGTGCTCGAGTGGCACGAAGAACTCGGCGACATCGGCGGCCTTGCCGAACAGCTGCGGGTGGATATCGAGCCCGACCGCGTTTATATCTTCACCCCCGACGGCCACGCCATCGACTTGCCCAAGGGCGCCACGCCGTTGGACTTTGCCTACCGCGTGCACACCGAAATCGGTCACAACTGCCGGGGCGCCAAGATCAACGGGCGCATCGTGCCGCTCAACTACAGCCTGCAGACCGGTGAACAGGTCGAGATCATCACCAGCAAGCACGGCACGCCGAGCCGCGACTGGCTGAACCCGAACCTGGGCTACATCACCACATCGCGGGCACGGGCGAAGATCGTCCACTGGTTCAAATTGCAGGCGCGCGACCAGAACGTCGCGGCCGGTAAAACCTTACTCGAGCGCGAGCTGGCGCGCCTGGGCCTGCCGCAGGTGGACTTCGACAAGTTGGCCGAAAAAGCCAACATGAAGATCGCCGAGGACATGTTCGCAGCCCTTGGCGCCGGCGACTTGCGCCTGGCGCAACTGGTCAACCTGGCGCAGCAACTGGTCGAGCCAGAGCGCGGCAGCGAGCAGTTGGAGCTGATCCCGCGCAAAGCCACCGGCTACAAACCGGGCAAGCGCGGCGATATCCAGATTCAGGGCGTGGGCAACCTGATGACGCAAATGGCCGGCTGCTGCCAGCCGTTGCCGGGCGACGCGATCGTCGGTTACATCACTCAGGGCCGTGGCGTAAGCATTCACCGCCAGGATTGCGCCTCAGTGCTGCAACTGGGCGGGCGCGAGCCGGAACGGATCATCCAGGTCAGCTGGGGCCCGGTGCCGGTGCTCACTTACCCGGTGGACATCATCATTCGCGCCTACGACCGTTCCGGCTTGCTGCGTGACGTGTCGCAAGTGCTGCTCAATGAGCGGATCAACGTGCTGGCGGTCAATACCCGCTCGAACAAAGAGGACAACACGGCGCTGATGTCCCTGACCATCGAGATTCCGGGCCTGGACGCGTTGGGTCGGTTGCTGGGGCGGATTTCCCAGTTGCCGAACATCATTGAGACGCGGCGTAATCGCACACCATGAGCAGCTGGATGAGCGCGGACTGAAAATGTGGGGCAGTTTTATGTGGGCGCTGGCTTGCCTGCGATAGCATCGCCTGGGTCTGCCAGCTACACCCAGTCGCCTGCATCGCAGGCAAGCCAGCTCCCACTGAACGCGGACAGAGATTGACTGATGTATGCACTTGAAGACCTGCTGCACCTGATGAACCGCCTGCGAGACCCAAAGTACGGGTGCCCGTGGGACATCAAGCAAACCTACGCAACCATCGTCCCGCACACCCTGGAAGAAGCCTACGAAGTCGCTGATGCCATCGAGCGCGGCGACTTTGATCACCTGCAAGGCGAACTGGGCGACCTGTTGTTTCAGGTGGTGTATTACAGCCAGTTGGCGAAGGAAGAAGGGCGCTTTGAATTTGCTGGGGTGATCGACAGCATCACCCGCAAGTTGATTCGCCGCCATCCTCACGTATTCCCCACGGGTGATCTGTATGCGCCGCTGGATATTCCTCAGCTGAGTGAAGAGCAGGTCAAGGAGCGTTGGGAGCAGATCAAGGCTGAGGAGCGCGCGGAAAAGTCCGACGCGCCACTGCAGCTGTCCCTGCTCGATGACGTGCCCACGGCGTTGCCGTCGCTGTCGCGCGCCGCCAAATTGCAAAAGCGCGCCAGCCAGGTCGGCTTTGACTGGCCCGCCGCCTTGCCGGTGGTGGACAACGTGCGCGAAGAGCTGGATGAAGTGCTCGAAGCCATGGCCGATAACGACCCGGTGGCGATTGCCGATGAAGTCGGTGACCTGCTGTTTGCAGCGGTCAACCTGGCCCGGCATCTGAAGGTTGACCCGGAAGCTGCGTTGCGTGGCGCCAATGCCAAGTTCGAACGACGTTTCCGATTTATCGAACAGGCATTGCGCGATACGCATCAATCCATAGAAGATTGCACCCTCGAAGAGTTGGACGCCCTGTGGGGTGAAGCCAAACGCCAGGAAAAGAATCTGTCCAGCTGCGGTTAAGCAGTTGCCTAAGTGAGTAAGCACCATGAGCCTTTCCCTTCGCGACCAGTTGCTTAAAGCAGGTCTGGTCAACCAAAAGCAGGCCAAGCAGGTCGGCAAAGAGAAACAGAAGCAGCAGCGCCTGGTCCACAAGGGTCAAGCCGAAGTGGACGACACCCAGGCACGCCTGGCCGCCGAGGCGCATGCCGAGAAGGTCAAGCGCGACCAGGAGCTGAACCGCCAGCAGCAGGAAAAAGCCGAGGCCAAGGCCCGTACGGCCCAGGTCAAACAATTGATCGAGACCTCGCGCCTGCCCAAGCTGACCACCGAGGACTACTACAACTTCGTGGATGACAAGAAGGTCAAGCGCCTGTCGGTCAACACGCTGATGCGCAACAAGCTGAGCAACGGCTCCCTGGCAATCGTGCACCATGGCGGCGGTTACGAGGTGATCCCGCGTGAGGCGGCGCTGAAGATTCAGGAGCGTGCGCCGGAGCGTATCGTGCAGCTCAATATCCTCACCGAAAGCCAGGTGCCGGATGAGGATGATCCATACGCCGCGTACCAGATCCCGGATGACTTGATGTGGTAAGGCGTTAAAACAATCGGGCGTGCCAGGCGCGCCCAACGCCAAAGCCTATAAACACAAACCCCGCTCAAAAGGCGGGGTTTGTGTTTATAGGCACCCTGGCTGCGTGGGGCTGGGGGCCTAGCGGATTTCAGTATTCAGGAGCTTTGTGCCTGGCGTTTCATCTCTAGAGATTCGAGCTCGTTTTTATAATTGTGGGCTTCGTTCTCGTTGTGGAACATGCCGACCAGTTGGTCTTGTTGATGGACATCCCAGATGTGAATCCCATGGCCCAGTGCTTCGTGAGACATGTGTGCATCGTCGCGTTCAGTTACTTTTACAGTCATCTGCTTGCTCCAATCTCTGGTTGATCTGCGGCAAGTCGTCGCAGGCCTCTTTTATATGTTTTGTTAGCTTGCTAAGTAAACCGATTTTGCACGCAACAATTCATTGCACAAACTGCAACTGTCCCGCAGGCCCCGTAATCCGCGACATTGCGTCGCAGGGGGCTGAGTTTTATGACAAAAGTTTCATGTTCTTCTTAGGCTTTAGCCTTGTTCTGCCCGCGCCAACGCCATCGCAGGCAAGCCAGCGCCCACCGTTGAAATGCATTCCAGTGTGGGAGCTGGCTTGCCTGCGATAGCGGTAGAAGCTCCAACACACACAACCTGCAGGCGAAAAAAAGCCCCGCATTCAGCGAGGCTCGTTTTTCAGCTCATCAGCCGATCAGCTCCCTTTGACAGCCTTGCCGTCAACGGTGCCGTCCAGCAGCATGATGTTGTATTCCTTGCCGTCGGTTTCCACCTGACGCAGGGCAACCAGGATGCCGCCCCAATCCTTGGCAAACCACATCTGAGTGATGCGCTTGCTCTGGGAAGGGTCGCGCACGCGCTCAACCTTGATTGCATCAATGGCGCCGGCTTTGGTCTGGACCTTTTCCGGGCCGATCACGCGAAAGTCATAAGTATCGACGTCGGTGCCTTCGACCACGCGGTAGCTCATGCTTTTCTTGCCAGCGGCGACGTCGCGCTGCAGGGCAAGCTGATAAGTCGATTTGTCGAGCATGCCACTTTCGAGCGTGACGTTGACCGGGTCCTTGTTTTCGAAACCGGTGACCTTGTTGGCCGCGTGGTCGAAATCCAGGTTGATCTTCTTCGCCTTGCCCAGGCCGCCGCGTTCGAAGCTGTAGCTCTTGGGTTGCAGTGCGTCCTTGTCGAACAGGATCACGCTGGTTTCGGTGAGGCTGGCGATCATCATGGAAGCTTTGAAGTTCAAGGTCCAGGTGCCATTGTCATTCTTGGTCAGGCTGCGTTCGGCCGAACCACTCATGGGCAACTGTTTCCAGTCGGCGGTGTAGCTGGCGGAGAAAGGGTGAAGGTCTGCTGCTTGCACGGCAGGCAAGGCGAACAGCGCAAAAGCGAAGAGCAAGGCGCGACGCATAAAATCTCCTAGGTTCGAATCAAGTGGCCGCTGGCCGTAAGTAATTGGCCGTCCAATAATGCACCGTGATCGCCAAGAATCAACCGCCCCTCGGCAAACCAGCGAACAGCCAGCGGGTAAATCCTGTGTTCCTGGGTGTGAACCCGTTGCGCAAGTGTCTGCGCTGAATCTGCAGACTCTACCGGAACCACTGCCTGTACGACCAGAGGGCCGCCATCGAGTTCCTCGGTCACAAAGTGCACGCTGCAGCCGTGCTCGCTGTCGCCAGCCTCAAGCGCACGCTGGTGCGTGTGCATGCCTTTGTACTTGGGGAGCAGGGAAGGGTGGATATTGAGCAGGCGCCCTTCGTAGTGCCGCACGAAATTGGCGCTCAGAATGCGCATGAAGCCGGCGAGGACCACGAGTTTGGGGTTGAAGGCGTCGATCAGTTCGATCAAGGCGCTGTCGAAGGCCTCGCGGCCTTCGAAAGCCTTGTGATCCAGGGAGCGGGTTTCAATGCCCGCGTCCCTGGCGCGTTGCAGGCCGTAGGCGTCGCTGCGATTGGAGATCACCGCAGCGATGCGCACCGGGCTGTCGCCGGTGTGCGTGCTGTCGATCAGGGCCTGCAAGTTACTGCCGGTGCCGGAAAGCAGCACCACGACATCACAGGTCTGAGACATCAATGAGCCTTGAGGTTCTTCAGTTCAACCTGAGCTGCGCCTTCCGGGGCAGTTGCGATCTGGCCGATGACCCATGGCTGCTCGCCCGCTTCACGCAGAACGTTCAGCGCCGCTTCAACATGCTCTTGAGCCACGCAGATGACCATGCCGACGCCGCAGTTCAGCACGCGGTGCATTTCGGTCTCGTTGACGTTGCCTTTCTCTTGCAGCCAGTCGAATACCGCAGGACGCTGCCAGCTGGCCACGTCGACGATCGCCTGGGCGCCTTTTGGCAGGACGCGCGGGATGTTGTCCAGCAGGCCGCCGCCGGTGATGTGGGCCATGGCTTTGACGGCGCCAGTGTCCTTGATCAGCTTGAGCAGTGGTTTGACGTAGATGCGTGTCGGGGCCATCAGCAGGTCGGTCAGCGGCTTGCCGTCGAGTTGGATGTTCTCGATGTCGGCGCCGGACACTTCGATGATCTTGCGGATCAGCGAGTAGCCGTTGGAGTGCGGGCCCGAGGATGGCAGCGCGAGCAGGGCGTCACCGGCAGCGACTTTGGAGCCGTCGATGATTTCGGATTTTTCGACAACGCCGACGCAGAAACCGGCCAGGTCGTAGTCTTCGCCTTCGTACATGCCTGGCATTTCAGCGGTTTCGCCGCCGACCAGGGAGCAACCCGACAGTTCACAGCCTGCGCCAATGCCGGTCACGACCTGGGTCGCGGTTTCGACATTGAGCTTGCCGGTGGCGTAGTAGTCGAGGAAGAACAGTGGCTCGGCGCCGCACACCACCAGGTCGTTGACGCACATGGCAACCAGGTCGATGCCGATGCTGTCGTGCTTGTTCAGGTTCAAGGCCAGGCGCAGCTTGGTGCCCACGCCGTCGGTGCCGGAGACCAGCACAGGCTGCTTGTAGCCGGCCGGGATTTCGCAGAGGGCGCCAAAACCGCCCAGGCCGCCCATGACTTCGGGGCGCGCAGTGCGCTTGGCGACGCTCTTGATGCGTTCGACCAATGCTTCACCGGCGTCGATGTCTACACCGGCGTCCTTGTAGCTCAGGGAGGGTTGCTTGCTCATGATCCAGGCCTTTAGGGGGGATTTCTGGGTAACGACCGAGCTGGCGAAGGCTTTCGTGAAGAGGCCCAGCCGTTGACGGTCTGCGAAGGCGCGCGATTTTATCAGGCTTGAGGGGCAGCGGCCATCCTCGGGCCGACGGGCAGGGCCATAAAGGTTAAAAAGCCCGGTTAAAAAATTGCTAATCGTCTCTGTGGTGGCGCGTATTAAGGTATAGCCTTTAACCCGCTATCGTTATGACAGTACGAAAACTTACCGCGACCCTGTGAATGTTTTACCGGCTGCTGTGGTCACAGCCTGGCAAGCCGGGTTCACGCGGTCTGTTCCAGCCGCTAAATTTGTCGTTCGGGAATCTTCCATGCGTCTGTGTAAATTCTTCTTTGTAGGCTGCTTGTCGTTGGTCAGCCTGGCGAGTCATGCCGAAACCCTCAATGGCCTGTATCAAGTGCTTGAACCGGTCAGCAGCCAGTCGCCCCAAGAGCGCGACCAAGCCACCCAGCGAGCCGTGCAAACCCTGGTGATCCGCCTGACCGGCGACGCCAAGGCCGCCGAAGGCCCGGGCCTGGCGGCAATTCGCAAAGATCCGCAGCAAATCATCAGCCAGTATGGCTACGACGCTGGCCCACCCGAGAGCCTGCAGGTGGATTTCGACCCGGTGAGCACCGATCGCGCCCTGCGTGCAGCGGGCCTGTCGATCTGGGGCAGTAATCGGCCGTCGATTCTCGGCTGGTGGCTGAACGACTCCACCGAAGGCAGCAGCCTGGTGGGTGATGGTCAAGCTGTTGCCGGTGCCCTGCGCCGTGCGGCGCAACACCGGGGTTTGCCATTGCGCCTGCCGTTGGGTGATCTGGATGAACAGGTCGTCGCCACTGCGCCGAATCTGGAAAGCGCCGATGCCACGCCACTGCGTGCAGCCTCCGAGCGCTACGGTGCCGACGCGTTGCTCGCGGTGCACGCCCGTCAGGAAGGCAATCAGTGGCAGGCCAAATGGCGCCTGTGGCTGGGCGACAAGACTGAGCAGGGCACCGCCCAGGGCGCCGACACCGCTGCCGTGGCCGACGCCGTATTGCTCGCTGTCAGCCAAAAGCTGGCGCCACGTTTTGCGGTCAAGCCCGGTGTGAGCAGTGAGCAATTGCTCGAAGTGCAGGGCATGAACCTGGAACGCTACGCTGCACTGGGCCATCTGCTCGAACCCTTTGGTGGTCAGCCGCAATTGGTCGACGGCACTCGCATTGTGTACCGCGTCAACGGCAGTGCTGATCAGCTGCGTACTCAGTTGAGCCTGGCCAAGTTGCAGGAAGTGCCCGCGGGCGAAGCTGCCGTTCAGCCGCCGGTGGCAGAGGGTGCGCAGGCACCCGCAGCACCTGAACCTCAGGCTCAACTGCGTTTTCGGTGGTAAGTGTTCTTCCTCTATAGATAGAAGCAAATAATGGAGTGGTTTATGGCGGATACGCGTCGTTGGGTGTGGCTTGGCGGGATTGTCCTGCTGTGCGTTTTTGTGTTCTTGCTGCATTCGATCCTGACGCCGTTCCTGGTCGCGCTGCTGCTGGCTTATCTGTTCGATCCCGTGGTGGATCGTCTGGAGAAGGCCGGCCTGTCGCGCACCTTGGGTGTGGTAGCGGTGTTTGCCTTGTTCACGTTGATCATCACCGCGCTGGTATTGGTGCTGGTGCCGATGCTGGCCAAGCAGCTGTTTCGCCTGTATGAACTGGCGCCGCAGATGCTTGACTGGTTGCAGCACACGGCAATGCCGTGGGCGCAGGCCAAGCTGGGGCTGGCGGACGGTTTCTGGAAGTTCGACAAGGTCAAGGCGGCGATCAGTGAGCACATGGGGCAGACCACCGATATTGTCGGTGTCGTGCTCAGTCAGGCCACGGCGTCCAGTTTGGCGTTGATCGGTTGGTTGACCAACCTGGTGCTGATCCCGGTGGTGGCGTTCTACCTGCTGCGTGACTGGGACATCATGATGGCCAAGATCCGCGGCCTGCTGCCGCGCAACAACGAGGAGCGCATCGTCTCGCTGGCGGAAGAGTGCCATGAGGTGCTCGGCGCGTTTGTGCGGGGCCAGTTGCTGGTGATGCTCGCGCTGGGGATCATCTACGCCGCGGGGTTGATGGCGATCGGCTTGGAGCTGGGCCTGTTGATCGGCTTGATTGCCGGTCTGGCTGCCATCGTGCCGTACATGGGCTTTGTGATCGGGATTGGCGCGGCGCTGGTGGCGGGGTTGTTCCAGTTTGGCGGCGACCTGTACCCGATGCTGGGGATTGTTGCGGTGTTTATGGTCGGCCAAGCCCTTGAAGGGATGGTATTGACGCCCTTGCTGGTGGGCGACCGGATCGGCCTGCACCCGGTGGCGGTGATCTTTGCGATCCTGGCAGGCGGTGAGCTGTTTGGCTTTACGGGCATCCTGCTGGCGCTGCCGGTGGCGGCGGTGATCATGGTGCTGGTGCGCCATGTGCATGATCTGTACAAGGATTCGGATGTGTACACCGGGGTTGAAGACCCCGACCTGTAACCGCTTCGTCACAAACCCGGCCCAGGCCGGGTTTGTTGTTTCTACGGGCAGGGCGTCAAACAATTTGCGCAAATCGCCCAAGTTAACGCAAACCTTTGATTTTGCTTGTGGTCTGCTGCATTGTGCGCCCGGCGTCACGGGTATAAACTTTGCAAACTTTACACAGAGGCCACTAACGGTTCGTTTGGAGCCGTTCAGTCAGCATGAAACCGATTCAGCTGCCCTTGGGTGTGCGTCTGCGTGACGACGCCACCTTTATCAATTACTACCCAGGCGCCAATGCCGCTGCACTCGGCTATGTCGAGCGGCTTTGCGAAGCCGACGCCGGGTGGACTGAAAGCCTGATCTATCTGTGGGGCAAGCACGGCGTGGGGCGTACCCACCTGTTGCAGGCGGCGTGCCTGCGCTTCGAGCAAATGGGCGAACCGGCGGTTTACCTGCCGTTGGCGGAGTTGATGGACCGTGGTATCGGCATCTTCGACCATCTGGAGCAATACGAACTGGTATGCCTGGATGATCTGCAGGCGATTGCCGGCAAGGCGGATTGGGAAGAGGCGCTGTTCCACCTGTTCAATCGGCTGCGTGACAGCGGCCGGCGCCTGTTGATCGCCGCGTCTACCTCGCCGCGTGAATTGCCGGTGAAGCTGGCCGACCTCAAGTCGCGCCTGACCCTGGCGCTGATTTTCCAGATGCGCCCATTGTCCGACGAGGACAAATTGCGTGCTCTGCAATTGCGTGCATCCCGTCGCGGCCTGCACCTTACCGACGAAGTCGGGCATTTTATTCTCACTCGCGGCACCCGCAGCATGAGTGCATTGTTCGATTTGCTCGAACAGCTCGATCAGGCCTCGTTGCAGGCCCAGCGCAAGCTGACTATCCCCTTCCTCAAGGAAACCCTCGGCTGGTAGCCAGCCCTTGTAGTGCGCGGCTTTCGGCAAATTTCAGGCGCCAGAAAACCTGCGTTTGGGCCGCTTTGGCCACGCAAAAGGCGTGTAATGGGTGTTAAGCGGTTAGATGTCATCGTTCAAACAAGAAGTCACATAGATCACGATTGAATTTGCAAATCGATGTGATAGTGGGCATAGTCTCGACTTCTTTACATACCAGCCACGGTCGTGCCCATGCTAAATCGCTTCGCACCCCTCGTGCCTCTCGCACTCGTTACCCTGTTGTTTGGTTGCGCCACCCACACTCAAAACGTGGCTGAGCAGCAAAAACCAGCACAACAGTCCCAGGCAAAATTCGTTGCAACGCAGTCTTCCACTGTTTACGAGGAAGAAGTTGCGACTGAAAAAGAACTCGCCGACTTCGCCGGCAGCAAGCCTTACCAGCTTCCAGTTCTGGCCGACAGCATTCTTGAACGCGGCATGTCCCTGATCGGTACCCGTTACCGTTTCGGCGGTACCTCTGAGGCCGGTTTCGACTGCAGCGGCTTCATCGGCTACCTGTTTCGTGAAGAAGCCGGCATGAACCTGCCTCGCTCGACCCGCGAAATGATCAACGTGGATGCACCGTTGGTCGCACGCAATAACCTCAAGCCCGGTGATCTGCTTTTCTTTAGTACGGCGGGCCGTGGTCGTGTGAGTCACGCCGGTATCTACTTGGGCGATAACCAGTTTATTCACTCCAGCAGCCGTCGCAGTGGTGGTGTGCGCGTCGACAACCTGGGTGACAGCTACTGGAGCAAAACCTTCATCGAAGCCAAGCGCGCACTCGCCATGGCCCCGACGACGGTTACCGCTAGTAAGTAAAGTTAAAGTGATACTTGAAGTTTGACGTGTAAGCGCTAGAATCCCTGGATATTGTTGTAATCCGTTCGCGCGAGCTTTGCTTGCGCGTTCTGGTTTTCAGCGTTCGGCAGCGAAAAGCCGCATCCAGACCAGGATTGTTCTGCCCATGTCGACCTCAGCCCGCCTCATTCTTCTTGTTTGCGCCGCGCTCCTCAGCGCCTGCGCAAGCCGTCCACCGCCGCCCGCTCCCGTAGCGGTCAAGCCCAAGCCGGTGTTCAATTACTCCACGCAGAATTTCTCGCCGGCAGCCGAAGACGTGCTCTTTCGTGCGCTGGGCCTGGTCGGCACGCCTTATCGCTGGGGCGGCAACACGCCGGACTCCGGGTTTGATTGCAGCGGCCTGATCGGGTTTGTCTACCGTGACGCCGCGGGCATCAGCCTGCCGCGCACCACCCGTGAATTGATCGTGATGCGTGCCCAGGACGTGAGCGAAAATAACCTGCAGACCGGCGACCTGATCTTCTTCGCCACTGGCGGCGGCTCAAAGGTGAGCCACGCGGGCATCTACGTGGGCGAAGGGCGATTCGTGCATGCACCGCAGACCGGCGGCACGGTGAAGCTGGATACGCTGTCCAAAGCCTATTGGCAAAATGCCTACCTGAGCGCCAAGCGCGTGTTGCCGGCGAGTCTGGCGCGTAACCCGTAAGGTGAGTGCAGATCCCAATGTGGGAGCGGGCAACCCCGCTCCCACATTGGTTTTAGGCTGTACCCGGGATCGGCTATTTGACTGCCGACACCCGCCACACCTTATTCCCCACGTCATCGGCCACCAGCAAATCTCCCTGCTGATCAATCACCACGCCGACCGGTCGGCCCATGGCTTTCTCATCGCTGTTGAGAAACCCGGTCAGCACATCCACCGGCTGGCCTTTGGGTTGGCCGCCTTCGAACGGCACGAAGATCACCTTGTAGCCACTGTGCGGTTTGCGGTTCCACGAACCGTGCTGGCCGATAAACGCGCCGTTGCTGAACTGCGCCGGCAGTTTGCTGCCCTCGGCGAAGGTCAGGCCCAATGATGCGGTGTGCGGCCCCACGGCATAGTCCGGAGCGATGGCCTTGGCGACCAGGTCCAGGTTCTGCGGCGTGACGCGCACATCCACGTGTTGCCCGTAGTAGCTGAATGGCCAGCCATAAAACGCGCCATCCTTGACCGACGTGATGTAGTCCGGCACCAGGTCGCTGCCGATCTCGTCGCGCTCATTCACCGCCGTCCACAGCTTGCCGCTCTGCGGTTCCCAGGCCATGCCGTTGGGGTTGCGCAGGCCGGAGGCGAAAATCCGGTGCTGGCCTGTGGCGCGGTCGACTTCCCAGATCGCCGCGCGGCCTTCTTCGGCTGCCAGGCCGTTTTCGCCGACGTTGCTGTTGGAGCCAACACTCACGTACAGCTTGCTGCCGTCCTTGCTGGCCACCACGTTTTTCGTCCAGTGGTGGTTGATGCTGCCGCCCGGCAGGTCAACCACCGTGGTGCCGGCGGCCTTGATCGCGGTTTCGCCCGGTTGATAGGGGAAGCGCAGCAGTTTGTCCGAGTCCGCCACGTACAGGTCGTTGCCGACCAGGGTCATGCCGAACGGCGAGTTGAGGTTCTCCAGGAACACGGTGCGGGTCTCGGCCACGCCATCGTGATCGGCATCGCGCAGCAGGGTGATGCAGTTCGGGCTCGGCACGGCCGCACCGGCGCGCCCCATGACCTTCTCCATCACCCAGCCGCGAATGCCCTTGGCGTCATCCGGCTTGGGCGGCGCGTTGGTTTCTGCCACCAGCACGTCGCCGTTGGGCAATACATACAACCAGCGCGGGTGATCCAGGCCTTCTGCAAACGCCGCGACCTGAGTGCCGGCGGCGGCCGTAGGCTTCGCGCCGTCTGGCCAGCCAATCGCCGGGGCAATGTTTACGGTGGGGATCAGGGTTTTGTTCGGCTCCGGCAGCTTGGGCGCAGGCCCGGTGCCGTCGGACACCTGCAGGGTAGAGCTTTCACCGCAGGCGGCGAGGGTGCCTGCGAGCATGATCAGTAAGGCAAGTCTGGTTTTATGCATGGTTTTCTCCTTGATACCTGTAAGGGTAGAGGCGTTTGCCGGTCCGATCGTTCAAGTGCAAGGCCGGCTTTAATTGACGCTCCACCCCCAACCCACTAACCTTCGCGGCTTGTTCCAGGTGCTCTGTGACCTGTGGGTCGACAGAGTGAAACAGGGAAGCCGGTGAGTGAGCGCACTTGTACACAGTGCTGCCGCGATTCCGGCGCTGCCCCCGCAACGGTAAATGAGTCAAAACGGTGCCTTTTGCCACTGTATCCGCGTGATATGGGAAGGCGCGCCGTCGGCCTGCTCGCTCGCTGAGCAAGCGCCACTCATGAGTCCGGAGACCGGCCTGGATCATCCAACAGCATCACGGTGGGCGATGCTTGGCTGTCTGTTTGTCTATTTTCCTGCCCGCCGTTTTTTGTCCAGCCCCAACGGAGAGCTGCCATGACCGATTCCCCCGACCGCGACGAACGCCACCTGGCGCGCATGCTGCGCAAAAAAGCCGTGATCGACGAGCGCATCGCTAACTCCCCGAACGAATGCGGCTTGCTGCTGGTATTGACCGGCAACGGCAAAGGCAAAAGCAGCTCGGCGTTTGGCATGCTTGCCCGTGCCATGGGCCACGGCATGCAGTGCGGCGTGGTGCAATTCATCAAGGGGCGCAACAGCACCGGCGAGGAGCTGTTCTTCCGCCGCTTCCCCGAGCAAGTGCGCTTTCACGTGATGGGCGAAGGCTTTACCTGGGAAACCCAGGACCGCCAGCGCGACATCGCCGCCGCCGAAGCCGCCTGGGCGGTGTCCCGCGCAATGCTGCAAGACCCTTCCATCGGCCTTGTGGTGCTGGATGAACTGAACATCGCCCTCAAGCACGGCTACCTCGACCTGGACCAGGTACTCAGCGACCTGCAAGCCCGCCCGCCGATGCAGCACGTGGTGGTCACCGGCCGTGGCGCCAAGCCCGAGTTGATCGAAATGGGCGACACCGTCACTGAAATGGGCATGCTCAAGCACGCGTTCCAGGCCGGTATCAAGGCACAGAAGGGCGTCGAACTTTGAATCAGCCCCGTCATTGCCCGGCCGTACTGATCGCCGCACCGGCATCCGGCCAGGGCAAAACCACCGTCACCGCCGCGCTCGCCCGTTTGCACCGCAACCTGGGGCGCAAGGTGCGCGTGTTCAAGTGCGGGCCGGACTTTCTCGACCCGATGATTCACGAGCGCGCCAGCGGTGCGCCGGTGTACCAGTTGGACATGTGGATGGTCGGCGAGCAGGAAAGTCGCCGTTTGCTGTGGGAAGCGGCCGGCGAGGCTGACCTGATCCTGATCGAAGGCGTGATGGGCCTGTTCGACGGTACGCCTTCCAGCGCCGACCTGGCGCGGCACTTTGGTGTGCCGGTGCTGGGCGTGATCGACGGCACCGCCATGGCCCAGACCTTCGGCGCGCTGGCCTTGGGCCTGGCGCGTTATCAGCCGGACCTGCCGTTCGCCGGCGTGCTGGCCAACCGCGTTGGCACCCTACGCCATGCGCAATTGCTTGAAGGCAGCCTCACTGAAGGCCTGCGCTGGTACGGTGCGTTGTCGCGTGAAACCGGCATCGAGTTGCCCAGCCGCCACCTGGGCCTGGTGCAAGCCAGCGAATTGAATGACCTCGATATGCGCCTGGACGCCGCCGCCCAAGCCCTGGGCAGCAGCTGCGAAGTCGCCGTGCCGCCACCGGTGACGTTCGCCGCGCCCGAAGTGATCGAGGCCGAGCCGCTGCTGGCGGGCGTGCGTATCGCCGTGGCCCGCGACGAAGCCTTTGCGTTTACCTACGGTGCAAGCCTCGACCTGCTGCGCGCGATGGGCGCCGAGTTGCGCTTCTTCTCGCCGATTCACGATAGCCAATTGCCTGAGGCCGACAGCCTCTATCTGCCCGGTGGTTATCCGGAATTGCACCACCAGGCGCTGTCGGAAAACACCCCGATGCTTAACGCCATTCGCGCGCATCACGCGGCGGGCAAACCCTTGCTCGCCGAGTGCGGCGGCATGCTCTACCTGCTGGACTCGCTGACCGATGTCGACGGCAACCGTGCCGAATTGGTTGGCCTGCTGCAGGGCGACGCGGTGATGCAAAAGAAGCTGGCGGCGCTGGCTTTGCAAAGTGTCGAGTTGCCGGAAGGCGTGCTGCGCGGCCATACCTATCACCATTCGCTGACCAGCACCGAGTGGCAGCCGATCGCCCGAGGCTTGAGCCCTAACGGCGGGCGTGGTGCCGAAGCGGTTTACAGGCAGGGGCGGATGACGGCTTCCTACGTGCACTTTTACTTCCCCTCCAACCCGGCGGCGGTGGCGGCATTGTTTGCGCCTGGCCCTGAGACCGCTATCGCGGGCAAGCCCGCTCCCACAACTGACCAAGTTGAAACTCAATCCAATGTGGGAGCGGGCTTGCCCGCGATAGGGCCATGACTGACAACGCCTTCCCCGAAGCCGAACGCCAGGCCGTCTACCGCGCCATCGCCGAACGCCGTGACATGCGCCACTTCACCGGCGGCAGCGTGTCCCCCGAGTTGCTGCAACGCCTGCTCCAGGCCGCACACCAGGCGCCCAGCGTCGGCTTGATGCAACCGTGGCGATTCATCCGCATCAGCGACCGCGCCCTGCGCGGCCAAATCCAGCAACTGGTGGAAGAAGAGCGCGTGCGCACCGCCGAGGCCCTGGGCCAGCGCTCCGACGACTTCATGAAGCTCAAGGTCGAAGGCATCCACGACTGCGCCGAAGTGCTGGTGGCTGCGCTGATGGATGATCGCGAGCGCCACATCTTTGGCCGGCGCACCTTGCCGGAAATGGACATGGCCTCGTTATCCTGTGCAATCCAGAACCTGTGGCTGGCCGCCCGCGTCGAAGGCCTTGGGATGGGCTGGGTTTCGTTGTTCGAACCCCAGGCCCTGGCCGACCTGCTGGGGTTGCCGGCGGGTGCAAAGCCCCTGGCCGTGTTGTGCCTGGGCCCGGTGGCCGAGTTCTACCCGGCACCGATGTTGCAACTCGAAGGCTGGACCGAACCACGGCCGCTGAGTGACATGGTGTATGAGAATGTGTGGGGAGTGAGTCAATGAGTGTGGCCTTGCTGTGTGTCGCTGCGGTGGCGCTGGATGCGCTGCTGGGCGAGCCCAGGCGCTGGCATCCGCTGGTGGCGTTCGGCAACTTTGCCGGGCGCATCGAAAAACGTTTCAACAGCGGCGGCCGCGGGTGGCGCAGCCACGGCGTGACCGCATGGTTTATCGCGGTGGTGCCGCTGACGTTGTTGGCCACTCTGTTGTCGTGGGCGCCGTATATCGGCTGGGTGCTGGAGATTCTGGCGCTGTACTTGGCGCTGGGCATGCGCAGCCTTGGCGAGCACGTGATTCCCGTCGCCCAGGCGTTGCGCAGTGGCGACCTGGATGAAGCGCGTAAACGCGTGAGCTACCTCGTCAGCCGTCAGACCAGCGAACTGGATAGCACCGAAGTCGCGCGCGCCGCGACTGAATCGGTGCTCGAGAACGGCAGCGATGCGGTGTTCGCCGCGCTGTTCTGGTTTGTCGTGGCCGGCGTGCCCGGCGTGGTGCTTTATCGCTTGAGCAACACCCTCGATGCCATGTGGGGTTATCGCAACGAGCGCTTTGAGCGTTTCGGCTGGGCGGCGGCAAAAATCGACGATGTGCTCAACTACATTCCTGCGCGTCTGGTGGCGTTGACCTACGCGGTACTCGGCAAAACCCGCCTGGCGCTTAAATGCTGGCGCACCCAGGCGCCGACCTGGGACAGCCCCAACGCCGGGCCGGTGATGGCGGCCGGTGCGGGCGCTTTGGGTGTTGAATTGGGCGGCGCGGCGATTTATCACGGCGAGCTGCATCAGCGTGCGCAGTTGGGCGAAGGCCCGGCGGCCGATGCCGACGCCATCGACCGTGGCTGGCAACTGGTGCAGCGCGGCGTATGGTTATGGCTGTTGATCCTGTGCGCGGGGGCGCAATTTTATGCTTGAGCACGGTGGCCGGCTGCGCAGGGCAGTGATTCAGTACGGGATTGCCGAGGCGGACTGGCTCGACCTGTCCAGCGGCCTGGCGCCCTGGCCGTGGCCGATTCCCGAGATTCCGCTGCGGGCCTGGGCGCGATTGCCGGAAACCGACGACGGCCTGGAAAAGGCCGCCAGCGAGTACTACGGCGCCGCCCACGTGTTGCCGGTGGCGGGTTCCCAGGCGGCGATCCAGTTGCTGCCGCGTTTGCGCCGCTCCGGCAAGGTCGGCGTGTTGTCGCCGTGTTATGCCGAACACGCCGAAGCCTGGCGCCGCGCCGGTTACGTGGTGCGCGAAGTGCAGGAGCAGGAAGTCGACTTTTTTCTCGACGGCCTCGACGTGCTGGTGGTGGTCAATCCAAATAACCCCACCGGCCTGAGTCTGCCGCCGCAGCGCCTGCTCGACTGGCACTCACGGCTGGCCCAGCGCGGCGGCTGGCTGGTGGTGGACGAAGCGTTTATGGACGTGACCCCGCAATTGAGCCTCGCCAGCCAGGCCCATCAAGTCGGCCTGATTGTGTTGCGCTCATTCGGCAAGTTCTTCGGCCTGGCCGGTGTGCGCCTGGGCTTTGTGCTGGCGGAACGCAAGCTGCTCAAGTTGTTGGCCGAACAGCTCGGCCCGTGGGCAGTCAGTGGGCCGACACGGGTGCTTGGCCAGGTGTGCCTGCGCGATACGGCCGGGCATGCCGAACAGCGTCATCGCTGTATCGAGGCTGGCCAGCGCTTGTTTGCGCTGCTTGAGCGCCACGGCTTTGAGCCTAAGGGCGGTTGCGCGTTGTTCCAATGGCTGATCACCCCACACGCCGAACGCCTGCACGAATTCATGGCCCAACGCGGCATCCTGCTGCGCCTGTTTGTCCACGACAGCAGCCTGCGCTTCGGTCTGCCCGACACGGAGGCCGATTGGTTGCGACTCGATGAGGCCCTGGCCGCTTACAAGGACGCCGCATGAGTACGCTGATGGTGCAAGGCACCACGTCTGACGCCGGTAAGAGCACGCTGGTGACCGCGCTGTGCCGTTGGCTGGTACGCCAAGGCATTGGCGTGGTGCCGTTCAAACCGCAGAACATGGCGCTCAACAGCGCCGTCACCGCTGAGGGCGGCGAGATCGGCCGCGCCCAGGCCGTGCAGGCCCAGGCCGCGAATCTGGCGCCGCACACCGACATGAACCCGGTGCTGCTCAAGCCCAACAGTGACACCGGCTCCCAAGTGATTATCCATGGCCGTGCCGTGACCAGCATGAACGCCGTGGCCTATCACGACTACAAAGCCATTGCGATGCAGGCGGTGCTCGCCTCCCATGCACGGTTGAGCGAGGCCTACCCGGTGGTGATGGTGGAAGGCGCGGGCTCCCCGGCGGAAATCAACCTGCGCGCCAATGACATTGCCAATATGGGTTTCGCCGAGGCCGTGGATTGCCCGGTGCTGCTGATCGCCGATATCAATCGCGGCGGGGTGTTTGCGCATCTGGTCGGCACCCTCCAACTGCTGTCGCCGACCGAGCAGGCGCGGGTCAAAGGCTTCATTATCAATCGCTTTCGCGGTGATATCGCACTGTTGCAGCCGGGGCTCGATTGGCTCGAGGCGCACACCGGCAAGCCGGTAGTGGGCGTGCTGCCCTACGTGATGGACCTGCACCTGGAGGCCGAAGACGGCATCGACCAGCGCCAGATCGACAAGGCCGCCCAAGTACTCAAGGTGGTGGTGCCGGTGTTGCCGCGCATCAGCAACCACACGGATTTTGACCCGCTGCGTTTGCATCCCCAGGTGGATTTACAGTTTATCGGCCCTGGCCAGGCCATTCCGGCTGCCGACCTGATCATCCTGCCGGGCTCCAAAAGCGTGCGCAGCGATCTGGCCTATTTGCGCGCCAACGGCTGGGACACTGCCGTTGCGCGGCACTTGCGCTATGGCGGCAAGGTGCTGGGGATTTGCGGCGGGCTGCAGATGCTCGGCGAGCAGGTGCATGACCCGCTCGGCCTGGAAGGGTTGGCCGGTTCCAGCGACGCCCTGGGGTTGCTGGCGTTCAGCACGACGCTGGAACAGGAGAAACAATTGCGCAATGTGCGCGGACGGTTGCTGCTGGAAAATGCCGAAGTCAGTGGTTATGAAATCCATGCGGGCGTGACCGCCGGCAGTGCCCTGTCGAACGCCGCCGTGCTGTTGGATGACGGCCGCAGTGACGGTGCCCTGAGTGAAGACGGTCAGATTCTTGGCACGTATCTGCACGGCGTGTTCGAGACTCCGGCGGCGTGCAGTGCGTTACTGCGCTGGGCCGGGCTGCAGGATGTGCAAGAGGTGGATTACCACGCCCTGCGCGAGCGCGATATTGAGCGCCTGGCGGACCTGGTGGAGCACCATCTGGACACCGAACTGTTGCGCAAGCTATGCGGGATCTGACGGTGTACACCCAATCCCCCAGCAGGCGCCGGCCCGCCTGCGATGGCGCCCGGCCAGCCAACCCCGGTTCAACTGATGCACCTCACCTCAGCAGCGGGAGCGGGCTTGCTCGCCAATGGGGTGCTTCAGTGACAAATCGGCTGACTGACACACCGCGTTCGCGAGCAAGCCCGCTCCCACACGGGGCAGTGCCCGCCTCACCCTATCAGCCGGCCGGCACAGGTGCCTTCCCATGTATCAACTGATCCTCGGTGGCGCCCGTTCCGGCAAGAGCCGCCTCGCCGAAAAGCTGGCGAGTGAGTGTGGCTTGCATGTCACCTACATCGCCACCAGCCAGCCGCTGGACGGCGAGATGAACGAGCGTGTCGCACTGCATCGCCAGCGCCGTCCCGATCATTGGGGGCTGATCGAAGAACCCATCGAGCTGGCGCGTGTACTGCGCGAAAGCGCCGCCGACGACCGCTGCCTGCTGGTGGATTGCCTGACCCTGTGGCTCACCAACTTGCTGATGCTGGAGAACCCCGCACGCCTGGCGTTCGAGCGCGATCAACTGCTGCAAACCCTGGCCTCGCTGCCAGGTGAAATCATTTTTGTCAGCAACGAAACCGGAATGGGTGTCGTGCCGCTGGGCGAATTGACTCGCCGCTATGTGGATGAAGCCGGTTGGCTGCATCAAGCCTTGGCCGAGCGGTGTCAGCGTGTGGTCCTGACCGTCGCCGGCCTGCCCCTGACTTTGAAAGGTACTGCGTTATGACTGACTCCTGGTGGCTCAACCCCTGCAAGGCCGTGAACACTTCGGCGCATGAACACGCGCTGGCTCGCCAGCAGCAACTGACCAAGCCAGCCGGCTCGCTCGGTCAGCTCGAAGCCATCGCGGTGCAATTGGCCGGCTTGCAAGGCCAGGTCAAACCTGCGGTGGATCAGGTGTGGATCGCCATCTTTGCCGGTGACCACGGCGTGGTTGCAGAGGGCGTATCGGCATTTCCACAGGCAGTGACCGGCCAGATGTTGCACAACTTTGTCACCGGGGGCGCGGCCATCAGCGTATTGGCGCGGCAGTTGAATGCGCAGCTGGAAGTGGTCGACCTCGGCACCGTCACGCCGTCGTTGGATCTGCCGGGTGTGCGTCATCTGAATATTGGCGCCGGCACGGCCAATTTCGTCAACGGCCCGGCGATGACCGCAGCGCAAGGGCGACTTGCCCTGCAAGCCGGGCGTGACAGTGCGCACCGTGCATTGCAAAACGGCGCACAGCTGTTTATCGGCGGCGAGATGGGCATCGGCAATACCACCGCCGCCAGCGCCTTGGCGTGCGCGTTGCTCGATTGCCAGGTGAGCGACCTGACCGGCCCGGGCACCGGCTTGAACGCCCAGGGCGTCAGCCACAAAGTGGCGGTGATTGAACGCGCGCTGGCCTTGCATGCGGCGCAACGTGACGACGCGCTGAACACGTTGTTCAACCTGGGTGGTTTCGAAATTGCCGCGTTGGTGGGGGCTTATCTGGCCTGCGCCCAGGAAGGCATCGTGGTGCTGGTGGACGGGTTTATCTGCACGGTTGCGGCGCTGGTGGCTACACGCCTGAATCCGGCGTGCCGGGAGTGGTTGGTGTTCGGCCACCGCGGCGCAGAGCCCGGTCATCGTCATGTGCTGCACAGCCTCGACGCGCAACCGCTGCTGGAACTGGGCCTGCGCCTGGGTGAGGGCAGCGGTGCGGCGCTGGCGGTGCCGTTGTTGCGCCTGGCGTGCGCGCTGCACGGGCAGATGGCGACGTTCGCCGAAGCCGCCGTGGCAGACCGCCCGGCATGACCTTGCACCTGGACCTGCTGCGCCACGGCGAAACCGAGCTGGGCGGCGGCCTGCGCGGCAGCCTGGACGACGCGCTCACCGCCAAAGGCTGGGAGCAGATGCGCACCGCCGTGGCAAAGCAGGGGCCGTGGGACCGGTTGGTCAGTTCGCCACTGCAACGCTGCGCGCTGTTCGCCCACGAGCTGGGCGCACGGCTTGGGGTGCCGGTGAGCTTGGAAAAGGATCTGCAGGAGCTGCACTTCGGCGCCTGGGAAGGGCAGAGCGCAGCGGCGCTGATGCAAACCGATGCCGAAGGATTGGGCCGGTTCTGGGCCGATCCCTACAGCTTTACACCGCCTGAAGGCGAGCGCGTCAGCGACTTTTCTGCACGCGTTCTCGGCGCCGTCTCACGTTTGCATCAGGCATATGCCGCACAGCGCGTGCTGTTGATCAGCCACGGTGGCGTGATGCGGCTGCTGCTGGCGCAGGCGCGCGGTTTGCCGCGTGAGCAGCTACTGAATGTCGAAGTCGGCCACGGTGGGCTGTTCAGCCTGCAGGTGATGGCCGACGGTCTGCTGAAGGAAGGAGTCTGAGGATGCTGGCGTTCTGGATCGCCCTGCAATTTCTCAGCAGCCTGCCGATTCGTCTGCCCGGCATGCCGCAGCCTCAGGAGTTGGGGCGTTCGTTGCTGTTTTACCCGGTGGTGGGGTTGCTGTTCGGGCTGCTGTTGTGGGCCCTGAACACCGCCCTGATGGGCGCACCGTTATTGCTGCATGCGGCGCTGGTGCTGACCGCCTGGGTGTTGCTCAGCGGCGGCTTGCATCTGGACGGGCTGGCGGACAGCGCCGATGCCTGGCTCGGCGGCTTTGGCGACCGCGAGCGCACGCTGACTATCATGAAAGACCCGCGCAGCGGGCCGATTGCCGTGGTCACTCTGGGGCTGGTGTTGTTGCTCAAGTTCACCGCACTGGTGGCCTTGATCGAGCAGCACAACGGCACGGCGCTGATTCTGGCGCCGCTGATCGGGCGTGCTTCGATGCTGGCGCTGTTCCTTACCACGCGCTACGTGCGTGCAGGCGGTTTGGGCCAGGCACTGTCGGATCATTTACCCAGGATCGTCGGCCAACAGGTGCTGATCCTCAGCGGTCTGGCCTGTGTGCTGATCGGCGGTTTCAGTGGCGGGATCGCTGTTTTACTCGCTGCGCTGTGCTTTATCGGGCTGCGTCAGTTGATGGTCAACCGGCTGGGTGGCACCACGGGTGACACGGCCGGCGCATTGTTGGAGTTGCTGGAAGTCGCGGTTTTGGTCGGCCTGGCGCTGTAACACTTTCTTGCATTTTCATAATCGCGGGTATATACACGCTCCATGCTTGCCTCCCAATGTTTATGCACCAACCTGCGACGTGCCGCCCGTGGCGTCAGCAGGCATTACGACGGCGCTCTCGACGGCTTCGGGATCAACGTTGCCCAGTATTCTTTGCTGTGTAACCTGCAGCGCCTCGATCAACCGAGCATTTCCAGCCTGGCCGAAGCCATGGGCCTGGACCGCAGTACCCTGGGGCGCAACCTGCGGGTATTGGAGGGCGAGGGCTTGGTGCAGTTGGTCGAGGGCGATGACCTGCGTAACCGCTTGGTGGTGTTGACCGTCGCCGGCGAAGAACGCCTGGCTGCCGCGTTGCCGGCTTGGGAGGCGGCGCAGCAGAAATTGATAGATCAGTTGGGCGCCGAGAAGCGTGAAACCTTGTTGGCCTTGCTGGACGAACTCGCCTGAGCGCGGGTTTGTTCGACTACAAGCGGGTATATACCCGCGAGCGGAGAATAAGAAATGACCTCGATGTGGCGCACCAGTGGCTGGGTTCTTGTGGGGAGTGCGCTGATCCTGGCGTTGTCGCTGGGCGTGCGGCACGGCTTTGGTCTGTTCCTGTCGCCGATGAGCATGGAATTTGGCTGGGGCCGTGAAACCTTTGCCTTCGCCATCGCCCTGCAAAACCTGATCTGGGGCCTGGCGCAACCGTTTACCGGCGCCTTGGCCGACCGCTTTGGCGCGACCAAGGCGGTGTTTGTCGGTGGGGTGCTGTACGCCGCAGGGCTGGTGTTGATGGGCATGTCGGATTCGGCGTGGTCGCTGTCGCTCAGCGCGGGTTTGCTGATTGGGATCGGCCTGTCGGGCACTTCGTTCTCGGTGATTCTCGGTGTGGTCGGCCGCGCCGTGCCGCCGGAAAAACGCAGCATGGCCATGGGCATTGCCAGCGCCGCAGGTTCGTTCGGCCAGTTTGCGATGGTGCCGGGCACCTTGGGCCTGATCAGCTGGCTGGGCTGGTCGGCCGCTTTGTTGGCGTTGGGCCTGATGGTGGCGCTGATTCTGCCATTGGTGGCGATGCTCAAGGACAAACCGCTGCCGGCGATGGTCGGCCAGCAAACCCTGCGTGAAGCCCTGAAAGAGGCCTGCTCGCACTCCGGCTTCTGGCTACTGGCGTTCGGTTTTTTTGTCTGCGGTTTCCAGGTGGTGTTTATCGGCGTGCACTTGCCGGCGTACCTGGTGGACCAGCATCTGCCGGCCACGGTGGGTACCACGGTATTGGCGTTGATCGGCCTGTTTAACGTGTTTGGCACTTATACCGCTGGCTGGCTCGGCGGGCGCATGTCCAAGCCGCGTTTGCTCACCGGCCTGTACCTGTTGCGCGCGGTGGTGATCGTGCTGTTCCTGTGGGCGCCGGTGACCGAAGTGACGGCCTACCTGTTCGGCATGGCCATGGGCTTTCTGTGGCTGTCCACCGTGCCGCTGACCAACGGCACTGTCGCGACGCTGTTTGGCGTGCGAAACCTCTCGATGCTCGGTGGGATTGTGTTTCTGTTCCACCAGCTCGGTTCGTTCCTCGGCGGCTGGTTGGGCGGGGTGGTCTATGATCGAACCGGCAACTACGATTTGATCTGGCAGGTGGCGATTCTTTTGAGCCTGCTCGCTGCGGCCCTCAACTGGCCGGTGCGCGAGCGGCCGGTGGCGCGCTTGCAGGCGCAGATGGAGGCGGCATGAGTTTGACGGCAAGAGGGTTGCTGATCTCGGCAGGCCTGGTTCTGTTGCTGCTGGCCTGGTGGGGCTGGCAGCACGGCGGGCTGGCATTGATGCAACTGGGGATGTCGATCTGTTAAGTTCTGTGTCTGATCTGACTCAAGGACCTTCGACATGCTGATGCGCTGGCTCGCTGTACCCGTCCTGATGGCTGTAGGCAGTCTGGCCATGGCGGCCAGTTGCCCGCCGTTGCTGGAGGGGCAATTGCCCAAGTTGCGGGCCAAGGAATCCATCGATTTGTGCCAGCGCTTTGCCGGCAAACCCCTGGTCATCGTCAATACCGCCAGCTTTTGTGGTTTCGCGCCGCAATTCAAAGGCCTCGAAGCGTTGTATCAGCGCTACAAGGGCCAGGGGCTGGAAGTGATCGGCGTGCCGTCCGACGACTTCAAGCAGGAAGCCAAGACTGGTGAAGAGACCGCCAAAGTTTGCTACGTGAATTACGGCGTGACCTTCACGATGACCGAGCCGCAGACGGTCAAGGGGCCGGATGCGGTGCACCTGTTCAAAATTCTGGCGCAGCAGACCAGCGCGCCGAAGTGGAATTTCTATAAGTACGTGGTGGATCGCCAGGGCAAGGTGATTGCCAACTTTTCCAGTTTGACCAAGCCGGACAGCCCGGACCTGATCAAGGCGGTGGAGGCAGCGCTGGCCTCGAAGCCCTGATCGCCGGCCATTAAAAAGCCCCGCCTCCTGTGCAGGAGAGCGGGGCTTTTTTATACGCGTTGGATCAGAACTTGTACGTCACACCCAGGCCGAAGCCGTTGGCGCTGTTTTCGTACTTGGCGCTGTAGGACGAACCCAGTGCGTTGGTCTTGTTGACCTTGACTGGCTCTTCCTTCAGGTAGGAGTAAGCCACGTCGACGATCATGTTCGGCATTACTTCGTAGCCCAGGCCAACACTGAAAATGGTCCGGTCGCCGGTAGGGATGCGTGGCGAACGGTCAGTGTTGTTGGTTGGCGACTGGTCGAAAGTCAGGCCGGTACGCAGTACCACTTGTTTGGTGACTTGGTACGAAGTACCCAAGGCATAGGCCCAGGTGTCATGCCAGTTCTGTGGCTCGGTGATGGTACCCACGATCTGCGGAGCGACCAGGCCGCCAGCTCGGGTAACGCCCTGGTTGTCGACAGTGATGTCTTTCAGGCGGCTCCAGCGAGTCCAGGTGGAACCGGCGTAGAGTTTCCAGGCATCGCTCAGGTCCTGTGTCACGGACAGGTCGTAAGACTCAGGCGTATCAATGCTCAACGACGCATCGTAGCGGCCGCTTGCCAGCAGTGGAGCCGTCGGGGTCGGTGCCGATACTTCGGTGTGGCCTTCAAGCTTGTAGCTGACTTTGGAGTGGTAAGTCAGGCCCACGCGCGTGGTATCGGTGGCTTGTACCAGCACGCCGACGTTGAAGCCAACAGCCGTGTCGTCACCTTTGATCGTGACGTTGGTATTCGGGACAGCCGGGTTTGTCGACAGAGCCAACTCAGATTCCAGCTTGCCGGAAATACGGTTGATGGTCGGGCCAAAACCGATGGAAACACGATCGTTGAAGGCGTAGCTGACGGTTGGCTGCAAGGTGATAACCGACACTTTGCTGTAGCTGCCGAACGAGCGACCCTGGAAGCCCCTCTCATAATCGGTAACCAGGCCGAAAGGTGCATAAACACCAACGCCGACGGCCCACTGATCATTGAGTTTGTTGGTGTAGAAACCAAACGGGACCGCCGTGAAGGGCACCATGTCGCCTTTGTTACTGCCGAAAGAACGGCCGCTGGCGTTTTTGATGTCAGTCGAGGCATCGATAGCGGCTACACCACCGGTAATCTGCTGGCCTTCGAGGCGGGCCATACCGGCAGGGTTACCGTACACAGTGCTGGCGTTATCGGCAGAAGAAGAGCGGCCTGCGAACCCCGTACCCATACCGGCGACGTCTTGTTCGTTCAGGGCAAAGCCGCTTGCGAACAGTTGGGAGGATGCCATGGCAACGGTGAGGCTAAGTGTGGTCTTGAGCATTACTTTTTTCATTATTAGAACTCCGTGGTGATCACCGCTGCGGAAAGTATCAATAATTTTAAGTTAGCGCTATAGGCCGTAATGTCGGAGATAGAGCGGTTTTGTAGGACAATCCGACCAGATTCGAAGGTTTTAGCCGAATCTTGCAAAACGCCTGATCAACAAATGGCCTGATTCATGGGTAAAACACAGGTTTGCCAGGCTTGGGTGAAATCCCGCAGCCGACCTTGAGGGTGAAATATTTCTTTCCAGATACGTGCCATGGCCAGTACGTCACCCGGTGGCGGCAGGGCAGGACGATGCTGTTCTACCAGCAGCCAGGCAATGGCGGTGGCGTAGCGCAGGTTGACGGTCAGCTCAAGCTGGGGCGCGCTGAGGAATGCATGTTGACTGGCCAGCCCACGTACCAGGCTGGCGCGCTCGGGGTCTTGGGCAAGGTAGTCGTCCCACAGGGCGCGATGACGAGGTTCGGTGATGCTGTACAGGCCGTGGCCGCGCCGATCATGCAGGGCGGAGCCGAGTTCCGATTGGCTGGCGGCAATGCCCAGCAGCAGGGATTCAGCTGTCGGGTTATGGCGGCCGAGATAAATCAACGTCGGCCTGATCACATAACGACACAATTCGCTGGCGGCGATACCCATACGAGCCTCAATCCATGGAAGTGGTCGACGAAGCCTGAGAGGGGAGCTTGGCAGCAGTGAATCGGACCTCAGGCTCGTCGCAAGCGGATCATGCCGCTTGAGTTGAAGTGTAGTGTCATATTTGTGATGTAAAGGACTGTTTTTAAAACATCTTCTTCATTTAGTTATAACGTTTATATCTATTCGAACTTAGTGCAAGTACTCAAAAGCCGAATTTCGGGCAATAAAAAACCCTGCGTTTCAAGCAGGGTCTTTTGGGTTTCAGCGACTCGGGTCGATCAGGCAATCAATGCCTGACGGGTACGCTCGATCACGGCCTGCAGCGGCTCTGCGCTGGAGTATTGATCGGGGTACAGGCGTTCGCTGTGACGAGCGATGCCGTGTTCGTTGACCAGGGTGAAGCTGAAGCAGCCTTTGCGAGCGGCCATGATCAGGCAGTTCATTGGTGCAAAAGCGTTGGTGAGGGTGCGAATGGCATCCTGAGTGTGGATTTGAGCGGACATATTATTGGTGTTCCTACAAATGACACGGTTAAGAACCGTGCAACGTTAAAACGTTCCAGTAACGTTGATCACCATTGATCAAACGAAGAACCCGACTGGAACAAAGCAGCCAGTTTGAAGCGCTAATAAGTTAGGCGCGCTTGGGCTGGCAGGTAGGTACTTAGGAGGGCAGGCAACACAACAGGGGCAAAGGTTCTGGGCCCGGGGTGAAGATCCTGATCAATTTGCAGGCTGGTTCGTTCAGAGTATTGAAACTTCGCGGCACCCTTTGCTTGTTCAAAGGCAGTGTCGTCGCAAGGAATACCTGGAAACCATCGAGGTGGTCGATCCCGTGTTGTTCAGGGGAGTTGTTCGACCAGAATTGACTTTCAGCTTGGTACTAACGCCGCGGATAGTAACGGATTGAAACACGGAAGAGAAGTGTGCTAGCCAAAAAACTTAATTCAGCCGCCCAACAACCCGCGGTAGACCAGCACGGTGGCCGCCGCGGCCAATGAGCAGCCGAGTCCGTAGGCCGCCAGGGTCAAGCGCCAGGACCGGCCGGTCTCGATCACATTCATCACCTCGCGCATGTCGTTGATTCGGCCTTCACTCAACTCTATGCACAGCATTACGGCAGTAAACGCCGCTGATACCAGGATGGCGATGGCAAACAGCGCGCCGTCGGGGGAGGGCAGCGCGGCATTGACCGCCAATGAGGTTACACAGATGGCCAGCAGCAACACGGCGAATAAGAGGATTCCTTTCATCGAGCCTTGGTAGGTTGCGTGTGGGAGTGGGCCAGTGTGGCGAGCCGGCGAGGATTTGAAAAGTGCCTGGTTTGGCCTGTCGGTAACATTTTTAGGACGTGTCGAAGCAAAAAACCGGCGCCATATAGCCAGTGGGTGGGTACTTGTGCACATTAGTTGCGAGGTATGTAACCCGTCTGTCAACGGCCTGGAAGCGCCGCCATTTGCCTGCAATGAAAATTTAAGTCAATGAAAAATATCGCTTTTTTTTATTGGTGAAAAAATCGTCAGTTTGACTGCGGCCCCCGTTCCATGGGCCTTTGCGCGCGTTAAAGGTGGGTTGTCCACTGAGTTATCCACAGCTTCTGTGGATTGTCCCAAGCGCTTGCTCTAGAACGGGCGTGCAGGGATTTTTCAGCTTTACCTGTAGGAAAAAAAGAGTAGAGTGGCGCGCCTTCCGTTCTGTCCCGCAGTGCTTTATGAAGTTTCGCTCAGTATCACCATCTGTTACCGACACCCCTCAGACTGTTACCGCACCCAAGCGTTTCTCCTTGAAAGTCGCCTTGTGGTTGCTCGACAGCCCGCGCCTGGGGCACAGCACCAACGTCAAGCACTTCGCCGGGCGCTTGCTCAAGCAACCGGCCCGAGAAGGTGTGGTTGCCGCGCAGAGCCGCCTGGGCCAGCTGATGTGCCGTGAGTGCGGCAACGCCCGCGACCGCCGCATCGGCCATGACCTGTTGCGCCTGGCTGCCCGTGCCGGCGACCGCCGCGCCCAGCGCGAACTGGGGCAGGTCGAAGACTGAGCTGTCCTCAAGCCCCACGCTTGGTTAACCTTGCTCTTTTTCGGTGATGGCAGAAATGGCGATGGCTTTTGACTGGACCAGTATTGCCTTGGGCCTGGCTGGCGCTGCAGTGCCTTTATTGGCCCTGTGCTGGCAGCTCCAACGGCGGCTGAGCGCGCGCATGACCGGCTGGGAACTGCTCGAAGAGCGCCTGGCCACCGCGCAACTGGCCCAGGAAGGGCTGGCCGCGCAACTCGACGCCAGCCGCGACGAGATCAGTGACCTGAGCCAGGCCAACGCCGCCAAACAAGCTGACCTGGCGGCCGTTCGCCGTGAAGTCGAATTGCTCCAAATCGACCGCGATAACGCCCGCGACGCCGCCCACGCCTGGAACCTCGACCGCAGCGCCAAGGAAACCGAGCTGCGCCGCCTCGATGCGCTGTCCTCGGCGTTGCGCGCCGAACTGCGCGAACAACAGGAAAGCCATCAACAACGCCTTGCTGACCTGCAAGGCTCGCGGGACGAGCTGCGTGCGCAGTTCGCCGAGCTTGCCGGCAAGATCTTCGACGAACGTGAGCAACGGTTTGCCGAAACCAGCCAGGAACGCCTGGGCCAGTTGCTCGACCCGCTCAAGGAACGCATCCAGTCGTTTGAAAAGCGCGTGGAAGAGAGCTACCAGAATGAAGCGCGCGAGCGCTTCTCCCTGGCCAAGGAGCTTGAGCGCCTGCAGCAACTGAACCTGCGACTGTCGGACGAGGCCACCAACCTCACGCGCGCGCTCAAGGGCCAGAAAACCCAGGGCAACTGGGGCGAGCTGATTCTTGAGCGCGTGCTTGAACATGCCGGGCTGGAGAAGGGCCGCGAGTATCAGACCCAGGTCAGCCTCAAAGGCCCGGACGGCGAGCGCTTCCAGCCGGACGTGTTGATCATGCTGCCCGGCGACAAGCAGGTGGTGGTCGATTCCAAGGTCAGCCTCACCGCCTATCAGCAGTACGTTGCAGCGGATGACGATGTGATCGGCCAGGCGGCGCTGAAACAGCACGTGCTGTCCCTGCGCAATCACGTCAAAGGCTTGGCCGGCAAGGATTACAAGCGCCTCGAAGGTCTGCACAGCCTGGATTTCGTGCTGTTGTTCGTGCCGATAGAAGCTGCGTTTTCCGCCGCGTTGCAGGCTGAGCCGAACCTATTCCAGGAAGCGTTCGACCGCCATATCGTGATTGTCAGCCCCACCACCTTGCTGGCCACCCTGCGGGTGATCGACAGCCTGTGGAAGCAGGAACGCCAGAGCCAGAACGCGCGGGAGATTGCCGAGCGCGCCGGCTGGCTGTATGACAAGTTCGTATTGTTTATTCAGGACCTGGATGAAGTCGGCAACCGCCTGCAGCAGCTGGATAAAGCCTACAGCGCGGCGCGAAACAAGCTGACGGATGGCCGTGGAAATCTGGTCAGCCGAACCGAGCAGTTAAGGTTGCTGGGTGCGCGTGCGAGCAAGAGCCTGCCGGCGGATTTGCTCGAACGGGCGATGACCGACTCCGATGGCGTCGCACACTTACCGGAGTAGCACACGGTCAATGTGGGAGCTGGCTCGCCTGCGATAGCGGTGGTGACTGCTCCACTGCTATCGCAGGCAAGCCAGCTCCCACAGGGGGATTGAGTTCAGTCATTCCTACAATGGCAAATGCCGACTCAACAACGCGCGCAACGCCGCAGGCTTCACCGGCTTGGCCAAATAATCCAACCCTGCGGCATGCACCTCGGCCACCATTTCCGGGCGCCCATCGGCGCTGATCACCACCCCGGGAATCGGCTCCGCCAGTTGCGCGCGCAGCCAGCCCATCAACTCCGTGCCTGTCTCGCCGTGGTCCAGGTGGTAGTCCACCAGCGCCAGTTGCGGGCGCACGCCCTCGGCCAGCAACGCCGCACATTGCGCCTGATCGGTAGCGGTCCACACCTCGCAACCCCAGCGCGTGAGCAGGCTGCGCATGCCGATCAGGATGCTTTCTTCATTGTCCACACACAGCACCTGGGCACCGCTCAACGGCAGCCCGTTATCCTGCGTGGTCTTGACCTTGGGGCTGGCCTGGTTACGCGCCAACGGCACACGCACGCTGAACACGCTGCCTTTGCCCGGCCACGAACGCACGCTCAAACGATGGCCGAGCACTCGGCACAGGCCGTCGGCGATTGCCAGGCCCAGGCCCAGGCCCTTTTCGGCGCGGGTCTGGTGGCTGTCCAGGCGCTTGAACTCTTCGAAGATCACCTGTTGTTTATCCAGCGGGATGCCAGGGCCGCGATCCCACACTTCCAGGCACAGTTCACCCTTGCGTCGGCGTACGCCAAGTAGCACCGGGCCGTCGGCGTAGCGGAATGCGTTGGTAAGAAAATTCTGCAGGATCCGCCGCAGTAACTTGATGTCGCTGTCCACCCGCAGACGGCTGCCACGCAGGCGAAAACGCAGGCCTTGCTCGTGGGCCAGTGCCTTGAATTCTGCTCCCAGGGTGTCGAACAACTCGTTGAGGACGAAGGGCTGTCGCTGGGGATTGATCTTGCCGTTTTCCAGGCGCGAGATATCCAGCAGGTCGCTGATCAGGTCTTCGGCAGAGCGCAGCGAGCTGTCCAGGTGCTGCACCAACTGGCGGGCTTCGGCAGACAGACCGTCGTTCTGGTGGGAGAGGGCGGCGGAGAACAATCGTGCCGCGTTCAACGGCTGCATCAGGTCGTGGCTCACTGCCGCCAGAAAGCGCGTCTTCGATTGGCTGGCGGATTCGGCCACGCCTTTGGCGTCGGTGAGCGCCACATTCAGTTGCGACAGTTCATGGGTGCGTTCGGTCACCCGTTGTTCCAGGCCCTCGTTGGCCTCGGTCAGGGCTTGTTCGGCTTCACGGAACGCGGTGATGTCGGTGAAGCTCATGACGAACCCGCCGCCGGGCATCGGGTTGCCGATCAGCTCGATCACGCGCCCATTCGGAAACAGGCGCTCGGACGTATGCGCACGGCCCTGGCGCATCCAGTGCAGACGCCGCGCGACGTGCACTTCGGCTTCCCCTGGCCCGCATAAGCCGCGCTCGGCGTTGTAGCGAATGATGTCGGCAATCGGCCGGCCCACACTGATCAAACCGTCGGGGTAGTTGAACAGCTCCAGATAGCGCCGGTTCCAGGCCACCAACTTCAGCGACTGGTCGACCACGCTGATGCCCTGGGTGATGTTTTCGATGGCGCCCTGCAGCAGCGCGCGGTTGAACTGCAGCACTTCGGAGGCTTCGTCGGCGATACGTACGACGTCCTCCAGTTGCATTTCCCGCCCTTCAATTGCGGCTTTTACGACGGCGCGTGTCGAAGAGGCGCCGAGCACGCCCGCCAATAGGCGTTCGGTATGGGCAATCCAATCGTTGTCGGCATTCTGGTTGGGGTTGAAGCCTTTGCCCTGGCGATAGGCGAAGCGGATAAAACTCTGCTGGGCACGTTCTTCACCGACAAAGCGCGCCGCCAGGCTCAGCAGGTCGCTGATCTGCACCGACAACATCGAGCGCGCGCTGGCGCGTTGGCTGATTTCCTGGCCGATAAAGCGTCCGGCCTGCCAGTGCTCCGAGACCCGTGTGCGCGACAGCATCGAGACCCACACAAACAGCGTGAAGTTACCCGCCAGCGAGAGCACGGTGCCCAAGGTCAGCGAGGTCACGGAGAAGCCAAACGGGTGTGAATGCATCCACGTCAGCCCGGGGAAAAGGCTCAGCGACCAGCCCAGACTTTTCGCCGTGACCGGTAGGACCAAGGTGTAGAACCACAAAAACGTGCCCGCCGCCAACCCAGCGAACACGCCGCGCCGGTTCGCCTGCTTCCAATACAGCGCGCCCAGCATCGCCGGGGCCAGTTGGGTGACTGCCGCGAAGGCGATCTGGCCGATGGTCGCCAGGCTCGCGGTGGAGCCGAGCAGCCGGTAACTCACGTAGGCCAGCAGCAGGATGATCACAATGCTGACCCGGCGCACCGAGAGCATCCAGTGGCGGAACACTTCGAACGGCCGCTCGGCACTGGAGCGTCGCAGCAGCCACGGCAGCAACATGTCGTTGGACACCATGGTCGACAGGGCGATGCTGGCCACGATCACCATGCCGGTCGCTGCCGACGCACCGCCAATAAACGCCAGCACAGCGAGGGCCGGGTGCGCCTCGGCCATGGGCAGGCTGATCACGTAGGAGTCCGGCAATACCGAGCCGGGCAGCAGCATTTTGCCGCCAAGGGCGATGGGGATGACGAACAGCGCGGCGAGGATCAGGTAGGCCGGGAACACCCACTTGGCCAGGCGTAAGTCTTGCGGGTCGATGTTTTCCACGACGGTGACGTGAAACTGCCGGGGCAGGCAGATAATCGCCATCATCGCCACGCCGGTTTGCACCACCATTGACGGCCAGTTGATGGTTTCTTTCCAGTATTCCTCAAGGCGCGGCGCCAGCATCGCCTGGCTGAACAGGTCGCCGAATCCGTCGTACAAGCCGTAGGTCACAAACGCGCCGACAGCGAGAAAGGCGAACAGCTTGACCAACGATTCAAAGGCAATCGCCAGCACCATGCCACGGTGGTGCTCGGTGGCGTCGAGGTTGCGTGTACCAAACACGATGGTGAACAGCGCCAGCACCAGCGACACGATAAGGGCCGTGTCCTGGGCGCGCGTGCCGGTGGTGTCGGGGCCGGAGCCGATCAACAGGTTCACGCCCAGCACGATGCCTTTGAGCTGCAAGGCGATGTAGGGCAACACGCCGACCAGGCAAATCAGCGCCACTACCACCGCCAGCGACTGGGATTTGCCGTAGCGCGCGGCGATGAAGTCGGCGATGGAGGTAATGTTTTCCTGCTTGCTGATCAGAATCATCTTCTGCAGCACCCAGGGTGCCAACACCAACAGCAGCACCGGTCCTAGATAGATCGGTAAAAATGCCCACAGCTGTTCGGCGGCCTGGCCTACCGCGCCGAAGAAGGTCCAGCTGGTGCAGTAGACGGCCAGCGACAGGCTGTACACCCAGGCGCGCACCTTCGGCGGCAACGGCGCATGGCGGCGGTCACCGTAAAAGGCGATGGCAAACATAATGGCCATATAGGCCAGGGCAACGGCGGCGATCAGCCCGCTGGACAGCGTCATGGTAACTCCGAGCATAAGAACACCCAGGCATTCCAGGCCCGGTGGGACAGTCTCGCATGATGCTTGGGGTTAGTCAGTGTCGACCAAGGTCGTGTGCAGGATCTGGCTTATGTAGCTGCTGGCTGGTGTGGGAGCTGGCTTGCCTGCGATTCAGGCGCTGCGGTGTGAACGTTGCACCGTGGCGATGCTATCGCGGGCAAGCCCGGCTCCCACCCAAGCCCGCGCCTACCGTTCGCGGGGCGGCAGGGTTTTTTGGCGCAGGATATAGATTGTCACCAGCACGGCACTGGTCAGCATGAAACCGCGTGCCCATGGCAGCGGCACCAGGTAGCAGGAGAAACCAATGCTCAACCACATCAGGCCGAGTGCGTAGACCTTGCCCTTGAGCGGAATGCCATTGCCGTCCAGGTAGTCTTTGATCCACGGGCCCAGGCGCGGGTGTTCCACCAGCCAGTGGTAGAAACGCGGGGAGCTTCGAGCGAAGCAGGCGGCGGCGAGTAGCAGGAAGGGCGTGGTCGGCAATACGGGAAGGAAGATGCCGATCACTCCCAGCGCCACGCTCAACCAGCCGATGGCCAGCAGTGCGTAACGCAGGAGCAGCGAGCGATTGCCCATGGAGGACACGGGCAAAAGACTCAGTGGTGACGTGGCTTGAGGATCGCCGGTTTTTCGTCAGGGGCGTTGCACAACAGGTACAGGGCGGTCAGGGCTTCCGGGATCTGTACGATCATGTCGTCCATCAGGTTGGCGTCGGAAGCGATGTCGGAGAATTCAGGCTGGTCGTCGAACAGACCCGAACCGACCATGATCGGCAGCAGCATTTCGCTGACTTCTTCCTCGGCGGTTTCGAACCAGGCCGCTTCGCGCAGGAACACACCTTCCATGAAGCCGATGCACCAGCCGCGCAGGTCGGAGTCATCCGGGTCTTCGCCCAGGTCCAGCTCGCAAGGCAGCTCGAATTCCTCGTCGGAAGCCAGTTGGCGACCGATGTGGGCCTTGAGGGCCAGCAGGGTGGATTCGATTTCTTCGCGTTGGGCGGCATCGGCATAGTGCGGCTCTTCGGCGAACAAGGCGTCGATCCACTCACGGTCCGGCACGATGTCGGAAGAGATCGACAGGGCGGTCAGGTAGCCGTGGGCGGCCACGTAGTCCAGCGCCTCGTCATGCAGCTCATCGGCGTCGAGGAAGGCTTGCAGGCGGGTTAGTTGCTCAGCGAAGGACATTACGGCATACCTTGGGAATAAACGATGCGCAATTCTAGGCTTTCTTGAGCCCCCAGGCCAGCTGCAAGGCATATTTGCCAGGTTTAGATAGCAGTCGCTGTTCGTCAGTGGCGCCCTTTGCGGACCGACGCTCGGGTATACTGCCGCGTTTTGTGATGCCCCTGCAGGCCCAGCGCCCACCCGCGAAAACTTCGCTTACGGATTATTTCCCGTGAAGCCGGGGTTTTTCGGCCAGCCTGTACAGAGGGATTTCGGCACCATTTTGGAGTTTTACATGCTCGAGCAGGCTCAACGCGTCCTCAAGGACATCTTCGGCTACGACAGTTTTCGTGGCCGCCAGGGTGCGATCATTGAGCGCGTGGCCAGTGGCGGTGATGCCCTGGTGCTGATGCCTACCGGCGGCGGCAAGTCGTTGTGCTTCCAGGTGCCGGCGCTGTTGCGTAACGGCCTGGCCGTGGTGGTATCGCCGCTGATAGCGTTGATGGACGACCAGGTCGCCACCCTTGAAGAGCTTGGTGTCGCCGCCGCGTCCTTGAACTCCACCCTCAGCGCCGAGCAACAGCGCGACTTGGCCGCGCGCATCAAGCGCGGTGAAGTGAAGATGCTTTACCTGGCCCCTGAGCGTCTGGTGCAGCCGCGCATGCTGGCGTTTTTGCAGAGCCTGGAAATCGCCCTGTTCGCCATCGATGAAGCCCACTGCGTATCGCAATGGGGCCACGATTTCCGTCGCGAATATTTGCAGCTGGGCCAGTTGGCGGAATTGTTCCCCGACGTCCCGCGCATCGCGTTGACGGCCACTGCCGACAAACGCACCCGTGAAGAAATCGTCGAGCGCCTGCATTTGCAGAACGCCGAGCGCTTCCTGTCGAGCTTCGACCGGCCGAACATCTTCTACCGCATCGTGCCCAAGGAGCAGCCGCGCAAGCAGTTGCTGGCGTTCCTGTCCGAGCGGCGCAGCGATGCGGGCATCGTCTATTGCCTGTCGCGCAAGAAGGTCGATGAAGTGGCCGCGTTCCTCTGCGAGCAAGGCTACCCGGCGCTGCCGTACCACGCGGGCCTGCCCAATGAAACGCGCTCTGCCCACCAGAAGCGCTTTCTCAACGAGGAAGGCCTGATCATGGTGGCGACCATCGCGTTCGGCATGGGCATCGACAAATCCAACGTGCGCTTTGTCGCGCACATGGACTTGCCCAAGTCCCTCGAGGCGTATTACCAGGAAACCGGCCGCGCTGGCCGTGATGGCCTGCCGGCGGATGCCTGGATGGTCTACGGCCTGCAAGACGTGGTGATGCTCAAGCAGATGCTGCAGAACTCCGAGGGCGACGAGCGTCACAAGCGTTTGGAGCAACACAAGCTCGACGCGATGCTGTCGCTGTGTGAGGAGACGCGCTGCCGCCGCCAAACGCTGCTGGCGTACTTCGACGAAGACATGCCCGAGCCGTGCGGCCACTGCGACAACTGCGTGGACGGCGTGCAGACCTGGGATGCCACCGAGCCGGCGCGCCAGGCGTTGTCGGCCATCTATCGCACCGGCCAGCGTTATGGCGTGGGCCATCTGGTGGATGTGTTGCTGGGCAAGGACAACGAAAAAGTGCGCAGCTTCGGCCACGAAAAACTCTCGGTCTATGGCGTCGGCAAAGCCCGCGCTGAAGGCGAGTGGCGCTCATTGTTCCGCCAGATGGTCGCCCGCGGCCTGGTGGACATCGACCTCGAAGGCTATGGCGGCCTGCGCCTGAACGACAGTTGCCGGCCATTGCTCAAGGGCGAAGTGAGCCTGGAGCTGCGTCGCGACCTCAAACCGCAGACCACGGCCAAGAGCAGCACCAGCCAGGCCAGCCAGTTGGTCCGTGGCGAAGAGCGCGAGCAATGGGAAGCCTTGCGCACCCTGCGACGCAAACTTGCGCAGGAACACAGTGTGCCGCCTTACGTTATTTTCCCCGACTCCACGTTGCTGGAGATGCTGCGCGAGCAGCCGACCACCATGGCCGAAATGGCCCGGGTCAGCGGCGTCGGCGCGCGCAAGCTGGAACGCTATGGGCAAGCCTTCCTCGAAGTGCTCGGCGGCCAGGCCGAGGCGCCGAAGGAAGTCGCCGATATTCGCCACGAACTGATCAGCCTGGCGCGTGCCGGCATGACCCCGATCCAGATTGCCGGTCAACTGCAATGTTCGGAAAAAAACGTCTATACCCTGCTGGCCGAATCCATCGGCAAGCAGCAGTTGTCGTTGGAGCAAGCCCTTGATTTGCCGGAAGATCTGCTCGGTGAAATCCAGGATGCATTCCTCGACGGAGAGGGCGAATTGCCACCAGTTGCGGAGATCGCGCCGCTGTTTACCGGGCGTGTGCCTGAGGGTGTTTTGTATTGCGTGCGGGCTGCTTTGCAGTCGGAATTCGAAATTTAGTGTGCCAATTGCGCCAATGTAACGAATCAGTACATAGCGGCCCTTGCCTCCTGGCATGGCTCATGCTTAGCTGACTAATAATTAGCCACACTTTATTTTCAGTCTAAACCATGAGTTTTTTATGCCTTTAACCGATCAACACCGCTTTGGCATGCAGTTGGCGCAAATGTCCCGAGGTTGGCGCGCCGAACTGGACCGCCGCTTGGCGGGGCTGGGTTTGTCCCAGGCGCGTTGGCTGGTGCTGTTGCACCTGGCCCGTTTTGCGGAAGCGCCCACTCAGCGCGAGCTGGCTCAAAGTGTTGGCGTCGAAGGGCCGACGCTGGCCCGCCTGCTCGACAGCCTTGAAGGCCAGGGTCTGGTGCAACGCCAGGCGGTGCTTGAAGACCGTCGTGCCAAACGCATATTGCTGTGCGACACCGCCCGCCCATTGATCGACCAGATTGAAACCATTGCCACAGCGTTGCGCCATGAGCTGTTTGTGGGCGTGGATGAAGAGGATTTGCGCGTGTGCATGCGTGTGCATGGGCACATCCTGGCGAATCTGGAAAAGTCCTGATCCGGGATTCACCAGAAATTAAAAAGTGGGAGCTGGCTTGCCAGCTCCCACTTTTTTTGTGCGCTGCCTAGAACGTCTGGCCGAGGTTCAGGTACACCGCCTGCTGATCGTCATCATTGAACCCATAGCTGAAATTCAGCGGCCCCAGCGGCGTATCAAACCCCAGGAAAACACTCGCAGCGTTGATGTAACCGCTGTCGAATTGATTGTCGTTGTTCCACGCCCGGCCGCGTTCCACCGAGGCCCCCAGGTACAGCGGGAAGTCCAGCGGCAGGTACGAGCGCGGCGTCAGGCGGCGGTAGTACACCGCGCGCATCAGGGCGATGTTCTGCCCCGAGATTGCATCTTCGCGAAAGCCCGACAATTGCCGCGCACCGCCCAGCAGGAAGCTGGATACCACCACGTCGGATTTATCCAGCGTGCGCCCGTAACGACCGCCCAGTATGAGCGTGTCCGGGCCGCGGCTCATGGCCTTGTCCAGTTTGAACTCCCACTGACGATAGCGCTGGTCCGAGCCTAACCCTGGCTCGAATTCGCGGAACGCCAGGCCGATGTCTTCGCCGGTGTGCGGGAAGTACACGTTATCGAGCGAGTCGAACGAGTACTTCAGTTCATAGAAGCCCTCGCTGAAGCTCACGCTCGGCAGGTCGCGGTCGCCGATGCGCACGTCCGCCTTGCCCCAGGCTTCGCCGACGCCGAAGCGGATCTCGCCGCTGTTGCCGATCTGGCGGCCGACGTTCAAGCCAAAGCCATAACGCTCCAGGCGGTATTCGGAGATGGGGTCGTTGTCCAGAATCAGTTCAACGTTCTGCGCCTGGGCACTGATATAGGGCGCGACGAAGTAGCGTGAGCCGACATCCAGTGGCTGGTAGAACTCGCTGTACAGCTCTTGGCGATCACCGATCTGCACCCGCGTCAGCCATTCGGCGCCGAGGCGGTTGATGCCATTCATGCGGTAGCTGGCGCCGAGGTTGAAGGCGCTGTCGCCGCGCATGTCATCCGACAGGTTCAGGCCCAGGCGCAAGTAGTCGGTGCCGCTGCGTTTGCCGCGTGCACTGATCACCAGGGTGTTGTCCTGGCCCTTTTTCACTACGCGGTATTGCACCTGCTCGAAGTAGTCCAGGCCGTACAAGGTGCCCATGTCGGTTTGCAGACGGCCCAGGTTCAGCGGCTCGCCCAGGTTTTGGCGGATGTAGTAGCGGATCACGTCATCGCTGACCTTCGAGTCGTTTTCCACCTTGATGGCGGTGATCACGGGGGTGCGCTCGCCGGGTGTGCGGGCGGCGATCAGTTGCGGGTCGACAGGCTCAGCAGGACGCAGGTGCGCCAGGCGTACATCAAGCGCGCGGGTGGCGCGGTAGCCGGCGTCGATCATGTCCTTGGCGCGGCCGAAGTCCGTCACGCCGTAGGCCGCCAGCGGCGGTTGGATCAGCACATCCTTGGGGTGCAGCGCCTTGAGTTGCTCTTCGGAGTTGCGCCGGGTCATCAGGGTGATCGACTGGTTGAGCACATCGACCACAGTGGCAAGTTGCTTGCGCGAACGCAGCGGGGTGCCGATGTCGACCACGATGGCGATGTCGACGCCCATCTCGCGCGCCACGTCCAGCGGGATGTTGTCGGTCATGCCGCCGTCCACCAGCAGCCGGCCGTCGATTTCCACCGGGGCGAACACCGCCGGAATCGACATGCTCGCGCGGATCACCTGGGGCAGGTGGCCTTTGTTGAACACGACTTTTTCGCCGGTGGTGATGTCGGTGGCCACTGCGCGGAACGGGATCGGCAGCTTGTCGAAGTTACGCGTGTTGCTGCTGTGGGCGAACATGCTTTCCAGCAGCAGTGCCAGGTTCTGACCCTGAATCACTCCGAGTGGCAGGCCGAGGCTGCCGTCGTCGCGGAAACTGAGCTTCTGCTTGACCAAAAAGTCACGGTCATCCTGCTTGCGTCGAAACGGCACGTCTTCGCGCGGCGGTGCGTCGGACAGCGCTTGTTGCCAGTCAATATTCAGCGCGAGCTTTTCCAGCTCATCAATCTTGTAGCCCGAGGCGTACAGCCCGCCAATCACCGCGCCCATGCTGGTGCCGGCAATCGCATCGATCTGGATCCCTTGCTCTTCCAGGGCCTTGAGCACACCAATATGCGCCAGGCCACGCGCGGCGCCGCCGGACAGCACGAGGCCGATTTTGGGGCGGGGTGTTTCAACGGCGTCGGCGAGCAGTGGAAGCAAACACAGAAACAGGCAAGACAACAGGCGGCGCATCATGAATCTCGAGGCTGGGCGAAAGGCCGGTATTATAGCCACCCGATCCACCCAGCCCGTTATGCCAGGAACCTCTCAAATTATGTCGCTGAGCAAACCCGAGATCGTCATCACCTATTGCACCCAGTGCCAGTGGCTGTTGCGCGCCGCGTGGCTGGCCCAGGAGTTGTTGAGTACGTTTGCCGATGACCTGGGCCGTGTGGCGCTGGAGCCGGCCACCGGCGGCGCGTTTCGCATCACCTGCGATGGTGTGCAGATCTGGGAGCGCAAGGCCGACGGTGGCTTCCCCGAAGCCAAGGTGCTCAAGCAGCGCGTGCGTGACCAGATCGACCCGCAGCGCGATCTGGGCCATAACGACCGCAAAGCCTGAGCATCAGGCCGTCGCCGCAGGCGCTTTGGCCTGGCTGGTGCTGCCCATCAGCCCGGAAAGCACGATGGCGACGATGATCAGCGCGCCGCCCAGCAGCATGCGCAAGGTTGGGGTTTCGGCAAACAGCACCCAGGCCGCGGTGATGCCGTAGACCGGCTCCATGGCAAACACCACCGAGGCGGTGCGCGCCTTGATCACCGCCAGGCTGGCGACAAACAGGCTGTGGGCCAGGCCGGTACAGAACACCCCGAGCAGCCCGATCCACAACCAGTCAATTGCCCGCACATCCGCCAGTCCGGGTGCCGCCACCGGCAGCAGACAAGCCGCGACCACCACGTTCTGACACAGCGCCGCCTGCACCGCGGGGATGCGCCCGGAACTGGCGCGGTTGTTCAGCGACAGCAGCGAAAACAGCAGGCCCGAGGCAATGCCCCAGAGCAGGCCGCCGGTGGCTGAGCTGGCGAGGTTGAAGTCTGGCGTCACCAGGATCAGGCCGACACTGACCAGTACCACCAGCAGCACTTCATTGGCACGAATGCGCTCGCGGAAGATCAGCCCTTCGAGAATCACGGTAAACGCCGGGAACGCGGTAAACCCAAGCGTGGCGACGGCCACGCCGGCGACTTTGACCGCGATGAAGAAGGTCACCCAATGCGCCGCGAGCAGCACGCCGCTGATCAGCAGGCGGCGCCAGTCGCGCATCTGGAGTGTTTTCCAGGTGGTGTTGCTGGCGAATCGCGCAAACACGGCGAGCGCCACCACGGCGAAGGCCGCCCGGCCGAAGACGATGATGGCGGGCGAGGCCGCCGCCAGCTTGCCGAATACGCCGGTGAGGCCAAACATCAGTGCGCCGATATGCAGGGCGCCAAGGGCTGAGCGGGGAGTCATTGCGATCCTTGAACCAACGGGGTGACAGAATCGCAGTCTAGAGGTTGGAGGTGTGGGCGTCTGTCGTCCGGCTCGCGTTTTTTGTCGCAAGACTATGATGAGCGCCGCAATGCGCCCGGTGATGCGCCAAATTCGCGCAACATCGCGGCGGCAAACGCACTTTGCGAGCTGTAGCCGACGCGCTCGGCAATGTCGCCGATGGGCTGCGGCGTGTTGCGCAACAGGTTCAAGGCCATCTGCAGGCGGCGCCCGCGAATGTAGTCCATCGGCGTCTGCCCGCACTCGGCGATAAAGCGCGCGTGCAGGCGCGCGACCGACAGGCCGGCAATGCGCGCAAGGTCTGCGACCTGCAACGGATGCGCAACGTGTCGCTCGATATGCGCATCAAACGCCGCATACGGCAGGCGCCGCCCCGGCGTCGGTTGGGCCTGCGGGTGATTGAGGCTGGCCAATAACAGCACCGCGCCTTGCTGCACGATCAACGGGTCATCCACCGGGCTGTGCGCCAGCCATTGCACCAGCTGGCTTTGCCGCGAATCCAGAGTCAGGCGTGCCGGTTGATCGAGCAGGCGGCGGCTGGCGTCGGCATGCTCGCCCAAGGAGTCCAGCACCCAGTGTTCGGTGGGCACATCCAGCACCAGGCACCGGCTGCCATCGCGGCTGCCGCAGGCGTGGTGAGCGGAAAAGGGCAGCACCATCACGCTGCTTTCGCGCACCTGGCTGCCCCGGCCATCGACTTCCAGGTCCAGGTGCCCGGACAGGCCGAACACCAACTGCGCATGGTCATGGCTGTGGGCAAGAGGCTCTTCGAGGTAGTGGCGCAGCGTGAGCGTCGGTCTCATCGCGGTCTCCTGAGGGTGCAGGGCGCCAGTCTACAACGCTTCACGGGCGCCAGGCGCTGTCATCAGACTGACGCACCGCTGTCATGGGCTGTTAACCACCAGGGCGCAAGCTCGCTAAAACAGCGTCGAGGGATGCCCATGACCCGTGCCGAATTCGCCAAACCCGGTCCTAAACAACGGGTTCGTACCTTGTGGATTTCCGACGTGCACCTGGGCACGCGGGACTGCCAGGCCGAACACTTGTCGCGGTTTCTCAAGGGCTACCACGCCGACAAGGTGTACCTGGTGGGCGACATCATTGACGGCTGGAAAATGCGCGGCGGCATGTATTGGCCCCAGGCCCATACCAACGTGATCCGCCGCTTGCTGACCATGGCCAAGCGCGGCACCGAGGTGATCTATGTCACCGGCAACCATGACGAGTTCCTGCGGCGCTATTCCAAGCTGATCCTGGGCAATATCCAACTGGTGGACGAAGCGGTGCACGTCACCGCCGATGGCCGTCACTTGCTGGTAATTCACGGCGACCAGTTTGATGTGATCACCCGTTACCACCGCTGGCTGGCGTTTCTCGGCGACTCGGCCTACGAGTTCACACTCACGCTGAACCGCTGGCTCAATCACTGGCGGGCGCGGTATGGCTACGGCTACTGGTCGCTGTCGGCGTACCTCAAGCACAAGGTCAAGACGGCAGTGAGCTTTATCAGCGACTTTGAGGAGGCGATCGCCCACGAAGTCACCAGGCGCGAGCTGCATGGCGTGGTCTGCGGACATATTCACCACGCGGAAATTCGCAAGGTGGGCGAGGTGGATTACCTCAACTGCGGGGACTGGGTGGAGTCGTGCACGGCGTTGATCGAGCACTGGGACGGGCAGATCGAGTTGTATCGGTTGGCGGATGCGCAGGCGAAAGAGGCGCAGCTCAAAGCCGAGATGGTTGCGGGCTAAAGGCCTCACTCCGTTCAAATGTGGGAGCTGGCTTGCCTGCTCCCACATTTATTCCCCGTTTCTTCAGTTGCAGACGTCGGCGATGGCCTCGGCCAGCAGGGTCAAACGCGTCGCGTCGATGCCCGCCACGTTAGCCCGCCCCGAACTGACCATGTACACGCTGTGCTTCTCGCGCAGTTGCTTGACCTGTTCGGCACTCAAGCCGGTGTAGGAAAACATCCCACGCTGCGCACCGATATGCGCAAAGCGTTCGGCCAGCCCGTGGGGCGCCAGCGCCTCCACCAGGCCGGAACGCAGCTGCGCGATCCGTGAACGCATGGCTTCGACTTCGTCGCTCCAGCGCTTTTTCAGCTCGGCATCCCCAAGAATGGTCGCGACCACGGCGGCGCCATGATCCGGCGGCGTCGACCACAGATTGCGCGCGGTGTTTGCCAGTTGGCTGCGCACATCCGTGAGCTTTTCAGCATCCGCCGCGCACACGATCAACGCGCCGACACGGTCGCGGTACAGGCCAAAGTTTTTCGAGCAGGAGCTGGTGATCAGCACTTCCGGCAGCTCGGCGGCAAACAATCGCACGGCCCAGGCGTCCTGCTCCAGACCGTCGCCGAAGCCTTGATAGGCGAAGTCGATCAGCGGCAGCAATTGGCGCTCGCGCACGATCTGCAGCACCTGGCGCCAGTCGTCCTGGGACAGGTCAAAACCAGTCGGGTTGTGGCAGCACGCATGCAGCAACACCACGTCGCCCTCGGGCACGGTGGCAAGTGTTGCCAACATCGCGGCCACATCCAGGCGGTTGTCGGCACCCACATAGGGGTAGTGACTGACCTTGAGCCCGGCCTTGGCGAAGATGGTTTCGTGGATCGGCCAGGTCGGGTTGCTCAGCCACACGCCACGCCCCGGCAGGTTATGGGCGATAAAGTCCGCGCTCAGGCGCAGGGCGCCGGTGCCGCCTGGGGTTTGCGTTGCGCCGGCACGGCGGTCGCGGATCAGGGCCGAGTCGGCGCCGAGCACCAGTTCGCTGATCAGCGCACCGAATGCCGCATCGCCGTGGCCGCCGATGTAGGTCTTGGTGGTCTGGGTGTCTACCAGCCGCTGTTCGGCGAGTTTTACCGAGTGCGGAATCGGCGTGAGGCCCTGGTCGTCTTTATAGACGCCGACACCCAGGTCGAACTTGTTCGGGTTGCTGTCCTGGGCATACAGGTCCATCAGCCCGAGGATCGGGTCGCCGGGCACGCGGCCAATCGCATCGAAATGCATTACTTGCGGCCCTCGGCGTCCTTGGCCACTTCGTCCGTGCGCGCGGCCATGATGAAGTCGTTGCGGTGCAAGCCTTTGATCGAGTGGCTCCACCAGGTCACGGTGACTTTGCCCCACTCGGTGAGCAGGCCAGGGTGGTGGCCTTCGGCTTCAGAGATTTCACCCACGGCGTTGGTAAAGGCCAGGGCAAATTTGAAGTTCTTAAACAGAAAAACCTTTTCCAGCTGCATCACGCCGTCGCGGACTTCGATGTTCCAGTCGGGAATCTGCTTGATCAGTACCGGCAACTCTTCATCGCTGACTTGCGGGGCGTCGGCACGGCAGGCTTCGCAGTGGGCTTGGTTCAAGGTGGTCATGGGAAGTGTCCTGAATTCGAGTGTTTGAAAAACGGTCGTCAGTGGCGTCACCCTAAAGCAACGCGCGGCCAGGGAACAGACTCACCTGGCCTGAAAACATAAGGTTCAAGCCGCTTTGGGTTTGGGCGGAAATTTCGGCGCGTGCAGACCCAGCTGCATACCGCGCTCGACCATGCCCATGATGTCTTCCTGCGCCACGTCGAACAGGCGCTTGAGCTCAGGCAGGACGAAATACAGTGGTTGCAGGATGTCGATCCGATACGGCGTGCGCATCGCTTCGAGCGGGTCGAAGGCTTGGTGCTCGGGCTCATCCGACAGGCAGTACACGCTCTCCTTGGGCGACGACAGAATGCCGCCACCGTAGATGCGCCGGCCTTGCGGGGTGTCCACCAGGCCGAACTCGATGGTCATCCAGTACAGGCGCGCCAGGTACACGCGCTGTTCCTTGGTCGCGGCCAGGCCGAGCTTGCCGTAGGTGTGGGTGAATTCGGCGAACCAGGGGTTGGTCAGCAGCGGGCAGTGGCCGAAGATCTCGTGGAAAATATCCGGCTCTTGCAGGTAGTCCAGTTCTTCGCGGGTCCGAATAAAGGTCGCCACCGGAAACTGTTTGCTGGCGAGTAATTCGAAGAAGGTCTGGAAGGGGATCAGTGCCGGCACGCGGGCGACTTGCCAGCCGGTGGTCTCGGCCAGCACCTGGTTGATTTCACCCAGTTGCGGAATGCGGTCCAGCGGCAGGCCGAGCTTGTCGATGCCGTCCAGGTATTCCTGGCAGGCGCGACCCTCGATCACTTTCAACTGGCGCGTGATCAGAGTGTTCCACACCGCGTGTTCTTCCGGCGGGTAGTGGATAAAACCTTGCGCATCGGGCTCGCGGGCCACGTAGTGCGTTTGCTTCATACGGCTCTCCTGCTAGGCATTCGTTCTTGTTATGTCCTGCGATGAGCCTATTGATAACCCGCAAGGCGCCGGATTCCATCGGGCTGCGGCTTAATGCTGTAGGAAATGTTACCGATTTTTGTAAAGTATTCGTTACGATAGCCCGGCTCATCCTTGTCTTGGGCTGTGAAATGCTCCCGGGCTGTCACATAATCTTGACGACTATCTGCGCTCAGCGGCAAAAAGACGCGGCGCCTTCCCACCTTTCGGGCTTTTTCATGCGTATTAAAGTGCACTGCCAGAACCGCATCGGCATCCTGCGGGACATCCTCAACCTGTTGGTGGAGTACGGCGTCAACGTCGCCAAGGGCGAGGTCGGCGGCGAACATGGCAATGCGATTTACCTGTTTTGCCCCAACCTGGTGAACATGCAATTCCAGGCGCTGCGCCCGCAATTTGAAGCCATTGCCGGGGTGTTTGGCGTCAAGCGGGTAGGGCTGATGCCCAGCGAGCGTCGGCATATGGAGCTCAATGCGCTGCTTGGCGCACTGGAATTTCCGGTGCTGTCGATCGACATGGGCGGCTCCATCGTTGCCGCCAACCGCGCGGCGGCGCAGTTGCTCGGGGTGCGCGTGGACGAGGTGCCGGGCATTCCACTGTCGCGCTACGCCGAAGACTTCGATCTGCCGGAACTGGTGCGGGCGAGCAAGTCGCGCATCAATGGCTTGCGGGTCAAGGTCAAGGGCGACGTATTCCTGGCGGACATCGCGCCGCTGCAGTCCTCCGAACACGATGACAGCGAAGCCATGGCGGGGGCCGTGCTGACCCTGCACCGCGCCGACCGCGTCGGGGAGCGCATCTATAACGTGCGCAAGCAGGAACTGCGTGGTTTCGACAGCATCTTCCAGAGCTCCAAGGTCATGGCGGCCGTGGTGCGCGAGGCGCGGCGCATGGCGCCTCTGGATGCGCCTCTATTAATAGAAGGCGAAACCGGCACCGGCAAAGAGCTGTTGGCCCGCGCTTGTCACCTGGCCAGCCCGCGTGGGCAGTCGCCATTGATGGCGCTCAATTGCGCAGGCTTGCCGGAGTCAATGGCCGAGACCGAGCTGTTTGGCTACGGGCCTGGTGCGTTTGAAGGCGCGCGGGCCGAAGGCAAGCTGGGTCTGTTGGAGCTGACGGCAGGCGGTACGTTGTTTCTCGATGGCGTCGGCGAAATGAGCGCGCGTCTGCAGGTGAAATTGCTGCGTTTTCTGCAGGACGGATGCTTTCGCCGGGTGGGCAGTGATGAAGAGGTCTACCTGGATGTACGGGTGATCTGTGCGACGCAGGTGGACTTGTCTGAGCTTTGCGCCCGCGGCGAATTCCGCCAGGACCTTTATCACCGCCTCAATGTGCTGTCGCTGCATATCCCGCCGCTGCGCGAATGCCTGGATGGGTTGGCGCCATTGGTTGAGCATTTCCTCGATCAAGCCAGCCGGCAGATCGGCTGCCCGCTGCCCAAGCTGGCACCGGCTGCGATGGATCGGCTCAGCCACTATCACTGGCCGGGCAATGTGCGCCAGCTGGAAAACGTGCTGTTTCAGGCGGTGTCGTTGTGCGAAGGCGGGACGGTCAAGGCAGAGCATATTCGCTTGCCGGATTACGGCGTGCGTCAGCCGCTTGGCGATTTCTCGTTGGAGGGCGGGTTGGAGCAGATCGTTGGCCGGTTCGAGAAGGCAGTGCTGGAGGCTTTATATGCCGAGCATTCCAGCAGCCGGCAGCTGGGCAAACGCTTGGGCGTGTCGCACACCACCATCGCCAATAAGCTGCGTGATTACGAAATCCTCAAGGCCGACAAGTGAACGCATCCCCTGTGGGAGCTGGCTTGCCTGCGATGGCGGTGGGTCAGTTAGCTGATGTACCCACTGATACACCGCTATCGCAGGCAAGCCAGCTCCCACATTTGTTATTTGTCATCTTCAAGACCTGTGCTTGCCGCAGGCGGCAGTAGTCCGCCGTTTTTTCGACTCTCGTCCAGCCTCATAATCTCCATGCCTCCACGCAAACCCCCGTCCCGCCTGGACTTTTCCTCGTTTTTAAAAGTTGGTTCGCAAATTGCTTAAGCCTCATCAGTACAGCGGTGGGCGGCAAGCGTCCGTCAGAAAGAGGATAGAGCGTGGACAAGTACCTTTATGTGGCAATGACCGGCGCCAGCCAGAATGCACTGGCGCAGAAGGCCCATGCCAACAATCTGGCGAACATCTCCACCAACGGTTTTCAGCGTGATCTGGAGCAGGCGCGTTCGATGCCGGTGTTTGGTGACAGCTTTCCGGCGCGCGCGTTTGCCATGACCGAGCGTCCGGGCACCGACTTCTCCCCGGGCGCCATGATCGAAACCGGTCGTGACCTCGACGTGGCGGTCAGCGGCGACGGTTGGATGGCTGTGCAAACCCCCGATGGCGGTGAAGCCTACGTGCGCAGTGCCAGCATGAATGTGGATGCGCTGGGCGTGCTGCGGGCCGGCAACGGTATGCCGATCATGGGCAACGGTGGCCCGATTGCGGTGCCGCCGCAGCAGAAAATCGAAGTGGGTGCCGACGGCACCATCAGCATCCGCGCCATGGGCGAAGGCCCGCGGGTCATGGCTGAAGTGGACCGCATCAAGCTGGTCCAGCCGGACCTCAAGAACATGACCAAGGGCCTGGACGGCACCATCCACACCAAGGATGGCCAGCCGGCCCAGGCGAACGCCAACGTCACGCTGACGTCGGGCTTCCTGCAGGCAAGCAACGTCAACGCCGTTGAAGAAATGACCGCGGTGCTGTCGCTTTCCAAGCAGTTCGAGCTGCACATCAAGATGATGAACAGCGCCAAGGAAGACGACCAGGCCATGACCCGCGTTCTGGCGATGAGCTGATTGGCGCGTTACTGACCGACTACTAATTTTGCAGCGCAGCGCCAACAAACAGGCGCACGAAGGAGAACAGCATGCTTCCGGCTCTATGGGTTGCCAAAACCGGTTTGTCCGCCCAGGACACCAACCTGACCACCATTTCCAACAACTTGGCGAACGTGTCGACCACGGGCTTCAAACGTGACCGCGCCGAGTTCCAGGACTTGCTCTATCAGATCAAGAAGCAGCCGGGCGCCCAATCGACCCAGGACAGCGAATTGCCGTCGGGCCTGCAACTGGGTACCGGTGTGCAGATCGTTGGCACGCAGAAGAACTTCAGCGCCGGCAACCTGCAGCAAACCGGTCAGCCATTGGACATGGCCATCAACGGGCGCGGCTTCTTCCAGATCCTGCAACCCGATGGCACCACGTCCTACACCCGTGACGGCACGTTCCACCTCGACTCCAATGGCCAGATCGTCACGGCCAACGGTTTCGCCCTGGAGCCGGCTGTTGTGGTTCCCGCGGACGCCAAGACCTTCACCGTCGGCAACGACGGCACCGTGTCGATCACCGTGGCCGGCAACCCGGCGTCGCAAGTGATCGGCAACCTGCAAACCGCCGACTTCATCAACCCGGCCGGCCTGCAAGCGATGGGTAACAACCTGTTCCTGGAAACCGCCTCCAGCGGCGCGCCGCAAATCGGCACCCCTGGCCTGAACGGTTTTGGCACCACGCTGCAAAGCACCCTGGAAACTTCCAACGTCAGCACGGTTGAGGAGATGGTCAACATGATCACCACCCAGCGCGCCTACGAGATGAACTCCAAGGTGATTTCCACCGCCGACCAGATGCTTTCGTTCGTAACGCAGAATCTGTAATCAAGTCTATGGGGCGCCATCGACGGCGCCTGCAACACCGTGAGGTAAGGGTCATGAATCGCTATGTTTCTGTTCTGGCATTGAGTGGGATCGCCGTGCTCGCGGGCTGTGTCGCCCCGACGCCAAAACCCAATGACCCGTACTACGCGCCGGTGTTGCCGCGCACGCCGTTGCCGGCGGCGGCCAACAATGGCTCGATCTACCAGGCCGGTTTCGAACAGAACCTGTACAGCGACCGCAAGGCGTTCCGCGTGGGTGACATCATCACCATCACCCTGAACGAGAAAACCCAGGCCAGCAAAAACGCCAACTCGCAGATCGGCAAGACCAGCAAGACCAGCATTGGCCTGACGTCGCTGTTCGGTGGCGTGCCTAACACCAACAACCCACTGGGCAGCGGTGACCTGAGCCTGGACGCCGGCTACAGCGGCGACCGCGCCACCAACGGCAAAAGTGCGGCGGGGCAGGGCAACAGCCTGACCGGTTCGATCACCGTGACCGTCGCCGATGTACTGCCCAACGGCATCATCGCCGTACGCGGTGAAAAGTGGATGACTCTCAACACCGGCGACGAGCTGGTGCGCATTGCGGGCATGGTCCGCGCCGATGATATTTCCACCGACAACACCGTGCCGTCGACGCGGATTGCCGATGCGCGCATTACCTACTCGGGTACGGGTTCGTTTGCTGATGCGAGTCAGCCGGGCTGGTTCGACCGTTTCTTCCTTAGCCCGCTGTTCCCTTTCTAGGTGGCCACTTTGAAACTCAAACAGCTGATGGCTGCCGCGTTGTTGCTGGCCTTGAGCACAGGGGCCTTTGCTGAGCGGTTGAAAGACATCGCCAGTATTTCCGGCGTGCGCTCCAACCAACTGATCGGCTACGGCCTGGTGGTGGGGCTTAACGGCACGGGTGACCAGACCACTCAGACGCCGTTCACCCTGCAGACCTTCAACAACATGCTCTCGCAGTTCGGCATCAAGGTGCCGGCGGGTTCGGGCAACGTGCAGCTGAAAAACGTTGCGGCCGTGTCCATCAGTGCCGATCTGCCGGCGTTCGCCAAGCCGGGTCAGGTGGTGGACATCACCGTCTCGTCCATCGGTAACTCCAAAAGCCTGCGCGGCGGCACGTTGCTGATGACGCCGCTCAAGGGTATCGACGGCAACGTCTACGCCATCGCCCAGGGCAACCTGGTGGTCGGTGGTTTTGACGCCGAGGGCCGTGACGGTTCGAAGATCACCGTTAACGTGCCGTCTGCCGGACGAATTCCAGGCGGCGCCATGGTGGAACGCACCGTGCCCAGCGGCTTCAACCAGGGCAACAGCCTGACCTTGAACCTCAACCGTTCGGACTTCACCACCGCCAAGCGCGTGGTCGACAAGATCAACGACATGCTCGGCCCTGGCGTCGCTCAGGCCATTGACGGCGGCTCGATCCGCGTCACCGCGCCGCTGGACCCAAGCCAGCGCGTCGATTACCTGTCGATCCTGGAAAACCTCGAGGTCGATCCAGGCCAGGCGGTGGCCAAGGTCATCATCAATTCGCGTACCGGCACGATCGTGATCGGTCAGAACGTCAAGGTATCGCCGGCGGCCGTGACCCACGGCAGCCTGACCGTGACTATCACCGAAGACCCGATCGTCAGTCAGCCTGGGCCCTTGTCCAATGGCCAGACGGCGGTGGTGCCGCGTTCGCGGGTGAATGCTCAGCAAGAAGCCAAGCCGATGTTCAAGTTCGGCCCCGGCACCACGCTGGACGAGATTGTCCGCGCGGTGAACCAGGTGGGCGCAGCCCCAGGCGACTTGATGGCGATCCTCGAAGCGCTGAAACAGGCCGGCGCCTTGCAAGCCGACCTGATAGTGATCTGAGCCATGGTCATGGATATGCGCCAGAGCGGGATCAGCAGCACGGCAGATTCGGGGTCTTACTCCGACCTGAACCGGCTTAACCAGCTCAAGGTCGGCGCCGACAAGAACAGCGAAGGCAACATGCGCAAAGTCGCGCAGGAGTTCGAGTCGCTGTTTCTCAGCGAGATGCTCAAGTCCATGCGCTCGGCCACGGAAGCGCTGGGCAAGGACAACCCGCTGAATACGCCGGCGGCCAAGCAATACCAGGAAATGTACGACCAGCAGTTGGCGGTTTCGATGTCCCGCGAAGGCGGTGGTATTGGCCTGGCCGACGTGCTGATGCGCCAAATGCAGAAGAACAAGCCGGTGGACGCCCAGGCGGCCACGTTGCAGGGCCCGGAGGCGGCGCAGGCGCCAGCGAAGAAGGTCGATGTGCCGACTGAAATCGCCGCAGGCACCCAGGCCGCAGGGCCGTTGGGCCGCTCCAACGGCCAGCGTCCGCTGTGGGCTTATCGCGTGGCCGTGCCTGAAGGCGCGAGCACGCACGCCAACGACATGGAGCTGATGAACCAGCGCCGTATCGCCTTGCCGAGCAAGCTGACTGACCGTCTGTTGGCCGGTATCGTGCCGAACGCGCCGGTCGCCATCGATGCCAAGAGCGCGCCGCTGCGTAACAGCGCCGCCGCCGACAACGTGGTCAACAGCAGCGCGCGCAGCATTGCCGTACCGAGCGGGCGCATGCAGGTGTATGGCCGCGCCATCGCTCAGCCACCGCTGGCGCCGGCGAAGAAAGCCTTCAGCTCGCAGGATGAATTTGTCGCCACCATGCTGCCGATGGCCAAGGCGGCCGCCGCGCGCATCGGTGTCGATCCCAAGTACCTGGTGGCCCAGGCCGCGCTGGAAACCGGTTGGGGCAAATCAGTGATGCGCGCCGAGGACGGCAGCAGCAGTCACAACCTGTTCGGCATCAAGGCCGGGCAGAGTTGGCAGGGCGGCCAGGCGCGTGCAATTACCAGCGAGTTTCGTGATGGGTCGATGGTCAAGGAAACGGCGCAATTCCGTTCCTACAACTCCTATCAGGACAGCTTCCACGATCTGGTCACATTGCTGCAAAGCAATGATCGCTATAAAGAAGTTGTGAAATCAGCCGACAACCCGGAACAGTTTGTGCGCGAGTTGCAAAAAGCCGGATATGCAACCGACCCGGACTACGCCAGCAAGATTTCGCAGATCGCCAAAACGATGAACAGTTACCAGGATTACGCTGCCGCGGGCGCCTCCACTCATTTATAAGGTCTGAATCATGAGTTTGCTCAATATCGGGATGTCGGGGCTCAACGCCGCTCAAGGATCGTTGTCGGTCCTGAGTAACAACATTGCCAACGTCAACACCCCGGGATACTCGCGTCAGCAGACCACCCAGAACGCCAGCGCCAGCAATCAGTACGGTGGCGTGTACATCGGCAGCGGCACGACCCTGGCGGATGTGCGCCGCATCTATAACGATTTCTTGGGCGCCGCTTACCAGAGCAGCACGGCCCTCAACAGCGACGCCACCGCCTACGCGGGCCAGGCGGCTGCGATTGACAAGACCCTGTCTGACAAGTCCACCGGCATGTCTGCGGTGCTCAGCGCGTTTTTCGCGTCCCTGCAGACCGCGGCAGCGACCCCCAGCGACGTGTCCGCGCGCCAGCTGCTGGTGACCAGCGCCCAGACCTTGAGCGACCGCTTCAACGCGATCTCCACCCAACTGACCCAGCAAAAAGAAAGCATCAACAGTCAGCTGAGCACCATGAGTGATCAGGTCAATAAGCTGACGTCGTCGATTGCCTCGCTGAACACGCAAATTTCAACCGCCCAGGGCTCGTCGACCAGTGCGCCGGCCAACCTGCTGGATGCGCGTAACGAGGCAGTGCGTTCGCTCAACGAGCTGATCGGCGTAACGGCCACCGAGAAGAACGGCCAGTTCAGCATCACCACCGGCACCGGCCAGTCGCTGGTCGAAGGCGGTGTGGCCAACACGATTTCGGCGGTGCCGAGCAAAACCGACAACAGCCAGTACACCATTCAGCTCAACATGGGCGACACGCCGATGGACATCGGCAACGTGGTGTCCGGCGGCAGCATCGGCGGCCTGTTGCGTTATCGCAGTGATGCGCTGATGCCGGCCATCAATGACCTGGGCCGCATTGCCATTGCCACCGCTGACAGCGTCAACAGCCAGTTGGGCCAGGGCCTGGACCTGAACAGCGATTTCGGTTCTTCGTTGTTCAGCGACATCAACAGCGCCGCGGCCATCACCCAGCGTAGCCAGGCAGCCTCGGGCAACAGCGCAGGTTCGGGCAACCTGAATGTGACGATTGCCGACAGCAGCAAGCTCTCGACCTTCGACTACAAAGTCACCTTCACCAGCGGCAACCAGTACAACGTGGTGCGCTCCGACGGCAAAGCCATGGGCTCGTTCGACACCACCACCACGCCGCCGCCCGTGATCGACGGCTTCACCCTGGCACTGGATGGCAAGGGGCCGATGGCTGCCGGTGACAGCTTCAAGGTCAGCCCGACGGCGACCGGGGCCAGCAACATCAGTGTCGACCTCAAGGACCCGAACAAGCTCGCGTTCGCGGCGCCACTGGCCGGTAATTCCAGTACTACCAACACCGGCACCGGCACGTTCACACCACCGACATTGACGCTGCCGATCGATATCAATGGCGGCGCCGCCAGCGCGCAATTGCGCACCGGGATCGAAAACTCGATGCCAGTGAAGATGGTGTTTGGCAAGCCTGCGGCAGACGGCACCCAGTCCTACACAGTGAGCGATGCCCAGGGCAACTCGATCGGCACCGGCAGCATCATTCCGGGCCAGGGCAACAAGGTCTCTATCAGTGTGCCGATGCGTGATGCCAGCGGCACGTTGATTCCAGGCAAGAGCTTCAGTTTCGACACCACGGTGGCGGGCGCACCCGCCAACGGCGACAGCACGACTTTCTCGTTCAACAGCGGCGCCACCTCCGATGGCCGCAACGCTCAGCAATTGCTGGGTTTGCAGACCAAGGCGACGGTCGGCGCGGTGGATGGCAATGCGGGCGTGAGCCTGGTCAGCGCCAACAGCCGGCTGGTGTCCCAAGTCGGTTCCAAGGCTGCCCAGGCCAACACCGACAGCACCGCCACCGGCGCATTGCTGGCCGCGAACAAGGCGGCCAGCGACTCGGTGTCCCAGGTCAACCTGGACGAGGAGGCGGGCGACATGATCAAGTTCCAGCAGTACTACACCGCGTCGTCGCAGATCATCAAGGCCGCGCAAGAAACCTTCAGCACACTGATCAACGCCCTTTAAAGGAGTCTGGAACGATGCGTATCTCTACACAGCAGTATTTCGACACCAGCTCCGCCAAATATCAGGATAACTATTCGGGTGTGGTGAAGGCTCAGGACCAGGCCAGCTCCGGCGTGCGCGTGCAGACCGCTTCGGATGATCCGGTAGCCGCCGCGCAATTGCTGATGCTGCAACAGCAGAAAGACATGCTGGGCCAGTACAACGGCAACATCACCAGCCTGCAAAACTCGCTGACCAACGAGGAAAGCGTGTTGTCGAGCATCAACACGGCCATGCAAACCGCCAGCGGCCTGGCGTTGCAGGCGGGTAACCTCAAGCTCAGCAATGACGACCGCAAGGCTATCGCCGCTCAGGTCGGCGCGCTCGAAGACCAGGTGCTGGGCCTGCTCAACACCAAGGATTCCAGCGGCAACTACATGTTTTCCGGGGCCAAGACCGACACGCCGCCCTACAGCCGTAACAACGATGGCACCTACACCTACCAGGGTGATGAGACGCCGCTGAGCCTGCAAGTGTCGAGCAACTTGACGGTTGCCGCGGGCGATACCGGCAAGACGCTGCTGGAAAGCTCTGGCAACACCGGTCGCACTCAGGCGACGATTTTGCCGCCGGCGGTCAACGACGGCAAAATCGCGATTTCGGCGGGCCTGGTCACCTCGGGCACCGCTTACACGAAGAATTTTGCCGATGGCCAGCCGTACAAGCTGACCTTCTCCAGCAGTACCCAATACAGCGTGACCGACAAGGACGGCAACGACGTTACGTCCGAGATCTCCGGTAACGGCACATTTGATTCCACCAAGGAAGGCGCATCCAGCGTCAACCTGCGCGGGGTCAAGTTCGACATCAGCCTGAACCTTGGGTCTGATGTGGCCTCGGGTGCGCCGTCTGACGCGCTGGTGGCGGGCAAGGCCTTTACGCTGGAGAGCAAGCCGGACACGTTCAGCAGTTCGCGTACAGCCAGTAATCCGTCTACGGCGCAGTTGACCGGTGGCCGGGTCACCGACCAGGCAGCCTACGCCAGCACCTTTCCGAACTCGGGCGCGGTGATCAAGTTCACCAGCGGCAATGACTATGAGGTGTACGCCCAGCCGTACTCGGCGAACAGTAAGTCGATTGCCACGGGCACCATGGCCACCGGCGCGACGTCGATCACGGCTGCCGGGGTGACCTTCGATGTGAGCGGCGCGCCGGGGGCGGGTGATCAGTTTTCGGTGAATGCCACCAGCAACAAGAACATGAACGCCCTGGACACGCTGGGCCAGCTGCGCAAGGCGCTGGAAACCCCGGCCGATGGCGACCCGGTGGCCATGAACAATCTCAAGGACGTGATCAATACCTCCATCGGTAACCTGGCCAACGCTTCGGCGCAGATCGACCAGGTGCGTGGCTCGATTGGTGCCCGCCAGAACGCCCTGGATATCCAGAGCCAGGAAAACACCAGCCTGGGGCTGGCCAACACCTCCACCATGTCATCGCTGGCGAACGTCGACATGGGCCAGGCGGCCATTGACCTGACATTGCAGCAGACCATGCTGCAGGCTTCGCAGCTGGCGTTTGTGAAGATCTCCCAGTTGAGCCTGTTCAGCCGCATGTAACCGGCGAGCGTACAAGCGGCCCACCCTGGCAACAGGGTGGGCCGTTGTCGTTTCTGGGGCCGAGAATGTTGCAGGGTTTTGCACAAAGCGCACAAAATTGAGTGACCTGTGAGTCATAAAGCGCATCTTCACTGTATCGTGTGAAAAGGATAAGTCGTCGCAGGGTCTTTGCGCGGGGGCTTTCAGCGATATTTTTACGGGGTTATCCCCTTTATTGTCAGCGCTCCCGGCGTAGCCCGAGGGGTGTTATCCAGCTATTTAGTATTGGGAAGCCACAATGATTGGCATAAAAAGCATCGCCAGTTACGTGCCGGCAGACGGGGTCGATAACTACGCCCAGGGCGCCAAATTCGCCAAGGATGAGGACTTCATCATTGGCAAGATCGGTTCGGCGTTCCTGCCGCGCAAGGATGCTGCGCAGGAAACCTCCGACCTGTGCGTCGAGGCGGTCAACGCCTTGTTTGCCAACAACCCTGATTTGAAGCGCGAGTCCATCGACGCGCTGATCGTCGTGACCCAAAACGGCGATGAGGAAGGCTTGCCCCACACGGCCGCCATCGTCCAGGACAAACTGGGCCTGCCGACCCATGTGGCGGCGTTTGATATCTCGCTGGGTTGCTCGGGCTATGTCTACGGCATCTACGCGATGAAAGGCTTCATGGAAGCCACCGGCTTGAAAAACGGCCTGCTGATCACCGCCGACCCGTATTCCAAGATCGTTGACCCGGAAGACCGCAACACCACCATGCTCTTCGGCGATGCCGCCACTGCCACCTGGATGGGTGAAGATGCCCCGTGGTTGCTCGGCAAGTCGAAGTTCGGTACTGACGGTTCCGGCGCGCCGCACCTGAAGGTCAGCGATGGCGTGTTTTTCATGAATGGCCGCCAGGTGTTCAACTTTGCCCTGCTCAAAGTGCCGGCGCATCTGCATGAGCTGCTCAACGAATCGCAGCTCAAGGCAGACGAAATCGATGCCTTCTGCATTCACCAGGGCAGTGCGGCGATTGTCGACGCCGTGGCGCGGCGTTTTGAAGATGCCCCGGTGGAGAAATTCATCAAGGACATGGTCGAGACCGGCAATACCGTGTCTTCCAGCATTCCACTGCTGCTTGAAAAGCACATGATGGACGGCGACTGGAAGCGTGTCGCAATCAGCGGATTTGGGGTTGGCTTGTCGTGGGGTTCGGCGATTCTCTATCGTCCGTGATGCCCTGATAGAGCTGCACACAAAAACGCCCAGGCTTGTAAAAGCCTGGGCGTTTTTTATTTGGCGCCAGAAAACCCAGCATTTGCGGGCGTTTGGGCTATCGTAAATGCTTGAATTACAAAGGATGGCCCGTTGCTAGTAAAAAAAATCAAAAAAGTCCTCAAGCAACCTGCATTCACGACGATAACTATTACGAAGGTTCTCTAGGCCACACCCGGCGGTTGCCAGGGCCGGAAGCCGCAGTACACCACCCACGAGGATTTCGTCATGGCTTTAACAGTAAACACTAACCTTGCTTCGTTGAACGTTCAGAACAACCTGAACAAGGCTTCCGGCGCCCTGCAAACTTCCATGCAGCGTCTGTCCTCCGGCCTGCGTATCAACAGCGCCAAAGACGACGCGGCCGGCCTGCAAATCTCCAACCGTCTGACCAGCCAGATCAACGGCCTGGGCGTTGCAATCAAAAACGCCAACGACGGTAGCTCGATTGCTCAGACCGCTGAAGGCGCAATGCAGCAGTCCACCAACATCCTGCAAAGCATGCGTACCCTGGCTCTGCAATCTGCCAACGGCTCGCCAAGCGCTGAAGACCGTAAGTCGAACCAGGCTCAATACGCAGCGCTGACTGCTGAATTGACCCGTATCGCTACCACCACTACTTTCGGTGGCAAGAACCTGCTGGACGGTTCTTTCGGTACTACTTCGTTCCAGGTCGGCGCCAACGCCAACCAGACCATCGACATGAGCATCGGTAACGTTGCAGCCAACAACATTGGTTCGCAGCAGCTGAAAACTCAAGGCGTAGCGCCAAGTGCAACCGGCGTTGCCGGCGGCGCAATCACCGTTACCGGTGGCGGCCAGTCGACCAACCTGACCATCGCTGCCGGCGCTTCCGCCAAGCAGATCGCTGCTCAAATGAACGGCGCTGTCGGCGGCCTGGCTGCTACTGCCAGCACTGTTGCCCAGTTCTCCGTTGACTCCACTGCCATTGCTGCTGCCAGCCCTGCCAGCGCCAACTTCACCCTGAAAGTCGGCAGCGGTACTGCTGTCCAGTTCACTGGCGTGACCAGCACTTCGGACCTGGCTGACCAGCTGAAGTCCAACGCTGCCAAACTGGGCATCACCGTTAACTACGATTCGACCACCAACGCTCTGTCGGTCAAGTCCGATACCGGTGAGAACCTGACCTTCAACGCTGGCGATGCCGGTGCTGTTGCAGGTGTCAAGGTCGCTACTCAGGACGGCAGCGGTGCATTCGGCACAGCCGTTGCACTGGACGCTGGCCCGATCGTCGCTACTGGCGCAGTGTCGCTGAACTCCTCCAGCAGCTACTCGCTGAGCGGCGCCGGTGTGACCGGTCTGTTCGCAGCTACTGGTACTGCTGCCAACTCCACCAAAACCACCGTCAACAACACTGACATCACCACTGCTGCCAACGCACAGAACTCGATCGACGTGATCACCCAGGCGATCTCGGACATCGACTCCCAGCGTGCCGGTCTCGGTGCTGTACAAAACCGTTTCGACAACACCGTTGCCAACCTGCAGAGCATCTCGGACAACTCCAGCGCCGCTCGCGGTCAGATCCAGGACGTTGACTACGCTGCAGAAACTGCTCAGCTGACCAAGCAACAAACCCTGCAACAGGCTTCCACTGCGATCCTGTCCCAGGCCAACCAACTGCCTTCCGCTGTGCTGAAGCTGCTTCAGTAATAGCCATCGGTAGATGAATGACGGAAGGGCGCGTTTACGTGCCCTTTTGTCTTTTGCGTGATGAGGAGATTGGGCATGGACATGAGCGTGAAGTTGAACCTGTCTTATCCGGCAGTGGCGCCGCAGAGCGCTCCTGCTCCCGTGAACAACGACCCGCAGAAAACCAAGGTTGATCCTTTGGCTGCGACGGTCCAACCCAAGCAGGACTCGAAGCCGTCCGACCTTGAACAGGCGGTCACGGATATTCGCAAATTCGTCCAGGCTGCCCAGCGCAACCTGGACTTTTCCATTGATGACTCCACCCATCAGGTAGTCGTCAAGGTCATAGCGACCGAAAGCGGCGAGGTCATTCGTCAGATCCCATCGGAAACGGCATTGAAACTCGCACAAAGCCTTCATGACGCCAGCAGCGTATTGTTTGACGCCAAAGTCTGAGCTGGCATGAATTTTGTTGCTGTAGCTGCTTTAGGCGTCGTCCGTCAATAAAGCGCCAGCCCCGGATCAGGAGAAAAATCATGGGTGATATATCAGTTAGCGGCCCCGTTACGGGCATTGATACCCAGCAGATCGTGACGGCATTGGTGAACGCGGAACAGGCGCCGAAGCAATCGCAGATCAACAAGCAGACGCAAACGTCGACTGCCCAGCTGTCCTCGATCGGCAAGATTCAAGCCGCGCTGGATGCCTTCCGTGGTGCCATGGACAACATGACCAAGGACGCCAGTATCGGCGGCCTGACGGCGACGACGTCGGATGCCAACGTGTCCACCGTGACCTTGGGTGCCGGTGCCTCTGCGGGCAGTTATCAGCTGATCGTCAACCAGTTGGCGACCGCCTCGAAGGTTGCTACTCAGAATTATTCAACCGGCGCGAAAACCGTCGTCAATACCGGCACCACCGCGACGACCCTGGAAATTTCCCAGTCTGGTCAGAGTTACGGGGTCAGTGTTCCGCCAGGCGCGACGCTGCAACAAGTGCGTGACTCGATCAACGCGCAATACAGCAGTGTTGGCCTGAGTGCCAACATCCTGACTGACGCCACCGGTTCTCGCCTGGTCATGACCTCGACCAATACCGGCGCCGGCACGGACATTACCCTGGGGGGTAACTCCGGCCTGGAAGCGGGTTCGTCGGTTGTGGGTGATCCACCGCAAAACGCTAAATACACCATTGACGGCACGGCTCAGGAATCCAAGAGCAATACCCTGACCGAGGCGATCAGTGGTGTGAGCATCAAGTTGACAGCGGTGTCGCCTCTGCCTGCCGGGGTCACAGGGACGCTCCCTGACGGCGTTACGCGCGTGTCATCGACCATCACGGTCACCCGCAGCAACGACACCCTCAAAAGTTCGGTGAAGGGTTTTGTCGACACCTACAACGCGTTGATGACGGCCATGAACACCGAGACCGCGGTCACCACCAACGCGGACGGTTCCACCACGCGCGCTGCGCTGACAGGCGATGCCACCATGCGCTCCCTGCAGACCGCGTTGCGTAGCGAGCTGAACGCAATGACGGGCACGGGCACGTTGAAGTCCCTGGCGCAATTTGGCGTGAACACGGACTCCGGCACCGGCAAGTTGAGTATCGACGACAAGGTGTTCGGTGCAGCGATTGCCACCAACCCCACCGACATCGGCGGCATTTTCAACGGTGACAATGGCTTGCTGGCGCGCATGAAAAGCGCGACCGACAGCTATGCACTGAGCAACACCGGCGTGCTGGCTACGCGTTCGTCGACGCTGTCGGACGATCTCAAGGACCTGCAGAACCAGCAGGACACCCTGACCGCGCGTATGGCCGCCCTGAAGACCAGCCTGACCGCCAAGTACACGACGATGAACAACCTGGTGGCCCAGCTCACCAGTCAGCGTTCCAGTGTCATGAGCACGCTCAACGCGCTGAACAAGACGTCTTCGGACAGCTGATTCCGATGAAGCCGCCCGCTGGTGATTACCGCCATCGGGCGCCGCCTTCAGCCGACTTGCGGGTTAAAGTTTTTTGCGACCCAGTCGACATATTAGTCAGAGCCCATCCTATTTAGCTGTTGCCTGTCACGAGGTAGAAACATGAATCCCATGAGAGCCCTTCGCCAATACCAGAAGGTCAATTCCCATGCCCAGATCTCCGAAGCCAGCCCGCACCGTCTGGTCCAGATGCTGATGGAAGGCGCGTTGGATCGCATGGCTCAGGCCAAAGGCGCCATGGCTCGTGGTGATATCGCGCAAAAAGGTTTGCTGCTGGGCAAGGCGATCGACATCCTGATCGGCTTGCGTGATGGCCTTAATCCGGAAAAAACCGATGATCCGGCCGCGTTGCAGCAGTTGGACAATCTGTATGCCTACATGACCACGCGCCTGCTGGAAGCCAACAGCAAGAGCGATGTCGCCATGATCGACGAAGTAGCCGGCCTGATGATTACGCTCAAGGAAGGCTGGGACGGTATTGCAACACTGTAGGCCTGTTGGCCTGAGGATGATGTCATGAGCCACGCCCTGCAACGGATTGACGAGACCCGCGAAGCCTTGGTTGACGCACTGGCCCACCGTAACTGGGACGCTATCGGCGAACTGGATATGGGGTGTCGTGCGGTGATCGATGAGGCGCTCAACAATGCGCCGGTGGACGAGGATGCCCTGCGGGAAAAGCTGCAAAGCTTGCTGGCGGTGTATCAGCAGTTGCTTGAAGTGACGACTGGCGAACGCCAGGCGATTTTCGAAGAGATGTCGCAGATCAACCGAGCGGAAAGCGCGTCAAAGGTTTACCATCTGTTCGGCTGAATGGGCTCAGTTAATCCGAACGGCGCGTCATATATTTGACTGTGCCAGCATTTTTGACTTAACTAGTGCTGTTTTCAGATTTCAGACGTCTAGTAGGGTAAGAAATCTTACAAACGTCTAGATTGCCCTCACTCTGGGGCAGAGCGTTTTACTAGGGAAGTTGCTATTGCATGTGGCGTGAAACCAAAATTCTGCTGATTGATGACGATAGCGTCCGCCGCCGCGATTTAGCGGTAATTTTGAATTTTCTTGGTGAAGAAAATTTGCCCTGCGGTAGCCATGACTGGCAGCAGGCGGTCAGCTCTTTGTCGTCGAGCCGTGAAGTCATCTGTGTGTTGATCGGGACGGTCAACGCTCCTGGCGCAGTTCTGGGCTTGTTAAAGACACTGTCTACCTGGGATGAGTTCCTTCCGGTGTTGCTGATGGGCGATATTTCTTCCGTGGACCTTCCGGAAGACCAGCGCCGCCGCGTGCTTTCCACCCTGGAAATGCCGCCCAGCTACAGCAAATTGCTCGACTCCCTGCACCGTGCCCAGGTCTACCGCGAGATGTATGACCAGGCCCGCGAGCGCGGTCGTCATCGCGAACCCAACCTGTTTCGCAGCCTCGTCGGCACCAGCCGTGCGATCCAGCACGTGCGCCAGATGATGCAGCAAGTGGCCGATACCGACGCCAGCGTATTGATCCTCGGCGAGTCCGGTACCGGCAAGGAAGTGGTCGCACGCAACCTGCACTATCACTCCAAGCGCCGCGACGGGCCGTTCGTGCCGGTCAACTGCGGGGCGATCCCGGCAGAGTTGCTCGAAAGCGAACTGTTCGGCCACGAAAAGGGCGCCTTCACCGGGGCGATCACCAGCCGTGCCGGGCGTTTCGAACTGGCCAATGGCGGCACCCTGTTTCTGGACGAAATCGGCGACATGCCGCTGCCGATGCAGGTCAAGCTGTTGCGCGTGTTGCAGGAGCGCACCTTCGAGCGCGTGGGCAGCAACAAGACCCAGAGCGTCGACGTGCGCATCATCGCGGCCACGCACAAAAACCTCGAAAGCATGATCGAGGTCGGCAGCTTCCGCGAAGACCTGTACTACCGCCTCAACGTATTCCCTATCGAGATGGCCCCGCTGCGTGAGCGCGTGGAAGACATCCCGCTGCTGATGAACGAACTGATCTCGCGCATGGAACACGAAAAGCGCGGCTCGATTCGCTTCAACTCCGCCGCGATCATGTCGCTGTGCCGTCACGGCTGGCCGGGCAACGTCCGTGAGCTGGCCAACCTGGTCGAGCGCATGGCCATCATGCACCCGTACGGTGTGATCGGCGTGGTCGAGCTGCCGAAGAAATTCCGCTACGTCGACGACGAAGACGAGCAACTGGTAGACAGCCTGCGCAGTGACCTGGAAGAGCGCGTGGCCATCAACGGCCATACGCCGGACTTCGGTTCCACCGCCATGCTGCCGCCCGAGGGCCTGGACTTGAAGGACTACCTCGGTAGCCTCGAACAAGGCCTGATCCAGCAGGCGCTGGACGATGCCAATGGCATTGTCGCGCGCGCCGCCGAACGCCTGCGCATCCGTCGCACCACCTTGGTGGAGAAGATGCGCAAGTACGGCATGAGCCGTCGCGAAGGTGACGAACAGGCGGATGATTGACGCCTGTTTTTTAACTGACTGATAGATAGGTCTATTTTTTTTCGGCACGGGTATTGCTACAGCCCTCGCAACGTTCCGTTTAACTGACGGTCAGCCAGCGAGAGAGCATGATGCCCCACGCCGCCAAACTTTCTTCAGCCCCTGCTATTCCTGGGCTGGTTCCGTGCGCAGAGCCGCTGACCCGGCAGGGTCTTGAACAGGCGTTCTCGCAGTTCAACCAGATGTCGAGCCAACTGACCGACTCCTACAGTCTGCTGGAAGCGCGGGTTTCCGAGCTTAAAGGCGAGCTGGCAGTGGTCAGCGCCCAGCGCATGCAAGAGCTGGCCGAGAAAGAGCGTCTGGCCAACCGTCTGCAAAACCTCCTCGACCTGTTGCCCGGCGGCGTAATCGTCATCGATGAAATGGGCCGTGTCCGCGAAGCCAACCCGGCCGCGCGTGACTTGCTGGGCGAGCCGCTGGAAGGCGAGCTGTGGCGCCAGGTGATTACACGTTGCTTTGCGCCGCGCGAAGACGACGGCCATGAAATCTCCCTCAAAGATGGTCGGCGTCTGTCCATCGCCACCCGTTCCCTGGACGCCGAGCCCGGCCAGCTGGTGTTGCTCAACGACCTGACTGAAACCCGTCACTTGCAAGACCAGTTGGCGCGCCATGAGCGTTTGTCGTCGCTGGGGCGGATGGTCGCTTCGTTGGCGCATCAGATCCGCACGCCGTTGTCGGCCGCGTTGATCTACGCCAGTCATTTGACTGATGAGCAACTGCCGGCCGCCACCCACCAGCGATTTGCCGGTCGCCTCAAAGAGCGTCTGCATGAATTGGAGCACCAGGTGCGCGACATGCTGGTGTTTGCCCGCGGCGAATTGCCGCTGACCGACCGCGTCACGCCATCCGCGCTGATGCAGTCGCTGCAAGCGGCAGCCGCCACGCATATCCAGGACGTCAACGTGCGCTGGCAGTGCGACAGCCACTTGGGCGAGTTGCTGTGCAACCGTGACACCTTGGTCGGCGCCTTGCTCAACCTGATCGAAAACGCCACCCAGGCCAGCGGCCCGGGTGCGCGGCTCAAAGTGCACCTCTACACCCGCGACCAAACCCTGCGCCTGTGCATCAGCGACAGCGGCAGCGGCATCGACCCGGTCGTGCTGCAGCGCCTGGGCGAACCGTTTTTTACCACCAAGACCAACGGCACGGGCCTGGGCCTGACCGTGGTCAAGGCAGTGGCGCGTGCACATCAGGGAGAATTGCAGCTGCACTCCCGGTTGGGGCGTGGCACCTGTGCATTGATGACCTTGCCGCTGTTTTCCAGCGCGGCAAGCGCGGAGTAAAAGGACTATGGCTATCAAGGTTTTATTGGTCGAAGACGATCGCGCCCTGCGTGAAGCATTGGCTGACACGCTGCTGTTGGCGGGCCATGACTACCGGGCGGTCGGTTCTGCCGAGGATGCCTTGGAGGCCGTTGAGCAAGAGTCCTTCAGCCTGGTGGTCAGTGACGTAAACATGCCTGGCATGGACGGCCACCAGTTGCTCGGCTTGTTGCGCGCGCGCCAGCCGCAACTGCCGGTGTTGCTGATGACAGCCCATGGCGCCGTGGAGCGGGCGGTGGACGCCATGCGCCAGGGGGCGGCGGATTACCTGGTCAAACCCTTCGAGCCCAAGGCGCTGATCGAACTGGTCGCCCGGCATGCGCTGGGCGTGGTGTCGAATGCCGAGGGTGAAGGCCCGATTGCCTTCGAGCCGGCCAGCGCTCAGTTGCTGGAGCTGGCAGCCCGGGTGGCGCGCAGCGATTCAACCGTGTTGATCTCTGGCGAGTCCGGCACCGGTAAAGAGGTGTTGGCGCGTTACATTCACCAGCAGTCGGACCGCGCCAAACAACCGTTTATTGCGATCAACTGCGCGGCGATTCCCGACAACATGCTCGAAGCCACGCTGTTCGGCCATGAAAAGGGCTCGTTCACCGGCGCCATTGCCGCGCAGGCTGGTAAGTTCGAACAGGCCGACGGCGGCACCATCCTGCTTGACGAAATTTCGGAAATGCCCCTGGGCCTGCAAGCCAAGCTGCTGCGGGTGCTGCAGGAGCGGGAGGTGGAGCGCGTCGGCGCGCGCAAGCCCATCCAGCTGGACATTCGCGTGGTCGCCACCACCAACCGCGACCTGGCGGGCGAAGTGGCGGCGGGGCGCTTTCGTGAAGACCTGTTCTACCGGCTCTCGGTGTTCCCGCTGGCCTGGCGCCCGTTGCGTGAGCGCCCGGCGGACATCATTCCGCTGGCCGAGCGCCTGTTGAACAACCACGTCAAAAAAATGAAGCATGCCCAGGCGCGGCTGTCGGCCGAGGCCCAGGCCTGCCTGATCAGCTACCCATGGCCCGGCAATGTGCGGGAACTGGACAATGCCATCCAGCGCGCGCTGATTTTGCAGCAGGGCGGGTTGATCCAGCCGCAGGACTTCTGCCTGGCCATGGGCAGTGGCGCGGCGCCGTTGCCGAGCCTGGCGCCGGCACCGGTGGTCGTGGCCGACGCCGAGTCTGGCGGCGCCTTGGGCGACGACCTGCGTCGCCGCGAATTCCAGATGATCATCGACACCCTGCGTGCCGAGCGCGGCCGCCGCAAGGAAGCCGCCGAGCGCCTGGGCATCAGCCCGCGCACCTTGCGCTACAAGCTGGCGCAGATGCGCGACGCGGGGATGGATGTCGAAGCCTACCTGTTCGCGACCTGACAAATCGCCGTCTTGGAAATACTCAGGCTGACAGGGTTTGTCGCCTTTTCTTACGAATAGCCACGGAGCTGGCACCCTTGTTGCTACCACCCCTAGTAACCGCTGCGTAGTGTCAAAAAATTGCGGGTCGTCGGAGAGAGAAGGTCATGAGCCAGGGTATTGAGTTCAATCGGTTGATGTTGGATATGCGCTCCATGCAAATGGATGCCATGGCTCAACCGAAATCCGTCGCGCCTGCGCCGGAATTGGGCCAAAGCAGTTTTGCCGACATGCTCGGTCAGGCAATCAACAAAGTCAGTGATACCCAGCAAGCCTCGAATCAGTTGGCTACCGCCTTCGAGATCGGCAAAAGCGGCGTGGACCTCACCGATGTGATGGTCGCTTCGCAAAAGGCCAGCGTTTCCTTTCAGGCCTTGACCCAAGTGCGTAACAAGTTGGTTCAGGCTTATCAAGACATCATGCAGATGCCGGTTTAAGGACGAGATTTAAGTCATGGCAGAAGCAGTCGTGGACAACGTACCCGCCAAGGCAGACGGCAAGCCGCCGCTGTTTGGCCTGTCGTTCCTGGAAAACCTTTCCGAAATGACCATGTTGCGTCAGGTGGGCCTGATGGTCGGCCTGGCTGCCAGCGTGGCGATTGGTTTTGCCGTGGTGCTGTGGTCGCAGCAACCTGATTACCGCCCGCTGTACGGCAGCCTGGCCGGGATGGATTCCAAGCAGATCATGGAAACCCTGGCCGCCGCCGACATCGCCTACACCGTGGAGCCCAATTCCGGGGCCTTGCTGGTCAAGGCCGATGACGTGGCGCGTGCGCGCATGAAGCTGGCGGCCGCCGGCGTCACGCCGTCCGACAGCAATATCGGTTTTGAAATTCTCGACAAGGACCAGGGCCTGGGCACCAGCCAGTTCATGGAAGCCACGCGCTACCGTCGTGGCCTGGAAGGCGAACTGGCACGCACCATCTCAAGCTTGAATAACGTCAAGGGCGCCCGCGTGCACCTGGCGATTCCGAAAAGCTCGGTGTTCGTGCGCGACGAGCGCAAGCCAAGCGCCTCGGTATTGGTCGAACTGTTTTCCGGCCGCTCCCTGGAGCCTGGCCAGGTCCTGGCGATCATCAACCTGGTGGCCACCAGCGTTCCTGAATTGAGCAAGTCGCAAATCACCGTGGTGGACCAGAAGGGCAACCTGCTGTCCGACCAGGCCGAGAACTCCGCGCTGACCCAGGCCGGCAAGCAGTTCGACTACAGCCGTCGCATGGAAAGCATGCTCACTCAGCGTGTGCACAACATTCTGCAGCCGGTGCTGGGCAACGACCGCTATAAAGCTGAAGTGTCTGCCGACGTGGACTTCAGCGCCGTCGAGTCGACCTCCGAGCAGTTCAACCCGGACCAGCCGGCGCTGCGCAGCGAGCAATCGACCAGCGAACAACGCACCGCCAGCAATGGCCCGCAAGGTGTGCCGGGTGCCCTAAGCAACCAGCCACCAGCCCCGGCCACTGCACCGCAAACCACCGGTGGCGCCGCCGCGACGGCGGGTGCGATTCAGCCTGGTCAGCCACTGTTGGACGCCAACGGCCAGCAGATCATGGACCCGGCCACCGGCCAGCCGATGCTCGCACCGTACCCGGCGGACAAGCGTAACCAGTCCACCAAGAACTTCGAGCTCGACCGTTCCATCAGCCACACCAAGCAGCAGCAGGGCAAAATCAATCGCCTGTCGGTGTCGGTGGTGGTCGATGATCAGGTCAAGGTCAATGCCGCTGACGGCGCAGTCACCCGTGCGCCATGGAGCGCCGACGAATTGGCGCGCTTCACCCGCCTGGTGCAGGACGCCGTCGGTTTCGACGCCAGCCGTGGCGACAGCGTCAGTGTGATCAACATGCCGTTCTCCGCCGAGCGCGGCGAAGTGATCGCCGACCCGGCGTTCTACACGCAGCCGTGGTTCTGGGACATCGTCAAGCAAGTGCTGGGTGTGTTGTTCATCCTGGTGCTGGTGTTCGGCGTGCTGCGCCCGGTGCTCAACAACATCACCGGCCATGGCAAGAAGCAGCTGGCATTGGCTGGCAGTGACGTTGAGTTGGGTGGCATGGGCGGCCTGGACGGCGAACTGGCCAACGACCGCGTCAGCCTCGGTGGCCCGCAAAGCATCCTGTTGCCAAGCCCGAGCGAAGGCTATGACGCTCAGTTGAACGCAATCAAGAGTCTGGTAGCAGAAGACCCGGGCCGTGTGGCTCAGGTCGTGAAAGAGTGGATTAACGCAGATGAATGATCGAGCCGCTGTTGCCAAGCTCACCAAAGTCGACAAAGCCGCCGTGTTGCTGCTGTCTTTGGGTGAAACCGACGCCGCACAAGTGCTGCGCCACATGGGCCCCAAAGAGGTTCAGCGCGTAGGCGTGGCCATGGCGCAAATGCGCAATGTGCACCGTGAGCAAGTCGAGCAGGTGATGAGCGAGTTCGTCGAGATCGTCGGCGACCAGACCAGCCTGGGCGTCGGCTCCGACAGCTACATCCGCAAGATGCTCACCTCGGCGCTGGGTGAAGACAAGGCCAACGGCCTGATCGACCGCATCCTGCTGGGCGGCAACACCAGTGGCCTGGACAGCCTGAAATGGATGGAGCCGCGCGCCGTTGCCGACGTGATCCGCTACGAGCACCCGCAGATCCAGGCCATCGTCGTCGCCTACCTGGACCCGGACCAGGCCGGTGAAGTGCTTGGCCACTTCGACCATAAAGTGCGCCTGGACATCATCCTGCGCGTGTCGTCGCTGAACACCGTGCAGCCGGCGGCATTGAAAGAACTCAACACGATTCTCGAGAAGCAGTTCTCGGGCAACTCGAATGCCTCGCGTACCACCCTGGGTGGCATCAAGCGCGCGGCCGATATCATGAACTTCCTCGACAGCTCGGTCGAAGGTCAGTTGATGGACTCGATCCGCGAGATCGACGACACCCTGTCCGGCCAGATCGAAGACCTCATGTTCGTGTTCAACAACCTCTCCGATGTCGACGACCGTGGCATCCAGGCGTTGCTGCGCGAGGTGTCTTCGGACGTGCTGGTGCTGGCCCTCAAGGGCTCGGACGAAAACGTCAAAGAGAAGATCTTCAAGAACATGTCCAAGCGTGCCTCCGAGCTGTTGCGTGACGACCTGGAAGCCAAAGGCCCGGTGCGTGTCAGCGACGTGGAAACCGCCCAGAAGGAAATCCTCACCATTGCCCGCCGTATGGCCGAAGCCGGAGAAATCGTTCTCGGCGGGAAGGGCGGCGAAGAAATGATCTAAGGCGCTGCCCATGTCGAACAAAGATGAGACGCCCAGCGATCTGATTCGCGCGCGGGATGTCGGCGGGTTCGATATCTGGTCGTTGCCCAGTTTCGATCCGCATGTGCCGGAACCTGAACCGGAGCCGGTGGTTGAAACGCCGGCTGAAATGGAAGAAGTGCCGCTGGATGAAGTCCAGCCACTGACCCTTGAAGAATTGGAAGCCATCCGCCAGGAGGCCTACAACGAGGGTTTCGCGGCGGGTGAAAAAGACGGTTTTCGCAGCACCACCCTCAAAGTTCGCCAAGAGGCCGAGGAGGCGCTGAGCGTCAAGCTGGCCAGCCTTGAGCGCTTGATGGGCAACCTGTTCGACCCAATCGCCGAACAGGATTCGCAGCTGGAAAAATCCATGGTCGGGCTGGTCGAGCACATCGCGCGCCAAGTGATCCAGCGCGAGCTGGTGCTCGATTCCAGCCACATCGAAAGCGTGATGCGCGAAGCGCTCAAGCTGCTGCCATTGGGCGTCGGCAATGTGCGGCTGTACATCAACCCGCAGGATTTCGAACAGGTCAAAGCCCTGCGCGAGCGCCATGAAGAAACCTGGCGCATCGTCGAGGACGCGGCGCTGCTGCCCGGTGGCTGCCGCGTCGAAACCGAGCACAGTCGCATTGATGCCACGGTGGAAACCCGCATCAGCCAGATCATGGCGAAAATGTTCGATCAATTGCATGAACAGTCCCTGCACCCGGCCGAGCCTGATATGAGCGTGGACCTGGACGCCGCCGATGCGCCTTGAACGCACCAGCTTCGCCAAGCGCCTGAGCGGCTACGCCGAGGCCACTGAGTTGCCCGGCCAGCCGATCCTCGAAGGGCGCCTGCTGCGCATGGTCGGCCTGACCCTCGAAGCCGAAGGCCTGCGTGCCGCCATGGGCAGCCGCTGCCTGGTGATCAACGACGACAGTTACCACCCGGTGCAGGTCGAAGCCGAAGTGATGGGCTTTTCCGGCAGCAAGATTTTCCTGATGCCGGTCGGCAGCCTGGCGGGCATTGCCCCCGGTGCGCGCGTGGTGCCACTGGCCGATACCGGCCGCCTGCCGATGGGCATGAGCATGCTCGGCCGCGTGCTCGACGGCGCCGGTCGCGCGTTGGACGGCAAAGGCGGCATGAAGGCCGAAGACTGGGTGCCGATGGACGGCCCGACGATCAACCCGCTCAACCGCAACCCGATCAGCGTGCCGCTGGACGTGGGCATTCGCAGCATCAACGGTTTATTGACGGTCGGCCGCGGCCAGCGTCTGGGCCTGTTTGCCGGTACCGGCGTGGGTAAGTCGGTGTTGCTCGGCATGATGACGCGCTTTACCGAGGCCGACATCATCGTGGTCGGGCTGATCGGTGAGCGGGGCCGTGAAGTAAAGGAATTCATCGAGCACAGCCTCGGTGAAGAAGGCCTCAAGCGCTCGGTGGTTGTCGCCTCGCCAGCGGACGATGCGCCGCTGATGCGTTTGCGCGCGGCCATGTACTGCACGCGCATCGCCGAATATTTTCGCGACAAGGGCAAGAACGTCCTGTTGCTGATGGACTCGCTCACGCGTTTCGCCCAGGCCCAGCGGGAAATCGCCCTGGCCATCGGCGAACCGCCGGCCACCAAAGGCTACCCGCCTTCAGTGTTCGCCAAGCTGCCCAAGCTGGTTGAGCGCGCCGGTAATGCCGAGGCCGGCGGCGGTTCGATCACGGCGTTCTACACCGTGCTGTCCGAAGGCGATGACCAGCAAGACCCGATTGCCGACTCGGCGCGTGGCGTGCTCGACGGCCACATCGTGCTGTCGCGGCGTTTGGCCGAAGAAGGGCACTATCCGGCCATCGATATCGAAGCGTCGATCAGCCGGGTGATGCCGGCGGTGGTCACGCCGGAGCACATGGCCCGCGCCCAGCATTTCAAGCAACTGTGGTCGCGCTATCAGCAGAGCCGCGACTTGATCAGCGTGGGTGCCTACGTGGCCGGCGGTGATCGCGAAACCGACCTGGCGATTGCCCTGCAACCGCAGCTGGTGACCTACCTGCGCCAGGGCCTCAACGACAAGATCAGCATGGGCGAAAGCGAAGCGCATCTGGGCTCGATCTTTGCCCCGGCGCCAGGCGGTTAAGCCATGGCCAGCACCCGTTCCTCGCGCCTGGCCCCAGTGGTGGACATGGCGGAGAAGGCCGAAAAAACCGCCGCGCAACGCCTGGGCTATTTTCAGGGGCAGGTGCGCCTGGCAGAAAGCAAGCTCGGCGACCTGGAGCGCTTTCGCGGCGAATACCAGCAGCAATGGATCGAGCGCGGCAGCAAGGGGGTTTCCGGCCAGTGGCTGATGGGCTACCAGGGCTTCCTCAATCAGCTGGAAACCGCCGTAGGCCAACAGCGCCAGAGCCTGGCCTGGCACCAGAACAACCTCGATAAAGCCCGCGAGGCATGGCAGGCGGCGTTCGCCCGGGTCGAAGGTTTGCGCAAACTGGTGCAGCGCTACATCGACGAAGCGCGGGCGCTTGAAGACAAGCGCGAGCAGAAGCTGCTCGACGAGCTGTCACAGCGACTTCCCCGCCAATCACAGTACTAGCGGCCACCACCGGCCCGCTGTGGGAGCAGGGCTTGCCCGCGATGCAGGCACCGAGGTGGATCATGCTATCGCGGGCAAGCCAGCCCCCCACATTTGATTTGCTGTGTTGCCCATACCTCGATCACCTGCTAAACCTTGTTGCACATTGCCAATGACAAGGAAGCAGTCGCATGTCAGTCGTGTCAGAAGTATCCCTGGATGGGAAAAAATTGACGATTACCGTCAAAGGGCGATTCGATTTCGGTAGCCATCAAGCCTTTCGTGACGCCTACGAGCGGTTCTACAAGGTGCCCGAGGTCTACGTGGTGGACCTCAAAGACACCACCTACATGGACAGCTCGGCCCTGGGCATGTTGCTGCTGTTGCGTGACCATGCCGGTGGCGACAATGCCGAAGTCCAGGTGATCAACAGCAACTCCGATGTGCGCAAGATCCTCGCCATTTCCAACTTTGACAAACTGTTCGATCTCAGTTGAGCAGCCTGGCCCCGGTCCTTGAACCGCTGACGATCCTGATCGCCGAAGACAGCGCCGCCGATTTGCTGTTGCTGTCGACCATCATTCGGCGTCAGGGGCACCAAGTACTCACCGCCACCAACGGCGCGCAAGCGGTCGAGGTGTTTACCCGCGAGCGCCCGCAACTGGTGTTGATGGACGCGCTGATGCCGGTGATGGACGGCTTTGAAGCCGCGCGGCGCATCAAGCAGCTCGCCGGTGAGGCGCTGGTTCCGATCATCTTCCTGACCTCGCTGCGCGAAAGCGAGGCGCTGGCCCAGTGCCTGGACGCGGGCGGCGATGACTTCCTGCCCAAGCCCTACAACCAGCTGATCCTGGCGGCGAAAATCAACGCCATGGACCGCCTGCGCCGGCTGCAGGCCACGGTCTTGCAGCAGCGTGACCTGATCGCCAGGCACCACGACTACCTGTTGCACGAGCAGCGCGCGGCCAAGGCGGTGTTCGATAAGGTGGCGCATTCGGGCTGTATCAATGCGGCGCCGAACATTCGTTACCTGCAATCGCCCTATGCCCTGTTCAATGGCGACCTGCTGCTGGCGGCGTACACACCCTCCGGCGACATGCATGTTTTGCTCGGCGACTTCACCGGCCATGGCCTGCCGGCCGCCGTGGGGGCCATGCCCCTGGCGGAAGTGTTCTACGGCATGACCGCCAAGGGCTACGGCCTGGCGCAGACCCTGCGCGAGATGAACGCCAAGCTCAAACGCATCCTGCCGGTGGACATGTTCTGCTGCGCCACGCTGATGTGCCTGAGCGCTCAGCGGCGCGTGGTGGAGGTGTGGAACGGCGGGATGCCCGAAGGCTATGTGCATGAAGTCGCCACGGGCAAGCGCACGCCATTGGTGTCGCGGCACCTGCCGCTGGGTGTGTTGTCGGCGCAGGCGTTCGATGACGGCACCGAGGTCTGGCCCATGGCGCTGGGCGACCGGGTGTTTTTGCTCTCCGACGGCGTGCTTGACACGGCTGACGCCAATGACCAGCTGTTCGGCGCCGAGCGCTTGCAGCAGGTGTTCGCGGCCAACCGCGAGCCCGACCGATTATTCGAAGACATCGAGCGGGCGCTGGCGGCGTTTCGTGGCCAGGCGCGCGATGACGTCAGCATGGTGGAAATCACCTTGCAGGCCGGCCAGCCGTTGCGCGCGGCCGAGCCCGTTTACGCCGACAGCGGGCAGTCGTGCCCTCTGGATTGGTCGGTGAGTTTCGAATTCCGTGCGCAGACCCTCAAAAGCTACAACCCGTTGCCGTATCTGCTGCAGTTGCTGCTGGAGATTCAGGGTCTGCGGGGGCAGAGCGGGGCGCTTTACAGTGTGATGGCCGAGTTGTATTCCAACGCGCTGGAGCATGGTGTGCTGGGGTTGGATTCGCGCCTCAAGCGTGATGCCCAGGGGTTCGCCGACTACTACCGCCAGCGCAATGAGCGGCTGGGGCAGTTGAACAGCGGTTACGTGCGGGTGCATGTGCAGGTGGTGCCGACCGCCACGGGCGGCAAAATGACGCTGCGCATTGAGGACAGCGGCCCGGGGTTTGACGTGGAGCAGGTGCTGGCGCGGCCGATGGATGTCGACCGTCTGTCTGGCCGCGGCTTGAGCCTGGTGCGCCAGTTGAGCAGCGATGTACGCTGGTCCGATGGCGGGCGCAGTGTGTGCGTGGAGTTTTGCTGGGGGGCTCTGGCATAATCCGCCGATTCTTGATCAAGGAGCGAGCAAGTGGCTGAGATTCATCTGGACCCCGATGTGTTGTCGGGTTTGCAGGAAGTGATGGAAGGCGAGTACCCGAAACTGCTGGATACCTTCCTTGACGATTCGCAGAAGCGCGTCGAAGCGTTGCGCAAGGCTCGCGACGATGCCAAGGCGCTGGGACGCATCGCGCATAGCTTCAAGGGCAGCAGCGGTAACCTGGGGGCGGTGAGGTTGGCAGAACTTTGCCGCCGGCTCGAAGACGGCTCTGCGCAGCTGACACGCGTGGACCTGGATGAACTGGTCGACGAAATCGACCAGGAATTCGCGCTGGTTCGGCCGTTGTACGAACACGAGCGTCAGCGTTTTCAGCTGTGATTGAGGGCTCGAGGTAAACCTGGCCCAACTCTTGCTCTACCTCTGGATACTGCATCCCCGATCCCAGTGCAGTGGAGACCCTTACCTATGCCAGTCGCCCCCAATTCGCTTCTTCAGGCTGCCGCTGCGGCCAAGCCTCAAGCGCCGGCCGCCACCCCCTCGGTAGCGGCTGCGGACCCACGAGGCAAGGGCCCTGGCTTCGCGCAAGTGTTTGCAAACCAAAGCCCGAAACCGACGCTCAAGAGCGACGACGCCCCGGCCAAAGTCACGCGTGACAAGCCCTCGGACAGCCCCTCCAAGCCGGCTGCAGGCGACGATAAGCCTGCCGCCAGCAAGCCGGCCGTTGCCGATAGCGGCAATCCCTTGCCTGCCAAGCCGCCGGCCAAATCCGACGACAGCGCCAGCAATGACGACGACAAAACCGCCGACCCGGTGGTGGCGCAGCAGCCTCCGGTTGATCCCGTGGTTGACCCGGCAGTGGTTGCCGCCGTCACACCGGTCCCCGTGCCCGTCCCGGTAGAAACGCCGGCACCTGTAGCCGCCAAGGACGACAAGGCCCAGCCGGTCGTCGCGCCCGCTGTGGCAGCCACCGATGACGCCAAGCAGCCGGCGTTCGACCCGGAGGCGGATCCGCTGGACTCGATGCCCGCTGTGCGCCTGGCGATGGAGCAGGGCGGTCACGTTTCGGCCACTAGCCAGACGCCGCAGAAAGCCGCACCGACCACCACGCAGGATCAGCCGACCGCTGCGCAAAGCTTTGCTGCGGGCCTGGCGACTATGGTCGATCAGCAAGCCACCAAGGACAGCACCGACCAGGGCGGCGACAAAGCCTTCAGCGGGCTGATCGAGGGTGGCCTCAAGGATTTGAAAGACGCCAGCAGCGACACCCGCGTGGATGATTTCGCCAACCGCCTCGCCGCATTGACCCAGGCCGCCACGCCGAAAACCGCGAATGCCTTGCCACCGGTTGCGAATGCGCCGCTGGCCATGCACCAGAGCGGCTGGACCGAGGAAGTGGTCAACCGCGTGATGTACCTGTCCAGTGCCAACCTCAAGTCGGCAGAAATTCAATTGCAGCCGGCAGAGTTGGGGCGCCTGGACATCAAGGTCAACATGACCGCGGACCAGCAGGCCCAAGTCACGTTCATGAGCGGTCACGCCGTGGTGCGTGAAGCACTGGAAACCCAGTCCGGCCGTCTGCGCGAGATGTTTGCCCAGCAAGGCATGGGGCAGGTCGACGTCAACGTCTCCGACCAGTCGCGTGGGTGGCAGGGCCAGGGCCAGGATCAACAGCAGCAGAACCAGGCGCGCGGCGTGAGTGGCAGCGGCGGGCGGGGTGATGGCGGGGACGCCGGTGATCACGCCGAATTGGCAGCCGCCGTCGCGCCCGTGACCCAGACCATCATCGGCTCCAGCGCCGTTGATTACTACGCCTGACACCTGTTGAAACCCGGTCAATGTGGGAGCTGGCTTGCCTGCGATGGCGGTCTATCAGTCACACAGATGTGAGCTGAGCCACCGTCATCGCAGGCAAGCCAGCTCCCACATTTGATATGTGGTGTTCGCGCTTACCGGGTTACCAGACAACTCTGGCATAACACTTGCTCTTGCCTTTCCGTAGATCTATGAATTCCAGAATAGTGACGGATTATTGGCATGGCGAAGAGCGACGACGCAGCAACTCCCCCCGCAGGCAAAGGCAAAGGCAAGCTCAAGCTTATCCTGCTGATCGTGCTGGGCCTGCTCCTGGCCATCGGCGCCTCGATTGGCGGCACCTGGTTCATCATGCACAGCAGTGCAAGCAAACCGGCACCCGCCGCCGAAACCGCCAGTAACGTCAAGCAACCGGCAATCTTCGAACCGATGCTGCCGGCCTTTGTGGCCAACTTCAATCAGAACGGCCGTCAACGCTACCTGCAGGTGAGCATCACCTTGCTGGCGCGTAACCAGGCGGACCTGGATGCGCTCAAAGTGCACATGCCGGTGATCCGCAACAACCTGGTGATGCTGTTCTCCGGGCAGAGCTTCGACAGCCTGGCCACGCCGGTAGGCCAGGAAATGCTGCGCCAGAAGGTCACTGCCAGCGTGCAGGAAGTGGCCCAGAAAGAGCTTGGCAAAGTCGTGGTCGAGCAGGCGCTCTTCACTAACTTCGTATTGCAGTAGGATCACGACATGGCCGTGCAAGACCTGCTGTCCCAGGATGAAATCGACGCGCTGTTGCATGGCGTCGACGATGGTCTGGTACAGACCGAAATGGCTGCCGAACCCGGCAGCGTCAAAAGTTATGACCTCACCAGCCAGGATCGCATCGTCCGTGGACGCATGCCGACGCTGGAAATGATCAACGAACGTTTCGCCCGCTACACCCGTATCAGCATGTTCAACATGCTGCGCCGTTCGGCGGACGTGGCGGTGGGCGGCGTGCAGGTGATGAAGTTCGGCGAGTACGTGCACTCGCTGTACGTGCCCACCAGCCTCAACCTGGTCAAGATCAAGCCATTGCGCGGTACCGCGCTGTTCATCCTCGACGCCAAGCTGGTGTTCAAGCTGGTGGACAACTTCTTCGGCGGCGACGGCCGTCACGCCAAGATCGAAGGCCGTGAATTCACCCCGACCGAACTGCGCGTGGTGCGCATGGTGCTTGAGCAAGCCTTCATCGACTTGAAGGAAGCCTGGCAGGCGATCATGGAAGTCAACTTCGAGTACATTAACTCGGAAGTGAACCCGGCCATGGCCAACATCGTCGGCCCCAGCGAAGCCATAGTGGTCTCCACCTTCCACATCGAACTCGATGGCGGTGGCGGCGACCTGCACGTGACCATGCCGTACTCGATGATCGAGCCGGTGCGGGAAATGCTCGACGCCGGTTTCCAGTCCGACCTGGACGACCAGGACGAGCGCTGGGTCAAGGCCCTGCGCGAAGACCTGCTGGACGTCGACGTACCGCTGAGCGCCACCGTGGCCCGTCGCCAGCTGCGTCTGCGCGATATTTTGCACATGCAGCCGGGGGACGTGATTCCCGTGGAATTGCCGGAAGAACTGATCATGCGTGCCAACGGCGTGCCGTCGTTCAAGGTCAAGCTGGGTTCGCACAAAGGCAACCTGGCGTTGCAAGTGATCGAACCGATCAACCGCCGCTGATCACCAATTATTTTTGCTTCGCCGAGGACATGTAATGGCTACCGAACACGAAAACACTTCCGCCGAAGACCAGGCCCTGGCTGACGAGTGGGCTGCAGCGCTGGAAGAAACCGGCGATGTCGGCCAGGACGACATCGACGCGCTGCTGGCCGCCGACGCCGCCACCGCGCCGGCCGGCAAGCGCCTGCCAATGGAAGAATTCGGCAGCGTGCCGAAGAACAACGACCCGGTGACCCTCGATGGCCCGAACCTGGATGTGATCCTCGACATCCCGGTGTCGATATCCATGGAAGTGGGCAGCACCGAAATCAACATCCGCAACCTGTTGCAGCTCAACCAGGGTTCGGTGATCGAACTCGACCGCCTGGCCGGCGAGCCGCTGGACGTGCTGGTCAACGGCACCCTGATCGCCCACGGCGAGGTGGTGGTGGTCAACGAGAAGTTCGGCATCCGCCTGACGGACGTGATCAGCCCAAGCGAACGCATCAAGAAGTTGCGCTGATATGAAGTATTCGATGGCGGGACTGTTTCTGGCGCTGCCATTGAGCGCCCTGGCGGCTGAGCCGGTTGCGCAAGCGGTGGCTGCGGCGCCCGTGGTCAGCAGCGGCATCGGCGGGCAATTGACCCAGCTGGTGCTGGGCCTGTTGCTGGTGGTCGGTCTGATTTTCGTGCTGGCCTGGTTGATGCGCCGCGTGCAGCGCATCGGCCCGGGCAATGGCCAGGTCATCGAGATGATCGGCTCGCGCGCCCTCGGCCCGCGTGATCGTCTGGTGCTGGTGCAAGTCGGCGAAGAGCAGATTCTGCTCGGCATCACGCCCGGCCGTATCACCCCGCTGCATGTGCTCAAGTCGCCGGTGGAAGTGGCCAAGGCCGAGGCCGCCACGCCAGAATTCGCCCAGCGCCTGATGGAGTTGCTGGGCAAGGATCAGAAGGATAAGAAGTAATGCGCGTTTTATTGACGCTCATGCTGTTGCTGGCCGCGCCGCTGGCGTTTGCGGCCGACCCGTTGTCGATCCCGGCGATCACGCTGGGCACCAACGCCGCCGGCGCCCAGGAATACTCGGTCAGCCTGCAGATCCTGCTGATCATGACCGCGCTGAGTTTTATCCCGGCGTTTGTCATGCTGATGACCAGCTTTACGCGGATCATCATCGTCTTTTCGATTTTGCGTCAGGCCCTTGGCCTGCAGCAGACGCCGTCGAACCAGATCCTCACCGGCATGGCGCTGTTCTTGACGCTGTTCATCATGGCGCCGGTGTTCGACAAGGTGAACCAGCAAGCCCTGCAACCCTATCTGGCGGAAAAACTCAGCGCCCAGGATGCGATCGACAAAGCCCAGGGCCCGATCAAGGACTTCATGCTGTCGCAAACCCGCTCCAGCGACCTTGAGCTGTTCATGCGCTTGTCCAAGCGCACCGATATCGCCACGCCGGATCAGGCGCCGCTGACCATTCTGGTGCCGGCGTTTGTCACTTCCGAGCTGAAGACCGCGTTCCAGATCGGCTTCATGATCTTCATCCCGTTCCTGATCATCGACCTGGTGGTGGCGAGCGTGCTGATGGCCATGGGCATGATGATGCTCTCGCCACTGATTATTTCGTTGCCGTTCAAGATCATGCTGTTTGTGCTGGTGGACGGCTGGGCGCTGATTATCGGCACGCTGGCCAGCAGTTTCGGCGGAGTGTAGCGCCATGACCCCAGAAGTAGCGGTCGACCTGTTCCGTGAAGCGCTGTGGCTGACCACCATGATGGTCGCCGTGCTGGTGGTGCCGAGCCTGTTGGTCGGCCTGCTGGTGGCGATGTTCCAGGCGGCGACGCAGATCAACGAACAGACCTTGAGCTTCCTCCCGCGGTTGCTGGTGATGCTGATCACCTTGATCGTCGCCGGCCCGTGGCTGGTGCAAACCTTCATGGAATACATCCTGCAGCTGTACGGCAGTATTCCGCAGTTGATCGGCTGACCCCATGCAATCTGTGCTGGCACTGACCGACACCCAGATCAGCACCTGGGTGGCGTCTTTCATCTTGCCGATGTTCCGCGTCACGGCGGTGCTGATGACCATGCCGGTGTTCGGCACCACCCTGGTTCCGCGGCGTATCCGCCTGTATTTCGCCTTTGCCATTACCGTCGTGATCGTGCCCGGCCTGCCGCCGATGCCGCCGGTGAACGCGCTGGACCTGAGTGCCTTGCTGCTGATCGCCGAGCAGATATTGATTGGCGCGCTGCTGGGCTTTTCGCTGACATTGTTCTTCCAGGCGTTTGTGATCGCCGGGCAAATCATTTCGATTCAGATGGGCATGGGCTTTGCGTCCATGGTCGACCCCACCAACGGCGTGTCGGTGGCGGTGATCGGGCAGTTCCTGACCATGCTGGTGACCTTGCTGTTTCTGGCCATGAACGGCCACCTGGTGGTGTTTGAGGTCATGACCGAAAGCTTCACCACCTTGCCGGTGGGCTCGGGGTTGGTGGTCAGTCACTTCTGGGAACTGGTGGGGCGCCTGAGCTGGGTGTTGGGCGCGTCGCTGTTGCTGGTGTTGCCGGCGATCACCGCGCTGCTGGTGGTCAATATCGCGTTTGGCGTGATGACGCGCGCGGCGCCGCAACTGAACATTTTCTCGATTGGTTTCCCGCTGACCCTGGTGTTGGGCATGGGGATTTTCTGGATCGGCATGGCCGACATTCTCAATCAGTATCAACCGCTGGCGACCGACGCCTTGCAGTTCTTACGTGATCTGGCACGGGCGCGTTGAGCCATGGCCGAGAGCGAGAGTGGTCAGGACAAAACAGAAGACCCCACGGACAAACGCAAAAAGGATTCCAGGGAAAAGGGTGAGATTGCCCGCTCCAAAGAACTCAATACCCTCGCCGTCATGCTGGCCGGCGCCGGTGGCCTGCTGATTTACGGCGGCGGTCTGGCGCTGGACATGATGGAGTTGATGAAACTCAACTTCTCGCTGCCGCGCGAAGTGCTGCTCAGCCCCGGCGCCATGGGCCAGTACCTGCTGCACTCGGGCAAAATCGCGATCCTGGCGGTGCAGCCGGTGCTCATCACCTTGTTGCTGGCCGCGTTGATCGGCCCGGTGTCCCTGGGCGGCTGGCTGTTTGCCGCTGGCAGCATGGCGCCCAAGTTCAGCCGGATGAACCCCGCGGCTGGGCTCAAGCGTATGTTTTCCAGCAAGGCGCTGGTGGAACTGCTCAAGGCGTTGGCGAAGTTCATCCTGATCCTGTTTGTGGCGCTGACGGTGTTGTCGTCCGACATCGACGACTTGCTGCGCATCGCCCATGAGCCGCTGGAGTCGGCGATCATCCACAGCGTGCAGGTGGTGGGCTGGAGCGCGCTGTGGATGGCCTGCGGGTTGATCATCATCGCCGCCGTGGATGCGCCGATCCAGCTGTGGGAAAGCCACAAGAAGCTGCTGATGACCAAGCAGGAAGTGCGCGACGAGCACAAAGACCAGGAAGGTCGCCCCGAGGTCAAGCAGCGCATTCGCCAGCTGCAGCGCGAAATGTCCCAGCGCAAGATGATGGCGGCAGTGCCGGATGCCGACGTGGTCATCACCAACCCGACTCACTACGCCGTGGCCCTCAAGTACGACCCGGAGAAGGGCGGCGCGCCGATGCTGTTGGCCAAGGGCAGCGACTTTACCGCGCTGAAAATCCGCGAAATCGCCGTGGCCAACGACATTCTGTTGCTGGAGTCGCCGGAGTTGGCGCGGTCGATCTTCTACTCCACCGAACTCGACCAGGAAATCCCGGCGGGCTTGTACCTGGCCGTGGCGCAGGTGTTGGCCTATGTCTATCAGATCCGCCAATACCGCGCGGGCAAGGGCAAGCGGCCTGAGCCGCTCAAGGATCTGCCGATTCCGCCGGATTTGCGCCGCGATTCCTGATCCTGAATTGGTCGCGAGCTGGTTCTTGTGGTGAGCGGGCTTGCCCCGCGTTGGGCTGCGCAGCAGCCCCAATAGGCCCACCGCGTTCTCTCAGACCCACCGCAGCGTTCGGTTTTAGGGCCGCTTCGCAGCCCAGCGCGGGGCAAGCCCGCTCGCCACAAAATCTTCTGCTCGCCACGGTACGTTCGTCGCGCCTTCCGCTACCACTCGTCGTTAACCCCCGTCTACCTGTCAACTCTGACAGTAGCCAGCGCCGCCTGCTCGCGGTTCCATGGCAGCACACTGCACACAGGTCGTTAGAGATGCAGAGGGAGCGGTAATGGAAGCGTTAACGGGCACGATCAAATCCTATAGCCGGAAAACCGGGGAAGGCTTGATTGCACTGGATGGCGGCGATGAGCCGGTGCAGGTGGATCTCAAAAGTTCGTGCGGGGTTTGGTTGAAAACGGGCCTGCGCGTGCAATTCGCGAGGATCCATCGGCCCAAGGGCATCTTCGCGTCGCATATCAAGATTATCTAGCGACCCGTGCGGGTCATGGAACCCGATGTAAGGAGAGCGGCAATGGCAACAGGCACAGTGAAGTGGTTTAACGCGGAGAAGGGGTTTGGTTTCATTACTCAGGATGGGGGCGGGTCTGACGTGTTTGTTCACTTTTCGGCCATCGTCAGTGAAGGGTTCAAGACCCTTGAAGAAGGTAAAAAAGTAAAGTTCGACGTCGCTCAGGGCGCGAAAGGGCCACAGGCCGAAAAGGTCGAAGTTCTCTAGGCCGTTTATTGCTCGCCCCTGCGCAAGAGCGCAGGGGCGAGCAGTGCAGTCCAGCACGCGCTCGGCCCTTAACCGTCCGACCTCAATAAACTGCGCAATACCCGGCGCGCCTTCTCGTTGTGACCTTTCTGGACCAAAAGCGAAATCGCAGGGGCAACCCCAAATATTGTCGGAATTGCCTCGTTAGCAGCAGAGGCACACAGATCCAACTGTGGGAGCTGGCTTGCCTGCGATGACTGACTCACGGCTAGCCCTTCAGGTGACTGGCACACCGCAATCGCAGGCAAGCCAGCTCCCACACTTGAATCGGTTCGCACTCGACGTTCTTGTCAGCCAGCGACCCCGTGGGTAAAGGGATTCAAGCTGGAATGCAAAAGTTGGAAGGCTTCTTGCAATACCGCCTCCAGGACGCGCTTCAGCGTCAAAACTTTGCTTCAAGGAACACGAGGAATACCGGTGGTAGATCGCTCTCAAATGCTCAACACGGCCCGTGGCACCCTGACTGATCTGTCGCGGGGCAACCTGGGTGTGCCGTTGTTGTTGCTGGTGATGCTGGCAATGATGATGTTGCCGATGCCGCCGTTCCTGCTCGACGTGTTTTTTACCTTCAACATTGCCCTGTCCGTCGTCGTGCTGCTGGTCTGCGTGTACGCCCTGCGGCCGCTGGATTTCGCGGTATTCCCCACCATCCTGCTGATCGCGACCCTGCTGCGCCTGGCGCTGAACGTGGCGTCCACGCGGGTGGTGATGCTCCACGGCCAGGACGGCCACGCCGCCGCCGGTAAGGTGATCCAGGCGTTCGGTGAAGTGGTGATCGGCGGTAACTACGTGGTCGGTATCGTGGTGTTCGCGATCCTGATGATCATCAACTTCGTGGTGGTGACCAAGGGCGCCGGGCGGATTTCCGAGGTGAGCGCGCGCTTTACCCTCGACGCGATGCCCGGCAAACAAATGGCGATCGACGCCGACCTCAACGCCGGCCTGATCGACCAGGGCCAGGCCAAGGCCCGCCGTCTGGAAGTGGCCCAGGAAGCCGAGTTCTACGGTTCCATGGACGGTGCGAGCAAGTTCGTGCGCGGTGACGCCATCGCCGGCCTGTTGATTCTGTTCATCAACCTGATCGGCGGCATGGCGGTTGGTATCTTCCAGCACGGCATGACCTTCGGCGATGCGGGAAAGGTCTACGCCTTGCTGACCATCGGTGACGGTTTAGTGGCGCAATTGCCATCACTGTTGTTATCCACAGCCGCCGCGATCATGGTGACCCGTGCTTCGGGCTCCGAAGACATGGGCAAACAGATCAGCCGCCAGATGTTTGCCTCGCCCAAGGCGCTGGCCGTGGCCGCCGGCATCATGGCGATCATGGGCATCGTGCCGGGCATGCCGCACATCTCGTTCCTGAGCATGGCGGCCATGGCCGCCGGCGGTGCGTACCTGTTCTGGCGCAAGCAAAACCAGGTCAAGGTCCTGGCCCAGCAGGAAATCGCCCGCCAGCAGGACCTGCTGCCGTCGCCGGCCCGCGCCCAGGAAACCAAGGAGCTTGGCTGGGATGACGTGACCCCGATCGACATGATCGGCCTGGAAGTCGGCTACCGCCTGATTCCGCTGGTGGACCGCAACCAGGGCGGCCAATTGCTGGCGCGGATCAAGGGCGTGCGCAAGAAGCTGTCCCAGGACCTGGGCTTCCTGATGCCGACCGTGCACATCCGCGACAACCTCGACCTGGCCCCCAGCGCCTACCGCCTGACCCTGATGGGCGTGATCCTCGCCGAAGCCGAGATTTACCCCGACCGCGAACTGGCGATCAACCCCGGCCAGGTGTTCGGCACGCTCAACGGCATAACCGCCAAAGATCCGGCTTTTGGCCTGGAAGCGGTATGGATCGAAGTCAGCCAGCGCAGCCAGGCGCAATCGCTGGGTTACACCGTGGTAGACGCCAGTACGGTGGTCGCCACGCACCTCAATCAGATCCTGTACAAGCACTCCCACGAGCTGATCGGCCACGAGGAAGTCCAGCAATTGATGGGTTTGCTGGCCAAGGCCTCGCCAAAACTGGCCGAAGAACTGGTGCCGGGCGTGCTGTCGCTGTCGCAATTGCTCAAGGTGTTGCAGGCCTTGCTCGCCGAACAGGTGCCGGTGCGCGACATTCGCAGCATCGCCGAGGCCATCGCGAACAACGCCGCCAAGAGTCAAGATACCGCCGCGCTGGTGGCGGCGGTGCGGGTCGGATTGTCCCGTGCAATCGTGCAAAGCATTGTAGGGATTGAGTCTGAGCTGCCTGTGATCACCTTGGAGCCAAGGTTGGAACAAATATTGCTCAATAGTATTCAGAAGGCGGGACAAGGCCAGGAAGAGGGCGTTCTGCTGGAGCCAAGCATGGCGGAAAAACTGCAGCGTTCTTTGATTGAAGCCGCGCAGCGCCAGGAAATGGCGGGTCACCCGGTAATTCTGCTGGTGGCGGGCCCGGTCCGCGCGATGTTGTCGCGGTTTGGACGTCTGGCAGTGCCGAATTTGCACGTTTTGGCTTATCAGGAAATTCCTGACAACAAGCAAGTGACTATTGTCGCGACAGTAGGGCCCAACGGCTGAGGTAGTGGGTTATGCAAGTTAAGCGTTTTTTCGCCGCCGATATGCGTCAGGCCATGAAACTGGTACGTGATGAGCTGGGCGCCGATGCCGCGATTATCGGAAACCGTCGTATTGCCGGCGGTGTCGAGCTGACGGCTGCCCTGGATTACACCCCCTCGGCGCTGGCGCCGCGTGTGCCGAACATGGAGCTCGAAGACGAGCTGCGCAAGACGGCCTCGCGGATTGTCTCGGCCCAGGCTGAATTGAGCATGCGTGGCGACAGCGATGCCAGCACCAACCGCCAGTTGTTCGCCGGCCTGCCGCTGACCGCTGCCGAGCCGCTGGTTGAACCGACATTCAAAGAACCGCCACGTCCTGCAGCGCCGGCCCCGGCTGCCGCAGTCGACCAGCGCGTGTTCGACTCGATGCGCTTTGAGCTCAACGGCCTGCGTGAGCTGCTCGAAGTGCAGTTGGGCTCGCTGGCGTGGAACCAGTTGCAAGGCAGCAAACCGCAACAAGCCAACCTGTGGCGTCGCCTGCAACGCATCGGCCTGTCTGGCCCGTTGTCCCGCGACCTGCTGGCGCTGACCGCCGAAGTTGAAGAACCACGCCAGGCCTGGCGCATGTTGCTGGCGCACTTGGCACGCATGATCGTGACGCCGGAAATCGAACCCCTGGAAGAGGGCGGTGTGATTGCCATGGTCGGTCCGGCCGGCATGGGCAAGACCACCACCCTGGCCAAGCTGGCAGCGCGTTATGTGCTCAAGTACGGCGCGCAGAATATCGCGCTGGTGAGCATGGACAGCTACCGCATTGGCGCCCAGGAGCAGCTCAAGACCCTGGGCCGCATCCTCAATGTGACGGTGACCCACGTTGACCCGGGCCAGTCGCTGGCCAACGCCCTCGACCCGCTGCTGCGCAAGCGCGTGGTGCTGATCGACACCGCCGGCCTGCAAGCCAGTGACCCGGCGCTGCGCATGCAGCTCGAAAGCCTGGCCGGGCGTGGCATCAAGTCAAAAAATTACCTGGTGCTTGCAACCACCAGCCAGAAACAGGTTCTTACCGCTGCATATCACAGCTACAAGCGTTGCGGCCTGGCCGGTTGCATCCTCACCAAGCTCGATGAAACCGCGAGCCTGGGTGAAGTGCTGAGCCTGGCCATCAGTCATGAGTTACCGGTCGCCTACCTGACCGACGGGCCGCGGATCCCGGATGATCTTCATCTGCCGCGCCGTCATCAGTTGGTCAGCCGTGCTGTCAGTGTGCAAATGCAAGAAGAGCCTAGCGAGGAAGCGATGGCCGATATGTTCGCCGACCTTTACCACAACCCCGCCAAGCGGGTCGGTTAAGGCCAGGATGAACACCATGAAATGTATCTACATCGATGGTCTGCAAGCGATTCACGCGGCCAAGCCATGTAGCCTGCGTCTAAGCAAGACAAGGTAAAGAAATAAAATGGGCAGCATGCATCCCGTACAGGTGATCGCGGTGACCGGCGGCAAAGGTGGCGTCGGGAAAACTAACGTGTCAGTGAATTTGTCCCTGGCCCTGGCAGAGCTTGGCCGTCGCGTCATGCTGCTGGATGCTGACCTGGGCCTGGCGAACGTCGACGTTCTGCTGGGGCTGACACCCAAACACACCCTTGCCGATGTGATCGAGGGCCGCTGCGAGCTGCGCGATGTGCTGCTGCAAGGCCCGGGTGGCATTCGCATCGTGCCGGCTGCTTCGGGCACCCAGAGCATGGTGCACCTGAGCCCGGCGCAGCACGCCGGCCTGATCCAGGCGTTCAGCGATATCGGCGACAACCTCGACGTGCTGGTGATCGACACCGCCGCCGGCATCGGCGAGTCCGTGGTCAGCTTCGTGCGCGCCGCCCAGGAAGTGCTGCTGGTGGTCTGCGACGAACCCACCTCGATCACCGACGCCTACGCCCTGATCAAACTGCTTAACCGTGACTACGGCATGAACCGCTTCCGCGTGCTGGCCAACATGGCCCAAAGCCCGCAGGAAGGACGCAACCTGTTCGCCAAGTTGACCAAGGTCACGGATCGCTTCCTGGATGTCGCCTTACAATATGTAGGCGCAGTTCCCTATGACGAGTGTGTACGCAAGGCTGTGCAGAAGCAGCGTGCGGTCTACGAAGCGTTCCCTCGTTCGAAGTGCGCACTGGCGTTCAAGGCTATTGCCCAGAAGGTCGATACTTGGCCGTTGCCCGCCAACCCTCGGGGGCATCTGGAGTTTTTCGTCGAGCGATTGGTGCATCAGACGAGCGCGGGACCTGTGCTATGACATCCAGCGGCTACAACCTTTACAAAAAGTCGGCGCGTGACAGCCAGGGCGAATTGATCGAGCGCTATGCGCCCCTGGTCAAGCGCATTGCCTATCACTTGCTGGCACGCCTGCCGGCCAGCGTGCAGGTCGAAGACCTGATCCAGGCCGGCATGATCGGTCTGCTCGAAGTGTCGACCAAATACGACGCGAGCAAAGGCGCGAGTTTCGAGACGTATGCGGGTATCCGTATCCGTGGCGCGATGCTCGATGAAGTGCGTAAAGGGGATTGGGCGCCGCGTTCGGTACACCGCAATACGCGCATGGTCAGTGACGCAATTCGCGCAATTGAAGCAAAAACCGGTCGTGACGCTAAAGATCATGAAGTTGCGGCCGAACTCCAATTGAGTCTCGACGATTACTACGGGATTTTGAACGATACCTTGGGCAGCCGCCTGTTCAGTTTCGACGACCTGTTGCAGGACGGCGAACACGAAGGGCTGCACGAGGACGGCGCGAGTGCTCATCTCGAACCGTCACGCGACCTGGAGGACGAACGTTTCCAGGGCGCGCTGGCGGAAGCGATTGCCAATTTGCCGGAGCGTGAGCGACTGGTGTTGGCGCTGTACTACGACGAAGAGCTGAACCTCAAGGAAATCGGTGAGGTCCTGGGGGTCAGCGAATCGCGTGTCAGCCAGTTGCACAGCCAGTGCGCAGCCCGCTTGCGGGGGCGATTGGGAGAGTGGCGCGCGCGCTGACAGGCAGTGTGGGGACACTGCAGACGCTACCGCGAAGGCTTCATGCCTTCGCGGGTTCGTACCGTGGTGCCCTGGGCAGTCCTTTTTGTGTAACGCCTGTTGATTGAAATGGCGCGTCCAGGTGCTGGGCGCGTTTAAGACTGCTTGGAGGTCGAATTGGACAAGAACATGAAAATCCTCATCGTTGATGACTTCTCAACGATGCGGCGGATCATAAAAAACCTGTTGCGTGACCTTGGGTTCACCAACACGGTCGAGGCGGATGACGGCATTACGGCGATTCCGATCCTCAACAGCGGGAGCATCGACTTTCTGGTAACCGACTGGAACATGCCGGGCATGACCGGTATCGACCTGCTGCGTCACGTGCGCGCCGATGAAAAACTGCGCAGCCTGCCTGTGTTGATGGTGACCGCCGAAGCCAAGCGTGAACAGATCATCGAAGCCGCCCAAGCCGGGGTAAACGGCTACGTGGTCAAGCCATTCACTGCACTGGCCTTGAAAGAGAAGATTGAAAAAATCTTCGAACGCATCGGTCATTGATGCTGCCACGGGGGAGCTATGGAGCATAAAGAAACGTCGCAGGGAGACTTTGAGTCGACCCTGAAAAAGCATGCTCACCAGTTGGTCGAAAGCCTTGAAAAAGGCCACTTCGGCGACGCGGTGCAGTTGATCCATGAGCTTAACCAGACCCGTGACCGCGGCCTGTATCAGGAAGTGGGCAAGCTCACGCGCGAGCTGCACAGTGCGATCGTCAATTTTCAGATTGACCCGCACATGCCCCAGGCCGAAGAAATTTCGCAAATCACCGATGCCACCGAACGCCTGTCCTATGTGGTCAGGCTGACTGAGGCGGCGGCCAACCGCACCATGGACCTGGTGGAAAACGCCACGCCGCTGGTCAATGGCATGGCCACCGACGCTCAGGCGCTCAGCGTTGACTGGGGCCGCTTCATGCGTCGTGAAGTGGGGGCTGAAGAGTTTCGTGAATTGGCACGTCGGGTTGACGCTTTTCTGTCTCGCAGCGAGCAGGAAAACCGCACGGTTTCCAGCAACCTCAATGACATTCTGCTGGCCCAGGATTACCAGGACCTCACCGGTCAGGTGATCAAGCGCGTGACCCAATTGGTCACCGAAGTGGAAAGCAACCTGCTCAAACTGGTGCTCATGGCCGGCCAGGTAGACCGTTTTGCCGGCATCGAACATGACCGCGAAGCGATCCTCTCGGAAAAAGATCCAAAAAAACATCTCGCCAAGGGTGAAGGTCCGCAGATTCATGCCGATAAACGTGAAGACGTTATGTCAGGTCAGGATGACGTAGATGACCTGTTATCCAGTTTAGGCTTCTAAGGAGCACCCACATGAGCTTCGGCGCCGATGAAGAAATCCTTCAGGATTTCCTTGTAGAGGCCGGCGAAATTTTAGAGCAACTGTCCGAGCAACTGGTCGAGCTGGAAAGCCGACCGGATGATGCGAACCTGCTCAATGCAATTTTTCGCGGTTTTCACACTGTAAAAGGGGGCGCCGGCTTCCTCCAGCTCCATGAGCTGGTGGAGTGCTGTCACATCGCCGAGAACGTGTTCGACATCCTGCGCAAGGGTGAGCGGCACGTCGACTCGGAACTGATGGACGTGATTCTCGAAGCACTGGATGCGGTCAACGGCATGTTCAGCGAAGTGCGCGAACGTGCACCGATCACTGCGGCCACGCCGGAACTGCTGGCGGCCCTGGCACGCCTGGCAGAACCGGCCACGTCGGCGGCACCTGTGGCAGCGGCGCCTGAGCCGGTTGTCGAAGCTGAGCCGGATGTGACCGACAGCGAGTTCGAGCAGTTGCTCAACTCCCTCAGTGCGGTGAAGGCCGAAGCTGAAGCACCGCAAGCGCCCACTGCGCCTGCAGCGCCGACCAGCGAAGATATTACCGACGCCGAGTTCGAATCGCTGCTCGACCAGTTGCATGGCAAAGGCCAGTTCGCCGCCGACGCCGTGGCACCTGCCGCTGCGCCGCAGGCACCGGCGGCGTCTGCCAACACCGACATTACCGACGACGAATTCGAAGCGTTGCTCGACCAGTTGCATGGCAAAGGCACCTTTGCGGCCGAAGCCTTGCCGGAAGTCGCCGCCACCGCCGCCACCGCCGCCACCGCCGCCACCGCCGCCACCGCCGCCGCGCCTGCCGCCACGGCAGAACCGGCAGAACCGGCAGAACCGGCTGGCGACGGGCTGATCTCCGATCACGAATTCGAAGCCTTGCTGGATGAATTGCACGGCAAAGGCAAGTTCACCGAAGTGGCCCCGGCCGCCGCGGCGACCGCCACCCCGGTAGCGGCGAAACCCGCGCCAGCCAAAGCCGCCGCACCGGCCGCCGCCAAACCCGCTCCAGCCCCCGCAGCCGCCCCGGCGCCTGCACGGGCTGGTGCGGCGCCGGTGGCCGAGAAGCCTGCCAGTGAAGCCGAAACCACCGTACGGGTTGATACCGCACGCCTGGACGACATCATGAACATGGTCGGCGAACTGGTGCTGGTGCGTAACCGTCTGGTGCGCCTGGGCCTGAACAGCGGTGATGAAGCCATGCAAAAGGCCGTGTCGAACCTCGACGTGGTCACCGCTGACTTGCAGACCGCTGTGATGAAAACGCGGATGCAGCCGATCAAGAAAGTCTTCGGCCGCTTCCCGCGCCTGGTTCGCGACCTGGCGCGCCAGCTCAAGAAAGAAATCAACCTGGAACTGGTGGGTGAAGAGACCGACCTCGACAAAAACCTGGTCGAGGCCCTGGCCGACCCGCTGGTCCACTTGGTGCGCAACGCCGTCGACCACGGCGTCGAAACCCCGGAAGAACGCGAAGCCTCGGGCAAGTCCCGCAACGGCAAGGTGATTCTGGCGGCCGAGCAAGAAGGCGACCATATCCTGCTGTCGATCACCGATGACGGCAAAGGCATGGACCCGACGATTCTGCGCAATATCGCGGTCAAGCGTGGCGTGATGGACAAGGACGCCGCCGACCGCCTGACCGACACCGAGTGCTACAACCTGATCTTCGCCCCGGGCTTCTCGACCAAGACCGAGATTTCCGACGTGTCCGGCCGTGGCGTGGGCATGGACGTGGTGAAGACCAAGATCAGCCAGCTCAATGGCTCGATCAACATTTACTCGACCAAGGGCCAAGGCTCGAAGATCGTCATCAAGGTGCCGTTGACCCTGGCGATCATGCCGACCCTGATGGTGATGCTGGGCAACCAGGCGTTCGCCTTCCCGCTGGTCAACGTCAACGAGATCTTCCACCTCGACCTGTCGCGCACCAACGTGGTGGACGGCCAGGAAGTGGTGATCGTGCGCGACAAGGCGTTGCCCCTGTTCTACCTCAAGCGCTGGCTGGTGGCTTCGGCCAAGCATGAAGAGCAGCGCGAAGGCCATGTGGTGATCTTGTCCGTGGGCACCCAGCGCATCGGCTTTGTGGTCGATCAACTGGTTGGCCAGGAAGAAGTGGTCATCAAGCCGTTGGGCAAAATGCTGCAGGGAACCCCGGGCATGTCGGGTGCGACTATCACCGGTGACGGTCGGATCGCGCTGATTCTCGATGTTCCGAGCATGCTCAAGCGTTACGCCGCACGGCGTATTTGATTCTGGTGGGGCTTGGGCGGTAATGCCCGCCCCGCCTAACGGAGTGTTTATGGCAGTCAAGGTCCTGGTGGTGGACGATTCGGGTTTCTTCCGCCGCCGCGTCTCGGAAATTCTTTCCGCCGATCCAACGATCCAGGTGGTCGGCACGGCCACCAACGGCAAAGAAGCGATTGATCAAGCCATTGCGTTGAAGCCGGACGTGATCACCATGGACTACGAGATGCCGATGATGGATGGCATCACGGCTGTTCGGCACATCATGCAGCGCTGCCCGACTCCGGTGTTGATGTTCTCCTCGCTCACGCACGAAGGCGCCCGGGTCACCCTGGATGCGCTGGACGCGGGTGCCGTGGACTTCCTGCCGAAGAATTTCGAAGACATCTCGCGCAACCCCGAGAAGGTCAAGCAGATGCTGTGCGAGAAGGTGCACAGCATTTCGCGCAGTAACCGTCGCAGCCTGTCCAGTGCGCCGGCGCCGGCCCCGGTGGCAGCGCCTGCTGCGCCGACGTCGTCGTTTGCGCGCCCGGCACCTGCGCCCGTGGCACGCCCTGCGGCACCGCCGGTGCGCGCCGCTGCACCGAGCGCGCATTCGCCTGCGCCCAAGCGCAAAGCCTACAAGCTTGTCGCTATCGGCACCTCTACCGGCGGCCCGGTGGCCTTGCAGCGGGTATTGACCCAACTGCCGGCCAACTTCCCTGCGCCGATTGTGCTGATCCAGCACATGCCGGCTGCCTTTACCAAAGCGTTCGCCGAGCGCCTGGACAAGCTGTGCCGCATCAGCGTCAAGGAAGCCGAGGATGGCGACATCCTGCGTCCTGGCCTGGCGCTGCTGGCCCCGGGCGGCAAGCAGATGATGGTCGATGGCCGTGGCGCGATCAAAATCCTGCCGGGCGACGAGCGCCTCAACTACAAGCCGTGCGTGGACATCACCTTCGGTTCGGCGGCCAAGTCCTACGGCGACAAAGTTCTGGCGGTGGTGCTCACCGGCATGGGCGCCGACGGCCGTGAAGGCGCGCGCCTGCTCAAGCAGGGCGGCAGCGCCATTTGGGCCCAGGACGAAGCCAGCTGCGTGATCTATGGCATGCCCATGGCCATCGTCAAGGCTGACCTGGCCGACGCCGTCTACAGCCTGGACGACATCGGCAAGCATCTGGTGGAGGCCTGCCTCTGATGGATGTCTTGAGCCTGATTGGCATCACCATGGCGTTTGTCGCGATTATCGGCGGCAACTACCTTGAAGGCGGCCACCTTGGCGCCTTGGCCAACGGCCCGGCGGCACTGATCGTAATCGGCGGCACCGTGGGCGCCGCGTTGCTGCAATCGCCCCTGAGTTCGTTCAAGCGCGCCATGCAGATTCTGGTGTGGATCATTTTCCCGCCACGCGTCGACCTGCCAGGCGGCATCGACCGCGTGGTCAACTGGAGCCTCACCGCCCGCAAGGAAGGCCTGCTGGGCCTGGAAGGCGTGGCCGATGCCGAGCCCGACAGCTACGCGCGCAAAGGCCTGCAATTGCTGGTGGACGGCGCGGAACCGGAGGCGATCCGCAGCATCCTCGAGGTGGATTTCTACACCCAGGAAAGCCGCGACATCAACGCCGCCAAAGTCTTTGAAAGCATGGGCGGCTACGCGCCGACCATCGGCATCATTGGTGCGGTGATGGGCTTGATCCACGTGATGGGCAACCTGGCCGATCCGTCGCAGCTGGGCAGCGGCATTGCCGTGGCGTTTGTCGCCACCATCTACGGCGTGGCGAGTGCCAACCTGGTATTGCTGCCGGTGGCGAGCAAGCTCAAGTCGATTGCCATGCGCCAGTCGCGTTACCGCGAAATGTTGCTGGAAGGCCTCTTGTCGATTGCCGAGGGTGAAAACCCGCGCTCCATCGAATTGAAGCTTCAGGGCTTCATGGATTGATGGGCATGCTTTGTGTAGGAGGGAGTTTGTGAGCCGTCGCCGCCGCGAGCCTGAAGAGCACGTCAACCATGAACGCTGGCTGGTGTCCTACGCCGACTTCATTACCTTGCTGTTCGCGTTTTTTGTGGTGATGTACTCCATCTCGTCGATCAACGAAGGCAAGTACAAAGTCATTTCCCAGGCGCTGATCGGCGTGTTCAACGACGCCGACCGTGCCCTCAAGCCGATCCCCATTGGCGAAGAGCGGCCCAAGACCGTGACCCCGGCCAAGCCGCTGGTCAACGACAGCGACGAAACCGCCGCCGGCATCGGTGGCACCAGCGACCCGCTCAAAAGCATTGCCGATGACATCAGCGCTGCGTTTGGCGACCTGATCAAATCCAACCAGATGACTGTGCGCGGCAACGAGTTGTGGGTGGAAATCGAATTGAATTCCAGCCTGCTGTTCGCCAGCGCCGATGCGATGCCGAGCGACCAGGCGTTCACCATCATCGACAAGGTAGCGGCGATCCTCAAACCGTTTGAAAACCCGATCCACGTGGAAGGCTTTACCGACAATTTCCCGATTGCGACTGCGCAGTATCCGACCAACTGGGAACTGTCGTCGGCGCGCGCCGCAAGCATCGTGCGCATGCTTGCAATGCAGGGCGTGAACCCTGGTCGGCTGGCGTCGGTGGGCTACGGCGAATTCCAGCCGGTGGCCAATAACGCCACCGCCGAAGGCCGCGCGCGCAACCGTCGCGTGGTGCTGGTGGTGTCGCGCAACCTGGATGTACGCCGCAGCCTGACCGGCACCGGCACGGCCAATGCAACACCGGATGCGGCACTGAAGCGGGCTGGCACACAAACTGCTACGCCAACCGTTAAGCCGTCGGTTCGTCAGAGCGCCGTCAATTCTCCGTCACCGGCTCAATAACTTATGCAATGTCTCGGTCGCGCCATCGCCTGCCGGGAGGAACCAACCGAATGAGAGTCTGGGCAGTTGCCAATCAAAAGGGTGGAGTCGGCAAGACCACCACCTCCATCGCTTTAGCCGGCTTGCTGGCCGAGGCGGGCAAGCGTGTGGTCGTGGTCGACCTCGACCCGCATGGCTCGATGACCAGCTATTTCGGCTACGACCCGGATGCGCTGGAACACAGCTGCTACGACCTGTTCCTGCACAAAGGCAGCGTGCCGGCCGACTTGCCGGGGCAATTGCTGCTGCCCACCAGTAACGAAAGCATTTCCCTGCTGCCCTCCAGCACTGCGCTGGCGACCCTGGAGCGTCAGTCGCCGGGGCAGAGCGGTTTGGGCCTGGTGATCGCCAAGACCCTGGCGCAGCTGTGGCAGGACTTCGACTACGCGATCATCGACAGCCCGCCGCTGCTGGGCGTGCTGATGGTCAACGCCTTGGCGGCCAGCCAGCAGTTGGTGATCCCGGTGCAGACCGAGCACCTGGCGGTCAAAGGTCTGGAGCGCATGGTCAGCACGCTGGCGATGATTAACCGTTCGCGCAAGCAGGCGCTGCCGTTCAGCATCGTGCCGACGTTGTTCGACCGTCGTACCCAGGCGTCCCTTGGCACCTTGCGGGTATTGCGCGATGCCTACCCGGACACCATCTGGAATGGCTACATCCCGGTCGACACGCGCCTGCGTGACGCCAGCCGCGCAGGCCTGACGCCTTCGCAGTTCGATGGCAAAAGCCGTGGCGTGCTGGCGTACCGCGCGTTGCTCAAGCATTTGCTGTCGCAACAGCTTGTGGCGCAGGTGGCGTGATGAACCGTCCCGTTGAACTCAAGACCCGGCCGCAACTGGCGCTGGAATCCTACCTGGATGCCCTGCTGCAGGAGGCGACCGAAGAGCAACTGCCGGAACCGATTCTGCTGCTTGAACCGGTTGTAGAGGCCGAAAGCACGCTGGATGAGTTCCAGTTGGCAGTGCTCGAAGAACAAGCCCGCGATGCATACCTCGTGCCGGTGGTTGAGCCGATAGCGCCGATTGCGCCGACGGTCGTGGCGCCCGTGGTGGTCGAGCCGGTGGTGGAAGTCCACCTGCCGCCGAGCATCACGCCGCCGCCAGTCACCGCGGATGGTCGCCCGGCGTGGGCCGCCGAGCCGTTCGAATGCCTGTTGTTCGACGTCGCCGGGTTGACCCTGGCGGTGCCGCTGGTGTGCCTGGGCTCGATCTATTCGCTGGAAGGTCAGGAGCTGACGCCGCTGTTCGGGCAACCGGAGTGGTTTCTCGGCATCCTGCCAAGCCAGGCCGGCAACCTCAAGGTGCTGGACACCGCACGCTGGGTCATGCCCGACCGTTACCGCGATGACTTCCGCCAGGGTTTGCAGTACGTGATTTCGGTTCAGGGCTACGAGTGGGGGCTGGCGGTGCATCAAGTCAGCCGCTCGTTGCGCCTGGACCCGAATGAAATCAAATGGCGCAGCCACCGGGGCCAGCGGCCGTGGTTGGCCGGCACCGTGATTGAACACATGTGCGCGTTGCTCGACGTCGCCGAGCTGGCTGAGTTGATCGCCAGCGGCGCGGTAAAAGCGATGCCACAGAACAAACGCAGTTGATTGAACAATAAGGCCCGCATGCAAGTGCGGTCAGCGAAGTACATACGCCGTGAAAACGGTATTTGAAGGGGTCCGAGGAATGAACAAGTCAGCATCCGCACAAGGTTTGGTCGATGATCCAATCCTGCAATGGGTAACCTTCAAACTGGACAACGAGTCCTACGGCATCAACGTGATGCGCGTGCAGGAAGTGTTGCGCTACACCGAGATCGCGCCGGTACCGGGTGCGCCGAGCTACGTGCTGGGCATCATCAACCTGCGCGGCAACGTGGTGACCGTGATCGACACCCGCCAGCGTTTTGGCCTGGTGCCGACCGAGGTTAACGACAACACGCGTATCGTCATCATCGAAGCCGACAAGCAAGTGGTCGGGATCATGGTCGACAGCGTGGCCGAAGTGGTTTACCTGCGCCAATCGGAAGTGGAAACCGCGCCGAACGTGGGCAACGAAGAATCGGCCAAGTTCATCCAGGGCGTGTGCAACAAGAACGGCGAACTGCTGATTCTGGTTGAGCTGGACAAGATGATGAGCGAAGAAGAATGGCAGGACCTGGAGAACATCTGATTGTTTTTTGAAGCGGCGGTGATTGTCCTGGCCCTGTTGTGGGCCGGGACCGTGGCGTTCCTGCTGCGCTATATGCGCCAGCAACGCGAATTGGCCCAGCAACAGGCCGAGCGCGATGCCGTGCGTGACCGGCGCATTCTTGACCTGGTCAAGCGCGTGGATCACTTCCAGCAGACTGCGGTAAAGGTCGGGGACGAGGTGCATGAACTGCGCGCGATTCTCGGGCCGCTGCCGGACAAGCTGGCGCAGATCGAACAACGCGACCCTTCGAGCCTGTCGTTCGCCCAGGCGGCGAAGCTGGTGGGCATGGGCGCGACCGTGGATGAGCTGACGCAGTCGTGTGGCTTGACCCAGGCTGAAGCGCAATTGATGAGTAAGTTGCACAAAAGCTGACGTAGGTTGCTGCACCTGTCCGACGTTGCGGGCTGGCTTTCCTGTGGGAGCTGGCTTGCCTGCGATGCGGACACCTCGGTACACCAGGCGCACTCGATAGGTGCCGCCTGACATTTGCGCCTCGGCCTGTGACGGATTACAGGGTGCAGGCGAGCATTTACGCCGACTGTTCAATCCAGTTGCATGAGCTGTCTGCCGACGGCAAGCAATGGGATGGCGTAGAACCTGTGCCCAACGGCAAGGTATCGATGTGCAACGCGATGGATAACTTCCAGGCGACCAATAAATTTGCGTCCCCGATGGCTTTTTTCTCTCCGGCCAATGTCCACATCCTTCAAGCACCTTTGAACCCAGGAGAATCCCCGCATGACCACCCCCAAGGCACTGTTGATCCTGCACGGCAAGCAAGCCCTCAACGAGGATGTGCGCGCCGCCGTGCAGGCCCGTCGTGAGCAGGGCTGGGAGCTGGCGGTGCGGGTCACTTGGGAGGGCGGCGACGCCCAGCGCATCGTCAATGAGGCCCTGGCCGACGGCTATACCCACCTGATCGCCGGCGGTGGCGACGGCACTTTGCGTGATGTGGCCGAAGCCATGGCGCTGGCCAAGACCGACGCCAGCCTGGTGCTGATGCCGTTGGGCACCGCCAATGATTTTGCCCGCGCCGCCGGCGTTCCGCTGCAGCCTGCGCACGCGCTGGCGCTGCTGGACGTACCGCCCAGGGCCATCGACCTCGGCCAGGCCGGCGGGCAAATGTTCCTCAATATGGCCACCGGCGGGTTTGGCAGCCAGGTCACGGCCAACACCTCCGAAGACCTGAAAAAAGTCCTCGGCGGCGCGGCCTACCTGTTTACCGGGCTGACGCGTTTCAGTGAACTGAAGGCCGCCTATGGCGAGCTGGAGGGGCCGGGCTTTCATTGGAAGGGCGACCTGCTCGCGCTGGGGATCGGCAACGGTCGCCAGGCGGGCGGCGGCCATGTGCTGTGCCCTGGCGCGTTGGCCGACGACGGCTTGCTGGATATCAGCATTCTGCCGGCACCTCAGGAGGTGGTTGGCACGCTGATGACCCTGATGAGCGACGGCTGGGGCCTGGACAACATGTTTGTGCGCGCGCGCCTGCCGTGGGTCGAGATCAAGGTGGCCGAAGGGCTGTACATCAACCTGGACGGTGAACCGTTAAAAGGCGATGACCTGCGGTTCTCTGCACTGCCCAAAGCCTTGCGTGTGCACCTGCCGCTGAATTCGCCGCTAATCGTCCAGGCTGATGATCTGCTCGCGAACGGCGAATAGCACCAGGCCCGCCACGTCGAATATCTGCAGGCGCTTCATGATTTGCGAGCGATGCGCCTCCACGGTCTTGATGCTCAGGCCCAGGCCGTGGGCGATCTCCCGGGTGGATTTGCCGCGCACGATCAGGCGCAGGATTTCCAGCTGACGCGCCGTGAGGTTGTGGCTGTGGGCGACGGGGGAAGTGGGACCCTGGCTGCGGATCAGCGCCTGATTGATCACGGTGTGGGCAATCGCCGGGCTCAGGTAGCGTTCGTTGTTGCGCAAGGCGAGCAGGGCGTGTTCCAGCTCGTTGGCGGTGGTGTCCTTGAGCAGGTAGCCATGGGCGCCGGACTCCAGCGCCCGCATGATCAGCTCCGGGTCGGTGTGCATCGACAGGATCAGCACTTTGCTTTTGGGGTAGGCCGCCTTGAGTTGCTGCAATGCGTCCAGGCCACCGACGTGCTTCATCGACAGGTCCAGCAGCACGATATCCGGCTGCAGTGCGCTGAATTTTTCCAGTAACTGCGCACCATCATTGGCTTCACCGATCACGGTGTAGCCGGGAATATCCTGGATCAGCGCGCGTACGCCGGCCCGAATCAGTGCGTGGTCATCCACCAGAAGTAAATTGCAGGTCACTCGAGAACCTTAGGGGAACTGGCCCGTTCGAGGGCGCGCGGCGCCCAGGGGAAAAGTGCGTCGATCCGGGTCCCTTTGCCAGGCTGGCTGTTGACGGACAAAGTGCCCCCTAACTGATCTATCCGCTCGGACATGCCGGCCATGCCCCGTTGGCCTTCCAGGCCGGGGTTGATGGCAGGCGAGAAGCCCTGGCCGTCATCGCAGATCATCAGCGACAGGCCTTCGGGCAGGCGTTGCAGGCGCACCAGCAAGTTGTGCGCCTGGGCATGGCGAAGCATGTTGGTCACCGCTTCCTGGGTGATCCGAAAGGCCGCCACGGCCATCTCTTCGGGAATACCGGTCAGCCGTTGCTGGCATTCCAGGCTCCAGTGCACCGGGGTGTTTTCCAGGGTCTTGAGCAGGTGCGCGCGCAGGCTGGCTTCCAACCCCAGGCTGGCCAGCTGCCTGGGGTTGAGAATGGCCGAGACGTCGCGCACTTTGGCCAGGGTTTCATTCAAGGTGTTGCACAGCACCGTGCACTGGCTTTGCAGGTCTGGCGGCAAGCGGCGCTTGAGCCATTCGCTTTGCAGCTTGGCGGCAGTGAGCAACTGGCCGATGTCGTCATGCAATTCGCGGCTGAGGCGATGTCTTTCGTTTTCCTGTACTTGCAGCAAGCGATCGGCCAATTCCTGCGGCTGGAATTTTATCGATTTGCGCGAGCGCCACTGTTGCACGCCCACCACCAGCAACGTGGCCAGGTTGAGCAAAGGGATCAATAACGGCAACGGCGCGGAACGGGTATAGGCCCACAGGCTGACCAGCAATGAGCAAAGGCACAGGGCGAGAACGATGCGGCGGGCATTGCTGCGGGACACGGATCTTGCGATGAGTGACTTTAAGCTGGCGTACATAGCGGATGGAGCCAATGAAGGTTCGCTGCGGGAAGACCGGTCACGGCGGCTGACGGGGCTTTGTTTGATATGCGGTGCCGAAACATCTTTTATACATCATGAAGTTGATTCACTTCGAGCGGGGCATAGTACCACCACTATTACCGTTGGTCGCCTGGCGACTCGCCTGAGGGGTTAACAACCACGCATAAATACTCAGGGCCCAAGTCTGCGCGTTAGAGGGTCCCGGAGTTGAAACAGCAGGCCGTTGTATTAATGAAGTGGGTGTGCAGAGTTATAGCGCTGATGGCTAATTGATATGTTGCTGTCGTTATTAGATAACTCACTGATTAAATACGACCTCTCACCCCTTCATGAGGTGTGATGTAAGCGTTGCTGCGGTTTATAACCGAAGTTTTTTTGCGGGATCTGCAAGGTGACTGTCGCAATCAATTTAGTTTGCTCGCTTTCATCCAGGGCCAGTTCGCCGGTGCGGGTGTCGATCAACTCCAGTTGCCAGGCCAGTAATGTCAGGCAGTCGTGCAAGGCGTTCAGCGCCTGGTCATGCAGTTCCATGGGGCAGGCGGCATTGGCAATCAGGTTTTGAATATGCCGAGAGAATTCGCTGATCGCCTGCAGGGCCAGGCCTTCGGCCTTTTCAGCCAGCTTGCTCAAACTGATTTTCATGCAGTCGATGGCATCGCTGTCGTTGCGAATCAGGTGCAAGTGGTTCAAGCACTCTTGCGACTTGGCCAGGAGCATCTCGGCCTCAAGCAGGAATTCGGGAAGTGCAGTTTGCCATTCGTTTGCGTTATTCATCATGCATGTCTCCGCAACATAAGCTCGGGTGATGAGATGCCGCACCGGGTGAATGGCGTAAACCTACCGCTGAAATATGACTGAAATCTGTAGCCCGCTTCCGAAATTCGAGTAGGACCGTTATTAGAATGATCACGGTAGCCGCGAGTGGCCCTGGTCATTCGGGTCGCTTGCACAACTTTGGATGCCGCCACGGCAATCTCTGAAAGACCCGTGGGCCGAGGGCTTGGGATGGCAAACAAAAGCCTGACTCCATTCATGCAATGAGAATGGCGTCACATTAATGGCTATTAGATATCGCGAATATCAGGTTGGGCCTGATTGTGTATAGGGGATTCCCTTACGCAGCGGAACCTCACGTCGATTTGAAGGTCGCGCGACGGTGCTGCAGTGCCATTTGAAGAGGCCGTTGCAGTAAACCATGATGTCAGTGTGACATCAATGAATTTACGTGGCATTTTACCGGGGTCAAGCTCTGGCGATCGCCGCCGATAACGAGCATAGACGCAAGCATGCTCGCGAAGAATTCAAAGACGGCGCGTTGGTCGGCAGGGTCGCGATACCCGACCCGCTGAACCAGCCGCACACACACCACATCAGGAGCTTTTAATGGCCGGCATTCTCGACACGGTAGATCAACGCACGCAACTGGTGGGTGAGAATCGCCTGGAGATTCTCATGTTTCGCCTGGCCGGGCGGCAGCTGTTCGCGATCAATGTGTTCAAGGTGCAGGAAGTCCTGCAGTTGCCCAAGCTGACCTTGATGCCCCAGCGTCATCCGTTTGTGTGTGGCGTGGTCAACCTGCGCGGCCAGACCCTGCCGGTGATCGACCTGTCGCAGGCGATTGGCATGCGTCCGCTGGTGCCGGGGCCCAACAGCACGATTATCGTCACCGAGTACAACCGCTCGGTGCAGGCGTTCCTGGTGGGCGGTGTGGACCGCATCGTCAACATGAACTGGGAAGCCATCCTGCCGCCACCGGCCAGCGCCGGTCGCCAGCATTACCTCACCGCCATCAGCAAGGTCGATGACCAGTTGGTGGAAATCATCGACGTGGAAAAAGTCCTCGCCGAAATCGTGCCGTACAACGCCAAGGTCTCCCGCGAGAAACTCGAAGACCCGGTGCTGGAGCGCGCCCGTGGCCGCGAAGTGCTGCTGGTGGACGACTCCAATGTGGCCCTGTCGCAATTGCGCGACACCCTTGGCCAGCTTGGGGTGAAAATGCACATCGCCAGTGATGGCCTCAAGGCGCTGAACATGCTCAAGGCCTGGGCCGACAGCGGCCAGGTGATGACCGACAAACTGCTGATGATCTTTACCGACGCCGAAATGCCGGAGATGGACGGCTACCGCCTGACCACTGAAATCCGCAACGATCCGCGCCTGCGTGGGCTTTACGTGGTGCTGCACACCTCGCTGTCGGGCAGTTTCAACGACTCGATGGTGAAAAAGGTCGGTTGCGATAACTTCCTGTCCAAATTCCAGCCCGACAAGCTGGTGGATGTGGTGCGCCAACGCCTGATGCTGGATGAAGTGCCGGCCTGATTGTCTTTAAGGGGAAGCTGTAGTTGGGCGAGCCGGCTCTTTGTGGCGAGCAGGCTTGCCCTGCGTTGGGCTGCGCAGCGGCCCCGTAAGGATGCTGCGGTGTCTCAGTAGAACCGCGGCGTCTGGTTCTGGGGCTGCTTCGCAGCCCAACGCGGGGCAAGCCCGCTCGCCACGGTAAGCCCGCTCGCCACAGAAGGCCGCGCGCCAGGGTAAGTCTGGGTGGCACGCTGAGTCTGCGCGTTGCACCTGCTTGTTGGCTGTGGGGGCGTCGTCCTTTGATTCCTGGGACTGCCTGCTATAGGGTGGCGCTTTGTCCCCTCAGGAACGCAGGCTCATGCTTCGTCTCAGCGCGTTGTACCGTTATCCCTTGAAGTCCGGCAAGGCCGAAGCCTTGCAGCAGGTCGGTCTGGATCAACTCGGGCTGGACGGGGATCGACGCTGGATGTTGGTGGACGCAGCCAGCGGGCGATTTCTGACGCAGCGGGCGGTGGCGAAGATGAGCCAGTTGTCGGCGTTGTGGAACAGCGCCGGTGGCTTGACCCTGAGCACGCCAGGCATGGCGCCGCTGGAGGTGGCCTTGCCCGGCAGCGACGCCGAACTGCGCGGGGTGACGATCTGGCGCGATACCCTGCGTGTGCCGGATGCCGGCGATGCGGCGGCGGCCTGGGTCAGTGACTTTATCGGCAAAGCCACGCGGCTGGTGCAGATGCCACTGGCCCGTGCACGCACCACCGAGGCCGGTTTCGGCAAAGATGACGACCAGGTGGCGTTTGCCGACGGCTACTCGCTGTTGTTGATCGGCCAGGCGTCCGTGGACGACCTTTCCCGACAGGTCGGCCGGCCTATGGAAATGCTGCGTTTTCGTCCCAATCTGGTGATCGAAGGCAGTCAAGCGTACGCCGAAGACGGCTGGAAACGCCTGCGTATCGGCGACGTTGAGTTCCGAGTGGTCAAGCCCTGCGCTCGTTGCATCCTCACCACGATCGACCCCGCGACCGGCGAACGCAGTGCCGATCGCGAACCCTTCGCCACGCTCGATGCCTATCGCAAGACGGAACACGGCGCCCTGTTCGGCCAGAACCTGGTCAACGATGACTTGGGCCGTCTACAAGTGGGCATGCCGGTGACCGTCATCGAGTAACACGTTCGCGCATAAAAAATGCCCGTCTCCTGCGAGACGGGCATTTTTTTGACCGGTGCAACCCTTAGCCGCGGTATTCGCACAGGTAAGCAGTGTCTACCGCGACCTTCAGCTGGAACTTGCTGTTGGCCGGTACGTTGAACTGGCTGCCGGCAGCGAAGGTTTCCCAGTCGGCGTCAGGCAGTTTCACGGTCAGGGCGCCGGACACCACGTGCATGATTTCACGCTGGGCGGTGCCGAATTCGTATTCACCCGGTGCCATTACGCCGATGGTCGCCGGACCTTCTGCGGTGCCGAAAGCGATCGACTTGACGGTGCCGTCGAAGTATTCGTTGACTTTAAACATGGGTGAATCCTCGAAAAGTGGATTAAGGCTTGCTGCTCTGTATGGACGTGCCTGGCTTCGCTCAGGCGCACGCCATCACCGGCACGCCGGCTCCTACAGAACAGCAGGATATTGGAAAAGGCCGGCCAGTATGCCCAAGCCTTTGCGCGCTGCCTAGACCGGCAAAATCAATGGCAGCAGGCGCGCGGTGTTGCGTGCATCTTCCAGCGCCCGGTGTTGCTGACCCTGAAACTGCATCCCCGCCAATTGCAGCGCGCCGTTGAGACCCAGCGGCTTATCCAGGCGCCGGGCCTTGGCAAAGCGCTGCTTGAGGTTCACATGCGGCGTTTGTGCGAGCGCGCTGGCCAGGCCATGGCGTTGCCATTCGAGTTCAAGCTGCTTGCGATCGTAGTCGCCCCAGCTGGCCCAGCCTTCCAGGCGCGTGTGATGTTGGCCCAGCCAGCGTTCGAAGAGTGGCCACACATCGGTCATCGGTGCCGCGGCGTCGATGTTGGCCTGGGTGATGTGGGTGAGCTGTCGGCAGAACGGCGTCAGCAACGGCCGACGCAGCGGCCGCACAAAGCGCTGGAAGTGATCCAGTTCACGGCCTTGGCGGTTTACCAGGCTCGCGCCGATCTCGATGACTTCCATCTCCGTCACGGGCCAGCCGCCTTCATCCGTTGTGGCTTCAAGGTCAATAATCAGCCAATGAGGCATCGCGCAGGTTCCCGTACTCGTCCCTTCCTGATGGGGATAGAGCGTAGCCGGGCCTTGTAGTTCCGCCTAGGGCTTTTCGATCTCCAGTAAAACCTGGCGATTGCGCACCTGAGCGCCTGCAATCACCTGCACGCTTTTGATCACGCCGTCGATGCCGGCCGTCAGCGGATGCTCCATCTTCATCGCTTCGAGCACCAGCAGCAGCTGGCCCTGGCTGACACGCTGACCGGCGCTGACCCGAATATCGACAATGGCACCGTCCATCGGCGCCTTGACGGTGCCGCTGCCGGCATCGGCCTGGCGGCTGGCGACCTGCTGGGTACGGTTGATCACCCGCACGCCGGGCAGCCAGAGCTGGGTATCGTCGAGGTGATAGGCGACGCGGCGGCGCACGCCGTTGATCTCCAGCGTGGCCCGACGGCCGTCGGTACTGAGGTTGCGAATGTCGATGCCGTTGGCCTGCAGGTGGTTGGCGTGCAAAACGCTAACGGCGACCGCGTGGGGTGCGTCGTTAATATCCAGCCGATAAGTCCAAGGCACGCTGGCGTTGTTGCGCCAGCCCGTTAAACCTGGGGGGTGGGTACCGGCGCTGTGTTGATAAAACAGCGCGGCGGCCAGGGCGATCTGTTCATCCGTGGCTGCCTGGCGGGGAATGTCACTGAAGTGCGCGGCGATGAATCCGGTGCTGAAATCGCCGGCGATAAAGTCCGGGTGTTCAAGCAGATCGGCGAGCAATCGCTGGTTGGTCGTTACGCCCAGCAATACCGTGTCTTGGACTGCTCGCAGCAATTTGCGCCGGGCTTCTTCACGGGTGGCGCCGTGCGCGATGATCTTGCCGAGCATGGCGTCGTAGAACGGGCTGATGCGCTGGCCTTCGAGCACGCCGTGGTCGATCCGCACGCCGATGGCGGGCTCCCAACGCAGCACGTCACCGGTTTGCGGCACAAAGCCCTGGGCCGGGTCTTCGGCGTACAGGCGCACTTCCAGGGCGTGGCCGCTCAGGGTCACGTCGGCCTGTGTGAGTGGCAGCGGTTCACCGGCGGCAATTTGCAGTTGCCAGGCCACCAGGTCGAGGCCGGTGATCAGCTCGGTAACGGGGTGCTCCACTTGCAGGCGCGTGTTCATTTCCAGGAAATAGAATTGGCCGTCGCGGTCGAGCAGGAATTCCACGGTGCCGGCGCCCACGTAACTGACCGCCCGCCCGGCCTTCAGGGCAGCTTCGCCCATGGCGTGGCGCAGTTGCGGGGTCATCACGGGGCAGGGGGCTTCCTCGATGACTTTCTGGTGGCGGCGCTGGATCGAGCAATCGCGTTCGCCCAGGTAGATGAGCTGGCCGTGGCTGTCGCCGAACAGTTGAATTTCGACATGGCGCGGGTCGATCAGCGCGCGCTCGAGGATCAGTTCGTCGCTGCCGAAGGCGTTCATCGCTTCCGAGCGGGCGGTGCGCAGTGCGTCGAGCAGTTGGCTGGCGTCGTGCACCAGGCGCATGCCGCGTCCGCCGCCGCCGGCGCTGGCCTTGATCATCAGGGGGTAGCCAATGCACTTGGCTTGCTCTTGCAGGCTGGCGTCGTCTTGGCGGTTGCCTTGGTAACCGGGTATGCACGGTACGCCAGCCTCGAGCATGGCCAGTTTGGACAGGCGCTTGCTGCCCATCAGTTCGATGGCCTCAACGCTTGGGCCGATGAAGGTGATGTTCGCGTGTTGGCAGGCGCGGGCGAAGTCGGCGTTTTCGGAGAGAAAGCCATAGCCGGGGTGGATGGCGTCGGCGCCTGTGATGTTGGCTGCGTTGAGAACGGCGGCGATGTTGAGGTACGACTGCTGGACGGGCGCCGGGCCGATGTTGACGGCTTCGTCGGCCATCTGCACGTGCAGGGCCTGGGCGTCGGCATCGCTGTAGACCGCCACGGTGCGGTAGCCCAGGGCCTGGGCGGTGCGCTGGATGCGGCAGGCAATTTCGCCGCGGTTGGCGATCAGGATTTTGCTGAATGGGGGCATTGGTTTATCCCTGGGTAATCGGGTGTTTGTTCTGGCCCCATCGCAGGCAAGCCAGCTCCCACCTTGAAAGGCGTTTCAACGGTGGGAGCTGGCTTGCCTGCGATGGCGTCATTTGCACCAACCTGGCTTACGCTTCTGCACAAAAGCCTGCGTCCCCTCTATTCCTTCCACGCCCGTCACCGCCTCGGCAAACCACTGCGCCCCGCGATCCAGCACCGCCTCAAGCGGCTCGTCGGCACTGGCCAGCAACAGCGCTTTAGTCCGCGCATTCGCGCCCGGCGCACACTGCAGCACGTGTCCCAACACTTCATCCAGGCGCTGCGCCAATGCCTGCGCATCGCTCTCGGCAAAATGCACCACGCCCAAGCGCTGCGCCTCAAGCCCATCAAACCGCGCCGCCGTCAGCGCCAGCCGGCGCGCCTGGGTCAGGCCAATCCGCTTGACCACAAACGGCGCAATCTGCGCTGGCAACAAGCCTAAGCTGGTTTCCGGCAAGCCGAATCGCGCCTGGTGATCGGCGATCGCAATGTCACTCACACACGCCAGCCCAAACCCGCCCCCCAGCACGGCGCCTTGCAGCACCACGATCACCACTTGCGGCACCGCCTCAACTTCTTGCAGCAAGGTGCCAAACGCGCGGTTCAGCGCCTGCAACTGCGCCGTGCCGCCGGCGGTGACCATGTCTTTCACATCCGCCCCTGCGCAGAAATGCCCACCCGCGCCGCTGATCACCAGCGCGCGCACCTGGCTGTCGAGCTGCGCCAACACCGCCCGCAGTTCGTTGACCATCTCCAGGCTCATGGCATTGCGATGCGCCGGGCGATTGAGGGTGATGTGCAGCACGCCGTTATGCGGTTCGAGCAGCAGGGTATTCATGATTTTTTCCCAGGCAGGGTGCCCATCAGTTTGCAGATGATGCCCAGCATGATTTCGTCGGCGCCGCCGCCAATCGACACCAGCCGCACGTCGCGGTAGGCGCGGGCCACCGGGTTGTCCCACATGAAGCCCATGCCGCCCCAGTATTGCAGGCAGCTGTCGCTGACCTCGCGGCCCAGGCGCCCGGCCTTGAGCTTGGCCATGGACGCCAGGCGGGTCACGTCCTGGCCTTTGATGTACTGCTCGGTGGCCTGGTAGACCAGCGCGCGCAGGCATTCGATTTCAGTGGCCAGTTCGGCCAGGCGAAAGTGAATGACCTGGTTGTCGATCAGCGCTTTGCCGAAGGTCTGGCGTTCTTTGCAGTACTCAATGGTGCTGTCGATGCAGTATTCCAGGCCCTTGATCATGTTGGCCGCGCCAAACAGGCGTTCTTCCTGGAACTGCAGCATTTGCATCATGAAGCCCGCCCCTTCGTGGCCGATGCGATTGCGCTGCGGCACGCGCACACCGTCGAAGAACACCTGGGCAGTCTCGGAGCTGTGCATGCCGAGTTTTTCCAGCGGTGGGCTGACGCTGATGCCCGGCGTGTTCATCGGCACCATGATCAGCGACTTGTTGATGTGCGGCTTGTCGTCGGAGGTGTTGGCCAGCAGGCAAATGAAGTCGGCGCTGGGCGAGTTGGTGATCCACATTTTGCTGCCGTTGATCACGTAGTCGTCGCCGTCTTTGCGTGCGTGGGTTTTCAGCCCGGCGACGTCGGAGCCGGCGCCGGTTTCCGAGACGCCGATGCAGCCGACCTGCTCGCCGCTGATGGCCGGGCGCAGGAACTCGTCGCGCAGTTCATCGCTGCCAAAGCGGGCGAGGGCGGGGGTGCACATGTCGGTCTGCACGCCGATGGACATGGGGATGCCGCCGCAGCGGATGGTGCCGAACTCTTCCGCCGCAACAATGGAGTAACTGTAATCCAGGCCCATGCCGCCGAATGACTCCGGCTTGGAAATGCCCAGTAGGCCGAGGTCACCGGCCTTGCGAAAGATCTCGTGAATGGGGAAGCGCCCGGCTTTTTCCCACTCGTCCACATGCGGGTTGATCTCGCGATCGACGAAGGCGCGCACGGTGCGGCGCAGTTCCTGATGTTCCTGGGTAAAAATCATTGTTGTTGTTCTCCTTTAGAAACGCGCCACGCCGAAGCTGTTGGGTTGCAACTGCCGCATCTGGGCCTCATGGCAAATGTCCAGCAGGTAACCCAGCAGCGTGCGGGTATCGCGTGGGTCGATCAGCCCGTCGTCCCACAGATTCGCGCTGCCATAGAGCGCTGTGGACTGGCTGTCGAGCTTCTGCGCGGTGACCTGTTCGAGCATGTCCAGCACCTTGGGGTCGGGCACCAAACCCTCCTTCAATTGCTTGGCCTCGGTGACGATGCGCAGCACCTTGCCCGCCTGCGCGCCGCCCATCACCGCCGTGCGGCTGTTGGGCCAGGCGAAGATAAAGCGCGGGTCCAGGCCGCGGCCGCACATGGCGTAGTTGCCGGCGCCGTAGGAGCCGCCGACCACCACTGTGAGTTTAGGCACCCGCGCATTGGCCACTGCCTGAATCATCTTCGCGCCGTGCTTGATCACGCCGTGTTGCTCTGACTCGGTGCCCACCATGAAACCGGTGGTGTTGTGCAGGAACAGCAGCGGCGTGCGGCTCTGGTCGCACAGCTGGATAAATTGCGCGGCCTTGCTCGCGCCTTTGGGCGTGATCGGGCCGTTATTGCCGATCACGCCGACGGCGCGGCCCTGGATGTGCAAATGGCCGCAGACGGTGTGGGCGTCGAACTCGCCCTTGAATTCGAGGAAGTTGGAACCGTCGGCCAGGCGCGCGAGGATTTCGCGTACGTCGTAGGGCTTTTTCGGGTCGTCGGGGATCAGCCCCAGCAGCTCTTCGATGGGGTACAGCGGTTCTGCGTAAGCGCGTGTTGGCGCACGCGGCAGGCGCTCATCCCAAGGCAGCAGGCTGACGATCTCGCGCACGATGCGCACGCCGTCGGCGTCGTTTTCGGCCAGGTATTCGGCGGTGCCGGCGGTTTGCGCGTGCATCTGGGCGCCACCCAGTTCCTCATCGGTCGCCACTTCGCCTGTGGCGGCCTTGAGCAGCGGCGGTCCGGCGAGAAACAGCTTGGCCTTGCCGCGCACCACCACCACGTAATCCGACAGCCCCGGCTGATATGCACCGCCGGCCGTGGCCGAGCCGTGCACCACGGTGATCTGCGGCAGGCCCATGGCCGACATGCGCGCCTGGTTGGCAAAGCTGCGGGCGCCCTCGACGAAAATCTCGGCGGCGTAGTTGAGGTTGGCACCGCCGCTTTCGGCGAGCGTCACCACCGGCAGTTTGTTTTCCATGGCGATCTGTTGCAGGCGCAAGGATTTTTTCAGCCCCGTGGGGGAAATGGTGCCGCCCTTGATCGCGCTGTTGTTGGCCACCACCAACATGCGTACGCCACTGACGTAGCCGATGCCGGCGATCAAACCGCCGCCGGCTGCGCTGCCGTCTTTGTCGTCGTGGAGTTTGTAGCCGGCCAGGCTGGCCAGTTCCAGGAACGGCGCGCCGGGGTCCAGCAGCAGGTTGAGGCGCTCGCGGGGCAGCAGTTGGCCGCGCGTGTCGAACTTGGCTTTGGCTTCCTGCGCCTTGCTGAGCAGGGCGTGCTCCAGTTGGCGCAACTGCGCGATGGCGGCCAGCATCGCCTCGCGGTTTTGCGCGAACTGCGGGCTATGGGCGTCGATCAAGCTTTCAATCACCGGCATGGTTTATTGCTCCGCCTTGAGCACATCGGGCAGGTAGGCGCGGTGGAAACCATTGAACGGCTCGCTCGGCGGTTGCGCCTTGGGCAGTGGCCAGGCGCGGCTGCCCAGGCTGGCGGCGCCGTCGATGCGCAAGGTGCTGCCGCTGATGAACGCGGCGGCGGGGCTGAGCAGGAACACGATGGCCGCGCTGACCTCCGATTCGGTGCCGATCCGCTTGAGCGGCACGTGCTCGCGCAGGGTCGGGATCACCGCCTTGAAGGCGCCTTCGTAGGTGTCCATGCCGCTGGAGGCAATCCAGCCCGGCGCCACGGCGTTGACGCGCACCCCGGCGTAGCCCCATTCGAACGCAGCGGTCTTGGTGAAGTTGTCCATGCCCGAACGCGCTGCGCCCGAGTGGCCCATGCCGGGCATGCCGCCCCACATGTCGGCGAGCATGTTGACGACGGCGCCGCCGTGCTTGCTCATGGATTGATTGAACACTTCCCGCGCCATCAGGAAACCGCCGACCAGGTTGGTGCGCAGCACGGTTTCAAAGCCCTTTTGATTGATCGAGGCCAGGGGCGACGGGTATTGGCCGCCAGCGTTGTTCACCAGCCCGTGAATCGGCCCGTGTGCGTGGAGGATCTGCGTGACCAGCGCCTTCACCGCGTCTTCATCGCGTATATCGCAAGCCTGCCAATGCGCCGTGCCGCCGTCTTCGGCAATTTCAGCGGCCACCGTTTGCAGTTTTTCCGGTTTGCGCCCCACCAGAATCACTTGAGCGCCGAGGGCTGCGAGTTCATGCGCGGTGCAGCGGCCAATGCCACTGCCGCCACCGGTGACGATCACGGTTTGCCCGTAGAACAGGTCGGCTTTGAAGATTGAGTCGAAGGCCACGGCAACGCTCCTTTTATTTGAGTTGATCGGCGATGTGTTGCGGCACGGCGATGGGGATTTCCAGCAGTTGCTGGGCGAAGGCTTTGCCCTGCGGGTCGATGCGCAGGCTGGCGATACCGCCGCCGCCCAAGGCGTTTTCCAGCAGGAAATTCAGGCTGTGGCTGCCGGGCAAGTACCAGCGTTCGACGCGGCCGTGGAAGGGGTCGAGCACGTGGCTCATCCAGTCGACGATCACTTGCGGGGTCAGCACTTCGGCGATCCACGGCAAGTAGTCGGGGTGGCGGGCGATCACGCCGATATTGCTGTGGTTGCCTTTGTCGCCGGAGCGCGCGACGGCCAGCTTTACCAGGGGCACGCTGGCGTCGGCGCGGCCTTGAGGCTTGGGCGGGTCGATCGGCTCAGCCGGGGTGACCAGTGGCGCAGAGGCGGGCAGTTCAATGGCGTGGCGCTGGCCTTGGAAGTCGATCACCAGCTCACAGGATGATTTATCGATCAGGAACGAAAACAGCCGAATCAGCGGATACACCGTCGGGCGGCCGCCAACAATTCCGGTTAACCCCGGCGCCATACCGGTGGCTGCCTGGGCGATCTCGCGGGCGAACAGCACCAGCGCCTGTTTGCTCGGATGCCGCACTGCCAGTTTCACCACCACCTCGCGGCAATCCTGACGCTGGGCGTGGGCGCCGTAGGTGGCTTCGCTGCCGAGCAGTTCGATGTTGACCTCGGTGTAAGGCGCCCAGCCGCGCTGGCTGAACAGTTGGGAGGTCTTGTTGATGAGCGCCTGGCTGACACGCTCGGCCTTGGCCACCGCGTCGATCCCGGCGATCAGGCAGCTGGCGGTGCAACGAAAACCGTCCGGGTAGGTGGCGCTGACTTTGTACTGATCGGTGGGCGGCAAACCTTTGGCGCCGTGCAGGCGCACTTGGTTTTTGCCTTGCTGCTGCAGTTTGACCTGGCTGAAATCGCAGATCACATCGGGCAGCAGGTAGGCGCGCGGGTCGCCGATTTCATACAGCAACTGTTCGGCCACGCTGAGTTCGCTGATCAGCCCGCCCGTGCCGTCGACTTTATTGACGGTGAACTGGCCGTCGGCGCTGACCTCGACGATGGGAAAACCAATGTGCTCGTAGTCCGGCACGTCACGCCAATCGGTGAAGTTGCCGCCGGTGCACTGTGCGCCGCATTCGATGATATGCCCGGCCAGTGCAGCCTGGGCGAGACGGTCATAGTCCTGCCATGACCAGTTGAATTCGTGCACCAGTGCGGCGCTGACCACGGCGCTGTCGACCACGCGGCCGGTGATCACGATGTCGGCGCCCAGCTCAAGTGCCTTGGCAATGCCTGGCGCGCCGAGGTAGGCGTTGGCCGACACGCACATCGGCGGCAGCGGCGCGCCGTTGAACATATCGCTGACGCCGTGCAGGTGCTTGAGCTGCGGTTGCAGGTCATCGCCCAGCTGCACGGCGATTTTAAGCGGGATTTGCGCCTTGTCGCAGGCCGCTTGCAGGGCGGCGGCGCACGCTTGCGGGTTGATGCCGCCGGCATTGCTGATCACGCGGATGCTCTGGCGCTGGATGTCGCCCAGCAGCGGCGTGAGCACTTCGACGAAATCCGTGGCGTAGCCGGCCTGAGGGTCTTTCATTCGTGCGCCGGCAAGGATCGACAGGGTGACTTCCGCCAAATAGTCGAACACCAGGTAATCCAGCGCGCCGCCGTGCACCAGCTGGGCGGCGGCGGTGCAGGTGTCACCCCAGAAAGCGCTGGCGCAGCCGATACGTACCGTCTTGCTCATGAGAAATCCGTCCTCGAATGGCTGGCGTCGAGACTACCAAGCAAGCGCTTGGTTTGTAAACTCTGTACACAAGTTTTGCCCAAGCGCTTGCTTGGGTGACGGCCACGGCCTAAATTGCCGCCCACGACGTCAGCACACGTGAAGGAGAGAGGCATGGATGAGCAAAAAGCCCTGAGGGTGATGCGCACCATGGTCGATGCCGGCCAATTGACCGACCCCGACAGTGCCCGGGGCAAATTGCTGCAAACCGCAGCTCACCTGTTTCGCAACAAAGGCTTTGAGCGCACCACCGTGCGTGACCTGGCCAGCGCGGTGGGCATTCAGTCCGGCAGCATCTTTCATCACTTTAAGAGCAAGGACGAGATCCTGCGCGCGGTGATGGAGGAAACCATCCACTACAACACCGCGATGATGCGCGCCTCACTTGAAGAAGCGAACAGCGTGCGTGAACGCGTGTTGGCGCTGATTCGCTGTGAGTTGCAGTCGATCATGGGCGGCAGCGGCGAAGCCATGGCGGTGCTGGTCTACGAATGGCGTTCGCTGTCGGCCGATGGCCAGGCTCAGGTGCTGGCGCTGCGGGATGTGTACGAAGACATCTGGTTGCAGGTGCTGGGCGAGGCCAAGGCCGCCGGATACATCAGGGGCGATGTATTTATCACCCGGCGTTTCCTCACCGGCGCGTTGTCGTGGACCACCACGTGGTTCCGCGCTCAAGGCAGCATGACCCTGGAGCAATTGGCCGAAGAAGCCCTGCTGATGGTGCTGAAGGCCGATTAAGGCGCAAGCCATTAATTTGCCGATGGAAAGTTGTCTCACCTGACAAAAACGCCTAGCTTATCGCCATCAGAGTATTAAACGGTGTGTGCCTCAATGTTTTCGCCATGGCGGCTGGCTGCAGGACTAACTTTATGGGCACTGGGCACCGCGGGGTGGATGCCGGCTTCGGCTGCGCAATTGGTGAGGATCGGCGCCGCGCATTTTCCGCCCTACACCGTACGCCCCGAGCAGGGCGCCGACACCGGTTTACTGCCGCAACTGGTCGAGGCGCTGAACGCCTCGCAAACCGACTACCAATTTGTACTGGTGCCGACGTCGATCCCACGGCGTTTTCGCGATTTCGAGCAAGGCCGGGTCGACATGGCGATCTTCGAAAACCCCGATTGGGGCTGGCAGAACATTGACCACACTGCCGTGGACATGGGGCTTGAAGACGCGGAAATTTTCGTCGCCCAACGTGAGCCCGGTCGCGATCAGCGTTATTTCGCCGACCTCAACGGCAAGCGTCTGGCCGTGTTCAGCGGTTATCACTACGCCTTTGCCAACTTCAACCCCGACCCCAAGTACATGACCGAGCATTTCAACGCCACGTTGACCTATTCCCATGACAGCAACTTGCTGATGGTGGCGCGCGGGCGTGCGGACATCGCGCTGGTCACGCGTTCGTACTTGAGTGATTTCATGGTGCGCAACGCGGACATGGCCGGGCAGTTCCTGGTCTCGGAGCGGATTGACCAGGTGTACCACCACTACGCGTTGCTGCGGCCAAAGGCACCGATTACCGGAGCGGCGTTTGCCGAGATGCTCAAGCGCCTGCGCGATAACGGGCAGCTGTTGAAGATCTTCGAGCCGTATCGCATTGATGTGACAGCGGTGCACTGAGCGCGGATCAGGCTTGCCACAACAAGCCCTTTCCCCACACTCAGACTCGCCGTGCAAACGTATCGCTGTGGCTGCCCGACACCTTGCGGCAATGCACCAGCGCATCACGAATCATGAAGTTCACCAGGGTCGGCGAGACGCCGAGTTCCTTGGCGATGTCCTTTTGCGGCACGCCGTGCAGGCGATACATCTCGAACGCGTAACGGGTGCGTTGGGGCAATTGCGTCAGGGCGTCGGCGATGTTTTCCAGGGTGTTGAAGTTGATGTGCGAGGTTTCCGGTGAAGCGCCGTGAATGACCACATTCAAGCCTTCCTCTTCGGTTCCGGAGTATTTGAGTTCCAGGGCCTGCTTGCGGTAGTGATCGATCGCCAGGTTGCGCACGATCTGGAACAGATAACTCAGTTGGGCCTTGAACGATGAGGTGATCGTCGGCGCCGATTGCAGCCGGAAGTAGGCGTCCTGCACGACGTCTTCGGCGCGCGAGCGGCAGCCGGTAATGCGTGCCGCGATCTTCACCAGAATCAAACGATTGTCGACGAATGCCTGGAGAAGCGGTGAGTCGCACCTGCCTGTGAATACTTGTTCCGTCATGGAAATCACCTTGTCGCAAAAGAGGTTAGGGGAGGGCGTCCGTGCTGAGGCCTCCTACACATCGGGCAACAAATTATGCTTAATGATAATGATTGTCAAATGAGAAGACGAACTAATCTTATGCCTTCCTGAAAGGTGTGAACCAGGTCTCGCGCTTGACCGCAGACTAATTATTTGCCGGCACCGTCCGTTCTCATGGGTGACAGGTCCGTTAACAAACGGCCAAGGATCAGCGCCCGCAGGAGGACGACATGGGTTTGTACGGTGCATACAGCGTGTTTCAGTTTGGAGCCTTTAGCCTATCGGGCACCCTCAGCCTGATGAGAGCGCTCAGCCGATGAGTGCCGCCACGCGACTGCGCCTGTTTTGCCTGCCCTATTCGGGGGCCAGCGCCATGGTCTATGCGCGTTGGCGTCGGGCTCTGCCGGATTGGTTGCAAGTGTGCCCACTGGAATTGCCGGGGCGCGGCATGCGCATGGATGAGCCGTTGCAGCGCGACATCAAGGCCTTGGCAGCGCAGTTGGCGGATGAAATCAGCCGCGACCTGAACGGCCCGTATGCCCTGTTCGGCCACAGCCTCGGCGGCCTGCTCGCCTTCGAATTGGCCCACGCCCTGCGCGAGCGCGGTGCGCCTGAGCCGCTGGCGTTGTTTGCCTCTGGCACCGCCGGCCCGGCGCGTCGTGATGTGAGCGACTACGCCATTGAAAAGACCGATCAACAACTGATCGCCCGCCTGCGCGAACTGCAGGGCACCGCCGAAGAGGCCCTGGCCAACCCCGAATTGATGCAGTTGATGCTGCCGATCCTGCGCGCCGACTTCCTGCTCTGCGGCAGCTTCACCTACGGCCAGCGCGAACCGCTGGGCATGCCGATCCACGTGTTTGGCGGCAAGCAAGACAGCGTGCGCGCCGACCAGTTGCTTGACTGGCAGGCCGACGCCGCCAGCGGCTTTTCCCTGGACATGTTCGACGGCCACCACTTCTTTCTCGTGCAGCACGAAAGCGCCGTGCTGCGTTGCCTGCGGCGCTACGCCGACGAGCACCTCGCACGCTGGCGCAGTGACGCGGCGCGGCAGCTGGCCGCCGGCTGAACGCTCTCTATTTCTCGATTTTCCCGTAAGCCGATTTCAGGCAGGAACCCCATGATGGACGCCTTCGAACTTCCCCGCACTCTGGTCCAGTCCCTTCAACGCCGCGCCGCGCAGACCCCGGACCAGGTGGCCCTGCGCTTCCTCGCCGACTCTGCCGAGCAAAACGTTGTGCTCAGCTACCGTGACCTGGACCAGCGCGCCCGCGCCATCGCCGCCGCCTTGCAGGCCAATGCGGCGTTGGGCGAGCGCGCGGTGCTGTTGTTCCCCAGCGGCCCGGACTACGTCGCGGCGTTCTTTGGCTGCCTGTACGCCGGGGTCATCGCAGTGCCGGCGTATCCGCCAGAGTCCACGCGCCGGCATCATCAGGAGCGCCTGCTGTCGATCATCAGTGACGCCGAACCGCGCTTGCTGCTGACCATCGCCAGCCTCGGCGACGGCCTGGCGCAGATCGAAAACGCACCCCCGGTGCTGAGCGTCGACACCCTGGATGCACAGCTCGCCGAGCGCTGGGTCGAACCCGAACTGCACGCCGACGACATCGCCTTCCTGCAATACACCTCCGGCTCCACCGCATTGCCCAAAGGCGTGCAAGTCAGCCACGGCAACCTGGTGGCCAACGAAGTGCTGATCCGCCGTGGCTTCGGCATCGACCTCAACCCGGATGACGTGATCGTCAGCTGGCTGCCGCTGTACCACGACATGGGCCTGATCGGCGGCCTGCTGCAACCGATCTTCAGTGGCGTGCCGTGCGTGTTGATGTCGCCGGCGTACTTCCTTGGCCGGCCGCTGCGTTGGCTGGAGGCGATCAGTGAATACCGCGGCACCATCAGCGGTGGCCCGGACTTCGCCTACCGCCTGTGCAGCGAGCGGGTCAGCGAATCAGCCCTGGAGCGCCTCGACTTGAGCACCTGGCGCGTGGCCTATTCGGGCTCTGAACCGATCCGCCTCGACACCCTGGAGCGCTTCGCCGAGAAGTTCGCGACGTGTGGCTTCACCCCGAACAATTTCTTCGCCTCCTACGGCCTGGCCGAGGCGACCCTGTTCGTCGCCGGCGGCACCCGTGGCCACGGCATCCCGGCCTTGCGCCTGGATGAACAGGCGTTGGCCGCCAACCGCGCCGAACCGGGGCAGGGCAGCGCGATCATGAGTTGCGGCACCAGCCAGCCGGAGCACGCGGTGTTGATCGCCGACCCGCACACGCTGAGCGAACTGCCGGATAACCACGTCGGCGAACTGTGGGCCAGCGGCCCGAGCATCGCCCACGGTTACTGGCGCAACCCGCAAGCGTCGGCCAAGACGTTTGTACAACACGCCGGTCGCACCTGGCTGCGCACCGGCGACCTGGGTTTTATCCGCGAGGGCCAGGTGTACATCACCGGCCGCCTCAAAGACCTGCTGATCGTGCGCGGCCATAACCTGTATCCCCAGGACATCGAACAGACTGTGGAGCGCGAAGTGGAAGTGGTGCGCAAGGGCCGCGTTGCCGCTTTTGCAGTGAATGACCAGGGCCTGGAAGGCATCGGCATCGCCGCCGAAATCAGCCGCAGCGTGCAGAAAATCCTGCCGCCCGAGGCGCTGATCAAAGCCATCCGCCAGGCCGTGGCCGAGGCGTATCAAGAAGCCCCGAGCGTGGTGGTGCTGCTCAACCCCGGCGCCTTGCCGAAGACCTCCAGCGGCAAAGTGCAGCGCTCGGCCTGTGCCCTTCGCCACGCCGATGGCAGCCTCGACAGCTACGCGCAGTTCCCCGACCTGCAAGCGCAAGCGAGCGATGCGGCGTTGGAATCCGATCTGCAAAACCAGATCGCCGCCATCTGGTGCGAGCAGTTGCAGGTCGCAACCGTCGCGGCCGATGACCACTTTTTCCTGCTCGGCGGTAACTCCATCACCGCCACCCAAGTGGTCGCCCGCCTGCGCGAAACCCTGGGGCTGGAGCTGAACCTGCGCATGCTGTTCGAAGCGCCGACCCTGGCGAGCTTTGCCGCAAGCGTTGCGCAATTGCAGCAGGACGGCGGCGTTGCTCAAGGCGCGATTCATGCCTTGTCGCGCCAGGACGACCTGCCGCAATCCCTGGCGCAAAACCGCCTGTGGATCACCTGGCAACTTGACCCGCAGAGCAGCGCCTACACCATCCCCGGCGCCTTGCGTTTGCGCGGCGAGTTGGACGAAGACGCGGTGCGCGCCAGCTTCCAGCACTTGATCGAGCGTCACGAAGCCCTGCGTACGCGTTTCTACGAGCGCGACGGCCAGGCCTTCCAGCGTGTGCAGGCAAGCGCCGAATTCGACCTGCAAATTATCGACCTCAGCGACCTGCCGGGCGCCGAGCGTGAGGCGCGCGCGCAGCAGATCCGCGAAGACGAGGCGCGCACCCAGTTCGACCTGGAAAAAGGCCCGCTGCTGTGGGTGACCCTGGTGCGCCTGGACGATGAAGATCACCAATTGCTGGTGACGCTGCACCACATCATTGCCGACGGTTGGTCGCTGAATATCCTCATCGACGAATTCTCGCGCCTGTATGCCGCCGCAACGCAAGGCCAGACCCTGGAGCTACCACCATTGGCCCTGCAATACGCCGACTACGGCAGCTGGCAGCGCCAATGGCTGGCCGAAGGCGAAGGCCAGCGGCAACTGGCGTACTGGAAAACCCAGTTGGGCGAGGAACATCCGAGCCTGAGCCTGGCCACCGACCATCCGCGCTCGTCGCAACAACGCCACAGCGCGTCGCGCCATAGCGTGCGCCTGGAGGCCGGCCTCAGTGCAGCGATTCGCCAGACCGCCCAAGACCACCAAGCCACCCCGTTCATGCTGCTGCTGGCGGCGTTCCAAAGCCTGCTCTACCGCTACAGCGGCCAGCGCGATATTCGCATCGGCGTGCCGAATGCCAACCGCCCGCGCCAGGAAACCCAAGGCCTGATCGGCTTCTTCATCAACACCCTGGTGCTGCGCGCCGAGCTGGATGGCCGTCTGCCGTTCGATCAATTGTTGGCGGCTACCCGTCAGGCTGCGTTGGGCGCCCAGGCGCATCAGGACCTGCCGTTCGAGCAACTGCTGGAAGCCTTCCCGCACGCCCGCGAACAGGGCCTGTTCCAGGTCATGTTCAACCACCAGCAACGCGACCTGAGTGCCTTGCGCCGCCTGCCGGGCATGCTCGCCGATGAGTTGCCCTGGCACAGCCGCGAGGCCAAGTTCGACCTGCAACTGCACAGCGAAGAAGACCGCAACGGGCGCCTGAGCCTGTCGTTCGACTACGCCGATGAGCTGTTCGAAACCAACACCATCCGGCGTCTCGCCGAGCACTTCATTAGTCTGCTGCACGCCGTGTGCGAGCAACCGCAACAGGCCATCGGCGACTTGCAGCTGATGCAAGCCGACGAACAACAGCCGTGGAGCGCCGCGCCGTGCACGCCGGCGCAGCAGTGGCTGCCCGAGCTGCTCAGCCAACACACCGCGGACAACACCGCGTTGGTCTGGCAGGACGGCAACCTGACCTTCGCCCAACTGCACACCCAGGCCAACCGCCTGGCCCATTACCTGCGTGACAAGGGCGTTGGCCCGGATGTGTGCGTGGCCATCGCCGCCGAACGCTCGCCGCAACTGTTGATCGGCCTGCTGGCGATCATCAAGGCCGGTGGCGCCTATGTGCCGCTCGACCCGGATTACCCCGCCGACCGCCTGGCCTACATGCTCCAGGACAGCGGCGTGCACCTGCTGTTGACCCAAACCTCACTGCTCGATCTGCTACCGGCACCCGAAGGCGTGTGCGTGATCGCCATGGACAGCCTGCACCTCGACAGCTGGCCGACCCAAGCACCGGGTTTGCACCTGCATGGCGACAACCTCGCCTACGTGATTTACACCTCCGGCTCCACCGGCCAGCCCAAGGGCGTGGGCAATACCCATGCGGCGCTGGCCGAGCGTTTGCAGTGGATGCAAGCCACGTATCAACTCAACGACACCGATGTGCTGATGCAAAAAGCACCGATCAGTTTCGACGTGTCGGTGTGGGAGTGCTTCTGGCCATTGATCACCGGTTGCCGCCTGGTGCTGGCCGGTCCCGGCGAGCATCGCGACCCGCACCGCATTGCGCAGTTGGTGCAGGAACACGGCGTAACCGCCCTGCACTTTGTGCCGCCGCTGTTGCAGCTGTTTATCGATGAGCCGCGGGTGGCCGAATGCACCAGCCTGCGCCGCCTGTTCTCCGGCGGTGAAGCCTTGCCCGCCGAACTGCGCAACCGCGTCTTGGCACAGTTGCCGGCGGTGCAATTGCACAACCGTTATGGCCCGACGGAAACCGCGATCAACGTCACCCACTGGCAGTGCCATGCCGAAGACGGCGAACGCTCGCCGATTGGCCGGCCGCTGGGCAATGTGATCTGTCGCGTGCTGGACGAACACCTCAACCCATTGCCGGCCGGTGTGCCGGGCGAATTGTGCATCGGCGGCATCGGCCTGGCGCGCGGTTACCTCGGCCGCGCCGGGTTGACCGCCGAACGTTTCGTCGCCGACCCACTGGGCGAGGCGGGCACACGCCTGTACCGCACCGGTGACCGCGTGCGCTGGAGCGCTGACGGCGTACTCGACTACCTCGGCCGGCTCGATCAGCAGGTCAAACTGCGTGGCTTTCGCGTGGAACCGGAAGAAATCGAAGCACGCCTGTTGGCCATGGACGGCATCGCTCAAGCCGTGGTGCTGGTGCGTGACCAGCAACTGATCGGCTACTACACCGCCAGCACTGCGCTGGACGAGCAGCAGGTAAAAACCGCCCTGGCCGCCGAGCTGCCGGAATACATGGTGCCCGCGCAACTGCTGCGGCTGGAGGCGATGCCGCTGAGCCCCAGCGGCAAACTGGACCGCCGTGCCTTGCCGGCGCCGGTGTGGCAAACCCGTGAACACATCGAACCCCAAACTCCGTTGCAGCAGCAGATTGCGGCAATCTGGCGCGAAGTCCTCGGCCTGCCTCGCATTGGCCTGGGCGACGACTTCTTCGCCCTCGGTGGCCACTCGTTGCTGGCCACGCAAATCATCTCGCGCACCCGCCAGGCCTGCGACGTCGAGCTGCCGCTGCGCACCTTGTTCGAAGCCAGCGAGCTGGGCGCGTTTGCCGAGCAAGTCGGGCTGATCCAGGCCTCGGGCCAGCGCAACCAGCAAACCGCTATCGCCAAGGTCGACCGCAGCGCGCCGGTGCCGCTGTCCTATTCGCAGCAGCGCATGTGGTTCCTCTGGCAGATGGAACCGGACAGCCCGGCGTACAACGTCGGCGGCATGGCGCGCCTGCGTGGCGTGCTGGATGTGGGGCGTTTCGAGGCGGCGTTGCAAGCCTTGATCATGCGTCACGAAACCCTGCGCACCACCTTCCCGAGCCTCGACGGCGTGGCCCAGCAAAAGGTCGCGCCGCAAACCGGCCTGCGCATGGACTGGCAGGATTTCTCGGCGCTCACTGAAGCCGAGCGTCAGCTGCGCCTGCAACAACTGGCCGACCACGAAGCCCATACACCTTTCAACCTGGAAACCGGGCCATTGCTGCGCGCGTGCCTGGTCAAGGCCGGCGAGCAGGAACACTACCTGGTGCTGACCCTGCACCACATCGTCACCGAAGGCTGGGCGATGGACATCTTCGCGCGTGAACTCAGCGCGCTGTACGAGGCTTTTATCGACGAGCGCGATTCGCCGCTGGCGCCGTTGCCGGTGCAGTACCTCGACTACAGCGTGTGGCAGCGCCAATGGCTGGAGTCCGGCGAGCGTCAGCGCCAACTCGACTACTGGATCGGGCAGCTTGGGCATGAGCATCCACTGCTCGAACTGCCCGGCGACCGCCCGCGTCCGCCGGTGCAAAGCCATCAGGGCGAGCTGTACCGCTTTGACCTGAGCGATGAACTGGCCGCCCGCGTGCGCGCCTTCAATGCCGAACGCGGCCTGACCCTGTTCATGACCATGACCGCCACCCTGGCCGTGTTGCTCTACCGCTACAGCGGCCAGACCGACCTGCGCATCGGCGCGCCGGTGGCCAACCGCATTCGCCCTGAAAGCGAGGGCCTGATCGGCGCATTCCTCAACACCCAGGTGCTGCGTTGCCAGCTCACTGGGCAGATGAAGGTGGGCGAGTTGTTCGAGCAGGTGCGCCACACCGTGATTGAAGGCCAGTCCCATCAGGACCTGCCGTTCGATCATTTGGTGGAAGCCCTGCAACCCCCACGCAGCGCGGCCTACAACCCGCTGTTCCAGGTGATGTGCAACGTGCAGCGCTGGGAATTTCAGCAGAGCCGCCAACTGGCTGGCATGACCGTCGAGTACCTGGCCAACGACGCGCGTGCGACCAAGTTCGACCTCAACCTGGAAGTCACCGACCTCGACCACCGCCTGGGTTGCTGCCTGACCTACAGCACCGACCTGTTCGACGAACCGCGTATTGCGCGCATGGCTGAGCATTGGCGCAACTTGCTGGAGGCACTGATCGCCAACCCGCAGCAGCGCCTCAGCGAATTGCCGTTGCTGACCGCCGTCGAGCAGCGCGCGTTGCAGGACAGCCTCGGTATGGAAGCGGGCGAGCATCGCCTCGATCAGTGCATTCATCAGTTGTTCAGTCAGCAGGCGAGCAAGCGTGCCGATGCGCCGGCACTGACCTTTGCCGGTGAAACCCTTACCTACCGCGAACTGGACGACCGCGCCAACCGCCTGGCGTGGATGCTGCGCGAGCGCGGCGTGGGCCCACAGGTGCGCGTCGGCCTGGCGTTGCCGCGTTCTCTGGAAATGGTGATTGGCTTGTTGGCGATTCTCAAGGCCGGTGGCGCCTATGTGCCGCTCGACCCGGAATACCCGCTGGACCGCTTGCACTACATGATCGAAGACAGCGGCATAGGCCTGCTGCTCAGTGACGCGGCACTGTTCGAAGCCCTCGGTGAACTGCCGGCGACGGTGGCGTGCTGGTGCCTGGAAGATGACCTGCCGATGCTCGCCAATTACCCGGCCGACGAGCTGCCCTTTATCAGCTTGCCGCAACATCAGGCGTACTTGATCTACACCTCAGGTTCCACCGGCAAGCCCAAAGGCGTGGTGGTGTCCCACGGTGAAATCGCCATGCATTGCCAGGCGGTGATCAAGCGCTTTGGCATGCGTGCGGACGATTGCGAACTGCACTTTTATTCGATCAATTTCGACGCCGCCACCGAGCGTTTGCTGGTGCCGCTGCTCAGCGGCGCGCAGGTGGTGTTGCGCGCCCAGGGCCAGTGGGATGCCGAAGAAATCTGCGCGCTGATTCGCACCCATCGCATCAATATCCTCGGCTTCACCCCAAGCTATGGCAGCCAGTTGGCGCAGTGGCTGGCGACTCAGCAGCAAACCTTGCCGGTGCGCATGTGCATCACCGGCGGTGAGGCGCTGACCGGCGAACACTTGCAGCGTATCCGCGCAGCGTTTCAGCCCGAGGTGTTTTTCAACGCCTACGGCCCGACTGAAACCGTGGTCATGCCGCTGGCCAGTCTGGCGCCCGAGCACGTGGAGGAGGGCGCTGGCAGCGTGCCGATCGGCAGCATCATTGGCGACCGCGTGGCCTACATTCTCGACGCCGACCTGGCGCTGGTGCCGCAAGGTGCGACCGGCGAGTTGTATGTCGGCGGGGCCGGTCTGGCCCAGGGTTACCACCAGCGCCCGGGCATGACCGCAGAGCGTTTTGTCGCCGACCCGTTTGCTACCAATGGCGGGCGTTTGTACCGCACCGGCGACCTGGTCCGCCAACGCGCCGATGGCCTGGTGGAGTACCTGGGCCGTATCGACCATCAGGTGAAAATTCGCGGTTTCCGCATTGAACTGGGTGAAATCGAAACCCGCCTGCTGGAACACCCAGCGGTGCGTGAGGCGGTGGTGCTGGCGCTGGATTCGCCGAGTGGCAAACAGTTGGTGGCTTATCTGGTCAGCGACGCCGACCACGGCACACTGCGCGACGCGCTCAAGGCACACCTTAAGGCGCAACTGCCGGACTACATGGTGCCTGCGCACCTGATCGTGCTGGACAGCATGCCGCTGACCGCCAACGGCAAGCTCGACCGCCGCGCCTTGCCGCAACCGGACCCGGAGGCGAACCGCCAAGACTACGTGGCGCCACGCAACGAACTGGAGCACACCCTGGCCGCGATCTGGTGCGCCGTATTGAACGTGCAGCAGGTCGGCATGGACGATAATTTCTTTGAACTGGGCGGCGACTCGATTCTGTCGATCCAGGTGGTCAGCCGTGCGCGGCAGGCCGGGATTCACTTCAGCCCGCGCGACCTGTTCCAGCATCAAACCGTGCAAACCCTGGCGGCCGTGGCCACGCGGTCCGAGCGGGTCAGCGCCGAACAAGGGGTGCTGACGGGCAGCTCGGGCCTGACGCCGATCCAGCATTGGTTCTTCGATACGGCGATTCCGAATCGTCAGCACTGGAACCAGGCGTTGCTGCTCAAACCGCTGCAACTGCTCGACCCTCATCGCCTGGAGCAAGCGCTGCTGGCCGTGCTGGAACACCACGACGCCCTGCGCCTGAGCTTTACGCCGCGCGACGCCCAATGGCACGCCGAGCACTTGGCCGTGCCGCGAGGCGGCGTGCTGATGCAGGCGCAAGTGCGCGATATGGCGCAGTGCACCGCGCTGTTCACCGATACCCAACGCAGCCTCGACCTCGAACACGGTCCGCTGCTGCGCGCCTTGCTGGTGGATGGCCCGCAGGGTCAGCAACGCCTGCTGATCGCGATTCATCACCTGGTGGTGGATGGCGTGTCGTGGCGCGTATTGCTTGAGGACCTGCAAACGGTCTACCGCCAACTGAGCGACGGCCAATCGGTCAGCCTGCCGGCCAAGACCAGCGCCTTGCGTGATTGGGCTGCGCGTTTGCAGGCCTATGCGAGCAGTGAATCCCTGCGTGAAGAGTTGAGCCTTTGGCAAGACCGGTTGGCCGGTGCTGCGGCGGTATTGCCGGTGGATCGCCCACACGGTTCGCTGCTCACTCGGGATGCCGACACAGTCAGCGTGCGCCTGGACGCGCAACACACCCGCCAGTTGCTGCAACAGGCGCCAAGCGCCTATCGCACTCAGGTCAACGACCTGCTGCTGACGGCGTTGGCCCGTGTGCTGTGCCGCTGGAGTGGTCACGATTCAGCGCTGGTCCAGCTGGAAGGCCATGGCCGTGAAACCTTGTTTGATGACATCGACCTGACCCGCAGCGTCGGCTGGTTTACCAGCGCTTACCCATTGCGCTTGACCCCGCAAGTTGAGCAGGGCGCGTCGATCAAGGCGATCAAAGAGCAACTGCGCGGCGTGCCGCACAAAGGTTTGGGCTATGGCGTGCTGCGTTACCTGGCGGACGATCTGTGCAAGCAGACCATGGCTGCACTGCCAAGCGCCGACATCACCTTCAACTACCTCGGCCAGTTCGACCAGAGCTTCGGCGCCGATGCGCTGTTCCACCCGCTGGATGAGCCAGCCGGCCTGGCGCATGACCCGCAGGCGCCGTTGCCCAATGAGTTGAGCGTCGACAGCCAGGTGTACGGCGGCGAACTGGTGCTGCGCTGGACCTTCAGCCGCGAGCGCCACGATCAACAGACCATCCGCGAACTGGCCGAGGCCTACCTGGGCGAACTGCAAAGCCTGATCGCGCATTGCCTGAGCGACGCTGCCGGCGGCCTCACGCCGTCGGACTTCCCGCTGGCGCACCTGACCCAGCCACAACTCGACAGCCTGCCGGTGCCGGCCAGCGCCATCGAAGACGTGTACCCGCTGACGCCGATGCAGGAAGGCCTGCTGCTGCACACTTTGCTGGAACCGGGCACGGGCCTCTACTACATGCAGGACCGCTACCGCATCAACAGCGCGCTCGACCCGCAGCGGTTTGCCCAAGCCTGGCAGGCGGTGATCGCCCGTCACGAAGCCTTGCGCGCGTCGTTCTGCTGGAACGTCGGCGAAGACATGCTGCAAGTGATCCACAAGCCGGGCAGCACGCCGATCGAGTACCTGGACTGGAGCGCCGATCCGGAAAGTGAACAGGAGCCGCGCCTGCAAGCCTTGCTCAAGGCCGAGCGTGAAGCCGGTTTCGATCTGCTTAACCAGGCGCCGTTTCACCTGCGCCTGATCCGCGTCGGTGAAGCGCGCTACTGGTTCATGATGAGCAACCACCACATCCTCATCGATGCCTGGTGCCGTTCGCTGTTGATGAATGACTTCTTTGAAATTTATATGGCCCTGGGCGAAGGTCGCGAAGCACAGTTGGCCACACCGCCGCGCTACCGCGATTACATTGCCTGGCTGCAACGCCAGAACCTCGCCGAAGCGCGCCAGTGGTGGCAGCACAACCTGCAAGGTTTCGAGCGCACCACACCGATCCCGAGCGACCGGCCGTTCCTGCGTGAACATGCGGGCCATAGCGGCGGCATGGTGGTGGGCGACTGCTACACCCGCCTTGAGGCACGCGACGGTGCGCAACTGCGTGAACTGGCGCAGGCCCATCAACTGACTGTCAACACCTTCGCCCAGGCGGCATGGGCGTTGGTGCTGCGTCGCTTGAGCGGCGAGCGTGATGTGTTGTTCGGCGTTACCGTGGCCGGGCGCCCGGTGGACATGCCCGAGATGCAACGCACTGTCGGCCTGTTCATCAACAGCATCGCGCTGCGGGTGAAACTGCCTGAAGACGGTCAGCGCTGCAGCGTGCGCCAGTGGTTGAGCGGCTTGCTTGACAGCAACATGCAGCTGCGCGAGTACGAGTACCTGCCGCTGGTGACCATTCAGGAACACAGCGAATTGCCCAAGGGCCAACCGCTGTTCGACAGCCTGTTCGTGTTCGAGAACGCGCCGGTGGAAGTCTCGGTGCTGGACCACGCGCAAAGCCTGAATGCCACCTCGGATTCCGGCCGCACCCACACCAACTTCCCGCTGACCGCGGTGTGCTACCCGGGCGATGACCTAGGTTTGCACCTGTCCTACGACCAGCGTTACTTCGACGAAAGCACCGTGCAGGGCATGCTCGGCGAGTTCAAACGCCTGCTGCTGGCGCTGGTGCAAGGCTTCCATGGCGACATGGCCGACCTGCCGTTGATTGGCGCGCAGGAACGTGAATTCCTGCTCGACGGCTGCAACCAGAGTGAGCACGTCTACCCATTGGAGCGCAGCTATGTCGAGCTGTTCGAGGCGCAGGTGGCCGAGCATCCACAGCGCATCGCCGCCAGCTGCCTCGACCAACAGTGGAGTTACGACGAATTGAATCGGCGCAGCAACGGTTTGGGTCACGCGCTGATCGCAGCAGGCGTTGGCCTGGACCAGCCGGTGGCACTGCTGGCCGAGCGCAACCTCGACTTGCTGGGCATGATCATCGGCAGCTTCAAGGCCGGCGCCGGTTATCTGCCGCTGGACCCAGGCCTGCCAAGCCAGCGCCTGAGCCGGATTATCGACTTGAGCCGCACGCCGTTGCTGGTGTGCACCGAGGCGTGTCGCGAGCAGGCGATTGAATTGCTGGAAGGCACCGACTGCCAACTGTTGGTCTGGGAGGAAGTGCCGGGCCGTGGGGAAAATCCAGGTGTCTACAGCGGCCCGGACAACCTCGCCTACGTGATCTACACCTCGGGCTCCACCGGCCTGCCCAAAGGCGTGATGGTCGAACAGCGCGGCATGCTGAATAACCAGTTGAGCAAAGTGCCTTATCTGGACCTGAGCCCGGCGGATGTAATCGCCCAAACTGCGTCGCAAAGTTTCGATATTTCCGTGTGGCAATTCCTCGCTGCGCCGCTGTTTGGCGCGCGGGTGGATATTGTGCCGAACACCCTTGCCCATGACCCGCAAGGCTTGCTGGCCCATGTGCAGGCCCAGGGCATTACTGTGCTGGAAAGCGTGCCGTCGCTGATCCAGGGCATGCTCGCCCAGGAACGCATGAGCCTGGACGGCCTGCGCTGGATGCTGCCGACGGGCGAAGCGATGCCGCCGGAGCTGGCGCATCAGTGGTTGCTGCGGTATCCAGACATTGGCCTGGTCAACGCTTATGGCCCGGCGGAATGTTCGGATGACGTGGCGTTCTTCCGCGTCGATCTGGCGTCAACCCAAAGCACTTATTTGCCGATTGGCACCCCGACCGACAACAACCGGTTGTATGTGCTCGATGGCGCACTGGCGTTGGTGCCACAGGGCGCGGTTGGCGAGCTGTGTGTGGCAGGGACTGGTGTGGGCCGTGGTTACGTCAGCGATCCGTTGCGCACGGCGCAGGTGTTTGTGCCCAACCCGTTTGGCGCACCCGGCGAGCGTCTCTACCGCACCGGTGACCTGGCACGTCGGCGCAGCGATGGCGTGCTGGAATATGTGGGGCGTATCGACCACCAGGTGAAGATTCGCGGCTACCGCATCGAGCTGGGTGAAATCGAAGCGCGCCTGCATGAACAGCCGCAGGTGCGTGACGCCGCGGTGGGCGTACAAGAGGGCGTCAACGGCAAGCACTTGGTGGGTTACCTGGTGGCGGCGGATGAATGCCTCAACCCGAGCGAGCGCCTGGACCGCATCAAGCAACGCCTGCGCGCAGAGCTGCCGGAATACATGGTGCCACTGCACTGGTTATGGCTTGAGCGCCTGCCGCTGAACGCCAACGGCAAACTCGACCGCAAGGCCCTGCCGGCGTTGGAGATCGGCCAGTTGCACAGCCAGGATTACTTGGCGCCGCGCAACGAACTGGAAACGACGTTGGCGGCTATCTGGGCCGAGGTACTGAAAGTCGACAAGGTGGGCGTACAGGACAACTTCTTCGAGCTGGGCGGGCATTCGTTGCTGGCCACGCAGATTGCCTCCCGGGTGCAGAAAACCCTGCAACGCGATGTACCGCTGCGGGCGATGTTTGAGTGCAGCACGGTGGCGGAGTTGGCCGAGTACATCGAGGGCTTGGCGGCGAATGAGATCAGTGCCGAGAAGGTGGATCGGTTGAGTGATTTGATGGCGGAGTTGGAGGGGCTTTAAGGAAAACTGGAACAACTGGCGGTGAGAGAAATTGTGCTTATTTCCGCCTTTGTTTGTAGGATATCGACCTCGAGTGGCGTAGGTGGTTTCCATAATACTGTTTTTATATACAGTGTTTTAAGGGCTGTTGCCTGATGGGAAGCAAATGAGTGAAAAACGGGCCTGTGGCAAAAAAAGGCAACTCCGTTAGGTTGAGGTTCTCTCCTTCAGGAAGGGAGAGTTCTTAATCACTATCAATGGAGTCACACATGAACAAACCACACACCCAGACACCTCTTCGCCATGGTCGTGTCACGTCCCCTTCCAGCCGTGGCGCAGTCGCCGTGGATCTCGGCCTGCTGGCTACCTGGCAGGTCAATGAAATGGAAGGCGGCAAGAACTTTCCGGCACTGATTGCCGGTCCGTTCCCGGCGCCTTATCAAACCGACAGTGACAGCGTCACCCCACCCGCCGACGGCTTCATCCTCAGCGGCGGCAAGACCGATGCCCGTGACTGCATCAACTTCACCAACGAGGAAATGGCCAAGAAACTCAACCGTGCTTTCACCTGGCCGCTGCTCAATGTCGACCCGGGTCAGACCTTCGAGGTCACCTGGGAATACACCGCGCCGCACACCACCCGTGGCTATCGCTGGCTGATCACCAAGGATGGCTGGGATCCGAAACAGCGCATCACCCGTGCACAACTGGAAACCCAGCCGTTCGCCGAAGACTTCTATACCCAGGTGCCGTACTTCAGCCATGCAGGTGAACTGAAGGCCAAGGTCAATCACGAAGTGAAACTGCCGGCCAACAAAAAGGGCAAGCATGTGATCGTATTGATGTGGATCGTCGCCAACACCGGCAACGCCTTCTATCAAGCCTTCGACGTGGACTTCAAATAAGCCCGCGCCGTTAAACCCATACGTTCTGAAGGATTAGAACATGACAAATATTGACTTCAACTCACTGAAATCGCCGCTGAACGATGTCGCTTCGCTGATGCCGAGCATTGCCGGCAAAAAGATCCTCATGGGCTTCTGGCACAACTGGCCTGCCGGCGCGAGCGACGGTTACCAGCGTGGCCAATTCGCCAATATGAACCTGGCGGACGTGCCGAAGGATTACAACGTGGTGGCCGTGGCCTTCATGAAAGGCAACGGTATCCCAACGTTCAAGCCATACAACCTTTCCGACGCCGAGTTCCGCCGCCAGGTGGGCGTGCTAAACAGTCAGGGCAGGGCGGTGCTGATTTCCCTTGGCGGCGCTGATGCGCACATCGAGCTGCATAAAGGCAACGAACAGCCACTGGCCAACGAGATTATCCGCCTGGTGGAAACCTATGGCTTTGATGGCCTGGACATCGATCTTGAACAGAGCGCGATTGATTTCGCCGACAACAAGACTGTCCTGCCCGCCGCGTTGAAACTGGTCAAGGACCATTACGCCGGTGAAGGCAAACACTTCATTATCAGCATGGCGCCGGAGTTTCCTTACCTGACCACCGCCGGCAAATACGTCGGTTACATCCAGGCGCTGGAAGGCTATTACGACTTCATTGCCCCGCAGTATTACAACCAGGGGGGCGACGGGATCTGGGTGCAGGAGGCCAACAACGGCAACGGTGCCTGGATTGCCCAGAACAACGACGCGATGAAAGAGGATTTCCTGTTTTACCTGACCGAAAGTCTGGTGAGCGGAACGCGAGGGTTTACCAAAATCCCGGCGGACAAGTTCGTCATTGGTCTGCCGGCCAACGTCGACGCAGCCGCCACCGGTTATGTGATCAACCCCGCAGCCGTGACCAATGCATTCAAGCGTTTGGACGCCAAAGGGCTGTCGATCAAGGGCCTGATGACATGGTCGGTGAATTGGGACAACGGGATCAGCAAAAACCACGTGCCCTACAACTGGGAATTCAGCCGCCGTTATGGGCCGTTGATCACAGGCACTCATCTGTCTGGCCTCGGTGAGGATGAGGCGGATCTCGACGTCGCCAATCGGCGGTAGCGCAAAGAGACATCGGGCAGACGTGCCTGATCTCAAACAGCTATGTTTATGAGCTGATCGTTGGCTTTATCAAATAGAATCCGATGCCCTCTTTGGGCATCGGATTTTCTGCGTCAGGCTCAAGTTTTCATCCGGTTTTTATGAATTTGCTTTGCTCGTTTCTGTTGCGCAAGCCCGAAGCAGTCTTAGGCAAACGCCGATTACTTGGGCCCCAGAATCTTCGCCAGCTTGTCCGGCGACGGTGCGCCTTGCTGTTGCTGCAACCCGCCTTTGTCATCCAGATAGAAAATCGCCGGCGTCGCCGACAATTCCAGCTCTTCCATCAACTTCATGTTGGCATCGAGCTTGGCTTCGATGTCCGCCGGGATCTTGTCCAGCGCCTGCAATTTGCTGCCTTTGCCGGCGGCTTCGTGTTCTTCCAGGGCTTTTTGCGGGTCTTTGGCGGCGAACAGCGCAGCCGACTTGCCTGGGCTGTCCTCGCGGATAATGCCCACCATGATGTGGCGCAACTGCACCTTGCCGGCTTTTACCCACGGCCGTGCCTGTTCCCAGAACATGTTGCAGTACGGGCAGTTGGGGTCGCTGAACAGGTAGACGATACGTGGCGCGTTTTTATCGCCGTCCTGAATCCAGTTGCTGTGTTCCATCTTGGCCCAGACTTCCTTGGCCATCGGCGCATACACCAGTTTTTCCAGGGGCGCGCTGCTCAGGTCTTTACCGTCGGCGTCGTACAGGTTGCCGGCAATCACACTTTTGCCGTCGGCGGTCAGGTACAGCGCCATGCCACGGTTCTGGTACTGCGCGGCGTAGCCAGTGAGGCCGCTGGGCGCATCGAACTTGCCGAGGATCTTGGCGCCTTTGGCTTCGATCTGTTTGATCGGTGCCGGCCAGTCTTCGGCCTGGGCCAGGGTGGCCGCGAGCGTCAGCGGCAGCAGGGTCAGCAGGTGGCGGAGGCTTGGCATGTCGGTTTCCTTTCAGGGGCGGTGTCGAAGGGTTCCATGGCACGGGCCAGGCTGGCTTGGGACAGCTCACCGAGGTGGCTGTTGATCAGGCGCCCATCGGCTTGGTAGAACAGCGTGGTCGGCAAGGCCATGGAGCCCACGGCCTGGCCGAGTCGGCCGCTGGCGTCAAACAATACGTTATCGAGGGTCAGGCCTTGGGTCGCGAGGAAGGTGCTGACGCTTTGCATGCTTTCGGCCTGGTTGACGAACAGGAAGGTCACGTCGGGGCGCTGGTGCTGGGCGCGCTCCAGTACCGGCATTTCCCGGCGGCACGGTGGGCACCAGGTGGCCCAGAGGTTGATCACCAGCGGGCCGCCTTTGTAGTCGGCCAGTTGCACCACGTCGCCATTGGCGTTGCGCAAGGTGATGTCCGGCAGTTGCGCGCCTTTGTCGTACAGGCTCAGCGATAAACTGGTCAGGCCCCAGAACACCAAGCCCGTGACCACCCCGGCGCTCAACGGTTTGCGCAGGGCAGGGCGGCGCCAGCCGTACAACAGGGCGCCGAGTACCAGTGCAATCACGCCGGGCCAGGCGAGGAAACCACCGTCGCGCAGGTCGACCATCTGCAGGGGATCGCGGCTGTAATCGCTCCAGTACATCACGACAAAGCTGACGCGCGCGGCCAACATGCCCAGCAGGAACAGGGTGAACAGCACCGATTCGGGGTTTTCGCCGCCACGCTTGGCCACCCGCCAGCCCACCAGGGTGGCGAGAATCAACGCGCTGATCAGCAGGATGTGATTCAGGGCGATGGCGAAGGTGCCGATGGTCAGGGTCAGCATCAGCGTGCGTCTCGGGTTTGCGTCCAGCGTTGCAGGAAGGCGGCGGCATCCACTTCGCCGGTGATGCGTTGGGCGCGACGTTCTTCACCGTTGGGGCCGATCCACACAAAGCTCGGTGGTCCCGGTACCTTGTAGCGACCCAGCAGCTCACGGCTGGCAGCGTTGTCGGCGGTGACGTCGAGGCGCAGCAGGCGCACATCTTTAAGAGCGTCCATCACCTCCGGTTTGCCGAATACCTGTTTTTCCATGATCTTGCACGACACACACCAGTCGGCGTAGTAATCCACCAGCACCCATTGGCCCTGGGCCTTGGCACTGTCGAGCTGGGTCTGCAGCACGGCCGGGTTATTGATGGTCATGAACGCGTCATGGGCGCTCGGTGCGGCGGCAGCCCGCGAGCCACCGTAGACTTTCAGCGGTTGCCAGAGGTCGTCGCTGCCACCGGCCGCGCCCACCACCAGCACTGCGCCCCACAGGCCCAGCACCAGGGAGCCTGCGCCAAACACTTTGGCCGCCAGCCCGTATTCGCGCGCCAGGCCCCAGCCGCAGTAAGCCATCACCAGGGCCAATACGCCCCACAGGCCGAGCCACAGGCTTTCGCCGACCACCGGGCGAATCATCAGCACCGCGGTGCCCAGGAACAGGAAGCCGAAAACGCCCTTGAGCACGTTCATCCAAGTGCCCGGTTTCGGCAGGAAGCGGTTGCCCACCGTCACCAGCAGCAACAGCGGGATGCCGATGCCGATGCCCATGGCGAAGAGAATCAGGCCACCGTGCAGCGCATCGCCGCTCTGGGCGATATACAGCAGCGCGCCGGCCAGTGGCGCGGTCATGCACGGCCCCACCAGCAAGCCGGAGAGCGCACCGAGCACGCCGGCGCCTACCAGGCTGCCGCCGCTTTGCTGACGGCTGACGTTGTCCAGGCGATCACGCAGGAAGGCCGGCAATTGCAGTTCAAAGAAACCAAACATTGGAAGGGCGAGGATCACAAACAGCGCGGCGAAACTGCCAAGAATCCACGGCGTTTGCAGCCATGCTGCGAGGTTGCCGCCGAGCAGCGCGGCCAGTACGCCCAGCGCTGCATATACCAGCGCCATGCATATCACGTAGCTGCTGGCCAGGGCGAAACCACGACGCGGGCTCGCGCCACTGCCGACCACCAGGCCTGCGAGAATCGGCAGCATCGGCAGCGAACACGGGGCAAATGCCAGCAGCAGGCCCAGACCAAAGAACACCAGCAGGCTCCAGCCCAGGCTGCGCTGTTGCAGGCCGCTGGCCAGGCTCTGGTCCTGGGCTTGTGCGGTGGCGGCGACGGCGGGGTTGCCGCCCAGGTCCACGGTGATCGACTGCGGCGGGTAGCACAGGCCGGCATCGGCACAACCCTGCCAGCCGAGCTTGACCTGGCCGGTGGCGCCGGCCGGAATCTTCACTTCCAGGCCCTGGCGATACACTTGCTGCTCACCGAAGAACTCGTCGCTGTGGGCTTCGCCTTGCGGCAATACCGGCTTTTCGGCCAGGCCGTCGAACTTCATGCGTTGCTGGTACAGGTAGTAACCGTCGGCAATCTGCCAATACAGCTGGGTCTCGCCAGACTCCAGGCGTTCGGAGGTAAAGGTGAAGGCTTTGCCCACCGGGAGGAAATCGGGTTTGCTTTCAAAAGGGTTGCCCGGCGCGGCCTGGGCGAATCCCGCGAACATTACCAGTAGAAAGGTAAACAGATGCCGCATGGTCAAGCCTTAGTTTGGTGCAAGTTAGGGACACAATGTGTGGCGTTGATTAACCGATGATTAACCGGGGGCTATTCTAAAGTGAAGGGCGTGTCTGAGCGCGCCTCTTTTCACGGCATAATCGGCGCTTAATCCGCTGCACCTTTAATTCTCCCCATCTTTCATGAAGGGTTCACCATGCACGTACTGGTCTGTGAAGACGACGAACTGATCGCCAGCGGCATCGTGGCCGGCCTCGGCGCTCAGGGCTTTACCGTCGAACGCGTGGCCACGGCCGCGGCTGCACGGGCGATGCTCAAGGCGGCCACGTTCGACATCATGGTGCTCGACCTCGGTTTGCCCGACGAAGACGGCCTCAAGCTGCTGCAACAGCAGCGCAGCCAGGGACTGGAGATTCCGGTGCTGATTCTGACGGCGCGCGATTCTGTGACCAACCGTGTCGACGGCCTGCAAGCCGGTGCCGACGATTACCTGCTCAAGCCCTTCGACCTGCGCGAGCTTGCCGCCCGCCTGCAAACCCTGCTGCGGCGGGTGGCGGGGCGCCGGGTCAACCTGATCGAACACGGCCGCCTCGCCTACGACCCCAGCAGCCGCGAAACCTTCCTGGGCGGCGAGCCGGTGGATCTTTCCCGTCGCGAACAAGCGTTGTTGCAGGCCTTGTTGCATAACAAAGGCCGGGTGCTGTCCAGCGAACAGCTCAAGGACAGCGTCTACGGTTTTAACGACGAACTGGAAAGTAACGCCCTCAACGTGCATATCCATCACCTGCGGCGCAAATTGGGCAACGGCATCGTCGAGACCGTACGCGGCCTCGGTTATCGCCTGGGCACGGCCGATGGTGGCGTGGCCGATGATGGAGAACACGCCTCGTGATGAGCCTGCGCCTGCGCCTGACATTCAAGCTGGGCGCTGCATTCGTGTTGATCTGGCTGCTGGCGGCGGCCTGGATGCTCAACGATCTGCGCAACCAGATGATGTTCTCCCTCGACCAGCGTCTGGTGGCGTCGGCGCGCATGGTCGCGGGGCTGACCGAGCAGATGCCGGGCCTGGCCAGTGTGAGCGGCGGTACGCACCTGCGCACCGAGCAACTGAATGTGCCGGGTGGCATGGCCTGCCAGGTCAGCTCCCTGCGTGGGGAAATTCTGGCGCGCAGCCACATGACCCCGGATGAAGGCCTGGAGTCGCGCAAGAGTGGCTTTCGCGATCAAGTCATCGACGGCGTCGGCTGGCGCAGTTTCACCCTGTCCCGGGGGGACTTGTTGATCACCACGGCCGACCGTCAGGTGGAGCGCGAGGCGCTGAACCTGTCGATCCTGCTGGCGGCTTCGGTGCCGGTCGGCGTAGCCTTGCTGGGTTGCCTGTGCCTGCTGTGGCTGGGCATCGGCCAGAGCCTGTTGCCGCTCAACCGCATGCGTGACGCGTTGATGCGCCGCAGCGCCGATTCGCTCGAACCCTTGCAGATTCACCCTCTGCCCAGCGAGCTTAAACCGCTGCTCGACACCCAGAACCAACTGTTGCAACGCATCGCCAAGACCATCGAGCGTGAGCGCCGCCTCACCGGTGATGCCGCGCATGAGCTGCGCAGCCCGCTGACGGCGATCAAGACCCACCTGCAAGTGGCGCGCATGACCGACGGCGCGGCGCGCGACCAGTCCCTGGCCCATGCCGAGGAGGGCGCTGACCGCCTGCATCGCACCCTTGAGCAATTGCTGCTGTTGGCGCGGGTGGAAGGCAGCCTGTCGTTCGATGACGGCCTGCAATCAAGCGCCGAACAGGTCGCACGGCTGGCGATCCAGGATGCCAACGCCGGTGACAACCGGCGTATCGACCTGATCCTGTCGGCCAACCTCACCGATACGCCGGTGGAAATGCCGGTGGCCCTGGCGGTCGCGGCCTTGCGCAACCTGCTGGATAACGCGCTGCGCCATACGCCGGGTGATACCCGGGTGGAGCTGAGTGTGTTCACCACTGCCGACACGGTGGTGTTCCGCGTGCGTGATCATGGCAAGCAGATTTCCAGCGAGGACCTGCAATACCTGACCCAACGCTTTTGGCGCAATGGCAGCAGCGAGGGCTGCGGGCTGGGTCTGGCGATTGTGCAGGCGATCGTGCAGCGCTGCTCCTGCTCGCTGAAATTCGACAGTCAGGCAGATGGCTTGCGGGTCGATCTGGGGATGCCGTTGCGGCGCTGAGCACTTTTCTTCAAGCACCAAATAGTTACCGCCCGCCTGACATTCTTCCCTTCAGGATGGCGGTAATTTTTTTGCGCTTGAGCGGGCTGAATGACTCGGCCTGTACTGAAAAGGACGGTTCTTATGTTGGTGGTCGATAGCAGTTTCCCCGCCAGGGGTTTCAATGAGCGTAACGCTGAGCCCGTGCAGCAGGTGGTTTTGCATTACACCGCGGCGCCTTTTGCTTCATCCCTGCGTACGCTCACACAAGAGGGTGTCAGCGCTCACTACTTGCTGCCCGATCCGGATGACCCTGGCTACCGCGCCACCGGCCATGACGAATTGCGCGTGTTTCGGCTGGTGGACGAGGATAAGCGTGCGTGGCATGCCGGGGTCAGTCATTGGGGTGGGCGGGATGATCTCAATAGCCGGTCGATTGGTGTCGAGATTGTTAATTTGGCGCGGGATGAGGGGGGCGTGTTTACGTTTCCAGCGTATGGCGAAGAACAGGTTGATGTGTTGATTGCGTTGGTTCGCGATGTGCTTGGGCGCTATCCGCAGATTGGGCCTGCCGATGTGCTTGGGCATTCGGATGTTGCCTATTGGCGCAAGAGCGATCCGGGGCCTCGGTTGCCTTGGCGGTGTTTGTTCGAGGCAGGGGTTGGGGCCTGGTTTGATGAGGCGACGCGGGGCATGTACCAGCGGCGGTTTTGTCTTGGGTTGCCGCCGGAGGTTGAGGTGGAGCGGGCGTTTCAGCGGTATGGGTATAAGCCGGCCCAGAATCGCCGGGCGTTTGAGCTGAGGACGCGGGCGTTTCAGATGCACTTTCGGAGTCGGGATTATGGTGGGGTTTTGGATGGGGAGACGTGTGCGATTTTGTATGCGTTGAATGATCGTTATCGGGGGATTTGAGCGCCTTATTTGGGGGGTGGACATATCCGTTGCTGCGGTAACGGCCACTGGCGGTTCCGCTCTTACAGCGGGTCACTTTTGGCAAACGCCCGGAATGCCGGCCCAGCCAAAAGTAACCAAAAGGTCTTTGCCCCACCACTCGGCCCCTCGCCTAGGCTCGGCATGCCTGCGCTCGGCCAGCGTGGTTGACGGGGCCTGTCAGATCAAAAGCAAAAGCACGGCGGCCTGGTAGCCGACCTGAGTGGTAGAAGCAAAAGCACAGCAACACACTTCTATCTAATACACAGAGATCCAAATGTGGGAGCGGGCTTGAACTGGTCAAGTAATCTTGGACACCGATTAAGGTTTACGCCGTCAATCGCTCTTGCGCGACCGGCGACCGGTAGTCGTTGTAGCTGTGAGGTCTGCTGATGTTGTAGCGCGAGACATAGCGCTGCACGTCTGCCCGGGCCTCATGCTCCAGTTTGTAGCCCTTTTCAGGCACCCACTCTGATTTCAAGCTACCAAAGAAACGCTCCATCGGGGCGTTGTCCCAACACTCGCCTTTACGGCTCATACTCTGCCTAAACCCCTGTTTCAGCAGCTCATTTCGGAATTTATGACTGGTGTACTGACAACCTTGGTCAGAATGAAACAACACATCCTGAGGATGGCCGCGTAGCTCCACCGCCATACGTAGCGCTTCGCAGGTCAGGTTGGCATCAGAAATCATCGAGAACGACCAGCCAACGATCCTACGAGCGTACAAATCCAGAACGACGGCGAAGTACAACCATCGCTTGCCGACCTTGATGTAAGTCACGTCGCCACACCACACCTGATTAACCGCCGTCACATCAAATTTCCGCTTGAGCACATGCGGTGCCACCAAGGCCTCTACACCCGGCGACTTGTATTTATGACGCCTGCGCTGACGACTGGCGATGCCTGCTTCGCGCATCAGACTGCGAACCATGTACCGACCGACACGATGCCCTCTAGCTTGCAGCTCTTTGGCCAAAGTACGTGCGCCCGCCGATTCTCTCGACGCCTTGTGATGCCTGACCAGCGCGGCTTTGAGTTTCTCTCGCTCAGGATTTTCTTTTCCTTGGCGCTGGCGCCAGGCGTAAAAGCTACTGCGGTTGACCCCGAACGCGCGGCAACACCTTCTAACGCCGTACTGCTCGTCCAGCTCCTCGATCAGCGTGAATGATCTTTGGCGTCCAAAAGCAGGAGAGCACTGGCCTTTTTTAGGATTTCAATGTCCAGGTCTTTCTCCCTGAGCAGAGCTTTGAGCCTCTGGATTTCTCGTTGATCAGCGGTAATCGCCTTGGCCCCCACCGGAGTAGAACCCAAGCGTTCTTTTTGCACTTGATCGACCCAGCGACGCAGGGCCGTAGGGCCAATATCCAGGCTGGCACAGACCTCGGTAACAGGCTGACCTTCATCCAGCACCATGCTGGCGGCCTTGAGCTTGAACTCACTCGAATAAGATTTACGCATAGCCAAACACCTCAGATTTGAGCGCCATCATAGCGCCCGATTGAAGTGTCCAAAATCATTAGGCCAGTTCAGCTTGCCCGCGAATGCGGTGTGTCAGCTACACATGAGTTGACTGACCCACCACCTTCGCAAGCAAGCCCGCTCCCACAAGTCGACCGAGTACAGACCGCCACCACCGCACTGCTTTGCTTTTCTGTGGGAGCTGGCTTGCCTGCGATGCAGACACCTCGGTCCATCAGGTACACCGGGTTGATGCCATCGCAGGCAAGCCAGCTCCCACCTTTGATTGAGTCCCAGCTTCCAGAATCAGGCCGCCTTGCTTTCGCTTTTGATCTAACCACTAGGCCTAGGTAAGGGCGAAACCCCTGCCCGCCATCACCAAAAAACCGGATATTCCCCACCTCAAAAAACCATAACAAGCCTAAATCCCCCACCGCCTGGTGCGTCTCCAGAACATGAAATCCGCGCGCGCGCGGATCGCCAGTTTGGTCACCCCACCCGCGTATTGAGGGATCGAGAGATGTCAGTCGCTACCAGCCGTATCGAAGACGCCCCGGTGCACGCCAGCCCGGCGTGCGCAGAAACACTCTACCAATTCGAAGAAACCCCGATACTGGCCCGCCAACGCCAGCAGGAGTCCAACGCCCGCAGCTACCCTCGGCGTATCCCCCTGGCGCTCAAGCGCGCCAAGGGCATCTATGTGGAAGACGTTGAAGGCCGTCGTTTCATCGACTGCCTGGCCGGCGCTGGCACCCTGGCGTTGGGCCACAACCACCCGGTGGTGATCGAAGCCATTCAGCAGGTTCTGAGCGACGAACTGCCGCTGCACACCCTCGACCTGACCACTCCGGTGAAAGACCAGTTCGTGCAGGACCTGTTCGGCCTGCTGCCGACCGAACTGGCACGTGAAGCGAAAATTCAGTTCTGCGGCCCCACCGGCACCGATGCCGTCGAAGCCGCACTGAAGCTGGTGCGCACCGCCACCGGGCGCAGCACCGTGTTGTCTTTCCAGGGCGGTTATCACGGCATGAGCCAAGGTGCGCTGAGCCTGATGGGCAGCCTGGGGCCGAAAAAGCCCTTGGGCGCTTTGCTCGGCAATGGCGTGCAATTTCTGCCTTACCCTTACGACTACCGTTGCCCCTTCGGCCTGGGCGGCACCGAAGGCGTGCGGGTCAACCTGCATTACCTGGAAAACCTGCTCAATGACCCGGAAGCCGGCGTGTTGTTGCCGGCGGCAGTGATTGTCGAAGTGGTGCAGGGCGAGGGCGGTGTGATCCCGGCCGATCTCGACTGGCTGCGCGGCCTGCGCCGCATCACCGAGCAAGCCGGTGTGGCGCTGATCGTCGATGAGATCCAGAGCGGCTTCGGGCGCACCGGCAAGATGTTTGCCTTCGAGCACGCCGGCATCATCCCGGATGTGGTGGTGATGTCCAAAGCCATCGGCGGCAGCTTGCCGCTGGCGGTGGTGGTGTATCGCGACTGGCTCGACACTTGGTTGCCGGGCGCACATGCCGGAACATTCCGTGGCAACCAGATGGCGATGGCGGCGGGCTCGGCGGTGATGCGCTACCTAAAGCAACACGACCTGGCCGGCCACGCCGCCGCCATGGGCGAACGCCTTGGCGAGCACCTGCGCATTCTGCAGCGCGACTTCCCGCAGTTGGGGGATATTCGGGGACGTGGGCTGATGCTCGGCGTGGAACTGGTCGACCCGAGCGGCGCCGTCGATATCCAGGGCCATCCGCCTGTGCATCGCCAACTGGCGCCGCTGGTGCAGCGTGAATGCCTCAAGCGTGGGCTGATTCTGGAGCTGGGCGGCCGGCACGGCAGTGTGGTGCGCTTCCTGCCGCCGCTGGTGATCACCGCCGCCGAAATCGACCGCGTTGCCGAGATCTTCGGCCGCGCCCTGGCGGCAGCGGTCGCCAACCTCTAATTTTTCGCACGCTTGGTACGTTTCTACAGATATCAGCGCTGCGCGTGGTGCGCAGCCAGTTCTATGAGCGATGGAGAACAGCAATGACCTCAGTATTTGACCGCGACGACATCCTGTTTCAGGTAGTGGTCAACCACGAAGAGCAGTATTCCATCTGGCCCGACTACAAGGCCGTGCCGGAAGGCTGGCGCACCGTGGGCAAGAGCGGCATGAAAAAAGAGTGCCTGGCTTACATCGAGGAAGTCTGGACCGACATGCGCCCGCTGAGCCTGCGCCAGAAGATGGATGGCGCTGCGCTGGCGGGCTGACACGCTGCAATCCAATGTGGGAGCGGGCTTGCTCGCGAATGCGGTGTATCAGCTAGCCCATTCAGTGACTGGCGTACCGCATTCGCGAGCAAGCCCGCTCCCACATACAGCCTTACTGCGGCGTATGGGTGTACAGATAATCCGTCGCCAACGAAGCCAGCGTCCGCACGCCCACCACCAGCGCCGACTCATCCACAAAGAAGCCCGGATTATGATTCGGCGCCGCTTTGCTCATGTCCTGATCCCTTGGCGTCACCCCCAGAAACACAAACAGCCCCGGCGCTTGCTTGGCATAGAACGAAAAGTCCTCCGCGCCGCCCACCAATGGGGCCTGCACCACATCATCCTTGGCCGCCCAGCGCAGGCTTGGCAGCATGCTCTCGGTCAGCGCCGGGTTATTGATGGTCGGGTCGTACTTCTCGATGATCGTGACTTCGGCCTTGGCGCCGCCACTCTCGGCGATTTTCTCTACCGTCTGGCGCACGTCGGCGTGCAGCTTCTGACGAATGCCGTAGTCGTAGGAGCGAATGGTGCCGCTCATGTCCACCGACTCGGGAATGATGTTGTAGCGCGTGCCGCCGTTGATGGTGCCAATGCTCACCACCGATGGAAATGACGAGATGTCGGTGCGACGGCTGACCACGGTTTGCAGGCCGACAATGGTCTGCGCGCCGACGGTGATCGGGTCGATGCCGTCCCAAGGGCGGCCGGCGTGGGTCTGTTTGCCAAGGATCTTGATGCGCAGGTCATCGGAGCTGGCCAGGGTCGGGCCCGGGCGGTAGGCGATTTGCCCGGCAGGCACGCCGGCCCACACATGCAGGCCGAATACCGCGTCGGGCTTGGGCGCTTGCATCACGCCTTCCTGCACCATCATCTTCGCGCCCCAGGTGTTTTTGCCATCGGGGATAAAGTCGCTTGGGCCTTCTTCGGCCGGCTGGAAGTAAAACACCACGGTGCCGGGCAGCCGGTCGCGCATGCCGGTGAGAATCTTCGCCGTGCTCAGCAGGATCGCGGTGTGGGCGTCGTGGCCGCAGGCGTGCATCACGTCGACTTCCTTGCCCAGGTAGGTGCCCTTGGCTTTGGAGGCGAAGGGCAGGTCGGCGACTTCCTTGACCGGCAGCGCGTCCATGTCCGCGCGCAGGGCCACGGTTGGGCCGGGCAGGGCGCCCTTCAAGATCGCGACGACGCCGGTACGCGCCACGCCGGTTGTTACCTCAAGGCCCAACGCGCGCAGTTGCTTGGCGACCAGCTCGGCGGTGCGCGTTTCGGTGTTGCCCAGTTCGGGGTGGGCGTGGATATCGCGGCGGGTTTCCAGTAACGCCGGTTCAAGGATTTTTGCCTGCGCGGCGATTTCCTCCCGGGCGCTCTCCTGGCCGCTGCTGGCGGCAATCACTGCACTGCTGGCTAGCCCGCAGAGCATTCCGAAAACCCATGGGTGTGTCAGACCGTTCAAACGCATAAGTACCTCTCCCTCTTTATTGTTGTGGTTCTTTCTCCTGCACGGTGCCGGCAGTGACCACCTGCACACTCAAGCGCGGCGTCGCCAGGTCGAGCCCGGCTTCATCCAGCTGACGCTTGAGCGCCAGGTTGAACGCCCGCGACACTTCCCACTGCTTGATCGGCGCGGTCTTGAACCGCGCCCGCAGGATCGCACTGCCGGACTCAAAGCTTTCCACGCCCTGAATCTCCAGCGGCGACCAGATGTTGCGGCGTTGCAGTGGGTCGTTGCGCATTTTCTGGCCGACGTCGCGCATCAACTTGATCGCGTCGTCGATTTCCATGTTGTAGGGGATCGCCACGCGGAAGATCGCGTAGCCAAATTCCCGCGAGTAGTTTTTGATGCTCTTGATTTCGCTGAACGGAATGGTGTGCACGATGCCGTCGATGTCGCGCAGGCGCACGGTGCGGATGGTCAGGCCTTCGACGGTGCCAAGGTGGCCGCCGACATCCACGTAGTCGTCGATGGCCAGCGAGTCTTCGATGATGATGAACAGGCCGGTGATCAAGTCCGCCACCAGCGACTGTGCACCAAAACCGATGGCAATACCGATCACACCGGCACCGGCCAGCAGCGGCGTAACGTTCATGCCCATGTTCGCCAGCGCCACGATGGCGGCGATGATGAAAATGGTCACAAACAGCACGTTGCGGATCAACGGCATCATCGTCTGCGCACGCGCGTTCGCGAGGCCTTTGCGCGAGCGGGTCAGGGCGTGGTGGATGGCGGTGTCGCTGAGGATCCAGATCAGCCAGGCAAACAACAGCGTGCCGCCAAGGCCAAACAGCTTGACGCTGATTTCATGGCCGTCGCCTTCGGTAAAGCGAATCATCGACAGGCCCCATACACGCAGGCCGAGTTCGATAAACACCAGCCACACCACTAAGTGAGCCAGGGTATACACGAAGCTTTTCAGGCGATCGGAGTACAGCGCGTGGCGCTTGTGCCCGCGTTGTGGCTTGAGCGCATGGCGGCGCACCAGGCCGTTGATGACCATGCACAACACCAGCAACACCGTGCACAACAATGACTGGCGCAAGGCGGTGCTGGTGTCGCCGGCGGACAGGAAGGTGGCGAACAGTGAAATGCCCACCAGCAACAATGCCGGCAAGTACCAGAAGGTGCCGATGATCGACAGGGTATCGGTGAGGGCACGGCGCGTAAGGCGCCGCGACAGCGGCTGGTTGCGGATCAGGTGCGCGATCGGCCGGCGAAAACGCAGGATAAACACGCCGGTGGACAGCGCCGCCATCACATTGGCGACCGTCGCCGCCGTGTGGGCCAGATGCTGGCCCAGGGCCGTTACCAGCCGTGGGTCGCTCAGGGCTTCGCCAAAGGCGGCGAAACTGCCGATCCACCACAATGGACGGAAGGCCTGGTGACGCAGGATATACAGCGCCCGGTGGCGGTGCGGGCCGTCGAGTACGGAGAAGGCAATCACGCAGATCGCCGAGAAACAGGTGCCGACCACCAGCGCGTAAGCCAGCACCATCGCCAGGGATTTACCCAGGGACGAAGGCAGGGCGTAGCTCAGGTAAACGGTGATCACCAAGGCGATCAGCCACGGCCCCAACTTGCGCAGGGCGAAGCGCAGCATGTCCCAGGTGCGCGGGTGTTGCGGCAGTTCTTCGGGCAGGCCGAAACGTTCGCGTAGACGGTGGCTGAGCCAGATCAGCGCGGCGGCCAGCAGGCTCCACACGGCCAGGATCACGGCAAAACCGAAGATGATCGGCAGCCATTCACTGGCGGGCAGCATCAGGGCGCCCAGTTCATCCTTGGCCAGTTCGACCTCGTTGGACCAGCGTTGCACCGGGCTGTCGGCGCCGGAGAACTGCTGTTCGAGGTCGGACAGCGTGCTGCCGATCAACCCGAGCACGCCTTGTTCAGCGGCGGGTTGGGCTTTTTGCGTGGCTTCGCGCAGTTTCTTCAGGTCGCTCAACAGCTGGGTGCGCTGCTGGTCGTTTTCGAGGGTCTTGATCACCTCGTCCAGCGACTGCCCCAGCGGCACATCGGCCTGGGGTTGAGTCTTGTTGGCGCTGCCGAGCAGGCCGGGCAAGCTCACGGCTTGGGCAGGCGCTATCGGCAGCAACATCAGCAGGGCAATCAGGCAGTAGCAGGGCAGAGCAAAAAGACGCGAGAGCACGAGGCGGTCAACCTTGAAAACGACGAATTGACCGAGTGTACGAGGCCGTTATGCCCAATGCGAGTGCATTTGTCATTCCGCCAGTTTGGCGAGGATCTTGTAAACCACGGTGCCGAGGATCAGCAGCATGCCAATCCACATGCCAAACACGCCGACCGGCTTGTCGCGAAAGTTGAAGCCGACGGCCAGCAGGATCATGCCGATGAGGATCGGGATGAGCATGGCGTGGAAGGAGGACATGGAGATCATGGGGCGACGGCCTTGTCGGAGTGGGAATACTGACAAGTCTAGGTCGGATTATGGAAAGTGCAGATGATGCAGATCATGTGTACCCACAACTGAATGTGGGAGGGGGCTTGCCCCCGAATATGCGGTGTCAGTGACTGAATCTGCCCACTGATGGACCGCCTTCGCGGGCAAGCCCGCTCCCACATTTGACTGTATTTACAGGTCAAGTGGGGGCGCGGGTTGCCTGCCTTGGTCGCGCCCCGACATCAGGGCAGATCGCGGCTCGCATAGAACGCACCGAGCACCTTCACCAAATGCGCCAGGTCATGGCTGCCACACAGCTCACGGATCGAGTGCATGGCAAACGTCGGCAGGCCGATGTCCACCGTGCGCACGCCCAGGTGGCTGGCGGTGATCGGGCCGATGGTCGAGCCGCAGCCCATGTCGCTGCGCACCACGAAGCTCTGCACCGGTACTTCCTGGGCCATGCACAGGTGGCGGAAGAAGCCGGCGGTTTCGCTGTTGGTGGCGTAGCGCTGGTTGCTGTTGACCTTTATCACCGGGCCCGCGTTGAGTTTCGGGCCGTGGTTGGCGTCGTGTTTCTCGGCGTAGTTGGGGTGCACGCCGTGAGCATTGTCCGCCGACACCAAGAGTGACTTCTGAATGGTGCGTACGAATTCATCACCCTCAGGCAACAGGCGGCGCAATGTCTGTTCCAGCATCGGGCCATCGGCACCGCACGCCGAGCAGGAGCCGACTTCTTCATGGTCGTTGCACACCAGCACACAGGTTTCGTCGGTTTCGCTGGTGAGCAAGGCTTGCAGGCCGGCGTAGCACGACAGCAGGTTGTCCAGGCGCGCACCGGCGATGAAGTCACCATTGAGGCCAATCACCGCGGCGCTTTGGGTGTCGTAGAAGCTCAACTCGTAGTCGAGCACCACGTCGGCGTTCAAACCATGTTCACGCGCCAGTTGCTCGGTGAGCACGGCGCGAAAGTCCACGCGTTCGTCACCGGCAAATTGCGCGAGGATCGGCGGCAGCTCGGTCTGCGCATTGATCGCCCAGCCCTGGTTGGCTTCACGGTTCAGGTGAATGGCCAGGTTGGGGATGATCGCGATGGGCAGCTTGAAGTCGATCAGTTGGCTTTCGACTTTGCCGTCACGGCGGAAGGTCACGCGGCCGGCCAGCGACAGGTCGCGGTCGAACCACGGCGCCAGCAGCGCGCCGCCGTAGACTTCCACGCCCAGCTGCCAGAAGCCCTGGCGTTGCAGCTCCGGCTGGGGCTTGACGCGCAGGCACGGGCTGTCGGTGTGGGCGCCGACCAGGCGAATCCCGCCTTGCAGCGGCGAGTGGCGAACGAGCTTGAAGGCGATGATCGACGAATCGTTACGGGTCACGTAGTAACGACCGTTGGCCTCGGTGGTCCAGGTTTCGCGCTCGTCGAGACGCTGATAACCGGCCGCTTCCAGGCGCTGGGCGAGGGCGGCAGTGGCATGAAAAGGAGTAGGGGAGGCCTTGAGGAAGTCGATCAGGCCTTGATTCAACGCTTCGCGCATAAATAGCTCCAGACAGCAATGCGCGGAGTTTACCGTATTGGCTCCACATTTGAAGTGAAGCTACCTGCTTGAGCACAACTCAAAACGACTGTGGGAGCTGGCTTGCCTGCGATAGCGATGTGTCAGCCATGTATTTGGCACAGACAGATCGCTATCGCAGGCAAGCCAGCTCCCACATTTGACTGTGTTCGCACCTTAAAAAGGCGCAGGGCACTCGAAGCGCAGCCGCTCGCCGCTTTGCGGGTGGGTGAAGCTCAGCATGCTCGCGTGCAGGCACAGGCGTGGCCAGGCGGCCAGGGCTTGTTCGTGGGCGTACAGGCCGTCACCCAACAGTGGATGCCCGATCGACAGCATGTGCACGCGCAACTGATGCGAACGCCCGGTGATCGGCGTCAGCTCGACGCGGCACCAGTCGCCGCAACGCTCCAATACCTTCCAGAAGGTCAGCGCGTGTTTGCCGAACTCGTGGTCGACCACATGGCGTGGCTTGGTCGGCGGGTCGTAGCGCAGGGGCAGGTCGATGCTGCCGCTGTCCAGTGCCGGCTGGCCCCACGCCAGGGCGGTGTAGGCTTTTTCGGTTTCGCGGTCGTGAAACTGGCGCGACAGCTCGCGGTGGCTATCGGCGTCGCGTGCAAGCAGGATGATCCCTGAGGTTTCCCAGTCCAGGCGATGGACTATGCGGGCTTCGGGGTAGCCGTTTTCCTGCAGGCGGGTGATCAGGCAGTCCTTGTTGTCATCGGCGCGGCCGGGCACCGAGAGCAGCAGGGTCGGCTTGTTCACCACCAGGACAGCGTCGTCCTGGTGCAGGATATGGATAGTGGACAGCGGCATTAAACAGCCTCGTAACAAACGCCAACGGCGGCTCGCCCACCCGGTTCCCCAACAGGGATCAAGGTGACCGAGCCGCCGTGGCGGCCGCCTTTTCGATTAACGATCAGGCAGGGTGATATTGAGTTCCAGAATCGAGCAGCTGCCGTCGTTTTCCAGGGCGACATGCACGTCATCGTTGCCGATATTGACGTACTTGCGGATCACCTCGACCAGTTCCTTCTGCAAGGCTGGCAGGTAGTCCGGGGTGCTGCGTTGGCCGCGTTCGTGCGCCACGATGATCTGTAGACGCTCTTTCGCTACCGACGCGGTACTTGGCTTTTTGTTGGCGCGAAAGAAGTCGAGAAATTTCATTGTTTAGTTGCCTCCAAAGATACGCTCGAAGAATCCCTTCTTCTTAACATCGAGGAAGCGATGTTCCACGGTCTTGCCCAGCAAGCGATCAACGGCATCGCTGTACGCCTGGCCGGCGTCGCTCTGGTCGTCAAGAATCACTGGTACGCCCTGGTTGGAAGCCTTCAGGACGGCCTGGGATTCCGGGATCACGCCCAGCAGGGTCACTGCGAGGATCTCCTTCACGTCTTCAACGCCAAGCATTTCGCCGTTGCTGACGCGCTCAGGGTTGTAGCGGGTGAGCAGCAAGTGCTCCTTGATCGGGTCCTGGCCTTCTTCGGCGCGCTTGGACTTGCTGGCCAACAGGCCCAGCATGCGGTCCGAGTCACGTACCGAGGAGACTTCCGGGTTGGTCACCACGATGGCTTCATCGGCGAAGTACATTGCCAGGTGAGCACCGGTTTCGATACCGGCCGGCGAGTCACACACCACGTATTCGAAGGTTTCTTTCAGCTCGGCGAGGACTTTGCCTACGCCTTCTTTGGTCAGCGCGTCTTTGTCGCGGGTCTGGCTGGCGGCCAGTACGTACAGGTTCTCAAGGCGCTTGTCCTTGATCAGGGCCTGTTGCAGGTTGGCTTCGCCGTTCACCACGTTGACGAAGTCGTACACCACGCGGCGTTCGCAGCCCATGATCAGGTCGAGGTTACGCAAACCGACGTCGAAGTCGACGATGACTGTCTTGTGGCCGCGCAAAGCGAGGCCGGTACCGATAGCGGCGCTGGTGGTGGTCTTACCCACACCACCCTTGCCGGATGTAACCACGAGAATCTTGGCCAAGGTGTTTCACCCCTAAGGAAAAAGGACTTTTCAGCCCCTGAAAAACATCTCTTGGAACTCGCTGCAGGCGGACAGCCTTTGTAGGAAAAGATGTGGTTTCCCAAGGGGAAACGCCAACTTCGAATAATCCTACGCAAATCTTGCCGGTTTCGCTGTGCTATCAGAGTCTAGAGATGCTTGGAAAATGCGGCAGTATCCGTTAAAGACGGATGATGTTCAACACATCGCCCGACAGGCTGACTTGTACCCCGGCCCCCCACAGCGGATCACGGCGCAAATCTTCTGAAACCTTGTACTGGCCTGCGATGGACACTAGCTCAGCGGTCAACTGCTGGCAAAAAATACGGGCCTTGGTATCACCCTTGATGCCGGCGAGGGCACGTCCGCGCATCGGGCCGTATACATGGATGTTGCCATCGGCAAGAAGTTCCGCACCCGGACTGACGGGAGCGATCACCACCAGGTCGCCGCCCTGGGCGTAAATCTGCTGCCCGCCGCGTACGGGGGAGGTGATGATCTTTGTAGGCTTGACGGTGGGCTCCGGCGGTTTCTCCGGTTTTTTCTTTACTTCACCTTCGCTCGGGTCCAGCGGTCGCTCGCGGGCACCCGACGGTGGCAGTACTGGCAGTTCAATAGCGATTGCCGCAGCGATGTCTTCAATACGGCTGGCGCGAATCGCCAGGGTGCGCAAACCATGCGAGCGGCAAACGCGCATCAGCCCGGGCAAATCAATCGCGCCCTGGCCGGCCGGGAGTTTGTCCAGGGCCAACACCAGCGGGGCATTGTTGAAGAAGTTCGGCGCCAGGGCGACCTTGGCGGCCAGTTGGCGGTCCAGGGCATCGAGGTCATTGCGGGCCAGTTCCAGCACGGTGATGGCGAGCATGCTGCCTTTCAGCTGGAACACGGGATCTTGGTCTAGCGGTTCGGTTTGGCTCATGGTCGGCAAAAGCGGCTTGTCACGAAAAGTGTCGAGACTTATAACGAGAACATCCACGGGCCGCAAGCCGAGTCGAACGTTGTAGAATGCGCGGCCCTGTCTTTACCGGAATCTGTAATGGATCGCCCGCGTTTTCGAGCTGTATTTTTTCACCCGCGTTTTTGGCTGCTATGGCTGGGACTCGGCCTGCTGTGGCTGATCACACAGTTGCCATACCGTGCGTTGTTGACCATTGGTCGTTTATTAGGCGCGGGCATGTACCGCGTGGCTGGCGAGCGCCGCCGCATCGCCGCGCGCAACCTGGAACTGTGCTTCCCGGAAAAATCCGCCAAAGCGCGCAAGAAGCTGCTCAAGGAAAATTTCGCTTCCACCGGCATCGCGTTTTTCGAGATGGCCATGAGCTGGTGGTGGTCGCGTCAACGCCTGGCACGCCTGGCCCATGTCGAAGGGCTGGAGCACCTCAAGCAGGCGCAGCTCGATGGCAAGGGTGTGATTCTTATGGCCCTGCACTTCACCACGTTGGAAATCGGCGCGGCGCTGCTCGGCCAGAAACACACCATCGATGGCATGTACCGCGAGCACGGCAACCCGCTGTTCGACTTCGTTCAGCGCCGTGGCCGCGAGCGGCATAACCTCGATTCCCTGGCGGTAGAGCGCGAAGACGTGCGCGGCATGCTCAAGTTGCTGCGCGCCGGCCGCGCCATCTGGTACGCACCGGACCAGGACTACGGCGCCAAGCAAAGTATCTTTGTGCCGCTGTTCGGCATTCAGGCCGCCACCGTCACCGCCACCAGCAAATTTGCCCGCCTGGGCAAGGCGCTGGTGGTGCCGTTCACCCAGGAACGCCTGGCCGATGGCAGTGGTTACCGCCTGGTGATCCACCCGCCGTTGACCGACTTCCCGGGCGAAACCGATGAGATCGACTGCCTGCGCATCAACCAGTGGGTCGAGGCGTCGGTTCGCGAATGCCCGGAGCAATACCTGTGGACCCATCGGCGTTTCAAGAGCCGGCCACCGGGTGAGCCCAAGCTGTACGAAAAACGCCGTCGATAACGCTTTCTGCCCCACATGGAGTGATGCAATGCGCCCAACTGAACCGGTCACAGGCTTGATTCTTTCCGGCGGCGGGGCGCGAGCGGCGTATCAGGTGGGGGTCTTGGCAGCGATTGCCGAATTGCTGCCGCCAGGGGCGCCCAACCCCTTTCCGGTGATCGTCGGTACGTCAGCAGGGGCGATCAATGCGGTGAGTCTTGCCAGCGGCGCGACTGATTTCACTGCTGCCATCGAGCGCCTCACGGCGTTCTGGCAGGGCTTTCGCAGCCATCGGGTGCTGCGCAGCGACTGGCCTGGCGTTATCCGCCAGGCCAGTCGTTTCTTGATCCACAGCTTGCTCGGCCTGGGGGCTCAGGTGCCGGTCGCGTTGCTCGACAGTACACCGTTGCGCGCATTGCTCAACGACAAGCTGCACCTGGACGGCATCGATGCGGCCATTCGTAACAACCACCTGCACGCGGTCGCGGTCACCGCTTTCGGCTATGAGTCCGGGCAGGCAGTGACGTTTTATCAGGGCGGCGGCACTATCGATGCGTGGCTGCGCCATCGGCGTATCGGCATGCCCACCCAACTCACGGTTGAACACTTGCTGGCCAGTTCGGCGATCCCCTTGCTGTTTGCTCCGGTCAAACTTGGCCAGGAGTATTTCGGCGATGGCGCGGTGCGCCAATCCGCGCCGATCAGCCCGGCCTTGCACCTGGGCGCCAGTCGGGTGCTGGTGGTGGGCGTGAGTGGCAATCCGCGCGGCAATGAGCCTTCCACACAACGCACCTACACCGGCCAGGAACCCACCCTGGCGCAGATTGGTGGGCACATGCTCAACAGCACGTTCATTGACAGCCTGGAGAGCGATATCGAATTGCTCGAGCGTCTGAACCAGTTCAGCCACGTGTTGCCGGCGGATGCGGCGATCCAGGGCCTGGCACCTGTGGAGGTGTTGGTGATCGCGCCGAGCCAGCCGATTGATGAAATCGCCGCGCGGCATCGCCAGGAGTTGCCCGCAGCGTTGCGCCTGTTTTTGCGCGGGCCGGGCGCGACCAAAACCAGCGGGGCAGGGGTGCTGAGTTACTTGCTGTTCGAGGCGGGGTATTGCAGCGAGTTGATTGAGTTGGGCAGGAAGGATGCGTTGGCCAAGCGCGAGGAATTGTCCAGATTCCTTGGGCTGAACACGATCTGAATGTGGGAGCTGGCTTGCCTGCGATAACGGTGTGTCAGCCAGCACAGGTGGCATAGACAGAGTGCAATCGCAGGCAAGCCAGCTCCCACAGGGGATTGGCGTTGCTCAATCAGAAGTGGTACTTGACCAGGAAGCTCGCCGTGTCCTGGTTGGTCTTGAACGCGCCGGAATCTTCAATCCCGTACTTGTTCTTCCAGTAGTCGTATTCAAAACCCACATACAACTGCTTCTCGCCCCAGTGCAGCGCCTTGCCCAGGTCATATTTAACCTGCGGGTTGAAGTGCAGGTTGGCGTGGTAAGTGCCACGGGCGTTCTTGTCGTTGTCCACGACCCAGTCCATGAAGCCGTCGATCAACACGTTGGAGTTGCCCACGGGGATGGTGTAAGACCAGACCGGGGTGATTTGCCATACGCCGTCACCCGGCCGATTGCCTTCGGTCTGGCGCTGATAGAAGTTCAGCTGGAAGTAGTCGAAACCCGGGATGTTCAAGTCAAAACCCGGGCCCAACAGGTACGACTCGTTATCGCCTTCGCCGAACTCGTAAGTGAAGGCCAGCAATACATCTTTGATCGGGCCGAATGACAAGTCTTTGTCGAAAATCTTGCCGAACGACAAACGCGGGCTGAACTCGCCGTAGTAGGTACTTGGGCCGACGTTGCCGTCTTCCTTGCCGTTGTAAAAGATGCGGTCGACGAAAAAGAAGTTGTCGCCGTACTTCCAGGCATCGGCATGTTCAAACGTGACGGTCTGCTGAATCTGCGGGTTGACGGTGAAGTTCTTGCCCCATAGATACGTCAGGCTGTTGTTTTGCCACTGCAACAGATCGCCCGCGACGGCTTGGCCACCGGCCAGCAGGGATCCTGCCAGCATCAGGCCTTTCAACATAGGTTTCATTCGGTTGCTCCCGAGTCAAAGTTTTATGGTTGTTTTTCTACGCAGGCGCTCTGGTGTGGCGCCTTTGGGTTCGCTGAAAAAATCGTCTGTATGGTCAGCTTTAATGCTTTTAGCAAGAGCTGCGCCAAGGTGTTCAAAAAGCCAAAAAATCCCCGTCGGCTGCACAAACTGCAGTCGAATTCAGGGGGCTTTTGCGCACTTTGGCAGCCACTGCGGGGCCGGGATAAGTTGGCCCTGCAGTCAGCTTTTACATTCGCTGTTTTTTTTTGAGTCGATTCGAGCGGGCGCGGAGAATACTGGCTCCCAGGCCTTGGCTCAAGTGCGCTGTTAGAGAGCGCGAGGGGCAAGAATAGGGCGCGGCGGGTGGCCGGCCCTGGGTGGATGGCGTGCATGTGCGTGTTTCCTGTTGTTTATTATTTTTGTTGTTTTTAAAAACAGGTGGAATCAATGCGTGTGGGCGACAACGGGGCGTTCAGCACCTCCCAGAATGTTGAACAGTACATTCAGCGACAACGCGCTGAGGGTGGCCATGGCAATTCCGCTGTGGGTAATCGGGCTCATCCATAAGGGCAATTGCGCGAAGAACTCCGGACGCACCACCGGGATCAGGCCCATGCCGATGCTCACCGCCACCAGCAACTGGTTACGCCGGTCGGCGATATCGGCTTCCTGCAGGATCTTGATCCCGGTCGCCGCGACCATGCCGAACATGGCAATTGCCGCGCCGCCGAGTACCGCCGGTGGAATCGAGGCCACCAGAAAGGCGGCTTTGGGCAACAGGCTGAGCACAATCAAAAACGCGCCGGCCATGATCGTTACCGAGCGGCAACGCACCCCCGTCATCTGCACCAGGCCAATGTTCTGCGCGAACGAGGAATGGGTAAACGTATTGAAGAAGCCGGCAAAAAACGATGCGCCGGCATCACACAGCAGGCCACGGCGCAGCATCTTTGGGGAGACGTCCTGGCCGGTGATTTTGCCCAGGGCGAGGAACATGCCGGTGGACTCGACGAAGATGATGACCACCACCAGGCACATCGACAGGATCGGCGCCAACTCGAACCTGGGCATGCCGAAATGCAGTGGCGTCACCACCTGCACCCACGGCGCCTGCGCCAGGCCGCTGAGGTCAACCATGCCGAGCATGCCGCACAGGCCATAGCCGAGCGCCATGCCGATCAGCACCGAGATGTTCACCCAGAAGCCACGCATAAAGCGGTTGATCAGCAGGATGGTGCCCAGTACCAGCGCGGCAATCGCCAGGTAGACCGGCGAGCCGAACGTGGCGGCGGCGCTGCCTCCACCGGCCCAGTTCACGGCCACCGGAAACAGCGACAGGCCGATGGCGGTGATCACGGTGCCGGTCACCAACGGCGGGAAAAAACGCACCACCTTGGACATGAACGGCGCGATCAGCAGGCCGAAGAACCCGGCGGCGATGGTTGCGCCGAAGATCCCCTGCAAGCCGATACCGGGCATGCCGGCCATCGCCACCATGCTGCCGACGGCGGCAAAACTGGCGCCCATCATCACCGGCATGCGGATGCCCACCGGGCCGATGCCGAACGACTGCACCATGGTGGCGATACCGGCTACCAGCAGGTCGGCGTTGATCAGAAAGGCGATTTCTTCACGGCTCAAACCGGCGGCTTGGCCAATGATCAGGGGCACGGCGACGGCGCCGCCGTACATCAGCAAGACGTGTTGCAGGCCTACCAGAATCAGTTGCAAGAGGGGCAGCCGCACCATGGCGGGCGCGGCAGGAGTCTGCGGTTCTAACTGGGACATGCAACACCTCGAATCTTTTTATTTTTGTGTTGTTTGGCATTCAATTGCCGGGTGGAACTCGATCTTCAAAACGACGCCGATCCCAATTGTGAGAGCTGGCTTGCCTGCGATGGCGGTGGGTCATCCCACCCTTTCGGTGCCTGATACACCGCTATCGCAGGCAAGCCAGCTCCCACATGGGTTCTGTATGAATCAGTTAATTGGTGCGGGCTCCTTGGTTGATCCAGGTGCCGATCAGGTCGCGCTCCTGCTGAGTCATCTGGGTGATGTTACCCAGCGGCATGATCTGGCTGGCCACGGCCTGCGCCTGAATGCGCGGGGCCAATTGCTGGATCTGCTGCGGCGTATCAAACATCACGCCCGCCGGCGCGGTACTGAACAGGGGGCTGGTCGGCTTGGCCGAATGGCACACGGCGCAGCGTTCCTGAATCACCCCATGCACCTTGTCAAAATCAATCGATGCCTGCGCCGGTGCTGCTTCGGCGGGGGCCGGTGCGGGTGCCGCTGGCGCAGCCGGTTTGAGCCCGCCACCCAGTGCCGTTTCCGGCAGCGGCTGGTACTCGATGGCAGCCGGAGCCTTGGCCACATCTGGAGCCGTCGACACCGGTTTTGGACCGGTCACGTACGCCAGGCAAATCATCGCCAGTGCGCCAACCGGCAAGGTCCACGCGTACTTCTGGCTGTTATGACGGGTGTTGAAGTAGTGCCGTACCAACACGGCTGCCACCGCAATACCGGCCAGGATCAGCCAGTTGTATTGGCTGCCGTAGGTGCTCGGGAAGTGGTTGCTGATCATGATGAACAGCACCGGCAGGGTGAAGTAGTTGTTGTGCCGTGAGCGCAGCAAGCCTTTGGCGGGCAGCGCCGGGTCCGGCGTGCGGTTCTCGGCAATGGCCGCTACCAGTGCACGCTGGGCGGGCATGATGATGCGGAACACGTTGCCGACCATGATAGTGCCGATCACCGCACCCACGTGCAGGTAGGCACCACGCCCGCTGAACACTTTGCTGAAACCGTACGCGGCAGCAATCAACAGCACGAACAGGATCAAACCGAGCAGGGCAGGGCGTTTGCCCAGGGCCGAGTCGCAGAGGAAGGAGTAGATGAACCAGCCGACGAACAGTGAGCCGATGCCCAGCAGTACGCCTTCGGGGCCACTGAGACTGCTGCCCGGGGCCAGCAGGTACAAGGTCGGGTTGGCGTAGAACACCACGCACAGCAGCGCGATGCCGGACATCCAGGTGAAATAGGCTTCCCATTTGAACCAGTGCAGGTTGTCCGGCATGGTCGGCGGGGCCAGTTTGTATTTTTCCAGGTGGTAGATACCGCCACCGTGGATCGCCCACAAGTCACCGGCGAGGCCGTCCTTGGGGTTGACGCGATTGAGGTTGTTTTCCAGCCAGACGAAGTAGAACGAAGCGCCGATCCAGGCGACGCCGGTGATCATGTGAACCCAGCGCACGCTCAGGTTCAGCCATTCCATCAAATGTGCTTCCACAGTCTTTACCTCTCGCCTGTCACTCTGTTGTCGAGTGATCAGACCTTCTCTTATTGGTGGGGGGCGAGGATCAACCGCTCATCCTCTTTGAAAAAATGCTCATCGCAGTTATTGCCGGTGCCACTGCGATCAACCACCAGGAAGTCATCCCGCTTTTCGATCGTCAGCACCGGGTGGTGCCAGACGCCGCGATGGTAATTAATGCCCTGCCTGCCGTTGGTGACGAAGGCGCGGACCAAGCCCGATACAGGTGCATCGCCAAGTGGCGCGACCACGATCAGAAAGGGGTTGCCGAGCAGCGGAATGAAAGCCTGGCTGCCCAGCGGGTGTCTCTCCAGCATGCACACGGTCAGCGGCATGTCCTGCGCGTCGGCGCGGAAGATGCTGATGATCGCGTTGTCTTCAGGCTGCGCGGTTTCTACCGTTGCCAGCTTGTGAAAGCGCATGGTCGACCCGTTGTTGATCATGAAGTGATCGCTGCCGTCGGTTTCGATAACGTCTCCGAAAGGGGCGAAGGCCTCTTTGGTCAGGGGTTCGATCACTAGTGTGCGCATGGCTGTCTCTTATCCGAGGTCTGTGTTGTTTGTTCTATTGCTATCGCGGGCAAGCCCGGCTCCCACATTTTGATTTGCAAATACATTCAAATGTGGGAGCTGGCTTGCCTGCGATGGGCTCACCGCTTATTTAGCTACTTTGCCCAAGACCCGCAGGCGGCTCACACCACCATCGGGGAACACATTCAGGCGGATGTGAGTGATCGGGCCCAGCGCCTTGATCTGCTCGGCGAAGGTGTGTTCGGCGTGCATTTCCAGCTTCTGCGCCGGCAGCAGTTCGCGCCAGAACAGCGATTGGGTTTCGATCTGGCTGTCGGTGCCGCCTTTGACGAACGCGCCCTGGATGGAGCACGTGTCCGGGTAGTTGCCCTTGAAGTGCAGGGTGTCGACGATGATTTTCTCGATCTCGCCCGGGTGACCCAGCGCGACGATGACCCAGTCATTGCCTGGCGTACGACGACGTGCGGTTTCCCAGCCGTCGCCCATGTTGATGCCACGGCCCGGGTTGAGGATGTTGCTCATGCGGCCGAAGTGTTCATCGGAGCAGGCCAGCGCGCGCCCACCGTTCAAGGCGGCGGCCAGGTCGACTTGTTCGTTGTCGCCCACCGACGACCAGTCGCGGAACGGCACGCCATACACGCGCAGACGGGCTACGCCGCCATCCGGGTAGATGTTGAAACGCAGGTGGCTGAACGCCTGGTCGTTGCTGATTTCGTGGTAGTGGTGGCTGTTGCCTTGCAGCTCGACGGCCGACAGCACTTCCACCCACTGGGTGTTTTCATCAGGATCGCCCGAGGCCAGGAAGCACGCCTCCAGGGACGCCGACGGCGGGAAGTTGCCGGTGAAGAATGAAGTGTCGATGTCCACGCCCTTGATCGAGCCGGGCACGCCCAGGCGGATCACCGCGCTGTCGTAGCCTTCGAAGCGCTTGCGGCGCGACTCCCAGCCGTCCATCCACTTGCCGTTGTCATCGAAAACGCCCTCCTTCCACACGGCCGGGGTCGGCTGGAACAGGCGGTTGGCGTCAGCGAACCAGTCATCGGTCACCGAAAGGATCTTGGTGCCCAGACGGGCGTCGGCCAAGTTGACGAACTTCTCGAAAGGTACGGCGTAAGCTTTCATTCTTCTTGTCTGCCTTAAATAAAGTGGCTTGGGATGCTCGCCAGGCCCTGGGCGTCATGAGCGCTCGGGCCAGGTCTGCTAAAGGGTCAGTAATCGGAACAACGCGATTTTGTTGATCTCGGCCAGGGCGCATTTGAACTCGGCTTCCACCGAATTGTGAATGCGCGTTTCGAACGCGGCGAGGATTTGGTGCCGGTTGCTGCCTTTTACCGCCATGATGAAGGGAAACTTGAACTTGGCCTTGTAGGCATCGTTCAGCTCGGTGAAGCGAGAAAACTCCTCGCTCGAGCATTGGTGAATACCGGCGCCAGCCTGTTCATTCGTGCTGGCTTCGGTCAACTGGCCCTGGACGGCAGCTTTGCCCGCCAGGTCCGGGTGAGCGTTGATCAAGGCCAGCTGGCTGGCATGATCGGCGCTCAACAGGATGTCGCTCATGCGCTGGTGCAGGGTTTCGATCTGGTCGATTGAAGAATCCTGGCCCAGGTCGAAGGCCTTTTCGGCCACCCATGGCGAATGTTCGTAGATGTCGGCGAAGGCTGTCACGAATGCATCGCGGCTCAGGCTCGACGGTTTCAAGGTTCGGAACGCAGTCATTTCGCCGCTCCCGTGTACGGGTGGGTTTCGTGCCAGTGGCGGGCAATGTCGACGCGGCGGGTGAACCAGACGTGTTCATGGCCCTTGGCGTATTCGATAAAACGCTTGAGGGCGGCGAGGCGCGCCGGGCGGCCGATCAGGCGGCAATGCAGGCCGATGGAAAGCATCTTCGGTGCGTCAGCGCCTTCGGCATACAGCACGTCGAAGGCATCCTTGAGGTACTCGAAAAAGTCGTCGCCCTTGTTGAAACCCTGCACCTGGGTAAAGCGCATGTCGTTGGTGTCCAGGGTGTAGGGGATCACCAGGTGCGGCTTGCCGGTGGGGTTGTTGGGTTCCCAGTAGGGCAGGTCGTCGTCATAGGTGTCGCAGTCGTACAGAAAGCCGCCTTCCTCCATCACCAGCCGCCGGGTGTTGGGGCCGGTGCGACCGGTGTACCAGCCCAATGGGCGCTCGCCGGTCAGCTCGGTGAGGATGCGGATGGCTTCGAGCATGTGCTCGCGCTCCTGGGCCTCGTCCATGTACTGGTAGTCGATCCAGCGATAGCCGTGGCTGCAGATCTCATGGCCGGCGGCGACCATCGCGCGGATCACATCCGGGTGGCGCTGGGCGGCCATGGCCACGGCGAAGATGGTCAGCGGGATATCGAATTCTTTGAACAATTTGAGGATGCGCCACACGCCGGCACGGCTGCCGTATTCATACAGCGACTCCATGCTCATGTTGCGCTCGCCTTGCAGCGGCTGGGCCGAGACCATCTCCGAAAGGAATGCCTCGGACTCTTTGTCGCCGTGCAATATGTTGCGCTCGCCGCCTTCTTCGTAGTTGAGTACGAAAGACAGCGCGATGCGTGCCTTGCCCGGCCAGTGGGGGTGAGGAGGGTTACTGCCGTAACCGATCAGGTCGCGTGGGTAGTCAGCGCTCACTGCAGTCTTCCTTCTTGTTCGTCGTAGTAGCGATGAGTGATTGTATACAACTTATCGCCGACTTTGTAAGCCCGCATTTCTGCATTTTTTCTGAGCGGCGCGCACTCAAGCTATTGCAAGAAACCTGCCTGACTGGTCAGCTAAACGCTAAAAAGTTTTTCGCGGATGTCCAGCGGTAGGCGCTGGCTGGCCGGCGATCGCCTCAGTGGGTTTTATCAGGTGCACCGCGGTGGTCGGCGAACCGGTGGCTGCGAGGTGCGGGATATTTGTTGAATTTATTGTGTACAATTTTTTTAGAAAGTGTCTTAATCAGCCATCGCCGGCTTTTTCACTGCCCTGAAAGAGTGCGGATCACTTTTCTACTGCCTACGGGAGGCGCAAAGACGCCATGGGACGCTTGACCACACACGTTTTGGACGCCGCACATGGCTGCCCCGGCAGCGCGATCAAGGTTGAACTGTACCGCGTCGAAGGCGCGCAACTGGAGCTGGTCGCCACCGCCGTGACCAACAGCGACGGCCGTTGCGACGCGCCGTTGCTGCAAGGTGACGATTACCGCAGCGGTGTGTACCAGGTGCAATTCAGTGCCGGCGATTATTACCGGGCCCGCGGTGTGCAGCTTCCCGAACCGGCTTTCCTGGATGTGGTGGTGCTGCGTTTTGGCATCAGCGCCGAACAGGACCATTACCATGTGCCCCTGCTGATTTCGCCTTACAGCTACTCCACCTATCGCGGTAGCTGAGCGTCACCTCGCTTCACACCCCCAAAGCTCTTCGTTGGTTTTTCGCCCGCCCACACTGCGGGCTTTTTTTTGCCTGTTGCGCGTTCAACTATCTAGCACCTCTTGAGTGTCGGTGATGCCTAGGCTGGGTGTTTTCCTCAGAAGAAAACACCAATGGCCTCGTCCCCAGATCACCCAGGCGTTTTGCCCTCTTTCAGTTCCCTGCCCGAAGACGTTGATGCTGTCGTCGCTGCCCAAGCCGATTTGCAGGCCATTCGAGATCAACTGACCCAGCGGATCAACCGGTTTACCCATCCCAGCCGCCTGATCAATCAGCTCGCTCTTGCCGATTGGCGCTGCGGCGAGTCGGTACGCGCACTGGCACAGCTGATAGGGCGCTCGCCCAAAATCCTGCGAGTGATCCGTGCTCAACTGCGCAAAGCATTTGAGATGGAACCGGACACTCTGCTGTTTACCGAGACCAAGCGCCCAGGCGCACCGCAGATCATCAACAGCTTGACCGAGCGGGCCCTGTCGCTGCTGGCACGGCCCTCGGTGCCTATTAATGTCAATCAATTCACCACGCTCAGCATAAAAGGGCAGCCAAGCCGTCGGTTGCCCTATACCCCTTTGCAAGTCTTGCAGCGCGTCATTGCGATGCGACTTTTTGAGCGGCTGGTGCAGGCGGCAGACCACTATTGGGACACCTTGGCGCGGGGCTCATGGCTCACACGCCGCGAGCGCTGGGTTGAGCTGCACGCTGAACTGTTCGCTGACCGGGCCTTCATGGCACGGCAACTGGATGAGCTGTCACCGGCGGGCATGAGCCTGGTGCAGGCCGTGATCGATGCCCCGACCGCGACGGCACGCCAACGTGCAGGCGGCGATTGGGCCAGCGTACGGGTGGGCCTGCTGATGTGGCCCGGAACACCCGCGGTGGTGATGCCAGGCGTATTGCACTTTTATCGTGAGGGTGATCCCGCGCAGGCGCCGCAGGTGGTGTACCTGCCGGGTGTGGCCCGCACGTTCTACGAGTACCCGTCTTTTGCCGCCCTGCAGGAAGGCCTGTTGCCGCTGGACCGAGCGCAGCTGGACATGCTCTGGCAGGGGTTGGTGGCAAGTCGTCGCACTGGGTTATGCCAGCCCGCGCAGTTGTCTGCGGCGGGCGGATTTGTGCGCGGCCTGGAGGTGCTCGACGACGCGTTGGCGCTGAGCGCGCAAGCGTTGTTGCGCGGGCAATGGAACACCGAATTGGCATGTGCCGTGAGGGTCGATCCTCCCTTTGTTGCTGCACAACCGCCTCGGCCGGTGGCTGTCGCCGCGTTACTCGCGCAGGTGGAAGGGGCGCGAAAGCAGTGGGTTGGCAGCGCCCGGCTTGGCGCTCTTGCTGACCCGCTGCTCAAATGGGACCAGCAACGACGCAGCGCAGAAATAATCTTTGCCAGTACCTCACCCGGCTTGGCCTTGCGCACTGCTCAGCAGCAGGTCAAGCGTTACGAAAAAGGTCTGCTGGCCTTGCTGGATCCGTATGAGCCCGGCATCGAGACCCTCGCTTATCAGCAATTCATAGCGCTGAAGGCCCAGCTCGCGGCCCATGCCCAGGCGCTGAATTCGTTGCTGCAGGGTGCAGAGCACCGGCTGCTCGATCTGAAGTTCTGGACCGAGCGCCCCGGTGGCGCGCAAACGCCCAGGCGTGCTTCGTTGTTCATGCATGCCCAAGCCGAGGCACTGCGCTGCGAGGTTCAGCTGCAACACCGTCTCAAACTGCTGGGCACGGCCCACCGCGACCTGATTATCGACGTGCTGGACCCGCCTTCGCCCGCGGCACGCCCGGGCAGCCAAACCCAGGTGCTTTCAATCGCCGTGGGCAGTGAGCCCGATGCTTTTTATCCCCTGCATAATGTGTGGCTGGTGACCACCGCGGCCGCGCTGAGGGTGCCGGCCCGCCAGCTTCCGGTGGTGCTCTACGCCTTTGGGGAAGAGGGCGGGGTGCTGGGTTTTGCCGGGCTGGATGCCTTGACCCGAAGCGTCAAGGCGAGCCTCGGCAGCCGGGACGGCTCGGTGCTGTGGGGCGGTATCGAGCATGACAAGCGCAGCGATTTGCGCGCACATGCGCTGCGTGAAACCTTGGCTGTGCGCTACGTCCCCATCGACGGCAAGCCTGCATTGGCCGCGTTGAAAAAATTGCTCGGTTGCTACGATCGCCTGCACAAAAGCACTGAAGACATCACGCGTATTTTCAGTGAAGTGACGCAGGTCGGGCTCAGTCGCGCGCTGCTGCTGGCGGGGCTGGCGCAACAGCTCAAGGTTCCGGCCAATAGTGCCCTGAGCCAGGCTCAGGCGAACATCGAGTTACTGCGCAAGGCCGCGTCTGAAGCGCAAAAATTGCCAGCGGGCTGGGTGGGCGCCACGCGTGCCCAGCGTAAACGCTTCAAACGTTCGCAGCGTTTTTACCTCAGCAGCGCCTTCGCCTTCCAGACGCGGCTTGAGCAGCACCTGCCCGATTTGGACACGTTTGCCCGCCGTGCCTTGACGGCCCGTTTGCAGCAGGACGGCGTCCCTGCGTCGTGGCTGATCGACCAGCCCTTTATTGAAATGCCTGATGATGTTCATGGCCAGTTTTGTGGGTGGGCGAGCGGCTGCACTGTCGGTGATCGCACCATCGTCCTCACCCCGACCGCTACGCGTACCTCCTTCAGTCTGCTGCAACTGGCGCTGCACAACCTCGACCCGCTGGCGCCCTGGACGCAATGGCGATTGAACCGCGCCCGCTTTCTGCAACCTGAATGGCGACACCGGCTCAATGCCGGGTATTTGATCCAGATGGTCGCTTCGTTGGATATCGGCGGGCAGTACGACGCATTGATCAACCGCGCTTTTTATCCGCCTGCTGGCACCGACCGCGCCCTCAGCGAAGGACGCATTTCGCCCTTATTGAATCGCGCGTTGCACGCAGGCGTTGACCACCACCTGTTCCTGGCGCGGCAAAGCGGGCTGTCGGCGAACGCGCAAAGTGTGTTTAGCACCGCCATGGCGGCCCGCATGCCGCCAGACCTGCTGAACAACCCGCATGAGTTGCAACTGCACGTGGTGCACCTGGTGGGCCATACGATGCAGCACGACCGCTATGTCGCAGGCATTGTGGTGGTGCACGACAAGCGCTCCGGGTGTTGCGTGGTCTACTGGCCCGATGCCCCGCAAGCCTGGGTTCTCACCGAGTACAGCGACCTGCAACAGGCCCTTGCTGCATTGAACCGTATCGGCGCATCGGCCGATAACGCCAAAGTGCTCGCGCGACAGGTCGCACCTGGCTGGGCATTTGAGGCAATCACCCACCATCCGGACCGCGCCGATAGCCCAAGTCACCTGTTCAGCACGCTTGATCTGCCGCCTGCATTTTTTATGGTGAAGGGGATTTGGCGGGGGCTTGGCTTTATTCGCTCCTTTAACATCAAGCACCTGGAGCCGACGGCGTTGCTGGATGAGATCCAGGCCCACACCCTTGAGCAGATTGCCAGTGATCCGCAGGGCTGGCTGGCGATTGTCGCCACCTCTCACAGCGACGCCAGGGCATTGCTCTACCACGCCAGCGTGCTTGAGCTGCAGCGCCGCACTCAAGCCGCCAGCCATTCTGGCAAGGCGCTGCAGGCCTACCGCGCGCGCCGCCTTGGTGAGCAAAGCGAGACACGTACGCGGGCGCTGGTGGGGTTTTTCTGCCCGATGTACGGGATCTTTAATCAATTCCATGAACTGCTGCTTATGGCGCGGCGTTATCACCGCTTTGGCGACGCTCACACGGCGGTCGATGTGGGCTTTATGAGCGCGTTTCTGGCAATCGATTTGTTACTTAACTTTATTCCCGGCCCCGCCAGGGTGCCGGTTGCGGCGGCTCGTATGGCGCGGCCCGCCGCGCGGGCTGTGCTGGGGCGTATCCATCGTCTGCGCATGAGGGCCAGCGGGCTTGACCGCCTGGCGCCGCCACCGGTGGCTCAACTCAAGGACCTGGAGCGTTTCAAAATCAAGGGGGTGCCTCAAGGGGCTGTGGCGTTGAAAGGTATTGGTGAAAAAGGCGTGTATGTCAAAGATGGCGAGCTGTTCGTGGCGGATGACTCACACCATTACCCGCTTTATCGGCGCGGCGACGAACACGCGTTGCGCCTGAAAAACCGGCAGGCGCCTGGGCAAGACGAACTGATAGTGAACGTGCACCAGCCCGGGGAGTGGTTACTGGGCGCGGATGCGCCTCAGCCGATGGCGGGGACCAGTTCGACGCTGCTCAGCCCGTGGCGTGCGCCAGTGCATGCACCCCCGGACTGGCAGCCACCGACGGTGCGCGCCGCCACGCACAACCGCATCTATCGGTCACCGGCACCGGACCCCTATTGGTTCGAATGGCGTGTTCCGGATGCGACGGGGCAGGTGTCCGGCCTCTCGGCGTTCGGCACGTTTCATGTGCACATGGAGCCGCCGGGATTTCCCTACGATGCCGTCTACATCGGACCCCGGTATGACAGCCTCGCCGCTTCGGGGGCGGGTTATTACAGAGTGCTTCACCAGGGCGACAATGCGCCCTGGAATGGCATCGCGTTTATCACCCGCAATGAGCCGCTGATCTCGCTTGCCCGTGTTGATATTGAACGTTGGACGAGCACTGCGATGGGTGAACAGCCCATTCCGATATCACGCGGCGTATCGGGTGAGTGGCAGGTGCATGCCCCGTTGTTTGACCGGCCGCTGGAGCAGTCCTTGGGGCAGGCGTTCCCCAGCATGACCCGCCGCAGCCAGGCATTGGCAGCCGCAAGGCTGATTGAACTGGCCGATTCTTCGCGCTCGGCGACGGCCACGCACCTGCTCAATATCCGTTCGACGCTGGACAATTGGCTGATGTCGACTCCCAACGGGCCGGGTCAGACAGATGATTTGCTGAGAATGTTACGGCCCATTCAAAGGGCGGGCAGGGCGCTGCACATCGGTTACGAGGGCAAGGCCCCCGGCTTCACGCGTGTCGACTTCCGGGCCGTCGGGTTAGACCCTGCGTTGCAATCCGGCGTCGGTGAGGTCAAGCCTCAGCGGGTCGTCGCGCAGCGCGCCGCAGTCAAGCGCGCGCTGGAGCAGCAAGGGTTCAACGTGCAGGAACTGCAGCTCAGGCACGGGCGCAAGCCCACGCATGAGTTGATCGCGACCCATCCTTCTTCCCCTTCAAACACGCTGTACTACGTGTCCATCCACTGGATCGAGAGAGGCACGGTGAGGCTGGAAACCCGGCTGACGGACCGGTGGTTTGACGCCGCAATCAATACGCATCCCCGGTCGGTTGCGTTGATGGGCGTCAAGAGCGCCATGAACGAAAATCGCCTGGCTCGGATCGTCGCCGGCATTCAATGGCCTATGACGCAGGCGGCCCGCCCGAGCGTCTACTTTGTCAAAGTGAGCCCGTCCTCGCCTTGATCAGCGACACCATGCCCGCGGCGCCGAACAGTGCGGCGCTGACGCGATTGAACCAGCTCTGGCCACTGCCGCTGCGCAGGTAGCGCGCAGCCCCATGGGCACCCAGGCCGTAGGCCAGCTTGCACAGCAAGTCGAGTACGGTCCAAGTAGCAATCATGATCAGCAATTGCGGCAGGAACGCGTGCTCGCTGCTGAGAAACTGCGGCAAGAAGGCGGCAAAGAACAGGATGTCCTTGGGGTTGCTGGCGCCCAGCACAAACGCGCGACCGAACAAGGCGCGAAAACGCGGTGTGGCCACGGCCTGGGGCACCACGGCGCCCTGGGCCGGTTGGCGCGATTGCTGCCAGCTCTGCCAGGCGAGATAAAACAGGTACAGCGCACCGACGACCTTCAGGGCGCTGAACAACTGCTCCGAGGCCAGCAGCAATGCACCCAGCCCCAATGCCGAGGCACTCAACAGGCAGATCGAGGCGAACACGCCGCCCAGAAACGCCGGGTAGGACCGGCGCAGGCCGTAGTTCAGGCTGTTGCTGATCATCAACAGCGACAGCGGGCCGGGGATCAGGATCACGATCAATGCAGCGCCACTGAACAGCAGCCAGGTTTCCAGGGTCATTACAGTCCTCCATTCGTACAAAAGCCCCACCCGAAGGTGAGGCGGTTTTCGGCCGTTTCCTGCGAACTACAGGAAGATGAACTTCGCGATGAAAATCGCGCACAGCACCCACAGGCTGATGGAAATCTCGCGGTACTTGCCGGTGCCGGCCTTGAGCGCCACATATGTGATGAAGCCCAGGGCGATACCGTCGGCAACCGAGAACGTCAGCGGCATCATGATCGCGGTCACGATGGCCGGGATGCTGTCGGTGGCTTCATCCCAATTGATATGGGCCATGCTCGCCATCATCAGCATTGCTACGTAAATCAGTGCACCGGCGGTGGCATACGCAGGAATCATGCCCGCCAAGGGCGCGAAAAACATTGCCGCCACAAACAGCACGCCCACGGTCACGGCGGTCAACCCGGTGCGACCGCCCGCGGCGACACCGGCGGCACTTTCTACATAACTGGTCACCGGCGGCACACCGACCATGGCGCCAAACACGCTGGAGGCACTGTCGGCTTTCAGCGCGCGGGACAGGTTATGAATCTTGCCATCGGCGCCCACCAGCCCGGCGCGTTGCGCAACGCCCATCAGTGTACCGGCAGTGTCGAACATGTGTACAAAAAGAAACGCAAATACAACGCTGATCATGCTGACATTGAATACACCCTTCACGTCCATGGCCATCCAGGTCGGCGCCAGGCTGGGTGGGGTGGAGAGAATGCCGTTGTAGTGCACCAGGTCCAGGCCCCATCCGGCCAGGGTGACGGCGATGATGCTGATGAGGATTGCGCCGAACACGCGGTGATAGCTGAGGATCGCGATCAGCAAAAAGCACACCGCCGCCAGCAGGGGCGCAGGCTCGTGCAGCGACCCCAGCTTGATCAGCGTGGCCGGGCTGTCGACGATGATGCCGGCGGTTTTCAGGCCGATCACCCCCAGAAACAGGCCGACACCGGCGCCCATGGCGTGGCGCAGGCTGACGGGAATACTGTTGAGCAGCCATTCACGTACGCGGGACAGGGTCAGGCCCATGAACAATACCCCGGAAACAAACACCGCGCCCAGCGCCGTTTCCCAGTGATAGCCCATGGTGCCGACCACGGTGTAGGTGAAAAACGCGTTCAAGCCCATGCCGGGCGCCAGGCCCACGGGCCAGTTGGCGTAAAGGCCCATCAGCAGGCAACCGAGCGCAGCGGCGATGCACGTGGCGACAAACGCCGCACCGTGATCTATGCCCGCATCGGCCATGATGTTCGGGTTGACGAAGATGATGTAGGCCATGGTGATGAACGTGGTGAGGCCGGCGATCAGTTCGGTCTTCACTGTGGTGCCATGCAAACGCAGTTTGAACAGGCGTTCCAGCCAACCGCCTTGCGGCGCGGAGAGGTCCAGCGTTGGGGCTTCGGATTTGCGGCTTTCCACAGCAAGTACTCCTCAAGAGTTTTATTGTTATTTCCAGCGCCGGTCACAGGTGTGGGCAACAGCGCTTTGAGGTACTGGCGGGTTTTTGTTGACCAATAGGTCAGGAACTCGCACGAAGCGAATTATGCTTTTGTATACAAATAAAGCAAATAATGTTTTCGATTATGTGTTCGAAACAAGATGAAAGGCTAATTCACGGCACTCAGCGCCTGATTCACCGCCAGCCATCCCGCCACCGCGTCTTCGCCGGCTTCGCTGAAGGCGCGCTGCAACAGCTTCACCTGTTCGCGGCGCAGGGACTGCTCGAAGCGCTGGCCCTCGTCGCTCAATTCCAGCAGGCGCTTACGCTTGTCGGTCTCGGACGCCACGCTGTTTACCAAGTGCATTTCCTGCAGCTGTCGCAACGGTATGTTCAACGCCTGCTTGCTCACGCCGAGCAACTCCAGCAGTTGCTTCACGCTCAAGGTGGGGTAGCGCGCGATAAAAAACACGATGCGCTGGTGCACACGGCTCAGGCCTCGGCGTTCGAGCATCTCGTCGGCCTTGGCGGTAAAGGCCTGGTAGCCGAAAAAGAACGCTTCCATGGCTTGTTGCTGGCTGTTCTGGGTTTTAAGGTCAAGCATATTGACGTATCTACTCAAGTCGGCGTAATTTCGGTCAAGCAGTTTGACGTATTTTCCATGCGCTTTGCCACCGGTGACCTTATGGCCTTCTCTGAACGTGTTACGCGCCTCAAAAGCTCCTTGATCCGTGAAATCCTTGCTGCAGCCCAGCGCCCGGAAGTGATGTCGTTCGCCGGCGGCCTGCCGGCCGAAGCCATGCTGCCGGCACTGAACTGGGACGGCATGCCGCTCACCCTCGGCCAATATGGCATGAGCGAAGGCGAACCGCAGTTGCGCGAACTGCTCGCCGCCCAGGCCCGCGCGTTGGGCGTACCGTGCCAGGCGAGCCAGGTGCTGGTCGTCAGCGGGTCCCAGCAAACCCTGGACCTGGCCGCCAAACTGTATATCGACAAGGGCACCAAGGTTCTGCTGGAAGGCCCGACTTACCTGGCGGCGTTGCAGATCTTCCAACTGTTCGGCGCCGATTGCCTGACTGTGCAACTGGAGGCCGACGGTCCCAACCTCGCCACCTTGCGCAGCCTCCTTGAACACCATCGCCCGGCGTTCATCTACCTGATCCCGACGTTCCAGAACCCTTCGGCCGTACGCTACAGCGAGGCCAAGCGCGCGGCCGTCGCCGCTTTGCTCGATGAGTTCGGCGTCACCCTGATCGAAGACGAACCCTACCGCGAACTGAGCTTCGACGGCGCCAGTGCACAGCCCATCGCCGGCCGCCTGAAAAAAGCCAGCTGGATCTACACCGGCACCGTCTCCAAGACCCTGCTACCGGGCCTGCGCGTCGGCTACCTGATCGCCAGCCCGGATCTGTTCCCGCATTTGCTCAAGCTCAAGCAATCGGCGGACCTGCACACCAACCGCGTCGGCCAGTGGCAGGCCATGCAGTGGATCGGCACCCAGAAATACCAGCAGCACCTGGCGCAACTGCGCCGCTTTTACCGCGAGCGTCGCGATGCATTTCAGGCCGCGCTGGAGCGTCATTTTGGCGATCTGGCTGACTGGCAGACGCCTCAGGGCGGATTATTCTTCTGGCTGACCTTGAAACAACCGCTCGACACCCGCACCTTGTTGGCGCAAGCATTGGATCAGGACGTCGCGTTCATGCCCGGTGAACCGTTCTTTTCCGAGCCCGATCAACACCTCGGCTCGTTGCGCCTCAATTTCAGCCATATCGACCCGGCCCGTCTGGACGAAGGTCTCAAGCGCCTGGCCGCGGTGGTCCGTCAAGCACAGCACGCGCAAGCGGCATAAGGGGAGCCCCATGTACAAGGTTTATGGCGATTACAAGTCGGGCAACTGCTACAAGGTCAAATTGATGCTCAATCTGTTGGGCATCGAATACCAATGGATTGATGTCGATATTCTCAAGGGCGACACCCAGACCGCCGAATTCCTGGCCAAGAACCCCAACGGCAAGATCCCGGTGTTGGAGCTGGAAGATGGCACCTGCCTGTGGGAGTCCAACGCCATCCTCAACTTCCTGGCGGACGGCAGCGAGTTTCTGCCGGCGGAGCCACGCCTGCGTACCCAAGTGCTGCAATGGCAGTTTTTCGAGCAATACAGCCATGAGCCCTATATCGCGGTGGCGCGGTTTATCCAGTTTTACCTGAACATGCCGCAAGACCGACTGGAGGAATACAAAAACACCCATAAGGGCGGCTACAAGGCGTTGAGGGTGATGGAGCGTCAGTTGCAAGCCACGCCCTACCTGGTAGGCGAGCAATATTCGATTGCCGATATCGCGCTGTACGCCTACACCCACGTGGCCCATGAAGGGGGTTTTGACCTGACGCCGTACCCGGCGGTGCAGGCGTGGCTCAAGCGTGTGGCCAGCCATCCCAAACATGTGGCGATGCTGGACTGAACACAGGTCCAAATGTGGGCGCGGGCTTGCTCGCCAAGGGTGGGCAGTCACTGATGATTCGACTGATCCACCGCTTTCGCGAGCAAGCCCGCTCCCACCTTTAGCTGTCTGTTGTGGCAGACAGTTGATCCTTCAGCAATTCAAAACAGCGCTGCGCCGCCGGGCTCAAACCCGTGCAGCCGCCGATTCCGGCAACTGCCTGGGCTTGGCCTTGTTGGATATCGAATTGGCAACGCCGAACTAATGTGGGAGCTGGCTTGCCTGCGATAGCGTCACCTCGGTGTCACTGATAAATCGAGGTGTCTGCATCGCAGGCAAGCCAGCTCCCACACTGACCGCGGTGTTTATCAGACTGCGGCGAACCGCTTGTCGAGGTAATCAATGATCACCTTGGAGTCATACATCCAAGTGGTCTGGCCATTTTCTTCAATGCGCAGGCACGGCACTTTGATCTTGCCGCCTTGCTCCAGCAGGGTCTGGCGATCTTGCGCATTGTTCTTCGCGTCCTTCAACGCCACCGGCACATTCAGACGGTGCAACGTACGACGGGTCTTCACGCAGAACGGGCAGGCGTGGAACTGATACAGGGTCAGGTCCTTGGCCGCAGCGTTCACCTGCGCCTGTTGTTCGGCGGGGCGCTGCTTTTTGCGTGGGCGGGTAATGAAGTCGCCCGCGATGATGACGTGGCCGAGGCCCACTCGAAGTGCTTTGACGAACATGGCTGAAAACCTCTTGCCCATGAAGAAGGGGCCGCAGCTTACCTGAAATTTGCAGGCGAAAAAAAAACCGGCGATGAACGCCGGTCTTTTCCTGCACAGCCTGTTACTTGATCAGGCTGAGAAACTCGCTGCGCGTGGCCGCGTTTTCGCGGAACTCACCCAGCATCACCGAGGTGATCATCGAAGAGTTCTGTTTCTCTACACCGCGCATCATCATGCACATGTGCTTGGCTTCGATCACCACGGCCACGCCCAGCGCGCCGGTGACTTGCATCACGGCATCGGCGATCTGGCGGCTGAGGTTTTCCTGGATCTGCAGGCGGCGCGCATACATGTCGACAATCCGCGCCACTTTCGACAGGCCCAGCACTTTGCCGCTCGGGATATACGCGACGTGAGCCTTACCGATAAACGGCAGCAGGTGGTGTTCGCACAGCGAGTACAGCTCGATGTCCTTGACCAGCACCATTTCGCTGTTGTCGGAGCTGAACAAGGCACCGTTGGTGACTTCTTCGAGTGTCTGTTCATAGCCGCGGCAAAGGTACTGCATCGCCTTGGCGGCACGCTTTGGCGTGTCGAGCAGGCCCTCGCGGGAAACGTCCTCGCCGAGTTGGCCGAGGATCGCGGTGTAATTCTGTTCCAGGGACATGAAACTACCTGTGGGATTTTCGCAAAGCGCAAGGTTACGGTGGCGGACACATCGCTGCAAGCCTGACGATGGCACTTGTTACTCGTCGCGCCCCTCCATCATGGTGCGCTTGAGCATCACATACACCGCGCCCGCGCCGCCGTGGCGGGCCTGGCAAGAGGTAAAACCGAGCACTTGGGCATGCTGGCGCAGCCAAGTGTTGACGTGGCTCTTGATCATCGGCCGCTTGCCATCCAACCGCACGGCCTTGCCGTGGGTGACGCGCACGCAGCGGATTTCGAATTTGGTCGCTTCGGCCAGGAAGGCCCAGAGGGTTTCGCGGGCTTTTTCGACGTTCATGCCGTGCAGGTCAAGGCTGCCCTCGAACGGGATCTGGCCGATCTTGAGCTTGCGCATCTGGCTTTCCTGCACGCCGTCGCGGGCCCACATCAACTCGTCTTCGGGGCCTACGTCGATTACGAACTGGTCCGACAGGCCATCCACGGTGGTGGCATCAGTGCGCACGGTCGCGGCCTGGCGCAGCGTGGCGATCTGCGCCCGGTCGGTCTTGGGTTTGCCGGTGTCGGCGCGGTCGTGCTTGATCGGCTTGACGCCGCGCAGCTCGTTTTTGAACAGGGAAAAATCGTCGTCTTGCATGTCAGCCTCCGCGAAGGGCGGGCAGTTTACCTAAATCGCGGCGGCCGGGGCGCAGGAAACGCTATCCAAGCGCCATCAGTCGTGCTTTTTCATCAGGTGTGACGCAATGTTCAGCGACAACGGCTGGCGCATCCGCCGACGGCTGCGACGCCATAACCAGACGCCCAGCCAGAGCACCAACAGGCCGATCACCAACAAAATTGCCGAGCCGCCCGGGCTGGCATTCAGTTCGCCGAGTGCCGGCGAATGACCAAACAAACCGGCGCCACCGGCACCAGCCAGCAGCAAACCTACAATGGCCAGCAGCGCGGCAAAGCCGGCCACCAGGCGCAGACGCCAATTGCTCGGGCCCTTGGGGCGCAAGCGACGAGCGTCAAAACCATCGGATATCTTCATTCCGACCTTTCCTCCAGGGTATCGGCCCTTCGACCGGAAGATACACAGGTTGTTCCTGTACCAGAGGCAATTGCAGAAAATGAAAAGGTTTTGCGGATGAGCGGGGCAATAAACACGCCGCGCCGCTCATCAGAAGGTCAATCAGGTCAGATCTTTGGTCAACGCGAGGGTCGCGAAGTTATCGGCCATGATGGCCATTTCGGTCTGTTGCACATGTTCAGCGCTCAGGATGCCGCCTTTGTAAGGCAGGTCGCGCGTGGCGCAGGCGTCTTCCACCAGGGTGCAGCGAAAGCCCAGGTTCTTGGCGGCGCGCACGGTCGTGCTGACGCTGGAGTGGCTCATGAAGCCGCAGACGATAAGGTCCAGAGAGCCGAGATCCTGCAGGTGTTTTTCCAGCCCGGTGCCGTGAAACGCGCTCGGCAGCAGTTTGCCGATGATCGTCTCGTCGCCGAGTGGTTCCAGGCCGGGAATGAATTCGCCGCGCTCGCCCTGTGGGTCGAACAGGCCACCGACGGTGCCAAGGTGACGTACATGCACGATCGGACGCCCGGCATTGCGCGCGGCGGCAACCAACTGCTTGATGTTTTCGACCGCCGCGTCCATGCCCGAGAGGGCGAGTGGACCGCTGAGGTATTCCTTTTGGGCGTCGATGATCACGAGGGTCGCATGGTTCAGGTTGGCTGCTGCGTAACCGCGACCGCTGAGTTGAAACATCGTCTTTGGAACGGACATTCTGGGGCTCCTGTGAGGGGGGCTTTTGCGACATTGTCCACTGGCTGAGCGGTTCTGTGAATCGCTACCATCGTAAGGTACGCCGTTGTTGACGTGCAGCCATGTCAAGGGGGCGGCTTGTTTAAGCCTGCGATGGCAAATTGGATGAAATCCGACGGATGGCGAAGGGGTTTCGTACATCGTCGGTACAGGCGAAGGCTGTTAGAATCGCCAGTCGTTTTTTCCAGGAGCTTGTCCCCGTGATCACATCCCGCCTGCGCACACTGCGCGACCATATCCGTTGGGCTGTCAGCCGTTTCCATGGGGAAGACCTGTTTTTCGGCCATGGTACCGACAATGCCTGGGACGAAGCCCGGCAATTGGTGCTCGGTGCCTTGCACCTGCCTTGGGAAATTGCCGACAGCTACCTGGACTGCAACCTGGAAGAAGAGGAAATTTCCCACGTTCAGCGCTTGCTGCACCGCCGTATCCATGAGCGTGTACCCACCGCTTACCTGTTGAAGGAAGCCTGGTTCTGCGGCATGTCGTTTATCGTCGACGAGCGTGTGCTGATCCCGCGTTCACCGATTGGCGAACTGATCGAAAACCGCTTCGAACCCTGGCTGGCCCAGCCACCGGCGCGCATCCTCGACCTGTGCACCGGCTCCGGTTGCATTGGTATCGCGTGCGCCTACGAGTTCCAGGACGCCGAAGTGGTGCTGGGCGACCTGTCCTTCGAAGCGCTGGAGGTGGCCAACCAGAACATCGAGCGCCATGGCGTCGACGAGCGCGTCTACACCGTGCAGGGTGACGGCTTCGACGGTTTGCCGGGTCAGCGGTTTGATCTGATCGTGTCCAACCCGCCATATGTGGATGCCGAAGACTTCGCGGACATGCCCGACGAATACCAGCACGAGCCGGAGTTGGGCCTGGCCTGCGGCGATGATGGCTTGAATCTGGTGCGCCGGATGTTGGCTGAGGCCGCAGACCACCTCACCGAGAAAGGCTTGTTGATTGTCGAGGTTGGCAACAGCCAGGTGCACGTTGAGGCGTTGTACCCGGAAGTCGACTTTGCCTGGCTGGAGTTCCAGCGCGGCGGGCATGGTGTGTTCATGCTGACGGCCGAGCAGTGCCGCGCGCATCAAGCGGTATTTGCTGCTCGGGTTTAAACCCACCCAACTGTAGAAACCGACCCTGAATGTGGGAGCGGGCTTGCCCGCGAAGGCGGTATGACAGTCAACTTATCAGTGACTGATACACCGCTTTCGCGAGCAAGCCCGCTCCCACATTTTATTGCTTTCCAACGTGCTAGCGGTGCGTGGCAATCCAGATCAGCAACCCCGCCTGAAATACCGTAAACGCCACTAAACAGGTGATGGTAAAGCGCAGCCCGCTGTCCTCACGCTTGAACTTGGTGACCTTTTCCTCTTCCTTGCGCAGTTTCACTTCCTGCTCGGCCAGGTTCTGCTCGGCCTGTTGCAGCATCTGCGCGGCTTCGAGGATTTCCACGAACTGCACCTTCTCGGTGTTCCAGCTGTCCAGCACGTCGCTGACCTTGCCCGGCTGCACGTTGCCTTTGAGGTGTTGCACATCGGCGTAGGCCACATCAAAGCCCTGGATACGCAGGAAGTGATCGCGACGCAGGCGCGTGGCTTCGTTCAGCGCGTCTTTATTGGCCAGGTCTACGCCGTCGACGCGGTAGTGTGACCACTTCTTTTTTGCCCACGCCGCGCCTTGAGCGACGAGGAAGCGGCCGATCCCGCGGTTGGCCGGTTCGATTTCCAGGCTGTTGCCCGGGCCGAAGTGCACGCGGTGCTTATCGTGATCGACCCAGATATCCAAGTGGTTCTGCTCGCGGCGCACTCGCTGGCCCGGCAACTGGATGACCATGCGCAACAGGCTGTGGTGTTTGTCATTGCGTTCGGCATAGCCGAACTGCACGAACCGCAACGGCCGCGCACCGGTGGCACGGTCGGTGGCCAGGGGCGCCAGGCGCAGCATCTTGAAATGTTCGGCCTGCACGTCCGCCCACGGCAGGGCCGCTGCCTCGACGGCCTCGGTTTTTTCAGCCGCGGTGTCGGCAATAGGTTCTGGTGTAGCTTCTGTGGTTGTCATGCGGCGCGATCCTGTCCAAGCCCTGCAGGTCGACAGTCTTTTTACTGTCGACCCTGGGCTTATCGGCCGTTTTTCTCAGGACTGGAGGTAAATAGTCGCTTAACGGGGTTGAAGTCCGTCGATAAAGCGCACGATGCGCTCACCCAGCTCGGCGGCGAGCGGCAGTTTCGGGTCGTTGTAGGAGGCCAGTTGCTCTTTCACGTCCTTGGGCACAATGCGCATGACGTGGTTCATGCCTTCGATCACCGTCAAGTGCGCGTCGGGCTTGGCGTTTTTCAGTTGCCGGGCATCTGCGACGCCCACCTGAATATCGTTGGTGCCCTGGATGATCAAGGCCGGCATGGTCAGCTTGGCGAACGCGGCTGACGGGTCGGCGCGAAACAGGCTGATCAGATAAGGCTGCACGCTGGGTCGGAAAATACCTTCCAGCGGGCCGGGCACATCGGCATCCACTTGGCCGGCCTTGAGGTGGTCGAGGATCTCGTTGCTGCGCAGCAACAGGGCAGGGGGCAGGTGATCGGCCAACTGCTGGCGGATCACCTGATCCACCGGCCGCGCACTGCCAGACAGAGAAATAACGCCGGCCGGATTCAGTTGCGGTGCGGCGAGCGCGGCAACCAGCGCGCCCTCGCTGTGGCCCAGGACGATCAGCGGGCCCATGCGGCTGTCGGCCTTGAGCAGCTTGCCCCAGGCCACGGCATCGGATACGTAGGCGTCCAGGGTCAGGTTGCGTTCATCCGGCGTGGCCGCCAGGCTGGCGGCCACGCCGCGCTTGTCGTAGCGCACGCTGGCAATGTTGTGTCGGGCAAGCACCCAGGCCAGGCGCTTGAGGCTGTCGTTGCGTGCGCCGTCGGCACTGTTGCCGTTACGGTCGGTAGGCCCGGAGCCGGCAATGATCAACACCACCGGCACTGGTTTGTCGGATTGGGGCAGTAAAAGCGAGCCAAACAGCTCGCCGTTGCCGGTGTCCAGGCTGATCGGCCGTTGCAGCACGACAGGGGAGGCGGCGAAGCCCAGGCTGGAAAACAGGGTGAGGGTTAAAAGCAGAACTCGCAGCATCATCGCGCCATCATCAGGAAGGTGCCGGTTGGACCAACGTCTACCGGTAAGGTTTCGAGGATGAACTAGTCGGTTAGCCTGCGTATACTGGCCGCCTTAAGTTATTACGGTTGACTTGATTCAACTGATTTCACGGAGCGCCCTGCATGTCCGGCAATACCTTCGGCAAGCTGTTCACTGTCACCACCGCGGGCGAAAGCCATGGCCCGGCATTGGTCGCCATTGTCGATGGCTGCCCGCCAGGCCTCGAGCTGTCTCTGGACGACCTGCAGCGCGAGCTCGACCGCCGCAAGCCCGGCACCAGCCGCCACACCACCCAGCGCCAGGAGCCCGACGAAGTCGAGATTCTCTCCGGCGTGTTCGAAGGCCGCACCACCGGTTGCGCCATCGGCCTGCTGATTCGCAACACCGACCAGAAGTCCAAGGACTATTCGGCGATCAAGGACCTGTTCCGCCCGGCCCACGCCGACTACACCTACCATCACAAATACGGCGAACGCGACTACCGTGGCGGTGGCCGCAGCTCGGCGCGCGAAACCGCGATGCGCGTGGCTGCCGGTGCCATCGCCAAGAAATACCTGGCCACTCAGGGCATCGTGATCCGCGGCTACATGAGCCAGCTGGGTCCGATCGAGATCCCGTTCAAGACCTGGGACAGCGTCGACGACAACGCTTTCTTCAGCCCCGACCCGGACAAAGTGCCGGAACTGGAAGCCTACATGGACCAGTTGCGCCGCGACCAGGACTCCGTCGGCGCGAAGATCACCGTGGTTGCCGAAGGCGTCAAACCTGGCTTGGGCGAGCCGATCTTCGACCGCCTCGACGCCGAGCTGGCCCATGCGCTGATGAGCATCAACGCGGTGAAGGGCGTGGAAATCGGCGCCGGTTTCGCCTGTGTGTCCCAGCGCGGCACCGAGCACCGCGATGAACTGACCCCGCAGGGTTTCCTCAGCAACAACGCGGGCGGCATCCTCGGCGGTATTTCCTCGGGCCAACCGATCGTTGCGCACCTGGCCCTCAAGGCCACATCGAGCATCACCACGCCAGGCCGCTCGATTGATGTGCACGGCAACCCGGTGGATGTGATCACCAAGGGCCGCCATGACCCGTGCGTCGGCATCCGTGCCACGCCGATTGCCGAAGCCATGATGGCCATCGTGTTGATGGACCACCTGCTGCGCAACCGCGGGCAAAATGCCGATGTGCGCGTGAATACGCCGGTGCTGGGCCAGCTGTGACAGCCGGTGGCGGGCGAGCTTGCTCAGGCAGGGCCGCGAAGCGGCCCCGTGCATGGTGAGCCCGACCCTCCCGTACTGGCGCCTGTCCAGCTTCTATCTGTTCTACTTCGCCCTGCTCGGGGCGACGGCGCCGTTCCTGGCCCTGTACTTCGATCATCTTGGGTTCTCCAGCGCACGCATTGGTGAGTTGGTGGCTATCCCCATGCTGATGCGCTGCGTGGCGCCCAACCTGTGGGGCTGGCTCGGCGATTACACTGGGCGGCGCCTGGCCATCGTCCGGTTTGGCGCGGTGTGTACGCTGGCCAGCTTTTCATTGATTTTCTTCAGCAAGACCTACGCCTGGCTCGCGCTGGTGATGGCCCTGCATGCGTTCTTCTGGCACGCCGTGTTGCCGCAGTTTGAAGTGATCACCCTGGCCCACCTGCAAAAGCAGACCTCGCGCTACAGCCAGATCCGCCTGTGGGGCTCGATTGGTTTCATCCTCACCGTGGTGATCATGGGCCGCCTGTTCGACTGGCTGAGCCTGGACATTTACCCGGTGGTGGTCGTGGTGATCATGGCCGGCATCATCGGTGCCAGCCTGTGGATACCGAATGCGCAACCCGCGACCCACGACAATCGCCTGGCCGGTGACGGTTTTCTCAAGCAATTGCGCAGCCCTGGGGTGCTGGCGTTTTATGCTTGCGTGGCGCTGATGCAAATGAGCCACGGCCCGTATTACACCTTTCTCACCCTGCACCTCGAACATCTGGGCTACAGCCGTGGCGTGATCGGCATGCTCTGGGCCTTGGGCGTGGTCGCAGAAGTGCTGATGTTTCTGGCCATGAGCCGCATCCTCACGCGCTTTTCGGTGCGACGGGTGCTGCTGGCAAGTTTCCTGTTGGCGGCCGTGCGCTGGTTGTTGCTGGGCTCATTCGCCGAATTTTTCTGGGTGCTGCTGCTGGCGCAAGTGATGCACGCGGCCACCTTTGGCAGTTTTCACGCGGCGGCGATTGCCTTTGTGCAACGCAGCTTCGGCGCTCGCCAGCAAGGCCAGGGCCAGGCGCTGTATGCCGCACTGGCCGGCACTGGCGGCGCATTGGGCGCGCTGTATGCCGGCTATAGCTGGAACCTGTTGGGGCCGACCCTGACCTTCAGCATCGCCAGTGTCGCGGCCCTGGCCGCCGCCCTAATCATTGGCTTTCGATTGCAAGAGCCGAATAAAGGAACCGTGCAATGAGTTATGTCGCTGTTTACCCGCTCGCCACACCCGATACCCCGAACAAGGTGTTGACCCACTTCGACGATATCGTCTCGACCCTGGTTGAGCACGGCGTGGGTTTTGACCGCTGGCAGCCCAGCCCCCTCGAAAAGGGCGCCAGTGACGCTGAAATGATCGCGGCGTACCAGTCGCAGATCGATGCCCTCGGCTACGGCTCTGCTCAGGTATTGAGCGTAACGGGCGACCATCCGCAACGCGCCGAATTGCGCGCTGAAGGCCTCAAGGCGCGTCGCTACAGTGCAGACAACGTGCATTTTTTCATCGCGGGCCAAGGCTTGTTCTGCCTGCTCGTGGGCGAGTACGTCTACGCCGTGCGTTGTGAGAAGAATGACGTGCTGGTGGTTCCGGCCGGAATGCCGCATTGGCTCGACGTGGGTGAAAATCCGCACTGTGTGGCGCTACGTTTATTCCATACAGCCGAAGGGTGTGTGCCTCAGTTCACCGACGAGCACAGTGCCGCTGGTTTTCCAGGCTTGGACGATTAAGCGCGAATAGTTGAATGTTCAACCCCGGCAGGTTGGAAGTTGTTGTGGGAAGGAACTTATATAAATGTAAGACGTAGCTGTTTATGCGGCACCTTATGCTTTCAATCTATTCGTTATGTAACTCTCCCGACTCAATGTTTATACCGCCTGTCAATCGCAGGAATCCGAAAGGTGGTATGGCATCCACTGATACAGGAGAGAGAGAGTGATGAGTGGCCCAGAGCAGCCGTGTCGTGCGCTTGCCGTGCCGAGCGCCGTTGGAAAACGCCTGAGCCTGGCCGGCAAACCCCTGACGCCGACAGAGCTGGAGATCCTGCGCTGGGCCTCGGAAGGCAAGACCGTCTGGGAAATCAGCCAGATTCGCGCCACCTCCCAAGCCACGGTTAAATTCCATCTGCGTAACATCTACCTCAAGCTGCAAGTCACCAACCGCGTGCAGGCGATGAACGCAGCGGCCCGCCAGGGGCTTTGCTGAAGGCACAAAAAAGGCCGCGATGCTCAACGGCGTCGCGACCTTTTTTGCTCGGATTACTCAGGCCGAATGGTAGGTCGGCAGGGCAAAGCGATTCTGGCTTTGCAGCATCGAGATCTGTGGCAGCTCGCTGGCTTGTTCGGCCAGGTCGCGGCGAATGGCGCTGATGACCCAGGTCAGTTGGTCAGCGGTGTGCAGTTGTTGATACGAAATCGAACGCTTGACCTGTTTGCCTTCGCTGTTGCGCAGGGTCAACAGGATCCCGCCGTCTGGGCGTGGCTGAGTGGTGACGTCGTATTGGGAGAATACAGAAGCGAATTTATCTTGGATCAGGCTCATGTCTATCAGCTCCGTTGGCTCAAGTTGGCAAGCATGGAGTGATAGGTGCAGTGATTGTGCCAGTATTGGATTGTCTAAAAAATCGTTATAAATCAGTAGGTTAAAATTTTATAGGTTTTTCACTTTCGTGCAATTTGCATGAAAGGCCATCGTGCATCCTGCATTTTGCGTTATCGGGGCCGGGCATTTCGCTCTTCGTTACAGTTAATGACCGCATCGGCGCCGCGCAATTCCCTATTTCATGCTGGGCGGTACGGGATACAAAACTTTTCAAATCCCACATGTACAGCCGAAGAATGGCAGGCGTATTTTCCTGCAAGGCATTTGACCGCTTCCTACAGGGCCGAGGCTGTGTCTGGATCATACGAAGAATAAGAAAAAGGACGTTCCGCCATGAACCATCCGCACGACGACATGATCACCTGGGGCAAGCTACTGCGTAAGGTGCCGGCGATAGTTCGGGCCCTGCCACGCGTGGTACGCGGCATGCGCGCCGCGAACGTCACCGATCCCGGCCAGCCCTGCGGCCTGGGATGGCAATTCGAACAGGCCACCTCTCGTAACCCAGATGGCGCGGCGCTGTTATATGGCGACAGTGTGCTCAGCTACGCCCAAGCCAACCAGCGTGCCAACCGTATTGCCCATCACCTGCACGAGCAGGGCATCGGCAAGGGGGATGTGGTCGCGTTGTTCATCGAAAACCGCCCTGAACTGCTGTTGAGCGTGTTGGCCGTAGCCAAGCTGGGTGGCATTTGCGCAATGCTCAATACGTCGCAAACCCAGGCAACGCTGGTGCACAGCCTGAATCTGGTGAGCCCGGTGGCAATCGTGGTGGGCGCAGAGTTGGTGGCGGCCTACACGACCGTGCGTGAGCACGTGGCAATCGCCGCGCACAGGACCTGGTTTGTCGCCGATCAGCATTCAAGCACGCCTCCTGAAGGCTATACCGACCTGATGGCCGCCAGTGCCGACGGCTCGGTGGAAAACCCCGCCAGTACCGGACAAGTGTTCTTCAACGACCCCTGCTTCTATATCTACACCTCCGGCACCACGGGCTTGCCCAAGGCCGGCATCATGAAGCACGGGCGCTGGACCAAAACCGCGGTCAGCTTCGGCAGCATCGCGCTGGACATGGGCCCGGATGACGTCCTCTATTGCACGTTGCCGCTGTACCACGCCACCGGCCTGTGCGTGTGCTGGGGCTCGGCGATTGTCGGGGCCTCGGGCTTTGCCATCCGGCGTAAATTCAGTGCCAGCCAGTTCTGGGACGATGCGCGCAAATTCAACGCAACCACCCTGGGCTATGTCGGTGAGTTGTGCCGCTACCTGCTCGATCAGCCCGCCAGCGCTCAGGATCTCGATAACCGCGTGACCAAGATGGTCGGCAATGGCCTGCGTCCCGGCGTGTGGGCGCAGTTCAAGCAACGTTATGGCGTTGAGCATGTTTGCGAACTGTATGCCGCCAGTGACGGCAACATCGGATTCACCAACGTGCTGAATTTTGACAACACCATCGGCTTTTGCCTGCAGCACTGGGCACTGGTGGACTACAGCAACGACAGCGGTGAACCGGTGCGTGGCAGCGACGGCTTCATGCGCAAGGTGCAAACGGGCGGGCAGGGGTTGTTACTCGCCAGGATCGATGAAAAGTCACCGTTCGACGGCTACACCGACCCGGAAAAGAACCGCAAGGTGGTGCTGACCGACGTGTTCGAGAAGGGCGACCGCTATTTCAATACCGGCGACTTGTTGCGCAGCATCGGCTTCGGTCATGCGCAATTTGTCGATCGCCTGGGCGATACCTATCGCTGGAAGGGCGAAAACGTCTCGACCACCGAAGTGGAGAACGTGCTGCTGCAACATCCGCAGATCGCCGAAGTGGTCGCCTACGGCGTCGAGATCGAAAACACCAATGGCCGCGCCGGCATGGTCGCCATCACGCCAAGCGAATCGCTGGCCTCGCTGGACATGCGTGAATTGCTGCAATTCGCCCACGGCCAGTTGCCGCATTACGCGGTGCCGTTGTTCCTGCGGATCAAGGTGAAGATGGAAACCACCGGCACCTTCAAGTATCAGAAAGTGCGTCTCAAGGAGGAGGCCTTCGACCCGGGCAAGGCCGGCAATGAGCCGGTGTATGCGTGGCTGCCGGGCTCGGATTGCTATGTGCCGGTCACCGGCGACTTGTTGGCGCAGATTCAGGGTGGGCATTTCCGTTATTGAAAGCAGCGCTATTGATTCTGCCTATGACCGCTTTTGGCAAAAAAGCCATGACAGTGGGGAACTCCATCGCGACACTGGGCGCCTATAAAGCAACCAGACAAGGAGCCCCACATGTCAGACCAGCCTAAACAAATGACCGAAGACGAAGCCGCTGAATTTGCCGAGCAGGTCTTCGACGTGGCCCGCAAAGGCGATGCCGCCATGCTCGCCGCACTGCTGGCCAAAGGCTTGCCGCCTAACCTGCGCAATCACAATGGCGACACCTTGCTCATGCTCGCGGCCTATCACGGTCACGCCGACGCGGTGAAAGTGCTGCTGGAGTTCAAGGCCGACCCGCTGATCGCCAACGACAAGAACCAACTGCCGATGGCTGGTGCGGCGTTCAAGGGCAACCTGCCCGTGGTCAAGGCGCTGATCGACGGCGGCGCGCCGGTGGACGGCGCCTCCTCGGACGGCCGCACGGCGTTGATGATGGCCGCGATGTTCAACCGTGTCGAAATGCTCGACTACCTGCTCGGCCAGGGTGCCAACCCCAAGGCCACCGATGCTCAGGGTGCGACCGCACTGGCGGCGGCGCACACCATGGGAGCGGCGGATACGGCGGCGCAGTTGCAAAAACTGGTGTAGGCTACGCGCCCTCAAAAACCAGCTCGCCACAGGACCTTCCCATGCAAACCGCCCTCGTCGAACTCATCAGCAAAATCAGCGCCGGCGTCATGGGCGAGGACGAAGTGGCACGCATTGCCGAGGAAGCGGCCCAGGCCTACGCGGACCCTGCCGCTTTTCTGGCGGCCAACCCGGATATCAACTACGACGACACTTTCCCGATTCCGCTGGGTGAGTGGGTCGTGGTCGGTAGCTTGCCGGACACGGTGCTGTTTCAAGCCGACACCTATGGCGACCTGTTTGCACAGATCGTCGCGTCGTTCGGCCCGGGCGTGGCGTTTAATCTCAAGCCCAAGCAGTTAGCCAAGACCGAAGACCTGACGGCGCTGAACCGCATCCAGATCCAGATGAGCGCCCTGAGCCCGGAGGACGGTGGCTATGTGCTGCTCAACTTCAGTCAGTTGCTGGATGACGAGATTCAGGCGGTGCTGGTCTACGGCAACGACCTGCCGCGCGTGCTGGAACTGTGCGCTGAAGTCGGCATCAAGGCTGAGCCGTCCCTGGAAGCCCTGCGCGTTGCCGTTCACGTCTGAAATAAAACGGAACCCCTGCCAGGGCTGACTATCCTACAAGTGCATGCCCTCACTTAGGAGCGACACCATGGGTTCCACTTTTAATGGCTTGATTGGCCTGATCATCCTGGCGCTGGATATCTGGGCGATCATCAACGTGTTCAAAAGCGGCGCCAGCACCGGTGCCAAGGTGCTGTGGATTTTGCTGATCCTGTTGTTGCCTGTCTTGGGCCTGATCATCTGGGCAATCGCCGGGCCACGCGGTAACGTGCGGATCTGACGACACCTGGGCCCGCTCTGATCCTGAGTGGGCCCTGTCAATGTGGGAGCGGGCTTGCCCGCGATAACGGTTTATCAGCCATAGTTGTGCGGGCTGACACATCGCTATCGCGGGCAAGCCCGCTCCCGCATTCGTTTCCAGCGTAGTTAGAGTTTTGTGTGTCGAAAGTATTCGCTGTACGAAATTTTCACATCTTTTCCAAGACAATTCGCCGGCTTTATCACGCTGCCAAGGCTCTATCTCGAGTGCCGTTAAAGGCACAAGCGCGGCGCACGTTCAGTAATTAATAGCGTTGCTGCCATTGATCGGGCACCATTTGCGCCACCGCGTTAACCGCCTACCCCAGCCAGCCTGGGCGAGGGACGGACGCCACTGCATTTTTTCGCAACTTAAACTTCCAATGGGTCCTGAAACGACATGGCAAACCCGGACGCCCTGAGTCAGCAGCGAGCTTCAAATCGCCTGCTGCAACCGACCGTCAAATCCCATCTGGCGTACACGCTGCTCTGCGCATTGGTCATGATGGTGATGTTCTCCCTGCTGCGCCTGGCGCTGCTGGTGTACAACCGCGAGATGATCCTCGACACGCCGGCCTCGACCTTCCTGGAAGCGTTCGCCAACGGGCTGCGTTTTGACATACGCCTGGTGATGTACGTGCTGGTCCCGCTGCTGCTGGCCTTGTTCAGCGTACGGGCGATGGCGGCACGCGGGTTCTTCCGTTTGTGGCTGACCGTCGCGTCCAGCATTGCCCTGTTCCTGGGGCTGATGGAAATGGACTTCTACCGCGAATTCCACCAGCGCCTCAACGGCCTGGTCTTCCAGTATGTAAAGGAAGACCCGAAAACCGTGATGAGCATGCTCTGGTACGGTTTCCCGGTGGTGCGTTACCTGCTGGCCTGGGCCGTGGGCACGCTGATCCTGAGCATGGCCTTCAAAGGTGCCGACCGTGCAACGCGCCCCCGCGGCCCGTTCAGCGGCGGCAGCATCGGTACCCGCCAAGTGGCGCCGTGGTACAGCCGCATCGCCGTGTTTGTGGTCTGCCTGTTGATCGCCGTAGTCGCCATCCGCGGCACCTTGCGTCAAGGCCCGCCGCTGCGTTGGGGTGATGTCTACACCACCGACTCGAACTTCGCCAACCAGCTGGGCCTCAACGGCACGCTGTCGCTGATCGCTGCGGCCAAGGCGCGCTTCTCCGAGGAACGTTCCAACATCTGGAAGGCCACCCTGGACCAGCCGCTGGCCACCCAGACCGTGCGCGACATGCTGGTGCTGCCGCAAGAGAAACTGGTGGATACCGACACCGCCGCCGTGCGCCGTGACTACACGCCACCGGCCGAGAAGACCCTGCCGATCAAGAACGTCGTGGTCATCCTGATGGAAAGCTTCGCCGGTCACTCGGTGGGCGCCCTGGGGCGCCCGGGCAACATCACGCCGTACTTCGACAAGTTGTCCAAGGAAGGCCTGCTGTTCGATCGCTTCTTCTCCAATGGCACGCACACCCACCAGGGCATGTTCGCCACCATGGCGTGCTTCCCGAACCTGCCGGGTTTCGAATACCTGATGCAGACCCCGGAAGGCAGCCACAAGCTGTCGGGCCTGCCGCAGTTGCTCAGCGCGCGTAAATTTGACGACGTGTATGTCTACAACGGCGATTTCGCCTGGGACAACCAGTCGGGCTTTTTCAGCAACCAGGGCATGACCAACTTCATCGGGCGTAATGACTTCGTCAACCCGGTGTTCTCCGACCCGACGTGGGGCGTGTCCGACCAGGACATGTTCAACCGTGGCCTGGAAGAGTTGAAAGCCCGCGAAGGCGGCAAGCCGTTCTACGCACTGCTGCAAACCCTGTCCAACCACACGCCGTACGCGTTGCCGACGCCATTGCCGGTCGAGAAAGTCACCGATCGTGGCAGCCTCAACGAGCATTTGACGGCCATGCGTTACTCCGACTGGGCCCTGGGCCAGTTCTTTGAAAAGGCCCGCAAAGAGCCGTACTTCAAGGAAACCCTGTTCGTGATCGTGGGCGACCATGGCTTTGGTAACGAACAGCAGATCACCGAAATGGACCTGGGCCGCTTCAACGTGCCGATGCTGATGATTGCACCGGGCATGCAGGAGAAGTTCGGCGAGCGTGACCACACCGTGGGCACTCAGATCGACATCGTGCCGACCATCATGGGCCGCCTCGGTGGCGACACCCTGCACCAGTGCTGGGGCCGTGACCTGCTGAACCTGCCGGAAGGCGACAAGGGCTTTGGCGTGATCAAGCCGTCGGGCAGCGATCAGACGGTGGCGCTGGTTACCGCAGACCGCATTCTGGTACTGCCCAAGGAGATGCCGCCCAAGCTGTGGGAGTATGAATTGGGCGCGAACCCGACCGGTAAAGTGATTCCCGAGTCACCGGACGAAGCGGCGCTGAAGCAGAAACTCGAGTCGTTCCTGCAGACGGCCACCAAGAGCCTGTTGGATAACACTGCCGGCGTGATTGACGGCAAGCCGGATTAATTAACCGGGCATAAAAAAAGAGGCCTCATTGAGGCCTCTTTTTTTTGTGCGGAATTTATATCCGACCGAGCAGCAACAGTACCACCAGCACTACCAGGACAACGCCCAGGATACCCGACGGGCCATAGCCCCAGTTACGCGAGTGCGGGAACACCGGCAGGCCGCCGACCAACAGCAGGATCAAGATAATGATCAGAATGAGGCTCATGGTTTTTTTCCTTATAGGGCCTTCTGAAAAGACCGGTTATTAACGACAGGCCCGTGGGTTTATTACGGACGCCTTAATAACTCCGACTCTGTCACTTCAAAGAAAATTCCCTGCTTTTTTAAAGCATTTTGCAAAGTTGCTTATTTCTTTTAATGCGTTCGCAATCAGGTGCGCTTAGTTGAAATTTATTGAACTTACGCTATAAACCATCCTCGCACCGAGCCTCAGGTTTGCCCGAGGCATTCATCAATTGGATGGTGCGTGGGTGTCGCAAAAACCTTCGCTACACTGCCGGTCACTTCCTATGTGAACCACAAGGCTTATTTCCTATGCAAAATCGCATGATGATCACCGGCGCCGGGTCCGGCCTGGGCCGCGAAATCGCGCTGCGCTGGGCCCGTGAGGGTTGGCAGCTGGCCTTGTCGGATGTCAGCGAGCCGGGCCTGCAGGAAACGCTCAAGCTGGTGCGCGAGGCGGGTGGTGATGGGTTTGTGCAGCGCTGCGATGTGCGTGATTACAGCCAGCTCACCGCCTTTGCACAGGCGTGCGAGGTGAAATTGGGCGGTATCGATGTGATCGTCAACAATGCCGGTGTGGCGTCGGGGGGCTTCTTTGCCGAGTTGTCGCTGGAGGATTGGGACTGGCAGATCGCGATTAACCTGATGGGCGTGGTCAAGGGCTGCAAGGCGTTCCTGCCGTTGTTGGAGAAGAGCAGGGGCCGGATCATCAATATTGCGTCGATGGCGGCATTGATGCAGGGGCCGGCCATGAGTAATTACAACGTGGCCAAGGCCGGGGTGGTGGCGTTGTCGGAGAGCTTGCTGGTCGAGCTCAAGCATCAGGAAATTGGCGTGCATGTGGTGTGCCCGTCGTTTTTCCAGACCAACTTGCTGGATTCGTTTCGTGGGCCGACGCCGGCGATGAAGGCGCAGGTGGGCAAGTTGCTGGAGAGTTCGCCCATTTCGGCGGCTGACATTGCCGACTATATCTACCAGCGCGTGGCACAGGGTGAATTCATGATTTTGCCGCACGAGCAAGGGCGCATGGCCTGGGCGTTGAAGCAGAAAAATCCGCAGCTGCTGTATGACGAGATGACCAGCATGGCAGACAAGATGCGGGCCAAGGCTCAGGCGGTCAAGGCCTGAGGTGTTGGGCGTGTACCTAAGCGTTATGCCGGTAGCGGCGCGGCTGGATTGCGCCTTACCCGGCGACACCCCGGTAACGGATAGGTACCCGACCGGCCCAATGAGGCCGATGTCTGTCAGGCAAATTACCAGCTCGCGTAGGTCTCGCCTGATTTAGTGGCAAGCCATTGTCGCACCCCCTCCGAGCGCGCATGGTCAAGGTCCTGTCACTCCAAAAGGACAACCGCCATGCTGGTCTTAAGCCGCGCCGTAGGCGAAATCATTTCCATCGGCGATGACATCGCCTTGCATATCCTCGAGCTGAACGGAACCCAGGTGAAATTCGGCATCCAGGCACCGGTAGGGGTCAACGTGCACCGCGCCGAGGTGTATCAGAAAATCCTCGAACGCCAAGTCGCGCAAACTGAAACCAACCCCTAGCACCTCCTCAATCGAACAGATGCTTGGGCACGTCGTGCTTGAGCATCAACTGGCATTGCTCGCTTTCAGGGTCGAACACAATCAGCGCCTGCCCTTTGGTCAGCGCCTGGCGCACGCGCAGCACGCGGGTCTCCAAGGGCGTTTCATCGCCATTGTCAGTGCCGTCGCGGGTGACGAAGTCTTCGATGAGCCGGGTCAGGGTGTCGACTTCAAGTGCGTCGTAGGGAATCAGCATAAAAGCCTCAGAGGTAGAATCCCGGCGATGCTACTGCGCCGGGACCCGTCTTGCCAGTATCAGGTTGCCAGCCTCAGGACTTCTGTCCTACCAGGCTGTCCACCGATGGCACTCGTGTATCGCTCTCCATCTGCGTCTCGTGCTCGATCTGATGACTGAAGCGGTCGAGCGAACCCTGGGCCGGCTGCGCATCGCTGGCAAATACCGGCGGGCTGAGGATGTACGCGCTCAGCAGGCGACTCAAGGCCGCCAGGCTGTCGATGTGCGTGCGCTCGTAGCCGTGGGTTGCATCGCAACCGAACGCCAGCAGCGCAGTGCGAATGTCGTGCCCGGCGGTGACCGCCGAATGCGCATCGCTGAAGTAGTAGCGGAACAGGTCGCGACGCACGGGCAGGTCGTTTTCCGAGGCCAGGCGCAACAAATGCCGGGACAGGTGATAGTCGTACGGCCCGCCGGAATCCTGCATCGCCACACTCACGGCGTGTTCACTCGAATGCTGGCCGGGCGCGACCGGGGCGATGTCGATGCCGACAAATTCACTCACGTCCCAAGGCAATGCCGCGGCGGCGCCGCTGCCGGTTTCCTCGGTGATGGTAAACAGCGGGTGACAGTCGATCAGCAACGATTCGCCGCTGTCGATGATCGCCTTGAGCGCGGCGAGCAGTGCAGCCACGCCGGCTTTATCGTCCAGATGGCGCGCGCTGATGTGGCCGCTTTCGGTGAACTCGGGCAGTGGGTCGAACGCCACGTAGTCACCAATGCTGATGCCCAGCGAATCGCAGTCGGCGCGGGTAGCGCAGTAGGCGTCCAGGCGCAGTTCGACATGGTCCCAACTCACCGGCATTTCATCCACGGCGGTGTTGAAGGCATGCCCGGAGGCCATCAGCGGCAGCACGCTACCACGGATCACGCCGTTGTCGGTGAACAGGCTGACGCGGCTGCCTTCGGCAAAACGGCTTGACCAGCAACCGACAGGCGCCAGGGTCAGGCGGCCGTTGTCCTTGATCGCCCGCACGGCGGCGCCGATGGTGTCCAAGTGGGCCGAGACGGCACGGTCAGGGCTGTTTTTCTGGCCCTTGAGGGTGGCGCGAATCGTGCCGCGCCGGGTCATCTCAAAGGGGATCCCCAGCTCTTCCAGGCGCTCGGCAACGTAGCGCACGATGGTGTCGGTGAAGCCGGTAGGGCTGGGAATGGCGAGCATTTCCAGCAGCACCTTCTGCAGGTAGTTGAGATCCGGTTCGGGGATGGTTCGGCTCATAAAGACTCCTGATGAATGGGGGCGAGCGGATTTTGTGTGGCGAACGGGCCTGTTGTGGCAAGTGGGCGTGTTGTGGCGAGCGGGCTTGCCCCGCGTTGGGCTGCGAAGCAGCCCCAAAACCTGCCAACGCGTTCTGGCTGAAAGACTGCGGTGCCAGGGTCAGGGCCGCTTCGCGCCCCAACGCGGGGCAAGCCCGCTCGCCACAACAAGCCCACTTGCCACAACAAGCCCGCTAGCCACGACGGGCCCTCGCCACAGGTTATTGGGCGGTCGGCTGACTGTGCGGAAACAGCAAATCCACAAACTTCTCCGCCGTCGGTTGCGGCTCATGGTTGGCCAGCCCGGCCCGTTCGTTGGCTTCGATAAACACATACTCAGGTTGATCGGCGGCAGGCACCAGCAGGTCCAGGCCGACCATGGGAATGTCCAGCGCACGCGCCGCGCGCACGGCAGCGTCCACCAATGTGGGGTGCAAAATCGCCGTGACGTCTTCCAGGCAGCCGCCGGTGTGCAGGTTGGCGGTGCGGCGCACGGCCAGGGTCTGGCCACGCGGCAGGATGCTGCTGTAGTCAAAACCGGCGGCATGCAGAGTGCGTTGGGTTTCGTCGTCCAGCGGGATCTTGCTTTCACCGTCAGTGGCCGCCTGGCGACGACGGCTTTGGGCTTCGATCAGGGCGCCGATGGAATGCTGACCGTCGCCGGTCACCTCGGCCGGGCGCCGAATCGCGGCGGCAACCACTTCAAAACCGATCACCAGAATGCGCAGGTCGAGGCCTTCATGGAAGCTCTCGAGCAGCACGCGGCTGTCGAACTGGCGCGCTGTTTCGATGGCTTTCTGCACATCCTCGATGGTCTGCAAATCCACCGCCACGCCCTGGCCTTGCTCGCCATCCAGCGGCTTGACCACGATGCGCTGGTGTTCGTCGAGGAACTCCAGGTTGTCGTCGGCACTGCCCGCTAATTGCTGAGACGGCAGGTTCAAGCCGGCGGCTTTGAGCACTTTGTGGGTCAGGCTCTTGTCCTGGCACAAGGTCATGCTGATGGCGCTGGTCAGGTCGCTCAGCGATTCACGGCAACGCACGCGGCGCCCGCCATGGCTGAGGGTGAACAGGCCGGCATCGGCGTCATCCACGTGCACATCGATGCCACGTCGGTGGGCCTCTTCGACAATGATGCGCGCATAGGGATTGAACCCGGCCTGCGGGCCCGGGCCCAGAAACAGCGGCTGGTTGATGCCGTTCTTGCGTTTGATCGCAAAGGTGGTCAGCGCGCGAAAACCCAGCTTGGCGTAGAGGCTCTTGGCCTGACGGTTATCGTGCAGCACCGACAGGTCGAGGTAGCTCAAGCCGCGGCTCATGAAGTGCTCCACCAAGTGGCGCACCAGCACTTCACCCACGCCGGGGCGCGTGCACTGCGGGTCAACCGCCAGGCACCACAGGCTGCAGCCGTTTTCCGGGTCGTGAAAGGCTTTCTGATGGTTCAGGCCCATCACGCTGCCGATCACCGCGCCGCTGTCTTCGTCTTCGGCCAGCCAATACACCGGGCCGCCTTGATGGCGTGGGGTCAGGCGTTCAGCGTCGACCGGCAACATGCCGCGCCCCTGATAGAGCACGTTGACCGCCGCCCAATCGGCTTCGGTCTGTACCCGGCGAATACGAAAACCGCGAAACACGCGGGTAGCGGGGCGATAGTCGCTGAACCACAGGCGCAGGGTGTCGGACGGGTCAAGGAACAACTGCTGCGGATCGATCCCCAGAATCTGCTGGGGCGCTGCCACATACAGGGCGATGTCGCGCTCGCCAGGCTGTTCCTTGAGCAGTTCCTGGGCCAGGCTCGCCGGGTCCGGGAAAGTATGGCCGATCAACAACCGGCCCCACCCGCAATGCACGGCAATCGGTTCGGCGCCCAAGGGGCTGCCATCTTCAGCCAGGCGGGCTTGCAGGCGCTCGTAGGTCGGCGCCTGGCCCTTCAGCAAGCGTTGGCTGTAAGCCGCTGCGAGAGGTTTCATCAATCAGATTCCTTGTTCGCTGAGCCACAGGTTCAGCGCCGCCAGTTGCCACAGCTTTGAACCGCGCAGCGGCGTCAGTTGGCCTTGCGGATCGGTCAGCAGGCGATCGAGCATGGCCGGGTTGAACAGGCCGCGGTCCTGGCTCGGGTCCAGCAGCAGTTCACGCACCCAGTTCAAGGTGTCGCCCTGCAAGTGCTTGAGGCCCGGCACCGGGAAGTAGCCTTTTTTGCGGTCGATGACTTCACTCGGGATCACCCGGCGCGCGGCTTCTTTCAAGACTTGCTTGCCACCGTCGGGCAATTTGAATTTGCCGGGCACACGGGCTGACAATTCGACGAGGCGGTAGTCCAGAAACGGCGTGCGTGCTTCCAGGCCCCAGGCCATGGTCATGTTGTCGACGCGTTTGACCGGGTCGTCCACCAGCATCACCGTACTGTCCAGGCGCAGCGCCTTGTCCACGGCGGCGTCGGCGCCCGGCATGGCGAAATGCTCGCGCACGAAGTCACCGGCAGCATCGTTGGCGGTCAGCCATTTGGGGGCGACGGTGGCCGCGTAGTCGTCGTAGCTGCGGTCGAAAAAGGCGTCACGGTAGGCGGCATAGGGATCGCTGGCGCCATCCACTTGCGGGTACCAGTGGTAACCGGCGAAGAGTTCATCGGCGCCCTGGCCGCTTTGCACCACTTTGCAATGCTTGGCCACTTCCCGCGACAGCAGGTAGAAGGCGATGCAGTCGTGGCTGACCATCGGCTCGCTCATGGCACGGAACGCGGCGGGCAGTTGCTCGATGATCTCGCTTTCGGCGATGCGCAGTTGATGGTGACGGGTGCCGTAGTGCTTGGCGATCAGATCCGAATACTGGAATTCGTCGCCGCGCTCGCCGCCGGCGTCTTCAAAGCCGATGGAGAAGGTCGACAGGTCCTGCACGCCGACTTCACGCAGCAGGCCGACGAGCATGCTCGAATCGACACCGCCGGAGAGCAGCACGCCGACATCCACGGCGGCGCGTTGGCGAATGGCCACGGCTTCGCGGGTGCTGTCGAGCACGCGGTCGGTCCAGTCTTCCAGGGTGAGGTTTTTTTCATCGTCATGGGGGCCGTAGGGCAGGGTCCACCAGGTTTTCTGTTCAGTCTTGCCGTTGGCGTCGATGCGCATCCAGCTGGCCGGCGGCAGTTTTTCAACGCCTGCCAGCAACGTGCGCGGTGCCGGTACCACGGCGTGGAAGTTCAGGTAGTGATTAAGCGCGACCGGATCGAGCATCGGGTTGATATCACCGCCCTTGAGCAACGCCGGCAGTGCCGAGGCAAAGCGCAGGCGCTGGCTGGTGCGCGACAGGTACAAAGGTTTTACACCCAGGCGGTCGCGGGCGATGAACAGGCGCTGCGCGTCGCGCTCCCAGATGGCAAACGCAAACATGCCATTGAGCTTGGGCAGCAGTGCTTCGCCCCAGGCGTGGTAGCCCTTGAGCAGCACTTCGGTGTCACCACCGGAATAGAAGGCGTAGCCCAGGGCTTCCAGCTCTTGACGCAATTCCGGGAAGTTGTAGATCGCGCCGTTGAAGGCCAGGGACAGCCCCAGTTGGGCGTCGACCATCGGTTGGGCCGAGCCGTCCGACAGGTCCATGATTTTCAGGCGTCGATGGCCCAGGGCAATCGGCCCTTGGGCATGGAAGCCCCACGCGTCAGGACCGCGTGGTGCTAAATGATGGGTGATCCGCTCCACCGCTGCCAGGTCGGCAGGTTGGTGATCAAAACGTAACTCGCCAGCTAATCCGCACATATATTCCTTACCGGTTTTTCCGTTGGGGACAGACAAAAAAGGCACCGCACCAAAAGGGTGGGTACCCAGAGACTGACCCGGGCAGATTCACGGAGTTTTAGAACAATACGTTATAAGGCAAAGAGCCTTGAGTGGCCGCAAGCCACGTCGCGCGCCACCGGGGCGCCCGTCAAGGGTCGGTAGATAGGTCAATCACGGATGCAAAAAGTGGGGGGATGCGCCGCGTTATCCACCGACTATTTGAACCCTTCAGCGCCGGTGCGAGGGCTATTGTCCGGGTCATTATCCAACGCAATAAGGACTGTTGCCGATGACCCATCAACCGGCTGTAAGCCAGGCCGCTGCGCCTGTCTCTCAGGAGAAAATAACCGCTGCGCTGCTGGAAATCACTGGCGACCTGGACAAGGCCAACGTGCTGCAGCGTACGCTGCCTCCGTGGCTGGTAAGTGCCGCCGCCCCAACGCGCCAGGCGCTCGAAGCGGCGCATGCCAGCAGTCAGCAACCCCGCGAGCGGGCCGCGAGCCTGTTGCGCCGTGTAATGCCGCTCAGGTCATTTTGTGCCGAGCGACTCAAAGCGCTCCTGGTAACAAAAGGGCATGCAGGGCTGAATGTCGAACGTGACTGGCTGGAGTTGCCCAACCGGCACTTCGCCGCGTTGACCTTCGGCCGTGGCGTACGGCTGCAGACGATGTCCCTGGACAAGCACAACCTGCTGCAGGCGGCCATGCAAAATTTTACCCAGGACCAGGCCGAGGCGAAGGGGCTGCCCGTAGGCGCGGTGATTCGAACGGGAGCGGCGGGCCAACACGTGTCAACGCTGAGCGTTGGAGCCTTTGCGCGGTACTGCCGCGAACTGGACCTGGGCGCGGCCTATCAGCGGCACCTGCGTGAGGTGTTCAACCTCGCGGGGAGCGACGACGAGGACGGCGCTGAACGGGCCTACAACCCGGTGGTCGGCGAGGTCGGCCAGTGCAAGATCAAGGACATGCAAATCGACTTGCAGATTGCCCATGCCAAGGGCGATATCAGTGAGTCCGGCCATACCGCGTTGCAAGCCCTGCTCAATACACGCTTGCCCGCGCGGAACCTGCAGCATGTGCTGTTCCATGAGAAGCCGCTGGTCTGGCAAGGGATCAATGTGCATGGGGCATGCCTGTGGAGCGTGCTGGTGTTCGGCCATGCTTCCACGCACGGCTTTGCCGAGGGGCCCTTGCTGGTGTACATGCCAGGCGAGCCCGTGCGCCCGTGGTACGAATACCCCACGCTGGGTGATCTGACCGTCTACCTGACGCTCAAGCTTCAGGTGCCGGCCTATCGCAGCTTCTTCACTCGCTACCTGGATGAGGCCGAGCGGTTCGGTTTTTTCCAGCGTTTTGACAAACGCAGGACACTCGAACGCGTGGAGCCCGTGGAGGTGGACACTGGCCTGGAGCCGTTCTTTTTCGGCGCCTTGACCCGCAAGATCCAGCTGGACGCCGTTGCATTGGCCGTGCCGACGGCGCAAGTGGATGAGCAGGCGCGCCAGAAACGCCTTCAAGGCTATCAGGAGGCGGGCCTGAATATGCTGAACATCGCCGGCCTGATGGTGCCGGTGCTCGGGCAATTGATGTTGGGCGTGGCTGTCGGCGAGATGCTCGCCGAGGTCTTCGAGGGCGTGGATGATTGGACGCATAGCGACCAGGCCGAAGGCCTGGAACACTTGGTCAATGTGGCCGAAAACCTCGCGGCCATGGCCCTGTTCGCGAACGGTGTGAAGGTGGCGGGCAAGGTGTTCAGGGCGTTCAAGTCCAATCCCGCGGAGTTCTTTGAAGCGGTCGAAGCCGTGCAACTGCCTGATGCCGGTCCTCGCTTGTGGCGTCGGCGGCTCAAGCCTTACGGCCGGACGCTGGATGTCGACGCCCTGACGGTGGCCAACAGCCGTGGGATCTACCAGGCCGGCGGTCATTCATATGTCAGGATCAAGGGCGTGGTGTATTCGGTGGCCTACGATGCGCGGTCGGGTTACTGGCATGTGCTTCACCCGACGCGGACCACGGCCTATCGTCCGCGCCTGCTGCACAACCGCCAGGGCGGTTGGCGGTTTGCGTTCGAACACACTCAGGAGTGGGTGCCCCCGTCCTACATCCTCACTCGGCTCAACCCGCGCCTGGCCGCACTGCCCCCCGAGCAATTGAAATACGTGGCGAGCATTGTCGACATGGGCCCCTCCCGCCTGCACGCCCTGGCCCTGCAAAATAGCCCGCTGCCGGAGCGCTTCAACGACTGCGTGGCGCGTTTCGCCTTGAACCAGCAAGTCCGCGATCTGATCTGGCAGCTGGAACATCAGCCACGCCCGGATGCAGGCACCGCGCGCGTTCAGTTGCTGGCGTTGCCGCTGATGCCAGGTTGGCCGCAGGGACGGTTTTTCGAGGTGCTGGACCACCAAGGGGCGCGGCTCGAACGTTTTCCCGGCAGCGCAACCTTCGAGCATGGACACTTGAGCATCCACATCACTGAACAGGCGCTCAAAGACGGCGCAGTGATGGCGACTCTGCTCGACGTGCTGCCGCCGGACGAGATCGACACCTTGCTGGGCGGCTCGGTACCGCCAGACGAGCAGGGCGCGGTGCTTGCGCGCCAGTTACTGGCCTCGCTCAAGCGCACCCACCGAGAGGTTTTCCAGCAGCTGTATCAGGAAGCGGATGGCATTACCCATTCAGATCACGGGTTGCTCAAGGCGCATTTTCCGCTCTTGCCCAATCGCATCGCCTGGGAATTGTTGTCCAAAACGCCAACCGTGCATCGCTGGCAACTGCGCAGCACCCGGCGCGTGCCGCTGTCGCTCGCACAACGGGTACGCGAAGCGTTGGCGGTGCAGGAAGAAGACCAGGCGCTGATCGGCCTGTATCTGCCGGAGCTGGCGACAGCCCCCTCGCGACAGCTGGCCGTTCACCTGCTGGCGAAGGTCGCGGGGTGGCCGCAGGATTTGCACGTGCAGGTACGCCGGGACAGTTTGATCGGCGACCTGCTAGGCACCTCTGGCAGCCAGCATGCACGGTGGCAGCGCACACTGGTCGAGACTGGCGATGGGGTCCAGGCGTTCGACGACAAAGGTGCGCCACTGGGCGAAAAGGCCTCAGGCCCGGACGGGTTTTACCAGGCTCTGCTCGCCACCTTGTCGCCTGCGCAATTGGCAGCGCTGAACCTGTCGGGGGCAGAGCGTGCCAGTCGATTGCGCGATGCGATCCAGGCGTGCGCCGAGGACGAACGCCACGTGCTTTCACGCCATCTATGGCCCGAGCGTGCACTCCCTGAACCGGCGCCGGTGCCGTGCGTTCAGGCCATGGTGCGCTCGACGCGGCACCCGGCGGCGCTGGTGCGCAAAGTCAACAGGCTGTATCCCGGTTTTGACGAGCGGCAGGTGGCGACGTTCCTGGACGGTCAAGGCCCCGATCACCTGGCACGCGCCCAGTCCGTGGAGGCGCTGGAGCGACAGTTCGAGGCCCTGCATCGGGCGCTCAAGGCGTGGCGCAATGACGAGACGTCCCTCGCCGGTTTACCCCATCCCCAGGCGGATTACCGCTTGGGCCGTCACCAGGCGATGCAGGCCATCGAGGAGGGCTGGCGACAGACGCTCCTGTTGCCCGATGCCAGCGGGGTAAAGGTGCCAAGCCTAATACTCGATGGCCTGGTCGTGGGCCGACTGCCCACCTTGCCGGCGCAGGTCAGCTTTGCCCATGTCCGGCAGTTGTCGTTGAACAGAATGGGGCTCGACGATGACGTGGCGTATTTTCTCAAGCACTTCAAGCAGCTCGAGGCGTTGGAGCTGCGCAGCAACGAGGTGACACGCCTGCCGGAAGTACTGTCACAGATGCCCGCGCTCAAACACCTGTACCTCAACGACAACCACCTGCAACTCACCGAACACACCCGCGCCAAGCTGGCTGACCTGCGCGGCCTGCAGGTCTTGAACCTGAGCAACAACCCGTTGATCGACCCGCCTGCCATCGGCCACATGTTCGAGTTGCGTGAGCTGATGCTGCGTCATTGTCGTCTGCGCGCGTTTCCCGGTGGGGTACCGCGCCTGCCTTACCTGCATTACCTCGACCTGCGCGACAACGAGATCCCGGCCGTGCCTGGCTGGTTGTTCACCGCGCCACGCCCTGTGGCTGAAGCCATCAACCTGCGCCACAACCCGCTGGATGAAGCCAGCCGAAAGACCCTGGCCGATTATCGGAGCCGAACCGGCGTCGGCATGGGCTTCCTGGAAGATGACATCGCTCGCCTCAACGAGCAGAAAGCCCGGGAATTATGGCTGGCCGACAGCGCGGTTGCGCGGTACACACAAAAAGAGGCGGTTTGGACGGGACTTCAGCAAGAGCCAGAGTCTGAGAGCCTGTTCCGGTTATTGGCCGAACTGGGCGGCACCGGCGATGCTCAACTGGTGCGTGAGGACCTGGAACGACGCGTCTGGCGGGTGCTGGAGGCGGCCGGAACTGACACGCAGCTGCGCGATGAAATTTTTGACCGGGCCGCCACGCCACTCAATTGCGATGACAGTGCGGCGCTGAACTTCAGCAACCTTGAGGTGCTGGTGGAGATCCACGAAGCTGCCAAAGGGGTCGAAGGTGGCAAGTTGACCGCCAAGCCGCTGCTGAAGTTGGCCAAGGGCCTGTTTCGTCTGGATCAGTTGGACAGCTACGCACGATCGCACAGTCAGGCGCACCCGGAGGCCGACCCGCTGGAAGTCAGCCTGGCCTACCGAACAGGGCTGGCCAGCAAGTTTCATTTGCCGGGTCAGCCCCTGCACATGCGCTTTGCCCGCCTGGGCGGCGTCACGGTCGAAGCGCTCAACAGCGCCGAAGAACAACTCCGGGCGGCGGAGCGCTCACCCAAGCTCTTGAACTACCTGGTGGAGCTGCCGTTATGGGACAGTCACTTGAAAGTCGCCTTCAGCCGATCGTTCGAGGCGTTGAACGAGCCCTTTGACCAACGCCTGCAGGCGGTCTTTGAAAAAAGCACCGCGCTCAACGACGCCGACTACCTTGACCAGATGAACCAGATCCTGCGCGAACAGCAGGCGGCGCATAAGGGCGAAGCTGAGCGCCTGACCAAGGAGGCGCTGAAACTCGGCGACCTGTCGCCCTGTGTGATCCCGTGATTCAGCCAGGTCTAAGGCTTGCCGGCGTTGCTGCGAATCAGCGCGCGCAAGGCAAAACGGTTGGGGTGGCAAGCTTCGGCCACGCTGCTGGGCAAGGGCAAGGGTTCGGCGTCCAGCCAGGCTGCCAGCAGTTCGGCGCACAGCGGCGCGGTGACCAGGCCACGTGAGCCATGGCCGCTGTTGATGTAAACGCCGTCCAGCCATGGGCAGGGTGTGGACGGCACGTGGCGAGCGTCCTTGCGCAGGACCGCGTAGGCCTGGTCGAACGCCTCGCGTTCGGCCAGCGGCCCGACAATCGGCAGGTAGTCGGGGCTGGTGCAGCGGAAGGCGGCGCGGCCTTCCAGGTGCTCGGCAGAGCAGGCATCGGCGCCGAGACGGTCGGCCAGGTCGAGGGAGATTTCCCGCAGCATCTCCAGATTACCGGCGTGCTCGGCGGCAGTGGGCGTCAGGTCGTCGCTCTTGAAGTCGAAGCTGGCGCCCAGGGTGTGTTCACCCAGGCGCGCAGGGGCGACATAGCCTTCGGCGCACACCACGGTGGCCAGCGCCTGGCTCGCCGTCGTTTCTGCCAGCCGTGTGATCTGCCCGCGAATGCGTTTGAGCGGCAGGTCGGCACTGAACGCAAACCGCTTGATCTCGGCGGCACCTGCCAGCACCACCACGCTCGCGCTCGCCAGCAGGCTGTCGCCGGCCAGGGCTTGCCATTGACCGTCAACGCGCTGCAACTCGAGGGCTTCGTGATGAGGCAGCACGTCGATCAACGGGTGCTGCGCTTGCCATTGGCATAATGCCGGCGGGTGCACCCAGCCGCCCTCGGGGTAAAACAGCCCGCCGTGTTCGAGCGCCACGCCGGCGCGTGCCTGGGCTTGAGCCTGGTCAAGCAGGTGCAGCAGGCCCGGCGCAAACGCGGCGGCCAGTTGGGCCTGGCGCTCGGCTTCCTTGGCGTTGAAGGCCAGTTGCAGCACGCCGCAACCGTCCCAATCGACGCCGCGGTGCAGGTGCTCAAGCAAGCGTCGCGTGTGGCCGAAACCGCTGAGGATCAGTTGCGAAAGCGCCGTGCCATGAGCCGAGAGCTTGAGGTAAAGCACGCCTTGCGGGTTGCCCGACGCTTCCTGGGCCAGGGCGCCGTGGCGCTCCAGCAGGCTCACGCGCCAGCCACGTGCCGCCAGGCTGGCCGCGGTGGCGCACCCGGCCAGGCCGCCGCCGATCACCAGGGCGCTGCGCTCACCAGGCACCGGCGCCGGGCGGGCGAACCACGGTTTGCTGTGGGCCGGTGGCGGCGTTTCGGCCGGCCAACCGAGGAATTCACCGCGCAGGATCTCCCACTTATGCCCGATGCCTGGCGTGCGTTTCATCTTGAACCCGGCGGCGTTGATCAGCCGGCGTACCCAGCCGGTGCTGGTGAAGGTGCTGATGGTCGAGCCAGGTGCCGCCAGGCGGGCCAGTTCGGCAAACAGTTCGGCGGTCCACATCTCGGGATTTTTTGCCGGGGCGAAGCCGTCGAGAAACCACGCATCGACCTGGGCATCCAGTTGCGGCAACTGCTCCAGGGCATCGCCGATCAACAGGGTCAGCGTCACGCGGCCGTTATCCAGCACCAGCCGCTGGAAGCCTGGGTGGATGGCAATGTAGTGCGCCAGCAGTTGCTCGGCGAAGGGCGCAAGCTCTGGCCAGAGGGCGAGGGCGCGTTGCAGGTCGGCGTGGCTCAGCGGGTACTTTTCCACGCTGACAAAATGCAGGCGCGCGCCCGCCACCGCGTGCTGTTCGAACAGCTGCCAGGCGCACAGAAAATTCAAGCCGGTGCCAAACCCTGTTTCGCCGATCACCAGCCGCCCGTTCACCGGCAGGGCGGCAAAGCGCGCCTGCAAACGGTTCTGTTCGAGGAACACGTAGCGGGTTTCTTCAAGGCCCGACTGGTCGGAAAAATACACATCGTCGAAGACCCGCGAGTGCGGGCGACCTTGGTCGTCCCAGTCGAGCTGGGCGTGGGTGATGGGGGTCATGGGCGGCTCATAAAATAACAGCGGGCAACAGCAAGGCGGCCATTCTAGCTGATCAATGGGCTTTGAATTGACCCACGGCACGTTGGCGTGGAATTTCCTCCCGCGCGTTGTTGCCCAATCCGCTAGTCTTGATCCATCTTGAAACGGAGCTGCCCATGTTCGAATCCGCCGAAATCGGTCACGCCATCGACAAAGACACCTATGAAGCCGAAGTGCCGGCCCTGCGCGAAGCGTTGCTGGAAGTGCAGTACGAGCTGCAGCAGCAGAAGCGCTTCCCGGTGATTATCTTGATCAACGGCATTGAGGGCGCCGGCAAGGGCGAGACCGTCAAGCTGCTCAACGAATGGATGGACCCGCGCCTGATCGAAGTGCGCACCTTTGACCAGCAGACCGACGAAGAACTGGCGCGCCCACCGGCCTGGCGCTACTGGCGGCAATTGCCGGCCAAAGGCCGCATGGGCATTTTTTTCGGCAATTGGTACAGCCAGATGCTGCAAAGCCGTGTGCACGGCGAGATCAAGGATGCACGCCTGGACCAGGCCATCGCCGGTGCCGAGCGCCTGGAAAAGATGCTCTGCGACGAAGGTGCGCTGATCTTCAAGTTCTGGTTCCACCTGTCCAAGAAACAGATGAAAGCGCGGCTCAAGGCGTTGGCCGATGACCCGCTGCACAGCTGGCGCATCAGCCCGCTGGACTGGCAGCAGTCCCAGACCTACGACAAATTTGTGCATTTTGGTGAGCGCATCCTGCGCCGCACCAGCCGCGACTATGCGCCGTGGCATGTGATCGAAGGCGTTGACGCGCACTACCGCAGCCTCACCGTGGGCAAGATCCTGCTCGAAAGCCTGCAAAATGCGCTGAAGTTGCCCAAGGGCAAGGCCAGCGGCATGAACCCGGCGCCGTTGTTGGCCTCGGTGGATCAGAAGAGCCTGCTCGACAGCCTCGACATGACTTTGAGCCTGGACAAGGACGATTACGAAGAACAGCTGATCACCGAGCAGGCGCGTTTCTCCGGCCTGATGCGTGACAAGCGCATGCGCAAGCACGCGCTGGTTACCGTGTTCGAAGGCAACGATGCGGCGGGCAAGGGCGGGGCGATCCGGCGTGTGGCGGCGGCGCTGGACCCGCGTCAGTACCACATCGTGCCGATTGCCGCGCCGAGTGAAGACGAGCGTGCCCAACCGTACCTGTGGCGGTTCTGGCAGAAGATTCCGGCGCGCGGCATGTTCACGGTGTTCGACCGCTCGTGGTACGGGCGCGTGCTGGTGGAGCGCATCGAAGGTTTCTGCACCCCGGCGGACTGGATGCGCGCCTATGGCGAGATCAATGACTTTGAAGAGCAGCTGCGCGACGCCGGTGTGATCGTGGTCAAGTTCTGGCTGGCGATTGACAAGGACACCCAGTTGGAGCGCTTCCAGGCCCGCGAGAACATCCCGTTCAAGCGCTTCAAGATCACCGAAGACGACTGGCGCAACCGCGACAAGTGGGACGCCTACCGTGCCGCCGTGGGCGATATGGTCGACCGTACCAGCACTGAAGTCTCGCCCTGGACGCTGGTGGAAGCCAACGACAAGCGCTGGGCGCGGGTCAAGGTATTGCGCACCATCAACCGCGCGCTGGAAGAGGCGTTCGACAAAACCGACAAGCACGACAAGAAGAAAAAGAAAAAATAGCGTTGGCGGGCGCTGACCTGTGGCTGGCAGGCTTTTTGTGGTGAGCAGGCTCTTTGTGGTGAGCAGGCTTGCCCTGCGTTGGGCTGCGAAGCGGCCCCATCGTCGGTTAATGCGTTCTAAATGAAAGAACGCGGCGTCTGGATCAGGGCCGCTTCGCGCCCCAACGCAGGGCAAGCCTGCTCGCCACAACCAGCGTGTCCGCCACAACATCCCACTTGGCAGAACCAGCCTGCTCATTGCCATGCTTTTGTATAGGCGGGGTGAATGATCATCGCGGTGGGGAGGGCCTGGATTTATCCTCGGTTGATCTCCCAACAACGACAAGATCGAGGTAGCCCATGCGTGAAGTAGTGATCGTCGACAGTGTGCGAACCGGCCTGGCCAAATCCTTTCGTGGCAAGTTCAACCAGACCCGTCCGGACGACATGGCGGCCCATTGCGTGAATGCACTGCTGAGCCGCAATGGCATCGACCCGGCGACGGTCGAGGATTGCATCGTCGGTGCCGGTTCCAATGAAGGCGCGCAGGGCTACAACATCGGGCGCAATGTGGCAGTGCTCTCGCAATTGGGCACAGGCACGGCCGGCATGACCCTCAACCGCTTCTGCTCCTCGGGCTTGCAGGCGATCGCGATCGCGGCCAACCAGATCGCTTCGGGTTGCAGCGACATCATCGTCGCCGGTGGCGTCGAATCGATCAGCCTGACCCTCAAAAGCGTCAACACCGACAACCTGATCAACCCGCTGCTGAAAGAGCAAGTGCCGGGCATCTACTTCCCGATGGGCCAGACCGCCGAAATCGTCGCGCGTCGCTATAACGTCAGCCGCGAAGCGCAGGACCGTTACGCCTTGCAGAGCCAGCAGCGCACCGCGCAGGCTCAGGCTGACGGTTTGTTCGACGATGAAATCGTGCCGATGCCGGTCACCTACAAGGTTGAGGACAAGCATACCGGCGCGGTTCAGATCCTTGAAGGCGTGGTGGATCGCGATGACTGCAACCGCCCGGACACCACGCTGGCCAGCCTGCAAGGGCTCAACCCCGTGTTTGCCGAAGACGGTTCGGTGACGGCTGGCAACTCCTCGCAGCTTTCCGATGGCGCGTCGATGACACTGGTGATGAGCCTGGAAAAGGCCCTGGCACTGGGGCTCAAGCCCAAGGCGTTTTTCCGCGGGTTTACCGTGGCCGGTTGCGAGCCGGACGAGATGGGCATTGGCCCGGTGTTCTCGGTGCCCAAGTTGCTCAAGGCCAAGGGCTTGCAGGTCGCGGATATCGACCTGTGGGAACTCAACGAGGCGTTTGCCTCGCAGTGCCTGTATGCGCGTGACCGCCTGGAGATCGACAACGCCAAATACAACGTCAATGGCGGCTCGATTTCCATCGGGCATCCGTTCGGCATGACCGGTTCGCGACAAGTCGGGCATTTGGTGCGCGAGCTGCAACGGCGCAACCTGCGTTACGGCATCGTCACCATGTGCGTGGGCGGCGGCATGGGCGCCACTGGGCTCTTCGAAGCCGTACGCTAGATCCCACTGAAGAAACCCGGCTTAAAAATGTGGGAGCGGGCTTGCCCGCGAAAGCGGTGTATCAGTCAACACAGGCAAGGCTGACCCACCGTGTTCGCGAGCAAGCCCGCTCCCACATTTGAATTGTGCCGTATCCCAATTCGTGCGCTTGCCCCTAGAATGCCCGTTCCACTTCCTCAGGCATTCGGGGCACTCATGCACATCTCTTCCGGCCGCTGGGTCTATGGCTTTGGCTTGACCCTGCTGACCGCGTTCCTGTGGGGCATCCTGCCGATCAAACTCAAACAAGTGCTGCGGGTGATGGACCCGGTCACCGTCACCTGGTTTCGCCTGGTTGTCGCCGGTAGCTGCTTGTTTATCTACTTGGCCCTCACCCAGCGCCTGCCCAGCCGCAAAGTGCTCGGCCCCAAGGGCGGTTGGCTGGTAGCCATGGCGGTGTGCGGGCTGGTGGGCAATTACGTGTTGTACCTGGTAGGCCTGAAAATGCTCAGCCCCGGCACGGCCCAGTTGGTGGTGCAGATGGGACCGATCTTTCTGATGGTCGCCAGCGTGTTTGTGTTCAAGGAGCGTTTCAGCCTGGGGCAGGGTGTAGGCCTGGTGGTGTTGATCATCGGCTTCGGGCTGTTCTTCAACCAACGCCTGGTGGAAATGCTCACGTCCCTGGGCACCTACACCGCCGGGGTGCTGACGATTCTGCTCGCCACTACCACCTGGGTGTTTTACGCCTTGGGCCAGAAGCAGTTGCTGACGGTATGGAATTCGCTGCAGGTGATGATGGTGATCTACCTGTCGTGCGCCGCGCTGCTCACGCCGTGGGCGCATCCGCTGGAGGCGCTGCAGTTGAGCCCGCTGCAAGGCTGGCTGTTGCTGGCGTGCTGCATGAATACGCTGGTGGCTTACGGCGCGTTTGCCGAGGCGTTGGCGCATTGGGAGGCCTCGCGGGTCAGTGCGACGTTGGCGCTGACGCCGTTGGTGACGTTTGTGGCAGTAGCGTTGGCAGCGTGGTTATGGCCGGCGTTCGTGCAGGCCGAAGAGATCAACGCCTTAGGCTATGTCGGGGCGCTGGTGGTGGTGCTGGGGTCGGCGACGGTGGCGCTGGCGCCGTCGTTGCTGGCGGGGCTCAGGGCTCGGCGGGTGCGGCTGGCGTCTTGATGCCTGGCGTGGCGGCCGGGTCATCGCCGCGGCTTTAGGGGGGAAAGCGGTGTAAATGTGGGAGCTGGCTTGCCTGCGATGGTGGCCTCTGGGGCAACCCGTATCTCGCTGACGCAACACTGTTAACTGTGGGAGCGGGCTTGCTCGCGAAGGCGGCATGTCAGTTGGCTGGGATATCTAGTCGGCGTACATATCCATTTCTGCGGTAACGGCTGCTATTGGTTCCGCTCTTACAGCGGCTCACTTTTGGAAGGACCGGAATGCCGGCCCAGCCAAAAGTAAGCAAAAGGTCCTCGCCCCACCACTCGGCACCTCGCCTAGGCTCGGCGTGCGGCCAGCGTGGTTAACGGGGCGCCTTAGATCACAAGCAGATCAAAAACCTGAGGTTAGTGGCCGGCTTCGAGCATGTTTTCCGGGCGTACCCACTGGTCGAACTCTTCATCAGTCAAGAAGCCCAGCGCCAGCGCGGCTTCACGTAGCGTCAGGCCCTCGGCATACGCCTTCTTGGCGATCTGCGCCGACTTATCGTAGCCAATGTGCGGGTTGAGTGCGGTCACCAGCATCAGGCCGCGTTCCAGGTGTTCGGCCATTTGTTCTGCATCCGGCTCAAGGCCGGCAATGCAGTGTTCCTGGAAGTTGTTGCAACCGTCGGCCAGCAGGCGGATCGATTCCAGCAGATTGTGGATGATCACCGGCTTGTACACGTTCAACTGCAAGTGCCCCTGGCTGGCGGCAATGCCGATGGTCACGTCATTGCCCAGCACCTGGCAGGCCAGCATCGACAGCGCTTCGCATTGGGTCGGGTTGACCTTGCCCGGCATGATCGAACTGCCCGGCTCGTTGGCTGGCAACTTGACCTCGGCCAACCCGGCGCGCGGGCCGGAGCCGAGCAGGCGCAGGTCGTTGGCGATTTTCATCAACGCCACGGCCAGGGTTTTCAGCGCGCCGTGCAGGGTTACCAGCGGCTCGTGGCCGGAGAGGGCGGCGAATTTGTTCGGGGCGGTCACAAAGGGCAGCCCCGACAAGGCGGCCAACTCGGCAGCAATCGCCTCGCCAAAGCCGTGGGGCGAGTTGAGCCCGGTGCCGACGGCGGTGCCGCCCTGGGCCAGTTCGCACACCGGGGGCAGGGCGCTGCGGATCGCGCGTTCGGCGTAGTCGAGCTGGGCGATAAACGCCGAGACTTCCTGGCCAAAAGTGATTGGCGTGGCGTCCATCATGTGGGTGCGGCCGGTCTTGACCAGTTTCATGTGCCGCGCCGACAGTTCCGCCAGCCCACCCGAGAGGTTGGTGATCGCCGGCAGCAGTTGCGTGTTGATCGCCTGCACCGTCGCGATGCTCATGGCGGTGGGGAAGCAGTCGTTGGAGCTTTGGGAGCGGTTGACATGATCGTTCGGGTGCACCGGGCTTTTGCCGCCGCGGGTCTGGCCCGACAGTTCGTTGGCGCGGCCGGCGATCACTTCGTTGGCGTTCATGTTGCTCTGGGTGCCGCTGCCGGTCTGCCAGACCACCAGTGGGAACTGGTCGTCATGCTGACCGTCGAGCACTTCATCGGCGGCCTGTTCGATCAGGCGGGCGATATCGGCAGGCAAGTCGCCGTTGCGATCGTTGACCCGCGCCGCTGCTTTCTTGATCAGGGCCAGGGCATGCAGCACGGCCAAAGGCATGCGTTGCTCGCCGATGGCGAAATTCACCAGCGAGCGTTGGGTCTGCGCGCCCCAGTAAGCGTCATCCGGGACATGCACTTCTCCCAGGCTGTCGGTTTCGATACGGCTCATCGGGCACACTCCTTCAGGTTCGTTTGCGCAGTTTAGGCCGTGATAGGCCTTGGGGGTTCCATAAAAGACTTTTCATCGCAGGCAAGTCCTGCAAATCCAGGCCGAACAAGGCCTGGGGTTGAGCCGCGAGGTTTTTTAGGCGCAGAATGGTCGCCCTTGGGGTCTTACCTCGCCTGCTAGAAAAGGAAACTCGATGACTCGTCTTCGTGCCATCTGTACCGCGGTTGCTCTGGTTTGCGCCAGCGGCCAAGTTTTTGCCGATACCGCCAGCCATAACGCCAGTGCCGAAGCCTTCCTTACCCTGGCCCACGCTGACAAGCTGGGTACCCCGGTGTACATGCAAGTGCAGCAAATGTTCGCCCAGCGTTTCGAACAGACCAAGGCGCCTGCCGCCAAGCAGTCCGTACTGGACAGCTACCAGGCCAAGGCCAACGCCGCGCTGGACCAAGCCATCGGCTGGCCGAAGCTGAAGCCGGACATGGTCAAGCTCTACACCACCAACTTCAGCGAATCCGAACTTAAGGATCTGGTTGCCTTCTACCAGTCGCCACTGGGTAAAAAAGTCCTGGAAAAAATGCCGCAACTGACCCAGCAATCGGCCCAGATGACCCAGGCCAAGCTGGAAAGCGCTGTGCCGGTAGTCAACAAGCTGTTGGAAGACATGACCAACGAGCTGGCGCCAAAAGCCGCCGCACCGGCCAAGAAGAAGTAAGCAGGAATGACCATGCAACAGCGTATCGAAACGGCGCTCGCCGCCCTGAGCCCGCAACACGTGAGCGTGCTGGACGAAAGCCATATGCACAGCCGTGGGTTGCAGACCCACTTCAAGGCCGTGCTGGTCAGCCAGCAGTTCGAAGGGCTTAACCGCGTCAAGCGCCATCAGACGGTCTACGCCACGCTGGGTGACCTGATGAGCGAGTTTCATGCGTTGGCGCTGCATACCTACACGCCTGAAGAATGGGCGAAAATCGACGCAGCCCCGGCCTCGCCGACCTGCGCCGGAGGGCATTGAAGCAGCCACAAGTTGTCAGCTGCACGCGACAAGATTAGAGCCCTCGCAGCTGCCTTCTTGCTACAATCCCCAACGCGCCGCCTAGTCGGCGCGTTTTTTTTGCTTTTACTTGCAGCTTGCGGCTAAAAAACCCAGCTGCCGTTATCCGGTTCACCCCTTACGAGGGTAGCCACCTGGAGAGAACACCCATGACTCAACCGATTGTCGTGGCGGCACTGTATAAGTTCGTCACCCTCGAAGATTACGTCGCCCTGCGCGAGCCACTGCTGCAGGCGATGGTCGACAACGGCATCAAAGGCACGTTGCTGATCGCCGAAGAAGGCATCAACGGCACCGTTTCCGGCAGCCGCGAAGGCATCGATGGCCTGATGGCCTGGCTGAAGAACGACCCACGCATGGACGACATCGACCACAAAGAGTCGTACTGCGATGAGCAGCCGTTCTATCGCACCAAGGTCAAGCTCAAGAAAGAGATCGTGACCCTGGGCGTCGAAGGCGTCGACCCGAACAAAAAAGTCGGCACCTATGTTGACCCGCAGGACTGGAACGCGCTGATCAGCGACCCGGAAGTGCTGTTGATCGACACCCGTAACGATTACGAAGTGTCCATTGGCACCTTTGAAGGCGCGATTGACCCGAAAACTACCAGTTTTCGCGAATTTCCCGACTACATCAAAGCCAACTTCGACCCGGCCAAGCACAAGAAAGTCGCCATGTTCTGCACCGGCGGCATTCGCTGTGAAAAGGCTTCGAGCTACATGCTCAGCGAAGGCTTTGACGAGGTTTACCACCTCAAGGGCGGCATTCTGAAGTACCTCGAAGAGGTGCCGCAGGCAGAGACCAAATGGCAGGGCGACTGCTTTGTGTTCGACAACCGCGTGACCGTGCGCCACGACTTGAGCGAAGGCGACTACGATCAATGTCATGCCTGCCGTACACCGGTGAGCGTCGAAGACCGCGCGTCCGAGCACTATGTGGCTGGCATCAGCTGCCCGCATTGCTGGGATAAGCTGCCGGAGAAGACCCGTCGCAGCGCGATTGACCGGCAAAAGCAGATCGAGCTGGCCAAGGCCCGCAATATGCCGCACCCGATTGGCTTCAACTATAAGCAAACCCCTTCCGAGGCCTGACCCATGCCCGCGCGCCTGCTCTATGTGATGGACCCGATGTGTTCCTGGTGCTGGGGCTTTGCCCCGGTGGCCGAGGCGTTGGTCGAGCAGGCCCAGGCTGCGGGCGTTGAGCTGCACCTGGTGGTGGGTGGTTTGCGCACCGGCAGTGGCGCGGCATTGGAGCCGACCACCCGGCGCTACATCCTTGAGCACTGGCAGGCGGTCACCGAGGCCACCGGTCAGCCGTTCACACGTGAAGGCGCGTTGCCCGATGGTTTTGTCTATGACACCGAGCCCGCGTGCCGCGCCATCGTCACGGCGCGCAGCCTGGCGCCGGATTGCGCGTGGAAGCTGCTGGGGCTGATCCAGCGCGCGTTTTACGTCGAGGGCCGCGATGTGACCCTGGCCAGCGTGCTGGTCGAACTGGCCGAGGAGGCGGGCATCCCGCGTATCGAGTTTGCCGGCGCGTTCGACCGCGCCGAGCAGCACGCCGCGACGGCCGCTGATTTCACCTGGGTGCAGGATTTGGGCATTGCCGGTTTTCCGACCCTTCTGGCGGAGCGTAACGGTCAGTTGGCCTTGTTGACCAACGGCTACCAGCCGCTGTCCGAGCTGTCGCCATTGCTCGCCCGCTGGTTGGAGCGAGCCACCTGTGCATGACCAGCCCGACCGTACCGACCGACTGACCTGGGCGGAAATTCGCCGTCTGGCCCTGCGCCACAAAAAATCGCTGTGGATTGCCAATGGCGTCGCTGTGCTGGCGACATTGTGCAGCGTGCCGATTCCCTTGCTGTTGCCTCTGCTGGTCGACGAAGTGTTGCTGGGCCGTGGCGATGCCGCGCTCAAGGTGATGAACAACGCGTTGCCCCTGGGCTGGCAGAAAGCTGCCGGTTATATCGGCCTGATGTTGTTGGTGACACTGTGCCTGCGTTGCGGCGCACTGGTGTTCAATGTGGTGCAGGCGCGGCTGTTTGCGCGGCTGGCGAAGGACGTTGTCTATCGCATTCGCGTGCGCCTGATCGAGCGGCTCAAGCGCATTTCCCTTGGCGAATACGAAAGCCTGGGCAGCGGCACGGTCACCACGCACCTGGTCACCGACCTGGATACGCTGGACAAATTTGTCGGCGAAACCCTCAGCCGCTTCCTGGTGGCCATGCTCACGCTGGTCGGCACTTCGGCGATTCTGGTGTGGATGCACTGGCAGTTGGCGCTGCTGATCCTGCTGTTCAATCCGCTGGTGATCTACGCCACGGTACAGCTGGGCAAACGCGTCAAACACTTGAAGAAGCTTGAAAACGACAGCACGTCGCGCTTCACCCAGGCGTTGACCGAAACCCTCGACGCGATTCAGGAAGTGCGTGCGGGCAACCGCCAGGGCTTTTTCCTCGGGCGCCTTGGCCAGCGCGCCCAGGAAGTGCGCGACTACGCGATCCACTCCCAATGGAAAACCGACGCCTCCAGCCGTGCCAGTGGCTTGTTGTTTCAGTTTGGCATCGACATCTTCCGCGCTGCGGCGATGCTCACCGTGCTGTTTTCCGACCTGTCCATCGGCCAGATGCTCGCGGTGTTCAGCTACCTGTGGTTCATGATCGGGCCGGTGGAGCAACTGTTGAACCTGCAATACGCTTACTACGCGGCGGGCGGGGCGTTGACGCGGATCAACGAGCTGCTGGCGCGCGCCGACGAGCCGCAGTATGCCGGCGGCGCAGACCCGTTTACCGGGCGTGAGACCGTCGGCATCGAGGTGCGCGGTCTGGATTTCGGCTACGGCGACGAGCTGGTGCTCGACCAGTTGAACCTGGCCATTGCGCCGGGTGAGAAGGTCGCGATTGTCGGCGCCAGTGGCGGCGGCAAAAGTACTCTGGTGCAACTGCTGCTGGGGCTGTATACGCCGCAAGCCGGCAGCATTCGCTTCGGCGGGGCCACCCAGCAGGAAATCGGGCTTGCGACCATCCGCGAAAACGTCGCCGTGGTGCTGCAACACCCGGCGTTGTTCAACGACACCGTGCGCGCCAACCTGACCATGGGGCGTACCCGCAGCGACCAGGCCTGTTGGCAGGCACTGGAAATCGCCCAGTTGGATGCTACCGTCAAGGCACTGCCGTTGGGGCTGGACAGCGTAGTGGGGCGCTCCGGCGTACGCTTTTCCGGCGGTCAGCGTCAACGCCTGGCCATTGCGCGAATGGTGTTGGCCGAGCCCAAAGTGGTGATTCTGGATGAGGCCACGTCCGCCCTGGACGCCGCCACCGAGTACAACCTGCACCAGGCGCTGGCGCGGTTTCTCAGTGGGCGTACTACACTGATCATCGCGCACCGGCTTTCAGCGGTGAAACAGGCTGACCGGGTACTGGTGTTTGATGGTGGGCACATCGCCGAGGATGGCGATCATCAGCAGTTGATCGCTGACGGTGGCCTGTACGCCAAGCTCTACGGACATTTGCAGCAAGTTAGGTGATGTTGGGTTTGCAATGATTGACTCTGGCAGGCACAAGAGTCTCCCCAGGAAATAGCGGCTTTCCTGCGCCGTTCAAGGTTCAGGCGCTGAATCGAGCCGGCGCCCTTGAGCGGATCGAGCGAATTTGGCCAAGATTGTGCTGTCAGGAGCGTTAATCACTCGCCTGTTTTTGGTAGTGCTTGTGCAAGGGACCTCATGAAGCAAAAGCGCACTCTCGGAACGACGTTAAGTACGCCTCGGTTGTTGGGCATCGTCTGGCCGTTTATCGCGGTGGTACTGTTCCAGGCATTGCTGGGTTGCGTCAGCCTTTACATGCTCTCGGCGGTACGCGGTTATGTGGCCGGTGAAAGCCTGTGGTCCAAGGGCCAGAAAGATGCGATCTACTACCTGACCCTTTACGCCGACAACCGCGATCCGGCCACTTACCTCAAATACCAGCAAGCCATCTCAGTGCCCCAGGGCGGGCATGAATTGCGCATTGCCCTCGACCGGCCCACCCCCGACCTGACGGCCGCGCGCCTGGGTATCCTCAAGGGCGGCAACCATCCTGATGACGTTTCCAGCCTGATCTGGCTGTACCTCAACTTCCGCCATTTCAGTTATCTGGAAAAGGCCATCGAGCTGTGGACCGTGGGCGACGGTTACCTGGTGCAACTGGATGACCTGGCGCGCGCCATGCATCGGGCGATCAGCGCTGACCAGGCCAGCAGCACCGACGTGCACGCCTGGAAAACGCGCATCACCGCCATCAACGACGGCGTTACGCCGGCTGCCAAGGCCTTCAGTGATGCTCTGGGCGAGGGCTCGCGGGTCATCCTGCGTCTGCTGTTGATCACTAACCTGGCCACCGCACTGGGCCTGATCGTGCTGGCCCTGCTGCGCACCCACAAGTTGCTGACCCAGCGCCATGCCTTCGCCGATGCCCTGCAGGTGGAGAAGGAGCGAGCGCAGATCACCCTTGAGTCGATCGGCGACGGCGTGATCACCACCGACGTCGACGGCGCCATTGCCTACATGAACCCTGCGGCGGAGGCACTGACTCACTGGCGCTCGGCGCAGGCACAAGGGCTGCCCCTGGCGGCGCTGTTCAAGCTGCTGGACGAAAACGCCGAGCCGGACGGTTTTACGCTGTTGGAGCACATTATCAAGGGCCAGCTCAGTGGTGGCAGCGAACATTCGAAGCTGATCCAGCGCCTGGACGGCAGTACCGTGTCAGTGACGTTGGTGGGCGCGCCGATTCGCAGTGCAGGCAAGGTCAGCGGCGCGGTGCTGGTGCTGCACGACATGACTCAGGAGCGTCAATACATTGCCAACCTCTCCTGGCAAGCGACCCACGATGCGTTGACCGGCCTGGCCAACCGCCGCGAATTCGAGTATCGCCTTGAGCAAGTGCTGCACCCTGCGGGGCGCCAACAAAGCGGACGGCATGCGCTGATGTTCCTCGACCTTGACCAGTTCAAACTGGTCAACGACACCTGCGGTCATGCAGCGGGGGACGAATTGCTGCGTCACATCTGCGCACTGCTGCAATCGGACCTGCGTGAGGGTGACACGCTGGCGCGGCTGGGCGGGGACGAGTTTGGCATTCTGCTGGAGAACTGCCCGGTACCTGTGGCGGAAAAGATCGCCGAGAGCCTGCGCCATACCGTGCAAAGCCTGCATTTTGTGTGGAAGGGGCGGCCCTTCATGACCACCGTCAGTATTGGCCTGGTGCACATTTCGCAAACCCCGACCACGCTGGAAGCCTCGTTACGAGCCGCCGACATGGCGTGCTACATGGCCAAGGAGAAGGGCCGCAACCGTGTGCAGGTCTACCACGCGGATGACTCGGAGTTGTCCGTGCGTTTTGGCGAGATGGCTTGGGTGCAGCGCCTGCACATGGCGTTGGAGGAGAATCGCTTTTGCCTCTACGCGCAGGAAATCTCCCCGCTGGGCCAAACAGATGGCGGCAATGGCCATATTGAAATCCTGCTGCGCCTGCACGACGAGGCGGGCCGGATCATCCTTCCCGACAGTTTTATCCCGGCCGCCGAACGTTACGGTTTAATGACTTCGCTGGACCGCTGGGTGGTGGAGAACGTATTCAAGATCATCGCTCGTTGCATGCACGAGCGTGCGGGCCGACCTATGGCCATGTGTGCGATAAATCTGTCAGGGATAACTATTGGAGATGACGATTTTCTTGGGTTTTTACGTGAGAAATTCGAGACTTACAGCATTCCGCCTGAAATGATTTGTTTTGAAATAACCGAAACCAGCGCTATAGCGAATTTGGGCAGTGCAATTCGCTTTATTAATGAACTCAAAGCCTTAGGTTGCCATTTTTCGCTCGACGATTTTTGCGCCGGAATGTCCTCATTCGCCTATCTGAAACATTTACCTGTAGACTTCCTGAAGATCGATGGAAGTTTCGTAAAGGATATGCTGGACGACCCGATTAACCGCGCTATGGTCGAAGTGATCAACCACATCGGCCATGTCATGGGTAAGCGCACAATTGCCGAGTTTGTTGAAACACCGCAAATCGAACAGGCGTTACTGGAGATAGGTGTGGATTACGCTCAGGGCTACCTGATTGAACGCCCGCAATTGTTTACCTTTGACAGCTTGCAGTGTCGACCTGTGCGGCCGCAGCCTCTGTTATTCAAGGCGCCCGGCACATTCCGCTGAAACTTTGCTGGTCTGTACAATCACACTTAAAAAGGAGCCTTACAGTGATCGACACATTCAACAGAACCGGCCCGCTTATGGAAGCCTCGAGTTACCCCGCCTGGGCGCAGCAATTGATCCAGGACTGTAGCGAGAGCAAGCGCCGAGTTGTCGAGCACGAACTGTATCAGCGCATGCGTGACAACACGCTCAGCGCCAAGACCCTGCGTCACTACCTGATCGGTGGCTGGCCAGTGGTTGAACAGTTTGCCTTGTACATGGCACAAAACCTCACCAAGACCAAGTTTGCCCGTCATCCTGGGGAGGATATGGCGCGCCGGTGGTTGATGCGCAATATTCGCGTGGAGCTCAACCACGCCGACTATTGGGTGCATTGGGCCCGTGCCCACGGCGTCAGCCTGGAAGAACTGCAAGCGCAGAACGTACCGCCTGAACTGCACGCACTGAGCCATTGGTGCTGGCATACCAGCTCGGCCGATTCGTTGATTGTCGCGATTGCCGCCACCAACTACGCGATCGAAGGTGCAACCGGTGAGTGGTCGGCGGTGGTGTGCTCGACCGGTGTTTACGCGGCAGCCTTCCCTGAGGAAGACCGCAAGCGCGCCATGAAGTGGTTGAAGATGCACGCGCAGTATGACGACGCCCACCCATGGGAAGCGCTGGAAATCATCTGCACCCTGGCCGGGACGAACCCCAGCAAAGCCCTGCAGGTAGAGCTGCGTCAGGCGGTGTGCAAGAGCTACGACTACATGTACCTGTTCTTGGAAAGCTGCATGCGGTTGGAGAACGAAAAAGCAAAGGCGCCTGCGGCTACTCGCGAACGTCAGGTTCGCGTCGCCAGCGAGGCGTGATGTAAGCGTGATGGTGGGGTGTTTACCCCGCCATTGCCAAGCGGTTGCGACCTTCGCGCTTGGCCACGTACAAGGCGTTGTCGGCACGGCGCAACAGGCTTTCGGCAGACTCGGCGGCCAACAGCGTCGAACATCCCAGGCTCACTGTGAGTTCTACCCGTGTGGTCTCCGCCCAATAGTCCTGAGCTTGTGCCGCTTTGCGCAGGCGCTCGCCGACCATACCTGCCGCGTCCCGGCCGGTGTTGGAGAGCAGGATCAGAAACTCTTCCCCGCCAAATCGAAACACCATGTCGACATTGCGCAGCTGGCTCTTGATCGCCCCGGCCACAGCGCGCAGGACGGTGTCGCCGGTTGCATGGCCGTGAGTGTCGTTGATCTTCTTGAAGTGATCGATGTCCAGCATCAGCAGGGACAACGGGTTCATGTGCCGCCGGGCCATGTCGATTTCGCGTTGCAGGGTTTGGTCCATGGCCACGCGATTACCGGTTTCGGTCAACGGGTCGCGCAGAGCACTGCGAGTGGCGGCGCGGTAGAGCAGGGCATTGCGCATCGGATAAAGCAAGGTTGCCAGCAGCGCTTCAAGCTGGACCAGTTCGTCTTCCAGCAAGCGTTGATTGCGTCGAAATACCAGCTCGCCCAAGTGCTCACCTTCATGGCTCAAGGCATAGCTCACCGAGTGGTGGCCGCGATGACCAAATTCCAGGCGCAGGTCGCTGGCTTCGTGGCGATACTGCAATGCGTCCAGGGGCACCAGGCGCTGAATCTCGCGAAAGAACAGGCCAAGGATGCGCTGGGGCTCCAGACTGACTTGCAATTGTTGGCTCAATTGCTGACGAAGCTGGGCAAACGACGTCGGTCGACGGGGTGGCAGGAGAGATGGCTGACCAAAACCCAGGCGTTGCAATTTGGCACTGTCGAAGTCAATTGCGTGAGTCTGGGTCGGTGTTTTCATAAGCTATCTGCCTCTAAGCACTTAACTGTCTTACAGGCTGCGTGAGAGTGGCGAGTGCCAAGCGTCTTACTGTTCCTTCAGTTCCGTAAAACATTGGTAACAGTTTAAACCGCTTTACCATGGGTTATAACCCCTGGATACCGCCGCACGTCTTGTCATCGCCTAACCTGCTTGAAAGGGATTAGAGCGAGATTCATGCCATTTCGTTTAACTTATTAAAACTTCTTATAAATCAACGACCGTTTTACAGAGTAAAAACAGTCGTTGGGTAATGACGTCAGTTATTTGGCTGATTGAACCAGCGTAGTGCTGTCAATCTGGTCAATCGACGTCACGCCGGTCAGCGTCATGGCCACGCGCATCTCCTTGGCGAAGATGTCCAGCAGGTTTTCAACGCCGTGCTGGCCATCGGCGGCCAGCGCGTAGGCCGTCGCGCGTCCCAGCAGGCAGGCCTTGGCACCCAGCGCGAGCATGCGCACCACATCCAGCCCGGAACGGATGCCCGAGTCGACCAGTACCGTCAGATCATCGCCAACCACATCAGCAATCGGCGGCAAGGCTCTGGCGGTGGAGAGCACGCCATCGAGCTGACGGCCGCCGTGGTTGGAGACCACGATACCGTCGGCGCCGAAACTCAGCGCATCCTTGGCATCCTGCGGGTCGAGAATGCCTTTGATGATCATCGGGCCTTTCCAGAATTCACGGATCCACTCCAGGTCTTTCCAACTGATGGACGGGTCGAAGTTGTTGGCCAGCCAACCGATGTAATCTTCCAGATGAGTAGGCTTGCCGAGGTATTTTGAGATATTGCCCAGGTCGTGCGGGCGGCCCATCAGGCCTACGTCGAAGGCCCATTGCGGTTTGGTGACCGCTTGCAGCATGCGTCGCGATGCCGCGAACGGCCCGGACATGCCGGAGTGCGCATCGCGGTAACGCGCGCCAGGCGTCGGCATGTCCACGGTGAATACCAGTGTGGTGACCCCGGCAGCCTGCGCACGCTCCAGCGCATTGCGCATGAACCCACGGTCCTTGAGCACGTAGAGCTGGAACCAGATCGACTGCGGGCTCTGCGACGCCACTTCTTCAATCGAACACACCGACACCGTCGACAAACAAAACGGAATGCCCTGATTCGCCGCTGCCTTTGCCGCTTGCACCTCACCGCGCCGCGCGTACATGCCGGTAAGCCCCACCGGGCTCAGGATCACGGGCATGGCCAGTTCCTGGCCGAACAGGTGGGTCTTGAGGCTCAGGTTGTCGACATTGCGCAGGATGCGCTGGCGCAGGCTGATCTCGGCCAAATCCGAACTGTTGGCGCGCATCGTGTGTTCGGCGTAGGCGCCGCCGTCGATGTAGTCGAACAGAAAGCGCGGCAGTTTGCGCTTTGCGGCTGCGCGGTAATCGGAAGCGGACGAGATGATCATCAACAGGGTCTCCACAAGGCAAGGTGGGTTCAGCATAAGGAAATATCTGGCATGATAAAAACAACTTTTATCGCTAGCAGCCAGTCGCAAAAGGAATACCGATGAACCTCAGAACATTGCGCGCCTTTGTCGAAGTGGTGCGCCAGGGCGGTTTCTCCCAGGCGGCCCAAGTGGTGTCCCTGACTCAGTCCACCGTGAGCAAGGCGGTCAAGACGCTGGAAGATGAGTTGGGTGCGCCGCTGCTCAATCGCCTCGGCCACAGGAACGAACTGACCGCCGCTGGCGAAATTGCCTACCGCCGCGCGCTGGTGTTGCTCGCTGAACGCAACGACTTGGTGGCCGAGATCAACGACCTGCGCGGGCTCAAGCGCGGTGTATTGCGCATTGGCTTGCCGCCCGTGGGCTGCGGCGTGCTGTTTGCCGCGATGTTCGCCGCTTACCGCAGGCGGTATCCGGACATCGATATCGAGCTGACCGAATATGGCAGCAAGAAATTGCGTGAATGCCTGGAAGCCGGCGAGGTCGATCTGGCGGCGCTGCTGTTGCCCATGGACGAAGATTTCGACTACCAGTCGGTGCGCAACGAACCCCTGATGGCCGTGCTGCCCATGAGCCATCCACTGGCCCAATGTACGCGCATTGATTTCAACGACCTGGCGGATTCGCCGTTTATCCTGTTCGAAGCGGGTTTCGCCCTGAATGCCAAGATCCTTGCGGCCTGTGAACGCAAGGGCGTGACGCCGAGGGTAACGGCACGCAGCGGCCAGATCGACTTTATCGTCGACTTGGTGGCGGCGGGACTAGGCGTCGCTTTCCTGCCGCGCATGCTTGCGCACAAGCATCAGCAACCCGGCATCGCCCTGATTGCGCTGGACGAGGCGCACACCGATTGGCACATCGCCTTGGCGTGGCGCGCCAGTGCACACCTGCCGCCCGCCGCCCGCGCCTGGCTGGACCTGGCCAAGGAAATGGCCACCCCGGTATAGACGTTTGCAGTGGTTATCCGAGGGAATTCTGGAAAATATGCCTCGGTGCTTGACTTCTTCTTTTTAATCAGTAACATACGGCGCATTCCGCGATAGCTCAGTTGGTAGAGCAAATGACTGTTAATCATTGGGTCCCTGGTTCGAGTCCAGGTCGTGGAGCCAGATAGAGAAAAGCCTGCAGAGATGCAGGCTTTTTTTTGCCTTGGATTTGACTAATGGCAGCCACTCCAACCCCTATACAACGCCCACCCCAAAGCCATAAGATGAGAAGCATTATCATTTAATGCGGACCTGACATGCACGACGACAGCATTGCCTCGCCGGTCGCCAAGCTGTATGCGAATCACCATGGCTGGCTTCGAAGCTGGCTGCATCGGCGTTTGGGGCACAGTGCCGATGCCGAAGACCTGGCACACGACACCTTTATCCGCGTGCTGCGCTCCAAGGAAGATGTGCGCGAGCTGCGCCAGCCCATGGCGTTTCTTGCCACGATCGCCAATGGTTTGCTGATCAATCGCTGGCGTCGCCAAGCGATCCAGCGGGCGTACCTGGAAGCGCTGGCGGCGCGGCCGGTGGCCGAGGAGCCGTCGCCGGAGGAGCGCCACTTGATGATCGAGACGTTGTTGCAGCTCGATTCGCTGCTGGTCGGGTTGTCGGCGCGGGTTCGGCAGATTTTCTTTTTGTCCCAGCTCGATGGGCTGACCTATCCACAGATCGCCGCGCAGTTGAGCCTGACCGTGGCCCAGGTGCAGCGCGCCATGGGCAAGGCGTTCAGTGTTTGCTACGCGAGCCGGTTCGAATGAGTGGCGCCGCGGTTGATCCTCGCGTGCGGGACGTTGCCATCGATTGGCTGGTGCGGATGCAATCCGGGTTGATGAGTGCTGGCGAGCATCAGGCCTTGCAGTTATGGCGCCAGGCCAGTGCCGAGCATGAGCATGCGTGGCAGCGGGTAAGCAGCTTGCCCCTGCTGCTTCAGCCGGGCGCCAATCTATTAGCCGATGCCACGGCGCGCCGGGCGTTGCAGGCGGCCGGGGCTGATCCGCAGCGTCGTCGCCAGGTGCTCAAGTGTTTGCTGGCGTTGGGGCTGCTGGGTGGGATCTCCTGGCAAACGGCGGATTCCACCTTGGTGCGTTCGGCATTGGCGAGCTATCGCACGCGCGTTGGCGAGCGGCGCCACTGGGCCCTGGCGGATGGCTATTCGCTGTGGCTGAACACCGCCAGTGCGGTGAACCTGGACATGAGCGCGGGGCGGCGCAGCGTGCAGTTGATCGAGGGCGAATTGGCCCTGGATACTCCGGCAAGTTCCGCGTCGTTGGAGCTGCTGACCCCAAACGCGGTGCTCTACAGCCATGGCGCCCACCTGCTGGTGCGCCATGATGGCCATGGCACGCAAGTGACGGTCTTGCGCGGTCTGGCGCAAGTGAGCACGCGGCATCAGCCAGCACCTGTACCGTTGCAGGCTGGCTGGCAACTACGGGTTGATGAGCACGGAGCGGGGCACCCGACCGCTATCGACGTGTTGCTGGCCCAGGCCTGGATGCGCGGCATCCTGCCCGCCGAGCGCATGCGCCTGGATCAATTGCTGGCTGAACTCTCGCGCTATCGCCAAGGCTTCTTGCGTTGCAGCGAAGCAGTGGCGGGCCTGCGTATAACCGGCAGTTTCCAGCTGGACGATACCGACGCAGCGCTGGCGCTGGTCGTCAATACCTTGCCGGTGCGCATCGAACGAAGAACGCGTTATTGGGTGACGGTGGTGCCCGCGTAAAATTTTTTTCAGCGGCGCGATAGTTTTTTCGATCTGGCTTGGCCTTTAGGTATTACCCACCGGCACAGGTGGGTGTCGATCCTTAGGAGCCTTGCATGATTGCCCCCGCTCGTGTCTTGCGTACCCATACGTTCAGCCTGCTGTTTCTCAGCCTCCAGCCGCTCTATGGCGAGTTGGTTTTTGCGGCCGGTGAACGCCCCTACAGCATCAGTGCCGGCCCGTTGGACAAAGTGCTGTCGAGCTTTGGTGCCGAGGCTGGGATCAGCATGGCGGGCAGTTCGCTGATCACTGCCGGCAAGACCAGCCAGGGCCTGCAGGGCGATTTCAATACCGAGGCGGGCCTGACTCAGCTGCTGTCGGGCACGGGCCTGGGCTATCAGCGCCAGGCGGACGGTGGCTATGTCTTGCGCCCGCACCAACAGGCAATTTCCCTGCCGACACAAAAGGTGATCGGCGAAAATTTCGATGAGGAAGAGGTCTACCCTGCGCCGCGTTCGTCGGTGTATATCTCCGGCGAAGACATGCAGCGCTTCGGCGTGGTCTCGGTGGGCGATGTTCTCAAGGGCCAGCCTGGCGTGCAGGTCGGCGACAGCCGTAATGGCGGCGGCCTGGATGTGAATATCCGTGGCATCCAGGGCCAAAGCCGCGTGGCCGTCACGGTAGACGGTTCGCAGCAGGCATTGGATGTTTATCGCGGTTACGCCGGTACCCAGCAGCGCAGTTACATCGACCCGGACCTGATCAGCGACATCACGATCGACAAGGGCCCAAGCCTGACCTCCAGCGCCATCGGCGGCACGGTGAAGATGCGTACCCTCACTGTCGACGACATCCTCAAAGACGGCCAGAACATCGGCCTGCGCCTCAAGGGCGACCTGTGGAACAACGGCGTCGCCCCAGCCTCCCGAGACCCGCATTCCAAAACCCAGGAGCTGTACTCAGAACCGCACCAGAGTCGCGGTGGGTTGTTTGGCTCAGAGGCGCAGGCTGGCAGTGCGGCGTTTGCCTATACCCATGAGTTTTTCAACGTCGTGGCGGCCTATGCCAAGCGCGATCAAGGCAACTATTTTGCCGGCAAGAAGGGGCAGGATCGCTACCGTACTTACGACCGCTGGGGCGATGAGCAGAGCAGTGTGGCCACCGCCTACAACGCCGGCGAAGAAGTGCTGAATTCCTCGTCGAGCACCGAATCGTTCCTGCTCAAGACCACCCTGCGCCCGGCGGACGGGCATACCTTCGACCTGGGCTATCGCCGTTATGACGGACGCATCGGCGAAATCATGCCTTCGGATATCTTCCGCTTCGGCACCGGCGGCATCTATCAGTACCCGCTGGGTCACACCAAGATCGACACCTACACAGCGCGTTACAACTACTTGCCTTCGGGTAACCCGTTGATGGACCTGACTGCCGACCTGTGGCTGACCGACGCGCAAACCAGCCAGCTCACCTCGGTCAAGGCGCCGGCGTCCCAGGCCTATCGCTCGGACCGCGCCTGGAGCCGTCAGGCTAACCAACGCATTGGCGGCGGCCTGGCCAATACCTCGCGCTGGGCCACCGACTACGGCGACTTGAAGCTGGACTTGGGCGGCTCGTTCCAGCTCGAAGCACTGCGCCCGCAAAAAGGTGTGGTCACCAACCAGGACGATATCAACGCCAACCGTATGTTGCGCGAAGGGTCGCGGCAGGAGTTCAGCTTCAATGGCAAGCTGGAATACAAGCCTGTGGACAGGCTCACGTTATGGGGCGGCGGACGTTACACCCACTATCGCAGCAAAGACCACATCGCCAATGCCACGGCACGGCGTGAGGAGCGAGACCTGCGCTACCTGCGCGTCTACAACGGCGGCAATTCCGGCAACATGATGTGGTTCCCTGATCAGAACGGCGATTACACCGACGCCACCGATCCACGCCTGAACAATGGCATTGTCTTCCAGAACACTAACTTTCCTTTCGAGGGCGTTCGGTACAACAACTTTGGCGTGGTTGATTCCACGGTCTATCCGTCCCAGGTCGGGGAGGTGGTTACTGGTTATGACTATTCTGCCAAGGCAAGCAACAGCGGCGGCGCCTTTGCCCCCGCGGTGGGCATCAATATCGAGGTGCTGCCGGACACCTTTGTGTATGCCTCTTACACCCAAGGCTTTCGTATGCCTTCGCTGTTCGAAACCAGCCAGGGCGTGTTGCAGACCATGCCCGGCAAGGGCCTGAAGCCCGAGCGTTCGAGCAATTGGGAGATCGGCGCCAGCACGCTGCAAAAGGGGCTGTTGTTCGATGACGACTCGGCGGCGATCAAGCTGGCCTACTTCAACAACACCATCAAAAACTACATCACCCGCTACTACGATCCCAGCCCTGGCCTGTGGGGCTTGATGCGCTTCAGCAATACCGACAGCTACAAAACCAGCGGCCTGGAGTTCCAAACCCGCTACGATACCGGACGCGTATTTGCCGACCTGTCGTCCACCTACTACCTGAAGACCGAAACCTGCGATTCGGCCTTCGCCGCCACACTGCGCGCCACCAGTGACCTTTATCAGCAAACCGGTAATACGCCGAACTGCACGCCGGGCAGCTTCATGGGTTCTTACACCAACACCCAGAACCCACCACGCTTCGCCGGCAACCTCACCACAGGCCTGCGTTTCTTCGATCAGAGCCTTACGCTCGGTACGCGCATCACCTACACCTCAGGCCCCACCGTCACCGCCGACAAACCCTGGCAGACTGGCGCCACCACGCCGCAATTGAATTACCGCGAAGTGGCCTTGGTCGATCTGTTCCTTAACTACAAGTTGCAAGAACACGCTGGCCTGAACGTGTCACTGCAGAACCTGACCGATCGCTACTACCTGGACCCGCTGGCGCAGAGTTTCATGCCGGCACCGGGGCGCACACTGCGAGTGGGAGTGCAGGCGAAGTTCTAAAGGGGAGGGTGGAGATCCTCGCGCGGCGGTGCATCAGCCCGTCACGCGAGAATCGGCAAGGTGGGGTTACAGCGTCTGCACAATAATCTGGCTTTTCAGGTCGTTGACCATACTTTCAATCGCCGGCTTCATGGCGACGAAATCCTGTGGGCTGCACACCACGTCGGGGTGGTTAAACGCGTAGCTGCGGGTGATCAGTACGCTGTTGCCTTCCTTGACGTAAGTGGTCTGATAGTTGAATCCGCCGGTGTTCAGGGCGACGGCCTTGGGCACCGCCAGGATGTTCACTTCTTTGGGAAAATCGAAGCGTGCCTTTTCTTCGATCGTGCCGGAAGTACAGGTGAAGTTCTGAGTACGCTCCTGTTCCGACAGGAAGCTGAACACGTTCTGGCCGATACCGCCCGCCAGGCTGCTAAGCGTGGGCACGCCGGTAGGGCCGGGCAGGTTGACCAAGTTGTCGGTACGCCCCTTGACCGTGGAGGTGAAGGTGACAGCGTTGCTGTCCAGTGGGTCGGTTTCGATCTTGCCGCTGCCGGTTTGCCCGTACAGGCTGAGGACTTTCTGGGTCAGTTGGTCAAGGTCGGCAGGCATCATCGATTTGAACAGGAAACGGTTGAGTTCCGTCGCCCAGCCTTCCACCGTGGTGCCATTGGTGAAGTCCGCCGCGCCGCTCGGGTCGATTTTGAAATGCAGTGTGCCGTCCACTTTGCCCAGTTGGTTTACGGGTGTACGCGCCAGTTCGCCGCGCTGGGTCAGCAACACAGGTTTGCCCAATTCGGGAAGCAGCAAGTAGCCGGCGGCGATGGGGGTGGCGGTGGAGTCCAGATAAAGATCGAGGGCCGGAATGTAAGTGATCGCATGGTTAAGCACACCCAAGGTCGGCACCTTTGGTAGTACATAGGCGTCGCCGAGGTTGATCAGTGCGGGGGAGCTTTCAATGGCCACGGCCTTGAGTAGCGCTTCAAGCAAGGCCACATGGTCCTTGCAGTCGCCATAACGGTTATCCAGCACCGCCTGCGCCGAATGCGGCACCACGCCGCCATTGCCGACGTAAACCGCGACGTAGCGAATGTTCTTGCGCACCCAGTCACTCAACACCAGCGCTTTGCTGCGCGGTGAATCCAGGTTGGCGGTGAGTTTCTTGGCCAGTTGGGTAATGGCCGGTGTTACTTCGACCTGCGCCCTGGCGGCGTACGCCTGGGCAAACTGTTTGTAGTCGGTGAACGTCGAAACCGCCAGACGTTGGCCGTAATCGGTGTAGGCAACAGAGCCGACTTCAACGCGGTTTTTCTCGGTGGGCTCCAGGTTCCAGCGGTAGATCTTGCGCCCGTTGGCTAGGGTGGGCGCGATGGCTTTGAAACCCTTCACGTCAGCGAACAACGGCATGTCTGCCGGCATGTCGTAAGTGAGGTGGATTTGCTGGCTCTCGTAGAAGTCCGGTGCATACAGGTCTTCGAACTGACCGGGGAACATCGGCGTGGTGCGCTGGCGTTGGTAGTGCAACACCATACGGTCACCCACGGCAACGTCCGGGAAGATCACCACTTTGACCCGCGAGTCCTGGAACATCGGCGCTTCGGCTGAAGCCTGTTCCTGCTGCTCCTTGATCTGGTCGGTGGCGACCGGCACTTTGCGGCCATCAGCTTTGAGCGTGTAGGCATCCATGATGTCCACGGTTTCCAGCGTACGGTTGAAACTCACCGAGCGCTCGGCGTTGGGCTTGATCGCGCGCTCTTCATTGATGCGCCGGACCAGCTCGACGTCGAGCACAAAACTGCCGTCGGCATTCACTACGTAAGACTGGTTATTTTTTTCGACAGTCAGCGAGCGGTCGGTGTAATCGGCACTTGCCTGCGCGCTGAACAGCCCGCAGATGACCACCGCCAGTGCACCGAACAGGCGCGTCGGCAAGAGAGTTGCGCTTTGCATAGAGATCCTTCTAAACGATGACGCGCACCGTCTGGAGGAGGGTGCACGTTCCTTGGTAAACCGCCAAATGCGAAGCGTTACTATAAAGAGGTGGCGATGAGCCTGCAGATTTTTGTAGCTTAAAGAGGTGTAGGAGCGTTCTGGGTATCGCTCTGTAAAGCCCTACCGATACGGCCGGCAGAGCGCCCGGTGGCGTTTATTGCTTGATCGCAGAGGGTTGCCGTAAGTTTGCTCGCTTTGTTCAGGAGCAACCTCTGTATGACTCGCACGCCGTCTAAAAAAACCTCTCAGCGACGCAGCCATTGGGAGCTGCTGCAAATCAAGGTGGGGGTGGTTGCCAGCCTGCTCTCCCTTGTCGGCCTGTTGTGCGTGGGCGGCTGGACGGTCTGGGTGACTTACTACGTTAAGCAGGACTCACAACTGAGCGCGCTCCTGATCAAGGAATTGCAGTTGAAAACCGAATTGAGCGCGCATGTAGGGGCAACCTTGGCGACTCACCTGAAGCCTACCGAAGGGGGTTCCAGCTTGTTGGAAGTAGGCGTCACGCTGTCCAACAGTGGCAACGACATTGCCAGGCTGAACCTTGATCGGCGGGTTTTATCGATCATCAAAGTCCAGCGTTTCGAGGCAGGCCTGCCGGTTTATGGGCCCGCCTGGGACGTAGCAACGGCCCGGTACGATGGTCTGAGCTCGACGTTGTGGGTCTTTCCTTACCTGGATATCGGCCCGTCTGAGTCCTATGAACTCAAGTACGTCGTTAAACTCGATGAGCCAGGTTTGTACCTGGTGCGCTTTCTTTCGCGGATGAAAAGCGACCATATCGAACGGCATAAACTCAAAATGAGTACACCGTCGATCATTGAGTATTCAACCGGAGCCGACGCATTTATCACAGTGCCCAAGGGGGCATGAGATTCTTGTATTTAAGGCCGAGAGACTGGTAAGTATGGCGTCGACTATTTTGGCGGCGCGGCGACCTTGCTGCAAACAGCCCTCGCGGACGCGGCGGGTGACGGCGCAGACGTGGCGCTGTCGCTGAACGTGGTGGCATGGAACAGCGCGATTGCCGGCAGTGGCGTGGTGGGCGGCGTACTGCTCGATACCTGGGGCGTTGCCTCATTTCCCTGGGCGATGGCGTTGTTGGTCGCGCTGTCGTTTGCGATTGCCTGGCGCGCGCGGACCCATGCCTTCAAGCCAGGCTCGCGCGGGGCGGGCAAGCCCGCCGTGGCGGGGCATTGACAGGGTTGCTGAAAAGCGCGTGAAGCGGCCGCACTAAAATGCCTTGCGAGGGTCAATAAACCTCGCAAGATCATCCACTTGGCTCCGCCAGCGGAGCCTGCCGCTTACTCCCTTTCAAAGAAGTCATGCATGCACCTGCGCAAAATTGCAGTCGGGCTGTCAGCCCTTGTTTTGCTTTCCACCGGGGCAGATGCCCGTGGTTTGTTCGACCTTATCAAGCCACCCGCCCAGGCACACACTTCACGCGCAGGCTCGACCAGCCAGCGCGCGGCCCTCGACCTCTATTCCAGCAATCAACAGCAGCCCTCGTTCGCCAGCTGCGCCGATCTGTTCCCCGGTGCCACACCGATCAACACCGCCACCGTGCCCAGCACCATGAAACCCATGGCGTTGTGTTCCGATAGCTTTGCGGTGCTCTACTCGCAAACGAGCAAGACGCCGCTGGTGGTGGTCGAGCGCTTGAACGCCGCGCAGCTCAAGAACGCCAAAGGCGAGGAACGCACCAACCAGTTCTACGCAGACCCGCGCATCCCCAAAGGCGCTCGCGCCGAGTTGAGCGACTACCGCAGCCAGCACCCGGCCGTGGACCGTGGTCATCAGTCCCCGGCGGCCGACGCGCCGAGCGCGAATGCCATGGCGCAATCCTTCGCGCTGTCGAACATGGTGCCGCAAGACCCTACCAACAACCGCAAGATCTGGAGCAAGGTCGAGGCGGATGTGCGCAAGTTTGCCGTGCGTGCCGGCGGCGATGTGTTTGTGTTCACTGGCCCGTTGTTCGACGCGGGCTACAGCACCATCGGCGACAACAAGGTCTGGGTGCCGACGCGCCTGTTCAAGCTGGTGTACGACGCCTCGTCGAAACGTGCCTGGGCCTATGTGCTGCCCAACGCTGAAACGCGCATCCAGAAGCCGATGGACTACGAGACGTTTGTGAAGAGCACTGGCCTCAAGCTGCTGGGCAATCTGCCGGTCACAGGGTCGGTGGGTCGGACTTGATCACCTGCGGCCGATCCAGCTGGCGCTTGATTGTGTAGAGCGCCACGCCCACCGCCAGGATGCCTGACACCGCGCCGACCACCAGCGCCCAGCGCGGGCCCAAGTGGTCGGCGACCCAACCGACGATGGGCGCGCCAATTGGCGTGCCGCCCAAGGCGACGGCGACGCGTAGGGCGATTACCCGGCCACGCATTGCGGGCTCGGTGGTCAGTTGCATCAGGCTGTTGGTGGTGTTGCTGAAGGTCATGGCGCCCACGCCGATGACCACCAGCGCAATCGCGAACGTCCAGTAATTGGGCGCCAGGGCTGCCAGCATGCAGCCAAATCCAAACACTGCCGCACCGGTCAGCAGAGACTTGAACCGGGGTCGCTCGCTGCCCGCGGCAATCAGCGCACCGGCGATGGTGCCGATGGCCAGGGTCGAGGTCAGCAGCCCGTAGCCGCGCGCGTCGGCATGGAACACGGTGACGGCCATGGTCGAGATGAAAATCGGGAAGTTCATGCCGAAGGTGCCGATCAGAAACAGCATCAGCAGGATCGCCTTCAGGTCCGGCCGTGCCCACACGTAACGCATGCCTTCGGTGAGGCTGCCTTTGGTACGCAGCGCGCGCACCTTGGTGTGTTGAGTTGAGACGCGCAGGAAAAACAGCGATGCAAGCACCGCAAAAAAGCTCGAGCCATTGAGCAGGAACGCCCAGCCAGTGCCCACTGACGCGATGGTCACGCCGGCCACAGCCGGGCCGATCATGCGCGCCATGTTGAACGAGGTGGAGTTGAGTGCGATGGCGTTGGACAAGTCCTTCTCGCCCACCAGTTCCGCGACGAAAATCTGCCGCACCGGCGCATCGAATGCCGAGGCGCAGCCGGATAAAAACGCGAACACGTATACATGCCACAGCTGCACGAAGCCGGTGATGGTGAACACACCCAGCGTCAGCGCCAGCAGGCCCATCACCGCCTGAGTGAAGATCAACAGTTTGCGCTGGTCGTAGTGATCGGCAGCAAACCCGGTCCACGGCAGCAACAACAGTTGCGGCCCGAACTGCAGCGCCATCACGATACCCACCGCGGCGGCGTTGTGCGGCGTGAGCTGAGTCAGCACCAGCCAGTCCTGGGCGGTGCGTTGCATCCAGGTGCCGACGTTGGACACCAGCGCGCCGGCGGCCCAGATGCGGTAGTTGGGGCTGCGCAGGGAACGGAACGTGCCGAGGAAACTCATGACGGCTTCAGTTCCCCCGGTTGTCGAGCAACTCGATGATGGCTTGCGCCGTGCCCGATTCGCCCAGCTTGGGGAACACGTGCTGCAGGCTGTAGGCGTGGGCCTCGGGGCTGACGTCAGTCATGGCATCGATGGCCAGGGTCACGTTGAAGCCGAATTCATACGCCTGCCGCGCGGTGGCCTCGACGCCGGTGCCGGTGACAACGCCCGTGATCACCACTTGCGTGACATTGAGCGCCTTCAACTGCGCTTCGAGGTCCGTGTTGGCGAAGGCGCCCCAGCTGCGTTTGGTCACCAGAATGTCGCTGGGCTGCTGGCCGAGTTGCGCAATCAGATCAGCCCAATCGGCTGGCAGCCCAGTGCTGCGACGCGGCCGCTCGGTGCGTCCCGGCGCAAAGCCGCTGACATTCACCAGCACCACCGGCAGCCCGCGTTCGCGAAAGGCGTCGAGCAGTGCACGCGACCGCTCTATCACCTCGCCAATGGGATGAATAAAAGGGTAACCCACGATGCCGTGTTGCAGGTCCACGATGATCAAGGCGGTTGTTGCATCCAGCGAGGTGACAGCCATGCTATTTCCTCAATCGGGTGATTCAAAAGTCGGCGAGGCGCTCCAGCAGTTTCACCGCAGCGGCGAGTTCATGTTGTTCCTGGGGTGACAGCTGTTCCTGCAGCGCGTGCAGCAGCCAATCGTCTTTGGCGGCGCGGCTTTGGGTCAGGTGTTTGCGCAAGGTGGGCGTCAGTTCGATCAGCGTCTGCCGGCCATCGGATGGGTCCGGCTTGCCGCTCACGGCTTGCATTGCCTCAAGCCCGGCCACGGTGATGCGCATCGACTGCGGCCGCACACTTTCAGCGCGGGCGAGGGCGGACACGGTCTTCGGGCCATCGCGGTCCAGGCGCAGCAACACCGACTTTTGCGCGGTGGTGAAATCATCGGGGTGAGTCTGTTCGCGCAGGCGGCGGATCAGCTTGCCCAGTGAGATGCGCAGTTCGGCGGCCAGGGTGGAGCAGGAGTGGGTGCTGGAGATAGGAGAGTATTTGCTCATCTCAGAACGGTAGCATGCCCACAGCAAAGCTGTACAGTTTTGCTGTATTGATTTTAGGCGATGAATAACTACCTGTTCAGTGTTCCTTGAATGGTGGCAAAATGATATTTTTGCGTCTTGAAATATTTACCCAGCCAATAGGAAAAGGAGCCAGTGATGGCCTACAGAGACGATAGCGACCTTGAGTTTCTTTCAAAACTCGACTCGGAGTCGATGAACGATTTGGTCTATTGCCTCGTCCACGATAAAGACGGGAGTGTCAGGCTGACGGAAGAGCTGACGACCAATGACATGTACAAAGCCTGGTTCCCGGATCACCGACGTTATTGGGAATCGGTCGCTGCTGAAATACAGTGCTTTGGCGGTAATACATTCGCAACGATGCTAAGGGGTGGGAAAGGCGTCCTTTATAAAGAGGTGCTCCAAGACGTTTGCGACAAAATGAAGGTTAACTACAACAGTAGTTCTAGTGTCGAGAAAATCGAGCAAAACCTGCTGATGAAAATCCTCACGGATGCGGTTGAAAAAATGACGCCGGCTGAATTGAAAGAGTTGGCAGACGCAGTAGGCGTGAAGAACGTTGGATTACTCACTTCCGAAGCGATGCTTGGCGTATTCCAGGCTGTCTTCAAAGCAGGAGGATTTAAATCCTATCAATTAACGCTGATTATCGTTAACGCGATTCTCAAAGCGTTGATCGGGCGTGGGCTGAGTTTGGCGGGTAACGTTGCCTTGACCCGGACTATGGCCGTGTTGACAGGCCCTATTGGATGGGTTATCACCGGTGCATGGACGGCCATCGATATCGCCAGTCCCGCCTATAGAGTGACCATCCCCGCTGTTATTCAGGTCGCTGCGTTGCGTCAGAAATACCTTTATGAAACGCAAGCGTCACAGGTCGAATTTAGCTAAATGTTCAGGGAGGATTATTGATTACGGTGAGAGGCTAGGGGGCATTTGATTTTTTTCCTCTTTCCTCTTTCCTCTTGCCTGTGGCGCAAGGGTGAGTGATTTAAGTGCATCCTTTATCTCGGTGAGCGCGGGGTATCAGTCCCGTTGGTTATCTGGGTATATGGACAGTCCCGTTCGTATAAAGGACTCGTGTATTCTGGTATAGATTGAGCGAAAGGAAGCGTGAACGATGAGTTCAAAAAACATGATAACTTCGGCAGGCAGTGTGTCGCCCTTTGCAAGCTTTATTGTTGCGCGTTTGGCGGGGCGACTAACAAAAATAGCTGAAATCGAAAACGCGGTGTTGGAGGTTATTAAGCCCGTCAGAGGCTGGGTTGATTCAAAAAAACTGACAATAAAAGCCAATAGCAATTTGCTGAAGGCGAGTGCATTTCATTTGATTGAAAGGCGGCAGGTAAATTGGGCGGGTGGGAATAGGGTCGAAGACGAGCTTAATCATTTTTTTGCTGTTTTCCTTGTCGAGGATTATGTGGCACTTTATGTAAGTGATAGTGACCTTAAGTCCACAGTGCATGAGGCGCTCATGCTCGATGAAATTCCTCCACTCAAGCCCGTGGATGAGGCTGTATTGATTAACGCTTATATTGACGGGAAATCATTGCGTACCCTGTGGTTGGGAGGCATTCATCGGAATGTGTCAGTGAAACCAAACAGCAAGGTGCTCAGCGGAGAGTCCTTGGGGGATGCGATAGATACGTTCGGGGATAATACCTTTATCGCCGGGGCCGTTCGGTCCAATATCGCCGGTGTGAGTTTGAAAAGAAGTGGTGTTTGGTTCGGTCCGAAAAAAAACTGGTCAGACTTTTCAGATGCCGCCTATGGCCTGTTAACTACATTAAATGCCTCCGATCAGCGGAAACCAAAAAGTACTTCTGTTCATGCTGGGCTGGCGAGCAGTGCGCCTGATTTCAGCCAGGTCGGCCGAGCCTATTTGATTGAATGGGCCGATCCAGAAACTATAAAAGGACGAACGAAGGGAAAAAGAATAGTTGAGTTACGCGACACCTATGAAATGAACTTGACATCCACGCAGCCGTTGGCAAAGGATGTGCAAGTTGAAGTCACCGCAACGGCTACAGGTACGTCTCAGGTTTTTGACCTGGCACTCGGTATGAAAAATCGTAAAGTTACTTTCAACGCGTCACCGCGCCAGGTCTCTTCAGAGTTTATCGATTGGATAGCGGGAGTGGAGCACGATGCTGAAGTGATGCGACTGCTTTATGACTGCGGGCACTCAGTGGTGTGCGCCACGTTATGTCTGCCCGCCGTAGTTCATAGAAAGTTCGGGATAGAGTTTTTAGATTTTGCCCCTAATGGGTTTAATTATAATGTAAAAATGGAAAAGCCTCCGGGCGCGCCACCCCCACTCGACAATATTTACGATTTGAGCGATGTCAGCTTGTTCAAATGGGTGGCTAAAGAAGGACTGGGGCTGATGAAGTTGGAGCAGCCAACGCCCGGTTGTTGCTGGTTGTATTGCGATGACAGGTCTAAAGAAGTAGCAGACTTCATTCATGTGTATAAGCCGGCTTCCGGCACGCCTAAAGTATCGATTATCCATGTCAAGGGGGCGAATAATGACTCCCTTACTCGTTTGATCTCACCGGGTGCCTATGAACTTGTCACAGCGCAAGCGATTAAAAATCTGAAAAGGATCTCTGCGGGCTCTATCGTTGAAAGTATCAAGTCTGTTTTGATCGCCTCTACGAATCGCGTTTGGGACGAGGCTTGGCGCGTAGGTCTGAGGAGTAATGGTTCAGCAAAGACAGACTTTGATAACGCTCTTAGTAGTATTAAGCAGGATTGTGATTATCAAGTTGTTATTGTTCAGCCACATGCGCTGAAGAGTAAGTTCAATCCTACGGGCAAGCCCACCATAGGTGAGCTTCAATTGCATACGTTGTTGCTGGGGGCTGAAGCCCTGGCGCACTCGGTATCTGCAGAATTTCGCGTTATCTCTGATAATCGGTAATTTTGGGTTCGCATGCGTACGCTCCGCGGTCTTTGTTCTTTGCGTTTCAGGGCCGCGTAGGATCTGGACAGGTCCAGTGCTGAAGGAAACCCGACGGCACGCTTTGAGCTAATGGCTGGAGCGGGGTCAAATATTGGGTAGCGCTGGGCTTATACTCGTTCACTGGCAATTGCCCACTCTCAAACAACCCGAGATACCCCATGAGCACCTCTGTTTCCCTGACGCCCGCGCGCAAACCCATCGCGCCGCTGCTGGCTTTTATCATCCTGGTGGCGGGCGCCGTGTTCCTGCAAAGCAGTGTCGGCTCACGCCAGGTGCTGTTGCTGGTGGTCGGCGCGGCACTGGGTTTGACCCTGTATCACGCCGCCTTTGGCTTTACCTCGGCCTGGCGCGTGTTCATCAATGATCGGCGTGGCGCCGGCTTGCGAGCGCAGATGGTGATGCTGGCGGTGGCGGTCGTGCTGTTTTTCCCGGCGCTGGGGGCAGGCACGCTGTTTGGTCAGCCGGTGGTCGGGCTGGTGGCGCCGGCCGGCGTGTCGGTGGTGTTTGGCGCGTTTATCTTCGGCATCGGCATGCAGCTGGGCGGCGGTTGTGCCTCGGGCACGTTGTTCACGGTGGGCGGCGGCAATGCGCGCATGTTGGTGACGTTGTTCTTCTTCATTTGCGGGTCGTTGATCGCCACCCACCATGTTGATTGGTGGTTTGCACTGCCGGCGTTTCCGGCGGTGTCCATCGTCAAAAGCTTCGGCGTCGTACCAGCGCTGCTCTTGAGCCTGGCGGTGTTCGCGATCATTGCAGCCGTCACCGTGCGCCTGGAGAAGGGCCGTCATGGCCAACTGGAAGAGGGCGTGACCAGCCAGCACACCGGCCTGCGCCGTTTCCTGCGCGGGCCGTGGCCCTTGGTATGGGGCGCGATTGGTTTGGCGCTGCTCAACTACGCCACCCTGGCGCTGGCCGGGCGGCCGTGGGGCATTACCTCGGCGTTCGCGCTGTGGGGCGCCAAGGTCGCCAGCGGTTTGGGTGTGGACGTGGCCAGCTGGGTGTTCTGGCAGGTGCCGAGCAATGCCAAGGCCCTGGCCGCACCGGTGTGGGAAGACATCACCAGCGTGATGGACATCGGCATCGTCCTCGGTGCGCTGCTGGCGGCTGGCCTGGCCGGGCGTTTTACCCCCAGCTTGAAAATCCCCGCGCGCTCGCTGGTGGCGGCGGTGATCGGTGGCTTGTTGCTGGGTTACGGTTCGCGCCTGGCGTACGGTTGCAATATCGGCGCGTACTTCAGCGGCATCGCCTCAGGCAGCCTGCATGGCTGGGTATGGTTGGTGGCGGCGTTTATTGGTAACGGCGTGGGCGTGCGTTTGCGTCCCTTCTTCTTTGCGGGCGAGCGGCCGCAGGTGGCGTTGAGCGGCTGCTGAGCGAACCAGTGAGGTATGCGGCATGATTCGAGAACTGAGGACCTTCGTCAGCGCCGCGCGGCGCGGCACTTTTGCCGCTGCCGGCCAGCAGGTGGGGCTGACGCAATCGGCCGTGAGCGCGCAGATCAAGCACCTTGAAGACGCGCTGGGGGTGAAGCTGTTCGACCGCACCGGCCGCTCCGCCACGCTCAACTCGGCAGGGCAGCGTGCGGTGCCGCTGGCGGAGGAAATCCTCGATATTTTCTCGCGCATGGGCACGCCCGACAGGGCCAACAACTTCCACGGTTCGTTGCGCATCGGCGCCATTGGCAGTGTGCAGACCGGCATCCTGCCCAAGGCGCTGGTGGCCCTCAAACAGCGTGCGCCGTTTATTGAAGTCAACCTGGTGCCGGGGGTTTCGCTGAACCTGCTCAGCCAGGTCGATGCCGGTGAACTGGACCTGGCGATCATGATTCGCCCGCCGTTCAACCTGCCAAAGGAGCTGAATGTCGAGGTCATCGCCCGCGAGCCTTTTGTGCTGATCACCGCCAAGGACGTACCGGGCGATGGCCCGTTGCAGATCCTGCGCGAGCAGCCGTTTGTGCGATACGACCGGGGCTCGTTCGGTGGCCGCCAGGTCACGCAGTTTCTCAAGGAACAAAAGATCCAGACGCAGCAGGCGCTGGAGCTTGATGAGTTGGACGCCATCGTCAAGATGGTCCGCAGCGGCCTCGGCGTGTCCCTGGTGCCACTGGCCGGCTTGTGGCTGGAACACGGCAGCGACGTGCGGGTTTTGCGATTGGACGAGCTGACTTTCCATCGCGAAATCGTCTTGCTCACCAAGTACACCCAGCGCCAACTGCCGCTCTTCGCGTTATTCAGGGCGTGCATCATGGAAGTGCTCGGTGCGCCGAAGTAGGGCGCGAGCATCGAAAAAATTGAGGCTCAGGACGAAAGATATGCGCTTTATCGCACGGTCTTTCTGGTGAAGAATCGGGTTCTGAATAACAGAACCCGCAGGTAGCCACCGTGAGCCTTTCGCCCTTTCATTTAGCTATTCCCGTCTACGACCTCGCCGCCGCCCGCCACTTCTACGGCGACGTGTTTGGCCTTCGCGAAGGTCGCTCCAGCGCGCAGTGGGTCGATTTCGACTTTTACGGTCACCAGTTGGTCATCCACGAACACCCCAAGACTCAATCCCAGGCATCGGTGCACTCCAACCCTGTCGATGGTCACGACGTACCGGTCCCGCATTTCGGCATCATCCTGCACTGGGATCAATGGGAAGCCCTGGCCGATCGGCTCAGAGCGCGTGAAACCCGGTTTGTGATCGAACCCTACATCCGCTTTCAGGGCCAGGTCGGCGAGCAAGCCACCATGTTCCTGTTTGACCCGTGCGGCAACGCGCTGGAGTTCAAGGCGTTCAAGGACATGAGCCAGTTGTTCGCCAAGTAGTTGCCATCCGCGCGACCGTCGCCACCCGAGCGACGGCGTCAATAAGACGTGAAGCTGCATGCCTGCCGCATGAGAGAAGTGACGTGATGTCTGACGTTGACTGTGATTTTCGGCCTGTGCGTGCCGAACAGCACTGGCAGTTCGAGCCGTGTGGCGACAGCTGCATCGTGGTGGTGTTTGCAACGCTGTTCAGCGCGCAGGCCAACCGCCGTGCCATGGCGTTCAGTGCCACGCTGCATGACCTGTTGGCGCGTGGGCTGCTTGGCGGCGTGACCGATGTGATCCCGGCGATGGTGTCCGTGGGCGTGCATTATGCCCCGCCTATCATCGCCAGGCTGTACCCCGGTTTAGTGCCCTACGACGCAATTGCCCAGGTGTTGGAAAACGCCCTGACTCAACAGCACAACCTGGCGCGCATCACGCCAAAACGCCTGGAAATCCCGGTGTGCTACGAGGGCGACTACGCGCCGGATCTGCTGGACATCGCCAACGCCTGCGCCATCACACCCAGCGAAGTCATCGCCGCACACAGTGGGCAGTGGGTCGATGTATTGATGGTCGGTTTCGCACCGGGCCATCCCTATATCGGCATGCACGAGCCTGCGCTGAAACTGGCGCGCCGCGCCGTACCGCGCACGCAGGTCACGCGCGGCAGCGTGGGCCTGGCCAATTGTCAGAGCGTGATTTACCCCACTGATTTGCCGGGTGGCTGGAACATTGTGGGCCGCACACCGTTGCCGATGTTTTCGCCGGCCAATCAGCCGCCGTGCCTGTTGAGCGGTGGCGATCAGGTGCGCTTCGTGCCCATCACCGCCCGTGAATTTAAACAACTGGCCGGAGCGCAGCGATGACCATCAAAGTGCTCAGGCCCGGTCTGTTTTCCACCTTTCAAGACACCGGCCGCGTGGGCTTCCAGCATTGGGGCGTGCCGGTCAACGGCGCCATGGACCAGGACGCGCATGCGCTGGCCAACCTGTTGGTGGGCAACCCGACCACTGCTGCAACCCTGGAAATCACCCTTCAAGGCCCGGTCTTGTGCTTTCAGGCACAGGCGCTGATCGCCCTGGCCGGGGCTGACCTGGGCGCGCGCCTGGACGGTGTTGCGCTGCAACCGGGGCACGCCGTGCGCGTCAAACCGGGCGCGATGCTTGGCTTCGAGAAGCGTGAGTACGGCGCGCGGGCTTATCTGGCCGTGGCCGGCGGTTATCTGCTCACGCCAGTGATGAACAGCGCCAGCACGTATAGCCGGGGAGGGTTTGGCGGGCTGTCGGGGCGCGCACTGCAAGCCGGCGATGTGATCCCCATTTGCTCATCGTTCGCAAACCCCGTGCGGTTGAATGTTCCTGCGGGCTGGCGGCTTGGCGCGCCGACACGTCCAGCTTCCATTCGGGTGCTGCCGGGGCGCGAATGGGCCGACTTCACCGAAACGGCTCGCCATGACTTCCTGCATGAGCCCTATCAGCTGACCGCTGCCTCGGATCGCATGGGTTATCGATTGGACGGCGCCGCGCTGGACCTGACGCAGCCCCGCCAGCTGCTGTCCGAAAGCGTGGCATTTGGCACCGTGCAAGTGCCCGCCGGCGGTCAGCCGATTGTGCTGATGGCCGACCGGCAAACCACCGGTGGCTACCCGCGCATCGCCCAGGTGGCCAGTGTGGATTTACCCAAGCTGGCGCAACTGATGCCCGGCGATGACGTTCGATTCTCGCTGATTGATTTACCCACGGCTCAAGCGTTGTTCGTGGCGCGTGCACACGCGCTGCAACGACTGGAGGCCACCCACTGAGCAAAAGCCGTCGCTACCGATAATAAAAACAGGAGCGCTAGATGATTAAGCCCACGTTCACATTTCTTACTGTCGAGCATTAAAACCCCTCGCAATCTGACGGGTTTACTTCTGGGTGGAACTGTCCACCTCAATAACTCAAATGACCAACGGTCAGAGTGGAAGGTGTTTATGTCTCGCGTGATCGCTACTCCCATCCCATCGCCGCGTTTGGGCGAGTTCGACAAGACCGCTGACAGCAGCGCCACCAGGATCGCCAAGCGGGCAGCCATCGCTGCCGCGACGGGCACTGCGGTGGAGTATTACGAGTTCGGTGTGTACGGCTTTATGGCGACGATTATCGCGCCGTTGTTTTTTCCCAGTGATAACGCCGCCGCCGCGCTGCTGGCCACGTTGGCGGTGTTTGGCAGTGCGTTCTTGATCCGGCCGTTGGGCGGCATTCTGCTCGGGCGGCTGGCGGACCGCATCGGTCGGCGCAAAGTATTGCTGAGCACCGTCATCGGAATGGGCACCGCGACCGCGATGATCGGGCTGTTGCCGACGGCGGCCCATGTGGGGATTGCTGCGCCGATTCTGCTGGTGCTGATCCGGCTGGCGCAGGGCTTTTTCGCCGGCGGTGAGGTGATCGGCGCTGCGGCCTTTCTGGCCGAGTCTTCACCCAAGGGCCGCCGTGGCTTCTACGGTGCCTTCACGCCGGTGGGTGTTGCGATTGGCGGGTCGATGGCAGCGATCATCTGCGGCATCACCACCGGCCTGGTCGATGCACAGCAGCTGCAGGCCTGGGCCTGGCGTATCCCGTTTTTCCTGGCGATTCCGTTGGTGATCTTCTCGTGCATCATGCGCCACAACGTCGAGGAGACGCCTGAGTTCAAAGCCTTTCTCGCGGTGGAAAAGCCGCCCACTGCGCCGGTCAAGGAGGTGCTTACGCAGAACCTGCCGGCGGTGCTGCGCGTGGTGGTGTTCGCCTTTGCACAGAACGCCGGCTACTACATCGGCCTGGTGTTCATGAACATCTACCTGACCACCTACCTGCATTTCGAGAAGTCCAAGATCTATTGGGTCATCGCCGGCGTCAGCCTGTGCATGGCCGCGCTGATGCCGTTCTGGGGCGGGCTGTCGGATCGCATTGGGCGCAAGAAAGCCCTGGCCATCGGCTTTGTCGGTTATGCGGTGCTGGTGATTCCGATGATGGTGTTGATGAACAACAGCAGCCTGTTCATCGCGGTCCTGGCGTTTTTTGTGGCGACGCTGCCGATGCCGGTGATCCAGTCGGTGGGCTACCCGACCTATGCCGAGCAGTTTCCCACTCGGGTTCGTTACACCGGCATGGCCATCAGCATCAATCTGGGCGCCATCCTGGGCGGCGGGATCACGCCTTACATCGTCACAGCACTGATCGGCTCGACCGGCAATTTGCTGATCCCGGGGTTTTTCATGGCCGGCGCGGCGGTCTGTGCGTTGATTGCCTTGACCACCCTGCGTGAAACCTCGCAAGGTGCTTTGCGTCGCTGACAGTGGATGTCCGAATACGTCCTCAAGTGGTCCGGCACGTGCCTGTTGCTCACCTGCCGCACTGCCTAGTATGGCTTGCATCATTCACTGAACTGCACGCCAACAGGACACCTCATGAGCCGCAAAGCCCTTATTGTTATCGATGCCCAGCATTCGTTCCGCCATTCAAGCTACTGGTCCGAAAATGACCTGCCGGGTTACCTGGAAAAGCAACAGGCCCTCATTGATGGGTGTGTTCAACAGGGCATCCCGGTGATACAAGTCTTCCATGTGGAAGACCAGGGGCATTTTTCGCTGGCCTCGGGCAATGTTCGGGCATTGAGCGAATTGTCGATCAACCCTGACCGGGTCATTCACAAGCGCTTTCACAGCGCGTTCGCCGGCACGCCCTTGGCGGCGTGGCTCACGGAAATGGGAGTGACCACAGTGATCATCAGCGGCATCCGCACCGAACAGTGCTGTGAAACCACCACGCGGCAGGCGTCGGACAGTGGCCTGAGTGTGGATTTTGTCAGCGAAGCGACGTTGACCTTCCCGATGACCCACGCGCGCAGCGGCCGGGTCTATACCGCAGCCGAAATACGCGAGCGTACGGAGCTGGTGCTGGAAGGCCGCTTTGCGCGCATCGTCACGGTCGCCCAGGCATTGGAGGATTGACCCCGTGAGCGTGCCGGTGCTGTTTGTGCTGCTGCCCAACGTGCTGATGCTGGACCTGGCCGGTCCCGCCGAAGTGCTGCGCCTGGCCGCTCAGGTCGAGGACTCGACGGCCGTTGAGTTCGACTTGCAGTACGTCAGCCCGGTTGAAACGCTGCAAACGTCCATCGGCTTGCCCCTGACCGGGTTGGCGCCGCTTCCGCCAACCCTGGCGCCGGGCACGCTGGTGGTATTGGTGGGCTCCACGTCGAAGGTCAGCAAGGCGGGCCAGCAGGCATTTGACTCGGCCAGCCGCGTGCTGACCCAGTGGCTGCAAGCGGTGTTCGCGCCGTCCGGCGAGAAACTGGTCTGCGTCTGCGCGGGCGCCTTGAGCGCCGCCCGCGCCGGGCTGCTGGACGGACGCCAATGCACCACGCACCACGCGCTGTGCGCCGCTTTGCAATCTATGGCGCCCAAGGCTCGAGTACTGGAAAACCGCTTGTACGTCACCGATGGCAACATCAGTTGCAGCGCTGGCGTCACTGCCGGCATCGACCTGATGCTGCATTGGGTTGCCGAGCTGGCCGGGCCGCGACTGGCCTGCGCGGTTGCGCGGGACATGGTGGTGTACATGCGCCGCAGCGGTGCCGATCCACAGCTGTCTGCCTGGATCGCCGGGCGCAATCACCTGCATCCCGCCGTGCATCGGGTGCAGGACGCCGTCGCCGCAGCCCCGTGCGAGCCGTGGACCGTCACGCGTATGGCCAGCCTGGCCTGCACCAGCAGCCGGCACCTGGCGCGACTGTTTCACGAACACGTCGGCATCAGTCCGCTGGATTATCTGCACACCCTGCGTTTAACCGTGGCGCGTGAATTACTGGTTGAGTCGACCCTGGACATCGAAACCGTCGCCGAGCGCGCGGGCTTTGGTTCGGCGCGGCATCTGCGGCGTATCTGGGGCAAATATGAAGCGGGGACGCCTTCAGCTGGGCGTGTCGGTGGCAGTGGTTGACGCTTGATCGGCCTGCGCTTCGAGTTTGGCGCGGTCGGCTTTGCTGATGTATTTATCTTTGCTCTTGGGGGCCAATTTGGCGCTGGCCTTTTTCGCTTTGGCCTTGAAGAGCTGCTGCAGTTTTTTCTGGCGGTTCATGGTGTGCTACTCAGCGGGTAATTGATCGCATGATATCAGCTTGAGGCAGTGCGTCAGGCCCCGGCCTTGTGGAGTCAACATATGCTCAGGTTCATCGTTGGTGTTGCCAGTCTGGTGTTGTTATCGGTGCTACCGGCCGCCCACGCCGGCGACGCCTTCTACATCAATCCCGAATCGAACGCTGCCCAGTGGGTAAAACACAACCCGCAGGCGCCCGACGCGGCAACCATCCGTGTGGCCATTGCTCAGGTGCCGAGTGCCCTGTGGCTGACCGGCAGCAGCCAGGGCAGCGATCAACTCGAGCCGCGTGTGCACCGCTACGTATCCGCCGCCGCCACGGCCCGCGCCACACCGATTCTGGTCGCCTACAACCTGCCGCACCGTGACTGCAGCGGCGGCGCCTCTGCAGGCGGCGCGGCCGATGCGGCAGCGTATCGCGCCTGGATCGATCACCTGATCAACGGCGTTGGCCGCAAACCGGCGATCATCATCCTGGAGCCCGACGCCTTGCCGGACATGCAGTGCCTCAGCCAATCTCAGCGGGACGAGCGCCTGGCGCTGTTCAACTACGCAGTCTCAGGTTTCAAGCAACGCGCGCCCCAGGCGGATGTGTACCTGGACGCCGGTAACGCGCACTGGAAGCCCGCCGCGCAGATGGCCGATGCCCTGCATGCGGCCGGGATAAAAAACGCGCGCGGTTTTGCGCTGAACGTCTCCAATTTCTACACGTTCGATCAATCCCGTGACTACGCCGACCGGATCAACGCCAGGCTCTTTGCCAATCACGCCTACACAAAGGCCGTGGTCGTCGACACCAGCCGCAACGGCAACGGCGCCGTCCGTGGCGACTGGTGCAACCCGCCCGCACGCAAGCTGGGCATGCTGCCGCACGCCGTCACGCCCAACCTGCTGGCGCTGTGGATCAAGCTGCCGGGCAACTCGGACGGCGCCTCTTCGCCCATCGCCGACTGCCATGGTGGCCCGGCGGCCGGCACGTTCAGCGCGCCGTTGGCGCTGCGGTTGATCGAGGGCAAATAAACCCCTCTGCGTGAACCCGGTGCTGTTGGCGAACGCGCAACGGCCCTCGCCACAACGGAACGTCTTGGCATCTGGGTCGCTTTTCAGCGCCGATCTGTGCATTGAATCACCGGGTGTTTTGCCAATAATCAGGCCGGGTATTCAGCGCAAACGGAAGGCATTTGATGAGCACGCATACCCGCACCCAACGCACCACCGTCCCGCAACTGGTCGCGATGAAAGGCCAGCAGAAAATCGTCTCCCTGACGGCGTATTCCAGCGCCATCGCCAAGCTGATCGACCCGTTGATCGACTTCATTCTGGTCGGTGATTCCACGGCCATGGTCGGCTATGGCCGGCCTTCAACCTTGAGCATGCAGCTCGAAGAAATCATCGGCCACACTCGCGCGGTGGTCGATAGCACGCGCCTGGCCTGTGTCATCGCCGACATGCCGTTTGGCAGCTACCAGGAATCCCACGCGCAGGCGTTTCGCAACTGCGCCCAGGTGTTGGCGCGCACCGGTTGCGATGCGGTCAAGCTGGAAGCCAACCAGGCCCTGGCCAGCACGGTTGAGTTTCTGGTGGCGCGCGGCATTCCGGTGATGGCCCATGTGGGGCTGATGCCGCAGTTTGTGAATGTGATGGGCGGCTTCAAGGCGCAAGGGCTCACGATTCAAACCGCTGCGGTGATCGCTGAAGATGCGCGTGCCAACCTGGAGGCGGGCGCTTTCAGCCTGCTGCTGGAAGGCGTGGCCGAAGGTGTGGCCCGGCAGATCACCCAGGACGCGAAAATGCCGACGATCGGCATCGGCGCCTCGCCCGCCTGCGACGGCCAGGTGTTGGTCACCGAAGACGTGCTGGGCCTGGGCGGTGAGCACCTGCCACGTTTCGTCAAACAGTACGCGGATGTCGGCGCGGTGATTCGCGATGCCTGCGAGCGCTTTGCCGATGACGTACGCCACGGGCGATTCCCCGAGGCGCGGCATTGCTACGGGCTTTGACGCATCGCCTGGGCCAGCAGGTTTACGGCCTGGGCGATATCCTTGCCCCAGTCGAGGGTGTAGCTCAGGCGTAGGTGATGCCGCCAGGCGCCTTGCTGACTGAACAGCTCGCCGGGCGCAATGACGATGCGCTCGGCGCGCAGACGCTCGAATACCTTGCGCATGTCGACGGCGGGCGAAGCCTCAAGCCAGAAACTCGCGCCGCCGTGGGGGCGGTGTACCTGCCACTGATCGTGTTCGCTCAGCAGCGCGCCGAGTTGGGTCATGCGCTTGAGCAGCAGCGCCCGCAGCGCTTTCAAATGTGGGTCGATGCGCTTGGACGTGAACAGTTTGGCGATCGCCTTCTGACGGATAGGCGACAGGCGGAACCCGCGCTTGAGAAACTCTCGCTGCAACTGCGGGCCTTGCCCGCGACTCAGTACGTACCCATAGGGCGCTTCCGAGCCGATGATTTTGTCGAAGGTCGAAAACACCAACAGCTTCTGCGGGTCGGCAAAGTCGCGATAGCGCGCCGGTTGCGGCTCGAAATACAACTCGCCGTTGGTGTCGTTTTCGAACAGCCAGATATCCCGCTCTGCCAGCCAGCGGCAAATTTGCTGTTTGTCCAGCGCAGGCATCACGCCCCCCTGGGGAATATTCACCGTCGACGACAGCACTGCCAATCGAATCGGCGCGCGCTGCAATAATCCTTCCAGCGCGGCCAGGTCGAACCGCCCGTGCGCATCCAGGTGCAACTCGATCACCCGGATATTCGCCGCCTGCAGCTGACGCAGGATCGCCCACGAACACGGCGACTCCACCAACGCCACCGTGCCGGCGAGGTCCAGCGCGTTGAGCGCTGCGTCCAATACCGCGTGCAAGTCCGAGCCGATAAACACATGGTCGAGCAGGCTTGGGTGGTCGACACCGACACACCCAGGCGCTCGGCCAGTTGGCGCAGAGACGGCAGTTTGCGTTCGCCGTCTGGCGGGCCGGCGTCGATCAACTCGACCAAGTAGCGGTACACCGCCTGATAGGCGAAAGCGCTGTGTTTAGTTCTATCCATGACCACTCGCGCTACTCGACCAGGTTATACGGGGAATACATCGGGGTTGGGGCCGGTCCAGTATTACTCTAGGCGATGTGATACGGAACTCAACGGCAGCCCCCGATGATCAAGCCGTGCACCCTTAACATTCCTGACGAGCGCTGTGCTTATCGGATTGGCAGAATTGAGCCGAAGCAGGAAATCATGGATGCTGCTGTCGGTTCGTGCACGGGCCGTACGATGCGTTCGGGCCTGATACTTTCATGTCGACCAGGAAAACCACACCATGCAAACCACGCCGCCCGATGGATTACCTGTTTACCGGCTACTGACGGGCAAGGATGACGCTGCGTTTTGTCACCGCGTCTCGGAAGCCCTTGCGCTGGGTTATCAGTTATATGGCTCGCCAGCGGCCACCTTCAACGGCGAGTACGTCGTGGTGGCTCAGGCCATTGTTTGGGGGCCTGGTAAGTAGGCACGTTTGCCCTGTCAGGTCAGCCCCTCGGCGACGTCCTTGGCCAACGCCAAAAACGCCCGCGCCGCCGCCGGCTGATAACCCCCTTTGCGCTGCATCAACACGGCGGTGCGCTGCAACCGCTGCGGCCCCAGCTCAATCGCCACCAACTGCGGGTGCGCCCGTGCAATCGCCGCCGGTAACAGCGTCGACAGTGTGGTCCGGCGCACCACCTCAATCAGCGCGCCAATCACATTGGCTTCCATCACCACGCGTGGGCGAATGCCGTGCGTGCTGCAATAGCGGTCAATCTGCTCGCGGGTGGCGAATTCCTTGCCCAGCAAAATCAGTGATTCGCCATTCAACGCCTCCAGCCCAATAACCCGCTCCTCAGCCCGCGGGTGCTGCTTGCCGACGACCAGCGCAAGGGTTTCGACCAGCAGGGGCGTGGCGTCGATGTCGGGCGCGTGCACCTCATCAAACGCAATCCCTACGTCCAGTTCGTCCGCCAGCAGGAGGTTTTCCATGTGTTCCTGGGCGACCTCACGCACGTTCAGCGTGATGTTTGGATAGCGGCCGTGAAAGGCCTCCACCAGCGGCCCCACCAGGTAGGTGGTGAACGTCGGCGTGACGGCAATCCGCAACGTCCCGCGGCTCAGATCGGCCACGTCATGGATCGCGCGCTTGCCTTGCTGCAGTTCCTGCGCCGCCCGCAGCGCATAGCGCAGGTACACCTCACCGGCGTCGGTCAGGCGCGTCTGGCGGCCGGATCGATCAAACAACTGCGCACCGAGGCTCTCCTCCAACTGCCGCACTTGCTGGGACAGCGCCGGTTGCGAGACATGCAGGGCAGCCGCCGCTTTGGTAAAGCCTTGGTGTTCTGCAACGGCCAAGAAGTATTGGATATGGCGTGCCAGCATGTTTGTACTCATAAGATTATCTAATGTGCTGGATCATATATGAGACTTTTACCTTATTGCACGGGCTCCGTAACCTTTGCTCCATCGCATCGCGATTCAAAGGAGTTACCCATGCAAGACATCATCGACGGTTTCCTGAAATTCCAGCGCAGTGCCTTCCCCGAGCGCGCCGGCCTGTTCAAAGACCTGGCCAACCAGCAGAGCCCACGGGCGCTGTTCATCTCCTGCTCCGACAGCCGCCTGGTGCCCGAGCTGGTCACGCAGCGTGAACCGGGCGAGCTGTTTGTCATCCGCAACGCCGGCAATATCGTGCCGTCTTACGGCCCGGAGCCGGGCGGTGTGTCGGCGTCAGTGGAGTACGCCGTGGCGGCCTTGCAGGTCCGCGACATCGTGATCTGCGGGCATTCCGATTGCGGCGCCATGACCGCCATCGCCACCTGCAAATGCCTGGACCACATGCCCGCCGTGGCCAGCTGGCTGCGCTACGCCGACTCCGGCCGGGTAGTCAACGAGGCTCGCCAGCATGTCGATCAGCCCGCCAAAGTCGCCTCCATGGTCCGCGAAAATGTGATCGCGCAATTGGCCAATATCCAGACGCATCCCTCGGTGCGCCTGGCCCTCGAAGAGAGGCGCGTGACCCTGCATGGCTGGGTCTACGATATCGAAAGCGGCTGCATCCAGGCCTTCGATAGCCGCACCGGCACCTTTGTGCCGCTGGCCGATTACCCTGCCTGATACACCGAGGTGTCTGCATCGCAGCGGTGCGGCGATCCGATATGCCAGCTCGCACAGTTGAGCGTTGGCGCTTTCCCCATCAGCCGTTTTACCCACAGTTTTAACCACGGAGATAACCCCATGATCCAGTCACAAATCAGCCAGAACACTCGCCTTGCCCTGACCGACGTCATCCTGCTGGCCAAGGCCCGCAAAGACCTGTCGTTCGCCCAGATCGCCGAAGGCACTGGCCTGCACGAAGCCTTCGTCACCGCCGCCTTGCTCGGCCAGCATCCGCTGCCGGCCGACGCCGCCAGAACCGTTGCCGACACCCTGGGCCTCGACGCGGACGCCGTGCTGCTGCTGCAAACCATCCCCGTGCGCGGCAGCATCGGCAACGGCGTCCCGACCGACCCGACCATCTACCGCTTCTACGAAATGATTCAGGTCTACGGCACCACGCTCAAGGCACTGGTTCACGAGAAGTTTGGCGACGGCATCATCAGCGCGATCAACTTCAAGCTGGACGTCAAGAAGGTCGAAGACCCGGACGGCGGCTCGCGTGCGGTGATTACCCTGGATGGCAAATACCTGCCGACCAAACCGTTCTGATCAAGCATCACACGGCCCGGCGCTGCGAGGTGACCGGGCCACGGCTGTTGCATAGGTTGGGCCAGTGCACCACGCCTAGGTGTTGAGATAAGGCGCGACGGTGTCTTCAAGCAGCTCCATCAGTTCAGGGTCCATGTAGCGAAAGTCATCCGGAATATCCAGGCAGTAAAGCGGCTTGTGTTCAAGCAACCGCGCGTAGTCTGCCTGCAGGCGATGCAGGTGTTTACGCTCCATGACGAAGATCACATCTGCCCATCGAATATCCGCGGCGCCGATGGTTTTGCGCGCATTCGGGCTGGTGCCCGCCGAGCGCGCATTGAAGCCGGGGCGACGGCGCCAGATGGCCTCTGCGGTAGGGCTACGCCACTGGTTGCGGCTGCACACGAAGAGCAGATTGATTGGGCTATTCATTGCCTGTCCACACGTCTTGGTTAAGGGTGAATGGGCCGTGCCAGAAACCCAGTAATCAGCGCCACCAACTGCTGCTGAATCACCGCCCGTGGCCGCGCGCCTTCGCCATCCCGGCAAATCATGCCATCGCCCGGCGAGCTTTCTTCTATCAATGCCATGCCACCCGGCTTGCAGATCGGCATAAAGCTGAAGTGCGTGGCGTCGCTGATCTCCACGTACTGCGTGGAGGGTGTTGGCATGCGCTTGACCATGTCGGCGGATTCCAATTCGGGCGACATGTCCTCGGTTGGCACGCCCCCGGCGATCACCAGCGCTGGCACCGGCAGTGCGGCCAGGCTGGCGCGGGTGAAGCCTCGCGACAAGCCCAGGTCCAGTGACACAACTGCGGTGATGCGTTTGTCGCTCAAGTCAGCGGCCAACTGGGCCTTGCCGGCGGGCGTGGCGGCGGGGTTAATTTGCTGGTAGCCGATGCAGCCGCCCAACTTCGAGTGTTCGGCGCAGTCGCGGCTGAACAGGTCGGGGTCGAAGCGTGCCCCGGCGATTTCCATCACGGTCCAGCCGCCGAGGGAGTGGCCCACCGCAGCAATCCGGGTAGGCGCGACCGCGCCAAATTGCTGCGGCTGAGCCAAGACCGCGTCGATAGCGCGGCTCAGGTCGGCCGGGCGCTGCCACAGTTGCGCGGCGGCTTGCGGGCTGCGGTCTTTGGTGGTGGTGCCGGGGTGATTGACCGCAGCCACGATATAACCCTGGTGCGCCAAGGCACTGGCCAGCCACACCTGTTTACCCCAATTGCCGCCGTAGCCGTGGGACAGCACCACCAACGGATGCTTGCCGGCAGCCGGTGGCGCGTCGGGCACGGCGAGGGCGCCGATGAACACCGCGTTGTCGGCGATCAGCTCGGGTTGGGCTGTGGTGGCGGCGGGGTACCAGACCACCAGTTCCAGCGGGCGCTGGTGTGTGGCATCGGGCAGCGTGGCGGTCTTGAAACCCACCGGGCTTTCGGCCGCGAAGGCGGGCGTGGATAGGCACAGCAGGAACAGGGCGCGCAGCGCGGTTTTCATTGTTTTTATCGTCCTTGATTTGGGTGGCGCATCATTACCTGAAATGCCCTCGCAATGCATCCCCTGCCGGGTCACCTGCAACGCTTGAAACGCGCTTCTACGGCGCTTCGAAACCCTCGTAATCCAGGGAGATCTCATCGTCTTTCGGGTAGCTGACGTACACCACCACCGCGTCGCTGCTGTCGACCAACGCGTAAGGCCATTTACCGTTGGCCTTGCGCATGTGCTCATACAACGGCAGGAAAAAATCCTTGGTCTGACCGCGTGGGTCGTAGGGCGCTTGTACCTGGAAAATCGGGTAACGACCGCCGTTGCATAGCTGGATGCGTTCGAGCTGAAAGTTGTTCTTCTCCAGTAACGTGCGGGTGGGGTGCTGCCAGGTGGCCAGGTTAACGTCCTCGCAGTCGTGGACGGTGGTGGTGTAGAGCGTGGTGTCTTTCAGGGCGGGGAGGGCGTGGGCCAGGCTGGGTAGAAGCAAGAGCAGAAGGGGGAGGAGGCGCGGCATGGCGAGGTTCCGAGAAAGATGGGGTTTGGTTGGAGTGCTTTTACCAGAGTTATAGGTGTGAAGCGTTTGCTATCTGGTCGAGGTGTTTTGGCTTCACGGGGGCTGTTGGCTTATGGTGGTATGCGCTGCGAGATAGGCTGCTCTCGACCCAAAGCTGCCCTTTACGGAGGGGCAGCAATCGGTCAATAGCGTAAAAATAAGCTGCCCGTTATTCCTATGCATAGGACAGAATGTGACCTTCCCTTATACGCTTAGGCCTTGCACACCATGGACGACTCTCGTTTCACACCGGGGCAGGTGGCGTCGCGTTCTAGTAATGCTCAGGTGGATAAGGATGTGAAGCAGTGGTTAGTGGGCCTTCCAAACGCTCAGAGACTCGATTTTCTAAAGCAATTATGGCCACTGAACTTTCGGTACTCACTCAGACTAATCCAAGCAGCACAGCTATCGCGGCAGGAAAACGAATACATGTTCAGGCACTGGCTGCGTGTTGGCCATCACAATACAGCGCAGGAACTCATCAAGCGGTTTGAGCCGGTTCTTGGGGAAAGAAAATTCTGGCAGATTGCTTCACAAGAGACGCTTTCACCGACTATGCGCGAATTCATGAACTACTACGGTCTTGGACGCCTGAACTCACAACACGAAGGTAATCAACCTTGAGCCTTCTATAAAGTCTGTTTTCGGCGCACCCGGATATTGCCGCCATTGGCGGCCACTGTTCTGCGCTGGGTTGATTCCTCCTCTTGTGCTACGGCAAAAAGCGACCATTAGCAATCGGGGGAAAAGATGAACGAAGAATTTAGCTATGTCTGGCTATTACCGCTGCTTGAGAAACCTTTCGAAATGGCGGTACTCGATTTGCCAGATGCGGTAAGCGCTCTTAGCAAAAAATATACGCTACCTACTGACATTGCGTTGCAGCCGCTGGTGATCACAGCCTTGACGTCACATTCCGAATATTGGTCGGGACTGGCGCTTAAATGGCTGGAGGATGGCTTTCCTGTAGACATTGCGATGACCGCGCTCCTGGCTCACTGCGCCGAGGACAAAACGCTGTCTCAGTCTCACCGTCAGAGAGCACGCAGGCTTGTTGGCCGGTAAAATCATGGGGCTGAATCCTATGTCTGGCCGCAATCGGCCAAAAGCGGACGTCAGAGTCGTGCAAACAAATGTGCTCCCTTTATCGTTCCTGGCAAGTTTTCAGCCGCGAAGAAAAACTATCGAAAGACAGTTTGCTGCCCGTACTTGACTTACGTTTCGTAAGCAATGGCGTAGGTGCTCCCTGAGCGCTTGATATGAGCAAAGCCGAGCGCTCCTAAGTGCATGCCAGCGACCATCAAGTTATCTGAACTGGCCAAATCCAGCAGTCTCGTTCGCGTGGCCGCCGATAGCAGGGGATCTTGGTCGAAGGCAATCGTGACATCGGGGCGCGCAATCTGAATCTGAGGAAAATGAACAATATCGCCCCATATCAGCAAGCTGCGTGCACCGGACTCAAATCGGTAGCCGCAATGCCCGACGGTATGCCCAGGCAATGGCATCGCGCTGATGCCCGGCAAGACATCATCGGTGGCGAACGGGCGCAGATTTTTCCGGTACCGTTCGAACACCCTTCGTGCAAACAGAAAGTTTCCACGCGCACGTTCACTGGCCTTGCCAAGGTGACCATCGTCCTCCCAGAACGCTAGCTCTCGCTGATGCACAACCAACTCAGCATTACCAAAGGCCATGTCTCCCTCTGCGTTTAACAAGCCACCTACGTGGTCGGGGTGCGCGTGAGTCAACAGAACCGTATCTATGTCGGCAGGCTGCACTCCGGCCAGTGCAAGATGCGTCAGCAACTCGCCGCCCCAGTGATTGAATCCACCGGCGCCGGCGTCGATCAGAATCGTTCGGCCACGCCCACGTACCAGATAGCAATTGATATGGATCGACGCAGGCTCCCTGATTCCGGCGGCTAACTGCAGTCGGGCCGCCTCCGAGGGAGCGATGTTGGCGAGAAAATCCAGGTTCGCTCCCAAGTAGCCGTCGCTGATGGCTGTGATCGAAAACTCACCGACTTGCTGGCTGGGGAGCCTCCAGTTAGGTATTTCTGCCTTATTCATGACTGTAGCTGCTCCGTCATGGCGCGATAGACATTAAGCCCCTGCAGATCGTTGGCTTTGGCCTGAGTGCAATCCAGTTTGGCCAGCCAACGGTGTGCAGGAGACTTGTCCAACGCAAAGGCGTGCAGTGCTACAGGTGTAAGGCCTAGTTCAATCAGTACGTGAGGGCCTTGTTCACTGATCAACAGGAACTCGTCCGCGCCCACGGCAACTGCACGGCCTTCTGCGGCATAGAGGTTGCGTTTCCAATCAGTGATGTGAGAATGCCAGCGAGAAAAATTGCCACCTCCCTTTACGCGGTATTCGTCGCTCTGCAATACAGCGAGCGTCTCAACGGAATGCAAGGCCAAGTAGGCCGGGCAATTGCCGCTCAAGGCTTTGAAACGCTGTGAAGAGCTGAAACCGCTCACCGAAATCAGCGCGGGCAGTTTTTCCAGGGTGTAAAACTCATTCCACTCGGCTTCGCTGTCAGGTTCAGCGTAGTTGCATTCGACTGTGTAAATCATAAAGTCACCACATAGATTGATGTTTCATCATGCTAGTGGTGTGGTAATACCTGATAAAACGAATTTTCGGCACCCATCAGTGACTTAACATCAAGTTGGTTATCTTGACTCAAGGAAAGGACCATGCGTCGAAAGCTACCCAGTAACGCTGCGCTGATTGCCTTTGAGACAGCAGCCCGTCATGGCAGCTTTGCCCGCGCCGCCAATGAGTTGGCGTTAACCGAGGGCGCAATCAGTCGGCAAATAGGTCGCTTGGAAGTCTTTCTGGGAGTCACCCTTTTCGAGCGCGTGGGCAACCGCGTGCGACTCTTGCCTAACGGTGAGCGATACGCGGTGCAAGTTCGCGAACTGCTCGATCGTCTAGACAGGGACAGCCAGTATTTGATGGGCCAGCCCGAGAACGGTGCAAGTCTGGATATCGCCGTCAGCCCGACCTTTGCCTTGCGCTGGCTCATCCCTCGTTTATCTGGCTTTAGCCAGCAACACCCGAATATCTGCGTACACCTCTCGGAACGCATGGAGCCGTTCGTACTTGCTGGTAGTGGTGTTGATGCAGCCATCCATTTTGAGCACCCGGCCTGGACAGGCATGCATACGCATCGCTTGTTGAACGAAGTGTTAATTCCGGTTTGTCATCCTGTCCTACTGAAGCAGGGAAAGCAGGCAACGGCGCTGGATTCACTGCCGCGATTACACCGACGACAGAACCCGGATGCGTGGCAGCGCTATGCCCAGGAAACCGGAATTGTCCTAAGTAACCCAGCGATGGGCGCACGCTACGACTTGCATGCGATGTTGATTGAGGCAGCACTGGCTGGCCTGGGTGTGGCACTCGTACCGCGGATGTACGTGGAGGCGGAGTTGGCGCAGGGCCGGCTGGTTGCCCCATGGCCGCAGAAGGAGAATGTCGCCAAGACGTTTTGCCTCGTGTTACCTGAACCCCTTGAGCTGAGTCGCCCGCCCATCCAGGCATTTGCGCATTGGCTGTTGGAGGAGGCGCAGTGAACCGCCCCTGATTTTGTAGATTGAGTGACGGCTTCTGGCCGATTGCTGTCTATCGCGAACGGCTGAAAACGACTCAGAGAAGAATAGGAGAAGAATAGGGTCAGACCACTATTATAAAAGGTGGTCTGACCCCGTTTTTATGACCCCGTTTTTACAAGAAATACTCTGTTGTTTTGGTCGATTCAGATGGAAGGCACATGCTCTACCCGATGAAGAGAACAATAGGGTCAGACCACTATTATAAAACGTGGTCTGACCCCGTTTTTACTCTGTTTTAAACCGCAGGTTTTGAGCTGCTCGGCGGGTGTTTTCACACAGCCTGGTTCATTGGCGGTCAGCCAACGTGTCTCAAAAGGGATCGAGCCGTGCGTCGATGCCAGCCTGCTTGGCCAGCGCGATCAGGTTTTCGACGCAGTCTTGCTCAATGATGCAACCCACATAATCGGCGCCGCCTGTATCCACATGCAGAAAGCGCTTCCCGAACCCGGTCAGCCATTGATCGAAATCGATCAGCACTTGCATCAGTGATGGCGTCTCTTCCAGCTTGTAGGCATAAACCTGGTCAATACCGCTGGCTTCAACCAGTTTCGGTGCCAGGTACTTGAAATCATCGACGCCGTGCACGTCCACGGCCATGAGAACCAGATTATTGAGTAACTGGCCTTTCTCAGCGTCCAAAAGACCACTGACCAACGCGGTGGCCGGGTCTTCACCCAGGTTGTAATAGCGCGACACCCTTCTCACGAGACGCGCACGTTCCTTGTCAGGCAGCCGCGCCAACAGGGCCTGGGTGAACGTTTTCAGTTGCGCACCGAATGGATAAAGCTCACGCATAATCGCGGCATCGCTCAACCGTGGTTCATCGGGTGGGGGTTGTGTGAAGCGATCGCCGAACAATCGACTGAACAAGCCCATCGCCGTCTATTCTCCTTGCTGGGGGAAGCCTCTGGCGCGAAGCTTACCCCAGCGGTTCGATGACGGCGAATAGGGTCAGGGCTGATATCTACCAGTCTATAAAAATCGGGGTCAACCCCATCAAGACGTGCGCCGGCCTTCCAGACTGGAAAACACATACATACCCACCAGCATCGCCACTACGAAGATGAGAATTTGCCAGTGCCCGGTAAACAGAATGGCGACCGCTGGCCCAGGGCAGATACCCGCCATTCCCCAGCCAATACCGAACACCACGCTGCCCCCTATCAAGCGCACGTCCAACTCCCGGTTAACAGGTAACTGCATGGGCGCCGCGAGTAAGGACAGCTTGTTCTTGCGTGCCCAACTCATAGGGATAACCGCCACGGCGATGGCCCCGACCATCACCAAGGCGAGTGACGGGTCCCAGGCCCCGGCCACATCGAGAAACGCCAACACCTTGGCGGGGTTGGCCATGCCACCCAAGAGCAGGCCCAGGCCGAAGATCAGCCCGGCGAGAAATGCGGTCAACTTGAGCATCAGCTTCAAACCCCCAGCACATGGCGGATGAGGTACACCGTTGCAAAGCCGGCGGTCATAAAGCACACGGTCGCCACCAGGGAGCGAGGTGACAATCGAGAGATCCCACACACGCCGTGACCACTGGTACAGCCGGAGCCGTACCGGGTTCCCAAGCCGACGAGCAGGCCTGCCATCACCAAGGCCGGCCACTGTGCCGTGATCTCGATCTGTGGCAACACGCTAAACAGCCCCCACAGTAATGGCGCAATCACCAGGCCAAGAAGAAACAACGCTTTCTCGCTCCAGCCCTCACTGCCAAACCGCATCACGCTTCCCAGCAAGCCGCTGATACCTGCGACTCGGCCATTGGCGAGAACAAACACGCTGACGGACAGCCCGATCAAGGCGCCTGCGCCTAGTGAAGTCCAAGGCGTGAAGTTGATCCAATCAATGCTCATTTTGCATTTCCTGCACAGGAGGGTGGGTGAGGGCTGTTGATCAGCGAAGCATCATAACCATCCGTGCGGGTCTGGGTCTGCGCAAATCAGGTTTTGCTGCCGCCCCCATGAAATGGGTGAAGCGCTGCTCCCAGTCCCTCCGTGAACATAATGGGCATTGCCCTGTGCGCCGCCACCGGCATGGACGCACTGACCCACGCCGTCGAAGCCTAAGTGTCGACCGCGGCCACGCCGATGCTGGAGAGAACGCCCCGCCTTTGGTTGAAGTGCGGGGTATGTTGGTTTTGCTCACAGATAGGGTTGAAGTGGTTCACTGGCTTGGCCGGAAGTGGTGTGTCATAGCGGCTACTGTCGCCCAAAAGCAGCCCTTCGACGCAACTACAAAACCAGCTGCGGTTTACTCACAACGCAGAGGCGGCCAACCCCAGCTTCAACAGTTCCTTGCGTAGCAGCGCGGGCTCAAGCACCGCCATTGCGGCCTGCCATTCAATCGACAGCAAATGGCTCAACTTCTGTTGGCTGACCAAGGGCTCAGCCAGAAAGTAGCTTTTGCACTCGCGGATGCTGATGACGTTCAACAGCCAGTCTTCACCCTGCGCCGCCAGCCAGTCACCGATCGTTGCACGATGCGTTCGGATGAGCGCACTGGCATCCCATACCGCCAGCTGCGCGAAAACCTGCGGCAGGTTGCTCTCGGCTTTCAGCCGCTTCACATCAACCGCCAACGCGCCAATCAGGTCTGATTCGACAGTAGCCTGACACTCGGAGAAATACCGCTCGGGCCAGTCGGCCTCCAGCTTTGCCCGCCCTGCGAGGACTTCATACGCCCGGATATCCGCTTGGGTGGTCAACTGCCCGGTGAAATTCAGGGTATTGTCCAAAATGGCCGTGGCCAGCAGCGCAGCACTTTTTTCGCTGATCAGCGGCAACAGCTCTGCCGCTTCCCAGCGCTGAAAAATCAGCGTTGCCGCTGCGCCGATCGGCAGGATGTCTGCCGCCGGTCCGAGCTTCTGCGCCCAATAGTTTTCAAAGCCTGGGTGATGGTCAATGACCTCCACCACCTGTTCAAGCACCACCAGCGGGTCGAAATGGTGGTAGTCGGAGACATCCACCAACACGTACTCATCACCCGCTCCCGGCCGATAATCGTCCAGAGATGATTGCCATCCGAGCACGGTCCTGCAGATGCTGACATTGAGCGGGGCGCTACTGACGGCCCGAGCATCAACGCCCTGGTGATTCAACAGCTCGGCGTACGCAATGCAGCAGGCATACGCGTCGATGTCCAGGTACGCCGAGCCTGAGGTCACCACCCTCATAACACGTGGGTCACAGTGTGAGCTGCCGGGACAGTCGAAGACAGCTTCAGCGCTTGGGCGATACCCTCCAGAATCCGCTCATAGGCGAATTGACACTGTGCTTCGTCGATGGAAATGCGCACCGTGGCCCCGGCGATCCGGTCGGGATATCCCAGTTGTGTAACCGTGTTGGACAGGCTCAGTTTCTTGTCCGAGCATGCCGACCCACCGGTGATGTAGATCGACTGCGTGTTCAAGGCCCACTGCAGTTTTTTTGTATTGACTCCTGGCAATGCTACAAAACTCACACAAGGCACACGCGGTGCTTGCTGACCGATCACGACCACTTCGCCCAGCATCGCTTGCAGCGTACGCTCAAACGTTTCCCGGCTCTGTTGTACCGCGACTTTGCAGGTGCCGTAGGTGTGCTGTTTCTCCTGCAACGCGGTTTCAATCGAAAGAATGCCCGGATAGTTCTGAGTACCCCCGCGCAACCCACCTTCCTGGCCGCCGCCAACAATCAATGGCGACAACCCGTAGCGACTTCTGGCGTACAGAAAACCGGCACCGGGCAACGCCCCGAACTTGTGTCCTGACGCAATGGCGAAATCAACGCCGGATGCGTGCAGGTCCACAGGGATTTTGCCGATGGCCTGGGTCATGTCCGAAAACAGCCAACCACCTCCAGCCTTCACTCGTCGGGCGATGTCTTCGATCGGTTGAATCACGCCGGTTTCGTTATGCACGGCCATAACGCAAACCAATGTCGGGCGACCTGCATGGGCACGCAGCAGCTGCTCCAATTGGTCGGTGTCGAGCAGTCCGTTCATTTGATGCCCGATCGCTATGGCTTGCAGGCCTTCCAGACCGTAGCGGTTTATGTTCTGCAGGGTGCAGGCGTGTTCGATCGCTGAGTACAACACCAAGGGTTGCTCATGCTTGTAGCGTTCGAAAAAACCATGAAACACCTGGGCACAGCCCTCACTGGAGCCGCTGTTGAAAATCAGGCAGTCGGCGTCCACGTTCAAAAGGCTGGCGATGCTGCCACGCGCCCGTTCGACGCGTTCGAGCAACGCAACGCCCAAGGCATGATTGGCATTGGGGTTGGCGCATTGGCGGGTCGAAAACAACGCCTGAAGCATGTTGCTCACACCCATTGAAACCGGAGCCGACCCACAGACGTCGGCATAAACTGCATCCACAGCAATATCCATATCAAACACTTCCAGGTTTTCTTTTTTATGTCATTCAGGATGCTGCTCGCAGGTGCGAACAGAGACTCACAGGTCAAATAAGCACGCGCAGCATGAGTTGGAGCGAGCACAGCAATACGAAGGCATTCAGCGCCTGTTTCAGATGCCGCGAGTCCAGCCGATGAGAAAGCATGGCGCCGAGCAAACCCCCCACCAATATCCCCAGTACCAACTCACCGGTGTAGCCGAGAAAATCCATGGTTGAACCCACTCTGCCGAACAACGCCCCACTTGCGCCGATGATACCGATCAGCGCCGAGGTCGAAATGGCCTGCTTTATCTGCAGACCAAACAAGCTGATCAGCACAGGCAGGTAGATGAACCCGCCACCCTGTCCAACCAGGCCGCACAATACGCCCAGCACCAGCCCTATCAGTGGCAGCGACAGCGATTGATGGTTGCACAACAGGGCCACCGGTTCACGGAACAGGTACGTGACCAACAACGACATCAACCCCAGCAGGCCGAAGACGAACAGGATGAAGTTTTCGCTGAAGGCATCAGCATTCAGCGAGGCAAAAAAGTTGGCGACAGCCATCGGTACGGCAAAGCTTCTGATCACTCGCCAATCGGGCTGAAGCTTGATGCGGTGCAGCGCGAACGACACGAGGGACGAAAAGAAGCCCTGTGCGGAAGACAGCCCCGTCACGACTTCAATCGGCAGTTTCTGACCGGACAACATCGGGTAAATCAGCACCAACAGGGGCGTCACGATGATGCCCCCGCCGATACCGAACAAACCTGACATGAAACCCGCCATCACGCCCACACCGACCATCATCGGGTAGATTGTCATGGCTACCATCTCAGCAGACCTTGATCTTGCCGGTCCCTTCCTTCGTTCGACCGATAACAATCAGATCAGGGCAAAGCGCTTGCCACGCTCGACGGTTCGTTTCAAACCCTTCGACACTCACCGTGAACAGCAAACCGCCATTCGTTTGCGGGTCATGCAACAGAAACTTTCTAGCCAAGGGAAGATCAGCCAGGTACTCCACGTTCTGCGCGTACTTTTTAAGGTTAGAAAAAATACCGCTGTCAGCCGACGTCACCGCTACCGCCAATGACTCTGTACCGTCATAAAAAGCCAGACCGCTGGTATCCAGGTCAACATCCAGTTGCCCGAGCCCGACCATCTCACTGATATGGCCGATCAGGCCGAACCCGGTGATATCAGTCAAACTGCTGACTTCAGGACTTTCGCTCAGCGTGCGGCCAAACGCGTTGTCGCCGGTGATCTGGGCAAGCGTCGACGCGGCAATATCCGCTTGCTCAATCACGCCGGTCTTCAGGGCATTGGCGAGGATGCCGACACCAATCGGACGCGTCATGACCAGCAAATCACCGGCCTTGGCCGTGTTGTTTTTCTTCAAACGGTGCTTTTCCACCTCACCAATGATCGAGAAGCCGTACAAGGGCTGGCTGTTCTTGATCGTGTGGCCACCGACGATGCTGACGTTGAACTTGTTCATCACCGACTGGGCGCCAAGGATCATCTGCGTTACTTGCTCGGCCGACACCAGTTCCGGGTCGAACGCCATGATCGAGTTGGCAATCAGTGGACTTCCGCCTGAAGCAAAGATATCGCTCACAGCATTGCTGGCTGCCAATTGGCCGAAGACATAAGGGTCGTTGACTATCGGGGAGAAAAAGTCGGTGGTGAATAAAAGGTATTTTTCACCTGCGTCATAGACGGCGCAATCGTCAGAAGACTCAAAGCCCAATACCACGTTGTCATCCGACACCGTATTGGCTGCTGCAGTTTGCGACAGAATTTTCGTTAACACGCTGGATGGGATCTTGCACCCGCACCCACCACTCTCAGATTTATCCATAATCTGACAAAACATCGACATCGGCTTTCCTTAAAATCCATTTTCCATAATTAAAACAGCGGTTTAGCGTTCTAGAACTGGCTGTTGTGTCCTATTTCCGCCGACAAAAATCGCATGGTTTCATTGCAGAAATATGACGCAATGGCGGCATTTTGAAGTCATGCGGATGTCAGCGCGCAGTGGCGTATGAACCATTGCCTCACGGCTGCGCAGCGCCGTGCGGCCATTTTGCTGGCCGGGAATTTTATGAGTGAGGCGAGCGCGACCCGACGTTCACCCTTGCTATTGCCCAGCGCAGCCCCATAACTATCCCGGTACTCATTCAGCACAAGGGCAGACCATGACCAACCAAACCGAAACCGCGATCCTTGCCGGCGGCTGCTTCTGGGGCATGCAGGACCTGTTGCGGCGCTACCCCGGCGTCCTCAGCACGCGAGTCGGCTACACCGGCGGCGATGTGCCGAACGCCACTTATCGCAACCACGGCAATCATGCTGAAGCGATTGAGATCGTGTTTGACCCTGCGGTGATCACGTACCGGCAGATTCTCGAGTTCTTTTTCCAGATCCACGACCCCAGCACGCCTAACCGCCAGGGCAATGACCTTGGTCCCAGCTATCGTTCAGCGATTTATTACCTGAGCGAACAGCAACGCGACATCGCCGAAGACACCGCTGCCGACGTGGATGCCTCCAAGTTGTGGCCAGGCCGTGTGGTAACTGAGATAGAACCCGCAGGGCCGTTTTGGGAAGCGGAGCCAGAGCATCAGGATTATCTGGAGCGCATACCCAATGGCTATACCTGCCACTTCATCCGGCCGAACTGGAAGTTGCCCAAGCGCGCCTGAGCTTGAGGTGCGCTTAAAAAAACAAGGTAGACCACGCTTCGGGAAACCGTATAAACGTGGTCTTACTCCTGCGCCTATATAGAGTGCAACGTCATGCCCATCACACGCGGTCAAAACGCCCCCGTCAGGTTAGTCCTCGCTCAACCCAGCGACGTGGACGATTTGGTTGCCATTCGAATCGAGGCGATGCGCGACAGCCTGGAGCGTGTCGGGCGGTTTGATCCGGTGCGGGCGCGTGAGCGCTTTGTCAGCGGCTTCGAAGCCCACAACACCCGTTACATCGAGGTCGCTGGAGATCGGGTCGGCTTTGTCGTGGTCAAGCACGACCCCGATCAACTCGTGCTCGACCACCTATACGTGAGGCCGAGTGCGCAAGGGGCAGGGGTAGGTGCTGCGGTGCTTACTCTGATTTTCAAAGAAGCGGATGCGGCTGCACTGCCGATCAAAGTGGGTGCTCTCAAAGAAAGCGCCTCGAACCGGTTTTATACCCGCCATGGTTTCCAATTCGTCGAAAGCAGTGAATTCGACAATTATTACGTCCGTCAGCACCTTACGGCGCGCGGCGTAACTGGCCCGTAGTGTGTATGGATGGCACGAGGGGCTGTGCATCGCAAAATCGTCATCGAGGCCGGCTTACGCTAACCCCTTGATATCCGAACAAGGAACGCTTCGATGATTCGTCACGCCTCACCCGCAGACGCCAGGGCGATTGCCCAGGTGCACATCAGCAGTTGGCAGGACGCCTATCGCGAGCTGATGCCCGCCGACTACTTGGGTGCGTTGAGCTCGACGTTGGCCCGGCGCGAGTCATTTTGGATGGCCTCGATTGAGTCGGGCGAATCAAAAGTCTGGGTGGCGCAGGTGAACAAGCAGGTAGTCGGCTGGGTGTCCGTCGGCGCCAGCCGTGATGAGGATGCTGCTACGCAGAACGTAGGTGAAGTGATGGCCATCTACGTTGTCGCTGAGCACTGGCACACGGGCGTCGGGCTGGCGTTGTGGAACGCGGGCTTACAGTATTTGGCTGAGCAAGGGTTTGAACAGGTAACGCTGTGGGTGTTGGCCCGTAATGAAAGGGCTGTCCGGTTTTATCGCCGGGTAGGCTGTGTTGAGGAGGCGGGCAGTGAGCGCACGCTTGAAAGGGGCGGTGTGCAGCTGGTCGAGGTGAGGTATCGGTTGCCGTGTATTCGGTTGTGTTAGACAGAACAGGCGGCAGGCCACGCCTTTAACGGTGGCCTGTTCCCCACTACCCATCAGTCAAGCGCAGAACCCCTGTGGGAGCGGGCTTGCCCGCGAAAGCGGCGGGTCAGTCGACATCAATATTTGCCGGCCCGACATGTTCGCGAGTAAGCCCGGTTGTTTATTCGGGTCATGCAGTTGAAAGCTCAGCTACCCGCTACAGCAGCCTCACGCTCCATCAGCCTGTCCATCAACAAAACCCCCAACTCACTCAACTGGTGAATCGCCAGCGCCACGTCGCGCTGTTTCCCGGTCAGGTCCTCCGACAGGTCAAGCAGCAAGGCGGTTACTGAGGAGAAGGTTTCATAGCTGTTGGTGATCAGGGTTTCGTTGCTGGCGTCGGCGGCAACGCTGAACAGGCCTGTCGGTGGTAAAGGTGGGTCAGTTTCTGGATTGAGATAGCGATTAATCGCGCGATGCGCCGCCTGGTTCAGCTTCTGGTCCGGCTCGCTCGGAGGGTTGGGTGTGACTTTGAACATATCTTGGAATTTCCCACTTTAGGGCCGTCACCTCTGAGCTACTAAACAAAGGGGTGGCAGCTGTGCGCAGGTTAGTAGACCGGGGAATTCCAAGAAAGCCGGCGCGCCCGAGGACGCCCTGCACACAGCCACCATCGAGCACGGACTAGACCGTCCGACAGATGAAGCTTGTGCGCTGACTGGAATAACCCCGAGCTACTAAACCCGATCACTGAGTATTCAGCGACCGAGCAACCTTAGAGACGCCCACCCAAGCGCACAAGCCGGCGGATTCTGACGCAAGCGTAGGCAACGGAGCAAGGCGCTGTCGCCTCGGACTTTGCTGTTTCAGGGCTTGGTGTAGGACATGTACTCATTCTGCAAAACAATATGGTCGGCCACGTACTTCGCGTCGTGCCAAACCCCGTAGATAAACGACGACGCGCGGTTCACCAGATTGGGCAGGCCGAGGAAGTAAATCCCGCTCTGCGCCGAGATCCCGCGCTTGTGAAACGGCTCGCCTTTTTCGTCAAACGCATCGACCTTCAACCAGCTGAAATCAAACTTGAAGCCCGTCGCCCAGAGGATGGTGGTTACGCCGGCCTCGGCCAGGTCCAGGCTGAGGGTCGGGTTAACCAGGCATTCCGGGTCGGGCAGCAATTTCCAGGCGTCGGGCTCCAATGGGAACGGCAACCCGTTGGCCTCGATGTAGGCGTCAGCGTCGCGCAGTACATCAAAGTAGGCGCGGTCACCTTCGGCCACGTTGTCGGCCAGGCCCGGTTCGAAAGTCATGACGCCCTCGTTCCACGCGCGCGTGACGCCGACCAGGTGGATGCCCTGGTGCGCGAGGCGGCGGAAGTCTACGGTCTTACCGCCTTCATAGCCGCTGACGGCAAAGGCCACGTGCTTTTTCTTCGGCTGAATTTTGACTTCGTCCCACAGGCCCAGCGCGCCGAGCCACCAGCAGTAGTCGCGGCCGCGGTAGGCGCGGGGCGGGCGGTAGTGTTCGCCCACCGAGAGGTACACGGTTTTGCCGGCCTTTTGCAGCTCTTCGGCGATTTGTGAGCCGGAGGCGCCGGCGCCGACCACCAGCACGGCGCCTTCGGGCAATTGCGCAGGGTTTTTGTAGGTGGAGGAGTGCAGTTGGTGCACGGGCGCGGTGGCCGGGACGATGGTGGGGATCGATGGGCGCTGGAACGGGCCGGTGGCGGCCACCACATTGGCGGCTTCGATGATGCCCGCGGAGGTGGTGACTTTGAAGCCGGGGCGGCCCACGTGGCGTTCCACGCGCTGGACTTCCACGCCGGTGCGCACGGGGGCCTGTAACTTCTCGACGTAGGCTTCGAAGTAGTCGGCCATGCGCTCTTTCGGCGGGAAGGCTTCGGGGGAAATGCCCTCGAATTTCAGCCCGGGAAAGCGGTCGTGCCAGGCCGGGCCGTTGGCGACCAGCGAGTCCCAGCGCTCCGAGCGCCAGCGTTCGGCGATGCGGCTACGCTCCAGCACGAGGTGCGGCACACCCATCAGGGAAAGGTGCTCGCTCATGGCGACGCCGGCCTGGCCTGCGCCCACTACCAGGGTGTTGATTGTTTCCACTGACATGTGCGTTTCCTAAAAGTGAACGACCTCGGTCGGTTTGGGCGACGCGCAAGCATCGACAGCCTCAGTGTGATCACGCAGTGGAAGGAGCGAAATTATGCTTTTTGAAGGCAGAGGTTAGGAAAATCCAAACCCCATGGGGCAATCGCCAGCAGCGTCATTCTCGATGCATCACTGATGCACCCTGAATACACGCTTTTTCAGCCTGATTTTTTTGACGAGTGGCTGCGTCAGCCAGTTTGCGATGCAGGTGCACGGGTAATCAGGTGCACTGCGGTGATCCCTTCGCCGCCTCGCTAAAGCTCGACAGCGCCCACAGTTGATCTGCGGTGAGGCGGCTCATTGGGTTATCAACAACGTGGCCACCGCCGTAAGCGCCAGCTCATAACCCAACGCCCCAAGCCCTGCGATGACGCCGGTAGCCGCCTTGGACACGTAGGAGTGATGCCGAAAGCTCTCGCGCTTCCAGATGTTGCTCATGTGCGCTTCGATGATCGGGCCGTCGAAGGCCAGCAGCGCGTCGAGGATCGGTACCGAACTGTAGGTGAGCCCGGCGGCGTTGATCACGATGGCGTCGGCGTTCAGTCGCGCTTCCTGTATCCAGTCCACCAGCACGCCTTCGTGGTTGCTCTGGCGAAAGTCCAGGGTCAGGCCCAGCTCAGCGGCGTGGCGTTGGCAGCGCGCTTGGATGCTGGCGAAACTTTCGCTGCCGTAGGTGCCGTTTTTATCCAGCCCGTACAGGTTGGCGTTAGGGCCATTGAGGAAAAACACGCGGTGGTGCATGGCTTGCGCTCCAGGTTATTGCGCGACGGTCAGCACGACTTTGCCGACATTGGCGTTGGCCTCCAGCAGGCGATGGGCCTCGGCGGCGTGCAGCAGTGGCAGCTGCGTGTGGATCTGCGGGCGCACCAGGCCGGAGGCGAGCCAGGGTAAAAAACGCGAGCGGATGCACACCGCCAAACGGGCTTTTTCGGCGTGGCTTTTGGGGCGCAGAGTGGAAGAGGTGAGGCTGAGGTTTTTGCGCATCAAGACCTGTAAATCCAACTCGATCTTCGCGCCTTGCAGAAATGACAGACTCACATGCCGCCCGCCCATCGCCATGGCGGCGAGGTTGCGCGCGACATAAGGGCCGCCGACGTTATCCAGCACCACGTCCACGCCGCGCCCTTCGGTGCAGTCGTTCACTACCTCGACGAAATCTTCAACGTGGCGATCCACCGCGCGCCACACGCCAAGCGCTTGCAGCATCGCGACTTTCTGCGCGCCGCCGGCGGTGGCAATCACCCGCGCTCCGGCGGCGTGCGCGCACTGCACGGCAAAGCTGCCGACGCCACTGGCGGCGCCGTGGATCAGCACGCTGTCGCCGCTGCGCAGGCGGCCCAGTTCAAACAGGTTGTGCCACACGGTGAACGCCGCTTCCGGCACGCCAGCGGCATCCTGAAGTGATAACCCCACCGGCACCGGCAGGCAGTGCGCCGCCTGTGCCACGCAGTACTCGGCGTAGCCGCCGCCGTTGAGCAGCGCCATCACGCGGTCGCCAGGGGCAAACTCGTCTACGCCAGGGCCTGTCGCGACCACAATGCCCGCCGCTTCCAGGCCGAGCACGTCGGTGACGCCAGGTGGAATCGGTGCGCCGCTGCGTTGCATCAGGTCCGGGCGATTGACGCCTGCGGCGGCCGCGCGAATCAACACTTCGCCGGCTTCGGGTGTCGGCATCGGGCGTTCTACGCAGTGCAGCACCTCAGGCCCGCCCGGCTCACGGGCAATCACCGCCTTCATACGGTCCAGTCATCCGGCACAACGGCGATCACGTCGATTTCCATCAGCCATTCCGGCTGGCCCAGGCCGGAAATCACCAGCCCGGTGGAGATCGGGAACACGCCTTTGAGCCACTTGCCCACCTCTTGATACACCGGCTCGCGGTAACGCGGGTCGATCAGGTACGTGGTGGTTTTCACGATGTGCGACAGGTCGGAGCCGGCCTCCTCAAGCAGTTGCTTGACGTTTTTCATCGCCTGCTCGGCTTGCGCGCGCGGGTCGCCAAGGCCGACCAGGTTGCCGTCGAAATCGGTGCCGATCTGGCCGCGCACATAGATGGTGTTGCCGGCGCGCACAGCCTGGCACAAGTCGTTGTCCAGCGCCTGGTTGGGGTAGGTCTGTTTGGTGTTGAACATGCGGATGCGGGTGTGGGTCGGCATGGCGGGCAACTCATCGGAAGCGGGATACAACAAGCTTCACATCGCCCCCGAACTCGCGAAACCAGCATTTGTGCGCGGTAGTGCTTAGGAAAAACCGAAGCCCGTGCAGGTCATCGGTTCGCGCCTGACCCGGCACGAACCCTGCAACACCCCGCGTACAGTCATTGTTGAGGGGCAGGCGTAATGCTCAGTCGTATTACTCAGCGTCAACTGGAGTATTTCGTGGCGTCAGGAGAGGCGGGCAGCATCAGTGCTGCGGCTGAGCGCATTCATGTGTCGTCGCCGTCGATCTCGGCCGCCATCACCCATATGGAAGCGGAGCTGGGCATCCAGCTGTTTATCCGCCATCACGCCCAGGGCATTTCGCTCACGGCGGTGGGGCGCCAGGTGATGCAGGAAGCCAAGCTGATTCTGGAGCAGATGACCAACCTCTACACCATCGCCTCGGAGTCGTTGAACACTGTGCGCGGGCCTTTGCGGGTGGGTTGCCTGGAGTCGCTGGCGCCGATGATCACCCCCGAACTGGTGTTTGGTTTTGGCCGCGCCTTCCCTGGCGTGCGGCTGACCCAGGCCGAAGGCAACCACGAGGAATTGCTGGAAAAACTGCGCAGCGGCGAGCTGGATATCGCCCTGACCTACGACCTGGTGACCAGCCCCGACATCGACTTCCAAGCCCTGGCGCACCTGCCGCCGTATGTGATGGTCGGCGAGTATCACCCGCTGGCGAGCTTGCCGGCGGTGAGCATGCAAGACCTTGAAGCGTATCCGGTGGTGCTGCTCGACACGCCCTGGAGCCGCGACTATTTCCTCAGCCTGTTCATGCAGGCGGGCACCACGCCCAACATCATCATGCGCTCCACCAACCTCGAAACGGTGCGCGCGATGGTCGGCAATGGCATTGGCTATTCCTTCGCGAATGCGCGGCCCAAATCCAATGTGTCCCAGGATGGCAAACGCGTGATTCGCCTGCGCCTGGCCGGCTCGCACCGGCCGATGCGGCTGGGCTACGCCACGGCGAGCAACACCCAGCTGTCGCGTGTGGTGTCGGCGTTTGCCGAGCGCTGCCGGATGTTTGTGTCCGACCAGTACATCCCCGGTATGGCGCCGCCGAGCTTTTTTGACCCGCATGCGGTGCGGGTCTTGAGTGGTGTGAGCTGAGATTGCACCAAAAGGTGGCGCGGGCTGCGCCACTTGCTCGGCGGTGCACCCTTTTGGCCTGACCCTGCGACCTCAAGGACAAAATCAATCAAATGTGGGAGCTGGCTTGCCTGCGAAAGCGGTCTGTCTGTGCCTGATGTGCCAGCTGATGCACCGCAATCGCAGGCAAGCCAGCTCCCACAGTGGAGTTTTGGTGTTTTTGGGTTGCATAGGTTCTGCCTACCCAGTGGGCCGGGTTTTACGAATTGACCCTGCACCCCCGTCCCCACGACTCTCATCCCATCGATGCAGATCAATTTCTTTTCAGCAAGGCACCGCGACGATGACATTCGACTGGCACTACATGTTTGGTTTGCTCGCCGATCCCGAGTTCTGGCGGGCGACGTGGACGGTAATCAAGCTCAGCACCCTGACCTGGGTCCTGAGTATTGCCCTGGGCTTTCTGCTGGCGCTGGCCAAACAATCCAAACATGGGCTGCTCAGCGTCCCGGCCCGAGGCTATATCTGGTTGTTCCGCAGCCTGCCGCTGCTGGTGCTGCTGATCTTTATCTACAACCTGCCCCAGGCGCTGCCCGGCACCTCGGCCGTGCTGGCCGACCCGTTCTGGTCCGGCCTGCTGGCGTTGGTGATCTGCGAGACGGCGTACGTGGCCGAAATCCACCGTGGTGGTTTGCTCTCGATTCCCAAAGGGCAGGGCGAAGCGGCGCGGGCGTTGGGCTTGAAGTTCTTTGGCACCCAGTGGCGCGTGGTGATCCCCCAGGCGTTGCGCGTGGCGTTGCCGTCGCTGGCCAACGAGTACATCTCCATCGTCAAGCTCACCTCGCTGGTGTCGGTGATCTCGCTGACCGAGATTTTGATGGTCGGCCAGCGCCTGTATTCGCAGAACTTCCTGGTGATCGAAACCATGGCGGCGGTGGCGTTTTTCTACGTGTTTATCGTCACCGTGTTCGACTTCCTGCTCAAACGCCTGGAGCGCTTTCTCGACGTCAACCAGCGCAACGTGTCTCGCGTGCCGGATGCGGCGGTGCTGGCATTGGCCACCCAACAACGCACGGCGCCGGAGCGCCCGGCCAACACCGGCGTCGCCGCGCTGCAAGCCGCCCGCTTGCATAAGGCTTACAACGACATTGAAGTGCTGGGCTCGGTCAACCTGCAGGTGCAGCCGGGTGAGGTGGTGTCGGTGATCGGGCCGTCCGGGTCGGGTAAAACCACGCTGATCCGCCTGCTCAACGGCCTGGAGCAACTGGACAACGGCGAGATTCATATCAACGGCCTGCCGTTCATTCACTTGCACAAAGTCGGCGCGTATAAACCTCAATTTATTGAGCACGCCGAGCACCGCCTGAACATCGGCATGGTGTTCCAGAGCTTCAACCTGTTCCCGCACTTGAGCGTGCTCGACAACCTGCTGATGGCGCCGAAGTACCATCGCCTGGGGCGCACCGATGAACTCAAGCAACAGGCCTACGCGCTGCTGCACAAGGTCGGCATGCTCGACCACGCCTGGAAGTACCCGCACCAGCTGTCCGGCGGCCAGCAGCAACGTGTGGCCATCGCCCGCGCCTTGATGATGCGCCCACAGATCATGCTGTTCGACGAGCCCACCTCGGCGCTCGACCCCGAGAAAGTCAACGAAGTGCTGCAGGTCATCGAAGCCCTGGCCGGGGAGGGCATCACCATGGTGATCGTCACCCACGAGATGAACTTCGCCTTCAAGGTTTCCGACCGCATCGTGTTCATGGAAAAGGGCCGCGTGGTCTGCGACGACACGCCCCAGGCCCTGCGCAGCGGCCACAACCCACGCGTGGAGGCGTTCCTCATGGACGTCTCGCTGGCGTGATCTCTTTAATGTTCAGGACTCACTAAAAATGATCGAGCAAGCTCAAATCGAACAATTCCAGCGCGACGGCTTCCTGGTGGTGGAGGGCGTGTTGTCGCTGGACGAAGTGGCCGCGTTGCAACACGACTTCGACCAGTGGGTGGAGGAGAGCCGCAGCCACGACCAGGGCTGGGGTGCCACCGTGGATGGCCGCGCGCGCTTCGACCTGGAAGGCGATCATCGCGCCGATCACCCGTCGTTGCGCCGGGTGAGTTCGCCCACCGAGATTTCCCCGGCGTATGAGCGCGTGGCATTGCACTCGCGGATGGCGGCGATTTCCGCGCAGTTGGTGGGCGCTGGCGGCGCGCGTTTTCACCACAGCAAGATCAACTCCAAACTGCCGCACACCGCGACGCAGGTGAAGTGGCACCAGGACTTTCTGTTCACGCCGCACAGCAACGACGACATCGTCACTGCCTTGCTGATGGTCAGCGAAGTGACCCCGCAAAACGGTCCACTGAATGTGATCCCCGGCAGCCACAAAGGCCCGTTGTGGTCGCACTGGCAGAACCAGCGTTTTACTGGCTCGGTGGACGATGCCGTGGTTCAAGAACATTGCCAGCAACCGGTCGCCTGCTACGGCCCGGCCGGTTCCGTGTGCTTTATGCACACGCGCCTTCTACATGCTTCCAGCCCTAACGAGACCGAACTGCCGCGCACCCTGTTCATCAGCGTCTACGCCGCTGAAGACGCGCTGCCATTCGGCGAAAACCCGCTGCCCAGTGCACACGCCGGCCTGCTGGTGGCCGGTGAAGAAAGTGGCTTGGTGCGTTCCACCGACAACCACCTGCGCTTGCCGCAGAAACCCCGTGGCGCATCGTTCTTTGTGCAACAGGCCGGCCAAGACTTCGCGACTGCCTAACCCCCTAAAACCCTTGCAGGTAATGACCATGACAGCGTCTCAAAAAAGTCTTCGCCCTCTTGCCGTGTGCCTGTTGGGCGCCGCGGTTGCACTGACCTCGTTGGCGGCTTCGGCGTTCCAGCAGGAAGGCAAGATCATCGCCGGTTCCGACGTGACCTTCTTCCCGTACGAGTACATGGATAACAACACGCCGGCAGGCTTTGATATCGAGTTCATGGACGGCCTGGGCAAGGTCATGGGGCGCAAGGTCGAAACCCTCGACACGCGCTTCCCCAACCTGATCACCGGCCTGCAGGCCGGGCGGTTCGATGTGACCAACTCGTCGATGTACATCACGGCGGAGCGGGTCAAAGTCATCGACATGATCCCTTACCTGAAAAGCGGCGAGTCGATCCTGACCCTCAAGGACAGTGCGTTTCAACCCAAGAAGCCGGAAGAGTTCTGCGGCCACAAGATCGGCTCCATGGGCGCCACGTCTTGGCTGGCGCAGATGCACAAACTGTCGGACGAGTACTGCGTGGCCAAGGGCTTGAAACCGATTGCGATCAGTGAATACAGCACCGACCCGCAAACCACCCAGGCGTTGCTGGCCCACGCCGTTGAAGCGCAGATCACCGATGCCGCCGTGGCGCGGGGTGTGGTCGACAAGCTCGGCAGCCGCGTGGTGATTTCGTCCGACACGCTGATCTACCCGGTCCTCAACGGCTTCGGCGTGAAAAAGGGCAACGACGAGGTGAAAAAAGCCCTGCTCGACGGGCTGCAAAAGTACCGCGCGACTCCGGAATACGCGGCCTTGCTCAAGAAGTACAACTTTGAAGCGCCGACCGATGCCGACATCGCAGCGTTGATGCCCAAGTAAGCCTATTGCGCGGCCGCAGCCTTGCGGTCGCGCCTTGCGGAGACAGATTCATGGCGTTATCCCTTGAAGAACAGGCGCGCATCGACCTGGCGGCAACCTTCCGCATCATTGCCCACTTGGGCATGCACGAGGCGGTGGCCAACCATTTCAGCGCGGCGGTATCGGCCGACGGCAAACAGTTTTTGCTTAACCCGAAGTGGAAGCATTTTTCGCGCATTCGCGCCAGCGACCTGTTGCTGTTGAACGCCGACGACCCGGCCTGCGCCGACCACCCGCATGTGGACGCCACCGCCTGGTCGATCCACGGGCAGATCCACCGACTGCTGCCGCAAACCCGCGCCGTGCTGCACTTGCACCCGGTCTACACCACGGCGGTGGCGTGCCTGGCCAAACCGCACATTCCGGCGATTGACCAGAACACCGCGCGCTATTTCAACCGCGTGGCTGTGGACGAGCTGTACGGCGGCATGGCTGACACCGAAGCCGAAGGCGCGCGCCTGGCCGCGCTGCTCGACGGCAAGAGCCGCCTGCTGATGGGCAACCATGGCGTGATGGTCACGGCCGCGTCCATTGGTGAGGCCTTTGACGATATCTGGACCCTGGAGCGTGCCTGCCAGATCCTGGTGACGGCGTGGTCCACCGGGCAGCCGTTGCGGGTGTTGTCGGATGACGTGGCGGAGAAAACCGCACGCGGCTGGGAAGGTATCGCGGACTTTTCGCGTCAGCACTTTGAAGAAATGAAGCAGTTGATGATCGACGCCGACCCTTCGGTGCTCGACTGAGGGCTTTTTATGACGTTTTCCGTTGTCGCTCGCTGTGCCGAAACCGGCCAGTTGGGCATTGCGATCAGCTCTTCAAGCATTGCCGTTGGCGCCCGTTGCCCATGGCTGCGACCCGGCGTGGGCGCGGTGGCGTCGCAGAACATCACCTTGCCGAGCTTGGGGCCGCATATCCTGGATAGGCTAGGGCAGGGTCTGGCGCCGAGTGAGGCGCTGGAAACGGTGCTGGCCGGCCAGGATCACAGCCAGTATCGCCAGGTAACGGTGATCGATAACCAAGGCCGCACGGCGCATTTCAGTGGCGCGCAGACCCTTGGCATTCATGCGGCGTTGAGTGGTGAGCAATGCGTGGCGGCGGGGAATATGCTCGCCCATCCCGGCGTGATCGAGGCCATGGTGCGGGCGTTCGAAAACGCCTCCGGGCACCTGGCCGACCGATTGCTTGCCGCGATGCAGGCGGGCCAGGCCAAAGGCGGTGAAGCCGGCCCGGTGCATTCAGCCGCCCTCGTGGTGGTCGATGACCTGCTGTGGCCCATCGTCAATTTGCGCGTGGACTGGGCCGATGACGACCCGATCGGCGCCCTCGACCAATTGTGGCAGGCCTATCGCAGCCAACTGCAGGACTACATTGATCGCGCCATCAACCCACACCAGGCACCGGGCTATGCGGTACCGGGAGATGACCGATGAGCAACAGCCGCGACCTGCTGGCGCAACTGGTGCGTTTCGACACCACCAGCCGTGAATCCAACCTGGCCTTGATCGACTTTGTGCGCACGTATTTACAAGGCCACGGCGTGGCCTGCGAGTTGGTGTTCAACGCGCAAAAGAGCAAGGCCAACCTGCTGGCAACCCTTGGCCCGGCCGGCGTGCCGGGGATTGTGTTGTCCGGGCACACCGATGTGGTGCCGGTGGACGGTCAGCGCTGGACGGTGGCGCCGTTCGACCTGACGGAAAAAGACGGCAAGTTGTACGGGCGTGGCACGTCGGACATGAAGGGCTACATCGCCTGTGTGTTGGCCTGCGTGCCGGCACTGGTGCAGGCGCCGCTGCGCATGCCGGTGCATATCGCGCTGTCCTATGACGAAGAGGTCGGCTGCCTGGGTGTGCGCTCGCTGATCGAAAGGTTTCACGCGCAACCGGTCAAGCCGCTGCTGTGCGTGATTGGCGAGCCCACCGAGCTCAAGCCGGTGCTGGGCCACAAGGGCAAGCTGGGCATGCGCTGCCAAATCCATGGCGCGGCGTGCCATTCGGCCTATGCGCCGTCCGGCGTAAACGCCATCGAATACGCTGCGCGGTTGATCAGTGAGCTGGTGCGACTCGGTGAAACGCTCAAGGCTGAGCAGCACCTTGATGCGCGATTTGACCCGCCATTTTCCACCGTGCAAACCGGCGTGATAAGCGGCGGGAAGGCGTTGAACATCGTGCCGCAGGATTGCAGTTTTGACTTTGAAGTGCGCTCGTTGCCGACCCAGAACCCCTGGCAGGTTGCGGACCAGTTACGCGGCTACGCCGAACACACGCTGCTGCCGGCAATGCAGGCAGTGAGCGCGCAGTGTGCGATCAGCTTCAGCGAGTTATCCAGCTACCCGGGCCTGGCGACGTCGCTGCAGAGCCAGGCGGCTGAGTGGGTTGCGCAATTCTGCGGCTCGCGCGACTACGGCACTGTGGCTTTCGGGACTGAGGGCGGGCTGTTTGACCAGGCAGGCATCCCGACCGTGGTGTGCGGGCCGGGCAGTATGGAGCAGGGCCACAAGCCGGATGAGTTCATCAGCCTGGAACAACTGGCGGCGTGTGACCGGATGCTGGCGCGGGTGGTGGCGTTTGTGAGCCGGTAAGCCCACCCCTATCCAATGGGGGAGCGGGCTTGCCCGCGATGCAGGCGCCCCCGTTCTTGCCGTTAAACCGAGGTGATGCCATCGCAGGCAAGCCAGCTCCCACACAAGCCAGCTCCCACATTTGCTCTGTGTTGTTTGATCAGGCTTTGGCCACCCCCACGCGCCACTGCGCCGGCGGCAGCAAGCCATTCACCAGGTAATTGCCCACAATCCGCGACTTGTACACGCGCGGGTTATGGTTCGCCAGCGTGCGCGCATTGCGCCACAGCCGGTCCAGCGCTTTGTTGCTGGCCGTGGCGCTGGCGCCCAGCGCGTCAAACAGTGCGGTGGTCGCCGCAAGTGTTGCGTCCACTACCGGGTTGACTGCCAGGCACACTTCCAGCTCCGCCAATGCCACGTGTGGGTCATCGTCGTGCAGCACTTGCTTGTGGGCGATCACAGACTGCGCTGTCTGCTCCAGGCGCTGCGCCGCTTGCTGGGTGATGGCGTGCGCGGCGTAGGCCTGGCTGGCGACTTCGCCGATGACTTGCAGCAACTGCACGTCTTGCGCTGCGGTGTCGGCGTTGCCAGTGGTGAAGGTCCTGGCGCGCTGGCTGAGTTCTTGTGCACCGCTCAGCGCCGCACGGCGAGCAATGCCGGCGAGGGTGCTGAGGTGGTAGATCTGGTAGAACGACTGGCCGTAGCCGAAGCGTTGGTGGGTAGGGCGCAGGTCGTCCTCCACCGGGGCATTCTCGAAAATACAGGTGCCGCTGGCGGTGAGGCGTTGGCCGAAACCATTCCAGTCATCGACGATGTGCACGCCGGGGGCCTTGAGGTCGACGACGACGGAATACACCGTGCCGTCCTCACCCGTGGCGACGGTGTTGATCAGGTCGCTGTAGAGCGCGCCGGTGGTGTAGAACTTTCTGCCGCTGATGCGCAGGGTGCCGTCGGCATCGCGGTGCAGACGGGTTTCGAAGTCGCCGCGGGTCTGGTTGCCGACTTCGGTGCTGCCGGGAGAGAGCAGCGCGCCCTGGCCGAGCCGGTCCAGCCATTTGGCGCGCCAGTCGAGGTCTTTGGCACAGAGGACGTCTTCGCAGAAACCAAAATGCCCGCGCAGGGCCTGGGTGATGTTGGAGTCGGCGGCGGACAGTTCGGTGAGCAACGCAAGCAGTTCGGCAAAGGTCGCGCCCTGGCCACCGTGGCTCACGGGCAAGCGCCAGCGGGGCAGCCCCAGTTCGTTGAGTTGGCGGATAACAATCGCCAGGCTGGCGCGTATCTGATCGGCCTCTGCGGCTTGCGCAAGGATCTGCGCAAAAAGTGGGCGAAACGGTGCAGCCAGTTGTTCGTAACGGGAGGAGGGCGCAGCGCCCCAGATATTCAACGCAGAAATCGACATGCAATGGACCTTGCAGAAAGTGGCTCAGGTGCTGGGGTCCAGTGGTCTGGTGCCGTCACCCTAACCCACGGTTCGCAAAGTTTTTAATACGAAAAATAGCTATCAAGCTGTGCGGCGGTTCTATCGATAGTGCGCAACAGTATTAAACCCCGTGCTTTTATTGCGTTAGCTTCTACTGGCGCCGTACTTGGCGACCTTCCAATCCCTTTTCTCATCACCAGACTGCACGCCCACAGATGGTTGAGTCAGCCCTCACGTGTGTGGAGTGCGTTCATGATCAATCGTCGACACTTGCTTGCCCTGCTCGGCCTGGCCGTTCTTACGCTGCACGGTCCCTCCGTCGAGGCGGCAGAGCCCCTGACGCTCACCGTGGGCGATCAGTTTTTCTCCAACCGCATTGTTCTGGAGCTGTCAGGCGAGTTGAAGGACTTGCCCTACAAGATCGACTTCAAGCGCTTCAATACCGGCTCCCCTGTGGCCTCGGCGGTTGCCAGCGGCGCGCTGGACGTGGGGATTGTCGGTGACACGCCGGTGATCAGCCTGGCGGCCAATGGCGCGCCGGTGAAAGTGGTCGCCAGCACCCAGACCAGTCTTGACGGCGTCGGCATCGTGGCGCGCAAAGGCATCCAGTCGGTGGCCGATCTGAAAGGCAAAACCATCGCAATCTGGAACGGTTCGTGGAGCCAGCAACTGGCCTACAAAGCCCTCGACGAAGCCGGCGTGCCGCGCAACAGCGTGAACTTCAAATACCTGCTGCCGGCCGAGGCCAGTCTGGCGTTGACCCAGGGCGACATCGATGCGTTCGGCACTTGGGAGCCCTACGTGTCGCTGCAGGAGAAAGAGGGCAGCAGCCTGATCCGCAACGCCAAGGGCTTGATGAGCGCGCCGACCTACATCGTTGCGTATGAGCCGGCGCTGGCGCAGAAAGGCGCGATCATCAAAGACTTTGTCGCACGCCTTACCCGCGCTCGTGTGTGGAGCAACAGCCATGTCGACGAGTACGCCGAGGCCTGGTCGAAAGCCAACCAGTCTGCGCCGCAGATCGCCAAGGTGTGGTTCAAGCGTGACGCAATCAAGGTGCTGCCGATTTCGCCGACGATAGTCAGCGAGGCGCAGGCCACGGCGGATTTCCTGGTGGATGCGCAGATGCTGAAGCAGCGGTATGACGTGACGCCGCTGTTCGATCGGGCGCTTTAAACGTAAAGGACATAAGCGCTAACAGTATCGACAGTCTGATTATGCGTGGGCTGAGCTAGGTTTTTTGTTCCGGATCGCGCCGGAACAAAAAATTAACTAGCATCGGCAAGGAGTAGCCAGTAGGCTACATGTGAATCTGTGACTAACTTGATCGGCAGGACGCCGGAGTTCGATACATGGCTCGACGGTATGAAGGATATCTGGGGGAAAACGGCTGTTCTGACGCGCTTGGACCGCGCCGAAGACAACAATTTTGGCGACTGCGAGCCAGTCGGCGAAGGCCTGAGTGAAATGCGTGTTTTCGTCGGGCCTGGTTACAGGATTTATTTTGTAAGGACGGGGATCACCGCTTACCTGATGTTATGGGGCAGCGATAAAACCGATCAGAAGCGGGGAATCAAACGGGCAAAAGAGATACTCGATGCCCTGAGAGGTCAATGAAATGAGTGAATCGAAATTCAAACCCGAGGACATGCCGATCCTCGATCTTGATACCTCCGGCACCCAGGTTTATGAGGCGTCGCGCTTTCTCGACAGCCCGCAAGTTATCAGTGCTTATCTGGCGCAAAGCATGAAGTCGCAAGACCCGCAGGTGTTTATGAAGGCGCTTGCCGAGGTTGCCAAAGCCCAGGGCGTGAACAAGGTGGCTGAGGCGGCCGGGGTCAACCGCGAGAGTTTGTATAAAACCCTGAAGGGCGGCTCGAAGACCCGCTATGAGACGATCCACAAGCTGATGCTGGCGTTAGGCGTTGAGCTGACTGTGCAGCCGATTGCGCTCAATCAGGCGACAGGCGCTAAGCCAGTGGTCGCCGGTAAGCCCTGACGGCTTAAAGGCGCCCACATTGACCGACTTTGCGCTGAGGCTCAGCGCACCAGGCACGGCTGCTTGTTGTTGAAGCGCCAGCCCGGAATCAAGAACTGCATCGCCACGCTGTCATCTCGCGCCCCAAGGCCCATGCCTTTGTACAGCTCGTGGGCCTTGGCCACTGCATCCATGTCGATCTCCACGCCCAAGCCAGGCTGGGTGGGCACTTTGACGTAGCCGCCTTCGATTTTCAGTGGCGCCTTGGTCAGGTGCTGGCCGTCCTGCCAGATCCAGTGGGTGTCGATGGCGGTGATGTCTCCCGGTGCGGCGGCGGCCACTTGGGTAAACATCGCCAGGGAAATATCGAAGTGGTTGTTGGAATGCGAACCCCAGGTCAGGCCCCATTCATTGCACATCTGCGCCACACGCACCGAGCCTTGCATCGTCCAGAAGTGCGGGTCGGCCAGCGGGATGTCGACTGATTGCAGCTGGATCGCGTGGCCCATTTCGCGCCAGTCGGTGGCGATCATGTTGGTCGCGGTTTTAAGCCCGGTGGCACGGCGGAATTCAGCCATGACTTCGCGACCCGAGTAGCCGTTTTCTGCGCCGCAGGGGTCCTCGGCGTAGGCGAGCACGTGGTGTTGGTCGCGGCACAGGCGGATGGCTTCTTTGAGTGACCACGCGCCGTTGGGGTCAAGGGTGATGCGCGCATCGGGAAAGCGTTCGGCCAGGGCGGTGACGGCTTCGATTTCTTCATCGCCACTCAGGACGCCGCCTTTGAGCTTGAAGTCGTTGAAGCCGTATTTGGCCTTGGCGGCTTCGGCCAGGCGCACCACGGACTCGGCGGTCATGGCTTGCTCATGACGCAGGCGGAACCAATCATCCTCGGCGTCCGCCTCGTTGCGGTAGGCCAGAGAGGTGGTCGTGCGGTCGCCGACATAAAACAGGTAGCCGAGCATTTTTACCGCATCACGTTGCTGTCCTTCACCCAGCAGCGCCGCCACCGGCACTTCCAGGAACTGGCCCAACAGGTCGAGCAGCGCTGCTTCCATGGCGGTGACGGCGTGAATGGTGATGCGCAGGTCAAAGGTCTGCAGGCCGCGGCCGGCGGCGTCGCGAGCGGCAAAGGTGCTGCGCATCTGGTTGAGGATGCGTTGGTATTGGCCAATTGGCTGGCCGACCACCAGGCTACGCGCATCTTCAAGGGTTTCACGGATGCGCTCGCCACCGGGCACCTCGCCGACGCCCGTGTTGCCGGCGCTGTCCTTGAGAATCACGATATTGCGGGTAAAGAATGGCCCGTGAGCGCCGCTCAGATTGAGCAGCATGCTGTCGTGGCCTGCCACCGGGATGACTTGCAAATGGGTGACTACGGGAGTGTTCATGGCAATGTCCTAAGTAAGCTCAAAGAGGTTTGCTGATGGCGGCGCCGGTTGGCGCAGCGCTGGCAGAGGTCAGTACGGGCGAGGGCGACGTCTTGGCGAAAAACACCAGGATCGCGGCAAGCACTGAGGTGCCGGCCAGGCCGTAGAGGCCGCCCTGGATCGAGCCGGTGGTTTGTTCCAGAAAACCAAACGTGGTCGGGGCCACGAAGCCGCCCAGGTTGCCGATGGAGTTGATCAACGCGATCACGGCCGCGGCGATGCGCACATCCAGATAGCCTTGGGGAATCGGCCAGAACAGCGACGAGGCGGACTTGAACCCGATCGCCGCGAAGCAGATCGCCACAAAGGCAAAGATTGGCCCGCCAGTGGTGGACATGAACATGCCCGCAGCGGCAATCAACAGCGCGGCGGCCACCCAGGCTTGCTGGAACTTGAACTTGCCCGACAGCGAGGCGAAGGCGTACATGGCGATGATCGAGATCAGCCACGGGATCGAGTTGAAGAACCCGACCTGTATGTCGCTCAGGTCACCCATTTTCTTGATGATGCTCGGCAGCCAGAAGGTCGCCGCGTAGATCGTCAGCTGGATACAGAAGTACAGGGCGCAGAACAGCAGAATCTGGCGGTCCTTAAGCAGTTTGCCAATGGTCGGTTTGACCGTGGTCAGCGCTTCCCGCTCACGTTGTTCCTGGTCGATGGCGCCGACCAGCGTGTCCTGCTCTTCGCGGGTCAGCCATTTGGCGTCGTGGGGTTTGGAGTCCAGCCAGAACCACACGAAGAACCCCAGCGCCACGGACGCCAGGCCTTCGATGGCGAACATCCATTGCCAGCCGTGAAAGCCGAAGCCTTCGATTTGCAACAGTGCGCCCGACAAGGGGCCGGAAATCAGCGAGGCGACCGCCGAACCGCTGAGGAAGATTGCGATGGCTTTGCCGCGCTCCACGCCCGGCAACCAACGAGTGAAGTAGTAGATCACCCCAGGGAAAAACCCGGCTTCGGCCACGCCCAGCAGAAAGCGCAGGATGTAGAACTGTGTTTCGTTCTGGATGAACGCCATCAGCGTGGCAACGATGCCCCAGGTGAACATGATGCGCGTCAGCCAGATCCGCGCACCGACCTTTTGCAGCAGCATGTTGGAGGGCACTTCAAACAGCGCGTAGCCAATAAAGAACAACCCGGCGCCCAGGCCATAGGCAGCCGCGCCGATGCCCAGGTCATGCTCCATGTGCGTGCGCACGAAGCCGATATTGACCCGGTCGATGTAGTTGAGGATGAACATGATCACGAACAGTGGGAGCACATGGCCCTTCACTTTGCTCACGGCGCGCGTGAGTACTGAGTCGCTGGGTGAAGCGGCAGATACATGGTTTGAATTGGTCACAATTCAAAACTCCCCTGATTTATTTTTATGCGGGTTTGTGTGTCTTGTTGATAGACATCATACAAGTGCATTTCTTTTTTTCGCAATGCGGCGTGGGGTGTATTTGTTCTTATAAGCGCGGCGATGTAATAGGTGTTTTGGTTATTTGCCCAGCTTTTGTTGGGGTTTTATGCCGTTTCGCGTGTGTCGGGAAGGCGTGAGCGTGCCCCGCTAAGCGACCCTGACGCCTGTTGGGCTATGCACTAAAAAGTTTGGTTGTCATACAAGCTTGGCATTTTTTGAATCAACTCAGCGTCGCCGCCAGGCGGGGTGTTAAGCTCCGTCCAGCCCAACCCCGTGGACCCTAGCGATGCCCATTGAAAACGGAACACTGGTCCGTAGACGTTCCAATAACCTGGCCCAAGGCGTGGTTGATGCGCTGACCCAGCGCATCCTGCTCGGCCAGCTCAAGCCCGGTGAAAAACTGCCGTCCGAATCCACCATCGTGCTTGAGCATGGGGTGAGTCGCACGGTGGTGCGCGAAGCCATTTCCAAGTTGCAGGCCTCAGGCCTGGTAGAGACCCGCCACGGCATCGGCACCTTCGTACTGGAGCAACAGGCGCAACAGGGCTTGCGCCTGCATGTGGACACCGTCGCCAGCGTGCGCAATATGCTTGAGCTGCGCCTGGGCCTGGAGGTGCAAGCGGTGGCGCTGGCCGCTGTGCGCAGAAGTGACGAGCAACTCGTGCGCATGCGCGAAGCGCTGGATGACTACCAGGCTTCGCTGGCGAACAACGACAGCTGTGTGGAGGAGGACAAGCGCTTTCACCAACTGATCGCCGAGGCCACCGGCAATACCTTCTTCACTGAAATCATGCTGCACCTGGGCAATGCGATGATCCCGCGCACCCAGGTCAAGGGCGCCGAGCGCGGCGGCGCCGATTTTGCCAAGCTCGGTCAGTTGGCAAACCTGGAGCACGAAGCGATCTTCAATGCGATCAAGCGCCAGGACCCGGACGCCGCGCGCGCGGCCATGGTGCTGCACCTGACCAACAGCCGGGATCGGTTTTCGGGTGTGTAATGTCGTGCTGATAAGGAACAACCGTTGAACGAACACACATTGTCCATGCGCCTGGAGCGCGTGGCGGCAAACGTGCCGGCGGGTGCGCGCCTGGCCGATATCGGCTCGGACCACGGCTACCTGCCGGTAGCCTTGATGCGTCGCGGCGTGATCGCGGCGGCGGTGGCGGGGGAAGTGGCGGCCACGCCCTTTCACGCGGCCGAACGTACGGTACGCGACAACGCTCTGCAGCAGCACATCAGCGTGCGGCTGGCTGATGGCTTGGCGGCCATTGAACCGGCGGACGCAATCACCGCGATCACCCTGTGCGGCATGGGTGGCGAAACCATCCGCGACATCCTCGACAGCGGCAGGGCGCACCTGAGCGGTCAGGAACGCCTGATCCTGCAACCCAATGGCGGCGAACAACCCCTGCGCCAATGGCTGATGGACAACGGCTACCAGATCCTGCGCGAGGAGCTGCTGCGCGAGAACCGGTTTTACTACGAAATCATCGTCGCCGAACGCGCTGAGCCGCTGATCTACACGGCGCAACAGCTGTACTTCGGCCCGCTGCAAATGCAAGCGCGCAGCCCGGAGTTCCTGGGCAAGTGGCAGCGCATGTTGCGTCAGAAGCACAAGACCCTGGCCAGCTTCGAGCAGGCCCGGCAGACGGTGCCCCAGCACAAGGTGCAGGAGATTGAACAGCAGGCGCGCTGGATCACCCAGCTGCTGGCTTGAACTGGCAACAGTGAACAGGGTCACACATCCCAGACCGGCGCTTTACCCAGTCTCTTGCGCCGCCCATGATGGACGGCTCGCACCCATGGAGGACGCTGCGCATGTTCGGCTCTCTGCTCGACAAACTGTTCAATCGCCCGCTGACCCAAGATGCATTCGCCGAGAAAGTCATCAAGGCGGCTCGCGAAGCGGGTTTCAGCGAGCCTCTGGAGTACGTGCCCAAAGAGTTCCGCCTCAAACATGGCGACGGTAGCTACTTCAACCTGCATAACGCGTTCAATGACTATCAGAACGCCGAAAAAGCGCACAAATCTGACGTATTGAAAGGGTATGTATCGACATTGCTCGGCTACAAAAAGCCAGCCCCGCCCACCTTTGAAGGCGTCAGGCTGCTGTTGCGGCCGGTGATTCGTAACCTGGCGATGCTCGAAGAAGTGCGCCTTTATCACGTACGCAACAAGGGCTGGGATGCGCCTTACACCGCCGTTCACAAAGCGCTGGGCACCGACTGCGTGACCCTGCTGGCGGTGGACTACCCCGAGACCACGTCCACCCTGACCGAGGGGCCTGATCCACAGTGGGGCGTGAGCCTGGACGAGGCGTTGGCGGTGGCGGTGAGCAATCTGCGTGAAGCGACCCAGGACGCGTTCGACGAAATTGTGCCCGGCCTCTACCTCGGCCGCTGGAATGACGGCTATGACACCAGCCGCGTGCTGCTGCCGGATGTCCTGCAGCGTGCGGCCATCAAGGGCCGCCCTGTGTTCATGATCCCGACCCGCGACATCCTGATGGTGACCGGTGACAAGGATGAAGAGGGCATTCGGCACATGGTCGAGGTCAGCTTCAAGGCCATGGAAAGCGGGCGCGCGGTGTCCAGCCAGGTCTACACCTATGACGATCAACGGATCGTGCCTTTCATCAGTCAGGATGAAGCGCTCAAGACGCGCATGGCGAGCCTCGAACACATGCTGCTGCAGGGCAACTACCACGCGCAGAAAGAGCAGCTCGACACCCTCCACGATGAGCAGAAGATCGACGTGTTTGTCGCGACCTACACGTTATTCGAGTTGAAGGACAGTCACGGCAAGACCTTCTCGATCTGTAGCTGGACAGAAACCGTCGACACCTTGCTGCCCAAGACCGACCGCGTCGCGCTGGTGCAGATCCAGCCCGATGGCACCGCCCAGACCCAGGTGGTCGAATGGGCTGAGCTTGAGGCCAAGGTGGGTGACCTGCTGGCGCCGGCGAGCCTGTACCCGGCACGCTATCGCACGCTGGGTTTTCCGACGCCTGCGCAATTGAGTCAGCTGACGCCGCTGGTGTAACGCCGGCTTGTCACGCCTCACCCACCTGTGCAAGGATCGCCCATGACTGAATTTTCGCCAAGCAACCGCCATCACCCCCACGGACCTTGCCCAAGGTGCCGCGGTTGCTTGCGCTCACTGATTGACCAGAACCTCTGATCACTCGATGAACCACCACCCAAGGCGCCCACGGCGCCTTTTTTATTGCCTGCAGAAGGGAGATTCAACGGATGACAATGCTACGTGGGACCCGAATAGTGACTGGCAAAGAAGCCGCGACGATGCGTGAAATAGAGGCGCGTTTTCGGAGCTATCTTCATCGACGCGGGCGCTGAAGAAGCCATCGTGCCGGCCCTGTGGGGCCAGGACACGTTTATCGAAAAAGCCGGCGGCAGTGAAATCATCGGGCAGATGTGGGCCTTTGATGACAAGGCCGGACGTCAGTGTTGCCTGATCCCGGAAGCCACGGCGCTGTTCCAGGAACGCAACACGCAATTGCTTGGCACGCGCGAGGAGGCGATGTTTTTCTACGTGGCGCGGTGTTACCGGTATGAGCGGCCGCAAGCTGGGCGCTACCGGGAGTTCACTCAGTTGGGGCTGGAAATTCTCAGCCCTGAGCCCGCGCTGGCGTTGCAGCGCAGCCAAGCGCTGTGCACCGGTTTTCTCGACACGCTGGGCCTTGACTATGAGCTTAACCTGGCCGTCAAACGCGGGTTGAGTTACTACCTGCAAGGCAATGGCTTCGAGGTCCGTTGCCCCGCGTTGGGTGCTCAGCAGCAAGTGGTGGGCGGCGGTGCATACCGCGAAGGTGCCGGGTTCGGCATCGGGCTTGAGCGTCTGGTGCTTGCGTTGGCGTGACGTGCAAGGACGCCTCCATCCGGAGGCGTCTCCTATCCGGCCGCTGGATATGCTCCAATAGCCGCCATCATTTGCTCACCCGGGAACCCCGCCATGGCCGACACCACCGACCAAGCCTTCTACGACCGTGCCGACGCACACATCGAACTGTCGAACGAACAACTCAAAACCTGTGAAAACCTCGGCGAGGTCAGCGCCTCGATGATGTTCGGCACCACGCGCTTCAACGCCTGGGCCAGTGCACGCAACTTCAAGTCCGGCGCCGAAATGGCCGAGGCGCGGGAAGCGATGCTGAAGTATTTCTGTGACCAGTACCGGATGATGCTTGAGGACAATCTGGATGATCACATCAATAATTTCAGTCAGTACATGTTGGTCAAATAGCTCGCCGGCACCGATTCCACTTGCTCTTGTGCGTTGAGTTGTCTTTTCTTCAGCAGCCGTTGGATGTCCATGGCGGCTTCAGATGTCCTTGCACGCAAAGTCGGGCAGGTCAGTGCCGATGGCACTCAGGGCAAGCCAGCCTCTCTGGAAAGCCGGGTTACCGTTCCACTCTGCACACTGAGTGCTTTTGCCCCATTTTCGCGCATGCCACCGGGCTGTCACCTCGCCAAGCCGCCTATTTCGCGACCCGCCACCAACGGCCCGTATCTTGCTAGTACCTTCCCAATCAATGACATGGCATTTTGCTTCTAGTCATATCCAGGTTGTTTGGGGGAGTGGGTCGGCCATGCACAGTCTTTTATCACCGGGTATCCGCCTGCTTGGCCGTTTCGGTTTTGCGCGCAAGTTTCAAATTCTGTTTTTCCTGTTCATGCTGCCCCTGGCCGGCAGTCTGTGGCTGATCGGCCAGGACTATCGCGACAAATTAGCGGTGATTTCCAGCGAGCAGTCCGGCGTGTGCCAACTGCTGGCCCTGGACACCCTGGATGGCCAGTTGACCGCACAACGCAACCTGGCTGCCCGCTGGAAAGCGCTGGATATTCTGCACACCCCAACCCCCGCCGCGCAGGCCGCGATGGACAACGTCGATGCCGGCAACCCCGCCATTGTGCAAAGCCTGCAAGCCTTGGGCGATGCGCTCAAGGCCCACAACGCCAGCGCTGACACCTTGGCCCGCTTTGAGGCCTTGCAGGCGACGGTCAAGGGCATGGACACCCAATCGCTGCGCACCGTGGGCTGGTGGCCGGACGGTTATGACCGCTTCACCGCCGCCCTGACCGCGATGCAAACCTTGCGCGAGCAGATCACCCTGGAATCCGGCCTGATCCTCGACCCCTGGCTGGAAACCTACTTGCTGATGCAGATTTCTACCCAGCACACGCCGGACCTGATCGAGCGTATCGGCCGCACCGCGAGCGTCGGGCAGTCCTCGATTGCCTCCGGGCAATTCACCTTGCAAAGCCGCTTGCAGATGCGCGACCTGCGCGGCCGAATCGGCGATGCACGCGACCAGTTGGTCAAGGCCGCCGCGTCGCTCAAAGCCAAGCAATACGCGGGGATGGAACCGTGGACGGCGCAATACGACACCAGCCTGCAATTGCTTGATAACGAACTCAAAGGCCTGGACGACGGCGTGTTTGGCGGCACCATCAAGCTCGACACCGCAGGCTTTGATCGCAGTGTCGACAGCATCCTCGGCGCGTTGGGCGCACTGCGCAGCCAGTCGCTGCACTCGCTGGATGAGCGTTTGAGTTATTACCGTGACCGCTCGCTCAGGGAGTTTATTCCGGTGGTGGCCACGTTCAGCCTGCTGGTCTTGGCCGCGTTGTACTTGTTCATTTGCCTGCAGGCTTCGATTCGTCGCAGTGCCAGTGGCATCACCACGCTCGCCGAGTCCCTGCGTGACGGCAACCTGTGCGTCGAAGTGGCGGTGGAAGGTCGTGATGAACTGGCGGCGATCAGCACCGCGCTCAACGTCGCCGTGGTACAGCTGCGCACCAGCCTGCTGGGCGTCAACCACGAGACCCAGCAACTGGGCTCGGCGGTGCTCACCCTCAACGCGCAATCGGGCAGCACCCTGACCGACGTCGAAGACCAGCAACACCAGATCAGCCAGATCGCCGCCGCTGCCACGCAACTGGCGGCCACCTCGATGGGCGTCGCCAAAAGCTGCGAACAGGCTTCGGGCAGCGCCCAGCAAACCCGGCGTATCGCCGAAGACAGCAGCCGCGACAGCCAGCGCACCACGGCGAGCATCCAGCAACTCAACCAGCGCCTGACCGACACGGCCAATGCGCTGGAACAAGTCAGCCAGCAGGGCCAGCAGATTCAGTCGGTGGTCGACACCATTCGCGGCATTGCCGAACAGACCAACCTGCTCGCACTGAACGCGGCCATCGAAGCGGCCCGTGCAGGCGAGCAAGGCCGCGGGTTTGCCGTGGTGGCGGACGAGGTGCGCAGCCTGTCGCAACGCACCCAGGCTTCTACGGCGCAGATCGCCGGCACGGTGGACAGCTTGCGCGCGACGGTGAGCCAGGCGGTCACGCTGATGGGCGCCGCGTGTGACCAGGCGCTGACTGACGCCGAGTCCGTCACCGGCCTGGGCACACGTCTGGGCGAGATTGCCGGCGCGGTGCAAAACGTCACCGACACCCTGGCGCAGATCGCGGCGGCGGTGGAAGAACAGGCGACGACGGCGGATGAAGTCAGCGGCAATATCCAGCAAGTCGATCAGGCCGCAGGACGCTTGCTCGACGGCGCGCGCGCGGTCAACCAGGCGGCCGACACCTTAAGCAAAGGCAGCCGCGCCCTGAGTGAAAACACCGCGCGCTTTCGCCTGGACCGATGATGCCCCCCTGTGGCGAGCGGGCTTGCCCCGCGTTGGGCCGCGAAGCGGCCCCAAAACCAGACAATGAGGTCTATAAATCCCCGTGCGCTTATTGATCCTGCTGCGCCCCCCAACACAGTGCACTCTGAGTAAAAGCACCACGCGTTAGATGAACCTTCAGCGCCAACAGGGCTCACTTATCAAGTCGCCCTGTTCCATTGCCGAAAGGAATCCGCATGCCTTCGACCCCGCCATCCCCCGACCTGACCGCCCCCGTGGAACGCGAACTCAGCCTGCGCGCGTTGATTACCGGGATCGTGCTGGGCATCCTGCTCACGCCTTCAAATGTGTACGCGGGGCTCAAGATCGGCTGGTCGTTCAACATGTCGATCATCGCCTTGTTGGTTGGCTACGCCATCTGGCAGGGCCTGGCCAGGCGCAGTCCCGGGCAACTGCCGTGGACACTGCACGAAAGCAACATCAACCAGACCGTTGCCTCGGCCGCCGCTTCGATTATCTCCGGCGGGCTGGTGGCGCCGATCCCGGCCTACACCTTGTTGACCGGCCACACGCTGGACGCCTTGCCGATGATCGCCTGGGTGTTCTCGGTGAGCTTTCTCGGGATCTGGATCGCCTGGTACCTGCGGCCCTCGCTGCTCAATGACAAGGCGCTGAAATTCCCCGAAGGCATGGCCACCCTGGAAACCCTGCTGCACATCTACAACCACGGCCGCGAAGCCGCCACGCGCTTGAAGGTGCTGCTCGGCGCCGCGGTGCTGTCCGGGCTGGTCAAATGGGTGGACACGTTTATGTGGGCCTTGCCGCGCTGGTCGCCCAGCGCGGCGTTGGAGCGCCTGACGTTTACCGCCGACCCTTCGCTGCTGTTGCTCGGCTTTGGCGGCATCATCGGTATTCGCGTGGGCCTGACCCTGCTGCTTGGCGCCTTGCTCGCCTGGGGCGGGCTGGGGCCGTGGCTGTTGGCGCAAGGCCTGGTCAGCCTGCCGGCAGACAGCAGCGGCCCGCAATTTGCCGCGCTGGTGGAATGGTTGTTGTGGCCCGGCGTGAGCCTGATGGTGTGTTCGACGCTGGCCTCGCTGGCGATCCGCCTGTGGGGCTTGCACACGTCCACCCAAGCCGGCGGCGGCACGCCCTGGGCGATCCCCAAGGCTGGGCCTGCCGCCGGTTTTGCATTGGCGATTGTGCTGGTGGTGAGCCTGCAGGCGCTGTTGTTCGGCATCAACCTGTGGATGGCCTTGCTGACCATTCCCCTGGCGATTTGCCTGGCCGCCGTGGCGGCGCGCGTGGTCGGCGCCACCGGCATTCCGCCGATTGGCGCCATCGGGCAATTGTCCCAGCTGAGCTTCGGCATCGTTGCGCCGGGGCAAGTGCCGATCAACTTGATGAGTGCCAACACCGCCGGCGGCTCGGCCGGGCAATGCACGGACTTGATGAACGATTTCAAGGTTGGCAAGGCGATTGGCGCCACGCCGCGCAAGCAAGTAATCGCGCAGATCCTGGGGATTTTTGTGGGCAGCATCGTCGGCGTGTTTGCCTACCTGGCGTTGATCCCCGACCCGCAAAGCATGCTGCTCACCGAAGAGTGGCCGGCACCCGCGGTCGCCACCTGGAAAGCCGTGGCGCAAACCCTGACCCATGGCCTGGATTCATTGTCGGTGAGCATTCGTTGGGCGATTGGCCTGGCAGGCGCGGTCGGCGTGTTGCTGGGCATTCTCGACAGCACTTTGTCGTCCCGACGCGCCCGGTATCTGCCCAGCGCCGCGGCCTTGGGCCTGGCCTTCGTGCTGCCGGCTTCGGTGTCGCTGATGATGGCGCTCGGCGCGGTGCTGACGTGGTTGGCGAGCTGCCGCTGGCCGAGTCTCACCGAACGTTTTGCGATTACCGCGGCGGCCGGATTGATCGCCGGGGAGAGCATCACCGGGGTCGGCGCGTCGTTGTGGGCGATGGTTGCGAATTAATCCATGGCACTCCACCGCGACAGCGTAGTCTCTTACCTGGATACCCACTCTCGTTCAGCGGAGCCCTTATGATCACTGTCCACCACCTCAACAACTCGCGTTCGCAACGCATTCTGTGGCTGCTCGAAGAACTCGGCCTGCCTTACCAGATCAAGCGCTACCAGCGCGACCCGAAAACCAACCTTGCCCCGCCCGAACTCAAGGCGATCAACCCGTTGGGCAAATCCCCGGTGATCGAAGACGGCGACCTTGTGCTGATCGAATCCGCCGCGATCATCGACTACCTGATCCGCCGTCATGGTCAGGGCCGCCTGCAGCCCGATCCGGCCACGGCCACCTACGACAAATACGTGCAATGGCTGCACTTCGCCGAAGGCTCCGCAATGCTGCCGCTGATGCTCAATCTCTACGTCGGCCGCCTGGGTGAAGCGGGCGCACCGTTGCATCCGCGCATCGAGTCGGAGTTGGCCAACTACCTGGGCTACCTGAACGACGTGCTGGCGGACACGCCATACCTGGTGGGTGACGAGCTGAGCGGCGCGGATATCCAGATGAGCTTCATCGGCGAAATCGCCAAGGCCCAAGGCAAGTTGCAGGCCTACCCGAACCTGGCCGCGTGGGTGCAACGCTTCCAGGCGCGCCCGGCGTACCGCAAGGCAGTGGAGCAGGGCGGCGAGTACGCCTTCGCCAAATAAAAGGCTCAGCAGGCGCGCGTAACCCTCGTGGCGAGCGGGCTCGGTGTGGCAAACGGGCCTGATGTCGCGAGCGGGCTTGCCCCGCGTTGGGCTGCGAAGCAGCCCCAAACCAGCCGCCGGAGTAACGTCTGGCACACTGCATTTTGCCTCATTGGGGCTGCTGCGCAGCCCAACGCGGGGCAAGCCCGCTCGCCACAAGAAGCCCGCGCGTCACAAAGCCTTAGCCCCTACAGACCACCGAGAGCTGTGTGCGGCTTCTCAGCTGTTCGCAAAGCGCTTCAACGAAAACGACGACAAATCCAGGTCACTCGAACCCCGGATGCACCACTGCGCAAACCCTTCACCCAGCGCCGCCGAGTGCTTGAAGCCATGCCCCGAACACGGCGACACCACCCGAGTTTGCTGATCAGCCATGACCTGGCCGTGGTACGCGCGTTGGCGCACGACTTGATGGTGGAGGCGGGGAGTACCGAGCAGCTGTTTGAGACACCGCAGCATGCCTATACACGAGATTTGCTGGTGGCCTCGTCATTGCGGCCACTGGAATGATCAGCGCCCACGCAGCATTGGCGGGCAACAACGATCAACTGTGGGAGCTGGCTTGCCTGCGATGACGGCGTGTCAGCGTAAGCATCTGCCACTGATCCACCGCTACCGCAGCACAGAGTGCGCTGTTGTGGCGAGCAGGCTTGCCCTGCGTTGGGCTGCGAAGCAGCCCCAAACCCAGACGCTGGGTTCTTTCAGGAAAATGGCAGTGCCTTTACTGGGGCTGCTTCGCAGCCCAACGCAGGGCAAGCCTGCTCGCCACAGGAGAAATTGGTTGCCTTCAAAAGTTGTGTAGATATCCAGGGCGATCGCAGGCAAGCCAGCTCCCACATTAGAGCCGCTTCAGGCCAGTCGCACCCGCCAATCACCGCCATGCTGGAGGTTGCAGGCTTCTTCAGAATCAAAGCGTACACAGCGCTCGATTTTCACCGAGGCCACCTCGGCGTCTTCCAACGCAGCAGCCGTCAGTTCGCGCATACGTTGGTCCGCCCCGTTTGCCAGGGCCAGATCCTTGTTGGCCCGCGTATCGAACACCCAAATCACCCGCAGGCTTTGCTGGAACGCAGCGTAGTCGACCGTGTGAGTCAGCCACTCGAAGCCCGGGATTTCAGCTTTGGCGGTTTCGCAGGCTTCGGTCAGCGTGGCGACCAGGCGGCGTTCGAGGCGGGCGGTGTCGCGTTTGGTTGGGGGCATCAAAAATCCTGAGATTCAAAAAAAGTCATCACATCATCCGGCCCGTATTCACGGGTTAGCCAGTGGTTCCCATCGGTTCGAAGTGAAACGCCTTAGACCTGAATGTCACACCACGCCTCAACGGCGTGCAGCCGCAAGGTCAGACCCGATGCGAAGCACACGACCACGTGATGGTCGGCGGGGAAGGTATCGCAGAGGTAGAACGTTTCTGTCGCGGCGTCGGCTTCCACAATGCCGATGGCGTGAAGCACCGTGTCATCCTCAATCGGGCTGTCATGGCGCGCTTCGGCCGAAAAATAACTCACGCCATGGAAGGTGACGGTGATCTCCCGTGGCTCTTCGGGCGGCACCCAGTCCTCGGTCCGTCGTGTAAACCTGAGCGACAGCGTGCGCTCAGACAGCGCGTAATGGATGTCGCTGGCGACATAGAAATTGTGCAGGTCACAGGCGCGTCCTTCGACCTCAACCTCTATATGCCCGAGTACAAAACCGTGGAATTTCATCGTGCCTGCCTATCGCTGCTGAAAGGCCACCTTCAGCCCCAGCCCCATAAACAGCGTGCCGATGATTTTGCCTTCCCAGCGACGCAGCTTTGACAGCCCCTTGATCCCGCGACTCAACGGGCGAATCGAGATCGCCAGCAAGCTCGTGTAAATCGCGCTCAGCCCCGAAAAAATCAAACCCAGCACCGCAAATTGCACCAGCGACGAGCCGGATTCGGGATGAACAAATTGCGGCAAAAAGGCCAGAAAAAAGATCGCGGTTTTCGGGTTCAACACCTCAGCCCCGATCGCCTGGAAAAACGCCTGACGCGGCGTCACCGCCGGTAACTCAAGGCGCGCATGCGTACCGGATTTGGCCATGAAGGCCCGCACGCCCAGGTAGATCAGATACGCCGCACCGGCCCACTTCACCGCGTTGAACGCCGCCGCCGAGGTCATCAAAATCGCGGACAGGCCCAGTGCCGCGCACAGTGTGTGAATCAAGTCGCCGCAAGCCACCCCCAGCCCGGTGGCGATGCCCACCTTGCGCCCGCCTTGAATCGTACGCGTGAGCACCAACAGCACCGAAGGGCCGGGGATCAGGAAAAGACCGATCACCACGGCGACGTAGGTGACGAGGGAGGCGAGTTCAAACATGGCGGCGATCTCTGAGTCAGGCACGGCCTACAGTAATCCTAATGTAGAGGGGTAATGCAACGCCGCTCAAGCAAACGCCGCGAGCATAAAGGCCTGCAAGCCTTTTTCTTCCAGAATCTCGATGGAGAAATGCCCAAAGCGCTTGGGCAACCAAATGATGCGCGTGCCGGATGGCGACTGCAGATCCTCCAGGGCTAATGGCCGGCCGTTTTCATCCTCCGGTTGCACGCCCTTGGCGACCAACTCGGCATAGGCCACCTCGATGTCCGGCGTGGTGTAGCAGTGCCGGTAAATCATCCCTTCGCCGTGTGCGTCCAACAGCTCGCGCAAGTTACCCGCCAGCGGCTGCACCAGCATGAAACGCTCCTGGCCCATCAGCACAACCGCATACCGCACATGAAAGCCGCCGCGATTCCAGACTTGAGTGGTGGAGATGTTGGCGTTGAAAATGTTGGCGTAGTACGCGCACGCCTGTTCGAGGTCCTCGACCAATACATCGACGTGGCTGAATGTCAGCTCCATTGCATGCCCTCTGGCGGATGTGGGTTCAGGCGACACTAGCCGATTTACAACTGTTTACGTATTCAAAGAAACCTTCGATATAGGCTTTGAACAGCCCCGACCTACTGTTCGCTGAGCCAGCCGCCATGAAACTGCCTGCCATCGCTGTCACGTTTTTTGCACTCGCCACCCTGCAATCGCCATGGGCGCAAGGCGCAACGCCCATCACCCATGTCGCCATCTACCGTGGCCCGGCGGGGTGTGACGACTGTTCCGAGAACGTCAAAAACGCCTTGCTGCGGCTCAGCCCGAACTACCAGATCGACTTTGTCGGCGCGGATGAAGCCATCGACATCACCCCGCAAAACCTTGCGCGCTATGACCTCTATGTTCAGCCGGGCGGCGGGCAGGACATTCCCGCTGCGCTCGACAGCTTTGGTGACGCACGCGTGGACGCCATTCGTGAATACGTGGCCAAGGGCGGGCGCTACCTGGGGTTATGCATGGGCGCTTATCTTGCGGACAACAGCAACTTCGGGTTGATACCCCAGGACCTCGACTCCGAAGCCGGGCGGCCGGGATTTGAAGTGCGCGGGATTGAAGACGCGGCAGTGCGGGTGGTGTGGGATGGCAAGCCAGACAGCGTGTTCTATCAGGATGGACCGTATTTTCCCAAGGTTGATGGGCACGCGCCGTATACGGTGATTGCGACTTATCGCAATGGGGATGTGGCGGCGGCGCGGTATCAGTATGAGAAGGGCGTGGTGGTGCTGAGCGGGCCGCATCCGGAGGCGGGGAAGGCGTGGTTTGAGAATGCGGGGATTGCGGTGAGTGAGATGCCGCGGGGGGAGTTGTTTGGGGTGTTGGTGGGGAGGGTGGCGAAATAACAGGTGTATCTATGTTTGTTTGGTAGCGGGTTGTCGGGAAGGGCTGCTTTTGACCAATAGCTGACTTTCGATGCGTCTGGAAAACCCGAAGCCATTCACACGGCGATTGCGTATATCCAGAATATTTGCGAAAACCTCAATAGATTGAACGCGGGGAATACGTCTCTTCGCGCCACATTGCGATTTGAAGGAAGGACGTAATGCAGCACCTGGATCACTTATCTTTGCACTTGTTCATTCTGGTTTGTGAAGAGGGCACGATTGCACGCGCCAGCGCGCGGGCATTCATTGCGCCGTCGGCGGTCAGTAAGCGTATTTCCGATATTGAGGCGCGGTTTGGTACGCCGCTGCTTAACCGCAGCAAACGCGGGGTTGAAGCGACTCCGGCGGGGTTAGCGCTACTTCGGCACGCTCGATCTCTAACGCGGGCTATGGAGCGGCTCGATAGCGAGCTTAGCGAATACGCTGAAGGCGCCCGAGGACATGTACGGGTCTTGGCAAACATCTCGTCAATCATGGAGTTCCTACCGGAAGAACTGTCCGACTTCATGATCGAGCACCCAAGAATCCAGGCAGACATCGAAGAGCGTTTCAGTCCCGATGTGGTCCGCGGGGTAGCCGAAGGCAATGCTGATTTAGGTATTTGTCGACGATCAATGGCCGTGGGCGATCTGGAGTTTCTGCCCTATCGTCAGGATCATTTGGCGGTCGTCGTAGGGGCGAACCATTCCCTGGCCGATCGTACCAATATTGCATTCGTTGAGACCCTGGCCTTTGATCACTTGGGGCTGTCAGCTTTCGCCACGTTGAATAACTTCATGCGCGGTGAAGCGACGAAGGTGGGCCATGAGTTGCGGTTTCGCTCCTATGTATCGTCGTTTGACGCAGCATTTCGCTTGGTGCAATTCGGCTTGGGGCTTGCTGTATTCCCACTCGAAGCAGTCGAACGGTATGCACGGTTGTTTGACTTGCGGATCATCCCTCTGACCGATGATTGGGCATTGGGTGAGTTTGTTATCTGTGTACGTGATCGGGATGCACTATCGCTGTCGGCAAGGCGATTGCTGGATCATTTGCTTTTGCGAGCAACATCGCTTCCGTCCCGCCCCTGACTGCATCCGTCGCGGTTGGCGATGGATCACCGCGTAAATGACGTCTTTTTGCTGAATCCATGCCTCTCTAATCTGAAGCTGCGTTTCAGACTGTGAGAGCTTTTTTCATGACAACAATAACAATCAATGAAGTCGGCATGCGTGATGGTTTGCAAAGCCTTCAAGCCACTATGCCGACATCTGCCAAACGACAATGGATCGATGCCGCCTATGCCGCCGGTGTGCGATACATGGAGGTCGCGTCCTTTGTTCCCGCCAAACTGTTGCCGCAGATGGCCGATGCCAAAGAAGTCGTAGCCCATGCCTTAAGTTTTCCGGATTTGGTTGTCACGGTCCTGGCGCCTAACCTGCGCGGCTGTCGCAATGCGCTGGAGTCTGGCGCGCACCGTATCATCGCGCCCGTATCCGTCAGCGCAGCCCATAGCCTGGCCAATGTGCGCCGTACGCCGTTGGAAATGGTCGAAGAGCTGGCGCGAATGTGCCAACTGCGCACTGAATTTGGCTTGCACAACGTTCAAGTGATTGCCGGAATGTCTGTGGCCTTTGGCTGCACCCGCCAGGGTAATGTTCCATTGAGCGATCTCTGTGCGTTAACCGGGCATGTGCTTCAAGCCGGCTGCGATCTGGTGTCCTTGGGAGACACCACGGGCTACGCCAATCCTGGCCAAGTGGCGACCACCTTGCAGGCGGTTCGCGCCATCGCGGGTGACAAGCTCAGGGCCGCGCACTTCCACGACACTCGAGGCCTGGCGCTTGCCAATAGCCTGGTCGCCGTTCAGCAAGGTATCACCGAGCTCGACGCCTCGCTGGCCGGGTTGGGTGGTTGTCCGTTTGCACCGGGCGCATCCGGCAATACGGTCACAGAAGACCTGGTGTTCATGCTGCAGAGCATGGGCTACGAGACTGGCATCGACCTGGCAGCACTGATCGCTTCTCGAAATGTACTGAGCGAAGCACTGCCGCACGAGACGCTCTACGGCTGCATTGCACGAGCTGGCCTGCCACTCAGTTACGCATCAGTTGCCGGTCGCGTCTGAACCTACCCGATCAAGGAGAAACCTAATGTCCAGGCTTCCATTGGACGGCATTCGCGTCGTTGAAATTTCTCATATGGTGATGGGCCCGACCTGCGGAATGATCCTGGGAGACCTCGGTGCCGAGGTGATCAAGATTGAGCCGATCCGCGGGGACGGTACGCGCCGTCTGCTGGGCGCCGGTGCCGGTTTTTTTCGCACCTTCAACCGCAACAAACAGTGCATCGCCATCGATATCAATACTCAACAAGGACGAGATGCGGTACTGGAGTTGATCGACACCGCTGACGTGTTTATCGAGAATTTCAAGCCCGGCCGCATGAGCGAGCTCGGCTTCGGTTACGCGGCGATTCGAGCGCGTAACCCGCGCATTATCTACGCCTCGCACAAAGGCTTTCTCAACGGCCCCTACGACAATCGCCTGGCCCTGGATGAAGTTGTGCAAATGATGGCGGGCCTGGCCTATATGACCGGCCCGGTCGGTAGACCTCTGCGTGCCGGCAGTTCGGTGAACGACATCATGGGCGGCATGTTCGGTGCTATCGGTGTGCTTGCTGCGCTCAACGATCGTAATGTCACCGGCGTCGGTCGTGAGGTGCAAAGCTCGCTTTACGAAAACTGCGTATTGCTTGCTGCTCAGCATATGCAGCAGTACGCCGTGACCGGCCAAGCGGCTGCACCGATGCCAAATCGTATCAGTGCATGGGCCATTTACGATGTATTCGAGTTCGCCAATGGGGAGCAGATGTTCGTCGCCGCCACAGGTGAAGGTCAGTGGACCGCCTTGTGTCAATTGCTGGGCCAGACCACATTGCTGGACGACCAGACCCTTGCTACCAACAATGATCGCGTGCTGCAGCGGCCACGTCTGTTGGCTCACTTGGCTGAAGTCTTTGCCAGCATGGACGCTCAAGCGTTTGCCCTGGAACTTGAGGCCAACAGTATTCCGTTTGCGCCGATTCGACGGCCCGAGGAACTGTTCGAAGATCCTCATCTGCTGCAAAGCGGCGGCCTGGCAAATCTTGAACTCGAAGACGGATCGTTCACCGCCATGCCATTGCTGCCGTTGTCCCTGGATGGCGAGCGTCTGCAACCCCGTCGATCTATTCCACGCGTCGGCGAGCACACCCACACAGTCATGCGTGAACTGGGCTACAGCGACGAACACATTGCCCAGCTGTGTGCTGCCGGTGTTCTGAAAACTGATACTCAGGCATAAGGATAAGTTGCCATGGCTATCTATCAATATGACACGCTTATCCCCACCATCCACGCTGAAACCTTCGTCGCTCAAGACGCTACCGTCATCGGCAATGTCACGCTGGCGCAGGGCGTCAGTGTATGGCCCCAGGCTGTCCTGCGTGGTGATAACGAGCCGATTTGCATCGGTCAACATAGCAATGTGCAGGAGGGTGCGGTGCTGCATGCCGACCCGGGATTTGCGCTGACGGTGGGCGAGGGCGTCACCATCGGTCACCAAGCTATGTTGCACGGTTGCACCATCGGCGACGGAGCACTGATTGGGATTCAGGCAGTTGTGCTCAATGGGGCGGTCATCGGCAAAAATTGCCTGGTCGGTGCCGGAGCCATTGTCACTGAAGGCAAGGTGTTCCCGGACAACTCACTTATTCTCGGCGCACCTGCCAAAGTCGTGCGCGAACTGACGCCTGAAGCGATTGCCAACATGCACCGAAACGCCGCCGACTATGTCGTCAGAGGTCAGGCTTACAGGAACAAACTGATTCTAGTCAGCTGAACCCGTTGAGCAGGGTTCCTGAAGGGCCTTGCCTCTCTCCAATAATTACAACAATGGAGAAACATCATGGTCGCGATGACGACTGATATCGCGCTTGCGCGCAGCGAAGAAACGATTAATGAGCTGTTGCTTTATCGGCGTGTGGCCTGGCGAATTATGCCGCTGGCCATTATCTGCTTTCTTTTTTCTTATTTTGACCGGATCAACATCAGCTTCGCCAAGACCCAGATGCAGCAAGAATTGGGTTTGTCCGACGCGGCGTACGGTCTGGCCGCAAGCATGTTTTTCTTCGGCTATGTGCTATTCGAAGTCCCCAGTAGCCTGGGGCTCAAGCGCTATGGTGCGCCTGCTTGGATATGCCGAATAATGATTTCCTGGGGGTTGGCGACGGCGGCGTTGATGTTCGCCTACACGCAATACACCCTGTACTTTCTGCGATTTCTGATCGGCGTCATGGAGGCCGGTTTTGGCCCAGCGATCCTGTTCTACTTGGCGTGCTGGTTTCCCAAGAAGCACTTGGCGAAAATGAATGGCCTCTGGTTCCTCGCAGTGCCTCTTGCAGGCGCTGTCGGGGGGCCGGCCGCGGGGATTCTATTGGGAACGATGGATGGCGTGTTCGGTCTGGCTGGCTGGCACTGGCTGTTTCTGATGTCCGGACTGCCTTGTGTAGTACTTGGCCTGCTGGTGCTGTGGAAACTGGACCGAGACATCGAGTCGGCCAAATGGTTAAGCCGTAGCGAAAAGGATTTGCTGGCGGCTAATCTGGCGCATGACAAAGTCAATCAGAAGCCGATATTGGGGGCCCTGTGGCGTGTGTTGCTGACGCGGGAAGTTGCAATCATGGCGTTTATTTACTTTGTGATTAAGACCGCTTCCTATGGCCTCAACTTCTGGATGCCACATCTGATCAAATCCTCTGGTGTGCAGAGCTTGTTCTGGGTAGGGATGCTTTCCGCGCTGCCGTACATCGTGGCGTGTATCGGCATGATATGGCTGACCCGGCGTTCCGATCGTACCGGTGAGCGTAAGATTTATCTTGTTCTGTGCCTGATGGCGGCGGCAGTCGGCTACCTGCTAGCCTGCCTATTTTCCGACTCTTCATGGACCATGATGGCAGCACTCGTACTCGCTACCGCGGGCACCTTTATTGCGATTCCGATTTTCTGGACTATCCCACAATCGACATTCTCCGGTCTGGCAATCGCTACTGGGACTGCTGCAATCAACTCCATCGGTCAATTGAGCGGCATCGTTGCACCTGTGATGGTGGGCAAGATCAACGATCTGTCCGGTTCCACGTACATGGGGATGCTTTCCATCGCACCGCTGATTCTGATCGCCTGTTTCGTCGTCATGCGCTACGTCAAGAATCCTAGGCCCTGACGAGATTCCCCACTAATGACCGGACTTATACATCTTTGTCTTCCCAGTCTGCGCGCATGAACGGGCACGCTCATTTTTGAAGGGGCTGAATCGCGCACGCGCTATTGAGCCGCCTTCACCCGTTAATGCCGTGGGTAACTAAGGGGGAAAGTGAAGTGACCCAGGTATCGTAGACAAATTTGAGAGTCCGCTTCTGGCCCGAAAGCGCCCCTTTCCACGCTAACCGGTCTACCATGGCATCCCCCGGCAGTGGTCCATGCGCTCCCGATCATTTTTTCTCAAGGTATCGCCATGTCCATCGACCAAATCTCCCTCCCTAAAGGCGTAGGCCCTCACGCCATCAAGCTGCTCGACGCCATCACCGGCGCTTCCACCCACGAAGAACTCAACCGCGCTGGCGGCAAGGCTGAAGGGTTTGTGTTGGGGCTGGAAGCCACCAAAGCCATCAAAAGCCAGATCGCCGAGTCGTTGTATGTGGCTTACGACGATGCGGCGAGTAACCGCGCGGGTGAGTTGAAGGGTTAAGAACCCAGCACTACAGGACGTTGTGCGCGCAGGTCGTTAAACTGGGCGCCTTTTTATTTCTCAGGATGAGGCTGTCATGTTCAAAGTTGCTCTCGCGTCACTGCTGCTGGCGTGTGCCTTCAGCGCTCAAGCGGATACGACTGTTGATGTGTCAAAGATTTACGGCAACATCAAGTTTGTCAGTAGCTTCCCGGACTATAAGGTCAAGGTGGTAAACAGTTTCCCTGACCTTAAGGTAAAACAGGTGAGCAGTTTTCCCGATTCGGCCGGCAAGTGGAAAACAGTCGAGAGCTTCCCCGACTACAAGATCCAGATTGTTGACTCCTTTCCAGACTTCACCATTCAGTATGTTGATTCGTTCCCTGGGGTTAATTGAAGGCAGCGCCTTCAGCGGCGCTGCCGTGGGCTGTTGGTCAGCCAGGGCAAGGCGCTTCACGGTCGAGCAATTTGGCGGTGAGCAGCACGCCCAGTTCGCTCAGTTGGTGAATGGCCAGGGCGATGTCGCGGTGTTTGCCGCACAGGTCTTCGGACAGGTCGAGCAGTAATGTGCTGACGCTGGTGAAGGTTTCGTAGCTGTTGGTGATGAGGGTTTCGGTGCTGGCGTCGGGGACAACGGTGAAGAGGGTGGTTGAGTCAGTTTTTGCTTGAGTCATAACGATATCCTGGTTTAGGCCGCCATCTTTTCGCTACTAAACGAAAAGGTGGCAGCTGTGCGCAGGTTAGTAGACCGGTGGATATCAAAGCCGGCGCGCCCGAAGACGCCCTACGCACAGCCACCATCAAGCACAGACGCAATGCCTGATTGATGACGCTCATGCACTTTTCAATACCCAACTCAGGCTACTAAACCCGATCACTGAACATTCAGCGACCGAGCCACCTTAGAGACGGCCACCCCAGCGCACAAGCCGGCGGATTCTGACGCACGCGTAGGCAATGGGGCAAGGTGCTGCGGGCCGTTCGCAATTTCCCAGGCTGAGGAAACTCCTTTTGTGGCGAGCAGGCTTGCCCTGCGTTGGGCTGCGAAGCGGCCCCTCCAAACAGGCGACCGAGTTTCACTGTTGGACCGCGGTGGCTGGGTTGGGAGCGCTGCGCACTCCAGCGCAGGGCAAGCCTGCTCGCCGCAACAAGCACTCAAGCCACAACAAGCCTGCCTGACACAGCAAGCCTTCAAGCCACAACAAGTCTGCTTGCCACAACCGTCCCTGGTTAGAAGGCCTGATTCACCCCAACCCCACGCATGATCGAAAACCGTGGGTCGATCAGCTTCAGCGTTTGCTCGCCCTTCAGGCGCCCGACCACCACGTGGTAGGTCTTTGGCACTTCGGAGAGGTTTTCCGGGTTGCGGGCGAGTTTTTCAATCGCCGGGGTGTTGGCCCAGTCGGCGATGGTTTTCTGGCGAATGTCGACGGTCACCACCCAGGATTTGTCCACGGCGGCGCCCATGGGGTTGGTGTTGGCGGCAATGTTCTGGACCTTGGCGATTTCATAGCCCTGGGCGTAGCAGAACCCGGACTCCTGCTGCACGTAGGCGGCGCGGCCGGCGTCGGTGAGGGTGTAGGTTTTGTCGCTTTTGGCCAGCAGGCCGGCGTTGGTCAGCGCATCGAAGGCCGGCTGGTTGGCGCTGGAGGTGCCGCTCATGACGCTGTCACTTAAGGTCACCGGGAAGCTGTTGAACATCGCCGCCTTTACGCAGGAAGCCCCTTCCAGCCTGGGTTGCAGCGCGGCTTGAATGTCGGCGTCCGATGGGCTGTCGCTGCAGGCGGTGAGCAGCAACGCGGCGGCGGTGATGAGGGCCATTTCTCTGATTCGCATCGTTTTATCCTTGACGATTGGTGGCGGGCGGGCAAAGTGTATAGAAATATTGCTGTCACGAAACCCTCCCGCCAGTCGTGTAGGGTCGGTGGCTTGAGCCGCACTGAACACCCAAGGATTAACCATGACATTGACCGTCAACACCCTGCTCGAACTGGCCATGGCCAACCCCATCAACGCCCAGATCACCGCGCGCCTGCCCGACCTCGGTGTGGAGCAGTGCATGCTCACGGCGGGCTGCCTGTTCCAGGCCGTATGGAACCATCAATCAAACTTGCCTGCGGCTCAGGGCGTAAAGGACTACGACGTCTTTTACTTCGACACGGATCTGTCCTACGAAGCGGAGGACAAAGTGATCCGCGCCGCCGAACGGCTGTTTGAGGATTTGGGCGTCAACGTCGAGGTCAAGAACCAGGCGCGGGTGCACCTTTGGTACGGCGAGCGCTTTGGTCGGCCTTATCCACAGTTGCACTCGGCTAAACAGGGCGTGGACCGTTACCTGGTGGCGGGCACCTGCATCGGGCTGGAGATCGACACCGGCGAGGTGTATGCGCCCTATGGCTTAGCGGATGTGGAGCAGGGCGTGTTGCGCATTAACCCGCTGCACCCGGAGCCTGAGTTGTTCGCCGCCAAGGCCCGCAGTTATCAAGCGCGCTGGCCTTGGCTGAAGATCGTGGCGCCGGATGATTTGTGAACTTTTACCGGCTCCCCATGCGTCCTATCTTCAAATGAACCCTGAGAGTGGATAGCCCATGATCTTCCTGATTTTCCTCATCGCCTGCGCCGCCGCCGCCAGCACCGGCGTTATTTTCAAGCCCGGCCAGTGGTACGAAAGCCTGGTCAAACCCAGCTTCACCCCACCCAATTGGATGTTTCCGGTGGCCTGGACGGTCATCTACCTGCTGCTCGCCTGGGCGGGCTATCGCCTGACGATGATCCCCGGCAGCCAATTGGCCCTGGGCTTGTGGGCGGCGCAGATTGCGCTGAACACGCTATGGACGCCGGTGTTTTTCGGCGCGCATAACCTCTTCGCCGGGATGGTGGTGATCGTGCTGCTGTGGCTGGTGGTGGCGGCGTTGGTGGTGATGGCGTTGCGGTTGGACTTGATCACCGGGTTGATCCTGTTTCCGTACCTGGCGTGGCTGAGCGTGGCGGCGGCGTTGAATTTCTCGATTCTGCGGAACAATCGCTGATGGCCTACACACCGTGGCCTGCCAGCGAGCCTGAGCTGGAGCAGATGCGCGACTTCAACAAGAAGCTTGCCTGGATGCCGCGCTTTAAAGTCCGCAACCGCGTCACGCCGCGTGTGATTCAGGCGCTGTTGCGGGTCAGCCAAGCCCTCAAGAAAGCGCCTGTGGCCGAAACCCGAAGGGTCGGCTCGGTGCCCGTACGCATCCTGCGGCCCGAGGGGAAAACCAAAGGCGTGGTGCTGGATATCCACGGCGGCGGCTGGGTGATCGGCAATGCGCAGATGGACGACGACCTGAACCTGGGCATGGTGCAGGCGTGTGGCGTGGCGGTGGTGTCGGTGGACTATCGGCTGGCGGTCGACACGCCGGTTGAAGGGCTGATGGAGGACTGCCTGAATGCGGCGCGCTGGTTGCTCAGCAGTGACGAGTTTGCTGATTTGCCGGTGTTTGTCGTGGGTGAGTCCGCCGGTGGGCATCTGGCGGCGGCAACCTTGTTGGCGCTTAAGCAATGGCCGGATTTGCTCAAGCGGGTGCGCGGTGCGGTGCTGTATTACGGGGTTTATGACTTGACCGGCACACCGAGCGTGCGCACGGCGGGGCCGGAGACATTGTTGCTGGACGGGCCGGGAATGGTCGAGGCGCTGCGCATGCTCACGCCGGGGCTGAGTGATGAGGCGCGGCGTCAGCCACCCTTGTCACCGCTGTATGGCGACCTTACGGGGTTGCCGCCAGCGTTAATGTTTGTGGGGGAGTTGGACCCGCTCAAGGACGACACGCTTCATCTCGCTGAGCGATGGGCAGCAGTGGCGGAGGTTGAAGCCCATCTGCTACAGGAGTCAGCCCACGGGTTTATTCATTTTCCGGTGGCGATGGCAGATGGCGTACTTGCTTACAGTCGGGGGTGGATATCGGCGAGGATCCAGGCTGTTCATCCCGCACTCGTCGAGCTATAAAGCTGCTGCGATTTGTGTTCAAGGGAATGCAAGCACTTGTAGGGTGATCACGGATGTATATCTACAAAATGGTTCAGGTGCCACCGAACATTGAAGTTCGGGCGAAAGAGCATAGGGGCAATGAGGCTGCAGCCTATCTTGAGAATGTAGTTAATGCTCACGCCGAGGATGGTTGGGAGTTCTATCGAATCGACACAATCGGCGTCTCCGTCAAAGCCGGTTGCTTCGATGCGCTGTTTGGGAAGAAAGATGTGCTCAGCAGCTACTACGTGATTTCTTTGCGCAAGCCTCGATGATCAAGCGCTGTGCCTTGTCAGCGATTCGCTGGTACCAGCGAGTCGCTCCCAGCCGACTGCGCGATGCTTGTCGGTTTGAGCCCACCTGCTCCAATTATGCTATTCAGGCTATCGAGAAGTATGGCGTTATGCAGGGCTGTCGCAAAACCGCCGGCCGTATTTGCAGGTGTCGTTACCCGAACGGCGGGCAGGATTTCCCCTAAGCATTCACGCGTTCGGTGCTCCCAGTGACTACCGCGTCGATTCCTGAAGTGGCGCAAAGTGTTCACGCCTTGGCCTTCCAGCGTGGAGTCCTGAAAAGTAAAGATAGAGTGGGCGATATCTTTCAGATTCTCGTACAAGCTGCGTAACCTCCGACACTCTGATTTTCAGACTCTCGCAAGGACGCACACGTGACCATTTCCCATGCAGTCGTAGGGCTATCGGCATTTTTGCTGGTGGCAGGTGTTCAAGCCGCCGAATATTACTTCTCGTTTGATGTGCCCTACGGGCAGTACGAGCGGCAATTCAAAATGAAGACCCCAGGTGACGGTACGTTGAGCTGCACGGTGTTCATCGAAAAAGAGTACCGGGGCGAGAAGTGGGTGCCGGCAGTGATTCTGGCCGCTGCCGAAGACGATGCCGAGGACGACACGCTGTTTCTGTCCAGTTCCACCGAGCCAAACGACGGACCGCGCACGTTCCACCTGCGCACGTTCAACCAGGCGAAGCCGGTCATCGACAAGACGCTGTGGGAGGCTCCCGATGAGAAGGGCGTGTATAAGATGGCCGTGTCGTGGTATGCCAATGGCGCCATCGGTTATCAGTACGGCATCTATGCGAGTTGGCAAGAGAAGCAGTTCGTCGAGAAGCCAGGCTTTTCCACTCGCCATGTCAGCGTCCATGCGTCGGGCGTGAAGGGATCTGCTTTGTGCTACGTGCAGACTAAATGACACTGAGCGAGTGGGTGGGAACTTAAAAGCTGATCGATAAGTCAGGTTAATCAGTTGCTCCTTTCCCATCATCAGGACTTCACCATGCGCGAATACACCCTGAACTACCTCTTCAACGACGAGCCCCGCACCCACGTATTTGAACTCAAACAGCCTGAACTGCCCGTGCACGAGGCGGCGATGCATTTACTGCAATTGCATTTTGGCGATGCGGAGAATGGGTTGATCCTGCCGCCTGCGGATGCGACGCCCGAGGAGATTCTGGAGCAGGCGCAGGTGGTAGGGATCAGCCAGATCAAAGTTGTATGAACGAGCGACCGGTCATTCAGGACGTGACCTGCGACGACATTCCAGCAGTGCTGGACTTTGTCCTTGAGGCTCGCAGCGAGCTTTTCCCCAAGCTCAGCGCAGCCGGCATGCCGGACGATCTGGCGCGATTTGAAGCGGTGTATGTTCATGGCGACGGGCAGTTTTTGATCGCCCGCGTCGATGGCCGGATCGTTGCGGCCATCGGCTATGTGCCCTACGACGGGCGCTTCTCCCAGTTGAATTACCAGGGCCTCAAGACGGTGGAGGTGGTGCGCCTGTTTGTGGCGCCGGCGTTGCGCCGATTCGGGTTGGCGGGTGAGTTGTACGGCGCGCTGGAGGCGAAGGCGCGGGGGGAGGGGGTGGAGATGGTTTACCTGCATACTCATCCGTTTCTTGCTGGTGCGATTGATTTTTGGCTTCGGCAAGGGTTTGAAATTGTTGATGTCGAGGCGGATCCGGTTTGGCGGACGACGCATATGCAGCGGTCTCTGTAGCTGCTTCAAGGACCCCGGGCAGCCGACCTGATTCTGGAAGCTGAACTCAATCAACTGTGGGAGCTGGCTTGCCTGCGATGGCATCAACCCGGTGTACCTGATGGACCGAGCCGCCTGCATCGCAGGCAAGCCAGCTCCCACAGAAAAGCAGTGCGGCACTGGCGACTGCACTCGGTCAAACTGTGGGAGCGGGCTTGCCCGCGAAGGCGGAGGGTCAGCCGACTGATGTGCCACTGACCCACCGCCATCGCAGGCAAGCCAGCTCCCACATTTTAACGGCGTTCAGCCAGTCAGTTAGAGCGCAACCGCAGGATCTGCGCGCCGTCAAACGGGTCCGTCAGGTAGTGCGCCTGTACCCCGAATGTCTCTTGCAATCGCTGCGGCGTCAGCACCTCCAGTGGCGGGCCCAGCGCCACCAGCCGCCCGCCGTCCAGCACGGCCAGGCGATCACAAGTGAGCGCCTGATTCAGATCATGCAGCGCAATCAACGTGGTCACCGGCAAGGCCTGCACGCCCTTCAAGATCGCCAGTTGATGCTGGATATCCAAGTGATTGGTCGGCTCATCCAGCAGCAGAATCTGCGGCCGTTGCGCCAGGGCACGGGCGATGTGCACGCGTTGGCGTTCGCCGCCCGAGAGGCTGCGCCACGCGCGTTTGCTCAGGTGGTTGGCGTCCACGTCGTGCAGCGCCTGGCGCACGATGGCGTCGTCTTCTTCAGACCAGGGGCTCAGCGCCGACAGCCAGGGCGTGCGGCCCAGCGCCACGGCGTCGAACACGCGGATGGCATCGTCGGTATCAGCCTGCTGTTCCACCACGGCCAGTTGCTGCGCGATGGCGCGCCGGGATAGGCGGCCCAGGCGCTCGCCGCCCAACAGCACTTCACCGGACGCCGGTGCACGCAAACCGGCGAGCAGTTTGAGCAGGGTGGACTTGCCGGAACCGTTCGGCCCGACAATGCCCAAGGTTTCACCTTGCTGAACGTCAAGGTGGATATCGCGCAGCAACTCGGCGTCGCGCACCTTGAACCCCAGCCCTGTGCAACTGAGCACCGTCATCGCGCATTTCTCCGGCCGATCAGGATCAATGCAAACACCGGCGCGCCGACCAGCGCCGTAACCACGCCGACCGGAATCACCTGGCCCTTGATCAGCGTGCGCGAGAGCACGTCGGCGGCGATCAAAAACAGCGCGCCGCCCAAGGCGCTGGCCGGCAGCAGGCGTGAATGCCCGGTACCGACCAGCAGGCGCACGGCATGCGGAATCACCAGCCCGACAAAGCCAATGGAGCCGACAATCGACACCATCACCGCCGTCACCAGCGCCGCACAGCCCACCAGCACAAACTGCACCCGGCGCACCGGAATGCCCAACGAGGCCGCCGAATCGGTGCCGAAGGTGAAGGCGTCCAGCGCACGCCGGTGCCACAGGCACACCGCCAGGCCTGCGACGGTCACCGGCACCGCCAGCCACACCGACGGCCAGCGCACCCCGCTGAGGTTGCCCAGCAGCCAGAACATGATGCCGCGTGCCTGCTCGGAGCTGGCGGACTTGGTGATCAGGAACGCGGTGAGGGCGTTGAACAGCTGTGAGCCGGCGATGCCGGCGAGAATGATCTGGCCGGTGCCGCTCGCCGAGCCGCTGGCGCGCGCCAGCAGAATCACCAGCGCAAAGGCCGCCATGGCGCCGACAAACGCACCTGCCGACAGCGAAACCAGCCCGCCGCCGACGCCGATCAGCGCCACCAGTACCGCGCCGGTCGATGCGCCGGCGCTGATGCCCAGCAGATAAGGATCGGCCAACGGGTTACGCAACAGCGACTGCAAGATCACCCCGCACGTGGCCAACCCGGCACCGCACGCGGCGGCGACCAGGGCGCGGGTCAGGCGGTAATTCCACACCACGCCTTCGTCGATTGGGTCAAGCGCATAACCGGCCGCCCACAGTTTGTTGGCCAGCACTTGCAACACCACCTGCGGCGCGATGGCGGTTTCGCCGATGGCTACCCCGGCGAGCACGGCGAGCAACAGCAGCGCCAAGGCGAGAAGGGTACGCATCATTTGTGCAGGTCGTAGCCGTCGATGGCGCCGGCCAGCTGTTCGAGGCCATCGAACGTGCGCACGCTGGCCTGCAATGCCAGGGCGTCGAGGATGATGATGCGGTTGTTTTTCACCGCGTCCATGTTGCGCGTCACCGGGTCACTGCGCAGGAAGGCGAGTTTCTTTTCATGGTCGTCGGCCGGGTAGCGGCGCCGGTCCATGCGCGCGATCACCAGAAAGGTCGGGTTGGCCTTGGCAATGGTTTCCCAGCCCACGGCGGGCCACTCTTCATCGGACTGCACCACGTTGTGCAGGCCCAGGGTTTGGAGCATGAATTCGGGCACGCCCTTGTGGCCGGCCACGTACGGGTCGCTGGCCATTTCCGAGCTGGAGAACCACACCAATGCGCTGGCCTGCTTGAGGCCTTTGCTGTGGGCGGTGGCAATGGATTTGGCCAGGCGCGCCTTGAGCTCGTCGTTCAATTGTTGGCCGCGCGCCTGTACGTCGAAAATCTCGGCCAGTTGGCTGATGCTTTTATAGACGGTCTCGACGCGAAACGGCTCCAGCCGCGTGCCGTCGGCGCCCACCCGGTTGTCCTTGGCTTCGCAGTCGGAGGGCAGCAGGTAGGTGGGGATCTTCAGCTCGTGAAACTGCTCGCGGGTGCCGACCACGCCTTGCGGGCCCACCACCCATTCCAGCTCGGCGGCCACCAGTTGCGGGCGCTTGGCGATCACCGCTTCGAAGCTGGGTTCGTTGTTGGCCAGGCGCTCAATGGCGTCGTTCTGCGCCTTGAATTGCGGCAATACGTTGTTGAACCACAGCGAGGTGCCGACCACTTTGTCGCCCACGCCCAAGGCGTAAAGCATCTCGGTGGCGGCCTGGCCGATGGTCACCGTGCGCGCAGGCGCCTGCTCAAAGGTCAGGGTGCTGCCGCAGTTCTGCACCGTCAGCGGGTAGTGAGTGGGCGTCGCTTGGGCCAGGGCACAAAAGCCCAGGGCGGTGATCAGGGCGCTAACGCGTGGCAACATCGGGCAATCTCCGGGTAAACCGTACGTGGAACTGGGGAGGTACGGCTCGGAAATACACCCTGGAGCGCTGCGGGCATCGCAGGGCGCGGAGGTACTTCCCGGACACCCCGCCGGTTAGTGATTTTGCTGGGCCGGCAGGTCTCCTGACTGATGCGTCGTCGCCACGCTCCGGCCTTCCCGGGCAATGCCCAGTGGCGATGTGGAGCAGGCTCAGCACCTACAGTTGCGGGGGCAGTTCCGATTGGCGCAATGAACGCGCTTCGGATTCCCTATTAGTCCCGTGTGGGAACCGGCGCGGTATGGTAGTCGATCATGCCCGCAAGGGGGAGCCTGTCCTCGCGCAATTGGCAGGCCGCCGGGGGTCTCTATCTGCGGATATAGGGTGTACCATCAGTCTCTGTTCATCAGATATTAGTCAGACATGCCCACGCTTAGCGAAGAGAGCCGCCGGATCGTAGCTTCTCTGGCGCACCGTGTTGGTCCGCAGGCTGACACTGCAAGCATCGCCGCGGCGGTTGTTTCGATTTTGCAGGATGTGGGCGCAGCACTGGCGCCCGTCATCGGCCAGCAAGGCGTTGCCGCGCTGTACCGTCGCAGCTTCCATCTGTGCGTCTCGACCCATCCACGCCTGGCCGCCACCTATGACAGTGTGCCGGCCGCGATGGACTTGATTGCCCTCAAATCCGTACTCGTCGAGCAGAACGAAACCGATGCGCTGTTTTTCGGTGAGGTGTTGCTGACTACCCTCTACGAGCTTCTGACCACGCTGATCGGGCCTTCACTCACCGCACGTCTGCTGGTTGGCGTGTGGCAGCCTTCTTCGAGCGACACCTCTTCGCAGGAAATTTCGCCATGAGCACCAAAGTGACTATCAACCGCCTGGCCACGGGTGTGCCAGGACTGGACGAGGTACTGGGCGGTGGCCTGCCGGAGTTTTCGTTCAACCTGATCGCCGGCCCGCCAGGCTGCGGCAAAACCACCCTCGCGCACCAGATGATGTTTGCGCTGGCCACGCCGGAGCGTCCGGCGCTGTTCTTTACCGTGCTCGGTGAGCCGCCGCTGAAGATGCTGCGCTATCAGCAGCAATTCGATTTTTTCGACGACGCCGCCATCAACCGGTCGATTCGTTATATCAACCTGGCCGACGACACCCTGGCGGGCGACCTGGACGAGGTATTGCGGCGCATTGTCAGCGAGGTCGAGGCGCATTCGCCGTCGCTGGTGTTTGTCGATTCGTTCCGTTCCGTGGTGCTGGCCAGCCAGACGCAGCACAACCCGAACAACAACCTGCCGCAGTTCATCCAGCAGTTGGGCATGTTGATGACCACGTGGCAGGCGACCACCTTCCTGATCGGCGAATATTTCACCGAGACGGACACCAATCCGATTTTCACCGTGGCCGATGGCCTGATCTGGCTGCGCCAGAGCGTTGAGCGCAATTCGATGGTGCGCAAGATGGAAATCATGAAGATGCGCGGCCAACCGACCTTGCCGGGGCTGCACACCTTTCGTATTGCCACCTCGGGGGTCAAGGTGTTCCCGCCGGCCGCCGTCAACCGTGCGGTTGAAGCGCCGTCGACGTTCCCGATCACTCGCCTGAAAATGGGCGTGCCGGCGCTTGATGAGATGCTCGGCGGCGGCCTGCCTCGTGGTTATTCGCTATTGGTGGCCGGCCCGTCGGGCTCGGGCAAGAGCATCCTGGCGGCGACCTTTCTGGCTGAAGGCGCGCGCAACGGCGAAACCGGAGTGATTGCGGCGTTCGAGCAACGGCCCAACCATTCGCAGAACCCTCAGTTGGCCGAGTTGATCAAAAGCGGGAAAGTCAGCCTGGTGGACAGCCGCGCGCCGGACCTGTCCATCGACGAAATCGTGCAACTGCTGCTCAGTGAAATCAGCCGGTTGAAAGCCACCCGTGTGGTGATTGACTCGCTGTCAGGCTTTGAGCTGGCGTTGGCACCTACCTTCCGTGCGGATTTTCGCGAGTCGCTGTCACGCATGGTCACGGCGCTGACCGCCGTTGGGGTCAGCGTGTTGATGACCTCGGAGCTCGAAGACCGTTACACCGACCTGCGCTTCAGCCCTTATGGCACGGCGTTTCTGACCGACGCGATCATCGTGCAGCGCTATATCGAAGTACAAAGCCGGTTACTGCGCATCATGGCCGTGGTCAAGGTGCGTGCCAGCGCCCACTCCGACCAACTGCGCCAGTACCACATCGACGATAACGGCCTGCAGATTCGCGACATGCTGCCGGAGCAGGAGGGGCTGTTGGGCGGCCGACCGACCCGGCAAGCTTCGGCGGAAACCAAACATGTGTGAGCCCGACTCGTGAGTGGCGGCGACGGCAAGCCTGAAAGTGAGCTGACCACGGCGGCTCACGAACTGTTCCTCATTGGCCAAAAAACCGTTGAGGCGCGTACAGTGCTGGCCGCCCTGCAGCAGCAATTGACTGACACCAGCAGCCGTCTGGTGGATACCCAGCACGTCGAGCAGGTGATCGAGGCCAATCAGCAGCTGGTGCTGGCGATCCTCCTTGCGCAGTCGGACGCTGCAACCCCGCCGCCCCTGGAGGAACAACGCCTTTACCGGGAGCTTCGCGAGGCGAATGCGCAGCTGGTAATCGCGGCGCTCAGTGCACAAGACTTGCAGGCCACGGCCGAGCGTGCGCTGGGCCAGCAGAAAAGCATCCTGGCGATGGTGGCACATGAGCTGCGCAACCCATTGACGCCAATCAGCATGATCGCCGAGCGCATGGTTCGCCTGCCCAGCGACCAGCTGCCGCGCATGCGTGAGCTGATTGAAAGTCAGGTGCAGCATATTTCACAGTTGGTCGACGACTTGCTGGACGTGTCCCGCGTCAGCACGGGCAAGCTGCGCATCGAACGACGCGATGTGGACATCCTGCAAATCCTCAGAAGTGCCATTGATGCCTGCGGCCCGGTGATGCGGGCGAAGAAGCAGCAATTTGATGCCCACCTGCCTGACGGCCAACTGATGGTGAGCGGAGACCCTGGGCGCCTTGCGCAGATTCTGCATAACCTGCTGGCCAACGCAGCCAAGTACACGCCGGTGGGCGGCTCGATAGTGCTGTCTGCGACCGCGACGGACGCGCTGCGGATCAGCATTTGTGACAACGGTATTGGCGTTTCGGCCAAGGCGCTGCCGCTGATCTTTGACCCTTACGTGCAGGATGAACACGCCATCGGCTTCAACGGCTCGGGCCTGGGGATCGGGCTCACGGTGGTGCGCGAGCTGGTTGAAGCACATGGCGGCAAGGTCACCGCCAAAAGCGAGGGCAAGGGCAAGGGCAGTGAGTTTGTGGTGATGCTGCCGTTGTTGAGCGACTGACTCGCGTATTTGCGATCCAGCCACAGGGGCTACGCGTTGCAGAATTCACGCACGGCCACAAACACCGCAAATCAAAAGTGGGAGCTGGCTTGAGTGGGAGCGGGCTTGCTCGCGAATGCAGTCTATCAGTCGACAAATTTGCCAACTGATACACCGCCTTCGCGAGCAAGCCCGCTCCCACAGTTGAAGGGTGTTGCCTGTTTTATTTGCGATCCAGTCACACGGTCTGTGCGTGCAGAATTCACGCATGGCCACAAACACCGCAGATCAAAGGTGGGAGCTGGCTTGCCTGCGATTGCAGTGTGTCAGCCAAGGAGTTGTCACTGATGCACCGCTATCGCAGGCAAGCCAGCTCCCACAGTTGAAAGGTGTTGCCTGTTTTATTTGCGATCCAGCCACACGGTCTTGCCTGCGATTGCAGTGTGTCAGCGAAGGAGTTGTCACTGATCCACCGCTATCGCAGGCAAGCCCGCTCCCACAGTTGAAGGGTGTTGCCTGTTTTATTTGCGATCCAGCCACACGGTCTGTGCATTGCAGAATTCACGCACGGCCGCAAACACCGCAGATCAAAGGTGGGAGCGGGCTTGCCTGCGATTGCAGTGTGTCAGCCAAGCAGTTGTCACTGATCCACCGCTATCGCAGGCAAGCCAGCTCCCACAGTTGAAGGGTGTTGCCTGTTTTATTTGCGATCCAGCCACACGGTCTGTGCATTGCAGAATTCACGCACGCCAAAGTGCGACAGTTCGCGCCCGAACCCACTCTTTTTCACTCCACCAAACGCTACGCGCGGGTCGGACACGCTGAACGCGTTGACGAATACTGCGCCAGTTTCCAGCTGGTTGGTGATATCCCGTGCCTTCACCGAGTCGGTGGTGAAGACGCTCGCCGTCAGGCCGAACTCGCTGTCGTTGGCCAGGGCCACGGCGTGGTCGGCATCGCGGGCGGTGATGATCGAGGCCACGGGGCCGAACAGTTCCTGTTTGAACGAGGTCATCTGGTCGGTGACGTCGGCCAGCACGGTCGGTTCGTAGTAGTTGCCGGCACCGGCGACTTTGTTGCCGCCCAGCAGCAGGGTTGCGCCTTCTTCCAACGTGGCCTGCACTTGGCCGTGCAGTTCGTCGCGCAGGTCGAAGCGGGCCATTGGGCCGACGTAAGTGCTGGTTTCGGTCGGGTTGCCCATCACCAAGGCGCGGCTGGCAGCGAGGAATTTGGCGGTAAAGGCTTGCACCACGCCTTCTTCGATGATCAGGCGCTTGGCGGCAGCGCAGACTTGGCCGCTGTTCTGGAAACGCCCGATCACCGCCGCCTGGACGGCGGCGTCGAGGTCGGCGTCGTTGAGCACGATGAACGGGTCGGAGCCGCCCAGTTCCAGCACGCATTTCTTCAGCGCGGCGCCGGCCTGGGAGCCGATGGCGGCGCCGGCGCGGACGCTGCCGGTGAGGGTGACCGCGGCGATGCGTGGGTCGGCGATGGCCTTGGACACGCCGTCGTTGGTCACGTTGACCACTTCAAACAGGCCATCGGCGAAGCCTGCTTTTTGAAACGCCGCCTTCATCAGGTAGGCGCTGCCCATCACGTTGGGTGCATGTTTGAGCACGTAGGTGTTGCCGGCGAGCAGGGTCGGCACGGCGCCGCGCAGCACTTGCCAGACCGGGAAGTTCCACGGCATGACGGCGAGGATCGGGCCCAGTGGGCGGTATTCGATCTGGGCGCTGCCGTTGTCCACCAGCGTGGGTTCCGGGGCGAGCATGGCCGGGCCGTGGGCGGCATACCATTGGCTGAGTTGCGCGCATTTTTCGATTTCGGCGCGGGCCTGGGCGATGGGTTTGCCCATTTCCAGGGTGATCATCTGCGCCATGTCTTCGGCTTGCTCACGCAACGCAGCGGCCAGGGCCAGCAGCAATTCGGCGCGCTGGCTTACTGGTTGGCGGCGCCAGCTGCGGAAAGCATCCGTGGCGCGGTTAAGCGCCGCGTCCAACTGCGCCTCGGTTTCGTAAGGGTAGCTGCCGACTGTTTCGCCAGTGGCGGGGTTGATCGACAAGGCGTGAGTCTGGTGAGAGATAGCGTTCATGGCACCGTCCGGCTGAATGAGTGGATGGGTTCAGCCTACGGGGCTGCATGTTTTCTGGAAACTGAATAATATTAAGCAATACGTTCACGATTGGAGAATGACTTGGACCTGGTGCAGCTGGAAATCTTCAAGGCCGTTGCCGAGCAAGGCAGCATCAGCGCCGCCGCGCAGTTGATTCATCGCGTGCCGTCGAACCTGACCACGCGCATCAAGCAACTGGAGCAGGACCTGGGCGTGGAGTTGTTTATCCGTGAGAAGAGCCGCCTGCGCCTGTCGCCGGCCGGATGGAATTTCCTCGGCTACACGCGGCGCATTCTTGATCTGGTGCAAGAGGCCCGCGCCACGGTGGCGGGGGAGGAGCCCCAGGGCGCGTTTGCGCTGGGTTCGCTGGAGAGCACGGCGGCGGTGCGCATTCCGGCGTTGCTTGCGGCGTATAACCAGAAGCACGCCAAGGTCGAGCTGGACCTGAGCACCGGGCCGTCCGGCACGATGATCGAGGGCGTGTTGTCGGGGCGCCTGGCGGCCGCGTTTGTCGACGGGCCGGTGCTGCATGCCACGCTGGAAGGCGTGCCGGTGTTTGAGGAGGAGATGGTGGTCATTGCGCCGCTGCACCATGCGCCGATCACGCGCGGGCAGGATGTGGCGGGGGAGAGCATCTATACGTTTCGCTCGAACTGCTCGTATCGCCATCACTTCGAGCGCTGGTTCTCACAGGATGGCGCGGTGCCGGGCAAGATCTTTGAAATGGAGTCTTATCACGGCATGCTCGCCTGCGTCAGTGCCGGGGCCGGCCTGGCACTGATGCCGCGCAGCATGCTGGAGAGCATGCCGGGGTTTACGGCGGTGAGTGTGTGGCCGCTGAGCGACGCGTTCCGCCTCCTCAATACCTGGCTGATCTGGCGCCGGGGCACGGTGTCGCAGAGTTTGAACAGTTTTGTGAAGCTGCTGGAGGAACGTGGTCTGGTAGCCACTTAGATCAAATGTGGGAGCTGGCTGGCCTGCGATAGCGGTGTATCAGCCAAGGCCGTGCAGGCTGGACTGACGCCATCGCAGGCCAGCCCGCTCCCACCTGTTGATCGTGTTTTCAGCCGCCAAATTGCAGGGTGCCCATGGCGAGTTTTGCCATGATGGCCGTGGCGCCCAGTTGTACCAACCAAAGGGCCAGACCGCCGAGGAACACACCCAGTGCCACTTGCAGCACCAGGCTTTTCTGGCGCTTGGCTTGCGGGGCGCGCGGGGTGAAGTCATGCAGTTCGTCGCGGTCGGCGCGCAGGTCCAGGTCGTCGTTTCTCATAGGGCTCTCACAGCAAAGGGGCAGTTGGGGTTCAGTCTAGGGCTGGTCGCGGCAGGCAGCGAGGTTTTCTTCCTGTGGCGAGCGGGCTTGCCCCGCGTTGGGGGGACGTCGCGGCCCCTTGTTCAGGCATCGGGTTCTTTCAGTAAGTTCACGGGGGCTTTATGGGGCTGCTTCGCAGCCCAACGCGGTGCAAGCCCGCTCGCCACGGGAGGCCTGCTGGCCATGGGAAGCCTGCGGGCCACAGGAGGCCTGTTTGCCACGGGAGGCGCGTTGGCTACAAAAAAGGGGAAGCCATTGAATGGCTTCCCCTTTGTCATAACCGTTGCAGGCTTACAGCACCTGAACAATCGCCTGGGTCACTGCACCAATGTTCGACTGGTTCAGCGCCGCTACGCAGATGCGGCCAGTGTCGAGCGCGTAGATACCAAACTCGGTACGCAGGCGGGTGACTTGCTCCACGGTCAGGCCGGAGTAGGAGAACATCCCACGCTGGCGGCCGACGAAGCTGAAGTCGTGACCCGGGGCAGCCTTGGCCAGTTCAGCCACCATCTGCTCACGCATGCCACGGATGCGCAGGCGCATTTCGGCCAGTTCTGCTTCCCACTGGGCACGCAGCTCAGGGTTGTTCAGCACCGCCGCCACAATCGCCGCGCCGTGGGTCGGCGGGTTGGAGTAGTTGGTGCGGATCACGCGTTTGACTTGGGACAGGATGCGCGCGCTTTCTTCCTTGGATTCGCTGACGATCGACAGCGCACCCACGCGTTCGCCGTACAGCGAGAACGATTTGGAGAACGAGCTGGACACAAAGAAGGTCAGGCCCGATTCAGCGAACAGGCGCACGGCCGCGGCATCTTCGTGAATGCCATCGCCAAAGCCCTGGTAGGCCATGTCGAGGAACGGCACGAGGTTTTTCGCCTTGACGACGTCCAGCACGTTTTGCCAGTCGGCCGGGCTCAGGTCGACGCCGGTCGGGTTGTGGCAGCAGGCGTGCAGCACCACGATGGACTGTGGTGGCAGGGCGTTGAGGTCTTCGAGCAGGCCGGCGCGGTTGACGTCGTGGGTGGCGGCGTCGTAGTAGCGGTAGGTTTGCACCGGGAAGCCGGCTTTTTCGAACAGCGCCTGGTGGTTTTCCCAGCTAGGGTCGCTGATGGCAACCACGGCGTTGGGCAGCAGTTGCTTGAGGAAGTCTGCGCCGATCTTCAGCGCGCCGGTGCCGCCGACGGCTTGCGCGGTGATCACACGGCCAGCGCTCAGCAGGGGCGAGTCGGCGCCGAACAACAGCTTTTGCACGGCCTGGTCGTAGGCAACGATACCGTCGATCGGCAAGTAGCCACGGGCGGCGTGTTGCGCCACGCGAATGGCTTCCGCTTCGGCAACGGCACGCAAGAGTGGAATCTTCCCCTCCTCGTTGCAGTAAACGCCCACGCCAAGGTTGACCTTGGTGGTTCGTGTGTCGGCGTTGAATGCTTCGTTGAGGCCCAGGATTGGATCGCGTGGTGCCATTTCGACAGCGGAGAACAGGCTCATTTTTGCGGCAGCTCTATGGGGGAATGGAGGGACGTGTCGCGCTCCAGCCGAATGCACTAGAGCGGTGCACAAACGGGGAGCTAGTATAGAGGCCATCCAGGCTCAGGGCGACAACCGAAACGGCTTTTCGGCCAAGTTTTTCGGTTTATTTACCGACCGTTAGTCTTATTGCAACATGGGGCGGCGACAGCAGGTAGGACGATTGCCTTGAAACCCGTCACATTCGCCTCCACTTCTACAGCTATCATGGTTTTTTCCTGCAACCTGCGTTGACTATTCGCGGGTTGCTGAGCTTTTTCGTCCCTGGCGGTTTCGAGTCTGGGGTGACTTCACGAGGTACGTTATGTCGGATTTCCAGCTCGTCACCCGCTTTGAACCCGCCGGCGATCAACCCGAAGCCATTCGCCTGATGGTTGAAGGCATTGAAGCCGGCCTGGCGCACCAGACGCTGCTTGGGGTGACCGGTTCAGGCAAGACCTTCAGCATTGCCAATGTGATTGCGCAGACCAATCGCCCGACCCTGGTGCTGGCGCCGAACAAAACCCTGGCCGCCCAGCTGTATGGCGAGTTCAAGGCGTTTTTCCCGAACAACGCGGTGGAGTACTTCGTTTCCTATTACGACTACTACCAGCCCGAAGCCTACGTGCCATCCTCTGACACCTTCATCGAGAAGGACGCGTCGATTAACGACCACATCGAGCAGATGCGGTTGTCGGCGACCAAGGCGCTGCTGGAACGCAAGGACGCGATTATCGTCACCACGGTGTCGTGCATCTACGGCCTGGGCAGCCCCGAAACCTATTTGAAGATGGTGCTGCACGTCGATCGCGGCGACAAACTCGACCAGCGCGAGCTGCTGCGCCGCCTGACGAGCTTGCAGTACACCCGCAATGACATGGATTTCGCCCGCGCCACCTTCCGTGTGCGCGGCGATGTGATCGACATCTACCCGGCCGAATCCGACCTCGAAGCCATCCGCATCGAGCTGTTCGACGACGAAGTCGAAAGCCTGTCGGCCTTCGACCCGTTGACCGGCGAGGTGATTCGCAAGCTGCCACGCTTCACCTTCTACCCCAAAAGCCACTACGTAACGCCGCGCGAAACGCTGATGGGCGCCATCGAAGGCATCAAGGCCGAACTGGCGGAGCGCCTGGATTACCTGCGCGCCAACAACAAGCTGGTGGAAGCCCAGCGCCTGGAGCAGCGCACGCGGTTCGACCTGGAAATGATTCTGGAGCTGGGTTACTGCAACGGCATCGAAAACTACTCGCGCTACCTCTCGGGTCGCGAATCCGGGCAGGCGCCGCCCACCTTGTTCGATTACCTGCCGGACGACGCCTTGCTGGTGATCGACGAATCCCACGTCAGCGTGCCGCAGGTGGGGGCGATGTACAAAGGTGACCGCTCGCGTAAGGAAACCCTGGTGGAATACGGTTTTCGCCTGCCGTCGGCACTGGACAACCGGCCGATGCGTTTCGACGAGTTTGAAAGTATCAGCCCGCAGACGATTTTCGTCTCGGCCACACCGGGTAACTACGAAGCCGAACATGCGGGCCGCGTGATTGAGCAACTGGTGCGTCCGACGGGCCTTGTCGACCCGCAAATCGAAATCCGCCCGGCGCTGACCCAGGTTGATGACTTGCTGTCGGAAATCACCAAACGTGTGGCCCTGGAAGAGCGGGTGCTGGTCACCACGCTGACCAAGCGCATGTCCGAAGACTTGACCGACTACCTGGCCGACCACGGCGTGCGCGTGCGCTATTTGCACTCGGACATCGACACCGTGGAGCGCGTCGAGATTATCCGCGACCTGCGCCTGGGCACCTTTGATGTGCTGGTGGGCATCAACCTGTTGCGTGAAGGGTTGGACATGCCGGAGGTGTCGCTGGTGGCGATTCTGGACGCCGACAAGGAAGGCTTCCTGCGCTCCGAGCGCTCGCTGATCCAGACCATCGGCCGGGCGGCGCGTAACCTCAATGGCCGGGCGATTCTGTACGCGGACCGTATCACCGGCTCCATGGAGCGCGCGATTGGCGAGACCGAACGCCGCAGGGACAAGCAGATCGCCTTCAACCTGGAGAATGGCATCATCCCCAAAGGCGTGTTCAAGGACGTCGCCGACATCATGGAAGGCGCCACCGTGCCGGGCTCGCGCAGCAAGAAGCGCAAAGGCATGGCCAAGGCCGCTGAAGAAAGCGCCAAGTACGAGAACGAATTGCGCTCGCCGAGTGAGATCACCAAGCGTATCCGGCAGTTGGAAGAGAAGATGTACCAGCTGGCGCGCGATCTTGAGTTTGAAGCGGCGGCGCAGATGCGCGATGAGATCGGCAAGTTGCGCGAGCGGTTGTTGGCTGTTTGATTTGCGGTGAATGAGCGGGCCTCATCGGGGGCAAGCCCCCTCCCACACGTTGGCGTGTGAACGCCGTCAAATGTGGGAGGGGGCTTGCCCCCGATGGCCGCGCCTCGGTTTTCCAGAAATCCCCCAGGCTGTTACCATTCGCCCCTTGTTTCAATTTTCAGTTATATCGCCCATTCGAGACCTGCCATGACCACCGTCCGCACGCGCATTGCGCCATCGCCTACTGGGGATCCCCACGTCGGCACTGCTTACATCGCCCTGTTCAACTACTGCTTTGCCAAGCAGCACGGCGGTGAATTCATCCTGCGGATCGAAGACACCGATCAACTGCGTTCGACCCGTGAGTCGGAACAGCAGATCTTCGATGCCTTGCGCTGGCTGGGCATCACCTGGGCCGAAGGCCCGGACGTCGGTGGCCCGCACGGCCCGTATCGCCAGAGCGAGCGCAGCGACATCTACAAGCAGTACACCCAGCAATTGGTCGACATGGGCCATGCGTTCCCGTGCTTCTGCACGGCCGAAGAGCTGGACCAGATGCGTGCCGAGCAACAGGCCCGTGGCGAAACCCCGCGTTACGACGGCCGTGCGCTGCTGCTATCCAAAGAAGAAGTGGCCCAGCGCCTGGCTGCCGGTGAACCTCACGTGATTCGCATGAAAGTGCCGAGCGAAGGCGTGTGCGTGGTGCCGGACATGCTGCGCGGTGACGTCGAGATTCCGTGGGACCGCATGGACATGCAGGTGCTGATGAAGACCGACGGCCTGCCGACGTACTTCCTGGCCAACGTGGTCGACGACCACCTGATGGGCATCACCCACGTGCTGCGCGGCGAAGAATGGCTGCCGTCGGCGCCCAAACTGATCCTGCTCTACGAATACTTCGGCTGGGAACAGCCGCAGCTGTGCTACATGCCGCTGCTGCGTAACCCGGACAAGAGCAAGCTGTCCAAGCGCAAGAACCCGACCTCGGTGACGTTCTACGAGCGCATGGGCTTCATGCCCGAAGCGATGCTCAACTACCTGGGCCGCATGGGCTGGTCGATGCCGGACGAGCGTGAGAAATTCTCGCTGCAGGAAATGGTCGATAACTTCGACTTGTCGCGCGTATCCCTGGGCGGGCCGATTTTCGATATCGAGAAGCTGTCGTGGCTCAACGGCCAGTGGCTGCGCGACCTGCCGGTAGAAGAGTTCGCCAGCCGTGTGCAGCAGTGGGCGTTGAACCCCGAGTACATGATGAAGATCGCGCCATTGGTGCAGGGCAGGGTGGAGACGTTCAGCCAGGTGGCTCCGTTGGCCAGCTTCTTCTTTGCCGGTGGCGTGAACCCGGATGCCAAGCTGTTTGAGTCCAAGAAGCTCTCGGGTGATCAGGTTCGCCAACTGATGCAGTTGATCCTGTGGAAGCTCGAAAGCCTGCGTCAGTGGGAGAAGGATGCAATCACCGCGACGATTCAGGCGGTGGTCGAGTCCCTTGAGCTGAAACTGCGCGATGCCATGCCACTGATGTTTGCCGCGATCACCGGGCAGGCCAGTTCGGTGTCGGTACTGGATGCGATGGAAATTCTCGGCCCGGACCTGACGCGTTTCCGTCTGCGCCAAGCCCTTGATTTGCTTGGTGGTGTGTCGAAGAAAGAAAACAAAGAGTGGGAAAAGCTACTGGGCGCTATCGCTTAAGTCGGCCGTTGTAACGACGAAACCCCGGTTTTCCGGGGTTTCGTCGGTAAGTGATTGTTATCCCGGCAAAAAATTTTGGAAATAGTTGAAAATAAATTTGACACGTTTCCAAACCGCCATTAAGATTCGCCCCGTCCTCACCGATGAGGGGCTATAGCTCAGCTGGGAGAGCGCTTGCATGGCATGCAAGAGGTCAACGGTTCGATCCCGTTTAGCTCCACCAATTTACAGATTCAAGGTCTGGCCACACCGTCCTTGAATTGATCAGTTCTCAGCGCTGATCAGATGTACAGAAGGTTTTGTCCCCTTCGTCTAGTGGCCTAGGACACCGCCCTTTCACGGCGGTAACAGGGGTTCGAGTCCCCTAGGGGACGCCAGTTTCAACAAGCAGCTCGAAAGGTCTGCTGCGCCGCGAGGCGAAAAATCCGGGGCTATAGCTCAGCTGGGAGAGCGCTTGCATGGCATGCAAGAGGTCAACGGTTCGATCCCGTTTAGCTCCACCAATTTACAGGTTCAAGGTCTGGCCACACCGCCCTTGAATCGATCAGCTCTCAGCGCTGGTCAGTTGTATAGAAGGTTTGTGTCCCCTTCGTCTAGTGGCCTAGGACACCGCCCTTTCACGGCGGTAACAGGGGTTCGAGTCCCCTAGGGGACGCCACGATTACCCGCTCTGCGGGATTTTTAAGGGTCATTCAATTATTGAATGGCCCTTTTGTTTGTCTGGCGTTTGGGTTTTTCCCGCGGCCGTTACGGCATCCTGCGTACCCCATTGGCGGTGCACAGGGATTTGTTGATGCGCGCCAGCTATTTTTGCCGATCAACCTGCGGACCTCCGTTCTGGGCGTCCTCCAGTGCGACGTTGCACATTTCGACGCGAATGCCGGGCAAGCGTGAAATAGCAAGCCGTGTGTTTGGAAAGCGCAGCAGGATGTCTTCCATGAACTGCCTGAACAGCATGCAGCATTGCCGGCAGGGTGAGTTGTTGAGGCTCACCACGATCTCCTGATACCCCGCATCGAACACCCAGTCATTGACGCGCAGGGCCTCCAGAAAGTTGGCCTCGGCATGCCCGTCGGCGTCGTTGAAGAACTTGCCGAACGGCTGGTTGCCCACGCCTTCGCCTTCAACCTTTGAAGTTGGCGGTGTATTCGTTGGCGAACACGTAGGGGGGGGCTTCTCCGGCTACCCACGCACAGTTCTGGTTTTGCTGCCGCCAGGCCATGACGTTCTCTGCGATGTGCAGTTCATTGCATTGAGAAGGCCTGGGGCGGGCGGTTTATTCCTTTGATGTGATCTGTGCTGCTCGGACGAGCGGTCACGCGGGTGGCTTGCGAAATATTATTATGGTAATAATATTCAACCCATGAGAGACGGAGGCAACGATGAGCGATAAAAAAGCGCAAACCCGCGAACGCATTTTGCAGGCTGCCAGCGCGGCGTTGATCCAGCGCGGCCCGGCCGAACCGAGTGTCGGCGAAGTCATGGGCGCGGCGGGGCTTACGGTCGGCGGCTTCTACGCGCACTTTGAAAGCAAGGACGCGTTGATGCTGGAGGCCTTCACCCAGTTGCTCGCCCGGCGGCGCGCGTCGATTGACGACATGGACGCGCAACTCACCGGTGAGGAGCGCAGAGGCCTGGTGGCGGCGTTTTATCTGTCGCGCAAGCACCGTGACTCCACGGACCAGGCCTGCCCGATACCCGCCACCGTGGGCGAGATGAGCCGCTTGCCAGATGAGTTTCGCCAGGCGCTCAACGAGCATACGGAGCTGATGGCCGCGCAATTGGCTGCCAGCCCGGAGGACACCGACAAAGCCCTGGCGGATATGGCCTTGATGATCGGCGGCCTGGCCTTGGCCCGCGCGCTCGGCCCGGGCGAGTTGTCGGACCGCGTGTTGCGCGCGGCCAAATCGGCGGTGCGCTGAAAAAGGAGTCGCCTGATGGGCGCATTAACCTGGATTCGAGGCTTCAATGGCACCGTCGGCCGCGTGGCGCCGCACCTGGTGGCCAGCAAGTTGCGTCGTACCTTCATGACGCCACGCAACCTGCCGCCGCGCGATTGGGAGTTGCCGCTGCTGGCGCAATCGGAGCGCATCACCTTGCGTTTCGGCCTGTCGGCGTTGCGTTGGGGCAAGGGCCCCGCCGTGCTGCTGATGCACGGCTGGGAAGGGCGCCCCACACAGTTCGCCAGCCTGATCACGGCGTTGGTGGATAACGGCTATTCGGTGATTGCCCTCGACGGTCCGGCCCATGGCCGTTCACCGGGGCGCGAGGCGCATGTGCTGCTGTTCGCCCGCGCCATGCTCGAAGCCGCCGCCGAGTTGCCGCCGTTGCACGCGGTGGTGGGGCATTCCATGGGCGGTGCCAGCGCGATGCTGGCGGTTCAGCTGGGCCTGCGTACCGAGGCGCTGGTGAGCATTGCGGCGCCTTCGCGCTTTCTCGACGTGCTGCGCGGTTTTGCCGGCATGGTCGGGTTGCCGCCACGGGCGCGCTCGGCGTTTATCCAGGAAGTCGAATTAACCTTCGGCATGCCGCTCAAACACCTGGACGTGGCTCACTACCAGCTCAATATTCCCGGTTTGATCGTGCACGCCGAAGACGACACCTTTGTCCCGGTCAAAGCCTCACAAGCCATTCACGAGGCCTGGTTCGACAGCCGCTTGTTGCGCCTGGAACAGGGCGGGCACCAGAAAGTGCTGGCCGATCCGCGGATGATCGAGGGTGTGCTTGCCCTGTTGGCCGGCCGTCGTCTACAGGCGCGGCAAACTGCCTGATACACTGCCCCGCCGACATCAATCGACTGGAGCAAGGCATGGGCTGGGACTTGGCAACGCCATTCATCATCGATCTGCAGGTTGGCGCTGAAGACATCGACGGCCTCGGGCACGCCAACAATGCGGTGTATGTGTCGTGGCTGGAGCGTTGCGCCTGGCGCCATTCCCAGCGCCTGGGGCTGGACCTTACCGAATACCGCCGGCTCGACCGCGCCATGGCCGTCGTGCGCCATGAGATCGACTACCTGGCGGCCGGCTACGAAGGTGATGAGCTGCAACTGGCGACCTGGATCGTCGACTGGGACCAGCGCCTGAAGATGACCCGCCGTTTCCAGCTGGTCCGTCCTCGCGACGGCGCGACCTTGCTGCGCGCGCACACCACGTTTGTCTGCATCGAACTCTCCACGGGCAAGCCCAAGCGTATGCCGGCCGAATTTCTCGACGGCTACGGTCCTGCGCTGACAGGGGGTTAACGTTTCTTGCGGGAAACCCAGTAAACTGCGCCACGATTTTTGTTGAGTGTTTTCCATGCAAATTGCTTTGGCGCCCATGGAGGGGTTGGTCGACAACATCCTGCGCGATGTGCTGACCCGCGTGGGCGGTATTGACTGGTGCGTGACCGAGTTCATCCGCGTCAACGACCGCCTGCTGACCCCCGCCTACTTCCACAAGCTCGCCCCGGAACTGCTGCACGGTGCCCACACCGCGGCGGGCGTGCCGTTGCGTGTGCAATTGCTGGGTTCCGACCCGGTGTGCCTGGCCGAAAACGCCGCCCTGGCGTGCGAGCTGGGTTCCCAGGTGATTGACCTGAACTTCGGCTGCCCGGCCAAGACGGTCAACAAGTCGCGCGGCGGCGCCGTGCTGCTCAAGGAGCCGGAGCTGCTCAATCAGATTGTTGAACATGTGCGCCGTGCCGTGCCCGCGCATATCCCCGTGACCGCCAAGATGCGCCTTGGCTTCGACAGCCCGGACGGTGCGCTGGTGTGCGCTACGGCGCTGGCTGAAGGCGGCGCGGCGCATATCGTGGTGCATGCGCGTACCAAGACCGACGGCTACAAGCCGCCGGCCCACTGGGAGTGGATCCCGCGGGTGCAGGACGTGGTCAAGGTGCCGGTGTTCGCCAATGGGGATATCTGGAGCGTCGAAGACTGGAAGCGTTGCCGTGAAATCAGCGGCGTCGAAGACATCATGCTTGGTCGCGGCCTGGTGGCACGGCCTGACCTGGCGCGCCAAATTGTGGCAGCCAAGGCGGGCGAAGAGGTGGTGGAAATGACCTGGGCGCAGATGCAGCCGATGCTTCAGGCGTTCTGGACCCAATCAGTGGCGCAACTGACTGAAAAGCAGGCGCCTGGCCGGTTGAAGCAATGGCTGGCGATGCTGACGCGCAATTATCCCGAAGCAGTGGTGCTGTTTACCGCCTTGCGGCGCGAGACGGATTTGAAGAACGTCAGCCACCTGCTGGGCATGCAACACCCCATTGCAGCCTGATTGTTCACGTTCACTAAAAAAGGGTGCCATTGGCGCCCTTTTTTCGTTTGTGGGCTAGCACAAAAGATTGACGAACAGGCGGTTTAATCTTGTCGGTGAGTTGCATGCCTGCAGTGTATTAACGGGTGTGACGATTTTTTAGCGCCAAGAGCGGCTTGCCTCGCGGTTTGTCGCGATAGTTCATGCGGCAAAGTCTGATAACGCGCATTGGTTTCCTTATATGAGCTGCGATTGGCGGAACTCGATAGCCTAACTTTCCACGAAAGTAAGGACTGTGAAGCAACGTGGTTGTTTTCAGCTATTAACACTCTCACTTCTCTGGTCCGCTGATACGGCCAGGCTCTGTTGAATAAGGAATTGCTAAATGTCGCTGTCGGTTAATAATCCATCGTTCATGAAAGTTAACGCGTCTGTCCTTGATCGCAACAGTATTTCATCCGCTAAGTTTGCTGAAACGACAGAGGTGCAGGTATCCGGTGCGCGTGTTGCCAATACGCCGCTGAGTACTGATAACTCCCGGTTCTCGCCCAACGAACTGATGATTCCGGGTGCTGCGCTCACGCGGTTATTTGACATGCTCGAGCAGGTTTTCAAGGCTATACGCGAAATGGTCGCCGGAAAGGATTTAACGCCCGCGCTGCTGTCCGGCCCGGGCGTTGTGCCAGACGCCAAGCCTGAGGCGCGCACGGTGCCGGTCAATTCCGAGGTCGCCAAGCAGCCGAGTTCGCCGGATGTAGGCAACTTGCCGGCGAAACCGCAGGTGTCGGAGCCGCAAGCGAAGCTGCAGCTGATGGACGCTGCGGTGGTAGTGCCTACTGCACTCAAAGCGCCAGCTGCGCTGCCACATCTGCCCGCGCCCGAGCCGGCGATTACCGTGACGAATGACGGTAAGACCAACGTACACGTCAATGTGAACGCCGGTCATTGCCATTGCACGGATGCGCAGGCGGTTGTGAACAACGTCCCACGACTGAAGCGTGTGCTGGATCTGTCGCCATTGCCTGAAACCGGCCCGCAACCGGGGATCAAGCCGGGTGTAACACCGGACGTGAAGGCTGATATCACGCCAGAACACACCCCTGAGGTACCCGGCACCGTCACGCCTGAGGTCGAGTCGGACACCAAGCCTGGCGTGCCGCCTGCGCCAAAGACCGAGATCAAGCCAGACCACACACATGCGGTGCCAGGCATCGTCACGCCGGTGGTTACGCCGGAGCCAACGCCCTCCGTGGTGCCGGACATCGCCCCAAAGCCCTTGCCTGATACGCCGGTTCCGGACTTAACCAGCCCAGGCCCGGTTGAAGATTATTTTGATCCAAGAAACTGGCGGTTAAATACCAAGCCAATGTTCAAGGCCTGATAGTCCCACACTTGGTTTAACTTCTTGAAGCGTGCAGGCGCCTCTGTGGCTATAAGTTGCAAAGAGGCGCCTGCTCAATGGGGGGGAATATGTCTAACTGTTTAATTAATAATATCGCGCGTGTCATCGATGTCAGGCAGGTGATCAATAGTGATTTAACAAGTGCCAATCATGCAGCGGATGTTCACTTGAGCGTGATTGAAAGAAAGACTGCTGCAACTGTTTGTCGGCCATCTATCAACGGTTCAGCACGCCGGGTGCGCGGCGTTAATGAACGTGATGCGGTGCAGTCGTTTGCGGTGCTGTTGAGTTCTTTATTGACTCAGATACTGAGGGTGTTGTCGGCAGGCAAAGATAAGTTAGTCCCCGTTATACCCACGCCACCGGTCAATCCGTCGGTAGTGCATGAGCCGGTCACTCCCAGGCCCAATTCCGAAGCCGCGCTCGCGTGCCTTTCAAACAAGCGCGGCGGTGCGAAGCCGGACAACATCTGGAGTGGGTTTCGCCAAGGCCCCGATGGCAACTGCGTGACGGTGTCGGCGATCAAGGCGGCGATGCACCGATTTGGTCAAAGCCCCACAGATATCTACCAACAAGTCACGCGCCTCAGCGGCGGTTATCGAGTGGTGATGCGCGATGACTTTCAGCTCACGCTGACTGACCGTGAATTGGCCGAAGGTGCGCGAGGCGCCAGGTTCAGAGGGCAGGACAAGGGCATGCTCAAGGATGCGCAATTTCTGTTTGCGGTCAGTGCCAAGCGTGCACAGATGGAAAACAACGATTACACGGCGGGCAGAAGTTATCAGGCGGCGATTCGCAGCCTGAACAACGGTGAGGATGAGCGTGGGCCGGGGGAGGGGTTCATGCGGCTGGGGCTGCGCAAGCACATGAAAACGGTTTCTGTGCGGGAACTCGCCCGTGGGCAATTGGGCATGTGCAATCGCACCGGGCATTCGGTGGCGGTGATCAACGGCCGCGAAGAGTTGTGGGGGCGCAGGGGCGCCACGCCTGCCCGCGGTCAGGCGATAGCCCTTTTCTAGGGGGCGACCACAGGCGATGCGGGCGGCTCAACCCATCGCAACGCCGCCCCGCCCCGACTGTGTTTTGCAGGTTATTGCTTCGGTAAGTCTCAGGAAATCAGTGAATGAATATCACAGCAAGTAATGGCCCAGGCTCGCCGGCCAACGGGTACGACGACGCGGCTTCGGTGTTTTCGTCAAAACGTGCGGGGGAAAAACCTGCGCATATCATCCGTGCATTCAATGCGGCGCGGGGGGAGTTTGGCGAGCACTTTGACACCAGCACCCACGCAGCCGTCATCAAACTGATGATGACAACCTTCGGGCAACACCCGGCTGGCATGTTCAATGCGCTGACTGCCACGGGCGATGGCTATCACATCACCATGAAGGACGAGTTCAAGGTTCAGTTGTCTCGCCAGGAGTTGGCGCAGGCGACGCAGGCTTCGAGGTTCAGTGGCGACGATAGCGGGGCAGTCAAGGATGCCAACTTTGTGTTCGCAGCGTTCGTAAAGCGCAAGCAACTGACCGGCAATTACCCGACGTTTGAAGCCGCGCTGGCAAAAACACTGGAGGGCGAGACCGTCCAGCGATGTTTACAGGGCATGGGCCTGTTCGGCCTGTGCCAGTACGTGCCGTCAAGTGCCATGCAGGCAAAGGGCGCTGTAGGGGTCATGGAGACTCACAACTTTGGCTCGGCGCTGGTGATGGACGGCGTAAGCCATTATTACGACGAGCGGCGCCAGACCAAGCAGGGTTACGGGTACGTGTTGTTCGACGACAAGCCGGCGGTACCCGACAACGCCCGGCAGGTGTCCGATGTCGTGTCCGGCATGACACCCGAACAGATCTGGGGTGGTTTTTATCAGGGCGTGGAAGGCAATTGCGTCACGGTGTCGGCGATCAAGGCGGCGATCATCCGGTTTTGGCAGGACCCCCAGGGGATCTATAAGCGCATCCAAGTCACCGCCGACGGTTTTGAGGTGGTCATGAGGGACTCCTTCACGCTGACGGTGACCCATGATGAGCTGCGCCAGGCCATCGTCGCGTCAAACTTCCACGGCAGCAATACGCAGTTGATCAACTACGCCAACTTCTTGTACGCGGTCAGTGCCAAGCGCGCGCACCTGGAAAATAACGACATGCGCGCCGGGCAGAGTTATGCAACGGCCCTGCACACCCTCAACGACGGCGAGCACCCGGGGGAGGCGCTCCGGCGGCTTGGGTTGTACGCCTATATACGTGAAAGCACGGTTGAAGAACTGGCCCGCGGCGCGGTCGGCACGCTGGCAGACACCGGCCACTCGGTCGCGGTCATCAATGGTGCGCTGGATTTCTATGGGCGAAAGCAGGACCTGGCGTCATCGCGATGGATGAACGGCGGGTTTCGCGCATTGAAGCTGGTGTAAGGGTCAGCCCAATAGCTTCCTGAACGCCTCGATGGGCAAAGGCCGGCTGTGTAAATACCCCTGGAACAAATGGCAGCCCAGCTTTTGCAGGAATGCCAGTTGTTCCGGGGTTTCCACGCCCTCGGCGATCACTTCCAGGTTCAAGCTGCGCGCCATGGCGACGATGGCGCGGATGATTTCGGCATCGTTGGGGTCGTGGGTGGCGTCGCGCACAAAGGACTGATCGATCTTCAACGCATCCACCGGCAGGCGCTTGAGGTAGGTCAGCGACGAATAGCCGGTGCCGAAGTCATCCATGGCAAAACTTACGCCGAGTTTTTTCAGGCGGCGCATCTTGGCCACGGTGTCATCCAGGTTCTGGATCACGATGCCTTCGGTAATTTCCAGTTTCAGCAGGCTATACGGCAGGTGATGCTGCTTGAGGCAGCGCTCCACCCGCTCCACGAAGTCGTTCTGGCGAAACTGGCGCGGGCTTATATTCACGCACAGGCTAAAATTCAACGGGTCCACCAGGCCATCGGCGATCAATTGGGCAAAGGCGCCGCAGGCTTCATCAAGAATCCAGGTGCCGACTTCCAGGATCAGGCCGCTGTCTTCCAGCACTTTGATAAATTCGGTGGGTGACTGCGCCCCCAGTTGCGGGTGCTGCCAGCGCACCAGTGCTTCGGCACCGATGATGCGGTTGCCGCGCGCATCCACTTGAGGCTGGTAATGCACGCTGAACTCACCGCGTGACAGCGCCAGACGCAGGTCGGTCTCCATGCGCAGGCGTTCACTGGCGGTTTTCTGCATGCTGTTATGAAACATCTGCGTGGTGTTGCGTCCTGAATCCTTGGCCCGATACAGCGCAATGTCGGCACGCTTGAGCAGGTCTGCGGGTGTCGAGCCATGGTCGGGGATCAGCGCCACGCCAATGCTCGGCGTGACCTGCAGGCGATGGCCATCGAGGAACATCGGTTCCGAGAGCAATTCGCGCAGGGTGTCCGCCAGTTCCTGTACCTGAGCGCTGACTTCCACGCGCGTACCTTCCAGGCCGCTGAGCAGCACCACGAACTCATCGCCGCCCAGGCGCGCCACCGTATCTTCCATGCGCACGCTGGCTTCGAGGCGTGCGGTGACGATTTTCAGCACGGTGTCGCCCACCGGGTGGCCGAGGGAATCGTTGATGTGCTTGAAATGATCGAGGTCGAGAAACAGCAGGGCGCCCCGCAGGTTATGGCGTTTGAGCAGGGCGATCTGCTGGCTCAGGCGGTCCATCAGCAACGCACGATTGGGCAGGTTGGTCAGCGGGTCGTGATAGGCCAGGTGACGGATCTGCGCCTGGGCGTTTTTCAGCAGGCTCACGTCCCGCGCCGTCAGCAGCAGGCACGGCGTTTCATTGAGGGTGATCGGTTCGACCGACACCTCCACGGCCAATAATTCGCCACGTTTGTTGTGCCAAAGCATTTCCAGGTGATGAATTCGGCCCTTGATCTGCAGTTCGGCCAGCAGCGCCGCACGCTGATTCTCATCAGCCCAGATGCCGATCTGATACAGCGTCAGGCCGATGGCTTCCTCGGCGCGGTAGCCGGTGAGGCGGCAGAAGCCGTCATTGACCTCCACATAACGGCCGGTGTCACGTTCGGTGATGGAGATGGCGTCGGGGCTTGAATGGAAGGCCTTGGCGAATTTTTCTTCGCTGGCTTTAAGGGCGGCCTCGGAGCGTTGTTGCTGGGTGATATCGCGCAGGGTCGTGACGATGCAGGGTTGGTCGCCGACCTTGATCAAGCGGCTGGAAATCACGCAGGTCAGGCTTTGGCCATTTTTGTGATGCACCCCAATGGCGACATTGTTTAATGACTGCTCGCGAATCACCCGCTCGATACGTTGCAGGCGCTTGCTCGAGTCATCCCACAGCCCGATCTGGTCGGCGCTTTTGTCGAGCACCTCGGCGGCGGTCCAGCCAAAGGTCTGCGTAAACGCGGGGTTGATTTCGATAAAAGCGCCGCTGTCCAGGTAGGTCACGCAGATCGGGTCGGGGCTGGCCTGGAACAGGCTGGCGAACTTTTCTTCGGAGGCGGTGATGCGCTGCTCGCGTTCCACCTGGTCGGTGATATCCAGCAAGGTGCCGGCCATGCGCAACGGTTTGCCCGATTCGTCGCGATACAGCCGCGCGCGGCTTTCCAGGTAACGAGCGCTGCCGTCCTCCATCTGTACGCGGTAGGTCAACTGGTAGTTGCCGCCCGGGCCTTCGCGCAGGCTGCGGTAGGCGTTGCGCATGCCCTCGCGTTCTTCATCGGACATGCCTTCAAAAAACGCATCGAAAGGTTCGTGAAACGGCAACGCCTCCAGGCCGTGCAGTTGCGCCGCGCGGGCCGAGCCATAGAGCATGCCGCTGGGGATATGCCAGTCCCAGGTGCCCAGCTGTGCCGAATCCAGGGCCAGGTCGAGGCGCTCCTGGCTGTCCTTGAGCGCCTGCTCGGCGTTTTTGCGTTCGGTGGTGTCGACAAACGTGCTGATCAGGTAGGCCTCACCCTCCAGCTCGACTTTTTGTGCGCTCAAGGTGCCGTCGTGGATCTGGCCGTTGCTGGCGCAGAACTGCACTTCCATGCTGATGGGTTCGCCCTTGCGTTGGGTGGCCCTGACCAGCAGCGCACGCTGTTGCGGGTCACGCCACAGGCCCAGGTCCAGCGTGGTGCGGCCGATGGCCTGGGCCACGGGCCAGCCGAAGAGCATCTCGAAATACTGGTTGGCTTCGCTGATCAGGCCGTCGGCCTGGCGGGTCAGCAGGACCATATTGGGGCATAGATGAAACAGCGTGGCGAAGCGTTTTTCCGAGTGGATAAGGGCGTGCTCGCGCTCGCGCTGGCGAGTGGTTTCGCGGATCACGCCGATCATGCGGCGCCGGCCGGTCTTGTCCGGTGCCAGGCTGCCGTTGATTTCCAGCCAGTGATGGCTGCCATCCGGCCACTGGATGTGGTGGTGCATGGCCTGCTCAAACGGCTCGCCCGCCAGCACGGCGTGAAAGGCCCGCACCACACGCGCGCGGTCCGACGGCGCGAGCAGATCCAGGTAATCCAGGTCTTTGGGCAGCGGTTGGCGCGGATCGTAGCCGAACAGCGCCTGGGTACCGCGTGACCAACTGATCCTGCCGGTGTCGATTTCCCAGCACCATGCGCCCAGGCGGGCAGCATTGAGGGCTGCCAGCAACTGCGGGGCGCTGTCCCAGCTTCGTTCCGCCTCTTGAGGGTCCAGGGCGTAAATGCGGGGCAGGGGTGGCACGGAATCGACGGGGTTGCGCATTATCAAAGGGCCTTGGCTCAATGGGCGTTCGGCGCGGTTTATTCAGACCTTGAGGCCGCACAGCTTCATGCCGGTATCCCTGGCAGATCGACCTGTGCATCCAATAGGCTCATGAAAGCCCGCGCAGCGTTCGACAGCGTCCTTTCGGTGTGCACGATATAGCCTAGCTGGCGACTGAGCTGTATGCCCGGCAAAGCGATACTTGCCACCTGTTCATCAAGCATGGTGCGCGGCAACACGCTCCAGGCCAGGCCGATGGACACCATCATCTTGATGGTTTCCAGGTAGTTGGTGCTCATGGCGATATTCGGCGTCAGGCCCTGGGCTTCAAACAAGCGGCTGACAATATGGTGGGTAAAAGTGTTGCCACCGGGGAAGACTGCCGGGTGTTTGGCGATATCGGCCAGGTTGACCGTGCCATTGGCGGTCAGGCTGTGCTCGGGCGCCACCACGAAATCCAGCGGGTCGTCCCACACCGGTGTGGCGCGTACCAAGTTGTGCGGATCGGGCGCCAGGGTAATAACGGCCACTTCAGCGCGGCCATGGAGGATTTCCTCGTAGGCCACTTCCGAATCGAGGAACTGAATATCCAGCGCCACATTCGGGTACTCGCGGGTAAAGGTGCGCAAAATCGGTGGCAGGCGGTGCAGGCCGATGTGATGGCTGGTGGCCAACGTCAAGCGGCCGCTGACTTCGCCGGTCAGGTTGGTGAGCGCGCGGCGGGTGTCGTCCAGCACATTGAGAATCTGATAAGCACGTGGCAGCAGGGCGCGCCCGGCCTCGGTCAGGCCGACTTCACGGCCCAGGCGGTCGAATAAACGTACCTTTAATTGTTGTTCCAGCCCGGCAATGCGCTTGCTGATGGCCGGTTGGGTCAGGTGCAGGCGTTCACCGGCGCCGGAGAAGCTGCCGGTCTCGGCGATGGCAATAAAGGCATTAAGGTTGGCCAAGTCCATTGAAGTATTCCAGTTGGTAATCCAAAGCATAAAAAATATGAATTTGAGTTATTTAATGTAGCGCCATACCATCAGCCTCACAAGCCAAAGGGTTATTGAATGTCTCAAGGCCCGGGGCATAGAAATACCGATGATGAGGACCGACTGATGGCCGGCAAAACGCTTTACGACAAGCTTTGGGATTCCCATGAAGTGAAACGGCGCGACGATGGCTCGTCGCTGATCTATATCGACCGTCACATCATCCATGAAGTGACCTCGCCTCAAGCGTTCGAAGGCCTGCGGCTGGCCGGGCGCAAGCCTTGGCGCGTCGACTCGATCATCGCCACCCCGGACCACAACGTACCGACCACCCCGGAGCGCAAGGGCGGCATCGAGGCCATTGCCGACCAGGTGTCGCGTTTGCAGGTGCAAACCCTCGACGACTATTGCGATGAATATGGCATCACCGAATTCAAGATGAATGACGTGCGTCAGGGCATCGTGCACGTGATCGGCCCGGAGCAGGGCGCCACCTTGCCAGGCATGACCGTGGTCTGCGGTGACTCCCACACCTCCACCCACGGCGCGTTCGGCGCTCTGGCCCATGGCATCGGCACCTCCGAGGTTGAACATGTGTTCGCCACCCAGTGCCTGGTCGCCAAAAAGATGAAGAACATGCTGGTTAAAGTCGAAGGCACCTTGCCGTTCGGCGTGACCGCCAAGGACATCGTGCTCGCGGTGATTGGCAAGATCGGCACCGCCGGCGGTAACGGCCATGCCATCGAGTTCGCCGGCAGCGCCATCCGCGACCTGTCCATCGAAGGCCGCATGACCATCTGCAACATGTCCATCGAAGCCGGTGCCCGTGTGGGCATGGTCGCGGCGGACGAAAAAACCGTTGAATACGTCAAGGGCCGCCCATTCGCCCCGCAAGGTGCCGATTGGGACGCAGCGGTCGAAGCCTGGAAAGACCTGGTCTCTGACGCCGATGCAGTGTTCGACACGGTGGTTGAGCTCGACGCCGCCCAGATCAAGCCGCAAGTCAGCTGGGGCACCTCGCCGGAAATGGTCCTGGCCGTCGACCAGAACGTGCCGGACCCGGCCAAGGAATCCGACCTGGTCAAGCGTGGTTCCATCGAGCGCGCCTTGAAGTACATGGGCCTGAAAGCCAACCAGGCGATTACCGACATCCAGTTGGACCGCGTGTTTATCGGTTCCTGCACCAACTCGCGGATCGAAGACCTGCGCGCCGCGGCGGTGATCGCCAAAGGCCGCAAAGTGGCCTCGACCATCAAGCAAGCCATCGTGGTGCCAGGTTCGGGCCTGGTCAAAGCGCAAGCCGAAGCCGAGGGCCTGGACAAGATCTTCCTTGAGGCCGGTTTTGAATGGCGCGAGCCGGGCTGCTCCATGTGCCTGGCGATGAACCCGGACCGTTTGGAGTCGGGCGAGCATTGCGCGTCCACCTCCAACCGTAACTTCGAAGGGCGTCAGGGCGCCGGTGGGCGTACCCACCTGGTCAGCCCGGCCATGGCCGCCGCCGCTGCCGTCAATGGTCGTTTCATCGACGTTCGCGAATTGATCTGAGGAATACCCGATGAGAGCTTTTACCCAACACACCGGTCTTGTCGCGCCGTTGGACCGTGCCAACGTCGACACCGACCAGATCATTCCCAAGCAGTTCTTGAAGTCGATCAAGCGCACCGGCTTTGGCCCGAACCTGTTCGATGAGTGGCGCTACCTGGACGTGGGCTACGCCTACCAGGACAACTCCAAGCGCCCGTTGAACAAGGATTTTGTGCTCAACGCCGAGCGTTACCAAGGCGCCAGCGTATTGCTGGCCCGCGAGAACTTCGGCTGCGGCTCCAGCCGTGAACACGCGCCGTGGGCCCTGGAAGAATATGGCTTTCGCAGCATCATCGCGCCGAGCTACGCCGACATCTTCTTCAACAACAGCTTCAAGAACGGCTTGCTGCCGATCATCTTGAGCGACGCCGAAGTGGACGAGCTGTTCAAGCAGGTCGAAGCCGATGTCGGCTACCAACTGACCGTTGACCTGGCCGCGCAGACCGTGACCCGTCCGGACGGCAAGGTCTATCACTTTGAAGTCGATGCGTTCCGTAAGCACTGCCTGATCAATGGCCTGGACGATATCGGCCTGACCTTGCAGGACGGCGATGCGATTGCCGCGTTTGAAACCAAGCACCGGGCGAGCCAGCCCTGGTTGTTTCGCGATGCCTGATTTGCGGTAACCGTGCGGGCCCCATCGCGGGCAAGCCCGACTCCCACCTTGGAATGCATTCCAACAGTGGGAGCTGGCTTGCCTGCGATAGCGCCCGTACAACCACCCCAAAACCCAAGGAAAGCCACCATGACCAACACCGCCCACACCCAAGTCGTGCAAAAACAATTCGGCGAACAGGCCTCGGCCTACCTGAGCAGTGCCGTGCACGCTCAAGGCAGCGAATTCGCACTGCTGCAGGCCGAACTGGCCGGGCAGGGCGCCGCACGACTGCTGGACCTGGGTTGCGGTGCCGGGCATGTGAGCTTCCACGTTGCGCCGCTGGTTAAAGACGTGGTGGCCTACGACCTGTCCCAGCAAATGCTCGACGTGGTGGCAGCCGCCGCAAAAGAGCGTGGCCTGAACAACATCCGCACCGTGCACGGCGCGGCCGAGCGCCTGCCATTTGCCGATGGCGAGTTCGACTTCGTGTTCAGCCGTTACTCGGCCCACCACTGGAGCGACCTTGGCCTGGCCTTTCGCGAAGTGCGTCGGGTGCTCAAGCCTGGCGGCATCGCGGCATTTGTCGATGTCTTGTCACCGGGCAGCCCGCTGTTGGACACTTACCTGCAAACCGTCGAAGTGCTGCGCGATACCAGTCACGTGCGCGATTATTCCGCCGCCGAATGGATGCGCCAGCTCAGCGAAGCCGGCTTGCACGTCCGCAACAGCAGCCGTCAGCGCCTGCGCCTGGAATACACCTCGTGGGTGGAGCGCATGCGTACGCCCGAGGTATTGCGCGCCGCGATCCTCGAGTTGCAGCAGGCGATGGGCCAGGAAGTACGCGATTACTACGAGATTCAAGCCGACGGCACCTTCAGCACCGACGTGCTGGTGGTGTTTGCCGAACGCTGATTAATTTTCCCGACCTGCCCACGGGCGGGTCGCTTGATGAAATGAGGAACGCATGAGCAAGCAGATTCTGATTCTTCCTGGCGACGGTATTGGTCCGGAAATCATGGCCGAAGCGGTCAAAGTCCTGGAATTGGCCAACAGCAAGTACAGCCTGGGCTTCGAATTGAGCCACGACGTGATCGGCGGCGCCGCCATCGACAAGCACGGCGTGCCCCTGGCTGACGAAACCCTGGACCGCGCCCGTGCAGCCGACGCCGTACTGCTCGGCGCCGTGGGCGGCCCGAAGTGGGACAAGATCGAACGTGATATCCGCCCGGAGCGCGGCCTGCTGAAGATTCGCGCGCAACTGGGCCTGTTCGGCAACCTGCGTCCGGCGATTCTGTACCCGCAGCTGGCCGATGCGTCGAGTCTCAAGCCGGAAGTGGTGGCGGGCCTGGACATCCTGATCGTGCGCGAGCTGACCGGCGGTATCTACTTCGGCTCGCCACGCGGTGTGCGTGAGTTGGAAAATGGCGAGCGTCAGGCCTACGACACGCTGCCGTACAGCGAGAGCGAGATCCGCCGTATCGCCCGTGTCGGTTTCGACATGGCCCGCGTGCGCGGCAAGAAGGTCTGCTCGGTCGACAAGGCCAACGTACTGGCCTCCAGCCAACTGTGGCGCGAAATCGTCGAAGAAGTGGCCAAGGACTACCCGGACGTCGAACTGAGCCACATGTACGTCGACAACGCCGCCATGCAGCTGGTGCGTGCACCCAAGCAGTTCGACGTGATCGTCACCGACAACCTGTTCGGCGACATCCTGTCTGACCAGGCGTCGATGCTCACCGGTTCCATCGGCATGCTGCCGTCGGCGTCCCTGGACACCAACAATAAAGGCATGTACGAGCCGTGCCACGGTTCTGCGCCGGACATTGCAGGCCAAGGCATTGCCAACCCGTTGGCGACCATCTTGTCGGTGTCGATGATGCTGCGTTACAGCTTCAACCTGAGTGAAGCGGCGGATGCGATCGAGAAGGCTGTGAGCCTGGTGCTGGACCAGGGTTTGCGCACCGGCGACATCTGGTCGCAGGGTTGCACCAAGGTTGGGACGCAAGAAATGGGCGACGCAGTAGTCGCCGCGCTGCGGAATCTGTAATCTCTCGGGCCCGCTTGCAGTTGTTGCTGCAAGGCGGCCCACTTTTTAACAAGGTGTAGTTGCGATGAAACGTGTAGGTCTGATCGGTTGGCGCGGTATGGTCGGTTCCGTGCTCATGCAGCGGATGCTGGAAGAGCAGGATTTCGATCTTATTGAGCCGGTGTTTTTCACCACGTCGAACGTGGGTGGCCAAGGGCCGTCCGTGGGCAAGGATATTGCTCCGCTCAAAGACGCCTACAGCATTGAAGAGCTCAAAACCCTCGACGTGATTTTGACCTGCCAGGGTGGCGACTACACCAGCGAAGTCTTCCCCAAGCTGCGCGAAGCCGGCTGGCAGGGTTACTGGATCGACGCCGCCTCGAGCCTGCGCATGCAGGACGACGCCGTGATCATCCTCGACCCGGTGAACCGCAAGGTGATTGACCAGCAGCTGGACGCTGGCACCAAGAACTACGTGGGCGGCAACTGCACCGTCAGCCTGATGCTGATGGGCCTGGGCGGCTTGTTCGAAGCTGGCCTGGTCGAGTGGATGAGCGCCATGACCTATCAGGCGGCCTCCGGCGCCGGCGCGCAGAACATGCGCGAGCTGATCAAGCAAATGGGCGCCACCCACGCCGCTGTGGCTGATCAACTGGCCGACCCTGCCAGCGCGATCCTCGACATCGACCGCCGTGTGGCCGAAGCCATGCGCAGCGATGCCTACCCGACCGAAAACTTCGGCGTGCCATTGGCCGGTAGCCTGATCCCGTGGATCGACAAGGAACTGCCGAACGGCCAGAGCCGCGAAGAGTGGAAGGCCCAGGCTGAGACCAACAAGATCCTCGGTCGCTTCAAGAACCCGATCCCGGTGGATGGCATCTGCGTGCGCATTGGCGCCATGCGCTGCCACAGCCAGGCGCTGACCATCAAGCTGAACAAAGACGTGCCGATCGCCGATATCGAAGGGCTGATCAGCCAGCACAACCCATGGGTCAAGCTGGTGCCGAACAATCGCGACATCAGCATGCAGGAGCTGAGCCCAACCAAGGTCACCGGCACCCTGAATGTACCGGTTGGCCGTCTGCGCAAGCTGAACATGGGTACCCAGTACCTGGGCGCGTTCACCGTCGGTGATCAACTGCTGTGGGGTGCGGCTGAACCGCTGCGTCGCATGCTGCGGATTTTGCTGGAGCGTTGATCGCTGCTGGTGAGTGAGAAACCCGCGTTCTGGTGACAGGCGCGGGTTTTTTATTGCCCTTGAGGGCCTCATCGCAGGCAAGCCAGCTCCCACATTTGACTGTGTTCACAAATCAAAATGTGGGAGCTGGCTTGCCCGCGATGGGGCCATCAGCCTCACCCCAGGGCCCAGCCCAATTGCCTCACTCCCCACCACCCGGTAAAGTGCCGCTCCCCCCGCAATGCCCGAGGCAGCCACCATGACCCAGACCTTTGAAATCGCCGTGATCGGTGCAACCGGCACCGTGGGTGAAACCCTGGTGCAGATTCTCGAAGAGCTGGATTTTCCGGTAGGCACTCTGTATTTGCTGGCGGGCAGCAACTCGGCCGGCGCCTCGGTGCCGTTTCGCGGCAAAAACGTGCGGGTCAAGGAAGTTGATAAGTTCGACTTCAAAAAAGCCCAGCTGGCCTTCTTCGCGGCAGGCCCGGCGGTGACCCTGAGTTTCGCGCCACGCGCCACGGCGGCCGGTTGCTCGGTGATCGACCTCTCCGGTGCCTTGCCGGCCGATCAGGCACCTCAGGTCGTGCCGGAAGCCAACGCGCATATTCTCAAGGGCCTGAAAAAGCCCTTCCAGCTCGGCAGCCCGAGTCCGTCGGCCACCAACCTGGCGGTGGTTCTGGCGCCGTTGCGCGGCGTGCTGGATATCCAGCGCGTCAGCGTCACCGCCAACCTGGCCGTTTCGGCCCAGGGCCGCGAGGCCGTCAGCGAGCTGGCCCGCCAGACCGCCGAGCTGCTGAACGTGCGCCCGCTGGAGCCGAAGTTCTTTGATCGGCAGATGGCCTTCAACCTGCTGGCGCAAGTCGGCACGCCTGACGCCCAAGGTCATACAGCCCTGGAGAAACGCCTCGTACACGAACTGCGCGCCGTGCTGGAAACACCTCTGCTAAAGATTTCCGCAACCTGCGTTCAAGCCCCGGTGTTTTTTGGCGATAGCCTGACAGTGTCATTGCAGTTGGGCGCGCCGGTCGACCTGGCCGCTGTCAACCGTGCACTGGAGGCAGCGCCGGGGATCGAGCTGGTGGAAGAGGGCGACTACCCTACGGCCGTTGGGGATGCGGTCGGCCAGGATGTGGTCTACGTTGGACGAGTGCGTGCGGGCGTTGACGACCCGGCGGAACTAAATCTGTGGCTGACGTCAGATAACGTACGCAAGGGCGCGGCATTGAACGCCGTGCAGCTGGCGCAGTTGTTGATAAAAGGCCTTGTGTAAAAGATACTTGGCGGCAATTTGTAGATTGATTCTAGCCAGGCGCTATGCTTGGCCCCAAGCGAAACAGAAGCGCGTCGGTAACCTATCGGCTCGCCATGCCTTATGGCAGCGGTTACCAACCTTCTCGCAGGCCGGGGAGTGTTCAAACAAAGGATGAGGCTATGGTTCAAGTTCGCAAACTGGTGTTAGCAATAGCGGCCGCCTCGGCGCTGTCTTCCGGTATGGCGCAGGCGCTGCAGCTTGGGGAGATGACCCTCAAGTCGAAGTTGAACCAGCCGTTGGCGGTGGAAATCGAATTGCTCGACGTCGGCGGCCTCACCGCCTCCGAGATCACCCCGAGCCTGGCGTCTGACCAGGCGTTTGTGGACGCCGGCGTGGATCGCCAGGCGTTTCTGAATGACCTGACGTTTACCCCGGTGATCAACCCCAATGGCCGCAGTGTGGTGCGCGTCACCTCCAGCAAGCCGCTGCCTGATTCCTATGTACGTTTTCTGCTTCAAGTGCAATGGCCCAACGGCCGCCTGATGCGCGACTACAGTGTGCTGCTCGACCCGGCCAAGTTCGAGCAGCCGGCACCGACCGCCAGCGCACCTGCACCGCGCTTGAGTGCGCCGACCCAGTCGGCACCTGCCAATACGGCGCCCCCAGTCAGCAAAGCTGCGCAGCACACCACGACTTCTCGCGATACCTTGTGGGAAATTGCCGCGAAGAACCGCAACGGCGCGTCGGTCCAGCAAACCATGCTGGCGATCCAGGCGCTCAACCCTGATGCTTTCATCGACGGCAATATCAACCGCCTGAAAACCGGCCAGGTGCTGCGTCTTCCGGATCGCCAGCAAGCCACCAGCTTGCCGCAGCCGGAGGCGATTGCCGAAGTCACTGCGCAAAATGCCGCCTGGCGCCAGGGGCGTCGCACGGCCAATAATCAGGCCGCCGGCAAGCAGCAACTCGACGCCACTCGGCGCACCCAGGCAGGCGATGCGCCCGCGAGCACCAACGCCAAGGACAATTTGAGCCTGGTGTCGGCCGAGTCCGCCAAGAAAGGTGCAAAGGGCAGGGCCGCTGACGGTCGTGCGTTGAGCGACAAGCTGGCGATGACCCAGGAAGAGCTGGACACCACGCGCCGCGACAATGCCGAGCTGAAAAGCCGCGCAGCCGACCTGCAAAGCCAGCTGGACAAGCTGCAAAAGCTGATTCAACTGAAAAACGATCAACTGGCCAAGTTGCAGGCTCAGGGCGGTAACCCGGCAGTGCCGGGCACTGCGCCCACGACAGCAACCATCCCCGCGCAGCTGCCAGGTGAGCCTGCGGCCACTGCGGCGGCAGCGCCGGCACCCGATGCGACGCCGGCTGCCGTGGTGGCTACGCCCGAGCCAATTAAGCCGGATGCCGCGCCGGCGAGCACCACCGAAGGTAAATTCAACGATCTGCTGACCAACCCGATTGTCCTCGGGGTCATCGGCGGTGCTGCCGGCTTGCTGGTGTTGTTGCTCCTGCTGCTGTGGGCCCGTCACCGCAATGCCCGCCTCGAAGAGGAAAAGCACCTGCGTATGGCGCGGGCGCTGGCTGAAGAGCCACAGTTCTCGCCGAGTGTGGATCACGACCTGCCACCGGACAGCTTCGAAGGCCTGGAAGTGCCGCCGCCGAACGTCAAGCTGGCTGCCGCGCCAGCGCCTGCCCCCGTGGTTGAGCCTGTCGTGGTGCCGAGCGTGGCTTCCGTGCTGGCGCCGTTGGCGGTCGCCGTAGCCCCGGTAAACTCCAGCGACGCGCTGGCACAAGCTCAATCCCATATCGACCGTGGTCACCTGAATCAGGCCGCCGATGTGTTGGAGCAGGCGATCAAGCGCGAGCCCAAGCGCAGTGACCTGCGTTTGAAGCTGATGGAAGTCTACGGTCTGCAGAGCGACAAGGACGGCTTCGTCACGCAAGAGCGTCAACTGGTGGCCACGGGTGAAAACCACGCTCAGGTCGAGCAGCTCAAGAGTCGCTTCCCGGCCATGGCCGTGTTGGCCGCGGGCGTCAGTGCTGCGGTGGCCGCGGCGGCGCTGGACGCTCAATACGTGAAAAACCTGCTCGAAGACAAACCGGCAGCACCGGCCCCGGAACCCGACGCGTTCGATACGGATTTCGACTTGAGCCTGGACGATCTGGAAGCCGCTTCGCCGGCCGTGGTCAGCCCCAAGGATGAGTCGAGTTTCGAGTCGGTCCTGCAGCGCCAGACGCAAGCCAAGCCTGCCCCGGATGATATGTCGGACTTCGATCTGGACCTGCAGCTGGACGCGCCGTCGTCCACGCAGTCGGACGATGACTTCCTCTCGGGCCTTGAAGACCAGATGAAGGATGTGCCGGCCGTTGAGCCGCCGACCCTTACCCCTGCCGCACTGGATGATTTCGACCTGCCGGAAGACTTCGACCTGTCCCTGGCTGACGAACCGCAAGCGCCGCCGGCCGCCAAGCCGGATGCCTTCACGTCCGAGCTGGACGATGTCAACGCGGAGCTCGATCGCCTGTCCCAGAGCCTCGAGCATCCGCCGATCGAGCCTTCCTTTACCGCTGAAGATGCGGCGTTGGGCGCTGATGAGCCGGAGTTCGATTTCCTCTCTGGCACCGATGAAGTGGCCACCAAGCTCGACCTGGCCCAGGCGTACATCGACATGGGCGATGCCGACGGCGCGCGCGACATCCTGTCCGAAGTGCTGACTGAGGGCGACGAAGCCCAGCGCGGTGAAGCCAAGGAAATGCTCGGCAAAATCTGAAGGGTGGTGTAACACCAGTGTGGGAGCGGGATTGCTCGCGAGGGTGACGTGCCGGTTAGCTGATTGAGCGACCGGCACGTTGCATTCGCGAACAAGCCCGCTCCCACAGTTGGTTTGGCGTGTGGCCTCGCAACAAAAGCGCCCCTCATGCGTGCGCCGCCTTTATAATGGCCGCCTTTGCGCAACTCATCGGGCTCTCAGTTCTTGGCAAATATAGATAACGCGGCCGCCGAAATGGCGGCCGCAGGCTTTAACCGCATCGCCCTGGGCGTGGAATACAAAGGCTCACGCTATCGCGGCTGGCAGCGCCAGGCCTCGGGTGTGCTGACGGTGCAGGAAACCCTCGAAAACGCCTTGTCCCAGGTCGCCGACTCGCCGGTGTCGCTGATGTGCGCCGGGCGAACCGACGCCGGTGTGCACGCCTGTGGCCAGGTGGTGCACTTTGACACCCAGGCCGAGCGCACGATGAAAGCGTGGGTGATGGGCGCCAATATCAATTTGCCCCATGACGTCAGCGTCACCTGGGCCAAGGTCATGCCTGCGCATTTTCATGCGCGCTTCAAGGCGATTGCCCGGCGTTATCGCTACGTGATCTACAACGATCAGATCCGTCCGGCGCACCTCAACCAGGAAATCACCTGGAACCATCGCCCGCTGGACGCCGAGCGCATGGCCGAGGCCGCGCAGCATTTGGTCGGTGTGCATGATTTCAGCGCGTTCCGTGCCGGCCAGTGCCAGGCCAAGTCCCCGATCAAGGAAGTCCATCACCTGCGGGTGACCCGTCACGGCAAGATGATCGTGCTGGATATCCGCGCCGGCGCCTTCCTGCACCATATGGTGCGCAATATTGCAGGCGTGTTGATGACCATCGGCACCGGCGAGCGCCCGGTGGAGTGGGCCAAAGAAGTGTTGGAAAGTCGTATCCGCCGCACAGGTGGGGTGACGGCGCATCCTTTTGGCCTGTATCTGGTGGACGTGGAGTACCGCGACGAGTTCGAATTGCCGGATCGTTTCATCGGGCCACACTTCCTCACAGGTTTCAGCGAACTTGGCGGCTGACGCCCGGAATAGCTTTTGTTACCATCCGGGACTTTCTCGGTTCAACCCCTGAGGTTTCTACGACATGTCAGCCGTTCGCAGCAAGATTTGCGGGATCACCCGCATAGAAGACGCGCTGGCGGCAGTCGAGGCGGGGGCGGATGCCATCGGTTTCGTGTTTTATGCCAGGAGCCCACGGGCGGTGAATGTGTTGCAGGCACGTGCAATCATCGCCGCGTTGCCGCCGTTCGTGACCACCGTTGGCTTGTTCGTCAGCGCCAGCCGCTGCGAGCTCAACGAAACCCTGGATGCCGTGCAGCTGGACATGCTGCAGTTTCACGGCGACGAAAGCCCCGACGAGTGTGAAAGCTATCAACGTCCGTATATCAAGGCGCTGCGTGTCAAGGCCGGGGATGACATCGCCGCCGCGTGTGCTGCCTATACTGGCGCTCGTGGCATTCTGTTGGATACCTATGTCGAAGGCGTGCCGGGCGGTACGGGCGAAGCATTCGACTGGACGCTGATTCCCGAGGGGCTGAGCAAGCCGATTATCCTGGCCGGCGGGCTAAACCCCGCGAATGTCGGGGCCGCCATCGAGCAGGTTCGGCCGTACGCCGTCGACGTCAGCGGTGGGGTGGAGCAGGGCAAGGGCATCAAGGATCACCACAAGATTCGCGCATTCATGCAAGCGGTGCGCAACAGTAATGGTGTGATGTGACGGCTCGCAGTCTGCCGCCGTCCATAACTACCACTGTGTAAAACAGCATCGGCGCCGCCTGCGGGAGGCCCGGAAATGTAGTGGCAACCCGCGCTGCAGGTTGTCTGGAAGGCTGAGGATACAGGCAGGAAGTGGCTGGTCGAACGTCTGACCCCGTCCAGCCTGTGTCATCGCCACATATGAATTTAGCTCAAGGGCATACGCGGGGCTGTGTTCAAGCCACCGGTACTGGAGAAAGAAAGCATGAGCAACTGGTTAGTAGACAAACTGATCCCTTCGATCATGCGTTCCGAGGTGAAGAAAAGCTCGGTTCCTGAAGGTCTGTGGCACAAGTGCCCATCCTGCGACGCGGTGCTCTACCGCCCGGAGCTGGAAAAGACCCTGGACGTTTGCCCCAAGTGCAACCACCACATGCGTATCGGCGCCCGCGCCCGCATCGACATTTTCCTCGACGCCGATGGCCGTGCCGAGCTGGGCGCTGACCTGGAGCCGGTTGACCGTCTCAAGTTCCGCGACGGCAAGAAGTACAAGGATCGCCTGACCGCCGCGCAAAAGCAGACTGGTGAAAAGGACGCGCTGATTTCCGTCAGCGGCAAGTTGCTGGGCATGCCGGTGGTGGTGTCGGCGTTTGAGTTTTCCTTCATGGGCGGCTCCATGGGCGCCATCGTCGGTGAGCGTTTCGTACGTGCCGCCAACTACGCCCTGGAAAACCGTTGCCCGATGATCTGCTTCGCCGCCTCCGGTGGCGCGCGCATGCAGGAAGCACTGATTTCCCTGATGCAAATGGCCAAGACCTCCGCGGTACTGGCGCGTCTGCGTGAAGAAGGCATTCCGTTCATCTCCGTGCTGACTGACCCGGTTTATGGCGGCGTTTCCGCCAGCCTGGCGATGCTCGGTGACGTGATTGTCGGCGAACCCAAGGCCCTGATCGGCTTTGCCGGCCCGCGCGTGATCGAGCAGACCGTTCGCGAAAAACTGCCGGAAGGTTTCCAGCGCAGCGAGTTCCTGCTGGAGCACGGCGCGATTGACATGATCATCGCCCGTGGCGAGCTGCGTCCACGCCTGGGTAACCTGCTGGCGCAAATGATGGGCCTGCCGACGCCTGTGTACGTCGCGCCTAAAGTCGAACCGATCGTTGTACCGCCGGTGCCTGCAAACCTATGACCCAACGTACCCTGGGCGAATGGCTCGCCTACCTTGAGCAGTTGCATCCGTCAGCCATCGACATGGGCCTGGAGCGCTCGCAACAGGTAGCGGCCCGCCTCGGGTTGGGCCGGCCGGCACCGCGTGTGATCACGGTGACCGGCACCAACGGCAAAGGCTCTACCTGTGCCTTTGTCGCGGCGCTGCTGCAAGCCCAAGGGCTGAAAGTTGGCGTCTACAATTCCCCGCACCTGCTGCGTTACAACGAGCGGGTGCAGTTCAATGGCGTCGAAGCCACTGATGAGCAGCTCTGCGAGGCCTTCGCCGCATTGGATGCCGGACGCGGCGAAATTTCCCTGACCTACTTCGAAATGGGCACCCTGGCGGCGTTCTGGCTGTTCGAGCGTGCGCAATTGGATGTGGTGGTTCTCGAAGTCGGCCTGGGTGGGCGTCTGGACACGGTCAACGTGGTGGATGCCGACCTGGCGCTGGTCACCAGCATTGGCGTCGACCATGCCGACTACTTGGGCAATACCCGCGAGTCGGTCGCCTATGAAAAGGCCGGGATCTTCCGCCAGGGCAAGCCTGCCCTGTGTGGTGATCTGGACCCGCCGCAACCCTTGCTCGACAAGGTGCGCGAGCTGGATTGCCCGTTTTACCTGCGCGGCCGCGAATTCAATCTCGACATCGGTGCTCAACATTGGCAATGGCGTGGGCGTGATGCGCGCGGCCAGGTGGTAGAGCTGCATGATCTGCCGCTGCTGAACCTGCCGATGGAAAACGCTGCGCTGGCGTTGCAGGCTTACCTGCTGCTGGATTTGCCGTGGCATGCCGAGCAGATTGCCGCGACATTGCTGGCCACTCGGGTGGTCGGGCGCCTGGATCGTCGCACCTTCGAGTGGGAGGGCAAGCGCCTGAACCTGCTGCTGGATGTGGGGCACAACCCGCATGCCGCCGAGTACCTGGCACAACGCCTGTCGCGTACGCCGCCGGTGGGTCGCCGCCTGGCGGTGTTCGGGCTGTTGGCTGACAAAGACCTGGGCGGCGTGGTTGCGCCGTTGCTGGGTGATGTCCAGGCTTGGGCGGTTGCGCCGCTGGATACGCCACGCAGTCGGCCGGCCGCTGAATTGGAAACGGCCTTGCAGAACCTTGGTGCGCCAGTGGCGTCGTATGCAAGCGTCACCGCTGCGCTTGAAGCGCAGTGTGCGGTGGCTACGGCCGAGGACGAGATTCTGTTGTTCGGATCATTTTATTGTGTTGCCGAGGCGCTAGAGTGGTTGGCCCGGCGCTCCACGGAGGAAGCTGCACATGGCATTACTGGATAGCGCATACAAGCAGCGAATGGTTGGAGCCCTGGTGCTGGTGGCGTTGGCGGTGATTTTTCTGCCGATGCTGTTTTCGCGTCAGGACGAGCAGCGCCAGGTAGTTGTTGAGGCGCCGGCTGCGCCCCAGGCGCCGACGGTACCGCAAGTTCAGGTCGAGCCGGTGGTGGTGCCCGAGCCGCAGGCGTTGCCTGAGGAGCCTGTGCCGAGTGATGCGGATGTGGCTGCGCAGCAGGCGCCGAGCATGCCGGTGCAGCCGAGTGTGCCAGTGGTCAAGTCTGCACCTGCGCCCGCTCCGGCAGCGCCTGCGGTTGCCGCCAAGCCGGCCGCGCCGGCACAAGCGCCCAAGCCGGTTGCGCCGCAACCTGCCGCGCCGGGCAAGCCGGACGTTGGTCAAAGCCGTATCGATCCCAATGGCCTGCCGATCACTTGGTCGATCCAGCTCGCCAGCCTGGCCAATCGCGAGAGCGCCGAGGCCTTGCAGAAAAAGCTGCGTGCTCAGGGCTACAACGCCTATATCCGCAGTGCCGATGGCAAGAACCGGGTGTTTATCGGGCCGCTGATCGAGCGCGCCGAGGCCGATCGTCTGCGCGACTTGCTGGGTCGCCAGCAGAACCTGAATGGCTTTGTGGTGCGTTTTCAGCCTGAGCGCGGCTGATTTCACCCCCGTTTCAGCTTGGAATGCACTCAATGTGGGAGGGGGCTTGCCCCCGATGGCGGTAGGTCAGTCAGCATCTCTGATAATGACCCATCGCTATCGGGGGCAAGCCCCCTCCCACATTGTATTTGGTGGTCCTGAGGGGGCCTTCGCCCTACTCAACCCATTGATTTGCAACGCACCCGCAATCACAGCTTACCGACAGCCCGGCGCTCTGCTAAAATGCGCCGCCTTATCCGTACGTAGGCTGCACTGTGCCATTTACCTGGGTTGACTGGGCGATCGTTGCAATCGTCGCCATCTCCGCTTTGATCAGTCTAAGCCGCGGCTTCGTAAAAGAAGCACTGTCGTTGCTGACCTGGATCATCGCAGGAGTCGTAGCCTGGATGTTCGGTGGTTCATTGTCGGTTTACCTGGCCGGTTACATCGAGACACCTTCGGCTCGCGTCATCGCGGGCTGCGCCATCATGTTCATCGCCACGCTGCTGGTGGGGGCAATGGTCAATTATCTTATTGGCGAGTTGATACGTGTCACCGGCCTCTCCGGGACCGATCGATTTCTCGGCATGGCCTTCGGCGCTGCGCGTGGCGCGTTGCTGGTGGTCGTGGCGGTCGGGCTGTTGAGCCTGGGGCCGGTACAGCAGGATTCGTGGTGGCAGGAGTCGGTACTCGTGCCAAAATTTCTATTGGTTGCAGATTGGTCCAAGAACCTCATTCTGGGGTGGAGCAGTCAGTGGCTGGCCAGCGGAATCAGCGTACCCGCTGATCTTCCGTTCAAGGAACACCTCTTGCCGGCCAAAACGCCTCAGTAAGCAGTGTTCAGTCAAGATTCATTAAGTAGGGGTTGCGTCGCATGTGTGGCATCGTCGGTATCGTCGGTAAGTCGAACGTGAATCAGGCGCTGTATGACGCGCTAACCGTCCTCCAGCACCGCGGCCAGGACGCTGCCGGTATTGTGACCAGCCACGACGGCCGGTTATTCCTGCGCAAGGACAATGGCCTGGTGCGTGACGTGTTCCATCAGCGTCACATGCAGCGCCTCGTCGGGCACATGGGCATTGGCCATGTGCGTTACCCGACTGCGGGCAGCTCGACCTCGGCCGAAGCTCAACCGTTTTACGTCAACTCGCCTTACGGCATTACCCTGGCGCACAACGGTAACCTGACCAACGTTGAACAACTGGCCAAGGAGATTTACGAATCTGACCTGCGCCACGTCAACACCAGTTCCGACTCGGAAGTGCTGCTCAACGTGTTCGCCCACGAGCTGGCCCAGCGGGGCAAGCTGCAGCCAACCGAAGAAGACGTGTTCGCCGCCGTGACTGACGTGCACAACCGTTGCGTCGGTGGTTACGCGGTCGTGGCCATGGTCACCGGTTACGGCATCGTCGGTTTCCGCGACCCGCATGGCATCCGCCCGATCGTGTTCGGCCAGCGTCACACCGACGAAGGCGTCGAGTACATGATCGCCTCCGAAAGCGTGTCCCTGGACGTGTTGGGCTTCACCCTGATCCGCGACCTGGCCCCGGGCGAAGCGGTGTACATCACCGAAGACGGCAAGCTGCACACCCGTCAGTGCGCTGTTGCGCCGAAACTGACCCCGTGCATTTTCGAACACGTCTACCTGGCGCGTCCGGATTCGATCATCGACGGCGTTTCGGTATACAAAGCGCGTCTGCGCATGGGCGAGAAGCTGGCCGAGAAAATCCTGCGCGAGCGTCCTGAGCACGACATCGACGTGGTAATCCCGATTCCGGACACCAGCCGTACCGCTGCGCTGGAGCTGGCCAACCATTTGGGCGTCAAGTTCCGCGAAGGTTTCGTCAAGAACCGCTACATCGGCCGTACCTTCATCATGCCGGGCCAGGCGGCGCGCAAGAAGTCGGTTCGCCAGAAGCTCAACGCAATCGAGCTGGAATTTCGCGGCAAGAACGTGATGCTGGTGGACGACTCCATCGTACGTGGCACCACGTGCAAGCAGATTATTCAGATGGCCCGTGAAGCGGGTGCCAAGAACGTGTACTTCTGCTCTGCTGCGCCAGCTGTGCGTTACCCGAACGTGTACGGTATCGACATGCCGAGCGCCCACGAGCTGATTGCCCACAACCGTTCGACCCAGGATGTGGCCGACCTGATCGGCGCCGACTGGCTGATCTATCAGGACCTGCCGGACCTGATCGAAGCGGTTGGCGGCGGCAAGATCAAGATCGAGCAGTTCGATTGCGCCGTGTTCGACGGCAAGTACGTGACCGGCGATGTCGACGAGGCTTACCTGAACAAGATCGAACAGGCGCGCAACGACTCGTCGAAGATCAAGACCCAGGCGGTCAGCGCGATCATCGATCTGTATAACAACTGAGTAAACACCGGCCCTGAGGGGCCGGTTTTGTATCTTAAATAAAGAATTGAGTAAGGAGTCGCAGCATGAGTCAGGAATGGGATGCCGGTCGGTTGGACAGCGACCTCGATGGCGTAGCTTTCGATACCCTGGCTGTGCGCGCCGGCCAGCACCGTACCCCGGAAGGTGAGCACGGTGACCCGATGTTCTTCACCTCCAGCTATGTGTTCCGCACCGCCGCCGACGCCGCCGCGCGTTTTGCCGGTGAAGTGCCGGGCAACGTCTACTCGCGCTACACCAACCCGACCGTTCGTGCGTTCGAGGAGCGTATTGCGGCCCTCGAAGGCGCTGAGCAGGCGGTGGCCACGGCGACTGGCATGGCGGCCATCCTTGCCGTTGTGATGAGCTTGTGCAGCGCTGGTGACCATGTATTGGTTTCACGCAGCGTGTTCGGTTCGACCATCAGCCTGTTCGAGAAGTACTTCAAGCGCTTCGGTATTGAAGTGGACTACGTACCACTGGCAGACCTGTCCGGTTGGGACGCGGCGATCAAGGCCAATACCAAATTGCTGTTCGTCGAGTCGCCGTCCAACCCGCTGGCCGAGTTGGTGGACATCGCCGCATTGTCCGAAGTGGCGCACGCCAAGGGCGCGATGCTGGTGGTCGACAACTGCTTCTGCACGCCTGCATTGCAGCAGCCGTTGAAGCTGGGCGCAGACATCGTCGTGCACTCGGCCACCAAGTTCATCGACGGTCAGGGCCGTTGCATGGGCGGTGTGGTGGCTGGGCGTGGCGAGCAGATGAAAGAAGTGGTGGGTTTCTTGCGCACTGCTGGCCCGACGCTGAGCCCGTTCAACGCCTGGATCTTCCTCAAGGGCCTGGAAACCCTCAGCTTGCGCATGAAGGCCCATTGTGCCAATGCCCAGGCCCTGGCCGAGTGGCTGGAGCAGCAGGATGGCATCGAAAAAGTGCACTACGCCGGCCTCAAGAGCCACCCGCAACACGAATTGGCTCAACGCCAGCAGCGTGGTTTCGGCGCCGTGGTCAGCTTCGAAGTGAAGGGCGGCAAAGAGGGTGCCTGGCGCTTTATCGACGCCACTCGCTTGATTTCGATCACCGCCAACCTGGGCGACAGCAAAACCACCATCACGCACCCGAGCACCACCTCCCATGGTCGCCTGGCGCCGCAAGAGCGTGAAGCGGCCGGCATCCGCGACAGCCTGATCCGCATCGCAGTGGGCCTGGAAGATGTGGCCGACTTGCAGGCTGACCTGGCCCGCGGGCTGGCGGCCTTGTGATCGAGTGGTCCATGGATGCTGCGGCGGTCGGTAACGGCCGCGTCGCACTGGTGACGGGCGCGGCGCGGGGCATTGGTCTCGGGATCGCGGCGTGGTTGATCAGCGAAGGCTGGCAGGTGGTGTTGACCGACCTGGACCGCGAGCGCGGCTCCAAGGTGTCCAAGGTGCTGGGCGACAATGCCTGGTTCATCACCATGGACGTCGCCGACGAGAAACAAGTGGCCCAAGGTGTCGCAGAAGTGCTGGGGCAGTTCGGGCGGCTGGACGCGTTGGTGTGCAACGCGGCCGTGGCCGACCCGCGCAATATCACCCTGGAAAGCCTCGACCTGGCGTATTGGAACCGTGTGCTTGCGGTGAACCTCAGTGGGCCGATGTTGTTGGCCAAGCACTGTGCGCCGTACCTGCGTGCCCATGGCGGTGCCATCGTCAACCTGGCATCGACCCGGGCGCGTCAGTCGGAGCCGGACACCGAGGCTTATGCGGCGAGCAAGGGCGGCCTGCTGGCCCTGACGCATGCCTTGGCCATGAGCCTGGGGCCGGAGGTGCGGGTCAATGCCGTCAGCCCTGGCTGGATCGATGCGCGTGATCCGGCGGCCCGACGTGCCGAGCCTTTGACGGATGCCGACCATGCCCAGCATCCGGCGGGCAGAGTGGGCACGGTTGAAGACGTGGCGGCGATGGTGGCGTGGTTGCTGTCGCGCCAGGCGGGGTTTGTCACCGGGCAAGAGTTTGTGGTGGACGGTGGCATGAGCAAGAAGATGATTTACAGCGAGTAGGGCAGATCGCCGTCTTGAAGCAATTTTGTCTTTTTCAGAAAAACTTCAAGCAGGCTATTGACTTAGGTCCGCTACCTGCGTAAATTTCGCGGCCTCAACGAAGCAAAGGGTGATTAGCTCAGCTGGGAGAGCATCTGCCTTACAAGCAGAGGGTCGGCGGTTCGATCCCGTCATCACCCACCACTTCTTGAGAGTTTTGCCCTAGGGCAAGACGCAACGTTAAAGGTTGCACCGACGCGCAGCGGTAGTTCAGTCGGTTAGAATACCGGCCTGTCACGCCGGGGGTCGCGGGTTCGAGTCCCGTCCGCTGCGCCATATTTTCCAGGTTCGACATGTCGAGCTTGAGATTGAACAGCCCAGGCTGATCGATCAGATGTTTAAAGACAGTTGGGTGTTTACGCTCAGCTGGTCAAGCGATACGCAGCGGTAGTTCAGTCGGTTAGAATACCGGCCTGTCACGCCGGGGGTCGCGGGTTCGAGTCCCGTCCGCTGCGCCATATCTGCCTCAAGGCCCACTGAACGCCTTGAAGCACAAAGAAAGCCCTTGGCTGACTTTGATCCGATAGCAAAGACCCTGGTCGAAAGACCGGGTTTTTTTGTTTCTGCGATTTGGCTTTCTGCTGCAAGAGCCGGCAAGCCGGCTCCCACTGCGTACTCAGAACCCCAATTTGTCCCGCAACCCGTAATACCAGGCGCCCAGCGCCGCAAACGGCGTGCGCAGCAGTTGCCCGCCCGGGAACGGGTAGTGCGGCAGGTCGGCAAACGCATCAAAACGCTCCGCCTGACCTCTCAGTGCCTCCGCCAGCACCTTGCCTGCCAGGTGCGTGTACGTCACGCCATGGCCGCTGCAGCCTTGTGAGTAATAGATGTTGTCGCCCAGACGACCCACCTGCGGCAAGCGCGACAGGGTCAGCAGGAAGTTGCCGGTCCAGGCGTAATCGATTTTCACGTCCTTGAGCTGCGGGAAGGCTTTGAGCATCTTCGGGCGGATGATCGCTTCGATGTTGGCCGGGTCACGTGCGCCGTACACCACGCCGCCGCCGAAGATCAGGCGCTTGTCGCGGGTGAGGCGGTAGTAGTCGAGCAAGTAGTTGCAGTCTTCGACGCAATAATCCTGGGGCAGCAGCGTCTTGGCCAGTTCATCACCCAGCGGTGCCGTGGTGATGACTTGCGTGCCGCAAGGCATCGATTTGGCCGCCAGCTCCGGCACCAGGTTCCCCAGGTAAGCGTTGCCCGCGACGATGATGAACTTGGCCCTGACCTTGCCTTCGGCGGTGTGCACCACCGGGTTCGCGCCGCGCTCGATGCGCACCGCGGCCGATTGCTCGTAGATCGTGCCGCCCAGGGATTCAACGGCAGCCGCTTCGCCCAGTGCGAGGTTGAGTGGGTGAATGTGCCCGCCGCTCATGTCGAGCAAGCCGCCAACATAGTTGTCACAGGCCACCACTTCGCGGATACGGCGTTCGTCCAGCAACTCGAGTTGCGTATGCCCGTAGCGTTCCCACAAGCGTTTCTGCGATTCCAGGTGGCCCATGTGCTTGCTGTTGAGGGCGGCGAACACGCCGCCATCCTTCAAGTCGCACTGGATCTGATATTTGGCCACGCGCTCGCGAATGATCCTGCCGCCCTCAAACGCCATTTGCCCCAGCAGCTGCGCTTGCTTGGGGCCGACGCTGCGTTCGATCACATCGATGTCGCGGCTGTAGCTGTTGACGATTTGCCCGCCGTTACGGCCCGACGCACCAAACCCCACCTTGGCGGCTTCCAGCACGGTGACGCGAAAACCGTTCTCCAGCAGAAACAGCGCGCTGGAAAGGCCGGTGTAGCCGGCGCCAATCACACACACATCGGTTTCGACGTCACCTTGCAGTACCGGGCGTGGCGGAACCGCATTCGCGGACGCGGCGTAATACGACTGGGGGTAGGGGGTGTTCGCCATCCTGGAACCTCTGTTTTATATTTTTTACGAGTGCGCCGATCCTACCTGAGTTGAAAATTGCCTGCCAGCCACCCGAAAATCACCGGTGCACCCGGCGCAAATAAATAATTCGCATATTCATAGGGTTAGCTGCAAAAAAGATGTTGACACCCCTCCGGAATTCCGTAGAATGCCGCCTCACAGCAGGCACGTAGCTCAGTTGGTTAGAGCACCACCTTGACATGGTGGGGGTCGTTGGTTCGAGTCCAATCGCGCCTACCAAACAAAATCCGCTCTGCTGGGCGGTCTAGAAGGGCTCACCGAAAGGTGGGCCCTTTTTTGTTGCCTGCGATTTACCCACGCCCCGTTCGGCGCCCGCCTTCTTGTTCAAATCGCCCCGAGTGCATCGGTGCTGATCACACGCTGCGCCGATGTGATTGAGGTTTACTCAAAATAGCCGATACCGGTGTGGGCGCGATTCCACCGACGCGGAAAAGCTCACCTATTTATCCATCTGGTTTGTCGTTGTCGGCTTTATTTTCGGCTTTCGTCTGTTTGTTGAGCTAGGCGCGCGTCTGGCCCGATACGCCAAGGCCTTGAATGTTCTGGCGGGGTGTTCAAGCCCATGAGGCCTATTATTTAAGATCTTCAGAGCGAATGCGGCCCCCGCGCGGTTATACGCAGCGGAGGTTGAAAGGCAGGCAGTACTGATGGGTCAGCAGAACAGCGTGGCAACCGACAAAAGGCAGATGATTTGAACAACCATCTGGCAGCGTATTTCACCATTTGTTGTGGTCATATTCATTTGTCCTGCGTACATAGCGGCTACCTCTTGGTCGGCAATACTGCCGTGAGCGGTGCGCAAAACGCGCAACAGCTCAAGTGAGTATAGGTCTGGAACAGGATTCTTCACGGTCCCGTCGTTTTGGCGCGATTCAGCACGTTTTCGCCGGCGCTCATCGGTAAACGATACACGTCAATCAATCCCACGAGCCCAAGCAGCGCCACGCCCACGAAGGCCACCCGAAAGTCCCCGACAGCCGCGTGCACGGCGTGCCCTTGCACAGCCATCGACGCCCGTAACAATAGCGCCGCCATGGAAACCCCCAGACCCATCGCCAGCTGGAACGCCATGCTGAACAGCGCCGACGCCTCGCTCATCTGCGCCTTGGGGACGTCGGCGAAGCCGATTGAGTTGTAGCAAGTAAACTGCATCGACCGTGACAGCCCACCCACGAACAGCACGGCCGCTATCAGCGGCAAGGGCGTTTGCACCGTGAACAAGGCACAGGCCGCAACCAATGCGACGCCAATAGCGCCATTGACCAGCAGCACCGGGCGAAACCCGAAGCGTTGCATTATGGGCGTCGTGAAGGGTTTCATTACCAGGTTGCCGGCAAACACCGCCAGCACCAGCAAGCCGGCATCGACCGGCGAAAGGCCAAAACCCACTTGAAACAACAGGGGCAGCAGGAAAGGCAGGGCGCTGATGGCGAGACGGAACAGCGACCCGCCAAGAACACTCACGCGAAAGGTGCCGATGGACAGGGTCTGAAGCGGTAATAACGGTTCGGCATGCTGGCGGCAATGACGCACGGCCCATGCCGCGAGCAACGTGCCCGTGGCCACCAGTACAAAACCCGGGGTCAGCGTTTCGCTGGTCTGGTTGCCCAGCCATTCCAGCCCGCCCAGCACTGCCACACACGCACCTGCCAGCAGCACAAAGCCTTTGGCATCGAATCGCCGTACGCTGGCCTCGCGCCCCTTGGGCACAAGCCACAATGCGGCAACCAGGGCCAGTATTCCCAGAGGCAGATTTACGTAAAAAATCCACGGCCACGTTGCGTGGGTCACGATCAAACCACCCACCACCGGCCCTAGAATCGGCGCGACCAGCCCAGGCCAGGTGATCACCGCAATCATGTTCACCAAGTCTTTTTTGTCGGTATTGCGCAGCACCGCCAGGCGCCCCACCGGCACCATCAGCGCGCCGCCTACGCCTTGCAGCACCCGCGCGATCACGAACATCTCAAGGCTTTGGCTCAACCCGCAAAGCAGCGAAGCCAGGGTGAAGATGATGATCGCACCGGCGAACACCCGGCGTGCGCCAAAACGGTCGGCGATCCAACTGGACAGCGGGATGAAGATCGCCACGGCAAGAATGTACGCGGTGATGCCGATATTCATGTCGACCGCCGTGACCCCGAACGCGGACGCCATGGTGGGTAAGGCGGTGGCGATGACGGTGGCATCGAGGTTCTCCATGAAAAAGGTCACGGCGACCACCAGGGCGATCAAACGGGTTTGCACGCTTGAAACAGGTGTAACGGATGAAGTCACCGGTGTTGGCCTTTTTCAGTGAAGGTCGATCGCACTCGACAATACCGGGTCAGCCCTGGGCCCGCACGCTCGAATTACCGCGTCTGCGTCACCTTCTTCAAATACCGCGGCTGATCCGGATTGCGCCCGCGCGTCACAGCCAGCTGCGCTGCGCTCACATAGAACCCTTGGATCATCGTGAAGGGCTCCAGTAGCGCATGTGCGGTCGGCACGCTGGGCAACAGGCCTTCGCAAGCCGTGCCGCGCCGCGATCAATCACAATTGAACGCCTCTATTGCGTCGCCAGCGAGCTGACGAATTTTGTGCACCTGTTTATCGGCAGCGGTCTCGGTGCCGGTTTGTACCTGGATAACCGCCGGTATTCCGGCCACTGGCACAATGCTGGTGAGATCGGGCACACGACGGTGATTCCGGGTGGCAAGGCGTGTTCCTGCGGTAACCAAGGGTGTTGGAGCACCTGGGGCCGCTGGGCAGGACGCAGTGGCATTGGGGGCGGCAGCCTTATGATCCTGGCGCAGATCAGCCCGGATTACGAGGCTGGTCAAGCCGCAGTAAGCCTGCATACTGGTCGCCGACTCAATTCATACCAGGGAGCACGCTATGGAAGTGGCAATGGAAGTGTCGTTCGACGTAACGGCGCAGGAGCGTGAGGCCATCCTCAAACCGCTGAGGGCGTACAACCTCAGTCACACGGGCAACATGGCGTTCGAAACCATCGGGATTTTGTTGCGAGACCCCGCTACACAAGAAGTTGTCGGTGGCCTTTATGGAAAAATTTCCTACGGATGGATGTTCATTGAGCTGTTGAGCATCCCGGATCAGATGCGTACCCAAGGTACCGGCACGCGGTTGATGCGCGCCGCTGAAGAGCTGGCCCGTGAGCGGGAGTGTGTCGGGATTTGGCTGGACACCTTCAGCTTCCAGGCGCCGGGGTTTTATCGAAAGCTGGGCTTCAGTGAATTTGGCCATATCGCTGATTACCCGGCGGGTCACCAGCGGCACTTTTTCCAGAAACGCCTCGGCTGAATTTTCGTACGGCGCCGGATCGCCCGGCGCCAATCACCCACAAAATTTATTGGTTTGCAGCAACAATTTTTCTTGTTGGACACCTCCCGCCCCCAGGCAGCAAAGTTGCCGCCACTGACGCTCGACCTATCGGGTCAACAATAAAAACCGCGCCGGGCTGCATGCCACTTTCATGCTGTGAACCCTTTGTTCACATCCTGCTGTAATGGCGCCGCAGCGCGCATTCAAGGACCTCTTCGTCATGCAAACTGTTGTGAACCTATGGCCGTTGATCGGCATACTTGTCATCGTGGTTGGCTTCGTCTTGCGCTTCAATCCGCTGTTGGTGGTCACCGCCGCCGCCATTGCCACCGGGCTGGCTGCCCATTTCCCGCTGGAAAAAATTCTCGCCAGCATGGGTGATGGTTTCCTTCAGACCCGCGCGCTGCAACTGATCCTGTTATTGCCCCTGGCTGTCATTGGCCTGCTGGAGCGCCATGGCCTGCGCCTGCATGCGCAAAACTGGATCGCGCGTTTCGAGCGAGCCACGGTCGGGCGCCTGTTGATCATTTACCTGTTTGTGCGCGAGTCCACCGCCGCCATGGGCCTGACCAGCCTGGGCGGGCATCCGCAAATGGTGCGGCCGCTGCTGGCGCCCATGGCCGAAGGGGCGGCGGAAAAACGCTACGGCAAACTGCCGGATACGTTGCGCCACAAAGTGTTGGCCATGTGTGCGGCAACCGATAACGTCGGGCTGTTTTTCGGTGAGGACATCTTTGTCGCCTTTGGTGCGATCGCGTTGATGCACACCTTCCTGCTGGGTTCGGGGATTGATGTGGAGCCACTGCACATTGCGGTGTGGGGCATTCCGACGGCGATTTGCGCCTTTATCATCCACGCCATTCGCCTGCACCGGTTTGATCGCAGGCTTACGCGCGAGATGACGCCCGCCGCCACGCCGGTGGAGGCTGCACAATGATCATCTCCATTGAGTACCTGTACTGGCTTGCCGGTGTTCTATTGCTGATAACTGCAGGAATGATCCTGCTGGATCGAACCCACCCTAAACGCTGGTCAACCGCGCTGTTCTGGCTCTTGTTTGCCGTTCCATTCCTGGTGGGGGAGCGCTTGCCGTCGGTGGTCATTGGTGTCGGCGTGGTGGTGATGGCGCTGATCGCAGGCTTGGGTGGCGTCGGCCGCGGCAAGCATGCCGAACTGCATGACAAGGCCTCCCGCGCGAGTGCCGGGCGCCTGGGGCATAAATTGTTTATTCCCGCGCTGGCCATTCCCCTGACCACCGTGATTGGTTCGGTGTTGCTCAAACACACCGAGATCGGCGGCGTGCCGCTGCTGGACCCGAAAAACACCACCTTTGTATCCTTGGGCATCGGCTGTCTGATCGCCCTCGGCCTGGCTTGCTGGCTGACCCGCGATACACCGGTGCAAGCCTTGCGTGAATCCCGGCGCCTGACCGAGGCCCTCGGCTGGGCCATGGTGTTGCCGCAGATGCTTGCAATGCTGGGGCTATTGTTCAATGAAGCCGGAGTGGGCACGGCCGTTGCGCATGTCACCACTACCTACATCAACCTTGATTTCAAGTTGGTGGCGGTGATGGTCTACGTGCTGGGTATGGCGCTGTTCACGGTGATCATGGGTAACGGCTTTGCGGCGTTTCCGGTGATGACCGGCGGTGTCGGCGTACCGGTGCTGGTGGGCGTGTATGGCGGCAATCCGGCGGTGATGGCGGCGATTGGCATGTTCTCCGGCTATTGCGGCACGTTGATGACGCCCATGGCTGCCAACTTCAATATCGTCCCGGCGGCGTTGCTGGAGTTGCCGGACAAGAACGCAGTGATCAAGGCTCAACTGCCGACGGCGTTGATAATGCTGGTGGTCAATATCGTGCTGCTCTACCTGTTGATGTGAGGCCAAAAATGCAAACTGTGTTGCTGACGGGCTTCGAGCCCTTTGACCAGGACCTGATGAACCCGTCCTGGGAGGCATCGCGCCAGTTGGACGGCGTGCGACTGAGCGAAGATGTGCACATTGTGGCGCGTCGACTGCCCTGTGCGTTTGCCACGGCGGGGGCGTGCCTGACGCGGTTGATCGCCGAATTTGACCCGGTGATGGTGATTGCCACAGGCCTCGCCCCCGGCCGTAGCGATTTCTCCATGGAGCGTGTGGCGATCAACGTGAACGACGCACGCATCCCAGACAATCTGGGGGCACAACCGGTCGATACCCCAGTGGTGGTCGGGGGGCCGGCGGCCTACTTCACGACCTTGCCGATCAAAGCGATGGTCAAGGCTGTGCGCGAGGCCGGGATCGCGGCGTCGGTATCACAGACGGCGGGGACCTTTGTGTGTAATCAGGTGTTTTACCTGTTGCAGCATGCCCTGGCCGGCACGGCGATACGCAGTGGCTTTATCCACGTACCCCCCAGCCTGCCGGATCAGGTCTCTGGGGCGGCAAAGCCCTCTATGGCACTGGTGACAATGGTTGAAGGTTTGCGGGTTGCGCTACAGACGGCGTGGGATACGCAGGTGGATATCGTGCAAACCGGTGGGCAGGTCAGTTGACCTGCCAGGCTTGCCTCAACCGGCCAACGCTCGGGTCAGCCCGAAGGTAATGGCGCAGGCCAACCCCGTCATCGCGAACGCAGTGGCCACATACCATTTGATCAGGTTCAGCTCTGTGGTTGCCAGGTCCGCGCGGGTTGCATAGTGTTTTTCATGGGTGGTGGAGTGCCTTTCAATGGCTTCTGCCCTGTTCGAAACGGCGATCAGCTTCTCTTTCATGTCAGCCAGCCCTTTTTCCAGTAAACCCAAGCGTTTTTCCATACCAGAATCTCCGTTATTACCTGCACCGGCTCTACCCTGAGTCAGCGTGTTCGTCCCGCCTGATTGATGCTGTTTGTTCTCCAAAGCGTGACACCTGTTTTGAATGATCTGAGAGAGCGCTCTGGGCAAGAGTAGAGGCAGATGGGAACGGCTGCGACCTACAAAACTTTGCAAAATAACACCAGGGTTCTGGCACGCACTGCTCAGTGTTCCCGCTTTGGAAAAATCAGCTCAAAACATGTCAATGCGCCTTCACTGGTGACGCTGTAGCGGCCGTTATGCAGCTGCATGATGGTCGCGACGATCGATAAACCCAGCCCGTTGGACTGGGCCGAGCGTTCCCGCGATTCGTCCACCCGATAAAACCGTTCGAACAGCCTGGGCAGGTGTTCGGCGGGGATGGTCTCTCCCTGATTGCTGACGCTCAGGCGGATGCCTTCGGCATTTGGCGTGGCTTGAATCACCAGCTCCGAACCGGGGGCGCCGTATTTGATGGCATTGGCACACAAGTTTGCCAGCGCCCGGCGCAGCAGCATCGGTTCAGCCCAGATCACGCCTTCGCCCTGCGCGAGGATGCTGATATTCACATCGTTCGCCAACCCTTCGAAGTAATCAGCCATGCGTTGCACTTCATCCGCCGCACTGAGCTCCTGGCGCTGGCGCAAGGCGCTGGCCGGATCGGTGCGGGCGAGAAACAGCATGTTGTCGAGCATCCGTGCCAGGCGTTCGAGCTCTTCGACATTGGAGGCCAGCAATTGCTGATAGCTTTCGATGCTGCGGCTCTGCTGGAGCGCGACCTGGGTTTCGCCCAGCAGGTTGTTGATCGGCGTGCGCAGTTCGTGGGCCATGTCGGTCGACACCTGGCCCAGTTGCACAAAACCCTTGGCCAACCGCTCGAGCATGGTGTTGAAAGAGTCGATCATCGGCAGAAGTTCTTTCGGCGCACCGTGGCTGTCGAGTCGTTCGGCAAGGTTGCCCACGCCGATGCCTTGGGCGTGTGTGGCCAGGCGCCGCAGCGGCAGCAGGCCTCGGTACACCAGCAGGTAACCGACCAGGGCGAGGATAATCGCCGCGATGCTGGCCAGGATAAATACGCTCAGGCGATAGCTGGCAAGCATGGCGGTACGTTCGGTCATCAAGCGTCCCGTGGTGACTTGCAGGCTTCCCAGGTCTCCGGAATCAATGGAAGCGGCGACGGTGGCGAAGGGTACGCCGTTCACTCCAGGTAAGTGGTGCACGTCGGAAAAGCCCAGTTCATGGTCCTTTGGCACGGGCGTTACGTTCGGCATTTCAATGTTGCCCGGGTTGACCAGCAATAACGGCTTCTGCCCCGGCGCCGCGATACTCAGCACCGACTCGCTGTTGCCCAGCATGTTCCGAAACAGCTCCGGCTTGGTCTTGATCAGGTCCAGGGTGTTGCTGTCGTTGAGCAGGTTGCGCAACTGGTCGGCGCGATAGATCAGCGCGGCATCGTCACGCTTGATCAGTTCACGCTCAAGTTCGCGGTACAGCGCCACGCCCAGGGTGGCCAGCAGGGCAAAGGCGAGCAGGGCGAAGATCAGCGCCAAGCGCAGGGTCAGCGAGTAGTGGCGGCGGTTGTTCATGGCTGGGTGTCGAAGCGGTAGCCAATGCCCCGCACGCTGTGGATCAACTTGAGCTGGAACGGGTCGTCGATTTTCAGGCGCAGGCGCCTTACGGCGACGTCGACTACATTGGTGTCGCTGTCGAAGTTCATGTCCCAGACCCGCGAGGCGATCATCGAACGTGACAGCACCTGGTCCTGATGGGTCGCGAACAGATGCAACAGGGCGAACTCTTTATTGGTCAGGGTAATGCGCGCGCCGGCGCGGGTGACGCGGCGTTTGAGCACGTCGATCTGCAGGTCGGCGATGTGCAGCTGTTCTTCTTCGCGGCTCGGGCCGCGGCGGGTCAAGGTGCGCAAACGCGCGACCAGCTCGGCGAAGGAGAACGGCTTGATCAAGTAATCATCGGCACCCAGTTCCAGGCCCTTGATGCGGTCGGCAATGTCGTCGCGGGCGGTGAGGAACAGCACCGGCGTGTCGGCCTCCTTGCGCAGGCGGCGCAGCACTTCCCAACCGTCCATTTTCGGCATCATCACATCCAGCACGATCACGTCGAATGACGTTTCCAGCGCCTGGTGCAACCCGTCCACACCGTCACGGGCAAGGCTCACGGAGTAACCCAGTTCCTGCAGCCCATTGAGCAGGTAATTGCCGGCCTTGGGTTCGTCTTCGACTACAAGGATATTCATGGGAAGTGCCCTGGTTCTGTGCGTGGCGCAAGTGTAGCCCGATCAATTGTCACTGGCGCAACCGATGCCCTGTACCTGGTAGTCCAGCACATGTTCACGGCCCTGGTGGTCGAGGTAATCGAGGCGGGCCGGGACGATGCCGCACTGCCCGTAGGTGTCGGTGCTCGACAGCACTTTGTCGACGTCCAGGTGCACGAAGAAGCCGGTCTTGTCGTGGATCACGTTGGTGGCGGAAGGGGTGTCGGCAGCAAATGCGGAACCGGTGGCAAGCAGCGCGGCGAAGCCCAGGATAAACAGTTTCATGGCAGTAGTTCTCTTAAAGGGTCGGCTGCCGGGATTGGCAGTGAGTTCACAGTAACCAGGCGCCCCAAACAGCCAACCAACAGGATCATGACAAGTTCGTAATCAACGGATTCAAGGCTGGCGACCGGACGCTTCGAGGATCAGGTCGGTGATTTCCTTGGCGTGGGACACCAACGACAAGTGGCTCGAAGGCAGCTCGATGGTGGTGGCGTTCATGCGCTTGGCGAGGAAGCGTTCCAGGTCCGGGTTGATGGTCTGGTCATTGCTCGACACGGCGTACCAGGACGGTTTGGTGTGCCAGGCGGCATTCACGGTGCGACCACTGAACAGCGTCTTGGTAATCGGTTGTTGTACGGCGTACAGCTCCAGTGCCTTGGCGCGGGGCACGTCGGCGGCGAAGTACTTCAGGAAAGCGTCCTGGTTCAGGGTCAGGTAACCGTCGTGCTCTTCAACGCCGGCTCGCACCGGCATGCTCGGGTATTTGGCGGAGAGCGCGACGAAGTCTTCATTGGCGTCCGGTGCGCGGGCTGCCACATACACCAGAGAGCTGACCTTCGGGTTCGCGCCGGCGTCGCTGACCACGGTGCCGGCGTAGGAATGGCCGACCAGGACGGTAGGACCGTCCTGTTGATCAAGTACGCGGTTGGTGGCGGCGACGTCATCGGCCACCGAGGTCAGCGGGTTCTGTACGGCGGTGACATGCAGGCCTGCGGCCTGAAGACGGGTGATCACCTCGGACCAGCTCGAGCCGTCCGCCCAGGAGCCGTGCACCAGGACCACGTTGTTGGCTTTGATCGGTGCGACGGTGCCGGCCATGGCGGTACCGGTGCCCAGCATCAACAAGCTGGCGGCGATCAGGCAGAGTGTGCTTGCAGGTTTCATCGTGCGGCCCTTCATCAGTGTGCAGGTGTGTCACCCGGTGTGGGTGACTGACGACGCCACTGTATGAAGTGAGGGTGCTGACAAGACTTACAGCTTCATTACAAGCTTGTAATGCAAAGGGGGAGGGCAGTGCTCTGCAACGTTTACAAGTGTTGACGTGATCCGTAGATTGCATCGGGGTCAGCATTTGTTCGCGATAAAAAGGAAACCTCGCAGTGTCTATTCAAGGTCCAGCCGCATTTACCCAACGCTACCGCGCCTTTTTATTCGATATGGATGGGACCTTGCTCAACTCTATCGCCGCCGCCGAACGGGTCTGGAGTATCTGGGCTGAACGCCACGGCCTGGAGGTGGCGGCTTTTCTGAGTACCATTCACGGCGCGCGAGCCATTGATACGATCACCCGGCAGGCATTGCCAGGCGTGGACGCTGAAGTTGAAGCGCAGTGGATAACCGAGGCGGAAATCAACGATGTCGAGGGTGTCGTCGCGATTCCAGGCGCTGTCGAGTTTCTGAACAGTTTGCCTGGCGATCAGTGGGCGCTGGTCACGTCTGCCCCCAGGGAGTTGGCGTTGCGCCGCCTGCAAGCGGCGGGCATTGCGCCGCCGGCAGTGCTGGTGACGGCCGAGGATGTCGCCAGCGGCAAACCGGATCCGGCTTGTTATGTGCTGGGTGCGCAGCGTCTGGGCGTACCGGTGCAGGACTGCCTGGTGTTCGAGGATGCGACGGTGGGGATTCGCGCCGCGGAGGCGGCGGGGGCTGACGTGGTAGTCGTGACCTCGACGCACTTGCAGCCCATGGTCACGGTGCATGCGTCGATTCAGGGGTATGAGCGCGTGCGCGTGCATCGTAATGATGACGGGTTGCTGAGTTTATCGATCGCCGTGGCTTGATACACGAAAGCCAAACCCGTTATCGCTCCTGATTCATCAGCTGCCGGGTCGGTCCGACCTTACGCTGTTTTCCGGTAGGGCCTGCAGTCGGCTGCTGCGAAGGCCCTGGCGGGACATCACCATTTCTCTGAGGATTTCGTTCGCCAGCCGGGCTATCGCTTCTGGGCCGCGATAGTGCGCGCGCACGATACCGGTGATTGCAAAGTGGTCGGTTTCAGGGCCGCTGAGAACAGCCGACAATGTGCCGTCAGCGTGCAGTGTGCAGGCGATTGTGTAACTGGGCAGGCGGGCCGCCAGCGCAGTTTCAATTTCGGATTTACTCAGGGTATCCATCTGTTTCAGCCCTTAATACTGACCGTGCAAGCCCAAGCATAGGTCTTGCTGCGACACTGTAAATGCCGGTGATCTGATAGCCCGCAAGGAGGCGTCATCGTGCAGTTTTGTGGTGCGTTCGTTGAGCGGCGCGTTGACACAACTTGCGCAGAATCGCCTTCTGAATAGGCTTGAGGCAGAACGCAAACAGGTAACCGCACAGAAACAGCGCCAGATCAGGCCAAGAGCTACCATGGGAGGCACTGCTACTTTCAATTTCGTATCTCAGGCCATAACCCAGCGTCACGAAGACCAGCCCTATCAGCAGGACGATCCACCAGGACTTGGAAACGAGGGGCTTGGGGGCGGCGTGCCTCATCGACGTGCTCCTGAATGCACTCGGACGGCAGGATAAGAGTCAGAAGATTCGGCTGTGGATTACGCAACAAGTTCAAGTCGTCAAGACAGTTTCATCTTGGGGCGAAGCGCAAGGCGCAAAGCGTGCTGTTCACGCAAGAGACTCGAGCAGCCTTTAAGGGTCTTCGCCAGCCGTTACAGTGAACGAAAGGGCTGGCTACTGAGAGTGCGTCAAGGAGTCTGGTTTTTGTCCGGAGCCGTCAGGCCAGCCTGGATACGCTGGTAAATCTCCTCGCGATGCACGGCAACGTCCTTGGGTGCGTTGATGCCGATTCGTACTTGCTGGCCGCTGACGCCCAGAATGGTGATCGTGATGTCATCACCGATGTTTATGCTTTCACCGACTTTGCGGGTGAGTATAAGCATGGACTTCTCCTTGATTACTTTTAAGGACACATGTTTCAGACAGGGCAGATGTCGGATGTGTGTAGCTTACTGCTAAGCGCTTCCCTGTGACTGCCTCTTTTAGGACGCATAGAGGCGACATTAATTCCCATGGCGGCATCATACAGGTCTGCGATACATCATTCGCATTGTTTAAGCCAACGTTTATGACGGCCAGAATAGACAGTGAATGATAAAGTTGCCTCTTTATCCTCAAAGGAGCAGGGCAGTGCGTAAAGTAGCGATGGCAATTGCGGTGTTGGCATTGGCCGGTTGCGGTGAAGGCAAACCTGTCGAAGCGCCCAAGGCCAAGCCTGCCGTGACTGAAAGCCAGCCAGGCACCGGCGCGATTGCCGCTCAGGAATGGGATGTGTGGGTCGGCCCGCCGGACCACAAGCTCCAGGCAATCACTGACTTGACTGCCTGGTTGCTGGAACATGGGTTTAATTTTTATATCGTGAAAACAGACGGCAAGGACGATGTCCTGTTGGGGCCGTTCGCCAGTAAGGCCGAAGCCGAAGCCAAGCAGGCGCAACTGACCGAAAAACTGGCTCGCGCGAAGAAAAATGACACCGAGTCCCAGGTGATTGAACACAAGGCTGCACAGTAACCAACAGACCGGGCGGGAGCTCCTCCCGCCCTCAACCGCAGGCTTTCAGGTTAACCGGGCCGACAAACTCGTTGCCCCGCCCCATCACGCAGGCCACGGTCTGGTTGCGCTGGCGCTCCCAGGTTTGTACCGGGTAAGTCTTGTTCCAGGCTTCATATAGTTGGCGGTCCTGTTTCGACAGGCGCAAGCCATATTGTTTGCTCATGTAAAAGTAGGTCCGGGCAATCATTCCGCGAATAGACGGGCGCGGCATGACCTTTTTTGCCTTGAAGTCCACTTGGGTCAAACATGAACCGTACTGTCCGGTTTGCACCGGCAGCCAACCAAAACTGAAGTTATTGCGGTCACCATTGACCTCCCCGATGCTCGGCACCAGGTTGTGCAAGTCGGCCTCTGCACGCTTGAACACATCATCGCGGCGCGTACAGTTCTTACGTCCACCGTTCTGCCAACATTGACGCTGATGGCCGATCTGCCAGGCTGGAACGATATGCTCCCATTCGATGCGTGCGGCACGGTTGGCATTTTTGCGTGGAATATACCCGCAGGCTTTTAAATCCACCCGGTTGCCGGTGTATTTGCAGCCGCAGTAAAACTCTGTGGATTGTGGCGCATAGAGCTTCCAGGCGACTTTCTTGGCTTCGCTGAAGGTTCGAGGCGCCTGGGCGTTGGCAGTAATGGCAAAAAACAGACAAAACAACGCAGTAAAGCGAACACTCATTGAATCAATCTTCCTTCGGCACAACCCAGAAAATCTGCACACCACCGTCGTCCCGATAAGCGAGGGTGACGTTGTCGTTCTCTGCAATTTCTTCCAGCAAGCGCGCCCATTCATCTTCGGGCTCTTCGGGTAAACGGAAGATCAAGGCTGCCTTGGCTTTCTGGGCATTGGTCGAATTGATGATTTTTTGCACACGAACGGCCAAGCGTGCGTAAGCGTCAGGCGGGGTTGGGGCTGCGGAAGAGGACTTTGCCACGGAGCATTCCTTAGTTTGCTGTATGTGTATACAGTATTTAACTATAAGGAATTTCGCAACTGCTTAAAACTCAGGACTTGCGCGGGGAGTTGTGGCGGGGAAGTTTCAAGAGAAGATAGAGGCGAGTAAACCCGCCTCCACAGTGTTATCAGAAATCAATATTCCCAGAACATCCGTTGCAGCTCTTTGCTGTCTTGGGTCTTGGTCAGCGCAACCATCGCCAGGATCCGCGCTTTCTGCGGGTTCAGGTCATGAGCAACCACCCAGTCGTACTTGTCGTCAGGCTGTTCGGCGTTACGCAGCACGAAACCGCCGGCATTCACGTGGGACGAGCGAATGATCTGCATGCCTTGTTTGCGCAGTTCCTGCAGGGCAGGAACGACCTTGGAAGACACCGAACCATTGCCAGTGCCGGCATGGATGATGGCTTTGGCGCCAGCCTGAGCCAGGGCCTTGACGGCGGTGTCGCTCACATTGCCGTAGCCATAAGCGATTTCAACGTCCGGCAGGCTTTTGATGGTTTTGATATCGAATTCAGAATCCAGGGTGTGGCGCTTGGCCGGCAGGCGGAACCAGTAGGATTTGCCTTCAACCACCATGCCCAATGGGCCCCATGGGCTCTTGAACGCTTCGGTCTTGATATTGATCATCTTGCTGACGTCACGACCCGACTGGATCTCATCGTTCATGGTGACCAGCACGCCCTTGCCGCGTGCATCTTTGCTGCCGGCGACGGCGACGGCGTTGTACAGGTTGAGCATGCCGTCCGCCGACATGGCGGTGCCCGGACGCATCGAGCCGACCACCACGATTGGCTTGTCGGTTTTTTCCACCAGGTTAAGGAAGTAGGCGGTTTCTTCGAGGGTGTCGGTACCGTGCGTAATCACGATGCCGTCGACGTCCTTGCTGTCGGCAAGTTCGGCAACACGGCGACCCAGTTGCAGCAGGTTTTCATTGTTGATGCTTTCGGACGCAATTTGCATCACTTGCTCGCCGCGCACATTGGCAATCTGGCTAAGCTCAGGAACACCAGCGATCAATTGCTCGATGCCGACCTTGGCCGCCTGATAAGTGGCGCTGTTGGCAGCGCTGGCGCCAGCGCCGGCAATAGTGCCGCCGGTGGCAAGAATCACCACATTGGACAGTTGGGTCTTGGTTTCAACTTCCTTTGCCTGAGCGGCAACGGGGAACAGCAGCAGGAGGGCGAGTGCGCCCGGAACAAAAGACTTCAGTGCAGATTTCATTATTTTTCTCTCTGGTTTTTGATGAGTGCGGTCGCAGGTTCATCTAGAACACCCGGGCGGTTCTGAACGCCACGAGGTGCCAGGAAAAAGCAGGATTTGTACCAAGCTGATTGTGTTCGTGCCTATAAATTAAGCTGTTGATTTAAAACACTATTTACAGATATCCCAGAGGACATGAAAAAGCACACGTCCGGCTTTCCGAACGGGGAGGCAGTATCGTGTTCGGTTGTCCGAAGGCCATCAGGGCATATCGACAGGTTGCGTATGACATGAGTGTCACAGGCTGTCGTTTTAGAGAACGGGCGGGCGAGGGCGATGTTTAGTCGCATCCACCGAATGGGGCGCAATGGCAGGTAGCAATGGGCTTGGATGAAAGGCGTTTTTCACCCGTTGACAAATCTCGACAAGGTTCTCATAGTTTGACTAACGCAAACGTTTGCGAGACGGTCTGCCGTGCAAGCGTTGCTCACAATAATCATAAGATCGGAGTGAACCCATGAAGCTGCCATTTGCTGGACGTCTTCTTGCTGTCGCTGTGCTTGCCGCTGCATCCGCTGCTCTGCCCCTTTCCTCTGCTTTTGCCGATGACGCCGCCGCCAAACCCAAGGTCGGCCTGGTGATGAAGTCCCTCGCCAACGAATTCTTCGTGACCATGCAGGACGGCGCCAAGAAGTATCAAAAAGACCACGCCGGTGATTTCGACATGATCACCAACGGGATCAAGAACGAAACCGATACCAGCGCGCAGATCGATATCGTCAACCAGATGATCCTCGCCAAAGTAAACGCCATCGTGATTGCTCCGGCTGATTCCAAGGCGTTGGTCACCGTATTGAAGAAAGCTTCCGATGCGGGCATCAAGGTCGTCAACATCGACAACCGCCTTGATCCGGATGTACTGAAAAGCAAAAACCTCGATATTCCGTTCGTAGGCCCGGATAACCGTAAAGGCTCCAAGCTGGTCGGTGACTACCTGGCCAAGCAACTGGCCGCGGGTGACAAGGTCGGCATCATCGAAGGTGTCCCGACCACCACCAACGCGCAGCAGCGCACCGCAGGCTACAAGGACGCGATGGACGCTGCCGGCATGAAGATCGTCTCCACTCAGTCGGGCAACTGGGAAATCGACCAGGGTCAGAAAGTCGCCTCCGCCATGTTGAGCGAATACCCGGACCTCAAGGCACTGTTGGCGGGTAACGACAACATGGCCTTGGGCGCTGTCTCTGCCGTGCGCGCTGCGGGTAAAGCCGGCAAAGTGCTGGTCGTAGGCTACGACAACATCGAAGCCATCAAACCAATGCTGCAAGATGGCCGTGTGCTTGCGACCGCTGACCAGGCTGCCGCCCAGCAAGCCGTGTTCGGTATCCAGAACGCGCTCAAGCTGGTCAAGGGTGAGAAAGTCGATGCCAAAGACGGTGTGATCGAAACCCCGGTCGAACTCGTCCTCAAGAAGTAATCCTGGCAGCACCCAACAGCGCCCGCTCGTCCTGAGTGGGCGCCTGGAGATTTTCCTATGTCATCTTCCGCCCCGAACGCTGTCCTCTCGGTCAGCGGTATCGGCAAGACCTATGCCCAACCGGTTCTGTCCGACATCACCCTGACGCTCAATCGTGGGGAAGTGCTGGCGCTGACCGGTGAGAACGGCGCAGGTAAAAGTACGCTGTCGAAAATTATCGGCGGGCTGGTCACGCCGACCACCGGGCATATGCAGTTCAATGGTCAGGACTACCGTCCCGGCAGCCGCACCCAGGCTGAAGAGCTGGGCGTGCGCATGGTCATGCAGGAACTCAACCTGCTGCCCACACTGACCGTGGCCGAAAACCTGTTTCTGGATAACCTGCCCAGCAAATGTGGCTGGATCAGCCGTAAGCAACTGCGCAAAGCCGCGATCGAAGCCATGGCCCAGGTCGGCCTGGATGCGATTGACCCCGACACGCTGGTCGGCACCTTGGGCATTGGCCATCAACAAATGGTCGAAATCGCCCGCAATCTGATCGGCGACTGCCACGTACTGATTCTCGACGAACCCACGGCGATGCTTACCGCGCGCGAAGTCGAAATGCTCTTTGAACAAATCACTCGCCTGCAGGCTCGGGGCGTGGCGATCATTTATATTTCACACCGGCTCGAAGAGCTGGCCCGTGTTGCCCAGCGTATTGCGGTATTGCGCGACGGCAAACTGGTCTGCGTCGAGCCGATGGCCAACTACAACAGTGAGCAACTGGTCACCCTGATGGTCGGGCGCGAGCTGGGTGAACAGATCGACCTGGGCCCGCGCACTATCGGCGGCCCCGCCTTGACCGTGAAAGGGCTGACCCGCTCGGACAAGGTGCGTGATGTGTCCTTTGAAGTGCGCGCCGGTGAGATCTATGGCATCTCCGGCCTGATCGGCGCCGGCCGCACCGAGCTGTTGCGCCTGATCTTCGGCGCGGACCTGGCGGACAGCGGCACTGTCGCCTTGGGTTCGCCGGCCCAGGTGGTGAGCATTCGTTCCCCGGTGGATGCGGTGGGCCATGGCATTGCCCTGATCACCGAAGACCGCAAGGGCGAAGGCCTGCTGTTGACCCAGTCGATCAGCGCCAACATTGCTTTGGGCAACATGCCGGAAATTTCCGGCGGCGGCGTGGTGAACAGCCGCGACGAAACCGCCTTGGCCAAGCGCCAGATCGACGCCATGCGCATCCGCAGCTCCAGTCCGGCGCAGTTGGTGTCCGAGCTGTCGGGCGGTAACCAGCAGAAAGTCGTGATCGGCCGTTGGCTGGAGCGCGATTGCGCGGTGATGCTGTTCGATGAGCCGACCCGAGGCATCGACGTCGGCGCCAAGTTCGACATTTATGCCTTGCTCGGCGAATTGACGCGCCAGGGCAAAGCGCTGGTGGTGGTGTCCAGCGACCTGCGTGAGCTGATGCTGATCTGTGACCGCATCGGTGTGCTGTCCGCCGGGCGCTTGATCGAAACCTTCGAGCGCGACAGCTGGACCCAGGACGAATTGCTCGCCGCCGCTTTTGCCGGCTACCAAAAACGTGACGCGCTGCTCAACGACGCAGCGCTTAGGGATACCCCATGAAAACCACAACTTCCCCGGGTAAAACCGGCGGCAACTTCTACGGCCTGGGCACTTACCTGGGCCTGGCTGGCGCCTTACTGGCGATGATCGCGCTGTTCTCAGTGTTGAGCGATCACTTCCTGTCCTATGACACCTTCAGCACCCTGGCCAACCAGATACCGGACTTGATGGTATTGGCGGTGGGCATGACGTTCATCCTGATTATCGGCGGCATCGACCTGTCGGTTGGCTCGGTGCTGGCGTTGGCCGCGTCGGCGGTCAGTGTGGCGATTCTCGGCTGGGGCTGGAGCGTGCTGCCGGCAGCGCTGCTGGGCATGGGCTGTGCGGCAGTGGCAGGCACCATCACCGGCTCGATTACTGTGGCCTGGCGAATCCCCTCGTTTATTGTGTCCCTCGGCGTACTGGAGATGGCGCGCGGCGTGGCGTACCAAATGACTGGCTCGCGCACCGCCTATATTGGTGATTCGTTTGCCTGGCTGTCGAACCCGATTGCCTTCGGAATTTCGCCGTCGTTCATCATTGCCTTGCTGGTGATCATTGCCGCTCAGTTGGTGTTGACGCGCACGGTGTTTGGTCGCTACCTGATCGGTATCGGCACCAATGAAGAGGCCGTGCGCCTGGCCGGGATCAATCCCAAGCCGTACAAAATCCTGGTATTCAGCCTGATGGGGCTGTTGGCCGGTGTGGCGGCACTGTTCCAGATTTCGCGCCTGGAAGCGGCGGACCCGAATGCCGGCTCCGGCCTGGAGCTGCAGGTGATCGCCGCTGTGGTGATCGGCGGCACCAGCTTGATGGGCGGACGCGGTTCGGTTATCAGCACCTTTTTCGGCGTGTTGATCATTTCGGTACTGGCCGCTGGCCTTGCGCAGATCGGTGCTACGGAGCCCACCAAACGCATCATCACCGGTGCTGTGATCGTGATTGCCGTGGTCCTCGACACTTACCGCAGCCAGCGCGCCAGCCGGCGAGTCTGAACCATGGCGACGATCAAGGATGTGGCAGCGCTTGCGGGTATTTCCTACACCACCGTGTCCCATGTGGTGAACAAGACGCGGCCGGTGAGTGAGCCTGTGCGGATCAAGGTCGAAGCGGCAATCAAGCAGCTCGACTATGTGCCCAGTGCGGTCGCGCGATCGCTCAAGGCCAAGACCACCGCCACCATTGGCCTGTTGGTGCCGAACAGCCTCAACCCGTATTTTGCCGAGTTGGCCCGCGGGATCGAGGATTACTGCGAGCGTAATGGCTATTGCGTGATCCTCTGCAACTCCGACGACAACGCTGAAAAACAGCGCAGCTACTTGCGTGTGTTGCTCGAAAAGCGCATCGACGGCTTGATCGTGACCTCGGTAGGGGGCGACGACAGCGGCCTTGCCGCTGGCTTGAGCGCAGTGCGCACGCCCATGGTGATCGTCGACCGTGCGCTGGATGGCATCGATGTCGATCTGGTGCGCATCGACCACGAGGAGGGCGCCTACCTGGCGACCCGGCACTTGCTTGAACTCGGTCACCGCGACATCGCCTGCATTGGTGGCCCCGGCCACACCCGCGTGGCGCAAATGCGTCTGGCGGGGTATCACCGGGCGCTGCGTGAGGCGGGCGTGCAAGTGGCGGCCAATCGCACTCAAGAGAGCGACTTCACCAGCATCGGCGGGTATGCCGCAGCCGTGCAGTTGCTGTCGGACAATCCGCCGAGCGCGATCTTTGCCAGTAACGATATGATCGGTTTCGGCGTGTTGCGCGCTGCGGCAGAGCGCAATATTCGCGTGCCCGGCGAATTGTCGGTGATTGGTTTCGATGATATTCAAATGGGCCGTTACGTGTACCCGGCGCTGACCACGGTCGGGCAGTCGATCGTGCAACTGGGCGAAACGGCGGCCGAGCTTTTGCTGCGAAGAATTGCAACCCCCCAACTGCCGATCGATCAACGTATCGTGACGCCGAGTATTGTTTTGCGTGAGTCGACGGCGCCGGTCGCCGGTGTGTTCGCCCAATACCGCTGAACCGAATTGATGAGTACTGATGTATGCCAGCAAAAGTAGTGGTAATAGGCAGCTTGAACATGGACTTGGTCACCCGCGCCAGTCGGTTGCCGCGTGCCGGTGAAACCCTGATCGGCCAAACGTTCTCTACCGTCCCCGGCGGCAAGGGCGCCAACCAGGCAGTGGCTGCTGCGCGTCTGGGCGCTGATGTGGCGATGATCGGCTGTGTCGGCACTGATGCCTACGGGGCCCAATTGCGTGATGCGCTGGTGGTGGAGGGCATTGATTGTCAGGCCGTGAGCACGGTAGACGGCTCCAGCGGCGTGGCGTTGATTGTGGTGGATGACAGCAGCCAGAACGCAATTGTGATCGTGGCCGGCGGCAACGGTGCGCTGACGCCAGCCTCGTTGCAACGGGCTGACGCAGTGTTGCAGGGCGCCGACGTCATCGTCTGCCAGCTGGAATCGCCGATGGACACGGTAGGTCAGGCCCTCAAGCGCGGACGTGAACTGGGCAAGACGGTGATCCTCAATCCGGCACCCGCCAGCGGCCCTTTGCCGGCCGAATGGTATGCCTCGATTGACTACCTGATTCCCAATGAAAGTGAAGCCGCCGCCTTGAGCGGCGTGACGGTCGACTCTCTCGACAGTGCCAAGGTCGCTGCGACGCAGTTGATCAAGGCAGGCGCGGGCAAGGTCATCATCACCCTCGGTGCCCAGGGCGCATTGTTTGCCGATGGCCAAGGCTTTGAGCATCTGGTGGCGCCCAAGGTCAAGGCGGTGGACACCACGGCGGCGGGCGACACCTTTGTCGGCGGGTTTGCCGCCGCGCTCGCCAATGGCAAGAGCGAAGCCGAGGCCATCCGCTTTGGTCAGGTGGCCGCAGCGCTGTCTGTGACTCGCGCCGGTGCGCAACCCTCTATTCCCACGCTGCATGACGTTCAAGGTTTTGTGCCCTCATGAAAAAGACACCGCTGCTCAATATTGCCCTGTCGCGTGTCATTGCGTCTCTCGGTCACGGTGACGTCCTGGTGATCGGCGATGCCGGCTTGCCCGTGCCGCCGGGTGTCGAGCTGATCGACCTGGCGCTGACCCAAGGTATTCCTGACTTCATCAGCACCCTGCGCATTGTGCTCAGCGAGATGCAGGTGGAAAGCCACGTACTGGCCGAAGAAATCCTGCTCAAGCAACCGCCTGCACTCACTGCGCTCAACACCCTGACCGAGCAGGCAGCCCTGGGCGAGCGACGCCTGGTCAGCCACGAAGAATTCAAGCAACTGAGCCGCAAGGCTCGCGCCGTCGTGCGCACCGGCGAGTGCCAGCCTTATTGCAATATCGCGCTGGTGTCCGGCGTAACTTTCTAGAGATTTCCTACGACAAGGAGTGTTTCATGCAACGTGGTCTTCCATCCCTGAAAAACCTGTTTCGGAGTGTCCTGCTTTTGTCCGCGCTCACAGCAGCCAGCGCCCACGCGGCGGAAAAAATCGACCTGATCATCGACACCGACCCGGGTGCTGACGATGTAGTGGCCTTGCTGTTTGCAATGGCCTCTCCACAGGAATTGAATATTCGTGCGCTGACCACCGTCGCCGGTAACGTGCGCCTCGACAAAACCTCCCGCAATGCGCGCCTGGCCCGCGAATGGGCAGGGCGCGAGGATATTCCGGTGTACGCAGGGGCGCCAAAACCGATGCTGCGCACGCCGATCTACGCCGAGAATATTCACGGTAAAGAGGGTATTTCGGGCGTTACCGTGCACGAGCCGAAAAAAGGCCTGGCCGAAGGCAATGCCGTTGATTACCTGATCAAGACCCTGAGCACCGCCAAGCCCCACAGCATCACCATCGCCATGCTCGGCCCACAGACCAACCTGGCGCTGGCGTTGACCCAGGCTCCGGAAATCACCCAAGGCATCAAGGAAGTGGTGGTGATGGGCGGTGCGCACTTCAACGGCGGCAATATCACGCCGGTGGCCGAATTCAACTTGTTTGCCGACCCTATTGCGGCTGAGGTCGTGCTCAAAAGCGGCGTCAAGTTGACTTACCTGCCACTGGACGTCACCCACAAGGTGTTGACCAGTGAAGCGCGCCTCAAGCAAATCGCCGATATCAACAACAACGCGAGCAAAGTCGTCGGCGATATTCTGAATGAATACGTCAAAGGCGATATGGAGCACTACGGCATTCCAGGCGGCCCGGTTCACGATGCCACCGTTATTGCCTACCTGCTCAAACCTGAGCTGTTCAGCGGCCGTGAAGTCAATGTGGTGGTGGACAGCCGTGAAGGCCCGACCTTCGGCCAGACCATTGTCGATTGGTACGATGGCCTGAAGCAGCCGAAGAATGCCTTCTGGGTCGAGAACGGCGATGCTCAGGGCTTCTTCGATCTGCTGACCGAGCGTCTGGCGCGTCTGAAGTAATGTGTGTGCCGGTCGGCGTTCGTCGGCCGGTTCTTATTCGCGCTCTGGGTTGTGTGCGCCCATGTGATCGGCCGGGTATTTTTCGAATACCTGGCCGATGAAGGCCTGTGCAGCCTGAGTGCCGAGTTCCTTGACCAGCAGGTCGATTCCGATGATTGCCAACTCCTCCGGGCTTCCGGGGCTGTAGGAGCTTTGTCCTTGGGGCCACTTGGCTTTGATGTCGGCTTGGAGGGTAACAGTGGTCATGGGTGTCTCGCGGGGTTGAAAGTACTGGGCAGTGCGCTAAAACGCGGCTTTTACCGGCGCAGTTAACCATTTTTGGGTGGCGTTTGGCACTGCTACTTAGGCATGAGGCATGTGCTGTGCGACACTGTGGCCCTGTTTAATTGCCGGGGAACGCCAGGTGCAGATCGATTTGAACAACCCCGAGAACCTGACGCTGGAGGCTGTTCGTCAGTTGCTGGCCAGCGCCAGCGATGACCAGCATACCCAGCTGCGGGTGACCAAGGCCGGGATTGCCTACATCTCGTCAGGCGTGGTGGGCGGCACTGATATCGCCGGCTTGCTGTTTCGCCTTGAGACCTGGGCCAAAGGCTCCGGTTATGTCGGTAACGTAGCGGCCAGTGATGAAGTCTGGGTCATGCAGATATTCAACGCGCTCAAGCAGAACTGGCCGAAGCCGCCGTTCGACTACATCGACATCTACTGAATACATTCATATCTGGTGACGATTGACCGAGCGAATGCTCGGCCTGAGTCAGGCAGACTTGCCTGCGGGCGATTCACGTCTTGAAACCAATCCCCCAGATCGCTGTCGCACGATCTCTGTCCATTTTTATCATAGGAGGCTTCATGCCTTGGAAGCTCGCATCATTCGGTACTTTGTTGGCAGCATTCGCGTTGGCGGGTTGCAGCACCCCGGGTACCTCTGAGCCAGCCAAAGACGCCGCCGTGGCCGATGCCGGTCATAGCCGCTGTGAGGCGAAGGCCGCCGAGTTCGCGATCGGCCAGAAAGCCTCGCCCCAATTGCTGGAGCAGGCGCGTACACGTGCCGGTGCGCAGAACGCACGTATCCTCAAGCCTAATGACATGATCACCCTGGAATACCGCTCCGACCGCCTGAACCTGAACACCGATGACAATCTGGTGATCACGCGAGTCAACTGCGGCTAAGAACCTCGGCACTTTTGTAGCGCCCATAAAAAACCCCGTCGCATGGACGGGGTTTTTTTTAGCTCAGCGGAGAATTACTCGCCGCGAACCTGTGCAGCTTGCATACCCTTTTGGCCTTTCTCAGCCACGAAGGAAACGGTTTGGCCTTCTTTCAGGCTTTTGAAACCGTCGCTTTCGATAGCTTTGAAGTGTACGAACAGGTCGTCACCGCCACCTTGAGGAGTGATGAAGCCGAAGCCTTTTTCATCGTTGAACCATTTAACGGTGCCGGTTTGGCGATTAGACATGGTGTATCTCCAAGAAACATATATTTTCAGTAGTGCTGTGCTGCTCAGGCCAACTGGGCACACTTGGCTATCATAGTCGAAATGTTCGACTTGGGAGCCCCCCCAAGGCATTGTTTGCTAATCAATAGCGTTGCATTTGCTGCCTGGGCTGGCTGAAAGCCCCGATTTACGGGGCTTTGGTGCGAAATATCAGCTGTTAAAAAAAGCCGTAAAAGCTGCGTAATTTGTGCGAAATGGCAGTTTTCGGGCTGTTTTTTCAGCGCGACGGCCGTCTGATCAGTGGTCGTTCTGATTATTTCTTCACGACTTTGCAGGACGAAATAGCCGCGACAGCTTTGTTCTTAAGCGCCGGATCTGCGTTCTGGTTGGTCATGAGCTCCTTGATCTCTGCGGTGCTCAATTCGGCGTTGATCTTGTCAGCGCCACATTCGCAATGGTCTTTGGCAGTTTTGGCGTCCACGCTTTGCTGGGCTGCCGAGCTGCAATCTTTGATGAAGTTGTCGCGAGCGCCGGTTGGCCAGTTCGATGGGGCGGCTGCCTGGGCGCCGAGCGACAGGAAGGCCAGGGAAGCAGCGAGAGCGAGGGTCGAGGTGAAACGCATCATGTGGATGCTCCTTTGGGTCGAGGACGAACAGCGATTCTCGGTGTGTTTGAGGCATGGCGTACAGCTCAAGTTCACTTTTGCACCTATAAAGCCTCGAATTTGTCTTTCAGAAAGGCGGCGCCAGCACGATGACCGTTCATCTGTGCTAGCATCCTCGGCCTGGCTATTTCCAGGCGTGCCAAGTTGCCGCCTTGCCATGTTCTTTTTAGCTCACTCCAGTCACTCTGGTTCGATTATCGGTTGGCCGAAAGGCTCCTGCCGCTGTAAGGCAGGCGTTCATCATTGAACGGCCTGGTGTTGGATCTTGTACTGGCTCATCCCAACCCACGTGACCTTTGGTAGGGGTCACCACTAGGAGAGGAGGCGCCATGCCAACTATTACTCTTCCCGACGGCAGTCAACGTTCATTCGATCATTCGGTATCCGTAGCCGAGGTCGCCGCTTCCATTGGTGCAGGCCTGGCCAAGGCCACCGTAGCCGGCAAGGTCGACGGCAAGCTGGTAGACGCCAGCGACCTGATCACCAGCGACGCCAGCCTGCAAATCATCACGCCCAAGGATCAAGAGGGGCTGGAGATCATTCGCCACTCTTGCGCGCACTTGATCGGCCATGCGGTCAAACAGCTGTACCCCACCGCAAAAATGGTGATCGGTCCGGTTATCGATGAAGGCTTCTATTACGATATCGCCTACGAACGTCCTTTCACTCCGGACGACCTGGCCGCTATCGAGGCGCGCATGCACGCGCTGATCGAAAAAGATTACGACGTAATCAAGAAGGTCACGCCGCGCGCCGAGGTGATCGACGTGTTCACCGCGCGTGGCGAAGACTACAAGCTGCGTCTGGTGGAAGACATGCCGGACGAGCAGGCAATGGGCCTGTACTACCACGAAGAATACGTCGACATGTGCCGTGGCCCGCATGTGCCGAATACGCGCTTCCTCAAGTCGTTCAAGCTGACCAAACTGTCCGGCGCCTACTGGCGCGGCGATGCAAAGAACGAGCAACTGCAGCGTATCTACGGCACTGCCTGGGCTGACAAAAAGCAGCTGGCGGCCTACATCCAGCGCATTGAAGAAGCCGAAAAACGCGACCACCGCAAGATCGGCAAGCGCCTGAACCTGTTCCACCTTCAGGAAGAAGCGCCTGGGATGGTGTTCTGGCACCCGAACGGCTGGACCCTGTACCAGGTGCTTGAGCAGTACATGCGCAAGGTTCAGCGCGAAAACGGCTACCTGGAGATCAAGACTCCGCAGGTCGTTGACCGCAGCCTGTGGGAAAAGTCCGGGCACTGGGCCAACTACGCCGACAACATGTTCACCACTCAGTCGGAAAACCGCGACTACGCCATCAAGCCGATGAACTGCCCATGCCACGTGCAGGTGTTCAACCAGGGCCTGAAAAGCTACCGCGAGTTGCCGATGCGTCTGGCCGAGTTTGGTGCCTGCCACCGTAACGAGCCATCGGGTGCCCTGCACGGCATCATGCGCGTGCGCGGCTTTACTCAGGACGATGCACACATCTTCTGCACCGAAGAGCAGATGCAGGCTGAATCCGCCGCGTTCATCAAGCTGACCATGGACGTTTATCGCGATTTCGGCTTCACCGAAGTCGAAATGAAGCTGTCCACTCGTCCGGAAAAACGCGTCGGCTCCGACGAGCTGTGGGATCGCGCCGAAGCTGCACTGGCCGCAGCCCTAGACAGCGCGGGCCTTGCGTACGATCTGCAGCCGGGTGAGGGCGCCTTCTACGGACCGAAAATCGAGTTCTCGCTGAAAGATTGTCTTGGTCGTGTCTGGCAATGTGGTACTTTGCAGCTCGATTTTAACCTGCCGATCCGTTTGGGAGCCGAATACGTCTCCGAAGACAACAGCCGGAAACACCCGGTTATGTTGCACCGAGCGATCCTTGGCTCGTTCGAACGGTTTGTCGGAATCCTGATCGAGCACTACGAAGGTGCGTTCCCTGCGTGGCTTGCTCCGACCCAGGCAGTGATCATGAATATCACTGATAAACAGGCAGATTTTGCGGCTGAAGTTGAAAAAACTCTCAACGAAAGCGGATTTCGTGCCAAGTCCGACTTGAGAAATGAAAAGATCGGCTTTAAAATCCGCGAGCATACTTTGCTCAAGGTTCCCTATCTTTTGGTTATCGGAGATCGGGAAGTCGAGATGCAGACTGTCGCTGTGCGTACTCGTGAAGGTGCTGACCTGGGCTCGATGCCCGTCGCCCAGTTCGCTGAGTTCCTCGCGCAAGCGGTTTCCCGGCGTGGTCGCCCAGATTCGGAGTAATTATTATTAAGCGTGAAATGAGACAAGATAAACGAGCTGCACCGAAAGCCCCGATCAACGAGAATATCTCGGCACGCGAGGTTCGGTTAATTGGCGCTGACGGCGAGCAGATTGGCATCGTCTCGATTGATGAAGCGCTTCGTATTGCTGAAGAGTCCAAATTGGACCTGGTGGAAATCTCCGCCGATGCAATCCCACCCGTTTGCCGGGTGATGGACTACGGCAAGTCGATCTTCGAGAAGAAGAAACAGGTTGCCGCAGCGAAGAAGAACCAGAAGCAGATTCAAGTAAAAGAAATCAAGTTTCGTCCAGGGACGGAGGAAGGGGATTACCAGGTAAAACTGCGCAACCTGGTACGTTTCCTGAGTGATGGGGACAGGGCCAAGGTATCCTTGCGATTCCGCGGCCGTGAGATGGCCCACCAGGAGCTGGGGATGGAACTCCTCAAGCGGGTTGAAGCTGACCTGCTGGAGTACGGTTCCGTCGAGCAGCATCCTAAGATGGAAGGACGCCAGCTGATTATGGTCATCGCCCCGAAAAAGAAGAAGTAATCAACAGGGCACGGCAGGCCTTCTGATTATGTTTATCAACTGAATGCGGAGTATCCGAACATGCCAAAGATGAAGACTAAAAGTGGTGCTGCTAAGCGGTTTCTGAAAACTGCTAACGGTATCAAGCACAAGCACGCTTTCAAGAGCCACATCCTGACCAAAATGTCGACCAAGCGTAAGCGTCAACTGCGCGGTAGCAGCTTGCTGCATCCGTCTGACGTGGCAAAAGTCGAGCGCATGCTGCGCCTTCGTTAATTTTTGGATCAAGACTAGAGGAAGTAACTCATGGCTCGTGTAAAGCGTGGCGTCATTGCCCGTAAACGTCACAAAAAAATTCTGAAACTCGCTAAAGGCTACTACGGCGCACGCTCACGCGTATTCCGTGTTGCCAAGCAAGCGGTAATCAAGGCAGGCCAATACGCCTACCGTGACCGTCGTCAGAAAAAACGTCAGTTCCGCGCTCTGTGGATCGCTCGTATCAATGCTGGTGCTCGTGTTAACGGTCTGTCCTACAGCCGTTTCATCGCTGGCCTGAAAAAAGCGTCCATCGAAATCGACCGTAAGGTTCTGGCTGAACTGGCCGTGAACGATAAAGCGGTGTTTGCTGCGATTGTCGAGAAAGCTAAAGCCACCTTGGCTTAAGTACCCCCGACAGTCACCCTGGGCTGCTCCTGCAGCTCAAGGTGGTAAACGTCATAAATAGGGGAAGAGCCTTCAAGCTCTTCCCCTATTTTGTATCTGGAGTCTGTACATGGAAAACCTGGACGCGCTCGTCGCTCAAGCCCTTGAGGCTGTGCAAAGCGCTGAAGATGTAAATGCCCTGGAGCAAATCCGGGTTCACTACCTTGGCAAGAAAGGTGAATTGACTCAGGTGATGAAGACCCTGGGGAATTTGCCGGCTGAAGAGCGTCCGCAAGTCGGTGCGCTGATCAACGTTGCCAAGGAGCGTGTCACAGAGGTTCTCAATGCGCGCAAGGCGTCGCTCGAGGAGGCTGATCTTGCGGCCAAACTCGCCGCCGAGTCCATTGACGTGACCCTGCCTGGCCGTGGCCAGGCCTCGGGCGGTCTGCATCCGATCACCCGGACTCTGGAACGTATCGAGCAGTTCTTTACCCACATCGGCTACGGCATTGCCGAAGGCCCTGAGGTCGAAGACGACTATCACAACTTCGAGGCGCTCAACATCCCAGGCCATCACCCGGCCCGGTCGATGCACGACACCTTCTATTTCAACGCGAACATGCTGTTGCGCACCCATACCTCGCCGGTACAGGTCCGCACCATGGAAGCGACCAAGCCGCCGATCCGCATCGTCTGCCCAGGCCGTGTTTACCGTAGCGACTCGGATATCACCCACTCGCCGATGTTCCACCAGGTCGAAGGCTTGCTGGTTGATCGCGACATCAATTTCGCCGATCTCAAAGGCACCATCGAAGAATTCCTGCGGGTGTTCTTCGAGAAAGAGCTGGCGGTGCGTTTCCGTCCTTCGTTCTTCCCGTTCACCGAGCCGTCCGCTGAAGTCGACATGGAATGCGTGATGTGCAGCGGCAAAGGCTGCCGCGTCTGCAAACAGACCGGTTGGCTGGAAGTGATGGGCTGCGGCATGGTTCACCCTAACGTGCTGCGCATGTCCGGGATCGACCCGGAAGAGTTCTCGGGCTTTGCCTTCGGCATGGGCGTTGAGCGCCTGGCCATGCTGCGTTACGGCGTGAACGACTTGCGTCTGTTCTTCGACAACGACTTGCGGTTCCTCGCGCAATTTCGCTAGTCGTAACGAATCTTTAGGAGAGCAGGATGAAATTCAGTGAACAATGGCTGCGTGGCTGGGTAAGCCCGCAGGTAGATCGCGACGAGCTGGTTGCTCGTCTGTCGATGGCCGGTCTTGAGGTCGATAGCGTCACGCCGGCCGCCGGTGTTTTCAGCGGCGTCGTGGTGGGCGAGGTGCTGAGCACCGAGCAGCACCCGGATGCCGACAAATTGCGTGTGTGCCAGGTCAGTGACGGCGCGCAGACGTTCCAGGTCGTGTGCGGAGCGCCTAACGTGCGCCCGGGCCTGAAGATTCCGTTTGCCATGATCGGCGCCGAACTGCCGGGTGACTTCAAGATCAAGAAAGCCAAGCTGCGTGGCGTTGAATCCAATGGCATGCTGTGCTCCCAGGCTGAACTGCAAGTGGGCGAAGGCAACGACGGCCTGATGGAACTGCCGGCCGACGCGCCAGTGGGCCAGGACATCCGCGTTTACCTGGAACTCGAAGACGCCAGCATCGAGGTCGACCTGACCCCGAACCGTGGCGACTGTCTTTCCCTGGCCGGTCTGGCACGTGAAGTGGGTGCGTTGTATAACGTCCCGGTTACTCGTCCAGTGGTTGCCGCCGTGCCCGCTGTGCACGATGAAGTGCGCCCGATCGAGGTCTTGGCTCCCAACGCTTGCCCGCGTTACCTGGGCCGTGTGATCCGCAACGTCGACCTGTCCAAGCCAACCCCGCTGTGGATGGTTGAGCGCCTGCGCCGCGCCGACGTACGCAGCATCGACGCTGCCGTCGACATCACCAACTACGTGATGTTGGAGCTGGGCCAACCGCTGCACGCGTTCGATCTCGCCGAAATCAACGGCGGCATTCGCGTCCGCATGGCCGAAGAAGGCGAGAAACTGGTCTTGCTCGACGGCCAAGAAGTGGCCCTGCGCGCCGATACCCTGGTGATCGCCGATCATTCCCGCGCCCTGGCCATTGCCGGCGTGATGGGTGGCGAGCACAGCGGCGTGTCCGCGACCACGCGTGATATTTTCCTTGAAAGTGCGTTCTTTGATCAGATCGCCATCGCTGGCAAAGCCCGTTCCTATGGCCTGCACACTGATGCTTCGCACCGCTATGAGCGTGGCGTGGACTGGAAGCTGGCCCGTGAAGCCATGGAGCGCGCCACTGGCCTGCTGCTGGAAATCACCGGCGGCGAAGCTGGCCCGATCACTGAAGCCGTGAGCGAGCAGCACCTGCCATCCGTTGCACCGATCACCTTGCGCGCCAAGAGCGTCGAGCAAATGCTCGGCCTGGTAATCGAGCCGGCTCAGATCGAGCAACTGCTGTCGGCCCTCGGCCTGAGCATTGCCGCGAGCGGGGAAGGGCAGTGGCACGTCGAAGTGCCAAGCCATCGCTTCGATATCAGCCTGGAAGTTGACCTGATCGAAGAACTGGCCCGCCTGTATGGCTACAACCGCCTGCCGGTTCGCTATCCGCAAGCCCGCCTGGCGCCGCAGCCTAAAGCTGAGGCCCGTGCGCACCTGCCGGAGCTGCGTCGCCTGCTGGTCGCCCGTGGCTACCAGGAAGCGGTGACCTACAGCTTCATCGATCCTAAACAGTTCGAGCTGTTCAACCCGGGCGTCGAGCCACTGCTGTTGGCTAACCCGATCTCAAACGACATGGCGGCCATGCGTTCGTCGTTGTGGCCGGGCCTGGTAAAGGCACTGTCCCACAACCTTAATCGTCAGCAAGACCGCGTGCGCATGTTCGAAAGCGGTCTGCGTTTTGTCGGCCAACTCGACGGCCTGAAACAAGAACCGATGCTGGCTGGCGTGGTGTGCGGCAGCCGCCTGCCTGAGGGCTGGGCCCAAGGCCGCGACGCCGTGGACTTCTTCGACGTCAAGGCTGACGTGGAAGCGGTATTGGGCTTTGCCGGCGCGCTTGACGATTTCACGTTCGTGCCGGGCAGCCACCCAGCGTTGCACCCAGGCCAGACTGCGCGTATCGAACGCGAAGGGCGCCTGGTGGGCTACGTAGGTGCCATCCACCCGGAGCTGTCGAAAACCCTCGGCCTGGACCGTCCGGTATTCGTTTTTGAGCTAGTCTTGGCGGAAGTTGCGTCGGGCAAGATGCCTAAATTCAGCGAGTTGTCGCGCTTCCCTGAAGTGCGTCGTGACCTGGCCCTGATCGCCGATCGCGAAGTCGCCGCCACTGCCGTTTTGGATGTAATCCGTGAAAATGCAGGGGAATGGCTGACAGACCTCAGGCTATTTGACGTCTATCAGGGTAAAGGCATTGATCCGCATAGAAAAAGCCTTGCAGTTGGCTTGACCTGGCAGCATCCATCGCGCACTCTTAATGACGATGAGGTGAATACCACGACACAAAATATCCTCACCTCGCTTGAACAAAGGTTGAACGCCACGTTAAGGAAGTGACGTATGGGGGCTTTGACGAAAGCTGAGATGGCGGAACGTCTGTACGAAGAGCTGGGTCTGAACAAACGCGAAGCCAAGGAATTGGTCGAGCTGTTTTTTGAAGAAATCAGGCACGCTCTGGAAGACAACGAACAGGTCAAATTGTCCGGTTTCGGCAATTTTGACCTGCGGGACAAACGCCAGCGGCCTGGCCGCAATCCAAAAACGGGAGAAGAAATCCCGATCACGGCTCGCCGTGTGGTCACCTTTCGTCCAGGGCAGAAGTTGAAGGCCCGAGTTGAGGCTTATGCTGGAACCAAGTCATAACGACGAACTACCCGTCATCCCAGGCAAACGCTACTTCACCATTGGTGAAGTCAGCGAGCTTTGTGCGGTCAAGCCGCACGTGCTGCGCTATTGGGAGCAGGAGTTTCCTCAACTCAACCCCGTCAAACGCACCGGGAACCGTCGGTATTATCAGCGCCAGGATGTGCTGATGATCCGACAGATCCGCGCGTTGCTGTACGACCAGGGGTTCACCATCAGTGGCGCGCGCCAGCGCATGTCCGGTGATGAAGCCAAAGACGATACCACCCAATACAAGCAACTGATCCGCCAGATGATCTCCGAACTCGAAGATGTGCTGGTGGTTTTGAAGAAATAACGTCGGCTTTTAAAATACTTCCACATTTCAAAAGCTTGCGGTATATTCCGGATCGCTTCGTAGCGAAGCGAACCCAGTAACACGCCTAGTCGGGGCGTAGCGCAGTCCGGTAGCGCACTAGCATGGGGTGCTAGGGGTCGAGTGTTCGAATCACTCCGTCCCGACCATATTATTCAAGGGGTTGCGAGATTTTATCTCGCGACCCCTTTTTATTTTATTGCGTTTTTACTCCTACAAAACGGCTGGCTCTTGCTGGAATCTTGTATCAGAACGGCATGCTCCAGCCCTTGCCTGATCGCGCTAATTGGATTGAAATAGGCGCGATGGCCTAATAGTGGCTTTTTCTACATTGCTCATTAATGATCGACGGCAACTTTGCCTCGATGCAGGGAGGCAAATCGATGCGAGCTGTTTTGAGGTATCCGACGCAGGTTGGCACCTTCTACATTGCCCAGTCGACTGACGGGCGATTTCACCCAGTGTTTGATGATGAGAGCCTGGGCAGCTATCGAAGCATTACCCATGCGATCAATGATCTGACAAGTGATGCAACTAGCTCGGTGCTGCACCCCACAACATTTGAGTTGCTGGATACTTCTGTTCTCGGATTACCAGATGATCCTGGCGAGTGGATCCGCGTTTAGGTTTCATACGTTCCATGGCGTCGCTTCTTGGGTGCCTGCGGGCAACGTTCCTTATTTATTTACTTTCTTAGAGCGTCGTATGGTGAGTATGAAAAAAATAGGTTTGTATGCGGGGATTTTAGGCGCTTTGGCGTCAGTAGCTGCGCTGGTATTACCAGGAACCGCCGTGTCGCAGAGTAGCAGCGGGGCAAATAGTCCGGTCATTTCTGGGAACGGCAATACCGTTAACTACCAGTCGCATACTGGGTTCCCTAGCGCTGAAACAATCAGGGCACAACGCCCTAATATCAGTGAGCGGCAGTACCAAGCGATAGAACCGGGAATGACGTATGACGAGGTATTAGAAATCGTGAAAATACCCGGTAAACAAGCCGCAAGTACGGGGAGGGTTCAGGTCTACACTTGGGGGACTGAAATGTATATCTACATGACGGTGACACTGGTGGATGGCAAGGTCCAATCAAAGTCTCACTGATACCGATTCCCTTACTCGGGCGCCTTATGGTGTCATTGATTAGTGATTTTTATCTTTTAGCAAGAATTTTCCGGCGCAGGACAGCGCTAAGGAAACATTTTGTCCGTCATAAATATTAATGAGTTTCCCGCCTTCTTTCGTGCCTACAACTGGTCGAACGTGAACCACAAGGCGCGAGGGTATCCGGGCGACATATATCCCGACTTCCCATGGATTAAGTCGTTAGAAGACCGTGGCTGTTGGGTTGTTAAACAGACGATAATGACTGAAGCTCCGACGGACTATGTCCGTGAGCTTCTCGCCTGGGGTGCTGGAAAGAACGATCCCCGAATGAGATTTGAGGTCGGTCTGGGCAACGTTTCACTGCTGAGTATCTTCGAACCAGTAGTTGCCAATATTGGTAGTCCAAAGGCCGCGATCACTGCGGCGCTTCAGATCCCCGGGTGCGGGTTGACCTACGCATCGAAGCTGCTGCGGTTCTTGCGGCCGGATATGCACGCTAGCCTTGATGGGCGTATACGCGAAGCAATGCTTAAAGCCGGATTGCTAAAAAAAATTTACGACAGTAATGAAAACTCGATGGTCCAAGGCTACGTTGCATTCCAGGCCTTCTGCGCTGACCTGGTTACGCAACTCGATGCGGCGAAGATCGCCCGGCCGGGATGTAATCTTCTGGCGGCGCCAACAGAGACAGGCTGGCGAGTGGCAGACGTAGAAATGGCGTTGTTCACTTGGGCCGACCGCTTGAACCCAGGATCAGGCGCTGAGAGCCAGATAACTAACCCACAGTGAAAGACGTGTGGCCCGTGCCTTGGCCGCAATTAGCGTTATAAGCCTTTAAAAACCGTTACTTGATCAAAACAAACGCCTGTACGGCCCCAGCAGCCGGGAGAAAGAAAATCCTCCTTGTGCTAGCCAGCAGCCTAAGGGCAAGACCAATAGATCAACGAGCAACGTGTTTTAAACCTCGTTGGTGACTCCAAACGGAATATGTACAGATGGCACTACTGTGCTGGCTGAACGTAGATGGCCCGATTGGTCATCGAAAAAAATATGCGGTCTTAGCACACCCAATACCTTCCTCTTTTCGATACCACCCAGAAAAAACGCGTCATTGGCCATTACGCCCCAGCTTTTTAGCGTATTTAAAGCCCGTTCATGTGAAGGCGCATTGCGCGCTGTGACGATAGAAACACGGAATCGATTTTCGTAACTGGGATCGGCTCTTTTGCGTTGCTCTTCTGCAGCCTGAATCTTCCCCATCCGCACGAGAAACTCCTGCAAAGGGCCAGGATTGTGTGGTTGCATCACGTTTTTAACCTCATGGGCATGAAAGTTCGTAAGACCTTGGCGTTGCATCACCGCTTCGGACTCGTCCCCCGCCAATACCCCATCGAAGTCGAATGCAATACGCAGTGAGTTGTCCTGTTCGTCGTCGACGATCGTGGAGTCCAGCACCTGACCTGCAGGGTAGCGAGCCTTGATCGCGGCATCTACGTCCTCTTTGTTGGCAGATAGAAACAAGGCTATGTTCAATGCGGGAATGAATTCATAGGACGAACGCCCCTGCATGAAAATAGCGCGAGTGATGCCCAGGCCGTAATGCTCGATGGTTTTCATCACGCGCAGTCCTGTGTCGGGATCATTTCTGGATAGTAGAACCACCTCCACCAATGGATCATTTTCGGGATCTGTGCTCAGGTCATTAAGTGATAGCAAGCGCCTGACGAATGAGAACGCAATACCTTTTGGCAAAGGAGTTGTCAGGTTTTCTTCCTGAAATTTTCGGTAGTGTTGCTCACCTTGACTTCTGAAAACTGCGTCCGACTCGGACAGGTCGAACACGGCGCTAGATGCAACGCCGATGACTAGACGATTTTCTAGATCGTAGGGCATGAAATGTCCCTCTGAGTGATTGAGTACACGCGACCTTCCCTGTAGGTGTGATCTGGATGAAGCTTTAAGGTAGCGCACGACGGGGTATGTTTGAGTGCCTGTTTTTCCGTCCACAGTGAATCTTCCACTATTGACTACACTCGACGGGCGGGTATCGCTTTGGCTAATCCTAAACGTCACTTGAGCTGGCATTTGGACGACAGAGCATCTGAATGGACTTTTGATGAGGTCGGAATCAAATGCAAAGGCAAGGCGATTCGATTTTTCTTAGTGCTTCTGACTTGGTTGGGCATCTTAACTGCCGGCACTTAACGAGTCTTGACTTAGCTGTGGCGAATGGCGAGCTAGAACGCCCTGCTATCTGGGACCCATTGCTGCAGATTCTTTGGGAGCGTGGCGCGCGACATGAACAAGGCTTTGTCGAGCACCTACGATCCCAAGGTCTATCCGTGACATTCATTGACGGTATCGGAGTTGATGACGAATCGGTTGAGCGCACAAGGAGCGCCATGTTCGCTGGGGATGAGATCATAGTACAAGGCGCGTTTCGCGCGAATGGTTGGGTGGGGCGCACTGATGTCCTCAGGCGAATAGAGGCCGAGAGCGATCTTGGAGCATGGTCTTATGAGGTGATCGATACCAAGCTTGCTCGTGAGACGAAAGGTGGAACTGTCTTGCAGCTTTGCTTGTACGCCGATCTAGTCGGCACCATCCAAGGGGGTTGCCCTACACATAGCTATGTAGTTGCCCCATGGTCCGAGTATGAGCCACAGATGTATCGAATGGATGATTACGCAGCGTACTTCCGACGAGTCAAAAGCAGCCTTGTAGCTGCTATCGAGCACGCGGGGGAGGTGATCTATCCTGAACCGAAGGAGCATTGCGACATCTGTCGTTGGCAGAGTCGTTGCGACCGTAAACGTCGAGAGGATGACCATCTCTCGCTTGTGGCCGGAATCACTAAAGTACATATCGATGAGTTAAGACGGCACGGCATAGAAACCATGACGGATCTAGCAGCTATGCCGGTTCCGCTTCCATGGAGGCCCTCGCGCGGGGCAGTACATTCGTACGAGCGGGTACGAGAGCAGGCGCGCATTCAGGTCGAGGGACGCGACACAGGGAACGTGCTTCACGAACTTTTACCTGTGACGGAAGGATTCGGTTTAGCGAGCCTACCCGAACCCTCAGTTGGGGATATCTTCTTCGATCTGGAGGGCGATCCATTTGCTGGGGAGGGCGGCCTTGAGTACCTGTTTGGTTATACTTTTATTGATGGTAACAATGGCATCGCTTACACGGCTGACTGGGCGCTATCTCGTGAGGAGGAAAAACTGAATTTCGAGCGTTTCATCGATTTCGTCATCGCTCGACAGGAGCAATACCCGGATCTGCACATTTACCATTTCGCACCCTATGAGCCGGCTGCTCTAAAACGGTTGATGGGGCGGCATGCAAGTCGTGAGGAAGAGATTGATGCTCTTTTGCGCTCTAAACGCTTTGTTGACCTTTACAGCGTGATACGAAATGGGCTACGAGCGAGCGTGGAAAGTTACTCGATCAAAAAGCTTGAGCCCTTATATGGTTTCATTCGAGATACAGCGCTTTCAGAAGCAAACATGGCCCTTGCTAAGGTTCAAGCATGTCTTGAGCTGGGAGATTTAGCATTCATCAGTGATGCTGATCGTTATGTTGTGACTGGATACAACCGAGATGACTGCGTATCTACATGGCGCCTTCGGGACTGGTTAGAAATACGGCGCACCAATTTGATTGATGTTGGCAATATCATTCTCCGACCGGAAGTGCCTGAGAGCGTGTCAAGCGAGGCCCTTGGTGAATGGCAAGAGAGGATTAATGGGCTTATCGAACGGTTGACGGACGGGGTTCCTACTGATGCGGCGGAGCGCACGGCCGAGGAGCATGCTCGATGGATTCTAGCGCATTCGCTCGACTGGCACCGCAGAGAACAGAAGGCGCTTTGGTGGGAGTATTTTCGCCTTTCCGACCTTATGGCAGAAGATTTGCTCGACGAGCGAGCTGGACTTTCAGATCTAACATTTGTGGGCGTGAATGGGGGAACCGCTAAGGCCCCCATTCATCGCTACAGCTTCCCTCCTCAAGAAACGGAGATGCGCGGTAGTGAGGATTTGCACACTTTAGGAGGCAGGAAGCTAGGCAGCGTCGACGCAATTTCTCTGGATGAACGTTGGGTCGATATTAAGAAAAGAGGGGACAGTGCAAATATTCATCCTGAGGCAGTTTTTTCCCACACAGTTATTAATACTACTGTCCTCGCCAATGCGCTTGTTCGCATCGGCGAACATGTCGTTGCTCATGGGATGGAAGGAAGCGGACCCTTTCAGGCCGCTCGTGATCTTCTGATGCGTCTGCCCCCTCGTATAGGCAATCAACCGATCCAGCATGATGGTGAGCCTGCCCTAGATGCCGCACTCCGTGTTGCGGCACATATCGAAAGTGGACTGCTTCCAATCCAAGGGCCGCCAGGTGCCGGCAAGACGCACACAGGCTCACGCATGATCTGTTCTCTAGTACAAACCGGGAAGACTGTTGGAGTAACTGCCAATAGCCACAAGGTCATCCGCAATCTTCTCGATGGAGTTGTGAAGGCTTCTGAAGAAATGGGAATTGAAGTTTGCTGCTTTCAAAAACCTTCGGAGATGGAACCAGATCAGCAGCGATTGCGATTTGTAAAAAGTAATGCTGATTTGCTAAGCGCCATCGGCAGCAGAGCAAATGTGGCAGGAGGGACTGCTTGGCTGTGGGCGTTGCCTGATGCAGCGCACTCCGTAGATGTGCTGTTTATTGATGAAGCGGCGCAGATGGCGCTTGCGAATGTAATTGCGGTATCACAAGCGGCGAATAGCGTTGTGTTGCTAGGCGATCCGCAACAACTCGATCAGCCGATGCAGGGTAGTCATCCAGAAGGCACTGATGTTTCAGCTCTGCATCATATTCTTGGTGAAGAGCAGACGATTGCGCCTGACCGAGGTCTTTTTCTTGCGGAGACATGGCGTCTTCATCCGGATATTTGCTCCTATACGTCCGAACTATTCTACGAGGGGCGTCTTCATCCTCGCCCAGGATTGGAGGTTCAAGCAATTCGCTCACCCGGACGCCTCAATGGTTCAGGCCTCCGCTATGTTGCAGTCGTTTCTGAAGGCAATCAGAGTTCATCGCCGGAAGAGGCTGATTGCGTTCGAGCGCTCGTGGAGGAAATCCTTGCCTCGGGCACTACCTGGATCGACAGGCATGGTGTTGAGCGACTGATATCGCTTCAAGATATATTAATCATTGCTCCCTATAATGCGCAGGTGTTCGAGCTGCAGGACCGCATTTCGGGCGCTCGGATCGGAACTGTCGACAAATTCCAAGGACAGGAAGCGCCGATCGTTATTTACTCGATGACAACATCAAGTTACGTCGACGCACCGCGTGGAATGGAGTTTCTCTACAGCCTAAACCGACTGAATGTCGCTACATCACGTGCAAGATGTGTTTGTGTACTCGTTGCGTCGCCTACTTTGTTTGAGGCTCAATGCCGAACACCCCGCCAGATGCAACTTGCCAATGCTTTCTGCCGTTACGATGAACTTGCGACGAAAATATAGAAAAAGGAGTTAGTAATCCTGACGGCCTCTGCATTTTCTGCTGCATCACCATGGCTCGTGATGATACGTACTCGCCAGGAGCGACATCGCGCACGCGGAGCTTGGGCTTCATTAAGTCGCAGGCTCGAAGCTTGCTGTCGATGGCCAGATCGAAGAGAGCCAGATATCTGCGTCGATGCCTGCCTCTGCGGTCCAGGACCAGGCGGCGAAATCAGACTTCGTCATGAGCGTTTATCCGAAAGGCGACAGTGGGGCAGAATCCCCTCCGGTGCAGGGCGGATAAATACGCCGGCTGGAATACAGTTGTAAGACGCAATCATCAATCAGCGGATGCGTTTGAACGATGCCACGCAAGGGTGGCCTGTCACCTATAAGATTTAGGGCTTCAAAAACAGTAATGCGATGAGGTTCGTGTTCCAATGCAGCAACTTAATATCGCTGTGCCTTATGACGAACGATGCGTGCTCACACCAAGTGGTTGCGCAGTGGTGTGGCCGTTTCTGAATGCAAAGAAAGGCGATGGCCCCTATGAGCTATTTCTGGACACCAATGCCCTGAGTAAAGTGGATTGGGCGCGCCAGCTGCCGCAGCACGTCCGAGACCAGTCCATTCTGAATCCGTTGCCGGCGCTGATGGAACAGTGGTTTTCCAATCCAGAGTTTCGCGCTGACCCGATTACCCGAATAGACGCGATGACTCAATCCTTGTGCGATTTGGGCTTTAACTTTCGAGCGAATTTCGCCGAGCAACAAGTGGCCCTTTTACGCAGGAATGAAGCGGCACTGAAGACGCAGTTCAGCCTCATTTTTCCTTATGTGGTGATCATGAAATCATTGCTGTCGAGGAAGATGCCGGTTGATACGGCGCTGGCTGAGCTTGATCGAATTGGCCAGGCTGATATTCCGCGCTTCACTTCCAGCCTTATGTTGACTGCCTTAGGGGTTGTGCTGAAAAGTCAGCAGGCGCTCAAACTCGACGGGGATACGAAGCCTGCCTACTCGTATCTGGATTCCTTCCTGGCTTTCCAGTCGGGACAAAAGGTTGAGGGCAGCCACATCACAGTGCCGTACCTGCGCAACCGGGCGGGGGATTTGAACCTATGGTTGATACTGCCGACGCTACGCCAGCAGGGTTATTCATTTATTGGCACACCTGCAGTGGTCACGGGCGATAAAGTACTGCACCGATTGATCCTGCGCGTACTGCCACCGCTGCTGCATGTCAGTCAGAAAACGTGCTTTTCCATCTTTCCGGAGGGATTGGATGAGGCCCAATGCACGAAAATTCTCCAGACTGTACAGACCGTTGGGATCAGAGGCGAGATGACCACGGAGCAGCGCCGGCAGCGAGTGGCGGCGTTGTTTGAGTTGGCTAAGGATTTTTGTGCCAACGCTGAAGAGCGTGCGGCCGTAGACGAAGGTTGGCAGGAATGGTGCCTGCCGGGGCTTGGGTTGGATATCCGATTGGACTGAACTACCAGTGCCGGTCCTGATTGCTCAGGACCGGAATTAGTTTGGTGAACTACGCGTCGGCCGATATCACGGCAGTGCCATCGACGACTTCATCAGAGAGTCACGACTCGATCAACTCCCGCACCCGCGCCATCAAGGTGCTGAGTTGTGGAAGTGGGGATGGACACGAGATTTCCGTGTGCCAATTTCATTTCTTTGGTTGGTGAGTGGAGTTTTTTCAACTGCTTATTATTTGCTGGTTCGTGTGCTCCCTCACTTAGAACATCGAGTAACGCATTATGTGTCGATATCTGATACGATTTTGCTCAGCAATAAGTGCTTGGCTTTTAATAAATCAGTTAATGTCTTTTGGGATCGCTGCTTGAATTGCTGGTTTAGTGGTGTCAATTTTCGTTCTAAATTTCAACTGGTACCCTCAGGGAGGGAATTCTGTGACTGTAAAGGCTCCAGATGTGCTTCCTGCCATCGTTGATACCAGCAAGCCGCTGGGGCAAGCAGTTGTGGCGATGTTTAAAGGCGTTGAAGAGGAGCTTGAGGAATATCCTCCAGGGGCTGTGAAAATCATCATTTTTGGTGGAGTCGCGGTACACCTGTATACCAATCACCGTGTTTCGGTAGATATTGACGGCGAAATTTTTCACTGTGATCGATCTTTGAGCAAGGATGAGCTCATTGAAAGCCTAGGGGCTACGCCTGAGTCGTTCGTCGATCCTGCAGGGCGAACCCTTGCCCTGAACTACGATCTCACGTTCAATACCACGCTTAGGCCACTTCATGAGGACTATCTCGATCGTGCGATTCGCCTTGAAGAATTTGGTGACGCTTCTCCAATTCATATTTTCATTGCGGCCCCATTGGATCTAGCTATCTCGAAGCTCGGACGTGCTACTGAGCAAGACATCGAAGATATTGAAAAGCTCCTACGGATGGGGCTAATCTTGACCACAGATCTGAATCGACTGGCTTTACAGGCGATTGACGTGTACGTTGGTAACAAGGAACCACCACACTCGATCCTTAAGCGGATTATTGCGGATTATCTGGAGACTCACGATGATGACGAAGCGCCATAGCGCCACCGTCCTCTCGACTGAATTGGAACGGCTGGCGAAGCAACCTCTGGATCAAGCGGATGACGCTGCCTTGGTGAGAGCTGCTCGTGCGTTTTGGTACTCGAATGATAACCTTGAAACTGCACTGAACTCATTTTTGCGTAAGGGCAGAAGCGCTGTTGAGGTTAGGCGTGCTGGCTATCTGTTTGAACGACTGACTCAATTTACATGTGCTACGGATTCTCGCGTGTCCGAGGCCAATCGTGCTTTGAATCTTGTCGTATCTCACAAGCAGAGTCATGCCGTTGCAACAAAAGGCCGCGTTGATCGATTAGCATTGTCTTGGGGGCTAGATAAGGGGTTGGGCTTGAAAGTTCAAGCGCTGATGCCCTTTCAGACAAGGCATTTCGAGGCTACCCAGCGACAAATGCAAGCGGCGTGCTGAGTGAGTGCTGTAAAAAAACCGGCCGTTTGTTGCCGGTTTTTTTATATGTGTATTTTGTTGAATTGACAAAAGCGTAGATCGGGGTACCCTACAGGCAGGCCTGAGCCGCTAAGCGGCTCAGGCCTGCCTGTAGGGTACCCCGATCATACGAAATCACTCTCTTCAAACTAATACTTGAGAGAGTGATCTATCCTGAGCGCCAACTGTTGATTTGAGGCGGTTCTACTTAAGTCACGATACCTTCTCAGATTTGATTGTCGACGGCTTCTTTCAAAGTGCCGAAAGCGTATGTCGGATTCTGTCTGCTAAAATATTTTATTGAGCCGTAAATACAAAACTCAAGGTTAAAGTCAGTAACCGTGCGCCAGTAATATACCGTAGTCTTCAACAAATTTCTGTCGTAAGTAAAACTTCCGGTAGGCTTGTTGTACAGTATTGAAGTATTCCGACGGTGAGCCCCATGTCATGCTGCGTAGGAGATTGCCGCCATCGGAGTCCTCATTGTGAAAGTCGTTGTACTTGACCAAGTCCGTAAATTGGAAACCCAGTGCTGAAAGCTGCCGGTAGCACTCCAGCTCCTCCGGAGTTATAGGGCCGCTAGTCATTGCGCAATGCCCACTCATTTCGTCAGGGAATGCTTGTGCGTGAGCGAATGCTTGGTCCCAATCTAGCGCCAGTCGATCGTAATAAATATAGCCTTTAGCTTTTGGATCTCCTACTTGCTGCTCTTTGCTCAGAACACTAGTAGCCTTAGCGAAATCTTTATATAGCGCGAAATATGCCAGCGTCACGCCGCTCTGAACGGCAAAATCAATGGTCTGCAGTGCAGTTTCCTGCGTCTCCCATGGGCCGCCAAGCATGAAATAGGCTTTTGTGAGAATGTCCTTTGAGTGAAGTCGAAGGAACAGTTCTGAAATTTTGGCATTGGTAACGAGTTCACTCGCTGCCTTATTTTTTCTCCGTTGATCCTCGCTCCCATGCTCAACGCCAAATGCGAGCATGCGACATCCTGAGCGTTGCAATCGGTCTATGAAGTCGTCGAGTTCCAGATCGTAGGAAAAAAAGTCCTCAAGGCGGAAGATTCCACGCCAGCCAAAAGAATCACCAGTCGTTTCCTTGATTTTTTCTAGGCCATCTAGAAACTCGCTAGCCCATGCGAGCCCAGAGTATCTGGCATTGTTGTCGCCCTTTTTCGCATCCGAAGCTATCTGCGGTAGCAAGTTGTCATCAATGAACTGAATCCGAATATCTTGGTGCTGCAGAGATAGATTGCGAATTTCGGCGAGTACATGTCCGACTTTGCGGCGTTGCTCACCTCCGCTCTTATCCCTGCGTTCAGTACAGAAGGCGCAGTTCCAGTCGCACCCCTGCGACATGACCAGATGAGCCTCATGGAACGTCTGCGACTTCGACCTTGTTCGGGCCGGCTCATATTGGCTATCGCCGACGCGATAGATCCGGCGATCAAGCAAAACATCCGACCATGCAGTCCCCGGCGATTCCAGCGATGGTTGCTGCGGCGTGTTGCATCGTTGGATGCCGCGACCTATGACGTTCCAGCTCTTGAGGTTGGCAGTAATGCCTTGCGCTGCAGGCCACTGTCCTGAAGTTTTCAAACTCGCCACTAGTGTAGACAGATTCTCTACTGCATTGGTCGCAACGGCAAAGTCCCAGCTTGCCTGGGCGTCCTCCGTGTGCACCATAGAGAACTGCCAGGCATTGAGCTTGGCTGCCGGACCACCAATTACCAGCGTCGTACTATGTGTCCGGTTGCGAATATCGACGAGCATATTCATTGTTGATCTTATGGTGGAAAACACAGTGTTGAATCCAATCAGATCGAAAGTTCGCGCCAGGCTCAACACTTCAGCGCGCAGCTTCGGGAACCTGTGGCAGTCAGCGATCTGCACGTCGTGGCCTTGCGCCGCGAGATGAGACGCCAGCAGGCCCAGGCCTAGCGCAGGAGTGCTAGTTCGTGATGCGCCCGACTCATCATCGTCGATGGGGGGCAACACGAGCAGTATGCGTTTCACAACCTGTAGGGTGTCGGTACGTGTATCAGCCACTTCCGGATGGGTCCGGCCGCGGAGTTGAGGCGCTGTCCCACCCACGACGGGACCAATCAACCATCTGGCCACGGGAAAATCCAAGACGCTCAAAAGAGTTGGATTGCCGGCCTCTGAAGCCGATGCGCGCTCCTCCAAATAATGAGTCAGGAATTCCCGATGTAGCCATGGATGGCCCTTGTCGGCTCCGACAGCCATGTCCACAATTTTACCTAGCTCCTCGTTAAGGGAGCTTTCGATGCAGAGGCTCCCTGCAGCAATGGCAGCGTCCAGCCGTCGCCGCAAGGTGTGTGAGAACGCGAGATGCAATGCAGCCCAACGAATACTCTCATCTTCATCAAGGGCCATGCTATGCAGGACCTTGAGAAGCACCTGCGTCGGGAGGCTTGCTGTAGCAAGCGCTGCAAAGACGCGCTTGTCACCACGCCAATGACCCTTGACCTTGCCCGCATCCGGATAATAGTTCTTGAAAAAAGTGACAGTCTGATCGGCCACCTGTCGGGCCGGTTCTAAGTCCAACGCCATTAATGCTAGTGCTGTCGACGCAAGTCCAGGGTCGCCTACGATGGCTAGAGCAATGTCATGCGCCTCTCGTGTTACTTTCACGCAGCGCGCGTGTTCGAGCGCGAATGCTGGGTCACTTTCAATGTTTGTAAAGAGCTGCTTGAGTTCTGGATATTTGCTGGCAAGGCGTGCAAGCCGAGTGGGAAATGAGGTCGCCGCACCGGGTAACTGTGTAGGCTTGAAGAACTTTGGTGCAATCTCGCTCGCCTGGTGCGAGAACTCTTCGGCAAAGTCTGAGGCGTAGTAAAACAATTCCTTTATTAAAAATTCATCCTTCCAGATCACCTGCAGCATGGCCTCTGGAAAGGACTCCGAAAACTCCCTAAAGCTTAAGCATATGTTGGAGCATGCCGCCATGAAGCGCCAACACACGTCCATACGTCCAGACTCTCTCGCAGCTTCTTCGGTTGGACTCGTGGCGGCCATGCGATTACCAATAGTGCTGCCGATAGCGCGCAGCTTCATAAGCAGCTCGGCTTTACTCTCTTCATTGACGCTCTTGCCGGCATCACTAAGGTTGTTGAACGCAGTCGTTAAATCGCCCCAATCCTCTTCGAGATCCAGATGGTGTAGATCACTGAGAATACGCTCCAACACAAGACGAGACTCCTCCTGCTTTTGCCCCACGGCCTGTCGGGATGCCCAATGAACGGATCCAGGTAAGTACCAGCCAGTGCCCTCAAGTAAGTCGGAAGCGCAGCGCTTCCAGCTGAATTCACGTTTGATTAGTTTTGCCAGCTCAATAGCAGCCTTCTTACGCTCTTCGAGGTCAGTCATGATCTCGAGCAACACGTCGGCAAAACTCTCGATGTCCGCTGGATTGGGGGTGCCTGAGGTCGTGCTGCCCCCGATATTGACGAATTCGACACTGCTGAATGTCATCTCTGGGAATTGCTGCTTCAGATCTTCGAGCAGCATAGCGAGCCCCGACTGAGCCGAACACACGAGCGGGACGCCGGCACAAAGGGCTTCCCAACCGCTCAGTCCGAACCCCTCATGCCACGACGGCATCAGTGCAACATGGCAACGGGCTAATCGACGACGCAGAGCTACCTGATCGTCAGAGAACGGTTCAGCGTGTAACGCAAATGCTGCGCCCCTACTGCCTATCTCCTTTAACTCGTCTAGCGCGGTTTGATCAGAATCGGGGTCAACTCCCCAGGCGAATAATTGACCACGCGCGCGCCACACTTCAGCATTGATTGCACGTCCACGCTCGTATGCCTTTGCCAACGCATGAACAGCTAATACCGAGTTTTTTATTGGGTCATCGTCACGGTTAAGACGTCCCGAGATAAAAATGTGCAGGTCAACGCGGGAGTCGTGTGTCTGAAAATCAACTTTGTCTACGCCCGGTATTAATGGCCTAACTGGCGATCTTGGGCGGTGCGTAGCGCTTCGTGCTGATGCGAAGTTGCGCTGTAATAGTGGGCCCACCGCAAAAGCACAATCTGCGGTCGCGATGATGTCTCGCTGTATTGTGGAGCGATTGACCACATCCTGCATGCTCTGACTTTTCATGAAGGCGTACGCCGAGTAGTCCATGTGACCAATCACGGCGGATTTGACGTTAAATCCACTTCCAAGGTGCTCACTAAGCTCCTTGGCGCAGTCGATGGCCACCCGACCTGTTATGGAATCGTGTCCAACCACTAGTACTCCCAGTAACGTTTCTGGCTCGAACTCTTTGCAGCGTTTGGCAATGTCCTCCATGAGCGTGGAAGCGTTGAACGTCGTATGTTCGATAAGTTTGATGGCGACTGAACTGCTGCCCACAATTGGCTGCTGATTAACAAAGCAGATCGTCTTGCTGCCTTTCGGCAGGGCCTGAGTCATACCTTCCGCTAAGCCTTTGTTGAAGACGTTTAATCCACCCAGCTCGCTTCCCCAGCGGGTTGCAAGCATAGCCACCACGTACGCCATTTTGGCTCCTAGAATTTGTGATGTATTGGCGGTTAACCGCGGCGCTTAGCGCGTAAGGGACCATAGAGTAGGGCTGCTGTTGATTCAGTTAGGTTATTCATCGGCGCAAGGCCTGATTCCGGAATCATTGTCCGGAACGGAATGTTCTTTAAGTCGTGGCACCTCATCACCTGTGATGGCTACGGCAGTCGCTCCCTGAACGCGTTGCTCAGGATTGAGTAAGTTGAATCCGGTGTAGCCACTTTCGTCGATGTGGAAGCATTCCATGCGTATTCATCCTGGCGTCAAAGCTCGAACAACACGATTGCAGTTCCGAACTGATCATGCCCGAAGGCTCGCGTGCTGGCGAGGCACACTTCGGTTGATGAAACGACTAGTGATACGACGGAACGGCGACTTTCTAGAGCACTACATGTTCGTGCGACGCAGATTTGATCCAGTTGCCGAAATGCCACTGATCCAATCTGACTCCTCTCGAACCTTCGCCTACGCTGGATTTGTACCAATTTGGAGGTGGGGCAGTCTTGCGTCGGCACGTGGGTCAATTCGGTGTCTGCGTAAACAGCCTCTGGTTTGAAAGCAGCTGTAGCAGAGATTAGCCAACGCTTGGAGCACCAACACAAGGCCACTCTTGCTGTGCATCAAGTCCTGTTCAATAGCATGAAAGACGCCTCACTACAGTCACAAGCGCAGTCAGACCAAAAACTGCAGGCCAGTAAGGTGCTGGTTGACACACTGTCCGACGGGCAGGCCAGAATCATCGGGGCGTTGAATCAGCATACTGGCGCCCTGACCGCCCGCCTTGATCAGAGCCAAGCCAAGCTACGTCAGCTGACGATCACTTTGGCCGTGTTTTTCGGATCGATGATGGCCTACGTGGGGTATGAGCTGCTGAGTCGGTTTAGCTGATGCCTTGAGGGGGAGCCATAAAATCTATGGTCGCCCCAGCACAATGAGCCCCAAGAACCCCTCTGTTACTGAGATCTAGGTCAAATGTGTTCTAGCTCAAGCATTCAAAGCGCAGCTCGTTCAACTGGCTCCAACTTTATCGCTCCCGCCCAAGTCTCCATTTGGGCTTCTGTATCCCGGCGCGAACATTGAGCTTTCTACCCCATAGAGAGCCAAGGGATCACTGAGCCATAGGCGGTATGCATTGTCTTCAATGCTGTGGTCGGGTGAGCAGTCCACGTGGTATTGCTGTAGGACGTACCCAGCCATCGCTGCGCGCACTCGAAGTCTGAGCACACCGCCAGGCATCTCGTAGTCGAGCATCACAATCTGCGCATAATTCTTATCAGGGTGCGGCACGAGCGGGAGATCCAGCATTCTATTCCACTGATCATCGTGCTTTTGGTTTTCGTCGTTCTTGGGTTTAGCCCCCCACTGAGTCTGAGCCGTACCGATTCGAGCCAAAACGAAGTCCACAAATTTCTGGCGTTTCCGATCGTACGCTCGGACGTGCCAGCGCAAGCCATCGCAGCTGACCGCGAACGGCACGATTTCCCGCTCAGACTCGCCCGACCCCGAGGTATAGCTGATTTTTACCACCTGGTTGAGGCTGATCGCGCGCGAGATCGGCGCCAAAACCTCTACCTTTGGCTTGCTGAGCAGCGAAATGGATTCGTTCAGAATGAGTGGCTTCTCTCCATCTAGACCGTATCCGTACCCTTGGGAAAGCGCCGTGAGCACGCGCTCAGGCGAGTGCACGATTAGAGGCGAGAACGTCTCGCGTATCGCATAATGCTTGGTCACAGTGTCCAGCTCAGTGTTCTCAGGAGCAATCTCCCGATACTGCGCGAAGTCGCGGGTGGCAGCCGCCGCGCCCACCCCGAAACGATCCATGAGATCAGTTCGTGTAACGGCCCCCGTGAAGTACAGGCGAAAATCTATGTACACCAGGCGCTCCCGTTGCGCTTGGCTGTATTCGCTCAAATCAATCATTTGCTCTCCGTCTTGCCTTCTTACCTGTCCTGCTGAATATCCAATATCTGATCGGGCGCATCTAGCAACAATGATAACACACGAGTGCTTGACGTCATCAAAATGATGATGATATGGTTTGGTTATGGTTGTGATACATGTCTATCCATAGCACCTTAGGCGATTCAAAAAGGAGGCTTGGATGGGATGTCAGAACGCCAGAAACAGAAAGGCCGGTCAAGGTACGAACTTGACCGGCCTTTGGGAAAAGACGTCTGAATTGGTTCCAGATGTCTCTCGCGCTTTGTGGAAAAAGCTTGTGGATGGTAGCCCCTATGGGCTCCCTCCGCAAGGGAGCGAGTTCTGTGTTCGAGCCACCTCATAGGAGACATTTTATGTCCCAGCTTGAGATGTTCGAAAAGCCCGAGGCGGAAGGCGAGGTCATTTACCGTATGACGATCACCACCAAATCGGGGAAGGTGATTCGACGTGCTAACGGCCAACCGTTCCGCATCGTCATTCGCCCAAAAGCGAGCAATTGATTTAGTCGCTTAACAGAGCCCAGCGCCCGTTTTGTGCCCTGGGGCTAGTCGCTCCCATATAAAAGGATTACGACATGTCTAGATGTACAGCACCAGTACGTGGACATAACTCAGCTGCCGCTGCCTGTCCTGCATGCCGCTATCGCACCAGTTCCCGCAGTAGCTCTCGCTATGACGGTTATGGCTCGTCCTACTCCCCCTCGGTCGGCAATGGAGGTAGCCATGCTAACAGTAGCGGTGGTGGTGGCGGGTCCAGCAGCAGTTCAAAGCCGCGCTGGTCGAGAGCAGGTTCATCCGTATCGTACTCACCGGCCCAGGTGCAGTCCCTCACTCCAATTCGCGAAACCGTTGAGACGCGAGCAGCGGAGCAACCTGACCTTCGTGACGTCTTCCTGTGCCACGCATGGGACGATCGGCACGGACCTGCCAAAGAGCTGCACGAGTTGCTCGTGGCGGCTGGTGTCAAAGTTTGGTTTAGCGAGAGGGACCTAGGTCTCGGTGTTCCAATGATGCGCACAATCGACAAGGGCCTAGCGAATTCGCGAATCGGGCTTGTGCTGGTCACTCCCGCGTTGCTGACGCGCCTTCCCAAAGAGAGTGTTGCTGACAAAGAGCTTTCGGCACTCCTGGCGGGTAACCAGCTCGTTCCCATTGTGCACAACACGACGTATGAAGCTCTCCGCAATGTAAGTCCCTTGCTCGCCTCCCGAAGCGGCTTGGACACTGCAGAAGATTCAATGGCGGTGGTTGCGGCAAAAATCGCCGAGCTGGTAGCGCTCTAGCTCTTTTGCTCACACAGTTTCGGCATTCAGATGCGGATGCTCGTACCTTTTATCCTCTACGGTTTAACAGACCTGCCTTCGGCAGGGCTGTTAGCTCCGACTAAGAGACCGATTTGGGCCGATTGCTGCCTGTTGTCAACAGCTGAAGGCAGTCTGAGGATGCCGTCAACGGTCGAGTTGCAGCAGCAGTTTTTAGGCAGTCACCCAACGGTATTGTTTGGATACTTTTACCCGCGAAGGCGTTACACGAGACGGCTATCCATGGTGGAAAAGTAGTGCAGGCGATTCTCCATGGAGGGGGAGTGATTTCAATATGCCTTTATGGTGATGGTCCGAATGGAATTTCTAAGGAGGAGTGGGTTGATGGTAAAGGAATACGCTGAGTATGAAGTCCAACGGGCATTGCATCAGGTGTGTTCTGCGAATATCCCAAAGGATGCGTTGGAATGCTTTCAGAGAAATCGAGCTGCTCGGTGACTGGCGCATCATGTATGCGGCAGCTCAATCGGGTGGGCCGTTTAGCTCGGTAGCCGCGACGAGCGGTATATGCTTCAGCCAAGAAACCTTATGGTTTGACTTGTTTCGCAGAGCGCAAGGGATGCAATGTCGAGGATCTACACCTATCTGAACTCAATCAGCTCTGGTCAGCCGATCAACTTTGAGGCTTTTGCTAAGGAGTTGAAGAAGCATGGCAAGGGTGCTGGCTATCTGTTCGATACGTTTTCAACGTCGAAAATTGGAAAGAGCAGCTATCAGGTGGCTGTCTTGCGTGAGGATCGCTTTGCGGAGCTGATTCGTGAACACGCTCCATCAGAAGTTACGGGTCGTATTGGTGCTGCTTTCGACGGAAGTAGCCACGCAGCAGCAGTAAGCGGCTCGCTTTTGATAACACGAAGCATGGTCCATCCTCATCCAAGCGTAGTTCTTCTGAGCAAGCATGGATGGGAAGCACCTAACACTCTCCGGCCAGCGGCGTTGCTGGTGGAAAATCTCGAGAATTTCCTAGCTCTCAAACAGACCGTCGACATCCTGGCCGACTGTGGCGTAGCTGAGCAAAATGAAAGTTTCGATGTCATTTTCAGCGCCGGTAATCAGATCACCAACAGACTGAATATGCCATTTCTCAGCCAATACCAGAGGCTGTACTGCCTTTTTGATGTCGACTTAGGTGGGCTGACAATGTATCGAACCCTTCTCAAAGGGCTGCCAGACGGGCACCGGGTCGTGTTTGTGTACCCTGATGATATCGCCCACCGGTTAAGCGCTTCCAAATACTCACTAAATCAGCAAACGAGACAAGATCTCCTTGAGTTCGTTGGTCTATCCAAGGAAACCAATGAGCTGATCGGACTTATGCGAGACAGCCATAGAGCGCTAGAGCAAGAAACCTATTTGATGTTGGCAACGACAAAGGACTGATGATGTTGAGCGACTCCTACGCGTTTCAGGACGTATACAAATTCCACAGGCTGATTTTTGTTAACAGTGCTGCCTATGCCTACACCGTAATCCGCGTGGACAAGCACACCGCTTTGTGTGGCCAGAACAACCTCGGAAAGACCTCGATGCTGAATGCATTGAAGCTTTTTTTGCTGCCACACGAGAACTTCAAGAGCTGCAATAAGAAATTCGCCTTCAAGGGGCCGGCCGGGACGTACTACTCGACTGATGCTAGCTACAGCTACTACTTCCCGGAAAACCACTCCTTCATCATCCTCGAAGCGGAGAACATGCACGGCCCGTTCTGCCTGGTCCTGCACCGCGGGAATCGACCATTCTCATACGGCCGTATGGCAGTACCTTGCATGTATGCCGATATCCAGCACATGTTTTGGGACCTTGAGTCGCCCATCAATGGAGGCATGGGGGCTCCGATAGAAGGCATCTCACTTTCTGGTGTGCTTTCGGATCTCCGAGCTCGGGGCGGGGAGGCAATGAACGACGGTGCTGTCATTCGCCAGCGGCTCTTCGGTCAACAGGCTCTTAATCGTGAGGAGGGCCGATTCTGCTTGCTGCCTCTTAGGAATGGCGGTACCGCACGCGAGATCGACGCGTGGAAGATGCTAATCCACCTGGCCTTCGACATTGGGGCGAAGGACAACCGCACTCTGCCGGATACTATCGCCACGATCATCGAAGGGGATAAGGACCGGAAGAATGCAGAGCTGAGTGTCAGCCTGAGCGAGATCCTCGATGACTATGAGAACCTGAAAAAAGAAGGCGATCGCCTGGCGGACATAGAAAGCGCGCGGAGGTCTTGGGAGGGCTTTGATAGCCAGTTCCAACTGTTTGAGACGAAATCCGAACTGATCGTTCAGAGTATCGTCGATGTTGAGCATGCCTTGGCTGAAAGGCAGTCCAGCATTCTTGATGATGTTAAGGCAGCATCCGAGAGATATCAGGCTCTTGATGTGGCTCACTCAGCTAAGAGACAGCACCACGGTCTGGTCAAGGCTGAGTATCTGAAGCTGGCTGGAGCACTGAGTCTCCGGCATAAGGATTTGGACGGTGTCCAAAAGCAGCTATTCAAGGTCAGCGAGATTCTTCGGCGTTACCCTGGCACAACAGAGCATGAGGTCCGCGAGCTCTTATCCGATCTCTCCGCAGAGTTGACCGCAGAGTTCGAGACCCTGACAAACAAGGTTCAGAGCGCTGAGCAACTAGCCCAGGCGATCAGGAATAAGAACAGTCTTTCCCATCAGCGCGACCAACTCCGAAAAATTCTTGATGAACATGTGGAAACTGTTCTCGAGCAGGTCGATCGTCACAGTGCGTCGGTGCTGAGTAGCTTGAACTCGACGCTGTTCACCAAGCTGACTCCTCGACTCAACTCTGACCAGAAGCAAGCCATCAAAGAGTTTGGCTGCCTATTCCAGGAGCGAGGTTCTTTCATCAGCTTCCTGAGCCAGGAGACCTCATTTGGTTTCATGTCTTTCGACCCGACCAGAGCAAGGAAGCAGCACGAGCAAGACCTGATCAAACTGGATGACGATATCAAGGACTGTGATGACCTCATTCAGCGTCTAAACGATGACAGCAAGTTGACTGCTGAGCAGGCCAAGGATAAAGCCAAGAAGCTGACCCGCGAGCGGATTGAAACTGATGAAGAGGTTCAACTACTCAGTCGGCATGGCTACATGCGCGAGCAGCAGAAAGCATTGGAACTTGAGGTGGGGGAACAGACGGTAGAGTTGGCCAAGCTACATGAGAGTGTGGCGGATGCCGCCGGCGAGCTGGAGGACCTAGCGGTACAGGTTGAGCACGCAAAAGAAGTGCTCGGCAGGGTCAGGAAGGAAAACGAAGATCTGCGCAATTACCTTGAGCAGATCCGGAACGTAGCTGAGATCACTTTAGGATTCCTTTCGATCCGCGAAATGAAGCTGAAAGTTCGCGATACTTTCTTTCACCCTAGCCAGATCAAGGAGATTTCCCAGTTCGCTTCTGAGGTAGCCAAGAGCAGAGAAGCTCTGCAAGTGGCCTTGGATGAACTGCTGAAACGTAACTTGCTGGGCGAAGAGGGCAGAGACTTTGGCTACCATGCTTTCCATGACTTGAGTCGGATGCGTAGCTGTCGGAGAGCTTTCGCGGCGATGTTTGGCACCTTGGAAGGCGAGCAGCAGACCTACCAGGCCAAGGTCACCGCACATAACTCGAATACATCTATTCAAATCGACGAAATCAAACACGCCAGAAGGATGATCAAGGAGTTCGAGAAAGAGGTAGATGACCAGCTCTCGGAGTTCAGTGTGTCTGACCTCGAGGCGATCGAGATTTACTGCGTATTGAATCCCCATTTCGAAGAGCTGTTGGTCGATATTGATTCCATAAACCTCATGACAACCGGGCTCCACGAGAAGCGCTTGTATGAACGGTTACGAGCTTTCTGTACCGAGTTCTTTGTTCACGGTGGCCGTCGGGGGACCACCCTGGATATGAGCCTACTGATTGATCGGGTTGGATATCGGTACCGCAAGCGTGGGCATGACAAGTACACCGAAGAGGATCAATCCAACGGTACTACGGCAATGATTAACTGCCGCCTGCTATCGATTCTTCTGCGTAGGCTGCTGGTTGCGAATACACAGATCTGTTTGCCATTGGTAATGGATGAGCTGTCGAATCTGAGCCACTTGAATCTGAAGGCTGCGCGTGGCATCGCTGAGTCAGAAGGGTTCGTGCTGTTCGGGGCAACGCCGGAGCCGACGTCTACTATCGCGAAAGTAATCGAAAACTACATCGACCTTTCGCATTTTCTCGCCACCGACAGGGCATACAGCCACTTACGTCGAGTGATCTACACAGGTGAAAGCGAGTCGCTGAGAACAAAGAAAGATCCCGCCGATGCTGTTGCGGAGATCACTGCCGGATGATCGTAGCAGCAGACAAAACGGTCATGCTCATGATCGAGCATAAGCACATTTTTCTTGATCTTATCGACATCATGGATGAAGGCTCGGCTGGCGAAGAAGTGTCAACTCGCCTGTACGAGTCCAAAGTGATGAAGCTGCTTGATTCGCTGGGAGACAGTAAGTCCGATCGGCAAAAAATTGAAGCGGCCTTCGACGTGCGTAACCTCGTCCGAGCAAGCCTGATATTGCACCATGACACCAAGCGAGGAGTCATTGCCTTCGCCCCGTTTTTGATCGAGTTATTTCGCCACTTTGATAGATCGCGTCTTCGGCAGCTGAGTAGCGCCGATCTTGAGGCGCTGTACGACAGCTTCAATGATAGTCTTGAAAAGCTTCGCGATTTGACAGTGATTGAGCAGGGGAACGACACGTTCGAGGATGAGCTTAAGCTCCTCCGGGAACGCATCCGCTACGCTCAAGGGAAGATCAAGGAGAACGTGGACAGTCTTCAGGGGCAGACTCTTCGCCTGGCGGAGATCGTCGAAGTGATGAGCCTTGAGAACCTCGACGAGGTGAAGCAGGCTCGCGGTGCTTTGCAGGCGATCACCCGAATCTACGGTAGGCATGTTCTCCCCACATTGCAGTTCCTCAACGAGAGGGAACCTCTGAAGAAAGGCCTGCCGGCACTCACTGCCTTGCTGCGGATATCCGAGATGTTCCGCGATGCCAAGTTGCCAAAATTGGGTCAGCAGGTTCTCTACGCAGTGGCATCCATTCGCTCCTATCGCTACGACGTGGAAGTCATCAGCAAGTCTCTGCAGCGCTACGTGCATCAGAATGAACGTCAGCGTCGTGAGTACGACCAGGTTGAGAGCGTTTTCAACGATCTACTAGTTGCCTGTCGGGAGCTCCATGACGGGAAACTAAGGGGCAACCTCATACCTAAAGATCATGAGGTACTGGAGCGTTTCTCCACCTTCAAAGGCATGAAGAGGCAGAGAGCCGATAGCAAGATTGAATGGCACAACGTAGATCATTGGCTTCACCTTCAGGAGCATCTGCGGAGTAGCCTGGATTCACTCAAAAATACCCGAGTAACAACAACGTCTGTTGAGCCGGTTGGAGAGGACGTGCTCAAAGCCAGGCGTGCTTCAGACGTGCGCCGAAAACTAATTGGAAGGCTGATAGATGAGTGGCCTGTTCAGGTCGGGCCTGACGCCCATGCGTCGCTTCACGCACATCTGGCCCAGCAGATCAGCGACTACGAAATTGCTGACCTAGTGGAAGGCGTGTCTTGGCTAAAGCACCGAGAGGACATTGTGCTAACTCCTCGATTCCAGTTAGGGGTGATTGAGGACGACAGGCAGAAGTTGACCTATTACAAATTGAGGATCGAGGAGCAGGGCAGTGAGACAACAGCTTAGCCAAGCCATCTACAAAGAGTTGATGTCGGGGAAGGTGATCAACAAAGACACCTACGAGAATGGTGAAATAAAACCCAACCCGCTCTTCGAAGAGATGCTCAATAACTACGATCAGAGCTACAAGCCCTTGTACTTGAACATCGGGTTTGAGTTGGTGATGCGGAATGGCTTTATCTACATCCGTTCAGTCGAGCGCGATGAGGAGTACAGCGAGGTGGTCAGGAAAATACAGGTTCTGCTGTTGATCCTTGCTCGCGGACTGCATGAACAGGGCTACCAGCTTGATATTCTGCGCGACGGGGAAGCTGGTGTGTCTGTTGGGATCATGGAGGAGATCGGGAAGGGAGAAGACAAACAAGATGTCATGTCTGCCAGCAACATGAAAGGGGAGGCTCTTACATCTGCAGTTAGGAAAAATCTCGAGCAGCGTGGGATCGCCTACAGGAATGCAAAAGGCAATCTGGTACTGACTCATGCTGGATTAGCGTTCTTTGACGACGTATTTAAGTACAGTAATGCTGAACCAGGTGCAGTTATGGTGGCTTGAGTTTTCGGCTTTATCAATTGGTAGATGGTTTCTTTACCCTCCATCACATCCTCGACATAGATACCACCAATGCCTGGAGCTGCTCAGAATTCAGTTCCATTAGGTCGCCATGCCGATTACTCGGCCAGGAAAACCTCCTCTGATGCAGACGCCGTGCCGCCAACCAAACGCCCAGTCCGTCGTGCACCAACACCTTCATGCGATTGCCTCGGCGGTTGGCAAAGAGATAAGCACAGTGCGGCTGCGCCGCACCGAAGACAGCCACGACCCGGGCGAGCGCTTACTCGGTGCCGGAGCGCATATCCATCGGTTCGGTGGCCAGCCAAATTGCGTCGATGCGGATCACGAAGCAAGTCCACGGACAAAACTGACACATCCTTCGGGATCGGAAGACGGCCATTTCACCGTGATGGTGTGCTCGCCAAATGGCAGCTCGATGATCACCGATGACTCGGCCTGCCTTTTCGGGGCGACCTTTACCGGAACAAACGCCGACAGGGTTGTGGGTAGTTGATCTCGGAAAAGTGATAGCCAGTTACGGATCACGTTGGCATTGATGCCATGACTGATGGCCACGCTGGAAATGGAGGCGCCGGGCTGCAGGCATTCCTGGACAACCTGGGCTTTGAACGACTTGGAGTAAGAGCTTCGTTGGCTCATTTAAGGGCTATCGTGTCCGCTTAAAAATAAGCGGACACCATCGCCCTTAATTTGGGAGGTCGGTAGGCGTGTTCACCGTTCGCTTACACCTCAGCGCAAGGTGGGATGCCCGGATGGTTACCCCAAGTCGTCGTCAGCGAACGGTTAATCCGTTAATCGTGTTGATTGCGCCGCTCGCCAAGCGGCGCAATCAGATGATTGTTCTGCGTGGTTTCTGAGTTTAAGCTGCCTTTTTCCTTCGGCCTTCCAAGTCATCTCGCCACTGCTTGAGCGATTCAATGTCGGCTTTCAGTTCGGGCTCTTCTGGAGCTTGTACCGGCATCTCATCAGACTGGCTGTGCTCAAAGCAGCTGTATTTGGTCATCAACTCGTCAATTTTTTGAAGATCCTCACGGGTGATCCCGAGAAGGGCAGGCAGACGACCATCTGTGGAAATGCCGCGCCTATGGCGTACGACGATTTTAAACAGAAGGTCATCTTCAACCGACCTTTCGATTAATTTCCTGAAATCGCTACAGATACCTTGAGCTAAGGCATAGTAAGCAGTTGCACCTGAATCTTCGCCCGCTTTCTTGGCGTCCCTGACGCGAGTCAGCAGGATGTTGTTTGCGGTCTTCGTCGAGCTATTCCACACTGCTTGATCAGCAGGGTGTCCTGATGCTCCACCAAAGGACTCGATGCACATTTGCTGGAAGTTATCCTTCTTCCAAGAATCACCAACTTTCTTGGCAACGTCATCCATCGCTCCGTAAAGCGAAAGCCTGTGCGTAAAAATAAGGACCTGCCGTTCTTTAGCCAATTCAGCTAAGCGGCATGCGACTTTCCATTCGAAATCATGATCTAGCGACGAGATTGGGTCATCGAAAATGAAAGGGGCGACACCTGGTTTGTCGGTAACGTCCGCAAGGAAAGCTGCAAGGGATATGATCCTACGCTCACCTTCGCTCAACACTTTGTCAGGCGAGTGATCACCATTTTTGAGAGCTTTGAGTTTGAGTTGATGAAGCACTCTACCCCGAGTGGTTCTGGTCTTTATCAACTCAACCTGAATTCGGGTGGCACCTAGAGCACGCAGCTCATCATTGAAGCGCTTGACGTACAACTCGGTAACCACGCTTTCGGAGATTTCGGTTGCCTTGTTAGAGATACGACGAGAGCTTGCACTAGTCTTCAGCTTGTCGAGCAGCTTGTGGTCCTTGAGCCTCTGTTGTTCCTTCCTGACTGCTTCACTTTGCTGCGAAACCCATTGGCTAGCCTCCAATGAGGTTTTATCAGCGACAGCTTTCGGCCTGTCGAACTGAAGCGCATCTTGATCGAATTGGTCTGCTTCCAAAGTCAGCTGCTGCGCGAATTGTTCAAGTACAAGGAGATTCGCGGCTACATCGGGGACCGTACCCGCCAAGCCTGACTGCTCGTGATCCAGCAGAGCTTTCCTCGATTCTCCGACACCTCTCCAAAAGCCCCACACTGCTGCCATCCACTCAGGCGTGGTCAAAGCTGCCGCAGTGCACTGCGTCTGTACCTCGGCCTCCGTCGGGCTGTTAGGAAGCATACGGAGAGTTTCGCTGTAAGTTTGCTCGGCAGACTTTGCATCTGTTTCCAGGCGGCTTTGTACAAACAGCTCGAAATCGTTGAGTCGATCTTGGGCTTCAGCCGATAGTTCTTGATGGCAGAGCACGCAGCGCCCGTCCACGGTAACTGGATAATGCTGGTCCGGATACGGCGTTTGGGAATATGCGCGAGCCGCCTCCCACATTGCTTTCCATGTCGGCGTACCGACGCCTTCTAAAATCGCTGATTTGGCCTGCGCGCCTTCGATCGCAATACGTCGTTTGTCACGGGCGTTTGATCGCTGAGTGCGGATAGTTTGGATCTGCTCAGCGCCGAACGCCGCCACGGCTATCTTGATGCCTTTGACGATATTGGTTACTTGGACGCAGGTGTCGCGTTTCTGTTTCGCAAGCGATGAGGGATCACTGGTCTTCAGTCGTTCATTGAGCGCCTCTAAACTACCTGCGTTCTCTGGAGTCCAGCGTAAAAGATTATCGACAGCTGATGGTGCCAGCGCGCTAAGGCCTTGATAGCTCTTGCCGGCGCTCGTGTCTTTGAGGGTAGCGGGGATAGCCGGGAGCTGGCTCACAAGCTGATCTTGTTCAGCCTGCAAGGTGTCCCTAACCGAATCAGTCGCATTGGCCAGCTTCTCGAACAAACCCATGATGGGCGGGCTGTACGTGGCCGCGCTTTCGCTTTTCAGGTAATGGAGCGCCTCTTCACTATCGAAGATGTCTATCTCCCGCAATTGTTCAATCGCGGGGTGGGTGATATGCCATTCAACGCTTTCCGATGACTGATCCAGTTCAAAGCTGAGGGTGCATTTGCTGGAAGCTGGAGCCGCTTGGAAAACGTTTGGTTTGAGATCACTGGCGCGAGCTTTGCCTGTCGCTTTTTTCAGAATCCTCGTGTAACAGGACTTGCCGGAGCCATTATGCCCGTAGATAACCGTTAAATTGCCGGTACCAAAGTCTAAAGGCGCCCTGGGACCAAGGCTCTCAATTCCTGTGACGTCTGCAATACTTCGCAATCGGAGCACAGAGCCAGCTGGAGCGTGTGTTAGCTCATCGAATGTTCGATATTTCGAGACGGCCTGCCCTGACGGCGTTTTTAACAGTGCGGCAATCTGGGAAATGTCATCCTGGGTGAGATCACCGTTTTTAAGCAGCCGATCAGCAGCCTCCTGAAGCCAGTCCGGCTGCTCAAGTAGCCAGATGCGTACCTGTCCCTGCGCGTCCATACGATTCCCTTCTGATTATAGGTCAGGAGACGCTAGCAGAGTGCCATTAGCTTAGCAATTTAGCGCGCGCTTTTAAAATTGCAGTCTTCGCGCTGCGTCCATGATGTGCGGCTGGCTTACACTGTTGCTGCCGCACAAGTGGGAGTTCGTTTAACTACGCAAGGTGAATCGTCCCCGGTTTAGTAGACGCGTTGAGTGTCTGCTTTTGGCTCGTTGCCAGCGGCTGAATCGCCCCTACTTTTTTAGACGTGCGACTGGCAACTGCTGACCGACTTTTGCCGGTCATGATGGGCAGAAATCGAGCCAAATAGCGCGCTCGGCGATGTCATACGAAACTATGATTACTCAGTACTGAAGATGCCGACTTATGAAGTCGGTAGCAATCCATTCTCGGTATAGGCTGGGAAAGAAATCATTGACTCGGCCGGAGGGTGCTCGTAGGCGGAGGACAACACAGCACTGAGTCGATCGCCCAGCAGATTCCAGGCACGTTTCTTCTCTTCGGCATAGTCGTGATGCAGGTAGTGGCGTCTCACCCTAGAACCGGCCAGCACATGGTTTTGGCAGCGATCGATGACGTCCAGGCCGACCCCCAAAGCCTGCATCATGGTTGCCCCCGTACGGCGCAGGTCATGCGGAGTCCAGTCGCCGTTTTGGCCGTCGGCAAGGACCAAGGTATCGTCATGGCACCGTCTGGAGAGGGCTTTGCGGTTTTTGAACCGGGCCTGGCGATCGCCGACCTGTTTGCTCACCACTTTCATGTCCACATGCCCATCATCCTGCTTGTTCGGAAAGCACCATTGTGAGTCTCCCGTCAAGGTTTTGAGTTCCTGAAAGAAATGCAGCGCGAAGGGCGAGAGGAAGACATGGTGGTCTTGTTTCTTGCCACGGGTGCCTTTGACGTTTTCGCTGGGGAGGAACCAGGTCTGCTGGTCCAGATCGACATTTTTCCATTCGGCCTGCAGCAACTCGCCAATCCGGCACAGCGTGCCCAGGTTGATCCAGAGCGCGAGCTGAGTTTCCTTCTTTAGCGGCCGAATGCCGTCGTACTTTTGGCCCGCGGGGAGGGCGTTGTAATCGGCGGTCATTTGTTGGAAGCGGTTGTGCAGTTCCAACAGCTCAGTTGGGGAAAGGATGCGGCTTCTTTCGGCTTCGTAGTCGGCAGGGATCAATGGGGAGATGTCGACCAGCTCCGTCGGATCGCCCTCGACCAATAAGGCTCGCCAAGGTTGACGCTTTCTGGCCCAGCTGAACATCTGAGTGAGGTCGGCGAAGAAACTGATGGCTTGCCGGTGAGCACCGCGGCTGACCACGGTGCGGATCAGCGCCCGAACATCGTGTTCGGAGACGCTGCTCACCCCGGTCTTGCCGAGTGCTGGCAAAAGGTCCTTGTTAAAGCGTCGTTGCAACTCGGCATTGCCGTCCTTACGCGCGACGCCATCCAGCAGCCAGGCCTTGGCCAGATCCTGGACGGTCAGTGTTTGCACCTTCGTCGTTTTTACTTGTTCAGCCTCTACGTTAGCCGCGGCGTATGCCAGTGCCTTGGCCGTTTTCTTGTGTTCGTTGGGATTGATCTGCTCATCGATGAGCACCCTGGCCTGGTTACGCGCCTTGCGGATGTCTGTCAGGGATTTGCGCGGCCAGGTTCCGCAGGCGTACTCTTTGTTCTGGTCGCCCCAGCGATACCGATAGAAAAAGCTGACCGACACACCGTCCTTGCGGACTGAGATTCGACCGGCCAGATTGCCATCCTCTCGGAGGATTCGGCCGGCATCGTTGGGAGTCAGCGACTCGAGTTCTTTGATGGTGATTTTGGCCATGAAACGGGCTCCCCCTACTTTTACCCCCACAAAAACGTCGGCTCTTGATGGACGTTCCTGGACTCTCGTAGAGCAGAACACCGCTGGAGCTCAAGTAAATACTCGCTTGGAAAAATCCAGAGTAAAACTTTGGAAGCTTTCAAGAAGTATGAAAAAGGAGATGGGGTGCTAGGGGTCGAGTGTTCGAATCGCTCCGTCCCGACCATATTCTTGATCAAGCCCAACCTGCAAAGGTTGGGCTTTTTCATGCGCGCTATTTTTTCCGTGGGCTGCCTGTCGGCACCCGTCAGGCGCCAGTGGCGCGCTGCTTGAGGTAATCCACAAACGGGTCGATATCCGTGCTGCAGAGTAAATGAGCGATCGCGCGCACCTCGGTTTCCGGCCATTCCCACCAGGCGGCCTGTTCGAGGATCTGGCGGGTGGGCTCATCGAAGCGCCAGCGGATATGTTTGGCGGGGTTGCCGCCCACGATGGCGTACGGGGCAACGTCCTTGGTCACAATCGAGCCGGCCGCGACGACCGCGCCGTTGCCGATGGTGACGCCGGACAGAATCTTCGCGTGCGAGCTGATCCAGCAATCATTGCCAATGATCACGTCGCCCTTGCTGCCACCAAAATCAGTGATGTGCGCAAGGCTTTTGACCTTGGCCGGGAAGGGGTAGCAACTGAGCCAATCGGTGCGATGATGGCCTCCCAGGTACACTTCGACATTGCCGGCAATGGACGTGTAGGCACCCACGCGCAAGGTCGTGCCTTCATGCCAGTCGTGAACCTTCAGGTCTCCGTAGGTGCCGATGCCAAAGCTGTAGTCGGGGTAACGGTTGCGCAGTTTCTGCGTCGAACGCTCCAGGGGGGAGAGCGCTCGTAATGCCTTGCGCGCTTGATGTTCGCGCCATTTACGCAATAGTTTCATGCGTCGAGCCTTCTTGCAGAGGTTGAAATCAGGCCGCCATCCTGAGCAATGGGTGGCTTCTATGCAAGACGAAAATGCTCAGGGTAATGGCCGGGAGAACCCTGGCACGTAAGCGTTTAACTGCCAACCACCGCCAGCAGCAACAGTCCCATCAACGTCACCAGCAGGGTTGATCAGGCACGCCAGGCGCACCCACTGACCTTCTTCCACACCCTGGTCCTGGACGGTTTCGACGGGTCGATCCTGCCCCAGGTGCACCATTGCTACCCCGTCACCGGCGAAGTGGATTTTGTGCTGATACTGAATGTCGCCAGCCTGCGGGAATACCAGGCGCTGGACCGGGTCAAGGTAGGGCTAAAAGTACCGATCAGTTGAGCGCTTCATTGCCTGAAAAAAAATGGCCGATGCCTGTCCCTTTTTTTCACCTCGCCTGTCATTCATGGCAAGTGAATCAAATCGAGAGCTTCCGCCAATGCCCGCCGTCCCACCCTTGCGCCTGCGCCCGTTACTGAACTTGAGCCTGATGCTGAGCCTCAGTGCCAGCCCATTATTCGTCCCGATCAGCTATGCCGAAGACAGCAGTGCTCGGCGCAGCTACCAGGTGCCGGCTGGCAGCCTGAGCGCGGCGCTGACCCGTTTCGCCGGGTTGTCGGGGGTCAATCTGTCGGTAGATCCTGCGTTGGTCAGCGGTCGCAGCAGCAGTGGCCTGGCCGGCGAATATGGCGTGGAGGAGGGCTTTGCTCACCTGTTGCAAGGCTCCGGCCTGCAATTGCAACCGATGGGTGAGCAGGCGTACAGGCTGGTGCCGGTGCCCGAAGGCAGCAGCCTGCAATTGGCGCCGACGTCAATCATCGGCAGCGCGGGGCAGGAGGGCGGCGATACCTACGCTGGCGGGCAAGTGGCGCGTCGCGGTTCGCAGGGCTTGCTCGGTTCGCGGGACTTCATGGAAACGCCGTTCAGCATGACCACCTACACCGAGGAAGCGGTGAAGAACCAGCAGGCGCGCACGCTCGGCGACCTGATCGCCAGCGACCCCTCAGTGCGCGCCACCAACCCGGCCGGTGGGCGCTATGAGCAGTTCACCATTCGCGGATTCAGTCTGTTCAACAGTGATGTGGCCTACAACGGCCTGTACGGCGTGTTGCCGACGTACACCATCGACATGGAAATGGCCGAGCGCGTCGATATCCTCAAAGGCCCGAGCCAGTTGATCAACGGCATCTCACCACGCGGCAGCGTCGGCGGCGGAATCAACGTGGTGCCCAAGCGCGCCACCGACAAAGACATCAATTCGTTTACCGGCACCTGGGCTTCCGGCAGCCAGGCTGGCGGTGCGGTGGACGTGGGTCGGCGCTTTGGTGAGGACAACAAATTCGGCATCCGTTTCAACGGCGTGAAGCAGTCTGGTGACACCGAATGGGACCACCAGAGTGTCGACCGTGAGATGGCCGTTCTGGGTCTGGATTTTCGTGGCGATCGCCTGCGCCTTTCCACTGACATCGGTCACACCGAGCGTGACACCGATGCCCCGCAGGAGCGTGTCCAGATCGGCCCGAATGCCCGCGTGCCGAGTGCCAGCGATGTGCGCCGCAACTACGCGCAACCCTGGAGCAAGGCCAGCACCAACGATACGTTCGGCACCGTCAACGGCGAGTTCGACCTCACTGATAGCGTGATGCTCTACGGCGGTGTCGGCGCGCGAAAAAGTAATCACGACTTCCTGCGCCACGCGGTGTCCGTCACCAACAACGCCGGGGATTTCAGCGTGCAGCCGCGTGATTTCACCCGTGACGAAAACGTGCGCACCGCCACGGCGGGCGTGCGCAGTTGGTTGCACACCGGCCCCGTCAGCCATGAGCTCAACCTGGCTGCCAGCTACTTCTATATGGACTTTGAAAATGGCGGAGCGCGGTACGCGGCGGCGCCAAGTAACCTTTACGACCCCGTGCAAACCCCGACCCCCTCGCGGCCGACGCGCTTCGATTCCAAGGTCTACACAGAGAATAAGTTCAGCGGTGTCGCGCTGTCCGACACCCTGGGTTTCTTCGACGACCGATTGCTGCTGACCCTCGGCGCGCGCTGGCAGCGGGTGAAGGTAGATGACTGGACCGACAACGTCAAAGGTGACACCGCCTATGACGAGGAAAAAGTCTCGCCGTCGGGTGGCATCCTCTTCAAGGCCACCGACACGTTGTCGCTGTATGCCAACTACATGGAAGGCCTGAGCCAGGGCAAAATCGCACCTTCTACCTCGATCAACGAAGACGAAATCTTCCCGCCGTTTATCAGCCGGCAGGTCGAAGTCGGTGCCAAATACGACGCGGGCGCCTTTGCCGTCACCGCCGCCGTGTTCCGCATCAAACAGCCAGCCTATGAAACCAACGCCATCACGCGAGTGTTCGGCCCCAACGGCAAACGCCAGAACGACGGGGTGGAGCTGAGTGTGTTTGGCGAGCCGCTCAAGGGCTTTCGCCTGCTCGGTGGCGTGATGTACATCGACAGCGAGCTGACCCATACCTCCAACGGCACCTACGACGGCAACCGCGCACCGGCCACACCCAAGTACAACGTGAACCTGGGGGCGGAATGGGATGTGCCGACGCTCGAGGGTTTGACCCTGACCAGCCGGGGCATTTATTCCAGCTCGCAGTACCTGGATCAGTCCAACGTGAAAGAAATTGATGCCTGGAACCGCATCGACGTCGGCGCGCGTTACGCCTTCAAGGTGGATGACAAACACATCACCTTGCGCGCCAATATCGAGAACGTCGCCGATAAACGCTACTGGAGCTCGGCCGGAGCCTCGGATGACAGCGAACCGGGATTGACCCTGTCGACACCGCGTACGTACTTGCTCTCGGCCACCGTCGACTTCTAACTGCGCAACTTGAGGGCGAGCGCTTGTCGAGGCAAGCGTGATTGATGTGGCGAGCGGGCTTGCCCCGCGTTGGGCTGCGAAGCGGCCCCAAAACCTGCCAATGAGTTCTGACTGAAAAAACTGCGGTGACTGAATAGGGGCTGCTGCGCAGCCCAACGCGGGGCAAGCCCGCTCGCCACATCAAGCTCGCTCACCACAACGGCCACCGCTCGCCACAGCAGCCCAACTGCCCACAGGATGTACAGCGCCTGTAAATGAAAAAAGCGTTAATAAGAATGTTTTTTGATTGCATCGCCCCGATATGGAATAGTACCCGCCGTTTTCCCCAGCCTGTCCAGCCGGGGTGTTCCAACGCCGAGGTCCCTGTCATGCGAATGCTGCGCTCCATCCCGACCCTTGCCGCCTGCCTCCTGGCGTTCTCTTCCAGCGTGTTAAGCGCTGCACCCATCGACCTCAATGATGGTCAGCACGCAGTGCACTTGCCGGATGTGCCCAAGCGCGTGGTGGTGCTGGAGTTTTCCTTTCTCGACAGCCTCGCCGCTGTTGACGTTACGCCCGTAGGCGCTGCCGATGATGGCGACGCCAACCGAGTGCTGCCGCGCGTGCGCCAGGCCATCGGCCAATGGACATCCGTGGGCCTGCGCTCGCAGCCGAGCATCGAGGAAATCGCCCGGCTCAAGCCGGACCTGATCGTCGCCGACCTCAATCGCCACCAGGCGCTGTACAGCGACCTGTCGAGCATCGCGCCCACCTTGCTGTTGCCTTCGCGTGGTGAGGATTACGAGGGCAGCCTCAAATCCGCCGAGCTGATCGGCAAGGCCCTGGGCAAAAGCCCGCAGATGGAGGCGCGTATCGCGCAGAACCGCGAGCATTTGCAGACGATTGCCAAGCAGATACCCGCCGGTGCCAGCGTGCTGTTCGGCGTCGCCCGGGAAGACAGCTTTTCCGTGCACGGCCCGGACTCCTACGCCGGCAGCGTGCTGCAGGCCATTGGCCTGAAAGTACCGTCGGTGCGCGCCAACGCCGCCCCCACCGAGTTTGTCAGCCTGGAGCAATTGCTCGCGCTGGATCCGGGCTGGTTGCTGGTCGGTCACTACCGCCGCCCAAGCATCGTCGACACCTGGAGCAAGCAGCCGCTGTGGCAAGTGCTCGGTGCGGTGCGTAACCACCATGTGGCCGAAGTCGACGGCGACAGCTGGGCGCGCAATCGCGGTGTGTTGGCCTCGGAGCAGATCGCCGAAGACGCCCTGGCCATTCTCAAAGGCGGCAAAGCCGTACTGAGCCAATAAGCATGGGCCGAAGTCTCGCGGCAGCGAGTATCGTGCTGCTGGGCGCTTTATTGTTCTGGCTCTCTTTGTACAGCTGGTCACCGTTCACCCTCACGGCGACGGATGCCTGGAATGGCTTGGTTCACCAGGGCAGCGTGGGCGGCAATATGGCCTATATCGTCGCCCAGTTGCGGGTGCCGCGAGCGGTATGCGCGGCCTTGGTCGGGGCTTGCCTGGGCCTGGCCGGTGCACTGATGCAGGGCATTACCCGCAACCGGTTGGCATCGCCGTCGCTGTTTGGTGTAACGGCGGGTGCGGCGCTGGGGTTGGCATTGTTCTCGACCGGCTTGGTCGCGCCACCCTTTGCCGGCGGCGCATTGTTGATGACCTGCGTGGGCGGCGCATTGGCCTGGATTACCGTGTTCAGTCTGGGCGGTGCGTGGTCGCCCGCCACCGCCCAAGGCCGGCTGGTATTGGCCGGCGTGGCCGTGGCGGCGCTGTGCGCAGCATTGACGCGGCTTACGGTGATTCTGGTCGAGGCTCAGGCACAAAGCGTGCTGAACTGGCTGGCCGGCTCCCTGGCCAACGTCGGCGCGGCCCAGGTGCAATTACTCTGGCCTTGCACCTTGATCGGCGGCCTGTGGGCGCTGTGGTGCGCGCCGCGCCTGAACCTGATCAACCTGGGCGAAGACGCTGCACGCTCGCTGGGCGTGGGCATCGCCAGCCTGCGTCTGCAGGTATTTTTCGCCAGCCTGTTGCTGGTGGGTGCCAGCGTCTGCGCCGTCGGCCCCATCGGTTTTGTCGGGCTGATCGCGCCGAATATCATTCGGCAATTTCTCGGCAATGACTACCGCTGGCTGATCCCGCTGAGTGCAGCCCTGGGCGCGGCGATCGTGCTCGGCGCCGACTTGCTCAGCCGCGCTGTGGCCTTTCCGGTGGAAACCCCGGCGGGTGTCGTGACCGCGCTGATCGGTGCGCCGTTCTTCCTCTTTCTTGCCAGGCGCGCGCTATGACCCAACCCCGATTACGCCTATGGCTGTTGCTCGGCATGTTGCTGGTGGCGACCGGTGTCAGCCTCAGTGCCGGCACGGTGTGGCTCACCCCGGAAACGGTGCTGGACCGTCTGCTGGCCCACAACGCCCTCGACTTCGAAGTGTGGAACCATCGCCTGCCACGCAGCCTGATCGCCATCCTCGCCGGCTGCGCGTTCGGCCTGGCCGGGGCGATTGTCCAGGGTGTGATTCGCAACCCGCTGGCCTCGCCGGAAATCCTCGGCGTCACTCAGGGCGCCGGGCTGGCACTGACGGTGGCGATCATCGGCTGGCCGCACATGCCGATTGCCTGGTTGCCCCTGGTGGCCTGCCTCGGCGGTGCGGGTGGCGCCTTGCTGCTCGCGCTGTACAACACCGGCGTGAGTTTTTCCGGGGTGCGTTTCGCGCTGTCGGGCGTGGCGATTGCGGTCACGTTGTCCAGCGTTACCGAGTTTCTGATCCTCTCCCATCCGCTGGATATCAACACCGCCTTGCTCGCATTGACCGGCAGTTTGTGGAGCCGCAACTGGCACCACGTGGCGCTGGTGTTGCCGTTTCTGCTGCTGATTCCGTTGGGCCTGTGCCTGGCCAAACCGCTGAACCTGATCGCCCTGGGCGACGAAGCCGCCCACAGCCTGGGCACCGCACTGACCCGCACGCGCTGGTTGGCGATGGCGTGCGCGGTGGTCCTGACCAGCCTGGGCGTGGGGGTGATCGGGCCGATTGGGTTTATCGGCCTGGTCGCGCCGCACATGGCGCGGCGGCTGGTGGGCGGGCATCACCTGTATCTGCTGCCGGCGGCGATGCTGATCGGCGCGCTGTTGCTGGTGCTGGCCGACACCCTCGGGCGCACGTTGATCGCGCCCAGCGAAATCCCTGCGGGGGTGCTGACGGCGGTGATTGGCGCGCCGTATTTTCTTTGGTTGCTGGCACGGTTCAAGGGCTGATGACATGAGCATTTTAAAAGCACATCAACTCGACATCGGCTACGGCGCCACGCGCATCGTGCAGGGTTTGTCGTTCGCGCCGCCACCGGGGCGTGTCACTGCGTTGATCGGGCCCAATGGCTGCGGCAAGTCCACCTTGCTCAAGGCCTTCGCGCGCATCCTCAAGCCAAGCCAGGGCGAGTTGACGTTGGGGGATCAAGCCTACGCCAGTCTGTCCGCTCGTCAGTTGGCACAACAGATCGCATTTTTGCCCCAGGTGTTGCCGGTGCCGGAAGGCGTCAGCGTGCGCCAACTGATCGCTTATGGCCGCAGCCCGCATAACTCGCTGTGGGGGCGCCTGAGCGGCCACGACCAGGCCCACGTGACCCAAGCCATGCAGCGCCTGGAACTCGACGCCCTGGCCGACCGCGCCCTGGCGGACTTGTCCGGAGGCCAGCGCCAACGCGCGTGGCTGGCGATGGTGCTGGCGCAGAACGCACCGGTGGTGCTGCTCGACGAACCCACCACCTACCTCGACATCAGTCACCAGGTCGAACTGCTCGACCTGATGGGCGAACTGGCCGCCGAAGGCAAGACCGTGATCACCGTGCTCCACGACATCAACCAGGCCTGCCGCTACGCCGACCACCTGGCGGTGATGCACGGCGGCAAACTGGTCGCGCACGGCGCGCCCGCCGAAGTGATCAGCGCCGAACTGATGCGTCAAGTATTCGATGTGCAGGTGCAGATCATGCGCGAGCCGGTGGCCGGCACACCGATGTGCCTCGTGGAAAAAAGCACCCGAAATCAAGCCTGACGCCACTCAACCTGTGGGAGCTGGCTTGCCTGCGAAAGCGGTGGGTCAGTGATAGCAGGCTGGCTGATCCACCGCCATCGCAGGCAAGCCAGCTCCCACAGGTTGACCGTGTTTAGCCTGTTACTGCTCTGCATGACTTGATGTGAAATACAGTCAAAAACTGTGGGTGCAGGCTGGGCCTCAGTTGGCTTCAGCGCTCCACACGGCTTTCTTCACTTCAATGGCCTTGGGCAACAAACGGTTCTGATAAAACAGATCCGCCGTCGCTTGCTGCGCCTGGATGACCGTCTCGTCAATCGGCAGGATCGGCGAAGGCGGGCGGTTATCCATATAGTGGGCAATCACCTCGGCAGGCAGGCCCATAAAGGCGGTCAGCACCTTCAAGCTGTCTTCACGCTCGCTGCGGGTGAGCGCTTCGGCAGCACTGAGTTCATCCAACAGTGCATGGATAAACGCGCCGTTCGCCTGCGCATACTCACGCCGCGCGGTGTACATCGGCCCCGACAAACCCAGGCCCTCGCCGTTGGCCAGCACATGGCTCGGGCTCTGGCTCAAAGCCAATGACGAATAGGGTTCCCAGATCGCCCAGGCGTCCACGCTGCCTTGCTCGAACGCCGCGCGTGCGTCGGCCGGGGGCAAGTACACCGGTTGAATATCCTGATAGCGCAGGCCGGCTTTATTCAAGGCGCGCAGGATCAGGTTGTGGGAGCTGGAGCCCTTCTGGAAGGCCACTTTCTTGCCCTTGAGGTCGGCAACCGAGTGCAGCGGGCTGTCGTTGCGCACCAGGACGGTTTCGGCGGTTGGCTTGGGCGGTTCGGCGCCGATGTAGACCAGGTCGGCACCGGCCGCTTGCGCGAACAGCGGCGGGATATCGCCGGTAGAGCCTACATCCAGTGCGCCCACGTTCAGTGCCTCAAGCATCTGCGGGCCGGCGGGAAACTCGATCCATTTCACCGCGGTGTGTGCAAAGCGCTTTTCCAGCAAGCCGTGTTCCTTGGCGAGTACCAGGGCGATAGAGCCTTTCTGGTAGCCGATGCGCAGGGTGGCGGGGTCGGCCGCCAGCGCGGTGTCGGTGACGGCCAGCAGGGCCAGCAACAGCAAAGGGATTTTCATGCCTGAGCCGCCTTGAAACGATTCGCCGGGCGCACTAAACCGAGGTGTTCTCTGAGTGTGCTGCCGGTGTATTCGGTCCGGAACAGGCCGCGCCGCTGCAGTTCGGGCACCACCCACTGGGCAAAATCCTCAAGCCCTCCCGGCAAATGCGGCACCAGGATATTGAAACCATCGGCCGCAGCGTTTTCGAACCAGCGTTGCAGCTCATCGGCAATCTGCAGCGGCGTGCCGATCAGGCTGTAATGCCCGCGACCACCGGCAATCCGCCGGCCCAGTTGCGCCAGCGTCAGTTGCTCCTGATTCGCCAGGTCACTGAGCAATTGCTGGCGGCTGCGTTGCCCGCTGTCGGTCAATGGCAGCGACGGCAACGGCCCGTCCAACGGGTACTTGGACAGGTCGAAATTACCCAGCATGCGCCCCAGCAAGGCCACGCCCACCTCGGGCTCGACCAACGCCTGGAACGCCTCGAATTTCGCCTGTGCCTCAGCCTCGGTTGGCCCCACCACCACAAACACGCCGGGCATGATTTTCAGCGCGTCGGCCTCACGCCCATAGCCGCCCAGTCGCCCTTTAAGGTCGGCATAAAACGCCTGCGCATTGGCCAGCGACGTTTGCGCGGTGAACACCACGTCGGCGGTCTGCGCAGCCAGCTCCCGGCCGGCTTCGGAAGAACCCGCCTGCACGACCACCGGCTGGCCCTGTGGCGAGCGGGCCACGTTCAACGGGCCCTTGACCCGGAAATGCTCGCCGACGTGGTCCAGCACATGCAGTTTCGCCGGGTCATAGTAGTGGCCGCTGGCCTTGTTGCGCACAAAAGCGTCGTCTTCCCAGCTGTCCCACAGCCCGGTCACCACCTGATGAAATTCCCGCGCCCGGCTGTAACGCTCGCGATGGCCCAGGTGCTCATCGCGGCCAAAGTTCTGCGCCTCGGCGGCATTGTCCGAGGTCACCAGGTTCCAGCCGGCGCGCCCGCCGGAGAGGTGGTCCAGCGAGGCGAATTTGCGGGCCACGTGGTAGGGCTCGTTGTAGCTGGTGGTCGCCGTGGCGATCAGGCCGATATGCGCCGTTACCGCACTCAATGCCGAGAGCAACGTCAGCGGCTCGAAGTGATCCGAACGCGCCATCTGGCTGGCGATCTCACCCGTGGCGGCGGCAATGCTGTCGGCCACAAACAGCGCGTCGAACTTGGCCGCCTCGGCGATCTGCGCCAGGCGTTTGTACTGGGCGAAATCCAGCCCGGCGTTGGCCGGCACGTCCGGGTGGCGCCAGGCGGCGACGTGGTGCCCGGTGGCCATGAGAAAGGCGCCGAGTTTCAATTGACGGCTCATGCTTAAAAATCCTTGCGCAGTTGCACGCCGAAGTAACGTTCATCGTCACGGGGCACGGCGCGGTAGATGTAGTTGCCGCCGCTGGCCAGCAGCGGTGAATAAGACTTGTCGGCGAGGTTCTTGGCCAACAGCGCCACGCGCCAGCCATTGCTGTAATCGGCCAGGGCCACGCTGGCGTTCCAGATGCCGTAGGCGCCTTGTTTGGTGTCGAGGTTCTGGCTGATGTCGTACTGCACTTCGCTCTGCCAGCTGTAGTCGGTGCCCAGCTCAATGTCCAGGCCGTTCTCCAGCGAGATGCTGTAGTCGGCGCGCACGTAGCTTTTCCAGTCCGGGCTGAACGGCAGTGGTTTGCCATTCACGTTGCACGTTGCCGCCGCACCGGCGGGGCAGGCGAATTCGTCAATACGCGCACGGGTGTAAGCCAGGGCCCCGGACAACTTGAGTTGCTGGGTGGCCTGCAAGGCGTAATCGAGTTCGACACCTTCAGTGCTGACGCTGCCGGCGTTGATCAGGCGCGTCACGACTTGGCCTGCGACCGTGTCGAAAAAGTTGGCCTGGTAGTTGTCGTAGTCGCTGTGGAAGACCGCAAGGTTGGTGGTCAGGCGATTGTTCCAGCTGGTGGCCTTGATCCCGGCTTCCCAGGTGTTGGAGGTTTCCGGCTTGAGGGCGTTGGTGTCGCGCGGCTGCATGTTGAAAAACACGTTGTACGCCGGGCCTTTGTAGCCACGTGAGTAGGTCAGGTAGCTGGTGATGCTGTCGCTGATGTCGAATTGCACGCCCAGCCGCCCGGACCAGCCGTCCTCGTCTACCGAACCGGCACTGCGGGTGGCCGGTTGAATGCCACTCACCGTGGTGGCGGAGGTCGACACGCGGCGGTGATCGTATTTCAGCTCGTCGTGGGTGTAGCGCAGGCCGGCGATGCCGCGAAAGCGTGAGGTGAAATTCAGCGTGGTTTCACCGAATGCCGCGTAGCTGTCGCTGGTGGTGCTGTAGTCGGCAATGCCGCGGTCAGTGCGCGCCGGGGTGGTCAGCGTGCGCTGGTAGGTCTCTTCGTCCTTGCCGTGCATGTAGAACAGGCCACCGACGTACTCCAGGAATTCACCCTTGGGCGAGGCCAGGCGCAGTTCCTGGGAGTACTGGTCGAAGGCCAGCTCGCCCTTGTCGGCGGTGCCGGGGAAGGCGGCAGTTACGGTGCCGAGGCGGTCGCCATCCTGGTATTGGGTGTTGTCCCAGCCGCGCCAGGCGGTGATCGAGGTCAGGGTGTAGTCGCCCAGGTTCCAGTCCAGCTGCGCCGACAACCCTTTGTTGGTGTCTTCGACATGGCTGCGCGTGTCGGTGTTGATATCGCGGTTGTCGCTGGACGCGCGCACCGGGCTCAACGCATTGGCAAACGCGAGTGTCAGCGACTTGCTCACCACGCCATTCGGGCCGTCGTCATGGGCCTGCATATAGTCGGCGATCAGGGTCAGTTTCACCTCGTCACTGGGGGTGAATTCCAGCTTGCCGCGAATACCTTTGTGGTTGTAGCCGTTGACCTCCTGGCCGTTATTTTTGTTATCCACATTACCGTCGTAACTGCCGAACAGCGTGCTGATCGAGCCCTTGAGCACCCCCGGCACCAGGCTGCCACCAATGCCAAAACGCGTGCGGCTTTCATTACCGCTGTAATACGACTGATCAATATAGCCGTGGGTCTCGGCGGTGGGTGCCTTGCTGGTGATGTTCAGTACGCCGGCCGAGGCGTTCTTGCCGAACAGGCTGCCCTGCGGGCCGCGCAGCACTTCGATGCGCTCAAGGTCCAGCAGGTCGAGGGTGGCCTGGCCTGGACGCGCATACACCACGCCGTCGATCACTGTGGCCACGGTCGGTTCAACGCCTGGGGAGGTGGAAATGGTGCCCACGCCGCGCACGAACAACGAGGTGTCCTTGTTCGACGCGCCGGTGCGAAAGTTCAGCGACGGCACTTGCTGCACGATGCTCGCCACGCCGTTGCGGTTGTCGCGCTCCAGTTGTTCGCCATCGAGTACCGAGACCGCCACCGGGACTTTTTGCAGCGACTCTTCGCGCCGCGTCGCGGTAACCGTGACGGATTTGAGCGTGGGTTCTTGCTCATCGGCGGCAAATACGCCCGGCGCGGGGAGGGCGCTCAGCCCGGCGAGAAACAATAAATGAGTGTGACGTGGAAAGTTGTGCATGCTGTGCCCGCTCCAAAAATGCCCTGAACCGCTGCGGTTCTGCGACCGTCAGCGCCTGTGTCGTGTCTTGGGCATTCGCTCGAGCGAGTAGCAGACAAAGCGCTTTGGTAGCGCTAACATCGGCATTATTGTTGGGGCTGGTTTAGAGCGTCAAATACTAAAAAATTAGTCCTATATGCTTTTTCGTTTCTAACAGGATTGCCTCTTGAGCGAAGAAAAACCGCGCAAACGCCGTGGCGCCGGGCGCGTCACTCTCAATACCGTGGCGCGCCAGGCCGGGGTGTCGGCGATCACCGTGTCGCGTTATTTCAATCAGCCAGAGCAGGTCTCGCCAGAGCGCCGGGAGCGCATCGCGGCGGTGGTGGCCGAGTTGGGTTATGTGCCGAATCTGGTGGCCGGTGGGTTGGCCTCGGCGCGTGGGCGGATCGTGGCCATGGTGATTCCCAACATCTCCGGGCCGATCTTTGCCAACACCATCCAGGGCTTCAGTGACACGCTCAGCCGCCATGGTTATCAGCTGCTATTGGCGTCCAGCTACTTCAGCGCCGACCAGGAAGAAAGCGCGGTGCGCGCGTTTCTCGGGTGGTCGCCGGCGGCGTTGGTACTGACCAGTCGTTTCCACAGCGCGGTCACTGAAAAAATGATCGCCGAGGCAGACATTCCGGTGGTGGAAACCTGGGATTACGTGCCCACGCGCGAACCCTTGCAGATTGGCTTCTCCCATTACGAGGTGGGCGTCAGTGCTGCGCGCTACCTGCATGCCAAAGGGTATCGGCGCATCGCCTTCGTGCAGAACAGTGCGCCCGGCGACTTCAGTGCGCTGGAGCGGCGCGACGGTTATGCCGCCACCGCCGCCCAACTGGGGGTGCAGCCCTGGGTGTTTGCTCCGGATGCGGACCTGGCGCCTTTCGAAGCCGGCAAGCAGGCAATGCAGGTGCTGATGAGCCACGCCACGCCGCCGGATGCGATTTTTTTTGCCAACGACAACCTGGCCGCCGGTGGTTTGCTGGCAGGCCAGCGGGCCGGATTGAACATCCCGCAAGACTGCGCCGTGCTCGGTTTTGGTGATTACCCCTTTGCCGAAATGCTTTTGCCAAGTCTGAGCACGATAAAACCGCCAGCCCTGGACATCGGAATATTAGCCGCCACGCGGGTACTTGAAAGTTTGGGTGTTCTGCCAGTGGAGGATGAAGTTGTGCGATTGAATCTTCTGGAGTGTCGCTTGATTGAGCGTGAGAGCACTTGAATAACTAGTGAAGTGGCTAATTGCAACTAGCTCACTTCTGGTGATTCACTCCAAAAGCCCTAAATCAAGGGCTGTACCGGAAATCCGGGACAGCCAATGCGTATTCTTTTCAGTTTGTTTCCAGCCGTCAGGAACTAGATTTACAACTTTCAGTCGATTAACCCGGTTAACCCCGACTGCGGCGTGGCGAACTAATGGCACTTCTCCGGTATTGGCCAGTAGTTCCAAATAGCCATACTTTCTCGCAACTAGACACCCCACACTATGTCGTCAATGCCCATCGATGCCTGCACTCTGCAGATCCCGCACACCGACCACGTGTGCGCGTGGCTGATGCGGCACGCCGGGCTGAAAACGGTCGACCTGGAGCGCGCCCGGCGCCTGTCTACGGACGCCGGCGACCTGCTCGGCCTGCTCGCGCGTCTGGGGCTGGTCTCTGAAATCGAACTGGCCCGCGCCTGGGCGGACCTGCTTGGCGCGCCGCTGTTGTTGGCCGATGCCGCGCCGCCGCTGCTCGACCCGTTGCCCGCCCTCACTGAACGCTTTATGCGCCACTACCAGGTTGTGCCCATGGGCTGGGCCCAAGGTGGCCTGCGCGTATTGGCGGCCAACCCGGCGCACCTCTATCCCTTTCAAGCCCTGGCCTACGCCTGCCAGGTGCCGGTGTGGCTGGCCATCGGCCCGCGTACTGAAGTCGACACGCTGATCGAGCGTTACTACGGCCAGGGCCGCTCCGCCATGGGCACCCTGATCGAAAACCTCGATGAGCAGGGCGGGGCGCTGGAAGATATCGAACACCTCAAGGACATGGCCTCCGAAGCGCCGGTGATTCGCCTGGTCAACCTGATCCTGCAGCGTGCGGTGGAACAGCGCGCGTCGGATATCCACATCGAACCCTTCGAAAACCAGCTCAAGGTGCGTTACCGCATCGACGGTGTGCTGCACGACGCCGAAGCGCCGCCGGCCAGTTCGTCGGCGGCGGTGATCTCGCGGGTCAAGATCATGGCGCGCCTGGACATCGCCGAACGGCGCCTGCCCCAGGACGGGCGGATCATGCTGCGTGTCCAGGGCAAGGCGCTGGACCTGCGCGTGTCCACGGTGCCCACCAGCTTCGGCGAATCGGTGGTGATGCGCCTGCTCGACCGGCAAACCGTGCAGTTCGACTTCCAGAGCCTGGGCTTTGACGGCCAGCGCCTGGCGGCGTTTCTCGACCTGCTTGAACGCCCGCACGGCATCCTGCTGGTCACCGGGCCCACCGGCTCGGGCAAAACCACCACCCTCTACACCGCGTTGTCGCGGCTCAACACCGCTGAACGCAAGATCATCACCGTTGAAGACCCGGTGGAATACCAGCTCGAAGGCATCAATCAGATCCAGGTCAAGCCCGCCATTGGCCTGGACTTCGCCGGTGCGCTGCGCTCCATCGTGCGCCAGGACCCGGACGTGATCATGGTCGGCGAAATCCGCGACCTGGAGACCTGCCGCATCGCCATCCAGTCCTCGCTCACCGGCCACCTTGTGCTCTCCACCCTGCACACCAACAGCGCCGCCGCGAGCATCACGCGCTTGCTGGACATGGGCGTGGAAAGCTACCTGATCGCCTCGACGGTCAGCGGCATTCTCGCCCAGCGCCTGGTCCGGCGCCTGGACCCGGCGACCCGCGTGGCATTCGAAGCCGCGCCGGAACTGATCGAAGAACATGGCCTGGATCGCTTGACCGACCAGCGCCCGATCCTGCTCTACAAGGGCAGTTATCGCGGTCGCAGTGCAATCACCGAATTGCTGGTGATAAACGACGAACTGCGCAGCCTGTTGATGCGCCACGCCGACGCCGCCACGCTGGAGCAGGCCGCGCGCCGCGCCGGTCTGCGCACCTTGCATGAAGAAGGCCTGCGCCAGGCGCTGGCGGGCGTCACCTCGCTGGAAGAAGTGCTGCGCGTCACCCGTGGAGAGGGCGCGTGAGCCTGTTCAAGTTTCGCGCGCTGGACAGCCAGGGCGTGGCCCACAACGGCACGCTGCAAGCCCAGGACCAGGCGGCTGCCATCGCCGTCCTGCACAAGCGCGGCTTACTGCTGTTGCACATCGAAGTGGCCGGCAGCCCACTGCTGCGCACTGCGCGCGGGCCGTTGAAGGGCGCGACCCTGGTGAGCTTTACCCAGCAACTGGCCACGTTGCTCGGCGCCGGTCAGCCGCTTGAGCGCGCGTTGGGCCTGCTGCTCAAACCACCCGGCCAACCCCAGGTGCGCGCGCTGATCGAGCGTATCCGCGACCACGTCAAGGCGGGCAAGCCGTTATCCGCCGCGCTGGAGGAGGAGGGCGACACGTTCTCGGCGCTGTATTTGAGCATGGTGCGCGCCGGTGAGGCCGGTGGCGCGCTGGAAAGCACCTTGCATCAGTTGGGCGACTACCTGGAACGCAGCCAATTGCTGCGCGGCGACGTCATCAATGCGCTGATCTACCCGGCGTTCCTGGTGGTCGGTGTAGTGGGTTCGCTGGCGCTGTTGCTGGCGTACGTGGTGCCGCAATTCGTGCCGATTTTCCAGGACCTGGGCGTGCCGATTCCGCTGATCACCGAGGTCATTCTCGCGCTTGGCCAGTTCCTCGGCGCCTATGGCGTGTGGGTCCTGGGCGCTCTGGTGGCGGTCATCTGGATCGTGGCGGCACGCCTGCGTGATCCGCTGCGCAGGCAGCGCTACGACCGCCGCCTGCTCGGCATTCGCGTGATCGGCCCGCTGCTGCAACGCGTCGAAGCCGCCCGACTGACGCGCACCCTCGGCACCCTGCTCAGCAACGGCGTGGCCTTGCTGCAAGCACTCGTGATTGCCCGCCAAGTCTGCACCAACCGGGCGCTGCAAGCCCAAGTGGCGGATGCGGCGGAATCGGTCAAAGGCGGCGGCACCCTCGCCAGCGCGTTCGGCGCGCAACCGCTGCTGCCAGACCTGGCCCTGCAAATGATTGAAGTCGGCGAACAGGCCGGTGAACTGGACAGCATGCTGCTCAAGGTCGCCGAGGTGTTCGACGTCGAAGCCAAACGCGGCATCGACCGCCTGCTCGCCGCGCTGGTGCCGTCGCTGACCGTGGTCATGGCCGTGCTGGTGGCGGTAATCATGCTGGCGATCATGCTGCCGCTGATGAGCCTGACCAGCAATATATGAACCTTCAAGGAGCCACTCCCATGCGACACCTTCAACTCGGATCGACACGCCGCCAAAGCGGTTTCACCCTGCTCGAAATGCTCGCGGTGATCGTGTTGCTGGGCATTGTCGCGACCATTGTGGTGCGCCAGGTCGGCGGCAACGTGGACAAGGGCAAATACGGCGCAGGCAAGGCGCAACTGGCCGGCCTGAGCATGAAAATCGACAGCTATGCCCTCGACGTCGGCGCACCGCCCAACAGCCTGCGACAGCTGGTGGACAAGCCCGCCAACGCATCCAGCTGGGCCGGCCCCTACGCCAAGCCCTCCGACCTCAAGGACCCGTTCGGCCATGCCTTCGGCTATCGCTACCCCGGCGAGCACGGCGCCTTCGACCTGATTTTCTACGGTCAGGACGGCCAGCCGGGCGGCGATGGCTACAGCGCCGATCTGGGCAACTGGGAATAACCTCGCCATGGCCCAGCGCGGCTTTACCCTGCTGGAGATGCTGGTGGTCATCCTGTTGATCGGCCTCGCCGGCGGGTTGCTGGGGCTGGGCGTGCGCCAGGGTTTGCAGGCGGCGCAAGAGCGTCGCGTGGTCGGGCAGATGGTCGATGCGCTGCGCACCACGCGGGCCGGGGCGGTTGTCAGCGGCGCGGCGGCGCGCACTGAATTCGATCTGCAGAAAATGACCTTCCAGGCGCCGGGCCGCGCGCTGCAACACTGGCCGGCTGAGCTGCAGGTGAGCTTGCACACTGCCGAACAGGCCGGCTCGGCTGTCGAGTTTTACCCCGACGGCAGCTCAACCGGCGGCCATCTGTTGTTGGCCAATGGCAGCCGGCGCTGGCGCATCGACGTGGGCTGGCTGACCGGCAGCGTGCAGTCCAAGGCGCTGCCATGAAATACCAGACAGGCTTCACCTTGCTTGAAATGCTCGCCGCGCTGACCTTGATGGCGGTGTGCGGCACAGTGTTGCTGGTCGCCTTTGGCCAAAGCGCGCGCTCGTTGTCGCAAGTCGCCCACAGCGACCGCCTCACCCATGCGGCGCTGACGGTACTCGACCAGGAAGCGGCGGGGCCGCTGGCTGAAGGTGTCAGTGAAGGTGACTTGCAGGGCATCCACTGGCAACTGACCCAGACCCGACAACAGCCGCACCTTTTTCGCCTCGACCTGACCGTCAGCGAAGGGCCGCACCAGGCCCGTTTCAGTACCTTGAAGGCGCGCCTGTGAAGCGCCGCGAGCAGGGCTTCACCTTGCTGGAGATCCTCGTGGTGCTGAGCCTGCTCGCGGTGCTGCTGGTGCTGGTGGGCGGGGCGTTGCTGGGCGCCAATCGCGCCGTGTCCAAGGCCCAGCGCTACACCACCAGCCTGGATGAGATGCGCGCCGCCCAGCAGTTTTTACGCACGGCGATCAGTGAGGCGCTGCCCCTGGACGTCACCGAAGATGACAGCCAGACCGATGGTTTTTTTGTCGGCACGCCCCAGCGATTGCAGTTTGTGGCGACGTTGCCGGGTGTGCTCGGCGGCGGCATTCAGCGGTTCACGCTGCAAGCGCAAAAACAGGCATTGCAGGTGTCGTTTGCTCAGCTCGAATCGCACACCAACGTCGCCCGCAGTGAGCCGCAAGTGCTGCTCAAAAACGTCCAGGACTTGCAGTTCAGTTACCGCGGCGTATCGCCTTTGGGCCAAGCCACCGGATGGGTCAACCAATGGCCGTGGCCCAAGCATTTGCCCGCTGCGGTGCGCATTGCCGCACGCGTCGACGGCCCGCTGCCGTGGGTTACCCAAGTGATTGCCCTGCGTCTTAACCTCGCCAGCGGAGCGCTGGAGGAATGAGGCGCCAACGCGGCGCTGCGCTGCTGCTGGTGCTGTGGGCGCTGGCCTTGCTCAGTGTGTTGCTCGGCGGCCTGGCCGGCTGGGTACAGCTGCAAAGCCGCCAGGCCCTGTGGTTGCGCCAGCACACCCAGACCGTGCTGGCTGCCGAAGCCGGCATCGCCCTGGTCATGGCCGATCGGCGCTGGATTGCCGACGGCCGTGACATCGCGCTGACCTTCGACGATGCCCAGTTGCACGTCAGCCTGCGCAGCGAGCGCGGCAAGCTCTACCTGATCAACGCCGAGGCCGATGACTTGATGCGCCTGGCCCTGGCCTGCGGCGCCACCCAGGCCCAGGCCGACCAATTGATCAAAGCCTTTGAGGCGCGCCGCAAGCACGGCCTGCCGCCGTTTCGGGTGCTGGAAGAAGTGCGCCAGCTGCCCGGCATGACACAAACGCTGTACAGCCAATTGCTGCCGGAAATCACCCTGTGGAGTGACCTGGATCGACCCGATCCGGCCTTCGCCAGCCCGCTGATGCGCAAGGCGCTGGACTTGCCGCGTCAGAACGCCGAAGGCGCCGACCCGGGTGTGGTGCTGGTGGTCGACAGCCACGCACAGCGCCCCGGCGGCTACCAGGCACGCCTGCAACTCACCGTTTTATTGAGCCCCTCGGAGGACAGCGCGCAACCCTACCGGGTGCTGCGTTGGCAAGAATGAATCGACTGGAACCCATCGCCCGGCACTGGCGCGGCAGCCTGCTGCAACAGGGCTGGCGCCTGTGGCTCGCGGAGTTGCGCGCCTGTGTCCCGAAATGGCTGGCCCTGAGCGAGCCGCCTGAGCAGGTCTGCCACTGGCCACTGAGCGAACCGGTCACACTCGCCAGCGCGCGCCAGGTGCTGATGCTCGCGCCCGACGCGGTGCTGCTGCAAACCGTGCAGCTGCCGCTGGCCGCCGCGCGCAACCTGACCGCCGTGGTCGGGTACGAGCTGGATCGCTACACGCCCTTCGAGGCTGACCAGCTGTACTTCGTCGCGCGCCAGGAGCAACGCACCGCCACGCACCTGCAGGTCACGCTGGTGGCGATCCTGCGCGAACAGCTGGACCAGATCCTCACCGAGTGCGCCGCCCTCGGCGTGCACCCTCATCGGGTGGATGTGAACCACCTGGGCATCGACTTGCTCCCCGCGCCACTGCGCCCGCGCCAACGCCCCACCGGCAAAGGCCTGCAACGCAGCCTGCCGTGGCTGTGCGGTGCCTTGCTGATTGCGGCGATGCTGTTGTGGCTCAACGACCGCCAGCGCGTGCTCGACGCCATGCGCGCCAGCGTGCAGCAGCAAAAAGCCCAGGTTGCCGAGGTGCACGCCTTGCGCCAGCAACTGCTCAATACCCGTGGCGCGGCGCAATACCTGACCCGGCGCAAACTGGCGCAGCCGCCCTTGGCCGCGTTGCTCAATGACCTCACCACCTGCCTGCCCGCCGACACCTGGCTCGACCAGTTGGACGTCAAGGACGGCGAGATTTCCATCTCCGGACAAAGCGCCAAGGCCAGCGCGCTGATCACCCGCATCAAGAGTTGCCACAGCCTGGAAAACGCCCAGTTCGAAGGGGTGATTCAACCCGATGCGCGCACCGGCAAGGACCAGTTTGCCTTGCGTGCCCACCTACGCCAGGAGGCCGCCGATGCGCCGACCCCTCACACCCCGTGAACGTCGCGGTGCGGCCTTGCTATTGCTGGCCGTGGTCGTCGGCGCGGCCTACTGGCTGTTGATCGACAGCTGGTTCGCCGGCCCCTTGCGTGACATGGGCGAACAGGCCGAGCAGTTGCGCGAGCAGCAGCAACGCTACGCCGGCGTGGTGCGCCAGGGCGATGCGCTGCGCCAGCAACTGCAACAGGCCCGCCAGGACCCGGCCAGCAGCACCAGCCTGTTGCCGGGCGATGACCCTGACGTGGTGGCCGCCGACCTGATGCAGCGTCTTGCCGACCTGATCAACAGCCACGCCACGCTCGGCGGCGGCTGCAGCCTGACCCAACGCAAGCCCATCACCCCGGAGCAGGACGAGGGCGAGCCGTATCGCCAGGTCAAAGTCAGCCTGACCCTGAACTGCGCCATCGAGCCCTTGGAAGCCGTGCTGCATGAGCTGGAGTACCAGCCGCCGTTTTTGTTTGTGGATGAGCTGCGCATCCGCCGTGGCCAGCAGGCGCCAGCCAGCGGCGGGGCGGGAAAACTGCTGGTGCACCTGTTGGTGCGCGGCTATCTGCAACCGCAGGTGGCGCGATGATCGGCGCACTGCGCCCCCTGGAATGGGGCTTGCTCGGCTTGGCCGGGTTACTCGGCGTGCTGATGGCGGTCATCCTCAGCAGCATCGGCGATCAACCGCAGTGGCTGCCCGAACCCGTCGCGCGTGCGCACCCTGCGGTCAGTGCGCGCGTGGCGCCAAGCGTGACACTCGATAGCCTCGCCGCCACGTGGCAAACGCCGCTGTTCAGCCCTGATCGCAGCCCCGACAGCGTGGTGGGCAAAGCCCGAGTCTCGAGCCTGGCCAACCTGACCCTCAGCGGCATCATGATCACTGGCAACCTGCAAATGGCGATGCTCAAGCAGGCCGACGGCCGCCCGCTGACCGTGCGCCTGGGCCAGACGCTGCCCAACGGCTGGCGCCTGGAACACCTGACACCGCAATACGCCCGTTTTGCCCTGGATGGCCGCACGCAAACCTTGAACCTCTATGCCAAGCGCCTGCCGCCGCCGTCCACCCGGCCCCCGATTACTCTTCCCCGCGAGCCCCTCCCTTGATCGACATGCGCACTTCAACATTTTGCCTGGCCACCGCCCTCGCACTGGGCGGCTGTGGCGCCTTCCCCGACCGCCCCGACGCGGACGACGAGCTGCTGCACGAAGCCATGCAGGGCACCGGTTCACAACGGCCGCCGACTGCGGCGCCTGCGCCTGAAAGCCCACCGCTTGCAGCCAGGTCAGCGCCACAGCGCCAGGTGATCCGTGGCAACCAGCAATTCGTGCGTCCGCCCGCCGCATCACCGAGCGCCAAGGAGCAGGGCGGCGACATCGTGTTCAACTTCGCCGACCAGCCCATCGAAGCGGTGATCAACAGCGTGATGGGCGACCTGCTGCACGAAAACTACAGCATCGCCCAGGGCGTGAAGGGCAACGTCAGCTTCTCCACCTCCAAACCGGTGGACAAGCAGCAGGCGTTGTCGATTCTGGAAACCCTGCTGTCCTGGACCGACAACGCGATGATCCGCCAGGGCCAGCGCTATGTGATCCTGCCCGCCGACCAGGCCGTGGCCGGCAAGCTGGTGCCGCAAATGCACGTGGCGGCGCCGTCCAGCGGCCTCTCTGCGCGGTTGTTCCCACTGCGGTATATCTCCGCCACCGAGATGCAAAAGCTGCTCAAGCCGTTTGCCCGCGAGAACGCGTTTTTGCTGGTGGACCCGGCGCGCAACATCCTCAGCCTGGCCGGCACCGCGGAGGAACTGGCCAACTATCAGGAAACCATCGACACCTTTGATGTGGACTGGCTCAAGGGCATGTCGGTGGGCGTGTTCGGCCTGCAACGCGCGTCAGTGGCCGAGTTGATGCCCGAGCTGCAAGCCATGTTCGGCCCGGACAGTGGCATGCCGTTGGCGGGCATGCTGCGGTTTTTGCCGATTGAGCGCACCAATTCGGTGGTGGCGATTTCTTCACAGCCGCAGTACCTCAGCGAGGTGGGTGACTGGATCCGCACCATCGACGAGGGCGGCGGTAACGAGCCGCAGATGTATGTCTACGATGTGCGCAATATGAAGGCTTCGGACCTGGCCAGGTACCTGCGCCAGATCTATGGCAATGACGCGATCAAGGACGACGCGCCGGCGAAGGTTGCGCCGGGGTTGCGCACGGCGACGTTGTCGTCGCTCAACAGCAATTCCGGCGGGCTGCAAGATGCGCCGCCGCCCGCCGAGGAGCCTGAGCAAGCACCGGACGTTGCTGCGCCTGCGGCGGATAAAAGTCTTGAAGCCGGAACTCGGATTACTGCGCAGAAAAGCAGTAACCAACTGCTGGTGCGCACGCGTCCGGCGCAGTGGAAGGAGATCGAAGCGGCGATCAAACGCCTCGACAATCCGCCGCTTCAGGTACAGATCGAGACGCGCATTCTTGAGGTCAAGTTGACCGGGGAACTGGACCTTGGGGTGCAGTGGTATCTGGGGCGCCTGGCGGGGAATTCCGGAAGTAATACGGTGGCGAATGCCTCGGGCAACCAGGGGGCGCTCGGGGGCGGCGGGGCAGGGCTGGGGGCGTCGGATTCGTTGTTTTATTCGTTTGTCAGCGCCAATTTGCAGGTGGCGTTGCATGCGTTGGAGACCAATGGGCGCACTCAGGTGCTGTCGGCGCCGTCGTTGGTGGTGATGAATAACCAGCCGGCGCAGATTCAGGTGGGGGATAACATTCCTATCAGTCAGACCACGGTGAATACCGGCAACGCCGATTCCACCTTGAGCAGCGTCGAGTACGTGCAGACCGGGGTGATTCTGGATGTGGTGCCGCGCATTAATCCGGGCGGGTTGGTGTACATGGATATTCAGCAGCAGGTCAGTGATGCCGAAACTCAGAGTGGTACCAGTGATACGCCGGTGAATCCGCGGATATCGACGCGGTCGGTGTCGACGCAGGTCGCGGTGCAAAGTGGGCAGACGGTGTTGCTGGGCGGGTTGATCAAGCAGGACAACGCGCAGAGTGTCAGTGCTGTGCCGTATCTGGGCAAGATTCCTGGGTTGCGGTGGTTGTTTGGTAACACCAGCAAGTCCAAGGATCGCACGGAGTTGATTGTGTTGATTACGCCTCGGGTGATTACCAGCAGCAGCCAGGCGCGGCAGGTGACGGATGATTATCGCCAGCAGATGCAGTTGCTGCGGCCGGCGAGATGAAGTGAAGCAATGGGGTGGAAAATGTAGGGGCTGGGTTGCCTGGGATGGTGGTAGCTCGTGTACATATCCGTTGCTGTGGTAACGGCTGCTATTGGCTCCGCTCTTACAGCGGGTCGCTTTTGGAAGGACCTGTACGGACCCAAAAGTAACCAAAAGGTCCTCGCCCCACCACTCGGCACCTCGCCTGGGCTCGGTGTGCCCTCACGCAGGCTTTGGAAAAGCAGAGCACGGCGGCCTGGTAGCCGACCTGAGTGGTAGAAGCAAAAGCACAGCAACACATCTCTATCTGATGCACAGAGATCCAAATGTGGGAGCGGGCTTGCCCGCGATGGCATCAACCGGGTATGCCTGATCCACCGAGTCGTCTGCATCGCACGCAAGCCAGCTCCCACATTTGATTGAGTGCAGCCTCCAGGATCAGGTCGGCTGTCAGCCCGCCGAGCTGTAGATTTTGATCCTGGGTGCTCAGTTACACCACGCTGGCAACCCGCGCCTGATCTCAATAAAACATTACCAATACGAATAAAATTATTAATAAATAATGAAATTGGAGAATATTAGCTTATGCCCAAATAGCATTATATTTTTAAAATCCATTCCGTTATGTTTGATCGCAACAGCCTACCCCCGACCTCGGATGGTACCCAGCGTGATTCAGATTCTGCGCGCCATAACCGGGTAAAGACCCTGCGGCAGAATCGTTGGAACGGAGTTCAACGTATGTTGCCCATTCAAACCCCTCGCTCGCCCCACACCTAGTTCCCAATCGCCGAAACACCCTCGAAAAATCCGAGCACCGCGCACGACCGCGCGAGCGCCCGACTTCGCGATCTGGAAAGTCTGGAGTGGCCATGAAGCACGTTTTACACCCCACCACCGCCCTGGCGCTGGCCCTGCTGGCGAGTGCAGCTCAGGCCCAGGACGACAGCACCCTGTCCACCGTGGTGGTCACCGGCAACCGTGGCGCCGAGCAGCGCACCGTCACCAGCAGCCCGGTGCCAATCGATGTCGTCAGCGCCAAGCAACTGCAAAACACTGGCAAGCCCGGTTTGATGGAAGCCTTGAGCGCGGTGATCCCGTCGCTGACCCTGCCGGAAAAAACCGGTTGGGACGCCAGCGGCATTGCCCGTGCTCCCAACTTGCGCGGCCTGAGTGCCGCCGAAGTGTTGGTGCTGGTCAACGGCAAGCGCCGTCACACAAGCGCCACCCTGAACATCAACGGCATCAACACCGGCGCGGCTCCGGCTGACTTGGACCTGATCCCGATCAGCGCCATCGACCACGTTGAAGTGCTGCGCGACGGCGCTGCCGCCCAATATGGCTCGGACGCCATTGCCGGGGTGATCAACGTGATCCTCAAGGCCGACACCAGCGGCACCGCTGTGACCAACATCGGCCAGGGCTACGACGGCAAGAAACAGACCGTGCAGCAAAGCCTCAACAAGGGTTTCGAAATCGGCAACGGCGGCATCGTGCAGTTGGCCCTGGACGCACGCAGCCAGAATGACGACAACAAGGCCAGCGCCAACGGTTACACCTACGAGCAAGCCTATGGCCTGGCGGGCAAGTCCACTTATGGCGGTTACGGCACGCCCAAGACCAACCTGCTGACCCTGGGCTACAACGCCGAGCTGCCGATTGATGACAGTTTGAGCCTGTATTCCTTCACCACCTACTCGCGACGCAAGGCCGAGCAAGGCCAGAACTTCCGCCTGCCGACCATCACCAACACCATCACCACCGGGCCCAATGGCTACCCGGCCGGCTACACGCCGACCTGGTACATCGACGAGGATGATTTCCAGGCCGCGTTCGGCGGCAAGGGCACGGTCGGCGCGTGGGACTGGGATCTGTCCACCACCTACGGGCGCAACGAAGCGGAGCAGGGCACCACCCACAACCAGAACCCGTCGCTGGGCGAGTACACACCCAACAGCTTCACCTCCGGCACCTGGATTTCCACCGAGCTGACCACCAACCTTGACTTCAAGCGCGGCTTCGACATTGGCCTGCAAAAGCCGCTGGACCTGTCTTACGGCTTCGAGCATCGGCGCGACACCTATGAGGTGCAGGCCGGTGACTACGCGTCCTATGCCAATGGCGGTTACTGCGTGGCGCCGGGCAATTGCGCGTCGTCCGGGGCGCAGGTCACCAACGGCATTTCACCGGCGGAAGAGAGCAGCGCCTCGCGCAACAGCCTCGCCAGCTATGTCGATGTGGGCTTCAACCCGCTGCCGGACTGGTACGTGGGCACCGCGTTGCGCTATGAGCATTACAACGAAGGCGTCGGCGCAACCCGCAGCGGCAAGCTGACCACGCGCTACGATTTCACCCCGCAGTTCGCCGTGCGCGCCACGGTCAGCAATGGTTTTCGCGCGCCGTCCCTGGCCAACAGCCTGTTCAGCGCGCGCTCCACGACCTATGGCGTGGTCGACGGCGTGTATCAATCGATCAACTACGGCGTGTTGCCTGTGGGGTCGGCGGCGGCCAAGGCCTTGGGCGCCGAGGGCTTGAAACCCGAGCGTTCGACCAACTTCAGCCTCGGTTTCACCCTCACGCCCACCGACCGCTTGAACTTCACCGCCGACGCCTACGTGATCAACCTGCGTGACCGCATCACCCTGACCGGCACCCTGCTGGGCCCGGAAGTCACCCAGGTCTTGCAGAACAACGGCATCAATTCCACCTCCGGCGGCCAGTACTTCATCAACGGCGCCGACACCCGCACCAAAGGCGTGGACCTGGTCAGCAACTACAACCAGGACATCGGCCCGTACGGCTCGCTGAAGTGGACGGCCGCGTTCAACTGGAACCAGACCAAGATCCTCAACTACAAGGCGTCCACCGACATCCTCGGCACCTCCTATGACCTGATGGACCGCCAGGCCCGCGGCCTGATCACCGATGTGCAGCCCAAGACCAAGCTGATCCTGGGCGGTGACTGGAGCATCGACCGCTTCAACCTCAACCTGGCCCTGACTCGTTACGGCTCGTACAAAGAGGTCAACGTTTCCGCCGACCGCAGCCTCGACCGGGTCTACAGCGCCAAGTGGATCACCGACCTCGACCTTGGCTACAACCTCACCAAAGACCTGAACGTCGCCGTCGGCGCCAAGAACCTGTTCGACCAATACCCCAAAAAACAAGGCGTGCCGAGCAGCACCATGCTCGCCAGCTACGGCACGTATTCGCCCTACGGTTTTACCGGCGGGTACTACTACACCCGGCTGACTTACGCCTTCTAAGGCCGCAACTCGCGAGGAATAGACCATGCCCATTGTCGCCAAAACCTATGACCTGATCGATGAGGTCTCCGACTACCCGGTTCGCCAGGCGCGTGTCGCAACGCCGATCAAAGCCTTGCACGTGGTGCCGGCCCGGCACCCGTGGCGCTGGGCCGGGTCGATTTTCGCCGCGCTGGTGCTGCTGGCCATCGTGCATTCGCTGGCCACCAACCCGCGTTGGGAGTGGGGCGTGTTCGGCCAGTGGTTCTTCTCGCCGTCGGTGCTGCGTGGCCTGGGCCAGACGCTGTTGCTGACATTGCTCAGCACCGTGTTCAGCATCATCCTCGGCACTGCCTTGGCCCTGGCGCGGCTGTCGGGCTCGCCGCTGCTGGCGGCGTTGGCCTGGGGCTACATCTGGTTTTTCCGCTCGATGCCGGCGCTGCTGGTGCTGATCATCCTCTACAACTTTGCCTACCTGTATGACCACATCGTACTCGGCGTGCCGTTCACCGGCGTGGTGTTCGCCGAATGGTCGACGGTGGATGTGCTCAGTCAATTCACTGTGGCGGTATTGGGCCTGAGCCTGATGCAAGCGGCCTACGCGGCAGAGATCATTCGCGGCGGCCTGATCGGCGTGGACGCCGGCCAGCATGAAGCGGCGGCGGCCTTGGGCTTGCCGGCCTCGCGGCGTATCTTCCGGATCATCCTGCCCCAGGCGCTGCGTTCGATTCTGCCCTCGGGTTTCAACGAAATCATCGGCCTGGTCAAGGGCACGTCCATCGTCTACGTGCTGGCCTTGCCGGAGCTGTTCTACACCGTGCAGGTCATCTACAACCGCACCCAGGCAGTGATCCCGCTGCTGATCGTGGCCACCGTGTGGTACCTGATCATCACCACCATGCTGACCAGCGCCCAGTATTACGTCGAGCGCCACTTTGCGCGTGGCACCGCGCGCGTGCTGCCGCCGACGCCGCTGCAACGCATCCGCCGCTGGCTCAAGGAGAAAACCCATGAGTGACGCACGCGCGGGGCGCATCCAGATCCAGGGCGTGGGCAAGCGCTTTGGCAACCAGCAGGTGCTCAACGACATCGACCTGACCATCGACCCGGGCAAGGTCACGGTGATTCTCGGGCCGTCCGGTTCGGGCAAATCCACCTTGCTGCGCACCATCAACCACCTGGAGAAGATCGACAGCGGGCACATCACCATCGACGGTGAATACGTCGGCTATCGGCGCAAGGGTGACCTGCTCTACGAATTGAAAGAGCGCGAGATTCTCAAGCGGCGCATCGACGTGGGTTTCGTGTTCCAGAACTTCAACCTGTTCCCGCACCTCACCGCCTGGGAAAACATCGCCGAAGCGCCGCTGGCCCACAAACGCTGGCGTAAAGCCGAAGCCCACTTCAAGGCCGCCGAGTTGCTGGCCAAGGTTGGCCTGGCGGACAAGGTCGATGCCTACCCGCGCCAGCTCTCCGGTGGTCAGCAACAGCGCGTGGCCATCGCCCGCGCCTTGGCACTGGACCCCAAGGTGCTGCTGTTTGACGAACCTACTTCAGCCCTCGACCCGGAGCTGGTGGGCGAGGTGCTCGATGTGATCAAGGGCCTGACCCAGCTGGGCGTGACCCTGGTGATCGTCACCCACGAGATCGGTTTCGCCCGTGAGGTGGCCGACCACGTGGTGTTCCTATGCGACGGCCAACTGATCGAAGAGGGCCCGCCCGAGCAGATTTTCCGCCAACCCCGACATCCCCGCACCGTGGCCTTTCTCGGCAAGGTGCTTTAGTTCAAGGAGTGACTGCCATGTTCATCCATACCGCCCGCGTGGCCCTGCTGGCGCTCGCCGTCAGCACCGCGCAAAGCGCTTTCGCCGTGCAACAGGTCGACCTCAGCCCCGACCGTGTGCGCATTCATGTGCCGCGCAACGACGCAGCCATTGCGCAGATTCCGCCGGGCTTCAAGTTCGCCCAGCCGGGCAAGTTCACCGTGGCTGTGTCCGGCGTGGCCGGGCCACCGCTGGCGCTGCTGGCCAATGACGACAAGACCACCATCGGCAGCGAGGCCGACACCGCGCAGTTGGTCGCCGACAGCCTTGGCCTGCAACTCAACGTGGTGCAGACCAGTTGGGAGGATTGGCCGCTGGGCGTCAGCTCAGGCAAATACGACGCGGTGATCAGCAACGTCACCGTGACCGAAGCGCGCAAGAAGCGTTTTGACTTCGCCACGTATCGCCAGGATGTGCTGGGGTTTTACGTCAAGAGCACCAGCAAGATCACCGCGATCAAGCAGGCCGCGGACATTGCCGGGCTGAAGATCATTGTCGGCTCTGGCACCAACCAGGAAAAAGTCCTGCTGGCGTGGAACGAGGCGAATGAAAAGGCCAGCGTCAAGCCTGCGCTGTTGCAGTACTTCGACGACCAGGCCGCCGCGCAGCTGGCGGTGCAATCTGGGCGCAGCGATGCGCTGTTCGGGCCTAACTCGGTGTACGCCTATTCGGCGGCCATCACCGGTGGCATCAAGCTTGTCGGCACGGTCAATGGTGGCTGGCCGCTGAAAGCGGATATCGCCGTGACCACACGCAAGGACAACGGCCTGGTCCAGCCGATTCACACGGCGCTTGAAGGCGCGATTGCCGGCGGCCAATACGAACAGGTGTTGCAACGCTGGGGCCTGGACATCGAGCGCGTCGACACGTCGCTGATCAACCCACCGGGCCTGCCGGACTAGGAGCATCGATCATGGGACTGACACGACGTGAAGCGCTGTCGAGCATCGCCGCGGTAGGCGGTGAGCCGGCCGTCAAGGATGCACTTGCAGCATTGGGGCTGGGGCCGTCGTCGCACCGACGCCCGCAGCCGCTGAAACTCAAGCCCGGCCTGGGGCAGGGCACCCGCGTGCTGGTGCTGGGGGCGGGGATTGCCGGGCTGGTCACTGCGTTGGAACTGACCCGCGCCGGGTTCAGTGTGCAAGTGCTGGAAGCGCGCGATCGCGTCGGCGGGCGCACCTGGACCCTGCGCCATGGCGACCGCGTGGACTACAAGGACGGCCGCACGCAAACCGTGGCATTTGATCAGGGCCTGTATTTCAACGCAGGCCCGGCCAGGATTCCCAGCCAGCACCGCACCATTCTGGATTACTGCAGCGAGCTGGGCGTGCCGCTGGAAGTGCTGGTCAACAGCAGCCATGGCGCCCAGGTGCGCCCGGACCTGCAACAGCCGGCATTCACCGTTGGCCAGGCGATCAACGATGCGCGTGGGCACTTGTCCGGCTTGCTGGCCAAGGCCGTGCAGCGCGATGCACTCGATGATGTGTTGAGCGGCGAAGAGCGTACGCGCTTGCTGGCCTTCTTGCAGGTCTACGGCGATCTGTCGCAAGAACTGGCCTATGAGGGCAGCCTGCGCGCCGGTCACCTGGAATCGCCCGCGCATCCCGGCGCATTGCCCGCCAGCCGCAGCCCGCTGGCGCTGGACCGCTTGCTGCACCCCGAACTGTGGGGCGCGTTATTACACACTGAGTTCCCTGAGTTTTCGGCAACCATGTTCCAGCCGGTCGGCGGCATGGACCGCATCACCGACGCTTTCTACCAACGCGTCAGCGAACACGTGCAGTTGGGCGCGCAGGTCAGGCAGGTCCGCCAGCTGGAACATGGCGTGGCAGTGACTTACCACGACACACACAGCGGCCGCGAACAGGTGGTGCGCGCTGATTACCTGGTCTCGACCTTACCGCTGCCGCTGCTGGCCAAACTCGACACCGATTTCAGCGACCCGATCAAAGCCGCGTTGCTCAGCACCCGCAGTGACCAGGCCACCAAAGTGGCGTGGCAATCGCCGCGCTTCTGGGAAACCGACTACCGCACCTACGGCGGTCTGTCCTGGATCGAACACCCGGCGCGCCTGCTCTGGTACCCGAGCAACGACCTCAACACCCGCGAAGGCTTGCTGGTGGCCGGTTACGTGACCGGGGAAGGCGCCGACGTGTTTGGCGCGCAGCCGTTCGATGAGCAGTACGCCACCTCCAGGGAGGCCGTGGAGCTGTTGCATCCGGGTTACGCCAAACACCTGCGCAACCCGCTGGCCGTGTCCTGGGAACAGATTCCCTACAGCGAAGGCCCGTGGCTGCAACGCGAACACTTTCCCGCCGACGCCAGTGCCTTGCTCGAACAGGCCCATGGCCGCGTGTACTTCGCCGGGGATGGTCTGGTGCAAAGCGGCGTGGGCATCTGGCAGGAATCGGCGGCCAACTCGGCGCGCCATGTGGTTGCGCAACTGGCGGACCGCGTGACGCAACAAACACAGCGTGCGGCATTGGCCGCGTCTTAAGGAGCATCCTCATGAGCGACAGCATTCAACGTACCAGCGTCGGTGATTTTCCGATCTCGCAAACCGTGACTGTGCCGGCGTCTGCCAGCCTGATTTTCGTCAGCGGCACCTTACCGGATCCTGCCGACGCGCAGGCACCGGCAGGCACGCCAGCCGCGTACGGCAGCACCGAAGTGCAGACGGTGTCGGTGTTCAACAAGCTGCGCAAGATCCTTCAACAACAAGACCTGGACCTGGGCGATATCGTGCAGTTGCGGGTGTTTCTGGTCGGTGCTGAAGAAACCGGTGGCAAGCTGGACTTTGCCGGGTTGCAGCGTGGTTATACGCAGTTCTTCGGCACGCCTGAACAGCCGAACAAACCGGCGCGTACGGCGTTGCAAGTGGTGGCGTTGCCCTTGCCGGGGGCGTTGGTGGAAGTTGAAGCTATCGCGGCCCGTACGGCGTAATTTTTTGCAGTGAGCAGGTTAATTGTGGCAAGCGGGGCTGTTGTGGCAAGCGGGCTTACTGTGGCGAGCGGGCTCGCCTCGACAAGCGCGCTGGCCACAGTGATTCATGTTTATCCACGGAGGAGCATCAAAATGTCCACATTCCCCCGGCAACTCAAGTTCGGCGCCATTCTCACTGGCGTCGGCACGGCGCAAAACGAATGGCTGCACCCGCAAATCCCCGGCGATGCCAGTGTCGACATCGACTGGTATCGCGCCCAGGCGCAGCAGGCCGAAGCGGCGAAGTTCGACCTGGTGTTCATCGTCGACAGCCCCTACATCACCCAGGATTCGGCGCCGCACTTTCTCAACCGCCTGGAGCCGCTGACCCTGCTCTCGGCGGTGGCCGGTGCGACCTCGAAAATCGGCTTGGTCGCCACCCTGACCACGTCCTACACCGAACCCTTCAACGTGGCGCGGCAGTTCGCCTCCCTGGACTTGATCAGTGGCGGCCGCGCCGGCTGGAACGTGGTGACCACCGGCCTGGAAGGCGCCGCCGGCAACTTTGGCCGTGAGCAGCATATCGACCACACCGAGCGCTATCGCCGCGCGGCTGAGCACTTGGAAGTGGTGCAAGGGCTGTGGGATTCCTACGAGGACGACGCCTTCGTGCGCGACAAAGCCAGCAAGGTATTCCTCGACCCCCAACGTCAGCATCGCCTGGACCACCACGGTGAGTTTTTCTCAGTCACCGGGCCGCTGAATATTGCCCGTTCGGCCCAAGGCCAACCGGTGATCTTCCAGGCCGGGATCTCCGAGTCCGGGCGCAGCCTGGCGGCGAACTACGCCGAAGGGATTTTCGCCGGCGTGGGCAATTTTGAAGACGCCCAGGCTTACTACCGCGACATCAAACAACGTACTGCCGCCGCCGGGCGCAACCCCGACCACGTGACCATCCTGCCCGGCATCTCGCCGATTATTGCCGACACCGACGAACAGGCCCAGGCCATCGACCGTGAACGCAACGGCGAGCTGGACTTGCACAAGGCGCTGGTGCAACTGGGTCGGCCGTTCAACTACCACGACTTCACGCAGTACGCGCTGGATGAGCCGTTCCCTGACCTGGGTGACCTGGGCAGCAATGGCTATCGCGGGCATGCCGAGAACATTAAGCAAGTCGCCCGCGATCAAGGGCTGACCTTGCGCCAGGCGGCGCTGCGCTTTGCCAAGCCGTTCTCCAGTTTTGTCGGCTCACCCAAGACCGTGGCGGACGAGATCGAACGCTGGTTTGTCGAAGAGGCGGTGGACGGTTTCAATATCCACGTGGGCGCGCCGGACGACTTCGCGCGCTTCACCGATCAAGTGCTGCCGTTGTTGCGTGATCGCGGGTTGTTTCGCAGTGAGTACAGCCACAGCACCTTGCGCGGGCACTTGGGCTTACCGGTGCCGGTAAATCGGCACACCGCGGCGCGCGCTGAGCCTGCGCCTGAGGTGTTGCAGGCAGTCGGATAGGGGATTACCACCATTTCCAGCGACCCTGTTTTTTCAGGGTCGAGATGACGGCTTCGCGTTTATGGCGGATTTCTACCATCTTGTGACGGAGTTCGCGGTAGCGGTGGCTGTTGAGGATCAATAGGCCGGTCAGCGGGCTAAGCAGGGATATGGCGTAGAGAAAAGGCGGCGGACGGTACGCTATCGTAGGCAGCGATATCAGTAAGCAGATTACGTAAATGCCGACACTGACCCATACCAAGCGGATTCGACCATAGGTGACTTGAGCCTTGGAAAAAAAGAGGACAAGGCCTGTCGCAACACTGCCGAAAAAGAAGATTTTGATTGCAAGGTCTTCCGGAAGTCCTGAGAGAAGGGTCACCAACAATAGGACGGCAGTCATCGCAATCGTGAAACAGCCGGCAAGTAGATCGGCTCCAATCACTAGCGCATAGCGTCTCCTGAACTTTCGTGGGTTTTCAAAGTAGAAGTATGCGTAAGCGCGTTCGTCGGAAGGCAAAGATTTCCAATCTTTACATTTTTCATCCATTGCGGATTCGCCAAGGTCTTTTAATGTTTCGCGCTTGCTCATTGGCTGGCTTCCTCGTAGATACCAATCGCCAGCGTCCTGATGTTTCCTGGTAGTGAGCTGCTAGCGAAACCCAAGGTTGCAGCGAAGGCATCTCTAATATGGTTGACGGTAGAAAGTTGCATTTGTGTGGCGCTGATTCGTTTTGGTAATACCCCATTGGCTTGTTTCACCTTGAGCAGTTTGGACGTCAATCTGGGGTCACGAAGCTTGAGCAGCTCATCATTCAGTTTCGCTCGCTCTTGGCGGTTCAGGCCTTTGAGTACTTGTTTGAGCGGCTTGCCGGTGACTCTCGTTGCTGTGTTTACTGTTTTGATCGTGGTCAAGGCGGAAGTGGCAACACCCAGTAATGCAATGGCATTCAGCGTTGCGTCGACGGCCTGATACCAGGCTTCGCTATCCAACCGATCAAGGCGTTGCGGAGCAAACGCCTCGGCGCCGGTTCGACCTAGCCCGACCATGCATTGTGTAACGCTGGCAGCTAGGGCGGCCTGGCCGATAAATGTAATCACCGCACTCGTGCCCGCCGTAAAGGGCAACAACATCACCCCACTCGTCACAACTATCCAACTCAGTATTGCCCCCGCACACGTCACCGCCGTGCCAAGCGCCTCCGCCACTAACTTCGACTCCCGCGGCTCATGCTCCAGCATCCGCTTGAACTCCGCAGGCCCGACATAGCGAGGCGCCTCGCGCAGCACCAGCTTCTTCGGCACCACGCTGCATACCGCCTGAAACTCACGCAGTGTCACCACGTTGAACGCCTCATCGATGTACACCACGCCCGCGCCAATCAGCCCCGGGTCGGTATCAATGGCAAAAAACAGCCGACGCACATCAATACTGCTTTCAATCCGCTGACGCGTGGTGCGGTGAGCCGAGGGGAAACCATCTTTCAACAGGGACGCAGTCATCCTTAACGCCTGGTTTTTGCGGGAGTCGAGAGCGTAAAGACCCGCAGGCACCTATGAATGTCGGAAGGTTCGCCAATTCAAGTGGGGTGCGTCTCTATCCCGCTTTGGCGTCTTGCGTGCAACGTGGGGGCTAAGGAAAAGTGCGCCCCCACGTCACTACCAACGCACACCAAGGCAGGGAGCAAACATGGCCGTCGATATGTTTTTGAAGCTGGGCGACATCAAGGGTGAGTCAAGGGATCAAGCCCATCGCGACGAGATCGATATCACCCACTGGGCGTGGGGAATGTCGCAGTCAGGATCGATGCACAGCGGTACGGGCGGCGGTGCGGGCAAGGTCAATATTGCCAACTTGAACCTGACAAAGCCGCTGGATAAATCCAGCCCTAACCTGATGATGGCCTGCGCCTGCGGCAAGCATTATCCGGAAGCGAAACTGGTGGTGCGCAAGGCGGGAGGCGCGAGCCCGGTGGAGTATTTGGTGATCACCCTGAAGGAGGTCATGGTGGTGTCCTACAGCACGAGTGCCGAAAACGGCGCCGATGTGCTGCACGACAGTTTCGCCTTGAATTTCGCCACCGTCGACGTCAGTTACCAACCGCAGAAAGCCGATGGCGGCAAGGACGGTGGGCCGGTGAAGTTTGGCTGGAACATCCGGCAGAACGTGAAAGCCTGAGCCCCCATCACGTGCCCGTATACTGCGTCTTCATCAAAATAGACAGCACATACGGCCGCCAGAATTTGCGGCGGATTCATTTGCCCCCGCAATCTAGGAGATTAAGAGAAGTTTTATGAAGCGTTCAGACAGCCGGTCGTTCTGGTACATCACTGCGCTATTGACCGTCATTGTAGGGCTTTCCGGCTACCAGATTATTGATGGGTTGATTCGAGGTGTAGTGGTGTCCTTCAGTCGCGTCGGGCCTTCCATCACTTACACGCTGGCGGGGCAGCCGAAACACTATTGGTTCACCCTTAGTTGGTTGGCAGCTATTGAATCGTTTTTAATTGCGCTGACCCTGTTTACGGCGTGGATTGCCCGAGAAATGGGCAAAAACGAACGGTTCAAATGATACCGATGGAGGTCTGGGTCCAGAGCACGGCGTCGAGTTGATCGTTGGCCGGTGGGGTTTGCTGGCAGCCTGCGAGGGCTGTGGCCAGCAGGCAGGCACCGGCAAAAATCAGGTTACGCATGGGCAAGTCTCGAAGAGGAGGGCGCATCGGCAGCACCTTAGCCTAAACGCTGACCTTAAGCTGTACCTCAACCGAAATGTGGGAGCGGGCTTGCTCGCGAAGGCGGAGTGTCAGTTGATGTATCTGGTGACTGACACACTGCGTTCGCGAGCAAGCCCGCTCCCACATTTGGATCTTCGAGAATCAGACAGCAAGGATGTGGATTGCCCCTTCAAGGCCCACACACCAACGCCTGGCGCTCATAGTTCAGCGCCTTGTTCTGCGGCGCCAACGCATAGCTTGCGCTGCATTGCTGATCGCCCCACTTGATGATCAATGTGCCCTGATCCTCTTCCACCAACGCCAGCGCATTGCCATTCGGGTCGGCAATCGCCAGTTGCTTGCCGGTCGAGTCTTCCAGCGAAGCCCCGAACGACAGAGGCTTGTGCTGCGCATCAAACAACTCGAACAACACCCGGCGCCCGGTGGTGCCGCTGTAGTGCGCCACCACGATCGCGCCACGGCGCGGCACCACTTGTTGGGTGGCGTTGGTGATTTCCACATTGCCGCCCAGGTCGCGGGTGTCCAGGCTGACCCAGTTCACCCGGTAAGGCTGGGCATTGGGGATCACTGCATAGCCGTTATAGCCGGTCTCTACGCCGCTGTAGCTGCTGATCTTCGCGCCGGAAATGCCTGGCACTTCGGCCAGTGCGAAGGTCTCACTGACCGTCTGCCCCAGGTTGATACCGCCTGCGTGAGCGACCACCGAGCCGGCGAGGTTGAGGTTCTGCGAGTTGTAACCCTGGCCCTGGCTGTAGCCCAGGCTCACATCCGCCACGGACGTCCGGCTGTTGATGTTCACCGAGCCGGAATCCCCACTGGTGTCGCTGTGACCGGCCTGCACCGAATAAAACGTGTCGCTGGTATCGGCGACGTAGCCATTGATGCCCGCTTGCGTGGTGGTGTCGCCGTGTTGCCGGCTGGTGGTGACAAACGCGCGCGGCGCGCGGGCCTGGCTGCCCAGCGGGAACGAAATCGACAGGTTCAATTGCGTGTCGCTGCTCGGCTGGCCCCAGGTGACGATCTGCTTGGTGCGCGTTACGCCGAGGTTGTAGCTCAGGTCGCCCCAGTTGCTGGTGTAGCCGGCCGAAAAGCTCTGCGAGCCGCCGCGGTTCCAGTAGCGCTGGTCGCTGGCATTCACGTACACGCTGCCAAATTCGTTGTTGCGCCCGATGCTCTGGTTGATGGTCAGGTCGGTGCGGGTTTTTGAGTGGCCGGTGCGCACACGCACGTCCTGGCTGTTGTCTTCGACATGGTCGCTGAGGGTGCGGTAGCCCTCGGTGGAGTAGCGGTAGGCGGCCAGGGTGAAGTTGGTGTCGGTGCCAGTGAAAGTCTTTGCATACAGCGCCCGCACGCTGCTGCCCTGGGTGGTTTTCCCTTGCGCCTTGCTGGAAGAGTGCGTCGTGTCCAGCGAGAAGGCGCCGAACGAGGTGTTCTTGCCGGCGCCAATGGACAGTGCGTTGTAGTCCTCGCTGGCCTGCAACCCGACAATTCCGCTGAGGTTGCTGGTCAGGCCGTACGCCAGGGTGCCGCTGAGAAAACGCGGGCTCGCCAGGCCGTCGGCGTTGCTCTTGAAGGTACCCGCCGAGAGGCTGTACTTGACCTGGCCTTCACGCACCATGATCGGCAAGCTGGAAAACGCCTGCATCGTCACGCGGCGCGTGCCGTCGGCTTCGATCACGGTGATTTGCAGGTCGCCGTTGGAGCCGCTGGGGTAGATGTCGTTGATCTCGAACGGCCCCGGCGCGACGTTGGCGGTGTAGAGGATGTAGTCGTTCTGGCGGATTTCCACCGTCGCGTTGGTCTGCGCCACGCCACGGATCACCGGCGCATAACCGCGCTCGCTGTCGGCGCGCATGCCGTCATCGGAGGCCAGTTTGAGGCCGCGATAACGCACGCTGTCGAACAGGTCGGTGTCGGAGAAAATCTCACCGGCGCTGAACTGGCCCTTGATCGCCGTCACGTCGTGCTGCAGGTAAGTACGGTTGCTGGTGTAAGTGTTCGAGCGCCCGGTGCCGCCGCTCAAGTTCGATTCATTGCGCAGGCGCCACGCGCCCAGGTTGATGCCGTTACGCAGGCCGAGGTTATTGGAGAGGCGCGTTTTGTAGTCGCCGGCGGTGCGGCTGCTGTTGAGCTGGTAGTTGATAAACGCTGCGGGCACGCCGTCATCCCATAGTTGCGGATCGACGTAACCGCGCATGCCGCGCTGCATGGCCACCTGCGGAATGCTCGCCATCAGGCGCAGGCGGCTGCTGTCGTAACGCACGCTGGCCTCCTCGATCATTTCGGCGAGGGCATAGCATTCCTGCGGCTGCTGCGGGTCGATTTTGCCTTCGGCCTGGAGGCGGTGCATGTCGATGCCCAGCTGCTTGAGCAGATCGAGGGTCAGGCAGGCTTCGACCCGGTCGTTTTTCGGGTTGCGCTTGAAGTCGATATCGCGCCGGCCCACCAGCACTTCGTTGCTGTACAGGTCGACGCGGTAATTGCCCGGCAGCACGCTGTTGGCCGAGAGCAATTGCTGCAGGTCGACCGTTGACTGCGAGCCTTGCAGGAACGTGGTGTTGAAGGTTTGCGCAGTGTCCTCGGCCATCGCCCAGGCCGGCAGGCCGGCGGCAATCGCGAACGACAGCGTCTTCAACTTCAGTGCGCCACGCGCGGGCCTGTTACTGGAAAGAAAAGACATGCGAAGACCTGTGACATCCCTGATTGGCGAACAGGCGGGCACGCGAACACGCACGCAACGTGAGCCTGTGGGTTAGAGAAAGTGCTTAGGGGTTGAGGCGTGCTTCGGTGGCGTGTGCAGCGATGCCCGAAAGTGGCGCGGTGTAATGGTTCTGTGCGCCGTAGTCATTGATGCTGGAAAACGACAGTTGCACCGGGCCGGGCGCTGGCGCCGTCTTGAGCGCGAACTGTCTTTGCTCGCCGGGCGCGATCATGGTCGAGTCGCTCGTCAGTTGTGCCTGCACCTTAACGTCGGCCATGGACACGTGGTACAGCGTCGGGTTTTTCACCTGCAACAGCGTTTGCGCGCCGTGCTTGACCAATGCCCACTCCAGCTGTGCAGGCGCCTGCAACGCACTGCCGGTCAGGCCGGCAGGGCGGAAAAAAATCTTGATGCGTTGGCGAATGGCCAACTGCAAGGTGTTCTCGGTCTCGCTGGCCTTGGGAATTTCCTGCACGTTCAACCACACCACCGACTCGCGGTCCGTGGGCATGCCCGTGCCTTCATACAAGATGCGCAGCAGTTGCTGTTCCTTGGCGAACACCCGGGCCAGTGGCGGGGTGACGGCAAACGGAGCACGGCTGCCGCTGGAGTCATTCATGTCGACCCAGGACTGAATCAACACATCCTGGTTACCGTTGCGCACGGTGATATTGGCTTCTTTGTGGTCGCCATCGAACACGATGCGGGTGGCATTCAATGAAATGCTGGCGGCGGCCTGGGTAGCCATAAGCATGCCCAGCAGCCCCAGGCATGCGGCAATAGAACGAGGCAGCATGAGGGTTATCCGGTGTAATCAAAAAAAGAATGGCGAGGCCGTGTGGCCTCGCGCGTTCGGTGCACGGGGCGCCGGGGTTACTCGTATTGCAGGATGAACGGCAGGGTGGCATCACCGCGACCGGCGGTGGATGCACCGGCAGCGCCGGTGGTGACGTAGGCAGCCGCAAAGCTCAGGGTGGCGTCGCCGCCGGCAGTGCCGGTGCCGTGCATGGTGCTTTCGATGCGCGCAGTGGCCTGCGAGCTGAGGTCGATCAAGCTGCCATTGCTGTCGAGCAGGGCGATACCGACGTTTTTAGCCGAAGCGGAACCGGCGTTCAGCGCCAGTACGTTCTTGCCGGTCACCAGGCCCGAACCGCCGTTGTTGGCGTCAAAGATCATCGCGACTTTGGTGCCCTGGTTGCAGTTGACGTTCAGGTTGAAGTCTTTGGCAGTTACACGGCCGGCGGTTGGGTTTTCCGCGGTGCCCATGTCTTTGATCGAAACGTTGCCCATGTCCACCGAAATACTGCGATCGGAGTTGGCGCCGTCTACCGAGCAGGCGTCGTTGTTGATCACGCCGGTGAAGGTAATTTTACCGCTGCCGCCCAGGGTAGGCGTCGGTGCCGGATCATCGGCAAATGCACTGCCGGAGGCGGCGATAATGGCCGAGGCGATAACAGCCAGGGAAAACTTCTTCATGATGATGTCCGTAAGTGTTAGTTGGAAAATGCGGTTGTTGAACTGCGAGGAAAGAATAAGAGGGCAGGCGCTGCGAGCGAATAAGACGATTCTTATAAGCCGCGCAATAGACGGGTTAGTTGCACCGCAAGGCAGTTTTTGAGCCCGCAAACAGGGGGCCAAGCCATTGCCCGGGAATGGCTTGCACGGTGTGCTTAGTTGAAGATATTGCGCGCCAGGCAATAGGCGAGAAGGTCCTGGTCGCTGCTCACTTCAAGTTTGCGCATGGCCGATATTTTTTGCGCACTGATGGTCTTTGAACTGCGGTTCTGGCTGCGCGCAATATCACTCACGCTCATGCCGGAAATAAACAAACGCAAGATCTCGAACTCTTTGGGCGACAAGCTGGTAAAGCGCTCGTCGATGGCCGTGAGGGTCTCGATCACCGAGGTCTTGGGCGGCTCCAGGCTGCGGTAGGTGCTCTGTTGCGCAATCGCCTTGAGCGCCAGTTGAATCTCGGTGTGCAACTGGCTTTTCTGGATGATGCCGACCACGCCCAACTCTTGCAGACGCGTGAGGATCAGGTGGTTGGAAATCATGGTCAGGATCAAAATCTGCACCTGCGGAAAATGCCGTTTCAGGTACTCCACCAGCTTCAGCCCATCGCCGTAGGGCGAGTCGCCGGGCATGTTGTAATCGGTGATCACGATGTCGGCGCCCTGGCGCTGCAACAGCTCGATCAGGCCCGCCGAACACACCGCTTCGCCCACGACTTGAAAGCGCGTGTCGCGCTCCACCAGTTCGCGTACCCCGAGCAGCACGATCGGGTGATCGTCCGCGATAACCACGTTGAATTTTTTCATAAAGGGCCGTCCGTAGTGCCAGTTCAAGTGAGGGAAGTGTGCCCGGGCTGGAGAGTGTCCAGGACGGCCGACAGTCGTTGCATCACCGCCTTCACCTTGAGCTCAAGCGTCGTGTCGAGGCTGCCGCGGTTCAGTGCGTTTTCCAGCTCGATGCAGGCTTGGGCCAGAGGGAGCGCCTGCACGGCGCCCAGCGCGCCGGCGGCCGAATGCAGCAGTTGGGCGAGCGCGCGCGCATCACGCTGCGCCAGTGCCGCGCCGAGTCGCTGCAAATCTTGCTGCACGCTGCTGATGAACAGCGGGCGCATCTTGTCCGACAGCTGCACGTGGTCGTCGAACGGCGCGGGCGGCGGTTCGACCGGCGCCTTGACCTGGCACAGCTTGACCAACTGCGCGCGCAGGGTTTGCAGGCTCAGGGGTTTGACGATCCAGGCGTTCATGCCGACCGCCAGGCAGCGCACGCCTTCCTCGCGCATGGCGTTGGCGGTCACGCCGATGATCGGCAATTGCGGGTCATGCGCCCTGAGCGTGCGGGCCAGCTCATAACCATTCATCAAGGGCATGTTCACGTCGGTCAACACCAGGTCGAAGGCGTGCGGTTGCCACAACTGCAGCGCCTGCTCGCCGTTGGCGGCCAGGGTCACCGAGCAGCCGAGCGCCTCCAGTTGTTCCTTGATGATCGCCTGATTGATCGGGTTGTCCTCGGCCACCAGGATGCGCAACCCAAGCTGCCCGGCGCTTTGTGGCAGGGCCGCCGGCGGTTGCTCATGCTTGCCATGCTGGGCCAGCGACACGGTGGTGGCGATAGCCCGTACGTCGTGCACGTCCACGACCCAGCCCTGCGCCGTGTGCAGCGGCGGGCTGTGCGCGCCGGGCAGGCACAGCACGCGTTGCCCGGCCCATTGGCGGGCGGGCTCGCTGGGCAGCAGATCGACCAGCACCGCCTGGCGGCTGTCCTGTTCCGGCGTGGGCGCCGCCAGGGCCGCGGCAATGCCCAGGCGATTGAGCCAGTCACACAGCGACTGCGCCAGCTCGCGCACCGGCGCCTGCACATACACAGGCGTCGCGCTGGGTTCGATCAGCGGCGGGTTGGTCAGCGCACCGCTGCTCAGCGGCAGGCGTATTTTCAGGGTGAAGCTGCTACCCAGGCCGGGCTCACTGACCACTTTGATCTCGCCGTCCATCATTTGCGCCAGCCAGCGGCAAATCGGCAGCCCCAGCCCGGCGCCGCCTTCGCCGGCGGTGTCGGGAGCCTGGTAAAACACATCGAACAGCTTGGCCTGCTGCGCCTCGGGGATGCCCACGCCAGAGTCGGTGACCTGCCATTCCAGGTTGACGTACTCGGCGTCGCACGCCGTGACCCGGGCGCGGATCACCACGCGCCCGATGTCGGTGAACTTGAGCGCGTTGCTCACCAGGTTGTTGAGAATCTGGCGAATGCGCATCGGGTCGCCCAGTACGCTGTCGGGCAGCTGCGGGTCGATGCAACTGTAAAGCTGCAAACCCTTGCGCTGGGCGAAGGCGGCGTAGGTGTGCAGGGTGTCTTCGAGCATGTCCAGCGGGCAGAACTCCACGGCCTCAATCGCCATTTGCCCGGACTCGATTTTCGACACGTCGAGCACGTCGCTGATCAGCTGGAACAGCGTCGCGGACGAACGCTGTATGGTCTGCAGGTAGGTTTTCTGGTGCGGGTCCAGGTCGGTCAGGCCGAGCAGTTCCAGAGTGCCGAGCACGCCATACAACGGCGTGCGAATTTCATGGCTCATGGTCGCCAGGAACAGCGTCTTGGCCTCGTTGGCGGCATCGGCGGCGTGGCGGGCGTCCTCTAATGACTGGGCATCTTCGATATGCCGGGTGATGTCGTTGAATGCATACAGGCGCACGTCTTCGGCCTGGTAACGGGTGGAGACGAAGCCAATCTGCAGGTGGCGGCCTTCGATCTCCAGGTGCGTCTCGCCGCTGTCGGCGCTGTCATGCACACCGGTCAATGCGGAGACCAGCCGCGCGGTGCCTGGCCATTGCTGGGCACGCTGGTTCTCGATCAACACCTTGCCGTCACTGCGCCGCACCACGCACAGGCCAGTGGGGGCGGTGTCGATGATCACGCGGCTGAACGCCACGCTTTCGGCGATGCGTTCGTGCGCCAGGCGTGCGGGGTTGATCACCTGGCGCCGGTACCAGCGGCTACCGCCCCAGCACAGCGTAATCAGGATGCCCAGCAACAGGGCCAGGCTGCTCAGCGGCCACAAGGCCGAATGGAAAAAGTGCGAGTAGTTCAGCCCATAGATTGCGCTCCAGGGCTGGTCGCCGCGTTGGGTAATCTTGAATTCGAAGCCGTCTGCCCTGAAGTGCACGCCATCGCTGAGCGGCACACCGATGTCTGGCCCGACCAGCCGGCTGCCGTCGGGGGCAATCAGGGTGAAGCGGTCAAAGGCCGAGTGGTCCAGGGCGCGCTGCACATCGTCAACCTGAGCCACGTCGAGCAAGGTGCCGACCACCGCCTGGCCCTGGCCGTCGAGGGGCAGGCCGATATAGGCCAACAGGTGCGCAGGCGCGGGACCGGCCTGCCAGTACACGCGGTTCTGTTCCAGCGGCTGCGGCGTCTGCTCGAGGGTCTGTTGCACCGCGTTGACCAGCGCCACCAGGTTGCCGGTTTCCTCGCTACTTTCTCGACGCTGGTAGCCCACCGACGGAACGGTGATGGCGTAAGGCGTCTGGCGATTGAGCAGAAAGGTTTGTGGCGCTTCATAGGGCGATGACGACCAGAAGGCGCTGTAATAGCTGGTGAGGTGCGCGCCCAGGGCAAAAATCTGCGACCGGGCGGCAGCGCTGATCTGCTGCTCGTCAAACTTGACGCTGAACGGCACCGAAAACGAATATTTCTGGCCTTCGTACAGCGTGCGGTGGTTGTCGACCATGCGGCTTTTGAGGCTGACCTGAACGTTGGTGGCGCGCAACAGTTCGGCCTGGATGCCCGGGTGCGTCAGACTCTTGAGGTACGACTCCTGCTCCGCCAGGTTCTCCATCAGGCGCGCAAAATGAAAACGCGTGGCGCCGTAACGGGTTTCGACCCCGCGTTGCAGTGACCAGTAGTTTGTCAGCACCAACAGCAACGCGATCCCGAGCAGCACCATCAGGCCTTTGTTCAGGCGCGACGAGCTGCGGGTGAAGGCTTCGAGGACCGCGTTGTTGTGCTTCATCAGGGGTTTCCGCAGGCGCAGGATAAATCGGCACAGGATGGAGCTGACTCCTTACTATCGAACAGATAATCCGCGGCCGCCAGCTAGTGAGATGTCGCGGGGCCATCATTGTTCAGAAGTTGTTGAAATTGTTCTGAAGAGACCGCGTGTGAAATCAGGAAACCCTGCACCTGATTGCAGTCAACCTTGCGCAGCAGAGCCAGTTGCTGCGGGGTTTCCACCCCTTCGGCCACCACCGTGAGACCAAGTTTGCGGCCCAGCGCGATGATGCTTGCCAGGGCCTGCGCCATGCCCTCGTTGTCGTGGCAGCCCTGCACCAGTGCCTGGTCGATCTTCAATTCGGTAAACGGCGTGGAGACCAGGTTCAAGTACGAGCTGTAGCCCTTGCCGAAATCATCCTGGGACAGGCCGAAGCCCTTGATGCGCAGGCGGCAGGCGCCGGCGTAGAAGTTGCTGATGTCCTGGGGCACCGAGCATTCCATCAGTTCGAAGCAGATCATTCCCGGAATGCCGTCGTGGTGCAGCACGAATTCCAGCAAGCGGTCGGCCAGGTCATGGCTGTTGAGCAGGTGCGTGGGCAAGTTGATCGACACCGGTATTTCGTAGCCACGCTGGCGCCAGCGCTCCTGGGCGTGGATCGCCTGTTTGAGCACCACCCACAACAATCGCTCCTCCAGCTCGAATGCCTTGATCGCCGGCAGGAACGCGGCGGGCAGCATCACGCCTTGCTCGGGATGCATCCAGCGCACCAGGGCTTCGGCGGCGACGATACGGCCGTTGGAAAGGGACTTTTTCGGTTGGAACCAGGCCTGCAACTGGCCGCTGCTCATGGCGTGCACCAGGGTGTGGCGGTCGATGTCCAGGTGCTCGGGCAATTCGGGGGAGGGTTTGCGCACCGTGTTCCTGAGTTGGTCGACGAGGCTGCGCAGGGCGTCGGCGGCGACCGGTTTGGAGATCAGCCCGATCACTTCCACATCGAGGTTTTTCGCCACCAGGCTGGCCGCCATCAGCATGCGCCGCGACGCCGCGCTCATGATCGCCAGCGCCGGCTTGCAGCGCAGGCTGGCCAGGCACTGGATAAACTGCACGCCGTCCATGCCGGGCATCAGCAGGTCGGTCAGTACCAGGTCAAAATCGCGCTGGCGCAGACGCTCCAGCGCTTCTTTACCGTCCTCGGCGGTTTCGAGCATGAAATCCCCCAACTCACTGAGCAGGTGCTGCAGGTAGATGTGCTGCAGGGGATGGTCCTCAACAATCAAAATACTAAGGGGCTTCATGGGTGATCCGTGCATAAGGCGCCAGGGAGTTGAATAGAGCCCGCAACGCAAAGGGTTTGACCAGGCAATGGTTCATGCCGGCGGCCAGGCACAGGTCGGCCTCGCCGCGCATGGCGTTGGCGGTGGCCCCGATAATCGGCAACGGGCAGCCCTGGCGACGCAGTTCGCGCGCCAGTTCATAGCCGTTGATGTGGGGCATGTTCACGTCCGTCAGCACCACGTCGAAGTTGCCGGCGGTGTACAGCTGCAACGCTTCCTGACCATCGGCCGCCAGCTCCACGGTGCAGCCGAGTTCTTCGAGTTGGTCACGCAAAATCAGCTGGTTGATGATGTTGTCCTCGGCCACCAGCAGGTGCAGGTTGAGTTTGTTCAAGTCACGCTGACGCGTCTGCTCACCGGCGCGGGCCACCCACAGCCCCTGGGCCTGGCTCACGGCCTGATGAACAGCGCCCAAGTGGTTGAGGTTGACGTGCCAGGCGCCGGCCTCGGCCTCCAGCGCGGTGCAGGCATGGCTGCTGACGTGAATCACCGGGCCCGGCCACTCGGGCGCCAGCGATGGATCGACGCTGCCGGGATGCACTTGCAGCAGCAGATGGCTTTCCGGCAGCGTCGGCAGCCCGGTCTGAGCGCGGGCACCCCAGCGGCGCAGCCAACCGCTGATCGAATGCGCCAGTTCCGGGATGGGCGACACCACGTAGATCGTCTCGGCCAGCAGCGGTGTCATCGGTGGCGTCGGCGCTTCTTCCAGCGGCAGGATCAGGCTGAAGCTGCTGCCCAGGCCCAGTTCGCTGACCATGCGGATATTGCCGTTCATCAATTCGGTGAGGCGCTGGCAGATCGGCAGGCCCAGGCCGGTGCCGGCAACCACGTTGGTGTTGCCTTCGCTCTGGTAGAAGGGCTCGAAAATCATCGCCTGGTCTTCCTGGGCGATGCCTTTGCCGGTGTCCGAGACTTGCCACAACACACTGGAGCGTTCGCCATCGCGGCCAAGTACTTTGACGCGCAGCACCACGCGCCCGTAGTCGGTGAACTTCACGGCGTTGTTGAGCAGGTTGTTGAGGATCTGGCGGATGCGTGTCACGTCGCCGATCAGCCGTTCCGGCAGCTTCGGGTCGAAGCAGGCATACAGCTGCAAACCTTTGCCCTGGGCGGCCGCGGCGTAGCCCTGAATGATTTCGTGGACCAGGTCCAGCGGCGAAAACTCGCTCATTTCAAGAGCCAGCTGCCCGGCTTCGATCTTCGACACGTCAAGCACGTCGCAGATCAGTTGCAGCAAGGTCGAGGAAGACCCTTCGATGGCCTGCAGATAGTCTTTCTGCTGGGCGTCCAGTTGTGTGCGCGCCAGCAATTCCAAAGTGCCGAGCACGCCGTACAGCGGCGTGCGGATTTCATGGCTCATGGTCGCCAGGAACAAGGTCTTGGCGGCGTTGGCGGCGTCTGCCGACTGCCGCGCTTCTTCCAGCGCCGCTTCCACTTGTTTGCGTGCGCTGATATCGCTGAAGGCGCAAAACAGCACGTCCTCGCCCCTGTAGCGGGTCGGTGCGCTGCTCAGGTACAGGTGACGGCCGTCGATGGTTTCAAAGTAATCGCTGCGTTCGGACGGCTCACCGGCGTAGGCTTGCGCGATCCAACCGGCGCGCAACGCCTCGCGCTCCGGGCCGTGGCCCAGCCATTGCTGGGCCAGGGTGTTTTCCAGCACCACCTGGCCGTCGGTGCGGCGCAGTACACACAGGGCGACAGGCGCGGTCTGGATCACATCGCGGCCGAACGCCTCGCTTTCGATCAGCGCCTGGATGCGATGGATCGAGGGAATGATGAAGCGCTGGTCGACGCGGCGCATCACCAGCCAGATCAGCGTCAGGCTGAACAGGCAGAACAGCAGCGAACCCAGTAGCTGTTTCCACAAGCCGGTGACCACCGCGCGCAGGTCGATGGAATACATCAACTGCCAGTCCGAGGATTTCAGGTGCTTGCGGATCACCAGGTGATCGGGCAGCAAGCCGTTGCCGACAAAGCCGAAAAAGCTTTCTTCCTTGGGCCTGAGGTGTTGCTGGCGCATCTGCGTGTCGTCGCTGTTGGTAAATACCAGCATGCCCTGGGAGTTGAGCATCATGAACTCGCCGGCGCTCTGGTCGCTGAGGGTCGAGGACACTTCACGGCTTTCCATTTCCAGACCCAGCCAGCCGGAAGTGGGGTCTTGGCGGTCCAGACGGATGAATATGTACAGGTGCGAATGGTGTTCGGTGCGGTCGCTCAGCCACAACTCGTTGAGGGTGGACGGATCGCTGTGCTGCAAGGCCTTGAGGCGGTTGAGCATGCACTTGGAAATCGGCAGGACTTGCGCGGTCGCGTCATACACCCGTGTCACCTGCGGGGTAGGGCCGGCGTTCACGTACAGCAGGTTGAGTTGCTTGGCCTTGAGGTAGTCGCGCAGGCGTGCCGTCAGCCAGATGCTCCACTGGTTACCCGGCGTGTCGCCCAGCTGCACATGCTCTTCTTCGGGAGAGGAGGGGTAAATCCTCGACTGCTTGCGCACCGCCGAGAGGCTGAGGCTTTCAAGCAGCGCCTCGCGGTTGGTGAAAAACGTATGGGCTTCGGCGATGGCGCTGCTCATGTAGCCACGGCGTTGGGAAATATCGTTGTTGAAGGTGGACAGCAGAAAGGTGTAAACGCCGCTGAGGATGCCGATGAGCAGCACGGTCGCGAAAATACGAAGCAGCCTTCTGGCTGCTTCGGGTCGGGAGAGGACAGGGTTGATCTGGAGCAGATAACTTTTCAATCGCATCGGCGGACTTTAAGCGTCGGCCGTGCCGCGTGGCATAAGACGATCCTTAAAGATCAGCTATTTGTAATACATATCCACCACCACCGCGGCCTCGAATGCGCCGGGAATCGGCAGGGTACGCCATTTCAAATCGGCGCGGAATTCGTCGTGGCTCTGGCCCAGGCCCATGAGGTTCTGCAGCGTGAACCAATTGTCGAACGGCAATTGTTGTTGGCTCTCGGCGCGGGACAGGGCGATGCCCACCGATTTATTGTTGTCCGGTACCAGCAACCCATTGATCACACTGCCGCCACCCGGCGTGGTGGCGAAGCGCGCGCTGACGGTATAAGGCGTGTCGCAGCCTTTGCGCAGGTTCAAGCTGAAGTTTGCGGTGCTGGCGACTTCGCCGATTGCAAACTTGCGCGAGGGCATCGGGAAGCTGACCACGCTGGGGCTGATCGTCAGCTCGGGGGTACAGGGCACGAAGCGGATGCCGTTCATGCCGGTGACCACGTAGTTGAAGTTGCTGTTGGGCCTTGAGTTCAGCCCGCGCACGCCGTCCAGCTGGAACACCCGATACTCGGTCAGGGTACTGGCCTGGCCACTGGGAGGCGTCGGGTCGTATTTCTCGATGAATACGCTGAAGTTGAGGGTGAAGCGCGCCTTTTCCCAGCCTTTGCAGTTGGTCAGGTTGCAGCCGCGGTCGGAAAAGAACCCGGTACCGACCTTGCCGGTACTTTGGGTGATCGGCTGGTTGTTATAGCGAATACCCACGCGGATACCCGTGCCGATGCTGACGTTGGCCGGGTTGACGTAGAAGTAGATTTCCTCGCGGCCGTAGTAGTAGTCATCTTTGCAAATCACATTGGTGGAGCGTGGGCCGGACTCCCAGATAATGCTGCCGTTTGGCGCATCGGCCGCCACCGCCAGGGCGGTGCCCAAGGCTTCCTTGGTAATGATCGAGTCGCTGCCGTCCTCACGGCAGGCCAGCGCATGGCTGGTGGCGGGCAGGACTGCGCAGGCCCACAGCAGCATGGGTAGCATTCGTTTGGTGAGTGACATTGGTGCAAATACCCCGCGAACCATCAGTTGAGCGCCGCGCTGTGGCGGGCTTGCAAACCGATATCGGTGATTTCGGTGAAGTGGAGGGTGGTGCCTTTGGGCAACGGGCCTGGCGCGGTCAGGGTTTTGCGCTCGAAAGGCTTGAGCAGCAGGTAATCACTGAGCACCTGGCCGTCGGTTTGCAGGTTCACCAGCGACAGGTGAAAGGCGCTGGGATTGCTGACCGTGACGGTGCGCCCATCGTTGCTGCGCCATTGCAGCTGCTGCACCGCGTCGGCCGAACCGCCTTTGAGCGCGGGTGGCCGATAGAACAGCTTGAGCCGCTGGCGTATCGCAAATTGCACGCTGTTGGGGTCTTCCGGCTTGAGCGGGATCTCCATGATGTTCAGCCAGAACAGCGATTCACGATCGCTGGGCAACCCTTCACCGGCATACAGGATGCGTAACTGATGATGCTCGCCAGCGCCCAGTTGCACCAACGGCTCGGTGGCGGCAAACGGCACGCTGTGGCTGCTGGCTTCGTCCTCGCCGCTGATCCAGGTTTGCACCACCACTTCCCGTGCAGCCTGGTTGACCACGCCGATGTTGGCTTCGCGGTCATGGCCGAAATAGATCAGGCGCGTGCCTTCGACCTTCAGCGCGGCGCTGGCAGGCGGCGGTGCAAGGGCCAGCAATCCGCAGGTTAAAATCATCATTCTGAGTAAAAACATGAGCACAGATGAATCCATGGGAGCGTGGGGGAACGCGGCCCATGGTAGGGGCAGGGCGCAGCGGGGGCTTTCAGGCGATTCTTAAAAGTGCGCGGCTGTACCCGGTTACCGTTTCAGAATCGCCTTAAAGTCAGGTTTCACCCCTGACAGGTAACGTGGTCAGCGTTGAATGATCGACGCGGATGCCCAACTGTCAGGTTTACCTATGTCCAATAAAGCGTTACGCCTTCTGATTGCCGATGCAGACATTCTGCAACGGATCAAGATCGAGAAAATGCTCAACCAGCTGGGCTATCACCGTATCGTCCCCTTGAGCTCGTTCGACGAGCTGCAGGTACTGACTCGTTCGGGCGTCGTGGCGTTCGACCTGTTGATCATCAACACCGCGCTGGTGCACTCGCGGCAGGTCAACCTGTTGAAGTATTGCCATGACAACCCGCTGATTCGCCACACGCTGATCTACGACGGGCAATGTGCGCAAAGCTCGGTGGTGTCGGTATCGGTCAGCCAGACCCTGCACTTGTCGCTGTCGCAATCGCCGGATTTCAACTCGCTGCGTCGCTGCATGGAAGTGGTCGATCCGGACCATAGCCTGCCAACCGTCGAACGCCCGGTGCTGCGCGCCGTTGACAGCCGGACCAGCGTGCCGTCAGCGGCGCCACGCGCGATCTACCAGGGCGATCCGGCGGTGGTGGCCTGCGCGGTCGGGCTCTCGCCCAAGCGTTGATCAACCGGCAGGCTCAGGCGTATCGGCACCGATTTGGCCGCCGGCACCTTGCTGCGTTCGGCGTGGTGCCAGAGCGGCACCAGTGGGTTGCATTCAGGGTAATACGCCGCGGCGCAGCCTTCGGGGATGTCATACGCAACGATTTCCAGCGGGCCGACCTGGCGCTTGACCTCAGGCTCTATGGCGGTGGTCAACATCACCCCCTGACCGTTCTCGAAACCCAGCCGCGCGATATCGTTGCGGTGCATGAAGATCACCTCGCGCGTGCCACTGATGCCCCGAAAGCGATCCTCGTAGCCATAGATCGTGGTGTTGAACTGGTCGTTGCTGCGCAGCGTCATCAGTTGCAGCACGTCACGCGCCAGCACATCGGTGTTGACGTCATCGTCTTCATTGAGCGTGGCGGGCAGCACGAACTGTGCCTTGCCGCTTTCAGTCAGCCATTCGCGCTGCGCAACGGCGATGGGGCGGTGAAAACCTCCCGGTTCGGCCATGCGGGTTTCCATGTCGTGGAAGATCTGCGGGTAGATGAGGCTGATGGCGCTGCGCACTTTTGAGTAGTCCGCGCTCCAGCCCTGCCAGTCAATCGAGCCGCCCGCTGGCAACGTGGCCTGGGCCAGGCCGGCGACGATGCTGGCCTCGGCGCGCACGTGGGCGCTGACCGGTTCGGCGCTGCCATGCCAGCCGTGGATGCAGCCGGTGCTGTCCTCGGTGGCCCAGGTTTGCTCGACACCCTGCTGCCGGTCGATTTCGATACGCCCCAGGCACGGCAGCAGCCACTGGTGTTGCGCGGGCAGCAAGTGCGTGCGATTGAGTTTGGTCGCGATCTGCACATTGAGTTGCAAGGTTTGCCAGGCCGGCTCCATGCGCGACGTGTCGGGAATCGCGCGCAGGAAGTTGCCGCCCAGGCCGATAAAGCCGCGCACGCGCCCGGACAAAATGCCTTCGCAGGCGTCCACCGTGCACAGGCCCATTTGCTCCGGCACCTTGAAGCCGAACTGCTGCTCGATCAGCTCGACCGGGACTTTTTTCGGGTCTTCGGTAATGCCCACCGTGCGCTGGCCCTGCACATTGGAGTGGCCGCGCACCGGGCAGATGCCTGCGCCCGGCTTGCCGAAATTGCCGCGCATCAGCAACAGGTTCACCAGCATCTGCACGTTTTGCACCCCGTGCCGATGCTGGGTCAGGCCCATGCCGTAGATCATCATGACCCGGTTACTGCGCGCGTACACCTGCGCGGCCGCTTCCAGGGCGCCGCGGCTCAGGCCGGAGCGGCGCTCGATGGTTGGCCACTGCGCGGCGCGAACCATCGCCGCAAACGCGTCGAAGCCTTCGGTGTGTTCGGCGATAAAGGCGTAGTCGAGTACCGACGCATGCCCGTCGCGCTGCGCCTGGTCGTCCAGCTCCAGCAGCACTTTAGCCAGGCCGAGCAGGGCGGCCGTGTCGCCACCGATCGCCACCTGGTGATACTGGGTACTGATCACGGTGGATTCGGGGGTGAGCATTTCTACCGGTGATTGCGGATTGACGAAGCGTTCCAGTCCGCGTTCGCGCAAGGGGTTGAAGGTGATGATCGGCACGTCGCGTTTGCGCGCATCCTGCAACTGGTGAAGCATGCGCGGGGCATTACTGCCGACATTCTGGCCGAAGAAAAACAGGCAGTCGGTGTGCTCGAAATCTTCCAGTGTCACGCTGCCGACGGGGATGCCGATACTTTCCTGCAGGCCGACCGAGGTGCTTTCGTGGCACATGTTCGAACTGTCGGGCAGGTTGTTGGTGCCATAGGCCCGGGCGAACAGCTGGTACATGAACGAGGTTTCCAGCGAGGCGCGGCCCGAGGCGTAAAACACTACGCTGTCAGGTTGCAGCGTTTGCAATTGCGCGCCGATCTCGCGGTAAGCCTCCTCCCATGACGTTTCGCGGTAGCGGTCGGTGGCCGCGTCGTAGCGCATCGGATGGGTCAGTCGACCGTGTTGCTCCAGTGCGTAGTCAGACCATTGGCGCAGTTCACTGAGCGAGTGTTCGGCGAAGAACGCAGGTGAGGTCTTGAGCGAGGTCAGTTCCCAGGCCGTGGCCTTGGCGCCGTTTTCGCAGAACTCCAGGGCATGTGGCTTGCCGGGTTTGGCCCAGGCGCAACTGACGCACGCGAAGCCATCGGGCTTGTTCTGTTTGAGCAGCGCTTTGGTGGCCTTGGCAAAGGCTTGCTCGCGCCAGAGGATTTTCATCACCGACTGTGCCGAGCCCCAGCCGCCGCTCGCGTGGGTGTAGGGGTGAAAGTGGGCTTTTGGATAGATGAGCATGGGCTGCACCTGAGGGCTTTATCGGTGAGGGATAACGTTACGACGAGTACGCTTGGCAAAAGGTTCGAGTGGGCTTCCGGGCGGCAGGCTAACCGCTCGTCCGACGCCGTGCGGATTTGTTGAACATCCGTTTCTCTGCCTCGGCCCTATCAATCAAGACGGCCGCATTTATTCAGTCGTCGCTGCCTATTAAAAAAAGCCTGCCGTGAATACCTTGCCGAGCGGAGAGACGCCTGATGAACGACCTACCTGCAGTCAACCCAGCAATTCAGCCTTTGGCTTTTGAGCCGTCATTCGAACAGATTCCCGATGATGAAGCGCAGACCAGCAAGGAGCTGGCCGAAGCGCTGCACGGCATCATGGAAACGACCTTTCGCGACAGTGGCCACGCCACTCGCAGTGTCCACGCCAAGGCCCATGGCCTGCTGCGCGGGCACATCAGCGTGCTGGAGAACCTGCCCGCCACACTGGCCCAGGGCGCGTTTGCCAAACCGGTGAGGTTGCCGGTGTACCTGCGCTTTTCGACCAACCCTGGCGATATTCTCGATGACAAGGTGTCCACGCCCCGCGGGCTGGCAATCAAGATCGTCGGCGTGGACGGCCCGCGATTGCCGGGCAGTGATGGCGAGGTCACCCAGGATTTCGTCATGCAAAACGCCAAGGCCTTCACGGCCGCAACGCCCAAGGCTTTTTTGAAAACCCTGAAATTGTTGGCCAAGACCACTGACAAAGCGCCGGGCATGAAAAAAGCCTTCTCGGCGCTGCTGCGAGGCGTGGAAGCCACCCTTGAATCCATGGGCGGCGAAAGCGGCACGCTGAAAAGCCTCGGCGGCCATCCGCAGACCCATATTCTTGGCGAGAGCTTTTCCAGCGTGGTGCCGATGCTCTATGGCCCTTACTACGCCAAAGTCGCTGTGGTGCCGGTGTCGTCCAACCTGACGGCATTGACCGACTTGCACGTGGACTTTGGCGACAACCCCGACGGCCTGCGCGCAGCCGTTGAGGCTTACTTTGCCCAGAGCGGCGGCACCTGGGAGGTGCGCGTGCAACTGGCCACTGACCTGGAAAAAATGCCCATCGAGGATGCCTCCGTGCAATGGCCCGAGGACCTCAGCCCGTACGTGACCGTGGCGCGCATCGACCTCGAGCCGCAGGCGGCCTGGAGCCCTGAAAACGTCCAGAAAATCGACGACGGGATGGCCTTCAGCCCGTGGCACGGGCTGGCGGCGCACCGCCCGTTGGGCGGAGTAATGCGCGTGCGTAAACCGGCTTACGAGATGTCGTCCGGGTTCAGGGCTGAGCACAACGGGTGCCCGATCCACGAACCGCGGCCGTCAATCACGCCATAAAGGCTGGTGGTCGTCATCCAGCGTCCAGTGGGGTTGGCGGGGTTCCAGACATACCCCGCCAACCCAACGCGTATGGCTGGCGTGGTCCAGCCAATAGGCGTCGGCGTTCAGCACCGCTTGCCCCAGTGGGGTCAGTGCGAGTGGGCGACGCGGCCATTCGTGCTCGGTTGCAGTTTCAACCAGTAACGGCGCGTCACCATCGATCAACGGGCGCAACAACGCATGGAACATCATGTCGCCCAGAAACGGCAGCGGCTCACGCTTGGCCATCAGTTCTGCGAACACCCGGCCAAAGGGCACCGGCCCGGCTTCGGCGATGTACTGCAGGGACAAGCGTTCGGTGAGTGACAAACCATCTCGCATGCCTGGCAGCTCCTGCAATTGACGCCTCAGCGCGGGCGCGAGCAAGGGCAGGGCGCGGTGGTTGCCGTGAGCCAGTTGCGCCCAGTCGACCGGCGAGGGATTGCAATAAGCCGACCAGGCCTGCTTGGCCAGCTGCACGGCCTCATCGTCGATCAACCGGCGCTGTGGCCATAACCACGCGAGGACGTCGGGTGCCAGTTGGCCAATGCCGATAAACCGCTCGACGCCGGGAATGCGGTGCACTTCGATCAGCTCAAGCTTGCGCGGTGCCTGCTCAAGCCCGGCCAACGCACGGATCAGGAACAACTGGTCATAGGCATCCGCCTCGCACCACAGCACGCTGTGTTCGGCGTCGGCCAAGGCCTCAAGCTGGTGGTATTCATCACTGATGCGCCGCGCGACTTCGGTGGGGTCCAGAGCGAAGGCCTGGCTGATAAACGCGCTGCGCATCGCACGGAACGCGTCGCCGGGGAGGTCACGCACCGGCCCCATGCACAGCGGGTCGGTGAGCATCTGGAACTGGCCTTTGAACCCCGCCACCTGCAGGGTGTGGGCAATGTCGCTGCCGCAACGCCAGTGGGTGGTGCGGGCTTCATCACTGGCCTCAAACGCGGGGTGGCGGGCGGCGAAGTCGAGGGCGTCGACGTGCGCCTTGAGCTTGGGCCAACTGCTGAACCCCAGTTGCCGGGCGACGTGCCATTGGGCCTGGGACAACGTGGCGGTGGGGTCCTGGCTTTTCAGGCGCGGCAACAGTTCCTTGGCGCGCTTGCGCTGCTGCTCAAGGTTAAGACGGCCATCGGTGTTGGAGGATACAGGGCGTTGCGACATACGATCTCCTTGCACATACCTTTTCCGCTTTAAGGTTGGGAGTCGTAGAAATGAAATGCAGCGTGAGTGTCTTGGGCGCAGCCCTTTCCGCGGAAGGTGGCGTAGAGAGCGCCAGGCGGGAAATATAGGCAGCATTGGCGCTCAGTGCAACCCTGCATGTGTGGGAGCGGGCCTGCCCGCGACAGCGCGGTGTCAGTCAGCCGATGTGCTGACCGAACCACCGCTTTCGCGGGCAAGCCCGCTCCCACCTTTTTGTTGTGTTGCTCTTACTTGTCCTTGCGCGCATCCATGGTCTTTTGATGCTCGGCCAGGAACGGCTGCTCCGCCGGATCAAAACGGTCGATCCCGGCGGTGAAGCGATGCCAGTACGGATACAACGGCTGTCGCCGCGTCACCGCCTCGATGCGTGAAGACTGTTCTTCGGTGAGTTTCAGTTCGGTAGCCGCCAGGTTGTCGCGCAAGTGTGCTTCGGTGCGGGCGCCGACGATCAGCGAGGTAATGCCCGGGCGATCCTTGAGCCACGCAAGGCAAGTGCGCGCCACCGATACACCGTGCTCGTCGCCTACGGCGGCGAGGGTTTCGATGATATCCAGCGCGCGTTCCTGGTCATGCACATAGGGTTCCGGCCAGTCACTGCCTTGGCGGGTAGTGGCCGGTGGTTTGTGCCCGCGCCGCGTCGAACCGGTCAGCAGGCCTTCGCCCATCGGGCCCCATACCAGCGTGCCGACGGACTGGTCGAGCGCCAGCGGCAGCAGTTCATATTCGGCTTCGCGCGATTCCGGCGTGTAGTAAATCTGCTGGGTGATGGGCTTGAGCATGCCGTGCAGCTCGGCCTTGCCCAGGGTTTTCATCATTTGCCAGGCTGTAAAGTTGCTGGTGCCGAAGTAGCGGATCTTCCCCGAACCGACCAACAGGCGCAGCGCTTCGAGGGTTTCCTCGATGGGCGTCATGCCGTCCCAATTGTGCAATTGGTACAGGTCGATGTGGTCGGTGCCCAGGCGCTTCAAGCTGGCTTCGCAGGCGCGGATCAAGTGGTAGCGCGAGGAACCGGAGTTGTTCGGGTTCTTGTCCACCGGGCTGCGGCCCTTGGTGGCCAACAGGATGTCGTGGCGCTTGTCGCCCAAGGCCTTGCCCACCACTTCTTCGGCCAGGCCGTGGGAGTAGAGGTCGGCGGTGTCGACCATATTCACCCCGGCGTCGAACGCGATGTCGAACATGCGCTTGGCCTGCGGCACGTCCACCGCGCCGCACTTTTCAAACTCGGCGCGGCCGCCGAAGGGCACGGTGCCCAGGATGATTTCGGACACCAGCAGGCCTGAATGGCCCAGTTGTCGGTATTGCATGTCGCCTCCTGTTTACATTGCACGTGAAGGTGTGAACGACATGAACGGCGATAGTTTGAATTTTTTCATGAAATCTTCGTGCACCTGCCGCACCATTGCGCCCAACAGGATTTAAGAGGAACACCGCGTCCATGAGCGCACTGATAGAAACCCGCGCCCTCACGCGCGTGGACGAGCGTCGCCAAGTGGCCTTGCTTGAACCTACGGACTTTACCCTGAACAGCGCCGACCGCGTGTCGATCACCGGCTCTTCCGGCTCCGGCAAAAGCGTGTTCCTGCGCGCGCTGGCGCTGCTGGATGCGCCCACCGCGGGGCAGATTCTGTGGAATGGCCAGCCCGTTGCCAACGCCGAAATTCCCCACTACCGCAGCCACATCAGCTACCTCTCGCAACGCCCTGCGCTGCTTGAGGGCACGGTGCAAGACAACCTGCGTTTTCCGTTCAGCCTCAAGACGTTGCGCAAGCGCCGCTTTGACCTGCAGGCGGTCACCACGCTGCTCGGGCATGCCGGGAAAACGGCGGACTTTCTGCACAAAAATGCCGGTGACCTGTCGGGCGGTGAAGCCCAGGTGGTCGCGCTGGTCCGCACGCTGCAACTCAACCCCGAAGTGCTGTTGCTCGACGAACCCACAGCGGCCCTTGATCCTACGTCGTCCCGTGATGTGGAAGCGCTGATCGACGCCTGGTTTGCCGGCGACACCTCGCGTGCTTTCATCTGGGTGTCCCACGACCTCGACCAGGCCCAACGCATGAGCGCCATCCACTTGCAGATGAGCGCCGGCGTGCTGAGCGCAGTGGCCCAACCATGAACTATCAAAACCTCACCGCGCTGGACATGGGCATCGCCGCCTCGCTGATCCTGATCAACGGCGCGCTGTCTTTGCTGTTGCGCCTGGGCCTGGGTCGCCAGTTGCTGTGGGCGGCGGTGCGCACGGTGGTGCAGTTGTTGGCCATCGGTTATCTGCTGGGCTGGGTGTTCGAGTTTGCCTACTGGTACGTGGTGCTGCCGCTGATGTGCGCGATGACCTTGATCGCCGGCCTGTCGGCGGCCGGGCGTGGGCGCAGAACCTATCGCGGGCAACGGGTCGACAGCATCCTGTCGGTGTGGGGCAGCTCCTGGCTGGTCACGGCGGTGGGTTTGTTTGCGGTGATCCGCATCCACCCGTGGTACGAGCCGCAGTATGCGATCCCGATTCTGGGGATGATCCTTGGCAATACCCTGACCGGCGTGTCACTGGGCATCGAGCGCATGACTCAGGAACTGACCTCGGGGCGCAACACCATCGAGATGATCCTGGCGTTGGGCGGTTCGCGCTGGGAAGCCGCGCAGGAAGCCATCCGCCAGGCAGTACGCGCCGGGATGATCCCGACGCTGAACCAGATGACGGTGGTTGGCATCGTCAGCCTGCCCGGCATGATGACCGGCCAGGTACTGGCGGGAGAGAGCCCGGTGGACGCGGTGCGGTATCAGATCGTGATCATGTTTCTGATCGCCGCCTCGTCGGCATTGGGCACGGTAGGGGCGGTGTTGCTCACCTACCGGCGGCTGTTTTCCACCCACCACCGGTTTTTGCGCGACCGGCTGCAAGAGCGCTGACACAGCAGCCAGCACCGCCCAAATGTGGGCGCTGGCTTGCCTGCGATAACGGTGTATCAGTCGCCGAATAAGCTGACTGAACCACCGCTATCACAGCCTCGCTGAAGCCCGACAGCTCCTCCAGGGTTTGGCGGGAAGGGCTCAATCCAGATCCGCCACACCAAAGTCCAGCACCACCTTCATCGCCTGGGTCTTGTCCGCCGCCAGCTCAAATGCTTGCACCGCATCACCGAACGGCACGGTGTGGGAGAACATCGCCTCGGAGCTGGGCGAGTTCACCACCATGCTCGCGCTGGTGTCTGCCGGGTTGGGCGTCGGGGTGTTGCCGCAACAGGCGGCACGCGCGCTGCCGGCCAATTGCGTGTCGCGTCACCTCGAGCTGGGGGCGTATGAGGCCAGCACCGGACTGGCCTGGACCGAGCTGGACAGCGCGGTGAAGATCACGCTGTTCAGCCTGATCATGGAATTATTCGCGCAGTGATTGTTTCGTCCGGTGAAATGCTGGATTGTAAATCCTGATGATTCCCTCGATCAGCGCAGCGGTGGAACATGGCGGCGTCGATACCTCATCCTTGGAGCCTTTCATGTCCCAGCCTGCAATCAAACTGTATGGTTTCCCGCTGTCTGGCCACTCCCACCGAGTGGAGCTGATGTTGTCGCTGCTGGGGCTGCCCCGCGAGTTTATTCTGGTAGACCTCAAGCAGGGCGCGCAGAAAGCCCCGGACTTTATGGCCCGCCTCAACCACTTCGGCCAGGTGCCGGTGATTGATGACAATGGCACGGTGTTGGCCGATTCCAATGCGATCCTGGTTTACCTCGCGAACACCTACGGCGACGGGCAATGGCTGCCGAGTGATCCTGCCGGCCAGGCGCGCGTGCAGCGCTGGCTGTCGGCCGCCGCCGGTCAACTTCACGCCGGGCCGGCGGCCGCGCGACTGGCCGTGGTGTTTGGCGCCGAGGTCGACACCGTCAGCGCCATCAGTCGCTCGCACGCCCTGCTGAGGCTGGTGGAGCAGCAACTGGGCCAGAGCCGCTTCCTGGCCAGCGAGCAGCCGAGTATTGCCGATATTGCCTTCTACACCTACGTCGCCCACGCGCCGGAAGGCAATGTGTCGCTGGCCGACTACCCTCAGGTACGCGCCTGGCTCGCCAGCATCGAGGCCTTGCCAGGCTTTGTCGGCATGCCGCGCACGGCAGTGGGGCTGCAAGCGCCGTAAATGATCTGTGGCCAGAAGAGTGAGCGCCGATGGACCGATTTCATGAAATGCAGGTATTTCTCGCGGTCGCCGAGGAGGCGGGCTTCGCCGCTGCCGCACGCCGCCTGAAAACCTCGCCGCCCAGCGTGACCCGGGCCATTGCCGCCATGGAGCAACGCATCGGCACACAACTGCTGGCGCGCACCACGCGCAGCCTGCACCTGACCGAAGCCGGCCAGCGCTACCTGGAAGATTGCCGACGCATCCTCGCCGAACTGAACGAGGCCGAGGACGCGGCGGCAGGCAGTTATTCCATCCCGCGCGGTCACCTGACGCTCACCGCGCCCGTGCTGTTTGGCGAGTTGTATGTGGCGCCGGTGCTGGGCGATTACCTGGACCGTTTTCCGCAGGTGAACATCAACGCCTTGCTGGTCGACCGCGTGGTGAACATGGTCGATGAAGGCGTGGAGGTGGCCGTGCGCATCGGCCATCTGCACGAGCCCGGGCAGCAGGCAATCAAGGTGGGTGAAGTGCGCCGCGTAGTGTGTGCTGCGCCAGGGTATCTCGACCAGCACGGCAGGCCGGCGCGGCCGGAGCAACTGCGTGAAGCGAAGATTGTCACGTCGTCCTCCAGCCAGTTGGTGAGTGAGTGGCGGTTTATCGAGGGCGGCCAACCGCTGACCGTGCCTATCGAGCCGCGTCTGGTGGTCACGGCCAATAACGCGGCGATCAACCTGGCGCGGTTGGGTTGGGGCATGACGCGGGTGCTGTCCTATCAAGTCGCAGCGGCGGTGGCGGCGGCGGAGCTGGAAATTGTGCTGGAGGATTTCGAGCCGGCGCCGCTGCCGATCCAGGTGGTGTTCCAGAAGAGCGCGCGGGTGCCGGCCAAAATTCATACCTTTGTCGACTTTCTCACTCAGCGCCTCGGGCAGGACGCGGCCCTGAACCCGGCGCTGAAGCGGCGCAGCTGATGGAGCGTTATCGCGACATGCAGCTGTTTGCGGCGCTCGCCGGGCAACCGAGCCTGGCCTCGGCGGCCCGTCACGCACATGTCTCCAACCCGACGCTGATGCGTGCGATTACGCGTGTGGAGGCGCGCCTGCACGCGCAGTTGCTGCAACGCAGTACGCGAGGTGTGAGCCTGACCGACGCGGGCAGCGCCTACCTGGCCGACTGCGTGCGCCTGCTGGCCGCGGTGGACGCCGCCGAAGCCTCGGCCCAGGGTTTGCACGCGCAGCTTCAGGGCAACCTGCAAATCTTTCTGCCGTTTCTGTTCAGCCGCTACGTCATGGCGCCGGTGTTGGCTGGCTATATGGAGCGTTACCCCGACGTGCGTCTCGTTGCCCGCTATCACGACTATTACCCCAATCTGCATGAAGAGGGGCTGGACGTGGCAATCCTGGTCGGTGAACTGCCCAGTTCGTCACTGATCGCCCGCAGGGTAGGGCAGGTGCGCCCGATTCTCTGCGCCAGCCCCGACTACCTGGCCGCTCACGGCGAGCCGGCGCATCCCGACGACCTCAAGCAGCATCGCCTGATCGCCAGTGCCGATCAGGTTGACTGGGGCTTCAAAGGCGGCTCATTGAAGGCGCGCGCACGCTTGAGTTGCACCACGGTGCAAGGCGCGATCAATGCCGCTGTACACGGTGCGGGGTTGATTCGCTGCCTCAGCTACCCGGTGCATGACCAGTTGGCGAGCGGCCAGTTGCGTCGCCTGCTACCGGCCTTTGAACCGCCGGCGCTGGCGGTGCACGTGGTGTACCGCGAAGGCCGCAACGCGCCGATGCGCGTGCGCAGTTTTGTCGATCACTGCGTGGCAGCGCTGCGGGACCATCCGGCGTTTCAGTTGGCGTAATGCTGGATTGCCAAGCGTGGGCATTCTCTCGATGGGCGACAGAGCGCAGCATTCACCCATCCAACACTGAGGTGTGCGCCATGAACCTGATCGAACCCTCCCCCTGGCATGCCGGCGAACGGCAGATGCAGCAAAGCGCTGGCGTTGCCGAGCGCATGGCAGTCGTGGGGCCCAAGGTGATCCGCGACCATTTGCCGGAGCAGCATCGGGATTTTTATCCGCTGTTGCCCTACTTGATGCTCGCGGTGGTGGATGCGCAAGGCATCCCTTGGGCGACGCTGCTCGAAGGCGCGCCGGGGTTTGCCCATTCACCCGACCCGCACACCTTGCAGATCGACAGCTTGCCGTCCAAGGGCGACCCGGCGCTGGCTGCGTTACACCGCGGTGCGTCCGTGGGCCTGCTGGGCATCGACCTCACTACCCGCCGCCGCAACCGCATGAACGGGCGCGTGGGCAGCCTTGGTCACGCTGGCTTTTCGGTCGAGGTGGTGCACACGTTCGGCAACTGCCCCAAGTACATTCAACAACGCCCGGTCGAGGGCATCGCGCGCAAACCCGGCACCTTGGTCGAGTCTCTGGACGGGCTGGATGACGCCGCGCAACGCCTGATCCGCAACGCTGACACCTTCTTTGTCGCAAGCTACGTTGACGAGGAGGGCGCACGCTCGGTGGACGTCTCCCATCGCGGCGGCAACACCGGCTTCGTGCGCGTCGACGGCAATGTGCTGACCATTCCCGACTTCGCCGGCAATCTGTTCTTCAACACCCTGGGCAACCTGTCGGCCAACCCGGTGGCGGGGCTGTTGTTTATCGACTTCGAATCGGGCGACGTGCTGCAGATTGCCGGGCGCACCGCGCTGATCCTCAGCGGCCCCGAAGTGGCCATGTTCGACGGTGCGCAGCGGTTATGGACGCTGACCGTGGAGCATGCGGTACGGCGCCCGGCAGCGCTGGCGTTGCGCTGGCAGTTTGCCGAGTTCTCGCCGTTCAGCCTGGCGATGGGCCGTTGGCCGTGATTTGCAGCGCGGCCGGAGTGGTTGTCACAAGCCGGCCAAGCGCATGCTTCGGCATGGCGCTGGCGGGCGATGAGCTGTACATCGGCAACGCCGACGCGGTGGTCAAGATGGCGTTACCTCGGGCCAGACCCACATAGACGCCACGCCGGTAAAGGTCACCGGGCTGCCGGCCGGGATCAACCATTACTGGACCAAAAACCTGCTGGCCAACCCGGACGGCACGCGGCTCTATGTGACGGTGGGCTCCAACAGCAATCTCGGTGAAAACGGCCTCGACGCCGAAGAAGGCCGCGCGGCATCTGGAAGCCTGGCTCCACCCAACTGTGGACAGTGGTCAACGAGCGTGACGAAGTCGGCAGCCACCAGGTGCCCGATTACCAACGGCGTTCGCCGATGGCGTGTTTGTCGGTGAACAGGGTTCGTGGAACCGCAACCCGCAGGCCGGTTACAAGGCGCGTTGCTGGTGGCAGACGATGTGGGCAACAAGGTGTGGCGGGTGGCACGGCGCACCCCTTGAACGCTGCACAAAGGATGTGGCTAGCCCACATCCAAACCCGCTTTATTTTGCCGTCGCCAGCACCGGCGTATCCCCCCACGCGCCACCCAGCGCGGTATACAGATTTACCTCCGCCACCAACTGTGCCAGCCGGTCGACAATCAGCGCTTGTTGCGAACTGAACAACGAGCGCTGTGCATCGAGAAACGTCAGGTTGCTGTCCACGCCGCTGCGGTAGCGGTGTTGGGCCAGGTCGTAATAGGCCTGGTTGGACGCGACGAAATCGCGTTGTGCATCCAGCTGGTCATTAAAGGTCTGGCGGGCGGCGAGGCCGTCGGCGACTTCCTGAAAAGCCGTCTGGATCGACTTTTCGTACTGGGCCACGGTGATGTCCTTTTGCAGTTTTGCGTAGTCGAGACTGGCGCGCAGGCTGCCGGCGTTGAAGATCGGCAGGTTGATCTGCGGCTGGAAGGTCCAGGTGCCCGAGCCGCCCTTGAATAACCCCGACAGTTGCGTGCTGGTGCTGCCGGCGTTGGCCGTGAGGGTCACCGATGGAAAGAACGCCGCGCGCGCCGCGCCGATATTGGCGTTGGCGGCCTGCAACTGATATTCGGCCTGGAGGATATCCGGGCGCCGTTGCAGCAAGTCGGACGGTAACCCTGCGGGCACGCGCGCCACCAGCTCATCGGCGAGTGGGCGCGCCGGCAAATGCTCATCCACCGGCGCGCCCACCAGCAGGGCGAGGTTGTTCAGGTCCTGGGCGACCTGGCGTTCATAACGGGCCACGCTCGCACGTGTGCTTTCCACCGCGGTGCGCGCTTGCACCACGTCCAGCGCCGAGGCCTTGCCCGCGCTTTTGCTGCGGCTGGTGAGCTGCCAGCTGTGGTCGTCGGCATCCAGGGTTTGCTGGGCCAGGGCCAGCAGTTCCTGGTCGGCGCGCCAGGTCAGGTACGCATTGGCGACGTTGGCCACCAGGCTCAACTGCGCGCTGCGTCGCGCCTCTTCGGTGCCCAGGTACGTGAGCATCGCCTGTTCGCTGAGGCTGCGCACACGGCCGAACAAATCCAGTTCATAAGCGCTGAGCCCTAACGTGGCGGAATAATTGGAAGTAATCGCAGACTTGCCGGTGCCGGTCACATCGCCCGGCAACTTCTGGCGTTTGCCGGCGCCTGTGGCGGGTGGGGCCGGGAACAGGTCCGCACGCTGGATGCGGTACTGCGCCTGGAACGCCTCCACATTCAGCGCCGCAACGCGCAGGTCGCGGTTGTTGAGCAGCGCGTTGGCGATCAACTGCTGCAAGGCAGGGTCGTGGAACACGTGCTGCCAGTCCTGGGTTATCGCCACGGTGCCCGATTGCGCCAGGCGATAAACCCCGCTTTGCGGGTACTGCGCCGGCACAGGCGGCGCCGGCCGCTGGTACTCGGGGATCAGCGAGCAACCGCCGAGCATCCAGGCCACGCCTAGCGTTGTGAGCATCCCTTTGTTCATCAGGCGCCAACCATCCATTTGGCCAGGCCATGTCGGCCACTGACGCCCAACTTGGCTGCGGCGCGTTTGAGGTAGGTTTCGATCGAGCTGTTTTTCACGCTGAGTTTTTCCGCCATTTGCGGCACGGTGCCGCCGGTCAACAGGCCCAGGCACACTTCCTGCTCGCGCGCTGAGAGGGTGATATCGCTTAAGGACAAACGCTTGTAGAACTCGCGCTGCAACTGCGACTGCTCCAGCGGGTTGTGCGCCGGCTCGATCTCGGTATGCGGTGCCTGGCGCAGGATTTGCGCGTGCCGCTCCATCAACGGCAGCAGGGTGTCCGACAGGCACTTGAGGAACGACAACTGCGCCAGGGAAAACCCCGGCTGCGTCGGCGGGCGATAGAACGAAATCACGCAGCGTCGATTGCCCTGGCGCGACACCAAGTTGCACTGGTGTGAACTGCCGCGCGGGTGCGCGCTGTTGGCCTTGGCCTTCATTTGAATCAGCAGCGGGTCCTGCATGCGCAGCATTTGCCGCAGCAGCGGGTGATCCTTGATGGGGTGCAGGGTCTGCGGCGCAGACAGGTCATTTTTAACGCCGGCGCTGCCCAAGAGCTTGATCTCGCGCACACTGTCGCGCAGCTCGTCGAGCGTCCATTCACTGAGGTCCACCAGATGAATCGGCACCCACTTGTCCACGAGGCGCAACATGTTGGCGGCGAAGTGCTGGTGGCCGCTGCTTGAAATCAACTCACCCATTTCGGCGTAGAAATGCGGGCTCTGTGTGTCGCCAATACTGCGGGTCAGACTCATAGCCATCTCATCCTTGATGTCGAAAACCGTCGACGGGGCGCCCTGGGTTTGTGAGGCGCGGTCCGTGCTCCTTGAACGTAATTCGGCGTTCGAGATTTTATTTAGCCATAGGGATTTGTCCTACGTATGCAGCGGAAACGAGGGACACAACCTGCCATAAAAACCACGTCATTAATTCGACGTTTCTGACAGCTCATTCCGCCCACGAAAAACCGCCTATGCTTTTTAGATTTAATTAACGTGCTGATTTATATGAGAAATATGTTTATTTAAAAAATTCTTTTAAGCATTGGTAGCGGTCACAAATAGCCAATTTCCTACAAGCGTTTAATCGATTCAGCAATGAACCCTCAGTCAAGGCCGTTTTGCGCCTTTGTGGTGTCCGGGTTTCGGGTGACAGACAGGCCCGAACCCCCATGCTCAAATCCGGCAATTTCGGCGAAATGGGCCCTCGCGCGGCCAGTGCCTGAACTCCCATGAGAAGGATCTTATGACGCATCTCACCCGCCAGCCGGCCAGCTTCCCCCTCACCGCTGCCCAACAGGACATCTGGCTCGACCAACTGCGTGTGGGCGACTCACCGCTGTACAACATCGGCGGCTATGTCGATTTTGCCGGGCCGGTGGTCCCCGATTTGATCCAGCGCGCCGTCGAGCGGCTGGTGGCCAAACACGATGCATTGCGCACCCAACTGCATAGCGACGACCAGGGCCTGCCTCGGCAAACCTTCGTTCCTGCGATGGCCGTGGAAGTGGGCCAGTACGATTTCTCTGCGCTGCCCGACCCGCAGGCCGCGACCCAGGCATTGATGCAGGCGCAAATGGCCCGCCCGTATGCCATGAGCGGTGAACCGTTGTTTCGGTTCTTCCTGGTCAAACTCGACGATGACCACTATCGCCTGGGTACCCAGGCTCACCACCTGATCCTCGACGGCTGGGGCTTTGGCCAGATGCTGCAGTCCCTGGCTCGGCTGTACAGCGACCTGGAGCAAGGTCGGCAACCGGAGCCACTGGCGCCGTCCTATATCGACTTCATCGACACCGACCAGCGCTACCTGCAATCGGCGCGTTATGCCCGTGACCGTGCCTATTGGCTGGACAAATACCAGGTGCTGCCCGCGCCGCTGTTGACGCCTCGGCATAACGCGCAGGCGCCGAGCAATACGCTGGTGCAAGCGTTTCCGGTGGCGCTGCTCAACCGCATGGAACAAGTGGCCAACCGTTATCAGGCCTCGGCCTTTCATGTGTTGCTGGCGGCGATGTACGTGTATTTCACCCGCACCAGCCAACGCGAAGAGTGGGTAGTGGGGTTGCCGATTCTCAACCGCTCCAACGCGCGTTTTCGGTCTACCGTGGGTTTGTTTACCCAGGTGAGCGCGGTGCGTTTTCAGTTCAGCGAGCAGTTGCCATTCAGCGCCTTGGTGCGTGGCATACGTGACCAGCTCAAGCAGGATTTCCGCCATCAACGCTTCCCGTTGAGCGAGATGAACCGTGAGCTGGGCCTGCGGCGTACAGATCGCGGCCAGTTGTTCGACCTGTCGGTGTCCTTCGAGCAGGACGACCACGACCTGCGTTACGGTCAGGTCCAGGCCCGCGCGGTCAAGGTTTCCAACCATCATGAGCCGCTGCCGATTGCCATCCACCTGCGCAGCAACCGTTATCAGGACACCGCATGCCTGCACTGCGTTTACAACGAGGCGTATTTCCAGCACGACGACGTGAAAGCGATGGCGCAGCGCTTTACCTGGCTGCTGGAACAAGGCCTGGAAGACACCGCGCTGAGCGTGGCTGAGTTGTCGCTGGTCACGCCGGCCGAACAGGCCCAATTGCTGCGTTGGAATGCCACCGCACAACCCGCCACCGAACCGCAAACCCTGCACGCGCGCATAGAGGCGCAAGCCGCACGCACACCTCAGGCCATCGCGGCGGTGCACCAGGGCCAGCAGCTGACTTACGCCCAGCTCGATCAACAGGCCAATGCGCTGGCCTGGCAGTTGCTCGATCACGGCGTGCAGTTGGACGATCGCGTGGCGATTGTGGCCCGGCGTGGCCTGGACACCTTGGTGGGGTTGTTGGCGATCCTCAAATCCGGCGCCTGTTATGTCCCCGTGGACCCGGCTCATCCTGCCGAACGCCTGAACTACCTGTTGCACGACAGTGCGCCCGTGGCGGTGCTGACTCAGCAGGATTTGCTGCATCGCCTGCCTTTGCTGGACGTGCCGGTCATCCGCCTGGAGCACCCGGCCGTGCACCTGGGCGACAGCCCGCGGGTCGCCGTCACGCCGTCGAACCTGGCCTACGTGATTTACACCTCCGGCTCCACCGGGCAGCCCAAGGGCGTAATGGTCGAGCACCATACGGTGGCGAACCTGGTGGACTGGCATTGCCGGGCGTTCGACCTGCGCGCCGGCAGCCACACGGCCAGCGTGGCCGGCTTCGGGTTTGATGCGATGGCCTGGGAGGTCTGGCCGGCGCTGTGTGTGGGCGCGACGCTGCACCTGCCGCCGGCACAGGATGACGCACAGGACATCGATGCATTGCTCAACTGGTGGCGCGCGCAGCCGTTGCAGGTGTGCTTTTTGCCGACACCGGTGGCCGAGTACGCCTTCAGTCAGCGCCTGGAACACCCTACATTGCGTACATTGCTGATCGGCGGCGACCGACTGCGCTCGTTCAGCCGAACGCAGACGTTCGAGGTGATCAACAACTACGGGCCCACCGAAGCCACGGTGGTCGCCACCTCCGGGCGTGTCGAAGTGGGCCGGCCGCTGCATATCGGCGCACCGGTCGCCAACGCCTGCGTTTACTTGCTTGATGAGCAGCAACGCCCGGTGCCCATCGGTGTGGCGGGGGAGTTGTACGTCGGCGGCAAGGGCGTGGCGCGCGGGTATCTCAACCGTCCGCAACTGACTGCCGAACGCTTTCTCGATGACCCCTTCAGCAACGGCCGGATGTACCGCACTGGCGACCTGGCCCGTTGGCTGCCCGACGGCAATCTCGAGTACCTGGGCCGCAATGACGATCAGGTGAAAATCCGCGGCGTGCGTATCGAGCTGGGGGAAATCGAATCCGCGCTGGCCACGCACCCGGCCGTCATGGAAGCCGCCGTGCTGTTTCGTGAGGGGCAATTGCTCGCGTGGTATGTCGAACGCGCCAGCGTCACTGTCGAATCGCTGCGTGCCCATCTACAAGCCTCGTTGCCTGACTACATGCTGCCGGCGGCCTACGTGAAGCTGGCGGCTTTCCCGCTCACCGCCAACGGCAAGCTCGACCGCAAGGCTTTGCCGGCGCCCACACAAGCGGCTTTCGTGACGCGGTTGTTTGAAGCGCCACGCGAAGGCGTGGAAACCACTCTGGCGCAGATCTGGACGCAATTGCTGCACGTGCAGCAGGTAGGGCGCCATGACCATTTCTTCGAGCTGGGCGGGCACTCGCTGCTGGCGGTGCAACTGGTGCAACGCATGCGCGATGCCGGGTTGCGCGCCGACGTGCAGGTGTTGTTCGGCCAGCCCACCCTGGCAGCGTTGGCGGCGGCCAGTGCCGGCAGCGACAGACAGGTGCCGGCTAACCGCATCCCGTCGGGTTGCACGCACATCACGCCAGACATGCTCGCGCTGGCCGATCTGGATCAGCCCGGCATTGATCGCATCGTCGCCGGCATTCCGGGAGGGGCGGCCAATGTGCAGGAAATCTACCCGCTGGCGCCGTTGCAGGAAGGCTTGCTTTACCACCACCTCACCGACGAACGCGATCCCTATCAGCAACATGCGCTGTTCAGTTTCGCCAGTCGCGCGCAGCTCGACGCGTTTGCCCAGGCCTTGCAACAGGTGATCAACCGTCACGATATCCTGCGTACCAGCCTGGCTTGGGATGCCCTGGAACAGCCCATGCAAGTGGTGTGGCGCAACGCACAATTGCGGGTTCAACCCCTGCGCGAACAGCATCAGCCGCTGGACTTGCGCCAGGCGCCGCTGATGGCCCTGGATTACGCCGAAGAGCCGCATAACCGGCGCTGGGTGGCCAAGCTGCGTTTCCATCACCTGGTCAACGACGCCACCTCGACCACCGTGCTGGTGGACGAAATCCGCGCGCACCTGCTTGGGGAGCAGGCGCAACTGCCGGTGCCGGTGCCGTATCGCAATGTGGTTGCACAGACTCGTGCGCCGGAACGACAGGCCGCCCACGAGGCGTTCTTCCGCGAGCGCCTGGCGGATGTCGACGAGCCGACCCTGGCGTTCGGCTTGCAGGAGCGGCAGGCGGACCGCGCTGAAATCGAGGAGTCCGAACAGCCCCTCGGCGACGCGCTCAACCAACGCCTGCGGGCCCAGGCGCGTGCCCTTGGCGTCAGCGCTGCCAGCCTGTTTCATCTGGCTTGGGCGCACGTGCTCAGCCGTGTCGCGGGCCGCGATGACGTGGTGTTCGGCACCGTGCTGCTCGGCCGTTTGCAAGCCGGCGAGGGCGCCGATCGCGCGCTGGGCATGTTCATCAATACCTTGCCGTTACGCGTGCGCCTGGCCGGGCAAACCGTGCTCGATGCGCTCAACGACACCCACACCCAGCTCAGCGCCTTGTTGGCCCATGAACAGGCTTCGCTCGCCTTGGCCCAGCGTTGCAGCAGTGCGTCTCCGCTGTTCAACAGCCTGCTCAATTATCGTCACACCGATGCTGACCCACAGTTGAACCTGGTGCCGGGCATTGCGTTGCTCAGCAGTGAAGACATCCTCAGTTACCCGTTGATGCTCACCGTTGACGACGTTGCCAGTGGCTTTCGGCTCAAGGCCAAGGCGCCGCGCAAGGTCGGCGCCCAGCGACTGTTGGCATACCTCGACACGACGCTGCATGGCCTGGCCGACGCACTCGAACACGCACCGGCCACGCCATTGCGCACGGTGCCGGTGCTGCCTGCCAGCGAGCTGCATCGGCTGTTGGTGGACCTCAACGCCACCGAAACCGACTACCCCGAAACCCTTACCGTGCAGGCGCTGTTTGAAGCCCACGCGCGGCACATTCCCCATGCCATCGCGGTACAGGCCGGCGAGCGGCAACTGACCTACCGCGAGCTCAATGAGCGCGCGAATCAGCTGGCCTTCCACCTGCGTGAACGCGGGGTCGAGCCGGATTCGCGGGTGGCGCTGTGTGTCGAGCGCGGGCTGGACCTGGTGGTGGGTTTGCTGGCGATTCTCAAGGCGGGCGGCGCCTATGTGCCGCTCGACCCGGGCTATCCGCGCGAGCGCCTGGCCTACATGCTCAACGACAGCCAACCGGTGGCCCTGCTGGTGCACGCCGCCACCCGCGACTTGCCGGGCGCGGTGTCTGTCCCGGTGATCGACGTTGACCAGAACGCCTGGAGCCAGGCGCCCAGCGGCAATCCGTCGGTGCCCGGCTTGAGCGTCGCCAACCTGGCCTACGTGATGTACACCTCGGGTTCCACCGGCACGCCCAAAGGCGTGATGATCGAACATCGCGGCCTGGGCAACCTGATGCACTGGGGCTCCCGGCTGTGCCCGAATACCGAAGGCGGCGCGTTGCTGCAACGTGCGCCGTTCAGCTTCGACGGCTCGGTGTGGGAGTTGTTCTGGCCACTGGCCAACGGCATGCGCCTGGTACTTGCGCGGCCCGACGGCCACCGTGAACCGGCTTATTTGGCGCAAGTGATTCGCGAGCAGCAGATCACGGTGATCAAGTTCGTGCCGGCGATGTTGCAGCAGTTTCTCGAGCTGGAAGAGTCGGCATTGTGCACCAGCCTCACCGACGTGCTTTGCGGCGGTGGCGAACTCACCGAAGCCCTGGCCCGTGGCGTGCAGGCGCGCCTGCCCAAGGTGCGTTTGCATAACGTCTACGGGCCCACCGAAGCCACGGTGGACAGCAGCGCGTGGACGTTGGAACCCGGCGATCCGGTGCCGGCCTTGCAGCTGCCGATTGGCCGTGCGATCAACAACACGCGCCTGTATGTGCTGGACGAACACGATGCGCCGGTGCCGATGGGCGTCAGCGGCCAGCTGCATATCGGCGGCGTTGGCGTAGCCCGGGGTTATCTGGGGCTGGAGCAGATGACGGCCGAGCGCTTTATCGACAGCCCGTTCGTGGCGGGTGACCGGCTGTACCGCACGGGCGATCTGGTGCGTTACTTGCCGGACGGCAATCTGGAATTTCTGGGGCGCAATGACTTTCAGGTCAAGCTGCGCGGGGTGCGCCTGGAGCTGGGGGAGATCGAGTCACGCCTGGCGGCGCATCCGGCGTTGCGCGAAGTGGCGGTGCTGATTCGCGATGAGCGGCTGGTGGCCTACTTTACCCTGCGCGCTCAGGCGCCGAGCCTGGAGGCCTTGCGTGCCTACGTGCTGGAGCAATTGCCGGAGTACATGGTGCCGGCGGCTTTTGTGCAGCTTGAGGTATTGCCGCTTAATCCCGCCGGTAAGCTTGACCGCAAGGCGCTGCCTGAGCCGGGGCTGGAGGCGGTGGTCAGCCGTGCGTATGAAGCGCCGGTGGGTGAGGTGGAAACCTTGATGGCGGGGATTTGGGCGCAGGTCTTGAAGCTGGAGCGAGTAGGGCGGCATGACCATTTCTTCGAGCTGGGCGGGCATTCGTTGCTGGCGGTGAGTTTGGTGGCGCGTATGCGCAAGGCGGGGTTGGATGTGGATGCGCGGACGTTGTTCAGTCAGCCGACTTTGGCGCAGCTTGCAGCGTGCACTGCGACACGGGTGGAGTGTGTGGATGTTGTGCAGACGGCTATTCCGCAGCTTGGGCGGCGTCGGCGGATTTGAGGGGTGGGGTTTTTTTTGGGGGGGGGAGTACATATCCGTTGCTGCGGTAACGGCGGCTGGCGGTTCCGCTCTTACAGCGGGTCACTTTTGGCAAACGCCCGGAATGCCGGCCCAGCCAAAAGTAACCAAAAGGTCTTTGCCCCACCACTCGGTGCCTCGCTTAGGCTCGGCATGCCCTCACTCCGGCTTGAATCCGTGGGCCGCCGCGACGGGCCATCCATGGCCGAACGCAGGTTTTGGAGCGTGGGTAAACCGGCAGGACGCCGGTTTAGCCGTGTTGGGCCATGGATGGCCCATCGCGGCGGCCCACGCTCCAAAGCCTGCGTGAGGGCACACCGAGCCTAGGCGAGGTGCCGAGTGGTGGGGCAAGAGCCCTTGGGTTACTTTGGGGCTTTTCCAAAGTGACTCGCCGTAAGGGCGAAACCAACCTCAGCCATCACCCAATAACGGATATACACGCCAGCTCAGTCAACTCACTGACCCACTACCAAGCGCACCAAGCCCGTCGCCTGTCCATGTTCAACGCACAGCTGAAGACCCGCAACGCCTGAGTGGGCCTGTCAGCGTGGCACAGGAATAAACGCCACGCTGCCGCCCGAACGTTTCTGGAACAGCCGCTCGCCATTGTCCGGCTGCGTGGTGATCACCTGATGATCCGTGCCCAGGTAGGCCAACGGCGTCGGGTCTTCCTTTGAGTATTGCGCGACGATGATCGTGTGCTGCGGGTCGAACCCCTGGCCGCTGGTTTTTTCCAGCCAGGCCATCAGGGCGGCGCTGTCGCCCTGGCGTGGGAAGTCCTGGGTTTCACTCACGTAGTAAAACGGCTTGCCGCCGTTTTGCAGGTACATCGGGACCTTGTTGTCGACTTCCACCAGCACCATCTGCCACTGATTCCACGGCGCGCTTTTCACCGCCTGGGCGTGCACATCCTCGGCGAATCGGGTGACGCCGCCGTTGCCGGTGGTCCAGGGGTAGACCACGCCCAGCACCAGCAGCAACACACCGGCGGTGATGCCAAAAGCCTTCTGCCAGCGCGGCCAACGGGCCGGTTGTTGTTGCAGGCGCTCACTCAGCCACCAGGCGGCCAGCAGCTGGGCGAAAGGCACCAGGGGCAACACGTAATAACTGCGGCGGCTGCCGCTGGCGGTAAAGAACACAAACAGCAGACCCAGGCCCCACACCAGCCAGCGCACGTTGGGCGGCGTTTGGCGCCAATGGCGCAGCGCCAGCCACAGGCCAAGCAACCAGCACGGCGCCCAGGGCAGGGTGTAGGCGGGCAGGTAGATCAGGTAGGTATAGATCGGCCCCATGTGGTCGAAGGGGTCGAAAAAGCGCACCACGTTTTCCTTGAACACCAGTTCAAGGCCGCTCTCGCCATAGGTGGGTGCCCCGTAAAAGTGGGACAACACGAAGGGAATCGAATAGAACGCCGCCGCGATCAGCATGGCCAGCAGCAGGCGCAGGTTGAGGTGGCGCCGGTAGCGGTGTTCGCTGAGCAAGTGCGGCAACAGCACCAGGCCCGGCAACACAAAGCCGATCAAGCCTTTGAACAGCGACGTTGCCGCCAGCAGCAGGAAAAATACCGTGTAGCGTCCCAGCCGCGTGTCATCCGGCCCGCGCCAATACCACCAGACCGCCGACAGCACGCCACACACGGTCAGCACATCGGCTGTGGCCACGCGGGCCCAGAACAGAAAGTAGAAGGTGGTCGCCAGCATCCAGCCGGCAATCAGCCCGGTGCCTTTACGAAACAGGCGCTCGCCGAGCAGGTAGACCAGCCAGATGCTCAGCCAGGCCGCGATCACGGACGACAGGCGCAGCGACCGCGGGCCGAGCCCGCCCATCAGGTTGGCGCACGCGGTAATCAGCCAATAAGAGGGCAGCGGTTTGTCGTAATACGGTGCGCCCTTGAGGTAGGGGTCGAAGTAGTCACCGCTTTGCAGCATCTGCAGCGCGATGTTGGCCCAACGGGTCTCCGGCCCCCACAAATCGCGACTGCCCAGACCCAGCAGCAGGAGTAACGCCGAGACGCCCAGCAGCAGCACCAGCGCGCCGCGTTCGGTTTTCCAGAAATTCATCGGCGGCTCTCACGGTGGGCATCACGTCAAGGAAGTTTGGGATAGATGATCAGCAGCATGGCGCCCTTGCGATAGCGCTGGCCTCCGGGTGGCAGTTGCCCTTCTTCGCGATGTTCACTGGTGCTTCTGACGCGCATCAATACGCCGACCGAGCCTTGTTGGCGGGCTTCGCTCAGCCAGGGCTGAACATTTTCAAAGCTGACTTTGCGGTGCACCGAATCTGCGTATTTGAGGCCATAGCGCAGCTCGCCCTCTGTGTCGTAGAACGCCACGTCAGGGCGGCGCAAGCGCCAGGACAAAGCCGAGGCCGAACCCAGTTCATTGCTGATCAAAGCATGGGTTTGTTGCAGTTCATCCAGATGCTCAAGCACGAACTGGTCGGGCATTTCGGTATCGGTAACCTCTTGCGGCATGCCGGCAGGCAGCAGCGCCACCAGCACGCCGATGGCCAGCGCAGGCATGGCCCACAGCGTCAGCGGGCGGAAGGCTTGCAGCAGATTTGCCAGGATCCAGCCCAGCAACACGATGAAGGTCAGCGACAGGCTGTACATCTCGGCGTGGCTGTTGCTGTACAGCGGTTTGTCGATTTGCAGGTAAATCAGGGTCGCCATCGCGCCGAGGCCGATGGCGAAATTGAACAGGCCGTTAATGCGCAGGCTGCGCGTTTTGCCACGGTTGATCAGGTCGATCAACGCATGCCCCATCAGCAACGCCAGCGGCAGCAGGCACGGCATGATGTAGGTCGGCAGCTTGCCGTTGCTCAGGCTGAAAAAACCCAGCGGCAGCAGCAGCCACAAGGCCAGAAAAATAATCGCTGGCTGGCCTTTGTCTTTCCAGGCGTTGACCACGGTCGCGGGCAACAGCGCCGCCCATGGCAGGCACGCCACCACCATGATCGGCAGGAAGAACCACCAGGCCCTGGCGTGCTGGGCATTGTTGGAGGAGAAGCGGCGGATGTGCTCGTGCCAGAAGAAGAAGCGCCAGTAGTCCGGTTCCTGCAGATGGATCGCCCACACCCACGGCAGGCACAGCACCACCGCCACCAGAATTGCCAGCGGGCCATAGCGCAACAATTCACCCAGGCGTCGCTGCCAAAGCATGTACGGCACGGCGATCAGCACCGGCAACAGCCAGGCCAGAAAGCCCTTGGTCATGAACCCCATGGCGCAGGCCACGCCCAGCACTGCCCAGGCGCCGAGCCGGCCGCGTGGGGTACGGCTGTCGAGCGCGAACCACAGAGCAACCAGGCTGAGGTTGACCCACAGGGTGAATTGCGGATCGAGGTTGGAGTAACCCGCTTGCCCCGCCACCAGCCCGAAGCTCATGTAGAGCAGGGCACAGGCGAAGCTCTTGCGCGGGTCGTTCCACAGGCGGCGGGCGATAAGGTACGCGAGCAGAACGCTCAGGCCCGTGGTCAAGGCCGAGGCAATGCGCACCCCGAAGAGGTTTTCGCCAAACACCCACTGGCCGATGGCGATCAGCCAATAGCCGGCGGCAGGTTTTTCGAAGTAACGCACGCCCATGAAATGAGGCGCCACCCAGTTGCCGCTCAGCAGCATTTCCTGGCTGATCTGGGCGTAGCGGGTTTCATCCGGGATCCATAAACCGTGCAGCCCCAAGGGCAACAGGTAGAACACGGCGAAGGCCAGCAACAGTAGCGGCAGAGGTTTCAAACGGGTCATCAAAACGTCGCTCCTTGACGTTTAACGGTGGAGTACTGAGGCATGTAAGTAATAGTAGAAAGAGTCACTAAGTTCACTAAGTCACTGAAAATATTCATGACGTCCTGAAGTAACAGGCGCAGTTAAACATGCCAGAAGAGGGCTGTCGGTTTGCTGAACATACAGGTGGGTATATGTAAAAAAGTGTCTAGAGTTGTTTCAGGACGGCGGGCCACGCGGAGTTGTTCATGATGCCCAGGGTCTCGAATTTGCCGTTGGCCTTGACCCGAACGAACAGGGCACTGCCGTACTCGGGAAACGCTGCGCGCGGGTAACCCAGAGTCTTTTCGAAGTCGGCAATACAGCCGCTGTGGGTGACAAATACGAGGTTGCGTCCGGGCTGCTTGTGGCTGAGCAGTTCTTCGCCAATGGCCGCGCCGCAGATCGCCTGCTGCCCGGAGGTCAGCTCTGCATTGCCGAACATGAAGTGTGAGGTCTGGGCCGTGCGCAATGCGGGGCTGGCAAGCACGTCGCTGCCTTCCATGCCCAGTTTGAGGAAGGCCTTGCCAAGTTCTTGCGCGCGTTGGGTGCCGACGATTGTCAGGCCTTCGGGGCCGCCGAAACAGGGGTTCGTCGAGCGGTCGCAGCGCTCTTCATGGCGCACCAGCACGATCAGGTCACCATCGCGCCAGCTGGGCAGCACTTGCGAGCTCAGCAAGCGATTGCCCACGCTCAGGTCACGCGGTGATGAGGGCCACAGCAGGAAGCCGGCGAGCAGCAGCGCGATGACTGCAAGGCCCGCCCACCACTTTCGCAACCACTTGATATAGCCGCGGCGCGAGCGCGGTTTGGTCAGGGTAAGGTCAACCACATCATTCACCATGGGCACTGTACTGCACTGTTTTTATTGAAGTAGGCGCAACGCTTCGACGGATGCCCGAAGTTAAGCAAGAGGCTGTCATAGGGCTGCTGTCTTTTCGCTGAACATCCAGCGGTTAAAAGTGGCCACGGCCGGCAACTAACGAGTTGCCGGCCCTTGGCGTGTGGTGGGCAATTTAGTGGGGCGAGGGTAGGCGGGCGGTGAAATCAATGTGAAAAAATTGCGTGGGCGCGACAATGAGCCGTTATTCTCGTTTGCAGTCTTTCACGTGAGCGCTCTTATGTTGCAGGTGCACGGTGTCCTTAAAAGCTACGCCACCCCACAGGGCCCGCTGACGGTGTTGGCGGGCGTCGATTTGCACCTGGGCGAACGCAGTAGCCTTGCGCTGATGGGCGAGTCGGGCAGCGGTAAAAGCACGCTGCTGCATCTGGTGGCCGGGCTCGACCGCGTGGACGGCGGCAGCATCCAGGTTGGCACACAGCGCCTGGATCAACTGACCGAGGCGCAGCTGGCTCACTGGCGGCGCACCGAAATCGGCCTGGTGTTCCAGCAATTCAACCTGATCGGCAGTTTGCGCGTCGAGGACAACCTGGCGTTCCAGGCGCGGCTGGCAGGGCGCTTTGATCCGCAGTGGCAGGCACAATTGGTGGAGCGCCTGGGGCTGGGCGACTTGCTCAAGCGTTACCCCGAGCAACTGTCCGGCGGCCAGCAGCAACGGGTGGCGGTGGGGCGCGCCCTGGCCTCGCGCCCCGGCTTGCTGCTGGCCGATGAGCCGACCGGCAATCTGGACGAAGCCACCAGCGATGAAGTGTTGCAGTTGCTGTTGGACCTGCTGCGTGACAGCGCCACCAGCCTGTTGATGGTCACCCACAGCCCGCGCATCGCAGCGCGCCTGGACCAGCAAGTGATACTGCATCGCGGCCGTGTCGTGCCCGCGGACGCGCGTTGAGATGAGCGTTTTTTATTGGACGTTGCGCGCACTGCTGAGCCATTGGCGGCGTCACCCGGTGCAGTTTTTCAGCGTGTTGACCGGCCTGTGGCTGGCCACCGCACTGTTGACCGGGGTGCAGGCGCTGAACAGCCAGGCGCGGGACAGTTATGCACGCGCCAGCCAATTGATCGGCGGTGAGCCGCAAGCCAGCCTCAGTGCGCCGGACGCTGCCAGCTTCCCCCAGGCGTTGTTTGCCGAGCTGCGCCGCGCCGGGTGGCCGGTATCGCCCGTGGTGCAGGGCCGCTTGCAGCTCGAGGGGCATGAGGACCTGCGCCTGCAACTGATGGGCATCGACCCGCTGTCGTTGCCCGGCGGCGGGGCGGTGGCGGGGCAGCGGTTGAGCCGGGCGCAAATGATCGCGTTTTTCAACCCGCCGGGGCGTACCTGGATCGCACCGCAAACCCTGGCGGCCCTGGGGTTGCATGAGGGCGAGCAAGCGCTGACCGCGAGCGGGCACGCCTTGCCACCGTTGCAGGTTCAGCAGGACATGGCTCCGGGCCTGTTACTGACCGATATCGGTTTTGCCCAACCGCTGCTGGGCATGCCGGGGCAACTGTCGCGCCTGCTGCTGGACAAAGCCTTTGCCGCCGGTCATCCCACGCCACCGGCCGCGCTGCAACTCAAGCAGGGTGAAGACAACAACCTCGCGCGCCTCACCGAAAGCTTTCACTTGAACCTCGACGCCCTGGGCTTTTTATCCTTTGTGGTGGGGCTGTTTATTGTCCACGCCGCGATCGGCCTGGCGCTGGAACAACGGCGCGGGTTATTGCGTACGTTGCGCGCCTGCGGGGTCAGCGCGCGCATGCTGATCCTCAGCCTGGGCGTCGAACTCGGCGTGTTGTCGTTGCTCGGCGGTGTGCTCGGTGTCGCCAGCGGGTATCTGTTGGCTAGCCTGCTGCTGCCGGATGTCGCCGCAAGTTTACGTGGGCTGTACGGCGCCGAGGTGCCGGGCCAGTTGAGCCTCAGCCCGTGGTGGTGGATGGCCGGGCTGGGCCTGAGCCTCGTCGGCGCGCTGCTCGCAGGCGGCAGCAGCCTGTGGCGGGCGGCGCGCTTGCCGCTGCTGGCACTGGCCAATGCCCAGGCCTGGCATGACGCGCACGCGCGCTGGTTGCGACGCCAGGGTTGGGTGGCGGCTACCGCGCTGGTCATCGCACTGCTGGCGCTAGGGTTGGGCGACAGCCTGGCGGCCGGTTTTGTGTTGATGGCCGCCTTGCTGCTGGGCGCGGCACTCGGTTTGCCGGTGGTGCTCAATGGGCTGCTGACGGCGGTGCTCGGGCGTAGCCGCTCCGTGCTCGGCCAGTGGTTTCTTGCCGACTGCCGCCAGCAGTTGCCGGCCTTGAGCCTGGCGCTGATGGCTTTGCTGCTGGCCCTGGCGGCGAATATCGGCGCGGGCTCCATGACCTCGGGCTTTCGCCAGACCTTCAATAACTGGTTGGAGCAGCGCCTGACGGCGGAGCTGTACCTCAACCCGCAAAACCCGGCTCAGGCCGAGCAACTCGCGACGTGGTTGGCGCAGCAACCCTTGGTGCAGGCGGTGCTACCGACCTGGCAGGTTGCCGTGCAACTGCAGGGCTGGCCGGCGGATGTGTTCGGCGTGGTCGACGACCCGACCTACCGCCAGCACTGGCCGTTGCTGGAGGCGGCAAGCACGCCTTGGGACCAGTTGCTGCAAGACGACACGGTCATGCTCAGCGAACAATTGGCGAGGCGCTTGAAGGTGCAGTTGGGCGATGCCGTCGCGATTCCCACGCCTCAGGGGCTCTGGTCGCCCAAGGTGGTGGGGATTTACGCCGACTACGGCAACCCCAAAGGCCATCTGCTGGTCAATTCGCAGCACCTGCTGGCGCATTGGCCGACGCTGACACCGGCCCGCTTCAACCTGCGGGTGCAGCCGCAAAAGGTGCCAACGCTGGTGCACGAGGTGCAGCGCACGTTTGCCCTGGATGACAGCCGCATCGTCGATCAGCAACAACTCAAAGGCTGGTCGAGCCAGGTGTTTGAACGCACCTTCGCCGCCACCGCCGCCTTGAACAGCCTGACCCTCGGCGTGGCCGGCGTGGCGCTGTTTATCAGCCTGCTCACCCAGAGCCAGAGCCGGCTGGGCCAACTCGCGCCCCTGTGGGCGCTGGGCGTGACGCGTCGGCAATTGATGTTGCTCAACCTGGGCCAGACCTGGCTGTTGGCGGTGCTGACCCTGGTGCTGGCGTTGCCGCTGGGCCTGCTGCTGGCGTGGTGCCTGGACGCGGTGATCAACGTGCAGGCATTCGGCTGGCGCCTGCCATTGCAGGTGTTCCCGTGGCAGCTTGCTCAGTTGCTGGGGTTGGCGCTGCTGGCCACCTTGTTGGCCTCGGCCTGGCCGTTGTGGCAGTTGTACCGCAGTCGCCCGGCGGATTTGCTGAGGACGTTTGCCAATGAAGATTAAAGCGTGGTTGTGGGCCGCCTTGCTGTTGCTGGCCGCGTGCGACAAAGCCCCCGCGCCGCCGGAAAGCTTCGCCGGCCTGGGCAGCGATGCGGCGGACTTTGCTCAGGTGGTGCCCGGCAAGGTCTTCAGTTTTCCCGAGGACCATGGCCCCCATGACGGTTTTCGCATTGAATGGTGGTACGTCACCGCCAACCTCAAGGATGCCCAGGGCAATGTGTTCGGCGTGCAATGGACGCTGTTTCGCAACGCGTTGAAGGCGGGGCCGACGCAGCCCGGCTGGCACGACTCCACGATCTGGCTCGGCCACGCCGCCGTCACCTCCGCCACTCACCATTACGCTGCCGAACGCTACGCGCGTGGCGGGATCGGCCAGGCCGGCGCCCAGGCGGTGCCGTTCAACGCCTGGATCGACGACTGGAATTTCGCGACCCGCCCCGGCGCCGCAAGCCCTCTGGCGCAGATGCAACTCAAGGCCGGCGGCGCGCAATTTGCCTACGACCTGCACCTGACCTCCAGCCGCCCACTGGTGCTGCAAGGTGACAACGGCTACAGCCGCAAATCCGATCAGGGCCAGGCGTCGTACTACTACAGCCAGCCGTTTTTCAACGCGACCGGCACTGTCAGCATCGACGGCATCACCTATCAGGTCAGCGGCCCGGCGTGGCTCGACCGTGAATGGAGCAGCCAACCACTGGCGGCCAGTCAGACCGGCTGGGACTGGTTTTCCCTGCACCTGGATCGCGGCGAGCAGTTGATGCTGTTTCGCGTTCGGCAAACAGACGGCGCGGGCTATCTCACCGGCACCTGGATTGATCAACAGGGCCGCACCGAGACGCTGCACAACGCCGATATCCAGCTCACGCCACTGACCACCACCGCGATCGACGGGCGCCGCATTCCGACGCGCTGGTCACTGAAAATCCCCGGCAAGCATCTGGATATCACACCCCAGGCCGTCAACCCGAAGGCCTGGATGAACCTGAGCATTCCGTACTGGGAAGGGCCGGTACAGTTTGAGGGCGGGGTGGGGTATCTGGAAATGACCGGGTATTAACGCGCCTTTGTGCAGGCGCTTTTTCTCTGCCGGATAGGCAACTTCCCAATGTGAGTGCGCGCGCCTGAACTTGTGTCCGGGCCGTATTGGTGTGCCTGGTAAGCCGACGGGGTTGGATCGGTTCAAACCGAGCGTGAAAAAACCATAAAAATACTGTACATGCATACAGCCATGTTCTACATTCCATCCCAGGTGACCGGATGTCACCGATCACCTGAGCTTCAATTTTTTAACTATGGATGGATAAAAAATGAAACCGACAAAAGCCCTTATGCTGGGCGCGGCCATGATGGCCTCCTGCTTTATTTCGGCCTCTGCCCTGGCCGAGCCAACCCTTTCGATACTCAACCCCGGTACGGTCAACCAAGGCGTGATCGATGCGCTGAAACCGGGTGGCACGCTGACGCCCGTGCCGATCCCGGACGAGTTGCTGCAAAAGCTGCTGGACGCCAAAAACGCCAAGGTAAAACCCGCTGGCAAAGCGGCCAAGTCCGCACCGTTCAACACTGCCATCGGCGAGCTGAAAAAGCCGAGCCAGGCCAACCTGAAAAGTGCTGCCGTCGCCGCCTTTGAGCCGCTGTTTCCGACCCTGGATATCAACACCCTCTACACCATCGACCAGGTGCAAACAGGCCAGGAGTTTCCGTACCACTTCAACCTGCCGCACAACGCCCGTGTATTGGTGCAGTTGATCAACCAGAGCGCCGGCGCCGATATGTCGCTGAGCCTGTTCCGCGATGACGGCCAGGGCAACCCGCAACTGATCGATACGTCCGATAACCCAGGCAATGCCGATGAATACCTGGGCGGCATCCTGCCAGCGGGCGATTACTACTGGTTCATGGTGGCCAAGACCGCCACCAACGCGCAGTTCAGTTTTGGCGTGGCGGTGGACACCAACATCGACGCCTTTGAGCCCAACGACACACCGGAAAATGCCTTTGCGCTGCCGGACTCGATGAACAAGGTGACCGGCAACCTCGACAACGCCAGTGACGTTGATTACTTCGACTTCAAGGCGGTGCGCGGCCAAAGCGTGAGCATGTACCTGGCGGGTGATGAAAATGGCAGCCGCAACCAGTGGCTCTTCGAGCGCTTCGACGGTGCCAACTGGGTCACCGTGCCGGCCGGTTCCACATCGACCTACCCGAGCGTCACGCCGGGCACCACCGTCAAGGTGCGCGTACGTGCCAACCCGGGCGTGGCACAAGACCCGACCAAGCCGTACGCCTTGAGCCTTGGCTCTACGCCACGGTTGAATGCGTCGGATGTGAAGGGCGACAACATCGTGCGGGTGCCGGCCTCGATATTCTGGATGGCGACCCAGGCCGCGCGCACGTTGAACTGGACCACCCACTGGTCCGACTCCACGGGCGCGCCTCTGTTGGGGGTTACGCCAGTGCTGCGCGTTGACAAGCGCTTTGTGGGCGCCGAGTACCACTGGACCGACTTCAAGGCCAGCACCAACAGCGCCGGCACCTCCCTGGCCAGCGCCGCGCTCGGTGAATGCTTCGGCGATTACCGCGTGCAATACCCGGACAGCAGCACCGGCGTGAAATACAACTGGGACACCACCTTCAACTTCGGCGGCTGGCGTATCGAGCTGGACGAGTTCCCCGGTGTGGGGGTGGGCGGTGACAATGTGGCGTACGTGACCTTCGGGCACATCTGCACCCAGGACATCATCCACTGATCCATTGACGCAAGCATGAAGGGGCAGTCCATCCGGGCTGCCCTTTTCATTCGCGGGCCAGTGCCTGCTTCAGTGGCAGGCGCGCCATGCTCGTGCTCTTCAACGAGCCCAGGTACAACCAGTCGCCGTATTCACGCGCGGTGGTGATGGGCGAGTAATTGCCCGAGCTGCCATCCTGCAAGTTGGCGATGACCTTGCCGTCGGTGTCCAGCCCCAGTACAAAAGCCTTACGCTCGATGGGCTTGGGCACCACCATCAGCGCCCGTACCATCACTTTGCGCAGCAACGGATAGCCGGCGAAGCCATCCAGCAACGGGTTGCGCGGCGAATACAGCGCGACCCAGAAGCGATCGCTGCCGTTGAAGCTGAGGTTGTCCGGCAGGCCTGGCAGATTGTCGATAAACAGGTCGTGGCTACCCACGTGCTCACCCTTGAGCCAGTAGCGGCTGATGCGGTAGGCGCCGGTTTCGTTCACCAGCACATAGTTCTCATCCGGCCCCAGCGCCACACCGTTGGCAAATTGCAGTTGGTCAAGCAACACCTCGGTGAGGCCGGTGGCAAAGTCATAGCGCAACAGCCGACCATCGCCGCCATGTTCAATCACGGCTTCACCATCCTGGCCGTAGCCCCAGCGACTTGACGCGTCACTGAAGTAGGCAAAGCGCCCGCTGGCGTCAACCGTCACGTCATTGGTAAAGCCAAACGGCAAGCCATTCGCGCTGCTGCTCAGCGGCGTGAGTTGCCGATTGGTATCCAGCGCGAGCAAGCCCTTGACCCCATCGGCAATGATCAAACGCCCATCCGGGTGCAACGCCAGGCCGAGCGGGCGTCCGCCGGTGTTGGCCAACACTTCCAGGGTGTGGCTGTCGGGCGATGTTCGGATGATGCGCCCGTCCTGCAGGCCACTGATCAGAAACCCCTGGGCATCCAGCAGCAAGGCCTCGGGCCCGGCGATGTCCGAGGCGCCGATTCTTTGCACCGCCTTGAGCCGCTGATTCTCGGCGTAGGTGCCGTCCGTCATCGAGGGCGCCTTGGGCGGGGCCCAGTTCACCGGTTGTACCTGGGTGGGCATCAACAGCAGAAAGGCGATCAGCGCAAGCGATACAACGAACAGCCCATGACGAAGATGTTGACGGCGGTGGCTCATGACTGTTCCTGGTTGTCGTGGGCGTTGGGTTCCCAGTGCAGAGTGCCGAACAGGTAATCCATCAGCGGCAGGACGATATTGAAATTGCGCCCCTGCATCAGTTCGCGGCGGTGGTGCAGGGCGTGCAATTGGTGCATCTGGCGGATCCACGGCAGGCGTGCCACGCGGTGGTTGACAGGCAGGTGTTCGCAGGCGTGGAACACCTCGTAGAGCAAGTAACCGAGGATCATGCAGCCGGCAAACAGCCCGGCGATGTTGGGGCTCAGCTGCTTGAGCATCCACCAGGCGGGGAGGGTGATGGCCAGGCTGTGCAGCACGATCAGCCACGCCGGGAACAGGATCACGCGCCAGTCCCGAAGGCTGTCGTAGGTCATGTGGCCGGGCGTGAAGAAACTGTGATGGTCGCCGGTGTGCCGCGCATAAAACAGTCGGGCGAGCGTGTGTTTGTGATGGCCGAGGTGACGGTGCACGAGGTAGATGCACAGGTTGAAGAACACCAGGGTCAGGGGCACCGTCAGCCACTGCAGCGGGGTGATGTGTTCGGTGGAGGACCAGGCGAGGGTGATGCAGAAAATGCCATAGCCGAGGACGAAACCGGCGTGCAGCCATGGGTGGTAATGGCGGCTTATGGCCGCGCGATAACGGGTGCGGAAGGTCTCGGTAGGGTGGGCCATGGCGGTCAGCTCGGTATTTTTTTGTTGGAGGCTGAGCTTAGTTGCTGGTGGGGAATGTGCGAGTTTTTGCGCAGTACACCGATCAAAATGTGGGAGCGGGCTTGCTCGCGAATGCTGTGTGTCAGTCAGCTCATGTGTCACTTACCCACCGCATTCGCGGGCAAGCCCACTCCCACAATTTGACCGAGTTCAGCCGCCACCACCGCACTGCTTTGCTTTTCTGTGGGAGCTGGCTTGCCTGCGATGCAGGCACCTCGGTGTGTCAGGCATAACCAATAGATGCCATCGCAGGCAAGCCAGCTCCCACCTTTGACCGAGTACAAACGAAACCCATCTACCTGATGCATAGAGATCCAAATGTGGGAGCGGGCTTGCTCGCGAATGCTGTGTGTCAGTCAGCTCATGTGTCACTGACCCACCGCCTTCGCGGGCAAGCCCACTCCCACAATTTGACCGAGTTCAGCCTCCACCACCGCACTGCTTTGCTTTTCTGTGGGAGCTGGCTTGCCTGCGATGCAGGCACCTCGGTGTGTCAGGCATAACCAGTTGATGCCATCGCAGGCAAGCCAGCTCCCACATTTGATTGAGTTCAGCCTTCAAAGATCAGGTCGGCTGTCAGGCCGCCGTGCTGTAGATCTTGATCTTGATCTTAGGCGCCCCGTTAAACCACGCTGGCCGAGTGGTGGGGCAAGAGCTCTTTGGTTACTTTGGGGCTTTTTTTCCAAAGTGACTCGCCGTAAGGGCGAAACCAACCTCAGCCATCACCCAATAACGGATACGCCCCCAAAACCCCCCACCGCTAATAGCATCCCAGCAAAAAGCCGCCTGATCGTTATTGAATACCGACGGACCAGCTCTGTGTGGTCTGGTCCTCGTGGCGCGGCTCCAGGTCATCTTCATACTGGCAACGCGGGCCCTTGCAGTGGTAGCCGAAGGTCACCGGCGCCTGGGTCTTGATGGGGAACAACGATTTGGCCGTCGCCGGTGCAGCCTGTGGCGCGGCCTCGGTGACGGGCGCTTCGTAGGTCAAATCCAGCGTTGCAGCGTGGGCCACGATGGGCAGGAGGACGAGCACTGCACTCGCCAGAACGGTCCTTGTAAATAGCATCTGAAACAACCCGCGCAACAAAAAATGAAGCGCGAATTATAAGCCAGGCGCAACCGCCGATGCACACCGCAGTCCGCGGTTGAACGCCGCAGTTCAGAACACCCGAGGTGCCTTAAGGTGTTCCGTGGGGAACGCATGGGCATAGGCCTGACACACCCGCAGCACCTGCTCATCGGCAAACCGCGCGCCCACCACATGCAGCCCCACCGGCAAGCCATTCGCCGCCAACCCGCACGGCACCGACGCCGCCGGTTGCTGGGTGAGGTTGAAGGGATAGGTAAACGGCGTCCACTCCATCCATTCGTTCAGGCCCGAACCCGGTGGTACGTTGTGCCCCGTCTCGAACGCAGTGATGGGCATCATCGGCGACACCAGCACGTCGTAATGCTCATGAAACGCCGCCATCCGCGCCACCAGTGCCGCGCGGGCTTCGAGGGCGTCGTTGAAGTCGCGCAGGCTCAGCTGTTCGCCGCGTTGCGCGATACGCAGCAGGCCGGGGTCGAGCAGCTGTTTTTGCGCCTCGCTCATCGTGCTGGTCAGGCGGGCGGCGCCGGCGGCCCATAAGGTGCTGAACACCTCCAGCGGGTCAGTGAAACCCGGGTCGATCTGCTCGACATGCGCGCCCAGTTGCACCAACCCTTGCACGGCTTGGGCGACGACGTTGGCCACCTGCGGGTCGACATCCACATAACCGAAGGTCGGGCTGTAGGCCACACGCAAGCCTTGCAAATTCGCACCCGGCTTGAGCCACGGCGTGGTCCGTGGCGCACCGATCAGGCCATCGCGCGCATCCGGCTGCGCGACGGTTTGCAGCATCAGTACGGTGTCTTCCACCGTGCGCGTCATTGGCCCCAGGTGCGACAGAATCGTCATCGAGCTGGCCGGCCACTGCGGTATGTAGCCGAAGGTCGGCTTGATGCCAAAGGTACCGGTGAACGCACACGGAATGCGGATCGAGCCACCGGCATCGCTGCCCTGGTGCAGCACGCCCAGGTTCAACGCCGCCGCCGCGCCCGCGCCACCGGACGAGCCGCCTGCGGTGGTGCGGGTGTCCCACGGGTTGCGGGTGATGCCGTACAACGGGTTGTCGGTGACGCCTTTCCAGCCGAATTCCGGGGTGGTGGTTTTGCCCAGCAGCACCGCACCGGCCTTGCGCATCAGGGCCGAGAAGGGCGCATCCACGTCCCACGGCCCGTCGGCGGAGGTGGTGCGTGAACCCTTGCGGGTGGGCATGCCAAGGGTCAGCGTCAGGTCTTTGATCGAAGCGGGCACGCCGTCCAGCGCGCCGCAGGGTTGGCCTTTGAGCCAGCGTTGTTCCGAAGCGCGCGCGGCGCGCAAGGCACCCTCAGGATCGACATGGCAGTAGGCGTTCACCACCGGGTTGTAGCGCTCGATACGCAGCAAAGCATCTTCGGTGACCTCCACCGGCGACAGGCTTTTGTCGCGAAAATGCTGCAGCAGTTGCACCGCTGTCAGTTGCCCCATCTCACTCATGCCAGGTCCCCCTGCGCCGCGTTGACCATGGCCCGCAGCAGCACCGCGCAGCCTGCTGCCAGGTCATCCGGCGCGGCGTTTTCGATTTCGTTATGGCTGATGCCGCCTTCGCACGGTACAAAGATCATCCCGGCCGGGCCGAGTTCGGCGACGAAAATCGCGTCATGCCCGGCACCGCTGACGATGTCCATATGGCTCAAGCCCAAGGCCGTTGCGCCGTCACGCACGGCGTTGACGCAGGCCGGGGCGAAATCCAGCGGCGGGAAGTCGGCGGTGGGCGTCAGCGCAAACGTCAATCCGTGGCGTGCAGCCGTGGCTTCAATCACGCCGCGCACTTCATCGACCATGGCTTGCAACCTGTCGGCGTGCAGGTGGCGCAGGTCGATGGTCATGTGCACCTGGCCGGGAATCACATTGCGCGAGCCTGGGTGCACGCTCAGGCAACCGACCGTGCCGCAGGCGTGTGGCTGTTGCTGATGGGCGATACGGTTGACCGCGCTGACGACTTCGGCGGCGCCGACCAGGGCGTCCTTGCGCAGGTGCATGGGCGTGGGGCCGGCGTGGGCTTCGACACCGGTGAGGGTCAGGTCGAACCACTTCTGGCCCAGGCAACCCATGACCACGCCAATGGTGGTGGCCTGGTCTTCCAGCACCGGGCCTTGTTCGATATGCGCCTCGAAATACGCGCCTACCGGGTGGCCAAGCACCGCGCGCGAACCGGCGTAGCCGATGCGCTGTAGTTCGGCGCCCACCGACAGGCCGTGCTCGTCCTGTTTGTCGAGGGTTTCCTGCAAGTCGAACTGACCGGCGAACACCCCGGAGCCCATCATGCACGGCGGAAAACGCGAGCCTTCTTCGTTGGTCCACACCACCACCTCGATCGGTGCTTGGGTTTCAATGCCAAGGTCATTCAAGGTGCGGATCACTTCCAGCCCGGCCATCACGCCGTAGCAGCCGTCGAACTTGCCACCCGTGGGCTGGGTGTCGATATGGCTGCCGGTCATCACTGGGGGCAGGGCGGGATTGCGCCCGGCACGCCGGGCAAAAATATTGCCGATGGCGTCAACACTGACGCTGCACCCAGCTGCCTCGCACCAGTGCACGAACAGGTCGCGGGCCTGGCGGTCGAGGTCGGTGAGCGCCAGGCGGCACACGCCGCCTTTGACGGTGGCGCCCAGTTGGGCCAGGTCCATCAGCGATTGCCACAGGCGGTCGCGGTTGATCAGCGGGGCGTTGCTCTTGAGCGGTTGCGCAAAACTATTCATGGGCACTCTCCGGTCAGGCACTCAGGGCCAAATAACGGTTCTTGATGCTTGGGTCGGCGCGGAAGGCAGCGGCGCTGCCCTCGTACACCACGCGGCCCTGTTCGAGCACGTAATGGCGGTCGGCGAGCTTGTCGCAGACCATCAGGTTCTGTTCCACCAGCAGCACGGGCAGGCCGTCGTCCTTGACCTTGCGCAGGATTTTCACCAGTTCGTCGACGATCACCGGCGCGAGGCCTTCGGTGGGTTCATCGAGGATCAGCAGCTTGGGGTCGTTGAGCAGCGCGCGGGCGATGGCGAGCATCTGTTGCTCACCGCCGGACAACGCGTGGCCGGCGTTTTTGCGGCGTTCCTTGAGGCGCGGGAACATGCCGTACACGTCGTCCAGCTGCCAGCGGCTGGTCTTGCGCACGGCGATGCGCAGGTTTTCTTCGACGCTCAGCAGGCGGAAAATCCCGCGGTTCTCCGGCACCAGCGCCAAGCCCTGGCGGGCGATTTCGAAGATCTTCTGGCCCACCAGCGCCTGGCCGTTGAAGTGAATCTGGCCCTGGCGCGGGCAGATAATCCCGAGGATGCTGCGCAGCGTGGTGGTCTTGCCGGCGCCATTGCGGCCGAGCAGGGTCACCAGCTCGCCGGGGTTGACGGTCAGCGACACGCCTTCGAGTACGTGGCTTTTGTCGTAGTAGGAATGGATATTCTCGACGATCAGCATCAGGCGGCCTCTCCCAGGTAAGCAATGCGCACGCGTTCATCGGCGCGCACGAATTCCGGCGTGCCTTCCACCAGGATCTGCCCGTGGCTCATCACGGTGATGCGTTGGCTGATGGACATGACGATGCTCATGTTGTGTTCGATCAACAGCACCGTGTGGTCGCGGCCGAGGTCGCTGATCAACTGGGTCATGATCGGGATGTCATCGATGCCCATGCCCGAGGTGGGCTCGTCGAGCATCAACAGTTTTGGCTTGGAGCAGATCGACATGCCGACTTCCAGCACACGCTGCTGGCCGTGGGACAACTCGCCGGCCAGGGTGTCGGCGCGGCTCGTGAGTTGCAGGCGTTCGAGTACCTGGTCGGCCATTTCCAGGTGCTCGCGCTTGCTGTCGACGCGGCGCCAGAAGTTCAGGGCGCGCGCTCCGTCGCGGCCCTGGGCGGCCAGGCGCAGGTTCTCGCGCACGCTGAGGTTCTGGAACAGACTGGTGAGCTGAAACGAACGCGCCATGCCCAGGCCGACGCGGGCGTGGGCAGGTTTGCGCATCAGGTTCTGGCCATCGAAATGAATCGCCCCGCCAGTGGCCTGGCGTTCGCCGGTCAGGCAGTGAAACAGGCTGGTCTTGCCGGCGCCGTTGGGGCCGATGATGGTGTGGATGGTGCCGGCTTCGACCTTGAGGTTGACGCCGTTCACCGCGTGGAACGCACCGTAGGCCAGTTCCAGGTTCTGGGTTTCCAGCAGGATGCTCATGACAGTTTCTCCTTGGTCACGACGTCGGCCTTGCGGCTGCCGCGTACGCGTTCGAACAGTGACGACAGCCCGCCCCACAGACCGCCGCGCATGAAGATCACCACCAGGATCAGGATGATGCCGAGCAGCATCAGCCAGCGCGGCCACAGGTCGGAGAGAAAGTCGCCCAGCAGCACAATGGAACCGGCGCCCAGCAAGGAGCCGAACAGCGAACCGGTGCCGCCGACGATGGTCATGATCAGGATGTTCTCGGACATCGCCAGGTCGATGTTCGACAGCGGCACAAAGTGCAGCAACATCGCGTACAGCGCCCCAGCGATGCCGGTGACGGCGCCGGACAGCACAAACACCAGGATCTTGAAGTGGCGCGTGTCGTAGCCGATGGCCGAGGCGCGGGTTTCGTTTTCGCGGATGGCCATCAAAGTGCTGCCGAACGGCGAGGCGATTACCCGGCGTGCGCCGATGAAGATCAACAGGAACAGCACCGCGACAAAGCCATAGAACGCGCGGGCGTCGGCCAGCGACAGCAGCACGGTGTCACCGAGGCGGATTTCCGGGCGCGGCACGCTGAGCAGACCGTTGTCACCGCCGGTCCAGTCGCTCAGGGTGTAGGCGACGAAGTAGGCCATCTGGCTGAACGCCAGGGTCAGCATCACGAAGTAGATGCCGGTGCGCCGGATTGCCAGGGCGCCCACCAGCAGCGCGAGGAAACCGCCGGCCACGGCGGCGCCGAGCAGGGCAGGGAACAGGCCCAGTTGCAGGTGGATCATCAACAGTGCAGCGCAATAGGCGCCGGCGCCGAAGAAGATGCCTTGGCCGAACGACAACAGCCCGGTGTAGCCCAGCAGCAGGTTGCAGGCCAGGGCGGCCATGGCAAAGATCAGGATCTCGGTGGCCAGGGTCGCCGAAGGCAATATCAACGGCAAACCGATCAGTACCGCCAGTACCCACAGCAACATCGCTTTTGATTGGGTCTTGGCAAACGGCAGGGGATTTTTCTCGCTCATGTCAGGCTCTCCCAAACAGGCCGTAAGGGCGTACCAGAATCACCACGGCCATCGCGCCGTAGATCATCAGGCTCGCGCCTTGGGGCCAAAGTGTGGTCATCAGGCTTTGCACCACGCCCACCAGCAGACCGCCAACCAGCGCACCACTGAACGAGCCCATGCCGCCGATCACCACCACCACGAACGCCACGCCGAGAATCTCCGGGCCGACGAAGGGCTGGGCGCCGCGCAAGGGCGCAAACAGCACACCGGCGACGCCGGCCAGGGCTACGCCGAGGGCGAAGGTCATCGAGAACAGGCGGAAGATGTTGGTGCCCAGCAGCGACACGGTCTCGGTGCTTTCACTGCCGGCGCGCACCAGGGCGCCGAAGCGTGTGCGCTCCAGCAGCAGCCACAGGCCCAGGCCGACCAGCCCGGAAAACACAATGAGAAACAGGCGGTAGTAGGGGTAGACGAAGTCGCCGACCACCAGCACGCCGCGCAGCAGTTCCGGCACGGCGACGCTTTTGCCCACCGGGCCCCAGATCATCACGCTGGCTTCCTGGATGATCAGCGCGATACCCAGCGTCACCAGGATCTGGAACATGTGCGGCAAGTGATAAATGCGCTGGATCAACAGTCGCTCGATCACCCAGGCCAGCGCCGCCACCACCAGTGGCGCGATCAGCAGCGCCAGCCAGAAGTTGCCGGTGAGGCTCACGGCGGTGTAGCAGATGTAGGCGCCCAGCAGGAAGAACGCGCCGTGGGCGAAGTTGACGAAGTTGAGCAGGCCGAAAATGATTGTCAGCCCGACCGCGATCAGAAAGTAGATCATCCCCAGCCCAAGGCCGTTGAGGATCTGGAACAGGTAAAGGTTAAGCATGCAGGAACCCTCGGACAGGCGGCCGCGCGGGCGGCCCTGTCGTGTACAACCGGTGATGGTTTAGCGGATCAGCCGAGCACGCAGCCCGTGGCTTGCACCGGCGGGAACGACTGGCCGGCACTGAGCACTTTGGCCAGGTCGTCCTTGTCGGCCATGTCGCCGGCGGCTTTGCCGATCATCAGGTAGTAATCCTTGATCACCTGATGGTCGCCGGCGCGGATCGATTCCTTACCGGTGGGGCCTTCAAAACTCAGGCCCTGCATGGCCTTGGCTACCGTCGGTCCGTCGAAGCTGCCGGTGGCAATGATGGTGTCGAGCATGACCTTGGTGCTGATGTAGTCGGCGGCCAGCGGGTAGGTGGGGTTGATGCCGTATTTGGCCTGGGTCAGCTTGACCAGTTCACGGTTGAGCGGGCTGTCGACCTGGTGCCAGTACTGCGCGCCGAGGTACACGCCTTCGAGCACATCGCTGCCCAGTTCCTGGAATTGGTCGAGGCCGGCGGACCACACCAGCAGCACTTTCATGCGCTCCTTGATGCCGAAATTCACCGCCTGGCGCAGGGTGTTGGACGACTGGCTGCCGAAGTTGAGCAGCACCAGCACGTCGGGTTTGGCGGCGATGGCGTTGGTCAGGTAGCCGGAGAATTCCTGCTCCTGCAAAGAGTGATAGCTGTTGCCGACGTGCTCCAGGCCGTTTTCCTTGAGCACGTTTTTGGCGCCTTCGAGCAAGGCTTCGCCAAACACGTACTGCGGGGTGATGGTGTACCAGCGCTTGGCGTCCGGCAGCAGCTTGATCAGCGGCACCAGGGTTTCGCGGATCGCGCCGTAGGTGGGCACCGACCAGCGGAAAGTCGCACTGTTGCAGTCCTTGCCGGTCACCTCATCGGCGCCCACCGGGGTCATGAACACGCCGCCGACCTTGCTGACTTCCTTGGCCACCGCCAGGGCCGATGACGACAGCGTGCAGCCCTGGAAGAACCGTGCGCCGTCCTGCTGGATCGCCTCTTGGACCTTGCGCACCGCCTTGCCGGCGTTGCCTTCGGTGTCGATGACCTTGTAGTTGAGCGGGCGGCCGAGAATTTCGGGGTGTTGTTCCACCGCGAGCCGCGAACCCATGTCGGCAAACTTGCCATAGCTGGCAAAGGCGCCAGACATGGACTTGAGGCCGTAAAAGGTGAAGGGTTCGGCGGCGAATGCAGAACGCACGCCCAGCGGAAGGCTGAGGGCGGCGGCTGCGGTAAGACTGGCTTTCAACAACGTACGACGCTGCATGGGGTGACTCCCTGGTTTAGTTATTGGCAGGAGCGGCAATGGCGATACGGTGGAGCAAGGGCCTGTGGGCAGGCCTGTTATTGGATGATTGGCTTCAACGGGTTTAACTCGGTCAACGGTGGGCGCTGGCTTGCCTGCGATAGCATCGACTCAGTTCAACTGATCCACCGAGGTGTCTGCATCGCAGGCAAGCCAGCTCCCACATTGATTGGGTCTGCACAGGTGGACCTGTGGTGTTTTTAAGAGTGATCGAACTCCAATAAAAAGTGCGGGCTGACCTGGCCTTCAAGGGCGGTCATATGGTGTTCGGCATCGCACATGTGTTCATGCATCAAGCCGCGCACTGCGCTTTCGTCACCCGCGCGAAAGGCAATCAGCAACTGCTTGTGATAGTCGAGGTTGGCGGCGTCGAACTGCTTGCGCTTGGGCTTGTAGGCTTTTTTCAGCACCACCAGATCGCGCAGCAAATCGTTGAGAAACTGCGCCATGAAACTCAGCAACGGGTTGGGGCAGGCCTTGGCCAGCAGGTTGTGGAACTCCAGCTCCGCCAGGCGCTGTTCGCGCTGGCCGGCCTCGCTGTCCTCCGGCGCGCTGCACAAATCCACGTTGTCTTGCAGGGCCTGATAGTCGTCCTCGCTCAAGCGTCCGAGCACCGACACTGCCAGTTCCACTTCGATGACCTTGCGCAGCTGGTACACCTGCTCGCCGTCCAGGTGCTGAAAATGCAGGTAGTTGCGCAACGCACGGCTGGCGGGCTCGGTGCCGGCCTGGTTCAGATACGCGCCGCCACTGGGACCGGTGCGCGTACTCACCAGGCCTTCCACTTCCAGCGCTTTGAGCGCTTCACGGGCCGAGCCTTTGGAACACTGGAAGCTTTCCATCAACTCGCGCTCGGTGGGCAGGCGGTCGCCGGGTTTCAAGGCATCGGTGACGATAGAGCGCTTGACCGACTCGACAATCACATCGGAGAGCTTCTGGCGTTTGCGTCGCAACGGGCGGCTGAGCATGGGCGTCTATTGATCCTATTAATGCGGATTAATAGCACTTAATAACGATTGGTCGAGAGCGTCAACGCAGGGTGTCGTTTTCGGCGCGAAGAGGTCGTAATCGCAGTGATTATTCCCAGCGGCCGGGGTCGAGACAGCGCGTAGAGGGAGGCGGCTGTTGGCCGTTGACCAGAAAATCCGCGACCCAGCGGTTGACGCACCCGGCTGCGACGGCGTCGGGTCGGGATGATTCCTTGAGCAACAATTGCTCGACGCCAGAGGTGGCGGGTTCCGCGTGTCCGGCGTTGACCAAGACCATGCGCGCGACGCGTTCGGTAAACAGCGCGGCGTACCGACTGCCAAGTCGGGTGGCCTGGGCATTGCCGAGGAAGTTGAGCCGGGCCTCGCCGAGTTGTTCGCGCACAAACTCCATATCGCGCGCGGCCTGTTCCACACCGGTTTCCTGGCTCAGGTCGCGGGGGCTCAGTTCGATCACGTCATAACGGTTGGTCAGGGTGCGATAGGCCGCCGTGGCGTAGGACTCCCAGCGGCTGACCAGTTTGAGGACGAAGGTTGCGCCCTGGCCCTTTTGCGGCTCGCCGGCCTGAATGAACACCACACCCTCGCGGCTCAGCGGTTGCCGGGCGCCGACACGGGTCAGGGCCAGCCGCACAGTGCCACGCTTGGGCGCGGCGTGGTCACGGGGCACGCTGACGCTGCCGCATTGGGTGCGCTCCAGCACCTCAGGGTCCGGCCGTTCAAAGGCAGGGAAGGGACAATCCAGCAGCCAGTCGATTGCCGTGGGCGCGATCAGAGGCTCGGCAAAAGCCCGGCTTGCCATCAGCCAGAGGCAGACGCACGCCAGGCTTTTTACAACAACGCTGGGTTTCATCAAGAGGGTCCGGGCAGCCGTTTGAAGACGGCTTTTTTACCAAGGACCTCGGGTCAAAGAATGTAGGTTTGTTAAACGGTTTGTGTAGGACAACGGAGTTTCGTTATCGGAAACCGGCGTTCCACCCGCCACCCAATGCCTTGTACAGCGCAATGCTGGCTTGAAGACGCGATAACCGCAGTTGCACAGTCAAGTCTTGCGCCGCGTACAGTGTGCGTTGGGTTTCGAGCACCGTCAGCAAATCCTCCGCACCGGCCTGGTAACGGCTTTCGGCGATCCGGAAGGCGGTCTGGGCCTGTTGCAGTTCTTCGCTTTGCCAATCGCGCTGCTGATCCAGGCGCGTGATGTTGCTCAGGGACTTTTCCACGTCGGCAAAGCCGTTGATGATGGCGCCGCGATAAGTCTGCAGCAGCTCATCCTGACGGGCGCGGGCCTTGTCGCGTTCGGCGCTTAAACGGCCATTGTTGAAGATCGGCGCCACCAGGCCCGAGGTCAGGTTGTAGTACGGGCTGCGCAGCAGTTCCTCGGCCTTGTAGGACCCCGAGCCCAACGTGGCGCCCAAGGTCACCGTGGGCAGCATCGCCGCACGGGCCACCGTGACATCGGCACTGGCCGCCGCAAGCTGCGCTTCGGCCTGGGCCAGGTCGGGGCGGCGGCTCAGCAGTTGGCTGGGCACGCCCGGGCCGATGGTCGGCCAGGTCAGCGCCTGGAACGACTCGGCGCCCAGGTTCAACGCTTGCACGGGCTGGCCGAGGAGGGCGGCGAGGGTGATCAGCGATTCTTCGGCCACTTGCTGAATCAGCGGCAGTTGCCGTTGCTGGCTCGCCACCAGACTCTTCTGTTGCGCCAGTTCCAGGGCTGTGGCCGAGCCGGCGTCGTAGCGGGTCTGGACCAGGTCGAGCACAGTGCGTGCATTCGCCAGGTTGAGCTCGGCGATCTGTTGGCGCTGGCGCGCGGCGAGGGTTTGCGCATAGCGGTCGGCGACGTTGCTGAGCAGCGTCAGCTCCACAGTGGCCTGGTCGAACTCACTGGCACGCAGGCTCTGCAGGGCACTGTCACGGGCGGCAGCACGGCCGCCCCAGAAATCCACTTCGTAGCTGGCGGTGAGGTCGGCGTCGAAGCTGTCGACGGTTTTATTACTTTCTGTAGCGTCCAGGGAAGAATTGCCGCTGCCGCGCAGCAGCTTTTCGCGGCTGGCGGAGAGGTTGAAATTCACCTCGGGCAACAACGGCGCGCCGGCAATCACCGCGCTGGCCTGGGCCTGGCGCACGCGCGCCATGGCGGCCGCCACGTCATAACTGTCGCGCCGGGCCTGGTCGATCAGGCGGTTGAGTTGCGGGCTGCCAAATTGCGTCCACCAACGCTGGTTGGTCGCTTGCGTGGCCTGTCGCTCGGCGTATTGCCACGCGGCGGGCGGCGCGATGCCGCTGTCGACCTGGGGCGGGTGGCCGGTGCAGGCGTTGAGCAACAGGCACAGGCTGAGCAAGGACAGGTGCGGTGGAATGCATCGTTTATTCACTGGTCAACGCCTTAACCGGATCGAGCCGGGCAGCTTTACGGGCCGGCATAAAGCCGAATACGACACCGGTGACCAACGCACAGCCAAACGCGCCAAACACCGCCAACAAGGAAAATTGCACCGCCACCTCGGCCAGCACCAGCACGCCGCCGACCAGCAGCGCCAGGGCGATGCCGAACAGCCCGCCGACCACCGAGAGCATCACCGCCTCGGTGAGGAACTGGCGCAGGATGTCGCGCTGGCGCGCACCGGTGGCCATGCGGATACCAATTTCGCGCGTCCGCTCGCGCACGGTCATCAGCATGATGTTCATCACGCCGATACCGCCCACCAGCAGGGAAATCGCGGCAATCGAGCCGAGCATCAACGACAAGGTATTCTGCGTGCGCGCCTCGGCCTGGATCATTGCCGCGTTGTTGGTCAACTGGTAGTCGCGCTTGCCGTTGTGCAGCTTGAGCATCAACTGGTCGATGGCCAGTTCGGCCTCATGCACCTTGCGCGCATCGGCGGCGGCAATCGCCACGTATTCGGGGTTGTAGGTGCCGAACAGGCGCACGCTGGCGGCGGTGTAGGGAATGGCGACACGGTCATCGCTGTCTTTGTTGCCGGAACTGGAGCCTTTTTCAGCCAGCACACCGATGACCTGGAAAGGCACGTTCTCGATCAGGATGTATTGGCCGATCGGGGTGGCGACGTTCTTGAACAGTTTCTCGCGGATACGGTGGCCGATCACTGCGACGGTGGCCCCGGCGCGCTCGTCAGCCTCGGTGAAGTAGCTGCCCTCGACCACCGGCCAGTTGAAGATCTCCGGGAAGTTGACGTCGTTGCCGCCCACGTAGGCCAGGTAATCCAGATTGCCGAAGCGTACACCCGCGTCGCTGCCATTGACCGGCATGATGCGCTTGACCTGGGGCAGCGCCGCCAGGGCCGCGACATCGTTGAGGGTGACGATGCCCAGCGGCGTGCGCGGGTTGGGCGAGGAACCACTCAGGTAAATGATGTTGGAGCCGAACGCGCCCATCTGCGCCATGACCTGTCGCTTGCTGCCTTCGCCCACCGCCAGCATCACCACCACCGACGCCACGCCGATGATGATGCCCAGCAGTGTCAGCGCGGTGCGGAAGCGGTTGATCCACATCACCCGCCAGGCCGCTTGCACGGCGTCCACCAGTTCGGCTTTCCAGGCACCGTTGTGTTCGGCACCGTCGGCCAGGCGCTGGCGCAGGTCCACGGCGTGCAGCGCGCCGCTGTGGGCGGTGGCGGGCACGTGGGTATCGCGGGTTGCCGAGTCACTGATGATCAGGCCATCACGGATCTCGATGATGCGGTTGGCACGCGCCGCCACTTCGCGGTCGTGGGTAATCAGAATGACCACGTGGCCCTGGCCCGCCAGTTCATCCAGCAGCGCCATCACCTCGGCGCCGCTGTGGCTGTCGAGGGCGCCGGTGGGTTCGTCGGCGAGGATGATATGCCCGCCGTTCATCAGGGCGCGGGCAATGGACACGCGTTGTTGCTGGCCACCGGAGAGCTGGTGCGGGCGGTTGCCGGTGCGGTCGGCCAGGCCCAGGCGGGTCAGCAGCGCCTTGGCGCGGGCGTGCCGTTCGGCGGCGCTGATGCCGGCATAGATCGCCGGCATTTCGACGTTTTCCTGAGCCGAGCCCGACGGGATCAAGTGGTAGCCCTGGAACACGAAACCAAAGGCTTCGCGGCGCAGCCAGGCCAGTTCGTCGCTGTCCAGGTGCGCGACGTTTTCGCCGGCGAACAGATAGTCGCCCTCGGTGGGGCGATCAAGGCAGCCGAGAATGTTCATCAACGTGGATTTGCCGGAGCCCGACGCGCCGACGATGGCGACGAATTCCCCGGCATGGATCGACAGGTCGATCCCGCGCAACACGTCGACCTGCGGGCTGTCGCCGCCGCCGTAGGATTTGCGGATGTTCTTGAGTTCGATCAGCGGCGTGGTCAAGTCAACCCCCGTTGCCATCGACCGGGCCGATCAGCAGGTGATCGCCTTCGTTCAAGCCCTCAAGCACTTCGACCCGCAGGCGGTCGCTGATACCCAGGCGCACCGGGCGCTCCTCGATGTCGCCGTTTTTGGCCACCACCCGCGCGAACGGCCGGTCGGGGCCGTGGCTGCCCAGCAAGGCCGCCACGGGGGCGGTGAGTACGTCCTTGACCTGACTGGCAACGAAAAAGACCTGGGTGGTCATTTCGGCCATCAGTGCATTGTCGGCGTTGTCCACATCCAGCAGCACGGTGTAGAGCACCACGCGGCCACTGCCGCTTTTGCTGGCGCTGCTGGGGCTGCCACTGCCCTGGCTGGTTTCATTCAGCGGCTTGGGCGGTATCGGCAAGATCTGGCGCACGGTGCTGGTCCAGCGTCGGCTGCCACCGGCGAGGGTGGTGAAATAGGCGGTCATGCCCGGTTTGACGTGACCTATGTCGGCTTCGGAGACTTCGGCCCACACGGTCATCGGCGATAACTTGGCGATGCGCAGGATCAGCGGCGTCTGTTGCTGGGCGTTGAGGGTCTGGCCGACCCGTGCGTCCACCGCCACCACGGTGCCGCTCATGGGCGCGTAGATGCGGGTATAGCCCAATTCCGCCTCGTCGCTGCGCAGGCTGGCCTGGGCCTGGCGGATCTGTGCCTGGAACATCTCGACCCGGGCCTGGGTGGCGCTCAGTTCGGCCTTGGCGGTTTGCACGTCTTCCTCGCGGGTGGCGTTGCCGGCGGCCAGGCGCTGTTGACGCTGATATTTCTGGCGCGCGAGTTCGTGCTGGGCCTTCTGTTCCTGCAGCTGGGCCTTGAGGTTTTCGATGGAATAGCGACTGGCGTCGAGTTTGGCTTGTTGCGTGGAAGGGTCGATTTCCACCAGCAACTGGCCTTCCTTGACCTGATCCCCGGCCTCCACATGAATCTCGCGGATCTGCCCGGATGCCTGGGCGCCGACGTCGACATACCGGCGCGGTTGCAGCGTACCCAGCGCCGTGACGCTGTTTTCAATATTGCCGCGGGTGACGGTGACAGTGGACAGCGTATCGCGGCCGGGCGGCAGCACCTGCCAGGCGGCCACCGCAAGGAGGGGGATCAGGCACGCGACAGCGAGCAGGGCGCGTCGAGCGGGGCGAGGGCGTTTCATGCGTTGGTTCCAGCCAGGAAGTGAGGGCCGCAGTTGCGGGGGGCTGAGTGTTATACGAGAAAATTGCTCGCAGATTTAGGCGTTTACATACACGGAAACAGCTCTATGGAATAAAAAACTCGCGCATTGATGCAAGACTTCTTTAAAAGTAGATGAGAATTACTATAAATTGCACGCACTCAAACTGCCATCATCCATGGCCTGTCTTCTTTAGTACTCAAGGATTTGATGCCGTCGCCCCTGACGGCCGGGAGTCATGGTGGAAAACTACTATCGCGAGCTGGTGTGTTTCCTCAACGCCAAGCTGGGCAACCGTCAGGTGGCCGAGGATGTGGTGCATGACGCTTATGTCCGAGTACTGGAGCGCTCCAGTGACACGCCGATCGAACAACCGCGTGCGTTTTTGTACCGCACCGCGCTGAACCTGGTAATCGACGGTCATCGGCGTAACGCCTTGCGCCAGTCCGAACCCCTGGACGTGCTGGACACCGAAGAGCGTTTCGCCACCAGTTCGCCGCATGCCTGCCACGATCAGGACCAGCGCCTGGAAATGCTTGAGCGTGCCCTGGCCGAGCTGCCGGCCACGTGCCGCGACAGCTTCCTGCTGCGCAAACTTGACGGCCTGTCCCACCCGCAAATCGCCGAACGCCTGAGTATTTCCCGCAGCCTGGTGGAAAAACACATCGTCAACGCCATGAAGCATTGCCGGGTGCGCATGCGCGAGTGGGACGCGCACTGATCAATGATCAGTTAAATTTTATTTCACTGTCCTCGTTTCCTATCAACACATGACCTGTTGTGCAGGTCTTGAAGGTATTCCCGCCCCACCGCCAAGGGGCTTATCCAGAGGACACTGGAATGACACAGGCAATTGCTTCGCCCGCGGTTCACGACCTGATCGGTATCGGTTTCGGCCCTTCGAACCTGGCGTTGGCCATCGCCCTGCAGGAGCGCGAAAAAGCCCAGGGCAAACTGGACGTGCTGTTTCTCGACAAACAGGCCGATTACCGTTGGCACGGCAATACCCTGGTGACCCAGAGCGAACTGCAGATTTCGTTCCTCAAGGACCTGGTGACCTTGCGCAACCCCACCAGCCCCTATTCCTTCGTCAACTACCTCAAGGCCCACGACCGCCTGGTGGACTTCATCAACCTGGGCACTTTTTACCCGTGCCGCATGGAGTACAACGACTACCTGCGCTGGGTCGCGGGGCAGTTTCAGGCCCAGGCGCGCTACGGCGAGGAAGTGCTGGCCATCGAGCCGATCCTGCAACAGCAACACGTTGAAGCACTGCGCGTGATCTCCCGTGACGCGCTGGGCGAACAGCATGTGCGCACCACCCGTTCGGTGGTGGTCAGTGCCGGTGGCACGCCGCGTGTGCCTGAGGCGTTCAAGGCTCTCAAGGATGATGGCCGCGTGTTCCACCACTCCCAATACCTGGCACGCATGGCCCAGCAGCCGTGTGTTGAAGGCAAGGCGATGCGCATTGCGATCATCGGCGGTGGGCAAAGCGCGGCTGAAGCCTTTATCGACTTGAACGACAGTTTCCCGTCGGTGCAGGTCGACATGATCCTGCGCGGTTCGGCGCTCAAGCCCGCCGACGACAGCCCGTTCGTCAACGAAGTGTTCTCACCGGCGTTTACCGACCTGGTGTTCCAGCAGGTCGGCGCCGAGCGCGAACGCCTGGTGGCCGAGTACCAGAACACCAACTATTCGGTGGTTGACCTGGACCTGATCGAGCGCATCTACGGCATTTTCTATCGCCAGAAAGTCTCCGGTGTCGCCCGTCAGGCGTTCCGCACCATGACTGTGGTCGAGAAAGCCAGCGCCAGCCCGCTGGGCATCGAACTGTCCTTGCGCAACAACGCTAGCGGCGAAACCAGCGTCAGCCATTACGACGCGGTGATCCTGGCCACCGGTTACGAGCGCCAGATGCACCGCGAACTGCTCGCGCCGCTGGAAGCCTATATGGGCGACTTCGAGGTAGCGCGCGACTACCGCATCGTCACCGACGAGCGCTGCAAGGCCGGCATTTATATCCAGGGCTTCAGCCAGGCCAGCCATGGCTTGAGCGATACCTTGCTGTCGGTACTGCCGATTCGGGCGGATGAGATCGCGGCGTCGTTGTATGAAAACGATCGCCATCGGGGCAAAGCACGCTCGGTGCAGGACCTGCTTCTTGCAACTGCGAGCTGATCGAGCACAGTCCTACAGACGGCACTGGCGCCAAGGTTGAGCTACTGGTACTGTACAAAAAACCAGTATCGGTAGCTCTCCATGCAGTTGATCGAAAAACTCAGTATCCTCGCCGACGCCGCCAAGTACGATGCTTCCTGCGCCAGCAGTGGCGCGCCCAAGCGCAGTTCCGAGGGCAAGGCCGGGCTGGGTTCCACCGACGGTATGGGCATCTGCCACAGTTACACCCCGGACGGCCGTTGCGTGTCGTTGCTCAAGGTGTTGCTGACCAATTTCTGTCTTTACGACTGCCAATACTGCGTCAACCGCCGCTCCAGCGACGTGCCGCGTGCGCGTTTCAGCCCGGAGGAGGTGGTCACCCTGACCCTGGATTTCTACCGGCGCAATTGCGTCAGCGGGCTGTTTCTCAGTTCCGGCATCATTCGCTCGGCCGACTACACCATGGAGCAACTGGTCAGGGTCGCCAAGCTGTTGCGCGAAGAGCATGACTTTCGCGGCTATATCCACCTCAAGACCATTCCCGAAGCCGATCCTGCGCTGATCGCCGAGGCCGGGCGCTATGCCGATCGGCTCAGCGTGAACATCGAGTTGCCCACCGATGCCAGCCTGCAAACCCTGGCGCCGGAGAAGCAGATCGTTTCGATCAAACAGGCGATGCAAACCATCTACACCGGTGAACAAACCGTGCTTAACGAGCCGCGCGCGCCGCGTTTCGCGCCGGCCGGGCAGAGCACGCAGATGATCGTCGGCGCCGATGACACCGACGACAGCACCATCCTGCACGGCGCCGAGGCGCTGTACGGCAACTTCAAGTTGCGCCGCGTCTATTATTCAGCGTTCAGCCCCATCCCCAACAGCCCGAAAAGCGTGCCCCTGGCCGCGCCGCCGCTGATGCGCGAGCACCGTTTGTATCAGGCAGATTTTCTGTTGCGCAGTTACGGTTTCAGCGCCAACGAGCTGTTTGAAGGCCCCGGTCACCTGGCGCTGGACATCGACCCCAAGCTGGCCTGGGCGCTGGAGCATCGCGAGGTGTTTCCGCTGGACTTGAATCGCGCCGAACCCACGTTGATTGCGCGCATCCCCGGCATCGGCCTGCGCACTACTCAACGCCTGGTGGACCTGCGCCGCGAACGCAAGATCCGTTTCGAAGACCTGGCGCGCATGCGCTGCGTGCTGGCCAAGGCCAAGCCATTTTTCATCACCAGCGACTACCACCCACAACAGGCCGACACCACCAGCGTGTTGTTGCGCGAGCAACTGCGCGACCGCCCGCAGCCTCAGCAAATGGGGTTGTGGGGATGATCAGCCTGGAATGCGACAACCTGTTCAGCACCTGGCGCGAACAGGCGCGCTGGCTGCTCAGCCATCAGGTTGACCCCAGTCAGGTGAGCTGGGGCGAGGCCGAGGTGGCGGACCTGTTTGCCACTGACGAGCCGATTCCTGAGCAGCTTGGGCCGTTCCAGGCGCGAATTCCCAAGGCGCTGTTGGCGCTGTTGGAATCGGCCGCCTGCTATCACGGCGATCAGCGTTGGAGCTTGCTCTACGAAGTGCTGTGGCGTGTCAGCCATGGCGACCGTACCGCCATGCTGGCCGGGGACAAGCTGGGCAGTGAGTTGCAACGGCGGATCAAGCAGGTCAGTCGCGAAGCTCATCACCTGCACGCATTTGTGCGGTTTATCGCGCTGCCCCCGGAGGCCGGGCCGCAGTTACCGGAGTACGTGGCCTGGCATGAGCCGGCCCATGACATATTGAAATCAGCCAGTCAGCACTTCATCGGGCGCATGGGCCGCCATCGCTGGATGATCGCCACGCCGCTGGATGGGGTGTATTACGACGGTCAGCAGTTGATTCATCAACGTGAATGCCCTGAAGCCTGGCAGCAACTGGCGCAAAAGGTCGAAGACCCTCACAGCGCCATGTGGCTGACTTACTACAGCCATATCTTCAACCCGGCGCGCTTGAACCCCAAGGTGATGGAAGGGCATTTGCCCAGTCGATTCTGGAAGAACCTGCCGGAGGGCAAGTTGATTCCGGGGTTGATCAGCGAGGCGCGGACGGGCAAGCAGCGCGATGGGCAGGCAAAGCTGATTGGGACCAAGCCGGGCAAGCGTATCTCCAGCGGGCACGGTTAAAAAGGCGAGAGAGGGCTGGTTCCCGATAGCGGTGTGTCAGTCACCGAATGCATCGCCAGACACGCCCTTATCGGGAGCAAGCTCCCTCCCACTGTTGATTTCGTGGGCGCTGGCTTGCCGGCGATAGCCGTGTATCAGTGCCAACTGTACTAACAGATAGATCGCTATCGCAGGCAAGCCAGCTCCCACATTAGTATGGCGGTGCTAATGAAATCTGTTTTCAGCCAGGAGCAATCATGTCTACCGCCGTTCGTCTCGCCCAGGCAGCCGATGCCGAGGGGATCAGCCAGGTCATCCTGGCGGCCTTACACAGCAGCAATGCGCGGGATTACCCGGCGGATGTGATCGCTCGCGTGGCGAGCAATTTTACCCCTGACGCCGTGCTGGCCTTGCTCCAGCGTCGGGTTGTGCTGGTGGCGGTGCAGGGTCAGGTGATCGTCGCCACCGCGGCGCTGGATGCCAATGTGGTGCGCTCGGTATTCGTCAACCCGGCGTTGCAGGGGCAGGGTATTGGCCGGTTGCTGATGATTGAGATCGAACTGCGTGCGCGAGAGGCCGGGGTGACGGTCTTGAGCGTACCGTCTTCGCTGACCGCCGAGCCGTTCTACACCAAGATGGGTTTCCACACCGTGCGCGACGTCTACCACGGTAACGAGCGCACGCTGGTGATGGAGAAAGCACTGTTATCCCGCCACCCCATCGGGCCGTATCGCGACCGTCAGCACCGTGCGCAAGTGGTGGCTTTGTGGCAGCAGGCGTTCGGGTACGACACCGCGCACAACCTGCCGACGTTGGCGATTGATAAGAAGCTGGCGGTCAACGATGGGTTGTTTTTTGTGGCCACGGATAAAAAGGCTGTGATCGGCAGCATTCTCGCCGGTTACGACGGGCATCGTGGTTGGCTGTATTCGGTGGCGGTACACAGCGATTATCGCCGGCAGGGCCTGGGGGCTTCGTTGGTGCGGTATGCCGAACAGGCGCTGACTGCACTGGGGTGCATGAAGATCAATTTGCAGATTACGGGCGGCAATGATGCGGTGGTGGGGTTTTATGAGGCGCTGGGGTATGGGGTGGAGCCGAGGATCAGTATGGGCAAGAAGGTCGCCGTGAATATCCCGCCGCAATCCTGAAAACACCGTAACGCCAATGTGGGAGCGGGCTTGCCCGCGATGGCGGTGAGTCAGTCAACTTATTCAGTCACTGATAGACCGCCATCGCAGGCAAGCCAGTTCCCACATGGGTTTTGTGGTGTTGCTGGCTTTTGGGCTTAGACCTTGACGATCCAGCCTTCTGGCGCCTCGACGTCGCCGGTTTGCACGCCGGTCAGCTCTTTGTAGAGCTGCTGGGTGATCGGGCCGACTTCGGTTTCGCTGTGGAACACGTGCAGCTTGCCGTTGTACTGGATGCCGCCGATCGGCGAGATCACGGCGGCTGTGCCGCAGGCACCGGCTTCCTTGAACTGATCCAGTTTGTCGATGAACACTTCGCCCTCAACCACTTTCAGGCCCAGGCGCGACTGGGCCAGCTCGATCAGCGACAGGCGGGTGATGCCTGGCAGCACCGAAGGCGATTTCGGCGTGATGAACTGGTTGTCGTGGGTGATGCCGAAGAAGTTGGCCGAGCCGACTTCTTCGATCTTCGAGTGGGTCATCGGGTCCAGGTAGATCGCATCGGCGAAACCGGATTTTTTCGCTTCGGCACCCGGCATCAGGCTGGCAGCGTAGTTGCCACCTACTTTGGCGGCGCCGGTGCCTTGTGGCGCGGCGCGGTCGAAAGTGGAGATCTGGAAGTTGTGCGGCACCAGGCCGCCTTTGAAGTAGGCGCCGACCGGGATCGCGAAGACCGAGAAGATGAACTCCGGCGCGGTACGCACGCCGATGTTGTCACCGGTGCCGATCACGAACGGGCGCAGGTACAGCGCGCCGCCGCTGCCGTACGGCGGGATGAACCGTTCGTTGGCCTTGACCACTTGTTTGCACGCTTCGATGAAGTCTTCGGTCGACACGTGCGGCATCAGCAGGCGTGCACAGCTGCGCTGCATGCGCGCGGCGTTCTGGTCAGGGCGGAACAGGTTGATCGAACCGTCCTTGCAACGATAGGCCTTGAGGCCTTCAAAGCATTGCTGGCCATAGTGCAGGGCGGTGGAGCCCTCGCTGATGTGCAGCACGTTGTCGTCGGTCAGGCTGCCTTCTTGCCATTCGCCGTTTTTCCAGACCTGGAGAAACCGCTTGTCGGTCTTGATGTAGTCAAAACCCAGCTTGTCCCAATTGATGCTTTCGTTACCCATGACACCCTCTATCTCTGGTCAACCGCCTGGTCGAAGGCAGGCTTGTCGGTTTTTTTCTGGATGGGCGCAACAATACTGCATTATTGGCCGGTGTGGGAGCAGGTGGGTGGGCCGTTCAGCATGTGTGTGGGCTGATCCACCGTTATCGCAGGCAAGCCAGCTCCCACATTTGGAATGCATTCTCCTGTGGGAGCCGGGCTTGCCCGCGATAGCCTCACCGCGGATTTACAGGTGCAGCGCGTGGCCCAAGGCTCTTAAAGCCGCCTCTTGTACAGCTTCGCCGAGCGTCGGGTGGGCGTGGATGGTGCCGGCCACATCTTCCAGACGCGCGCCCATTTCCAGGCTCAGGCCGAAGGCGGTGGACAGCTCGGAGACGCCCACGCCTACCGCTTGCCAGCCCACAATCAGGTGGTTGTCACGCCGCGCGACCACACGCACAAAGCCGGTTTTCGACTCCAGCGTCATCGCCCGGCCATTAGCCGCAAACGGGAAGCTCGAAACGATGCAGTCCAGGCCCGCGGCCTTGGCTTCGTCCGGGGTCTTGCCGACCACCACCAGTTCCGGGTCGGTAAAGCACACGGCCGGGATCGCAGCCGGGTTGAACTCGCGGGATTTACCGCTGATCAGTTCGGCCACCATCTCGCCCTGAGCCATGGCGCGATGGGCCAGCATCGGCTCGCCGCTCAGGTCGCCGATCGCCCAGACATTGCGCATGCTGGTCTGGCAACGGCTGTCGATCCTGATTGCCGAACCGTTCATGTCCAGGTTCAGCGCTTCCAGGTTCCAGCCCTGGGTATTGGGTTTGCGACCCACAGCCACCAGCACCTGATCGGTCTCCAGCGACAAGGTGTCGCCATTTGGATCGCGCACTTGCAGGCACTGGTTCTCAAAACCGGTGACGCTGTGCTTGAGGTACAGCTTCACGCCCAGTTGCTTGAGGGATTCGGCCACCGGCAATGTCAGCTCGGCGTCATAGGCGGGCAGGATATGTTCCTGCGCCTCGACCACACTGACCTCGGCGCCAAGCTTGCGGTAGGCAATGCCCAGCTCCAGACCGATATAGCCGCCACCCACCACAATCAGGCGCTTGGGCACATGCGTGGGCGCCAGGGCTTCGGTGGAGGAGATGATCGGCCCGCCAATCGGCAGCATCGGCAGGTTGACGCTTTTCGAGCCGGTGGCCAGCAGCAGGTGTTCGCAGTGGATACGCTGGTCACCGACGTCGATGGTCTTGCCGTCGACCACCTTGGCCCAGCCGTGAATCACCTGCACTTTGTGCTTTTTCAGCAGCGCGGCGACGCCCGTGGTCAGGCGATCGACAATGCCGTCTTTCCATTCCACGCTCTTGCGGATATCCAGCGTCGGCACGTCGACTTCGATGCCCAACTGCGAACCCTGGCTGTGGTGCACGGTTTGCTGAAATTGCTCAGCCACGTGAATCAAGGCTTTGGACGGAATGCAGCCGATGTTCAGGCAAGTACCGCCCAACGCCTGGCCTTCGACCAGGATGGTCGGGATGCCCAACTGGCCAGCGCGAATCGCCGCCACGTAACCGCCAGGGCCGCCACCGATGATCAGCAGCGTGGTGTGTAATGTCTGGGACATGCCTTACTCCAAAAACAGGCTGGCGGGTTGTTCGAGCAGGCCGCGAATGGCCTGGATGAATTGCGCCGCGTCCATGCCGTCGACCACGCGGTGATCAAAGGAGCTGGAGAGGTTCATCATCTTGCGGATCACGATCTGGCCCTTGATCACCATCGGCCGCTCAACGATGCGGTTGACGCCGACGATGGCCACTTCCGGCAGGTTCAGCACCGGCGTGCTGACGATGCCGCCCAGCGCGCCCAGGCTGGTCAGGGTGATCGTCGAACCCGACAGCTCGTCACGACTGGCCTTGCCATTGCGTGCGGCGATGGCCAAACGCGCGATTTCCTCGGCGTTGCCCCACAGGCTGCGCGCTTCGGCGTGACGCACCACTGGCACCATCAGGCCGACGTCGCTCTGGGTGGCGACGCCCACATGCACCGCGCCAAGGCGGGTGATGACTTGGGCTTCGTCGTCATACCGCGCGTTGATCTGCGGAAAATCGCGCAACGCCACGACCATGGCGCGCACGATAAACGGCAGCAGGGTCAGCTTGCCGCGCGTGGCACCGTGCTTCTCGTTGAGGTGCACGCGCAACTCGTCGAGGGCGGTGACGTCGATTTCTTCCACATAGCTGAAATGCGCGGCGCGCCGGGTGGCGTCCTGCATGCGCTGGGCAATCTTGCGGCGCATGCCGATCACCGGGATTTGTTCTTCGTCGGTGCGTTCGGCGTAGGGGTTGGCAACGGCTTTATTTTGCGCCGGACGCTGGAGCAAGAAAGCCTCCAAATCTTCGTGCAGAATCCGGCCGGCCGGACCAGAGCCCTGCACCAGGCGTAGCTGGATGCCAGCATCCAAGGCATGTTTACGCACGGCAGGCGAGGCCAATGGGCGTTCGTCAGCTTCCCGGGCCACAGGTGCTTGAGCCGCAACCACGGGCGCAGGCTTGCTTGGCGCTGGCGCGGGTTTGGCTTCAGCAACCGGCGCAGGTGCGGGTGCAGGTGCAGCGTCAGCCGGTGCAGCCACCGCCGGTACATCCTTGGCGTTACCCGCGCCTTCCACTTCAATGCTGATCAAAATACTGCCCACGGCCATGACTTCACCCGGCTCGCCGCCGAGGGAAATCACTTTGCCGTGCACCGGCGAGGGAATGTCCACCATCGCCTTATCGGTCATCACATCCGCCAGCACCTGGTCTTCAACCACCAGGTCGCCGACTTTCACGTGCCATACCGACAGTTCAACTTCTGCGATGCCTTCGCCAATGTCCGGCATCTTGATAACGTGCGTGCCCATTCAGACCTCCATGACCCGTTTCAACGCCGCGCCCACGCGGGACGGCCCTGGGAAATACGCCCACTCCTGCGCGTGCGGGTAGGGGGTGTCCCAGCCGGTGACGCGTTCGATCGGCGCTTCCAGGTGATGGAAGCAATGCTCTTGCACCAGCGACACCAGCTCGGCACCAAAACCGCAGGTGCGGGTGGCTTCGTGCACCACCACGCAACGGCCGGTCTTTTTCACCGACTTGACGATGGTTTCCAAATCCAGCGGCCACAGGCTGCGCAGGTCGATAACTTCAGCATCGATGCCGGTTTCTTCGGCAGCCACTTGCGACACATACACGGTGGTGCCGTAGGTCAGCACGGTGACGGCCGAGCCAGGACGCACGATGGCGGCCACGTCCAGTGGCACGGTGTAGTACCCGTCCGGGACTTGCGCTTGCGGGTGTTTCGACCACGGCGTTACCGGGCGGTCGTGGTGGCCGTCGAACGGGCCGTTGTACAGGCGTTTGGGCTCGAGGAAGATCACCGGGTCGTCGTTTTCGATCGAGGCAATCAGCAGGCCTTTGGCGTCATACGGGTTGGACGGCATCACCGTGCGCAGGCCGCAGACCTGGGTGAACACCGCTTCGATGCTCTGGCTGTGGGTCTGGCCGCCGTAGATGCCGCCGCCGCAGGGCATGCGCATGGTCAGCGGCGCAGTGAACTGGCCGGCCGAGCGATAACGCAGGCGTGCAGCTTCGGAGATGATCTGGTCGGTCGCGGGGTAGACGTAGTCGGCGAACTGGATTTCTGCCACCGGGCGCAGCCCGTAGGCCCCCATGCCCACCGCCACACCTACGATGCCGCTTTCGGAGATCGGCGCGTCGAATACCCGCGAGCTGCCGTACTTGTTCTGCAAGCCTTCGGTGCAACGGAACACACCGCCGAAGTAACCGACGTCCTGGCCGAACACCACCACGTTATCGTCACGCTCAAGCATCACATCCATGGCCGAGCGCAAGGCCTGGATCATGGTCATGGTGGTGGTGGTCATGGCGGTTTCTACTTCGATACTGTTGTTGTGATCGTTCATGGTCAGATCCCCAACTCTTGACGCTGGCGCTTCAAGTGCTCCGGCATCTCTTTATAAACGTCTTCGAACATGGTCGCGGCGCTTGGAATCTGGCCACCGGCCAGGGTGCCGTACTGTTCGGCTTCTTTTTGCGCCTTGACCACTTCGGCCTCAAGTTCGGCACTGACCGCCGCGTGTTCCTCTTCGGACCACTGGCCAATCTTGATCAAGTGCTGTTTGAGGCGGGCAATCGGGTCGCCCAGCGGGAAGTGGCTCCAGTCGTCGGCGGGACGGTATTTGGACGGATCATCGGAAGTCGAGTGCGGGCCGGCGCGGTAGGTAACCCACTCGATCAGCGTTGGCCCGAGGTTGCGGCGCGCACGCTCGGCCGCCCAGGCGGAGGCGGCGTACACCGCGATAAAGTCGTTGCCGTCCACGCGCAGGGAGGCGATACCGCAACCGACGCCGCGTCCGGCGAAGGTGGTGGCTTCACCGCCGGCGATGGCCTGGAAGGTGGAGATGGCCCACTGGTTGTTGACCACGTTGAGAATCACTGGCGCACGGTAGACGTGGGCGAAGGTGAGGGCGGTGTGGAAGTCGGATTCGGCGGTGGCGCCGTCGCCGATCCAGGCCGAGGCAATTTTGGTGTCGCCCTTGATCGCCGAGGCCATGCCCCAGCCCACACCTTGTACGAATTGGGTGGCGAGGTTGCCGGAAATAGTGAAGAAACCGGCGTCCTTGACCGAGTACATGATGGGCAATTGGCGGCCCTTGAGCGGGTCGCGCTCGTTGGACAGCAGTTGGCAGATCAGGTCCACCAGCGGCACTTCGCGCGCCATCAGGATGCTTTGCTGGCGATAGGTGGGGAAGCACATGTCGTCGATGTTCAAGGCCAGGGCCTGAGCGCTGCCGATGGCTTCTTCGCCAAGGCTTTGCATGTAGAACGACATTTTTTTCTGGCGCTGGGCGACCACCATGCGGTTGTCGAAGATCCGCGTCTTGAGCATGGCGCGCATGCCTCTGCGCAGGATCTCGACGGGAATGCCTTCGGCCCACGGGCCAAGGGCCTGGCCCTGGTCGTCGAGTACGCGAATCAGGCCCTTGGCCAGGTCGGCGGTGTCGGCGGGTTCTACGTCGATGGCGGGTTTGCGCACCAGGCCGGCGTCGGTCAGACGCAGGTAGGTAAAGTCGGTCTTGCAGCCTGGGCGGCCCGAGGGTTCGGGCACGTGCAGACGCAGTGGTTCGTACTGCTGGGTCATGGCTTTCTACGCTCTATCTTGTGAATTTCTTGTAGTGGGCGCGCTAGCTGACAGTCCGTCTCCGGGTAGGAGAAATCTTGTCCTACAACAATCATAGGCGTGGCGTAGAAGAATATTTATCTCTGTTTCGTTGCGCTCGTGATCATTTGCGGATAAAAAAACTGCATAAACATAATAAACAGGTGATTTTGTCTCATGCGCAAACTGGACCGTACCGATATCGGCATTCTCAACGCCCTGCAGGAGAACGCGCGCATCACGAACGCCGACCTGGCCCGCTCGGTCAACCTGTCACCCACACCGTGTTTCAACCGGGTGAAGGCGATGGAGGAGCTGGGGTTGATCCGTGACCAGGTCACGCTGCTCGATGCCGATTTGCTTGGGCTGCACGTCAACGTGTTTATTCATGTGAGCCTGGAAAAGCAGAACGAGCTGGCGTTGCAGCAGTTCGAAGGCGCGATCTCGGACCGCCCGGAAGTGATGGAGTGTTACCTGATGGCCGGCGACCCGGACTACCTGATCCGCGTGCTGGTGCCGACGATCCAGTCGCTGGAGCGCTTCATGATGGACTTTCTGACCAAAGTGCCCGGCGTCGCCAACATTCGCTCCAGCTTTGCGCTTAAGCAAGTGCGCTACAAGACCGCGCTGCCTTTACCCGCCAATGGCATCAACCTCGGCACATGACCTCAGCCGCGCCGCTGTAAAAAAGTGGGAGCTGGCTTGCCTGCGATAGCGGTGGGTCAGCTGACAAATGGGTGTCAGCAATACCGCCATCGCAGGCAAGCCAGCTCCCACAGTGGGTTCGGTGTCCTTACAGTTGGTTGAGTGGGATCTTCAGATAAACCACCCCATTCTCTTCGGCCGGCGGCATATGCCCCGCCCGCACATTCACCTGGATCGCCGGCAGCAACAACGTCGGCATGCCCAGCCCGGCATCACGCTGGGTGCGCATCGCTACAAACGCCGCCTCATCCACGCCGTCATGCACATGAATATTCCCCGCGCGCTGCTCGGCCACCGTAGTCAGGCATTTCGCCTGCCGCCCCTCAGGCGGGTAGTCATGACAGACGTACAACTGGGTTTCAGGTGCAAATGCCAAGAGCTTGCGCATCGACGCATACAACTGCCGCGCATCGCCACCCGGGAAGTCGCAGCGCGCCGTACCCACGTCCGGCATGAACAGCGTGTCACCCACCAGAATCAAGCGGTCGTCGATCAGGTAGGCCATGTCCGCCGGGGTATGCCCGGGTACATGCAGCGCCTGGGCCTTCAGGTTGCCGATATGAAAGACCTCATCCGGCGCAAACAAATGGTCGAACTGCGAGCCATCGACGCGAAATTCCGGCTCCAGGTTGAACAAGTTCTTGAACACATCCTGGACCTTGCTGATCGACTGACCAATGGCGATCTTGCCGCCCAGCGTGCGGCGCAGGTACGGCGCGGCAGACAGGTGATCGGCATGCGCATGGGTTTCCAGCAGCCATTGCACCTGCAGGCCGTGCTCACGCACAAACGCGATGACTTTGTCGGCCTGGGCCGTGTCGGTACGCCCGGAGGCCGGGTCGTAATTGAGCACCGAGTCGACGATGGCACATGGGCCGCCGTCCGTCTCATGGATGACGTAGGTGAAGGTCGACGATGCCTCGTCCAGAAAAGCGTGAATCAACGCTGGCATGGCGGCTGTCCCTGTTGAGGAAGAAAAAAGTCGTTACAATCAGTTTACGTTTACACATAATGTTTTGAGCTTAAGTGACGTGAAGGACCCGAAGCAAATGGAATCTACTCTGAGTGAGGGCGAAGTCGCCCAGTTGCGCGCATCGGCGTCCAAGGCCTGCTCCTTGCTCAAGGCGTTGGCCAACGAGGACCGTTTGTTGATCCTGTGCCAGTTGACCCAGGGCGAGCGCAACGTGGGTGAACTGGAAGCGCTGACCGGCGTGCGCCAGCCCACGCTGTCTCAACAGTTGGGCATCCTGCGTGACGAAGGGTTGGTCGCCACCCGTCGGGAAGGCAAATACATTTTCTACGGGCTGGCCAGCCATGAAGTGATTCAAGTGATGAAAACCCTGTCCGGGCTGTACTGCGGCGCGGTCATGAAAAGCTGGGCGTGACGCCATCCGGCAGCGACCCTTGTGTGCATGTAAAAGAAAGGCGATTGACCATGAATGACCAACACTGTGGCCCTACCATCAGTGGCGATATCGTAGTCATCGGCGGCGGTTCAGCGGGCATCGGCCTGCTGGCCAGCCTGCTCAAACGTGACCCGCACCTGAACATCACCCTGATCGAACCGAGCGAATATCACTGCTACCAGCCGGCCTGGACCCTGGTCGGCGGCGGCGCCTACGACGTCAAAAAGACCCGGCGCCCACTCGCCGACGTACTGCCCAATGGCGTCACCTGGGTGCAGGCCGCGGTCACCGAACTGCTGCCCGAGGCGCAGACCCTGGTGCTCGACAGCGGCCAGCGCGTCACCTGGAACAACCTGATCGTGTGCCCCGGCCTGCGCCTGGCCTGGGAAAAGGTCGAAGGCCTGCAAGACACCTTGGGCCAAAACGGCGTGACCTCCAATTACAGCTACGAGCACGCCGCCTACACCTGGCAACTGGTGCAACAGCTCAAGGGCGGCAAGGCGATCTTTACCCAGCCGGCCATGCCGATCAAATGCGCGGGGGCGCCGCAAAAGGCGATGTACCTGTCCTGCGATCACTGGCTTAAACAAGGCCACCTGAAAAACATCGACGTCGAATTCGATCTCGCGGGCGCCGCGCTGTTTGGCGTCGCGACCTTTGTGCCGCCGTTGATGAAATACGTCGAAAAATACCACGCGCGCCTGGCGTTCAACTCCAACCTGGTCAAGGTTGATGGTCCGGCACGCAAGGCCTGGTTCGAGGTAAAAGACGCGGCGGGCACGGTCACGGTTGAAGAGAAATCCTTCGACCTGCTGCACGTGGTCCCGCCGCAAGTCTCCCCGGACTTTATCCGCCAAAGCCCGCTGGCTGACGCTGCCGGCTGGTGCGAAGTGAACCCCCACAGCCTGCAACACCTGCGTTACCCGCACGTCTTTGGCCTGGGCGATGTGTGCGGCACCACCAATGCCAAGACCGCCGCCGCTGTGCGCAAGCAGATCGTGGTGGTCGCTGAAAACCTGCTGGCCCTGCGCAAACAGGCGCCGCTGCCGCTCAAGTACGACGGCTATGGTTCCTGCCCACTGACGGTGGAGAAGGGCAAGGTGGTGCTGGCCGAGTTCGGCTACGGCGGCAAGCTGCTGCCGACCTTCCCACTGGACCCGACCCGGGCGCGCCGTTCGATGTGGTTTCTCAAGGCCACGCTGCTGCCGTGGTTCTACTGGAACGGCATGCTCAAGGGCCGCGAGTGGCTGACCCGTCTGAGCAAGGTGGATTAAATGCTGCTGGCAAGCGTGTTGGGCGTGTTGATGGGCCTGGTCATGGGCCTCACGGGCGCGGGCGGCGGCATCCTTGGGGTGCCGGCGCTGGTATTGGGGTTGGGCTTGACGATGACCCAGGCGGCGCCGGTGTCATTGCTCGCGGTGGGCGCGGCGGCGGCGGTCGGCGCAATCGACGGCTTGCGCCATGGTCTGGTGCGTTACCGCGCGGCCTTATTGATCGCGTTGCTCGGCGCAGTGTTTTCGCCCCTGGGTGTATTTTTCGCCCATCAACTGCCGGAGCCCGTGCTGATGGGGCTGTTCAGCGCATTGATGGTGCTGGTCGCCTGGCGCATGTTGCAGCGCGAAAAGGTCGAGGCCGGGCCAAGTGACCATGGCGCCGCGTCGTGGGGCCAGAAGAACTGCATGCTTGATCAGCAGACCGGGCGCTTGGCCTGGACGGCCAAGTGCAGCGCCACGTTGGCCGCCCTCGGCGCGGTGACCGGTGCCGTGTCGGGTTTGCTTGGCGTGGGTGGCGGCTTTCTGATCGTGCCGGCGTTCAAGCAACTGACGGATGTGCAAATGCGCGGCATCGTCGCCACCTCGTTGATGGTGATCAGCCTGATCTCGCTGATTGGCGTCGCGGGTGCGTTTCATGCCGGGGTGAGCATCGAGCCTGTGGGCTGGGTGTTTATCGGCGCGAGCATCGTGGGCATGCTGATTGGGCGGCGCCTGTGTTCGGTGATCAAGGCGCGCACCCTGCAAGTCGGCTTTGCCAGCCTGTGTGTGGTAGTGGCCGCCGGCATGCTGCTCAAGGCCGCGCTCTGACCTGAAGTTGAAACCGTCCAGAGACGCCACAATCCTGCGTGGCGAGCGGGCTTGCCCCGCGTTGGGCTGCGCAGCAGCCCCAGAAAGTCACCCCAGTTCTCAAAAAAATCGCGTCGTCAGCATCAAGGGCCGCTTCGCGCCCCTACGCGGGGCAAGCCCGCTCGCCACGACAAGCCTGCTTCCCACCGTTTTGAGCGTGCCCGTTCAAGCGTTCAATTGCTGCCCTGACATGGCAAGATGCACGTCTCTCAGGTTTACTACTCCCTGAGTAATGGATTCACCGACCTTGCACGTCGGCTTATCAAGGCCACCGAATGGACAAATACACCCCCCACGCCTGGCAGCCCCACGAGCGCCCGAGCCTGCCCGGCTCGCCGTCGACGCCGCTGCACTCCACGCCCAAGCGTTGGCTGTTTGCAATGGTCGGCGTGCTGGTGGCAATCACTGGTGGGCTGGGCAACGCGCTGGTGATCGCCAACCTGCAATACCTGCAAGGCGCCTTGGGCGCGACCACCGCGGAGATGGCCTGGCTGCCCGCCGCCTATGTGATGACCAACGTGTGCATGAACCTGCTGCTGGTGAAGTTTCGCCAGCAGTTCGGCCTGCGCGCGTTTACCGAGGTGTTTCTGGTGCTATATGCGCTGGTCACCTTCGGCCACTTGTTCGTCAACGACCTCAGCTCCGCCATCGCGGTGCGGGCGGCTCACGGTATGGTGGGCGCGGCGCTGAGTTCGCTGGGTTTGTACTACATGATCCAGGCGTTCCCTGCCAAGTGGCGCATGAAAGCCCTGGTGCTCGGCCTGGGCACCGCGCAGCTGGCACTGCCGCTGGCACGGTTGTTCTCTGAAGACCTGCTGCAAATTGCCGAGTGGCGCGGGCTGTACCTGTTCGAACTGGGCATGGCGCTGATCTGCCTGGGTTGCGTCTTCCTGCTCAAACTGCCGCCGGGCGATCGCTTCAAGACCTTTGAAAAACTCGACTTCCTCACCTTCGGCATCCTCGCCACCGGCGTGGCGCTGCTGTGCGCGGTGCTGTCGCTGGGGCGTATCGACTGGTGGCTGGAAGCCCCGTGGATCGGCGTGGCGTCGGCCTGTTCCCTGGTGCTGATCATGGCCGGCCTGGCCATCGAGCATAACCGCACCAATCCGTTGCTGATGACCCGTTGGCTCGGCAGTGGGGTGATGATTCGCCTGGCCCTGGCCGTGGTATTGATTCGCATGGTGTTGTCGGAGCAATCCACTGGCGCCGTGGGCTTCATGCAAATGTTGAACATGAGCTACCAGCAGATGCACACGCTGTACGTGGTGATGCTGGCCGGGGCGATTGCCGGGCTGGTGGTCAGTGCGCTGACGATCAACCCGGCGCACCTGTTGATGCCCCTGATCATCTCCCTGGCGCTGATGGCCACCGGCTCGGTGATGGACAGCTTCTCAAGCAACCTGACCCGTCCACAGAACCTGTATATCAGCCAGTTCCTGCTAGGCTTTGGCGGCACCTTCTTTCTGGGGCCGACCATGGTACTGGGCACGCGCAACGTGCTGACCAACCCGCGCAACCTGGTGAGTTTTTCGGTGATGTTCGGCATCTGCCAGAACCTTGGCGGCCTGATAGGCGCAGCGTTGCTGGGCACTTTCCAGATCGTGCGCGAGAAGTATCACTCCAGCATGATCGTCGAACACCTGACCTTACTGGACCCGCGTGTGGCTGCGCGGGTGCAGAGCGGCGGTTCGGCGTATGGCGGTGTCATCGCCGACCCGCAATTGCGCAACCTGATGGGCATTCGCAGCCTGGCCACGGCGGCCACGCGTGAGGCGAATGTGATGGCCTACAACGATGTGTTCATGTTGATTGCGATCATCGCGATTCTCACCATGCTCTGGATCTTCATCCGCAGTCTGTGGCTGATGAGCACCACCAAGGCAGCAGCCCCTCCCGTTCAACCCAGCGGCGTTACTTCATGACCGAAACAACCACGACCACCACCAACGCCATCGCCTCCACCCCGGAAGGCACCGCTCCACCGGGAGCAACCGCAACTGAGCCACGCTCACTGCGGGTGCGCATCATCTCATCGTTGGGCTTTGCCGCGATTGCCATCGTCGGCGTGCTGATCGTGCTGTATGCCTGGCAATTGCCGCCCTTCAGCAGCGCCGTAGAGAGCACTGAAAACGCACTGGTGCGCGGCCAGGTGACGATTATCGGCCCGCAACTGAGCGGCTATGTGTATGAAGTGCCGGTGCAGGACTTCCAGTTCGTCAAGGCCGGCGACCTGCTGGTGCGCCTGGATGATCGCATTTACAAGCAGCGCCTCGACCAGGCGCTGGCGCAACTGGCGGTGCAGAAAGCCTCGTTGGCCAACGTGGTGCAGCAACGCAACAGCGCCGAAGCCACCATCAAGCTGCGCCAGGCCGCGCTGGTCGACAGCCAGGCCCAGGCGCGTAAAAGCACCGCTGACTTGCGCCGTAACGAAGAGCTGATCAGCGATGGCTCGGTGTCCAAGCGTGAACTGGACGTGACGCGCGCCGCCAATGCCCAGACCATCGCCGCCGTGGCCCAGGCCCAGGCCAGCCTGGAAATCGCCCGGCAGGACCTGCAAACCGTGATCGTCAACCGCGGTTCACTGGAAGCCGCCGTGGCCAGCGCCGACGCCGCAGTGGAGCTGGCGCGCATCGACCTGTCCAACACCCGCATCCTCGCGCCGCGTGACGGCCAGCTCGGGCAGATCGGCGTGCGCCTGGGCGCCTTCGTCAACTCCGGTGCGCAGTTGATGGCATTGGTGCCGCCCCAGCTGTGGGTGATCGCCAACATGAAAGAAACCCAAATGGACAATGTGCAGGTGGGCCAGCCGGTAACCTTCACGGTGGACGCGCTGAACCACCGCAAATTTCATGGCACGGTGCAGCACATTTCCCCGGCGACCGGCTCGGAATTCAGCCTGTTGCAGGCGGACAACGCCACCGGCAACTTTGTGAAGATCGCCCAGCGCGTGCCGGTGCGGATCACCGTTGACCCGGGTCAGGCCGAGAGCGAGCGCCTGCGGCCGGGGTTATCGGTGGTGGTGAGTATCGACACGGCGGGGCGCCTGAAAAACACCCCGCCCTGACACAGCACAGGTCACCCTGTGGACGCGGGCGCGCTCGCAAAAGCGCAGTGCCAGAAAAGCGCGCGGTTACCGACCCACCGTTTTCGCGAGCAAGCCCGCGTCCCCATGGGCACTGTATGTGAGGGTGAAATCGAGTTGGGTCGACTGGCCTTGCTCCAATAACCTCAGCCCCGGCCTGCCGGGCAGGTGATGCGCATTCACCGGATGGCTCACCGGCTCAATGCAAAAGAATGCCAACCCCGGCGGGCAATACAGCAGGAAGTAATCCGCCCCGGTCGCCCGGCATTCCAGGGTATAGCCCAAGGCCGGCTGCTCGATCCGGCAATGCCCGTCCCACTGGCAGAACCCATTGTCCACCAGGCCTTCGGGCAGGGTGTTCAATGCGCTGAAATCCCAGTCCTGCGGCACCGGCGCCAATCCTGTGGGCAGCTTTGAGGCATCGCTCATCCACACCTGCCCAGCCTTGGCCTGCAACCGCGTGCCCGGCGTGCGCGGCAAGTAAGGGTGCAACCCCAAGCCATGCCACGCCGCCTGTTCGGCCAGATGCGTCACGCGCAACCCAATGCTCAGCTCACCGTCGCGCAAGGCAAAGCGCTGTTCGGCGCGATAAGCGAATGGTGTGTCGCACCGCAGCGCCAGCACCACTTCATCCGCCGCCTGACTGACCACGTGCCACGCCTGTTGCCAGGCCGAGCCGTGAATCGGCAACGGATCGGTCAGGCTGTTGGCTGTCAGCGCCAGCCAGCCGTCGGGGTTATCGAAACCGCCTTGGGCGATCCGGTTGGACCAGGGCGCCAACGGGTAGCACCCCAACTTGCCGGGTAAACCGGTATTTATCGCGTGCTCGTCACTGTGTCGCAACAACGGCTGCCCGGTGGCGCGCACCGTCCAATTTACGATGCTGCCACCCAGGGCCGGGGCCAGGGTGAGGTGGGTGAGTGGGTCGCTGAGCTCGATCAAGTCTGAGGGCATGGGGTGTCTCGCCGCATGAATGAACCAACACAGAGGTGATTTGTGGACGCTGGCAAGCCTGCGCCCACAGTTGAACCTCGGCCTCGGAGAAAGGGTTACAGCACCAGGCCCGGCAGCCACAGCGACAGCGCCGGGATGTAGGTGACGGCCATCAGCACCAGAAACAGCACGCCATAAAACGGCAGCAGGGCCTTCACGGTTTTCTCGATACTGACCTTGCCCACCGCCGCGCCGACAAACAGCACCGCGCCCACTGGCGGGGTAATCAGGCCGATGCCCAGGTTCACCAGCATGATCATGCCGAAGTGCACCGGGTCGACGCCGATGCCGAGAATCACCGGCAGCAGGATGGGCGTGAGGATGAGGATCAGCGGCGCCATGTCCATCACGGTGCCGAGCAACAGCAGCATCATGTTGATGCACATCAGGATCACGTAGCGGTTGTCCGACAGGGTCAGGAACATCGTGGTGATCTTCGCCGGGATCTGCATCAGGGTCATGATGTAGCCGAAGCTGGCGGCGAAGGCGATCAGGATCATCACGATGGAGATGGTGCGCACCGTGCGGTGCATCAGCTTGGGCAGCTCGCGCCATTTGTAGTCGCGGTAAATGAACATGGTCACGAAGAACGCCCACAGCACGGCAATCGCGGCGGACTCGGTGGCGGTGAAAATGCCCGAGAGGATGCCGCCAAGAATGATCACCATCGCCATCAGGCCCCACAGCGCGTCGGCGCAGATTTTCAGCGCCTGCTTCAGCGGGATGACTTCACCTTTGGGGTAGTCGCGTTTCTTCGCGAAGATCAGGCACAGCACCATCAGGCACGCGCTCATCAGCAGGCCCGGGACCACGCCGGCCATGAACAGCGAAGCGATCGACACCGTGCCGCCGGCTGCCAGGGAATAGAGCACCGAATTGTGGCTGGGCGGGGTCAGCAGCGCCTGCACCGAGCCGCTGATGGTCACCGCCGTGGCGAACTCCCTGGGGTAGCCGCGCCGTTCCATTTCCGGAATCAGCACCGAGCCGACCGAGGCGGTGTCTGCCACTGACGAGCCGGAAATGGCGCCGAAAAACGTCGAGGCCATAATGTTGACCAACGACAGGCCGCCGCGCACAAAGCCCACCAGCACGCCGGCAAACGCCACCAGCCGGCGCGACATGCCGCCTTCGGCCATGATCGCCCCGGCGAGCACGAAGAACGGAATCGCCATCAGCGAAAACTTGTTCACTCCGCCTGCCACCTGAATCATCAAGGCCTGGAACGGAATGTCGATCCACCACGCGCCGATCAGCGCCGACAGCCCCAGGGCATAAGCGACCGGCATGCCGATCAGGATCAACGCGATAAAGCTGCCCAACAGAATCAATGCGTCCATGTCAGGCAGCCCCTTCGCTTTCTTCAACCAGGTCAAAGCGCACCACGCGCCGGTGGCTCTGGTCGCCGAGCAGGAGTTTCTCCAGCACAAACACCAGGGTCAGCAAGCCGCCAATCGGGATCGGCATATAGGTGATGCCCACGCGCAGGGTAGGGATGGCGCTCATGAACTGGTTCCAGGTGGACAGGCACAGCTTGCTGCCCCAAATCGTCATGAACAGGCAAATGGTCGCCATCAACAGTTGCGAGAGGATGCCGACGAGTTGGCGTTGGCGCGGTGGCAGGCGGTCGGTGATCATGGCCACCGACATATGCGCCCCGGCGCGGTAGCTGGCGGCGGCGCCGATAAAGGTAAACACCAGCATCAGCAGGATGGCGCTGGGCTCTGGCCAGCTTGCGCCTGTGCCGAGAATGTAGCGGGCGAAAATGCCCCAGGGGATGATCAGCGCGACGCCTAATACCGAGAGGCCGGCGACCCAGATGCAGGTCATGTAGAGGCGGTCGTTGAAGCGCAGCAGTCGATTCTTCATGGCGTTCACCGTAACCGGGCACGTCAGTGCGGACCGCGCCGGGCCTAGCTAAGAGGAGGAGGGGGCTTACTCGACGGCGTCGATGCGCTCGATGATGTCGGCGTAAGCTGCGCCGTACTTCGCGCGAACGGGCGCGGTGGCCTCATAGAAGGGTTTTTTGTCGACAGTGATGAACTCGACGCCGGCGGCCTTGAGCTTGGTTTCGCTGCTGGCGGACTTGGCGTCCCACAGCACGCGCTCATCGGCCTGGGCAACCTTGGCGGCGTTTTTCACCATGTCCTGTTGCGCGGGGGTGAGTTTGTTCCAGGTGATTTTCGACATCACGATGGGTTCGGGCAGGATCAGGTGTTCGGTGAGGGTGTAGAACTTGGCGTTCTGGAAGTGGTTGTGCTCCAGCAGGGTTGGCGGGTTGTTTTCCGCGCCGTCAATCACGCCGGTCTGCAATGCGCTGAAGATCTCGCCGGTGTCCATGGCAATGCCGTTGGCGCCCATTTCATTGAAAGCGTCGATAAACAGCGGGTTGCCTTGCACGCGAATCTTCATGCCCTTGAGGTCTGCGATCGAACGTACCGGTTTCTTGGTGTAGATATTGCGCGTGCCGCCGTCCATCCAGGCCAAGGCTACCAGGCCGAATTCGGAGTCGGTGATCTTGGCGAGGATCTCGTCGCCGATCGGGCCATCGATGACCTTGCGCATGTGCGCCTGGTCGCGGAACACGAACGGCAGGTTGAACACGTTCACGTCCGGCACCACCGGGCCGACGATGCCGAGGCTGACCCGGGTCATCTGGATTGCGCCGACCTGGGCCTGTTCGACGACTTCTTTTTCAGAGCCCAGAACACCGCCTGGGAAGTACTTGAAGGTCAGTTCGCCGTTGCTTTGCTGGGTCAGGGCTTTGCCCATGTTCTCTTCAGCGACGACGGTGGGGTAGCCGGCGGGATGGATGTCGGCGAACTTGATTTCCAGCGCGTGGGCGGCGCTGCTGAGGGCAACGAGTGTGGCGGCGAGCAAGGTGCGTTTGAAGTCCATGGAATGTCACTCCTGTGTTGTTATTTTTGTATTCAAGGCACAGCAATGCAGCTAGAGGGTGAAGCGCGGTTCGGGCAGTCCTTGGACGCCGGGGTTGAGGGCGAATACGCCGCCGGACAGCGACTGTTCACTCTGGTCATCACGGATCGAGGTGACAAACAAGGTGTCCAGGCGGCTGCCGCCAAAGGCGCACATGGTGGGTTTTTTCACCGGCACGGTGAGGGAACGGTCCAGGCGACCGTCGGGGGTAAAGCGATGAATCAGCCCCGCGTCGTTGGCGCAGATCCAGTAGCAGCCGTCGGCGTCGACGGCCGCGCCGTCGGGGCGACCGAGAAACTGCTGCATGTCGACAAACACGCGACGATTGGAGGGCGTGCCGGTCTCGGTGTCGTAATCGAAGGCCCAGATCTGCTGCACCAGCGGGTGTGAGTCCGAGGCATACATTGTGCGGCCGTCCGGGCTGAATGCCAGGCCGTTGAGGGTGATAAAGCCGTCCAACTGGGCATGCGGCGCGGCACCGCAGGCGTAGCGGTAGAGTGTGCCCTGGGGCGCATTCAGGCCCATGTTCAACACCATGCTGCCGGCCCAGAAGCGACCCTGGCGGTCACAGCGGCCGTCGTTGAGGCGCATGTCGGGGCGCGGGTGCTCGACGCTCGCCAGCGCGGTGGTGTCCAGGCTACCGTCATTGTGTGGCGTGAGTTGGAAAAACCCGGTTTCCATGCCGGCGACCCAGTTGCCCGCCGTGGTGCGCGCAATGCAGGCGAGCATCTGCGGGGCTTTCCAGGCGGCACTGTGGCCGCTGGCAGCGCTCCAGCGTTGCAGGCCGCCGTTGGGGATGTCCACCCAGTACAGCGCGTTTTCCTCAGGCACCCACACCGGGCATTCGCCCACGGCATTGCGGGCGTCAACAATCAGTTCAGCAGTCATGGCAACTCAATCCCTTGGGTGTGCAGTCAGTCACCGAACGGCCCCGCCGCGCAGAAGGCGCCGCCCTGATAGACCTTGGCCGGGTCATCGGCGGCGACCGGTGGCTGGGTTTCGACTTGCGCGCGGAACACTTCGGAGCTGTCCTTGGGGGTGAAACCCAAGTGTGCGGCGTAGCGGTTGTCCCACCAGGTATCGAGGTTATCCGACATGCCGTAGACCACCGTGTGACCGACGTTCGGCGTGTACAGCGCGCGTTCGAGCAACTGAGTGAGGTCGTCGAAGCTCAGCCAGGTGTGCATCATCCGGCGGTTTTGCGGTTCGGGGAACGAGGAGCCGATGCGGATGCTCACGGTCTCGATGCCGTAGCGGTCGAAGTAGAAACTCGCCATGTCTTCGCCATAGGACTTGGACAAACCGTAGTAACTGTCCGGGCGGCGAGGCGAGCGGGCGTCGAGGGTTTCGCCTTGCTTGTAGAAGCCGATCACGTGGTTGGAGCTGGCGAAGATCACACGCTTCACACCGTGGCGGCGAGCGGCTTCGTAGATGTGGAACACGCCGCTGATATTGGCGCCGAGGACTTCTTCGAACGAGCGCTCCACTGAAACGCCCCCGAAGTGCAGGATGGCGTCGACGCCTTCCACAAGGTGGTGCACGGCTTGTTTATCGGCAAGGTCGCAGGGTTGTACTTCTTCGGATGCATCGGCCGCCGGCGCCATGTTGGCGATGTCCGACAGGCGCAGGACTTGGGCGTAAGGGCGCAGGCGTTCGCGCAAGACTTTGCCCAGGCCGCCGGCAGCACCGGTGAGCAACAGGCGGTTGAATGGAACAGGCGTGGTGGTAGAGGTGGTCATGAGGGTTCCATTGTTGTTGTAGGTTGTCGTATGACTTGCCGAAAGTATCGTTAGGTCGTCCCTGGCTTGTCAACGCCCTTGCTGACGAGTGCGATCAAACATGGGAGCTGGCTTGCCTGCGATAGCAGTCTGTCAGTTGACAGATGTTTTGCTGATACACCGCTATCGCAGGCAAGCCAGCTCCCACATTCATCGCCTTACAGCAGCGAAATCGGATAGCTGATAAAAATCCGATTCTCATCAAATTCATTGTTGCTGAAGTCCCGACGCAGGGTCGAGTTCCTCCACCGCACGTTCAAGTCCCTCAGCGCGCCGCTCTGCACGGTGTAGGCCAGTTCCGATTCGCGCCCCCATTCCTTGCCGTCGGTGATCGCCCCGGTGTGCACATTACTGCCGCTGATATAGCGGTTCATCATGGTCAGCCCCGGAATGCCGAGCACCACAAAGTTGAAGTCATGGCGCACCTGCCAGGATTTTTCCTTGGCGTTATCGTAGCTGGCGTTGTAACTGTCGTTGGCGAGCGTGCCGCCGCTGGTGCCGTTGACCCGCATCCACAGGCTGTCACCGGTGAGCTTTTGCAGGCCGACATAAAACGTGTTGCCGTTGTAGCGCGCCGAGAGCAGGGCGGACACGGTCTTGTTGTCGAGGTCGCCGGCCAGGGCGCTGCCGTCTTCCTTGCCGGTGAAATAACCGAGGTTGGCGCCCAGGGTCCAGTTGCCTACCGGCTGGCTGTGGGTCAGGTTGAAATACTGCTGCTGGTAGATATCCGTCAGCTCGGCATACCAGACGCCCACCTGGGTGCGCTTGTCGTTGAAGCTGTACTCGCCGCCGCCAAAGTTGAAACGGTCGGAGGTGAACGCGGCTTTACCGTTCATGAACATGTCTTCCATGCTTGCGTCATTACGGGGGCTGTTACCGCGAAACTGCCCGCCGTAGAGCGTCAAGCCGGCAATTTCATTGGACGTGACCTGACCGCCGCGAAAGGTCTGGGGCAGCGAGCGGCCGTCGTCCGAGCGCAGGATCGGCAGCACCGGCATCCATTCGCCGACTTTCAGTTCGGTCTTCGACAGTTTGGTTTTCAGGGCCACGCCCAGACGGCCGAAATTGTCAGCCGGCCGGCCGTCGCTGTGGATCGGCAGCAACTGAGTGCCCCCTGTGCCTTTGCCGCCATCGAGCTTTTGCGAATACAGGCCCAGCACGTCGAGCCCAAAGCCCACGGTGCCCTGGGTGAATCCGGATTTGGCATCGAGGATGAAGTTTTGCGTCCATTCCTCGGCCTTGGCTTGCGGGTAAGTGGGGTTGGTGAAGTTGCGGTTGAAGTAGGCGTTGCGCAGGTTCAGCGAGGCTTTGGCGTCTTCGAGAAAACCATCGGCATGTGCGCTGAGGGGCAGGGTGAACGCCAGGCTGCCGAGACCGATAAGGCCGATACGTGAGGAGGAATTGCGGGCGAATTGACTCACAGAGAAGCTCCATTTTTCTTTTGTTGTTTTTATTATTTGTTATACGTCGTCGTACAACATTTGGCGGGATATTTACGGGGTTTTTGTGGGGTGTCAAGCGGAAGTTGTACGATGACGTCGCGTGTGCCGATCAAAAGCGGGCACGGTCAATGTGGGCGCTGGCTTGCCTTCGATGCAAACGCCTCGGTGTATCAGGTACACCGAGTGGATGCCATCGCAGCCAAGCCAGCTCCCACAGGGATTGCATTTCAAAAGCGATGTTCAGTTGGCCATGACCATCGGCGGCAGTGTGCCCAGCAGCGAAACGGCGGCTACAGCTGAAACACCCAGTAACCATTCCAACATGACGCTGGCCTTCAAACTGCCTTGGCGTTCTTCGCAGCGTTCAATGCGCAACCTGTTCAGCAACGCCAGCGCCAACATGCCCAGCACCAGCAACACTTTGATCAACAGAATCAGCGCGAACCCGTTGAACAGCGGCGTGGGCCACAGTTGCCCGGTCAGTACGCGCACGTTGATCAAGCCCGTCACCAGCAACCCGGCGACCAGGCCGTAACCCACGCCGCTGAAGCGTTTGAGAATCGGCTCCAGCGCATAGCCCTGCGGCTGCCTGAAGATCAGCACCAGCACGAGCAGCCCACCGAGCCAGGCGCCGACGCACACCAGGTGCACCACCTGGTTGAGGATCAGCAATTGCCCGCTCAAGCCATTAAGCATGGCGCCATGGCCCACAGGTGCCAGCGTTGCCAACAGCAGCGCAGTCAATGGCAGGCGCAGGGCCGGCCAGGGTTTGATCAGCGCGATCACCAGTAGCAGGTTCAGCAACAGATGCCAGACCCACACCTGGCCGAAAAAGGTTTTGCCCAGCACCAACTGCACGGTGGCCGGTTGCAAGGCCGCGTCCCAGCTGCCGGCCATGCTGGCGGTGATCAGCAGCAGCCAGGCCACGCCAGAGCCCAGCCCCAGCCAGGCCAGCGCGCGGGTGATGCGCAGCAGTTGCCGGTCCAGCGCCGGCTGCGGTTCAGCGCCCAATAGCCAGGGCCTGAACGCACAGGCCCCGAACATCAACAGCACGACGATGAAATGCAGGAAGCGGCACAGCACCAGCAGGGTCGCCATGGGTTATTGGCCGACCTTGAAGCTGTAACTGCCTTCACTCTTGTGGGTGTCCACGGACACGGCGTGCCATTCCACTTTGTAGGTACCGGCGGCCAGCGGTGCCGCCGGCGTGACCACCAGGACTTTCTTGTCGGCGTCCGGGGTTTCCAGGCCTTTGATCGCGACTTCGGTGCCGTCCTTGCTCAGGGACACTTTGGTGAACGTCGCTTCGACGCCTTCGGTGAAGGTCAGGTGCAGGTCAGCGGGCGCGGCGACGGAGCTGTCAGCCGCCGGTGTCGAACTTTTGAGGTGGGCATGGGCAAAGGCCGCCGAGGCGCCCAGCAAGGAGGCGAGCAGGGCGACGGTGGTCAGGGTTTTCTTGATCAACATTGTTCAATACCTTCAGGTTTAGAGAGTCGGTAAGGCCATGTGCAGCAAGGGAAAGGGTTTGCCTTCGCCATCCAGCGGCGAGCGCGCGACCTGGATAAAACCATAGTGCAGGTAGAAGCCCACGGCCTGCGGGTTTTGTTCGTTTACATCCACCGTCAGCGTGTCGTGGCGCGCGCGGGCGTGGTCGAGCAATTGGCGGCCGATGCCCTGGCCACGGCGATCGGGGTCGATAAACAGCATTTCTACATTGTGCCCGCCGGTGCCGATAAAACCGGCGATGCCGTTCTGGTCTTCATAGACCCAAACGTCGAGGGCCGGCATCGGCAGGTAAGTGTCGCGTACCAGCGGCAGCAAACGCTGGATGTCATCCTCGGGGAGGAAGTCATGGGTGGCCCGCACCGAGCGTTCCCAAAGTGCTCCCAGCACAGGGTCGTCGGCGGCCACGCGAGGTCGGATAGTCATGGCAATGATCCTTCATGGGGATCGCGATCCTAACCAATCCGTTTTGCAGGGGAAAGGTTCGCGTAAGAAGTTTCATTATGCCTTGTCGCCGCGATCTAGAGCCGATGGTAGTCTTGAGGCCATGTTGTTGTCGGGGAGCCCTTATGGGCAATCACAAGATCGGAATTCGGCGGGTCAACGTCGAAAAAATCCTGCTGGCGGCGGAGAAAATCTTCGCTGAAAAAGGCTACGGCAGCACCGCCATGGCTGACATCGCTGAAGAAGTGCAACTGCCACGCTCCAACCTGCATTACTACTTCACCACCAAAAGCGAACTGTACAGCGCGGTGCTGTTCGACCTGCTGGAGGTGTGGAAGCAGGATGCCTTGAGCTTTGAAACCTTCGATGACCCGCGGGTGGTGCTCAGCAGCTACATCCGCGCCAAGATGCAGCGCTCGCGTACGCGGCCGTATGGCTCGAAAGTCTGGGCCAACGAAATTATCCACGGCGCGCCGACGCTCGGTGAGGCGCTGGACGAAAGCCTGTACGACTGGGCCAAGATGAAAGAAGCGAAAATTCGCCAGTGGGTGGAGGACAAACGCATCCTGCCGGTGGAGCCGTCGAGCCTGCTGTACATGATCTGGGCATCGACCCAGCACTATGCCGACTTTGATCACCAGGTGAAGATTCTGAATGATCACCAGCCGTTGTCGGACATGCAGTTCGAAAAGGCGATTCAGACGGTGACCGCGGTGATTTTGCGCGGCATTGGGTTGGAGCCTTAAGCCTTGTGTGAAGGCTGAAGGCCCTATCGCAGGCAAGCCAGCTCCCACACTTGAATGTGTTCACCGATCAAATGTGGGAGCTGGCTTGCCTGCGATAGCGGTCTACAGGACTACACAGCCTCCCGATACGGATTACGTGGGTCCTGCGTCCAATTCAAAAACGGCTTGCCCGTGTCCATCGGCACCATCTCGATGCAATCGGCCACCGGGCAGGTGATCTGGCACAGATTGCAGCCCACGCACTCATCATCGATCACCTCGTATTTATGCGTGCCATCCACTTGCTTCAAGCTCGCGATAGCCTGGTGCGACGTGTCCTCACAGGCAATGTGGCAACGCCCACAGCCAATGCAGGCCTCCTGGTCAATCTTGGCAATCACCTGATAATTGATATCCAGGTACTTCCAATCGGTGGTATTACCCACCGCGCGCCCGGAAAATTCCTGCAGGCTTTTGTAGCCTTGGCTGTCCATCCACCGCGACAGCCCGTCCTTCATCTCTTCCACAATCCGAAACCCATGCAACATGGCCGCCGTGCACACCTGCACCGCGCCGCAACCCAGCGCGACGAATTCCGCCGCGTCGCGCCAGTTGCCGATGCCGCCAATCCCGCAGATCGGCAGGCCTTGGGTCTGCGGGTCGCGGGCGATTTCCGCGACCATGTTCAACGCGATCGGCTTGACGGCCGAGCCGCAATACCCGCCATGGGTACTTTGGGTGCCGACCACCGGCAGGGCGACCATGCGCTCAAGGTCGACACTGGTGATGGAGTTGATGGTGTTGATCAGCGACACCGCGTCCGCACCGCCGCGATACGCCGCACGCGCCGCCACGCGGATGTCGGTGATATTTGGCGTGAGCTTGACGATCACCGGCAGCGAGCAATACGTCTTGCACCAGCGCGTCACCTGTTCCACGTACTCCGGCACCTGGCCGACCGCTGCGCCCATGCCCCGTTCGGGCATGCCGTGGGGGCAACCGAAGTTCAGCTCGATGCCGTCGCAGCCGGTGGCTTCCACCAGCGGCAGGATGTTTTTCCAGGATTCTTCAACACAGGGCACCATCAGCGACACAATCAGCGCGCGGTCCGGCCAGTCCTTTTTCACCTGGGTGATTTCGCGCAGGTTGATCTCCAGCGAGCGGTCGGTGATCAACTCGATATTGTTGATGCCCAATACTTCACGGTTGGCGCCGTAGTGCGCGGAATAGCGTGAGGACACGTTGACCGCCGCCGGGTCTTCACCGAGGGTTTTCCAGACCACGCCGCCCCAGCCGGCTTCAAAGGCGCGGACCACGTTGTAGGCCTTGTCGGTGGGCGGTGCGGAGGCCAGCCAGAACGGGTTGGGGGCTTTGATACCGGCGAACACAATCGAGAGATCGGCCATTACGCAGCCTCCACATTCAGCATGAGTTGGGCGTGCATGGCTTCAGCCGCCAGCTTGCCGTGTTGTACCGCCTGCACGGTGAGGTCCTGGCCCAGGCTGACGCAATCGCCGCCGGCGTACACCCCGGGAATGCTGGTGCGCAGGTGTTCGTCAACAAAGATGCGTTCGCCCACGCGGTGCAGTTGCTGGGCCAGCGGATCGTGCAATGCCTCATTGTCGAAGCCCTGACCGATGGCTTTGAAAATCGCATCGGCTGCCAGTTCGAAGGTCTCGCCGGTAGGGTGCAGGCGGCCGTTGTCCATGCGTGTGCGAGCGAAGCGCATGCCGCGCACGTGGCCTTGATCATCCAGCAACACTTCTTCGGGTTGGGCCCAGGTCAGCAGGCGCACCTGATTGGCCTTGGCGATGTCCTGCTCATGGTGGGTGGCGCCCATGTCCGCCAAGCCACGGCGGTACACCAGGTTCACATCGCGGGCGCCGAGGCGGGCCATTTGCACGGCCATGTCGATGGCGGTGTTGCCCGCGCCAAGCACGATGCAGCGGTCGGCCAGCGGCAGTTGGCTAAGGTCATCGGCCTGGCGCAGTTCGCGGATGTAGTCGGTGGCGGCAAGCAGGCCCGGAGCGTCCTCGTGTGGCAGGCCGAGCTGTTTGCTGGCGGCGAGGCCGAGGCCAAGAAACACGGAGTCGAATTGCTGGTGCAGTTCGCTCAAGGTCAGGTTGTCACCCAGGCGCTGGCCGTGGCGGATTTCGATGCCGCCAATCTCGAGCAGGAAATCCAGCTCCTTCTGGGCAAAGTCATCCACCAGTTTGTACTTGGCGATCCCGTATTCATTCAGGCCACCGGCCTTTTCCCGCGCTTCGAAAATCACCACATCATGGCCGTGCAGGGCGGCGCGATGGGCACAGGCCAACCCCGCAGGCCCGGCGCCGACCACGGCGATGCGCTTGCCGGTCGGGGCGGCGCGCTGGAAGGGGTGTTCGCTGAAGTGCGCGTTGTCGATGGCGTAGCGTTGCAATAGCCCGATCAGCACCGGCGCGCATTCTTCGGCGTTGTTACGCACGCAGGCTTGCTGGCACAGAATTTCGGTGGGGCAAACCCGTGCGCAGCTGCCGCCGAGGATGTTGGCCGAAAGAATCTTCTGCGCGGCGCCCTGGACGTTTTCAGTGTGGATATTGCGGATGAACGACGGGATGTCGATCTCGCTGGGGCATGCATTTACGCACGGCGCGTCGTAGCAATACAGGCAGCGCGAGGCTTCAAGTGCAGCCTGGCGGGCATTGAGGGGCGGCGCCAGGTCGGTGAAATGGCTGGCGAGTGTCGGCCCATCTTCATGGGGATGGGGGAGGTGGGTCAGGGTCTGGATCACGGTTTTGGCCTCACGGTTTTTTGCCTCTGGCGGGCATTGATTTTTTTGTCGCTTGGACTGGCCTCATCGCAGGCAAGCCAGCTCCCACAGTTGGGTTGTGTGAACCCGATCAAATGTGGGAGCGGGCTTGCCCGCGATTGGCAGTATCAGCGTTTCACAGCTACAGGCCTGGAATGCTCCGCCCGCTTGCTCAACTGCTCAAACACCGACGGATACGCCGGGCGTTCTACATACCGCCCGGCGCCGCGTTCGGCGCGCAGGTCGCCGTCGGTCCAGACCAGCTTGCCCTGGCTGATGGTGTGGCTCGGCACGCCGCGTACGGTCTTGCCTTCGAAGATGTTGAAATCGACTTTCTGATGGTGGGTCTTGGCCGAAATCGTCCGTGTGCCCTCGGGGTCCCACAGCACCAAGTCAGCATCGGCACCCACGCGAATCGCACCTTTGCGTGGGTAAAGATTGAAGATCTTCGCGGTGTTGGTGGAGGTCAGCGCAACAAACTCCTGCATCGACAGACGCCCGGTGTTGACGCCTTCGTGCCACAGCAACGCCATGCGGTCTTCGATACCGGCAGTGCCGTTGGGGATTTTGCTGAAATCGTCACGGCCGGCGGCTTTTTGCTCGGCGCAGAAGCAGCAATGGTCGGTGGCGGTGGTGTGCAGGTTGCCCGATTGCAGGCCGTGCCACAGCGCCTCTTGATGCCCGCGCGGGCGGAAGGGCGGGCTCATCACGTAGCCGGCGGCGGTTTGCCAGTCAGGGTGTTGGTAAACGCTGTCGTCGAGCAGCAGGTGGCCGGCGAGCACTTCGCCGTACACCGCCTGGCCCTTGCCACGGGCGTAGGTGATTTCATCCAGCGCCTCCTTGGTCGATACGTGCACCAGGTACAGCGGCGTGCCGATGGTTTCGGCGATACGAATCGCACGGCTGGCGGCCTCGCCTTCGACCTGGGACGGGCGCGACAGCGGGTGCGCTTCCGGCCCGGTGATGCCCTGGGCCATCAGCTTGCGTTGCAGGTGATACACCAGCTCACCGTTTTCTGCGTGCACCGTCGGCACTGCGCCGAGTTCCAGGCAGCGCTCAAAGCTGGCGACCAGGGTGTCATCGGCCGCCATGATCGCATTCTTGTAGGCCATGAAATGCTTGAAGCTGTTGATGCCGTGGTGGCTGACCAGCTCGGCCATTTCCTCGCGCACCTGCTCGCTCCACCAAGTGATCGCCACGTGAAAGCCGTAGTCGCAGGCAGACTTTTGCGCCCAGCCGCGCCACTGGTGGAAAGCTTCCATCAAGGATTGCTGCGGGTTGGGAATCACAAAGTCGATGATCGAGGTGGTGCCGCCCGCCAGACCTGCCGCGGTGCCACTGAAAAAGTCTTCACTGGCCACGGTGCCCATGAAGGGCAATTGCATGTGCGTATGCGGATCGATGCCGCCGGGCATCAAGTATTGGCCACTGCCATCGAGTATTTCAGTGCCGGCGGGAGTATCCAGATCCGTGCCAATAGCGCGAATTAGACCGCCTGCGCAAAACACATCGGCGCGGTAACTTTCATCATGGGTAATAACGGTGGCGCCACGGATCAACAGCGACATGTCGAGTTCCTCACAGGCTTGACCGGCTTGTGCCAGTTCTAAGTGTTGTAATGCTGCTTGCCGATGATCAATTAAATCCTGTCATCGGTGACAGGAATAGAAACTAGCCCGAGTTTTTCGAATGAGCAAGAAGATTTTTTATAAGCTTATATCGCGTTTAACTAATTGATTTATAAAGATAAAAATATAAATTCACCAAAATGTGGCGGCCGTTCACCATTTTGACGCACTTGACAGGTTCTTAATGTGAGCAAAATTTCTTATTGCAAATCAGACGCTTGAGACATGCCCCTTGACGGCAGTAGGAAATAAAAATAATTGTGTTGCACCAGATTGAGTCCTGACAGTTCGGCAACTTCGCATTATTTAGCCTGAGTGATGCGGCAAGTTCCGAAGGCGCAATCGGAAAGGTGATTAACATCAGCATGTTATATAAGCGGTGCGGGTTCACGGTGGCAGGTCGGCACGGTTATTGAGTGCAGTGGCGGCTGGCCGGGCCCGTGATGTCATGTTGTTTACGAGGTACTCCGGCCACCCTGCGCTCAGCGTTGGGTGAGCAACAATAATTCGAAAAAACCGTGGAGCGGCCATGCAACAGAACAGATCGCAAGTCATTGAACGCAACGGCCTGTACGAACTCGACGCCGGCGCCGACGTCCTCGACAGCCCCCGCTACAACCACGACATGGCACCGACCAAGGTGCACGAACGCACCTGGAACAAGTGGCACATCACCGCGCTGTGGGTCGGCATGTCGATCTGCGTGCCTACTTACACGCTCGGCGGGGTGCTCACCGCCTACTTTGGCTTGTCGGTGGGCGAGGCGCTGATGGCGATTTTGCTGGCCAATATCGTGGTGCTGATCCCGCTGACCCTTAACGCGTTTCCCGGCACCAAGTACGGCATTCCGTTTCCCGTCTTGTTGCGTTCGTCGTTTGGCATCCTGGGCTCCAACGTGCCGTGCCTGATTCGCGCGCTGGTGGCGTGTGGCTGGTTTGGTATCCAGACGATGTTCGGCGGGCTGGCGATTCACCTGTTTCTGGGCTCGATTTTCGAGGGCTGGAAATCCCTTGGCGGTACGGGTGAGGTCATCGGCTTCATGATTTTCTGGTGCCTGAACCTGTGGGTGGTGCTGCGCGGCGCCGAGTCGATCAAACGCCTCGAAACCCTGTCTGCGCCGTTGCTGGTGGCGGTGGGGATCGGCCTGCTGGTGTGGGCGATGCCGAATGTGTCACTCAGCGAGCTGATGGCGATTCCACCCAAGCGCCCCGAAGGCGCGAGCCTCACCGGTTACTTCATGGCGGGGCTCACGGCGATGGTGGGTTTCTGGGCGACGTTGTCGCTGAATATTCCTGACTTCAGCCGCTACGCCAAAAGTCAGAAGGACCAGATTCTCGGGCAGATTTTCGGCCTGCCGCTGACCATGTTCCTGTTCGCGGCCCTTGGCGTGATCATGACCGCCGCGTCGGTGAAACTGGTGGGCGTCAGCGTCTCCGACCCGGTGACCTTGATCGGGCACATCCAGAGCCCGGTGTGGGTGGCCATCGCGATGCTGCTGATCATCATCGCCACCTTGTCCACCAACACTGCGGCGAACATCGTCTCACCGACCAACGACTTCCAGAACATCGCGCCCAAGCTGATCAACCGCACCACTGCGGTGATCCTCACTGGCCTGGTGGGGCTTGCGTTGATGGGCCACGAACTGTTGAAAAAACTCGGGCTGATCGTCTCGGACGTGAGCCTGGAAACCGTGTATTCGAACTGGTTGCTGGGCTATTCAAGCCTGCTGGGGCCGATTGCCGGGATCATGGTGGTGGACTACTTCATCACCCGCAAACAGCAGCTCGACCTGGCCGGTTTGTACCGTGACGACGTGTACCCGGCGTGGAACTGGAGCGGTTTTATCGCCTTCGGCGTGCCGGTGGTGCTGACCTTGCTGTCGCTGGGCAGTGACGCGTTCAGCTGGTTCTACAGCTATGGCTGGTTTACCGGATCGGCGTTGGGCGGGTTGTTGTATTACGGGTTGAATGCCAAGCGCAGAGCCTTGCCGCTCGCAGTAAAAACACCCCTGTAAAAGGTTGAAATGCAATCCAAATGTGGGAGCGGGCTTGCCCGCGAATGCGGTCTTCCAGCCGACATTTGCAGCGACTGACACGACCCTTCGCGAGCAAGCCCGCTCCCACATTTCAGACCCCATTTCCAACCGTTGGAATCGCGTCAATTCATAAGAAATGTAGCCTGAGGAGACCCCCATGAACGCTGCCATCGACGTTCTGCAATCCACCCATCAGCACATCAACCGCGATCGCTTGTGGCAGTCGCTGATGGACCTGGCCAAATTCGGCGCCACACCCAAAGGCGGCGTGTGCCGACTGGCCCTCACCGACCTCGATCGCAAAGCCCGTGACCTGTTTGTGCAGTGGTGCGAGGAAGCCGGTTGCACCGTGACCATCGACGGCATCGGCAACATCTTCGCCCGTCGCCCGGGTCGCAATCCCGACTTGCCGCCAGTGATGACGGGCAGCCATATCGACACCCAGCCCACGGGTGGCAAGTTCGACGGTTGCTTCGGCGTGTTGGCGGGCGTGGAAGTGCTGCGCACCCTCAATGACCTCAAGATCGAAACCGAAGCACCGCTGGAAGTGGTGGTGTGGACCAACGAAGAAGGCTCACGCTTTCCGCCGTGCATGATGGGCTCTGGCGTGTTTGCCGAGAAATTTACCCTGGCCGACACCTTGGCCAAGGTGGATGTGGAGGGCGTGAGCGTGGGTGATGCGCTTAATGCAATTGGCTATGCGGGCACGCGGCCGATCAGTGGGCATAAGGTCGGGGCTTACTTCGAGGCGCATATTGAACAAGGGCCGATTCTTGAGGATGAAAAGAAAACCATCGGCGTGGTGTTGGGGGCTCTGGGGCAAAAGTGGTTCGACCTGAAACTGCGCGGTGTTGAGGCGCATGCAGGGCCAACGCCGATGCACTTGCGCAAAGATGCGTTAGTGGGCGCGGCGGCCGTGGTGGCGGCGGTGAATGCGGCGGCGCTGGGGCATCAGCCGCATGCGTGTGGCACTGTCGGTTGCCTGCAGGCGTATCCCGGCTCGCGCAACGTGATTCCGGGTGAGGTGCGCATGACCCTGGACTTCCGTCACCTGGAACCGGCACGCCTGGATTCGATGATTGCCCAGGTGCGCAAGGTGATTGACGAAACCTGTGCCAAGCATGGGCTGACGTTTGAGCTGGAACCCACCGCCGATTTCCCGCCGCTGTATTTCGATAAAGGCTGCGTGGACGCTGTGCGGGATGCGGCGAATGGGCTGGGGCTGTCGAACATGGACATTGTCAGCGGGGCAGGGCACGACGCGATCTTCGTCGCCGAACTCGGCCCGGCCGGGATGATCTTTGTGCCGTGCGAAGGCGGCATCAGCCACAACGAAATCGAGAACGCCGCACCGGATGACCTGGCGGCGGGGTGTGCGGTGTTGTTGAGGGCGATGGTGGCCGCTTCGGCGGCGATCGCCAGCGGCAAACTCGCTGCCTGACAGGCGGTTGAAAAATGTGGGAGGGGCTTGCCCCCGATGGCAGTGGGTCATTTAGCTGAGCTGGCTCTGATACACCGCGATCGAGGGCAAGCCCCCTCCCACATTTGAACGGGTTTGCTGGATGCTAGACCCAAATTGCGTCCCATAACGGGTAGTCGCCAATCCGTTGCACCAACCCGGCCCGCAGTGGATTGGCCACCACATACCTGGCCATCTTCACCACGTCATCCTCCCTGCGCAGCGCGCGGTCATGGAAACTTTCCTGCCAGAGCCTTCCCTTGCGCCCACTTGCGCCATTGACCGACCGCGTGCTCTTGGATTTCACATGCCGCATCAAATCTGCCAGCGAGCCTTTTTGCAGTTCGATAATCCAGTGGAAATGGTCCGGCATGATCACCCACGCCAGGGAGTTGGCGAGCCCTTGGTATTGGGCCAGCCGAAATTGCCAGACCACCAGGCGACCCAGGTGGAAGTTGCTAAAGATGGGAAGACGTTCGTGAGTGTTGGTGGTGATGAGGTAGATGCGGTTGGGTTCGCTGAAGCGTCCAATACGCAGGCGGTGTGAAGCGGGTAAGTCAGGCATCCCTTGGCCTCTCTCTGGGTGGGTGTTGAGAGGCTAGATCGGGTAATCCAGGAGTGATCGACAGGCTTTTGGCAGGATGTGTCTGGAGGGCCGCCATCGGGGGCAAGCCCCCTCCCACATTGGATCTGAGGTGTTCATACATTGTGTGTCTGGCGCAGACCCCCTGTGAGAGGGCAAGCCCCCTCCCAAATTGGATCTGAGGTGTTAATACATTGTGTATCTGACGCAGAACCCCTGTGGGAGGGGGCTTGCCCCCGATAGCGGTGTATCAGATACAAATAAGCCTTATGGCACACCGCCATCGGGGGCAAGCTGAACTGGTCAAGTAATCTTGGACACCGATTAAGGTTTACGCCGTCAATCGCTCTTGCGCGACCGGCGACCGGTAGTCGTTGTAGCTGTGAGGTCTGCTGATGTTGTAGCGCGAGACATAGCGCTGCACGTCTGCCCGGGCCTCATGCTCCAGTTTGTAGCCCTTTTCAGGCACCCACTCTGATTTCAAGCTACCAAAGAAACGCTCCATCGGGGCGTTGTCCCAACACTCGCCTTTACGGCTCATACTCTGCCTAAACCCCTGTTTCAGCAGCTCATTTCGGAATTTATGACTGGTGTACTGACAACCTTGGTCAGAATGAAACAACACATCCTGAGGATGGCCGCGTAGCTCCACCGCCATACGTAGCGCTTCGCAGGTCAGGTTGGCATCAGAAATCATCGAGAACGACCAGCCAACGATCCTACGAGCGTACAAATCCAGAACGACGGCGAAGTACAACCATCGCTTGCCGACCTTGATGTAAGTCACGTCGCCACACCACACCTGATTAACCGCCGTCACATCAAATTTCCGCTTGAGCACATGCGGTGCCACCAAGGCCTCTACACCCGGCGACTTGTATTTATGACGCCTGCGCTGACGACTGGCGATGCCTGCTTCGCGCATCAGACTGCGAACCATGTACCGACCGACACGATGCCCTCTAGCTTGCAGCTCTTTGGCCAAAGTACGTGCGCCCGCCGATTCTCTCGACGCCTTGTGATGCCTGACCAGCGCGGCTTTGAGTTTCTCTCGCTCAGGATTTTCTTTTCCTTGGCGCTGGCGCCAGGCGTAAAAGCTACTGCGGTTGACCCCGAACGCGCGGCAACACCTTCTAACGCCGTACTGCTCGTCCAGCTCCTCGATCAGCGTGAATGATCTTTGGCGTCCAAAAGCAGGAGAGCACTGGCCTTTTTTAGGATTTCAATGTCCAGGTCTTTCTCCCTGAGCAGAGCTTTGAGCCTCTGGATTTCTCGTTGATCAGCGGTAATCGCCTTGGCCCCCACCGGAGTAGAACCCAAGCGTTCTTTTTGCACTTGATCGACCCAGCGACGCAGGGCCGTAGGGCCAATATCCAGGCTGGCACAGACCTCGGTAACAGGCTGACCTTCATCCAGCACCATGCTGGCGGCCTTGAGCTTGAACTCACTCGAATAAGATTTACGCATAGCCAAACACCTCAGATTTGAGCGCCATCATAGCGCCCGATTGAAGTGTCCAAAATCATTAGGCCAGTTCAAGCCCCCTCCCACATTGGATCTGAGGTGTTCATACATTGTGTGTCTGGCGCAGAACCCCTGTGAGAGGGGCAAGCCCCCTCTCACATCTGGAACCGAGCTGAACCTACGAGCGATCTGCGGCGCCCGGTTGCCATCCACCGCCGAGCGCCGTCACCAGCCCCACACTCGCCTGCAACTGCCGCGTCTGCACCGCCTGCAACGTCCTCTGCGCCTGCAACGCCGCTGTCTGCGCCGTCACCACATCCAGGTAACTCACGGCTCCCGCCTGATAGCTGTTCATCGCCAGTGACTGCGTATGCTCTGCCGCATCCGCCGCCGCTTGTTCGTCCTGCGCTTCCTGCTGCAAATCCCTTAGCTGCGCTAGGTTGTCTTCCACCTCGCGCACGGCTTTGAGCACATGGCTGCGGTATTGCGCCGACGCCTCTTCAAACTCGGCTTTGGCCTCACGTTCATTGGCACTCAAGCGTCCGCCATCAAAGATCGGCAAGTTCACCAACGGCCCCAGCGCCCAATAGCGGTTACCGGCGGACAGCAGGTTGCCAACCCCCTGAGTTTGCCCGCCAATCAACCCGGTCAAGCTGAAGTCCGGGTACCACGCGGCCTTCGCCACGCCGATGTTGGCATTGGCAGCAAACACTCGGCGTTCCGCCGCCGCGATGTCTGGGCGCCGTTGCAACAGGTGGCTGGGCAGCTGCGATGGAATCCCTGGCAGCGCAATCAATTGCTGGCTGGGCGGCAAGCTGAAGGTACTGGCCGCCACACCCACCAATTCGCCAATCGCGTGTTCGGTCAGGTTGCGTTGCCCGCGCACTTCGTCCAGTTGCGCCTTGGCTTCGGCCAGTTGGTTTTGCGCACGGGTGAGGTCCAGCTCCGAGGCAATCTGGCCTTCGTAACGGCTGCGCGTGAGTTGCAACGCCTGGCTGAAATCGTCCAGTGAGCTGTTCAGAATCCGGCTCTGCGCATCCAGCCCGTTGAGCTGCACATACAGCGTCGCCAACTGGTGCTGCAGGCTCAGGCGCGCCACCGCCAAATCATCGCCGGATGCTTGCGCCTGGGCATCGCCAGCCGCGACCTGGTTGCGAATCTTGCCCCACAGGTCCAGGTCGTAGCTCAGCGAGAAACCCGCCGTATTGCTGTTGTACACCGACGGCTGCGTATCCCCGCGCAGTGGTCGTGTGTCCGATTGCCGCTGACGCAGCGGCTGCGCACTGGCGGTAATTTGCGGGAACAACCCGGCGTGCAACTGGCTGGCATACGCCTGGGACGCATCGAAATGCGCCAATGCCGCCGCCAGATCCGGGTTGGCCTTGAGCAGTTGCTGTTGCAGGTCAGTCAGGCGCGGGTCGTTGTAGAGCTTCCACCACTCGGGCGCCAGTTGGTCGGAAGGCTGCGCGCTGTGCCACGGGCCATCGCTGGTCTGTTCGCGATAGCTGGCCGGCAGGTCCACCGACGGCACCTTGTAGGTGGGCGCCATCGAGCAGCCCTGCAACAGCAGCAGCATCAACGCCGCCAGGGGTTTAAGCCTTGGGCGCATGCGCACCTCCGGCGTCGGCCAGTTGCACGGGGTCGCCTTCGCGCAGGGCATCGGGCGGGTTGTCGACCACGCGGTCGGCGGGTTTCAAACCTTGGTCGATCACCAGCCGTTCGCCGAGGTCGAGGCCGATGTGGATGCCTTGCAGGTGCACGTGATTTTGCGCGTCCAGCACCGCAACCTGGGTACCTTGGGCGCGGAAGATCAGTGCGCTGGCCGGGATGCTCACGCCGTGGGTATCCGCTGGAATGGGCAGCGTGGCTTCGGCGTAATCACCGGGCAGCAATTCGCCGTTGGGGTTGTCGGCGACGAACTGCGCAAGCAGGGTGCCGGAGCGGCGGTCGATGGCGGTGGAGTCGCCGATCAGGCGCGCCTTGAAGTGCTCGCCGGGGTGCTCGGGCACCGTCAGCTCGGCTTCTAACCCTGGATGGATCACGGCTGCATAGTTCTGCGGCACGGGCACGTAAAGTCTGAGTTGATGGGTATCGGCAATGTTGAACAGCTCCGGGTCGCTGTCGGTATCAGCCTTGATCAACTGGCCAATATCGGTATTGCGCGCGGTGATGGTGCCGGCGAACGGCGCGCGGATGGTCTTGTAGCTTTCCAGTGCCGACAGGCGTGCGTAGTCGGCGGCGGCCGCCTCGGCATTGGCTTTGGCGGCGGCAGCGTTGGAGGTTTTTTCATCGGCCTCCTGACGCGACACCGAATGGCTGGCCAACAGGTTCTGCCAGCGCGTGGCGGTGGTTTCGGCCAGGCGCGCGTTGGCTTGCTCCTGCACCAGCCGCGCGTGGGTCTGCGCCATTTGCTGGTCGAGGTCGGGGCTGTCGATTTCGGCGAGCACTTGCCCGGCTTTGACCTGGGTGCCGATGTCGGCTTTCCAGTCCTTCAAGTAGCCGCTGACGCGTGCATGGATCGGCGCCTTGCTCCAGGCCTCAAGGTGCGCGGGCAGGCGCAAGGTGTCGCCGGCCACGTTTTGTTTGGGCTGGAACACCATCACTTGCGGGATGGCGGCGGTTTCGGTCCAGGCACTCACCGATTGTTCGTGCATCGTGCGGGCGTGCAGGCCGTTGGCGACCAACAGGGCGGCCAGTGTCAGGCCGCCGACACCCATGAGCATCAGACGCTTGCGCGAGGGGTTGTGATCAGACGACATGTGAAGTTTCTCCAGCAGCAGCGCGAGTAGGGTGACGACCGTGGACCAGGCTGAAGACCACGGGTACAAACAACAGGGTGGCGACGGTGGCGAAGATCAAGCCGCCAATCACCGCCCGGCCAAGGGGCGAGTTCTGCTCTTCGGACAACGCCAGCGGCAACATGCCGATGATCATCGCCAGAGCCGTCATGCACACTGGCCGAAAGCGCGTGTAACCGGCCTCCATCGCGGCCTTCAACGCATCGCCATGTTCGGCCAGGCGTTCACGGCAGAAGCTCACCACCAGGATCGAGTTGGCGGTGGCCACGCCCATGCACAGGATGGCCCCGGTCAACGCCGGCACCGACAGCGAGGTGCCGCTGAGGAACAGCATCCACACGATGCCCGCCAGCGCGGCCGGCAAGGCGGTAATGATCACGAACGGGTCGGCCCACGACTGAAAGTTGACCACGATCAGCAAGTAGATCAGCACCACGGCGCCAAGCAGGCCGAAGCTCAAACCACTGAAGGCCTCGTGCAGCGCATCGATCTGCCCATGCAAGCTGATCACTGCGCCTTTGGGGCGCATGGAGGCAGTGTCATCCAGCACTTTTTGCACATCGCGCGCCACGCCGCCGAGGTCGCGGCCTTGCACGTTGGCATACAGGTCCAGGGTGGGTTCGATGTTGTAGTGGGTCACCACTGCCGGGCTTTGCACGCGTTCGATGGTGGCTACGCCGCCGAGAATTTGTGACTGGCCATCGGCCCCGGTGACCGGCAAGGCTTCCAGTGACGGCAGGCTGTCGAGGCGGTATTGCGGCGTTGCCGCCACGATGGAGTACGACACGCCGTTGGCCGGGTTGAGCCAGAAGGTCGGCGCGGTTTGCGAGCTGCCGGCGAGGGAGGCGACCATGCTGTTGGTCACGTCACGCTCGGTGATGCCCAGGCCATTGGCGCGCATGCGATCAACGTTAACTTGCAGCGATGGGTAGCCGGTGGACTGCTGGATGCGCAGGTCGGCGATGCCCGGAATGTGCGAAAGGCGACGTTCGAGTTCGAGCGCGTAGGTGCGGTTTTCTTCATCGCTGCGCCCGGAGATTTTCACGTCCAGCGGGGCCGGTGCGCCGAAGTTGAGGATTTGGCTGCTGATGTCCGCCGGCAGGAACGCGAAGTGGCTGCCGGGGAAGCTTTCCGGCAAGGCTTCACGCAGTTTTTTCACGTAGTCGGCGGTGGGCGCGTGGTCTTTTTTCAGCGTGACCTGGATGTCGCCATCCTGCGGGCCGATGGTGCCGCTGCTGCTGTAGGCCATGTCGATGCCGCTGAGCGGAATGCCGATGTTGTCGACGATGGTGTCGAGTTCTTCGGCGGGTATCACTTCGCGAATCCGCGCTTCAATCCGGTCGAAGGCGGCGGCGCTTTCTTCAATCCGCGTGCCCAGCGGCAAACGCACGTGAAGGGCGAGGGCGCCGGCGTCGGTGGCCGGGAAGAAGTCCTGGCCCAGGCTGGGCAGCAGCAGGAAAGAGGCAAGCACGCAGGCCAGGAAGCCGACGATAAAGCGCTTGCGGTTGCCCAACGCGAGAATCAGCAAGCCGTGGTAAGTGTCGCGAATATTCGAGAAGTGGCGCTCGAAGCCTTGCTGAAAATTGAGCACCGATTGCAGCACGGCGTTACGCGGTTTCTTGTGCTGATCGCCTTCGTGGTGGTTGATGAATGCATCTTCGGGGTGATGCCCAGCGCCTTGTTCCGGTGTGTGCGGCTTGAGCAGGAACATCGCCAGGGTCGGCACCAGGGTGCGCGAAAGGATGAACGAGCTGGCCATGGCGAAAATCACCGCCAGCGCCATCGGCCGGAACAGATAGCCGGCGATGCCTTGCAGCAGGAACATCGGCACGAACACGATGCAGATACACAGCAGCGAGACGAACGCCGGGCCGACGATTTGTGCGGCGCCGTCGAGGATCGCGGTCTTCACCGCCTTGCCTTGTTCCAGGTGCCAGTTGATGTTTTCGATGGTGACCGTGGCGTCGTCCACCAGAATCCCCACCGCCAGCGCCAGCCCGCCCAGGGTCATGACGTTGAGGGTTTGCCCGGTGACCGCCAGCAGCGCGATCGCCGACAGCACGGCCAAGGGAATCGACGCGGCGATGATCAGCGTCGAACGCCAGCTGCCGAGGAACAGCAGGATCATCGCACTGGTCAGCAGCGCGGCGATAATGCCTTCCTGAGCCACGCTGCCCACCGATTGCTTGACGAACACCGAGGCGTCGCCCAGCAGCGAGGTCTTCAGCGACGGCGGCAGGGTTTCGTTGATGCGCGGCAACATCTGGCGGATGCCGTCGATGATCGACAAGGTCGAGATGCTGCCGTTTTTCAACGCCGGCATCAGCACCGCGCGGTGGCCGTCGACGCGCACGATGTTGGTCTGCGGCGGCGAGCCGTCACGCACGTGAGCCACTTGGCCGATGGTGATCAGCGCGCCATCGACCGTCTTGATCGGCAGGTCGTTGAGTTCATCAATCGCCTTGGGGCTGTTGTTGAGCAGGATCGTGTATTCGTTGGGGCCGAGCTTGGCGGTGCCCACCGGGATGATCTGGTTCTGCAGCGCCAGGGCGTTGCCCACGTCCTGCGCCGACAAGCCTTTGGCCGCCAGGGCTTGCGGGTCGAGGTCGAGGGTGATCTGGCGCTGCTTGCCGCCCATTGGCGTGGGCATGGCCAGGCCGGGCAGGGCGCTCAGCGGCAGGCGAATGTTGTTCTGCACCAGGTCACGGATCTTGGCTTCCGAAAGGCTGGGGCTGGAGAACGCCATTTGCAGGATCGGCACCGTCGAGGCGCTGTAGTTGAGGATCAGCGGTGGCGTGATGCCCGGTGGCATCTGCTTGAGCACGGTTTGTGACACCGCGGTCACTTGCGCGTTGGCGGTGCGGATGTCCACCCCAGGCTGGAAGAAGATTTTGACGATGCCCATGCCGGGCAGCGATTGCGATTCGATGTGTTCGATGTCGTTGACGGTGGTGCTCAGGGAGCGTTCGTAGGTGTAGATCACCCGACCGGCCATGGCGTCCGGCGACAGGCCGTTGTACTGCCAGACCACCGCGACGACGGGGATGCCGATATCGGGGAAAACATCCGTAGGGGTTTTCAGGGCCGCCATCGGCCCGACGATACAGATGAATATGGCCAACACGATAAACGTGTACGGCTTTTGCAGTGCGGTCTTTACCAGCCCGAGCATGCGTGAACCTCCGAGGGAGCAGAATTGCAAACCCCGGCAGTCTTGCCCGACCCACCTAACACGCACCTTTCAGCCAGGTGAAGGAACATTTAGTTAACGGCTGAAGATCGTTTCATATGTATTCATTTGTTCTACAAAGGGCAGCTCTCCAAGCTTGTCTCCCATCGGACGCGACACATTTTGACGCCGTCCAACGTTTTTTTCTGATGTCCTTTGGAGCCCTGCCATGTCACTTAAACCATTGTTGTTGATCCCAGCCCTTGGTGCTGTTTTGTTGTTGTCGGCCTGCGCCGGCCCGATTCCCAAGGCTGACCCGAGTGAAGCCTGGATTGGTTTGAAAGAAGAGGCGCCGAATGACCTGATGGCCGAGCGTGTCGACGGCAAGCGCGTGGACGACGGGCGCTTTTTTGAGGTGACACCGGGTGACCATCGCCTGGATGTGACCTTATTCGAGGAGGAGGCAGGCGATGACAACCAGCAGGATTGCCAGGGCCGGGTCGAGTACAAGCATTTCCAGGCGGGTGAGCACTACACCCTGACTGAATCGAGCCTGGGCACCACCGTGCGTGCCGTCCTCAAGGACGGGCACGGCAAGGAAGTGGCAGCGACTCAAGACTTCAATTGCATGCCCGGCTAGGCGTGATGCACCGCGGCCTTGGGGTGTTTGGCCGGTGCAGCGGGTTTGACGTGGGGGTGATGATGCCGGCGAGTCACGCGCATGACCCCCCACAACATGGCGCTGGCTACCGCCAGCCAACCGCAGATCAACAGGAAAATCGTTGTTGCAAGGCTCATTCGGGCCTCCTTTCGCCCCGCAGGGGGCACACACAGTCTTCTCAATGGACAGTCTAGCTACCTGACGGTTGCCTGCTATTGACCAATGGTCGAGTCCATCCAACTTGTTTGCTCTATCCAGCGCATTTTACTGACGCCTCGGGCTATACCCGCCGTGCGGAGCATCCTATGATCAGGGCCCTTACCGGCAGTTGATCAAGAGAGTAAAAAATTGCGGTTACGGTCGAACGTTAAAACATCCTTGCTGCTGGCCTGCGCCCTGGGGCTCGCGGCCTGTTCCGGGCATCCGTCGAGGTTGGCGGGCCTGCCGGAGCGTGTCGAACTCAACGGCGTGCCGACCTTTCGCAGCGAGGCCTACCTGAGTGGCCCCTCGGCTTTAGCCAGCATGCTGTCGCAACAAGGCATTGTCATGACACCCGGCTTGCTGGATAAGCCCCTGCACTTGCCAGGCGGCGAGGCGGACCTGGAACGCAACATGCAGGTGCTGGCGCGTGAATACGGGCTGATGGTGTATCCGCTGGACAACCAGCTGACGGCCGTGCTGGCGCAGGTGGCGGCGGGTTACCCGGTGATGGCGCGGATCAACCCGAGCTTTTGGTCCGGCACACGTTATGTCGTGGTGGTGGGGTTCAATCAACAGAAGAGCACGGTGCTGTTGCGCTCGGGTATGGACCGGCGTTTGGTGATGAGCTTCAGCGACTTTGAGTCAGCGTGGAAGAGCGCAGGCAACTGGGCCATCCTGACTCAGCGTCCGAGCCAGCTGCCGGCGAATGTGGATGAGCAGCGCTGGCGGGCGGCGGCGAACGCGACCGCCCAAGCCGGCCAGGAGCAGGCGGCGGCGCAGGCGCTCAAGGTGTTGGCGCAAAGGAAGTAAAAATACGCTGAACCCCACGTGGGAGCGGGCTTGCTCGCGAAAGCCGAGTGTCAGTCGATACATTCATGACTGACCCACCGCCTTCGCGAGCAAGCCCGCTCCCACATTGGAACTGTGGTGCTTAGCGACGCACTTCTGCGGCGTTAGGACGGTTCTTCAGGTTCTTGTCGGCCTTGTAGCGCAGCGCTACGTCCGGCACCGAACCGCTCTTGCCAGTCTCGACCCAGTTGCGAATGCGCCCGGCATCGGCAAAGTGGGTGAATTTGCCAAACGCATCCAGAATCACCAGCGACACTGGGCGGTTACTCATGCTGGTGACCAGCACCAGGCAGTGGCCAGCCTGATTGGTGAAACCGGTCTTGGTCAACTTGATGTCCCAGTTGGCGCGGTTGATCAGGTGGTCAGTGTTGGAGAAACCCAGGGTGTAGTTGGGTTTGCGAAACGACACGGTCTTTTCCTTGGTGGTGCTCAACTGACTCAGCATCGGAAACTTGCGCGCATAGGCCAGCAGCTTGCTCAAGTCGCGCGCGGTGGAGACGTTGTGAATCGACAGCCCGGTGGGCTCGACATAGTGCGTGCTGGTCATGCCCAGGGCCTTGGCCTTGGCGTTCATTGCAGCAATAAAGGCTGGGTAGCCGCCTGGGTAGTGGTGGGCCAGGCTGGCGGCAGCGCGGTTTTCCGACGACATCAGGGCAATCAGCAGCATTTCCTTGCGCGGCATTTCGCTGCCGATTTTCACGCGCGAGAACACGCCTTTCATTTCTGGCGTGTCTTTGATGTTGATGTCGATGTATTCGTCCATGTTCTGCTTGGCTTCAAGCACGATCAGGCCGGTCATCAGTTTGCTGACGGAGGCGATGGGCACGACCACGTCGGGGTTGCTGGAATAGATGACTTTGTTGGTCTGTAGGTCAACCAGCATGGCGCTGCCGGAAGCGATCTGCAGTTTGGAGGTGTCGCGCGGGGCCAAGGTGGTTTCGGCTGCGTGCGCGAAGGTGCCTGTAAATGCAAAAAATAGGCTGACAATAGAGAGACGAATTTTCACGCGGGTGAACTCGCTAAAAAGTAAGGAAATACCGTTCAGGAACGGGTTATATGACAAATGCCGTTACATTTTAGGAGTATGGATCAGAAAGCGATAGAGAGCCTTTAAATAAAGGCTGTAAGCCGATGATTGGTTAGGGTTGTACCGATTTTGTACCAATCATTGCCTGCTCAAGCTTTCCGACTTCTGACCAGTCCGTGGTTGACGAAAGCCACTTTGCATAGGTCGTCAACAGCACTTGGATGCTGTGCCCAAGCTGTCCCGCGATGAAGGCAGAGTTCATTCCAGCCATCAAACACATAGTGGCATAGGTATGGCGGCAGTTGTACTGGGGCCGAGGCCGTATTTCCAGAGCAGCCAGTGCCTTGGCGAACTGCTCTCCGGTCTGGGAGGGTCGACCGATAAAATCCGAACTGCCCGAAGGCGGGAAAACATACGGCGACTCTGTTTTGATCCTCCTCCGCTGTAGCAAGCGGTCGTCGGCGATTTGCCTGGCCTGCCGCAAGGCATTCAGAGCACGACTGTTGAGCATTACCGTTCTAGCGTACTTCGTCTTGGTACGCTCTTCTACTTCCCCGTCCACAACGATGCGGCATACGTGCGCGGTGCGCGTATCCATGTCGACCTCGCCCCAGCGCAAAGCCGCTATCTCTCCTGTCCTCATCCCGCTGAAAAAAGCGAACTCAAAGTAGGCCGCGAATATCCGCGCGCCAGGCTTACTGAAGTTCGCATACATCCAGTCAATGATTGCAGTCGCCTCAACGCCAGAAAACGGGTCCACCTGCTTTTTTGCCTTCTTCGGCAGCTTGATCGGTGTCGCCGGGTTGCGGTCGATTAACTCATCTTGCACCGCGGCCTTGAGCAGCGAGGTGACCCGGGCTATGGATTCACGTTTAATCGATTGGGTTTCCCATACGGTTTCGCTGATGATCCTGCGCAGCACCATGGTGGTGATTGCCGTGATCGGGAGCTGACCGAGCCACGGCATCCAGTAGGTGTTGATCGTTGCACGATAGTTTCTGCGCGTGCCGGGCACGATCTCTAGGCTGTTGATCCAAGCCTGGGCGTACTCGCCGAACGTCATTGTCAGTGAAATTGGCATGTAACTAGAGTTCGGGAAAAGTTCAGCGTAGCGCTGATCATCCAGAACCCCATGCTTTGCCAGGCTTATTACTTGATCGCGTAGATCGGCTGCCGCTTTAATCCCTTTTGGTGTTTGTGGGTGTGCGAGAGTCTCGCAGCGTCGCTCGCCGCGCCAGGTGAACCGAATGCGAACGGACTGGCCAGCGAATTCAACTCCTGTGGGCAGGCCCATTGGCTTTCTAGCCATGCTTCATATCTCCTTAAGCTATAAAAAATCCGACCATCTATCTTGTTCCACACACCCTCAGGGATGACGCCGCGATCCCGCTTGCCTTCCAGGGCGCGCTTAGTGGTGCCAATGATTTCGGCCATACGCGCCTCGGGCACTTTGTCGAGCTGAAACGCCTCTGGTCTTTCTTGTGGCTCAGGCATAGCTACCTCCCGCCGGCCGCCGTGGGCCGAGCTGTCTTTATGATGTGGATGAAAATGCCGAAAGTGATCAGCAGCCAGATGCACGTGCCTGCAAAGGCACCGAGGATGTCTGCCGTCTCGCCATCCATGAGTAGGCAGGGGCCGATCCAAAAGAACCAGCAGGCCGTGGCTGACACGTAGAGCAGAACGCCCAGCATCAGCAGGGTGAGTGTTGTTGCGTACATGTGTTGTCCTTGCCGCGCTGGGCGGCAGAAGGTGGGTTAGGCGGTGGCTTTCTTGATTGCGGCCCGCGCGTCGAACAAGGCGTAGTAGAGGCGGTGGAAGATCGCGCAGCTCGGGTCTTCGTGGTCATCGCCGCCGTGTTCGAAGATTCCATCGATGGTGCCGCTGTAGTTGCTTGCGATCTGCTCGCAATCGCCGGCTATCTGGGTCAGCGCCGTCAGCGCTCTCAGTAGTTGTTCGCTGCTGGCGCGCTCCTCGCGGCCGATCTCCCAGAACTGCTGCGCCCAGTGATCTGCCGGCGGCGGGTTGGAGTTCTGTGCGCCCAGAGCCAGGGCCCCGACAATCGTGTCGCACAGATCGCGCTTGTAGGCGTTGTCGCCGTCGATGCTCAGGCCGTTGCGGCGCATTGCGTCCAAGGCGTTGTTCAAGTTCGACTCGGGCGAAGGCAGCACCAGGTCAAAGTCTTCCTTGCCAGGACGGCAGGCCACCACCAGCAGTTCGCAGTCGAGCGGCAGGTGCTGAGCCATATCTGAGATCGCTTCGATAGCGGCCTCACGGAATGCGTTCTTTTCTTCGGACATGCGAATACCTCGCCCGCCGCTCACCGGCAGGCATGTAGGGGGATTGGGGTTAGTCGCCGCAGAAGCAGTCGATGTCTTCGGCGAGATAGTCAAAATCGAAGTCGGTTTGCCTGGCGCGCTGCTCGGCTGACCAGCCCATCGTTTTGTAATCTGCTCGGTCTTGGCGGAATACCTGGCCGAAGCGTTCTTCGGTGCCCGACCACCAGATCACCCGGGACGGGTCTTCGATGATGGTCTTGATCAGCTTTCCCTCGTTCTTCTTCCAGCACAGGTCGCAGTTTCCGAAGTCTGAATCCATGCCCAGATCGAACGGCTGGGCATTCCAGAACTCCGCGACGTCCTCCTTCGTGATGCCTGTGGTGTAAGAGGGGCAAAGGTTGTCCCATCGTGTGCCGCCGCGGTCGTTGGCGGCCATCATGCGGTGATAGCGCTTAGGCTCGTCGTAGCGGATGCCAACAACGCAGTCCCACTCGTCGTAGCCCAGGGCACGCATGTGCTTCTCGCCGATTTTCACCTTCAGGTACGCCGTGCACATGTTGTTCGAGAAGTTCGGCAACACCGGCGGAAGGTTCTTGACGTCTTTTCGGTATGCCGCGTAGTACTCGAGCATCATCGTGAAGGGCTCACCATCGCGGCTGGCCGTCTCGAAATTAACTAGCTTGTACCACGGCGCATCGTCAGGCTGGCCGTACACTCGGCACCACTCCATCCAAACGATTTTGACGTTCCAGCGCCTTGCTATTTGGTCGATGAAAACCAGTGTTTCCTCGCGCTCCTTGCCGGTGTTCTGGAAGAAAAGGTGTACATCTGGCGGTAGCGCACCGCCGTGGGCCTCGAGGATCTTGTAGACCATGTGCCCGCTGGTTCGACCGCCGCTGATGCCGATCTGGGCAGGGCCCGTGATCAAATAAGGATTCATGGCCGCAGCCCCTTGTAGATGAAGACGTAGGCGAACCAGAGGGTGGCGATCATGGCGTCACCTCGTCAGGTTTGTATTTGGTGAGCCGCCATTTGGTGTTGTTGCTCTGGCCGTGGTCCGACTCGACCAAGCCTTCGCGCTTCATCAGCTCCAGTTCGCGGCGGACCTGCTTGGTGGTGAATGGCTCGATGTGGAACCGAAACCACCAGGTGCAGAACCAGCTATCGCGGGATCCGCCGGCGCCGCTCATGTACGTGGTGATGCGCTGGCGCAGGCTTGATTCACTTTCTTCAGGCATGACTTTGTCCTTGCCGCTATAGCGGCTGACTGTGAAGGGGAGGGGTTAATTAATGACCATTGGTCGGATGTGCGGAACCTTCGGCGCCACACGTATCTATCCACCGGCATTGGTGTAATCTTGAGCGACACACATCTAATGAGGCCGGACCATGCGTACCCGCGGTCAGATCTACTGGAATTGGGCCGATCCTGAATTGCATTGCCGCAATCACGATGAGCGACTTCCATCTGGCATCTTGCTGAACATCCAAGTCCGACTGTCAAAGACCAATCAGACCCAGTTATTCGTTGGTATTTACGGACAGACTGGAATGATGATTTTTGAAGATAGTTTTCTTGATCGCCCTGGGCAGACGATGTCCCAGGCTCTGGTCTGGGGCTTGGATTTTGCTCGCGAGAGAGTTTCGCAGTCCGTACCCAACCTTGCTTCTCCCCCAAAAGAGCGACGTCAAAGGTCGTTCTAGCTTCGAATTCAACCGCTCATCAACTGATGTGAATCTTTCGAGCGACTGACTTGTCACTCTTTTGGATCCAAAATGAATCAGATTCGTTATGAGTCCCACTTGGATGAGCCTCTGAGGAAAGCGGGATGGAAGACGTTCGATTCAAATACCACGAGTTGCTCGTAGAACTCGATGCTGCCATTAGCAAAATGATGATGTTGGTGTCGGCTGGGCAGATGACCGGGCCTGAGTGGCTGGAGTCTGCTCAGAAGCATCATTACGCCTATGAAGCGTGGAGACATTTCCTCAGGGCTGTTCCAGCAGCTTCGGACAGTCGCCATTAGTCAGCAGGTGCTCTCCTGAAATATGCAGGTTTCGCGAGAGGAGTACGGATGTACTCCTATGCTGCTTCGGATTGTCTCTCGGCGGCGCGCCATGGATCGTTGGCCAGTGCCAGCGCGGCCATCGGCGGCGGGCTGACGCTGTTGCCACACATGTGCACCTGCTGAGTTTTGGTGAACGGCTTACCATCGGCACCGTGGCTGATGATGTAGTCGGCGGGAAAGCCCTGTGCCTTGTACAGCTCGGACGGCTTCAGCATCCGCAGGCAGATGTCGACGATCACATAGGGCGTTCCCTTGACCATCACGGTGACTATGGCCAAGCGGTCCTTGGTGGTTATCGTCGGCGCCGGCGAGTCGCATGCGCTGATGTTCTCGGTACCGTAGTAGCTGATCAGGAAGGCGGCGACGCGAAGGGCACCGGCTTCGTGCTCAGGCGATAACGTGAGCGACACCAGCGAGCTCTTGCCACCGCCGCAGGCTGTAATGGTCGGCGCCGGTTCTTCCTGGCCCTGGCCAATGCTTCCGCCGAATGCCCGCTCCATGAATGCGCTGACCAACCCTTGGTGCTGGCCGCTGGCGGTGATGGTGTGCAGTGGATCATTTACGTCCCGTGCATCGCAGTTGCCGCGCATGTGCACCAGGTTTGCTGCAACCAATGCGTGGTGTTGACCGGTGGTCACCGTCGGCACTGGCCCGGCAAGATCGCTGGGAGCATGGCCCGTGGTGTTCGTGATCAAAGTCGCGCTGACCAACTGCTGCTGGCTGCCGGTGTTTGTCACCGTGGTCATCGGTTCTTCGGTGCTCTTGGCGACCGTGGTGTTGAAGCCGCCATTCATCTGGGCCATGAACACCGTGGATATGCCCATGGCGTGGGCTGCGCCGGCCGGGCGCTGATAGTTGCCACCGCTGGTGATGGTCGGCAGTGGCTCGTCCAGCGCCTTGCTCGCGTCATCGAAGCGGAACTTCACTAGGTGCGCCGCTGCGATCGCGCGGTGGTTCTGGGTCGTGACCGTACCGGTCGGCTGGTCGACGCTCACCGGCTTACCGGAATACTCGGGGCCGCCGGCCCCGATCATCAACGGGCTGATCAGCGTCAGCTCGCCGCGGTTTGCGCAGGTCACCGTCGGTAACGGGTCGAGCGGTTCGTTGATTCGGTCGCTGCCCTGGTGCGTTGCCGGTGCGATGATCGGGCTGACCACCGAGAAGGCGCCGCCCTTCGGGTAGGAAGTGACTGTGCGCAGCGGCTCATCGGCTGACTGCACTGCCTCGCCGGACCAGTTGGCAATCGGCACAATGAACGGCTCCGCGCTATCGATGACGAATTTCTTCATGCCCTTGGCAACGCGGCGCAGGGTGGCCGGGGCCAGGTCCTTCTTGCGACCGAAGATGCTTTTGCCCAGGTCGGTGAAGTCGATGCAGTCAGCGGCCGTTTTCCACTTTTGTTGGCCCCTGGCGGGGTTCTTTGCGTGAGTCGCTTCCGGCCACACAATCGGCTGGCCGTCGCACCGGGCGATCATGAACAGGCGTTCCCGGCTGGTCGGCGCGCCGAAGTCGCAGGCCTTGATGACCTTCCACTCAACGACATAGCCCATAGCTTCGAGTAGGGCCACGAAACGGCGCCACGTCTTGCCGCGCTGTTTCGGGTCAGGGATCAGGAACTGCTGGCCCACAGGGACCACCTCACCAGGTGCGGCAATCGCCGCCGAGCTTGACCACGCGGCCGGTCGCCTTGTCGCGCTTGGCGATCAACCGGCCCCATTGCAGGATCTGTTTTACGTTCTCCAGGCTGATGACCCTGGACCGCTTCATGCCTGCCCATTTGAGGCCGATCCACGACAGGTTGCGGATCTCGCGTTTGCGCGGCTGACCGCCGGCGGCCTGGCTGTGATGGGTGCAGTCCGGCGACATATGGAACCAGCCCACGGCCTTGCCGCCGCACTCGGTGTCCGGGTCACCCTCGAACACGTCGGTGGTAAAGTGCTTGGCGCCTGGGTGATTAATGGTGTGCATGCTGATCGCCTGCGGGCTGTGGTTCTTCGCCACGTTCACGGTGCGACCCAGGCCCATCTCCAAGCCGGTACCGGCGCCACCGCCACCGCAGAAGAAGTCGACAACGATCTCATCGTCCTGAGGGTTGAAGCCGAGTCCGTACTGGATTTTGAAATCGAAGGGGTGTTTCTTCTGTTGTGCGGACATAGGGGATCCTCGCCGGTATAGTTCCGGGATCTACAGGGGAGTGGGTTATGAGTTGGGAAGTCGTTTCTTGCTGGATCGAGAGTCACCCAGGACTGGCATCATGGGTGCAAGCATTCGGTTCTATTGCTGCATTAGGAATTGCAATTTGGGTGGCTTCATCACAGCGCCGAGCTCAAATGAGGGCGGATAGGGATAAATCAAAGCTTATGCTCAGCCTTGTTAAAACGCTGGCCGCTCGGTCGCGCCGCGCAGTGGAGTTCAGCAGTAAAGAAAGGATCAACCTTCTAGCAAGCCTTAACTTGATCAGAGGGCTAAGTCACAGTCTTGATAAAATTGACTTGCTCCTGCTGCCTTCGATTGAAGTAATCGGTCCCATATGCACTCTGCGAGACTCACTCAGGACCCTGGAGGCTGGCATGAGTGAGGCGGATAAGCAGCAGTATCTTGCTACATGGCTGACTTTGAACGAGGCTCCGCTATTGGTCGCTCTGGTAGTTTCTTCCTCAAAACAGATTGCGGAATTAAAATGATCCGGCGGCGCCCGTACTGATTGTCGGTGGAGATTTCGTTGAGGTTGGGTTATTACGGGTGACCGGCATGGAGCCGGATCAGGCGGTGAGGCGTTCGCCAATCACGGTGGTGGTGAACTGAATGGTGTACTCGGTGACAAGTTCGAACTCGCCGCCGCAGGTGTCGCAGGTCATGTTCTTGTCGCCGTAATCTTCAGACTCGATGTGGATGACCGTGGCGCAATGCGGGCATTTGCATTCGTCCTGGCTGCGATAATTCCACTCGTCATCGTCGGTCTCGGCGACTTTGGCCAGCGCTTCAGCCTTCGCCACTGCGTCTTCTTTGTCCTGACAAGGTTTGCAGGTGAAGCCGTCAGGATGGCCCCAGGGTGTTTCCGTAAGCTTCGAGCGGTGGGTACTGCACAGGCGGCAAACGTTGTGCTTATCGCACACTGAGTAGCTGTACTTCTCACCGGTTCCGTTGCACTTGGCACAACCAGAAACCCAATACCATGCGCCATCGATTCGCTCAGCGTACAGGCCGTTTTCCGGGGGCCGCAGGCTGACTTCAGGCAGGTCAGTAGTGGTGCGGTGAAATCTGTGATGATCCGCCCCATTCCACACGTTGAGGCTGCCGTTACGCTGGCGCTGGGTCCACTCACCCGGGATCTCCATGATCAGGATCTTGGTGTTTTTGTCCATGGATTACCTCCAGTCAGGCGCCTCCCTCCGGTGGCCGGTGGTGGCAATTTGGTTTGGGTTGGGGTATTACGGGTGGACCGGCATGGAGCCGGATCATTCGTGAAGATGTTCGCGCTTACCGGTGTACTGGTAGTGCAGATCCTGAACTGCGAGCTGCTGCTCAATGGTGAACAGCGGGTTGCAAGCGTTGCAGTGCCCGGCGATCTTGATTGCCTGGTAATCGATTGAGATCGACGGGTAATCTCGTCGGCATTGAGGGCAACTGATTCCGTCCGCATTGCAGCAGGACATCGCATCTTCCGCTTGGTCATGATTCTCAGCGCACACCGGGCAGACGTAGAGCATGTAAACGGCCGGCATGCAGCACTCGCGGGCCTCGTCCTCATCGTCATGGATCTCGCGGCACTCACCGCAGCGGTACAGCTCTTTGATCTCTAGTTTCAAGGCTGATACTCCAGTCAGGCGCCGCCCTCCGTCGAGAGCGCGGCGCTGCGGTTGGTGTCAGGCTGCCGCGCGCTTGAGCTGCTCGGTCAGTTGAGTGGGCAGCCCGCGCAGCGTCAGCGTGCCACCGGCTTCGTCAAACTTGATTTTGTCGCCCAGCAGGTGGGCCTCGAAGCTGATCGACATTCCCTCGGTCCGGCCGGTGAACCGCCTGAATTTGTTGAGCGTCTTTTTATCCGGTGGCAAGGTGTTGGAAAGCCCGTAGTCCTTCGCCTTGATGAAGTCGTAGAAGTTCTTCGGCCGGTCTTCGTCGATCAGGCCCGACAGCTCGTCGAGCGTGATCGGCTCCCCGATTTTGGCCTGGGCCATTGAATAGTTGACCAGGGTGGCCGTCTTCTCACGGGCTGCCTCATCGACCATGTCCTCGCTCTCAACAAAGTCGCTGAAAGCCTTCAGCAGAGTGCGCGTTTCGCCCGGACCGTCGACTCCTTCCTGGCAGCCGATGAAATCGCGAAAGTACTCGTTGAACTTGCGGCCCTGCTTGCCCTTGAGGTAGGAGATGTATTGCAGCGACCGCGGGTTGTTCTGCCATTCGCTGATATTGATCCGCGCGGCCAGGCGGATGTGGTCCAGGTCCAGGCGCTTAACTGTCATCAGGTGGAGTTCATCGGTCATGGTCACCGCTTCTGTTTCCTGCACCAGGGCGATGACTAGGTAATCGGTCATACCTTGCTGGTAATGGCAGAAGAGCGCGTGCCCACCGGTGGAAAGGTTCGATTCTTCCATCAGCTTGGTCAGGTGTTCGACCGCGGTGGTGCTGAACTCCAAAAAGGTGGGGCCGCCGGCCAGGTACTTGCTCAGCCAGCCGCTGAGGGGATACGCACCCGACTCGGCGTGAAAGAACCCCCAGGCCTTGCCGGCGGTGGCGTTGTAGTTTTCGTTGAACTGCTGCATCAGATCGTCGCGGGCCTGGCTTTCAACCTGCTCAGTTGAGGCCAGATGCAGCACCGCCGGGTTGCCGTCGGGCTTCTTGTCGATTTTGTGAATTGCACTGTGGCGTACGGGCATTTGATGAACCTCGGGTAGGCGCCGCCCTCCGGGAACCGGATGCAGCAAAGTGAAAGGGCATTAATCGTCGTCGTCGGCGTTCATTTGGAGCGATACAGCGAAGCCTGCCTGGCGTAATTTGCGCGCCACGTTCTCGGATATGTCGATTTTGTGGCGCTTAATTTCCAGCAACGGAGCAGACTTTATGGGGCCAAGCGAGTGGGCATGCGCTATGAGCCGTTGAATCGTGCGTGAGTGCTTTGTCTCCCCCAGCTCAGCGGTGAGGCGGTCCAGCCTGTCGCGCATGCCCTGCCTGAAGTAGTGCCGGATGATCTCCGACGGGCCGGACACTTTCGGCGGCGCCGGCGGGAGGCCTTTGGGATTTGCATTTAAAACCAGCAACTGCACGGCTTCGCTGATTTCCTCAAGCCCGTGCCAGCTCATCAGTTCGCTGAGCATGGCCCGTGCGCCGCACTGAACTGTTTGCCGCATTTCCTGTTCGCCCAGTTCCTGGCGCTTCTCCGCGAGCCTGGCCGTCCTTTCTTTCTGATCTGTGGGGGCTACGCGGCGCATGGCTCGACCTTCACCTGGTTCCAGGCGCCGACCGCTTCGAAAATCCGCGCGGCGTGCTCCTCGTCCAGCGACAGTGTGTCGGGGATAGCGATCCAGCCTGAAGCCACCATCTTGCATTGGTTGGCCTCGTCGCGCAGTTGCTTGTAGCAATGCTCGATCACGTCTTCCAGGTGGTCGGAGAGGTAGACGCCATCGGGCGCCACCTCCACCGACTTGCTGTACCGGTCGCCGCGGGCGTCGATGCAGAGGGCGCTGAGGTAGATCGTCCATCGGTGGGGGATACCGCAGACGGCCTGGCCAATCTTCCCCGGCGCGATGTTCTTCAGTGACTTGTAATTGATCATGCCCTGGCGGCCGCTGGGGTCGATGTTGACCACTGCGACGTGATTGGATGCCAGCAGCGAGCGGCACGATCGGGCTATGCGTGCATGCAGGTTATGCGGTTTGCGCTTGCTCATAGTGCCACCGCGAGTTTGCGCAGCGCCTTACGTTCTGCCGCTGTGATAGACGGCTTGAGGCGCTTGAGGATGGTTTCGGGATCGATCTTGGTGGAGCGGGGCGGTGGCAGTGGTTTGCGTGGCGGGCTTGGCAACTGCGCGACTGTCCCGCCAGCGGCCAAGAACTCCGCCGTGCGCTCCGATATTGAGTAGGCGTCCTTGCGGTGCTGCTCAAACAGGTTGAGGTGGTTGCTGACGTACATGGCGACCTCACTTGATTCGGATCGAACTGTCGCCGCGCTCCAAGTGAGCCCAGGTAGGTTCGGGTAGAAGTTCGTGTTCAGCGTCTTCACCGGCTGCCATGCGCTTGCGCACCGCTTCGTTATGTTCGCGGATCTCCTTGAGCTTGGCGGCAATGGCTTTTTTGTCCGGAGCAATGCTCGACTTCACAGTGGTCAGTTCGTCCGGCACTGCATCTTCGTTATCCACGATCACCCGTTCGCTGCCCATGGCCAGTGTGATGGTGAAGAGCGGACGCTTGATCGACTTGATGTTGGCGGCTTCCATGTTGCGCCGCAGATAGTCGCTGATCTGCGACACACTGTTGGACTTGATCCGCTTGAGTTCGGCCAGGCGCTCGATTTCGTTTTCGATGGCCGTCACGTCGCTTTCGATATTGCGGCGCAACATAACGATGTTGTCGGCCTTGTCGTTGAAGTCGCCCTGGACTTCGTCCATCGCGTGCTGCAAAGCCTCTTTAAGGCCTTCATCATCGGTGTCGGCCATGGCTTGGAGTTCGGCGAGTTTGCCGGTGAGTGCGTACAGTTGAGTCATGCTGCTGCCTCCTTGCCTTTCTCAAGGCTGGCTTTGCGTTCTTCGAATGCGCGAGTGATGCGGGCGATGAAGGCTGGTTCATTGCGGCGAGTAGCTTCGCGGATGTATTTCACGTTCAAGGTTTTCAGTTCGTACGTAGTGAGGGCCTTCCCGATGGTCTCAACTGCTGAGGCGAGCCAGTCCACGCGCTCCTGCTTCTGCCGAAGAATTTCAGCGTCCTTGTCGTCGGCATTTGCGATCGCTTCCTCTTCTTTGAGTTGAGTGACGTACGCGTCGTCATCGAACAGCCCGAGGAACACATCGGCGCTGAACCCAAGCATCGAAAGCGATTTCTTGATGGCGTCGGTGAGCGATTTTTTTGGCGCTTCGCCGTCAGTGATCATGCCGTAGGTAGTTTTGTACTGGTACCGAGTGCAGCCGTATTGCTCGATCTCGCCACGCTGGCTGTCCTGCATGAACCAGAGCGCGATTCTGACTGTGTGACCAATCTCGCGACCTATGCATGCGCGCTTGTCGCCTTCTCCGATGAAGATTTCATGACCCTCATCGAAGCGCTCTTCGACAATCCTCCAGCCCCAGCCGATGCCGACCGGACCAAACAGCTCGGTGGCCTTCATGGCCATCGCGGTACCGCTCAAGCTGGTGATGTCCTGGCCGTTGACCTTGGCTTTCTTGGTGAACCTGGTGTCGGTCTTATCGACCTTGTTCCAGATATGCATGTTCTGTTCGGACATGATTGGTCTCCGCGCCGCCGGAGAGGGGCGCTGTAAGTGTTTAGGAGGTGATCCGATCAGCGAGAGCGCTGAGCAACATCAGGAGGGTGAAGACTGCGAGGGCAGAGAAGGAGCCGCGCCAGATGAGCAGACGCCGGGTGCGCTGGCGGGTGGTCACGGCCGAACCCTCACCGCAATTCGACCGCCCTTCATGGTCGCCGCCAGGCGCTTCGGCAAGGTGGCCACAGCACGCTCACGCGGCTGGCCGATCACTTCATTGAAGGGGAGGCCGAAGCCCAGCATGATCAGCTTTGACTCAACGTCTTCAAGCTGCTCATCAATCAGCGATTTAACCGGTGCGGTGGTCATGCGGCCTCCTTGCGCTGCCTGGTGATCTTCAGCAGGCGCTGGCAGTAGTGGTTGAATTCTTCGACGGTGATCGCGTCGCCGGTAAGCATGTTGGTGATCATCCGTGCCACGACGGCTTGGGAGCCGGGCTCGCAGCTTGGGTGTTCAAGCGCCTCCAGCGCTTCGTCGATCAAGATGTGCGGGCTCATACATCGGCATCCACGTCGTCTTCGCGCTCTTCCCTTTCCGCAGCTACTGCGTCTTCGGCATACGGCCTCAGCAGCGCTACAGCGATCTTCTCGATTGCTTCAATTGGCCGTTGCTGGCCCAGCAGGTCCGCGGCGTGGGACCGTGCGTCGCTCTGGCTGCCAAGCATCGCCGACAGCAGCAGGCGGGCAAACGAATCACGCTGGTCCAAGCCGTCGATCTGGCGTTGGTTAAGGTGGCCTTGCAGGACCGTGCAGAACCGGTCGAACGTTACGACCTGCGGCTGGCCGAAGCGCCGTTTCCAGTTGATGTCGACGCCGCACACCAAGCGCTCCGCCGAATGCTCAAGCCAGTCAGCCACCTCGTTGCTCTCGCTGACCTCTGGAGGCAACTGAGCGTCGTAACGCTCCTGGCAAATATTCAATGCTGCGTTCATGGTCGCCTCCAAGGTGGCGGGTTGTTCACCTGTATTCGTCAACACTCATGCCTCCCGCTGGTTGCCGATGGGCGCGGGGGAGGAGTGCTGACGTAATAGAGGTGGGGAAGGGGGCCCAGGCCCGCTACTGGCGACGGCCTGGGTTTGTTGCGTCAGCGGTGTGGCTCGTTGTCCGCTGCTGATTGCAGGGCTGGCCGTTCATCTTCGTAGGTTGGCGGTGAGCTTCCTCCTCAGGGCGTCAATCAGCATCTATTCGCCTTGGATCACAGGTCCCTACAACAAGCACGCTGCAGCTCGTTTGCCCGGTTAGGTGGGCAGGGTGCATGAGGTCCGGCGTTCCCAGCCGAGGCTATTGGGATCGCTAATTCAAATCTTTTGGAGCTGGCCGTGACCCGCTACTGGCGTCGGTCACCGGCTTGAATCAAATGTTCTTCCAGCCGCGGGCCTTTCGGTTTGTTCTCCCGCTGGATAACTGTACTTGGCGCTTTACGCTGCACGCCCGGGTCAGTTGCCAACCCTCTGAACCGTTTAGGCCGGTTCATCGCTGCCTTTGAATCTGGGCCGGCGGTGATCCGGCGAGGGGTTTCGCTAAAGAGCGTTGGGCTGCAAGGCCCTGGCGAGTCGCTGTTGGGTGACTCGGTGAAGATAAATTAGCACTGCTGATAATTGAAGTAAACAGCACTGCTAATGTATTTTGCGCGAACATGAAAAAGCCCGCAGCAAGTGCGGGCTCTATTGAGGGCAGGCTCAGTCTTCTCCAGGTTACGTCCATAGCAGCTGAATTAATCCGTCATCCCGATGGGCGATGGTCACGTTATCGTTTTCCGCTATTTCGTCCAGCACGCGGTCCCAATCAGCCGGATCGTCATTTGTGGAGCGCTCCAAGAGCGCAGATTTGGATGCCTGCGCCTTGGTCGCATTGACCGCTCGCTGTACGCGCATGCCGAGCAATTCATAGGTCGACGGTTCTTTTGGTGCTTGAGATTTGTGCTTTGCCATAGATGACGCTCCGCTGTTTGGCTGTATGCATAAACAGTATTTCATGCCCGTAGGAAGGGCAAGCTTTAAGAGTACGGATGTACTCCTGTCGGTGCGAAGCATAAAAAAGCACGCACTTGGCAGGCTTGGATGCTTCGGCTAAAGGTCAGTTAGAAAACTTCACCTCTGTCGCGAGAGCTTCTTTCGCGGCCTGGTACGCGGATTTGGCTTGTTGGTCCGTAGTGCGATAGGCACTCATGGTGACCATGTAGGCCGACCACTTTGGGTATAGGTCCTTGCTCAGTTCGGCCTGTGTGGCCGGTACTTTGGCGGCCTTTAGGCGATTAACTGCTTCATCACCCTGTGCCCTAGCGTGCTTGAAGCATGCGCTAAGCGAGTTGTTGTATACGGCTATAGTTTGAGCGCTCGCATATCAAACCATAGCATTGCTAGTGGTCGTCTCCAGGTCGCACTGCCATGCAGGAAGATCCAGTTGCCTAGAGAAGTTGACGGCCTCAGGTGAATTTGGGTCATATTAGAAATCAATAGCCTTGAACACATGCGGCGCCTTGGCAGGACCTGCAGCGACCTATGCGACTGGAGTTCTCTGTTGCGATGCGGCGTAGCCAGCCAAGGCCATGGTCAAAGCAGCAAGCGGAGTGCAGTTTTTCAAACGCATTGAATCCCTCCCGTAATAGAGCCGACACTTTGCCAATCATGGCGTACGGCCACCATTGGTCGCCTTTAGCAGCATCACGCTATTGACGCCTGTAATCTGACGCATATCCGGAATGTCGATGGCGGGTTTCCTATGAGAGAGGAGCAGCGAAAATTAGCCCTCACAGCTTGGCGCGAGCTATGTGCGTTGGCTGCAAGTCGAATGGACGCAGAGTTTAAATATTTCGAATTGCTGAGGCGGGCTGACGCAATGGAGCGAGCGGACCTCATAACTAGCGATGAGTGGAGAAGGCTGGTGCAGCACGCGGGAGCATTGCTTTGCAGTACTGCGCAATGTATGGGCGGGCCAGGGTAGAGTAGATACAAGAAGCCCGGCGCTGGGCCGGGCTTGATTCAATCGGGGTGTTGAATTGGAAGCTTTAGCTGAGTGCCAGAGCGGCGATGGTCAAGCACTTCCAAAACTTGGTGCTCGGCCTTCAACTGATCGCCCACAAGGGTTTTAATTTCCTTTAGGCGAACCCTTAAGATATCTCCCTTGCCAAATCGCAGATCGCCACTCTCAATCATCGAAAGGAAACTTGGATCAACAATTGATGCGTAGAACGTGGACGCGCCATCGTGGAATCTCCATTTATTTTCGTCGCGAAAGGCGATGTTCACCAACTGAAGGCTGGCCACTCGCTCACTCTCATCAAGTCGCTCCTCTTCCTGCTCGGGAGCGATGAAGTTTTCGGCTTCCGTTTCTGATGCCGCTACGAAATCGCCATCAGGCTCGCGAACGGCGAAGTAATCAACTCCCGGCCGCTGGAGCGGTTTGTGCACTACGTCTTGGAAAGCCTTGCGTAGCTTCCAATTTCGGAACAGCGCTAAGACCTTTTCCTCGGTGTCGAAATGCTCCTGATCGCAGAAAACCCTGACAACGCCATCGCTAAGGATTTCAACTTTTGTGATATCTCGATTGCGAACCCACTTGATGAGCTGAAAAACACCCCTCGTTGTTAGGCTCGTAAAGCCGAGCAGGGCGATCAGATTCGCCGCTGCGGTAACCGGGCTACCGGCAAAAAGATCCTGGGCTTGCTGAATCAGACTCTGCGTTACGCCAAGATCAATTCCAAAACTGCCAGTTTTAAATGATCCTTTGACGCTGACGGAGAGCTTGGTTCGGCCATCGTTGAGCGTGGCGTTTGCCTCTTCGAAAAGCTCCCCGAGAGCCAGAAGGGCGGGCGCAAGATCACGCACCTCCATCTCGTGCGATTGAAGCGCGGGCCCGTCATAAACGACTTGTAGCGATGCTTTGCTCATGTCTTCCATTGTTGCTTCCGTGCGTGATTCTGTCTATTTAAGACTATGGCTGCCCGTCCGAAAGCGAGAGGCTACAGCATCCCTCCGCGCCAAACTATGCGCCTATTCAGGCTTGCTTCGATTTATCTGGCCGCCTTCACCTCGTCCGCATACCCGGCCAGCCGATCCTCGTCCGCAAAAAGCACCGTGCACATCTTCAGCACGGCTTGGGTACCCGCCTCATTGCCGGCAAGCGTCAGCCGCTCCACAATTCTCATTAGCTCTACGGCTGACCACTTGAGGTCGGAGGCGATGCTTGTAGGTCGTGCTTTAGGTCTTGGTTTGGCTTGGTGAGATTCACAGGTCTCCACCTCTCCAGATAACCTTGCCGATGATGCGGTGCTCATTCACTTCACTGCGGACAAGCACAATATCGGCGTAGTCATCACAGTCATCGTTATCGCTTCTGAGGATCCAGCCGCCGAGCGGTGTCTTCACGACTCGTTTAACGATCGAGCCTTTGTCCGCACTAGTGAGAACGAACACCTGACCATCGACAGGCTCGGTTTTAGAGGTATCAAGCAGCAGGACGTCATGGTCATTGATCGTTGGCCACATACTATCGCCGTCGGCATAAATCACGATCAAACTCTCTGGCTTCACACCTTTGGTTCGCAGCCAGTCGCGCTTGAACGCGAGAGTGGCTATTGACTCGACGTGCGGATTCTCATGTCCGATGCCGGCAGCCGCCTTGGCGCTGTACTGCGGTACGTGGACGTATTTTTCTTCCGCTGCTTCGATATCACTGCCGGCAGGAAAGGGGCTATTTGCGGCTAGATCCCTACCACTGTGCATGTGGACTGCCGTTTCGCCAGCGGCGCGCCTGATACCGTCTGCAAGTGATGGACTTATATCCCAAGGTTTGACGCCAAATACCTCTGCCAGCTTGATGAGGGCGTCCAAGTTGAGTGCGACCTTTCCATTAAGGTACTGGCTTACAGTGCTCTGCGGTGAGCTCCAGCCACACCTTGCGCCAACTTCAAATTGGTTGAGTGCCGGGCTTTCGCCTTTATCCTTCGACGCCTTAACCGCGTTGCGGTACGCGTCTTTTAGGCGAGCGGCATCATTTAGCTGCTCTTGGTTAAGAGGGGTTCGAATGGGCTTGGTCATGCGAGTGATTAAGTAGCAGCGCTGATATTTCTGCAAACAGCACTGCTAATCCTTTCCTTGTTTAGTTTAAAACAGCAGTGCTAATATGGTTGCAACTCAACCGGAGACTCAGATGATGAAGACTGTATCCCTCGGGGAATACCTGTCATCGCACGGAACCCAGAGCGATCTCGCCAAGGCTCTGGGTATCCAGCAAAGCGCCGTATCTCAGATGTATCACTCTAGTCGGGATATCTCGATCACGCTGATGGACGACGGGTCGATCCAGGCAAATGAGATACGCCCTATTCCCGCACGTAAGACAGCCGCCTGACGTCTCTGTCCGCCGCTCCATTGAAGCCAGGTTAGAAGAGGGCAGGCCTCATGAAAACGTCCAGTTCTAGACACACCGTACAAACCCGTGATCAGGTGCTGGTCGCCCACGCTGCAAACCAGATCGCACGCACCAGCCTGAGCCAGGACGACTTCGCCCAGGCGTTGAGTCGCGAGTTGCACCTGTCGATCCCGGAGCGCGCCCAGAAGAAAGACGTTCCTGACTTCAACTCTGCGGAACTGACCGCCGACGTAAATGAGTTTGTGAAGGCTACCGGTCGCTGGCTCAAGCGTGTTCAGCGCTGGCTGTCTGGCGATCAGGAAATGCCGTCGTGGCTGGAAGAGTCCTGGGTCAACGCCCTTGAACCCGAATTCCGCGACCACTGCGTAAACGAGCTTGCAAGCCGCCACGGCCTGACCGGCGCCCGCCAGATGACCAGCGACCAATGTGCGAACAAAAGCTTCGGTGCGCTGATCCGCGCGCTGGGCGATGTGATCGATACCGGCAGCGAAGTTTTTGATGACCAAGTGATGTGCGAACTGGACCTTCCGCACTTGCCAGCGTTCGCCAAGCAGTGCCGTCAGGTTGAAGCGAAGGCGGGGGAGTTGGGGCGTAGAGCTGAGCAACTGCTCGCGGCGGCTCGGCCACTGAAATCCATAGCCTGACTAGCAGGCACAAAAAAGCCAACGTTAGAGGTCGGCTTTTTCTACAGCGATAAACAATTGGAGCAAATCATGCACCAACACACTGAATCGATCAATACCCCCAATATTCCCGCGCCACGTTTTCCGCAATTTCAAAACGTGGCGCGGATTAAGCCTGTGACCCCTTTCGACTTCCACGGCTTCCCTGTCCGCGTAATTGACGACGGCCTCGGAGAGCCTTGGTTCATCGCCAAGGATATCGCCGAAACCCTCGGCTACTCCAACACGTCGAAAGCGATCAATGTTCACTGCAAAGCGGTTAGTACCTGCCATACCGAAATGGGAGGTCAGGTCCGCGCAGTGCAAATCATCCCTGAGCGCGATCTCTACCGTCTTGTGATGAAGTCCAAGCTTCCGGCTGCTGAGCAGTTCGAAGAGTGGGTGGTGGGCCAGGTGCTGCCGACCATTCGAAAGACCGGCTCTTACACCGCCCAAGAGACGAACAACTCCAAGGTCATTGGCGAACTCGCCATTCTGGAATGCTTCGACCGCCTGCTGAAGCCGGCCAACTCCAGCAAGATGCTGATGTTGGCCATGATCGCCGCCAACAACGGCCTGGACGCCAAGTTCCTTCCAGGCTACGCCGTTGACGCCGCCCCTGATGCCGCTGGCGGCTCTTCGATGCCCACCAAGGCAATTACCGCCCTGATCAAAGATCACGCCATCGCCAGCACCGCCCGCGCCTTCAACCTTGCACTGGAGGCCCACGGCTTCCTCAAGGTCCTGCGGCGCAAAAACTCCAAGCAGGAAATGATCGACTTCTGGTCCGTGACCGGGAAGGGCCTGGCCTACGGCAAGAACCTCACCAGCCCTCAATGCCCCCGCGAGACGCAGCCTCACTGGTACGTGGATCGCTTCATCGAATTGGCCGCAAAGGTCGGGAAGGCCTGACATGCAATACACCGTCACGATTAACCAGGTGAAGGCGCTGGAGTGGGGGCTGAATTCTCAGCAGGCCCTGCTGTTCGCCTTCGTCTACGGCTGCCCGAGCTGGACCAAGCCAATCAATACCTATGACGGGGTCTTCTTCGCGCTGAGCAAGGCCAAGATCACTGAGGAGTTGCCGCTGCTCACCCACAAGCCAGACACCGCTTACCGCATGCTGAAGGCCCTTGAAGAGGCCGGTTTGATTGAGCTTCGTCCTGAAGCATTCCGACTCACGGAAAAAGGCTGTGAGTGGAACCCGGACCGTATGGGTCACGTCACCGCGCACCAACCACGGGCCCTCCCGCCCCGGCGCAGGACGAAAAAGAAACCAATCCCTTCTGGCTTGCGTGCTCGGGTATTCGCCCGTGACGGTCACGCGTGCTTGCGCTGTGGCTGCTCGGTGCTGATGCGTTTGAGGGCTGATCACGTCGTACCTGAAAGCCAAGGTGGAGAGGCTTCTTTGGGCAACCTCCAGACCCTTTGCATGTCCTGCAATAGCTGGAAGGGCGTGCGGACGATTGATTTCCGCGCGTTCGCCGGAGGTGCAGCATGAGCATGGGCCTTATGGTCGCCGCGATGAAACTTCGCGTCGGTAATCCACTGCGCAAGCTGGTGCTGATCAAGTTGGCCGACAACGCCAGCGACGTTGGTGAGTGCTGGCCGTCCTACCAGCACATCGCCGATCAGTGCGAGATCAGCAAGCGCTCTGTCATGAACCACATCACCGCTCTGTGTGAGGCGGGACTGTTGCGCAAGGAGATCCGGAAGGGAGGCCCAAAAGGGAATTCGTCGAACGTTTACTTCCTGACCCTCGAAGGGGGTGGTGCACCTCCTGCACCAGGGGTAGTGCAGCAGATTCACCCGGGTAGTGCAGCAGGTTCACCCCCTAGTGAATCTCCTGCACCAGGGGGTAGTGCAGCAGCTGCACCCAGAATCAGTAACTCTCTTGAACCAGTCATGGAACCGGTCAATGAACCAATTGCACCCCCGGCTCCCGCCGAGGTTGTTCCGGCTCATTCCCGCGGCTTGATGCTGGTGGCTGATCGCACCGATGCCCCACGGGTTGAGATCCCCGCCGACATGCCGGGCCCCAAAGACCAGACCTGCAAAACCTTCAAGGTCTGGGCGAATTACGCCATGGCATACCGCAAGCGCTACAGCGCCTGGCCGGTGTGGAATGCCAAGGTCGGCGGCCAGCTCGGCCAACTGGTCGACCGCCTCGGCGCCGATGTCGCCCACCACGTTGCCGCCCACTTCCTGAAAACTAACGATGCGGCCGTCCTGCGCAAGTGCCACAGCCTCAACGAGCTGCTGGCCAACGCCGAGAGCTATCACACCCAGTGGGTGACCGGGCAGCGTATCAACGGGACAACCGCCCGCCAGATGGAACGGACAGAGGCGAACCACTCCGCAGCGGAGCAGGCCGCCCAGATGGTAATGGCCAAACGCCAAGCAGGTGACCGCAATGAATACCTTTGAAATGAATGACCAGCAGGTTGCCGGGCTGGCCGCCGCCATCTGCGCCACCGCCGAGGCCATGGGCCAGGAAATGAACCCGGGCACTGCCGCGATGATGGCTGAAGACCTCTGTGCGTATCCGGTGCCTGTCGTGAAAGGCGCACTGAAGGCTTGCCGCTTCGAGGTGAAGGGCAAGCTGGCGATGGCCGACATCCTGCAGCGCGTCCAGTCCTCCGACGGGCGCCCGGGCAAGGACGAGGCCTGGGCCATCGCCATGACCACCAACGACGAATTTGAAACCGTGGTGCTGACCGATGAGATCCAGCTGGCCCTGGCAGCCGCGAAACCCATCTTGGATGGCGGCGACAAAATCGGCGCGCGCATGGCGTTCATTGACGCCTACCAGAGGTTCGTGAGCCAGGCTCGCGAAGATGCGAAGCCGGTCAACTGGCACGTATCCGTGGGCTTCGACGCCAACCGGCGTGTGCAGGCTGTGACCAAGGCGATGGAGCTGAAGCGCATCCCGCGCGAACGCGCCCAGAAGTACCTGGCAGACCTGAGCGTTGAGCCGATCACCGAAGATGGCCGGGCCATTGCCGGATTGCTCACTGGCAACGTCACCCGGCCGGAGCCCGCCCTTCGCGCAAAGCTCGAGATCGTTAAGAGCTCGATGCTGGAAATGCGCAAAGCCAGCGCACAGCAGATGGACGAAATACGGATTGCAGCTGCCAACGAGTTGGCGGATCGCCGCGCGCTGCTGATCAAGCAGGCCCAGGAATTGGAGTCACGAGCATGACCATCGACAAGCAACAACTTCATAAACTGCTCTGGGCCGAAGCCGCGTCATTCCGGGCCGACTGCGCCGACTGGAAGCGCAACACCGAGGCGCTGGATGAGTTCCTGGGTGAGAAGACCGTGGAGGAGGTGGCGCTGGAGCTGGAGCTGCTGGCAGAGAACGAGTTGGCCCGCATGCGTATCAAGGAGTTGGATCTGCTGTTTGGTCGCTACCTCCTCGCCATGCGCTCGGCCCTCATCGAGGAAGAGCATGGCAAGGGCCCGGCCGCCGCAATGGCGTGGATCTACAACTCGCTGGCCGGCCCGGGCGAGCTACCTCCAGAGGGTGAGACCGACAGCCAGGCCTACTTCGACCGCGAGATCGTCGCAGTGGATAACGGAATGCAGGAGGTAATGGCGTTCCACGAAGGTCGACGCGCCGTCATGGGCAAGGGAGAGCCGTCATGAGCAACTTCCTTGCAGGGCTGTTCTTCGCCGCCGTGCCAGCGCTGGCGGTTTGCCTGGTAATAGCGTTCTTTTCTGGGCCTTTGGGTGTGGTGGTGGGACTTGGCGTATTTGGTTTTGGTCTGGATCTTTGCTTCCGCGGTAGTGGTAGGGAGGAGTGGCCATGACCAAGCCAGCCAAGCCGCGCCCTATGCCCGTATACCTGGTGTTGCGCCGTCTGGTCGATCCCGCTACTGGCAAGGAGGTGGCAGCGTTCGTGCCGTCCTCCGATGCCGACCGGTCAATCCTTCGCGAGCGGGATTTCCGTATCAACACGAAGATCCGCGCCGACCTCAAGCAGCCACGCAACCCACGGTTCAATGGCTTGGTCCATGGCCTGGGCCGGGTCCTTAGTCAGAACATCGACCGGTTCTCTGGCAAACAGTCCCACGATGCCATTAAGGCCTTGCAGCTGGAGTCGGGCGTGTACTGCGATGAGGAAGCATTCGATATCCCTGGCTTGGGCCAGCTCACTCGCAAGACGCCCCGCAGTCTTTCCTACGACTCAATGGGGGAGGAGACATTCCAAGATTTTTGGCGCCAGTGCTGCGCGTACCTGGTGCTGCATGACTGGCCGACGCTCACGGAAGAGCGCCTGACCGAAATGGCAGAGTTTGAAGCATTCAAGGAGGCGGCATGAAGCGTACCGAACTGAAGCGCACCACGCCGCTCAAGTCCGGCGGGATCCAGACCCGGGCGCGCCGCCAGAAGTGCTGCGCCGTATGCCGGGTCAAGTTCACCCCGGTTCGAGACTTCCAGGCGGTTTGTGGTGAAATTGCTTGTGCGCTGGCTCATGCGCCGGTCAATCAGGTCCGGGCACGAAAGGCGCTGGCCGACGTTGAGCGCAAGGACATCAAGGTCCGCAAGGAGAAGATGAAGAGTAGGGCGGACCACCTGCGCGAAGCCCAGGCCGCGGTGAACGAGTACGTGCGCCTGCGTGACGCGCACCTGCCATGCATCAGCTGCGACTCGACGCCCATTGACAACGATCTCATGACTGGCAGCCGCTGGGACGCTGGGCACTATAGATCCGTCGGCGCCTGCCCAGAGCTGCGCTTCGAGCCGTCGAACATCCACCGTCAGTGCGTGAAGTGCAACCGAAACCTTTCCGGCAACGCCGTGGAGTACCGCATCCGCCTTGTGCTGCGCATTGGTGCCGAGAAGGTCGTATGGATCGAAGGGCCTCATGAGGCGCGCAAGTACACCGTGGATGAGATCAAGGCCATCAAGGCCAAATACCGGGCAATGACCAGAGAGCTGAAAAAAGGGGAAGCCGCATGACCTATCGCAACGTCGTTTCAGCAGTAGTTCGAGCCCTCGCGGCTGAGACCATCACTTCCGCCGGCGGCTGCGACTTTGAGCCGAAGGTGCAGTGCGCTAAGCAGAAGGGGGAGATCGTCGGCAAGGAGGCTGCGTTTCTTCAGGACTGCTGGGTGTTCGGGCGGCTACACAAGGCGTTGAGCCCGGCGCACTGGCGGGCACTTGTGGCTAAGTACTCGACGCACCAGGAACGAAAGCATGGCGCCATTTTGGAACTGCTGAACTCGGTGAAGACGCCGGCGCCGAAACGGTTCCGTGAGTGCGCTGTACTTACCTGGGCCATCCCGCAGGTTTCCGGTGCCGAGGGTAAGCGCTCCGCCGCGGTGCTACCCGCTGCCTGGTACAACATTACTAATTGGGACAATGATGGTAAGCCGGAATCGACACGCTACCGCTGGCGTTCGTCTATCCGTAAAGCGTTAGACGACCAGGTGAATGCTGCGCTGACCGCTGCTCAAGACCTGCTCGATGCGGAAGGATTAATTGAAACTGTTGCTGCATAGGATGGGGCGCACTATTGAGATGGCGGGGAGTCGATGTTAGGACTGCCCGCCGCCATGGTCATGTTTTTTAGAGGTCTTTCTTCATCTCTTTATCTACGTGGCGATCGCCCTTGTGCCGCTCGTTTTCTAGATGCTTCGCTTCCTTATCAACATCATGCTCGGCGCGGTCAGCATCTTTGTCTGCATTACGTACATCCGTGCGCACGTCTGTGGCAATATCCCCCTCGGCGCTAGCGATGGCCGCTTGTGACATGATTCCCGCAGCTAGACACGCCACAACGAATACTCCCTTATATCCACGCATATCCTATCTCCGATTTCAGTCGTCCCTGATTGGGTCTAGTAAAACTAGACGGAGAATTGAAGGTTCTCAATGCTGGAGTCGAAGTTTTCTAAGCGCGTATAGAGGCGGGGCTCAGCGCGGAGGCTGAGAGATCAAATGCGCCTCGGCATAGCACAAAATTGGGTGCTCTCGCCTTATCGAGATTCAGGTCGAAAACCTCCCTTTTGCAACCACTCGGTCAATAGACCTGCGCTCAGAGGCTTAGTAATCAAGTACCCTTGGGCCTCGGTGCAGCCCCATTGGCTAATGAGGGACAGAATCTTTTCGGTTTCAACTCCCTCTGCTACTACCCGATATCCCAGTCCTTTAGCGAGCTCGATCAATGTCTTAACGAGTCGCCTGTCTTTTTCATTTGCATTGAGGTTGCTAATTAGTGATTGGTCAAGTTTCACCGTGTTAACTGGAAGCTGTCGTAGATATGACCAGTTGCTGTAACCAGTGCCAAAGTCGTCCACAGAGACCTCTATGCCCAATTTTCGTGCGCGCTCCAGTTGCGTTATTACCGTTACGGGGTCGGACATAAGCATGCTTTCAGTGAATTCCAGCTCTAAATCGTCTGGATCAAGGTCGCTCTCGCCTATAAGGTCTTCGATTCGATCTACGAAATTCGAATTTTCAAGGTCGCCAACAGTTACGTTCATGGCCACTCTCAATTTAATCCCTTGTTCCTTCCACTCTTTTGCTTGAGTGGCAACTGCATCAAGTACCCAGAAAGTCAGAGGTCGCATTAATGCAGTCTTTTCAGCCAAAGGAATAAATTCAGCTGGACCTATAGGGCCGAGTGTCGGGTGGGTCCAGCGGATTAACGCCTCAACACTTTCGCAGGAAAAATCCGACAGGTTTATTTTCGGATGGAAAACCAAATTTAATTGGCTGGCTGACCGGACGGCCTCAGATAATGAGCTTAGTAGCACAAACGCCCGTTTCTGTGCTGCATCTAACTTCGGTTGATACAGTGACCATCCCAGATTGTGAACTCTAGCGTCGTCAGCAGCTCCAACCACTAAGCGAAGCCAGTCTTTCTCCCCTGAGTCGATAAGAGGTAACACGCCAATGCCTGTCTGCATCTGTATGGGAATCCCTTTGCAATCAACCGGCCGTTCGAAATCTGATAGTATCTTCATACACAGAGTCTCTATAGGGTCTATCGCATGTAGAAGAAAGCCAAATCGTGTAGGGCTGATTTTATATAAGACGCAACCTTTTGGTAATATCGCTTGAAGGCGAGTCTTGACGTTGAGCATTAGTTCCTGTGAGAAACTGTACCCGAGAGCTTTTACAACGTCGTTTAGAAATTTAGGTGAGATAACGTCCACAGCATAAAGATAATGTTCTTGGTCAGTGGTGCTGACGAGTCTTATATCTTCTTCCAATCGGAGTCGATTAAATAGGCCAGTTGGCTGGTCAATGTAGGTGCGTGAGCGTAAGCCCGTCATTCGCATAATTACGAGTTGAGCGAAATAAACGAGCATTCCCATGTCTCGTTTGCTCATTGGTTCTCTACGAGATGTATCGATAATGCAGAGACTACCGAGAGAGAAGCCATCATCTGTAAGAAGAGGCGCGCCAGCGTAATACCTAATATAAGGTGGTCCATTTACCATAGGGTTATCTTTGAAGCGTTCGTCCATTCTAGCGTCTAAAACCTCTAAAGGGTTTTTGTCAAAAAGCGAGTGCGCGCAGAACGAAATACCGCGAGATGTTGAGTGTTCTGGGATTCCAATCCGAGCTCTAAACCATTGCTTATGCTCATCTACAATGGATATCAGTGCGATCGGTGCGTTGAAATATTCTGAAGTGATAGCGATTAACTTTTCGAAAACCTCATCACTCTCTTGGTCGCATGAGCAAAATTCTGCCACGCGCTTCAAGCGCACCTCTTCATAATCTGGGGTCGAATCGGCAGCATCCATGATCACCTCCGCTTGGAACACATATGTGTGTGAACATATCAGATGCTCATCACCAATTCGACTGCATTTATCTATGATGGTCATAGCTTTATTCGGTAGGATTGGTGCCGAAAGCGAGCTCATATGTTTAGGGTCGCCTAAAGCCGCTAACAATTCCCCTAAAATACTTGATGCTTAGCAACTGTAGCTATAAAAAATCTCCTTTTATCACAAAATGGAGTTGCGTCGAGTGAGAAAGTGAGAGATTATCCGCCCATACTGTCGATCTTACGCGTTTTGAGTTTGTGTAAAAAAAATGGCCGCGACGCTTCATTTTTCGCATCCATGGCTGGCTTTCTTTTCCGAGCGCTGCGCAAACGGGGCAGCTAAGGTGTCCTTATCGACCCGATCCCGAGCAAAGTGCGCACGTATCTAGATCTCTCCGGCCAATGCCAATGGAGAGGAGTGCTGCTTCGAACCTCTCGCCGTCCCTCATATTCGACAACCAAAGTTTTTGGAATATTTGGCGCTAGGCCTTCCGCATGATCTGCACACTGAGTTGGGCGTCGATTAAATATCGACCTCACTTTAATTTCATTGATTGTGACGTCCCTATTCGGGCACCCAGCATTCGCTGGATTTTTCCCGATAAGAGGCACAGAAAAGATCTGTACCCTCAATTCAGCCCAGTGAGCGGCTAGGTACCCGCGGTCAGGGCTCAGACTCAGATCGAGCAAATTGCGCGGGTGGTTATGAATGATGCGCAGTCTTCTCGCATTACTGCTCTCGTAACAGAAATTTCTGCGATGAAACTGCAAATACTTGGTGAGTCTGGAGAAGGATAGGAGGATAAGTTTTTTTGGAACGCCGCTTGACCGAGGTCGAGTAGCGCCTTTCAGGTTGATCAGTCGTCAACTTTGCTAAATTTGCTTAAAACGTAGTTCCGTAACTGACGGACGGTCATTGACTTTTCAATCGATATACAATTAGCGCCAGAACTATGGTTGACAAGTTTGATACCAATTAGTATGTATCCAATGCTCATAATTTTCCCTTTTTAGAGCTGTTTCTTTAGTGGGATTTCGATACTAGCTGTAATAACTGGCCCGCCATTATGCGGGCTTTTTCGTTTTCTGCCCCGCCACCCCTCGCTCTGAGCAGGGAGTGCAGCCTGCTAACCCCGTTTCAAGCAAGTTCTACTGCGCCGTTCGGACGCTTGGGTATTTCATCGTCGTGAATACCACTCACCGCTTTGATTGATATGCGTTCGGGTGCGCTGAGGGCTAAATACACCGTATCTTCAACGACCTTAGCCACGTTGATTTGGATTTCGTCGCCTATACGCAAGCGCTTATTGGGAGTTCTAGTAATGACTAACAAAAGGCGATCCTCTCTGCTCAATTACTCATTTCGACGTCAATATTCCCTATCCGAAGCAAAATTGATGTAGGAATTATCTGATTTTTTGTGTGGAAATATCTTTTTGTCTCCGCTTCTGAATGATGCGGAACATGCAATTATTGAATCCCAGAATGGGAATAAATGCGGTTTGGAGTGAAGATGGACCCTACTGACCTAGGCCCAGGCACAGCTACCTGGCTGTGCGGTAGTGCCACCGTGGTACTGGGCGGCCTGCTATGGCTGCGCCGGTTCCTTTCTAAGGATGCAACTGACCGAGCAATGGACAGCGCCGATATCGGCACACTGAAGCGACTAAACGAGTTGCTGAACCAGGAGCGCGCCGCTCGCAAAGAAGCCGAGGCCCGCGCCGATCAATTTGCGAAGGAGCGGAATGACCTGGCAGCTGCCGTTGGGCGCATGGAAGGTAAGATCGAAGCGCTCACCAGCCAGGTAGCTCAACTCACTGACCGCGTGACGCAGCAGAGCGATGAGATCACCCGCCTTCGCACCAAGCTGGGAGGAATCGCCTAATGGACAGATGCGCATTGGAATTTATCGCACGCCGCTGGTGGCGCCGGGCCGAAGTTTGGACCATTGCTGTAGTGCTGGTGGGTGGTGGGGCAGTACTGGGTTACCAAGCCGCATACTGGTCGCTCGCTGATAAGCAGAGCAGCCAAGTGACCGACATGCGAAAAGCCTACGACACCGCCATGACTGAGCGCGACAAGCGCCTAGAAGAGCTGAGCCGCCGAACCGGTACCGCCGCCGACCAAGCCACGAAGGCTGCGACGACTGCTGCCAAAGCTGCCGACAAAGCGGATGAAGTCCTAAACCGAGCACCCCAGTGATGGCGTACTGCGGGTGCGCTGCCTACTTAGTTAAGTAGATTAGGTTGCTGGCCTCCTGAGCAGGCTAGATGAACGCTCAGATCGTCATAAGCAAGAGTAAGTGAGTGCGACATCGCTCTATACGTTTATCGCTTGACGAGGTGCAGCGCGTGCTTCCCTCTTCGAGCAGGACTATGCATTGCTCCATCGAGGACGCTCAGCCGGCGAACTTGCGCTTGAAGAGCAATCATTGCACCTTTGAGGTGCTCAATTTGGTCTATGAAAGATGGATCTTGAGCAAGTGGAGTGCCTTTGATCATTGCGAGGGTACTTGCCAGCTGCCTGTAATTATTTGCGGCATGGGCAAGCTCTCGTTCAATTTCTTCTTTATTCACTAGCGCTCCAAATTTTTTATTTGCACCTAAATATAGGTCGGCACTGGCGCTCAGAAAGTTTAATTGGTGTGACGAGCGGCTAACGGTACGCCGTACCCAACGCGCCATATTTTTCGAATGCGCCCAAACGTGGCGCGAGGCTTTGCAACTGAGCAACCTCGTCCGACTGCTTCACAGTACGCCAGTGATCCCGGATATCAATACTGCGGTAAGCGCTATCGACAAGGCTATTGCCGATGCCACGGCAGCGTTGTCTACCAGCGTTCCTAAAGGCTTGATCATTGGATTGCTCCATGGTCACCATGCAGGCCTATGAGATGGTATCTCAATGAATACCATTGCCCACTAAAACGGCCTGATCGATTGTGACTTTGAGGTAGCCAGCGGTGAATCAACACCGATACTGCTCGCTATCGTCTGTTAATAAATGAGATTTGAGCTTCCACTCTCGCCCGAATGGCGCTGGATTTCCCTTGGAAGTGAATGGTTCCCTTTGGATAGATGTTGATTACCATGCCATCAGGAAATACAAACTGTAGGGCTCCGACCGCATTGACCGCAGACCGACTGGCATCAGGGTATGCATTTTCAATATGCTTAACGAGTCTTCGGGGGTCATGGCATGACATCACCATTTGCTGCTCCTTAGCTATGCGAGTCACATATTTGCAGGTATTAGCTACTTATTTCAAGTTTGGAAAGGTGTGATTTTGAGTTGGCCGAGACCCCCTCCCTCAGCGCTTCATCTGGCCGATCTGCCAGACTTCCTAATTCGCCTAACACCAGCGCCGGAGGTATGGGACTGGCTACAAGCCGAGATACTTGCCGACACCGGCAGCCTTTACAACCAAGACCATGCCCATTTGCTGGATGCAGGTATCCGTTTCATGTGGGCGTCGTCGAGCTTCGAGAAACAGGGACTCACAGTTCTTGGCCAGGCCGAACAGGTAGCGTTCCGCGCCGGCGGTTGGCAGAAAGCCCGGATGGAGCAACAGATGCGTGATTGGTTCGGCGACGTGCCGGCCTTCATCATCACCCTGGCGGCCGACTACTGCGCCCAGTGCAGCGACCTTGAGTTCTGCGCCCTGATCGAACACGAGCTGTATCACCTGGCTCATGCGACCGACAAGTACGCTCAACCAGCATTCACCCAAGACGGCGCACCGAAGATCAAGCTGCAGGGCCACGACGTTGAAGAGTTCGTCGGTGTCGTCCGCCGTTATGGTGCAAGCCCTGACGTTCAAGCGTTGGTGGACGCTGCAAACAGTCCTGCTGAGGTGGGGAAATTGAACATATCGAGGGCCTGCGGAACCTGTCTGCTCAAGTCGGCCTGATTTTAGACAGGTTAAGACGGATGATCGCCAATGGCAGCTCTTCGAAGTGAGGTGAAAGCCTTTATTGTTCAGGCTCTCGCGTGCTTTGACACACCTTCTCAGGTGGTTGAGGCGGTCTTAAAAGAATTCAACGTTGTTGTCACTCGTCAGCAGTGCGAATCACACGACCCAACAAAGGCAGCCGGTAAGGCGCTGGGCGAGAAGTGGGCAACGATGTTCCGAGAGAGCCGCAAGCGGTTCCGCGAAGAGACTGAAGACATCCCGATCGCCAATCGAGCCTTCCGACTGCGCGCCCTGAGCCGCATGGCTGAGAAAGCCGAAGGCATGAAGAACATGGCGCTCACTGCCCAGCTACTGGAGCAGGCTGCCAAAGAGTGCGGCGACATCTACGTCAACCGGGCACGGAAGGAAGAGGCCGGTGATGAACCGGTGATCCCGACCCGCATCCAGGTCGACGTGGTGGATGCGAGGAAGCCGAATGCCGAGCCTTAACGTTCCGCAGGCTCAGTTCCTCACGCTGCCTCACAAATTCCGTGCGTTCGTTGCCGGGTTCGGCTCAGGCAAGACCTGGGTGGGCTGTTCGGCACTGAGTAAGCACTTCATGGAGTGGCCCGGCGTCAACGCTGGCTACTTCGCACCGACTTACCCGCAGATCCGGGACATCTTCTATCCGACCATGGATGAGGTGGCCTACGACTGGGGGCTCAAGACCAAGATCAACCAGGCGAACCACGAGGTTCACATCTACAGCGGTCGGCAGTACCGCGGCACTGTGATTTGCCGGTCGATGGAGAAACCGCAGACGATTGTCGGTTTCAAGATTGGTCACGCCCTGGTGGATGAGCTGGACGTACTGACTGCCATCAAGGCTCAGCAGGCCTGGCGCAAGATCATTGCCCGTATGCGCTACAACCTTCCGGGGCTGAAGAACGGCGTGGACGTCACCACGACGCCGGAAGGCTTTAAGTTTGTCTTCCTGCAATTCGTGAAGCAGTTGCGCGACAAGCCGTCACTGAAAGAGATGTACGGCCTGGTGCAGGCCAGCACGTTCGACAACGAGCTGAACCTGCCGGATGACTACATCGCCTCTCTGATGGAGTCATATCCGCCCCAGTTGATCATGGCGTACCTCAAGGGCCAGTTCGTCAACCTTACGTCGGGAACGATTTACACGGCTTACGACCGCAAGCTCAACGGGTGCTTCGACACCGTGCAGCCCGGCGAGCCGCTGTTCATCGGTATGGACTTCAACGTCGGGAAGATGGCGGCGATCACCCACGTCAAGCGCGACCAGGGGTTGCCCAGGGCCGTGGATGAGCTTATCGACGGTTACGACACGCCCGACATGATCCGCCGGATCAAAGAGCGCTACTGGCAGCACGACGGCAACGACTTCAAGAAGACGTGCGAGATCAGGATTTACCCGGATGCCTCGGGTGATTCACGCAAGTCCCTGAACGCCAGCATCACCGACCTTGCCATGCTCAAGCAGGCCGGGTTCGCGGTCATCGCTCCAGCGGCAAACCCGCCCGTGAAGGACCGAATCAACGCAATGAACGCCGTCTTCTGCAATGCGCAGGGCGAGCGCCGCTACCTGGTCAACCCGTTCACCTGCCCAACTTATGCCGATGGCCTGGAGCAGCAGGTGTGGGGCGCGAACGGGGAGCCAGACAAAACCGCCGGCATCGATCACGCGAACGACGCCGGCGGCTACTTCATCCACCGCGAGTACCCGATCATCAAACCGGTCACCGCTATCAAAATGGGATACGCCCGATGAGCAACGACGTCTCCTTCAAACGGGCGGAATACACGGCAGTCCTGGACCGCTGGGCGACCGTTCGCGACGTCTGCGCGGGCCAGCACCGGGTAGTCGATCGGCTGCCGTACATAAACGCGCACGACAAGTCGCCGGAGAACGAAGACCGGAATCGGGCTTACCGCGAGCGGGCGGTGTTCAAGAACGCAACCGGGCACACCCGTAACGGGCTGCTGGGTCTGGCCTTCCATAAAGACCCGACACTCACGGTGCCGAAGAAACTGGAATACCTGCAGGACAACGCCAACGGCTCCGGAGTGAGCATTTATCAACACTCCCAGGGAACGCTTGAAAAGGTGCTTGAAGCTGGTCGCCACGGTCTGTACGTCGACTATCATCAGGACGACGGCATCGGCGGGCACTCGGTGATCCTGTCCTACTGCGCTGAAGACATCATCAACTGGCGCACAGGCATGGTGAACGGTCACAGCGTGCTGACGCTGGTGGTCCTGCGCGAGTCGCCGGAGATTCCTGACGGCTTCGGCTACAAGACGGCTGAGCAGTACCGGGAGCTGGCGCTTGAGGATGACGGCTTTGTTTGCCGCGTCTGGCGCCGGTCCGGTCCGAAAGGTGGCGGGCCGCTTGCGGTCATCGACGAGTTCAAGCCCGAAGGCGTAACCGGTCGCCTCAAGGAGATCCCATTCACCTTCGTCGGCGCGCAGAACAACGACCCAAGCATCGACGAGTCGCCGCTGTACGACATCGCCATGATCAACCTGGGCCATTACCGGAACAGTGCCGATTACGAAGACAGCGTCTTCTGGTGTGGTCAGGCTCAGCCGTGGATCAGCGGCCTTGATGAGCAGTGGCGCGACTGGATGGAGAAGAACGGCGTCTATGTCGGCTCCAGGGCGCCGATGATGCTGCCGGCGGGTGGTGCATTCGGCTACGCACAACCGGCGCCGAACACGCTGGTCAAGGAGGCAATGGCCGATAAGAACCAGATGATGATCGAACTCGGCGCACGGATGGTGGTGGCTTCACTTGCCACCAAGACAGCTACCGAGTCGCGCGGCGATCAGTCGGCATCCACATCGGTGCTCGCTGGCTGTGTGGCAAACGTCAGCGAGGCATACACGCGAGCCATCATGTGGTGCTGCGCTTACATGGGGATTGCCGACAAAAAGGTTGCCTACCAGGTCAATCAAGAGTTCGTAGAGCTGACGGCTGATCCGCAGATGATCGCTGCGTTGGTTTCGCTCTGGCAGCAACGCGGTTTCGCTAAGGCCGACTTGCGGACCTACCTGCGCAAACTTGGCCTGATTGCGCCAGAGCGTACAGACCTGCAGATCGACGGCGAATTGCAGGAGCAGGGCGACGGTCTAGGCCTGGACGATGAGGACAAACCAAATGGCGGCAAACCAAGCAATCCTTGACGCCACGATCCGGCACGCGGTCTTCCTCGAAAAGCTCAAGGCGGGGGAGGTGGGCAAGTTTGCACCCTTCCTCAAGGAGATTGACCGATGTATACGGGATCGGCTGATCCAGTCGGACCTGACTGAGTACAACGTCAAGCGCCTGGAAGCGCTGCTGAAAGAGGTGGATAGCCTGCTGCTGGGCATCTTCGACCGCTACAGCGCGCAACTGAACCTCGACCTGGTGGACATCGCCAACTACGAGGCCGAATTTGAGGCGACCAGCCTTGCCAGGTCGGCGCCGGTTGGCGTTTCGCTGGATGTGGTCGCGCCGACGGCCGCTGCAATTCGCACCGCAGTGCTGACGAACCCGCTCAGTGTACGTGGCACCGGCGGCGGGAAGCTGCTTAAGGCCTTCATCAAGGGCTGGACCAGTGCAGAGCGTGAGCGCGTCACCGGCACGATCCGGCAGGGCTTCTTCGAAGGGCAGACGAACTTCCAGATCATTCGCAACATTCGCGGCACCAAGGCGGCAGGGTACAAAGACGGCATCCTGGCCACCACCAACCGCAATGCCAGCACGGTCGTGCATACCGCGATTCAGCATGTGGCCTCCCAGGCGCGGATGGAGGTCGCAAAGGCCAACACGGATATCGTGCAAGAGATCCAGATGGTGGCCACGCTGGATAGCAAGACCAGCCAGTTGTGCCGCTCGATGGACAAACGCAAGTTTCCGGTGGATTCCGGCCCAAGACCGCCTTTCCACCCTAACTGCCGCACCACCTTCATTCTGTTGACCAAGCTCAGCGCGATGTTCGCCAAGGGCGCAACGCGTGCCTCGGTAGGTGCTGACGGCGGAAAGCAGGTCAGTGCTGACATCGATTACTACCACTGGCTCCAGCAGCAGCCAGCCTCGTTCCAGGACGAGGCAATCGGTCCTATGCGGGCCAAGCTGTTTCGCGAGGGTGGTCTAAGCGTTGAACGCTTCGCAGAGCTGCAGCTTGATCGCAACTTTGCGCCATTGACTCTCGCGCAGATGAAAACACTGGAACCACTAGCGTTCCAAAGGGCAGGCGTCGGCCCGAATTGATCCTAAGGCGTCTGATATCAAGCCCCACGCCTCTCTGTACTGCTCAAGATCGGGCAAGTGCTTCAGGTCCACCTTGCTCCAGCCCTCAGATCTAGGAAGGGCCTGGATCGTTGCTACTGGCAAAACATAGTAATGCGGTGGGATAGGCTGCTTTTTTCCGTCTGGAGATCCGCGATTGAGGAATACCGCGACCACAAATTCGCAATCGAAGTTTTTGATGGGGAATCCAGTCGCACCTGTTCTCCAACGGCTTTTTACCTGAACTCGAACGGAAGAGTTTTGCGCAGCGTCGGTAGCCACGATGTCGTATCCAGACATGTTGGTATAAGTCTTGTAAGCGGCGATTTTGTGAATCAGCAATTGCCCTAGCACGAGAAATTCAGCTCCTTCGCTTTCCAGCCTTGTGTCCATCCGCGCCATAACTTTCACCATTTTTATCGCCCCTGAAATAGGGACGCGATTTCATTTGCCTGCGAGGCAGGCTAATCCAAACCCAAGGGGTGCATCAACGTGGCAGAAGAAAACGAAATCGACCTGGAAAACCCGGCAATCAAGGCCGCTATCGCGACTGCCGTTGAAGCATCTGTGTCTGGTCTCAAAACCAAGAACTCGGAACTGCTGGGCAAGCTGAAGGAAACCTCCGGCAAGCTGACCCAGTTCGAAACACAGTTTGAAGGCATCGACATTGAAGCCGTCAAAGGACTGCTCAACCGTGCCGGGCAGGACGAAGAAACCAAGCTGCTGACCGAGGGCAAGGTGGACGAAGTCTTCAACCGCCGGACCGAGCGTCTGCGTGGTGACTACGACAAGCAGCTGAAGACCATCAGCGAGCGCGCCGAGAAGGCTGAATCGTTCGCTGCTAAGTTCCAGGGCAAGGTTCTGGGTGACTCGGTACGCGGTGCGGCACTGAAGGCCGGCGCTCTGCCAGAAGCAACCGACGACATCATCCTGCGCGCCAAAGGCGTGTTCACCCTTAACGAAGATGGCGATGCAGTCGCCGTTGATGAATCCGGCCAGGTCATCCTCGGTAAAGACGGCAAAACCCCTTTGACTCCGCTCGAATGGGCGGAATCTCTGCGCGAAAGCGCACCTCATCTGTGGCCAAGGGCTTCAGGGACATTTGCCCCGGGCGGGGGTGGCGGCAAGGCTGCATTCAAGCGCTCCGAAATGACCTCCGAGCAGAAGCGCGACTTCCAGCGCAAGCACGGCCAAACCGCATATCTCGCATTGCCCAAGTAAGGAGATTGACCCCATGGCTACAACCGTTAACAGCGACCTGATCATCTACAACGATGAGGCGCAAACCGCATACCTGGAGCGTGTCCAGGACAACCTGGATGTGTTCAACGCATCGTCCAACGGCGCGATGGTGCTGGACAACGAGCTGATCGAAGGCGACTTCCGCAAGCGCGCGCTCTACAAGCTGAGCGGCTCTCTGGAGCATCGCGACGTCAACTCCGACGGCAAGGTAACTGCCAAGAAGATCAGCGCCGGCGAAGCTGTCGGCGTCAAAGCTCCCTGGAAGTACGGCCCGTATCAGACCACCGAAGAGGCATTCAAGCGCCGCGGTCGTCCGGTCGAGGAGTTCTCCCAGATCGTCGGCGCCGACGTTGCTGATGCGACCTTGGAAGGCTTCATCCAGTACGCAACTGCTGGCCTCCGTGCCGCCATCGGCTCCAACGCTGACATGGTGGTTTCGGCCAACATCGAAACCGACGGCAAGAAGACGCTGACTCGCGGTATGCGAAAGTTCGGCGACAAGTTCGGCCGTATTGCTCTGTGGGTCATGCACTCCAGCGCCTACTTCGACATCGTCGACGAAGCCATCACCAACAAGATCTACGAAGAAGCTGGCGTTGTGATCTACGGCGGCCTGCCGGGCACTTTGGGCAAGCCTGTACTGGTGACCGACACCGCGCCGGCGGATGTGATCTTCGGCCTGCTGCCAAACGCCGTAACCATCACCGAGTCGCAGGCGCCGGGCTTCCGTTCCTACGAAGTGAACGACGAAGAAAACCTGAGCATCGGCTACCGCGCGGAAGGCACCGTGAATATCGATGTGCTGGGTTACAGCTGGAAAGCCACCACTGGCGGTTCCAACCCAACCCTGGCTGCAGTCGGTTCAGCTGCCAACTGGATTAAGCATGCGGGCAGCAACAAAGTCACCGCCGGCGTGATGATCACGCTGACCGCAACGCCTCCTGTTACTGGCGGTTAAGCCTCAAACTCAACGCGCGGTCAGCAATGGCCGCCTTGGAGAAACACATGGAACTGACTTACAGCAACCAGCTGAGCGGCTTCGACCCGGAGAAGCGTTACCGCAATCCGGAACACTTCGATAAGCCCGAGGCCGGTGTGACCAGTGTGCTGGTGATTGGCGATTGGCCTGGCGTGGTAGAAGCGTATCAAGCGGCCGGCATCGACGTGTCAGTGAGGGAAGCCAAACGGGTGCAGATTATTGGTGCGGGCAGCCAGTCCGAACTGGAAAAGGTGATCTTGTCTTTGCGTGCTGAGCATGGATCGATTCAGATACTTGTTGACGGCCTGGAGGCTGGCGAGATTAACCGCCCCGAATCCGGCGAGCTGGCGCTGCGCTTGTTTGAAGTGCTGAGCACCATCCATGCCTCGGTTGGTGAGCTGACGACTGAGCGTGACGGCCTGGCCTTGAATGTCGACGCACTTCGCGGAGAGGTTGAAGCGCTGAAGAAGTCTGCCCTCACGCCGCCGGCTGACGAGGCCGGTGAAATCGCGGCGCTGAAAGCAAAGCTCGATGAGGCCAAGGTCCAGTATCGGGCAAACGTCTCCAAAGAATCCCTGGAAAAGCTCGTCGCTGAGCTGCCCAAGGAGTAATACTGCTGGCTGTCGGTGTTCCGGCGGCCATTTTTCAAAACATGCCAGCGAGTTGACGTATGACACTCATCATCGAGGACGGTACCGGCAAGCCTGACGCCGAAAGCTACGCGAGCGCCGAGGACCTGGCCATGTATGCCGTGAAGTTCGGCACGGTCATCCCCGCAGGCGTTCCCGAGCAGGAAGCGTTGCTGCGCCGGGCCGCCTTGGCGATGGATGGCATGACCTGGAAGGGAAGCAAGACGAATAGCGAGCAGGGACTGTCCTGGCCGCGCCGGGAAGTGCTGCTGGATCACGAGATCAAGCCGAACAACTACCTGCCGGCGCGTATTCAGTACGGCCAAATGGCGCTGGCCGCCGAGATCCATCAGGACGATATTGACCCGGTGGAGAAGCGGAAAGGAGCGGTGACGCTGGAGCGTGTTGAAGGTGCGGTCACCCGCGAATACGCGACGATTTCCAACACCAGTGGCCGACTGTTGCCGGCGGCGCCTGATCGACCGAGCGCTACGCAGTTTGCCGACTACTTACAAAAGCGCGGGTTGTTCGCGATCCGCGCATAGCTGTAACGGAGACCACCATGGCCACCTTCTACGACGAAATGGCCGTGATGGCTCTGGATATGATCACAGAGTTCGGCCAGCCCGTGACCATCAGCAAGACGGAGCCGGGCGAGTACGACCCGGACATCGGCGGCGAAGCGCCTGGCGCAACTGTTGACCAAATCGCCCAAGGCATCCTGCTCGACTTCACCGGCCTAGAATTCCAGAACAACAGCCTCATCCGGCAAGGCGACAAGAAGCTCAAGATCGCTGCGCAGGGTTTGGCCTGGGTGCCAGGCCTACTCGACAAAGTGGTCGTCCAGGGGCGTACCTGGTCAATTATTCCTCCGCTGAAAGAGGTCAACCCAGCCGGGACGCCAATCCTGTATGAGCTGCAGGTGCGCTCGTGAGCCGGGCAGGCGCTGGCCAGTCAGGCAGCTTCGCCCTGAGCTTGGCCGAGTTCGCCGCCCAGGCCAGTGAAGCAATCGACGCGAGCCTGCGTGAAATCATCATCGAGATTGGCAGCAGCATCATCCGCATGTCGCCGGTGGGCAACCCTGAGATATGGGCCGCGAACGTCGCTCACCGGGAATCCAATGCCCGCGTTGCCGATGACTACGACTTCAAAGTCGCCGTCCGCAACACGCTCATCAACCTGAACGAGTCGAACTTCACGAAGGCAGGCAACCTCAAGCGCGGCGTGAAATATGCCAAGCCTCTAACGAAGGCCGAGCGCCACCAGAACTTCAACGTGAATGGCCTGGTCGCCGGTCAGGACTATGTCGGCGGCCGATTTCGGGCGAACTGGAATTTCTCTATTGGCTCTGTCGACAACAGCTTCCGCATTCACCCGGACCCGACAGGAGCTGAGGCGACTGCGCGGCTTGTGGCGGGCGCCATTGAGTTTAAGGCCGGCGAAACGGCTTTCATCGTAAACAACTTGCCCTACGCGATTCCGCTGGAGTTCGGCCATTCCACCCAGGCCCCCGGCGGCATGGTCCGGGTAACCGTGGCTCGCTTTCAGCAGATCGTGCTGGAGGCCATCAGGAACAACCAGGTATGAAGTTCGAAGACGTGCTGGTTCGCCCGGTGATGCGCTACACGCTTTGCGATTGCGGCGGAAGGCTGGTGCAAGTCGAAAACGCCCCGGTAATGCTGTCGCTTCCTGCGCGGTACCTGCACCAGTGTGCCCTCTGCGGTCGAGAGCAAAGCTTGCGTGGCGTATCGCCTTCGCTTGTCTACGAGGTGACCTGATGTCACACGCAATCATCGCCTCAATCTACGAGGCCAAGCTCATCGCCTGGAACGCTGCCAGGTCGGAGAAGCTGAAAATTGTTTTCGAGAACACGGCCTACACGCCGGCAGCAGGCGAGACCTACCTGCGAGCCTTCACTATCCCGGGCGACACCGTGAGCAACACGCTCGGCGGTGATCACCGGCTGTTCACCGGCGTGTTCCAAATGAGCATCATCGCACCGGCGGGCACGGGTAAGACCAAGACGAACCCTGTAGTGGCTGACCTGACCGATCTGTTCCCGCTATACGCTAGGGACACGAAGGGCCCGGTCACCGTGGTGACCATGTCCCCGGTCGACCCAGGCCCCGGCATCACCGGCGATTCCACCTACACCGTACCGGTCTCGTTCTTGTACCGAGCCGACACGAACTGATCCCGCCCATTGGGCAAAACCACGAACCCGCCATTGAGCGGGTTTTTTCATATCTGCTAAGAGGAAATACCCATGGGCTACAAGATTCCGGACGGCGGCACCTTCCAGCACGGTGCCACCTATGGCCCGGACATCCCGTTTACGGCGCTGAGCAACGCGGCTGAGGCCGTGGCCACTGTAACTGGCGGCACACTGTCCGCTGGCGACATCGTGATTGTTACTTCCGGCTGGACTCGCCTGGGCAACCGGGTTGTGCGCGTGAAGGCGGCCACTGCGACCGCCATCACCCTCGAAGGCATCGACACCACTGACCTACAGATTTACCCAGCCGGCTCCGGCATCGGCTCGCTGAAGAAGGTGCTGACCTGGGTACAGATTCCGCAAATCACCGATGTCGCTTTCGCCGGCGGCACCCAGAACTATCTGGACGTGGTGTTCCTGGAAGATAAGCAAGGCCGCCAGATGCCAACCGACAAAGCGGCGGCCAGTTTGGCGCTGACCATTGCGGATGACCCGGGCCAGGCGTTCAACGCCATCCTTCGCGCCGCTGATGCCAGCCAGACCATTCAGGCTGCGCGCCTGAACCTGCCGGGCAACGACACGCTGTTCTACGGCGCCTTCACCTCCTTCTCCAATCAGCCGACTGTATCCCGCAGCAACTTGCTGACCCGCACCGTGAACCTGGCGCTGCAGGGTGAACCGACCCGTTACCTGACAGCGGTGGCGTAACCCATGGCAAAGATCAGAATCGCCCAGAACCCGACGTTCAAGGCCTTCGTGTTGATCCCTATCGTTGGGGGCGAGCCCGAGAAGATCGAGTTCACCTTCAAGTATCGGGATCGTCCAGGGCTTGCCGCCTTGTTCGATGAATGGACCCTGAAGCGCGACGAGGCACAGGCCGCCCTCGGCGATAAGCCTACGCTTTCCGAAATCGTAGTCGCTGACACTGAGCAGCAAGCGCAGCAGATCAAGGACCTGGTGGTCGGCTGGGGCTTCGATGACAAGTTCGACGATAAGAGCATCCTGGCATTGGTGAAGTCCTGCCAGGGCGCTGCTGAGGCAGTTGTGAATGCCTACCAGAACGCATTCAGCCAGGCCCGCCTGGGAAACTGACAGACGCCGCCCGCGCACTCTACGCGCCGGCGGCACCTGCTGAACTGATGGGTCTGTTTGGGCTTTCCCCGGGTGACCTTGAAGAGGTGACCGAGGTATGGCCCTGCAACTGGCCGGCGTTCTTCCTGTTCAACCGGATGTCGACTCAGTGGCGGGCGGGCGCCGGCGGCGCGATCGGTCTCGACTACAACTGCATCTGCGACGTAGCCGGGTTCCTCGGCATCAAGAAAAAGAAACTCGCTGAAATCTTCCCTGACATTCAGGTGCTGGAAGGCGAAGCCCTGCGCGTCATGGCGGAGGAAAGGGAAAACAGCCCGTAACCACGGGCACTTATTCAAGGTGAGTCGATGAACATTGCAGAACTCGGCGTCAAGATCGACTCGGCCGATGCAGTCCAGGCGAAAACGGACCTGGATGAAATGGCGAAGGCCGGCGGCCGGGCCGAGCAGTCCGCCGTTTCGCTGATGAACGAAATGCAGGCGCTGGAGAAGTCGCTTTCCACCATCGCAAAGACTACGCAGGACCTGGCAAAGCAGCGTGACGCGCTCACCAAGTTGACCAAGACCGGCGCCTACGGCGAGGCCGAGGCGGCGAAGATCTCGGCGCAGCTCGATAAGCAGCAAATCGCCTTGGCCAAGTCTGCGATGGACGAACAGAAGGCCCTGAACAGCCTGCTGGGTGCCATTGACCCGGCCCGCGCCGCATTGGCAAAGCTGGATACCCAGGTCGAGCAACTGGGCAAGCACCTGGATGCGGGCCGTATCAACCAAGAGCAATACAACCAAGCCCTAAAGAAGATCGATGGCAAGTATGCCGAGATCGACAAGACAAGTTCGGCGTTTGCCGGCCTCGGACTGAACACCAAGGCCGCCCGGCAGAACGTGGTTCAGCTGGGAAACGCTCTGGCTGAAGGCAACATCCGCATTGCAGCGCACAACATTCTGGAGCTGGGGACCAATGCCGGTTCATCGGCAATTCGGATCGCAGCAATGGCCGCGCCTATTGGGCTGGCTGTCGCAGCAGTCGGCGCACTCGCTTATGGATTTGTTCAGGGTAGAGCCGAAACCGACAATTACAACAAGTCGCTGATCCTCACCGGCAACTACGCAGGCGTCAGTGCCGGACAGCTCGGCGATATGGCGCGCCAGGTCAGCGCTACTGTCGGATCTACGGGGCAAGCAGCCTCTGTCCTGGCCCTGCTGGCTGACAACGGAAAGATCGCAGGTGCGAGCTTTACCGAGATCACTCAGGCCGCCGTGTCGATGCAGGAAGCCACTGGCAAAGCTGTGAGTGAGACAGTAGGGGAGTTCTCCAAGCTGGCGGACGACCCTGTCAAGGCGTCCGCCGCGCTAAACGAGCAGTACCACTACCTGACTGCCTCGGTTTACTCGCAAATCGTGGCCCTGGAAAAGCAAGGCGATCACGCCGGCGCCGTGAAGCTCGCGACCGATGCCTACGCTGATGCGATCAATGAGCGCACTCCAAAGATTCTGGCAAACCTCAGTCTTTGGGAGAAGGCGTACAACGCCGTGGCGCGCGCCGCCGACGGGATCAAGAATATTGGTCGTCGCGACATCAACGCGGATATTGAAAGCGCGAAGGCGGACCTGCTTGAAGCGCATAACATGGACGGTTTGTTCCAAAACAAAAAGTCCAAAGACGCGCTGATTGAGTTTCGGCAAGATCGCCTGAATATGCTGGAAGATGAGAAGGCGGCCCAAGCCGATATCGCGAAGTGGGAGGGTGACCAAGCCAAGGCCCAAGGCGAAGCCGTATCATCGATGGCTAAAATCGATGCTTTGACTAAATCGTCATGGACGAATGAGCAGAAACGCGCCGACGCCCTCAAGGACTACAAGAAACAGCTCGACGATATCCGCAAGGTAGCGCCGAACGATCCTCGCCTGGCTCAGGCAACGGTCGACAAAAACATCGCCAATATCAACGACAAGTTCAAAGACCCGAAGGCCGCCGGTTCCCAGGTGGACTTAACCAGTTTCAACAACGCTAAGAACGACCTGTCGGCGATCACCGACACCTACAAAAATTACCAGAAGGAACTGGAAGCGGCTCAAAAGGCTGGCTTGCTGTCCGAAGAAGACTATCTGCTGCGGCGCCAGGCGCTTATCGGCAATCAGCTCGACCAGACAACGGCGGCCTACGAGGCCGAGATCGCCGCCCTTGAAGCCGCAAAGGGGAAGAAGACCACGTCGGCCGCGCAGACCATCCAGCTCGACCAGAAGATCGCTGACGCGCGAGCGGGAATGGTCAAGGCACAGAAGGACGCTGATAGCCAGCTTGAAGTGCTGGCGACCAACGAGACCGGGCGCCTGGCGAAGCAAGAGCGCGCGATCAGCACCTACGTGCAGGCACTGGGGCAGCAACAACGAGCCCTGGAGCTTGCCGGGCAGCGCGCCGTGATTGGCGTAGGCCAGGGTGACCGTCAGAACGCACTCAGCGGCGAACTGAACAACCAACAGGACCGATTTGCTCAGCAGTCGCTGGAGCTTGCCAACCAGAAGTCTGACCCGTCGCGGAACATGTCGGAGGAAGAGTTCAAGCGTAAGTCGCAAGCGCTCGCCGACGCGAATAAAGCTGCCACTGACCAGATTCGGCAGAACTACGCGGATGTGGAGGCTGCCCAGGGTGATTGGACCAAGGGCGCAACAGCGGCATGGGACAACTACCTGGATTCGGCAGCCAACATTGCCGGTCAGACCAAGAGCTTGTTCGGCAACGCCTTCAGCTCCATGGAGGACTCAATCGTCAACTTTGCCATGACCGGGAAGCTTTCCTTTGCCGACTTTACCAAGTCGATCTTGGCGGACATGGCTCGTATTGCTACCCGGCAGGCGAGTTCTGCTTTGTTGGGTAGCCTGGTAGGGGCGGCGGCGAGTTACTTCGGTGGTGGCGCGGCTGGCGGCGGCAATGGTCTCGCGGCAGGTTCCGTTGGCGCAGCGTCGTCGAACCTCGGCGCCTCGGCGGCTGGTTACTCCAACACCTACTTCCCACAAGCCAACGGCGGCGCCTGGTCGGGCGGCGTGCAGCTGTTTGCCGATGGCGGCGCCTTCACGAACTCCATCGTCAGCAAGCCCACAGCGTTCGGCATGGCCAATGGCAAGACCGGTGTCATGGGCGAGGCTGGGGAGGAGGCAATTATGCCCCTGACCCGGACGTCGAGCGGCAAGTTAGGGGTCATGGCCATGGGCGGCGGTGGGGCTGGCGGAACGCAGATCAATGTCGAGGTGCACATCGATGGCGATGGCAACGCATCATCCTCCGCCGACGCGCCTGGCTACGACCTGTTCGGCAAGGAGCTGGCGGCTTTTGTGGAGCAGAAGTACCAGCAGATGCGCAACAAGGACATGGGCCAGGGCGGCGTTATCAACAAAGCAATCAAGGGGCGCTGATGGCAATCGAACGATTTACATGGGCAACGGAGAAGGGCGCGGAAGGGGAGATTACCCAGCGCGTCCGGACCAAAAAGTTCGGCGATGGCTATGAGCAGTCGGTCGAGGATGGACTGAACAATCAGTCGGAATCCTGGCCGGTGACGTTTACCGGTATGGGTACGCGAATCCTGGAGATCAGGAAGTTCCTCGACAGGCATAAGGGGGCAAAAGGCTTTCTCTGGACGCCGCCCCTCGGCGAGCTTGGCCTCTACAAGTGCAACGGCTACAAGCCAGTGCACCGCGGCGGCCAGGTCTACGCCATCACCGCTACCTTCCAGCAAACCTTTCATCCCTGAGATAACCACCCATGGCACTGATCACGGACATCCAGAAACTGGAGCCCGGCGGCGAGATTCGCCTGTTCGAAATTGACGGTACCGAATACGGCGCCGATTACCTGCGCTTCCACGGTCATGCTATCCCGCACACGCCGGACGAACTATTGGCATACGAGGGATCAGAAGCCGATCTGCCGGCTAAGTCGATTTGGTGGCAGGGTGCCGAGTACGCGGCCTGGCCGGTGCAAATTGAAGGTATCGGTTCCAGCAGCGACGGAACAGCCACTCGCCCGACATTTGCCGCCGGCAACATCAATGGGCGTGTCACAGCGCTGTGCCTGGCGTTCGAGGACCTGCTGAAGTTCAAGCTCACTGTCCGCGAGACGTTGGCGCAGTATCTGGATGCAGCGAACTACCCGGAGGGCAATCCGACTGCAGACTCGACCCAGGAGGCGCTGGAGATCTGGTACATCGACCAGAAGACCAGCGAGGACGGCGAGGCGGTGGTCTGGGAGCTGTCGTCTCCTGGTGAGATCGACAACCATGGACTTCCCGGGCGCCAGATGACGACGTTCTGCCACTGGGCCATGACCAATGGTTACCGAGGGCCGGACTGCGGCTACACCGGCGCGGCCATGTTCGACGACGAAGACAACCCCACGGATGATCCGGCCAAGGATCAGTGCAAGGGCTGCCTGTCGTCCTGCAAGTTGCGATTCGGCGAGAACAACGAACTGTCCTTTGGCGGATTCCCCGCCGTGTCTCTCATTGCCCGGAGCTGACCATGCGCAAGCACATCATTGCGGCCATCCAGGCGCATGCGGCGACGGAGTATCCGCGAGAGTGCTGCGGCCTGCTGTTGGCCGTGGGCCGCGCGCAGAAGTACTTCCCGTGCCGGAACATAGCCAAGGAGCCGAACGAAGAGTTCCGGCTTGACCCCGAGGACTACGCCGCGGCGGAAGACTTGGGCGAGGTGACCGGCATCGTCCACTCGCACCCGGACGCCACCAGCAGGCCCTCACCGCATGACTTGGCCATGTGTGAGGCCACGGCTTTGCCATGGCACATCCTGTCTTGGCCCGAGGGTGACTTGCGCACGATTACGCCGGCGGGTAGCACGCCGCTGCTCAAGCGCCCGTTCGTGCACGGCGCTTGGGACTGTTGGCAGGTTTGCGCCGATTGGTATCAGCGGGAATGGGGGCTGAAGTTTGAAGCCTTCCAGCGCGTCGATGGCTGGTGGGAGAGTGCAGAGAACGTAAGCCTGTACGAGCAGCATTACGAGGCAGCCGGCTTTGTGCGAGTCGACCGGCCACAGCGCGGCGACCTAATCGTCATGCATGTCGGGCGGACTGTTCACCCGAACCACGCTGGGATTTACCTGGGCACAGACCCGGCACTGCCCGATGAAGAGTCGGGTACGTTCGGCATCGGTCCATTCCTACTACACCATCTTTACGGAAGGCCATCTGAGATCATTGTCTTTGGCGGATCTTGGTATGACCGAACCAGCTTGATTCTCCGGCACAAAGACGCCATGAGCCAATTGAAATAATTTTATTTAGCGCCAGAGTCGCTGAATTCTGCAGCCTCTGGATGTTGCAGCATCGTCGCTCAACTATACTGTGCACAGCAAAACTGTTTTCCCCTCGGATGTCCTCAATTTTCGCCAGAAGATGCCGATAGGACTGGTGTGATCACAGAGGCGATTTCCTATGTTCAACGCTAACCTTAAGAAACAGCTTCAATTTCAAAATAATGAGCTGTTGGAGCTGCGCCAGCTGCGCGATGGCCTTAACCGTGAAATGTTAACTTTGAGTATCGACTCAACGTTTAGAATTACGGCATGTAACGACAATTTTGGAAAAGCACTGGGCTATGCTCCGGATAGTCTTTTAGGTCGCGCAATGGCAGAGATTGTGCCGCAGTACGTATCCAAACTAGAGTGCTTTCATAACTTCCGATCCGCGGTTGCCGCAGGCAGATCGATCACCGACGATTATAGGTACCTTCATGCTGATGGCTCATTAGTCTGGATTCATGCACATTGGCAGCCAATCAAAGATGAGAGTGGCCAGTTGAGTCATGTTACTTGCTACGCTACTAACATTACTTCTCGAGTAGAAAAAGCTTCGGAAAATGCGTCATTTATTGAGGCGCTACTACGTTCTACAGCGGTGATCGAGTTCGATCTCTCTGGAAATGTACTGATGGCAAATGATCAGTTTTTACAAGCTATGGGCTACAGCCTAAAACAAGCAAAAGGGAGCCATCACCGAGTTTTCTGTAAACCAGAGCAAGTTTCATCCCAGGAATACAAGGATTTCTGGTCAGCGTTGAATAGAGGTGAGTTTATTGCCGGCCGATTCGAGCGCTTAGACAGCCGCGGCCAAACGGTGTGGCTGGAAGCAACCTACAACCCTGTTTACGACACCGAAGGTAAACTTTGTAAAGTAGTAAAGTTCGCGACTGTGGTGACGGATCAGGTGGCCCGTGAGCAAGAAGTCAGCGGGGCAGCCCAAACAGCGTTTGAGATATCCCAGCAAACTGATATCAGCGCACAGCGAGGAGCTGTTGTCGTAAACGACACTATGCACACAATGCGTAAAATCGCCGCTGACATGCAGGCAGCCTCTGGGGGAGTAGAAGCGCTGGGCAAACAGTCATTGTTGATCAGCTCGATTATTCAGACGATTAGCAGCATCGCTCAGCAAACCAATCTTCTGGCTTTAAACGCTGCGATTGAAGCCGCTCGCGCAGGTGAGCAGGGTCGAGGCTTTGCCGTTGTGGCCGACGAGGTTCGACAATTGGCTGGGCGAACCAGCACGGCGACAGAAGAAATCGCATCGGTAGTTTTACAGAATCAGAAGCTGGTAGATGAGACCGTCACTGAAATGGCGAATAGCAAATCACAAGCTGAACAGGGCCTTGAGCTCGCCACCCAGGCAGGTCAGGTCATTGTCGAAATTCAGGATGGTGCGAAGCGAGTGGTCGACGCGGTGGGCAGGTTTGCGACCCAGGTTGCTTAGCGAACGAGGTGGTCCGGTAAGGCTGCCATTTTGAGGGCTAGGTTCATTCGTTGGAGAGTAACTTTAAATCGGCCCAGAGGCGTAGCTTCTGAGACAACGCACTATTTGTTGGTGAGTTACTGGATCGCCAGTAAGAGACTGGCGGTACTTAAACTAGCGCGTATTGCAGCGCATCAAAATTGATCAAGGCTCGTTTCTGCGGGCCTTTTTATTGCCTGGAGAAAAGCAAATGGCGGCACTTGCCGTTAATTATCAGCCTATGACCACGATCCTGCTCTACGGACAGCTTCGTCAGTTTGGTAAGTCCTTTCGGATGGCCGTAAGGACGCCGGCAGAAGCAGTTAAGGCCCTGTGCGTGCAAATTCCAGGGTTCGAGCGATTCTTGTCCAACGCGAAGTCCCGTGGGATCGAGTTCGCCGTATTTCGCGGCAAGACAAACCTAGCTGAGAAGGAACTTGAGTTCTCGGGGGAGGGTGATATTCGCATTGCCCCGGTGATAACCGGCAGTAAGCGCGGAGGAGCGCTGCAAACCATTGTCGGCGCAGTACTGATCGTTGTCGGGCTGGTCATCACCGGCGGAACCTTTGGCGCGGGGGCACCGTTTGGCTCAGCCTTGATCATGATGGGCGGTTCGATGGTGCTGGGCGGCGTTATCCAAATGCTCAGCCCCCAGGCCGGCGGCCTCAAGACCAGTGCGGCGCCGGAGAATACTCCCGGCTACGCCTTCGGTAGCGCGAAGAACACCACGGCATCCGGCAACCCGGCAGCACTGTGTGCCGGCCGCCGACGCTGGGGCGGCGCGATCATCAGTGCCGAAATCTACGCGGAAGACCAAATGTAGCCCGCACCTGCTGAACAGCGCCGCCCCTTGAGGCGGTTTTTTATTGCCTGGAGGAAAGCATGGGCGCAGCAAAGAAGCTCGACATCTACGGCGCCAAGGGTGGTTCCGAGAAACCGAAAATACCAACCGAAGCGCCGGACAGTCTGCGCTCTGTTGCCATCGCGAAAATGCTGATCGCGGTGGGCGAGGGTGAGTTCGAAGGCATACCGACGGCGCGCGACATCTATCTCGACAACACCCCCCTGCAAGACCCTCAGGGAAACATCAATTTCCCGAATGTGAAGTGGGAGTGGCGAGCAGGAGCGGTAGACCAAACCTACATCCAGGGCATTCCATCTGTCGCGAACGAAACCACTATTGGCACCGAGTTGCGTAGCGGTACTCCATGGGTCCGTTCCATCAGCAACACACAGCTCTCGGCTGTGCGCGTGCGCTTTGCATGGCCAGCGCTTCAATCTGTGGATGCTGGCAGCAACATCAAGGGTTACGCGATCGGCTACAAGATCGAGTTGGCCACTGACGGCGGCGCCTACCAGGAAGTGCTGAGCGAGGGGGTTTCCGGAAAGACCACCAGCCTGTACGAGCGCAGCCGGCGAATCGATCTGCCGCGCGCAACGACTGGATGGTTGCTGAAGATCACCCGGCTGACGCCCAACCAGAACAACAACAAAATCTCCGACACGATGCAGATCGCCGGTTTCACCGAGGTGATCGACGCAAAGATTCGTTACCCAAATACGGCCCTACTTTTCATCGAGTTTTCGGCCGAGCTGTTCCGCAATATTCCAGCGGTAACGCTCGAGTGTGATGGCCGAAAATGGCAGGTGCCGAGTAACTATGATCCCCGATCGCGTAGCTACACAGGTGTCTGGGATGGGACGTTCAAGGAGGCCTGGACGGACAACCCTGTCTGGCACACCTACGGCATCACAACGAACGACCGTTTCGGCCTGGGCCGCCGCATCAAGCCGTGGATGGTCGACAAGTGGGAGCTGTACCGCATCTCGCAGTATTGCGACCATCTGGTGCCGGACGGGAAGGGTGGCCAGGAGCCGCGCTTTATCTGCAACTTGAACCTGCAGAGCAAGGCTGATGCCTGGTCGCTGCTGCGCGATATCTCGGCGATTTATCGGGGGATGACCTACTGGGCCCAGGGCCAGGTTTTCACCCTGTCGGATATGCCGCGAGCCACGGACTTCGACTTCGCTTATACCCGCGCAAACGTGCTCGATGGCAAGTTCACCTATTCCAGCGCGTCGGAGCGCACCCGCTATACCCGCGCGCTGGTCAGTTACGACAACCCGCTGAACAACTACGACACCGATGTCACAGCCGTGACTGACCAGAAGCTGCAGCGGCGCTATGGCGACAATCCGTTGGAGATCAGCGCGATTGGCTGCACTCGCGAATCCGAGGCCCAGCGCCGTGGTAAGTGGGCGCTGCTCACAAACTCCAAGGATCGGGCAGTCACCTTCAAGGTCGGCCTCGACGGGCGCATTCCGCTGCCTGGCTACGTGATCCCGATCGCGGACGAACTGCTGGCCGGTCGGCCGGTGGGCGGCCGCATCTCGGCTGTGAACGGAAAGGTCATCACCCTGGACCGCGACACCCAGGCCAAGCCTGGCGACCGGCTCATCCTAAACCTACCTGATGGCAAGTGTGAGGGGCGGACCGTGCAGTTGGTGAGCGGCCGGAAAGTCACGGTTACCGTGGCTTATTCCGTGACGCCCGAAGCTGAACTGGTATGGGCGCTGGATGCCGACGACTTGGCGATCCCGCTGTATCGGGTCGTGAGCGTGGCCCGGCCAGAGCCTGGCGTGTTCGAAATCTCGGCCGTGCAGTACGACCCGAGCAAGTTTGCGCACATCGACACCGGCGCGCGTCTGGAAGAGCGCCCGATCAGCGTTATCCCGATCACCGTGGTACCGGCGCCTGCCAGCGTCACCCTGACATCAAGCTACGCCGTGAATCAGGGCATCGCGATCAGCACCATGAACATCTCGTGGCCAGCCGTCACCGGCGCCGTCGCGTACGACGTGGAGTGGCGTAAGGACAGCGGCAACTGGATCAAGGTGCAGCGCACAGGTTCGACCAGCGTCGACGTCACCGGCATCTACTCGGGCGCCTACCTGGCTCGCGTGCGCTCGGTGAGCGCCTTTGAAATCTCCTCAGTCTGGAAGAGTTCGAACCTCACCAACCTCCAAGGCAAAACCGGCCTGCCGCCGGCGGTGTCGTTCCTGACCACCACCAGCCTGGTCTACGGCATCGGCATTCAGTGGGGATTCCCGCCGGGCGCCGAAGACACTCAGCGGTCTGAGCTTTGGTATAGCCAAGCGCCTGACCTGGGCACCGCGACCAAGCTGAGCGACTTCAGCTACCCGCAGGCCAAACATGAGATGCACAGCTTGCTGGCCGGTGCGAGCTTGTTCTTTTGGGCGCGCCTGGTGGACCGCACCGGCAACGTTGGGCCGTTCTGGCCGATCCCGGGCGCAGTGAATGGCCGTGCTAGCTCTGATCAGACCGAGTACGACAAGTACTTCGCCGAGAAGATCGGCAAGGGGGCGCTGTACCAGAGCCTGCGTGAGGAGATCGATCTGATCACTGGCGACGGCCCTGGCTCGGTCAATGACCGATTGGATAAGGCCAGGCAGGAGTTGGAAGAACTTATATCTGAAGTGGTCGACGCTCTGGAATACGTGCCGAGCAAAACCTACGTCAAGGGCGATATGGTTCGCGTGGGTCAGCAGCTATTCCAGGCGACAACCGCAGTCCCTGTCAATACGACGCCGCCGAACGCCAACTACTGGTTCAACTTGGGCACCATCGCCAAAACCAATGCAGCTATGGCCCTGGAGATCAGCAAGAACAAGGCAGCTATCGAGGACGTGGACGGGAAGGTCACGGCCACCGCCGAGCGCCTGGACGGGGTGTACGCGCTTGTGAAGTCCGACTCAGCAGGCTCAGAGGAGGGGAGCGCTGGCGACAGCACTTCCTCCGCGGGAGCATGGTCTTTGATGTCTGTGATCGCAGAGCGTGATCTTGCGCAATCTGTACGCACAGACATTGTTGAGGCCAATGTCGCGAATAACGCGGCGAGCATTCTGGATGTGTCTAGGGCAGCGGCTACGGCTACGACCGCAGTCGCAGAGCGAGTAACGACGCTAGGAGCAAAGGTCGACAGCAATGAAGCTGCGTTCAAATCCACAACAACCACGCTTGCCGCCACGGATCAGGCGCTTAGCGAGAGGATCGACACCGTGCAGGCTAGCTCGGGGCGAAATACAGCGGCCATTCAGGAGACGAATCAGGTTGTCGCCACCACCAATGGAAAAGTGTCGGCAATGGTCACTCTCAAGGCTCAGACAATAGTTGGCGGTAAGACGGTAACTTCCGGGTTTGCGTTTGGATCGGATGGAGAGCAGTCGGAGTTCCTCATATTCGCGCAGCGATTCGCGGTGGTCGATGAGGTAAGCGGTCAGTTGGTGCCGATGTTCGTGGTACAGAACAATCAGGTCGTCCTCAACCAAGCAATTATCAGCAAGGCTTTCATCCAGGAAATCATTCTGGGTATGACACTGAGGTCTGAAGCTGTCGACCCCAAGGGGCGGCCACTGTTGGAGATCAACGTCAAGGCCGGGACCTTCACGCTGCGTAGTGCTGGCGCTGGTGCGTCAACGGTGCTCAACAATGACGGCATCACGGTGTACGACCCTAATGATGTTGATCGAGTCACGGTAGGGAGGCTTATGCCATGAATAATGGCATGCGTGTAAAGGGGGGCGATGGACAGGTCCAGCTCGACGATAGCGCGTTCACTTGTCGAATTGTCTACGCCGAAACTGTAAGCCCTAATACCTGGGCTCCGGGCACTTCATATATCGACGTGCCCATTGCTGACATTACGCCCCAGAACTCTATTGCCTTCTGCGTCCCCCTTGGACCAATAAACTACAACAGTGATCGTCAGCTTGAGCCTGAAGTGATAAATGGCGCTGCTCGGGTATGGAGGCGCATGAAAGGATATACGACAACAGCAAGCTGGATTTCATTGACGGCAATGACCTTAGTGGTAGTGAGGTTCAAATAAATGGCAGATTCCTACGGATTAATGTTTAAGGGGTCAGTCGATAACAGGGTGATTATCGATTCTGAGCGAACAAGGCTTTCTGTTATATGCAAGGGGAGATACAACAATAACTCTGGACTATTTGCAATAACCTCGTTTCCATTCACCATCACGTCGATCTTGCCGCCCTTTGTTTTCATTCGGCCAGATCCTGTATCGGGCCAAATAGGCATGTCTCGCGCCGAAGTTCTCGGAAGCGCTGGCGCATGGACGGGGTTTCAGATTAGGGCTTACGACAACTCAAGTGTACGGCCCAATGGTCAATATTTCGCGGCTGGGTTTGGTGCTGAAATCCTGAGCGATTACGGAATAAGGCTTCGAGATGGTTCCAGAAAGATTATTTTCGACACAGGCACGCCCACAGCGCTTTTCTCAAACTCAAATTCTACTTGGACTTTCACGGGGAGCGGCTCAACGGCTCAGGGTCAGAGTATTAACTTCTTCTCATCTCCTTTTGTCCTTTCAGATAATGAATACGTGCTTATAAATACAATGAGCATGCCTGTAACTAGGTCGCTTCAACAACAAAGCGACCTTCAGTTTATTTGGGATTACCCGAATAAGCGCATGATTGCGGCCGTTATTTACATTCCAGGATACAACACGACCTCTTTAGGTATATCGACGATGACCGCCAAGATGGTGGTATAGGGAGAACTTATGGCTAGGCAAGAAATTATCCTCGGTACTCCGCCACAAGGTCTAGGTGGTGATCCACCTCGGACTGCGAGCACGAAGATCAACGCTATGTCGACGGAGCTTTATGCGGCCCTCGGCGGAACGGGTGGAACTCTCCCTTCCGCCTTACCAGTTGCTAAGGGTGGCACTGGCGTGACTGACGGCCGCGCTATATTCGCGGAGGTAGGCGTTCGGGAAGCATCAGGCCGGTACAACATCCAAGGTTTGTATATGGGCTGGAATGCTGGCGGGCTGGGGGAGGGGCACTTCATCGTAAACAAGGGTAATGGTGACGGTGGGTTCACTTGGCGATCTGTTAATGCAGATAACACAGCTGGTGGACCTTCTATGAGTTATTCATATGGAGGGACACTTAATGTCCCTACAAGTGTAGTAACCCCATATGCCAATGTCAGTATTTTAACAGTGTCGAACGAGGTTAATACACCAATCGCTGCTCGTGGATACCGTACGCGTACAGGTGTTGGTGGTGTATATGGTGCAACATCTTACAACTTCAACTGGACCGGCTCCAACGTTGACGTGTACATCGGCGCAACGTACGTGGGCACCATGACACTGTTCGGCTCTGACTACCGCTTCAAGAAATACATCAAGGACGCGCCGAAGACATCTTACCTGGACCGTGTCGACGCTTACCGGATCGTCACCTACCAGCGCAAAAATTTCGGCGATGTGTTCAAAGGTGACAACGTCGTTTACCAAGGGCTGATCGCGCACGAGGCGCAGGAAGTCAATCCGCTTGCCGTCACCGGCGAAAAAGATGGGATTGGCGACGACGGCCAACCCCGCGTTCAGCAACTCGAACCGATGGCGTTGATCACGGACTTGATGGGGGCTGTCAAAGAATTGCGCGCAGAACTCGCTGCGTTGAAGGCTGCACAGGCTTAAGCAGAGCCCCCCACAAAGAAGCCCACCGATACCGCCTTGAGCGGTTTTTTTTCGCCTGGAGAAAAGCTATGCCGATCACCGAGCAGCAGTTGCTGCAAATCCTCCCGAACGCCGGCCGCCAAACCGGCGTTTTCGTTCCTGTGCTGAACACGGCCATGGGCCGCTATGGCATCGTCGGCAAGCTGCGCCTGGCCGCGTTTATCGCCCAGGTCGGGCATGAATCGGGGCAACTGCGTTACGTGCGCGAGGTCTGGGGGCCCACGGCGCAGCAGGCAGGCTATGAAGGTCGCGCCGATCTGGGCAATACCGTAAAGGGGGACGGTTCGAAGTACCGTGGCCGCGGCCTGATCCAGATAACCGGCCGGGCCAACTATGCTGCGTGCGGTGAAGCGATGGGTCTGGATCTGATCTACGAGCCCGAACTGCTCGAGCTGCCCCAGCACGCGGCGATGTCTGCGGCCTGGTTCTGGTCCACCAAGGGGCTCAACACGTTGGCGGATCAGGGTGAGTTCACGAAGATCACCCGCCGCATTAACGGTGGGCTCAACGGCCTGGAAGATCGCCTGCAGTTGTGGGAGCGGGCTAAGAAGGTGCTGGCGTGACGCCGGTGCAGAAGCTGGCGAGCCTGGTGCTGCTGATCCTGGCGCTGATGGCCGGCGCCGCGGGCGTGACCTGGCAGGTGCAGGACTGGCGCATTGGAGAGAAGCTCGCCGAGCAGGCCGGCCTGCACAAGGATGATTTGGCAACGATCAGCAATGCCGCAGCGGCCCAGGCCCGCGCCGAACAGGACAAACGCTTGGCCATCGAGCAGGATCTCGCGGCCCAGGATCAACAACACACTCGAGAACTATCCGATGCTCAACGCAACCAGGCTCTTTTGCGCGACCGCCTTGCCACTGCTGATGTGCGGCTGTCGGTCCTCCTTGCCGATGATCCAGCCAGTGGCTGTAACGTGCCTACCGCCGCCGGCGCCGTCGGCGTGGTTCATGCAGCCCGTCGAGCCCAACTTGACCCAGCGCATGCGCAACGAATTATCGCCATCACCGACGATGGGGACAACGGACTGATCGCGCTGCGCGCGTGCCAGGCATATCTCAGGGCGATAGCCGATTAAATTAAATGGCAGGGCTGACGGTGGGTTTGGTATTTAAATTCTGAAACGACCGACCATCTGATTGAGTGATATTGCAAGTCTCGAAAGCTCGTTACTTGCTAGAAGAGTCTGATGGGTTCCTTCGCTACTTTGAACGCTGAGTTCTCTAATGCTTATGAGGGCTCTATCTACCTCTCTTGCTACATGAGCCTGCTCTTCCGATGCAGTCGCGATCTGCTGATTCCGATCATCGATCAGCTGAACAGCTGATGTGATAGCTTTGAGCGACTGGCCAGCCTCATCAGCCGTTTGCCTAGTGCTATGCGCCTCATGGGTGCTACTAATCATCGATTCTACAGCTTGCGCACTACCTGCCTGAATGCTTGAAATCATTTGTTCGATTTCCTGAGTTGCAGTTTGGGTTCGATGAGCAAGAGCTCTAACTTCATCCGCAACCACTGCGAATCCTCTTCCTTGTTCACCTGCTCTAGCAGCTTCAATAGCAGCGTTTAGCGCTAGGAGGTTGGTTTGCTCCGCGATTGCTCGAATTACACTTAAAACTGTACTTATTTCTTGCGTTTGTCCAGCTAGCAGTTGTACTTGTTCCGACGTGATCTCAATCCTGTCCGTTAAGCTGCGCATTGCTTTGAGTGTTTCACCAACTTTATTGTTTCCTGCCGCTGCAGCTTTGTTGGATTCACGAGCTGATTCTGATGTGGAAATAGCGTTGCGAGCAACCTCATCAACCGCGGCGCTCATCTCGGTCACCGCAGTTGCAGCCTGTTCGATTTCACTATTTTGCTGCTGAAGGGTAAAGCTTGCGCCTTCTGTTATCGAGCTCATCTCAACTGCGGCAGTGCTAAGCTGCGTGGCAGCCTCAGATATCTCGCTGATGGTATCACGCAAGGTTCCTTGCATTGTATTGAGCGCTCGCATTAACCTTGCGGACTCATCATTTCCGGTTACCTCAAGAACAAGCCTAAGGTCGCCTGCTGCTATCTCTTCTGCCATCTTTACAGAAGAGTTCATAGGGCGAACTATACTTCGAGTAAGTGCAATTGCAAGAAATATGGTAAGAACTAATGAAGCACCAATCACTGAGTCGACAATTGTAATGCTGTTTGAGTATACAGCCGTCGCTGTAGTCCCTGCTGTAGCTGCTCCTTTGACGTTGTGATCTCTCAATGCTGTAAGCTTAGCCTGGTAATCGTTGGCGCGATCACGCTGTTCAGTATTTGCAAATTGAACGGCTTTCTCATGCTGCGTGCCATCTAATTCGAGTATGGTTTTGAGCCCGTCTATATATTTCTCCATCGTCGTAGCGGCTTCATTAAATTTCGCTCGTTCGTCTTCATCGGATATTAAATTGTTTCGATAGTATTCGGTTTGCTTATTAAGTACATTCTGCGCGTCCTGGAGATGCTCTGAAGCTGTCGCTTTTTCTTCTAGGCTCGAAGTGGCTAGTAAGCGAATGCTCTCTAAACGGGCGCCCAAAAGTGCAATCTGTATATCGTCAGCAGTCTGTATGCTTGCGAGCCAATTATTTTCAATGTCCTGCTCTGTTCCTCTCAATTTTCCGAGCTGTACGTACGAAAAGGCTCCAAGTGCAATTACAAGCATAGTGATAAGGCCGAAGCAGAGAGCGGATCTGGGAGCGATATTAATGGAACGTAGATTCATGGTGACTCCATAGGGAAAAAACCAGCGACGCTGCCAGTATTATTTATCTATCGGCCTTAACCTCTGACAGATCAATCAAAAATTTCTATCGAATGACCCGTTATGTCTGCAGCTGAGCGTGCTTGGAGTCTATGGAGCTCTCAAAACGCCAATTTTACGGCAGATGGATTGCGAAAAGTGAATCGGGAAAATCTGCGAGGGCATCAAGTGACGCTGCGTGGAACCTTTCAGTGTAGTACAGGGGGCTATTTCAGAATATTGGTGAGTGCTTACGACACCTTCACCCACTAATACTAGTCAACCTTAGTCTCCGGTATCCAAGTTATATTGCATGGATTGGTAGTTGTGGAGATTATTCACTTCACCTGTCGACGAGTGTGCATATTCTGTCAGGGCCCATCAGTGCATGCGTCAATCGCGAGCAGCAGCGGTTGGCGCCCCTCAGCGTCGGCTTTGGCCCACACAGTCCACGCCACCGGTACTATCACCAGTCACGCTCCGGTGTTACAAGTCGGTGTTTATGGTGTGGCCATCAGCGAGTTAACCTGTGCTACCTTCTGGCGGACAAGCCGAAGCGGCGTGGGCTCTGTGCATCGCTGAGGCGTATCGCGTTAGTCGCTGCAATCATCTATGTCAAAGGTAGAGCTTTGATAGCTGAATGGAAAGTCGGCCTCAGGCAGGGTATACCCTACCCCCGCAGTAGCTCTTCGTAAGTCCATCGATCACGTAAAAAGGAAATTACGCCGTGTCACTTACTTTCGATTCCGAAACTCAACAAGCACTTGAGCAACTCCTGTTAACCGCTCAGAAGGACACCAGGCAGGGCCGTACGGTAGCCAGTTTTCTGTTCACCTTGTGGAACGCGGGAAGACATGTTCGCTCCGCCGTTACCGAGGTGTGGGGACTTGATCCAGAGATCGTCCGAGCATGTGCCCAGGTCTTTACGTGGCTGAACGATAACAAAGTCTTCCCCGAGGAATTTGGTTGCCCGAATACGAATGGCGACGCTGACCAGCGCATGGCGAGGTGGAATATGACCCTAAATCCAGATCTACCGCCGGCAGTGGCCGACACAACGACGGCCGATTTTGCACTCGGACTGTGGAATGATAAGTGGCTTATGAGTGACGAAGCCGTGCGCTGCAGCTACTGCCTTGCCACACAATTGCCCAGCAATGCTCAAATTCCGATGGTCCATTCCGATGGCTGTGAAATTGGCAACATGCAATATCCGTTGCGGGATTTGGCAAACATTCTGAGGGCTGTGTCGGAGGATTCTCCATGAGTGGCATTCTCCCAGTCAGGCGTTAACAATAATCCACTTATAAAAAGGGGCTGCACGCATTGACTTGACGGGGACGTTTTATTGGTACAGGCAGCCAGGCAGCCCTAGACTGCGTTACCAGTTTCGCATAACCGCTTCAACGTGCAGTCCATCTACAAAGGCAACAATAATTATGTACGCGCCCCTCACTCATCCACTAGCCATCGATAACGCCCAGCAATTTTTCAACGACCTCATGACCCTGGCAGACCCCGAGTACATCTTATTTAGAGTGCGTCACCACGTAGAGGCGTTCCGGATCCAGTCCTTGACTGAGCGGGCGCCGCCCAGTCTGTATAACCAGTTGATTGGTTTTTTGGACGGTTTGATCGCCGGCGAGGTCTTATCCCCAGAGCACGGGCGGGAATTCCATTACCGTCTTATTAAAGGGTTCGAATCCGCATGGATGAATACATAAAGGTTCAGTGTCCTGTTTCTAGCCCACTGTCGCCCGACTTGTGTGCTGATTTCGCTTTAGGCCTGTTGAATGAGCGATGGATCATGAGCGAGGAAGCGGTACGCTGCCGTTTATGCCTGGCCACGCAATGGCCGAGTAATGCTCATGACCCGGTGCGACACTGCGCAGGCTGCGAGCTGATTCAAGCTCAGTACCCGTTGCGCGAATTGGCCACAATATTAGCCGAAGTGCAGGGAGTTGCGAGATGAACGTCAGCCAGCAGTTGGACGCGATAAGCCTACCGGCTGGGCTTCGCACCAAGATGCAAAACCACCTGTCACGCCAGGCGCGTGCTGAGGATTTGCAAGCCCTGAAGCTGGCCCTGGCGCGCGCTAAAGGTTTTGTCGAAGGGGTAGATGCAGCCCATGCGCTGACCCCGGCGACCATCGAGGCGCTGTTTATTGCGGTCGAGGACGCAGCTGCCGCGCGGTACCGGGAACTGACCGCTTGATCGAGGAGGCTTCACCCGACACGCTAAAGCTCTTGTCAGTGAACACGTGATGCGTGAGGTGGTGGTTGGCAGCATTGCCGGCAAAGATAGTAAGGGACGCTTTCGATTCGTCTGGGCGATACCTCGGCGCGGCTTGTACCGATGCGCTCTGTACGAGAACCATTGCGTACCTGATCAAGCCCCACTGCAGTGGTCCGTTGCGCCAGTCATGGGGCTTTAAGGCGTCAAGTGTAAAACTGGCGTCGGCGGAAGCTTTAGTGCCAGCTGTAGCACGCCCACCGCGTCCGGCCCATCCTCGTTAATCCATTCCCCATGGTGCTAGAGGATCATGTTGCCGGTTGCTTTCCCATCCGTTCGGCGATCCATTCAGGGTGCCTGTGGCGTGGCCGAACTGGGCCGCCAGCGCTGTCCCTGATCAGACGGAAAGCGCCGGGGGCGTGGTGGTAGCGTCTTTACAGTCGCCATCGCGACAAGCGCAGCCGCTGTCGATGGGTGCGATTGCCCGGTGCGGACAGATCGCACGAAAGAACCGTCCATGGGCTACTTTCTCGACGCGCGCATTGATCGGTGCGGCCCTGACCTTGGCCCAGTGTGGCCGCCGACCCCAGCGCACCATGTCGGCGTGCAGCAGATCACCCTGTAGGTGGAGCAGGGCGACTTGGGTTGTGGGGGCTACGTTGTAACGCTCCACTGGCAATTCACCGACAGAGTTAGCCAGAGCGTTAGGCATGCTCAACGCTGCCACGAAGTCGTGAATTCCCCGGTACTGGGTAAGTCTTCCGCACATGATGCTCTCCGCTTGTCGGACCTGCTGAACAGTTGGGCGCTGGCCAATCTCTACACTGTAGACACTGGCCTCGAGTATTCGTCATGACGATCCACAGCGAGCAAATCAACGCAATGCAGGCGTGGTTCGCCTTGCGCAATGAACCCGACTTCATATCGGCGACAGCTGAAGATCGTTACGAGAGGCGCCTGTCCCTGGCTGACGATATGAAAGAGCGCGGCGTAATCGACAGCGGTGAGTGGCGGGAACTCACAGAAGAGGCTGTCGCCGCTTACGCAGATGAGTTTGTCTGACGGGCCGCTTGTCAGATATCTCTTACGCCAAATTGACCGCAAGCCATCTGCGTTATTAACTGTACATTCGTACAGTGTATGTAAAAGGCTGCATCATGAGCTTCGCAATTTTAGGTCCTATCGCCGAGGGCGGCACGAAGCTGCCCTTTTGCTCTTTTCGGGTACCAGCTGGCTTTCCATCGCCGGCGGCCGACCATATTGAGCAGAACATCTCATTGGATGAGGTCTTAAATATCAGGGCGCCGCACGTCTATCTGATCGCCATCACTGGCGAGAGCATGCAGGGCGCGGGAATTTTTGAGGGTGACCTGGCGGTTGTGGACCGGTCTATTGAGCCGGCACACGGGCATGTAGTGGTGGCGCTGCTGAATAATGACCCCATCTGCAAACGTCTGTGTAAGCGCGGGAGAGAGGTGATCCTTCTGTCGGAGAACCCGAAATACCCGGCGCGGTACATTCTGGAGGGCGACGAGCTGTCGATTTGGGGCGTGATCACCAGCACCGTACGCAGCCATGTTTGAACAGACACCTGTCTTTGCGCTGATTGACTGCAACAGCTTTTATGCAAGCTGCGAGCGTGTGTTCCGCCCTGACTTGGCAAAGGTGCCAATCGTGGTGCTAAGCAACAACGACGGCTGTGTCATCGCCCGAAGCTACGACGCGAAGCCTTTCATCAAGATGGGCGAGCCGTATTTCCAGATCAAGCACAAGCTCAAGCAGCACGGCATTGTCTCGTTTTCATCAAATTATGCCCTGTACGGGGACATGAGTGAGCGGGTCATGACGCTGATCGAGAGCATGGTGCCCGCCGTCGAGATCTACAGCATTGATGAGGCCTTCGCCGACCTGAGCGGTATTGCCAGCCTGGATGTCCTCGGACGCCAGATCCGCGCACGGGTCTTTCAGTGTACCGGAATCCCGGTGGGCGTCGGAATCGCCCACACAAAGACCCTGGCCAAGCTGGCCAACCACACAGCGAAGCGCCTGCAGGCCCAGACCGGCGGTGTAGTGAATATCACTGACCCGGTAAAGCGTGACTGGGTATTGCGCAACACCGACGTCTCAGAGGTGTGGGGTGTCGGCCGGAAGATGAAGCTTCACCTGGACACGATGGGCATCAAGACAGCGATGGATCTGGCCAAGGCCGACCCCTGGACGCTTCGCAAAAAATTCAGCGTGGTCATCGAGAAGACCGCCCGCGAACTGGCCGGCACCTCATGCCTGGAACTGGACGAGCCCGACCCACCCAAGCAGGAAATCTGTTGTAGCCGGATGTTCGGAAAGCGCCTTACCGAGTTGCCGCCGATCAAGGAGGCGGTGGCCACCTACATGATGCGCGCCTCTGAAAAGCTGCGAGCTCAAAACTCGCTGTGCAAAAAGGTCCGTGTCTGCATCCGCACAGGCATGTTCAACCCCGAAGAAGCCAAGTATGCCAATGGGGTAGTGGTGGATATGCCGTATCCAACTGACGACGTGCGCCTGCTGACAAAGGCTGCAGTTGACGCCCTTGACCGGATTTTTCGACCTGGCTTCAAGTACAGTAAAGCCGAGGTGATGTTGCTCAACCTTTGCCAGCCAGGTGAATACACGGACGATCTATTCGCGGTGTCTCAGCCAGTCGAGGCCACCAGAGTGATGACCGTGCTGGACCAGATCAATGACAGGTGGGGAAGGGGGACGCTGCGATCGGCCAGTGTACCGACAAACCCCGACTGGGGGATGCGCCGGGACATGATGAGCCAGAGCTACACTACGAAGCTCGATCAGCTGTGGTCAGTTGCTTGCAAGTAGTGAAGCGCTCAGCGTCAGATCAACTTCACTCGGGCGACATAAGGACCGCCAGGGTCAGCTTGATGAACTTCTCGTTGTCATCAATGGTGTCCAGAGCTCCGCGCACGTTCTCGGCTACCTCGGCGGAGCCACGCTGCTCGATCCAGTTCGATATCTCAATGATGGAAGCCTCAAGGGCCAGCTGGTTTTCGTAGAGCTTGGACAGAAGAGAGGGGAGCAGGTCTGAGTTGGGCATGTCTGGTTCTCCTAAGAAGGAATAAGAGTACCAGTCAGAAGGTATTTGAGAAGTGAGGCCGAAGCATCTAATTAAAGGTGCGCAGGAATCAGCGAAGAGAAATAATGTTCTTAGCTAGTGACAGGATACCCTGTACACCGCTCGTGCTGGCCGCCATTACCGATACCATTGCTGCCCATACTGTCTCAAAAAAACATGCAACATAAGTGATGACATTGCTTTTTGTACGACGTTGAGATTTATTATTCATAAGTGCCCCCTTTTTTGTTGATTTAAAGCTCTGTTCTGATTTTTTTTGCACTAAAACGCTGATGAAACGCAAAAAACTAAGAAACAGTAGGGGGAACAGCAAGGCACTGAGATTCGAACTCAGAAACACACTAGCTAAAAACACTAATCTATAAAATCATCTCATAAAAAAAACGGCCTGTCAAGTTTTTGTTGACCTGGGTGGTCTGGAGTGCTAGCTGGGTTTTTTATGGGGCAATTTGCTTAGAAAAGCAGTTCCTAAACTAAAAAAGTACCCCACGTGGAATGCGCCTTCAAGCCTTATCAATTGCTTCGAGAAAAGGAACTATGCTGGCCCTCAAGGCGTCAGCCCGTCTTTATATGCGTAGCGGTCTTGAAAACTGGCGAACGTTAATAGCGTTCCCAGGGTTCGAATCCCTAGTTTCCCGCCAAGATTTACACAAAAGCCTCGCGAAAGCGGGGCTTTTGCGTTTCTGGGGGTTGATGGCGTAAGACGGTTTCTCATGGGGGCCGAAACCTTGACTATTCGAAGGGCTTGGCTTCCTCACCAATCCTTCGGTAAATCCATTTGGTGACCGCCCCTATAATGGCGTCAATTGGTTCGGGGCGCTTGCCCTTGGCCCACAATGGCAGCCATCCCCATCGGCGCTGCGATTTACACGGGCCACCACCAGGCGCATGCGCAGCGTGGCCCCACACTAATTTAACCGATTAAATTTGTAGCCTTTCTGGCGAGCTTTTACTCGTCATGTTTTTGTTTTTTTACTATTATCGTTTATCTGCGTACTCAAGGAAGAGGGGCTGAGCGCCTTGAGGCTGGTAGAAAATTTCACTCGATCATTGAGTGAGTTAATACTTTTACCCAGAACCTAACGACTCAGCCAACCGTAATGGACTATTGGTGGAACCGATGGATAAAATGTGTGGCATCGTTGTAGTGGTAGGACTGGCCCTCTCGGGATGCGCTACGAAAACGCCAGAAAAACCTGACGTGGCTCCACCTCCTGCCGTCGTCCAGGAAGCCCCCCCTGAAGTCGCACACACCACTCCAGAAAACTGGACAGTCCGCTACGAGGCTGCGCCTGCGAACGCCCGTGCTGATTCACATGTCCCTGCCGCTCCGGAATCCGCGCAGGCAGAATCAGAAACAGACCTGAACCAAAATCGCGCTGAGCAATGCCGTAAAGAGCTGGATGTCTTAAAGGTCTACAACAAAGTGTCTTACAACAAATACGAGGCGGAATACCAGGCCATTGCTGCCAAGACGGCCAAGTACATGGAAATCAAAGACTCATTAGGTCCCGATTTAAACCACATGGTCATGCCCGCTTATCAATTTCAAATTCGCGAGTTCTGCTTCCGGGTTAAGACCCGTCTCTCGGAGCTCGTGCTTCGCCAAGCCAAGTAATGATTCCGCGTGAGGGTGAGTCTTTTGCCAGTGAGGGAAATACTGAAAAAGACGTCCATCTCTGGTGCAATACTCGCCTCACGCGAATCAATGAACATTAAAAGGCCACGGCCTGCGGGCAGTTGCATAGCGGTCTTGAAAGCCGTCGGACGTTGATAGCATCTCCAGGGTTCGACTCCCCGGTCTACCGTTAAGATTCAAACGAAAGCCCTGCATTAGCGGGGCTTTTGCGTTTCTGCGGTTTGGTTCAGCCATCACGCTAACCTTTGGTAAGCGTTTGGCCAACACACATTCGATGTGGTTGCGTAAGACGTAGATTTTCACGGCTTAGAGCCGACCTCCTCGAACGCAGGTAGATACTGCTCGCAGATCATCTTTTGCAGCTCACCGAGGTAGAGCTGCAGGCTTTTTATGGGCGCTGCCCACCGTAACAATGGCTGGAACCACATCTTCCAACAGTGAAGGGAGTAGGTTTGAGTTTGGCATTTGCGTTTCTCTGGTGGAGTGAACAGCTTAGCAACCGGTGTTATTTGGGAGGGTCGTGTTCGGTCGGCAGGACGCCGGGGTGGGGATGGATCTCGTACCAATTCTTGTACCACTGACTGCGTTCCGCTATCGAATGGTGGGTATCCCAAAGTGGCCAAACCCCTTAATTTGCTGGGTTTGGCCACTTTGGAAAACTTACGAATACACGAAATTAATATTAGGAGTATGGATCAGAAAGCGATAGAGAGCCTTTAAAGAAAGGCTGTAAGCCGGTGATTGGTCAGGGTTGTACCGATTTTTAGAAAAACCTGGTCATCGCGCCAGGTTTTTTTCAAGGCGGCTTAGGCCGACGGTTTTACCCGCGTGCGCCGGGTGAAGTTGCCCACATAGTCAGGGCAGGGTGCTTACAGGCAAATGGCCCACTTTCAGTGTTGTAAACGAGGCAGGCCAGGCGGGTAGCGTTGCCACCGGCAGGTACGACGCATCGTCGTCGGTTAATTGCGCCCAATAAAAAAGCCCCGCTGTCAGGCGGGGCTTTTCATGGCAGTCACTTATCAGTCGTGCAGTGTTTCTGCCGCGTACAAGGTGTTTTCCAGCAGGCATGCTCGAGTCATCGGGCCAACCCCGCCTGGCACTGGTGTAATCCAGCCGGCGCGGGGCAGGGCGGTTTCGTACACCACGTCGCCGACGAGCTTGCCGTCTTCCTGGCGGTTGATGCCCACGTCGATGACGATGGCGCCTTCTTTGATCCACTCACCTTTGACCAGGCCGGGTTTGCCGGCAGCCACCACTACCAGGTCGGCGCGGCCGACATGGCCAGCGAGGTCTTTGGTGAAACGGTGAGTGACGGTCACGGTGCAGCCAGCCAGCAGCAACTCCATGGCCATCGGGCGACCGACAATGTTGGACGCGCCGACGACGACGGCATCGAGGCCGTACAGATCGACGCCGGTGCTTTCCAGCAGGGTCATGATGCCTTTCGGGGTGCACGGGCGCAGCAGCGGGATACGCTGGGCCAGGCGGCCGACGTTATACGGGTGGAAACCGTCGACGTCTTTGTCGGGACGGATGCGCTCCAGCAGTTTGGAAGCATCCAGGTGCTCGGGCAGTGGCAGCTGCAGCAGGATGCCGTCGATGCCCGGGTCGTCATTGAGGCTGTCGATCAGGTCGGTCAGGGCCTGCTGGGTGGTGTCTTCCGGCAGGTCGTAGGCCTTGGAAATAAAGCCGACCTCTTCACAGTCTTTACGCTTGTGCGAGACATAAACCTGAGAGGCAGGATCGCTGCCGACCAGGATCACCGCGAGGCCAGGCGTGCGCAGGCCTTGCTGGCTACGCTCGGTGACTCGTTTGGCGATCTGCTGGCGCAGGCTGGCGGCGATTGATTTGCCGTCGATAAGTTGTGCAGTCATTACGCGTGATTAACCATCGAGAGGGGGAAGAAAAGTGCGCGCATTCTCGCATGCCAAGACGTGAGGGCAAAGGCGCTTGGTCTGCAAATTGCCCTAACCCCTTAAATAAAATGAATTTTTTTCAAAAAAGATTTGACGGGTTTCCGAGGCGTCTATACTATTCGTCGCACTTGTCGGGCACAGCCTAGCACTGGTTAAGAAGGTCGAGCACAATTGTTGTCGTGCAAGGCTGGAAGCACTTAGTTTGTAATCCTCCAAGAATACAGATTAATCAGGCGCCCGTAGCTCAGCTGGATAGAGCATCCGCCTTCTAAGCGGATGGTCGCAGGTTCGAGTCCTGCCGGGTGCGCCATTAGGCAGCTTTGGCACAAGTAGCGCTATATGGTGGGCGTAGCTCAGTTGGTAGAGCACGGGATTGTGACTCCCGTTGTCGAGGGTTCGATCCCCTTCGTCCACCCCATATTTTAAAAGGCGCCAGATTAATCATCTGGCGCCTTTGCTTTAAGAGCTTCAAGCGCGGATGTGGTGGAATTGGTAGACACACTGGATTTAGGTTCCAGCGCCGCGAGGCGTAAGAGTTCGAGTCTCTTCATCCGCACCAATTAAAGCTTTGCACCGCCATCAGGGGATGCGAGGTTCGACAAAGAAGATGTTTGGGTTCTTTGTTAATGCAATATGGTGGGCGTAGCTCAGTTGGTAGAGCACGGGATTGTGACTCCCGTTGTCGAGGGTTCGATCCCCTTCGTCCACCCCATATTCAGAAAAAGCGCCAGATCAATGATCTGGCGCTTTTTTTTGCGCCGAAAATTTCCGATCTGTCGTGTGCGGTGTCTTGACGCCAAGAAAAAGCAAGCATTCTCAATGCCTTGGCGTTAGAATCGTTGCCGGTTTTGAGCGTGTAGAACTGATTCTCGGCTATATCAGGGTCAGTGCAGCTATTTAATAGCGAATAACGGCGCAGTACCTGAAAAGGGCTGTGCCGTTTTTGTTTAAGTGTCTTGAGTTTCCAGGGTGGGGCGTTTCGTCGTATTTGTGTGTCTCGATGCTGCTGCCGCGCCCTTCGGCCTTGCACGCAAGGTCGGTCGCCAAGGGGGCGCATCTACGCTCTTCTATATATAGAAGGCTGATGCAGAGCCCTGGCGTGATGAGCTGTATTTGCTAACGGGATAAAGTGCATGCGTGCACTTGAACCTATAAATGGCCTGCTGTTTTTCTACCCGTTTTCAGTAGGGTGACTTCTTGAGTTTGACCCACTAGAATGCATGCCCTTGATTCTGGGGTCGGAAACGGCCGGCTAACGTCTGTGCAACGAGGAATATCCATGCAAGTTTCTGTTGAAAATACTACTGCTATCGAGCGCCGCCTGAGCATCACCGTGCCGGCAGAGCGTATTGAGACTGCGGTCAACAAGCGTCTGCAGCAGACTGCCCAAAAGGCCAAGATCGCTGGTTTCCGTCCAGGCAAAGTGCCAATGAGCGAAATCAAGCGTCGTTTTGGCGCCGATGCGCGTCAGGAAGCTGTAGGTGACGTGATCCAGGCTTCGTTCTACGAAGCTGTTGTCGAGCACAAGCTGAACCCGGCTGGCTCGCCTTCGATCGAACCTAAATCCCTGGAAGCCGGCAAAGACCTGGAATACGTTGCCGTATTCGAAGTGTTCCCGGAGTTCACTGTTGCCGGTTTCGAAGACATCGCCGTAGAGCGCCTGAGCGCTGAAGTGGCCGATGCCGACCTGGACAACATGCTGGAAATCCTGCGCAAGCAGAACACCCGTTTCGAAGCGGTCGATCGCGCTGCTCAGAACGAAGACCAGTTGAACATCGATTTCGTTGGCAAGGTTGACGGCGAAGTATTCGCTGGCGGCTCCGCCAAGGGCACTCAGCTGGTGCTGGGTTCCAACCGCATGATCCCTGGCTTCGAAGACGGCCTGGTTGGCGCCAAAGCTGGCGAAGAGCGCGTTCTGAGCCTGACGTTCCCTGCTGACTACCAGAACCTGGACCTGGCCGGCAAAGCCGCCGAGTTCACCGTGACCGTCAACAGTGTTTCCGAGCCTAAGCTGCCAGAGCTGAACGAAGAGTTCTTCGCTCAATTCGGTATCAAGGAAACCGGTATCGACGGCTTCCGCACCGAAGTTCGCAAGAACATGGAGCGCGAACTGCGTCAGGCCATCAAGTCCAAGGTCAAGAACCAGGTCATGGACGGTCTGCTGGCCGCCAACCCGATCGAAGTGCCTAAGGCTCTGCTGTCCAACGAAGTGGATCGCCTGCGCGTTCAAGCGGTTCAGCAGTTCGGTGGCAACATCAAGCCTGACCAACTGCCGGCCGAGCTGTTCGAAGAGCAAGCCAAGCGCCGCGTTGTGCTGGGTCTGGTCGTGGCTGAAGTGGTCAAGCAATTCGACCTCAAGCCTGACGAAGATCGCGTTCGCGAAATGATCCAGGAAATGGCTTCCGCCTACCAGGAGCCAGAGCAGGTCGTGGCTTGGTACTACAAGAACGACCAGCAGCTGAACGAAGTACGTTCGGTTGTGCTGGAAGAACAAGTTGTGGATACTGTTCTGCAGAAGGCTAAGGTGACCGACAAAGCGGTCTCTTACGAAGAAGCAGTCAAACCGGCGGAAGCAGCACAAGCCGACTGATTGTCCAACTCGTTCGAAATACAACCATAAGCCAGCCTCGCGCTGGCTTATGCGTTTTCAAGACATGACTATTTGGGAGTAACTGCAGAGCATGTTCCGTAATTCCTATATTCAGCAGAACTCTGATATCCAGGCCGCAGGCGGCCTGGTCCCGATGGTTGTCGAGCAATCTGCTCGTGGCGAACGCGCCTATGACATCTACTCGCGCCTGCTCAAGGAACGAGTGATCTTTCTGGTCGGCCCTGTAGAGGACTACATGGCCAACCTGATCTGCGCGCAACTGCTGTTCCTTGAAGCGGAAAACCCGGACAAGGACATCCATCTTTACATCAACTCCCCGGGCGGTTCGGTGACGGCGGGTATGTCGATCTACGACACCATGCAGTTCATCAAGCCAAACGTGTCGACGACCTGCATCGGTCAGGCCTGCAGCATGGGCGCGTTCCTGCTCACCGCGGGTGCCGAGGGCAAGCGTTACTGCTTGCCTAACTCGCGCGTGATGATTCACCAGCCGCTGGGCGGCTTCCAGGGCCAGGCGTCGGACATCGAAATTCACGCCAAGGAAATCCTGTTTATTCGTGAGCGCCTCAACACGTTGATGGCCAAGCACAGCGGGCACACCCTGGAAGAAATCGAGCGTGACACCAATCGCGACAACTTCATGAGCGCGGAAGCTGCACGCGCCTATGGGTTGATCGACGCAGTGATCGAAAAGCGCCCCGCTTAATATAAGCACCTCAAAATAGGGCTGGTCGGCATGTCCGACCACCGGCGGGCTTGAAAAAGCCCGCATAAGCCTTCATCTTGTGTTGCAAGCCTATCGGATTTGGATCGAACGAATGACTGACACCCGCAACGGCGAGGACAACGGCAAGCTGCTCTATTGCTCCTTCTGCGGCAAAAGCCAGCATGAAGTACGCAAATTGATTGCCGGCCCCTCGGTGTTTATCTGCGACGAGTGCGTCGACCTGTGCAATGACATCATCCGCGAGGAGGTGCAGGAAGCTCAGGCCGAAAGCAGCGCGCATAAATTGCCTTCGCCTAAAGAAATCAGCGGCATCCTTGATCAGTATGTGATTGGTCAAGAGCGTGCAAAGAAGGTTCTGGCCGTAGCGGTGTACAACCACTACAAGCGCTTGAACCAGCGTGACAAGAAAGGTGACGAAGTCGAACTCGGCAAGAGCAACATCTTGCTGATCGGCCCTACAGGCTCGGGTAAAACCTTGCTTGCAGAAACCCTCGCTCGCCTGTTGAACGTTCCGTTCACCATCGCCGACGCCACCACCCTCACCGAGGCTGGCTACGTGGGTGAGGACGTCGAGAACATCATTCAGAAACTGCTACAGAAGTGCGACTACGACGTAGAGAAGGCCCAGATGGGTATTGTCTACATCGACGAAATCGACAAGATTTCGCGCAAGTCCGACAACCCGTCGATCACCCGCGATGTATCTGGTGAAGGCGTGCAGCAGGCCCTGTTGAAACTGATCGAAGGCACGGTTGCTTCCGTTCCGCCTCAAGGTGGTCGCAAGCACCCGCAACAGGAATTCCTTCAGGTTGATACGCGCAACATCCTGTTCATCTGTGGCGGTGCGTTTTCCGGTCTGGAAAAGGTTATTCAGCAACGTTCCACGCGTGGCGGCATCGGTTTCGGTGCGGAAGTGCGCAGCAAGGAAGAAGGCAAGAAGGTGGGCGAGTCCCTGCGTGAAGTCGAGCCTGACGATCTGGTCAAGTTCGGTCTGATCCCGGAATTCGTTGGCCGTCTGCCGGTCCTGGCCACGTTGGACGAGCTGGATGAGGCTGCTTTGATTCAGATCCTCACCGAGCCGAAAAACGCCCTGACCAAGCAATACGCCAAGCTGTTCGAAATGGAAGGTGTAGACCTCGAGTTTCGTACCGACGCACTCAAATCAGTGGCCAAGCGGGCACTGGAGCGCAAGACCGGTGCACGTGGTTTACGCTCGATTCTCGAAGGCGTTTTGCTCGACACCATGTACGAAATCCCCTCGCAGTCCGAGGTGAGTAAAGTGGTGATCGACGAAAGCGTTATCGAAGGCAAATCCAAGCCACTGTATATCTACGAAAACAGTGAGCCGGCTGCCAAGGCTGCGCCAGACGCTTAAGCGTTTTGCAGTTGCAGTACAAGCAAGGGGCCTTTCGGGGCCCCTTCTTTTTTGGGGCTGTTTTTTGCAGCAGTTTTTTTAATTCGCGTTTATTCATGCGTTTAACTGCTGGCATTGAGCTTGTTTTTTTTGCATGCAGCCCCCATCTTGTTTTCAAGCTTACTTTTCAACTGTCATAGAGGCGAAATCATGAAGACAACCATCGAATTGCCTCTCCTGCCGTTGCGTGATGTCGTCGTCTATCCGCACATGGTTATCCCGCTGTTCGTGGGGCGCGAGAAGTCTATCGAAGCCCTCGAGGCCGCGATGACGGGCGACAAGCAGATCCTGCTGTTGGCCCAGAAAAATCCTGCTGATGATGATCCAGGCGAAGACGCCCTGTATCGCGTCGGTACCGTTGCTACCGTCCTGCAATTGCTCAAGCTGCCCGATGGCACCGTCAAGGTGCTGGTGGAAGGTGAGCAACGTGGCGCGGTCGAGCGTTTCATGGAGGTGGACGGCCACCTGCGCGCCGAAGTGGCGCTGATCGACGAAGTCGAAGCCCCTGAGCGTGAATCTGAAGTGTTTGTGCGCAGCCTGCTCTCGCAGTTCGAGCAGTATGTGCAGTTGGGCAAAAAAGTCCCGGCTGAAGTCCTGTCCTCTCTCAACAGCATTGATGAGCCAAGCCGCCTGGTCGATACCATGGCCGCGCACATGGCGCTGAAAATCGAGCAGAAGCAAGACATCCTCGAAATTATCGACTTGCCGGCTCGTGTCGAGCACGTACTGGCGCTGCTGGATGGCGAGATCGACCTGCTGCAGGTTGAAAAACGCATCCGCGGTCGCGTGAAAAAACAGATGGAGCGCAGCCAGCGCGAGTACTACCTGAATGAGCAGATGAAGGCCATTCAGAAAGAACTCGGTGACAGCGAGGACGGCCACAATGAAATCGAAGAGCTGAAAAAGCGCATCGATGCTGCCGGCCTGCCAAAAGACGCGCTGACCAAGGCCACTGCTGAGCTGAACAAGCTCAAGCAAATGTCGCCAATGTCCGCCGAAGCCACCGTGGTGCGTTCCTACATCGACTGGCTGGTACAGGTGCCGTGGAAGGCTCAGACCAAAGTGCGTCTGGACTTGGCGCGCGCTGAAGACATCCTCGACGCCGACCACTACGGCCTCGAAGAGGTCAAAGAACGCATCCTCGAATACCTCGCCGTGCAAAAGCGCGTGAAGAAAATTCGTGGTCCGGTGTTGTGCCTGGTGGGGCCTCCGGGGGTCGGTAAAACGTCCCTGGCTGAGTCCATCGCCAACGCTACCAACCGCAAATTCGTGCGCATGGCCCTCGGTGGTGTGCGTGATGAAGCGGAAATTCGTGGCCATCGCCGTACTTACATCGGTTCGATGCCAGGAAGATTGATTCAAAAGATGACAAAGGTGGGCGTGCGCAACCCGCTGTTCCTGCTCGATGAAATCGACAAAATGGGCAGCGACATGCGCGGCGATCCAGCCTCTGCATTGCTCGAAGTGCTCGACCCCGAGCAGAACCACAATTTCAACGACCATTACTTGGAAGTCGACTACGACCTGTCCGATGTAATGTTCCTGTGCACCTCCAACTCCATGAATATTCCGCCAGCGCTGCTGGACCGGATGGAGGTGATTCGTCTGCCGGGTTACACCGAAGACGAGAAGATCAATATCGCCGTCAAATACCTCGCGCCTAAACAGATTTCAGCCAACGGCTTGAAAAAAGGCGAGATCGAGTTTGAGGTCGAAGCGATTCGCGACATCGTGCGTTATTACACGCGCGAGGCGGGTGTACGGGGCCTTGAGCGCCAGATTGCGAAGATTTGCCGCAAGGCGGTCAAAGAACACGCGCTGGAAAAACGCTTCTCTGTGAAGGTTGTCGCCGACTCCCTTGAACACTTCCTGGGTGTGAAGAAATTCCGTTACGGCCTGGCCGAGCAGCAAGACCAGGTAGGGCAGGTGACCGGCCTGGCGTGGACTCAGGTGGGTGGCGAATTGCTGACCATCGAAGCCGCTGTGATTCCGGGCAAAGGCCAGTTGATCAAGACCGGTTCGCTGGGTGATGTGATGGTCGAATCCATCACTGCCGCACAGACCGTGGTGCGCAGCCGCGCCAAGAGCCTGGGGATTCCCCTGGACTTCCACGAGAAGCACGACACCCACATCCATATGCCGGAAGGGGCGACGCCCAAAGACGGTCCTAGCGCTGGCGTAGGCATGTGCACGGCACTGGTATCGGCGTTGACCGGCATACCTGTGCGAGCCGATGTGGCAATGACAGGGGAAATTACCCTGCGTGGTCAGGTATTGGCCATTGGTGGTCTGAAAGAGAAATTGCTCGCTGCACACCGCGGTGGTATCAAGACGGTGATCATTCCTGAAGAGAATGTTCGCGACTTGAAGGAAATTCCGGACAACATCAAGCAGGATCTTCAGATTAAACCGGTTAAATGGATTGACGAGGTCCTGCAAATTGCGCTGCAATACGCGCCGGAGCCCTTGCCGGATGTGGCTCCGGAGATAGTCTCGAAGGATGAAAAACGCGAGTCTGATTCCAAGGAAAGAATTAGCACGCATTAATGCGATTAAGCCGGGTGGCTTCCTTGACAGCTTTTTAGAGCCCTTGTTATAAAGCGGCTCTTAAGTGTCTGTAGGCCATTCAGCACTGGTTTTTGCTTTCACCAAAAAACTTAGAATCATACTCAATAGATATATAAGGGGACTTAGAGTGAACAAGTCGGAACTGATTGATGCTATCGCCGCATCCGCTGATATCCCGAAAGCTGCTGCTGGCCGTGCGCTGGACGCAGTAATCGAATCCGTCACTGGCGCTCTGAAGGCCGGCGACTCTGTAGTACTGGTAGGCTTCGGTACTTTTTCTGTGACCGACCGCCCAGCTCGCACTGGCCGTAACCCACAGACTGGCAAAGCACTGCAAATCGCTGCTGCCAAGAAACCAGGTTTCAAAGCCGGTAAAGCCCTGAAAGAAGCCGTTAACTAAGCTTCGCTCAAGCCTTACCTACCCGGGTCAGACGCAGGTCTGGCCTGGCAGCGGAGCGGCAGCTGACCCAAGTATCCATCGGGTCGCCAGGGCTTGGGGTGTTGGTTCAAACCCCCGTCCGCTCCGCCAGTTACGAGAAGGCGCATCCTCGGATGCGCCTTTCTTCTATCCGGACTCTACCCACGCTCCACGGTTGCCTAATTTTTGAAGATCAACCGTTTCTGGGGGACGCATGCTGCAAAATATCAGGGACAATTCACAAGGCTGGATTGCCAAGACCATTATCGGGATCATCGTCGCATTGATGGCGTTCACCGGTATCGAGGCCATTTTCCAGGCTTCGACCAACAACAAGCAGGACGTGGCCAAGGTCAACGGTGAAGAGATCACCCAAACCGAATTGAGCCAGGCCGTCGACATGCAACGTCGCCAGCTGATGCAACAGCTGGGCAAGGATTTCGATGCTTCCCTGCTGGACGAAAAACTGCTGCGCGATGCGGCCCTCAAGGGTCTGATCGATCGCAAACTGCTGCTGCAAGGTGCTGCCGATTCCAAGTTCGGCTTCTCTGAAGCGGCGCTTGACCAAGTGATCCTGCAGACGCCGGAATTCCAGGTGGACGGCCAGTTCAACGCCGAACGCTTTGACCAGGTGATCCGTCAACTGGGCTACAGCCGTCTGCAATTCCGTCAGATGCTGACCCAGGAAATGCTGATCGGCCAGGTTCGCGCAGGTCTCGCCGGCAGCGGCTTTGTCACCGACGCCGAAGTGCTGGCATTCGCCCGTCTGGAAAAACAGACCCGCGACTTCGCCACCGTCAACATCAAGGCCGATCCTACGGCGGTGAAGCTCACCGACGATGAGGTCAAGGCTTACTACGACCAGCACGCCAAAGAGTTCATGACCCCGGACCAGGTGGTTATCGACTACCTGGAATTGAAGAAGTCTTCGTTCTTCGACCAGGTCACTGTCAAGGACGATGAGCTGCAGGCTGCCTATCAGAAAGAAACCGCCAACCTCGCTGAACAGCGTCGTGCCGCGCACATCCTGATTGAAGTCAACGACAAGACAACCGACGCGCAAGCCAAGGCCAAGATCGAAGAAATCCAGGCACGCCTGGCCAAGGGTGAGAAGTTCGACGCCCTGGCCAAGGAGTTCTCCCAGGACCCAGGTTCGGCCGCCAATGGCGGTGACCTCGGCTTCGCGGGCCCTGGCGTCTACGATCCGGACTTCGAAACTGCCCTGTACGCCTTGAACAAGGACCAGGTGTCAGCGCCGGTACGCACCACCTTCGGTTGGCACCTGATCAAGCTGTTGGGCGTTGAAGCACCGCAAGTGCCATCGTTCGCCAGCCTGAAAGACAAGCTGACGCGCGAGCTCAAAACTCAGCAGGTTGAGCAGCGTTTTGTCGAGGCTACCAAGCAATTGGAAGATGCGGCATTCGAGGCCTCCGACCTGGCTCAGCCGGCGTCTGACCTGAAGCTGACCGTGCACACCTCGGCGCCGTTTGGCCGTGAAGGTGGCGAAGGTGTTGCCGCCAACCGTGCGGTGGTCACTGCTGCATTCAGCCCGGAAGTGCTGGATGAAGGTGCCAACAGCACCGCCATTGAGCTGGACCCGGAAACCATCATTGTGCTGCGGGCCAAAGAGCATCTGAAGCCTACGCAATTGCCACTGGAAAGCGTCTCTGCCGCTATCCGTGCGCAGATGACCAAGGAGCGCGCCAGCGCGGCTGCCAAGGCTCATGCTGACGAGTTGATCGCCAGCCTGCGTGATGGCAAAACTGCGCTGAACCAGCCGATCGACGGCCAGGCCTGGAAAGTCACTGAAGCGGCTACCCGTAGCCAGGAAGCGATCGACCCGGCCGTGCTGCAAGCCCTGTTCCGCATGCCCAAGCCTGCAAGCAAGGACAAGCCGACCTTCACTACCGTGACCCTGGCGGACGGTAGCCTGGTGATCGTGCGCTTGAACGGCGTCAACGAAGCCGCTGCGCCTACGGACGAAGAAAAGGCGCAATACCGCCGCTTCCTCGCTTCCCGTATTGGCCAGCAAGACTTTGCTGCCTACCGCAAGCAGTTGGAAACCAAGGCTGACATCAAGAAATTCTGATGTCGGTTTGAAGTAAAAAGCCCCCGCTCTGAAAGGACCGGGGGCTTTTTATTGGCTGCTCTTCAGACTGGCGATCACAGCCAATAGCATCAGCAGCACAACCGCCCACGCGAAGGTGCCGACGCCCCAGCCTTGAAGTAATACGCCACCGACCAACCCACCGCCGGCAATCCCAAGGTTCCATACAGTGACCAGCATCGACTGCGCTGCATCCGCCGATGCACCGGCCGCCTTGGCCAGTGCGGTTTGCAGCAACGCTGGCAGGCCGCCGAACGCCAGGCCCCATAACGCCACGGCACCGTAGACAACCACTGGCGACTCGATCCAGAACGCCAGCGCCAGGGCGATCAAGCCAAACAGCGTACAGCTGGCCACGAGCAACACCCGCAACCATCGATCAATCAGTACGCCCGCCAGCCAAATGCTCAGCAGCGCGGCAAGGCCAAATACCAGCAGCACACGATCAATCTCGGCGGCGATTCCGGCGGGCCCCAGCAGGGGCGCCACGTAGGTATAGAGCATGTTGTGGGCCAGCACGTAGGTAAAGGTCACCCACAGCACCGGACGGATGCCTGGCAAATTCAGGACCTGGCGCAGCCCCAGACGTTTTCCCGCAGGTTCGCCTGCAAAATCCGGCAGCTGCCAGCGCGCCCAAATCAGCAGCAACAGCGTCAGCCCGGTCATGATTGCGAAACTCAAACGCCAGCCAACGGTGGTGCCCAGGAACGTGCCCGCCGGCACACCCAGAGACAATGCGAGGGGAGCGCCGAGCATCGCCACGGCAATCGCCCGCCCTTGCAGGTGCGGCGCAACCATGCGGCTGGCATATCCCGCCAGCAGCGCCCAGAGCAGCCCGGCGAAAACACCGGCGAAGAAACGTGCCACCAGGGTCACCCCGTAATGGCTGGAAAACGCTGTCACGCTGTTGACCAAGGCAAAGCCTCCGATCGCAATCAGCAGCAATGGCCGTCGACGCCAGCCTCGGGTCAGCAGCGTGAGAGGAATGGCTGCGAGCAATGAGCCGAGGGCATACAGGGTGACCAACTGGCCCACCAGTGCCGGCGAGACGCCCAGGCCGTCGCTCATCTGCGGCAGGAGCCCGGCGGGCATTGCCTCGGTGAGGATGGTGATAAACCCGGCCGAAGCCAACGCCAGCAAGCCACCCAGTGGCAGGGCCTGACGTTGGTTGGCGGGGGCCGAATCGGTTATTGCAGGGCTGTTGCTCATCGCACGCTATCCATGAAAAAAGGCCAGGAAGCAGGGTAGGGGGCTGTGAGCTGCGGAAAAACAGGCTAAGGTTCCGAACTTATCGGACACCTACGTCCGCAATTGGTAGGTAAGCCCATGGACAGCTTGAGCAGTCTTTCGGTATTCGTGCACGTCGCGGAAACCCGCAGCTTCACCGCCGCGGGCCGCGTGCTTGGCGTGTCTTCCTCGGCGGTGGGCAAAAGCATCGCACGCACCGAGGAGCGCCTGGGTGTGCGCCTGTTTCACCGCAGTACGCGCAGCATCACCTTGACCAGCGAGGGGGCGTTGTTTCTCGAGCGTTCGCGACGGATTCTCGCCGAAGTCGAGGCCGCGGAGCAGGAACTGACCGAGGCCACCCTCACGCCGCGCGGCAAGTTGCGGATCAGCGTGCCGCAGGTGCGTGGGCTGTTGATGCCGGTGCTCAGCGATTTCATGCGTGCGTACCCGGACATCGAACTGGATGTGGATTTTTCAGACCGCATGGTGGATGTGATCGAAGAAGGCTTCGATGCGGTGATTCGTACAGGCCGGCCGGAAGATTCGCGCTTGATGGCGCGTCATCTGGGGCACTACCGTCTGGTGCTGGTGGGGACGCCAGCCTATTTCGAGCAACATGGCACCCCGCAGCAGCCCCGGGACTTGAGCGGCCACGCTTGCCTGCGCCACAAATTCTGCGCCACCGGCAAATTGGAGCCATGGCCATTACGTCCTGTGCCAGGCGCTGCAGAACCTGTTTTGCGCACACCGTTGGTCAGCACGACCATTGAATCGCTCAACCATGTGGTGCACGAAGGCTTGGGCATCGCTTGCCTGCCGGATTACATGGTCAGGGAGGCGGTGCAGCAAGGGCATTTGCAGCGGGTGCTGGATGACTTTCTCGAGCACCGCGGCAGCTTCTGGATGTTATGGCCAGCAAGTCGCCATGCTTCAGCCAAACTGCGTGTGTTTATCGACCATATGGGCGCCGGGCTTTTTCCTGCAGGCACCGTCCTGTAGGCCTGTGACGTTTTACCGACAGGAATGCGCGCGCCAGGACCCCGTTCTGTTGCACAATACCGCCCGGACTGTTTTCCTCAGGATTTTCGATGTCGACATCATTTCACTTGCGTAGCCTCGGGTTGGCGCTGGTGCTGGCGGGCGCCGCGGGCTGCTCGTCACCCAAGACCGCTATTTATGAACATGAGAATTTCGACGACTCCGGTACATTCTCCCGTGATTACCCGGTCAGCGATGTGGCGGCCTGCGAAGCGGCGCGTCGTGCCCTGCTGAGCCAGGGCTACATCATCACCAGCAGCGATCCGAAGCTGGTCGTGGGTAACAAGAGCTTTCAGCAGACCGGCGAGACGCACCTGCAGATCAGCTTCAACGTGGTGTGTGCCGATGACGGCAAAGGCAATAACCACTCGACGATGTTTGCCAACGCCTTGCAGGATCGCTATGCGCTGAAGAAGGTCAACAACTCCGCAAGCCTCGGTGTGGGTGTGTTGGGCTCGGTGTCGATGCCGATCGGCTCCACCGATGACTCGATGGTCAAGGTGGCAAGCGAGACGGTCTCGGCGCCCAAGTTCTACGACCGTTATTTCGCGCTGGTGGATGTATTCCTGCCGCAGGAAGTGAAGAAGGCCGAGCATATTCCCGAGAAGCCCAAGGCTGACCTCGGTGTGCCGGAACCCAAGGCGGCGCCGGTAGCCGAGAAGGTCGAGGCACCGAAGGAAGAACCGGCAGCGCCAGCTGCTTCGCAAACGGTGACGCCGCCTGCCGAGACGGCACCGATTGCACCCAAGGAAGAGCCAGCCTCAACCCCGGCAAGCGAGCCGGCGCCGGCGCCGACCAATCCGAGCCTGCCGGCGCCAACAGAGGCGATTCCGCCGCTGCCCACGCCCGCGCAGTAACTCAGACTGCTACGGGATCCGCCTTGTCGACGTTGATCCCGTAGCGGCTGATGGCCTGAGTGATGGTGTCCCGGCCGATCACGCCGTCATCGGCCAGTGCCTTCAAGGCCGCCAGCACGATAAAGTGCCGGTCGACTTCGAAAAACTCACGCAAGGTTTCGCGGGTGTCCGATTGCCCGAACCCATCGGTGCCCAGCGCTACAAAGCGACGGCCGTGGACGAAGGGGCGAACCTGATCGGCGAATAATTTCATGTAGTCCGTGGCCACTACCACCGGCCCGGTTTGCCCGGCGAGGCATTCCTCAACGTAACTCGCGTGTGGCTCGCTTTCCGGGTGCAACAGGTTCCAGCGCTGCGCCGCGTGCCCGTCACGGCGCAGCTCGGTCAGGCTGGTGACGCTCCACACGTTGCTGTGCACGGCGAAGTCCTTTTCGAGCAAGTCGGCCGCGGCGATCACTTCACGCAAAATTGACCCGCTGCCCATCAATTGCACCTGCGCTTGCGGGTGGCTGCTCAGTGGATACATGCCCTTGAGAATCCCGTGCTCCACGCCATCGGGCATGGCCGGGTGTGGGTAGTTCTCGTTGAGCAGGGTGATGTAGTAGTAAATGTCCTCTTGCTCGACGTACATGCGCCGCATACCTTCGCGAATGATCACCGCCAGCTCGTAGGCAAACGTCGGGTCATACGACACGCAGCACGGGATCACCGACGACAGGATATGGCTGTGGCCGTCGTCATGCTGCAAGCCTTCGCCCATCAACGTGGTGCGCCCCGCCGTGGCCCCCAGCAGGAACCCGCGCGCCCGCGCATCGCCCGCCGCCCAGGCCAGGTCGCCGACGCGCTGGAAGCCGAACATCGAATAGAAAATGTAGAACGGCACGGTCATCAGGCCGTGGTTGCTGTAGGACGTACTGGCCGCGATCCACGAGGAAATGGCGCCGGATTCGTTCAGGCCTTCCTGCATGATCTGTCCGTCCTTGCTCTCCTTGTAGTAGCTCAGTTGCCCGGCATCCTGTGGGGTGTAAAGCTGACCCACCGCTGAATGGATGCCGATCTGACGGAACAGGCTTTCCATGCCGAAGGTGCGCGATTCATCCGGCACGATTGGCACGATCAGCTTGCCCAGGTGCGGGTCCTTGAGCAGCGTGCCAAGGATGCGCACAAAGGCCATGGTGGTGGAAATGGCGCGCTCGCCCGTGTCTTTGAGTTGGGTCGCAAATGCGCTCAGTTCGGGGATTTGCAATGACTCGATGGCACTGTGGCGCGCGGGCACATAGCCGCCCAAGGCCTGGCGACGCGCGGCGAAGTAGCGGGCTTCTTCGCTGTCGGCAGCGGGCTTGAGGTAGGGGATGTCGTCAAGCTGGTCATCCGCCACTTCCAGGCCGAAGCGGTCGCGGAAGGCTTTTACCGCCTCGGCGCCCATTTTCTTCAGCTGGTGGTTGATGTTCTGGCCTTCGCCGGCTTCACCCATGCCGAAGCCCTTGACGGTTTTGGCCAGGATCACCGTCGGTTGACCCTGGTGGCGTACGGCAGCCGCATACGCGTTGTAGACCTTGTCCGGGTCGTGGCCACCGCGTGAGAGTTTCCAGATTTCGTCGTCGGACATGTCCGCAACCAGTGCCAGCAACTCGGGGTATTTACCGAAGAAATGCTCGCGCACATAGGCACCGTTCTGCGATTTGTAATTCTGATAATCGCCGTCCACGCATTCCATCATGCGCTGGCGCAGCAGGCCGCTCTGATCCTTTTCCAGCAGCGCGTCCCAGCCACCGCCCCAGATTACCTTGATCACATTCCAACCGGCGGCGCGGTACAGGCTTTCGAATTCCTGAATCACTTTGGCATTGCCGCGCACCGGGCCATCCAGGCGTTGCAGGTTGCAGTTGACCACGAAGATCAGGTTGTCGAGTTTCTCGCGGCCGGCGAGGGAGATGGCGGCGAGGGATTCCGGCTGGTCCATTTCGCCATCACCGAGGAAGGCCCAGACCTTGCGGCCCTGGTGTTGCTTGAGGTTGCGAAATTCCAGGTAACGCATGAATCGCGCCTGGTAGGCCGCAGTGATCGGCCCGAGCCCCATGGACACGGTGGGGAATTGCCAGAAGTCCGGCATCAAGCGCGGGTGGGGGTAGGACGATAAACCTTCGCCACCGGCCTCGCGGCGGAAGTTATCCAACTGCGCTTCGCTGATGCGCCCCTCCAGATATGCGCGGCCATAGATGCCAGGAGAGGAGTGGCCCTGGATGTACACCAAATCGCCATCGAACGTGTCGGTACGCCCACGGAAGAAGTGGTCAAAGCCTACGTCGTACAGCACAGCAGCTGACGCATAAGTCGCGATATGCCCACCCACACCGGAATGTTTGCCGGCGCGCAAGACCATGGCCATGGCGTTCCAGCGGATAAACGCGTTGGTGCGACGCTCGATGGCCAGGTTGCCGGGGTAGGGCAACTGGCGGTCGACGGGAATGGTGTTGACGTAGGGGGTGGTCACCCGCCCGTAGAAGTCACCATGGCGCGCTACGTCGAAATCCAGCAACTGATCTATCAGGTAATGGGCGCGCGGGCGGCCTTCGGTGGAGAGCACCGATTCGATGGACTCCAGCCACTCGCGGGTTTCCTGTGGATCGTCGTCCAGTCTTATAGCGTTATTGGGGGTCATGTGAAACTCCAGGGTAGGCGGATTTGAAGCAGCGAGCTCCTTGTAGGAGTGGCGCCAATGTAGTTGCAATTGCAACGACATGCCTGAATCTAGCGCGGGATGAGCTACTATTGCAACCTTCTTGAAATTCCCCGGATGGTGTTGCATGTCGTCGAATGAGCCTGATGTATGGTTCCGTTTTGTCAGGGCCCACAGGACGGTCATCCGTGAAATCGAGCGTCGGCTGGCTGAGGCGGGCCTGCCGCCGTACGCCTGGTATGACGCGCTGTGGGGCCTGGAAAGCGGCCCCGAGGGCACTCGCCGTATGCACGAACTGGCCGATGTGCTGGCGATCGAGCGCTACAACCTGACGCGCCTGGTGGACCGTCTGGAAAAGGACGGCCTGGTGGTGCGTTCGCGTTCAGACGGCGACGGCCGAGCGGCGTTTGCCTCGATCACCGACGCGGGTCGGGTGTTGCGCAAAAAAATGTGGACGATCTACGAAAGCACCGTCGACGAGTTGTTCCTGTCGCAAATCGAGCCGGAGCAGCGCCAGTTGTTTGCCGATACGCTGGAGCGTACGGCGGAGTTGGCAGTGGAGGCGGGTGTGCAAACCCGTAACCGACGCAAGATCTGAGACGCGGTGCAGATCCAATGTGGGAGCGGGCTTGCCCGCTCCCACATTTTTTATCGCGTTTCCCATTCATTTAAGTGGATAGCGTTTCATCGCTATTTCCACCTGTTGTGCGTCAATACGCCCTTCATCCGCCAACGCCCTCAACGCACACACCACGATCCAGAAACGACTCGGCGCAGCGGCCTGCACCGAGCCTGCGCCCAACGCCACAAAACGCGCGTCAACATACGGCGCCAACTGATCGACAATCGGCTGCGGATAACCGGTGACGGCGATGACCGGCGTTGTATCCCCGGCCAGGCAATCACGCAAATGGCAGCTCTGCTGGGGCGCCATGGGGTGCAGCCGATTCCAGCGCGCAGCGGCCGCAGCCTCGCGGGCCAGTCGCGTGTAGCTGGGGCAGCTCCACAGCTGCGCCGTGATGCTCCAGTCCTGTTCAAGCAACTGTGCAGCATGAGCGACTTCCACCAGCGCCCGACCTGCGCCGAGCAATCGCACATCCCCTTGGCGACGTCGGATCGGGTACATGCCCTTGAGCGCATCCTCACGGTCTTGCGCATCCAACGTCACGGCGGTCTCTTGATCATGCAGCGCCAGGTAATAAAAGCCCGGCTTGCCGTCCACATACAGCGCGCGTAACCCCGCCAGCACAATCGCGCGGGCTTCCTCACCCGAGGCCGGATCATACGGTGTGCAACGCGGGTGGTTTGCCAGCCACAGCGGCAGGGAGGGTTGCGCGCCCTTGGGCCAGGGCGAAGGCTGGTTCTCGATGTCGTTGCACAGGATGCCGTGCTGCGCGGTCTCACCCGACAACGCACACAGCTGCGCCGACGACGCCGCACTGTGCAGGTACAGCAGTGGTTTTTCGCCGGTATTACGCGCGAACCAGCTGGGCCAGCTACCCACACGCCGGCTGCGTGACTGGCCGCGAATCACCCAGGCGTGCCGGCTGAATTCCAGGGTATTGGCCATGGTCATCACCGTGTACAGCGGCGAACTGCGCGATGGTTCGGCGGCGTTCAGTGCGTCAATACACAGCTGCGCGGCGTTAGCGGTAGAGGCGGGCATGGGTTGAAGCTCCAGGCAACAGAGGTTCGTACCCTAATGGAAATCTGGTTGCATTTGCAATGATTGCAATCGCACGTCAAATGTCGAGCGCTAAATCAACCCAGCGCTGCTACGTTTAATCAGGATGTGCAGGAACGTCATGGCGCAGACATTTTTTCGTCATCACGGCACTTTAGGCTGGCTGTGCGGGTCATTTATTGGCAGCCGCTTTAAACCCACAAGGAGTCCACCATGGACGATTACCAAGAAGAACTGCTGGAGTACCACGCGTTTGAATTGGATCCGCTGGATCCGGTCGATGACGCCACCGAGCTGTAATACCGACTTCAGGCGGAATGCCGCTGACTGCGGCGAAATTCCCCTGGAGTCTGGTTGTTCCACCGCCTGAACGCCCGTTGAAAGGCTTGGGCCGAAGCAAAACCGAGCAAGTAGGCGATTTCGCCGAACGCCAGTTCCGTGTCACGAATGTAGGTCATGGCCAGATCGCGACGGGTGTCGTTGAGAATCGCGCGAAACTGTGTGCCTTCTTCGGCCAGTTTGCGGCGCAGGGTCCAGGTGGGCAGCTTCAAGCGTGCCGCCACTTCTTCCAGGTCGGGTTCCCGGCCGCCATTGAGCATCGGCCCCAGCAAACGGGTAATGCGCTCGCGCAGGCTGCGGGTGCGCGTCAACTGCTCCAGCTCTGCTTCACACAACTTCAACAACAACTGCCAGGTACTCGGGCAATGCTGCGGGTTGCGCATCGCCAGGGTTTGCTGGCTCAGGCGCAGTTGATTGGCGTCGGCGCCAAATTGCACCGGGCCGTCACCCAGCATGGCGTACTGGTCACAATACGGGGGCGCTTCAAATTCGATGTCGATGCGCTGCGCCTGCACCGGTTGTTGGGCCAGGCTGGACAATTGCTGCAGCCAGCCGGCGATGATCGAATCCACCACAAAGCGGTTGTAGGCGTTGTAGGGGCTGATGGAATAGAACCTCAGCCACGCCCCTTCGGCATCTTCGTGAAAACTCGACTGCCCGCGATAGTTGGAGCCGTACAGCGCCTCGAACCGGGTCAATGTGCGCGCGGCTTCACGCACGTTGGGCGCTTGCGCGGCGGTGACGCCTGCCAGGCCCGCCTGACTCAGGCGGCTGAGCTGGCCCATGCGCAAGCCCAGGCCCGGGTCGCCGGTCAGTTGGATGGCCGCATGGCCCAGGCGCATGTAACGCGGGATCGACAGACGCGCACCGGCTTCGGCGAGGCGCGCGGCGTCCAGGCCGTATTGCAGCAGCAGCGGTTGCGGGTCCAGGCCGTGGCTTTGAATGGCGTCCGCCAGGGTGTGCACGAAGCCCACCGACAGATCCCCGAGGCGCACCGGCTTCAAGGCGCTACAACCAGATGTTCAGCAGACGTGCGCCACGGGCGCCGCTGTCGGCGTTGACTCGCCCGTTGCTGCTGAGAAAGCTGTGCCCGGCAGTGCCCAAGTCCCAGAACTGTCCACGCAAGAACACGCTCATGCCGGCGCTTGCCTGGCTGATCGGCTGTTGGCTGATCAGGGTCAAACGGTGCCAGGCTTCGCCTTCGCTGAGTTCCTCGGGCTTGAGGCTGATTTCGGGTGGTGTCGACACACTTTTAAACCCGCGCCATGGGCGATCCCATGTGTCGCGGCCAGTCACAAATGCCGGCACGGCGACCAACTGCGCGCCTTGCTCGTTGAGTTTGCGGTAGTTGTCCGGGTACCAGCTGTCGCTGCCGATCAGGATGCCCAGGCGCCCGGCCGGGGTGTCGACCACGTTGACGATATTTTCATCGCCCGGTTGGATAAAACCGCGCTCATCGTAGATGGGGTAGAACTGGCGCTGTGGCTGGCCCACTGGCAAACCGTCGGCACCGAACACCAGGCTGGCGTTGTACAGCGGACCATGGCCGACATGCAGTTGGCCTTGTTCGACACTCGGGTTGGGCAGGGTGATGGAGCCGGCCACCAGCGTGACGCCAAACTCTTTGGCCAGGCCGCCGAACAACAGCTGATAGTCGCGCGCCATGGCGGAGGCTTTCATACGCAGGTAGGCGTCATCCATGCGGTTATCGCCGGTGGCGCTGATCCATGCGCGCGCAAACTGCAGAGGGTTGCTGGCCGACAGCCAGTTCATCGCGTCTTTTAAATGGACCGCCTGGTACAACTCGTTTTTTTCGCCGCTGAGCATCAGCCAGGTGCCGATATGTTCGGGCAGGACCACGATGGTCTTTTGATTGATCAGCCCCTGATCACGGGCCTTTTGCAGGTACGCCGCGAGCTTCAGGTGCAGGCGTTCCAGGCTCTGGTAATCGGCGGGGAACAACTCCGGCTGAATGCCCAGCAAGTTGCCACGATCGGCAGGCTCGCCTTCATTGACGGCCAGGGAAATGCGCAGGTCCGACAGGTAATGCGCCACAGGGCGCTCCTGGGTCCAGACCAGATACGCGGCGACGGCGGCAACCAGGGCCATGACGAGGGTGAACGCTAGAAGTTTACGCATGGGGCAACAGACAACAGACCGTGTGCAGGGTTCGCCGACTAGGGTAGGGCTCAGGCACCTGCTTGCCAAGGGGCGCTGTGCATTTGGATCAATAACTTGTCAGTTTCAGTCATTGAGCGGCAGTCCATCGCCTCTTAGTCTGTGGGGCATAAACCGATGGCAGGCCATTCGAGCCTGCCACGTCCCGTGATGATCCGTTGTGGAGCTGTACCATGACCGCTGCTGCCTACCCGCACCTGCTGGCCCCGTTGGACCTGGGTTTTACCACCTTGCGCAATCGCACCCTGATGGGCTCGATGCACACAGGCCTTGAAGAAAAGCCAGGTGGTTTCGAGCGCATGGCCGCCTACTTTGCCGAGCGCGCCCGTGGCGGTGTCGGCCTGATGGTCACTGGCGGGATTGGCCCGAACGACGAGGGCGGCGTGTATGCCGGTGCGGCCAAGCTGACCACTGACGAGGAGGCCCAGAAGCACAAAATCGTGACCCAGGCCGTGCACGAAGCGGGCGGCAAGATCTGCATGCAGATCCTTCACGCCGGGCGGTATGCCTACAGCCCCAAGCAAGTCGCACCGAGCGCGATCCAGGCGCCGATCAACCCGTTCAAGCCCAGGGAACTGGACGAAGAAGGCATCGAAAAGCAGATCCAGGATTTCGTCACCTGCTCGCTGCTGGCCCAGGTCGCCGAATACGACGGTGTGGAAATCATGGGGTCCGAAGGCTACTTCATTAACCAGTTCCTGGCCGCCCACACCAACCACCGCACCGACCGTTGGGGTGGCAGCTACGAAAACCGCATGCGCCTGGCGGTGGACATCGTTCGCCGCGTGCGTGAAGCCGTGGGCCCGAACTTCATTATTATCTTCCGCCTGTCGATGCTCGACCTGGTCGAAGGCGGCAGCAGCTGGGAAGAAATCGTGCAGCTGGCCAAGGCCATCGAGCAGGCGGGTGCGACCCTTATCAACACCGGTATCGGCTGGCACGAAGCGCGTATCCCGACCATCGCCACCAAAGTGCCGCGTGGCGCGTTCAGCAAAGTCACCGCCAAGCTGCGCGGTGCGGTGCAGATTCCGCTGATCACCACCAACCGTATCAATACGCCGGACATTGCCGAGCAGATCCTCGCCGAAGGTGATGCCGACATGGTCTCGATGGCGCGGCCATTTTTGGCTGACCCGGAGTTCGTCAACAAGGCGGCGGCCGGCCGCGCCGATGAAATCAACACCTGCATCGGCTGCAACCAGGCCTGCCTGGACCACACCTTTGGCGGCAAGCTGACCACCTGCCTGGTCAACCCGCGCGCCTGCTACGAAACCGAGCTCAACTACCTGCCGGTCAAGCAGATCAAGAAAATCGCCGTGGTCGGCGCCGGTCCTGCAGGCCTGGCAGCGGCTACCGTGGCGGCGGAGCGCGGCCATCAAGTGACCTTGTTCGATTCCGCCAGCGAAATCGGCGGCCAGTTCAATATTGCCAAGCGCGTGCCGGGCAAAGAGGAGTTCTTTGAAACCCTGCGCTACTTCAAGCGCAAATTGCAGACCACCCACGTCGAGGTGTGCCTCAACACCCGTGTGGATGTCGCGCAACTGGCGGCGGGCGGGTATGACGAGATCATCCTCGCCACCGGCATTGCGCCGCGCACCCCGGCCATCCCGGGTATCGACAACGCCAAGGTGCTGAGTTACCTGGACGTGATTCTTGAGCGCAAGCCGGTGGGCAAGCGCGTGGCGGTGATCGGCGCTGGCGGGATCGGCTTTGACGTCTCTGAATTTCTGGTGCACGCCGGCGTGTCCACCAGCCTGGACCGCGAAGCGTTCTGGAAGGAGTGGGGCATCGACACGCAGCTGCAAGCCCGTGGCGGCGTGGCCGGCATCAAGCCGGCGCCGCATGCGCCGGCGCGTGAAGTGTTCCTGCTGCAACGCAAAACCTCCAAGGTCGGCGACGGCCTGGGCAAGACTACCGGCTGGATCCACCGCACAGGCCTGAAGAACAAGCGGGTGCAGATGCTCAACAGCGTCGAATACCTGAGCATCGATGACCAGGGTCTGCATATCCGCATCGGCGCCGAAGGCGAGCCGCAGCTGCTGGCGGTGGACAACATCGTCATCTGCGCCGGGCAAGACCCGCTGCGCGAGCTGCAGGACGGCCTGGTCGCCGCAGGCCAGAACGTGCACCTGATCGGCGGCGCCGACGTGGCGGCCGAGCTGGATGCCAAGCGCGCCATCAATCAGGGCTCGCGCCTCGCTGCCGAGCTGTAAGACGAAAAAAGGGGCGGTGTTAGACTACCGCCCCTTTTTCTATTCAGATGCCTCCCGATGGGCCCTTTCGACTGGCTTCCCCACGCGCCCCTTGAACTGTTGCAGCTGGACTGGCTGAACGGCGTCGAGGTAGCCGTGCTGCGCCTGGACCGCATCGACCCGCTGATCAGCGGCAACAAATGGTTCAAGCTCACCCAGCACCTGGCCGATGCCCAGGCGGCCGGAGCCCGCGGAGTCATCAGCCTCGGCGGCGCGCACTCCAACCACCTGCACGCACTGGCGGCGGCCGGCAAACGCTTCGGTTTCCCGACCGTAGGCCTGTTGCGCGGCCATCCTCAAGACACACCCACTGTGCTCGACCTGAAAGCCTTCGGCATGCAGCTGCATTGGCTCGGTTACGGCGGCTATCGCGCGCGGCACGCGGCGGATTTCTGGTTGCCGTGGCACGCACAATACCCGCAACTTTACCCCGTGCCGGAAGGCGGCGGTGGAATCGCCGGTGCCTTGGGCTGCGCGGTATTGGTCGATCAAGTGCGCGCGCAATTGAACACCCTGGGCTGGGCCGACTACGACGCGTGGTGGTTGGCGGCGGGTACCGGTACGACGCTGGCCGGGTTGACGTTGGCCGAGGCGGGCGCGCGCACGGTCTATGGCGCAATGGCGGTGCCGGACGACCACGGCGTCGCTCAAAACGTGCAGGCTATCGTGCAGCAAGGGTATGAATTAGTGGACGCAAGCCGAGGCGGTTTCGCCAAGGTCGATCCGTTGTTGCTTGAATTCATGCACGCCACGGAACAGGCCAGTGGTGTGCCGCTGGAGCCGCTTTACACCGCCAAGGCCTTGTTGGCGCTCAAGCAGCAGATCGAGGCCGGGCGTTTTCCTCCCGGCACTCGTCTGATCTTCGTGCATACCGGCGGCCTGCAAGGCCGACGAGGGTTTGCGTAGAGGCTTAGCCGCCGGTTTTGACTCGACCGGGCATCATCCGCAGCGCCGTGTTGTCGCGCAGGATGTAGTGGTGAATGATCCCCGCCAATGCATGCAGCCCGATCAGCCAGTAGCCGACCTTGCCGAACAGCACATGCCAGTGCTCAATCTCTTTGGCCAGAGCCTTGTTTTCAGCGATCAACGGCGGCAGCTCAATGCCATAGAACATCACCGAATGCCCCTCGGCACTGACAATCAGCCAGCCGGCGATCGGCATGCCGATCATCAACGCATACAGCGCAACGTGCATCAGCGTGGCCAACAGGCTTTGCCATTGCGGGGGGGCCGGCACGATTTTCGGCGCAACGCCCAGGCTGCGCGCGAACAGGCGCAGCCACACCAGCACGAACACGGTGAGGCCAAACATAAAGTGCATTTCGACGATCAACGTACGCGCGCCACTGCCTTTGGGAAACTGGCCGCGTAACTCTATGCAGGCGTAAACCACCGCCAGTAGCACCACCATCAACCAGTGCAGCGCAATCGACATGGTGCTGTAGCGTGTATCGGAGTTTTTCCACGGCATCGCTGTGTTCCTCACTCATCAGGGCAAACCTCCGTTCTTGGTGACGGAGTCCTTTAACTGTATGCCGGTTTTGAGCGCTTTGCCTGGCGTAAATGCCGTTGTTTTGACCTCAATCAGTGGCTTTGCGGCATTTCACCGCGCGCCAGGCGCTGATTGATATCGGTGATCACTGCAGGCAGGTCGTTGATAGTGTCGATCAGGTAGTGCGGGCGCGAGCCTTCAAAGAGTTTCTCGATGCGTTTGCGCTCGCTGTTCAGGGTGGCGGCGTCCAGGTTTCGAAATTGCTCATATGTCAGGCCCAGGGCGTTGCCGGAGCAGGTCAGCGCCACTGTCCACATGCCGGCGCGGCGGCCTTCGAGGATGCCCGGCACGGTGTCATCGACCTTTACGCAAGCCGCCACATCATCGATGCCCAGCGCGATCACGTTGGCCAGTGCCTGGGCCGGCCATGGGCGGCCGTTGGGCACTTCGTCGGTGGCGACCACGTGATCGGCGAAGTAGCCATTGGTGGCGGCCAGGGCGACGACTTTGTCCATGACTTGCTTGGGGTAGCCGGAGCAGGAACCGATCTTGATGCCTTGCACACGCAGCCGCGCAATGGTGTCGAGGGCGCCGGGAATCAGCGCCGAGTGTTCGGCTATCTTCTCGATCTGCAATGGCATGAAGCGCTGGTAGATGGCGGTCACGTCATCATCCGTCGGCGTACGGCCGAACGCCTTGCGGTAACGCTCGGCCACCTGCGGCTGGTCGCAAAGGGTGCGGATATGGTCCCACTTGCCCATGCCCATCGGGCCACGGGCCTCTTCGATGGAGACTTGCACATCGAATTCGGCGAAGGCTTCGACAAAGATCTGGGTGGGGGCGAACGAGCCGAAGTCGACCACGGTGCCGGCCCAGTCGAGGACAACGGCCTGGAGGGTGTTGGGGTTTTGATAGTTCATGGTTCAAATCCTGTGGGTAATGGGGCAATCAGACGTCCAGCACTTCCATTTCTTGCAGCACCTGCGCGATCGCCTTGACCGCTGCGCGCATGCCGGCCGCATCGACGTGGCCGATACAGCCCACGCGGAAGGTTTCCACTTGGGTCAGTTTGCCGGGGTAAAGGATGAAACCCTTGGCCTTGACCCGTTCGTAGAAGTCCTTGAACTGGTAACGCGGGTCTTTTGGCGCATGAAAGGTGACGATGATCGGCGCCTGGATCGCTGCCGGCAGGAAGCTGCGCAGGCCCACTTCGGCCATGCCGTCCAGCAGCGCCTGACAGTTGCGTGCGTAGCGTTGGTGACGCGCCGGCAGGCCACCCTCTTCGTGGTATTGCAGCAGCGCTTCGTGCAGGGCGGCGACCACGTGCGTTGGCGGGGTGAAGCGCCATTGCCCGGTCTTGGCCATGTAGCGGTGCTGGTCGAACAGGTCCATCGCCAGGGAGTGGCAGTTGCCTTGGGCGGCGGCCAGCGACTGTTTGTCGGCAAACACGAAACCCATGCCCGGCACACCTTCCAGGCATTTGCCCGAGGCGGCGATCAGCGCGTCGAACGGCACTTCGCGAGCGTCAATTGGCAACGCACCGAAGGAACTCATGGCGTCGATGATCAAGCGCTTGCCGTGGCTTTTCACCACCTCGGCGATCTGCCGCAGCGGGTTGAGAATGCCGGTGCTGGTCTCGCAGTGGATCAGCGCCACGTGGGTAATGGCCGGGTCGGCGAGCAGCAGACGGCTCACATCGGCTGCAGTGGTCGGTTCATCCTCAGCGGTTTCAAAGGTGCTGAAATCGCGGCCGAGCACTTCGCAGATCTTCGCCAGGCGCTTGCCGTAGGCGCCGTTGATCAACACCAGCACCTTGCCATTGCGCGGCACCAGGGTGCCGATGGCGGCTTCGACGGCAAAGGTGCCGCTGCCTTGCAGGGGCACGCAGTGATGACTGTCGGCAGCGTTGAGAATCGCCAGCAACTGCTCGCAGACGCTGGCGGTGAGTTGGTTGAATCGCTGGTCCCATGAACCCCAATCCACCAGCATGGCCTGACGCGTACGCACGGACGTGGTCAGCGGGCCGGGTGTGAGCAGAATGGGCGTGGCGGTGGTCATCTCAAGTCCTCGCAAGTCTCGGGGGTTGAATCTACGGCGCCTAAATTGCAGTTTGGCTTGTTATCAATCAAATTGTTTGTTGTTATGCGAGCTATCAGTGAGGCCGATAGCTATGAACTTGTTCCAACTGCGTGCATTCGATGCCGTAGCCCGCGAGGGCAGTTTCACCCGGGCCGCGGCGCGGCTGTTCATCAGCCAGCCGGCGGTGACCGGGCACATCAAGGCTCTGGAGGAGCACTATCAGATCCCGTTGTTACGGCGTACGGCGCGGCGGGTGGAGTTGACCGAGGAGGGCACGCGCCTGGCGGCGATCACCCGCGCGATCTTCGGCCTGGTGGACGAGGCCCAGACCCTGCTGGAAGCCAACCGTCAGTTGCTCACCGGGCGCCTGGAGGTGGCGGCCGACGGCCCGCATCTGGTGATGCCGATGATCGCCAGGTTACGTGCGCGCTACCCGGGCATCACCGTCAACCTGCGCTTGGGCAATGCTCAGGAAACCCTGGCGGCGCTGTTGTCCGAACATGCGGATGTGGCGGTGCTCACCGAGGTGGAACCGCGCAATGGCCTGCACCTGCAAGCCCTGAACGAATCGCGCATCTGCGCCTTGGTGCCGGCAGGGCATCCGTGGCTGGCCGACCCGGCGGGCATTCGCCTGGAGCAATTGCACGAAGTGATCATGGTGCTTCGCGAGCCCGGCTCGATTACCCGGCGCACCTTCGACAGCGCGTGCGCCGGCGCCGCTGTGCAGCCCAAAGTCTTGCTCGAACTGGACAGCCGTGAGGCGGTGACCGAAGCCGTCGCCGCTGAACTGGGCGTGGGGGTCGTGTCGTCAATGGAGGTCAGCCGCGATCCGCGCGTGCATGCCATTCCTTTGCAGGGCGACGGGCTGGTCAACCGGCACATGCTCGGTTGCATGCAGCGACGCCGCTCACTGCGCCTGATCCAGGCGTTTTTCGAGTTGGCGTGTTGACGGTTTTTTGCTGGAACGAATTTTTTTTGCCCTATAAACTCTGCCCCCAAAGCGCCGGCCAGTAGACGTCTCGGCGCGATGGACAGAAGAGAGTGAGTCATGGGCGCACAGTGGAAAGTCAAACATAAAGAAGCGGCATCCAATGCCAAGGGCAAGATCTTCGGCAAGCTGGTGAAAGAAATCACCATCGCCGCCCGCAACGGAGCCGACACCGCGACCAACGCCCACCTGCGTCTGGTGGTTGAGCAAGCCAAAAAGGCTTCGATGCCCAAGGAAACCTTGGAGCGTGCGATCAAGAAAGGCGCCGGCCTGCTGGGTGAAACCGTGCAGTACCACCGTGTGACCTACGAAGGGTTCGCCCCGCACCAGGTGCCGCTGATCGTCGAGTGCGTGACCGATAACATCAACCGCACCGTGGCGGAAATCCGCGTGGCGTTCCGCAAAGGTCAGTTGGGTGCTTCGGGCTCTGTGGCCTGGGACTTCAACCACGTCGGCCTGATCGAAGCGTCGCCGGACACGCCGGACGCTGATCCGGAAATGGCGGCTATCGAAGCCGGCGCCCAGGACTTTGAAGACGGCGAAGAAGAGGGCACGACCCTGTTCATCACCGAAACCACCGACCTGGATGCCGTGCAGAAAGCCCTGCCAGAGCAGGGTTTCACGGTGTTGTCGGCCAAGCTGGGCTACATCTCGAAGAACCCGGTGAGTGGTTTGACCGATGAGCAGATGGCCGAAGTCGAAGCCTTCCTGGAAGGCCTGGACAACCATGACGACGTGCAGGATATGTTCGTCGGCCTGGCTGGCTGATTTATAGCTGAATAGAACGCGGTAAAAAATGTGGGAGCGGGCTTGCTCGCGAATGCGTAGTGTCAGTCACTGATTGGGTGACTGACACACTGCATTCGCGAGCAAGCCCGCTCCCACATTTGATCAGTGGCGTGGCAGAGATTGCAGCAAGGTCTCGATCTCTTCAAAGCTCGGCCGCGCCAACACATCAGGCTGGCAGCAGCGTTTTTGCAGCGCGACCAACGCCTGGTCGTTGAACGGCGTGTCAACCCGCTCCAGCAACTCCCCCAGCAGTACCCCAAACGCGCGCACTTCAATACGCTGCAACGCCTGGGTTTCCAAGGTGTCCGCCGTGGCATGGAACGACGCCGCGCCAAAGTCCCCGAGCAAGCAATCACCCTCGGTATTCCACAGAATGTTGTGGCCATACAGGTCGCCATGGGTAATGCCGTGCCGGTGCAAATGGGCCGCCACCGACGCTATGCCGCGCGCCATGCGCAAGGCCACTTCGGGGCTGAAGCGCGTGTCGGGCGCGTAGATATCGCGCGTGCAGGACGCCAGGCTCGGCAGCGCAGCAAGGTTGCGATAGCTCGGGTCGATCAGGTCCATCACCAGCGCGGCCTGGTCATCGGGATGGCCCACCACGCGGCCTTCCACCTTGATCAGGTTGGGGTGCAGCCCGGCGGCGATGCAGGCCTGCATTTCGTGCAGCGGAGAGCCGTCGCTGGTGATCGTGCCTTTGTACAGTTTGACTGCGACAGACAACCCCCGCGGTCGCCACGCCGCCTTGCGAATGATCCCCGAGGCGCCCTCGCCCAGTACTTCGCCCAGTTCGAGTTCCGACCACGGGATGTTCGGAGTCGCGTCATCGCCCGCCACAGCCACGGCCATTTCCACCGGGTTACCGGCATAGGCCAGCCAGGTCAGGCTCGGCATCGTCAGCAGCCACTGCGGCAGTTGCGTCAGGCGGTTGGCGGCGATGCGGATCAATTCCAGGTTGTGGCAGTTGGCCAGGCTTTGCGGCAGGTGCGCCAGTTGGTTGCCGGCCAGCATCAGTTTCTGCAGCAACGGCCGCTCGCCCAATTCGCTGGGCAATTGGCTGATGCAGTTATCGGTGAGGATCAGCCAGCGCAACTGCGGCGGCAGGGCGGCGGCGGGCACGTGGCTGATCTGGTTGGCCTTGAAGCCGATCATGCTCAGCTGTGCGCACTGGCCCAGGCACGCCGGCAGCTCGGTGAAGGCGTTGTCCGAGCAGAACAGCACGCGCAGGTGCGACAAGCGATGCAGGTCGTCGGGCAGGCTGCTCAGGGCGTTGCCCGTGAGGTTGAGGATTTCCAGGGAGTCGGCCAGTTCGAAGATTTCCCGCGGGAATTCGGTCAGCCCGCAGGACAGGTCCAGGCGCGTGATGCCAGCCAGTTGGCCGGTCTTGAGTTGGGCGAGGGTATTCATGAACGGCGCAGTCACTCGGCAAGAGGGCGTAAAAAGGCGCTCATGATACCGGGTGAGGCGCCGGTTGCGGGCAGACGGTTTGCAATTGGTTCAGGCGGCTCGCGGTGCGAGCGAGGTCGATGGCCTGCCCTTCAAGGGCATGCGCCAAGGGGTGTTGGCCGATCAGCGTCAGGCGTTTGTCCTGGTCGTACAGCACGTCCACCAAGTTGATGAACCGCTGTTGCACGGCAATCGGGCAGTCTGCCAACTGGGGCAGCCCGTCGACGATCCAGTGGTCGAAGTCCTCGCAGAGCAGCAAGTAATCCATCACGGCGGTGAGTTGTTCGCACAGGTCGTTGAAGGTGAACGCGAGGGTTGGCGCCTGATGGTGGCGACATATCAGCTGGCGGTTGCCGACCGTCAGGCGTTGCGCGGGGCAATCGGTGGTGGGCAGCCCGAGCATTTCACGCTGGGCGGGCGTGCCCGGCCAAACATACTGGCCGGCGCTGAAGTGCTGCTCGGCATGCGCTTGGGGCAAGCTGCGAAAATCCTGGGGTGAGCTGACCTCCAGCACGTCCATCCGCGCGGCAATCAGGTCGATCACCGGTTTGAAGCGTTCGTGGTACAACGGGTTGGGCAGCAGCCCCTCGGGTGCATAGTTTGAGGTCACCAGCACCAGCACGCCGCGTTCGAACAAGGCTTTGAACAACCGGCTGATAAGCATGGCATCGCCGATATCGTGAACATGGAATTCGTCGAAACACAGCACCCGGCATCCCGCCAGCAGCTCATCGAGGGTCACGCCCAGGGCGTCGTCGTGCTCACGGTGCGCAAACATGCCCCGATGCAGGCGGGCAAAAAACGCATGGAAGTGCACGCGCTGCTTGTCGGCAATCGGCAGCGCCTGGAAGAACCCATCAAGCAGCCAGCTCTTGCCGCGCCCCACCGGGCCGTGCAGGTACAGGCTGCGCGTTGCACGGTTGGCGAGCAGGTGCTGGGTCTCGCGGGCGAGGGCGGCAATCGCCCGGTTTTGGCCTGCGCTCAGGGTATAGCCCTGTTGCCTGGCTTTGTTCTCAAAGAACACCGGGATAGGCGAGGGGGCCAGGACGGCGGTTTTTTTGCCCAGCAAACGCTGAATCAGGGGAAGCACAGCCAATGCAAGTCACTCTGTCGTGCGGTGGTCGCTCACTTTAGGGCGCCCGAGGCGATTTGACCAATAGAGAAGCGCGCCGCCAGCTATCTCGAAAAAGCATGGCGTGGGGGTAATCCTGGGCAAACTGGCGGTTTCTCCTTAAATGGCTAACCTCATACACAGTTGTTACCCCTGTATAAGGAATTGGGGCTGTGAAGGGACGAGCAGTATTGGCAGTGATGGGCGCCATACTCTGTAACACGGTTTACGCTGCGCAACTTCAGGTAGAAGTGCGCATCGACGTGCAACGGGGCTGCCAGCTGGTGGGCATCACCCGCGATGCGGGTATCGAGCAGCTGGGCGTGTTGGACTTTGGCAGCGGCCCGCGTCTGGATGACCCGGCCGGCCCGTTGAGTGCGGCCTTGATCAGCCAGCGCCAGCCGCGCTTGGAATGCAACCCGGACACACCCTATCAAATGCGCGTTGACGGTGGCCTGCATGGCGGCGTCGGCGAAGTGCGCTACCTCAGCGCCGCGACCCCCTCGAGCAAACCTATTCCCTATCGCCTTTACGCCGACGCCGCGCGACGTATTGCCTTGCCCGTGAATGAACCGCTCAGTGGCCGCGTGCCGGACTCGGGCAGCGTCGACTTGCCCTTATATGGCCGCATCGAACCGCTCAAGGACATCCCCGCCGTCGGCCGCTACACCGACCTGCTCAAGGTCACGGTCACATGGTAAGCCGGGGCTGGGCCCTCGTGGCCATGGGCGGCCTGTTGCTGCTGGCGGAGGACGCCCAGGCGGCCGTGGCCGGGCAGATTCATGCGCGGCTGGTGATAACCGCCAGTTGTGAGGTGAGCAAGGGCGCCGCAAGCGCGCCCGTGAGCGCGCCCGTGAGCCCTGTGGGCGGCACGGCAATGCTCGACTTTGGCAGCCAGGGTCCGACTTGGAGCAACCCACTGGGCGCAGCCGTTTCCGATGGCGACAAGGCGCCGCTGTCGGTGTCCTGCAACCCGTCGGTGGTCAGCAGTTTCACCGTGACTATCGACGGCGGCGCGCATGGCGATGGCACCACGCGACGCTTGAGCAACGGGCGTCAGACCATTCCGTATCGGCTGTCGGCTGATCCGCTGGGCCACAGCACTTACAGCGTTGGCCAACAACGCAATTTCGTCGTGACCAAGGGCACGCAAGTACCGATCCCGGTATTCGGCTCGGTGGTGGCGAATACCAGGGCCCTACCGGCCGGCATCTACACAGACACCCTGACGGTGACTCTGGATTGGTAAATCATGAGGATGAACATCATGCATGCACTTGTATCAAAAGCAGTTTTTCCATTGATGGCACTGGTGTGGGTGTCGGGTGCGCAGGCGGCCACGGTCGCCGGCACCGTCACCGCAACGCTGGTGCTGACCAGCAGTTGCCAGGTCAATGGCGCGGCGGCCACCGGCGGGATGAGCTTCGGTAACTTGAACTTCGGTACGGCCAACAGCCTGTTCACTGAAGCCGACGGCCAGGTGCTGGGCGGCGGCGGTGGCGCGTTGTCGATTCTGTGTTCGGCGGGCACTTCACCGACGCTGACCGTGTCTGCCGGCGCCAACGACGGCAAGTCCGTGGGCGGTGGCCGCGCGCTGTACGACGGTGTGGCCAATTACGTGCCGTATGACCTGTTCACCGACAGTGGTCACTCCAATTTGCTCGCCATCGGTGGGGTGATCAACCTGGCACCCAGCACGGGCGTGGCCCAGGCCGTGAATATTTACGGTAAGGCCAACGGCAAGGCCGGGCTGCCGGCCGGGACTTACACCGACACGGTCAACGTGACGCTGACGTTCTAAGCGCCATGAGCCGGGCAGGGTGGGCGGCGTGTGTGGTGTGCATCGGCTGGGGCATGCCGGTATCGCTGCTGGCGGTGACCAGTCAGTCGTTCCAGGTCAGCGCGACCATCACCCCTGGATGCCTGGTGGTGGGTGGCGGCACGAACTACGGCAGCCTGGCCTTCGGCACTTATTCGGCCCTGGCGACCAGCACCGCGTCTGTCGCACTCACGGCGGGCGTGACCCTGCAATGTACACCGGGCGTCGCGCTGAGCATGAGTGTCGATGGCGGTTTGCACAACAACAGCGGTCGGCGGATGCAGCTCAATAGCGGCACTGCCCAAGTGGCTTATCAACTGTTTCGGGACGCGGCGTTCAGCCAGAGCCTGGGCATCAGCCAAAGCGTGAGCGTGGCCTACACCAACGCAGCCAGCATCACCTTGCCGATTTATGGGCGAGTGCAGTTACCGGGTAATACGCCTGGGGGGACGTACAGCGACACGTTGCAGGTGCAGCTGTCGTGGTAAGGCGATTGGCAATGAGGAGTAAGACTTATGGATGCAGCTTCCCGGCACTTTTGGGCAGCAGGTTTGAGCGCGTTGTTGGCGTTGACGGCAGGGCAGGCGCAGGCGGCAAGCTCCGTGCTGATCTGGCCGATTGACCCGGTGCTGGAGGCCGACCAACAGGCCAGCGCCCTGTGGCTGGAAAACCGCGGCACGGAGACCGCCAACCTGCAAATCCGCGTGTTTGCCTGGACCCAGAGCGGTTTTGACGAGCAGTACCAGAACCAGCGCGACGTGATCGGCAGCCCGCCGGTGGCGAAGATCGAGCCGGGGCAGAAACAGCTGGTGCGCCTGACCCGGACCAAAGAGGTGCCGCCGGGCCGGGAACTGGCCTACCGGATCATCATCGATGAAATCCCCCCGGCCACGCCGCCTGCGGCCCCGGCTGATGGCAAGACGGCCGCGGCGATTCGCTTCCAGATGCGCTATTCGGTGCCGCTGTTCGCCTATGGTCCGGGCCTTTGGAGCAAGGTTGATGGCACACGCGAGCGCGACCCCAAAAGCGCCGGCAAGCCGGACCTGAGCTGGAAAAAGGTCACGGTGGGCGGGCGCAACTACGTCGAAATGCGCAACCAGGGCGCCGTGCACGCGCGCTTGACCGACGCCACGTTCAAACAGGGCGGCCAGCCGCGGCCGCTGGTGGAAGGCCTGATGGGCTATGTGCTGCCGGGCGCAACCATGCGCTGGCCGGTGCCGGAGGGGCTGCCGGCTGATCAGCCGCTGCAGGTGCGAGTCAATGGTGCGACGCAATTGGAGAACCTTGCACCCGGGCGATAAATCAGTGCGGTAGGGCATGGAGCAGCCCTTGGTGTTAACGGATGGAGATGTCCATTGATGGACGCAAAGCCTTGGTGAGCCATGAACGGGCGAGAGGTTTATGGCGATCGGTGTGGGTGGTGAGTGGCCTGTCTGGCCTGGTGTTTGCGGCGCCGAGTGTGGCCGCGCCATTGCCGCCCCCTCCCAGCAGTATGGAGGCTGTTGCCGATGCGCAGTTGTTTCTGGAACTGGTGGTCAACCAGAGGGATACCGGGCGCGTGGTCGCCGTCAATCAGCGTGCCGGGCAGTTGTTTTTGCCGGCGTCGGTGTTGCAGGACATCGGTATGAAGCTGCCGGGTGAGGTGCCCGCCGAGGTTGCGCTGGAAAACCTGCCAGGCATGCACACCGATTACGACAGCCAGGGCCAGCGCCTGATGCTCAGCGTGCCGCCGGCCTGGTTGCCGGAGCAATTTATCGGCAGTCGCGACAATTACCCGCGCACCCAGGCGCTGACCAGCTTTGGCGCGCTGCTCAACTATGATGCCTACCTCAACGACACCGATGACGCCGGCACCTACCTCGGCATCTTCAACGAAGTCAGGTTGTTCGACACCTGGGGCACCTTGTCCAACACCGGCCAGTACCGCACCACCCTTGGCCGGGAGACAGCCGGCAGCAGCCTGTACAACGGCTATCGGCGTTATGACACCACGTGGCGGTTTTCCGACGACGAGCGCCTGCTGACCTATGAGGCCGGCGACGTGATCAGTGGCGCCTTGCCGTGGAGCACCTCGGTGCGTCTTGGCGGGGTACAGGTGTCGCGCGATTTTGGCGTGCGTCCGGATTTGGTCACCTACCCGCTGCCACAGTTTGCCGGTGAGGCCGCCGTGCCGTCGTCGGTGGACCTGTTTATCAACGGCTACAAAACCAGCAGCGCCGACCTGCAGCCTGGGCCGTACACCCTGACCAACGTGCCGTTCATCAACGGCGCGGGTGAGGCGGTGGTGGTGACCACCGACGCCCTGGGCCGGCAGGTCTCGACCACGGTGCCGTTCTACGTCACGAGTACGCTGTTGCAAAAGGGCTTGTCGGACTTTTCGGTGGCGGCGGGGAACCTGCGCCGCGACTACACCGTGCGCGATTTTGGCTACGGCGCTGGCGTGGCGAGCGGTACCTTTCGGTACGGGCTGTCGGATGCGTTTACCCTGGAAAGCCACGCCGAAGCCGCGGGTGACCTGGCCCTGGGCGGTGTCGGCGGCAACCTGCGCATGGGCAACTTCGGCGTGCTCAATACCGCCGTCAGCCAAAGCCAGTTCGACGGGCGCACAGGCCAGCAACTGAGCCTGGGCTACCAATACAGCAATCAGCGTTACAGCGTGTCTTATCAACGGGTAGAGCGCCGCGATGAATACGCCGACCTGAGCCTGGTCGACACGCCCTATGCCAGCCTCAGCAAGCGCAGCCAGCAAGCGACCTTGAGCCTGAACCTAAACGACTTCGGCAGCCTGGGCGTGGGCTATTTCGATGTGCAGGCGGCGGATGATTCTCGTACCCGCCTGGTGAACATGACCTGGAGCAAAGCGCTGTGGCGCAACAGCAGTTTTTACCTGTCGGCCAACCACGAAGTCGGTGATAGCAGCTGGGCAGTGCAGGCCCAAGTGGTGGTGCCCTTCGACATCTACGGCAGCCTCAGCGTGGGCAGCGAACGCAGCAAAACCGGAGAAAGCCAGCAACGCGTCAACTACAGCCGGGCAGTGCCGGCCGAGGGCGGCGTGGGCTTTAACCTGGGTTACGCCAGCGGTGACGGGCCGGCTTATCGACAGGCTGACCTGACCTGGCGCCTGCAGTCGGTGCAATTGCAGGCCGGCGTGTATGGCAACCGCGACGCGCAAACCCGTTGGGCGGATGCCAGTGGCTCGCTGGTGTGGATGGACCACCACGTGTTCGCCGCCAACCGTGTCGACGATGCGTTTGTGGTGGTGAGCACCGGTGGCGTCGGCGGCGTACCGGTGCGCTACGAGAACCAAGTGGTGGGTGAAACCGACCGCAACGGGCACTTGCTGGTGCCGTGGACCAGCGCCTACTACCGGGCCAAATACGAGATCGACCCGCTGAACCTGCCGGCCAACATGCAAGTGCCCAACGTCGAGCAACGTGTGGCCGTGCGCCGGGGCAGTGGCTACTTGCTGGAGTTTCCGGTGCGCCAGGTGCTCGCGGCGAGCATCACCCTGGTCGACGCCCAGCATCAGGAATTGCCCCTGGGCAGCCAGGTGCGGCACGAGCAAAGCGGCGCGCTGGCGGTGGTGGGGTGGGACGGCCTGGTCTACCTGGAAAACCTGGCGGCGCACAACACCTTGCAGGTCACCGTCGGCGATGGCCAGGCCTGCCAGGCGACGTTCGAACTGGATACCACGCAGGAGCAGGTACCGCTGATTGGGCCACTGGTGTGCCAATGACATAAGGAGTGTGCGTGTGCGGGTCAAGGATTGGCTGTTGCGGTTACTGCTGTTGGCAAGCCTGGGAGTGTCGGTGCAGGTGCAGGCGGTGTGCACGGTGGGCGCCACCGTGCCGGCCAGTTTCGGCACCACGGTGAGTTCAATGACCGTGCGCACCACCTCCCAGCCGAGTTCGACCACCAACGCTGGCTTGAGCTGCACGTCAGCGCTGCTGTCAGTCTTGACCTCGAGTGACCATTTCTATGCGACCGTCACCGGCTCCGCGCAAGGCGGCCTGGTCGGGCCGACCGGGGATGTCATCAGCTATACGATCTACGCCAACAACACCACCGCGTTCCCAATGACGCGCGGCACCGCGTTCGATTTTGGCGGCAGTGGCGGCATTGCCGCCTCCCTTGGCCTGGTGTTCGGGCCGGGCACCAAAGTTGTGCCGCTGTATTTCGCCACCACCATCGGCAGTAACGTGGCTGCAGGTGTGTACAGCGAAACCCTGAATATCGCCTGGAACTGGAACTACTGTTCGGGCATTGGCATTGGTGGGATTTGCGCGGGCCGCGAGATCAACAACGGCACCACCACGCTGAATGTGAGCATGACCGTGGTCAATGACTGCCAGATCACTACGCCCGCCATCGCCTTTGGCAGCGCGCCGGTGGTCAGTGCATTTTCCACCGTCAACGGGCAGGCCAGCGTGGCCTGCACCAAGGGCAGCGCCTACACCGTGGGCCTCAGTGACGGGCAGAACCCGGTGAGTGTGGGTGGCCGCCGGCAGATGGTGTCCGCCGGTAACTTCCTTGCTTACGACATCTTCAAGAGTGCCAGCACGACCCGCTGGGGCAGCGTGGGCACGGCACGTCGGGCCAGTTCAACGGCCGAGGTCAACCCTGGCAACGGCCTGGGCACGGGCAGCCAGGTGTTCAACTACAACGCCAAGGTCTATACCGACCAGACCACGCCGCCGAGCGGCATCTATCTGGACAACGTGGTGCTGGACGTGGGCTTTTAGAACTTCATCATCTGCGTGGTTGGCTGGTCCACCGGGCTGACCATCGCGTAGTTGTAGCCGCTGCCGGACCAGTACTCGGCCTGCAAGCCATCGGCGCTGCGGCTGCCGCGGGGCAGAAAGCCGTTTTCCGGGCCGGGCGGGCGGATGTAGAAGCTGATGCGCCGGCCTTGCGGGTCTTCGTACAGCACCATGGCGGCAGCGCCCTGCTCAGTGGTGAGCAAGCGCCCGCTGACAGGCTTGAAACCTGCCTGGCTCAAGTCCGGCAGGCGGTGCGCCTGGTTGAAGTAGCGATCCAGCCAGGCCTGCATCGAGCCGCCGTCCTGGGCGTTGTAGTCGGCGGGCATGATGCCGTCCTGGGCAAACAGGCGGAACGCCTGCATGGCGTCGGCCATCGGCAACAGGGCAGGCTGGGTCGCTTCGCGGGCGTGCCAGCCGCCAACACCGCCCAGGCTGACGGCGATCAACAGCACGGCAGCCGTGGCGAAGTGGCGGCGCGATTGGTGTTTGATGCGTTGGCGAATCAGCGCCGGGTCCAGCTCGGGGTTGGCCGGTTGTTGCAAGGCCCCGCTCAATGACGCGCGCAGTGCTTGCGCATCCTGTTGCCAGGCATGCACCTGGGCGGCGACGTCGGGGTGGGCCGCCAAGTAGGTTTCAAGCACGCGGCGATCGCTCTCCAGCAGTTGGTGATCGACGTAGGCATGCAAATCGCGTTCGCTGGGGGGCAGGCTGATCATTTGAGTATCCGCAGGGAAGGGCTGGCAATTTCGCCATCGCTGAGTTGGCGCAGGGCCTGGCGCGCCCGGGACAAGCGCGACATGACGGTGCCGACGGGCACCTCGAGGATGACGGCAACCTCCTTGTAGCTTAACCCTTCGACCGACACCCAGAGCAACAGGGCGCGCTGTTCGGTGTTGAGTTGGTCGAAAGCCTGCAAGGCCGATTGGGCCATCACCGTGCGCTCCACCGAAGGTTGCGCGTCGTCACGGCCGGTAAAGAAGTCGAGCATGCGCGCGTAACGCCGGCTGCGGCGGTGGGCGTCGAGGAATTGCCGGTAAAGAATCGAGAACAGCCACGCGCGCAGGTCGCCTTCGATGCGTTTATCGGCCCAGCGGGTGATTGCGCGTTCCAGGGTCGACTGCACCAGGTCGTCGGCGCTGCTGGTGTTACGGGTCAGGGACACGGCAAAGCGCCGCATCCTGGGGATCAGTTCACGCAACTGTTCGTCGAGTTCGTGCATGGGAATCTGGCTGGTCGCTACGCTGGGACTAGGGAGACGTCTGACGTTGAAGGTTATTCCCAAGCCTGAAAAATAAACACAGGGCGTGGGAATAGAGCGGATCGGCGTTCGTCTTAATGCTCCGACCTTATGTTTCACCGCTTAGGCCTCTGGCCCTGGAGTCACTTCATGGTAGATCACTCATCACCGCCCCGTCCTGCGTTGAGTACCGCGAGCCTGATCGCACGGCTCGCCGGTATCGGTGCCGTGGTTGCCGTTGTTGCCGGGGCGTTTGCCTACGTCAACGGCACCCTCGACCCACAGCGCCTGCGCCCCAAAACCCTGGTTAATGCCCTGGAAACCAATAACGGCCTGCACCCTGGCTTTCGCCGCAACCATGCCAAGGGCGTGTGCGTGGCGGGTTACTTCGAGAGCAGCCCCGAGGCGCGGGCGTATTCGAGTGCCCAAGTGTTCAGCGAAGCGAAAACGCCGGTGATTGGTCGATTTGCCTTGCCCAGCGGCAACCCTTACGCGCCGGACAGCAGTGTGCCGATCCGCAGCTTTGCCTTGCAGTTCAGCCAAGCCAACGGCCAGCAATGGCGCACGGGGATGAACAGCATGCCGGTGTTCCCGGTGGGCACGCCTGAAGCCTTTTACCAGATGCTCAAGGCGGGCGCGCCAGACCCGGCCACCGGCAAGCCGAACCCGGCGGGCATGCCGGCGTTTTTTGCCGCGCACCCGGAGACCGCGCCGTTCCTGGCGTGGGTCAAGACGGCCAAGCCGTCGGCCAGCTATGCGACAGAGACCTACAACGGCATCAATGCGTTTTATCTGGTCAGCGCTGACGGCAAGCGCCAGGCAGTGCGTTGGGGCGTCGTGCCGCAGAGCCAGGATGCAGCGGGCGATACCGCGCCTTCAGGCAGCGACTTTCTTGAAAAAGACCTGGTGCAGCGCCTAGCATTGGGCCCGCTGCGTTGGCAGTTGAACATGACCCTGGCCAACCCCGGCGACCCGCTGGACGATGCGAGCAAAACCTGGACCGGCGAACACAAGGTGCTCAACGCCGGCACCCTGGTACTGCAGAGCAGCCAGCCGCAAGCGGACGGCGATTGCCGTGATATCAACTTTGATCCGCTGATTTTGCCCAGTGGTATCCAGGCCTCCGACGACCCGCTGCTGGCGGCGCGTTCGGCAGCCTACGCCAGCTCGTACGTGCGTCGTGCCGGTGAAGTCAGCCCGCTGCACAGCGCCCCTCAGGAGTCGAAGCCATGAATGTTCAACCACGCTATTTCGCGCCGCTGGCGCGTGTGCTGCATTGGCTGATGGCGCTGATGGTCATCGCTATGTTGTTTATCGGTGCGGGCATGGCGGCGTCGGTGTCGGAGCGCCATGAGTGGCTGATTCACCTGCATAAGCCGCTGGGAATTGCGATTCTGGCGCTGGTGATCGTGCGGCTGGTGGTGCGTTTTTCCACTCGGCAACCGCCGCTGCCGGATGATTTGCCGCTGTGGCAAAGGTTGGCAGCCAAGGCCTCTCATGTGCTGTTGTACGCGTTGATGCTGGTGTTGCCGCTGCTGGGCTGGGCGATGATTTCGGCGGCCGGTGACCCGGTGATGCTCAGCAGTTCAGTGCAGTTGCCGGCGCTGGTGGGTGCGAATGCGCCGTTGTTTGCGGTGTTGCGCAAGGCCCATGGGTATCTGGCGTATCTGCTGTTTCTGACGGTGCTGTTGCACCTGGCGGCGGCGCTGTTTCACGGCTTGATTCGCCGTGACGGCGTGCTGCAAAGCATGACCGGCACCAAGGACTGATGCCGGGGGCGGGGCGGCTTAGCGCAGTGCCGTGACGATATCGGCAACCGTGCTCAATACGTCCTTGCCCAGCTGTTTGGAGCGCTCACCTGACCAACCGGTTTTCGGGTTGGGCGCATCGTCGTTGTCCTTGAAGGGCATCTCCAGGGTCAGCGACAGACAGTCGAATTTCTCTCCGACGGCATTGCAGGCCAGCGTCATGTTGGCCTCGCCCGGCAGGTCGCGGGTGTAACCGTGGGTGGTCTGGAAATCGCGAGTCAATGCGCTCAAGTGGCTGCGAAAGTGTTTTTCCAGCGCTTCGATGCGCGGCGTGTAGCCTGGGTTGCCTTCGCAGCCGGCGGTGAACACGTAGGGGATTTCTTCGTCACCGTGGATATCGAGAAACAGGTCGACGCCGTATTTTTCCATCTGCTGCTGGGCGAACAGCACTTCAGGGCTGATTTCCTGGCTGGCGCTCTGCCAGGCACGATTGAGGTCCTGGCCCATGGCATTGGTGCGCAAGTGGCCGTGGAAGGCGCCGTCGGGGTTCATGTTGGGGATCAGGTACAGGTCAGCGACGGACAGCAGTTTTTTCAGCTCGGCGTCACCGTCCTGTTGCAGGCGTTCGATGACGCCTTCCATGAACCATTCGGCCATGTGCTCGCCGGGGTGTTGCTGGGCGATGATCCAGACCTTGCGCTGGCCCTCGCCACCCTTGCCACGGCGCAGCAGTTGGATATCACGGCCTTCAGCACTTTTGCCGGTGGCGAGTAACTGGGTACCGGCGCGGTTCAAGGCCTGCTCGATCAAGGCGTCGTGACGCTCGCGGCTGTAGGGTTCGAAGTAGGCGATCCAGGCCTGTTTTTCGCGGGTTTCCAGGCTGATGTGCAATGTTTCGCCATCAAAGCGCGTGGGGACGCGAAACCAGTTGATATGGTCGTAGGACGCCACGGCGTTGTAGCCGCTCCAGGCATTTTTGTAAGAGGACTGACTCGCATTACTCAGGCGAAAGGTGTGGGTGTGGCCCACGTGCATGCCTTCGGCCTTGAAGTGGAACCACTGGAAGTGTGCGCTGCGGGTGTCGGGTTTGATCGCCAGCAATAACTGATAGGCATCACTCGCATCCAGAACCTGGATGTTGCCACTGTCGAAGTCGGTGCTGATCTTGATGGAGGTCAAGGCCACGGTCATAGTCTGATTGCCTGAATATGAGTGTTGTGGCGGATATCTTACACAGGAGTCAGGCAAAATCTTGATGCAATATTTTTGCACGGGGGAGGGGGGCATCATCCCTGACGCAGCAGCAGCTTAGAGTCTATGAGATTGATTCTCAAGCGCTATTTCGGAAAGATCGGGCCTGGAGCGCTCGTTCGGCTTTCTTTTGAAGATGGTCTTTTGCTACCATGCGCGCCATCAAGCAACACACAGTCTTCATTAGCCTGAAGCCATGCCAGGGAAACTGGCAAAAAAAAGACCCGGCCAAAGAGCCGGGTCAAAAACCGTGATTAGCCTGATGAGGAGATATTCCAAGAGTCCGACCTAAGGTCTCTTGGTCTATCGACTGATCTCGCGATCAGCTGAGCCCAATAATAATCATTATCATTTGCAAGTCAAATGTTTTTATCCGTGGGATAGAAATATTTTTGCTTCGTGTCTGTTATGCGTTTGCCTGAGCCGCTGGCGACTGCAACGTCCGCTCCACCATCACCTTCGCCATATCAATCAAATACACCACTGAAAATGCCAGGTCCCGTTGGTTGCCCTGCCGGCTGCTTGCCAGTTCGTAGGCCGCCGCTGCCGCGCTGCGTAACAGCTCCGAAGCATGCACCAGGGCATCCTCGTGGCTGACGTTGGGCTTGATGTCGAAGAAGCTCTCGTCCGGGAGCGGTGCCGACACATCCTCTTTCAAGTAATGATCCAATGCGCGCTGGGCCGCGCCGCTGGTGCGCAGCCCCGACAGTTGTTCGGTTTCAGCGGTGCCGGGCAGATGATACGGGCGGGTCGTCATGAGGGTGGCTACTCTGAGTGAATGTCGAAAACCTGCGCCTGATAGTAATACGAATCGTATTTATGTCATTTGATGGATTACTACAAACTGTTTATTGTCGTGGCATCTGCACAACGTATTGTCACGCCCCATGGATAACTGGATAGCGTTGGTCAAAGCCAACATGAAAGACCGCAAGGTCACGCAGGATGAACTGGCTGAACGCCTGGGCATGTCCCAGGGCGGCGTGGGCCATTGGCTCAACAAGCGCCGCGTGCCAAGCCTGGCGGACATGAATCGGGTGCTCGCCGAGTTAGGGTTGGAGTATCTGGAGGTTGCGCTGGAAATTCGGCAGAAAGCCGATCAGGCCCCGCCCCTGGAAAAACACTACAACCCGTATTTTCGCTACCCGGTCAGCGACTGGAAGGGCGTCTGCGAAATACGTGAAGAGCGCCCGGCCTACGGCGCCGCACGTTTTGAACTGACCGATTACCACGCCCGTGGCGAAGCCTACTGGCTGCCCGTGACGGGAGACGCGATGACTGCCCCCAGTGGTTTGAGCATTGGCGCTGGCATGTTGATTCTGGTGGACCCGGCCATTGACGCCGAACCCGGCAAACTGGTGGTCGCCCAATGGGCCGACAGCCCCCAGGCAACCTTTCGCCAGTTAATGGAAGAAAGCGGCCAGCGTTACCTGGTGCCGCTCAATCCCACCTACCCCAAGCAGCTGTTCACCGACGACTGCCGAATCCTCGGCGTCGTCGTGCAGGCCACGGCGAAGTTTTAGTCCGCTGTTTCAAGCGCCACCAGGGCACTGCCTTCGGCAACCATTTCACCCTCCTGGCAAAACAGTGCCTTGACCACGCCAGCGTGCGGCGCGCGAATGCTGTGCTCCATCTTCATCGCCTCCAGTACCACCAATTGTGTACCGGCTTCGACGGCCTGGCCGACGTCCACCAACACCCGCACGATGCTGCCGTTCATCGGCGCCGTGAGCCCACCCTGATGAGATTGGCTGGCCTCGACCGCTGCAATCGGGTCGAACAGGCTCACTGCATGCATCTCGCCCTCCCAGCGCAGGTACACGCAGCCTTCGCCGCGCACCGCCAGATGGGCACGGCGCACGCCGTTGTGCTCGAGCCACAACTGCTCGCCGCGTAACTGCGCAGCGCCTCCACCCAACGTCACCCGACGATCCTGCGCGCCGCTGCTCAAATGCAGCGAAACCTCGGCAGGCAGCCCCGGGCGAAACCCCCGCGTATCCGCCCACGGCCCATCACCTGCCGGCAGACTCTGCATAAGCGCTGAGCCTGCGGCCTGCCAGAACTCGTCGCTGAACTCGCCCGGCACCGGCAACAACTCAGCCTGATAGCGCGGAATAAACCCGGTATCCAATTCAGCCGCCGCAAACGCCGGATGGCCGATGATGCGCCGCAAAAAGGCCAGGTTGGTCTTGAGCCCACCCACCGCGAACTCATCGAGCATGCTCAACAAGCGCAGGCGCGCCTGTTCACGGTCTTCGCCCCAGGCAATCAGCTTGCCCAGCATCGGGTCGTAGAACGGCGAAACGCTGTCGCCTTGTTGTACCCCGCTGTCCACGCGACGGCCCGGGCCGGGTGCAGACTCGCGGTACAGCGCGAGGTGCCCGGTGGCCGGCAGAAAATCATTGGCCGGGTCTTCGGCATACAAGCGCACTTCAATCGCGTGCCCGATCAAGGGCACCTGGTCCTGGGTGATCGGCAGCGGCTCACCCTGGGCGACACGGATCTGCCAGGCCACCAGGTCGAGGCCGGTGATCGCCTCGGTCACCGGATGTTCCACCTGCAGCCGCGTGTTCATTTCCATGAAGAAAAACTCGCCACGCGCGTCGAGCAAAAACTCCACCGTGCCCGCGCCCACATAGCCGATGGCCTGGGCCGCGCGCACGGCGGCTTCGCCCATGGCTTTGCGCTGTGCAACGCTCAGGCCCGGCGCCGGCGCTTCTTCCACGACCTTTTGATGGCGACGCTGAATCGAGCAGTCGCGCTCATTGAGGTACAAACAGTGGCCGTGCTGGTCGGCAAAGACCTGGATTTCCACATGACGCGGCTTGATCAGGTATTTCTCAACCAGCATCTGCCCGTTGCCAAACGACGACAGTGCCTCACGCTGGGCGGAAGCCAGGGCCTCGGCCAGTTGGCTGACGTCCTCGACCACCTTCATGCCCTTGCCGCCACCGCCCGCGGTGGCCTTGAGCAGCACCGGGTAGCCGATGCGCTCGCAGGCCGCGCGGAAGGTGTCCAGGTCCTGAGCTTCGCCGTGGTAACCCGGCACCAGCGGCACGCCGGCTTTTTCCATCAGCGCCTTGGCGGCCGACTTGCTGCCCATTGCGTCAATGGCCGAGGCGGGCGGGCCGAGGAAGATCAACCCGGCGGCTTCAATCGCTCGAGCAAAACCGGCGTTTTCCGATAGAAACCCATACCCGGGATGGATCGCCTGGGCGCCGCTGGCTTGGGCGGCGGCAATCAGCTTGTCGATTTGCAAGTAGCTGTCGGTGGCCTTGCTGCCACCCAGGTCGACACGGATGTCTGCCTCGCGGCTGTGGCGCGCATCACGGTCGATGGCGCTGTGTACCGCCACGGTGGTCAGGCCCATGGCCTTGGCGGTGCGCATCACTCGGCAGGCAATTTCGCCGCGGTTGGCCACCAGCACAGTCGTCAGTGGGCTCATGAACGCGGCTCCTGTGCTTGCCAGCTGGGCGGACGTTTTTGCAGGAAGGCGCGCAAGCCTTCCTGGCCCTCGGCGCTGACGCGAATCCGTGCGATGGCGTTTTCGCAATAGCGGCGCAACGCCGGGGTGAGGGCGCCGTTGCCCACTTCGCGCAACAAGTCCTTGCTGGCGCGCATCGCCGCAGGGCTGTTGAGCAGCAGGTTGGCGATCCAGTGTTCGACGTGCTGATCCAGCTCACCGGCGGGGTAACTTTCTGCCAGCAGGCCAATGTCGCGTGCCCGCTGGCCGCCAAAACGCTCAGCGGTCAGGGCATAACGCCGCGCCGCACGTTCGCCGATGGCCTGCACCACGAACGGACTGATCACCGCCGGAGCCAGGCCGATGCGCGCCTCCGACAGGCAGAACTGCGCGTCATCGGCGCCGATCGCCATGTCGCAGCAACTGATCAAACCCAGCGCGCCGCCATAGGCCGCGCCCTGCACAACGGCCAGGGTCGGGATTTTCAGCTTGGCCAGGTTGTACATCAACTCCGCCAGCTCGCGGGCGTCATCCAGGTTGGTGTGGTAGTCCAGCTCGGCCGATTGCTGCATCCACGCCAGGTCGGCACCGGCACTGAAGTGCTTGCCGCGCCCGCGCAGCACTAGAAAGCGCAGCGACGAATCGCCCTGCACCTGGTCGAGCGCGATGATCAGTTCGCGGATCATTTCGGCGTTGAACGCGTTGTTCTTGGCTTCGCGGCTGAGCCACAGCGTGGCAAAACCACGGCGGTCGGTGATCAGTTCGAGGGTGTTGAAATCGCTCATGGGTACAGCTCCATTTACATGCGGAACACGCCGAAGCGGCTCGGCTCGATGGGGGCGTTCAGCGAAGCGGACAAGGCCAGGGCCAGCACGTCGCGGGTCTGCAGCGGGTCGATGACGCCGTCATCCCACAAGCGCGCGCTGGAGTAATAGGGGTGGCCCTGGGTTTCATACTGGTCGAGGATCGGCTGCTTGATCGCGGCTTCCTCTTCGGCGCTGAAGCTTGCGCCAGCGCGCTCGGCTTGTTCACGCTTGACCTGCACCAGCACGCCGGCCGCTTGTTCGGCACCCATCACGCCGATGCGTGCATTGGGCCACATCCACAAAAAGCGCGGGTCGTAAGCCCGGCCGCACATGCCGTAGTTACCGGCACCAAAGCTGCCGCCGATGATCACCGTGAATTTCGGCACCTTGGCACAGGCCACCGCGGTCACCAGCTTGGCGCCGTGCTTGGCGATGCCGCCGGCTTCGTACTTCTGGCCGACCATGAAGCCAGTAATGTTCTGCAAAAACAGCAGCGGAATCCCGCGCTGACAGGCCAGTTCGATAAAGTGCGCGCCTTTTTGCGCGGCTTCGGCGAACAGAATCCCGTTATTGGCCAAAATCGCCATCGGGTAGCCGTGCAAGTGCGCAAAACCACACACCAGCGTGGTGCCAAACAGTGCCTTGAACTCATCGAACACCGAGCCGTCGACCAGCCGCGCGATCACTTCGCGCACATCGAACGGCTGCTTGGCATCGGCCGGGATCACGCCGTAAAGCTCTTCGCTGCTGTACAGCGGCGCCACCGGCGGGCGTTGCTGCAACTGCCCCTGTTTGCGCCAGTTGAGGTTGGCCACGCTGCGCCGCGCCAGGGCCAGCGCGTGTTCATCGCTGTCGGCATAGTGGTCGGCCACACCGGAGATCTTGCAGTGCACGTCGGCGCCGCCCAAGTCTTCAGCGCTGACCACTTCGCCGGTCGCCGCTTTCACCAGCGGCGGGCCGGCGAGGAAGATGGTCGCCTGCTGACGCACCATGATCGCTTCGTCGGCCATGGCCGGCACGTAGGCACCGCCCGCCGTGCACGAGCCCATCACCACCGCAATCTGCGGGATGCCCTGGGCGCTCATATTCGCTTGGTTGAAGAAGATCCGCCCGAAGTGCTCGCGATCCGGGAAGACTTCATCCTGACGCGGCAGGTTGGCGCCACCGGAGTCCACCAGGTAGATGCACGGCAGGCGGTTCTGCTCGGCGATGGTCTGCGCGCGCAGGTGTTTTTTTACCGTGAGCGGGTAGTAGGAGCCGCCTTTTACCGTGGCGTCGTTGGCGACAATCATGCATTCGACGCCTTCCACGCGGCCGATCCCGGCAATCACCCCAGCCGCCGGCACGTCTTCGCCGTACACCTGATGGGCCGCCAGTTGGCTCAGTTCAAGGAACGGCGAGCCCGGGTCGAGCAAACGATTGATCCGCTCACGGGGCAGCAGTTTGCCGCGCGACGTATGCCGCTCCTGAGCCTTGGCGCCACCGCCTTGCTGCACGTGGGCGAGCAGAGTGTGCAGGGCGTCGACCTGTAGGCGCATGGCTGCGCTGTTGTCGGCAAATTCTGCCGAGCGCGGGTTGAGTTGGGTGTGCAAGGTGGCCATGGGCGCTCCTTCAGCGGGTTTCGTTGAAGAGTTCGCGGCCGATCAGCATCCGGCGAATCTCACTGGTGCCGGCGCCGATTTCGTACAGCTTGGCGTCACGCAGCAGGCGCCCGGCGGGGAATTCGTTGATGTAACCGTTACCGCCCAGAATCTGAATGGCGTCCAGGGCCATGTGTGTGGCGCGCTCGGAGCTGAACAGGATGACCCCGGCGGCGTCCTTGCGCGTGGTCTCACCGCGCTCGCACGCCTGCGCCACCGCGTAGAGGTAGGCGCGGCTGGCATTGAGCTGGGTGTACATGTCGGCGACCTTGCCTTGGATCAGCTGGAATTCGCCGATGCTCTGGCCAAACTGCTTGCGGTCGTGGATGTACGGCACGATCAGGTCCATGCACGCTTGCATGATGCCGATCGGGCCGCCCGCCAGCACCACGCGCTCGTAGTCCAGGCCGCTCATCAGCACTTTCACGCCGCCATTGAGTGCGCCGAGGATGTTTTCTTCGGGCACTTGCACGTCATCGAAAAACAGCTCGCAGGTGTTTGAGCCGCGCATGCCGAGCTTGTCGAACTTGTTGCTGCGGCTGAAGCCTTTCCAGTCGCGCTCGACGATAAACGCGGTGATGCCGTGAGGGCCTTTTTCCACGTCGGTCTTGGCGTAGATCACGAAGGTGTTGGCATCGGGGCCGTTTGTGATCCAGGTCTTGCTGCCGTTGAGCACATAGTGGTCGCCGCGTTTTTCGGCGCGCAGTTTCATCGAGACCACGTCGGAGCCGGCATTCGGCTCGCTCATGGCGAGGGCGCCGATATGCTCGCCGCTGATCAGCTTCGGCAGGTATTTGAGCTTCTGTTCGTGGCTGCCGTTACGGTTGATCTGGTTGACGCACAGGTTTGAGTGAGCGCCATAGGACAAGCCGACTGACGCCGAACCTCGGCTGATTTCTTCAAGGGCCACCACGTGGGCCAGGTAGCCCAGGCCGGCGCCGCCGTACTCTTCCGGCACCGTAATGCCGAGCAGGCCCATGTCACCGAACTTGCGCCACATATGGGCGGGGAACAGGTTGTCACTGTCGATTTGAGCCGCGCGGGGCGCGATTTCCTTGGCCACGAAGGACTGCACCTGGTCGCGCAGCATGTCGATGGTTTCGCCGAGGGCGAAGTTCAGGGACGGGTAACTCATGGACAGGCACCTTAATGTGAGCTTTGTTGTTGTGTGGTTGAGCGTCGGGGAGGGCGCTCACCTTTACGTTAACGTAAGCTTGCGTTGCGAGGCTGTCAATCGTAGTTTACGTTTACGTCAAGCAGCCGCCGTCCACCTTACAAAAAAGACAAAAGGGGTCGTTATGGATCAACCGAATCAGAGCTACAGCCGTGGCTCTCAGGACAAGACCTTGCTGGCCATGACCATTGGCCAGGCCTTCGATAACACGGTCTCGCGCTATCCCGAGGGTGAAGCGTTGGTGGTGCGCCATCAGCAACGCCGCTACACCTGGCGGCAACTGGCTCACACGGTTGATTTGCACGCCCGTGCGTTCCTGGCCCTGGGCATGCAAGCCGGCGACCGCCTGGGCATCTGGGCGCCCAATTGTGCAGAGTGGTGCATCACCCAGATTGCCAGTGCCAAGCTTGGTGTGATCCTGGTCAACATCAACCCGGCCTACCGCAGCAGTGAGCTGGAGTACGTGCTCAAGCAGTCCGGTTGCCAATGGCTGGTGTGCGCCGGGTCATTCAAAAGCTCCGATTACCACGCCATGCTGCAAGCACTGAGCCCCAACCTGAGCGCGATGATCAGCCTCGACCCCAACCCACCCCAGGGCTTTTTGCCCTGGTCGCAGCTGGCGGCCCTGGGGGCTGGCGTCCCGCCCGAACAGCTGCACAGGCGCCAGGCCAGCCTGCACTTCGACCAGGCCGTGAACATTCAATACACCTCCGGCACCACCGGGTTTCCCAAGGGCGCCACCCTCAGTCATCACAACATTCTCAATAACGGTTACATGGTTGGCAAAAGCCTGGGCCTCACGGCGCAGGACCGGCTGGTGATTCCGGTGCCGTTGTATCACTGCTTTGGCATGGTCATGGGCAACCTTGGCTGCATCACTCACGGCACCACGATGATCTACCCGAATGACGGCTTTGATCCGCTGCTGACCCTCAGCGCCGTCGCCGAAGAGCGCGCCACCGGCCTCTACGGCGTGCCGACCATGTTCATCGCCATCCTCGATCACCCTCGCCGCGGCGAATTCGAGCTGACAAGCTTGCGCACCGGGATCATGGCCGGTGCCACATGCCCTATCGAGGTGATGCGCCGCGTCATCAGCGAGCTGCACATGGGTGAAGTGCAGATTGCCTACGGCATGACCGAAACCAGCCCGGTGTCACTGCAAACCGGTGCCAACGATGACCTGGAGCGCCGCGTCACCACCGTGGGCCGTACCCAGCCGCAGCTGGAAAACAAGATTATCGACACTGCTGGCAATACCGTCGCGCGCGGTGAAATCGGCGAGCTGTGCACGCGCGGCTACAGCGTCATGCTCGGCTACTGGAACAACCCCGACGGCACCCGTGACGCCATCGATGACGCGGGCTGGATGCACACCGGCGACCTGGCGACCATGGACGAACACGGTTACGTGTGTATCGCCGGGCGCAACAAGGACATGATCATTCGCGGTGGCGAAAACGTGTACCCGCGCGAGCTCGAAGAGTTTTTCTTCACCCACCCGGCGGTGGCAGATGTGCAAGTTATTGGCATACCGGATGAGCGTTACGGTGAAGAGATCGTCGCCTGGGTCAAGTTCCATCCGGGCCATATGGCCAACGAACTGGAGCTGCAAACCTGGTGCAAGGGCCGCATCGCGCACTTCAAGACGCCCAAGCATTTCAAATTCGTGGAAGAGTTTCCGATGACGGTGACGGGCAAGATCCAGAAATTTCGCATGCGCGAAATCTCGATCGAGGAGCTGAAAACCCAGTCCAACTAACAACCCAAACCCATGTGGGAGCGGGCTTGCTCGCGCATGCGCAGGGTCAGCCAGCTCATCTGTCACTGACGCACCGCCTTCGCGAACACGCTTTTTGATCGATGCCAGACGAGCGTTTGTCGAATCCCGGAAAGCACAAAGGGGACCCGAAGGTCCCCTTTAATTTGTCGTTGCGTGCTCTTTTTTATTATTGAGGGGCGGCCTGTTGTTGTTTTTGGCAGCCGTTACCCTTTACCGCTGTTTTGGGCGACCCCCATTCGGGGTCAAGAGCAAACGTATTTTTTTGAGCGCTGATCTGCTTCTTCGTTACCGATCCAACCAGTGGCAGCTACCTGAGGTAGTTTTATTTTTCTCTAACCGGTTGCGGGTTTCGGCATGCCGTACCCTGCGAAGCACATCTTCTCCAAAAAAATCTGTTAGCTGCGTCTCTGCCGTGTTGTTTTTGTTATGTCAGAGTCGTTTCGTCTTATTTTTATTAGGTTTGGCGCTTTTTATTCTTGTTATGCAATAGAGATAGCAGAAGCCGTGCCAACTTTTAAAAAGCCTTTAAAATCAGCAGGTTGAATTTTTTATAAGAAATCGCCTGCAGCGAATGCGACAAAATATGTTCCCGTGTTACTCGATATGTAGCGGTGCGGTAACACATTGTCACAGCCGCTCTACTCAACTGGCGTTACGCGCCTTGGCAACCCGCGACCCGGTGGGCCGGCCGAGCACGCTGCTGATTTGCTGGCCCGCGAGAATCAATGCCTGCAGGTCGATGCCCGTGTCGATACCCAGACCGTTGAGCAGGTACACCACGTCTTCAGTCGCCACGTTACCGCTGGCGCCCTTGGCGTAGGGGCAGCCGCCGAGGCCCGCGATGGAGCTGTCGAACACCGTGATCCCTTCCAGCACACTGGCGTAGATATTCGCAATCGCCTGCCCGTAGGTGTCATGAAAATGCCCGGCCAACTTGTCCCGTGGCACCTGCGCGCCGACCACTTCAAACAGCCGCCGCGTAGCGCCCGCCGTGCCAGTGCCGATGGTGTCGCCCAGGGAAACTTCATAGCAGCCCATGGCGTACAACTCGCGCGCGACCGCCGCGACCTGTTCCGGCGCGATGTCACCTTCGTAAGGGCAACCCAACACACACGACACATACCCGCGCACGCTGACGCCATGCTGCTTGGCCGCCGCCATGATGGGCGCAAAGCGCTCCAGGCTTTCGCTGATGGAGCAATTGATGTTGCGCTGGGAAAACGCCTCGGACGCGGCCGCAAACACGGCGACTTCCTTTACGCCCGCGGCCACGGCATCTTCAAAACCGCGCAGGTTCGGCGCGAGTGCGCCGTAGGTCACGCCGGGTTTGCGTTGTATTTGCGCAAACACTTGCGCCGACCCGGCCATCTGCGGCACCCACTTGGGCGAGACAAAGCTGCCCACTTCGATATAGCTCAAGCCCGCGTCGGTCAGGGCATCCACCAGTTGGACCTTGTCGGCCACGCTGATGGGCTGGGCTTCGTTCTGCAGGCCGTCGCGCGGGCCGACTTCCACCAGGCGTACGTGTGAGGGGAGGGGCATGATGGCTACCTTATCGTTATTGGCCAACCTGGCTCATGGTCTGCGCCAGGGCCTGGGTGCAGCGCTCTTCGGCGGTGTCCAGTTCCAGCTTCATCTGTTCGATATCCAGCAGTTGTTGCTCAAGCTGCTCACGGCGTTCGGCGATTTTGGCGAGCATGCTGTTGAGTTGGATGTGGTTGCCGCTGCTGGGGTCGTAGAGTTCGATCAGCTCGCGGCACTCGGCCAGGGAGAAACCGATGCGCTTGCCGCGCAGGATCAGTTTGAGGCTGACCTTGTCGCGCGCCGAGTAGATGCGCTCCTGGCCCCGGCGTTCCGGGGCCAGCAGGCCTTGTTCTTCATAGAAGCGAATGGCGCGGGTAGTGATGTCGAGCTCGCGGGCGAGGTCGGAGATGCTGTAAGTCGTGCTCATGGGGGCGCTCAAGAAGGTCTTGACGCTAAGCTAATGTCAGGTTGACGTGAACGTCAAGCTGCCTCTCCAACCTTATGAGCGGGCGTGTTGTGGCGAGCAGGCTTGCCCTGCGTTGGGTGTGACGCGCCTGCAATAAACATTGACTCAATTTTTCAGGGAAAACGCGGCGCCTGGGTTTGGGGCTGCTACGCAGCCCAACGCAGGGCAAGCCTGCTCGCCACACAGGGCCTGCTTGCCACACTGGGACTGCTTGTCACACAGGGCCTGCTCACCACAAAAGGTCTGCTTGCCACAGGTCAGGCTTGCTTGCCATCGAGCTTTTTCTCATGCGCCGTCACCTGTTGGCACAACTCGATCATTTGCTCGCGCATCCAGCGGTTGGCCGGGTCCTGGTCGGTGCTTTCGTGCCAGTACAAGTGGGTTTCAACAGGCGGCACATCGTTGACCGGCAGGTTGAACCAGTGCAATTCATGGCGCCGGGCAAAGCGCTCGGGCACGGTCATCACCATGTCGGTCTGCTGCAACACTTGCGAGGCCATCAGGTAATGCTGGGAGCGCAGGGCGATCTTGCGCTGGATGCCCATCTTGCCCAGGGCCAGGTCCACATGGCCCAGGCCGTTGCGGCGGCTGGAGATATGGATATGCGTCAGCGACAGGTAGTCATCCAGCGTGAATTTGTCCTTGCCCGCCATCGGATGGCCCTTGCGCATGGCGCACACGTAGCGGTCTTCCATCAGCTTGACGTGGCGCACTTGCGGGTCGGTGTTGAGCGGCGCATCCACGGCAAAATCCAGGCGTCCGGCGGCGAGCTCCTTGGTGGTTTCGCGACGTTTGGACAGGAAACTCTCGATCGCCACCGTCGGCGCCAGGCGGCGCAGGCGCTGGAACAACAGCGGCAGAATCACCGCTTCGGTGAGGTCGGTCATGCTGATGCGGTAGGTTTTGGCCGCCTGCTGCGGGTTGAAAATCCGGCTTTCCTGCACCGACACCCGCAGCAACGACAACGCATTGCGCACCGGGCCGATGATGTTCTGCGCCATCGGCGTGGGCACCATGCCCTGGGCCGTGCGCACGAACAGCGGGTCATTGAAGGTTTCGCGCAAGCGCGCCAGCGCGTTGGACACCGCCGGCTGGGTGATGCCGACGATCTGCCCGGCACGGGTCAAGTTGGCTTCGGTGTAGATCGCATCGAAGACAATAAAGAGGTTGAGGTCGACCTTGCTCAGATTCATTTCGTTGCGCTCTTATTGTTAGGTGGCGATTTGTCAGGTGCTCAGGCGCCGATCATATATCGGTGATGAATGTTAATACACGCCGAGAATAGGCTAGGTAAATTATCAGCGCTGTTCTAGCATCGATTGCATGACCTAAACAACCTCTCAGAGAAGGGAGCTGCTCATGGATTTCGCCTATTCGCCCAAGGTTCAGGAACTGCGTGAACGCGTCACTGCATTCATGGACGCTTACGTTTACCCGGCCGAGCCGGTGTTCGAACGCCAGGTCAGCGAAGGCGACCGCTGGCAGCCCACCGCCATCATGGAAGAGTTGAAAGCCAAGGCAAAAGCCGAAGGCCTGTGGAACCTGTTCCTGCCCGAATCCGAACTGGGCGCCGGCCTGACCAACCTCGAATACGCACCACTGGCCGAGATCATGGGCCGCTCGCTGCTGGGCCCGGAGCCGTTCAACTGCTCAGCCCCCGACACCGGCAACATGGAAGTGCTGGTGCGCTACGCCAACGCAGAGCAAAAACAACGCTGGCTCGAGCCGTTGCTGCGCGGCGAGATTCGCTCGGCCTTTGCCATGACCGAACCGGACGTGGCGTCCTCAGACGCCACCAACATGGCCGCCCGTGCCGAGCGCCAGGGCGACGAGTGGGTGATCAACGGCAAAAAATGGTGGACCTCCGGCGCCTGCGATCCGCGCTGCAAGATCTTGATCTTCATGGGCCTGAGCAACCCGGATGCACCGCGTCATCAGCAGCACTCGATGATCCTGGTGCCGGTGGATGCCCCCGGTGTAAAAATCGTGCGCCCATTGCCGGTCTTCGGCTACGACGACGCCCCGCACGGCCACGCCGAAGTGCTGTTCGACAACGTGCGCGTGCCGTACGAAAACGTACTGCTCGGCGAAGGTCGCGGCTTCGAAATTGCCCAGGGCCGCCTTGGCCCAGGCCGTATCCACCATTGCATGCGCTCCATCGGCATGGCCGAGCGCGCGCTGGAACTGATGTGCAAACGCTCCGTCAGCCGCACCGCGTTCGGTAAACCATTGGCCCGCCTGGGCGGCAATATCGACAAGATCGCCGACTCACGGATGGAAATCGACATGGCCCGCCTGCTGACCTTGAAAGCGGCGTACATGATGGACACCGTGGGCAACAAAGTTGCGAAAAGCGAAATCGCGCAGATCAAGGTGGTGGCGCCGAACGTGGCGTTGAAAGTGATCGACCGCGCCATCCAGATTCACGGCGGCGCCGGGGTTTCCAACGACTTCCCGCTGGCCTACATGTACGCCATGCAACGCACCTTGCGCCTGGCCGACGGCCCGGATGAAGTGCACCGTGCGGCGATCGGCAAGTTCGAGATCGGCAAGTACGTGCCCAAAGAGCTGATGCGCAGCGGGCAGTAAATGTAGCCAGCGGGCTTGCCCCGCGTTGGGCTGCGCAGCAGCCCTGAAACCATGCGACCGGTTCTGCCTGGAAGAGTGCGTGTGATTATGCGGCTGCTGCGCGGCCCAACGTGGGGCAAGTCCGCTCGCCACAGCGGGCTTGCTCGCCAGGCGTCAGTGCACCCAAACCTCCACTCGCCGGTTTTTGATCCGCCCCTCGTCCGCCGTGTTCGCCGCCACCGGCATCTGCGCGCCGAAGCCGAGAATATCGCGCAGCACCACACCGTTCTTCACCAGTTCCCGGCGCACCGCCATTGCCCGCAACTTCGACAGTAGCGCGGCGCGCTGTGGGTCATTCTTGGCGTCGCCAAACCCTACGAGCGTCACCTGCTTGTGGAGTTTGTCGTGGCTTTTCAGGTACGCCACCACCCGCTGCAAATCCTGGCGCGCCTTGTTGTCGAGGCTGGCGCTGCCCTCTTCGAAGCGAAAGTTCACGCTCAGTCGCTGGGCCTCACGCGCGATGGCTTGATAGTCCGCAGGCATCGACGGGCGCGGCTCCACGCTGATCGCCTGCACCTGCTGCGCGATAAAACCGTTGGCTGCGACAATCGCCTGGCCTTTGCTGCTCTGGGTAAAGTCCACGAGCGCCTTGGCCCACGGGTTGCGGCTCGAGGGCGGCAGGTAAAAGAACAGTCGGCGTGACAGCGGGTAGTCCTCGGTGGCAATCAGGCTGTTCAACGGCAACATCGGTTGTGAGTCGCCATCGACGATTGCCACGGCCTTGGCCTGGCGCACATACGGCAGGCCGATAAAGCCGATGCCCTGAGGGTCCTGGCTTACGGCGTCGGACAGTTGCTCACTGGATTCGAAGCGCTTGGCAGGTGCCAGGGGTTTACCGCGCAGGCGTAGCACCAGTTCCTTAAAGGTGTCGTAGGTGCCGGACTGATCATCCCGGGCATACAAATGAATCGGCCCGCCGATGCCGCCCAGTGCCTCCCACGTGTCGACTTCGCCGTTGAAAATCTGCGCCAGTTGCTCGGTGTTCAGGGTATTCAACGGGTTTTGCGGGTTGAGGATAATCGCCAGGCCATCAATGGCGATCACTTGCTCAGCCTCGGGGCTTTTCAGGTCGCCCAAGGGTTCAAGGTCCACCAGTTCGCTGTCCTTGATCGGGCGCGACGACGCGGCGAGGTCGGCGCTGAGGTTTTTCAACGCGGCGAACCCGGTACTGGAACCGTGGGCCGCCACCTCGATGGTGACCGTCCTGCCTTGGCGGGTCTTGCCGATCACGCGCTGTTCATTGGCGCCTTCGCCCGGTTCACTGTGCACCGCCTGCAAGCCCTGGTATTGCATCATGCCCATGACCAGCGCGGGCCCGAGCGCGGCGCCAATGGTGTTGGAACCCTGGATGCGCAACGCGGGGCCTTGGTCGGGAACGGGCAGGGCAGCCGCAACTGCATAGAGGGGCAGGATCAACAGGAGCAGAACGCGCAGCATCATGCCGGCACCTTCTTAAGCCAAAGGGAGTGCCGGGAGATTAAGTCAGTAAGGTTTCAACGGTGTGACGGGCACACGACCAACCCAAAGGTGGGAGCTGGCTCCCACATTGAGTCGCGTCAGCTCAATTCCAGCCAGATCGGCGCGTGGTCCGACGGCTTTTCCAGCGCCCGGAGCTCGTAGTCCACGCCGGCATCCTTGACCCGCGGCACCAGGCCGTTGGACGCCATGATCACGTCAATGCGCAGGCCACGCTTGGGCTCATCTTCGAACCCACGGCTGCGGTAATCAAACCAACTGAAGCGGTCGGCCACGTCCGGGTTGAGGTGGCGGAAGCTGTCCACCAGGCCCCAGTTTTTCAGGCGGGCCATCCACTCGCGTTCTTCCGGCAAGAAGCTGCACTTGCCGGTTTTCAGCCAGCGTTTGGCGTTGTCGGCGCCGATACCGATGTCGCAGTCTTGCGGGGAGATGTTGATGTCGCCCATCACCACCAAGGCCTGGTCATTGCTGAACTGGCTTTCCAGCAGGTGCTGCAAATCTTCGTAGAAGCGTTTTTTGGCCGGAAACTTGGTCGGGTGGTCGCGGCTTTCGCCCTGGGGGAAGTAGCCGTTCATGATGGTCACGGGGTTGCCGTTCTCATCGGCGAAGGTGCCCCAGATGAAGCGGCGCTGGGCGTCTTCTTCATCGCTGGCAAAACCTTTGTGCACGCTCAGCGCTTCTTTGCGCGAGAGCAGGGCCACGCCGTAATGGCCTTTTTGGCCGTGGTAATAAACGTGGTAGCCCAAGGCCTGCACTTCGGCCAGCGGGAACTGGTCATCATGAACCTTCGTTTCCTGCAGGCCGATCACGTCGGGTTGATGCTTTTCAATCAGCGCCGCCAGCTGATGAGGGCGGGCGCGCAGCCCGTTGATATTGAAGGAGACGATTTTCATGGTCGGCAGTCCAGTCTGGCAAAAGGGCGATGCTAGCCGACAAGTCCGACGGGGGCCAGCGTGGCGGTCGAGCAGATGCCCTGCTAATGTCTGGGAACGACTGGTGCTGCGTAGGTTCGTACCCATAAGAACGCCATCTTCTGAATGGCGCCCAGGGAGATTGACTGTATGCCTGACACTTCGACGGCCCTTGCCGAGATCCGCCTGCTCAACAGCGGCTATTCGCGCGAAGCGCGCTCCATGCTCTACCAGGCTTATCGGCATGAGCCGACGTTCGCCTACATCTTCGAAGCTGAACGCCCAGGCTATGAACAGCGGGTACGCGCCACGGTGCGTGAGCTGGTCAAGCAGCATTTCTTTCAGAAACTGCCCGCCATCGGCCTGTTCGTCAACGACCGGCTGATCGGCATCGCCCTGATTGCGCCACCGCAACGGCGCCTGGGCATTACCGAAAGCTGGGCGTGGCAATTGCGCATGTGGTTGAGCACTGGCGTGCGCGGCACTCGCCGTTACCTGGAATACCATCACGCGGTGCTGGCGTGCCTGCCGACCGAGTCGGTGCACGTACTGCCGTTGTTGGGCATCCACCCGCAATTTCAGGGCAAGCACTATGGCGAGCAGTTGCTTGAGGCCGTGCACAACTGGTGCGCCGACGACCCGCATTCCTCAGGCGTAGTGCTCGATACCGGCAACTCACGCTACCTGGATTTTTATAAGCGCCAGGGCTATGAGGAAATCGGCGAAGTGGCGATAGGGCCTATCCTGGAGCACGTGTTTTTCCACCCCAATCCGCAGTCGTTACATGTTGCAACGGCTTAATGCAGAATTATTCAGATAATTCCGGGTTCAAAGTCTCTCCCCAGCTCGTGTAGCATCCGCGCCTATGAAGTTTCCAGGAAGATTTACCAGCGGCTTGATTCTGCTGTTCACAAGCTGCGGCGCCTTGGCGCAAAGCGAATTGGACGTGCGGATCAAGCCTACAAACGACGCGTTGAAAGCCAACATCGAAGGCTATATCGGCGGGGTAGGCGATCGTGATGAAGAAGCCCTGCTGCGGTTCAGCCGCGGCGCCGAAGAGCAGGCCCGCAAGGCGGCCCAGGCGCTGGGCTACTATCAGCCGCAAATCGTCAGTGATGTAAAAGGCGGCAAGAATCCACGCCTGATCCTCACCATCGACCCCGGCGAGCCGGTGCATTTGCGCAACGTGACCATTCGGGTTGACGGCCAGGCCGCGAGCCTCAAGGCTTTTCGCGTGCCCGACAGCAGCGACCTCACATCCGGCGCCGTGCTCAACCACGGCCACTACGAAGACGCCAAGCGTCTGATCCAGAACCAGGCCTCGCGCTACGGCTTTTTCAGCGGGCGCTTTACCAGCCAGAAACTCTCGGTTGACCCCAAAGCCGGCGTCGCCGATATCGAACTCATTTACGACAGCGGCCCGCGCTACAGCATGGGCAAGGTCAGCTTCGCCGGCGACACGCCGTTTGATGAAGACCTGCTGCAACGCATGGTGCCGTTCAAAAGCGGCGACCCTTACGACTCCGAGCTGATCGCCGAACTCAACCAGAACCTGCAGGCGAGTGGCTTTTTCGAAGCCGTGCGCGTAGACGCAAGCCCCGCAGCCTCGGCCAACGATGTGATCCCGGTGGCGGTGCAACTGGACACCCGCAAGCCGCGCACCATGGGCCTGGGCCTGGGTTACTCGACCGACGTCGGCCCGCGCGGCAAAGCCAACTGGACGCGTCACTGGGTCAACCCACAAGGTCACAGCTATGGCTGGGAAGCCGAGCTGTCGGCGCCGCGCCAGAACGTCGGCCTGTGGTACGACATCCCGCTGGACCCACCGCTCACCGACAAACTGCGTTTTGCCGGCGGCTACCAGAATGAAGAAATCGCCAATACCGACACCCTGAGTAAATTGCTCACCCTCGGCCCTGAATGGCACAGCAAATTGCCCAGCGGCTGGACGCGGGTCATCTCGCTCAAATACCAGCGCGAAGAATACCGCCTGGGCAATGACTCGGGCCTGAGTAACCTGGTGATGCCGGGGATCAATTATTCCTACCTGCGCAGCGACAACCGCATCGATCCGCACAATGGCTATCGCCTGATGTTCGACGCCAAGGTCGCCAAGGAAGGCCTGGGTTCCGACACCAACCTGCTTTACGGCACCGCCACGATCAAGGGCTTGACCACCTTGTGGGACAACCACCGTTTCCTCGGCCGTGCGCAGTTTGGCGGCAGTGCCACCAATGGCTACAAATCGGTGCCGCCATCGCTGCGCTTTTTTGCCGGTGGTGACCAGAGCGTGCGTGGCTACGAGTACCAGACGTTGTCACCCGAAAACGATCGCGGTGACCGCATCGGCGGTCGCTACATGGTGGCGCTGAGTGCCGAATATCAATATTCCATCGCCGAAAAATGGCGGATCGCGACCTTTGTCGACCAAGGCAACTCCTTCAACAGCCTGGACATGCCGAGCCTGAAAACCGGTGTGGGCGTGGGCGTGCGCTGGGTGTCGCCGGTGGGCCCGATCCGCCTCGACCTGGCCCATGCCCTGGAAGATCCGGGCGGCATTCGTTTGCACTTTTCCATGGGGCCTGAGCTGTGATGCGCGGTTTGAAAATAGCGGGGCTGGCCATCGTGGCAGTCTTCGCCGTGGTGTTACTGGCACTGTGGGCGGTACTCGGCAGCCAAGCGGGCAGCCGCTGGGCCTTGCGCCAGGTGCCCGGATTGACGGTTGAGAATTTCCAGGGGCATTTGGGTGGCCAGTGGCGTGTCGACCACCTGCTGTGGCAGCAAGACACCAGCCGGGTCGAGCTGAATGCGGCGAAGTTCGACTGGTCGCCGGCCTGCCTGCTGCGCATGACCCTGTGCATCAACCAGCTGGACGTGGAACAGATCAGCCTGCAATTCCCACCCAGTACCGATGACAGCAGCAGCGGGCCGATCCAGCTGCCGGAGTTGAAACTGCCGGTGGCGATCCAGTTGGGCGACGTTCGCGTCGGTAGCCTGCTGTTCAATGGCAGCGAAGAGCTCAAGGGCTTGCAGCTCGCGGCGCACTGGACCGCCGCGGGCCTGCAGATCGACTCGGTGCACCTGCAACGCGACGACCTGGTGCTGGACCTGGCCGGTCTGCTGCAACCGACCGGCAACTGGCCGCTGAGCGCCACGGGCAACCTGAGCCTGCCGTACGCGCCCGGCGGCGCGCCGTGGAAGGTTGCCCTCAAGGTTGACGGAGACTTGCTCAAGACCCTCAAGCTCGACGCCGACAGCAGTGGCTACCTGCCCGCCAAACTCAGCGGAGAGCTGCAACCGCTGGTGGAAAACTTGCCCGCGCAATTGCACATCAGCGCCGACGGCTTCAAACCCAGCGCCGACTTGCCCGACACCCTGCAACTCAATCAGCTGGACCTCACCGCCAAGGGTGACCTGAGCAGCGGTTATCAACTGCTGGGCAAGGCCGTGCTGCCTGCGGAAAAAGGCCCGGTAGACCTGCTGCTGCAGGGCAAGGTTGACGCCAAGGGCGCGCAGATCGCCGGCCTGGATTTGAATGCCGGCGACCAGCAAAGCCTCAAGCTCAGCGCCAATCTGGACTGGCAACAAGGCTTCAGCGCCGACGCCAAGATCGATTGGCTGGATTTTCCCTGGCACCGCCTCTATCCATTGATTGATGAGCCGCAGTTCGCGCTGCATACGCTCAACGGCGAGATTTCCTACAAAGACGGCAATTACCTCGGCAACCTCAAGGCCGACCTCGACGGCCCGGCCGGCAAATTCAATGTGGTCACGCCGTTCAGTGGCGACCTCAAGCAACTCTTCCTGCCCGAACTGAAATTGACGGCCGGCCAAGGCAAGGCTGAAGGCCACCTGAGCCTGCAGTTTGCCGACGGCATTGCCTGGGACACCGCGCTGGACCTGTCGGCGCTGAACCCGGCATACTGGGTCGCGGAGTTACCCGGCACGTTGGCTGGGCCGCTGCGCAGCAAGGGCGAGTTCAAACAGGAACAACTCAAGCTCAACGCCGACCTCGACCTCAAGGGCCGCTTGCGCGGTCAGACTGCCGTGCTGGCGGCCAAGGCAGACGGCGCAGGCGAGCAATGGACCCTGGCCAACCTGGACATCCGCCTGGGTGATAACCGCATCAATGGCAGCGGCAGCCTGCAGCAACGTGTGGCCGGGCAGATCGACATCAAGCTGACGCGCCTGGCCCAGTTGTGGCCGCAACTGCGTGGGCAGATCAACGGGCGCGTCGATGTGGCCGGTACGTTGAAGGCGCCGCAAGGCAAACTCGACCTTAAAGGCCAGCAACTGGCGTTCGCCGACAATCAACTGCAAAACCTCACCCTCAACGCCACACTCGACAACGCCCAGCGCGCGAAGATCGACCTCAAGGGCAGTGGCATTCAGGCCGGCGACACCCAGGTCGGCACCCTGACCGCCAGCGCTCAAGGGGATATCAAAAGCCAGAAAGTCCAGCTGGACCTGGCCGGGCCGCTGGTCAAGCTGGGCCTGGCGCTCGATGGCAACCTCGACAAAGGTAACTGGCGCGGGCGCCTGGCCAGCGGTGACGTTCAAGCCGGTGGCCAGGACTGGAAGCTGCAAGCCCCGGCCAGGATCGAACGCCTGGCGGACGGCAAGCTGACCTTTGCGGCGCATTGCTGGGTGTCTGGCCCTTCCAGCCTGTGCGGTGAAGATCAGCGCCTGATGCCTGAGCCGAAGTTGCGTTACCACCTCAAGCAATTCCCTATCGACAGCCTGGCTGCCTTTATGCCCAAGGACTTCGCCTGGCAAGGCAAGCTCAACGCCGACGTGCAGCTCGACCTGCCCGCCAGCGGGCCTAAAGGCGTGATCGCGGTGGATGCCAGCGGTGGCACGCTGCGCGTCAAGGACAAGGCTCAGTGGGTGGATTTCCCCTACGACACCCTGAAGCTGGAAACCACCCTCAACCCTAAACGCATTGACACTCAGCTGACCTTCCGTGGCGGCAAGCTCGGCGAGTTGCTGGTGCAGGCGCAGATCAACCCGCTGCCGAAGAACAAGCCGATCACCGGTAATTTCAGCCTCAACGGCCTGGACCTCGCCGTGGCCCGACCGTTTGTGCCGATGGTGGACAAACTCACCGGCAAGCTCAACGGCAACGGGCGTATCTCCGGTGGTTTGCTGGCACCGCAGGTCAACGGCAACGTGAATCTGGTGGGCGGTGAAGTCTCCGGGCCGGAGTTGCCGATCAGCCTTGAAGGCTTGAACGTGCAGGCCTTGATTGCCGGCGAAAGCGTGCAGTTGAATGGCGCGTGGCACAGCGGCAAGGCCGGGCAGGGCAGCCTCAAGGGGCAGATCGACTGGGGCCAGGCTCTGGTGGTGGACCTCAGCCTGCAAGGCGCGCAATTGCCGGTCACGGTTGAGCCTTACGCCAAGCTGGAAGTGGCGCCGGACCTGAAAATCAGCCTGAAAAACGACAAACTGGCGATTGCCGGCAAGGTGCACATCCCGCGTGGCGACATCACCGTGCGTGAATTGCCGCCGTCCACCGTCAAGGTCTCCGATGACACCGTGATCGTCGGCAGCCAGACCGAGGAGGGCAAGGCGCCGATGGCGATGGCCATGGACATCGACGTGGTGGTGGGCGAAGACCAGCTCAACTTCGCGGGCTTCGGGCTCACCGCCAAAGTGCAGGGCCATGTGCACATCGGCGACAACATGGACACCCGTGGCGAGCTGTGGCTCAACGATGGCCGCTACCGTGCCTACGGGCAGCGGCTGGACGTGCGCCGCGCGCGGCTGTTGTTTGCAGGGCCACTGGACCAACCGTTCCTGGATGTCGAAGCGGTGCGCGTCGTTACCGAACCGTCCAGAACGGTGACGGCCGGTATTCGCTTGAGCGGCAGCGCCGAACAACCGACCACGCAGATCTTCTCCGAGCCGACCATGCCTCAGGAGGATGCACTCTCGTATCTGGTACTGGGGCGTTCGCGCAACAACACCGGCGAAGACAACAACATGCTGGCCGAAGCCGCCTTGGGGCTGGGGTTGATGGGCAGCGCCGGGGTCACCTCGGATATCGCCAACAAGCTGGGTATCCAGGACTTCGACCTCGACACCCAGGGCACCGGCAATAACACCGCCGTGGTGGCCAGCGGCAAGATCACCGAAAAACTCAGCCTGCGGTATGGGGTTGGGGTGTTCGAACCGGCCAGTACGATTGCCCTGCGCTACCTGCTGAGCAAAAAGGTGTACCTGGAAGTGGCCAGTGGCGTGGCCAGTTCACTGGATATCTTCTACAAGCGCGATTTCTAAACCCTCACGCACAAACACTGTGGGAGCTGGTTTGCCGGCGATGACGGTCCATCAGTCGATGATTCATTGACTGACAGACCGTCATCGCAGGTACGCCAGCTCCCACGTTCGTTTGTGGTGCAGCCCACCTGTCGGTCAATTAGCAAGCAAGCTAATAATTCCATTTGACATTCGCTGCCTAAGCAGTAACATCTTGTCATACATTCACTGCCTAGGCAGTAATAAGGTGACTTTCGATGACCCACTTCACCCCTGACAGCTTTCGCAACTGCCACCTCGGCCTGTTGCTGGGCCGCGCCGCGCTGCTCAAGGACCGCATTATCGACACGCATATGGAACCGCATGGCGTCACCGCCGCGCAGTTCAAAGTGTTGATCATCATTGCCCAGTACGAGGTCGACACGCCCGCCGAGCTGTGTCGCAACCTGTCGCTGGACAGCGGTTCCATGACCCGCATGCTCGACCGCCTGGAGCAAAAGGGCCTGCTGGCGCGCAAGCGTTCCGAGCAGGACCGGCGCCAGGTGCAGCTGGTGCTGACCGAAGACGGCCAGCGCCTGGCAGACATGCTGCCGCACATCGGCGCGCAGGCGATGAATGAGCTGGCCGGCGCCCTGCAGCCCGGCGAGTTGCAAACCCTGGAAAAAATCCTCACGAAAATTCTGATAGCTGCCGGTGACGCCATCGTCATCCAGCGGGTAGGTAATCAATGAACACACGCGCACTTAGCCTGGTGCTGGTGGCGATGAGCATGGCCGGTTGTGCCAACTTCAGCGGCCTCGACACCCAGGGCCAACGCCTCGACGCCAACACGTTGCAAACCGGCAAGTCCCTCAGTGGCGTGACCTTGTCGAGCGCCGCCTGGCCGACGGCCGATTGGTGGAAGAGCCTCGGCGACCCGCAGCTGGACGGCTTGATCCATGAAGCCCTGCAAAACAGCCCTGACATGCAAGTCGCCAGCGCCCGTGCCCACCAGGCGCAAGCCGCTGCCTACGCCGCCGATGCCGCCCGCATGCCGACCCTGGATGCCAGCGCCGGCGTGAGCCGTTCGCGCCTGGCCAAGGATCAGGACCCGCTGGGGCAGGGCGATGCCTACGCCACCGTGCGTAACATCGGCGCCAGCTTCAACTACAACTTTGACCTGTGGGGTGGCCAGCGCGCCGCCTGGGAAGCTGCGTTGGGCCAGGCGCGTGCCGCCGAAGTCGATCAGCAGGCCGCGCGCCTGACCCTGGCCGCCAACGTGGCCAAGGCCTACAGCGACCTGGGCCAGGCGCATATCGTGCGTGACCTGGCCGCCGACGACCTCAAGCGCACCCGCCAGATGCTCGACCTGAGCAAGCGCCGCCTGAGTTCCGGCATCGACAGCCAGTACCAGTACCAGCAGACCGAAAGCCTGGAAGCCAGCTCTGAGTCGCAATTGATCGATGCAGAAAAACAGCTGCAAAGCGCCAAGATCGCCCTGGCCGTATTGCTCGGTAAAGGCCCCGACCGTGGCAGCGAGCTGACCCGCCCGAACGTGCTCAAACCCAGCGCCGTTGCCGTGCCTTCTGTGCTGCAGGCCGAGTTGCTGGGCCGTCGCCCGGACTTGATCGCCGCACGTTGGCGCGTCGAGGCAGCAAGCAAGAATGTCGCCGCGAGCAAGACCCGTTTCTACCCCAACCTCAACCTGAGCGCGAGCGCCGGGGCCGAGTCGTTGTTGGGCGACGCGATGTTTGGCTCGGCCAGCCGTTTCTTCAGCATTGCGCCGACCGTCTCGTTGCCGATCTTCGACGGCGGCCGCCTGCGCGCCGACCTAGATGCCCGCGACGCCGATTACGACCTGGCGGTGGCCCAGTACAACAAAACCCTGGTGCAAGCCTTGGGCGATATTGGCAACACCCTTTCGCAATTGCGCGATACCGGTCGGCAGATCCAGGCCCAGCAACACGCCGCGGACATTGCCCAGCAGTCTTACGACACCGGGGTTCAGCGCTATAGCTCGGGGATCGGGAATTACCTGGATGTACTCAGCATCGAGCAGCAATTGCTGCAGGCCCAGCGTCAGTTGGCGGCCTTGAATGCTGCGCAGATCGATCTGTCGATTCAATTGATGCAAGCCCTGGGTGGCGGGTACAACGCCGATAACGTGGCCGTAACCACCCCAGCTACACGCACGGAATAATTTGAGGTATTTGTCATGGCCACTGCCGAAAGCAACAACGCAACAGAGCAACCTAAAGAGCAGCAGAAAGAGCAGCAGAAAGAGCAGCAGAAAGAGCAGCAGAAAGAGCAGCAGAAAGACAGCAACCCACGCAAACGCAAAATCATGCTGATCGGCCTGGCGCTGATCGTGATTCTTGGCGTGATCGGCGTGTGGGCCTGGTATGAGCTTTACGGGCGCTTCAACGAAAGCACCGACGATGCCTATGTGAACGGCAACGTGGTGGAAATCACCCCGCTGGTCACCGGCACCGTGGTCAGCATCGGCGCCGACGACGGCGACCTGGTCCACGAAGGCCAGGTGCTGATCAACTTCGACCCCAATGACGCCGCTGTCGGCCTGCAAAGTGCCCAGGCCAACCTCGCGCGCACCGTGCGCCAAGTGCGGGGCTTGTACAGCAACGTTGATGGCATGAAAGCCCAGGTGCTGGCGCAGCAAGCCAACGTGCAGAAGGCCCAGGACAATTACAACCGTCGTAAGAACCTCGCCGCCGGCGGCGCGATCTCCCAGGAAGAACTGTCCCACGCCCGTGACGACCTGACCTCGGCGCAAAGCGCCCTGGCCAACGTGCAGCAACAATTCAAGACCTCCAGCGCGCTGGTGGACGACACGGTGATTTCGTCCCACCCGGACGTGCAGTCCGCCGCCGCGCAACTGCGCCAGGCGTACTTGACCAACGCCCGCAGCACCTTGATTGCACCGGTAACCGGCTATGTGGCCAAGCGCACGGTGCAATTGGGTCAGCGCGTGCAGCCGGGTACCGCGTTGATGGCGGTGATCCCGCTGAACCAGTTGTGGATCGACGCCAACTTCAAGGAAACCCAGCTGCGCGATATGCGTATCGGCCAGCCGGTGGACATCGAGTCGGATATCTACGGCAGTGACGTGAAGTACAGCGGCACCGTGGACAGCCTGGGCGCCGGTACCGGCAGCGCGTTTGCCTTGCTGCCGGCGCAGAACGCCACCGGTAACTGGATCAAGATCGTGCAACGGGTGCCCGTGCGTATTCACATCAACGCCGACGAGCTGGCCAAGCACCCGCTGCGTGTGGGCTTGAGCACCGTGGTCAACGTGGACCTGCACGACAAGAGCGGCCCGGTGCTGGCGCAACAGGCGCCGCAAAAGGCCTCGTTCACCACCAACGTGTATGACCGCCAATTGGCCGAAGCCGATGCCATGATCACTCAGCTGATCCATGACAACAGCCTCGCCGCGCCCAAGGCTGTGCAACGCTGATGAGCAATAACGCCTCGTTCACGCCACCCAGCCTGTTGATGGCCACTATTGGCCTGTCGCTGGCGACCTTTATGCAGGTGCTCGACACCACGATCGCCAACGTGGCCTTGCCGACCATTTCCGGCAACCTCGGCGTGAGTTCGGAGCAGGGCACCTGGGTGATCACCTCGTTTGCGGTGAGCAACGCGATTGCCTTGCCGCTGACCGGCTGGTTGAGCCGGCGCTTTGGCGAGGTGAAGCTGTTTTTGTGGGCGACCATCCTGTTTGTGCTGGCCTCGTTCCTCTGCGGTATTTCCACCTCGATGCCTGAGCTGATCGGCTTTCGGGTGCTGCAGGGCCTGGTGGCCGGGCCGCTGTACCCGATGACTCAAACGTTGCTGATCGCGGTCTACCCGCCGGCGAGGCGCGGCATGGCCCTGGCGCTGCTGGCGATGGTTACGGTGGTGGCGCCGATTGCCGGCCCGATCCTCGGCGGCTGGATTACCGACAGCTACAGCTGGCCGTGGATCTTCTTTATCAACGTGCCCATCGGCATCTTTGCGGTGCTGGTGGTGCGTTCGCAGTTGAAGAAACGTCCGGTGGTCACCAGTTACCAGCCGATGGATTACGTCGGGCTGCTGAGCCTGATCGTCGGTGTTGGCGCGCTGCAGATCATCCTCGACAAGGGCAATGACCTGGACTGGTTCGAATCCAACTTCATCATCGTTGGTGCCGTGATTTCGGCGATAGCCCTGGCGGTGTTCGTCATCTGGGAAATGACCGACAAGCACCCGGTGGTCAACCTGCGGTTGTTTGCCTACCGCAACTTCCGCATCGGCACCATTGTGCTGGTGCTCGGTTATGCGGGGTTCTTCGGCATCAACCTGATCCTGCCGCAATGGCTGCAAACCCAGATGGGCTACACCGCCACCTGGGCGGGCCTGGCGGTGGCGCCGATCGGCATTCTGCCGGTGCTGATGTCGCCGTTTGTGGGCAAGTACGCGCACAAGTTCGACCTGCGCTTGCTGGCGGGCCTGGCATTTTTGGCAATTGGCCTGAGCTGCTTCATGCGTGCCGGTTTCACCAATGAAGTGGACTTCACCCACATCGCCCTGGTGCAGCTGTTCATGGGCATTGGCGTGGCGCTGTTCTTCATGCCGACCTTGAGCATCCTGATGTCCGACCTGCCGCCGGCGCAAATCGCCGACGGCGCGGGCCTGGCGACCTTCCTGCGGACCCTGGGCGGCAGTTTTGCGGCCTCGCTGACCACCTGGATATGGATTCGCCGCGCCGACCAGCACCATGCGTACATGAGCGAGAACATGACCACCTACGACTCGGCAACCCGTGATGCCTTGCAGGCACTCGGCGGGGCAGGGCACAAGGCTTATGCGCAGCTGGACCAGATTCTCACCAGCCAGGCGTACATGATGTCCACCGTGGATTACTTCACGCTGCTGGGGTGGATGTTCATGGGCTTGATCGTGATTGTGTGGCTGGCGAAACCGCCGTTTGCGGCGAAGGCCGGGCCGGAGGCTTCGGGGCACTGATCGAAAGACCGAACTCGGTCAATGTGGGAGCTGGCTTGCCTGCGATGCAGGCACCTCGGTACGTCAGATACATCGAGGTGATGCTATCGCAGGCAAGCCAGCTCCCACATTTGATGGGTGTTGTGTCTGAGAATCAGGCGCCAGGCAGCGCCAGCTGTGGGTTGACGAAGTCAAACGCCGCCAACGCAAACCCTTGCTCGTCTACCTGCAACGCCCAGCCCTGCTTGTCCCAATCCCCCAGCACAATGCGCTTGGCCGCCTGATCACCAATCTGCAACTTATGGATCGCTGGGCGGTGCGTATGGCCGTGGACCAGGGTGCGCACGCCAAATTGCTGCATCACCCGCGGCACTTCCTCGGGCGTCACATCGACAATGTCGTTGGCTTTCATGCGTGTCTGCGCGCGGCTTTCACTGCGCAGCTTGCGCGCCAGCTTGTGGCGGGTGCGCAATGGCAGGTGCCGCAGGATAAACAGCACAATCGGGTTACGCAGGATGCGCCGCAGCTTCATGTAGCCAAGGTCGCGGGTGCAGAGGCTGTCGCCGTGCATCAACAGCACAGGCTCGCCGTAGAACTGCACGACACTCGGGTCCTTGAGCAAGGTGGCGCCTGCAGCTTTGCAGAACGCCTTGCCGATCAGGAAGTCACGGTTGCCGTGCATGATGAAAATCGGGGTGCCGCTGTCGCTCAGCTCACGCAGGGCCGCGCAAATCGAACGCTGGAATGGTGTCATGCCATCGTCGCCAATCCAGGCTTCAAAGAAGTCGCCCAGAATGTACAACGCCTGGGCGCCACGGGCGCGCCCGTGGAGCAAATCCAGAAACGCCCGGGTGATGTCCGGGCGGTCCTCTTCCAGATGCAAATCTGAAATCAGCAATATCACCCAACGATCTCGGCTTTCTCGACGATAACGTCTTCTACCGGAACGTCCTGGTGACCGGCTTTACCGGTGGTCTGCACGGCTTTGATCTTGTCGACGACGTCCTGGCCTTCGGTCACTTTACCGAATACCGCGTAGCCCCAACCCTGCACGTTCTTGCCGCTGTGGTTCAGGAAGGCGTTGTCGGCGACGTTGATGAAGAACTGTGCGGAGGCCGAATGCGGCTCCATGGTACGGGCCATGGCGACGGTGTACTTGTCGTTGGAAAGGCCGTTGTCCGCTTCGTTCTGGATGCTTGGGCGCTTGTCTTTCTTTTCTTTCATGCCAGGCTCGAAACCGCCGCCCTGGACCATGAAGTTGCCGATGACACGGTGGAAAACGGTGTTTTCGTAGTGGCCGGCTTTAACGTATTCGATGAAGTTGGCGACGGTGATCGGCGCTTTCTCGGCGTTCAGCTCGATGACGATGTCACCGAGGTTGGTGGTCAGTTTGACTTGAGTCATGTTCACTACTCTTTTCAGGGAATTCGTGGGTTTGGACGCCTGAGCGCCTTACCTGATTGGCTAAACAGAGGCCAAGGCGCGCAGTTTAGCGTGACCTGCAGGAATTTCGAGGTGGTTTTTTACCGCCGATGCATTAAATGCAGCAGTTTTCGACCACGCTCTGTCAGCGGCTTGACAGCTTCGGCTATCATAAGCCCTTTGTTTTATCGGCCCCTACTTCTGGCCAAGCACTTCGTCTGTTCAAGGATCCTATGAGCAAGCCCACTGTCGACCCTACCTCGAATTCCAAGGCCGGACCTGCCGTCCCGGTCAATTTCCTGCGCCCGATCATCCAGGCGGACCTGGATTCGGGCAAGCACACGCAGATCGTCACCCGTTTCCCGCCTGAGCCCAACGGTTACCTGCACATCGGCCACGCCAAGTCGATCTGTGTGAACTTCGGCCTGGCCCAGGAGTTCGGTGGCGTCACGCACCTGCGTTTCGACGACACCAACCCGGCCAAGGAAGACCAGGAATACATCGACGCCATCGAAAGCGACATCAAGTGGCTGGGTTTCGAGTGGTCCGGTGAAGTGCGCTACGCCTCCAAGTATTTCGACCAGTTGTTCGACTGGGCCGTCGAGTTGATCAAGGCCGGCAAGGCTTACGTCGACGACCTGACCCCGGAGCAAGCCAAGGAATACCGTGGCAGCCTGACCGAGCCGGGCAAAAACAGCCCGTTCCGCGACCGTTCGGTCGAAGAGAACCTGGACTGGTTCAACCGCATGCGCGCCGGTGAGTTCCCGGACGGCGCTCGCGTGCTGCGCGCCAAGATCGACATGGCCTCGCCGAACATGAACCTGCGCGACCCGATCATGTACCGCATCCGCCATGCCCACCACCACCAGACCGGTGACAAGTGGTGCATCTACCCGAACTACGACTTCACCCACGGTCAGTCGGACGCCATCGAAGGCATCACCCACTCGATCTGCACCCTGGAGTTCGAAAGCCATCGCCCGCTGTACGAGTGGTTCCTCGACAGCCTGCCGGTGCCGGCGCACCCGCGTCAGTACGAATTCAGCCGCCTGAACCTGAACTACACCATCACCAGCAAGCGCAAGCTCAAGCAGCTGGTTGATGAAAAGCACGTGCATGGCTGGGACGACCCACGCATGTCGACGCTGTCGGGCTTCCGTCGTCGCGGTTACACCCCGGCGTCGATCCGTAATTTCTGCGAGATGGTTGGCACCAACCGCTCCGACGGCGTGGTCGACTACGGCATGCTCGAATTCAGCATCCGTCAGGACCTCGACGCCAACGCACCGCGCGCCATGTGCGTGTTGCGTCCGTTGAAAGTGGTGATCACCAATTACCCGGAAGACCAGGTCGAGAACCTCGAACTGCCGCGTCATCCGCAAAAAGAAGAACTCGGCGTGCGCAAGCTGCCGTTCGCGCGTGAGATCTACATCGACCGTGATGACTTCATGGAAGAGCCGCCAAAGGGCTACAAGCGCCTGGAGCCGAATGGCGAAGTGCGTCTGCGCGGCAGCTACGTGATCCGCGCCGATGAAGCGATCAAGGACGCCGATGGCAACATCGTCGAACTGCGTTGCTCCTACGACCCCGAAACCCTGGGCAAGAACCCTGAGGGCCGCAAGGTCAAAGGCGTGGTCCACTGGGTGCCGGCCGCTGCCAGCATCGAGTGCGAAGTGCGTTTGTACGATCGTCTGTTCCGTTCGCCGAACCCTGAAAAGGCTGAAGACAGCGCGAGCTTCCTGGACAACATCAACCCTGATTCCCTGCAAGTGCTCACCGGTTGTCGTGCCGAGCCATCGCTTGGCGACGCACAGCCGGAAGACCGTTTCCAGTTCGAGCGCGAAGGTTACTTCTGCGCAGATATCAAGGACTCGAAACCTGGTCAGCCGGTATTCAACCGTACCGTGACCTTGCGAGATTCGTGGGGCCAGTGATTTAAGGGAGTTGTCGTGTTAACGATCTACAACACACTCAGCAAGACCAAAGAAGTCTTCAAGCCGCTGGATGGCAACAAGGTGCGCATGTACGTGTGCGGCATGACCGTGTACGACTACTGCCACATCGGCCACGGCCGCAGCATGGTTGCCTTCGACCTGGTGACCCGCTGGTTGCGTTTCAGCGGCTATGACTTGACCTATGTGCGCAACATCACCGACATCGACGACAAGATCATCAACCGTGCCAACGAAAACGGCGAGTCGTTCGACGCGCTGACCGAACGCATGATTGCTGCCATGCACGAGGACGAGGCGCGCCTCAACATCCTCAAGCCGGACATGGAGCCGCGCGCCACGGATCACATCCCGGGCATGCACGCGATGATCCAGACCCTGATCGACAAGGGTTATGCCTACGCGCCCGGCAATGGCGACGTGTACTACCGCGTCGCCAAGTTCATGGGCTACGGCAAGCTGTCGCGCAAGAAAATCGAAGACCTGCGCATCGGCGCGCGCATCGAAGTCGACGAAGCCAAGCAAGACCCGCTCGACTTCGTGCTGTGGAAAGGCACCAAGCCCGGCGAGCCGAGCTGGGAGTCGCCATGGGGCGCCGGGCGTCCGGGCTGGCACATCGAGTGCTCGGTGATGTCCACCTGCTGCCTGGGCGAGACTTTCGACATTCATGGCGGCGGCAGCGATCTTGAGTTCCCGCACCACGAAAACGAAATCGCCCAAAGCGAAGCCGCCACCGGCAAGACGTACGCCAATGCCTGGATGCACTGCGGCATGATCCGCATCAATGGCGAGAAGATGTCCAAGTCCTTGAACAACTTCTTCACCATTCGCGACGTGCTGGAAAAGTACCACCCGGAAGTGGTGCGTTACCTGCTGGTGTCCAGCCACTACCGCAGCGCCATCAACTACTCGGAAGACAACCTCAAGGACGCCAAGGGCGCCCTGGAGCGTTTCTACCACGCGTTGAAAGGCCTGCCAGCCGTGGCGCCTGCCGGCGGCGAAGCGTTCGTGGCACGGTTTACCGAAGTGATGAACGACGACTTCGGCACGCCGGAAGCCTGTGCGGTGCTGTTCGAGATGGTGCGTGAGATCAACCGCTTGCGCGAGACCGATCTGGATGCAGCGGCCGGGCTGGCTGCACGCTTGAAAGAGTTGGCCAGCGTGCTCGGTGTGTTGCAGATGGAAGCCGATGACTTCCTGCAAGCCGGCGCTGAAGGGCGTGTGGATGCGGCGCAAGTTGATGCGCTGATTCAGGCGCGTCTGGCTGCGCGGGCTAACAAAGACTGGGCCGAGTCCGACCGTATCCGTGACCAACTGACCGCGATGGGTGTGGTGTTGGAAGACGGCAAAGGCGGGACGACGTGGCGGTTGGCTGATCAAGCTTGATTGGTAAACGCTGAATGAAAACGCCCCGACTGGTTCGGGGCTTTTTTTTGCAGATCGTTTTAATGGCTCACTCGATCCAGTGTGGGAGCGGGCTTGCTCGCGAATGCGGTGGGTCAGTCAACAGATTCATTGGCTGATGCACCGCCTTCGCGAGCAAGCCCGCTCCCACAATTCGACCGAGTTAAGCTTCCACAATTTGGTTGGCTGCAATGCCGCCTGGGTTTTGCTTTTCTGTGGGAGCTGGCTTGCCTGCGATGCAGACGCCTCGGTGCATCAGCGTTACCCAGGCAATGCTATCGAAGGGCACGCCAGCGCTTCTTCGAATTGTCGTTGAAAGTTCTGCGATGGACAGGGCAGCGTGCCTACATAGGGTATGGAACTGTCCGCATCCGACTTACCACTGAGCGGGTCAGAGCCCTGCGGGCTTTTCACTTAATCGGGAGCGTTGCAGATGTGGAATTCAGGGGCGGCAGGGACGGGAGGTGTGGGCGCCGGGTATGCGCCAAATGGGTTGCGACCCAGGGCGGTTTCCGTTGCGCCTGCGGCCGAAGTGGTTGCGGTCAAACAGCAGCTCAATGAGTTATTTGATGCGACAGGTTCCAAGGCACAAATGGCTCAACGGTTATCTTTCAGTTTGAAGGCGCTTCTGGAAAAGGTGGACAGCGGTACGTTCAAGAACGATCTCCACAAGCTGATTCAAACCTTGGACGTCTACATAGCCTCCCAAGCGGCAGTTTTTCAGTCTATACAGCACCTGTTCCCGGATGCGGGGCGAGAGTCTCTGTCCAGCCGGTCGCATGACACTGGCCACCCCCGTGCACATAACGGACCTGGGCTTCGTCATCCGCGGCAGGTAAGTCATAACACTCCCACTCAGAGGATGAGTCTTGATGACCTCTACACCGACAGGAGTAATCCGGGCAGAAGACCTGGCGTGGGTAATGAACCCGGCAATATCTGGAGTGGTTTCAAGCAGGGGCCAAATAAAAGCAATTGCACGACGGTGGCAGCCATAAAGGTCGCAATGATGAAGTTTGGCCAGAAGCCGACCGATATTTACAAGCAGGTAATCGCAGCGGGTGATGGCTGGAACATACAGATGCGGGATGACCGCTGGTACCACCTGTCCAAAGATGAGCTGGCGCAGGCAACCTATAGATCTGAGTTCAGTGGCGATAATCCGGCGATGGTGGCAGATGCTAATTTTCTGTATGCCGTGAGTGCTAAACGGGCGCAAATGGAGAATAACGACGGTTATGCCGCGCGAGGTTTCGAGAGCGCGTTATACAGCATCAATGACGGTGAGCCCTTTGGTCACAATTACAATGGGTTCGTGCGCCTGGGCCTGAGTGCCCACATCCAAAAAACCACTGTTGAAAACTTGGCGCGTGGGCAACTGGGTCTTGTGACTCATGGCGTTCCGGTTAACGGTCAAATGGTGGGCCATTCGCTTGCAGTGATCAATGGGCGAGAGGAAGTGTGGGGTAGGCAAGGCGGGAGTCCACCGACTGACATCTACGCCAACGCGGTGACCTTGGTTTGACGTGTGATTGGGGCTGTTGATTGGCCCCTTTACCGTCCCAGAGCACCTTGCCAAACCCATTCTGCGACGCATACGTGCCGACATGGCGCAGTTCACGCTCACTACCAATCAGGCTGAACAAGGGAATCCCTTGTCCCAACAGCACCGGGATACGGATGATGATCAGCTCATCGATCAGGGCGGCCCATCACCGTTGCGTTTCTGATCTCAATTTCGTAAGAGCTTTCGGAAAATTGTCTTTTGTTTTGACGCTCGCCCATTCATGGCTTTAGATGATCGCCACGACCAAACCCATGGTGAAACTGGCGGTGATTTGAATGGATTGTATTTTTTGCAGCATTGTCCGAAAGACCTCTCCAGCCCACATTCTGTGGGAGGACGAACACCATATGGCGTTCCTGTCGATCTTCCCCAACACGCCGGGTTTCAGCGTGGTAATCCCCAAGCAGCACTACGGCAGCTATGCGTTTGCGCAGTCGGATAAGGTGCTGGCCGACCTTGTTGTCGCCACCAAAAAAACCGCACTGCAGATCGACCGGGCGTTTCCGGATGTGGCGCGCACCGGGATGATGCTGGAAGGGTATGGGGTGGATCACCTGCATGCGAAGCTGTTTCCCATGCATGGCACGGGCTCGGACAGTGCGTTCAAGCCGTTGAGTTCGAAGGTGGACAAGTTCTTCGAGGCCTACGAGGGCTATATTTCATCCCATGACCACGTGCGGGCGGATGATGCCGGGTTGACGCAACTGGCGGAGCACATCCGGTCCTTCGCCTAGCGCAAACCAACTGTGGGAGCTGGCTTGCCTGCGATAGCGGTGTATCAGTCTATGAAGTTGTAACTGATAGACCGCCATCGCAGGCAAGCCAGCTCCCACATTTTTAGATCGTGTGCGCCTGGTCGATCAGCGGCGGCTGCTGACCTCGGCGGGCACATCGTCCCCGGCCATGCGTTTGCGGAACAGTGCAGTGCGAGCCAGCAGCAGCGTGGTTACCGGCACCGTGATCGACAGCAGAATCGGAATCAACCAGCCGTGCAGCACCGGCGCGGACTTGAGCACCGAAAAGTAGATGATCGACGCCAACGCCACACACCACGCACCCAATGTAGAGGCCAGCGCCGGCGGGTGCATGCGCTGGAAAAAGTCCTTCATGCGCAGCAGACCGATCGCGCCGATCAGTGCGAATACGCTGCTCAGCACCAGCAATACCGCCACGCTGGCTTCAACCCATAACGGCATCATTCAATCACCTCGCCACGCAGCAGGAATTTCGCCAAAGCGAACGACCCGACAAAGCCAAACAGCGCAATCAGCAGCGCCGCTTCAAAGTAGGTGTCACTGGCGTAGCGGATGCCGAGCACCAGCATCATCAGCATCGCCAGGATGTACAGATAATCCAGTGCCAGAACCCGGTCCTGTGCCGACGGGCCTTTGAACAGGCGCGCCAGTGTCAGCACCATGGCCAGCGAGAACAGGAACAGGCTGATCAGGATCGCGTTGGAGAGCAGGGCGCTCATTCGAAGATCTCCATCAGGGGCCGCTCGTAGGTGGTTTTGAAGTGCTCGATAAAGGGCGCTTCATCCTCAAGGTCGAACACGTGCAACAGCAGAATGCTGCGGTCCAGCGCCAGTTCCGACCAGACCGTGCCGGGTGTGACGCTGGTGATCATCGACAGTACGGCCAGGCCGTTGGCGTCGCGCAGGTTCAGCGGGATTTTGATAAAGCGCGAACGCGGCGCACGCGAGCCGCAGATCAGCACGCCCCATGCCACTTGCAGATTAGAGATGATCACGTCGCGGCCCACCACCAGAAACAGGCGCAGGATCACCCCGGGGCGGCGGATGCGGATCGGCGACGGGCGCAGCGGCGCCATCAGCAGCGGGGCAAGAAAGCCCAGCAGCGCGCCGAGCAGCAGGTTGCCGGGGCTGACGGACAGGTTCAGCACCAACCACAACAGCCACAACGCCAGCGATAACCAGGGGGCAGGGAACAGACGCTTCATGGCTGCACCTCCAGGGCGGCGGTCTTGGCTTCAGGGCTCGGCACCGGACGCGTCGCCAAAACGGCCATCACGTAGTGTTCCGGGTTGTTCAGGCTTTCGGCGGTGGCCTGGGTGTAGCGCATCAACGGCTCGGCCTTGAACGTCAGGAGGATGCTCAGGCCGAGCAGGAAGAAGATCGGCAGGCACTCATAGCGGCGCAGCAGCGGCGAGGGGCGCTCTTCCGGCGTCCAGAAGCGCTGGATGCCCAGGCGGGCGAAGGCAATCAGCGACGCCAGGCCCGACAGGATCAGCAATGTCACCAAGCCCCAGGCGGCGGGGCGTATGGGTGCATCCACCGCATTCCCCAGCCCCAGCGGGTTGACCAGCGCGCTTAACAGGCTGAGCTTGCCGATGAAGCCAGACAGCGGCGGCATGCCGATAATCAGCAATGCGCAGGCAACAAAGCTCAAACCGAGAAAGGCCATGGTCCATGGAATCACCTGGCCGACCACGGCTTTCTGTTCATCGTCGAGGTTCACGCCGGGCCGTGGATGCAACGACTCCATGGCCTTGGGCAACGCATCGATTTCCTCGTCCAGCGGCAGGTCATTGGCCGAGCGCGAACGCTCGATCAGTTCGGCCAGCAGGAACAGCGCGCTCAATGCCAGCGTCGAGCTGACCAGATAGAACAGCGCTCCGGCCGTCAGGCTTGGCTGAGCAAAGCCCACGGCCGACAGCAGAATCCCGGCCGACACCAGAATGCTCAAGCTGGCCATGCGTTCCAGCCGCTGCGCCGCTACCATCGCCAATGCTGCGCAAATGATCGTCGCCATGCCGCCGTACACCAGCCAGTCGCCGCCAAACAGCGCCGAAGCACCGGCTTGCCCCGAAAACAGCAAGGTCCACAGGCGCAGCACGGTGTACACGCCCACTTTGGTCATAATCGCAAACATCGCCGCCACCGGCGCGCTGGCCGAGGAGTAGGCGGGCGCCAGCCAGAAGTTCAGCGGCCACATGCCGGCTTTGGCCAGGAACGCTGTTGCCAGAATTGCCGCGCCTGCGTGCAACAGGCCGCGATCGGCCTCTGGCACCAAGGGGATTTTCAGTGCCAGGTCAGCAAAATTCAGCGTGCCGGTGACGCCGTAGATCATCGCCGCGCCAATCAGGAACAGCGACGAGGCCAGCAGGTTGATCGCGATGTAATGCAGCCCCGACGACACCCGCGCACGGCCCGAGCCGTGCAGCATCAAACCATAGGACGCCGCCAGCAGCACTTCGAAGAACACGAACAGGTTGAACAGGTCCGCTGTCAGGAAGGCGCCGTACAGGCCCATCATCTGGATCTGGAACAGCGCGTGGAAGCTGGTACCGGCGCGGTCCCAACGGGCCATGGCGAACAGCAGCGCGCTCACGCCGATGATCCCGGTGAGCACCAGCATCATCGCCGACAGTTGGTCCACCACCAGCACGATGCCGAACGGTACCTGCCAGTTGCCCGGCTGGTACACGCCGATGGAGCCGGGGCCGCCTTGTTGTGTCCAGTACAGCAGCAGGACGGCGATGCCCAGGCCGATGACGCTGGAAAACAGGTTGATTTTTGCCTTCAGCGGACGGCGTTTTTCGCCGAGCATCAGCATCAGCGCGGCGGTCAGCAACGGCAGCAGGATCGGCGCGACGATCAGTTGATTGATCCACGTCATTCCTTGGGCTCCCGACCGTCTACATGGTCAGTGCCGGTCAGACCGCGGGAGGCCAGCAGCACCACCAGAAACAGCGCGGTCATGGCGAAGCTGATCACGATCGCCGTCAGTACCAGCGCCTGGGGCAGGGGATCGGTGTAGTGCAGAAGGTCTTGCGGCACGCCGTCCTTGATGATCGGCTCCTTGCCGATAAACAGGCTGCCCATGCTGAAAATGAACAGGTTGACCCCGTACGACAGCAGGCACAGGCCCATCACCACCTGGAACGTCCGTGGCCGCAGGATCAGCCAGACGCCGGAGGCCGCCAGGACCCCAATGGCAATTGCGATGACTTCTTCCATCAGGCGGCTCCTTGCGTTGCGGCAACCACTTTTTTCGCCTGGTTGCTCGGTTTGTGGGCCCGCACGGACTGGTGACCGAGGGCGGTGAGCATCAGCAGCGTGGAACCGACGACCATGGCGTACACGCCGACGTCGAAGAACAGGGCGCTGGCGATATGGATATCGCCGAGCACCGGCACGCTGAAATGCCAGGTGTGGGTGGTGAGGAACGGGTAACCGGCAAACAGCGCGCCGAGCCCGGTCAGGGTGGCCGAAAGCAGGCCAAAACCCATCCAGCGCATTGGCCGCAGGCTCATCTGCGCCTCAACCCACTGCGTACCCGCAACCATGTATTGCAGGATGAACGCTACCGACATCACCAGGCCTGCGACAAAGCCGCCGCCCGGCTGGTTATGACCGCGCATGAACAGGTAGAACGACACCACCAGCGCAATTGGCAGCAGCAGGCGCACCAGCACCGCCGGCACCATCATGAAGCCCAGCGCGGTGTCGCTGGCCTGGCGCGGGTTGACCAGGTCGGTGGCCACGTCCGGCGCCAACTGGCGCTGTTGCGCGGGCAGTTGCATGCTTTCTTTGGACGGACGGAAGCGCCGCAGCAGGGCATACACCGTCAGCGCCACGGCGCCGAGCACGGTGATTTCGCCGAGGGTATCGAAGCCACGGAAGTCGACGAGCATCACGTTCACGACGTTGCTGCCGCCGCCTTCGGGCAGGGCGCGGCTGAGGTAGAACGAGGAGATATCGTTGGGGGTCTGGCGGGTCAGCATCGCGTAGGACAGCAGCGCCATGCCGCCGCCCACCACGGTGGACAGCAGGAAGTCACGCAGGCGGCGAATGCGCGCCTTGCGCAGCGAGCTGGGCAATGGCGACACTTCTTCGATCCGCCGTGGCAGCCAGCGCAGGCCGAGCAGAATCAACACGGTGGTCACCACTTCGACGACCAGCTGCGTCAACGCCAGGTCCGGCGCCGAGAACCACACGAAGGTGATGCAGGTCATCAAGCCGCACACGCTGACCATGGTCAGGGCTGCCAGCCGGTGATACTTGGCTTGCCACGCGGCGCCGAGGGCGCAGGCAATCGCCAGCAGCCACAGGGTCACAAACACAATGGAGCCCGGGATCTTCGGCCGGTCGCCCCAGCTGAGGCCGCTGTTGAGCATCGGGATCAAACCTGCAATCACCGCTGCCGTCACCAGCAGGAACAGCTGGGTCTGCAGGCGTTTGGTGCTGATGCGTTTTTCGATCCGGCGCACGCCGCGCATCATCACCACCAGGCTGCGTTCGAACATGCGCTTGCCGTTGAAGTAGCTGATGACCGGCGGGTACTTGAAGCGGCCACGTTTGAGCTGTTTGCGCAGCAGCAGGTAGAGCACCACGCCGCCGGACATCGCCACCAGGCTCATGATCATCGGCGCGTTCCAGCCGTGCCAGATCGCCAGGCTGTACTCGGGCAGCACACCACCGACCACCGGCAGCGCAGCGGCAGCGAGAATCGAGCCGACCACCTGGGCCGGGAAGATGCCCACCAGCAGACAAGTGAACACCAGCAGTTCCACCGGGGCGCGCATCCAGCGCGGCGGTTCGTGGGGCGTGTGCGGCAAATCGGTGGCGGGCGGGCCGAAGAACACATCGACGGTAAAGCGCAGCGCATAGGCGACGCTGAAAGTGCCGGCGATGGTTGCAATCATCGGCAGGGCAATTTCCACCCAGGCGGTCGCCGAGATAAATACCGTTTCAGCGAAGAACATCTCTTTGGACAGGAAGCCATTGAGCAACGGCACCCCGGCCATCGACGCACTGGCCACCATCGCCAGGGTCGCGGTAAACGGGATCAGGCGCACCAGACCGCTGAGCTTGCGAATATCACGGGTGCCGCTTTCGTGGTCGATGATGCCCGCCGCCATGAACAGCGAGGCCTTGAAGGTGGCGTGGTTGAGGATGTGGAACACCGCAGCGACGGCGGCCAGCGGGCTGTTGAGGCCCAGCAGCAGGGTGATCAGCCCGAGGTGGCTGATGGTGGAGTAGGCCAGCAGGCCCTTGAGATCGTTTTGAAACATGGCGCAGTAAGCGCCGAGGAGGAGGGTGATGGCGCCGGCACCGCCGACGATCCAGAACCATTCTTCGCTGCCGGACAGCGACGGCCACAGGCGGGCCAGCAGGAACACGCCGGCTTTCACCATCGTCGCCGAGTGCAGGTACGCCGAAACCGGCGTCGGTGCCGCCATCGCGTGGGGCAGCCAGAAGTGGAAGGGGAACTGTGCGCTTTTGCTCAGGGCGCCGATCAGCACCAGGGCGAGCATGACCGGGTACAGCGAGTGCGCGCGAATCTGATCGCCCGCCGCCAGCACCTGGTCCAGGTCATAGCTGCCGACGATATGCCCCAGCAGCATCACGCCGGCCAACAGGCACAGGCCGCCCGCACCGGTGACCATCAGCGCCATATAGGCGCCGCGCCTGGCATCGGCGCGGTGGTGCCAATAGCCGATCAACAGGAACGAGAACAGGCTGGTCAGTTCCCAGAAGAACACGATCTGGATCAGGTTGCCGGAAATCACCAGCCCGAGCATGGCGCCCATGAAGGCCAGGAAAAACGCGAAGAAACGCGGCACCGGGTCGTCCGGCGACATGTAGTAGCGCGCATACAGCGACACCAGCGAGCCGATGCCCAGCACCAGCATCGAGAACAGCCAGGCGAACCCATCCATGCGCAGCACGAAGTTCAACCCAAGGCTGGGCAACCACATGAATTCTTCGCGGATCACGCCACCGTGGGCGATCTGAGGGTAGAGCAGGGCGACTTGAATGGTGCCGACCAGGGCCACGAGGCCAGCCAACAGGGATTCGGTGTTACGTGCATTGTGCGGCAGCAAGGCCGCCAGACAGCTGCCAATAAAAGGCAGAAGCAGTAGAACTATCAGGGACATAGGCTTCTAATCTGCGGGAGTTTGGGATGCATCATACGTGCCGCTTTGTCGATCACCAAACGCCAAGATGTGGCAGGATCCTACAAGGTAGGCTGAAAACCCCCGTTTGGCATTGTTTCAGCTGGCGCCATTGCAGCCGTCACCACCGCTCGCTGTGGGAGCCGGGTTCGCCCGCGATGGCGATCTGACAGCCATTACCAGCAGTCAGACCTTACCCCTGCTGCTCCTGTTCCCTTTCATCCTGCAGTTCGATGGCCTTCTGCCCTTTAGTCTTCAGCTCACTCACAATCACTGCCGCCACAATCAACGCCGCCCCCACCATCGCGATCGGCGGGAAGCGCTCACCGGCCATCCGTCCGATCACGCCGGCCCACACCGGTTCACCGGCGTAGATCAAGGTGGCGCGTGTCGGCGAGACACTCTGCTGCGCCCAGTTCATCGCGACCTGGATCACCGCGCTGGTCAAGCCCAGGCCCACCGCGCTGAATACCAGCAACCACGAGAAACCTGGCAAGGGTTCCCCCATCGGCACCACCATCAGAAACGACAATAACGACGCCGTGGCCAGTTGCACCACGGTCACCCGGCGTACATCCACCTGCCCGGCAAACGCGCTGATCAGAATGATTTCGGCGGCCACCGCCACGGCACAGATCAGCGTGGCGATTTCGCCGGGGCTGAAGTTCAGCGACGCGCCGGCCGGGCCGGTGAGCAACATCAAGCCGGTAAACGCCAGCATGATGCCGATGGCCGGCATCAGCCCTGGGCGACGCCCCAGCACCAGCCATTGCAGCAGCGGCACGAACGGCACATACAGCGCGGTGATGAACGCCGACTGACTGCTCGGAATAGTCTGCAGCCCGATGGTCTGCATGCCGTAGCCGAACATGATCGAGGTGCCGATGAAGGCGCCGGCTTTCAACTCAAACAAGGTCAGGCCGCGCAGGGTGCGCAACGAAAAGAACCCAACCACGATGGCCGCTGCGGCAAACCGCAGACCCACGAAAAACATCGGTCCGCTGACCGTCATCGCATGTTGCACCAACAAAAAGGTGCCGCCCCAGATCATGGTGATCACCACGAGAATGCATTCGGCTTTGCTGAAACGGTTGAAGCGTGAGGAGGGGTTCGGGGCAGTCATGGCGGCTCGGTCTTGCAAGGGAAAGGCACGGACCGCACAATGCGCCGCACGCTGGGCAGTATACTGCGCACACCTACCTATTGAGCAATATAGTGCACAAAGAAAATCCACATCGGGCGTCGGTCCTGCAACACGTCAGCCAGAACGTCCGTCGTTTGCGGCATGCTGCCGACATGAGCCAGACCGCGCTATCGGAAAAGTCCGGCGTCAGCCGGCGCATGCTGGTGGCCATCGAGGCGGGCGAGAAGAATGTCAGCCTGTCCACCCTGGACCGCGTCGCCGAAGCCCTGGATGTGGCTTTCAGCGACCTGATCCAGGCGCCGGATGCCGGCGATCACAGCCGCATCAACGAGCTGGCGTGGGCCGGCGACATTCCCGGCAGTAAAGCCGTATTGCTGGCCAAGGCTACTGCCCGGCGCGAAGTGGAATTGTGGGAGATGCGCCTGGAACCGGGCGACCGTTACAGCCCGGAACCTGACCCGGAAGGCTGGAGCGTGCAGCTGTTTGTGTTCGAAGGCCGCCTGACCCTGATCCTCGATGACGAAGAAAAACACGTGGCCACCGGTGAGTTCTTCATGTTCGCCAGCCGCCAGGCCCACGGCTATCGCAATGATGGTGAGGTGGCGGTGTGCTTCGTGCGTAACGTGGTGATCTAACTGTCTGCCAGGCAACAGTGGATGGACACTTTGCTCGCCTGCACACGCAGGCCTTTCAAGGTTTTAGCCGCAACACCCTGATTTTATTGGCGATTAAATTCAGGCACGACTCCTGCAATCACCCAGGTCATCTCACCGGAGCCTGGAGTCGGCCCATGTCAGCCCACCCTCAACAACCTGCCCATATCATTCGCTCGGACGCCGAGGCCATCGAGGTCGCCACGCGCCTGGCCGCACGCTTTGCCGTCGACGCCAGTGCACGCGACCGCGAGCGGCGCTTGCCGGTGGCCGAACTTGACGAGTTTTCTGCCAGCGGTTTGTGGGGCATCACCATTCCTAAAGCCTATGGCGGCGCCGAGGTGTCCTATGTGACGGTGGCCGAGGTGATCAAGTTGATTTCCGCCGCCGACCCATCGCTGGGGCAAATCCCGCAGAACCATTTGGGCGTGGTGGACATCCTGCTGCAAACCGCCACAGAGGAACAAAAGCGCCACTACTTCGGCAAGGTCCTGGCCGGTTATCGGTTCGGCAATGCCTTCTCTGAAGCCAAGAGCAAAAACGCCGGCACGTTTGATACCCAGATCCGTTTTGAGCACGACACCGCGCAAATCAACGGCGAGAAGTTCTACTGCACCGGCGCGCTGTTCGCGCATATCGTGCCCACCGTCGGCAACAATGAAAACGGCCAGGCCTTTATTGCGTTCGTTGAACGCGATGCGCCGGGGCTCACGGTGGTTGATAGCTGGGACGGCTTTGGCCAACGCACCACCGCCAGCGGCGGGGTGACACTCGACGGCGTGAGCGTGCCGCGCACCGCAGTGATCCCGGCTCACCTGGCCTTCGACCAACCCACCGCCAACGGCCCGATCTCGCAGATCATCCAGGCCGCCGTCGACACCGGCATCGCCCTTGGCGCGCTTGAACACGCCAAAATCCACGCCCGCCAGGCGCGGCCCTGGATCGACAGCCAACAGGAACACGGCTGGCAAGACCCATTCACCATCGCCGCGATTGGCGACCTGCAATGGCGCGTGCACGGCACCGAAGCCATTCTTGCCAAAGCCGGCAAGGCGGTCGACCTGGCCCTGGCCGAGCCGAACGAAGACACCGTGGCCCACGCCTCGCTGGTCGTCGCCCAGGCCAAAGTGCTGTCGGCCGAAACCGCCTTGCTCGCCAGCAGCAAACTCTTCGAACTCGCCGGCACTCGCTCGGTGACCGCCAAGCACAACCTCGACCGCTTCTGGCGCAATGCGCGCACCCACACCCTGCACGACCCGGCCCGCTGGAAATACCACCTGATCGGCAACTTCGTGCTCAACGGCGTGAAGCCCGCCCGCCACGCCTGGAACTGAGGAACCTGACCCATGACCGCACTGAATCACGCGCGCCTACTGCTGGAAAGCACCCGCCGCACGGTTGAGCGAAGCGATGACCCCTACGTGATCAGCCGCTTCGGCGATTGGCAGATCCGCGTCGATGTGGCCGCCGCCTTGCTTGAGCGCGCCGCCACCGACCCAAGCCCGGTGGCCCTCACCGAAGCGCAGATCGCCGCCGCCGAAGCGCTGATTTTTGCCAGCAATGCCGAGTTCGAACTCACCGGCCAGCGCACCGCGCTGCCGCCCAGCCTTGATGATCCGTTGCGCAGCAAATACCAGGTTGTTGGCAACTACCACCTCAACGGAGCGCTTTGATGTCCCGTGAAATCCGCTTGAATGCCTTCGACATGAACTGCGTCGGCCACCAATCGCCCGGGCTGTGGGCGCACCCGCGTGACCGTTCGTGGCAGTACAAAGACCTGGAGTATTGGACCGACCTGGCCAAAATCCTCGAACGCGGCAAATTCGACGGGCTGTTTATCGCCGACGTGCTGGGTATTTACGACGTGTACAACGGCAACGGTGACGCGGCGATTCGCCAGGCGGCGCAGGTGCCCGTCAATGACCCGTTGTCGTTGATCGCGCCGATGGCACTGGTCACCGAACACCTGGGTTTCGGCCTGACCGCCTCGTTGTCGTTCGAGCACCCGTACCCGTTTGCCCGCAGGCTTTCCACCCTCGATCACCTGACCAAGGGCCGTGTGGGCTGGAACATCGTCACCTCGTACCTGGAAAGCGGCGCCAAGAACCTCGGCCAGAAAGCCCAGACCGAACACGACGCGCGCTATGACTACGCCGAGGAATACCTGGAGGTTTGCTACAAGCTTTGGGAAGGCAGCTGGGAAGAGGGCGCGGTATTGCGTGATCGCGAGCGCCGAATTTTCAGCGACCCGAGCAAAATTCACGAAATCCGTCACGTCGGCAAACACTTCCAGGTGCCCGGTATTCATCTGTGCGAGCCGTCGCCGCAGCGCACGCCGGTGCTGTACCAGGCTGGTGCGTCCAGCCGTGGCAAGCAGTTCGCCGCCGAGCAGGCCGAGTGCGTGTTTGTCGCGGCGCCGTCCAAGGTGTTGCTGAAAAAGACCGTGGCCGATATCCGCCGCCGTGCCGCAGAAGCCGGGCGCGACCCGAAGAAAATCCTGATTTTCAACTTGCAGACGGTGATCGTCGGCGAGACCGACGCCAGGGCCAAGGCCAAGTTCGACGAGTACAAATCCTACGTCAGCTACGAAGGCGCGATGGCACTGATCTCTGGCTGGACCGGTATCGACTTCAGCCAGTTCAAACCCGATGAACCGCTCAAGCACGTGCACACCAACGCCATTCAGTCGGCGGTGGAGGCCTTCTCCACGGCGGACCCGAACAAAGTCTGGACGCCCAACGAACTGGCCGACTGGGTTGGCATTGGCGGCTTTGGCCCGTTGTTTGTCGGTGGCCCTGAAACCGTGGCCGACCTGCTGCAGGAATGGGTCGAGGAGACTGACGTGGACGGTTTCAATCTGGCCTATGCGCTGACCCACGAAACCTTTATCGACGCCGTGGACCTGTTGGTGCCGGAGCTGCAAAAGCGCGGCGTGTACAAGACCGAATACGCCCAGGGCACCTTGCGCGAGAAGTTGTTCGGCGATGGCGCACGGCTGGCGCCGAATCATCCGGGTGCCGGTTACAGGGATCTTAAGGCCAGCGCTCTATAACTGAACAAACCCAATCCATGTGGGAGCTGGCTTGCCTGCGATAGCGTCGGGTCAGCTGGAAATGTGCCGACTGACACACCGTTATCGCAGGCAAGCCAGCTCCCACAGTAAAACTGTATTGATCCAAATAACTCAGCCAGCGGACCACCGCACGCACATCACTTTAATAGGAGCATCACCCCTATGAGCGTGCACGAACTCAAACGTCCGCTGGGCCTGGAATGGCCCGCCGAACTGCTCGGCAACCTGTCCGAACCTTTGGAACACCTGCGCCACTGGGCGCAAATCACGCCCTTGCAGACGGCCCTGCGCCACAAGCGCCAGGGCCAGTGGTATGCCTGGCGGTGGATTGATGCCTTGCGCGACGTCGAGCGCCTGGCCGATGGGTTGCGCCAGCATGGCTTTGGCGAGCAGTCGCGGCTGGCCCTCAGCGGCGCGTTCGAGCCGAACCTGCTGTTGTTGGCGTTGGCTGCGCAATCGGTCGGCGGGCAGGTGGTGACCCTGGCCGATGACCTCGAGCCCGAAGTCCTTTACCAACAGCTGTGGCGTATGCGCCCGACCCATTCGTATGTGCAAGACCGCCGGCAAGTGCGGCACTGGGCGTCTGCCAATCGACTGGATTTCGCCCAGTTGCTCGGCCCGCTGGACCCGGCGCAGCACTTGCAGCGCTGGTGGCAACCCACCGGCGAAAGCGCGTTGTGGAGCGAGGAGGGCACTCACTGGCAGGGCGGGTTGGCCGTGGTGCTGGAGCAGTGGCTCAACAGCGGCCATGGCCTGGCGTTTCCGGAAAACCTCGCCTCGGCCCGACGCGATCGCAGTGAAGTTGCTCCGACCGGCCTGCTGTTATCACCTGAGCGTTTGCACCACCTGGCCGACGACATCGAAAGCCGCCTGGCGCCCCACGGTACCTGGCGCCGACGCCTGTGCGACTGGGCCATCGCCCACCCGCAAAGTGGCCTGCGCCGCTTGCTGAAAAACCGAGTGCGCAGGCTGCTGGGCTTTCAGCGTCTGTCCTACATCTGGCAACCGCTTAAATCCAAGGCCGAGCCGACATGGCTGGCCGAATTCAAACGGGACATCGCATGAGCCAGGCCATTCTCCAGGTGCGCGACATTTCGTTGTCATTCAAGGGCGTCAAGGCGATCAATGCCCTGTCGTTTGACGTGCAGCGCGGCGAGATTTGCGCGCTGATCGGGCCAAATGGCGCCGGCAAGAGTTCGTTGCTCAATGTGCTCAACGGCGTGTACCGCTTTGACGCCGGCGAGATCGTCTTCGAGCAACAACACTTCCACCGCATCGACCCATTGGGCGCGGCGCGGCGCGGCATCGGCCGCACCTTCCAGAACAACGCGCTGTTCAAAAAAATGAGCGTGCTCGACAACATCCTCACCGGCCTGTCGCGGCATATGCGCAGCACCTTTATCGAACAGGCCCTGGGCTTGCCGCGCGCCCGGCGTGAGGCCGAGGCCTTCCGCCTGCGTGCCCAGGGCATCCTCGAATTCCTGGAGCTACAAGCCCACCGCGACGTGCTGGTGGGCAACCTGTCCTACGGCCTGCAAAAACGTGTGGAGTTGGGCCGCGCGTTGATCGCAGGCCCCAGCCTGCTGCTGCTCGACGAACCCATGGCCGGGATGAACGCCGAAGAAAAACACGAAATGGCGCGCTTCGTCGCCGACGTGAACCGCGACCTGGGCACCACCGTGGTCTTGATCGAGCACGACATGGGCGTGGTCATGGGCCTGTCCGACCATGTGGTGGTGCTCGACTACGGGCGCAAGGTCGGCGACGGCACGCCCGCCGAGGTTCAGGCCAACCCCGAAGTGATCAGCGCCTACCTGGGAGTCGCACACTGATGACGTTCTTTTTCGAAACCCTGCTCGGCGGCTTGCTCGCCGGCACCCTGTACTCGCTGGTCGCCATCGGCTTCGTGCTGATCTACAAGGCCAGCGGCGTGTTCAATTTCGCCCAGGGCTCGATGCTGCTGTTCGCCGCGCTGACCTTCGTCAGCCTGCATGACCAAGGGGTGCCGTTCGCCCTGGCGCTGCTGCTGACGGTGATCGTGATGATCGTCGGCGCCTTGCTGATCGAGCGGCTGGTGTTGCGCCCGTTGGTGAACCGTTCGCAGATCACTCTGTTCATGGCCACGTTGGGCCTGTCGTTCATTATCGAAGGCCTGGCCCAGGGCTTGATGGGCTCGCAGGTGCGCGCGCTGGATTTGGGCATTGACGACGTGCCGCTGTTTGTCGGGCCACTGATGCTCAGCCAGTTCGACCTCATCGCCGCCGCGGCGGCGGTGGTGCTGGTCACGGTGTTGGCGTTGCTGTTCAACAAGACACGCATCGGCGTGTCGTTGCGCGCGGTGGCGGATGACACCACGGCGGCGCTGTCCATCGGCATCAACCTCAACCGCATCTGGCAGATCGTCTGGGCCGTGGCCGGTGTGGTCGGGCTGGTGGCGGGGCTGCTGTGGGGCGCGCGCCAAGGGGTGCAGTTTTCGCTGTCGCTGGTGGTGCTCAAGGCCTTGCCGGTGCTGATCATCGGCGGCTTTACCTCGATTGGCGGAGCGATTGTCGGCGGTCTGATTGTCGGCGCGGCGGAAAACCTCGCCGAGGTGTATATCGGCCCGCTGATCGGCGGCGGCATCACGCCGTGGTTCGCCTACGTACTGGCCCTGGCCTTCCTGTATATCCGTCCCGCCGGCCTGTTCGGCGAGCGCGCCATCGAGCGAGTCTGAACCCATGTCGATTCCTGTCGTTCAACAAACCGCACCGTTGGTGTTGATCCAGCGACGCGTGCCCTGGGGCCTGATCGGCCTGTTGGCGCTGGCCTTTGTTGTCGTGCCGCTGTGGGGCAATGACTATTGGCTCAATGCAATCCTCGTCCCGTTTCTGGTGCTGTCACTGGCCGGGCTGGGCTTGAACCTGCTGACCGGCTACACCGGGCAAACCTCGGTGGGCGCGGCCGGTTTCATGGCCGTCGGCGCGTTCGCCACCTACGGGTTTTTGCTGCGTCTGCCGGCGCTCGGTTTGCCGGTGGCGCTGCTCGGCGGTGGGGTGATCAGCGCGTTGGTGGGGCTGTTGTTCGGCCTGCCCAGTTCGCGGATCAAGGGTTTTTACCTGATGGTCACCACGTTGGCCGCGCAGTTTTTCCTGGAGTGGCTGTTCGTCAAATTTCCCTGATTCTACAACTACGGCTCCTCCGGCACCATTTCTGCGCCGCAACTGGCGCTGTTCGGCCATGACCTCAACACGCCGCTGGGGCGTTACCTATTGACGCTGGTCACGGTGTTGCTGCTGACCTGGACCGCCGTCAACCTGGTGCGCAGCCAGGTCGGCCGCAACTGGATGGCGATCCGTGACATGGACACCGCCGCCGCCGTGGTCGGTATCCCGGTGGTGCGTTACAAGCGCCTGGCGTTCGCCGTCAGTTCGTTCTACTTAGGCATTGCCGGTGCGCTGTGGGCCTTCGCTTACTTGGGCACGGCCAGCGCCAGCAGCTTTGATATCAACCGCTCGTTCCAGATCCTGTTCATCATCATTATCGGCGGCATGGGCAGCATCGCCGGCAACTTTGTCGGCGCGGCGTTTATCAGCCTGCTGCCGATTTTGCTCAGCCATGCCGGGCAGGCTTTGTTCGGCGGCTCGGTGGATGCGGGGCAATTGCAGAACCTGCAAAAAATCATCTTTGGCGTGTTGATCATCGTGTTCCTGATCAAGGAACCCGAGGGGTTGATTCGTCTGTTGCACAACCTGCGTGACCGTCTGCGGCAGTGGCCGCTGCGCTTCTAACATTCCCTCAAGAGAATCCAACATGCGTGCAACCCTGAAACGTTCCCTGGTCGGCGCCGCCTTTGCGCTGGCCGCCTTGGCGGGCACTGTGCCCCAGGCGACGGCCTCGCCCGACCAGCAATTCATTCCCCTGGCCACCTACCGTGTGGGCGCGTACGCCTCCAGCGGCGTGCAGGTGTGGGCCGGGATGATCGACTACCTGCGTTATATCAACGAGGTCGAAGGCGGCATCAATGGCGTGAAACTGGTGTGGCAGGAATGCGAAACCGAGTGGACGGCGGAGAAGGGCATCGAGTGCTACGAGCGCTTCAAGAATGGCCTGGATGGCGCGCCGGTCGCGGTCTATCAACCCAATGGCGCCCCGGCGGCGTACGCGCTGAGTGAGCGTGCCGAGGTGGACAAGATCCCGCTGATCACCCTCGGTTACGGCCGCACCGAAGCCACCGACGGCACGGTGTTCCCGTACAACTTCCCGGTGATGCTGACCTTTTACAGCGAAGCCTCAACCCTGGTGAACTACATCGCCCAGCGCGAAGGCGGTTTCGACAAACTCAAGGGCAAGAAGATCGCCACGGTCTACCACGACTCGGCCTATGGGCGCGAAACCCTTGGCCCGCTGAAGTTGCTGGCAGAGAAATACGGCTTTGAAAATATCCAGATTCCGGTGGCCGATCCGGGTAATGAACAGTCGGCGCAATGGCGGCAGGTCCGCCAGGCGAACCCGGACTGGGTGTTCCTGCGCACCTGGGGCGTCTCCACGCCGGTGGCGGTGAAAACCGCCGCGCGTTTTGGCTTCCCGGTCGACCATATCATCGGCGATATCTGGGCCAGCTCCAGCGAAGACGTGCTGCCTGCCGGCGCGTCCGCCAAAGGCTATCTGGCGCTGACGCCATACCCGGCCGGTGCCGACTTCGAGATCCACAAACGCCTCAAGCAGTCCATCCTCGACAAGGGCCACAGTGACCTCAAGGACCTGAAAAACTTCGGCAGCGTCTACTACAACTCCGGCCTGGTGAACGCCGCCGTGGCCGTGGAAGCGATCCGCACCGGCCAGGCAAAATTCGGCAAGCGCCCGCTCAACGGCGAAGAAGGCCGTTGGGGCCTGGAACACTTGAACATCGACGACGCGCGCTTGAAGGACATGGGCTACCTGGGCCTGATGCAGAACCTCAAACTGTCGTGCCGCGACCATGAAGGCGGCGGTTCGGCGCGGGTGCAGCAATGGGACGGCGCCAACTGGACGCTGATCAGCGACTGGATCGCTGCCGACCGCGCGTTGCTGCGCCCATTGATTGACGAAAAATCCGCCGCGTTCGCCAAGGAAAAAGGCCTGACGCCGCGCACCTGCACCGGGGATGAATAACTCATGAGCCAACCCGCCGCCGAGTCCGCCAGCCAAGCGCTGTTGACGGTCGATGACATCGAAGTGATCTATGACGGCGCAATCCTGGCGGTGGCCGGGGTGTCCTTGAGTGTGCCCAAGGGCGCCATCGTTGCCTTGCTCGGTGCCAATGGCGCGGGCAAAAGCACCACGCTCAAGGCGATCTCGGGGCTGGTGCGTGCCGAACGGGCCGAGGTCAGCCGGGGCGTGATCGAATACGCCGGCCGCGACCTTGCCGGCATCGACCCCAGCCAGCGCGTGCGTGAGGGCATGGTCCATGTGTTGGAGGGCCGGCATGTGTTCGGCCAGCTGACGGTCGAAGACAATCTGCGCAGTGGCGGCTTTGTGCGGCGCCTGAGCCGCAAGGCCATGGAGCATGACCTGGAACGCATCTACGCCTGGTTTCCACGCCTCAAGACCAAGCGCCACACGCGTGCCGGGCTGACCTCCGGCGGCGAACAGCAGATGGTCGCCATCGGCCGCGCATTGATGACGCGGCCCACCCTGGTGTTGCTCGATGAGCCGTCGATGGGCCTGGCGCCGATGATCGTGCAGGAAATTTTCGCGATCATCGCCCAGCTCAACCGTGAGCAGCAGGTGAGCTTTTTGATCGCCGAGCAGAACATCAACGTCGCGCTCACCTATGCGTCCCAGGGCTACGTGCTGGATACTGGGCGGGTGGTCTTGGGTGGCAGCGCCGCTGAACTGCGGGCGCGCGGCGATTTGCACGATATTTATCTGGGTAAACAGTAAGGGCGATGTGCATGACTGAATCCACCCGCAACGCTGATGTCTTGATCATCGGCGGCGGCCTGAGCGGCACGATGTTGGCCGTACAATTGCTGCGCCTGCCTGGGGAGCGTCGCATCCTGGTGATTGAGCCCCGCGCCGAACTGGGCCGTGGCGAGGCCTACAGCGCGGTCGAGCTGGGCCACACTTTGAACGGCAACGCCGCGCGCATGAGCGTCGACCCGGATAACGCCGACGACCTGACCCAATGGCTCACCGACTACATCGGCGCCGGTGAGTGGCCGCAGGCGCACCAGCAAGCGGTGCCGATCAGTGAGCTGTTCCCGCCGCGCGGGATCTTTGGGCTGTACGCGCAGCAGCGGCTGGCCGAAGCCAAGGCGTTGTCGGCTTCGACGGTGGAGCATGTGCGTGGCGAGGTCATCGACCTGCACGTGGATGAGAGCGCCACAGTGCTGACACTTGATAACGGCCAGCAACTGCGCGGCGCCTTCGCGGTATTGGCCACCGGCATGTTTCCCGCAGCGCGTACGCCGCAGACCGACTCCAGCGGCTTGAACGCGGCAGCCGTGGACCCGTGGGACGTGCAGGCGATGACCCTGATCGACCCGCAATCGACGGTACTGATCATCGGCTCCGGGCTGACCATGGTGGACGCCGTGGTCTCGCTGGAGCAGGCCGGCCATCGTGGTCCGATCGAGATTTTTTCGCGCCACGGGCTGCTGCCGCATGTACGGCGCCAGCCCCCGGGCTGGGTGGATTTTCTCGCCGAGGACCATCGCCTGCGCAGCCCGAGGCAATTGCTGCGCGAGGTGCGCCGCCAATGCCGCAGTGCGCTGCAGCAAGGCATCGATTGGCAGGCGCCGCTGGACACCGTGCGCGCGCATGTTGCCCGTTTGTGGAGCCAGGCCAGCGACGTCGAAAAACGCCAGTTCGTGCGCCATGTACGGCCGTGGTGGGAAAGTCATCATCACCGTTCGCCGCCGTTGAGCGCGCAATTGGTGGCTCGGTTGCAGGACGAAGGGCGGTTGCGCATTCATGCAGCATCGTTCAAGGGCCTGGTGGCCTCGGACGGCGGTGTGACTGTCCGCGTGCGTCGTCGCGGCGAGCAGGGGGTGACGCAGGTGTCGGGGGCGGCGTTGATCAATTCCAGTGGCATTGAGTACGACTGGCGTCGCGTGGCCCGGCCGTTGCCCCAGCAGTTGCTCAAGCGTGGGTTGATCCAGCCCGGGCCATTGGCGTTGGGGATTGCGGCGGACGTGTCGGGCGCTGTGCTGGATGCCAAGGGCAATGTCAGCCGCCGCCTGTTCGCCATGGGCCCGCCGTTGCGCGGGATGTGGTGGGAAAGCACAGCGGTGACCGACGTGGCGATTCAGGCCAAGGCGTTGGCGTTGAAGCTGACAAATATCTAATGTGGGACCGAGTTCAGCCGGCAGACTTCTGTGCTCTGCTTTTCTGTGGGAGCTGGCTTGCCTGCGATGCAGGCAACTCGGTACATCAGGCATAAGCAGTTGATGCCATCGCAGCGGTACGGTGATCCGACAAGCCCGCTCTCACAGTTGATCGGCGTTTCAACTTCCAATCTTCACGAAACCAGGCTTGAGGCCAAACACTTCCACCCCCTGCGCGGTCGACTGCCCGGTGGTGACCTTCACCCGTTCCACCGGTTGATCCATCGTCGCGCGGTACTCCACGGTCATGTCAGCGCGGTTGATCGCCTGGCTGGGAATCACAATCGCCTGCGCGTTGTTGTAGGTGACGATGGTCAACCGCGCACTCATGCCCAGCCGCACGCGTTGCAATTGCTGCGGTGTCAGTTTGGGAATCGACAACGTCACCGGAAACTGCGCGCTGCCCTGGCTGTCGCTGGTAATCGCCAAGCCACTGACCACACTCACGGAGCCGGTCAGCCGCTCACCGTCGAAGCCATCGCCCATCACTTCCACCGCCTGGCCCTGGTGCAGCTGGTTGATGTCCAGCTCTGACACCTTGGCGACGATTTTCAGCCGCTCGATGTTCGCCAGGCCGAACAGCACCTGGCCCTGACTGACTTTGCTGCCGGCCTGCACCGGCGCGTTACTGCTGCCACCGCCTGGCGTCGACGTATTGCTGCCGGGGGCGGGCACCACGATGCCGGAGAACGGCGCCTTGACCTTCTTGCCATCGAGCAGTTTGTGCAGGGCGTCGTACTTGACCGTGGCATTGGTCAGTTCCATGTCGGCGATCTGCTTGTATTCGCCCTGGCCCTGGCTCTGTGCCTGCTGCAGTTCACTGCGGGCCGAGGCGAGGTCCAGTTGCTGCTGTTGAGTCTGTTGTTTGAGGTCGTCCAGTTCGTTGCGCGGAATGATGCCGCGCTTGAACAGGTTTTCGCTTTCGGTGAGTTTGCGCTGGGTGTTGCCGGCGGTCATTTCGGCAGTGCGCAGGCTGCGGCGCGCACGGCTGACGGCGGGGCTGCTGTCCCAGTCTTGCATCTCTTGCACGGTGCGCCGGGCCTTGAGCTGGGCGGACAACGCGTCGCGCAGCTGCACTTCGAGGGTGGCCGGGTCCATGCGCAACAGCACCTGGCCGGCGTCGACGCGCTGGCCTTGCTCGACCAGGTTGTCCAGCACGTTGCCGTCGAACGGCGCCGTCAGGGTGACGGTGGACTCGGGTTCGATCTTGCCCACCAGGCCGATCTGGTGCACGAGTGCGTCGGGTTTCACCGCCAGCCATTGCTCGGCCGTCTGGGCTTGCCCGGCGTCACTGCGATGGCTGAGCACGGCAATGCCTGCGCCGGTCAGCAGCACGACCAATACAGCGCCCAGCAGGCGTTTTTTATCAGTAGTCATTGAGGGCGATTTCCCAACTTTCCAGCGTCATGCCCAGCGTCAGGTCGAGCTGGGTCTGGGCGTTCAAATAAGCGATCAGTGCATTGAGCTGCGCGTTCTCGGCGTTGCGCAGGTCGGTCTCGAAACTCAACACCTGAAAGTTGGTGGAGCGCCCGGCACTGAGTTTTTCCCGTTCGATTTCGATCTTGCGCCGCGACAGCTCAACAGCGCGCTGGGAGATTTCATATTGGCGCCAGCGGGTGCCGAGGTCGCGCACCACGTCATTGACGTTGCGTTCCAGCTCCTGACGCGCATCGGTGATACGGATCTCCTGGTCCTCTACGTTGACCCGCGCGCGCACCTCGGCCTGTCGCGTGCTGATGTCACCGATGGGGATTTGCACCTGCACGCCAGCGTAGCTGTTCCACGTGCGGTTGTTGCCGTTGCCGATGCCATTGCCGTTGTCGTTGTTGCTGTAGGCATCGCGGATCTGGTTGGCCCCGGCTACCAGGTCGACCTGCCAGCGCCCGGAATCCTTGGCGATCACCAGGTTGAGGTCGGCCTGCTGGCTGCTCAGCAGGGCGGCGAGGTATTCCGGCTGTTGGGTCTGCGCCAGGTTGAAGGCCTGGCGCTTGTCGATGGTCATTGGCCTGGCCTCCAGCGCCTCGCTGGCGCGGATGGGCGTCGACAGGTCCAGCGCCAACAGGCGCAGCAGGGCCAGGCGGCTGGTATCGAGCTGGTTCTGCGCTTCTTCGGCGCCGAGTTGTTGGGTGGCGATGTCGGCTTCGGTCTGCACGATTTCGAACTCGGCCATGCGGCCCGCGCTGATCAATGCCTTGTTCACCTCCAGCAACGTGTTGGAGCGTTTGAGCGCATCCTGGACGATGCTCAACTGCTCCTGGGCGCGCAGCAGTTCGCGGTAGGTGGCGATGATCTGGCTGATGGTCTGCGCCACGGTAGCCTTGAGATTGAGCCGATTGGCCTGTTCCGACAGGCGCGACAGGCGCAACGGCGCGGTGGTGGCGTCCCAGCCGGCGCCGCGCGCCAGCGGCTGGATGAGCGCCAGGTCGAGGCCGTCACTACGGTAGCGGCCGGCGCGATCAGCGTTGTTCAGTTGCTGGGTCCAGGCCATGCTCAGCCGCGTGCCGTATTCGCCGAGCAAGGTGGCGTTCGGGGCCAGGTTGGCATTGCGTGAGTTATCGGCGGTGCCGCGACTTTGGCGGTAATAACTGTTGAGCGTGAGCTTGGGGTTGAACACATCTTCGGCCACGCGCAGGTCGAACTTCTGCGCCACCCGTTGCAGGTACGCGCTGCGGATCGCCGGGTTGTTGCGCAAGCCCAGGTACACCGCATCACCCAGGGTCAGGGTGGTGACCTGGGCATTCAACGACACACCGCGCTCGTAACCGCTGCGGGTGCTGCTGGGGGCGGACGGGTTGATCACCACGTCGCCAGCCATGGCCGGCAGGCTTGCGATCAGCAGTAACAGCGGCCATTTATTCATCACGCAAGGCCTCCACCGGCTGCAGCCGCGAGGCGGACACCGCCGGGTAGATGCCAAAGAACAAGCCCACCAGCAACGTACTGCCCACCCCGAGGGGCAGGGCGGCGGCGGCCAGGGCAAACGCCCAGCCCGACAGCCAGGCGTAGAGCCAGGCGGCGCTCATGCCCAGCACCGCGCCGCAAAGTGCACCGACGGCCGTCAGGGTCACGGCTTCGAGCAGGAACAGGTTGCGGATATCACGCTGACGCGCACCCAGGGCCATGCGGATGCCAATCTCACGGCGGCGCTCCGAGACATTCATCAGCATCACGTTCATCACACCGACGCCGCCGCCTACCAGCGAGATCGCGCCCAGCGCCAGCAACAAATAGGCGAACGTGCGGCTCTGCCGGGTCATGCCATCGATCATTTGCTGGGGCACCTGGATGTCGACATCGTGGTCGGTGAGCTGGCGTTTCAAGGCGCTGGAGGCGTCGCGGGCGATGCGTTCCATGTCCTGGCCCGGCGTGGCGCGGATAATCACGTTGCCGATCTGCGGCGTCGGGTAGATGCGGCGCATGCCTTCGGCGGGGATGAACAGCGACTCGTTGGCCTGCACTGGCATGAGCATGGCGCGGGCCTGGTTGTGCAGGATGCCCACTACCAGAAACAGGTAGTCGTTGATGCGTATGCGGTCGCCCGGTTTCAGCGGATCGCCCGGCATACCCAGGGCCTGAGCGAGCTGGTCGCCGATCACGGCGTAGGTCTCACTGGCGTCGAAGGGCGAAAGAAATCGCCCGTCGCGCACCACCAGGCGCATGGCGTCCTTGATATCGGCTGTGGTGCCGACCAGGTTGGCGTTAGCCGTGCGGCCGTGGAACACGATGGGGCCACCGAACACACTGAGGGCACCGATATGGGCAATGCCGGGCACGGTGTCGCGCACGGCCTCAAGGTCGAGGCTGGCGCGCATCGGGGCGCTGCTGTTGCCTTTGGGCGGAAACTGGGCGACCAGGGTGTCGGTGCCCATGTCCTTGAAAATCATCGCGGCATCCACCGCCGCGTTATGGCCGATATTGATCAAGGCCACCACCGATGAACTGCCGATGACGATGCCCAGCAGCGCCAGGACCGAGCGCTTGCCCAGGGTGCGCAGGCTCACGAACGCTTCGTGCAGCAGTTGGCTCAGGCTCTGCTCGACCCGCAAGCTCATAGGCGCCCGGCCTCATGCACCACGCCATTGCGCACCAGGATCTTGCGCTCCAGACGCTCGGCGATATGCGGGTCATGGGTGACGATGATCAGCGTCACTTGCTGCTCGCGGTTGAGGCCCAGAAGCAGATCCATGATTTCCTGCGCCGTGGTGCTGTCGAGGTTGCCGGTGGGTTCGTCGGCAAGAATCACCGAGGGTTTGCCGACCAGCGCACGCGCAATTGCCACGCGTTGACGCTGGCCGCCGGAGAGGTCGGCGGGGCGATGGTGGGCGCGCTCGGCCAGGCCGACCTGTTCCAGCATGCGCAAAGCCTGTTCCACCGACTCGTGGCGCGACACGCCGCGGTAACTCAAGGGCAGGGCGACGTTGTCCAGGGCACTGAGGCGCGGCAGCAGGTTGAAGCTCTGGAACACGAAACCGATCTGCTGGTTGCGGATTGCCGCCAGCTCATCGGGGCTGGCGCTGAAAATATCGTGGCCGGCGAAGTGGTATTGGCCGCAGTTGGGCAAATCCAGCAGGCCGAGGATATTGAGCAGGGTACTTTTGCCGGAGCCGGAGGCGCCGAGAATGCCGCAACTGTCGCCGCTGGCGATGGACAGGCACACATCATTGAGGATGTTCAGTTCCTGGCCGGCAAGCTGATAGCGTTTGCCAATGCCTTGCAGGGAGATCAAGCCTGGGTGCGCGGGGGTCTCTGTCATCATGACTACGCCTGCAGTCTCGACGGTGCCGCTTGCGCCCGGTAAATCCTTGTAACAAGTTCGGGAGCTGCCTGGTACGCGTCACGGACTGGTTTTATTTCTTGTTTTTAAAATATTGTTTGAATAGTAACCGCGTTCCATGCGCTTCGCCAGCCATGGATGTAGAGCGGTTTTACCCTTTGAAACGATTTTATCGCGCGTGCGTTCGAGCGACTCGCGATCCTCCCGGCGAGTCGCAGAAGTCCCGGTTATACAGGCTTTTAGATGGATAGCGCAGTGTCAGTACTTGCTTTCGAAGGGCCGCCCCGGTATAAAAAATCAAATTATTTTTTAAAACAATATTTCCCCCGTGGAACTCCTATGGTCGCGAAGAAACTCAGCGCTCCAAACGTTACCAAGACTCGACTGCTGGATGCGACAGAGGCTCTCTTCATCAAGTACGGCTACGACGCCGTTCTGCTCCGGCAGATTACCGAGCGCGCCCAGGTGAACCTGGCCGCCGTGAACTATCACTTCGGGGACAAGGATTCCCTGATGAAAACCCTGCTGATGCAGCGCCTGGAGCCGCTTAACGAGCAGCGCCTGGAACTGCTCGCGCGCTGTGAAGCCGAATCCGATGGGCCCCTCGATTGCGATACCTTGCTTGGCGTGTTGTTCGCCCCGGCCATGGGCCTGGAGCGCAGTGACCCGGCCAGCGGGGAAGGGCGCTCATTCATTCGCTTCCTGGGTCGGGTTTACAGCGACACCTCGCCGTTTATCCAGGAATACCTCAAGGTTCATTACCAGCCGGTTTTTCAGCGTTTTTTCGAAGCGTTTGCGCTGGCCTTGCCGGACCTGCCCCGCAATGAGCTTGGCGTGCGCCTGCAATTTGCCCTCAAGGCGATTTCCGGGGTGATGGCGGGGACGGAACTGCGCCTGCTGATGAACTCCATGAGCCTGGGCCGCCCGGCCACGGACGCCGAGGTAATGGCCAAGTTGATCACCCTGGTGTCGGCCGCGATTCGTGTGCCGCAGCAAAGCGCTGAGGCTGAAACCGCGTTGGCCAAGGTGCTGGATACCCAGCGCGCCATTCGTGAACAAGCGGTTGCGCCCGCGACCAAGGCTGCGCGATAAGCCTTTATTCAGGGCAAAAAAAAGCCCGCTGGGGCGGCGGGCTTGATGTGCAACGTTTGTAACGGATGAGGCTTCACCCTACGTCTGCGGATGTGAATAAATCGTGAAAAAAATGTAAGAAAATGGGTGGGTAACAACAGATTGTCGATCCTGTTGTTGCCTGTCGGATTTTTCCTGCAAGCCTACCATTCGTCGCCACTGTCAGTTCTGACAGTAGATTCGATGAGTGCCCCAAGCGCCTCATTCACCTTGCCCGTCGCGCCGTTTCAGCGCGCTAAACCAGCAAGGTATGGCCATGACCACTCCCACTGAAGAACTGTCTCCACCCCCTTATTCGGTCTACCCTGCTGTCCGATTGGCTGAGGCGCTTTACCCGGAAACCGCGACCTGGGGCCTGGGCCAGCGCGAAACCGACCCCTACGCGCTCTTTACCTTCGAGAACTGGTACGCGGCCACCGTCAACGATCTTTACGCGATCTACTGGCGCGATTCGAGTATTGCGGTGGCCTCGGCTGTCGTCACCAAGGTGGCTGATCGCTACAACCTGGCCATCCCCAAGACCAAGATTCCGGAAGGTGAATTCCCGGTGTTCGGCCAGGTCACGCGCGCTGCCAGCGGTCAATTGGTGCGCTCCCTTCCTGAGACCTACCTGGTCAAAACCAAGCGTCCCGGAGGCCTTACGTTCTGGGCTGCGGAGCAATTCCACAGAGGCTTGATCCTGTCGGTTGAGGGGTTCCCGGCGGGTTCGATCCTCAATCCCGGCAACATTACCGGCGGGTTGTGGTGCCTGATTACCAAGTACGAAAACATCCGCAAGAACGACACCATCACCGTCGCCTACGGCGCCACGACCATCGACCATGTTGTCAGCCCCGACGAGGCTGCCGGGCCGGGGCCGATCCGGGTTTTTATCAGCCCGTCGGTTATCCAGGCGGGCAACCTGTACGGCGCGGTAGGCGTGCAGTTTATGGTGCGCGATGTGGTGAACAACACCTCCGGCGAGAAGTACGCCTATTCGCGGCCCTACATCCTCAACAGTGAACTGGACCCCAACCTGCTGGACCCGCCGATCTTCACGGTCAACGACGTCGAAGCCTCCATTGTTGATCTGGATCTGTCCAGCGCGGCACATTTCGCGGCGCTGGTCACCTTGCCGCGCAAGACGCCGACGCCGAGCCCGAGCAACCGCGTGGTGCTCATATTGGTGATCACCCAGGTTACCGAGTACGGCGAGTCAACCCGAACAATTCGCTTGCCGGCGGTGACCGACAGAAACCTGCGGGGCGAGAGCATTCCCATCGGCAACGGCGTATTCAGCTCGTTGATGGAGGCCAAGATCAGCCTGAGCTTTGAGTGGCAAACCGCTGGGGGAGTGGTGCTCAATCGCTCCGGCACCAGTGTGGTTCAAGTGGTCGGTACGCCAGCGTTGCGGCTGCTGGCGCCGGCTTTCGATAACAAAACGGGGCCCCAGATTGTCCTCGCCAGCAACTATCCGAGTGGCGCCGTTGTGGCCGTGACGTATCAGGGCATGACTGAGGCGCAGATAATCAGGCTCAAATGGACCTTTGCCGATGGCACTGTCGCCAGTATTCCTGTGCAGGCCGGGGTCAGCAGCGGCCTGGTGCTGTTTTCCATCAGCGCCCAAATCCTCGCGCAAAGCCCAGGTCAGCTCATCAAGCTGTCTTATGAGGTGACGACGGGGACCAAGACACAATCTTCGGCTATTCAGGAGCTGACGTTTCAAGCCCAGGGCGGCGGGTTGACCGAAACTGTGGATGTCGGGATGGCCCCCCACGGGATCAGTATCACCAGCGATGGGCTGCGGGCTTTTGTAACCTGTCAGTTTAGCCATTCGGTTTCAGTGATTGATATCAAGGCGCGTAAAGTCATTTACACCCTCTTCAATGTGAACTCGGCGTTTCTGTCGGTGCTCAGTCCAGACAACCGGCGTCTGTATGTGGGCAATTTTGATGGGTCAAGTTACACCGTCATTGATACCTCCACGTACAGGATCCTTTCGACAGTTCAGATCGCGGGTGGCAACGACCTTTCGGGGCTCGCCATTACGGCGGATGGCTCGCGATTGTTTGTTGCCTGCACCCGAAATTCCTTCGTGTCGGTCCATGATGCCGCCTCGGGCGCCGTTCTGGGTCGGGTCTCCGTTGGGGTGAACCCGTTCGGCGTGGCGGTCAATCCGGAACAAACACAGGTGCTCGTCGCTTCAGCCTCGGTGTTGGATATCATCAGCGCCGGTACCCGCAATGCGCTCGTGGCGAGAATCAGCGGTACCAATCGGCCCGTGCAAATAGCCTTCAGTGCGGGCACGCCGGCGCGCTACGCCTATGTCAGTGACGTTGATGGCGTCCTGGTTGTGGACCTTATGAGTAACGTCATCATCCAGAAAATCACGGGTATCAATTGGGCGTGGGGCATCACGCGAAACCCGAATGCTCCGGAACTCTGGGTGGGCGGCGTGGGCCCTGGCGGCATTGGGTCCAATCGCGATTCGGTGTACATCATCAACACCAACACAAACCAGGTTACTAAACGCCTCACCGGGTTCAGCAACGCTGCAAACATAGCCTTCTCGCCCGCCGCCGGCGTAGCACTGGTCGTCAATAATGGCTCGGACAGTGTGAGTTTCGTCCCGGTTTAAAGTCTTTGGTGCCTCACCTAACACGCACAGGACGTGCATGGGACAGCACTGCGTCAACGCAGGCTGTCCCTTTTTCGTTAACGCTTGCAACGACTTGCCGGCCTGGCGGCTCCCTGACGCCGTAAAACGGTCTCTACCATTTGTCGCTACTGTCAGTTCTGACAGTAGATTCGATGACTGTCCCAAGCGCTTCATCGACCTTGCCCGTCGCGCCATTTGCGCGCGCCCCAACCCAGCAAGGTGATGGCCATGACCACCCCCACTGAAGAACTCTCACCGCCGCCGTATTCGGTCTATCCGTCTGTTTCACTGGCTGAGGCCCTGTACCCGGAAACCGCGAAGTGGGGGCTGGGTCAGCGCGAAACCGACCCAAATGCGCTCTTTACCTTCGAGAACTGGTACGCGGCCACGGTCAACGATCTTTACGCGATCTACTGGCGGGACTCGAGCATTGCGGTGGCCTCGGCCATCGTCACCAAAGTGACTGATCGCTACAACCTGTCCATCCCCAAGACCAAAATTCCGGAAGGCGAATTCCCGGTGTTCGGCCAAGTCAAGCGCGCTGCCAGCGGGCAATTGGTGCGCTCCCTTCCTGAAACCTACCTGGTCAAAACCAAGCGTCCCGGTGGCCTCACGTTCTGGGCATCCGAACAATTCCACAGAGGCTTGATCCTGTCGGTTGAGGGGTTCCCGGCGGGTGCGATCCTTAATCCGACCAATATCACAAGCGGGCTGTGGTGCCTGATTACCAAGTACGAAAACATCCGCAAGAACGACACCATCACCGTCGCCTACGGCGCTACGACCATTGACCATGTGGTCAGCCCCGACGAGGCTGCCGGGCCGGGGCCGATCAGGGTTTTCATCAGCCCTTCGGTTATCCAGGCGGGCAACCCGTACGGCCCGGTGGGTGTGCAATTTATGGTGCGCGATGTGGTGAACAACACCTCCGGCGAGAAGTACGCCTATTCCCGACCCTACATCCTCAACAGCGAACTGGACCCCAGCCTGCTTGATCCGCCGATCTTCACGGTCAACGATGTCGAAGCCTCCGTCGTCGATCTGGACCAGTTCAGCGCGGCACGATTTGCGGCGCTGGTCGCGTTGCCGCGCAAGACGCCGACACCGAGCCCGAGCAACCGCGTTGTGCTCACAGTGGTGATCACCCAGGTGACCGAGTATGGCGAGTCAACCCGTACGCTTCGTTTGCCGGCGGTCACCGACAGAAACCTGCGAGGGGAGACCATTCCTATCGGCAACGACGTGCTCAGCTCGCTGACGGATGCCACGGTCAGCCTGAGGTTTGAGTGGCAAACCGGCACGGGCTCGCCACTGGGACGGTCGGGCACCACTGTGGTCAGGGTGGTAGGCACACCGACTCCCGATGTGTTGCCCTACCCAACACTCAACGGCGCTTCAAACACTGCGCAAGCGACGACAGTTGACCCGTTGGCCATTCAATACAACACCGGTGTGACGGTTAAATACCCTGGCATGCTCGCCACGGACAGCATCACACTGAGTTGGATTTATCAGGATGGCAGTCAATATCAAACAACCCTGAGTGGTCATGCGAGTGGCACCGTAGTGTTCGATCTGACGGCAGCTCAAGTGCTGCATAACAGTGTCAATAGCCGGGTGCAGTTGCAGTATTCGATTCAACGGGCTGGAAGAACAGCTCAGTCAACCGTTCAAACCGTCACAGTCGGTGCAATTGCGCCAGCCCTGTTGCCGACACCCACAATTAATCATCAAGCCAATGGAACGGTCATCGACTTGAACAACTTCGCGGGCAATGCTCAGTTGGCGTTGAGTCAATGGCCGTTAAGTAAAGCAGGCCAGCGTGTATGGATGACGTTGATAGGAGAGGGGCGATCGCAGGAGGTGCTGACGGATTATGTGGTCACGACTCACGATGCGATAAATGGCCTGGTGAATCAGGCAGTGCTGCGTAATGTTTTGACGGCGCTGCCGAGGAACTCCAGGTTTCAAATTGAGACTCGAGTGGCCTACGATGGCGGCACGGACAAATGGCGAGCCGTAGTGTTTCCAACAGCGAGCTACATAATTAACGATTCGTGGACTGACGCTGTATCCAACTTTCCGGGTGGAAGCTATGGACCCTGGAGTACCGGTGCAGGTGCGGCGGGTGGTTACATGTCAGGCACAGGCTTTCAAGTTGTCACCGCACTCTGGCCGGCATCGAACGCGGGTGTCTTGTTCAATGCGGTGCGTAATTTCAACAGCGCTCACCGTTATCGGGTTGATGCAACTATTTATAATCAGTCGGGTTATAACGATCCGCTCCTGGCTATATTTGTGGCTGGGCAAACCCTCAAAGGCCCAGTCTCCATACCTCGGCAGCAATGGTATGTGCTGGATGCCGAGTTTGTCGGCAGTATGGGCGGTGCGGAAGTTGTGCTTTATAACTACCAGGCCAAAGGCGGCGGCAGTGGTGCGGAGGGTGGCAATGACTTTATCGTCAATTCGGTGCGCATCACCCGTCTGACCTGATCATCCGTCATGCTTGAGCGTGCGTCGGGACAGCGCTACTTAACCGTACGCTGTCCCTTTTGCATTCTCGTCAAATCTTCCAGTGACTCGCCGTCTTGGCCAACCGCTGGCGCATGGCATCCACATTCGCCGCCAGTTGCAACGTCAATAACCGATACCCGTCCAGCGCATTCTGTACCGGCGCTTCCAGCGCCTCGTCATCCGTTGTGTGCGTGGCAGGCCGTTCCAGCCGCTCGGTAAACCCCAGCTTCAATGCCCGCGCCATGCCCACTAACTGCACCCGAATCTGCCGGTGCTCCGCCTTCAACATCACCTGCATCCGCGCCATCGCCTGTTCATCGCGCGGGTCGGGCCGGGTATTGCCGAGAATCTCCAGGGTGCTGATGCACATGCGCAGATGCCGTTGAATCGCATCCAGTTCGGTCATGGAGATGCGCACTTCTTTGGACACCGACGGCATCAACGAGCGCAACTGCAGCATTGCCGCATTCAAGCGGTTGAGCAGTTTCAAGTGTTCATCATCGGTGACCGACTGGCCGCTGATGATTCGGCTATAGATTTGCGCGCAGTCACGCAACGCGCTGGCCAGGTTGTAGCGCCACGAGTACACCGCGTACAGCGGCAGGGCGAAGGAGAACGCCAGCGCTAACACGATGCCGATCAGAATGTCGACGGTGCGCCACAAGCCGTCGGATATCGGATTATCCCCGTGCCCCGCCACGATAAATACCGTGATCGCCGACAGCAGCGCGATGTAACCGCCCTTGCCGATGGCGTGATAGGAAAAGAACCCGCACACCACCGACATCAACAGATAAGTCAGCAGCGGCAGGCCGAAATAGGCCTGTTGCACCACCAGCAACAAGCCGACGCTGGCGCCGATCAAGGTGCCGTAAGCACGATCCACAGCCTTTTTGCCGATATTGCCGTGGTGCTGCAAACCGCCGATCACGATCAGCATGGTCACCGAGGCCCACTCGCCGTGCGGCAGGTTGATGCCGGTGGTGAGCAAAATAGTGGCCAGCAAACCGATGGACACGCGCACGGCGTGAATCAGCTTGGCATGGCGATAGCGGCGGTAGGGGTCGAGCAAGGGGCGCAGCAGGCGCCGGGCGAACGCGGGCAAATGCAGGTTCATCGGTATAAACGTGGCCTCAGTAGTCAGTGCGAACGCGGTCTAAAGGGTGGGAGCGGGCTGGCTCGCGAATGCGCAGTGTCAGTCGAAACATCGTTGACTGATCCAGCGCTTTCGCGAGCAAGCCCGCTCCCACATTGTGAACTGCGCCATCGTTAGAAAATGTAGTCGGTGGTCAAGAAGCTTGAGTCACGGTTGCGCAGGATATCGCTGACCAGTGCCTTGTTGCTCTCCTGGAACTTGGTCGCCACCAGCGTGCGGATCGAGAACACGCGCAATGCGTCATGTACCGACAACGTGCCCTCGGCCGAGTTCTTGCGGCCGTTGAACGGGAACGTGTCCGGGCCACGCTGGCACTGGGCGTTGATGTTGATACGGCCCACCTGGTTGGCAAACACATCTACCAGGCGCCCGACCTCCACGGCGTTGGTGCCGAAGATACTCAGTTGTTGACCGAAGTCCGAATCCAGCACGTAGTCGATCACCGTGCCCAGGTCACGGTAAGGCACGATTGGCACCACTGGCCCGAACTGCTCCTCGTGGTACACGCGCATCTGCGGGTTCACCGGGTACAGCACCGCCGGGTAGAAGAACGAACCGCGGCTGGTTGCGCCATTGGCATTCACCACCTTGGCGCCATGCTGCGCCGCATCGGCCACCAGCGCGTTGAGGTAATCGACCTTGCCGACTTCCGGCAGCGGCGTCAGCGAGACGCCGTCTTCCCACGGCATGCCTGGCTTCAATGTCGCCAGCTTGGTGTTGAATTTCTCGATAAAGCGCTCGACGACATCTGCGTGCACAAACAGGATTTTCAGCGCAGTGCAGCGCTGACCGTTGAACGACAGCGAGCCAGTGACGGCTTCGTTGACCGCATTGTCCAGGTCCACCTCGGGCAGCACGATGCCAGGGTTTTTCGCGTCCAGGCCCAAGGCCGCGCGCAGGCGGTGTGGTTTGGGGTGCAGCTTTTTCAAGTCGCTGGCAGCCTTGTTGGTGCCGATGAACGCGAAGATATCGATCTTGCCGCTGGCCATCAGCGCACTGACGGTTTCACGGCCACTGCCGTAGATCACGTTGATCACCCCGGCCGGAAAGCTGTCACGGAACGCCTCCAGCAGCGGGCGAATCAACAGCACGCCAAGCTTGGCCGGCTTGAACACCACGGTGTTGCCCATGATCAGCGCCGGGATCAGCGTGGTGAAGGTCTCGTTCAGCGGGTAGTTGTAAGGCCCCATGCACAGCGCCACGCCCAGCGGTACGCGGCGGATTTGCCCAAGCGTGTCCTGTTCCAGCTCGAAGCGGCTGCTGCGGCGGTCGAGTTCCTTGAGGGCATTGATGGTGTCGGTGATGTAGTCGCAGGTACGGTCGAATTCTTTCTGCGAGTCCTTGAGGTTCTTGCCGATCTCCCACATCAGCAGCTTGACCACCGCATCACGCTGTTCGCGCATGCGCCGCAAAAAGGCTTCCACATGCTGGATGCGCTCGGCCACGCGCATCGTCGGCCATTCGCCCTGGCCTCGGTCGTAGGCGCGCACGGCGGCGTCGAGGGCGGTCAGTGCGGTGTCGGCGTCCAGCAGTGGCGTGCTGCCGATATGCACGCGCTCATCGCCCAATTGCACCGGGCTCAGTACCTGGGCCAAAGGGCCGTTCCACACCTGCAACTGGCCGTCGACCAAGTAATCACGCTGTTCAATGGGCGCCGCCAGGCGAAATTGCTCGGGAATATCGGCGGCGCAGGTCGGAAACAGCTGGGCGAGCAGGTTACTGGTGGTCATGTCGCTACCCCTGGAATAGTTGCAAAACATGACTAGAGAGTCACCCATCCGAGGGCTGCGTGGCAAGCGCCAGACGCATTACAGCAGCGTCCCTGCCAGCGCCACGCCCAGCGCTGAGCCGATTTGTCGCGCGGTGTTGAGGGTGCCGGCGGCGAATCCGGTCTCAGCGCGATTGCGCCTGTGTCGGCGATAGCGCTCAAACCTCAAAGTCGCGAGGCTCAGGCGCTGCGCTTTGGCCGGTGCTGCTACAACCATTTGGCCGGGCGTTGGGCGTGCAGTTGCTCAGCGCGATGTGCGAAGCCGGTTGGTTGCGCCGCTCGAAAGATTCCCGCGCGGTACGGGTTACGCCCAAGGGCTGGACGCAGCTGAAGGCGCAATTGGGTCTGGACCCCGCGTGATCTGGAAAAGCCTGAGCAAAAGCAGGCGTGCGGCGGTTAAACTACGCGGCTTTCTTGAAGGAGTTCACATGAGTCAGTACCAGCCGGGCATTCTTGCCGCACCGGTGCCTTTGCAGGCACGCCATCTGTTTTTTGCCGTGGATTGCCTGGCAGCCGTACCCACCGCATTGGACGCGCTGGTGCAGTTGACGGATTCGGCCGCGGTGGTGGGTTTGGGTGAGCCGCTGGTGACTGCACTGGGCGCAACCATTGACGGCTTGCGCGCGTTCCCTGTCGTCAGCGGCCCGGGCGCGCATAACCCCTCCACTCAGCAGGCGCTGTGGGTATGGCTGCATGGCGTGGATCGCGGTGAGCTGCTGTTGCGCAGTCGCAGTGTTGAAAAGGCCCTGGCGCCGGCCTTTCGCCTGGTGCAGATGACCGAAGGTTTCCGCTACAAGACCGGTTTCGATTTGACCGACTATGAAGACGGCACTGAAAACCCCCACGACGACGCCGCGGTCGAAGCCGCGATGACCGACAGCGGCGCCAGCTTTGCCGCGATCCAGCAGTGGCAGCACGACCTCGACGGTTTTGCCGCGTTGCCTGCGCAAGAGCGCGACCACATCATCGGCCGCCGCCATGGCGATAACGAAGAGCTGGACGACGCACCCGAATCCGCGCACACCAAACGTACTGCGCAGGAAAGTTTCACCCCGGAAGCCTTCGTGGTGCGCCGCTCGATGCCTTGGGCCGAGAACGGTCAGGCGGGGTTGATGTTTCTTGCGTTTGGGCATTCCTTTGATGCGTTTGAAGCGCAGCTGCGGCGTATGAGCGGGCTGGAAGACGGGATAGTGGATGGGCTGTATCGCATCAGTAAACCGTTGACGGGCGGGTACTACTGGTGCCCGCCGCTGAAGGACGGGCACCTGGACCTGAGCGCGATCAGCTGTACGCCGCAAACCTAAAACTGTAGGCGCGGGCTCGTCGTGGCAAGCAGGCCTGTTGCAGCGAGCGGGCCCGTTGTGGCGAGCGGGCTTGCTTGTGGCGAGCGGGCTTGCCCCGCGTTGGGCTGCGCAGCGGCCCCAAAACCGGCTACGCGGTTTGCCTGAAAGAATGCGGTGTTTGTAGGAGGGGCCGCTTCGCGCCCCAACGCGGGGCAAGCCCGCTCGCCACAACGAAGCCGCTTGCCACACTAACGCTGGTGCGGCACCTGTCGGTCAGCTGTTGTGCATACCCAACGCGGTTTCGAATTTTTTCTGCGAGCCGTCTGTGCCCGGGGTTTCAACAGGGTCACGACTACTTGGGATCGCTGGCATAAATGTTCACCTGGAAGTTCTTTCATATATCAGGGCCTGCGCACTAATGATTTCGGTTATTAGTGCAACTGTACTAATTCGGCGCAGGCAATTAGTTGCTCGCGGGGATTAAGGCCACTCGCGCCGAGCTATCAAACGCGATGATCAAGTCGCTTTTGTTACAAATGGAAGTATCCGCAAAGTTGGGCAAAAGGCTATTAGCGAAAAATGTGAAGTGGTCGCGAAAATAGCGGTGAGAACGTCCCTAATCGAACACTCAACCACGGGTTGAAAGTTCGCAAACTGTTCAATTGATGCCGTCAGAGGCCCGTAAACACTGGGTCTTTTGCGTGTATGGATTTTTTTAAAAAAGTTCAACGGCCTCAGCTGCATGAGTTTTTCTCACTGCCAGGTTGAGCCAAACCTTTCACACCCTGTAAGCGAAACGTTTCACAAGCTTTCACAGCGAAGGCGTTTTGATCGTGAGTAGTATGGGGCCCATGCAAACCAACGACGGTTCGAAGGCTCACTGTCTGACGTTTTGGGCATTCACCGGTTTGCATACTTTCAGCTTGCTGTTGCGCAACTGAATAACTTCCCTATCGATGCAAGGAGATGAACATGGCTGATGTCCCACCAGTAAAAGCCGGCGGCGCCGACGACGCTATCGCGAAGATGGAAGCGACCTTCAACATGGCTATCGAGAAGTCGGCCAAGATCACTGAAATCAGTACCGCGAAAAAAGCGGAACTCGACGCCACCAAACAGCGTCCGCAGAACTGATTCGCCAAAACGGGCGGCGCCGGCGCTGCCCGTTTACCTGCTGAGTGTTTTCACCTTCTGATTGTTGACCCCGTTGCACATGCTCAAGGGGGCAAACCCGAACATGACAGCCTTGATTTCCTTGGGTCCGGTCGCTGGTATTGGCGCACCGACCCTGACTGTGACCAGCGGTTTGCATCAGGGCAGTTCCCTGGTGCTCGACCAGCCTGTCTACACCCTCGGCGCGGACCTCGCGGCCGACCTGGTACTCAGCGATCCCGGCATCGCCGGCCTGCACCTGCGCCTGCGGTTCGAGGGCGGCCAGGTGGCAGTCGAAGCGTTGGGCGGCGATGTGGTGCTTGGCAAAAATGTCCGTATTCCCCACGGCAGCGGCCATCGCGCGCGACTGCCGTTGCAGCTGCGTATCGGCGCGGCAGGTGTCAGCCTGGCCTCGCCTGAGGGGGTGGAAAAACCTTCGGACGCCACACGCACATTTACGCCCTGGATTGTCGCGATCGTCCTGCTGTTTTTATGTGCGGGGGCGCTGGCGGTGCGCAACGACACGCCGCTCACCCAGGCCGCGGTCGCGGCGCAGGTGCCTGCGCTGAAAAAACCATCGCGTGAACACGCCAAAACCTGGCTGGAGCAGCAACTCCAGGCTGCCCACCTGGATGCAATAAAGGTCACTGACGCCAACGGCCAGCTCAGTGCCGTCGGCAGCTTCGAACAGTCGCAAAAACCTCAATGGCTGGCCCTGCAACAAGCCTTCGATGAGCGTTACGGCCAACAGATCGTCCTCAACCCTCGCGTCAGCGTACGCGCCGACGCCGCAGGCCCGCGTGTGCGCTTCCAGGCCGTGTGGTTCGGCACCAACCCCTACGTGATCAACGACAGCGGCAAACGCCTGTACCCCGGCGCGGCCCTGGCGGACAACTGGGTGCTGGAGCGCATCGAGAACAACCAAGTGATCCTCGCCCGTGGCGAAGAGCGCTTCACCTTCACCTTATGAGTGGCCCCATGGAACGCACCCAACCCACCCGTGGGAGCTGGCTTGCCCGCGAAAGCTATCTGTCAGGCGCTAGAGATCTTGGGGCAGAGTACCTATTCAGCCATGAACGCTGTTCGCAGGCCCCCGCATGAAAGTCGAACTCCGCCCGCTCATCCCCAGCGACGCACGCAGCGCCCCCGTCGAAGCCGTTCGCCCGGTCAACTCGCGCCAGGCCACTGCGTTCGAAGCAGTGCTCAACACCCGCAAGACCCAAACCCGCCGCTCGCTGCGCAGTGACCTCGAAGCACTCACCAGCGCCGCGGGCGTTGACTCCTTGCTGTTCGGCAGCGCCCGCTCCCTGGAGCTGCTGGAACACGTGATGGAACACATCCTGCCGTCCCTCGATGCCGAGACGGACATCAAGGCGCTGGCCCATGACCTGATCAGCGAAGAGATCGAGATGCGCCGCACCCTCGAACAGCAACGCTCGGAGGTACATGCCTGATGGCCCGCGATAACGACGACGCCGTGCAATTGCTCAAAGGCATTGGCGAGCTGTACCGGCGCAACGGCCAGTCCCAGCGCGCGCTGGTGATGCTGCTGATCGCCGTCAGCGTCGCGCCACAAGACGGCGTGTTGCTGCGCTCGCTGGTGCTCGCGTTCACCGACAGCGGCGACGCCGGCCGTGCCCTGGGCGCCCTCGATCGTCTGGTGGCGCTGGAAGGCGAGTCCGCCAGCCTGTTGCTGCTGCGCGCCCGCGCGCTGTGGTACGGCGAGCGCAAAGACGAAGCGCGCCAGTGCTTTAAACGCTACCTGGCTGCGCGCAGGGCCGGCGCATGAGTGCCCTCAACCGCCTGAACAACCTGGCGCGCATGGCGGCGCAGCGCACCGACGTGATCATCGTCGCATTCATGCTGATGGCGATTGTGATGATGATCATCCCGCTGCCCACCTACCTGGTGGACATGCTGATCGGCCTCAACATTGCCCTGAGCATCCTGATCCTGATCGTTGCGTTCTACATCGGCCATTCCGTGGAATTCTCCGCGCTGCCGCCGCTGATTCTGCTCAGCACCCTGTTTCGCTTGTCCTTGTCGATCACCACCACCCGCTTGATCCTGCTGCACGGCGACGCCGGCCATATCGTCAAGGCCTTCGGTGACTTTGTGATCGCCGGCCAGGTCGTGGTCGGCATGGTGGTGTTTTTGATCATCACCGTGGCGCAGTTCGTGGTGATCACCAAAGGCGCCGAACGCGTAGCGGAAGTGGCCGCGCGCTTCACCCTGGACGCGATGCCCGGCAAGCAGATGAGCATCGACAACGACCTGCGCAATGGCGACATCGACCAGGCCGAAGCGCGTCGTCGGCGTTCGCGCCTGGAGCGCGAAAGCCAGATGTTCGGCGCGATGGACGGCGCGATGAAATTCGTCAAAGGCGACGCCATCGCCGGCCTGGTGATTCTGGCGGTCAACCTGCTCGGCGGCATGCTGATCGGCATGATCGAACGCGACATGCCGTTTGGTGTGGCGGTGCACACCTACTCGCTGCTGACCGTGGGTGACGGCCTGATCGCACAGATCCCGGCGCTGCTGATTTCGGTGGCGGCGGGCACGGTGGTCACGCGGGTCAACAGCGACGGTGAAGCCGGCGACCTGGGCAGCGAGATCATCAAGCAGCTGGGCGCCAGCTACCGGGCACTGGGCCTGACGGCATTGATCATGATCGGTGTGGGCCTGTTGCCCGGTTTTCCGACCTGGGTATTCCTCGGCTTGTCCGCAGCCTTTGGCGGCGCAGCGTTCGTGATGTACCGTCGGCACACCCGCCAGCCCCAGGGCGAGCTGGAAGCCTTGGCCGAAACCCCGGAGCCGGTGGTCGAGGCGCAGGCCGAACTGGATGACAACCTGCTGCCCGATACTCGCGTGCTGCTCACCCTGGGCAGCGGCGTGTCCCAGAGCGCGCCGCGCCAGTTGCTGCGCCAGCGTGTCGAAGCGCTGTGTCACGACATCCGTACTGACCTGGGCGTGGATGTGCCGGTGCCGGGCATCTACATGGAGGCCAAGGCCACGCCGGGCAGTTTCCGCGTGTCGCTGGAAGGCGTGCCGGTAAGCGAAGGCGAACTGCCGATCAATTGTTTGCTTGTGCAGGACGACCCGGTGCATGTGCAACTGCTGGACATCGCCACCGTGCAAGCCGACTCGCCGCTCAACGGCCGTAATGCCCACTGGGTCGAGCGCCAGCATGAAGAGACCCTGCGCAACGCCGGCATCGGTTTCCTGCTGCCCGCCGAAGTCTTGCGCGGCGTGCTGGAACGCAGCCTGCGCCGCTATGCCGCCGACTTCCTCGGCATCCAGGAAACCCGCCTGCTGCTCGAACGCACCGAAGCCACGTACGGCGAACTGGTCAAGGAAGCCTTGCGCCTGGTCCCCTTGCAGCGCGTTGCCGAGACCTTGCGCCTGTTGGTCGGCGAAGGCGTGTCGATCCGCAATCAGCGCGCCTTGCTCGAAGCCATGGTGGAGTGGGGCGCCCGCGAGACCGATGCCGGGCGGCTGGCCGAACATTTGCGCGCGGCATTGGCGCGCCAGATCAGCCATCAGTACGCCGACCGTAACCGGGTAATCGGTGCACTGGTGCTGGCGCCGGGCCTGGAAGACCAGTTGCGCGCGTCCCTGCGTCGCCAGGAACCGCAGCGCGAATTGATCCCCGAAGACGTCAGCCGCGCCTTGCTCGCGCAACTGCGCCAGGCCTGTGAAAACACCCGCGAGGTCAACAGCGCGGTATTGCTGGTGCACCCGGAGCTGCGGCGCAGCCTGCGCCGTCTGGTGCTGCGCGGTGAACTGGAGCTGGCGGTGCTGTCGTTCCGCGAGCTGGCCACCGAGTACAACCTGCAAGCGCTGGTGACCATCAGCCTCACCGATATTTCCAACCGCCGCGCGCCTGCCGCGGCTTCCGTCACCTCCCTGGCGTCTGCCTCATGATGCGTTTTTGTATGTTGTTGCTGGCTCTGGTCGCCACTGCAAGTCAGGCTCAGGACATTGCCAACGGGGCCTCAGGTTCGATCAACCTGGCGTCCGGTGAAGGGCGCATTCTGCATTTTGTGGCGCCGGTGGATTCGGTACTGGTCGCCGAGCCGAACGTGGCCGACCTGCAGGTGGTGTCGCCGGGCACGATTTATATTTTCGGCAAGGCGCCAGGCACTACCAGCCTGATTGCCCTAGGCAATGACGGCAAACAACTGGCCAGCCTGACCTTGTCGGTCAGCAGCGGTACGGCCGCGGTGACCACGCCGATGCAGGCCTTGCACCCCGGCAATGGCGCGCAGATCAGCGGCGCCGGCAACCGCCTGATTGCCAAGGGCACCGTCGGTTCGGTGGCCGAAGCGACGGACCTTAACGCGCTGCTCAACCCGCAGGGCCAGGGCTTCCAGAGCGCAATCAACACCACCGAATACGCAGGCGCGGCCCAGGTGAACCTGCGCGTACGGTTTGCCGAAGTCTCGCGCTCCGAATTGCTGCACTACGGCGTGAACTGGAACGCGATGTTCAGCAACGGCACCTTCTCCTTCGGCCTGATCACTGGCGGCGGCCTGGCAGCGGCAACGGCCGGTGGCCTGGCAACGGCAGGCACCGGCTCGGGCAATGTGAACATCGACGGCATGCTCGACGCGCTGCAGGCCAACGGCATTTTGCAGATATTGGCCGAGCCGAATATCACCGCCATGACCGGCCAGACCGCCAGCTTCCTCGCCGGTGGCGAAGTGGCGATCCCGGTGCCGGTCAACCGTGACCTGGTGGGCATCGAATACAAGTCGTTCGGCGTGTCGCTGCTGTTCAACCCGACGCTGTTGCCCAACGGTCGCATCGCCCTGCAAGTACGCCCGGAAGTCAGCAGCGTGGTCAGTGGCGGCACCGTGGATTTTGGCAACTTCCATGTGCCGTCCTTCAGCGTGCGCCGCGCCGACACGCGGGTGGAAGTCGGCAGCGGGCAGACCTTTGCGATTGCCGGCCTGTTTCAACGTGAAAGCAGCCAGGACATCGAGAAGCTGCCGCTGCTTGGCGACTTGCCGATCCTGGGCAACCTGTTTCGCTCCAAGCGTTTCCAGCGCAATGAAACCGAACTGGTGATCCTGATTACCCCGTACCTGGTCGAGCCGGTGCGCAGTCGCACGCTCGCCACGCCGCTGGACGCACAACCGGCGACCGCCGCAGCCAGCGGCCCGCGCAGCGGCGGCGCGTTCGGTTTTTACATGAATTGATGAGGGGGCCTGCGATGACTGCTTTGCGTGTGTTGATGCTCTTGCCCCTGGCGCTGATGGGCTGCCAGACCCACTTGGCGCCGGTGTACTACGCGCCGGAGTTTCGCGCGGATGGCTTGCCGAGCCAGTGCCAGCAGCCAGCGGCCAAGGACGCAATCGGGCTGGACGAAGACTTCAAACCGACGCTGCCGCTGGGCTGCGCGAACAATTTGAATTTGATGCAGATGGTCGAGCGCAGACAGGACCTGACCCAAGGCCGCACCACCGGCCCGGCGATGGCCGCCCCCGTTGGCCGCGCCGCGCAGGTCTACATCGAAGGCTTCGACCGCGAGCAGCTGCAACGCCGCAAGGACCAACAAGAAGCCAAAGCCGGCGCCACCGGAGGCCAACAATGACTGTTGAGGGCCACGTTTCCTGTGTTCTGACGAAGTCCTGTGGCGAGCGCGCTTCCTCTGGCAAGCGGACTTCCTGTGGCGAGCGGGCTTGCCCCGCGTTGGGCTGCGAAGCAGCCCCAAAACCAGGCCCTGAGTGCTATCTGAAAGAACGCGGCGAGACTGCAAGGGGCCGCTTCGCAGCCCAACGCGGGGCAAGCCCGCTCGCCACAACAAGCCCACTTGCCACAGCAACCCCGTTCACCTCAACCAGCCCGTTCACCACAACACCCTTAATCACCACGGGATCAACGCGGGTCCACCAACCCCAATTCCTTGGCCTGCGCCACCGGATCACTGATCGCCTTGATCCGCTTGGCCTCCACCACCAATCGCGCACGTTCTGCGGCAGGGATGTCGTCAAGGGGAAGGCTGGCCACCCGCTGCTCATACCCGGCCAACACCATCACCAACAGCTCGTTGCGCTGATGCCGTGGCAATGCGCGCGGCGATTGGGTGACGGGCGCAATGGTATCCAGCGCCTGCTGCGGCTGCCCGCCCAGCGCATAAGCCAGGGCCAGGTTGCACCGGCTGTCGAGGTCGTCGGGCTGCAGGCTCAGGCTTTTGGCGAAGGCGGTTTGTGCGGCACTGGCCTGACCATTCAGTACGTGGGCAATGCCCAGGCGGGTGTAGGCCACCGGCAAGTGATTGATCTCGGCAGCCTGCTCCAACGCCGTGACGGCGCGTTGGGTCTTGCCCAATTGCAGCTGCGCAGTGCCAAGGCCGAGCAGGGCGTCGGCGTTGTGGGCATCAAACCCCAGCGCCTGCTGGAAGGCGCGTTCGGCGCCCAGCGCGTCCTTTGCGTCGAGCCGGGCCTGGCCGAGCTTGAGCCACAGCTCAATGCCGGCACCCGGTTGCTGGGTGGCGCGCTCGTACAACGCAGCCGCGCTGCTGTAGTCGCCGCGCTTGCTCAGGTCGTTGGCCAGTTGCAGGGATTTGTCGGTATCGGTCGCAGGTTTGCTGGAGCAGGCAGCCAGCAGCAAGGTGCTGGCGAGCAGAAATTTGTGGGTCATCGTCACAACTCGTCGGGCGAAGGCGCAGGCCATGTAAGCATATTTTTGATGGCGCTCCTATGCCTGTTCGGTGCGGGTTTTGCCAACGCGGCCGAGGAGCCCGCGTGGTTCTCGCAGCCCTACGCCTACGTGCTGGTCGATCAGGACGTTCGCAGCGCGTTGGAAGAATTCGGTCACAACCTCGACGTGCCGCTGGTGCTTTCCGACAAGGTGCGCGGCAAGGCGCGCAGCACCATCCGCGCGGCCACCGCCGGTGAGTTCCTGCAGACCTTGTGCAGCACCAACGGCCTGACCTGGTACTTCGACGGCAACCTGTTGTACCTCAATGCCAGCGATGAAATCAGCACCAAGCTGTTCAAGGCCAGCGCCCTGAACCTGGACCAGTTGCAGGCCTACCTGAACACCCTCGACGTGTTCGGCCAGCAACTCTCCATGCGCAACGGCCCCGAGGGCGATGAAGTGTTTGTTTCCGGCCCGCCGCCGTACCTGGCGCTGGTGCAACAGCATGTCGACCACCTGCAACCCACGGTCGTGGCCGCCCCGGTGGCGCGCGAGCGCGGGGTGCGGGTGTTCCGTGGCGCGCAAGTCAGTACCGAAACCCCAACCCAGTAAAGGAGCAGCACCATGTCCGTAACGGCCGTAGACAGCAACCTCGCCCCCGGTGGCGCCAGCCCTGAAGCCAAGTTCAACGCCGCGGTGGATAACGCCAAGGCCGCCGAAAAACCGTCGGAGACCAGCGACGCCGAATTCAACGACGCGTTGATCACCCAGGCCGTCACCATCGGCGGTCAGTTCATCATCATGCCGAAGATGCAGGAACTGCTGAACGACGCCATGTCCGATGACGACGAAGAGTAGGGAGCCCCTATGACTATCAGTCTCGCCGCCGGCGCCACGGCCTTGCCGCCGTCCGCCGGTGCGGGGCCCGCCGGGGCCTCGCAGAACCTGTTCGAGCACATGGCCAATACCGCCAAGGGCATGCCCGAAGGCGCCAGCCCGCACCAGATCGGCTCGGGCCTGATGGAGCGCATGAACAGTTTCATCGACCGTACGCGCGCGTTTTCCGAACGCGCCGACGTGCTCACCAATAACCCGTCGGCGCCGCCGCCGGCCTCGGTGGACATCCGCACGGCAAGTGCTTCGCCGCAGGGCGAGCCGGGCAAAAAAGTCGGCGAGCAACAGGTCGACCAGATCGTGCACTCCCTGGGCAAGATGTTCGATTACTCCATCGAAACCCAGATGGTGGTGCGCGGTGCGACGCAGATTTCCGGGTCCGCCAACACGTTGCTCAAGGGTCAATAACGCCATGCCAAGCCCAAACCGCGCGCTGCGCCTGCTGCTGATCGGCCTGCTCGCCAGCCTCTTGCAGGCGTGCAACACCGACCTCTATACCAACCTCAGCGAGCGCGATGCCAACGCCATGGTCGCGGTGCTGCTGCGCGGTGGCATCCCGGCAGAGCGCAAGACCCAGGACAACGGCCAGCTCAAAGTGGTGGTGGACGAGGAGCGCTTTGCCGAGGCCATGACGCTGCTCGACAACGCCGGCCTGCCGCAACAGAGCTTTTCCAACATGGGCGAGGTGTTCAAGGGCAATGGCCTGGTGTCGTCGCCGGTGCAGGAACGCGCGCAGATGATCTATGCGCTGAGCGAAGAACTGTCGCACTCGGTGTCGCAGATCGACGGCATCGTCGCCGCCCGCGTGCACGTGGTGTTGCCCGACAACGACTTGCTCAAGCGCGTGATCTCACCGTCGTCGGCCTCGGTGCTGGTGCGCTACGACCCGGGCACCGACATCAATACGCTGATCCCGCAGATCAAGACCCTGGTCGCCAACGGCATTTCCGGCCTGAGCTACGACGGCGTCTCGGTGACGGCGATCAAGGCCGCCGTCGCCATCAGCCAGAACCCGGCGCAACCGCGGTTGGCGCGCTTCATGGGGCTGTGGTTGCTGGAAGACAACCTGGCGCAGGCACGCGTGATGTTTGGCGGCTTGCTGCTGATTGCCCTCGGCGCGCTTGGGGTATTGGCTCGCCAACACTGGGCGCGGCGTCAGTCCCAGGCGATGTACGTGCTCAAGGAGGGTGAATGAGCCTGGTTGAGCGCTGGCAGGGGCTGCTCGCCGAGCCGCTGCAGTTTGTGCGCGGGCCGAGCCTGGGCGCCTGTTTCGCCGATGAGTTGCCCGATGAAGTGCTGCAGGCCCTGCAAGGCCAGCCGCGTTTTCGTCAGCGTCTGGAGCAGTTGCTGGTCAACCATTATCAGTTGGCGCCGATTGCGCACCTGGTGACGCCGTCCGCCGCCGACCTGGCGGTGTTGCTGTTGTCACCTGCGCAGTTTTCACGCCTGCCACGGTTGTGCGGTGCCATCTGGCATGCCTCGACCCTGAGCCGCGAGATCCGCCGTGAGGTGGTCAACGAACTGCGCGAGGGACTCGGTGCCGAGGTGTTCAGCCAGGCGTTGGCGCAGCGCCAACTTGGCGGCGCCGCAGACCTGCTGCGCGAGCCATCGGAGCTGATTGAGGCCATCGACCGCGACGGCCAAGGCTGTGTTGCCGCCTGGCTGCACGCCCAGCACGCCGATTTGCAGGGCTGGCTGCGCCTGCGCTTCACCTTCCCACAGGGGCACAGCGCACGCTTGCCCCGCGACCTGGAAATCGTTCAAGCCGCTGCTGCGAGCCTTGCGGCCGAGGACAACGCCCATGAGTGAATTACCGAGCCGGCCCACTGCGCGCATCCTGCGTGCTGAAGAAGCAGCGCTGTGGACCGATGGGTTTGCCTTTCTGCAAGCCGCGAAGGAACAGGCCGAACAGATCAAGGCCGACAGCGACCAGTGGCTGCACGCCGCCCGCGCCGAGGGTTTTGAAAGCGCGCGCCAGGCAGGCGCCGAACAAGTCGCGCAGTTGCTGGTGCAGACCCAATCCCAGGTGCAGCACTACTTGAGCAGCCTGGAAGCGTCGCTGGCCGACCTGGCCCTGGGTATTGTGCGCGAGGTGTTGGGTGAGCTGGACAACGCCGACCGCGTCGTGCGTTGCACCCGCCAGGCCCTGAGTGCATTTCGCCAGGACCAGGCACTGACCCTGTGGGTGCCGCCGACCGACGTCGAGGCCTTGCGCCAACGCCTCAAGCACGAAGGCCTGGCGATTGCCGTGGACGCCGATGAGCAGCTGAGCGCCGGTCAGGCGCGCCTCAACAGCCCAGCCGGGTCCGTCGAACTGGGCCTGGAAGCGCAGTTGCAAACCCTGCGCCGCAGCCTGCTGCCCTTTGCCGAAGAAGGTGTGGCATGAACCTGCAACAGCTGCTGCCACGCCTGACTGAACGGTTGGCGCAGGCCCGCCCACGGCCGATGCACGGCACCGTGTTGAGCATTCGCGGTGTATTGCTGCGCGCCAGTGTGGCCGGTGCGAGCATCGGTGAACTGTGTCAACTGCGCGACCCCGGCAGTGGCCGCAGCTTGAGCGCCGAGGTGATCGGCTTTGATGGCGACGAGGCGATTCTGTCGCCGATCGGCTCCATGGAAGGCCTGTCGACCCGCACGCAAATCACGGCGACCGGCGAAACCCTGGGCGTTGCCGTGGGCGATGCGCAACTGGGCCGGGTGATCAGCCCCATGGGCGATTTTCTCGACGGCGATGGCGTCCCGCCGACCCTGGCCTTGCAGCGTTACCCCCTGCATGCCGAGCCGCCCGCACCGTTTTCGCGGCAACTGATCGTGCGTTCGATGGCGCTGGGTATTCGCTCCATCGACGGCCTGCTGACCCTGGCCCAGGGCCAACGCATGGGCATTTTTGGTGAGCCGGGCGTGGGCAAGTCGTCGTTGCTCGCCAGCATCATCCGCAACAGCGAAGCCGATGTGATTGTGATCGGCCTGATCGGCGAGCGAGGCAGGGAAGTGCGCGAACTGCTCGACGTGCAACTCGACGCCCAGGCCCGCGCGCGCACCGTGGCAGTGGTTGCGACTTCGGATCGTCCGGCGGCCGAGCGCGTGCGTGCGGCGTTTGTCGCCACCACGCTGGCCGAGTACCACCGCGACCAGGGCCGCAATGTATTGCTGCTGATGGACAGCCTGACGCGCTTTGCCCGCGCCCAGCGCGAAATCGGCCTGGCCGTGGGCGAACCGCCCACCCGTCGCGGTTATCCGCCGTCGTTTTTCTCGGCCTTGCCGCGCCTGCTCGAACGCGCCGGCCCCGGCCCCACCGGCAGCATCACCGCGCTGTACACCGTGTTGACGGAAGGGGATGCGGCCAGTGACCCGGTGGCCGAAGAAGCCCGTTCAATCCTCGACGGGCATATCGCCCTCAGCGCGGAATTGGCCCAGCGCAACTACTTCCCGGCGGTGGACGTGTTACGCAGCCGCAGCCGCTTGATGGAGCAGGTCGCCGGTGAAGAACACAAACGCCTGGCCATGCGCATACGTGAGCTGATGGCGCGCTACGGCGAAATCGAAATGCTCATCCGCGTCGGCGAGTACTCCGCCGGCAGCGACCCGCTGGCCGACGAAGCCATCAACCGCCATGCGGCCATCGAAGCGTTCCTGCGCCAGAACGCCGACGAGCCGAGCAGCCTGGACCAGACCCTGATCCGCATGCGCCAGGTGTTGGCATGAGATCAATGAACAACAGTGAACTTCAGACCCATGCAAAACCCTGTGGGAGCTGGCTTGCCTGCGATAGCGGTATATCAGCAACACAAGGGCAAGCTGACCCACCGCCATCGCAGGCAAGCCAGCTCCCACCTTTGATTTTCATGGATTTACAGATTGCTGTGCTGGCATCAGAAAGGAGCAACCCCAATGAAAACCGACCAACTGCGCACCCTGCAAACCCTGCGGGTGCTGCGTGAACAACGCGCCGCCAACCAACTGGCCGCCCAACAGCAACGCTGCGCGCAGACCCACGACGTGTTGACCGACGCCAAGGAGCAACTGCGCCTGCACCGTGAAGCGATTGCGGAGGAAGCCCGTCAGGTTTATGCAGCCTTGACTGAGGGCCTGTCGGTGGCCAGCTGGCAGGCGGCTCAGGAGCGTTTGCGCGGCCTGTCGGATGACCAGCAGTTGCTCGAGAACGACGTACGCCACGTGTCCACCACCCTGCAAAGCCAGGAGCGCGAGCGTGACCTGTTTCGCCAGGAACGCCTGAGCCGTCAACGCCAGTCCGAAGCCTGGCAAAGCCTGCTGCAAGGGCGTGAAAGTGATGAACGCCGTGTCGGTGAGTTGCGCGAAGAAGGCACCGGCACATGATCACCGCCCTTGCCGGCCCATTGGCACCCTGGCTGACGCAGTACGACCCGGCGCTGTTGGCGCTGCATAACCAGTTGCACCGTCGCCGTCGCGCCTGGCAGGGCCGATGCGCCGGGCAAGCGTTGCGCGTGAGCTGGGCCGCCCAAGTACAAGGCCTGGGCAATTCGCGCGATGTGTTTTTGCTGCTGGGTCGCGCCCCGGTGCGCCTGCGTCTGTCGTCGGCCGCGCTGGAGCAAGTACTGGTGCCGCTGGCGTTGCAGTTCGATGCGCAATTGCTGCCATCGTTGCCACGCTCGTTGCTGCTGGAACTGGCGGTGCTCGACCTGATCGAGACCCTGGAACCGGTGCTCGGCCACCCGGTGCAGTTAGTCGAGGCCACTGACGATCAGCGCGCGTATGCCGTGCACCTGGCGCTCGAATTGACCTTTGGCAACCAGCCGGCCATGAGCGCGCAACTGGACCTGAGCGAAGGCGCTGCCGTGCTGGTGGCGCAGCTGCTGGCGCAATACGGCCAGATCGAACCCGACCCGCTGCCCGCCCTGCGCCAGACCCTGGCGGTGGTGGCCGGGCGGCAGTGGCTGACCCTGGGCGAATTGCGCAGCCTGCGGCCCGGCGATGTGCTGATGCTGGAGCAGGGCTCGGGCTTGTTGCTCGACCTGGACGGGCGCTTGCAGGCCCGCTGCCAATACCAGGGTGACGAATTGCGGTTGCAGGAAGAACTACAAGCACCCCCTTTGCACATGGAGAACACAATGACTGATGTTGATGCCGCTGCGGCCCTGGATGACTTGCCGCTCAAACTGGTGTGCCAGGTCGGTAGCCTGGAACTGACCCTGGCGCAATTGCGAGAACTGGGTGCGGGCAGCCTGTTGCAGCTCAACACGCCGGGCGTGGATAGCGTTGACCTGATGGTCAACGGGCGTCGGGTCGGCCAGGGCCAACTGGTAAAAATCGGTGACGGCCTGGGCGTGCGCTTGCTGAGTTTTGCCACCCCATGACCGGTTATCAGCCGAACCTGATCGAGATCATCCTGGTCGTTGCGACGATCGGGCTGATCCCGTTGGCAGTGGTCACGCTCACCGGGTTCATGAAGATTTCGGTGGTGCTGTTCCTGATCCGCAACGCCCTTGGGGTGCAGCAGACGCCGCCTAACCTGGTGCTGTACGGCATCGCGCTGATTCTGTCGGTGTACGTGACCACGCCGTTGATTGGCGACATGTACCGCCAGGTCGAGGGGCGCGACCTCAATATCGAGCATGTCGAGCAACTCAAGGACTTGGGCGATGCGCTGCGCCCGCCGCTGCAGGCGCATTTGAAGCGTTTTGCGAATGAGTCCGAGCGCGGTTTTTTTGTGCAGGCCACCGAGACCATCTGGTCACCGGAAGCCCGCGCCGACCTGCGCGACGATGACCTGGTGGTGCTGATTCCGGCGTTTGTCAGCTCAGAGCTGACCCGCGCCTTCGAGATCGGCTTTCTGCTCTACATCCCGTTCCTGGTGGTGGACTTGCTGGTGTCCAACGTGCTGATGGCGATGGGCATGTCGATGGTCTCGCCGAACCTGATTTCGATCCCGCTGAAGATCTTTTTATTCGTGTCACTGAGTGGCTGGTCGCGCTTGATGCACGGTTTGATTCTGAGTTACGGCTGAGGCACGACCCATGGGCCAGGACGTTTTCCTGTCATTGATGAAACAGGCACTGATGACCGTGCTGATGCTCTCGGCACCGGCGCTGGGCGTGGCGATTATCGTGGGCTTGAGCGTGGGACTGTTCCAGGCGCTGACGCAGATTCAGGACCAGACCTTGCCGCAGGTGGTAAAGCTGGTGGCGGTGCTGTTGACCATCGTGTTTCTCGGCCCGGTACTCGCAGGCCAAGTCGCGGAGCTGGGCAGCCAGGTGCTGGATAACTTCCCGCTGTGGACGCGCTGACCGCCCATGGATGCCAGCCTTACCGCGCAGTTTCTGGAGGTTGCCTACCCGGTGATCAGCGCCGCCTCGCTGGCCGCCTGCCGCGCCATGGGGGTGGTGGTGATCACCCCGGCGTTCAACCGCCTGGGCCTGACCGGCATGATTCGCGGCTGTGTGGCGGTGGCCATTTCGATCCCGATGTTCTTTCCGGTGTTCGACGCGCTGACCCGAATGCCCGAGCACGGCAGCGTGTTCATCGCCGGGTTGCTGATCAAGGAGTTCCTGATCGGCATCCTCATCGGCCTGTTGTTCGGCATTCCGTTCTGGGCCGCGGAAGTGGCGGGCGAGTTGATCGACCTGCAACGCGGCTCGACCATGGCGCAGCTGGTGGACCCGTTGTCATCCGGTGAATCCAGAGTGATGGCGACCTTGCTCACGGTGATGTTGATCACGCTGTTCTTCATGTCCGGCGGCTTTATCCTGATGGTCGACGGCTATTACCACAGCTACCAGTTATGGCCGGTGACTTCATTCACGCCGGTGTTTGCCAGCTCGGCGTTGCTGGCGGTGCTGTCGATTCTCGACCAGATCATGCGCGTCGGCGTGCTGATGGTTTCGCCCTTGCTGATCTCGTTGCTGATCACCGACCTGATGCTTGCCTACCTGTCGCGGATGGCGCCGAACCTGCATATGTTCGACTTGTCGCTGCCGGTGAAAAACCTGTTTTTCTCGATCCTGATGGTGATCTACATCGGCTTTCTGATTCCGTTGATGCTCGACCAATTGGCGGAATTTCGCGGCACTGTCGAATTGCTCAAGACCCTGGCCGGTATGGAGTAGCCGATGGCCGATACCAGCGAAGAAAAATCCCAGCCGGCCACGGACAAGAAGCTCAAAGACGCACGCCAGAAAGGCCAGGTCGCCAAGAGCCAGGACCTGGTGTCGGGCATGGTCATCCTGTTTTGCACGCTGTGCATCTCGATCCTGGCGCCGCGTGCCAAGGCCCAGGTCACGGCGCTGATCGACCTCACCGCGCAAATCTACATCGAGCCCTTCGCCACGGTATGGCCGCGGGTGCTCGACCATGCCGAGCAACTGGTCATCGGTATTACCTTGCCGGTGATGGCGGTGACCACCGGCGTGGTGATCCTGACCAATATCATCACCATGCGCGGCTTTGTGTTCTCGGTGGACCCGATCAAGCCCGAGTTCAAACGCATCAACCCGGCCGAGGGTTTGAAGAAAATTTTTGCCTTGCGCAACCTGGTGGAGTTCATCAAGGGGCTGATCAAGGTGCATGTGCTGGCGATCGCGTTTTATGTGATCGGCAAGCATGCATTGCAGGCGCTGATGGAGTCGTCACGCTGTGGCGCGGAGTGCATGGAATCGACGTTTTTCCTAGTGCTCAAGCCGCTGGTGTTCACCGTGTTGTGCGCGTTCATCCTGGTCGGTGCGGTGGACGTGATCATGCAGCGCTGGCTGTTCGGTCGCGACATGAAAATGACCCGCAGCGAAACCAAGCGCGAACGCAAGGACATCGACGGCGACCCGCTGATCAAGAGCGAGCGGCGGCGCCAGCGCAATGAAATGCAGGCGTTGGCGACCAAGCTGGGGCTGGGCAGGGCGTCGATGATGATCGGCACCACCGATGGTTGGGTGATTGGCGTGCGTTATGTGCGCGGTGAGACGCCAGTGCCGGTGATCGTGTGCCGGGCCTCACCGGAGGAGGCGTTGCTGATGTTGCAGGAGGCTTACGACCTGGGTATTCCGCACGCGCCGGACAAGAACCTGGCGGCTGAGATCGCGCGCAAGACTGTGCCCGGTGATCCGGTGCCGGATGCTTCGTTCCAGGCGGTAGCGGATTGGCTGGTCGCGGCGCGGTTGATTTAATCGTCGCGCGGACTACGCTTGTCTGGCGCTTTGGTACGGAGGGAGTATCTGCTCAGCAGGAGCTGAAGGTGTATCTGTCACGGGCGATGGACGCAGGCGTCAACCAATTGGGTGGCACTGCACTGTTCCAACTTTCCCAGGAGATTCACCATGACAGATCAACACCGTGCATTGATCCAGGAGTGGGCCGACAGCTGGTCTACCGCCGACAAAGAGCGGTTTCTCGCGATCTTTTCCGAGGCGACCGTCTATGAAGACAAGGCCGCAGGGCAAATCATGCGAGGGCGCCCGGCGCTGGGCGACTTTTTCGACCTGATCAGAAAGGCATTGCCCGATTTCGAGGTTATCCGCGACTTGATCAGCCTTGGCGAGCGCGGCGGGACGATCCAGTGGCATATGACGGGCACCCATGAGGGCGAGCTGTTCGGCTATCAGGCGACTCACCGCAAGATCAATGTCGACGGCACCTGCGTGATCAGGATCGAGGCCAACAAGATTGTCGAATGCACCGATTACTACGACATGAAAACGCTGTACCGCCAGTTGGGTTTCGACACCAACTGAATGCACCCTGCGAATGGGCCTCCATCCGATGGGGGCCTCATCCGACATGCCTCAGGGCTTGTCTACATCGTGATACTCACCGCCATACCCGTCGCCCACGCGCCAGATGATGTCGTGGTTGACGGGGCCTGTCAGATCAAAATCAAAAGCAAAGCACTGAGTGGTAGAAACAAAAGCGGATCAAAAGCACAGCAACACATTTCTATCTGAAGCACAGAGATCCAAATGTGGGAGCGGGCTTGCTCGCGAATGCGGTGGTTCAGTCAGCGCATGTGTCACTGGCACACCGCCTTCGCGAGCAAGCCCGCTCCCACAAGTTGACCGAGTTCAGCCTTCACCACTGCACTGCTTTTGCTCTTCTGTGGGAGCTGGCTTGCCTGCGATGCAGACAACTCGGTCTGTCAGGTACACCGGGTTGATGCCATCGCAGGCAAGCCAGCTCCCACATTGAATTGGGTTTAGCTTCAAGGATCAGGTCGGCTGTCAGGCCGCCGTGCTTTGCTTTTGATTTTGATCTTAGGCGCCCCGTTAAACCACGCTGCAAAGCCTGCGTGAGGGCACACCGAGCCTAGGCGAGGTGCCGAGTGGTGGGGCAAGAGCCCTTTGGTTACTTTGGGCTTTCCAAAGTGACCCGCCGTAAGGGCGCAACCCAAAGCGGCCATCACCCAAATACCGGCTATGCCCTCAGCGATGCTGAAACCTGGGCAGAGAAGCAATGCGTGACTTGGGCTCCTGCAACCGCGCCAGGTCCGTGGCAATCTGCGCCCGCCAGAAGTGCGCACCGGCCAGCTGTGCATCCACCCACGCCTGGCGCAGCAGCACCGTGGCCTTGTCCACCGACCCGTAGTTGCCTTGGCGCAGTGTCAGTTGGGCCTTGATCCGCAGCATCTGCGGCACAAACCAGCGCTCATGGCGGCCGATAGCCAATTGCAGCGTCTCCTCCAACACCTCCAGCGCGAGTTTTTCCAGGCCCAGGCGCGCCAACCCCAAAGCGTATTCACAACGAAACAGGCTGTAGAGCTGACCATCGCCCTGGCCCTGCAGGTGCTGCAGGGCTTGGCCTAGTTGCGGCACGCCTTCTTCCGGCGAGCCCTGGCGGATCAGCAGGATGCTCTCGAAACACAGGCGAAATTGCCGCCAGATATGCAAGTCCTGGCGGGTGGTGCTGTCTTGCAGCAGGCCCAGGTAATAACGCATTTTCGGCAGGTTGGACGCCAGCAGCGCCAGAGGGATCGCCCCCAGGCACAGGGTGTACCAGAGGGTCGCCGGGTGATCGAGTGACACAGCTTCATCGACGCAGGTGCCGATCAGCCGCAGGGCCGGGTCGACGTCGCCTTCCATCAGTTGCACTTTCGCCTTGAGGCAGCGTGCGGCGATGCGCTGATCAAACAGCGCGTCGATGATGTGCGAGCGCGGGGCCGACGGTGAACCCAGGGCTTCGTCGATATTTTGTCGGGCGCCCGCCAGGTCGCCCATGTGAAACAGCACCACCGCCCGCATGCGTTTGCCCAGCAGTTGCTGGTTCCCGCTGTTGTTCAACGCAATGTAGCGCTCGGCCAACTCCAGCGCTTCGGCGTACTGGTTACACGCGCAACGGTCACCCCAGAGCCCCCACAGCGCGCGAAGTTTGTGCTCGGCATCGCCGAGTTCGCGGCCGTCCTCGCGCACCTGGCGCCACGCTTCCCGCAACGGGCCGCCCGTGCCGTCGGTGAGCATCAGCGCGCTGGCCAGCGCGGTGTTCAGCAGCATGCGTTGGCGCGCCGGCAACGGGGTGCTGGCGTCGCTGGCCAGGCCCAGGTCAACCCAGCTGCGGCATTCACTGACCAGCGACAGGCGCAGCCATAACGGTACGCCGCCCAACGTCAGTTCAATCCCCAATGGCAGGTTGCCGGTCGTTGAGTAGGCCCAGTCGAGTGCCGAGCGCACCGTGTTGATCTCGGGGCCATACAGCGCGACCCAGGTTTGCGGTGACAGGCCATCCAGGGTCTGCCCGGCTTCCTGCAACACCCCAAGGGCATAGCGCGCATGGCGTTCGGCGGTGGCGTTGGTTTCGCCCTGTTCGGCGAGCTTTTCCAGGGCATAGGCGCGGGTGGTCTCCAGCAGGCGATAACGTTTGAGCAACTGCGATTCGCCGGCGAGCAGCAGTGACTTGTCCATCAGGCTTTCGAGCAAGGGCAGAGCATTGCGCGGGCCGAGGGCGCTGCTGGCAGTCATGGCCTTGACGGCATCAAGGGTGAAGGAGCCGGTGAAGACCGCCAGTTGGCGCAGCATCGCCTGCTCGTCGCCGCTGAGCATCGAATAGGTCCAGTCCAGGGTCGCGCTCAGTGAGCGATGGCGGGCGAGGGCGGTGCGCCGGCCGGTCATTTGCAGGCGGAAGCTGCCGTCCAGCAGGCCGACCAGGTCCTGGATGCCAAAGGTGCGTACCCGCGCGGCCGCTATTTCGATGGCCAGCGCGTTGCTGTCGAGCTTGCGGCAGATGGCGCTGACGGCCGCCACGTCGGCGTCGTTGAAAACAAAGTCGGGGTCGAGGGCGCGCACGCGCTCCACAAACAGGCGCACGCCGGACCATTTCAGGGCTTCGACGGCGCTGAGTGTCCTGTGTTCGTCGGGCACTTGCAGCGGCGCCAGGTCGTGCACGCGCTCGCCCTCGGCGCGCAGCGGCTCGCGGCTGGTGGTCAGCACGTAGCATTGAGGGGCACTGCGCAAGAGGGTTTCCACGGCATCGGCGGTGGCCGGCAACACGTGTTCGCAGTTGTCCAGTACCAGCAACAGGCGGCGGTCGGCCAGGGTGGCGGCGATGCTGCGCAATGGCTCGTCGCTGACGGTCTGGATGCCCAGGGCGCTGGCGAGCATGCCGGTGACCCATTGCCCGCTGGTGGCCGGCGCCAGGTCGACGAAGCAGGTGTCCAGCTTGAGTTCGTTGGCTAATTGATGGGCCACGGCCATGGCGACGGTGGTTTTGCCGATGCCGCCAGGGCCGGTGATGGTCAAGAACCGCTGGGTCAGCACCTGGTCGGCAAGGCTGTCGACCAACTCATCGCGGCCAATCACCTCGCAGGACGGCGGCGCGACAGAGGGCTCATGGACGCGCGCGTGGGGCACCGGCAGATGGTCTTCACCGGCCGCCTGCACGGTCACCGGCGCCACGAAGCGATAGCCGCGGCCCGGCACCGTGACGATATAGCTGAAGTTGCCATCGTCGCCCAAGGCTCGGCGCAGCGCGACGATCTGCGCGCGCAGGTTGCATTCCTCCACCACCACCTTGGGCCAGGCGAACGAGATCAGCTCGGCTTTCTCCAGCAGTTCGCCGGCGCGGGTGGCCAGGGCAATCAGCAAACACAGGGCGCGGCTGCCCAAGGTGACGGGCTCACCGTTTCGCAGCAATACGTGCTGGCGTGCGAGTAACAGGAAGGGGCCAAAACCAAGGGCGCTTTCGGCGCACGCCGGGGCCAGGGGTTCTGCGTCCATGAAGGACACTGCGTGGTTCTTGCTCGAGCTCATCAATTCGTCCTTTTTATAGTCAGGCTTGTTATTGGCGATCAGGCCATTCGCCCTTTTGGGTACAGATGTGCAGCAGCAGTCTTGGAAAGTTGATGTCGATCAAAAAGTCGAAAAGGTCGCCCTCCTTTGGGGCGTTGTCGTTTTTATTGGCGTGCCACGGATTGTGTTTCAGTTGATGAGACTGTCTCAAAGCTGAAACATTTTATTACCAGAAACAGGGATAAAGCAGAATGTATGCCAGTTGGCATGTAACAAAGATGACAACAACCGCATGAAATTTATGGTGATTTTTAGGGTCATCGAGGTCACCTGAAGGGCTTCGTTCGGAAAGGCGAATATTTCTAATTGTGTCGTTCGGGATGCCGAATAATTTGGCGTCTATCTGGCGGTTAATTATTCACTGTGTATCGCTGTGTATCCGCGCACCACCTTGATACACCGGCATGACGTTCTGTCGTGTTTGCGACACAGAGCGGATACACGCCTGGCGTTAACGCTGTTCACCAGCCGGCGCTGGCGGTCAGGCACCGCGACGTTGAAGACGGTGTTCCCGCATAACCCCGACGTGTATGGCGGCGCCAGTTCACCTCGCGCTTGCGGCAGGTGCAGGCGTTGGAGCTTGACGCTTTGCTGCATGTGCAGGGCGACGGCCGTTGTGCCCGGTTGTGTGAATTTTTGGTGGCGCGCCTGGGCGAGGAAGCAGGCGTGGTCCAGGCCGGTTGGTTGGGCGGTGAGTTGATAGTGGGGGCTGTGGCGAGTGAATAACCTGTGGCGAGCGGGCTTGCCCCGCGTTGGGCTGCGAAGCGGCCCCAAAGGCTGCCGACCGGGTTTGTCAGGTACACCGCGGCGACTGGAGGGGGAGCGCTTCGCACTCCAACGCGGGGCAAGCCCGCTCGCCACGAGGCGGTGGTAAACATGAAAACTCTGACAGCCAGGCAATTGGCCACTGAAAAAATCCGCATCTGCCCGTACTCTAGGGGCCTTTGTTACCAGCGCCGGATTGTTCATGTCTTCTGTTGCCGATGGGTTGCCCTTCAATAAACGCCTGCCGGCCGTGATCGCCCTTTCTTTGGGGATCGGCATGGCGACCCTCGACACGGCCATCGTCAACACCGCGCTGCCCACATTGGCCGAAGGCATCGGCACCGACTCGGCCTCGGTGATCTGGGTGGTCAACGCCTACCAACTGGCGATTATCGCCACGGTGCTGCCATTCGCTTCGTTGAGTGATGTGTGGGGGCACCGTCGGGTATACCTCGGTGGGTTGCTGTTGTTTATTGTCTCGTCGCTGTTGTGCGGGCTGGCCGGGTCGTTACTGACCCTGACGGCCGCGCGTGTGGCGCAAGGCCTGGGCGCGGCAGCGGTCATGAGCGTGAATACCGCGTTGCTGCGGCATATCTACCCGGCAAAAATGCTCGGGCGCGGCCTTGGCTATAACTCGCTGGTGGTGGGGCTGGCGTTCACCCTCGGGCCGACTGCCGCGTCGGCGATTCTGTCGGTGGCCAGCTGGCACTGGCTGTACCTGATCAACGTGCCGTTGGGCCTTTTGGCCCTGGGGCTGGGCCTGCGGTCATTGCCGACACTGCCCATGACCGGTCACGCGTTCGACCGCCTCGCCGCGCTGCTGTGTGCCGGGTTGTTCGCCTTGCTGGTGCTTGGCCTGGGCACGGCGGTGCACGGCGTTCAGGGCGCATTGACCCTGGGCCTGATCGCCGTGGCGCTGGTCTGCGGTGCGTTACTGTTACGCCGCCAGGCCGGACACCCGGCGCCGATGCTGGCCCTGGATCTGTTCAAGCGCCCGGTGTTTGCGCTGTCTTCCCTTACGGCGATCTGTGCGTTCAGCGCCCAGGGCCTGGCATTTGTGTCATTGCCGTTTCTGTTGCAGACGGTGCTTGGTCATAGCCAGGTGGAAACCGGTTTTCTGATGACGCCGTGGCCGGCCGTTGTTGCGGTCATGGCCCTGGTCGCAGGGCGCCTGGCAGACCGTGTGTCGCTGGGCGTGTTGTGCGGCATCGGCCTGTTGCTGCTCAGTGCGGGGATGGCGGCGCTGGCCACCCTGGGCAGCGGCGCGTCGGCCTTTGATATCGGCTGGCGCATGGCGCTGTGCGGCGCCGGGTTTGGCTTTTTTCAATCGCCCAACCTCAAGGCGATCATGACCAGCGCACCCTTGGCCCGCAGCGGCGGGGCCAGCGGCATCGTGGCGATCTCGCGGCTGCTGGGGCAAACGCTGGGGGCGTCATTGGTGGCGTTGTGTTTTCACCTGTCCCTGGGCAGTGGCCCGCAATACGCGCTGTGGTTGGGGTGCGTGTTTGCGTTGGTGGGCAGTGTGGCCAGCGGTTTGCGTTTGTTGCCCTATGGGAAAAAGGCGTGATTGGGCGTTGTAAAGTCCGCCATGGGAAGGCTAACGTGGCGGCCTGAATATTTCAGGATGTTTCAGATTTATGTCCAGCCTGGCCCAACGCACTGCCGATACCACGTCCCGACGCGCCGCGCTGACCCTCGCGTTATGCCTGCCCAGCGACGTGTTGCTGTACTTGCTGTTGCCGATGGAGTCCCAGGCCTTTGGCATCACGCTGGCGCAGGCCGGGGTGTTGTTGGCAGCCAACCGCCTGGTGCGGATTTTTGGCTATCGGCATGTGCTCAATTTCTATGCGCGCAACGGTGACCGGCTGACGTGCATGATTGCTGCCGGCGCGGCGACGGTGTGCGCCCTGGGCAACTCGCTGCTGTCAGGGTTCGCTGCGCTGCTGGGCCTGCGGCTGATCTGGGGCCTGTGTTTTGCCGCGTTGAACCTGTCGACCCAAGTGTTGGCAACGTCCGAGCCCGCTGGCGCAGCCCGCCGCGCGGGGCGTTCACGCGCGATGATCGCCCTCGGGCCGATGCTGGCGCTGCCGCTGGGTGGCTGGTTGACCTTATGGGCCGGCCCACGTCCGATCTTTGTGATGCTTGCCGGCTGCTGCCTGGCGGGCTTGTGGGTGGCGCGTGGCTTGCCCACCGCCGGGCATGATTTGCACAGCACCGGGCGGCGCTTCAAGTGGCCCGACAGTGTGGCGACCTGGTCGTTTATCGAGGGCGTGGCGCTGGACGGGCTGTTTATTTTTGGCCTGTCGATCCAGGCACAAAAGATTCTCGGCGGCGATGCGGTGCTGATCGCCGGCGGCTTGATGGCCTTGCGGTATGCCTCGGAAATGCTCCTGAGCCCCCTGGGCGGCCGGGCGGCGCAGCGCTTTGGCGCCACGTCGATGCTGTTGCTGTTTTCATTCTTGAGTGCTCTGGCCCTGACGGCGTTCGGCAGTTATTGGGTGATCGTCGGCGCGGCGGCGGTATTGGTGCTGCGCGCGCTGCAACTGCCGCTGGTGACCACCCTGGTGGCCGAGCGCAACCCGGGCTCGATGCGCGTCTCGGCACTGGCCTCGAATGCGGTGTGGCGCGATGTCGGCGCGGGCCTCGGGCCGTTGCTGGCGGGCCTGTTGCTGCCGGTGGCGTCAGCGCCGTGGGTGTTCGGCCTGGCGGGCGCGGCCATCGCGGTGAGCGCGGTATTTTGCTGGCGCACCCAGGTTTCCAACTGACGCGGTGAGGGTGTGTGTGTCCCTCCAAGAAGCTTTCGTGCGGGGGCTGGATGAACAGCGCATCGGCGTGCTGGCTTAGAGGCTTTTAAGGCTGTCCAGCCATGCGGGGTCCAGGCGGGTTTGCTCGGTGTCGATGCCCAGTGCCTGCATCTTCGCCTGGTGGGCGTCGATCTCGCCGAGCAATTGCGCCTGGGCACTGGAGTTGGCGTCCAGCGCATGCATCTGCGTAAGCCCCAAGTGGTAAAAACGCAGCAGCTTGATCGCCGTCGGGTCGTTGGCTTGCACGCCTTCGGTGACCTTGTGCATCACGTTGGTGACGCTCATCAAACTGCGCTTGAGCTGCCAGCCATACACCGCCGGCGCGAGCCAGGGCTGGGTCCAGAACGGCCCGCGCACCAACGCGACGGTGATCAGCACCCCGGCAAACACACCGCCGACATTGAAGCGAAAGTTGTCACCGCCAGGTTCACCGAACAGCATGACCGCCAGGCTCGACAGCAGCATTGCCAGGGCCACGAACAGCACGGCAATGATCAGGGTGCTGCGGCGGGTCTGCTGGCGGAAGGTGGCGGGGTCGCAGGGTTTGAGCTCGAACATCCGGGTCTGGTCTCAAGAGGGGCGGGGTGGCATCTTCGCATGCTTTGCGCAATCAAGTTGAACGATGGCTTGCCGCGGTTTCTCTACATCTGTGTAGCCCCCGTGAGGTAAACCATCATGCCCGAATACAAACAGCCGCCGCCCGGCACCCCTGACCCTGATCGCACACCCGGTGAAGAGGAGCGCGACAACGATGCGTTACGCCCCAACGACCCGGCGCAGCGCCAGGACGACGATGTGGAACAGGTCGAGCAAGACCTCGAACACCTTCACGACAAAGCCCGCCCGCTTTAAAACCAGGAGATCGCCGTGAGTAATCCCCCGAAAGGCCCGCGTTCAGACGAGCATGGCAGTGGCAAGGACGAGCTGGGTTTTGACCCGGATTCCCCGGATGTAGCCGACCCGCAAGTCGACCCCATCGGCCCTGCGATCGCGCCGTTGGACAAGGAAAAACAGCCGAAAAAAAGCCGCCCTATGATCCGCTGGGCGACTTGAAAACTAACTAAAGAAACACAAAAAGCCCCGCCATTGCGGGGCTTTTGCTTATTTGGGCGGCACCCAGGTGACGTCGGTAATACCGAACTTTTCCGCCCAGGGCCGGGTGGTTTTTTTCACCTGTTCGTGACCCACACGCCCAATGCGGCTGACATGGGCGATGTCGGCATCCACCGCTGCCCAATGCCACGCCTCGGCGTTGTTCATCACCTCCGCGCGCACCACAAAGGACTTCGGTTGGCCGTGCAGCTGGTAATTAATGGTGTAGATTTTTGCGGTACTCATGTTGCCTCCCTGTCTTGTTATAGATGGATCGGTGAGTGTTCAAAAAGGTTCAGTCAAAATGACAAGTCGCACACTGGCCCTGCATAGTGAGCGCTTCGCCCCGCGCTCAAGGATCGCGCCATGCCCCGCTTGACTCATCGCCAGCTTTATCTGCAACGCCTGGGCTACGACACGCCGCCGCCGCCGACCCTGCAAACCCTGCAGCAATTGCAGCTGCGCCATGTGTGCACGTTCGCCTTTGAAAGCCTGTCGACGTTGCTGCGCTGCCCGGTGCCGATCGACTTGCCGAGCATCGAGCAAAAGGTTCTGCTCGATGGGCGTGGCGGGTATTGCTTCGAGTTGAACCACTTGTTTCTCGCGCTCTTGCAGGATTTGGGTTTCGAGGCGCGCGGTCTCACCGGCTGGGTAGTGATGGGCGGGCCGGTAGATGCGCGCACCGGGCGCACCCATCGCCTGAGCCTGGTCACCCTGGAAGGCGTGCGCTATGTCTCCGACGTCGGCTTCGGCGGCATGGTGCCGAGCAGCCCCTTGCAGCTGGACACCGAGGCGACCCAGGCCACTGCCCACGAACCCTATCGGCTGACGTGCAATGGCGCCGATTACACCCTGTGGGCCAAGGTGGGCGAGGAGTGGCGTGGCTTGTATGTGTTTGACCTGCAGGTGCAGGCGGATAGGGACTATGAAATCGGCAACTGGTACGTGTCGACGCACCCGGATTCGGTGTTTGTCGGCCAATTGAAAGCTGCGCTGCTCGCGCCGGGTAAACGCTACACATTGAATAACGCCCACTACGCGGTCCACTGCCTGGATCAGCCCAGTGAAAAGCGCGCAATCGAGAGTGTCGATGAGCTGCTGGCAGTGCTGCATGGCACCTTGGGTATTCGCCTGCCGGTGCATCCTCTTCTTCGCGAGAGCCTTAATGGCCTAGTGATGGCGGCTTCCAAAGAAGCTTGAGATAGAGCCTGCGCTGAACCGTTTTTTCTCCAAATCGACGCAAATTAATTCGAACCTTTCGCGAAAGCCGAGGTTCGAAGCGATTCCTGAATAATTTGCTCACCAGACAAGGAGATGTAAAACGATGTCCAAGCTATTCGGAAAATTCCTCAAGGGCTCCTCGCTGTTGGCGCTGGTCGCTGCGCCTGCCGTGGTGTTCGCCGCTGCACCGACGGGCCCGATTTCGGTTTTCGGTCTGCAGGGCAGCTACAACGACTTCAAACTCGAAGGCGGCAGTGACAGCGACAAGGACCACATGCCTGAAGCGGGCCTGTTCTACAACTTCGGCAACAAGCTCACCGCTGAATCCGGCTTTATCTACCAGGCCGGGATCGAAGCCAAGTACGGCGAAAAGAGCGACAACAAACTCAAGGAAGGCCAGGCTGACCTGGACCTCGGCTGGCGTGCCGCGCTCGACGCGCGCAACTTTGTCGACGTGATTGTGGGTGGCGGCTACAGCTGGACCCGCTACGAGCCGGACACCAATGACTACGACGTCAAGCTCACCAACAAGTCGCCGTTCGCCAAAGCTGCCCTGGGTTACAACCACCAGTTCGATGACATGACTCTGCGCGTCGAAGCCGGTGCCCGTCGTACCATCGACGGCCGTGCCAAGCTCAAGGTCGATGGCGTGGGCAGCGACACCGTGGACCTCAAGGACCGCACCAACCCTTACGCTGAAGTCAGCCTGCTGATGAACCAGAAAGGCGACCTGCCAGTGATGGCGGGCCTGTACTACACCCGTACCGAATACAAGCTTGACGACGACTCCTATGTCGCCGACAACACCAAGCTCAAGCGTGACGAGTACGGTTTCAAGGTCGGTATCGCGTTCTAAGCGAACCGCTGGATGCGGGGTGGCCAACGCCCCGCATTCGACTGCCCCACCAAGCCCCCTTTGTGTCCGCCAAAACCCTCAGCGCCGTGGCGTTGCTGCCTTAGTGTGCAAGCAGCTTCCACAGCCTAAAAAGAGAGGGTGGCCATGCGCTGCGTTGCTTTATTGCTGGCCGTCCTCGGCCTGCTCACCGCCTGTAACGACACGCCCAAACATCCCCCCCGAACGCGCCACTGCGGCCCACGCAGAGTGAGTATGTGCTGTTGCAGTTTGGGGACTTGCTGGCGGTGCGCGGCGCAAAGATAGTTGAGACTTGGCCAGTTCATGGCTGACTCAGGTGGCAGGCTTGCGCTGAGTACGGGTGCGTTGCTGCCCTGAGACAGGCACTCAAGCGCTCCCGACTGACGGCTATTGTCAGAGATTTCCTACAAGAGTACAAATGTACTCCATGACGACCCTGACCCCCCGCCGCACTGCCATCCTGACCTTCATCCGCGACCGTATCGCGCAGCAAGGCCAGCCCCCCAGCCTCGCCGAGATCGCCGAGGCGTTCGGTTTTGCCTCCCGCAGCGTTGCGCGCAAGCACGTGGTGGCCCTCACGGAAGCCGGTTACATCGAGGTCAACCCTAACCAGGCCCGGGGCATCCGCCTGCTCAACCAGCCGGCACGCCCCGAATGGCTGGATGTGCCCGTGCTCGGTCGCGTCGCCGCCGGTTTGCCGATTGGCGCCGACGCCGAAGTGCACAACCGTCTGCAACTGGACCCCGCCACCTTTGCGAAAACCCCGGATTACCTGTTGCGGGTGCAGGGCGATTCGATGATCGAAGACGGCATTCTCGACGGCGACCTGGTCGGCGTACGTCGCAGCGCCGAAGCCTTGAACGGCCAGATTGTGGTGGCGCGTCTGGACGGCGAGGTCACCATCAAACGCTTCGAGCGCCATGGCGAGCATGTGCGCCTGCTGCCGCGTAACCCCGCTTATCAACCCATCGAGGTAGGCCCCGATCAGGACCTGGCCATCGAAGGGGTGTTCTGCGGCCTGGTGAGGCAAGGCTGATGGGCGCCGTCGTTGCTCTGGACTCGCTGTTCAATGGCGGCCGAGTCTGGAAGGGCCGGCCGGTTGCGCCGCCGGCCAGCGTGCACCCCACCGGGCTGGCGGCGCTGGACGCGGTGCTGCCCAGCGGCGGCTGGCCGGAGGCGGCCCTGAGCGAAATCCTGATGGCCAAGGAAGGGGTCGGCGAGTTGCAATTGGTGCTGCCGACCCTGGCGCGCTTATCAACGGCAGGGGAGCGCATCGTGCTGGTCGCGCCGCCTTACACGCCGTACCCGCACGCCTGGCAGAACGCCGGGGTGGATTTGCGCCAGCTTTCGGTGATCCAGGCCGAGGAGCGCGATACCTTGTGGGCCGTCGAACAATGCCTGCGTTCCGGCAGTTGCGGCGCCGTGCTGTGCTGGCCGCGCAAGGCCGATGACCGCGCCTTGCGCCGTTTGCAGGTGGCGGCCGAAACCGGGCAGACCCTGGCGTTTGCCTGGCGCTCTTTACACGAGGCAATCAATGCCTCGCCCGCCGCCTTGCGCCTGGCCGTTGAGGCAAAACCTGCGCAAGTGCGGGTGCTCAAGTGCCGGGGCGGGCTGGCCCATCCGGCGCCGATTGCGCTGGCGGGGCACTGAGGTTGCCATGCGCTGGGTGTGTATTGTCTTCCCGCAATTGGCGCTGGACGGGGTGCAGCGTGTGCATCCCGAGCCCGATCAACCGCTGGTGCTGCTGGCCGGCACACCGCAGCGCCGCGTGTTGCAAACCGTCAATGCCGCCGCCCGCGCGCTGGGCCTGCGCCCCGGGCAATCGCTGACGGCTGCGCATGCGCTGGCCAAGACCTTCGCCAGCGCCGAATACGACCCCGCAGAAATCGAGCGCTGGCAGCAGTTTCTGGCGGCCTGGGCCTATCGGTTTAGTTCTCAGGTCAGTGTGTATTACCCGCGCGCCTTGCTGTTCGAGATCGAATCGAGCCTGGGCCTGTTCGGGCCGTGGCCGCAGTTCGAGGCGCGGTTGCGCAACGAGCTGACCGCGTTGGGGTTTCGCCACCGTATCGTCGCCGCGCCCAATCCGGCGGCGGCGCGGGTGCTGGCCAATATCTACGATGGCCTGGCCGTGGCCGATGATCACGCGCTGCACCAAGCCCTGGCGCCACTGCCTGTCGACCGTTCAGGCCTCGACCCGCAAGCCGCCACCGCCTTGTCACGCATGGGCCTGCGCACGCTGGCCCAGGTGCAGGCTTTGCCCCGCCACACGCTGGCGCGGCGCTTTGATGCCGGCTTGCTCAAGCACCTGGATGCGCTGAGCGGGCAGCGGCCGCTGCCACTGGCGTTCTATCAGCCACCGGAGCAGTTCGATGCACGCATCGAGCTGAATTTCGATGTGCAATCCCACCAGGCCTTACTGTTTCCGTTGCGCCGCCTGACCGGTGACCTGTCGGCCTTCCTCTGCGGTCGCGACAGCGGCGTGCAGCGTTTCGACCTGCACCTGGAACACGCCCAGGCGCCTGACAGCGTGATCAAGGTCGGCCTGCTCAGCGCCGAGCGCGAACCGGCGATGCTGTTCGAACTGGCCCGTGGCCGTCTGGAGCAGGTGCAAGTCACCTCGCCGGTACGCGGCTTTCGCCTGGTGGCCCAGGACCTGCCGGTGTTCGTGCCGCAGCGCCAGGACTTGTTCGACGACCGCCCGCAACAGACGTTGCCCTGGGAGCAACTGCGCGAACGCCTGCGCGCACGCCTGGGCGATGAGGCTGTGCAAGGCCTGCGCTTTCATGCCGACCACCGCCCCGAATGCGCCTGGCAAGCCGCCGCCGATAGCCGCGCGTGCCCCACCTTGAACAAGGTGCAGCGCCCGGGCTGGTTGCTGCACGAGCCGACCTTGCTGGCCGAGCAGGGCGTACAGATTCTGATGGGCCCGGAACGCATCGAATCCGGTTGGTGGGATGGCGCCGATATTCGCCGCGACTATTACCTGATCCAGACCCGCGCCGGGCAGCAAGGCTGGGCCTATCGCACCGTCGGGCAAAGCGATGGGTTGTGGCTGCAAGGCTGGTTTGCATGAGCTACGCCGAGCTGCATTGCCTGTCCAATTTCAGTTTCCAGCGCGGCGCGTCGAGTGCGCTGGAGTTGTTCGAGCGCGCCAAGCGCCAGGGCTACAGCGCCTTGGCGATCACCGACGAATGCACCTTGTCGGGCATCGTGCGCGCCTGGCAGGCGGCGAAGGCGGTGGACATGCCGCTGATTATCGGCAGCGAGGTGCGCATCGAGAACGGCCCCAAACTGGTGTTGCTGGTAGAAGACCTCAGTGGCTACCAGCACTTGTGCCGGCTGATCACCCTGGCCCGACGCCGTGCCGAAAAAGGTCGTTATCGCCTGCTGCAGGAAGACTTCGACCAGCCTCTGCCTGGCCTGCTGGCGCTGTGGGTTGCCGAAGACAGCGACACCCAGGCCTCGATCCAGTGGCTGCGGCGTACCTTCGCCGATCGCCTGTGGCTGGCGGTGCACCTGCATTGCGGCCAGAACGATGCGCGCCACCTGGAGCAGCGCCTGGCTCTGGCCGCCAGCCTGCACATCAAGGCGGTGGCCTGCGGCGATGTGCACATGCATGCGCGCGGACGCCGCGCCCTGCAAGACACCATGACCGCCATCCGCCATCACGTCACGGTGGCCGACGCCGGCACACGCCTGCACCCCAATGGCGAGCGGCATCTGCGCAGCCTCGACGCCCTCGGCGCGCTGTACCCGCAGGCCTTGCTCGATGAAACCCAGGCCATTGCACGGCGCTGCACGTTCGACCTCAGCCAATTGCGTTACCACTACCCGCGCGAGCTGGTGCCCGCCGGCCAGAACGCGAAATCCTGGTTGCGCCAGCTCACCGAAGAAGGCATTGCCCAGCGCTGGCCTGAGGGTGTCGACGCCAAGACCTTGCAGCAGATCAACCATGAGTTGGCGCTGATCAGCGAGCTGGGTTACGAAAGTTATTTCCTCACCGTGCACGACATTGTGCGCTTTGCCCGCAGCCGTTCGATCCTGTGCCAGGGCCGGGGCTCGGCGGCCAACTCGGCGGTGTGTTTTGCCTTGGGCATCACCGAGATCAACCCGAGTCTGATGAGCATGCTGTTCGAGCGCTTCCTGTCTAAGGAGCGCAACGAGCCGCCGGATATCGACGTCGACTTTGAACACGAACGCCGCGAAGAAGTGCTGCAATACGTGTTCCAGCGCTACGGCCGCACCCGGGCGGCCTTGACGGCGGTGGTCAGCAGCTACCACGCGGCCGGCGCAGTGCGCGATGTGGCCAAGGCCCTCGGCTTACCGCCGGACCAGATCAACGCCCTGGCCGAATGCTGTGGGCGCTGGAGTGACGATGCGCCGCCCCTGGAGCGCCTGCGCGAAGGCGGCTTCGACCCGCAAAGCCCGCTCCTGCGCCGCGTGCTCACGCTGACGCAGCAGTTGATCGGCTTCCCCCGGCACTTGTCCCAGCACCCGGGCGGTTTCGTGATTTCCGAATACCCGCTGGACACGCTGGTGCCGGTGGAAAACGCCGCCATGGCCGAGCGCACCATCATCCAGTGGGACAAGGACGACCTCGACGCCGTCGGCCTGCTCAAGGTGGATATTCTGGCCCTGGGCATGCTCAGCGCGATCCGCCGCTGCTTCGATTTACTGCGCCGGCATCGCAACCTGGACCTGGCGCTGGCGACGATTCCCAAGGAAGACGCCGCCACCTACGCGATGATCAGCAAGGCCGACACCATTGGCGTGTTCCAGATCGAGTCGCGCGCGCAGATGTCGATGCTGCCCAGGCTCAAGCCGCAAAAATTCTATGACCTGGTGATCGAGGTCGCCATCGTGCGGCCGGGGCCGATCCAGGGCGGGATGGTGCACCCGTATTTGCGCAGGCGTAATAACGAAGAGCCGACGACGTATCCCTCACCGCAACTCGAGGCGGTGCTGGAACGCACCTTGGGCGTGCCGCTGTTTCAGGAACAGGTCATGCAGATCGCCATGGTCGCCGCCGACTATGGCCCCGGCGAGGCCGACCAGTTGCGCCGTTCCATGGCCGCCTGGAAACGCCACGGCGGGCTGGAACCGCATCAGGAGCGCCTGCGCACCGGCATGCTCAAGAACGGTTACAGCGAGGCATTTGCCGCGCAAATCTTCGAGCAGATCAAAGGCTTTGGCAGCTATGGTTTTCCCGAGTCCCACGCGGCCAGCTTTGCCTTGCTGACCTACGCCAGTTGCTGGCTCAAATGCCATGAGCCGGCGGCCTTTGCCTGTGCACTGATCAACAGCTGGCCCATGGGCTTCTACAGCCCGGACCAGATCCTGCAGGACGCGCGGCGGCATCGCTTGCAGATCCGCCCGGTGGATGTGCTGGCCAGTGACTGGGATTGCAGCCTGGAACCCATCGACGGCCAGCAACCGGCGATCCGCATGGGTTTGCGCATGATCTCGGGGTTTCGCGAGGAGGACGCGCGGCGCATCGAAGCGGCCCGCCAGCGCGGTACGTTCAGCGACATTGCCGACCTGGACGAACGCGCCGGGCTGGATGCTCGCGCCCAGGCGTTGCTGGCGGACTCGGGCGCCTTGCGCGCGTTGGCCGGCAACCGGCACACGGCGCGCTGGGAAGTGGCCGGGGTGCATAAACAGCTGGGGCTGTTCGCTGGCCTGCCCAGCCCCGACGAAGCGGCGGTGGCGCTGCCGGCACCAACGGTTGGCGAAGACCTGCAGGCCGACTACGCCACGGTCGGCACCACCCTTGGCCCGCATCCCTTGGCGTTGCTGCGTGATGAGCTGCGTAAACGCCGCTGTCGCAGTTCCCTCGAGCTGATGGCGGTGGCGCATGGGCGCAACGTCAGCGTCGCGGGGCTGGTCACTGGCCGGCAACGCCCGGGCACCGCCAGCGGGGTCACCTTCGTTACCCTGGAAGATGAGTTCGGCAACCTCAATGTGGTGGTCTGGCGTGACTTGGCCGAGCGTCAGCGTCAGGCGTTGGTCGGTTCGCGCCTCTTGAAAGTCGACGGGCGCTGGGAGGCGGTAGGCGAGGTGCGGCACTTGATTGCCGGGCGCCTGACCGATCTGACGCCGCTGCTGGATGGGATTAACGTGCGCAGCCGGGATTTTCACTGAAGGGAGTTGCCCAGGCCTTCTCGGATAAGCTATATGCAATGAAACGAATTATTGCAGGCAGGCTCCAAGTTTTTATCAGCGTAACTGCATCACTCATCCATCCTTCTCTTCGCCACGAGCCCATAGATGCAATTTTTATCCAACACCCATGGCTGCGAAGGCTGGGGCGGTGAAATGGCCCAGCGGATCCGCGCCTTCGACTGGTCGACCACCGACCTGGGCCCGATCCACGCCTGGCCGAAGAGTCTGGTCAGCGCCGTGCAGATGCTATTGGCATCCCCCATGCCGATGGTGATGCTGTGGGGGCGGCTTGGGTACATGATCTACAACGACAGCTACTCGATATTTGCCGGCGGCCGGCATCCGTTTCTGTTGGGCACGCCCGTGGAGCTGGGCTGGCCGGAAGTGGCCGAGTTCAACCGGCATGTCGTGGACACCTGTTTGGCGGGCGGCACGTTATCGTTCAACAACAAGGCACTGGTGCTGCTGCGCAATGGCAAGCCGGAAGATGTCTGGATGGATCTTTACTACAGCCCCGTCGCCGGCGATGACCAACAACCGGCCGGTGTGCTCGCGATTGTGGTAGAGACCACCGGCCACGTGAACTCCGAGCGCTTGCGCCAGGAATTGACGCATAACCTGGAGCAACGCGTGGCGGCCGAAGTGCAGGCGCGCTCCTCGGCCGAAGCGCAATTGCGTCAGTCGCAAAAACTTGAAGCTATCGGCGGCCTGACCGGTGGCGTGGCCCACGACTTCAATAACCTGCTGCAAGTGATCGCCGGCAACCTGCACCTGCTGGCCCGGCACGAACCCGAGAATGCCCAGGTACAGCGCCGTGTCACGGCCGCCATCGCAGCGGTGGAGCGCGGCGCCAAACTGTCGTCGCAACTGCTGGCCTTTGCTCGACGCCAGCCGTTGTCGCCGGCTGTTTACAACCCCCAGCGCATTTATGCAGGTTTGGGTGAATTACTGCAGCGCGCGTTGGGCGAAACCATCCATATCGATGTGCAATTGCCCCAGGATTCCTGGTGCATCAACGTCGACCGCAACCAGTTGGAAAACGCCTTGCTCAACCTGGCGATCAATGCCCGCGATGCCATGCAAGGCGAGGGCGTGATCCGCATCACCGGCGATAACATCATCCTCAACCCCGACGACTGTGCGGGCAAGAGCGTCCTGCCTGGCGAATATGTGCGCCTGGCCGTCACGGATATCGGCGTGGGCATGTCGTCGGCGGTCCTGGCGCGGGTGTTCGAACCGTTCTTTACCACCAAGCGTGAAGGTCATGGCACCGGCCTTGGCCTGAGCATGGTGTTTGGTTTTGTGCGGCAAAGCGGCGGCCATGTCGAGGTGTGGAGCGAGGAGGGCAAGGGCACGGTGGTGCAGATGTACTTTCCGCGCAGCCTCGGCGCCGAGGACCCGGACAGCCACCCCGTTGAGGCTGTGCCGCACGCGGGCGGCCAGGAAACCATTCTGGTGGTCGAGGACAACGTCGATGTACGGGTGACGGTGGTGGAATTGCTCGAGCAGTCAGGCTACACCGTGCTCACCGCCGAAGACGGCGACCGCGCGATGCAAGCGCTGCAGGGCGGCGTGCAGCCGGACCTGATTTTTACCGACGTGGTCATGCCCGGCCGGGTCAAAAGTACTGACTTGGCCGACTGGGCCCGCGCCCAGGTACCGCCGGTGGCGGTGCTGTTCACCTCCGGGCACACCCGCGACATTCTCTCCAGCAATCATCTGCTGAGCCCCGACATTCATCTGCTGAGCAAGCCCTACAGCCCCGAATCCCTGACACAACGGGTGCGCAGCGTGCTCACTGTTCGATAAGGTCTTTCATGACTTCACAGCGCAACATCCCTCCTGTCACCGGCCAGCACCTTGGCTTTGTGCGAGTGCGCGGCGCTCGCGAACATAACCTGCGAAACGTCGATGTCGACATTCCGCGGGACGCCCTGGTGGTGTTCACCGGCGTCTCGGGCTCCGGCAAATCATCCCTGGCGTTTTCCACGGTGTACGCCGAGGCCCAGCGTCGCTATTTCGAATCGGTAGCGCCTTACGCACGGCGCCTGATCGATCAGGTGGGCGTGCCGGATGTGGATTCCATCGAAGGCCTGCCGCCGGCCGTGGCCCTGCAGCAGCAGCGCGGCACGCCGAGTGCGCGTTCTTCGGTGGGCAGCGTCACGACCTTGTCGAGCCTGATCCGCATGTTGTACTCGCGTGCCGGCAGTTATCCGCCGGGCCAGGCCATGCTGTACGCCGAGGACTTTTCGCCTAACCTGCCCCAGGGCGCGTGCCCGCAGTGCCATGGCCTGGGCCGGGTGTATGAGGTGACCGAGGCGCTGATGGTGCCCGATCCGTCGTTGACCATTCGCCAGCGTGCGGTGGCGTCGTGGCCGTTGGCGTGGCAAGGACAGAACCTGCGCGACATCCTTGTGACGCTCGGCTATGACGTGGACATTCCCTGGCGCGACCTGCCGAAAAAGCAGCGCGACTGGATCCTGTTCACCGAAGAAACCCCGACCGTGCCGGTGTACGCAGGCTTCACGCCCGAACAGACCCGCGCGGCCTTGAAGCGCAAGCTCGAACCCAGTTACCAGGGCACCTTCAGCGGCGCGCGGCGCTATATCCTGCACACCTTCACCCACACCCAAAGTGCGCTGATGAAAAAGCGCGTCTCGCAGTTCATGCAGGGCAGCGCCTGCCCCCTGTGCGAGGGCAAACGCCTGACCCGCGCGGCGCTGTCGGTGAAATTTGCCGGGGTGGATATCGGTGAGCTGTCGCAACTGTCGCTGTCGCAGTTGGCCGAGTTGCTGCGGCCGGTGGCGGCGGGGCAGGACAAGATGAAGCTGTCGGTGGAAAAACGCCTGGCCGCCCAGCGCATCGCCGAGGATTTGCTTGAACGCGTGAGCACCCTGATCGAGCTGGGCCTGGGCTACCTGTCCCTGGAGCGCAGTACGCCGACGTTGTCATCCGGCGAGCTGCAGCGCCTGCGCCTGGCCACGCAATTGGGCTCGCAATTGTTCGGCGTGATCTATGTGCTGGATGAACCATCGGCGGGTCTGCACCCGGCGGATGGCGAAGCGTTGTTCACTGCGCTGGAGCGTTTGAAAGCCGCAGGCAATTCGCTGTTTGTGGTTGAGCATGACCTGGAAACCATGCGTCGCGCCGACTGGCTGATCGACGTGGGGCCGGCTGCCGGCGAGCACGGCGGGCAAGTGCTGTACAGCGGCCCGCCAGCGGGCCTGGCGGATATCGAGGCGTCGCAGACGCGCGAATATCTGTTTGCCGAGCGGCGCCCACCGAGCCAGGCGCGCCGTGAGCCCACCGGTTGGTTGAAGCTCGAAGGCGTGACGCGCAACAACCTCAATGACCTGAGCGTGGACTTCCCACTGGGATGCTTCACGGCGGTGACGGGTATTTCGGGCTCGGGCAAATCCAGCCTGGTCAGCCAGGCGCTGCTGGAACTGGTGGGCGCGGGGTTGGGCCGTGTGGTGGAAGCCGACGAAGAGCCCAGCCTGGAAGACGACACCCCGCAAACCAGCGGCGGGCGTATCACTGCGGGTCTGGAGTCGATCCGGCGCCTGGTGCAGGTGGACCAGAAACCCATCGGCCGTACGCCGCGCTCCAACCTTGCGACCTACACCGGGCTGTTCGACAACGTGCGCAAACTGTTCGCCGCCACGCCGGCGGCGAAGAAGCGCCACTATGACGCCGGGCAGTTCTCCTTCAACGTCGCCAAGGGCCGCTGCCCCAATTGCGAGGGTGAGGGGTTTGTGAGTGTCGAGTTGCTGTTCATGCCGAGCGTGTACGCGCCGTGCCCGACTTGTCACGGTGCGCGCTACAACCCTGAGACCCTGGCGATCAAATGGCAGGGGTTGAGCATTGCCCAGGTGCTGGGGCTGACGGTGGAGCAGGCGGTGGCGGTGTTTGCCGAGCAGCCCGGTGTGCTGCGCTCGTTGCAGGTGTTGCGCGATATTGGCCTGGGGTATTTGCGGTTGGGCCAGCCGGCCACCGAGCTGTCCGGCGGTGAGGCGCAGCGCATCAAGCTGGCGACCGAGCTGCAACGCAATGCGCGCGGCGCCACGTTGTATGTCCTGGACGAGCCTACCACCGGGTTACACCCACGCGATGTGGACCGCTTGCTCAGCCAGCTGAATCATCTGGTCGAGGCGGGGCATACGGTGGTGGTTGTGGAGCACGAGATGCGCGTCGTGGCGCAGAGTGACTGGGTAATCGATATCGGGCCGGGGGCCGGCACGCAGGGCGGGAAGGTGGTGGCCAGTGGCACGCCGCAGAAGGTGGCCAAAAGCAAGGTCAGCCGTACTGCGCCGTTTCTGGTGCGAGAACTGACTTAACTGCCAATCAGGTCAAAATGCGCAAGCGGGCCAGCCGCTTGCGCATTTTTTATCAGGCGTTAGCCATTTGCTCCTTGGCCAGCTTCACCACGTTCTCTGTGGTAAACCCAAACTTTTCCTGCAGCTTGGCCAAGGGTGCCGAGGCGCCAAAGGTGCTCATCACCACTTTGGCGCCGGTCTGCCCGACGTAACGGTCCCACCCCAGCGGGCCGGCTTGTTCCACGACGACCCGGGCTTTCACCGCCGGCGGCAACACGCTGTCGCGGTATGCCTGGTCCTGTTCTTCGAACAGTTCCCAGCTGGGCATCGACACCACCTGCGCGGCAATACCTTCGCTTTTCAACTGCTCATAAGCCGCAACCGCCAGGCTGACTTCACTGCCTGTCGCCAACAGCAGGACTTTGGGGTTATCCGCGCCCGCCAGGACATAAGCGCCCTTGGCCGCACCGGACGCCGCCGCGTATTTCGTACGGTCCAGGGTGGGCAGCGCCTGACGCGACAACACCACACAACTTGGCCGATGGGTCTGCGCCAGTGCGACCTTCCACAGCTCCAGGGTTTCGTTGGCGTCGCCGGGGCGCAGAGTCAGCAACCCCGGCGTTGCGCGCAGTTGCGTCAGGTGCTCGATGGGCTGGTGCGTCGGGCCATCTTCGCCGACGCCAATCGAGTCGTGGGTAAACACAAACACCACCGGCAACTCCATGATCGCCGCCAGGCGGATCGGCGGTTTCATGTAGTCGCTGAACACCAGGAAAGTCGAGGTGTACGGTCGCAGGTACGACAGCGCCATGCCGTTGGCAATCGCGCCCATGGCGTGCTCGCGGATGCCGAAGTGCAGGTTGCGCCCGCTGTAATCATCGGCACTGAACCGCCCGGCGCCATCAAAGGTCAGGTTGGTCTTGGTCGATGGCGACAAGTCTGCGGAGCCGCCGAGCAGCCACGGAACCTGTTGAGCAAAGGCATTCAATACCTCGCCACCGGCTGCACGGCTGGCGACGCCTTTGGCGTCGGTGTCGAAGCTGGGCAGCTCATCCTGCCAATGCTCGGGCATTTCGCCTGCGCGCATGCGGCGCAGTTCATCGGCCAGTTCCGGTTCGTACTTTTCCAGCTGCGACACGTGGCGGGTCCATTCTTCATACTGCGGCTGGCTGCGTTCAAGCAGCGCATCGCGCAGCACGGTGCGGACCTCGTCGGGCACCAGGAAGCTGGAATCCTCGGGCCAGCCGTAGGCAGCCTTGGTCAGACGGATCTCATCAGCACCCAGCGGTTCGCCATGGGCGGCGGCGGTGTTGTGTTTGTGTGGCGAGCCGTAGCCGATCACGCTGTCGACCACGATCAGGGTCGGTGCGCCGGTGTTGGCCTTGAAGGTTTCCAGGGCGCTGCTCAAGGCCTGCAAATCATTGGCATCGGTGACGTGCAGGGTGTGCCAGCCGTAGGCCTGGAAGCGCTTGATCACATCTTCACTGAATGCCAGTTCGGTATGGCCCTCGATGCTGATGGTGTTGTTGTCGTAGATCCAGCACAGGTTGTCCAGCTTCAGGTGCCCGGCAATCGAGGCCGCTTCGCTGCTGATGCCTTCCATCATGTCGCCGTCGCCGCACAGGTTGTAGACGCTGTAATCGAACAGTACGCTGCCGTCGCGGTTGAAACGCTGGCCCAGCCAACGCTCGGCCATGGCCATGCCGACACTGTTGGCGCACCCCTGGCCAAGGGGGCCGGTGGTGGTTTCAACGCCGGTGGTCATCCGGTATTCAGGATGGCCCGGGGTCTTGGAACTCATCTGCCGGAACTGCTTGATATCGTCCAGGCTGATTGCCGGCTGGCCGGAGCGCTTGCCGTGAGCATCAATCTCCACCACACCGGCCAGGTGCAGCAGCGAATACAGCAGCATTGACGCGTGCCCCACTGACAACACAAAACGGTCGCGGTTAGGCCAGTCGGGATGCTGCGGGTGATAACGCAGGAAGCGGCTCCACAACGTGTAGCCCACTGGCGCCAGGCCCATCGGCGTGCCGGGGTGGCCGGAGTTGGCCTTCTGCACGGCGTCCATGGCCAGGGTGCGAATCGTGTTGATGCATTGGGTGTCGACAGCAGTGGCAGCGTGTTTCATGAAACCGTTCTCCCTCGGGTGGCGATCTACAGTGGAGGGCAGGGCGTGGCAAAGGTTTGATCGCATCGCCCGCATTACGACGAACGGGGAAGTAATGACCCCGGACATGACAAGACCCCTCGCAATGGGCTAGCTTCAAACGCGTAGGCCATTGATCAACTTGCGGAGGTACTCCATGCCAGTGAAACACGACCTGTATCAGGATCTGGGTTTGACCAAGGAAGTCGTTCACGAACGCAGGAGGGGCGATGACCGTTTGAACACGCTGCTCGAGCAATACGACGCCGCCGACAAGGAGGTGCTGGCGTTCGAGTCTTCAGGCGGGGCTGACGAAGAACTGGAGAAATTGAAGAAGAAGCGCCTGCTGGTCAAAGACAAGATTGTGCAGCAGTTGGCGTAGTTGCAGTCCGCGCTCCTACAGGGCGCGAACATATTTGTTCAGAATTGTCTGAGGGACAGGGCGCTTTTCACTGTCTATCATGCGCACCGCCCACCCGGCTCTGGGGACTGTTGCGGCGCAAGGATTGCGCTGGTGAGCCGGGTGGGCACTCTCATTTCATGCCTGCAGCGCCTGGATGCATTCATCCATCGAGCGCTGTTGCGTCTCGCTGTACAGCTTCAGCTCATCAATCGTTCGGCAGCCCAGTGCTTTCTCGAATTCGGCCTGGTTCGAATTCGCCGCATAGTGACTCTGCGCCGCATCGCCAAGATTGGACTGAAAGATCCCCGCCGCACTCACCGGTAGAAAATCCTCATACACCAGCGGTTCCACGTCCACATGGCCGGCAGCAATGCGCGCCTGGAGTGTGGCCGGTTGATTGGCTTGGCCGCGCGCCGCCAGGCCTTGCTCAGTGACGAAATAGCGAAAGTACGCCAGCCCTTGCTCGCGCATCTGGGTGTGGTTGTCGGGGAAGGCCTCGAAGTGCTGCTCCATCAATTGCACATACCGCGCGGCGTTGGCCTCATTCGGGAAGGCGCCCAATTCGTCGCGCGCAGCGTTCAGCAACTGGTCGTACAGGGCGCGGCCTTTGGGGGTCAACGCGACGCCGCGTTGTTCGATTTCGCCGAAGCGCGCGCTGTGGCTGCCCTTCGCGTCGGTAAAGGCGATCGGCTCGTCCAGCGCCTTGAAGCTGGTCTGGCGGAGCAGGATCGGGCAGTGGCGACGCGGTGGCCCTTCGATCACGGCCTTGGGGGTGATGCCTTTGCCGGGCATGGCGGCCTGCACCTGGTCGATGTCCAGGGTGCGCGGGGTCAGGTGGTTGATGTGCGGGCCCTTGAACGCAACCACGTCGGCGATCAGGCGATGCTGGTCGCTCAGTTGCTGGTATTGCGCGCCGGTGACCGTGGCGGTGTGGTGCCAGCGAAAGGTTTCCAGGGCTTGGCGGATAAATGCATCGGCGTCTTGGGCGTTGAGGCCGCCGTCGCGCTCCGCTTGTTCGATCAACGCCATGGCGCCCGGGGTGAAAATGTTGCGTTTGGCCAGGGCGTTTTCGGCAAAGGCGCGCAGCTCAGGGTTTTCAATCAGTTCCAAACGCAGCAGTGAAGTAAAGACACGGAACGGGCTGGCCTGCAGTGAGCGTTCATGCACGGCGCGAAACGCAGTGGAATGCACCGGCACGCCCGCGGGCGTCAGGTCGTAGTAGCCCACCGGCTGCATGCCCATCACGGCAAACAGACGGCGGATGGTTGCCAGTTCCATGGCTGTGCCCAGGCGAATGGCGCCGTGGCGTTCCATGTCCAGACGCTCGATTTCACCCGTGCGCTGCAACTGCCGGGAAAGCCCCGAATCACCGGCCAACACCCGGCTATTGGTCTCGGCCACCAGGGCCATCAGCGCCCCGTACAGCGGAACTTCATCTCGGTACATGTCGGACATGGCTTTGGAAAAGCCTCTGCGGATGTCGTCGGGGCTGACATGTGCGGTAGTGGGCATAGAAAAATTCCTGATGGCTAGGGGCGTGAACTTGGCCTATCGCTGGATTTTGTTGAGCTTGAGCCAGTGTTGCAAACGAAGAATCCTCTGGACTTCATTCTGCAAATGAATGAGATGACGTGAATATGACAAAAACCCCTGGCGGCGAAATTTCATTTTCACAGGCACTTTTCTAACAAATTCTTCACGAGGAGCGCTGCGGTGCTCATGAAACAATCGTCACGTTTGTAGGGATGAAAACGCCGTTTTGCACACAACGCACATAAAAAAATGTTTAGGGGCCGTCACGCATGAAAATTTCTACACTGGCGTTATCCATCACCGCTGCATTGCTCGCGCAACACGCCTGCGCGGATGACTTCGGGCTCGGTTCTCTGGGCACTGGCACAGGTCACAGTGGCTTTCTTGAAGACAGCCACGCCGCCATCAGTTCGCGGACCATGTACTACAGCGCAGACAACCGTTCGGGGACCAACAACGATCTGCGCGAAGCTGCGACACTGCTGCGCTTCGACTACAAATCCGGCTACACCCAAGGCACCCTTGGTGTCGGTTTCGACGTCATGGCGTTCGGCGCCTTGCGTCTTGATGGTGGCGACGGCCACGCCGCAGGCGCAGGCCTGGCGGGGAACGGCAACAGCTTCTTCCCGACCAAGAACAACGGCACAGAACCGGCCGACAGTTTTGGTCGCGCCGCCGGCAACGTGAAATTCCGTATTTCCCAGACCGAGTTGCACGTCGGCGGTGGTTTGGCCCCGGTGCTGCCTATTCTGGTCTCCAACGACAGCCGTGTTGCGCCACAGACCTTTGACGGCGGCATCCTCACCTCCAGCGACATTCCGAACGTAACCTTCACTGGCGGTGAGCTGAACAAGGCCGAAGGCCGTGCGTCCAGCAACTCCACAGGCCTGAGTGTGGCCGGCGGTACGCGCGACAGCAACAGCTTCAAGTTCGGTGGTGTGGACTACAAACCGTTCGGCTCGTCCGACAACGCCATCGCGAAAAACCTGACGCTGCAGTACTACTACGCCAACCTGCAAGACTTCTACAAACAGAACTATTTCGGCCTGGTCCACGTATTGCCGCTGGGCAATGACCAATCGTTCAAGACTGACCTGCGCTACTTCGACAGCACCAGCGACGGCAAGAATGGCGAAAGTGGTTATGCGTTCAACAACAACGGTGGCTACGCCAAGCACGCCGGTGAAGTGGACAACAAAACCTACAGCGCCGCGTTCACTTACCAACTGGGCGGCAGCAGCCTGATGCTCGGCCACATCGGCGTGAGCGACGACGGCGGCTTCGTCTGGGTCAACCAGGGCAGCCTCGCCGACCCACAGCAACAAGGCGCGGGCGGCAGCGACTTCTACCTGTTCACCGACGCCGTGGTTGGCCAGTTCTCCCGTGCGGGCGAGCAAGTCAACTTCGGTCAGTACTCGTATGACTTCAAGGCCTACGTACCCGGCCTGAAAGCTTCCGTGGCTTACCTGGACGGTACGGACATCAAGTCCAAAGTCGCCGGCGGCCCTGACCAGAAAGAAAATGAAACCGACTTCCGCCTGGATTACGTCGTGCAGGCAGGCCCGCTCAAAGGCTTCGGCACCACCTTCCGGACCGGTACTTATCACGGTCACAACACCGGCACTGCGGATCAGGATCAAACCCGCCTGATCTTCAACTACACCTACGCGATCTTCTAAGCACGCTCGCACTTTTACCGCGTTGAAAAAACCGAGGCCGCCTGATCAGCGGCCTCTTTTTTTGCCTGGGTGGAGGAGACTTCATGTGCATCCGAGCGTGGATGGGTTCTACACTGCCCGTCACTGTGTCAGTGATGGAGGACCCAATGACGGCCGCACCCGTAACCAACATCCTTGAAACGATTGAAGGCCAGCGCCTGGCGACGCCAGAGGCCGAGCGTTGGCGCGAGTGGGGCCCGTACTTGAGTGAACGCCAATGGGGCACGGTGCGCGAAGACTACAGCGCAGACGGCGATGCCTGGGCCTACTTCCCGCATGACCACGCGCGCAGCCGCGCCTATCGCTGGGGCGAAGATGGCCTGGCCGGTTTCAGCGACAAGGCGCAACGCTGGTGCCTGGGCCTGGCGCTGTGGAACGAGCGCGACGCAATCCTCAAGGAACGGTTGTTCGGCTTGAATAACGCCGAGGGCAACCACGGTGAAGACGTCAAGGAACTGTACTTTTTCGTCGACGGTGTACCCAGCCATGCCTACATGCGCATGCTCTACAAATACCCGCATGCGGCCTTTCCCTATGCCGACCTGACCACCGAGAACGCGCGCCGTGGGCTAGCGGATGCCGAGTACGAAATCCTCGACACGGGCGTGTTCGAAGACAACCGCTACTGCGATGTCAGCGTCGAATACGCCAAGCATCAGCCCGACGATATTTTCATGCGCGTCACCGTGCATAACCGCTCGGACCAGCCGACGCGCCTGCAGGTGCTGCCCCAGGTGTGGGCGCGCAATGACTGGAGCTGGACCCTGGATGCGCCCAAGCCGCAGTTGCGCCTGGACGGCGAACAGGTGCTGGCCCGTCATCACGAGCTTTCCGATCGCCACCTCAGCGCCTGGGGCCAGGACGGCGTGGAGTGGCTGTTCTGCGAAAACGAGAGCAACTATCAGCGCCTGGACGGGCAGCCGGCACCCGGGCCGTTCAAGGATGGCATCAACGATTACGTGGTGGCTGGCGTGCAGTCGGCGATTCGCCGCGATGCGGGCACCAAGGTCGCCGCACGTTTCATCCTCGAACTGGCGGGCCTGGAAAGCAAAATCCTGTACCTGCGGTTTGCGCCCACCGATGCGCCCCAGATCAACGCGCGCAAGCTGTTCGAACAGCGCCGCGAGGAAGCCGATCAGTTCTACGCAGCCTTGCAACACGGCATCTCCGATGCGGACGCGCGCAATGTGCAGCGCCAGGCCCTGGCGGGTTTGCTGTGGTCCAAACAGCTCTACTATTTCGACGTGAACCAGTGGCTCGACGGCGACCCTGCCCAACCGGCGCCACCGCCGGAGCGCCTGCACATCCGCAATACCCATTGGCGGCACCTGTCCAACTTCGACATCCTCTCCATGCCCGACACCTGGGAATACCCGTGGTACGCCTCCTGGGACCAGGGCTTCCAGGCGGTGGCGATTGCGCTGATTGATCCCGGGTATGCCAAGCAGCAGTTGCTGCTGTTGGTGAAGGACCGCTTCATGCACCCCAACGGCCAACTGCCGGCGTATGAATGGCGTTTTGACGATGCCAACCCGCCGGTGCATGCCTGGGCCAGTTGGCGGGTGTATCAGCAGGACAAGGCGTTGACGGGTGTCGGCGACATGGATTTTCTTGAGCGGATTTTCCACAAACTGCTGTTGAATTTTTCCTGGTGGGTCAACCGCAAGGATGCCGAAGGCCGCAACCTGTTCCAGGGCGGGTTCCTGGGCCTGGACAACATTGCCTTGTTCGACCGCTCGGCGACCTTGCCGCCGGGTTACCAGCTGGATCAGGCCGACGGCACGGCGTGGGTCGCGGCCTACGCGCTGGACCTGATGCGGATCGGGCTGGAGCTGGCAAAGCGCAATGTGGTGTACGTCGATATTGCGGTGAAGTTTTTCGAGCACTTCCTGTACATCGCCGGCGCCATCAACCGCGTCGACGACAGCGCCGAAGGGCTGTGGGATGAGCAGGATCTGTTCTTCTACGATGTGCTGCACCGCCCCGACGGCCAGAACGAACCGGTGCGCTTGCGTTCCATCGTCGGCCTGATGCCCTTGTTTGCCGTGCTGGTGCTGGAGCAGCGCGAACATGAAGGCCTGGAAGGCTTGCGTGAGCGGCTGCTGGGGTTCATGCATCACCGACCGGACTTGGCCAAGTTGGTGTCGCGCTGGAACGAGCCGGGGCAGGGCAATCGCCTGTTGCTGGCGCTGTTGCGTGGCGAACGGACCAAGGATTTGTTGCGCCGCATGCTGGATGACCAGGAGTTTCTGTCAGGCTTTGGTGTGCGGTCCTTGTCCAAGGCGTTTGCCCAGGAGCCACTGGCGCTGAAGATGAACGGCGACACCTTGTGCGCGCGTTACCAGCCGGGCGAGTCGGACTCACGGTTGTACGGCGGCAATTCGAATTGGCGCGGGCCCTTGTGGATGCCGGTGAACTACATGCTGATCGAATCGTTGCGCGAGTTTCATCGGTACTACGCGGACAACTTCTCGGTGGAGTACCCGACGGGGAGTGGTTATCTGGCGTCCCTTGAAGAAGTTGCAGACGGCCTCAGTCAGCGTCTGACGCGATTGTTTCTGAGGGATGAGGACGGGCTGCGTCCATCGATGGCGGGGTATGCGCAGCTGGAAGCGGACCCGGCCAGTCGTGATCTGGTGCTGTTTCATGAGTATTTTCACGGGGAGACCGGGCGCGGCCTGGGCGCCTCGCACCAGACGGGCTGGAGTGCGTTGGTGGCGCTGCTGTTGCAGCCTCGTTAGGGCACGCTCCATGGCTGGGCGCACGGGGCGTCTCGGATCACGATTGGAAGGGCAGGCTGCCTCGGCTGGGCGGTTGATCTTGAGCTTAGGTGCCCCCTGCTCAACAAGCGGATTTATCCAACGACCCGACGCCTCACAAGGCAAACGGAATCGTCAGCTTGGCCTACAGCATGTCGCAACTGCGTGGGTGGATTGATCCGTTGGCCCTCGCGAGCCACTCGCTGTTCTGGACTGAGGGTTCACCGCGCGTGGCGCCATCGGTGTGGGTGGGTTGAGGGGTTGCCGGGCAGCGAGACCGTTGCCGAGATGCTTGGCGGCCGCTAGATACTAGCCAACCGCCCCGAACCTGTCGGAGCTTGATTTGTCAGCGTATAGTTTGTTGGCCCGCGCGCACTCGGTCGAGTGACCTGGCTGTGGGAACTTTCCTAAAACGCAACCACCATACGGCGGCCCTTAACGGGGAGATACCGGACGCGGCAGCAAACGGAAGCGGAATTTTCCGTGATTGGAAGTGGATAAAAGCACTGCAAGCGAGCAGGGCAAAAGCACATCTACCTGATGTACTGAAATCCAAATGTGGGAGCGGGCTTGCTCGCGAAGGCGGTGGGTCAGCCAGCTCATGTGTCACTGACACAACGCCTTCGCGAGCAAGCCCGCTCCCACAAGTCGACCGAGTGCATCTGCCAGCACCGCACTGCTTTGCTTTTCTGTGGGAGCTGGCTTGCCTGCGATGCAGACAACTCGGTGTATCAGGCATAACCAGTAGATGCCATCGCAGGCAAGCCAGCTCCCACATTTGATTGAGTTCGGCCTCCAGGATCAGGTCGGCTGCCAGGCCGTCTCGGCCTTGCTTTTGATCTAACCACTCCAACCGAGTACATCTGCCAGCACCGTACTGCTTTGCTTTTCTGTGGGAGCTGGCTTGCCTGCGATGCAGAAAACTCGGTGTATCAGGCATAACCAGTAGATGCCATCGCAGGCAAGCCAGCTCCCACATTTGATTGAGTTCGGCCTCCAGGATCAGGTCGGCTGCCAGGCCGTCTCGGCCTTGCTTTTGATCTAACCACTCCAACCGAGTACATCTGCCAGCACCGCACTGCTTTGCTTTTCTGTGAGAGCTGGCTTGCCTGCGATGCAGACAACTCGGTGTATCAGGCGTTGCCAGTAGATGCCATCGCAGGCAAGCCAGCTCCCACATTGGAATTGGGTTCAGCTTCAAGGATCAGGTCGGCTGTCAGGCCGCCGTGCTCTGCTTTTGATCTTGATCTGCTTTTGACTTTGATCTTAGGCGCCCCGTTAAACCACGCTGGCCGAACGCAGGTAGTACGGAGCGGGTAAACCGGCGGGACGCCGGTTTAGCCGCGACCGGCCCTAACCCAAATAACGGATAGGTACCAAGAGACACCTTGCCCAATACATTCCCCCAGAACGCAAAAACGGCGCCCGAAGGCGCCGTTCTGTTTACTGCATAGTCCTAAGCGATCAAACGCCCAGTACCGCGTGCTGCACCAGGGTGAGCAATGGTTGTGGGTACACACCCAGGAAGAACGCGAGCAGGGCGATAGCCAGCAGCATCACGCCACCGGCTTTCTGTTCCCAGTGCAGCTCGGCGTCCACACGGCGCAGGTTTGGCTCGATCAGGTACAGGGTGACCATCACGCGCAGGTAGTAGAACACGCCGATGGCGCTACCCAGCACTAGGGACGCCACCAACCACCATTCGTGGGCTTGGACACCGGTCGCGACGATGTAGAACTTACCGATAAAGCCTGCGGTCAGCGGGATACCGGCCAGCGACAGCATCATCACGGTGAGCACGGCAGTCAGGTACGGACGGCGCCAGAACAGGCCGCGGTATTCGTACAGGGCATCGGCATCACGGCCTTTGTACGGCGAGGACATCAGTGTGATCACACCGAACGCGCCGAGGCTGGTGATGACGTAGGTGACCAGGTACACGCCGATGGCTTCCACGGCCAGGCCTTTGCTCGCCACCAGGGCGATCAGCAGGTAGCCGAAGTGGGCGATGGACGAATAACCGAGCAGACGCTTGAGGTTGTTCTGGGTCAGGGCCAGCAGGTTACCGAACAGGATCGACGCAATGGCGATCACGGTCAGCACGTTGCTCAGCACGCCGGTGTTGGCAGCAGGCGAGATCTGGAACAGACGCACCATCACCGCAAACACCGCAACCTTGGAGGCCGTGGCCAGGAACGCCGCCACCGGCGCCGGGGCGCCTTCGTACACGTCCGGGGTCCACAGGTGGAAAGGCACCAGGGACAGCTTGAACGCCAGGCCGATCAGCATCATCGCCAGGCCCAGTTGGGCGATCGGCGCCGGGCTGTTGCTGGCGGCCAGGGCGTGACCGATACCGGTGAAGCTCAGGCTGCCGGCTTCTGCGTAGAGCAGGGCCATACCGAACAACAGGAACGCGGAACCGGCGGCCGACAGCACCATGTACTTGATGCCGGCTTCCAGGGAGCGCTTGTTGAAGAAGGCGTAGGCCACCAGGCCGTAAGTCGGGATCGACAGCAGCTCCAGGCCGATGAACAAACCGGCCAGGTGCTGCGCGCTGACCAGCACGATACCGCCGGCCGCAGCCAGCAGGATCAGCAGGTACAGCTCTTCCTTGTTGCCCGGGTAGCCCGTGCCGCCTTCGCCGAGGTAGGCGTGGGCGAGGGTCACGCACGCCAGGGTGGCGACGAGGATCAACGCGATATACAGCAGCGCGAAGTCATCGATCATCATCAGCGGGGTGACCGCCAGTGGCGCAACCTTGAGTGCCGGGATAATCGACAGCAGGGCCAGGTTCAAACCGGCACAGGACAGCAGGAACGTTTGCGAGTGATTGCGGCGCCAGGCGATCGCCAGCATCACCACCACAATGGTGAGGCTGGTGATCAGCAGCGGCGCAAGCGCGATAAAGTGTTGGATCGTGAATTCCATAGCGCTCTTACCGTGCCGAAGCGAGTTGAGTGAAGGCGGTGCCGAACCACTGCTGCACGCCATGCATCGTCGCGGCAGAAGTGTCCAGGAACGGTTGCGGGTACACGCCGATGTAGATCAGCAGCACCGCAAGGCCGAGCACCATGATCAGTTCGCGAGCATCCATGCCGTGCAGGACGGTGTCGGACTTGGCCGGACCGAAGTACGCACGGTGGATCATGATCAGCGAGTAGACCGAACCGAATACCAGGCCGGAGGTAGCGATGGCGCTGATCCACGGCGTGTGCACGAACGAACCCATCAGGATCAGGAACTCGCCGATGAAGTTACCGGTGCCCGGTAGGCCCAGGGACGCGGCGGCAAAGAACAGGCTGATCGCCGGCAGGTACGCGATGCGCGACCACACGCCACCCATTTCACGCATGTCACGGGTGTGCAGGCGCTCGTACAGCTGACCACTCAGGATAAAGAGGGCAGCGGCCGAAACACCGTGGGCCAACATCTGGATCACTGCGCCTTGCAGCGCCAGTTGGCTGCCGGAGTAGATGCCGATCAGTACGAAGCCCATGTGGGAAACGGACGAGAAGGCAATCAGACGCTTGATGTCGGTTTGTGCGAAGGCCAGGAACGCACCGTAGAAGATCCCGATCAGACCCAGGGTCATGGCGATCGGCGCAAACTCGGCCGAAGCATTCGGGAACAGCGGCAGGGCGAAACGCAGCAGGCCGTACGCAGCGGTTTTCAGCAGGATACCGGCCAGGTCCACAGAACCTGCGGTCGGCGCCTGGGCGTGCGCGTCAGGCAGCCAGGAGTGGAACGGCACCACCGGCAGCTTCACCGCGAACGCGATGAAGAAGCCCAGCATCAGGATGTACTCGGTGGTCAGCGACATCTTGGTTTTCAACAGGTCGGCGTAGTTGAAGGTAATCACGCCGGTGTTGTTGAAGTTGACCAGTACCAGACCCAGGATCGCCACCAACATGATCAGGCCGGAAGCCTGGGTGAAGATGAAGAACTTGGTCGCCGCGTAGATCCGGGTTTTCTTGCCGTCCGAAGAACTGTGACCCCAGAGCGCGATGAGGAAGTACATCGGCACCAGCATCATTTCCCAGAAGAAGAAGAACATGAACAGGTCCAGCGCCAGGAACACGCCGACAACGCCGCCCAGAATCCACATCAGGTTCAAGTGGAAGAAGCCCACGTGACGCTGAATTTCTTTCCAGGAGCAGAGTACCGAGAGGATACCCAGCAGGCCGGTCAGCAGGATCATCAACAGCGACAGGCCGTCGAGGGCCAGGTGCACATTGATGCCGAAGCGCTGGATCCACACGTGCTTGAATTCAAGCGCGAAGGTGGGATCGACACCCGGTGCCGGAGCAAATGAATAGTCGCCATGCGCCCACAGCCAGAGGCCGAGTGCGAGTTCCAGGGACATGGTCAGCAACGCAATCCAGCGGGGGAGGGTGGCGCCGAAGCGTTCACCCATCCAGCAGAGCAGGCCGCCGATAAAGGGGATCAGGATTAGCCAGGGCAGAATCATGACGGGCTCGTTTCCTTTCGCAAGTTCGCAAAGTACGCAATGTTCATAGTCAGACCGCTACCACAACGATGGCGCCGATCACCAGCACGGCACCGACGGCCATGGAAGCTGCATACCAACGCAGTTGGCCAGTCTCGCTGCGGCTCAGGGCGGTGTGACCGGCCTTGGCGGCACGCGGGATCAAACCGATGGTCTGGTCGAGCGGGTCTTTGCGCAGTACATGGCTGATCGCAAGGTAAGGCTTGACGAACAGTTTGTCGTAGATCCAGTCGAAGCCCCAGGCGGCGAACCACCAGGCCGACAGGAAACGGCCAATGCCGCTGTTGGCAACCGCCGTCACGAAACGACGCTTGCCCAGGAACAGCAGCGCCGCCAGCAGGATACCGGCGATGGCGATGGCGCCGGAGGCGATTTCAAGGCTGTGCTTGGCAGCGCCGCCGGCATGGCCAGCGCTTTGCGGCAGTACGCCGGCCAGTGGCGGGGTGATCATGGCGCCGACGAAGGTCGACAGGATGATCAGCACCGACAGTGGCAGCCAGTGGGAAATGCCGTGGCCTGCGTGGGCTTCAGTCTTGGCTTCACCGTGGAAGGTGATGAAGATCAGGCGGAAGGTGTACAGCGAGGTCATGAACGCACCCACCAGGCCGGCGTACAGCAGGCCGTGGTTACCGCTGGCAAAGGCTTCCCAGAGGATTTCGTCTTTCGAGTAGAAACCTGCGGTCACCAGTGGCAGGGCCGACAAGGCCGCGCCGCCGACGATGAAGCTGGCGTAGGCCAACGGCAGTTTCTTCCACAGGCCGCCCATCTTGAAGATGTTCTGCTCGTGGTGGCAGGCAACGATCACCGCACCGGAAGCAAGGAACAGCAGGGCCTTGAAGAAGGCGTGGGTCATCAGGTGGAAGATCGCGCCGTCCCAGGCACCCACGCCCAGGGCCAGGAACATGTAGCCGATCTGGCTCATGGTCGAGTAGGCGAGGATACGCTTGATGTCGGTCTGAACCAGGGCAGCAAAACCTGCCAGTACCAGGGTCACGCCACCCACCAGGCCCACCAGATGCAGAATCTCTGGCGCCAGGGTGAACAGGCCGTGGGTACGGGCAATCAGGTAGACACCGGCGGTCACCATGGTTGCGGCGTGGATCAGTGCCGAAACCGGGGTAGGGCCGGCCATCGCGTCCGCCAGCCAGGTTTGCAGCGGCAGCTGCGCAGATTTACCGACCGCGCCACCCAGCAGCATCAGGGTCGCCAGGGTGATCCAGAAATCACCGACCTGGAATTTCTGCGGCGCCAGCACCAGCAGTTCCTGGATGTTCAGCGTGCCCACTTGTTGGAACAGGATGAACAGGCCGATGGCCATGAACACGTCGCCAATGCGGGTAACGATGAACGCCTTGAGTGCCGCGTTACCGTTGTTGCGGTTGCTGTAGTAGAAACCGATCAACAGGTACGAGCACAGGCCCACGCCTTCCCAGCCGAAGTACAGGAACAACAGGTTATCGCCCAGCACCAGGAACAGCATGCTGGCGATAAACAGGTTGGTGTACGAGAAGAAGCGCGAGTAGCCCGCTTCACCGCGCATGTACCAGGACGCGAACAGGTGGATCAGGAAGCCCACACCCACCACCACGCCGAGCATGGTGATCGACAGGCCGTCGATGTAGATCGCGAAGTTGGGCTTGAAGCCCTCAACCGACATCCACTGCCACAGGACCAGGGTGTAGTGGCCGCCTTCGGGCGGTGCCACGTTGAATTGCCAGATGACGTAGGCGGCGACAATTGCCGACAGGCCAATGGAACCCACACCGATCAGGGCAGACAGGTTTTCCGACCAGCGTCCACGGGAGAACGACAGCAGCAGGAAACCGATCAGGGGAAATACGAAAGTCAGAAAGATTATGTTCATCCGCGCATCTCACTGGCAGCGTCGATATCAAGCGTGTGGAAGCGACGATACAGTTGCAGCAGGATCGCCAGGCCAATACTGGCCTCGGCGGCTGCCAGGCTGATCACCAGAATGAACATGACTTGTCCATCCGGCTGGCCCCAACGGCTACCCGCCACGATGAAGGCCAGTGCCGCAGCGTTCATCATGATTTCCAGGCTCATCAACACGAACAAAATGTTACGGCGAACCATCAGGCCGACCAGGCCAAGGCAGAACAGGATGCCGGCGACCGCCAGACCATGCTCCAAAGGGATAGCAGGCATCGTCATTGCTCCTTGGCTTCGTTGCGGCCCAAGTGGAAGGCGGTGATGGCTGCAGCGAGCAGCAGCATCGAAGCCAGTTCGACCACCAGCAGGTACGGGCCGAACAGGCTGACGCCCACGGCTTTGGCGTCTACGGTGGTGTGGCCGATGGCCTGGCCGCTCTGGTGAGCGAACAAGACATACAGCAGTTCACCCAGCAGCAGCGCTGCGAGGATGACCGGGCCAAGCCAAATGCCGGGCTTGAGCCAGACGCGTTCCTGGGCGACCGAAGCCGGCCCCAGGTTGAGCATCATCACCACAAACACGAACAGCACCATGATGGCGCCGGCGTAGGCGATCACTTCCAGGACACCGGCGAACGGCGCGCCGAGGCTGAAGAAGGTCATGGCCACGGCGATCAGCGAAATGATCAGGTAGAGCAGGGCGTGCACGGGGTTGGTGTTGGTGATCACGCGAAGCGTGGACACCACTGCAATACCCGACGCGAAATAGAAAGCGAATTCCATCTTTCTTCCTTAAGGCAGCAAGCTCTTCACGTTGATCGGCTCGGCTTCGTTTTGTGCGGCGCCCTTCGGCTTACCGGCAACGGCCATACCTGCAACACGATAGAAGTTGTAATCAGGGTTTTTACCGGGACCAGAGATCAGCAGATCTTCTTTCTCGTACACCAGGTCCTGACGTTTGAACTCGGCCATCTCGAAATCCGGTGTCAGCTGGATCGCGGTGGTCGGGCAAGCTTCCTCGCAGAGGCCGCAGAAAATGCAGCGCGAGAAGTTGATGCGGAAGAAGTCCGGGTACCAGCGACCGTCTTCGGTTTCAGCTTTCTGCAGGGAGATGCAACCCACCGGGCACGCCACGGCGCACAGGTTGCAGGCTACGCAACGCTCTTCGCCATCGGGGTCGCGGGTCAGCACGATACGGCCGCGATAGCGCGGCGGCAGGTACACCGCTTCTTCCGGGTATTGCAGGGTGTCGCGTTTGCGAAAGCCATGGCCGAAAACCATCACCAGGCTTCGCAACTGGGTACCGGTACCCTTAACGATGTCGCCAATATATTTGAACATGGGTCAAATCCTCACTGAACCGCGCCGGCTGGCGTGTTCAACAACACAACAGCAGCCGTCACCAGCAAATTGATCAGGGTCAGCGGCAGGCAGAATCTCCAGCTGAAATCCATCACCTGGTCATAGCGTGGGCGCGGAATAGAAGCGCGCAGCAGGATGAACAGCATGATGAAGAACGCCGTCTTCAAGAAGAACCAGAAGAACGCCAGTTGCGGCAGGATGTTGAACGGGCCGTGCCAGCCGCCGAAGAACAGCGTGACCAGCAATGCCGAGATCAAGATGATGCCGATGTATTCACCGACGAAGAACATGCCCCATTTCATGCCGGCGTATTCAATGTGGTAACCGTCGGCCAGTTCCTGTTCCGCTTCCGGCTGGTCGAACGGGTGACGGTGAGTCACGGCGACGCCAGCGATGAAGAAGGTACAGAAGCCAAAGAACTGCGGAATGATGAACCACAGGTTCTGCGCCTGGTACTCGACGATGTCGCGCATGTTGAACGAGCCGACCTGCACCACGATGCCCATCAGCGCCAGGCCCATGAACACTTCGTAAGACACGGTCTGGGCCGAAGCCCGCAAGCTGCCCAGCAGGGCGAACTTGTTGTTACTCGACCAACCGGCGAACAGCACCGCGTAGACCGACAGACCGGCCATGGCGAAGAAGAACAGCAAGCCGATGTTCAGGTCCGCGACGCCCCAGGTCGGGGTGATCGGGATAACGGCGAAGGCAATCAGCAAGGCGCTCATGGCCACGACCGGTGCCAGGGTGAAGATCACCTTGTCGGCAAACGGCGGGGTCCAGTCTTCCTTGAAGAACATTTTGAGCATGTCGGCAGCGATCTGGAACATGCCGAATGGGCCAACGCGGTTAGGACCGTAACGGTCCTGCCACCAGCCCAGCAGGCGACGTTCGACGAAGCTGAGCAGGGCGCCCGCAACGACCACGGCCAACAGGATCACGATGGCCTTGACGACCGAGATGATCACGTCGATCACTTCAGGGGTGAACCAGGTCATTGCGCTGCCTCCTGCAGACCGTCAACGGTTTGGCCAAAGATCGCAGGCGGAATGCCTGCAAGGCCTTTAGGCAGTGCAACCAGGCCCGCGCCCAACTCGTCATTGATGCGCAGCGGCAGACGCAGAGTCTTGCCACCGACGTTCAGGCTGAGCAGGGCACCGTCGTTGACGCCCAGGCGGTCGGCTTCGGATTTGGCCACGGACACGTAAGCGGCCGGGATGCGCTCCTGAACCGGTGCGGCTTTGGAAGAGGTCTCTTCGCTGCCGAACAGGTGGAAGAACGGCACAACCTGCCAGGTGCCCTGGGCCGGGTTGAACGGACGCGGTACGGCGGTGAACCAGTTCAGCGAGTCACCGGTGCTTTCGATCAGGCGCGTGCCCGGGTCGCCAGCACGGATGTGACCACCCACTTCGTCCTGGAACTTGTTCCAGGCCTGTGGCGAGTTCCAGCCCGGCGACCAGGCAAACGGCACCTGCTGACGTGGCTCGACCGAACCCGAGTAACCTTCCATGGAGAAGGCGAACGCGGTGTCAGGGTCTTGCGGTGTGCGCGGTTCGTGCACGCTGATGTCGGCGCGCATGGCGGTACGACCGGAGTAACGCAGCGGTTCACGGGCCAGTTTCAAGCCCTTGATGCGGAACGAGGCAGACGGTGCAGCATCAACGATACGTGCAAGCTGCGGGGCGCTTGCGGCGGCCGCTGCGGTGACGTGGTCAAGCTGGGTCCAGTCGATCGGCTGGTTCAGCAGGGTGGCGCGCAGGGCATGCAGCCAGCGCCAGCCTTCGTGAACCAGGATGCTGGCGTCCATGTATTTCGGATCGAATACCTGGAAGAAGCGCTGAGCGCGGCCTTCCTGGCTGACCAGCGTACCGTCGCCTTCGGCGAAGGTGGCGGCGGGCAGCACCAGGTCGGCACGTTCGCTGGTGGCGGTCTTCTGGTGGTCGGCAACGATCAGCACTTTGGCCGCATCCAGCGCGGCGTCGACCTTGGCCGAATCCGTGCGGGTGTACAGGTCGTTTTCCAGTACCACGATGGCGTCGGCTTGACCGTCAGTCACGGCTTGCAGCGCGGCGTCCAGGGACTCGCCGCCGAGCATGGCCAGGCCGAGGCTGTTGGCTTCCGGCACGACCAGGCTGATGGAACCGTTCTTGTCGCGCAGCTTCAAGGCTTTGGCGATGTTGGCAGCCGCTTCGATCAGTGCTTTGGAACCCAGCGAGGTGCCGGCAATGATCAATGGACGCTTGGCGGCCAGCAGGGCGTCGGCGATGCGCTGGGCCAGTTCACCGGCTTCGGTGTCCAGGCCTTCGACGGCAGGCGCGCTGGCGTCCAGGGCGTGAGCCACGGCGAAACCGATGCGGGCCAGGTCGTCAGGTGCGGCGTGGACGCATTCTTCGGCGATGTCGTCGAGCTTGGTTTCAGCAAGGCTTGCGATAAACAGTGGGTTCAGCGCGTGCTGGCCGATGTTTTTCACCGCAGCGTCGAGCCAAGGCTGAACGCGCATGGCATCGGCCATGTCTTCGGCTTTGCCTTTGACCGACTGACGCAGCGACAGCGCGATACGCGCGGCGGTCTGGGTCAGGTCTTCACCGAGCACGAAGATCGCGTCGTGGTCTTCGATGTCACGCATGTTCGGCACCGGCAACGGGCTGTCGTTCAGCACTTGCAGGACCAGGCGAATGCGCTCCAGCTCAGCGGCTTCGATACCGCAGTAGAAGTGCTCGGCGCCGACCAACTCGCGCAACGCGTAGTTGCTTTCGAGGCTGGCGCGTGGCGAACCGATACCGACGATGTTGCGGCCGCGCAGCAGCTCGGCGGCTTTATCCAGCGCATCGTCCAGGCTCAGCTTGGCGCCATCGGCCAGCAGCGGCTGGCGCGGGCGGTCTTCGCGGTTGACGTAGCCATAGCCGAAACGGCCACGGTCACACAGGAAGTACTGGTTGACCGAACCGTTGAAGCGGTTTTCGATGCGACGCAGTTCGCCGTAACGCTCGCCCGGGGAAATGTTGCAACCGCTGGAGCAGCCATGGCAGATGCTCGGCGAGAATTGCATGTCCCACTTACGGTTGTAGCGCTCGGAGTGAGTCTTGTCGGTGAACACACCGGTCGGGCAGACCTCGGTGAGGTTGCCGGAGAACTCGCTTTCGAGCACGCCATCTTCAACGCGACCGAAGTACACGTTGTCGTGAGCGCCGAATACGCCCAGGTCGGTGCCGCCGGCGTAGTCTTTATAGAAGCGTACGCACCGGTAGCAGGCGATGCAGCGGTTCATTTCGTGAGAAATGAACGGGCCGAGGTCCTGGTTCTGGTGGGTACGCTTGGTGAAGCGATAACGGCGCTCGTTGTGGCCGGTCATCACCGTCATGTCTTGCAGGTGGCAGTGACCGCCTTCCTCACAGACCGGGCAGTCGTGGGGGTGGTTGGTCATCAGCCATTCGACAACGCTGGCGCGGAACGCCTTGGATTCTTCATCTTCGATGGAGATCCAGGTGTTGTCGGTGGCTGGCGTCATGCAGGACATGACGATACGACCACGGGTGTCGTTCTCGTCGGTGTACTGCTTGACCGCACACTGGCGGCAAGCACCAACGCTACCAAGGGCTGGGTGCCAGCAGAAATAAGGGATGTCGAGGCCTAGTGAGAGACATGCCTGTAACAGGTTGTCTGCCCCATCGACTTCGAGCGCTTTGCCGTCTACGTGGATAGTGGCCATGGTTCAAAGTTCTTCGTTGGCCCGTTGTCAGCGGGCGTGGCTAATGGAATCTTGTTATTCATGTGCATCTACACAGCCATAAAGGCGTCAGCACATGAGAAAGCGAAGAGCACGGGCCCTTCGCCTTTTTAAGCGTTACGCACCAACCATGGTTGGTGTGACCACCTGATTCAGATCGCCGGCGCGCGCAGGTGCGATGCCAGCCTCGAATTCAGAGCGGAAGTATTTGATTGCGCTGCCCAATGGTTCCACGGCGCCCGGTGCGTGAGCACAGAAGGTCTTGCCTGGGCCGAGGAAACCGACCAGACCCAGCAGGGTCTCGATGTCGCCTGGCTGGCCTTCGCCTTTCTCGATCGCCATCAAGAGCTTCACGCTCCAGGGCAAACCGTCACGGCATGGGGTGCAGAAGCCGCAGGATTCGCGGGAGAAGAACTGCTCCATGTTGCGCAGCAGCGAGACCATGTTCACGGTGTTGTCCACCGCCATCGCCAAGCCGGTCCCCATACGGGTGCCGACCTTGCCGATGCCGCCGGCATACATTTGTGCGTCCAGGTGCTCAGGCAGCAGGAAACCGGTGCCGGCGCCGCCTGGCTGCCAGGCTTTCAAGGTGTAGCCGTCGCGCATGCCGCCGGCGTAGTCCTCGAACAGCTCGCGTGCGGTCACGCCGAACGGCAGCTCCCACAGGCCAGGGTTCTTGACCTTGCCGGAGAAGCCCATGAGCTTGGTGCCCATGTCTTCACTGCCTTCGCGGGCCAACGATTTATACCAGTCCACGCCGTCGGCGATGATCGCCGGCACGTTGCACAGGGTTTCCACGTTGTTTACGCAGGTCGGCTTGCCCCACACGCCTACGGCGGCAGGGAAGGGCGGCTTGGAGCGCGGGTTGGCGCGGCGGCCTTCGAGGGAGTTGATCAGTGCGGTTTCTTCACCGCAGATGTAACGCCCGGCGCCGGTGTGCACGAACAGTTCGAAGTCAAAACCGGAACCCAGGATGTTCTTGCCCAACAGGCCTGCAGCCTTGGCTTCTTCCACGGCACGGGTGAGGTGCTTGGCGGCGGTGGTGTATTCGCCACGCAGGAAGATGTAGCCCCGGTAGGTTTTCAGCGCACGGGCGCTGATCAGCATGCCTTCGATCAGCAGATGGGGCAGTTGCTCCATCAGCATGCGGTCTTTCCAGGTGTTGGGCTCCATTTCATCCGCGTTGCACAGCAGGTAGCGGATGTTGATGGATTCGTCTTTGGGCATCAGGCCCCACTTCACGCCCGTGGGGAAGCCTGCACCGCCGCGGCCTTTGAGGCCGGCGTCTTTCACGGTCTGGACGATGTCGTCCTGAGCCATGTCGGCGAAGGCTTTGCGCGCGGCGGCGTAACCGTTCTTGGCCTGGTACTCGTCGAGCCATACAGGCTCGCCGTCGTCACGCAGGCGCCAGGTCAGCGGGTGAGTCTCGGCCGAACGCTTGATCAGGTTGGCCGGGCCGAAAGATGTAAGGGTCATGGGTAGCCCTCGAGCAATTGGGTCACGCCAGCAGGCTGCACGTCACCGAATGTGTCGTCGTCAATCATCAACGCCGGCGCCTTGTCGCAGTTGCCCAGGCAGCACACCGGCAGCAGCGTGAAGCGGCCGTCCGGGGTGGTTTGGCCCAGGCCGATGCCCAGTTTGTTCTGGATCTCGCTGACCACTGACTCGTGGCCACCGATGTAGCAGACCATGCTGTCGCACACGCGAATGATGTGGCGGCCCACCGGCTGACGGAAGATCTGGCTGTAGAACGTGGCCACACCTTCAACGTCGCTGGCCGGGATGCCGAGGATCTCGCCGATGGCGTAGAGGGCGCCGTCCGGCACCCAGCCACGTTCCTTCTGGACGATCTTCAAGGCTTCGATCGACGCCGCGCGCGGGTCTTCGTAGTGATGCAGCTCGTGCTCGATGGCCGAGCGCTCGGTTTCACTCAGGGTGAAACGATCTGTTTGGATAAGCGTGCTGTTCATGCTTAGCGGTCCACGTCGGCCATAACGAAATCGATACTACCCAGGTACGCAATCAAGTCCGCGACCATCTCGCCTTTGATCACCGAAGGGATCTGCTGCAAGTGCGCGAAGCTTGGGGTACGAATCCGGGTGCGGTAGCTCATGGTGCCGCCATCGCTCGTCAGGTAATAACTGTTGATACCCTTGGTCGCTTCAATCATCTGGAAGGATTCGTTGGCCGGCATGACCGGGCCCCACGAAACTTGCAGGAAGTGCGTGATCAGGGTTTCGATGTGCTGCAGCGTGCGTTCTTTCGGCGGCGGCGTAGTCAGCGGGTGATCCGCCTTGTACGGACCTGCCGGCATGTTGCGCATGCACTGCTCGATGATCTTCAGGCTCTGGCGCATTTCTTCGACGCGCACGATGCAACGGTCGTAGGCATCGCCGTTGGCCGCCAGCGGTACTTCGAATTCGAAGTTCTCGTAGCCGGAGTACGGGCGTGCTTTACGCAGGTCGAAGTCGCAGCCGGTGGAACGCAGGCCGGCACCGGTGACGCCCCATTCCAGGGCCTCTTTGGTGTTGTACTGCGCGACGCCGATGGTACGACCCTTGAGGATGCTGTTGTCCAGCGCGGCTTTCTGGTACTCGTCCAGACGCTTGGGCATCCAGTCGATGAATTCCTTGACCAGGCGCTCCCAGCCGTTTGGCAGGTCGTGCGCCACGCCGCCGATGCGGTACCAGGCCGGGTGCAGACGGAAACCGGTGATGGCTTCGATAACCTTGTAGGCGCGCTGACGGTCGGTGAAGGTGAAGAACACCGGGGTCATGGCGCCAACGTCCTGGATATAGGTACCCAGGAACAGCAGGTGGCTGGTGATCCGGAAGAACTCGGCCATCATGATGCGGATGGTGTCGACGCGGTCCGGCACCTTGATGCCGGCCAGCTTCTCGACCGAGAGCACGTACGGCAGGTTGTTCATCACGCCGCCGAGGTAGTCGATACGGTCGGTGTACGGAATGAAGCTGTGCCAGGACTGACGTTCGGCCATCTTCTCGGCACCACGGTGGTGGTAACCGATGTCCGGCACGCAGTCGACGATTTCTTCGCCGTCCAGTTGCAGGATGATACGGAAGGCACCGTGGGCCGAAGGGTGGTTCGGGCCCAGGTTGAGGAACATGTAGTCCTCGTTGGTGCCGGAGCGTTTCATGCCCCAGTCTTCCGGACGGAAGCGTGCAGCCTCTTCTTCCAGCTGCTGCTTGGCGAGCGTCAGGCTGAACGGATCGAATTCGGTGGCGCGCGCAGGGTAGTCCTTGCGCAGCGGGTGACCTTCCCAGGTGGGCGGCATCATGATGCGCGTCAGGTGCGGGTGGCCCGGGAAGTCGATGCCGAACATGTCCCAGACTTCGCGCTCATACCAGCTGGCGTTCGGCCAGATGCCGGTGATGGTCGGAATGCTCAGGTCGCTTTCGGACAGGGCAACCTTGATCATCACGTCGCTGTTACGCTCCAGCGACATCAGGTGATAGAACACGGTGAAATCGGCGCCGCTCGGCAGCCCCTGGCGCTTGGTGCGCAGACGCTCGTCCACGCCATGCAGGTCATAGAGCATGACGTACGGCTTGGGCAGGTTGCGCAGGAAAGTCAGGACTTCGACGAGCTTGGCACGCGCCACCCACAGCACCGGCATACCGGTGCGTGTGGCCTGGGCGGTGAAGGCGTCAGGGCCAAAACGGTTATTGAGTTCGACAACCACATCCTGGTCGTCTGCCTTATAAGGCGGGATGCGTCGAGCACTGCCTGTAGTCATGGTTTTTTATCGCTTTCGGTCAACGTAAAGAATGAAGCCAGGTTTTCGTTCTATAAAAGAACCGGTGCTGGATCAGACTTCGTCGGGGCTGCGCAGGTTGGTGACTGCGATTCGCTGTTCGCGGCGCTGTTCCTTTTGTGACGGCATCTCGGCGCGATACACGCCTTGATCGCCGACAACCCAGGAAAGTGGGCGACGCTCCTTGCCAATCGATTCCTGCAACAGCATCAAGCCTTGCAGAAACGCTTCGGGGCGGGGCGGGCAGCCAGGCACGTAGACGTCCACGGGCAGGAACTTGTCCACCCCTTGAACGACGGAGTAGATGTCGTACATGCCACCGGAGTTGGCGCACGAACCCATGGAGATAACCCACTTTGGCTCGAGCATTTGCTCGTAGAGACGCTGAATGATCGGCGCCATCTTGATAAAGCAGGTGCCGGCGATAACCATGAAATCCGCCTGGCGCGGTGATGCCCGGATAACTTCGGCGCCAAAGCGCGCGATGTCGTGGGGCGCCGTGAAGGCGGTGGTCATTTCCACGTAGCAGCACGAAAGACCGAAGTTGTACGGCCACAGGGAGTTCTTACGCCCCCAATTGACCGCGCCACTCAGCACGTCTTCGAGCTTGCCCATGTAGATGTTTTTGTGGACTTGGTCTTCTAACGGGTCGGAAACGGTTTCGCGTTCGCCGATTGGGTACTGCTCGTTAGGAGCATCCGGGTCGATCCTGGTGAGATTGTATTGCATCGCCAAAGCCTCATTGTTTCAGCTTCGCTTGCCGCTTGCGACGAGCTTCCGGAGCCCAGTCAAGGGCGCCCACTCGAAATAGGTAGACAAGGCCTGCCAACAGAATTGCTATGAAAACGAGGGCTTCGACGAATCCGGTCCAGCCGCTTTCGCGGACGGACACAGACCAGGCAAAGAGAAAGAGGGCTTCGATATCGAAGATCACGAACAGCATCGCGACCAGATAGAATTTGGCTGAGAGCCGCAAGCGGGCGCCACCTGTAGGCAGCATGCCGGACTCGAACGGTTCATTTTTGCTGCGGCCCCAGGCTTTTGACCCGAGGAGGCTGGAGACACCAAGCATGAAGGCGCAAAGGCCGACAACACCGAGGAGGAAAATGGCAAAGCCCCAGTTGTGGGCCATGAGTCCTGTCGCTTCGGTCATGCTGGAAATCCTTAACAGAGAGCAAAGGTCTCTGAGCTCGAAAAAGTAACGATGCAGTGACGATATGTCGCACTGCAATCAATCGCGGTGATTTTATGGCTAAACACCGGGCAAGTAAAATTCCGATAGCGAAATTATTCGACGGAATAAGCACATAGTGCACCTTCTTGGGGCTGTAGCCCTTGTGGGGCGGGGATTAGCGGGCATTTAATCAATTCTGTTTTGTTTAACGGGTAACGAAGTTTTCATGCGCTAAATGATAATGAATATTGTTTGCGCAGGGTTTAAGCGAATGTTTCTCGTGTGGCGGGGGAAGTTGCCGTTACTTGCTTGATTGGTGCTTAGTTGCTGGTGGGGATCTTTTAACTGATTTGATTCGGGCAAACACCGCTCTGGATCAATGTTTTGCGCAAAACCTTCAGGTTGCATGCATTCCCACATTTTTAATCTCCTGTGTCTCAGGGCGTTTTTTCCGGGCAAAAAAACGCCCCGAACCAGTCGGGGCGTGATTGTTGTGCGGCAATGCGGTTAGGTCTTCCATGGGGCCGCAATGGCCGTGTACTCGCTACTTAGTGGAACTGCTCTTCTTCGGTCGAACCGGTCAACGCGGTCACGGACGAGGTGCCGCCCTGGATCACGGTGGTCATGTCGTCGAAGTAGCCGGTGCCCACTTCCTGCTGGTGCGCCACAAAGGTGTAACCCTTGGCGGCGTCAGCGAATTCCTGCTCCTGCAGCTTCACGTAGGCGGTCATGTCGTTGCGGGCGTAGTCGTGCGCCAGGTTGAACATGCTGTGCCACATGTTGTGAATGCCGGCCAGGGTGATGAACTGGTGCTTGTAACCCATGGCGGAAAGTTCGCGCTGGAACTTGGCGATGGTCGCGTCGTCCAGGTTCTTCTTCCAGTTGAAAGAAGGCGAGCAGTTGTAGGACAGCAGCTGGTCCGGGTATTCCTTCTTGATCGCTTCGGCAAAGCGACGCGCTTCGTCCAGGTCCGGCTTGGCGGTTTCGCACCAGATCAGGTCGGCGTACGGCGCGTAGGCCAGGCCGCGAGCGATGGCCTGGTCGAGGCCGGCGCGCACTTTATAGAAGCCTTCCTGGGTACGTTCGCCGGTTACGAATGGCTGGTCGTACGGGTCGCAGTCCGACGTCAGCAAGTCAGCGGCGTTCGCATCGGTACGGGCCAGGATGATGGTCGGGGTGCCAGCCACGTCGGCAGCCAGGCGAGCAGCAGTCAGCTTCTGTACGGCTTCCTGAGTCGGCACCAGTACCTTGCCGCCCATGTGGCCGCATTTCTTCACCGACGCCAGTTGGTCTTCGAAGTGCACGCCGGCAGCGCCAGCCTCGATCATGCTCTTCATCAGCTCGTAGGCGTTGAGTACGCCGCCGAAACCGGCTTCAGCGTCCGCCACGATTGGTGCGAAGTAGTCGATATAGCCTTCGTCGCCCGGGCCTTTACCGGCTTTCCACTGGATCTGGTCGGCGCGGCGGAACGAGTTGTTGATGCGCTTGACCACGGTGGGTACCGAGTCCACCGGGTACAGCGATTGGTCGGGGTACATGGATTCAGCGGAGTTGTTGTCCGCTGCCACTTGCCAGCCGGACAGGTAGATCGCCTGGATACCGGCTTTTACCTGCTGGACTGCCTGGCCGCCAGTGAGGGCGCCCATGCAGTTGACGAAATCTTTTTCGGGACGGAAGGACGGCTTGGCACCCTGGGTGACCAGCTTCCACAGCTTCTCGGCGCCGAGTTTTGCAAAGGTGTGCTCAGGTTGAACCGAGCCACGCAGGCGGACGACGTCAGCAGCGGAATAAGCGCGGGTTACGCCTTTCCAGCGTGGGTTTTCAGCCCAATCTTTTTCAAGGGCTGCAATTTGCTGTTCGCGTGTCAGTGCCATGGGAAAAACCTCGTCGCATAGGTCTAGGTGGAAAATTCCATTTGCCAGCCACGTACTCAGTGCGTGGTGATGGCTGCTCGCTGACCAGAAGCTTGGCGGTCAAGCCGGGTTTGGCGGGGAGGGCGACGGGATGAACGACAGGCTCAAGGGGGAGTTGAGCAGGTAAGGGCGAACTGCGAACGGTCTTCGGGCATCGTGGGCCTTTGTACAATCCATCAGTGTGTAGCCGGGTTACCTGGTTAGCTTCCGTCCCTCGGGACAACTTCGTTCCAGTCGCAACCTCGTCAAACACACCTTGTGGGCGGTACAGACACGAATCGGCTCAGGTGGGTAGCTTAGAGCGGCGATCCGAAGGCCCTTGCCAGGGCCCCTGATTAGCGGGAGCGAGGCCATCATGCACAGGCTTTTTTGGCTCGTCAAATGTTTTGTAGTGCTTTTTTTAAAGCACTACATCTTTAGTCTAAGACGACTCATCAGTCAGTTTTTGGTGCTTCAGTTCAAGGTGTCGACCTTGACCCGCAAAGTCAGGTCATCACGGCCTTGAGTAGAGTAATTGCGGGCTGTAGAGGATTTGTCGGCCTGGGTCTCACGGTTGACGCCAGCCAGGGGGATCCACTCGCCCAGCCTGCCGCTGACAGTTGTGTCGGTACTCTGAACGTTCACTACATCGGGACGTTCCTGGCTCATGCGGTCACGGTTGGTGCTGATGGCCAGGTGCACGGTCTCGCCGGTGACGCTGGCGGTGACGTAAAAGCCTTGGGTGACGTTGCGATACTGGGTCTGGTTTTGCGGGCGGCCGTAGGCGTCGGGCTGAGTAGTGGTCAGCGGTACGCTCTGGCCAACCTGGATCAGCGCGGGCACGCCTTCACTGGCCTGGATCTGCTGGATGCCGCCGTCGCGGCTGGCGGTACCGTAGCTGATGATGCGCGTCTGGTTGTCGCCGCTGTTCTGCTGGTTGTTTTCGTTGGTGTCGACGGTAATCAGCAGGCGCTTGGCGGGTGTGTCCAACTGCGCGAGCAGCGCGCGCAGGTCCTCGATCTTGCCTGGGTCGGCGTTCACAATCAGCTGGTTGCCGTAGGCGCTGACGCTGCCGTCCTTGCCGATGAAGTTCTGCGCCACCGGCAGCAGGTCGGCGCTGGTGCGGTTGCTCAGGTTGACGACCGCGGTGTCGGCGATTGCCGAGGCGCTGACAGTCAGGAGGAGGGCGGTGAGCAGGGTGCGTAGGGACATGTCCGTTATCTCTGCGAGTCATTTAGCGTGATAGTGCCAGTTTGTCGGCCTGGCAGGTCGCAAGTTTAGTCGTGAGCCGGCTTGGTGCAGTGAGCGGCCTCGTTGTGACGAGCGAGCTTGTTGTGGCGAGCGGGCTTGCCCCGCGCTGGGCTGCGCAGCGGCCCCAATAAAAAACGCCGCGTTCTTTCAGAAAGAACGCGGCGTCTGGTTTTAGGGTCGCTGCGCAGCCCAGCGCGGGGCAAGCCCGCTCGCCACAGGGATCAGCTTTCGCGCACCATGTCCACATGCGGAATACCGACTTCAAGAAACTCATCGCTGACAATCTTGAAGCCCAGCCGCTCATAGAACGGCGCCGCATACACCTGCGCACTCAGAAACTGCTTGGTCTGACCGCGTTGCTCGGCCAGCCCAATCACCGCTTCCATCAGCTTGTCGCCAACCTTCAGGCCGCGCCAGTCCTTGAGCACCGATACACGCCCGATCTCGCCACTGGGCAGCAGGCGCGCAGTACCAATCGGAAAATCGCCTTCGAACGCCAGAAAATGCACGGCGTCGGCGTCGTCCGCGTCCCACTCAAGCTCAGGTGGAACCGATTGCTCAGCGATAAATACCGCTTCACGAATGCGCCGAATCTCGTCGATATCCTTTCGCCAGTCCGCGACACTTACGTGAATCTTATTCATCGGCAAATCCCAGGCTTCCTTGCTTGACCAATTCGCACAGCAGGTCGCGACCGTCTTCGTCTGCGAGCCACTCGCCGAGGTTTTCGCTGTGCAGGGCGTCGGCCGAGCACACCAGCTTCAACAGCTCGCGCAGTTTGCCTGGCAGGTAACGGCTTTGGCCGCTGGCGAACAGCAGTACATCGTCATCGACTTCCGACCACGCCATGCGCGCGCTTGGGTTGCGCACCAGGATCGCGCCGCCTTCCAGGCTGTTGACGAAGTCCTCTTCGCCCAATTCTTCGCCCGCCACCAGTTCAGGGTAGCGCGGCTCGGTCATGAACTGGCCAAACCAAGTCAGCAGCATGCGCTCGTCGCTCATGTGCTCGGCCAGCAGGCTCTTCAGGCGGTCCAGCGCGTCACCCTGGATCTGGTGCGGGTCGCTTGCCGGCTGGGCGTCGGCGTCGGTGTAACGCTCTTCGTCTGTCAGGTACTGGCTGAGGAAGTCGGTGAAGTGGGTCAGCACTTCAGCGGCGCTTGGCGCGCGAAAGCCTACCGAATAGGTCATGCAGTCATCTTCGGCGATACCGAAGTGTGCCAGGCGTGGCGGCAGGTAGAGCATATCGCCCGGTTCCAGCACCCATTCTTCGCTTTGTTCGAATTCGGCGAGGATGCGCAGGTCGGCATGCTGCAGCAGCGGGCTTTCGGAGTTGCACATCTGGCCGATTTTCCAGTTGCGCTTGCCTTGGGCTTGCAGCAGGAACACGTCGTAGTTATCGAAGTGCGGGCCAACGCTGCCGCCAGGTGCGGCAAAGCTGATCATCACATCGTCGATGCGCCAGCTTGGCAGGAAGCGAAAGTGCTCCAGCAACTCGGCGACTTCCGGCACGAACTGATCGACGGCCTGCACCAGCAGGGTCCACTCACGCTCGGGCAGGGTGCTGAAGGCGTCTTCGGCGAATGGGCCGCGACGCAGCTCCCACGGGCGTTCGCCGTGTTCGATCACCAGGCGCGATTCAACTTCTTCTTCCAGGGCCAAGCCGGCCAGTTCGTCGGCGTCGATCGGGCTTTCGAAATCAGGGATGGCCTGACGGATCAGCAACGGTTTTTTCTGCCAGTAGTCGCGCAGGAATTCGCGTGCCGTGATGCCGCCCAGAAGTTGAAGAGGAATATCAGGATTCATGTGTAACCTATTGAAAGAAAGCACTTTTAAGACAGGAATAAAAACGCCCGGCGCGGCCGGGCGTCTCAAGAGGGCTTGCGCGAATCAGATGCGCTTGGCTTGGGCCACCGCGTTGCCGATGTAGTTGGCCGGGGTGAGCAGTTTCAGCTCGGCCTTGGCAGCGGCTGGCATATCCAGGCCGTCGATGAAAGTTTGCAGCGCCTCGGGGCTGATGCCCTTGCCGCGCGTCAATTCTTTAAGCTTCTCGTACGGGTTTTCGATGTTGTAGCGGCGCATCACGGTCTGAATCGGCTCGGCCAACACTTCCCAGCACGCGTCCAGGTCAGCGGCGATTTTCTGCTCGTTGAGCTCAAGCTTGCTGATGCCCTTGAGGCTGGCTTCGTACGCGATCACGCTGTGAGCGAAGCCCACGCCGAGGTTGCGCAGTACGGTGGAGTCGGTCAGGTCGCGCTGCCAGCGGGAGATCGGCAACTTGCTGGCCAGGTGCTGGAACAGGGCGTTGGCGATGCCGAGGTTGCCTTCGGAGTTTTCGAAGTCGATCGGGTTGACCTTGTGCGGCATGGTCGAGGAACCGATTTCACCGGCAATGGTGCGCTGCTTGAAGTAGCCCAGGGAGATGTAACCCCAGATATCGCGGTCGAAGTCGATCAGGATGGTGTTGAAGCGTGCAATCGCGTCGAACAGCTCGGCGATGTAGTCGTGCGGTTCGATCTGCGTGGTGTAAGGGTTGAAGCCCAGGCCCAGCTCGTCTTCGATGAACGCGCGGGCATTTTCTTCCCAGTCGATTTCCGGGTAGGCAGAGAGGTGGGCGTTGTAGTTGCCCACGGCGCCGTTGATTTTGCCCAGCAGTGGCACGGCGGCGACTTGAGCGATCTGACGCTCCAGGCGGTACACCACGTTGGCCAGTTCTTTGCCCAAAGTGGTCGGCGAAGCCGGCTGGCCGTGGGTGCGCGACAGCATCGGTACGTCGGCGAAACGGATCGCCAGTTCGCGGATGGCGTTGGCGGTCTGGCGCATCAGCGGCAGCATCACGTCATCGCGGCCTTCGCGCAGCATCAGGGCGTGGGACAGGTTGTTGATGTCCTCGCTGGTGCAGGCAAAGTGGATGAACTCGCTGACCTTGGCCAGTTCCGGCAGCTTGGCCGCTTGCTCTTTGAGCAGGTATTCGATGGCTTTTACGTCGTGGTTGGTGGTGCGCTCGATCTCTTTGACACGCTCGGCGTGCTCCAGAGCGAAGTTTTCCGCCAGGGCGTTCAGCACCGCGTTGGCTTCGGCGGAGAACGCCGGCACTTCGCTGATGCCAGGGTGAGCGGCCAGGCGCTGGAGCCAGCGCACTTCAACCAGAACACGAGCACGGATCAGGCCGTATTCGCTGAAAATAGGGCGCAGGGCCTGGGTTTTGCCGGCGTAGCGGCCGTCAACAGGGGAAACCGCAGTGAGCGAAGAAAGCTGCATGGGGTGTTCTCGGACAGTCGGGCAACGAAATGGGGCGCGTATCATACATGAAAAAATCCGCCGGTCCGTTGCCAACTGACCGGCGTATTACGCGTGAGGCGATAAAAATCCTGGTTGCTGCGACTTATTCGTTGCGCATCAACGGGTAAAGCTCTTTGAGCAATTTGCGTCGGCTGATCACCAGCTGCCAACGATGACCGCCCAACTGGCGCCACAACCGTGCCGAACGGATACCGGCCAGGAGCAGGGCGCGGATTTTAGAGGCATTGTTGGGTTGCTGCAGGTTGCGCATGTCGCCGTGCACCTGGATGCGTTGGCGCAAGGTGCTCAAGGTGTCCTGGTACAGCGCGCCGCAGGCGGCGATCACGTTTTCGTGGGCCGGGCCGAAGTGCTCGACCTGGGATTGGATCTGCGGCAGGCGCTTGCCGATGGTCTCGAGCATGTCGTCACGCTTGGCCAATTGGCGCTCAAGGCCGAGCATCGACAGGGCGTAGCGCAGGGGTTCGCGCTGCAAGGTGCTCGGATCGCGCTCCAGTGCGCCGATCAGCGCGCGATAGCCTTCGCGCAGCGCCAGGTCGTCGCCGCCATAGACTTCCAGGGTGTCCTTGGGGTCGCGGATCAGCAGGCTGCCGAGCATGCAGGTCAGGCCTGCCTCCGTCACTTGGCCGGTCTTGGCGATCTTGTCGACCAGTACCGCAGCGAGGAAAACCCCACCGAGTGCGGTCAGTTGCTCCTGGGTCGGGCTCATGCCGGGTTGCTCCAGGGTTCGGCGACTTCAATCACGCCGCCCCCCAGGCAAATTTCGCCGTCATAAAACACCACGGACTGGCCAGGCGTGACCGCGCGTTGCGGGTCATCGAACGTGGCGCGATAGCCACTGGCGGTTTTCTCCAGGGTGCAAGGCTGGTCGCTCTGGCGATAGCGCACCTTGGCGGTCAGGCGGCGCGGCGTGCTCAGGTCGATCGGGTTGACCCAATAGATCTCCGAGGCCAGCAGTGCGCCCGAGAACAGCAGCGGGTGTTCATTGCCCTGGCCAACGATCAGCACATTGTTTTCCAGGTCCTTGACCAGCACGTACCACGGCTCTTCACCTGCGTCTTTCAAACCGCCGATGCCCAGGCCCTGACGCTGGCCGATGGTGTGGTACATCAGGCCGTGGTGGCGACCGATGACATCACCTTCGGTGGTTTTGATTTCACCCGGTTGTGCCGGCAGGTACTGCTTGAGGAAGTCGCTGAAGCGGCGCTCGCCGATAAAGCAGATCCCGGTGGAGTCCTTTTTCTTGGCGGTGGCCAGGCCGTGTTTCTCGGCAATCCTGCGCACTTCGGGTTTTTCCAGCTCGCCCACCGGGAACAGGGTCTTGGCGATCTGTTCGCCGCCGACGGCGTGCAGGAAGTAGCTCTGGTCCTTGTTCGGGTCCAGGCCTTTGAGCAGTTCGGTGCGGTCATCCACGTCGCGACGGCGCACGTAGTGGCCGGTAGCGATCAGGTCGGCGCCAAGGATCATGGCGTAGTCGAGAAACGCCTTGAACTTGATTTCGCGGTTGCACAGGATGTCCGGGTTCGGCGTGCGGCCGGCCTTGTATTCGGCCAGGAAGTGCTCGAACACGTTGTCCCAGTACTCGGCGGCGAAATTGGCGGTGTGCAACTTGATGCCGATCTTGTCGCACACGGCCTGGGCGTCCGCGAGGTCGTCCATGGCGGTGCAATATTCCGTTCCATCGTCTTCTTCCCAGTTCTTCATGAACAGGCCTTCCACCTCATAACCCTGCTCCATGAGCAGAACGGCGGAAACGGAAGAATCCACGCCGCCGGACATACCGACGATGACGCGCTTCTTTTGTGTGTCAGAAGGGGCTGGATCACGCATAGGATTTCAACGGGTGTCTTTAAAAAGGACGCGATTCTAGCAGGCTCGCGTCCGCAAGGCTAAAGAGAAGGGCGGATCAGTTCCAGACTGTGGCGCTGGCCGCTCAAATAATCATCGATGCAACGGATGATCAACTCGCTGCGCCAGTCATCGCGCAGGGCCATCAGCTCGTCGCGGGTCAGCCAGCGGGCGCGGACGATGCCGTCGTCCAGTTGATAGTCCGGGTGGTGTTTCAGCGCCTTGGCGGTGAAGCAGACCCGCTGGTAGGTCACGCCATTGCTGGGCGCGGTGTACAGGTAGATCCCGACAATGCCGGTAGCCTCGACGTCCCAGCCGGTTTCTTCAAGGGTTTCGCGCACGGCGGCTTCGGTCAGGGTTTCGTTCGGGTCCAGGTGGCCGGCGGGCTGGTTGAGCACGGCGCGGCCGCCCTTGAGTTCCTCGACCATCAGGAAGCGGCCGTTGTCTTCGACGAGGGTGGCGACGGTGATGTGGGGTTGCCAGGTCATGGGAGGCCTCGATTCAAGATATGACGCGGTGTTTGGGCACAATTGCGGTCAGTGTGGGAGGGGGCTTGCCCCCGATGACGGTGTGTCAATTACCAATAGCTCGACTGATCCATCGCTATCGGGGGCAAGCCCCTTCCCACATTTGATCCGGTTTCTTGCGTAGAACGGCAAAAACAGAAACCCCGGCACGGGGCCGGGGCTTCTTTGCATCCTTACAACCTTACTTCAACTTGGCAATCGCCGCGTTGAGGGTGTTGCTTGGGCGCATGGCTTTGCTGGTCAGTTCCGGGTTCGGCGCGTAGTAGCCGCCGATATCCACTGGCTTGCCCTGCACGGCGTTCAGCTCGGCAACGATGGTCGCCTCGTTGTCGCTCAGGGTTTTGGCCAGTTCGCCGAACTGCGCTTGCAGTGCAGTGTCTTCGGTCTGGGCGGCCAGGGCTTGAGCCCAGTACAGCGCCAGGTAGAAGTGGCTGCCGCGGTTGTCGATGTTGCCGACTTTGCGCGATGGCGACTTGTTGTTGTCCAGGAACTGGCCAGTGGCCTGGTCCAGGGTCTTGGACAGCACCAGGGCTTTCGGGTTGTTGTAAGTGACACCCAAATGCTCAAGGGATGCTGCCAGGGCCAGGAACTCGCCCAGGGAATCCCAGCGCAGGAAGTTCTCTTCAACCAGCTGCTGCACGTGTTTCGGAGCCGAACCGCCGGCGCCGGTTTCGAACAGGCCACCGCCGTTCATCAGCGGCACGATCGACAGCATCTTGGCGCTGGTGCCCAGTTCCATGATCGGGAACAGGTCGGTCAGGTAGTCGCGCAGTACGTTGCCGGTCACCGAGATGGTGTCCAGGCCTTTGCGGGTGCGCTCCAGGGTGAACTTCATCGCGTCGACCGGCGACATGATGCGGATGTCCAGGCCGTCGGTGTTGTGGTCTTTCAGGTAGGCCTGAACTTTCTCGACCACGACGCCGTCGTGCGCGCGCTGTGGGTCCAGCCAGAAAATGGCCGGGGTGCTGCTGGCGCGGGCACGGTTGACGGCCAGTTTGACCCAGTCCTGGATCGGCGCGTCTTTGGTCTGGCACATGCGGAAGATGTCGCCGGCTTCAACAGCCTGTTCCATCAGCAGGTTGCCCTTGCTGTCGGTGACGCGGACAACGCCGTCAGCCTTGATCTGGAAGGTCTTGTCGTGAGAGCCGTACTCTTCGGCTTTCTTCGCCATCAGGCCAACGTTTGGCACGCTGCCCATGGTGGTTGGGTCGAAAGCGCCATTGGCCTTGCAGTCTTCGATGACGGCTTGGTAGATGGTGGCGTAGCAGCGATCCGGGATCACCGCCTTGGTGTCGTGCAGCTGGCCGTCGGTGCCCCACATCTTGCCGGAGTCACGGATCATGGCCGGCATCGAGGCGTCGACGATGACGTCGCTCGGCACGTGCAGGTTGGTGATGCCTTTGTCGGAGTTGACCATCGCAAGCGATGGGCGAGCGGCGTAGACCGCCTTAATGTCGGCTTCGATCTGCGCTTGCTGCTCGGCCGGCAAGGCCTTGATGCGAGCGTACAGGTCGCCGATGCCGTTGTTCAGGTTGAAGCCGATCTGCTCCAGCACGGCAGCGTGCTTGGTCAGGGCGTCTTTATAGAACTCGGCAACGATCTGGCCGAACATGATCGGGTCGGAGACCTTCATCATGGTGGCTTTGAGGTGAACCGACAGCAGCACGCCTTGTTTCTTGGCGTCTTCGATTTCGGCGGCGATGAACGCGCGCAGGGCTTTTTTGCTCAGCACGGCGGTGTCGATGATTTCGCCAGCTTGTACCGAAGTCTTTTCTTTCAGCACGGTAGCGGTGCCGTCTTTGGCAACCAGCTCGATCTTCACTGCGTCAGCGGCTTCGATCTGTACGGCTTTTTCGCTGCCGTAGAAGTCGCCGTTGCTCATGTGAGCGACGTGCGACTTGGAGTCTGCAGCCCAGGCGCCCATTTTGTGCGGGTGCTTGCGTGCGTAGTTCTTGACCGACAGCGGTGCGCGGCGGTCAGAGTTGCCTTCGCGCAGTACCGGGTTCACGGCGCTGCCCTTGACCTTGTCGTAACGTGCACGGGTTTCTTTTTCCGCGTCGGTGGTTACGGTTTCCGGGTAGTCCGGCAGGGCGTAGCCCTGGGCCTGCAGCTCCTTGATCGCCGCTTGCAGCTGCGGGGTCGAGGCGCTGATGTTAGGCAGCTTGATGATGTTGGCTTCAGGCGTAACGGCCAGGTCGCCCAGTTCGGCGAGGTGGTCCGGGATAGCCTTGGTGCCCAGTTGCTCGGGGAAGCTTGCGAGGATGCGCGCGGCGAGGGAAATGTCGCGGGTTTCCACAGCAATATCAGCGGAAGCGGTGAAGGCCTCTACGATAGGCAGCAATGAATAGGTGGCGAGGGCTGGGGCTTCGTCGGTGAAGGTGTAGATGATCTTCGAGCGGGTGGGCATATTCGGATTAACTCTCTTCTTTGCTGAAAGCGTGCGCAGAAACTCGAGATGCGCCGGGTGGAGCGCGTTCGTTCAAAGTCATCCATGAGCGAAATGTCGAGGTTTCTTCGCGGTGATGTTGGGTTGCATCAGTCGAGCGTCAAGCGGTTGGACTATTGTAATAGTCCTGCTTTCTGGCTGAAGGCTACTGTCTAGAGCGGTCAGCTGTCGTGACTCTTGGGTCAGCGGCGGCATTATACATACGTCGCTATGCTTACGCCGAGCCTTCATACAAAAGGTGCGTCGTCCATTGGTCTAAAGGTCGCAGGTTGCCAGGTACGACTAACGTCGCACGATGTGCTCAAGATTGGCGATTTTGCCTTTGCTTTCAGGCTTGTAGGCGACCAAATATGCTGTTTTCGATGCAAATGAGCGTGGCGCGAGGTTTCAGTCGCCATATATCTGGAGTAGGCTCGAACGCAGCCAGATGTTCAATCCATAGATGGAGTTCAGCATGGGATACAAGAAGATTCAGGTTCCGGCAGTCGGCGACAAAATCACCGTCAATGCAGACCATTCTCTCAATGTTCCTGACCAACCGATCATCCCTTATATAGAAGGCGACGGTATTGGCGTCGACATCAGCCCGGTGATGATCAAGGTGGTCGACGCCGCTGTTGAAAAGGCTTACGGCGGCAAGCGCAAGATCTCTTGGATGGAGGTGTACGCGGGCGAGAAAGCGACTCAAGTCTACGATCAGGACACCTGGCTGCCCCAGGAAACCCTGGATGCGGTCAAGGATTACGTGGTCTCCATCAAGGGGCCCCTGACCACGCCGGTCGGCGGTGGCATTCGTTCGTTGAACGTGGCCCTGCGTCAACAACTCGACCTTTATGTGTGCCTGCGCCCGGTGCGCTGGTTTGAAGGTGTGCCCAGCCCGGTCAAAAAGCCTGGCGATGTCGATATGACGATCTTTCGTGAGAACTCCGAGGATATTTACGCCGGCATCGAGTGGAAGGCCGGCTCGCCGGAAGCGATCAAGGTGATCAAGTTTCTCAAGGAAGAAATGGGCGTCACCAAGATCCGCTTCGACCAGGACTGCGGGATTGGCGTCAAGCCGGTCTCCAAAGAGGGCACCAAACGTCTGGCGCGTAAGGCCCTGCAATATGTGGTGGATAACGACCGTGATTCGCTGACCATTGTGCACAAAGGCAACATCATGAAGTTCACCGAGGGCGCCTTCAAGGAGTGGGCCTACGAAGTGGCGGCTGAAGAATTTGGTGCGACGCTGCTCGACGGTGGGCCGTGGATGCAGTTCAAAAATCCTAAAACCGGCAAGAACGTGGTGGTCAAGGACGCCATTGCCGATGCCATGCTTCAGCAAATTCTGCTGCGTCCGGCCGAATATGACGTGATCGCGACCCTCAACCTGAACGGTGACTACCTTTCCGACGCCCTGGCGGCGGAGGTGGGAGGGATTGGTATTGCGCCGGGGGCCAACCTGTCCGATACCGTGGCGATGTTCGAAGCCACCCATGGCACGGCGCCCAAGTATGCGGGCAAGGATCAGGTCAACCCGGGTTCATTGATCCTGTCGGCGGAAATGATGCTGCGCCATATGGGCTGGACCGAAGCCGCCGACTTGATCATCAAGGGCACCAATGGCGCGATTTCGGCCAAGACCGTGACCTATGACTTCGAGCGCTTGATGGACGGCGCCAAGCTGGTGTCGTCATCGGGCTTTGGTGATGCGCTGATTTCGCATATGTAAATCACGGGCCATAAAAAACCGGCCATTCTGAAGTCTCGGAATGGCCGGTTTTTTGTGGGGCGCTTACTGAAAAAACTGATCAGGCCGTTTGCTTCTTCTTTGATTGAGTGGGCTGATCTGTCTTGAGCTTCTTTTCGTGCATTTCTTCAGGTGGTTGCGCCTCTGTTTGCGCCTCAGCCGCCGAGATTGCAACCGCGTGCAGTCCCTTGGGCCCCTGAATGGTTTCAAATGTCACTGCTTGGCCCGCTTTCAGCGTCTTGTACCCGTCCATGGTAATCGCTGAATAATGCGCAAAGAGATCTTCTTCGGGTTTTCCTTCTGCATTTATGAAACCGTAGCCTTTGGCATTGTTAAACCATTTGACCTTGCCATTGATCTTGACGCCAGACATACCATATCCCTCTGCACCAGACTCCATCACTGGAGTATCATCCAGTTTATCCGTCCTAACCCGAATAAATAAGGTTGACTGCGCGGACCTTTTTTACCCACTGTGGGCTCTATTGGTTGTAACACTGATTCGCCGATAGTCAAGGCGACCATTGGGTCAGAGTTGAAATTCTGACAGGTCGCCCCCATCACTGTACTTGAACCACTGACGAACCTTTCTTTCCATGCATGCAAACAGCCAGATTCGACTAACATTCAATCAGGATCGCCCGGATCAGGAACATGACGACGACGGTTCTGCGGGCATTGCTGTTCAGGAAGCGAAGCCTGCCTTACAGGCGCCGCCGATGTACAAGGTGGTTTTGTTCAATGATGACTACACACCGATGGATTTCGTGGTCGAAGTGCTCGAGGTGTTTTTTAACCTGAACCGCGAGTTGGCGACCAAGGTAATGCTGGCCGTTCACACAGAAGGACGGGCAGTATGTGGAGTGTTTACCCGCGACATCGCCGAGACAAAGGCCATGCAGGTCAACCAGTACGCCAGGGAAAGCCAGCATCCGCTACTCTGTGAAATCGAGAAGGACGGTTAACGCCGACCACTTGGGTATGAGGTGAAGCTATGTTAAACCGCGAGCTCGAAGTCACCCTCAATCTTGCCTTCAAGGAGGCCCGTTCGAAGCGTCATGAATTCATGACCGTCGAGCACCTGCTGCTGGCACTTTTGGATAACGAAGCTGCCGCCACCGTGCTACGTGCGTGCGGCGCCAACCTCGACAAACTCAAGCATGACCTGCAGGAGTTTATCGACTCCACTACGCCACTGATTCCCGTGCATGACGAGGACCGCGAAACCCAGCCAACCCTGGGCTTCCAGCGGGTCTTGCAGCGTGCGGTATTCCACGTCCAGAGCTCCGGCAAGCGTGAAGTCACAGGCGCCAATGTGCTTGTGGCTATCTTCAGCGAACAGGAAAGCCAGGCAGTGTTTCTGCTCAAGCAGCAGAGCGTTGCGCGTATTGATGTCGTCAACTACATCGCCCACGGTATCTCCAAGGTGCCAGGGCACGGCGATCATTCCGAGGGTGAGCAGGATATGCAGGACGACGAGGGCGGTGAGTCTTCTTCTTCAAGCAACCCGCTGGATGCCTATGCCAGCAACCTCAACGAGTTGGCGCGCCAGGGGCGGATCGATCCGCTGGTGGGCCGCGAGCTTGAAGTTGAGCGTGTAGCGCAGATCCTCGCGCGTCGTCGCAAAAACAACCCATTGCTGGTGGGCGAGGCGGGCGTGGGTAAAACCGCGATTGCTGAAGGCCTGGCCAAACGTATTGTCGATAATCAGGTGCCTGACCTGCTGGCCAACAGTGTCGTCTACTCCCTTGACCTGGGCGCATTGCTCGCCGGGACCAAGTACCGTGGCGACTTCGAGAAGCGCTTCAAGGCGCTGCTCGGTGAGCTGAAAAAGCGCCCGCAGGCGATCCTGTTTATCGATGAGATCCACACCATCATTGGCGCCGGTGCGGCTTCCGGTGGGGTGATGGACGCCTCCAACCTGCTCAAGCCGTTGCTGTCGTCGGGTGATATCCGCTGCATCGGTTCGACCACCTTCCAGGAATTTCGCGGGATCTTCGAGAAAGACCGCGCCTTGGCGCGTCGCTTCCAGAAAGTCGACGTGTCCGAGCCTTCGGTTGAAGACACCATCGGCATCCTGCGTGGGCTCAAGGGGCGTTTCGAAGCGCACCATGGCATCGAGTACACCGATGAGGCGTTGCGCGCAGCGGCCGAGCTGGCGTCACGCTACATCAATGACCGGCATATGCCGGACAAGGCCATCGACGTCATCGACGAGGCGGGTGCCTACCAGCGCCTGCAACCGGTAGAGAAGCGCGTGAAGCGCATCGACGTGCCTCAGGTCGAGGACATCGTGGCGAAGATCGCGCGGATTCCGCCAAAACACGTCACCAGTTCCGACAAGGAACTGCTGCGTAACCTGGAGCGTGACCTCAAGCTCACCGTGTTCGGTCAGGATGCGGCCATCGACTCGCTGTCCACCGCGATCAAGCTGTCGCGCGCGGGCCTCAAGTCGCCGGACAAGCCGGTCGGTTCGTTCCTGTTCGCAGGCCCTACCGGCGTCGGCAAGACCGAGGCGGCGCGGCAGTTGGCCAAGGCCATGGGCATTGAGCTGGTGCGCTTTGACATGTCCGAATACATGGAGCGCCACACGGTGTCGCGCCTGATCGGTGCGCCTCCGGGCTACGTCGGTTTCGACCAGGGCGGTCTGTTGACCGAAGCAATCACCAAGCAGCCGCATTGCGTGTTGCTGCTCGATGAAATCGAGAAGGCCCACCCGGAAGTCTTCAACCTGCTGCTGCAGGTCATGGACCACGGGACCCTGACTGATAACAACGGGCGCAAGGCGGACTTCCGCAACGTGATCGTGATCATGACCACCAACGCCGGTGCTGAAACCGCCGCGCGGGCTTCGATCGGCTTTACGCATCAGGATCACTCCTCTGATGCAATGGAAGTGATCAAGAAAAGCTTCACGCCGGAGTTCCGCAACCGCCTGGACACCATTATCCAGTTTGGTCGCCTCAGCCATGAGGTTATCAAAAGCGTGGTGGATAAGTTCCTTACCGAGCTTCAAGCGCAGTTGGAAGACAAGCGCGTGCAGCTGGACGTAACGGACGCGGCGCGCAATTGGTTGGCGGAGGGTGGTTACGACGCGGCAATGGGCGCTCGCCCAATGGCACGTCTGATCCAGGACAAGATCAAGCGGCCATTGGCCGAAGAGATCCTGTTCGGCGAGCTCTCCGACCATGGTGGCGTGGTGCATATCGATTTGAAGGACGGCGAGCTGACCTTCGATTTCGAAACCACGGCCGAAATGGCCTGATATCGCTGACCGCAACAAAGCAAAAAGGCGCCCAAGGGCGCCTTTTTGCTGTCTGTCTCAAACACTGAAGATCAACTGTGGGAGCTGGCTTGCCTGCGATTGGATGGATCAGTCAGCGACGCGCTTACTGTCATACCGCTATCGCCAGGCAAGCAACTCCTTTATTAATCGCACACACAAAAACGCCCGGCAGAACCGGGCGTTTTGTATTGACTTGATTAACGAGCGCGGTAAGTGATGCGCCCTTTGCTCAAGTCATAGGGCGTCAGCTCGACGCGCACCTTGTCACCGGTAAGAATACGAATGTAGTTCTTGCGCATCTTGCCGGAGATATGCGCGGTTACGACGTGCCCATTTTCCAACTCCACACGAAACATGGTGTTGGGCAGGGTGTCGACGACAGTGCCTTCCATTTCGAAGCTGTCTTCTTTCGACATGCAGTAAAGCCCTCGGTATCCAGTGAATGGCCCGGTGCAACTGCGCCAGGCAAAAGCGGCGTGCATTGTGCCCGAAAAAGGGTGTTTAAGCCAAGGGGTTCTAGTTAAGCGTGACCCATCTTTGATTAATAAGTAGCTCAATCGGCCGATATTGGGTCTTGTAGTTCATCTTTTTGCAGTTTTTTATCCAGTAACCGAGGTACACCGCCTCCAGTTCCAGGCGCAAGGCTTCACCGATTTGCCACAGAATTGCAAAGCGTCCCAGGCTGCGACGTTCTTCGCTTGGCTCGTAGAACGTGTACACCGCCGACAGGCCGTTGGGCAGCAGATCGGTCACGGCCACCGCCAGCAGGCGTCCGTCCAGGCGAAACTCATAGAACCGAGAAAACGGCAGGTCGCGCACCAGGAATGTCGAAAACTGATCGCGACTGGGTGGGAACATATCGCCGTCGGCATGGCGTTGTTCGATGTAGCGCTGGTAGAGATCGAAATATTCTTCGCTGTACTGAGGCTTGGTGGCGGTCACCGTCAGGTCGGCATTGCGCTTGAGGATACGTTTCTGGTTACGGTCCGGCAAAAACTGCGCAGCCGGGATGCGTGCCGGCACGCAAGCATTGCAGTTCTGGCAATGGGGGCGGTACAGGTGATCGCCGCTGCGCCGAAAACCCATCTCTGACAGGTCGGCGTACACGTGCACGTCCATTGGCTGGCTGGGGTCGAGGAACAGCGTGGTGGCCTGCTCGTCGGGCAGATAGCTGCAAGAGTGGGCTTGAGTGGCATAAAACTTCAAGCGCGCCAGCTCGGTCATGATCAACCCTCGGGATAAGCTTTGAAATAAGTGTAAGCCAGGTGCGAGAAAGTCGCCTAGGAAACCCACGGTCCAGAGCTGGGTTGGTCCAAATGGTTGCGCAGGAAGGCCGCGAAATCACTGCGCGGTATGGCGCGCGCGCCAAGGCTGTGCAGGTGATCATTGGGCATCTGGCAGTCGATCAACACAAAACCCCAGGCCTGCAACTGCCGGGTCAGGGTGGCGAAACCGAATTTCGACGCGTTGTCGGCACGGCTGAACATGGATTCGCCAAAGAACAATTGGCCCATCGCCAGCCCATACAGACCGCCAACCAGTTCGCCGCCATCCCACACTTCCACTGAGTGCGCGTAGCCGCGCTGGTGCAGCTCCAGGTAGGCGCTCTGGATGCCCTCGGTGATCCAGGTGCCATCGGCGTAGCTGCGCGGTGCGGCGCACGCCTGGATGACGGCAGCGAAGTCCTGGTCGAACGTCACGCTATAACGCTGCTGGCGCAGCAGTTTGCCGAGGCTGCGCGAGACATGCAGTTCGTCGGGGAATATCACGGTGCGCGGGTCGGGTGACCACCAAAGAATCGGCTGGCCTTGCGAGAACCATGGAAAGCAGCCATGGCGGTAAGCCTCGATCAGGCGTTCGGCCGACAGGTCGCCGCCGGCGGCAAGCAGGCCATTGGGTTCGCGCATGGCCTTGGCCAGCGGCGGAAAAGTCAGGGAGTCGCGTTGCAACCAGGTCAGCATGGCATCCAGGCTTACGGAAGGGGAGGGGAGTGGCAGACGGGTCGCCTGCCGCGGCAGGGGTGATTATTGTCGACACAGCGCTGTGGGGCCAGCCCGAATCGGGGATCGACGAGGATTAGCGTGAGCGCGTGTTTCTGCAACTCTGTGCCCGAGGCGCGGTCGTAATCGGGTCCAGGCAATGCAGGCCATTTGCCAAGCTTGCCTGGATTGCTAAAAACAGCTCATAAGCCTTTGTCAGCAAAGACAATGCATGCTCAAATTGAACATGCTGTGACACTTCATTTGTCTATGCTGCTCAGTGATCGGCAAGGGCGTGGCATCACGGGCGCAAACCCGTACAATGCGGCCATTGTGGCGTTATCGCCATTTCACCCTTTCATCACCCAGTGTTAAAAGTAGATTCAGCGACGTTCGTTCATTTTTCAGCCGCTCGGATTGAGCGGTAGTGTGCAGTCATTCAACAGATGGACGCGCTAAAGGCGCAGGAAAAGACCCGTTTTGAAGAAATCCGCCGCAACACCTAAAGCAGCAGTCGTGCCGGCCTGGCGCCAGCATCTGCACTACCGACTCAAGGAAGGGGCGCTGATCGCCATCGGCGCCCTGTGCCTGTTCCTGATGATGGCCTTGCTGACCTATGGCAAGGACGATCCGGGCTGGAGCCACAACAGCAAGATCGAAGACGTGCAGAACTTCGGTGGACCTGCCGGTTCCTACAGCGCCGACATTCTGTTCATGGTGCTGGGTTACTTCGCGTATATCTTCCCGCTGTTGCTGGCGATCAAGACCTGGCAGATCTTCCGCCAGCGCCACGAGCCGTGGCAGTGGAGCGGCTGGCTGTTCTCCTGGCGCTTGATCGGCTTGGTGTTTCTGGTGCTGTCCGGTGCGGCCCTGGCGCACATCCACTTTCATGCGCCTACCGGTTTGCCGGCGGGCGCGGGCGGTGCGCTGGGCGAGAGCCTTGGCGACCTGGCGCGCAAGAGCCTGAATATCCAGGGCAGCACCTTGATGTTCATCGCGTTGTTCCTGTTCGGCCTGACGGTATTCACCGACCTGTCGTGGTTCAAGGTGATGGACGTCACCGGCAAGATCACGCTCGACCTGCTCGAATTGTTCCAGGGTGCGGCCAACCGCTGGTGGTCGGCGCGTGTTGATCGCAAGCGCATGGTGGCGCAGCTGCGTGAGGTGGATACCCGCGTCAATGAGGTCGTGGCCCCGACCACGCCGGACCGACGCGAGCAGGCCAAGGTCAAGGAACGCCTGATCGAGCGCGAGCAGGCCCTGAGCAAGCACATGTCGGACCGCGAGAAGCAGGTGCCGCCGGTGATCGCCCCGGCGCCGCCTAAGGCTCCCGAGCCGAGCCATCGCGTACAGAAAGAGAAACAGGCCCCGTTGTTTATCGACAGCGCCGTGGAAGGCACCTTGCCGCCGATCTCGATTCTCGACCCGGCCGAAAAGAAACAACTCAATTATTCCCCGGAATCCCTGGCGGCCGTCGGCCATCTGCTGGAAATCAAACTCAAGGAATTCGGCGTCGAAGTTTCCGTCGACTCGATCCACCCGGGTCCGGTTATTACCCGTTACGAAATCCAGCCCGCCGCCGGCGTCAAGGTCAGCCGCATTTCCAACCTGGCCAAAGACCTGGCCCGCTCCCTGGCCGTGACCAGCGTGCGTGTGGTGGAAGTGATCCCCGGCAAGACCACCGTGGGCATCGAGATTCCCAATGAAGACCGGCAGATCGTGCGCTTCTCCGAAGTGCTGTCGACGCCGGAATACGACAACTTCAAATCGCCGGTCACCTTGGCCCTGGGCCATGACATCGGCGGCAAGCCGGTGATCACCGACCTGGCGAAAATGCCGCACTTGCTGGTTGCCGGTACCACCGGTTCCGGTAAGTCGGTAGGCGTGAACGCGATGATCCTGTCGATCCTGTTCAAGTCCGGCCCGGATGACGCCAAGCTGATCATGATCGACCCGAAGATGTTGGAATTGTCGATCTACGAAGGCATTCCGCACCTGCTCTGCCCGGTGGTCACCGACATGAAGGACGCCGCCAACGCATTGCGTTGGAGCGTGGCCGAGATGGAGCGCCGCTACAAGCTGATGGCGAAGATGGGCGTACGAAACCTGTCGGGCTTCAACGCCAAGGTCAAGGAAGCCCAGGACGCCGGCACGCCACTGACCGACCCACTGTACAAGCGCGAAAATATCCACGACGAAGCGCCGCTGCTGACCAAGCTGCCGACCATCGTGGTTGTGGTCGACGAATTTGCCGACATGATGATGATCGTCGGCAAGAAGGTTGAAGAGCTGATCGCACGTATCGCCCAGAAAGCCCGGGCTGCTGGCATCCACTTGATCCTGGCGACCCAGCGGCCATCGGTGGACGTGATCACGGGTCTGATCAAGGCCAACATCCCGACGCGGATGGCGTTCCAGGTTTCCAGCAAGATCGACTCGCGCACCATCATCGACCAGGGCGGCGCCGAGCAACTGTTGGGTCACGGTGACATGCTCTACATGCCGCCCGGCACCAGCCTGCCGATCCGGGTTCACGGCGCGTTCGTTTCCGATGACGAAGTACACCGCGTGGTGGAAGCCTGGAAACTGCGCGGCGCGCCGGAATACAACGACGACATCCTCGCCGGTGTCGAAGAGGCCGGCAGCGGCTTCGACGGTGGCAGCAGCGGTGGTGACGACGACGCCGAGACCGACGCGCTGTACGACGAGGCCGTGGCGTTCGTGCTTGAAAGCCGCCGTGCCTCGATCTCTGCGGTACAGCGCAAACTGAAAATCGGCTACAACCGCGCCGCCCGCATGATCGAAGCCATGGAAAACGCTGGCGTCGTGACCGCAATGAACACCAACGGCTCGCGCGAAGTCATCGCCCCCGGGCAGATGCGCGACTGATCTCGTGCCGCGTGGCAGCACGCGGCTCGCCTTAACGACTCAATGAGGACTCCCATGCGTCTTATCCGCATGCTGTTGTTGCCAGCCCTGGCCCTGACTGCTGTTTCAGCCCACGCTGATCCGGCCTCCGTGGCCAGCCTGACCAACCTGTTGGACAAATCCAAGACCCTGACGGCGCGCTTTTCCCAGTTGACCCTGGATGGCGGCGGCACCCAGTTGCAGGAAACCGCCGGTGAAATGGCCGTGCAGCGCCCGGGCCTGTTCTACTGGAAAACCGACGCGCCGAACGAGCAGACCATCGTCTCCGACGGCCAGAAAGTCACCTTGTGGGACCCGGACCTGGAGCAGGCGACCATCAAAAAGCTCGACCCGCGCCTGAACCAGACGCCGGCGCTGCTGCTGTCGGGCGATGTGTCGAAAATCAGCGACAGTTTTGATATCACCTCCAAGCAAACCAGCAACGTGATTGAGTTCACCCTCAAGCCCAAGTCCAAGGACACGTTGTTCGACAGCCTGCAGCTATCGTTTGGCAATGGCGTGATCAACAACATGCGCCTGATCGACAGCGTTGGTCAGCGCACCGATATCCTGTTCTCCGCGGTCAAGGCCAACGGCGTTGTCGATGCCTCCAAGTTCAAGTTCGTCATCCCCAAGGGTGCCGACGTGATCCAGGAATAAACTGTTTAGAGGTTTCAAGCGCTGCCCATGGATTTGTTTCGAAGTGACCCGATTGCTCAACCCTTGGCCGCGCGTTTGCGTTCGACCAACCTGGACGAGTACGTCGGGCAAGAACACCTGCTCGCTCGCGGTAAGCCATTGCGCGAAGCCCTGGAGCAGGGTGCGCTGCACTCGATGATTTTCTGGGGGCCGCCGGGCGTGGGTAAGACCACCCTGGCGCGCTTGCTGGCGAAGGTCTCGGATGCGCACTTCGAAACGGTTTCGGCGGTGTTGGCGGGGGTCAAGGAGATCCGCCAGGCGGTTGAGGTGGCCAAGCAGCAGGCCGGGCAATACGGCAAGCGCACCATCCTGTTCGTTGATGAGGTGCATCGCTTCAACAAGTCGCAGCAGGATGCGTTTTTGCCGTATGTGGAGGACGGCACGCTGATTTTTATCGGCGCCACCACCGAAAACCCGTCGTTTGAACTCAACAACGCGCTGCTGTCGCGGGCGCGGGTCTATGTGCTCAAGAGCCTGGACGAAGCGGCGATGCGCAAGCTGTTGCAGCGTGCATTGAGCGAAGACAAGGGCCTGGGCAAACGCCAGCTCAGCCTCAGCGACGAAGGCTTCAAGATTTTGATGAGCGCCGCCGATGGCGACGGTCGTCGCTTTCTCAACCTGCTGGAAAACGCGTCGGATCTGGCCGAAGACCACAGCGAGATCGGCGTCGACCTCCTGCAAAGCCTGCTGGGCGACACCCGCCGGCGCTTCGACAAGGGCGGCGAAGCCTTTTACGACCAGATCTCGGCGCTGCACAAATCCGTACGCGGCTCCAACCCTGACGGCGCGCTGTACTGGTTTGCGCGGATGATCGACGGCGGCTGCGACCCGTTGTACCTGGCGCGCCGTGTGGTGCGCATGGCCAGCGAAGACATCGGCAATGCCGACCCGCGCGCGCTGAGCCTGTGCCTCGCCGCCTGGGAAGTGCAGGAACGCCTCGGCAGCCCGGAAGGCGAGTTGGCGGTGGCGCAGGCCATCACTTACTTGGCGTGCGCACCCAAAAGCAACGCCGTGTACATGGGCTTCAAGTCGGCCCTGCGCGCCGCGGCCGAACACGGCTCGCTGGAAGTGCCCTTGCACCTGCGCAACGCCCCGACCAAGCTGATGAAGCAATTGGGCTACGGCGACGAATACCGCTATGCCCATGACGAGCCGGACGCCTATGCCGCCGGTGAAGATTATTTTCCCGATGAGCTTGAGCCGCAGCCGTTCTACCAGCCGGTGCCCCGTGGGCTGGAGCTGAAGATTGGTGAAAAGCTCAATCACCTCGCCCAACTCGATCGCCTCAGCCCCAAACAGCGGAGAAAGTAGTGCTCAAGACCATTCTTGCCGTGTCCGTAGCCGGCATCGCTGGTACATTATTGCGTTTCGCCACCGGTACGTGGGTGAGCGCCAATTGGCCCAAGCATTTTTATGCGGCGACCCTGGCGGTCAACCTGGTGGGCTGCTTGATCATCGGGCTGTTGTACGGCTGGTTCCTGTTGCGCCCGGAAGTGCCGATTGAGATTCGCGCCGGCTTGATTGTCGGCTTTGTAGGCGGTCTGACGACCTTTTCATCCTTTTCACTGGATACGCTGCGCCTGCTGGAAAGCGGGCAAGCCCTGGTTGCCTTCGGCTACTTGGGTATCAGCGTGTTCGGCGGGCTGCTCGCCACCTGGGCTGGCCTGTCCTTGACCAAACTTTGATAACGAGAGACCGACATGCTCGATTCCAAACTGTTACGTAGCAACCTTCAGGACGTAGCGGACCGCCTGGCATCCCGTGGCTTTGCCTTGGATGTTGCGCGCATCGAAGCGCTGGAAGAACAGCGCAAGACCGTCCAGACCCGCACCGAAGCACTGCAGGCTGAGCGCAATGCACGTTCCAAATCCATCGGTCAGGCCAAGCAGCGCGGCGAAGACATTGCGCCGCTGATGGCCGACGTCGAGCGTATGGGCACTGAGCTGTCCGACGGCAAAGTCGAGCTGGAAGGCATTCAGAGCGAGCTGGACTCGATCCTGCTGGGCATCCCCAACCTGCCGCACGAATCGGTGCCGATTGGCGAAGACGAAGACGGCAACGTCGAGGTGCGCCGCTGGGGCACGCCCAAGGTCTTTGATTTCGAGATCAAGGACCACGTTGCACTCGGCGAGCTGACCGGTGGCCTGGATTTTGAAACCGCCGCCAAAATGTCCGGCGCACGCTTTGCCTTGCTGCGCGGCCCGATCGCGCGCATGCACCGCGCCCTGGCGCAGTTCATGATCAACCTGCACACCGCCGAGCACGGCTACGAAGAGGCCTACACCCCGTACCTGGTGCAGGCGCCGGCGCTGATGGGCACCAGCCAGCTGCCGAAATTCGAAGAAGACCTGTTCAAGATCAGCCGCGACGGCGAAGCCGACCTGTACCTGATCCCGACGGCCGAAGTGTCGCTGACCAACATCGTCGCCGGCGAGATCCTCGACGCCAAGCAGCTGCCGATCAAGTTCGTGGCCCACAGCCCGTGCTTTCGCAGTGAAGCCGGTGCTTCGGGGCGCGATACCCGCGGCATGATCCGCCAGCACCAGTTCGACAAAGTCGAGATGGTGCAAGTGGTCGAGCCGTCGACCTCGATGGAAGCCCTGGAAGGCCTGACCGCCAACGCCGAGCGCGTGCTGCAACTGCTGGAGCTGCCGTATCGCGTCTTGGCGCTGTGCACCGGCGACATGGGTTTCAGTGCCGTGAAGACCTACGACCTCGAAGTGTGGGTGCCGAGCCAGGACAAATACCGTGAGATTTCGTCGTGCTCCAACTGCGGTGACTTCCAGGCCCGTCGCATGCAGGCGCGTTTCCGCAACCCGGAAACCGGCAAGCCGGAGCTGGTGCACACCCTCAACGGTTCGGGTCTGGCCGTCGGCCGTACGCTCGTAGCCGTGTTGGAAAACTACCAGCAGGCTGACGGTTCGATTCGTGTGCCTGAAGTGCTCAAGCCTTACATGGCGGGCGTTGAGGTCATCGGCTAAATGGAATTTCTGCCGCTGTTTCATAACCTGCGCGGCAGTCGTGTGTTGGTCGTCGGTGGCGGGGAGATTGCCTTGCGCAAATCCCGGCTGCTGGCCGACGCCGGTGCGTTGTTGCGGGTGGTTGCTCCCCAGATCGAAGACCAGTTGCGTGAACTGGTGCTGGGCAGTGGCGGGGAACTGATTTTGCGCGGTTATCAGGAGCCCGACCTCGACGGTTGCACCCTGATCATCGCCGCGACCGACGACGAGCCGCTGAACGCGCAAGTGTCCAGTGATGCCAAGCGTCGCTGCGTGCCGGTCAACGTGGTGGACGCGCCAGCCTTGTGCAGCGTGATCTTCCCGGCGATTGTCGACCGTTCGCCCTTGGTGATTGCAGTGTCCAGTGGCGGCGATGCGCCGGTGTTGGCACGCCTGATCCGCGCCAAGCTGGAAACCTGGATTCCGTCCACCTATGGCCAATTGGCCGGGTTGGCGGCGCGTTTTCGTGCCCAGGTCAAAGGTTTGTATCCGGATGTGCAGCAGCGTCGCGCGTTCTGGGAAGAAGTTTTCCAGGGCCCGATTGCCGACCGCCAGTTGGCCGGGCAGGGCGATGAGGCCGAGCGCCTGCTGATCGAAAAGGTCAACGGGAAACCGCCGCATGCGCCGGGCGAAGTTTACCTGGTGGGCGCAGGCCCGGGTGATCCGGACCTGCTGACCTTCCGCGCCTTGCGCCTGATGCAGCAAGCCGACGTGGTGCTGTACGACCGCTTGGTGGCGCCGGCCATTCTCGAGCTGTGCCGTCGCGATGCCGAACGGGTTTACGTCGGCAAGCGTCGCGCCGACCACGCCGTGCCGCAGGACCAGATCAACCAGCAATTGGTGGACTTGGCCAAGCAAGGCAAGCGTGTGCTGCGTCTCAAGGGTGGCGATCCGTTCATCTTTGGCCGTGGTGGCGAAGAGATCGAGGAGTTGGCGGCCCACGGCATTCCGTTTCAGGTGGTGCCGGGTATCACGGCAGCCAGTGGTTGCGCGGCGTATGCGGGGATTCCGCTGACCCATCGCGACTATGCGCAGTCGGTGCGGTTTATCACCGGGCATTTGAAAAACGGCACCTCGGACCTGCCTTGGCATGACCTCGTTGGCCCCTCGCAGACCTTGGTGTTTTACATGGGCTTGATCGGCTTGCCGATCATCTGCGAACAGCTGATCAAGCATGGGCGCTCGGCGGATACGCCGGCGGCGTTGATCCAGCAGGGCACCACTTCCAACCAGCGTGTCTTCACCGGCACCCTGGCGGATTTGCCGCGCATGGTGGCGGAGCATGAAGTGCATGCGCCAACACTGGTGATCGTCGGTGAAGTGGTGGTGTTGCGCGAAAAGCTGAAGTGGTTCGAAGGCGCACAATCCCAGGTCTGACACCGCCCTTGAGTGCGTGATTTGAGTGTGGCGAGCGGGCTTGCCCCGCGTTGGGCTGCGCAGCAGCCCTAAAGCCAGACACCGCGGTTTGCTTGGCAGAACGCGGTGTTTTTACGGGGGCTGCTGCGCAGCCCAACGCGGGGCAAGCCCGCTCGCCACGAAAGCCCAATTGCTACCGGAAGAGGCGGTGTCAGTTCCAGACGGCTTTACCGCTTAGCCGCTCGCGATCATGCCCGGCATCAAAATGCTGCAACGGCCCTTTCGGCACAATCCCCGTCGGATTGATGGTGCGATGGCTCGCGTAGTAATGCCCCTTGATATGCGCAAAATCCACCGTCTCGGCCACGCCTGGCCACTGATACATCTCCCTCAGCCAGTTCGACAAACTCGGGTAATCGGCAATCCGCCGCAGGTTGCATTTGAAGTGGCTGTAATACACCGCATCAAAGCGAATCAGCGTGGTGAACAGCCGCACATCGGCTTCGGTCAGGTATTCGCCGGCCAAGTAGCGGTGCTTACCCAAGTGCTGCTCCAGGTGGTCCAGTTCGGCAAACACATCGTCAAACGCGCTTTCATAAGCCTTTTGCGAGGTGGCGAAGCCTGCGCGGTACACGCCGTTGTTCACCGCGGGATAGATGCGCTCGTTCAGCGCGTCAATCGTCTGGCGAAGCCCCTCGGGATAGAAGTCCAGCGTGTTGCCGGTCAGGTGGTTGAACGCGCTGTTGAACATGCGGATGATCTCCGCCGACTCATTACTGACGATGCGCTTGAGCTGCTTGTCCCACAGCACCGGCACGGTCACGCGGCCAGTGTAGTCGGCGGTGTCGGCGGTGTAGCGCTGATGCATGTAGGCAAAATCGTCGAGCTTGTCGCCGGTAGAGCCGTGGGACTTGTCGAAGGTCCAGCCGTTTTCCAGCATCAACCAACTGACCACGGACACCTCGATCAGGCTTTCCAGGCCCTTGAGCTTGCGCAGGATCAGCGTGCGATGCGCCCAGGGGCAGGCGAGGGAAACATACAGGTGGTAGCGACCGGCTTCGGCCTTGAAGCCACCTTCGCCACTCGGGCCGGGCTCACCGTCGGCGGTCACCCAATTGCGGCGCTGTGCCTGCTCGCGCTGGAAAGCGCCGTCTGCGCTACTTTCGTACCACTGGTCTTTCCAGTGTCCTTCGATCAGCAAACCCATGACTGGCTCCTTGGCTAATAAGCGTTGGAGGCCAGTGTAAAGGGATGAGTTCGAACTAAAAGCGCAAAGACTGCGGGGGAATGATCGATTAAATCGATTTGTCCCGCGCGTCCCAGTATTGCTGGGCCAATGCGAACGCCTGCTCTCGCGGATGGCCGATGCCGCGTAATGCCAGGGCCATGGTCGCGATCAGTGCCAATTGCGGGTAGCTGTCTTGAGCGTCACCCCGCCACACGGCTTTCAAGTGTTCGGGTTCCAGGCTGGCGGGTTTGACGTGGCGTTGGGCGGAGAGGGCGGGCCATTCTTCATCCCAGCTTTGGCCGCCGGTGGTGCCATACAGGTGACTGACGGTGTCCGGATTGATCTCGACTTCGCCGCCATCGCCCTTGACCACGATCACATTGTCGCCAAGCAGGCCGCTGGCATCGCGGTGTACGCCCTGGTAACCGGGATGGAAAATGCTTTGCAGGCCGCAGCGCGCATTCAGCGGGTTGAGCAGGCGCGCCAGCGAGTGGATCGGCGAGCGCAGGCCCAGGGTGTTGCGCAGGTCGATCATGCGTTGCAGTTGTGGTGCCCAGTCGCCCAGGGGAATAAACGCCAAGTTGCCGTGTTCGAGCGCCGTTTCGACCTGCTGCCAGTTACGGCACAACGGGATCTGTAAACCTTCCAGCAATTGCTCGGTGTACAACCGGCCAGCGGTGTGCGCACCGCCGCCGTGCATGAGGATGCGCACCCCGTTTTGCGCCAGGCACTTGGCTGCCAGCAAATACCACGGCAGGTGGCGTTTTTTACCGGCGTAGGTTGGCCAGTCGACATCCACCTTCAGCGCCGGCGCGTTCAGGCGTTCGCGTACGGCTTGGGTGAAACCTGCGAGCTCTTCCGGGCTTTCTTCCTTGTGGCGCAGCAACATCAGGAAGGCGCCGAGCTGGGTGTCCTCGACCTTGTCGTCGAGCAGCATGCCCATGGCTTCGCGGGCTTCCTCACGGCTGAGGTTGCGCGCGCCGCGCTTGCCTTTGCCCAGGATGCGCACGAACTGCGCAAACGGGTGCTCGGCAGGGGTTTCAAAGGTCAGCGGGGCAAAGTCGGTCATAAGCAATTCGTCGGCCTGGGCAGGCCCGCCAACTTGGCGGCGAGTTTGGCGGGAGTGCCGTTGAACAGTGTGTTGAGGTGCAGGCTGTTGCCCTTTTCCGGTCCCAGCTTCAAGGCGGTGTACTTGATCAGTGGGCGCGTGGCCGGGGACAGCTGGAACTCTTCATAGAACCCGCGCAGCAGTTCGAGGATTTCCCAATGGGCGGCGGTCAATTCCAGGGGCTCGGCGGCGGCCAGTGCGTTGGCGACCTCTGCAGACCAGTCATTGAGGTCGACGAGGTAGCCGTCCTTGTCCAGTTCGAGGGTGCGTTCGCCTACGGTCAGGGTGTTCATAGCCAGCTGTTGACCTTGTCGTAGTCGATGGACAACTGCACAAAACCCGGGTAGTCCACGCTGTCGGCCCAGTCCGGTAGTGGCAGATTGCGCGCGAGCATGTCTTCGGCCAGTACAAAAACCTTCACGCCTTTGGTTTGCAGCGCCGCGTTGTGCAGGCCGTAGGCGCCGTCGCCGCACAGCAGAATCGCGTCCGCACTGCCGCACACGCGCAGGCAACTGGCGAGGCGGCTATCGGTAAACGGTGAATGAGACACCACATGTAAAGTCGACATCAGAGGGTAATCACCTGGTCGTAACGGTCAATCAATTTGCAAATAGCGTCGTTGCTCAGTGCCTGGGCGCTGGCAGGGGCTGTGAGCCCGCGTTCGGCCAGGCTGTGGCCGCAGGCGAACACGTCATCAATGCCAAACAGGCCCAACGCCTGCAGGTTGGCGCTCAAATCCTTTTGCTGCACGGCGTTGGCGTTTTGCTGCGGCGCCAGTTGAAACACGCCGTCGTCCATAAACAGCAGGCCGATCGGCAAGTCGAACGCCCCGCCCGCCAGCACAATATCCAGGGCTTCGCGCGCGCTTGGCCCGGACCACGGCGCCTGGCGGCTGATTACCAATAAGGATCTGGACATGTCACGGCCCTCCAAAACAGATCAGGCGGTCGGCGGCCTGCGCGGCATCGTGCAATTGTCCAAGGCCCGACAAGGCCCACGGCGCATCCAGGTTCACCGCGCTGCGTTGATAGCGCGTGGCTTCTTCGCTATTGAGCACGCCACGGCGCAAGGCGGCGGCAATGCACACCACGCCGTCCAGCTGGTGCGCGCTGACAAATTCGCGCCATTGCCGGGCAATATCTTGCTCATCCTGGGGCGCGACGATGTTGCTGGAGGCGCTGTACACGCCGTCCTGATAAAAAAACAGCCGCACAATTTCATGCCCACCGGCAATCGCCGCTTGGGCAAACAGCAAGGCGCGGCGCGAGGAGGGCGCGTGGGCGGCGGAAAACAGCGCAATTGCGAACTTCATGGAACACTCTGCTAGCAAACGTGGGCCAATGATAAAGCCGCCGCGGCGAAAAAGCCCGCCGTGATCAAAACGGTCACCCTCGCTGATCGTTCTGACGATTGCCGGTAGGATCAAGCCTGCCTACGCTGTGGGCATTCGAAACCGAAATGGAGTCTCCATGTCAGGTCCCTTGGCGTCCCTCAAAGTGCTGGATTTTTCCACCTTGCTACCTGGCCCGTTCGCGTCCTTGATGCTCGCGGACATGGGCGCCGAGGTGCTGCGGATCGAATCGCCTACGCGCGTGGATCTGTTGCGCGTTCTGCCGCCGCATGATCAAGGCACGTCGGCCAGCCACGCCTACCTCAATCGCAATAAGCGCAGCCTGGCGCTGGACCTCAAGCAGGCCGAGGCGCTGGAGATCGTGCGTGAGCTGGTCAAGGACTACGACATCGTTCTTGAGCAGTTTCGCCCCGGCGTAATGGAGCGTTTGGGACTGGGTTATGCGGCGCTCAAGGCGATCAACCCCAGGCTGATCTACGTATCGATCACCGGCTACGGCCAGACTGGCCCCTATAAGGACCGCGCCGGGCACGATATCAATTACCTGGCGCTGGCCGGCATTGCCAGCCACACCGGGCGCCAGGACAGCGGGCCACTGCCGCTGGGCGTGCAATTGGCGGATGTGGCCGGTGGTTCGCTGCACGCGGTGGTCGGGTTGCTGGCGGCGGTGATAGCGCGCCAGCACAGCGGCGTTGGCCAACACCTGGATGTGAGCATGACGGACTGTTCGTTCAGCCTGAACGCCATGGCCGGCGCGGGTTACCTGGCCTGTGGGGTCGAGCCGGAGTGGGAGACTCAGGTACTCAACGGCGGCAGTTTTTATGATTACTACCGCACGCGCGACGGGCGCTGGATGTCCGTCGGCAGCCTGGAGCCTGCGTTTATGCAGCAACTGTGCGCGGCGCTGGGGCGGCCGGAGTTGGCGGCGCAGGGGCTCTCGCCCAGGCCGGAACAGCAAAAAGCCCTGAAGCTGGCGCTGCAGGTTGAGTTCGAGAAGCGTAGTTTTGCTGAGTTGTGCAAGCTGTTTGCCGGGGTGGATGCGTGTGTTGAGCCGGTGTTGAGCCTGAGTGAAGCGGTGGAGCACCCGCAGTTGAAGGCGCGGACGCTGATCAGCCAAGTGCCACGCGGCGATGGTTCGACTCAGGCGCAAATCGCCTGCCCGTTGAAATTTTCCGAGGGGTTGCCGGAGGCTCGGCATATTGGGGCGGCGGTGGGGGCGCATACGGATGAAGTGTTGGAAGAACTGGGGCTCAGTGCGCAACGAATTGCAGAATTGCGGCGGGCCAAGGTGATTGGTTAACTGTTCGGCCGCTATCGCAGGCAAGCCAGCTCCCACATTTGATCGGCGGCGCGGTCAAAATGTGGGAGCTGGCTTGCCTGCGATGGGGCCCTCACTCCACCCGGGTTTCCCCGGTGTACACCAAGGTATGCCGGCACCGCCTGCACAAATACCGTCGCCCCTGGTTCACCAACCCATGGCGCTGGGCTGAAAACGGGAAATCACTGTCGGCACACGGGCAGCGATAGATGTAACGCGTGACTTGCCGACGCTTGATTGCATAGGTGTGGCAGCGATCCGGCGGCAGTTCGTATACCCCGCGCATGATCAATTGCCATTCCTCGCCATGGGGCTGGATGCGTTCACCAAACAATTGATGGGCGATCAGGTGCGCAACCTCATGGGCCACGGTCTGCTTGAGGAAATGTTGGCTGTTTTCACGGTACAGCTGTGGGTTGAAGCGCAGCAGGTTCTCGTGCAAATGCGCGACACCGGCCTTCTGGCCCCGCAGCTTGAGGCTGACCTGGGGGCGTTTGAAGCTTCGTTTAAAAAAGGATTCGGCTTGCAGGAAACAATCTTCGACGCGGGTATTGAGTTGCTCGGGCATGCTGACCATCTCTCCAGAGGCGCCCAGTATGCCGCAAAAGCAGGTGTTTCCGAATCTGTCAGGCGCCGAATGGTCATGCATGACGCACAAAGCCACCTTGCGGTGGCTTTGCCTGCGGGGTCAGCCGCTCAGTTGGTGTAGATCGGGCCTACGCCCAAACCCCAGACGATCACGGTAAACGCCATAATCGCCACCAGTACCACCAGACCCACCGCCAGCACCGAGCTGGAAAACAGGAACCCCTCGTCCGGGTCAATGCTCATGAAGGTCGGCAGCCCCACATACAGCAGGTACACCGTGTAACAGATGGCGGCCGTGCCGACGACCATGCCCAGCCACATATGCGGATACAACGCCGCCAGCCCACCGATAAACAGCGGGGTCGCGGTGTAGGTGGCAAATGCCACGCACCGCGCCATGCTGGGGCTGGCGTCGTAGGTGCGGGCCATCCAATGAATGAACGCGCCCATTACCGCCACGCCGCCGAGCATGGCCGCATACGACATCAGGGTCATCCATAGAGCGCTTTCCTGGGTCAGCATCACCGGCGCGCGGCTGCCGATAACCCAGCCCACCCGGGTAGTGCCGATAAACGCCGAAACGGCGGGGATCGCCGCGAGAATCAGGGTGTGAGTCAGGTACATGTGGCCGATGCTTTCTTCCTTATCGCCACGAATTTCCCGCCATTCCTGGTCGGGATGGGTAAACAGCCCCACGACGTGATGGATCATGCCAGTCACTCCTGTCGTTATTACCATCGCCCCCCATCGGAGCGCCCACGGGCCAAAGGCCTCAAAGGTCCCGGATAGTTGTGCGACCTTACGTCGCAGTATAGGAAGTGATGACCGGAAAAACTGTAGGGCTTTAGAGCAAATTGCGCTGTAAAGAGTGGCGCTAATCGCGGTGAGGTCTGTCAGTAATGACTCGGTCCACTGTGAAGGTCGGCTTGCCTGCAATAGCGGTGGGCCAGCAAATTTTAATGGTTGTGTGACACCGCTATCGCAGGCAAGCCAGCTCCCACAATGGAACTCGGTCGGTCATGAAGGTAAAATGCCCGGCTTTTCGTCACACACCTCTAGCGGATCCAAGCGCCATGGGCACTCTTACGGTCAACCAGAACAAACTGCAAAAACGCCTGCGTCGCCTGGCCGGTGAAGCGGTCGCCGATTTCAACATGATCGAGGACGGCGACAAGGTCATGGTCTGCCTCTCCGGCGGCAAAGACAGTTACACCATGCTCGACGTGCTGCTGCACCTGCAAAAGGTCGCGCCAATCAAGTTCGAGATCGTCGCTGTCAACATGGACCAGAAACAGCCGGGCTTCCCCGAGCACGTATTGCCTGCCTACCTGAAAGCGCTGGGCATCGAGTACCACATCGTCGAAAAAGACACCTATTCGGTGGTCAAGGAGTTGATCCCCGAAGGCAAGACCACCTGCTCGCTGTGTTCGCGCCTGCGCCGTGGCACGCTCTACACCTTTGCCGATGAGATCGGCGCAACCAAGATGGCCCTCGGTCATCACCGTGATGACATCGTCGAGACGTTCTTCCTTAATATGTTTTTCAACGGCTCCCTCAAGGCCATGCCGCCCAAGCTGCGCGCCGATGACGGCCGCAACGTGGTGATCCGGCCGCTCGCGTATTGCAACGAGAAAGACATCCAGGCCTACTCCGACTTCAAGCAATTCCCGATCATCCCGTGCAACCTGTGCGGCTCCCAGGAAAACCTGCAGCGCCAGGTGGTCAAGGAAATGCTCGTGGACTGGGAGCGCAAGACCCCGGGCCGCACCGAAAGCATCTTCCGCAGCCTGCAGAATGTGATCCCCTCGCAGCTGGCCGACCGCAACCTGTTCGACTTCACCAGCCTGAAAATCGATGAGAGCGCCGCGTCGCGCTTCGTCAATGTTGTGAACCTCTAACACGTTTCAACGCTCTGAAAGACGGCGCTTACGGGCGCCGTCTTCAATTCAATTGCCAGGAGAGGGCATGCGCGATTACAAGTGGCTGCACGAATATTGTCTGAACCGTTTTGGTTCAGCGGCTGAGTTGGAAGCCCACCTGCCTGTGCCCAAGACCCCGGCACAGTTGCGCAAAATCAGTGACGATCGCTACCTGTCCACCCTGGCGCTGCGGGTATTTCGCGCCGGGCTCAAGCACAGTGTGGTGGATGGCAAGTGGCCCGCGTTCGAGCAGGTGTTTTTCGGTTTTGACCCGGAAAAGGTCGTGCTGATGGGCGCCGAACACCTGGAGCGCCTGATGCAGGACACGCGCATCATTCGTCACCTGGGCAAGCTCAAGAGCGTGCCGCGCAATGCGCAGATGATTCTGGACATTGAGCAGGAAAAGGGCAGCTTCGGCGCGTTTGTTGCCGACTGGCCGGTGACCGATATCGTCGGTCTGTGGAAGTACCTGAGCAAGCACGGCCACCAGTTGGGCGGGCTGTCGGCGCCGCGTTTTTTGCGCATGGTGGGCAAGGACACGTTTGTACCGAGCTATGACGTGGTGGCGGCGTTGAATGCGCAGAAGATCGTCGACAAAGTGCCGACCAGCCTGCGGGATTTGGCGACGGTGCAGGGCGCGTTCAACCAATGGCACGCCGAGAGCGGGCGGCCGATGTGTCAGTTGTCGATGATGTTGGCTTACACAGTGAATTATTGAGGCCGAGTTGATCCTATCGCAGGCAAGCCAGCTCCCACATTTGATCGGCGGCGCGTTCAAAATGTGGGCGCTGGCTTGCCTGCGATAGCGGTCTTCAGGCCGGCTGCAAATCTGCCGCCAGCCGCCGATTCAACTGATGCCGCCAGCGCACATATAACAGTGCGGTACAAAACACCGCCAGGCTCGCGAGCATCTCCAGCACCCCGAACCACTGGCGGTTCGGGTCATAGGCCGCCAGTGCGCCCTTGATGAAATACAAGTTCACCACAAAGCACATCCACGAATGCCCGCGTGCGCTGCCGAGCAACATGCCCGGCGCCAGCACCAGCAGCGGCACCAGTTCGATCAGCAGAATCACCCACGGGCGCGCGCCGTGCAGGTCGGCGACGAACAGGTAATACCCGCACAGCAACCCCACCAGCCCAAGAAACGCCAGCAGGCTGAGCACGCGTGCGACGTAGACCCGTGGTTCCAGCCACGCCTGGGGCGGCAGGACCTTAGGCTTTCTGGCCACGGCCGTTCTCCAGCAGCATGGCGGTGGTGGCCAGGCGCAGGCCAAGGGCGCGGCACAGGGTGATTTCGTGCTGATCGAGCATGCGCTTGCCGTCGGGCCCCGAGTGATGGCTGGCGCCGTACGGCGTGCCGCCGCCCTGGGTGTCGAGCAATGCTTGTTCGCTGTAGGGCAGGCCGGTGATCAACATGCCATGGTGCAGCAACGGCAGCAGCATCGACATCAGCGTGGTTTCCTGGCCGCCGTGCAGGCTGGCCGTGGAGGTGAACACGCCGGCTGGCTTGCCGACGAGGGCGCCGGTCAGCCACAGGTTGCTGGTGCCGTCGAGGAAATACTTGAGCGGCGCGGCCATGTTGCCAAAGCGGGTCGGACTGCCGAGGGCCAGGCCCGAGCAGTTTTTCAGGTCATCGAGGCTGGCATACAGCGCGCCTTCGTCGGGAATGCTCGGTGCCACCGCTTCACACTCGGTGGAAATCGCCGGCACGGTACGCAATCTGGCTTCCATCCCGCCTTGCTCGATACCGCGGGCAATCTGCCGGGCCATTTCGCTCACCGAGCCATTGCGGCTGTAATACAACACCAGCACATACGGCGCGGTCACGGCAGCAGCTCCAGCAGGTTTTCCGGCGGGCGGCCAATGACGGCTTTATCGGCGGTTTCCAGGATCGGGCGTTCCATCAGCTTCGGGTGTTCGGCAATCGCGTCGATCAGTTGCGCTTCGCTGAGGCTGGCGTCGGCCAGGTTGAGAGCTTTGTATTCGTCTTCGCCGGTGCGCAGCAATTGGCGTGCGCTGATGCCCAGCTTGCCCAGCAGGGTCTTCAATTGCGCGGCGTTCAGCGGGGTTTCGAGGTAGCGCACGACGGTGGGTGTGAGGCCGCGGGCTTCCAGCAGTTCGAGCGCACCGCGGGATTTCGAGCAGCGCGGGTTGTGATAAAGCGTCAGATCGGTCATGTGCGGGTCGCATCTTGCGTAAGGTGGCGGGTATTCTACCTGCGCAGCGTCCTGTCCTTAAACCGTAAGAGGCGATAGGTCGCAGCCAACGTTCATTTTTTGCGAAGGATTACCCCATGACAAGGCGACTGATCGGTGCATTGGCGATCATCACAACCCTGCTGCTCAGCGGCTGCGGTAACGACTACGGCGTTGACCAATACGGTAAGAAGGTCGCGTCAGAACGCTTGGACAAACAGTGGGTGGTGGTCAATTACTGGGCGGAATGGTGTGGCCCGTGCCGCACGGAGATCCCGGAACTCAATGCCTTGGCCGAGCAGCTCAAAGGGCAGAACGTTGGGGTTTTCGGGGTCAACTTTGACAATGTGCAGGGTGAAGAACTCAAGGCCGCCAGCGAGAAGCTGGGGATCAAGTTCACCGTACTGGCGCAGAACCCGGAAGAGATTTTCGATATCCCGCGCAGCGAGGCGTTGCCGGTGACCTACATCATTGATGACAAGGGCAAGGTGCGCGAGCAGTTGATGGGTGAGCAGACGGCGCAAGGCGTGCTCGCCAAGCTCAAGGCCCTACGCGGTTAACTGTGTGGGAGCGGGCTTGCCTGCGATGCGGGCGACCCGGTATGCCTGTGATACCGAGTCGATGCTGTCCCAGGCAAGCCAGCTCCCACAGCAAAACCGGTGTGCAATGAAGTCGATCAGCCTTCTTCAAGCCACAGCCGAATAGGCTTGCCTTCAGCCGGCCAGAAACGCGTCTGCTCGATCGGCGAGATGTCCCAACGCTCGACGCCTTGCAGGGCCTGGAAGAAGCGGTGCTCCTGCTCCATCAAGGCCTCGGCGCAGAGTTTGCGAGTGCTGCCGATCTTGCCGAAGTTCAGCTTGTCACCCTCAACGGTGTACGGCGCAAACCAGTGGTTGCAACCGCCATTGCCGTAGGCGCGACCATCGGCGCCAAGGGTGACGGTCAGGTGCGCGTAATCCATCAGCGGCCGTTCACCAATCCATTCCACCACGTAGCTGTGATCCTGCTTGAGCTTCACCGCGTCGCCGGCGCAGCCGGTCAGGCCCATGCCGACGGCCGCGAGCAGCAGCAGGCCTTTCATTGCGCGGCCTGCTGGCATTTAGGGCAGCGGTGCTTGTCGCCTTCGCTGGCCCAGCCCAAGGCCTTGATGCGCGCGTTGGCGGCAGGTTGCAGCGGCTCTTTGGTCAGCTTGGTTTCTACCGCGAATTCAAATTCCAGCACGGTGTCGCAGCTGTCGCAGTTGACCTTCCAGGTATGAATTTCCAGCTCGCCGAATTTCGGCCCCTGGGCCATGGCGACCCATTGGCCTGCCGGGCGGATGGAGTAGCGCGCATCACCTTCGACGGTCAGGCGCATCGACAGGGTTTTACTGCCACGCAGGGTGACGATCAGCACGTCGCCGTGTTTGATCGAACCACCGTTGCCGGTGACTTGATAACGGCCCGGCACCAGGGCGCGGCATTCGATCAGGGTGTGTTGCGGGCTCAGCAAGCTGAAGCGGAAATCGTGTTCGGCCATGGATCCTCCAAATAGGCGCGGCATCCTACCACGGGTGCCGGCCTATCATGAGCCTGGTATGTGACCGCCGATCATCCTTCGACCAGGTTCTGCGGCTGGCCTTTGGCCCACGCGGCAATATTGCCCAACGTGGTGCTGGCGATGGCCGCCAGGGCCTCGCGGGTGAGAAATGCCTGGTGCGCGGTGATGATCACGTTGGGGAACGTCAGCAGGCGTGCGAGCACGTCGTCTTGCAGCGGCAGGTCGGAGCGGTCTTCGAAAAACAGCTGGGCCTCTTCTTCATACACATCCAGCCCCAGGTAGCCGAGTTGGCCGTCCTTGAGGGCTTCGATCAGCGCCGGCGTGTCCACCAGCCCGCCACGGCCGGTGTTGATCAGCATTGCGCCGCGCTGCATCTGCGCCAGGGAGCGGGCGTTGATCAGGTGTTTGCTGTCGGCGGTCAGTGGGCAGTGCAGGCTGATGATCTGCGCGTGCGCCAGCAGCTCGGGCAGGCTCACATAACGTGCGCCAAGGGCCTGCACTTGCGGGTTGGGGAAAGGGTCGTAGGCCAGCATTTGGCAGCCGAAGCCGGCCATTATCTTGGCGAACGTGGCGCCGATCTGCCCGGTGCCGACCACGCCGACGGTCTTGCCCACCAGGTCGAAACCGGTCAGCCCATGCAAGCTGAAATCGCCATCGCGGGTGCGGTTGTAGGCGCGATGCAGGCGGCGGTTAAGGGCGAGAATCAGCGCCACGGCATGCTCGGCCACCGCGTGGGGCGAGTAGGCCGGCACCCGCACGATGGTCAGGCCCAGGCGCTGGGCGGCGTGCAGGTCGACATGGTTGTAACCGGCCGAGCGCAGGGCAATCAGGCGCGTGCCGCCTGCGGCCAGTTGCTCCAGCACCGGGGCGCTGAGGTCGTCATTGATAAACGCGCAGACCACTTCGTGGTGTTCGGCCAGGGCCACGGTGTCGAGATTGAGTCGCGCAGGCTGAAATTGCAGCTCAAGGCCGGCCGGCAGTGGCTCGCCAAGAAAACTGTCGCGGTCGTAGGTCTGGCTGCTGAAAAGAATGACGCGCATCAAAAAAGCTCCCTGCAAGTTGCGAGTTGCAAACGCAGACCCTTGAAGACAGGAGCAAACCCGTGCCGCAAGCGCCCGCGCTTATAAAATAAACTCAGGCGCTGACGCGCGCCTCACTGGCCAGGCGGGCAATCGCCATGTCCAGTTCATCCAGGGCCGCCATGGCCTTGGCGTCGTCCTGCTTGAGCAAGGTCTCCGCGCGTTGGCAGGCGGCGCGCAATTGCGGCACGCCGCAGTAGCGGGTGGCGCCGTGCAGCCGGTGGACGCGCTCGATCAGGGCATTGTTGTCTTTGGCTTCGCGGGCGACGGTGATCGCCAGGCGGTCGGCTTCCAGAGAGGCCAGCAGCATGGCGAGCATGTCGGCGGCCAGATCGGCCTTGTTGGCCGCCAGACGCAGGCCTTCCTCATGGTCCAGTACCAACAGTTTCACGCCTGTGCCCGAACTGTCGCTGGTGCGTTCCGGGCCTTGGTTGCGCAGGGCCAGGCCGGTCCACTTCAGCACCACTTGGGCCAGTTGGCGTTCGCTGATGGGTTTGGTCAGGTAGTCGTCCATGCCGCTTTGCAGCAGCGCGCGTTTTTCGTTGGCCATGGCGTGGGCGGTGAGGGCGACCACCGGCAACGGCGTGCCGTGGCGCTCGCTTTCCCATTGGCGGATAGCCTCGGTGCTTTGGCGGCCGTCCATGCCGGGCATTTGTACGTCCATCAGCACCAGGTCGAACGTTTCCTGTTTCACCGCGTCAATGGCGGCATAACCGCTTTCTACCGCCTGCACCTTGGCGCCCATGTCTTCGAGCAGGGTTTGTACCAGCAGCAGGTTTGCCGGGTTGTCATCCACGCAGAGCACGCGCGGCGCGCGGCTGGACAGCGGCTCGCCGGGTTCGCTGCGCAAGGGGCGCGGGCTGATCAGGTCGGCCAGTGCACGGCGCAATTTGCGCGTGCAGGCCGGTTTGGCCTGCAACTGGCTGTTGGGGTTGGGCACCGATTGATTGAACAGCATCTGTTCGGTGGTTGGGCACAGCACCAGCACTTTACAGCCCAGGTGTTCCAGGTCCCACAAATGCTGGTTGAGGCGTTCGGGCGGAATATCATTGGCCGTGACGCCGAGCACGGCAAGGTCGATGGCCTGCTCGGTCTGATGCGCGCTGGTGATGCCGTTGGTCAGGCTTTCCAGGGTGTTGAACGGTGTCACTTCCAGGCCGCAATCTTCCAGTTGGTGTTGCAGGGCCTGGCGCGCCAGCTCGTGGTTTTCCAGCACCGCCACGCGACGCCCCAGCAGTGGCGCGCTGGGCAGATCGTCGACGTCATCGCGGGTTTTCGGCAGGTTGAGGCTGATCCAGAATTCAGAGCCTTCGCCCGGCGTGCTGTCGACGCCGATCTCGCCGCCCATCTGCTCGATCAGTCGTTTCGAGATCACCAGGCCCAAGCCGGTACCGCCCGGTTGCCGCGACAGGGAGTTATCGGCCTGGCTGAACGCCTGGAACAGTGCGCGCACGTCCTGGTTGGACAGGCCGATGCCGGGTCTTGCACACTGATACGCAGCTGCACGCTGTCCTCCTGTTCGTCCTCGACCATCGCGCGGGCAACGATAGTGCCTTCGCGGGTGAACTTGATCGCATTGCTGATCAGGTTGGTGAGGATCTGCTTGAGCCGCAACGGGTCGCCGACCAGCGCCAACGGGGTGTCGCGGTACACCAGGCTGACCAGTTCCAGCTGCTTGGCATGGGCGGCGGGCGCGAGGATGGTCAGGGTGTCTTGCAGCAAATCGCGCAGGTTGAACGGCACGCTGTCGAGCACCAGCTTGCCGGCCTCGATTTTCGAGAAGTCGAGAATTTCGTTGATGATGCCCAACAGGTTGTCGGCGGACTTTTCGATGGTGCCCAGGTAGTCCAGTTGGCGCGGCGACAGTTCGCTTTTTTGCAACAGGTGGGTGAAACCGAGAATGCCATTGAGCGGGGTGCGGATCTCATGGCTCATATTGGCCAGGAACTCCGACTTGATACGGCTGGCCTCCAGGGCCTCTTTGCGCGCCAGGTCCAGCTCGATGTTCTGGATTTCAATGGTTTCCAGGTTTTGGCGCACGTCTTCGGTGGCCTGATCGATGCTGTGCTGCAACTCTTCCTGGGCATTTTGCAGGGTTTCGGCCATGCGATTGATGCCCGAGGCCAGCTGATCCAGCTCCTGGCTGCCCAAGGGTGGCAAGCGGGTTTCCAGGTTGCCGTCCTTGAGTTGGGCCACGGCCAGCTTGATCTGGCCAATCGGCGAGTTGATCGTGCGGCTGATCCGCAGCGCGAGCGCGGCGGTGCAGATCAGGCCGATGGCGATCAACAGCAAGCTGGCGAACAGGCTGCGGTAGCCGCGCAACAACATGCCATTGTGCGACAGCTCTACCTCGACCCAACCCAGCAAACGGTCGGCTTCATCGGGGATCAGCTCGCCGGCGAGGTTGCGGTGGCGGCCAAATACCGGCAGCAGGTAGCGCGTGGCGTCATTGCCGGTGCGCTGCAGCAGGTGGGAACTGTTACCGACGGGCGGCTGGTTGAGCATGGTCGGGCCGGCGTGCGCCAGGGGCGAGCGGTCTGGCGCCAGAAACGACACGGCACGCACGTCCGGTTGTTCCAGCGACTGGGTAGCGATGCGTTCCAGCAGGTCGGTGTTCTTGCTACTCAGGGCCGGGGCTACCAGCGGCGCCAATTGCTCGGCAATCATTTCGCCACGCTGCAGCAACTGGGTTTGCAACTCCGAGAGCTGCATCCAGGTGAAATAACCCCCCAACAACAGGGCCATCAGGCTGGTCGGTAATAAGGTCAGCAACAGTACGCGGCCTTTTATCCCCATTCTTCTAAGCACGCCACTCTCCTGCTACCACATTGTTTTCGATTATCTGCGCGGGCATCCGGCCCACGCCACTTGCGCAGTGTAGCCATTTGCGCGGCCTGGAATCTCGCAAATTAATGACATACCGCGATCTTCGGGCCATTGAGAGCCGGGCGGCGATTGCCTGGGGCAGTTTAATCTTGAATAATCAGCGATTGAGAATGACTTGCAGACGCTAATGACTCCCGCAGCTGGCTCACCCAGTATCCTGACAATTGAAGATGACCCTGTGCTGGGTGCTTATGTGCATGAGCATCTGGGCCGCTGTGGCTTCCAGGTGACGTGGTGCCAGAATGGCCAGCAAGGTCTGCAAATGGCCCGCGACCAGGCGTTCGACGTGGTGTTGATGGATATCCTGTTGCCCGGGATGGACGGGTTGTCGATCCTCACCCACCTGCGCCAGAGCCATGCCATCCCGGTGATCCTGATGTCGGCGCTGGGCGCAGAAACCGACCGAATCAGTGGTTTTCGCCTCGGTGCGGATGACTATCTGCCCAAGCCATTCAGCATGATCGAGCTGCGGGTGCGCATTGAAGCCATCTTGCGCCGCGTGGCCCTGGACCGGCGCCCGCTGCCCACGCCTCTGGCGGTGCGCGACAACAGTCGCACGCTGCGCTTTGACGACGAGCTGTGCGACGTCTTCTATCAGGCGCACTGTGCCGGGCTGACCCGCAGCGAATACCGTCTGCTGGAAACCCTGCACCGCAATGCTGACGAAGTGCTCAGCAAGGCCTTCCTCTATCAGCATGTGTTGCAGCGCGGTTATGCGCCCCACGACCGCAGTCTGGACATGCATGTCAGCCAGATTCGCCGCAAGCTCAAGGCCATCGGCTACAGCGAGTGTGAAGTGCGCACGGTGTGGGGCAAGGGTTACGTACTGAGCGGCCATGATGAAGGGCGTTGAGCGGTTGCCGGGCAAGCATTCGTTATTCTGGAAACTGGCCTGCCTGCTGATCGCGTTCTGTTTGCTGATGATTTGGCTCAGTTGGTCCTGGGGCCGCTACATGGAAGAGCAGAATGCCTACGTGGCCGAGGAGTCGCGCGAGATTCTGCGGGGTTATGCCGCGGGCGCCGAACTGGCCTGGAGTACCCAGGGCAGGGTAGGTGTGGATGCCTGGTTAGCGCTTATGGCCAGGCGTGAGGCCACGTGGATCGGTGTGATCGGCAACGACTTGCAGTCTCTGAGCAGCACGCCACTGAGTGACAAAGAAAGCCAGCGCCTGACCTTTCTGCGCGGGCTGGAGTGGCCGGTCAGCCGGCATGTCAAAGGCCTGCCGTGGATGAAAATTCCGTTTCCGGTCGACCCAGGCGCGGGTTCGCTGGTGATTGAGCTGCCCCAACGTTTCATGCCGGGGCGCTACCAGCTGTTTTGGCGCGTGGTGACCAATGGCGTGATCCCCGGCCTGTTTACGCTGTTGCTGTGTATTGGGCTTTATCGGCTTTTGATCATGCCCCTCAATCAATTGCGTGAGCAGGCCAATGCCTGGCGCGCCGATCAATTGAATACGCGCATGTCGCCTGAGGCCACCAGCCGTCAGGACGAGCTGGGCGAACTGGGCCGGGCCTTTGACGATATGTCCGAGCGCTTGCAGGGCACGGTGGTGTTGCAGCAACAACTGCTGCGGGACATGTCCCACGAGCTGCGCACACCGTTGAGCCGTTTGCGCGTGGCCTGCGACAGTGAACAGGATTTGACGCAGTTGCGTGAGCGCCTGGGCCGGGAAATCGATGCCATGCAGCGCCTGGTGGAGGACAGCCTGCAGCTGGCCTGGTTGGACAGCGAGCGCACGCCGTTGCCCAATGAAGACATTCAACTCCCGGCCCTGTGGGACATGCTGAGGGAAAACGCCTGCTTTGAAAGTGATTGGCCGGCGTCGCGTTTACCCTGCCGGTTGCCCGCGGACTGCTGGGTACAGGGCAACCTGAACGCGCTGGCTCAGGCCCTGGAAAACATCCTGCGTAACGCCATTCGGCATTCTCCCCCGCATGGGCGGGTGCAGCTTGATGGCTGTCGAGACGCTGATTACTGGCATATCTGGCTCCAGGATCAGGGCGCCGGCATTGATGAGCGTGACCTGGAGCGTATTTTCGCGCCGTTCACACGCTTGGAAGGGTCACGGCCCGGTGATGGCGGTTTCGGTCTGGGCCTGAGCATCGCCCGCAATGCCGTGCAGCGTCAGGGCGGGCGTTTGTGGGCGGAAAATACCGGGCAAGGCCTGCGTGTGCATTTGCGTCTGCTGGCGCGTTAGCCTTCACCCGCGACGTTGTTTGCGCTTCTTCCACTGGTGCGCGACCCACCAACGCCAATAGCCCATGGTCAGGCAATAGGCCAGCGCGCCCAACACCAGCCCCACAACCACCGATCCCAACAGGAATGGCTGCCACAGCGTGCTCAACTGGCCGCTGATCCACTCCCAGGTGAGGTTGTCCGGCAGGCTGCGCGGCGGCACGTTCATCAGCCAGGCACCGGTCAGGTAAGTGCAGATAAACACCACCGGCATGGTGATCGGGTTGGTCAGCCACACCAGGCTGACAGCGATAGGCATATTGCCGCGCACCACAATCGCCAGGATCGCGGCCAGCAACATCTGCAGCGGAATCGGGATGAATGCCGCGAACAGGCCCACCGCCATGGCACGCGCGACGGAGTGCCGGTTCAGGTGCCAGAGGTTGGGATCATGCAGCAACGTGCCGAGAAATCGTAAAGACTTGTGTTCCCTGATACTCGTGGGATCGGGCATGTACCGTTTGAATAAGCGCCGGGGCATAAGGGGTCCAGGTCAGTTCGAGGGGCAAGTATGCCCGCATTCTATAAACAGAAAATTCAGACTTTGTGACAAAACATCATCGGCAGCGCTGGGCGAGCGACTAAGACTGAGTGGATCACTTGCAAGGGATGATTCATGAAAATCGGCATGTTTGCGCTCGGACTTGGCCTGCTTTCGTTGCGACTTTTACCCGCACTGCCGCCTACCGGATGGCTACTGGCCATTTGGGTGATTGCGTTGATGTTGTTGCCTTTTCGCACCTATCCGGTGGCCTTTTTCCTGTTCGGATTGGGCTGGGCGTGCCTGAGCGCGCAGTGGGCCTTGGACGACCGTCTGAAGCCGGCGCTGGATGGCCAGACGCGTTGGGTAGAAGGCCGCGTGACCGGGCTGCCGCAGCAGACAAGCACTGGCGTACGGTTTGAACTGACCGACAGCCGGTCACGCACAGCCCGCTTACCCAAGCGCATTCGGGTGTCCTGGCACGGTGGCCCGCCAGTAAAGAGTGGTGAGCGTTGGCGCCTGGCGATCACCTTGAGGCGGCCCGCGGGGCTGCTCAATTTTCACGGTTTTGACCACGAAGCCTGGCTGCTGGCCCAGCGCATCGGCGCCACGGGATCGGTCAAGGACGGCCAGCGCCTGACGCCAGCCCGCAATGCCTGGCGCGATGCTGTCCGGCAACACTTGGCGGCGGTGGACGCCCAAGGGCGCGAGGCGGGTTTGGCGGCGCTGGTGTTGGGCGATGGCTCTGGGCTGGCTGCCAGGGACTGGCAGGTATTGCAGGACACCGGAACCGTGCACCTGCTGGTGATCTCCGGCCAGCACATCGGCTTGCTGGCGGGGTTGATCTACGGCCTGGTGGCCGGGCTTGCGCGCCACGGCTGTTGGCCGCGAGCCTTGCCGTGGCTGCCATGGGCGTGTGGCCTGGCGTTTGCCGCCGCGCTGGGTTACGGCCTGTTGGCTGGGTTTGGTGTGCCGGTACAACGCGCCTGTGTGATGGTCGGCCTGGTATTGCTGTGGCGTCTGCGTTTCCGGCATTTGGGGATCTGGTGGCCACTGTTGTTGGCGCTCGACGCCGTGCTGGTGCTGGAACCGTTGGCGAGTTTGCAGCCGGGGTTCTGGTTGTCGTTCGCGGCCGTCGCGGTGCTGGTACTGGCGTTCAGCGGGCGCCTGGGCCCATGGAGTCTGTGGCACGCATGGACGCGTCCACAGTGGTTGATTGCCATCGGTTTGTTTCCGCTCCTGCTGGTGCTTGGCTTGCCTGTAAGCCTGAGTGCGCCAGTGGCCAATCTGTTTGCCGTGCCATGGATCAGCCTGGTGGTATTGCCATTGGCCCTACTGGGGACTGCGCTGCTGGCGATTCCGTTTGTGGGTGAAAGCTTGCTGTGGTTGGCCGGCGGCGCACTTGATGGGCTTTTCAGAGGGCTGACGCTGCTGGCGAGCCAGCAGCCGGCCTGGATACCGGCCGAGGTGCCCTTGGTGTATTGGTGTGTAAGCCTGGCGGGCGCGGTGTTGTTGCTGCTGCCCCAAGGCCTGCCGTTTCGGCTGCTGGGCTGGCCAATGCTGTTGCTGGCGGTCTTTCCACCCAGGCAGCCCGTGCCTTTTGGGCAGGTGGACGTGGTGCAACTGGATGTCGGCCAGGGGCAGGCGCTGATCCTGCGCACGCGCCATCACACCTTGCTTTACGATGCGGGGCCGCGTTCCGGCGAGTTTGATCTTGGCGCGCGCGTGGTGCTGCCCGCGTTGAAAAAACTCGGGGTCGACACCCTGGACCTGCTGGTGATCAGCCATGCTCACGCGGATCACGCGGGCGGTGCGCCAGCCGTTGCCCAGGGGCTTGCAGTCCAGCGGGTGATCGGAGGAGAAACCCAAGGCTTGCCGGCATTGCTCGATACTCAACCCTGCGTCAGTGGCGAGCAGTGGGAGTGGGACGGTGTAGCGTTTGAACTGTGGCAGTGGCCTGGCGCCACTAGCAGCAACCCGAAATCCTGTGTGTTGGGTGTAAAGGCCAACGGCGAACGCCTGCTGTTGACCGGCGATATCGACCGCGCTGCCGAACGGGCTTTCCTCGCGTCCCCCCTGGCGGTACGGACCGATTGGCTGCAGGCGCCGCATCATGGCAGTCGCAGTTCTTCATCCTGGCCCTTACTGGAACAGCTGGTGCCCAAATCGGTCCTGATCTCACGGGGGCGTGGCAACGCGTTCGGTCATCCGCACCCGCAGGTGCTGGCGCGTTATCAGGCGTCGGGCAGTCGCGTGTACGACAGCGCCGAGCAAGGCGCCGTGCGTGTGCAATTGGGCGCCTTTGAACCACCTGAAGTTGCTCGCAGTCAACGCCGCTTCTGGCGTGAGGCGTTACCGTAAATCAACCTCGCCCAAGACCCAGGCCCGCGACGGGCGGGCCGGTGGCTGACGAGCCCCGCTGACGAACCTATATGGTAAAGTGGCGCACTTTTTCGAGGGGACATTCACTGTGTGGGAATTGGTCAAATCCGGCGGCTGGATGATGTTGCCGATCATCTTGAGCTCCATCGCCGCACTCGGCATCGTCGCCGAACGCCTGTGGACCCTGCGTGCCAGCCGCATCACGCCCGAGCATTTGCTGGGGCAGGTGTGGGGCTGGATCAAAAACAAACAACTGGATAAAGACAAACTCAAGGAATTGCGCGCCAATTCCCCTTTGGGTGAAATCCTGGCTGCCGGCCTCGCCAACTCCAAACATGGTCGCGAGATCATGAAAGAGTGCATTGAGGAAGCCGCCGCGCGGGTCATCCATGAGATGGAGCGCTATATCAATGCGCTGGGCACCATCGCGGCCATGGCGCCATTGCTCGGCCTGTTGGGTACGGTGTTGGGCATGATTGATATTTTCAGCTCATTCATGGGCTCAGGCATGACCACTAATGCCGCGGTATTGGCAGGCGGTATCTCCAAGGCCCTGATTACTACGGCTGCGGGCCTGATGGTCGGTATTCCCTCGGTGTTTTTCCACCGTTTCCTGCAACGCCGCATCGATGAACTCGTGGTAGGCATGGAGCAGGAAGCCATCAAACTGGTGGAAGTGGTGCAGGGCGATCGTGATGTCGATTTCGTCGAGGGCCGGGTGTGAAATTTCGCCGCAAGCAACGGGAAAACGTTGATATCAACCTCGCGTCGCTGATTGACGTGGTGTTCATCCTGCTGCTGTTCTTCGTCGTCACCACCACGTTCACCCGGCAAACCCAGCTGCGTGTCGACTTGCCGGAAGCGGTGAGCGGTTCGCCGGCCGAGGACCAGGACGCCAAGCAACTGGATATTGCCATCAGCGCCGACGGGGTGTTTTCGGTGAATAACCAATTGCTTGAGAAAAATGACCTCACCAGCCTGATGGACGCCTTGCAGAAAGAATCCGGCGGCGATACCAACATGCCGCTTTCGATCAGTGCAGACGGCAAAACCCAGCATCAAGCCGTGATCACCGCGATGGATGCCGCCGGCAAGCTCGGCTTCACCCATCTGCGCATGACCACCGTAGAGGCGGCGGCCCAACCCTGATGGCCATGTCCGATCGTTTGCTCAAGGCCTGGTACGAAGGCCACCCGGCACTCACGCTGCTGCGGCCGCTGGAGTCTTTGTATCGGCGTGTGGTGCAGCGCAAACGTGCGCGTTTTCTCGCGGGTGAGGGCGCGATCTATCAATCGCCAGTACCGGTGGTGGTGGTCGGTAATATCACTGTGGGCGGAACGGGCAAAACGCCGCTGATTCTGTGGCTTATCGATCACTGCCGGCGCAGTGGTTTGCGGGTAGGGGTGGTCAGTCGCGGTTACGGTGCCAAACCGCCGCAGTTGCCGTGGCGGGTCGAGGCCAGCCACAGCCCTGAAGTGGCCGGTGACGAGCCGTTGCTGATCGTGCAGCGCAGCGGCGTCCCGCTGATGATTGACCCAGACCGCAGTCGCGCGGTGAAAGCGCTGCTGGCCAGCGAGCCGCTTGACCTGATTCTTTCCGACGACGGTCTGCAGCATTACCGCCTGGCCCGTGACCTTGAACTGGTGTTGATCGATGCCGCCCGTGGCCTCGGCAACCGTCGTTGCTTGCCGGCCGGACCTTTGCGCGAGCCGGTCGAGCGCCTGCAGAGCGTCGATGCGCTGCTCTATAACGGTGCCGCGTCCGATCGCGAGGATGGCTTCGCCTTCCGTCTCCAACCCACGGCACTGATCAATTTGAAAACCGGTGAGCGCCAACCCGCCGATTATTTTCCGGTGGGCCAGCAGGTCCATGCGGTCGCGGGTATTGGCAACCCGCAGCGTTTCTTCACTACCCTTGAAACGCTACACTGGCGGCCGATACCGCATGCGTTTGCCGATCACGCGCCCTACAGCGCCGACGTCTTGAATTTTACGCCGACATTGCCGTTGGTCATGACCGAAAAGGACGCGGTGAAGTGCCGCGCTTTTGCCCGTCCCGACTGGTGGTACCTTGCAGTGGATGCGCTGCCGTCACCGGCGTTTGTCGCCTGGTTCGACACGCAACTGATGCGCTTGCTGCCCGCCCGACTCTTGCCTTAAATCGCTTTTACCCAGGAAACGCTCATGGACACCAAACTGCTCGACATCCTCGCTTGCCCGATCTGCAAAGGCCCGCTCAAGCTCAGCGCCGACAAAACCGAGCTGATCAGCAAAGGCGCCGGCCTGGCGTACCCGATCCGTGATGGCATCCCGGTGATGCTGGAGAGCGAAGCCCGAACCCTGACCACCGATGAGCGTCTGGATAAATGACCACCGCCTTTACCGTTGTCATTCCTTCGCGCTATGCATCGACCCGCTTGCCGGGTAAGCCGCTGCAATTGATCGGCAACAAGCCGATGATCCAGCTGGTGTGGGAGCAGGCCTGCAAAAGCAGCGCCGAACGGGTCGTCGTGGCCACCGATGACCCACGCATCATCGAGGCCTGCAAAGGTTTTGGCGCCGAAGCAGTGTTGACCCGCGAAGACCACAACTCCGGCACCGACCGCCTGGCCGAAGTCGCCACGCAGCTGGGCTTGGCGGCTGATGCAATTGTGGTCAACGTGCAGGGCGACGAGCCATTGATCCCGCCGAGCGTGATCGATCAGGTCGCCGCCAACCTGGCTGCCCATGGCGAAGCGCGCATGGCGACCCTGGCCGAGCCTATCGAAGACATCGACACCCTGTTCAACCCGAACGTGGTCAAGGTGGTCAGCGACATCAATGGGCTGGCGCTGACATTCAGCCGCTCGACCCTGCCTTGGGCGCGCGATGCGTTTGCCAGGAGTCGCGACGTCTTGCCGGAGGGCGTGCCGTACCGCCGCCACATTGGTATCTATGCCTATCGCGCTGGTTTCCTGCATGACTTTGTCAGCTGGGGCCCGTGCTGGTTGGAAAACACCGAGTCTCTGGAGCAACTGCGTGCCTTGTGGCACGGCGTGCGTATCCATGTGGGCGACGCGCTGGAAGCACCGCCGGCCGGCGTCGATACCCACGAAGACCTTGAGCGCGTCCGTCGCCTGCTGGGGGCCTGATGGAGGTTCTGTTTGTCTGCCTGGGCAACATCTGCCGTTCGCCGACCGCCGAGGGCGTATTGCGCCGTAAACTGCGCGAAGCGGGCTTGGCAGGCCAGGTCGAAGTGGCGTCTGCGGGCACCGGTGATTGGCATGTCGGCAACCCGCCGGACCAGCGTAGCCAGCGTGCGGCGTTGGTGCGCGGGTATGATCTGTCGGCTCAGCGTGCCCAACAGGTCTCGCGTGCCGACTTTGCACGTTATGACCTGATCCTGGCTATGGACCACAGCAACCTGCGCAACCTCAAGGCGCTGCACCCCGGGCAGGGTAAAGCGGAGCTGGACTTGTTCCTGCGCCGTTTTGAGTCTGAAGTAGACGAGGTGCCAGACCCTTACTACGAAGGTGAACAAGGCTTTGAACGGGTTCTTGACCTGATCGAGCGCGCCTGTGATTTATTGGTAATCGAATTGAAGGGGCGGTTATGACCTTGCAGGTGCTTGCGCAGGTATCGCTCAAACCATTCAACAGCTTTGGCATCGACGTACGCGCCCAATTGTTTGCCGAGGCCCGTAGTGATGCCGATGTCCGCGAAGCCCTGGCTTACGCGGCTGCGCACGCAGTGCCGCTGCTGGTGATCGGTGGCGGTAGCAACTTGTTGCTGACCCAGGACATTCAAGCATTGGTGTTGCGCATGGCGACCCAAGGCATTCGCGTGTTGCAGGATGATGGGCAGCAGGTGGTGGTCGAAGCCGAGGCGGGCGAAGCGTGGCACCCGTTTGTACTGTGGACCCTGGAGCACGGTTTCTGTGGTCTGGAAAATCTCAGCCTGATCCCCGGCACCGTCGGGGCTGCGCCGATGCAGAACATTGGTGCCTATGGTGTAGAGATCAAGGATGTGTTTGCCGGGCTGACCGCTCTGGACCGCCAAACGGGCGAGCTGCGCGATTTCAGCCTGCAAGAGTGCAACTTCGCTTACCGCGACAGCCTGTTCAAACACCAAACCGGGCGCTGGTTGATTCTGCGCGTGCGTTTTGCCTTGAGTCGCACCAGTCACCTGAAGCTCGGCTACGGCCCGGTGCAGCAGCGCCTGGCCGGGCAGGGGATCACCGAGGCGACGCCCAGCGACGTCAGCCGCGCAATTTGCAGCATCCGCCGGGAAAAACTGCCGGACCCGGCCGAGCTGGGTAATGCCGGGAGCTTTTTCAAGAACCCGCTGGTGTCCCAAGCGCTGGCCGCAGAGCTACAGGCGCTGTACCCGGACCTGGTGGCTTACCCGCAGACTGACGGGCAGATGAAACTCGCGGCCGGCTGGCTGATCGATAAGGCCGGCTGGAAGGGCTTTCGTGATGGCGATGCGGGCGTACATAAGATGCAGGCACTGGTGCTGGTCAACTATGGTGGGGCGACAGGGCACGATATTGCGGACCTGGCGCTGCGTATCCAGCAGGACATTGCTGAACGCTTCAAGGTTGAGCTGGAAATGGAACCTAATCGGTACTGAACCGTTAGAAACTAAAATGCCCCGCATCTTTCGATGTGGGGCATTTTTTATGGCGCTAGCAATCAGTCATCACGGCCCATGATGCCGAAGATCTGCAACAGGCTGATGAACAGGTTGTAGATCGATACATACAGGCTGATGGTCGCCATGATGTAGTTGCGCTCACCGCCGTGGATGATGGCGCTGGTCTGGAACAGGATGCATACAGAGGAGAACAGCACAAACCCTGCGCTGATCGCCAACTGCAGGCCACTGATCTGGAAGAACATGCCTGCGACCACTGCTGCCAGCAACACGAAGAAGCCAGCGGTGATGAAACCGCCCAGGAAGCTCATGTCCTTGCGGCTGATCAGCACGTAGGCCGACAGCCCACCAAAGACCAGGGCCGTCATGGCAAACGCCGAGCTGACCACTTGCGCGCCGCCGGCCATGCCGAGGTAACGGTTAAGGATCGGGCCGAGGATAAAGCCCATGAAACCCGTCAAGGCAAACGCCGACACCAGACCCCAGGCCGAGTCACGCAGCTTGTTGGTCAGGAAAAACAGACCGTAGAAACCGATCAACACGACAAAGATGTTCGGGTAGCCAACGCGCATTTGCTGCGCTACATACGCCATTACGCCGCTGAATGCGAGGGTAAGGGCGAGCAAGCCGTACGTATTGCGCAACACGCGGCTGACTTCAAGCTGCTCAGCCTGCGCGTTACCATTCACTGCGTAATTCTGTTCGCGCATGGCGACACTCCTTCAGTTTTGAAACGTTCAGTCGCAAAGATCATAACAGACGCTCTGTAACAAGCGATGCCGAGAGTTTGACAGTGTGTTTCATTCGGGTATTATGGCGCCCGCTGACACGGGATGGGCTACTATAATCCTGTGATGCAAAAGGGAAATTGGCAGAGTGGTTGAATGCACCGGTCTTGAAAACCGGCGAACGTTAATAGCGTTCCCAGGGTTCGAATCCCTGGTTTCCCGCCAAGATTTACACAAAAGCCTCGCGAAAGCGGGGCTTTTGCGTTTCCGGGGTTTGAGAATCAAGCAGCCTAGCTACTGATCGTTTTCGCATCATTTCAGGCGGTTTCCGCAACTCATTGCAAATTGCGGTCAGCGGGTCGGCTTAACGATCTGCCCGACGCGCTGATAAACCATCTCTGTTATTCGCTTGTCCGTGTGCCCGAGCAGGTGGCTGGCGTCGCACTGCTTTAATTTACCTTTCAGGCCCGGCAGTCAAATGCTGGGCCCATCCGCCGCATCGGCATCAGCGCACTCATTCGGCTGTTCGACGCGCGGCGATCACGACGTAGCGGGCTGTCACTGATCTTCGAATGCATGGCGATTCTAGGCAGGAACTAAAGCCCTCGCTTACCATTCGTGGCTTACCGCCAACATTTGGTGGGAGAGTGGAGGACGTGCAAAATCAGCACAAACCGTTTGATTGACAGTCTTGCAGTGTTGATCATCAAGCGCTGGATCAGAATGGAGCAGTTATGACTCGAGTATGGAAGATTTCAGCACTTGTCTGGTTGGCGCTCCTTAGCGCTTGCACGATCACAGGGCCAACATTTACACCTCTTAAAAACGTGGATTCACAACAGGGTGTCATCTATGTCTACAGGCCCAGTAACTACGACATGGGCTTAATGTCTGCCTTGATTTCTTTGGATGGCAAGCAAGTAGCGTCTCTGGAGAACGGTGGTTACATAGCCGTACCTGTTGCACCCGGTGAGCACAGGGTCACTCAGAAATGGAAAGCTGGAATCCTGGGGAATTCTGATCTTGAGGGCGGCACCACCGCCGTTGTCATCGACGTTAAAAGCTCAGATGCCTCGTACATCAGCCTCACGTCCAGCAGCGCCAGAGTGCGTGTAAACCAATCAAACGCTGTCAAGCTGCATTGGCAGCTTAATAAAATCTCTGCCGACCAGGCATTGCCCGAGATTTCTCAATGTAGAAAGGTTGAGGCGATCTAGTTCCAATCGGGTCGCAATATCAACAGCCAAATTGCGCGCAAAGAAAAGCCCGCGATGGGGATCAGCGGGCTTAAAGGGATGTTCACCAGGAGCTTGGGTTAACCATAGGCGCTTGACTGTGAAAAGTTTGTGAGTGTCTGGCGAGGTCACTGCCTGGATTGCGATATAACGGCAATGGCGTCCACCTAAAATCCGTGGGCAGCCATGCCAAGGGCTTTAGGCGGCCTACGGTGCAACACCGCGCCGTGATGACATAAAGGCGTTATTCTGGGGACAGGCGACGCAGCGTGGTGCCGCCGCTTCGCTTGTATCTGCCGGTTAGCATCAGGAGATCCTGTGTCCACTTCCAAGCTGACTTCGCACATCTTCAGCACGCCCCGTCATACGACGCACTATGTGGCGTCGGGACCTGCCGAGGGGCCATTGATGATGTTCCTGCACGGCTGGCCGGAGCTCGGTCTGATCTGGCGCGCGCAGATGCAAGCGTTCGCTGCCCAGGGCTGGCACTGCGTTGCACCCGACATGCGCGGCTATGGTGGCTCTTCGGTGCCGGCGGACACTCACGCGTACACCATTGAAAACATCGTGGCGGACATGGCAGAGCTTCATGACCATCTCGGTGGAATGCCCGCCATTTGGGTGGGCCACGATTGGGGCAGCGTTGTGGCGGGTGAATTGGTCGCTCATCAGTCCCAACGCAGCCGCGGCGTTGTGCTGATTTCGGTCCCGTACTTCCCCACCACCAACGCGTTGCCGACGCTCGTCCCGCTGGTTGACCGGACAATCTATCCGGCAGACGAGTATCCAGACGGTCAATGGGACTACTACCGCTATTACAACACGCACTTCGCGTCCGCCGTTGCCGACCTTGATGCAGATAAAGGCGCATCACTGGCTTCGATCTATCGACGAGGCGACCCTGCGAGCATCACTAAAGTCGCATTAAACGCCCAAGTCACCAGCAAAGGAGGGCGGTTTGGCGCAGCGCACCGAGCCCCGCCCACCCAGCCCGACCCTGCGCTCTGGCCGCAGGCGGACTTCGCGGCACTGGTGCGCAGTTTTGAGGAGCATGGTTTCCGCGCGCCCTGCGCGTGGTATTTGAACGACGATGCCAACATCGCTTATGCCCATCGAGCGCCCAATGGCGGCCGCCTGTCCCTGCCCGTACTGTTTGTGAACGGCGACTACGACCCGATGAATACCATCAAGGGTAATCAGTTGGGCGAGCCAATGCGTGCGGCCTGCGCAGACCTCACTGTGACGAGCTTATCTGGCGGCCATTGGTTGCCGGTGGAGTGCAAGAACGAACTTGTTGAGGCAATCAGTACCTGGCTTCAACGCAGAAACTTACGATGAGTATCGAGACATTGATGTTGCGGTGCGCCGGCTAAGGTTTGTGAACGTTTCGGCATGGCTCGTGAACACGGCCATGATCACCGGCCGGTTATTGACAGGCCTCACTACCCGGCAAACTGCGCGTCTGCCGGGCTTGAAGAGCGTTTAAGGCATCAAGACCGAGTCGACAACGTGGATCACGCCGTTGGACTGCATCACGTCTGCGATGCTGATACTTGCCTTGCCGCCTTTGGCATCTATCACCCAAAGCTTGCCGTCGTGCAGCTTGATATTCAGCGACTCACCTTGAACTGTTTTCAGCATAACGGTGCCGCCGTTCTTTTTGGCGTCGGCCTTAAGTTGTGCCGATGTATGAGTGCCGGGTACGACATGGTAGGTCAGGATTTTAGTCAGGTCGGCTTTGTGTTCAGGCTTGACCAGCGTATCGACGGTGCCTGCGGGCAGCTTGGCAAAGGCTTCGTTTGTCGGCGCGAATACGGTGAATGGGCCTTTGCTATTAAGCGTATCAACCAACCCGGCAGCCTTGACTGCTGCAACCAGCGTTGTGTGGTCCTTTGAATTGACCGCGTTTTCCACGATGGTTTTACTGGGGTACATCGCTGCGCCTCCGACCATCACAGAGTCGGCGGCGAAGCTTGCGGTTGCAGTTACGGAGAGAATAGCGAAGCAGGCTGCTGCAGCAATTTTTTTGTAAAAGGCGTGCATGGTGTATCTCCTTGGCTCGTATGCCCTCCGAGTGAGGGTATTGAATCTACGCGCCAGCGATCAAAGTGGATGCACCCGTTCATACAATATTCTTGTGAGCGTCTCGCGTGTTCGCTCAAGTTTCTTCCTGACGTGGCAGCTAATGGCCGAAGACTTCAAGGTTTGAATGCCGAACGAATATTTTCCGCTGTAGTACAACCCTCGCCAGGAGCGCGTGTTTTGAGATTACAAAACCGACTTTTCTGAGCGGAACAAGGTTTCTATAAGGACCTTGGCTGGGCGTAAAACACACTCAGTAGTTGGCTTTTCTGTAGCGCTGCTCGCCGATAGGGTTTGGCGCGCTCACCCGGTCGAATCCGGCGGGGGGCAGGGGCGCCTGCAGCGTGTCGACCCGTTGCGCACCCTACGCAGGTGGTGCCCGACAGATGCGTTTTTACCCAGTACCTGCCCATCCAACTGCGCCATGAAAAGGCATGAGAACTGCTGTCAGGCCGTTCCCGCACTCTTGTACTGCGCTGCCAACCGCTACATAATCCCACCGCTGAGGTTGATGTCTTTAGCAGCAAGGACGAAGACTGTGCCGCTTATGAGTCGTGCATTTTTCGAGCTGCGCCGATTGCACTGCCAAGCATTTATATATTGAAGAAATCAACGCTACACACATTGACGCCCCTCAGGAAAAAACATGTACAAGATGATTGCGGCACTGAGCTTTCTCGCTATAACTTCAGCGACAATGACTGGATGCAATGAAAAGGAAGGAAGCAAGGAAAACGCGGCAGCTACCAAAACCACTTATAACCCATCTGATAAATGCGCCATTGACACCATCGCCGGAAAGACCGGTGCAAGTATTTACGTTCCGCGCAGCGTTGTTCAATTCAACGGCTGGGCTTTCGATAGCGTGAACCAAAGTGCTTCGAAGGAAATCAAACTTCGCCTGAACGGTTATAAGGGCGATCCTGTCGCATTCAAGGATCATACTGTTATTGATCGGCCGGACGTGGCAAAGGCATTCAACAATCAGAAGCTCTTGAAGTCAGGTTTCTCCTTCAATGCTGATTTGTCTTCGTTGGAACCAGGTGGCTACAGCATCTCCATTGAGATCCCTGGAGAGAACTCCTCTCTGCTATGCCAATCCAAGGTCTTGCTTGTAATCGAATAACCCCAACATTCGCTGCCAGCCTCGAAGCCACTTCAAATGAAGCCGTTCAAATGAAGTCGCGAGCATGAGCGTTGAGGCTCGCAGCGCTTGATCTAAAAGTCTTCAGCCGATTGAAAAGCTGAATTCAGCACGACAAAAACGCCCTCCTGGTACGCGTAATATTGCTCACTTAAGCGCAGCAATCCTACGATCCCGCCTCGGACGGTCCTTCAGAAGCGTCCCGCTTACACCGACCCACAGCCTTCACCATTCGCAAAAATAGTATTGCTGCGGTTTCAAAGTGCATGAGAAAGGCTCTTGCTTGACTCATACAAAAGCCCCGTTCAAGCGGGGCTTCTGCATTTCTGGGATGAAAGACGCTCGACGCAGGAGCCTCCGATTATTTCTTCTTACTTGAACAAACCACCGATGGCATTGATCGCATCCGCAGCCTTGTTCACGTTTTGCTGGCGTTGAGGGTGGGTGTCCACCTGCGCCTGAGCGTTGTAGTTGGAATTACTGCAGCTTTTGTTGGTTTGCGTCAGCGCCGCCTGGAAGGCCGTCGCGCGCAAGGTGTCACCCTTGGCATTGGCCGCGTTTATGTTTGCCTGCAGGTCGCGGATCTGTTGCTGGCAGGAGGCGTTAGTGGTGTTGAGGGTGTTGCTGTTGCTGGCGCCGCCCAGGGCAGACGACAGGGCGCCCGTCAGGGCGGTCAGGTCGGCAGCGTGGGTGGGCAGGGTAAACAGGCTGAGCAGGGTGGCGGCTGGCGCGAGTTTGGAAAGACGCATGGCAAACCTCAATGTTTGATTGCCTGCGCTCAAGTGGGGACCCGAGCTGGCGCAGAACAATATCCGTATAGAGTGAGCGCTCGGGTGAAGCGAAATATAGGTTGGTCAATTATTGACCTTCAATATCGGCGTTGCATAAATGTGAGTTGTTTCACGTTGTGCGTCGCCATCGCTGGCGGCCCACCAGGTTTAAAGCGGCTCTACCTGCGTGCGGTAGTAAACATCCAAAGCTGAAAGCCTGAATGCCGAGCGCTGATCGGCACCATTCGTCTAATGCTTTGCACTCTGAATGCTGCGCCGTCTCTCAAGCTTAAGTGCGCATTTCCCGTGCGCCAAAGCGGAGAGTCATCATGGAAATCAACGAGAAGGCGCCAGGAAACCTTTCCCAACAAGCCGTGACGCGCGGCACAGACAATGAAACGGGCCACGATCCGCGCCAAGATGAGGGCGCGCTCCCATTGCCGCCTGACGACGACGCGCCGCTGGAAGAGGATATGTCGGATGTGGACGCGGCTGATTCAGTCGCGAGTGAACACCCCGATAATTGATCATTTCACTTCAGCGAACCCGGCCACTGTGCCGGGTTTTTATTGCCTGCAGAACGTGATCACCCATGCAACCCGTCTAGATCAATGGTTTTAAGCCGACTCGGGGTTGCCAGGCGTGGTTTTGGCGATTAACCTGAAAATGTTCGAATTGTTACGAATAATTTCGGGTGCGACCGATTTCGGTTTGCACGACTTCAGGATGAGGAACGAAAAATGTTTTCACACGAAGGTCCCGCACTAGAGCTGTTACTGTTCGTTTTTGGCTTGGCTGGCCTGCTTCTGGTCGTCTGGTTCTGTCATCACCAATACGAGCGAAAAACCGGGAAGGGCGTTAAAAAACAACAAAATCGTAACGAAAGCCGCTCGAACTAGGGTGATCAACGCGGTGCCAGCGGTCGGCCATTAAGCCTGACCGCCGGCAAAATGCAGCGTTACGCGACGGTGCAAATCCAGCGGTGATTTTGCCGATACGGCGCGCGGGTGAAGTGCACATCTGAAACCAGATTCAGGCCGCGCTCCTGAAGCGCTTCGGTCAATGCTACGAGTGTCTCTGCTTGGATAGTCATTGCTGTTACCTCGTCAGATTTACTGCGTTCATAGTTCTTGACCGGGCGGGCAACTGACTAATTCAAATTATCTATGCGCGTGCTTAACCTCTTGCGCTGGGTGGCGATTGGTTCAGCGTCATCGCTCATTCATCCAGTTCAATAAACAGGTGAAATGGAGCAAAAAAACCGCGCAGCCAGTGCTGTGGTACGACGATAAGGCGAGTATCCAATGAGAATCGCAGACAAAGAAAAGCCCACGATGGGGGCGCGGGCTTAAAGGTGTTCACTTAGGAGCTGAGTTGAGCCTATGCGCCCGACTGTGAAAACCGTGTGAAATGCGCTCCTCGGTTAGGCTTTTTTGCACCTTGGCGGCGTGCTCACGTACTGTGCGGCTTCCTTAATCAACCTTTGCGGTGGTGTTTGCATGTCAGATGAAGTGCGGCTTGTCGTCATTATCAATACGCAGCCCGGCAAGGGCGCCGAGCAACGTGCAGCGTTCGCCAAACTGGCCCCATTGGTCAGGGCTGAGCAGGGCTGTCTGCAGTACGATTTGCACCCCGTGGTCGGCAAACCCGACAGTTTTGTCTTGATCGAAAAGTGGGCTTCGAAGGACGCCCTGACCGCCCACCATGAGGCCGCTCATATGGTCGAAGCAGCCAGGCACAATCCGTCTTTTCGCGCCGGCCCCGCGACCGTTCTGCTGTTAGAGGATGCGCTCTAGCCTCATAGCTGCACCCGCCGCAGCCTGCCACTGAGCGGCGCCACAGTGCCGTCGGGTGTCGGCAGCGGTCGGCCCGTCAAGCCCATGCCTTCGCTCACCACTACCGCGTCCTGCACCACACACAGGTTGGACGGCGTATCCAGCCCGCGCGCGAGCACTTCCACTGTTGCGTTGCGCAGGTCACAGCGCAACAGTCGCCCGGTAAAGCGGGTAAAGCCTCCGTGCAGCGGCTCGCCGTTCCAATCCGGCAGCAAGGGCTGTTGCAGATGGCTGCACAGCTCCAGCACCAGCAGATTGCCTTGCGGGCACAGCGCCAGCCCGGTGGGCAGTTGCAGGCCGCGAATCACCACTTCGATTTGCCCACTGGCCGGGTGAACTCGAATCACTTGCCCGGCGTAGTCGGCAAAGTCGATGCCTTTGCGCCCGGGGTCGCCGTGCAATTCCCCAGAGAACAGGCTGATCAACACGGCGTCTGTGTGCGGCTCGTACACCAGGGTGACAGGAACAGCTTCCTGATCCTCATCCAGAACGGGCAATTGCGCGAGCACACGTTCTTGCTCGCCGTGGCTGAACTCCACCAGTTGATTGGTATCCGGTTTCACCGCCAGCCAACTGCGTCGCGTCGGGTGGTAGCACAGCGCGTTCAGGTTGCCACGGCTGTGGAACACCGGCTCGGGCGGGCTGTATTGCAGGTCGAGCAGTCTGGAACCGCCGACGTAATCGGTTTGGCTGGCCAGGCAACGTCCGTCACCACAGGCGATGTCGGACAGGCCCATGATTTCATCGCGTAGCATGCGCGCCTGCAGGTTCATGCTGCGAAAACCCTGGGCGAGCACTTCGCCGGGCAGATAGGCCCCAGGCCTCAGCGGGTCGGGCTGCAGTCGACTGATGCGACTGCTGAAAGGCTGGTCCGCCGCGCCTGAGCCGGCTTCGGCCACCCACAGGCTGCCATCGGCTTGCAGGCACATGCCACGCGGGTTGAGCAGGCCTTCGGCGATAACGCTGCTCGGACGCAAGGCTTCGATGGGCTGTGCGGGAATATGAAGTGTCATAGCGTTTGCTTCCTATTGCGGTGGCTGCCACGGGCTGCCGGTGAGATAGGCCCGCAGCAGTGCGCGCTGAGCGGGGGACATCGAGCGCACCACCGGCATGAACAGCGTGGTGCCTTTGTAGGCGTCCGAGGTGCGCGCGAGGATGGCGTTCTTCGCGCCCATGATCGCGTCAGGCTGGTTCAACGGCACGTAGCGCGACATGGCGGGGAAGGCCAGGTAGTGAAAGCGCAGCACATTCGGGTACACCTGTTGCCAGGTAATGACGCTGCCCTTGGCGATGCCAAAGTCGGTCTGAGCGTATTTTCGGAAGTTGGTGAAAAAGGCGCCGTTGTCCACGCCATTGGCCGTGTAGGTCAGGGCCACGAAGCCCGCCTGGGCGGCGCTGCCGGACTTGAGCGTAACGGGGAAACTCACCGTCTGTTGGCCAGCATTCACCGTCAGCGAGGCCGGAAAGTTGAGAAAGTCCGTGTATTGCTTCTGCTCGTAAACGCCCGGTGCACTCGCTGCCAGGCTGACTTTGGTGGCGCTGGGCACCGGCCCGCCCAGGTAGCGAACCTGCAAGGTGACCGTCAGGCCGTTGGGGTAATCCTCCAGGTACACGTTGCGCTGATCCGCATACACCCGATAGGTCGACTCGGTCGCCTGCAACTGAGTCCCGGCCACCTGGCCAGGGGCGTTGATCGCCAACGGCGTGGTCCTGACGGCCTGCTGCTGGCTGGTGGTCAGCGCCACATCGACGATGCCGCCATACACGTAGTAATTGACCAGCGGGCTGGCAGTCGGGTTGAGGGTGATCAGCGGCGCGGCACCGGCCGAAATGGTCACCGGCCCATAATTCGCGTTCGGCCCGATCGGGCTGGTGATGTCGTCCCGTACCGCGCGGAAGGTTTGCTTGGGAATCACATTGACCATGTCCAGGCTCAACAGCCCGTTATTGCCCAGCGCCGCATAGGCGGCGTTGTTCGTGGCCGCATTGACCAATTGCCGCCCCGGCTGGCAGCTCAGCGGCTCGCCGGCAAACGCCGGGGCCAGCGTACCGATGACCCGGCCGATGCTCGGGTTGGGCGTGTATTTACCGGCAGCATAATCGGCATCGAGCTGCGCGGTGGTCATCTGCGGGCACATCTCGAACATCACGAAACGCAGGACGATGCCCGTCGCGCCCGGCGCCTGGATGATCGCCTTGAGGCCGCTGCTGTTCGGGTTCCAGCTGACGATACTGCTCAGCGGGAACGTCAGCTGGAACGTGCCGCTGGCATGGAACGATCCCGGAGCGTCCATCTTTGCCGGCTCGAGCACGCGCCCGGTCACGTCGAAACTGCTGCACACCGCATTGCAGCGAATCAGCAGCTGGATATTGTCGTTGCTGCCGATTTGCAGGCCGCCGACAAAAATCTGCGTGGTGGTCGAGGCGCTGGGGTCCAGATCCACCATCATCGGCCCGGACACCGGTGCCTGGCCGCTCACCGGGTCCACCGAACCGAGCAGGTACACCGGCTGACCGACCTGGTCACCCGTGGTGCTGATATTGCCGGGGCTGCCTTGGGAACTGATCAAGGCGTTCTGCATGTCCACCACGTGCTGGCCGTAGTGGTTCCAGCCGCCGGCGGTGTAGTAGTTGCCGTCGGGCGCGTTGATCATGCTGTTCAACTGGTCATCGGTGTAAGACTGCGCGCCGGGTGCCAGGGTCGACGTGGTCAGGTCGAAGAGCGGCCATTGCTTGTTGCCATTAAAAGGAATGGTCGGCGAGTTGTTCGGCAAGCTCACGTCCGTGCGGATGCCGCCCCAGAAATTCAGTCGTGGTCCGTTGAGGATGCTCATGGTCTATTCCTTGCCCGTGGCGTGTGGGGTGATGGGGCTGTTGGCAAATTTGAACAGGTAGGAGAAGTCGGACTTGAACGGGCTCTTCACCGGTGTCGCCATCGAGTGGCAGTTCATGCAACTGCTGGTGGGCTGGATATAGCTTTCCATGGTCACGTTGGCCGACAGCGCGGGGGTCGGCTGGCCCAGTGGGTTGCCTGGGTTGTTCGGCATCAGCGGGCGCTGGGTGGTGATCAACTGGTAGTACTTCAACACGCTGCGTTGCAGGCCTGGATCGTTGCGGTAATTGTTGTTGACCCAGCTCGTCACATCCGCAATGGGCGTCACGCGGTTCAGCGGGTTGGGCGTCTGGAACGTGGTGCCGGGCTTGGGCACGCAGACCAGCTGGGCGCCTTGTGTTTGCCAGTTGCAGGGTGACTGGTTCAGCGCGGCGGCGGGCGCGGCTGCATTGAAGTACGAATAGGCCGTGCCGGGCGCCGGTTGATCGACCCATTGACCGTTGACTTTGGCTTTGGGCGGCACGTTCTCGACCTGCTCGAAGGTGGACCAGATCCACTGCGGGTAACCGTTGACCTTGGTGATGATGTGCAAGCCCACCAGGCCCAGGTACGCCTCGCCGACGCCAATGCGCTGCCCCTGGCTGTTGAACCGCGCCACGCGGGCAAACTGCGTGAGGTAATGGCTGGCATTGTCACGGGCGGTGAGCACGCGCCAGCTGGATTTAACCTCGATCACGCCATTGGGGAAGTTGATGGTATTGGCCCTGGACACCACATTCGCGTTGTAGAAGTTATTGCCGACGATGTAGTTGTAGGACGCCTGGTTGGCCGAAATATCGTAGTAGGTCGGGTTGCCTGCCTGATCGATCAACCAGCCGCCCACCGCCTGGTCGATGGAGTTGACCAGTGAGCTGTTTTTCAGCGCTGCGATGTTGATGATGCCCAGGCTTCTGGCGGTCAGCGGGCTATTCCACGGTCCGGGGTTGGCGGCCCCCGGCAGGAAAATTTCGCTGACGGTCTTGTAGGTCTGCCACACGGTGTAGCCGGGGTCGCCGGGTTGTTTGCTGCAGTTGGGCGCGCCGCGCTGCCCGTCCTGTGCTGGCCAGTTCAAGGCAACAAAAAGCTGCCAGCTGTATTGATCGAACTGGTCCTGGCTGGCAGTGGTCGCGGGCGCGCTCGTGGGCGGCTGGCAATTGAGTTGCGTGGCCAATGCCGAGGGCTTGCCGCTGTCGTCCCTGGCAAAGGCGCCGGGGCTGAGCAGCATCAGCAATAGCAACAGTCGGCTCAAGAGGCTGGCGTTCATAACACACTCCTTTGAAAACCGGGTGACAGGGGCGTCACCCGGTGGTCCTGTGCGTGGCTTACGCGTAGTCGTTCATGCTCAGCGGGACGGGTGGATAGTTACGCTTCACCAACGCCTGCGCCCACAGTTCCAGCACGGCGCGACGGCTTTGCGGCATGTCCCGCGTGATGGGCATCGCCAGCGTGCTTTCCTCCTGATACGCCTTGCTGATCAACACGATCAGTTGGTCGACGGCGCCCTCGATGCGCGTCAGGTTATTGAGCGGCATGTACTTGCTCATGATCGGGTAGAGGTAATAGAACGGCTGCAGGATGAACGGGTAGATGAAGGTCTCCCAGATCAGCTGGCCGGCATTTTCACGCTGATAAATCAGGTTCCAGGCGTCGACGAAATCCTGCTGCATCTGCGGTTCCAGCGGCAGCACACGCAGCGGCGCGAGAAAATCGGTAAAGGCCTGGTTGAGCGGAAAGCTGAAAGGAATCTCCGGTTCCTGCTGGCCTTCCTGGACAAAGAAACGCAAGGTCGGAAAGCCCGGCGCCTGGGCCGTGACCGTCAGGTTGGCGATGCCATTGGCGTCGGTCTGGATCTTGGTCAGGCTAAATTGCACCGGGCTGTTCAGCGGGTCTTGCAACGTGCGTTGCAGGGTGATCGGGTTGGCGAACGTCAGCGTCGGGCTCAGGGCGACAGCGGCGGGCGTCGGCAGAAATTGCTGGTAGGTCACCGGCACGGTTTGATCGGCGGGCACCGCCAGCCGGGTTGCCATGAGCTGGCGGCCCGTGCCTTCAGTGATCTGGCCGGCCAGGGTCTTCGCACCGACGAATTGCGGCAGGCAGGGGCTGTTGTTGGCCGGGTTCTGCGGGTCGTTGTTGAACAGCGAAAAGTCCGCTGCGTTACTGAACGCCAGGTAGTAATCGGTGGTGCACAGCATGTAGGCATTACCGTATTCGGCCACCCACAATGTGGTGCCGGCCGGTGCGGGCTGGCCGTCGTATTGCACCATCACCTGCAACGTCTTGGTGTCGCCCACGTCGATAAAGCTGGCGCTCTCTACCACCTCGGCGGTCCACAGTTGCTGGGTCGCGGCGATGACCGGCGTGGTGCCTTGCTGTTGCAGTTCCAGCGTGCCGGATTGCAGCTGCGCCTGGGCCTCGACGGTGAGCGGCAGGTCGAGGATGCCGGCGCGCTTGTCGAACGCCAATTGCTGGTAATCGTCATAGCCAAAGCTGGCCAATGGGCTGAATTGCGTGCCTTGGCGGATACCGATCTGGTAGTTGCCGGCCTGGTACTTGGCCGCGACCGGAATGTCGGCTTTGCTGTCGATGGGGTAGAACGGAAAGGCGTTGCCCAGGTCCAGCGACAAGGTATTGCCATGGGCCTGGGCCGAGATCACGCCCAGTTGAACCTGGCTGGTGGTGCCCGGTGAGGTTTTGTAGATCGCCACCTTGGCGGCCGGCACCAGGCGCCTGCCTGCCGGCGCGGTGGGAAATTCATCCTCAAACCACAACCCCAGGCTGCCGACGGTACGGCTATAGGCCGGGTTGAAGAAAATATCCCCGACGTTATCCAGCGCCTGTTGATACATGGCCTGTACCTTGGCCTGGGCTTCGGGCGTGGCGCTGTGGGTGTTGATGGGTGGATAGTTGTTGAAGATGCCGTTCTTGTCGTAGCAGGTCAGGTAGGTGGTAAAGCGGAACATCAGCCCCTTGGCCTGTTGTTGCGCCATCTGCGCCTGCAGGTTTTGCAGCAAGGCCGAGTTGCCGATCACCCACGTCAGGTTTTCTTTCGGGAAGCAGGTCTGCCAGGTGGTGGTCACGTACGCCAGGCCGCCGAGGTTGGCCCAGTTGAAATTGAGGAAACGGTCGAGCATGCGGTGCTCGCGGTTGAGCGTCAGGCCGCATTGCGCATTGCCCAGCACCAGCTTGTCGAAGTACAGCGCGGTGAAAGTGTTCTGCCACGGGCTCACGTCGACAAAACGCGCCGGCGACGTCGGCGCGCCGCCAAACGGATTGCCGAGCAGCTGATAACTTTGATTGATCAGCGGGTCCTGGCTGACGTAACCACCGTCGGGCAACTCGCCGCCGGTGATCACCGACTGGGTCTGGTTGTAGCTCACGGTGCCGCAGGCGTTATCGCCGAACAGGTTCCATTCGCCGGGAATCATGGGGGATGCCAACTGCCCGGCATTGCCCGGCACCTGCATCACGTAGTCCGGCACGGCGGCCGGCGCCAGTGGCGCGATGGTCCACGGCAGCAGTTGGCTGGCAGCGTTCAGCGGCGTGATCTTGAAGGCTTCCAGGAACCGCCAGTTCATCTGCATTTTGACCGCATCGTAAAGCGGGTACATGTCGTTGTTGTTGGCGGTCGGCGGGTTCCAGAACATATGGCCGCCCAGGTAGATACGCGGGAAATTCAATACGCTCATGTGAGGCTCCTTAGCGTTGCCACTGGGCGCGTTTGAGCGACCAGACAAAGTCCAGTTTGTGATACCCGACAAAGTCGGAAGCCGGCAGTGCGGCGGTTGGGTAGACGATGCCGCCGTTTTGTTTGAGGGCGAAATTGAAGTAGCCCTTGGTCGGCGAATACGCGGCGGTGCCGTGGCAGGCGAAACACGACGACTGGTTCTGGAACGCCGATTCCAATTGGGAGTTGGCGAGCAGCGTGGGCGTGGTATTGGATTGCACGCCGATCAACTCGTATTGCGCCAGCGTCGGGTTGCTTGCCTGAAAACTCGTATTGACCGGTTGCGCCGCCGGGGTCGGCCCGGTGCTGTTGGTCATCGGCGTGGGCGGGATCGCGTTGGTCACGGTGTACTTGCTGTTGTTGCGGTTTTCGAAGGTGGTCCACACCCAGTCGGGGTTCAACTTGTTGATCACATGCAAGCCGCTCAACGCGGCATAGCCGACCACGTACTCACTGCCTTGCTGGTAGTAGGTCTGGGCGATGTAGTAGCCATCGTTGGTCAGTTGCTGCTGGTAGGTCGGGTTGTTGCCGATCCACAGCCAGGCGGCCTTCAGTTCCCAGGCCGTGGAGGGAAAGTTGAGGTCGCTGGTCAAGGCGGCCTGGCCATTCACGTTGTAAACCTTCTGCTGCACGATGTAGTTGAAGGTGTCCGGGCCCATCAGCAGCTGAAACCGCACCGCCTGGCCTTGCTGGGCTTGCGGCACCTGGCCGCCCATTTCCAGGATCAGCCCGTCCACCTGTTGCGTGGCGTTGAGGTTGTGAAACAGACGATTGACGTTCATGCCCATCGCCTGGGCTTGCGTCAGCACCGCAGCGGGCACGGGTGTGCGCTGGGCGTAGGGCAGGGGTTGCGTGCCATTGGCCAGGTAAACCTGGTCTGAAGGCTTCATGGTTTCCCAGGCCCGATCAGGGCTTTGTGCCGCAGCCGGTTGGTTGAGGCAGACAAACCAGTTCCAGGCCAGGGTCTCGGGGCTCTGGGTGAAGGTGGCTCGCGTCTTGTCGAGGTTGCCGCCAAACTGCAGAAAATTCGTGCAGTCGAAGGCCGTGCTTGCGCCTTGGGCCTGGGCCAATCCGGCCAGTGCACTCAGGACAGTGATAGATAAGGCTCGCCGCATGGAAGCTCCTTGGCATTGGCCAGTTCGAGGTGTGGGCGCCCCAGGAAATGTTCCAGGAGCAGTTGCTTGACTGCCGTCGCCGCAAGCTGCTGCGGTAACGCCAGGTCGCAATTGGTGATCAGCAATGGGCCGGTCTGTGCGCTGCTGGGCAGGCGGCCGTGGCTGCCACGCACCAGCGTGGTGTCCAGCGCGATCAGGTCCATGTAGTAGCGAAAGCCGAGCTTTTTTTGCAGCAGGCGGCGCGCCATTTTCAGTTTGGGGAAGCGAATCGCCGGGTCGATGAACAGCTCGACCGGGTCGTAGCCAGGCTTGCGGTGGATGTCCACGGTGCGCGCAAAGTCCGGCGCCTTGCGCTCATCCAGCCAGTAGTAGTAATCGAACCAGTACCCCGCGGCGGCCACGGCCACCAGCTCGCCGCTGCGCGGGTGATCGAGCTGCCAGGTGCGTTGCTCGGCTTTATCGAGCACCTGCTCGATACCGGGCTGGCGCTGCAGCAAGGCTTTGATCCGCGCAATGTCCTGTGCCTGCTTCACGTAGATGTGCGCAACCTGATGATCGGCCACCGCAAACGCCGCACTGGCGCCCGGGTCGAGCAATTCCCAGCTCAAGGATTGGCGCACCTGCAACAGGCCTTCGGCGCGCAGCACGCGGTTGATCGACACCGACTGCTCGACCGCTTCGATGCCGTACTCGGACAGCACCATCACCGCTGCCCCCTGCGCCTCGGCGAAGGCCAGCAGGCGCCCCACCTCGGCGTCGATGGCGCGCACTTCATCGGCAATCGAGGGGTGCTCAGGCCCCACGCGCTGCAAGCTGTAGTCGAGGTGAGGCAAGTAGATCAATTGCAGGTGAGGGCGATTGATCTGGAACTCGGCCATTGCGCAATCGACGATCCAGCGGCTTGATGCAATGCCCGCCGCCGGCCCCCAGAAGCCATGGAAAGGGAACTCGCCAATCTGCGCCTCGATCTGCTCATGCAGGCCGGGCGGTGACGAATACAGGCCGAACTGTTTGCGCCCATCGGCCGGGTAATGCGGGCGCGGGGTGATGGCGGCGTCTACGTCGGCGTACATGTTGTACCACCAGAACAACTGGCTGCAGCGAAAGCCCGGCAGCTCGCGCTTGAGCGTGTGCCAGACCTTTTCGCCCTGGATCAGCGCGTTGGGTTGCAGCCAGAAACGCACCTCGGCCTGATCGCGAAAGTACCAGCCATTGCCGACAATCCCGTGCTGCGACGGCGGTACGCCGGTGAGGATCGAAGCTTGCACCGTCGAGGTCACGGCGGGGAACACCGGTTGCAGGCTGGCCAGCTTGGCGGTCTTGAGCAGGGTGTTGATGTGCGGCGTCGCTTCGCCCAGCAGCGAGGGCGTCAGCCCGACCACATTGATCAGCAGCAGCGGTTGTTCAGAGGGCATCGGCGTAGGCCTCCCGCACATGCAACAGGTTGCGCTGGCGCAGTTGCTCTTCGACCCAGCGCAGTTCGGCGGCGATGCCGGCCAGTTGAGCGGCCTCGGTTGCGGGCCGCAATTCGACGGGCAGCACGCCCCAGCTGTAGGTTTCCACCTCCAGCACCGGGCGAAAATCGGCATGCGCCGCCAGGTAATCGAAGGTCTGCGCCAGGGCAACCTGGCTGCCGCTGAGTTCGGGCAACAACAGGTGGTCGCTGAACAGCGGGATGTGGAAGTGGATGCGCAGTTCGTCGAACCCGGCGCAGTCATTCAGGGCGGCCGGCAGGTCTGGCCAGGCCACTCGATGGCCCTGGGGCGTGAGCGCTTTCACCTGGTGCAAGTAGGTGAGTTCGGCGAAGGTGCTCAGGGTCTTGAGCACGTGTTCGCGCCGGCTGGCATCGTCCGATGGCAAGCGGCAAATCATCGCGTTGGACAGCTGGACCTTGCCCACCGGCACCCCGGCCGCGCGCAGCCGTTCCAGCGACTGGTAGCAGTCTTCGAACATCACCGCCTGGTGGCACACATCGAAGCACAACGCCAAGTAGGCATGGTTGGGGTCCATGGCGTGTCGGCGCTGGAAAAACGCGATGGCCTGCTCGGTGTTTTCCAGCACGCAGTCCGGTTCCATTTCCAGGCAGAACACGATTTTCTTGCCGGTTTGCCAATGCAGGTGGGCGAGTGCGGCGGTGAGTTGGCTCAGATGCTCGTCGGCGCGCGCCTGCAATGCCGGCGTCCAGGTGGCGGCATAGCCCAGCGGTACCGTGGAAATCACGCCGTGGCGGCAGTCGTTTGGCAAGGCATCGGCGAGGATGCGCGCCAGGTCCAGGCTGTAGACCAGGCGTTGCGGGTCGGCCCAATTGGGCAGGTAGACGTCGGCTTTGACGGCGCCCTGATGAAATTCGCCATAGGGAAAACCGTTCAGCGAGGTCAGGCGCAAGCCGCTTTGCGTGAGCAATGCCAGGAACGGCACGCGCGCCGATTCCTGCTGCAGCTGCGCCGCCGCATGAGCGCAAATCCACAGGCCGCTGTCCTGTTGCCGCAGCCCGCGCAAACTGCGCACGCCCTCAAAGTGCTGCTTGATCGAGGCACGTAACCCGGCCAGGTCGCGGGTCGGGTGCACATTGCTGCAATACCCGAGTTGGGCGGCCGTCCAGCCGCTGCCGGCACTCATTTGACCACCGGTTCCTGGCCGCGCAGGGCGGAGTTTTCCTGCCATTGCTTGCGCTGGTCGATGGGCAGCGGCGTGCTCACCAGCGCCTTGTCGAGCTGGCCACTTTGGGCAAAAAAATCCACCGGGTTATGGAACAGCACCTGCTCCACCTGGGCTTCGCTGAAGCCTGCGGCCAACATCGCCTGGCCGGTCTTGGGCACTTTGAGTGGGTCGCTGATGCCCCAGTCGGCAGCGCTGTTGACCACCATTTTTTCGGTGCCGTATTCCTTGAGCAGCGCGACCATGCGCTGCTCCGACATCTTGGTGTTGGGGTAGATGGAATGGCCGCGCCAGCACTCGCTGTCGAGCACCAGCGGCAAGGTCAGTTCGTTGAGGTGGTCGATGATCACCAGGTGCTCGGCGATGCCTACTTCACGGATCACCGCGAGGGTGCGTTTGGTGCCGCCGATCTTGTCGCGGTGCGGCGTGTGCACCAGCACCGGCAGGTTGAATTGCTTGGCCAGCTCCAGCTGCGCGGCGAGAAAACGGTCCTCTTCAGGGGTGATGTCGTCGTAGCCGATTTCGCCCACCGCGACTACGCCGTCCTTGACCAGGTAGCGCGGCAGAATCTGCAGCACTTCATTGGCGATCGACAGGTCATTCGCTTCTTTGGGGTTAAGGCCGATGGTGCAGAAATGATGAATGCCAAACATGCTCGCGCGAAAGCGTTCCCAGCCCAGCAGCGTGTCAAAGTAGTCGACAAAACTGCCGACACTGGTGCGCGCCTGGCCCTGCCAGAACGCCGGTTCGATCACGCCGGTGATGCCGGCGGCGGCCATGTTCTGGTAGTCGTCGGTGGTGCGGCTGACCATATGAATATGCGGATCGAAGTACTTGAGCATGGTGAATCCTCGTCAAGGGCAGGGGCGGCGTTGTGCGGTGTCAGTTCAGGCAGGCGCGCCATTGCGGCGGCAGGTTCAGGCTTCGCAGGCGCTGGTGTTGCGCCGGGCTGAGCAGGTCAAAGGCGATGACGGTGGGCAGCCCGGGGGACACGGTTCGCTCGGCCGCGAGCTGTTCATCGAGCAGGTCAAGGGCCAGCTGGTTGAGCGTGACGCCCTGGCGCTGCGTGAGGCCCATCAAGCGCCCGACGTCGAGGCCCATGCCGAGCGCTTTGAGTACCAACTGGTGAAAGGCGCGCTCCGGGTAATGGCGTGACGGGTAGGCCGTGTCGAGGGCAAGGGCGGCAAATACCTGCGGGTTGCTGGTGCGCCCGGCCTGCAGGGCGAGCTCCACGCAAAGGCCTTCGCTGTCGAGCCAGTCGAGCGCACCCAGCAGGGCGATTTTTTCCTGGTCATCACCCCACAGGAACAGCTGGCGCAGCAACGGTACCTGCTCGGTGGCCGGGGTGTGTTCGAGTGCCTTGGCCGCTAACAGCGCACGTGCCAACTCGACGGCCGGCGGGGGCAGCAGGCGCTTGCATTGGCCGCTCAACAACGCCGCCAGTGTGGCGCTGGGTTGCTGGGCAAGCTGCGCCTGCGCCTGCTGCCACCAATCCAGTTCGGCGGCGTTCAGTTGCTGGGTCAGGGCTTGAAGGTGTGCGGCGAGGCCATCCTGGCGCATGTTCATGTCGGCTTGATCCAACGCTGAAAATGGGGAAGCAGGAAAAACACCAGCACACACAACAGGCTGCCCAACGGTTGGTTGGCCACCGCCAGCACCAGCGCGTCGAACAGCGGCAGGGCGGCCAGGCCAGCGCCGATAAAGGCACGCACCTGGCGTTGTTGCGGGTTGGCCAGGTGTTTCCAGTAATGCCAGCCCAGCCAGCCGAGCCACAGCAGCAATACCGGCCAGAACCACAGCGTGTTGGAGTAGAACGCCAGGGCCAGTGGGCTGAGCATCAGCAGCAATGGCAAGCGGCTGATCAGCTGGTTGCGATGCTCCTGGCGCGCCAGGTAGGTCAGGCCGCTGATGTACACCCCAAGCAGCATCGCGCACAGCCAGATCGGCTCCGGCGGCACCGCCAGGCTGGCCGCTGCCGTGAGGTACAGCGCCGAGCGACAGGCGCCCATCAGCCACACGCTGTGGGCGTATTTCTTGTGCAGCAGGTTGTAGCCGACGATGCAGCCCACCAACAGCACCACGCTGCCAAGCAACCAATGCGGCTTGTCGATCAAGCGGCTCAGGCCCAGTACCGCTGCGGCGGCGAGTATCAGCAGCAGCGCTGTGGCCAGGCCGACTTGTTGCCGGCTGGCCAAACCCAGGGTGATCGGACGCGGGTTGTGGTGTTGCCGATCCCAGTCGGCGTCGAGCCAGTCGTTCAAGAGCATGCCGGCCAGGTACAGCAGCGACAGCGTGATCAGCAGCAACCCCCACACCAGCGACGACGGCGGTGCCAGGGCGCCGGCGCTGCTGGCGAGCAGGGCCGCAGCGAGGGTGTTGGTCCATACCGTGGGCAGGTTGGAGACGCGGCCCAGGGTCATCCAGGTTTTCATCGGGCTCATTGTGCGTAACCCTCGCCCAGCGTCAGCGCTGCTTCGCTTGCGGTCGACAACCGTTGCAGCGCGACCTCCATCGTCGCGCTGTCGATTTCATGCAGGTCCACCGACTGGCCGATGCGGTTGAGCATGGGGATCGACAGTTGCCCGCCCAGGTGCTGGCGGAACTCCTCCAGCCCCAGCAACAGCGGCGAACGACCCTGCGCATCTTTCAAGGCCAGCTCCGGTGGGCACAGGTTGAAGCCCAGTTTGCGCAGCAGGCTCATCACACGCTCAGTGTCGGTATCGCTCAACAACCCCAAGGCATTCGCATACAGCCCATCCAACGCCATGCCCACCGCGACCGCTTCGCCATGGCGCAGCCGGTGGTGGCTGAGGTTTTCCAATTTGTGCGCGGCCCAGTGGCCGTAATCCAGCGGCCGGCCGTTGCCGCGTTCGAACGGGTCGCCGGCGCCGGTGATGTGCGCCAGGTGCAACTCGGCGCAGCGGCGAATCGCATGGCGGCTGGCCGGGTGATCAAAGCGGGCGAGGGCATCGGCGTGTTGTTCCATCCACGCGAAGAACGCCTGGTCCTTGATCAGCGCCACCTTGACCGCTTCGGCCAGCCCGGCGATCTGGTCGCGGCGGGTGAGGCTGGTGAGCAGTTGGAAGTCGTTGATCACCGCCGTGGCAGGGTAGAAGGCACCCAGCAGGTTCTTCTGGCCGAAGGCATTGATGCCGTTTTTCACGCCGATGCCGGCGTCGTTCTGGGCCAGCACCGTGCTGGGGATACGGATCAGGCGAATGCCGCGGTGGAAGGTGGCGCAGGCGTAACCCACCGCATCCAGGACCGCGCCGCCGCCCAGGGCCAGCACGTAGCAATGCCGGTCCAGGCCATGTTGCAGCATGTCGGTGTAGAGCTGCTCCAGCACGCGTGAGGTTTTGCTCAGTTCACCCGCCGGCACGGCAATGGGGGCGGTTTGCAAATGCAGGTCTGCATGGGCGGCGAAATAGGCGTCGATTTGCGCCAGCAACTGTGGGGCGCTGTGCAGCAGTTGCGCATCGGCGAACACCATCACCGTCACCGGCGCCTCGTGCTGGGTGACGAGCGCGCGGTGCAGGCACGGGTTGAGCGGATCAAACACGTGATCGGTGAACATCACCGGGTAGTCGTAACTGACCTCGAACCGTCCGCGTAGCGGCTGCTGCCCACCGGGTTTGCGTTTGAGCAGGCTGTAACCGGCCATAAACCCCAGCGGCAACACCATGCTGGCGAGGAGGGTGACCAGCAGCGAGTTCTGCTCGATCAGCAGCGTGCCGATGGCGGTGTAAGCCAGTGCCAGTCCGGCGTTGGCCAGGGTGGTGATCAGCAAGAATGCGCGCAGCGGGTAGCGTTGCATGCCGGCGGCCACCACCGAGGTTTCCGCCAGCACCGGCACGCCGCGCAGGCAAATCAGCGACAACGTGCCCAGCCGATACGCCAACTGCCCAGGCTGGCGCTGAGGCAAGCCAAGGCGGCCGGACAGCAAGCGCAAATAGCCGGCGCCAAGCGCATAGCCCAACCCGGCGCCCAGGCACAGCCCAATGAAAATCACCAGGTAACCGCCAAGGCTGCCGAGCATGGCCACCGCCAGCAACGCCACCAGGCTTGACGGCACCGGCAACACCACATCGAGGGCGAGCAGGGCGAGCAACAGCAGTGCCAGGTTGAATGCCTGGGCAGGCGTCGAAGGTTGGTACAGGTTGAGGTGAATCAGGAAGTCCTGGATCTGTTGTTCAAACAACAGGAAGCTGGCGATCACCAGCACGGCAAAGCCTATCAACGACAGCCAAAAATGTTCGGCTGGCCCCTTTTTCGAGAACGCACGGTACCACCGGCTGCGCTTCATCAAAGCATCCCTTTTGAGAGTTAAGACTAAGTTCCGTGTCAGTGTTAAGCGCTGTTTTCAGAGCAATAGAGTTCCTCGCCCGTCGGGCTGGTTGTGTGCGTAATGGCTGATGGCTTTCACGGTATTCATGAACGTAGCCGGTTGTGGTTTTTTTGCAAGTTTGCGCCGCAAGGAGTTTAAAACCGGCAGGTTGGCGAGGTTTACGCAGCGATATTTATCTACGTTTTACAAGTAGTTGTATGGCTTTTTTTAAAGCGTCAAGAACCCGTTGTTGCAGGCGTTGGCAAGTAACAAGTTCAATACAAGGTCTTAACGTTGGTTATTTAGATTATTGCCGCTGGCTATAAGTCGTTCGGCACTAAGTGCTTGTCGAGAATGGTTCCGCTTAAGTCGTCTGCATAAGTGCGTTACTTACCCATGAACCGAAAACCGCCGGACAACTTATCCTTTAGATAGCCAACTAACGTACTGACCGATTTAGGTACATGGGGCGAGTACGGTCGAATCAGGTATATCTCATCGGCAAACGCGCCCTTAAGCGTCCAGCCCTTGAGCACCTGCACCAACTTGCCATCGGCCAGTGCGGCCTGCGCGCTGAAATCCGGGAGCAGGGCGATGCCCAGGTGGTTCACCGCCGAGTCGCGCAGCGCTTCACTGTTATTGGTCGAAAAACTCCCAGCGATCGGCACGGTCAGCCGTTCAACCTGTTTGCCGCCGCGTTCAAAGGTCCATGCCGGCTGGTCGGTGCCCCGCGGGTAGTACAGGCAGTTATGCGCGGTGAGGTCGCCAGGTTCGCGCGGTTCGCCGTGCTGTTGCAGGTACTCGCGCGTGGCGACCAGCACCGAGCCGGTGTCGCACAGCTTCCACGCCACATGGGTTTCCGGTACCTGGAAGCCGTGCCGTACCGCCAGGTCGTAGCCTTCGGCCGCCAGCGAACTCAAGGCATCCGAGACGTCCAGCTGGATGCGCACCTGCGGGTAAAGCTGCAGGAACTCGGACAGGTGCGGCACCAACTGCTGGCGGGCAAACGCCACTGGCGCGGTGAGGCGCACCAGGCCGCGAATTTCCCCGGCAGCGTCGCGCACCGACGAGAAACTACGCGCGATGTGCGCATAGGCGCTGCGCACTTCGCGGGTCAGTGACAGGCCCGCATCGGTCAGCCGCACGCTGCGCGTGGTGCGGGTGACCAGCCGGGTGCCGGTGGCTTTCTCCAGGTCTGAAATGCGCTGGCTGACGGCGGACTTGCTCACCCCCAAGCGTGCGGCGGCGGCGGTGTAGGTGCCTTGCTCCTCAAGCACCGACAGCCAATGAATGTGGGTCCACAGCCCTTCGATCTCAGCCTTTTCCATGATTCTATTGTTCGCCTGTGAGGACAATAAGTTCTGGATTCTGCTCTGGTTCGGAACAAACTGAAAGCCTATCGTGGGCTCCAACGTTACCGACCTGGGACCAATTGCCATGCGCACCATCGAGCATTACATCAACGACCAGCGCGTTTCCCGCGATGATCGCTATCAGGACGTCTACAACCCGGCCACCGGTGAGGTGACCGCTCGCGTGGCCTTGGCCAGCCGCCAGACCGTGGGCGAGGCCGTCGCCGCCGCCCAGGCCGCCTTGGCCGGTTGGGCCGACACCCCGCCGATCCGCCGTGCCCGCGTACTGTTCCAATACCTGCATCTGCTGCGTGAACGCAAAGACGACCTGGCGCGCATCATCGTCGCCGAACACGGCAAGGTGTTCACCGACGCCCAGGGCGAAGTCGACCGGGGCATCGACATCCTCGAGTTCGCGTGCGGCATTCCCAACCTGCTCAAGGGCGAACATTCCGACCAGGTGTCGCGTGGCATGGACAACTGGACGATGCGTCAGCCTTTGGGCGTGGTGGCCGGCGTGACGCCGTTCAATTTCCCGGTGATGGTGCCGATGTGGATGTACCCGATCGCCATCGCGGCGGGCAACACCTTCATCCTCAAGCCCAGCCCGACCGACCCGAGCGCGTCGCTGTTCATGGCTGAGTTGCTGCGCGAAGCCGGCCTGCCCAACGGCGTGTTCAACGTGGTGCAGGGCGACAAGGAAGCGGTGGATGCCCTGCTCGAACACCCGGACGTCAAGGCCGTCAGCTTTGTCGGCTCCACGCCGATTGCGCAATACATCTACGAGACCGGTGCGCGCAACGGCAAGCGCGTGCAAGGCCTGGGCGGCGCGAAAAACCACATGGTGGTGATGCCCGATGCGGACATCGAAAAAACCGTCGACGCGCTGATGGGCGCCGCCTACGGCAGTGCCGGCGAGCGCTGCATGGCGATATCGGTGGCGGTGCTGGTGGGTGATGTGGGCGATAAAGTCATCGCTGCCTTGACCGAGCGCGCGAAGACATTGCGCATCACCGACGGCCGCGATTTGAAAGCCGAGATGGGCCCGATCGTCTCGCGTGCCGCACTGGAACGCATCAGCGGCTACATCGAACAAGGCGTGCAGGCCGGCGCGCAATTGCTGCTCGATGGCCGTGACTACGTGCCCACCGAACCGGGCCTGGAAAACGGCTTCTGGCTCGGCGCAACCTTGTTCGACCACGTGACGAAAGACATGAGCATCTACCGCGAAGAAATCTTCGGCCCGGTGCTGGCCTGCGTGCGCGTGAATGACTTCGGCGAGGCGATCAAGCTGGTCAACGACCACGAGTTCGGCAACGGCGTCAGCTGCTTTACCCGCGACGGCAACATTGCCCGCGAGTTTGCACGGCGTATCGAAGTGGGCATGGTCGGCATCAACGTGCCGATTCCGGTGCCGATGGCCTGGCACGGCTTTGGTGGCTGGAAGAAGAGCCTGTTTGGCGACATGCATGCCTACGGCACTGAAGGCGTGCGCTTTTATACCAAGCAGAAATCGATCATGCAGCGCTGGTCGGAGAGCATCGAGCAGGGCGCGGAGTTTGCGATGCCGGTGTCCAAATAGTTCGATAACACCGTAGATCAACTGAGGGAAATCCACTGTGGGAGCGGGCTTGCTCGCGAAGGCGGTGTGCCAGCCAGCTCATGTGTCACTGACCCAACGCATTCGCGAGCAAGCCCGCTCCCACAATTTGACCGAGTTCAACTGCCAGCCCCGTGGTGCTCTGCTTTTCTGTGGGAGCTGGCAAGCCAGCTCCCACACTTTTTTGACCGCGTTTATTCAGGCCGTGGTTTTTGTCGGGTTCAGGCACTCAATGGAGCGATCCACCGTCGTCCTGGCCATCTCCAGCAAATGCCACACCGCCAGAATCTTCGCCCGCTCGGGGTTTGGCAGCAGCTCGCTGCAATTGAGGGTGGTGGCCGACGCGCTGTCGAGCAGGCTCGCGGTGTAGAGCAGGGCGTCTTCGAAGCTCAAGTCTTCGATGGGAACACCCTGGGCGGGCAGGTAATGGTCGATGGCGCGGTTGAATGCGGCGCGGGCCTTGGCTGAACTGAGGGGTGGGTCGGGGACGACTTTATTCATGGTGTAACTCCGTAATGGCTTAGGAGTCGACACCCGTCGCGACTAAACGAATGGGTGGCGGCTGTACGCAGGTTAGTCGACCGGCCATCACGGAAAATCCGGCGCACCCGAAGGTGCCCTACGCACAGCCACCATAAAACTGATGGAAGACCGTGCACGTGATGAAGGTCGGGCGACTAAACCCGATCACTGATGAGCAGCGACGGACCGCAGACTAGCCACCGATTCCAACAGGCACAAGGCGGCGGGGATTGTCTAGGAAACGTCCTGCGATTAAAAGCGACGCGCCTTGCTGGCCTTTTAAAAACCAGAAAAAAAGCTATTTCCTACTCATTGGTGGTGCTCGTGGGTTGACCGCGTACTGAATGTCCACTACTGTATATAAACACAGTGTTTAAGCGCTGATCAGCCAAACCCGGCATTACCAGCCATGCCGAACACTGTGTGCAAGTTAACGGATTAACTTGAATCACCGGCTCGCACTGTCGAGCCGCTTTTTATGAAAGAGAGGGAACTCATGTCGTATCCAGAAAGCAAGCTCATCGGCTTGACCGGTTTCGCCCTTGCGGCAAAAGTCACTGGTGGCTGGGCGGGCCAGGTGGTCAGTATCACCACGCTGGACCAACTCAAGGCCAATATTGGCGACACCACCCCGCGGGTGCTGGTGATCAACAGCAATATCTCGGCGTCGAGCCTGACCAAGGTGAACATGGGCGCCAACAAGACCCTGATCGGCTCCTTCCAGAACCGTACGCTGGAGAACATCCACCTGCGTGCCACGGCGCAGTCGCAGAATATTATTCTGCAGAACATTATCTTCAAGCATTCGGCAAGTATTAAGGCCAATGACGATATCCAGGTGTACCTGAACTACGGCAGTAAATACTGGATCGACCATTGCTCTTTTGTCGGCCACACCTGGTCCACCACGGACGGCAGTGAAGATAAACTGGTGTATATCGGCGAAAAGGCCGACTACGCCACCATCAGCAACTGCTTTTTTGGAAACCACAAATACGGCTTGATCTTCGGCCACCCAGCCGATGACAACAACGCAGCTTTCAATGGTTACCCGCGTCTTACGCTGTGCCATAACCGCTTCGACAACATGGAAGTGCGCGCGCCGGGTTTGATGCGTTACGGTTATTTTCACGTGTATAACAACTACGTGAATAACTTTCACCTGGGTTTTACCCTGGCGCAGAACGCCAATATCCTTTCTGAAAGTAATTACTTCGGCGAGGGCAGCCAGAATAACGGCATGTTGGACGATAAAGGCACTGGTACGTTCACCGACACCAACAGTGTGCCCAGCATCACCAACCAGAAGTCGCCTAACGCCCAGTGGACAGCGCGTTCCAACTATAACTACACCTTGAAAACCGCAGCGCAGGCCAAGGATTTCACGCAAAAGAATGCTGGGGCTCAGGCGGTAGCGCTGGTGTTTGGTAGTTGAGCAGCTCACTGTCTATTGATCGATCATTTATGAAGCGTGCCACTGTATTTATATCAAGGATATAAATACAGTGGTGGCACTTGTGACTTAAATAATTCTTAATGTTGTCATCAATAGGCTTCATGTTAAACCTTGTTTCGCACATATAGAGCCAACTACGGCTCGCTCTTTTCAGTCGCAATGCAGTTGCCGGCTGTCAGTATTATTTAATCTTCGCTTGTCACTAAAGCGTCAGTAAAAGGACATCATCATGAAACCTGCGAATCACACACCCACTCGTTGGACTCGGGCCGATGCGCTAAAAGTTAATGAAAATGACCCGACGACTACACAGCCGTTAGTGAGTCCTGACTTCCCTGTCATGAGTGACACCGTGTTTATTTGGGACACCATGCCATTGCGTGAACTGGACGGCACGGTGGTATCGGTTAATGGTTGGTCGGTTATCTTCACGTTGACCGCAGACCGTCGCCCGCATGATCCACAATTTATCAATGCCGATGGCCGTTACGATATCAAGCGTGATTGGGAAGACCGCCACGGCCATGCGCGCATGTGCTACTGGTATTCGCGCACCGGCAAGGACTGGATCTTCGGTGGCCGCGTGATGGCCGAAGGGGTTTCGCCGACCACCCGCGAATGGGCAGGTACGCCGATCCTGCTCAACAACCACGGCGATATCGACCTGTATTACACCTGCGTAACGCCGGGGGCCACGATTGCCAAGGTCAGGGGCCGGGTCGTCACGTCGGACAGCGGCGTTACGCTTGAGGGCTTCACTGACGTCAAGTCGCTGTTCGAGGCGGATGGCACGTATTACCAGACCGAAGCGCAGAATGCGACGTGGAACTTTCGCGACCCCAGCCCGTTTATCGACCCCAACGACGGCAAGTTGTACATGGTGTTTGAAGGCAATGTCGCGGGCGAGCGCGGTACTCACGAAGTAGGCCCGGATGAACTCGGCCTGGTGCCACCTGGCCATGAAGGCGTCGGCGGTGCGCGGTATCAGGTCGGTTGCATTGGCATTGCCGTGGCCAAGGACCTCAACGGTGACGAATGGGAAATCCTGCCGCCACTGGTGACGGCGGTGGGCGTGAACGATCAAACCGAACGCCCGCATTATGTGTTCCAGGACAACAAGTACTACCTGTTCACCATCAGCCACAAGTTCACCTACGCCGACGGCGTGACGGGGCCGGATGGCGTCTACGGGTTTGTTGGCGATCATCTGTTTGGTCCCTACACGCCGATGAATGGCTCGGGGCTGGTACTTGGCAACCCACCATCGCAACCTTTCCAAACCTATTCCCACTGCGTGATGCCCAATGGCCTGGTGACGTCGTTTATCGACAGCGTGCCCACCACCGGCGATGACTACCGTATCGGCGGCACCGAGGCGCCCACCGTGAGGATTGTATTGAAGGGGGACCGTTCGTTTGTGCAGGAGGCCTACGATTACGGTTACATCCCGGCAATGCGTGATGTTGTGCTGAGCTAGACCGGCCAAAAAGAAGCCACTCATTCGAGTGGCTTTTTTTATGGCTGTGATTCAGCGCCGCCCGGCCCGCGTACTCACATCCACCCACACCGCCAGCACCAGAATGCTGCCCTTCACAATCATCTGCCAGTAACTGTCCACATCCAGCATCGACATGCCGTTATCCAGGCTGGTAATCACCAGCGCGCCGAGCAGCGCGCCATACACCGTGCCCGAGCCACCGCGCATCGAGGTGCCGCCGATAAAGCACGCGGCGATGGCATCCAGTTCGCCCATGTTGCCCGCCGACGGTGAACCCGCCGCGAGGCGCGCGGTGTTGACCAGGCCGGCGAGGGCGCACATCACGCCCATGATACCGAAGATCCACAGTTTCACCGCCTGCACGTTGATGCCCGACAGGCGCGTGGCTTCCATGTTGCTGCCCACCGCATACACGCGGCGGCCGAACACGGTCTGGCTGGTGACGTAGCTGAATACGCCGAGCAGCACCAGCAACAACAGCACCGGCACCGGGATGCCGTCGTAGCTGTTGAGGGTGGTGACGAACCCGGCGAGCACCGCGCCGATCAGCGCCACGCGCAGCCCATCACGCATCAGGGAGTGCGCCGCCAGGCTGTGCAGGGCGCGGTTACGCCGTTGTTTCCAGGTGAGGAACAGGGTCAGAGCGAACAGCAAAATCCCAAGGCCGATACCCACGCTGTGCGGCAAATAGCCTTGGCCCACATACACCAGCGACGGTGACACCGGCGCGATGGTGGTACCGCCGGTAATCCCCAGCAGAATCCCGCGAAACGCGAGCATGCCGCCCAGGCCGACGATAAACGACGGGATGCGCAGGTAGGCGGTCATGTAACCGTTGGCCAGCCCGAGCATCAGGCCGCAAAGTGCCACCAGGCTGAGGTTGGCCAGCAGCGGGATGTGATAGACCACATCCAGAATCGCCGCGAGCCCGCCCAGCAATCCGAGCAGTGAACCCACCGACAAATCGATCTCGCCGCTGATGATCACCAGCACCATGCCGCACGCCAGGATGCCAGTTATCGACATCTGCCGCAGCAAGTTGGAGAGGTTGCGTGGCGTCACGAAACCGCCCTCGGTCTGCCAGCTGAAAAACAGCCAGATAAACGCTACGGCAATCACCAGGGCGAGCATTTTGTAGCGGGTAAACAGCTGTTTGACGTGGTTCATCTACGCGGTCTTCCGATCATTATTGTTATGGCTGAGCGCGGCGGCGAGCACCTGTTCCTGGGTGAGGCCCTGGTTGATGAAATCACCGCGCAACTGGCCGTCGCCGATCACCAGCACGCGGTTGGAAACCCCCAGCACCTCGGCCAGCTCCGAGGAGACCATGATGATCGCCACGCCTTCGGCCGCCAGCGCGCACATCAGTGTGTAGATCTCATACTTGGCGCCCACGTCCACCCCACGCGTAGGCTCGTCGAGGATCAGCACCTTGGGCTTGGTCATCAGCATTTTGGCCAGCACGGCCTTTTGCTGATTGCCCCCGGACAGGCTGGTGATCGGCAAAAACGGGCTGGCGGTCTTGAGGTGCATACGCGCGATTTGCTGGTCGATGCTGCCCAGTTCGGCCTCGGCGTCGATGCGGGTCAGGTGCGCATAGGTATCGAGCACCGCCAGGGTGATGTTCTGGCCCACACCCAGGTCGGGAATGATGCCTTGGCGCTTGCGGTCTTCGGGCACCATGCACAGCCCGGCGCGGATCGATTTGAGCGGTGTGCGCGTGTCGATCACCTGGCCATCGAGCCACACTTCGCAGCTGTAGCGGCCGGGGTACGCGCCGAACAGCGCCGACACCAGCTCCGTGCGCCCAGCCCCCACCAGCCCGGCAATACCGAGGATTTCCCCGCGCCTGAGCACAAAGGAAATATCGTCGACGCGTTTGCGCTTGGGGTTGTCCACGTCATAGCAGGTCACGTTACGCGCTTCGAAAATCACCTCGCCGACCTCGTGCGGCTCGGTGGGGTAGAGGTTGCTCATCTCGCGGCCTACCATCTGGGTGATGATCTGCGGGATATCCATGTCGGCCATGGCGGTGGTAGCGATGTGTTTGCCATCGCGGATCACCGCGATGGTGTCGCACACCGCTGCCACTTCATCGAGCTTGTGCGAGATATACACGCAGGCCACACCCTTGGCTTTGAGGTCACGGATGATGTCCAGCAGTACGTCGATTTCCGAACGGGTCAGGGCCGAAGAGGGCTCGTCGAGGATCAACAGGCGCGCCTGTTTGTTCAGGGCCTTGGCGATTTCCACCAGTTGCTGGTAGCCGCCGCCGTACTGTGAAACCGGCAGCGCCACGTTCATGTCCGGCACCTTGAGTTCACGCATCAGTGCCTGCGCACGATGAATCATCGCCGGGTAGTTCATGCGCCCGCCGGGCAGGGTCAGTTCGTGGCCCATAAAGATGTTTTCGGCCACCGACAGGTCCGGCACCAGCGTCAGTTCCTGGTGGATGATGACGATGCCCGCGGCCTCGGTTTCGCTGATCGACTGGGCCTTGAGTGGCTGCCCATCCCAGAGGATTTCACCGTCCCAGGTGCCATACGGGTAAACCGCCGACAGCACCTTCATCAAGGTGGATTTGCCCGCACCGTTTTCACCGCACAGGCCGACACATTCCCCCGGCCGTACCTTGATATCGATGCCGTTCAGCGCCTTGACACCGCCAAAGGTTTTGACGATGCCGTTCATTTGCAGCAAGTAGTCGGCCATGGCGGTCACTGCCCGGCAATCTGCTCTTGGGTATAGAACCCGTCTTTCTCCAGCAGATCGATATTGGCCTTAGTCAACGGCGTAGGCGTGAGCAGGATGGTGTCGACCTTCTTGCTGCCGTTGTCGTATTGCGAGCTGTAGGTGGGTTTCTCATTGCGCGCCAGTTGCACCGAGAGTTTCGCCGCTTCTGAGGCGATCAGTTTGAGCGGCTTGTACACGGTCATGGTCTGGGTGCCGTCGATCACGCGCTTGACGGCAGCGAGGTCGGCGTCTTGCCCGGAGATCGGCACTTTGCCCGCGAGTTTCTGCGCGGCCAGGGCCTGGATCGCACCGCCGGCGGTGGCGTCGTTGGAGGCGACGATGGCGTCGATCTTGTTGTCGTTTCGGGTCAGGGCGTTTTCGACAATGCTCAGGGCTTCGGTGGGGTTCCATTCCTTGACCCACTGCTGGCCGACAATCTTGATGTCGCCCTTGTCGATGGCCGGTTGCAGCACTTTCATCTGGCCTTCGCGCAGCACCTTGGCGTTGTTGTCGGTGGGCGCGCCGCCGAGCAGGAAGTAGTTGCCTTTGGGCGCCGCTTGCAGCACGCCGTTGGCTTGCATCTCGCCGACTTTTTCATTATCGAAGGAGATGTAGGCGTCGATATCGGCGTTGAGAATCAGGCGGTCATAGGACACCACCTTGATACCGGCCTTCTTGGCTTCGGCGACGGCGTTGGTCAGCACGGTGGCGTTGAACGGCACGATAACGATCACATCGACGCCTCGGGAGATGAGGTTTTCGATCTGCGAGATTTGCTTCTGTTCATTGGCATCCGCCGACTGTACGAAGACCTTGGCGTCGAGTTTTTCGGCCGCGGCGACGAAGTAATCACGGTCACGGGACCAGCGTTCCAGGCGCAAATCGTCAATGGAGAAACCGATTTTTGGATGGGCGGAATCGGCCATCACCGGCAGGGCGAGCAGGGCCAGAGCGGTGGCGAGCAAGGTGCGTTTAGATGACTTCATGGTGATGCGTCCTTTTATTGTTGTTGGAAAGACACGGTGTGACGACTGTAGGCGAACAGTGTAGTTGTGGCGAGCGGGCTTGCCCTGCGTTGGGCGGCGCAGCAGTCCCATTCCAGGCGACCCGTTCTACCTGAAATACCGCGGTGTCAGGTTTCAGGGCCGCTTCGCGCCCCAACGCGGGGCAAGCCCGCTCGCCACAACAAGCCCGCTCGCCACAGGCAGACACCCTGTCAGGTATAGATAAACCGGTTGACCACGCCTTCAAGCATCTCCTGCCGGCCACTCACGGCCTGCGGGTTCAGCTCGTGTGCAAAGGCATGCTCGGCCAGCGACTCCAGGCTGAACTCACCGGCCAATACCGCCCGGCCCAATGGCTGGTTCCAGCCGGCATAACGCTGGTCCTTGAACTGCTGCAGCCGGTCGTTCTGCACCATTGCCGCTGCGCGCTCCAGCGCCAGGGCCAGCACATCCATGGCGGCGACGTGGCCGTGGAACAGGTCGACATCGTCCAGGCTCTGGCGGCGGACTTTGGAATCGAAGTTGTAGCCGCCGTTCTTGAACCCGCCGGCCTTGAGGATTTCGTAGGTGGCCAGGGTCATCTCCTCGACGCTATTGGGGAACTGGTCGGTGTCCCAGCCGTTCTGCGGGTCGCCACGGTTGGCGTCGATACTGCCGAAGATCCCGAGGGACACGGCGGTGGCGATCTCATGATGAAAACTGTGACCGGCGAGGGTCGCGTGGTTGGCCTCGATATTCACTTTGATCTCGTGTTCCAGGCCGTACTCATGCAGGAAACCGAACACCGTGGCGCTGTCGTAATCGTATTGGTGTTTGGTCGGCTCCTGGGGCTTGGGCTCAATCAACAGGTCGCCCGTAAAGCCGATCTTGTGCTTGTGCTCCACCACCATGCGCATAAAGCGTCCGAGCTGTTCGCGCTCGCGTTTCAAGTCAGTATTGAGCAGGGTTTCGTAGCCCTCGCGGCCGCCCCACAGCACATAGTTGGCACCCTTGAGCCGCAGCGTGGCGTTCATCGCGCTGAATACCTGCGCGGCGGCGTAGGCGAACACCTCCGGGTCCGGGTTGCTGGCAGCGCCGGCGGCAAAGCGCGGGTTGCTGAAGCAGTTGGCGGTGCCCCACAGCAATTTGATGCCGGTCTGTTCCTGGTGGCGCTCCAGGTGGTCGACCATTTGCGCAAAATGGTTGCGGTACGCCTTGATCGAGGTGCCTTCGGGTGCGACGTCGGTGTCGTGAAAGCTGTAGTAGTCGATGCCCAGTTTGGAGAAAAACTCGAACGCCGCTTCCGCCTTGCCGATGGCCAGTTCCATCGGGTCGCCGGTGCGCTGCCAGGGGCGTTTGAAGGTGCCTACACCAAACATATCCGCCCCTGGCCACACGAAGGTGTGCCAATAACAGGCTGCCATGCGCAGGTGCTCGCGCATGGGTTTGCCGAGGATGATTTTGTTGGCGTCATAGTGGCGAAAGGCGAGGGCAGAGTCGCTGCTGGGGCCTTCGAAGCGAACCTTCTCGACACCGGGGAAGTACGGCATGGCGATTTCCTTATTGTTCTTGGCGGTGACTCGATACTAGCAACGGCATCGGGACTGCCGATTATGAAAATCACCAAGCCATGGTGCGATTTTGACTAGAGAGGTCTAGGCTGTGGCGACCGGCTTCAAGGATAAAAACAATGAAAACCCTACCGCCTGTTCACCGCATCGCCTTGCTGTTCAATGGCAGCAAGATCTACGACCGGGGCATCATCACCGGCATCGGCAATTACCTGAGCAGCACGCGCGTGTCCTGGGACCTGTTTCTTGAAGAGGACTTTCTGTGTCGCCTCAAGGGCATCGAACGCTGGCAGGGCGACGGCATCATCGCCGACTTTGACGACCCGCTGATCGGCGAGGCGCTGGCCGACATCAAGCTGCCGGTGGTGGCGGTGGGCGGCTCCTATCAGGATGCGCGTGCCTACCCGAAGGGCATTCCCTATGTCGCCACCGACAACCGTGCGTTGATGAAGCTGGCGTATGAGCATTTGATCGAAGCAGGCCTGCGCCGTTTTGCCTGTTTCAGCCTGCCGGAAGCCCAGGCCAATCGCTGGGCCCAGGAGCGTGAGAAAGCCTTCCGCCGTCTGTTGCAACGCGATGGCCTGCACGTGGAGGTCTACCGCGGTCTAGGCACCAGCGCACCGTTGTGGGACAGCGCCGTGGAACAGCAGATTGCCTGGCTGCACAGTTTGCCCAAGCCCATCGGCATCATTGCCGTCACCGACGCCCGCGCACGGCAGTTGCTGCAAGCCTGCCTCACTGCCGGCATTGCCGTGCCCGAAGAAGTCGCATTGATCGGCATCGACAATGACCCGCTGACTCGCACGCTGACGCGCGTGCCGTTGAGTTCAGTCATCCAGGGCACCGAGACCATGGGCCGCACGGCTGCGGCGCTGCTGCACCAGATGCTGCACGGCAAACCCTGCGCGGGCACACAGATTCTGGTGCCGCCGGATGCGATCAATGTGCAGGCGTCCAGCTTGCATCAACCGTTGGGTAACCCGTACGTGATGCAGGCGCTGTTGTTTATCCGCCAGTACGCTTGCCAGGGCATCAAGACCGCCCAAGTGGCGGCCTATGTTGGCGTTTCGCGCTCCTCCCTCGAATCACACTTTCGCAAGGCGCGCGGCTGCAGCGTGCACGATGAGATCCTGCGCTTCAAACTTGCGGCCGCCGCCAAGGGCCTGGAAAACCAAACCCTGGCGATTGCCGACATCGCGGCGCGCTGCGGCTTCAAATCGGCGCAGTACCTGCACACCGTGTTTCGGCGGGAGTTTGGGTGTACGCCGCGTGAGTATCAGCACACAGCGGCTTCATAATGTCGGCAGACGCGGGGAAAGGGATAAGGACATGCGGTATTACTTACTCAGGCCGGATCACTCAGTGCCGCACAAATGGGTGCTTGGAGACATACGGCACGTTAATAACTGGCACTTCAGTAATCCGCCGCCCAATTACATGGAGCCTGGCACGTACACCCTCGACGTCAGGTTCGAAGGGGTTGAGGTTGATTACGCGCTGGCGGGTTATGGCAGTGTTCCGGTATTGAGCAGAAGAGCACGTGATGCATTAGTGGGCTTGCCGGAGGTGGATAAGCCTTATCACCATCTCGTACTTGAGCCGGTGCACATCGCGAACACGCACGTTGAACAGGACTATTTCGTGATGATCATCGAGACGCAGGTTGAGTGCGTTGATCAACAACGCTCGGAATATCAGCGGTATGCCGTGGATGACCCGGTGCGGCCGGACCGGGCGGGGGATTATCGCGGCTTTACCAGGCTCGTTATTGATCCGGTAAACGTGGGTGGCCGAGATATTTTCAGGCTTAAGCACTATCTGGGTGCAATCATCGTCAGCGAAGAGGTAAAGCGTCGCTTCGAGAGCGCAGGGGTAGTCGGGATGGCGTTTGATTCGGTAAATGGTGACACAACCACTGTGACCTGACAGGCGCGAGACGCAGCTGGCGCTCGCGCCTCGGCCCTTATCCGGTCAGAAAGTGGCCTTCACCTGTAAACCCACTACCAGCGCGTTGTCGATGTTCTCACCGGAAAACGCCCCCGGCTCGATGATGTATTGCACATCCGGGCGCAACGTCAGCCACGGCGTGGCCTGGTAGCCGTAACTGAGTTCGATCAGTTGCTCGGCATTGTTCAGGTTGGGGTAGTCGGTGCCCGCGTTGAACGCCGCCAATTCCTGCACATCCCGACTGCGCGGGTTCGGCACCGCACGGCCATAACCCAGGGCGACGGTGTCGCGCGGGCGGCCTTCGAACGGTTTGTACAGCACCACGCCCGCGCCATACCACTTGCTGAACGGCGAGGCAGCCTCGCTGGCGGCCGAGTATTGGCCGAAGGCGTGCAGCACGCGACCGGCTGATGTGCTGGACGCCCACACGGCCTGGTCGATCAGCAGGTAGTGACCGCCGCGCCCGCTGACTTCTTTGTTGCTACCGATGCGTTTGACGTCGGAGCTGTCGTAGTAGTAACCCAGCTTGTATTCACCCGGCAGCGTGCCCGCGTGTTTGTAGACCAGCTCGATCGGTACCACGGTGCCGGTGGTGCGTTTAGGGTCCAGGTGCCAGGCGCGGCTGGAGTTGCCGTTACTGTCCGGGTCGACATTGAACGCTGCCACGCGCAGTTGCCAGGATGGCGAGAAATCGTATTTCACCCGCGCGCCGAGGCGCGCATTCGGGTAGTTGGTCCAGCCGCTGCCGCCGGACATGTTCAGCGGGTGCCCACAGAAACCGGCGTTCATGAAGTTGCACAGGATGCCGCTGTCGAGGCCGCCGAGGTCATTGCCCATGGCCATGTAGCCCAGCTTGACGTTCAGCGCGGGGGTGAACAGCGTGCTTTCGTAGCTCAATTCGGTGAGGCGCGTGTAGAGGCCGCCGTAGTTCTCCTGGATCGGCAGGCGGTTGCCCACCAGGTCTTCGGAGGCGCTGTTGCCGCGCCGGTCGTTGATGGTCAGCTGGATGCGGTCGCCGTTGTTGAAACCGTAGAGCTTGCCCAGGTCGAACTGCACGCCAAGCTTGATGTTTTGCGAGTACCGCGCCGAACGGTGTTGGCCGCCGTCGGCGTTGTAGGCGGTTTCGCCGCTGTAGTCGCCGGTGAAGCGGATGCCTTGCTCGTCGAGTTCACGGCGCAGGCCGCCCCAGTCGCCGGTCAGGGTGGTGTCGTCGGCTTGCACGGGCAGGGCGGCAGCAAAGGCCAGGCCCAGCACCAGGCGGCCAAGGGGCAGATGAGAAGTGGGGGTCATGCGTGGTTTTCCAGACAAAAAGCGCGGTGCCGGAGGGCGACACCGCGCGAACACGGGTTATGGCAGGGCGTAGGCGATCACGTAGTCGCCACGGTCAGTGGACTGCCGCGCGCCGCCGGCGGTGATGACGATGTATTGCTTGCCGGTTTTCGGCGACACATAGGTCATCGGGCCGCCTTGGCTGCCTACCGGCAGGCGGGCTTTCCAGACTTCATCACCGTTGCCGCTGTTGAAGGCGCGCAGGTAGAAGTCCTGGGTGCCGGCGATAAAGATCAGGCCGCCCTGGGTGGACAGCGTGCCGCCGAGGGTCGGCAGGCCAATCTTGATCGGCAGGTGCATGCGGATGCCCAGCGGGCCGGTGTCTTCAACCGTGCCCACCGGCACTTGCCAGGCGATCTGCTGGGTCTTCATGTCGATGGCGGTCAGGGTGCCGAACGGCGGCGCCTGGCACGGGATGCCGGCCACCGAGAGGAAGCGGTTTTTGTTCACCGCATACGGCGTGCCCTTGAGCGGTACGGCGCCCATGCCGGTGTTCAGCGCTTCGCCACCGGACGAGGCCTGGGCCTTGTTCTGCGACGGGATCATCTGGATCCACAGGCCCAGGCGCATGTCATTGACGAAGATAAAGCCATGCACCGGGTCGGTGGAAATACTGCCCCAGTTCATGCCGCCCAGCGAGCCTGGGAAACTCAGCGATTTATCGGTGCCCGGCGCGGTGTACAGGCCTTCGTAGCGCATGCCCTTGAAGTCGATACGGCACAGCAACTGGTCGTAGGGCGTGGCGCCCCACATGTCCGATTCGTTCAGGGTTTGCGCGCCGATCTGCGGCATGCCCACCGATTTAGGCTGGGTCAACGAGTACGGCTCGTTGGGAATGTTCGCGGCCTTGACCGGCACTTCCTTGACGTCTGTCAGCGGCTTGCCGGTAGCGCGGTCGAGCACGTAGATCTGCCCGGCCTTGGTGCCGATCACTACAGCCGGTACTGCCTTGTCGCTGCCCGGTGGGGTGAAGTCGATCAGGCTCGGCTGCATCGGCAGGTCGAAGTCCCACAGGTCGTTGTGGACGGTCTGGTACACCCACTTTTCTGCGCCGGTGGAGGCGTCCAGCGCCAGCACCGATGCACCGTATTTGTGATTCAGTTGGGTACGTTCAACGCCATAGATATCGGTGGACGAGCTGCCCATCGGCAGGAAGACGGTGTTCATCAGCGGGTCGTACGACATCGGCGCCCAGCTGTTCGGCGTGCTGCGCACGTAGGTGCTGCCCGCGGCTGGCGCTTGTTTGTCTTCGGGGTTGCCCGGGTCGAAGGCCCAGCGCATTTGGCCGGTGATCACGTCGAAACCACGGATCACGCCGCCTGGCATGTCGGTTTGTACGTTGTCGGCGACGCGGCCACCGACGACGACGGTGGTGCCGGCCATCAACGGTGCCGACGACAATTGGTAGTAGCTGTCCGGCACATCGCCCAGGCCGGCTTTGAGGTCCACTTGGCCGTGGGTGCCGAAGTCTTCGCAGAATTTGCCGGTGTCGGCATCCACCGCGATCAGGCGTGCATCAATGGTGTTGGTCAGCAGGCGACGCTGGCACTGGGCACCGGCCGCCACGCTGGCAGCCATGATCGGCGAGCTGTTGGGTTGGGTCGGCTGGGCAATGGGCGCGGTGGCGTCGAAATACGCCATGCCACGGCAACGCTGCCACACCGCCGATTTGGCGTTGACTTCGTTCTTCCACAGCTCTTTGCCGGTGTCGGCGTCCAGTGCGATCAGGTTGTTGTGCGGTGTGCAGATGAACACCTTGTTGCCGATCTGCAGGGGCGTCAGTTGGTCTTCGGCACCGTTGCCGTCGCTGATGGCAACGTCGCCGGTGTGGTAGGTCCACGCCACTTTGAGCTTGTTGACGGTGTCGCGGTTGATCTGGTCCAGCGCGGCAAAACGGCTGCCGCCTTCGGTGTTGCCGTAGTGCGCCCAGTCTTTCTGCGCGTCGGCGGCAGCCACCGGCGTGATGCCCGGGCCTTTACCGGTAGGCGCCACGCTTGGGTGCGCCACGAACATGTTGCCTGCAGCGACGGCCACGCCCACTGCCAATACGGCAGCAATGCCATACGCGCCGCGAGCCGGCTTGCCGGCCAGCAGCGGATACACCAACGCGACCACCACGCCGATCACCGCAAACATGAATAGCCGCGAGAACAGCGGCCAGTACACCAGCCCTACATCCGCCACCGCCCAGACCGCCGTGCCCACCAGAAAGGCGGCGAACAACCACGCGCCAGCCGGGTTGCGTCGCGCGATCAACAGGCCGGAAACGGCCATGGCCACGCCACCGATCAGGAAGTACCAGGAACCGCCCAGGCTGACCAGTTTGGCGCCGCCAACGGCCAGGGCCACGCCGAGCAGGGCAATGATGATGCCCAGGCCCAGCAGGAGATATCGTGAGGCGCCAGCGGCGCGGGATGCTCGTTTCATGTCGACAGGACTCGAAGGTGAGTGACTAAAGGTCGAATGTTAGCAAGATAAGTAACTGGTTAGTACATTCTACTGGGTAATAGTCTGTTACAGGCTTTGGGATGATGGTGTTGCAAACCGCCTTGAAGTGGCAAGCAGGCTTTTGTGTGGCGAGCAGGCTTTGTGTGGTGAGCAGGCTTGTCCTGCGTTGGGCTGCGAAGCGGCCCCAATAAAAACACCGCGGTCTGCCAGCCAGAACGCGGTGTTTGTTTTCAGGACTGCTTCGCAGCCCAACGCAGGGCAAGCCTGCTCGCCACTCTTCATTCCAGGGAGGCGAGAAACTCGGCTACACACGCCATGCACGCTTCACGCTCTTCAACATGCGGCATATGGCTGGACTGCTCGAAAATCTGCCAGCGCACGTCGCGGATGCCGTCGGCAAACGGCTGCACCGTGGCCGGTGTGGCTTCGTCGAAGCGCCCGGAGATCAGCAGCGTGGGCACCTGGATACGCGCCAGGCGATCAATGATCGTCCAGTTGCGCATGCTGCCGATCACGTGGAACTCAGTGGGACCATTCATCGCGTGGTAGACGGTGGGGTCTTCTTCGATGGCGGCATTGGTGCGCTCAACTTCGGCCGGTATCGGTTGGGTACGGCACACATGGCGCGCGTAAAACACTTCCGCCGCGGCGAGGTATTCAGCGGTGTCGGTGGTGCCGGCGGCTTCATGGCGCAGCAAGGTGGCCTGCACCTCGGGCGGCAGCGCTTGGCGCAGTTCATTGGCCGCTTCACACCACAAGTCCATCGAGGCTGGCGAGTTGGCAATAATCAATGCTTTCAAGCCGGCAGGCTGGCGCACCGCGTGCTCGGCGCCGAGCATGCCGCCCCAGGACTGGCCCAGCAGCGCGTAGTCGCTGATCTCAAGGTGCTCGACCAGGTTGTCCAGCTCTGCCAGGAACAGTGCCACGCTCCAGAAATCGACAGAGGCGCCGGGTAAGTGGGTCGAGCGGCCATTGCCGACCTGATCGTAATGCACCACCGCGCGGCCCGTGGCGGCCAGGTCTTTGAAACTGTCGACGTAATCATGGGTGCAGCCCGGGCCGCCGTGGGCGACGATCAAGGGCAGGCGCCCTGAATTCAAGTCGCCGGTGACCCGGAACCACGTCCGATAGCCACGGAAATCGGCATAACCTTCGCGAACCTGCATGTTCTGTACCTCATTGGGATCGATGCGGTACAGGCTAGCCAAAACGGCGCGTCAGGTGCACTGGTAAAAGTGATAGGTTCTCAAACTTCCACCAGCCGGTAATGCAAACCACGCGCCACGGCTTCGACGCGATTGCGCGCACCCAACTTGCGCGCGGCGGCGACCAGGTGCAGGTTGACCGTCGCCTCGGAGCGGTTGAGGGCGGCTGCAATGCACTTGGCCGACAGCCCCTTGGCCGAATGCTGCAGGCACTCGCGCTCGCGCCGGGTGAGGTGAACATGCGTGCAACAGCGCTGCGCCGGTGCCAGCAGTTCGCTGGCCCGGGCCTGGAAGGTGTGCGCCAGTCCCAGCATGTCACCAAGACTTTGCCGGGCCTGCTGCTCGGCTTGCGCCGGGGTGCCGTCGATGATCGCGGTGAGCGTGGCAAAGCCGCCATCCGGCAAGTGCAGCGGCACCGTCAGGCCGGTGCTCAGGCCGTAGTCGCGGACATAGTGGGCCACCGGGCGATGGGCGTCGGTCAGGGCGACGTTCCACGGGGTGTCGCTGCCGAACGACCACACAAACGGCGTGGTTCTGCGCGCGGCGCATTGCTGCACCGGGTCGATCTGGTAATAGCCGCCCGTGCACCACAGGTCGTGCATGTCCAGCGGTGCATTCAGCGCCTTGAACACCGACGGGGTGATCAGCGCGCCTTCATGGCTGACCGGCACTGGCGCAAAGTCGTAGATCAGCGTGTTGAACCCCAACCGGTTGGTCACCGCCTGCACATGCGCCAGGCACGCATCCAGGCTGGTCAGGTGGGCGAGTTGCTCGCTGAATGTCATCAGGTCGGTGTGCATGACGCCTCCGGGCGGTGGGATGCGCGGTTTCTCCAGCAAACGCCATACCAACGGTTGTCATGCGGGCCTTGGCGCATCGCGCGCCGAACCGGCGGTGGCAGGTGAAATGCGCCTGACAAGCACCACCTGCCTTCGTGAGCCTGTTGATGCGCTCAGCCGATGCGCTCGCCACCCAACGCATCGCGCTGCATCGACTGCAGGTTTTTCTCGATGGTTTCGCAGATGCTTTCCATCTGGATCTGGTGCTCGCTGGAGTGAAACGGGCTTTGCAGGTCGGTGCCGATACGCTCGATCGCCAGCAGCATAAAGCCCACCACCGTCGAGGCCAGCGGGGTGAACCAGCCCAGGGACTCCACCAGCCCGACCGGCACGATCAGGCAGAAGAGAGAAATAAACAGCCGTGGAAAATACACGTAAGGGTAGGGCAACGGCGTATTGGCGATGCGCTCCATGCCACCTTGGGCGTTGGACAAGTCCACCAGGGTTGACTCCACTCGCGACAGGCGGATGCTGTCCAGGTGGCCGGCCTTGTACTCTCTGGCCAGCAATGCCGCCGAGCCGGTAAGGATGTCATTGGCGAAGTTGTTGGTCGCACCGTTGCGCGCGAACTCCTCGGCCGGGATGAACGCACGCACCTCGTCGGGGCACGGCTTGCCCCTGAGGTGCGCCGCCAGGCAATTCACATAGGCCACGTGACGGCGCAGCAGCGTGGCTTTGGCCGGGTTCACTTCGCCGTCCGGGTCGTCCAGCAGCGTCAGCACCTGTCGGGCAAAACTGCGTGAGTTATTGACCATCGCGCCCCATAGCGTGCGGGCTTCCCACCAACGGTTGTAAGCGCTGCTGTTGCGAAAACTGATCAGCACCACCAGCGCCGAACCCAGCAAGGTCAACGGCATCAGCGGCAAATTGATCTTGGTGGTGAGAAACAGCATGAAATCCACCGTCACGGCAACATCCCACAGCAACAGCCAGAACAGGGCCCAGCCCACATAGCCCATGGTCTTGATGATCAGACGGTATTTTTTGATGATGGCGGCTTTCAAACGAGGTCCTCGCGGCGAGCGGTAAGCAACAATGCCTTAGCTCGGACGCTGGTTTGGGGGGAAGGTTCGCTGATGACCTGAATCGTTTAAGGCGAGTGCGGTCAATGTTCATAACCCTGAGGAGGCTCTATGAAAATTGGCGTGATTTCCGATACCCACGGCTTGCTGCGGCCTGAGGCGATCGCGGCGCTGCAAGGCTGCGAGCAGATTATCCATGCGGGCGATATCGGCGGGCCGGACATCCTTGAACACCTGGCGCGGATCGCGCCGGTGCATGTGGTGCGCGGCAACAATGATCAGGACGCGGCCTGGGCGCAGCAGGTGCCTGACCATCTGAGCATTGATCTTGACGGCTGGAAAACCCTGGTCGTGCATGACATTGCCGACGTGCCCGCGTTACTCGGCCCGCACACACGGCTGGTGATCAGCGGTCACTCGCACAAACCCTTGATCGCGTGGCGCGGCGCAACGTTGTACGTCAACCCCGGCAGCGCTGGCAGGCGCCGGTTCAAACTGCCGGTGACACTTGCGGTGCTTGAGATCGTTGAGGCGTCGATTGAGTCGCGGCTGATTTCGCTGGTGGACGCTGTTCAGTAGCCGATTGGCTCAATCAAGTGACGCCCGTCGTGCATTTACAACGGGGTCAGCACGTTCATCACCGTGTCCAGCGCCACGCGTGTGTCGTCCAGTTGCACCAGCGAAGCGTGGCGGGCGCCGAGTGCGTCGCGGTTCTGGATCGCCGTGAGGATTGCCTTGTGACGCGGCAGGCTCAGGCCCTGGATGTCCGGGCGGCGGTTGGTGATGTTGATCGACTCGCGCAACGGCAGCGAGAGCATGTTGCACATATAGGCAAGCAGGTCATTGCGGGTGGCGTCGGCAATCGCACGGTGGAAGTCCAGGTCGGCCTGCAGCAGGTCGTCGTGGGTCTTGGCGGTTTCCATGCCCAGGTAGGCTTGTTCGATGGTGGCAATGTCTTCATCGGTGGCGGTGGTCGCGGCCATGGCGGCGATTTCCGGTTCGAGGATGCGCCGCACGCCGGCCAGGGTGTTGAAAAACTCACTGTGAGGCGTGGTCTGCATCAGCCAGGACAACACATCAGGGTCGAGCAAATGCCATTTCAGGCGTGGCCGCACCACCGCGCCCACCCGGGGTTTGGAATACACCAGGCCCTTGGCGCTGAGCACGCGCGTCGCCTCGCGCAACACCGACCGGCTGACCTTGTACTCCTCGCACAGCGTGGCCTCCATGGGCAGGCGTTCTTCGGGTTTGAAGCGACCGGAAACGATGTGCATGCCCAAGTCCTGAACGATCTGGGCATGCATGCTCTTGCGCGGCTTGGACGGCTGGTGATCCATAACGAACGGGAGGCCCTGGCTAAATAGGCGGCATCATAGCATCCCAATTAGTGGGAATGACGGGGGACTTCAGCCCCACGGCAACCCACCAGAAAGTCAAAGTCGCAGCCTTGGTCGGCCTGCAGCACATGGTCGATGTACAGCTGACGGTAGCCGCCGACGATCAGCTTCTGCGGTGGCGGCAGCTCGGCCATGCGTGCCGCCAGCTCTGCGTCGGGGATGTCCAGGTGCAGGCGGCCATTGGCGCAGTCCAGTTCGATCCAGTCGCCTTCCTGCACCGTGGCCAGCGGCCCACCGGCGGCGGCTTCGGGTGCCACGTGCAACACCACCGTGCCGTAAGCGGTGCCGCTCATGCGCGCATCGGAAATACGCACCATGTCGGTCACGCCCTGGGCCAGCAGCTTGGCCGGCAAGCCCATGTTGCCGACTTCAGCCATGCCCGGGTAACCCTTGGGGCCGCAGTTTTTCATGACCAGGATCGAATTGGCATCCACGTCCAGTTCCGGGTCATTGATGCGCGCCTTGTACATGTCGAAGTTCTCGAACACCACCGCGCGGCCGCGATGCTGCATCAACTCGGGGCTGGCGGCCGATGGTTTGAGCACGGCGCCCAACGGCGCCAGGTTGCCGCGCAGCACGCAGATGCCGCCGTCGGCGCGGATCGGGTTGTCGAGGGTCCGGATCACTTCGTCCTGGCCGTAGATCGGCGAGTCCTTGGTGTTCTCGCCCAGGGACTTGCCGTTGACGGTCAGCGCATGCGGATGCGGGATCAGGTTGGCTTCGCCCAATCGGCGCAACACGGCGGGCAGGCCACCGGCATAGTAAAACTCCTCCATCAGGAAACGCCCCGACGGCTGCAGGTCGACAATGGTCGGCACGCCGCGGCCCATGCGCGTCCAGTCATCCAGGTCGAGTTCGACGCCGATGCGCCCCGCGATGGCCTTCAGGTGGATCACCGCATTGGTCGAACCGCCGATGGCCGCGTTCACGCGGATCGCGTTTTCAAACGCTTCCTTGGTGAGGATCTTCGACAGCTTCAAGTCTTCGCGCACCATCTCTACCGCACGCATGCCGGACATATGCGCCAGCACATACCGGCGCGCATCCACCGCCGGGATCGCCGCGTTGTGGGGCAGGGAAGTGCCCAGTGCCTCGGCCATGCAGGCCATGGTGGAGGCCGTGCCCATGGTGTTGCAGGTGCCGGCCGAGCGCGACATGCCGCCTTCGGCCGCGAGGAAATCGTCCAGGGTGATGGTGCCGGCCTTGACCTGTTCGCTGAGCTGCCACACCACCGTGCCCGAGCCGATGTCCTGGCCTTTGTGCTTGCCATTGAGCATCGGCCCGCCGGTGACGACGATGGCCGGCACGTCGCAACTGGCCGCGCCCATCAGCAGCGCCGGGGTGGTTTTGTCGCAGCCGGTGAGCAGCACCACGCCGTCGATGGGGTTGCCGCGAATCGCTTCTTCCACGTCCATGCTCGCCAGGTTGCGCGTGAGCATGGCGGTGGGGCGCAGGTTGGATTCACCATTGGAGAACACCGGGAATTCCACCGGGAAGCCACCGGCCTCGATCACACCACGTTTGACGTGCTCGGCGATCTGGCGGAAGTGCGCGTTGCACGGCGTCAGCTCCGACCAGGTGTTACAGATACCGATGATCGGTTTGCCATGGAACTGATGGTCGGCGATGCCCTGGTTCTTCATCCAGCTGCGGTACATGAAGCCGTTCTTGTCGGCGGTGCCAAACCACTGGGCGGAGCGGAGGGTGGGCTTTTTATCAGGCATGGTGGTCTCTCTTATTGTATGACTATATGTTCTATATACGGCTAAACATAAGCGCAAAATCGAGGCTTTGGAAGAGTTGTTTTGTAAATAGTCATACTATATAGTCGGCTTCAAATGAGGTATCGCCTTGCCTGAATTTGGCCGGCGGTAACCCCGAGCTTCTATAAAAACAACAATCGGAGATCGACCCATGAGCCAGGAACTGCGGCTTATTCGGCGCATCACGCTGAAACTGATTCCCTTCCTGATCCTGCTCTACCTGATCGCCTACGTGGACCGCTCGGCGGTGGGTTTCGCCAAGCTGCACATGGGCGCCGATGTCGGCATTGGCGACGCCGCTTATGGTTTGGGCGCGGGGCTGTTCTTCATTGGCTACTTCCTGTTCGAGATTCCCAGCAACCTGATGCTCGACCGCTTCGGCGCCCGGCGCTGGTTTGCGCGCATCATGCTGACCTGGGGCGCGATCACTATCGGCATGGCCTTCGTGCAGGGGCCGCACAGTTTCTACGTGATGCGCTTTCTGCTCGGCGCGGCGGAGGCGGGGTTCTTTCCGGGCGTGCTGTACTACATCACCCAGTGGTTCCCGGTGCGCCATCGCGGCAAGATCCTCGGGCTGTTCATCCTTTCCCAACCCATTGCGATGATGATCACCGGCCCCGTGTCTGGCGGCTTGCTGGGCATGGACGGCATCCTCGGCCTGCATGGCTGGCAGTGGTTGTTCATCGTCATCGGCACGCCGGCGCTGTTGCTGACCTGGCCGGTGTTGCGCTGGCTGCCGGACGGCCCCCAGCAGGTCAAGTGGATGAGCGAGGACGAGAAATCCTGGCTCACCGGCGAGCTGAATAAAGACCTGCAAGCCTACGGCCAGACCCGCCACGGCAACCCGCTGCATGCGCTGAAAGACAAGCGAGTGCTGCTGCTGGCGCTGTTCTACCTGCCCGTGACCTTGAGCATTTATGGGCTCGGCCTGTGGCTGCCGACGCTGATCAAGCAGTTCGGCGGCAGTGACCTGGTTACCGGTTTCGTCTCGGCGGTGCCGTATATTTTCGGCATTCTCGGCCTGCTGATCATTCCGCGCAGCTCCGACCGTTTGAATGATCGCTACGGCCATCTCGCGGTGCTGTATGTGCTGGGCGCCATCGGGCTGTTCTTGAGTGCCTGGCTGAGCTTGCCGGTGCTGCAAATAGCCGCATTGTGCCTGGCGGCGTTCGCGCTGTTCTCCTGCACGGCGGTGTTCTGGACCCTGCCGGGGCGCTTTTTCGCCGGCGCCAGTGCGGCGGCGGGCATTGCGCTGATCAACTCGGTGGGCAACCTCGGCGGCTATATCGGCCCGTTCGTGATCGGCGCGCTCAAGGAGTACACCGGCAACCTGGCCTCGGGCTTGTACTTCCTGTCGGGTGTGATGGTATTCGGGTTACTGCTGACCGGCGTGGTGTACCGCGTGCTGGAACGCAAGCACGTGCTGCCCACCGAGCAATTTGCCGCCAGCGCCCGGGGTGCCACGCGGACTTAATCAAGGAGACATTTCATGCGTTTAGTTCAGTTTGAGTTACGCAACGGTGAGCGCCGTGTCGGCGTAGTAGAAGGCACCAAGCTGCGCGAAGTGCAGACGGCCCGCAGCGTGCGTGAACTGGCGTTGGCGGCCATCGAGGCGGGCGTCAAATTGGCGCAGCAGGTCGACAAGCTGGGCCTGGGCGACAGCTACGATTACCGCGCATTGCTGGCTGACCTGAAAATCCTGCCGCCGCTCGATCACCCGGACCCGGCCCACATGTTGATCAGCGGCACCGGCCTGACCCACCTGGGCAGCGCCTCGGCGCGGGACAAGATGCACCAGCAGGCCGGCGACGACAGTGCGATGACCGACACCCTGCGCATCTTCAAATGGGGCGTGGAGGGCGGCAAGCCCGCGTCTGGCCAAGCGGGTGTGCAACCGGAGTGGTTCTACAAAGGCGACGGCAGCATCGTGGTACGCCCGGGCCAGGCTTTCCCGGTGCCGCCGTTTGCCGAAGACGCCGGTGAAGAGCCGGAAATCGGTGGCCTCTACGTGATCGGCCACGACGGCAAACCCTATCGACTGGGCTTCGCCATGGGCAACGAGTTCTCTGATCACGTGATGGAGCGCAAAAACTACCTGTACCTGGCCCACTCCAAGTTGCGCAGTTGCAGCTATGGTCCGGAGTTACGCGTAGGCGAGTTGCCGCAGCACCTGGCGGGCACCAGCCGCATCCTGCGTGACGGCAAAGTGATCTGGCAAAACGAATTCCTCAGTGGCGAGGCCAATATGTGCCACAGCCTCGAAAACCTTGAGTATCACCACTTCAAATACAGTCAATTCCTCACACCGGGTGACGTGCACGTGCATTTCTTCGGCACTGCTACCTTGTCATTTGCCGACGGTATACGTACTGAACCGGGCGATGTGTTCGAGATCAGCCAGGCCGAATTCGGCGCGCCGCTGGTCAACACGGTCGGCAAGGCCGACGCGGTGTTCGAGCCCGGCAATGTCATCACCCTTTAAGGAGATCAACATGACCCAATTCCTCGGCCACAACTACATCGGCGGCCAGCGCAGCGCCCTCGGCAGCGTGACCCTGCACAGTGTCGATGCCAGCACCGGCGAAGCCTTGCCGCAGGATTTTTTCCAGGCCACCCCCGAAGAAGTCGACGCCGCCGCCACGGCGGCCGCCGCGGCTTACCCGGCATACCGCGCGTTGAGTGCCTCGCGGCGCGCGCAGTTTCTCGACGCAATAGCCGACGAGCTGGACGCGCTGAGCGATAACTTCATCGCGCTGGTGTGCCGCGAAACGGCACTGCCCGCCGCGCGTATCAAAGGCGAACGCGGGCGCACCAGCGGCCAGATGCGCCTGTTTGCCACCGTGCTGCGGCGTGGCGATTTCTACGGTGCACGCATCGACAAAGCCTTGCCCGAGCGTCAGCCGTTGCCGCGTCCGGACCTGCGCCAATACCGCATTGGCCTGGGCCCGGTTGCAGTGTTTGGCGCGAGCAACTTTCCGCTGGCATTTTCCACCGCCGGTGGCGACATCGCAGCGGCGCTGGCGGCGGGTTGCCCGGTGGTGTTCAAGGCCCACAGTGGGCACATGGCTACGGCTGAGCAGGTCGCCGATGCAATCCTGCGCGCGGCCCAGGCCACCGAAATGCCGGCGGGCGTGTTCAATATGATCTTCGGCGGCGGCGTCGGTGAGGCGCTGGTCAAGCACCCGGCGATCCAGGCGGTGGGTTTTACCGGCTCGCTCAAGGGCGGTCGCGCCTTGTGCGACATGGCCGCAGCCCGGCCGCAGCCGATCCCGGTGTTTGCCGAGATGTCGAGCATCAACCCGGTGATCGTATTGCCGCAGGCATTGCAGGCGCGGGCGCACACCATCGCCCGCGACCTGACGGCCTCGGTGGTGCAAGGCTGTGGTCAGTTCTGCACCAATCCAGGCCTGGTGATCGGCATCGCATCACCGCAGTTCAGCGCATTCACCCAGCAGGTGGCCAGCCTGATCAATGATCAGCCCGCGCAAACCATGCTCAACGCCGGCACCTTGAGCAGCTATGGCAAAGGCCTTGAAAAGCTGCTCGCGCACCCGGGCATCCAGCATCTGGCGGGCAGCGCTCAAGCAGGCAACCAGGCGCAGCCGCAGCTGTTCAAGGCCGACGCCCGCCTGCTGATCGACGGCGATGAAGTGCTGCAGGAAGAGGTGTTCGGCCCGACCACGGTGGTGGTTGAAGTGGCTGATCAAGCCCAACTCAGCGCCGCCTTGCAAGGGCTGCACGGCCAACTGACGGCGACGATTATCGGCGAGCCGGCCGACTTTGAGCAGTTCACCGAACTGACGCCGTTGCTGGAACAAAAAGTCGGCCGCATCCTGCTCAATGGCTACCCTACCGGCGTTGAAGTCTGCGACGCGATGGTCCACGGCGGGCCCTATCCGGCCACCTCGGACGCGCGCGGCACCTCGGTCGGTACCTTGGCCATCGACCGCTTTCTGCGTCCCGTGTGCTTCCAGAATTACCCTGATAGCCTGCTGCCCGACGCGTTGAAAAACGCCAACCCGTTGCGCATCCAGCGGCTGGTCGATGGCACGCCATCGCGCGAGCCGCTGTAAAAAACAGGAGGTCACATGCCGTTTAATGCCGTTACCGCACACCGTGCACAGTTGGGCGAAGGCCCGTTTTGGGATGCGCCGACCCAGGCGCTGTATTGGGTCAATATCATCGGCAAACAGGCGTTGCGCCTGATGGACGGGCAGTTGCAGATCTGGCAGCTGCCCGAGCACGTCTCGGCGTTTATTCCCTGTGAAAGCGGCGATGCGCTTGTGACCTTGAGCAGCGGCGTATACCGGCTCGACCTGGCGACCGAAGCGCTGACGCTGCTGTGTGTGGCCGACCCGCAACCCGGCAACCGTGGCAATGAAGCGCGCTGCGATGCCCAGGGCCGCCTGTGGCTGGGCACCATGCAGAACAACATTGGCGAGCGGGGCGAAGACCTGCCGATCACGCGACGTTCCGGTGGCCTGTTTCGCATCGATGCCGATGCGCAGGTCACGCCGCTGCTGCGCGGCCTGGGCATTCCCAACACCTTGCTGTGGAGCGAGGACGGCAGCCAGGTGCATTTCGGCGACAGTCTGGACGGCACGCTCTACCGGCACGTGATCCAGGAGGGCGGCCAACTCGACCCGGCGCACGTCTGGTTTGGCCCGCATCCACGCGGAGGGCCGGACGGCTCGGCGATGGACAGTCAGGGTTATGTCTGGAATGCACGCTGGGACGGCAGTTGCCTGCTGCGCCTGACGCCCGACGGCGCAGTGGACCGCGTCATCGAACTGCCCGTCAGCCGCCCCACCAGTTGTGTTTTTGGTGGGCCGACTCTCACCACGCTCTATATCACCAGCGCCGCCAGCCCGTTGGATCACCCCCTGGATGGCGCGGTATTGGCCATCGAGGTCGATGTGCCCGGCACACCCTGTCACCGCTTTGCCGGTTAAATCCTGACATTCAAAAACAACAACAAGGAGTCACCCGTATGAATCGTCGTCGTGGTTTGCGTTCCCTGTGCTGCGCCGCTGTGGCGGTGTCAGCCCTGAGCCTGAGCGGCCTGTTGCTGGCTGCTGAAGAAGTGAAGATCGGTTTTCTGGTCAAGCAGGCTGAAGAGCCGTGGTTCCAGACCGAATGGGCGTTTGCCGAAAAGGCCGGCAAGGAACATGGTTTTACCGTGATCAAGATCGCCGTGCCCGATGGCGAGAAAACCCTGGCGGCCATCGACAGCCTGGCGGCCAACGGCGCCAAGGGCTTTGTGATCTGCCCGCCGGACGTGTCCCTCGGCCCGGCCATCGTCGCCAAGGCCCGCGTCAACGGCCTGAAAGTGATTGCCGTGGACGATCGCTTTGTCGATGCCAAGGGCAACTTCATGGAGGACGTGCCATATCTGGGCATGGCCGCTTTTGAAGTCGGCCAGAAGCAGGGCGCGGCAATGGCGGCTGAAGCGAAAAAACGCGGTTGGGACTGGAAGGACACTTATGCGGTGATCAACACCTTCAACGAACTCGACACCGGTAAAAAGCGTACCGACGGCTCGGTCAAATCCCTGGAAGATGCAGGCTTTCCCAAGGATCACATCCTGTTCACCGCCGCCAAGACCCTCGACGTCCCGGGCAGCATGGACGCCACCAACTCGGCTCTGGTCAAGCTGCCCAGCGGTGCGAAAAACCTGATCATCGGCGGCATGAACGACAACACGGTGCTCGGCGGCGTACGCGCTACCGAAACCGCCGGCTTTGCCGCAGCCAATGTGATCGGCATCGGCATCAATGGCACCGACGCCATCGGCGAATTGAAGAAAGCCAACAGCGGCTTCTTCGGCTCAATGCTGCCCAGCCCGCACATCGAAGGCTACAACACCGCGAAGATGATGTTCGACTGGGTCACCACCGGCAAGGAACCACCGAAGTACACCGCCATGGATGAAGTGACGCTGATCACCCGCGAGAACTTCAAGCAGGAACTGGAAAAAATCGGCCTCTGGAACTGAGCAGTGGCCAAACCGATGAACCACTGCTGAGCCATGCTCAGTGAGCACTGAATGTGGGAGCGGGCTTGCTCGCGAAAGTGGAGTGTCAGTCACTGCGTCTGGCACTGAACCACCGCTTTCGCGAGCAAGCCTGCTCCCTCAGTTCAATCGGCGGAGAACTTGAACACGGTGTTCTGGGTGTAGGTCTGCCCAGGGTTCAACCGGGTCGATGCAAATGTTGGCTGGTTGGGTGCGTCCGGAAAGTGCTGGGTTTCCAGGGTAAACGCGCTCCAGTGCGCATACGCCTTGCCGGCCTTGCCCTTCACCGTGCCATCCAGGAAGTTGCTGGTATAGAACTGCACGCCGGGCTCGGTGGTGTAGAGCTGCAAACGTCGGCCGGAGGCGGGGTCGTGTACGTCGGCGGCGAGTTGCTTGATATCGCCTTTGGTATCCAGCGCCCAGTTGAAGTCAAACCCACCCTGTTTGGGCTCGGCGAACTTGAGCTGCGGATGGTCGTCCTTGATGTGCTGGCCGATCGGCGTGGGTTTGAGGAAATCCATCGGCGTGCCTTTGACCGGAGCCAGTTCGCCGGTCGGAATCAACGTGGCATTTACCGGTGTGTAGTGGCTGGCATGCAAGGTCGCCACTTGCTTGAGGATGTCGCCATTGCCTGCGCCGGCGAGGTTGAAGTAGCTGTGGTTGGTGAGGTTCAGCACCGTCGGTTTGTCGGTGGTGGCCTTGTAGTCGATGTGCAGTTCGTTTTTATCGTTGAGGCTGTAGGTGACCTCGGTCTTCAGGTTGCCGGGGAAGCCCATTTCACCGTCCTTGGACAGGTAGCTCAGCTTCACGCCGACCGAATCCTTGCCCTTGACCGGTTCGGCCTGCCACACGTGCTTGTCGAAACCCTGGGCACCGCCGTGCAGCGAGTTGGGGCCATCGTTGAGCGGTACCTGGTAACGCTTGCCATCGAGTTCGAACGCCCCGGCGGCCAGACGGTTGCCGAAGCGGCCGATGCTCGCGCCGAAAAAGGCCGTACCGCTCTGATAGCCCTGCACGTCGTCGAAACCGAGTACCACGTCATCGACCTTGCCGTTTTTATCCGGCACTTTCAGCGACTGCAAGACGCCGCCGTAAGTGATTACCGTGGCTTGCATGCCATGGCTGTTGCGCAAGATATATTGCTCGACGGCGGTGCCGTCGTTGGTTTTGCCGAAAGGCTTGTGTTCACTGCTAAGCCCGGCGGCCTGGGCGCCACCGCTGGCAACCAGCATGGACAAGGCGAGGCCTGAAAGCAGGTGTCGAGGGTGCTTCATGGTCGAACTTCCTTTTGTTGTTTTCAGTGGAATAGTTCTACTAATGTGCGATATTTCGTCGAGTTGACAGCGAATTTATAGCCTTAAACCCCAGATACGCCAAATAAAATAAGACTAATTAATCGAGGCAAGCGTTATATGAGTACTGCACACGCCGTTTATCCCGACCTGAAGGGTAAGACCGTACTGATTTCCGGAGGTGCCTCGGGCATCGGCGAATTCATGGTGCGCGCCTTCGCCGCGCAGGGCGCCAAGGTGGCCTTTGTGGACCGCGCGCAAAGCCAGGGCGAGCGGCTCGCGGCGGTGTTGAGTGCCCAAGGGCATAGCGTTGAGTTCGTGTGCTGCGACATCACTGATGAAATCGCCTACAAAGCGGCGATCGCCCGTTTTGAGCAAACGCTGGGGCCGATCACCGTGCTGGTGAACAACGCAGCCAACGACGTGCGTCATACGCTGCAAGAAGTCGATTCGGACACGTTCGACAGGCTGATCGCCGTCAACCTCAAACACGCCTTTTTTGCCGCCAAGGCGGTGGTGCCGATGATGAAAAGCGCGGGCGGCGGGGCGATTATCAACCTGGGCTCGGTCGGCTGGATGATGGCGTCGGCGGGCTACCCGGTGTACGCGGCCAGCAAGGCGGCGGCCCATGGCATGACCCGAGCGCTGGCGCGGGAACTGGGCCCCAGCCGTATCCGCGTCAACACCCTGGTGCCTGGCTGGGTCATGACCGAAAAACAGCTGGCGATGTGGGTGGACGATGCGGCCAGGGAACTGATCAGCCGCAGCCAGTGCTTGCCAGGCAGTGTGCTGCCGGAACACATCGCCAACATGGCGCTGTTTCTTGCCTCCGATGCGTCGGCGATGTGTTCGGCACAAAACTTTATTGTGGATGGGGGCTGGGTCTAGGCCAGTTATTCGATGGGGTATTTCCTGAACGCCGGATGCTGCTCCAGCTGATTGGCGTGGCGTTGCAGGTTGGGATACGCCTGGGCCTTGAGCAGCGTCGGCAGTTTTAACTGCGTGAACGACCAGGCGACGGCCGCCGTCAGCGCGGCCTGGTTCAGGCGTTCACCGCTCGCCTGGGCCAGGTGTGTTTCCAGCAGCGAATAAGCGGCCAGCAACTGCCCGGTTACGCGATCGAGCCACGGTTCATGCAGTTTTTCTGCTGGGCGCAAGTGGTGCTCGTAGACGATCTGCACGGTTTTCTCACACGCCGCCAGGGCCAGGCCGAGCACTTGCAGCTCTTTGGCGCGTGCGCCGGCGTTGTGTGGCAGAAGTTTTTTGTCGGTCGGCGCCAGGGTTTCGAAGTAGTCCAGGATCAGGCTGGAATCCATCAGCACCGTTCCATCATCGAGCACCAGCGTGGGCGCCTTGACCACCGGGTTGATTGCAGAAAATTCAGCGTAGGTGCTGAACACCGAGAGCGACTCGTGTACGAAATCCACGCCGTACAGTTCAAGGGAAATTGCGACGCGACGAACGTAAGGCGAGTCCAGCATGCCGACCAGTTTCATGAAGCCTCCAAGGCTCTCAGGGTGTTTGGCTCAAGAGATTAAAGGCACCGGGCCGGCCTGCGCAATGGCCGCGCGCAGCGGCTGATAGGCGTGCACGAGTTGCTCCAGGCTGAACGCCAGGTTGCGCCCGCTCGGGTTGGGCAACACCCACACCGAGGCGCCGCCCAATAGCTGCGGCTGCAGCCCCCAGGCGATCTCGCGCTGGCCGGACAACGCGCTGTAACCAACCTTGCCCAGGAACGCCACACACCGCGGCTGGCAACGACGGATCTTGTGTTCAAACGCCGTCGCCGCTTCGGTGAATTCATGTCGCGCCAATTCCCCCGCGCTCGCCGTCGGGCGCTCGACCAAGGTGGTCAATCCGCAGTGATAGTCGAGCAGGCTGCGTGCATCCTCCGGGCGGATTTCATGTGGGGTAAAACCCGCCAGGTGCAACGTGCGCCAGAAGCGGTTGCTGCGATTGGCGAAGTGCAGGCCGAGGGCGGCAGAGCCCTTGCCCGGGTTGATGCCGCAGAACACCACATGCAGGTGGTCGACGAGGATGTCTTCGAGGCGGATGGCTTAATCGTCCTTGGCCAGGAGCGTGCGGGCAAACTCGTCGGAGGCGATAAAATCCAGGGTCTGGCGCAGCTGCGCCGCCGCTTCACGGCCAAACGCCTGATCAAAGCGCTCGGCCATTTGCGTCGAGATGCGCTTGGCGGCCGCGTGCGTGCGCTGGCCTTGCTCGGTCAGCAGCACGCGGCGGGTGCGGCGGTCGAATTCGTCCACGCGCAGCTCTACCAGGCCATCGCGCATCAATGGCTTGAGTGTGTGGCCCAGGGCGGACAAATCCATCACCAGGGCTTGCGCCAGTTCGCCCATCTTCGGCGTGCCGGCCTTGGCGATGCGGTTGAGCACCGCGTATTGAGTGGCTTTCAACCCGCAGGGCGCATACGCCTCGTCATAGATCTGGCCCAGGCGACGGGACGTGCGGCGCACGGCACCGTTCACGCAGGCGCTGGGACTCTCGGAACAAGGCGGGGCAGATTTCAAGGGCAGATACTCTCTGATACAAAACACGACGCGGGTGATTATGCCTGCGCGACCTGTCAGGACAAGGCCTTTCAGACCGAAGATGGCTTGCAGATGAAGACTGAGACAGCTTGAAACAAATTAGTTGCGTACGCCACTAAATTAGATATCGTGGCATATGCCTCTTTGTGACCGGATGTCGTTACAAACTCCCCAGGAAACGCGTGGGGCGAGGCGGGAAAACGGCACGGCTCTGCCTGCTTGATCATCCAACCCCTGTCTGGATCACCTCCTATGCTGAGCCTCGTGCGCATCGCGTTGCGGCGCCCCTATACCTTTCTGGTATTGGCTATTTTCATCCTGATCATCGGCCCGCTGGCGGCCTGGCGAACGCCGACCGACATCTTTCCCGAAATCCGCATTCCGGTCATCGCGGTGATCTGGCAGTACACCGGCCTGCCGCCCGACCAGATGGCGGGGCGCATCACGTCGCCGTTCGAGCGCGTGCTGACCACCACGGTCAACGACATTCGCCATATCGAAGCGCAGTCGATGAATGGCTACGGCATCGTGAAGATCTTCTTCCAGCCCGGCGTCAACATCAGCACGGCCAACGCCCAGGTCACGTCGGTGTCCCAGGCGATCCTGCGGCAACTGCCGCCCAGCACCGTGCCGCCGCTGGTGCTCAACTACAGCGCCTCCACCGTGCCCATCGTGCAGCTGGCCCTGTCGGGCGCGGGTTTGAGCGAGCAGCGCCTGGGCGATATTGGCCTTAACCAGGTGCGCCTGATGCTCACCACCGTGCCCGGTGCGGCGCTGCCATACCCATTTGGCGGCAAGAGCCGCCAGGTGCAGATCGACCTTGATTCGGCGCGCATGCAGGCGCGCGGCCTGTCGGCGCAAGACGTCGCCACCGCCCTGGCCACGCAGAACCTGATCACGCCGGTGGGCACGCAGAAGATCGGCAGCTACGAATTCAACCTGCAACTGAACAACGCGCCGTCGGATTTCCATGACCTGGAAAACTTGCCGATCAAGACCGCCGACGGCACCACCGTGTTGATCCGCGATGTGGCCACCGTGCGCGACGGCAACCCGCCGCAAACCAACATCGTGCACGTGAACGGCAACCGTTCGGTGCTGCTGCCGGTGCTCAAGACCGGCTCGGCATCGACCTTGGGTGTGATCGCCGGGATCAAGGAAAAGCTCGCGGACAACAAGGCCGCCTTGCCGCCTGACCTGAACATCGACCTGATCGGCGACCAGTCACTGTTCGTGCGCTCGGCCATCAGCGGCGTGGCCCGTGAAGGCGTGATCGCGGCGGCGCTGACCAGCCTGATGATCCTGCTGTTCCTTGGCAGCTGGCGTTCGACGGTGATCATTGCCACGTCGATTCCGTTGGCGATCCTGGCCTCGATTGCCACGCTTTCGGCTCTGGGCGAAACCCTCAATATCATGACCCTCGGCGGCCTGGCGCTGGCGGTCGGCATCCTGGTGGACGACGCCACGGTGACCATCGAGAACATCAACTGGCACCTGGAGCAGGGCAAGCCGGTGGAGACCGCGATCCTCGACGGCGCGGCGCAGATCGTCACGCCGGCGTTCGTTTCGCTGCTGTGTATTTGCATCGTATTTGTGCCGATGTTCTTCCTCGACGGCGTGGCGCGCTTCCTGTTTGTACCGATGGCTGAGGCGGTGATTTTCGCCATGATTGCCTCGTTCATCCTGTCACGTACGCTGGTACCGACACTCGCCAACTACCTGCTCAAGCCGCATGTGCACGGTGAGGACGGGCACGCGCCGTCGCGCAATCCGCTGGTGAATTTCCAACGTGGTTTCGAGCGGCGTTTTGAAGGGTTTCGCGAGCGCTACCACAGCGTGTTGGACAGTGCCTTGCACCATCGCCGCACGGTGGTGATCGGCCTGCTGGCGTTTGTTGCGGTGTCGTTTGCGCTGGTGCCGTTCCTGGGCCGCAACTTCTTCCCCGAGGTCGATTCCGGCTTGATCCTGCTGCACGTGCGTGCCCCGGTGGGCACGCGGGTGGAAAGCAACGCGCACTTGATCGCCGACATCGAGAACGCGATCCGGCGCAAAGTCCCGGCCAATGAGCTCAAGGCGTTGGTCGACAACATCGGCCTGTCCATCAGCGGCATCAACGTGGTGTACAACAACACCGGCACCGTGGGCTCCCAGGACAGCGACATTCAGATCAGCCTCAATGAAGGCCACCGCCCGACCGCAGAATACATGCGCATATTGCGCGAAACCCTGCCACGCGAGTTCCCCAGTGCGGTGTTCTCGTTCCCGGCGTCGGACATCGTCGGGCAGATCCTCAACTTCGGCTCGTCGGCGCCGATTGACCTGCAAATCACCGGCAATAACCTGGCGGGCAACTTCACGTACGCCAGCGCGTTGCTGCGTGATATTCGTCGGGTGCCGGGCGTGGTCGATGCGCGCATCCAGCAGTCGCGGCAATTGCCGACGTTCAATATCGACGTGGACCGCACCCGCGCGCAATTGGTCGGCTTGACCGAGCGCGACGTGACCAACAGCCTGGTAGTCAACCTCGCCGGTTCCAGCCAGGTGGCGCCGACCTTTTGGTTGAACCCGGCCAACGGCATTTCCTACCCGATCGTGATGCAAACCCCGCAGTACAGCCTTGAAAGCCTGGCGGCGTTGCACAACCTGCCGTTGAGTGGCGGCAGCGGGGCGGCCACCGACCAGACGTTGGGCGGCCTGGCGAATATCCAGCGCAGCCACAGTAATTCGGTGTTCACCCAATCGGATATCCAGCCGGTGGTCGAAGTGCTGACCGCGATTCAGGACCGCGACCTCGGTGGCGTTGCCGCCGATATCCAGAAGATCATCGCCGCCCACGCCGGTGAAGTACCGACCGGCTCCAAGGTCATCCTGCAAGGCCAGGTACAGACCATGAACGCGGCGTTCAGTGGCTTGCTGTTCGGCCTGCTCGGCGCGGTGGTGCTGATCTACTTGCTGATCGTGGTCAACTTCCAATCCTGGGCCGACCCGTTTGTGATCATCACCGCGTTGCCGGCGGCGCTGGCGGGCATCGTGTGGATGCTGTTTATCACGCACACGCCGCTGTCGGTGCCGGCGCTGACCGGGGCGATCATGTGCATGGGCGTGGCCACTGCCAACGCCATTTTGGTGGTGAGCTTCTGTCGCGAACGCCTGGCGGTGCACGGCGATGCGGTGCAGGCCGCGCTCGAAGCCGGCTTCACCCGGCTGCGGCCGGTGTTGATGACGGCCATTTCGATGATCATCGGCATGGCGCCCATGGCCTTGGGCCTGGGCGAGGGCGGCGAGCAGAACGCGCCACTGGGCCGCGCGGTGATCGGCGGCCTGGCGTTTGCCACCGTCGCCACGTTGATTCTGGTTCCGTTGATTTTCAGTCTTGTCCACGGGCGTCGCCAGCACGCCACGCGTGCGACCACCGTTACCCAAGGGGTTTGACATGTCCGTTTCCGTTTCTAAATCCAAGTCTTCCCGTGGCCTGCTGTGGCTGATCGTGGGTGCGGCAGTGGTGGTTGTCATCGTCGGTGTCGGCATCGGCGTGCGCGCCAGTGAATCGCGCGACCTCAAGACCTGGACCGACGCCCAGTCGTTGCCCAGCGTCAACCTGATCAAGCCGGTGGTGCAAGCCCAGGGCCCGGTGCTCAATCTGCCGGGGCGGATGGAGGCGTATTCACGCGCGTCGATTTTCGCCCGGGTCAACGGCTACCTGAAATCCTGGAATGTCGACATCGGCACCCGCGTCAAAGCCGGGCAAGTGTTGGCTGAAATCGACACCCCGGAACTCGACCAGCAACTGCTGCAGGCCCGTGCCACATTGGCCTCGGCCCAAGCCGATGAGCACCTCGCCGAAACAACCGCCAAACGCTGGCAGGCCATGCTGGCGAACGACTCGGTGTCGCGCCAGGACGTGGATGAACGCACCGGCGACCTGACCGCCAAGCAAGCCAAAGTGGCGGCGGCCAAGGCCAATGTTGACCAGCTGGTCGCAACCAAGGGCTTCCAGCATCTGGTCGCGCCGTTTGCCGGTGTGGTCACCGCGCGCAGCACTGACGTAGGTGCGTTGATCAGCGCGGGCGGGACCGCCGGCAAAGAGCTGTTTGCGGTGGCCGATGTCAGCCGTCTGCGCGTGTATGTGCAGGTGCCGCAAACCTTCTCGCCACAGATTCGCGAAGGCACCACTGCGCGCCTCAGCGTGCCGGAGTACCGCGGCGAAACCTTCACCGGCAAAGTGATTGCCACCGCCGACGCGGTCAACGCCGCCTCCGGCAGCACGCTCGTGCAATTGCTGGTGGACAACCCCGGTGGCCGCTTGCTGCCCGGCGGCTACACCAGCGTGCAGTTTGACCTGCCGGTGCAGGCCGACGTCATCCGCGTGCCGTCCAGCGCCTTGGTGTTCGATGACAAGGGCATGCGCGTCGCGACCCTGGACGCCAACAACCATGTGCACTTCAAGACCGTCAGCATCGCTCGCGACTTTGGTGACAGCGTCGAAATCGCCAGCGGCCTGCAAGCCGCCGACCGCGTGATCGACACGCCGCCCGATGGCCTGGCTGATGATGATTCGGTGCAACTGGCGGTCGCTGCCACTGAGGTCAAACCCCATGGCTAAGCGCAATGTGCTGGGCTTGATCGCCACGCTGAGCCTGGGCGCCTGCTCGTTGGCGCCACCGCTGAACGTGCCGCAAACACCGATGGCCGCGCAGTTTCACACCCAAGGGCCCTGGACGGTCGGCACGCCGAACGATCAGGCCAACCGGGATGGCTGGTGGCGCGTGTACAACGACCCGCAGCTGGATGCGATGCAGCAGCAGTTGTTGAAAAACAACGCCGACCTGAGCGCCGCGCTCGCGCATTACCAGCAGTCTCAAGGGTTCCTGGCCCAGGACCGTTCGGGGCTGTTCCCGAAGATCTCGGCCATTGGCAACGGCCAGCGCATTCGCCAGTCAGACACCAAGCCGTTGCGCTCGGCCACTTCACCGGATGTCTACAACTCCGCGACCCTGGGCCTGGAAGTCGACTATGAAGTCGACCTGTGGGGCCGCGTGCGCGACACCGTGGCCGCCGGCACCAGCGACTCTGATGCGGCCAAGGCAGACCTGGCGTCGGTACGCCTGAGCCTGCAGGCGCAACTGGCCGACAGCTACATCCGCCTGCGCGGTATCGATTGGCAGAACCAGTTGCTGGCGCAGACGCGCGACGCTTACGCCAAGGCCCTTGGCCTGACCGAAGGTTTGCATGGCGGCGGTATCGTCTCCGGCCTGGACGTGGCACGGGCGCGTACGCAGTTGTCGACGGTTAAATCACAGCTCAGCCAGAGCCAGGTGCAACGGGCGCTGCTGGAGCATTCGATAGCGGCGATGCTCGGTGAGTCGGCTTCCACTTATAGCGTCGCCGTGAACGTGGCGCCGATTGCCTTGCCTAATGTGCCGACCGGCGTGCCTTCCAGCCTGTTGCAGCGTCGGCCGGATATTGCGGCTGCCGAGCGTCGTATTGCTGCGGCCAATGCGCGGATTGGCGTCGCCAAGGCGGCGTGGTTCCCGCAGATCACGCTGAGCGCCCAAGGCGGTTATCAGAGTGACGAGTTTGCCCGCTTGCTCAGCGCGCCCAACCTGTTCTGGGCCATCGGCCCATCACTGGTGGGCACCCTGTTTGACGGCGGCGCGCGTCAGGCCCAGGTGGACATCGCCAAGGCCGCCACTGATGAAGCGGCGGCCAAATACCGTGGCGTGGTGTTGGGTGCGTTCGAGCAGGTGGAGGACAACCTGTCGCAAATCGCCGGCCTGGGCGCTGCGCTGGATGATCAGCGCGATGCGGCGGCTGCGGCGCAATACGCTGAAGACCTGTCCACCTCGCGTTATCGCCAGGGCGCCGTGGCATACCTGGATGTGGTGACTGCGCAAGTGGCGGCGCTGGAGGCCAAGCGCAGCGTGTTGCAATTGCAAACTCAGCAATTGAGCGCCAATGTGGGCCTGATCAAGGCGCTGGGCGGCGGATGGAACGTGGCTCAATTGGCTGCGTCGACCCCTGATGAAACCAAGGAGAAGTGAGCATGACCGAGTACGTACCCCCGAAAGTCTGGACCTGGGACACTGAAAGCGGCGGCACCTTTGCCAGTATCAACCGGCCTATCGCCGGTGCGACCCACGAGCAGGAATTGCCGGTTGGCAAGCACCCGTTGCAGCTGTATTCGCTGGCCACGCCCAATGGCCAGAAGGTCACGATCCTGCTGGAAGAGCTGTTGGCCCTGGGGCACGCCGGCGCGGAATACGACGCCTGGCTGATCAAGATCGGTGACGGTGATCAGTTTGGCAGCGGGTTTGTGGCGGTGAACCCGAATTCGAAGATCCCGGCGTTGCTGGACCGCAGTGGGGATACGCCGATTCGGGTGTTCGAATCGGGGGCGATTTTGCAGTACCTGGCGCAGAAGTTCGGGGCGTTCTTTCCCACTGAGCCGGCGGCGCGTGCGGAGTGTTTGTCGTGGTTGTTCTGGCAGATGGGCAGTGCGCCGTACCTGGGCGGCGGGTTTGGGCATTTTTATGCGTACGCGCCGAGCAAGATGGAGTACCCGATCAATCGGTTTGCCATGGAGACCAAACGCCAGCTGGATGTGCTGGATCAGCGGTTGGCGGTGAGTGAGTACATTGCCGGGGATGAGTACACCATTGCGGATATTGCGATCTGGCCTTGGTATGGCGGGTTGGTCAAAGGCCGGTTGTATGGGGCTTCGGCGCAGTTTTTGTCGGTGCATGAGTACAAGCATGTGCTGCGTTGGGCGGACGCGATTGAGGCGCGGCCGGCGGTGCAGCGGGGGCGCAGGGTGAATCGGGTTTCTGGGGAGGTTTCGGAGCAGTTGCGTGAGCGGCATGATGCGAGTGATTTGGACTGACTTTTTTTTGGGTGGGGGAGTACATATCCGTTGCTGCGGTCACGGCCACTTAGGGTTCCGCTCTTACAGCGGGTCACTTTTGGCAAACGCCCTGTACGGACCGGACACATGGTTGACGGGTGTGCGGGGACATGGTGGACACTTTTGGCGAGCCAACTTCGCCGGAAAGCCATCATGCCCTGGGACACGAGAGATACCATGAGCCTGAAAGAAGAGTTCATTGCCTTAGCACGGCAACCCGGCAGCAATAAACGAGAGCTGTGTCGACGGTTCGGCATCAGTCCGCAAACGGCCTATAAGTGGTTGAAACGCTATGAAATGCATGGGCAGTCTGGGCTGCAAGAGAAATCCCGAAAACCTGCGACTAGCCCAAAGCTAACCGCGCCAGCTTTGGAGGCGCAGGTCATAGCGCTTAGGCAAGCACATCCCGCTTGGGGCGGACGCACAATCAGCAGCCTTTTGAAAAAGCAGATTGCTCCTAGCACCGTCACCAATGTTTTGCACCGATGCGGGCTGATTCAGCTTGTTCAGAAGGAACAAGAAGCAAAGCTGAGATTTGAACACGATGCACCTAACGATCTTTGGCAGATGGATTTCAAAGGGCACTTCCCGACACAAGAAGGCCGATGCCATCCCCTGACGTTGTTGGACGATCACTCACGATTCAATTTGGCGATTCAAGCTTGTGATAACGAGCGTGGAATCACGGTGAAGGAAAAGATGATCGAGGTATTTCAGCGCTTTGGGTTACCGGCTCGCATCAACGTTGACAATGGACCACCATGGGGCTCGCCACGCAACCCTGGGGAAATCACAGAACTAAGTATCTGGTTGATTCGCTTGGGGATCAGGATCAGCTTCAGTCGTCCTTACCACCCTCAAACCAATGGAAAGATTGAACGTTTTCATCGTTCACTCAAAGCGGAGGTGCTTGATGGGCGTCAATTCTCTACGATCAAGGATGCTCAAACAGCGTTTGATCAATGGCGTGAGGTCTATAACTTAAAACGCCCTCACCAAGCACTGGATTACAAGGTGCCTATGGACCGGTACCGAGCAAGCCCTTGGGCTTATCCGCAGCAGCTATCGGAATTTGAATATGGGCCGGATGATGTGCTGGCCAAGGTTTATCACAGCCGATTTCGCTTTCAGAAACGTTATTTCAGCATCGCCAAGGGGCTGGTTGGGCAGCACATCGCAGTTCGACCCAACCCTGAAAGTGACGGGCTCTTTGACGTCTACTTCTGCCACCACTTCCTACGAACGATCGACATGAGCAAACCTGACTATGGTTCATAATGTGTCAACCATGTCCCCGCACATGTGTCCACCATGTGTCCGGTCCGTACAGCAAACGCCCCAAAAGTAACCAAAAGGTCTTTGCCCCACCACTCGGCACCTCGCCTGGGCTCGGTGTGCCCTCACTCCGGCTTGAATCCGTGGGCCGCCGCGACGGGCCATCCATGGCCCAACGCGGCTAACCCGGCGTCCTGCCGGGTTACCCACGGATTCAAGCCTGCGTTCGGCCAGCGTGGTTGACGGGGCCTGTCAGATCAAGAGCAAGATCAAAAGCAGAGCACGGCGGCCTAGTAGCCGACCTGAGTGGTAGAAGCAAAAGCACAACCACACACCTCTATCTGATGCACAGAGCTCCAAATGTGGGAGCGGGCTTGCTCGCGAATGCTGTGTGTCTGTGACACATAAGCTGACTGACCCACCGCCTTCGCGAGCAAGCCCGCTCCCACAATTTGACTGAGTTCAGCCTCCACCACCGCACTGCTTTGCTTTTCTGTGGGAGCTGGCTTGCCTGCGATGCAGACACCTCGGTGTATCAGTGACACACAGTTGATGCCATCGCAGGCAAGCCAGCTCCCACATTTGATTGAGTTCAGCTTCCAGAATCAGGTCGGCTGTCAGGCCGCCTCGGTTTTGCTTCTACCACTAAGGTCGGCTACTAGGCCGCCGTGCTTTGCTTTTGATTTTGATCTTAGGCGGCCCACGCTCCAAAGCCTGCGTGAGGGCACACCGAGCCCAAGCGAGGTGCCAAGTGGTGTGGCAAGAGCCTTTTGGTTACTTTTGGGCCGGCCGCCAGCCTGGGGCTTGGCTCCGCACGGTTTAACTCAAAAAGCCGGTGCTCACCGCCACGATCAGGAAAATCCCCAGCAGCGCGCGGTAGATCACGAACGGCCAGGTGGAGAACCGCTCCAGAAACTTCATCAGGCCCCAGATGGCAAAGAACGCCGAGACGCTGGCGACCACCAGCCCGAAGATCAAGTGCGACCAGGCGTGGGCAGGCATGTCGGCGTGCAGCAGCACCCACAGTTCTTTCAAGCCGGCGAGGGCGATGGCCGGCAGGCCCAGCAGGAAGGAAAAGCGCGCAGCTTCTTCACGCTTGAAGTTCAGGAACAGCGCGGCGGTGAGTGTCGAACCGGAGCGCGACACCCCAGGAATCAGCGCGCCAATCTGCGCGATACCGACAATCAGCGCATCGCGCAGGCGCATTTCGCTCATCTCACGGGTGTGGCGCGCGCGCACTTCGGCCACTGCCAGCAATACCGCCATCACCACGCAGGCAATCCCGATCACCATCAGGCCGCGTAACGGCGAGTTGCAGGTATTCAGGGTCGAAGACAGCGCCAGGCCGGCAATCCCAATCGGGATAGTGGCCAACACAATCGCCACGGCCAGTTTGAACCACCGGTCGTTGTAGTCGCCCCGGCGCACCGCACTGAGGCTGCCGGTGGTCACCTGGCGCACGTCACGCCAGAAATAACTGACCACCGCCGCCAGCGCCGCCAACTGCATGGCAGCGGAAAACGCCGAACCCGGGTCTTGCCAGCCGAGCAGGGCGGGCACCACTCGCATGTGGGCTGTGGACGACACCGGCAACAGCTCGGTAATGCCCTGGATGACGCCCAGGATGAAGATCTGCAGGTAGTCCAGAGAGGCAAAGCCCACATCCAGGCCGGCGGAACAGACGTTTGTCACAATACGTGTCCTTGAAAAAAGGGGCTTTAGAAGAAGCAGTAGGCGAAGTTTATTCTAAATGTTTCAGGATATTGGACGCGGAGTAGCAAATCCGCAATCGGTTCAGCAAACAGAAAGGTTATGCAATGTATTGGCGTGTGTATCACTTTTGTGAACAATGGGGTTTTGCGTATTTTCACCGAGAGCCCAATGCCTGAAACCACCGTCGAATTGATCCAGACCGGCCCCGATGCGTCTGAGCTGATCCGTAATCTTTACCAGTACTATGCCTATGAGTCGTCAGACTGGGAGCAGGAAGATGTGGAGTCGGATGGCCGTTTCTATATCCATGACGAGCACCTGACCCGCTACTGGCAAGACCCGCAATGGAGCGCCAACCTGCTGCTGGTGGATGGCTACATCGCCGGCTTCCTGCTGATCGAAGGCAGCGAGCTGCCGGGCATCGACGCACTGGAACTGGCCGACCTGTTCATCCTCAAGCGCTATCGCCGCAAAGGCATTGGCCGCGCTATCGCCACCCAAGTGCTGCGCAGTGGCGAGACCAATTGGCTGGTGCGGTTCTACGATCAGGATGAAGTGTCCCAGGCGTTCTGGCGCGCGGTGCTCGATGACCTGCCGCGCCCGGTGCAGCTGCTTGAGCTGGATGACGATCCGCAGTTGGTCAGTTATTTGATTACGCGGGCCGCGCTGCATTAAACACGATGTTGAACTTAGCCGGGCACGGCCGCACTTGGACTCGTCGGCCGGTTTCGCCCTGAATGGCACAGGCCAAGGCCGTGGCATCTACTCTATTCGCAGCGCGTTTTGCCTGAATATCCGAAGGGCACGGTGACCCGCCGTGGCCTGGGTACGGGTAAAACAACCCAACAGCCAAAACCCTTATCACTGCCGCTAGGCTCCCGCGTTGAACAACACTTGCTGCATCGCCTGCGGCGGTTGCCCGAACGCGCGCAGAAACGCCTGGCGCATGCGCTCGCGGTCACCGAAGCCGGTTTCGCGGGCCACCACTTCGACCGGGTGACGACTGGTTTCCATCATCGCCCGGGCAGCTTCCACCCGCAGCGACTCGATGGCCTTGGCCGGCGTCTGCCCGGTTTCTTCGCGGAACACCCGGCTGAATTGGCGCGGGCTCAGCCGAGCCACCTCGGCCAGGGCTTCCACCGACAGGTCGTGGGTCAGGTTTTCGCGGGCATAGGCCAGGGCCAGTTGCACGCGGTCGGACTTGGGGTCCAGTTCCAGTAACGCCGACAATTGCGATTGCTCACTGCCGCGGCGCTGGGCAATCACCAGCTTGCGGGCGATGCGTCGGGCGAGGTCGCTGCCCAGGTCGGCTTCCACCATGGCCAATGCCAGGTCCACCCCGGCGCTCATGCCGGCGCCGGTCCAGACCTGACCGTCAACCACGAACAGTTTGTCTTCTTCGAGCTGAATATCCGGGTAGCGCTTGCGAAATGCCGGCGCGTGAATCCAGTGGGTGGTGGTGCGCTTGCCTTCAAGCAAACCGGCTTCGGCCAGCACGAAAATGCCCATGCACAGCGAGGCCACGCGACGCGACTGCGCAGAGGCGGCTTTGACCACTTCCAGCAGGTTGGCCTCGGGCAGGCGAAATTCCAGGTAGCCGCTGACGATCAGCGTGTCATAACCCTGTGGCCGAATCGGGCTGGTATTCACCGAAAAACCCTGGGAGGTCATGACGGCGCCGCCGCTCTCCGAGACCAGATGAAACTCATAAGCCGGTTCACCGCGCAGCAGGTTCGCGCACTCGAACACCGAACCCAGGCTGAGGCTCAGGGACTGGAAATTCGGGTAAACCATCAGCGCAACGCTGTGCATCGTCATTCTCCAAGGGGCGTGGGAGAGGGGATTGTCGACGGGTGCCAGGCAAACGGCAACCGACTTTGTGCCATGTCCGAAATCCTTGCGGATATGACATTGTTGAAGTTTTTCTCGACGCCTAACATCCCCTCAACGAACTAGACGACTGGTCTAATCGGGACGGGATGAATGATGACTAACGCGACTAACAGTACAAGGCAGACCATTCTGGATACGGCGCAATTGATTGTGAGCCGCAAAGGATTTTCTGCCGTGGGGTTGAACGAAATACTTCAAGCCGCCGATGTACCCAAGGGGTCGTTTTATCACTACTTCCATTCCAAAGATGCATTCGGCGTGGTCTTGCTCGACACCTATTTCGACCAATACCTCAAAGGCATGGAGCAACTGTTCCAGCAACCCGGACTGTCCTGGGCCGCCAGGTTGATGCGCTATTGGCACACCTGGATCGACAACCAGACCGGCTGCACCGACGCGGGCAAATGCCTTGCCGTCAAACTCGGTGCCGAGGTGTCAGACCTTTCAGAGCCAATGCGTTTGTCCCTGCAGCGCGGCACCACACGCACCATCGCCTTGCTGGCCGAGGCCTTGCAGCACGGCATCCAGGACGGCTCGCTGGCGGTTCAGCAACACCCCGAAAGCCTGGCTCGGCGCTTGTACGCGCTGTGGTTGGGGACCAGCGTCATGAGCAAGATCACCCGAACATCCGCGCCTTTTGACGAGGCGCTGCTGCTGACCCGACAGTTATTGGGTTGCCCTGAACTGCTGATGCATACACCTACTGAAACCATCGATCGAGGCACTGGAAAATGAAAGTATTAATGGTACTGACCTCTCACGACCAGCTTGGCAATACCGGTCGTAAAACCGGCTTCTGGCTCGAAGAATTTGCGGCGCCCTATTACACCTTCAAAGACGCGGGTGCCGAACTGGTGCTGGCATCCCCGGCCGGCGGCCAGCCACCGCTGGACCCGGTCAGCGATCAGCCGGATGCACAGACCGAGCAAACCCGTCGCTTTGCTGGCGACCCGGCGGCCCAACAGGCCCTGGCCAGCACGGTCAAGCTGGACACGGTCAACGCCGACGACTTCGACACCGTGTTCTACCCAGGCGGCCATGGCCCGCTGTGGGACTTGGCCGAATCGCAAACCTCGATCGCATTGATTGAGGCCTTTGAGCGTGCCGGCAAGCCGATTGGTTTTGTCTGCCATGCGCCGGGCGCTCTGCGTCATGTCAAGGCCGTGAATGGCGAGCCGCTGGTCAAGGGCCGTCGTGTTACCGGCTTCTCCAACGCTGAAGAAGCTGCGGTTGGCCTGACCGATGTGGTGCCGTTCCTGATTGAAGATGATTTCAAGGCGCTCGGCGGCCACTATGAAAAGGGCGCTGATTGGCAGTCCTTTGTGCTCGAAGACGGCTTGCTGGTGACCGGGCAGAACCCTGCCAGTTCCAGTGCTGTGGCCAAGGCCCTGCTCACACTCACCGCCTGAATTAACCACACGCGTTATTGATTGGCGGCTCCTTGGAGCCGCCAATGCTTTTGCTCGCCCTGAATTTGGAAATTTCACATGACTCATCATTTAAATACCCCGGTAAAACTGGGCCATCACACACTCAATAACCGTGTTGTCTTGCCGCCTCTGACGCGTCAACGCAGCGCGCAACCCGGCGATATCGCCACCGACCTGATGGCCGAGTATTACCGCCAGCGCGCCACGGCCGGTTTCATGGTCAGCGAAGGCACGCAGATCGAACCGCGCGGCCAGGGTTACGCCTGGACGCCGGGTATCTACAGCCCGGCGCAGATCGACGGCTGGCGCAAAGTCACCGACGCCGTGCATGCCGAAGGCGGCGTGATCTTCGCCCAGCTGTGGCATGTGGGGCGCGTGTCCCATAACGCGCTGCAACCGGAGGGCGCCGCACCGGTCGCGCCGTCGGCCATTGCGGCGGAGCAGGCAAAAGCCTTTATCGAAACCGGGCCTGGTGTCGGCGAGCTGATGCAGCCGCCCGTGCCGCGTGCGTTGAGCAGTCTGGAAATTGAAGAACTGGTAGGGCACTACGCGCAGGCGGCGCGCAATGCGTTGGACGCCGGTTTTGATGGGGTGGAAATCCACGCCGCCAATGGTTACCTGGTCAACCAGTTCATCTCCGCCCACGCCAACCAGCGTGATGACGAATACGGCGGCTCGCTGCACAACCGCCTGCGCTTTCTACGCGAGATCGTCGAGGCCGTGACCGCCGTGGTCGGCCCGCAGCGCCTGGGTGTGCGTTTTTCTCCGCTGTTCAGCGGCACGGATCAGGACCGCGTGTACATCGGCCTGGTCGAGGAAGATCCGCATCACACCTACATTGAGGCGATCAAGGTGCTCGAGGCATCGGGCATTGCCTATGTGTCTATCGCCGAGGCTGACTGGGACAACGCTCCCGACCTGCCCGAAACCTTCCGTCAGGCGGTGCGCAGCACGTTCAGCGGGCGCATCATCTACGCCGGTCGCTATACCGCTGAGCGTGGGGCAAAACTGGTGGAGGCGGGGCTGGCAGACTTGATTGCCTTCGGCCGTCCGTTCATTGCCAACCCGGACCTGCCGCAGCGACTGTTCAACGGCTGGCCGCTGAACCCGTTGCGGGCGCAGGGCATGTACGGCGGCTCGGAACAGGGCTATACCGATTACCCGGCGTTCGCCGAGTAACTAGTCGATGCCCCGGCGCAGATCGGTTGTCGGGGCCGTCGAGCAGTGGCGCGGCGGCGAAGGCGGTGGGGCAGGCAACAACATGGTGACCGTGCCGCCGCCATCGCAGCCTCGCTGGGGCTCTACAGCTGCCAGCGTTGATCTTCAGCGGGGCGGATGAGCGTCATTCCACGCGCAACACAATCTTGCCAATGTGATCGCCGCCTTCCATCCGCGCATGGGCCTGGGCGGCGTCGGTGTATTCGTACACCTTGTCGATCATCGGCAGGCAGCGTCCGGCGGACAGCACCGGCCACACGTATTCGCGCAGTTGTTCGGCAATGGCAGCCTTTTCGTCCTTGGTGCGTGCGCGCAGCAAGGAGCCGGTGATCACGGCGCGCTTGCCGAGGATGGTCAGCAGGTCGACGTCATTGGCCTTGCCGCCGCCGAGGAAGCCGAGCATCACCAGGTGCCCGTCCATGGCCAGGGACTTGAGGTTATTGTTCAGGTACGAGGCGCCCATGATGTCGAGGATCACATTCACGCCCTTGTTGTCGGTCTTCTGCGCGATGACCTCGGCGAAGTCCTGCTCGCGGTAGTTGATCGGCTCGGCACCCAGCTTGGCGATCGCCGCACATTTGTCGGCGCTGCCGGCGGTGGCGAACGCCTGGATACCGTATTCGCGGCACAGCATCAACGCGGTGGTACCGATGCCGCTGGTGCCGCCGTGGATCAGCACGCTCTGGCCGGTATGAGCGTCACCCAGGCCAAACAGGTTGGCCCAGACGGTGAAGAAGGTTTCCGGCACGGCGGCGGCTTGAATCCAGTCCATGCCATCCGGAATCGGCAAGGCCTGGCTGGCAGGCACCGCGCAAAATTGTGCATACCCACCGCCGTTGGTCAGGGCACACACTTTGTCACCCCGCGCGTACTCGCTGACACCTTCGCCCAATGCAACCACTTCACCCGCCACTTCCAAGCCTGGAATGGGGCTCATGCCAGGTTTCATCGGGTACTTGCCGGCGCGCTGCAACGCATCCGGGCGGTTGACGCCGGCCGCGTGCACACGAATCAGGATTTCACCGGGCCCCGCCACCGGCACGTCGGCCCGGCGCGGTTGCAGGACCTCGGGGCCGCCAGGGGCGGTGATTTCGATCAGGGTCATTTCTTTTGGCAGTGACATGTGCGATTACCTGCAACGATGAGCGTATGAGTTGGGACCGCGTCGGGCAGTCGCCGGTTCAGCCGCATCATACTCAGGGTCAGCGCGTGTCGAAAAAAAAGCCGGGCAAGCCCGGCAAAATAAGGAGAGGGTGATTCACTCGCTTCAGCGATTGAGGAACGCCAACAAGTCTTCGTTCAACTGCTGGGTATGGGTGGCGGCAAAACCGTGCGGCGCATCCTTGTACACCTTCAGCTGTGCGCCCTTGATCATCTCGGCCGCGACTTTGCCGGTGGTTTCGAACGGTACGACCTGGTCGCCGTCACCGTGGATCACCAGGGTGGGCACCTCGATCTTGGCCATGTCCGGGCGGAAGTCGGTCTCGGAGAACACGGTGACACAATCCACGGTCGATTTAAGCGACGCCAGCAACGCGACCTGCAAGGTCTGCGTCAGCACGCCCTGGGAGACTTTCTGGCCCTTGTTGATGCCATAGAACGAGGCATTGAAGTCGCTGATAAATTGCGCGCGATCCTTCAGCAGCCCGGCCTTGATGCCATCAAACACCGCGGTAGGCACGCCCTGCGGGTAATCCGGTTTTTGGCCGAAGATCGGCGTGACGGCGCCCAGCAGTACGAGGCCGGCCAAACGCGAGTTGCCGTGGCGCGCGATGTAGCGGGCCACATCGCCGCCGCCCATCGAGAAGCCCACCAGGGTCACCTCCTTGAGGTCCAGGTGTTCGATCAGTTGGGCGATATCGTCGGCGAAGGTGTCGTAGTCGTTACCGGTCCACGGTTGGTCCGAGCGGCCAAAACCCCGGCGGTCGAAGGCGATGGTGCGAAAGCCACGGCTGCTCAGGTATTCCATCTGGTATTCCCACATGTCGGCATCCAGTGGCCAGCCGTGGCTGAACAGCACGGGCTTGCCGCTGCCCCAGTCCTTGAAATAGATCTGGGTACCGTCTTTGGCAACGAATGTGCTCATGAAAACTCCTTGGGGTCAGGGGGCAAAAGCTCAGTCTCACTATCGCGTTAAACCGGCCCAGGGGCTTGTACGGATGTGCTCGGTTGAACGCTTGCGCGTCTGCGTTGGTCCACTGACCTCTACCGTCAGTTCAACAGGTGAACCAAATGGCCAAGACTTACAGCTACGCCGCTCGGGATTCCAAGGATGCACTCAAGCCCTTTACCTTCGAGCGCCGCGCGCCGGGGTCGGACGACGTCCAGATCGATATTCTCTATTGCGGCGTGTGCCACTCCGACCTGCACACCGCGCGTAACGAATGGCACAACACCTTGTACCCGTCGGTGCCCGGCCATGAAATCGTCGGCCGCGTCACGGCCGTCGGTGCCAACGTGAAAAAATTCAAGGTCGGTGACCTGGCCGGTGTCGGTTGTATGGTCGACAGTTGCCAGCACTGCGCATCCTGCGCCGAGGGCGAGGAGCAATATTGCGAGAACGGCTTTACCGGCACCTACAATGGCCCGGTGTTCGGCGGCGAAAATACCTTTGGCGGCTACTCGGACAATATCGTGGTCAAGGAGAAGTTCGTGCTGCGCATCTCCCACGATGATTCGAACCTGGCGGCCGTGGCGCCGCTGCTGTGCGCCGGCATCACCACTTACTCGCCGCTGCACCACTGGAAGGTGGGGCCCGGCAAAAAAGTCGGGGTCGTCGGCCTCGGCGGGCTAGGGCATATGGCAGTGAAGATCGCGCATGCCATGGGCGCGCATGTCACGCTGTTCACCACCTCGCCGAACAAGCGCGAAGACGGCCTGCGCCTGGGGGCCGACCAAGTGGTGGTGTCGAAGAACCCGGACGAGATGGCCAAAGTCGTCAACAGCCTGGACTTCATCCTCAACACCGTTGCCGCGCCGCACGACCTCGATGCGTTCCTCAATCTGCTCAAGCGCGATGGCACCATGACGCTGGTCGGCGCACCCGACAGCCCGCATCCGTCGCCGACGGTGTTCAACCTGATCTTCAAACGCCGCAGCCTGGCCGGCTCGTTGATTGGTGGTATCCAGGAAACCCAGGACATGCTGGACTTCTGCGCCAAGCACAAGATTGTCTCGGACATCGAGATGATCGACATCCAGGGCATCAACGAGGCGTACGAGCGGATGCTCAAGGGCGACGTGAAGTATCGCTTCGTGATTGATATGGAGAGCTTGAAGAAGGAAAGTCACGCGGCTTGAAACACGGCAGGCCTACGGTGGGAGCGGGCTTGCTCGCGAAAGCGCATTGACAGTCAACAAAGTCATCGACTGATCCATCGCCTTCGCGGGCAAGCCCGCTCCCACATTTGTTCAGTGCGGGCCGTTAAGCCGACAAGTGCTCGTAGAGAATCGTCGCACCCACCAGCATCAACACCACGCCGCCGACCATTTCGGCGCGCTTGCCCACCACCGTGCCCAGCACCCGACCGAGCATCATGCCGATGGTTACCATGGTCATGGTCGCCAGGCCGATGGCTGCCGACGCCACCAGAATATTCACATCGATAAAGGCCAGGCCCACGCCGACGGCCATCGCATCAATGCTGGTCGCAAAGGCGGTAATGGCCAGGATCATGAAGGAATGCTGGGTCGGCTTTTCCGCCTCCTCATCGTCCGCCTTGAGCCCGTTGTAGATCATGTGCAAGCCCAGTGCGACCAGCAGGGTAAAAGCGATCCAGTGATCCCAGTCCTCCACCCAACGCGTGGCTGCATGGCCGATGGCCCAGCCGATCATCGGCGTGATGGCTTCGATCACACCAAAAATTAGGCCGGCACGCAGTGCTTCGATCAGACGCGGTTTGTGCAGGCTGGAGCCTTTGCCGATGGCCGCCGCGAAGGCGTCCGTGGACATGGCCAGGGCGAGAAAAATCAGGGAAATGGGGTTCACGGTGAGGCTTCCAGTCGGGCTGTATGAGTCAACGACACAACCACACGCCCGACTTTAGGCATGGATGTGTCGCTGGTCTCACCAACCTCAACGGTGTTCGTACCACGGCAGGTTGCCGAATATGTTGATACGAACGCTTCTGAGCGGGTCAGAAGCCGGTTACTCCCCAACGAAGGGGCGCATCATAGACAGCCAAATATGAAAATTCCGTCAACGCCCTTCAAATACCGGTGGGCGGCGCTCCATACGCTCTGGCCGACGTCGGCGCCGAGGATCACCATGCCGACGCGCTGGGCGGCGAGGGCGACCAGGCTTTCGTCCAGGCTGTCGAGCAGTTGCGCGCTCAGGGCATTGCGCTGGCTGGGGTTACCGGCTCTCCAGCAGCGCTTTCAACGCATCGCGGTGCGTTGAAAGCGCTTCATTGTTGGCAAAGCGCGGGTCGTTCGGCAGCTCGGGCAGGTCCAGCAGCACACACAGCTTGCCCCACATGGCCAAGGTGAACGGCGCCAGGTTCAACGGGCCGTCCAGGGTCTGGAACACGCCGTAAGGCGCGATCACCGCGTGGGATCACTTGGGTTTCTGGGTGTCGAGCGCCGTTGCAATCACGCTGCCCATGGGCGTCGGTTTGGGCGACTGACGGTGCAGCACGGCATTCACGGCCCACTCTTCAAGGCGTACGCGGTCACGCTGGAACACCATCATGTGAGTCGAGCCGCCGAACTCGAAGTGACCGATTTCGGTGCCGCGTGTGATCTTCACCGGCTTGCTGCCTTCGTCGACGATAAACCCCGGTTCGATGATGCAGGTCGACACTTCAACCATGCCAATGCAGATCAGCGCCACGTACCCGCAGGTGGGGTGTTCGAAGATGAAAATGGCGCGCGCGGCCACATGGCCCAGGTAGGGTTGCGACTCGGTGCCTTCCCACGTGCCCGGGCCTTCTTTTTGCGCCGGGCGTTGGGCGAAGTAGGTGCCAGGTTGCACCCACGAACGCAGCAGGGTGCCGTCCAGCGGCGCGTTCCAGCGGTGGTAGTGGGTGGCGGAGAGGAAACCCTGATACAGCTGCCCACCTTCAAAGTGCCTGGCCCAGTCACGTTGGCCGGCGAACAAGTCCAGCAGTGAGTAATTGACGTCCTTGATCCAGAAGTCACTTTCGAAGGCGATGTTGTTCTGGTACGCCCACGGCGTGGTTTCGCAGCCGATATCGACCTGCGTCTGCGCGTCGCCCTGGAATGGCCGGGCACCGGGCACGAACTTGCGGATGAAAAACGCGTTCCAGGAGTCGTAGCCGTAGCCGGGCTTTTTCGGGTCGCATTCCACCTGGTCCCATACACCGGCTGCCCAGGCGGCCTTGGAGATCCACGAGCCGGGCTTTTCCGGGTTGTTGATGTCGAGTTTGTCCAGTGACTGCGGGCTTTTGAGGTAGGCGTTCCAGGTGTTGAGCACGTTCTTGAATTGCTCATTGAAGGTGGCGTCATGGAACAGCGCAACACCGGCTTCGGTGGCCATGGAAATCGCCAGGAAGGCATTCATGGGCGTGCCGACCTGGGCGGTGTCGTTGAACGAGGACGAGGTGGTGACAATTTCGTTGAGGATCTCGAAGAAACTGTCGTAGTCCTTGATCCACACGACGTCGCCGTCCTGGGTCTTGATCTGGTCGCGAGTGTGCGGCGCCAGGGTCAGCACGAACGCATTGGACTGCTCGATCAGCGACATGACCCACATGCGGTACACGCTGTGGGTGGTCACCCAGTTTTTGAATTCCACCAGTTGTGGTTGCATCGGCGCGAGGGTGCCGGCCTTTTTCATGCTGTCGATGTAGTCGCGCAGTGGCACCAGGAAGTCGGCGGTGGCCCACACGCGGTTGGGCACCCAGAAGCCCATTTGCACGGGGCCGGCATTGTCCAGGGTGAGCAGGTTTGAACCGCTGCCCTCGACGGGTGGCGGAGTCTTGCGAGGTTGGGTGGCGGGCGAAGAACGATCGGAGTGCGCCATATCATTAGTCCTTTAAACGTAACTGCGTGGGAAAGCTCCTTTTGAGCACTCTCAGCGTAGCTAGCGTGGGACCGGGGTTTGTAATGGTTGGCTATAACCAGGCGCGCCCGCCGACGAAAATCATTTTTGACACCAGCTCCACGATGTTTTTCACCTCAAGTTTCTTCATCAGCCGTGCCCTGTGCACTTCCACCGTACGGTGAGAGATCGCCAGGCGCTGGGCGATCTCCTTGGATTTAAGACCGTTGACGATGTGCATGGCGATTTCCCGCTCTCGCGGCGTCAAGTCGCCGGTGCCTTGGTGCGTGCGGTCCAGGCGCTCGAAGTGCCAGATCATCAGCTTGAACGGGTCTCTGGGCGTGAGGGTGTAGCCGTGGGACTTGGCCCAGAACACCTCGCCGCTTTTGTGCTGCATGAAGCGTTCATCGGAGTAGAAGCCGTTCTCGCTCTCCAGCAGCCAGTCGTGGCTACGCTTGCCGATGGCGTGATAATCGGCCTGGGACGGGTAGATCAGCAGGGTCAGTTGGTTGACCAATTCGTCGCGCGAATAGCCGAACAACTGCAGGAAGGCCTCATTGCAATCGACCATCACGCGGTTGCGCGTGACCAGTTGCGGGGCGGGGGAGAGCTGGAACGCCAGGCGTTCGATATCTTGAAGTTGCTGGGTAAACGCGTTCATTGGGCATCCTGCCTCGTTGCTTTTCTCACCGGGCTACTTATCCATGTAAGTAGTTACACGAATTGGCGAGCGCTCAGCGGTGCGTCATTGTAGGTAAATGTCCGCATCAAAAATAGAAGAAATTGATTATGCCAGCTGATTGCGTCTCCATTGTTGCCGCCGGTCATTCGCGTTTTGGTCGCCTGGAAGGCACCACCCTTGAAGACCTGATCGTGCAGGTTACCCGCGAAGCCCTGGCCGATGCGGCCATTGATGCGTCGCAAATCGATGCGTTGTTCCTGGGGCACTTCAACTCGGGGTTGGTGCCTGACGGGTTTCCCGCCTCCTTGCTGTTGCAGGCCGACCCGGGCCTGCGCTTCAAACCCGCCACGCGGTGTGAAAACGCCTGTGCGTCCGGCTCGGCGGCGATTCAGGCCGGGGTCAATGCGATCCTCTCCGGCAGTGCCGACCTGGTGCTGGTGGTCGGCGCCGAGAAGATGACCCACACGTCCACCGCCGAGGTCACCCAGGCCCTGGCCGGCGCCGGTTATCAGAACGACCCGGCCGAAGCCGGCTTGAGTTTCCCGCAGCTGTTCGGCCGTGCGGCGCGCCAATACACCGAGCGCTACCACTGCCCGCTGGGCTCGATGGCCGCCATCGCCACCAAGAACCACACCAACGCCATGGCCAACCCGCTGGCGCAAATGCACCGGGTGATGGATTTCGAGCACTGCAACAACGTGTCCAAGAGCAACCCGTTTGTGGCCGAGTCACTGCGCCTGACTGATTGCTCGTTGATCAGCGACGGCGCCGCCGCGATCATCCTGGCCTCACCCAAGCGAGCGCGCGCGTTTCGTCGAGACGTGCAGATTCGCGCGATGACCCAGGTCAACGACTGCTTGCCCATTGCCCAGCGCGACATCCTGGCGTTTGAAGGCCCGCAACGGGCCATCCACTCGGCGCTGCGCGGGGCGAATATCACCCTGGCCGACCTGAGTTTCGCCGAGGTGCACGACTGCTTCACCATCGCCGAACTGCTGATCTACGAAGCCATGGGCCTGGCGCCCAAGGGCGAGGGCCATCGCGTGCTCGACAGTGGCGTGGTGCGCGCCGGCGGGCGGCTGCCGGTGAACCTCTCGGGTGGGCTCAAGGCCAAGGGGCATCCGGTGGGTGCCACCGGCGTGTCGATGCACGCCTTGGCGTTCCGCCAATTGACCGGCGAACCGATTGGCCTGGCGGTGCCCAACGCGGAGTTTGGCCTGGTGTTCAACATGGGCGGCATGGCAGTGGCCAACTACGCCTCGGTCCTGCACGCGCGCCGGTACTGACCCATGAACATTGCCAACTGGTTGCACGACACCCAGCGCCGCGACCCGCAGCGACCGGCATTGTTCGAAGGCACGCGGCAAGTGGCCGACTACGCGACCTTTGCTGCGCATGTTCGCCAGCGCGCCGCGCACTTGGTGGACCAGCACGGCGTGGTCGCCGGTGACGCGGTCGCCGTGCTGATGAAGAACAGCTGCGACTACCTGGAAGTGCTCTACGCCATCTGGTGGCTGGGCGCAGTGGCTGTGCCGATCAACGCCAAATTGCACCCGGCTGAGGCGGCGTGGATCGCCGATAACGCCCAGGCGCGCCTGATCTTTACCGACGGCGGCCGGGTATTTTCGGCGTCGCGCGACTTGCCTCAGCACTGCAAGGAACTGGACGGCCACACGCTGCCGCCGACGCGTGGCTGGCCGACCCTGGCGCAGCCGGAGCCCCGCCAGGACCAGGATCTTGCCTGGCTGTTTTACACCTCCGGCACCACCGGGCGCTCCAAGGGCGTGATGCTGTCCCATGGCAACCTGATGGCGATGTCGTTGTGTTACCCCACAGACGTGGATCCGGTCAGCGCCGATGACGCAGTGCTGTATGCCGCGCCAATGTCCCATGGCGCCGGGCTCTACAACTTCATTCATGTGCGCTGCGGCGCGCGGCATGTGGTGCCGGCTTCCCACGGTTTCGACGCCGCCGAGCTGTTTGGCCTGGCGGCCGAGCTGGGCAACGTTTCACTGTTTGCGGCGCCGACCATGGTCAAGCGCATGGTCGAACAGGCGCGGCGCCAGGATTATCGCGGCGAAGGCATCAAAACCATCGTTTACGGTGGCGGCCCGATGTACCTGGCCGATCTGTGTGAGGCCGTCGACACCTTCGGCCCGCGGCTGGTGCAAATCTACGGCCAGGGCGAGAGCCCGATGACCATCAGCGTGCTGCCTCGCGCGCTGATCGCCGACCGCCAACGCGCAGACTGGGCCACGTTGGCCGCCTCGGTCGGCCATGCGCAATCGTGCGTTGAAATCCGCATTCTCGACGCACAGCACCAGCCGGTGCCGACGGGCGAGCGCGGCGAGATCGCCGTGCGCGGTGCCACGGTGATGCAAGGCTACTGGCGCAACCCCGAGGCATCGCGTCAGACCTTGGTCGAGGGCTGGCTGTTGACCGGTGACGTCGGCTTTCTCGACGCGGCGGGTTACCTCACCCTCACGGACCGTTCCAAGGACGTGATCATCAGCGGCGGCAGCAACGTGTACCCGCGTGAAGTCGAGGAAGTGCTGGCGCAACATCCCGAGGTGTTCGAGGTGTGCGTCGTGGGAGAACCGGATGCGCAATGGGGCGAATCGGTGGTGGCGTTTGTGGTGACGCGCAGCGGGCAACCGCTCGATGAAGCCGAGCTGACGGCCTGGTTTGTGGCGCGTATGGCCTCGTTCAAGAAACCCAAGAAGTACCTGTTTCCCGGCGAATTGCCGAAGAACAGTTACGGCAAAATCCTCAAGACCGACTTGCGGCAGTGGCTGAAAGCAGCGAGTATCGCCGCGCTTCCCTAGACCCGTTTTTCATGGACAGAACATCAGACAAGGAGTCCCTTTGATGGGCAATCAAGCGCAAGACACGGTCCGCAAGCGGCGCCGTGCGTTTCTCGGTGCCACTTCCGGTCACTTGATCGAGTGGTACGACTACGGCGTCTACGGCTTTCTCGCCGTGTACATCGGCCAGGCCTTTTTCGTCTCCGATGACCCCACCACCAGCCTGTTGGCCAGCTTCGCGGCGTTTGCCCTGAGCTTTTTCATCCGGCCCCTGGGCGGGCTGTTCTTCGGTCCGCTGGCGGACAAGATCGGCCGCCGCAAAACCCTGATCATGGCGCTGGTGATGATGACCGGTTCCACCGTCATGCTCGGCCTGTTGCCCACTTATGCAACGCTTGGCATTGCTGCGCCGATGCTGCTGATTCTGGTGCGCTGCGTGCAGGGTTTCTCGGCGGGCGGCGAGATCGGCACAGTGACCAGCTTTATCTCCGAATACGCCGGCCCCGGCCGACGCGGCTTTGCCACGTGCTGGCTGATGGTCACCGCCGTGCTCGGCCTGTTGCTGGGCGGCGCCGTGGCCAATGGCATGACCTGGATCCTGGGCGCCGAGGTGATGCAGGAATGGGCCTGGCGCGTGCCGTTCCTGATCGCCGCACCGTTGGGTTTTATCTCCATGTACATCCGCCTCAAGCTGGAAGACAGCCCGGAATTTCTCGCCTTGCAGCGCGCCGGGCAGACTTCCCGTGCACCCTTGCGCGAAGTCTGGCAGTGGAAGCGCGCGATTGCCCTGGTGTTTTTCATCATCACCTTGCACAGCTCGATCTTTTACCTGGTGCTCACCTTCGCCTCGACCTACATGGCCAAGATCCTCAAGTTCGACAGCGGCACCACGCTACTCTATGTGTTCGTCGCGAGTTTCTCGGCCGCGTTCGTGATGCCGTTTGGCGGCGCGTTCACCGATAAATACGGACGTAAGCCGTTTCTGATGGTGATCGGCACCCTGGCCACGCTGGCGATGTTCTGGCTGTTCAAGTCGGCGCCAACCGCCACTGCCGCGTCGTTCTTCGCGCCATTGATGGCGGTGGCGATCCTGTTCGGGCTGTATGCCTCCTCGACCTATGCGCTGATGAGCGAGCTGCTGCCCACGCGCATCCGCTCCACCGGGATTGCCGTGGCGTACAACGTGCCGGTCGCGGTGTTTGGCGGCAGCGCGCCGCTGATCTCCACCTGGCTGATCAAGGTGACGGGCGACATCACTTCACCCTGGTATTTCTACGTGGCAACCGGTGTGGTGTCGTTGATCGCACTGGTGGTGCTGCGCAAGGAAGATTTCGTCGCCAGTGGCAGCCCGATGGTGGCGCCGGCGGGGGCCGTGTTGGCCCCGGCCGCCTGATCGACTGCGTTACCCCGAAAAGCCTGACTGAATGGCTGCAGGAAGCCGGCTGTCGCGTCAACCAGACCAAACAGAACGGCATCGTGCAATTGCTCAGCGCGAGTCAGGGTACCGGCTTTGCCGTGCGCTTCGGCAACCCGGCGCCTGACATTCAGCGCTGCAGCACGCCACGAAACGTTGCACTCAACGCGCGCAACGTTTCGAGCGAGCGCGCATCACTGATCCGGCTATACAGCAGCACTTCACTGACGGGTAATGCGGGCAGGCCGTATTGCTCGCTCACGTCCACCGCCCCGGCCGGGGCCACGCGGTGGGCGAGGGCGGCGACCCCCAATCCGGCGCTCACTGCCGCGCCTACCGCCATCACGCCACCGCCGACAAACACTTCGGTCCAGTCGATACGCGCGGCCTCCAATGCCCTCACCGCCAGGTGCCGAACGCCACAGGGCGCGGCCATGGTCGCCATGCGCAGCGGTGCGCCGGGGCTGTGTTGCCAGTGTGGCGCCGCGAACCAGCCAAAGCGTTCCACGGCCAGCACTTCGCCGTCCTGGCGATCGCCTTCGTTGCGCACGATCACCGCGTCCAGTTCATGGCGATCAAACGCGGCCACCAGGTCGCGGGACGAGGCGATGCGCACCTCAAGAATCACCAGCGGGTCGTAGGCCGCGAGTCGGCTGAGCCAGGTGGGCAAGTCCGGCCCGGCCACGTGGTCGCTGATACCAATCACCAAACGCCGAGGCGCGTGGGCGCCGAGGTCAGCCAGCGCCCGCTCATGGGCATTGAGCAGGGCACGCGCGGCCACGATGAAGCGCTCGCCCTGGGGCGACAGCTGCACATGGCGAGGCGTGCGTACCAACAGGCGATAACCGAGGCGTTCTTCCAGGCGCTTGAGCTTCAGGCTGATGGCGGCCTGGGACGTGTCGAGCGCCTCGGCGGCGCGGGTGAAGCTGGCGAAATCAGCCACCAGCACAAAGGCGTGTACGGTGTCGATATCGAGGGGTTTGAGCGCGTCAGTCATATCCAATCCTTATCGCACTTATATTGGGCCATATCTTGTTGAAATCATCGCCAGTGCGCAAGCTCTGTCCACATCTTGCACAGGAGCTTTGCCATGTTTGCCAAACAGTATTCACACCGCCTGCCTGCCGACTACGACATGGACGTAATACGCCGGCGCGCCGCGCAATTGGGGCCGTTGTGGGAGGACACGCAAGGGTTGCTGTTCAAGGCGTTTATCGCGCAGACGCGTGGGCAGGCGCCGGGCAATGTGTATGCGTCGGTGTACCTGTGGGCCGACCCGTTGCAGGCCGCCGACTTTCTACTCGGCGAGCGTTTTCAGAAAGTGCTCGACAGCTTTGGCCGTCCGCACATCGAAAGCTGGTTGCCGCTGGATGTGCAGCGTGGGCCCGCGCAGCACGCGTTGAGCCTGTACCGAGAGGAGTGGCCGCTGGTGCCGGGGGCGGATCGGGCGGGGATCGTCGCCGAGGAAAAACGGCGCAATCAGCAGTTGGCTGACAGCGGTGACACGTTTGCGGTATGCCTGGCGCTGGATGTGCAGGCGTGGCGGCTGGTGCGCATCACCTTGTCAAGCAAGGCGCTGGATGCGGCGCATCCCGGAACGGGCTATGAGGTGTTGTACCTGGCCCGCCCCGGGAGTCAGTTCAAGGGTTGAAGCGCGCTTTTGGCTGGCTGAGCTTGCGCTCGGCCACCGCGCCAAACACCAGGCCGAGAGTGGTCCACAGCACCACCTGGATACCCAGCGACGTTACGCGGAATTTCCACAGCAGCACGGCCGAAAACGCCTCCGGCACTTCGTTGATCACCGGGAACAGGCTGCCGGCCACCGACACAATCACGATGTACAACGCCACACCCAGGATCGCCCCAGCCCAGACGCCACGGCGGGCAATCAGCTTGCGCGCGGCGTTGATCGCAATCACCGCGGCCGCCACTGACACCAGCAGCATCAGGAAGAACAGCTTGGTGCGCTGCGCGATGGTTTCGGGGTCGCCCACCGAGGGCGGGTTGGCCGGGTACTTGAGCCCTGGCACCAGCGTAATTGCCACAAATGCCGCCAGTGCCAGCAGCGCCGCCAGGCCACGCGGGCCGACCTTGCCGATGCGGCCCAGAGCGTAAGCGAACACCAGGGCGAAGAGGCCGCCCAGTGACACGCTGTACACCACCACGCCGGTGAACAGGCCGAAGGTGCTTTGCACTTCGCGGCTCACCAGTTCCTCTTCCGGCGCATCGCCGTGCATCTGTGCCATGTGATCTTCAAAGGCGATGGCCTTGTCGATCTGCGGTTCACCAAAGGTCTTGGCGAAGCCGAAAGCCAGCACGCCGGCGAGCAAGCCCACCAGCATCCCGCGCAGGAGTAAATGCCCTGTCATGTCGTGTCTCGCTTATCGATTAATGGCAGGGGAAACCCAGCAGGTGGCGGCCGTCGTGCACAAACTCATGCACATACATGCCTTTGAACACCGCGGTGGCGCCTTGCTCTGCGCCGACAAAATAGAGCGCCAGCAGCAACAACAGGCCGCCGAAGATCGCCCAAGGCAGAATGTCGCCCAAGGGCAGGGTGGGTAAATGCACATCAGGATTCGTTGCAGCAGTGTTAGCCATAAAAACCTCCAGGGATGACGCGTCCCGAAACGGATTGCGATTGGGCTGAAACAGGGTCTGGCTTACGGCTAAAAGGCCGAATACAGTGGCGCGACCGCGCCGGATTCGAACCGGCTTCCTCTTTCATGTTCGTTGTAACATGTTGAAACAACTTTGCCAGTCTACGCCGACTGCGCGTCGAAACAGAGTGAATTGTGATGCAGGCCACCCGGTTGACCTTGATATGCCATGCCGTAACGCCGTTGCAAAAGCAGGGGCGGTTTCCCGATGACGAATCGGTAGCGATGCAGTGGCAACCCGCGGCGTTATCCCTGGCGGATCGTTTCAAGAAAAGCCCGCGACTGGTGTGTGGGCCCGAGGCCAGAACCCGGCAAACCGCCGGCTTGTTCGGCGATAACGCGCAGGTCGAAGACGCATTGCGCGACGGTGATTTCGGCGCCTGGAAAGGCCAGGCCATCGCCCAGCTCGACAGCCATGCATTGAGTGACTGGCTGACCAACAGCGCCAGCGCGCCTCACGGCGGTGAGTCGGTGGAGCAGATTTGCGTGCGCGTCGCTGACTGGATGAAAAGTCTCGAAACCCAACCCGGGCATGTGGTGGCTATCACCCACCCGTTTGTGATTCGCGCCGCGATGCTGTACGTGTTGCAGTTCCCTGTCTCGATGTTCTACCTGATTGATGTCGAGCCGCTGTCCGCCACCGAACTGCGCTTTAACAACGTGTGGCGCCTGCGTCTGGAAACTCACGCCTGAGCGCGTGAACATGGCAAAATCCACGCCCCGCAATGAGAGCAACCCATGAAACGCATCCTGATCATCGGCATTGGCGCCGGCAACCCTGACTACATCACGATGCAGGCCGTCAAAGCGCTGAACCGCACCGACGTGTTTTTCCTGATGGACAAGGGCCAGAGCAAAGACAAGCTGATCGACCTGCGCCGCGAGATTTGCGAAACCTACATCACCGAGCCTGGTTACCGTTTCGTCGAGGCCGACTGCCCCGAGCGCGTGCGCGGCGATATCGACTACACCACCGCCGTGCAGGACCTGAATCGCGACAAGCAGCAGACCTTCGAGCACATGATCAATGAGCAGATGGCTGACGGTGAAGTGGGCGCGTTCCTGGCCTGGGGCGACCCTGCGCTGTACGACAGCACCATCCGCATCCTGCAGGCGATCCTGGCCAGTGGCCGCAGCGTATTCGAGTTCGAAGTGATCCCCGGCATCACCAGCGTGCAAGCCCTGGCCGCCCAGCACAAGGTGCCGCTGAACCGCATCGGTCGCTCCATCGAGATCACCACCGGGCGCCGGTTGGCGGCGGGGCAGGCGAGTGATGCGGACACCTTGGTGGTCATGCTCGACGCCGAAGATTCCTACCGCAGCGTGGCCGATCAGGACATGGACATCTACTGGGGCGCCTACCTGGGCACGCCGGACGAAATCCTCATCAGCGGCAAAGTCAGCGAAGTGGCTGAGCAAATCCAACAGGTGCGCAAGGCGGCGCGTCTGGAAAATGGCTGGATCATGGACACTTACTTGTTGCGCAAACCCTGAGGTCACTTTCCTATGCTCAAACTGTTTGCCCTGGCACTGACCCTGATGGCCAGCGCCGCCCACGCCGACTCCACGCTGCACACTGATTTGCCCCTGTCTTATCTGGAACAGACCCAAAGCGATGCGCGCAATCAGCCGTTGGTGATTTTCCTACACGGTTTTGGCAGCAACGAGGAAGACCTGTTTGGCATCAAGGACGCGCTGCCGTCCACCTGGACCTACCTGTCGGCACGTGCGCCGATGCCCGTGGACCCACAGGGTTATCGCTGGTTTACCAAGACGCCGGGTGACGGCGATTACAATGGCGAAACCGCCGACCTGCAACGCAGCGCCGCGCTGATCGAAGACTTTGTGGGCAAGGCCACTGCCAAATACCACACGCAAAGTGATCGGGTATTTCTGGTGGGGTTCAGCCAGGGCGCGATCATGTCGTACGAGGTGGGCTTGCGAAAGCCCGCGTTGGTACGCGGCATCGCGGCCTTGAGTGGCAGTGTATTGCCGGTGCTCAAGGCTGAACTCAAACCCAGCGAATCATTGGGCAAATTGGCGATCTTTATCGGCCACGGCACTCTCGACCAGGCACTGCCGTATGCCTCGGCGACGCAGGCCAATGAGGTACTGGTGGGCCTTGGGTTGATGCCGGAGTTTCACGGGTATCCGGGCATGCCGCATACCGTCAGTGAGACCGAAGTGCAGGACCTTAAGGCCTGGCTGGAGAAAAGCCTGAAGTGAACCGGCGGGTGAGGGTTGCTGGGATGGTTATTTTTCGTTTGGTAGCTTGAGTGCCTGTCCGTTGCTGCACTAATGGCTTTTCTGTGGGAGCGGGCTTGCCCGCGAAGGCGGTGGTTCAGTCAGCTCATGTGTCACTGACCCGGCGCTTTCGCGAGCAAGCCCGCTCCCACAATTTGACCGAGTTCAACTGCCAGCACCGCATTGCTTTGCTTTTCTGTGGGAGCTGGCTTGCCTGCGATGCAGACACCTCGGTCTATCAGTGACACCCAGTTGATGCTATCGCAGGCAAGCCAGCTCCCACATTTGATTGAGTTCAGCTTCCAGAATCAGGTCGGCTGTCAGGCCGCCTCGCTTCCGCTTTTGATCTAACCACTCAGGTCGGCTATTAGGCCGCCGTGCTTTTGATCTTGATCTTAGGCGCCCCGTTAAACCACGCTGGCCGAACGCAGGTAGTACGGAGCGGGTAAACCGGCAGGACGCCGGTTTAGCCGCGACGGGGCAGGGACGGCCCGTCGCGGCGGCCCGCGGAGTAATGCCTGCGTGAGGGCACACCGAGCCTGGGCGAGGTGCCGAGTGGTGGGGCAAGAGCGTTTTGGTTACTTTTGCGCTTTTCAAAAGTGACCCGCTGTAAGAGCGGAACCGATATCAGCCATCACCCATATAACGGATATGTACCCCGTCCCCCCATCACCCGCAAAACCAGACTACTTACCCCCAGTAATCTGCTTCACCAACTCCGCATGCCCCTTCACATCATCCGCCCGCGAAATCGCCTGAATCACCAGCAAGTGATTGCCCGAACCACCCAGGAATGTCGAGTTCAAAGTCTTGCCGCCACCCTGGGTGGCCGTGCTGTCGACCTGACGCAGGCCAAGACCTTTGAAGGTCAGTTTCTTCTCGTTCTGCTTCTTGAAATCAGGCAGGGCAGCGCTCTGGTCCTTGACGAAATCAGCCACGGCGCCATCCAGAAACTGCGGGTCATTGTCTTTAATTGTGGCCCCATCGTTGCGCACCGTTTCAGCCACGATCACCACACTTTTCGTGGTCGAGTTGGCGTACAGCGTGCCTTGGGTGTCGGCGGTGCCGTCCTCAACCTTGCCGGTCGGCAGCGTGTCGGCGACATAGGCCTTGGGCAAGTTGAAGGTGAACTTGCCACCCAGCGTCGAGATGGTTTGTGTAGCAGTTGGCTTGGTTGCTGCGAACACGCCGCCGGCGGTAAGCGCCAGGGCCAGCAGCACGGCGGTCTTGGTGAAAGTGGCCATGAAGCGCTCCAGTTGATGAACGAAATTGCGGCGTATTCTGTCAGAAAACTCGCCAGATCGTTCATCCCTGTCCTCACACTTTGTCGGACTCTTCCTCAAGCCGGTCCATCTCAAACAGCCGCGCCAGCTCCGTACGCGCTTCCTGGGCGGTTTGCATGACCTTGGCGGCATCGTCATATACCGCGTGTTGCGCAGCGAGCACCTGCAGGTCGTGGTTTTTGAAACGGGTGATGCGCGCATCGGCCTGGGCCTGGCTCAACCCGAGACCCACCAGGGTGCGGCGGCTCATTTCCAGGCTGGAGTAAAACGTCTCGCGCACCGGTGACGCGTCCAGGTCGACCAGGCGGTGGACGTGTTGGCGGTTACGTGCACGGGCGATGATTTTCATGTGCGGGTAGAGGTTGCGCACCAGTTCGGCGGTCTTGATGTTGATCTCCGGGTCGTCCATGGCAATCACGAAGAACTCGGCCTGATCGACCTTGGCCGCGTGCAGGATTTCCGGGCGCTGCGGGTCGCCGTAGAACACCGGCATACCGCCGAAACTGCGGGTCAGTTCGATGGTTTCTACCGAGGTGTCGAGGGCGATAAACGAGATGTTTTGCGCACGCAGAATCCGCGCCACGATCTGGCCCATACGGCCCATGCCGGCAATCACCACACGCGGCGCATCGCTTTCGATGGCGCGGTATTCCTCCGGCACTTCCACCGGCTTGACCTTGGGCTTGAACAGCTTTGGGCACACCAACAGCAGCAGCGGCGTCACGGCCATGGACAGCGTGATGGTCAGCACCAGCACATCGTAGAGGTGAGGTTCGAACAGGCTCTGGTCGCGCCCGATCTTGAACACCACAAAGGCAAACTCACCGCCGGCGGCCAGCACCACGCCCAGGCGCAGCGCGCTCTCGCGATTGAGGTCGCCGACCATCCGGCCCACCGCATACAGCAGCGGCAGCTTCAAGCCGATCAACAGCAGCGTCAGGCCGATCACCACCAGCGGCGAACTGAGCAGCAGGCTGAGGTTGGCGCCCATGCCCACACTGATGAAAAACAGGCCGAGCAACAGGCCTTTGAACGGTTCGATCTGCGCTTCGAGTTCGTGGCGGTATTCGGAGTCCGCCAGCAGCAGCCCGGCGAGGAAGGCGCCGAGGGCCATCGACACGCCCACCAGCTCCATCAACCAGGCCGTGCCGATCACCACCAGCAGCGCGGTGGCGGTGGACACTTCGCGCAGGCCGGTCTTGGCGACAATGCGAAACACCGGACGCAGCAGGTAGCGTCCGCCGATGATCACCACGGCGATGCTGCCGAGTATCTGCAACACGTGTTGCAAGCCCTGGGCTTCAGTGGTCGGGTGATCACTGCCGGCCAGCAGGGGCACCATCGCGATCAGTGGGATCGCGGCGATGTCCTGGAACAACAGAATCGCAAACGCCAGGCGCCCGTGCGGCTGATTCAGCTCTTTGCGTTCGGCCAGGCTTTGCAGCCCAAACGCGGTGGAGGACAGCGCCAGGCCCAGGCCCAGCACAATCGCACTGTTCCAGGCTTGGCCAAATAGCCACAACGCCACCACCGCCATCACCAGCCCGGTCAGCAACACTTGGGCCAGGCCAACGCCGAACACCGCCTTGCGCATCACCCATAAACGCTTGGGCGACAGCTCCAGACCGATGATGAACAGCAGCAACACCACGCCCAATTCAGAGAACTGCGCCACGCTTTGCGGGTTGCCGATCAGGCCCAGCACAGAGGGGCCGATGATCACCCCCGCGAACAGATAACCCAGCACTGCGCCCAGTTGCAGACGCTTGGCCAACGGCACGGTCAGCACGGCGGCGAGCAGGAACACCACGGCTGCTTGTAACAGGTTGCCTTCATGGGGCATTGCGAACTCCAGGATCTTTAAAGCCAATCAACAGGGCGCCATTAGAGCGCCTTTTTACATTTTGAAACTTGTATTTTTGATGCGACAGGCAATGGGTGTTGGCCGTAGTCCCGTTCTTACCGGGCGCTTACGAAAGTATTAATACCATTTAATTCAATGACTTTTCTGTAGGGCTACTGCCGTTTCGACAAACTAAATCAGTTGTCACCACGGTCAGGTATTTCGAATTCGATGCGTGTGGGTCAATAGCGTTGGGCTTTTGCGCATTCATGGATGAAGGCTTGGACCACGAAGGAGTTGGACGTGGACAGAAGACTTGCTGCTGCACGCTCTTTGTGGCGAGCGGGCTTGCCCCGCGCTGGGTTGCGCAGCAGCCCCAAAGCCAGCCGCTGCGGTACGTCTGACACACCGCATTTTCCTTGATGGGGCTGCTTCGCAACCCAACGCGGGGCAAGCCCGCTCGCCACGAGGGGGGGCTATCTGGAAATAAGCGCCTGTTCCGCCAGCATCTGCAACAAATGCCGCTGCACGAGCTGCGCAAGGTTCCCGGATATCAGCATCGCCTTGGGGGCTTGCGGTAAAGCCCGACTGCCAAGCCGGCAATAATCACAGCGATCGCGATCAGGTTGGGTAGGGACACGTGCTCGTCCAGCATCAGCACTGAACTGGCAATTCCAAATACCGGAATCAACAGCGACAGCGGCGCCACGGTCGATACGGGGTAGGCCTTGAGCAGGGAGTTCCAACCCCAGTAGGCAAAGTGTGTCGCCAGGTAAACCTGAAACAGGATCGACAACACGACGGTCAGGTCAAGGCGCTCGGGCAGGTGAGCGAAGGCGGCGTTGCCGTGCAGCCACCACGCCATGAGGAACAGTGGGATCGGCGGAAACAGGCTGGCCCATACCATGAACGAAAAGATTTCCTTCACCCCTGATGCCTTGATGATGACGTTGCCGATACTCCATGCCAGGGCACTGAACACAATGAACAAAACCCCGAGTACCGCGTGCTCGCCGGTCTGGCTGGCGATGATTCCCGCCAGGCCGATCAACGCGAGAAAAGCGCCGACCCACTGTGCAGCACGGATTTTTTCCTTGAACAGCAGGTAGCCCCAGCCGAGCGTGAAAAACACGCTGAGTTGAATGATCAGCGAGGCGATCCCCGGGCTGACGCCGATGTGGATGCCGTAGTTGATCACGCCCCACATGCCCAGCCCGAAGATCACGCCGTAAGCGGCCACGTAACGGAATGGGACGACGGGCCGCTTGATAATGAACACCAGCGGCAGGGCGGCCAGGGCAAAGCGGATGCCGGTGAGCGCAAAAGGGTCGATTGAGCGCAGGCCCAGTTTGGTAATGGGAAAATTCAGCCCCCAGACCAAGGTGACCAACAGGGCAAGCGCGAGGTGTTTCTTCTGCATGGACGTTCCTTTGAACAGATTTCTTCAAAGGCGTGAATGCTAGGGCGCAGGGCGATGGCCCGCTTGCTTTGTCAGGTCATCCTTTGACAATATCGGGCCATGCTGCCGACCTTTGATGACAACGACCCCGAAGCGCTGGTCACCCTGCGTGAATACCCCTCTGGCACCGTGTTCACGCGGCATACACACCCGCGCGGGCAATTTGCCTATGCCTCCACCGGTGCGTTGAGGATGTTCACCGACCTCGGCAATTGGGTGGTGCCGCCGCAGCGGGCGATCTGGGTGCCGGGCGGGGTGCCCCATGAAATGCACATGCGCGGCGATGTGGTGATGCTCAATACCTACCTCGATGATCAGGCGGCCGAACGGGCAGGGCTGCGGGATCGTTGTCAGGTATTCGAGGTGTCGCCGTTGCTCAGGCATCTGTTGGAAGCGGCACTGGCTATCGCACCGTCGGCGGCGACCACGGTCCGTCAGCAGTGCGTATTGACGCTGCTGATCGATGAAATAAGCGCCATGCCCGAAGTGCCCCTCAGCGCGCCGTTGCCTGCCGAGCCACGTCTGGCCCAGGCTTGCCAGCGTTTTCTGCAGGCTCCTGCGCAGACCATCTCCCTCGATCAGATGGCCCATTGGTCGAACATGAGCCGACGCACCTTCACCCGCCATTTTCACGAAGGCACCGGCATGACGTTTGTGGCCTGGCGTCAGCAGGTCTGCCTGCTTGAAGCCACTGCGCGGCTCAGTCATGGCGCCTCCATTACCGAGGTGGCGTTGGGGTTGGGTTTCAGCAGTTCCAGCGCCTTTACCGCGGTGTTCCGCCGAAACCTGGGAGAGGCGCCCGCGCGCTACCTGGCCAAATCCAGGGCGGCGTCAGCGTTCTGAAAACGGCACACGTCGGTCAGGATTCACCTTCCCCAGCGTCATGCTTTGTTACTATCGCCGTCCATCGTCACCAGGAGTCACCGGCCCATGCAACACCAGTGGGATGAAATGCACCGCACCCGCAAGCCCACGTTTGTACTGTGCGGCGAGCCTCAGGGGGATGTGCTCAATCTCTACGTTCACGGTTATTCGGCCTTCTTCAACCGCCAGCAACTGGGCAATTTCAAGCAGCAGCTGGCGAGCATCGAAGGCTCGACCAACCTGATGCTGTTCTGGCCGGCGGGGCATTTTCTCGAAAACCTGTTTGCGCCCTTCAAGGATGTGATCACCTCGATGCTCGGCGGTGGCGGCCTGGGTGCAGCGACGGTGGGCGTGGGCAAGGCGATTGCCTATTTCCTCGACCATTACAAAAGTGTCGAGGCGCGTGTCGATGAAGTGGCCAAGACCCTGTTGCCTGAACTGGCCAGTTACCTGCACGCCGAGTCGCTGGAGGTACGGCGCATCAACCTGATCGGGCATTCGCTGGGCGCGCGCATCCTGGTCAAGAGCGTGCTGGCCAGCCCCGAGGTGGCTCGCGAACTGCCGCTGAACAACTTATTGCTGATGGGCGGGGCGATTTGTACGTCGAGCCCGTGGGATGAAGTATCGGCGCCGCTCAAGGGCCGGGTGATCAATTGCCACTCCAGCAAGGACTGGGCGCTGGCCATGAAACCGGACACCGAACGTTGCATTGGCCGTTATGCCATTGAGGTCACGCCGGCGCTCAAGGCCAAGGTCACCAATGTGCACCTGGCGACGTTCGACCATGCCGCCTACTGGCCGCAGCTGAAAACCGTGGTGCAATACACCGACCTGTTGCAGGAACGGCGCGGCATGATCCGCGCCGATCAGCGCAGCACTGAAGTGCGCTTTGCCGAAGAGGACGGGGAACTGTTCCCCGCGTTGGTGCAGGCGCGGCCGGACGAGTTGAAGTTCCTCGCCGAGTTGATGGCGCAAAAACGCAGTGCGTCGATTGATGCCAGCGTGCGCGAACCGCTGAAGCTGGCCATCGAGTTGCAACGCATGGGCGGTGACAGCTTTATGAACGTTGCCCGTGGCCACGGCGTGAGTTACCGCCAGATCGCCGAAGATGTGGCGCAGCGGTTGGGGATCAAGTTCGATGAACCGGTTGAAACCGTGGCACTGGCGGACATCGAGGCGCTGGTTGCTGAGAGGTTGATCGAGCAATACAAGGACAAACTCAGCCGCGCCGACCGCCAAGCCTTCGACGCCGAGCTCAAGGCCGCCGCGCAAAAAGAGCAGGGCGTGTTCAACCGTATCGATATCAGCCGTTCGGCCACCACCGCCTTGAGCGGCACGGCGTTGGCGGGGTTTACCGGTTTTATCGTGCGCCGTGGCGCCGCCTCGGCGATTCCGGTGGTGGGCCAGGCATTGGCGGCGGCAATGTTGCTCGTCACGGGTGTGCGGGCGTTCTCCGGCCCGGCGTACTCGATTACCACCTTGTCGGTGTTGATGATCGGCATGATTCGCCAGCGCATGGAACGCGAGGCGCTGAACCAGGAGCTGGACCTGGTGGTGCAAGTGGTCGACACCTTTGACCTGCCCCGGGAGACGGTGATGCGCACGGTCGTGTCGGACTGATAAGCTGCGGCTCTGACTTGTGTGTTTGCCTGGGATACCGCGTGAAATTCAGCCTGCCGAAAATCGCTACCGCCCCATTCTGCCCGCCGGAAGTGGCCGGCTCCGTCATCGTTGACCCCAAGGCTTCGTTTTTCAAACGGGCGCTGATGTTCGCCGGCCCCGGTCTGCTGATCTCCATTGGCTACATGGACCCCGGCAACTGGGCCACGGCCATCGAGGCCGGTTCACGCTACGGCTACAGCCTGTTATTCGTGGTGCTGTTGGCCAGCCTGGCCGGCATGGCGGTGCAGTGCCTGTGTTCGCGGTTGGGCATCGCCACCGGCAAGGACTTGGCGCAACTGTGCCGTGAGCGCTACAGCAAACGCTCGGCACGCACCCAGTGGCTGCTGGCGGAAATCTCGATCATCGCCACCGACCTTGCCGAAGTGCTTGGCTGCGCCCTGGCGTTTCACTTGCTGCTGGGTGTGTCGCTGACCACCGGTATTGTCATCACCGCCTTCGACACACTGTTGATCCTTGCCCTGCAAAACCGGGGCTTCCGCCGCCTCGAGGCGATCATGCTGGCGTTGGTTGCAACCATCGGCGTGTGCTTCTTTATCGAACTGGTGCTGATCAAACCCTACTGGCCCGACGTACTGAGCGGTTTTACTCCGTCACTGTCGGCCATCAGCGATGCGGCGCCGTTGTACCTGGCCATCGGCATACTCGGCGCCACGGTCATGCCGCATAACCTCTACCTGCACACCTCGATTGTGCAAACCCGCCTGATCGGCAAAGACCTCGCCAGCAAACAGGACGCGGTGAAACTGGCACGCATCGACACCATCGGCTCCCTGGCCCTGGCCTTGCTGGTAAATGCGGCGATCCTGGTGCTGGCCGCCGCCGCGTTCTACAAGACCGGCCACACCGACGTGGTCGAGATCCAGGATGCTTACCACCTGCTTGACCCACTGGTGGGCGGCGCGTTCGCCAGTATCCTGTTTGGTGTCGCGTTGCTGGCCTCCGGGCAAAGCTCGACGTTTACCGGCACGATCGCTGGGCAAGTGATCATGGAGGGTTATCTCAACCTGCGTATCCCTTGCTGGCAGCGACGCCTGATCACCCGTGGCTTGGCACTGATCCCGGCATTTCTCGGGGTATGGCTGATGGGCGACGATGCTATCGGCAAACTGCTGATTCTGAGCCAGGTGGTGCTCAGCCTGCAGTTGCCGTTCGCGCTTTATCCGCTGATTCGCATGACCGATGACAAGCAATTGATGGGGCCGTTTGTTAACAGGCTGCCCACGCGGCTATTGGCGTGGTTTCTGTTTGCGCTGATCAGTGGGGCGAATGCGTGGTTGATTGGGCAGTGGTTGTTTTGATCAGAGTTCTGTTCATAAGCCTGCCTCAAACGCGTTCAGCAACTCGTCAGGCAGTGGCGCATCCAGGTCGTCCGGAATAACCAGTTTCCTCTCATGGAACCGATTCGCTTCCCGTGAAATTGCCCGGCTGGCGCAGGCCGGGCAAGGGCACATCCATCCTCGGTAATAATGATGGTTTGGCCGGTACTGGCTTGATGAAACCGCTTTGAAAGATCGGCGCTGGCCTGGTCCGACGAGACAGGGATTGCGGTGCGCGGTGACTTCATGGTGTCTCTCCTGTACGGAAGTGACCAGAGTCTGGCGCAACATACTGTGCCGGGGAATGGTGGCCCGCAAAAATCAGAACGAGCCTACTTTTTCGCCGAGGAATTTTTACCTCCTAACCCCGAGCCAGCTCACCGATCCCAATACGGCACCGCGCCAAAACACTCGACAAAATAATCAATCACCGTGCGCACCTTCAGCGACAGCCGGCGGCTGCCGGGCCATAACGCCGCAATCTGCTGCGGCTCCAACGTCGTCGCCACGTCGTACTCGGTCAGCACCGCCTGCAAGGTGCCGGCGCGCAAGCCTTCGCCGATCAGCCAGGACGGAAACACCACCAGCCCCAGGCCTTGTTCGGCGGCGTGGGTGAGGGTGTCGGCGTGGTTGCCGGTGATCGGGCCTTTGACGCTGTAGGACGTCCAGTCGCCCTGGTCGCGGCGGAAAAACCAGCGTTGCTGGCCGGTGATGCCCTTGTAGGCCAGGCACTGGTGGTTGACCAGCTCATCGGGGTGGCGCGGTGTGCCATGCCGGGCCAGGTAGGCGGGGCTGGCGGCGATACGAAAGCGCTGCGGCGCAAAGATGCGTGCCTGCATGCCGGAATCGTTGAGCACGCCGATCCGAAACAGCAGGTCGGTGCCGTCTTGCAGCGGGTCGACGTAGGTGTCGGTTTGCTGGATATCCAGTTGCAATTTGGGATAGCGCCGGCACAGCTCGCCCAGCCACGGCGAAAGATGACGCTGGCCGAACACCATCGGCGCGTTGATGCGTACCAGGCCGCTGGGTTCGCTTTCCTGTTCCTGCAACGCTTGGCCGGCGGTTTCCAGTTGTTCCAGCATCAACCGCGCGTGGTGCCCGAGCAGGCGCCCGGCCTCGGTGGGGCTGACGGCACGGGTGTGGCGGTACAGCAACTGTTGGCCGAGTGCCTGCTCCATCAACTGGATCTGCCGGGAAATAGAGGAGGGCGCCAGGCTTTCGCGGCGCGCTACTTCGGAAAAACTGCCGTGGTCCAGCACCGCAACAAACAGGCGCAATGCCTTGAAACTCAATTCATTCAAGCCCTGCATCATGGCCTCCAGGCTGTGCGTAATACGCAAAGGTGTTATCCGCATGCTCCCATTTATCGCACAGCACGGCCACCGGATAATGCGCGCCATGTTCATTTCTTGAAACGCAGGTGATGTATGCAGGCTCGTTCAATCGAGGGTGTGGCCCAGGCCACGCCGAAGAAAAACCTTCTACGGCTGCTGTTATTGCCGCTGGTGATTTTGGCGGGCATGGGCCTGTCGGTGGAGGCTGGGTTGCTCGGGCCGCTGGGCGTACAGGTGGGCCACTTGTGGGCGACCTTGAGCATCTTCGGCGTGGGCACGGCGATCCTGTTTTTGCTGCTGCTGTTCAGCGGCCCGCAGACAGGCCCGGCGCTGACCGACCTGCCACGCTGGCAGTTGATCGGCGGCTTCCTGGGGCCGATGTACGTGGTGGTGCTGACGTTGGCCACGCCGCATATCGGCATTGCCATGACCATGATCGCGATCCTCTCGGGCCAGGTGGGCAAGAGTGTGTTGATCGACCATTTCGGCTGGTTTGGCACGGCGCGCAAGCGGGTCAACGGTGAGCGCTGGATTGCGTTGGCGCTGATTGTGGCGGCACTTGTTCTGATTGCACGAGGGTAAGGCGATGAATCTGATTCTGTTGTTGGTACTGGTGATTGCCGCCGGTGCGGTACTGAGTGTGCAAGCGGCCATCAACGGCCGCCTGGGCCAGGCGGTGGGCGTATTGCGCAGCAGTCTGCTGACCTTTGCGGTGGGCGCAATCACCACGGCGCTGTTGATCTTCTTTTTTGAGCCGGCCCAGTCCGTCAGCCTGCTCGAGGTGCCCAAGTGGCAACTGACCGGCGCGCTGTTCGGTGTGGTGTACATGATGGTAATGGTCGGCGCGGTGCCCATCGTCGGCACGGCGGTGGCGACGGTGGCGGTGATCGTCGGGCAGTTGGGCATGGGCATGCTGATCGACAACTTCGGCTGGCTGGGTAACCCGGCGATCGAACTGTCGGGCAGCCGTATCGTGGCGATGCTCTGTCTGGCGCTGGCGCTGGTATTCATGTACCGCAGCAATACCCGTCAAGCCGATTAATGGGCTGAACCTTGCTGCGTTGCCGGGAGTCATTGCTTAAGGTGTTGCGTTCGCAGCACTTGGACGACCATGAAAAGGAGTCTGACCATGCCAGATGAAACCTGTGCTTGCCCACACTGCAAATGTGTACTGGGCGCCGACGCGGTAATGAAGGACGGTAAAGGCTATTGCTGCCAAGGCTGTGCCGAGCACCATGCCCATGGTGAGCCGTGTATGGCGCCAACGGGCTGTGAGTGCGCCAAGTCGGCTCACGGCTAAGGGTGTCAGCGAGAGGCCGGTGTTACCGGCCTCTTTTTATTGGGGGTTGAGTTCGAACCTGACGCTGTGGTCGGCCATGCGCTGACGACCTTTGACCACCGCACTGATCCGCCGCCCCTCCAGCGCAAACACCATGGTTTGCGCCGCGTGCAGATCCTCCGGCAGCGGCTGGAACACCCGCAACACGGTGCGTTCCGGTGTGCGCTGAACACTCACTTGGCACTCGGCATGCTTGGCCATCGGGCCGAATAATGTGTCCTGAGTGTAGTCAATGCGCGCCTTGCCATTGACCGGTTCTGATCCGTCCATTGTTAGAGCTCCCTACTCTCAATGTGTAAGCAAGTGATCGTTGCGGGCAGTAAAAATTCACTCGGATTGTGGCGCGGCGGTCATTACCATGGCGGCTCACCCTTGATGATGTGTAGCCCATGGCCCTGGCCGCGCCCCCCGACCTCAGTGATCACGCCGTGCCCGTGCAACCCCTGGCGCGCACCTACCCGCGTGGGTTGTATGTAGAACCGCACAGCCACGACTGGGGCCAGTTGCTCTACGCCATGAGCGGCGTGATGTGGGTCGAAACGCCTCGCGAAGCGCTGGTTGTGCCGCCCCAGCGCGCGGTGTGGCTGCCGCCGGGCGTGGAACATGGCATCCGCGTGGTCTCCGACCTGCAGATGCGCAATATCTACCTGCGCCCGGCCTTGGCGGCGACGCTGGACAGCCAGGTGCAGGTGATTGAAGTCGGCGGGCTGTTGCGCGAGCTGATCGTCACCTTGGTCGACCAGGGCGACAACGGCGATACGGCCTACTACGACGCCGTCGTCGGCCTGGCCCTGCTGGAATTGCAGCGGGCCCGTCGTTCGCAGATCCGCATCGCCATGCCGGTGGGCGCCGACCGTCGCTTGATCAACGCCTGCAAGGCGGTGATGGCGGCGCCGTCGCTGGAGATCCCGTTCGAGCAACACGCCGAGGCGGCCGGGGCCAGTGTGCGCACCCTGGCGCGGCTGTTCCAGAACCACCTGGGCATGGGCTTTGCCGAATGGCGCCGCCAGGTGCAACTGGCCACGGCGGTGGCGGAGTTGATCCAGGGCCAGTCGGTGAGTGGCATTGCGCGGTCTTTGGGCTATTCGCCGAGCAGCTTCAGCGACATGTTCCGCCGTGAACTCGGCGTGGCGCCGTCGCACTACGCAGGTTGAGGGGTTGGCCGAAATCCTGAAGCACTTGGCCGATGCTTCAGGCAGGCGCTCACTACACTGAGCGCATCAACCTACAAGGCGCCGCCCCCATGAACTACCTGATTTCCCTCGCCATCGGCCTGTTTGTCGGCGTGATCTACGGCGCCCTGGACTTCCGCTCACCCGCGCCGCCTGCCATTGCCCTGGTGGGCCTGATGGGCATGTTGCTCGGCGAGAAACTCTGGCCCATGGGGCGCGAGTGGGTCAGCGGTTGGTTGTCCTGATTTCCTTTTTCCCTTCGATGGATATTGGCCATGAAAGCACTGCAATTTTCCGCCACCGGCGACCTCGCCGCCCTGGGTTTCGTTGACGTCGCCAAGCCGGTGCCGGCCGCCGGTGAAGTACTGGTCCAGATCAAGGCTGCCGGCCTGAACCCCAGCGATGTTAAAAACGTGCTCGGCCGTTTTCCCTACACCACGGTGCCGCGGATTCCCGGCCGGGATTTTGCCGGAGTTGTGGTCGAGGGGCCGCAGGCACTGGTCGGCCAAGAGGTCTGGGGCACCGGGCGCGACCTGGGCTTTTTCGCCGATGGCTCTCACGCTCAATACCTCACCGTGTCGGCCAAGGGCGTGGCGCATAAGCCGAGCCACTTGAGTTTTGCCCAAGCCGCCAGCCTGGGCGTGCCGTACACCACCGCATGGGATGCGCTGGAGCGTAGCGGTGTGGCCAAAGGCTCGCGGTTGTTGGTGATTGGTGCCAATGGCGCCGTGGGCAGCGCGGCGTTGGCGTTGGCGAAGATCCGGGGGGCGCAGGTACTGGGGGCGGTGCGCAAGGCAGATCAGGTTGAGGTGCTGCAGGCTCAAGGGTTTGACGCGATTACGCTGGGCCAGCCGGAAGAGTTGGGCGCGCAGGTCAACACGGTGTTCAAGAGCGGCGCGGATGTGATCTTCGACACCACCGGTTTCTGGTTGCCGGCGGCTGTCGCTGGTTTGGCGCCGTTCGGCCGTATCGCAATCATCGCCGCGCCGGTGGATGGGCATGTGCAACTGCCGGCCCTGGCGTTGTATCGCAAAGGCGGTTCGGTGGTGGGAATCAACTCATTGCTCTACAACTGCGAGCAGTGCGCGGTGATGCTGGAGCAGTTCGGGCGCTTCTTTGATGAAGGGTCGTTGCCGCTGCCTACCGGCTTGCGCGAAGTGGCGTTGGCGGATGGCGTGCAGTGCTACGAAGAAGTGAACACGGGCAGTGCGGACAAGATCATCTTCCTGCCTTAATGCGCTGATAAAAGGTGGGAGCTGGCTTGCCTGCGATGGCATCAACTGGTTATGGCTGATGTACCGAGTTGTCTGCATCGCAGGCAAGCCAGCTCCCACATTTGACCGAGTACACACATTTACCTGATGTGCTGAGCTCCAAATGTGGGAGCGGGCTTGCTCGCGAATGCGGTGGGCCAGTGACAAATAAGCTGACTGACACACCGCCATCGCGGGCAAGCCCGCTCCCACAGTTTGATCTTCATCAGGCTTTGGGAACGGGTTTGGTTCGGACGTTTCCCACAAGGGTTTCAGGTTGTCGCTCGGAAGGGCGCTGACTAACCTCACTGCCGTCGCTGACCATTCAGCGACCGGATTTGACCGTCCGACTAAACCAGTGCGCTACAGCACCCAAGACCTATATCAGGCGTTTTTTCTACGCTTGATGTATCGTGTCGCGGCAGTTGTGCGCGGGATACCTTCGGGTATGCCGGATCCCTGGTTCCGGTCGGTCAACCCGCGTTCAGCTGCCACCCCACTTCGTTTGACCGCGAGTGATGGCAGCTCCACTACCAGGAGTTCCACCATGATCAAAGACAGCCCAAATCCACCCGGCCAACCCGACTTCGATACCAGCACCCTGCACGAAGTGGCCTACCGCGCGATCAACCACTACCTCAACCCCGCAAAACCCATCCCCGAACCCACCGACGGGCTTTTCACCGTGCGCGCCGACCTGGGCACGGAAACCTTGCTGGTCAATGCTTCCCAGGATTTGGCGTCCATCAGCCAGATTGCCAACCATATGGCGTTTGAAATCGAAGGGTCGCAACGTAATGTCGCGCTGGGCATCTGCCGAATGCTGGAAGGGGTGCAGTTGTTGGTGGATAAGGCGCTGAATGTGGCCCATCCGGCGAGTTAACGATCGCGAGCCTTAACGCAGTCAAAAATGTGGGAGCGGGCTTGCTCGCGAATGCGGTGGGTCAGTCACAGAAAGGTTGACTGGAACACCGCTTTCGCGGGCAAGCCCGCTCCCACAGTTTGATTTGTATCAGGCTTCGGGGACGCCTTTTTCCCAGGCGGACCAGTTTTTCAGGATCGCTTGAACCAGCGGATTGCCGGTGCGATACAGGTTCTCCAACGCCGGCACGAACCCGCCTTGATCGGCGTATTTCAGCAAATTGTCCACTTCGCTGTAGCCAGGGTACGGCCGGTCGAAATCGGACCCGGCACGCACCACCGCCAGGCGCTGGATATCCACCAACCCTTCGCGACTGGCGCGCAGCAGGGCTTCATAGGTGGAGTTGTCTTCCTGCTGGGTGGTGCAGTACTCGCCTTTGTTGTCGGTGAGCAGCTTGGTCCAGACTTCGGCACGCTCGCTCAGGCGGGTGCCGGAGAACCAGGTGTTGCCCGCCAGGGTGTCACACTGGGTGACTTGCGGCGGCTGGTTGGCCGGGGCGGCCGGGTAGTGTTTGCGCCAGGCGCTGGATTCCTTGCTTTCGCTCAGCTCAACCTTGTGCGACAGGGCAAATGCCTTGGCTTGCAGCTTGGGGTTGAGCTCGAACACTTCGGTCTTGTAGTCCAGCGGCGGTTTCTCGTTGGGGCCTTTGGTGTTGATGCCGATGTAACCGGTCGGCCAGTCTTTAGGCGCATCGCGCGAATCGATTTCCCACTGGGTGCCGAACTCCACCAGGTAATGCGCCCAGGCGGCGGTGCCGATGGTGCCGTGCTTGGGGCTGATGCCGGCAATCCCGGCAATCAGGAAATAGCTCTGGCGCAGGTCGAACTTGGGTGACAGGGCCAGGGCAAGGGTCGAGGCGGCAGCGTTGGTCTGGCCCATGCCAGTCACCAACAGGCACACGTCCTGAGTGTTGCAGCGGATCACCGGGTATTCGGCCGAGAGGCCGGGCACGCGCACTTCCTGCTTGAGTTCCAGGCGATCGATCCAGGTTTGCGCCTCGGGGGCGAACATGGTGATCAGCATCACTTTGGGCTTGATCGGCGCGGTGTCCGCGAGCACCACGTGGGGCAACACAGCCAGGCCGACGGCCAGCGAAAGACGGGTTAATGCGTTCATCTAATACTCCTTGATCAGAATTGGTAGCCGACACCGGCGTAGTAGCCCCAGCCATCCGAGCGGGCGCGGAAGTTGCCTTCGCCGAAGTTCAGCTCGCTGCCGTCCTCCCAGTTGCCGCCGTTGTGAAAGTAACGGCCGACCAGGGTGAAACGCAGGTGGGTGAACGAGTACAGCAGCACGTTGGTGGCCACCACGGAATTGGCGGTGCGTGCCGGGTTGTCCTTGTGCAGGTCCGAGCCGAAGTCGTAGTTGGTAAAGCCGATGTAGGTCAGCGACGCGCCGTTGTCGAACTTGCTGATGGGCACGATGTACTTCATTTGCGCGCGGTAGCCGTCCCACTGGTATTCATTGCTCGCCCCATAGTTTTCCCACTGGTAACGCCCATAGAAGTTGGCCGACAGGTTGACCCGCGAGTGCGTGTCGATGTCGGTGCCCAAGCCGCTGTAGAGGGTGTTGGCGCGGTTCGCTTTGTTACTGCCATGGTCGTAGATCCAGTCAAACGCCACGTACCATTCCTTGAACGGCCCGATGGCCAGGCTGCGCCCCGCCAGGTAGTCGATGGAGATGCGCGGCTCGTGCTCCATGAACACCGGCGAGCCATGGTCCCACGCGCCTTTGTCATTACTGTTACCGATACCGAGAATTTTCGGCACGTCGATATAGCCGTACAACTCGAACGGGCCTTTACGACCGAAGTACTCGTATTCCAGGTACACGTCATCTTGCGGCTTGGGGCCGAAGCTGATGTCTTTGCTGCCGATCAGCGTCAGGTCCTGGTTGAACCATTCCGACAGGTACGCGCCTTTTTTCGTTGGGCTGGCTTCCGGAGCCAGGGTTTCGCCCTGTGCTGAATCATCGGCGGGTTTTTCCTGCGCCAAAATGGGTGCGCTGAGTACTCCCGTAACGGCGGCCAGTAGCAAGGAAACACCAAAGGAAGCAGGACGCCTTGAGGTGGGGTGCATTGAAAATCCCTATTCGTACGCGGTTAGACCCGATTCCTCGGGTTAAGGAGAACTTGCCTACCAAGTTCGTTCCGCAAACGTTTGCACAGGCTGTACCAACTTTGCTCAATGGCTTGAATAAAAGGGAAAAAACCGGAATTAATCGACGGTTTGATCAAAAATGACTGGGTGTCATTTTCTCGATGCGGTTAAACAAATGCATCGCCGCCTCCCGCCGATACTCACTCGGCGTCTGGTGCATCTCGATCCGAAAATGCCGGTTGAAGTTGGACAGGTTGGCGTAGCCCACTTCAAAACAGATATCCGCCACCGACATGTCGCTTTGCAGCAACAGCCGGCAGGCGCGCTGCACGCGGAATTTGCGCATCAGGTCGATAAACCCGTGACCGGTGTTGCGCTTGAAGAAGCGCGAGAAGCCCGGCTCGCTCATGTCCAGGCGTTGCGCGATGACGGACAGGCGCAGGTCGCCGGTCAGTTCCGTCATCAGGTAATCGAAGGCTTTGTTGATGCGCTCGGCACTGCGCGCATCCAGGGTGGGAGCGTAGCAGGGGCTGGCCAGCACCTGCACGTTTGGCGTCGGGGCGTTTTTCAGGGTGTCGAGCAGTTGCAGGAACAGGATCAGCCGTTGCAGGCCGTGGGCCTTGCCGATGTCTTCGAGCAAGCGCGCGGCGTGCACGGCGGTGTCGCCGCTGAATTGCAGGCCGCGGCGGGCGTGTTCGAACAGCGGCTGCAAGTCGCCAAGTTCCGGCAGGGTTTTGCGCAGGGCGAGGAGGGCGGCGCCGTCGAACTGCAGCACCACGTCGCGCCCGGTCAGGTATTCGCCGGGGGCCAGCTCGCCGATCCAGTCGTGGGGCAAGTCCGGACCGATCAGCGCGACATGCCCGGCACTGAACGCGCCGATATAGTCGCCGGCCACCAACTTGCCGCTGCCCTGGCGGATCAGGTGAATTTCGAACTCGGGGTGGTGGTTCCAGCGCGCCAGGTCATACGGGTAATCGTGTTCGAACCAGCGGAAGCAGTGGTCCGGCTCAGGCAGGATGACTTCCAGTTCGGCAGGGCGATGCTCGAACAGCTTGGCGCGGTTGATGGGCATGCTGATGCCTCTTTTACATATGGAATCTCTGCAAAATACGCCGGTTGATAACAGGCACGCTACCCCCGGTTTCGCTTGGCACTGATACTTTTTTGATCCGCGAGCCCAGGTTAAAAAAGTATCAGCCGAGCATTCGCCATGCGTTTGTGAGGGCCTGGCCAAGCTGCTGTAATCGGCGCTCTACAAAAAAAACAACAGGTGGAAACCGCCATGTTCAAGCTTCCGCAAGCGCTTTTCCTGCTGTCCGGCCTGGCCTTGGCCCTGCCCAGCTACGCCGCCGACACCGTCACCATCGCTACCGTCAACAACAGCGACATGATCCGCATGCAACGCCTGTCCAAGGTCTTCGAGGCCCAGCACCCGGACATCAAGCTCAACTGGGTGGTACTGGAAGAAAACGTGCTGCGCCAGCGCCTCACCACCGATATCGCCACCCAGGGCGGTCAGTTCGACGTGCTGACCATCGGCACCTACGAGACGCCGTTATGGGGCGCCAAGCACTGGCTGGAACCCCTGACCCAACTGCCGGCTGACTACGACGCCGAGGATATTTTCCCGTCGGTGCGCCAGGGCCTGTCGGTCAATAACACCCTGTACGCCTTGCCGTTCTACGGCGAAAGCACCGTGACCTACTACCGCACCGACCTGTTCAAGCAAGCCGGGCTGAGCATGCCCGCGCATCCCACCTGGACCCAGCTGGGTGAGTTCGCCGCCCAACTCACGGCCAAAGACAAAGGCCAATACGGCATGTGCCTGCGCGGCAAGGCCGGCTGGGGCGAGAACATCGCGCTGCTGAGCACCATGGCCAACGCCTTCGGCGCGCGCTGGTTCGACGAACAGTGGAAGCCGGAACTGACCAGCCCCGAGTGGACCGCCGCCGCCAACTATTACGTCAACACCCTGAAAAATTACGGCCCGCCCGGTGTTTCCAGCAATGGCTTCAATGAAACCCTGGCGTTGTTCAACAGCGGCAAGTGCGCGATCTGGGTGGACGCCAGCGTCGCCGGCTCCTTCACCACCGACAAAAGCCAAAGCAAAGTCGCCGACGACGTAGGTTTTGCTGCGGCACCCACCGAGGTCACCGACAAAGGCTCTTCCTGGCTGTACGCCTGGTCCCTGGCGATCCCGGCGACCTCCAAGCACAAAGACGCTGCCAAGGCCTTCATCACCTGGGCAACGTCCAAGGACTACATCCAACTGGTCGCCGACAAAGAAGGCATCACCAACGTGCCGCCGGGTACCCGCCAGTCCACCTACAGCGAGGCTTACCTGAAGGCCGCGCCGTTTGCCCAGGTGACCCTGGAAATGATGAAGCACGCCGACCCCGCGCACCCCTCGGCCAAGCCGGTGCCGTACGTGGGCATTCAGTACGTGACCATTCCTGAGTTCCAGGCCATTGGCACCTCCGTCGGCAAGTTGTTTTCGGCGGCGCTTACCGGCGGCATGACGGTTGATCAGGCGCTGCTCGACGCTCAGTCCACCACCGAGCGCGAGATGAAACGCGCCGGCTACCCGAAATAATTTCTACAGGACAGCCCCATGAAACGACTCGAAGGTAAGAGCGCGCTGATCACCGGATCGGCGCGTGGCATCGGTCGCGCCTTTGCCCAGGCGTATATCGCCGAAGGCGCAACGGTTGCCATCGCCGACATCAACCTGCAACGCGCCCAGGCCACCGCGGCTGAGCTGGGCCCACAGGCGTATGCCGTCGCGATGGACGTCACCGACCAAGCCTCCATCGACGCCGCGCTTGCCGCCGTGGTGGCCCATGCCGGCAAGCTCGATATCCTGATCAATAACGCTGCACTGTTCGACCTGGCGCCCATCGTCGACATTACCCGCGACAGCTATGAGCGGCTGTTCTCGATCAACGTCGCCGGCACGCTGTTCACCCTGCAGGCCGCCGCCCGGCAGATGATCAGCCAGGGCCACGGCGGCAAGATCATCAACATGGCCAGCCAGGCCGGGCGGCGAGGCGAGCCATTGGTGGCGATCTATTGTGCGACCAAGGCGGCGGTGATCAGCCTCACGCAATCGGCGGGGCTGAACCTGATCAAGCAGGGCATCAATGTCAACGCCATCGCCCCCGGCGTGGTGGACGGCGAGCACTGGGATGGGGTGGACGCGCTGTTCGCCAAGCATGAGGGCTTGCCGCCGGGCGAGAAGAAGAAGCGGGTGGGGGCCGAAGTGCCGTTTGGGCGCATGGGCACGGCGGAGGATTTGACCGGGATGGCTATCTTTCTGGCTTCCAAAGAGGCCGACTATGTGGTCGCCCAGACCTATAACGTCGATGGCGGTAATTGGATGAACTAAAGCCGAGCATCGATTAAGAATGTGGGAGCTGGCTTGCCTGCGATAGCGGTGGGCCAGTCAGCAATGCTGTAACTGACAGACCGCCATCGCAGGCAAGCCAGCTCCCACATTTTGATATTTGTTGTATAGGCAATAGCGGTCAGTCAGCAAAACTGCGATCAAAGAAATACACTTCCCCAGGCTTCAGGTTCTCCACCGTCGCCTGGGGCCTGCCGCCTTCGCCATTCTTCTTGCGCCCCGTCTCACGCAAATACCCCGCCTCAGTCAGCTTCAACAAACGCTGGCGGATACTGGTCTTCAACACCGGCCGCGCCAGCACCAGCGAGAAGATCGTGGTCGCTTGCGGCGCGCTGAATTCGTTGCCCAAAAACATCAACGGCAAGTTGCTGTACAGCGACTTGGAAAACAGCCGCTCCTGCACGGCGGCGACGATCAGGTTGTGATCGAAGGGCAGTTTGATGCTGCCATCGGCCACTGCATTCAGCGCAAACCAGCCTTGATGCTCACCCAGCGTTGGCTCTTGGGCCACAATCGCCAGGTAGTAGGTGGACGACGACCAGCAGCGCGGGTCGCGAAACGCATCGCCCACCGTGCCGACTTGCTCACTCCAGGCCAAATCAAAACCGACCTTGTCGCTCGCCCGCAAGCGCTCCACGGCATCCTTGAGGCTCAGATCTTGCACGCCGCCATTAACCACCACGCCCGGTAACGCCCAATGGCCGGCAAAGGGCTCGGCTTCGCGCTTGTTCAGCAGCAGCTTCAATTCTCCGGCGGCACGGCAATAGAACAACACGCACAGGTCGACGGTGTGGAGGTAGGCACTGAGTGGCATGGGAAATCCTTCTGAACAGCGGTGGGGCACAGTCTAACGGATCGAACAGCTATGTCATGTACTTGCTCCAGCATAGATAACTAAATGTTTCTTGCAATGAAAGTACATGACGTGTACTTTTGTTTCCAGGCCACCGGAGAATCACCATGACCCTCGTGAAAACTGCCATTGCTTCATTCGACGTCGACGCCCAGAAGAGCTTCACGCCGCTGTGCCCCAACGAATTGCCGGTGGTTGGCGGTGACCAGATCGGTGCCGAACTCAACTACATGGCCAGCCTCGCCGGCCATCGTGTCGGCAGCAAAGACGCGCACACCCCGCACGCCCCGTGGGTGGTCACGCAGCACAGTGAGATGCTGCAACCCACCGGCCTGGCCCACGCCGATGTCACCTGGGTCAGCCACTGCGTGCCGGGCACCGAGGGTTTTACGCTGCTGGACGAACTGCCCACGCCGTATGACTACGACTACTTCATCTGGAAAGGCGTCGAACCCGACCTGCACCCCTACGGTGCCTGCTACCACGACCTGCACGACAAACTGTCCACTGGCGTCATCGAGTATTTGAACGCCCAAGGCGTGCGCCGCGTGATCGTCGGTGGCCTGGCCCTGGACTACTGCGTCAAGACCACCGCGCTGCAACTGCTCAAGGCCGGGCTGGAGGTGGTCCTGCACTTGCCGGCCTGCCGAGGTATCAGCGAGGAGGGCGGCGTGCAGGCGGTGAATGAGTTGCTCAAGGCCGGTGCTGTCATCAGCAGCACCCGCGAAGAACTGGCCGCGATGGCCACGCGCTAAGGAGAAACACCATGGAAAGTGCCTACGACTACGAATCCCCGGTCATCCAGGGCTTGCTCGACACCGACTACTACACCTTCACCATGATGCAGGCCGTGTTGCACCAGCACCCGAATGTCGACGTGGAATACAACTTCATCGTCCGTTCCAAAGAAAAACTCGGCCACCTGATCCCGCAATTGCGCGACGAGCTGGAGAAACTCGCCGGCCTGCAGATGCGCGAAGGCGAACTGCGCTTTCTGTTCAACCCGCGCTTTCGCGAATACCTGACCCCGGACTACGAGCGCTTCCTGGGCCTGTTTCGCTTCAACCTGCGCTACATCCACGTCAGCGAGGTCGATGGCCAACTGAACATCCGCGTGGTCGGGCCGATGCTGCACTGCATCATGTTTGAACAGCCGGTGCTGGCGTTGGTCAGTGAGCTGCGCAACCGCGACAAATACCCCGACGTGAGCCTGGAAGACGTCACACGCAAGCTCTACCAGAAGTTCGACTGGCTGGAGAAAAACCTCAGCCGTGAAGAGCTGGCCGACCTGCGCGTCTCGGACTTTTCCACACGCCGGCGCCTGTCGTTCAAGGCCCAGCGCGAAGTGGTGGACATCATGCGCCGCGACTTCCCCGGGCAGTTCATCGGCACCAGCAACGCGCACTTGGCCTACGAATTCGACCTGCCGCTGATCGGCACCATGGCCCACCAATGGCTGATGGTGCACCAGCAACTGGGGCGCCTGCGCGAGAGCCAGAACGCTGCATTGGAAAACTGGGTGCGCGAATACCGCGGCCGCCTCGGCATCGCCTTGACCGACTGCATCAGCACCGATTTTTTCCTCAAGGATTTCGACCTGTACTTCGCCAAGCTTTACGACGGCCTGCGCCAGGACTCGGGTGACCCTATCGCCTGGGCCGACAAAGTCCTGGCGCGCTACAAGCAGCTGGGGATCGACCCGATGACCAAGGACCTGATGTTCTCCGACGGTCTGAATTTCGAAAAATGCCTGCCGATCCTGCGGCACATCCGTGGCAAGGCCAAGTTCGGTTTCGGCATGGGCACCAGCCTGGCCTGCGACGTGGAGGGTGTGGAACCGCTGAGCATCGTGATGAAACTGGTGCGCGTACACGGCGAGCCGGTGGTGAAGTTTTCCGATGACCCGATCAAGAACGTCTGTGAAGACGCCTCGTTTTTGCAGTACGCGGCAAAAGTGTTTTCGGTGGGAGGGGGCTTGCTTCCGAAAGCGGTGGATCAGCACTGACGGTGTTGACTGACACGCCGTCTTCGCGGGCAAGCCCGCTCCCACAGGTCAATCCAAGTCATAGAGAGAGGTGTGATATGCAAACCCAGGCACGTATCGCCCAGGAACTGAACATCAACCGCGCGCTGGTCAAGGGCGGCGAACCGCAGGAGATTCAGCGGCGCATCAATTTCATCAAAAGCACCTTGCGTAGCTCCGGCTGCAAGGCGCTGGTGTTGGGCATCAGCGGCGGTGTCGATTCCCTGACGGCGGGGCGCTTGTGCCAATTGGCGGTGGAGCAGTTACGCAGCGAAGACTACGCTGCGCGCTTTATCGCCATGCGCCTGCCGTACAAAACCCAGGCCGATGAAAGTGATGCTCAGGCCTCCCTGGATTTCATCAAGCCGGACCACATCGACACCTTGAATATCGCCGCCAGCGTCGACGGCCTGATGGCCAGCCTGACGGCCACTGAAGCCAGCGCGGCGCATGTCGACTTCATCAAGGGCAACGTCAAGGCCCGCACGCGGATGATCGCGCAGTACGCCGTGGCCAACCTGCACAACGCCCTGGTGGTCGGTACCGACCATGGCGCCGAAGCGTTGATGGGGTTCTTCACCAAATTCGGCGACGGCGCCTGCGACCTCGCGCCGCTGTCTGGCCTGACCAAGACCCAGGTGCGCCTGCTGGCCAACGCCCTCGGTGCGCCGGGCAACCTGGTGCACAAGTTACCGACCGTCGACCTCGAAGAATTGGCGCCGGGCAAGGCGGATGAGCAGGCCTACGGCTGCACTTATGCAGAAATCGACGCCTACCTGATGGGCGAGCCGGTGAGTGAGCGGGTGCGCGCGATTGTTGAAGGGGCCTACCGCAAGACAGCGCACAAACGTGCGCTGCCCGTGATCCCCGACTAAGTCGGGGATCACTCGTTATCTAGATTTTGATATTTTCGCGAATGTTCCACCCGAACCGGACAGGTCCACCCTCCTTGCCGCCATCGGCGTTCTGCGGCTGGTAACTGACTTCAACCTTGGCAAAGTTAAGGCTGATTTCCTCTGTCAGTACATCATTGGTTGCTGCTGCGCGCGTCTCATAGGAGGCCACCATGACGTCCCTCAAGGTGATCACCAGATACTCCACATTGCTGGCGCCTCCCGCTTTGCGCACCACAATTCGGGCTCCCGGATAGTGCTTGCCGGTTGCGCAGGCCATCATCAGATTCGGCGTGGACTTATCCAGGGGCTTTTCGATAGCGATATTGCCCATATCGACCTTGCCGGCTCCGCTGCCAGTTCCGCTGTGCATCGACCCTGCTTGCGTGATCCTCCAACCCCAGCGCGATATATCGATTTCATCACGATGCGCCTGGTCGTTGGACTCGCCCTTGATATCGCCAAGCTTTAAAAACATATCCGTTGCCATGCTCGCCCCATGTCTGATCGTTCGCCGGAACTGGCGCGGGCGTACTTTTCCGATTCCTACGATTGTCCACAAGGCTCCAAGGTGACAACAGGAAGCGGCCTTCTGGAAAAAGGAAACTTTCCGACATTCTTGGCAGATACGCTCTGCGCTCTTGTGAAATCAGGAGCAAAAATGGAATGGCTTCCAGCGTATTCAAGGACGGTTTCCCCAGCGCCCACCGCACCACCCGTGAACGGGTAGAACGCAGCATGGATCTGCGTCGGCTGTTCGCCGCCATTGATGCCGACCCGACGATTGCCGGGGCAGGGGTGGTGTATCTCGATTCGCAGTTGTGGCCGGTGACGTTGCGCGAGTTTCAGCCGATTTGCAGCGTGTTGCCCAAGCGCGTGATTTTGCGCGAGATGCCAGCGTCGATGGCACGGTTGGATTTTATGCGGCGGTTGGAGCATGAGCCGCGGGAGTCGCAGCTTGCATTTGAAGCGATCAATGCATCCTTGTCTTGCGGTGCTGCAGTGTTGGGCTGGCTTGTTGTACTGAGTGGCTCAGTGGGCAGTGCGTTGGGCTGATTGGGAGCTATCGAAATGGCCATGTTGGCAGCACGACGACCATTGCTGTGGGCTTATACGAAGAAGTTGCAGAATGAGTGAGTCAGTTGCCGGTTTTCTCATCCGTTACTTTCCAGTGTTCATGGGCACAATATTCATGGGCCTCTTCGCAGGCGCCATGGTCACTGTCCTGGTGGACACAACCTATTTGCGTAGCCTGGAGCCATCGCTGCAAGCTGAAGTGTCTGGTTGGAGTCTACTGTCGATGACTGCTTTTTTAGTGTTTGACAACTTCATGATTGCGAGAGGTCGCAAATGGGCCGCTAGCGTGTTGATGGGCTATTTCGCGTTCTCCCTGATGCTGGTGCTACCAATGATTCAATACCGTCCGCATACCGTGGCGTTTTCTCTGGGGGTCGCGTTTCCGCTTTTCGGGTTGCTGCTGCTCAATACGCACCGCCATCGAGAGATGCGGCAAAAGCTTTTTGAAATCCACATCCAACGGAATGCGGCGAGAGCGATCTACGAAACATACTCAAATCAGCTCAAGGCCAAGGCACGCAGGGCCAGGGCTAAGTGACGTTAGCTCCCACACAAATGCGTGGGAGCAATCCGCTATTTCAGGTTAGCGCTCAATCGAGCGACTCCACCGCGCATTCCACTCCGGCCGCGCCTGGTTCACTTGGTCCCAATCAATCGAAATCGCCATCTGCAGGTAACCTTGCATGGCCTCCACCCGCGCGCGGGTTTTATCGGTGGTCGGCGTGGTTGGGTTGGAAGGGATCTGATCGCCTTCTTCAAGCGCCGGTGCCTGGGCTTGCGCGGTCAGCAAGAAGGCTGCGAGTTTCTGCGCCAGCTCCGGCTGGTCGTTACGCGCGATCACGCACTCGGCCACGTTCAACACCACCGCGCCTTCCTTGGGTTGCGCGTATTCCATCGGGATGCCGAGCAATTTCTGCGTGGTGACCTGGGTTGGGGTCAAGGGGAAAATCGCAGCCTCGTCGGTTTGCACCATCTCGGAGATCTTCGCCGAGCTGGCGATGTATTCCAGCACGTTGGGGCCGATGGTTTTCGGCCAGGCCTTGAAGCCCGGTTCCACGTCTGTTTCGGAGCCGCCCTGGATACGGTTGAACATCAGGAAACCGTGCAGGCCGAAGGTGGAGGAGGCCAGAGACTGGAACACCACCTTGTCTTTGAAGCGCGGGTCGGCCAGGTCCATCCACGAGGTGGGCGCGGCCCAGCCTTTTTCCTTGAACATCTTGGCGTTATAGCCAAGGCCCGTCACGCCCAGGGTCACGGCCACGGCTTCGTCCTTGATTTTGGCCTTGGCCGGGATCTGGTCCAGGGGCGCGCTCGGTGCAAGTTTGTCGCACAGGCCCATGGAGATGGCGCGGTACATGATGCCGTCATCGAGGAACATCACGTGCATTTGCGGGTTGTCTTTGTTGGCCTGGACCTTGGCGAGGATGTCCGACGAGGTGCCGGGCACGATCACCACCTTGACGTTGTTGGCCTTTTCGAATGCGGGCAGCACCTTGTCGGCGTACACCCGCTCCATGGTGCCGCCGTTCATGCCCAGGTACAGCGTGGGCGCGGCATGCGCGGTGGAGGCGAGCAACGCGAGGGACAAGCAGGACAGCGCGATACGTGTGTGCATGGGTGTTTTTCCTCTCAGGCTTGGAAACGACGGATGGAAAACGCTTCGATGGGTTGCCGGCTGGCCCCGCTGCAGACGATCTCTGCCAGGGCTTCACCGACCGCAGGGCCGAGCTGGAACCCGGCGCCGGCAAAGCCGAAACCGTGGAGCAGGCCAGGTTGGGTGCTGCTGGGGCCGATCACCGGTTCGTGATCGGGTAAGTAACCTTCGGTGCCGCTCCAGGTACGTATCGCCTGGGCACCTTTGAGAAACGGGTACAGTTCGCCTGCGTTGCGCAAAATCTCCAGCACCGCCGCCTGCCCCGGACGCGCCGTCAGCGGGCCAAGCGCAAAGCCCCGGCCGCCGCCAAGAATGCAATTGCCACGGGCGACCTGGCGCGCATAAATGCCGCCGCCTTCAACGCCGGTACTCACGTTCATCACCACCGGCAGCGGTTCGGTGACCAGCATCGCCGGGTGCGCCGACGTCATCGGCACCGGTTCGCCGAATTGCGCGGCGACGGTCGCGGCCCAGGCACCGGCGCAGTTGAGCAGCCACGGTGCTTGCAGGTGCAGACCGTTGGCGCAGTGCACCTGGAACTGCTGGCCAGCGTGTTCGATGCGCATCACTTCGGCCTGCTCGTATACCTCAGCACCCTGGCGCTGCGCGGCGCGGGCAAACGCGGGCGAAACCAGCCGCGGATTGGCGTGCCCGTCTTCAGGGCACAGCGAAGCGCCGACCGCGATATCGCCGACCCAAGGGAACCGCGCGCGCAGTTCAGCGTGATCCAACACCTGCAAACCCAATCCAAAGCCACGAGTTTGCTCGGCATAGGCCTGCAGCGCGTCGAGGTCCGCATGGCTGCGGGCCAACTTCAAATGCCCGGAGCGCACGTACTCGCCGTCGATGCCGATCAGCCCCGGCAAGTCGGCCCACAACTGATGGGCGCGCTGCGACAGCGGCAACTGATGCAACGGCCGCCCCTGACGGCGCACGCCACCGTAGTTCACACCGCTGGAATGCGAGCCGCAAAAATCGCGCTCTACCAGCGCCACGCGCTGACCTTTTTGCGCCAGCATCAAGGCCGCCGAAGCACCGACGATACCGCCGCCCAACACGATCACGTCGATCATGGCTGCACCTCGACGCCAAACGGCAGCGGCTTGATCGGCGCCTGGCCGCGCAGGCGGCCGACGTGTTCAATTCCGCGACCACTGCGCTCGGCGACAATTTCCGCGGCTGCCAGCCCGCACATGCGCCCCTGGCAGCGGCCCATGCCGACGCGGCAATGCGCCTTGACCCGATTGATTTCCCAGTGGCCTTCATCCACCACCGCGCGCACTTCGCCGACGCTGACTTCTTCGCAGCGGCACAGCATCAGTTCATCCGGCGCCTGCGCGGCCCAGTGTTCGGGGAAGGGGAATGCGGTTTCCAGGCCGTGGCGAAAGCGCTGGATGCTCGCCAATTGCTGTTCCAGGACGGCGGTGCGGCGAGGGTCCACGGCAATGCCTGAGTCTTCCAGCACCGCCAGCGCCGCGCGCTCACCGGCCATGTGCGCCGCGTCGGCGCCCATGATCCCGGCGCCATCGCCTGCCAGGTACACGCCGTGGACACTGCTGCGCCCGGCGCTGTCGCGCGCGGGCAACCAGGCGCGGTTCAAGCTGTTCCAGGCAAACTCGCAGCCGAGCAAATCCGCCAGCTGTGTCTCGCTGCGCAAGGCATGGGCGAAGGCCACGGCATCGCAGTCCAACGTGTGCTCGCCCCAACGAATACCGTTGACCCGTTGTTCGCCGTCGATCTGCGTGAGCGTCGCGCCCTGGTGCACGGGAATGCCATGCGCCGTGAGCCAGGCGCGGTAATACACACCCTTGGCCAGCGTCGCCGGTTGCCTGAGCAATGCAGGCAAGGCGCGGCATTGCGCGCTGAACGGCGCGCTGTCGAGCACCGCGACCACCTTGGCCCCAGCCTTGGCGTATTGATAAGCCACCAGATACAGCAACGGCCCGCTGCCGCAAAACGCCACGCGCTCACCGATGGCGCAGCCCTGATACTTCAAGGCAATTTGCGCCGCCCCGAGGCTGTAGACGCCGGGCAAGGTCCAGCCGGGCACCGGCAGGATGCGGTCGGTGGCGCCGGTGGCGACGATGAGCTGCGCGTACTCGATGCTCTCGGCGTGGCCGCGATTCAACAGGTCCAGGCGACCGTCCTCGGCGTTCCACACCAGGGTTTCCGGCCGATAGTCGACCAAAGGCGCCAGCTCATCCATGGTGCGGTGCACGGCCTCGGCCTTGCTGGCTTCAAACCCGTAAAGCTGCTTGGCCGAGCGCTGAAAGTTGGCCGGTTGGCGCCGGTAAATCTGCCCGCCGCCGCGCAGGCTTTCATCTATCAGGCACGGCGTGACGCCATGGTCGAGCAGGGCACGCGCCGCGCTGATGCCGGCCGGGCCTGCGCCCACAATCACTGTTGGCTTCATGCCTGGCGCCCCGGGTCACGGCTGATCGCCTGGCCTTCTTCCAATAACGTCGCACAGGCGCGTACGCGGCGCCCATCTGCCAGGCGCACCCAGCAATCCTGGCAGGCTCCCATCAGGCAGAACCCGGCGCGGCGTTCGGCGCTGAAATCGCTGCCGCGCAGGTGCTCGGCACAGGTCAGCACGGCGGTCAGTAACGTGTCGCCGAGCAAGCCCGTGGCCGGTTGCCCATCCAGGGTGAAGGCCACAGCCTGTCGCTGGGTTTCGGCCAATCGTTTGAACAACGCCATCAATGTTTCCCCACCAGCACGCGGTCCAGGCCGTAGACCCGGTCGAGCAGAATCATGGTTGCTGCGGTCAGTGCAATTACCAGCGCCGATACCGCCGCCATCATCGGGTCGATGGACTCGGTGGCGTACACGTACATGCGCACCGGCAGGGTTTGCGTGGCCGGCGAGCTGACGAAGATCGACAGCGTTACTTCATCGAAACTGTTGATGAACGCCAACAACCAGCCGCCGGCCACACCGGGCAGAATCATCGGCAAGGTGATTTGGCGAAACAGCGTAAAGCGGCCGGCACCCAGCGACTCCGCCGCCTGTTCGGCGCTGCGATCAATGCCGATTGCCGCCGCCAGCACCAGGCGCAGCACGTACGGGGTGATGATCACCACGTGGGCCAGCATCAGCCAGGTGAAGCTGCCATTCACGCCCATCAGCGCGAACAAACGCAGCATCGCCACGCCCAGCACCAGGTGCGGGATGATGATTGGCGAGAGGAACAACGCACTGAAAAAGTTGCGCCCCGGGAACTGGTAACGGCTGATCGCCAAGGCCGCCGGCACCGCGATCAGCGTGGCCAAGGTGGCGGCGGTAAACGCCAGGATCAGGCTGTTGTAGAACGCCTGGATAAAGTCGGCACGCTCGAACACTGCGCGAAACCAGCGCAGGGAGAAGCCCGATGTGGGCAGGCTCAAGGTGTTTTCCGGGGTGAAGGCCACCAGGCACACCACCACCAGCGGCGCCATCATGAACAGCACCACCAGGCCGTGAAAGCCGAGGGCCAAAGGACCGTTTCTGGACATGCGCTTAAACCCCCAGGGACTTTTTGTAGCGGCTTTCGACCATGCGGTTCCAGCTCAGCATGATCAGCAGGTTGACCAACAGCAGCACCACCGCGATGGTCGCGCCCATGGGCCAGTTGAGTTCCGAGAGGTACTGGTCGTACACCACCGTGGCGACCATTTTCAGACGGCGCCCGCCGAGCAGGCCGGGGATCGCAAACGAGCTGGCCGCCAGGCCGAACACAATCAAGGTGCCGGACAACACGCCGGGCATCACCTGCGGCAACACGATCTTGCGCATCACCGTGGCCTGGCTGGCGCCCAGTGAAAGCGCCGCCTGTTCCGCCGACGGGTCGAGTTTTTGCAGCGAGGTCCACACCGGAATAATCATGAACGGCAGCATCACGTGCACCAGCGCGATGATCACTGCAAACGGCGTGTACAGCAGCTTCACCGGGCGCCCGCCAAGCGCCTGGATCACTTGGTTGACCAGCCCGTCGGCACCCAGCAGCAAGCTCCAGCCGAAGGCGCGCACCACCACCGAAATCAACAGCGGCGTGAGGATCAGAATCAAAAAGATCGAGCGCCACGGTGTGCCCATGCGGCTGAGGATGTAGGCCTCGGGCACGCCAATCACCACGCAGAGCAAGGTCACCAAGGCGCTGATCCAGAAGGTGCGCCAGAAGATCTCGTAGAAGTAAGCGTCGCTGAACAGCGACAGGTAATGGGCGAAGGTCCACTCATCGGCCTTCACGCCGACCTGATAGTCGAACACGTTGAACGACAGCACCAGCGTCATGATCAGCGGCAGAATCAACAGCCCGGTAAACAGCGCCAGGGCCGGCAACGACAACAGATAACCGCGACTCATGCGTGCACCTCATCCGCCGCCAGCACGCGCAGCAAGCCGGCGTGCCAGTCCAGGCCGACGGCCGCGCCGCAACCGAGCGGCGCGCTGCCGTCGTTGCTGCGCACCACGGTAATGTCGCCAAGCGAGGTATGGACGCGGTACAGCCATTGGCTGCCGAAGAAGTAGCTGTCGAGCACCTTGCCTTGCACGCGCCCGCTGCCTGCGGCCAACAAGGTGATTTTTTCCGGGCGCAGGCTCAGGGTCAGCTCGCCGTCGCCGCTGGCGTGGCGCACTTGTGGGGTGCCAAGTTCGTCGTAGTCGCCCGGCAGCAGGTTGGCCTTGCCGACGAAGTCCGAGATGAAGCGCGTGCGTGGGTGTTCGTAGAGGTTGTACGGTGCATCGATCTGCGTGACGCGTCCGGCCTGCATCACCACCACGCGGTCGCTGATCGACAGTGCTTCGGCCTGGTCGTGGGTGACCATCAAGGTGGTGATGCCCACCGCGCACTGGATGCGGCGGATTTCAAACTGCATCTCTTCGCGCAGGTTGGCGTCGAGGTTGGACAACGGTTCATCGAGCAGCAGCACCGGCGGCTCGATCACCAGCGCGCGGGCCAGCGCTACACGCTGGCGCTGGCCGCCGGAGAGTTCACGCGGGTAGCGCTCGGCGTGCGGCGCCAGGCGCACCAGTTCCAGCACGGTTTTGACCTGGCGGGCGATTTCGGCGGCCGGCACTTTGCGCATCTTCAGGCCGAAGGCGACGTTGTCGCGCACGGTCATGTGCGGGAACAGTGCGTAGCTCTGGAACACCACGCCCAGGCCACGGCTGGCGGGTTTGGCGTGGGTGATGTCGCGGCCGTCAAGCAGGATCTGCCCGCCGCTCACATCGACGAAGCCGGCGATCATTTGCAGGGTGGTGGTTTTGCCGCAGCCCGAGGGACCGAGCAGGGAAACGAACTCGCCTTTTTCTACCGCAAGGTCAGTGGCGACCACCGCATCGACGGCGCCGTAGCGTTTGCTCAAGGCGTTGAGTTGGAGAAAAGCCATGTCTGCGTTCCACCTTTTTGAGTCGCGTCGAAACGCGCTTTTTTGTTTTGGGCAGATGCGAAAAGAGTGCTGCGGGTGCGGTGGCGCTCGATCTCGAGTCGGCTGCCGTTTGTTGTTCATTTCGCCCCTGTGGACGCAGATTAGGACGAAGACTAGGATGGGCGGAAGATGGAATTTCACTCAACGGACTATTATTTTCCAATTTATTCATTCATCAGAATTTAAGCCGAGATTATGTGATATGGATTCCACTGAGCGGAATGGGAGCGACAAAGAAGTGGGTTCGGGCAGCGTGTCGCGGGTGTTCGCGCTGTTGCGTGCATTGGGCGAGGTGCCCGAAGGCGGCGAACGCGTGACGCAACTGGCGCAGCAGGTGGGGCTGTCGCAGCCCACCACCCACCGCCTGTTGCGCAGCTTGATGGACGAGGGGATGGTCGAGCAGGACGCGCGCAGCAAGCGCTATCGCCTGAGCCTGGAGTTCTTCGCGCTGGCGGCGAACGCGGGCAAGACCGGCAACCTGCGCGACCTGGTGCGGCCGAGCATGTTGCGCTTGAGTGCTTCGTTGGGTGATTCGTTGTTTTTGCTGGCACGCAGTGGTTTTGATGCGATCTGCCTGGACCGCAGCGAGGGGCCGTACCCGATCCGCACCTTTACCGGGGATATTGGCGGGCGTGTGGCGTTGGGTGTGGGGCAGGGCAGTTTGGCGATTCTGGCGTTCTTGCCGGAGGAGGAGCGTGAGGCGGTGATTCGCTACAACTTGCCTCGGCTCAAGGATTTTCACCTGTATGACGAGGTGCTGCTGCGGTCGGAAGTGGAAAATGTGCGCAGCCTGGGGTATGCCGCGCGCAACACCGGAGTGCTGGAAGGCATGGCGGGGTTGGCGGTGCCGATTTTGAATCGGGAGGGGGTTGCGGTGGCGGCGTTGAGTGTGGCGACTATCAGTGATCGATTGGGGCCGAGCCGGTTGCCGATGGTGGTGGAGTTGCTCAAGCGTGAGGCGGCGGCGATCGGGCCGAGGATCAATCCGTTTGATCCGACGTTGCGTCGGCCTTCGCAGGCTTTTGGTGGGTAGCTTGTGTGCCGTTGCGCTATGGCCGTCTTTGGACGGGCGCTTCTGTTGGTAGATTTGAGTACATATCCGTTGCTGCGGTAACGGCGGCTGGCGGTTCCGCTCTTACAGCGGGTCACTTTTGGCAAACGCCCCAAAAGTAACCAAAAGGTCTTTGCCCCACCACTCGGTGCCTCGCCTAGGCTCGGCATTCCCTCACTCCGGCTTGAATCCGTGGGCCGCCGCGACGGGCCATCCATGGCCCAACGCGGCTAACCCGGCGTCCTGCCGGGTTACCCACGGATTCAAGCCTGCGTTCGGCCAGCGTGGTTGACGGGGCCTGTCAGATCAAAAGCAAGATCAAGAGCACGGCGGCCTGAAAGCCGACCTGGGTGGTAGAAGCAAAAGCGGATCAAAAACACAGCAACACACCTCTATCTGATGCACTGAGCTCCAAATGTGGGAGCTGTCTTGCCTGCGATGCAGACAACTCGGTGTGTCAGGCATAACCAGTTGATGCCATCGCGGGCAAGCCCGCTCCCACAAGTTGACCGCGTTCAGCCGCCAGCACCGCGCTGCTTTTGCTTTTCTGTGGGAGCTGGCTTGCCTGCGATGCAGGCACCTCGGTGTGTCAGGCATAACCAGTCGATGCCTTCGCGGGCAAGCCCGCTCCCACAAGTTGACCGAGTTCAGCCGCCAGCACCGCGCTGCTTTGCTTTTCTGTGGGAGCGGGCTTGCCTGCGATGCAGACAACTCGGTGTGTCAGGCATAACCAGTTGATGCCTTCGCGAGCAAGCCCGCTCCCACAAGTTGACCGCGTTCAACTGCCAGCACCGCACTGCTTTGCTTTTCTGTGGGAGCTGGCTTGCCTGCGATGCAGACAACTCGGTGTGTCAGGCATAACCAGTTGATGCCATCGCGGGCAAGCCCGCTCCCACAAGTTGACCGCGTTCAGCCGCCAGCACCGCACTGCTTTGCTTTTCTGTGGGAGCTGGCTTGCCTGCGATGCAGGCACCTCGGTGTATCAGGCATAACCAGTTGATGCCTTCGCGGGCAAGCCCGCTCCCACAAGTTGACCGCGTTCAGCCGCCAGCACCGCGCTGCTTTTGCTTTTCTGTGGGAGCTGGCTTGCCTGCGATGCAGGCACCTCGGTGTGTCAGGCATAACCAGTTGATGCCATCGCAGGCAAGCCAGCTCCCACATTGACCGAGTACAGCCCGAGGTTTTAGGGCAATGCAGATCAGCACAGCCTCTGCCTGATGTAATGAGACCCACACAAGCACCACACACATTCAGATCGCGGCCAGTGCAACTGAGGTCGCAGCTGTTCGAGTCTCCACGCCGAGCTTCACATACACATGCTCCAGATGCTTGTTCACCGTCCTGGGGCTCAGCCCCAGAATGTCGCCAATATCCCGATTGGTTTTCCCACACGCCACCCAACGCAGCACTTCCACCTCACGCTCGGTCAGTTGAAACCGGGCGGATAACAGTCGTTGCGCCGGGGCGTCTTCCAGGGTCAGCACGCTCGGCTGCGTCGCGGCACGCGCCGAGAGCAGGATTCGTGAGGTGCGCAAATGCGCTGCCACCCGCGCCAATACCTCATCCGTCTGGATCGGCTTGGTCACGTAATCGCTGCCACCCACCTCAAAACCCTGCACCACGTGCTTGCTGTCGGTCAGCCCGGTCATGAACACCACCGGGATGTCTGCGCTGGCCGGTTGCGCCTTGAGCCGGCGACAGGTTTCGAAACCGTCCAGCCCCGGCATTATTGCGTCCAGCAGAATCAGGTCCGGGCGCCGGCGTTGCACGCGGTTCAACGCGCTGAGGCCGTCCAGCGCCACCAGCACCATGTAGCCCGCGTCATCAAGGGCGTCGGACAGCATGGCGAGGTTGTCCGGGGTGTCATCGACGATCAGCACCACGCCAGGTTCAGTGCTGCGGGTGAGCGCATTCATCTTCGGCCTCCTTTAAGGTTCGGTTGAGTTCATCCAGGCGGAAACCCTTGAGCAGCCCGCGCACTTTGGCGATAAAAGGCGCGGCGTCCGGGCGATGTTCCAGGATGGTGTCGAGTTTTTCATGCAAGCCGCGCACGTAGCCGATGGCGCTGAGTTCGGCGAGGGCGGCGAGGTCTTCAGGGCTGGGCAATACGCTGGGCGGTGCAGGCGGCGTGGACGTTCGGGTGCGCCGCAACCACTGCAGATCCAGGTGCTGTTGCAGGCGCCCGAGCAGTTCCGGGGTGCGCACCGGTTTGGCCAGGTAGTCGTTGCAGGCGGCGGCGATGCTGCGCTCACGGTCGTCGGTAAAGGCGTTGGCCGAGATCACGATGATCGGCGCGCTGGACAGCGCATTGCGGCGGATCAGGCGGCTGGTTTCCCAGCCATCCAGGGTCGGCATCGACAGGTCCATCAGGATCAGGTCCGGCGCCAGCAGCGCCACCTGGCGGATCGCGTCCTGGCCATTGCTGGCCTGGATCACCTCAAACCCCAACGGTGTGAGCATGCCACTGAGCACCTTGCGATGGTCCACATGGTCGTCCACCACCAGGATGCGTCGGCGCACACCGTGATAACCGATGATGTCGTGCTCCACGTGCACCACCGCCTGCGGCGCGCGCACCTGGGAGAGGAACAGCCGCACCTGGAAACACGTGCCTTTGTCCAGCTCACTGGTGACGCGCAATTCGCCGCCCATCAGCGAGGTGAGCATGCGCGTGATGGTCAGCCCCAGGCCCACGCCCTTGTCCTGGCGCATCAGATCGCCGCGCTCGAACGGCTGGAATATCCGCTCGATCTGCCCAGGGTCAATGCCGATGCCGGTGTCGATGATTTCAAAGTTGGCGGTTTCGCGCATGTAGCTGACCCGCAGGCGCACCTCGCCGCTGTCGGTGAAATTCACCGCGTTGCCGAGCAGGTTGATCAGGATCTGGCGCACGCGCTTTTCATCGCCACGCACCACGGCGGGGATCTTGCCCACGCAGTCCAGGCGAAAGCGCAGGCCCTTGTCCTGGGCTTGTGGGGTGAACATCTGTTCCAGGTCGTGGAGCAACTCGGGGAAGGGGATTTCCGTGAGTTCCAGGCGCAGTTTGCCGGCCTCGATCTTGGCCACGTCGAGCAGGCCATCGATCAGTGACAGCAGGTGCGAGCCGCTGCGCAGGATGGTCGCCAGCGCGTCCTGATGCTGCTCGGGCATGGCGTTGTCGCGCTGCAGGATCTGGGTAAAACCAAGGATGCTGTTCAGCGGCGTGCGCAGCTCGTGAGAGAGCCCGGTGACGTAACGGCTTTTGGCGGCGTTCGCGGCTTCGGAGGCCTCTTTGGCTTGTTGCAGGGCTTGGTCGGTGAGGCTGTGGGCGTCGATTTCCTGCATTAAAAGTAGGGTCTGGCGGTCGGATTCTTCCTGGGCGACGCGGCGGCTTTCGCGGGTCAGCACCACCCACCACGCGAGCACGGCGGCCAGCACCGACAGGGTCAGGAAAGCCTTGAAGAACGCCTGATACAAGGTCTCGGAATGCGGCAACCCTTGGGCGGCCTGCACGTAAATCAACGCCAGCGCGCCTGCGAGCAGCAGCACCAGCACCAGCAACAACCCCAGGTAGTGCGCCAGCCGCGTATGCAGGCGCGGCATCAGGGTGGTGGGCAGCAGCCAGCGCAATACGCCTTCGAACTGCGTGACCAGGCGCGCATGAGGTTTGCACCGATCACCGCAACGCGCGTCCAGCGAGCAGCACAGCGAACAGATGGGCGTGCTGTAGGCCGGACAAAACGCCATGTCGGCGGTTTCGAACGGGTTGCTGCATAGCCCACAGATCGCGTGAGTGGCGGGGGCCACCGGGTGAATCAGCGTCACGTCACTGGTACGCGCGATGTAGTACTTGCCTTGGGTCAGCCAGGCCAACAGCGGCGCCATGATCAACGCCGTGCCCAGCGCGACGAAGGGCGGCGCGGCCTGGGCAAGGGCACCGAACAGGCCGAAGTGGGCGAGGATCGACAGCAACGATGCAATCAGCATCGAGCCGACGCCCACCGGGTTGATGTCGTAGAGGTGCGCGCGCTTGAACTCGATGTGTCTGGGCGACAGGCCCAGCGGCTTGTTGATCACCAGGTCGGCCACCAGCGTGCCGATCCAGGCAATCGCGATATTCGCGTAGAGCCCCAGCACCTGGTCGATCACGTCAAATACGCCCAGCTCCATCAGCATCAGCGCGATGGCCACGTTGAACACCAGCCACACCACGCGGCCGGGGTGGCTGTGGGTCACGCGGGCAAAGAAGTTCGACCAGGCCAGGGAGCCGGCGTAGGCGTTGGTCAGGTTGATTTTCATCTGTGAGATGAACACGAACAGCACCATCGCGCCGAGCGCCCATTCCGGCGAGCTGAACACATAGCGGAATGCAACGAGGTACATCTGCGTGGGCTCGGCGGCGCGCTCCATGGGGATTTCATGTTGCAGGGCGAGAAACGCCAGAAACGCCCCGGCGAACATCTTCAACGCGCCGGGGATGATCCAGCCTGGCCCCGCGCAGAGCAGGGCGGCCCACCAGCGTTTGCGGTTGGCGGCGGTCTTTTCCGGCAGGAAGCGCAGGTAGTCGACCTGTTCGCCGATCTGCGTGACCAGCGACAGCGCCACGGTGCAGGCGGCGCAGAACGACAGCAAATTAAACCCGCCGCCGTCGCCACTGCGTCCGACAAAGCTGGTCCAGTCGCTGAAGACGTCGGGGTTTTTCCACCAGACAAAGCCGTAGGGCAGCACCAGCAACAGCAGCCAAAGCGGTTGCGTCCACAATTGCAGGCGGCTGATCAGGGTCACGCCGTAGGCCACCAGTGGAATCACCAGCAATGAGCAGATCACATAGGCGATGGCTAGCGGAATATGGAAATACAGCTCCAGGGCCAGGGCCATGATTGCCGCTTCCAGTGCGAAGAACAGGAACGTGAAGCTGGCATAAATCAACGAGGTGATGGTCGAGCCGATGTAGCCAAAGCCGGCGCCGCGGGTCAGCAGGTCCATGTCCACGCCATAACGGGCGGCGTAATAACTGATGGGCAGGCCGGTGAGGAAAATCACCAGGCTGATCGCCAGGATCGCCCAGAACGTGTTGGTGAAACCGTAGCTCAAGGCGAGCACGCCGCCGATGGCTTCCAGCGCCAGAAAGGACACGGCGCCCAGGGCGGTGTTGGCGATGCGCAGTTCCGACCATTTGCGAAAGGATTTGGGCGTGTAGCGCAGGGCGTAGTCTTCCATGGTCTCGTCGGCGACCCAGGTGTTGTAGTCGCGGCGGATCTTGACGATGCGCTGGGTGCCGGAGGTGGGGTGCACGGTGGAGGACTCCGCAGAAGGGCGAGATTGAATGAGCAACTTCCATGCCCTGACAGGTGCCGCAGGTCCAAATGCGGGAGCGGGCTTGCTGTGGCGAGCGGGCTTGCCCCGCGTTGGGCTGCGTAGCCGCCCTGAAACCAGACAACACTATTTAATTTACCTGGAAAAATGCGCTGTTCTTAACAGGGCCGCTTCGCAGCCCAACGCGGGGCAAGCCCGCTCGCCACAACTTGCCCTGAAACAGTGCGCAACGGCATACGTCAAATGACGTACAGGGTTACGTCAGGCTGCGTATACCCGCGATGGCCGGCTGCCGCCATGCTGAACCCCTCATTGCAGAGGAGTCGCCCCATGGCACCACGATTGATCCGCTCCACACCGCTGTTGGCCTTGTCCTTACTGGCGGCCGCTCTGTTCAGCCAGGGCGCGCTGGCCGATAACGAAGGCCTGGCCGTGACCCCTACCGAAGTCACCGTCGGCCAGTTGCACTCGGCCACCGGCACCATGGCGATTTCCGAGACCGGCTCGATCCAGGCTGAGCGCCTGGCCATCGAACAGATCAACGCTTCGGGCGGGATCCTGGGACGCCAGATCAAAGTGATCCAGGAAGACGGCGCCTCCGACTGGCCGACCTTTGCCGAAAAAGCCAAGAAGCTGCTGGTCAACGACAAGGTCGCCGCCGTGTTCGGCTGCTGGACGTCGGCTTCACGCAAAGCCGTGCTGCCGATCTTCGAGAAAGAAAACGGCTTGCTCTACTACCCGACCTTCTATGAAGGCCTGGAACAGTCGAAAAACGTCATCTACACCGGCCAGGAAGCCACCCAGCAAATCCTCGCCAGCCTCGACTGGATCGCCAAGACCAAGGGCGCCAAGACCTTCTACCTGGTCGGCTCGGACTACATCTGGCCACGCACCTCGATGAAGATCGCGCGCAAGCACATTGAAAACGTGCTGCACGGCACGGTGGTTGGCGAAGACTACTACCCGCTAGGCAACACTCAGTTCGGCTCGCTGATCAACAAGGTCAAGCTGAAGAAGCCGGACGTAGTGTTTGCGGCCGTGGTCGGCGGCTCCAACGTGGCGTTCTACAAGCAACTCAATGCGGCGGGTGTGAATTCGTCCAAACAAACCCTGCTGACCTTGTCGGTCACCGAAGACGAGCTGCTCGGCATCGGCGGCGAAAACATGGCCGGCTTCTACGCCTCGATGAAGTACTTCCAGAGCCTGGATAACCCGAACAACAAAGCCTTCGTCGAAGCCTTCAAGGCCAAGTACGGCAAGGACGCGGTCATCGGCGACGTGACCCAGGCGGCGTACCTCGGCCCTTGGTTGTGGAAAGCGGCGGTGGAGAAGGCTGGCAGTTTCGACGTGGATAAAGTCGTGGCGGCAAGCCCTGGCATCGAGCTTAAAAACGCGCCGGAAGGCTACGTGAAGATCCACGAGAACCATCACCTGTGGAGCAAGTCGCGTATCGGCGAAGTGCAGCCCAACGGGCAGTTCAAGGTGATCTACGAGTCGGATCTGATCGAGCCGAACCCGTTTCCCAAGGGTTACCAATAACCCCCAGGCACACGGAGTTTCAAACTGTGGGAGGGGGCTTGCCCCCGATAGCAGTGGGTCAGTCACAGCTTTATAAGCTGACCCACCCTCATCGCGGTAAGCCCCTTCCCACATAAGGCAAAACGGCACAAGCCTGCATTTCATCTCTCTGTAGGAGACCATCATCATGGAATGGCTATCGGAATTTGGAGCCATCGCGGCGATGCAGGGGTTCAACGGTTTGTCCGTGTTCTGCGTGCTGTTGCTGATGGCATTGGGGCTGGCGATCATCTTTGGCCAGATGGGCGTGATCAACATGGCCCACGGCGAGTTCCTGACCATCGGCGCCTACACCACCTACGTGTGTTCCAGCCTTACCGCGCACTTTGCGCCAAGCTTTCAACCCTATTACTTCTTCGTTGCCATTGCCCTGTCATTTCTCGTAGCCGGCGCCATCGGCTGGCTGGTGGAGTGGGCGATGATCAGCCGTTTGTACAAGCGTCCGCTGGACACCTTGCTCGCCACTTGGGGCCTGTCGCTGGTGATGCAGCAAACCTTTCGCTCGGTGTTCGGGGCGCGTGAAGTCAGCGCCGAACCGCCGGCCTGGCTGATGGGCTCGGTGAATTTCACCGATGCCATCGAGATCCCGCGCAACGGCCTGTTCATGATGGGCCTGACCCTGCTGCTGACCGCCGCGATCTTCCTGATGCTGTACCGCTCGCGCTGGGGCCTGCAGGTGCGCGCCACGGTGCAGAACCGCCTGATGAGCCGCGCGGTGGGCATCAATACGCGCAAGGTCGACCGCATGACCTTCGCCCTCGGCTGCGGCGTGGCCGGTGTCGCGGGCGCGGCGTTTACCACCATTGGCTCCACCGGGCCGACGGCGGGTTCGCAGTACATCGTCGACACCTTCCTGGTGGTGGTGTTCGGCGGCGCGCAGAGCCTGTTCGGCACCATCGCCTCGGCGTTCGTGATCGCCCAGACCCAATCGCTGTCGGAGTTTTTCCTCAGTGGCTCGATGGCCAAGGTACTCACGTTGTCCTCGGTCATTCTGATCCTGATGCTGCGCCCGCAAGGGTTGTTCTCCATCAAAGTGCGCAAGTAGAGGCGAGCAGATGAAGGCTTTAGACAAGCTGCTGGGCGGCCAGCAAAACCTGATCGGTATCGTGTTGTTGGCATTGCTGGTACTGGTGGTATTTCCCCTGACCCTGGACGCGTTCCGCCTGAACATGGTCGGCAAATACCTGACCTACGCGTTCGTCGCTGTGGGCCTGGTGCTGTGCTGGGGCTATGGCGGCATTCTCAGCCTGGGGCAGGGTGTTTTCTTCGGCGTCGGCGGTTACTGCATGGCGATGTTCCTCAAGCTGGAAGCCTCCGACCCCGAGAACACCAAGATCCAATCCACACCGGGCATCCCGGACTTCATGGACTGGAACCAGATCACCGAACTGCCCTGGCTGTGGCAGCCGTTTCACAGTTTCAGCTTCACGCTGGTAGCGGTGATTGCGGTGCCGGTGCTGCTGGCGTTCATCATCGGTATGGCGCTGTTCAAGCGGCGCGTGGGCGATGTGTATTTCTCCATCGTCACCCAGGCGATTGCGCTGATCCTTACCGTGCTGATCGTCGGCCAGCAAGGGCTGACCGGTGGCGTCAACGGCATCACCGACCTCAAGACCCTGCTGGGCTGGGACCTGCGCACCGACAGCGCGAAAATGATCCTGTACTTCATCAACGCCGGCTTGCTGTTCGGCTGCATCTTTATCGGCCGTTTTATCCTCGCGTCCAAGCTGGGCCGGCTGCTGATGGCGATGCGCGACAAAGAAGAGCGTGTGCGGTTTTCCGGCTACGACGTGGCCAGTTTCAAGATCTTTGTGTTCTGCGTGGCCGCCGCGTTTTCGGCGATTGGCGGGGCGATGTTTGCCCTGCAGGTGGGCTTTATGTCGCCGTCGTTCGTGGGCATCGTGCCGTCAATCGAGATGGTGATTTTCGCCGCGGTGGGCGGGCGCATGTCACTGCTCGGCGCGGTGTATGGCGCGCTGCTGGTGAACTACGGCAAGACCTACTTTTCCGAGTCCTTTCCTGAATTATGGCTGTACCTGATGGGCGGGCTGTTTATCGCCGTGGTCATGTATTTCCCCAATGGCCTGGCTGGGTTGTGGGACAGCCACGGTCGCCAGGCATTGGCCAGACTGCTGCGGCGCACACCCGTGGCGGCGCCCCCGGTGAGTCCGGCGGTTAAACCCAAGACTAAAAGCAACATCCTGGAGACCCAGCCATGACCGCCGTCGGCTTTGAAATGAAAAAACCGGTGTTGGCCATTGAAGGCCTCACCGTGTCGTTCGACGGCTTCAAGGCGGTCGACAACCTCAACCTGTACATCGACCGCAATGAAGTGCGCGTGGTCATCGGTCCCAATGGCGCCGGCAAGACCACGGTGCTCGACCTGATCTGCGGCAAAACCCGCGCTACCAGCGGCAGCATCCAGTTCGATGGCAAGGAACTGACCAGGATGCGCGAGTACAACATCGTGCGCGCCGGCGTGGGGCGCAAGTTCCAGAACCCGTCGATCTACGAAAACCTCACGGTGTTTGAAAACCTCGAGATGTCTTATCCCGCCGGGCGCAAGGTGTGGGGCGCGCTGTTTTTCAAGCGCAGCGCTCAGGTGGTTGCGCGGGTGGAGGAGGTGGCGCGGGAAATCTTCCTGGGTGATTTGCTGCAACAGCAGGCCGACCTGCTGTCCCACGGGCAAAAGCAGTGGCTGGAAATCGGCATGTTGCTGATGCAAGACCCGGAGTTGCTGATGCTGGATGAACCGGTGGCGGGCATGAGCGTCAACGAGCGCGCGCAAACCGCCGAATTGCTCAACCGCATCAGCCAGGGCCGCTCGGTGCTGGTGATCGAGCACGACATGGAGTTCGTCAAAAGCATCGCGCATAAAGTCACGGTGCTGCACCAGGGCAAGGTGCTGGCCGAGGGCAGCATGGAGTCGGTGCAAAGCAACCCGAAAGTCATTGAAGTGTATTTGGGCCACTGAGGAATCCGGCATGTTCAAGATCGACCAGTTGTCCTGTGGTTACGGGCAGAGCCAGATCCTCCACGATCTGCAACTGAACGTGGCCAAGCGCGAGATCGTCGCGGTGATGGGCCGCAATGGCATGGGCAAGACCACGCTGTTCAAGAGCCTGATGGGCATTCTGCCGCAGTGGCAAGGCCAGGTCAGTGTGGACGGGCACGATGTGTCGGCGCTGGAAACCCATGAGCGGGTGGCGCTCGGGATTGCCTATGTGCCCCAGGGCCGCATGATTTTCCCGAGCATGACGGTGCTGGAAAATATCCAGACCGGGTTACCGGCGTCGGCGCGCGGCAAGGTGCCGGAGGATTTGTATGCGCTGTTTCCGGTGCTGCATGACATGCAGTCGCGCAAGGGCGGCAACCTGTCCGGCGGGCAGCAACAGCAACTGGCGATTGCCCGGGCGCTGGCGACCAACCCCAAGGTGTTGTTGCTCGACGAGCCGACGGAGGGCATCCAGCCGTCGATCATCAAGGACATTGCACGCACGCTCAAAGAGATTCGCAACCTGCGCGATTTGACCATTGTGGTCTCCGAGCAAGTGCTGTCGTTCACCCTGGAGATTGCCGACCGCTTTCTGGTGATCGAGAAGGGCCGCTTCGTGATCGAAGAGACCCGCGACCGCGTGGATGAAGCGACCATCAGCCGATACTTGTCTGTCTAAAACAACACAGTTCAACTGTGGGAGCTGGCTTGCCTGCGATGACGGTCTATCAGTCACAGAAATGTTGGCTGGACAACCGCTATCGCAGGCAAGCCAGCTCCCACATTTTTGATTGCGTTCCATCCTTCCCTGCATACGTCATCCAACGTATTTCCGGTTTTCCCTGGCTCCCCGAGACTGGATTCCAAGCACCAGACCATCCGCCCAGGAGCCAGTCCATGACCGAAACGCTGATCAAAGTCGACCTCAACCAGCCCGTCACTGAAAACGAAAATATCCATAACCGCTGGCACCCGGATATCCCGATGGCGTGCTGGGTGAAGCCCGGCGATGACTTCATTCTGGAAACCTACGACTGGACCGCCGGCGCAATCAAGAACAATGACGATGCCAGTGACGTGCGCGACGTGGACCTGTCCACCGTGCATTACCTGTCAGGCCCGGTGGGCGTGCACGGCGCCGAGCCGGGTGATTTGTTGGTGGTGGACTTGCTCGATATCGGCGCCAAGGCGGATTCGCAGTGGGGCTTCAACGGCTTCTTTTCGCGGCAGAACGGCGGCGGCTTTCTCACCGATCATTTCCCCAGCGCGCAAAAAGCCATCTGGGATTTCAAAGGCATGTTCACCCGTTCGCGGCACATTCCGGGGGTTAACTTTGCCGGCCTGATCCACCCCGGCCTGATCGGCTGCCTGCCCGACCCGGTGATGCTCGCCGACTGGAACCGCCGCGAGCAGGAACTGATCGATACCAACCCGACCCGCGTGCCGCCGCTGGCCAATGCGCCACTGGCCGCCACCGCGCACATGGGCAAGCTCAAGGGCCAGGCCCGTGACGATGCGGCTGCGACCGGCGCGCGCACGGTGCCGCCGCGTGAGCATGGCGGTAACTGCGATATCAAGGACCTGTCGCGCGGTTCGAAGATTTTCTTCCCGGTCTATGTCAACGGCGCCGGGTTGTCGGTGGGTGACCTGCACTTCAGCCAGGGCGACGGCGAGATCACCTTTTGCGGCGCCATCGAAATGGCCGGCTGGGTGCACATGAAGGTCGAGCTGATCAAGGGCGGCATGGCCAAGTATGGGATCAAGAACCCGGTGTTCAAGCCCAGCCCGATCACACCGAACTACAAGAACTACCTGATCTTCGAAGGCATCTCGGTGGACGAACAGGGCCAGCAGCACTACCTGGATGTCAACGTCGCCTACCGCCAGGCCTGCCTGAATGCGATCAACTACCTGACCAAATTCGGCTACTCGCCGGCCCAGGGCTATGCCTTGCTCGGCTCGGCGCCGGTGCAGGGGCATATCAGCGGCGTGGTGGATATTCCGAATGCCTGCGCGACCTTGTGGTTGCCGACGGAAATCTTCGAGTTCGACATCAACCCCAATGCCAACGGCCCCACCCAGTTCCTCGACGGCAGCGTCGACCTGCCCATTGCCCCGGACCTGTAGCCATGCCGACCTACGAATATGCCTGTGACACCTGCGGCACGTTCACGATGTTGCGGCCCATCGCCCAGCGCAACGAGCCCAGCCAGTGCCCGTACTGCGAAGGGCCGGGCGGCCCGCTCAGGGTCTCGGCCCCGGCACTGCAAACGCTGTCGGCCAACCAGCGCAAGGCTATCGCCGGCAACGAGCGCAGCGCCCATGCGCCGCAAACCGTCGGTGAATACCAGCAAAGCCGTAAACATCCGGCCGGTTGCAGCTGCTGCGGCACCCGCAAAAAAGTCGAGCCGAGCAAGGCCAACCCCTTGGGCCTCAAGACCAGGACCGGGCCACGGCCGTGGATGATCAGTCACTAGACCAGGAGTGATGTTATGCGTCATGGCGACATTTCCAGCAGCCCGGACACCGTCGGTGTCGCGGTGGTGAACTACAAGATGCCGCGCCTGCATTCCAAGGCCGAGGTCATCGACAACGCGAAGAAAATCGCCGGGATTATCCTCGGCATGAAGCAGGGCCTGCCCGGCATGGACCTGGTGGTGTTCCCCGAATACAGCACCATGGGCATCATGTACGACCACGACGAGATGATGGCCACGGCCGCGAGTATCCCCGGCGATGAGACGGCGATTTTCTCGGCAGCGTGCCGCCAGGCAAACACCTGGGGCGTATTTTCCCTGACCGGCGAGCGCCACGAGGAGCACCCGCACAAGGCGCCGTACAACACGCTGGTGTTGATCAATAACCTCGGCGAGATCGTGCAGCGCTACCGCAAGTGCATCCCGTGGTGCCCCATCGAGGGTTGGTATCCGGGTGACCGCACCTATGTGTGCGATGGGCCCAAGGGCATGAAGATCAGCCTGATTATCTGCGACGACGGCAATTACCCGGAGATCTGGCGCGACTGCGCGATGAAGGGCGCCGAGTTGATCGTGCGCTGTCAGGGTTATATGTACCCGGCCAAGGAGCAGCAGGTGCAGATGTCCAAGAGCATGGCCTGGGCGAATAACTGCTATGTGGCAGTGGCCAACGCGGCGGGGTTCGATGGGGTGTATTCGTACTTCGGCCACTCGGCGATCATCGGCTTTGACGGGCGCACCCTGGGTGAGTGCGGCGAGGAAGAGATGGGCATCCAGTACGCGCAACTGTCGGTGTCGCAGATTCGCGATGCGCGGGCCAACGACCAGTCGCAGAACCACCTGTTCAAGTTGCTGCACCGTGGCTATACCGGCATGCATGCCTCGGGCGATGGCGACAAGGGCGTGGCGGACTGCCCGTTCGAGTTCTACCGCACCTGGGTGCTGGACGCGCAAAAGGCCCAGGAGAATGTCGAAAAAATTACCCGCAGCACCGTGGGTGTCGCCGAGTGCCCGGTGGGGCAACTGCCCCATGGCGGCAAAGAAAAAGGGGTGGAGTAGGGCATGCGGTTTACCTTTGAACCGGTGCAGGTGATGGCGCTGTTGCGCAGTCGCATCGTTGGCCAGGAGGCGGCGCTGGCGCAGGTGGAGCGGCTGCTCAAGGTGGTCAAGGCCGATATCGGCGAGCGCGATCGGCCATTGAGCGTCAACCTGTTCATGGGCCCGACCGGCGTGGGCAAAACCGAAATCGTGCGCCTGCTGGCCCAGGCGCTGCATGGCCGGCCCGACGGGTTTTGCCGCATCGACATGCACACCCTTGCCCAGGAGCATTACGCCGCCGCGCTGACCGGCGCGCCGCCGGGGTACGTGGGCAGCAAGGAAGGCATCAGCCTGTTCAACAGCGAATTGATCCAGGGCAGCTACAGCCGCCCTGGCATCGTGTTGTTCGATGAACTGGAAAAAGCCAGCCAGGAGGTGGTGCGCAGCCTGCTGGGCATTCTTGAAAACGGCCAACTGACCCTGGCGGGTGGCACGCGCACCCTGGATTTTCGTAACAGCCTGATTTTCATGACCAGCAATATCGGCGCGCAACAGGCGCGTCGGCATCGCCAACGCTTCGCTCAGGGCTGGCGGCGGCTGCTGCGGGTGTTTGTGCGGGGCGAAGCGGCGGTGTTGGAAGAGGCCCTGCACGGGCATTTCGAGCCGGAGTTTCTCAACCGCATCGATCGTATCCTGATGTTCGAACCCCTCGACAAGCGCTGGCTTGATGCGCTGCTGGACGTGGAGCTGGAGAAGCTCAACCAGCGTCTGGCGGCGCACCAGCGCTCATTAAGCATGGATGCGTCGGCGCGGGCATGGTTGTGTCGCCAGCACGACGCACGGTTTGGCGCGCGTGCGCTGGGCCGCCGTGTACGGGTGGAGCTGGAGCCGGCGATCGCGGAGTGCTTGCTGCGCGATCCTGCTGTGCAAGGGATGCGAGTAACGGTGCGGGGTGAACACTTGGACGTTTCGCGACAATAGCCTTGCATGCTGACCAATTAGGGCTAATATGATCCGGGTAAAACAAATAACATCCGGGTAATAAGCCATGCCTACGCAACACACACCGCTGTGCACTGCCTTCTTCCGTTACCAGCGCGTGGCGGCCGGCGCCTATTCGGCGGTGGCCGAAACCCTGGCAGGGCTGGACCTGACAGCCGGCACCTTCCTGGTCTTTGATGACGCCACCGGCGCCCAAGTCGATTACCCATGGCCTGGCGGTTATGTGCCCGAGCAACCCGCAGACACAGCAATCGACGAAGAGCTTCCCGCAGCCCCAACGGTGGGCCGCCCGAAGCTGGGTGTGGTCGCGCGGGAAGTCACGCTGCTGCCGCGCCACTGGGAATGGCTGGGCCAACAACCCGGCGGCGCCTCGGCGGCCTTGCGCCGGTTGGTGGATGAAGCGCGAAATGCCAGCGCTGGCCGTGATCAGGCGCGTCTGGCCAAGGAAGCCAGCTATCGTTTCATGAGTGCCATCGGCGGCGACCTGCCTGGGTTTGAAGACGCCTCACGGGCATTGTTCGCTGAAGATGCGGCGGCCTTTGCGAGCAAGATCGGGCACTGGCCGAAGGATGTGCAGACGTACCTGGCCTGGCTGTCGCGCAATGCTTTCCCCGTCTAACAATAATTCCGGGACTCGAACGACCATGGAAGTCACTCAGCAACGGCCGTTGTGGCAGATCTACCTGATTTTTTTGGCACCGATGGTGCTGTCCAATTTTCTGCAAAGCTTTTCCGGCACCCTCAACGGCATCTATGTCGGGCAAATGCTCGGCACCCAGGCACTGGCGGCGGTGTCGGGGATGTTTCCCATCGTGTTTTTCTTTATTGCCCTGGTGATCGGCCTGGGGGCGGGCGCTTCGGTGCTGATCGGCCAGGCCTGGGGCGCGCAGGAAACCGGAATGGTGAAGGTGATCACCGGTGCGACGCTGACCCTTGGCGCGCTGGTAGGCCTGATCGCGGCGGTGCTCGGCAGCCTGTTCGCGCGCCCGGCCCTGCAGGCGCTGGGCACCCCGATGGATGTGCTCGACGATGCCGTGGGTTATGCCCAGGTGATGATGCTGATCATGCCGCTGCTGTTGGTCTTCATCCTCTATACCCAATTGCTGCGCGGCGTCAGTGACACGATCTCGCCGCTGCTGGCGCTGATGGTCTCGACCCTGATCGGCCTGTTGCTGACGCCGGCGCTGATTCGCGGCTGGATCGGCCTGCCGCCCATGGGCATCCAGAGCGCGGTGTACGCGGGCCTGGTCGGTAATGCCTCGGCGATGCTGTTTTTGATCCTGCGCCTGCGCCACAAGAACCATGTGATGGCGCCGGACCGTGAGTTGCTTGCTGCGTTGCGCCTGGACCGGACGATCCTCGGCAAAGTGCTGCGCATCGGCTTGCCGACCGGCTTGCAGATGGTGGTGTTGTCGCTGTCCGAATTGGTCATTCTTGCGCTGGTCAACAGCCACGGTTCCCAGGCCACGGCGGCGTATGGCGCGGTGACGCAGATCGTCAATTATGTGCAGTTCCCGGCGCTGTCGATTGCCATTACCGCTTCGATCCTCGGTGCCCAGGCGATTGGCGCCGGGCGCCTGGAGCGAATCGGGCCGATCCTGCGCACCGGCCTGTTGATCAACGCCTGCCTGACCGGTGGATTGATTGTGCTCGGCTACCTGTTGTCCCACTGGCTGCTGGGGCTGTTCATCACCGATGACGCCGCGCGGCTTAATGCCGAGCACCTGCTGCACATTATGCTCTGGAGCGTTTTGGTCTTCGGCTTTCAGGCGGTGGTGGGCGGCATCATGCGCGCCAGCGGCGTGGTGCTGATGCCGGTCGCCATTTCGATTTTCTGCGTGCTGTGTGTGGAGCTGCCGATGGCGTATGTGCTCAATGCGCACTTCGGCCTGCAAGGTGTGTGGATGGCGTTTCCGGTGACCTACCTGGCGATGCTGGCGCTGCAGACTGCGTATTACCGGCTGGTGTGGCGGCACAAGCAGATCAAGCGGCTGGTGTAGCGCGGGCTTATTGCTTCAAGCCGCGCAGCAGTAACTCCAGACCCTGCAAGCCTTGCTCCAAACGGTCGCCCGGGTGTTCATCGCGGGCGATCCACAGCGCGGTGTTGACCAGGCTGCCATTGATCAATTGCGCCAGCGCGACGCTGGGGCCCTGTTCGATGGCTCCGGCCTGCATCAAGCCCTCAAGCAACTGGCACAGCGACGCGACGCAGTGTTGCTGCGACCCGGTATCGCCGAGCACGGCCGGCGCATCCTGCAAAACGATGCGTTGGATTTCGTCGTCCTGGGCCATGCGCAAATACGTTCGGCAACGCTCGCGAAAACCTTCCCACGGGTCCTGGGCCTGATCGGTGATGTGCTGCAGTCGCGCGTCCATTTCGCTGTCGAGTTGGGCGACCACGGCGGCCAACAGGCCTTTCTTGTCACCAAAGTGATGGTACAACGCACCACGGGTCAGGCCGGCGCGCGCGGTGAAGTCGTCCATCGACGTGTTGGCATAGCCCTGTGTGGCGAAGGCTTGGCGGGCGCTGGCGATCAGGCGGGCGCGGGTTTCTTCGATTATTTCGGCACGGGCTCGGCTCATGGGGTGGGCTCGCGAGGGTGTTTGAGGGTTTGACATACGCCGCGTATGTTACGCATGATTTGCCACATACGCACCGTATGTATTTTGCCTTGATGCCTGCCGATAGCAAGCTTCAAGGTCTTGAGGAAGAGGTCAAGCAGGATGGCAAATCCCTACGCCGAGTTGTTCCACGCCCCTGGCAGCCGGGCTTTTGTACTGGCCGGCATGCTTGCGCGCATGCCGATATCGATGACCGGTATCGGCCTGATCACCATGCTGTCGCAAGTGCATGGTGGCTTTGGCCTGGCGGGCGCGGTGGCGGCGGTGTTTGCCTTGGCCACGGCGTTTTGTGCGCCGCAGGTTTCGCGGTTAGTGGACCGCTACAGCCAGGGCAGGGTGCTGCCGATAGCAGCGCTGATTGGCGGTGGTGCGTTGTTGCTGTTGCTGTTGTGCACCTGGTTGCAGGCGCCAAGCTGGACGTTGTTTGTGTTCGCCGCCCTGGCCGGTTGCATGCCCAATATGTCGGCCATGGTGCGGGCGCGCTGGACCGAGTTGTACCGCGGCCAGCCCAAGTTGCAGACCGCGTTTGCCCTTGAGTCGGTGCTCGACGAGGTCTGTTTCATCATCGGCCCGCCGATCTCGGTGGGCCTGAGTGTGGTGCTGTTCCCGCAAGCCGGACCCTTGGTGGCAGCGCTGCTGTTGGCGGTGGGGGTGACCACCTTCGTGCTGCAACGCGCAACTGAGCCGCCGGTGCATGAACATCAGGACCATCACGGCCGCTGGCTGATCGCCTCACCGTCGGTACTGATCCTGATGATCCTGTTGCTGGCCATGGGCGTGATTGTCGGCGTGGTGGACGTGGTCAGCGTCGCGTTCGCCCAGCATCAAGGCCAACCGGCGGCGGCGAGCATCGTGCTTTCGGTGTATGCCATTGGCTCGTGCCTGGCGGGGTTGGCGTTCGGCACGCTCAAGCTCAAGGCGCCGTTGCCCCGCCAGTTTCTGTTCTGCGGCGTGGCGACGGCGTTGACCACCTTGCCGTTGTTGCTGGTGACAAATATCCCCGGGCTGGCCGTGGCCATCTTCATCTCAGGCTTGTTCTTTGCCCCGACGCTGATCGTGTCCATGGCCCTGGTGGAGCGGATCGTCCCGCCCAGCCGCCTGACCGAAGGCATGACCTGGTTGATCACCGGCCTGAGTATCGGGGTGGCCATTGGGGCCGCCAGCTCGGGTTGGATGATCGACCATTTCGGCGCCACCAGCGGGTTCTGGGTGGCGCTGGTGGCGGGTGCGGTGGTGCTGGGCTCAGCGCTGCTGGGCTATCGAAGGTTGGGCTGATCAGCCGATCGCCGGAGAAGGTTCTGCGCAATGATGTTGCAAAAACTCATTCAGCGCCTGGCGCGTCAGGTCATTGAGCGTCACTTTCTTACGGGTCGCTGCCAGGGCTGCAGCCAGATGCAGGTCATGGCCGACCCGCACGTTGAATGAACCCTTGCACGGTTTCTCCGGTGTTTGCCCGAGGGTGTGGCACGTCGCGAGATAGTCTTCCACGGCCTCTCGAAAGGCCACGTCCAGCTCCGCGACGGTTTTGCCCTCATAGCTGACCAGCGCCTTGATAAACAGCACTTTGCCAAACAGGCAATTGTCTTCGAGGCTGGCTTCGATAGAGCCGATGTAGCCGTTGTGTTTCAGTTGGTTGTTCACTGAATCAGTTCTCCTGATTTCAATTGTTCGATGATCTGGCGCCGAATGTAGTGTTTCAGTTCGTTGCCGGGGTGAGGCTTGTGCAAGGTGATCATTGCACTGGGGTCGCCGATGTCGAATTTGACGCGGCTTCCAGCCCCTTCAATCTGTGTGTAGCCAAGACGCTTGAGTAGCGTTTCGAGCTCTGGCCAGGTAAAGGCCATGCGCTCGTTGAGCAGTTTGGCGAGCAGCTTTTCATTTTTGGACACGGCGTTCCCTGCGTGTAACTAAATGTAGTTGCAAAAAGTGGTGTTCGTCAATGCTAGCCCGGCTTCGTGTGTCTTTGCTGAGATTGATGTAACCCTTGATGACACCGCGCCTCACGCCCTTGATCCCCCGCTAATTTTTCCCCGCCCGGTTCGTTTTATAGGGACGACGTGCCTTTGTGCTTCCTGCCTATTGCTCCGGACTCCAAGAAATGAATGCTGAAGACTCCTTGAAACTTGCTCGCCGGTTTATCGGGTTGCCCCTGGAAAAACGCCAAGTATTCCTGCAGGCCTTGCAGAAAGAGGGCGTGGATTTTTCCCGGTTTCCGATTCCGGCGAGTGTGGAGGCAGAGGATCGCCAGGCGCTCTCGTACGCGCAGCAGCGCATGTGGTTTCTGTGGCAATTGGACCCGGCCAGCGGCGCCTACAACCTGCCCGGCGCGGTGCGGCTCAAGGGCGCGCTCAGCCTGCGTGCGCTGGAGCAAGCCTTCGCCAGTCTGGTGGCGCGGCATGAAACCTTGCGCACAGTCTTCCAACGCCAGGGCGATGAACGCCTGACCCAGGTTTCGGTAGATCCGTCGCTTGTCGTCGAGCATCTGGACTTCAGCGCCATGGCCGCCGTTGAGCAGGAGCAGGCCGTCAACGACGCGGCGACGCGTCAATCGCTGTTGCCGTTCGATTTGGAACACGGCCCTTTGCTGCGCGTGCAGTTGCTCAAGCTCAACGCGCAGGAGCATGTGCTGCTGCTGACCCTGCACCACATCGTCTCCGACGGCTGGTCGATGAACGTGCTGATCGACGAGTTCATCCGCTGCTACGACGCCCATGAGCGCAACGAGGCGCCGCAATTGCCGGCGCTGCCGATCCAGTACAGCGACTACGCCCTGTGGCAGCGCCGCTGGTTGGAAGCAGGGGAGCAGGCACGTCAGCTCGCGTACTGGCAGGCGCGTCTGGGCGACGAGCATCCGGTGCTGGAACTGCCAACCGACCACCCACGCCCGGCGATGCCGAGTTATCAGGGCACTCGCCATCATTTCGCGATTGACCCAAGCCTCGCCGCGCAACTGCGAACCTGCGCGCAAAAGCATAACGTCACGCTGTTCATGCTGTTGCTGGGTGCTTTCAATGTGCTGCTGCACCGTTACACCGGGCAGGCAGACATTCGCGTCGGCGTGCCGATCGCCAACCGCAACCGTACCGAAGTCGAAGGGCTGATCGGCTTTTTCGTCAACACGCAAGTCCTGCGCACCGAACTGACCGGGCAAACCCGCGTTGGCGAATTGCTGCAAGGCATCAAGGAACACGCGCTGGGCGCCCAGGCTCATCAGGAATTGCCCTTTGAGCGCCTGGTGGAGGCCCTCAAGGTCGAGCGCAGCCTGAGCCATACGCCGCTGTTTCAGGTGATGTACAACCACCAGCCGGTGGTGGCCGACATTGCCAGCGTCAGCACCGCTTCAGGCCTTGAGCTTTCGCTGGTGGAATGGCAAGGGCGCACCACCCAATTCGACCTGACCCTCGATACCTATGAGAAGTCCGGCACCCTGCATGCTGCGCTGACTTATGCCAATGACTTGTTCGAGGCGCCTTCCATTGCGCGCATGGCCCGTCACTGGATCAGCCTGTTACAGGCCATGGTGGCCGACGGCGAACAGCGCATTGGTGAATTGCCGATGCTGGCAGCCGATGAGCAGCACGTACTGACCCATGCGTGGAACCAGACTGACGAAGCCTACCCAACCGAGCGCGGTATCCATCAACTGATCGAGGACCAGGTGCAGCGCACGCCGGATTCAACCGCGCTGGTATTCGGCGAAACCGCGTTGACCTACGCCCAACTCAACGCCCGCGCCAACCAACTGGCCCATGCTTTGCGCGAGCAGGGCGTAGGCCCGGACGTGCTGGTGGGGCTGTGCGTCGAGCGCTCCGTCGAAATGGTCGTGGGCCTGCTGGCGATCCTCAAGGCCGGTGGCGCCTACGTGCCGCTGGACCCGGAATATCCTCAGGAACGCCTGGCCTACATGATCGAAGACAGTGGCATCACGCTGCTGCTCAGCCAGCAAAGCCTGCTGGCCATCTTGCCTGTCGAAGGTATTCAGGTGATTGCCCTCGACCAGCCGGCCAGTTGGCTGGCGGGCTACAGCAGTTCCTCGCCCGCCAGCGGCGTTCACGCACTCAACCTGGCCTACGTGATTTACACCTCCGGCTCGACCGGCAAGCCCAAGGGCGCAGGCAACAGCCATCGCGCCTTGGTCAACCGCTTGTGCTGGATGCAGCAAGCCTACGAATTGACGGCCAGTGATGCGGTGCTGCAGAAAACCCCGTTCAGTTTTGACGTGTCCGTGTGGGAATTTTTCTGGCCGCTGATGACCGGCGCGCGCCTGGTGGTCGCGGCCCCCGGCGAACACCGCGAGCCGGCCCGGCTGATCGAAACCATTGGCCGCCACGCCATCACCACGTTGCACTTCGTGCCGTCGATGTTGCAGGCGTTTATCCATGAGCCGGGCGTGCAAGCCTGTGCCAGCCTCAAGCGCATCGTGTGCAGCGGTGAAGCCTTGCCGCTGGATGCGCAACGGCAGGTCTTTGCCAAGCTGCCAGCAGCCGGGTTGTTCAACCTCTACGGCCCGACTGAAGCGGCCATCGACGTGACCCACTGGACCTGCATCGATGAAGGCGCCGACAGCGTGCCCATCGGGCGGCCCATCGCCAACCTCGCCACCTATGTGCTCGACGCTCAACTCAACCCGGTGCCCGCCGGTGTGTCCGGCGAGCTGTACCTGGGCGGTACCGGCCTGGCGCGCAGTTATCATCGGCGCCCGGCGCTGACTGCCGAGCGTTTTGTGCCGAGCCCGTTCGTCAACGGCGAGCGCCTTTATCGCACCGGCGACCGCGTGCGTCAGCGCACTGACGGCGTGATCGAATACCTCGGCCGTCTTGATCACCAGGTTAAATTGCGCGGCTTGCGCATTGAGCTGGGCGAAATCGAGACGCGCCTGCTCCAACACCCTTCGGTGCGCGAGGCGGTGGTGCTGGTGCAGGGTGGCAAGCAGTTGGTCGCCTACCTGGTGCTCGACAGCGAGGAGCCAGCGGACCTCAAGGCCTGGTTGCTCAGCAGCTTGCCGGAATACATGGTGCCGACCCATTTCGTCGTGCTCACCCAGTTGCCGGTCACCGCCAACGGCAAGCTCGATCGCAAAGCCTTGCCACTGCCGGATGCTGCGCCGCAACAGGCATTCATCGCGCCTTCGAGCGACCTGCAAAAAGCCCTTGCGGCGATCTGGAGTGATGTACTGGGCGTTCCACACGTGGGTGTGGACGACAACTTTTTCGAGCTGGGCGGCGATTCGATCATCTCCATCCAGGTGGTCAGCCGTGCCCGTCAGGCAGGCATTCGCCTGAGCCCGCGGGACTTGTTCCAATATCAGAGCGTGCGTAGCCTGGCGCTGGTGGCGAGCTTTGAGCAGGCAGTGGTTATCGATCAGGGGCCGGTCACCGGTGAGGTGATTCTGACCCCGGTGCAACAGGCGTTTTTCAGCCAGGCAATTGCTGCGCGCCACCACTGGAACCAATCACTGTTGCTGACCCCGCGCGAGGCGCTGGAACCTGCGCAGCTGGACGCCGCCCTCGCACAGTTGATCAACCACCACGACGCCCTGCGCCTGAGATTCACCCGGCAGGCCGATGGCTGGCAGCAAGCCCACGCCGCACCGGCGGCTGAATCTGTGCTGTGGCAATCCAGCGTCGGCACCGAGGCTGAATTGGCCGCGTTGTGCGATGAAGCCCAGCGCAGCCTGAACCTGGAACAAGGCCCGATGCTGCGCGCAGCGTTGGTCACCCTGGCTGACGGCGCCCAGGGCCTGCTGCTGGTGGTCCATCACCTGGTGGTCGATGGCGTGTCCTGGCGCGTGCTGCTTGAGGATCTGCAACAGGCTTATCGCCAGGTCGCATTGCCCGCCAAAACCAGCAGCTACCAACAGTGGGCGCAGCAGTTGCAGGCTCACGCGCATACGCTGGATGAGCAACTGCCTTTTTGGCTGGCGCAGTCCAGCGACGCCGAGCTGCCGTGCGACAACCCCCACGGCGGCCTGCAAAACCGCCTGGGCACGAAGCTCGAAACCCGCCTCGATGCCGAGCTGACCCGCCAACTGCTGCAAGACGCGCCAGCGGCTTATCGCACCCAGGTCAACGACCTGCTGCTGACGGCGCTGGCGCGCGTGATCAGCCGCTGGAGCGGCCAGGCCGCCGCACTGATCCAGCTGGAGGGCCATGGTCGCGAAGACCTGTTCGACAGCCTCGATCTGAGCCGCACGGTCGGCTGGTTCACTAGCCTGTTTCCGGTGCGTTTACAGGCCGCAGGCGAACTGTCGGATGCAATCAAGTCGATCAAGGAGCAACTGCGCGCTGTTCCGCAAAAGGGTCTGGGCTACGGCCTGCTGCGCTATCTGGGCCAACCGCAATCGCGTGAAGCCCTGGCCGATTTGGCTGCGCCGCGTATCACCTTCAACTACCTGGGGCAGTTCGACCGCCAGTTCAACGAGGCAGCGCTTTTCGTCCCGGCCAGCGAAGGCAGCGGCCAGGCGCAGGACCCCCAAGCACCGTTGGCCAACTGGTTGACGGTGGAAGGGCAGGTGTATGGCGGTGAGCTGTCGCTGCAATGGGGTTTCAGTCGCGAGATGTTCAACGCTGCGACTATTCAGCGCCTGGCGGATGACTACGCCACGGAACTCAAGGCGTTGATCGAGCATTGCTGTGCAACGCCTGCCGGGCAGGTCACGCCGTCGGACTTCCCGCTGGCGCGTATCACCCAGCAGCAACTGGATGCACTGCCCGTGGCCGGGCCGGACATCGCCGATCTTTACCCGTTGTCGCCGATGCAGCAGGGCATGCTGTTCCACACCCTGTACGCGCCCCAGGGCCAGGCCTATATCAACCAGCTGCGCCTTGACATTGAAGGCCTTGACCTGCTGATTTTCGGCCGCGCCTGGCAAGCGGCACTGGACCGCCACGACATCTTGCGCAGCAGCTTCCACTGGCTGGGCCTGGACAACGCCCATCAGGTAATCAGGCGTCAGGTCGACGTGCAGTTGCAGGTGATCGAAGACGTGAATGCCAATCTCGATGCGCTGGCCGATGCCGAGCGCTCACGCGGCTTTGAACTCAATGCCGCACCGCTGTTTCGCCTGATGCTGGTGCGCAGCACAGGTTCGGCCTGGCACTTCATCTTCACCAGCCACCACATCCTGATGGATGGCTGGAGTAACGCGCAGTTGCTCGGCGAAGTGCTTGCCCATTACGCAGGCCAGGCCGTGCCGGCGCCGCTGGGGCAGTTCCGCGATTACCTGGGCTGGCTGCAACAGCAACCGTCGGGCGAGGGCTACTGGAAAAATGCCCTGGCGCCGTTGCAAGCGCCAACCTTGCTGGCGCAGGCACTGCGTGCGCCGGTCGGCGGCGTGGGCATGGCTGACCATCAAGTGCTGCTGGACAACGACTTTACCCAGGCCCTCAGCGAATTTGCCCGCCAACAAAAAGTCACGCTCAATACTGTGCTGCAAGGCGCCTGGAGCCTGTTGCTGCAACGCTACAGCGGCCAGGCTTGCGTGGTGTTCGGCGCGACCGTCGCCGGGCGTTCAGCGCCGCTGCCGGGGATTGAGCAGCAGTTGGGCTTGTTCATCAACACCTTGCCGTTGATCAGTGCCGCGTCGCCCGCCCAATCGGCCGGCGCCTGGCTCAGCGAGCTGCAAGCCTTGAACCTCAGCTTGCGTGACCATGAACACGTGCCGCTGTACGACATCCAGGCGTGGGCCGGCCAGCAAGGTGCGGCGTTGTTCGACACCTTGCTGGTGTTCGAAAACTTCCCGGTGGCCGACGCATTGAAGCAAGGTGCGCCCGCAGGCCTGACCTTCGGCCGCATGCACAACCATGAGCGCACCAACTACCCGCTGACCCTGGGCGTCGAGCTCGGTGCCGGCCTGCGCCTGGACTTCAGCTATGACCGCGCCCATTTCAGCGAGCAGCAGGTGAAGCGGCTGGGCGCCAACGTGCGTCACCTGTTGACGCAAATGATGGCGGACGCCGGTGTGCCGCTGGGTAACCTGCAACTGCTTGACGCCGCCGCGCAGCACGAGGTACTCGCGCTCAGCCAGTCTGCCGGTGCCGCCCAGCGTCCTCAGCGCGTACATGAGCGCATCGCTGCCCAGGCCCACGCCACACCTGACGCGCTGGCGGTTCAGGCGGGCAGTGAGCGGCTGAGCTACGCCCAGCTCAACGCGCGTGCCAATCGCTTGGCCCATCATTTGTTGGCGCTCGGCGTGGGGCCGGGCCAGCGTGTAGGCCTGGCCAGTCGGCGTGGTCCGCAGCTGATCGTCAGCCTGCTGGCGGTGCTCAAAAGCGGTGCTGCCTATGTGCCGCTGGACCCGAAATACCCGGCCGAACGTTTGGCCTACATGCTGGCAGACAGTCGTTTGAACGTACTGCTCAGCGAAACCGGGTTGCTCGCGGATCTGCCGCTGCCGCAAGGTTTGGTCCGTGTGGATTTCAGTACTTCTGGTGAAGAACTGGACGGCTACCCGGCGACCAATCCGCCCAACGCGGCGGCGGCGGCCGACCTGGCGTATGCGATCTACACCTCCGGTTCCACCGGCCTGCCCAAAGGCGTGGCCATCGATCATGCCGCGCTCGGCCAGTTCTGCGACAGCGCAGAGGCCTACAGCCGGCTCAGTGCGCAAGACCGTGTACTGCAATTTGCGACCTTCAGCTTCGACGGCTTTGTCGAGCAGTGCTACCCGCCGCTGTGCGTGGGCGCTGCCTTGATTATGCGTGGCGACGAGCTGTGGGACGCCGGCCAACTGGCGCGCGAGATCGTCGAACAGGACGTGACCCTGGCCGACTTGCCGGCCGCTTACTGGTATTTGCTGGCCAAGGAGTGCGCCGTCGACCGCCGCACCTTGGGCAACCTGCGCCAGGTGCACGTGGGCGGTGAAGCCATGTCGGTGGAAGGCATCCGTGCCTGGCATGCGGCGGGGCTGGGCGCTGTGCGCCTGGTCAACACCTACGGGCCGACCGAGGCGACGGTGGTGTCCAGCGTGCACGATTGCCAACTGGCGGATGCCAGTGATGCGTTCGGCGTGCCGATTGGCCGCGCCATCGCAGGCCGTTCGTTGTATGTGCTCGACAGTGGTTTCGAACTGCTCGCCACCGACGGCGTCGGCGAACTGTGCATCGGCGCCGAAGCGGGCCTGGCCCAGCGCTATTTCGACCGCCCGGCCTTGACCGCCGAACGCTTCCTGCCGGACCCGTTTTCTGCTGTACCCGGTGCACGCCTCTACCGCAGTGGCGACCTGGCGCGTTACAACGAAGCCGGTGCGTTGGAGTACGTCGGGCGTATCGACCATCAGGTAAAAATTCGTGGCTACCGCATCGAAATGGGCGAAATCGAGGCCGGCCTGCAAGCTTTGCCGCAGGTGCGTGAAGCCGCGGTGATCGCTCAGCCGAGTGCGGTTGGCATGCAACTGGTCGCCTATGTGGTGCCCGCCCATGGTCACACCCTGGACGCTCAGGACCTGGCGGCCACCTTGCGCCAGTCTCTGCCCGATTACATGGTGCCGGGGCATTGGCTGGTACTTGACGCTCTGCCACTGAACAACAACGGCAAGCTTGACCGCCGTGCGCTGCCGGCGCCTGACCTGAACCTGCGTCAACAGGCGTATGTGGCCCCACAAAGCCCGCTGCAAGTGCAATTGGCGGCGATCTGGCAAGCGGTGTTGCAGGTCGAGCAGGTCGGCCTGACGGATCACTTCTTCGAGCTGGGCGGGCATTCATTGTTGGCCACCCAAGTGATTTCCCGCGTGCGTCATGAGTTGAAACTGGAAGTGCCGCTGCGCGCACTGTTTGAGCAGCCGACGCTGCAAGCGTTCGCGTCGGCCTGTTCGGGCTTGCATCAACACAGCGCTCAGCCGCTGGTGGCGCTGGAACGTGGCCAGCCGATGGCGCTGTCTTTCGCCCAGGAACGCCAGTGGTTTTTGTGGCAACTGGACCCCACCAGCGCCGCGTATCACGTACCTACGGCGCTACATTTGCGCGGCCAATTGGACATCACCGCGCTGGAGCGTACGTTCCAGGCGCTGATGCTGCGCCATGAACCGTTGCGCACCACCTTTGCTGACGACGGTGAGCGGACCTGGCAGGTGATTCATCCCGACCTGGCGATAAATGTCGAGCAGGCGAGGGTAGCGGCCCCGGCGATCCAGGCCTGTGTGGAGCAAGAGATCCAGCGCCCGTTCGACTTGCGCAACGGCCCGCTGATGCGCGTCAAACTGCTGGTGATCGCGCCCGATCACCATGTGCTGGTGATCACCCAACACCACATCATCTCTGACGGCTGGTCGATGCACGTGATGGTGGATGAGTTGGTGGCGTTGTATCAGGGCCAAGCTCAGCTGTCGGCGTTGCCGATCCAATATGCCGACTACGCCGTGTGGCAGCGCAACTGGATGGCGGCCGGTGAACAACAGCGCCAACTCGATTACTGGCAACAGCGCCTGGGCGATGAACACCCGGTGCTGGAACTGCCCCTGGACCACTCGCGCCCGGCGGTGCAGAGCTTTCGCGGTGCGCGTCAGCAGGCCCAACTCGAACCTGCGTTGTTGGCTGACCTGAAGGCATTGGCCCAGCGTGAGGACGTGACCCTGTTCATGCTCTTGCTGGCCTCGTTCCAGACCTTGCTGCATCGCTACAGCGGGCAGTCCAGGCTGCGTGTCGGGGTGCCGATCGCCAACCGCAACCGCCTCGAAACCGAGCGGCTGATCGGTTTCTTCGTCAACACCCAAGTCATCCAAGTCGACCTTGACGGGCAGATGGCCTTCGAGCAATTGCTCGGTCAGGTCAAGCAGCGCGCCCTGGAGGCCCAGGCCCATCAGGACCTGCCGTTCGAACAGTTGGTAGAAGCGCTGCAGCCAGCGCGCAGCCTGAGCCACAACCCACTGTTCCAAGTGATGTTCAATCACCAGGACAACCTGCGCTCCGCCCCGGTGCAACTGCCGGGCCTGGCGTTAGAGCCGCTGGACTGGGCCGGCCACACCACGCAATTCGATTTGAGCCTGGAAACCGAAGAGTCTGCCGACGGCCTGTGGGCCTCGCTGACCTACGCCACCGACCTGTTCGAACCCGAGACGCTTGCGCGCCTGGCGCAACATTGGCAAAGCCTGCTGCGCGCTGTGGTGAATGACGCGTCGCAGGCGCTGGATGAACTGCCGATGCTCAGCGAGCAGCAATGGCAACAGACTGTGCACAGCTGGAACGACAGCCACGCCGAGTACCCGCATACGCGTTGCGTGCATCAGTTGTTCGAAGCGCAAGTACTGGCAACACCGGACGCAAGCGCACTGCAATTCAATGGCGACACCCTGAGTTACTGCGAACTCAACCGCCGCGCCAACCGCTTGGCCCATCGCCTGATTGCGGCGGGCGTCGGCCCTGACGTGCTGGTGGCGGTGCATGTCGAGCGCTCGTTGGACATGGTCGTCGGCCTGTTGGCGACCCTCAAGGCCGGCGGCGCCTATGTGCCGCTCGACCCGCAGTTCCCGGCGGATCGGCTGGCGTTCATGCTCGGAGACAGCCAAGCGCAGGTGTTGCTGACCCAGCCACACCTCAATGGTCGCCTGGCGCAACCGCAGGGCCTGCACGTGCTGCTGGTCGATGACGCGTGTGGGGACGAACACAACCCGCAGGTCAATGTCACGCCGGAGCACCTGGCCTACGTGATTTACACCTCTGGTTCCACCGGCAAGCCCAAGGGCGTGATGGTGCGGCATCAGGCACTGTGCAGCTTTACCTGCGGCATGGCGGACACCCTGCAGATCGGCAGTGATGCGCGGATTTTGTCGCTGACCACTTTCTCATTCGACATCTTCGCCCTTGAGCTATACGTGCCACTGACCGTGGGCGCCACGGTGCTGCTGAGCGGCAAGGAACTGGCGCTCGACCCGGAGGCGATTCTCGATCTGGTGCACAACCAGTGCGCCAATGTGCTGCAAGGCACGCCTTCGACCTGGCGGATGCTCCTGGAAAGCCCGCGCGCGTCGCTGCTACAGGGCATCAAATGCCTGTGTGGCGGCGAAGCGCTGCCGGTCGACCTGGCCCAACGACTGCTCGACCTGCAGGGCCCGGTGTGGAACCTTTATGGCCCGACGGAAACCACCATCTGGTCGGCTGCTCACCGCCTTGAGCAGGCGCAGCCTTTTGTTGGTCGCCCGATTGCCAACACGTCGCTGTTCATTCTCAACGCCGGGCTGACGCCATGCCCACAAGGGGCGGCCGGTGAATTGCTGATCGGCGGCGCTGGTCTGGCGCGCGGTTATCACGCGCGCCCGGCGCTGACCGCCGAACGTTTCGTGCCCAACCCGTATGGCGCACCCGGTGAGCGCCTGTACCGCACCGGCGATTTGGCGCGCTATCGCCCGGACGGCGTAGTGGAGTACATCGGCCGCGTAGACCATCAGGTCAAGGTGCGCGGTTTCCGTATCGAGCTGGGTGAAATCGAAGCCTGCCTGCGTGAGAACGCGGCGGTGCGTGAAGCCGTGGTACTGGCCGACAACGACCGTTTGATCGCCTATCTAGTGACCTTTGCTCCCGAACAACAGGCGAGCCTGCGTGAGCAATACAAGGTTGATCTGCGCGCGCGTTTGCCGGACTACATGGTGCCTGCGCACCTGATATTCCTTGAAACCCTGCCGCTGACTCCCAACGGCAAGCTCGACCGCAAGGCACTGCCCAAGGCGGATGCCGAGCTGTTGCTCAAAGCCCATGTGGCGCCCGTCAGCCCGCGCGAACAGCAGGTCGCGGCGATCTGGGCTGATGTGCTGGAGGTGCCGCAGGTGGGCCTCGATGACCACTTTTTCGAACTGGGCGGGCATTCGCTGCTGGCCACGCGCGTGGTGTCGCGAGTACGTCAGGTAGTGGCGTTGGAAGTCGCGCTCAAGACCCTGTTCGAACAGCCTGTGCTCGGTGACTTTGTGCGTGCCTTGGGTGAGGAGGGCGTCACCGCGCCTGCACTGCTCAAGGCCGACCGCGCGCAGCCGTTGCCACTGTCTTACGCCCAGGAGCGCCAGTGGTTCCTTTGGCAGCTCGACCCGCACAGCTCGGCGTACCACATCCCCAGCGCCTTGCGCTTGAAAGGCGCGTTGGACGTGGCCGCGCTGCAACGCAGTTTCGACACCTTGCTGGCGCGCCATGAAAGCCTGCGCACGCATCTGCGCCAAGACGCGAGCGGTGCGGTGCAAGTGATTGAAGACCTGGGCCTGATTGAAATCGAACGTTGCGATACCGATGAAGCCGGGCTCAAGACGCAAGTGGCCGAGGCGGTCGCGCAGCCGTTTGACCTGCTGCGCGGGCCGTTGCTGCGCGTGAAATTGTTGCGCCTGGCCGCGGACGATCATGTGGTGGTGCTGGTGCAGCACCATATCGTCTCCGATGGCTGGTCGATGCAGCTGATGGTCGAGGAGTTGGTGAAACTCTACGCCGCCTTCAGCGACGACCACACGCCGAATCTGCCGGCGTTGCCGATTCAATACGCCGACTACGCCCTGTGGCAGCGCAACTGGATGGAGGCCGGCGAGAAAGCACGCCAGTTGGCGTACTGGCGTGAACAGTTAGGCGGTGAGCAGCCGGTACTGGAGTTGCCGTTTGACTACCAGCGCCCGGCGTTGCCGACCCATCGCGGTGCGCGCTTGGGCTTTGAATTGACACCGCAGCTATTGGCTGGCTTGCGTAGTGTGGCGAAACAGGCCGGGGTCACGTTGCCGATGGTGTTGCTGGCGGCCTATCAGGCCTTGCTGCACCGCTACAGCGGTCAGGAAGATGTGCGCGTCGGCGTGCCGATCGCCAACCGCAACCGCCTTGAAACTGAGGGCCTGATCGGCATCTTCGTCAACACCCAAGTGCTTAAGGCTGACGTCAACGGCCAGATGAGCGTGGCGCAACTGTTGCATCAGGTGCGCCAACGCTCCCTGGAAGCCCAGGCCCATCAGGACCTGCCTTTCGAGCAACTGGTGGAGGCGCTGCAGCCCGAGCGCAGCATGAGCCTGAGCCCGTTGTTCCAAGTGCTGTTCAACCACCGCGTGACCTCGGCGGGCAGCCATTTGCAGCGTTTGCCGAGCCTGCAGGTCGAGGTGTTGAGTTGGGATGAGGGCGTGGCACAGTTCGACCTGGCGTTGGATGTGGAAGAGTCGCGCGAAGCACTGCGTGCATCCCTGAGTTACGCCACTGATCTGTTTGCCCCCGCGACCATCGAACGCATGGCCGGGCATTGGCAGAATCTGTTGCAGGCCATGGTCGATGATCAGCAGCAGGCCATCGGGCAGTTGAACCTGCTGAACCCGGATGAGCAGCAGCACATTCTGCACCTGTGGGATTGCACCGGCTCGGGCTTCTCAGCCGCACGTTTGGTGCACGAACTGATCGCCGACCGCGCGCGGGAAACCCCAGATGCCGTGGCGGTGAAATTCGACTCGCACACCCTGACTTACGGCGAGCTTGATGCACAGGCCAACCGCCTGGCGCATGCGCTGATCGCTCGTGGTGTGGGGCCGGAAGTACGCGTGGCGATCGCCATGCCGCGCAGCGCTGAAATCATGGTGGCGTTCCTCGCCGTGCTCAAAGCCGGTGGTGTGTATGTGCCGCTGGACATTGAGTACCCGCGTGATCGCCTGCTCTACATGATGGACGACAGCCGCGCCCAGTTGCTGTTGACGCACACCAGCGCCTTGCAGCAATTGCCGGTCCCGCAAGGGCTGAACACTCTGGCAATCGACCGCAGCGAGGACTGGGCCAACTTCAGCGACGCCGCCCCTCAGGTGGCACTGGACGGCGACAACCTGGCCTACGTGATCTACACCTCCGGCTCCACCGGTATGCCCAAAGGGGTGGCCGTGTCCCACGGTCCGCTGGTGGCGCACATCATCGCCACTGGCGAGCGTTACGAAACCGGCCCGGCGGATTGCGAACTGCACTTCATGTCGTTCGCTTTCGATGGCTCCCACGAAGGCTGGATGCACCCGCTGATCAACGGCGCCAGCGTGCTGATTCGCGACGACAGCCTGTGGTTGCCGGAGTACACCTACGCCCAAATGCACCGCCACAATGTGACGATGGCGGTGTTCCCACCGGTTTACCTGCAACAACTGGCCGAGCACGCCGAACGCGATGGCAACCCACCGGCAGTGCGAGTCTACTGCTTTGGCGGTGACGCGGTAGCCCAGGCGAGTTACGACCTGGCATGGCGCGCACTGAAACCCACCTACTTGTTCAACGGCTACGGCCCGACCGAAACCGTGGTGACGCCGCTGCTGTGGAAAGCCCGTAAGGGCGACCCGTGCGGCGCGGTGTATGCGCCCATCGGCACGTTGCTGGGCAACCGCAGCGGTTACGTATTGGATGCGCAGTTGAACCTGCAACCCATCGGCGTCGCTGGTGAGTTGTACCTGGGCGGTGAGGGGGTGGCGCGTGGGTACCTCGAGCGCCCGGCACTGACCGCTGAGCGTTTCGTACCGGACCCGTTCGGCAAACCTGGCAGCCGCGTGTACCGCAGCGGCGACTTGACCCGTGGTCGCCCGGACGGCGTGGTGGATTACCTGGGCCGTGTCGACCATCAGGTGAAAATCCGTGGTTTCCGTATCGAATTGGGTGAAATCGAAGCCCGTCTGCGCGAACAGGACAGTGTCGGTGAAACCGTGGTGGCGGCACAGGAAGGCCCGACCGGCAAGCAACTGGTGGCGTATGTCGTACCCACCGATCCGGCCCTGATCGACCAGGCCGAGTTCCGCGACGCCTTGCGTCGGGCCCTCAAGACCCGCCTGCCGGATTACATGGTGCCCACGCACTTCATGTTCCTCGCGCAGATGCCGCTGACCCCCAACGGCAAGCTCGATCGCAAAGGCTTGCCCGCGCCGGATGTGAGCCTGATGCAGCAACGCTACGTGGCCCCGCAAACCGAACTGGAACAGCAGATTGCGGCGATCTGGGCCGAGGTGTTGCGCCTGCCGCAAGTGGGCCTGGACGACAACTTCTTCGAAGTCGGCGGCCATTCTTTGCTGGCGATCCAGATCACATCGCGGGTCCAGTCCGAGCTGGGCCTGGAAGTGCCCCTGGTTGAAGTGTTCCAGACCGAAACGCTGCGCGCCTATGTGCAGGCCGCAGCCACCTTCCGCGCCGGCAGCGCGGAAGATTTTGATGATCTTCGTGACTTTTTGAGCGAACTAGAGGCGATTTGAACCATGCTTTCCAACCCTAATATCGATCTGGTCTCGCGCTTTCTTCGCCTGCCGCTTGAACAACGTCAGCAGTTTTATCAGCGCCTGCAAGCGCGTGGCATGAGCTTCGCGCAACTGCCGATTGCCCCGACCCGCCACGAGGTCCAAGCACTGCCCTTGTCTTACGCTCAGGAACGCCAGTGGTTCCTCTGGCAGTTGGACCCTGACAGCGCCACCTATCACATCCCTGGCGCGCTGCGCCTGCAAGGCCAGTTGGACCTGGTGGCGCTGCAGCACAGTTTCGACCGTTTGCTGGCGCGCCACGAAAGCCTGCGTACCCGCTTGGTACAGGATGGTGAGCAGTTGTTGCAGGCCGTGATGCCTGAGGCTCGCGTTGAAATCGTGCAGCGACGCACGGACGAACAGCACCTGATGGCGCAGGTGGAAGCTGAGGTCGCGCGGCCTTTCGATCTGCTCCAGGCACCGCTGTTGCGCGTGACGCTGCTGCAACTGGCCGACGATGAGCATGTGCTGGTGATGGTGCAGCACCACATCATTTCCGATGGCTGGTCGATGCAGGTCATGGTCGAGGAGCTGGTGCAGCTCTATGCCGCCAGCAGCCAGGGCCGCAGCCTGGAATTGCCCGACCTGCCGATCCAGTACGCTGACTATGCCCTGTGGCAGCGCGGCTGGATGGAAGCGGGTGAGAAAGTCCGTCAATTGGCGTACTGGGAGTCACTGCTGGGCGGCGAGCAACCGGTGCTGGAATTGCCCCTCGATCACCCGCGACCGGCTCAGCAAAGCCATCGCGGTGCCAGTTTGCAGGTGCATCTGTCACCGACGCTGGTCAGTGGTATCAAGCGCCTTGCGCAGCAAGAGGGCGCGACCCCGTTCATGCTGCTGCTGGCTGCGTTCCAGACCTTGCTCTATCGCTACAGCGGACAGTCGGACATCCGTGTCGGCGTGCCGATTGCCAACCGCAACCGGGTCGAGACCGAGCGGCTGATCGGCTTTTTCGTCAACACCCAAGTGCTCAAGGCCGACCTTGACGGGCAGATGAGTTTCGTCGAACTGCTGCAGCAGACCAAGCATCGCTCGCTGCAAGCCCAGGCCCATCAGGACCTGCCGTTCGAACAACTGGTGGTGGCGTTGCAGCCCGAGCGCAGCCTGAGCCACAACCCATTGTTCCAGGTGATGTTCAACCACCAGACCGACGCCCAGGGCGGGCGCGAGGGCCAGCAATTACCGGGGCTGCGCGTCTCGGAACTGGACTGGGACAACCAGACCACGCACTTCGATTTGAGCCTGGACACCCATGAGTCCGCCGAAGGCATCTGGGCGGCGCTGACCTATGCGACCGACCTGTTCGAGGCCGCAACGATCGAGCGTTTGGCGCAGCACTGGCAGAACCTGCTGCACGCAGTGGTGAGCGCACCGCAGAGTCGTCTCAGTGATGTGGTGATGCTCGGCGCCGCCGAACAAACGGTGGTACTCGAGGAGTGGAACGCGCCGGCTACCGGCATCGAACTGCACGCGGTGCATCAACTGTTCGAGGCTCAGGCCCGGCAGCAACCTGAACGCCAGGCCTTGGCGCTGGACGAGCAGGCCATCAGCTATGGCGAGTTGAACCGCCAGGCCAACCGTCTGGCCCACTACCTGATCGCCCAGGGCGTAGGCCCGGAAGTGCTGGTCGGCATCGCCGTGGAGCGCTCGTTTGCCATGGTGGTGAGCCTGCTGGCGGTGCTCAAGGCGGGCGGTGCGTACGTGCCGCTCGACCCGGAATACCCGCGTGAGCGCCTGCTGCACATGCTTGAAGACAGCGGTGTGAGGCTGGTGCTCACGCAATCGTCGCTGCGTCAGCGCCTGCCGCTGCCTGAGCATTTGGCGATCCTGGACATCGACCTAGCGGATGCGCAACTGGCGCAATGTGCCGAGCACAATCCAGGGCTCGACTTCGAACCGCGCAACCTGGCCTACGTCATCTACACCTCAGGCTCTACCGGAAAGCCCAAGGGCGTCGCCATCAGCCATGCCGCCTTGAGTGAGTTCGCGAGCATTGCCGCTGACTATTCGTGCCTGACTGCGGACGACCGAGTTCTGCAGTTCGCGACCTTGAACTTCGACGGCTTCGTCGAGCAGCTGTACCCAGCCCTGACCCTTGGTGCCACCGTGGTGCTGCGTGGCGCGCAACTGTGGGACGGTGCCGAGCTGTACCGGCAGGTTATTGCTCAGGGCATCACCCTGGCCGACTTGCCCACGGCCTACTGGAAACTCTTTTTGCAGGATTGCCTGGTGGCCGGCCCGCGCGCTTACGGCGCACTGCGCCAGGTGCATATCGGCGGCGAAGCCATGCCGCTGGATGGCCCGGCGTTGTGGCGTCGCGCTGGGCTTGGGCATGTGCGCCTGCTCAATACTTATGGGCCGACCGAGGCGACCGTGGTGTCCAGCGTGCTGGACTGCAGCGCCGACACCACTATGATCGGCGCCAGCAACAGCCCTATCGGCCGCGCGCTGGCGGGGCGTGGGTTGTATGTGCTCGACCGTGATTTGAACCTGCTGCCGGTCGGTGCCGTGGGTGAGCTGTATATCGCCAGTGAAAGCGGCCTGGCGCGTGCCTATCTGCAACGCCCTGCGCTGACGGCGGAACGGTTTGTCGCCGACCCTTTCAGTCATTCGGGTGCGCGCCTGTATCGCACTGGTGACCTGGCTCGCTGTCGCGCTGATGGCGTGATCGAGTACGTCGGGCGGGTCGATCATCAGGTCAAGATCCGTGGTTTCCGCATTGAGCTGGGTGAAATCGAAGCATTGCTGCTGGCCCAGGCCGGTGTGCGCGAAACGCTGTTGCTGGCTGCTGACAACCAACTGCTGGCCTACGTGGTGCCCACGCAAGCGCTGCCCGAGCACGAGCAGCTTGGGGCGGGTGAACAGCTCAAGGCCACGCTGCGCGAGCAATTGCCGGATTACATGGTGCCTGCGCACCTGATCTTCCTCCCACGCATGCCGTTGAACCCCAATGGCAAGCTGGACCGTCAGGCCCTGCCAAAACCCGATGCCGCCGCGGTGCAAGCCGATTGGCAAGCGCCAGTCACCGCCCTGCAACAGCAGGTTGCGGCGATCTGGACCGATATCCTCGGCACTGAGCGTGTAGGCCTGACCCAGCACTTTTTCGAGCTGGGTGGGCATTCGTTGCTGGCGATGCAGGTGGTCTCGCGTATTCGTCATGCGCTGAACCTGGAAGTGCCGCTCAAGGCACTGTTCGAGCAGCCGCGCCTGGATGGATTTGTCGCCGCCATTGAAGCCCATTCCCCGACTGCACCGAAGGCGCCGGCACTGCTGCCGGTAGGGCGTGACCAACCGCTGCCGTTGTCGTATGCCCAGGAGCGCCAATGGTTCCTCTGGCAACTGGAGCCGCAAAGCGCCGCGTATCACGTGCCCAGCGCTCTGCGCTTGAAAGGGCAGTTGGATACGGTGGCGCTGCAGCGCAGTTTCGACACGTTGCTGGCCCGGCATGAAAGCCTGCGCACGCATGTGCGCCAGACCCACGACGGCGCGGTGCAGGTGATCGACCCGTTGGCGTCGGTGCAGATCGTGTGGGGCGATGTCGAGGAGGCCCAGCTCAAGGTACGAGTAGAAGCTGAAATCGCCAAGCCGTTCGACCTGCAACAGGGGCCGTTGCTGCGCGTGACGCTGCTGCGTCTGGCGGCTGACGAGCATGTGTTGGTGCTGGTTCAGCATCACATCGTGTCCGATGGTTGGTCGATGCAGCTGGTGGTGGAGGAACTGGTACAGCTTTACGCCGCGTACAGCCAAGGGCAGGGCGTGCAATTGCCGGCGTTGCCGATTCAGTACGCTGACTACGCTGTGTGGCAACGCAACTGGATGGGCGCGGGTGAGAAAGCGCGCCAACTGGCCTATTGGCGCGAGGTGCTGGGCGGTGAGCAGAGCGTGTTGGAGCTGCCCTTCGACCACCCACGCCCTGCGGTGCAGAGCCACCGTGGCGCACGCCTGCCTATCGAGCTGGCGCCGACACTGGCCCATGACCTCAAAGCCTTGGCCCGGCAGCAAGGTGTGACACTGTTCATGCTGTTGCTGGCGTCGTTCCAGATCTTGCTGCACCGCTACAGCGGTCAGGAAGAAATCCGCGTCGGCGTGCCGATTGCCAACCGCAATCGCAGGGAAACCGAGCGCCTGATCGGCTTCTTCGTCAACACGCAAGTGCTCAAGGCCGACCTGCATGGCCAGATGAGTGTCGAGCAGTTATTGCAACACACGCGCCAGCGCGCGCTGGATGCCCAGGCGCATCAGGACCTGCCGTTCGAGCAACTGGTCGAAGCCTTGCAGCCGGAGCGCAGCCTGAGCCACAACCCGTTGTTCCAGGTGATGTTCAACCACCAGACCGATGTCGGCCAGGCCCAGGTTCAGCACCAACTGCCGCAGTTGCGGGTAGAGGGGCTGGACTGGGAGAGCAAGACCGCGCACTTCGATCTGGACCTGGATATCCAGGAATCCAACGAGGGTATCTGGGCCACGCTGGGGTATGCCCAGGATTTGTTTGAGGCCGGCACCGTGCAACGTATGGCTCGCCATTGGCAGAACCTGTTGCAGGGCATGGTCGCCAACCCGCAGCAAAGCCTCAGCCAATTGCCGCTGTTGGACAGTGCCGAGCAGCAACAGATTCTGCACCTGTGGAACTGCACCGATTCGGGCTTCTCGGACAAACGCCTGGTGCACGAATTGGTCGCCGACCGTGCGCGGGAAAACCCGAATGCCGTGGCAGTGAAATTCGATTCGCAAACCCTGACGTATGGTGAACTCGATGGCCAGGCCAACCGCCTGGCGCATGCGCTGATCGCCCGAGGTGTGGGGCCGGAAGTACGCGTGGCCATCGCCATGCCGCGCAGTGCCGAGATCATGGTGGCGTTTCTGGCGGTGATGAAATCCGGTGGCGTCTACGTACCGTTGGACGTGGAATACCCACGCGATCGCCTGCTGTACATGATGCAAGACAGCCGTGCCAAATTGTTGCTGACCCACTCGGCTGTGCAGCAGCGGCTGCCGATCCCCGAAGGCCTGGAAGCGCTTGCGGTTGATCAGGTCCAAGCCTGGGCCGAGGCTGACGACAGCGCCCCTCAGGTAGCACTGGACGGCGACAACCTGGCCTACGTGATCTACACCTCCGGCTCCACCGGTATGCCCAAAGGGGTGGCCGTGTCCCACGGTCCGCTGGTGGCGCACATCATCGCCACTGGCGAGCGTTACGAAACCGGCCCGGCGGATTGCGAACTGCACTTCATGTCGTTCGCTTTCGATGGCTCCCACGAAGGCTGGATGCACCCGCTGATCAACGGCGCCAGCGTGCTGATCCGCGACGACAGCCTGTGGCTGCCGGAGTACACCTACGCCCAAATGCACCGCCACAATGTGACGATGGCGGTGTTCCCACCGGTTTACCTGCAACAACTGGCCGAGCACGCCGAACGCGATGGCAACCCACCGGCAGTGCGCGTCTACTGCTTTGGCGGGGACGCGGTAGCCCAGGCGAGTTACGACCTGGCATGGCGCGCACTGAAACCCACCTACTTGTTCAACGGCTACGGCCCGACCGAAACCGTGGTGACGCCGCTGCTGTGGAAAGCCCGTAGGGGCGACCCGTGCGGCGCGGTGTATGCGCCCATCGGCACGTTGCTGGGCAACCGCAGTGGTTACGTATTGGACGCTCAGCTCAACCTGCAACCCATCGGCGTCGCCGGCGAGTTGTACCTAGGCGGCGAGGGCGTGGCCCGGGGTTATCTGGAGCGCCCGGCACTGACCGCCGAACGCTTCGTGCCGGACCCATTCGGCAAACCCGGCAGCCGCGTGTACCGCAGCGGCGACTTGACCCGTGGCCGCCCGGACGGTGTGGTGGATTATCTGGGGCGTGTCGACCACCAGGTGAAAATCCGGGGTTTCCGTATCGAACTGGGTGAAATCGAAGCGCGCCTGCGCGAGCAGGACAGCGTCGGTGAAACCGTGGTGGTGGCCCAGGAAGGCCCGACCGGCAAGCAGTTGGTCGCCTACGTGGTGCCTTTGGACCCGGCATTGATCGACGATGCGGTGGCGCAATCGAACGGCCGCGAAGCGCTGCGCCGTGCCTTGAAAACCCGTCTGCCGGATTACATGGTGCCCACGCATCTGATGTTTTTGCCACGCATGCCGCTGACGCCCAACGGCAAGCTGGACCGCAAAGGCTTGCCGCTGCCCGACGTGAGCCAGATGCAGCAGGTCTACGTAGCGCCACAGAGTGAACTGGAGCAGAAAATTGCCGCGATCTGGTCCGACGTGCTGCGCCTGCCGCGTGTGGGCTTGCATGACAATTTCTTCGAACTGGGCGGCGACTCGATCATTTCGATCCAGGTGGTCAGCCGCGCCCGCCAAGCGGGTGTGCGCTTCACGCCCAAGGACCTGTTCCAGCACCAGACGGTGCAGAGCCTGGCAGCCGTAGCCCGCGAAGGTGAGGGCGCAGTGGTGCTGGATCAGTCGGCGCTGACCGGCGAGTTGCTGCTACTGCCGATCCAGCACGCGTTTTTTGCCGATGACATCCCGCAGCGCGAGCACTGGAACCAGTCGGTGGTGCTGCAGCCGCACCAACGGTTGGAGGTGCCTGTGCTGTTGGCGGCACTTGAGGCGTTGATCGTGCATCACGACGCCCTGCGCACTATGTTTGTCCAAGGTGCAGACGGCTGGCGTGCGGTGTATCGAACTGCGCAGCAGCATCAGGCCGAACAGGTGTTGTGGCAGACCACGCTGAACACCGCTGAAGAGCTTGAGGCCCTGGGCGAAGAAGCCCAGCGCAGCCTCGACCTGAGCCAAGGCCCGCTGCTGCGTGCGGTGTTGGTGGGCATGGCCGACGGCTCGCAACGCTTATTGTTGGTGATCCATCACTTGGTGGTGGACGGTGTGTCCTGGCGCATCCTGTTGGAAGATCTGCAAACCGCCTACCACCAACTGGTCGAAGGCGTCAGCGTGGTGCTGCCGGCCAAGACCAGTTCCACCCGCGCCTGGGCCGAGCGTTTGCAAGCGTACGCCGTTACTGCGGCGCTGGCCGAGGAGTTGTCGTGGTGGCAGTCGCAGCTGCAGGGCAGCCGCGCCGGTTTGCCGGGCGCCGACCCGCAGGCCAGTGTCAGTAACCGGCATGCCCTGAGCGTGACGACGCATTTGGATCAAGGGTTTACCCGGCGCTTGTTGCAAGACGCTCCAAGTGCCTACCGGACCCAGATCAATGACGTGCTGCTGACCGCTTTGGCGCGCGTTATCGTGCGCTGGACCGGTGACGCGTCGATGCTGATCCGCCTGGAAGGCCACGGCCGTGAGGACCTGTTCGACGAGATCGACCTGACTCGCACCGTCGGGTGGTTTACCAGCCTTTATCCATTGCAATTGGCACCAACCGACTCCCTGGCGGGTTCGCTCAAACAGATCAAGGAACAGCTGCGCGCGGTACCGGACAAAGGCCTGGGCTTTGGCGCCTTGCGTTACCTGGGCAGTGCCGAGGCGCAACAGGCATTGGCGGGTTTGCCGCGCCCGCGCATCACGTTCAATTACTTGGGACAGTTCGACACCAGCTTCGAGAGCGGCGAACAGGAGGGCTTGTTCGCGCCTTCCGGTGACGCCAGTGGCGCCGAACAAAGCCTCGATGCGCCGCTGGGCAACTGGCTGGAAATCAATGGCCAGGTGTACGGCGGCGAGCTGAAGCTGAACTGGAGTTTCAGCCAGGCCATGTTCGCCCAAGCAACCGTGCAACAGCTGGCTGATGAGTACGCGTTGGAACTTAAAGCCTTGATCGAACACTGCTGTGCTGCGGCCAATCAGGGCGTGACGCCGTCGGACTTCCCGCTGGCGCGCCTGTCGCAAGTTCAACTGGATGCGTTGCCGCTTGCCGTTTCTGAGGTTGAAGACCTGTACCCCTTGTCGCCGATGCAGCAAGGTATGTTGTTCCAGTCGCTGTATGGCGAAGGGTCGGGCGATTACATCAACCAGATGCGCATCGATGTGGACGGTTTGGATGTACCGCGCTTCCGCCAGGCCTGGCAGGCGGCGGTTGACCGGCATGAAATCCTGCGCAGCGGCTTCCTCTGGCAGACCGATGTGGAGCAACCGTTGCAGGTGGTCTACAAGCAGCGACGAATGCCGCTTGAGGCGCTTGATTGGCAGGACCGCGCCGATTGCCCTACGGCACTCGATAGCCTGGCCGAATCGGCACGCGTCCAAGGTTTTGTATTGGAGCAGGCGCCGCTGTTGAGCCTGTCGGTGATACGCACGGGTGCGTCGAGTTATCACTTGATCTACACCAATCACCACATCCTGATGGATGGCTGGAGTGGTTCGCAGCTGTTTGGTGAGGTGTTGCAACATTATGCCGGCGAGGCGCTGTCTGCACCGACCGGGCGTTACCGCGACTACATCGCCTGGTTGCAGGCGCAGGACAACGCCGTCAGCGAAGCCTTCTGGAAGGCTCAACTGGTCAATCTGCAGGCGCCTACGCGTCTGGCACCTGGCCTGTCGAGCGATGAGCCTGCTGCATTGGCGGCCAATGGTGAGCATCGCCTGAGCTTTGACGCCGCTCACACTGAACGCCTCAAAGCGTTCGCGCAAGGCAACAAGGTTACCCTCAACACCTTGGTGCAAGCTGCCTGGTTATTGCTGCTGCAACATCACACCGGGCAGGCTACCGTGGCCTTCGGCGCCACCGTGGCAGGTCGCCCGGCCGAGCTGCGCGGTATCGAGCAGCAAGTCGGTTTGTTTATCAACACGCTGCCTGTGGTGGCCACGCCTGAGGCGCAGCTGTCGGTCAGCCAGTGGCTGCAACAGATCCAGGCGCAGAACGTGCGCTTGCGCGAGCAAGAACACACGCCGCTGTTCGAGATCCAGCGTTGGGCCGGGTTGGGTGGCGAGGCGCTGTTCGACAGCATCCTGGTGTTCGAGAACTACCCGGTGTCCGAGGCGTTGGAGCAAGGCGCGCCGTCGGGTCTGCGCTTTGGTGCGGTGCACAGCCTGGAGCAGACGCACTACCCGTTGACCGTGCTGTTGGGCATGGGCGACAGCCTCGGGCTTGAGTTCAACTATGACCGTCAGGCCTTCAGCGCCGCACATATCCAGCGCTTGGCCGAGCACTTCCAGCAGTTATTGAATGCCTTGATTGTCGATGCCGACCAGCGCCTGGCCGCACTGCCGTCCGTGACCCAGGCCGAGCGTGAGACGTTGCTGGCCTGGAACGCCACGGCTCAGACTTACCCGCTGCATCAGGGCGTGCATCAGTTGATTGAGGCCCAGGTGCTACGTACGCCGCACAGTCCGGCCCTGGCCTTTGCCGGGCAGCAGTTGAGCTACGCCGAACTTAACCGTCGGGCCAACCGCCTGGCGCATCGTTTGGTGGCGGCGGGTGTCGGGCCGGACGTGCTGGTGGGGCTGGCGGTGGAGCGCTCCATCGAGCTGGTTGTCGGCCTGTTGGCCGTGCTCAAGGCCGGCGGCGCCTATGTGCCGCTGGACCCGGAATACCCGCGTGACCGACTCAGCTATATGCTGCAAGACAGTGGCGTGAATCTGCTGCTGACCCAGGCACATTTTTTGGCGCAACTGCCGCTCCCGACAGGCGTGCAAAGCCTGGTGCTGGAGACCGGCGAAGCATGGCTTGAAGGTTACAGCGAGCACAATCCTGATGTCGCAGTGGATGGCGAGAACCTCGCGTATGTGATCTACACCTCGGGCTCGACCGGGCAGCCCAAGGGCGCCGGCAATCGGCATTCGGCATTGACCAATCGACTTTGCTGGATGCAGCAGGCATACAGCCTGGATGGCGGCGATACAGTGCTGCAGAAAACCCCGTTCAGTTTTGACGTGTCGGTGTGGGAGTTCTTTTGGCCACTGATGACCGGCGCGCGCCTGGTGGTGGCAGCGCCGGGGGATCATCGCGATCCGGCCCGGTTGGTCAGCTTGATCAACGCCGAGCAGGTCACCACGCTTCACTTTGTGCCATCCATGCTGCAAGCCTTCTTGCAGGACGCGGCGGTCGGCTCTTGCCATAGCCTGCAACGCATTGTGTGCAGCGGCGAAGCATTGCCGGTGGACGCGCAGCAACAGGTTTTTGCCAAGCTGCCCGCTGCCCGGTTGTACAACCTGTACGGGCCGACGGAAGCCGCGATTGATGTGACCCACTGGACCTGTGTCGAGGAAGGCAGTGATGCCGTGCCGATTGGCCAGCCCATCGCCAACCTGGGCTGCTACGTGCTGGACAGCAACCTGGAGCCGGCGCCGGTGGGCGTGTTGGGCGAGTTGTACCTGGGCGGTATTGGCCTGGCGCGGGGTTATCACCGTCGGCCGGCGTTGACCGCTGAGCGTTTTGTGACTGACCCCTTCGGCAGTGGAGAGCGGCTGTACCGCACTGGCGACCTGGCGCGCTATCGAGACGACGGTGTGATCGAGTACGCGGGCCGCATCGACCATCAGGTCAAACTGCGCGGGCTGCGCATCGAGTTGGGTGAAATCGAGGCGCGTCTGCTGGAGCATGAGTGCGTGCGTGAAGCGGCCGTGCTGGCCGTGGACGGCACGCATTTGGTGGGTTACCTGGTATTGCAGGCGCCGAGTGAGGATTGGAAATCCGTGGTCGGCACGCACTTGGCTGCGCACTTGCCGGATTATATGGTGCCCGCGCAGTGGGTCGTGCTTGAGCAGATGCCGCTGAGCCCGAATGGCAAACTGGATCGCAAGGCGCTGCCCAAGCCTGAAGCCAGCGGCGCAGACCAACACCAGGCGCCGCACAGCGAGATTGAGCGACAGGTTGCAGCGATCTGGAGTGAGGTGCTGGGTGTTGAGCGGGTGGGGTTAAACGACAACTTCTTCGAGTTGGGCGGCCACTCCTTGCGCGTGCTGTTGCTCAAGGAGCGCATCCGGCAGGTTAGCGGGGTCAACCTGTCTGTCAGCCAATTGATGCTCAACCCAACCGTGCGCGGGCAGGTTAATTGCCTGCAGGGCGATGCGCGCAGCGAGTTGATCGTCAAGCTCAACAGCCAGACCCAAGGTACGCCGCTGTTCATGTTCCACCCAAGCTTTGGTTCGGTGCATTGCTACACCGCGATCGCCCTGGCGCTGCGCGAGCAACGCCCGGTGTACGGGGTGATCTGTCGTGCGCTGGTGGAAGAGGGCGCGTCGGTGCCTGAATGGCAGGCGATGGTTGACGATTACGCCGCGCAATTATTGGCGGCTCAGCCACAGGGTGCCTATCGCTTGGCCGGTTGGTCGCTGGGCGGCAACCTGGCGATGGAAGTCGCCTATGCGCTGGAGCAAGCAGGGCGTGAGGTGGAGTTTGTCGGCTGGATCGATTCGGCGCCGCCGCAGTGGCTCAAGCCGTATTGGGACGCGGTGATCGTGGAGGAGGGGCGCGAGGCATCCGCCAATGAGCGCCGTGCGGCGTTGCTTGGGGCAATGTTCCCGGCGTTTTCCGAGCAGATTGAAGGTGCGTGGCAGGAGTGCCAGCGTCAGGCAGCGGATGAAGACGGGCAATGGCACGCGTTCGTGGCCTGGGCAGAGCAGCATTTGGGTGAAGGTTTTACCCGCATCAAGGAAGAGTTGCTGCGTGGCAACGAGGCGCAGATTTCCTGGGAGGTTGACCGTGCGTTGAGCGAACGCTTGGAAGCGGCGGACTTCAAGCCGATCCAGGCGTCGGTCAGTTGCTGGTGGGCCTCATTGAGCCGCGCGGGGCAGTTCAAGGACCTGATCGAACAGAACATGGCGAAGGTGATTGGGCAGGGGCGCATCGAGCGTTCGGTGATGATCGACACCGATCATGACGGCATTATCGACAGCGCCGCGTTCATCAACAGCCTGGTGGCCGCCATGGAGTAAGGAGGGCGACGCACGAATCAACCCGGATCATTGATCCGGGTTTTTTTGTGCTGGATTTCAGGTCGGGCAGGCATCAAAAAAGGGCTCCGCAGACGTGATTTGCTGTGGGAGCGGGCTTGCCTGCGATGGCATCGACTGGGGGCCTGATATTTCGAGGTGCATGCATCGCAGACACGCCAGCTCCCACAGTTGACCGAGCATGGTCTTAATACACAGGCATAAAAAAGCCCGATGAGAGCGGCGCTTTCATCGGGCGTTGGGTTGATCGCCTGGGCGATCAGTGCATTTGATCAGAAGTCCCAGCGGGTGCTGAACATCACGTTACGCGGCTCACCGTAGGCGGCCGAGTTATAGAAGCCCACGTTGGTGTAGTAGGTGGTGTCGAAGATATTGTTGAGGTTGACGGTCGCCGAGAGGTTCTTGGTGACCTGGTAGCGGGTCATCAGGTCCACCACTGTGTAGGACGACTGGGTGATGTCCTGGTTTTTATTGAGCGGCTGGTTCCAGATTTCATTCCAAGCCTTGCTCTGCCAGCGCACACCGCCACCGACGGTGAACTTATCCAGAGCACCCTTGAGTTTGTAGGTGGTGTTCAGGTTGACCTGATTTTCCGGCTCGAAGGTGGAGATTTTCTTGCCGTCTTCGTCGCGCACGATCTTGTGGGTGTAACCGCCCTGCAGCTGCCAGCCTGGGCTCAGCTCACCGGAGATTTCTGCTTCGTAGCCTTTAGTGACGGCCTTGGAACCCTTGAACGCATAGTTGTCGGGTGTCGGGGTTTGGTTGTTGTAGGCATCGTCAGAGATAGCGCGATTGGTCTCATGCACCTCGAAATACGCAAGGCTGGTGTTCAAGCGGCCGTCAAAGAACTCGCCCTTCAAGCCTATCTCGTAGTTTTGCCCTTCGTCCGGCTCCAGCAGCGTCTGGTTGCGGTCTTTATAGGTGCTTTCCTGAGGTTGGAAAATATCGGTATAGCTGGTGTACACCGAGAAATTGTCGTTCAGGTCATAGATCACACCCGCATACGGGATGAACCGGCCGGTTTCCTTATAGGAGGGGTTAATACCGGTGACGTGATAGTTGGCGACGCGACCGCCGAGAATCACGTTCAGGTCATCCATTACGTTCAAGCGTGTCGTCACGTAGTAGCCGGTCTGACGGATATTGTCGTCGGTGTACTGCTGGACCGGGCCGTAGATCGGCTTGGCGATCTTGCCATTCCAGTTGTAGAAATCGACTTTGTTGCCGCCTGGCCATTCCGGTGACCAATAACCCTTGCCCTGCCAGCGCGAGGTGCCGATCGAGCCGCCTACGACCAGTTCATGGTCGCGGCCGAACAAGCTGAAAGGCCCGGTGGCATACAGATCGGCCGAGGTGCTTTTGGTTTCGCCCGTGTACTTCTGCCCATTGATCGTTGCGCTGCCATCGGACTGGGGCTCAACGAACTGAATCGAGCCAAGGTCGGCGTGGTAGCTGTTGATCTTGTGGTCAAGTTGGAACTTGGTGACCCAGCCATCGCCCAGATCATGCTCGAGCATGGCAAAGGCGGTGCGGGTGTTTTGTTCCCAGGAACTCCAGGTGGTGCCGTTGTTGTAGGAGCGGGGCATCTTGTTGATGCTGCCGTCGTATTTTACCAGCGGGAAGGAACCAGACCAACTCGAACCTTGTGGAATGCTGTCCTGGTAGTCGAAGCCCACGGTCAGCATGGTATCGGGGGACAGGTCGAACTCGGTAATGCCGTAGTAGGTTTCGGTCTTGCGGGAGTAGTGGTCCATGAAGGACTTTTTGTCTTGGTACGCCGCCACTGCGCGACCACGGACGTTGCCGCTGTCGGTCAACGGGCCGCTGACGTCGACTTCGCTGCGGTAGTTGTCCCAGGAACCTGCGCCCAGTTGCACATGGCCTTTGAATTCCGAGGTGGGCTTCTTGCGAATCAGGTTGATGGTCGCGCCCAGAGAGCCGGCACCGTTGAGCAGGCCGGTGGCGCCCTTGAGAACTTCGACGCGGTCGTAGATCGCCATGTCGCTCAGGGTGTTACCTGCCGAATAGCCAACGTTGCGCACGGTGGACGGAATGCCGTCGTACTGGAAGCTGTTGACCGAAAAACCACGGGAATAGTAGTTGGTACGGTCGGTGTCATAGGCCGACACGGTGATGCCCGGGGTGTGGCGCATCACGTCATCGACGTTATTGAGGCCAAAGTCTTCGATGTGCTGGCGGGTGATCACCGTAATCGACTGCGGGGTTTGCCGCGGCGTCAGGCTCAAGCGGGTTGCCGTGGCAATGGTGCCCGGTGTGTAGGAACCGGAGCCCTCGGTAATGTTGCCCAGGGCGTTGCCGGTTACCTCGGTAGGGCTCAATTCCAACGCTGCGGATGTACCGGCGGCGGTCACGGTCAGCGAGTTGCCATTGAAGGTGTGGGTTGTCTCTGTGCCACCCAGCAAGGTGTCGATTGCCCGCTGCGGTTCCATTTTGCCCTTGACTGCGCGGCTGCTCTTGCCCTGCACATCGCTCGGGCTGTACAGCACCTGCACGTTGGTCTGGCGCCCAAACTCCTGCAGCGCGCTCCCCAGCGACTGCGCAGGAATATCCAGCTCGATCTCCTGTGCCTGCGCATAACCTGCAACCGGCAGCGATATCGCCAGGGCCAAGGCGCTCGGAAGAAGATTGATGTTCAGGGCCCGGCGCATGGATAGCGCTTTGCTCAGGGGGCTGAGACCGAGTCTTGCTGGCATGGATGCTTTCTCTTCTATGTTTAAGTGGGCAAGTTATAGGTGTTTATTGAGTATTGTTCTCATTACCACTAGTGAGACGTTCCTACTTGTAAAAACCGGAAAATAAATTTCAGGCAGGCTCCATTTCGTGCACCACCTGGCCGGCGCGCAGTCGCACCAATTGGTCGGCGATGTCGAAGTAGCGGTCGTCGTGGCTGATTACGATGATGGTTTTGCCCAGGCGCTTGAGGTCCGGCAGCAGCTCGGTGTAGAAAATCCGACGGAAAGCCGGGTCCTGGTCGGCGGCCCATTCGTCGAACACCAGTACCGGGCGCTCTTCGAGCCAGGCGTTGACCAACGCCAGGCGTTTGCGTTGGCCGGTAGACAGGTCGGTGGTGCTGAACACGCCGTCCTTGACGCTGACCTTGTGCGCAATCTCCAGTCGCTCCAAGTATTTGGCGGCGCTATCCAGTGAGTGGGTGGCGCTGCCTTGCACCAGATCGTCGAACAGGTAGTAGTCGGAGAAGATCGTTGTGAAGAGTTGGCGATAGTCATCGCGCTCGGGGTCGGTGACGGCCTCGCCGTTCAGGCGGATCTCGCCCGCCTGGGGCGGATACAAGCCCAGCAGTAGTTTGATCAGGGTGGTCTTGCCGCTGCCGTTCTCGCCGACGATAAACACGATATCGCCTTGTTTGATGCTCAGGTTGATCGGCCCCAGGTGGAACGGTTCGCTGCCTTCAATCGCCGGTGGGCTGTAGCTCACGCCGCGCAGTTCCAGGCTGTTGACGACCGGTTTTGGCGCTTCGCTGTCATCCATCAGCAGGTGCGGTTCGGGGGAGGAGAAGCGCTCCGACAGCTCGCTGATCCGGCCAAAGGCGATCTTGGCCTTGCCCACCACCGGCAGGTAACCGAGCAGGTGTTCCAGCGGGCCTTTCATGTACAGCAGCACCAGCACGAAGCCGGTGATCACCGTAGGGTCGGGGTTCGGGTTGTAGGCCTGCATCGCCAGGGCCAGGCCGATTACCACGAAGAACAGCATCGAGCCGAACGTCTTGGCGAGGATATAAATGTTGACCGAACGCACTTGGATATCGCTGATGCGGTCGGCGGTTTCCTGGATGCGATGGGTATTCATGCGATAGCGCCGTGGGCGGTGCATGCGCAGTTCCTTGGCGCCGGAAGCGATCGCGTTGTAGTAGCGCTGCAATTCATCTTCATGGCTGCGCGCCAAGTCGAAGCCCTGGATGCCTTTGCCACCGGCAATGAATTGCACGGCGCTGCCGATGATGATCGCCACCACCATCATCAGGAACATCGGCACCGACAGGTAGGCAAGGTAGCCCAGGCAACCGAGGGTCACCGTGGCGGCGATGGCCAGTGGCGTGAAGGCGAAAGAAAAATCGCTGATGGTGTCGACGTCATGGGTCAGCACCGGGATCAGCCGGTGGGAGCGGTAGCGCTCGATCTGGCCGATGGGTGCCGACAGCACTTTCTCGCCCAGATCTTTGCGCAGGGCAGCAATGATGCGTTGCCCGACATAGTTGGTGCCGATGTCGGAAATGATCGAGCTGATCAGCGCCAGTACGCACAGCGCCGCAAAGGTCAGGACCACGCCTTGGGTCATGCCGTTGACCGAATGCAGCGCGTTATTGATGGTGGCCAGCAGCAAGGTAATGGCCAGGCCGCCCACCATGCCGAGGGCGACGGAGATCGCCACGATGGTACGAAAGGGCCTTAGCAAGGCGAGCAGACCCTTGAAGGCGCTGCGTTTGGGGTCGGTCATAAGTACTTCCCGGAGAATGAAAAGAGGGGCTGGGCACACAGACCCTTACCCATGACAAACGAAGCGCCGGCGCGAGTATTTAGCTCGGCGTGCCCTTTGCTGGTGGCGCGGCATAAATTGCCGCGCAGCTGGTTCGTTCTTGTGCTGTAGGCGCACGTGCATCGACGCCGCGCGCAGTCCATTCAGCGAGAGCGAAACAATGACGAAAAAGAACCTGGTGTATGTGTGGTCCCTGCGAAATGCCGCAGCCGACAAGGCCGGGCAGCCGGTGGCCTACAAGGACCACGAGCGCTACATGAAGTCGGTGCTGGAGTTTCTGGTGGGCTCGTTGAACGACACCCCATTGGGCGAGGCGTACAACCTGGTTGGCGTGGTGTACGACGATGACGAACAGAACCCGCGCGACCAGCAACTGGTCAGCGATTACGGCTTTGCCTACAAACCAGGCCGCCAGTGGCTGTACCCGGCGGATCTGCAAGTGCAGGGCCGGTTGGTTAACGATTTGTTGCTGAGCGTGCCGTCCACCTATCGCCGTCTGCCACGCGGCAGCGCCGAGCACATCGCCGGCAAGCAGGATTTCGAGCGCCGCCTGCACGACACGCTGGTGGAATTGAAAGCCGATATCGTCGTGCTGGATGGTTTGCTGGTGATTCTGGATGAGTTAGTGCGGCCAGGTGCGCCGTTTGCGCGGCGCATCATGAATATTCACCCAGGCATTACGCGCATCGAATCGCCTTATGAACGCCGCGGTGCGTACGCTACCTGGAACGCGTTGTATGGTGCGCGCGGGCAAACCGTGGTGGATTGGGCGACCAAGGCCACCACGGCGTCCGAGCCGCTGTACCTCACCGGCGCGTCGTTCCACTACGTGGATAACGGCATTGATTCGGGTGAAGTGTTTCACGACGTGCTGAAAACCGAGATTTCGCCCGAGGACACCATCCTCGAACTGCGCTGGAACAACTTCAACAACAGCCTGTTCCCGGCGTTGCACGAAGGCTTGGAGTTGTTGGCCAAGCAGGCCTGAACACAGCCCTATGGGTACCTGCAGAACCAAAATGTGGGAGCGGGCTTGCCCGCGAAGGCGGCGGCCCTGTCGATACAGGGGTGACTGACACACCGCTATCGCAGGCAAGCCAGCTCCCACATTTGAATGGTGGCGGTCTTGACGGCTTGCGCACGACCCTAGGCCCAGCCGCCCCAACAGGTATCGCGAATTTTTACCTGATGTACGCAAGGCAAAATGTGGGAGCGGGCTTGCCCGCGAAGGCGGCGGCCCTGTCGATACAGGGGTGACTGACACACCGCTATCGCAGGCAAGCCAGCTCCCACATTTGAACGGTGGCGGTCTTGGTATTCACGCACGACCCCAGGCCTAGCCGCCCCAGCCATTACCGCGAATTTTTACCTGATGTACGCAAGGCAAAATGTGGGAGCGGGCTTGCCCGCGAAGGCGGCGGCCCTGTCGATAAAGGGATGACTGACACACCGCTATCGCAGGCAAACCAGCTCCCACATTTTGTACGGGGCCGCGCTTAAAGCTCGCGCACTACCCGAAAGCCAATCCAGTCGCCGCGCGTTTGCGGGTAAATATTGTTGCGGTTGCCCGAGCGTGAAAACACGGGCGCTTCGCCCCAGTCATTGCCGCGGATCTGGTAGCTCTCGCAGTTCGGTTCGACCCAGGCGCTGCCGTCGGTGGGCGCACCGACGTAGTTGGGGTGCTCGCAGTCGGCAACCCGCTCATAGACATTGCCATGCATGTCGTACATGCCAAACGCATTCGGCGGGTAGCTGCCCACCGGCGAGGAATAGCTGTAGCCATCCGCCGGGCCGTAGGTGTTGGCATGTTCGGCGATGCTGTAACCCTTGCCCTCATCGAAAGGAAACGGAAACGGCCCGGTGGTGCCCGCACGCGCCGCATATTCACGTTGCGCTTCGCTGACCATCTGGTACTTCTGCCCGGTCTTTTTCGACAGCCAGGCCACATAATTCTTGATGTCGTCCATGTCCATGCACACCGCTGGCTGGCGCGGGCCTTGTGGGTAGCGTGGTTTGCTGGCGATGCATTCGCGCCCTGGGCGGGTGTCGCCGTCGGCGATCTTGACGCCGGTCTGGCGGATATAGCTGTCCCATTCACCGGCGGTGATATGGAAGCGGCTCATGGCGAAGGGTTTGGCGAAGGTCACCTCATGCATTGGGCCTTCGTCGGGCTCGCGGCCGACTTCGTCTTCCGGGGTGCCCATGGTAAAGGTGCCGGCCGGCAGCACGACCATTTCCGGGCAGTCCTTGCAGTCTTTGAATACTTTGCCCGGTTGCGCGGTGGCGGCCTGGGCCAGGCCTGGCAACAGCGCGCCGCACAGGGCGGTCAGCGCCAGGGCAGTGAGGGGCTTGAGTCGGGATGGAGTCATGTGGGCATCTCGTTCAAAGGAAAAAGGGTTCACAGCCGTTGGCTCAGCAAGCTCATGAAACGCTGGATTTCATCCGAGCTGTTAAGCAGGCCGGGGGAGGTGCGAATCACGGGGCCGACATCGCGGTCTACCGCATCGATCACCACGCGGTTTTTCATCATGTGAGCGACCACGGCCTCGCTGTCCTGACCCTTGACGCGGAAGAAGGTAAAACCGGCGGAGAGATCAGGGCTGCGCGGCGTCACCAGTTCGATCTGCGAGTGAGCCAGCAAACGGCTTTTCAATTCGCTGTTGAGCGCGTGAATGCGCGCCTGCACTTGCGGCTTGCCCAACTGCAAATGCAGCTTGAAGGCTTCGTCCACCGCCCAGCGATGCTCAAAAGCGTGGTAACCGCCGGGCGTCATGGTGGTGGCGAAATTGGTGTCTTCGGAGAAGGTCGGCACCATCGGCGTCACATATTTGTTTTCGGCGTCACGGGCGCACACCAGGCCGGTACCGCGCGGACCGAACATCCATTTATGTGTGCCGGCGATAAAGAAGTCGCAGTGCATGTCGGGGAAGTCGAGGTTTTCCACGCCAAAGCCATGCACGCCGTCCACCACGTAGAGAATGCGGTCGTTTTCATCGCGGTGACGGTTGAGTGCGTCCACCAGCCTGCCGATCTCGCCAATCGGTAGTTTCACGCCGCTGCCCGACTGCACCCAGGTCATGCCCAGCACGCGGGTGTTGGGGCGGATACTGCGCTGGATATTGCCAAGGATTTCGTCGGCAGACACGCGATTGGCGTCTTCGAACAGCCTGAACCGGCGCACCTGCGTGCCTTGCTTGAGCACGCGAAAATCCAGGACGTTCTGGGTGGCGTAATGCTCGTGCACGGTGGTGAGGATTTCCTGGTCGGGCCGCAGCTTTATCCCGCCGTAGATCATCGCCAGCCCTTCGGAGGTGCTGCCGGTGAGGGCAATTTGCGCCGGCTTGGCATTCAAGTAGCGACCGGCCCATTCCCGTACCTGGCCTTCGCGTTTCCAGGTTTCCTCAAGACCCCAATCCATCGCCAGCCCTGGGTTGCGGTCGATCTGCTGGCGGTAACGGTCGATCGCCTCGCGCACCGGCCTGGGGTGCGAGGCCACCAGGAAGTTGGAGAAGTGCAGGTAGTTCGGGTCCTGGTTGAACAGCTGTTTCAATCCCGTCCATGGGTCGTTAGCAGCGGGTGCCGGGTTGTCGGCCAATGCTTGAGGTATCAGCGCAGCGCCCAGCGGCAGGCTGGCGGCGAAGACACCAGCCTGTTTGAGAAATGTACGGCGATCAGTCATGGACGTGCTTCTAGGTGGTTAGCGGTTAGCCAAGGGCTTGGCGGCTTTTTGTACCTGGTCCCACACCCGCAGGAAGTTGCCTCCCCACAGCTTGGCGATGTCGGCTTCGGAGTAGCCACGCTGGATCAGCTCGGCGGTGACGTTGCGCACCTCGCCGACGTTCTCCCAGCCCTGGATGCCGCCGCCGTCGTTGAAGTCCGACGAGATGCCGACGTGATCGATGCCAATCTTGCGCACGGTGTAGTCGATGGCGTCGCCCCAATCCTTGAGGGTGGCCTTGGGTTCTTCTTCGAGAATGCCGTACAGGCCCTGGGCGTACTGGCCGAACTTCTGCTCGGGCCAGGCGGCAATGATTGCGTCGCCGGGCATCAGGGCCATGGCCAGGTTGGGCAGCGGCGGCAGGTCGAACCGCGCGCGCAGGGCGTTGAGTTTGTCCTGGGTTGGCTGGCTCAGCGGACGCAAATAGGCCGGGAAGCCCACCACTTGAACCACGCCGCCGCTGTTCTTGATCAGTTGCAACTCCTTGTCGCTGAGGTTGCGCGGGATATCCACCGAGGCGCGCGGCGCCGAGTGGGACGCCACCATCGGCGTGCGGCTCAATTGCGCCACCTGCTCCAGGGCTTTGGTCGACATTTGCGACACATCGATGATCACGCCCAGGTCATTGAGGCGATGCACCGCCTGCTGGCCGATGGACGACAGCCCTTCGAGGGCGTCGGTCGAATCATTGAAAAACGGCAGTGGGCGCGACGAGTCGGACCAGGCGTTGTTGCCGATATAACTGAAGCCGAACATACGCATGCCGCGCGCCGCCCACAGGTCCAGCTGGTTGAGGTCGTCGCCCAGCGGGTAGGCGTTGAGCATGCTGATAAAGATCGCGAACTTGCCTTCACCGTGCAGGCGGCGCAAATCGTCCGGGGTGTAGGCGATGCCAACCTGGTTGGGAAAGTCGCGCACCATGCCGGAGATGATCTTGTAGCGCACCTCTTGCTCGTGGCGGGCCTCCTCGACAAAACCGTCGGTGGGCTTATGCGGCGCGTTGGGGCCGTTCCAGATTTCCGGCCAGCCGAAAATCGTCAGGGCTGCGCCCGACAAGCGCCCGCGTGCTGCCTTGGCCAGGTCGAACTGGCCGCTGCCATCTTTGTCGGCCTCATTGCCGGCCGTGCCGAAATCCATCGGCACCGTGATGTGGCTGTCGAACGACAGCAGGCGGTCCTGCATTTCATTGGCTTGCTTGATCACCTCCAGCGGGTAACCGGCATTGCCGCGAAACCAGTGGTCCCAGACCAGAAAGCCGGCCCCGGCGCCGATGGCCAATGCCAGCGGCAGGCCGATCAACAGCGCCTTTTTCGAACGTGGTTTTGTCATTGCCATCTCAGTCAGTTGAGGCCTTTGCTATCAGGGAAGAACGAGTCATGGCCGGGGAAATTTAGGCCCGCTTCGCGCGGCGGTAAATTTGCGAAGGCTGCAAACGTTCTAGCTCTGATTAAGCCGTTTTCTAAGGTAGACAATGACGATCTCTCGACGTGGGTTCATCGCAGGCCTGGCGCTGACCGGCGCTGCTGTGCCGGCGGCCTTTTATGCCCATCGCGAGCTGACGCGTGAAGAAGAATTCCCCATTACCCCGGGCGAGGCCACGGTGGATTTGGCCGACACTGAAGGCCAGCACTTGGCGAACATTTTGCGCGGTGTGTGGAGCCTGCGCCTGGAAGGCCGCGACGCCGGGCTAAAGGGCTTGCCGCTGCAAGGCCTGGAACTGCTGCTGGACATTGCCCCGCGTGGCCGTGGCCTGCGCGGCTACCTGGACACTGCTGAAAACCTGCGCGCCGAAGGTGAACCGCGTTACCGCGTACTCGGTGACGTGCTGACAGGCGAGGGCGCCTTGCTTTACTGGCGCCTGATCGACCGCGAGACGGCCGACGGCGCACCGGCCTATGAATTCAAGATGACCCTCGATGAAGTCTGGGCCGACTTCGCTAACGCCGGCAGCAGCACCCTCAGCGGGCAGATCCTCAACCTTGATCGCCCCTTGGCATTGACCGAGCGTGACAACCGCTTTATCGCCCACAAGCAATTGTTTCCCGAAGCCCGCCAACGCATCGGCCTGAACCCGACGCTGCTGGCCTGGCTGATTTCGCCGGAGCACCGCCTGTTTCACCAACTCTGGCACGCCACCCGCGACCAATGGCACAAGCTCTCGGAAGAAAAGCGCGACGCCTTGCGCGGCATCGGCTGGCAGCCCGGCCCGCGCGGCCAGGAACGCGACGCACGCGGCAAACGCAAAGATCGCAACGGCTCGGGTATCGACTTCTTTTTCATGCACCGCCATATGCTCGGCACTGCGCGTTCCATGCAAGACCTGCCGTCGTGGCCGCAATTCCCCGAGCCACAGCCGGCGCTGGAACGCGACCGTCTGGGCTTTGTGCGTTACTTCGATAACCACGACGGCTTCGCGTTGCCGCCCTGTTGGTCGGCGCCGGATGACAGCGAATACACCCAGTGGGTCAGCGATATCAAGGCGGCCCAGACTTACCACAGCAACTTTCAGGTCTGGGAATCCCAATACCGCGATCCACGTTACCTGGCCAAGCTGAGCCTCGGGCAATTGGGTTCCGAGATGGAATTGGGCCTGCACGACTGGTTGCACATGCGTTGGGCCTCGGTGCCCCGTGACCCGTCCAACGGCGCGCCGGTGCCGTTCGCCCGCGACCCGTCGGACTTTGCCGCGCGTTGGTACGCGGCGGAGAACGATTTTCTCGGTGATCCGTTTTCATCCCATGTAAACCCGGTGTTCTGGCATTTTCACGGCTGGATCGATGACCGCATCGAGGATTGGTTTCGCGCCCACGAGCGCTTCAACCCCGGTGAGGTCAGCCGGCTGGAAGTCAATGGCGTGAACTGGTTCGCGCAGGGGCGCTGGGTGGAGGTCGGCGATCCGTGGCTGGGGCCGGACACCCACGGCTGCAGCACCACGCCGGGTTTGCAGATGGGCAGGTCGATGGAGATGGACCCGGAGACCATGAAGCTGGCGCTGCGTATTACCTTTGCCGCTGAGGACGAAGGCTTGCAGGCATTGTTCAAGCGTGTGCCGAGGCGGCCCTGGTACGCACGGCACCTGAAGGTCAAGTAACGCCTGGGACGTTGGGCCAGAGATCGGCCACCAGGAACAGGCGTTCGGCTTCTTCCCAATCCTCGCCATTGCGAACCAGGCGTACCAGAAGCTGCGCCGGCGCCATCGGGTCCAGTGCCGCCAGCCAGCCTTGCATCTGCTGCTCACTCCACACCTCGTCCTGCGGGTAATGCGCCGGCGCAAGCCAGGCATGCCGCGGCAGCGGTTGCCAGCGCCCCGGCGGGCTGGCACTGACCAGCGCCGGCCAGTCGCGCTGATGCAGCCAGCGCCCCCGCAGATGCTGCGGATGGGCACCGTGAGGGGGTTCGGCCTGGCCGGGCCAGGGATAGAGCAAATACCCGCCGAGCCACAAATGCGCATCGAACTGCTGGATATCCAGCGCCGCCAATGCTTCGCGGCTTTCCGCACGCGCTGAAATCGGCAGTTGATGCTGGGCGAGGTGTGCCAGTTTGCGGTCCAGCCGATCATGGCACCCCGGCCCCAGCCATTGCGCGGCGTCCAGGCCGTTGCCGTCCTGCGGTCCGAGATACAGTTTGATCGCCAGTTCCAGGTGGTGCACGCCATCGCGGTCGCGCAGCAGCATGTCCAGCTCGCCCAAGGTATGCCCGGCGCGGCGGATCGGCAGGTTGGCGGCGAGCAATTCCACGCCCGGCGCATGCTGCACGGCAAATTGCCAAAGGCGCTCGTAATACAGGCCCAGGCGCCGTGTGCGGGCAAGGCTTAGCCAGTGCTGCAAGGCGCTGCTGTCTTGATCGAGCGCGCGTAACCATCGCTCCAGCAGATGCGGTGCCTGCACCCACTCGCTGCCCGCCAGCGGGTGGCGCTGCGGCCAGGGTGTTTGCGCGAGCATCGGCGGGGCAAGCATCACCCACGCCAAATCGCGCACTTCGGGGTGGCGCAGTTGGCGGGGCAGGTTGTGCAAATCCGGGAACACAGTCATGGTCCGAGCATAGCCGTTTAACGTCTGTACAGGTGGCTGAGAACCATTGTCATCAAGGGTTCACGGCGACAAAGGATTTTGCCTGACGCGGCCTTTCGCCCATAATCGTTGTTTTTCGCCACACCCCAAACCCCGCAGGAGCCCCATGGAGCAATTTCGCAATATCGGCATTATCGGTCGCTTGGGCAGTACCCAGGTGCTGGACACCGTCCGCCGACTGAAAAAGTTTCTGCTCGAGCGCCACCTGCACGTGATCCTCGAAGACACCATCGCCGAAATCCTGCCGGGCCATGGCCTGCAAACCTCGTCGCGCAAAATGCTCGGCGAAGTCTGCGACATGGTGATTGTGGTCGGCGGTGACGGCAGCCTGCTCGGCGCAGCCCGGGCGTTGGCGCGGCATAACGTGCCGGTGCTGGGGATCAACCGCGGCAGTTTGGGGTTCCTGACCGATATCCGCCCCGATGACCTGGAAGTCGAAGTGGCCAAGGTGCTCGACGGCCATTACCTGGTCGAAAACCGCTTCCTGCTGCAGGCCGAAGTACGCCGCCACGGCGAAGCCATCGGCCAGGGCGACGCGCTCAACGACGTGGTGCTGCACCCCGGCAAGTCGACGCGGATGATCGAGTTCGAGCTGTATATCGACGGCCAGTTCGTGTGCAGCCAGAAGGCCGACGGCCTGATCGTCGCCACGCCGACCGGTTCCACGGCGTATGCGCTGTCGGCCGGCGGGCCGATCATGCACCCCAAGCTGGATGCCATTGTGATCGTGCCGATGTACCCCCATATGTTGTCCAGCCGGCCAATTGTGGTCGATGGCAACAGTGAGCTGAAAATCGTGGTGTCCAAAGACATGCAGATCTACCCGCAAGTCTCCTGCGACGGGCAGAACCATTTCACCTGCGCCCCCGGTGACACCATCACCGTGAGCAAGAAGGCGCAGAAGTTGCGGTTGATCCACCCGCTGGACCACAACTATTACGAAGTGTGCCGGACCAAGTTGGGCTGGGGCAGCCGCTTGGGGGGTGGAGGCGACTGATGCTCGATCCCGCGCGTAGCTACGACCTGATTGGTGACGTGCACGGTTGCGCTCATACTCTTGAGCATTTGCTCGACCGGTTGGGCTACCAGAAACAGGGCGGCACCTGGCGCCATCCGACGCGAATGGCGGTGTTCCTCGGCGATATCATCGACCGTGGCCCACGCATTCGCGAGGCGCTGCACATCGTCCACGACATGGCCGAGGCCGGTCAGGCGCTGTGCATCATGGGCAACCACGAGTTCAACGCGCTGGGCTGGAGCACACCCGCGCCGCCGGGCAGCGGCAAGCAGTTCGTGCGCGAGCACAACCCGCGCCACGCGCGGTTGATCCACGAAACCCTGACCCAGTTCGAGCACCACCCGGCCGACTGGCACGATTTTCTCGGCTGGTTCTATGACATGCCGCTGTTTGTCGATGCCGGGCGTTTCCGTGTGGTGCACGCGTGTTGGGACGAGGGCTTTATCCAGCCGCTGCGCGCGACGTTCCCGGATGGCTGCATCGACCAGCACTTTCTGCAGGCCGCCGCCGTACCGGGCAGTTTTGCCTGCAACGCCTTCGACCGCCTGCTGCGCGGCACCGACATGCGCCTGCCGGATGGCCTGACGCTGACCGGTGGCGATGGGCTGACGCGCTCGTTCTTTCGCACCAAATTCTGGGAAGACGACCCGAAAACCTATGGCGACATCGTGTTCCAGCCCGATGCGCTGCCGGAGCCGGTGGCGCGTACGCCGCTGTCGTCCAGCGAAAAAAATTCCCTGCTGCGTTATGGCGTCGACGAGCCGTTGCTGTTCGTCGGCCATTACTGGCGCAGCGGCAAACCCGCGCCGATCCGCCCGAACCTGGCCTGCCTGGATTACAGCGCTGTGCTGTACGGCAAGCTGGTGGCGTATCGGCTGGACCAGGAAACCCAGCTGGATCCGCGTAAATTTGTCTGGGTCGACGTTGAGCGCCCTGAGGTTATTTCATGAGTACCGTAGCTGTTTTGCGCTTGCCGCTGAGTGTCGACCTGGCGGGTTTCGTCAAGTTGCTGCAACGCATGCAAGTGCCCCATCGTGTCAGCGAAGAGGCCGGCGAGCAGGTGCTGTGGGTGCCAGAAACCATCAGCGACGACGTGCGCGTGTTGTACCAACGCTTTCCCGACGGTGACCCGGACCAGCAACTGGACATCCCCGAGCGGGCGCCCGTTACGCGTCCCAGCTTTGTGCAGCAGGTACGCCACAGCCCGGTGACGGCGCTGGTGCTGCTGGCGAGCATCATTGTTGGCGCGGTGACGTTGCTGGGTGAAAACCTGCAAACCATGAGCTGGCTGACGTTTCTGCCGTTCCATGTGACGGGCGAGTACCTCCAGTTCACGCCTTTTGCCGAGACTATGGCGTCGGGGCAATGGTGGCGGTTGGTCACGCCGATGCTGATCCACTTCGGCATCCTGCATTTGGCCATGAACGGCATGTGGTACTGGGAACTCGGCCGGCGCATTGAAGTGCGCCAGGGCGGTATCAACCTGCTGGGCCTGACCCTGCTGTTCAGCCTGGTTTCCAATTACGCGCAATACGCCTATGGCGGCCCGAGCCTGTTTGGCGGCCTGTCCGGCGTGTTGTATGGCTTGCTTGGGCATTGCTGGATTTTCCAGTTGCTGTCGCCCAACCCGGCTTATCGCCTGCCTCGCGGGGTGCTGGCGATGATGCTGATATGGCTGGTGCTCTGCATGTCGGGGCTGATCTCGATGATCGGCTTCGGCGAAATCGCCAACGCGGCTCATCTGAGCGGCTTGGTCATCGGTTGCCTGACGGGTTTGCTGGGTGGGTTGTACAACCGCCGCAAAGCCTCCATTTGATAAGGAAGAGCCTTATGTCCTCTTTTGCTGAAATGATCGAAAACATCACCCCGGACATCTACGAGAGCCTCAAGCTCGCCGTGGAAATCGGCAAGTGGTCCGACGGCCGCAAGCTCACCGCCGAGCAGCGTGAGCTGTCGCTGCAAGCGATGATCGCCTGGGAAATCCAGAACCTGCCCGAAGAGCAGCGCACCGGCTACATGGGCCCGCAGGAATGCGCATCGAAGTCGGCACCGGTGCCGAACATTCTGTTCAAGTCGGATGCGATCCATTGATTGAAATTGGTCGCGGTGCAGTCAGCAAAATGTCGGCGCAACTCGGTGAGCCGACCGTTCAATACGCGTTTCGCCTGGGCGATACCGAGGTGCCGGTCAACCCGTTGATCGGCACGCACGTGCGCCTGGAATACCTCGGCGCCATCCATTGCAGCCATTGCGGCCGCAAGACCAAAACCAGTTTCAGCCAGGGTTATTGCTACCCGTGCATGACCAAACTGGCCCAGTGCGACCTGTGCATCATGAGCCCCGAGCGTTGCCATTACGACGCCGGCACCTGCCGTGATCCGGGCTGGGGCGAGCAATTCTGCATGACCGACCACGTGGTCTACCTGGCCAATTCGTCTGGCATCAAGGTCGGCATCACCCGCGCTACCCAGCTGCCGACACGCTGGCTGGACCAGGGCGCCAGCCAGGCGCTGCCGATCATGCGCGTGGCAACCCGCCAGCAATCGGGCTTCGTCGAAGACCTGTTCCGCAGCCAGGTGGCCGACAAGACCAACTGGCGCGCACTGCTCAAGGGCGATGCGGTGGCGGTGAACCTGACCGAAGTGCGCGATGCACTGTTTGCCTCGTGCGCCGAAGGCCTGCTGAGTTTGCAGGAACGCTTTGGCCTGCAGGCCATCCAAACGATTGCCGACATTGAACCGATCGAAATCCGCTACCCGGTCGAGCAGTATCCGACCAAGATCGTCAGCTTCAACCTGGACAAGAACCCGATTGCCGAAGGCACGCTGTTGGGGATCAAGGGCCAATACCTGATCTTCGACACCGGCGTTATCAACATTCGTAAGTACACGGCCTACCAGCTCGCCGTGCATCAGTAAAAGGATGCCACCCATGCGCACCGAACAACCGAAGATGATTTACCTGAAGGACTATCAGGCGCCGGACTACCTGATCGAAGAGACGCACCTGACCTTCGAGTTGTTCGAGGACCACAGCCTGGTCCACGCGCAGCTGGTGATGCGCCGCAACCCCGAGCGTGGTGCGGGCCTGCCGCCGCTGGTGCTCGATGGCCAGCAGCTTGAACTGCTGACCGTCAACCTGGGCGACCGTGAACTGAGCGAAGCCGACTACCAGTTGACCGACAGCCACCTGACCCTGCACCCGATCCGCGAGACCTTCACGGTCGACACCAGCGTGCGCATCCACCCGGAAACCAACACCGCGCTGGAAGGCCTGTACAAATCTAGCGGCATGTTCTGCACCCAGTGCGAGGCCGAAGGCTTCCGCAAGATCACTTACTACCTCGACCGCCCGGACGTGATGAGCACCTTCACCACCACGGTGATTGCCGAGCAACACAGCTACCCGGTGCTGCTGTCGAACGGCAACCCGATTGCCAGCGGCCCGGGTGAAGACGGGCGCCACTGGGCGACCTGGGAAGACCCGTTCAAGAAACCGGCCTACCTGTTCGCGCTGGTGGCCGGTGATTTGTGGTGCGTCGAAGACACCTTCACCACCATGACCAGCCGTGAAGTGGCGCTGCGCATCTACGTCGAGCCGGAAAACATCGACAAATGCCAGCACGCCATGAACAGCCTGAAAAAATCCATGCGCTGGGACGAAGAGACCTACGGCCGCGAGTACGACCTCGACATCTTCATGATCGTGGCGGTCAACGACTTCAACATGGGCGCCATGGAGAACAAGGGCCTTAATATCTTCAACTCCAGCGCCGTGCTGGCGCGCGCCGAAACCGCCACTGACGCCGCGCACCAGCGGGTTGAGGCGATCGTGGCCCACGAATACTTCCACAACTGGTCGGGCAACCGCGTGACCTGCCGCGACTGGTTCCAGCTGTCGTTGAAGGAAGGCTTAACGGTGTTCCGTGATTCCGGCTTTTCCGCCGACATGAACTCGGCCACGGTCAAGCGCATCCAGGATGTGGCGTACCTGCGCACTCACCAGTTCGCTGAAGACGCAGGCCCGATGGCCCACGCCGTGCGCCCGGACAGCTTCATCGAGATCTCCAACTTCTACACCCTGACCGTGTACGAAAAGGGCTCGGAAGTGGTCGGCATGATCCACACCTTGCTCGGCGCTGAAGGCTTCCGTAAGGGCAGTGACCTCTATTTCGAGCGCCACGACGGCCAGGCCGTGACGTGCGACGACTTCATCAAGGCCATGGAAGACGCCAACGGCGCGGACCTGAGCCAGTTCAAACGCTGGTACAGCCAGGCCGGTACACCGCGTCTGGCGGTGAGCGAGTCCTACGACGCCGCTGCCAAGACCTACAGCCTGACCTTCCGTCAAAGCTGCCCGCAAACCCCGGACAAAGTTGAAAAACTGCCGTTCGTGATCCCTGTGGCGCTTGGCCTGTTGGACGCCAACGGCGCCGGCATTGCCTTGCGCCTGGCCGGTGAGGCCAGCGCTGGCGCTACGTCCCGAGTGATTTCGGTGACCGAAGCCGAGCAGACCTTCACTTTCGTCGATATCGCCGAACAACCGCTGCCGTCGTTGCTGCGCGGCTTCTCGGCGCCGGTGAAACTGAGCTTCCCTTACAACCGCGACCAGCTGATGTTCCTGATGCAGCACGACAGCGACGGGTTCAATCGCTGGGATGCCGGCCAGCAACTGTCGGTGCAAGTGTTGCAGGAGCTGATCGGTCAGCATCAAGCGGGTCAGCCGCTGAAGCTGGATCAACGGCTGATCGACGCGCTGCGCACGGTGTTGAGCGATGAAAGCCTGGACCAGGCGATGGTCGCCGAGATGCTCTCGCTGCCAAGCGAAGCCTACCTGACTGAAATCAGTGAAGTGGCGGATGTGGACGCGATTCACGCCGCCCGTGAGTATGCGCGCAAGCAACTGGCCGACAACCTCTACGAATCGCTGTGGCTGCGCTACCAGGCGAACCGCGAGCTGTCCAAGCAGACACCTTACGTGGCCGCGGCCGAGCACTTTGCCCGTCGCGCCCTGCAGAACATTGCGCTGTCGTACCTGATGCTCAGCGGCAAGCAGGAAGTGCTGGCGGCGACGCTGGACCAGTTCGACACCAGCGACAACATGACGGAGCGCCTGACGGCGCTGGCCGTGCTGGTCAACTCGCCGTTTGAGGCGGAAAAGGCGCAGGCGTTGGCGGTGTTTGCCGAGAACTTCAAGGACAACCCGCTGGTCATGGATCAATGGTTCAGCGTGCAGGCCGGCAGTACCTTGCCGGGCGGCCTGGCGCGCGTCAGGGCATTGATGGAGCACCCGGCGTTCAACATCAAGAACCCGAACAAGGTGCGGGCACTGGTCGGCGCGTTTGCCGGGCAGAACCTGATCAACTTCCACGCCGCCGATGGCTCGGGCTATCGTTTCCTGGCCGATTTGGTGATCCAGTTGAACGGGTTCAACCCGCAGATCGCTTCGCGCCAGTTGGCGCCGTTGACGCGCTGGCGCAAATACGACAGCGCGCGCCAGGCGCTGATGAAGGCGGAGCTGGAGCGCATTCGTGCCTCCGGTGAGCTGTCCAGCGACGTATTCGAGGTGGTCAGCAAGAGCCTTGCGTAAGGTCTGCGATTGAAAAAAAAACGGCCTGAGCAGGCCGTTTTTTTTCGCCTCAGATAACGGGTGGGCGAGGGGCGTCCAAGCCGGTGTCGGTAGGGAAACGCTCGGCAATAATTGCGTGCGGAACGCCCAGTGGCAGGGCACTGGCGCCATCCAGGCGGGCCACTTGTTCGGCCGACAGTTGCACGTTCAGCGCACCCAGGGTTGCATCGAGCTGCGCGCGGGTGCGGGAGCCGAGGATCGGGATCAGCGCGGTGGTCGAGCGGCGGGCTTTTTCGCGCAGCCAGGCAATGGCGACGTGGGTCGGGCTGGCGTCGAGTTCGCCGGCGACTGCCAGCAGGGTGTCGAGTACGGCGGTTTCGCGGGCGCTCTTTTCCGAGTGGATCAGCATGCCCAGTTTGTTGGCGCGGTTGTCGTCCTGCGTTTCACGGTATTTGCCGGTGAGGAAACCACCGCCCAACGGCGACCACAGCGTGGCGCCCAGGCCCAACGCTTCGGCCATCGGCAGCAACTCGCGGTCGGCGCTGCGCTCGGCCAGGCTGTATTCCACCTGGACGCCGATGATCGGCGCAAAGCTGCGCACTTCGGCCAACAGATCCGCGCGGGCGATACGCCAGGCGGGAAAGTTGGAGAGGCCGGCGTAGTGGATCTTGCCGGCACGCACCAAGTCATCGAAGCCGCGCAGGATCTCTTCCATCGGCGTGACGTTATCGCTCATGTGCGCCCAGAGCAGGTCGATGCGGTCGGTGTTCAAGCGCTTGAGACTCTCCTCGACGGCACGCACCATGTTTTTGCGGTTGTTACCGAGCTTGAGCGTGCCTTCATCGGACGGCTGGGTGCGCAGGCTGTATTTGGTGGCGACCACCAGGTTGTCGCGCTCGGCGGCGATAAATTCCCCCAGCAGCTTTTCGGCCTGGCCGAACTGGTAGCCGTTGGCGGTATCCAGGAAGTTGCCTCCTGCTTCGAGGTAGCCATCGAAGATCTGCCTGGCTTCGTCGCGCTCGGCGCCATGGCCCCAACCTGTGCCGAAATTACCGGTGCCCAGGGCCAGTTCCGATACCTGCAGGCCGCTGCGGCGACCAAAGACTGTATTGCGCATACAAAGACTCCTGTGGGGGTGGTTTTTTACATGTCTTGAAACATGTATTTAATATGATCCTCGTAATTTATTCGGTCAAGGGGCTTTTTTACTGCTGACGTTTTCTGACAGGAGGCTCTGTTAAGCTTCGGTACTTGTTCCTTTCTCGGTGGGTTTGACGTGTCGCGTACCACACGATTGCTGACCTTGTTGCAGGCCCTGCGGGGCAAGAAACGCCCGGTGACGGCCGCCGTACTGGCGGCGCAACTGGAGGTGTCCGAGCGCACGCTGTATCGCGATATCGCTGAATTGACAGCGCTGGGGGCACCGATTTTTGGCGAGGCCGGAGTAGGGTACGTGTTGCGCAGCGGGCTGTTTCTGCCGCCATTAATGCTGAACGCCGAGGAAACCGAAGCGATCGTGCTGGGCCTGCGTTATGTCGATCAACGTGGCGACGACGTGCTGAGCCGCGCCGCGGCTAATGCGTTGGCGAAAATCGCCGATGTGCTTGATCCCGCTGCCCAGGAAGCATTGCGCAACCCCACGCTGTTGCCCGGCCCTCCGGGGTTCGGTTACCCGGAAAATCGCGTGCCGCTGAACGTGTTTCGCGAGGCGATCCGCAACCAGGCCAAGCTGCAAATCGATTACGCCGACGCCAGCCAAACCCAGAGCCAGCGCCTGATCTGGCCGCTGGCCCTGGGTTTTCTCAATGACGTGCGCGTGATTGTGGCGTGGTGCGAGTTGCGCGGCGCTTATCGCACCTTTCGCACTGACCGAGTGGCCGCAGCCGAAGCTCAGGGTAATCGCTACCCTGGCCGACGCAGTGACCTGTTGCGAGCCTGGCGCAAGCTGATGGAGCAGAACGAGTCCGCGCCGTTTACTCCTGACAAAAACTGACACAACCCTGGCTTAGCATGGCGTCATAAATCATTAAAAAGGAGCTGCGCCATGTCCATTCCTGAGTTGGCACCCGCGATTGTGGCCTACATCGCCGCGACCAATACTCGCAACACCTCAACCATTGCCGAGTGTTTTGCCGACGATGCCAATGTGTTTGATGAGGGTGAGCATCAAGTCGGCACCGCCGCGATTGCGCGCTGGATGGAAGACACCGGGCGTCGTTATCAGCCTCGGGTTGAAGTGCTGAACGTGCAGCATCGCACCGGCAAAGTGTTGGTCAGCAATGTGGTTTCCGGTAATTTCCCCGGCAGCCCGCTGGAGCTGCGCTACACCTTTCGACTGAACGAGCAGGGCAAGATTTCGCGGCTGGATATCTCTGTGTAAGTCATACTGGCGCGCATGACTTTCGACTCGCCTCTCGCCGCTTATCAATACGCCACCACCCAGCCCGGTTTCGTGCCAGACGAGGCCCAGCGCCGGGCGGTTGAAGCCCTGCAACACTGCCACGAAGCCCTGCACCAGGGCCTTTCGCCAGTGACCGGTGTTTACCTATGGGGGCCGGTGGGGCGGGGCAAGACCTGGTTGATGGACCAGTTCTATCAAAGCTTGCGGGTGCCAGCACGCCGCCAGCATTTTCATCATTTCATGGGGTGGGTGCATCAGCGTCTGTTTCAACTCACGGGTATCCAGGACCCTCTGCAGGCGTTGGCCCGCGAGCTGAGTCAGCAAGTACGCGTGCTGTGTTTTGACGAACTGTTCGTCAATGACATTGGCGATGCAATCATTCTCGGCCGTTTGTTCCAGGTCATGTTTGATCAGGGCGTGGTGATGGTCAGCACGTCCAATCAGCCGCCCGATCAGCTCTACGCCGACGGCTTCAACCGCGAGCGGTTTGTGCCAGGCATCGAGGCGATCAAACAGCACATGCAGGTGGTAGCGGTAGACGGTGGCGAAGATCATCGTTTGCATCCTGGCGTGGGGCTGCAGCGCTACTGGGTGAACCAGCCGGATGCGCTCGCGACGCTGTTCAAGCAATTGAGCGCAGGGCAGGCGGTGCGCAGCGGGCCAATCAGTGTCGGCTTGCGCTCGATTGTGGCGGTGCAATCCTGCGACACGGTGCTCTGGTGTCGTTACGCCGAGCTGTGCGAGCGGCCGCTGGCCGCCATGGACTTCATGCTGCTGTGTGATCGCTTCACGGCCATCCTGTTGGGCGACGTCCCCTGCTTGAACGCACAACAACGCCCGGCCCGAATCGCCCGTGGTACCGAAGACGCGGCCCAACGTGTGGTGGCCGGTGACCGCGAGCTGCCGCAGTTGTCGGTGCACGATGACAGTGTGCGACGTTTTATCGCCCTGGTGGACGAGTGCTATGACCGCAAGGTGCCCTTGTACATCGAAGCCCAGGTGCCGCTGGAAAGCCTCTACACCGAAGGCTACCTGGCGTTTCCGTTCCGCCGCACGCTCAGTCGCTTGCAGGAGATGCAACTGCAGCGCTTCGGGACCTAGGAGTCTTTTCGGAGTCTTTTCGCGCACGGAGCATCATCGAGGAAGCAAATGGACATCCCAGACACGCTGGTGCTGCAAGCCAGCTACACCAATGCGGTGCACGCCGACGCCTGGGCCTGAGTCAGAAAATGCTGCAAAAGGTCAGGGAAATCGCCCGGCAGCGTGGTTGCTGCAAGATCATCCTTGAAGTGCTCGAGGGTAATGACGTGGCACAGGCGGCGTATCGCAAGTTTGGTTTTGATGAATCGGATCTTTGATCCGGCACAGGGGCGCAGGCTGTTGTGGAACAAAGCGCTTTGATAAATAACGTGCAAAAAAAAGGCGCCATTAAATGGCGCCAAGTTAACCTTTGCCAACGGAGCGGGATGGCACAGGGCAATGCGGATTAACTAAGTATTAAATCAGCTGTTGGGTTGCGGCTCTTCACTGGATTGTTCAACCGTGTGGGTCTTTACATTCTTGCCATCGGCAATCGCTGTTTGGTCAGTGGTGCCATGAGTCTTCTGTTGCATGAAGGTGAAGTTGTTATAGAACTCCTTCGAGCGCTCTGAACCGCCTTCTGCGAAGGCTGCTACGGAAGTCAGGGTCATCAGGCTGGCAAGCATCAAGGTCGAAAGTTTCATAAGAGGTATCCCCATTAAGTGTGATCGGTATCCGCCTCGTCCGTGATCAGATTCATGGGGCGATTGTGGGGCGATCTTATTAAGTGGGAATTAACGGCTTGGGGCCCCAAAGTTAACGATTTTGTTAACTTCGGGTCAGCGATTTAAAGCCTCCAGTCCAGCGCAAGCGTGACGGATCGCGGGTCGCCCCAATACACACCATTATAAAAGCCGACACGTTCGTAATACTTTTTATCAAATAGATTGTTAATGTTAAGCGACGCTGAAACATGTTCGTCAAATTGGTAGCGCGACATCAGGTTGACCACGGTGTAGGCCTGTTGGGTGATTTTGGTGCTCTCGGTGTTCAGGTAGCCGTTCTCGTCGCGGCCGCCTGTTGGTCGGTCAGCGAAATCGTAAAAATCGCTCTGCCAATTTACCGCGCCGCCCACCGTCAACCCGCGCCACTCACCCGGCAGGCGATAGGCCGTCGAGACTTTCAGCAGATTGAGCGGCAGGTTGGTGTTGTTGCGCTGCTTGTCACCATTCGTCGAGTGGGTATAGGTATAGCCCGCAGACAGATTCCAGTCCGGCATGACTTCACCTGACACCTCAACTTCAAAGCCCTGCACCTTGTTGCCTTTGCCGCTGGCGGTGTAGAACTGCTCGCGGCTGATCGGGTCCGGCGCGGCGTTGTTGTCCAGTTCGGCCACGTTATCCTGGGTGCTCCAGAAATACGCCGTCGCCAGGTTCAGGCGTTCGTTCAACAGGCTGCCTTTGAGGCCTATTTCATAGTTGCTGCCCACCACCGGCTCCAAATACTTCTTGCTGGAATCCCGCGCGGTTTGCGGGTTGAAAATATCGGTGTAGCTGGCGTACACGGTGTATTCGGGTGTGAGGTCGTAAAGCAGGCCAGCGTAAGGCGTCCACATATCGTTGTGGGTCTGGCGGGTTTTAGTGGATTGGGTCAGTTGGTTATCGGTGTTGTATTCAGGTGAGACGCTTTCGATTTCCCAACTGCCATAGCGGCTGCCCAATACGGCATGCAGCCGGTCGGTCAGGCTCAGGCGTGTGGCGAGGTAACCCGCCTTCTGTTTTCGGCTGCTGTGCTCGCCCTTGAGGCCAGTGGTGCGGTCCGGGAACTTGGCGATGCCACTCATGTGTCGCCAATCTTTGATGTCCGTGTAGCCCTGGGGATTATTGACGCGCTGAAAAGGCGCCGTATCGCGCTGTTCGGATTCGCCGTACCCAACCATCAATTCATGCTCGCGCCCCAGCAGCGAATAAGAACCGGCGATATTCAAATCCACCACGTCCATTTTCGATGTGCCGACCATCTGGTTGGTCCAGGCCGTCATGCCGCTGCCATCCGGATTGGGAAAGCCGGCGCCGCCGTAATACACCTTGCCGTCCGTGTCGCTTTGGCGATGGGTGTAGGCAGCTTTCAGGTGCCAGTCTGCAGACAGCTTATGCTCGATGGAGGCAAAGGTGGTTTTGTCTTTAAGCGGCCAGGAGCTCCAGTCGGTCGCCAGGTTGGCGGAGCGCGATAGCCGAGCCTTGCTGCCATCGCTGTTCCAATAGGGCAGGGTGCCCCAGGAGCTGCCCTGCACATGCTTGTTCTGGTAGTCCAAACCCACGGCGACAAAGGTGTTGTCCGTCAGGTCGGCTTCGAGGATGCCGTAGCCCACTTCCCGTTGCATCGCATAGCTGTCGCGAAAGGACTGGCTGTCACGGTACGCCAGCACGGTGCGGCCACGCAGTCGCCCGTCAAACGCCAGTGGACCGCCTACATCGATATAGCTGTAGTAGTTGTCATGGCTGGCACCGCTGACGCCGGTTTTGGCTTGCCACTCTGTGGTGGGGCGCTTGCGGATCATGTTCACGGTGGCAGAAGGGTCGCCCGCCCCGGTCGTCAGGCCGGTGGCGCCGCGCACAACCTCGATGCGGTCGTAGATGATGGTATCGGCGTCGGACTTCATGCGGCCAAAGGTATTGAGCATGCCGTCGATCTGGAAGTTACTGATCGAGTAGCCGCGGGAAGAGTAACTCGCCCGGTCCGAATCCAGGTGCTGCACCGTAACGCCGGTGGTCTGGCGCAAGGCATCGGTGAGGGTATTGAGATTGAAGTCATCCATCTGCTGGCGGCTGATCACCGAAATGGATTGCGGGGTTTCCTTGATGGACAGGTTCAGCTTGGTGGCGGTGCTCATCGAGCCGGTGGTGTAAGCCCCGGTGTGCTCGGTGGTGGTGCCCAGGCCTTCGGCGGTAATGCTGGTCGCACCCAGTTCGTAGGCTTTGGCCGGCAGGTGTTCGGGGTCGGTATCAGCCATCAGCTCCGGGCTTGCAACGGCGCCGAACAGGCCAAAGGTGAGGGTCATGGAACGGGTAAAAGGCGCGAACATCGCAGCAGACTCCTTGTCGTCTTCGATGCCACCCGGAAAGGGAAGGCATGGTTCAAAGACGAAAGGAGCGGGGGAACTTTAGGCTCAAACGAGAATGATTGTTATCTTTGTGTTACAACGCCGGTGACTACTTGACCACCACTTCGGCGGCATCGACCTTCTTCGGCTTGATCAAGCTGAAATCGATAAGGCCTTTTTTCTGGCCTATATACGGGTCGCCAATCATCCGCGGGCGCGCCTTGAAGCTGTCATTGACCAGGCTTTTGCTGCGGTCCCATTCATCAAAGCTCAGCCCGGCCATGTCCGCCCAGGTGTGAATCAGTTGCGAGCTGCTGTAAGGGCGTTGCAGGTCGGTGGCGAAACTCCAGTCGTGGGTTTCGCGCCACTTCGGCGAGGCGTACGCCATGAACGGAATGGTGTACATCGGTGCCGTCGGCTTGCCTTCGTTGCGCCCCAGCGTGCCGTGGCCGGCCGAGTCGAATACGTCTTCGCCGTGGTCCGACAGGTACAGCAGGAAGCCGTTGGGGTCGGTCTTGGCGTAGTCCTTGATCAGGCTCGACACCACGAAGTCGTTGTAAAGCACCGCGTTGTCGTAGCTGTTGTAGGTCGGCAACTGTTGGTCGCTGATGCCTGGCGGTACGCCCTGACGATCGGTGAATTTGTCAAAGGTCGGCGGATAACGGTACTGGTAGCTCATGTGGGTGCCCAGCAGGTGCACCACGATGAACTTGCGCTCGGTAGGGTCGGCCAGGGCCTTGGCGAACGGTGCCAGCACGTCGCCGTCGTACTGGCGGGCGTTCTGGTTGCGGTTGTTATTGAGGTACACCTGCTCGTCGGCCTGTTCGGAAAAGGTCGTGAGCATGGTGTTGCGCTTGGTCATCGTCTGCTGGTTGGTGATCCAGTAGGTTTTGTAGCCAGCCTGTTTCATCACGCTGACAATCGACGGTGTCTTGAGGTACAGGTCAGGGTTTTCTTCGTCGGCAAAGGTCAGCACCTGTTGCAGCGCTTCAATCGTATAGGGGCGCGGCGTGATGACGTTATCGAAGACCGCCAGTTGGTCGCGCAGCTTGTCCAGTTCCGGCGTGGTATTGCGCGGGTAGCCGTAAAGGCTCATGCGCTGGCGGTTGGTGGACTCACCGATTACCAGGACCAGGGTCGACGGCTGGCCGGCCATGCTGTCCTTGAGGTTCTTCAAGGGCGGGATCTGGCTGGCACTCGTGAGCATGCCTTGCATGCTGTTCAGCTGCTCGGTGTAGCGGCGATAGGCGACGATCATCTGCCAAGGCACGGCAGGCTCTACCCGCGACTCGAAGCCATCGATGGCCAGTTCCATGGTGGGGTTGGTTGCAATCTGTTTCACCAACGGATAACCGACCACCGCTAGGACAATCGCGGTGGCCGCGAGAATCGACTGGCCGCGCGGCAGGTAAACCGGGCGCAGGCGGGTCCACAGGAAGATCGCCAGGGCAGTGTGGGCAATGAACGCCAGCACGATCCACCAGGCAAAATATTGAGTGGCGTATTCGCCGGCTTCAGAGATGTTCGACTCGAACATGATGAAGATGACGCTTTGGGAAAATTCCTGCTGGTAAATGAAGAAATAACCCAGGCTGGCCATGGAGCAGGCCCACAGCACAACGCCGATCAAGGCGGCGAGCAGGCGCGTACGGCGCGGGAACAGCAGCATGGGCGCGAGCCAGAACGCACTCAGGAAGAAGGCTTGGCGAAATCCGCTGAAGCCGGAAGTGCCGGTCAGCTGGATCAGCAGTTGGGTAATACCCGAGAAATACCAGAAAAACAGAAACAACCAGCCAAGGCCGGCCCAATCAAAGCCTTTCGCAGACTTCGTGCTGCGTTTGAACATCGCCATCCAGCGCTCCAACCCGATAATTGCCAGTTGCCGCGCAGGAATACGCGCAGCAGAGGGCTACCGCATGTGGGTGGCCCTATTCGGCGGGAGTATCGGGAGGAGGATGTGAAAACTTCGTGAGTTATTCCTGAACGCTTCGTTCAGCCCACGTTCAGCAAAGTGCGGGCTGAGGCCCGGACGTTTGATTGATTTGCGCCTGAAGGTGTGAGCGCAAGCGCAGGACTTCCTGCTGCAGCTGATCGCGCTCGTCTTTCAACTGGCGCAGTTCGTCGCGACGGACGGTGACATAGAGGGTCTGTGGCGGGCGCATCGTCTGTGCTGTGCTCATTGCTTACCTCGCAAATAGCCGGTAGATCGCGGTGCCGGAACGCTTGATCGAGGTCCTCGGCAACAGTCGCAGCGATTCTGAATTCTTTTTTGAATCAATGGAACTTTTTTATTTTTGATGGTCGCTGTGACTTTTGCGGCCGTGATGCTGAAACGATGGCCTTTTTTTGTCATGAAACTACAAGGATCCGCTCTGGACTAACCCTCATTAGCCTCATTGCGCTATAAACTATGTCACACATTTATTTAGCAGTTAGGAGCATCAGCACATGCAACTGGGGATTATCGGACTAGGCCGCATGGGCGGTAACATTGCGCGGCGCCTGATGCTCAATGGGCATACCACCGTTGTATACGACCGTAACGAAGCATTCGTCAAAGGCTTGAGCGAGGAGGGCGCCACAGGCGTTGCCGACTTGAAGGCCTTGGTAGCAGGGCTGCAAAAGCCTCGCGCCATCTGGGTCATGCTGCCTGCAGGCGACCCGACCGAAAACACCATCAATGAACTCAGTGAGCTGCTTGAAGACGGTGACGTGATCATCGACGGCGGCAACACCAACTATAAAGACGACGTACGTCGCGCTAAAGCCCTGTCGGAAAAAGGCCTGCACTATGTCGACGTCGGCACCTCCGGCGGCGTCTGGGGCCTGGAGCGTGGCTACTGCATGATGATCGGTGGCGACGCCGAGACTGTACAGCGCCTCGACCCGATCTTCGCCAGCCTGGCCCCGGGCCTGGGCAATATCCCTCGCACCAAGGACCGTTCCGCCTCGGCTGACAGCCGTGCCGAGCATGGCTATATCCATGCGGGTCCAGCGGGCTCCGGGCACTTTGTGAAGATGATTCACAACGGCATCGAGTACGGAATGATGCAGGCCTTCGCCGAAGGCTTCGACATCCTCAAGACCAAAAACTCGGAAAACCTGCCGGAAGATCAGCGCTTTGATCTCAACGTCGCCGACATCGCCGAAGTCTGGCGCCGTGGCAGCGTGGTCTCGTCCTGGTTGCTGGACCTGACCGCCGACGCCCTGGCCACCGATCCAAAGCTCGACGGCTACTCAGGTTCCGTGGCCGACAGTGGCGAAGGCCGCTGGACCATCGAAGCGGCCATGGAGCAAGCGGTGCCGGTACCGGTGCTGTCCACCTCGTTGTTCGCTCGCTTCCGTTCCCGTCAGCAGAGCACCTACGGTGACAAAATGCTGTCTGCCATGCGCTTCGGCTTTGGCGGCCATGTGGAGACTTCCAAAAAATGACCGCCAACGGCAAGAAACCCAAGGCCGAACCTGCTCCGCCCACCACACTCTTTCTGTTTGGCGCCCATGGCGACCTGGTCAAGCGCCTGCTCATGCCGGCGCTGTACAACCTGAGTCGTGACGGGCTGCTGGGCGAAGGCCTGCGCATTGTGGGCGTTGATCACAACGCCATCAGTGATGCCGACTTCGCCAAGAAACTCGAGGACTTCATCCGCACCGAGGCCGCAAGCAAGGTCAAGGGCAATGCCGAAAACGCCCTCGACCCAGAGTTGTGGGCTCAGTTGGCCAAGGGCATCAGCTACGTCGAGGGCGATTTCCTCGACGACAGCACCTACGCCGACATCGGCAAGAAGATCGCTGACAGCGGCACCGGTAATGCGGTGTTCTACCTGGCGACTGCGCCGCGCTTCTTCAGTGAAGTGGTGCAGCGCCTGGGCAGCGCCGGCTTGCTTAATGAAACCGACGATGGCTTCCGTCGTGTGGTGATCGAAAAACCCTTCGGTTCCGACCTCGCCACCGCCGAAGCGCTGAACGCGTGCCTGCTCAAGGTGATGAGCGAGAAGCAGATCTACCGCATCGACCATTACCTAGGCAAGGAAACGGTGCAGAACATTCTGATCAGCCGTTTCTCCAACGTGCTGTTTGAAGCGTTCTGGAACAACCATTACATCGACCACGTGCAAATCACTGCGGCCGAGACCGTCGGCGTGGAAACCCGCGGAAATTTCTTCGAAAAAACCGGCACCCTGCGCGACATGGTGCCCAACCACCTGTTCCAGTTGCTCGCAATGGTAGCCATGGAGCCGCCGGCGGCGTTTGGTGCCGATGCGGTGCGTGGTGAAAAGGCCAAGGTCGTCGGCGCCATCCGGCCCTGGTCGTTGGAAGACGCGCGGGCCAACTCGGTACGCGGCCAGTACACCGCTGGCGAGATCGCCGGCAAGGCGCTTCCCGGCTACCGCGAAGAAGCCAACGTCGCGCCCGACAGCAGCACCGAGACGTTCGTTGCCCTCAAGGTGATGATCGACAACTGGCGCTGGGTCGGTGTGCCGTTCTACTTGCGCACCGGCAAGCGCATGAGCATTCGCGACACCGAAATCGTGATCTGCTTCAAGCACGCGCCGTATGCGCAGTTCCGCGATACCGAAGTGGATGAGCTCAAGCCCACCTACCTTAAAATCCAGATCCAGCCCAATGAAGGCATGTGGTTCGACCTGCTGGCCAAAAAGCCTGGGCCAACCCTGGAGATGGCCAATATCGAATTGGGTTTTGACTACAAGGACTTTTTCGAGATGCAGCCGTCGACGGGTTACGAAACCCTGATCTACGACTGCATGACCGGTGACCAGACCCTGTTCCAGCGCGCTGACAACATCGAGAACGGCTGGCGTGCGGTGCAGCCGTTCCTTGACGCCTGGAAAGAGGACGATGGCATCCAGGCCTATAAGGCCGGTGAAGATGGTCCGGCAGCGGCCGATGCCTTGCTGGCCCGCGATGGCCGTACCTGGCATAGCCTGGGATGAATGATGCCGCGATCCATCCCATCCGATTTGTCCTGAGCGATATGGACGGGACGCTGCTGCGTCCCGACCACACGCCCAGTCAGCGCACCATTGATACAGTGCGCGCCATGCGCGACGCCGGCGTGTTCTTCAGCCTGGCCAGCGGGCGGCCGCCCAAGGCCATGATGCAGATGATCGAAACGTTCGGCATCGATGTGCCGGTGGCAGGCTTTAACGGCGGCACGTTGATCAACCCCGATGGCAGCGTGCTGCTGGCCCACCATCTGCCGGCGGAGGCGGCGCTGGTCACGTTGGCGCTGTTCTCCGGGCAGCCGGGCGTCGAAGTCTGGCTGTTTGCCGATGGCGAATGGCTGCGGCGTGATCCGCCCGGGCCGATGGTGGCGGTTGAAGCCGCTGGCCTGGGGTATGGGCCACTGGTCGTGGAGAGTTTTGAGCCGTACCTGGATCGGGTCGACAAGATTGTCGCGGCCAGTCGCAATGCTGAGTTGCTGATCGAGCTGGAAGCGCAGTTGCAGCCCAAGGTTCAGGGGCTGGCCCATGTGTCGCGCTCGCAACCGATTTACCTGGACGTAACAGCGATGCAGGCCAACAAGGGTGATGCCTTGAAAGCCCTGGCTGCGCACCTGGGTGTACCGCTTGAGCAGACGGCAGCCATTGGCGACGGTGGCAACGACCCGGCGATGTTTCACGTCGCCGGTTTGTCGATTGCCATGGGCCAGGCAGAAGAGGCCGTCAAACGTCAGGCCAGCGTCGTCACCGGCAGCAATGTCGAGGATGGTGCTGCACAAGCGTTAGAGCGGTTTATTCTGGCGGCGCGATAAGCGCCGTCACTGGCCAACGCGGATGGACTGAACTTCCGATCATTGTTTTTACACGAGGGCAATGATCGGAAGTTGCTGTGTTGTCTTACTTGGGCATTGCCCAGGACTGCAACTTATAACCATCTTTGTCGAGTTCGGCGCGAGCCTGTAACAACAAATCTTCCAACTGAGCCGGGTCGGTATAGGCGCTCGAGGACAGCTGTTTGCTGCCAATACGCGTGTTGGTGCGGTCGATGACGCTCAGGCTGAGTGCGCCATTGCCATCGTGCCAGGCCACGCACTGAAAGGGCTGAAAAGCACGGTCTGCGATCAAAAGAGCTTCGTTGATGCGGAGCGGGGCGTTCATGTGAGTCTTCTCTCTAATGCCCATTCAAGTGAGTGCCGTCGGTTGGGCGAGCCAGACGGCGAGTTACTTGTACTGATGCTCGACGGCGGGGTACGGGTCACATGCTAGAGCAAGAAATTTTAACTTTCCGTGATCAACGTCAGGTAAGCGGCTGTTTTGAAAGCTCAATGAACGTCTCTGTGCGCGGCGATTTTTTATTTGGAAACCTCCAGCAGTGGCTTTCTGCCAACACTTATAGCGAAATGGTACAAGGCGCGCGTCAATACCTTGCTAGTGTTAGCGCCAGGCCTCACAAACCTTTGTTTCTAAATAACTTTAAGAATATTGGCGCCAAGGAATAGTCATGGTTGTTACACCTGTCCAGCGTCGTCTGCTTGTGGTCGATCCGTGTGATGACTGCCACGGACTGCTGCCCGGTCTGCGCACCGCCGGATGGGAAGTGGACAGCTGCGCCCTTGGAGTCGTCGGCGATCGGTCTTGCGATGTTGGCCTGCTGCGCTTGCAGCCCTATCACCTTGAGCGCCCGGAAGCGGTCAAGGAGTTGATCAGCCGCAGCGGTACCGAGTGGATCGCGGTGCTTAGCCAGGACGTTTTGCGCCTGCAAAATGTCGGAGATTTCGTCTGCGAGTGGTTTTTCGACTTCCACACCTTGCCGTTTGACGTAGCGCGCGTGCAGGTCACGCTGGGGCGTGCGTTCGGCATGGCCCGCCTGCGTGGCAAGGGCCACACGCTGATAGATGAGCCCGAGCATGAATTGCTGGGTGACAGCCGGCCGATTCGTGAACTGCGCAAGCTTTTGGCCAAGCTGGCACCGACAGAATCGCCGGTGTTGATTCGCGGTGACAGCGGCACCGGTAAAGAGCTGGTGGCCAAGACCTTGCACCGCAAGTCCCAGCGCCACGCCAAGCCGTTTGTGGCCATCAACTGCGGTGCAATTCCCGAACACCTGATTCAGTCCGAACTCTTCGGCCATGAAAAAGGTGCGTTTACCGGCGCGCATCAGCGCAAGGTCGGACGCATCGAGGCCGCTCATGGAGGCACGCTGTTTCTGGATGAAATCGGTGATTTGCCGATGGAGCTGCAGGCCAACCTCTTGCGCTTTTTGCAAGAGAAGCAAATCGAACGTGTCGGCGGCAGCCAACCCATCCCCGTGGACGTAAGGGTATTGGCGGCAACCCACGTCGACCTGGAAACCGCGGTTGAGAAGGGCACCTTTCGTGAAGACCTGTATTACCGCCTGAATGTGCTGCAGGTGGTCACCGCGCCCTTGCGTGAGCGCCACGGCGATGTAGCGATGCTGGCCAACCACTTTTCACGCTTCTACAGTCAGGAAACCGGGCGCCGCCCGCGCAGCTTCAGCGAGGATGCACTGGTAGCCATGGGGCAACACCCTTGGCCGGGCAACGTGCGCGAGTTGGCCAATCGCGTGCGCCGCGGCCTGGTGCTGGCCGAAGGGCGACAGATCGAAGCGGCGGACCTGGGTTTGCTGGGCGAGCAGGCAATTGCGCCACCGATGGCTACACTTGAAGATTACAAGCACCGCGCCGAACGCCAGGCGCTGTGCGATGTGCTCAATCGGCACAGCGACAACCTGAGTGTCGCAGCCCGGGTGCTGGGGGTTTCCCGGCCGACGTTCTACCGATTGCTGCACAAACACCAGATCCGCTAGGGCGGGTAAAACGAAAGCCCCGCAACGACCCTTATCGTTGCGGGGCTTTTCCTTGCGCGGCTTAAAAGTAGTACGGGAATTTCAAGCTGAACGTAAAGTCCGGCGCATCGTCCGTCATCCCGATCGACAGGTTCGGCACGATGGTCAGGTTTTCCGAGGCGGCAATGGTCATGCCCACGTTGAAATAACCGGCGTTGGCATCGCTGGACACCACCGACTGCCAGTCCTGGCCGTTTTGTTTGATCTTGCTTTTGCGCTGCACCAGGTCCGACACGGAAAACGACATGCTCATTTTCTCGTTGAGGGCGAAGGCGACCCCCAGGCCAAGTTGGAAGCTGTCGCCCAGGCTGATTTTGCCGGGGACTTTCTGGTTGACGTTAGGGCTGATATCGCCGAATGACTCTTCGAAGTTATGCGTATACGACAGCGAGCCGAACAGCACCGCCGGATCGAAGGTTTTCACCAGGGAGATGCCTGGCGTTACCGACCACACACCGTTGCCCGTCGGCAGGCTTTCCGGCACGGCAAGGTTATTGTTATTGGCTTGCTCGATCAGCTTGATGCCGTAGGGCTCCTGGCCGGTCGGGGCCTTGACGCGCACTGACACCACTGCATCCGGCAGGTTGGCGCTTTCATCCAGGAACTTGTAAGCAATGCCGAAGTTGACATCGCCGATGGTCGGGTCTCGGGTCACCGAGGCTTCGGACGTGGCGTTGGAGTCGCCGTTGGCACCGCCCGACTGATAAGTCGACTCGCGGTACACCACCGGCACGTTCAAGTCGAACTGCCAGCGATTGTCCAGGTTGTAGCGCCCGGTCAGGTCCAGGGTCCAACTGTCGGATTTGATTCGGTCCAGGTTAATGTTGCCCAGGAAGATCGAGTCCAGGGCCAAAAAGCCGTTGAGGGAGAGCTGGCGAGCATCGTAGCGGGCATAGGTAAGGCCGGTTTCGAAGCTGAACTTGCCGTTACCGAAAAAGCCGCTGGCTTCGTTGTACAGGTTGCTCACGCTTTGCGCCGGGGCCGAGTCGTCCTTGAGGCTTTGCCCGTAGGAACTGCCGCCGCCGGCGCCACCCGAGGCTGCCGCCGCACCTGTGCCAGGCGTATGACCGGCCACGGTGGTGCCGCCTTTCTGGAAGTCGGCGGGGGATTTGGCCAAGCGTTTGGGGGCGGGAGTTGCGGGTTGGTCTTCTACCTGCCGTACGCGTTGTTCCAGTACGGCCAGTGCTTTTTGCTGCACTTCATAGCGTTGTTTGAGTTCCAGCAGTTCCTGCTTCAAGGTCTCAATGTCGGCATCCGGCGCGGCGTATAGCATTGATGCAGGCAAGAGCGTACTCAAGCAAACCACGGCACGTAACGATAACGATCGATGCATGAAATAAGCCGTCCCTTTCTAATGCGTAAGTGTCGTGGCTCAGCGTAGTTCAATATCCGGAGGGGCGTAGGCCTTTGAGTTGATCAAGATTAAGGTTTTGCGTGAGGTTGTTCAGACCGTTGTTGCCCAGCACCACATTGAGTTGGGTCATGTTGTTCACAAAGTTGCTGTTGCCTTGGATGACCGTGCCTTGCAGGACGTTGCCGCCGCCGATTTGCTGCACCGCATTGCCCTGGTTGTTACTGGCCTGAAGCGCCATTTGCAGCCCGCCGTTATTGGCCGTGACCGTCACCTGGCCGGCAGCGGTGCCGCCTGTGATCGGCTGGCCAGCCATCAGCGCTTGTCCTGATTGCACGTAGTTGGCAGGCGCCAGGCCGTTTTGGGTGACGTTGATGTCCACGCCGTTGCTGGCGGTGTTGCCGTCGCCCGCTGCGCGCACGCTTTGCGTCACGCCCTGGCCGGTGCCCAGGCCTGCGCCGCCGATGACCGTGCCAGTGCCTTGTGGTTGCTGGGTGACGCCGGTGCCATCATTGCCGGTCACCTGCACGTAAAACTGAGGGGTCACGGTGGCTGAGCTGACCTGCATATTGGCCGTGCCGGTAACGGTTGCACCGGCGGCATTGGTCCAGGTGCTGCTCATGACGATCCCGAAGCTGATAATCCGCCCCGGCATGACATAACGCCCACGCAGCTCGGCCATTTCCGAGTCCTTGAGTTCGATCGGCTTGAACGCCGAGGAAGCATAGGCAGGTACTGAGGCTGCCAGGCACATGACCGTCAGCCAGCTTCGAGTGTTCATCGTGTGCTCCTGGAGCATCCTGCTCCTTATTGCGCTTCTAGAAGAAGTCGCTCTGGATAAAACCGAAGTCCATCAATTCACTGTCGCGTACGGGGCTGAATTCGTTCAGTTGGCTCTTGGCGGTCAGTGGGTTGGGCGGCGTGAGCAGGGCGTTGGCCTTGTCGTAGCCCTCGCCGATAACCGCGAACACAATGCCGTTCCAGCCTTTGACGAAATCGTCTTTGGCATAGCGCTTGTTACCCAGCACGGGGTCGCCGATGTACACCCAGTCGTTGTCGGCCCGTTGCAACACCACGAAATGCTTGTAGCCACGAATATCCAGCAACACCACCACCGGCACTTTCACGGTGATCAGTACTTGCGGGGTGATCCGGTAGCCCTTGGCGCGCATGTGGATGCTTTCCAGGTAGCGCTTCATGTCCAGCATCGAAAAGCCCTGGGTGCGCACGAGGTTCTGGTCGGCGTTGACCAGCATGCCCTTGATGACGTGGTCTTCATCCACGTCCATCCAATAGGCTTGGCGCAGGATGGTCGCCAGTGCGGCCGCGCCGCAGCTGAAGTCGGTTTTCTGTTCCACCAGGTTGGCGAACTTGCGCTCGCGGATGCTCTCGACCTTCTTGTAGACCACCGCGCCGTTAGGCATGACCACGGCCATTTGCGCCGCCCAGGTCGGGCCGGTGAGTGCCAGCAGCAGAAGGAGGGCTCCAAAGCGCATGATCGTAGGACCTGTTGGACACTGGAAATAAAAAGGGCCTTGTTGCCAAGGCCCTGTCTGCATCAGAAGCGAGTGATTGCGACGTTGTTCTGACCTTGGTTGTTGCTGCCCGACAGAACGTTGGAGTTCGACACGCCGGAGCTGAAGTTCATCGAGTTGTTCACGCTGGCGTTGTTGACCACCGGTTTGCTGCTCCAGCCGTGGCCGCTGCTCAGGTTCTGGGTCAGGTTACCCGACACGTCCTGCACGCCGGCGACGGTTGCGGCGCCGCTGTCGCCATTACCCGAGGCGATTGCAACACTGCTGCTGCCCTGGTTGGAGGTGCCCGATGCGGCGTTCAGTTGAATCACGCCCGAAGCGTGGTTACCGCTGTCGTTGAGGGATGCGTTGTTTTTGGTGCCGCTGTTGATCACCAGGTTGCCGGTGTTCGACTGTGCGGTACCGGTGCTGGCGAATACGAAGTCGGCGTCGCCGGATACGATGGCGACATCGTTTTTGCCTTGGTTGTTGTCGCCGCTCAGCACGTTGCCGTTGGCCACGCCGCTGATGTTGTTGTAGGAGTCATTTGCCGAAGCGTTGTTCTTGGTTTTGTCATTGAGCACCACGTTGCCGTGGTTGCTTTGACCGTCTTGGGTGGTCGCCGCTGCGGTCGTTGGCGCAGACTGTGGATGATGGTTGGGTTGACCCGCTTGAGCAGCAACAGCCATGAGCGCAGCGAGAGCGAAAGCCAGTGGTTTGAGGGCCATTGTAGTTTTCATGGTGTATCTCCTTGCTTCTATTAGTTGGTTAAGTGTTGGTACGTTCCAGCTACCGACTCAGCTCCATCAGTTGAGTCGTAAATTCAGGGTGTTAGCCACTCGGTTCCCCACCCCGGCGCTCTGGTTGACCTGAACCACTCCACGGCTGCCGGTGAAGGCCTGGTCGCTGGTCACGACCTGGCGGCTGCCAGTGGTAGAGGTCAATCCTGAGTCGGTTGCAAGCGCAACGTTCTGTTGCGACATGACGCTGTCGTCGATGCTCTGCGGGCCAGCGCTGACGCTGATTCGCACGGCATTGATCATCTGGTTCTGGGCCCCGGCCGACTGATTGACGCTCAGTGCACCGTTGCCATTGCTGAAAGCGTTGCCCTGGATCGTCGTCCTGGCGTTCAGCGCGCGGTCGGCCGCAGCGCCGCTGATTTTTTGCGTGACGGTCACCGTTGCCTGGGCGTTGTGGCCCACAGCGATCGCGACGTTGTTGCTCAACTGTTGCTGATCGCCCGCAGCCTGGTTGATCGAGACCACGCCGTTGTACTGCGTGCCCGAGTTATCGATGTTGGCGTTGTTGTTGCTGTCGGCCATCGCCGCTGTGCAACCGAGCGCCGCCAGTAGCATCCAGGTGCGATTCATTTCATCGCCCCCCCGACCATGCCGCTGATGTTGTTCAGCGGGGCGAGGCCGCTGGATATCGCACCGTTGACCGTGCCCGAAATGCCGCCGCCACTGTGGCCGGCCGCGCTGCTGGCGCCCAGGCCTGGACCGCTGCCAATCGTGTTCAAACCAGTGATGTCGCCGTTGGGCATGATGCTGCGAGTAATGCTTGAGCCGCTGCTGATGCGCCCAATGTCGTTGTCGCTGAGTTCATTGGTGGAGGCGCGCAGCACTTGCGCTGACGGGTTGGCATTGACGGTGTTGGGGTAGGGGTCGACGCCGCGTGAGCGGCCGATGACATACGGTTGAACCTGGCGCTCAATCACGATCACGCCATCACCTGCCGCGAGCACTGGAAGGCTTGCGCCGGCACTCAATACGCAGCTGATCAGCAGGAGGCTCAGTGAGCCTGAAGTGTGTGTGTCCACGGCAGTGTTCCTTATTCTTAGCGCTGACCCTAAACAGCGCTGTAAGGGAGAGAGCAGAACGCGTGCCGCTTTTTATTTGTTTTTGAAATTCAGAGGGTTGGGATCAAAGCAAGGCGAAGTGATGGCCGTGCTGTATCAGCGTTGAGACAGTGCCCCTGTGGCCGCGCATAGGCGGCCCCGCCTCAAGGCTGTCTCATGGCTGAAACAGTCGGTGTGACAGAACGATGAATCCGCTCAGCACGGGCGGTTCAGGGCACACATGTGTTTCAAAAATGGACACTCAGGGCGCAAGCGGTCCCGTTGATGCAAAGGGCATCAGCCTTTGGGGGCTTTACGTGGAATCGAATTGAGCACGGGGTTGCCGTCCTGGTTCTGGGTCAGGTAGACCGGCAAAACCTTGGGCAGGGAGGGGACGAGGTTGTTGACCTCGTTGATGTTGTAGATGCCGCCGATGCGAATGGTCCCGGTGGTGGTGTCTGCCAGCATCACGGGTTTATTCAGGTAGCGGTTGATCAGTGGCAATGCATCGGCCAGCGCCAGGTTGTCGAGCACCAGTTTGCCCTGGCGCCAGGCAAGCGCGGCGTCATTGGGGCTGATCGCGGCGATTTGCGGCGTAGCATCGCCTGTGTGGTAGCTCGCCTGCATGCCCAGAGTCAGCGGCACGCTGCCATGCACGGCGTCGCTGGAAATCTGTACCGAGCCCTCAAGCAGCATTACCCGCACCTGGTCCTCGTATTTCCAGACGTTGAATTGCGTGCCCGTGACGCGCACCTGGCCGTCGCCAGCCCGCACGATGAAGGGGTGATGGCTGTCGTGAGCGACCTTGAAAAACGCCTCACCCTTTTTCAAGGTCGCCCGGCGCTCGTCCTTGTAATGGCTGTAGACCAACTCGGTGCCCAGGTTCAGCTCAACCTGGCTGCCATCGCCGAGGGTGATCTTGCGCAGGCCCTGGGTGGCTTCGAAGTGTTCATACGAGCTGGGCAACCAGCCCGTTTCCCAGCCCGTGAGGGCGGCAAGCGGCAAGGCCGCCAGGCACACGGCTGCGGCAACGGCGTAGGCGCGCAGCCGCCTGCGCGGCTTGAACGCCCGCACCACCGGCGCCGGCTCGCTGCGTGGGAGCTGATCGGCCACGTCCCAGATTTCCAGCATGGCCGCGTATTCGAAGGCGTGCAGGGGATGGGCGTCGTGCCAATCTGCAAAAGCCTGACGTTCGCCCGCCGTGCAGTCATCGGCATGCAGGCGCATGCACCAATGCGCGGCGGCGTCGGTGATGGCGTCATATTCGGCTTCTGAAAGGGACTTTTCGCTCATTAACTCATCCTGATTTCGCACATTCTAACCTCCCGAGGCGGATGGCGAGAACAGCCATCATGGCGATTGCACATCAATTGGAACTTATTCTCGTTTGAAAACATCAGAAAAACAGAGGACATGAGTCCGTCATTCCCCCCAATGGAGTACGAAAATGCTGAAGAAAACCTTAGTCGCCCTGTGTGCAACCACCGCGCTGCTCAGCGCTGGCGCAGCCCTGGCGGATAAACCGGGCGCGGGCTGGATCACCATCGAGAAGGCCATTGAAACCGCCAAGGCCAAGGCCGGGTATGTCGAAGTCTACAGCGCCGAAGCCGATGACAAAGGCTACTGGGAAGTCAAAGGGCGTAAGTCCGATGGCGTCGTCTATGAAGCGCGTATCGATGGCGCTTCGGGCAATATCCTGCGTGACCAGAAAGACTGACGTCCTGCCGGGAGCCTGCTCAGGCTCCCGCATCCAGCGCTCGGCCCAGTTGGCAGATCAAGTAAGTTACCGAGTCGGCATTCGCCAGAATGGTGTCGATGCGTTTGTCCGGATCGCTCATGAAGATCGCCCGGGCGTCGTTGAGCGTCCGCGCTCCGGTGGTGTTTAACACTTTATTCTTCAAGGCTCGGGTCCAGGGACGGTCACCAAAATCCTCCCATTGCTCGCTGAACACATCCCAGGTCTTGAACAGCATCGTCGCCGGCGTCAAGGTTGACAGTGCTGTGTCGCGCAGGTGAGCAAGGTCCATCAACATCAACGGCGCGCCGCTGACGTGTACATTGATCAAGTCTGTAAACGGTCGCATGGTGTCCAGGTAGGCCAGGTCTTCGGTCGCGGAAATCAAGTGCGTTATCTCGTGAATCAACGTCGTCGCGCGTGCGTGCGCCGAAATGTCGAACGGGACGATCAAGCGGTTCTTATAGATGTCCATGGGTGGGTCGAAGAACCGGTCCAGCAGGTAGATCTTCTTTTCGGCGTCGTTGGGCAACACGAAGGCGAAGGTGTCGTGTGGGCTGTACCGGTGGATACCGCTGACAAAACGCATCGAGTCGGGGGCGGTCAGGGTGGGATTGACCAGTTCATCGAGCACTTCGTCGACTCGCCGTTCAACCCTGTGCATTTGTTCAGCGGTCATCGTGATGACGCCGAACAACTCACTTAAAAAACGTCCGACCCGACTGTTCGGGGCTCTCAGCACGGCAAAATTGACGATGTTGCGCTTGCAGGTGACCGCATAGTAGGTCGCAACGTTGAGCGCTTCGTCGATACAGTGCGCCTTCCAGCTGGACAGCGCGGCGATTTCCCGCAAACCCACGGCCTCGATATTGATGGCTTCCCGCTCGGCTGCACGGGTGGAAAGCCTGCCTGCGTAGCGGCTCAGGGTTTTTCCAAAGCGCGGGTGATGCCGGTCAAGGTCCAGCACCCACTCGCCCAGGGCGTTGCGCTGCAAATAAGGGCCTTGCTGTGCACCGTTGCTGATGCGCCAGTGCTCACCGGCTTTTTTCACGGGGTAGACTTTGCCCGCCAGCGGCACCAGGCTGAGGGCGCCGATGTCATCGTGGTACACGTGGCTGTAGGCGCTTTTTGTCAGGTCGGCCAGGGCAGTGTCGTGGTGTTCAAAGGTTTGCAGGTGCGTACGCAGCGGCGCCGTCAGGTCCTGCTCGGCCAGGCTGGTCGCGGTGGGGGCAGGGGCCTTGAGCCATTGCTCCAGCGTCGGTTGCTCCGCGGGGGTTGGCGCATCGGGCAAAACCCTCTCCAGGCTTTTGCGCAAGGTGGCCATTTCGGCCACGCCTAGCGCGAAAGTTTTCAAGGCGTGCGCCCAGCGGTGTTGCTGCAAGTCTTCGGCAGACACTTTGAACAGTTTGTAGCTGCGCCACACCACCAGCGGGTATGTGAGTTTGCCCGCCATCAACTGCAGGGTCTTGGGGATTTTGCTGGTCAGCAGGCGGGTGATCGCCTCCCACTGTGTTTTGCCCGCAAGCGTGAACTGGCAGCTCAGCATCCGGTTCAGCATCTCGCTGTTGTCGGCAAACAGACGGTTGAGCAGGTTACCGCTGATGGGTGATGAGCCCAGACGAATCTCCGCGTTCTGCTGACGCCCTTGCGGCTGCAGCAGATGGCGGTAAGTCGCCTGATGGGCCGTTTCCAGCTGACCCACGATCCACTCCTGCAAGGCCCCGGGCGTACTGAATTCATCGAGCAGGGCGGCTTCATTCGCGTATTCCCTCAACACATGTTGGGGGCTGTAGGGCGCGTACAAAACCACTGGGGCGGAGGCGTCGGCGTGCGGGCCGATCAGGTAGCAACCCAAGGCCTTGACCAGGGCTGCACCCTCGGTGGCTATCAGTTCCAGCGGGCGAATGGTTGCCGTCACACCGCGCACGGCGGCGCGAGCCACAGCGTCGGGCATATCCAACACCTGCCGGATAAAACTCCAGGCCGAGCCGGACAGCCGCCCATCCAGTTTTTGTTCATGGGCGTATTGCAGCAGTTGCCAGGGCAACTGCCGACAGAACAGGTGACGGCGCTGGCGTGTGTCTTCGGTTTGACCGCCCAAGTGACTGGTCAGCAATGCTTGGTAGAGGCTTTTCAAGTCCAGCTGTCGAACCAGTTGCACCACGGCATTACCGTCCAGCGTGGACGGCAGCGGCGTGGCAGTACGGGAAATCGGGCGGATCTGCTCGGCACGCAATGCGGGCAGGTGCCGCAGGGCGAAGTCCGTCAGCGTTTGAATGGTGCCTTCGCGTTCGATACGCGCAGGAATCAGTATGTTGTCCGGGTTGACCACCTGCCCGGGAAAGCGCGCATTGAGCAGGGTTGAAAGCGTGCTCATGACCTGTTCGCGCAAGGGCGTGATGCTGTGCAGATAGTCACGCTCGTCCGGCGCACTGAGGCGATATTGTTCAAGCAGTTCGGCATGCAGGATCTGCTCTGACGGCTGCGCCATGCCCAGCCATACCGGCAGCGCCTGCTGGTTGACCAGGGCGCGGGTAAGCGTGACAGCCCTTTGCAGGTTGGACGGCGGCGCCCGCCGGATCAGCGCGTCCATGCAGTCCTGAAAGCGTTGTACGCTCACTGGCATCGACAGCAGGTGATCAACCTCGCCCGACAGGAACTGGTTGTAGGACTGTTGACGGTTGTTGAGCAAATGATCGTCGATGCGTTGCATCGGGCCCAATTGAAGGCGTTGATGAGGCACACGCCTCGACGCCGGCAGGTTTTCGACAAGGGGCAGGCGCGCCTGCTCATCTTGCAAGCGTTGCCCCAATTCATCGCGCAAGGCCTGGATCGAATCAAACGCCTCATAGCCGCGACTCACCGTCCATAGCAGCGCCGCACCGGAATGAAGAACGTCCAGGCCGCCGCGTTCCGACAGCACAAAACAATTGGCCAGGGGCTGCAGCGCGGTCTGCGTACCGACCTTCAAGGTCAGGCCATAGGCATCCGGTATAAAGCCGTTCAGGCCGTGGCGTGTCAGCCTGTCCATGCTGTCGGCATTGAGCACGCTGGCCAGCAGCCCGAGATGAGCCGGCGGCAAAGTCTTGGACAAGCGCCTCAGCTCAGCTTCGCCACTGAGGCCCTGAAACATCGCCTGGCCAAGATGCACAGGGTGAGTGTCCACCAGCAGGTGCGGCAGCGCGCGCAAGCCTTGCGTAAACGAGCTCAAGACCCGCTCGATGACCGCGTTGAACGTGGCCACGGTCAAACTCGGCACCTGGTAGGCGACGCCTTTGCGCCGCTGGTAAAACCCGCTCCGGCTGGAGCCGGTCAAGGCGCTGGCCTGCCGGGCGAGCCGCGCGATGAAGTGTTCAACCATGTTCAACGAGGTCTGCGGTGGGCGCTCTTCGCGCTCCAGTGCTGTGGTGGCGTAGGTGTTGATCTCAATAGTGTCGGCACTCAGGGCCAGGTGCCTGCTGGCCAACTCTGCCTCCAGGGCGTGGGCTGCCAGCGCGCGAAGGGGCCTGTGTTTGCTGCGTTCGAGCACCAGTGCCGCATCGACCGCGTGCAGCCGCTGCAAGTGCGCCTTGGCCTTTTCCGCGATGACCGTGCCGGGCTGGCCACTGCCCGTGGTGATGGGGTGGACGCTCCAGCGCCCCTCGGTCTCCTGCTCCATCAAACGGCTGTCGAGCAGGGTGCGCAGGTCCAGCGCACTGTCGAGCAGAGCGGCCAGGTCGATACTGCCCGCGCCGCGCCGATACAGGCCCAACGCATGTTCCAGGTTGTTGAACTGTTTGGCCGCGATGTCTTCGATCATCTCCTCGAAGACATTGCCGACCACGGGATGGCCCGTGACGTGCAACGGGTCCGTGCCGACAAACAGACTGCGCTCATCCAGCGAGACGAAGTTGAGCAGCTCATCTTCATGCCCGGCGGTCCTGAGCATGACCCGCAGCGTGTCGTTAAGGGCATTCATGTCCTTGAGTACCTGCAGACCGCGCGACTGAGTGTAGAGATAAGCGTGGGTGTAGCTGATCAGCAAGGTGCTGGCCAGTTCCACCGTCTGATGATAGGGCGCGTGAACGCGCACTTTTTCCACGCTCAGGCTACTGGCGTAGGTGGCGCGGGCAGCCTGGTTCGAGAGAAACAGGGCGCGCAGCGCCTGGCTTTCTTCAGTGCTCAGGATCGTATTCTGGTGTTTGAACAACAGGTCGGCGCGAAACTTGTCACTCATCACCCGGGCAAAAAACCGCAGGCGTGATTGCCCGCCGTCGAAGTCTTCGTTCCAGTAGGTCTGGAGCAGGCTGTGCAACAGGCTCGAAAGGAGGCTGCCGGTTTGTTCGACGAGGCTGTCCCAGCGTTGCTGGTCCTCGGCCAGTTGCGCCTCGGTAAATGCGCGGGTGTCATGGCCGATGTTGAAGAACGTGTGGGTCTGCCCCGAGGGCCAGGCCTGCTTGACGTAAAACTGCAGCAGCGCATCGCGCAGTGGCATCGAGGCGACCCAGCGACGGTCTGCTGCCGTCGAGGCCTGGCTGAAAAGATTAACCCGCGTATCGCTCTGGTTGAGGCCGGGAAAGCAGGTCCGGGCCATGATGGTGAGCAATGTGTCGAGCATCCAGTGCAGGCTGGGGAGCTTGCGCAACTGGTCGAGCATCGCGGCCACATTTTTTTGTTGGCCGGCCAGGATGGCCTGCTCCTGGTCTTCCATGACCGCGCCCGGAATGACGGCGGTGCTCACCGCCAGGTGCAGATTGACCGGCAGTGCATCACGCTCGCCGATGGCCACAAACTGCAGCCACTCTTCGCGCTTGGCCGGATGCGTCAGGCGCTCCTGTACGTCCATGAGCAGGTCGGCGCGGCTGTCGAACAGCTCCAGGCCGCCATAGGGGCTGTAGAGCACGGCCTTACTGGCATCGGGTGTGGGGCTCATCATAAACGCCCCGGCCAGCACGATGGCGGGCTTGCCCTCAGCGGTGGCCAGCAGCCTTTCCACCTTCATCGGGTAGCCGTGCAGCGCCTCATTCTGGCGCGCTGCATCAGTGGCGTAGTAGAGCGTGTGCAGCCAATCGAGGTCCTTGACCGAAAACCCCAGCGCGCGCTCTCGCGCAGTCGGGGCTTTGCGTTTGACGGTCCGTAGGAACTCATCGAAAAAGTACGGCGGTGTCACGTGCGTCATGGGGTGCTCTCCTTCCACGCGGCGGTCATCAAGCGCCAAAGTAGGAGGTCGCACAGCACGCTTGGCGGTAGATAACGCAAGCGCCCGTTGACAGCAGGCACAGGAGGCGTTGTTTAATCGGCGGTCTGGATTCTTGTTGTCTCTTCCAATTATAAAATCGGAGCTACAGATGTCTGCCCAGTCCCCGCTCGTTGACAGTCCTGCAGCATTCATCGGTTTCAATGACCTGGTGGGATTGCTGCAGGCGATATTCGTCAAGCACGGCACTTCGCCGCAGGTCGCCTCGATCCTGGCGCGCAATTGCGCCAGCGCCGAGCGCGACGGTGCGCACAGCCACGGCATTTTCCGCATCCCCGGTTACCTCAGCACGCTGGCCAGCGGGTGGGTCGACGGCAAGGCCACGCCCGTGGTCACGGATGTGGCGTCCGGCTTCGTGCGCGTGGATGCCGGCAACGGGTTCGCCCAGCCGGCCCTTGAAGCGGCGCGCGCGCTGTTGGTAGACAAAGCTCGCAGCGCCGGCATCGCACTGCTGGCGATTCACAACTCACATCACTTTGCTGCGCTGTGGCCGGACGTCGAGCCCTTCGCCGAAGAAGGGCTGGTGGCGTTGAGCGTGGTCAACAGCATGACCTGCGTGGTGCCCCACGGCGCCGACCGGCCGCTGTTCGGCACCAACCCCATCGCCTTCGCCGCACCGCGCGCCGACGGCTCGCCCATCGTCTTCGACCTGGCCACCAGCGCCATCGCCCACGGCGACGTGCAGATTGCCGCGCGCAAGGGCGAGCGCTTGCCGCCGGGCATGGGCGTTGACAGCCTCGGCCAGCCGACCCAGGACCCCAAAGCCGTGCTTGAAGGCGGCGCGCTGTTGCCCTTTGGCGGGCACAAGGGCTCGGCCTTGTCGATGATGGTCGAGTTGCTGGCGGCGGCGTTGACGGGAGGCAATTTCTCGTTTGAATTCAACTGGGCCGATCATCCGGGCGCGCGGACACCCTGGACCGGGCAATTGCTGATCGTCATCGACCCGAGCAAGACGGCCGGGCAAAACTTCGCCGAACGCAGCCAGGAACTGGTGCGGCAGATGCATGCGGCGGGGTTGCGGCGCTTACCGGGGGATCGACGTCACCGCACACGGGCGAAATCGCAGCAACAAGGTATTGAACTGGACGCACAAGAGCTGGCGCGCTTGCAGGCCTTGCTGGAGACGTAAAAAAGGGGCTGCGCCAACGGCGCAGCCCCCCATGCATCAGGTACGGTGTATCAGTTACGGCGACCCAGCAACAACCCCACCACCAGGCCGAAACCTGCGGAGATGGCCACGGTCTGCCATGGATGGCCACCGATGTAGGTTTCGGTCGCGTCGACTACCGGCTTGCTGCGCTCGCGCACGTTGGAGACCGACTCCAGCGCTTGCTTGAGTTTGATGGCGACCTGTTCGCGCAGGGTTTCGCCTTCTTCGCCTACCAGGGAGGCGCTGCTCTTGAGCAGTTTGTCCGACTCTTCGATCAACGCCGTCAGTTCACTGAAAGCTTGATCCTTGATTTGATCTTCGACAGCTTGGGCGGCAGATTTGCGGGCCATTGTGTGACTCCTTGCAGGTGAATGTGACAGTGAACAATGGAGTGTCGGGCGGCAGCAAAAGTTGCAGTTTTTTTGCCGGGGCCTGTTTTTGGGCAAAATCCGAATCAGGAAATTTCGACCTACAGTGTAAGATGTCGCCTATTTATGCAGCAGGTAATTCCACATGAGCTTCAATCTCGCCAATAAAACCCTCGCCGAACGCGCCGAGCTGGAAGATGAAAAGTCACGCCTCTACGACCTGTGGCAGACCAACCTGGGCAAGGCCAAGGGCGAAGCGGCGCGTTTGTTCGGCGAGCGCGGCAAGCGCAAGGGCAAGTGGGCTGAATGGGTGCGGGCAGAACTCGACGGCATGTCGCCGCCGGAGTTTTCCAACATGGTGCGCAGCGAAGTCAACAAGCTGATGGCCGCGGCGAAATAAAGCACGCCACAATCGCCTCGCGCACCTTGAGCAACAGCGGATCAAGCTGCGCCTGGGTGCGCCAGCCCAGTTCTACCGGGTAAAACGGCAGCGCCAACGGGCAGGGCAGTACCCGCAAGCCGGTCATGTGCGCAATGGCCTGGGCCGCATGCCCGGGTATCGTCGCCACCGCCGTGCTGCCCTTGAGCAGAAACGGCAGCGCGGCAAAGTGGCTGGTGGACGCGCACACCTGGCGGCTCAGCCCTTGCGCCGCCAACCCTTCATCGGTGATCCCGATAAACCCGCCCGACGACACCAGCACATGTTCGCGCGCGACGAACTCATCCAGGCTGATAGCGTGCTGGCTGGGCGCCAGGCTGTCCGGGTCGACCAGGCAGCGATAATCCCCTTCGCCCACGACCTGTCGACTCAGCCTGCGCTCGGCAAACCCGCCTGCGGTGATGGCCAGGTCCAGGCTGCGGTCGAGCAGGGCCGCGGCGACGATCTGGCTGTGGGTCTGGCGGAAGATCACCCGCAGCTTGGGCGCACAGCCGGCGATGGCCTCCATCAGCCGGCGGGCGTAGGCAATCTCGAAGTCATCGGATAACCCCAGGACCACTGAACGCCCGTGATAGTCATGGTTGTCCGGGTGGACCATGGCCAGGCTTTGTCGGCAGCGGTCCAGCGCTTCGCTGATCACCGGTTTGAGCTGATTGGCGCGCAACGTCGGCGCCAGGCCACGGCCGGTGCGCACAAACAATTGGTCGCCATACACGTCGCGCAAACGCCGCAGGCCTGCGCTGATCGCCGACTGGGTAACGCCCAGGCGCAAGGCGGCGCGGCTGGCGCTCGACTCGTCGTGCAGGGCTTCGAAGGTTTTCAGCAGGTTCAAGTCAACCTGGGCGATATTCATTTGGCTCATATCATTCAGCACTGAAGTGGGCTTTATTCATGATCGCGGCTGCCCGGAGAATGGGCAACCCCCCTTATCTGGAGTGATCGTGATGCCCGTTTCTACCGTGGCTGCCTTGCAAATCGGTGCCTTGCCGGAAGGCAAAGCGCAAACCCTGGCGCAAATCCTGAGCTATGAACACGAGATTAAGCGCAGCGGTGCGCAATTGGTGGTGATGCCTGAAGCCTTGCTGGGCGGCTATCCCAAGGGCGAGAGCTTCGGCACGCAGCTGGGTTATCGCCTGCCGGAGGGGCGCGAAGCCTTTGCACGCTATTTTGCCAATGCGATCGACGTGCCGGGCGTCGAGACGCAAGCGCTGGCCGAGTTGTCTGCCCGCACCGGTGCCAGCCTGGTACTTGGCGTGATCGAGCGCAGTGGCAGCACGTTGTATTGCACGGTGCTGTATTTCGAGCCCAACGGCGGGCTGGTTGCCAAACACCGCAAGCTGATGCCCACCGGGACCGAGCGGTTGATCTGGGGCACGGGCGATGGTTCGACCTTGCCGGTGATCGACACCGCCGTAGGCCGCATCGGGGGTGCGGTGTGCTGGGAAAACATGATGCCGCTGCTGCGCACCGCGATGTATGCCAAGGGCGTGGAGGTATGGTGCGCGCCGACCGTGGATGAGCGCGAAATGTGGCAGGTGAGCATGCGCCACGTTGCCCATGAAGGGCGTTGCTTTGTGGTCAGCGCTTGCCAGGTGCAGGCCTCGCCTGCGGCGCTTGGCGTGCAGGTGGCCAATTGGCCGTCAGACCGTGCGTTGATCGCGGGCGGCAGTGTGATTATCGGGCCGATGGGCGATGTTCTGGCCGGGCCGTTGGTGGGAGAGGCCGGGTTATTGACCGCGCAGATCAATACCGATGACCTCGTCCGGGCACGTTATGACTATGACGTGGTGGGGCATTACGCGCGGCCGGATGTGTTTGAGCTGGTCGTGGATGAGCGCGCCAAACCGGGTGTGCGCACCCTCACCGAGTGAAGCCGGCCAAGGCGCAGGTGCCGGCAAGCCCGGCGCTTACCGCGTGGTAGGTAGTGTGTTGAGCCACTCTTCGCGGGTTATTTCCCAAATATCCCGCGCGAAGGTGCCTTCCACAAACCGACCTTCCTGCGACCTGATCAAGCGCATGCCGGTGCGCTCGGATATCCGCCGCGAGCCTATATTGGGCGCGGCCTTGGGCACACGCAGCACCGGGCGCTTGAGTACCTCGAACCAATACTCGGTCACCGCCGCGCTGGCTTCGGTCATCAAGCCCTGGCCTTGCCATTGCGGGCCCAGCCAGAAGCCGCGGTTATCGTCCTCTTCGTCCATCAGGCTGATATTGCCGATCAACTGCTCCGGCGCACTCTTGAGGCGGATTGACCAATGCCACTGTTCGCCCCGTGCCATGGCCGGCAAGGCGACCTGTTCCAGGTAGCAGCGCGCGCCATCGGCCGGGTAGGGCCAAGGCACGTCGGCGTTGAGGTAGCGCACCACGTCCCAATGTGCGAACTGCTGCTGGATAGCCTCGGCATCCGCGAGCACCAGCGGGCGCAGGATCAGTCGTTGGGTAAACAGTACCGGTTGGCGGGTCATCACCAGGTCGCCGTGTTCGGCAGGTCCAGCGTGCCGCGCTCGACAAAACGCAGGGTGCCAAACAGGCCACCCGCCAGTTTGCCGCGCAGCACATAAGGCAGGTTGTTCAAGCTCTGGGTCTGGCTCAGGCCCAGGGTCTGGCGCAACACGGAAAACGCCGAAACACTCACCGGCACCCTCAGCACGGTTTCAGAAAACCGTGGGATCGAGCCCGACTGGTCACTGACCCCCGACGCCAACGGCCGGCCATTGACGTCCAGGTCCAGGGCTACGCCGCTGTAGTCGATCGCCGTGTCATTGGGGTTTTGCACGCGCAGTTTCACGGCGAATCGTACTTCCAGGTCCTGGCTTTGCAGCGGCTCGATGCCGACCACGCTGATGTTGACCGGGTCGCGATTGGGGAACAGCGCGCAGGCGCTCAAGGTCAGCAGCAGTAACGATAGAACCATGAGCTTGCGCATAAAAAGGTGCTCCTATTTCGTGACGTCCGGGTCCTGCATGACCTTGAGGGTAGAGGACTCCGGATCAAATTCATCTTCTTCCAGCTCTATGAACTCTTCGGGCAGGAAAATGTTCAGCAGAATTGCACAGAACGCGCCCACCGTGATCGGCGACTCGAAGATGTTGTGCAGCGCCTTGGGCAGGTCGCGCAGCACTTCCGGTACGGCGGCCACGCCCAGGCCCATGCCCAGGGAAATCGCCACGATCAGCACATTGCGTCGGTGCAGCCCGGCTTCGGCCAGAATCTTGATCCCGGCCACGGCCACCGTGCCGAACATGATCAGGGTGGCGCCGCCGAGCACCGGCTTGGGCATCAGTTGCAGCACCGCGCCGATCATCGGGAACAACCCCAGCAGCACCAGCAGGCCGGCGATGAAGTACGCCACATAGCGGCTGGCCACGCCGGTCAACTGGATCACCCCGTTATTCTGCGCGAAGGTCACCATCGGCAGGCTGTTGAACGTGGCGGCCATGGCCGAGTTGAGGCCGTCGGCCAGCAGGCCCGACTTGATGCGTTTGATATACAGCGGGCCTTTGACCGGTTGTTGCGAAATCATCGAGTTGGCAGTCAAGTCGCCAGCGGCTTCCAAAGGCGAAATCAGGAAGATCACCGCCACCGGGATAAACGCCACCCAATCAAACGAGAACCCATACTTGAACGGCACCGGCACGCTGATCAGCGGCACGTGAGGCAGTGCTGCCAGATCGACCCGGCCCATGCACCAGGCCACTACAAAACCCAGCGTCAGGCCGATCACGATTGAACCCAGGCGCAGGAACGGGTTGCTGAAGCGGTTGAGGACCACAATGGTCAGCAGCACCAGCGCCGCCAGGCCCATGTTGCCGGCCGCGCCCAAATCGCTGGCGCCATAACCGCCGGCCATATCGGTGACCGCCACTTTGATCAGCGACAAGCCCATCAAGGTAATGATGGTGCCGGTCACCACCGGCGTGATCAGCTTGCGCAGCTTGCCGATGAACTGGCTCAGCACCACTTCGATAAAGGCTGCGAAAAAGCAGATACCAAAGAGCGTCGAGAGAATTTCATCGGTGCCGCCGCCCCGGGCCTTGACCATAAAACCGGCGCTGAGAATCACGCTGATAAACGAAAAGCTGGTGCCCTGCAGGCACAACAGACCCGAACCGACCGGGCCGAATGTGCGCGCCTGCACAAACGTGCCGAGCCCGGACACGAACAGCGCCATGCTCACCAGGTACGGCACTTCGCTTTCAAGGCCCAGCACGCCGCCGACGATCAAGGTGGGGGTGATGATGCCGACGAAACTGGCGAGCACATGCTGCAATGCGGCAAAAATCGCCGCGGTGAAGTGCGGGCGATCTTCCAGGCCGTAGATCAGGTCGGATTTATAGCGGGGGCGAGGGGGTTGAGCGTCAGACACAATACAGGCCCGGTAGGGAAAGGGGGGCGCAGGATGCCAGAAAGTGCCGGCCGTCAGAAGTGTGTAAAAATTTTTCGAAACACCCTGCATTAGATCCCGGCACCTGCCGATACCGTATTCAAGCCCACACAACTCTTACAACAGTGGTGCCCAAAGATCAGAGCGGTGCGTTGACGCCCACTGATCGTGTCGCGGCAGGGACGCTCGCCCACTCTTTCTCGAGAGCAGCCCTATGTCCCTACGTAATCTGAATATTGCCCCGCGCGCGTTCCTCGGTTTTGCGTTCATTGCGTTGCTGGTCGTGATCCTCGGCGTATTTGCCGTTAACCGCATGACACAGATTCGCCAGTCTTCCCTGGACATGGGCACCATCCAATTACCCAGCATGAAATTTCTCGGCAACATGACGGAAAACGTCCTGCGCTTGCGCATCCTGTCGTTCCGGATATTGATCAACCGTGAGCCTGCGGCCCTTGAGGAGGCCAAGACCCGCGTAGCGGTGTTGGTCGACAAGGTCAAGCAGGCCCAGCGTGCTTACGCGGTCATGCCGGCAGGCCCGGAAGAGGCGGCGCTGTACAAAGCCTTCGCCGCGACCCTCGACAATTACTTCGCGGCGCAGGCCGAGATGATGTCGCTGTCCCAGCAGAACAAAGTCGAGGAAATGCGCAGCCTCATCAATACGCGGATCAAGGACGGTACGGATCTGATGGGCGAGCAGCTGAACAAACTGATCGCCATCAACAGCGTCGATGCCGACCAGGCCGGCCGGGACGCTGAAGGCAGCTACCAACAGGCCGTCAGCGGCATCATCATCGTTTCGGTGGTGGCGGCGTTGATGACGGTGTTACTCGCCTGGCTGCTGACCCGCAGCATCGTTGCGCCGCTGCGCAAAGCGGTGCAAGTGGCCGAAACCATCGCCAGCGGCAACCTGACCACGCTCGTCGAAGATGCTGGCAAGGATGAACCGGCCCGCCTGCTTGGCGCTTTGTCCGCGATGCAGACCAACCTGCGCCAGACCATCCAGCACATTGCCGGTTCGGCCACGCAACTGGCCTCTGCTGCCGAAGAATTGAGCGCCGTCACCGAGGAAGCCTCCAGAGGCCTGCAACAACAGAACAACGAAATCGACCAGGCCGCCACCGCCGTCAACGAAATGACCGCCGCCGTGGAAGAGGTGGCGCGCAATGCGGTGTCCACCTCCGAAGCGTCCAGTCAGTCCAACCAGGCGGCGCGCGAAGGCCGTGACCGTGTGGTGGAGACGGTCGGCGCGATTCAGACCATGACCCAGGACGTACAAACCACCTCGGTGATGATCGAAGGCCTGGCGACGCAGGGCCGTGACATCGGCAAGGTGCTGGACGTGATCCGCGCGATTGCCGAACAGACCAACCTGCTGGCGCTCAACGCAGCGATTGAGGCGGCACGCGCCGGTGAAGCCGGACGTGGCTTTGCGGTGGTGGCCGATGAAGTGCGGGCGCTGGCGCATCGCACCGCGCAGTCGACCCAGGAAATCGAGAAAATGGTCGCCGGCATTCAGACGGGTACCGGCGAAGCGGTGCAGTCGATGCAACAAAGCAATCAGCGCACCCAAAGCACCCTGGAAATGGCCCGAGCCGCCGGTGTGGCGCTGGAGCAGATTACGCAGTCGATCAGTTTGATCAACGAGCGCAACCTGGTCATCGCCAGTGCTTCTGAAGAGCAGGCCCAAGTGTCCCGTGAGGTGGACCGCAACCTGATCAACATCCGCGACCTGGCGACTCAGTCGGCAGCCGGCGCCAACCAGACCAGCGCCGCCAGCCACGAACTATCGCGCCTGGCAGTGGATTTGAACGCGATGGTGGCGCGGTTCGTGATCTGATGATCGAGGCATGTTGGGTGTGCGTTGCTCCCTGTTTTCGCTCAGTTTTTGCCAATGCCCAGGCGCCGACCTGAGGGGGGCAAGCACAAGCAGAGCGGCTTTACGGTGGGAGCTGGCTTGCCTGCGATGCAGACACCGTGGTGTATCAGGTACACCGGGTTGATGCCATCGCAGGCAAGCCAGCTCCCACATTTGATTGAGTACACACGACACCTATCTACCTGATGCACAGAGATCCAACTGTGGGAGCGGGCTTGCCCGCGAAGGCGGTGGGTCAGTCGCCTCATGTATCACTGGCCCACCGCTTTCGCGAGCAAGCCCGCTCCCACAAGTTGACCGAGTGCAGCTGCCAGCACCGCAGTGCTTTGCTTTTCTGTGGGAGCTGGCCGGGTACACACGCCACCCCTCTACCTGATGCACAGAGATCCAACTGTGGGAGCGGGCTTGCCCGCGAAGGCGGTGGTTCAGTCAGCTCGTGTATCACTGGCCGACCGCTTTCGCGAGCAAGCCCGCTCCCACAAGTCGACCGAGCTCAGCTGCCAGCACCGCAGTGCTTTGCTTTTCTGTGGGAGCTGGCCGGGTACACACGCCACCCCTCTACCTGATGCACAGAGATCCAAATGTGGGAGCGGGCTTGCCCGCGAAGGCGGTGGTTCAGTCAGCTCATGTATCACTGGCCCACCGCTTTCGCGAGCAAGCTGAACTGGTCAAGTAATCTTGGACACCGATTAAGGTTTACGCCGTCAATCGCTCTTGCGCGACCGGCGACCGGTAGTCGTTGTAGCTGTGAGGTCTGCTGATGTTGTAGCGCGAGACATAGCGCTGCACGTCTGCCCGGGCCTCATGCTCCAGTTTGTAGCCCTTTTCAGGCACCCACTCTGATTTCAAGCTACCAAAGAAACGCTCCATCGGGGCGTTGTCCCAACACTCGCCTTTACGGCTCATACTCTGCCTAAACCCCTGTTTCAGCAGCTCATTTCGGAATTTATGACTGGTGTACTGACAACCTTGGTCAGAATGAAACAACACATCCTGAGGATGGCCGCGTAGCTCCACCGCCATACGTAGCGCTTCGCAGGTCAGGTTGGCATCAGAAATCATCGAGAACGACCAGCCAACGATCCTACGAGCGTACAAATCCAGAACGACGGCGAAGTACAACCATCGCTTGCCGACCTTGATGTAAGTCACGTCGCCACACCACACCTGATTAACCGCCGTCACATCAAATTTCCGCTTGAGCACATGCGGTGCCACCAAGGCCTCTACACCCGGCGACTTGTATTTATGACGCCTGCGCTGACGACTGGCGATGCCTGCTTCGCGCATCAGACTGCGAACCATGTACCGACCGACACGATGCCCTCTAGCTTGCAGCTCTTTGGCCAAAGTACGTGCGCCCGCCGATTCTCTCGACGCCTTGTGATGCCTGACCAGCGCGGCTTTGAGTTTCTCTCGCTCAGGATTTTCTTTTCCTTGGCGCTGGCGCCAGGCGTAAAAGCTACTGCGGTTGACCCCGAACGCGCGGCAACACCTTCTAACGCCGTACTGCTCGTCCAGCTCCTCGATCAGCGTGAATGATCTTTGGCGTCCAAAAGCAGGAGAGCACTGGCCTTTTTTAGGATTTCAATGTCCAGGTCTTTCTCCCTGAGCAGAGCTTTGAGCCTCTGGATTTCTCGTTGATCAGCGGTAATCGCCTTGGCCCCCACCGGAGTAGAACCCAAGCGTTCTTTTTGCACTTGATCGACCCAGCGACGCAGGGCCGTAGGGCCAATATCCAGGCTGGCACAGACCTCGGTAACAGGCTGACCTTCATCCAGCACCATGCTGGCGGCCTTGAGCTTGAACTCACTCGAATAAGATTTACGCATAGCCAAACACCTCAGATTTGAGCGCCATCATAGCGCCCGATTGAAGTGTCCAAAATCATTAGGCCAGTTCAAGCCCGCTCCCACAAGTTGACCGAGTGCAGCTGCCAGTACCGCAGTGCTTTGCTTTTCTGTGGGAGCTGGCCGGGTACACACGCCACCCCTCTACCTGATGCACTGCGATCCAAATGTGGGAGCGGGCTTGCTCGCGAAGGCGGTGGTTCAGTCAGCTCATGTATCACTGGCCCACCGCTTTCGCGAGCAAGCCAGCTCCCACAAGTTGACCGAGTGCAACTGCCAGCACCGCAGTGCTTTGCTTTTCTGTGGGAGCTGGCCGGGTACACACGCCACCCCTCTACCTGATGCACTGCGATCCAAATGTGGGAGCGGGCTTGCCCGCGAAGGCGGTAGGTCAGTCAGCTCATGTATCACTGGCCCACCGCCTTCGCGAGCAAGCCCGCTCCCACAAGTTGACCGAGTTCAGCTGCCAGCACCGCAGTGCTTTGCTTTTCTGTGGGAGCTGGCTTGCCTGCGATGCAGGCACCTCGGTGTATCAGGCACAACCAGTTGATGCCATCGCAGGCAAGCCAGCTCTCACATTTGATTGAGTTCAGCCTTCAAGGTCAGGTCGGCTGTCAGGCCGCCGTGCTCTGCTTTTGACCTTAGGCGTCCCGTTAAACAATGGACACACCCCCCGGCCAAACCAAGTCCCCGGGCTCACACCTCACCCACCACAACCCAACGCTCTTCACGGGCCGCGACACGAATCGCCGTTGCCAACTGCTCAACCGCCCATGCCCCCTCAAAGTCAGTGCCCCCCGCACCTTGCCCCGCCAGCGCCATGATCAATTCGTGCACTTCCAGCGTCTTCAACTCGTTGTACCCCAGTTGATGCCCGGCCGCCGGGCTGAACGCGGCATAGCCGGGCAGGGCAGGGCCGGCCAGCAACCGTTGGAATCCGTCCTGGCCGAGCCGACATACCCGCAGTTCATTCAAGCGCTCCTGATCGAACGCCAGCGTGCCTCGCGTACCGCTGATTTCAAAACTCAGGTGGTTCTTGTAGCCGTGCTTGAGCCAGCTGCTGCTCACCGTGCCGCGCGCGCCATTGGCAAAGCGCAAGAGTGCGTGCACCTGGTCGTCCACCGCGATGGGTTTACAGTCACTGCTGCCGTGGACGACCGGGCGTTGGGCATGGACGGTCTGGGTGTCGGCGCACACGCTGTGCACCTCACCCACCAGATAGCGCGCCATCGACAGCAAATGACTGCCCAAATCCGCCAGGGCGCCGCCGGCATGGGCCACGTCACAGCGCCACGACCACGGTGAGGCCGGGTCGGCCATGAAATCTTCGCTGAACTCGCCCTGGAAACTGATGATTTTGCCCAGTTCGCCATCGGCAATCATCTGCCGCGCCAGGCTGATCATCGGGTTGTGCTGGTAGTTGTAGCCCACCCGCGTGACCACGCCGGCCGCACTCGCGGCGCGGCGCATGGCCTCGGCCTGCGGCAGGCTGACGGCCAGCGGTTTTTCGCAATACACCGCCTTGCCCGCTGCAATCGCCGCCATGGCCATGGGGTAATGCAAGTGATTGGGCGTGGTGATGGCCACGACATCGACCTTGGGGTCATTGATCAGCGCCTGCCAGTCGCCGTGGGCCTGGGCAAACCCCCATGCGCTAGCGCAACGCTGTGCGCGTTCGGTGTCGGCATCGGCCAAGGCGGCCAGGTTGAGGTGTACCGGCAGTTCGAATACCGCGCGGGCATTGTTGAACGCCAAGGCATGGGCGCGCCCCATGAAGCCCGTGCCGATCAGGCCGATTCCGAGTTCACGCATAGCGGTGGTCCTTTGGATTATTGTTTTCAGGACGTGTATTAATGGAATAAATATTCTCTAAATTCAATAGATGGAATAAATATTCATTAATCAGCCTGGCTAATGCACTCATATTCAGCCCATCGTCATCGCCCGCCAGTTAACAAAAGATAACGTAGCGCCGATTGTCAGACGATTCGAAAGCCCGATAGGATGGCCCCTGCTTCCTTCAGGCGCTCTAGATTGCAGGTTTCAGAGGCCGGCAAGGCAAGACGACCTAACAATAATAAATCGGGAGAAAGGTCTATGAGTGAGCCTGTCATGGGTTGGGTTGTTTGCCGCCCGCGCGTCGCCCGCAAGGTTGCGATGCTGGCTACAGCGCTCTCGCTGCTGGGGGTGTTGTCGACACCCGTGCTGGCAGCCGATGAAACCGGCGCACCGCCGGCATTTGCGATTCAATCCCCCAAGGCCGCCAAAGGCCTGATGATCGACGTGGTGCACGCCGGCTCCCGTCTGGTGGCAGTCGGTGACCGCGGGCACATCCTCTATTCCGATGACCAGGGCAGCACCTGGACCCAAGCCCAAGTGCCGACTCGGCAACTGCTCACGGCGGTGTTTTTCATCGATGAAAAACACGGCTGGGCTGTCGGTCACGATGCACAGATTCTTGCAAGCGCCGATGGCGGCGCCACCTGGACCCAGCAATACCAAGACCTCAAACGCGAAGCCCCCTTGCTCGACATCTGGTTCAAGGATGCCGAGCACGGCCTGGCCGTGGGCGCCTACGGTGCGTTGATCGAAACCACCGACGGCGGCAAAACCTGGGAAGACGTCAGCGACCGCCTCGACAACGAAGACCAGTTCCACCTCAACGCCATCGCCTCTATCAAGGACGCCGGGCTGTTTATCGTCGGCGAGCAGGGCAGCATGTTCCGCTCCAGTGACGACGGCCAGACCTGGGAAAAGCTCGAAGGCCCGTATCAGGGCTCGCTGTTTGGCGTGATCAGTACCGCTCAACCCCACACCCTGTTGGCCTATGGCCTGCGCGGCAATCTCTACCGTTCCACGGATTTTGGCAGCACCTGGGAACAGGTTGAGCTGAACGCGGCGCGGGGTGCCCTGGAATTCGGCTTGTCCGGCGCCACGTTGCTCGATGACGGTTCGCTGGTGGTGGTCGGCAACGGTGGCAGCGTGGTGATCAGCCATGACGACGGGCAGACCTTCAGCGTGTTCAATCGCCCGGACCGCATTTCACTCTCGGCGGTCACCGCGGCGGGCAACGGCAACTTGATTCTGGTCGGGCAGGGTGGCGTGCGTGTGGCCTCCGCCGCCGGTGCAGAGCTCTCAAAATAATAAGAAGGCGGGGTTTCAATGAGCAGTCATCACAACGATAAAGCGACCTTTCTTGAGCGCCTGATCTTCAACAATCGCCCGGCAGTGATCGTCATCTGCCTGCTGGTGAGCATTTTTCTGTTCTGGCAGGCGACGTTGATTCGCCCCTCCACCAGTTTTGAAAAGATGATCCCGCTCAAACACCCCTTCATCGAAAAGATGATGGAACACCGCAACGACCTGGCTAACCTGGGCAACACGGTGCGCATCTCCGTGGAGGCCAAGGACGGTGACATCTTCACGAAGGAGTACATGGAGACCCTGCGCCAGATCAACGACGAGGTGTTCTACATCTCCGGCGTTGACCGCTCGGGCCTCAAGTCGCTGTGGAGCCCCAGCGTGCGCTGGACCGAGGTCACCGAGGAAGGTTTTGCCGGCGGCGAAGTGATCCCGCAGAGCTACAACGGCTCGCCGGAAAGCCTCGACCAGTTGCGCAACAACGTGCTCAAGTCCGGCCAGGTGGGGCGCCTGGTGGCCAACGACTTCAAGTCGAGCATTGTCGACATTCCGCTGCTGGAGTCCTACCCGGACCCACAGGATCAGGGCAAGTTGCTGGCCCTGGACTACCGCAAGTTTTCCCACGAACTTGAAGACAAGATCCGCGACAAGTTCGAAGCGCAAAACCCCAACGTCAAGATTCACATCGTCGGGTTTGCCAAGAAGGTCGGCGACCTGATCGACGGCCTGGTCATGGTGGTGATGTTCTTCGGCATCGCATTCGTCATCACCCTGATTCTGCTGCTGTGGTTCACCAACTGCCTGCGCAGCACCGTCGCGGTGTTGAGCACCACGCTGGTGGCGGTGGTGTGGCAGCTCGGCCTGATGCACTTCTTCGGTTTCGGCCTCGACCCGTATTCGATGCTGGTGCCGTTCCTGATCTTCGCCATCGGTATTTCCCACGGCGTGCAGAAGATCAACGGCATTGCCCTGCAATCCAGTGAGGCGGACAACGCGCTGACCGCCGCCCGACGCACGTTCCGGCAATTGTTTTTGCCGGGGATGATCGCGATTCTCGCCGACGCGGTGGGCTTTATCACCTTGCTGATCATCGACATCGGCGTGATCCGCGAGCTGGCCATCGGCGCCTCCATTGGCGTGGCGGTGATCGTGTTCACCAACCTGATTCTGCTGCCGGTGGCGATCTCCTACGTAGGCATCAGTAAACGCGCCATCGCCAAAAGCAAAAAGGACGCGCACCGCGAACACCCGTTCTGGCGCCTGCTGTCCAAATTCGCCAGCGCCAAAGTCGCGCCGGTGTCCATCCTGCTGGCGCTGATCGCCTTCGGTGGCGGCCTCTGGTACAGCCAGAACCTGAAAATCGGCGACCTCGACCAGGGCGCACCGGAACTGCGCCCGGACTCGCGCTACAACAAGGACAACAACTTCATCATCAACAACTACTCCACCAGCTCCGACGTGCTGGTGGTAATGGTCAAGACCCGTGCCGAAGGCTGCTCGCGCTATGAAACCATGGCGCCCATCGACCAGTTGATGTGGAAGATGCAGAATACCGAAGGCGTGCAATCGGCGATCTCGTTGGTGACCGTGTCCAAGCAGATGATCAAGGGCATGAACGAGGGCAACCTGAAATGGGAAACCCTGTCGCGCAACCCCGACGTGCTGAACAACTCCATCGCCCGCGCCGACGGCCTGTACAACAACAATTGCTCGCTCGCGCCGGTGCTGGTGTTCCTCAACGACCACAAGGCCGAAACCCTCGACCGCGCGGTGCATGCGGTGCAGGACTTCGCCAAGGAAAACAACAAGGACGGCCTGGAATTCATCCTCGCCGCCGGTAACGCCGGGATCGAAGCGGCGACCAACGAGGTGATCAAAGAGTCGGAACTGACCATCCTCATCCTGGTGTACCTGTGCGTGGCGACCATGTGCATGATCACCTTCCGCTCGTGGGCCGCCACCCTGTGCATCGTGCTGCCGCTGGTGCTGACCTCGGTGCTGGGCAACGCGTTGATGGCGTTCATGGGCATCGGTGTCAAGGTTGCGACCCTGCCGGTGGTGGCGCTGGGCGTGGGCATCGGCGTGGACTACGGCATTTACATCTACAGCCGTCTGGAAAGCTTCCTGCGCGCCGGCCTGCCACTGCAAGAGGCCTACTACCAAACCCTCAAATCGACCGGCAAAGCCGTGCTGTTCACCGGCTTGTGCCTAGCTATCGGGGTGTGCACCTGGATTTTCTCGGCCATCAAGTTCCAGGCCGACATGGGCCTGATGCTGACCTTCATGCTGCTGTGGAACATGTTCGGTGCGTTGTGGCTGCTGCCGGCGCTGGCACGGTTCCTGATCAAGCCTGAAAAACTCGCGGGGCAGAAGGGCAACTCGCTGTTTGCACACTGAGCCCGACACCGTCGTGCAGTGCCGTGTGGCAAGGGTGCAATGCCCTTGCCACACGGCATCTCAGGTTGTGAAGTGGCCCAGCGCAATGCTCAGGGCACGGCGTCAGCGCAGGGCCCGTGGCATTGGCGCGATCGCCAGGAACAACTGATCCACGGGCGGCGTAATCAGCACATACAGAATGTGGGTCAGCGGTTCGCCGCCGGGTTCCGTGTGAGTATGAAGGTCGGCCTGGACATGTTGCTTGAGCAGGTCCTTCTGTGTGTACTTGCGCTGTTCCGGCAGCTTCAGGTGGGCCCGCGTGTAGTCGGCGGGCAGGGCGTCGGCATTGGCGTAATGAAAGTGCGCATACCACAACACCACCGGTGGTTTTTTGGCCTTGTCGTACACCGCGTACTCAGTGAAGAAGTCGCCGCTGAGGGTCGGGCGCTGCGGGTCGGCCAGGCTGGTCAGGTTGATGTCGATCTGTTTTTGTTCCCACAGGTAATTGAGGCTCTCCTGGGTCGGCCATTGCCGTTTGTACGCCTCACTGCACACGCGCTGCGCCAGCCGGCCGATGTCCCGGGCGTGTGCCCGGTATTCATCGATCAGGCGTTGCACCGCGGTCTTTTGCGCCAAATGGTCGCGTGCCAACTCATCGGCCAAAGCCGTGAGCTTTCCGGCGTGGCCCATCAGCAATTCATTCCAGCCACTCGGGTCGACATGTTGACGGGTCAGCGGCGAGTCGAGTTTTTGCTGCTCGGCCGTGATCAGCTGTTCAATGCCTTTGCGTTGTTCGATCAGCGCCTGGGCCAGGCCTTTGAGGGTTGCCAGTGAGCGACCTTGGGCTGTGCCTGCCGGGGCAGCCGCCGGGTCCTTCGCGGTGTTGGCCCAACCGTCTTCGTGGCGTCTGAACGAGGCAATGGTTTCGCCGGTCAAGGCGTCGGTGAGGGTGAGCTGCTCCTGGCTGTTCTGGGCATCGGCAGGCTTGAGCTCACCGATGAAGTACGCCTTTTTGCGGGTTTTGAACACGCGCTTGGCCGGGTTTTTGGGACGCAGGGTTTTCGATAAGGGCAGCTCGACGTCCAGCTCTTCCTGCTTGCGTACCACCGCTTCAAGTTCGCTTTGCGCAAGCGCCTGGGCAAATTCAAGACCTGTCAGCAGGCGTTCGGCCTCCGGGCGCAGGCGCCCAGGGTTGAGGGCCTTGAGGGCGCGAATCGCATCCTCATGACGGCGGTACCGGTCAAGGACCGTCTCATACACATTACGTTGCTCGGCCAGCGGGTACTCGGCACCGCTGCGCACTTCCACGTGAGACTGCAGGGCTTGGGCCAGGTCGCTCTGTTCGAGGCGGTTGAGGTAAAACTCCTCCAGGGGTGGCAGTCGTCGGTCGGCCGTCGCCAGGGTGGCGGCGGCGAGGTAATTGAGCGCACTGAGCCTCAGGTTGTTGGCGAAAAAATTCTGCGGGTATTGGATCAGCGTCAGGCATTCCTGGCGGATCACACGGCCCGCCACCGAGTCATGTTCCAGTTGTTCGAGCGTATGCTCCATGGCCGCCGCGACCTCGGCCATGTGCTCGCGGATATTGGCCGATTCAACCGTGTTGCGGATGTATTCGTCGTAGACGGCGGTGTCTCCCAGCAGGTTGTCGACAAACATCCTGCGCGCCATCTGCGCCATGGGCTCGCCCGCGCTGGAAAAACGCATGGCGTTCAACCGGTCCACCAACAACGTCTGGATGGCCGACTGCTGGTTCCAGATGGTCCCCAGGATTTTTGCCCGATCAAGCACGTGCACGCCGGCGCCGCCGACCTTTTCCAGTTCCTGGCCCACCTTGACCATTTCCAGGCGTGAGGGGAGGGACTGGGCAAATTGGTCTTCGAGGTTCTGCAGCAGAATCTGAAACTCGGTGCGTCGTTGCTGGTGGTTCAGGGTCTCCTGCTGGTGCCGCGCCGACAGGGCGGGCCGCCGCTCGGGCGGCGCTTTTTGCAGAAGATTCCAGACCAATTGCACGGTTTTGCGTTGGTTTTTCAAGGCGGTGGCGGCGGACCACATGCGCTCCATCGATGCCAGGAAGGGCGCCATCAAGGGGGTTATTTGCGTATCGAGTGCCTGCGCGCGTGCGAGCAGCTCGTTTTTTCTACGCTGGTTTTCCTCGCGCAAGGCCGCCATCCGCTTGGGGCCACCGCCCACCAGCTTAAGGCCGCGGTCCAGTGTCCAATGGCCTTTTCCATCGGTGCAAAGCTTGATGCCGGGGTGGTCGATTTTTTCGGGGTGCACGATATACACGTCGCCAAAACCGGGAACGATGCTGGCCCTGAACAGCAACCCACCGACCGAGGCATGCCAGACCCCGTTGAGGTTGTACAAACCCAGGTGACGCCCGAGGCGGACCTGTGCAGGTGCGGGCTGCGGCCAGGGCACGCTGAATGCCCGCAGTTTTTCCAGCAGCGCTGCCGATGCAGCGTCGCTGGCCAGCGAATGATCGAAATCCAGCAGCGTGCGGCCACCGCCGGGCGGTTCGGAAGGCAGGCCGACCGTGCCACGTTCAATGATCGCCGGCGGGCTGTTTGCCGGGCCGAAAACTGCTCGCCGCAACGCCGGCTGCGTGGGCAAGGCTTCCTCACGTGCAGGGTGTACCGGCGCCGCCGTCAGCGAGCCCTGATGCACCAGCAGCAGGGCGATGTTTTGCAGCAGATCGACCCACGCCAGCGCCCGCGTCTGAGGGTCGTCACTTTCCAGCGCTGGCACATCGTGCGTGAGGCCCTGCACCAGTTGCATCAGCCAGCCGATTGCCGCCAGTGGTCCGCGCACGGCCATCAGCAGGGTGTTGAAGCCCAGCTGCATACCTTCCAGGATCAACGCCCAGCGGCTCTCGCTATTGGACGTGGACTCGCGCTCAGCCTGCGCCAGCAGTTGCTGAGTTTCGCAGCCAAACAGGTACTCCATGAGGCTGCCATTGTTCAGGGCCTGGAGGATTTCGTCGCTGCTCTGGTCGCCCGCGGCGGCCAATTGCGCCGGTTCAGGCACGCGCGGCAGCGGGTCGAATTCCGAGCCCAGGCCGACCCGCACGTAGTGGGGCTGGGTAAACCCACCGTTGCTGTAGATGGCCCTGGCCGAGTCCGGCAACCAGGTCAAGACGCTGTCCTGCAACGCGCCGGGCCGTACGAGGGCGGCCAGCAGGCTGTCGCGACTGGCAAACTCCAGCAGCGAGTCGCGATAGGCCGGCCGATACAGCAGGTGCGGGCCTCGTTGCGTATCGAGGGGCTCGATGATGAACATGTTTTGCACCACGTCCGCCGTGGCGCCGGGCTTGCGCACCAAGGCCAGCACCCGCATGACGAGGCTTTCACCGCCAACCTGGCGCCCCGTGGGGGCTGGGTTCAGCACGGCCTCCACCCACTGAACGCCGCGCGATGTCAGGCCTGCTTCGCCTTTTAGCTTGTGCTCCAGCGCTTGGGTTTTCAGCTGCACCGGCCGTTGCTGTTCGAACAGTCGTGTGCGTTTTTGTGCGGCCTCGGTATCGCTGAGCAGCGCCTGGCGCAGGTAATGAGGGTAATTGTTGCCGATGTCGACACGCTGGACCAGTTGGCGAAGGCCGTCGGCTGTCAGCCAGGGTTCGATTACCCGGCCGGTGCGGTGGCTGAGTGTCATGCGGCCTTTGGGCGCGCCCGAGAGGTTTTTCAGGGCCAGATCGACCAGGCTCAGGGTCACCGGTTCGACATAACCGCCGGCCAGAGTGCCCACCGCCACGTGAAAGGTTAGTTGCAAATCGTCGGCGTGGTACCCGCTCGACCGAGCGGCATCGTCGCAGGCGCGTCGGCCACCCATGGCGACGCTGCGATCCAGGCACAGTTGCTGATTCAAATGTTCGGTTGCATAGCTGCGCAGGGTTTCCAGGCTGTCGAAATCTGAATCGCCAAGGGTCAAGCGGCGAATACCGGCCTGTTCAAGCAGGCACTCACGGTAAGCAAGGCGCTCGGCCGCGCCGGCGTGCTGCAGCCAGGCGGGCAGGGCTGCGCGGATCGAATTCAGGGTTGCCAGCGGTGTGGTAGTCGAGTGGCTGAAGACCTGCGCCGGGTTTGTAGCGCCAGCAAACCGCAGCTCCAGGGCCTGCACGCTGGACCCGGCCGGGAGCTCAATGGCCGCGAGAGTGTCCAACTGCCCCTCGAGTATGAGCGCGGCTTGTACCTCGAAAATATTGCCGTCGGGCTCGTACTGCTTCCAGGTCATCCGCTGCGCACGAAAACGCTGCTGCAGGTGCATTCCCCAGGCCTGGCCGAAGGCATCGAGGTCGGCGTACGCCTCGATCTGCCCCGATACGCGGCACAGCAACACCTGCGCAGGGGCGACCACCAGCACATCGCTGGCTTGCAGGGTGAGTCGGCTGCCTGCCTGCTCCAGAACGGTTTCCAGGGTATAGGCACGCACGGCCTTCTGCGGCCAAGGGCGCTGGGCGCGCGTACTTCGGTCGGGGTAACGGGCCAGTGTGACAAGCGTATCGAGCTGTCGTGCCAGGTTCCCCGGTTGGCGAATGGCCGAGTCGAGCAGCGCGCCTTGCAGCACGTGGGCCAGCCACTGCCAGCGGCTGCCGCCGGCATCCGTGTCCTGGCTCCAGTAGGCAGCCAGGGCGTCTTGAAAGGCGATGCTCAGAATCAGCGGCAATTCTCTGATAACGGCTTCGATCACTGCCAGGTCGTAGTCGTGCCGGCCATTGGCCTCAAAGGTCAGCCGGGTACCCGTGGCGTCGCCCAGGTAACAGTCCAGGCCGTAGCGCATGGACACATCGGGAAAGCTGCCATCGGCCAGGTGACTGAGCGCCACCTCCAGCAGCGGGAACAGGCTGCGTCCGCCGCCGTCACGGGGTATGGCCAGGCGCAGGTCCGCAAGCGGATAGCTCAGCGGCGGGTATTTTTCTTTCAAGTGGTCGGCCAGCAACTGCGCGGTGACGGAGCGCAGTGTCGGGCGAGTGAGAAACCGGGCTTCAACCGCTTGTCGGGCCGGGTGTGCAGCAGGGACGGTGTTCGGGTCTGTCATGGGTATTCCTTTACAGGGGATCAAAACGCACCCTTGCAAAGTAATGCGCTGCGTCGCCCGGAGGCGGTAGCCCGTTATGGCTTTAGGTGCGGGCAGCAAACTGGCCTATCATTAGCGCTTTGAACCTGATGAAAGACTGTGATGACCGATAATCTGCCTGCCGTCCTGAAGACTTCCGACATGCTTGAAATCGATGGGCTGCATGCCTTTGATTTCACCTTTGATGAACAGGCCTTGCTGATCACCGCCATGGACGGCCGTGCTGAAAAACGCTGGCGTTTCAGCCTGGAGCAGGTGCAGGCCGCCACCTTCGATGACACCTTGCAAAGCTGGACCCTTACCGGTGATTCGGGCGAGCACCGCCTGATTTGCATGAGCGCTTTCACCGGCAACAATAACGACGAGGATGAAGCGGATGATGATGCGTAAATTCTGGCCCCTGCTGATGGCGGGCAGTGTCGGTGCCATGTCGGTGCAAGCCGCACCGGCAGACACCTATGAACTGCTGGTGGGCAGCTACACCGCCGGTACCAGCGAGGGTATCTACCGCCTGCAGTTTGACAGCCGTACCGGCCAATTCAGCGGCAAGCCGGTACTGGCCGCGAAGGCAGCCAACCCGTCGTGGCTGACGATCTCCAAAGACCAGAAGCATTTGTTCGTGGTCAACGAGAACGGCCCGGGCCAGAAAGACCCGGTCGGCCGCGTCAGCAGCTACAGCATTGACCCGCAGAACCATCAGTTGACCCTGATCAACCAGGTGCAGAGCCTGGGCAATGAACCCACCCATTCCAGCCTCGCCGCTGATGGACGTTACCTGTTCGTTGCCAACTATTCGGTACTCGAAGATCCGGGTGGCAGCCTCGCAGTGCTGCCGGTTGACGCCGCTGGCAAGCTGTCGGCGCCGGTGCAACTGAGCGGGCATCCGTCCAGCCGGGTAAACCCGGAGCGCCAGGCCTCCAACCATGTGCATTCGGTGGTGTCATCGCCGGACGGCAAATACGTGTTCGTTCAGGACCTGGGGGCCGACAAAGTGTTTGCCTACCACTACGACCCCAAGGCCAACCCTGAACTGCCGCTGACCCCGGCCAACCCTGCCGCCGTGCCAATGCCACCGGGCAGCGGCCCGCGTCACTTGCTGTTCAGCGCGGATGGCAAGCATGCCTGGCTGACCACCGAGATGAGCGCCCAGGTTGCCGTGTTCGATTACAACGACGGCAAGCTCAGTCAGACCCAACTGGTGGACTTTGCTGGCGGGCAGCCGGTGGCCGACAAGGCCGGCGCGGCGCTGCACGCCTCCAGCGACGGCAAATTCCTGTACGTGAGCAACCGCGGCACCGCCAACCAGATGCTGGTGTTCAGCATCGACCCGGCCACCGCGCACCTCAAGGAACTGCAGCGCCGCTCCGTGGAAGGCGACCACCCGCGCGAGTTCAGCCTGGACCCGAGCGGCAAGTTTTTGCTGATCGCCAACCAGAAAAGCAACGAAATCGTGGTCGTCGAACGCGACCCCAAGACCGGCCTGCTGGGTAAAACCGTGCAGAAATTGCCGATCGATGCCCCCAGTGACCTGAAGTTCCTGGTGCGTCAATAAGCCACAGGCCCCGCCATGCGGGGCCTGACTCGGTGTATTAATTCTATTAATAGCGGCTACTGTTTCAAAACATTACCAAGGTTCAGCCCGCGGGCGTAAGTTGGGTTCCAAGGCCTCTACCGGCCACCTAAACCAACGAACACAAGGGTCACCGACATGAACTTGAACCTCTTCTCCATCATCGCCGCTTCCGCTGTTTCCGCCACCGTGGCATTGCCTGCCGCCGCCAGCGTGGAAGTTTCCGGCAAAAAATCCAGCACCAGCGCCTACACCCAGAAATACCTGCAGCAAAGCGCCAACTTCTACGCCGCACTGGATCACAAGACCCAGCACTGAGCGTGAGCTGAGCGACGGTCACCTGTGGGCGCTGGCTTGCCTGCGATGAAAGCAACTCGGTGTGTCAGTTGCACCGAGTTGTCGGTATCGCAGGCAAGCCAGCGCCCACAGGTGATTGTGTTGGGTTCAGGGTTTTGCCATTACCGCTGCAAACAGCGGTGATTCCAGAAAACGCTGTAGCCAGGCCTGCAACCGGTGATACTCCGTGCCGGCAAACCACTCGCGATCCACATGCGCGAACTGACGCACAAACGGCGCCAGTGCCACATCGGCCAGGCTCAAATGGTCGGCCAACAAGTATTCATTCCCCGCCAGCAAACCTTCCAGCTTGTGCAAAAACACCTCACCCTCGGCCCGATAATGTTCCATCGGCTGCTCCGGATAGCGCTCGGCGTACTTGTATCGATTCAAGTGATGTTTGAAAGCCTGGTCGTTCTCGGCGATCAGGTCCAGTACCCGCGGGTCGCCCTTGAGCAACCAGTCATCAGGGTCGTGCTGCGCCAGGGCCCAATGCATGATCTCCAGGCTTTCCTCAATCACCCGACCGCCCACGCTCAATACCGGCACCGTGCCCTTGGGCGACAGCGCGAGCATGTCGGCCGGCTTGGCTTTCAGGCTCACCTCGACGATCTGCACGGGCACGCCCGCGTAGCGCAACGCCATGCGCGCGCGCATCGCATACGGGCAGCGCCGGAACGAATACAGCAGCGCCTCGCTCACTTGACCTCCAGCGTGCTCAAGCCATTGCCCTGACGCTTGACCTGGATCTGCACCGGGATGCGCTCGTGCATTTCCTGTACGTGGGAAATCACCGCCACCTTGCGGCCCTGGGCCTGCAGACCGTCCAGGGCGTCCATCGCCAATTGCAGCGACTCCGGATCAAGGCTGCCAAAACCTTCGTCGATAAACAGCGACTCGATCTTCAACGTGCTGGACGCCATCGACGCCAGGCCCAACGCCAGCGCCAGCGACACCAGGAAGGTTTCGCCCCCGGACAACGAGTGCACCGAGCGCAGTTCATCGCCCATTTCCGTGTCCATCACCAACAGCCCGAGCATGCTGCCGCCGCGTTTGAGGCGATAGCGGCGCACCAGCTGGCGCAGTTGCACGTTGGCGTGGTGCACGAGCAAGTCCAGGTTGTAGGCCTGGGCGATCTTGCGGAACGTGTCGCCGGTGGCCGAACCGATCAGTGCATTCAGGCGCGCCCAGCGTTGCCATTCTTCATAAGCCTGGGTGATCTGTTCGGCCAGCGCGTGGTTGGCGTCCTGGCGGCGCTGGTCTTCGGCCTGGCGCGCGCGCAACTCGGCGCAGTGTTTTTCGCCCTCGGCCAATTGCTGGTTGAGCGTGGCCAGGCTGCTATCGAGTTGCTCGGCGTCCAGGTTGCCGTTGTGCAAGGCCTGATGCTCGGCGAGGCGTTGCTCGCGTTCGTGCAGCAGCACCTTGGCTTGTTCGACGGCTTTTTCGCTGTGTTGCACCTGCTGGCGCAGCGCGCTGATCTGGCTGTCATCAAAGGCCAGCAAGCGCGCGAGCCCGGCGTCATCCAACTCGGGGTGCAGCGCCCGCCATTCGCCCAGGCGTTCGTCGAGGCTGTGCTGCTCAGCAGTCAGCGCCTGTTGGCGTTCCTGCTGCGCCTTGAGGTCGGCAGCCAGTTGAATAAGCGCATTACGCAGGTCTTGCAGCTGTTGATTGGCGTCGGTTTCGCGCTGACGTGCCTGCGCCACCGCCTGATCCAGTTGCTGCTGCCACTGTTCAGCGCTGGCGTGATCGCCCAGCAGCGCCGTGAGTTGCTCCTGCGCGGCCTGTCGCTGCGCGGACAACTCGGTGACGTGCTGATGCAAGACGTCCAGTTGCTGCTGGCGATGCTGCTGATGGGTCTGTTCTTTCTCGATGGCCTGTTGACGTTCCTGCTGCTCGGCCAGTTCATCGCGCTGATGGCCCAGCTGCTCCAGACGCTGGCTGACCTGCTGGTCGAGCTGCATAAAGGTCGCGGCCGGTTCGCGGCGCAAGCCTTCGAGGGTTTCGGCGGGCAGCAGGCTGGCGAAGGCATGCAGCTCTTCGTCGAGACGTTCGCGGTCGTTGGACAGCTCGCGTTGCTGGTCCACCAGCAACTGCCGGGCTTGCTGGCTCGCATCCTGAGCGGCTTGCAACTGCTGCTGCAAACGCCCGGCATTTTGTTGCAGGTTGAGCAGGGCGCCCTGGCGTTGTTCGTCCTGGGTGATGCTTTGCGTCAGCTGCGCCAGTTGCTGGGCCAGCCAGGTGCTGCGCTTGGCGGCGTCCTGGTTGAACAGCGAGGCCGACAGCGGGTGTGCATCCAGGCTGGGTTTGAGCGCGTGTTGCTGCGTCGCCAGTTGCTCCTGCTGTTGCAGGAACTCCTTTTGTTGCGCGATCAAACCACCCACTTCGCCGCGCAGCTCGGTGAGTTTTTCCTTGAGCACGTCGACGGCTTTCTGCGCCGTGGCTTCTTCGTTCTCATCATGGCGGCCGAGGCTTTGCAGCAAGGCTTCAGGCTGGTGATAGGGATGCTCATGGCTGCCGCACACCGGGCAGGGCTGGTCGTCCTGCAACTGCTCGCGCAATTCCTCGACGCTGGCGCTGCGGGCCAGGCGTTGGCGTTCGAGCAGTTGCTTGGTCACCGTCAAGGTTTGCTCGGCGACGGCCAGCTCGGCCTTGGTTTGCAGACCGGTCTGGTTCAGTTGTTCGCGCTGTTGCTGCGCGTCCGCAAGTTTCTGCGTCAGGCTGGCGGCCTGTTGATCCAGCTGCTGCTGGTTGTCCCACCGGCGCGTCAGGTCTTCAAAAGCGCGTTGCTGCTTGCGGTTGTCCTGCAAGAGGCTCGCCAGTAGTTGGATCTGCTCGGCGACCGCGTGTGGCTCGGCGCCGGCTTCCTGATACAACAGGTCCAACGCGTCACGTTGCTGAGCGAATTTCTCGGCGGCGGTGGTGGCGCGTTGTTCCAGCTGCGGCAGTTCGCTCTGGCCTTTGTTCAAGCGATTGCCGATCAGCATCAACTGCTGCAGACGGTCGCGGTAAGCGCTCCAGGCATCGCTCAGCGGCGCCAGGGCGGCGCTGCGCTCCAGCTCGGCAGCCAGGCGTTGCAGGCGTTCGGCAACGTGGGTGTGTTTGTCCTGCAAGCCCTTCAACAAGGTCTGGCCTTGGGTGCAGGCGACTTCGTGTTGCTGTTGGTCCTCGGTGCGTTTGGCCAGGTCCTTGGTCAGGTGGGCGAGGGTGCTTTGTGCTTCAAAGGCTTGGCGTAACAAGGGCACGGCGTCGGCCTGGTGCTTCAGCGCCTCAGCCAGTGCTGCCTGGGCCGCCGCTTGCTGGGCTTGCGCCTGCTCCTGACGCGTGTGCAACGCGGTTTGCTGCTCGCTGTGTTGCTGAATCTGCGCGGCGAGCGGCGTCAACAACGTGCCGAGTTCAGCCTGTCGAGCAAACTGATGGCGTTGTGGCGCCAAGTGCTCCAGGCGGCTCAGGTCCTGGCGTTGCTGGCCTTGGCCCTCCCAATCGGCCTGCGCGCGTTGCAGTTGCTCAGTCGCGCTTTGTTGGCGCTCCTGCCATTCGCGCAACTCCTTGAGCCAGGTGTGCTGCAACTCCAACTGCTTGAGCTGGGCCTGCTGGGTCTTGAGCTGCTGCTGCGCCGTGGCGAGCTGTTGATCCAGTTCGGCACGGGCCTCGGCGGCCAATGGCACCACGCCGGTGGCCTGGTCTTGCAGTTGTTTGTGCGCGTCCTTGGCGTCCTTGGCCTTGTCGAAGGCGCGGCGGCCAAGCTGGGTGTAGAGCGCGGTGTCGGTGAGCTTTTCCAGCAGTTCGCTGCGCTCATTGTCGTTGGCCTTGAGGAACGCGCTGAATTCACTTTGCGCCAGCAGCACCGCGCGGGTGAACTGCTCGAAATTCAGGCCCAGGGCCAGTTCCAGCTGGGTCTTGTACTCGGTCTTCTGGCTGGCCAGCAGTTGGTCGCTGTCCAGGTCGATCAGGCTTTGCCGGCTGTTCTGCAACTTGCCGCTGGCCTTGTCGCGGGCGCGGTTGGCTTCCCAGCGTGCACGGTAGCGACGGCCGCTGACGCCGACAAAGTCCACCTCGGCATAACCGCCGCCGGTGCCGCGGCGCAGCAGGGTGCGTGGGTCGCCGATGGAAATGTCGCTGTCGGCATCCGGCATCTTGGCCTGGCCGGTATCGCCCAGGCGTGGCACCGCGCCAAACAGCGCCAGGCACAAGGCATCGAGCAAGGTACTTTTGCCCGCGCCGGTCGGCCCGGTGATGGCAAACAACCCGGCGCTGGCCAGAGGCTCGGCGGTAAAGTCGATTTCAAACGGGCCGGCCAGTGAGGCAAGGTTTTTCAGGCGGATGGCAAGAATCTTCATGGCTGTTCACCCGCCTGTTGCACTTCCTGGAGCAGCACGGCGAAATCCTTCAAGGTCTGTTCATCCACTTCACTGCCGTAGTTGTCCTGCCAGGCGCGGCTGAACAGCTCCTGGGGCGTGAGCTGGTCGAGTTCGACCAGGCGCTCGTCGTCGGTGGCGTCGCTGCCGCGCTTGCCGGCATATTCGGCGGCGATGCGCACCAGGCGCACGGCCTTGCCTTGCAGGGCGGTTTCGATTTGCTGGCGCAGGTCCGGTTGCGGCTCGTCCAGGCGCACCCGCACTTCCAGCCACGGGTGGCGTTGGGTCTCGGCGAGTAGGTCGATGTCGGGCAGATCCGCCAGTTGCTTGAGGATCTGCGCCAGCGGCGCAGCGTCCAGGCGTTGCAGGTTGACCGAACGTGGAATCAGACGCGGCTCGACGCTGACCAGGCGTTGGCCCTGGAAGACCACGTCGAGAATCTGATGCTTGTAGCCGATTTCGGAAAACGACAGGGGAATCGGCGAGCCGCTGTAGCGAATGCGTTCTTCACCGTTCACCTTTTGCGGCTTGTGCAAATGGCCCAGGGCCACATAGCTCACGCTGGCATCGAACAGGCTGGCGGGCAGCGCCTCGGCATTGCCGATGATCAGGCTGCGCTCGGAGTCTTCCGACACCGAACCACCGGCCATATGCGCATGGCTGATGGCAATCAGCGCCTGGCCTTTTTTGCGTTTGGCATTGGCGGCGGCAATCAGCCATTCATGCACCTGGCCGATGCCGCGCAGGTAGTCGTCGCCCAAGTGCGCGCCGGTGACTTCCGCCGGGCGCAAAAACGGCAGCGCCAGGCACCAGGCGGCGATCTTGCCTTTGGCGTCAGGCAGCGGGATCAGCAGGCGCTCGGCATCCAGTTGGCCGTCATCCAGCCACAGCACGCGGCCCAAGGCATGCGTGCGCAGGCGGCGCATCAACGGCGCGGGCAATTCGATGCGCGAGCCGGAGTCGTGGTTGCCGGCGATCATCACAATCGTGAGTTTCGGGTTGTGTTCGTGGGCGCTGATGATGAAGTCGTACAGCCGCTCCTGGGCCTTGAGCGGCGGGTTGACCGTGTCGAAGATATCGCCGGCGATTAGCAGCACATCGGGCTGCTCGGCTTTTAATTGGCCCAGCAGCCACTCGAGGAAACAGGCGTGTTCGAAGTCGCGTTCCTGGCCATGCAGGTTTTGGCCGAGGTGCCAGTCGGAGGTGTGGAACAGACGCAAGGCGAACTCCGGGGAGAAGATGAAAAGGAGGGGAGTTTACCTGTAAAAGCAGGTTCGGTGCCCGCGGCTGGCCCAGATCAACTGTGGGAGCTGGCTTGCCTGCGATGGTATCGCCTCGGTTTGACTGAAAGACCGAGGTGCCTGTATCGCAGGCACGCCAGCGCCCACAGGGGTTATGCGGCGTGCAGGCAGTTCAGCGCGCGGTCGGCCAAGGTTTTGGCGTTGTTGATCAGGTGTTCGGTGGCGCTCGCCATGTCGCGTTCATCACCGAGCAGCGTTTGCGTGGTGCCGGCCGCGGTGGCGGCGGCGCAGCGCAGCAGGTCGCAGATTTGGGCCAGGGCGTCTTCGAAGCTGAGGTCGTGATGGGCGACGAAGGACGGCAGTGAATCGGGTTGCAAGTAATGGCGCAGGGCACGCTCAAAAATTTCGCGGGGTGGGTCGGGGACGATTTTGTTCATGAATGAAACTCCTAGAAGGTTGGGAGCCATTCTTTTGCAGATCTCACTCGACAAAAGGTGGCAGCTATGTGCGGGGTGAGATAACCGGTAGGAGCACCCGGCCAGACCGAAGTCTGCCCGCACACAGCCGCCATAGAGCATATCGCTCGCGGTTGTGACACTTGGCGCCTACACAGGATCTCACCCCTGATCGCTGATATGCAGCGACGGAGCGAAGGCTAGCCAGTGAGGTGGGCAGGCGCAAGGCCGAAGGATTGTCTAGGAAACTTCCCGCAAATTAAAGGGATGTGGATTGCTGGCCTTTAACAATGCGTTTCGATCAGGCGGCACTGATCTACCGTGGGGGCGGGGGTGGGGGAGTACATATCCGTTGCTGCGGTCACGGCCACTTAGGGTTCCGCTCTTACAGCGGGTCACTTTTGGCAAACGCCCCAAAAGTAACCAAAAGGTCTGTGCCCCACCACTCGGTGCCTCGCTTAGGCTCGGCATGCCCTCACTCCGGCTTGAATCCGTGGGCCGCCGCGATGGGCCATCCATGGCCCAACACGGCTAACCCGGCGTCCTGCCGGGTTACCCACGGATTCAAGCCTGCGTTCGGCCAGCGTGGTTGACGGGGCCTGTCAGATCAAGATCAAAAGCAGAGCACGGCGGCCTAGTAGCCGACCTGAGTGGTAGAAGCAAAAGCAGAACAACACATCTCTATCTGATGCACTGAGCTCCAAATGTGGGAGCGGGCTTGCCCGCGAATGCGGTGGGTCAGCTACACATTAGTTGACTGATCCACCGCCTTCGCGAGCAAGCCCGCTCCCACAATTTCACCGAGTGCAGCCCGCCAGCACCGCACTGGTTTGCTTTTCTGTGGGAGCTGGCTTGCCTGCGATGCAGACAACTCGGTGTATCAGGCATAACCAGTTGATGCCATCGCAGGCAAGCCAGCTCCCACATTGAATTGAGTTCAGCATCCAGAATCAGGTCGGCTGTTAGGCCGCCTCGCTTTGCTTTTGATCTAACCACTCAGGTCGGCTACTAGGCCGCCGTGCTTTTGCTTTTGATCTTGATCTGCTTTTGACGTTGATCTTAGGCGCCCCGTTAAACCACGCTGGCCTCACGCAGGCTTGAATCCGTGGGTAACCCGGCAGGACGCCGGGTTAGCCGCGTTGGGCCATGGATGGCCCGTCGCGGCGGCCCACGGATTCAAGTCTGCGTGAGGGCACACCGAGCCTAGGCGAGGTGCCGAGTGGTGGGGCAAGAGCCTTTTGGTTACTTTTGGGCTCTTTTCAAAAGTGACCCGCTGTAAGAGCGGAACCCATACCCGCCATCACCCAAATAACGGATATACACCCAGCGACCCCGCGCCAACCACCGCCCAAACAGCATGGGTAAATACACCGCACACCCAGGGCCTATTTGGGATACAACGGCGGCAAGCTGGTGGTATCCGTCGCCGGGTCTTGCTCTCGCTCGGCGACCGGGATGGCCTTGACCGCACGCCAAAGGTCTTCACCCAACCAGAAATGACCACTTTCGCTGTAGAGCGCACCATTCAACCCGTCCAGCGCATCGGACAACGGCACAAACCGCGCCGCCATGTCGGCCAAGGTCTCCGGCTGTTGCCGCGCCCAGGCATCCAGCGCCTGACGCGTGGCCTGTGGGTCGTTGGCCTGAGTGGCGCGCTTGAGGTCGTCGAGCAGTGAGCGCGGGCTCGGGCCCGTTTGAGCGGCCCGTTGCACAGCCGGTTGCCGACGCGCACGCCACCACAGGCCGAAGCCCAGCAGCGTGGTGCAGGCAAAGATCAACGTGCTGAGCTGCCACAGCCACAGGCGGTCATCGTCTGGTGCGGTGATCACGGTCGGCGTGGCGGGCGTGTCGACCACCAGGCTCGGGTTGGTCGCCACCTGCAGCGTGCGGGCAGGCAGGCTGGTGCGTTCGAGGTGGTCTTCGTGGGTGTTCCACCACACCACCTCGACGGCAGGCAGTTCGATGGCGCCGGCGCGGGTCGGCACCAGGGCTTCGCGGTCTTCGCGGCTGCCGGTCAGGCCGTGGTCGTTGTTCTGATTGCCCAGTACCGGCTGGTCGGGGTAGCGGCGCAGGCCATTGATGTCGGTGCTGGGCAGGGCCGGCAGTTGCGCGCTGGACAACCCTTCGGCCTTGACCGTGAGGCTGCGGGTCAGCGAGTCACCGACTTGCACGTGCTCAGGCTCTGGGTTCCAGGCTTGCGTCAGGCTGAGGCTGCGGGCCGGTATCCACGGCGCGTCGGCCGGGTACAGCGCCGGCTTGGGTTTGACCGTCAGCGCAATTTCGGCTGAGCTGACGTGAATCAGCTTGCCCGGCTTGGTGCCCTGCAGCGTGTTTTCCTGCGGCGGGCGCGATTCCACCAACGTGGCGCTGAAGGTCTGCCCTGGAATCACCAAGGCGCCGCTGTGTTGCGGGTAGATCGCATAGCGGGTTTCGATCACGCCATGGCGAATGCTGTTGATGACTTTTTCATAGGTGCGCGACTCGCCCAATTGCTCGATGCGCGCATCGGGAATCTGCAACGGCGTGAGGCTGCTGTCGTCGTACAGCGACACTGAGTGATACACGCGCACGGTCAGCAGCGCCTGGGCCTGGACGTACACGCTGCTCTGGTCGAGGTTGGCCTCGATGAACACCGGGGCCAGTTCGGCGCTGGTGTTCTGGCTCGCGGTTTCGACCACCTGCAGGCTGATCGGCTGGGTCTTGAGTTCGCCCACTTGCAGCGGCGGAATCACCACGGTGCCGTTTTCCTTGGGCAGCAGGGTGATGATCCAGCGCGTGGTGGCGTGATTGTCGCCGCCCAGGGTGGTCAGTTGGTTGATCTGGCGGGTGCCGCTGACTTCAAACTGCGCATCCAGCGGCGCCAGGTCCGGCTTGCCGAATTGGGTAACGTCGCTGGACTCGACCGTCAGCTCCACCGTTTCCCCGGAATTGAGGCGGCTGCGGTCGACGCTGGCGACCAGGTTTGCCGCCTGGGCGTGGCCTGCCGTTAACGCGAGCAGGAGCAGAAGGGTGGTGCGGCGGCTCATCGAGTCTTGTCCTGATGTTGTTGCTGTTCGTACCAGAATTTGCGCCGCAGCAGTTCGCCGGGGTTGTCCGGGATCTCCCGCAGCCATTGCTCCAGGGCCTGGCGATGTTCGCCGTCGATGTTGGCATCGGCGGGGCGCAGCGGCGGGGTGGTGGTGTGTTCATCACCCAGTTCGCTGCCCGGTACGTCGTTGCCGCCAGCTTTGGGCGTGCCGCCGGTCTGGGTATCGCCGGTGCCGGCCTCGCCCTGGCCTTGGGGCGATTGTTCGCCACCCGTGGCACTTTGCCCGCTGGTGCCCGGTTGCGCAGTTTGGCCGGGTTGGGTGGTTTCGTCATCTTCCTTTTTTGCCGGCTTGGCGGGCTCGGGCTGGGCCTTTTCCTGAATCAGGGTTTCGACCAGCGCTTTGTTTTTCAACGCCGGTTGCAGGTCAGGTTGGGCTTCCAGCGCCTGTTCGTAGGCATCAATCGCGGCTTCCAGTTCGCCGGACTTGGCCAGGGCATTGCCGCGGTTGTAGTGGGAATAGGCGTCATTGCTCAGTGCAAAACGCTTGATCGCCTCGGCGTAATTACCCGCCTCGTACAAGGCAACGCCCTGCCATTGCGGGTTTTCGAAGTGTTCGGCGGCTTCGGCCGGGCGTTTTTTCTTCAGCAGGTACTGGCCCTGTTGGTCGGGACGCAGCCACAGGTCCTGGAAATCGAAGGCATAGCTGGGCTGCGGCGCGCCCATTAACAGCAACGGCAGGCAGAACAGCCAGCCGCGGCGCCCGGCGCAGGCCGCGAGCAGCAACAGTGGCAGCAGCAGCCAATAACCCTGGTCGGCCCAGGCATCGAGGTGCAGCAGTTGGCCGTCGTTGCGCAGGTTCTGCGGGCCATCGAGCAGGTTGAGTTGGCGCAGGTCCTTGTCGTCCAGGCGCGCGGCGCGGTAGCGGCCGCCCATTTCGCTGGCAAACGCCTTGAGGGTCGGGCTGTCGAGGCGCGGCACCAGAATCGCGCCCTGGTCGTCCTTGAGGAACTCGCCGCTTTCCTGGGTCACCGGCGTGCCTTCACGGCTGCCGATGCCGAGGATCGACAAGCTGGGCGCCTGGGCCCCTTGCAGCTGCAGCCGAATGCCTTGGCGCTCCTGCTTGGACAGCGATGAGCCCACCAACAACAGGCGCCCTTGGCCCAGACCGCCTTGCTTGAGCAAGCCCAGGGCCTTCTCCACGGCGAGGTCGGCGCGATGGCCGGGCTCGGGCATGATCGAGGGGCGCAGGGCTTCGAGCAGGTTGCGGCTGGTGGCCAAGTCATCCGACAGCGGCACCAGCGTGTGGGCGCTGCCGGCATACACGACGATGGCAGTCGGTGCATCGGCGCGCGCCTGCAGCAAGTCATACAGCTTGCGCCGAGCTTGTTCGAGGCGATTGGGCGGGCTGTCGGTGGCGAGCATTTCCGGGGTCAATTCCAGCAGCACCACCAGCGGGTCGGCGGGTTTCTGGCTGGACTGTTCAACCCGTTGCCAGCTGGGGCCGAGCAACGCCAACACGGCCAACAGCCAGGCGATGCCCAGCACCACCCACGGCGATTTGCTCTCGCGGCCATTGCCGCCACTGAGCAGCACCGCATGAAACGCCGGCGGCAAGATGATCTGCCAGCGCCCGGCGCGCTTTTGCCGATGCCACAGCTGCCACAGCAGCCAGCCGAGCAACGGCACCAGCACTACGCACCAAGGGCGGAACCAGTGCGGCCAGAGGTCGATCATCGACGCCTCCGCAATCGCAGGCGTTTGAGGCGCTGGCGCCATTCAGGGTGCTGTTGCAGGAAATTGCCCTTGGTCGAGAGTTTATGCCAGGCGCGTTGCAGCGCGTTGTTGGGCCAGCGTTCCTGGATCACCAGCAACAGGCTCAGAACCAGCGCAAGGGCCAACGGCGCGCTGTACAGCGCCAGGGCCGGACGTGCCTGGGTCGGTTGCTGGGCAACGGGCTCAAGCTGGTCGAGGGTTTGCTTGATCTTGAGCAACTCGTCGCCGTCGCGGGCGCGGAAGTAGCGGCCACCGGTGGCGTCGGCGATGGCCTTCAACGCGGGTTCGTCGAGGTCCAGGCTCGGGTTGACGCCCAGAATGCCCAGGGAACCGGTTTGCGCCGGATCGGCGCCGATGCCGATCGGGTAAATCTTCACGCCTTCTTCAGCGGCCAGGCGCGCGGCGGTCAGCGGGTCGATCTGCCCGGCGTTATTGGCGCCGTCGGTGACCAGAATCAGCACGCGGCTTTGCGCCGGGCGCTGGCGCAGGCGTTTCAGGGCCAGACCGATCGCGTCGCCGATGGCGGTGTTCTTGCCGGCGATGCCGATGCGCGCTTCGTCGAGCCAGGCGCGCACGGTACGCCGGTCAAAGGTCAGCGGCGCTTGCAGGTAGGCCTGGCTGCCAAACAGTATCAGGCCGACGCGGTCGCCTTCACGGCTTTCAAGGAAGTCGCCGAGCAAGTGTTGCACCAGGCTCAAGCGGCTGACGTCCTCGTCCTGCCAGTGCATGTCGGGGAAGTCCATCGAGCCGGACACGTCCACCGCCACCAGCAGGTCGCGGCCGCTGGCGGCAATCGGCAGCGGCTCGCCGAGCCATTCCGGGCGCGCGGCGGCGGTCAACAGCAGCAACCACATCACCACAAAGGGCGCCTGTTGGCGCCAGCCGGGCAGGTTGACGCGTGCGCGACGGCGGGCCAGGCCTTCGAGGTCGGCGAGGTAGCTGACCTTTAACGCCGGCTCACCGCTGTCGGCCACCGGCAAGACCAGTCGCATCAACCAGGGCAATGGCAACAGGGCGAAGATCCACGGCCAGGCGAACTCAAACATGTTTGCGAATCCAGGTGTCGACGGCTTGGGTCAGGCCGGCGATGGCCTTGTCGTCGAGTTTGCATTCGGGTTTGTAAGCGCCTTCCACCAGCACCATCCAGCGCGTGAGGCCGGCAGCCGGGCAGCGGTTGTCGAGGAACGCCAGCCATTTGCGGCCATTGAGGGTGTGGCTCTGGCTGTAGGGATAATCGTTGCGGCACAGGCGCTTGAGCAGGCCGTTGAGTTGCTGCAGCCAGGCACCGGCGGGCGCGCCGTCGTAGGGTTTGGGCATCAACGCCAGCTCGGCGAGGGCGGCGATGCGCAGTGGGTCCAGCGGTTGTTCGGCGCGGGCCACCGGGCGGCGCTTGGGCAGCAAACGGCGCAGCGACCACAGCCCCCAGCCGAGCAGCGGAATCACCAGCAGCAACAGCCACCACCCCGGCGCAGGCGGCCAGAAACCGATCGCCGGCGGGGCGATCAAGGGTTGCAGTTGGTCGAGGCTGCTCATTGCTTTTTAACCGGGCGTTGCGGGTTGAGGTATTCGCGCAGTTGCTCGACCATTTCGCTTTGTGTGCTCAATGGCATCAGCAGGATTCGCAGCTTTTGCGCCAGCAACTCCCAACGCGCGATGCGGGCTTCGGCCTGGGCTTTGTAGGCCTGGCGCAAATCGAAGTTCAGCGTGTCGAGTTCCAGTTGTGCGCCTCGCTCGGCAAAACGTAAGAGCCCGGCGGCGGGCAGGGCGTGGTCCAGCGGGTCTGAAATCGGCAACAGCAGCAGGTCGCAGTGCCGAGACAGCAGGCTGAGTTGTTGCTCTGCGCCTTCGGTCAGCGCGCGCTCGTCGCAGATCACAATCACCAGGCTGCCTGGGCGCAGCACTTCGCGGCCACGGCGCAGCGCCATGCCCAACGCGTCGGCTTCGGGGCGGCTCTCGGTGTTCAGGCTCTGGTTGACGCGCACCAGGCGGTTGAGCAGTTGCAGCAGGCTTTGTTTGCTGCGCCGGGGTTTGATTTCGTAGTGTTCGTTGTCGCCAAACACCAGCCCGCCGACGCGGTCGTTATGTCCCAGTGCTGCCCAGCCAATCAGGCTGGCGGCTTGCGCGGCGAGCACTGACTTGAACATCTGGCCAGAGCCGAAAAACAGCCGACAACTTTGCTCAACCATGATGAAAATCGGGCGTTCACGCTCTTCGTGGAACAGTTTGGTGTGCGGCTCCTGGGTGCGCGCCGTGACGCGCCAGTCGATGGTGCGCACGTCGTCGCCGGCCTGGTACACGCGCACCTGGTCGAAGTCGACGCCACGCCCACGTAGTTTGGAGTGGTGCAGGCCGATCAGCGGGCTGCGCTGGCTCGGTGTGGAAAACAGCTGCACTTCGCGCACGCGGTGGCGCATCTCAATCAATTCGCTGAGTGTGACGCGGATGCCATCGCTTGCATTCATGGGGTTCAAGCGACGGCAACGACGTCGAGGATGCGTTGCACCACACGGTCCTGGTCGATGCCGGCCGCTTCCGCTTCGAACGAAAGGATGATGCGATGGCGCAACACGTCGAACAGCACCGCCTGGATGTCTTCCGGGCTCACAAAGTCGCGCCCGGCCAGCCAGGCGTGGGCACGCGCGCAGCGGTCCAGAGCGATGGAGCCACGCGGGCTGGCGCCGTAGGCGATCCACTCGGCCATCTCCGCGTCGAACTTGGCCGGGGTGCGGGTGGCCATGACCAGCTGCACCAGGTATTCCTCCACCGCGTCGGCCATGTACAGGCCGAGGATTTCCTTGCGCGCCGCGAAGATCGCCTGCTGGCTGACACGTCGCTCGGGCTTGGTTTCACCGTTGAGGGCTTCGCCGCGGGCTTGTTGCAGGATGCGCCGTTCGACGGCAGCGTCCGGGAAGCCGATCTTGACGTGCATCAGGAAACGGTCGAGCTGGGCTTCGGGCAGCGGGTAGGTGCCTTCCTGCTCGATGGGGTTTTGCGTGGCCATTACCAGAAACAGCGGCGACAGGTCGTACGTGCTGCGGCCCACGCTGACCTGGCGCTCGGCCATGGCTTCGAGCAATGCCGACTGCACCTTGGCCGGCGCGCGGTTGATTTCGTCGGCCAGCACCAGGTTGTGGAAAATCGGCCCCTGCTGGAACACGAAACTGCCGGTTTCCGGGCGATAGATCTCGGTGCCCGTGATGTCGGCGGGCAGCAGGTCGGGGGTGAACTGGATACGATGGAACTGCGCTTCGATGCCTTCAGCCAACTCTTTGATGGCCTTGGTCTTGGCCAGGCCCGGTGCGCCTTCGACCAGCATGTGGCCGTCGGCCAGCAGGGCGATCAGCAGGCGATCAATGAGTTTTTCCTGGCCGAGAATCTGCGTAGAAAGAAAAGTTCGCAGCGCGAGCAGCGCTTCACGATGTTCCATCGATGACGGTTCCTGGAGAGATTGACCGGGCGTTGATAAAAAGCGCCGGGCCTGGGGCGCTTACTTTAATGCATCGAGGGGGGTGGCGACTAACGGCGTGACGGGTATTTTTGGCAAATCTTGTAGGAAATTTGTATGGGAACAGGGTCAATGTGGGAGGGGGCTTGCCCCCGATAGCGGTGGATCAGTTTTCACATCTGCGACTGAGCGACTGCTATCGGGGGCGAGCCCCCTTCCACATTTGATCGTTGGTGCAGCTTAGATTCGGGTGAACGTACCAGTGCCCTTAAGAATGTTCTGCAAGGTTTCCTCAACCTCAGCCAAATCCGACACAGCGGTGCTGTGGAGAATTTCCAGCTGGTCCTTGCCCCCCAGCGCATCGGCATCGCCGGCGGCCAGTTCAATCAGCAACGTCGTGTCGCTCAAGGTGACTTTCAGGCCATCCAGGGTCGACGGCTCGTAATCCCAGGTCAGTTCTACTTCCTCTTCATCCGGGTAACGGGTGAGCATGAACATCTCGCCGTTTTTGCCGTGGCAGCAGAGCATGGCCATGTTGTCTTCTTCGTCGTCGCACGGGGTGGCCATCAGTGCGTCAGTGTTCAGTTGCAGCATGGGAGATCCTGTCTGGGGGAGGGCGCAGCGCGCCAATTGTGCCATTGCGGCGAATTTTGTGCTGCATCGTGTGTCAGACGCAGTGCATGACCTGACGGGCAATACCAGTCACTTTCGGTACTCGCGAGCTTGAAAACAGGCGGTTTTTCCTCGGAAAAATCCGGGTTGCTCAAGTCGCAACCCCAAGCCTGCGTACCGATGACCGAATATGTCGCAGCGTCGCAAGCAGCTGTCTTCCTACACTCGTTAAGCTGCGCAACGGATGTGCCCTGTGCCGGGAGTCTGACCTGCCCGTCGTACCGTCGCCCTGCACGGTGTACATCTTATGGAAGTTGTATGTGACCTCATTGTCTTGTCCAGCTTCACCCACCTGTCACTCTGAATTCGTTACTGTAGACCGCGAACAGAGCTGACGGTCTCCCCGCAAGGGGATAACACGCGACGCTTCCATCAATAACAAGCCCAAGCGGAGTACCACAGATGGCGTTCTTCACCGCAGCCAGCAAGGCCGACTTCCAGCATCAACTGCAAGCGGCACTGGCGCAGCACATCAGTGAACAGGCACTGCCACAAGTGGCGCTGTTTGCTGAACAATTTTTCGGCATCATTTCCCTGGACGAACTGACCCAACGTCGCCTTTCCGACCTGGCCGGTTGCACCTTGTCTGCCTGGCGCCTGCTTGAGCGCTTTGATCACACCCAACCGCAGGTGCGGGTCTACAACCCCGATTACGAACGTCATGGCTGGCAATCGACGCACACCGCGGTCGAAGTGCTGCACCATGACTTGCCCTTCCTGGTCGACTCGGTGCGTACCGAGCTGAACCGTCGTGGCTACAGCATCCACACCCTGCAAACCACCGTGCTCAGCGTGCGCCGTGGCAACAAGGGCGAGTTGCTGGAAATCCTGCCTAAAGGCACCCAGGGCGAAGGCATTCAGCAAGAATCGCTGATGTACCTGGAAATCGACCGCTGCGCCAATGCCGCCGAACTGAACGTGCTGAGCAAAGAGCTTGAGCAGGTGCTGGGCGAAGTGCGCGTGGCCGTGGCTGATTTCGAACCGATGAAAGCCAAGGTCCAGGACCTGCTGGCCGGTATCGACGCCAGCCAGTTCAGCATCGACGGCGAAGAAAAAGCCGAGATCAAGAACTTCCTCGAATGGCTGGTGGGCAACCACTTCACCTTCCTGGGCTATGAAGAGTTTGTGGTACGTGACGAGGCGGACGGCGGGCATATTGAATATGACGCCAATTCCTTCCTCGGTCTGACCAAGCTGCTGCGCGCCGGCCTCACCGCCGAAGACCTGCGCATCGAAGACTACGCCGTGGCTTACCTGCGTGAGCCGACCGTGCTGTCGTTCGCCAAGGCCGCGCACCCAAGCCGCGTGCATCGCCCGGCTTACCCTGACTACGTGTCGATCCGCGAGATCGACGCTGACGGCAAGGTCATCAAGGAACACCGCTTCATGGGCCTCTACACCTCTTCGGTGTACGGTGAAAGCGTGCGAGTGATTCCGTACATCCGCCGCAAGGTCGCGGAAATCGAACGCCGCTCGGGTTTCCAACCCAAGGCTCACCTGGGCAAAGAGCTTGCTCAAGTGGTTGAAGTGCTGCCGCGTGACGACCTGTTCCAGACCCCGGTCGACGAGCTGTTCAGCACTGTGATGTCGATCGTGCAGATCCAGGAACGCAACAAGATCCGCGTGTTCCTGCGCAAAGACCCATACGGTCGTTTCTGCTACTGCCTGGCCTACGTGCCGCGCGACATCTATTCCACCGAAGTGCGCCAGAAGATCCAGCAAGTGCTGATGGATCGCCTGAAAGCCTCGGACTGCGAATTCTGGACCTTCTTCTCTGAATCGGTGTTGGCCCGTGTTCAGCTGATTCTGCGGGTTGACCCCAAGAACCGCCTGGACATCGACCCGCTGCAACTGGAAAAAGAAGTGGTGCAGGCCTGCCGCAGCTGGCAGGACGACTACTCCAGCCTTGTGGTCGAAAGCTTCGGCGAAGCCCAGGGCACCAACGTGCTGGCGGATTTCCCGAAAGGTTTCCCGGCCGGCTACCGCGAGCGCTTTGCCGCGCATTCGGCCGTGGTCGACATGCAGCACCTGAACAGCCTGACCGAAGCCAACCCGCTGGTGATGAGCTTTTACCAGCCGCTGGGCCAGGTTTCCGGCCAGCGCGAGCTGCATTGCAAGCTCTACCACGCGGATACGCCGCTGGCATTGTCCGACGTGCTGCCGATCCTGGAAAACCTCGGCCTGCGCGTGCTGGGTGAATTCCCGTACCGCCTGCGCCATGCCAATGGCCGCGAGTTCTGGATTCACGATTTCGCCTTCATCGCCGCCGAAGGCGTGAACCTCGATATCCAGCAGCTCAACGACACCTTGCAGGACGCGTTTGTGCACATCGTGCATGGCGATGCCGAAAACGATGCGTTCAACCGCCTGGTACTGACTGCCGGCCTGCCATGGCGCGACGTGGCGCTGCTGCGTGCCTATGCGCGTTACTTGAAGCAGATCCGCCTGGGCTTTGACCTGGGTTACATCGCCAGCACCCTGAACAACCACACCGACATCGCTCGCGAGTTGACCCGGTTGTTCAAGACCCGCTTCTACCTGGCGCGCAAGCTCACCGCCGATGACCTGGAAGATAAGCAGCAACGCCTGGAACAAGCGATCCTCACCGCCCTGGACGACGTTCAGGTGCTCAACGAAGACCGCATCCTGCGTCGCTACCTGGACCTGATCAAGGCCACCCTGCGGACCAACTTCTACCAGACCGACGCCAACGGCCAGAACAAGTCGTACTTCAGCTTCAAGTTCGACCCGCGCGCGATTCCTGAGCTGCCCAAGCCGGTGCCGAAGTTTGAAATCTTCGTGTACTCGCCGCGTGTTGAAGGCGTGCACCTGCGCTTTGGCAACGTGGCGCGTGGCGGCCTGCGCTGGTCCGACCGTGAAGAAGACTTCCGTACCGAAGTGCTCGGCCTGGTAAAAGCCCAGCAAGTGAAAAACTCGGTGATCGTGCCCGTGGGCGCGAAGGGCGGCTTCCTGCCGCGTCGCCTGCCATTGGGCGGCTCCCGCGACGAAATCGCGGCCGAGGGCATCGCCTGCTACCGCATCTTCATCTCGGGCCTGTTGGACATCACCGACAACCTCAAAGATGGCGCCCTGGTGCCGCCGGCCAACGTCGTGCGTCATGACGACGATGACCCGTACCTGGTCGTGGCAGCGGACAAGGGCACTGCGACCTTCTCCGACATCGCCAACGGCATCGCCATCGACTACGGCTTCTGGCTGGGCGACGCGTTCGCTTCCGGTGGTTCGGCCGGTTACGACCACAAGAAAATGGGCATCACCGCCAAGGGCGCGTGGGTGGGTGTGCAGCGTCACTTCCGTGAGCGCGGCATCAACGTGCAGGAAGACAGCATCACGGTGGTCGGCGTCGGCGACATGGCCGGTGACGTGTTCGGTAACGGCTTGCTGATGTCCGACACGCTGCAACTGGTCGCGGCCTTCAACCACCTGCACATCTTCATCGATCCCAACCCGAACCCGGCGACCAGCTTCGTCGAGCGCAAGCGTTTGTTCGAGCTGCCGCGTTCTGCCTGGACCGACTACGACACCAGCATCATGTCCGAAGGCGGCGGTATCTTCTCGCGCAGCGCGAAAAGCATTGCCATCTCGCCACAGATGAAAGAGCGCTTCGACATTCAGGCCGACAAGCTGACCCCGACCGAACTGCTGAACGCCTTGCTCAAGGCGCCGGTAGACCTGTTGTGGAACGGCGGCATCGGTACGTACGTCAAGGCCAGCACCGAAAGCCATGCCGACGTGGGCGACAAGGCCAACGACGCGTTGCGTGTCAACGGCAACGAGCTGCGCTGCAAGGTGGTGGGCGAGGGCGGTAACCTGGGCATGACCCAACTGGGTCGCGTGGAATTCGGCCTCAATGGCGGCGGTTCCAACACCGACTTCATCGACAACGCCGGTGGCGTGGACTGCTCCGACCACGAAGTGAACATCAAGATCCTGCTCAACGAAGTGGTGCAGGCCGGTGACATGACCGACAAGCAGCGCAACCAGCTGCTGGCGAGCATGACCGACGAAGTCGGCAACCTGGTGTTGGGCAACAACTACAAGCAGACCCAGGCCCTGTCCCTGGCTGCGCGCCGTGCCTACGAGCGTGCCGCCGAGTACAAGCGTCTGATGAGCGACCTGGAAGGCCGTGGCAAGCTGGACCGCGCCATCGAGTACCTGCCGACCGAGGAGCAGCTCACCGAGCGCGCCTCCAGCGGTAAGGGCCTGACCCGTCCGGAGCTGTCGGTGTTGATCTCCTACAGCAAGATCGACCTCAAGGAAGCCCTGCTCAAGTCGCTGGTACCGGATGACGACTACCTGACCCGTGACATGGAGACCGCGTTCCCACCGAGCCTGGTCGCCAAGTTCGGCGAAGCCATGCGTCGCCATCGCCTCAAGCGCGAGATCGTCAGCACCCAGATCGCCAACGACCTGGTCAACCACATGGGCATCACCTTCGTGCAGCGACTCAAAGAGTCGACCGGCATGAGCCCGGCGAACGTGGCCGGTGCCTACGTGATCGTGCGTGACATTTTCCATCTCCCGCACTGGTTCCGTCAGATCGAAGCCCTGGACCACCAGGTTTCCGCTGACGTGCAACTGGAGCTGATGGATGAGCTGATGCGCCTGGGCCGCCGTGCCACGCGTTGGTTCCTGCGCAGCCGTCGTAACGAGCAGGATGCTGGCCGTGACACCGCGCACTTCGGTCCGCACCTGGCAGCGCTGGGCCTCAAGCTCGACGAACTGCTGGAAGGCCCGACCCGCGAAGGCTGGCAGAACCGCTACCAGGCCTACACCGAAGCGGGTGTGCCAGAGTTGTTGGCGCGCATGGTTGCAGGCACGACTCACCTGTACACCCTGCTGCCAATCATCGAAGCCGCCGACGTGACCGGGCATGACGCCGCCGAAGTGGCCAAGGCCTACTTCGCCGTCGGCAGCGCCCTGGACTTGCCATGGTACTTGCAGCAGATCAGCGATCTGCCGGTGGCCAACAACTGGCAGGCCGCGGCCCGCGAAGCCTTCCGCGATGACGTGGACTGGCAGCAGCGCGCGATCACCATCTCTGTTCTGCAAATGGCCGACGCGCCACACGACATGGAAGCCCGTGTGGCCCTGTGGCTTGAGCAGCATCAGGACATGGCTGATCGCTGGCGCGCCATGATGGTCGAAATCCGTGCTGCGGTCGGCACGGACTACGCCATGTATGCAGTCGCCAACCGTGAACTGCTGGACCTGGCGTTGAGCGGTCAGTCGGTGCTGCAATCGGCTTGATCCTGCGGTAAAACAAAAGCCCCCGTATCGTGAGATGCGGGGGCTTTTTGTTTCGCCACGATTGACCAGACACCCTTGGCCAGCTCCCACAATTGGATCTTTGTACGATCGATCTACGAAGTAATGCTTAAAGGTGGCCGGTAAGGCTAATTCTGCGCATTGGACCTGGCATGGTTAAATGGGGGCTGTGCTCAACACAATCAGATCAAGCGAGGGTGTATGCGACTTTGTATTTTCTCGGGTTCAAGCGCGGGCCGATTGCCGGTGTATGCGCAAATGGCGGCTCAATTGGGTGAGGCGCTGGCCAAGGCGGGTATCGGCCTGGTCTACGGTGGCGCCTCGGTCGGCTTGATGGGGGCGGTGGCTGACGCCGCGCTGGCCCATGGCGGTGAAGTGATCGGGGTAATGCCAGAGTTTCTGGCCGAGAAAGAACTGGCGCACACCGGCCTCAAAGACTTGCGGATCGTCAGCTCCATGCACGAGCGCAAAGCGCTGATGGCCGAGCTTTCCGACGGCTTTATCGCGTTGCCCGGCGGCCTCGGTACGTTTGAAGAGTTGTTTGAGGTGTGGACCTGGGCGCAACTCGGCCAGCACGCAAAACCTTGCGCTCTGCTGAACATCAACGGCTTTTACGACGGCCTGGCCACGTTTCTCGACTCGGTTGTCAGTGAGGCGTTTCTAAAACCCGTGCACCGCAACATGTTGATCGTGGAACCGAACGTGGAGCGTTTGCTGGCTGCCGTGTTGAGTTATCAGGCGCCCAACGTGCCCAAGTGGATCACGCGAGAAGACACCTGATGCCACAGGCAACCGACGCGGTGGCGAGCGTCAGTTGAGCGTGAGCAATTTCGCCTCCAGATGATCCAGATGCTGGGTCATCAGGCCGATCGCGCGGTTCACATCGCGTTGTTCCAGCGCATCCACAATCGCCACATGCTCCTGCCACGCGCAGTACGTGCAGGCGTGTGCCTCGTATTGAGCAATGATCAATGAGGTCAACGGCACCAGGCTGTTGAGGAACTGCGCCAGGGGCGCGTTGTGTGCCATCGCGGCCAATTGCAGGTGGAACTCCCCGGACAGGCGAATCGCCGTGGCGCGCTGGTCGCGGTCAATACAGTCACGTTCACCGGCGATCAACTCACGTAGCTGCCGGATGTGCGTTGGCGTGGCCTGGGCACAGGCCAGCTGCACCACGGTAACTTCCGTCATTCGCCGCGCTTCCAGAATCTGCCGCGTCTGCTGGGCGTCCGGCGCAGCCACTTGGGCGCGCTGGTTGGGGCGCAGGATGATCACTTGCTGATGGGACAGCTTGGCCAGTACGCGTCGAATCACGCTGCGGCTCACACCAAAGGTTTCGCCCAGGCCTTCTTCGGTAAACCGGCTGGCGGGGGCGATGCGTTGTTCGAGGATGGCATCGAACAAGCGCGGGTAGATGTCGTCCACCGAGGGCTTTTTACCGGCCACAAGGCGCAGGGCCGGGAGAATGGGATCGCGTTGCAGCGCGTGGGCGGTCATGGCCGGTCTCCAAAAATTCAGCTGCCCAGATGGTCGTCCGGGATGTTCAAGCGAATGCCCATGCGCAGGCCTTCCTGGAGGATGTGCCGACGCATCTCGGCACTGGCCAGTGCACTGTTCTTGTTGCGGATGGCGCGCACCACGGCTTCGTTCTCTTGCAGACGCTCGGCAAGATGTTCCGGCGAGTTGCGCAAGACTTGCGCGCTCAGCTTGAGGGCGTTGCTGGTTTGCTGCACCACGTTCTGGAAGATCGGGTTGGACGTCAGCGCGAACAGTTCTTCGTGAAAGCCGATGTAGGCGTTCATGCCGGCTTCGGCGTCACCCGCATCCAGGGCTTCGCGCATGTCCATCAAGGTCAGGCGCAGTTGGCCGACCTCCTTGCTGCTGATGGATTGGGCGACCAGGCCGACGATGAAGGGCTCGAGGGTGTAGCGCAGTTGCAGGATATCTTCGAGGCTGGCGTCGGCCACGGCGTCGCTGGCCTGCGGTTCGCTGACGCTGGTTTCCAATACCACCACGCCCTTGCCGGGCATCGAGCGCACCAGGCCAAGGGTCTCCAGCACGATGACCGCTTCGCGCAGGCTCGGGCGGCTGATGCCCATCTGTTCGGCCAGTTCACGCTGGCCGGGCAGCATTTCTCCACGCCGCCACTGGCCACGCTTGAGTGCGGCGCGCAGTTTTTCTACGACTGAATTGACGACGGTTGAGGTGCTGATCACGTCTACGTCTCCTTGGATGTTTCCAATAGGGTCACGATTCCAAGTGGGAGCTGGCTTGCCTGCGATGACTGACTGTCAGTCAACATCTTTATGGCTGACCCACCGCTATCGCAGGCAAGCCAGCTCCCACAGTTGGATCGCGTTGCTAGAACTCCTGATGCGCCGGCAGCACCGGCTTCTTGGCCTGGAAGGCATAGCCTTGCTGACCGTCGAGCACCTTGTTGGCGCGTTGGATATCGATGTCTTTTTCCCAGCGGGCAATGGCTACCGTGGCGACGCAGTTGCCGATCAGGTTGGTCAATGCACGGCCAATACCCATGAACCAGTCGACCGCCAACACCAGCACCAGCCCGACCACCGGGATCGCCGGGATAGCGGTGAGGGTCGCCGCCAGAATCACCAGTGCCGAGCCCGGAATCCCATGGGCGCCCTTGGAGGTAATCAGCGACACCAGCAGGATGGTCAGCAAGTCGGTCATCGACAGCGGCGTGCCGGTGGCGTTGGCGATGAACACGATGGCCAGGGTGAGGTAGATCGAGAAGCCGTCGAGGTTGAACGAATAGCCCGTCGGAATCACCAGGCCTACGGTCGAGCTGCCAATACCCAGGTGCTCAAGTTTGCGCATGATCTGCGGCAGTACCGCATCGGAGGAGGCGGTGCCCATCACGATCAGCAGTTCTTCGCGCAGGTACTTGAGCAGCGGCAACATACGCAGGCCGGACACACGCATCACCAGGCCAAGCACCACCGCGACAAAGACAAAGCAGGTCAGGTAGAACAACCCTACCAGGCTGCCCAGGTGTTGCAGCGAATCCAGGCCATAGGTGCTGGTGGTGAACGCAATGGCGCCGAACACGCCGATCGGCGCCAGGCGCACGATCATGCCCATGATGCGGAAGATCACGTGGCTCAGCTCGTTGATCAACCGCGAAATGCCCGAGGCGGCTTCCCCCACCAGGTTCAGCGCACTGCCGAACAGCACCGAGAACAGCAGCACTTGCAGCACGTTGTTGTCGGCGAAGGCGCCGATCACCGAGTTGGGGATCAGGTCCATCAGGAACTGGCTGGTGCCGCGGATGTGCTGGCCTTTGTCGGCCAGTTCATTCAGACCGGCGGAGGACAGCTGCTCAAGGTGGATATTGGCGCCGGTGCCGATGCCGGTGCTGAACGCCATGATCAGGCCGATCACCAGTGCGACGGTGGTCAGCACTTCAAAATAGATCACTGACTTGAGGCCGATGCGTCCGACCTTCTTCAAGTCGCCGGCACCGGAAATACCGCTGACCACCACGCAGAATACGATCAGGCCAATCAGCATTTTGATCAGCTTGATAAAGCCGTCACCCAGGGGTTTGAGTTGCGAGGAGAATTCGGGAAGGGCCAGGCCGCAGATAATGCCCAGCATCAGGCCAATCACGACTTGCAGGAAAATCGAACGCGAGCACCATCTGAGCATGGGAGGGATCTCTATTCGGTGCCCTGGTGGTTCCAGGGCTTAATTTTTGTGGTCTTACCGGTAAGTCCAGTGCGCGGCCAGTCTACGCCGGGTTTTTTTGAAATCACAAGTAAATAATCGGCGGTTGACAGTTCCCGGTCTGACCAGTTGGTCGACAAGCGTGATGCTTGAGCGGTTGGCGGGCTGGAAAAAAATTCGCTTATCATCCGCGACTTGATTCGCGAGGTGATTGATGGACGCACCAGGACTGACCACGGACGCCACAGGGCAGACCCACTGCACCTGGCGCACGGCGGCGCCGGAATACCCGCGCTATCACGACCACGAGTGGGGCGTGCCGGTGGCGGATGATATTCAACTGTACGAGAAGATTTGCCTGGAAGGCTTTCAGGCCGGCATGGCGTGGATCACCATCCTGCGCAAGCGCGAGCAGTTTCGGGCAGCTTTCGAGGGCTTTGATTTTCGCCGCGTGGCGCAGTACGGCGAGGCGGATATAGACCGCCTGATGAATGATCCCGGCATTGTGCGCAATCGGGCCAAGATCGTCTCCACCCTCAACAACGCGCGCAGGGCGTGCGAACTGGTGGATGAAACCGGCTCGTTGGCCCATTGGATATGGGCGTTCGAGCCAGCCGAGGAGGAGCGCCCGGCCGTGGTGGACATGGCTTACTGGACCGGCAACCCAACGTCGCCGGCGTCGGTGCGCTTATCCAAAGCCTTGAAAAAACGCGGCTGGACCTTTGTCGGCCCCACCACCATGTATGCGTTGATGCAGGCGATGGGCATGGTCAATGATCACTTGGAAGGCTGCGCTTGCCGAGCGCAGATCGAGGACCTGCGCCGCCAGTTCAAACGCCCCTGACTCCTCGGATTAAACACCTTTCAAACTGTGGGAGCTGGCTTGCCTGCGATGGCGGTGAGTCAGCCAACACATCTGTTTCTGATGTACCGCTATCGCAGGCAAGCCAGCTCCCACAATTCAGTTTTGTGGTGTGGCTGGTTACTGCGGCAGCGGCGTCAACACCTCAGCCTTGTCATCCAGCACCATCACCACCAGCAGCTTGGCCGGCTGGGTCTGGCTGGCGTTGCTTGATTCAAAGTGTCGCGAGCCGGCCGCTTCATAGAACGACTCACCGACCTTGTAGGTAATCGCCTTTTCATCGTTGACCCGCGAGGTGATCTCACCCTCCAGCACATACGCCACGGCAGTGCCGGTGTGGCTGTGCGGCACGGTGGCCTGGCCAGGGGCGTAATCGACGGTGAGCATGATGGTTTTCTTGCCGGGCACGTTGGTCAAGGCATGTTCCTGCAGCACCTTGATGGATTCATGGTTGTAAACCGGCTCGTGGGCGAGGGCGCTGAGCGAGGTGAGCATCAGGGTGGCAGCGAGCAGTCGTTTCATGATGAGGTTTCCGAGAAGTTCGAGACCTCTTCACCCTACGCCGCCGAGTGCACCTGACCAATGACCAATGCGCGGGAAAACCCGCTAGCCAATCTGCTGAAGAATATCGCGCAGCCGGTCCAGCGCCGGGTCGATGTCGAGCAACTCGATGGCGCCGAAGCCGATGATCAACCCTTGGCGCACAGGGGCGTCATGGAAGAACACATCCACCGGGTACACGCCCACTTCCAAGCGCCGCGCCAGTTCCATCAGCAACGGGATATCCACCGGCACCTTGCACAGCGCCGCCATGTGAAACCCCGCCACGCTGGGCACCGCTTCAAACCAGGGCGCCAAGTCGCCTGCCAGGCGCTGCAGGATGCGTTCGCGGCGCCCGGCGTACACCGTGTGGCAGCGGCGAATGTGCTTGAGCAAGTAGCCTTCGCTGATGAACTTGGCCAGTGCCCATTGCGGCAGCGTGGAGCTGTGCTGGTCGGTCAGTTGCTTGGCCTTGAGCACCGCGCCGTAAATGGCCGGCGGCAGCACCGCATAGCCCAGGCGCAACTCCGGCAGCAGGGTTTTCGAGAAGGTCCCGACGTACGTGACCACGCCACGGCTGTCCATGCTTTGCAGGGAATCGGTGGGGCGGCCTTCGTAGCGAAATTCGCTGTCGTAGTCGTCTTCAATGATGATCGCGCCCAGCTCGAACGCGCGCGCCAGCAAGGCTTCGCGGCGCGCCAGGCTCATGGGCATGCCCAAAGGGAATTGGTGGGACGGGGTCACGTAGATCAGCCGTGTGCCGTCCGGGATCAGGTCGACCTGAATGCCTTGCGCGTCGACCGGCACGCCGGCAACGTGCGCGCCCATGGCCATGAACAACTGGCGCGCGGGGCTGTAGCCGGGGTCTTCCATGGCGACTGTGGTGCCCGGTTCGAGCACCACGCGGGCGATCAGGTCCAGCGCCTGCTGCGCGCCATTGGTGACCACGATGTCGTCGGCGCGGCATTTCACCCCGCGTGAAAACGCGACGTGCCCGGCGATGGCCTCGCGCAGCGCGGGCAAACCTTCCGGTTGACTGTAAAAGCCGCTGTCTCGGGCGATACGCCGCAGCGCATCCTGGGTACAGCGCCGCCATTCATCCTGGGGGAATTGATTGCGGGTGGTGGCGCCGCCGATAAATTCATAGCGCAGGGTGCTGTCGCGCGTGGGATGGCGCATGGGCGAGGGCAGCGCCGCCCATTTGCCCAGGTTGGCGGCACAAGCCAGGTCGGCGGCGGTTTGCACGCGCTCGGTTTGCACCGTATGGGCGTTGACGAAAGTGCCGCGGCCGGTCTTGCCCACCAGCAGGCCTTCGTATGTCAGGGTGGCGTAGGTGTCCGACACGGTTTTGCGCGACACGCCGATTTGCTCGGCCAACAAGCGGCTGGGCGGCAGTTGCGCGCCGACCGCGAGGCGTCCGGACGCAATGGCTTCACGCAACTGCCGGTACAGCTGTTCGGCCAGGTCTTTGCGGCCGTTGATCACCACGTGCAGTTCCATGTTTCATCCCAAGGCATTCACTCAGGGCCAAGACTACTCGCTCGCGCAGCGCGCTCAAAATGGTCTGCGCATAAACCGCCCGATTGGCTATAGGGCTTATGGAACGGGGGCTCTAGGCTAGCGCACACTGACTTGCCCGCCCGAGAACCGCCCATGGAACGCCGTCTGGATTACTACACCGCCTCACCGCAAGCGCTTAAAGGCATGTTGATGCTGGAGGCGGCGACCTTTGAACTGTCCATCGAAAAACCGCTGCTGGAGTTGATCAAGATCCGCGTCTCGCAGCTCAACCACTGCGGGTTTTGCACCGATATGCATTCGATGGCAGCGCGCCAGCGGGGTGAGAGTGAGCGACGCCTGTTTGCACTGTGCGTATGGCGTGATTCGCCGTTTTTCAGCGCGCGGGAAAAGGCCGCGTTGGCCTGGAGCGAGTCGGTGGCGACGCTGCCGACATCAAGTGTCTCGGATGAACTCTACACGGCAGTGCGCGTGGAGTTCAGCGAGCAGGAATTGGTGGACCTGACCATGGCGGTGTCCAGCATCAGTGGCTGGAACCGCCTGGCGGTGAGCTTTCGCCAGCAACCGCCGAACCCTTGATCAGGACAGGAAACCGCCGTCCACGTTCAGTGACACGCCGGTGGTGTAGCTGGAGGCGTCGCTGGCCAGAAACAGCACCGCGCCGGCCATTTCGCTCGGGTCGGCCACGCGTTTGAGCGGGATCTGCGCCAGCGCCATTTTCAGGATCGAATCGTTCTTCACCAGCGCCGAGGCGAACTTGGTGTCGGTCAGGCCTGGCAGCAGGGCGTTGCAACGAATGCCGAACGCTGCGCATTCCTTGGCGAACACTTTGGTCATGTTGATCACGGCGGCCTTGGTCACCGAGTAGATGCCCTGGAACACGCCAGGGGAAATGCCGTTGATCGACGCCACGTTGATGATGCTGCCGCCACCGTTCTCGCGCATCAGCTTGCCGGCTTCCACCGACATGAAGAAGTAGCCGCGAATGTTTACGTCCACGGTCTTCTGGAAGGCGCCGAGGTCGGTGTCCAGCACGTTGCAGAACTGAGGGTTGGTGGCGGCGTTGTTGACCAGGATATCCAGGCGGCCGAACTGTTCACGGATACCGGCAAACACCTGGGTGATCTGCTCCATTTCACCAATGTGGCAGGCCACGGCCGTGGCTTTGCCGCCGTCGGCGATGATTGCGTCTGCCACGTGCTGGCAGCCTTCCAGTTTGCGGCTGGAGACGATCACGTGGGCGCCTTGCTGGGCCAGCAACTTGGCGATGGCTTCACCGATACCGCGGCTGGCGCCGGACACAAAAGCAATCTTGCCGTCGAGGTCGAACAGGTGGGTCTTGGACATGAAGGGTTCCTTGTTCTTGCAGTCAGAGGGCTGATTTGGCGATGACGTTCAGGCTCATTTGCTCCAGCAGCGTGTTCATGTGGATGAACTGCGCAAAGCGTTTGTCCTGGGTCTGGCCGTGGAAGAAGCGGTAGTAGATCTGTTGCACGATGCCGGCCAGGCGGAACAGGCCATAGGTGTAGTAGAAGTCGAAATTGTCGATCTGGAGGCCCGAGCGCTCGGCGTAATAATCGACGAACTGGCGGCGGGTCAGCATGCCGGGGGCGTTGCTTGGCTGGCGACGCATGAGTTGCACCGGTGCCGGGTCGGCGGCTTCGATCCAGTAGGCGAGGGTGTTGCCCAAGTCCATCAGCGGGTCGCCCAGGGTGGTGAGTTCCCAGTCCAGCACGCCGATGATCTGCATCGGGTTTTGCGGGTCGAGGATCACGTTGTCGAAGCGGTAGTCGTTGTGCACGATGCTGGAGGTCGGGTGGTCGGCCGGCATCTTGTCGTTGAGCCAGGCGCGCACTTTCTCCCAGCTCGGGGCATCTGGGGTCAGGGCTTTCTCGTAGCGATCACTCCAGCCGCGAATCTGACGCTCTACATACCCTTCAGGCTTGCCCAGGTCGGCCAGGCCGCAGGCGGCGTAATCCACTTGGTGCAGTTCGACGAACTTGTCGATAAAGCTTTTGCACAGCGCCTCGGTCTTGGTGGCGTCCAGGCCCAGTTCGGCCGGCAGGTCGGAGCGCAGGATGATGCCGTTGACGCGCTCCATCACATAGAACTCGGCGCCGATCACTGACTCATCGGTGCAATGCACATAGGCCTTGGGGCAGTACGGGAAGCCATCTTTCAACTGGTTGAGAATGCGGTATTCGCGGCCCATGTCGTGGGCGGACTTGGCCTTGTGGCCAAAGGGTGGGCGGCGCAGCACGAATTCCCGGTCCGGGTATTCGAGCAAGTAAGTCAGGTTGGACGCGCCACCGGGGAACTGGCTGATCTTGACCGCGCCGTGCAGGCCCGCAATATGCGCCTTGAGGTAGGGATCGATGAGGCTGGCATCAAGTTCTTCGCCTGGGCGAATCTGGGTCGATTGGTCGTTAAGCGCCATGCTTATCCCTTCTGCTTATTCTAAAGGCCTTGGACTATTGGCTAATCTAATGCGCACCGTCGTCCAGCGACAAGGTCGGGGCGGCTTAATAGGTTAGCGTGTTGGACGATGATCAGCGGGCCTGATGCGCTCAAATCACCAGCATCGCCCGGCCACCGGGGTTGCAGGACAGGTTGGCACCGATTTCGACTTTTGCCAGGTCAATGCCAAGGCCGGCGAGCAGGTTATTGACGATGGGATCGAGAAGCGGGCCGAGTACCCCGCCAATCACGCCCCCAAGCATTGAAAGCAAGCCATTGAGCAGGCCCGTGACCAGGCTCAGCACAGCGCCCAACAGGCTGGCGATTTTTGGCGGGTGGTTGATCAGTTGGATGCCGGTGAGTGTTTCCTTGAGGCTGCTGACGACGTTCGAGGCGGCGAATTGATAATACGCGGGGGGCAGATTGACCGCCGGCGGGTTGGTGTAGGTGTGCGCGCGTTCGGTCCGGGCCACATCGCTGTCGACGCGCACGCCCAGCCCGCCTGCCGCGAAGGCTTGCCGGTCGCTACAGACGCCGGTGCCGCGCTTGCAGGTCTTGGTACCGATATCCACCACCGGGTACTCGTCGACGTGCAGCGTTTGGGTGGATGAAAACAGGTTTTTGGGGTCAACCTGGCCGATCATCGCGCGCAGGGCCGAGGTTTCGCCAAGCACCGACAATGATTTTTTGCCACTGTCGCAACTGTACTCCGTCACCTTGGCGCTGCCACCGGCGGCCTCCAGGGCAATGTCGAGTGTGTCGCCGATCTCAAGGCTGGTGACCAGGCAACAATTGGGGTCAAGCAGCCCCAACAAGCCGCTTAGTACTTCATTGAGCGCCTGCACCAGGCCTCCCAGCGCGTTATTGACCAGTGTGACGATCGGCAGCTTGACCGAAATCAAGGTGCGCACTTGCGCGGTTCGCACATAAATGGGCTGCGTGGCGATGTGCTTCGGGTCGCCGATGCTTGAGAGTTGCCCAGGCTCGATCACTTTGGTCGAGACGGTGACGCCGAGCAGCCCCAGCACATCCACCGGCAGCTCAACGGCAACGGCGCTGGCCTTGTTCGACAACTGCACAAGGCCCTGGATCAGGTTGAACAGCTGCAGTTTCACATCCAGTGCACTTTTGTCCGTGCCGTTCTGGATGTTGATCAGGTCGCCCAAGTGCAGGATTTGCGTGCCTGGCGCAATCAGCTTGATGGCTTCGAGGTTGTTGATGACGAGCGTGACCGCATCGCCACCGAGCTTGAGCACGTCGATGGCGGCCTGGACCAGTTGGCCGACGGTGGCGTCGGTCTTGAGCAGCTGATCGTAATTGCCGGCGCTGACGTTCAAGCGGATCGCCAGGGCATCCAGGTACTTGAGCAAACTGATATCGGTGTTGATCAAACCGTTCCAGCCCACCGCGTCGAGCTGCAACTTGCCGCCCAGCAAGCCGCCGATCAAGGCGTTGAGGGCCAAGGATTTGGTGCTGTCGACGGTCAACAAGGTGCTGCGCACGGTGAGTGACGCCACCGTTGGGGTTGGCGCGGCGGCGACCGCGGTGGCGCTCAAGAGCGTCATCATGTTGAGGGGTTGAGCCGAGAACAGCGTGAGTAAGCCATGGGCGAGGCTGGTGTGCACACGGTGGGTGGCGATGACCCGGATGGCCTCGGTTTTGGCTGGGTCGGCGCTGAAGGTGCGCATGAAGTCGGCACCGGTGGTCAGGGTGCCGCAGGCAACGGCCAGGGTGCGATTGTCGTCGACAGTGAAGTGGTTGCGCGCTGCGCTTTGAGTCGCAAACTGGGCCGCATTGTTAGTGGGCGCCGCGCACGTGCCGCTGCGGCTGACCGCTTCGAGCGCCGCTGTGTCGACCACCCGCTGTAACTTGCGCTTCTCCAGGTACAAACGGCCGCTGTCGACCACCAGCAATAGAAACAACAGCGCAATCCCAAGGGTCACCGCGCCGATCAAACCGATGGCGCCGCGCTGGCGGGCCGGGCCGAGTCCATGGCCAAACATTCTGCGTTCCTTCGCCGGTCATGCACCGACGTCCTGAGCATCCCCGCAAAGCAGTGTAGTCAGGTTTTACGTCGGCACTGGCTATTCGCTACTAGTTGCGTGGCGGCAGCGTCACCGGTGTAAGCACTGGGCGGCCGGCAAAGTATTCCACCAGGTTATCGGCCACACGCTGCACCGTATCGTGGGCGGCTTCGGGAGACAGGCCGGCCACGTGGGAGGTGAGTACGGTATTGCTCAGGCGCTTGAGGGCGTCCGGCACTTTGGGCTCGTCGTCGAACACATCCAGCGCCGCGCCGCCGATACGCCGTTGCTCAAGAGCAGCCACCAGGTCTGCCGTGACTACCACGCTGCCGCGTCCGATGTTCACCAGGTAGCCGTTCGGTCCCAGCGCATCCAGGGCGTGGCGATCAATCAGGTGACGGGTGCTTGCACCGCCGGGCGTGGCCAGAATCAGGAAATCCGAGGTGCGCGCCAGCTCAACGGCGGTGGCGCAATAGGTGTAGTCCACGTCATCGCGGGGCTGGCGGTTGTGATAACTCACCTCCATGCCGAACCCGAGCGCCGCGCGCCTGGCGATCTCCATGCCAACCGCGCCGAGCCCGAGAATCCCCAGCTGCTTGCCGCCCAGGGACGGGCGCATCACCTTCGGCCATTCGCCGCGCCGCACGGCCGCGTCGGTCTGGGGGACGCCGCGCACCAGCGACAACAGCAACGCCATGGCGTGGTCGGCCACCGACGGCGCATTCACCCCGGCGCCGTTGGTGACGACGATCCCGCGATTGCTCGCCGCCTGCAGGTCCACATGCTCGTAACCGGCACCGATCACGCAGATGATCTCGAGCAAGGGCAATGCGGCGATTTCCTCCGCATACAGCCCCAGCGGGCCACGGGTCAGCACGGCCTTGATCTGCCCGCCATGTGCCTTGATTGCCTGGGCGCGTTCGGCCGGCGTCGGCGCCAGAATCACGTGAAAGTCGTTGCTCTCGATGATTTGCAGGTATTCGTTGATGGTTTCAACCAGGACCAGAACAGTGGTGGACATCGGAAGGCGCTTCCTGAAGGGTTTGAAGAGTGAGTATGCGGGATTTGTAAGACAGAACGTTTTGTTCCGCCAGAAAAATCCCGCTTAGACGCCGTTAGAACGCGATGCTGTGCGCTTTCACCCGCTTCACAAACGCCCCGGCCAGGGTTTCGTTGTGATGCTCGATGATCGCCTCGGCAGGCAACGCGTTGGTGTTCATGCAGGTATGGCCGTCCTCGGGCAAAGTCACCGAGAACCCAAGCTCGACTGCGACTCGGCAGGTAGTGTCGATGCAGAACTGGGTTTTCATCCCCACAATCACCAGTTCATCGACTTGCGCCGCCGCCAGTTGCTGCGCCAGATCAGTTCCCAGAAAACAGCTGGGGCGGGTCTTGTTGAAGACATGGTCGCGAGCGGCGTCGACCTGCAGGCCCGGCCACAACTGCCACAACGGGCTGCCGGCTTCTATCGGGGAGCCTGAGGGACCGATGTGTTGGGCCACGAAGATCGGCGCGTGGGCGCTGCGCGCGCGTTGAATGAGTTGGTTGATGGTGCCCAGCACCCGTTCGCGCTCGAAGGGCTTGTCGGGCCCGTCGTACAAGCCGTTTTGCATATCGATGATCAGCAGGGCGTTTGCCATGGTCTTGCTCCTTGCAGTGGCCAGATGGCGGGGCAATAAAAAGGCCCCGTCCATTGCTGGCGGGGCCTTGGGTTGAATCCGGGGTGTTTTAGTTCAAGCACCCACAGCCACCGCACGACCCGCCATTAGCGGTCGTGGTGGTGGTGCGGGTGAGGTGCAGCGCAATAGGCTTCATGGGCCCGATCATGCTGGGACGGGCGCAGGGCTGTCAACGGGCGCGTCCGATTTCGCCTCGGGTAGCAGCGTATTTCGTGCAGCCTCCAGGAATTCGTCTGACAGGCTACTGCCGCGTGTCGCACGAGCGAGGGTGACGGCGCCGATCATCATCGCGTAGTTGGCCAGCATGGCCTGACGGTCTTGAGCCTGCAACTGCGCAAAGATTTCCAGCGACCGTTCAACACCGGCGACGAAGGTGCGCTGTAATTCCGTGTTGGCGGGCTCATGGCACATGTCCGGAGTAAAGGCCGATATCGGGCAGCCGTCGCCGGGATTGTCGCGGTGGGTGGCCGAAAAGTAGTGGCGCAAGATGGTCTCGCATGCCGATTGCGGGTCTTCACTGCGCTCGATTTTTTCCTGCCAGCCCTGGTTCGAATGCTCAAAGGCCTGCTGGCAAGCCTCGGTGGCCAGGGCTTCCTTGGAAGCAAAGTGCCCGTAGAAACCGCCGTGGGTCAGGCCGGCGGCGGCCATCACGTCCGCCAGGCTGATGCCGTGCAGCCCGCGCTCACGAAACAGGTGCGTGGCAGCCTCGACGATGATTTCACGGTTGAGTTCGGCTTGTTTGCGGGACACGCGAGGCATGGCGGGGCTCTCAGAATAAAGGCGGGCATTGCCTGAAAAGTACAGCAAAGCCCGCGATTCCAAAATAGATTTGTTTGGGCATGTATTACTTCGACGCTGCTGCAGCCCTCTGGAACCGCTGCCTGCAGCGACCCCGACTGATCTGCACCGGGGCACCGTTCCTCAGCTAAGTCTTTGCTTATTCAGGAGAATCCCGGACAATCGCGCGCTTGTTATGGTCGGGGCGCTGCCTGTCAGGTTTTTCTGACTCGTCCCGGCTGTGGAAATGCGGAGATCCGACCGGATGAATGATCAGGCCAATAGCGTCGACGAACGCTATGCAACGACACCTGCAACCCTCACAGGCTGGAGCCGCCAGGACACCACCTGGATGCTCGGGCTGTTCGGCACCGCCATCGGCGCCGGTACTTTGTTTTTGCCCATCAACGCGGGTCTTGGGGGCTTCTGGCCGCTGGTGATCCTGGCACTGCTGGCATTCCCGATGACGTTCTTTGCCCACCGTGGCCTGACCCGTTTCGTCCTGTCCGGCCGTGAAGGTTCCGACATTACCGACGTGGTCGAAGAGCATTTCGGTCTCAAGGCCGGCGCACTGATCACTTTGCTGTACTTCTTCGCCATCTTCCCGATCCTGCTGATCTACAGCGTGGCCCTGACCAACACGGTCAGCAGCTTCATGGAACACCAACTGCACATCATGCCGCCGCCGCGCGCGATCCTGGCATTTGTGCTGATCCTCGGCCTGTTGGCCGTGGTGCGCTGCGGCGAGCAGGTGATCGTCAAGGCCATGAGCCTGATGGTGTATCCGTTTATCGTCGCGTTGCTGTTTCTGGCCGTGTACCTGATCCCGCACTGGACCGGCGGCATTCTCAGCACCGCCCGTGAAGTCCCGGCACCGTCGGCGTTGCTCAACACGCTGTGGCTGGCGATTCCGGTGATGGTGTTCTCGTTCAACCATTCGCCGATCATCTCGGCCTTTGCGGTGGATCAGAAGCGCCAGTACGGCGCCAACGCGGATGAGCGCAGCTCGCAGATCCTGTGCCGCGCGCACCTGTTGATGGTGGTGATGGTGCTGTTCTTCGTGTTCAGCTGTGTACTGACCCTGACGCCGGCGCAGTTGGCCGAAGCGAAAGCACAGAACCTGTCGATCCTGTCGTACCTGGCCAACCACTTCGACAACCCGACCATCGCCTTCGCCGCGCCGTTGATTGCGTTCGTGGCGATTGCCAAGTCGTTCCTGGGCCACTACATCGGCGCCAGTGAAGGCCTCAAGGGCCTGGTGCTCAAGACCGGTCGCCGCCCGGCGGCCAAGTCCCTGGACCGCATGACCGCCGCCTTCATGCTGGTGGTGTGCTGGCTCGTCGCCACGCTGAACCCGAGCATCCTCGGCATGATCGAGACGCTGGGCGGGCCGATCATTGCGTCGATCCTGTTCCTGATGCCGATGTATGCGATCCGCAAGGTGCCGGCCATGGCCAAGTACCGCGGGCAGGCGTCCAATATGTTTGTCACTGCTGTAGGCCTGGTCGCGATTACCGCGTTGGTTTACTCGCTGCTGTCCTGACTCCGAGCTGTACACCCCAAGGCCGATTCGCGCATTGCGTGAATCGGCTTTTTTTGTGCCTGGAAACCCTGTCCTGGCTCAACCGCTGACGGGCAATGGAGGCTAAGCTGACGCAGGTTTTATTTGCCAGGGTGGGCTGATTGAAAACTGCAATTGATGTGACGTCGTCCAGTCGTACCCAGGACCTACTCGCCGGGTTATCCATTGCCGGATTGCTGCTGCCGGAGGCTGTGGCTTATGCCAGCATCGCCGCGCTGCCGCCCCAGGCCGGGGTGATTGCGCTGTTTGCCGGGCTGGTGTGTTACGGCCTATTCGGCACCAGCCGCTTTGCGATCGTCTCGGCCACCTCGTCTTCGGCAGCAGTACTGGCCGCCGCCACCGTCAGCCTGGCGGGCGGTGACTCGGCGCTGAGGCTGGCGCTGGCGTTCGGGTTGGTGTTGATCACCGGGGTGTTGTTCTTGCTGGCCGGGCTGTTCAAGCTTGGCGGTGTTACTTCGTTTATCGCTAAACCGGTGTTGCGCGGGTTTGCCTTCGGCCTGGCGCTGACCATCATTCTCAAGCAGCTGGCCAACGTGGTCGGTGTGCACTTGACCGACAACAACTTGATCCGCTTCCTGCCGCAACTGATGGAGCAGCTGCCCCGGTGGAACTGGCCGGCTGCGCTGGTCGCGGCGATTGCGTTGGGAGTGCTTTGGTTGTGCGCGCGGATTCCGCGCCTGCCGGGCGGGCTGCTGGTGGTGATCCTGGGCATTGTTGCCGGGCAGTACCTGGATTTACAGGCCCATGGTGTGGCGTTGATCGGTCTGATCGACTTGCGCTTGGAGTTCGGGCATTTGCCGGTGCTGCCATTCGCCGATTGGCTGCGCCTGGGTGAGCTGGCGTTTGCCTTGGTCATGATCCTGTATGCGGAGTCCTATGGCTCTATCAGCTCGTTCGCGCTTAAACACGGCGACCGCGTGACATCCAACCGCGACTTGCTTGCGCTGGGTGCGGCCAACCTGATCTCCGGGCTGTTTCACGGCATGCCGGCCGGTGCCGGCTATTCCGCAACCTCGGCCAATGAGGCCGCCGGTGCCGGTTCACGCCTGGCCGGAATCGTTGCCGCGCTGGTGGTGCTGTTGATCGTGCTGACCGTGCTGCCCTATGTCGCGCTGACCCCGGAACCGGTGCTTGCCGCCATCGTCATCTACGCACTGGGCCGTGGTTTGAGCCTGCAGCCGCTGGGGCGTTACTTTCTCTGGCGGCGCGATCGGTTGTTGGTGATCTGTGCGGTCGCGGCGGTGCTGGTGCTAGGCGTGCTGGATGGCTTGCTGGTGTCGGTAGCGATCAGCGTGGTGCTGATGCTGCGCCAGATGTCATCGGCTGATATCCAGGTGCTGGGGCGCTTGGGTGACAGCCATGATTTTGTCGATCGTCAACACCACGACGATGCGGTGGAAGTGCCGGGCCTGTTGATCGTGCGGCCCAGCGAGGCGCTGTTTTTTGCCAATGCCGAACGCATTCTGGGTGCGGCGTTGCGCCTGATGCGCCAATCGCCGGTTGAGGCGGTGGTGCTGAGCCTGGAAGAATCTCCGGATCTGGATGGCACCAGTATCGAGGCGCTGGCGGCGTTTTTCGCGCAGGTGCGCGGGGAGGGCAAGCGCTTGGTGCTGGCGCGCGTGCGGCATGAGGCGTTGGACGTGCTGCAAGCCTTGCCGGAGGCGCTTGCGCCACAGGTCTTGCTCAGTGGCTTGAGCGTTGACGGTGCGGTGCAGTTGGCGCTGCGGCACCAGTCCTGAGTGTGCAACACGTCAACTGTGGGAGTTGGCTTGCCTGCGATAGCGGTAGGTCAGCCAAAGATTCATCAACTGACGGACAGCTATCGCAGGCAAGCCAGCTCCCACAGGTATTTTGTGGTGGTGTCGAGGTTGTATTCCAGGCATAAAAAAACGCCGCGTACCTTGCGATACGCGGCGTCCTTTATGTCAACACACCTTAGGCTTGAATCACCGGGATGTTGGCGCTTGCTGCGATTTTGCGGAACTCGGCGATCTGGTCGAAGTTCAGGTAGCGGTAAACGTCACTGGCCATGGTGTCCAGTTTGGCCGCGTAGCCCATGTACTCTTCGACGGTCGGCAGGCGACCCAGCGTGGAGGCCACTGCCGCCAGCTCAGCCGAGGCCAGGTAGACGTTGGCACCATCACCCAGACGGTTCGGGAAGTTACGGGTCGAGGTCGACACAACGGTCGAGTTCGGTTCTACGCGTGCCTGGTTACCCATGCACAGCGAGCAGCCCGGCATTTCCATGCGCGCGCCAGCCTTGCCGTAGATGCCGTAGTAGCCTTCTTCGGTCAGTTGGTGAGCGTCCATCTTGGTCGGCGGCGACAGCCACAGACGGGTTGGCAGCTGACCCTTGACCTGTTCCAGCAACTTACCGGCAGCGCGGAAGTGACCGATGTTGGTCATGCACGAACCGATGAACACTTCGTCGATCTTCTCGCCGGCAACGCTGGACAACAGACGGGCATCGTCCGGGTCGTTGGGTGCGCAGAGGATCGGCTCGTTGATTTCAGCCAGGTCGATTTCGATGATTTCGGCGTATTCCGCGTCGGCATCGGCTTCCATCAGCTCAGGGTTGGCAACCCAGGCTTCCATCGCTTGGGCGCGACGTTCCAGGGTACGTGCATCGCCGTAGCCTTCGCCGATCATCCAGCGCAGCAGGGTGATGTTGGAGTTCAGGTACTCGGTGACCGAGTCTTTCGACAGCTTGATGGTGCAACCGGCAGCCGAACGTTCGGCCGAGGCGTCGGACAGCTCGAAAGCCTGTTCCAGCGTCAGGTCGTTCAGGCCTTCGATCTCCAGGATGCGACCGGAGAAGGCGTTCTTCTTGCCTTTCTTCTCTACGGTCAACAGGCCAGCCTGGATCGCGTAGTAAGGAATGGCGTGAACCAGGTCACGCAGGGTGATGCCCGGTTGCATTTTGCCTTTGAAGCGCACCAGGATCGATTCCGGCATGTCCAGCGGCATGACGCCAGTGGCTGCGGCGAACGCGACCAGACCGGAACCGGCCGGGAACGAGATGCCCATCGGGAAACGGGTGTGGGAGTCGCCACCGGTGCCGACAGTGTCCGGCAGCAGCATGCGGTTCAGCCAGCTGTGGATGATGCCGTCGCCTGGACGCAGCGATACACCGCCACGGGTCATGATGAAGTCAGGCAGGGTGTGGTGGGTGGTCACGTCGATCGGCTTGGGGTAAGCCGCGGTGTGGCAGAACGATTGCATCACCAGATCGGTCGAGAAGCCCAGGCACGCCAGGTCTTTGAGTTCGTCACGGGTCATGGGACCGGTGGTGTCCTGGGAACCCACGGTGGTCATCTTCGGTTCGCAGTAGGTGCCAGGACGAACGCCTTTGCCTTCTGCCAGACCGCAGGCGCGACCGACCATTTTTTGCGCCAGGGTGAAGCCCTTGTCGCTTTCAGCCGGCGCTTCCGGCAGCTTGAACAGGGTCGAAGGCGGCAGGCCGAGTTCGGCGCGTGCCTTCTCGGTCAGGCCACGGCCGATGATCAGCGGGATACGGCCGCCGGCACGGACTTCGTCCAACAGCACCGGCGTCTTCATTTCGAAGGTGGTCAGGACTTCATCGGTGCCGTGTTTGCAGACTTTGCCAGCATGCGGGTACAGGTCGATCACGTCGCCCATGTTCATGTTGGTGACGTCGAATTCGATTGGCAGTGCGCCGGCATCTTCCATGGTGTTGTAGAAGATGGGAGCGATCTTGCTGCCGAAGCAGAAGCCGCCAGCGCGCTTGTTTGGCACGTAAGGAACGTCGTCGCCGAAGAACCACAGTACGGAGTTGGTCGCCGATTTACGCGACGAACCGGTACCGACCACGTCACCGACGTAGGCGATCGGGAAGCCTTGGCCACGCATCTCTTCGATCTGCTTCATCGGGCCGGTCTTGCCTTGCTCGTCCGGCACGATGCCTTCGCGAGCCATTTTCAGCATGGCCAGGGCGTGCAGCGGGATGTCAGGGCGGGACCAGGCGTCCGGGGCAGGGGACAGGTCGTCGGTGTTGGTTTCGCCGGTGACCTTGAACACGCGCAGGCTGATCTTGTCGGCCAGGGTAGGGCGGTTCTTGAACCACTCGCCGTCAGCCCAGGATTGCAGCACGGCTTTGGCGTGCTCGTTGCCGTTCTTGGCTTTTTCAGCCACGTCGTGGAACGCATCGAACATCAGCAGGGTGTGCTTGAGTTGGGCGGCAGCGACAGGCGCCAACTCGGCGTCGTCCAGCAGCTCGACCAACGTCACGATGTTGTAGCCGCCTTGCATGGTGCCAAGCAGTTCAACAGCGCGTTTTTTGTCGATCAGGGGAGAAGTGGCTTCGCCCTTGGCCAGGGCAGACAGGAAACCGGCCTTGACGTAGGCAGCTTCGTCAACGCCTGGTGGAATGCGGTTGGTGATCAGGTCAACGAGGAATTCTTCTTCGCCAGCCGGGGGATTTTTCAGCAGCTCGACCAGGCCTGCGGTTTGTTCGGCGTTAAGCGGCTGGGGAACGATACCCAGTGCTGCACGCTCTTCGATATGTTTGCGGTAGGCTTCAAGCACAGTTATTACCCTCATCAGTGGTCCCACGGGACGCTCATCCAGAAATGAACGGCACGCATGCGCTCGGGGGCTTTTTGGGCCGCAAAGCCAGCGCTGCCGGCATTCCTCACAGAAGCTGCTTTCAAAGTTTTACGCCTGCAGAACGGAGCTGATGAGGGTTGGCGCTGGCATTTACCTACCGGGTAATAACCATCGCCAACACCGTTCTGAAGGAACGACTGTGCTCGTGACGCTTTGAAAACAGCTTCCAGCGGATTATTGGCGCCTTACAAGGCCGGATGATTCTACGGCAAAAAAAATCTAAAGGTAAGTTGCCTAACCAAGTTTGCTGGGTGATCAACCTTAGACAAAGGGCTAACATGCGGCATTGTTTCGCGGATTTGTGTGTCGTTGCCTATGCCCAACCAAACCATCAAGACCCCCTGCGTCGGCCTGTGCTCCACGGTTTACGGCGACCTCGTGTGCCGTGGCTGCAAGCGCTTCCACCACGAAGTGATCCTGTGGAATGGCTATAACGAGGAAGAAAAACGCGCGGTCTGGCTGCGGCTCGAGCAACTGCTGGTGCAGGTGATGGCCGGTAAACTCGAAGTGTTCGACCCCAAGAGGCTGCGCGGGCAGTTGGAGCAGCGCAAGATTCGCTTTGTGCCGCACCAGTCCGAGTACTGCTGGGCCTACCAATTGATCGCCCGTGGCGCGCGGGTGATTTCCAACCTGGAAGCCTATGGCATGGTGCTGCTGCCAGAGTTTCGCGACTGGGCGTTGCCGGAGCTGCGCGATGCGATTGATCGGGAGTTTTTTATCCTCTCGGAGGCGCACTACCAGCGCTATATCGCCCCGGGCTTCCTCAACGATGCATTTGCTGGCTGACACCACACAGCGAAAATGTGGGAGCGGGCTTGCTCGCGAAGAGGGCGTGTCAGCCAATCAATTAATTGACTGATCCGCCGCTTTCGCGAGCAAGCCCGCTCGCACAAGGGATTTTCAGTGGGTCAGGCCCTGGTCGCCAGTTCTTCCAAATGATCCATCAGTTCCTGCGGCTTGAGCACCAGCACATCGCTTTCCACCGCATCCAGCACCACTTCCGCCGTATTGCCAATAAGCGCCCCGGAAATCCCCGTGCGCGCCACGGTGCCGATAATCGTCACCGCCGCCTGCCACTTATGCGCCGCATGGGGAATCAGCACATCCGCCGGGCCTTCTTCGATGTGCAGATGGGTGTCGTCGATATCGAACTCGGCCTGGAACGCCTTGCACTGCTCGCGATAGCGCGCCTCGATGGTTTCCTTGAGCTGAAACGTCGGGTCACTGGCCGACAGCATGGGCGAGGGATGGGCGCTGATCACGTGCAATTGCGCCTTGGCCAGGCTCGCAATTTCGAAGCCGTGATCAATGATGGTGTTGTGCAGCGCCTGATGTTCACTGTCGTGGTTGCCCACATCGATTGCCGCCAGCACCACCTTGTCGGCCCACGGCGTCGAGGTTTTCACCAGCAGCACAGGCGTTGGGCAATAACGCAGCAGCTTCCAGTCGGCCGGCGTCAACAAGGCCTTTTTCAGGGGGCTGTCGGCGAAATGCTGCTTGATCACCAACCCACAGCCCTCGGCTTGCTGCACATCAATGATGGTTTCATGCAGGCTCTCATTCCACGCCTGCTCGGTGGTCACGCTGTAGCCGTCTTCATGCAGGCCGGACTTGAGCAGGCTCAGCAGCGCCGAATGCTCGTGTTTCTTGTCGCAGACCAGCAAATGCAGGTGCGCGCCGGTGACCCCGGCGATCAGCTTGGCGCGCTTGAGCGCCAGGCTTTCCGAGTGCTCGGGCTCGATGACCACCAGGATGCTGCGGATAGCTTGCATGGACGGATCTCCAGAGACGCAAAAAAGGGGCCTTGCACAACTATAGTTGCTGCCCGCCAGACGTCATGTTGATGCACATCAAAGCCAGTGGCTGGTGGTCTGCGGCGGGGTCGGTATAATCGGCGCCCTTTTGTGATCTATTTGCCCGTGAGCCCGATGAACCTGCCCGAAATCCACGAATTCCTCGGCTGCCGCACCCCCGACGCCTGGGTCCAGGCTGCCTTGGCCGATCAGGCAACCCTGCTGATCGACCACAAGAACTGCGAATTCAAAGCCGCCAGCACCGCCCTGAGCCTGATTGCCAAGTACCACGCGCATGTTGACCTGATCAATATGATGTCGCGCTTGGCGCGCGAAGAGCTGGTGCACCACGAGCAAGTCATGCGCCTGATCAAAAAGCGCAAAGTCGAGCTGCGCCAACTGCACGCCGGCCGTTATGCCTCGGGTTTGCGCAAAGTGGTGCGCAGCCATGAACCGGTCAAACTGGTGGACACCCTGGTGGTCGGCGCCTTCATTGAAGCGCGCAGTTGCGAGCGTTTCGAAGCACTGGTGCCGCATTTGGACGAAGAACTCGGCAAGTTCTATTTCGGTTTGCTCAAAAGCGAGGCGCGGCACTTCCAGGGTTATTTGAAACTGGCCTACCAGTACGGCGACGCCAAAGACATCGCCCAAGTGATCGAGCGGGTCAGGGCGACCGAGCAGGCGCTGATCGAATCACCCGACATCGAGTTCCGCTTTCATAGTGGCGTGCCAGCCTGAGGCGACGGCCACGCCCAGCAGTGCGGTGATCCCGGTCAGCAGCAGGATCACCGTTTGTATGCCCAGCGGCGCCGCCAGCACGCCAATCAACAAACCCGCCAACGGCTGCGACAGGTTATTGAGCAGCGTGATCACGCCCACGGTTTTGCCAAAATCCTGTACCGGAATCACGCGCTGACGGGTGCTGCGCAGGTACAGGTTAAACATCTTGTCGAAGCCGGTGATCAGCAGGAATCCGAAGGTGTAGGCCCACACGCTGGGGCTGATGGCCGTGATCAGCGCACCCACGCCGATCATCGAATACGACAGGCCGCCCAGCACTTTCAACGGCAAGGTTGCGCGCGCCAAGTAAAACAGAATCCCGATGGTCACCACCGCGCCCGCGGCTTGCAGCAGGGCGTACGTATCCTTGCCGGCGCCATAGTGGCCGGTGACCATCGCCGCCGACGTGGCCAGCGTCACACCAATAATCAGGTTCACGCCCACCGCCAGGGTGATGATCCGCTTCAATTCGGCGAGCGTGCGGATATGCCCGAAGGCAATGCGCAGCGGTTGCAGCCAGATGTCCCGGTGCTGCTCGAAGGTTGGCAGGCTCACCGCGCTGGTGCGCTGCCACAGCAGCATGGCCAGGTCCGCCAGCACAAACAGCCCGGCAACCCCCAGCACCACCCAATGCCAGGCCCACACTTCTAGCATCAGCGCCGCCAGCAGCGGGCCGAGCACCAGGCCACTCTGGTCGGCGATTTGTGAATAGGAAAGGGTCTTGGCGTAGGTGTACTGCTTGAAAATATGCGGCATCAACACTTCACGCGCCATGATGCCCTGGGTGGTCAGCACGCCGCACAGCGCCGAGAGCATGACGATCCAGTAAATGCCGTCGAACACGCCGTACAAGGCCACGGCCACCACGCAGGCCAGCGCCCGGTAAACCTGGCTGATATGCAGGATGCGCACGGGTGAAATTTTGTCGCACACCGCGCCACACACCGGGAAGGCCAGGTAACGCGGCAGCGACTCGAAAAAAAACGCCAGGCCGGCCCAGGACACACTCTGGGTGGTCTGGAACACGATCAGTGGCACGATAAACAACAGAATCTGGTCCGCCAGCCGCGACAGAAACAGCGAAACAAAGAACGCCAGGTAATCCTTGCGCATACAACTCCCTGTGAATGGCGTTAAAGATTGCAGGCTATTTGTTAAAAACTCTTAAAAGCATGAAGCTTGGTCGGCCACTGATGGCCAGCGGCTTCTGTTGAGCAGCTTGCCACCTATAATGCCCGCACTTCAATCCGCGCAGCCACACTGAGAATTTATGGAAAACCTGGGTCTGGGCAAGGTCTTGCTCGTTGAGGACGATGAAAAGCTGGCAGGGCTGATCGCGCACTTCCTGTCGCAACACGGTTTCGAGGTGCGGGTGGTGCACCGCGGTGACGAAGCCCTGGCGGCGTTTCTCGACTTCAAGCCGAAAATCGTCGTGCTCGACCTGATGCTGCCCGGCCAGAGCGGCCTGCACGTGTGTCGCGGGATTCGTAACCTGTCCGACACGCCCATCGTGATCCTGACCGCCAAGGAAGACGACCTGGACCATATCCTCGGCCTTGAGTCCGGTGCCGACGACTACGTCATCAAACCCATAAAACCTCCGGTGCTGCTGGCGCGATTGCGTGCGCTGCAACGTCGCCAGGTGCCCGAACCCACCGTGCGCGGCTCGCTGGAGTTTGGCCGGCTGGCGATTGACCGCAGTTGCCGGGTGGTCAGCCTGGCCGGTGAGAAGATCGACCTCACCACCATGGAATTCGAACTGCTCTGGCTGCTGGCCAGCAGCGCGGGCAAGATCCTCTCGCGCGACGACATTCTCAACCGCATGCGCGGCATTGCCTTCGATGGCCTGAACCGCAGCGTCGACGTGTACATCAGCAAACTGCGCAGCAAACTCAATGACAACCCGCGTGAGCCGGTGTGCATCAAGACCATCTGGGGCAAGGGCTATCTGTTCAATCCATTTGCGTGGGAGGTTTAGATGCTGCGGCTGTTTCTGCGCCTGTATGTGATCCTGGCGCTGGGGTTGGCGGGCGCGATCTGGCTGGTCAACTACACCTTCGACGAGTTACTGCCCGAGGCCAACGAAACCTATAACCGCGAGGCGCTGCGCGGTCCGGCCTATGGCTTGGTGGAGCAGTTGCGGCCCTTGCAAGGCGAGGCCCGGCAGGCGCGCCTGGCCCAACTGCAGCCTCATTATGGTTTGCGCCTCAAGCTGGTGCAGAGCTACACCCAGGCGCTGACCGAGCGCGAACAGCAGCTGTTGGCCGACGGCTTGCTGGTGGTGCGCGGGGATTTCATGGAGTTCCTGACCAATATCGACGGCGGGCCGCAACTGCTGGAAATCAAACTGCCGGAAGAGCCCAAGTGGCTGTACCTGTGGGCCTATGGTTTTCTCGGCTTGTGCCTGGCCATCGTCCTGTATTTCTGGGTTCGCCCGCACTGGCGCGACCTGGAGCATATCCGGCTGGCCGCGCAACGCTTTGGCGACAACGACCTGGCGTCGCGCATCCTGCTGCCGCGCCGTTCCACCGTGCGTGAGCTGGCCGGGCACTTCAACCAGATGGCCGAGCGCATCGAAAGCCTGATCGCCAACCAGCGCGAACTGACCAACGCCGTTTCCCACGAGCTGCGCACGCCGATTGCGCGCTTGTCGTTCGAGCTTGATCAACTCAGACAGCAGGCCGACCCGCGCCAGAGCCGTGAACTGATCGCCGACATGTACGCCGACCTGGGCGAACTGGAGGAAATGGTTTCCGAACTGTTGACCTACGCCAGCCTGGAGCGCGGCGCCACCCAGGTTACCCGTGAAAACATCGAGGCCCACAGTTGGCTCGACAGCGTGATCGGCAGCGTAGCCCTGGAGGCTGAAGCGGCGGGTGTGCAGCTGTCGCTGCGTACTTGTGAGGTCGACTTTATCCAAATCGAACCGCGCTTTATGGCGCGCGCCGTGATCAATCTGCTGCGCAACGCCATTCGCTACGCCGAGCGCCGTGTCGAAGTGTCGTTGATCAGTTTTGGCAGCGGTTACGAAGTGCGCGTCAATGACGACGGCCCGGGTGTGCCGATGGAAGGGCGGGCAAAGATCTTCGAACCGTTCCTGCGCCTCGACGCCAGCCGCGACCGCCGCACAGGCGGCTTCGGCCTGGGCCTGGCCTTGGTAAAACGGGTCAGCCAGTGGCATGGCGGCCAAGTGGAAGTGCTGGATTCGGAGTGGGGCGGAGCGTCGTTTCGAATGACCTGGGCGTATGCCGAGTAAGGCTTGGCGTGGATTCAGCAATGCCCATGTGGGAAAGGCCTTGCCAGCTCCCACATTTGACCGAGTACAAACGAGCAGCACACCCATCTACCTGATGCACAGAGATCCAACTGTGGGAGCGGGCTTGCTCGCGAAGGCGGTGGTTCAGTCAGCTCATGTGTCACTGACATACCGCTTTCGCGAGCAAGCCCGCTCCCACAAGTTGACCGAGTGCAGCTGCCAGCACCGCACGGCTTTGCTTTTGTGTGGGAGCTGGCTTGCCTGCGATGCAGGCAACTCGGTGTACCAGTGAAACCGAGTCGATGCCATCGCAGGCAAGCCAGCTCCCACCTTTGACCATCTACCTGATGCACTTCGAATGCTAGGGCTGCGCGGGCCAACAATCTTTGGGCGCTTTGTCGGGAAACGGTCAAAGACTGTTAACGGCTCAACCCGAGGCGTTCATGCCATTGGGCGATGGATTCTTCGGGGTATTCGTCGAACTGCAGGTCGCCTTTGCGCACGCTGACTTCAACCCAGGGCGCCCTGGAACCGAGCATCAAGTGCGTGTGTTCCGGCGGCACCGGCAACGGCGTGTCGATGGCTGAGGCGAACGGATGAATCAGCTCCGGCCACTGCGGGCTGAACAGCCACAGTGCGCTGCCGCATTGCGAGCAGAAATGCCGTTCGGCGGTGCTCGCATGTGCACGGCTGGCGCCCTCGGGCTTGAGCCTGGCGTGGTAGATCGAAATCTGTTTGCGCCCCTGGACCTTCAGGCTTTGCGTATCGCCGGCAAGGTTGATCGCATAACCGCCGCCGCCTTGGGTTTTGCGGCAGATCGAGCAGTAGCAGCGCTGGTAGGGGTACGGGTGCTGGCTGGTCAGACTGAACGTTACGGCGCCGCAATGGCAGGATCCTTCGAGTTGCATGGCAGTCTCCTCTGGCAAGGTGACTGTTCAGCTTAGGCGCTTTGCGGCATCAGGGTAGCAATCAGCGCCCGAATGGTGCCCGGCAGTGCTTCCAGTTCGCGCACCAGAATACTGCGCTCGCGAATGGCCCAGGGTTCATCCAGTTTGACCGCCACCAACTGCATGGTCCGGCTGTGCCGCACGGCGGCAGACTCGGGAATGATGCCGATGCCCACGCCAGCCTCGACCATCCGGCAGATCGCCTCGAAGCTCGACACCTGGATACGCAGTGACAAATGCTTGCCGAGCCGTTCCACGTGCTCGCGCAAAAAGGTTAACAACGTGCTGCCTTCGTGCAGGCCGATATGTTGGTAGGCAAGGGTTTGTTCCAGCGTCACTGAAGGCTGGTCAGCCAACGGATGACCCACGGGCACCATCAGCACCAGTTCATCGGTGCTGAAATGCAGCACCTGCAAACCTGCCGCTTCAACCGGCCCGGCGATGATGCCCATGTCGCTGGTGCCATCGAGCACACCGCGCACGATATCGCGCGACAGGCGCTCTTGCAGGTCGACGGTCACGCCGGGGCGCTGGGACAGAAAGCCCGCCAGCACCTCCGGCAAAAACTCGGTGACCGCCGTGGTGTTGGCGAAGATGCGGATATGCCCGGCCGAATCCACGCCGTATTGGGTGAACTCGCTCTTGAGGTAATCCACCTGGCGCATGATCAGCCGCGCATGGTGCAGCAAGCGTTCGCCCGCCGGGGTGATCTCCACGCCCCGGCTGTCGCGGTACAGCAGGCGCGTGTCGAGTTGGCCTTCCAGCGCCTTGATCCGCGCACTGGCGGCGGCGGGCGAGAGAAACGCGCGTTTCGCGCCTTGGGTCAGGCTGGGGGATTCGGCGATATGGATAAACAGGCGCAGGTCGGCGAGATCGAAGTGCATGCAAAACACCTATTCGGCAACGGTGAAGATCAATTGTGGGAGCTGGCTTGCCTGCGATGGCGGTGGATCAGGCGATGCATGTGCAACCTGACGCAACGCCATCGCAGGCAAGCCAGCTCCCACAGTGGATTGGAGGTGTGACAAGCGGCGTTCAGCATAACCGAACGCTGGTTTATTGAAATGCAAATTCTCAGAACGGGCAGGCGCTTGCATGATCCGGGGCAGACCACCACTGCCAGAGGATGTGTACCCGATGAGCGCCACCGATTGGATCGGCCGAAGTGAAACCGCCCACGACCACCTGAGCCATAACCTGCTCAAGCGTATTGCCGCAACCTTCGGCGAAGCGGTGCCCCAGGATGGCGAGGCCGTTCCACCGTTGTGGCAGTGGTGTTTTTTTCAAGACCCGCTGCCCGAATCGGCCCTGGGCACCGACGGCCACCCGGCGCGTGGCGGCTTCCTGCCGCCGGCGGACAACCGCAATCGCATGTGGGCCGGTGGGCGCATCGAGTTCCTGCACGCCTTGCGCGCCGGTGAGGCGGCCACCCGCGAATCGACCATCACCCAGGTCGAAGAAAAGACCGGCCGCACGGGCTCGCTGCTGTTTGTCACCGTGCGCCATGACTATTCCCAAGGCGGTCGCCTGGCGATTCGCGAAGAACAGGACATTGTCTACCGCGAACCCACGCCACCCAAGCAGGGCAGCGGCGAGGCACTGGCCCAGGGTGAATGGCAGGAGACGGTCGACCCCACGCCAACCCTGCTGTTTCGCTACAGCGCCGTGACCTTCAACGGCCACCGCATCCATTACGACTACCCCTACGTCACCGGCACCGAAGGCTATTCGGGCCTGGTGGTGCATGGGCCGTTGATCGCCACCTTGAGCCTGCGCGCGTTTTGCCGCGCCCATCCGCAAGCCACCCTGCGCCGGTTGGCCTATCGCGGTGTGCGACCGTTGATCGCGCCGCAGCCGTTTGCACTGAGCGGACGCGTGTCGGCACCCGGCGTGGCGCAGTTGTGGGCCGGCAATGCCGAGGGCGTGGCGCAAACAGCCGAACTGCATTTCGAATAAACCAGAACAACAGGCGGAGAGCCGTTAATGAACCCCAATGACAACGAAGAACTCAATGCCATCCGCGAAGGCGTGCGCGCCCTGTGCGCCGAATTCGATGCCGCTTACTGGCGCAGGATCGACGAACAAAAAGGCTTCCCCGAAGCCTTCGTCAAAGCGCTGACCGACGCCGGCTGGCTGTCGGCGATGATCCCGGAAGAATACGGCGGCTCCGGCCTGGGACTGGCTGAAGCCTCGGTGATTCTTGAAGAAGTGAACCGCTGCGGCGGCAATTCCGGCACGGTTCACGGCCAGATGTACAACATGTTCACCTTGCTGCGCCATGGCAGCGACGCGCAGAAAAGCTTCTACCTGCCCAAGCTCGCCAGCGGCGAACTGCGCCTGCAATCGATGGGGGTCACCGAGCCCACCACCGGCACCGACACCACCAAGATCAAGACCACCGCGATTCAGCGCGGCGACAAATACGTGATCAACGGCCAGAAAGTCTGGATCTCGCGCGTGCAGCATTCCGACCTGATGATCCTGCTGGCGCGCACCACGCCACTGGCCGAGGTGAAGAAAAAGTCCGAGGGCATGTCGATCTTCCTGGTGGACCTGCGCGAAGCCATCGGCAACGGCCTGACCGTGCAGCCCATCGCCAACATGGTCAACCACGAAACCAACGAGCTGTTCTTCGACAACCTGGAGCTGCCCAAGGGCAGCCTGATCGGCGAGGAGGGCAAGGGCTTCAAATACATCCTCGACGGCCTGAATGCCGAGCGCACGCTGATTGCCGCCGAATGCATCGGCGACGGCCGCTGGTTTATCGAAAAGGCCAGCGCTTATGCCCGCGACCGCGTGGTATTTGGCCGGCCTATCGGGCAGAACCAGGGCGTGCAGTTCCCGATTGCCGAAGCGCACATCGAGATTGAGGCTGCGGACCTGATGCGTTGGCGTGCGTGCGCGGAGTACGACAGCGGCCAGAATGCCGGGGCCAGCGCCAACATGGCCAAGTACCTGGCAGCCAAGGCGTCCTGGGAAGCGGCCAACGCCTGCCTGCAAACCCACGGCGGTTTCGGGTTTGCCTGCGAGTACGACGTGGAGCGCAAATTCCGCGAAACCCGCCTGTACCAGGTGGCGCCGATCTCCACCAACCTGATCCTGTCCTACGTGGCCGAGCATTTGCTCGAACTGCCACGCAGCTTCTGAGGGCCTGACCATGAGCCATACCCAAGCCCTGTGTCGGTTCCTCGCCGAGTTGAACTACGAACAGTTGCCCGACAACGTGCTGGCGCGCACCGAAGACCTGTATCTGGATTGGCTCGCCTCTGCATTGGCGAGCAAGGGCGCGCACCCGATTCCTTTGTTCGAGCGCTACGCGCAAAAGATGGGCCCGAGCAGCGGCCCGGCGCAGATCATCGTCAGTGGCGCCAGCAGCAGCGCGTATTTCGCCGCGCTGGTCAACGGCGCCGCGTCCCATCTGGTGGAGCAGGATGACCTGCACAACAGCTCGGTGCTGCACCCGGCCACCGTGGTGTTTCCGGCTGCCTTGGCCGCCGCGCAAGACCTCGGCAAATCCGGCCGCGAGTTGCTGCTGGCGTCGGTGGCCGGTTATGAAGCCGGGATTCGCATCGGCGAATTCATGGGGCGTTCTCACTACCGTATCTTCCACACCACGGCGACTGTCGGCACCCTGGCGGCGGCCGTTGCCGTGGGCAAGCTGCTGGATTTCAACGAAGAACAATTCATCAACCTGCTCGGCAGCGCCGGCACTCAGGCCGCGGGGCTGTGGGAATTCCTGCGCGACGCTGCCGACTCCAAGCAACTGCACACCGCCAAGGCTGCCGCCGATGGCTTGCTCGCCGCGTACCTGACCGCAGACGGACTGACCGGCGCGCGCAATATTCTTGAAGGCGACCAAGGGTTGGCGGCGGGCATGTCCAGTGACGCGCAGCCGAGCAAATTGTCGGCTGACCTGGGCACGCGCTGGGCGCTGCTGGAAACCTCGTTCAAGTTTCACGCCTCGTGCCGCCACACCCATCCTGCCGCCGATGCACTGTTGGATTTGATGCAGCGCGAAGGGCTGGGCGCTGAGCAGATCGCCCGCGTGCAAACCCGTGTGCACCAGGGCGCCATCGATGTTCTGGGCCGCGTGGCAGTGCCCGCGACCGTGCACCAGGCCAAGTTTTCCATGGGCACGGTGCTCGGCCTGATCGCCGTGCATGGCAAGGCCGGGCTCACCGAGTTTCACCAACTGGCGCTGACCGATCCTGCCGTTGCGAGCTTTCGCGACAAGGTCAGCATGACGCTGGACCCTGAAGTGGACGATGCCTACCCGCAACGCTGGCTGGGCCGCGTCACCGTCACCACGGTCGACGGCCGCACGCTGCACGGCGCCATTGATGAGCCCAAGGGCGACCCGGGCAACACCTTGAGCCGTGAGGCGCTGGCGGACAAGTTCCAGCGCCTGACCCACTTCAGTGGCGCCCGCTCACCTGCCCAGGCGGATGCACTGATCGACAAGGCCTGGAACCTGCGTAACGCCGCGTCCATGGCCCACTGGCTTTGAGGATTTGTGATGAATAATCAACGACCGCTGGACGGCATCACTGTCGTCAGCCTGGAACACGCGATTGCCGCGCCATTCTGCACACGTCAATTGGCCGATTTGGGCGCCCGCGTCATCAAGATCGAACGCCCTGGCGCCGGTGATTTTGCGCGTGGTTACGACGAGCGCGTGCGCGGCCTGGCCTCGCATTTCGTGTGGACCAACCGCTCCAAGGAAAGCCTGACCCTGGACCTCAAGCAGGACGAGGCGGGCGCCATCCTCGACACCTTGCTGGCCGACGCCGACGTACTGGTGCAGAACCTCGCACCCGGCGCGGCGGCGCGCATGGGCTTGTCGTTTGAAGCGCTGCACGCGCGTTTCCCACGGCTGATCGTCTGCGATATTTCCGGCTATGGCGAAGGCGGGCCTTACGAGAAGAAAAAGGCCTATGACTTGCTGATCCAGAGCGAGGGCGGCTTTCTATCGGTGACCGGCGGCCCCGGTGACGACCAGATGGCCAAGGCCGGTTGCTCCATCGCTGATATCTCTGCGGGCATGTACGCCTACAGCGGCATCCTCTCGGCGCTGCTGCTGCGCGGCAAAACGGGCAAGGGCAGCCGCATCGACGTGAGCATGCTCGAAAGCCTGGTGGAGTGGATGGGCTACCCGATGTATTACGCGTTCGACGGCGCGCCGCAACCCCCGCGCGCCGGCGCGGCGCACTCGACGATTTACCCGTATGGGCCATTCCCCACCGGCGACGGCGGCACGGTGATGCTCGGGTTACAGAACGAACGCGAATGGGCGGCGTTCTGCGACAAGGTGCTGCTCACGCCGCAATTGGCCACCGATGAGCGTTTCTCGGCCAACTTCAAGCGTTCGGCCAACCGTGAAGTGCTGCGCCAGATCATTGTCGATAGCTTTGCGCAGCTGGACGCCGAGGCGGTGATCCAGCGTTTGGAAGACGCGCAGATTGCCAGTGCGCGTGTCAACGACATGCAGGGCGTGTGGGACCACCCGCAGCTCAAGGCGCGCAACAGCTGGCGTGAAGTCCAGAGCCCGGCCGGGCCGTTGCCGTCGCTGCTGCCACCGGCGCGCAATGCCGCGTTTACCCCACGGATGGATGCAGTGCCGGCACTCGGGCAGCACAGCCAGAGCATCCTTGATCAGCTCGGCTATTCGGGTGAAGCCATCGACACTCTGCGTGCACGCGGCGTTATCTAATAAGGAATTTAAGTGATGCCAAAGCCTTTGGTTCGTTCGGCCTTGTTTGTGCCCGGCAGTCGCCCGGAGCGGTTTGCCAAAGCGTTGGCCAGTGGCGCCGATGCGGTGATTGTCGATTTTGAAGACGCGGTCGAAGAGCCGCTCAAACGCCAGGCGCGGGATAATCTTGGGGCGTTTCTGCAAGACCATCCCGAGGCCCAGGTGTGGGTGCGTATCAACGCGCCGGAGCATGCCGAGCATTTTGAAGACGTGGCGTTCTGCAAAGCCCATGCAAATGTGGCAGGCGTGCTGTTGCCCAAAGTCGAGAGCGCGGCGCAGGTCGCCGTGGTGGCGACAACCGGCAAGGTGATCTGGCCGATTATCGAAAGTGCGCGGGGTTTGTTGGCGGTGGCTGAAATCGCTCGTGCGCCGCAGGTGGAGCGCCTGTCGTTCGGGGGCCTGGACCTGGCGCTGGACTTGAACCTGAGCAGCCATTCCGCGGCCGCGCAGTTCGCCCTCGACCAGGCACGCCTGGCGTTGATCGTGCATTCGCGTGCGGCAGGGCTGGTCGCGCCGCTGGATGGCGTGCACCCGGCTATCGATGACCCTGAAGGTTTACGGCGTTCGATCCGGCACGCCTACGAGATGGGCTTTGCCGGCGCGCTGTGTATTCATCCCAGGCAGGTGGCGGTGATCCACGAGGCCCTGGCGCCGAGCGCCGATGATTTGGCCTGGGCCAAACGCGTGGTGGATGCCGGGGCGCAGGGGGCAGGGGCCTATCAGATTGATGGGCAGATGGTGGATGCGCCGGTGCTGCTGCGCGCGCAGAGGTTGCTGGCGGCCAAGATATAGCTGACGAAACCGAATCAAAAACTGTGGGAGCTGGCTTGCCTGCGATTGCGGTGGCTCAGCTAACAAATCTACTGCCTGACACACCGCTATCGCAGGCAAGCCAGCTCCCACACTTGATCTTCATTGTTCTAAAGATTGGCGTTCGTCCTAGCCGAACGCAGGTATCTAAAATTCGAAATTCACTACACACGTGACATCAGGCACCTTGCCCTACAACACAACAATAAGAAGGTGATTGTCCATGCTCAAGCTTTCTCGGGCGCTGCTGTGCGCCGCCACGTTGTTTGCCGCGGGCCTGGCCCAGGCGGCGGACCCGATTGTGATCAAGTTCGCCCACGTGGTCGCCGAAAATACCCCCAAAGGCCAGGGCGCGCTGCTGTTCAAGAAGCTCGCCGAAGAGCGCCTGCCGGGCCGCGTCAAGGTTGAGGTGTACCCCAACTCGTCGCTGTTCGGCGATGGCAAGGAGATGGAAGCGCTGCTGCTGGGCGACGTGCAGATGCTGGCGCCGTCGCTGGCCAAGTTCGAGCAGTACACCAAGCAAGTGCAGATATACGACCTGCCGTTTTTGTTCAACGACCTGGCCGCCGTCGACCGCTTCCAGGCCGCGCAGGGCAAAGCCCTGCTGACCTCGATGCAAGACAAAAACATCCTCGGCCTGGCCTATTGGCACAACGGCCTCAAGCAACTCTCCTCCAACAAAGCCCTGCACGAACCCAAGGACGCCCGTGGCCTGAAGTTCCGTGTGCAAGCCTCCAGCGTGCTTGAGGAGCAGTTCAAGGCGATCCGCGCCAACCCGCGCAAGATGAGCTTTGCCGAGGTCTACCAGGGCCTGCAAACCGGCACCGTCAACGGCACCGAGAACACCTGGTCGAACTATGAAAGCCAGAAGGTCAACGAAGTGCAGAAGTACTTCACCGAGTCCAACCACGGCCTGATCGACTACATGGTGATCACCAACGCCACGTTCTGGAACGGCCTGCCGCCGGACATCCGCACCACCCTGGACCAGATCATGCTCGAGGTCACTGTGGAGGTGAACAAGCAGGCCGAGGCGCTGAACCAGTCGGCCAAGCAGAAGATCATCGACGCCAAGACCAGCGAAATCATCGAACTGACCCCCGAGCAACGCCAGCTCTGGCGCGAAGCCATGCGCCCGGTGTGGCAGAAGTTTGAAGGCGAGATTGGCGCCGACCTGATCAAGGCGGCGGACGCGTCCAACCAGTAGTTGGGCGAGCACCCAAACCTGCTTTGGAAACGGCTTTATGTGGGCGCTGGCTTGCCTGCGATGCAGGCAACTCGGTGTATCTGCAGAACCGAGCTGCTCCCATCGCGGGCAAGCCCGGCTCCCACAGGTTGAGCCGATTTCCACCCCGACATCATTCCCGCTTCGCGAGGTTTTGCCATGCAAACGCTAAGGCGCGTCTGGGAGCACCTGGAGGAAGGTTTTATCGCCTTCCTGCTGGCCGCCATGACCCTGGTGACATTTGTCTACGTCATGCTCAACAACATCTACACGCTGTTCTTTTCCCTGGCGGACAAGTGGGCGTGGAGCAGCAACTTCTTCAACGCCCTGGGCGACCACACCATGACCTGGGCCCAGGACATGACCTGGAGCGTGGCGCTGACCAAGGCCATGTTCGGCTGGCTGATTTTCTTCGGCATCTCCTACGGTGTGCGCACCGCCGGCCACCTCGGCGTGGACGCGCTGGTCAAGCTGACCAGGCGCCCGGTGCAACGCTTGCTCGGCATGCTCGCGTGCCTGTGCTGCCTGGCCTACGCGGGGCTGTTCATGGTCGCCAGCTACAAGTGGGTGAGTGCGGTAATGACCGCCCATATTGGCGCCGAAGACCTCGACCAATACGGCGTGGACGTGGGCGATATTGTGATCATCGTGCCCATCGGTTTCGCCCTGGTGTTCATCCGCTACCTGGAAATTTTCTACCGCATCTTTACCCACCGTCAGGTCGGGTTGGGCCTGGCCGACGAGGCCGGCGAGGCCAGCAAGTTGGCCAGCAGCCACGAGGAGCGTCACTGATGGCCGTGCTCTGTCTGTTTTTGCTGCTGTTCGTGTTCATGTTCCTCGGCGTGCCGATTGCGATTTCCCTCGGGCTGTCCGGCGCGGTGTCGATCCTGATGTTCAGCCAGGATTCGGTGAGTTCGCTGGCGATCAAACTGTTTGAAACCTCTGACGCCTACACCTTTCTGGCGATTCCGTTCTTCCTGTTGTCCGGTGCGTTCATGACCACCGGCGGCGTGGCGCAGCGTTTGATCGACTTTGCCAACGCCTGTGTCGGCCACATCCGTGGCGGCCTGGCGATTGCGGCGGTGTTGGCGTGCATGCTGTTTGCCGCGCTGTCGGGCTCATCGCCGGCGACGGTGGCAGCGGTGGGTTCGATTGCCGTGGCGGGCATGGTGCGCTCCGGTTACCCGAAGGAATTCGGCGCGGGGATCATCTGTAACGCCGGGACCCTGGGCATTCTGATTCCGCCCTCGATTGTGATGGTGGTGTACTCGGCGGCCACCGAAACCTCGGTGGGCAAGCTGTTTATGGCCGGTGTGATTCCGGGCTTGCTGCTGGGCCTGATGTTGATGGTCGCGATCTACATCGTTGCGCGCATCAAAAAACTGCCGGCTCAACCGCGTGCGACCTTTCGTGAATGGCTGACCTGTGCGCGCCGCGCATTCTGGGGCTTGCTGTTGCTGGTGATCATCCTCGGCGGCATCTACAGCGGCATGTTCACCCCGACGGAGGCCGCGGCGGTGGCGGCGGTGTACTCGGCGTTCGTGGCGTTGTTCATCTACAAGGACATGAAATTTCGCGACTGTCCCAAGGTACTGCTGGAGTCCGGGCGCCTGGCGATCATGCTGATGTTTATCATCGCCAACGCCATGCTGTTCGCCCACGTGCTGACCACCGAACAGATCCCGCAGGAAATCACGGCCTGGGTGATCTCTGAAGGCCTCACGCCGATCGGCTTTCTGATCATGGTCAATATCGTGTTGCTGGTGGCGGGCAGCTTTATGGAGCCCTCGGCCATCGTGTTGATCCTGGCGCCGATCTTCTTCCCGATTGCCATGAAGTTGGGCATCGACCCGATTCACCTGGGGATCGTGATGGTGGTGAATATGGAAATCGGCCTGGTGCACCCACCCGTGGGGTTGAACCTGTTCGTGACCTCGGCGGTGACCGGCCTGACCCTGGGGCAGACCATCCGCGCGGCGTTGCCGTGGCTGATGATCCTGCTGGTGTTCCTGATTATGGTGACTTACCTGCCGTTTATTTCGCTGGCGTTGCCGCACTGGCTGGGGATGTAACACGTTCAGAAATGTGGGAGCGGGCTTGCTCGCGAAAGCGGTGTGTCAGTCAACATCTTCACCGACTGACACGGCGCCTTCGCGAGCAAGCCCGCTCCCACAGTTGATGTGTGCGAGGCTTTAGTGATCCATCGCGCTCAAGATCGCGTGCGCCACCTTGACCCGTTCAGCGTTGGGGTAATTCTTGTTCGCCAGCATCACCACGCCCATGTCCTTGCTCGGCACGTACACCACGTACGCCCCGAAACCGCCAGTCGAGCCGGTTTTGTTGTACAGCACATTGGCCGGTTGCGGCTGTGCGGGCGTCAGCCAGTTGACCTTGTGCGGCTCCATTGCCATAGGCGTGGAGTTGCCCTCCAGCAAGGCTTGCAGCGTGACCGGGTAAGGGTAGCGCTCCCAGCCCAGGCCCTGGGTCATGCCGTTCACGGTGTAGTAGCCCGCGTGGGTGGTGGCAATCGCTTGTTGCAGCGGCTTTTCCAGGGTTTGCGGGTGCATGTTCACCATCACGTAGTGAGCCAGGTCCTGGGCGCTGGTCTTGATGCCGTAGGCTTCGCTGTCCAGCGCGCCGGGGCTGACGCGTACGGGCTTCTGGTTGTTGTCGTAGCCTTGGGCGTACAGCGCGGATTTGTCCGCGGGCACGCTGACGTGGGTGTTGGTCAAGCCCAGCTTGGGCAGCAGGGTTTTTTCCATGGCCACGTTGAACGGCTGGCCCAGGCTTTGCGCCGCCAGATAGCCGAACAGCCCGATGCTCGGGTTCGAATACAGGCGTTGTGCGCCCGGTGCGTAAGTCGGTTTCCAGTGCTGGAAGTAGCCGAGCATGGTCTCGGCGCTGTCGGCCGCGTCGGGAAATTGCAGGGGCAGGCCGCCCGGGGTGTAGGTTGCCAGCTGCAGCAGGCTGATCTTGTCGAAGGCGCTGCCGGCCAATGCGGGCAAGTGCTGGCTGGCGGTGTCCGAGAGCTTGAGCTTGCCGGTCGCCTGGGCGTAACCGCCGAGGGTGGCGGTGAAGGTTTTACTCACCGAGCCGACTTCAAACAGGGTGTTTTCGCTGACCGGCTGCTGGGTTTCTTTTGAGGCCGTGCCGTAGTTAAAGTATTGCACCTTGCCGTTCTGGACCACGGCGACCGCCAGGCCCGGAATGGCCTGTTGTTGCATCAACGGTTTTACGCGGGCGTCTACCACGGCCTGCAGGTCAGTTGCCGCCACGCAGTTGCCGGCAGCGATGAATACGGCCAGGGCGGTTAAATTACGCACTCCAAACAGAGAAAGTTGGGGCATGATGTCGCTTCCATGAGGTGATCGATTAAATAGAAAGCCTGCGCAGGCGGGGCAAATGTAGGCAGTTTGCCGGCCGCGATCAAACGATCATATCTCGCACCAGCCATTAGAAAATCTGGGGTCAAGCATGCTGCGTTCCCATCTGCCGCTCAATGCCTTGCGCGCCTTCGAGGCGTCGGCCCGCCACTTGAGTTTTACCCGGGCCGCCATTGAGCTGTGTGTGACCCAGGCGGCGGTCAGCCATCAGGTGAAAAGCCTTGAAGCTCAACTCAATGTCACCTTGTTCAAGCGCCTGCCACGCGGCTTGATGCTCACCCGTGAGGGCGAGACCTTGCTGCCAGTGGTGCGCGAATCGTTTGACCGCATTGCCCAGACGCTCAGCCAGTTCGAAGGCGGGCATTACCGCGAAGTGCTCACCGTAGGCGCGGTGGGCACCTTTACCGTGGGTTGGCTGCTGCCACGCCTGCCGGACTTTCAGGCGCGCTACCCGTTTATCGACCTGCGCCTGTCCACCCACAACAACCGTGTGGACGTGGCCGCCGAAGGCCTGGATTACGCGATCCGCTTCGGGGCTGGCGCCTGGCACGGCACCGACGCCTGTGAATTGCTGGCGGCGCCGTTGACCGTGCTGTGTACACCCACGCTGGCCGAGCAATTGCGCACGCCGGCCGACCTGTTGAAACACACGCTGCTGCGCTCCTACCGCGCCGATGAGTGGACCCAATGGTTCCAGGCCGCAGGCCTGCCCGCCGACACCGTCGTACCGCGCAGCATCGTCTTCGATTCGTCGCTGGCAATGATGGAAGCGGCGCTGCAAGGCATCGGCGTGGCGCTGGCCCCGGCGATGATGTTCTCGCGGCAATTGGCGACGGATGTGATTCGCCAGCCGTTCGACGTTGGCATTACCACCGGCAGTTATTGGCTGACGCGTCTGCAGTCGCGCGCCGAGACCTCGGCGATGCTGGCGTTCAAGGGCTGGCTGCAAGCCGTATCCGCCGACGCCTGACTCGTGCCATTCTCGACCTGGGCCATCGAACTGATCAACAGGAGAGCCGATGCAGACTTCCGGCGTGGACATCCGTCAACTCAAGGCCTTTGTGGTGGTGGCCGAAGAGCTCAGCTTCGTGCGCGCAGCCACGCGCCTGCATGTGTCGCAACCGGCCTTGTCGCAGACCATTCGCCAGTTCGAGGCGCTGCTGGATGTGCAACTGTTCGAACGTAATACGCGCAACGTTGCGCTGACCGGCGCCGGTCAGGCGCTGTTGCTGGAGGCGCGGGAAGTTGTGAATGGCGTCGGCCGCTTGGTGCAAACCGCCCGCGAGCACGCGCGCGGTGTGCGCGGTTGCTTGAACGTGGGCTTCCTGATCGGCGCCGGGGTCGACCTGATGCCGCAGATCCTCAGCGTGTTCGCCAAGCGCTACCCCGAGATCGAACTGGTGGTGCGCGAGTACGACTTCGCTTCACCTCTGGCCGGCATCGATGCCGGCATGGACGTCGCGGTGCTGCGCCCACCGTTGGGGCTGCCGGCGATCGAGTTGCACACGTTGGTCGCCGAGCCTTGCGTGGCCTGCCTGGCATCCAGCCATCGACTCGCGGGCGAAAGCCGCGTCAGCGTGCATGACCTGCTCGATGAGCCGATCATTGCCGCGCCGGGCAGTGGCGTCTGGCGCAGTTACTGGACCGCCGATGCCTACCGCAACGGGCAGCCGGCGCGGATCGTGCACGAAGCCTCGACGGTGGAAACCGAATTGCAGGCGGTAGCGTCGGAGCGCGGAATCAGCATCACGGCACTCTCCACCGCACGTTTTTACGCACGGCCCGGGCTGGCGTTCCCGGTGATCAGTGATATGCCGATGTGCGAAGTGGCGGTGGCCTTGCCGCCGCACCCGAGCATGGCCGCGCGCAACTTCGCCGAACTGGCCGTGGAAGTGGCGAGCAGCCGCCCCTAGTCAGGACAGGTCGTGCAGCGATTTGCCGTTCGGCGCGCTGACCTGCCATTCGCAAAAGCGCACTTCCAGACCGCCGCGTTCAGGCGTGCAGCAGTACGGCCCGACCTGATACGACGGCGCGACAGGGAAGGGCGCCAACCGCACCAGCGGCCAGCTCACGCCGTCCACCGAGACCTGCACGCGTAATGCGCCGTTGGCCACGGTTGCGCGAATCCAGAAGGCTTGCGGGTCACCGGGGAACACGCCAGTGGCCCAGTCCGACACGCCATCGGTCAACACACTGCTGAGCAGCGTCACGCCATCGGACAGCTCGGCGCCGATCTTCACCCACTGCGTTTCATCAATCCGCACCATCAGCCCGGCCTGATCGTACAAGTGCGCAAAGTCGCCCTGGATTTTCACCTGGGCGGTGAATTCCCCCGGCGTTTGCACAAACAGAAAATGGCCGTTGTCACGCACAAAGCCGTAGTGGGTTTCGCGCCAGAAGTCGGTGTGGGCATCGGTGGTGACCGTCAGCCTGTCGTCTTCGCGGGTCCACTGTTGTGGCGGGTTGAGCCAGGTAGCCTGGGCAAACATCGATAGACCTCCTTGAGAGTGACAAGCAAAACCCCGTTGCCGGGGTTTTGTGTGTGGCTAGTGATCGAGCAACTGACTGCTCGGCCCCGCGCTGCCGTTGTTGAGGCGCTTGCGCAGTGAGAACAGCCACCACAGCACGCCGACCCCCAGTGTAACGCCAGTGGTGATCGCGCCGGTGCGGCTTTCTTCAGGCACGCTGAGGGTGAGGATCACCGCGATGGCCCAGGCGCCGCCCAGCAGGATCATCGGCAACAGCCAGCGGCCCAGGCTGAACACACCGTCCGGTGCGCCGGGCATGCGGCCGTTGCGGTAGGCGAGGAAGGCGGCGATCAGGGTCAGCAGGTAGGTGCAGTAGTAGGTCAGGCCGACCATCGAGTAGATCGCCGTGACAAACCCGCCGCTGGCCAGGTTGAGCAGCACGGCGATGGCGGTGATCAGCACGATGGCCGCCACTGGCGTGCCGAAGTGCGGGTTGATCTTCGCCAGCACCTTGGAGCCCGGCAGCATATTGTCCCGCGACAGCGCGAAGGTCATGCGCGTGGCCACTGCCATATTGGCAATCAGGCACGCGAGGATCGAGGCGAAGGCAATCACGATCATGCCGATGCCCGCCGCGTCGCCCAGTTGCAGGCGCACGATATTGATCACCGGGTTTTCACTGTGGCTGAGCAACTCGCTGACCGAGCCCGGTATCGCAATGCTCAGCAGCGCAAACACCACGAAACCCAGCACGCTGGACACCAGCACCGCGCGAATCATCGCCCGGGGTGCGGCGCGGCGCGGGTCTTTGGTTTCTTCGGACAGGTCAGCAGCGCCTTCCCAACCCAGCAGCACCGACACTGGCAACAAGGTGGCGAGGGCGAGGGTGGTGAAGCTGATGTCGCCGCCACTCACGGGCTTCGCCGAGGTGAGGATCGCCACGCCTTGGGTGTGTTCGAAGAAGAAAAACACGCCAAAGAACAAGGCAATCGCCAGCAGCACCGTGCCGATGATTTCGATGATCGCGCCGATGTCGTTGATCCGTGTAGCCAGGCGAATCCCGCAGATATTCAGCAGCCCCACCACCAGCGTCGCGCCGATGCTCAGGCCCTGGATCTGGCCTTGTGTAGGGTTGGCCCAAATCTCGGGGGCGAACACCGTGCCGATGGCGGCCGAAGTGGCCGCCGTGCCGGCGACAAACGAGGTGAACGCTACCCAGCCAGTGAACCAGCCGAAGTGATTGCCGGCCAGGCGGCTCGACCACTGATAGGCGTAACCGGTAAGCGGAATACGCCCGGCCAAATGGCAGTAGACCATCACGATGCAGCACACCAGCGGGATCACCAGCAGCCATAGCAGGATGCCGATGCCGCCGACGCGGTTGAACGGGTCGGCAAACAGCGTGACCACGCCGGTGTTGATCGAGACCATGGAGAAGGCCAGGGCAAACGAGGTGAAGGCACTCATGGTGCGGTGCATCTTTTGCTCGTAGCCAAGGCTCGCCAGGTCGGCGTCGTCGCTGGACAGCGTGGCTTGGCTATTCGGTGGGGCGGTGACGGGGCTTTCGACAATCGTGCTCATGGCCGTTGCTCCTCGATGATGCCGATCACTTCATCCAGCACGTCGAGTGCCTTGGCCAGCAGCGGGCGCTCGATGTCCAGCGGCGGCTTGACCTTGATCAGGTTGCCCAGGCCCGCGTAACGGCTCTCGCCGAACAATACGCCGCGCTCCAGCCCAAGGCGATAGACCTCTTGGGATTCACGGCATGCGGGCTCTTTGGTGGCGCGGTCCTTGACCAGCTCAATGGAGGCCATCAGGCCCGGGCAGCGCACGTCGCCGATCAGCGGGTGCCGGGTTTGCATCTCCTTGAGCCGTGCGGTGATGTATTCGCCCGAGTCGCGCGCCTTGTCGCACAGACCGTCGGCGACGATGGCTTCGACGGCGGCATAACCTGCGGCCAGCGACACGGGAAAGTGGCCAAAGGTCAGCGCTTCTTCACCTTCGTCAAACCACTTGAGTGTGTCGTCGGCCAGGATGCCGGCCAGCGGAAAGCCGCCGCCCACGCCTTTGCCGAACACGATGATGTCGGGCAGTACGTCGTAATAGTCCGCCGCCCACATCGTGCCCATGCGCCCGAAACCGGTTTGCACTTCATCAAAAATCAGTAACACGCCGAGGCGATCACAAATCTCGCGCACGCCTTTGTAGTACGAGCGCGGAAACTCGATGTGCCCGCCATTGCCCTGGATAGGCTCCATCATCACTGCTGCCACACCGCCGTCGACGCCTTTGAGAATGGTGTCTTCAAGCAGACCCAGGCACAGCTGGGATTCGGTTTCCGGGTCCAGCCCGAGTCGGGTGCGATACGGGTTCGGGTGCGGCACGCGGGTAAAGCGCGGCTGAATCGCCAGGAATGGGTTATTCGGGTGCGGCCAGCTGGCGCCGAGGGTGGCCAGCGAGCGGCCGTGATAACCGTCTTGCAGCACCAGCAGGTTTTGCGCGCCGGGACGGTTTTTGAACGCCAGTTTCATCGCCATTTCACCGGCGAGGCTGCCATGCAGGGCAAAACCCATCTGGTTGAGCGAGGCCGGCGAGACTTCGCGCAGCTTCGCCACCAGCCGGGTGTGGGCGGGGGAGCCGAAGTTGGGGCGGATGTGGGTCATGTCGCGCAGTTGCGCAATCGCCGCCTCCACCACGCGCGGGTCGTTGGCCCCCAGGTTGTTCGACCATGCCTGGGCGGTGCAGTCGATGTATTCCTTGCCTTGGTCGTCCCACACCAGCGAGCCACGGGCCTTGACCAGGTTGATCTTGGTGGGCGCCTGGAGTGCAGTGTTCATCACGTCATTCATCTGCTTTATCTCTTTTTTTAGGGCGGCAGTGTTTGTGGATGTGTGCAGTTAGGGTTGTGACTCGCTGCATCGAGTAAGGCCGATGCTAGCGCGCAGGGGCGGGCGATTAGAAAGACGGATTAGCGACGGATTATTTGGTGTGGCTTATGAATTGAAACAGGCTTTTTGCCACTTTTTTTGAAACATAATGAAACATTCCTTGTGGGGCTACGCTCTACCGCATCTCCCCGTACTGAGTTCATCCATGAAAACCCCGCGCCCCGCCGACCGCATGCCCCACCTCACGCAACTGCGCAACTTGAAGATGGCGCGCTCCGCCCACGCCTATGTGCGCGGCAGCACGGTGCAGTTTTACGAATGGCTGCACAGCCAGCCAGGCCGCCGCTTGCCGCACGGCCCGGCGATCTGGATCTGCGGCGATTGCCACGCCGGCAACCTGGGCCCGACCGGCGATATCAAGGGCCGTATCGACATGCACATCCGCGACCTTGACCAGACCGTGATCGGCAACCCGGCCCACGATCTGGTGCGCCTGGCCTTGTCGTTGGCCACCGCCGCACGCGGCTCGGACCTGCCGGGAGTGACTACCGCGCGCATGCTTGAAGAGATGATTGGTGGCTACGAACAAGCCTTCAAAGACAAGCCCGACGAAGTGCCGCCACGCCCATCCCAGGTCAAGGCCGGCATGCGCAGCGCGGTGGAGCGCACCTGGAAAAACCTGGCGCGTGAACGCATTGAAAACGTGCGGCCGACGATTCCGCTGGGCAAGCACTTCTGGGCATTGTCGCGGGCAGAAAAAGGCGCCCTGCAAACCCTCTGCGCCTCGGATGAAATCCACCAGTTGGTCACCTCGCTCAAAGGCCGGCCCAAAGACGCCAAGGTTGAACTGCTGGACTCAGCCTATTGGGTCAAGGGCTGCAGTTCCCTCGGCTTGCTGCGCTATGCGGCACTGCTGGGCGTGGGCGACAAGGATGATCAGGAATATTGCCTGATCGATATCAAGGAAGCCGTCGGCGCCGCTGCACCGCGTACACCGCGCGCGAAGATGCCCCGCGACAATGGGCGACGGGTGGTGGAAGGCGCGCGCCAGCTGTCGCCGGGCTTGGGCGAGCGCATGCTGGCGACGCGCTTTTTGGATCACGGATTCTTCATCCGCGAGCTGCTGCCCCAGGACATGAAGCTGGAGCTGGATGAGCTCAGCGAAACCGACGCCATGCACGCCGCCGGCTACCTGGCCCGCGTGGTCGGCATCGCCCATGCCCGGCAAATGGACCGCGACACGCGCAAGCAGTGGATGGCGGTGCTGCAGGAAAACCGCTCGAAACAGCTGGATGCGCCGTCGTGGTTATGGACCAGTGTGGTGCAGTTGGTGGGGAGTCATGAGCAGGGTTATCTCAACCATTGTCGGCGGTATGCGTTGGAGCATTGAGCTGGAAATCAGCGAGGAGCCGATGGGGGAGCTGGCTTGCCTGCGATAACGGTGGGTCAGCCAGCCTATTGGTTACTGACAGACCACCATCGCAGGCAAGCCAGCTCCCACAGTTTTTTGCTGTGAAAATTGAAAATCGGGGTCAGACCACGGTTTTGGATTAAGCGTGGTCCGCCCCTTATTTCTAAGCTGAGAGCTGGCTTGATGTGGCGAGCGGGCTTGCCCCGCGTTGGGCTGCGCAGCAGCCCCAGAACAGTCACCGCGCCTTTCCAGCATGATTGAGTCGTCAGATTTTAGGGCCGCTTCGCGCCCCAACGCGGGGCAAGCCCGCTCGCCACGGCAAGACAGCTTCCACATTTAGAGTGGGGTCAGGCCAGGTATTTGTGGAACCAGCCGAGGGTTCTTTCCCACGCCAGATTCGCCGCCGCCTCGTCATACCTGGGTGTTGAGTCATTGTGAAACCCGTGGTTGGCGCCCTTGTAGATGTACGCCTCGTACGTTGTGCCCGCCGACTTCAAGGCCTTCTCATACGCCGGCCAACCTTCGTTGATCCGCGTATCCAGCTCGCCGTAGTGCAGCATGATCGGCGCCTTGATCCGCGGCACATCTTTTGCCTCCGGCTGCTTGCCGTAAAACGACACCGCCGCGCCTAATTCGGGGTAAGCCACCGCCGCGGCATTGGTCACGCCGCCGCCATAGCAGAAGCCGGTAATCCCGACTTTGCCGGTGCTGTTGTCGTGGTGCATCAGCCATTCGATGGCGGCGAAGAAGTCGTTCATGAGTTTTTCGGGGTCGACTTTCTGTTGCAGTTCCACGCCTTTTTCATCGTTGCCCGGGTAGCCGCCCATGGAGGTGAGGCCGTCCGGCGCCAGGGCGATGAAGCCGGCTTTGGCCAGGCGGCGGGCGACGTCTTCGATGTAGGGGTTCAGGCCACGGTTTTCGTGAACCACCACCACCGCCGGCACCTTGCCGCTGGCCTTGGCCGGGCGTACCAGGTAGCCGCGCACCGTGCCGTTGCCTTTGGGCGAGGGGTAGGTGATGTAGTCGGCGATGATCTCCGGGTCGGTGAACTTGACCTGTTCGGCCAGCGCATAGTTGGGGCTCAGGGCCGCCAGCAGCGCAGAGGCGGTGAGGCCGCCGAAGGTGAACAGCGCGGCGCGGTCGAGAAACTCGCGGCGGTTGAGCTTGCCGTGGGCGTAGCCGTCGTAGAGTTCCAGCAGTTCGGGGGCAAAGTCTTTCGCGGTGAGACGAGTCATCGGTGCATTCCTCGATTAGCGGTGGCAATCAATGTAGACCAGGATCAGCCCTCGCGACCATGCGCGGCAGCGGCCAGTTGGCCGGTATCGACGCGCACGAACACCGAGTCACCGATGGCGGTGAGCACGTCACCTGCGTACACCTCGCAGACCACGCGGCTTTTGCGTCCCACCTCGCCCTCAACCCGCGCGCGCAGGCTCAGCGTGACGCCCATGGGCGTGGGCTTGATGAATTTGATGCCGAGGTTGCCGGTGACGCAATCGATGCGCGGCAAGCTGCCGGGTTCACGTTGCTCGGCGCGGTAGTGATAAGCCATGGCCGTCCAGTTGGAATGACAGTCCACCAGCATGGCGATCAGGCCGCCGTAGACCAGGTCGGGCCAGCCGCTGTATTTGGCCTCGGGTTGATGCTCGGCGATGACATGGACGCCATCGGCGTCCCAACGGCTTTTGATGTGCAGGCCATGCGGGTTGCTGCCGCCACAGCCGTAGCAGATGCCTTCGGGGGCGGTGGTGTCCTGCAGAGAAGGAGTGGGCATGAAAAGTCCTTATTGTTTTTCGCGACTACTCTGTTTAGCAGGACGCGCGCCCGATGGGAATAAATCCATGCCATGGCGTGTTAGCTCAGCACGTGTGTCCTTTTCTCTCGCGGAGCGTTTCATGAAGCGTCGAATGTCCAAGGTGTTTTTGCTGGTCCTCGTCTTCTGTTGGTTTTCCAGCGCGCAGGCCGCGGAATACAAAGACGTCAACCGCACCGCCAGCCAGATCAGCTTTACCTTCCAGCAGTTCGGGCAGCGGGTGTATGGCACCTTCAGCGACTTTGAGGGCACCCTGACGTTCGATACGCAAAAGCCCGAGGCGGCGCATGCGTTGCTCAAGATCCAGCTCGCCAGCATCGACGCCGGCAGCCCGGACGCCAATACCCAGTTGCAACAACCGGCGTGGTTCGACACCACGGCCTATCCGGTTGGCGTGTATGAGTCCAACGGCGCCACCGCGTTGGGCGACAACCGCTACACGATCACCGGCAACCTGACGATCAAGGGCACCACGCGGCCGGTGGACATCACTGTGCTGCTCAAGGAGCAAAGCGGCATCGGCGTGTTCGACGGTGAGTTTGTGCTCAAGCGCGACGACTTCAAGATTGGCGAAGGTGAGTGGGCGGGCAACAGCGTGGTGTCCAACGACATCACCATCAAGTTCAAGATGGTTGCGCCGCAGCGTTAGCGCGCGAAGCGCTTCGCGCCGGCCACGCAGCCGATCACCGCAACCGTCACCAACACCATGCCGAGGCTGACCTGCTCATGCAGCAGGCCCGCTGCCAGCGCCAGGCCAAAGAAGGGTTGCAGCAACTGCAACTGGCCGACGGCGGCGATGCCCCCCTGGGCCAGGCCGCGGTACCAGAACACAAAGCCGATGAGCATGCTGAACAACGCCACATAACCCAGGCTCAGCCAGGCCGGCAGGCTGATGCCGCTCAAGGTCGCGGGGGCGAGGATCAGACTCAGCGGCGCCACCACCGGCAGCGACACCACCAGCGCCCAGCAGATCACCTGCCACCCGCCCAAGGTGCGCGACAATTTGGCGCCCTCGGCATAGCCCAAACCGCATGCCAGCACCGCCAACAGCATCAGCACGTCACCCACGGGCGCGGCGCTCAAGCCTTGGGCGACGGCGTAACTCATCACCAACAGGCTGCCGAGCATCGAAAACAGCCAGAACACCGGGCGCGGCCGCTCGCCGCCACGCAGCACGCCGAATACCGCCGTGGCCAGCGGCAGCAGGCCGATGAAGACAATGGAGTGCGCCGAGGTCACGTATTGCAACGCCAGTGCCGTCAGCAGCGGGAAGCCAATCACCACACCGAGCGCGACGACTGCCAGCGGCATCCACTGCGCGCGCGCGGGGCGTTTCTCCTTGAACACACCGAGCAGGCACAGCCCCAGCGCGGCGGCGAGGGTGGCGCGGATCATGGTCAGAAATACCGGGTCGAACTCCATCACCGCCAGGCGCGTGGCCGGCAGTGAGCCGCTGAAAATGAGCACGCCAATAAAACCGTTGATCCAACCTTGAGTACTGCTGTCGAGGCTGTTGAGGCAAAGGGTGCGTTCCATGAGGGCGTGCCTGAAAAGGTTAGGTTGCGTTCGGCCATCCTAGGATTGAAGATTAAGACAATCAAAAAATTGTCATGGATACATCACTTATGCCACGTGCTCGCTACAAGTCGCTGGTCGATGCTTTTGCCGCGGATATTCGCAGCGGTGCGCTGCCACCCGGCACGCGACTGCCCACCCACCGGCAATTGGCCGCCGACCATGGCCTGGCGCTGGTCACGGCCAGCCGGGTGTACAGCGAGCTTGAGGCGATGGGCCTGGTCAGTGGCGAAACCGGGCGCGGCACTTTCGTGCGCGAGATTTCATTGCCGCCGGGGCAGGGCAGTGGGCAGATGACGGTGGCGACGGGCATGCTCGACCTCAATTTCAACTACCCGTCGCTGCCGGGCCAGGCCGATTTGCTGCGTACGGCGTTGCGCCAACTGGCGCTGTCGGGCGACCTGGAGGCGCTGCTGCGCTACCAGCCCCATGCCGGCCGCCTGCACGAGCGCGCGGCGGTGGCGCGGCACCTGTTGAGCCGAGGGCTGGTGGTGGAGGCCGAGCAAGTACTGGTGGTCAGCGGTGCCCAGCACGGCTTGGCGGTCACGATGATGGCATTGCTCAAACCGGGTGATGTGATTGCCGTCGATGCCCTGACATATTCAGGCTTTAAAGTGCTGGCCGAAACCCTGCACCTGGAAATCGTCGCGATCCCGGCCACTGCCAGTGGCCCGGATCTGGACGCCCTGCAACGCCTGTGCAGCAAACGCACGGTGCGCGCGGTGTACAGCATTCCGACCTTGCATAACCCGTTGGGTTGGGTGATGAGCCTGGAACAGCGTGAGGAATTAGTCGGCATAGCCCGACAACACAACCTGATGCTCATCGAGGATGCGGCCTACGCGTTTCTGGCAGCAGAAGCGCCGCCACCATTGGCAACCCTGGCGCCTGAGCGCACGGTGTACGTCGGCGGGTTTTCCAAGAGCGTCGCGACCGGGTTGCGGGTCGGCTTTATTGCCGCGCCCCCGGCCTGGGTAAAGAAACTGGAACGCACCATCATGGCCACCACCTGGAACGTGCCCGGTGTCATGAGTGCGATGGCCGTGGCCTGGATCGAGGACGGCACGGTCGACCAGCTGGAAGCGCAAAAGCGCCAGGATGCCAGCGCGCGACAGGCCTTGGCGGCGCACGTGCTCAAGGGCGTGCATTACATCAGCCACCCGTCATCGTATTTTCTGTGGCTGCCGCTGGGTGAAGAGGCCAGGGCCGATCAGATCGCCATGGCCTTGCAGCGCGAGGGTATTTCGGTGTCGACCGCCGAGCCGTTTGCGGTCTCGGCAACCGTGCCCCACGCGCTGCGTTTGGCGTTGGGCTCGGTGAGCATGTCGGCGCTGCGCGAGGCGCTGGTGAAGGTTCGCGAGGTGGTGCAATGGTGAGCTGAGGCGCGCCCGCTCACCGCCAGTCATCAGTATTTGTAAGCCTGACGCCCGATCAGCAGCCATTTGCCTTTTTGCTTCTGCCAGACCTGGAAGTTGTCGATGTCGGTTGGCGTGTCTACGCCGCTGTTCACCGCCAGTGCGTGAAAGTGGTTGCGCACCAGGGCGGTGTCGCCGTCGAGGGTAATGGTCTGGTTCTGCATTTCGAGGGTCTTGAACGCGCTGGTGTGGGTTTCCAGATCAGCAATGAATTGCGCTTTGTTCTGCACCTTGCCGCTGGAGTGGCCATAGGTGAGTTTGTCGGAGGTCAGCGCATGAAGTTGCTTGAGGTCCAGGTGCAACATGGCTTGGGTCAGTTGGTCGACCGCTTGGGCCACATCCTTTTCGGCGGGGGCAGGCGCAGCTGCGACGTAGCCGGTGAACAGGCACAGAAAACCGATCAGCACTTTGACGTTTTGCATGGGTGTTTCCTTATTGTTGTTGGGGTCGGGCACGATGATTTAAGTCGTCGTACAACCATGCAATATTTCTGATGGGGAAAGAAAGTGAAATTTCGAAATATCTTGAAAGGGTTGGGCATTGTTTCGTTATGAATCCGGCGAGGTCTTGTACGACATCTCAACACGGAAACTGATGGTGCGAGTTTTGCCTTGCCGCTTCCTGCTCAAGTAGCACATCGCTATGCTACTGCCGACACAACAAAACGCCCGAGGGGAAAATGGATTTTAACTGGCACAGCGATGTCATTACCCGCGCTACTCCCGTCACCCCCCACTACAAAAATACCCAGAACGTTCGCCGTTTCATGCTTGAACACTGCGGCCCGGGGTTCAAGTTCGACCGGCCTTTCATGGCCTGGATTCGCAGCGACATCCCCAAGACCCTGGGCGATGTGGTGGATGAGTGGCAACGTCGCAACGAGGTTTGACGAGCATGACAGCAGACGAAAAATACCAGGCGGCCCAGCAGCGTCTCGGCTATCAACTGGATGAGTTCAAAATCGGCGGCAACTACACACCCTTGGTGCGCGATGGTCACCACCTGTACATCAGCGGCCAGATCCCGCGGGTTGGCGACACGATCGTGCTGCCCGGCAAAGTCGGCGAAAGCCTGACCCTGGCCCAGGCACAAATCGCCGCCGGCATCAGCGCGCTGCGTTGCCTGGGCTTGCTCAAGCAGGCATTGGGCTCGTTGGATCAAGTCAAGGCCATCGCACGTATCACCGTGTACGTGCGCAGCGCCGAAGACTTTGATCAGCAAAGCGAGGTGGCCAACGGTGCGTCGGACCTGCTGCATGAAATCCTCGGCAGCGCCGGCACGCACACCCGCACATCGGTGGGGGTGATGCAGTTGCCGAAATCGGCAGCGGTCGAGATCGACATGATTGCCGTCGCCCACGGTTGAAGCCGGCATGATCAGCCAAGGCATGGGCGTACTGATCAACTACGGCATTCACCTGGCGCCGGGGCTGGTGCTGTTTGGGCTGTGGTTTGCGCTGACGCCCAGAGCAATGCAGGCGATGCGCATCCTGATCCTGCTGACGGCATTTGTGTTGATGCGTGACGCGATGACGCCGCTGGGGATGTGGTCGCTCAGCAGCGAGGTGCAGATTGCGTTCAGCGCGAATGCCTTTGTGTTGGCGGCGCTGGGCGGGATGTCAGTGCTGCTGATCATGTTGCTTGCACGCACGGCGCCGCAATTATGGCAGCTGATGCGCTGGACCATCGGCAATCCTGCGCTGGGCCTGGCCGTGGGGCTTGTGATGGGCTGTTTGCTCGGTGTGCCGCTGCGGGTTTACCAGGGCATCGAGGCGTTCGAGATTCACGGCTACTGGGTCTGGCTGCCGGGTATGGTGGTCCTGGCTTATGGCGCGAATGCGTTGGAAGAGGTGCTGTTTCGCGGGTTTTTGCAGGGCTACCTCGAACAGCAAGTGACGCCATTGCGCGCGGCATTGATCAGCGGCGTAGCCTTTGCGGCCTGCCATGCGTTCCTGGCCTTGAGTGTCACCCAACTGGGCTGGCCGGTATTGCTGTTCACCCTGATCGAAGGGCTGGCCTGCGCGCTGGTGCGCATGCGCTACGGCGTGTTGCCAGCGACCGTGGCCCATGGCACGGCCATCCTGCTGATTGCCGTGCCTTACCTGGCTTGATGTGAATGCAGGAAATGGCTTGCCTGCGAAGGCGGTCTGTCAGTGAGAAATAGGTTGGCTGATCCACCGCTATCGCAGGCAAGCCAGCTCCCACAATTGGACTGTGTTTAGCCAGCTGCTGATTGGCGCGGCCTGAAATGCAGTCAAAACTGTGGGAGCGGGCTTGTCCGCGATGGCGGCCTGTCAGTGACAAATGGGCAGGCTGAACCACCGCTATCGCAGGCAAGCCAGCTCCCACATTTGGAGCGTGTTTAGGCTGCTGCCGACCGGCGCGGCCTGAAATGCAGTCAACACTGTGGGAGCGGGCTTGCTCGCGATAGCGGTCTGTCAGTGACAAATAGGCTGGCTGATTCACCGCTATCGCAGGCAAGCCAGCTCCCACATTTGGAGCGTGTTTAGGCGGCTGCTGATCGGCGTGGTCTGAAATGCAGTCAACACTGTGGGAGCGGGCTTGCCCGCGATGGCGGTCTGTCAGTGGCAAATAGGCTGGCTGATCCACCGCTATCGCAGGCAAGCCAGCTCCCACATGTGGAGCGCGTTTAGGCTGCTGCTGATCGGCGTGGCCTGAAATGCAGTCAACACTGTGGGAGCGGGCTTGCTCGCGAAGGCGGTCTGTCAGTGACAAATGGGCTGGCTGAGCCACCGCTATCGCAGGCAAGCCAGCTCCCACAATCGGACCGTGTTTAGCCAGCTGCCAGCGGCGGCGTACGCGGCGGGATCAGGCGTTTGCTGCCGGTGGCTTCATACGCCGAGGCAAAACGCAGCAGCGCCGAATCGTCATAGGCGCGCCCGGCGAAGTTCAACCCCACTGGCATGCCGATGTCCGCCATTACGCCCATCGGCACGGTGACGGTCGGCACGCCCAGGTGGCGGATCGCGAGGTTGCCGTTAGCCACCCAGACGCCGTTGCTCCAGGCGATATCCGCCGAGGCTTCGTTCACGTCGGCATCGGCCGGGCCGACATCGGCCACGGTCGGGAACAACACCGCGTCCAGGCCCCGTGCGTCCATCCAGTCTTCCAGGTCGATGCGCCGGGTCTGTTCCAGCCCGCGCAGGCCATCCGGCACCGTGCTGATTTCGTTCCACGGTGTGATGCCGCGCTCGGCCATGCGCACGTACTCGTCCATGCCGGCGGCCAAGTCGTCTTCACGGTTGGGCAGGGTGCCAGGGTCGTGCGGGAAGATTTTCGGCCCGTCGACATCCGCCAGGCGGTTGAGCGCCGGGTCGTCGTTGGCGCGCAGGAAATCATCGAACGCCCAGGCCGACAGTTCCCACAATTCGTCGTGCAAAAACTCCTTGGAGACCAAGCCACGGGTAAACACCGTCGGCGCGCCAGGGCGGTCGCCTTCACAGTTGGAGACCAGTGGGAAGTCGACTTCAATCACTTCGGCACCAGCGGCTTCCAACGCCTGGCGCGCGGCGTGCCATAGGTCGATCACGCTGGCGCGGGTGTTGATCTTTTGCCCGGTCGGCCCGCCGATCCCGGGTTTCTCGCTGGTGCCGGCCTCGGGGTCGGCATTGATGTACATGCGCGGCACGCCGAAACGCTTGCCGGCCAGGGATTCGCTGCCCACAGCCAGGTCAGCGTAAGAGGCCGGGCGCACCGACGCCACGCTCGGAATCGGCACCCACGGTTGCAGGCGCCAGAGGTCGCCGCGCGTGTCGGTGTCTTCGGCGACCACGACGTCGAGTACTTCGAGCAGGTCGGCCATGGTTCGTGCGTACGGCACCACCACGTCCATGGTTGGCGTCAGCGGCCAGTTGCCGCGTACGGAAATAATCCCGCGCGACGGCGTGTAGGCACACAGGCCATTGTTGGACGCCGGGCCGCGCCCGCTCGACCAGGTTTCCTCGGCCAAACCGAAGGCGGCGAAGCTGGCTGCCGTTGCGGTGCCCGCGCCGTTGGACGAGCCGGAGGCAAACGGCGCCGTCAGGTAGTCAGCGTTGTACGGGCTTTCTGCACGGCCATAAACGCCGCGCTGCATCCCGCCATTGGCCATCGGCGGCATGTTGGTCTTGCCCAGGCAGATAGCGCCGCCGGCGCGCAGGCGCTCGATGGTGAAGGCGTCGCGCTGCGCCACCAGCGTGGCGAAGGCCGGGCTGCCGGAGGCTGCCGTCAGGCCTTTGACCAGGTAGCTGTCCTTGGCGGTGTAGGGAATGCCGTCCAATGGCCCCAAGGTTTCGCCCTTGGCCCGGCGCGCATCGGCGGCCTGGGCTTCTTCAAGCGCTTGCGGGTTGCGCACCACCACGGCGTTCAACTGGGTCGCGGTCTGCGGGCCGTCATAGGCCTCGATGCGTGCCAGGTAAGCCTTAACCAGTTCAACGGCAGTGGTCTGGCCGCTTTCAAGCGCAGCGCGCAATTGGGCAATGGAGACTTCGGTAACTTGCATCAGGTTTTTTTCGCCGCCTTCAGGTGGGAGGTATGGCGGCAGTCTACGTACAGATATTTCACAAAACCAGCGCCGCATATTCCGCGTAAGCGGCGCGCATCACTTGCCACGTGGGCGCGTCAGCAGGAATCAGATGTTCGATGCGCAGTGACGTGAGGGTGATGTCCTGGGGCATGCCGAAGGTGGTGAAGGTCGACAGGAAATTCAGTTCACCGCGATGTGAGCGGATGCGCGTGAACACCAGCGGCGGCATTTCATTGGGCAACTCGGTGCTGCTCGGCACCGGCAAACGGGCCAGTAACCCCGCCAATGCAGGATTCCCCAGCGCTTCGCGGGTTGCGCGTTGCCAGGCGACGGTGCGGATTTCTTCGGCGTTGATCAGGTGATCGCCCAGGCCGCCGGTTTGCAACAGCGTGGTCAGCAGGTTCAGCCCATCGGCGGCATTCGGCTCAATCCCGACCAGCTCAAACAACAGGCCGGTGCTGGCGTTGGCGGCGAGCACTTGCCACTCGCTGCCCAGCAGAATCGCCGGGGCGGGGTTGTTGGCGTGCAGCACATGGCTGACGGCTTCACGGACGGCGGCCATGGCGGGTGCGGCGAGTGGGGTAGCGGTGTAACGCGGCGCGTAGCCGGCGGCGAGGAACACCTGGTTGCACTGCTCCAGCGGGGCTTCCAGCGCCGTCAGCAGGGTATGCAAAGTACCCGGGCCTGGTTTGGCCCGGCCGGTTTCGATGCAACTGAGGTGGCGCTGGGAAACGCCCGTGATCAAGGCCAGGTCCAGCTGGCTGAGCTTGGCGTGTCGACGCAATTGGCGCAGGTGCTGGCCGGCAGTTAAAGGGGTGTCCATGGCCTGATCATGACCTCCGAGGTCATTGCGAGAGGCGCAACCTTATCACTATGTTGAGCTTCGATCCTTTCAAGGAAGGCACCATGCGCAGACCTTATTTCGCCCTGGCCGGTTTGCTGGGTTTTTCGTTGTACACCTTGGCTACGATGCTCACGGCCGAGCAATCACTGTTGGCATTTGGGCGGGAATTGATGTCGCGGCCGGACACCGCGCAGGTGGTGATTGACCTGTACCTGATGGCGCTGCTTGCGTGTGCGTGGATGTACCGGGATGCGCGCGGGCGAGGGCGCTCGGTGGCTTCGCTGGTGCCGTATTTTTTGCTGACGGCGGTGTTTGTGTCGGTGGGGCCGTTGCTTTACATCGTCGTGAATGGGTTTGCACACCGTCACCACCAAACCTGAGGCGAGCGGGTTTGCAGTGGTGAGCGGGTTTGCAGTGGCGAGCGGGCTTGCCCCGCGTTGGGTTGCGCAGCAGCCCCAAAAAACTGCCGACGCGGTGTCCCTGAAACAATACGGCGTCCGTTATGGGGCTGCTGCGCAGCCCAACGCGGGGCAAGCCCGCTCGCCACAACAAGCCTGCTGGCCACAACAATCCCGTCCGCCACAGGAAGTCATTAACCGTACGAACCGGTTCCCGTTCGGTCCACCAGCCGAATGCTGTCACGCCCGCCGCGTTTGCTTTCATAGAGCGTGGTGTCGCCTTGTTCGATCAGCGCCGTCAGGCTCGGCGGTGGCTGGTCGAACAGGTTGGCGCCGATGCTCAGGGTGACCGGTGCCGGGGTGGTAAAGGTGTGTGCGGCCAACTGCCGGAACTGCTCACGCAAGCGGCTGCCCAGCTCGACAATCTGGGCGGTCGAGGCCTTGGTCAACAGGATCACAAACTCATCCCCGCCCAGGCGAGCAGCCAGCGCGCCTTCGGGCACCACCGTGCGGATCATCTCGCTCAGGGCAATCAGCAACCGGTCGCCGGCGGTATGCCCGTAGAGGTCGTTGACCAGTTTGAAGTTGTCGATATCGATCAACAGCAAAGCGCCTGGGTGTTGCGGCGATACCTGGGCAAACAGCTGCGGCGCACGCACATCCAGGGCTCGGCGGTTGTACAGCGCCGTCAACGGGTCGCGGGCCGCCAGCCGGGCGATCTGCTGTTCACGCCGATAGCGCTCGGAGCCGGTCATCGACAACGCGATCAACATGATCGCCATTGCGCCCTCCACCAACGAAACCTGGATGATTTCGCCCTTGAACGCGGCAAGATCGATCAGCGTGCCGGGGATGATTACCGACAGCGCCTTGGCCACATAAAACGCGCCGTGAAGCAGCAATACATAGCGCAATTGCACCGCGCCGATGCTCAGGGATTTGCCGTGGGGGCGCAGCAGGAAACTGGCGCGCAAGGTCGGCAACGCGACCAGCAATGAGTTGACCATCAGCATGGCTTTGGACCACGCCTGGTCGCCGGGCAACAGCAGCATGCCGAGCCAGGCGACCAGCATCAGCAGCCAGGCGCGCGACAGGCGCACGTGGGTAAAGCGGGCCACGCCGAGCAAAAACAGCCAGTGCGCGCTCACCAGCAAGCCGTTGGCAAACCAGATACCGATCATCAACAGGCCGCTGCTGCGCAGCAGGGCCAGGGTGGAGCCGACGCTGATGATCGCGAAACCTGCCGCCCAGAACAGCAGCGACGGCTCGCGCACGCTGCGCCATTCCACCGCCAGATACAGGGCGGCAGCGGCGGCCAGCGCGATGGTCAATATCAGAATCGTAGGAGGGTCGAGCGTCATGTCGTGCCGGGTCTGCCTGGGTGTGCGCTTGAATATCCGGATTGTAAGCGCACACGCAGGTTTTTCAGAGCACTCCGTGTAATAGCATACGGCCAGCCGATGATTGGCCGGTCAGACGCCTTTGGTCGAAGGCAGCAGGATTGTCAGGATGCCCGCCAGTGGCAGGAACGAACAGATTTTGTAGACGTACTCGATGCCGTGGTTGTCGGCGAGCAAGCCCAGGAGCGCGGCGCCAATCCCGCTGAAGCCGAACATCAGCCCGAAGAAGATCCCGGCGATCATCCCGACGTTGCCGGGCACCAGTTCCTGGGCGAAGACCACGATGGCCGAGAAGGCCGAGGCGATGATGAAGCCGATCACCACGCTGAGCACGGCCGTCCAGAACAGGTCGACGTAGGGCAGGGCCAGGGTGAAGGGCGCGGCGCCGAGGATCGAGAACCAGATGACTTTCTTGCGCCCGATCTTGTCGCCGATCGGGCCACCGGCAAAGGTGCCGACGGCCACCGCGCCGAGGAACAGGAACAGGTACATCTGCGAGCTGGCCACCGACAGGTGGAATTTCTCGATCAGGTAAAAGGTGAAGTAGCTGGTCAGGCTGGTCATGTAGAAGTATTTGGAGAACACCAGCAGCGCCAGTACCACCAGGGCAAATGTCACGCGGCCCTTGGACAAACCGTGGGTGGCCTTGCCGCCTTGCTTGAGCTTGAACAGGTTGAGGTGGTGGCGGTACCAGCGGCTCAAGCCGTACAGCACCATGATCGCGAACACGGCGAACAGCCCGAACCAGGCGATATGGGTTTGGCCGTAGGGAATGATGATCGCCGCCGCCAGCAACGGGCCAAACGCGCTGCCGGTGTTGCCGCCGACCTGGAAGGTCGATTGTGCCAGGCCATAGCGCCCGCCCGAGGCCAGGCGTGCCACGCGTGAGGTTTCCGGGTGGAAGGTCGACGACCCGACCCCGACCAGCGCCGCCGCCAGCAGGATCAACGGGAAGGTGCCGACAAACGCCAGCATCAGGATGCCGATCAGCGTGCACACCATGCCCGCCGGCAGCAGCCAGGGCTTGGGATGGCGGTCGGTGTGGTAGCCGATCCAGGGTTGCAGCAAGGACGCGGTCAACTGGAAGGTGAGGGTGATCAGGCCGACCTGGGTAAAGCTCAGCCCGTAGTTGGCCTTGAGCATCGGGTAGATCGACGGCAGCACGGCCTGGATCAGGTCGTTGATCATGTGCGCCAGGGCACAGGCGCCCAGGACACGCATGACCAAGGGGCTTATTTGCGGCGTAGCGGTTGCAGTGGCGGGTGGCGCGGTCAGGCTCGACATGCAGGCATTCCATACAAGGCAGCGAACAGGGGCAGTGCGTACTTTAGCGCGCTGCCCGTTTCTAAATGTTGCGGCGTTTATGCTAGATTCGCTGAAAATGCCTGTCTCGCGTAATTCGGGCGCCAACCATCGCAAAAAGGGCGAAATCATCAAACCACTGGATGTATTTCTGCGGGAGATCGACGAGGGCGACTGGGCTGTCATCAGTTCTGCGACCGATTACCCCGAAAACTGGGTGATCCCCGACCACAGTCACGAAAAGCATCAACTGTTGTACGCCGTCGAAGGCGTGATGGTGGTGTATTCGGCGTTGAACCAATGGACGGTGCCGCCCAATCGCGGGTTCTGGATGCCCAGCGGGCAAGTGCATTCGCTGCGTTGCGTGGGCACGTTGAAGATGCGCAGCGTGTTTGTGCGCCCGGACTGTTTCCCCAACCTGCCGAGCGAGCCCAAGACCGTCAGTGTGTCGCCGTTGTTGAGCGAGCTGATCAAAGCCTCGGTGAGTTTGAAGCCGCCGTACGCCGAGGACTCGCGCGAGGCGAGGATCATGCACCTGATCCTCGACGAACTCGCGATCCTGCCGGCCTTGCCGCTGTCACTGCCCCAGCCGGCCGACCTGCGCATCAACCGTATCTGCCAGGCGCTGCAGCAGGAACCGGGTGATGCCTCGACGGTCGCCGATTGGAGTGATCGCCTGGACCTGGACCAGAAAACCATCCAGCGCCTGTTCCGCAAGGAAACCGGCCTGACCTTCGGCCAATGGCGCCAGCAGGCGCGGTTGCTGCTGGCGCTGGAGCGCATTGCGGTGGGGGAGAAGATCATCGATGTGGCCATCGAGCTGGGCTATGAAAGCCCAAGCGCGTTCACCAGCATGTTCAAGAAACAGTTTGGCAAAACCCCGAGTCAGTTTTTCAGGTAGCGCTGGGGGGCATTTAGGTCGCTGTGGCACGCCGCGAGGCCAGGTAAGCCAGATACCCAGGGTGGCACCTGAGTCGATTGCCCATTGGAAAGCCAAATCCACCAGCCTACCGGCGCTGTGGGCTATGAAAACCCTTCACAGTTCAGTCGCGAGTACAGCCGATTGTTTGGCATGCCGCCAAAGCGCGATAGTGCGGCACGGCGGGGCAGGGCCGTGGTTACTGATCAGCTGTTGTCAGGTTAGCGAAGAAAATACAGCCAATCAGCCGGGCAAACAGGCTCAGGGTTTCCGTCAGGTTGGGGTCGTCAAACAGCATTGCCCGTGAGTCCAGTGCACACAGCGCGCCGAACAGGCGGCCGTCGGGCAGAAAGATCGGCGCACCGGCGTAACTTTCGATGGCGTACTGCTTGACCACCGGGCGGGTGGCGAAGCGGCCATTCTGGCTGATTTGCGGAATGAACAGTGCCTGCGGGTCGACGCAGAATTCACTGCACAAGGTAGTTTCCAGATCGAGTACGTCGTCGACATGAATCCCCATGTGCAGCGGGTCATGGACCGAGCACACCACCCATTTCAGGTCAGTGAATTTGGCAATGCCGGCAAAGCGCATGCCGGTCAGGCGGGTTACCAGTTGCAGGATGCTGGTAGTGGCTTCGATTTCGGCGATGGCGGCGCGTTCGTCCGCGCTGAGTAACGAGTGGGCTGCGGTGACGCTTGGAACCATGCTTGGGCACTCCAGTGGCGTGGCGGCGGGGGCCACCACGCATGGTCAGGTATCAGTTGATTCGCGGATGCTGTTGCACCAGGTTCTGGCGCTTGGCTTCCAGGGCGGCAATTTCGGCATCGATGTCTTCGATCTTCTGCTCGATATTGTCATGGTGCTCTTGCAGTATTTCCTTGGCTTCTTCCATATCGGACGCTGCTGGCGCCGCGCCGCGCAACGGCTTGTTCGCGGTTTCCTTCATGGTCAGGCCGGTAATCAGGCCGACCACCGCAAACACCATCAGGTAGTAAGCGGGCATGTACAGGTTGTTGGTGCTTTCCACCAGCCAGGCCACCGCGGTGGGTGTGAGGCCGGCGATCAGTACCGAGACGTTGAACGCGCTGGCCAGCGCACTATAGCGAATGTGGGTCGGGAACATAGCCGGCAGCGTCGAGGCCATCACGCCGATAAAGAAGTTCAACACCACGGCCAGAATCAACAGACCGGCGAAAATCAGGCCGATTTTACCGCTGGTAATCAACATAAACGCCGGGATAGACAGCAACAGCAGCCCGACGCTGCCGGCGATGATGAAGGGTTTACGGCCAATCTTGTCGCTGACAAAACCGATGAACGGCTGCACGAACAGCATGCCGACCATGATGGCGATGATGATCAGCACGCCGCTGTTTTCTTTGTAATGCAGGTTGTGCGACAGGTAGCTCGGCATATAGGTGAGCAACATGTAGTACGTCACGTTGGTGGCCGCGACGATACCGATGCAGGTCAGCAGGCTGCGCCAGTGCTGGGTAGCCACCTCTTTGAACGACACCTTGGGACCGTGGGTCAGGCCCTGGCGGTCGCCTTGTTCAAGTTTGTCCATGTGCTGCTGGAACGCCGGGGTTTCTTCCAGCGCGTGACGCAGGTACAAACCGATGATGCCCAAAGGCAGGGCGAGGAAGAACGGCAGACGCCAGCCCCACGCCTCGAAATCGGCTTCACCGAGGATTGTCGAAATCAGCACCACCACACCGGCGCCGAGCACGAAACCGGCAATCGAACCAAAATCCAGCCAGCTGCCGAGGAACCCGCGTTTACGGTCCGGGGCGTACTCGGCGACGAAGATCGAGGCGCCGGTGTACTCACCGCCTACCGAGAACCCTTGGGCCATTTTGCACAGCAACAGCAGGATCGGTGCCCAGATGCCAATCGAGGCATACCCGGGAATCAGGCCGATGGCAAAGGTGCTCAAGGACATGATGACGATGGTTGCGGCGAGGACTTTCTGCCGTCCGTATTTGTCGCCCAGCGCACCGAAGAACAGGCCACCCAGCGGGCGAATCAGGAAGGGCACCGAGAAGGTGGCCAAGGCGGCAATCATTTGCACGCTCGGTGAGGCATCCGGGAAGAACACCTTGCCGAGCACATAGGCGACGAAACCGTAGACACCAAAGTCGAACCACTCCATGGCGTTACCCAGGGCGGCGGCGGTAATCGCCTTGCGCACCTTGGCATCGTCGACGATGGTGATGTCTTTCAATCCGATGGGTTTGACGCTTTTCTTACGTAATTTCATGCGGGCCACTCTAAAACAGAACAGGGGAGGTGCCATCGTTGCGATGGCACCGCTCTGTCAGTTCAGATACAAGCGGACATGAAATAATTCACCGCTATTTACCTTTTTTTGCAGATGAATTGAACTTCACGACCTGACTAGGGAATTATCAGAATGCCCGTCACCGCCTCACGCCTGATCTATCGCACGCCAGAGCCCAGCGATGTGCACCGATTGTTCGCGATCTTCGGCGACCCGCAGACAAACCTGTTCAACCCGAGTGGCCCAATGGCCAGCCTCGACGACGCGCAGCGCCTGCTCAACCACTGGCTCGAACAATGGGCCAGCCAGGGCTACGGCTGGTGGGCCATTGCCCGTCGCGAGGCGCCCGATCACCTGATCGGCTTTGGCGGCGTGGCGCCGCTCAATTACCTGACCGAGCGGCGCATCAACCTGGGCTATCGCTTCGCGGTCGATGCCTGGGGGCAGGGCTATGCCACCGAGCTAGGCCACGACGCGCTGACGATGGCGTTTCAAACGCTGGGACTACCTCAGGTATTCGGGCTGGTGCGACCGGATCACGCCGCGTCGATCCGTGTGTTGGAGAAGCTCGGCATGCAGCCCTTCGGCCTGCTTGATGATGTGCCCGGCAAAGCACCCAGTCGGGTATTCAGGATTTGTCATCCTACAACTGCGCGTAGTTAAGCATTTTCAGATCTGCTTAATCCCTGGTTAAAAGGCAATTCTGGAGATTGACACCGGGTAGGCGGCCCGATATAAAAGTCACAGTTGTACGACGACATATGACGTTGCATATGTCTTATCTAACAAAAATAAAAAGTGATGCCATGAATTTGAATGAGCCCATCAACGCCCATCGCGTCGGCACGGCCGTCGGCAACTATCGCTGGACCATCTGCGCGATGTTGTTCTTTGCCACTACCGTCAACTACCTCGACCGCCAAGTCCTCAGCCTTCTGGCGCCGCAGTTGTCGACGCAATTTGGCTGGAGCAACACGGACTACGCCAACATCGCGGCGGTGTTCCAGTTTGTCTACGCGATTTCCATGCTGTTTGCCGGACGCTTTGTCGACAAGATCGGCACCAAGGCCGCCTACGTGGTGGCGATTGGCATTTGGTCCACCGGCGCCATCCTGCATGCGTTCTCGGTGCCGATGGGTGAGGGCATCGCTGCGGTGAGCGGCGCTATCGGCCTGGCGGTGATTCCGGTGTCGATTGCCGGTTTCATGCTGTCGCGCGCCGTGCTGGCGATTGGCGAGGCGGGCAACTTCCCCATCGCGATCAAGGCCACTGCCGAATACTTCCCGAAAAAAGAACGCTCGCTGGCCACCGGTATCTTCAACTCCGGCGCTAACGTGGGGGCGATCCTGGCGCCGATCTGCGTGCCCTTGATTGCCGGCATCTGGGGCTGGGAAGCGGCCTTTATGGTCATCGGCATGTTGGGCTTTGTCTGGGTGGCGGTGTGGGCGGCGGTTTACGAAAAACCGGAGCAGCAAAAACGCTTGTCGGCCGAAGAGCTGGCTTACATCCGTAGCGACCAGACGGTGCAGCCGTTCACGCCAGAACCTGCGGGTGCTGTTGCGAAAAAAGTCTCGTGGTTCAAACTGCTGACCTACCGCCAGACCTGGGCATTTGCCTTCGGCAAGTTCATGACTGACGGCGTGTGGTGGTTCTTCCTGTTCTGGCTGCCCACTTACCTGTCGGCGCAATACGGCATGAAAGGCGCGGACATCGTGATGCCGCTGGCCGTGCTGTACAGCATGACCATGGTCGGCAGTATCGGCGGCGGCTGGTTCCCCAGCTACTTCATGGCCCGTGGCGATGCACCCTACGACGGGCGCATGAAAGCCATGCTGGTGATCGCGCTGTTCCCGCTGGTGGTGTTGCTGGCGCAGCCCTTTGGCTACCTGAGCTTCTGGGTGCCGGTGCTGCTGATCGGTGTGGGCGCCTCGGCGCACCAAGCGTGGTCGTGCAACATCTTCACTACCGTGTCCGATATGTTCCCGCAAAAAACCGTCGCCTCGGTGGTTGGCATCGGCGGCATGGCCGGGGGCTTGGGCGGTGTGGTGATGACCAAGATCGGTGGCTGGGTGTTCGACTACTACAAGTCCATCAACGACATCCACACCGGCTACATGATCATGTTTGCGATCTGTGCCCTGGCCTACCTGGTGGCGTGGAGCGTGATGAAGGCGCTGGTGCCGCGCCATAAAGAAATCACTGACCTCTAACCGCGCAAACGCCCGCGCTGGCGACAGCGCGGGAACGCCTTACAGCTCGCGGGCCCAGGTTTCACTGATCAACGATTTGCCAAAGCTCACCGTCGCTTCTTCGTCTACCAGGCGGAAGCCGGCTTTCTGATACAGCTTGCGTGCATCGGTCAGCGCGTCGACCGTCCACAACAGCATGCTTTTGTAACCGGCATTGCGCGCAAAACGCAGGCATTCCTCCACCAGTCGCTGACCGATGCCCATGCCCCGTGCACTGGCGTCCACGTAGAGCATGCGCAGCTTGGCGGTGGTTTCGTCATGGCGCACCACGAAGATTGACCCCACCACTTCGCCGTCCTTTTCGGCGATCCAGCAGCGCTCGGCGCTCGGGTCGAATTCGCGCAAATACTTGGCGACAATCTCCGACACCAACGCTTCAAACTCCCAATTCCAGTGGTACTCACGCGCATACAGCGCCGATTGCTGTTGCACCACCCGGCCCATGTCGCCGGGCTGCGGGTCGCGCAGCAGGTAACTTGGTGTGCCGCCTTGCAACAGTGTCTGGATACGCTGCATCGACGCCGTAAGTTGCTGCTGTTGCTGCTCGGGCAAGGCTTCGAGCAAGGCGATGACTTCCTGTTGGGTCTGGTTTTCCAGCGGCGCCAGCACTGATCGACCAAGGTCACTGAGGTGCAGTTGCACCGCACGCGCATCGGTGACGGAGCGAACTTTCTGGACCAGACCTTTCTTTTCGAAGCCGCTGATCAGCCGGCTCAGGTAGCCCGCATCAAGGCCGAGCATCTGGCACAGGTCGGCGCTGGTCAGGTCGCCACGGGAGGAGAGTTCGTACATCACGCGGATTTCGGTCAGCGAGAAATCGCTTTGCAGCAAGTGTTCCTGCAGCACGCCGATCTGATGGGTGTAAAAACGGTTGAAACCGCGAATGATCGCGGCGCGTTCGACAAGGGTCGTGGTCATGGCAGTGCTCGGTTGGTTGCCTCAAGCAAATATATAGTTGCCTAAGGCAATCAAGTCAACCGTTTTAACGCCCGACGATCGCTCTTCGCTGCTTTCACCAGATAGCCAGGCCGTGACACTCAAAGGTCGCGGTGGGTGCAAGTGAGCCGATGCTGTGGGTCATCCTCGGCGCTCTCGTCAGTGTTGGGCGTTGCGGTAGGCTTTGTGCCGGTCAGGATAATACCCACCGCCATGACCACGCCGATCAGCACCGCCGCGAGGCCGGTGGCTTCCATCCACGAAGGGCCGCGACCGTGAAACCACAGGCCGAGCAGGGTCGCAAAGAGTGATTCGAGGGCAATCAATTGGCCGCTGAGCACCATCGGCAGTCGTCGGGTGGCAGCATTCCAGGCCCAGGCGCCGACCACCGTGGACATCAGCGCGATGATCAGGCTCCAGGCATACAGTGCACCGGCCTGGGCGAGGCCAAATCCCAGGGTTGGCAGGCGCAGCAGGTTGAATACACAGAGCAACGGCAGCAGGCAAAGGGCAGTGCCGCCGGCCCCCACCAGCATCAACGCGGTCCACAGGCCGGTGGCGGTTGCTGGAAGGGTGGTCAGGTGTTTTTGATTGATCACACTGAACCCCAGCCACAAGGCAACGGCGCTGAACGAAAAAAACACACCGGCCAGCCACGAAACGGTACTCAACGCCGGCTGGTGCAGGCTGCTGATGTTCGACAGCAAAAGCCCCAGCGTCAGGCACGCTAAAGGCGCCGCCAGCCGGCCCCACGCCACGGTCTTGTTCCGGGCATTGCCAACCAGGGCCAGTAGCACTGGCACCATGCCGACACACGCGGGCGTCAATACCGGGCCGCCCAACATCACGCCTGCGCCGATGCACACGCCGTACGCCAGGCAACCTGCCGCGCCGAGCGCTGCGGCCAGCCAGCATTGCCTTGGGCTGAGCCATTTCAGTTGGGCCCGGCACAGGATCACTCCGCCCACGCCCAGTACGCCGACCCCCAGAAACCGTACGGCCATCAGGTCATAGAGGCTGTAGTCACCAGTGACATAAGGGGCGATGAAGTTCAGCGCCCAGCCCAATGTGGCGACACACGCGAGCAGCACGCCAACAAAAAAAGAGGTTCGTAGTGAGGTCATCCGAGGCATCCGTGAAGTCATGGATGAATGGTGCACACCCGCCGGGCTGTGCTACAAACGAGTTCTCGGCCCCGGATGCATAACCTCAGATTATGAATACGCTTGGTAAAAACCTGCCGCCGCTCGCCAGCCTGCTACCGTTTGAAGCGGCAGCCCGCCTGGAGAGTTTCTCCAGGGCGGCGGATGAGCTGCACATCACTCAGGCGGCGGTCAGCCGGCAAATTCGTGGGCTGGAAGACAACCTCGGGGTGAAGCTGTTTTATCGACGTAATCGTGCGGTTTTCCTGACCCAGGAAGGGCGTGAATTGGGCCAGGTGGTCAGCCAGGCGCTGCACAGCATCAGTGACGGCGCTGCGGGTTTGCGCGCGTCCACGGCCCAGCGTCGTGTGGTGCTGCTCTGCCAGCTCTGCGAGGCGTTTTATTGGCTGATGCCACGTCTGTCGACGTTTCACCAGCAATACCCGCACATCGAAATCCAGGTGGTGACCTCGACCCGGCCCCTCACGGAGTTCAAGGACCACTTCGACGTGGCCCTGCAAAGTACCCGACGCCCCAGTGGCGCCCACCCGTTGATGCTCACCGCCTCTGACGAGGTATTTCCGGTCTGCAGTCCTGCGTACCTGAACGCTGAACACCCCTTACCACTCACCGAATTGCACGCCCACACGTTTTTGCACCACAGCGCCGCGCCACCGCATTTGATGGAGTGGGACGAGTGGTTGCAGGCATTCGGTCAGGTCTTGGCCGCGGATGCGCGTGGCGCCACCTTCGATAGCTACCCGTTGATGTTGCAGGCCGCTGTGGAAGGGCACGGTATCGCCATGGGCTGGCGTCGCACCGCCAGCCGTTTGATTGAAAGTGGGGCGCTGGTAAGACCCTGCGCCGAGAGCGTGCAGCTACCCGAGGCGATTTCGGTCTACAGGCAGCAAGGCGCAGGCCCGCGCAGCGAAGTTGCGGCGCTGCTGGCCTGGCTTGAAATGCAATTGCACGGTGAGGGCTGACAGGGGCGAATCGCCCCTGTCATGCACGGGCTAGCGATTACGTGTTACGCGCCAAATGGTATTGGCCAGGTCGTCGGCGATGATCAGCGCACCTTTGGGGTCCACCGTCACGCCTACTGGGCGCCCACGCGTCTTGCCGTCATCGCCACGAAAACCGGTGGCAAAATCAATCGGTTCACCCGCCGGTTTGCCATTGCTGAAGGGCACGAAGATCACTTTGTAGCCCACCGGGTTATCGCGGTTCCAGCTGCCGTGCTCGCCGACAAACGCACCGTCGGCGAATTTCTCACCCATCGCAGGGCTGGAAAAGTCCACACCCAACGCTGCAACGTGGGAGCCCAGGCTGTAATCGGGCTTGATGGCGGCGGCGACTTTCGCCGGGTTCTGCGGTTGCGCGCGTGGGTCGACGTTCTGGCCCCAGTAGCTGTAGGGCCAGCCATAGAAGGCGCCTTCACGCACCGAGGTCAGGTAGTCGGGCACCAGGTCCGGGCCGAGTTCATCGCGCTCGTTGGCCACCGCCCACAATTGCCCGGAGCCGGGTTGAATCGTGAGCGCGGTCGGGTTGCGAATGCCGGTGGCGTAGGGTTTGTGCGCGCCGGTGGCGGCGTCGATCTGCCAGACCATCGCCCGGTCGATTTCGACTTCCATGCCGCGCTCGGTGATGTTGCTGTTGGAGCCGATGCCCACGTACAGCTGGCGCCCGTCCTCACTCACCGCCAGGGACTTGGTCCAGTGATGGTTGATCTGCGCCGGCAGGTCGGTGATTGTGGTGGGCGGGCCACTGGCTTTGGTCTGGCCGTCGGCGTAGTCAAAACGCACCAGCGCGTCCTGGTTGGCGACGTAGAGTTTGCCGTCGGCGTAGGCCAGGCCATAAGGCGCGTTGAGGTTGTCGGCAAATACCGTTTTCAATTCATAGGTGCCGTCACCGTCGGCGTCGCGCAGCAGCGTCAGGCGGTTGCCGCCCTTGACCTTGGTGTTGCCCTCGGCCTTGATCACGCTGGCGATCACGTCCTTGGGCTTGAGCTTGGCCGCGCTGCCGCCACGGCCTTCGGCGACGAGGATGTCGCCGTTGGGCAGCACCAGGGTCTGGCGCGGGATAGCCAGGTCGGTGGCAATGGCGGTAACGCTGTAGCCCTCGGGCACCTTGGGTTTCTGCTCGCCCCAGGGCGCGGGCTCGGCAATTTTCATGCTCGGCAACAGACTGCTTTGTTGCTCGGGCAATTTCGGGTCGGGGCCGCGGGCCTGGGTTTTGTCGCCTTCGCCACCACAGGCGGTCAGCAACAGGGCGGCGCTCAATACGCTCAGGGTGTGGAATGGTTTCATTGGGCAACTCCCGAGCGCAGGTTAGTCAGGCCGATCCACGTTGCGGCGATGGCCAGCACCGTGACGATCACCGACAGGATCAGGCCGCCAGGCATCATCGCGTAGGCGTCCTTGGCGTGCTGAAAGGCGTTGACCAGCCCCAGCACCCACGTCGCCAACAGCAGCAGGAAATAAGCCGCGGGGCGCCCGGCCTTGCGTTCGGCGCGCAGCAGGTTGACCAGCGCAAACAACAGCGCAAAGCCACTGAACACCAACGCGCCGGCGATCAGCCAGGACGCAAAGTTGGCCCACTGGATCTGGTAGGTCTGGCCGTAGGCAATGTCACTGAGCAAGGCACCCAAAAACAATGGCACGGCGCCGGCCAGCAAGATCGAGTGCAGCGGGCCAGGTCGGACGGTGGGATAGGCGGGGAGGGTAGTCATGCGGTGGCGGCTCCTTATCGTTCAGCACCCTGGGATCAGGGCACGGTGACTTCGCATAGGAAAGGAGCCTGGCATTTGTAAGAAAGTTCAGTGGGGCTTCGTGTCGAGATGTTTTTCAAACCACGCCGCATACGGCGTATTGGCCACCCGGTAACGGTTGTAGTCCGGGCTGCCATCACGCCACCACACCGGACCACGCTCACCGAGTGCGACCTTGGCCTGCTGCACCTGCTGGCGCGCCGCGCGCAATTGGCCGGCGTCGCCGTTGGCCTTGGCCGACTTGACGGCGCGGCGCGCGTCCATCAAAGCGTTGACCCAGCGCTGTCGCGTGGCTTCATCCAGCTCGGGGTTGGTGCAACGCCACAGCTGACCCTTGACCACAAAGTAGCGCCCGTCGGGGGTGCTAAGCATGGTGCCAGCGCAGGACGCGCAACAGGCCCCACGTCATGGAAAACACAATTGCCATCCAGCCGGCAAACAGGCTGCAGAGTGTCATTGCAAGGTTCATCATCACCTCCATTGCGTTATCGTTCCTTATAGGTGACCGCCAGGTGAAACCGGGATTCAACTTGATTCACGCACGACGCGGGTTGAATGAACCCTTAGCGGCGCCATGCGCCTAACATTCTGTTGCCCTCACGCTCACTCATTACCTGGCCTTTCCATGACCCATCCTCGCATCGGCTTTGCCTGCCAGTACAAGCACCCTGAACGCCTGCCGTCAGCCAGTGCGCTCAAGTTAATCGAAGGCCCCTACAACCCGCGTACCACCACTTTGCGCTGGATGGAGAGCGTCGAACCTCAGGTCGCGCGCAGCAAATTGGTCGAGGTGGTGACCCACAACCTCGCAGCGCAATTGCGCCTGCTGGCGTATGTCGCCGAGCTGCCTGCGACGCTGCGCATGCTGCGCTTGAGCAGTGACCTGCTGCCGTTCTACAGCCACCCGAAAGTGGCAGATGTCTACAAAGACCCGGCCCTTGTGCGTCAGTTGAGCGAGGGGTTCGCCGCCATCGGCGACCTGGCTCGCGCCTCGGATATCCGTTTGTCCTTTCACCCTGGGCAATATTGCGTGCTGGGCTCGGACAACCCAGGCGTGGTGGAAAACAGCGTGGCCGAGTTCGAATACCACGCCGACATGATCCGCATGATGGGCTACGGCCGCCGCTTTCAGGACCTCAAGTGCAACGTCCACATCGCCGGCCGCTTGGGCGTTGAAGGCACCCGCGCGGTGTGGTCACGCTTGTCCGAGGTGGCGCGTAACTGCATCACCTTTGAAAACGACGAAAAAACCTACGGCCTGGACCACTGTCTGCAAGTCGCCGACCTGGCACCGGTGGTGCTGGACATTCATCACTGCTGGATCAACGAAGACGAATACATCGACCCCGATTCGCCACGGGTTGCCCGCGTCATCGAAAGCTGGCGCGGCGTACGCCCGACGATGCATTACTCCCAGCCCCAGGAAAGCCTGCAAGCGCTGGGGTTTGATGCTGAGCACAAGCTGGAAATGGACGCGCTCCTGAAGATGGTCGCCAAGCGCGATCTGTACGCGCACAGCGCGCAAATGTGGAACCGCTGGACCAATGACTACGCGCTGCAGTTTCTTGAGCGCTTCGACATCATGCTGGAGGCCAAAGACAAGAACGTCGCGGCGCTGGCATTTTATGAGTATTGGCAACGTCGTTCGGCGTGAAAAATGGCATGCTGCGTGGCCCGACATAAGGAACCGTTCCATGCCAACCCTGCATCTGTTGTGCGGCAAGATTGCCTCCGGCAAATCCACCCTGGCTCAAACCCTGGCCGCCGAGCACGCCGCCCTGGTGCTCAGCGAAGACCAGTGGCTGGCGCAGCTCTATCCGGGTGAGATTCTGTCGATTGCCGATTACCTGCGCTGCGCCCAGCGTGTTCGCGCGGTAGTGGGGCCGTTGGTGATCAATCTGTTGAAATCAGGCATCAATGTGGTGCTTGATTTCCCGGCGAACACACTGGCCAACCGTGAGTGGTTGCTGGGCCTGGCGCAAGCGGCTCAAGCGCCGCACCGCCTGCATTACCTGGAACTGGACGACGCCACCTGCCGCGCCCGCTTGCATGCGCGCAATGCTCAGGGTGAGCATGATTTTGCCGCCACGGACGCCGAGTTCGACCTGATCACGCGCCATTTCTGTGTGCCCAGTGAGTCGGAAGGCTTGGTGATTGAGGTGCATCGCCCATGAGCGCGCCTCCAGGTGTCGATGCCAATGGCTGTGTGCTGAGCATTGGCGATGTGCCCATTCAAGCTCAATTCCAACCGCTGCTGGCCGATGTGCGCGAGTCTCTGGCAGGCTCAGGGCTGGGCTTGCACAGCCTTTACCTCTACGGCAGTGTAGCGAGGGGCGATGCCAGCCCAGGCGAGTCCGACCTTGATGTGACGCTGGTGCTGACTGATCCGCCGGATGCGCACGTACTCGAGGCGTTGGAGCAGCTGCGCCAGGCCCTGGAGCAACGGCACGAGGTGGTGAGCAAGATCGACTTCGACATCGGCCACCGCGCCGCGGTGCTGGCGCCCGAGAACCGCAACCGCTGGGGCTTCTGGCTCAAGCACCATTGCCGTTGCGTGTGGGGCGATGATCTGTCGCTGCGCTTCGAGCCGTTTCGGCCCTCACGTGACATCGCCTTGGCGCTCAATGGTGACTTCGAGCCGGTGTTGAGCGGCTACCTCACACGCATCGAACACGCCAGCACGGTACCCGAGCGACTTCGCCTGCAACGCGAAGCGGCGCGCAAGTTGATTCGGGCGACGCACACGTTGCGCATGGCAGACGCGTCAGGCTGGCCGCAAACCCTGGAAGAGCATGTGGCTTTGTTCGTGCAGCATTACCCGTCGATGCGTGTCCAGATCGCCTACTTTTTGTTTGAGGCGCGTAACCCGAGTGCCGAATGCGCGGCGTTTTCCACGCGCCTGCAGGCCTTTGTCAGCTGGATGGTTTAACTGCAGGCTAGATAGGTATATTGGCGCTGAGCCTATGATCAACTTTCGCCTGATTCGCCACCTCTGGCTGTTCCTTGCCGTGGCCGAAGAACAGCATTTCGGCCGCGCAGCCAAGCGTCTATGGCGTGCGGCTGGCGCTGATTGCCCAGTGCGGGCACTTCCCGATGTATTCCAACCCGGCGGCGATGTGGCAACAGATTGCAGACTTCCAGCGCCGCACGCTTTAGGACTTGAAGCGTCCCACCAAGGCGTTCAACTCATCCGACAAACCTGCCAATCGCCCCGAATCATCCTGAGCTGAGTTGGCCAGGCTTTCGACCAATCGCGCCTCGTCGTAGATCTGCTGGATGTGCCGGTTGATCTCTTCGGCGACGCTGTGTTGCTCCTCGGCGGCGGCGGAAATCTGCAGGTTCTGGTCGCGGATTTCATTCACCGACAGCTGAATGCCCTCAAAGCTGTCTCGCGCGCTTTCAATCGACGACACGCTGGCGCGTGACAGGTCCAGGCAACTGCTCATCTTCTGCGTGACTTCCTCGGTCTTGCTGCCCAGGGTGCCGAGCAGTTGCTCGATCTCGCCAGTGGAGTCCGAAGTGCGCTTGGCCAACGCGCGTACCTCATCGGCCACCACGGCAAACCCACGGCCTTGATCACCGGCGCGGGCCGCTTCGATCGCCGCGTTGAGCGCCAGCAGGTTGGTCTGTTCGGCGATGGCGCGAATGGTGCCGAGGATCTGGTTGATGCTGCGGCTGCCGGCTTCCAGCTCGACCATCGCCTGGGACGACTCGGTCAGGCGGCGGCCCAGGCGATTGACGTTATCGGTGGTGACTTCGATCTGTTGCTTGCCCTCGGCCACGCGGCGATGGCCGTTCTCGGCCGACTCGGCAGCGCCACTGCAGGAGCGCGCGACCTCGTTGGCGGTGGCGACCATTTCGTTGAACGCAGTGGACACCAGTTCCACCGCCTCACGCTGGCGTCCAGCGGCGTCGTTCATGTTGTGCGCCACCTGGCTGTTGACCCGTGACGCGTCCTGCAAGTTGGTCGAGGCCGCGCCGATATGCTGGATCAGCTGACGGATAGCGGCGAGAAACTTATTGAACCAGCCAGCCAGTTCGGCGGTTTCATCCTTGCCCTGCACCTGCAATTCATGGCGCAGATCGCCTTCACCTTGGGCAATGGATTGCAAACCGGTGCTGACCTGGCCGATCGGTTTGACGATCACCTTGGAAAACGCCGCTGCAATCAGCCCGAAGATCAACACCAGCACCGCCACAATGGCTGCGGTCAGGTACGTCATGCGCGTGGCAGCCGCCATCACCTCGTTGTATTCGATCAGCCCGACGTAGCGCCAGCCGAGGCCGGGCGAGGTCCAGACGTTGGCCATGTAGCGCACGCCGTCGATGACCACCTCGGTGGAACCCTGGGCCGTTTCGGCCAGATGCGCGTAAGGCGCGCCAAGCGCTTTGAGCGGCTTGAAGTTGTGCGCGGCATCGCGCGGGTCGACCAGCACCACGCCGTCTTCGATCAGCATCACGTAGCCGCTTTCACCCAGCTTGATGCTCTTGAGCAATTCGGTGAGGTTCTTCAGCGACACACTCACCACGAACACGCCCTTGGCCTTACCGGTGGTGTCCAGCAGCGCGCGCGCGGTGCCCACCAGGGCCACGTCATCCTTGTCGTAATAGTAAGCAGGGGTGCGCACGGTTTTGTTGGGGCTGGCCATCGCGGCCTTGTACCAGGGGCGGGTACGCGGGTCGTACTGGGACAGTTGCGGGTCATCGGGCCATTTGGCGTAGGTGCCGTCTTCCAGGCCGATGGACAAAATGGCCGCCGAAGGGTGGGTGGCGCCGAAGCGCGCGAATTGGTCGATGACCTGCTGAGCCTGGGCCGGCAGCGGTTGGCTGGCCGCATTGGCAGGCCGGTAATCCTTGAGCGTGTTCAGCGAAGTGTATACAGGATCAGCGGACATCTGATCGACGTTTTGCAAGGTGCCATCGAAGAATTGCCGGATGTTGCCATCGATCTGGCGTATTTCACGGGTGCTGCCGTCGATGAATTGCTCCACCGCCTGGGTTCGTGTGTTCATCACGCAGATCAGCGCGACCAGGCTGACCGGGATAAAGGCCACGGAGACGAACGCGAGTACCAGCTTATTTTTTATCTTCATCGAGACGACCATCGGCAGGGAGGGCGACCAAATCATCGTCTCTATCAGCGAGACGGCGATTTGCTATCACTGCTTGTTTCGGCTCGGAGGCGGTAAATCTTTAGAAATATTTTGTGTACAACAAAAATAGCTTTTGTTCTGGGATTGCGAGCGGCAGCGCCCGCTCACTCGATTGATGGCGTGTAGCTATCTGCTGGCCGCGCCGGGCTGGGTGCGCACGCGAATGGGCGGCCCCGGTGCGCCGCTCGAAATCGGCGAAAGCAGCCCGCTGGTGGTGGACATCGTGGAAGCACGTCGGTGTGCCGGGCCTGACCTTCACGGCTCGGCACGGCGTGACGTTACCCTGGTGACCCTTGCCCGTGGGGTGTCAGCGTAGACCTTTGGTTGCCCGTATCGAGTCGTCCTTGATGTCCTCGGCGAATTTACGCATCAGGCGTACCAGGTTTTCGAAATCGCCTTCCTCCCAGGTCGAGAAGATCGACACGCCCATGCGCTCGCGGGCGTCATCCACGCGGTCGGTCATGGCTTTGCCTTTTTCGGTGATGACTGACTCGCGTACACGCCGGTCCACGGCGCTTTCCTGGCGCAGGATCAGGCCAAGGCTTTCCAGTTTCGCCACTTGGCGGCTCACGGTGGTGTAGTCGCGGCCCACGCGGTCGGCCAGCTCGACCACGCCAATCGGGCCCAACCGTTCAACCAGTACCAGCAGCGGAAACAGCGCGCGGTCCAGGGAAATCCCGGCCTCGCGCACCATTGCTTCGTCACGCTGGGGGCGGTTCATCACCCCAACGATCTCCACGAGCGAGCCGTGCAAGTCACGCAGTTGTGCGCTCATATGTGCGTTTTGCACGCTTTTTGTTGACACTGTGTTTCTCCGTCATAATATGTGCGTATTGCACATATAGGTGATCCGTATGAACAAGCGATGCGCTGTCGATGTAGTGATTTGCGGTGCCGGTGCGGCCGGCCTGACCCTGGCGATCGACTTGGCGCGACGGGGTATCACGTTCCGCCTGGTCGAGAAAAACGCCGAGCCTTTTCACGGCTCACGTGGCAAGGGCATTCAGCCGCGGTCACAGGAAATTTTCGAAGACCTCGGGATTCTGGATCGCCTGTTCGCTGTGGGTGGAGTCTATCCGACTGAGCGGCGCTACCGCGACGATGGCAGCTACACCGATGCCGATTCCATCGAGCGCAACGCCTCGACGGCGGCCGAGCCGTATCAACAACCGTTGATGGTGCCGCAATTTCTGACCGAGCGCGTGATGCGCGAACGCTTGCTCGAGCTAGGGCACCGGCCGGAGTTTGGTTGCGAACTGGTGGGATTCGAGCAGGATGACGAGGGCGTCAGCGTACAGCTGGCCAGCGCGGCAGGTACGCAATCGGTGCGCGCGCGCTGGCTGGTGGGCGCCGATGGCGGCCGCAGTTTTGTGCGTCATGCCCTTGAAATCGGCTTTCCGGGTAAGACGCTGGGCGCGCGTGCGCTGGTCGCCGATGTGCAGTTGTCAGGGCTTACGCGCGGCTGCTGGCACCGCTTCGGCGAAGGCGACCTGCTACGACAGGTCGCCGTGTGCCCTCTGGCGGGCACCGAGCTGTTCCAGATTCAGGCGCCGATTGCGCTCCAGGCTCAGGTCGACCTCAGCGCACAAGGGCTGACGGCCTTCATCGCAAAGCGTACCGGGCGCGATGACATCCAAGTGCACGCCGTGTCCTGGGCGTCGGCCTACAGCATGAATGCCCGCTTGGCCGATCACTACCGCGTCGGGCAGGTGTTTTTGGTCGGCGACGCTGCGCACATTCATCCACCCACTGGCGGCCAGGGGCTCAATACCAGCGTGCAGGATGCCTACAACCTGGGCTGGAAACTGGCGGCGGTGGCCAACGGTGCACCTGAGACGTTGCTCGACACTTATGAACAAGAGCGGCGCCCGATAGCCGCTGCGGTGCTGGGCTTGTCGACCCAGTTGCTCCAGGGCATGCAACGCGGCGACATGCGCCGGGGCAGGGAAGTGCATCAACTCGACCTGGGCTACCCGCAATCGTCACTTGCGCTGGGGCACGCCGAACGCGTCGGCACCCGTGCGCCGGATGCGCGACTGCGCGGCGCCGGTGGGCAATCACTGCGCCTGTTTGATCTGTTCAAGGGGCCGCATTGGACACTTCTGGGATACGGCGTTACACCCGGCTTGGTGTCGCCTCGGGCCGGGCTGCATATCCACCTCATCGGCGCACACGGTGAGCTAATCGATGACCAGGGGCAGTTTCAAGACGCATACGAACTGGCGCCTGGCGAGTGGGTGCTGGTGCGTCCGGATGGCTATATCGGCGCGATTGTTTCGTCAGGCAGTATCGAATCCTTGGAGGCGTATTTGTTGCAGGTCGGACTTTCGCCGGTGCTGCTGGAAAAGGCTTGCTGACCGCCGCCAGTCATCGACCCTTGAGGATGGTCTGCAGGGCGGCGCTCAGGCCTGCCGTCGGGCTGTTGAGGGGCGGCGGCCCTGCGGTGACCCGCGCGGCGGCGCCACTCATGGAGGCCTGGGCCAGTGCGACAGTGGAGGCACCATCCCTATAGGCGCGGTCTGCCGCGTTCGCAATCACGGCCAGGTAGCCGTCGAGATCGCCTGCCTTAAACAGCGCCCACGCGCCTGGCACCCATTGCACATCCACCGACGCGCTGGTGAATTGCGCGGCCTGCTGGAACAGGCGAGTGGTGGGTTCCAGTGTCGTTTCCACGGCGCACAGGACGGCAATGTTGCCGCCTGCCTGAGCCGCCGCGAAGGCCAGTGCTTGGTCAGTTCGTAAAATGGCGGCGCCTGGCGAAAGCCCGTCGACCACCGGGCCCAACGTCGAGCAGGTGAGCACCACGGCGTCGGCCTCAAGCGAGAGCAGGCGCAGCGCCGAGGCGGTTGCGTTGGCAATGTCCACGGTCAGGCCACCGGCCTGTTCGGCGGCGGCGAGCAAGTCTGCGCGCACTTCATGCTGCAGAACATTGGGCGCGATCCCCAGCCTTTCTGCGGCGGCATCGAAGACCCTGATATTGCTGGAAGCGGTATGCAGGCAAGTAATTCGCATCGGGTTATTCCACGTCGGCTGCGCTGCAATGTCCATCGGAGTCACTCGTCCGTCGGCATGCCGTGCACCCGTTCGGTTGCTGGGCTGACAGGGTTAGCCCGGCCAATGTTTGCATGGATGCGTCTGGTTCACATAGCCTGCTGCTTTCTTCCCCGCGTCATTAAGGACAATGCATGTCGCTGATTTCACACCGCGTAGAACGGGCCCGCAAGGGTGCCAACGACAAGGTTATCTGCCGCATGGCCTCGGGTTGGGCGGTCATGGGCGACGTACAGTTTTTGCCAGGTTACTGCCTGCTGCTGCCCGATCCCGTGGTCGCCAGCCTCAATGACCTGGACGCCAACGCGCGCGCTACCTACCTGCTCGACATGGCGCGCATCGGCGATGCCCTGTTGGCCGCCACCGATGCGTTGCGCATTAATTACGAGATTCTGGGAAACTCGGAACCGCAGTTGCACAGCCATATTTTCCCTCGCTACGCCACGGAGCCGGACGACAAGCGCGCGATGCCCGTATGGTTCTACGACTGGAAAACGGCACCGCCTTACGCTGAAGAGCAGCACGGTGACCTGCGCAAGAAGCTCGCGCAGTTGCTGACCTCCACACTGGACGCAGGATGATGATGCAAAGAAATAAGCTGGTCCCGGAATTGATGGTCACTGACCTGAATGCCAGCCTCGAATTCTGGGTGTCATGGGTAGGCTTTAACGTGGCTTACCAACGCTTGGACGAAGGGTTTGCCTACCTGGACCTCAACGGCGCGCAGGTGATGCTCGAGCAAATCGACCCGCGCGCCAATCAATGGCAAACGGCGGCATTGGACCTGCCGTTGGGGCGCGGTATGAATCTGCAGATTGATGTCGCGGCGGTAGGTCCGGTGATTGAGCGGCTGGATGCTGCGGCGTATCCCGTGTTCAAGCCCTGCAAGGATGTTTGGTACAGGGCCGGTGAGGTCGAGGTCGGGCAGCGTGAGTTTCTTGTGCAGGACCCGGACGGCTATTTGGTCAGGCTGGTCGAACGACTTGGTGAAAGGGCACGCCGGCTCGATGACGGGGTGCCCACATAGCGCGTGGTTCAGTGCGCGATGGCATTCAGCTCAGCGACAGTCTCATCGGTCAATGCCAGTTCGCCCACCGCCAGGTTTTCATGCAAGTGCGCCACCGACGAGGTGCCGGGAATCAGCAGAATGTTCGGTGAGCGGCGTAGCAGCCACGCCAGCGCCAGCTGCTTGGGCGTCACGCCCAGCCGCTCTGCCACACGCGTCAGTGTCGATGACTGCACCGGCGTAAAACCACCCAGTGGGAAGAACGGCACGTAGGCAATGCCTTGCTGTGCCAGCTCGTCGATCAGGGCGTTATCGTGCTGGTGCGCGATGTTGTACAGGTTCTGCACGCACACGAACTTAACGATGTTGCGCGCCTCGGCCACCTGCGTCGGCGTCACGTTGCTGATGCCGATATGGCGCACCAGGCCTTGCTGTTGCAGTTCTGCCAGCGCGGTCAGTGGCGCTTCGTTCGAGCCTTCGCCGGGGCCCATCAGGTTGTGGGACGCGCGGAAATTGACCACGTCCAGTACATCCAGGCCCAGGTTGCGCAGGTTGTCATGCACGGCCTGTATCAGCGCTTCCCTGGAAGGCGCGGCGTGCCAGCCACCTTCGCTGTCACGGCGGGCGCCGATCTTGGTGACGAGGGTGAGGTCATCGCGGTAAGGGTGCAGCGCCTCGCGAATCAGCTGATTGGTGATATGCGGCCCGTAGAAGTCGCTGGTGTCGATGTGGTTCACGCCGGCTTCGACGGCCTCGCGCAGTACAGCCAGCGCGGCCGCTCGGTCCTTGGGCGGGCCGAATACGCCCGGGCCTGCCAATTGCATTGCGCCGTAACCGATGCGGTTCACCTGGCGGTCGCCCAATGTGAATGTGCCGCTGTTTGCCAAGCCCGTCATAGCCGTCACCCTTGCTTCATCTGAGTAAGGCTCTAATATGAAGGATCCTTCAGATTTTGGAATTCGCATTCCATGAGCGCCGTCAAAGTCACCTTAAAGCCAAGAAAATCAGCGGTTCAGGCGCGCTCAGTCGCCACCGTCGAGGCACTGCACACCGCAACACTTCAGGTTTTGACCCAGCAGGGCCTGATCCGCTGCACCACCACCCGAGTGGCTGAGCGCGCCGGCATGTCGGTGGGCAGCCTCTACCAGTACTACCCCAACCGCGACGCGCTGCTTGCCGCCGTACTGCAAAAACACCTCGAGTGGGTGGCCGAGGCGGTCGAGTTGGCGTGCGGCCGGCACCAGGGCAGGCCGGTGGCGGAAATGGCGTGCGGCCTGGTCAGCGCGCTGGTCACCGCCAAGTTGCGCGACCAGGGTATTTCCAAGGCGTTGTATGCCATTGCGGGCGAGCGGGGCGGTGCCGAATTGGTCGCGCGCATCAATAAGCGCATGGTTGCGGTGATCGCCGCCATGCTGGAGACGGCGCCGGATGCGCATTTCGAAGACCCGATCCTGACCGCCGGGATTTCCCTGAGCGCTATCGTCGGCCCGGTACGGACCCTGCTCGAAGGCAACGCATCGCCCGCGTTCGAAGCCGGACTTGAGCAGCAGACCACGCTGCTGTTACGGGGCTATCTGCAAGCCCATCAGCACCCGGTTTCAAACAAGGAATAAAGCGAATGCGCGAGCGCAAGGCATCACGATTGTTGGTGATAAACCCGGCGGGCGAAGTCCTGCTGTTCAGGTTTGTGCATAAAGACGGCGCCCTGGCCGGCCGGGATTACTGGGCCACGCCCGGCGGCGGCGTCGAGGCGGGCGAAACCTTCCACGCGGCAGCCATCCGTGAACTGCGCGAGGAGACGGGCATTGTGGTCAGCGCTGTTCAAGCGCCTGTGGCACAACGCAGCTTTGAGTTGATGCTGCCCAGCGGTGAAACGGTATTAGCGATTGAGCACTACTTTATCGTTCACGTCGCGAGCGAGGCGGTGTCCAGGGCAGAGTGGACGCCGCAAGAGACGCAGGTGATGGCCGACCATCACTGGTGGTCCGCTCAGGCGTTGCGATCGACCAAGGACACGGTATGGCCCCAGGGACTGGTTGAAATGCTGGTGAACGCGGGCATTTTTGCCGCTTAAGCAGCGGCAAGAATATCGAGTGTTTGCATGACCCTGGCGTAGTCCATCGCCAAGTTACTCAGCGACAGCGCATGCACATCCTCGGCAGGCCAGAGCCGCCCCGACAAGTCGGTTTGATCGAATGTATAGCAAGCGTCTGAAGCCACGATCACGTCAAAACCCAGGTTGCCGGCGGACCGCGCCGTAGACTCGACGGAATTGTTGGTGATCACGCCGACGATCACCAACTGCCTGATCGCGCGCATCTGCAGCCAGCGCTCCAGGCCGGTGACCGCGAACGCATCCGGCACGTTTTTCTCCAGCACCTGCTCATGCGCGAGCGGGGCCAGCGCTTCCTGGAATTCACAGCCTGGCTGGCCTGGCCAAAAGACCGAGCCGGGGGTGCGCGACATATGCCGGACATGCACGACCGGACGTTGCGACTGCCGCCAGGCGCCCAGAAGCTGCTGCATGTGCAACTCGGCCTCTGGGTTGTTGCGGCGCCCAAGCTTGGGATGGTGCATGCCCTGTTGCATGTCGATGATTACCAATGCTGCGTTTGTCGCTAACGGTTCCATGGCCCATCCTTTTGCTGATCTGGAGCGAACATATCAGCGATTGCAGGCATGCCAACAGGGATTTGTTCGAACCCGGCGCTGTTTGCCCTTACACTGCGGCCCCCAATTTCAGCAAGGATGCTCTGGATGCGCGCTACTGGCAGACATCACCCTCACCCTCAAGAACGCCGCGAGCGCAAAAGAGACCGCGACGGCGCACTATACGGTGCCGATGGAAACCGAAAACCTGATCATCGTGCGCGAGCCGCTGGCGTCGCAGCGCGTTGGTCCGTACCACATCCAACGGGTGAAAAACTTCGCGGTGATCGAACATAACTCGGCGCCGGACAGCCCGGATTACTTCACGGGCCTGTACCGCAAGCAGCCCGCTCAACCCTGAGTGGGTCAGCGCAGCTTCTCGAGCATCTGGTAGTACCACATGCCCACCGCCAGCATCGGGTTGCCGAACACATCGCCCAGCGGCACCTTGATGTGTGTGCAGCCGGCAAAGGTGTCGTACTTTGCCAGCGTGCCGGTCAGCGCTTCGGCCATGATCTCGCCCATGATGTGGCTGGTGGCGATGCCATGCCCCGAGTAACCCTGGCAGTACCAGACATTCTCTGAGAGCTTGCCCAGCTGCGGGATGCGATTGATCACAATGCCCATCGCACAACTCCACTGGAACTCGATGTCTACCCCCCTCAATGCGGGAAACGTACGCTCGATGCATGGGCGCAACTCCGCAGCGATGTCGCGTGAGTCGCGCCCGGAATAGTTCGCGCCGCCACCGAACAGCAAACGACCATCGCCCGTCAGGCGGTAGTAGTCGAGCACGAACCGGCAGTCGTACACCGCCAGGTCCTGTGGGTTGATCTGCTGCGCCAGCGTGCCCAGCGGCGCGGTTGTGACAATGCCGCCCATGGCCGGGAAGATTTTGCCCTTGAGCTGTTTGGGTTCGAGCCTGTGGTACACGTCGCCGGCCAGCAGCACCTGGCGCGCGTCGATGCGGCCAAGGGCAGTGATCACGGCAGGCCGGTCGCCATGCACGATTTCCAGCACTTCGGAATTCTCAAAAATCAACGTGCCCAGGCTGTGCGCCGCGCGGGCTTCGCCCAGGCACAGGTTCAGTGGATGCACGTGCAGGTTGCGCGTGTTTTTTAGCGCACCGAGGTACAGCGGGCTGTCCAGATGCTGACGCATGGCGGCCTGATCGAGCAGACTGACCTGATCGCCCATGCCGCGCCGTTGTGCTTCATCGTGGAAAGCACGCAGTTCGCTCAGGTGCGAGGGCTTCATCGCCGCATGCAAGTGGCCGTGCTTGAGGTCGCAGTCGATTGCGTACCTGTTCACGCGTTGCTCGATGATCTCGTGGCCACGCCAGCGCAGGTGCCAGATGAAGTCGTCGACCTGCGTGCCCAGGCGGCTGCGCATTTGCTCGCGCATGGCCTCGTCGCCCGACAGGCTGCCGGTGACTTGCCCGCCATTGCGCCCACTGGCGCCCCAGCCGATCCGATTGGTTTCGACAATCGCGACCTTGAGCCCGCGTTCAGCCAGCTCGACGGCACTGGCAACGCCGGTGAAGCCGCCGCCGATAATCACCACGTCAACGCTGACCTGGCCTTGCAGGGTCGGGTACTGGGTAGCGTCGTTGAGGCTGGCGGTGTAGTACGAAGCGCTGCGCTGGGCAGCACCGATGACAGGGCGCATGGCTGCGGTCATGGAATGATCCTTCTGAAAAATGAATGCCGGTTAGGCGTTTCAACTTGATCAGAGGCGTGCATCGGGCGGACGCGCATGACGGCAATGCCACAGCGCCCAGAAGGCCAGGATGATATTGAACAGCGGGTTTTCGCAGGGACGCGCCTGCGCCTTCGGGAAGCAAGGTTGCAGGTGGCGAGAGAACACACGCAATAGCGAAATCATGGTTGCCGATGCTCCCACCACGCGCAGGTGCGTTAAATCGCCGTTTGTGTACCTTCAGTTATGGCTTCGTTAAACAATCGGCGCGGCGGCGCAACGCCCCCCTCATACCACGCTTTCGCGATACAAGGCGCTGGTATGCCCTACGCCAGCGGCGTTCAAGCGCGCCACCAGGTCCTCTCGAGCCGCACGCCCACCTGTACGCACATACTCAAGCTCCGACGCGGTAATCAACACCACCGGCACCAGTCGCACCGGCGACAGCGGCATGTCTTCAAGGCGGGTAGGGAAGTCGGGTTGCGGCCCACCGAGCAGCACGCCGGTGGCGTCGTCTTCGGTGACGAACAGCTTGGGCACTTGATCGCTCATTTGATGTGACAGGCTGAACCCAGGCAGTTCCAAAGACAGTACGCCGTGAGTGTCCAACTGGTGGGTAATGCCGCCCGCGTTGGCCACGGTCTTGGCGACGTGTTCGAGCAGTTCGAACGCCCAACTGCGGCGCAAAGGGTCGACATCACCCGGCTCGCCACGGGCGTCGTCGGGAATATCCGGCGTTTCCAGGAACAATTCCATCTCAAACCCATTGCCCAGGCCTTCTGCATCGTCGAAGGGATCGGACAGGCCTTCGGTGGCGAGGACGATGGATTTATCACGGCGCACCACACGGTACGCCTGGCGGGTGGAGGGCCAATGAGGACCGCCGGTAAAGCTTGGGCTGATCATGTACGTCAGCACGTCCTGTTCCACGCTCCCCACGGTCTGCCAGTGACGGTCCAGGCATTCACCGCTGGCAAGGCGCGCTGCGATATTGGCTGCATCTGCTGCAGTTTCAACCGGCTCGACAGGTTCAGTCGGCGCGGGCAGGGCCGCTTCGGCGTCGGTTTTTTTGGCAGTACCGAACAACTTCTTGAAGAAGTTCATGGGCATTCCTTTGCTGGAGATGAGTGCTTTACAGCTGATTGAGTGCGTTTACATAGGCGCGAAACATATCAGCCATTCCATCGGCGTAAACAGATATTTCTGCCGCCGTACGTGGGCTGCCGGAAAAATCCTTACCCACCGAACTGAGCGTGGTCAGGATCAAATCGCAGGCCAGCGCGCGGCTTTCACTAGGCACGTCGGGCAGCAGCTCAAGCATGAACGTCTCGAAGGCGCGCTGACCTGCCGCGCGCACTTCCACGGCTTCGGGCGCGTCGCGGTACAGCGGCGCGGCGTCGCTCAGGGCGACGCGCATCTGCGCTTCTTCGCATTCGGAATGGATAAACGCATGCACCAGGGTGCGCAGGCGCTCAAGCGGCGCAACGTCGGTTTTATCCAGAATGTCGCGCAGCATCTGCGTGGTCTGCTGCCACTCATCGCTCTGCAGTCGGAACAGGATGGCCGCCTTGTTGGGGAAGTACTGGTACACCGAACCGACACTCACACCGGCCTTTTCTGCCACCCGCGCGGTGGTGAAACGCGTGGCGCCTTCCTTGGCCAAAACCTGAATAGCCGCTTCCAGGATCGCCGCCACCAACTCGGTGGAACGCGCCTGTTGTGGCTGTTTGCGTGAGGAAATACGGGCGGTCTGGCGGGTTGTCATCTGGGGCTCCAGCAGCGGGGCTAACGCGAATAGCGAATGCGACGAATCACTCGCATACTTTTAATGCGACGAATTAGTCGCATCTTAGTCCCAGCCTCACGGAAATCAATCATGTCGACCCTGACCACCGCGCCAATGGCGCCCCTGATCGAACGCCTCTACGCACAAGCCAACGCGGCCACCAGCCCACTGATCAACAGCGTTTCGCGTGAAGAACGCGACCGTCTGATGCACAGCAAAACCGACTACCTCGCGCTCTACACGATGCTCAAAGACCTGTGGCTGCCGGTCTCCCGCGACACCGGCACCTTGCTGTACCTGTTGGCGCGCAGCACCAAGGCGCAGGCTATCGTGGAGTTTGGGACGTCGTTTGGCCTGTCCACCTTGTTCCTGGCCGCCGCGTTGCGCGACAACGGTGGCGGCGTGTTGATTGGCAGCGAGTTCGAGCCCTCGAAGATCGCCCTGGCACGCGAGCATTTCATTCAGGGCGGGGTGAGTGACCTGATTGAAATCCGCGAAGGCGATGCCTTGGTGACGTTGGCCACAGACCTGCCGGAAGCGGTCGACCTGCTGCTGCTCGATGGCGCCAAGAGCCTGTATGACGACGTGCTGAACCTGGTGGAAAAACACCTGCGGCCCGGCGCGCTGGTGATAGCCGACAATACCGACTATTGCCCGCATTACCTGGCGCACGTACGCGAGCCTGCGAACGGCTATCTGTCCGTGCCCTTTGCCGATGACATCGAACTCTCGATCCGCTTGCGCTAACAGGAGTCACCTCATGCATGTATTTGTCACGGGAGCCACCGGCTGGGTGGGCTCCGAAGTGGTCAAGGACCTGATCGGCGCCGGCTACCTGGTCACCGGTTTGGCCCGCAGCGATGACAAGGCCCAGGCACTGGCGGCCACCGGCGCGAAAGTGCTGCGCGGCTCCCTGGATGACCTGGATGTTTTGCGCCGTGCGGCGTGGGGCGCGGACGCGGTCATCCATACCGCGTTCAACCATGACTTCACACGGTTCATCGAAAACTGCGCGCAGGACCGTCGCGTGATCGAGGCGCTGGAAAGTGTGCTCAAAGGTTCGGACACGCCGCTGATCGTGACCTCAGGCTTGTCGGGCCTGGCGCGCGGCGCGCTGGAGAGTGACTTGCCGAACGCCGGCGCCCCGCGCCAATCCGAACCCGCCGCGCGGCTGTTGGCTGAGCGGGGCATACAGGCGGCAACCGTGCGGCTGGCGCCGTCGGTGCATGGGGTGGGCGACCATGGTTTTCTGCCGATTTTGATTCGGCTGGCGCGGCAGACGGGCGTGTCGGCCTATATTGGCGACGGCGAGAATTGCTGGTCTGGCGTATACCGCACCGACGCGGCGCGGGTCTACCGCTTGGCGCTGGAGGAGGGCGTCAGCCAAGCCGTGTACCACGCGGTGGCGGACGAGGCCGTGCCATTTAAAGCTATCGCTGAAGTGATCGGGCGTCGCCTCGGTGTGCCGGTGGAAGCTCGGCCGCGTGAGCATTTCGGCTGGTTCGCGATGATGCCGGGGCTGACATGGCCGTTTCCAGCGCGCGCACCCGCGACCTGCTGGGCTGGGTGCCCAGCGGCCCGGACTTGCTGACAGACCTCGATCAAAGCGATTACTTCACCCTCTGACAGGCGGTTTTCATGAATCAAAATGTCGTGCTGAAACTGCTGCCGATCACCCTGGCGGTGTTCGTCGGTTTCCTGATCATCGGCCTGCAGTTGCCGGTACTACCGCTGCACCTGAACCACACGCTGGGCATGAGCACCTTGGTGGTCGGTATGGTGGTCGGTGCGCAGTTCGCCGCGGCGTTGCTGTCACGGGCCTGGGCCGGCAATTTTGCCGATATGCGTGGGCCCAAGCGCGCGATGTTGATTGGCATGCTGGTGGCGGCCAGTTCCGGCGTGCTGTACTTGGCGTCGCTGGCGTTTGTCGACACACCAGCGCTGTCAGTCTGGGTGCTGCTCGCCGGGCGCGTGGTGCTGGCCTTGGGTGAAAGCCTGATCATCACCGGCTCGATGGGCTGGGGCATGGGCCTGGTCGGGCCGCAAAACGCCGGCAAGGTCATGGCCTGGATCGGCATTGCGATCTATGCCGCATTTGCGCTCGGGGCACCGTTGGGCGTGGCGATCAATAGCCAGTGGGGGTTCAGTGGAATCAGTATCGCGACCCTGCTGTTGCCGCTGTGCGCCTTTGCCATCGTTGCGGGGGCCAAGGGCGTTGCGCCCACCAGCCAGCGGCGCACCTCGTTTTACAAAGTGCTGGGCACAGTGTGGTTGCCGGGCCTGGGGCTGGCGTTTTCCAGCATCGGTTTTGGGCTGATCACAGCGTTTATTGCGCTGCTGTTTGCGTCCAAGAACTGGGACAACGCGTCGTTCGCCTTCACCGCGTTTGGCCTGGCATTTATTGGCGCGCGAATCTTCTTCGGGCACCTGCCGGACAAGCTCGGTGGCGCAGTCGTCGCGTTGGTCTGTGTGCTGATCGAAGCGGCGGGGCAGTTGTTGATCTGGGGCGCAGGCTCACCGCTGATGGCGTACCTGGGTGCAGCACTGACCGGCTTCGGTTACTCGTTGGCGTTCCCGGGGTTTGGTGTCGAGGCGATCAAGCGTGCGCCCCCGCAAACGCGCGGGCTGGCCATGGGTGCCTATGTAGCCTTCCTCGATATTGCGTTAGGGATCAGCAGCCCGTTGGCCGGCGCTTTGGCCGGCGCCGCCGGGGTAGGGTCGGTGTACCTGGCCGGCGCCGTGGCGGTGGCGATGTCGGCGGTGGTGGCGTGGGTGTTGTTGGCTAAACAGCCGGCACTCAGCGCTTGCTGAACGCCAGGCGCGCGGCAAATACAACAAAGATCAAGCCAGTGGTGCGGTCCATCCACTGGATGACCTGTTCTCGGCGCAGGAAGCCAGACAGGGACCGGGTGGCGCCAATCAACGCCAACGACCATGCCAGCCCCAACGCCACGTGAATGCTTACCAGGCCGAACGTCCAGGCAATCAACGAATGGCCTTGGGGAATGAACTGCGGCAGGAACGACACGTAGAAAATCCCCACCTTGGGGTTCAGCACATTGCCCAACATGCCCTTGAGAAACCAGTTGCCGCCGGGCCTGGCGTCAGCGTTGGCCGACGACAGTGAACGGCGCGGGCGCAGCAGCATGTTCACGCCCAACCAGGCCAGGTAAGCGGCGCCGCAGTACTTGAGCAGGTTGAACGCCACCTCCGACACTGCAATCAACGCGCCCAGCCCAAAAGCCACGGCCGCGCCCCACACCAGGCAGCCCGCGTTGATGCCGAAGGCAGCGTGCAGCGCCTGGCGCTTGCCTTCTACCGTGGCGGTGCGCAGCACCAAAGCGGTGTCGAGCCCCGGCGTGAGCGTCAGCACAGTGGCGGCGAAGGTGAAGGCGAGGAGGTTGTCAGTGATGGACATGGGCTTTTCCGTTCAAGTAAGGCGTCAGATCCAATCCGGCCAGATATTCAAGGAGGCCAACGCTGACCTCGATTACCGCGTCGCAAAACTCTTTATTGCCGCGCCAGCGTAATGTGGGTCGGGGTCCAGCATAGCTTCGAATCAGCGCCAATACCGGATTTGCCCAAGGCGCTGGCCTAGGACTGCGCGTTGTCGACAAAGACGCAAGACTCGAAAGCGGCGTAAGTGGTTAGCCTTTAACGCCGGATTTCAGTTGGGTCAGCGCCGTCGCAACGGCGTGGTATGGACCGCTTGGCCAAGGATGAGCACTGATGATGAGGTGGATGGCATAATCCTTATCCTCGATGCCCAGGCACCTTGGACTTTCTTATCTCAACACCTGTGGTGATTAGTCATCCGCGTGTCGAAACGCTACTCTCGGCGCCCATTACCCATCCACCGACCGTCACAGTGAGTGACGGCCTTCATGAATCAGGACGATGAACGACTATTCTTCCAAGCTCGCAAATTATTGGCGTAATTCACTGGCCGATGCCGAAAACGGCAATGGCGCCTTATCGCCGAGCCAAGTCAAAACCTATACTGCTTTGCCCATTGACGCGTTAGCCAAGGGCTGTGTACCTGATGAGCAGCTCAGCTTGTTGTTTGCGGGCGAGCCTGCCCAACAGCTGCACGTTGAAGTCACCCTGCGCCCCTTTGTGTACAAGTCGCGCCTGGAACACCGTCAGGCGCGCAATGGTTTACCCGCGTGGATCACTCCAGTTCTGTGCCGCGTATCAGTGACCCGCGATGGGCATATTTATCCGACTGCACAGGCGCTGGTGCCTCGCGACATCCTTGATCCATTGGATCGCGATAATTTCACCATCGGTGCTCAGTTCGACCTGGACACGTTTCTGTCAGCAGAACAAGCGCCACAGCTGGATCTGCCTGCGGCCGGTAGCGAGCTTAGTGCCGATCAATATCAAGAAAAGTGGATCAGCTATCTACGGTTCTGCAAGAAGATGTTCCACACGGTTTCCGACGGTTGGAATGGGGTCGATGATGGTTTTGATCCGGTCAATTATTGTTTTATTTTCAAGGAACAAAAGGCAGAAGGTTTTAGCCGCAATATCGTCGCGCTCTATGATCATCTGCGAGAGGCAAAACCCACGGCGCCCTTGTTTGATCGTTTCGCTCAACGTGAACCCACACCAGACGAACCCTGTTTACCCACCAATAGCCTGTTCGCCAGGCGGCTAGGGCATGCCGGTGACGAATACGCGTTAGCACCCGCCCAACGCGATAGCCTGGCGCACCTGCTTTGCGGCGAGAGCGGTGATGTGTTGGCCGTTAACGGGCCTCCTGGAACCGGTAAAACCACATTGCTCTTGTCCGTTGTTGCCTCGCTCTGGGCCAAGGCTGCGGTAGACGGTGATGAGCCGCCAGTGATTGTCGCCAGTTCTACGAACAACCAGGCTGTCACCAACATCATCAAGGCGTTCGGTAAAGATTTCTCAGAGGGCACCGGCCCCTTTGCGGGACGCTGGCTACCCGACATCAAGAGCTTCGGGGCGTACTTCCCCAAGTCCTCGGCAGAAGCGGAAATGGCCCGCACCTATCAAACCAAAAGCTTTTTCCAGGAACTTGAGTCACAGGCCTATCTTGATAAAGCGCAGCAAGCTTATCTTGGCAAAGCCGCCATCGCATTTGCAGGTGAGCCGGTTCCTACCGTCAAGAATACAGTGAGTAAACTTCAGGCAGAGATACGAACGCGTCAGCACCAGCTCGCCGAGATTGAGAAAGGGTGGGCAACATTGGTGGCTGTCCGCAACGCTGTTCAACGGCTGCTGGGGAATGATCCACAGGCGGGGATCGCACGTCTTGAAGCCCAACTCACGAACCACGCCGAACAGCTTGCCAAAGCGCAAGCCCGCCTCAAGGATTTCAAGCATTACCTGGCTCATGAACCATTGATCTACTCGCTGTTTAGCTGGTTCGGTCCAGTCGCGGCTAAACGTCTTCGACTGGCGAAGTTGCGAGTTGATGAAGCTGATACCGCGCTGCAGGCAGCCGCCGATGTCAGCTCGATCGAACGTCAGTTGACCGCCGTTGTTGCTCTGGCCGCCCAGGCGTTGAAACCACTTGAAACGCAACTGGCGCAGGTCCGCGAGTTGATGCAGAGCGTGCAACGTGAGGTGTCGAATTGGCAGACGGTCATCGCGGTATTACCGAAGGCTGCTGGCAAAGCGGCCGCACAGGTGACATTTGATGATTGCGACAGTTGGGCGGATACCTCTTTGCGTTTCGAGATCTTCTTGCTCACTACGCATTACTGGGAAGGACGTTGGTTGATGGAAGTCGCTGACGAATTGCCAGACATTCTTAAAAGCCGTGGCAAAAAGGGTCGCAAGACCTTGGAGAGGAACTGGCGGCGCTGGATGAAGCTGACACCGTGCGTCGTGGCTACGTTTTTCAGGCTACCAGCAGAACTGCACTGCAAGCGCCACGATGGCAACGGTTTTGTTGATGATTACGCATTGAATTTTGTCGATTTGCTGATCGTCGACGAGGCTGGTCAGGTCTTGCCTGAGGTCGCAGCGCCATCATTCGCATTGGCAAAGCAGGGGTTGGTCATTGGTGATACTCAGCAAATTGAACCTATTTGGTCGATTCCCGCTGCTGTCGACATCGGCAACCTGATCAGCGCGGGCCTGTTGTCTCGGGACAAGGTGGATGATGACTACGCTGCCTTCTGCGACAGCGGACGCAGTGCCGCCAACGGCAGTGTCATGTCAATTGCGCAGTCGACCAGCCGTTACCATTACGATCGCGACCTCGCCCGGGGTATGTACTTGTATGAACACCGTCGTTGCTATGACTCGATCATCGATTACTGCAATGCCCTTTGCTACAAAGGCAAGTTAGAACCGCGCCGGGGTGCAAAACCGCACGGTGGCTTGCCTGGGCTCGGCTATCTGCACATTGATGGCAGGTGCCAGCAGAAACAGGGCGGTAGCCGTCACAACCTGCTCGAAGCGCAGACGATTGCCGCGTGGATTAAGGCTAATGAACAGGAACTCACACAACGCTACAAGAAGGAACTGTGGGAGATTCTGGGTGTGATAACCCCCTTCGGCGCACAGACTCAGTCGATCATCGAGGCGTGCTCAGCGTTGGGTATCCGTACCGGCAAAGGCGACGGTGAAGTCACCATCGGCACTGTTCACTCCTTTCAGGGGGCAGAACGGCCAGTGGTGATTTTTTCGGCGGTTTACTCCAAACATGCCGATGGTCCTTTTATAGACCGAAGGGACAGCATGCTGAACGTTGCTGTTTCGCGGGCTAAAGATAGCTTCCTGGTGTTCGGTGATATGGACTTGTTCACCCAGGTGTCCGCCAGCAAACCGCGCGGACGCTTGGCCCTCTACCTGCTCAGTGACGCGGCGAATGAGCTGAAGTTTGATTTCCAGCCTAGGGTCGATTTGCTCACTACGCGCACCGGATTGAGCCATTTGCATGAGTTTGCCGAACATGATCGGTTCCTGTTGCGTACCTTGGAGATGGCCCGCCACCAGGTTCAGATAGTGACGCCGTGGGTTAAGTTACACAGGATGCATGAAAGCGGTGCTTTGGACGTCATGGGCGGGACGGTGAAGCGTGGTGTCGAAGTAACGGTCTATACCGACTTGCGCTTCAATACTGATATCAAGCGTGGTAAGCCCGATGGTGATACAGGCAAAGTAGCAGAATTCAAGGAGGCCATAGCTGCTTTGAAATCCCGTGATGTGCAGGTTCGTGTGGTCAACAAGGTGCATAGCAAGATTGTCATGGCCGATGAAGAATTGCTGTGTGTCGGGTCGTTCAATTGGCTGAGCGCGGATCGTTCGGGTGATTACATACACCATGAGACGTCCATGGTTTATAGAGGGCCCGATGTGCGAGACGAACTCATCGTTAACCGAACGAGCCTTGCGCAGCGCCTGAGTCCGCGAGCGTTATAGCCTGATGCATCGCTACGTCAGCTGAGGGCTGCAAGCAGCTGACGCAGCGATGCAAAGAGGCACCGATCGGCAGCCAATTCGGAAAACCCTGAGACTTCCCGGCGAAAATCTTCATAATGGCGGCCAATTTGTTTAGCTCGTTCTGGTGTGCCCGCATGGAAATTAAGGTCAACTTTCTCGACAACCTTCGGCTTGAAGCCAAGTTCGATGACTTCACGGTGATTGCCGACCAACCCATTCGCTATAAAGGCGATGGTTCGGCCCCGGGTCCGTTCGATTACTTCCTGGCTTCGTCGGCGTTGTGTGCGGCGTACTTTGTGAAGCTGTACTGCGAAACACGCAATATCCCTACCGAAAATATTCGCCTGTCGCAGAACAACATCGTTGATCCGGAAAACCGCTACAACCAGATCTTCAAGATCCAGGTCGAGTTGCCGGCGGATATCTCCGACAAGGACCGCCAGGGCATCCTGCGCTCCATCGACCGTTGCACCGTGAAGAAAGTCGTGCAGGCCGGGCCCGAGTTCGTGATTGAAGAGGTGGACAACCTCGACGCCGATGCCCAGGCGTTGCTGATGCCTGGCGCTAGTTCTGAGGCGGGCACCTACATTGCTGGCAAAGACCTGCCGCTGGAGCAGACCATCGCCAACATGTCCGGCATTCTCGCGGGCCTGGGCATGAAGATTGAAATCGCCTCGTGGCGCAATATCGTGCCTAACGTCTGGTCGCTGCATATCCGCGACGCCCACTCGCCGATGTGCTTTACCAACGGCAAGGGCGCGACCAAAGAGGGCGCACTGGCGTCGGCGTTGGGCGAGTTTATCGAGCGGCTTAACTGCAACTTTTTCTACAACGACCAGTTCTGGGGTGAGGAACTGGCCAACGCGCCGTTCGTGCATTACCCGGATGAGCGCTGGTTCCAGCCGGGCCGCAAAGACGAGTTGCCGCCTGAAATCCTCGACGCCTACTGCCTGAAAATCTACAACCGCGATGGCGAGCTGCGTGGCTCGCACCTGTTCGACACCAATTCGGGCAATGAAGAACGCGGCATTGTTTCGCTGCCGTTCGTGCGTCAGTCCGATGGCGAGGTGGTGTACTTCCCGTCCAACCTGATCGAAAACCTTTACCTCAGCAACGGCATGAGCGCGGGCAATACCCTGGCCGAAGCGCAGGTGCAGTGCCTGTCGGAGATTTTCGAGCGCGCGGTCAAGCGCGAAATCATTGAAGGTGAATTCGCCCTGCCGGACGTACCGGCTGAAGTGCTCGCCAAATACCCGGGAATTCTTGCCGGTATTCAAGGCCTGGAAGCCCAGGGCTTCCCGGTACTGGTCAAGGACGCGTCACTGGGCGGTGAATTCCCGGTGATGTGCGTGACCTTGATGAACCCGCGCACCGGCGGCGTATTTGCCTCGTTCGGCGCCCACCCGAGCCTGGAAGTGGCGCTGGAACGCAGCCTCACCGAATTGCTTCAGGGCCGCAGCTTCGAAGGCTTGAACGACCTGCCGCAGCCGACCTTTGAAGGCCACGCGGTCACCGAACCGAACAACTTCGTCGAGCACTTTATCGACTCCAGCGGCGTGGTCTCGTGGCGCTTCTTCAGTGCCCAGTCGGACTACGAGTTCGTTGAATGGGATTTCTCGGGCCAGGGCGAAGACTCGAATGCTCAGGAAGCCGCGACCCTGTTCGGCATTCTCGAAGGCATGGGCAAAGAGTCCTACATGGCGGTGTACGAACACCTCGGCGCAACCGCCTGCCGCATCCTGGTGCCGGACTACTCGGAAATTTATCCGGTGGACGACCTGATCTGGGACAACACCAACAAGGCGCTGTTTTTCCGGGCCGACATCCTCAACCTGCACAGCCTCAGCGATGACGAGCTCAAAGCACTGGCTGAGCGCCTGGTGGAAAGCGAGCTGGACGATTACACCGACATCACCACCTTGATCGGCATCGAGTTCGACGACAACACCGCGTGGGGCCAACTGACCATTCTGGAGTTGAAGCTGCTGATCTACCTCGCCTTGCAGCAATATGAGGAGGCGAAAGAGTGCGTGGAGATGTTCCTGCAGTACAACGACAACACCGTTGATCGCGGCCTGTTCTATCAGGCGGTGAACGCGGTGTTGGAGATGCACTTGGACGAGGACCTGGAACTCGCGGATTACGAGGCCAACTTCCGCCGCATGTTCGGCAATGAGCGCATGGACGCGGTGATCGGCTCGGTCAACGGCACGCTGCGTTTTTATGGCCTGACGCCGACCAGCATGAAGCTGGAAGGGCTGGATCGGCATTTGCGCTTGATCGACAGCTACAAAAAGCTGCACGCAGCGCGTGCGAATATCACCTCAGCCTGACGCTTAAACCCTGTGGGAGCGGGCTTGCCCGCGATGCAGACACCTCGGTGCTTCAGATGTACCGAGGTGATGCTATCGCAGGCAAGCCAGCTCCCACAGGTGGGGCGTTATTGTTTGGGTGATTGGGTTAGATCAGAGCCAATGCCTGCGCCAGGTCGGCCCGCAGGTCTTCGACGTCCTCAACGCCCACCGACAAGCGCACCAAACCATCGCCAATGCCCAGTTGCGCCCGCGTTGCTGCCGGGATGCTGGCGTGGGTCATGATCGCCGGGTGTTCGATCAGGCTTTCAACGCCGCCCAGGCTTTCGGCCAAGGCAAAGATCTTCACGTTTTCCAGAAAGCGTGTGGCGCCGGCCAGGTCACTGTTCAAATCCACCGAAATCATCCCGCCAAACCCGCGCATCTGCTTGCGTGCCAGTGCGTGCTGGGGATGCGAGGCCAGGCCTGGGTAATAAACCCGTGAAACTTGCGGCTGTTGTTCCAGCCAGGTAGCCAACTCCAGGGCATTGCTGCAATGACGCTCCATGCGCAGCGCCAGGGTTTTCACGCCGCGCAGCGTCAGGAAGGCATCGAACGGGCCGGCAATCGCGCCGACCGAGTTCTGCAGGAAGCCCAGGCGCTCGGCGAGCTCCGGGTTGTGGCCGACAATGGCGATGCCGCCGATCACGTCGGAGTGGCCGTTGAGGTATTTGGTGGTGGAGTGCACCACGATGTCGAAACCCAGCTCCAGCGGGCGCTGGATCCATGGGCTGGCAAAGGTGTTGTCGGCCACGCAGATGATGCCGCGGTCGCGGCAGATTCGCGCGATGGCACTCAAGTCAGTGAGGCTGAGCAGCGGGTTGCTCGGGGTCTCGACCCAGACCATGCGTGTGTCGTCTTGCAACGACGCTTCGAACGCTTGCAAGTCGCTCAAGTCGACAAAGCTGAAACGGTGCCCGGCGCTGCGCTGGCGCACCTTGTCGAACAGGCGGAAGGTGCCGCCGTACAGGTCGTTGCCGGAGACGATATGCGCACCCGCATCGAGCAGTTCCAGCACGGTGGAAATCGCCGCCAGCCCGGAGGCAAAGGCAAACGCCTGGCTGCCGCCTTCAAGGTCGGCCACGCAGCGCTCCAGGGCAAAGCGCGTGGGGTTGTGGGAACGACCATAGTCAAAGCCCTTGTGCACGCCGGGGCTGTCTTGCAGATAAGTGGAGTTGGCATAGATCGGCGGCATCAGCGCTCCCGTGGTCGGGTCGGGTGATTGCCCAGCGTGGATCACGCGAGTGGCAAAGGCGCTTTTATCGGGCTGACTCATGCAAGGGATCTCCGTAGGTGATTAAGCAGGTCGACGCGGGTGATCAGGCCATAAAAACCTGAGGCGTCAGCAATGATGGCAACCAGGCCGCGATCAAGTTCCGCCTGCAGTTCGGCCAGGCTGGCACTCGGGGCCAGGGTTTGCAAAGTGTCGGTCATGGCGCTGGCAACGATCATGGAGAAGTCGGCGGCGTCATGGTGCAACCCCAGCAGGATGTCGGACTCGTCGATCACGCCAACCAGTTCGCGGCCTTCGACCAGCACCGGCAGTTGCGAGACATCGGCCAGGCGCATGCGCTGGAAGGCCGTGAGCAGGGTATCGTCGGGGCTCACGCTGATCACGCGGCCGTCTTCGAAGCGGCGGGCGATCAGATCGCGCAGGTCGCCGTAGTGTTTGTACTGGAGCAGGCCCGCGTCGTTCATCCATTGATCGTTGTAGACCTTGGACAGGTACCGCGTGCCCGTGTCGCAGACGAAGGTGACCACGCGTTTGGGCTCGGTCTGCTCGCGGCAATAACGCAGCGCTGCAGCGAGCAGGGTGCCGGTTGACGAACCGCCGAGAATACCTTCGGCTTTGAGCAGTTGGCGGGCGTGGTCGAAGCTTTCTTCATCGCTGATGGAATAGGCGTGGCGCACGCTGGAGAGGTCGGCGATCGAGGGGATGAAGTCTTCGCCGATGCCTTCCACGGCCCACGACCCCGGCGTTTCCATCCTGCCGCTGCGGCTGTATTCAGCCATCACCGAACCCACCGGATCGGCCAGCACCATGGCCAGTTCCGGCTGTACGCGTTTGAAGAAGCGGGTCAGGCCGGTGAGGGTGCCGGCCGAGCCGACGCCCACCACGATCGCGTCCACGTCATGCTGGGTTTGCGCCCAGATTTCCGGCGCGGTGCTGGTTTCGTGCGCCAGCGGGTTAGCCGGGTTGTTGAACTGGTCGGCAAAAAATGACCCGGGAATGTCCTTGGCCAGGCGCGCAGCCACGTCCTGGTAATACTCGGGATGGCCCTTGCCGACGTCGGAGCGGGTGATATGCACCTCGGCGCCCATGGCCTTCAAGTGCAGGACTTTTTCGGTGGACATCTTGTCGGGCACCACCAGCACCACGCGGTAGCCCTTGGCCCGGCCGACCAGCGCAAGCCCCAGGCCGGTGTTGCCGGCGGTGGCTTCGATGATGGTACCGCCGGGGCGCAGGCGGCCGTCGCGTTCGGCGGCGTCGATCATTGCCAGGCCGATGCGGTCCTTGATGGAACCACCGGGGTTTTGGCATTCAAGCTTGAGGAACAGCGTGCACAGGCCGGTATCAAATCGGCTGACCTTGACCAGCGGCGTGTTGCCGATCAGTTCGAGTACGGCGGGGCGGGAAAGCGTGGGCATGTCGTCACCTGGTACGGAAGAGGCGTAGGGGAGGGACAGCAAAATGCAAAGCCTGGCTTGGAACATAGGCCGGGATCGCGCCGGTCGCAACCGGGCGGTCCGTTGGATGTCTTTTTTTGGCGCATGAGCGCGTGTTGACGTTTAAACGCCGCGCATCAAAACCTGCTGCAACCGCTCTATAACGCCAGTGCTGGCGGTTTGCATCGGCGCGCGCAGCTCACTGGCGATCAAGCCTTGCATCGCCAGCGCAGCCTTTACCGGCGCGGGGTTGGGCTCCATGAACAGGGTGTTGATCAGGGGCATTAACCTGAAAAAAGTCGCCCTGGCCTCGGTGAGCTGGTTGTCGCGTACCTGCTGGTACAGCGCCACGAAGTCTTCGGTGTGCACATGGGCCGAGGCTGCAATCGCACCACTGGCGCCCTGGCACAGCGCGTTGAAGATTTGAAGATCTTCGCCACACAACACCTCCACGTCGCCGCTGGCGAGCAGCGCCAAGGTAGTCGCCAGGTTGCCGCCGCAGTCTTTGATCGCGACGATTCGCGTGTGCTTGACGATGTTCAGCAAAGTGGCCTGTTCGAAGGTCACGCCGGTGCGGTAGGGAATGTCATAGAGAATGATCGGCACACTGGAGGCGTCGGCCACCGTGCGGAAAAACGCTTCAAGGCCGGCCTGGGAGGGGCGGATATAGCTGGGCGCCGGCACCAGCAAGCCGGCCACCGGGCGTTTGAGGATTTCGCTCTGGAACTGCAGCAGTTCACGCTGGTTGTTGCCCGCCAGGCCCATCACCACGCGCTGCGCTGGCACGAGTTGCAGCACCGCATCCAGCACGGCCAGTTGTTCCTGACGGCTCAGTGACGCGGCTTCCCCGGTAGTGGTGCAGACCATGATGCCGGCCACGTGCTTTTCCAGCAGGTGGCTGACCAGCCGGCGCAGGCCGATTAAGTCGATGGCGCCGTCATGAAACGGCGTGACCACGGGAACCCAGATACCTTGAAACAATGACATGCACTTTCTCCTGATGGTTGACCGCTGGAGTCACCGTCAGAAGGGCAGAGGGATTGTGCAAAGGGAGTGAGGTCCGTCGCGCTCAATGTCCTGTCAGCTCATCTGACGGGACAGCGCGCCCCGGTCACATGAGCGACTGTTTCTTCGATTTGAGGGCGTGCGCCACGCAACCTTGCGCCTTGGCAATCAAGCCAATGGCACAAAGGTTAACGAAAGACGATGCAGACATGCGCTGACACACCCTGAATAAGGCCTCCATCTTCAGCGGACGTGACGGAATGTGTCAACCCCGCTTCAGCTGCTCACGCACAAATGCTGCGACCTCGGCGGCCAGCTCCGCATCTTCCGGTGCGCCCATGAAACCTCCGTGCGGCATGGCTTCGAACACATGCAGCTGCGCCGTTACCCGTGCCTGGCGCAAGGCGCGGTGCAGGCGCACGGTGTTGGACAGGAACAGATCACGGGTACCGCTCTGCAGAAAAGTTGGCGGGAAACCCTGGGTGAAATCGCCAAACAGCGGTGACAGGTACGGGTGAGACAAATCCGCACCGTTGGCATACAACAGATTGACGTTCATCAGCGGATTGGGCAGCACCACGTCGACGGTGCGGTTGACCTGGAAGCTGTCGCCGGACTCGGTGAGGTCGACTTCCGGCGACAGCAACACCAGCGCGGCTGGCAATGGCAAACCTTCGTCACGCGCACGCAACACCATGGCGGCCGCAAGGTTGCCGCCCGCTGAGCGGCCACCGATCACGATCTGTTGCGGCGCGTGTTGCTTGAGAACGTGCCGATAGACAGCCAGGCAGTCATCCAGCGCTGCGGGGTAGGGATGATCGGGCGGCATGCGGTAGTCCACGCCATAGCAGATCACGTCGTGCAGGTCGGCTTGTCTGCCGGCCGCGAGGCGGCAGTTTTCGCCGCCGCCGAACACCAGCGCGCCGCCGTGCAGGTCAATGTAGGCAAAGGGCGTGGCAGACGCCGGTGTGGCGACATGCACGCTGGCGTTTTCAACCCTGATGGTGTGCAGGCTGGCCCGCAGCGACGCCGCTTGCCCCGCGTTGGTGCTGGCGTAGTTCTGGGCCACGGCAGCCTGCAGACGGCGCCAGCCGTCATGGTCCTCGGGCGTGGGCATCGCGTGCAGTGCATTGAGGGGCACACCGTCATCCCCGACCAGGCGTTGCAGTGTGGCCTGCGCTTGAGGGCTGATGGACTGCGGGACGGGCAGTGTACGGGGTTCAAGTTTGACGCCGTGGCTCATGGGCTTGCTGCTCGCGTTCGACGACTTTGGGAGCGTCAGGATGCCAGAACGTGGGCCGGTGTGGCGAGCGGGCTTGCCCCGCGTTGGAGTGCGAAGCGCTCCCAATGAGGCCGCCTCGGTACCACCGGCATACCCCATTGGCAGGTTGCGGGGCTGCTGCGCAGCCCAACGCGGGGCTAGCCCGCTCGCCACTACGAGCCTGCGTTCACCGCGGGGCGGTGCTATTACAGAATGCTGTAGTCCCTGACCACGCCATTGTTGAGGTGGATGTTCAGGCGTCGGCTCTGTTGCTGCGGTGCAAGGTTGTCGATGGCTGTGCGCCGGGTGTCGAGGGCATTGTCGTAGGTATTGCCGGGGATACGGTTGGAGACCAGCCCGAGCAAGTGGCGCATGGACGCGTTCTGGGTGTTGGAGGGCGCGTAGTTCCAGGTTTCGGTGCCGTCGGATGAAATCGACTGGTCCTGCGGTTCGCCATACAGGGCTTTGAGCTGTTGGGAGGTGGTCTTGCCAGAAATGATGTGCGTCCTGACATACGTGGTGTCGAACAGCGAAATATCCGGCCCGGCTTTGCCCTGAATACCCGGCAATGACAGGTTGTTCAAGCTGCTGAGGCCGTTGACGCCATTGGCGCAACCCGTCAGCAAGAGGGCGGTGGCAAGCGTTGCGATAACAGTACGACGGGCCATGATTTTCTCCGTTTAGTCAGGGCTCTGGAACGTCGGCCAATGATAAAACGGTGAAAAGCACGCGGAAAAAATGTTCCTGTCTGCGCGTCTCAATGACTTGCCTGGGTGTCTCAGACCGCGTTCATCTGCCCCAGGATGTTGCGTAACGAGAACCCGGTGTGGCGGCTCACGCGCTCCGGTGCCTGGGCAGCGGCGCTCAACTCCCGGGCCTCGCGCGGCGAATAGCCAAAGGCTTGCTTGAAGGTGCGGCTGAAGTGCGCATCGCTCTTGAAGCCGAACTGGAAGGCCAGCCCCGACACCCGCTGCCGCGCGCCGGTATCACTCTGGATAATCACCCGCGCGCGGTTCAACCGGCGCTGCTGGATATACGCCGCCACGCCGGATTCCTGGCTGAACACCCGATACAGTTGCGCCCGCGAAATACCCAAGTGTTTGCACAGGAAAACCGGGGACAATTCCGGGCTGCGCAGGTGCTGTTCAATCAAGCGCCGGGCGCGGTTGAACAGGGTGTGGTCGATCGCTTGCTCGGCGGTTTGCAGGTTGGCCACTGTCGGCGCCAAAGCTGCCGATACCATGGCCAGCGTCGCCTGTTGGGCGTGTGGAATTTCATCGGGTGTCAGGCGCGGCAGGCACTGTTGCAACGCGCGCATATGGTCTGCGAGCAGCTCGCTCAAGCCGCCCTGCAGCACCTGGCCATGCACGTCTTTGTAGCCGAGGCTTTGCGCCAGCAAGTCGCGAGGAATGGTGAGGATCACGGTATCGCCAGCCGTGATCAGGCAATCGAGTTCACGGGCCAGGTCCAGCATGTAGATCTGCGCGTTACCCGCCGCCAGCGTGGTGCGGCCTGCGGTGCCATTAATCGTGTGAGTCAGGCCCAGGCAGAGGTAGTAGTGGTCGAGGCTGTCACGGCGAATCATTTGTGTGGAACGCTTGACCCGATACGGCACCGGCTCGCCGGCACCGTCCCAGGCACCGCAGCCCATCAATAACGAACCCAGGTAACCGGTGGCCAGGCGGTAATTGAAGGCGGCGGATTCAGGCTCGCTGATGGTGATATCGAAGATCGCATTCACTTCCTCACGCCACACTTCAAAGCGTTGGCGCGGTGGGTAGGGTTGGGTGCTAAAGGTGAAAAGCGGGTTCTCCACAAGCGGCTCCATCCATTAAAGCTGTTGTTTGATCGCCGCCTTATCGATCACGGACCAGACGTGCGCGATCTTCCCGTCGACGAATTCGTAGAATACGTTCTCATCGAAGGTCACCGTCTTGCCGTTGATCGGCAAGCCGAAAAATTCACCTTTGGGCGTGACGTGGAAGTTCAACCGGCTGGCGACGGTGGGCGGATCCGCGACCAGCAGTTGGATGCGGAACACCAGGTCGGGGATCTCGCGAAAGTCCCGCTCCAGCATCGCGCGGTAGCCGGCAAGGCCGACGGGGGTGGCGTTGTAGGTCACCTGCGGGTGCACGAAATCGCCGAGGCGCTCCCAGCCCTGGCGGTTGAGGCAGTCGATATACCCTCGGTAAAGGTCGGCGAGCTGGTTTCGGGTCATGGCGTGTTCTCCTTTTTGAAAAGCACTCATCGACTTTGCCCTTGTGTGTGCCTACGGCGCGCTGGTTATATCACCCAGCAATTGCCCAAGCCCTTGCGGGGTTGAATAGAGGGCTTCCAGCGCCGCGACGTCGGCCAGTTGTTCTGCGGACAAGGCTTTTTCCTCACGCTCAAGCTGGCCGCGTAAATAGTCCTCGTACTCGGACAGCTTTTGATTCAGCGCCACGCGCACTAGGCCACATGCCTTGAGCTTGTTAGGTTCAAAGCCCTTTCCTATATCCACATGCATGGCGAGGGTCGCCGTCGCGACAGCGTACCCTTGTATCGCGGCCTTGAGCAGCCATCGGTTCGCCGTTGGATAGTCTGCCGGCACTGCACCGCTGCTGCTGTACAGATAACCAAGCATGTACTGCGCTTTGGCCCGGCCCGCGTCGCCAGCGCGGGTATACCACCCAATGGCGGCGGGTACGTCTTTGGGGGTGCCGATGCCATTCAGGTTGGCCATCCCGAGCCATTCGTACGCTTCGCTATTGCCTGAGTGGGCAGCCTGGGTCAGCAGCTGGATGCCTTGCTGAGGGTTTTTCGGCGTGCCTACGCCCGTGAAATAAAAGGTCGCCAACAGCGTTTGGCCCTCAGCATCGCCTCGCGCACTGGCTTTGCGCGCCCAGAAGAATGCCTTGCGGTCGCTTTGCTCAACGCCAATGCCTCTGAAATAGGCGTCGGCAAGCCGTTGCTGGGCGCGGGCATGACCTTGCTGCGCAGCCTCGCGATACCACACCGCGGCTTGAGCGCTATCGCGCGGCATTTCCACGCCGCCATAGTTTGCATCCCCCAAAAAAAACTGGGCTTCAGAGTTGCCTTTCTCGGCTGATAGCGTGATCCACTCCAGGCCCTTGCGGTGATCAACGGCCACACCGCGCCCGAAAAAGTAAAAAAAGCCGGTTTTGAACTGTGCGAAGGTCTCGCCTTTTTCCGCCGCGCGCAAATACCACTCTGCGGCCTTGACCGGGTTTTTATCAACGATGATGCCTTCGTCGTAGAAGGCGCCAATCAACAGTGTGGGGCTGTGGGGGCTGCGCCACAGACTGATCGCCAAGGCAACCAAGCAATAGGCCAGCAGGCCAAAGCACAGCAAAGCGAGGGGTAGGGCGAAGCGGCGCAATGTCGAATCCATTCGTGAGGTGCAGGTGGGCAGTGTAGCGGCGCTTGCGAGCGATGGCATCACTCGCTGTTTCGCAGCGACCTCAAGCGCGACGCGCCATCAACAGCACCGTTGCCGCTGCCGACAACAACCCCGCGCAGCATCGATTGAAAATTCGTTTACCGCGCGGCTCGGCAAACCAGCGACGCATGTGCAGGCCCATGTAGGCATAGGCGCTGATGGCGATCCATTCCAGCACCAGGAACATCGCGCCCAGCAGCGCAAATTGTGGCGTGATCGGCTGGCCTGGCACCACGAACTGCGGCAGGAAGGCTGTGAAGATCAAGATAGCCTTCGGGTTGCCCGCCGCCACCAGAAACTCCTGACGCGCCAACGCCCATAACCCCACCTTTTCCGTCGCCGATTCAGCCCCTGCCTGCGGATTAGCCCGCCACAACTGAAACGCCAGATAAAACAGATACGCCGCGCCCAGAATCTTGATCGCGTAAAACAACAACTCCGAGGTTTGCAGCACCACCGCCAGGCCCGCCGAGGCGAGGGCGATCATGCCGGCGAAGGCCAGTAAGCGGCCAACACCGGCGAGGCAAGACGTGCGATAGCCGTAGCGGGTGGCGTTGCTGACCGACAGCAAGTTGTTCGGGCCTGGCGCCATGTTCAGGGCGAAGCAGGCGGGGAGGAAGAGGGCGAGCGTGGCAAGGTCCATGGCGGCTCCGGGTTGGGCGTGGAGCGTTGAGGATAAGGGCAGTTGGGCTGGCTGGACAATCCGCGCGTTGCAGTGAAGAGCACAAGCGGACCGGCCTATGCCAGTAGCGAGCATTCCAATCCGGCATAAATGTTAGCTCCTAGTGGTTGTCCCGGCAGGGCGCACACGTCACGGTGGCTGAAAGGGCACCGGCTTTTCGCGAGGGCGGGCAGACTATCGACGTGCGGGGTGCGGGCCGTGTTGTCGTGCAGCGCATGGGCCTGGAGGAATCGATTCGGGCGAATACAACCCACGAATAAGGCATCGCCTTCGTTGACCGCCACGACCGGACAAAAGCCTTCATCGGCGTGAACGACGTTGACGGCGCAGGGCCGATCGCTGAACTGGAGATGCTGCGTGGCGAACTCGCCAAGCTGCTGATCCGGCACAGCAAGGACCGGGTCACGTACCGGTTTGGCGACAGCGTTGAAACCCTGCACGACGATGGCCAGCAGGTGCATGTGCGCTTTGCACAAGGTACCGAGCAGGTTTTCGACCTGCCGCGTGAGCCAAGCGATGGCCATATCATGCGCTGGTACAACAGGCTCAAGCGCATGGCGTGCCCAAATGTGCGCCGCGGTTGGCGTCTGCTCACTCACGCGTTGCAATAGCGCTCGGCCACGGCGTGTTGCGGCTGGCGACAGCGCCTGGTTTTAAAAAGCTGCTCGGCAGGTTTTTTTCCCCAACGCTGACGCCATTGACCTGTCGGACTATGCCCTGAAAGGTCAACTCAAATGAGTGACCTTCTTTGAGGTGTATAGGCGTATGGTGGTTTATACCCTCATGGCAGGCATTCAACATGGACAGCAGTTTAGGCGGGCGCTTAAAGGAAGAGCGCAAAAGGCTTTTACTCTCCCAGCACGATTTTGGTGTGATAGGGGGTGTGGCCGAAAACGCACAGGGCCACTATGAAAGGGGCGAGAGGCTGCCCAAATCGGACTATCTGATGGCGATCCGTCGCAGGGGGGTCGATGTGCTGTATGTGCTGAGCGGGGAGCGTTCGCACATGAGCGCGGATGACCTCACGGTGGAAGAAACCGAAGTCGTCAATCAGTACCGCACGCTGCACGAGGCGGATCAGGGGGCGATTGCTCAGATCACCTCCTCATTGTCCCGAGACTCATGACTTCATTGATGAAACCTGCGCCCCAAGGCATCCAGGCGTACCGCAATCGGCGGTAACCGTTCACTGCTGCGGGCCAGCGTCTCCACATCATCCGCGGTGCTTTGCGCAATGCTCTGCACCGCTTGCAAGCGCCCGACAATCTCCAGGTTGGCCGTGGACTGCTCGCGCGTGGTGCTCACAATCCGCCCATTCAGTGCGTCGATGCGCGCGATATCGGCGCCTACTGCTTGCAGCATCTGTACCGCCAACTGGCTGTCTTGTACGCAACGCTCTACGCCTTGCTGGCTGTCATGCATTGCCTCGACGGCCTGACGGCTGCCGTGTTGCAAGCCTTCGATGATCTGTTTGATTTCCTGGGTGGACACCGCCGTGCGCTGGGCCAGGCTGCGTACTTCATCGGCGACCACGGCAAACCCTCGGCCTTGCTCGCCAGCGCGCGCGGCTTCGATGGCGGCGTTGAGCGCGAGCAGGTTGGTCTGGTTGGCGATGCTGCTGATCACTTCGAGCACCGAGCCGATCTGCTCGGCCTGCGCCGCGAGGTCTTGCACGGTGGAGTGGGTGCCGTGAATGCGTGAAGCCAGTTGGCTGATTTCATGCTGGGCGCGGCCGACGCTTTCCTGGCCGCGCACGATTTGTTGGCTGGCTTGGCCGGCGTGCTCGACAGCCTGTTCAACGTGCACGGTGATGTGGCCCATGGCGTCTTCCATGCGCTGCATCGAGCCGGTCATCTGGGTGATTTCTGCCAACTGATGGCGTGCGCCTTTTTCCAGGGTGCCGCTGGCACTGGCCAGTTCCTGGCCGAGTTGGCCAAGGCCCTGGGAGTCGCGGGTCACGCCGTCGATCAGGTGGGTGATTTGCTGCAGGAAGTGGTCGAAGCGCTTGGCCAGGGAAACGTGCACTTTGCCTTCACCCTGGGCGGTTTCGACGGTGAGCTGGGTGGTCACGGCGAGCATTTTCTCGAGCATTTCCTGGCTTTCGACCGCCTCACGCTGGCTGTGAATGGCCAGGTAGAGCAGGGCGACGGTCTCCATCACCACGTAAAAGGCGTGGACGAACACCATGCTCCAGCCGCCGTGGTGTTCCATCACAAACACCGGGAAGCCTTGATGTTGCAAGGCGTGGAAGACCACGTGATGCACGGCGATCGTTGCCGCCGCGACCAGGATCGGCAGCCAGTCGCGGTAGAACGTCAGCACCGCCAGCAACGCGAAAATGCCGAAGTGTGATTCGATCACGCCTTGCGCCTGGTTGATGTGCAGGGCGGCCATTACCATCAAGCCGGCGCCCAGCAGGCAGCGCATCAAACGTGTCCCGCCGAGGGCGCGATAGAGCACCGTCAGCACCACACTGGTGCCTGCGCCCACGGTCAATGCCTGAAGCCAGGTGTCGTGCCAGAACGCCAGCCCGAGTGAGAACAGAAACATCAGCCAGACCAACGCCAGCATGATGCGATCGGCCTTGCGGTAGTGCTCTAGAAAACGCGGGCGGGTGGGCATTCACTCTTACTCCATGTGTTCGGCGGGTAATAGGCAAGCATGCGGCGTGCCACGACGGGCCGCCGGTGGAGTGAAGCAGGTATTCGTGTGTTTTTTGATTCAGGGATGCCAGAACGTTATCGGCATCCTTGAACGGGACTTTAAGAACGGCTACCCGAACGGATAGCCGAGGCGATGACGATCAGAAGGTGTACTTGGCGGTCAGCATCATGTTGCGTGGGTTGCCGTACGCGTCACCGCCGTAGCTCACCGAGTTGGCGATGGTCGAGTAGTAGCGACGGTCGAAGATGTTGTTGGCGTTGAGCTGCAGGTCCAGGTGCTGGTTGACCTGGTAGCCGGCCATCAGGTCGGTGACGGCATAGCTGCCCTGTTTGAGCCGGTATTTACTGCCGTCCGCGAGGGCAAGGTCGTTGTACATGCGGCTCTGCCAGGAGACGTTGCCGCCCACGCGGAATTTTTCCAGCGGGCCCTGAAGGTTGTAGCGCGTGGTCAGTTTGAACAGCTGTTCTGGCGTGTCGGTGTCGTACTGCTTGTTGACCTTCTGCGGGTTGGCATCATCCTTGATGGTGTGCGTACGGGCGTAGGTGTAGCCACCGCCAACCTGCCAATTCTCGGTTAACGCGCCTTGCAGTTCGACGTCGATACCCTCGCTGCGAATTTCGCCGGAGGCTTCGTTGCAGGAGGCCTGCGGGCAGTTTGGCACGAACACTTGCACCGCCCGGTTTTCCTGGTCGACGCGGAACAGCGCCAGGCTCGCATTCAGCGCGCCGCCCAGGTATTCGCCCTTGATGCCGACCTCGTAGTTCTTGCCGACAATCGGCTTGACCGGCTTACCGGACGTGTCCTTTTCACTCTGCGGCGTGAAGATGTCGCTGTAGCTGACGTAGACCGAGTGATGGTCGTCCAGCTCATAGATCAAACCTGCGTAGCGGGTGAGGTTGCGGGTGACATGATAGTCACCGTCGCCGTCACGGTTGTCATAGTCATACCAGTCAAGGCGCCCGCCGAGGATCAGCTTCAACGGGTCGGCCAGGCTCAGGCGCGTGGTGACGTAGACGCCGTCCTGAGTGGTGACTTCGCGCTGGTTGTCGGTGTGGACGAAGTCCGGCTTGCCGGCGGTGAGTGGCCAGTTGGTGTCGTACGGGCTGTAGCTGTGGGTGGTCAGGTCGTAGATGCGCTTGCTGGCGCCTACCACCAGTTCATGGGTACGCCCGAACGCCTGGAAAGGGCCGCTGGCAAAGGCGTCGATGCCGGCCTGGTTTTCATCGTAGGCCGCCTGGTAGACCGTGCGGGCTGGGGTGTTGTTGACCCAGCGCGACTGGTAGGAGCCTGAAAACAACGCGTTCTGTTCGGCGTAGTTGGCGTTGACTTGAAGGCTCCAGTCGTTGGCCAGGCGCTGACGCAGCTCGGCGAACACCGTGTTGATTTCCTGGTCCTTGTTCTCCCAGCGAGTGCCGGGGTTGTAGGAGCGCGGCAGGTCCAGATGATGGCCGTCCTGACCGACCATCGCCGATCCCCAGAAGTAGTTGGTCTTGTCCTTCTGGTTGGAGAAACCCAGGGTCAGGGTGGTGTCTTCGCTCAAATCCGCTTCGGTGACGGCGTAGAACAGCCCGTGATCTTCCTGGACTTTATCGATGAAACTGTTGGCATCACCGTAAGAAGTGACCACCCGGCCGCGCAAGGTACCGCTGTCGTTGAGTGGGCTGGAGGCGTCCAGCTCGCCACGGTAATTGTCCCAGCTGCCGGCGGCGCCGGTGAGGGTGACTTTCTGCTCGTCCAGCGGTCGCTTGCGGATCAGGTTGATGGCGGCTGAAGGGTTGCCGGCACCGGTGACCAGACCTGTTGCGCCGCGCACTACCTCGACGCGGTCGAACATGGCCAGGTTCGGCTGGGCGCCGACCGTGACCCCGTTGTAGCCGCTGGGAATACCGTCATACATCAGGTTGTCGATGTCGAAACCGCGCGAGGTGTACGACTGCCGGCCAGGGCCGCTGGAGAAATTCAGGAACAACCCGGGCGTGGCCTTGACCACGTCGTTGATGCTGGTCATCGCCTGGTCATCCATACGCTGTCGTGTGATGACGGTGACGGCCTGTGGGGTTTCGCGCATCGTCAGTGGAAGTTTGGTTGCCGTGGCCATCGAGCCGGTGGTGTAGGACGGGCTGCCTTCGGTGGTCGCACCGAGTTGTTGCTCGGTGTTGATCTGCGTTGCACCCAACTCGACGACGTCGGCTGGCGGCTGCGTGTCGGCGGCGAAGGCCGCTTGTGAGCTGGCAATACAGATGGCCATCGCGATCAAATTGGGTGAAAAACCTTTACCGCCGTGTTGTTGCACAGACATGAAACCGACTCTCCCGAAAGCGCCGTCCCTAGCGAATAACAAAGATGATGATAATTATTCGCATCAGTGTGTCAGATTGGATCCGAGCAAAAAAGCCTTTGACGTTAAATGCTTAACAAATTTTTCACATCGTCGATGCGGGCTTGTCGCCAGCTCGGGCGACAACAGGTAGTCAATACCAGGCCCAGAATGCCGGCAGACGGGACACTGGAGTTGTTGCCGTGGCACTGATCAAGGCGCCGTGGGTCATGTTGATGACTAACGCGCAACCGCCTGGAAGGCACGGTACTGAGCGTCAACGACGGTGCGGTGACCGCCGAAGTGGTGATCGAATTGGCCGGTGGTTCGAGGGTTACGCCATCGTCACGCGCGACGCGTCCTCGCGATAAGGTCACAGGTGCTCGGCGTCGAACACGGCCTTGGCGAACGCCGGTGCTTCCTGCGCCAGGTTGTGGTCGATCCCGCCATTGATCAGGCGAAATTCGTACTTGCCGGCGGCCTGCTTGCCGATCAGGTAGCCGCTGACAGACACAAGGCCAATGCCAGAAAAAGCGGACGGTGTTTGGAGCGACGGGTCAACAGAGTGTGCATGGCGAGCCTCCTGCGGCTGATGGGTGCCTGACACTCAGTTGACCGCTGCGCTGTATCGCGCATGTTTCAGGAACGGTCTCGGGTTAAACGTTGTGTATCGCCACGCCTGCTGTACACACTGCGATACATATCCGCCCGCGCTACGCGAACACGACCTCATACGGCTCGCGCATGCGCTCCAGCAGTTCCTGGGCGAGCATCGGCGCGAGCCCGATGGTCGGGTCGCCGACCAATTGGCTGGCGTAGGCATGAGCGGCGTGAAGTTTGCGCGCGACGCTCCAGCTGTCCAGACGCACCTTATGCGCTCGCTGCCAAGGCATCATCGCCGCTTCACGCGCCGGACTGTGCCAGGCCCAGATGGGCAGTTCATAAAGCCGCGCGCCGATCAGGCTGCAGGCCTTGGCGCTGGCACGGCCGACGGCGTCGTGATCGTCATTGCCGTCGTTGCGCCACGTGGTGAACACCACGTCGCCCGGCTGCAGGTAACGCGCAATGAACTGGCTCATCGGCTGTTCACTGCTCGCCAGGGCGTCGTCACGAAAACCGCCGCGAATCCACTTCAAGCTGTGCAGCGGCATCCCCAGCCGGCGCAGCGCCTCGGCGCTTTCCTGGGGGCGAATCACACTCAGGCGGCTCGCCGGCCATGCGTGAGATCCCGGGTGGCTGGCGCTGCCATCGGTGATCGAGATCAGCAGCAGCGGGTGCTCCAGGGTACTGAACAGTTGCAGCAGCCCTCCACACGCCAGCACTTCATCGCCAGGGTGCGGAGCAATCACCACCACGCGTGCACCGGGCGGCACCAGCGAAGAAGGAGGGATAGCGGGAATTTGCGCCAACTGTGGCGCGCTGTTCCAGATTTGCGCGGGACCGCGGCGGCCCTCGCTTAAGGAGGCAGGCTTCATGGGTGTCACATCCTTGTCGATTGATGCTGGGCCGTACCCCGTTGACGGGACGACGCTCTTTTTGTTCGCCGCAGACTCCGCTGCGGTGATGCGCGGTACTCCAACCCTGGAATACCGGCAAGGCGCTATCAGCATAGTCAAGGATTCATGGGTTTTACATCGTGAAATGTTGATTTTTTCAGCTGGCCTGCATGAGGCTCTTCAAATAGTCACCAAACCCGCCTTGGGCGCGGCAGTCGAGCCGGCCACTGGTAATCACCTGTGGCGTGTGACTCCAGGCGATGGACGCGCCGCAACGCTCCAGATTGCGCACCAGTTGCACATCTTCGTGGCACGCCAGAGGCTCGAACCCGCCGGCCTGCACATAGGCGCCAGCACTCACGCCCAGATTGGCGCCGTGAACATGCCGATGGCCGTCTCGGGCCTGGTAGGCCTGGGTGTAGCGAATTTTCGCCGCGGGGTCGAAGCCTTCACTCCAGGCATCCACGGTCACGGTGCCGCACACCGCGTCGACACCCAGCGCCAATTGCGCCACCAGCCAGTCAGGGGCGACGCGGCTGTCGGCGTCCGTGCACGAAATCCAGCGTGCACCTTGATTCAGCAAGTGCCGCGCACCCACACCGCGCACTTGCCCGACATTGCGCGCCTGCACGTGCAGGCTGTGCACCGCATAGGCTTGCACGATCGCCGCACTGCCATCGTTGCAGCTGTCGAGCACGGTGAGGATCTGAACCGCTTCGCCGAGCAGCCCCGGATGGCGGGCAGCAACCAGGGCGGCCTTCAGGCATTCGCCCAGCAGCGCCTCTTCGTTATGCACCGGGATCAGAACGCCGATCATCGCAGCCCCTCCAGGGTGGCGACCGAGGTACTGTCGCGACTCCACAGGTCGAGCAGGAAATCACTTTCGTGATGCTGCACCACCGGCGGCATACCCAGCCGTTGCTGCAGCAGGGTATGCACCTGTTCAGCGGTCTGCGGGCAACCTTCAATGCGGGGGCGCCAGTGACAGGCCAGCAGTTGCCCATCTTCGGTCAAGGCGCCAAGGGCGCAGTCAACCAGGCGGTGCAAATCATCGGCATCCAGGTAGTAGCACAGCTCGCTCAACACGATCAGTTCGAACGAGCCGGTCGGCCACTGTTCCGGCAAACGGCTTTGCTGCACCTCGGCATGAGGGAACCCCAGCAACCGGGTTTTTGCCAATGCCACTGCGGCACTGGCCGTGTCACAACACACCAGGCGGTCACAGCGCGGCGCCAGTTCGGCGCTCAGCTCGCCGTTGGCGCAACCGGGTTCGAATATCGACGCATAACGCGGGCGGGTCAGCGCCGCCAGGGTCAGCGCGCGTTTGCGCTGCTCGTACCAGCGTTGGCGAAATGCCCAAGGGTCGTCATTGCCGGCGAACAGTTGGTCGAAATACGGCGTGGCCACACTCATACAAACACCACTTCAAAAGGCTGCAGCAGGCGTTCCACCACATAAGGCGCAAGCACAGGCGGCAGGCCGATCTGCGGGTCGCCCTCCAACTGGCTGGCAAACGCGTGGATGGCATGCCGCTTACGCGCCACCGTTTCGGGCGTCAGCGGGATTTTGCGCGCGCGGTGCCAGGGCACCTGGCTGTCTTCGGGGGTTGCCCAGTGCCAGGTCCATACCGGCAATTCATACAGGGTCGCGCCGACCGCATGCGCGGCCTTTGCACTGGCGCGGCCGACGGCCTCATGGTCGCAATGCCCATCTTCGCGCCAGGTGGTGAATACCACGTCGGTGGGTTTGAGGTAGCGTTGGATAAACGTGCTCAGTTGGTCTTCCTGCGCCGCCACCTGACTGTCGCTGAACCCTGCGCGCAGCCATTTGAGGCTGTGCAACGGCAAACCCAGGCGGTGCAATGCTTGGGCTGATTCCTGCGGGCGCACCACACTCAGGCGCTCCACCGGCCAGCGCTGAGAGCCCGGATGGCTGGCGCTGCCATCGGTCACCGAAATCAGCTGAATTGGCCGGCCGATGGCCGCCAGGCCTTGCAGCAGGCCACCGCAACCGAGCACTTCATCGTCCGGATGCGGGGCAATAATGACTGCCCGATGCCCTTCGGGTACCAACTGTTCGACGCTGATGTGCGGCAGTTCGGCCATGTGCGACGAGGCTTGCCACTGATGCAGTGGCGTGCCCTGGCCTACGATCGGATTGGGTTTCATAACTGCCACCTCCCTGTGGGCTGCTCGGCCACCTGTTCGCCCAACGCCGCCAGGTCGCGTTCCGCATGGCTCTGGCGCACGTACACCGGCAGGTCGGCCATCAACTGGGCAAAGTGCGGGTCTTTGCAATAAGGCCCGGCACCTGCCGCACGGCCCACATGGTGGATGACCTGCTCGACGGTATCTTCGATGCACGCACGCGCCTGCTGCGCCAGCAGCCGTGCATCCGCCCGTGGCGCGCGGTCAACCTGTTCTGCACTGTCACGCAACACACAGGCCGCACTGTTGAGCACGCTGTCCACCGCGCCCAGGTGGGCGAGGGCATGGGGCTCGGGGCGCTTGCTGCATTGCTCGCGCAACACCTCGGCCAGGCGTTGCGCGCCGCCGTACCAGCAGGCGGCAATGCCAATCCCGCCTTGCCAGAAGCCAGGGCGGGACAGGTAATCACCCGGCCCGCCGACGGCAATACCCTTGGCCCCGTCGAACACAATCTCGACGCTGCCAGTGGCGGCCATGCCCACGGCGTTCCAGCCTTCATTGGTGACGGTAATGCCGGGCTGATCCATGTCCACGGCAACCAATTGCTGACGGTCCTCGTCGTCCCAGGCGGTCAGCAAGCCATGACTGACCACCGCCGCCCCGGAACACCAGGCCTTGCGCCCCTCGACGATCAACCGATGGCCATCACGGTGCACGCGCACCTTGGCTGTCGGCGGTTCGGCGGCCCACATGCCCCACAAGCTGCCCAAAGGCGGCAAGGGGCTGTCGAGTTCGGCGATGATCGCCAAGGCATCGGTGTGGCCTTCGAACAATTTGCACAGGCGCAGGTCGTGGCCCGCCACCTGGGCCAGACGACTGAATCGCTCCAGCGTCTGGCCACTGCCGGGTAACGGCAGCTGGTCCAGGCCTTCTTCCTGAAGTGCCTTCAGGGCTTGGCCCAAAGCGTGCGTGTCCGCATAGCCCCGGTAGCTTTGAAGGAATCCATGCAACGCCATTTCACACCTCGTCGTGCTGCAGTTCAAACAGCAACAGCGAGCGGCCGGTTACCGCGTACTCGTGCTCGAAATCAAAGCGCTCCTGGCCGCGAACCGCCGGCTCATTGGTGTCGAGCATGCAGGTCCAGAATTCGCCTTCCGGCACCGGTGGCAGGCGGAAATTGACCATGTCGTGGTGGGCGTTGACCACCAGCAGCAACGTCGCATCGCCACCCGGGCGGCGAATCCCGGTTTCCTGGGCGCGGCCATCCATCAGCATGCCCAGGCAACGGCCATGGCTGTCTTGCCACTGTTCGGTGGTCATTTCGTTGCCATCCGGCGCCAGCCAAGTGACATCCTTCACCCCGATGTCTTCGTTGTAGTCACCCACCAGGAAGCGTCCACGGCGCAGGATCGGATACGCCAGGCGCAGCTTGATCAGGCGTTTCACGAACTTGAGCAGCGCCTTGCCGTCGTCGTCCAGCTCCCAGTTGACCCAGCCGATCTCGCTGTCCTGGCAGTAGGCATTGTTGTTGCCGTGCTGGGTACGTGCGAACTCGTCACCGGCCACCAGCATCGGTGTGCCTTGGGCCAAGAGCAGGGTGGCAAAAAAGTTGCGCATCTGGCGCAGGCGCAGCGCGTTGATTTCCGGGTCTTCGGTAGGCCCTTCGACGCCATGGTTCCAGGACAGGTTGTTGTTGCTGCCGTCCTGGTTGTTTTCGTCGTTGGCTTCGTTGTGCTTGTCGTTGTACGACACCAGGTCGTGCAAGGTGAAGCCGTCGTGGGCGGTGATGAAGTTGACCGAGCTATACGGGCGTCGACCACGCTGGTTGAACATCTCGCCGGACGCCGTCATGCGTGCAGCGAAGTCTGCCAACTGGCCGTCGTCGCCTTTCCAGAACGCGCGCACGGTGTCGCGGAAACGGTCGTTCCATTCCACCCAGCCCGGTGGGAATTTGCCCACTTGGTAGCCACCGGGGCCGCAGTCCCAGGGTTCGGCGATCATTTTCACCTGGCGCAACACCGGGTCCTGGCGGCAGGCCACGAGGAAGCTGTGGCGTTCGTCGAAGCCATCGCGGTAACGGCCCAGAATGGTCGCCAGGTCAAAGCGGAAACCGTCCACGTGCATCTCGGTGGCCCAGTAACGCAAGGAGTCGGTGACCATTTGCAGCACGCACGGGTGGCTCAGGTCCAGGGTGTTGCCGGTGCCGGAATCGTTGATGTAGAAGCGCTTGTCGTCAGGCATCAGGCGATAGTAGGAGGCGTTGTCGATGCCGCGCATGGACAGGGTCGGGCCACGCTCGTTGCCTTCGGCGGTGTGGTTGTAGACCACATCGAGGATCACTTCCAGCTTGGCTTCGTGCAGGTGCGCGACCATTTCCTTGAACTCGGCGATCTTGCCGCTGGCCAGGTAGCGCGGGTCCGGGGCGAAGAAGGCGATGCTGTTGTAGCCCCAGTAGTTGGTCATGCCTTTTTGCAGCAAGTGCTGGTCGTTGACGAATGCGTGCACGGGCAGCAATTCCACCGACGACACGCCCAGCTGGCGGATGTGCTTGAGCACGTCATCTTCCATCAGCCCGGCGCAGGTGCCGCGCACCGATTCGCCAACCGAAGGATGGCGCATGCTGATGCCGCGCAGGTGGGTTTCATAAATGATTGTGCGGTCCCATGGCACCCGCACCGGCTGGTCGTTGCCCCAGGTGTGCGCCGGGTCGATGACCTTGCACTTGGGCACGAAGGGTGCGCTGTCGCGTTCGTCGAAACTGAGGTCGTCGTCGGGGTGGCCGATGGTGTAGCCGAACAACGCCTCGGACCATTTGAGTTCGCCCACCAGCTGTTTGGCATAGGGGTCGATCAGCAATTTGTTGTGGTTGAAGCGGTGACCATTGGCCGGGTCATATGCACCGTATACGCGGTAGCCGTAAATCAGCCCAGGGTGGGCGTCGGGCAGGTAACCGTGGAAGGTTTCGTCGGTGTATTCGGGCAGTTCGATACGTTCCAGCTCAACTTCGCCGGTGTCGTCAAACAGGCACAGTTCAACTTTGGTGGCGTTGGCCGAGAACAGCGCAAAGTTGACGCCCAGGCCGTCCCAGGTGGCGCCGAGGGGGAAGGGCAAACCTTCACGAATCCGCGACGGCTCGTTTTCCGGCGTCGGTTGGTTTTTATCTGGTTTGCTCATTGAGTTGCTCCTGCAAGGGTCTTTTTTCGGGCCGAGCGCGACCGTGCTGGCGATCGTTCAGCTGACGCAGTGGATATTCAAAAGGGAACCTCCTGCCGGCAGCGCCGGGAGGAGGCCCGTAAGGTCGTGACGCTTAAGGCTTGGGTTTTTTCGGTGCTGCGGGCTTTTTCGCCGCAGGCGGCGCCGGTTTGCTCGCCGCCGGTGCTGGTGGCTTGGCTTTGGGCGCAGGCTTGGGCGCGGTTTTCGGCTTGGCAGCGGCCTTGGGCTTACTCGGCGTCAGCGCTTCGGCTTCGGCCAGTTTGCGCGCCATCTCCCAGTGGCGGGTGTCCTCTCCGTGGGGCTTGCCCTCGGATTCCCAGATCTGATGCGCCAACTCGCGAATACGTTTGTCTTCAGTACTCATCACAATGCTCCTCACAGAAAAGTTTCAGCTTTCTTGATCATCAGGATTGATAAAGACATTGACCGGGAAATCCCCCAGGGCAGCGCTGATCAACAGCTCCTTGTTTGGTGTGACTGCGCCTGTATGAAAAAGTCCCTTCCAGTTTTGCGTTGTCGCGGCGAACGGTAATTTCACCCGCGTATCGCCCCAAACCTGCGCGTTGATGTGGGGCCGCTCACCGTTTTCCAGCAGGCGATGAGGCCAGCGCGGCACCACCACCAGCAGGCATTTGCCTTGATGTTCGCGACAGAATGCGACCACGTGTTCTGCGTGCGTGCCGGTGACCTCCAGCGGTGTGTAGCGGCCGCTGTGGAAGATCTCGGGGTTCGCCTTGCGCAACGCCAGCACTTGGGCAATCAGCGCTTGCTTGACGCGCCCGTCGCGCCAGTTGGACAACAGTTCAGGGATGTCCGGGGGTGTGTTCAGCGCTTGTTGCCGTGCGCTGAAGTCCACCGGACGACGGTTGTCCGGGTCCACCAGGCTGAAGTCCCAGAACTCATCGCCCTGGTACAAGTCCGGCACACCCGGCACGGTGATCCGAAGCAAGGATTGCGCCAGGCTGTTGATTGCGCCCGCCGCGGCAATGGCGTGAGCGGCATTGCCCAGGGCGGTGCGCAACGCGCTGCCGGCCTCGCTGAGCAACAAGCGCGAGAGAAACGCCTCGACGCCTTGTTCATAGGCCTCGTTCGGTGCGCTCCAGCTGCTTTGCAACTTGGCTTCGCGCAGGGCCTTTTGCTGCCATTGCCAGAGGCGCTGCTGGTAGTTCTCGACGTCCAGGTGCAGGTCCAGCGGCCAACTGCCCAGCAGCACTTGATACAGGATCAGCTCGTCGCCGGCCGACGGGCTATTGGCATCCTCGCGCAACGGGGCGGCCAGGGTGCGCCAATGCTCGACCTGTTCGACGTACCACGGCGCGCATTCACTCAATACCGCCAGGCGTGCGCGGGTATCTTCGCCGCGCTTGTGGTCGTGGGTGGCGGTGGCCAGCAGGTTGTCGGGAAAGGTTTGCAAGCGCTGTTGGTTGACGGTGTGAAACGCCGCCACCGGCGCACTGAACTGCTCGGTGCTGAAACCCACGTCATTGCGCGACAGCAGTACTGCCGAGCGATAGAACGCGGTGTCTTCCACGGCCTTGGCCGCGGCCGGAGAGGTCAGTTGCTGGAAGCGCACACAGGCATGCTTGAGTATCTTGCGCTCACGCCCGATCGGGCGATGGCGCCACGGCTGGCCGCCCAGCCATTTTTCCAGGTGGTCGAGCACCGGCCAGTCGCCTTCGCTCAAGGTGCTGCGGGCACCGGCCAGGGCTTGCAGGAAAAACACGTCATCGTTTTCGCTGCGGCCACGGGCGCTGATGTAAGTGCGGTACACCGGGAAGTGCACGATCAGCTCCTGCAAGGCGCGGCGGATCGCGCCCAGAGTCAGGTCACGGGTCATCACATCGTCACGGGCCACTTGCAGCAGGGCCTGGGCCACGCTTTCGAAGTCACCGGCCAGCGAGCCATTCAGGATCTGCTGGCGCGCCAGCCAGGCTTCTTCGATAAAGGCCGCTGGCCGTCCGCTGTGGCGGGTCCACAACTCGGCAAGCGGCTCGAAGCCTTGAGGATCGTGCTGCAGCAACGACAGCTGGTTCATGAATTCGTAGCCGGTGGTGCCGTCCACGTTCCAGTCTTCGCGCAGGGTTTCGCCTTCACCGAGGATTTTTTCCACGAAGATCGGCAAGTGCCGTTCGGGCGCCAGTGAATCAACCCGACGCCGCAGCTTGCGGCAGTAACCGCGTGGGTCGGCCAGGCCGTCGATATGGTCGATGCGCAAGCCATCGATCAGGCCTTCGCTGATCAGCTCGAAGATCTTGCCGTGGGTGGCCTCGAACACCGCCTTGCGTTCGACGCGCAAGCCGCCCAATTCGTTGACATCAAAGAAGCGCCGCCAGTTGATATCGTCCGCCGCCGTGCGCCAGCTGGCGAGCCGGTAGACTTGTTCTTCGAGCAATTGATGCAGGCGATTGAAACCCTCGGGCTGGCGTGCGTCGAACTCGCCCAGACGTTGCTCGATAGCCTGGCGCACGTCGCTTTCGGTCGCGCGCTCGGCCAGCGCCTGCTTGAGCCAGGCGGCTTCGTGGTAGGCATCATCCTGACAGGCCAGCGCGCTGAAACGCTCGGCCAGCGGCCGGAGCGGCTCGTCGGCGCCGAGGATCAATGCGTAGTCGCGCGGGCAGATCGGGAAGCGGTGTTCGTAATGCTCGACGTAAAAGGCCCCATGCTCGGCGTCGAAATGCAGCGTCAGCGTGCCGGTTTGCAGGGCCTCGCCGTAGTCGCTGCCCAAGAACGGCATCAGCAGTTGGCCTTTGAGCAACGGGTCTGGCGAGTGCCACTGAATATCGAAGAATTCGCTGTAGGGGCTCAGGCGTCCCCATTCGAGCAGGTCCAGCCACCACGGGTTGTCCGCGCCACCCACGGCCATATGGTTGGAGACGATATCGAGGATCAGCCCCATCTGGTGTTCACGCAGCGCAGCAACCAGGCGGCGCAAGGCCGGCTCGCCGCCCAGTTCGGGATTGACGGTCGTCGGGTCGACCACGTCGTAGCCGTGCATGGAGCCGGCGCGGGCACTGAGTATCGGTGAGGCGTACAAATGGCTGATGCCTAGCTGGGCGAAGTACGGCACCAGAGGCACCGCATCGTCCAGGGTAAAACCTTTATGGAATTGCAGGCGCTGGGTAGCGCGCAGGGGCAGTGCTTTCATCGGTCACGCTCATAGGCTTGGTTACGCGCAACGGCCAGCAGTTCGAGGCGGCGGGCAGCGCCGGCGTTGTCGAGCAGGCTGGCGGCTTCGCCCGGCAGGCGACGGCGCCAATTGGGATGGGTGTCAGTGGTGCCGGGCAGGTTGGCTTGTTCTTCGATGCCCAGCGCGTCTTCCAGCGGCAGCAATACCAGGGGCGCACGGGTATGGCCGAGGTAGCGCACGCTGGCGTCGATCATGTGGTCGGTGTCGTTGCGGATTTCATCGACAAAGTTCTGCGGGTCCTGGCTCAAGGCCTGGCGCAGCGCCTGACGTTCGCGCAGGCGGTGTTCGCTCCATTGCTCGACCGTCGGTGCGTCGATCAGGCCGAGCTGGATATTCCACTCGATGTCGCGGCTGTGCCACCAACCGTTGAGGGTCGGCAAGTCGTGGGTGCTGGTGGTCGCCAAGGCGTTGTCCGGCCAGTCGAGGATCGGCCTGAACTGGCCATCGTGATTTTGTTCGAACAGCAGCACGCGCATGCCCAGAATCGAACGCGCGCTGAGTTTTTCGCGCAGGCCGTCGGGCACGGTGCCGAGGTCTTCACCCAGCACAATCGCCTTGTGGCGCTGGGATTCCAGCGCCAGCAGCCGCAGCAGGTCGTCCACCGGGTAATACAGGTACGCACCCTCGCGCGGGGAGGCATCCATGGGGATCACCCACAGGCGTTGCAGGCCCATCACATGGTCGATGCGCAGGCCGCCGGCATGGGCGAAGTTGGCTCGCAGCATCTCGATAAAGGCGCGGAAGCCATTGCGTTTGAGGCCCTCGGGGGAAAACGCCGAGATGCCCCATCCTTGACCGGCGCGGTTGAGAATATCGGGCGGCGCGCCCACGGTGAGGTTCGCCAGCAATTCATCCTGGCGGCTCCAGGCCTGGCTGCCGCCGCCGTCGGCGCCGACGGCCAGGTCGGCGATCAGGCCGACGCCCATGCCGCTGCCACGCGCCGCTTGCTGCGCACGCTCCAGGCAACGCGCGATCAGCCATTGGCTGAACGCGTAGAAGCCGATTTCGTCACGGTGTTCAGCGGCGAACTTAACCAGTTCAGGGCTTTGCGGCGAGCGCCAGGCTTCGGGCCAGTGCCGCCAGTCGAGGTCCTCACCTGCGGCGGCGCGAACGGCCTGCACGGCTTCGAAACGGCAGTGGTTCTCCAGGGCTTCACCGCCATTCTGGCGAAAGCTCAGGAAATCGGCATGCTGGGGGTGTCCGCCGTGGCGGAAGTCTTCATACAGGGCGCGCAACAGGCGCTGCTTGGCCTTGGCGGCGGCGGGCCAGTCGATCAGCGTGTGCTGTTCCAGCGTGTGCAGCTCTTCGGTCAAACCGCAGGCGTCGATGGCATTGCGCACTTCGCGCTCGCCCAGAATGCAGGCAGGCGAGGCGTACAGGCTGTTCAGAAACAGGCGGCTGGACGGCGAGTAGGGGCTGAAGCGCTCGGTGTCGGCGCTGAACATCGCGTGCATCGGGCTGATCGCCAAGGCATCGGCGCCGCGTTCGGCGGCGGCGCGGACCATGTGCTCTAACGCCTGCGTGTCGCCAAAACCGCCGTCGCCGAGGCGACGCAGCGCATACAGCTGGGCGCTCAGGCCCCAGGCGCGCGCGGGTTGGGCGTCAACGGCTTCGGCCACGCTGTAGCAATGGGCGGGGGCCACGGCCAGGGTGAAGGTCTGGTCGTCGATGTGCACTTGGTGATAGCCCAGCGCGATGACGCCTGGCAGCACGGCATCACCGTCGAGGCGCAGCTCCAGGGTTTCGCCGGTTTCCAGACTGACGCGGCAGGGCGTGTCTGCGGCAAAGTAGCGTGCCAGGTCGAGGCCTTCGCCGCTGTCGACGGTCATCAACGGCGGCAGGTGTTTGTCTTGCTGCACCTGTTCGAGTTCGAGCAGGCTGGCGTTGATTTCGGCATCGGTATCGGCCGGGTGGCCCAGACCTTTGAGAACGGCGCGCAAGGCGCCGGGTTTAACATGTTGCGGACGGCCGTTTGCGTCGATCCAATCGACGGCCAAGCCCGCTCGGCTGGCGAGTATTTCCAGGTTCGCTTCGCTCAAAGGTGCTCTCCAACAGGGGATAGGGCAACGCGTGCGCTGAAGGGCGCCAATTGCGCCCCTTCACCGGCAGGCGTTTCAAATAGCAGGTGCGGCGGCGCGGGGTGATCCAGCGGTTCGGCGCCCAGGTTCAAGTCGATCTGCAACACACTGCCGTTGCCCAGGCGCCAGCGCGCGCTGACGGCGCCTTGCCCCAGTACTTGCGCACCCAAGGCCACGCTGCCGGGCAAGTGCGGCACGATCCGCTGGTGGCGCAAGCTCAACAGTTGGCGGTAGAACTGAGCGTGTTGGTTTTCGGTGAAGGCGGGCGCTGATTGCACAAAGGTGGGCAGGGCGTTCGGGTCGGGAATGTGTTCGCGCCTTTGCGGGTCCTTGAATGCGGCAAAATCGGCAAACTCGTTGCGCCGGCCTTCGCGCACAGCTTCGGCAAGCTCGCCATGGTGATCCGTGAAAAACAGGAACGGTTCCTCGGCGTTCACTTCATCACCCATGAACAGCAACGGAATCATCGGCGACAGCAGCAATAACGTCGTGGCTGCCTTGAGCGCCTGCGGTGAGCACAGCTGATGCAGGCGTTCGCCCAGCGCGCGGTTACCGATCTGGTCATGGTTCTGCAAAAACGCCACGAAGGCGCTGGGCGGCAAGTCCCCACTGGGTTCGCCGCGCTCATGGCCGTGGCGGGTGGTGTGGCCCTGATAGATGAACCCCTCACCCAGGCAGCGCGCGAGTTTTTCGGTAGGGTTTTCGGCGAAGTCGCTGTAATAGGCGTCGGTTTCGCCGGTGAGCAATACGTGCAGCACGTTGTGAAAGTCATCGTTCCACTGCGCGTCGAAATCGTTTTTCAACAGGCTGGCCTGGTTCAGCTCGTTTTCCAGCACCAGCCAAACGTGCCGGCCTGTGTCCACCTGCTGGCGAACACGGTGGGCCAGCTCCTTGAGAAAATCGGGATTGTCGATCGCGTGCACCGCGTCCAGGCGCAGGCCGTCAAAGCGGTATTCGAGCAACCACATCAACGCATTGTCGAGGAAGAAGTCGCGCACTTCGCGACGATCAAAATCAATGCCAGCGCCCCAGGGCGTGTGCACGTCTTCTTGAAAGAAGCCTTTGGCGTATTGGCCCAGGTAGTTGCCGTCCGGGCCGAAGTGGTTGTAAACCACATCGAGCATCACCGCCAGGCCGTGTTCGTGGGCGCTGTCGATCAATTGCTTGAGCTGTTCCGGCGAGCCATAAGAGGAGTGTGGCGCGTAGGGCAGAACCCCGTCGTAACCCCAATTGCGTTCGCCGGGAAATTGCGCCAACGGCATCAATTCAATCGCGGTGACGCCCAGTTCAGCCAGGCGTGGCAGTTGCGCTTGTACGGCGGCGTAGCCACCCAGCGCACCCACGTGCAGCTCGTAGATCACCGCTTCGTGCCATGGGCGGCCTTGCCATTGGCTGTGGCGCCACTGATAGGCGAGTGGATCGACAACCACGCTCCAACCATGAACATCCTGGGCTTGCGCCCTGGATGCCGGGTCGGGTACATCGTTTTCGCCGTCGATGTTGTAGCGGTAGCGAGTGCCCGCCGGGCACTTTATCTCTACCTCAAACCAGCCATCTGCCTGAGGCAACATGGCGATGGACTTGCCGTCTTCCAATTCAACGCTGACATAAAACGCGTCTGGCGCCCACAGGGCAAAACGCGTGTGTTGCGCGTCCAGCATAATTGCGCCGTGGGGCCAGGTTTCCAGAGTCCGTGACGGCATCTATGAAGCCCTCCCTTGATTATTTGTTCGATTTCCCCAGTGCTTTAGCCACAAGCTGTTCATACAGTTCGGCGTAGGGTTCCACTGCCTGGGACCAGTTGAACGGTTGTGTCATGGCGCGGCTGCGCATCGCATTGAGCAGGCCGGTATTGGCAAATACCCTGAAGGCGCGGCTCAGCGCTTCCTTGTAGCTGTCTACCGTGGATTCATTGAACAGGAACCCGGTGACGCCATTTTCGATGGTGTCGGCCAGGCCGCCGGTATTGCGTGCCACCGGCAGCGAGCCGAAGCGCTGGGCGTACATCTGGCTCAGGCCGCAGGGCTCATAGCGCGATGGCATCAACAGGAAGTCGCTGCCGGCGAACATGCGGCGGGCGTCGGTTTCGTTGAAGCCGATGCGCACGCCCACCTGGCCCGGGAAGCGCAGGGCCAACTCACGCATGGCGTGCTCTTCTTCAGGCTCACCTCGGCCGATGATGGCAATCTGGCCACCATTCTCGACGATAAAGCTGCTGACCGCCTCGGTGAGGTCCAGGCCTTTTTGGTAAACCAGGCGCGACACCACGGCAAACAGCGGGCCGGTGGAGTCGTGCAGGCCGAACAATTCGCGCACATGGGCGGCGTTGATGGCTTTGCCTTCCCAGTCACCAATGTTGAAGTTGTGGGTCAGGTGCGTGTCGGTGGAGGTCTCCCAGCTTTCATCGATACCGTTGGGGATGCCACTGAGCAGGCCCTGTTGAGTCTTGCTCGCCAGGAAGCCATCAAGGCCGCAACCGAATTCCGGTGTGGTGATTTCTTGGGCGTACGTGGCGCTCACGGTGGTGATATGGCTGGAATACGCCATGCCGGCCTTGAGGAACGACATTTTGCCGTAGAACTCCATGCCTTCCTGTTGCAGGGCATGCGGCGGGATCCCCAGCTCAGGGGTGGAGGCCAGGCTGACCACGCCTTGGTAGGCGAGGTTATGAATGGTGAACAGCGTTGGCGTACGCGAACCACGCCAGTGCATATAAGCCGGAGCCAGGCCAGCGGGCCAGTCATGGGCGTGCACCAGGTCCGGGCACCAGTGGATCTGTGCGAGGTTGGCAGCCATGTCGGCGGCGGCCAGGCCCAGGCGTGCGAAGCGAATGTGGTTGTCCGGCCAGTCACGGCCGTTGTTGGCGCCGTACGGCGTGCCTTCGCGCTCATACAGCTCGGGGCAGATCAGCACATAGATGACCAGGCCATCCTTGAGATCCATACGCCCGATCTTGCACGGCGGCAGCGCTGCGTGGCCACCCAGTTCGCCGATGATATGGATCGGGTTGTCGCTTTCCATCACTTGCGGATAACCCGGAATCAGCACACGCACGTCGTGCAGATGCGCCATGGCGCGGGGCAGGGCGGCGGACACGTCGCCCAGGCCGCCGGTTTTCACCAGGTCGGCGAATTCGGAGGTGACAAACAGGACTTTCTTTCTATTAGGGTTCTGACTCACGATCGGCCGCACAGTGTTGGGCAGGTCGGTCAACGATGTTGGCCCCCCTACCGGCTGACTAAAACGCTCTCCCTGAGTTTCTACTGCAGCACTGATCATAGTTCTCTCCGACATATCTGGTTGGCTAATGGCCCGCTGCCATCGGCTCCGAAGACCGCATCCTGCGGCCAGGCGCACAAGCACTGTACAAACTGGCAAGGCGTATGCCAGTTGCACTCATTGCTAAAAAAGAGTGGATGGACGGGCATTTGGCGTGAACCGCGTGCACTCGCCTCCCTTAAAAACTGGACCTATGGCAGAGTTGGAAAGTTTCGATTTTTTGCGGGGTTTTTGTTTTGGAACGGACCCATCGGTCATGAGTCTAGGCCAGATCCCAGAGCCTGTATGGTTTATGCGGGAATTTTGTAGGACAAAAAACTTTTAACGATATGCAAGGTTGAATGCTTGCGCTGATCGTCGGGGTTGTCGGGGAATGCGTGGCCTCAAGACGTGCTCGCGTTGAGCCGCACACTGCCCGGGGTTCTGCAGTCAAGCGCAGGGTCGCTTCGCGCGCCCCAGTGGGTGCACGCACCTCGCCAGAGCAGTGCGTACGCCCCTGATTGGTGCGCTACCCGAGCACTCGAATGGGCGTGCCGCCGGCCCAGGCCTGGATATCCTCGATCATCTGCTGGTAGAACTGCCGGTAATTCTGCTCGCTCACGTAACCCACATGCGGCGTGGCCAATACATTGGGCAAGCGCCGGAACGGATGCTCCGCAGGCAGTGGCTCTTGGCTATACACGTCCAACGCCGCCCCGGCCAGGCGCCCGGTGGACAAGGCCTGCACCAGCGCCTGTTCGTCTACGATCGGCCCGCGTGCCGTATTCACCAGCCGTGCGGTTGGCTTCATCCAGCCCAGCGCCTGGGCATCCACCAGACCACGGCTGCGATCACTGAGTACCAGATGCACCGTCAGGATATCGGCCTGTTCAAACAGCTCGCGCTTGCTGACCCAGGTCACTCTCGACTCGGCCGCACGTTCTGGTGTGAGGTTTTCACTCCAGGCGATAACACGCATGCCGAACACCTGGGCAAATTGCGCGACCTTCTGACCAATGCTGCCCAGCCCCAGGATCCCCAGGGTCTTGCCGTACAGATCACCGCCCAGGCCAACCTGCCAGCCGCCGTCGCGCAACGCATTGGCCTCGACCAGCAGGTTGCGGGTCGAGGCCATGATCAGTGCCCAGGTCAATTCCGGCGCCGCCTGCTTATAGCTGTCGGTGCCACACACCTGGATTCCCAAGGCCTTGGCCGCCGCGATGTCGATGGCCGCGTTGCGCATGCCACCGGTCACCAGCAATTTCAATTTGGGCAGGCCCTGCAACAGCGCCTTGTCGAAGGTCGAGCGTTCGCGCATCACGCAAATCACTTCAAACCCCTTCAAGCGCTCAATCATCAACGCGGTGTCCGCCGGGTAGTCGTGCAGGAAATGCACCTGGCCCACCGACTGCAGCACCGACCAATCCACCACGCCACTGGCTACATCCTGCCAATCATCAATGACTGCGATCTGTACCGACATTCACGAGTGCCTCGAAAAAGGTTGGATTAAAGGGCGTTCAACCCCTGCAACAGCGTCTGATTAAACTTCACCGGCTCTTCCATCTGCGGCGCGTGCCCAAGGCCCGGGAATTCCACCAGGGTTGCGCGGGGGATCAACTTGGCCACTTGCTTGCCGAGCACGTCGTAATGACCGAGCCTGGCCTTGATCGCTGGCGGCGCGATATCGCTGCCGATGGCGGTGGTATCGGACGTGCCGATCAGCAGCAGCGTGGGCATCTGCAAATCCTTGAACTCGTAGTACACCGGCTGGGTGAAGATCATGTCGTAAATCAACGCCGAGTTCCATGCCACCTGGGTGTGCCCCGGGCCTTTGTTCAAACCGGCGAGCATGTCGACCCAACGGTCGTACTCAGGCTTCCAGCGCCCGACGTAGTAAGTGTTGAGTTCATACTGGCGAATGCCGTCGGCGCTCAGTTTCAGCTCGCGTTCATACCATTGGTCAACGCTGCGGTAGGGCACGCCCAGCGCTTTCCAGTCTTCCAGGCCGATCGGGTTGACCAGCGCCAGCTGCTCGGTTTGCGCCGGGTACAGCAGCGCATAGCGGGTGGCAAGCATGCCGCCGGTGGAATGGCCGACGATGGTGGCCTTTTGAATGCCGAGTTTTTCCAGCAGTTGGTGGGTGTTGAGCGCCAGTTGCTGGAAACTGTATTGGTAGTGGTCGGGCTTGCTGGACGTGCAGAAGCCGATCTGGTCGGGCGCGATCACCCGGTAGCCAGCGCCGCTCAAGGCTTTAATCGATTCATCCCAGGTGGCGCCGCAAAAATTCTTGCCATGCATCAGTACCACGCTGCGCCCGTTGGCCTTGCCTTGGGCGGGCACGTCCATATAACCCATCTGCAGGCTTTTGCCCTGGGACTGAAAGTTGAAATGCTCAACGGGATAGGGGTACTTGAAGCCTTGCAACTCGGGCCCATAGGCGGGGCTTTCAGTGGCGGCGAAGGCGGGGACGGCAGTGCTCAGCAACAGGCTGGCGGCGCACAGTGAGCGGATCAACGTCATGGGGCAGGCTCCGAAAACAGTGTCTCGGATGCTGTGGCGAGGGGATTAAGCGAGGATTAACGGAGCGCTGCGTGACCAACCAGCGCCCCAGCGGTGATCGCTTCAAGGCGCGCTCAAACCCTGCAGCAGCGCTGCGTTGAACCGTTCAGGGTCTTCCACTTGCGGCGAGTGGCCCAGGCCGTCGAATTCCACCAGCGTGGCACGAGGGATCAACTGGGCGACTTGCTTGCCCAGCACCTTGTAGTTACCGATTTTCGCCTGCACTTGCGGCGACGCCAGGTCACTGTTGAGGGCCGTGGTGTCCTCGGTGCCAATCAGCAGCAGCGTCGGCACCTGCAGGTTTTTGAACTCGTAGTACACCGGCTGGGTGAAGAGCATGTCGTACAGCGCCGCGGAATTGCGCACCACCTCTGTGTGGCCGGAGCCATTGGTAAGCCCGACCAGCATGTCCACCCAACGGTCGAAGGCCGGCTCCCAGCGCCCCGCGTAGTAATGGCGCTGTTGATAGGCGCGCACGCTTTGGTAGGTCAGCCGGCTCTCTGATTGAGCCCACTGGTCGACGGTACGGTAGGGCACGCCGAGGGCTTTCCAGTCCTCCAGCCCGATGGGGTTGACCATCACCAGTTGCTCGGTTTGCTGTGGGTAGAGCAAGGCGTAGCGGGTGGCGAGCATGCCGCCGGCGGAATGGCCCAGGACCGTGGCTTTTTGAATGCCGAGCTTTTGCAGCAATTGATGGGTGTTGATCGCCAGTTGCTGGAAGCTGTATTGGTAGTGATCAGGCTTGCTGGAGGTACAAAAACCGATCTGGTCCGGCACCACCACTCGGTAACCGGCTTCGCTGAGCGGTTTGATCGAGCCTTCCCAGGTGGCGGCGCAGAAGTTCTTGCCGTGCATCAGCACAATGCTGCGGCCATTGGGCGTGCCTTTGGGGGCGACGTCCATGTAGCCCATTTGCACGGTTTGGCCTTGGGACACGAATTTGAACCGTGCCACCGGGTAGGGGTATTTGAACCCCTGCAGCTCGGGACCATAGGTGTCGTGTTTGCCGGTGGCGCAGCCGGTCAGGGTTGCGGTGAGTAACAGGCCGGTGAGACAGAACATACGCTTGGCGTGCATGGTGGGCTCCGCAGTGAAAATCGGATGCTGTCGGCAAGCGATTAATCGAGGATTAACCCCTTGGACCGGCCGATGGGCACAGCTCAACGGCGCGGATAAACAGAAGATTCTTACGGGGAATGTCCGCATAACCGTGCGTATGCGTAGGAAATTAAGCGCCGACCGGGCTCGCGTCTAGCTGTCAGATTTGACAGTGTCGACCAGTGGTCCCGCGTTACCGGTGCGTGAGCTGGCTCAGTGTCACGAGCGCCAGCACCGCGTATCGCGCGCCCTTGGCCACGCTGACCAGCAGCAGAAAGCGCCAGAACGGTTCACGCATGACGCCAGCCACCAGGGTCAGCGGGTCGCCGATAATCGGCACCCAACTGAGCAACAACGACCAATGCCCCCAGCGTTGGTAGTGTGCGCGCGCCTTTTCCAGGTGCCGCGGGCTGACCGGAAACCAGCGCCGCGCCCTGAAACGCTCGACCGAGCGCCCCAGCCACCAATTCACCACCGAGCCCAATACGTTGCCAACGGTGGCGAGCGCGAGCAGCCACCACAGGCTGTAATGGCCGCTGATCAACAGGCCCACCAGCACCGCTTCCGATTGCATCGGCAACAGCGTGGCGGCACCGAAGGCGGCGAAGAAGAGGCCCAGGTAACCGGTGAGCATGACTCAATGGGCCGGGTAGTCGGCCACCACCACGTCTTTGCCGTCACGGGTCAGGCCGATGACCCGATAGGCGTCGCTTTTGCCGTCCATCTCCATGCCCGGTGACCCCATGGGCATGCCCGGCGCCGCGATGCCGAGTAAGTCGTCGCGTTTGCGCAAGGCCAGCACTTGTTCGGCAGGCACATGGCCCTCGACGAACTTGCCGTCGATCACGGCGGTGTGGCACGAGCCCAGGCGCGGTGCCACGCCCAGGCGCTGCTTGACGGCACTCATGTCGGCTTCGACATGGTCGTTGACCTTGAACCCGTTGCTTTGCAGGTGACTGATCCACTTTTTGCAGCAGCCGCAGTTGGCGTCGCGGTGCACGTCGATAGGGATCAGCTCGGCAGCCTGGGCCAGGCTGGAGGTGAGCAGGGCTGAAAGCAGGGCCAGTCGCAATGGGTTTTTCATGCGGGTCTCGTAAGCAAGAGGACGTCGTCGGGAATGGGGGCGATCATGACGACGTCATCGCAGGCAAGCCAGCGTCTACAGGTCGGAGGAGGTGCCAGTAATGTTTCCAAATTATACGAAGGGCGCGTTTTCCAGCCGATGCTTGAGCTGGTCCAGGGCAACGTCGGACAGCTCGACCATGCGCTCATGCAAGGTGGCCAGTTGCAGCTCGGTTTCGTAGGTCAATACGCGCTTGAACAGCGTGCCACCGTGATGGGGCTGCAAGAAATAGTGAATGGCGCCGTCCACGGCCAGGGAAGTGAACACGGTCTTGAATTCAGTCGGATGGCGGGCGATTTGCACGCGGTAGCTCATGGGCACACGCACACCCAGCAGGTCGATGACTTCGGTAAAGCGGGTGCCGGCCGGGAGAGAGCCGGTGGTGCCGGTGTCGGCGCTGAGGGAAGTGGGGTGCCACTCGTGCCAGCGGTCAGGCTGGGTCACGTAGTCGTAAACGACGTCAACGGGGGCTTGGATAAACCGTTCCTGAATGATCCGCTCCAAGCGGCTCGAATGCTCGACAGCGTGCATGACACACCTCCTGTGTGGCGAGACTTTGCACTAGGAGCTGTCAGGATAGTCCCACTCCCGTGTTTTGCACGGGAGTGTTTCATGCATTTATCAGCGCACCTTGAAGCGACTCATCAACGCAATCACTCGGCCATTGGCATCCAGCAGGCTCTGCGTATTGGTTTCAGTGGCGTGGCCACTTTCCACCAGTTCTTCGACCATATGTCGGATCTGCACCATGCTGCGGTTGATCTCCTCGGTCACCGCGCTTTGCTGCTCGGCGGCGGTCGCGATCTGAGTGCTGAGGTTGTTGATATGGCTGACCGAGCCGGCCATCTCGTCCAGGCCCGTGTTGACCCGCGCGGTAGCATCTGCGGCCGACTGGCAACTGGCCTGGGTGTTTTCCATGGCGGTCACCGACGAACTGACCCCGGTGGTCAGGCGTGCGAGCATTTCGTTGATCTGCGAGGTGCTGGCCTGGGTGCGTGCCGCCAGCGCCCGGACTTCGTCGGCCACCACCGCAAAACCACGGCCTTGCTCACCGGCCCGCGCCGCTTCAATCGCAGCGTTCAACGCCAGAAGGTTGGTCTGGCCGGCAATTGCGCCGATCACACCGAGGGTTTCGGTGATGCGAGCAGCGTCCTGGCGCATGTTCTCCACGGTGTGGGTGGCGCTGGCCACTTCGCCGATCAACGCGCTGACGCTGGTGGAGGCTTCTCCGACCACCACCCGTGAGCGGTCCGCGTGTTCGTTGGCGCGCTGGGTGAAGGAGGCGGTTTCAGCGGCGTTCTGCGCCACGGTGTCGGCGGTGGAGCTCATTTCGGTGATGGCCGTGACCGTTTGATCGGTCTCCGACGCATGCCGCACCAGAATCCGGTTGGTGTGCGCCGAGGTCTGCTGCAATTGCTCAAGCCCCGTCGACATCGCGCCCGTGGCCTGGGTCACTTCGCCGATCATGTTTTGCAGGTAGATGATGAAGCGGTTCACCGAGTGGCCGATGGCGCCCATTTCATCTTCGGCACGGATGGTGATGCGGCGCGTCAGGTCGGCATCGCCGGCAGACAGCGCGTCGATATTGATGCTCAGCGACTTCATGCGCTGCACCAGTTGGCGGATGGCATAGAACGCCAGCAGCACCAGCAGCAACACCATGGGAATTTGCAACAGGGCCAGGCTGCCGAGCACATCATCACGCTGTGCGGTGATCAGCGAAGTCGGCAGAGCGGTGGCGAGGAACCAGGGCGTGCCCTCGATCGGGCGCATGTAGAAGGTGCTGGCCACGCCCTGGTTGTCGAATTCGGCGCGCTGGGCCTGGTCGCGGTGGGCGAGGGCCTTGCTGACCTGAGCGGCAAACGCCGAGGTGCCAGCCAATTCGCTGATATTTTTCAACACCACCGGGCCGCTGAGGCGCGTGCTGTTGCTGATGATCTTGCCGTCGCCTTCGACGATCAGCATCTGCCCGCCGATGTCTTTCTCTTTGCTGGCGACCAGGTCATTGAAGAAACCCAGGGTCACGTCAATGGTGGCAACACCGTAGGCAGCACCGTCGCGCTGGATGGCCATGGCGCAGTTGGTGCGTGGCTCCTGGCTGGCGTCGTCTTTGTAAGCCGCCGCCCAGGCGCACTGGCCACGCGGTGAGGCGAGACCGCCTTTGTACCAGCTCTGATCGTAGTAATTGGGCGCCGCGTCGCTGTTCCAGAAGGTATTGACCGCCAGCTTGCCCGACGCATCGCGGTGCCAGAACGTGCTGTGCTTGTTGCGCCCCGGCGTGCGCTGATTCGGCAATGGCCAGATGCCGCCACCGAAGACTTTCAGCTCGCCGTACTGGTCCACCAGGCCGGGCAGGACTTTGTCGATGGCATCGCTGTCGAGCAGGGGAATGGTCTGGGTGATGCTGCGTTGCTGGGCCTGAACCTTGTTCAGTTCGCCCTGAATCTGTTCGGCGACTTCCGCGATGCGGTTGAGCACCACCTGTTCTTCAGTGTGCCGCAGCTGGGGCGCGACCAACTGGCCGATCCCCACAACCGTCAACACAGATAACACCAGGACGAACAGCACCAGAAACAGGGTGTAGCGGGTTTGGATGGAGCGCAGTGGGGGCATGAGGTCGTCCTTACGAAGCGTTTATTATTGACGCGGCTGTGTTAGAGCTTCATCGGGCTATCGGCTTGGCAAGGAGGAGCTTGAGGTACCATCGTGCAAGAAAAGTCAGGGCGCACCGTAAGCCGGTGCACCCTGACCACACAGGCTATTTATTCACCAGGCCCATTGATGCCTCGGTGTAGCGCAAACCCGCAGTAGCGCCCGCCGGGAATATTGACGTCAGCGCCGCCAATTCGGCAGGGCTCAAGCTGATATCCAGGGCCGCCACGTTTTCTTCCAGGTATTTGCGCTGCTTGGTGCCTGGAATCGGGATCAGGTAATCACCCTGCGCCAGCACCCAAGCCAGCGCCAGTTGCCCGGCTGTCACGCCTTTTTGCGCAGCCAGCGCTTTCACTTGCTCCACCAGCAGCAGGTTTTTGGCAAAGTTCTCACCTTGAAAGCGCGGGCTGGAGCGGCGGTAGTCGTCGGCGGCGAAGTCCTCCGGACTGTTCAGCGCGCCGGTGAGAAACCCTCGCCCCAGCGGGCTGTAAGGCACAAAGGCGATGCCCAGGCGCTGGCAGGCCGCCAGGCAACCGTTGTCTTCCTGGTCGCGGCTCCACAGTGAATATTCACTTTGCAGGGCGCTGATCGGGTGCACCTTGTGTGCGCGCTCCAGGCTGGCCGCGGAGGCTTCACTCAGGCCCAGATAACGCACCTTGCCTTGCTTGACCAACTCGGCCATCGCGCCGACGCTTTCTTCGATTGCCACGTCGGGGTCAATGCGGTGCTGGTAGTAGAGGTCCAGCGTTTCGATGCCCAGACGTTTCAAGGTGCCGTCAATGGCCTCGCGAATGTACTCGGGGCGGCCATTCACACCGCGCGCCGACGGGTTGGCCGGGTCACGCACAAAGCCGAATTTGCTCGCCAGAAACACCTGGTCGCGTTTGCCGGCGATGGCTTTGCCGATCAGCGCCTCATTGGTGTGAGGGCCATACATGTCGGCGGTGTCGAGCAAGGTGACGCCCAACTCCAGGGCGCGGTGCAAGGTTGCAATCGCTTCCTGGGTATCGGTGCCGGTGGTGTAGAAATCAGTCATGCCCATGCAGCCCAGGCCGATGGCGCTGACGTGAGGGCCGTTTTTGCCGAGTTGACGAATATGCATCGGGAAAGCTCCTTGGAGGGGAAAGGCCCCATTGTTCTCCTCGACAACTGAGGGATAAAGCGGCTAAAACCGCTATCACTATTAGGATTTTCTAAACAATGCCCCGGGAGAACCTGGCTTTGGACCGATTTAACGCCATGCGTGTGTTTACCCGGATCGTCGAACTGGGTGGCTTTGCCAAGGCCGCCGACAGCCTGCAACTGCCACGCGCCTCGGTGACTATCCTGATCAAGCAACTGGAAGCGCACCTGGGCGTGCAGTTGCTGCAGCGCACCACCCGGCAAGTCAGCCCGACGCTGGATGGCGCCGCGTATTACCAGCGCTGCGTCAGCTTGCTGGCAGACCTTGAAGAGACCGAAGCGGTGTTTGCTACCCGAGGCAGCCCGCGTGGCACATTACGCATCGATATGCCCTCGGGCATCGGCCGATTTCTGGTCATACCTGCACTGCCGGAATTTTCCGCTCGCTACCCGAACATCGACCTGGAAATCGGCCTCAACGACCGCCCGGTCGACCTGATTCGCGAAGGTGTAGACTGCGTGCTGCGCGGTGGTCTGGCGCTGGACGACTCGCTGGTGGCGCGCCCGCTGGCAATGATGGATCAGGTGACCTGTGCCAGCCCCGGGTACCTGCAGCGTTTCGGCGTGCCCGCCAACCTTGACGAGCTGGCCGGCCACCAGGTAGTGGAATACTTCTCCAGCAGCAGTGGCAAGCGCTATGGCCTGGAGTTTCAAGTAGGGCAGGCGCTGCGCCTGGTGGACCTGCCCAAGCAGGTTGCCGTCAACAGTGCCGACGGTTACCTCGCTGCCTGCGAAGCGGGCTATGGCCTGGTGCAGACGCCTTATTACCACGTCATGCAGCAACTGCAGGCGGGCAGCCTGGTGGAGGTATTGGCCGCGATCAAGCCGCCGCAACTACCGCTGACGGCGCTGTACCCGCCGCATCGCCAGCTGTCACCCCGGGTGCGGGTATTGGTCGATTGGCTGGTGGAGCTGTGCGCGCGGCCGGGCAACGGGTTGCAACGTCAGGCTTGAGCCTTGCGGTAGGCGCCGGGTTGCTGCCCGGTGACTTTGTAAAAGGCTCGGGTAAACGCCGCCACCGATTGATAACCCACGGCCAGCGCCACATCCGCCACGGTTTGGTCTTCCTTGAACAGCTGGCAGGCGTGGCGCATGCGCATCATCAACAGCACCTGCCCCGGCGACTGCCCGCACAACTCGTTAAACCGCTTGAAAAACGCCGAACGCGACAGCCCGGTGCAGGCGGCCATGCTTTCCAGCGTCCAGGCATCGGCGGGGTGTGCGATCAATTGTTCCAGCAGGTTGGCGAACGCCGGTTGCCGGCCCAGTGCGGCGAGGCCGCCCAATTCGGTGTTGTCGATGACCTGTTGACGCAGCACGTACAGAAACAGCAGGTGGCAAAGCCGTTCAAGCAAGGCCGAAGAGGGTGCCGGCGTGCGCTCGCACTCTTGCAGGATCAGTTCGAACAGGTTGCGTGCGGCGATCAGGGACGGGTCGCCGGCACGCAGGATGATCCAGGCGGGCAGGGTGTCGACGATCATCGCCGACAAGCCCGAATGAAAATGAAAGAACCCGCAGACCAGGCCCACGCCATCGCTGGCCAGGCTGTCCAGCGGCAGCATCGGCCGGCGCGGGCACTCGCGCGCGCCGGCGGCCGTGGCCTCGCCCGACAGGCGATAGGCCAAATCGCGCAACAGAAACACCGCGTCGCCATTGTTCAGCTGCAGGGGGGTGGATTCGTCATCGATATGCAGCCAGCATTGGCCCTGAACGATCAGGTGAAAGCTCGCCCTCGCCAGCCCATGCGTGCTCGCATGCCAGTCACCGCAATAGCGGCCGACATGGAACAAACTGGTGTTGAGTTCGAGGCTGTCTAATAACCAATCGACAAGTGCACTGGACGAATTCATCTAACGGAAAGACTCAAGAGCAAGTAATCGCTACTTTAGCCTATTGAGGCGATTTTTTATAACCAACAGACTGGATACACGAATCCATCAGGAGACCACTCCATGTCCCGTGTACCGTTGCTCACCCCCGAAACCGCGCCGCAAGCCGCCAAACCTTTTCTCGAAAATGCCCTGAAGGCCTCGGGTTTCATCCCTAATCTGCTCGCCGTATTGGCCAACGCACCGGCCGCGCTGGAAACCTACATCACGGTTTCGGGCCTCAACGCCAAGGCAGAATTGAGCCTGGCCGACCGCGAAGTGGTGCAACTGATTGCCGCCACCACCCACGGTTGTGATTTTTGCGTTGCCGGCCACACCGCCGTGGCGCGCAACAAGGCCAAGCTGCCTGAAGACGTGATTGATGCCCTGCGCCAGCGCGGCGAACTGCCCAATGCCCGCTATGAGACACTCGCCGCCTTCACGCGCGAAGTGATCGCCACGCGCGGTGACGTCAGCGATGCAGGCTTCGAGGCGTTCCGTGCTGCCGGTTACTCCGAAGGCCAGGCCCTGGAAGTTATTTTGGGCGTGAGCCTGGCAACCCTGTGCAACTTCGCTAACGTGTTTGCCCGCACGCCGTTGAACCCGGAGCTGGCGCAATACCGTTGGGAAAAACCGGCAAGCTGAAGCGCGCATGCATCGGCGATGGTCCACCTGCTGTAACAAGGAGAAACATGAATGCTTGACCCAATCTTGAGCCGTTGGCTCGATGTTCAAGCGCAGGCCCTGGATGTGGGCAGTTGCGATCCACAGGAAGTGCTGCCAAGGCTGGCAGAGTCCAATGTCTTGCGTATCGGCGTGCCCAAAGCGCTGGGTGGCCTGGGCGGCGATGTCACCGGCGCGGTTGACGCCATCGCCAATGTCGCCAGCCATTCCCTGGCGGCGGCATTTGTCTGCTGGGGCCAGCGTTCCTTTATCGAATATTTGCTGCAAAGCCCCAACGATCGGCTGCGCGAGCACCTGTTGCCGGACTTACTCAGCGGCAAGCTGGCCGGGGCGACCGGCCTGTCGAATGCGATGAAGTTTTTGTCGGGCATCGAGACCCTGCAAATCAGCGCCGAGCCGACCGAAGACGGCTGGACCCTCAACGGCCGCCTGCATTGGGTGACCAATTTACGCAAGAACGGCTTTGTCGCGGCCGCCGCTATCGAGCATGCCGCCGGCGGTGCGCCGTTTATCCTGGCGATTCCCGATTCGGTTGCCGGCTTGCAACGCTCGCGCGACCTGGAACTGATGGGGTTGCAGTCGAGCAATACCGCCGCGTTGGGGCTCGAAGGCGTCGAGCTGAGCCGTGAGTGGTTGTTGCATGAAGATGCGCGCAAGTTCCTGCCGGCCGTGCGCCCGGCGTTTCTGGGCTTGCAATGCGGCATGTCCATTGGCCTGGCCCGTCGTTCGCTGGCGGAGGTGGCCAACCACCTGGGGTCGAGTCGCACGGTGTTGCGCGATGAGTTGGAAGCGTTGCGGGTAACCCTGGATCACTTGGTCAACGACCTGAAAAAGGGCCTGCTCGCCGGGCGCTTTGCGGCCGAGCCCGTGCCGCTGTTCAAGCTGCGGATTGCCCTCGCAGAAACCGCCGCCAGTGCCGTGCAGCTTGAACTGCAAGCCAGCGGCGGCAAGGCCTACCTCACCGCCCACGGCAGCGGTTTTGCACGGCGTTGGCGTGAATCGGCCTTTGTGCCGATCGTGACGCCAAGCCTGGTGCAGTTGCGCACCGAGTTGCATCGCCAGGCCACTCTATGAACCAGGCGGTATTGACGGCCGAGGGCATTTGCCTTGGGTATGCCAGCGGCCCGGTGTTGCAAGGGTTTGATTTGCAGCTGCAACCAGGCGAGGTGGTATCGATCCTGGGCCCCAGCGGCGTCGGCAAGTCCAGCCTGTTGCGTGTGCTTGCCGGTTTGCAGGCGCCCCAGGGCGGTAGCGTGCGCGTGCTGAGCGAGCCCTTGAATGGCCCGCATCCACGCGTTGCAGTGGCGTTTCAAGACCCCAGCCTGTTGCCCTGGCTGAGCCTGGAAAAGAACGTCGCATTTGGCCTGGATTTCGCCCGCCAGCCGCACTTGAGCACCGAGGAGCGGCGCCGTCGCGTTGACCACGCCATTGCTGCGGTGGGGCTGGAACATGCCCGCCAACAGTTTCCGGCGCAATTGTCCGGCGGCATGGCCCAGCGCACCGCATTGGCCCGCTGCCTGGCACGCCAGCCACAGGTGCTGCTGCTGGATGAGCCGTTCGGCGCGTTGGATGAAGTCACCCGTGCCGATATGCAACACCTGCTGCTCAAGGTCAACCGCGAGCAAGGTTCGGCGGCGGTGCTGATCACCCACGACATCGATGAGGCGCTGCTGCTGTCCGACCGCATCCTGCTACTGGGCAACCGCCCGGCGCGCACTTTGGGCGAGTGGCAGATTGACCTGCCACAGCCGCGTGAAGAACAGGTCGAGGCCATCGGCGCGCTGCGTATCGACATTCTGAAAACCTTACGGCAGGCGAGCCGCCCTCAACCCAACCCCCTTGAACTGCTGGAGCCCAACCATGTGTCTGGATGACCTCACTCACTCGCGCCGTGACTTTCTCAAACTCTCGGCGGTGCTCAGTGCCGCCGGTGCCATGCCGCTGCTGAGCAGTTTGCAGGCGCGCGCCGCCAGCGAACCGGACGCGCCGGTGCGCATCGGTTATTTGCCGATCACCGACGCCACGCCGCTGTTGGTCGCACACAACAACGGCCTGTTCGAAGCCGAAGGCATCAAGGCCGAGCGCCCGGTGCTGCTGCGCAGTTGGGCTCAGGTGATCGAGGCGTTCATTTCGGGACAGGTCAACGTGATTCACCTGTTGTCGCCGATGACGGTGTGGGCGCGTTATGGCAGCAAGGTGCCTGCCAAGGTTGTGGCCTGGAACCACGTCGGCGGTTCCGGCCTGACCGTGTCGCCAGGCATTACCGACGTCAAGCAACTGGGCGGCAAGTCGGTGGCGATTCCGTTCTGGTACTCGATCCACAACGTGGTCGTGCAGCAGTTGTTTCGTGATAACGGCTTGACCCCCGTGGCGCGTGCTGCCGGCAGCGCGATTGGCGCCAACGAGGTCAACCTCATCGTGTTGCCGCCTTCCGACATGCCGCCGGCCCTGGCCAGCAAACGCATCGACGGCTATATCGTCGCCGAGCCGTTCAACGCCCTGGCAGAAAACCTCAAGGTCGGCCGGGTGCAGCGCTTTACCGGCGATGTGTGGCGCAACCATGCGTGTTGCGTGGTGTTCATGCATGAACATGACCTGACCAACCGCCCCGAATGGTCGCAAAAGGTCGTGAATGCGATCGTCAAGGCCCAGGTGTGGACGCGCGACAACCGTGAAGAGGCGGTGAAGCTGCTGTCCAAAGACGGGCCGAACCGCTATACGCCACACGCTGAGCCGGTCTTGAGCAAAGTCCTCGCGCCGGCTGCCGCCGACCGTGCTGCCTATTTGGCCGACGGTGCGATCCAGCATGCCAATTGGGACGAACACCGCATCGACTTTCAGCCCTACCCATTCCCCAGCTACACCGAGGAACTGGTGCGGCGCTTGAAGGACACGCTGATTGAAGGCGACAAAAAATTCCTCGCCGACCTCGATCCGGCGTTCGTTGCCAAAGACTTGGTCGACGACCGTTTTGTGCGTAACGCCATCGAGTCGGTGGGCGGCATGAAGAGCTTCGGTTTGCCGGATGGCTACGAACGGCACGAGGAGATTGGCGCTTGAGTAAAGGCAGAATCCCGGGCTGGTTGCTGGGGCTGAGTGGCTTGGCAGGCTTGCTGTTTTTGTGGTGGCTGGGCGTCAAGGTATTGGGCGACGCCGACGGGTTGTCGGCGCGCTTTTCAGTGGCGGCGACCTTCAGCAGCTTGTGGGAATTGCTGGGGCGCAGCGAGCTGTACCTGCACATTGCGGTCAGCCTGAAGCGTATTTTCGTTGGGCTGTTTCTGGCGTTGTGGGTAGGCGTGCCCCTGGGCCTGCTGGTGGGCAGCTCGCGCAATCTGGAGGCGGCTACCACGCCGGCCTTCCAGTTTCTGCGGATGATTTCACCGCTGTCGTGGATGCCTATCGTGGTGATGTTGATGGGCGTGGGCGACCAGCCGATCTATTTTCTGCTGGCCTTCGCGGCTGTGTGGCCGATCATGCTCAACACCGCTGCCGGAGTGCGTCAGCTGGACCCGCGTTGGCTGCAGTTGAGTAAGAGTTTGAGCGCTACGCGCTGGGAAACCTTGCGGCGGGTGATCATCCCCGGCGTGGTGGGGCATGTGCTGACCGGCGTGCGCCTGGCCATCGGTATCTTGTGGATCGTGCTGGTGCCGTGCGAAATGCTTGGGGTCAGTGCGGGGCTGGGGTACTACATCCTCGACACTCGGGACCGTCTGGCCTATTCGGAACTGATGGCCATGGTGCTGCTGATCGGGCTATTGGGGTTTGCCCTGGATGCGTTTGCGCGTTGGTTGCATCAGCGCTGGGTGCACGCTGGCTGAGCGCCCCGTTTTCCGGGCTGGAAAACGGGGCGCAGGCGCGATCAGCGGTGTTCGTAGCCTGGGCCGCCGTCGTAGCGATGATCGTGCCAGCCGCCACCGCCGCCGTGTGGGAAAAAGAAGCAGCCACTCATGCTCAGCATGATCAGCAATGGAATCAGCAGTGTGATTCGACGTAACATTTGAAAATCCTCTAGGGTGCTCACAAGGTCAATCAGGCGTGGGACAAGCCAAACTTTTTCATCGCCTGTAACATACGACCCTGCCGACCCTCATCCATCCCCGTCACTGGGTATGTGCTTGGCATGTTCGGCGATACAAAGTGGATACATTTATCAGGTTCAGGAACCCCGTCATGACCCAAAAGCAACGTTTGAAATATTCGATTCTGATTTCCCTTGTGGTGCTGGGGACGATGTTCGGCCTGTCCTACCTGCAGAACACTGGGGTCATCAGCGAAAAAACGTTCCAGTACATCGCCATTGCCGTGGCGGTGACCGTGGTAGTGATCAACGGCATCATGCGCCGCAAGGTCAAGCCCAACTTCTGATCGCGCCAGTCAGGCGCGACCATCGAGCACTTTGGCAGCCTCTTCGTGGAGGCTGTAGCTTTTATCGGCATTGAGGGTGATCACGCCCTCGCTGCACAGGCGCTTGAGCACCTCACGCACGCTGAGAAACGACAACGGAATGCCCAGCTCCAGCAAATGGCTGTGCACGCCGCGCACCCCGAGGGTGCGCTGGTTGTCGGCAGCGGTGAGGAGGGCGTCGATGACCTTCAGCCGAATCAAGCTGGTGCGCAAACCGAAGCACTTGAGCAAATGGCGAATACGCTGGTTGCCTTGCTGTTCGGGCGCTTTGCCGAACGCGCGTGCGCCGCCGCTGCCGTAATTGGCGTCGGCGGCCGGTGAATGTCCGTCCGTGGGCAGTTGCGAGTTGTACATGCAGAAACTCCTTATCAGAGCCTGATCAGGAAAATGATGGCGCTCTTAGCTAATAAGACGAACGAGCGACAGAAATCATGAAGTGCTGGATGTAGAAATTTTGTCGGTATCGACTTTGTCACAGCGCGCACGCCTTAAATAAACGCGTCCGGCGGCTAAATTATTCCCGGTTCATTGCGTCCTTACGGTGGGGTAGCTGCCCCCTTGTGAGGGTGTTCAATTTGACTGTGGAGCTTGCGTGATTATTTCCAACCGGTTGTCCAGGGTGTGCGTGGCGGGGCTGTTGCTGGGAGCCAGTGTTGCCGCGTCGGCGCGCGAGCAAGTGACACAGGCGTCGGCGGACATTCGCCGCACCACGTTTGGTGTGCCGCACATTCGCGCCAACGACGAACGCGGCCTGGGCTACGGCATCGGCTACGCGTATGCCCAGGACAACCTGTGCCTGCTGGCCAACGAAGTGGTCACGGTGAGCGGCGAGCGCGCCAAGTATTTCGGCCCCGAACAGGCGACCCTGGAGGAGCGCAACAACCTTGCCAGCGATGTGTTTTTCACCTGGCTGAATACACCCCAAGCGGTGAGCGCCTTCTGGAACGCCCAGACGCCACAGATCCAACAGCGGATTGAAGGCTACGTCGCGGGCTACAACCGCTACCTGAAAGAGCAGGGCGCGCCGGCACAATGCCAGGCGGCGTGGGTTCGACCGATTGTGGCGCAAGACGTGATCAAGCTGACGCGCAGGCTGCTGGTGGAAGGCGGTGTCGGTCAATTCGCCGAAGCCCTGGTTGGCGCCACACCGCCTCAGGCCACTGCCAGTGTGAAACCCGGTTTGAAAGCCTTTGAGCAGGCGTCGGCCAACCAGCAACGTTTCAGCCTCGACCGCGGCAGTAACGCCGTCGCGGTAGGCCGTGATCGCTCGTTCAATGGCCGTGGCATGCTGTTGGCCAACCCGCATTTTCCGTGGGTGGGCGGCATGCGCTTTTATGAGATGCACCTGACCATCCCCGGCCAACTGGACGTGATGGGCGCCGCGCTGCCAGGCTTGCCGCTGATCAATATCGGCTTCAACCAGCATGTGGCCTGGACCCACACGGTCGACACGTCCAAGCATTTCACCCTCTACCGCCTGACCCTGGATCCCAAGGATTCGACGCGCTACCTGCTCGACGGTCAATCCATTCCCCTGGAGAAAACCTCCGTCACCGTGCAGGTCAAGCAGGCCGATGGCAGCCTGAGGCCGCAGGCGCATACCCTGTACAGCTCGCAATTCGGCCCGGTGGTGCAATGGCCCGGCAAGCTGGATTGGGACAGCCACTACGCCTTCAGCCTGCGCGACGCCAACCTGGGCAACGACCGCGTCCTGCAGCAGTGGGACGCCATGAACCGCGCTACCAGCCTCAAGGCGCTGCAAACCTCGGTGCACACCCTGCAAGGCATCCCGTGGGTCAACACCCTGGCCGCCGATGACCAGGGCCAAAGCCTGTACATGAACCTGTCAGTGGTGCCCAACGTCAGCGCGGCCAAACTTGCGCAATGCAGCGACCCGCGCGCCGGCCTGCAACTGATCGTGCTCGACGGATCCCACAGCGCCTGCGCCTGGGACATCGACCCGCGTGCCGCCCAACCCGGCATCTTCGCGGCCGCCGACCTGCCGCAGCTGGAGCGCACCGACTACGTGCAACACGCCAATGATTCGGCGTGGATGGCCAACCCCAAGGCGCCATTGACCGGGTTTTCGCCGGTGATCAGCCAGGATCACATCGGCCTTGGCCCACGCGCCCGATTCGCCCTGCAGCGCCTGCAATCTCTGGCCAAACAACCGATCAAGGTGACCGACCTGCAAAACATGGTCATGGACAACGAGGTCTACCTCGCCAGCCAAGTCATGCCCGACCTGCTCGCGTTCTGCGCCAACCACCTCGGCGCGGATGCGGCGACATTGCAGCCACTTTGCACCAGCCTTAAAAACTGGGACCAACACGCCAACCTCGACAGCGGCGTCGGCCTGGTGCACTTCATCAATCTGTTCGAACACCTGCAGGCACTTCCCGACGCCTGGCGCGTCGCCTTCGACCCGGCGCACCCCCTGACCACTCCGCGTGGGCTGGCCACCGAGCGCGAACCCGTGGCCAACGCCCTGCGCGAAGCCATGCTGGCCTCGACGGCAGCGGTGAGCCAGCTTGGGTCGACCCGCTGGGGCGACATCCAGGTCAGCGGCCAAACCCCGATGCACGGCGGCCCGCAGCAGCTGGGCATCTACAACGCCATGCAAACCGTGCCGCGTGCCGATGGCAAACGCGAAGTCGTCAGCGGCACCAGCTATTTGCAAATCGTCACCTTCGACGCCCTAGGCCCGCATGCCCTGGGCGTATTGGCATTCTCCGAATCCAGCAACCCAGCCTCCCAGTATTCGAAGGATCAGACCCGCGCTTTCTCCGAGAAAAAACTACGCCCGCTGCCCTTCACCGACGCCCAGATCCAGGCTGACCCGCAGTATCAACAACAGCTCATCAAGGAGTAGGGCAGGTGCGCAACCCCTTGATGCCAATACGAAATATTTTTGAAATCAAGGGGTTGCAGGTAAAAGCAAATGAGTACATAATGGCGCCCATCGAACGCAACGAAGCATTAAAAACTTCAATGTATTCAATAAGTTAGAGTAGAGGCAGGGTTCTATAGCCCACTCAAGTTTTTATGCGGTAAATGTCAGCGGTCATGGCATTTGTCGTTTGAGGCCGAGTAGCAAAATGGTTATGCAGCGGATTGCAAATCCGCCTACGCCGGTTCGATTCCGACCTCGGCCTCCACTCTTAGAAACCCCGTAGATTAACGTCTACGGGGTTTTTTATTTGCTGCGATATGCCTACCACTTCCGCATCTTTTCGAATCACTTCCGCAACAACCTGCACGGCATTGATGAATTTTGGGCGTTTAGGGTACGGCTCGAGCGTTCAATTATGCTGCGGCTAGGCTTTCATAAATGGCTTAAAATTGAACGAAATGGGCTTTTTCGCAAAAGAATGGACGAGTTACTAGACGGTAATAAGATGTCCTTTTAAGGTGCGACTGCTCAACTGTCAGCCGCATTTAATACTCAGCAGCCTGACTACTCTTGACACGGAAACATGCGTGCTACCTAGCTAGCCGGCAGTAGAATGGAATTTTGGCCACGACAGTATTGTATTGGTCAGTGATGAGGGGGTTGCCCTCTATTTTCACTCGCAGTAGTGTGAACCTTCTGCGGTAAGACAAATCTCAATGACGGCTTAATCTCTCCACCTGCAGGGCGACGCAGTGAACTCTAATGACTAGTGAGTTTAGTGAAACCGATTATCTGAGATCTGAGAACGAGGCGCTTCGCTCGAGATTAGCTGCGGCCGATGCACAAATGGAACGTGACGCGCGCGCTCGTCAGGACCTAGAGCATCTGAGTGTCGCCTTAACGGCTGGTGGAGTTATTGGGACCTGGAATTGGATCCCAAAGCGAGACTGTTTCACCGGAGACGCAGGATTCGCCAAAGCGTTTGGACTTGATCTAGCCCTGGTCAACGTTGAAATCCCCATCGGCAGAGTTCTTGAACACGTTCACCCTGAAGACAGGCCGAGCTTGGACGCTGCAATTGAAAGGGCCATCGTCCTAGGTGGTGCTTATTCTCATCAATATCGAGTGATGCGCTCAGACGGCAAATATTATTGGCTGCTCGCGAGCGGACGAGTTGATTACGATGAACAAGGAGAACCGATAAGTTTCCCAGGATTTGTAATCGATGTAACAGAACGACGGACAGCAGAGGAGCGTCTTCGCATTAGCGAAGCCCTTGCGCAAGAAAACGTGCAGAGGGTGCAGCTTGCATTAGATGCAGGTGCAATAATAGGAACGTGGAACTGGGACCTGCAAACGGACCTTTTCAATGTCGACCAAGCGTTCGCTAGCGCATTTGGGCTTGACCCAGCACTTGGACGAGTGGGCATCCCTTTCGCTCAAATTGTGGCCACTGTTCATCCGGATGATCAGCAAGGTTTGGCATCTGCCATTCACGACGCCAGAACGCGTGGAGGCGCGTACGCACATCAGTATCGCGTGAAGCGTAATGACGGACGTTATTACTGGCTAGAGGCCAATGGTTTCGTGGAGCACTCGCCTGAGGGTATACCCCTTCGTTTCCCAGGAGTTCTCATAGACGTTGAGGGTAGGCGGGCCATCGAAGCGGAACGTGATCGCGCAATAACAGAGCTGCGGGCTTTGAATGATACGCTAGAGCAGCGCGTCGCGGAGCGCACTGCTGAATTGATCAAGGCACAAGAGAGACTGCGCCAATCTCAAAAAATGGAGGCCGTTGGACAGCTGACTGGTGGCTTAGCACACGACTTTAATAACCTACTAGCTGGCATTTCGGGTGCGTTGGAAATTATGCTGATCCGACTACGCCAGGAGCGCTTTAGCGATATAGGGCGTTATATAGCAGTAGCTCAGGATGCATCAAAGCGTGCCGCCGCTTTAACCCATCGGCTACTTGCCTTTTCCCGTCGCCAGACACTCGATCCTAGACCAACAAATATCGGCCGGCTCGTTGATGGAATGCAGGACCTGATCCAGCGAACAGTTGGCCCTAGTATCACAGTGGAAGTCATCAGTGCGCCGGGGCTTTGGGTTACCTTGGTGGATCCATCACAGTTAGAAAATGCACTTTTAAATCTTTGTATTAATGCACGTGATGCGATGCCTAGTGGTGGTCGAATAATCATTGAAACGGCTAATCAGTTCATTGAAGGGCAAGATTCACATCTACACCAGGTCTCGACTGGAGACTATCTTTCACTCCGTGTGGTTGACACGGGTGTAGGCATGTCGCCTGAAGTAATATCCCGGGCCTTTGAGCCTTTCTTCACCACCAAGCCTCTCGGCGAAGGTACTGGTCTTGGGCTGTCCATGATTTATGGATTTGCTCAGCAATCAGGTGGGCAGGTTCGTATCAGTTCAGAGGAAGGGCATGGCACAGCGGTGCATATTTACCTTCCCCGTTATGATGACGAAACAGTAGTTGAAGCGGATACACCCGAGTCTCCCGGATTGCATCTCCAGGAGCTGATAAAGGGAGGGACGGTATTAGTTGTTGACGACGAGCCCTCTGTTCGTATCCTGGTTTCAGATATTCTGGAAGATCTTGGCTACGTCTCGATCGAGGCGGTAGACAGCATTGCTGGCCTTAAGCTGCTGCAGTCCAACTTACGAATCGATCTGCTTATCACAGATGTTGGCTTGCCTGGTGGACTAAATGGACGTCAGATGGCCGATGCTGCTCGCGTGTTTCGTTCGGATCTCAAGGTTTTGTTTATCACGGGCTATGCTGAGAGCTCGATAATAGGGAGCGAACAACTTCCTCCAGGAATGTCCGTGCTTACTAAGCCTTTTCAAGTTGATAGCATTGTTTCGCACATCCTTTCCCTTATTGAAGGTCGGCCCGTTAACTGAGTTAACGTGATTGGACTCTTTTGCAAGCAATGTGCTTTTAGCCAATCAACGCTGGGCCGTGCGCATTCACTGGTTCATGATGTGCGATATCAAACTGTTATTTTTCATTCCTTTGAGTGAGTTATAAACGAGCCTAATTTATTTTTATTAAGCTCAAAGCTATCTCGTTGGCTTAACTATTTCACCCACCCGTCTATAAACTCTCTTGGTTATCTCTTCGGTTGAGTGGCCCAACAAACGGCTAGCATGAGCTAGCTCGATTTCGCTAGCGGCTTTTGGCCTGATATCCTTGAATTGGAACTGCCTAATGCTACTCGCCAGCGCGGGATCACCATCAGTGGCGGCTTTTATCGCAGCTTTCTCTCTCGCGTCGTCCCACCGGTTCCGCAACATCTGCTGGCTCATTCGAAGCCCAGAAGCATTTGTGATCAAGATCGAGGTTCTAATACCTTTGATCGCTCTGCGCTCCTGAAGGTCATGTATAAAAGCGCTCAGTCCAGATTGGATACCTGCATCCTCCAGCCGCAAACGGAGACGTTTTTCGGTCTTACCCTGGCCAATCAGCAAAAAACCGTTGTTCAAGTCGGTGGCTGCAATCTTGAGCACATCGGCGGGGCGTTGGCCGGTAAGGTATGCTAGATCCATAGCGTCTTTGAGCTCCTGTGCAGCCTCCGCGTACACCGCATTCCATACAATTTCACCGGCATAATAGTCCCGTGGCTTTTCCTTGTTACGGCGAACTCCAAAGCAAGGGTTTGCTTTGTCAGTTAGCCCCCATTCACGCGCAATGGTAAAGGCATGGGAGAGCAGGGCGATCTCACGGTTGGCCCTGACCTTGGCCGTCCTGGCGTCTCGGTACTGAGCCACCACTTGTGGCGTGATCGACTCAATAGGGGCGCTCTCAAACGCTTTTCTCAGTTGCTTGAGTTCTTTGCGGTTATCGGACTGGGTGCGAATTGACTTCGTTGGGATGATTTCCTTTTCGTAGCGATCAAATATATAGCTCATCAGGTGATTGGGCTTCGGTGGTGTCTTGCGCTCCAGTCTGGCCCACTCCACTTTGGCCTGATCGAGGTCTGTACCGAGTGGTATTTCCTTCCGCTTCCCATCGGCAGTCCTTCCGTCGTAGTAATACGATGTCCAAGTCTTTCCACTCTTACCCTTGCGAATACGCCGTATCATCCGTGGCGGCAGATCTCGATTGGCTGTACTTTTCTGGCGCATTAGTCAGCTCACATTTGCGAGATCGAGCGACCAGGTTTCAGTCACGATATTGGCAGCGGAAGGTTTGACACCTGACAGTTTCAACCGGGCATAAACTCGACCTACTATCGGGCGGCGAGCGCCAGTCAGAACAAACTCCCAGTGGTTTTCGGTTAACCAGTGGATTTGCTTAGACGGGATTTGATAGCCGGTGATGGTTGCCAATTCTTCGTCGGCCAGGGTTTCGCTTTGGAATTCCATCATGCTGCCTCCAGCTGTTCAGTGACGGTCTCGCTCATGTTTGCCCGAATCAACGCGGCCATGGGTTGAGGGGAGACTGAGTTACCCACCATCCGCACCTGGGCGCGCTTGGTGAGCTTGCGGCCGTCGTGCCCCACGTCGATAACGTAGTTGTCGGGGAAGCCTTGGGCGCGGTACAGCTCGCGTGGGGTGAGCATTCGCATGCCGATATCGACGATCACATAAGGGGTGCCCTTGATGGTGACGGTTACAAGGGCCAGGCGATCCCGGGTTGTTATGGTTGCTGTTGGGTCGCGCAGGTCGTAGGTGTTATCGGTGCCGTAATAACCCATCAGGAACGCCGCGACGCGCATTGCGCCCACCTGGTATTCCGGCGCCAGGGTGTACGCAACAAGGGCGTGGTGCTCGGCGCCGGCAGTGATGGTCGGCACCAGGCCATCCATTGGTTGGCCAACGCAGTTTTTGCGCAGCGTGCATAAGTGGGCTGTGACCACGTTCTGCTGACTGCCGCTTGTGATGATCGCTGTCAGGGGTTCGGTTGGGTGGTGCCCGGGGGGGAGGTTGTAGCCGCCGTTGTGTTGAGCCAGGTAGGCGACGGTCAGTGCGAAGTGGCCACCTTTGACATTTGCGCAGATGGCGCGCAACGGCGAATCGCCGGGCATGTTGCGCTGGCTACTGCCGTTGGCATGCTCGGTGATGAAGGGGGCAAGCGTTGGGGTCACCAGCGCGAACCCATGGGAGCCGGTAATGGTTTTCGTAGGGAGGTCGACTGAGTGAACGCGCGAGTCGTCGCTGCCCGAGTGGTTGACGCTGACGATGAACGGGTCTGCGTGATCGATCACATAGCGCTTGGCGCCCTTGCGCAGACGCTCCATGGTCTTGTTAACCAGCGGGCGGCGCACACCAGCGGCGCGGCCTTCTTCCTTGTCGAGAAAGATGCTGGGGCAGGGGATAGACCAATCAATGCTACTGGCTGCGGTGAGCTGCGGCTTTTGTCCCTTTGTCGGAGCTTTCGTGTGGGTAGGCTCTGGCCATTGAATTGGCTTGCCGTCGCAGCGGGCCACCAGGTAAAGACGTTCGCGCAATGTGCCGGCGCCGAAGTCACTGGCTTTCAGCTTGCCGTGATGCAGGTCATAACCCATTCCACGCAGAATCGATTCAAACCGGCGCCAGGTTTGGCCTTTGCGTTTCGGATCGGGTATCAGGTACTGGTCTTGCACCGGCACCCGTTCTCCAACATCGGCAACACGCAGGTCGCGGCATATGACCCGGCCTGTAGTTGGGCAGCGCTTGGCGATTAGCGGTCCCCACTGGAGGACCTGGATCACGTTCTCCATGGTGATCATCTGCGGGCGTACCTGACCGGCCCATTTGATGACCACCCAGGACAGCGAGCGGCTGGTGGTACTGCGCGGCTGGCCGCCGGCAGCGAGGCTGTGGTGGGTGCATTCGGGGCTAGCATGCAGGTGCAGCACCGGCCGGCCCCGGGTGGCCTTGTGTGGGCATATGTCATAAACATCGGTGATGTAGTGCTCAGCGCTTGGGTGGTTGCGCTTGTGCATGCTGATGGCGTCGGGGTCATGGTTGATGGCGATATCTACCGGCATACCGGTAGCCATCTCCTGGCCCATGGTCGCGCCGCCTCCGCCCGCGAAAAGATCAACGCGAATCCCGCCTACCAGGTTGAGTCCAAACTGGGTATGGACTGCGCTGGTGATTGGGGTGGGTTTGAAAACTTCGCTTTCGGCCTTGCTAGCGCGCTTGGATCTACGAAAGCGCAGGTGGGTAGTGCCCGCACAATCTGGCGATAGTTGCGGCTGGAAGGCGGTGTCATTTTCACGCGGCAGGTCGCGGGGCCGGTTACGTCGGCCTGGTTTCGCCTCTGCTGAGTATTCGATACCTGTCGAAACTTGCGTATACCCCACAACAGGCTGCGCGAGCGGGCGTTGCGAAGTGGTTAGCGTTGCATCACTGAGCGCTGCCCCGCGCAGCTTTTCGTGGGGTATAAGTGCCTCGGCGGTGGCGCTGGAAGATGCAATAATGCCTGCTGCTGCGCAGCAGAGACTGTTTGTTTCTAGTGTGTCGACACTCGCGGGAGTGCGGAGCAAAGCGGGCAGGGTGCTGATGTTGTCCTGGTGGTTCTTCATGCCGCTTTCCTCCGGTGTTCGATAGCGAGTTGGTCCATCAGCCGCTGGTGGTAGGTGATTCGGGCTTCTGCGGCAGGCCATGGGCGAATTGTTTCAACCCTGGGTTCAATGCCGCCCAAACAATCCCAGATAGCCGGATCGGTTGGCATGAGGTCGCGGCGCTCGGTGGCCAGCGCAATCAGGTCAGCCTGGTGTATGCATGCGGGTAGATCGAAGGGCAGGTCGAAGCGCTCACAGACACGCCCCCATACGACGTCCTCAAATTCTCGATAGTCGGGCATCCACTGTTTGAGTGGCCGGGTCATGTCGCCTAGGTACGCCTCGGTCGCATCGTGGAGCAGGGCCGCCAACTTGTGTTCTTCCGGCACCAACTCGGCGACGATGCAGCTGTGTTGGGCCACGCTGTAGAACTCGCGTGTGTGGTCGTTGAAGCGGCAAAGGTGGGCCAGCGCGTGCGAGATGTCCCGTGGATCGATCATGTCGGCGTCGGGTTCAAGGAGGTCAAAGTGCTTGCCTGTGTGAGTAAGGATCCAGTTCATGCCGCCTCCTTCACGAGATCAGCCAGCAGCAGGGCATTGTTGGTTGCCTTGTGCAATTGGCGCAGAGCTTCGTAGCCGATCAGTGGTTTTAACTGGCGGGCGAACTCTTTGCTGTAGCGGGTCAGGGCGTGAAGATCCTTGGTAGCCTTTGCATGTTGCTGTTGCAGTGTACCGGCCGCCTGGGGCGTTAGGCGCAGCATCGGAATGGCGCGGCTCATACGTCACCGCCGAAAGCTTTTTGATTTCGGGTACGAAGTTCCGTTCCGGTTCGAAAAAATAGCAATGCTTTGCGGGCTTCTTCAGGGCACATTGCTTCGGTAGGCCCACGCTCTATCACCCATCGGCCTTGGGGCTCAGTGATTGAGCTATTTGCTAAGGTCGGTTCTAGCTTTGGTGCGGCTGGATCTAGTAACGCCGCCATAGCGAGTGCTTGGTCGCGCAGAGCTAGCGAGTCACGTTCGAGCTTCTTGCCGGTGCGGAACGCGCTGAATGTCTCGGCTGCGATACGCAGCTTTTCGGCGATATCCAATAACGTTTTGCGAGCTGGCTCCCCCAGCTTCGATGCATCCAATGCCCGCTTGTATTGGGCAAATAGTTGCTTGTGGTGAATCTGGGCTTGCTCAAGCAATAGCTCCAAGTCCCGGATGGCGCCCGAGCTATCTGATTGCTGAATAGCCTTGCCTTCATCAATGCCTTCGATGCGACCATCAATCAAGCCCCATCGATAGCCGACCCAATAGAGGATCGCGGCTGCGAAAATGATGCTGATCAATGCGCAGATTTGTATTGCAGTCATGTGGTGTGCTCCTGGTGGTGTTTTGGCTGGTGGTGGCAGCCGGTTGATTGGGTTATTCGTCGTCTGAATCTGGTGGATCTGCCAGGCCACACATCAGCTTGGCCTGATAGGGCATGTAACCCTCCTCTCGGAGGGCGTCGTAGCGCTGATAGTCGGCGGCAAAGTAGCTGCACTCATCACACAGTCGGCTGGCCTGTTCTTCGGCAGACAACGGTGTATCGCAGTGTCGGCATTGATCTAGCAGTGACATATCACGCCTCGTCTTCGACGGCTTCTGTTCGCGGCATATCTTCATCCGCCCTGTAGGCGCGAATGTCGATTAGCGAGGCCACATGCTTGATATGAGCGTACTTCGGCGCCTTGCGGCTGTTGACCAGCGTTGTCACGGGCAGTTGAATTCGGCCTGTGGTAATTGCGTCGGCAAAAGATCCTTCGTTGAGGTTCCGGAAGTACCGTTCGCGCAACTTTTCCACCGGGATCAGAACGTCACCAAAGGTCCGGTACAGCAGTTCGACTGTCACCGGATCGGGTGCGGGCAGCAGTCTTAGTGGCTGTTGGTCAGCGTGTGCAGTCATTGGGTTTCTTCCGTTGAGGATGATTCCAGGCATTCAGGCAATGGCGTTTAGTCAGCTCCCGCAGATGCTCCGGCACTTCGAGCAGCGCGGCGTTGCGCTCCTCGCGTGTGCGCATGGCGACGATCTGGCGGGCGTACTCCCTAGGCCACGTCACGGTTGTCTGCCGGGATAGCTGGCAGTTCGAGCCCTAGTTGCTCGGCCAACCAGGGCATGCCGGCTTCCCTGACCTTGGTCGATTGGCTGTATTGCATGCCCGCGGTCTCGTGGTGCCAGTTGCCGTTCTTGATCCGCAGGTACTCGCGATCACGAATGGGGAAGGCTGGAAGGCGGCGGTCATTGAGCAGGCCTTTCTCGCGCATAAGGGCGATTAATTTGGGGCGTGTAAGTCCGAAGTACTTGGCGGCTTGTTCGAGGTTGCGTTCCATGTCGTCCTCCTATGCGGCCATTGCCAAGCGGTGGCCAGCGACGAAGCGCTCAAGATGCTCTACCAGGACGGCATAGGCTTGGTGAGGGGCGCGTGGCAGAAGAATCTGAGCGCTTGCGTCGTCAGTTTCGAGGGTTGCGGCTATCGCGCCACGTTGTGTTGACGCGACGATGAGTCGTAGATCTTCGATCCCGGCGATACGTGGGTAATAGCTACCTTTGCCGGTGCGGACTGCATGGCGAAGCATGATCTCTGTATCTGTTACCAGCTCATGTTCGTCCGCGCCATCCAGTGAAAGCGATTCGACCCCGCCATTCGCGCTCGCTTCGATAAAACGAGCAGCTCTACGGCCGTTGTTGCGGTGCTTGCGATCCAGAGTAATGCTGTTGCGAGTGCCGCCAATGGCGACTGACAGGTGAATCGCCGAAGTGCATTGGTCGAACTCCGCAGTGGCCTGAACGTTCGACCCTGCTGCAGTTTTGAGGTCGTGATGGAAGGTACCGGTCAAGCGGACTTGGGCCGCCAGAAGTTGTTTGGACTGATTGCTGAGTTTCAGTCGGCTCATGCTGCCTGCCCTCCGCCGTTAGGGTCGAATGGGGCAGGCGTGAAGCGTTGCTTCAGTTTGGGTTTGCTAGTGATGAAGGGGCAGCCGTATTCACGGGCTAGGGAGCGAACCTCGAATACTCGAATGGGTTTGCACGCCGGGTGGGCGTGCAGGGTTGCTGTGGTGTGCATAGTCTTGCCTCGGCTCTGTGGTGGAGAGGTGAGGCAAAATTAGCAACAGCTAATTTTTTATGCAATAGCAAATGCTAAATTTATATGTCGAGGTACTTTGACGATTTCAATATTGCAGCAACGTAATGGATTTTTTCGACGAGATGCTCATCCAAAAAAATTGGCGGATAGCCGTCGCTAATGCTGTCGAATCGATATTGGCCGTCACGGTAGTAAATGAATTCCTTGACCATCGCTCTCCCGTCAGTCGTTCTTACAAGCACCTCATCGCCCGTCTGATAGCGATGATTTGGCTCAATCAAAACGAATTCTCCGCTTTTTATTCGCGGGTGCATGCTGCTGCCTACCATCTTGAGTCCATAGGCGTCGGGGTCGGAGCTGACAATATCGATGTAGCCGTCACCATGCCCGGTGGGGTAGTCGAGAGCATCAAAGTATCCATCGGAACCCAACATCGCCTTACCTACTACCGGTACAGGAGCAGCCTTGCGATTCTTGACGGACCACTCTTTATGCTCCGAAACACGCTGAGCGGTCTCATTTATCGTTGCATTGAAAAAAGCGGGATGAGGGAGTGTCGGCGGTTTAAGGCTCAGTGCCAGCCATCTCGCAGTTATGCGGTCTTGGTCGGTAGCCGAGTAATTTCCCTCTGTAAGCAGCTCAGCAGGAACAGCCAATTTTTTCGCGAGGTTCATCGCGGCACGGTCTCCTAGCGTTCGATGACCATTGAGAATCTGCGAAAGGTAGGAGGCATCAATATCGGCATGTGCTGCTGCAAACTCCTTCAGCTGGTTTTCACCAATAAGGGCTTTGAGAATGGTGAGGCGTTTTTCGTAGATATCCATATGAGAATCATGGCTCTTGCGTTAGCAATTTGTAAATTACAGACTGCTATTGCGCAACGGATTAGCAATTGCTAATCTCGCGTCTGTGTTTTGGAGGTGGACATGACTCTACTGGACTTTATTAAGGGTTTGGATGCCGCACAGCTTGGAGCATTTGCGGCTGGTTGCGGTACGTCGGTTGGGCAGCTTAAGCAAGTCGCCTATGGTAATCGTCGAGCCAACGCCGGCCTCGCCATTGCTATTGATCGACAGACAAAGGGCAGGGTGACTTGCGAGCTGCTTCGACCCGATATTGATTGGCAATATTTGCGAGTACAAGCGAATGCCTCTGCCGTTTTGAATGGTACAGCTCAAGCAGCTTAAGAAAAAAGGCGACCCAAGGGCCGCCCAGTTCCTCCCGGCACACACCACCACAGTGCTGTCGGGTCGCGATAAAGAGTTGAGGGCACACCACATGCTAACCACCTCTCATTACCGCGCTTCCAAGGCACGGATGCCTTGGGTTGCTGCCTTTTCCACCACAGATTAGGCAGCTGTTGCGCCAGAGGTGAAAGACGGATCACTCACCTCGGCACGGTGCCGGTTTCGATCTTGAGGATCTTGCCGGCGTTTGGGCCCTTTCAAGCCGCGCGGCAAATGTAACACCACTGCACGCCGCGCGGCACTGGCAACTTATAAGGATTAATGCCATGAGCCGAATTGCTCTGAGTTGCGTTGATCGAGCACAGCGGGAAGTCCTGACGCTCGAATTAGCGCTTTACCACGCCGCACGGGATTATCCGGGTGGCGCTGCTGCAATCGCCGCCACTACCGGCCGCAATGCCACAACGCTGCAACACAAGTTGTCTCCTACGCACCCCTCGCACACAGTCAATATCCAAGAATTTGGCGAAATCCTCGAACTGACCAAAGACCGTCGGATTCTCGACGCTGTGCACGGCCTTGTTGGCGACACGATCTGGCAGGAGCTGGCCGAGTCGTACACCAATGATATGCCCGAAACCCTTACCACTGGGATTGCGCAGTTCTTCCGGCAGGTAGCGGACCTTTCCGAAACTTGGGCCAAGCATATTGGCGACGGCAAAGTCGACGACGGTGAGTTGGCTGAGATACGCCAGTTGGTGTTTCGCGGCATCCAGGGTTTGTTGGGTATGTACAACCGCGCCCGCTACGTCAACCAGACTACTCGTGGGGTGGAACGTGGCTGATATTGCTGACTTTGCAAATGACCTGGTGCAGGAGCGACTTGATCAGGCTTTGGCTGCGCGCGCAGCCCACCTTTCTGCCACGAGCCTGCATTCCTTGATGTTCTGTGATGAATGCGATGAGCCAATCCCGGAAGCTCGTCGGTTGGCACAGCCCGGTTGCACTCACTGTGTTGAATGCCAATCCGCAGACGATCTGAGGGCTTCCCGTTATGCTCGATGAGGTAATTAATCAGTTTGCGGATTATGGCCTTGAGCCTGATCAGCCATTGGTTTTCGGCAAGCTCACTCGCTGCAAAACCACCCAAGATAAGGGCAAGGAAAAAAACGGCTGGTTCGTGGTCCATGAACACCGGACCGAGAAAAACGAGATGCTGATCTTTGGCAGCTTCGGTGACTGGCGCTCCGGCGATACCCAAAAGATCAAGGTCAAGGCCGGGCGTATGAGCCCTGAAGAGCGTGAAGTCATGCGCGCTCGCCAAGAAGATGCCAAGCGGAAGGCCGCCGAGATCCAGGCCAACGCATCACGCCGAGCCGCCAACCGTGCTGCCAGCCTGTTCAAGCGCATGCCCGAAAAGGGTAAAAGCGCCTATCTGGATCGAAAGCAGATCGTAGGCTTCAGGGTTCGCTATGCGCCACGTACCGGCGCACTTCTAGTCCCCATGTGCAATGTGCGCGACCAAACTGTCGGCCTGCAGGTGATCTTCCCAGTCAAGCAAGAAGACACTGGCCGAGATAAGCAGTACTGGCCGCCTGGTATGTCTAAAGAGGGCGCCTTCCATTTAATCGGCCCACACCCTGAGCCTGGCGAGCCGGTGCTGGTATGTGAGGGCTATGCCACGGGCGCAAGCCTGCACATGGCGACTTCGCTCCCTGTCGCCATCGCCTTCGACGCGGGCAACCTGCTTCCGGTCTCCAAAGCGATGCGCGAGCGCTTTCCTGGCTGTCCGCTGATCATCTGCCGGGACGACGACTGGAAAACTAAGCGTCCCAACGGTGACCCTTGGAACCCAGGCGAAGAGAAAGCAAACAACGCCGCGCTGGTCGTTGGTGGTCAGGTAGTCGGCCCTGTGTTCTCCGGCGAGCGCGAGATCAAGTGGACTGACTTCAACGACCTGCATGTTGCTGAGGGATTGGAGGCTGTCCGCCGCCAGGTGTTGGCGGTGGTCAAGCCTCCTGCAGCTGGTGGTTGGAAAGATCAATTGGCCCGAACTGAAAACGGCTCCCTGATTGCGCACATGCAGAACGTCGAGTTAATCCTCGGCAACGATGAGCGTTGGGCTGGAGTGATCGGATTCAGCGCCTTCAGCTCAAAAATCGTGAAGTTACGCGCCGCCCCATACGGTGGCGGTGTCGGCGATTGGGCAGATATCGACGACATGCTTGTAATGAAGTGGCTCGCACAACAGTATAACCTTCGGGTCAAGGCCAGCAGCGTGATCGAAGCGGTCAGTGTGGTCGCTCATGATCATGCCTTCCATCCTGTACGCAATTACCTCCACGCTCTGGAATGGGACCGTGTTCCACGGCTGGCTACCTGGTTGACTGACATCATGGGCGTTGAAGCAACTGACTACAGTTCGAAAGTTGGTAAGCGCTGGATGGTGTCAGCGGTCGGGCGTGTGATGCAGCCAGGTTGTAAGGCTGACTCTGTGATGATCCTCGAAGGGGCACAGGGCGCCGGTAAATCAACAGCAATGTCTGTGCTTGGCGGTGCCTGGTTTATGGATACACCTTTCGCCCTGGGCGATAAGGATGGCTTCCAGGCGATCCGTGGTAAGTGGATCATTGAGCTGGGGGAGCTGGACAGTTTCAACAAAGCTGAGTCGACCAAGGCGAAGCAGTTCTTCTCTGCGTCGACTGACACTTATCGCGAGAGCTATGGCCGAAGAACGATGGACGTGCCACGCCAGTGTGTTTTTGTGGGTACGACGAACCAAGACGAATATCTCAAAGATGCCACGGGTAACCGGCGTTACTGGCCTGTCGCGTGTACCAAGGTCGATTTGGAGCAGTTGCGCGAAGTCCGCGACCAGCTTTGGGCCGAAGCGATGTTCTGTTATCAGTCCGGTGACATTTGGTGGGTCAATCGGGATGAGTCGACACTATTCGCCGAGGCACAGGAATCGCGCTTTGTGGTGGACGAGTGGGAAGGTCCGGTCGTCAAGTGGTTGGAAGAATCTCAGATCGGCGCAACGGCGAGCGGCGAGGATATTTTGGCTGGTGCGTTGAAACTCGATTATGGCCACTGGGGCAAGCCTGAGCAGATGCGTGTCGGGGCGATCATGCATCGACTCGGATGGCGAAAGGTGCGACTGCCGCCGTTGCCGAAAAGTGGTATTCGTCCATACGCCTACAAGAAGCCAGATCATTGGGGCAATGCATCAGCGCTGCAGGTTGAGTCCGCACGGGATGAGGAGCCTTGCTTTGATTAAGCGAATCGATGAAATGCTCAAGCTCTGGGCGCAGGATCTGCATTCGCCAGTGCCGGAAGGCTCCGGTGGGCCAAGTGGCGGCAACATGATTGCCATGCTGATGGAGTGCAAAGGGGAGTTGATACGCGGCACGCGTGGCAGTCGGGTACTGTTAGATGAATCGGCCGACATCGAGCTCATCGTCAACAAGCACTTGCCGCCGCAGCTGTCGGTCGTCGTGCGTGAACACTACTGCAACCACGAAAGCTTCCTGTCGCAGAAGTACACCCACTGTGGGTGTAGTCGAGATACCTACTATCAGCGCCTGCATGAAGCGCACCTGCACATTGCCGGCATGCTGATGGGGAAGGCTGCGTGACCTTTCGCACACTTGCGCCTACAACTGTCTTACTGTCCGGCCTTGCCCTACCTCAAATTTGCAAGGTAGGACTGCTGGAGGCCGCGCATTCCGTGGCCTGTCCTACCTCCCTACCTAATATCGCACGACGCACACATGAGCGTAGCGCGTCGCATCACGCGCCGCTGGCGCGCATGCGTTTTTTTAGTTTTCTCTCTTTACACGAGAAAAAGTTAAAAGAGGTAGGGCAGTAGGGCAAGGCCCCGAATTCAGCGGGCTCTAGCTGTCCTACCTCTCTTTGAATAGTGGGGCAGGTAGGACAGCGCCGGAGGCGCTGGAAGCCGAAATAAAGATATTCACCGACATTGCCTAGACGTAGACCAGACATTCACCGGGTGGCATTAAAACAGGGTTGCTGCCACCGGAATCCACCTGTAAAAAGTAGTCATCTTCGATAGGTGCGACCGCAGAGAGCGGGACACACCACCACACTGAACCCGGCCATTGCGCCGGGTTTTTGCGTTTATGGGGTAGGGCGATGACGAACGAGCAGCAGGCACTAATTGAGATGCCGATCTGGATGGTGATCTTACTGTCCTTGATCGGCGGCATTTCCGGCGAAGCATGGCGGGCCGACAAGGCGGGGGTGAGCGGCTGGTCATTGGTTCGCCGCTTGCTGCTTCGATCCGGGGCCTGCGTCGTCTGCGGGCTTTCAACCATGATGTTGCTGCACGCTTCGGGCATGTCGGTCCTGGCGGCGGGGAGCATCGGCTGCCTCACTGCGATGGCCGGCGCCGATGTAGCCATCGGCCTGTACGAACGCTGGGCTGCCAAGCGCCTGGGCGTATGCGATGTGCCGCCCTCGGGCAGTGGTCAGGCGTGATCCGCTGGAGGCGACGTAATACGTGGCCTGTAGCGTTTCGCACCAAAATGAAGCGCCGAAAATTCGCCGGGGACCCTGGGGGCATTCGAGGGACACGGGGCATGAAACCCGCGGGAAAGCGTTAGCGGGAGGGCTGCCAGCTTACTGAAATTCAATCCATTGAAATTGAAAGGCTCCATTGAAAAGCCGTTGAAAAAGGAGGGCTCATGACAGAACCAACCTACCTGTCAAAGAGCGCTTTCGCGGCTCGCATCGGCAGGTCGCCCAGTTACATCACATGGCTAAAAGATAACAACCGCCTGGTTTTATCCGCCGATGGCAAAAAGGTCGACGTCCTGGCTACCGAAGCCCTCATCGTCGAAACCGCCGATCCAAGCAAGGCCGCCGTCTCGGCTCGTCATCAACAGGCTAGGGTCGAGCGTGACGTTCACAGACAGCTAAGCCCCCTTGCCGAGCCGACTTCCACGGCTGCGCCGCAGCCAATGGCTACCGCTAGTAAACCGGCAGATTTTCAAAAGGCTCGCGCGCACCGCGAGTACTACTTGGCGCAGCTGGCTGAGATGGAGTTTCACAAGGCTCAAGGCTCGATGGTCGAGATCGTCGCGGTTCAGTCGGGTGCCTACAACGCTGGACGCATGTTGCGCGACACCCTCTTGGGCATGCCGCCCCAACTGGCGCCCGAGTTGGCTGCTATGACGGATCCTTGGGAAATCGAACGACGCCTGACGGCAGCGTTACGGACAAGACTGGAAGAGGCCAGTCGCATGTCCGCAGAGGACTTCGGTCACACACTCGAAACCAACTGGGAGGTGGTTGATGACCCTGGCCCGATCTGATGGCGCGGAGGTCTACCGCGAGGCATATTTCAGAGGTATGCAGCCTGATCCAGATGTGTGGATAGATGAGTGGGCAGATGAATACATGCGCATACCCCGCGACACCGGCGCCGCTGAGCCAGGTCAGTACCGCACATCCCGGACGCCGTACGCCCGCGAGCCGATGCGATGCCTATCACCGGCACACCCGTGTAAACGAGTCGTGACTATGGTGGCCTCGCAGTTGATGAAAACGCAGATTGCGTTGAACTGGATCGGTGGGTTAATCCATATGGCGCCGTCCAACATCCTCACACTGCTGCCAAGCTTGGGTCTGGCCAAGCGAGTGTCATCTCGGATCGGCAAGACCATCAAGGCCACTCCGGTGTTGCGCGAGCGTGTTGCAGCGAGTCGCTCGCGGGACTCGCGCAACACCATGGACACCAAGGAGTTCGAGGGAGGCTCGCTGTACGTCACGACGGCAGGCTCTGCGGCCAACTTGGCCGAGTTGTCGGCGCGCTACATCTACGGCGATGAAGTTGATCGTTGGGAGGTCGACGTAGGCGATGAGGGTGATCCTATCGAACTAGCGGAAACGCGGGGTAGTACCTTTGGCCGCAACGCCAAGTTCTATTTTTCGAGCTCTCCGACGATCAAGGGCGCGTCACGCATTGCTGATCTGTTTGAATCCAGCGACCAGCGTTATTACTACGTGCCATGCCCGCACTGTGGCCACATGCAGGTGCTTGAATGGGAGAATCTTCTCTATTCAGCCGATTTTAGCCTGGTGCATTACAAATGCGCTGCGTCTGGCCTGGACTGCGATGTATTGATCGAAGAACACTTTAAAGGGCAGATGTTAGCGAAGGGTGAATGGCGCTCCCACACCCAAGGCGATGGTGAGACCGTGGGGTTCCACCTCAATGCGCTGTATTCGCCGCCGGGGTGGATGGACTGGAGGTCGCTGGCTAAGCAGTTTGAAAAGGCCAAAAAAGCTCAGGGCAAGGGTGACCTTGAACCCATGCAGGTGTTCTACAACACTCGTCTGGCAAAGGTCTGGGACAGTGCACAAGAGCAGACCAAGGCATCGGTTTTGATCGAGCGAGCTCGTAAGGAAGGTTTCTCTCTCGGTGCGATACCTGCCGCTGTGATGATGATTACTGGCTCTGTCGACGTGCAGGCCGACCGCCTGGAGTTCATGGCAATGGGCTGGGGTGTCGGCATGGAGCGCTGGGTCATTGATCACCGAGTTATAGCCGGTGACCCATCAGATGAGCGTACTTGGGCTGTCCTCGACGAGTTGCTCAAGGAGCGTTATCGACACCCTTGTGGCGTTGGCTTGGGCATTCTCGCAGTGGCTGTCGACTCTGGTGGTCACCACACGGATGAGGTTTATCAGTTCTGCCGCGTGCGGCGCTGGCGCAACATCTTCGCCATTAAAGGTGCGAGCAAGCCCGGCAAGCCGGTGATCGCTCAGCGGCCTTCGATGGTGGATGTGACCTGGAAGGGTCAGACCGAACGCGGCGGCGCCGAGCTTTGGTTTGTCGGTACAGACACTGCAAAGGACTGGATCTATAACCGCTACCCGTTTGAGTCTGGCCCAGGTGCAGTGCACTTTGCCAACGACCTGCCCGATGAGTTCTTCGCCCAGTGCGTGGCCGAGCGAAAAGTCGCCAAGTACGTGCGTGGTCACAAGCGTATCGAGTGGATTAAGGGCAAGGCCGAGCGCAACGAAGCGCTAGACCTAATGGTGTATTGCCTGGCAATGGCTCACTACCTCGGAATCAATCGGTATCAGGAACACGACTGGGATCGGGTGCGAAACTCTCTAGCCCAGGCCGGTTTGTTCGATGAAAAGGTGGTCACCGCCGAGCGTGTCACGGTCTCCGAGCAGGCTTCCGTGACACCACAGCCAGCGCCGCAACCCGATGGTCCGGTTGCCCAACCGAGACCCGCTTCACCCCCACAACGCCGCAGTTCAACAAGCGGTTACCTGAAGAGACGCTGATATGTCGTTTACTCCGAAGCACCTCGAAGCCATCGAGCGAGCCATTGCGCGCGGTGAAAAGACCGTGCGCTACAGCGACCGTACGGTGGAGTACCGCTCCATTGATGAATTGCTCAAGGCCCGCGACGAGATCCGCACATCGCTGACCAACGCCGCCGGTCCACGCTCTCGCGTGGTGCGGCTTACCCACGGAGGCAAAGGACTCTAATGGCTCGCCACTATCCGACGCTGACCCGTAACGGATTCTTGCTGCCGTCGAACATCAAGGCCAGTTACGAAGGCGCCGGGGAGGGCCGCCGCTCAGCCAGTTGGGAAGCCACTGACAGCGGCATCAACAGCATCAACACCCCGGCCCTGCGCAACCTGCGTGCGCGTTCGCGGGCGGCGGTGCGCAATGACCCGTACGCGTTCAACGTCATCGACAAACGCGTCAGCAACCTGATTGGCACCGGTATCACGCCCAGGCCGACCACAGACGATGCCGACCTGCGTAAAACTCAGCAGCAGCTGTGGGATGATTGGGTGGATGAAGCGGACGCCGACGAGCTGACCGATTTCTACGGCATGCAGGCACTAATAGCGCGCACAGTGGAAACGGCTGGCGAGTGCTTTGTCCGGTTGCGGCCACGCAGTCCGAGCGAAGGCTTGGCGGTGCCGCTGCAGTTGCAAGCGCTGGCCCCTGAGTTTGTCCCTCACGACAAGTTCGAGCCGGCCAAAAACGGCAATGCGATTCGTGCCGGTATCGAGTTTAACCCGGCCGGCAAGCGCGTGGCGTATTGGATGTATCTGTCGCATCCCCGCGACTCGTCGTCGCTGAACGCTGGTTACAACCAGCTGGTGCGTGTGCCTGCGGCGCAGGTGCTGCATATTTTTGAGCCAATGGAGCCTGGGCAGTTGCGTGGCGTACCGCGTCTCGCTCCGGTGTTGAAGCGGCTGCGCAGCCTGGACAACTACGACGATGCAGTGCTGTTTCGCCAAGAGGTCGCCAATCTGTTCGCCGGCTTCATCAAGCGGCCGGCCCCGGACAGTGGGCAGCAGCCACGCGATCCTGTCACGGGGCAATTGCTGACCACCGACCGCGACGGATTCACGCCGATGGTGGCCCTGGAGCCTGGCACCATGCAGGAACTGGCACCAGGTGAAGAGGTGGAGTTTTCCAAACCACCGGACGCCGGCAACAACTATCCAGATTTCATGCGTCAGCAACTGATGGCTGCGGCGGCGGGTTCCGGCACGCCTTACGAGATCCTCACCGGCGACATGCGTGAGGTTAACGACCGGGCGCTGCGGGTGGTGCTCAACGAGTTCCGGCGCCGCCTGGAACAACTGCAATTCGGCGTGTATGTGCATCAGCTGTGTCGACCGGTGCGCGCAGCCTGGATGGACATGGCGGTGCTTTCTGGCGCCCTGGTGCTGGAAGACTACGCACAACGCCGGCGCGAATACCTGCGCACACGCTGGGTGCCGCAGGGCTGGGCCTACATTCAGCCGGTGCAGGACGTGCAGGCCCGTCAGATGGAGGTGCGGGCTGGCTTTGCCTCTCGCAGCGAGATGGTGTTGCGCACCGGTTACGACGCGGAAACGGTCGACACCGAAAACGCCGCCGACCTCGCCAGGGCTACCGGCCTGAAACTCAACTACAGCACTCTTGAAGCCATCGAGACGATCGATGACAAGGAACAACCATGAGCAAAAAGTCGAAACCTCGCATTTATGACAAGGCGGGCAAACAGGTAACCGTCGCGGACAAGAGCTGGTACACCTTCCAGGCTAGCGGCGAAGCTGAGCAGCGCAGCATCGAGATCTTCGTGTATGGCGAGATCGGCGCCTGGGGTGTAACCGCTAATCAGTTCTTGCGGGACTTGCGTGCCATGGATGACGGCGTGTCGCCGGTGATTGCGGCATTTAACAGCATTGGCGGTGAGTTGTTCGATGGCCTGGCGATCCACAACGCGCTGTCGCGGCTGGGCGAGCGCTGCATTGGGCGCATTGATGCACTGGCTGCCAGTGCGGCCGGTGTCGCGGTGTGCGGTGCTCACCGGGTGGTGATCGCAGCCAACGCCATGCTGATGATTCACAACCCGTGGACGTACGCGGCGGGCGATGCGGATGACTTGCGCAAAGTCGCCGATGCGTTGGACCAAAGTCTGGAAGCGATTATCGCGGCGTACAAATCCAAAGCGCCGGACATTGACGAAGCTGAGTTACGGCGCATGGTCGACGCCGAGACCTGGCTTACTGCAAACGAGGCGGTGGCGCTTGGCCTGGCCGACGAGGTGGGCGATGGCATAAAGGTCAAAGCTTGTCTCGGCCAGGGCAGTGTGTTGCAGCGTTTTCAGCATGCCCCATCTGAGTTACTTGCCCAGCTTGATGAAGAACCTGAGATCGAACCGCCGGAGCTTGTCGACCCACCGGAACCAGCTCCCGTGCTGGACGCGGCCAAATTGGCGCTGATGGTCACACAAGGTTGCGCAGCCGCGGGCATCAGCAACCTGGTGGATCCGATTCTCGCCTCCACCAAGCTGGAAAGCGAAGCCATTATCCAGGCCGCGCTGACCAAGGCCAAAGCCCTGCACGGTTTGTGCGTTGCCGCGCGACTGCCTGAGCTGACGGGCGAATTCATCACCGCTGGCCTGGACGAAGCGGCTGTCCGTGCGCGTCTTTTCGACAAGCTGGTTAGCAGCGGCGGCGGTTTCGAAATCAACAACAGCTTGCCGCTGGAGAGCGACCCTGTACCCAAGGTCCAGGCTAAACAGACCGATCCTCAATCGATCTGGGCTTCCCGTCAGGCGGCGCAGAACGGCAACTCGAAAGGAGCAAAAGCATGAAAATTGAATCGATGCACGCAGGCGAGTTCTTGCTATCCGAAGGTGCGGGCACCATTTCCCGCGAAGCGATCAACGTCTCCGCAGGCCCAGCCTTGGAGCCTGGGCAAGTCTTGGGTTTGGTCACCGCTACTGGTGAGTTCGCGCCCTATAACCCCACAGCTGAGGACGGCAGCGAGAACGCCCAGGCAATCCTCTTCGGACCATTGAGCATGTCGGACGTGGTGCGTCGAGGGTGTGCTGTGGTGCGTCTGGCCGAGGTTAGCGAAGCGCACTTGACCGGCCTGGATCCCGCTGCAGAGAAAGCGCTAAACGCACGAGACGTGATCGTCCGTTAAGGCGACTCGCTTAACCCCTTCAACCCGCACTGTGCGGGTTTTTGTTTTTTTGGAGAACTGTTTCATGGCTGACATTCAAATCTTCAATGACGATGCGTTCTCGGTATCTTCGTTGACCGCTGCAATCAACGAACAGGAGTACGTACCCGGACGTATCAGTAGCCTGGGTTTGTTTCAGGAGGAGGGCATCACCACCTTGACGGTACAGATCGAAAAGGATGGTGACACCTTGGCTTTGGTGCCGGCGGGGGAGCGGGGTACTTCCGGTCTGGTGGTCGGCGGTACCAAGCGTACGCTGATCCCGTTCAACACCGTACACCTGCCACAACGCTTCACCATCAAGGCTGATGAGATCCAGGGCATCCGCGCCTTCGGCATGCGTTCCGAGCTTCAGTCGGTGCAGGACGTGGTCAACAAGCGACTTGCCAAGGCACGTCGGCAGTTGGACGTTACTCACGAATTCCAGCGCCTCGGTGCGCTGAACGGCAAAATCTACGATGCCGATGGCAAGACAGTGCTACTTGATTTGTATGATCGATTTGGCGTGAAGCGAAAGTCGTTGTCGATGGGCCTGGTCGGAGAGACGAAGTCGTTTCGCGTGCAGTGTGGTGAGGCATTGGATATGCAGGAGGACGCATTGGGCAGCGTGACCCGCAGCGGGTCGCGTGCTTTCTGCGGCAAAAATTTCTGGAACGCACTTCTTGAAATTGAGGAGGTGAAGAAAACTTACCTTAACACTCAGCAAGCAGCTGCTCTTCGAGGTGATGCACGTGAGAGCTTCGATTACGGCGGCATCACCTGGGAGCGTTATCGCGGAAAAATCGCTGGAATGACGTTCGTACACGATGACAAGGCGTTGCTGATCCCTGAAGGCGTGCCGGATCTGTACATCTCGGTATTCGCACCGGCCGACTACATGGAAACGGTAAACACCGAAGGTGTTCCGTATTACAGCAAGATCGAGCCACTGCCTTTTAACAAAGGCATGGCCGGCGAAGCCCAATCCAACCCGCTGCATATGTGCACGCGGCCCCTGGCGCAGATCCTGCTGGAGATGTGACCGTGGCCTTCCGCGATCTGATCGAAGAAATCGACGACGTGGTGTTCGAAACACTGGGCGACACCGCGCGGATCGAGGGCCGTGGAGAACCAGTGCTCGGCATGTTTGCGGCGCCTTGGTTGCAGCCCAAGCTCGGCAAACTGAACACCGGCTTGCGCGAGCCTCGGTTTGAAATCCGCGTCAGCGATTCGGAAGGCTTGAAACGCGGCCTATTGGTCAGCATCGATTTACCTGCTTTGGACGGCGGCGGCGATTACGACCTGCTGCAGCTGGAGCCGAGCGGCGACGGTCTGGTCGCCTTGATTCTGAGGTTACGCCCATGAGCATCGGTAGCCATTACAAGGCCTCGGCTGGCGGCGGCATGATCTCCATCCAATCCTCAGCCGCAGACCTGCAGGCGTTTCAGGACTTTGCCAAGTTGGTGCCCAAGGCAGCTGCGACTGCTCATCGTCGAGCCATCAACAAGACGCTCGGGTGGTTGCGCACACACATCGCCCGGGCGGTCAGTCGGCAAGAGCGCATCGCTGTTGCGGCGGTGCGTCAACGGTTGCGCAGTTACCCGGTGTCCGGCGGGGCTTCAAGCGGCAAGCTGTGGTTCGGTCTGAACGCTATCGAGTCCAGCCGGATCGGCCGCGCGCGGCAGACTGGGAGCGGTGTATCGGTGGCGGGGCGGCGTTATCAAGGCGCGTTCATCAAGAAGGTCTACGGCAACAAGCCAGATATTTGGATTCGCACCGCGAGCAAACATTTTAATGCTGATGATTATCCTGACAGCATGGTGTCACCTGGTCGCGGGGCAAGTTCTGGATGGGTCGCGGAAAATGGCAATCGCTTTCCGTTAGCCAAGGCCAAAGTGTCACTGGAGCAAGCCCGTCCCCATTTTGAAAGCTGGGTACAAAAGGCCGATGAACGTTTGCTGGAGATCCTGAAACAAGAGCTCAACTACGAGCTGCAGAAATACCCCAAGAGGATCGGTAATGGCTGACGAACCTTTTAGCCTGGATCAGCTTTATCAGGCGATAGAGCAACACCTGTCGAGTCACCTGCACGGGGTTCAGGCCGTAACTGCCTGGCCGAACATCGAAGACCGTATCGCGTTGCCGGCTGTGTTTCTGGAGCTGGCTGAGATTGAACCGGGTACCGACATCGGCACGGGTGAAACCGTGTTGGTGTGCAAGTTCGAGGCACGCATCATTGTTGACCCGATTCATCCCCGGCATCAGCAACAGGCGGTGCAGTTGGCTACTCAGCTCGCCGTTCTACTGCGCGCGCAGACCTGGGGGTTGGCGGTCGAGCCAGCGGAGTTTGTCCAGGCCTTGCAGGATTGGACCCAGCCGGCTTTGGATGGGTACACGGTGTGGCTCGTGGAGTGGACGCAGCAAGTGTACCTCGGCCCTGAACAATGGCCATGGCCTGATCAGCCGCCGGGCATGCTGTTGTTTGGCTTCAACAACGACGTCAAAGAGGACTTTGTGCCTGCGGAGGACTTGTGAGCGGATACGCCACTGCCCAGCACGACCGGATGCTGGCGGGGGTAGTGAAGGAATGCTTCGTAGTGGCGGTCGATCTGGCCGCCTCCCCGCCGGTTTGTCGGGTTTCAGATGGCGAGTGGATTAGCGCATGGGTGCGCTGGCACAGCATCGCCGCCGGCAAGGCCAGGCACTGGCGGGCACCCTCCATGGGGGAGCAGGGGACTTTGGTAAGTGCCAGCGGTGACGTGGCCCAAGGCACTTTCATACCCGGGCTGTATGGCAATGCAGGCCCACCACCGGATAACCGCGATCATGTAGAAGTCTGGCGTTTTGACGATGGCGGCTCGCTGATCTACGACTGGCAGGCCAAGAGCTACAGCATCACCCTGCCGAGCGGGACGGTGACCATCAGAGTCGCCAGTACAGAGGCAGTCATCACGGACACCACCGTGAACGTGACCACCGGCAACATCAATCTGAAAGCAGCGGTGCTAATCGACGGTGCATTGCACGTTACAAAGGGCATCACTAGTGCTGGCGCGATCATTGACGCCGGTGGCAACAGCAACCACCACACACATTAATTTCAACTCACAACAGCCCGCCCAGTGCGGGCTTTTTCACATCTGGAGTCTGCCTTATGAGTAAGCCTAGAACTGATGGCGAGCTGCCCGGGTCGGTCGAAGCGGTTGCGGCCCCGGGATTGAAGCCCGCACTGCTTGGTCCGCCTGTGAATGCTGACACGGTGGCGTCCATCGTTCCCGCACGCGTATTTCGCGACAAGGTTTTCACCTCGCGCACACTGATCCTTCCCAGCGGCGAGGCGCTTCCTGTGATTGCAGGTCGCGTCACCGCATGTGGCGATGATCAATTTGCGTTCTTGAAAGCGCATCCAGATCTGGAGCAAGTCAAGGAGTAATCACAATGATCGGAATGGACCGCCACACCGGCCAGCCCATCTCCGGCATCGCGCACTTACGCCAATCAGTTCCAGACATCTTGGGCACCCCGTTGGGCAGCCGCCGGCATCGGCCGGAATACGGCAGCATGCTACGGCGGTTCGTTGACTTGCCCGTTAATGAGGGCTGGAAAAGCGCCGTACAGGCGGAAGTCGCCCGCGCCCTAGGGCGCTGGGAGCCGCGGTTAAAAGTGGACCAGGTGCGCGTCATTTCCGTGATCGGCGGGCAAATCAATCTGAAGCTCGTCGGCCAGTATCTTGGCGACGCCGTCACGCTGGAGGTGGCCGTATGAGTACCGTAGATCTTTCGTCGTTGCCGGCGCCGACCGTGTTGGAGCCGCTAGACTTCGAAGAGGTGTACCAGGAGGCGCTGGGAGTTTTTCGCGGCTACATGGGCGGTAACTGGACCGCCGCGCTGGAAAGTGATCCGGTGGTCAAGGTGTTGGAAGTCGGCGCTTACATCAAGGTTGGTAATCGCGCACGGGTCAATGATGCTGGCAAGGCGGTGCTGCTGGCGCACGCCGTGCGCGGCGACCTTGATCACCTGGGGGCCAACGTCAATCTAAAGCGCCTGGTCATTCAAGCTGAAGATCTGCTGGCAGTGCCACCGGTGCCGGAGGTCAAAGAGGATGACGATCCGTTTCGGGAGCGCATTCAATTGGCCTATGAGGGCCTGACCACCGCCGGGCCGCGTAACAGCTACATCCTGCACGCCCGAAACGCATCTGGGTTGGTGGCAGATGCTACGGCCGAAAGCCCGGCGCCTTGCTACGTGACGGTAACGGTGTTGGGCCTCGACGGGGAGGGCGTGGCTTCGCCAGCATTGCTGGCTACGGTGTCTGCCGCGCTGAATGACGAAAACGTGCGGCCGGTGGGAGATCGAGTGACGGTGCAAAGCGCCCAGGTGATCCGCTATCAAATTAACGCGATTCTGCACATGGCCAGTGCTGGCCCTGAAGCCGACGCCAGTTTGGTGGAGGCGAAAGCTCGATTGGCTGCCTGGATCAATCCGCGCAAGCGGCTGGGCGTCGAGGTGGCGCGATCCGGCGTAGACGCTCAGTTGCACGTTGCCGGCGTTTCTCGGGTGGAGTTGATCGGCTGGCAGGACCTGGCGCCCACCAAGGCTCAGGCGGCGTTTTGTACGGGCTACACCGTGACTCTGGCGGGTTGATATGAAAAGCCTACTGCCGATCAACAGCACGCAATTGGAACGGGCCATGGAGGCTACGTTTTTTGAGAAAACGATTGTCCCGCTCCGTGACCTCTACAACGCCGATACCTGCCCGGTGCATTTGCTTCCGCACCTGGCGTGGGCGTGGTCAGTGGATCGCTGGGATTACCGATGGACTGAAGCGACAAAACGCGCCGCGATCAAGGCGTCTTACTACATCCATGCTCACAAAGGCACCATCGGTGCGTTGCGCCGAGTAGTCGAGCCCCTGGGCTACCTGATCGAGATTGTCGAGTGGTTCAAGATGGTGCCGGAAGGCATCCCAGGCACGTTTGCGCTGAAGGTTGGCGTTCTCGACACTGGCATCACTGAGGAAATGTATCAGGAGCTGGAGCGGCTGATTGATGACGCCAAGCCCGTCAGCCGTCACCTGACAGGGCTCGCTATCAGCCTTGAAACCACCGGTGTGTCGAACATGTTCGCCAGCGTTTATGAAGGCGATGAAATCGACGTATATCCTCCCGTCCTGCGCGACATCAGCACCACTGGCGTGATTGGCAGTACCGGCCGTGAGCACTCTATCGACACAGTTAGCGTTTATCCGCCGATCACCGGCGTCATCGACCTTGCCTGCTACATCGGCGCAGCCGGGCGGGAACATTCCATTGACACACTGGACATCTACCCATGATCGATTCCAATTCGCAGTTTTTTGCGCTTCTTACCGCGACCGGTGAGGCCAAACAGGCCAATGCCGACGCGCTGGGCATTCCCTGGAAACTCACCGAACTGGGTGTGGGCGACGCCAACGGCACCGACCCTATCCCTGACCGTACACAAAAAAAACTGATCAATGAACGGCGCCGGCGGCCACTGAACAAGCTTTCAGTTGACCCGTCAAACCCCAATATCATCGTGGCCGAACAAATCATCCCAGCCGATGAAGGCGGTTGGTGGATTCGAGAGATGGGTCTGTACGACTCCGATGGAGCCCTGGTAGCTGTCGCAAATTGCCCGGCTACCTACAAGCCATTGATGTCTCAAGGATCTGGTCGCACTCAAGTTATTCGCATGAACTTCATTGTCTCCAGCGCGGCGAACGTTGTGCTGAAAATCGACCCGGACGTCGTTCTGGCTACACGCCAGTATGTCGATGATTCGGTGGTCGACGGGATCAACAGGCAAGACGTGAAGCAATCAGTACTGGTGGCAACGACTGGGCCGATCCAGCTGGCTGGTGCACAAACGATTGACGGTGTGGTAGTGCCGCTCGGCTCGCGGGTGTTGGTCAAGGACCAGGCGCAGGCAAAAGATAACGGGATCTACCTCACAGCGGAGATTTGGAAGCGCACCAGCGATGCAGATACCAGCGTCAAGGTCACCCCGGGCTTGTTGGTTGCCGCCGAGCAGGGCGCGGTGAATGCCGATACGTTGTGGTTGCTGTCGACCGACGGGGCCATTGTCCTGGGAACCACGGGACTGAATTTCAAAAATATTACGCAAGGTCTCGCGCCGATCAGTTCGCCGGCGTTTCTGGATAAGCCCACAGCTCCAACAGCCCCTCTGTTTGACAGCGGTAAAACGCTGGCTAATACAGAATTTGTGCAGCGGGCGCTCGGTAACCTGAGTGGTATCAGGATCTATGAAATCACCGCCAGCATGGCCGCATCAGATTTTGGTCGTCTTGTTCTGGCGAATTCTGGGTCTGCAATCTCATTGACTCTTCCTCCAATTGGCAACGTGCCAATTGGAGCGACGATCCACATCAGAAACGTCGGTGGGGCTCCGTTAACAGTAGTGCCACCCGCTGGTGGAACTATGTCCGCCGTTGCCACGCGCACGCTGCCGAGCGTTGTGGTCAACGTCGGCGGGTCTCTTGACGTAACCGTGCAAGGCTCCAATTACTTCATGGCCGGTTCGGCGTCTTTGAAGCACATCGCCGACTTTGCCGAATCGACAGGTCATCAAAAGTTGCCTGGTGGGGATGTTGAACAATGGGGTCTTTATGTTTCGGCTCCATCAGGTTCTGACACGGTAATCCCGCTGCCCTACGCGCTTTCGGCGGTGCCTACAGATATTCAGCTGACGTTCGCCGATTTTACTAGCGGTCAAAGAGTTGGTGAATATCCGGTATTGCAAGCGAGAAATAGCACGCTCGGGAGCATCACCGTTCGAAATCTCTATAGCGCTAACGCCTCATTTTTCTGGCGAGTCAGGGGTAAAGCATGACTGTCTTTTATAGTCCTAAAACGGGCTTCTTCTACGACGATCAGGTATGCACGTTTATCCCTGCTGATGCGCGGGAGTTCTCCGCCGAAGCCAGGGACGAGCTGTTGGCTCAAGTCAGTCATGGAAAGCGTTTGGTTTGTGGGCCGGATAAATGGCCGGTTGTGGTAGACGCTCCGGAGCAGACAGACGAACAGTTGGCCGAAGTCGAGCGGTATTGGCGCTCGGTTCAGTTGACGTCTACAGACGGCGTAGTGACCCGGCATCGTGATGAGATTGAAGACGGGTCGCCAACCTCGCTAACACCGGAGCAATACGCCGAGTTGCAAGCATATCGGCGCTTACTCCGTAACTGGCCTGAAGCTGGTGAGTTCCCTTTGAGCGAACATCGCCCTACGGCCCCTGACTGGCTCTTGTCGCTGCAGCAGTAAACGCCCCGCACTGACGGGGCGTTTTCTTTTCCACTACACGTAACACGTACATCCCTAACGGCCTCGCTCATGCGGGGCTTTTTCGTTTCTGGAGATCGAGCTTTATGAGTTTCTTTCATGGCGTTACCACGACCGACATCAAGACTGGCGCACGCACTATTTCGTTGCCGTCTTCTTCCATTATCGGATTGTGCGACACCTTCAACCCGGGCGTGCTTGGCGGCGGTACTGCCAAGGCAGGCGAGTTGAAGCTGATCACCTCTGAGCGCGAAGCCATTGCCGCTTTCGGCGAAAATTCGGCAATCACCAAGGCCTGTAAAGCAATCTACACCAAGGCCAAGGCGGTGATTGTCGCCATCGGCGTACCGAAGCTTGAGGACGCGGCGCTGCAAACCTCGGCGATTATTGGCGGCGTCTTGGCATCTGGTCAGCGGACCGGCCTGCAGGCGTTGCTGGATGGTAAAAGCCTGTTCAACGCGCAACCACGGTTGTTGATCGCGCCGGGACATACCGCCACGCAAGCAGTGGCTACAGCACTCGATAGCCTGGCGCAGAAGCTGCGGGCTATCGGTATTCTGGATGGTCCTGGCACCACGGATGAGGCAGCGATGCTCTACGCCGATAACTTTGGCAGTCGCAATCTGTTCATGGTTGACCCGGGCGTTCAGTACTGGGACACCGAGCTCAGCAAGACTGTTGATGTGCCGGCGTCGGCCTGGGCGGCGGGCTTGTTCGCCTGGACCGATGCCGAATATGGCTTCTGGGCCTCGCCGTCGAACAAAGAGTTCTCGGGTATCACCGGCACCACTCGGGCGGTCGAGTACCTGGATGGTGACGAGACGTGCCGTGCCAACCTGCTGAACAACGCCAATATCGCGACGATCATTCGCGATGACGGCTACCGCTTGTGGGGCAACCGCACGCTTTCGAGTGATCCGAAGTGGGCATTCGTCACCCGCGTTCGCACGCTGTACATCCTTATGGACGCGGTGCAGGCAGGCCACAAGTGGGCCGTAGACCGCTCGATCACCAAGACTTACGTCAAGGATGTGGCTGACGGCTTAGACGCCTTCATGCGCGACCTGAAGGCCCAGGGCGCGATTATCAATTTTGAGGTGTATCCGGACACCGAGCTGAACACCGCCAGCCAGATCTCCCAGGGCAAAGTTTATTGGCGCATCCGTTTCACCGACGTGCCGCCGGCAGAAAACCCGAATTTCCTTTTCGAAGTCACCGATCAGTGGATGACCGAAGTTCTCGAAGCAGCCTAAGGGGCCTAGTCAATGATTCCTCAAACTTTGTTTAACACGAACCTGTTTGTCGACGGCGTGAACTTCGCCGGCGATGTACCGACTCTGACGCTGCCCAAGCTGACGGTAAAGACCGATGAATATCGTGCCGGTGGCATGGCAGGTGCCATCGAAATGGCGCAAGGCCTGGAGAAAATGGAGGCGTCCTTCGTCACCAAGGGCGTGCGTCGTGAGTCGTTAAAACACTTCGGCTTGGCTGATGGCACGGCGTTTAACGCGACATTCCGAGGGGCTTTCAGAGGGCAAAAAGGCGCAGTGACGGCGGTGGTCGCCACCCTGCGCGGCTTGCTCAAAGAGGTCGATCTGGGCGACTGGAAAGCCGGTGATCCGGCTGAGATCAAGCACGCCATCGCGCCGTCTTACTACAAGCTCGAAATCGACGGTCGCCTCATGTACGAAATCGACATGGTCGCGGGTGTTCAAGTGATCGACGGCAAAGATCAACTGGCTGACATCCGTACCGCGCTGGGCCTTTAAGGGAATAGATCTAAATGAATAAAGCTACTTTCAAAGAAGTGCCGGCCTGGCTGTCACTCAATGCGCTCGCCGCCGTCGTGACGCTCACACGGCCAAGCAATTCCAACGGCGTGTTGGTCGAAACGTTGACATTGCGTGCCCCGGTCGTTCGGGAGGTGCGGGCAGCCGACCGCGCCTCTAATGGCGACGAGGAACAGCGCGAACTGATGCTGTTTGCGGGGTTGGCAGATGTCGGCGTCAAGGACTTGGAAGGCCTCAAATTGGCGGACTATCGCCGTGTACAAACCGCTTACTCGCACCTGGTTCCTGATACCGACTACACCAACGTGATGCCGTCGTGGTTGTCGGTGACCACGGATCAGGCAGTGGTAACGCTTTCCTGTCCGAGCACAATCAATGGAGTGTCGGTTGATAAATTGGCCCTGCGCTCTCCGACGGTGGGCGATGTGCGTACGGCAAATCGTGATGCGGGCGGGGATGACGAGCAGCGGGAGCTGATTTTGTTTGCCGCGCTTGCTGGTGCGCCTGTCGCAGATCTGGAGGGCCTGAAGTTGGTGGATTTCAACCGTCTGCAGGCCGGCTATTTTCGTATGGACCAAGACGACGGGCTTTGATCCTGGCGTCATGAAAATGGCCGCGAAACGTCTGGCTGCGGAAACCGGATTTTCCGCTGCCGAAATTCAGTCGATGCCGTTTGCTGAAATGGTGTGGTGGCTCACGGATTGAGCTGCCATCGGTAATGCAGTGCAAATGGGGGCCATGACATGGCGAACAAAATCGCCCTCGGGCTGGTGATCGGTGGCGCCGTCAGTTCGACTGTCGGTGCTGCGTTTAAAGATGTAACAGGGCGCATCAAGCGTCTTGAGGCGGAAGGCAACAAGGCGCGTGTTCTACAGCGCACTATCGGCGACACCATTCGCTTGCGTGATGAATGGAAGAAAGCGCATGACAGCGGCTCTGAGGGTGCATCCAAGCTGCTGGGGCGATTGAACTCCAATCTCGACAGTTTGAAAAAGCAGGGCATCGAAGTCGGGCGGCTGGAAAAAGCCTATCGTTCCATGGGACAGACCGCCAACAAAGCCGAGCTTAAGGCCCGCGGGCATCAGCAACTGGATGCTGGTAAGAACGGCATGAAAAGCACAGTCGGCGCCGCTGTTGTTGGGGTCGGCATGCTCGCTGTACCGACCAAGGTTAGCGCGGACTTTGGAGCCATTGTTCGTGACATCGCGATCAAGGCCGGCATTGCCAACAAGCCACAAGAAAAGGAGATGTCGCGCAAGATCATTGATACCTCGCGCGACACAGGCATGGCGCGCAACGATGTGGCCGACGTGGTTAACCAGTTGGTGAGCGCCGGCATGGATTTGAGCAAGGCCCTGGAATATGCGCCAGTCGCGGCCAAATTTGTTGTAGGACAGGGATCGAACGGTGTTGATACTGCGAAGATGATCAACGCGCTGGGTCAGAACGCCAAGATCACTGACCCCAAGCAGATGCAGCAGGCTCTGGAAGCGATTGCCTACCAAGGACAGGCGGGCAGCTTTGAGGCGGTCGACATGGCCAAGTGGTTCCCTGAGCTATTGGCGAACATGGGCAGCCTCGGTATCACTGGCATTGATGCGGTGACGCAGTTGGGCGCCATGCTGCAGGTGCAGATGAAGTCTGCCGGCGGCGCCGATGAGGCGGCGAACAACCTCAAGAACTGGATGAGCAAAATCGGCTCTGGCGAAACCGTCAAAGCGTATGCAAAGGCGGGTATCGACTACAAAGGGTCGATGCAGACCGGTTTGCAGAACGGTATGTCTACGCTTGAAACCAGCATGGCGTTGGCGCAGAAGTACATCCAGGCCACTGATCCGAAGCGCGCGGCGGCGATGGCTGAGGCGACGGCAAAGATCAGCAAGGAATCCGACCCGGAGAAAGCCAAGGCCATGATGGCCTCGCTTGAGGAGTCACTGCGCACCGGCGATCTGTTTGCCGATATGCAGGTCAAGGCTGCGCTTTCCGCTTACATGCAGAATAAGGCGCTATACAGCCAGCTCAAGAATGATTCGCGAGACGCAACGGGCATTCTCGATAAAAACCTCAGCGAGCGACGTGAGGCGTCGTCGCAGAAGTGGGCCGAGATGGCTCAGTCGATGGATGATGCAATGCGCAGCGTTGGGGACGCCTTGCGTCCGGTCACGGACACCGTGGCTGAAGCATTGACCAAAGTCACCAAGGGTATTACCTCGCTGTCTGACAGCGCGCCCGGCGTTGTGATGGGCATCACTGCAGTCGGTGGTGGGCTTGTCGCTCTCAAGGGCCTGCTTAGTTCGTTCAAAATCGCTAAAGGATTGCTCAACTTTGCGCGGGGCTCGTTAGGTGGCAAGTCCGGTGAAGTACAAAAAGTCTTTGTGACGAACTCCCCGGATGGGGGCGGTTTTGATGGCAAGGGCAGCGACCCCAAGGGGAAGGCCGGTAAAGCCCTGTCGTTGGTTGAGTCCGGGCTCAAGGCTGTGGCCGCTTTCAAGGGTGATTCAGATGATGTCGAGGGCAAGGATGATAAGAAACCCGGCAAGTTCGACATTGTTGCGACAGGCCTCAAGGTTGTCTCTCTGGCAAAAGAGGCGGCGTCTGGCAATGAAGACGGCGCCACGGTTGGCGATTCGGCAGCGGGTGGCGCTGATGTTCAAAAGGTTTTTGTCGTCAATGCAAACGCTATGGGGGCGTCGAATGGAGGTATAGGCGACCATCGTCGACGTGGTCCCGGCTCAAGGCGTAACCCTTCGCGTCGGCGGCCCATACCGCCTCGTGTGGCTAGTTCGCCGCGACCTCGGGTACAGGCGCCGCGCCCGTCAGTGCCACGGCCACCAGCTCCAGCCCTGCGCCCGGCAGTGCCACGGCCTCCAACTCCGGCCCTGCGCCCGACAGTGCCACAGCCTCCAGCTCCGGGCCCACGTCCGCCAGTGGAGCGTTCGCCTGCTCCCAGCTCGCGTCCGCCAGTGCCACGGCCGCCGGTTGCAGTTCCGAGTTCACCGGCGGCTCGGCCTCCTGTGCCCGGTCCGCGTCCACCAATGCCGCGACCACCGGTACCGGCTACTAGTCCGCCAGTGCCACGGCCTCCAGCGGTGATCCCCCGGCCGCCGCTTTTACCAGTTACGGTTCCAACGGGGGCGTTAGCTAAATTGGGTGGAGTGGTGCAAGCGGTCGGTAAGATTGGCAAAGCGGCCAAGATGATACCCGGCGGTTCACTGATGGAGGCCGGCGCTATGGCCTTCGACACCTATCAAAACGCCAAGACCAAGGACGAGAAGGCCGAGGGGTATGGTGCCGCCGCTGGTAATCTGGCCGGTACCATGGCCGGCGCTGCTGCAGGTGCGGCTATTGGTTCGGTAGTGCCGATTATCGGCACAGCTGTTGGCGGGCTGATAGGCGCCTACCTGGGCAGCATGGGTGGGGCTGCGGTGGGTGGCGCTGCGGGTAAGTCGTGGTTTGGGGGCGATGACGAAAAGCCTGCGCCTCCGGTAACACCTTTGCTGATGGCGCCTCGGCCTGGGCCGGCTATTCCAAGCTTGGCTGCCATGAGCAAGTCATTCAATGGCCAGAACGGTTCGGGTGCGCTGCTGATGGCACCTGCGCCGCATTCGCCGGCGTTGGGTGACGTGGCGCGCTCGATGGCGGTGTCTGCACCGACCAAGCCGGCGGCACTGGCAATTCAGCCCAAAGAACCAGAGAAGCCCGTGCCAGCCAAAGTGGATCAGAAGTTTGAGTACTCGCTGACGATGCCAATTACGGTGCAAGGGGATGTGAAGGATCCCCAGCGCTTGGCGCAAGACCTCATGCCGCATATGCGGCTCATGATGGCGGATGCGGCGAAACAAAACGCCGCGAAGCTGTACGACGAACCCCACCTGTAAGGAGGCCCAATGGCTTATATGGAACAGATGCAATCGGGCCTCAAGTACCTGGTCGAGGCCGGGGAGGCTGGCAGGCGAAGTGCTGACGGTATGCTTGGGCCGGTCAACGGCGCGATCAGGGAGATAACCGGCGCTGCATCAGAGTTGGAAAATATCCCGTTCGTGGGGCCGTCAGTTGGTGCCAAGTTACAGCGGGTCATGCGTGGTGTGAATGCAGCACAGGCCAAGGTCGGCCAGGTGGCGGCCGTGTACGGCCGTGCGACACGGGCGGCCGCCGAAGTTCAGGAACGAATGGGCACACTGAAGGAACAGGCGGGCAAGGCTGCTACGGCAATCAACAAGATCGCCGGTAATGTCAGTCCTTCGTTGGCGAACATTGTGCCTACCAGTGCCTTTGCGATGGATGCAACGCCGGCACCGGAAGCGGTGAAACCGTTTCCGCACCTGCTGATCATCCAGCCCCGCGACCCCAAGATTCAGCCGTACTACTTCAATTTAGATACGGCGGCCTTTGACGAACTGAGTCGCTCGACTGAGTTTCGCTGGGCTTCCCAGGAGCGACTGACGCGACGTCCGGCGCAGCAGGCAGTCGGCATGGGAGAGGAAAAGCTCACGCTTAAAGGGACGATCTACCCAGGCTTCAAGGGTGGCCTCAAGCAGCTTGATACCCTGCGCACCATCGGCGGCCGGCTCCAGCCGCTCACGCTGACCACGGGCTATGGTGAGGTGATCGGCACCTGGTGCCTGAAGACCATCAACGAGGAGCAGGGCGCGCTGCTACACGGCGGGATTCCCCGTAAACAAGGGTTCACTTTGGAGTTTGCGCGCTATGGCGACGACATGCAGAACATCTGACGGTGACATGCTCGATGTCATTTGCCATAACGTTTACGGCCATCTCAATGGCACCGTTGAGGCGGTACTTGATGCCAATCAGGGATTAGCAGATGAGCCCCAGCCTTACCGTGCTGGCGTGGTGATCGTGCTGCCAGACCTGCCAGGCCCGACAGAGGAGGGGATTAGTTTGTGGGATTGACCCCGAACAACACCGCCAGCAGCACTTTACGATAAACGTGACGATACTTTGATCATGACCCGCCCTGTGCGGGTTTTTTTTTGGACTAAATCCATGACTCCCACTTTTCGAATCGTCGCCGACGGTGCCGATATTACAGCCAAGATCAATGATCGCCTGTTGTTGCTTCGGACTTCAGACAAGCCGGGAATGGATTCCGACGAGTTTGAATTACGAATAGATGATCGTGACGGCCAAGTGGTACTGCCTCGGCGCGGCAGCTCTGTCGAGATCTATCTGGGATATGCCGAAACATCCCTGAAGCGCCTGGGGCGTTATGCGGTGGATTCGGTCGAGGTGTCCGGACCGCCGGATACGATTGTGATAAAGGGCAAGGCCAGCGACATGCGAGGCAGCGGCAAGACCATCCGTAGTGGTAGTTGGGAGGACGTGCCGCTGTCCAAAATTGTGGCTGACATCGCCGCACGCAATGGATGGCAAGCGGGGTGCCAGGTAGCGACGAAGGTCGCGCGCGTGGATCAACTCAACGAGTCCGATTTTAATTTCATTACGCGCCTGGCAAAGCAGTACGACTGCACGGCTAAGGTCGCAGACGGCAAGTTGTTGGTGATGCCGCGCCAGGGCGGGCAGACCGCCAGCGGCAAAGCGTTCGGTGCGATCACCCTGACCCGCAGCGACCTCAGCCGATGGCAGTTCAGCTTGGGGGATCGCAATTCGCACAAGGCCGTATCGACCAAGCACCAGAACAAAAAGGACGGCAAGTTAGTGGTGGTCACCGTCGACAACGTCGATGCTCCTGATGGCTTGCCGGCGGTTCATACCGACCGACATATCTACCCGAACAAAACCGCCGCTGAAGCGGCCGCCAAGGCCCGTTTGGCAGCGTTCAATCGTTCGACTGCTGACGTGCGGCTTGAGATGCCCGGGCGGACAGATCTGTTCGCGGAGCGATCAATCAACGTGCAGGGTTTCAAGGTTGGTCTTGATGGCGAATACCTGGCGGATTCGGTCGAGCAGGTGTTCACCCAATCAGGCTGGTCGACCACGGTGGAGTGCAATGCGGGCAAGCAAGGTAAATCCAGAGGCAAGAAAAAGAAGGAAAAGAAGCCGCTCAAAGTATTGAGCGTCGAGAAGCAGTAGTGGATCGCATCGCTGAGTTAGTGCGGTTTTTTGTGTCTGTGAGTGGACCGCGGCTGCATAAGCATAGAACCGAATGCTCGCCGTCAAGCCGGTGTTTTTGCTCCTGCACGATACATACGGAGCATGATTTACTACGGCATCGTGGAATTTTCGTCAGAAACCCTGCCTATATTTTAAAGTGTTATCCCAGCGACAAGGGGGCGCTTTAACTTCGCTAAACGAGCTGTCAAGACTCGCTTTGATGCGAGTAATTTGCGTATGTCCCGACGAGGTGAAAGGGAGTTTTGACGTCCATGTTATGCAATATTGCCCATGATCAAGGAGGGCAACTTTGCAATTTAGCAGTCCGCACTCCCCAAGCTTTTTCACTGCTTCAAAATCATGAACGCTAGATTGAATATCAACTAGGGAAGCCCCGGTTTGAAACTCTGCACTCAATGATAATAGAGCCTTGTTCAGCCGAATTTGCTCCATAAAGCCTCCTGTCCTCACGCTAGCAATAAAGGCTTACTGCCATTAGTAGCGAGGGTGATCTTCTCAAAGTTGAAAAAAAAATGAAACAACCGTCAGAGTTCGCTCATCGGTTTTTTGAATGGAGAAAGCCATGCCAATCACCGAACATCAGTTACTGCAAATCCTCCCGAACGCCGGCCGCAAAGCCGGCGTTTTTGTTCCTGTACTGAACGCAGCCATGATCAACCGTAAGATCGATACGCCGAAGCGCCAGGCGGCATTCCTCGCCCAGGTGGGACACGAGTCTGGTCAGCTGCAGTACGTCCGCGAATTGGGCGGCAATCATTACCTGAGCAAATACGACACTGGCGCCCTGGCTGCCAAGCTTGGCAATACGCCCGCGGCCGACGGCGATGGTCAGCGGTATCGCGGTCGTGGGTTGATTCAAGTCACCGGCCACGACAACTACCTGCGCTGCAGCCTGGCACTGTTCGGCGATGAGCGATTGCTGCGTACGCCGGAATTACTCGAACTGCCCCAGTGGGCCGCAGAGTCTGCCGCATGGTTCTGGTCTGTAAACGGGCTGAATGCGCTCGCGGATCAGGACCAGTTCAACACGATCACTCGCCGAATCAACGGCGGCCTTAATGGCCTGGAGGATCGGCTGCAGTTGTGGGCCAGGGCGAGGGCGGTGTTATGCGTCTCTTTGATCTGATCCCGGCGCAGTTCCGTATCGCCGCTATCAGCTTGCTGTTAGTGGTGGTGGTCGCAGGATCTGCAGCATTGGCCTGGACTGCTCAGAACTGGCGTTATGGCAGCGTGCTGGAGCGGCAAGCCCGGCTGCAGGCGGACACCCTCAACGAAATATCCCAAGCGTCTGCTGCTCAGCTGCGTACAGAGCAGGACAAGCGTCTTGCCCTAGAGCTCCGCCTGCGTCACAAAGACGAAACCCACTACAAGGAATTGACCGATGAGCAAATCAAGCAGGCTCGTCTGCGTGATCGGCTGGCTACTGCTGATCTGCGGCTGTCAGTCGTACTCGCCGCCACCGAAACCACCGGCAGCTGTTCAGTGCCAACCACCACCGTCACCGGCCGCGTGGTTCATGGCCCCACAAGAGCCCAACTTGACCCAGCGCATGCTCAACGAGTTATCGGAATCACCGATGCCGGCGACCGAGGATTGATCGCCCTGCGGGCCTGTCAGGCCTACGCAAAAGAAGTTTCTACACCGAAGTAAAAGGAGCGGCCGGGCAGGATGCGTCAACATCCAACCCGGCCACCTTCCCCGCAGAACGTCCCTGCAAGTCCAGCCAAGGCTCCTGCTTCGTGCACAAAGCGGAGCGAGCCTAGCACTGTTTATCCATACAGCAAAGGTCTTGCTTTTATATGTCCACACCCATCATCCCTTGGATGGGCGGCAAACGCCGCCTGGCCGACCGCCTTATCCCGCTCTTCCCACCTCACGAATGCTACGTTGAAGTATTTGCCGGCGGCGCCGCGCTCTACTTCATGCGTCCCCAGGCCGCGCCAGTTGAAGTCCTCAATGACATCAACGGCGATCTGGTGACGCTTTACCGCGTCGTGCAGAACCACCTGGAAGAATTCGTGCGCCAGTTCAAGTGGGCGCTCAGCTGCCGGCAGGTGTTCGAGTGGCAGAAGATGACCCGCCCGGAAACCCTCACCGACATCCAGCGCGCCGCCCGATTTTTTTACCTGCAGCACCATGCCTTCGCCGGCAAAGTGACCGGGCAGACGTTCGGCACTGCAACTACCGGCCCAGCCATAAACCTGCTGCGGATCGAGGAAAACCTGTCTGCAGCGTGGCAGCGTTTATCCGGCACTTACGTCGAAAACCTAGGCTGGCTTGAATGTGCCGAGCGCTACGACCGTGCCCATACGTTCCACTACATGGATCCTCCTTACTGGCAGACCGCCGGCTATGGCGTGGACTTTCCATTTGAGAATTACGAGCGCATGGCCGACTTCATGCGGCGCTGCAAAGGGAAGGTCATGGTTAGCATCAACGATCACCCAGACATCCGACGGGTGTTTGACGGCTTTCACTTTGAGACGCTCGATATCCGCTATTGCAATACCAATCAGCGTCAGGGAAAGGCTGAGGTGAGTGGCGAGCTGGTGATTATGAACTGGGAGCCCGCCGCATTGGGAGGACTGTTCTGAGCATCAAACATCCCTGGATTGCACCGGCAGCAATAAATCAGCTCCCTGGTTTTTCACATTCCCCACTGCTGTGCCAACGGCATACCACTCAAAGTCCTTCACGGGCTGGCAACATTCCTTTGCTATCTCCTCGGCCCGCGCTGGAGTAAGGCTGGGGTCAATCCATTCCTTGGCGTGCTCAGGTGTCAGCACCAACGGCTTGCGGTCGTGGATGTCCACCATGCCCTGATCAATCGCGGCGGTGATGATCACGAACCCATCGCCGTCGTGGGGATCCATGCCAGGATGAACTTGGGCAAGCGCGCCAAAGAACATAGGCTTCTGACTCTTCAGGCGAATGAAGTAGGGCTGCTTTCTCTTCGGATCGTCAGGGTCTTTGACCCACTCATACCACCCTTCACTCGGCACCAGGGCTCGGCCATTCGGCCAAAGTTGTTTGAAGAACTTTCCCGTCGTGACCGTCTCTACACGGGCGTTGATTGGGTCGGGGCGCTTGCCCTTGGCCCAGGAAGGCGCCCATCCCCATTTGACTGTATCGATATGCAGCCCATCCTCTGCGGTGTGCAGCAACTGCACGCGTGTCGACGGAGCGACGTTGTAGCGATTAATAGGCTGAGCGTCATACCCGCTAAACAGCTCTATTTGCGGGCTCAGCTCTTCTATGAAGATCGCCATTCCTTCGTACTGCACGAATCGCCCGCACATACACACCTCTCCGCTTGTCGAAATCCCCTACAGAAAAATTGACCGCAAGCGTCTTACAAAGTTAACTGTACATTCATACAGTGATTGTAAAAGGCCGCATCATGAGCTTCACCATTCTAGGTCCCATCGCTGAGGTTGGCGCGAAGTTGCCCTTGTGTTCGTTCCAGGTTCCGGCCGGCTTTCCTTCGCCGGCAGCGGATCACATTGAGCAGCACATCTCATTGGATGAGGTCCTGAATATCCGCGCACCGCATGTGTACCTGGTAGCCATCACCGGGGAAAGCATGCAGGGGATTGGTATCTTCGAAGGCGATCTCGCGGTGGTGGATCGTGCCATTGAGCCGGCGCACGGGCATGTGGTGGTGGCTTTGCTGAACAACGAGCCCGTCTGCAAGCGCCTATGTAAGCGCGGCCGGGAGGTTGTCCTTCTGTCAGAAAATCCCAAATACCCGGCGCGGTACGTTCTCGAAGGGGATGAGCTGTCAATCTGGGGTGTGATCACCAGCACAGTGCGCAGCCATGTCTAAGCAGCAACCGACCTTTGCGCTGGTCGACTGCAACAGCTTCTATGCCAGTTGCGAGCGAGTATTCCGGCCGGACCTGGCGAAGGTGCCCATTGTGGTGCTGAGCAATAACGATGGATGTGTAATCGCGCGCAGCTACGACGCAAAGCCGTTCATCAAGATGGGGGAGCCGTATTTTCAGATCAAGCACAAGCTTAAGCAACACGGCGTTGTCGCGTTCTCCTCCAACTATGCGCTGTACGGCGATATAAGCGAACGCGTGATGAGCCTGATCGAGTCATTGGTGCCGGCAGTTGAGGTTTACAGCATTGATGAGGCATTCGCCGATCTGACCGGTGTCGGTGGTTTAGATGCCTTGGGCCGGCAAATCCGCGCCCAAGTACTTCGCTGCACCGGCATACCAGTTGGTGTTGGTATCGCTCACACAAAGACCCTGGCGAAGCTGGCAAACCACACCGCGAAGCGCCTGCAATGGCAGACCGGTGGTGTAGTCAATATCACCGACCCGGTTAAGCGGGACTGGGTGCTGCGTAATACGGACGTGGCGGAGGTGTGGGGCGTTGGCCGAAAGATGAAACTTCACCTCGGTACGATGGGCATAAAGTCTGCAATGGACTTGGCCAAGGCGGACCCGTGGACGCTTCGTAAGAAGTTCAGCGTGGTGATCGAGAAGACGGCGCGGGAGCTGGCCGGCACATCGTGCCTGGAACTGGACGATCCCGACCCACCGAAGCAAGAAATATGCTGCAGTCGGATGTTCGGGACGCGCCTGACTGATCTACCTCCAATTAAGGAAGCGTTGGCCACCTATATGTTGCGGGCCTCGGAAAAGCTCCGGGCCCAGGGATCGCTGTGCAGGAAGATCCGCGTTTGTATCCGCACAGGTATGTTCAACCCGGAAGAGGCCAAGTACGCAAACGGGGTGGTCGTCGATCTACCCTATCCCACTGATGACGTGCGGCTACTGACAAAGGCGGCCGTTGATGCGGTCGACTGTATTTACCGGCCAGGGTTTAAATATAGTAAGGCCGAAGTGATGCTGCTCAATCTCTGCCAGCCCGACGAGTATACCGGTGATCTGTTCGCTACTTCGCAACCTGCTGAGTCCACGCGAGTTATGACCGTGCTGGACGAGATCAACGCACGATGGGGCCGCGGCACGTTGCGGTCAGCCAGCGTGCCAAGTAATCCAGTTTGGGGTATGCGCCGGGAAATGATGAGCCAGAGCTATACGACCAGGCTGGATCAGCTTTGGTCTGTAGCCTGTAGATAACGTCAGCTTTCGGCCGAGGCTGTGTTAGAACGTTTTCGAGTGCGATAGGTACTCACCACCGGACTGGAAATCGCGCATCTGCGTGGAATCCACATCTGCTGACGTACCGATAAATTTCAGATTTTAGGTAGACGCGCGCACTTCAATTTTGACGGAGCGTTTTTACACGCCCTGGGACAAAACCTATCATTCATCTGATCTGCAAACCAAAGGACATCTACAGGAAGGACGATAACCGCAATTTTTCAATGCGCCGCCGGTCGGATTCGCCTCAAGATCCGTTCTGGCACGCCGATTACGCAGGTGTGAGTTTGAGCGGCTCCTGCTACGAACCGGAACCGCAGACAGGGATGTTTGGACGTCTTTCACGCCCAACCAGGCGTACCTCATTCCTGTCATGAGTATCATCCGATGCTGCAAAGATCCCTGAGAATCCAAATCCTCGCGCTGCTGAGCGGCAGCCTGTTGGCGATGTTGCTGATTGCTTTGGCATGCTTTCATTTCCTGTCCAACGGCGTGCAAAACTACGCCAACCTAATCGAAGGTCCGCTGCACACTTCGCAATTGATCGACGAGGCCAACCTGCAATTCAAAGTGCAGGTTCAGGAATGGAAAAACGTACTACTACGGGGCAAGCAGCCGGCAGACCGGGATAAATATTGGAAGCAATTCGAAGAGCGTCAGCGCGACGTACAGAGGATCCTCGGCGAACTGGCCAACCAGAAAGGACTGGACGGCCAACTCAAGGGCCGCATCGAACGCCTGCGTGAAGAACACCGTCAGTTGGGCAGCGCTTATCAGAAAGGTCGCGATGCCTATATCGACGCGGGAGCAGACCCTACCGCAGGCGACGCCGCCGTTAAAGGCGTAGACCGTGCTACCAGCGACCAGATGAGCGAACTTGTCGGCGAACTGCGCAAGCAGGGCACTGAGCAATCGACGCTGATCAGCACCGATGCCAAGCGCACTGTGATGTTGGGGATTATCGTGATGCTCGCCTCGGGTCTGTTGATCGGCCTGCTCAGCCTTTGGCTGATAAACCGCAACTTGGTTGACCCGATCCGCAAGCTGATCGACTACGTGACGCAACTGAGCCAAGGGAAATTCGTCGAACGCGTGGCCAGCAGCCGTGAAGACGAGTTGGGCAAACTGGCCGTGGCCGCCAACACCTTGCGCGACTTTCTCGCCGAAACCTTCAACCGCTTGCAGCGCAGCGCCAAGGATCTGGACAGCGCAAGTGGCGAGTTAAACGCCATCGCCGGTCTCATGGCCAGCGGTACGAACGAGCAGTTCAACCGTACCGATCAGGTAGCTACGGCGATGAACGAAATGTCCGCCACCGCCCAGGAAGTGGCTCGTCACGCAGCCGATGCCGCACGCGCCGCGGATGATGCCGACCAATCCGCGCAGCAGGGCGAAAAAGTCATGCGGGGCACCATTCACACCATCACCCAAATGCGTGGCGAGATCGCCAACACAGCCACTGTCATCCGTCGCCTGGAGACCGACAGTGGCCGCATTGGCAAGGTGTTGGAAGTGATTCGCGGCATCGCCGAGCAGACTAATTTGCTGGCGCTCAACGCGGCGATCGAAGCGGCCCGTGCCGGTGAAGCCGGACGCGGTTTCGCGGTCGTGGCCGACGAAGTGCGAAGCCTGGCCCAGCGTACGGCGGCGTCGATTATCGAAATCAACCAGATAATCCAAACGGTACAAACCGGCGCGGTGGACGCGGCTCAGGCGATTGAAAGTGGCCAGTCGCGCAGTGAAGAGAGTGTTGCACAAGTAAATGAGGCCGGAGCGATGCTAGAGCGCATCACCCATGCAGTGGAAGCCATTCGCGACATGAATCGCCAAATTGCCACCGCCGCCGAAGAGCAAACCTCGGTGGCGGAAGACATCTCGCGCAACCTCACCGAAATCACCACGATTGCCAGTACCAACCTGGACAACATGCAGCGCACCGAAGCGGCAAGCCGCAACCTTCACGGGTTGTCGGGGCAGCTGAATGAAGTGACGGCTCGTCTGAGTGCTTAGCCGGACCATAGTGGTTCGATCGGCTTCAGGCTGAGCTGCCATGTTAGAAGACCGAGCCCCGTATTTAGTCATAGACTCATACGGGGCAAATGCTCAGACCAAAGATTCTCAGCATCTTTGCAACCTTCCGGCATTAATACTTAATTTCTAGAACGTAGTATTTAAGACAATTGCTTGCGGTACTCGGATAGGTACTGATCGGCTAGTAATTCTTTCTGTTGCGAGGTCAATAACTTGCCGGCAGCCTGGAAAAATTTCTGCTCTTCTTCTTTGAGATGGTGACGGACTTTGTGAGAGAGCCTTTTGGCTGTCACCAACCATCCTGGATTGGACATCTCGGTCTGATCCAGCTCCTCCATCATTTCATCCATTTCATGGTGCTCGGATATGGCGTGTCGACTGAGGTCGATCCCGTTGTCATGAGCCATCAATGGGATATAAAAACACCTCTCCTCAGCTGTTTCATGGGCTTGCAGTTCTGCTTTGAGCCGCTCGTAAGCAACTTTTCGTTCAGCACTGTCGCCCTTCGTCTGCACGAGCAGTTCTGCATATTCTCGTTGGCGATCGTGGCTTTCTCTTAACGCTTCGAAAATGTTCATGATGCACCTATTCCTATGACTGTGGAACGACGAGAACTCGAGTCGATATCAGACCTACTTCCCAGAGCAGGCAGTTACGACGGTAATTTGACCTTACGGCGATCGCTAGTAAACAACCCCCAGCAAGACATGAACAACGCAGCGATCAAAGGGCCTATCACGAAGCCATTGATGCCAAATACAGCAAGCCCCCCGAGAGTAGAAAGCAGAACCAGATAATCGGGCATTTTGGTGTCTTTTCCGACCAGTACCGGTCTTAATACGTTGTCAACGAGGCCGATGACGAACGTGCCAAAGAGCCCCAGCACGACGCCTTGCCACATTTGACCAGTCGCCAACAACCAGATTGCGACAGGCGCCCAGACCACCCCGGCGCCTACTGCTGGTAGCAGCGACAAAAATGCCATCGAAACCGCCCACAGCAACACACTAGGTATTCCTACCACCCAAAAAATAACTCCACCAAGCGCACCTTGGACCAAAGCCATCAAAATGTTGCCTTTGACTGTCGCTCTTATTACCCGATTGAATTTGAGCTGTAGTTGACGTTTTTGGTGCTCGTCCATTGGTATGGCATTGCGTACGCGACGAGCCAAATCGGCGCCATCCCGTAAAAAGAAAAACAACAGGTACAGCATGATGAAGAAGCTGATTACGAAATCGAGGGTTCCCTGCCCGAAACTAAAAGCCTGAGTCGCTACCGCTTGGCTGCCCTGCATAGCACCGTTGGTGACCTTATCCTGCAAACCTACAAGATTACCGACGCCCATACGGTCAAGAAAGCGCTCCGCGAAGGTTGGCAGCGCTTGCTTGAAATGCGTCACATAACTGGCAATGTCGATCTGCCCGGATTCGATGCCTTGATAAAGACTGGTGCCCTGCTGAATCAGTAGAGCAGTGGTGATGATCACTGGCAAAATGGCGATGATCAAACAGAGGCCCAGAGTGATCAAAGACGTAAGGTTGCGCCGAAGCTTGAACCGCGCCTGCAGTCTGCGTTGCATGGGTGAGAATACAATGGCCAAGCAGACAGCCCAGAATATCGCTCCATAATAGGGGAGCATGATCCAGATGAAGGCGAGGCTTACACCGATCAGGAGCAGTAAAAGGGTTCTGTAATGCAGGGTATTTTCGTTCATGGCCAGTCCAGTGGGATAATCGCTATGGATTAGGCAGCGGGTGAATGGACGAGTGCCTTTTATATTGAGCCACAGTCATTTAAATATCGGTGAAGGTGTAAATTAGTTGCGTAAAGTGATTCACTTGGATGTGCACGCAATGTGATGAGGCCGCAGTTTTAGGCCGGCCCGTTAAAGAACAAGCGTGATCTAAGTGGAGCCGCTAGAAGGGATCGAATCCCTTGCCCGCACCGTTGAGTGGAATGCTTGGCGAGACGAGCTGGAGGCCTACCGCACTCAAAGCGACGAAACATAGAAAATCCATTCCGCAACCCAAGTAGAACCTCGCGATTTAAGAGGGCTCCAGTAAGGAATAAATGGTGGCTTTGCGGAATTTAAATTTGTATAACTCACTGAAAAATATCAAGATATTAGTGGATTGCAAATCCGCCTACGCCGGTTCGATTCCGACCTCGGCCTCCACTCTTAGAAACCCCTTAAATTAACATTTGCGGGGTTTTTTACTGCCTTCAAATTAACTGCGCTCAGCCTTGTCATCCGGTTCAACGACGACAAAACACATCAGCGTTTGCCGGTGGGTCGGGCATCGTTGGGGGTACTGCCATCGGGCGGTTTCGCGAGCGACAGCCCGGTATGCCCTTGCAGGCGGCGACCGGCTTGAGCGTGATGCTTTCGCTGTCAGCCGTGCTGGGCCTCAACGGCGGTTTTCCGTCTTCCGCCGGGCTGTATAGGCCCCAGCTACTTGCGAACGCCGAGGCGTATCTGGATGAATTGCGCCGCGCGGGCGCGGTTATTCACGAATGCATCGGGTAAACGTCACCTGATGACAACGCGAGGCAACTTTCAAAGTAAAAAAGGAACGGCTCTATTCAACTAAATAGATCCGTTCCTTTATCAGTCATGGAAGCAAGTGACGCGATTTACACCGACGCTGCACTATAAAAAGACTGACAGCGAGAGCCGATTTGATCACGCCATTGTTGTTGGCGTGACAGTTATCCCCCAAACGGCCCGCTCTTTATCTGTTCGCCTTTTTTCGCGCAAGAGGGCGGGTTGGACATGCCGAAGGTCAAGATATTGCCGCCGTTGATAATGCAGTTGAATTGCTTGTTATCGTTGGTTTTCAGCAATACGTAGGTATTGGTGCCCTGGGTTTGACGATTGACAATAGTCAGGTCCGCAGGGGCGTAGCCCAGTGCGCCGGCGCTTTGCGATTTCACGTCATCATCGCTCAACATGTTGGTCTTGCCTGCGAGCGCATTGCAGCCGCCCAACAATGCCACCGTGATGACCAGTGCAAATAACTTGTGCAGTGACATGTTCCTTATCCTTTTGCCTATAACACGTGAATTAAGCGCTTATGCGGTTCAGCTATCGTCAATTAACAGCGCAAGTGATAAACCTGCGCTGTTGTTTCGCGATGGCTGTTAACAAGCGTCAATTATAAAATGTTACAAAAAGTTCCAGAGAGAAATCTCTTGCCTCTCAGTCTCCATTACTTGTCTGTGTGTCTCGTCGGTGACCCCGCACCGTCATCGCCTGCGAACCCTCGCAGTTGAACCTGTAAGAAAATGTAACCGTTCGTCGGAACCCACGCACTATCAAAGGGATACAGAGGTCGATCTACAGAACAAATAAGACAGGTAGCTATGCGATCTCTAATTTTGGATATGCCTAACGGGCGCCAGCTCGTAGAAGAACTGGACCTGGCAACGGAGCAGATGATGGCGACGCCCGTCGAGCAAATTGGCGGTGAACAATGGCAGGCGGCATTTGCCAGGCAGCAACGGGCGTTCAGGCTGTGGAGCGATTATCTGCATTGCAAGGCTGACGGCAGGGGGCTGGACTGTCCTCGTAAGGTTGCTTAGGCGTTTGACTGTCAGTTACAAGAAGGGCATGCCTTGCTCTGCAGACGGGCGGGCCTGGCACCACGCATCCTTGGAGTAGCGAGCCCATGTCAAACGCCGCCAGCATGTTTACGCGACAGTTCTTTCACGGCACTCGGGCTGACCTCGAGCCGGGAGACATGATCCGCGTTGGTTATCCGTCCAATTTCACCGAAGGGCGTGCGCTGTCCTGGGTCTATTTTGCGGGCACGTTGGACGCCGCTATCTGGGGGGCCGAACTGGCACTTGGCAATGATCGCGAACGCATTTATGTCGTAGAGCCCACGGGCCCGATCGTGGACGACCCCAACGTCACGGATAAGAAGTTTCCCGGCAATCCGACGCTGTCCTATCGCTCCCGCGATCCACTGCGGGTCGTTGCCGAAGTGACCCAGTGGCAAGGGCATTCGCCAGAGCGGTTGCAGCAGATGAAAGACAACCTTGCCCGTTTAAGGGCCGAGGGCGGCGATGTCATCCTCGACTGATGGGCCGGTAGCTACGCGTTGAGCACCGATCAAGCCTGGGCCTCGGACCTGGCGATGCGCTGCGCTTTGACCTCATCTGCATACAGGCTAATTTTCCCTTGCTGAGCTGTCAGCAACGCACATATTTTCATCAACGCCACCGCTTCGTCCGGCGTCCTGTCAGTGCCGGCCATGGCCGTCAGTTCAACCACTGACCAGCCGATAACCGCCGCCGCATCTTCAAGGTCATAAAACAGTTCTTGCTGCGCAGTCCTGAGCCCATCGAGCCCCTGCATCAATTCTTCCATCTGCTACCTACCTGACATTGATTGAAGTCCAATCCATTCACCCCCATCCCTCTTTCAGCCAGGTCTGGGAATTACCAAATACCTCATGAAATCCCGTGCGTCCTGCCCTCACTTGCCCCCGGTGACGTCAAGAAACGTGCCGGTAATGAACGACGCTTCATCGCTCGCCAGCCACAGGATAGCCCGCGCAACTTCTTCGGGTTGTCCGCCGCGGCCCATGGGAATTGAGTCCTTGACCCGATCCACCCGACCCGGCTCTCCGCCACTGGCGTGCATGTCGGTGTAGATATGGCCGGGGCGGATGCAGTTGACGCGGATGCCGTCTCGCGCAACTTCTTTGGCGAAGCCGATGGTGAACGTCTCCAGGGCGCCTTTTGAGGCAGCGTAGTCGATATATTCGTTCGGACTGCCGAGCCGGGCTGCCCCCGAGGATACGTTGATTACAACGCCGCCGCGGCCTTTATGGCGATGGGACATGCGTTTGACCGCTTGTTGCGCGCATAGCATCGGGCCGATGGCATTGACCGCGAAGATGCGCTGCATGCGTGCAAAGCCGAGGTCTTCGAGGCGCGATTGTGGGCCGAGTATGCCCGCGTTGTTGACCAGCACATCGATGCGGCCGAACTCGCGGTCAATCGCGGCGAATAACGCCGCGACCTGCTCCGGCTCTGCGCTATCGGCGCGGACCGCCAGCGTTCGCCGTCCGGCGGCTTTCACGTCATTCGCCACGGCCAGGGCGGCGGCCTGGTCGGACACGTAGCTGATCGCGACATCGTAGCCGCGCGCGGCGGCCAGACGCGCGGTGGCCGCACCGACGCCGCGGCTGCCACCGGTAATCAGGATGACAGGGGCCTGGGGAAGGGTGTTCATAACGCGTAAACCTCACTGTGTGACAGCAACGGACGGCCTCAGCCGATAAGTACAGCGCCGAGCGCAATCACTGCGCAGGCCAGAAACTTGCGCAGCGTGAATGCCTCGCCGAGAAACCAATAACCGATCAGCGCGGCAAACAACACACTGGTTTCGCGCAATGCAGACACTGCGCCCATGGGCGCAGTGGACATGGCGTAGATGATGATCCCGTAGGCCAGCAGCGAGACCAGTCCGCCGCCCAAAGCCGTCGCGACACCGGGCCGCCAGCTGAACAAACTGCGCGTCCCGCGTAAACCGATATACACCAGAGGCATCAACACGCCCCACAACGCGCACATCCACACGGTATACGCCAAGGGCGCGCCAGACAGCCGTGCGCCAATGCCGTCGGTCACGCTGTAAGCCGCAATAAAAACCCCAGTGCCCAATGCGTACGGCAGGCTGGGAACGGCAAGCCTGCGTTTATTGAACGCCAGGGAAATGATGCCGCCAGACACCAGCGCAATGCCCAGCAGCGCAGCGCCGGTGACTGCTTCCCCGACAAAAACGGCAGCGCTGAGGGCGATCAGAATAGGCGAGGAACCGCGGGAAATCGGATAGGTTTGCCCCAGGTCGCCAACCTTGTAGCTGCGTACCAGAAACAGGTTATAGCCCACATGCAGTACCGCCGACAGCCCGGCGTAGCACCAACTGGCCCGGGCGGGCGGCGCCAGGAACGGCGCGATGAGCACGCTGGCAGTGGCCACCGCCAGGCACATCACCGTCATCGCCCACAACCTGTCGGCGCCGCCACGCAGCAGCGCGTTCCAGCTGGCGTGCAGGAGGGCGGCGAACAGAATGAGCAAAACGATATGAAAAGGCATGCGCCATCCTAAGCAACGGCGCGCCTGCACTAAAGCGAAGTCCCCTCATCCTGGCATGAGCAAACGTTCATGCTTTAGCGGTAACTCAGCTGAGCCTGCTGTGACGCTTCCATCAGCCAGTGACGAAAACTGACGACGTGGGGCTGCGATTCGATGCCTTTTGGGCAGACAAAATAGTAGGCCACCGGGGAGTCGAACGGCACATCAAACAGCCTGACCAAACTGCCGTCGCGGATCTGCGCTTCGACATGCCCGCTGCGCGCAAGCGCGACGCCCTGGCCCAGCAGCGCAGCCTCGATGGTCATGTTGGTGTCTGCAAACCGCACACTTTCCTTGAGCGCCGCGATGCCCGTGCCGACATGCTGGAACCAGGCCTCCCACTTCGGCACCAGGTCTGCGCCGTCGCGCGTCAGCAATGGGTAACGCAATAACTGCGCAGGCGTTTGTGGCAGGCCAAAGCGGTGCAGGAGATCGGGGCTGGCGACGGGGAAAATCTGTTCCCTGAGCAGAAACTCCGAGTGCAGGCCCGGATAATTGCCATTGCCCAGGCGGATCGCCACGTCAGATTCACTGCTGGAAAACGTGATGGCTTTGTCGCTGGTTTCCAGCGTGATCAGAATTTCCGGGTGCTGCTGCGATAGACTCGGCAACCTGGGAAGCAGCCATTTGAGCGCAAAGGAGTAAGTGGTGCTGACCTTGAGGCGCACCCGGCCTTTGTGTTCCCGAAGGTCAGACAGGGTGGCTTGCAGGTTCATGAAAAACTCACGCACGATCGGCGCTAGCGCGGCGCCGGCGGGTGTCAATGTCAGCGACTTGCCGCGCTGAAAAAGCTCCAAACCCCAAATCGCTTCGAGGTGTTTTAACTGATGGCTGACAGCACTTTGGGTGACATGCAATTCCTGCGAAGCCGAGGTGAAGGTGGAATGCCGCGTGGCAACCTCAAAGGCGCGCAAGGTGGCGGTGGGCGGTAAGTCTCTCATCGGATGCAAGCCGGTGGCCATGAATGAAGGCTCATGGTAGTTGATTTGCCGCCAATCGCCTGCTCACCGTGTCCATCCCAGCCCCAGTGCCTTGTGCAGCGACGCAAAATCCTTCAGTAGCTCTGCGTCCGCGGAGATCCGGCTTTCTTGTGCCTGATAGCGCGTGCGCTCCGCATCCAGCCAATCCAGCGTACTCGCGGTACCTGCACGGTAACGCTGACGCGTCAGGTCGGCTGCACGCACTGCGGAAGATTCCACCGTGCGCAACAGCAGCACGTTCTGGCGCTGGTGCCCATACCGGGCCAATGCCACGTCGGCATCGCGCAAGGCACTCAACACCACGCTTTTATAGTTGGCCAGGGCCTCGTCACGTCCAGCCTCTGCCCCTTTGACGCTGGCGGCAACACGGCCGAAATCCAGCGCGTTCCAGGTGATCCGAGGCAGGATCAACCAGGTGCCGTTGTCCTTGCGTGCAAGGTGCCCAGGGTCACCGGCCGAGAACGACAGGTCGCCCATCAAGCTCAGTTTGGGAAACCAGTCTGCGGTCTTCTCGCCAATCTGGGCATTGCTCGATGCCAGTTTGCGTTCGGCGATGCGGATGTCCGGGCGTGCCTTCAAGAGTGCGGCCGGGTCGGCGACCGGCACCGCCTCCGGGATAGCGGGCAGCGGCCGCGCGGTGGCCAGTTGGCTGTCCAGCTCGCCGGGTTCCAGGCCGCAGAGCAGGCCCAGCTGGTCGAGCGATTCGACGATGGCGGCTTGCAGCGGCAGGCGTTGGGCCTGGGTGTTTTGGGCCTGTGTCAGTACCTGCTCCAGTTGCAGTTGCGAGGCCACGCCGCGCTCGCGCCGTTGCTGGGTGAGGTCCAGGGCCTGGTTTTCGATGCCGACGCTGGCGTCGACCAATGCCAGGCGTGCTTGCTGGTCGCGCAGGTCGGTGTAGGCCTGCACTATTTCCGCAGCCAATTGCACTTGGGCGTCAGCCAACTGGGCTTGGGAGGCGTCGGCCTCTGCCTGGGCGGCTTCGACTGCACGGCGTGTGCCGCCAAACAGGTCGGCCTCCCAGCTGGCATCGAAACCGGCGAGGTACAGGCTCAACGGGCCGCGGCCACCGCCATTGTTGCCACCCAGCGCGGAGGTGTCCGGGGAGCGCAGTTTGAGCAGCGCGGCATCCCCGGTGACCTTGGGCATCGCGTTGGCTTGCGCGCCGCTGAGGCCTGCGCGGGACTGCTTGAGGCGCGCCTGGGCCGTGGCAATGTCCGGGCTGTTTTGCAGGGCTTGCTCCACCAGCTGGTTCAGTTGCGCGTCGCCCAGGGTTCGCCACCACTGCGCGACACCGGGAGCGCTTGCCGATGCGCTGTCAGCGTGCGGCAGGTGCCCGGCCGCCAGGGTTTTTGCCGCGACGTCGGGGGCACCGTGGTAGTCCGGGCCGACGGTGCAAGCCGACAACAGGCCGACAGTCAGCAAGAGGGGAAGGGTGCGAGGAATCATCGTTGTACCGTGCGCTTTTTCAGGATGAAGATCAGGGGCAGGCACGCCAGCATCGCGAGGCCTAGTACATAAAACGAGTCGTTGTAGGCCATCACCGAGGCTTGTTGCGCAATGTCATTGGCCAGTTGTGCGAACGCCTGCACCTGCGCCGTCGATGCATCGCCGGTTTGCGCGAGGTAGCTGGCGGTGTGGCTGGTCATGTGGTCCTGCGCCAACTGGCTGTTGGCCTGGATGCCTTCGCGCAGCCTGTCGTCATGAAAATGGCTGCGCCGGTCCATCAGCACGCCGAGCAGGGCCAGGCCGATGGTGCCGCCCAGGTTGCGCGACATGTTGTAAAGCCCGGCGGCGTCCCCGGCGTCACGGGTCTCGACCGAACGCATCGACAGTTGGCTGAGCGGCATCATCACCAGAATCTGCCCAAAACCACGCAACAACTGCGACCAAACAAAGTCGTGCCCGACACTCTCGGTGGTGAGTTGGGTGTCGACAAAGCAGCTGGCCCAATACAGCAACAGGCCGGCACCGACCATCCAGCGCAGGTCATAGCGGCCGAGCATGCGCGGCAAAATGGGCATCAGCAAAAACGCCGGTATGCCCGACAGCAACATGATCGCGCCGGACTGCTGCGCGTTGTAGCCCGAGAGGATGCCCAGGAACTGCGGCACCAGATACGCCGTGCCATAAATCCCGGCGCCCACGGCGGTACCGATCAACAGCACGCTGCCAAAGCTCTTGTTCAGCACCAGTTGCAGTCGCACGATCGGCGTACTCGAGCGCAACTGCCCGACCGCAATCAGGAAAAAGCCGATCACCGTGGCGATGCTCAGCCACGTGATCAGCAGCGAGTCGAACCAATGCTCACGCTGGCCTTCTTCAAGCACCACCGTCAGCGAACTCAGGCCCATGGCCAGGCCGAGGATGCCCAGCCAGTCGGCACTGATGAAGCGTTGCAGGTTCATGCGCTCGCTTGGCAGGCCGGTGATCAGCAGGGTGATCAGGGCGATGCTGATGGGCAGATTGAGAAAGAAGCACCAGCGCCAGTTGATGTTTTCCGTGAGCCAGCCGCCGATGACCGGGCCGAGCAAGGGGCCGAGGATCACGGTCATGCCAAACATCGTGGTGCCGATGGCCAGCTGGTGCGGCGGCAGGCGCGTGCGCACGATGGTTTGCGCGGTGGGAATCATCGCGCCGCCGGCGAACCCCTGGCCGATGCGCCCGGCGATCATGGCGCCGAGGCTTGAGGACAGGCCACAGAACATCGAAAACGCAGTGAACATCAAGGCCGTGCCGATCAGGAACCGGCGCAGGCCGAACACCCGGGTCAGCCAGGCGGCGAGGGGGATCATGACGATTTCCGACATCAGATAGCCCGTGGCGATCCACGTGCCTTCGGTGCCGGTCGCGCCGATTTGCCCTTGAATCTGTGGCAGCGCCGAGTTGGTGATCGACACGTCCAGCGTCGCCAGCAAGGCGCCGAGTGCGCCGGCAGCCACGGCGATCCAGTCGGTCAGCGAGGCGTTGCGCGGTTTTTCTGCGGCCTCGGCCATCAGCGCTTCAGCCATGATTGGCGTCCGCGGCATGGGTGCGGGTGTCGACGTCAACGGTTGCCGACAGGCCAGGCATCAACGCCGCGCGCACCTCATCGGGTATGTCCAGCGAGATGCGCACTGGTACGCGTTGCACGATTTTGGTGAAGTTGCCTGTGGCATTCGACGGTGGCAACAGCGCGAACTGCGCGCCGGTGCCTGGGGACAGACTGTCGATATGGCCTTGCAGATCAAGCCCTGGCAGCGCGTCCACGTGCACGCTGACGGATTGGCCGGGACGCATGTCGCCGATCTGGGTTTCCTTGTAGTTGGCGGTCAAATAAATCGCGCTGATCGGTACCACTGTCAGCAAGCGAGTGCCCGGCTGCACGTACTGACCAACACGCACGCCGCGGTCGGCCACGCGCCCGTCCAGCGGGCTGCGAATCACTGCGTCATCCACGTCCAGCTGGCTCTGCGCCTCGCTGGCCTTGGCCACGCCGAGTTGCGCCTGGGCTTGTTTGAGTTGTGCTTCAAGCGTGCCATAGCGGGTCTGACTGGAGCGCAAGGCGGCCTGTTTGGCCGCCACGGTGCTGCGGGCCTGGGCCAATTGGTTATTCAGCTGCGCCAGGCGCTCTTCCGGCTCGGCACCTGAACGCGCCAGCGGGGCGTAGCGCGCGACTTCGGTCTGTGCGTGTTTTGCATCGGCCTCGGCGCCTTGCAACTGCGCGCGGGCTTCGGCAATGGTCGAGTCCTGCTGCACCAGGTCGGCCTTGGCCTTGGCGTAGTCGGCCGTGCGCGCGGCAATGGTTGCCGAGGCTTCGTCGCTGACGGCCTGGTATTTGCGCGCATCCAGGCGCACCAGCACATCGCCGCGCTTTACGTCCTGGTTGTCGCTGACCAGCACTTGGGCCACGTAGCCATTGATTTTGGGCGCCACACTGATGCTGTCGGCTTGCAGGTAGGCGTCGTCGGTAGTCTGGATGAAACGTCCGGTGAGCCACCACCAGGCAGCCCAACCCACAGCACCCAAAAGTGCGACGGTGGCGATGGTCAGCAGTATCCGTCGAGCCTTGCCGCGTTGACGGTTGACGGTGTCTTCAGGAATGACCTGAGGCGAGGGAGGTGCAGCGGACATCGGGTCACTCCAGATTTATAACAGATGGAATAAATTCTATTTTTCGCGAATTTTTGTCAACTGGTATATTTTGGTCCGGTATTCGAAAGGAGCTGCACATGGCACGACATAAACCTGCCGCCGAGGGTGGTTATCAGCGTGGCGAAGAAACCCGCGCGCGTATTGTCGACGCGGCGGTCGTGGTCTTTGGCGAGCGCGGCTACGACGGCGCGTCGACCCGCGACATCGCCACGGCCGCGGGCGTCAACGCGCCGGCGATTCAGTACTATTTTGACGGCAAGGAAGGCATCTATCTGGAGTGTGTCGAGCACTTGATCACGCTGCTGTGGCGCAAGATGGCGCCGTGCGTGGAGGCCGCCGAATGCGCGTTGGCTGATCAGGCCTCAGACGATAAAACCTTGATCGACGTGTCGCTGGGCATCCTCGGTACGGTGGTTTCCACCATCCAGGACAGCCCGCAAACCACCGCCTGGCGTGCGTTTCTTGACCGCCACCAGGCCGGCCTGTGTCCAGAAAGCGCGACAACCGCCTTTGAGGATCGCTTCAAGGCGCGCATTGGCCGGGTTATCCGCCAACTGATCGCGCGCCTGGCCGGTTTTGCAGTGGAGGACGAGCGCACCGTGATTCACTCGATGGCATTGTTCACCCAGGGCCTGGCATTCCGGGTGCAAAAACCCAAGCTGCTTGAGGCGTTGAAGTGGGCCGAAGTCAACCAGAAGGAAATGGAACTGGTGCGCGACGTGGTGCTGATGCAGGCCCGGTTTACCCTCGAAGGCCTGGTCAAGCAACGCGGCGTGATCGCTACGTGATGTGATGTTCAACCCCAGACAAGGACGCAACGATGTCGCTCTATACGGTTACCATTCCCTGCTTCGCCCAGATGCTGAACGCGCTCAAAGACCTGCTCGCCAAAGGTGAGGCTCACGCTGCAGCGCTGGCTTTCGACCCGCAAGTTCTTCTCGATTCACGCCTGGCACCCGACATGCACCCCCTGGCGACCCAGGTTCGCTACGCCTGCACCAGGCGCGCGAGGCGGTCGACCGGCTAAGCGGGCATCCGCTGTCAACGCTGCAGGCGCCGACCTCGATGGCTGAGGCGCTCGCACTGATCGACCAAATGCTGGCAGTGCTCGCCGGCGCTGATCGCAGCGTGATTGAGCGTCGGGCGGATGAATCCATCGCCATCGAACTCCCCGGTGGTATCGCCTTCCAGATGACCGGCAACGAATACGCCGTCAATTGGGCCACGCCGCAGTTCTATTTTCACCTGATGACCGCCTACAACATCCTGCGCCATAACGGCGTGCCGCTGGGCAAAGCGGACTACGTGCCGCACATGTTTGCGTATGTGCGTCAGGGCTGAACGCAGCATCAAGGGCGGCGGCGATTGGGGTTCTGCGCAGTGTCGACACGTGCTGTACGAGTGGTCTGCCGCCGCGCTTTTTTGCGGATGACCTGTGCCCAGATGCTGCGAAAATCGGCCAGCCGTTGTGAAATGTTGTGAAGCATGGGGAATGGCCCTTTGCCCATGCTAACGTCCGCATCGGGGTATCGTCAGCACGACGATTTCATTCGTTCCATTGAGGGAGCAGCGCCGATGTCTACTACCGTAACGCCCGCGTCTGGCGGGTCGAACACGCCAAAGTCCTCGCCGTCGTCTTTCGACGACAAGTTGAACATTGCCAAGTCCAGCAAGGTCGTTGCCGATTACATGCGCCAGACGGGCAAGTCGGCCATCACCAAGCAGGAGCTGTCGCAACTGGCCAGCAATGCCTCAGGCAAGGTGCCAGCGAACGTTTCCGACGCTGCCAAGTACATGGAAAAACACCCGGATGTATTCACCGCCATCGAAACCCACGACGTGGCCGGCGCCGACAATCTGTCCGGCGTGTGGAACTTCGACTGGGCAGCCAATGGCGGGCTGAAGGGCACGGCGACCGATGCTATCGCCACCATGCAGGACACGTTTGACATGGCCATCGCCAAGTCTGCGCAGATCACTGAAATTTCCACCGCTAAAAAAGCCGAACTGGACTCGACCAAACAACGGCCGCAGAACTGAGGCCGCAGGTTGTCAGCCACGCCCAAAACGGTTCCCGGCGCTTCAGTGGGGACCGTTTTCTGCCTGACCGGCGGTCAGTGTCACTCAATACCCGCAACTCAACCACGGCGCTGTGCCGACACTCATGGCTTGGCCTTTTTTGATGCGTTCAGCGCAGATTCAAGCAGCGTGAGCAACTATACCGGTCAGTGAAAGCACTCCACTCGCCACTGCCGGAGAACCTTGATGCTTGTGATCATCGGCGTACTTGCCAGCGTGGCCGTGTGGGTCTGGTGGACCTATCCCCCGCGAGTTTCTCGACAACGCCAAAGTGTATTCCTCGATCCGACCCTAGCTGTACGGGGCAGCCAGGGCCGCAACCGATTACTGTCGCAGGCATACCACCGCCGTCTGGATGCCGCGCCATGTTCATGTCTACCAGCCTGCTCTCAGCCTTCGTGCTGTTTGCCTTCGTGTCCTCGATCACACCCGGCCCCAACAACACGATGCTGCTGGCCTCGGGCGTGAACTTCGGGTTTCGCCGGTCGATGCCCCACGCGTTGGGAATCAGCATCGGCTTTATGCTGTTGGTGATTTCGGTGGGGCTCGGTCTGGGCGAAGTGTTCAAGGTATTTCCGTGGGCCTACACCCTGTTGCGGTATGTGGGCGCGGCTTACTTGTTGTACCTGGCGTGGAAGATTGCAACCTCCGGCGGCATGTCCGAGAGCGACAACGAACACAGCAAACCCATGACCTTCCTCGGGGCGGCGGCGTTTCAATGGGTCAATCCCAAGGCGTGGATCATGGCGTTGGGGGCGATCACCACCTACACGCCGGCCGAGGGCTATGTGACCAACGTGCTGGTGATTGCCCTGGTGTTTGCGGTGGTCAACTTGCCCAGCGTGTGTGTCTGGGTGGTTTGCGGCACTGGCCTGCGCACTGTGCTGCGTGAACCGCGTTGGTTGCGTCTGTTCAACGTGTCGATGGCCGGGCTGCTGGTGGTGTCGCTGTACCCGATGCTCTTTGCGAGTTGATAAAGTTCGAGACGGTGACGCACTCACACGGGCGAGATGGTCGCCAGCAAGCCGATGCCGATGGTCAACACCAAAAAGCCGAACAGGAAAAGTGCCATCTTGGTCATAAGGCCTCCGAAGGGAAGGGGACGACAGGAATGTCGGGTTGGCGCCATTGTCCGCCTCGAGGCATTTTCGATACAGACGCAGATAGCAAAGAAAAAACCGTATCAGATGGCCCCGCGCCTGCCCGGCAGCAGGCCTGGAAGGCGGGCGGGTTTCTAAAGATCAGGCACGCGGCTGGCGTTCAACAGCGCCGTCGGGGCAACCGCTTGCTCAGGCACCACGCCTGGGGAATGCCGAGGGACAGCGCCTGCATTTGCCCCTAAGATAGCGCCCACTGCATCAACAATAAGCGTGGGCCAACCCTCGATGGAAAGACGCCAATTCAGCGGTGGCATGCAAGGCAAGAACCTGCGCTACCTGAATGACTCCCCCCAGCAGCGGCCGCCGGTTACCCGTGTGGGCTTCCTGCTGCTCGAACACTTCTCCCTGCCCGCATTCACCCAGACCCTCGACACGCTGATCACCGCCAACCTGCTGCGTCCCGAACTGTTTGCCACCCGTACGTTTGGTTGCGGCGACGGCGAGGTGATCAGCGACCTGGGCCTGGTGATCCGTCCCAATGCGCGCCTGGACGTGTCGGCATTGCCGCAGTTGGACCTGTTGGTGGTGTGCGGCGGCTTTCGTACCGAACTCAAGGCCGATGACGAATTCAGCCAGCTGTTACGCAGCGCCGCCGAACAGGCTGTCGCCCTTGCCGGATTGTGGAACGGCGCCTGGTTTCTCGGCCGCGCCGGCCTGCTGCAGGGCTATCGCTGCGCCATCCACCCGGAACATCGCCCGGCGCTGGCGGAGGTCTCCAAGGCCGCCCAAGTGACCAGCGAGCCCTATGTGATCGACCGTGACCGCCTGACGGCCTCCAGCCCCTCAGGCGCGTTTCACATGGCCCTGGACTGGATCAAGGCCCTGCACGGCAAGGCGCTGGTCGAGGGCATTGAAGACATTCTGGCGTTCGAGGAGTCGCGTTACCGACGCATCAAACCCACGGAAAATGTCTGCGTCAGTGCGCCGCTGCGTGAGGTGGTAAAGCTGATGGACGCCAACCTTGAAGAACCGCTGGAACTCGACCAGTTGGCCGTCTACGCCGGTCGTTCACGCCGTCAGCTGGAGCGGCTGTTCAAGGAACAACTGGGCACCACGCCGCAGCGCTATTACATGGAACTGCGGGTCACCGAGGCGCGGCGCTTGTTGCAGCACACCGAACTGTCCCAAGTGGACGTGCTGGTGGCGTGCGGTTTTGTCTCGCCGAGCCATTTCAGCAAATGTTACAGCGCGTATTTCGGCTATCGCCCCTCCAAGGAGAAGCGGCTGGTCAAGTAGTCTGCGCGCGTTGATTGTCTATGTGGACGACGTTTTATCAAGGAGTACCGATGCCTATAACACTGTCAGACCGCTACCGTGGCAGCCTGCTTGGGCTGGCCTGTGGCGACGCGGTCGGCACCACGGTTGAGTTCATGCCCCGCGGCACATTTGCCGCCGTGACGGACATGGTCGGAGGCGGACCGTTCAGCCTGAAGCCTGGCCAGTGGACGGACGACACATCGATGGCCCTGTGCCTGGCCGAAAGCCTGCTGAGCAAGGGCGGCTTTGACGCGAAGGATCAGATGGGCCGGTACCTGAACTGGTGGCAATGGGGCTATTTGAGTGCCACGGGAGACTGCTTTGATATCGGCATGACCGTGCGCGAGGCCTTGGCGGCTTTCCAGCAGCATGGCGACCCATTTGCCGGTTCTACACACCCGTATTCGGCCGGCAATGGCTCGATGATGCGCCTCGCGCCTGTGGTGTTGTTCTTTTTCCCGGACCTACAACGTGTGCGCACCTTTGCCATCGACAGTTCACGCACAACCCACGCGGCTCCAGAGGCCATCGAGTGTTGTGTGGTGCTCGCGCAGGCGCTTTGCAAGGCCTTGAGCGGCATGCCCAAAGACGAGGTGTTGTGCGTCTCGGACGGTGCGCTGACGGCGCCCAAAGTGCTGGCTATCGCTGCCGGCGAATACCGTAACAAGGCGCGTGGCGAGATTGCCGGTTCCGGCTATTCGGTTGCCTCGCTGGAAGCCGCGTTCTGGTGCTTCCACCACACCGACAGCTTTGCCGATGCCGTGCTCGCCGCTGCAAACCTGGGTGACGATGCGGACACCACGGCCGCCATCGTGGGCCAGTTGGCGGGCGCCTACTATGGCGTCCAAGGCATCCCCGCCGGCTGGCTGGCTGGAAAAATTATGGATGCGCGAGGAGATTCAGCAGATGGCGGATGCCTTATCGGACGCCTCCAGGGCCGGCCACTGAGGCCGGCACCCGGCAGCGTTGCTCAGAATCGCCCCAGTCGATAGGGCGCAAGCGTGGGCAGCCCGGACAGCGAGGGGTGTGCGGCGGCCAGTTGCGCGACGATCTCCGCCGTCACCGCCGCCTGCGTCAAGCCCAAATGCTGGTGCCCGAACGCAAGCAACACCTTGCCGTCGCACAGCCGATCAATGATCGGCAATGAGTCGGGCAGGGAAGGGCGAAACCCCATCCAGGCGGTCGCGTCCTGCGCGTTCAGGTCCTCACGGAACAACCCTTGGCTCAGTCGGTGCAATTGCCAGGCACGCTGCATATTCGCCGGGCGCTCGAGCCCTGCGAACTCGACGGTGCCGGCCAGGCGCAAGCCATCGCTCATGGGCGTCATGATGAACTTGCGCTCAAACGAGGTGACGGCAAACGGCAGTCGGTGCTGCTCCCTTGGCAGCATCAAGTGATAGCCGCGCTCGGTGTCCAACGGCACTGTTTTACCCGTGAGTGCCGCGGTGAGTCTGGCCGAATGAGCACCGCAGGCGATCAGCACCTGGCGCGCGGTGACGACGCCTTGATCGGTCATCAGCGACACACCGGCGCCATCCAGCCGCCCATCCAGCACGCGCTGCTGCACAAACTGCACGCCACTGGCCTGGGCGGCGCTTACCAGTGCGCAGACCACGGTGTACGGGTCAATAAAGTGCCCGGTGGCGGGGAAAAACAGGCCGCCTCGGATAGCCTCGCTCAGTTGCGGCGCCACCTGGCGTATCGCCTCGCCTGGCCAGAATTCCACCGCCACGTTCTGCTGCTGCATGCGCAGGCGCAATGCATCGATCGCCTCAGCTGACGCGGCGCGCTCAAACACCAGCAAGGAACCGTCTGGGCGCAACAACTGTGGCCGGTCGATGCTCTGCAACAAGCGTTGCCAGGCCGCCAGGCTGGCTTCATTCAGCGCGCGAATACCTGCGACCGTGCGCCGGTAGCGCGCCGGGCGCAGGTTCAGCAGCAGGCGCGCAAACCAGGGCAGGGCGCGCGGCAGGTATTTCCAGTCCAGGCGCAGCGGGCCCATGGGGTCCATCAGCATCGCCGGCAGGCGCTTGAGGATCGACACGTCGGCAATCGGAAACACCTGCTCGGTCGCCAGGTGCCCGGCATTGCCATAGGAGGCGCCCATACCGGGCTGCTGCGGGTCGATGACCACCACGCGCCGGCCTTGACGCGCCAATTGCAACGCGCAGGCCACGCCGATAATCCCGGCGCCGATGACGACGGTGTCTGCAGTGTTGGAATCGGACATGGCCTAGGCCTCTCTCTGACCGTCGAGCAAACGCCTTAACTGCAACGGGTTGCCCTGTTGCAGCGCGCAAGGCAACAAACCATCGGGGAAGTCCTGGTAGCACACCGGGCGCAAGAACCGCAGGATCGCCGCCGTGCCCACCGAGGTGCTGCGTGAGTCCGAGGTGGCAGGGAAGGGCCCGCCGTGGACCATGGCGTCACACACCTCCACACCCGTGGGCCAGCCGTTGACCAGCAGGCGCCCGGCCTTACGTTCAAGCACCGGCAGCAAGGCTTTGGCACGTGCCAAGTCCGTATCGTCCAAGTGGAGTGTGGCCGTCAGTTGGCCTTCCAAGTGTTCCGTGACTTGGCGGACTTCATCATCGCTGGCGCACACCACCACCAGCGATGCGGCGCCGAAAACTTCTGCTTGAAGGTGCTGATTGCGCAAAAAGTCGTGGGCCGGGGCGACGAACAGGTGCGCCTGCCCCTGGTTGGGGCCGTCGGCCGCCTGACCTGTTGCTGCAATCCGGGCATGTTCGGCCAGCGTGCTCACGCCGCTTTGATACGCGCGGAAAATGCCCGGCGTCAGCATGGTCTGGGCCGCGCAACCGCGCAGCAACTGCGTTGCGCTGGCGATGAAAGCATCCAGTGCGCTGCCTGCGACGGCGATCACCAACCCAGGGTTGGTACAAAATTGCCCGGCGCCCTGAGTCAACGACGCAACAAACCCCTGCGCCAATGCTTCGCCACGTGCCTGCAACGCGGCAGGAAACAAATACACCGGGTTGATCGAGCTCATCTCGGCATACACCGGGATCGGCTCCGGCCGCGCCTGCGCCGCCTGGGTCAATGCGATACCCGCGGTGCGCGAACCGGTAAAGCCCACGGCCTTGATGCGCGGGTCGGTAACCAGCGCGATGCCGATGTCCGTGCCCGCGCCGTAAAGCAGTGAAAACACCCCGTCGGGCAAACCACAGGCCTTCACCGCCTGGGCCACCGCGCGTCCGACCAGTTCGCTGGTGCCGGGATGGGCACCGTGTGCCTTGACGACCACCGGGCAGCCGGCCGCCAGGGCCGAAGCGGTATCACCGCCCGCCACCGAGAACGCCAAGGGGAAATTGCTCGCGCCAAACACGGCCACCGGTCCCAGTGGCACCTGCCGTTGACGCAAGTCTGGGCGTGGCAACGGCTGGCGCTCGGGCTGCGCGGTGTCGACACGCACGCCCAGCCATTCACCGGCGCGCACGGTGCGCGCAAAGCTACGCAACTGCGCGCAGGTGCGGCCTCGTTCGCCCTGGATGCGCGGGCGCGGCAGGCCCGTTTCGGCCATGGCGCGTTCAATCAACTCATCGCCGAGCGCTTCGATAGTGTCGGCAATGACGTCCAGAAAGCCGGCGCGCTCGGCCAGCGAGGTTTCGCGATAGGTGTCGAACGCAGCCCATGCCAGGGCGCACGCCTGCTCGACATGCTCACGACCGCCGCCAGCGTAAGCCGGTTCCAGTGGCGCGTCGGTGGCGGGATTGATGGCCCGAATCGCTTCGCGATGGCCGGAAATTGCTTGCTGACCGATCAGCATCTTGCCCGTCAGGGTCATGGGGTCGTCCTGGAAAAATGAGGGTTGGCCGCTGTGAGAAGTACAGCGGCGCGCAAGGGCTCAGGCGAGGTTCTGTTCGGCCGACCAGTTGGCGTACCACTGGCGGAACAGCGCGTACTGGTGCTCGGCATAACGCCGCTGCGCATCACTGAGCACGTCGGTGTCGTTGAAGTGCAGGGCGTAACCCTGGTCACCGTTAAGCACCATCAAATGCTTGTAATACAGCACCAGGTCGCAGCCTTCGTCGAAGGAGGACAGCACGCCCAGCGCCGCTTCCAGTTCGCGGGCCAGGCGCCGCGCCTTGGCGTCACCTTTGGCGGCTTGCTTGCTCAGGGCCACCAGTTGCAGCACTTCGCGTGGCAGCGCATTGCCGATGCCGGTGATGGCGCCGGTGGCGTTGCAGTTGACGAAGCCGTGCACCACCTGGGTGTCGACGCCGACCATCAGGGTCACGTTATCGTCCTGGGAGGTGATGTTTTCAGCCGCGTAACGCAGGTCGGCAGCGCCGCCGAATTCCTTGAAACCGATGAGGTTAGGGTGTTCGCGGCGCAGTTCGAAGAACAGGTCGGCGCGGGTGGCAAAACCGTAATACGGGCTGTTGTAGATCACCGCCGGCAGGTTTGGCGCGGCATTGAGGATGGCCGAGAAGTGCGCCTTTTGCGCGGTGGCCGACGCACCGCGTGAGAGCACGCGCGGGATCACCATCAGCCCATAGGCACCGACGTTGGCCGCGTGCGCTGCATGCGCCACCGCCTCACGGCTGTTCACCGCACCCGTGCCGACAATGGTCGGCACACCGGCAGCCACCAGGCGCGCCACACCTTCCTGGCGCTGGGCCTCGGTGAGCAGCGGCCAGTCACCCATGGAACCGCAGTACACCACGGCGCTCATGCCGATATCGATCAGCTCGCGCCCTTTGGCCACCAGGGCGTCAAAGTCCGGCGTGCGCTCATGCGTGCACGGGGTCATCAGCGCGGGGATGCAACCGGTGAAAATGTTGTCGCTCATTGTTTTAACTCCTTGCAGCGTTCAGTAAAAAATCGGGGCTCAGATGCCCCAGGCGAAAGGGTCGTGCGCGTCGATCAGCAGGGTGCTGTCGGCGGTCATGTAGGCGCGGCCGGTGATAAATGGGCGTACGCGCTCGCCGTCCCATTCATAGCGGCCTTCGAATTGGCTGCCGGTGATGCTGGCTTGCACCCAGATTGCGCCGGGCGCGAGCTTGCCGTCGGCGGCCAGGCACGCGAGCTTGGCGCTGGTGCCGGTGCCGCACGGCGAACGGTCGTAGGCTTTGCCGGGGCACATCACGAAGTTGCGGCTGTCGGCGTTGGCGTCGTCTGCGAACAGTTCGACATGGTCGATCAGCGCGCCATCGGCGCCGTGGATGCCTTGGTTTTCCAAGGCCTTGAGCATCGTCCAGGTGTAGTCGGTGAGGGCGTCGACGTTGCCCATCTCAAGCGTTTGCCCGTGCTGCGAGACCAGGAAAAACCAGTTGCCGCCCCAGGCAATGTCGCCGTGGACCACGCCATGGCCTGGCACGTCCACCGCCACGTGGTGACGATGGCGATAGGCGGGCACGTTGCGCAGGGTCACGGCGCCGTCTTCGTGCAGGGTGGCCGTTACAGGGCCGACCGGCGTGTCGATGCTGTGCACGCCGGGCTTGATGCGCCCCAAGTGGTGCAACGAGGCGACCAGCCCGATGGTGCCGTGGCCACACATGCCGAGGTAGCCGGTGTTGTTGAAGAAGATCACCCCGCACGTTGCACCCGGAGTGACCGGCTCGCAGTACAGCGCGCCGACCAGTACATCATTGCCGCGCGGTTCCAGCAGGCAGGCGCGGCGCCACAGGTCGTGCTCGGTGCGCAGGTTCTCCAGTTGCTCGGCGATGCTGCTGCCTGTCAGCGTGGGAAAGCCGTCCAGCACCAGGCGCGTGGGTTCGCCGCCGGTATGGGAGTCGATCACGTGCAACCGTTTCATAAAACGCTCCATTCAGTGGGTAGCCGGGGACAAAAGCGCGCTGTGCCGGGGCTCGTTGGCGACTTCGCTTTCGTCGTCTTCGTGTTCCAGGCGCACGAGGTGGGCAGGCACGCCGGTGGCCGCGCCCCAGTAATAAATGCCCAAGGCGCAGGCCGCGACGATCAGCGTGTCAAACGGGTGGCTGAGCACGCCGAGGCCACCAAAACTGCCGAGTTTGGAGAGCAGGAGGGTCACCGCGTAAAAGCCGATCAGCCACGCCGATGAGCGCACTTGTTGCTTGATGTTCAGGTGCGCGGTCGGCACCCAGCGTGCGCACAGCAGGTACACCCCAAACATGAGGATTTGCAGGCCGAGCAGCCATGACACGGTGCTCCAGCCAGACCAGTACACAATCAGCGCGGCGATGATGAACGACAGCGGGCCGAGTACCGCCATGCCCTTGACCCGAAACGGCCGTGGCATGCCCGGTGCATTGCGGCGCAGCGCGGCGACGGTCACCGGGGCGACGGCGTAGCTTAGGATCAGCGCGGCCGACACCACATTGATCAGCGCTTCCCAGGAGGGGAACGGCAGGGTCCAGAACACCGACAGGCCAAAGGTCAGCCACAGCGCCGGGCGCGGGATGCCGGATTTCTCGTCGATACGCGTGAAGATCTTGAAGAACGTGCCGGTCTGCGCCCAGCCATACACCACGCGCGGCGTGGCATTCATGTAGATATTGCCGCAGCCGCTGGGCGAGATCACCGCGTCCGCTACCACCAGGTACGCCAGCCAGCCCACGCCCAGCGCCAGGGCGATATCGCGATAAGGCAGCGCGAGTTCCTTGCTGATTCCCGCCCAACCGTTGGCGAGCATCTCGGTCGGCACGCCGCCGAGGAACGCGGTTTGCAGCAGCACATAGATGGCCGTCGAGAGCAGCACGGAGAGGATCAACGCGATCGGAATGGTGCGTTGCGGGTTCTTCACTTCACTGGCCACCGAGATGATCGGCGTCAGGCCCAGATAGGCAAAAATCACGCCGCCGGCCGACACCGCCATCTCGATGCCCGACAGACCGAACGGGGCAAAACCCTGGGCCTGGAAGTTCGCCGGTTTGAAGAAGGTGAACAGCACGCCAATCACCAGCAGCGGCACGATGAACTTGAACACGCTCACCAAGTTATTGGCGATGGCGAAGGTCTTCACACTGCGGTAGTTAAGGACAAAGAACAGGCACAACAGCGCCAATTGCATCAGCCAGCCCAGGGTGGTGGGGTCGCTGGAGCCGGCCTTGGTCAGTTCGGGAAACCAGGCGGCCGCGTATTGGCGCGAAGCGACCACTTCAATCGCCACCAGGCTTGAAAACGCAATCAGCGTGATAAAGCCCATCAGGTAGCCCAACAGCGGGCCGTGGGAATACACCGGGTAACGCACCACGCCACCGGCACGGGGCAGGGCGGCGCCGAGTTCGCAATAGACGATGCCCAGCAGCAGCACGGCGAAACCGCCGATCAGCCAGGAAAAAATCCCCGCCGGCCCGGCGATGGCCGAGACGTGACTGGCCGCAAACAGCCAGCCCGAACCGAAGATGGCGCCCAGCCCGATAAAGGTCAGGTCCATCAGTGAAAGTTGTTTCTTGAACTTGCCTTGAGCAGACATGGCGGCGCCTTCTTGTGAGTTATTGGATAGGCAGGTAGTGGCGTTATCCTGAACGCATCAAGGGCGTGGCGATTGATGTTTTGCGCCTGTGTGGATGACGAATTCGGCACAGTTTGCCGCGCTCGACAGTCACTTCGGCATGGGGCAATCTGCTCGAAAACAGGGGAGTCCAGTTCATGCTGCCGAGCGCATTTGCGAGCCTTTTTCAGGCCAATCGTCCCCACGACATGCAGCAGCTATTGGCCGGGGTGGCGCAGCTGTTGCCGATGCTCGACGTGATCCCCAACGCCGCGATCTTTATCAAGGACATCGAGGCGCGCTACGTGCTCGCCAACCACACGCTGGTGCAGCGCTGCGGGCTCAAGCAGCTGCAACCGCTGCTGGGCAAGACCAGTGCGCAAGTGTTCCCCGCGCAACTGGGGCCGGGCTATACCGAACAGGATCGGCGGGTGCTGGAACAGGGGTTTGTGCTTGAGGACCAGCTGGAACTGCACCTCTATGGCACGCGCGAACCCGGCTGGTGCCTGACGCACAAATGGCCGCTGTACAGCGATGTAAACCAGATCATCGGCCTGGCGGGCATCTCCGTCGACCTGCAGTCAGCCAGCGAAACGCACCCGGCATACCAGCGCCTGGCCGCTGTCGACGCGCACATCCGCACGCATTTCAACCGGCGCGTCAGCCTCGGTGAACTGACGCGCATTGCCGGCATCTCCGTGGCGCAGCTGGAGCGCTACTGCAAACGCGTTTTCCACCTGACGCCACGGCAGATGATCCAGAAAGTGCGCCTGGAACACGCGCACCGGCTGCTGCATACCGAACTACCGATTACCGAGGTCGCGCTGCAATGCGGCTACACCGACCACAGCGCGTTCACCCGCCAGTTCAGGGCATTGACCGGGTTTACACCGAGGCAGTATCGGCAGGCGACGCAAGGCCGTGCGTGAGACCTGAGCCATTGAGCTTCGCCGCGAGCAGCGCCCGCGCTGTTGCCAGCGCACACGCGGCGAGCGACTTGATGGCGGTTCCCGGTGGCCACAAATGACGCCGCGTGATTTTGTTCATGCGCCCGGCAAGTCCAGTGCGCGATTCAACGCCTACGAACTGCGCTGCACGGACAGTGCAAATTGCAATGCAACGAATCGCACCCGTGGCGGCTCCTATGCTTACAGATAACTTTTTCACGCACACAGGTAACGGGCTTATGACGGCGGCGGACAACGATCATGTGAACTGGCTGGTTGAGCAATCGATGCTGCACGCGGCGCGCCAGCGCGCCAAGCTCTATTCGGGGCAAGGGCGATTGTGGCAGCAGCCGTATGCGCATACCCGGCCGCGTGATGCTTCAGCCTTGTCGTCGGTGTGGTTTACCGCCTACCCGGCCTCGATCGTGACCCGTGAAAACGGCACGGTGCTGGAGGCGCTGGGAGATGAAAGCCTGTGGCACGCGTTGTCGAAGATCGGCATCCAGGGCATTCACAACGGCCCACTGAAAAAATCCGGCGGGCTCTCTGGCACGCGGCATACACCGACCATCGACGGCAACTTTGACCGCATCAGTTTTGAAATCGACCCGCAGCTGGGCACCGAGGCGCAGCTGCAGGCGCTGACGCGCATGGCCGCTGCGCACAATGCGGTGATCATCGACGACGTTATCCCATCCCATACCGGCAAGGGCGCGGATTTTCGCCTGGCCGAGATGGCGTACGAGGACTATCCCGGGCTCTACCACATGGTGGAAATCCGCGAAGAAGACTGGCCGATGTTGCCCGAGGTCGCCGAAGGCCGGGACGCGCAGAACCTCAGTCCGGTGCAGGTGGATGCGCTGCGCGACAAGCATTACATCGTCGGCCAGTTGCAGCGGGTGATCTTCTTTGAGCCCGGCGTGAAGGAAACCGACTGGAGCGCTACCCCGGTGGTGGTCGGCGTGGATGGCAAGCCGCGCCGTTGGGTCTACCTGCATTACTTCAAGGAAGGCCAGCCGTCGCTGAACTGGCTGGACCCTTCGTTCGCCGCGCAGCAAATGATCATCGGCGACGCCCTGCATGCGATTGACGTGATGGGCGCCAAGATCCTGCGCCTGGATGCCAACGGCTTTCTGGGGGTGGAGCGCAAGCTCGAGGGCGGTGCCTGGTCGGAGAGCCATCCGCTGTCGATTACCGGCAACCAGTTGCTCGGCGGCGCGATTCGCAAGGCCGGTGGGTTCAGCTTTCAGGAGCTTAACCTGACGGTGGATGACATCGCCTCGATGTCACACGGCGGCGCGGACCTGTCCTATGACTTCATCACGCGCCCGGCGTATCAGCATGCGTTGCTGATGGGCGACACCGAGTTTCTGCGCCTGATGCTGCGCGAAATGCACAGCCAGGGCATCGACCCAGGCTCCCTGATTCATGCATTGCAAAACCACGATGAACTGACCCTGGAGCTGGTGCATTTCTGGACCTTGCACGCCCACGACAATTACCTCTACCAGGGCCAGACTTTCCCCGGCAACATTTTGCGTGAGCATATACGCGAACAGATGTACGAACGCCTGACCGGCGAACATGCGCCGTATAACCTCAAATTCGTCACCAACGGCGTGTCCTGCACCACCGCCAGCATCATCACTGCAGCGCTGGGTATTCGTGACCTGGAGGCGATTACGCCGGCCGATATCGAGCAGATCCGGCAGATCCATTTGTTGTTGGTGATGTACAACGCCATGCAGCCCGGGGTGTTTGCCTTGTCGGGTTGGGACCTGGTTGGCGCGCTGCCGTTGGCGGCCGATGAAGTCGCGCATTTGATGGCCGACGGCGATACTCGCTGGGTGCATCGCGGCGCCTACGACCTGGTGGACCTGAACCCCGAGGCCGAGCTGTCGGCGGGGCAAATGCCGCGCTCCAAAGCCTTGTATGGCAGCCTTAACCAGCAGTTGCAGGACCCGCAGTCGTTTGCCTCGCAGCTGCAAAAAATCCTCGCGGTGCGCAGTGCCTATGGCATCGCCGCCAGCCGGCAGATTCTGGTGCCGGACGTCGAGCATCCCGGCTTGCTGATCATGGTCCACGAGTTGCCGGCCGGGAAGGGCACGCAGATTACCGCGCTCAACTTTAGCAACAGCGCGATCACCGAAACCCTGCACCTGCCCAATATCGCGCCGGGGCCGGTGGTGGACATCATCAATGAACGGGTTGAGGGCGACCTCACTGCCGAGGGTGAATTTACGATCACGCTGGATGCCTACGAGGGCCTGGCGCTGCGGGTCGTCAGTCATTCGCCGATGGTTTGAGTGCGGCCTTAACGCGGCGTTCGAGCGTGAGCCTTGCGCAGCGCATCCTCTGCGTCTCGCTGGCGCAAACCGTCGGCAATGCCTTGGGCCAGCAGTGGTGTGCGCTTGCTCTGTTCCACCTGAATGTCGAGTGTGGTGATCCGTTGCGCTTGCAGCGAGGCGGGCGGGCTATTGGCGGCGGGCAGCATCAGCGTGGCCGCATCCAGTTCGCCGAGGAGCAGGCGTTGTTCGAGCTCGGAACTTCAGTGCGTGACAATGCTTCGCCCAAGGCTTCTTCCAAGTGCTGAATGCGACGAGAAACCGCAGCCTGCGTCAGGCAAAGGGTTTGCGCTGCCTTGGTCAGTGACGCGCTGTCGACCACGGTGACGAAGGCCTTCAAGTCTTGAAGTAGCATGCGAAATACTCATCATCTTTTGGAAAATTATGCGCTTGATGAATTTTGTGGTGGCGACTAGCGTTGTATCACTGGCCGCCGGTGTGGATGGCCGCTCACCCTGTTAAGGATATGTTCATGCCTTTAGTCCGAATTGACCTCGCCGCCGACACCTCCACTGACACCGCGACGGCGATCAGCGAGGTGGTGTACGCGGCGATGACCAGCGTTGCCAACGTGCCTGAGCACGATAAATTCCAGATCATCAACCGTCATGCCAAGGATGAACTGGTGTACCCGGCGGCCGGTTATCTGGGGATCAGCTACACGCCCAGGATTGTGTTTATCCAGGTGACCTGGAACGCCGGGCGCAGCATTGACGTGAAAAAGGCCTTTTATGCATTCATCGCCGAAGGCATTCACGCCAGGACCGGGTTGCGCAAGGAAGACGTGTGGATCAGCCTGGTGGATGTGAAGCGCGAAGACTGGTCGTTTGGTAATGGTGAAATGCAGTACGCGCCGACCGAGTGACGCATGCACAAAAAAAGGGGCGACTCAGTCTGAGTCGCCCCTTTTTTCATTCGGCGTTCAGCGCCTGCAGAAACGCTGTGTGTTTCAGCGTTTGCGAAAACATCGGCAAGGTAAACTGCTCGGCTGCGCGCTGTTGTTCTTCACTGAACGTCGCGGTGCAATCGGTCAAGGTCACCACGTCATAGCCTTTCTCGTACCCTGATCGAACCGTGCCTTCGACGCAGCAGTTGGTCAGGAAGCCTGCGACGACCAGGTTCTGGATGCCATTGTTGCGCAGGACCAAATCCAGGCCGGTGGTGGCGAACCCGTCCAGCCCGCGTTTGCCTTCGATCACGATGTCGGCGGCTTCGCGAGTCAGCGCGTCGCTGATCTCGGCGCCCCAGGTGCCGGCACGAAAGGCGTTGCCGTCGGCGACGCCCTTGAGAATGCCGTAGGAGCGTGTGGTCAGCTCAGGGTAGCCGTCGGCAAACTGGATCGGTAAGTGGATGATCTTCACGCCCAGCTTGCGTGCCTGCTCAATCGTGGTGGCGGTGTTTGCCAGCATGTTGGTGGTGTGCATGACGTCTTTGACGGCGTCATGGAACACTCCGCCGGGGGTGGTGAAGTCGTTCTGGTATTCAATCAACACAATTGCGGTTTTATGCGGGTGCATGGTCGCTCTCCGATCAATAGGGTTTATTCGTTACTGCCTTCAACCAGGGCGACGCTGTAGGTCGTACCCTTCAAACGGTGTGCGGCAACCGCCGGATACGCGGGGCTGTTTGCCCAGGCGAGTCTCGGACAAGCCAGCGCCATACAGCGGCGCTGTGTCAAAGAAACGGATGCCTTGAGCCCAGGCGGCAGCGACGTTAGCGGCCGCCTCGTCTTCGTCAATGGCGCGGAACATGTTGCCCAGCGGCGCCGTGCCGAAGCCCAGTTGCCCGATAATGTTGTCATTCAAACTCATCGCATCACCTCGGCCTCATCAGGCCTTTAATCGTAGGTCAAGCACGACGGTTGGGTCGTGTTCGTTAAGGAATTTCTCAAGCGAGAATGAAGAGGCATGACTGCAAATATCTATTAAATAGATTCTATATAAAATCTATTGTGGGTTTTTGAGTGTTCAAGCCTGAGTGATGTTTGCCTGGCTGCTCATCGGCCTGGCGCAAACAGGCTGATTATTGCGATGCTAACGGCCTACGCGTCACGACCCGCCCACATCGAATTTATGGAGAAACATCGATGCAATCGCTGCCCATTCCGCCGTCCATCGTCGGGCACACGCTTGAGTTGCGCCCGTTGGACAGCGCAGATTTCGAAGCCCTGTACCGCGTCGCTGCCGATCCTTTGCTCTGGGCTCAGCACCCGAGTCCAACCCGCTATCAGGCGCCGGTATTTCGTGAGTGGTTCGACGAGGCATTAACGTCGCAGAGCGTTGTGGTGGTGATCGACCGTGCCAGCCATGCGGTGATAGGCAGTTCTCGGTACTACGACTTCAGTGAAGAAAAACGTGAGGTTGCGATTGGGTACACCTTTTTAGCCCGCGAAAAATGGGGCGGGGCGGCGAATGGGGAACTCAAGCGCCTGATGCTCGACCACGCATTTCGCTGGGTCGACACCGTGTGGTTCCATATCGGCGCTCAGAACATTCGCTCACAACGGGCCCTGCAGAAAATCGGCGGGAGGTTGTCGCATTCCGCGACGAAGGATGTCGCCGGGCGCACCCAAGAGACCGTTTTTTATAAAGTTGAGCGTGATGCGTTTGTGGGTAACGAATTGTAGCGGATCAGGATGCGCGTGTGATCGTCGGTCGGCGGGACGCGGGGGGATTTGCGCAGGGCAAAAAGAAAAGGGTCTGTCCGACGGACTTTGCTGGAACGCACCAGCGCTTTCTTGCATCGGAGCTTAACAGCCGTCAATGCCCAGCCCGCGCTGGGCTTTTTGCATCTGGCGAAAGTGTTTTTTAACAGGGGTCACAGGCTTACTTTAACGGAAAAGTAGCCTTGAATGCTGTCCCACTTTCAATGGTTGAGCTAACCGAAACCGTGCCGCCGTGTGCCTTCACGATTTCGCGGACAATGAAAAGCCCCAATCCAACGCTGCGACTATCTTGCGCAAGATTGACACCACGAGTCATCGGACTGAAGACCGTGGCGAGGAAGTCTGGAGGAATCGGTATACCCCAGTTGTGCACTACCAGTTCGAAACCTTGCTCCGTAATGGAGGAGGTTACTGTCACCGGGCGATCCACCGCTCCATATGTAACAGCATTGGATATAAGGTTACCTGCAAGCTGCGTAAGCCTATCGCTGTCAGCCATGCATAGACCCTGGCCATTGGTTGAATGCAGAAGCTCTCGTTTGGGATAAACGATTCGAAGCTGCTCGACAGCCGCAGCGATCAGCAGGTGTAGGTCGATAGTCGTTTTTGTAACCCCAATACCGCGCCCTATTCTGGCCTGCGTGAAATCCAACAAATCGTTGATAAGCCTGCGTGCCCTTTGCGCCGCTTCCTGAGTGTGCCGAACCAATTTCAGCTGCCTGGGGGACAGATCATTCCGCTCCAGCACCTCGGTGGCCATTGAGATCACCGATAGGGGATTACGCAGATCGTGACTCACTATCCCAATCATTTGCTCAGAGAATAGAGCACGGTCTTCTGCTGCTGCTTGCTCCCGTTTTACGTCTGTAATGTCATGAAGGATACCGACAAACTGAACGAGCTTGTTATTTGGGTCGAATGCCGCACGCCCAGTGGAGAGTACCGTGCGCTGAACGCCGTCAACGCCGTTCAATCTATAAATGCAGCGATACTCCTGAGCTACCGATCCAAGAGCCGCCGAAAATAACTCGGCCTCTCTTGGAAGGTCATTAGGGTCTATCAGGTCTGAGTAAACTGACGCTGAAACATCTTGGTTTGACGGGTAACCGAGCAATTGCGCGACGCTGTTATCGTAACGACGCTCAAGTGTCACCGGGTCGACGTCCCAAACGTGCATCTTGGCCGACTCTAGAGCAACTCGCAGTCTCGCATCGGCAATCGACAAATCCCGCTGAAGAGCTAGGTGAGCCTCGAGCGATTCCTCAGCTTGCCGTTTGGAAATCAGCACTTCCTGCTCGAATCGATGCCTCTCGATCACTACAAAAGCGCAAACCTCATCGAAAATGCCGCCAAGGTGTTCCCGCCTTGTTGCATTGAGAATCATCGGTAATTTTTTACCCTCAGACGTCGCAAACTCAAGCTTTACCTCGGAGATGGAACGCTGCATCTCAAGCAAAGGCATCCAGTGAGTTTGATGGAAAATTCGTCCTCCGACAGTCAGCAACTCTTGTAGTTTACGTCGGCCAACCAACTGATCTTTGGAGTATCCCAACCATTCGCAGAAGGTGGCATTTGCGCGAAGGATTAAACCGGCCTTGCTGGTGATAATGAGGGCGCAGGGAGCGTGCTCGTAAAGCAAGTCGGCATCAGGGACTGGGTCGTCATTAGCCGCCATGAGCAATTCGACCCTGAACGCTTGCAATGAAGCTTTGGATCGAATTGATGCATAGATCAGGAGCACTCAGGTGCGGGCAATGCCCCACGTTTTCTATCACCTCAAGACGATTATCCGGGATCACCTTGTTGAGGTAACGACCTACTTCGACAGGTGCAATGATGTCGTCGGATGACTGAATAATCAGCGCCGGCGCCAGTAGCTTGGCCACGTCAGTGCGGTTATCAGATAGGAACGTGACCCTGGCGAACCGCTTCGCAATATCAGGGTCTGTCTGGCAGAAGCTATTGGTTAATTCGACACCAAGATGAGGCTGTCCAGGCGCGCCCATGATGGCGGGGGCCATGGAGCTCGACCAGCCGAGGTAGTTGCTTTCCAACGTCTCCAGAAGAGAGTCGATGTCCTCCCTGCTGAAACCACCAAAATATTCACCATCGTTGATATACGACGGTGAAGGCCCAACCATGACATGCGCCCCGAATAGATCAGGTCGCTTATTCGCGGCGATTACGCCCGCCATAGCGCTGACAGAATGCCCAACAAATATGACCGGGCAGTCCGCAAACTCCTCAATAATCTCCACGATGTCCTGCGCGTACCCTTTCAATGATGAGTACCTCACAACCTCATAGGCTGAGAGGTCTGACTTCCCACAGCCTACAACGTCGAAAAGAATCGTCCGAAAGTTCTCGCGGAATGCCGGCTCGACGAGTCTCCACATGTTCTGATCACACCCAAAACCATGCGCAAAAACTAGAGTGACAGGGCCTGAACCATGGACGCGTACATTGTTGCGGGTTAGGACAGACATTTAAGCCTCCTGCGCTGATCACACATGGAATTCGAAAAGGCGAGTTTAACAGTCTACGTCATTAACTGCCGTTGTCCGTCCTGCTTGGCAGCAAAAACCTGGACGATAGCAAGTTTCAACGGGCATGACGCAGCAAGCAAAATGAGAACGCATGTATGGCAGCCGGTTTAAAAACTTGGGACGTGATGCTTAAGCGTATGCCTGGAGGTGGCTTTTCGGATGGTCAGCCTGGCGCCGTGAAAATCTCTTGTTTTTGTGAGGCCCGATGTTGGCGGAATGCTCGGTGCAGACGAGCCTTGGCTGAACGCTACATCGCTGACCAACTGCCGGTTGGACAGGCGGTTGGGGGGCTGCAAGGTAGGCTTGCAGCGCTGCCCATCTCGCTCCTTAGATCTGGGCGGTGTCCAGTATGTTGGTACGCTGCGTAGGGGCTGCCATTCGGGCCTGCCAGGCATACATTCGCGCTATTGCACGCTGACGATTAAATCAATTAGTTCTACGAAGCCTGACAAGGACTTGCTGGCTTTTGTTCAGCAGCAAGGTTGGTGAAAAAAATGCAGCCTATTAACTTGGCGAATAAAACCAAAGTCTCCTCAAGATCCGGATCTTCAAACAATATTGAGCGTGAGTCCAGCGCGCATAAAGCACCAAAGAGTCGCCCATCAGGAAGGAAGATAGGAGCGCCTGCATAACTTTCCAGTCCGTATCGCTTGACGACATGGCGATCTGAATATCTGCGATCGCCACTGATTTTTGGAATGAAGAGGGCTTTGGGGTTTCTTCTCAGCTCGCTGCAGAGGGTGATTTCCAACTCCAGGATATTTCCAGCCTCTATCCCTAGATGGGTTGGGTCGAAAACTGAGCAAACTATCCAGTCCTTTTCCGTGAATTTGGCAATCCCGGCAAATCGCATTCCTGTAAGGCGCGTAACAAGCTGCAAAATAGCGCTTGTGGCCTCCAGTTCAGCTATTTCAGAGCGTTCATCTGCGCTCAGCACAGAGTGCAAGGCAATCTCATGAGAAGCCATTTTTATCCCCTGCTGTCTGTAGCTGAGCGTGTCACTGTTGATTGGTAACTCTGTGCCATGAACGCACTGTGCTTGATCCAGCTTTTAGGTCCGGAATCGGAGAACCAAGTCATTCAAGTTGACTGCTAGACGTGATAATTCATTGCTTGCAGTCAACGTCTGGCGGGTACCCTCAGTGCTTTGAATTGCCAGGTCACGAATGCTGATGAGACTGCGATCTACGTCACGTGCAACGTGAGCTTGCTCCTCGGAAGCGGTTGCAATCTGAATATTGCGGTCGTTGATTTCCAGTACGGAATCAATAATTTGGCGTAGCGATTGGCCTGCTTGCTCTGCCGTATCTCGCGTGGTGTAGACCTCAGAGGTGCTCTTGTGCATCAACTCGACTGCGGCTGAAGAACCGGCCTGGATGGTGGATATCATCTGTTCGATTTCTTGGGTCGACGTTTGGGTGCGGTGCGCCAAAGCCCGAACCTCATCGGCCACCACTGCAAAACCACGACCCTGTTCACCCGCACGTGCCGCTTCAATTGCTGCATTCAACGCCAGGAGATTCGTTTGCTCGGCAATCGCCCTGATCACACTCAGAACTTTGGTGATGTCTTGAGCCTGGCCTGCGAGTTCTTTCACCTGGGTTGAGGAGACTTCGACCAGTTCCGTCAGTCCGCGCATGGCCGTTAACGTTTCAGTCACTTTTTGATTGCCCAGATCAGCCGCCAAGCTGGACTGCGTGGCCGCTTCAGATGTGGAGTTGGCATTGCGGGCGACCTCTTCGACGGCGGCGCTCATTTCGGTCACTGCCGTGGCTGCTTGCTCTATTTCGCTGTTTTGCTGCTGAAGGGTGCGATCGGCACTTTCGGTGATCGAGGTCATTTCAACCGCTGCGGTACTCAGTTGGGCAGACGCTCCCGAGATTTCCAAGATCGTGTTTCTGAGATTTTTCTGCATCCGATTGAGCGCATGCATCAAGCGTGAAGCTTCGTCTGAACCTGTAACTTCAAGGTCGTGGGTGAGGTCGCCAGACGCGATATCTTCCGCCAACTTCAGCGAGGCGCTGATGGGGCTGACAATGCTTTTAGTGAACAGGGTCGCCAGGACGATGGTTAAGATAAATGCGACTACCAGAACCAAGATCAAGACTTTAACGCTATGCGTATATACGTCCGTCGCGTCTTGCCCCGACACCACCGCCTGACGCGCATTTTGCTCACGAAGCGTTGTTAGCTGCTCCTGATAGGCGCTTGCTCGCTGTGCCTGCTCTGTGTTCGCAAAAAGGACAGCTTGATCATGGTCAGAGATATCGAGGGCAAGTACGTTCTTGAGACCGTCGATGTAGACATTCATAGCTTGGTTTGTCTTCGAAAACTGGATTTCATCCTGCTCGCCAGAAATCAGATGATCACGGTAAAACGCTGTCTTCGACTGGAGCGTCTGTATGGCGCCTTCGACCAACGACAGCGATTTATCATGCACATCCTTGGTCGTGCTCGACAGCATGCGAATACTTTCAAGGCGAGCATGGAGCAGGGCGATTTGAATGTCGTCAATGACCTGAACGCTGGGCAGGGAGTTTTGCTCGATGTCCTGCTCTGCATTACGTAGGTGATCTATCTGCAAATACGAGAAGCCCGCCAGGCTTATGAGCAGGAGTGTGATTAGCCCAAAGCAGACGAAAGCCCTGCGCGCGATATTCAAGGATCTTAATTTCATATAGGCCTCCGAGGGCCGGGATTTATTGGCGTGGCAACCCACGTCATTTTGTTGAGCGCGAACAAGACAGACTGTTCATGCGGCACAGTGACTCTCGGCTGCAGCTTGGGCGGCAGACGTCAATCCAGGAATACAAAAGAATGCATCGGGATAATAGGCGCGCTAAATAATTGCGCGCTCATGAGTTACAGGCGCTCATACCGTAAGCGGGTCGGAGGGGAATGTTCGATTAATCCAAGCGGGGACGTACCGCAACGACGTGCGCACCGTTGCAGGCTTCGCGCAGTGAACTACGCTTGCCGGGAATGCCATGACTTCGATCATTTTGGTAACTGAAAGGGCACGATGGACAAGCGGCTTGCGGGTCTTTCAATACTGCTGACCCTCGGGTGGGTCGCCACAGTGGCGACTGTCATGTGGTATTTCTACGACAATTAATCTAAAGGCCGAATCAATTCAGGCCCCTTAGTCCTCACGTTTCCCATGGCCGTTCTACTGACATTTCGGACACGCCAATATGCCAAGCAATAATATCGAACGTAAAACTTACGCAGCACTTCCTCCTGCCGTGGGGCCCTATTCGCATTCGGTGAAACATGGCAATACCCTGTACCTGTCAGGCTTCACAGCGTTCGGAACTGATGCTCAAGGGCAGAGCCTAGAAAAACAGGCCAATGCTATTTTGGAGCAGATTAAAGCGGTTGCCGCCGAAGAGGGCACCGATATGTCTGCACTCTTGAAGGTGACGCTATTCATCACCGACTTCAGTCAACTCGGCGAACTGCGCAAGGTGCTGATGCAGCACTATGAAGGGCATTTGCCTGCCAGCTCCCTGGTCGAGGTTTCAAAGTTGTTTTCCCCGGAACTGAATATCGAAATTGAGGCTATTTTCGGGGTGTGACAGGCTGTAGAGGCGGCTTTGCATGGTCGAACAGTGTGCAAACCGCCCAAAAAATGGCCATGGAAAAGAAGGCTCAATTTTGCAATCAGGGCAGCCGATGTTAGTTCACCCGGGGATCAGCGAGGAGCGACGCCAGCGCCAACAGCAAGACCTTCGAGCACTTGTTCGTGCCCGGCTTGCGCAAAGGGTGGGTGATCACGTCTTTGGACCGTAGCGAGCGGGGGTTACTGGTTGCGTAATGGCATCCAGTTGTGCGGGCACAGCTCAGCAATTTTGCTCGCTGCGGGAGTTTAAACATTTGGCAACGACATCAATTCAATGAGGCATGGCTTTCATCTTGCTCGCGCCGCTCGCCGAGCATACTCTCGGAGCCGCATTTCTTAGGCCTTACTGTCATGTATTATTGGAACAATGATAATTTCGAAGGGCTTCTGGCGCTTGCGGAGAGCCTTGATGCACATTCTGACCTGAAGCCACTTGCGAGCTATTGTCGATATCGAGAACAAGGGCTACGTCGCGAAGCATTTTCTGCACTTGAACGGTTTCTCGTCGCATCCAGTTCGTTTGATAGCGCCGCCGCACGTCGCGCAGCAATCGAAATTCTCGAAGCCAATTCGCGATCCTCAAAAACCCATCAGTTTCTGACGCAGCCGCTCACCGCCCGGTTTCTGGTGCCTACGTTGAAGGCATGGATGGAGGAAGATGCAGTCACAACCTTACCCGTGCGATGGCTCGGGATGCTCAACCGTGACCCTGAACTGCTTACCAGAGCACTTTCTGGGTTCCCCGAAGATATGCCTGTCCGCAGGATGCTGATCGACTTTGCGCTTGGAGGGATTGACTATGCCACCCATCATCTTGACGAGTCTTTCTTCTTAGGCAGTGTTGACGAGGCGACCTCAGCGCTGGAGCGTGCCAGAAGACTCATAGCAGAAGCCCCTGATCCCGAAGCGCTGGCTTATCTGACATCTGAAGTGCAGCATTTCGATCGCCTCATCGCGGACTGGAAAGCCTATTCGGAAAATCCCATAGACGGCTTCCCCGAATGGTGCGCGAAACTGGGACGAGACTACAAATATTCCGCCAAGGTCTACTACGAGTAGATGAAGGGGCGACAGATCAAGCGCGCATCAGGTTTCCTCAAGAGCGAGTTGGTTTTCATAGCATTTTGAGAGCGGGGAAGGGATCAAATCTGAATGTGGCATCGACGTTCCTCCCTGAGACGAACAGCGTAGCAGGGAGCTTCTTCGGTGAGGCGCTGCAGGTTGCCGCAGACACCGCGAAGAAATTGAACACGCCCCGCCAAGCGCAGGGCGCGTCTGACACTATTTGCCGAGCTTCTCACGAACGTCAGTAACCATCGGACCAACAGCTTTAACGGCGTCTTTGAGCTGTTGCTCTGTTACGCCAAACTCCTTCGTCCAGTGCTTTAGCTCCCAAGGTTCTGATGTGTTCACTCGAGCACGATCTTGAGGCCCGCGGTTTTTCAGATCATCAGACATATTCCACTCCCTGCGGGTTGGCCTGGAGGGCCCAGGCGACTCCCGATAGAGCATGGGAAGGTATGGGTAGTTCGATTGAGGTTACAGGAGGGTAATTGCATTCGGCAGGACGCCGGAGGAGGGGAATTGCGGAACAGTGTGGAAATTGCGGAACAAAAAAGAAAAAGGCCTGCATGAAATTCATCATGCAAGCCCTTGATATCCATGGTGCCCGAACCCGGAATCGAACCGGGACGCCCTTACGAGCGGGGGATTTTAAGTCCCATGCGTCTACCAGTTTCGCCATTCGGGCGGTAGCGCGGTGCAGCAGGGTTGGGAATATATAGACCCAGGCGCTGGGATGCAAGGTCGAAGGTTGTGTTTGTTGCATTCGCGTAAAGTTGAAAAAGCTTGCCAGATCAGTGATCTACACGAGGAATCTGGCGTCGAGGCGAGGGTTTTGACACGCCACGACATGCTCCTGCCACTATCTGACACAGCCCTGAATTAGAGTGCGCCTGCGTATTCCAGTCAGGTCAGCTCATGAAATTTGCATCTGTTCGCATCGTGACTCAACAGTTTGAGCAGCTCATACGGTTCTATCAAAACCTGTCGACTATCGAGCCGCGGCATCGGGCTGATGGTTTTGCCGAGATTCACTTCGAGGGTGTGGTTCTGGCGATAAGCGACGAGCGTTTGGTCCGCTTGCATAACAACGGGTTGGCCGTCGCTGCGAGTAACCGCTCGGCGATCCTGGAGTTTCAGGTGGAGGAGGTCGAAGCTATCCTGCTGCGGGTCAGCAGCACGCAAGTGGTAATGCCTGTGACGATCATGCCATGGGGCAATACTTGCGCACTGCTGCAGGACCCCGACGGGAACCTGGTGAATATTTTCTCAATACCCGAACAGATCAGACAAAGCGCTGCCCACTGAACCCGCGTGGCAAGCGCTGCAACCCGGGCAGGTCGGTCAGGCGTTGTGTCCACGCACTGCGCCAGTCGCTGGCAGTGTGGGTCTGGGTTTTGCGCGCGGAGCGGCGAGCGGCATTGCGTTGTGTGCGGCGCGCTTCTTTGTAGGCTTCGGTATTGCGGCAGGTGCGGCATTTGACTCGGTTCAGCTCGGTGCTGGACGTGAGGTTGCTGCCGTGGTGGCCGCAGGCTAGATGCCCGGCGACCTTGAAGTGAGTGACCATGTAAGCGTCTCCTTCTTATGGGGGTACGCGCATCCCAGACCAGCAGGTGCACGTGAGCAGGGCGGGGCAATTAACCCCGCTGCCTCAGGGTTTGGACCCCGGGCGCGGCGTGGCGTTCGGTTTTGTTTCGCGACGGCTTCACGTTACCCTGCGGGGCCAAAAATCATAAAAAGGAATGAATGATGACTGTCGACGTGTTGCCCCTGGAAGGCAGTTGCCGTTGTAACCGGGTGCGTTTCAGCGTGAGCCTGCCGCCGGTGATTACCATGGCCTGCCATTGCAGCGGCTGCCGGAAAATGACCTCAAGCGCTTTCTCCCTCAGCGCCTTGATCCCCGCCAGTGGCTTTACCGTGACCCAGGGTTGCCCGGTCATCGGCGGCTTGCACGGTGTGGACCGTCACTATTGCTGCCCGCATTGCATGAGCTGGCTGTTTACCCGACCCCATGGCATCGACGAATTCGTCAATGTGCGCGCGACGTTGTTGGATGACGCCCAGGACTACGTGCCGTTCATGGAAACCTGGACCAGCGAAAAGCTGCCCTGGGCCTCCACGCCCGCCGTCGAAAGCTTTGCGCAATTGCCTGAGCCGCAAGACTTTCCACGCTTGATGCAGGCCTACGCCGCGTTCAGCGCACGCTGAGTTCAGTCAATCAGTGCCAGCAGGTCGGTGTCGCCTACATCCACGCCCGCCTGGGTCAGCAGCGTGGTTGTCTGGCCTCGGTGGTGGGTCTGGTGATTGAAAAAATGCACCAGCAAGCCAAAGAACGGCTTGTGGTTCGCCGCGCCGCGCATGTTGTGATAATGCAGGTGCTGGTCCAGGTCGGACTCGCGCAGGCTATGCGCCCACTCGATGATGAGCTGATCCAGCCACGCGCGATGGGCTGACAGCGCGCGGATATCGGCAAAGGCCAGCTGCTTGAGGTCGGTGGGTGTGGCAATCGCACTCAGGGGGGCCAGCGCCGAAAAGCCCGCTGGATGCTGGGCAAAGCGTTTGAGCCAGACGGTATCCCCCAGCGCCAGGTGATTCAGCGTGCCGAGGATTGAGCCAAAAAACGCCTGTCGATCCGCCGCCAGCTCCGCGTCCGTCAGCGTGCCGGCGGCGTCGTAGAGTTTGCGGTTCATCCACTGGTTGTAGTGGGCCATCAACGCGATGTGCTCGATACGGTTCACGGGTGTTCTCTCTCTCAACGGCGCAATGGCGTCATCATAGAGCGTGCCTGCCCGGCGGTCATGGTGTTCCAGCTGCGGCGGGCTATGGTTGTTGAACGCCAACACTGCGCCCTGGGAGGGCAAGACCATGAATACCAGCGATCTATTGGAACAATTGCTGCGCGGGCAGTCAGGCAGCGCCACCTCGGGCGGTGGCCTGGGCGGCCTGTTGGGCGGTTTGCTCAAAGGTACCAGCACCGGCACCGGCACTGCCTCGGCCGGCGGTGGGCTGGGTGGTTTGTTGGGTGGTCTCGGTGGGCTGCTGCGCGGCGCGCCCGCCGGCGGTACGACGCAGGCGCGTTCCGGCGGGATGAATTACGCGGCACTGGCGTCCCTCGGGATGGCCGCGTTTCAGGCGTATCAGGCCTGGCAACGACAGCAGGCGTCTGCACCCCAGCAAGCCATTCAGACGGTTGACCAGCTCGACGGCCCTGAGGCCGAGGCCCATAGCCATGCGCTGTTGCGTGCATTGATTGCGGCCGCCAAGGCGGATGGCAAGATCGACGCGCAGGAGCAGCAGATGATTAGCGCCGAAATCGGCCGCCACACCGATGACCCACAATTGCAGCAATGGCTCGACGCCGAAGTGGCCAAGCCGCTCAATGCTGCCGATTTTGCCGAGTATGCGCGTGACCCGGCGGTGGCGTCGGAGATCTACCTGGCCAGCGTGATGCTGGTCAATGATCAACAGGAAGGCGAGCGTAGCTATCTGGATGAACTGGCAGGGCAGTTGCAGCTCGATCCTGATCTGCAACTGCACCTGGAACAGCAAGCCAAGGCTTAGAAACGTAGGGTGGCGCCGGTCGTCAACCACTGGTCGCGCTCGCCGCTCAGGCTCTGCCCGACGACGACATCCACATCCACCAACGCGCCTAGATGGAAGCGGGGCCCGGCCTGCCACGCCTGGTCGCCGCCTTCCTGGCCGTAGCGCTCACCGATCAGCGTCAAAGCATGCGCAAGCTGATATTCGAACCCCGTGCCCCAGGTCAGGCGATGGTTTTGCTCGCCGCCGTTGTAGGCATGCGTCCAGCCGCCATTCAGGTTCAGGCGCAGCGCTTGGACAGGTTGCCAGGTCAATGGCACATTCAGGTCCGCGCCGTCGAACGCGTGTTGGCGATCCAAGGCAACATGCGACGTTGCCGATACTGCCAGCTGTAGCCCCAGGTCTTCGCGTGACCACACCTGGGCCTTCACTTGAGGGCTGACCTGCGTTTGGGCATCGCCGGCCTGGCTGGCGCGCGACAATGCGGCGCTCCATTGCACCGAGGGCAGTGCATTGAAGGTACAGGCCGGGTTCAAGGTTTCGCTGTGGCTGTTGCCTTGGTGCCGATTGGCGGTGTACCAGGCGTCCACATTGCATTCGCCTGGGGCGTTGACCGCGCCGTCATCAACCACATAGGCGCCACCGGCTGCGTGAGCTTTGGAAAGCAGCGCGATGAGCAGGACAAGGCCCAGGGTCACGCCAATAAACGTAAGGTTGCGTTGCAGTGCACGCCGCTTGGCCGGCGGCAGCAGCAACAGAGTATGGCGAGCGCCGCGATAGTGACGTGCGCGATATTTGGCAAACCCGTCTTGGCGATGAGGGGTATGTTTTTTGTGCATGATGCACCTCGCTTGAATTCAGCTTTCTACGGTCAGCACCGAAATGCCGCTGGCTTTGGCCTGGCAGACCAGCTCCGAGGTGTCGTCACCACCCGGCAGGGCGATGACCACGTCGGGGCGGCTGTCGGTCAGCATGAAATGGTTGCGCTGGCGTTCCGCCTGCTTGCCATGGCGTTGCCAATTGGGCGGGTAGCGCACCACGTCGATGCCGATTTCCCGCGCCCATTCCTCAACGTCACTGCCCAGGAATTGGTTGCCGCCGTGAATCAATACCTGCACCGGGCGCAGGCGGTGGTAAGCGTCCAGCACTTGGCGGGACTTTTTGGTGTCGGCGTAATGACGACCTGCACAGATCAACACGCGCATAGTCAGAATCCTTGTGTTGCACGGTGGCCGCCGGGCGACGGCCACCGTTTCAGAGGCGGGTGATCAGTACCACTGCTTGAAGCGGCGGATGTAGATCGTTTTCATCAGTTGGGCCACGCAGCAGTAGGCGAACAGCGTGCAGACCAGCCATGGGAAGTACGCCAGCGGCAGCGGCTGCAGGCCGACCAGGGTGCCCAGCGGCGAGAACGGCACGTAGATCCCCAGGCCGATGACGAGGGCGGTCATCATCAACACCGGCCAGGCGGCCGTGCTCTGGAAGAACGGGATCTTGCGGGTGCGCAACATGTGCACCACCAGGGTTTGCGAGAGCAGCCCCTCGATAAACCAGCCGGACTGGAACAGGGTCTGCATTTCCACACTGTTGGCGCTGAACACGTACCACATCAGCGCAAAGGTGGTGATGTCGAAGATCGACGAGGTCGGCCCGATCCAGATCATGAAGCGGCCGATGTTTTTCGCATCCCACTTGCGCGGTTTGGCCAGGTATTCCTTGTCCATCTTGTCCCACGGCAGGGCCAACTGAGAGATGTCGTACATCAGGTTTTGCAGCAGCAGGTGGATCGCCAGCATCGGCATGAACGGAATGAACGCACTGGCCACCAGCACCGAGAACACGTTGCCGAAGTTGGAACTGGCGGTCATGTTCAGGTACTTCATGATGTTACCGAAGGTTTCGCGGCCCTTGAGCACGCCTTCTTCCAGCACCATCAGGCTCTTTTCCAACAGGATGATATCGGCCGATTCCTTGGCGATGTCGGTGCCGCTGTCCACCGAGATGCCCACGTCGGCATCGCGCAGCGCTGGCGCATCGTTGATGCCGTCGCCGAGGAAGCCCACAGTGTGGCCGTTGGCTTGCAGCGCTTTGAGCACCCGGGATTTCTGCAGCGGCGTCAGCTTGGCAAACACGGTGCGTTCTTCCACGCGGCGCAGCAGCGTCGCGTCGTCCATCGCTTCGATTTCTACGCCCAGCAGTGGTTGACCAGGCTCCAGGCCGACCTGGCGGCAGATTTTGCTGGTGACCACCGCGTTGTCGCCGGTCAGCACCTTCACCGCCACGCCAATTTGTTGCAGCGCCGCAATCGCCGGGCCCGCAGTTTCCTTCGGTGGATCCAGGAAGGTCAGGAAGCCCTGGATGATCAGGTTGCGCTCATCGGCGGTGGTGTACTGCTGGCGAGCCAGGGATTTGGGGATGTTGCGGGTGGCGACCACCAGTACGCGAAAGCCATCCTCGTTGTAGTCATTGGCCAGTGCCAGCAGCTCGTCACGGCGACGATCATCCAGCGGCACTGCAGCGCCATCTTCCATGACGTGGGTGGAAATGCTCAGCATCTCTTCCACCGCGCCTTTGCACACCAGCAACTGGTCGCCGGCGGCGTCCTTGACCACGATCGACAGGCGGCGGCGCACGAAGTCGAACGGCAACTCATCGACTTTGCTATAGGCAAATGGCCGCTGGAACTTGGGGTTGTGTTCCGAGAACTGCACCACGGCCTGGTCCATCAGGTTTTTCATGCCGCTTTGGTGGTAGCTGTTCAGCCAGGCCAGGGACAGCACCGCATCATCACGTTGGCCAAAGGCGTTGACGTGGTGTTCGAGGATGATCTTGTCCTGGGTCAGGGTGCCGGTCTTGTCGGTGCACAGCACGTCCATCGAGCCGAAGTTCTGGATCGCATTCAGGCGCTTGACCACCACTTTGCGCTTGGCCATGGCGGTAGCGCCCTTGGCCAGGTTGGCGCTGACGATCATCGGCAGCATTTCCGGGGTCAGGCCCACCGCCACCGCCAGAGCGAACAGGAATGCATCGCCCCAGTCGCCTTTGGAGAAGCCATTGAGCAGGAACACGATCGGCACCATCACCAGCATGAAGCGAATCAACAGCCAGCTGACGCTGTTGACCCCACGGTCGAACGCGGTCTGCACCCGCGAGCCGACAATCGCCTTGGCCAGCGAGCCAAAGTAAGTGCGCGGCCCGGTGGCAACCACCACGGCCTTGGCGCGGCCACTGACCACGTTGGTGCCCATGAAGCAGATGTTGGGCAGGTCCAGCAGGTTGCCCTGGTCGGCCGCCAGCGAAGAGGCGGATTTTTGCGTGACATCGCCGAGCGTGTCGTATTTTTCGACCGGCAAGGCTTCGCCGGTCAGCACGGCCTGGCTGATAAACAGGTCGCGGGATTCGATCAGCCGCACATCGGCAGGGATCATGTCGCCGGCCGACAGTTGCACGATATCGCCGGCGACAAGGTCGCGCATCGGCACTTCGCGCAGGGTCGGCTGGGCGCCGACTTGCTCACGCCGCAGCACAGTGGCGGTGGTGCGCACCATGGCTTTGAGTGCTTCGGCGGATTTGGCCGAGCGGTGTTCCTGCCAGAAGCGCAGCAGGCTGCTGAGCAGCACCATGGTCATGATGATGATGACTTTGGTCAGGTCGACTTCTTCACCGGCCTGCAACGGCAGCCAATAGTCGGTGACAAAGCTGATGCCCGCCAGGGTCAGCAACACATAAATGAAGGGATTGTTCAGCGCCTGCAGGAACTGGACGATGGCGTGAGGCGGCTTGTCGTGGGCCACTTCGTTGTAGCCTTCGCGTTGCAGACGCGCCGAGGCGTCCAGTTCGGTCAAGCCATCCTGGGTGGCTCGCACGTTGGCGAGGGTGGCCTGCAGGCCGTTCTGGGCTTCGCGGGCGGCGCGCATCGACAGTTTGGTGTCGGTGTCGGTGCCATTTTTCTTGTGCAGAGGCGTGTTTTTTACGGCGCTCATTGTCTGTACTCCTGTCGCCAATTCTCGACAAAACATACCCGGTACTTACCTGAAGACAGGCGAGCGAAAGCATGCCGAGCCGCAAACTTCGCGATCGGTTTAAATAAGGTGTTCACATAACTTCTACAGCGCCCGCCACACGCGCGTTAGTTAACTAACGCGCAGCGGGCTACTACTGGACGTGTTCATAAAGAACTCCAGAACATCAATTAGAAAGTTGCTGTTTCCAGCCGGGTTAAGCGCTGCGAGTGCTCAGGTAAAGTCCGAACATCAGGCTCGCTTGAGCCAGCATGGAAACCTGGGGTCTCTGCGGGTCTTGAGGGTCGGCGTGGTCCCAGTGCTGCAGCAGTTGGCCGCTGGCAGGGCACAGGTGCCAGTGCGCCAACACCGGGGCCGGACGCGCTTGGTCTTTACTGGCTTGAGGGGAGGGTGCAGCAAACGTGGCCCGGGTAGGCGAAAAGCCTGCGGGCTCGCGGCACAGCTTGGCGCGCAGGGCGGCGGCCAGCGTACGTACATCGGGCAAAGCAATGAGTTGGAAGGTCATAACACACCTCGGGACCGGACGGGCGACCGGTGAGGCAGTTACGGTGGAGCATCAAGCTCTAGCGCAGCTTACCGGACCTGGAAGGCGAGTCCTGTCATATTCTGGGTTTGGCGCCCGATGCCCGCTAAAGCGGTGCTCGGACAGCGACTAGATACTGTGTCCATTGGCTTCTTTTGTGAGGTTTAAAAAAGGCCCCAGTTGCGGGCACGGGCAATCTACTCAGACGGTTACAAAATGTCAACGCATGATTAATTAAATCAGTCTGCGTTCAGAGTTTATTCAGACAAGGGGCACGGTTAGTTATGGGGTATATAACTTCATACGCCCTGTGCAGCCAGAACTGCCAGATAGATCAACACTAAACCACACGCGCCGTAACTGACGCGCTGCCACAGCGGCGAGGCGTTTTTGCGTAACAGATTGACCAGCGCCGCAATCAGAAAACACGACAGCACCGACGCCAGCATGAAACCTGCAAAAAACATCAGGGTTTGCCCAGGGCTGGGCGTGGCGCCGACGATCCCGGACAAGGCGCTGCCCAATGCGCCCCAGTACACAATGTTCTTCGGGTTAGCCAGGGAAATGGCCGCGCCCACCGCCAGCGCATTCTGTCCGGAGCGGACCGGCCCGCTGTCCGCCGCGGGCAGGTGCCAGGCGTCGATCAGGCTGCGCACACCGAGCCAGGCCAGGTACACCGCGCACACAATCGTCAGCGGAACACGCACGGCTTCATGCTCAATCAGCAGGGCGATGCCAGTGAGGCCGATCACCGCCCAGGCGGCGTCGCCCACCAGCGAACCGATCTGTACCAGCAAGGCAGCGGTGAACCCATGGAGCAAGCCACGGCGCAAGGTTTCTGCCAGCACCGCGCCGGGTGAGAGGCAAAACACAAAACCGAATACCAGCGCGTAAAAAAAGATCGTGACCATGCCGCTTTCCTTCAACAGAGGCGCGCAGTGTGCGGCTGTGTGGCGCAGGTGTCTTGAACCAGATTGCGCTTTCAGCGTTTCAACAGGCTTTGATAGCGGCCTGGGGTGATGCCATAGGCGGCGCGAAAGTGTCGGTTGAGATGGCTTTGGTCAGCAAACCCCAGCTCATGCGCGACATCGCTGGCCGAGGCGCCACGGCGCAAGAGTCCCTTGGCACGACACGTACGCAATTGCATCGCCCACTGCCTGGGGCTCAGCCCGGTTTCTTTCTGGAAGGTGCGCAACAGATGGAATTTGGACAAGCCCAGCTCATCGCCCAACTGGTCCAGCGGCAGCGCTTGGCTCAGTTGCTCGGCGAGCAGCTCCTGGGCGCGGCGGATCATGCCTTTACCGCCCGTGGCAGCGCCGGGCAGGCGCACACCGCTGGCACCCACCACTTCACCCAGCAGCAAAACCAAGGCGTCTTCGTTAATCTCGCGAAGCAATGGGTCGTCGTTCAAGGCTCCCTTGACCGCCGCAGCCAGGCGCTGTGCCAGGTCGGGCTGCAAGCAGAGCGAGCGATCAAATTCCACCTGGGCCAGCCCCAGGTCAGCCGCCAACGCGTCGGCCGCGACGTACAGGCTGACAAAATGCCAGGGTGCGCCATCGGCCGCGCCGCCGCCTTGAATCTGCCCGGGGTTGTACAACGTGATGCTGCCGGGTCCGGCCTGGAACTCGCGGCGGTCGAGCCAAACGCTTTCCTCGCCGACCAGGTTTACGCCGATCACGCATTCATCATGGCTATGGCGGGCAAAGGTCAGGCCCGTGCAGCGTGTATGGGTGACTTCGTAGTTGCCCAGCCAGGCGTGTTGCATGGCGCTCATAGGGTCGGCTCGATAGTAAATCAGCCGTGAGCATACGCTGACGAGGGTGTTCAGATCGACCACTGGCTGCAACGTGCGCTTAAGGATACGCACTGTGAGCCGGTCGCTATTTGGGGGCGAGCTTACTGGGCAGGATGACTGTTCAGTAAGCTCTGCACCTTCCAAAAAGAGGTTCAGGGTTTTAAATATTTCATTGATGCAAACGAGGACGCGTGTTTTTTATAAATACGCTCGTCATCACTATCGATATCGGTAACTGCCCAGGTAGTCAGGGTTGCTGGCGACGACAATGACGCCGGGACGATCAAGGTCGCGATTACCTTTTTTGTAATGCTGGATGCTGACATCGGTTGCCCAGCTCATCCGGTGTCGGTTCACCGCACACGTCTTCACAGACTCAGGCGCAAGGCGAGCGCCGCCAGGGTGATCAACAGCACCGGCAACGTCAGCACAATTCCGACCTTGAAGTAGTAGCCCCACGTGATGCTGATGCCTTTGCGCGCAAGAATATGCAGCCACAGCAGCGTGGCCAGGCTGCCGATGGGAGTGATTTTCGGGCCCAGGTCGCTGCCGATCACGTTGGCGTAAATCATCGCGTCCTTGACCACGCCCACGGCATGGCTGGATTCGATGGACAGTGCGCCGATCAACACCGTCGGCAGGTTGTTCATGGCCGACGACAGCAGCGCCGTCAGCACCCCGGTGCCCATCGCCGCGCCCCACACGCCGTAGGTGGCGAAGGTGTCGAGCCAGGTTGCCAGGTAGGTGGTCAAACCCGCGTTACGCAAGCCGTAGACCACCAGGTACATGCCCAGGGAAAACACCACGATCTGCCACGGGGCGTCCTTCAGCACTTTGCGCGTGGAAATCTTGTGGCCTTTGGCGGCGATCACCAGCAACAAAACGGCGCACACGGCGGAGATCGCACTGATCGGAATGCCCAGCGGCTCCAGGGCGAAACAGCCGACCAACAAAATCCCGAGTACCCACCACCCGGCACGAAAGGTCGCACGGTCGTGGACGGCGCTGGCCGGGTCATCAAGGTCGGCGGGGTCGTAGGCCTGCGGAATATCGCGGCGGAAAAACCACAGCAGCACCGCCAGTGTCGCTGCGACGCTGACGAAATTGACCGGCACCATGACCGCTGCGTATTCGTTGAAGCCGATCTTGAAATAATCCGCCGAGACGATGTTCACCAAATTCGACACCACCAACGGCAAGCTCGCCGTGTCGGCGATAAACCCCGCGCCCATCACGAAGGCCAGGGTGGCCGCCGGGGAAAAGCGCAACGCCAGCAGCATCGACATCACAATCGGTGTGAGGATCAGCGCCGCGCCGTCGTTGGCAAACAATGCCGACACCAAGGCGCCGAGCAGCACCATATAGGCAAACAGGCGCCGGCCACGCCCACGGCCCCAGCGTGCTACATGCAACGCGGTCCAGGCAAAGAACCCGGCTTCATCGAGCAACAGGCTGATGATAATCAGCGCGACAAAGGTGCCGGTGGCGTTCCAGATGATGTGCCACACCACTGGGATGTCAGACAGGCTGATGACCCCGCACGCCAGGGCCAGAATCGCGCCCATGGTTGCGCTCCAGCCGACCCCAAGGCCTTTGGGCTGCCAGATGACCAGAACGATGGTGAAGATAAAAATCGCAATTGCGACAAGCATGAATAAACGCTCCGATGGCTCAGCAGCAGGTGCTGGCCCGTTGTGGTCTGTTGCCCATTGCATCAAGACGCTGCGCGTCGTTTTGCAACCATGGCTGGTTAGCTTGCAAGGTGGTGTCCAGCACTTGGGTGACCCAGTCGGGCAGTGCCGGATTGATGCGGTAGTAGATCCATTGACCCTGGCGACGATCCAGCAAAAGCCCACCACTGCGCAGTTGCGCCAGGTGGCGGGAGATCTTGGGTTGACTGTCGCACAGAGCATGGATCAGTTCGCACACGCAAAGTTCGCCCTCGCGCAGGATCAATAACATCAACCGTACGCGCGTGGCATCGGCCAGGCATTTGAACAGCTCGGGCGGAGAGAGGGGGGCGGACATGATCAAGGTCTTGGTATGGATAGCGTTGCGAATATATGGTTTGCCATATATGTAGGTCAAATCCTGAATTCCGTTGACGTGGATCAAATGCCCGACAATCAGCCACAAGTGTCTGAAATTAAAATGAAACACGAATGTCCTAAAGTGCCTGCCCATTGCTGATGAAGGAAGAACTCGCGTGACCCGTGCCACTCGCAACCTGCGCAAAACCCTCGATTCTGTCGCGGACAATAACGAAACCGCGGCGTTTGACCTGATGCGCGCCGTCGAAAAACTCGGCGATGAAGTGCTGCGCCAGCGCCTGCTCAACACCATTCACCGGCTCAACCAGGATGCCCATGAGTTGCGCGAAGCGCGTGACTCGGTGGAGCAGGTCTCGGTCAGGCTCGCCTGAGCACGATCGTTCAAGACACGCCCCGTATCACGCTGGCATGCTTGTCGACTGTCTGTCGATGAGCCGTCTCCATGCCTACAGCCTTACCTCATTTCGCCTTCGGTCGCGGCGCCCTTGCCGTTATTCCACTGTCTCTGGCCTGTGCGCCCTGGGGTTTGTTGGCCGGCTCGATGGCGATTGATGCGCAATTTACTCCGCTGCAAGCTCAGGGTTTGTCCGCCATTGTGTTCGCCGGCGCCGCGCAGCTGGTGGCGATCGGCATGGTCAAGAGCGGTGCCAGCCTGATCTCGATTGTGCTGACCACCTTGCTGCTCACATCCCAGCATCTGCTTTACGGCATGCACATGCGCCCGACGCTCTCGTCGCTCAATGTGCGCTGGCGCATGAGCCTGGGCTTTTTGCTGACGGACGAATTTTTCGCGCTGGTCAACCACTATGACCGTCAAACCTTCAATCGCTGGTATGCGCTGGGCGTCGGCCTGACGTTCTACATCATCTGGAACCTCTTCACCCTGGCGGGCATCGTGCTCGGCAAAAGCATTCCGGGGCTTGATCAACTGGGACTGGAATTTTCCATTGCCGCAACCTTTATCGCCTTGATTACGCCGGTGGTGCGCGATGTGCCCACGGTGGTCTGCGTGGCGGTCTCGCTGTTGTGTTCGGTATGGCTGAGTTACTTGCACTGGGAGTCGGCGGTGGTGGTCTCGGGTGTGCTGGGGATGGGCGCAGGGTTTGCCTGCAAGCGGCTGGGAGTAGGGCAACGATGATCTACATCATGATTGTGGCCATGGGTTTGGTGGTGTTTCTCAACCGCTACGTGTTCATCGAGCCGCGTCTGCCGGTGCGCCTCAATCGCGGCGCGCGCGAGTTTCTCGGGTTTGCCGTGCCGGGAATGCTGACGGCGATTTGCGGGCCGATCATTTTTCTCGCCGAGCATAAGCTCAACGTGAATCCGGCCAATCCTTACCTGCTGGCGGGGATCTGCGCGGTGGCGTTGATGTTCTGGACGCGCAGCGTGTTGATCACGGTGCTGCTGAGCATGGGGCTGTTTTATTTGTTTCGTTGGTGGTTTTGATGCGCGGGTAAGTAGCTGGAGGTCATCCACCAACACCCAGGCAAAAAAAAGCCCGCGGGAGGGCGGGCAGAAGTGAGACTTCTTAAAAATGAGCCTGCCAACTATAGGCAGCGCGAGCACCCTTCACAGTGAAACTAAATTCATCCGGCCGCAGGTTTAGGCGGCTTCTTGGCTTTGGCCTCCGCCGCCAGGCATTCCAGGGCGAACTGCTCGGTATAGGTCATCTGGATCGGCGTGCTTTCACCCTTTACCGTGCGTTCGCCATCAAGGATGTAGCGGATGCGCTTGTCGGTGACGCCGATGCGCTTGGCGATCCACGTCGGCGTCTGGCCGATGCGGCTGATCAGCTTGTCGGCGTAGTCAGTGGAAGGGTTATAGCGTTCGGCGTTGGGCGTCATCGGGTTTCCAGGGGCAAGCGGGGGCATAAGTAGGCGACAGCGTGACGTAATAATCCTTGAGTGTCGCCTGCTAATGGTAGAGTCGCGTTTTTTTCCAAGGAGGCGATGGCATGCGAAAGCTGGTAATTGGCGCATTGGCACTGGCAGTACTGTCCGGTTGCGCGGGCTCGAAAATGAACAATGCGCGCACCGGCGTGCCCTACAAAACGCTGGCTTCGGACAAGACGCCGTTGGTGGTTGCCCAATGCATTCAGTTCGGCTGGCAGGACGAGGCGGTATTTGGCGTTGACGCCGGAGGCTTCAAGGAGCCGATCGAAGCAGGCGGTTTTACCGTCTACACCACCGGCGGCGATTATTTTGTCGACGTGCGCAGCGCCGGCGCCGGCTCTACCGTCAATTACTTTGCCGTCGCTGACACGATGCCCGCCAAGCGCCGACTGGCCGCGCTCGCGACCTGCCTGTAATCCTTTGCCTAAGTGATATTCGGAAAAGCCCGGCGGGACAGCCGGCGGACATTGGCTTATCATTTCCCCCGCTCGCTCGACGTGATGGCTCTTTACCAGTACACGGACGTCGAGGCCGCAACGTCGAGCGGGCCTCTTTTCTCTTAGCGTGGCATGTAACCCAAGTGCCAGCGCCGCGGAATCTTCAGCGACACTACGCCCAGCAATGCGGCGAACGCGCCACTGACCAGCAGCGCCTTCAGGCCGAGCTGGTGCTCCAGCACCGCGCCGATCACCGCGCCCACGAACATGCCGGCCCACGGAATCAGTTGCACCCTCCAGCCATTGCGCTGTTCTCCCAGCACCCAGCGGCCCAGCCCGCGCCCGAAGCGCGAGAGGGCGCCCGTCACATAAGTCAGGCCCACCGGCAAACCGTTTACCTCTTCCACTGCGGCATTGAGCATACCCATCGCCACAATCGTTGCCAGCAGCGCGGGCAAGGTGTCGTCGAAGGGCCACACGGCGGCGCCGCACAGCAAGGCCGCAATGCACAGCAGCAAGGGCAGCGCGTGCCGGCGGCTGAGGCGGCTGATCACCACGCCCAGGGCGTTGCCGACGACAAAGGTTGCGACCAGCAACAACAAGCGCCCGGTAAGGCCCAAGTCGCCTGCGCTGATCGCCACGGCCAGGCGCGTGGTGTTACCGCTCATGAACGAAACAAAATCGCCGCTGGCCATAAAGCCTATCGCATCGGTCATGCCGGCCAGCACGGAAAGGCTGGCCACCAGCATCAAGCCAACCCGCCCGCGCCAGCGTTGACGGTGGGCGAGTGCGGCGTTGGCGTAGGGTTTGCGCGATGAAGGCAGCATGGCCCCAGGTTCCTCGGTGAGATTATTCGGCCACTACCGTAGGACGCTTTGGTTGCGCGCGCAATGACCTCAGACACACTCCAGCCGCCAGCCCTGACGCTGCCAGGTCAAAAAATGCGTCGGCCTGACGGCCTGCACAAACGTCTCGTCATGGGAGACCACCACCATCGCCCCGGTAAAACCCTGCAACGCCTGTTCAAAGGCCAGCACGGATTCAAGGTCCAGGTGGTTAGTCGGCTCGTCCAGCAACAGCAGTTGCGCCGGTACCTCGCGCCACAAGGCAATCGCCATCGCGGCCTTCAGGCGTTCGCCGCCGCTCAGCTGGCGGGTGGGTTGAGTCACCCGCAGGGCATCCAGTTGCAGCAACGCCAAACGCGTGCGCAGCTCGGCTTCGGCCAGCGGGGTGTCAAGCAGGTTGAGCTGTTCGACAATGCTACGGTTGCCATCCAGCAGCGTCAGGTGCTGGTCGATATAGGCACTGGCCACATGCACGGCGCATTCGCCACTGACCACCGGCCATTGGCCCGCGAGCACCTTGAGCAACGTGGATTTGCCGCAACCGTTCGGCCCGCGCACGGCCATGCGCACCGGGCCCGCCAGGTTGAGCGTGACGAAGCTGCAGGCTTGCTGCGGATCAAGCCACGGCAGTTGAGCGTTTTCCACGCTCAGAACCTGTCGGCCATTGGGCAGTGCTGAACCGGGCAGGGCCAGCAGCGTGGGCGAGTGATCCTCCACACGCTCATGGGCTTGGCGTACCTGCGCATCGAGCTCGTGTTTATACGCGTGATGCGCGCTGCGCACGCTGCTGACGATTTCCTTGGCGGCGCCTTTCCAGCGGGCTTTGGTAAACCCGGTGACGTTGGCGGTTTCTGCGTGTTTACGTGCGCGGGCGGCGTTGCGCTGCAGGTTGTCATGATCCTTCTGCAGACGTTTGCGTTCGCGGCTGCGCGCCAGGCGGGCGTGTTCCAGGGCGGCCATGGCCGCGTACTGTTCGCTGTCGCGCTGCAAGCGATAGGCATCGTAGTTGCCGCCATACACCAGCGCGCCAAGCGGCGACAGCTCGATGATGCGCGCCATCGCATTGAGCAGTTGCCGGTCATGGCTGACCACTACCAGGCCGCCGGGCCAGGCTGCCAGCGTGCGCAACAGCCAGTCACGGCCGGCGCTGTCGAGGTGGTTGGTTGGCTCATCGAGAATCAGCAACTGCGGCGTGGCCAAAAGCGCGCCGATCACTGCAACCCTGGCCAGTTGGCCGCCACTGAGTTGATCGGCTGGCGTGGCAGCGTCGAGTTGCTGCAACCCGGCTGCACCCAGCGCGGTGCGCAGGCGTTCGGCAAGGTCCCAACGATCATCGATCAGCGCGAGATCATCCGCGCGCGCCTCACCGCGGGCCAGCCGCTCAAGGGCGGCCAACACCTGGGCGGTGCCGGTGATGTCGGCGACGGTTTCGCCCGGTTGGACGGCCAGCGCCTGCGGCACATATGCCACGCTGGCCGCGCTTTTCAACGTGCCGCCAGTGGGCGCCAGCAGCCCGGCAAGCAGCTTGGCGAGCAGGCTTTTGCCCCGGCCATTACGCCCGACAATCCCGGTGGGCGCGTGATCAACCGACAGGTTGAGGTTGTTCAGCAGGGTTTCGCCATCGGCGAACTGCAAGGACAGGTGTTGCAATGAAACGAGTACGGGCGGCCGTTTGACGTCAGTCATCAGCACCTCCAAAAAAATGTCGGACAGGCCAACAAGCGCGCCAAGCGGCTCGTTGCAGGTACATTTTGGAAGGCTTAGTTGTTCACGTCGGCGTGCATCCCGTGAGTCAGAAGAGGCGCAAAGGCTAACCCACCTTGGCGTTTTTCGGCAAGTTCGCGGCCAATTGCTCAAGGAACATTGCCAGCGCAACTTCTTCAGCTTTCAGGCCCTTGCGCACTCGGGGTTTGGGCAGCTTGGACAATTCGCCCAGGCTGAAATGCTCCAGCACGGCGGGGTGGATATAGCACTTGCGGCACACCGCCGGGGTATTGCCCAGTTGCTTGGCAACGTCCTTGACCATGGCGACCACATGCCGCTTGGCATCCGATTCCGGTTGCCACTCCAGTTCGCGCAATACGGCCAAGGCCAGGGCGGTGCCGGCCCAGGTGCGGTAGTCCTTGGCAGTGAAGTCGGCGCCGGTGAGGCTGTGCAGGTAGGCGTTAACGTCATGGGAGCTGACGGTATGCCGTTCACCGTCCTCATCCAGGTACTGAAACAGGTTTTGCCCTGGCAATTCCAGGCAACGCTTGACCACCATGGCCAGGCGCCGGTCCTTGACGCTGACCTGATGCTCGACGCCGCTCTTGCCGCGAAACTGGAACAGTATCTCGCTGCCCTTGATGTCGACATGGCGGGTGCGCAGTGTGGTCAGGCCGTAGGATTTGTTGTCCCGTGCGTACTGGGTGTTGCCCACGCGAATCAGCGTGGCATCGAGCAGCATCACCACGGTGGCCAGGACTTTTTCGCGGGTGAAACCGGGCGCGGCGATTTGTGCTTCCAGTTGCGCGCGCAGTTTCGGCAGAGCATTACCGAACTGTTGCAGGCGCGAATATTTGTCGGTGTCGCGCACCTCACGCCAACGCGGGTGGTAGCGGTATTGCTTGCGGCCACGGGCATCGCGGCCGGTGGCTTGCAAATGGCCGCGCGGGTCGGCGCAGATCCACACGTCGGTGTAGGCGGGTGGCACAGCCAATGAGTTCAGGCGTTTGATTTCGTCGGCATCGGTGATGCGCTCACCGTTGACGTCGAAATACTGAAACTTGCCGCGCAGCTTCTTGCGGCGGATACCCGGTTGGGTGTCGTCAACGTAATGCAGGTCGCGGGGCAGGTCGGCAAGCAACGCGGAGTCGGGCATGGTGCAAATTCCTTGGCAGTAATCAGGCCGGTATGTCTGATTGACCGCAGGGTTTTGCGCTCGTGCCAAATTCTTAAGCCAGCACTGCCACCGCCTTGATTTGCGCCCACAGCGCCTGGCCGGGATGCAGCTGCAACTGGTCGCGGGAAAACCGCGTGATGCGCGCCAGCAACGGCGTGCCGCCGGCGTCGAGGCGCACCAGCACATGGGCGTTGTTGTCGGCACAGATCTCCCCGGTCACCGTCACCGGCAAGCGATTGAGGATACTGCTGGGTTCCTGCGCCTGCAGGCTGAGGCTGACATCGCGTGCCTGCACTTTGATGCGCAGCTGTTTGCCCGGCGCCAACGGCGCATGGGCAACGCGCATCGATAACGCACTGTCGGGCAATTGCAGCGTCAGCAGGTGATAGTGCGCGTCGTAGGCACTGACGCTGCCATTGATCACTACCCCGGCATCGTCACCCAGGGCCATGGGCAAATCGAGCCGCGCCAGGGTTTCACCGATGGGGCCGCTGGCCAGCGCCTGGCCGTCACTGAGTAACACGATGTGATCGGCCAGCCGCGCCACTTCGTCCTGGGCATGGCTGACGTACAGCACGGGGATATCGAGCTCGTCGTGCAGGCGTTCGAGGTACGGCAAAATTTCACCTTTGCGTTTGCTGTCCAGCGCCGCCAGGGGTTCATCCATCAACAGCAATTGGGGGCTGGTGAGCAGCGCGCGGGCGATGCCGATGCGTTGGCGTTCACCGCCGGACAGATGCTGCGGGTGGCGGTCGAGCAAATGGGCGATACCCAGCAGTTCGGTGGCGTGAGCCATGTCCACGCGCCGCTGCTGACGAGCAATACGCTTGAAGCCGAATTCCAGGTTGGCCCGCACCGACAGGTGGGGAAACAGGCTCGCTTCCTGAAACACATAGCCCAATGCGCGTTTGTGCGGCGGCACAAACAGCCCGTTGCGGCTGTCTTGCCAGACTTGATCGTTGACCTGCACAAAGCCGTCTTCGGCACGCTCCAGCCCGGCGATACAGCGCAGGCAGGTGGTCTTGCCCGAGCCGGAATGCCCGTACAAAGCGGTGACGCCACGGCCGGGCAATTTCAAGTCCACCTTCAGCGCAAAGCCTGGGTAATTCAGTTGCAGGCGTACCTCAATCATCGCGATCAGCTCCAGGCCATCTTGGTTTTACGGCTGGAGTAAAGCGCCAGCAATACGAGGAAGGCGAACACCACCATGGAGCCGGCCAGCCAGTGCGCCTGGGCGTATTCCATGGCTTCGACGTGGTCGTAGATCTGCACCGAGACCACGCGGGTTTTGTTGGGGATATTGCCGCCGATCATCAGCACCACGCCGAATTCACCGACGGTATGCGCAAAGCCGAGAATCGACGCGGTGATAAACCCCGGGCGGGCCAGGGGCAGGATCACCGTGAAAAAGGTATCCCACGGGTTGGCGCGCAAGGTTGCGGCCACTTCCAGGGGGCGAGTACCGATGGCGCCGAAGGCGTTTTGCAACGGCTGCACCACAAACGGCATGGAGTAGATCACCGAACCCAGTACCAGCCCGGTGAAGCTGAAGGTCAGGGTGCCCAGGCCCAGCCATTGGGTGAATTGGCCGAAATAGCCATTGGGGCCCATGGTCAACAGCAGGTAAAACCCGATGACCGTCGGCGGCAATACCAACGGCAGGGCGACGATTGCGCCGATGGGGCCGCGCCACCAGGAACGGGTGCGCGACAGCCACAGCGCAATCGGAGTGCCGATGACCAGCAGGATCACGGTGGTCAGTGACGCCAGTTTGAGGGTCAACCAGATCGCGGAAAAATCGGCACTCGACAGCGGCATTTACTGGCCCAGCTCGTAACCGTAGGACTTGATCACCGCAGCGGCTTTCGGGCCTTTGAGGTAGTCGACCAGGGCTTTGGCTGCGGCGCTGTCCTTGCCTTTGGTGAGGATCACCGCGTCTTGCTTGATTGGATCGTGCAGCGAGGCGGGCACAATCCACGCCGAACCGCGGGTGACTTTGCCGTCCTTGTAGATCTGCGACAGGGCGACGAAGCCCAGTTCAGCGTTGCCGGTGGAGACGAACTGGAAGGCTTGGGTGATGTTCTGCCCGGTGACCAGCTTGTCTGCGACCTGCTCGCTCAGACCTTCCTTGGCCAGCACTTGAGTGGCGGCGAGGCCGTAAGGTGCAGTTTTGGGGTCGGCGATGGACAAGTGCTGGTACTGGTTGTTCTTCAGCACCTCGCCTTTGGCATCGACGTAGCCTGGCTTGGCCGACCACAGCGCCAGGGTGCCGACCGCGTAGGTAAAGCGCGAACCTTTGACGGTCGCGCCTTCGTCATCGAGCTTTTTGGGGGTGGTGTCGTCTGCGCTGAGGAACACTTCGAACGGCGCGCCGTTCTTGATCTGCGTATAGAACTGGCCGGTGGCGCCGTAGGCCGCAATCAGTTTGTGGCCGGTGTCTTTCTCGAAGTCGGCGGCGATTGCCTGGATCGGCGCGGTGAAGTTGGCGGCCACGGCCACCTGCACTTCGTCGGCCTGCGCCGAGCCCAGGGCAAAGGCGGCGATCAGGGTGGCGAGGGCTGTGGGGGCCAGGCGTGAGGCGCGGATCATCATGAAGCAGCTCCTTTGAGGCTGTACGGCTCGTTATAGATAGAAGGCTTTACCGCTATGTAGGGGAATATATAGCGGTTGGCCATCGCCGGTACAGCGCAAAGTTGCCCCTGACGTCAGTTCTGCTTGAGCTTTGCCAGCGCCTGCGCGGCCAGCTCGCGAGTCAGGTCATAAGTGGATGCATCTTTGCACAGGCGCAGTGCCTGGCCCGACCACAGGTTGCTGAAACCCGCCTCGTCCTTGGCCTTGAGCGGCATCAGGGCACCGCCGGAAGTGGGGAAGGCAGGCGCTGCCGGATTGATCGCGCCCAGTTCACGCATCACGCGGTTGACGATGCCTCGCGCCGGCCGGCCGGTGAACAGGTTAGTCAGCGCGGTTTCGCTGGCCTGGGCACGACGCAGCTCAGCGGCGTGGGAGGCGCTGACGTTGGCTTCGGGCGTAAACAGGTAGGCGGTGCCGATTTGTACGGCTGATGCGCCCAGAGCAAGGGCCGCGACGATGCCGCGCGCATCAGCAATACCGCCGGCCGCAATCACGGGCACGCTGACGGCGTCGACGATTTGCGGTACCAGCGCCATCAAGCCGATCTGGGTATTGAGGTCGTCGCTGAGAAACATGCCACGATGCCCGCCGGCCTCAATGCCCATCGCAATAATTGCATCGCACCCATGCTGTTCCAGCCAGACCGCTTCTTCCACGGTGGTGGCGGATGACAGCACTTTGGCGCCGGTGGCTTTTACCCGGTCGAGCAAGGTTTTTTCCGGCAGGCCAAAGTGAAAACTCACCACCTCGGGGCGGAACGCCTCGACCACCTGGCAGGCGGCCTCGTTAAACGGCGCGCGGTTGGAAACGGGTGTTGGCGCATCAAAATCGGCGCCCAGTTCGCGGTAGTAGGGTTGCAACAGGTCCTTCCAGCGCCGGTCGCCGGCCTCATCGGCGTCGGGCGGTTGATGGCAGAAGAAATTCACGTTGATGGGGCGCGTACTTGCCTGGCGGATCGTGCTCAAGGCTTCGCGCAGTTGCTCGATGGTCAGCGCTGCGGCGGGCATCGAGCCCAGCGCACCCGCTTGATTGGCGGCAATCACCATGGCGGCGGTCGTAGCGCCGGCCATGGGGGCCTGGATGATGGGCAGTTGAATGCCCAGCAGGTCGATGATTCGCGAGTCTGGCCAGGTGCTCATGGGATGCGTCTCCAGCGTGAGTAGGACTTTGCGCTGTTTTAACAGGGCCATTGGCACCCGGCCAGTGCGTATTATTCACTGGACGAGAGCAGGGTTTCGTGCAGCGCCATCAGTCGATGGCATGCCCCAGCACCGCGTGAATACGCTCGGCAATATGGGCCACATGGGTTTCCAGGGCGAAGTGGCCGGTGTCCAGCAGTTCAACCACCGCGTTGGCGTTGTCGCCCTTGTAGGCATGGGCGCCAGGCGGGATAAAAAACGGATCGTTCTGACCCCAGATCACCAGCGTCGGCACCTGGCTGGCTTTGAAAAATGCCTGGAACGCCTGGTACAGCGTGAGGTTATTGCGGTAGTCGAGAAACAGGTCCAGCTGGATTTCGTCGTTGCCCGGGCGTTGCATCAACAGCACGTCCAGCATGTAGGACTCCGGTGCGACCAACTCCGGCTGACTCACTCCATGCAAGTACTGGTAGCGCGTGCCTTCCAGGCTGATGACCGCGTTGCGGATCACCTCGCGATTGGCTGCGCTCGCGTCCGCCCAGTAGGCGCGAATCGGCGCCCAGGCATCGCCCAGCCCTTCCAGATACGCGTTGCCGTTTTGCGAGACCAGCGCGCTGACCCGTTCCGGATGCGCCACCGCCAGGCGCAGGCCCACGGGTGCTCCGTAATCGAAAACGTACAGGGCGTAGCGGCTCAGTTTCAGCGCATCGACGAAATGCCCGATGCTGATCGCCAGGTTATCGAAGCTGTACTGGTAATCGCGCTCGACGGGCACCTCGGTGAAGCCGAAACCTGGCAAATCGGGCGCGATGACCCGATAGCGCGTGGCGAGCAGCGGGATGAGGTTGCGGTACATATGCGACGAGCTGGGGAACCCGTGCAGCAGCAACATGACCGGAGCCGAAGGATCGCCGGCTTCACGGTAGAACACGCGCACACCATCGACATCAACGTGCTGGTAGCGAACGACGGGGGTTGCGATAGACATGATGAGGACACCTTTTGTAACTGGATTGGTTGGTAATACGGGTTACTGATTTAGAGGCTGCGCCCAAATCTGTAACCTGTCAAACCAGTTATTGAGGTTATCAATTGTTGAGTCTGTAACTATCCAAAGACAAAAATAGCGGTTACGATTGCGCGGTGCTCAAGAGGACAAACCATGGCCACCCTTACGCCCCATGCCCCACCATCACAACCCTATGTACTGGCCGACGAGCCGGTGCTGGACATGCTCAATACCCTGGCGACTGTCGACGGCCAGCCAGTGGATTTCTGGCACACCGACGCCGACGTTGCGCATTGGCTGGTGCGCCTGGAGTGGGTAGCGCAAGCGAGCATTCCCACGTTCGAAGAAGGTGCTTTGCTGGGGGCTGCACGCCAACTGCGCGAGGTGATCCGTGAACTGGTGGCCGCGCGCAAGAGCGGTGAGACGGGCAATCCGGCGGCGCTCAACAGTTTTTTACGCAAGGCGGTCAGCTATCCGCAGTTGGTCTGGCCTGTGTCCGGGCAGCCTCAACTGGAGCGCCAGCGCAAGCAACAGACGGCGGAGCAGTTTTTGTCGCCGATTGCCGAAGCAGCGGCTCAGTTATTGGTGGCCGGTGATTTCAGCTTGATTCGCCGCTGCGAGCATCCGGAATGTGTTCTGTGGTTTTATGACCGGACCAAAGCGCACAAGCGCCGTTGGTGCAGCATGGCGCTGTGTGGCAACCGGCATAAGGTTGCGCAGTTCCGTAAACGCAAGGCCCTGTAAGCGCACACTGACGCTTTAAAAGAAGAGGGCAGTGCAAGAAATTTCGGGTGGCCGGGCTCAACGTGCGCACACGTAATGTGGATGAGGCCCAGCCTGCAGCGCACAAAATCGGTGCGGCGCTGAGTCTTTACTGACTTTCCCGTTCCAGCAGCTGCCGCTTGCGCTCAACGCCCCAACGGTACCCGGAGAGCTCGCCATTGCTGCGTACGACGCGATGGCAGGGGATCGCCACAGCCAGGTGATTGGCGCCACAGGCCTGGGCCACCGCACGAAAGGATGTGGGCGCGCCGATGCGCTGGGCGATCTGCGCGTAGCTGGCCGTGCTGCCCACCGGAATGTCGCGCAGTGCCCGCCACACGCGCTCCTGAAAGGCGGTTCCGCGCAAGTCCAGGGGCAAATCCAGGCCCAGCGCCGGTGCTTCGACGAAGCCCACGACCTGGGCGATCAATTGTTCGAAATGCCGATCCGCACCCACCAACTCGGCCTTGGGAAATTGATCCTGCAGGTCGCGCACCAGCGTGTCCGGATCGTCCCCCAGCAAAATCGCACACACGCCCCGTTGGCTCTGCGCCACCAGAATGGCCCCCAGCGAGCACTGACCCACGGCAAAATGGATCTCGCTGTTAGTGCCACCGGCCTTGTAATCGCTGGGTTTCATGCCGAGTAACTGATCGGCGGACTCATAAAAGCGGCTGTTTGAGTTAAAGCCTGCGTCGTACACCGCGTCCGTCACGGAATGCTCGCCCTTGAGGCCAACACGCACTTTGCGCGAGCGAAGGGCGCTGGCGTAGCCCTTGGGCGTCAGGCCGGTGATGGCTTTGAAGACGCGATGGAAATGGAACGAACTCAAGCCTGCCAGGCGCGCAAGTGCGTCCAGGCTGGGCGGCGTTTCGGCCTGTTCTATATGCCGGCACGCGTCGGCGACTATCTGCGCGTGGTGCGCGGCCAATTGGGTCTGGTCGCCCGCGGCGCGTTTACTCGGCCTATAACCCGCCGCTTCGGCCTGCGCGGGGCTGTCAAAAAATTCGACGTTCTCCGGCCGTGGCAAGCGGGAGGCGCTGCTAGGGCGGCAATAAACGCCGGTGGTTTTTACGCCGTAGACAAACAGCGCGTCAGCCTTGGCGTCGCGGGCGACGATGGCGGCCCAGCGAGGGTCTTGTTGGTTGTTCATGGCCTGCACTCTTGACGGGTCACGGGCAGATTAACCGCGCAGGTTGCGCTCGACACTCCGAAGCTTGCGGTCAAATCAACCGGCCGTGCGAAACGTCAGGTTGATTCGTTGCGGGCCCATCACCGGATGCACGCCTTCCTTGATCGGCATCACCCCATGAAAACGTAACCGATCGACGCCACCCCAGACCACGACATCGCCGTGAAACAACGAGATTTTCTGCGTGCGGTTACCACGCTCATGCCCGCCGAACAGGAAAATGGCGGGCAGCCCGAGGGACACGGACACCACCGGGGCGCTATAGCAACGTTCGTTTTTGTCCTGGTGCAGGGACATTTTGGCCCCGGGCACATAACGGTTGATCAGGCAGGCATCCGGGGAGAAGTCATTGAAGCCGGCCTCTGCGGCTGCAAGCTTGGCAAGCTCGCGCAAAGCGTCCGGCATCGCCGGCCAGGGTTGGCGGCTGCGCGGATCAACCGGGCTGTATCGATAGCCGGAGCTGTCGGTGGTCCAGCCCAGTGCGCCGCAACTGCTCAGGGCCGCCGACATGGTAAATCCACCGGGTGTGACCATCTGCCGGAACGGTGATTGAGCCAATACGCGCCGCAGTTCAGGTAGCAAGCGATCAATCCAGGGCAGGGCATAGCCCCTCAGCACGTAAGACTCTTCGCCGATCTGCTCGCGCCCGGCCGGTTGTTGCAGCGCATCGTCGGCGAACAGATCCGCCGTAGGGCCGGACATCGCTTACAGCGCCTTGCTCACGGTGATGTCGGTGATTTCGTCACTGGCATCGTGGATTTTCGCCAGCGCCTGCTGGGCTTCTTCGACACTGTTGGTGTGCAATTGCGCGAACTCAAAGCGACGTTCGCCGTTGAGTTTGTACTTGATGACGTATTTGGTTGTGGTAGTCACAGTGTTTTCCTGTCGAGTGTTCGGGTCAGCTCAGTTTGGTACTGGTGCGGCGAACGATGCGAATCTTGTGAGACAGCGCTGGCTTACGCGTGACGCTGATGGCGCGGCGTGTCACTACATCCAGGGTGATGTTCCAGAAACCGGTGCTGGGTGCGGTGATTTTTGCCGGAAATTTGTCGAACGCGCCGCCGTGATAAGTGTGGCGGCCACCGTTCTTGAAGCTGCGAAAATTGGCGTCGCTCATCAGGCGAATGTTGCACGTTTGTGAGCATTCGATGACAACGATGTCGCCCTCGTTGAGGTGCTCGCGCTGGTGGATGAATTTCATGGGGTGTCTCCAGAAGGGCTTTTTCTGAAAAATCAGAATGATACGTAGGTTAAGATAGAGTTTATCAGCCCCAGCGCGTTTATTATCGGGTCGTCGTCGACGACTTCGACAATTTAAAACAGTTATTTCCCGAGTTTTTAGAGATAAATCCTACATTGGCGGGAGAAATCTACTCTCTACGCTGTCGTAGGATCTTTATCGGAGGTTTAAGTATGAAGTGGAGTGTGTTGGTTCTGGCCCTGGCCTTAGGTGGGTGTGCTTCGGTTGCAGATATCAAGCAGACCCCGCCAACATTGGTGGTTATTTCAGGTAAAAAACCGCCGGAATATGCCGCGTGTGTCGTGCGCAAGCTCGCCGCCACCCGCAGACCGCCGCAGATCGAACCGCACAAGGACGGTGTACAGGTGATTGTGCCGCAAAAATTCTCGGCTGATCCGTCGGCGATCTTCGAGATTGAAGAACGCTCCAGCGGCAGCAGTATCAAACTTTATGAAAGCATGTCGAACGTGCCCATTCGACCTGGTGATGTGAAGAAAGCCGCAGAGGATTGCATCTCCGGCTGAGCCCCAGGCTCATTGGCGCTTGAATCCGATAAGAAAGCCTGACGCTGCAGTGCAGCTCAGGCTTTTTTTTGCCGTGCATTTGGGTGTGGTCGCGAAAGGTCCATTCCCCTATCACTTGCAAGCTTATGCGCTTGTGATCTAAGCCTATAACTATAAAGATGGATCGGTGATGAGCGTGTTGATCGGGCAAAGCATCCGTTAAACTGTCGGGTATTCAATGCAAAAAATGCCGCGCAACCCTAACGATTGCGTGGCATTTGTCTTTTTCTGGGAACCGTCATGAAGCGTGAACACGTCAAAGCCCACCAGGCCGAGGGTCAAATTTCGGCCACCCATGTCATTCAGAATCCTGCCGATCTTGGCGAGTGGATCGTGTTTTTCAAAAAAAGCGGCGGACGCAGTTTTTTTCTGGTGGACGAGCAGGATGAAGTCGAGTCATTCGCGCGTCTGGATGACCTCATCGAGCTTCTGCGCGGGCTGGGCATCAAGTTCGCCGAAATTCACCTGTAGCCGTCTGGCTATTTGCACACGACCACTACGCTTCGGCTCTTGAAGTTGCCTACGTCTTTGCCCAGGGTCTTGTCGTCTTCCTTGAGCGAGGGCGTGCCTTCGGTGCCGACGATACGGTAGCCGGTGCCCGCGCAGGAGGCGTCGGCTTTCTCGTAGCAGCTGGCCCACGAGTTGGCTTCGCCCGAGCAGTCGATGGTCAGGCCTTGCTCGCCATTTTTCAGGAAGGTATCGGAGGTGGTGGTGCAGCCGGTCATCAGCGCCAGGGTTGCAGTCAGTGCCAGAATCTTGTTCATGAGTTGAGTCGTCGTCGAGGGTGTTGGAGGGAGCGCTGACACTGTCGTGGGGCGTTCGCAGCAGATTATAGCGAACTGCCACCTAGGTACAGACAAACACAAAAAAGCCCCGTCAATCGGGGCTTTTTGCGCAAGTCGCTGTGGCTTACTTGCCTTTGGGTCTTTTGCTCGATGCGTGGCCGGCTTCGTCCACAAATACTTCGGCTACCGCGATAGCCTGGCTTTCAGTCGGAAATACCCCGGCAACGCTGTCACCGTGAAAGTTGATCAAGTGCCAGCCGTCTGCTCGCTGTGTGATCAGGTAGCCGTTTACGCCTTTTGGTTCTGACATCTATTAACAATCTCGTGGTCTGGTTCAAGCGCGTCATGATAGCGCCAAATGCCGGGGGAAAGCGCAAGTTGTTGCAGGTCAGTGTGACGCGCGGCAAAGCGTGCTAAAACAGTTATACCCCTTTTAATCATTGGGGGATGGCATGTTTTGCCGAACCGCTGGGCGAGCTCTTGGCAGGATCAGCGGAACTTACGCCGACATTTTTTCTCTATGATGACATCGCAACGCCAGCAGGACCCATTGTAAGGTGACTGCGGCCTCATTAGACTGCGCCGAATTCCGTACGCACAGCCCTTTGTAAGGACTCATATGATCAAGAAATGCTTGTTCCCAGCAGCCGGTTACGGCACTCGCTTCTTGCCAGCGACCAAAGCCATGCCCAAAGAGATGCTGCCGGTGGTGAACAAGCCACTGATTCAGTACGGCGTCGAAGAGGCATTGGATGCCGGTCTGAACGAAATCTCCATCGTCACCGGCCGTGGTAAGCGCGCACTCGAAGACCACTTCGACATCAGCTACGAGCTGGAAAACCAGATCAAGGGCACCGACAAGGAAAAATACCTGGTCGGTATCCGTAAATTGCTCGACGAGTGCTCGTTCTCCTACACCCGTCAAACCCAGATGAAAGGCCTCGGCCACGCGATCCTCACCGGCCGCCCGCTGATCGGTGACGAACCGTTTGCCGTGGTACTGGCGGACGACCTGTGCGTCAACCTGGAAGGCGACGGCGTACTGACCCAAATGGTCAAGCTGTACCAGAAATACCGTTGCACCATCGTTGCGGTGATGGAAGTCAATCCGGCAGAAACCAACAAGTACGGCGTGATCGCCGGTGACGACATTGGTGATGGCCTGATCCGCGTACGCGACATGGTCGAGAAGCCAGCGCCAGAAGACGCGCCGTCGAACCTCGCGATCATCGGCCGTTACATCCTCACCCCGGACATCTTCAAGCTGATCGAAGAAACCGAGCCAGGCAAGGGTGGCGAGATCCAGATCACCGACGCCCTGTTGAAGCAAGCCAAAGACGGTTGCGTGATTGCCTACAAGTTCAAAGGTCAGCGTTTCGACTGCGGTGGCGCTGAAGGCTACATCGAGGCGACCAACTTCTGCTACGAGCACTTCTACAAGACTGGCAAGGCTTACTGATTCACGCTTGCTGAGTGTTTTAAGAGAAAGCCACCCTCGGGTGGCTTTTTCGTTTTTCAGCCCCATCTAAATCGGTATGCTGATGACCTGCCGAGGAGAGTGAAATGGCCTACGATTTTGACCTGTATGTAATTGGCGCCGGTTCTGGCGGTGTTCGCGCGGCGCGTTTTGCCGCTGGCTTTGGCGCCAAGGTGGCCGTGGCGGAAAGCCGCTACCTGGGCGGCACGTGCGTTAACGTCGGTTGCGTACCGAAAAAACTGTTGGTGTACGGGGCGCATTTCGCCGAAGACTTCGAACAAGCGAGCGGTTTCGGCTGGTCGTTGGGTGAAGCTGACTTTGATTGGGCGACCCTGATCGCCAACAAGGATCGCGAAATCAACCGCCTCAATGGCATCTATCGCAACCTGCTGGTCAACAGTGGCGTGACCTTGCATGAAGGGCATGCGCGTCTGGTGGATCCGCACCAGGTAGAGATTAATGGCGAACGCTTTACCGCCAAGCACATCCTGATCGCTACAGGTGGCTGGCCACAGATTCCAGAGATTCCAGGGCGCGAACACGCTATTGGTTCGAATGAGGCATTCTTCCTCAAGGCGCTCCCCAAACGTGTGCTGGTGGTCGGCGGTGGCTACATTGCCGTTGAGTTCGCGGGCATTTTCCATGGCCTGGGCGCTCAGACCACGCTGCTGTATCGCGGCGATCTGTTCCTGCGCGGTTTCGACGGTTCAGTGCGCACCCATCTGAAGGAAGAGCTGACCAAGCGCGGCCTCGACCTGCAGTTCAACGCCGACATCGAGCGTATCGACAAGCAAGCCGATGGAAGCCTCAAGGCCACCTTGAAAGACGGCCGCGTGCTCGAGGCCGATTGCGTGTTCTACGCCACTGGCCGCCGCCCGATGCTGGACAACCTGGGCCTGGAAAATACTGGCGTCAAGCTGGACGAGCGCGGCTTCGTTGAGGTGGATGACCTGTACCAGACCGCTGAGTCGTCGATCCTGGCGATCGGCGATGTGATTGGTCGCGTGCAGTTGACGCCAGTGGCCCTGGCTGAAGGCATGGCGGTGGCGCGTCGTCTGTTCAAGCCCGAGCAGTACCGCCCGGTGGATTACGCGATGATCCCGACAGCGGTGTTCAGCCTGCCAAATATCGGCACTGTCGGCCTGACTGAAGAAGAAGCGAAAAAGAACGGCCACAAGGTGCAGATTTTCGAAAGCCGCTTCCGGCCTATGAAGCTGACGCTGACCGATTGCCAGGAAAAAACCATGATGAAGCTGGTGGTCGACGCCGACACCGACAAGGTGTTGGGTTGCCATATGGTCGGCCCGGATGCCGGCGAGATCGTGCAAGGCCTGGCGATCGCGCTCAAGGCGGGCGCGACCAAGCAGCATTTCGATGAAACCATCGGCGTGCACCCTACGGCGGCGGAAGAGTTCGTCACCATGCGCACGCCTGTGGCTGACTGATCAGGCTTGCGGTGTTGCCTCTGGCGCCGTTGCAACGGCGGCCGCCAGGCGCAATGCCTCGATACTGGCCTGGGCCTTGATAAGGTCCAGTTCCAGGGTTTTGTTGGCAAGCTGGTGTTCGGTCAGCGATTCCTGGCGCGATTGATTCTCCAGTACCGCCACCCGCAGGCGTTCCTGAAGCAGGGTGCGTTCGCTTTCAATCAGGTTTACCTGTTCGCCAAGCTTTTGCTGCAGGGCCTGGTCTTTGCGGGTTTGCGCTTGCAGCGCGGTCAGTTCCTTCATGGTCACGCGGTGTTCGATCAATAACCGCTCATTGTCGCGATGCAACTGCGTGATTTCGTCCTGGCGCACCATGGCGCTTTGCTGAGCCTGGCGCAGTTCCGCCTGCACTTGTTGCAGTTGGCCTTCGTGGCGTCGCTGTTCCTGCTCGCGCTGCTCCTTGATTGCAGTGCGGTAATGCTCCAGCGCCTCCCGCGCGTGCAGGTGTTTTTCTTCCAGTGATCGAATCTGTTCGTCCTTGTCCGCAATCCTTAACTCGTAATCGCTGCACGCCTGGCTGAGCCCGGCGTTGCGGGTTTGCTCGGTCTGCAGGCTGGTACTGGCGGTTTGCAGGGCGGCGCTTTCTTCTGCCAAGGCGGCGGCCTGGATATCAAATTGTTGCTTGAGCTCGGCGTGAGCCGCCTCCAGCGACTCCACCTGGGCGAGCAGGGCGGCTTTGTGCTGTTCGAACTGCGCCAAGGCCAAGTCGATAGGTTCCTGAGCCTTCTCTTTCAAACGTAAAGCCAGCCGTGCGACCAGTTCGCCGAGCTCGTCATCGATTGGCGCTTCGGTGATGGTCAGCCGGCTTTCGCTATCGTCCAATTCCTTCAAGTAGCGATGAATCGTGGTTTTCGAGCCGGTATTGCCCATCTCGATGCGCACCGCGTCGATGCTGGGGTTTTCGCCGCGGGCAAGGATCGCCAAGCGTGCCGTTTGAACTACTGCTTTGTTTATGCCGCCGCGAGCCATGGAGTCTCCGTCGATTTCGTACTGTGGTACAGGGTATGTATATACATACTGTAACATAAATAAAAACACGTTTAAATTCATGATTTAACAGATGGGATATTGGCGTATTATCCCGTGTCATAGCGGTTTTTAGCGCGGATTCACCTTGCAGCAGTACGAATAGGCCTTTCATGAGCGAACTGGATCGATACCTCAACGCCGCCACACGCGATAACACTCGCCGTAGTTACCGGGCCGCCATTGAGCACTTCGAGGTGAGTTGGGGCGGTTTCCTGCCGGCGACCAGCGACAGCATTGCGCGCTACCTGGTGGCGCATGCCGGCGTGCTGGCGGTAAACACCTTGAAGCTGCGGCTCTCGGCGTTGGCGCAATGGCACAGCAGCCAAGGGTTTCCCGACCCGACCAAGGCGCCGGTGGTGCGCAAGGTGCTCAAGGGCATTCGCGCGGTGCACCCGGCGCAGGAGAAGCAGGCCGAGCCGCTGCAACTCAAGCACCTCGAACAGGTGGTTGCATCGCTGGAGGCAGAAGCGCGACAGGCGAGCAGCGACCAGGACGCGCCTCGCTTGCTGCGCGCCAAGCGCGATACTGCGCTGATTTTGCTGGGCTTCTGGAGAGGGTTTCGCAGCGACGAGTTGTGCCGCCTGCACATCGAACACGTGCAAGCAGTGCCTGGCGCTGGCATCAGCCTGTACCTGCCACGCAGCAAAAGTGATCGCGACAACCTCGGCAAGACCTACCAGACCCCAGCGTTACTGCGGCTGTGCCCGGTACAGGCCTACAGCGACTGGCTCAGTGCTTCGGCGTTGGTGCGTGGCCCGGTGTTCCGCGGGATTGATCGCTGGGGCAACCTGGGCGAGGAGGGCTTGCACCCCAACAGCGTGATCCCGCTGCTGCGCCAGGCGCTGGAGCGCGCGGGCATTCCGGCCGATCAGTACACCAGCCACTCCCTGCGCCGAGGTTTCGCCACCTGGGCTCATCGTAGTGGCTGGGACTTGAAGTCGCTGATGAGTTATGTCGGTTGGAACGACATGAAATCTGCCATGCGCTATGTTGAAGCGACGCCCTTTCTTGGCATGACCTTGGCCACCCAACCGTTGATTTGAGATTTCTTCTATTAATACGGTTACCTGATAGGCAAAACCAATCGTCAGCATCAGGTTTGCCAATGAGCCAACGGTCAAGAGAGTGGGTAGGATTCACCTCATCAACTTCTTAACCCCTGACGGAGAGTCAACGATGCCTATCATCAACAGCCAAGTAAAACCGTTCAAAGCAACTGCTTACAAAAACGGCAACTTCGTAGACGTGTCGGACGCTGACCTGAAAGGCAAATGGTCTGTCGTGTTCTTCTACCCAGCCGACTTCACCTTCGTTTGCCCAACCGAGCTGGAAGACCTGGCTGACAACTACGCCGAATTCCAGAAACTGGGCGTCGAAATCTACAGCGTTTCCACCGACACCCACTTTGCCCACGCTGCCTGGCACAACACTTCGCCAGCCATCGGCAAAATCCAGTACACCATGATCGGCGACCCAACTCTGACCATCTCCCGCAACTTCGACGTACTGATCGAAGAAGCTGGCCTGGCAGACCGCGGTACCTTCGTGATCGACCCAGAAGGCAAGATCAAGATCGTTGAACTGAACGACGGTGGTGTTGGCCGTGACGCTTCCGAGCTGCTGCGCAAAATCAAGGCCGCTCAGTACGTAGCTGCCCACCCAGGCGAAGTATGCCCAGCCAAGTGGAAAGAAGGCGAAGCGACGTTGGCTCCATCCCTGGACCTGGTCGGCAAGATCTAAGTCTGTGAAGTATCAAGGGCGGAACTCCGCACTTAAGTAAGCTGCATCCGCCCTCAAAACGCCCGGGCGAGATTCGCTCGGGCGTTTTTTTGTCTGCAATAAACCGAATTAATAGGAAATCGCCCGTATGTTGGACGCCAATCTTAAAGCTCAGTTGAAGTCATACCTGGAACGGGTCACCCAGCCGATCGAGATCGTCGCCTCCCTCGACGACGGTGCGAAATCCCAGGAAATGCTTGCCCTTTTGCAAGACGTAACCAGCCTCACCACGCTGATTACTCTGAAAACCGATGGCGATGATGCGCGCAAGCCGTCGTTCTCCATCAACCGCCCGGGTGCCGATATCAGCCTGCGTTTCGCCGGCATCCCCATGGGCCATGAATTCACCTCCTTGGTGTTGGCATTGCTGCAAGTCGGCGGCCACCCCTCGAAGGCCAGTGTCGAAGTGATTGAACAAATCCGCGCCCTCAAAGGCGAGTTCAGCTTCGAGACGTACTTCTCGCTGTCCTGCCAGAACTGCCCCGACGTGGTCCAGGCATTGAACCTGATGGCCGTGCTCAACCCGAACATCCGCCACGTCGCCATCGACGGCGCGCTGTTCCAGGCTGAAGTCGATGAGCGCCAGATCATGGCGGTACCGAGCGTGTACCTTAATGGCGTGAACTTCGGTCAGGGCCGCATGGGCCTGGAAGAAATCCTCGCCAAGCTCGACACCAGCGGTATCGAAAAAGCCGCAGAAAAAATCAGCGCCAAAGACGCCTTTGATGTCCTGGTAGTCGGCGGTGGCCCAGCCGGTTCGGCGGCCGCTATCTACGCTGCACGTAAGGGCATCCGCACTGGTGTGGCGGCTGAACGCTTCGGCGGGCAAGTGCTGGACACCATGTCCATCGAGAACTTTATCTCGGTGCAGGAGACCGAAGGGCCGAAGCTGGCCAGCGCGCTTGAAGCCCACGTGCGTCAGTACGACGTGGACATCATGAACCTGCAGCGTGCCAGCAGCTTGATCCCTGCAAAAAACGCCGGTGACCTGCACGAGATTCGCTTCGAAAGCGGTGCGACCCTCAAGTCCAAGACCGTGATCCTTGCCACTGGCGCCCGCTGGCGCGAAATGGGTGTGCCGGGCGAGCAGGAATACAAAGCCAAGGGCGTGTGCTTCTGCCCGCACTGCGATGGTCCGCTGTTCAAAGGCAAGCGCGTGGCAGTGATCGGCGGGGGTAACTCCGGCGTTGAAGCGGCTATCGACCTGGCGGGTATCGTCAGCCATGTGACCTTGCTCGAGTTCGACAGCAAGCTGCGCGCTGACGCCGTGTTGCAGCGCAAGCTCTACAGCCTGCCGAACGTTGACGTGATCACCAGTGCCCTGACCAGTGAAGTCAAAGGTGATGGCCAGAAAGTCACTGGCCTGGCGTACAAGGACCGCGACAGTGGCGAGTTCAAGACCATTGACCTGGAAGGCATCTTTGTCCAGATCGGCTTGTTGCCCAACACCGACTGGCTCAAGGGCACGGTGGAGCTGACCCCGCGTGGCGAGATCATTGTCGACGCGCGTGGTGAAACCTCGCTGCCAGGTGTATTCGCCGCCGGTGACGTAACGACCGTACCGTACAAGCAAATCGTGATTGCGGTAGGCGAGGGCGCCAAGGCTTCCCTGAGCGCGTTCGATCACCTGATCCGCACGTCCGCACCTGCGTAAAGTCGGACCCGGAAATGAAAAACCCCATGAACGATCATGGGGTTTTTTTATGGCGCGAGGCTTTTACATGGGTGCTGGTTGAATAATCTCGACCCAGTACGCATCCGGGTCCTTGATGAAAGCCAGGCTTTTCATGCGGCCGTCGGTCAGGCGCTTCTGGAAGTCACAGCCCAGGGCTTCGAAACGTTCGCACGCAGCGACAATGTCCGGCACCGAAATGCAGATGTGGCCAAAGCCACGCGGGTCGGTGTTGCCGTTGTGGTACGCGAAGTCGGCATCGTTTTCGGTGCCGTGGTTGTGGGTCAGTTCCAGGATGCCCGGGATCGACTTCATCCACTGGGTGCGTTCAGCGGCGTCGGCCGGGATCTGGGCCTTGTCCACCAGGGCCAGGAAGTACAGGCTGAATTCGGCTTCCGGGAAGTCGCGCTTTTCAACCAGGGAAAACCCCAGGACGCGGGTGTAGAAATCCAGCGACTTGGTGATGTCTTTGACCCGCAGCATGGTGTGGTTGAACACGAAGTTCGTGGTGGCGGTGTCAGGCTGGGCAGTGACGCCCGGGAAAGTGTTCAGTTCGTGCAGGCTCATGGGCCCTCCAGAAAAAAATGGGGCAAACGCGACTTGAAATGATAGGCGCGGTCCGTTGGCTTGCGGCAAGCGTCCATGCAGCCGAGCCATGATACGCAAGGGCCGCCCAGTGCGCCAAATGAAAAAGGTCACGCAGCGCTTGCGACCAGCGGGTGCCGGGCTCAAACTTTGACGCTTGAACCTTGGGCGTTTTTTGCAATGATCGAATTTCGTAAATCGCTGTTGAGCTCGTTGTGTTTACTGCTGGTTAGCCCGTTCGTACTGGCGGCGGACCCGGAAATTCACTGGCCCAGTGGCTGGCAAGTCGAGGAAGTGGAGCCGGACGGCGAAGCACCGGTAAAACCCCAGGCCGTGTCTCGCCAGCGCGCGATCAAGAACGACGAAAATGGCAATACCTTGATGGTCATGGAGTTGACCGGCACACCGATCGAGGCGGGTCATAAAGTTAATCTTCAAGGCGTGTTGCTGGAAATGCGTAAATCCATCCAGAAAGATTTTGCCGGCAGCGGTTATCAAAGCGTGTGCACCAAGATGCACCCAACCACATTGAGCCGTCTTGATGCGTTGGAAACAACTTGCGTGATTACCGAGAATGGCCGACACGTGTTGTCGCAAACATTAGTCGGTGCGATAGATACCGACACAGCCTATGTTTTTTCATACGCCGGCCAAGCCCAAGCCTATGAGGCCAGCCAGAACGAAGTCGGATCGGTACGCGACAGCCTGAAACTTTGAAGGTGTCAGATTGATCGGATTTGAACAAAATGAAATGTTAGTTAAGTTCGTTTTCGAATCCTTAAACAAAAAAAGCCCCGCATCAGCGGGGCTTTTTGTTAGTGCAATGCGATCAGCCGCGAAGCCAGGAATCTACAGTGGCGGCGCCATACTGTTCTTTCCAGGCTTTGAGGCCGCGGTGGTTGCCGCCTTTGGTCTCGATCAGCTCGCCGGTGTGCGGGTTGTGGTAGACCTTGACCACACGTGCGCGGCGCTGTTTGGGGGCAGCGGACGTTGCAGCACCGGCCTTGGCAGGGTGTGGGTCAAGGATCGCGATGATGTCGCGCAGGCCTTTGCCGTAGTGTTTCATCAAGCCTTGCAGCTTTTCTTCGAATTCGATTTCTTTCTTCAGGCCGGCGTCGTTCTTCAGGGATTCCAGCTGGGCCAGCTGCTCTTGAAGGGCTTTTTCTGCTGCGCGAAATTCGGCGAGTCTGGACAAAATCTGTACTCCAATAATGTAGTTTGCTGATATCAACTGCAGACAAAGCTATAAGCCAAGCGCTTATAAAGTGACTCAAAGAAAGAGGCCTTTCTGCGAGTTCAGCACAGGCAGGAAAAATTGTAGTAGTTAATGCCCCACGAGTAAATCACGTCGTTTACCTAAATAAAATTATTTCATCAAAGGTAATGAGTGGCTATTCAACGGCTGGCCAGCGACTTAATGAACTCTTCACCGGGGAGTGGTCGGCCAAACAGGTAACCCTGCAGAAAATCCACACCGTGCGCCGCCAGATATTCACATTGCTCTGCTGTTTCCACGCCCTCGGCCACGATGCCCAGGTCCAGCTTGCCGGAGAGTTCGATGATGCTGTCGAGGATATGCCGTGAAAGTGCATCAGCGCCAATCATCGCCACAAAGCTTTGATCGATTTTCAAGTAATCGACATTGAAGTTGCGCAAGTAACCGAGGCTGGAGTGCCCGGTACCAAAGTCATCGATGGCAATCATTACCCCCAGTTGATGCAGGGCGTCGAACAGCCGCCGCGTGATATCCGTGGGCTTGATCAGTTCACGCTCGGTTAACTCCAGCACTAGCGTCACTTGGCCTGGGGTGAACGCGGCGAGAAACGTTCGACAATCTTCCACCAGGTCCAGATCCTCACAGTGGCGTGCCGTGATATTCACGCCAACATGAAAGCCCGGACTGAAACGCGCGGCATGCGGGGCCAACTGCGCGGCGGTCTGGCGCAGCAAGGCGCGGGTCATCGGCACGATCAGGCCGGAATGCTCCGCCAACGGGATAAACAGGTCGGGACGCACCAGGCCTTCTTTTGGGTGCTGCCAACGCATCAGCACTTCACAGCCGGCCCATTCACGCGTGTCGCCGCGCACCACTGGTTGAAAGTATGGAATGAACTCGTTGGCACCCAAGGCGCGTTGCAGTTCATGGGTGGGCGCAGACGAGCGCTTTTGCAGCCAGTGCGCAAGCACGCCCGACAGCACGCCAAAAAACACCAGCAGGCTGAACAGTGCCGGATAGCGCGCTTCCATATACCGCCACACTTCACCGGCCGGCATGCCGGCGTCAACACTGTAGTGATAGCGCTCTGAGGCCAGGTGGTGATGGGCCACCTCGAACACCGGCACGGGCGTGTTGTGCACCTTGCCGTCGGCATCCAGCCAGTTGGGGCCCACTTGCAGCACCAAGTGTGCGTAACGGCTGATCAGGCGCAAGACGTTGGCCAGGTGAAAGCCATCAATCGAGGCGAACGCGGCCTTGTCGCCTTCGACCAGCCGGTTAACCAGCAGCGCGGTATCCGGTGTGACCGGGTTGCCATTCATCAACCACAGATTCCCGTCCACGTAGTCATCCGGGTTGACCGCCGACTGGTAGTGATCGCCAAACAGCGAGCTGCAATAGATGTTCTTCTGCCAGGACAACGTTGTCGCGCGCACAAAGGGCCGGCGCGTGACCTGTTCACGCAGCGCCAGCTGCGCGCCGTTGTCGCACGGCTGACCGGCCAGTGGCAGCAAGGCCTGGGCGGCGAGGGTGGTGTTATCGAGCATCAGGTCAAACTGGCGCACGGCTTCGCGGGCGGTTTGCGCAGTGCTTTGTTGCAGGGTGCGTTCGGCTTGCCAGTGCAGAATGACCATGCCCAATGCGATGGGCAGCAGGCCACTGAGGGTGGTAATCAAATAGCGGGTGGCGCGTTTTCGCGGGCCGTTTACGGTCAGGGGCATGGAGAGACGGCCTGTCGCAGGATGGGAAAAGCCCCGAAGGGCTGATCAGATAGATCAAATGATAGATGGCGCGTGCGAAATAAGCTCGCTGTACCTCGTGGTCAGATGAGTCCGGACCGCTGGAAATTCAGCGTCTGCGCCAGTTGGATGAACGCAAGGGTCGCAGGTGTCGACTGACGTTGGTCCAGCACCGCCAGGCCAATATCACGGCCCACCCGTGGCGACAGCGGGCGCACCTGGTAACGTGCGTCCGGCGTCTGCGGCAAGGACGCCTGCGCCACTACACTCACGCCGTCGCCGCGGCTCACTGCCTCAAGCGTACTGAGCAGTTGCGAGCAGCGGTAACGCACATTTGGGGTCAGACGCGCGCTGCTGAACAACCGCGAGACCAGCTCCTGCGAGCCGGCGTCGGTGAGAATGAACGGGTCGTCACACAGCGCCTTCAAGGTCACGCAAGGCTGCGCAGCCAGTGGGTGCGCAGCGGGCAGCAGGGCAACCATCTGGTCGTTGAACAGCGCAAACGTATCGAAGCGCTCCTGTTCGAGCACCACAAACCCCACGTCGATGCGCCGCTCGTCCAGCCACTGGGTCACTTGGCGGTCCGGGCCTTCGTCCACGTGCACCTCAATGCCCGGGTGCTGACGCCTGAATGGCTCGAGAATGCGCGGCAGCAGGCGGTTGGATGACGTCGGGCCAAAAGAGCCGATACGCAGCGTGCCGCGCTTCATGCCTCGCGCATCCGAGGCTTCCTGTTGCAGGGTGTCAGCCACGCCCAGCAGGGTGCGCGCACGCATCAGCAATTGCTGGCCGATATCACTGAGTTCCACCTGGGTCTGATGGCGCCGAAACAGCTCGACGCCCAATTCCTGCTCCAAGGCCTTGATGGCATGCGACACGGCTGACTGGCTGATGCCCAGGCGGTGGGCGGTGTGGGTGAAGCTTTGCAGCTCGGCCACCCGCGAGAAGATTTGCAGTTGCGTAAGGGTCATGAGCAATTACTCATTTTACGATGATCAGTCATTAGCCGCAGGATATCCCAATCCTGACATTCACAGAGCCTCACCAATGACGTCCTCTCCCGATCGCCTGACTTACCTCAAACTTGCCGCTGTCACCATGATCTGGGGCGCGACCTTTGTAGCCGGCCGCTACCTGGCTGCCGACGTGGAGCCGATGCTGGCTGCCACGCTGCGTTTTGTGTTGGCCAGCGCAGCGCTGCTGGGCTTCATGGCCCTGGCACGCGTGCGCCTGGCTCGGCCCAGCGTCACGCAACTTGCGCAGTTGGCAATGCTGGGGTTCTGCGGGATCTTTTTCTACAACCTGTGTTTCTTCTACGGCCTGCATTACATCAATGCGTCGCGAGCGTCCCTGATCGTGGCCTTGAACCCGGCCGTGATCGGCCTGGGTTCGTGGTGGCTGTTCAAGGAGCGGCTAGGCACGGCCAAATGCCTGGGCATTGCCTTGTGCCTGGGCGGCGCGGGTGCGGTCATCCTCAGCCGCAATCCGCATGCGCTGCAGGGTGCGGCCAACACCTGGGTGGGCGATCTGCTGATTTTTGGCTGCGTGTTGGGGTGGGGCGCCTACTCGTTGTTTTCCCGCAGCCTCAACCAGAGCCTGGGGCCATTGCAGACGGCGACCTGGTCGATCTTGCTGGGCACGGCGATGTTGACGCTCACCACGCTGATCGGTGGCAAGCTCACCGTAAATGCGCTGAGCGCGATCCACTTACCGCAACTGCTCAGCCTGCTGTACCTGGGCGTGTTCGGCTCGGCGCTGGCCTACATCGCCTGGTATGACGGCATTCGCCGCATCGGCGCGACCCGCGCCGGCGTGTTCATCGCACTCAACCCGCTGACGGCGGTGATCTGCGGCGCCGTGCTGCTGGATGAGCACCTGAGCGCGCCGATGCTGGTGGGCGGGGCGGTGATCCTGCTGGGCATCCATCTGTGCAACAAACCCCTTGCGCAGCCCAAGCCATTGGGGATTTGATAAGAGTGCGGACAAACCCTGTTACGCTGTGTAGAATCGATTTACGCATACAAGAATATGGACTTGCGCTCACGCAAGCCTCGGCCGTCAGAGACTGATGTAACCATGAAGCTACTCGGCTCCCCCCTCATCTTTGGTGATTTCCTCGCGCGCAGCGTGCGAGGCCTGTCCTGCGCGCCACCCTGCAACCTCATCCTTGCTCGCAAATAACCCTGTGTTAATTACAAGAATGATGAGGTGCCACCATGGCAGACCAATACGAAAACCCAATGGGCCTGATGGGCTTTGAATTTATCGAATTCGCATCGCCAACGCCGGGCACCCTGGAGCCGATCTTCGAGATCATGGGCTTCACCAAAGTCGCCTCCCACCGCTCCAAGAACGTGCACCTGTATCGCCAGGGCGAAATCAACCTGATCCTCAACAACCAGCCCGACAGCCTGGCCTCCTACTTTGCGGCCGAACACGGCCCGTCGGTATGCGGCATGGCGTTCCGCGTCAAGGATTCGCAGCAGGCCTACAACCGCGCACTCGAACTTGGCGCCCAACCGATTCATATCGAAACCGGCCCGATGGAGCTGAACCTGCCAGCCATCAAGGGCATCGGTGGCGCGCCGCTGTACCTGATCGACCGTTTCGGCGAAGGCAACTCGATCTATGACATCGACTTCGTGTACCTAGACGGTGTGGACCGCAACCCGGTGGGCGCCGGCCTCAAGGTCATCGACCACCTGACCCACAACGTGTATCGCGGGCGCATGGTCTATTGGGCCAACTTCTACGAGAAGCTGTTCAACTTCCGTGAAGCGCGCTACTTCGATATCAAGGGCGAATACACCGGCCTGACGTCCAAGGCCATGAGCGCTCCGGACGGCATGATCCGCATCCCGCTGAACGAAGAATCGTCCAAGGGCGCGGGCCAGATCGAAGAGTTCCTGATGCAGTTCAACGGCGAAGGCATCCAGCACGTGGCGTTCCTCACCGACGACCTGGTCAAGACCTGGGACGCGCTGAAGAACATCGGCATGCGCTTCATGACCGCGCCGCCAGACACCTACTACGAAATGCTCGAAGGCCGCCTGCCCAACCACGGCGAGCCGGTAGACCAACTGCAAGCGCGCGGCATTCTGCTCGACGGTTCGTCGATTGCCGGCGACAAGCGCCTGCTGTTGCAAATCTTCTCGGAAACCCTGATGGGCCCGGTGTTCTTCGAATTCATCCAGCGCAAGGGCGATGATGGGTTTGGCGAGGGCAACTTCAAGGCACTGTTCGAGTCGATCGAGCGTGACCAGGTGCGTCGTGGTGTATTGACCGCCGACTAAGCGTGAAAAAGCCCGGCCGAGGTAACCCTCGGCCGGGCTTTTTATGGCCTGCGCATCACGCTTTGCGCTGACGCACCAAGTGCTTGAAGCCTTCGTACACCAGCACCATCACCGCCAGCCAGATCGGGATATAGGTCAGCCACTGGCCGCCCTTGATGCCTTCGCCCAATATCAGCGCCACCGCCAGCAGCAACACCGGTTCCACATAGCTGAGCAGCCCGAACAGGCTGAAAGGCAGCTGCCGGCTGGCCACGATATAGCTGACCAGCGCCGAGGCACTGATCACACCCAGCATCGGAATCAATGCATACAGCTTCGGATGACTGTCCATCACGGCAAAGCCTTGTTCGCCGTGCTGCACAAACCACCAAGCCACGGGCAGCATCAGCGCCATGTCCAGCCACAAGCCGCCCAGATGATCAGTGGTCAGGTATTTGCGCACCACAAAATAGATCGGGTAACCAATGATCACCACCAGGGTTGCCCAGGAAAAACCACCGGCCTGATACAGCTCGTTGAGCACGCCGAGCGCGGCAAAAAATACCGCGATCTGCTGCAGGCGCGACAAGCATTCGCCGTACACCAGGCGCCCGGTCAACACCATGGTCAGCGGCAGCAGAAAGTAGCCGACCGACACATCCAGGCTGCGCCCATTGAGCGGTGCCCACATAAATAGCCACAGTTGCACGCCGAGCAACGCCGACGACAGCAGCACACCGCCGATCAGCCGCGGCTTGGCCGCCAGCATCCGCACCAGCTCCCATACCCGCCGCCATTCGCCGCTGACGATCATGAACACGGTCATGCACGGCACGGTCAGCAGCATGCGCCAGCCGAAAATTTCCAAGCCGCTCAATGGCGTGAGCAGCGAGGTGAAGTAATACATCACGGCAAACAACACCGAGGCCAATACCGACAACACAACACCTTTAGACACACTGTCCTCGCGAAAACGAATAGCTACAAAAGAGGGGGGATATTTCAGGAGGGGATTATGGTGCTTTTGGCGGCAGACGGTTGCGCTGTTTTGGGGCGTTTTGCAGGAAATTTTCTCGCCACACCATGTTTAGCCAAATCGCGTAAGGCAAGCGGGCATAGCGTGGCGAGCGGGCTTGCCCCGCGTTGGGCTGCAAAGCAGACCCAAAACCAGACACCGCATTGTGCCAGACACAACACGGTGACCCGGATGGGGCCGCTTCGCAGCCCAACGCGGGGCAAGCCCGCTCGCCACACACGCCTACACGTTGCAGGCGCTAGGCGCGCGCCACGCGGCCCGAGACAAAATGGCCCACATCATTAAACCCCGGTGTGGACGAATGCCCCGGTGTCACCAGCGAATCAATAAAGGCCTCATCTTCAGCGCTGATCTTCACCTCCAGCGCGCCGGTGTACGCGTCCCACTGCGCTTCGGTGCGCGGCCCGACAATTGCCGAACTCACGGACGCGTTGTTCAGCACCCAGGCAATCGCAAACTCGACCATGCCGACGCCGCGCCCTTGGGTGTATTGCTGAATCTGTTGGGCGATGCGCAGTGACTCCACGCGCCATTCGGTTTCCAGAATGCGCTTGTCCTGACGCGCTGCACGGCTGCCAGCTTGGGGCGTGACGTCGGGTGCGTACTTGCCGCTGAGCACGCCGCGCGCCAGCGGGCTGTAAGGCACCACGCCCAGGCCGTAGGCGGCTGCGGCGGTGAGCTGCTCGACCTCGGCCTGGCGATTGACGATGTTGTACAGCGGTTGGCTGATGATCGGCTGGTCCACGCCCAAACGCTCGGCCACGCGCATCACTTCGGCGATGCGCCAGCCCCGGTAGTTGGACAGGCCCCAATAGCGAATCTTGCCCTGGCGGATCAAATCGCCAATCGCCGACACCGTGACTTCCAGCGGCGTGTCATGGTCTTCGCGGTGCAGGTAATAGATGTCCAGGTAGTCGGTGTCCAGGCGCGTCAAGCTGGCTTCCAGCGCGTTGAAAATGCGCTTGCGGCTCAACCCTCTGCGATTCGGCACGCCGTCGGCCGGGCCGATGCCGACCTTGGACGCCACCACCCAGTCCTGGCGATGACGAACGATGGCCTCGCCGACGATTTCTTCGGAACGCCCGCCGGTGTAGACGTCGGCGGTGTCGATAAAATTGATGCCCTGGTCCCAGGCCTTGTCGATGATGCGCAGCGAGTCTTCGGTGTTGGTCTGTTCGCCAAACATCATGGTGCCCAGTGTCAGTGCGCTGACCTTCAACCCGGACTGGCCCAATGTGCGGTAAATCATGCAAAGCTCCTCATGGCAGGGAAACGTGAACCCTGCAATACCAGACTCGAGGGCTCTGGAACAAGCCCGGCGCGCGTTTCTTCATGCACTGAGCAAGGCCTGACAGCGTGTCTGCAGAAAACGGTGCAGCACTTTCACCCGTTCCGACACTTGCAGGCGGTGCGGGCACATCAGGTTGAACGGCGTGGGTTCGCCTTGCCAGTCGGGCAACAACGGCACCAGGCGCCCGGCCTTGATATCACTGGCGATGTCCAGGTTGGCCTTGTAGGCAATGCCATGACCGGCCAGCGCCCAGCGCCGCACAATTTCGCCGTCGTCGCTGAGGTAATCGCCCGTCACCTCGACTTCCTGCAGCAGTGCGCCCTGGCGAAAGTACCAGGTGTTGTTGGCCTGCCCACGGCGCATGTAGCGCAGCGTGCTGTGCTGCGCCAGGTCTGCCGGCGTGCGCGGTGTGCCATGGCGCGCCAGGTAGTCGGGGCTGGCGCAGGGAATGCGGTGGTGGCCCGGCACCACCGGCAGCGCGACCAGGCTGGAGTCGCGTGGCACGCCAAAGCGCAGGGCAATGTCGACGGTGTCGCGGAATAAGTCGGCGTTGCTGTCGTTGAGCAACAACTGCAAGCGGATGTTCGGGTGTTCGAGCTTGAATTCGTCCAGCCAGCCCAGCAGCACATTGCGGCCAAAATCCGAGGGCGCCGCCAATTGCAATAAGCCGCTGAGGCTCTGGCCTTGTTGCTTGATCGCCTGCTCACCTTCCGACAAGGCTTCCAGGGCGACCCGAACGCTGTCCAGGTAGCGCCGGCCTTCTTCGGTCAGGCGCATGCTGCGCGTGGAGCGGGCCAGCAGGCGGATGCCCAGCCGGGTTTCCAGGCGCTTGAGCGCAATGCTCGCCGCAGCCGGCGTGAGGTTGAGGCTGCGCGCAGCCGCTGACAGGCTGCCGGTGTCGGCGGTGCGCACGAACACTTCAAGGTCAAGGGTTGAGCTCATTTGTAAAAATCCTTTAAAGATCTTGTCGTTTTACCGGGATTTTTCGCTGATTGCCAAGCTGAGAAGATCAACGCTCACTTTCTTAGTCAGGTAGTTAACCCATGGCATCTTCCCTCAGCGGTAAAACCGTCATCGTCATCGGCGGCAGCAGCGGTATCGGCGCCGCCGTGGCCAAAGCGGCCACGGCGCGAGGCGCACAGGTGGTGCTGGCCGGGCGCCGGTTGACGTCCGGTGTCGACAACGGCGTACGCAGCGAGCCGGTGGATGTGACCAACACTGCGTCCTTGCAACGCTTGTTCGAGGCGGTGGGGCGCTTTGACCATCTGGTCTACACCTCTGGGCCGTCGGTGCGCGCCAAACCCTTGCTCGACACTGACCTGGATGAAGCCCAGGACAATTTCAACGTGAAGCTCTGGGGCTCGCTGCGCGCGATTCAACAGGCGCTGCCATTTCTCGACGAGCACGGCAGCATCACGCTGACCTCTGGCCAACTGGGCCGTAAATTGGCGCCCGGCCAGTTCATCAAGACTGGCATCAATGCCGCGACCGAGGCGCTGGGTAAACAACTGGCGAAGGAACTGGCGCCACGGCGGGTCAATGTGATCAGCCCGGGCGTGATCGACACGCCTGCTTATGCAGGCTTGGCAGAAGAACAGCGCCAGGCGATGTTTGCCAAGACCGGTGGAGCGTTGCCGGTTGGGCGCGTGGGGCAGGCTGACGAAGTGGCGGCGGGGTACGTGCTGGCCATGGAGAATGGCTTTGTCACTGGCACCGTGATCGACATCGACGGCGGTGGCCTGTTGTAAACCCGGCAAACAAAAGTGGGAGCGGGCTTGCTCGCGAAAGCAGTGCGTCAGTCACCGAATGTATCGACTGAACCACCGCATTCGCGAGCAAGCCCGCTCCCACATTGAACTGATTGCTGCTGGGCCCGCGTTATACCTTCAATGCGCGCGTCATGCGCAGCGCCAGCACACTGCCGGCTACGATCACCGCCGCCAGCAAGTACAACGCCACATCCGTGGACCCGGTGGCATCCTTCACAAACCCTACGATATACGGGCTGAGGAAGCCGGCCATCTGGCCCATGGAGTTGATCAGCGCCAAGCCACCGGCCGCAGCGCCGGCACTGAGCATGGCGGTCGGTACCGGCCAGAACATCGGCAGGCCGGTGAGGGCGCCCATGGTGGCAATGGTCAGGCCAAGAATCGCAATCGCCGGGGTGGTGGCGAAATTCACGGCGATCACCAAACCGATAGCCCCCATCAACATCGGCACCACCAAATGCCAGCGACGCTCCTTGCGCAAGTCGGCGGAGCGGCCCACCAGCAACATGAACACCGCGGCCAGCAGGTACGGAATCGCGCTGAGCCAGCCAATCACCAGGTTATCGCTGAAGCCCAGGCTCTTGATGATCGACGGCAGCCAGAAGTTGATCGCGTACACGCCGCTCTGGATGCAGAAGTAGATCAGGCCGAACGCCCAAATGGCAGGGTTCTTGAACACCTCGCCGAGCGAATCTGTGGTGGTTTTCGGCTTGTTCGCCAGATCCGTTGCCTGGTCGGCCTCCAGCACTGCACGCTCATGCGGCGTAAGCCACTTGGCATTGGCAAAGCTGTCGCTGAGCAGGAAATAGGCGAGCGCGCCCAGGATCACCGTCGGGATGCCTTGCAACACAAACATCCACTGCCAGCCGGCCAGGCCACCCTGGCCGGCGGCAAAGTGGTTGAGGATCCAGCCGGAAAACGGGCTGCCGAGCAGGCCGGACACCGGGATCGCCGACATGAACAACGCCATGATCCGCCCACGGCGGAAGGTCGGGAACCACTGCGAGAGGTACAGCACCACGCCTGGGAAGAACCCGGCTTCAGCGGCACCGGTCAACAGGCGCAGGCCATAGAAGTGTGTCGGCGTGGTCACGAACAGCAAGCATGTGGAGAGCGTGCCCCACACGATCATCATCAGCGCAATCCAGCGCCGCGGGCCGAACTTGGTCAGCGCCAGGTTGCTCGGCACGCCGCACAGTACGTAACCGATAAAGAAAATCCCGGCCCCCAGGCCGTACACCGTTTCACTGAATTTCAACGCATCGAGCATCTGCAACTTGGCAAAGCCAACGTTTACCCGGTCAAGGTAATTAAACAGGTAGCAGATGAAAATGAAGGGGATCAGGCGCAGGGTAATGCGCTTGTAGATGGCGTTTTTATCGTCATCGGTGGCCAGTGTGGCAGCGGCGCTCTGTGACATGTCAGTCTCTCTTTATTATGATTTTTCGCGATGCGAAGGTAACGTTGATCGCTCAATGAGTCTCGGCCACCTTGCGGGGTGCTGTCTTTGTGCTTGCGCACAGTCAAGCACGCTTTGCGCTGTGCCTATGACCAACTCGCTTTTTTCAGGAATTTAGCCCCATGTTCGAGCTGGATCATGACCTGGCGCAGGATATCGTCAATCGCACCATGGCGATCCTGCCCTACAACGTCAACGTCATGGACAGCCAGGGCCTGATTCTGGGCAGCGGCGAGCCGGAGCGCATCAATACCCGCCATGAGGGCGCGCAGCTGGTGCTGGCCAACGGCCGGGTAGTCGAGATCGACGGCCAGACTGCCAAGCACCTCAAGGGCGTGCAGCCGGGCATCAACCTTCCCTTGATGCACGACCAACGCCTGATCGGCGTGCTGGGCATTACCGGTGAACCCGAGCTGTTGCGCACCTACGCCGAACTGGTGCGCATGACCGCCGAGATGTTGGTCAGCCACCGTCATCAGCAAGCCGAGCAGCAATGGCGACGCCAGCGGTGCGATGACCTGCTCGCGTTATTGCTGGCCGAACGCGGTGAATCGCCGCGCCTGGTGGACGAGGCCCAGCAACTGGGGCTCAAGCCGCACATGCCGCGCACGCCGTACCTGTTTGAACTGGGCGTGGGTCAGTCGGCCGAAGCGCTGAGCGCCTGGCTGACCAGCCGTTACCCGGACAGTTGGTGTGTCAGCTCTGCGCAATTCTCTCTGTTGTGGTGCCGGCCGGCGGCCGTGCAGGTGGACAACCCACGGCTGCTGGAAAAACTTCAGGGCCTGGGCTGGAACATCCTGCGGGTTGCCGTCGGTGGGCAAGCCGATGGCCTGGCGGGCTTGCGCCGGTGTTATCGCCGGGTCGGCGATCTGCTGGCCTACGGTCGTGACATCTTGCCCCACTCGCGTTTGTTGACGCTCAACCGCTATCGCCTGCCGGTGATGCTCTGGCGCCACCGCAACGACGATGCGCTGGATGAACTGCTGAACCCGTTGCGCAAAGTCCTGGCCAAGGACACCAATGGCCAACTGCTTGCCACGCTGCGCAGTTGGTGCGACCACGACGGCCAGAGCCAGGCCTGCGCCGACGCGCTGGGCATCCACCGCAACAGCTTGCGCTACCGCATGGAACGCATTGCCGAGCTCAGCGGCGTCGACCCGTTGACCCTCGACGGCATGCTGGCCCTGTACCTTGGCGTACAGCTTTTGCCCCAGGCTTTGTCGGAATGAACAACAAACCTGCGCCACACTTGTGCATCGGACCGGCGTCATTGCCGCAGCCAACTGGCAGCATGGGCGTCATAAAAACCGGAGAACGCCCATGAAAATCATCATCGCCCCCGACTCGTTCAAGGACAGCTTGAGCGCCGAAGGCGTCGCCCAGGCCATCGCCGAAGGCTTGGCCGAGGTCTGGCCGCAGGCACATCTGGTGCAGTGCCCGATGGCGGACGGTGGTGAAGGCACGGTGGATTCGGTGCTTGCCGCCTGCAATGGCGAGTTGCGCAGCCAGACGGTTCGAGGCCCCTTGGGCGCGTGGGTTGAGGCTCGCTGGGGCTGGTTGGCCGACAGCCATACCGCGATTATCGAAATGGCCGAAGCCAGTGGTTTGCAACTGCTGGCGCCGGGCAAGCGCGATGCCTGTTCGAGCAGCACTTACGGCACGGGCGAACTGATCCGTGCAGCCCTGGACGCCGGTGCCCAGCGCATCATTCTGGCGATTGGCGGCAGTGCGACCAACGATGCCGGTGCCGGGGCGATGCAGGCGCTGGGTGTGCAACTGTTCGATGCGCAAGATCAGGCACTTGCCCCGGGAGGCCTGGCGCTGGCGCGGCTTGCGCGGATCAGCCTTGAGCAACTGGACCCACGTTTGGCTCAGGTGCGTTTTGACATTGCTGCCGATGTGAACAACCCGCTGTGTGGCCCGCACGGCGCGTCTGCCATTTTCGGCCCGCAAAAAGGTGCCAGCGCGCAGCAGGTCCAACAACTGGACGCAGCCCTTGGTCACTTTGCCGATCACTGCACCAAGGTCCTGCCCAAAGACGTGCGCGATGAACCCGGCAGCGGCGCCGCCGGTGGCTTGGGTTTTGCCGCCAAAGCATTCCTTGGCGCGCAATTTCGCGCGGGTGTGGAGGTGGTGGCCGAACTGGTTGGTTTGGATGCGGCGGTGCAGGGGGCTGACCTGGTGGTCACCGGCGAAGGCCGTTTCGACGCCCAGACCCTGCGCGGCAAAACCCCTTTCGGCGTGGCGCGCATCGCCCAGCAGCACAACGTGCCCGTCATCGTGATTGCCGGCACCCTGGGCGAGGGCTACGAGCACATGTACAGCCACGGCGTGAACGCCGCATTCGCCTTGCCGTCCGGGCCGATGAGCCTTGAACAGGCGTGCAGCGATGCGCCGCGCCTGCTGCGCGAGCGTGCGGCAGATATTGCGCGACTGTGGCGCACCGCGACCGGGCGCTGACGCAACGCCGTGAACATGGGACAATCCGCGCCGTTTTTTGACACGGAGAGTCCCCATGCTGCGCACCGCATTCCTGGCCCTGTTGCTGACTGGCATCAGCGCCCCGGCCCTCGCTCAACCCACGACTGAAACCGTCCCGCTGCTGCGGGAAATCAAGAATTGGGTCATCGGCTGCGACAACCTGCGCAATTGTCACGCCCTCAGCGCGCCCAGTGGCGTTGATGAGCAAGACGCCAGTTCCCTGACCTTGCATATCTGGCATCAGGCCGGCCCCGAAGGCTACCTGCGTTTGCGCGTTGATCATCGCGGTGAGGCGCTGGACCTTTCGACCCTGCAATTGGATGGAAAGCCCCTGGGCCAGGCACTGACGCGCAGCCTGCAGGTGCAGTTGGACGATCAGCGTGTTGATCCCCAAATGCAGTCCTACGGCGTGATCGAGGACGCGCCGGCGCGGCTCTGGCTGCAGCGCTTGCGCAACGGCCAGCGTTTGCAGTTACCTGGCGATGACACCGCGCATGTGTCCCTGAGCGGGCTAAGTGCCTCGCTGCTTTTGATGGACGCGGTGCAAGGGCGGGTGGATAACGTCACCGCACTCGCGCGGCCTGGCAAGGGCGCGGCCAGTGAAGTGCCGGCACGCTTGCCGCCACCGGTGCTGCGCCCCTTCACGTCGGCGCCAGCGCTCAACCACCAGGAACAGGCCGCACTGGCCGCCGCAGCGGTGAAGGCGATCAACAGCACCGACACCGCGATGAAACCCGAGGCCGAAGTCGGCGCCCTGAGCGAGGCTCAAGCCCTGACAGTGGTGCGCTATGACTGCGCGGCCTACACCTGCGAGTACGAAGTCAGCAGCCGCGAGCGCAAGGCGCCGTACTCCGAAACCACCTTGAGCATTCAACCGTTGCCCTTGGACGGCGCTGCCCTGCAAGGGTCGGTGGGCTACGACCCAACCACCGGCACCCTGAGCTATTTCTACAAACTGCGTGGCGTGGGTGATTGCGGGGAGGGCGGCGTCTGGGTGTTCGACGGCAAGGCTTTCCAGCTGCGCGAGTTGCATCAGATGCCGCGCTGCAATGGGGTGGGTTACGGCGATTGGCCGTCGCTGTGGACGACAGTGCCAGCACCCTAGCCAGCCTGCGGGCTTGGCCTCTACACTGGGCGGCCACTTGTTTTTCCAAGGAAGAAACGCAATGCACACACCTGAATCCCCTGTCGTGATCCAGCGCTTCACCGAGGCCCACCTTGAAGGCGTCGCTGCGCTCTACAACGAACCGGCTGTGTGCCGTCAGGTGCTGCAAATGCCTTTCCAATCGGTGCAGGCTTGGCGTAACAAACTGGCGCTGGATGACGAGCGGCGGCTGCAGCTGGTGGCGATGCATGCAGGGGAAGTGATCGGCCAGCTTGGCCTGGAGCAAACCCTGCGCGTGCGCCGCAGCCATGTCGGTTCGTTCGGTATGGGCGTCGCCAGCGCCTGGCAAGGCAAGGGCGTCGGCTCCAGGCTGTTGGCGGCCGCGCTGGACGTGGCCGACAACTGGATGAACTTGCGCCGCGTCGAACTGACGGTGTACGCCGACAACGAAGCGGCGCATAACCTCTATCGCAAGTTCGGCTTCGAGGTCGAAGGCCGGATGCGCGATTACGCCCTGCGTGACGGCGTCTTCGTCGACACCCTGAGCATGGCGCGCCTGCGTCAGTCGGCTTAACCCTCCAGCGCAAACGCCACCGCAGCCTGCGCATGCAGCTCGGTGGTGTCCAGCAATGGCAGGTTGCTGTGCTGCGGTTTGATCAGCAGACCGATTTCCGTGCAGCCCAGAATGATCGCCTGGGCGCCACGTGCGGCCAGCGACTCGATCACCCGCTGATAGACCTGGCGTGACGCGGCGCTGATCACGCCGACACACAACTCCTCATAGATGATTCGGTGCACGGCCTGGCGCTCGTCTGCGTCGGGCACCAACACGGTCAAGCCCTGGGCGGTCAGGCGTGCGGTGAGAAAATCCTGCTCCATGGTGAATGCCGTGCCCAGCAAACCGACCGTCAGCGTACCGGCCTCTACCGCAGCGGCACCGGCCGCATCGGCGATATGCAGGAACGGAATCGACACGGCCGCCTCGATACGCGGCGCCACCCGATGCATGGTGTTGGTACACAGCACCACGCAGTCCGCACCGCCGGCCTGCAAGCGGCGCGCCGCATCCTCGAGGATCAGCGCGGCGTCATCCCAACGGCCGGCATGCTGGGCCTGTTCGACCGGGCCGAAATCCACGCTGTACATCAACAGTTGCGCCGAGCGCAGCGGGCCCAGCTGGTCACGCACGCGCTGATTGATAATGCGGTAATACTCGGCGCTGGACTCCCAGCTCATGCCGCCGATAAGGCCGATGGTGCGCATGCGATGCTCCTGACAGGGGATGTCGACTCACCTTACCCATCGGCTGCGCATTAGTCATACGCAGTTGCCTGCCAAATGACCGGTGCAGTTTTAAGCCGCACGCTGAACCGCCGCATCTGCCATGATCACCGTTCGCAACCTGGCCCACCCAAGGAAATCCGCAATGGACGATGTACAGCAATTGGGCGAGATGCTTCGTCATTACGCCGACAGCGAAGCGCACAAAAAACAGCAATTCGACGTACAGTCCGCGCGCTGGGCGCAGAAGCTCGGTGAGCTGTTCGGGCAGATCGAGCAATGGTTGGAGCCCGTCAAGACCACTGGCCTGCTGGAAGTCCATCGCGAGGCCTATGTCGCCAGTGGCCCGAGTCTGCCGGTTGAAACGTCGACCTTCAAAACCGAGAAACTGACGGTGCACATCACCGGCAAGACCGTGGAGTTCGTGCCGGACGTGATGGGGGCGGGCGGCTCGATTGCCGTGTCGGTGATGGGCTTGACCGCCGCCCGGCACGGCAGCGTATCGCTGGTGCTGCCGGCTGATAAAAACGACTGGCTGTGGAAAAAAACCAACGGCCTGAAGGACCCGGACACGTTTGCCTTCGACGCTAATTTCCTGGCGTCGCAGTTGCAGAGCCTGATCCCGCGCGATCGCGCTTGAGTGGGCTCGTTCAGCGTCGGGTGCCCCGGCGCAATCCTGCCCAAACGCGCTTGCAGCACAGCCCGTTGCTCAGTTGAGCTGACGCTGGTAGGCCAGCCGTGTGTCTCGGTCAACGCACGCGTGCCTGGCGCTTGTACGCGCCGACGGCAGCGAGGACCGCCACCAGTGTCAGGCCGGCGACGGGGCCGAACCGAGCGCTGATGGCAATGCTCATGGCCGCACCCGGAATCAGGTCGCGCACCGGCAATAATGGCAGGCGGGTGGGGCTCAACCAGCGCGGCAGTTTCGCACCGAGACGTTCATCCAGCACGCGCAGCCAATGCGCCAACGGGCGCCACACCTGCCAGGCCAGTGCGCCAACGGCCATGTAGGCCATCGACCAGGCCAATGCGTCGCCCGCAGCGTCCACTAATGCGCCCGCTTGCCAGGGCGACTGGAACAGCGCTCCGACGAGGCAGCCCAGCACAATCGCGTGCAACAGCGGCAAGGTGTCGAAGGCGGTTTGCCAGCCTGTAGTGCGCTTGCAAGGTGTCATCGGCCAGGGCCGTCGGCACGGTTACCACTGCCAGCTCGGCGCTGTCGTCTTCCTGCGCCCATTGTTGCCAACTCAACGCGTGTTCGTACGCTTCACGCAGGCGTTGAAAGCCTTGCGGATCATCATCCGGTCGGGTTTTCTTCAGCAGGGTGGCGTATTGGCGTTTGATCGTGCGGCTATCGGCATTCGAGGATAGGCCAAGGACATCCCAGCAAGTCATGTGCGGTACAACTCCATAAATAACGCGCGCACCTTACCCGGTTTCGTGTCCGCTGAACCAGTGGGAGTGAGGGAGGGCGCGGTCTTGCTGGAGTGCTTGGCGCAAGCGCTTGGAAGACCCGGAAGGTGCGTGCCCGGTCGCAAACCGGAGGCGAACGGGCACGTTGCTGTTAGCCGAGGATTATTTGAGCGGCGTCAGCGGTGGCAATTTCCATTGGCCGTTACTCGCTTCAGGCTTGGGCAGGTAGATGCGCAGCACTGCGTAAAACGGGCCGGGCGGTGCCGGTAGCCAGTTGTTCTGTTCGGCTTTCGGTGGCTCGTGGTGCTGCAACGCCAGGGTCAGGCCGCCGTCGGCGTCCAGTTTGAGGTTGGGCAACATCCGCGAATTGATCAGGTAGCGCTTCTTGAGGTTGGGCGCCAGCAGCTTGGTCTTGGCGTCGTACATGGTCAGCGACCAGAACGCTTCGGCGGGCGGCAGTTGGTCCTTGTCAAAGTGCACGGTGTAGCTGTGACGTGCGCCATTGGCCGGTTTGCCTTCGCTGTCGACGAAGTAGCTCAGGTAAATGGCCTCATCGGGGGAGTTGCCGAAAATTCCCAGGTCCGCACCGGCGTAGCGGTACAGGTAGTTGTTTTTCAAGCGGTCGCGGCTGCCGAACAGGTCGCCGCTGGTCACTTGGTGGGTGTCGATTTTGTCTTTCTTGAACGCAGCGAATTCTGCTCGGCCGTCGGCAATCCCGTCTTCCAGGGCTTTGCGTTGTTCTGCGGTCAAGTCCTTGACCTTGAACGGCGCACCCGGGGCGATGCCGATCTTGGCGAAGCGCGCCAGCAGGTCTTTTTCGCTGTCCTGAGGGGCGGCGAAGGCCAACATGAAATTCAGGTAACGAAACAGCTGCGGGCCTTCGGTCATCGTGGCCATCGGCTTGGGCCATTCAATCTTCGGCACCGCAGCCGGCGCAGGCTGTTTCACGTAGCTGCTCAGGGGCTGCACTTTGTAGCCGCTCTGGATCTGCTTGACCTTGTTCAGGTCCTTTTCATCAAACAGCTGCGTGCGGTACAGGGCGTAGGCGATATTGCTTTCGCTGTACACCACGCGGTCCACGTCAACCGGCTGCTGACCTTTCCAGTCCGGGCCGGCGATCATGTAGTGGCCGCCGTTGTTGCCGGTGCTGCGGGTGCCCAGGTAGGCGATGTTCTGCGTATAGAGGTCGATCAACTGCACCGAGTAGTAACGGTTGTCTTCGATCTTGGGCAGGGTCAACACTAACGGCTCTTTGCGCAGGTCCATCCAGACGAAGGAGTAGGGCGTGTCCGAGTTCGGTGTGGCGAACGCCGTGTCCTTGGGGGTGAACACCTGCGCGGTATTGCCGATATGGTTGAACGGCGCCTTGAAATTGGCCCCGCCTTTATCGACGGCCTGGGTGTAGAGCGTCTTGTACATTGCCACAACCGGGTAGCCATACAGGTAGGCTTCCTTGGCAATCGCCCGCGCTTCGGCGGGGGTTGCCGTGAAGTCAGCCCAGGCGCCGGTGCTCATGAATATCGAGAGGCTCGCCAACAGCAGGCGCGTCGGTTTTCCAATCATGTTGTTGCGTCCTTCCAGAGTTCTTTTGACTGACGGGAGTTGAAGGCGACGAGTTTCCAGTTTTATTTCCCGAACGTCACGTTAATCCCTGCAAACCAGGTCAACTGAGGCCAATCACCGCCTTGGCACGCCCCTGTCTGTTGCGGTTCGACACAGGCGTTGACGATGACGCGCTCGGGCCTTCACGGATGATATCGATTGAAGCTAGCAGCAAATCCCTGACGCGCGAGTGGCTAAGTCAAATGAGCGCTGGAGTGCCAAGGGAAGACGAAAGACGCTGAGGCCTCAAGGGCCGCCCGTATCGGGCGGCCTGAGGCAGATAAGGGACTAGGCGTGGGGCAGCATTGATTTGACTTTGTCGCGCAATTGATCGATCGAGAAGGGTTTGCCAATCACCTGCATGCCGGACGGCACATCAATGCTTTCGGCATAGCCGCTGGCGAACAGGATTGGCAGGTCAGGGCGTAGCTCACGCACCTTGGCGGCCAGTTGTTTACCGTCCATATCGGGCAGGCCAACATCGGTCATCATCAGGTCGATCACCTGAGCGGTGTTTTCGACCACCTTCAAAGCTTCTTCAGCGTCCGCCGCTTCGATCACTGTGAACTCCAATTCTTCGAGTACATCGACGATCAGCATGCGCACGATGGCGTCGTCTTCGACTACAAGGAGGGTGGAGGGGGTGGCGGACATAATCAAAATTCCCGAAAAAATGAAATGGGCAGGTCTTTGGCGGTTGAAAGACCATTCTCTAATGAGTCGCGTCAATCTCGGCAAGTTCCGTAGGTGCAGGCATTGTGAAGGGAATGGGCGCAAATGTCGCGTGCAAGTCCGTGGCACGGGGGATGACGTGATGCGTGAATGGCACCGTTCAACAGTGCCATTCACGCAAGGGCGTCACAGGTGGGTCAGAGCGCTGTATTGAACAGTGCGAACGGGTTGTTGTAAGGAACCGTCGCCAGAAAGTCGAAGTCATTGAAGGTGCTGACGTCGTACTCCGGAATGCCGCGGTTAATGGCGACCGGTTGAAGTGTGCCGGCGCTCCAGCCGCTATTCAAGGTAGCGTCCAGACCCCGGCGCATTGAAGCTTCGTCCGGGAACTTCGCCAGGCCGAAGTTGGGATCAAAGAAAAACCATTCCTTCTGGTTGTTATTGACAATGACGCCCGCCAGAAGCCCGTGATTTTGGGTGCTGATCTTGAAGGTGGTCGATGTCGGTCTATTACTGAGGTCAGTAATAATGTCGGTGTACGCTAGCCGGGAAACCGGTTTGGTGCCGTGAAAGTTCACGCTAAGCACTTGGTGCATGCTGTTCAGTTGTCGGCGGAAACCAGCAATGGTGGGGTCGATGGAATTTAAGCTGGCTTTGAAGAAATTATCGATCAGTACGCGCTCTTTACCATACTGAATAGCCAACGCCATGGTGTTGGCCAACGCAGCACATTCTCCTGATGACGTAAGGTCGTTTGAAGCCAGGTAGAAGTTTTGCGGCATACCGGTGGCTTTACCGCCTGCCTTTGTTATTTCTTCGCTAAATATCCTGGCGTACTCAAGACTGTTTTTGGTCTGCAGATCTTCTATCAGTTTGGCCAGTGCGCCTGTCTCTTCGGGGGTTCGGCGGGGGAGGATGGCCAACTCTTTAAGGTCAAGCACGTTCATGGAGGGGTCGTAGCCGTCTATGGTTTGGCCCTTTGGGTTTGCGTAGCCACGGTTGTAACCAGCGATATCGTTAAGCTTGACGTCCTCTATGGTCCTCTTAAACGCTTCGCGAAGATTAGGGGTCCGGGGGGTTGGCGCCACCCACGTGGACAACCAGTTAAGAAAGTTGTGGTTTATCTCACCATTCCCAGCAACAGTGACGGGTTTGAAGTCAAGCAGCGGTTGCCCAAAGGGCTTCTGGCTGATGGGGTCAAGTGCATACCATTTATTGTTTTGCAGGGTCGCACCCACGTCCACCCTTTGCTCTAAAAACTTGTAGGTGCCCGTTGCTGTTATACCCTGACTTTTACTCGCGGCTTTAAGCAAGTCATAGTTGCCGGTAGCCCCTTTGAGTTTATTAACGGCTTCAAGACTTTTGTCCAGTGCGTAACGTCCGCCTTTCAGCAGCAGTTTGCCTCCCTGCGCCGCCACATCACTCAAACCACTGAAAGGGTTAAGTAGGGAAATGGCTTCGGCGCCGATGACTCGGGTGCCCTTCAGTACCTTGGAACCAATGGACAGCGCTGAGCGACCGATCTTGATCAGCTTGCCTGCGACTGCAGCGCCGGCAGTGAGAAAGCCGAATATATCCATTGTGAGGTCTTGAGCTGCCTCACCGTAGTTGCCGCTATTGAAATTGACAATGGCTGATCTGAACGGGATCAGATTTAATAAAAATTCGTCAAGTGGCTTGGGACCGCCTTGTAACTCATCCAGGGTGGTTTGCCCGCGGGCTTCTTCTTTGATGCTGGGGTCATCAAGTTCGAGGTGCTCGACAAATGCGCTGGCAATCAAGTTGGATCGAATGCTGTTAAAGCTATCCATAGGTGCCGCCAGCACGCCACGTTCGGTACCCAAGTCATGCACGTGATGGTTGAACGTGATTTCCTTAGTCTCAGACACCAGGTTGGCTGCTCTCGACACCTTGGTTTTTGCCCGGCTCAGATTGATCTGTTTGATCGTGCTGTCATTTAAATTGATTTCGTAGGCTTGAGACTGGCCATTCAGTTCGGTTCGGAATAACAGCCCCGGTTGTTTTTGGTGCTCTGTGTTATTGGGTAAAAAGCCCATGCCCAGCCGATGTGAACTCTCTTCAAAGACAGTGACTTTTCCAAACTCCAGGTTTTGTCTGCCTTCGAGTGGAAGCTGCGCGATCATATGCCTGACCGTTGCGTTAATGCCGGTCTTTTTATCCCAGATCGCTTGGGTGAACTGCTGATCGAAGGCTTTCTGTACACCCACTATCGGGGCTGCATTGAGCTGCTCCAATGGGATGCTGGGGTCGTCTGACCACCAAGGACGCGGATTCGGCATGTCCATCATGGCGATATCCAACATCGAATGTAGGCCGACCAACCCAGTTTGGCCTGCGGTGCCTCGATAACTATCAGTACCCAGTACTTTCTTTTCGAATACCGGACCAAGATCCCCGAAGCGTTCCTTTAATTTGGCCAGCGCAATTTCTTTTCGTGTAGGGATTGCTTCGTAGAGCATTTTGGAACCGGAGAGTCGTTCTTCCAGTTGTTGGTTGAAGCTGGCTTTTATGCTGTCAAGTTGGGCCGGGGTGTAGTTGTCGTCAGCACTTTTTGCGATTACGCCGTTGGCGACAGCCCAATCGACCAGCGCGGTACTTTGGGCGTATTCAGTGGCGGGCGAGCGGCCTTTGGAGGCGTTGTACTCCAGCATGACCTCCGCGAACGTCATGCGCCTCACAGCGCCAGGTCGCTCGGCTTCTATAGTTGCCGCTGCAATCGACAGGAAAGCCCACGCCTGGCTGCCGACGGTCAGGTTCTCGGGAATATCTTTAATCAGAAACTGCGGTGCCGTATGGCCTAGCAACAGGTGAGTGGCGAGCTTAGCGGTATCTACCGTTGCTTTTTGGGTGGCGACAAGATGCTCGCCAAGGCTTTCAATGACCGAGGAGGGTGTATGACCCCAATGCTGTGAGTCCGACAGGTCAAATTCGCCCACTACGTTGCGTTCGCGCGAAACAGACGACTTGGGATCCATTCCAAGGTTGAGCGCGGTCAATAGATAGTCGTAGATACTGGTGTCCGAGGAGGCGCCTTTCATCTGCGTTTGCAGAGTTTCACCCAGCGCCTGGGCCCTGGGCGTGTCGAGCAGTTTTTGCAGGGCCTTTTCTGGGTCCTGCAGATCGCTCGCCGTCAATGCACTGCCTCTGATCAAGTAACCGAGCATCGCCTGGCTGTCAGGTGACAATGCCCCGCCTGGCGCACCGGGCTCGGCGCTGTAGAGGAAATCCAACATTTTTTGTTGATCGGCTTGCGACATCGGGATTGGCCAGGACAGTGCGCCACCCAGATTGCCCAGCGGGCTCAATAGCGACCGCTGCTCCAATGTGTTCGCCAACGCATTGAGCTCTTCCATGGTCCGCGGAAGAGCAATGCCGAGGTCGTTCAGCGCTACTGCCAATGTTGGCGCCGGGCCTTGCGCCATGGCATATGACGACCCTACGAAAGGGACTAACCGTTCGTTGTTCAAACTGTATTCGATCTGGGCGGGGGTAGCAGGCTGGCCATCACCCTGGGTAGCCGCGTACCGGAGCTTGACGGCCAAATCGTAAAGGTCGGCCTTGTCTGCTATGAGGTGTTTTACCGTTTTGGTCTGTACCTTGGTGGCTGTGGCGCTGCTGTCCTGGGGGTTGGCGGCATAAAACGTTTCAGCACTTAAACGTTGATCTGCAAGGGCCTGCGCAGAGCGGGTCGCGGCAGGTCGCAACGGGTCGCCTGCAGAGATAGGGCGCAAGCGCTTGGTGGCGATCAATATCTTGATTTCACGTTCTGTCTGAACCTCGTCATCGTCGATGCGCGGTTGGCCATAAAAATCGCCGACAACCGCCAGAGGCACCTTCAGGACGCCATTCTCGAACGACAGGTGTAACGGGGTTTCCGGCGTGGGCGTTATAACGCGCGCCGCTGCCAATATTGGCTCGGCGATAGCTTTCCAGCCCGGGGTGTCGCTCAGGGTAAATCTTCTGGCTACGCCATCGACCGTGGCATGCAACACGCCTGTGCTGGCAACGATGCTGACGGTGGCGGGATCGATGTGCTGCTGGCGCATCCACTCCTGTACAACCGGACGCTCAAGCTGGGTGTGATAGAGGGTCAACCACTGCCCCAACAGCGTGTTTTTTGGCACCTCGATCTTTTCATCGACGCCTTTCAACTTGTTTTGCAGGCCAGCGATATATTCGGCGAGCAGCGTGACGTCATCGTTCGCGGCGCCGTGCGCGGCGTTCAGCGCAGCCGGTATAGGCGCTTTGGCCATCGGCGCCAACTGTGGCCTGAAGGTTTGCTGTACTGCATTCGTGTTGGTCATCTGGTTTACCTTGCTGGGTTAAAAAGACGCCTTCCCAAAAGATCTTCCGTGTTCCTGAGGCGCACACCTGAGTGCTGAAACGAGGAAATTTCGTTCCAGAACGGCGCCACGCACCTGTATTTATTTGTGTAAATGAAATGATGAATTCGGACAGAATCCGTTGGAAATTCACGTCCAGAGCGTAGGAAGTCAGCTCAAATCAATGCAGAAACATAGCCTTGGCCGTCGATATTCGGGCAAACTCCCAGTTTTTCCGTTCCTGGCCAAGGCATGCCCATGACTCCCGCGTCGTCTGTCGATGAAAAGAGCTTTCGTAAACTCCTGAGCCGCAACGTGGCCCTACCTTTGAGCGTGGGCGTGGTCAGCGCGGTGTTTTTCGTCGTGCTGATCAGCTACTTGTTGTCGGTGATCCAGTGGGTAGAGCACACCGACCGGGTCATCAATAACCTCAATGAGTCTTCGAAGCTGACAGTGGACCTGGAAACCGGGCTGCGCGGCTTCCTGATCACCGGCGACGAGCATTTCCTGGACCCGTATGAAGTCGCAAAGCCACGAATCATTGGCGATTTGCGCAATTTGCAGGAGCTGGTGGCGGATAACCCGCAACAGGTGGATCGCCTCAAGCGTCTTGAGGCCATGCAGGTCGAATGGAACAAATACGCCCAATCGATGGTTGACCTGCAGCGCCAGAGCGGTGACTACCGCGCCGCGGTCAAGGCCGGCCGTGGCAAGAGCCTGACCGACGCGATTCGCCAGGAATACGCGAACGCGGTGGACATGGAGCAGCAGTTCCGTGTGACCCGCAACCAGGACGTCACCCGTACTACGATTGTCAGCGTCACGTTGTACCTGGTCTTTGTGCTCGGTCTGAGCGGCTTCCTTGCCTATGTGGGCCGCAAGAATTTAATCGCTCTATCAGACAGTTACAGCGCAAACCTCGCGTCACAACAGACGATTGCGCGACGCCTGGAACAACAAGCCTGGCTGCGCAACGGCCAGACCGAATTGGCCGAACAAGTGCTGGGGCAACTCAGCCTGAACATGCTGGGCCGTAATATCCTGCAGTTTTTTGCCCAGTACATGGGCTCGGCGGTCGCCGCGCTGTATGTGCGTGAAGAACACGGTGGCCTCAAGCGTGTGGCCACGTATGGTTTCTCCCGCGAACAGGAACAGCAGGAGCAGTCGATCTACAGCGACGAAGGCATCGTTGGGCAGGCCGCCCAGCTCGATCGCCTGATTCGCCTGGACGATGTGCCGGTGGACTACTTCAAGGTCAGTTCCGGCCTGGGCGAAGGGGCCACCCGCAGCGTGCTGGTGATGCCGACCAGCGACGATGACCGCGTCAACGGCGTGATCGAACTGGGTTTCCTGCGCCCACTGGAAGAGCGTGACGTCGAACTGCTGGAGCTGATTGCCGGCAATATCGGCACCTCCATCGAAGCTGCGCGCTATCGCCAGCGCCTGCAGGAAGTGCTGGCCGAGACCCAGCAGCTCAACGAAGAGCTGCAGGTGCAGCAGGAAGAGCTCAAGACCGCCAACGAAGAACTCGAAGAACAGTCGCGCATTCTCAAGGAATCCCAGGCCCACCTGGAAACCCAGCAGGCCGAACTTGAGCAGACCAACGAGCAGTTGGCCGAGCAGACGCAAACCCTGGCCGAGCAGCGCGACGCCATGGACCGCAAGAACGTCGAGCTGAACCAGGCCCAGCTTGAACTCGAAGACCGCGCCGACGAACTGCAGCGCTCCAGCAAGTACAAATCCGAGTTCCTCGCCAACATGTCCCACGAGCTGCGCACGCCGCTGAACAGTTCGTTGATTCTGGCCAAACTGTTGGCGGAAAACCCGCAGGACAACCTCAGCGCCGAGCAGGTCAAATTTGCCGAGTCGATCTATTCGGCGGGCAATGACTTGCTCAACCTGATCAACGACATCCTGGATATTTCCAAGGTGGAAGCCGGCAAACTCGAAGTGCGCCCGGAAAACTCCAGCGTTGTACGCCTGGTGGACGGCTTGCGCGGCATGTTCGAGCCGCTGGCCGCCGACCGCAAGCTGGGTTTCCAGGTGGAGGTTCAGGCCGATGCGCCGACGCTGATGTTCACCGACCGCCAGCGTTTGGAGCAGATCCTCAAGAACCTGCTGTCCAACGCGGTCAAGTTCACCGAGCAGGGCGAAGTCAGCCTGTCGGTGTCCCGCGCGCCGGGCGAGGGCATTGCCTTTACGGTGCGCGACTCCGGCATCGGCATCGCCCCGGACCAGCAGGAAAGCATTTTCGAAGCGTTCCGCCAGGCAGATGGCACCACCAACCGCCGTTACGGCGGCACCGGGCTGGGCTTGTCGATCTCCCGTGACCTGGCAACGCTGCTCGGCGGCTATATCAGCGTGAGCAGTGAGCCGGGCAAGGGCAGTGTGTTCACCCTGGTGTTGCCAGAGCAGTACGTCGAACGCGAGGAGGGCGCTGCGCCTGTCGAGCAACCACGCCAGGCCGTGGCGGCCCCTGCGCCCAAGCCCGTGGCGGTCTCACCACTGCCAGTGGCTGACGTCAAACAGATCCCGCGGTTTGCCGATGACCGTGACAAAGCGCCGTTCACCACCCGATGCATTCTGGTGGTGGAAGACGAACCGAATTTCGCGCGTATCCTGTTCGACCTGGCCCACGAGCTGGGCTACAACTGCCTGGTGGCGCACGGTGCGGACGAAGGCTACAGCCTGGCCGAGGAATTCATCCCCGACGCGATCCTGCTCGACATGCGCCTGCCTGACCATTCCGGGCTGACCGTGCTGCAACGTCTGAAAGAACACGCCAGTACCCGCCACATTCCGGTGCATGTGATCTCCGTCGAAGACCGCGTCGAAGCCGCCATGCACATGGGCGCGATCGGTTATGCCGTCAAGCCCACCACCCGCGAAGAGCTCAAGGACGTGTTTGCACGCCTGGAGGCCAAACTGACGCAAAAGGTCAAGCGCGTGCTGCTGGTGGAAGACGACGATTTGCAGCGTGACAGCATTGCCCGCCTGATCGGCGACGATGACATTGAGATCACCGACGTCGGCTACGCCCAGGCCGCCCTGGACCTGCTGCGCACCAATGTCTACGACTGCATGATCATCGACCTCAAGCTGCCGGACATGCTCGGCAACGAGCTGCTCAAGCGCATGGCCACCGAGGACATCTGCTCGTTCCCGCCGGTGATTGTCTACACCGGACGCAACCTGACCCGCGATGAAGAGGCCGAGCTGCGCAAGTATTCGCGCTCGATCATTATCAAGGGCGCGCGCTCACCCGAGCGCCTTCTGGATGAAGTGACACTCTTTCTGCACAAAGTCGAATCCCAGCTGTCCCATGACCGCCAGAAGATGCTCAAGACCGCCCGCAGCCGCGACAAGGTCTTCGAGGGCCGCAAAATCCTGTTGGTGGACGACGATGTGCGTAACATCTTCGCCCTGACTAGCGCCCTGGAGCACAAGGGTGCGGTGGTGGTGATCGGGCGTAATGGCCGTGAAGCCATCGACAAACTCAATGAAGTTGACGACATCGACCTGGTGCTGATGGACGTGATGATGCCGGAGATGGACGGTTACGAGGCAACCGCCTTGATTCGCCAGGATCCGCGCTGGAAAAAGCTGCCGATCATTGCGGTCACGGCCAAGGCCATGAAGGACGATCAGGAACGCTGCCTCGCGGCGGGCTCTAACGATTACCTGGCCAAGCCGATTGACCTGGACCGCCTGTTCTCGCTGATTCGCGTCTGGCTACCGAAGATGGAACGTATTTAAGTGGAGCAACGTTTTTTGGATAAAAGCAGCGATATTGAGCTGCGCCTGTTGATTGAGGCGATTTACCTCAAGTACAGCTACGACTTTCGCGACTATTCCGGTGCGTCGGTCAAACGGCGCGTGGCCCATGCCTTGCGCCAGTTCGATTGCGCCACGATCTCGGCGTTGCAGGAGCGCGTACTGCACGACCCGTCAGCGTTCATGCAGTTGCTGCAGTTCCTGACGATCCCGGTGAGCGAGATGTTTCGCGACCCGTCGCACTTCCTGGCGATCCGCCGCGAAGTGGTGCCGCTGCTCAAAACCTACCCGTCGATCAAGGTCTGGATTGCCGGCTGCAGCACGGGCGAGGAGGTGTACTCCATGGCGATCCTGCTGCGTGAGGAAGGGTTGCTGGAACGCACGATCATTTACGCCACGGACATCAACCCGGCGTCGCTGGACAAAGCCAAGCAAGGTATTTTTTCCCTGGAGAACGTGCGCGCCTACACCGCCAATTATCAGCAGGCCGGCGGACAGCGTTCATTTGCCGACTACTACACCGCGGCCTACGATTACGCGATCTTCGACAAATCCCTGCGTGAGAACGTGACCTTCGCCGACCACAGCCTGGCGACCGATAGTGTATTCTCAGAAACTCAATTAATTTCGTGCCGTAACGTACTGATTTACTTCAATAAAAAATTGCAGGATCGAGCGTTTGGACTGTTCCACGAGTCGCTGTGTCATCGCGGCTTCCTGGTGCTGGGCAGCAAGGAAACCCTGGATTTTTCCGCCTACAGCAAACAGTTCGACCCCCTGGTCAAGCAGGAACGGATCTACCGCAAATCATGACCGACGTTGCAGCCAACCCGATTGTCGGGATTGAAGCCATCGTCGTCGGCGCTTCTGCTGGCGGCGTCGAGGCGTTGCTGACTATTTTTGGCGGATTGCCCCAGGGCTTTGGCTTGCCGATCGTCGCCGTGCTGCACCTGCCGGACGAACGCCGCAGCCAGTTGGCGGAAGTCTTTGCCCGGCGCCTGCGAATCCCGGTGCGTGAAGCGCGTGACAAAGAAGTGATCGAGGCGGGCACCTTGTATTTCGCCGGGCCCGGTTATCACCTCTCGGTGGAGCATGACCGCAGCCTGTCCCTGAGCCAGGAAGACCGCGTACACCATTCGCGGCCCTCCATTGATTATCTGTTTGCGTCAGCCGCCGATGCCTACGGCGAAAGTCTGCTGGCCATTTTGTTGACCGGCGCCAACCAGGACGGTGCCCGCGGGCTGGCGCACGTTAAGCGCTCTGGCGGGACGACCGTTGTACAAGACCCCAAGGATGCACGCATCGCCGTGATGCCGCTGGCGGCCCTGGCCCTGCACACACCTGACTATATTCTGACTCTGAGCCAAATTGGCTCGTTGCTGGCTTTGCTGGAATCTTCCCCATGTTAAGTACCGTCCAGGCCAAACTGCTGATCGTCGACGATCTGCCGGAAAACCTGCTGGCCCTCGAAGCGCTGATCAAGCGCGAGGACCGCCAGGTCTACAAGGCATTGAGCGCCGACGAGGCCTTGTCACTGTTGCTGGAGCACGAGTTCGCCATGGCGATTCTCGACGTGCAGATGCCCGGCATGAATGGTTTCGAGCTGGCCGAACTGATGCGCGGCACCGAAAAGACCAAAAACATCCCGATTGTGTTCGTCAGCGCCGCCGGCCGTGAACTCAACTACGCCTTCAAGGGCTATGAAAGCGGCGCCGTCGACTTCCTGCACAAGCCGCTGGACATCCATGCGGTCAAGAGCAAGGTCAACGTGTTCGTCGACCTGTACCGCCAGAGCAAGGCGATGAAGCTGCAGGTCGAAGCGCTGGAACGCAGCCGCCGTGAGCAGGAACTCTTGCTGACCCGCCTGCAGGCCACCCAGGCCGAGCTGGAGCAGGCGGTGCGCATGCGTGACGACTTCATGTCGATCGTCGCCCATGAAGTGCGTACGCCGCTCAACGGGCTGATTCTGGAGACCCAACTGCGCAAAATGCACCTGGCCCGGGACAACGCCGCCGCGTTCACCCTGGACAAGATGCACGCCATGGTCGATCGCGATGAGCGGCAGATCAAAAGCCTGATTCGGTTGATCGAAGACATGCTCGATGTGTCACGCATCCGCACCGGCAAGCTGTCGATTCGCCCGGCGCGCTTTGACCTGACCCAGTTGGTGCACAACCTGGTGGAAAACTTCGCGCCGCAAGTGGCCGCCGCCGAGTCGTCGATGCACCTGGAGGTTCAAGGGCCGGTAGAAGGCAACTGGGACGAGTTCCGCATCGAGCAGGTGATTTCCAACCTGCTGACCAATGCGCTGCGCTACGGGGCCAAAAGCCCGGTGGAAGTACGCGTGTATACCGAGCATAGTGAGGCAAGGGTTGAGGTGCGTGATCACGGGATCGGCATCAGCGCAGACAACCAGAAGCGAATTTTCCAGCAGTTCGAGCGCGTTTCTGCCAGCCATGTGGCGGCTGGCCTGGGCCTGGGGCTGTTTATTTCCGAGCAGATCGTGGCGGCCCACGGGGGCACCATCGAGGTAGAAAGCCAGATAGGCGAGGGCGCCTTGTTTCGGGTGTGCCTGCCCCTTGAGACGCCGGCGTGAAATCTATCGTCAGCTCGACGCAACCTCTGCGTGACCCAATGGTCGTAACTGCAGCAATTGACCGGACAAAGGCTTCCCATGAGTGAAGATGCACAAGATGTTGTTCTGATCGTCGAGGACGACGAATCGATTATGTTCGTGCTGGGTGAATACCTGGCCGGGCTGGGGTATCGAGTACTGAAGGCAATTGATGGGGAGCAAGCCTTCGAAATCCTCGCGACCAAGCCGCACCTGGACCTGATGGTCACGGACTACCGCCTGCCGGGCGGGATTTCCGGGGTGCAGATCGCTGAACCGGCGATCAAGTTGCGACCGGAATTGAAAGTGATCTTTATCAGCGGTTATCCGCAGGAAATCCTCGACTGCAACAGCCCGATCACGCGCAACGCGCCGATCCTGGCCAAGCCGTTTGATCTGGATACGCTGCAGGAGCATATCCAGCGATTGTTGGCTTGAGTACGGGTTGTGCCAGGGGCGCGTATCATCGTCCCCGGCAGCATTCACCGGCTTCAGTCACGCGCCCAGTCCAGAATTTCGTTGATCTTTGCGCGGTCAAAGACGCCCGCCCCCTCATCATCGCGCAGCTTGAAATTGCCATCGGGATAGACTTCTACCCCGACGGAGCTGGCATAGGTCACCGACACATCGTTCTTTTGCAGGATCGATAACAACGGTTTGTTACCGTTGCTATCGACTTGGCCTATGACCCTGCCGACCATCAGCGGTGAGCGGGTTGCCGTGCCGCCGACAAAAATGACCTTGCCGCCATTCTCCAAGGCGCTGTCCAACTGCTGGAGCAGGGCGAAGGCATTGTGCTCAGACCCCACAGGCGCCTCCAGATTGCTGCCGTTCAAGTGCACCAAGGTGCGTTTGCGGTAAACCCCATTGTGCAGATCGCTCAGCACCACCAGTGCCGAGCAGTCACCGAGCCCGTTGGTGCTGAGGATGCTGGTGGGGTCATTGAGGGTTTTCGCCTCGGCCATGAACACTTCAACGTTTTGCACGGCGGGCTTACTGGCGCTATTGGGTTTGAGCGGTGGTTGCACAGTCGCATCAGCGACTGAAGGCTTCGCGCCCAGGGCGTCGTCGAGCAGCGACTGAACATGTGTGTCAGCAATATGGTTGGTTTTCTTCCACGCATCACTGTGAGTGCTGACGTTGAACTCCAGCCTGGTCGGGTCGCTGCCCGCGGTTTTGTAGGGCAGCGGCAGGTGTTTGTCGGTAAATAGCTTGCCCAGGCTCTTCTTCATGGCGCCAGCGCTCGCAAACTCGGCGAGGCCGTAGTTGGGGTCGTAATAAAAAAACCGCTTCGCGACGCCTTCGCCCTGCGTGCCGATCATCATCGCGTGGTCGGCGGTGCCGATCATCATGATTTTGGGGGCGCTGGCGTCAGCGATTTCATCCATCAGTTGGGCATAGCCCATTTTGCGAACGGGCGCACCGGCATGAAACTGCGTGGGTGTATCCAGTTGCTTTTGAATGTGCGTCAGGTTCGCCACGAACTGCCTGGACTCGGCGGCGGTGGGGTTGGCCGCAGCGCTGAACAAATTGGCGGCGAAACGGGTGTGCTTGCCTTGCTCCATGGCCGTCGCCATGACGCGCGACATCGCCGCACACTGGCCTTTGCTGAGCGGGGTGGTCTGGCTGAGATAGAACAGCTGAGGAACAGGGGTGAACGTGCCGCCGCCCACGCTGATGTGCTGGTAAAACGCATTGACCCCGCTGAAGCTGTGCTGCACCGCCAAACGCTCGCGCTGGCGTACCAGCGCGCCGATCTCGGCCGGTGTACGGCTAGGCGCGCGCGCAAGCGCCATCACTTCGGCGGATTTCATCCCGACGTGATAGCCGCTGATCGTCAGCGGGTCGACCTGGGTATACCCATGGTTGAACTGCACGCTGTCTGCACCGTTTTTCTGTTGTTCAACCCAGGCGGTCCAGGCGCTTGCACCGGCCGTCTGCTGAGCCTCGTGTAATTCTCCGCTGGCCCTGATCGAGGGTTGAAAATCCTCCAGAGCCTTGCCGTACGGCTGGCCACTCAGCATATCGAAGGCAAACCACTTGCCACGTTGAAGCACTGCCGGCCCTTCAGCGATGGCGCCACCCAGTTTGAAGGTGCCCACTGCGCTGGCCTCAAAATGTCGACTTGCATGGATCAGGCTGTAACTGTCGGCACTGCCGCGCAGTGTGTTGTAGGCATGCAGCCCGCCTTTTTGCACCCCACGCGCGGTGCGGGAAACCAGGCTGCCCACGCCATCCAGCGGGTTGAGTGCGCCCAGTGCAGCACGGCCCACGATCTTCACGCCCTGGGCCAGCCTGGCCGCCGCGCTGGTACCTGCTTGCAGGGCCTTGGCGCCTTTGGCTGCAACGCCTAGGCCCACGACAAAACCGAAGGCGTCGAACGCCAAATCAAGGATGCCGTCACCCACGGCGCCGGCTCGAAAATTCTGGATTGCCGAGCGCAGGGGAATCAGGTTCAGCATGAATTCGCGGGCTTTTTTGTAGAACGGCACCTCGGTGTCAAACGTCGTCACACCCCGTGCCTCAGTCTCCAGCGCCCGAATGTTCAGGTCTTGCACCAGGGCGTCGGCAATGTAGCGGGTCCTTTCGCTGGCAAAGCTGTCGGGTGTGCCCGCTCGACGTTTTTCATCAGCGACATGCGGCGAGTAACGGCCGGAAGGTTTAACCTCCAGCAGCATTTTCGAATAGCGCCACTTATCGGCTTCAGTGGTCTGGCGCCCGATCGGGTGGTCTTTGAGCTCCTCGCGCCGGCGGATGCTGTTGTCTCTTACATTGACTTCATAAACAGTGACGACGCTGTCGAGCTCTGTTTTGAGCAGCAGGCTATTGGGCACTTTGGTTTCGACACGGCTCTGGCTGAAGGCGGTATGAGTGATGCTGTGCTCGGTGAGCAGGGTCACTTTCCCGTACTCGATGGCTTTTCTATCTTCCAGAGGCAGTGTGGCGATCAGGTGTTTGACGTGCGTGCTCGTCGCCTGTTCTGCCGCATGGAAGTAGCGCTGAAGTTCAGTGTTGAACAGAGCATTGATGTCGGAAAGCTTGTTCACATGGCCCGCAATCGTGCGTGTGTCGACCTCACCGGACGATGACGTCCATGCCGTTGCCTCGAGTTGCCCCTGCAGGTAAAGGTCCAGCACCGAGTACGGGCCGGGGAAGTCGCGACTTTGATCAAGTGGGGTGATGCATTTTTTCTCGAAGGGCAGGTCACCATACACACGCTCGAGTTCCTTCAGCGCCATCTCCCTGCGCTCGGGCATTGCGGTCGAGTGGGCTTGTGAGGCTTGGCCCAATGCTGAAATTCGCGCGCTGTAGGCGACAGAGACGCGGTTGATCTGCTCGTCGGTGTAGTCATCCAGGGTGTTCAGCGCGATCAAGCCTTGGGCAACCCCCCAATCTTTGAGTGCATCGCGCTGCGCGCTGCGTTCAACTTGCCGGTCCTGGTCGGTAACAGGTGCCAGATCGGCTCGCTGCATGACCTGCGCAAAGGTCATACGCGCCGTTGAGCCGGGCGCCTGGCGCTCAAAGCGCGCTACCGCCGTGCTGAAGCTGACCCAGGTGTGTGAGCCACACGTCACCTTGTCGGGAATGTCGTTGACCAAAAAAGCAGGGGCTCGGCGTGACAGCAACAGATGGGCCGCAATAGGTGCTAACTCGGCGCTGGCACGGCCCGTGGAAACCAAGTGCGTCTCCAGCCCCGCAACCACCGTTGAAGGATGCTGGCCCCAATGTTGATGACCGGCCATATCAAAACCGGCAACGCCGGTTCTGGCTGGCGCCCCGGTGTTTGCTGCCTCGGATTCTTTATCCAGGGTCGCGCCAAGGGCTGCCAGCGTCCAGTCGTTAAGGCTCTGCGGGGTCGAGACGCCATTGAATTTTTCCTGCAGCGCCAGCCCCAGCGCCTGGGCATCAGGCGTAGCGAGAAGACTTTGAATAAACCGCCGCGGGTCATGCAGTTCGGACGGGGCAAAACGCTGGTTGCGCGTCAGGTAACCGAGTGCACCGGTGCCCTCGTCATAACCTTGCAGACCATTGAGCCCCAGCGTGTTCTGGCGCAGCGAATTTGTCAGTTTGCGGCAATCGTCATCACTCAATGGCGTTGGCCAGGACAAGGCTCCACCGAGATTGCCGTCTGGAAGCTGGGAAAGGGCTGGTGTTGTCAGTAACCGTCCCAGGTTGAACAGTTCGTCACGGCTGCGGGGCCTGTCCCAGCCGTTGTCGCTGAGGTGTGTGTCCAGGCTGACCGTGGGGGCCGCCTGCAACAACCTGATGGGCGAATCGGCATGCAAGGTGATGTGGGTGCTGCTCATTTTGTCGCGGATAAGTTGCTCAATCCGGCTTTGAACATACGCGGGTGGCAGGTACAAGCTGTCCAGGGGATCTTTGGTGGTGCGGTATAGCCACTGTTCGGATAAATCGTCGATTTCCTGAATGATAGCGATCAGTTTCAAGGCCACCTTGCTGTGGTCATAGGCATTGGCCAACTTGGCGCGTTCGTGCTGCAGCACCTGCGCAGAGCGTTCTGGCCTGGACCGGGAAGGGGTGAACGCTTTAGCCGCTTCGAGCTGTGCTGCACGGGCTTCAGCGGATTCCCGGGTTTGCCCAGTGATGGCTTCGCCATAAAAGTCCGCGACTGCCCGGTAAGGCGCCGATGTGCTACTTGAGGGGCTGAGAATATAGCCAGAGTCTGACGTCAGGGCTTTTGCCGCCCGCATGATCGGCGCCATCATCGAGGTCCAGAGATGGCCATGCTCAAAGCCTGAAAAGGGTTTGCGCTGACCGCTAACGAATGCGCTGATGAGGTTGTCTCGGGGATTGATCTCGATAGGCTTTGAAAGATCAATCTGCTGACGCTTTGCCCAACTGACAAAGTGCGGGCTCTTCATCAAATCGTGCAGGTGTGACCACCATTGGCCGAAGGCAGAGGCGGGCGGAATGTGGTCGATGTCGCCCAGTCGTCCGGTACTTGCCGCGGTGCGCAGCGTTTGCGCCAGATACCCTGCCAGCTCACTGTCGCCTTCGACTTGCGTACGGTCGGCTGCGTGCGGGGCCGCCGGGTTGCTCTGCCGATCCGCCAAGCGTGGCCGGCGTATTGGGGGGGGCTCGGGTGCTGCATTCAGCGGCCATTGATGCAGGGGATTAACATTGCGCGAAGCGATCATGATGGGACTCGTGAGGTAAGTTTCAGGTTAACCACGGGCACCTTTCATGCGTCGCGATTTGAAACTTCGTGTCCAATCCCTCAGTGCCGGTTCCGGCCTGTCAGCCACCAGATATTGCGGAAACGTGCAGTCACTGGCTCACGCCTGAATCATTTCCCGCACCTTCGCTGTCAACAAATCAAAGGTAAATGGCTTGGTGATCAGTTGCATTCCAGGATCAAGAAAGCCACCGCGCACCGCCGCGTGTTCGGCATAACCGGTGATGAACAGGACCTTGAGCTGAGGGCGGATCTGCCGACCAATTTCCGCCATTTGCCGGCCGTTCATGCCCGGCAGGCCAACGTCGCTGATGAGCAAGTCGATACGCTGGTCGGACTCGATGATCGGCAGTGCTGTGTCCGCATCACCGGCCTCGACAAAGGCGTAACCCAACTCTTTGAGAACGGCGCTGACCAGCACGCGTACCGCCGGGTCATCCTCGACGATCAATACCGTTTCACCCGCATTGGCATAGGGTGTCAACGCAGGATTGAGGTATTCCGGCGCCTGCATTTCACCGACAAAACGCGGCAGGAACAGGCTTACCGTGGTGCCTTTGCCCACTTCGCTGTGGATGGTGACGTGGCCATGAGACTGGCGGGCAAAGCCATAGATCATCGATAGCCCCAGGCCAGTGCCCTGGCCGATGGGCTTGGTGGTAAAAAACGGATCGAACACGCGTCCCATCAGGTGCTCTGGAATGCCGCAGCCGGTATCGCTGACGCTCAGCTCTACATAGTCGCCGGGTTTTAAGGTGCCGTAGGCCGCAGTAAACACGTTGTCCAAGTGGCGGTTGGAGGTTTCAACCACCAACTTGCCGCCGCCCGGCATGGCGTCTCGCGCGTTGATCACCAGGTTGAGCAGGGCGCTTTCGAGTTGATTGGGGTCAGCTTCGGCGGTCCATAGCTGAGCGTCCAGGCGCATGTCGAGGGCAATGCTTTCGTTGATGCTGCGTTGCAGCAGCTCACCCATGGAGGTCACCAGTTGGTTGATCCCCACGGGCTTGGAATCCAGCGATTGGCGACGGGAGAACGCCAACAGGCGATGGGTCAACCCGGCCGCGCGGTTGGCCGAGGTCACGCCCAGGTCGATAAGGCCGTCCAGATCATCGAGTTTGCCGCGCGCAATGCGCCGTCGCAGCAGCTCCAGGCTGCCGATAATCCCGGTGAGCATGTTGTTGAAGTCATGCGCGATGCCGCCGGTCAATTGACCTACGGCCTCCATCTTCTGCGATTGGCGCAAGGCTTCTTCATTGCTGCGCAGTTGCGCGGTGCGCTCCTCGACTTGCTGCTCAAGGGTTTCCATGGTGCGTTGCAGGCGCAGCTCACTCTCGCTCAAGTCAATCAAGCGGTCGCGGGCGTCGTACTGCCGGCGTCGGCCACGCAGGGCCGCGCTCACCAGGCTGATCAACGTGATGGGATGAAAGGGGCGCTCCAGAAAGGTCACGTTGCCCAGCAGCCCGCTCAAGTGCGACGAACCGTTCTGCTCGCTGCCGCCGTGATGGGTCATCAGCACGATCGGCAAGTCGGACCACGCCGGCTGCTGATGCAGGTGCTCCAGCAACGGCTCCAGATCCACGCCGCGCAACGCTTCCGCCGCGATCACCAACAAGCCGGCGCCTTCTTCCAGCAATTCGCACAGGTTTGCCAGGTTGCTGGCAACAATGCCGCTGTAGCCAGCTTCGTTCAGCATCATCAGCGCCAGTGAGCCGTCGCGACCCATTGGCGCCAGGATAATCGCGCGCTCGGAGGCAGAGGAAACGCTGATCACGATCCCTCTTCCTTGAGCAAGGGTGAGCCGCTGCCGTTGAATGTCGGAATGCCGCGCAGCACGCCCTGGAAGTTGTCGAGCGGCTCGCCCACCGTCATGCCACGGCTGCCAATGCGGTACTCGCGAATCGTCGACTCATGCGTGCCGGTGCGTTTTTTGATGATCGAAATGGCCCGGCGCACTTTGCCCAGTGCTTCGAAGTAACGCAGCAAAATCACGGTATCGGCCAGGTAGGTAATGTCGACGGGCGCTTGCATGTCACCGACCAGCCCATGCTGGGCGACGGTCATGAACGTGGCGGCACCCCGGCGATTGAGGTACAGCAGCAGTTCGTGCATGTGCAGGATCAGCGCGTTTTCTTCCGGCATGGCCGCCTGGTAGCCGTTGATGCTGTCGATGACCACGGTTTTGATCCCGCGCTCGTCAACACAACGGCGCACTCGGTGCGAGAACTCGCCGGGCGACAACTCGGCCGCGTCCACCTGCTCGATCAGCAGGTTGCCGGTGTCCTGCAGGGCGGCGAGGTCGATGCCCATGTTTTTCATGCGCTCGAACAACAACCCCAGTTCTTCGTCGAAGATAAACAGCGCCGCTTTCTCGCCACGGGCCACAGCCGCTGCGGCAAAAATCATGGAAATCAGGGATTTACCGGTGCCCGCTGGGCCAAGAATCAAGCTGCTGGAGCCGGTTTCGACGCCGCCGCCCATCAGCCTGTCCAGTTCGACAATGCCGCTGCTCAGGGTCTGTCGGACATACCCGCCGCGATGCTCGGCCGCGACCAAGCGCGGGAATACATGCACGCCGTCGCCCATGATGGTGAAGTCGTGAAAGCCGCCGCGGTATTTTTGACCACGGTATTTCACCACCCGCACGCGGCGACGTTCGGCGCCGTAGTTGGGGGTCAGTTCTTCCAGGCGGATCACGCCGTGCGCCACGCTGTGTACGGTTTTATCCAGGGATTCAGTGGTCAGGTCATCCAGCAGCAGCACGGTGGCGTCGTAGCGCACGAAGTAATGCTTGATTGCCAGGATCTGCCGACGATAACGCAGTGAGCTTTGCGCGAGCAGACGGATCTCCGAAAGGCTGTCGATGACCACGCGGGTCGGCTTGACCCGCTCCACCACTTCAAAAATCTGTCGTGTGGCTTCGCCCAGCTCCAGGTCGGAGGAGTACAGCAGGCTTTGCTGATGATTGGCGTCGAGCAGGCTCTCTGGCGGGGTCAGCTCGAAGATGTGGATATTGTCATCCAGGTCCCAACCATGGGACTTGGCACCCTGGCGCAATTCGCGCTCGGTTTCGGAGAGGGTGATGTACAGGGATCGCTCACCGTTTTTCGCGCCAGCCTGCAAAAAATGCAACGCAACGGTGGTTTTGCCCGTGCCGGGTTCGCCTTCCAGCAGGAACAGGTGGCTGCGCGATAACCCCCCGGAAAGAATGTCATCAAGACCTTCAATGCCGGTGGCCGCCTTTTCACTGAACAGCTCGTTGGATGTAGACAAGAAGTGCCCTCAGGTCACGTACAAATAGAGGAACGCGCCGCCTCGGACGCGCCATATTCACTTGACCGTGGAGGCCCGTAGCGGTTCAACGTTTCGCGAAAATTGTACAAGCCCCAGTATCGATTACAACTTTTTGCAACGCCCTACAGGCCTTGCTGCAACGCCGGGTCATCCGGGTTCTGTTGCTCAAGTTGCGCAAGCAATACCTGCACGTTTTGCAGCTGGCCGCTTTCTTTCCAGTAATTGACCAGCAGCACCCGCGCCTTGCGGTTGGCCGGGTGGCGCTGAATGATGTCTTCGAGCTGACGCTGGGCGGCTTCCAACTCTTCCTGGGCGTGCAGGGTCGTGGCGAGGTCGTAACGGTAATCCTGATTGTCCGGTTCAAGCTCTACCGCTTTGGACAAGCCAAGCAGGGCATACGGGCGCTCGCCATGGTGCAACAGCCACATGCCCAGCGCATGCTGCAGGTAAGCCGAGTCGGGATGGGCCGCCAACTGACGTGCCAGCAATTGCCGCGATTCATCGGTCTCGCCTTGTTTGTCCAGCAGTTCGATTTGCGCGACCACTGCCTGCAGGTTGTCCGGTTGCAAGCGCATGGCCTGTTCGAGGGCATTTTGTGCGTCCGGCAGCAGCGCACTGTGTATATAGAGGCGCGCCAGTTGAATCCAGCCTTCGGCCGTTTCCGGCTGACCCTTGAGGGTTTTCACAAACTCATCGAGCACTTGCTGCAACGGCCCGAAGTACAGCCCCAGGGTGTCCGGCGACAGACCGAGCAAGGCATTGGCGGCAGCAAAGCGCACCGCCTGTTCGGGATCGTCGAGCACCGGCCCCAGCAACAAGACGCGTTGGCCGCTGGGCACCAGGCCGACAATGCTGTGGATCGCCGCCTCGCGCACCACTGGCGAATCATTGGCCAGGTCTTTGTCGGCGAGCTTCAGCGCCTGCGGGCTTGGGTAGTTGGGCAATTCGGCGTGCAAGGCCGCGCGACGTTCAGGCGACAGGTCCGGCCGGCCGAGCTGTTGATACAGCACGCGCGCGGCGCCGGGTTCGCCGTTATGCGCCTGCTTCAAGGCTTTGGCGTAACCATGGGCAATCGCCGGCGGCACGGCTACCGGGGTTGAGCGGGAGAAAAACCAGGTGAGCAACACAATCAACAACAGGGCGCACAGGCCGATGATGGAGTAACGGCGTGACTTTGACATGCAGGCGTCCAAAAGCTGGTGGCAGCTAGTGCAAAGCCATCAGCTTCGGTCAGACCACGGCGAGTGTCAAACCCGCATCAGCTCAGCACGTATTCAATGGGTTCCAGGGCCGGCGGCAAGTCGCTTTCGCCCAGAGCGGCAAGGATCTCGCGCTCCAATGTGCGCACGATGGCATTGCACGGCAGGTCGTTTTCATCAAAGCCGAACGGGTCTTCCAGGTCGTCGCCAATTTCGTCCAGGCCAAAGAAGGTGTAGCTGACGATGGCGGTGAACACCGGCGTCAGCCAGCCCAACGGCTCGGCCATGGCAAACGGCAACAGAATGCAGAACAGGTAGATGGTGCGGTGCAGCAGCAGCGTGTAAGGGAAGGGCAGCGGCGTGTGCTTTATCCGCTCGCACGAAGCCTGCACCTGGCTGAGGCTGACCAGTCGGGTTTCCAGCTGGGTGTAGCGCCATTCGCTGATGACGCCTTGCTCGGCCAGCCCGCAAAAGCGCGCGCCCAGTTGTTGCAGCACAGCGTCTGGAAGGTTCGGGTGCGCGCGATCAACGCCGATCCACGGCGTGATGGCGCCGGCCTCGTCTTCATGGCGCAGGCGCGCAATCAGGCCATGGGCAAAGCCGCACAAACCGCGCAGTAGCCCACTGCGTTCAGCCGGGTCAGTCAGCACCTGGGTTTCGCGGATCAGCGAGCGCACATCGATGATCATTTGCCCCAACTGCTTGCGGCCTTCCCACCAGCGGTCATAGCAGGCGTTGTTGCGAAAGCTCATGAAGATCGACAACGACAAGCCCAGCAAGGTGAACGGCGTGGCGTTGACCTTGGAAAAATACGCCGGGTGCAAGGTTTCAACCAGCACGATCACCGAGGCCAGCAAGGTCACCAGCAGGCTGCGCAGCGCGATGCGCTTGGCAATCGAGCCCTTGAGGGAAAACAGGATGCCCAGGAGGTTGGGTTTGGGACGAACGATCATTGCAGGGAGGCTTCTTTGGTGGTGCAGGCCCCAAGGTTAGAAGCAACCCTGGCGGGCGTCCAATCACTTGAACTGACCGGCTGATCAGCGCGCTCAATGATTGGCCAAACCAGTCAGCCAAGTTGAAGGCTTTGACCATTGCTGCTGTAACGCTGCAGAGCGACTATTTCCACGGTTTACGTGTTCAAAAACGTCCTGAAAATAAAAACCACAAGGATTTGAAGCGATGCGTGAGTATTTGGCTGCCACTACCGAGTTTGATTACCAGCACACCGTCGACGCCGCACTGGCCGGCAACCTGCAGGCGCTCAATGCCTGCGTGGAATGCTGCGACCGGCATGCGCTGCCGGGCCGCATCGCGCTGTTCTGGGAAGGCAAGGACGGGCGCAGCGCCACGTCCACCTTCACCGACTTGCAGGACCAGGCCGCCCGCTTCGCCAATTTCCTCCTGGCCCAGGGCGTCAAACGCGGCGACAAGGTGGCCGGCCTGCTGCCGCGCACCGCAGAATTGCTGGTGGTGGTGTTCGCCACCTGGCGTATCGGCGCGGTTTATCAGCCGCTGTTTACCGCCTTCGGGCCCAAGGCCATCGAACATCGCTTGAGCAGCTCCGGCGCCGCGCTGGTGGTCACCGACGCGGTGAACCGGCCCAAGCTTGTGGACGTGGAAGGTTGCCCGACCATCGTCACCGTCGCCGGGCCCAAAGGCGAAGGCATCGTGCGTGGCGACTACAGCTTCTGGGCTGAATTGCCGAATTACTCCAACGCCTGCGAGCCGGTGATGCTGGACGGTGACGCGCCGTTTCTGCTGATGTTCACCTCGGGCACCACCGGCCCGTCGAAAGCCCTGTCGGTGCCGCTCAAGGCCATCGTTGCCTTTCAGCGCTACACCCGCGACGCAGTAGACCTTCGCCCCGAAGACGCGTTCTGGAACGTTGCCGACCCAGGTTGGGCTTACGGCATCTATTTTGGCGTGACCGGGCCGTTGTCCATGGGCCACCCGATCACCTTTTACGATGGGCCGTTCACCCTGGAGAGCACCTGCCGGGTGATCAACAAGTACGGCATCACCAACCTGACGGGCTCGCCGACCGCGTACCGCCTGCTGATCGCCGGCGGTGAGCAGTTCGCCCGCGCGATCAAGGGCAAGCTGCGCATTGTCAGCAGCGCCGGCGAACCCCTGAACCCGGAAGTGATCCGCTGGTTCGCCGATAACCTGGGCGTGACCATCCACGACCACTATGGCCAGACCGAACTGGGCATGGTGCTGTGCAACCACCACGGCCTGGCGCATCCGGTGCATGTCGGCTCAGCCGGGTTTGCCTCGCCGGGGCACCGCATCGTGGTGCTCGATGACAACCATCAGGAACTGCCCGCCGGCCAGCCGGGCATTCTCGCCATTGACCGCGAACAGTCGCCGATGTGCTGGTTTGCCGGTTACGACGGCGTGAAGACCAAGGCCTTTGTCGGCAAGTATTACCTCAGCGGCGACACCGTGGAGCTGAACCCGGACGGCAGCATCAGTTTTGTCGGGCGCAGTGATGACGTGATCACCACCTCTGGCTACCGCGTCGGGCCCTTCGACGTGGAAAGCGCCTTGGTCGAGCACCCGGCCGTGGTCGAAGCCGCGGTGGTCGGCAAGCCCTGCCCGGAACGCACCGAGCTGGTGAAAGCCTTTGTGGTGATCAACGAGCAATACCGCGCCACGCCTGAGCTGGCCGAAGAGCTGCGCCTGCACGTGCGCAAGCGCCTCGCCGCGCATGCCTACCCGCGAGAAATCGAATTTGTCAGCGACTTGCCGAAAACCCCGAGCGGCAAGCTGCAACGTTTTATTTTGCGTAATCAGGAAATCGCCAAGGCTCAAGCAGCCTTGGCGTGATCCCTTTCAAAGGAAATCAAGATGCAGATTGAAAACAAGGTATTCCTGGTCAGCGGCGGCGCTTCGGGCCTCGGCGCGGCCACCGCTGACATGCTGGTAGCCGCCGGCGCCAAGGTGATGCTGGTGGACCTCAACGCCGAAGCCGTCGCGGCTAAGGCCCGGCAGTTGGGCGATAACGCCCGCAGCGCGGTGGCGGATATCAGCCAAGAAGCCGCTGCCGAAGCGGCCGTGCAAGCCGCCGTCGCCGCGTTCGGCGGTTTGCATGGGTTGGTGAACTGCGCCGGTGTGGTGCGTGGCGAAAAAATCCTCGGCAAGAACGGCCCGCACGCGCTGGCAAGCTTTGCCCAAGTGATCAACGTCAACCTGATCGGCAGCTTCAACCTGCTGCGCCTGGCCGCCGCCGCCATCGCTGAAACCGAGGCGAATGCCGACGGCGAGCGCGGCGTGATCATCAATACCGCGTCGGTGGCCGCCTTTGACGGGCAGATCGGCCAGGCGGCGTATGCCGCGTCCAAAGGCGCCATCGCCAGCCTGACGCTGCCTGCTGCTCGCGAACTGGCGCGCTTCGGCATCCGGGTCATGACCATCGCCCCGGGCATTTTCGAAACGCCGATGATGGCCGGCATGACCCCAGAGGTGCGCGATTCCCTAGCCGCCGGTGTGCCATTCCCGCCACGCCTGGGCAAACCGGCCGAGTACGCCGCGCTGGTGCGACACATCATTGAAAACAGCATGCTCAATGGCGAGGTCATCCGTCTCGACGGCGCCTTGCGCATGGCCGCCAAGTAAGGAGAATTTTTCATGCACGATCCGATTGTTATCGTCAGCGCCGTCCGCACGCCCATGGGCGGTTTCCAGGGCGACCTCAAGGGCCTGACTGCGCCGCAACTGGGGGCCGCCGCGATTCGCGCCGCCGTCGAACGCGCCGGCATCGCCCCGGACGCGGTGGATGAGGTGCTGTTTGGCTGCGTATTGCCCGCAGGTCTCGGCCAGGCGCCTGCGCGTCAGGCGGCATTGGGCGCCGGGCTGGACAAGGCCACGCGCTGCACCACGCTGAACAAAATGTGTGGTTCGGGCATGGAGGCGACCATTCTCGCCCACGACTCACTGCTGGCCGGCAGTGTCGAGGTGGTGGTGGCCGGTGGCATGGAAAGCATGTCCAACGCGCCGTACCTGCTGGACCGCGCGCGCAGCGGCTACCGCATGGGCCACGGCAAGGTGCTCGACCACATGTTCCTCGACGGCCTCGAAGACGCCTACGACAAGGGCCGCCTGATGGGCACCTTTGCCGAAGACTGTGCCGAGCACAACGGCTTTACCCGTGAAGCCCAGGACGCCTTCGCCATCGCCTCGCTGACCCGTGCCCAAGAGGCAATCACCCACGGCAGCTTCGCCGCCGAAATCGTCCCGGTGCAGGTCACCGTCGGTAAAGAGCAAAAAACCATCCTGCATGACGAACAGCCCCCCAAAGCCAAGCTGGACAAGATCGCCAGCCTGAAACCGGCCTTCCGCGAAGGCGGTACGGTGACGGCGGCCAACTCCAGTTCGATCTCCGACGGCGCGGCGGCGCTGCTGCTGATGCGTCAGTCTGAAGCGCAAAAGCGTGGGCTCAAGCCGCTGGCAATCATCCATGGGCACGCGGCGTTCGCCGACGAGCCGGGGCTGTTTCCGGTGGCGCCGGTGGGGGCGATTCGCAAGCTGATGAGCAAGACCGGCTGGCACCTTGGCGACGTGGATTTGTTCGAGATCAACGAAGCCTTTGCGGTGGTCAGCCTGGTGACCATGAGCAAGCTGGAAATCCCCCACAGCAAGGTCAACATCCACGGCGGCGCCTGCGCGCTGGGGCATCCGATCGGCGCTTCGGGCGCGCGCATCCTGGTGACCTTGCTCTCGGCGCTGCGCCAGAAAGGCCTCAAGCGCGGCGTTGCGGCCATTTGTATTGGCGGCGGTGAAGCCACGGCCATGGCCGTCGAATGCGTGTATTAAGGACTTTTTATGCTGCCCAATGACGAACAACTGCAAATCAGCGACGCGGCCCGGCAATTTGCCCAGGAGCGCTTGAAACCTTTCGCTGCCGAGTGGGACCGCGAGCACCGCTTTCCCAAGCAAGCCATTGGCGAAATGGCCGAGCTGGGCTTTTTCGGCATGCTGGTGCCGGAACAGTGGGGCGGTTGCGACACCGGCTACCTGGCCTATGCGATGGCGCTGGAAGAAATCGCCGCCGGTGACGGCGCCTGCTCGACCATCATGAGCGTGCACAACTCGGTGGGCTGCGTGCCGATTCTGAAATTCGGCAACGATCAGCAGAAAGAACAGTTCCTCAAGCCGCTGGCCAGCGGTGCCATGCTCGGCGCCTTTGCGCTGACCGAACCGCAGGCCGGTTCCGATGCCAGCAGCCTGAAAACCCGCGCGCGCCTGGACGGCGATCACTACGTGCTCAATGGTTGCAAACAGTTCATCACCTCCGGGCAGAACGCCGGGATCGTGATTGTGTTTGCGGTCACCGACCCGGCCGCCGGCAAGCGCGGGATCAGCGCGTTTATCGTGCCCACCGATTCCCCCGGTTACACCGTGGCGCGGGTCGAAGACAAGCTCGGCCAGCATGCGTCCGACACCTGCCAGATTCTGTTTGAAGACGTGAAGGTGCCGGTCGCCAACCGATTGGGCGAGGAGGGCGAAGGCTACAAGATCGCCCTGGCCAACCTTGAAGGCGGCCGCGTCGGCATCGCTTCGCAATCGGTGGGCATGGCGCGCGCGGCATTTGAAGCCGCGCGTGACTATGCGCGCGAGCGCGAAAGCTTCGGCAAAACCTTGATCGAACACCAGGCCGTGGCGTTTCGCCTGGCGGACATGGCCACGCAAATTGCCGTCGCCCGGCAGATGGTGCATTACGCCGCCGCCCTGCGCGACAGCGGCAAGCCAGCCTTGGTCGAGGCCTCGATGGCCAAGCTGTTCGCCTCGGAAATGGCCGAAAAAGTCTGCTCGGCCGCCTTGCAAACCTTGGGCGGTTACGGTTACCTGAGCGACTTTCCCTTGGAGCGGATCTACCGCGATGTGCGGGTCTGCCAGATTTACGAAGGCACCAGCGATATCCAGCGCATGGTCATCTCACGCAATCTTTAAGGAGCCATTAGATGAGTTACGAAACCATTTTGCTCGAGGTCCAGGACCGCGTCGGGCTGATTACCCTTAATCGCCCGCAAGCCCTGAACGCCTTGAATGCGCAACTGGTCAGCGAGTTGAACCAGGCGCTGGACAGCCTGGAAGCCAACCCGCAAATCGGCTGCATCGTGCTGACCGGCTCGAAAAAAGCCTTCGCCGCCGGGGCCGACATCAAGGAAATGGCCGAGCTGACCTACCCTCAGATTTACCTGGACGACCTGTTCAGCGACAGCGACCGCGTGGCCAACCGCCGCAAGCCGATCATTGCCGCCGTCAACGGCTTTGCCTTGGGCGGCGGCTGTGAGCTGGCGTTGATGTGCGACTTCATCCTCGCGGGCGACGGCGCCAAGTTCGGCCAGCCGGAAATCAACCTCGGCGTGCTGCCGGGCATGGGCGGCACCCAGCGCCTGACCCGCGCGGTGGGCAAGGCCAAGGCCATGGAAATGTGCCTGACCGGGCGCTTTATCGATGCAGTGGAAGCCGAGCGTTGCGGTATTGTGGCGCGTATCGTGCCGGCGGATGAGCTGCTGGAAGAGGCGCTGAAGGTGGCAACGCTGATCGCCGGCAAATCCGTGCCGATCAGCATGATGGTCAAGGAAAGCGTGAACCGCGCGTTTGAAGTAAGCCTTTCCGAAGGCGTGCGCTTTGAGCGCCGGGTGTTCCATGCGGCGTTTGCAACGCAGGATCAGAAGGAAGGGATGGCAGCGTTTGTGGCCAAGCGCGCGCCGGAGTTCAAAGATAAGTAACCGGCTTCAGGACTGCTGGAACGCAACTTGTGGGAGCGGGCTTGCTCGCGAATGCGCTGGATCAGTCGATACATTCGCTGACTGATACGCCGTATTCGCGGGCAAGCCCGCTCCCACTTTGGTTTTGCGGCGTGTTGATTAGCGTGGGGAGCGCTTGATGTGGGAGCTGGCTTGCCTGCGATAGCCTCACCTCGGTCCCGCAGGTGAACCGAGGTGCCTGCATCGCTGGCAAGCCAGCGCCTACACAGCCGGTATTGGCTTAGAGCTGGTAGTTTTTCAGCTCGCGCGCGATCACCATCCGCTGAATCTCGCTGGTGCCCTCGTAAATCTGCGTGATCCGCGCGTCCCGGTAGTAACGCTCCACCGGATAATCCTCCAGATACCCATACCCACCGTGAATCTGCATCGCGGAGGAGCAGACCTTTTCGGCCATTTCCGAGGCGAACAGCTTGGCCTGGGACGCTTCCGACAGGCACGGCTTGCCGGCACTGCGCAAGCGCGCGGCGTGCAGGATCAGCAACCGTGCGGCATTCAGGCGGGTTTGCATGTCGGCCAGCAGGTTGGCGACACTCTGGTGCTCGATAATCGCCTGGTTGAACTGCACGCGATCGCGCGCATACCCCAGCGCCGCCTCAAAGGCCGCGCGGGCGATGCCCAGGGCCTGGGCAGCAATGCCGATGCGCCCGCCCTCCAGGTTGGACAGGGCAATGGCCAGGCCTTTGCCACGCTCACCGAGCAAATTGGCTTCGGGCACCGTGCACTGGTTGAGGGTGACGGCGCAGGTATCCGACGCGCGAATGCCCATCTTGTGTTCTGTGCGGTCAACCACAAACCCTGGCGTATTGGTGGGCACCAGGAACGCGGAAATGCCGCGTTTGCCCGAATCCGGATCCGTCACCGCAAACACAATCGCCAGCTTGGCGCGTTTGCCGTTGCTGACAAACTGCTTGGCGCCATTGATCACCCACTGGCCATCGCGCAGTTCGGCGCGTGTGCGCAGGTTATGGGCTTCGGAACCCGCCTGGGGTTCGGTCAGGCAAAAGCAGCCGATGGTCTGGCCACTGGCAAGGTCGGGCAGCCAGGTTTCTTTCTGCGCTTGTGTGCCGTAGTTGAGGATTGGCCCGCAACCGACTGAATTATGGATACTCATCAGGGCGCCGGTGGCGCCGTCGCCGGCCGAGATTTCTTCAACAGCTAGGGCGTAGGCGACGTAATCGACATAGGTGCCGCCCCATTCTTCGGGCACCACCATCCCCAGCAGGCCCAGTTCGCCCATCTTGGCGACCAGGGCATCATCGATCCAACCGGCTTTCTCCCACGCTTGGGCGTGGGGCGCGATTTCACCGCGGGCAAAGTCGCGCGCCATGTCGCGAATCATCACTTGTTCTTCAGTGTATTCAATATCTTGCATGGCTTATCTCCCAAACTGCTTGAAGTCGTGGAAGAAGCTCTCCACGTGGGTGGCGTCCAGGTCGTGGATCGTGGCTGGGCGCCAGCGCGGCGTTTTGTCCTTGTCGATGATCAACGCGCGCACCCCTTCGATCAGGTCGCCGCGCTCGAACCACTGGCGATCCAGGTGCAATTCCAGCGCGAAGCACTGCTCCAGCGGCAGGCGGCGGCCACGGCGCAGCATTTCCAGGGTAACGGCCATCGCCAGCGGTGAGCGGGTCTGCATCAGGGCGACGGTGTTCAGCGCCCACTCATGGGTGTCGGCGACGGTGACTTGCTGCAACTGCTCGACGATGCTTGGCACGTCTGGCAGGGCGAAGAAATGGTCGATGGCCGGGCGCAATGCTGCCAGCGGCGCGTCGGGCAATTGCTGGACGGCCAGTTTGGCGAGCACGCCTTGCAGGTCCTTGAGCGGCGAGTCCTGCCATTGCAGGCGGTCGAGTTTCTGGTCCAGGTCGGTGAGCCGGGTGCTCTCCAGATACCAGTCCGCCAACCCGCAATACAACGCGTCGGCCGCGCGGATCTGTACGCCGGTGACGCCCAGGTAAATCCCCACCTCGCCGGGTATGCGCGGCAGGAAGTAGCTGCCGCCCACATCCGGGAAATAACCAATGGCCGTTTCCGGCATCGCCAGGCGGCTGCGCTCGGTGACCACGCGCAGATCAGCGCCTTGCACCAGGCCCATGCCGCCGCCGAGCACGAACCCGTCCATCAACGCCAGGACGGGTTTGCGGTAATGGTGGAGGGCCAGGTCGAGGGCGTACTCCTCGACGAAGAAGTCGGCGTGCAGGCTGTCGCCGTTCTTGAAGCTGTCGTACAGCGAACGGATGTCGCCACCGGCGCAAAAGGCTTTTTCGCCAGCGCCGCGCAGCACCACGGCGTAGACCTGCGGGTCATCCGCCCAGGCCTGTAACTGCGCCGTCAGGCTGCGAACCATGTCCAGGGTGATGGCATTCAAGCCAGCGGGGCGATTGAGGGTGAGGTGGCCAATGTGGTTGCGAACGTCGGCCAGCACTTCGTCGTGAAGAATTTCGGCGCGGCTTGCTTCGGATGAAACCTGAGCAGTCATCTGTAACTCCCTGCTTTTATTGTTCTTTATCAAGATGTTCGCGGAGGAACCCTCTCGCGATCGTACCAGTGCAAATTTGCCCCGTACAACCCGGAATCATGCAGGTCGTTTTTGCATTTATGCACGCAGGCTCAGGCGGCGCGACGGGCCAGTACTTCGCCGATGCTGCGGCGTCGTGCATGGCCTTCTGCGGCATGGATCAACTGTTCGAGCTCGCTCGGTTGCACATCGTAAAACTGCTCCATCTCGGCCAGCGCCAGCTTCAAGTCGGCCGCCGTGATTGCCGGGTCTGTTGCGGCCGCCGCACTGCCAATGACGGCCGCGGGCGCCTCGACCGCGCCTCTGGGATAGCGCGTGCGCGTGGCGTTGTTATATGCCAATGCACACGTCAGCAGCGTACCCGCGCCGAGCATGACCGGCGCCAGTTCCTGCCATCCAAGGGCCATGGAGGCCGGGTCTGCCAGTACCAACGTCATCGCCAGGCCACCGGCCGGCGGGTGCAGGCAACGCAGCCAGCAAATCAGGATAACGGTCATGCCCGCGGCCAGGCACGCGCTGCCCAGCGTACGCCCCAATACGCGGGCGACCAGCAGTGCCATCACGCCCGCGCACAAATAGCTGCCGATGATCGACCAGGGTTGGGCCAGCGCACCGGAAGACACCGCAAACAGCAACACAGCCGAGGCACCGAGCGGGCCGAGCAGGTGCAGCGCGACCTGCATGCCAAACACTTGGGCGCACAGCCAGACACTGAACAGCGTGCCCAAGGCCATGCCGATCGCGGCACGGCTCCATTCAACAGGGCGGGTATTGATTGCAGCAGGTAACCAACGGGTAAGCATTCAAAAGGTCCTGAACGTGCGGGCGAAAAAAAAGGCTTGCCTGGTTGCCCGGAAAAGCCCTTTCCAACGTTTGGAGGAGGAACCTGCACAGTGTGCCGACCTTTGCTGATGGGCTCCACTGCATATTAATGAGGGTTGAGTGCAAGTTTATTGAACTCAAATCGCTTTGCGTGAGCTTAAATGACTTCGCCGAAAGGAATCAGGCGCGTCATCTGCGCAAAGGGTGGGCTGATATGGCCCAGTACGCGCCTGTCGATTTCTTCATTGAACAGCTGTTTTTGCAGGTTTTCCCGCAGTGTCAGGTCGCTGGCCAGCGGCCCCTTCAACGCCACCAGGGCGTCGCGCAGTGCCATCAACCGATCCAGCCTCGGCACGGGAATTGACATCGGATCTTCCGCCACGGCATTGCCCTCGTATGCGTAAGCTGCCGTGTGTATGGGCAGCCTACTGCGTCCTTGTTATCCAGGGTGCGCCAGCCTCGAGCTGGCGAGATAAGCCACACGTTGGGGCTGTAATGGGTTACCGCACCTGGCAAACGAGTCTACATTTGGGTTCCAGGCGCCGGAAGACAAAGTGCACCAGCCATTACGCATAGCTGTGTAGGTGCTTTCTCGGTTGCAGCAACGAAAACGCCCACTCTTGTTGAAGTGGGCGTCGTCTTGTACACAGGGCCAATACTGCGATCAGGGCGCCGGGGTTTTCTCCAGATGCAGCAACACATAAGGGTCTTTGTCGAACTCCCCGGTGAGCGTCGGCGTAACCGATTGCAAGCGCGGATCCTGCAGGTTTTCGAAATCCTGCGCGCTCATCACCAGCCAGGCAGGCCCTTGCAGCGGCGCCAGGTCCGCTGAGGAATGGGTAAACAACGGCACCTTGTCACAGTTGAAGTTGACCATGAACTTGATGGCTTTCGCATCCTTGCCCAAACCATGCAGTACCACAGGCGCCGGCTGCTGCGTGATCTGGTCTTTGACCGCAAGGGTGAAGGTGCGCGTGTCGTAAAGCGCGCGCTCCAAGGGTTCAACCACCACGATGTAAGTCGTCCAGAGCGCCAGCACCGCAGCGAAGGCCGGCCCCGTCGCGCGTAACCGCACGTTGAAGACCGCCAGCAGCGCCACTACCTGAAGCACGCCCAGTACGCCGAAGATCACCCCCAGGCTGCCCAGTTGCTCTGCGTAACGTCGGCGCGCCACCACCAGCCCGACGGCCAGCAGTGCCGGCATCAGCGTCCAGATGCCCAGCATCAAGGCGCGCAGCCCTGCAAACAGCCGCCCCTGGGTGACCTGGAACGGGTAGGCCGCCAGGATCGCCGCCATCGGCAACATCGGCAGGATGTAGCGCGCCTTTTTTGCCTGAGGCACCGACAAGCCCAGCATCACCAGCAACCCGGCCGCTGCGCAATACAACACCAGTTGCAAGGCCGGGTCTGGCGTGCGGCGCCCGCCGATGGCCACCGCCACCAGCACCAACAGTGCCAGCGGATAGGCCAAGGCGTAATTGCCCAGGGAGCTGGTGAAGTAATACAGCGCGCCGCTGGAACCTTCGGTGCCATCCATGCGCCCAAGGAACTGCATGCGGATCACGTCCTGCATGAAGTCTTCGCCACCGCTGAGCTTGGCCAGCAGTAGCAACAGGCCCACACAGGCCGCCAGCAACGCCAGGGCAATCAGGCCGAAGGTGAACAGTTGGCGCCACTGCCGGTTGAGCAAGTAATAGCTGCACAGCACGCCCGTTGGAATCACCAGGCCGATCGGCCCACGGATGGCGAAGCCGATGATCAGCAACAGGAACAGCCAGTGCAGGCGTTTCGGGCTGGCGAAATGATCATGCGCATAACCCAGGTAAAACACCGCCAAGGCCACCGCCGCGAGCATCTGGTCGAGGGACACCGCCCGGGTTTCACTGATGAACGTGCTGCTGAGCAGCAGCATCGCAATACTCAGCAGGCCCCAACGCACGGAGTAGGGCGCCGTCAGCCGATACACCAGCACCACGATCAGCGCCGAAGCGATGGCCGTGGGCAACCAGGCGGTCAAGCTGGTGACCTGGCCCAGGGGCAACGAGAACAGCCACGTCAACACGGTCGAGGTGGCCAGGTAATCGGCGTAGGGCTGCCCGTAGGTCGTGGGGAAAAAACTTGGCCCATGACGCAGCATTTCCTGGGCAAACACCACGAAGCGCGAGTCAAACCCGATAATCGCCTGGTGCCAGTTGCCGGCAATAAACAGCACCAGCGCCAGGAGCCCAAGCCCCAGTGACTGGTGACGGATCGTTGCAGTGAGCAGGGGCGGATAAGCTTTGTTCACGTATCAGGCTTCCTTGACCTGCTCTACCCAGTTTTGCTGAGGGATCGGCAGTTCACACGAGTCGCCACGGCCCATCGGGAAGTACTTGAAGCCTTTGCGTGCCAGGCGTTCGCCGTCATACAGGTTGCGACCGTCGAAGATCACCGGGTTTTTCAGGCGAGCGTGGATCAGGTCGAAATCCGGCGCCTTGAACTGCTGCCATTCGGTGCAGACGATCAGCGCATCGGCGCCGCTCAAGGCCGATTCCGGCGTGCCCAGCAGCGTCAGGCGTGACTCGTCGCCGTAGATGCGCTGGGTTTCCTGCATGGCTTCCGGGTCAAATGCACGGACATTGGCGCCCGCGGCCCACAAGGCTTCCATCAGCACGCGGCTCGGTGCATCGCGCATGTCATCGGTGTTGGGCTTGAATGCCAGGCCCCACAAGGCAAAGGTCTTGCCCTGCAGGTTGCCCTTGAAGTAAGCGTTGATGCGCTCGAACAGCTTGCTCTTCTGGCGCTGGTTGATGGCTTCCACGGCTTCCAGCAAGTCACTGGAGCAGTTGGCTTGCTTGGCGCTGTGGATCAAGGCGCGCATGTCCTTGGGGAAGCAGGAGCCGCCGTAGCCGCAACCGGGGTAGATGAAGTGGTAACCGATCCGCGAGTCGGCACCGATGCCCAGGCGCACGGCTTCGATGTCCGCGCCCAGGTGTTCGGCCAGCTCGGCGATCTGGTTGATAAAGCTGATCTTGGTCGCCAGCATGCAGTTGGCGGCGTATTTGGTCAGTTCGGCGCTGCGCAGGTCCATGAAGATGATGCGGTCATGGTTGCGGTTGAACGGCGCATAGAGGTCGCGCATCACTTCACGCACTTCCTCGCGCTCACAGCCGATGATGATGCGGTCCGGACGGCGGCAGTCGGCAACAGCCGAGCCTTCCTTGAGAAACTCCGGGTTGGAGACGATATCGAACTCCAGGTGCCGGCCGGCTGTGCGCAGGTTCTTTTCGATGTGCGCACGCAGGGTGTCGCCGGTGCCGACGGGGACGGTGGATTTTTCTACCAGGATCACCGGCTCCACGCGGTGACGGGACACGGCATCACCCACCGACAGCACGTATTTGAGGTCGGCCGAGCCGTCTTCATCCGACGGCGTGCCCACGGCAATAAACAACACTTCACCGTGTTCGACCGCGAGCTTTTCATCGAAGGTGAAGTGCAGGCGCCCGCTTTCCAGGTTTTCCTTGACCATGGCCGCAAGCCCCGGCTCGAAGATGGTCACATGGCCTTTCTGGAGCGACTCGACCTTGCTCTTGTCCACGTCCATGCAGATCACATCGTGACCGACTTCGGCCAATACGGTGGCCTGCACCAGACCGACGTAACCGCTACCAAATACACTGATTTTCATGGGGCATTCCTGGGGCTTGCAACGCTAGCACGACGAGAGTTAATAACCAGAACACCGAGGATGACCAACGCCACCCCCAGGGTTTTTGAAAGCGAAAAAGCTTCGTTGAACACCGGCAGGCTGGCGGCCAGCAGGTAGACCAACGCGTAGCTGATGCTGAGCAGCGAATAGGCGCGGCCCAGCGGCAAGTGCTTGAGTGCGCCGAGCCAGCAGAGCATCGACAGCGCATAGGCGATGATCGCCAGGATCACCACGCCCAAGGCGCCAAGGTCGATGGCATTGCTGTTGAACGCGTTCAGCCAGTCGGCTGGCAGCGGCAGGCGCGTCATGCTCCAGCGCATGCCCAACTGGGCGGCGCTGACCAGGCCGACACTGCCTAGGGCCAGGGCAAAGCCTTGAGCCCGGCTCATACGTGACGCCCCAGCAACACCACACCGCCGATCACCAGCGCCACGCCCAGCCAGTGCCGGCCGTCGATGTGTTCATGAAAAACAAAGCGCGCCATCAGCGTGACCAGTACAAAATTCAGGCTGAGCATCGGGTAGGCGATGCCCACTTCCAGACGCTGCAGCACCAGCAGCCAGACCAACAGGCCCAGGCCCAGGCACACCAGCGCCGACCACAGCCACGGCGAGCGCAATTTGGGCGCCCAACCGTCTGGCTGGTCGCGCCAGCTTTCGACGGCAAACTTTTGCGAGACCTGGCCCATGCACGTCAGCAGGCACGCGCCCAGCAATAGAAGCAGGGTGATCATTGCGCGGCCTGTGGGAAAATCAGGATCACAATGTTGCCTTGCTCATAGCGTTTACCGTCCTTGGGCAGCAGGTTGACTTCGGCGACTTCATCGTCACCCTTGACCCGCATCACCACACCGACAGAACCTTTCTTGCGCGCCTCGCTCATCCATTGCTGGACTTCGTTGGTGTCGATCCTGCGGTGCGCGGTGTCCGGGTAGGCGATGCCGTATTTCACTTCGCCGACCGTGTTGTAGAGGCTGACGTCCGGACGCCCCATGCGCCACGACAGCGCCGATGCCGCGCCAAGGTCATTGCTGAGCAGGGAGGCAGTGGGTTGCAGTTCGTCCAGGTGATCGATGATGAACTGGTCCGGGGTCTTGTTGTAAACCACCGAATGCGGCAACGCGGCGGGCACCAATGCCACCAGCAACCAGCTGCCGATTACCGGCGCGGCCCACAGCTTCAGCGGTCGCCCCGCCTGGAGCAGGTTGACCACGATCCAGCCGAACAGGAAGGTGAACAGCAGCACCAGGCTGAAGGTTTCTTCGCCGTGTTCATACACGGGCTTTTTCAGTTGGAACCAGCTGAGCGCCAGCACCGCCAGAACACCCAGCGCCAGGTTCAACCCGCCGTTGATGCGCAATGCGCGGCCGTGGCCCAGGGCAAGCTTGTCGCTCAGGGTCGAGCCCATCAACAAGGCCAACGGCAGCAGGCACGGCATGATGTAAGACGGCAGCTTGCCTTTGGCCAGGCTGAAAAATGCCAGGGGCATCAGCAGCCACAGCAACAGGTAGGCGGTCTGCGGCAGGCGCTTTTGCAGCCACGCCTGTTTGATCGTGGACGGTAACAGTGCCATCCACGGCAGCGAGAATGCGACCATCAGCGGCAGGTAGAACCAGAACGGCTCGGCGTGCTGGGCGTCGTCGCCGGCAAAGCGCTGGATATGCTCGTGCCAGAAGAAGAAGTTCCAGTAATCCGGCTCTTGCAGGTGCACGGCCAGTGCCCAGGGCAGGCTGACGATAATGGCCACGACCACAGCAACCACGCCGTACCCGAGCAGCTCACGAAAACGCTTGTGCCAGATCGCATAGGGCAGGGCGATCAACACCGGCAGCAACCAGGCCAGAAACCCCTTGGTCATGAACCCCATGCCGCAGGCAAAACCCAGCAACGCCCAGGACCACAGGCGGCCCTGGCGGGTGTTGCTGTCAAAGCAGAACCACAGCGCAACGCCGGTCAGGTTGACCCAAAAGGTGAATTGCGGGTCCAGGTTGGCGTAGCCACCCAGCAAGGCCACGCTGACAAAGCTCATGTACAGCACGGTGCTGACCAGGCTTTTTTGCGGGTCATTCCACAAGCGGCGCGACACCAGGTAAACCAGCACAATGCTCAGCCCGGTGCTCAAGGCCGAGGCGAAGCGCACGCCGAACAGGTTCTGACCGAAGATCGCCTGGCCCAGCGCGATCATCCAGTAGCCGGCAGCGGGTTTCTCGAAGTAGCGGATGCCCATGAAATGCGGCGAGGCCCATTTGCCGGTCAGCAGCATTTCCTGGCTGATCTGCGCGTAACGGGTCTCATCGGGAATCCACAGGCCGTGGCTGGCCAGCGGTAACAGGTAAAACACACCAAACGCCAACAGGAGCAGGGGCAATGCCCAGCGCCGGATCATGCCTGTTGCACTCCGAGCCAACCCTCGCGGCCGCTCAACGCGCCGCGCACCAAATGTTGCTGGGGCAGGGTGGTCACATCCGCAGGCAGCAGCTCGCCCAGGGGTTGGAAGTCGATGCCGCGCTGCCCGGCCTGGGCAAGCAACTGGCGAAAATCATCAGCCATCAGAATCCCTTCTACTTCTGCGTGGATCGTGTAGACGTTCAGCTTCGACGCGCTAAACCGGTCAAGAATAAAGCTGTTGAAGTCTTTGGCAGCCACTACCGGCCCGACGACTTCGTCGAAGGTCGGCAGGTCTACCGGAATTTGTGGGGTGCCCGCACTGCCATCGGCCAAGGTCGGACGAAACAGGCTGGTACCCCGGCAATCGCTGTTGTAGCGAAAATTGAACGCTTGTTTGGCTTGCACCACGCGCTCATCGGCACGCCAGCCGGCGGCAGCTGAACAGTCGATGCGTTCACCCAGGATGTCGCTCAGGGTGTCGACGCCACGACGGATCTGCTCGATGAGTTGTGCCTCGCTCCAGCGCCCGGTGTTGGCCTGCCAGCCATGGTGATCCCACGCGTGCAGGCCGACTTCATGGCCGGCAGCCTTGGCCTGGCGCATCAAGTGCCCCAGGTCACGGCCAATCGGTTTGCCCGGCCAGGCGGTGCCGGCCAGCAAGATATCCCAGCCATACAGCCCGGCGGCATTGGAACGCAGCATCTTCCACAGAAATTGCGGGCGGATCAGGCGCCACAAGTGGCGCCCCATGTTGTCCGGCCCAACGCTGAAGAAGAACGTCGCTTTAACCCCGGCTTCATCCAGGGATTCGAGCAACCGCGGCACACCTTCACGGGTGCCACGGTAGGTGTCGACGTCAATGCGCAAGCCTGCCTTCATTACTTCTTGTCCGCGATTTCGAGCATGGCTTCTTTGAGGAAGAAGTCCAGGGTGTTGCCGATGGTTTCGCTCATCTCAACGGTAGGCTCCCAGTTCAGCAGGCGCTTGGCGTTTTCGATGCTTGGCTTGCGGTGTGCCACGTCCTGGTAACCGGTGCCGTAGAACGCCTTGCTCTCTACGTCGCGGAAACCGGCGAACGGCGGGAAGTTGCTGCGCAGCGGGTGAGCTTCGAACTGACGCAGCAGTTCTTCGCCCAACTGACGGATGCTGGCTTCGTTTTCCGGGTTACCGATGTTGATGATCTGGCCGTTGCAGTTGTCATTGTCGTTATCAATGATGCGCGCAAGGGCTTCGATGCCGTCGGCGATGTCAGTGAAGCAGCGCTTCTGCTCGCCACCGTCGAACAGACGGATCGGCGTGCCTTCCACCAGGTTCAGGATCAACTGGGTGATGGCGCGAGAGCTGCCGATACGCGCAGAGTCCAGACGGTCAAGGCGCGGGCCCATCCAGTTGAACGGACGGAACAGGGTGAACTTCAGGCCTTTGTCACCGTAAGCCCAGATCACGCGGTCCAGCAGTTGCTTGGAGACCGAGTAGATCCAGCGTTGCTTGTTGACCGGACCGACGACCAGGTTGGAGGTGTCTTCGTCGAAGTACTGGTCCTGGCACATGCCATAGACTTCGGAGGTCGACGGGAAGATCACGCGCTTGTTGTACTTGACGCAGTAGCGAACCAGTTTCAGGTTCTCTTCGAAGTCCAGTTCGAACACGCGCAGCGGGTTGCGGGTGTATTCGATCGGCGTGGCGATGGCCACCAGCGGCAGGACCACGTCGCACTTCTTGATGTGGTACTCGATCCACTCGGAGTGAATGCTGATGTCGCCTTCCACGTAATGGAAGTTAGGGTGGCTGCGCAGGCGCTCGATGGCGTCGGAGCCGATGTCCAGGCCGTAGATTTCGTAACGGTCGTCACGCAGCAGGCGCTCGGACAGGTGGTTACCGATGAAGCCGTTCACACCCAGGATCAGTACACGGGTACGGCGTGGCTTGCGGCCGGACTCGGCGCCGCGCAACACGGAGCCGTCCACCAGGCCCAATTCATCGGCCAGGGAAGGGCCGGCCAGGTACAGGCCGTTTTCGTTACGCTGGCCGAACTTGACCACCAGCGAGTCTTCGCCGCAGGCAATGCGCAGCGGGTTGACGCTGATCACGCGGCCTGGTGCCAGGCCTTCGTTGCCCTTGACCACTTCAGCGTGCCAAACGATCAGTTTGTGCTCGCCCACAGCGCAGAAGGCGCCCGGGTACGGTTGGGTGACGGCGCGAACCAGGTTGAACAGCTCTTCAGCCGGCTTTTTCCAGTCCAGCTTGCCATCGGCAGCGGTGCGACGGCCAAAGTAGGTGGCCTTGGTCTCGTCCTGTGCGGTTTCAGCCAGTTTGCCCTGGGCCAGTTGCGGCAGTGCATCGCGCAGCAGGCTGGTGGCGGCGTCACGCAGCTTGGCGTGCAGGGTCAAGCCGGTGTCGGTACGGTCGATGACGACTTTCTGCTGGGCCAGGATCGGGCCGGCATCGGCGCGTTTGACCATACGGTGCAGGGTCACGCCGGTTTCGGTTTCGCCGTTGACCAGCACCCAGTTGGCCGGCGCACGGCCACGGTATTGCGGCAGCAGGGAGCCGTGCAGGTTGAACGCGCCTTTTTTGGCGGTGGCCAGCAAGGCTTCGCTGAGCAGGTTGCGGTAGTAGAACGAGAAGATGAAATCCGGGTTCAGCTTGGCGATGCGCTCGATCCACAGCGGGTGGTTGGCGTCTTCCGGTGCGTGCACCGGGATGCCGTTGCGGGCGCAGAGTTGGGCGACGGAGCCGTAGAAATTGTTTTCCTTGGGGTCGTCGGCATGGGTGAACACGGCAGCAATGTCGTAGCCGGCGGTCAGCAGGGCTTCAATGCCTGCACAGCCAATATCGTGGTAAGCGAAGACAACAGCTTTTGAATTCATGACGAAACCTGATCGGAAGGAGAAGTAGAAGTGGAGGTATGGGAGGACACCAGGCCGTCAACAACGACCACGGGTGCCGGTGCTGCCGGTTGGTTGCGCAGCACTTTTTCAATGAAGAAACGGGGGCGGGCGCGCACATCGCTGTACATGCGACCCAGGTATTCACCCAGCAGGCCCATGCCGATGAACTGGCCACCAGTGAACACGAACAGCACCGCGAACAGCACGAACATGCCATCGCCGGCCCACTGAGCACCAAAGGCCAGGCGCAGGACGACCAGTGCAAAGGCGAACAGCACGCCCAGGGCGGCCAGGCTGAAACCGACAATCGACAGCAGGCGCAGCGGCGTGGTGGTCATGCACGTCAGCAGGTCGAACATCAGGCTGATCAGGCGCATGGCACTGTATTTGGATTCGCCGTGCTCACGCTCAGCGTGATGCACCAGGATTTCCGTGGTGTGGCGGGCAAAACCGTTGGCCAGGATCGGGATGAAGGTGCTGCGCTCGCGGCAGGCAAGCATGGCGTCGACGATGGTGCGCCGGTAAGCGCGCAGCATGCAGCCGTAGTCGGTCATGGCCACGCCGGTGGAGCGTTGCACGGCCAGGTTGATCAGGCGCGAGGGCCAGCGGCGGAAGGCCGAGTCCTGGCGGTTGTTGCGTACGGTGGCGACCACGTCGTAGCCCAGGGCGGCTTGCTCGACGAGACGCGGGATTTCTTCCGGCGGGTTTTGCAGGTCGGCGTCGAGGGTAATCACCACCTCGCCACGGCACTGCTCGAAGCCGGCCATGATCGCGGCATGCTGGCCGTAGTTACGGTTGAGGATCACCGCCACTACATGGCTGCCTTCTTGCGCGGCAGCGTCTTCCAGCAATTGGGCCGAGTTGTCGCGACTACCATCATCCACCAGGATGATTTCGTATTCGTAGGCCAGTTGCTTGCAGGCTGCGCTTGTGCGACGCAGCAATTCAGGCAGGCTCTCTTGTTCGTTGTAGACCGGGATGACGATCGACACGCAATGAATAGGGTAGGGTTTCAAAGATTCATGACCTCGGGGCTAGAGCAGGTTGGCGCGTGAAAACAGCAGTCATCAGCGGCTGAAGGTTCAGCAAACTGATTAAACATAGCGTGGGTTTGCGGTGTTCATTCGACCTTCCTGAGACTGGCAATAATTTCTTCCATGGGCAAGCGTAGTAAAGACGAAATGTCTCAAAGGTAAAGCGTAATCAACAAGTTAGTTCGATAACACGCGCCTCGTTCTCAAGTCCTGGGGCCAAGATTAAGCGGAAAAATGTTGAACGAATATGAAAGGCGGATGAAAAACTCGTTTATTTGACAGGTAGACAGCTAGGGTTCAGCTAACTAACTGAGGCGCCAGGGGATACCTTGAACAGGTAAAACCGCGGCGTTTTTTGCAGCTTGCAGTGTGCCGCCTGTTTTATTCAACAAACTTCTCTGCATTGCCCCTCAAGTGCCGGTAAAGTAAGCCATCTCTTGCCAGGGTACTCGGATGAATAGCGTGCAGCTTTTACGCGGCCAATTGCGGCCCGCGTTGATGGGATTGTTGATGGCTGTGGCCTGCGTCACAACCGTACGCGCCGACGATGGCGTGGCGCTCACCTCGGTCGATCAGGTGCCCGAAGGCGTCGAAGTGCGCGGCAAACAGGTCGCGGCCTACACCTGGGACGACAGCCAGGGCAAGAACCTGCTGGTGCTCGCCGAGCAGGTCAGCGAACGCGATGACGATGGCACCCAGTCGGCGTTCGTCTACGCGGCCCAGTACCTGCTCGCTGGCGATCATCCCAAGCGCGTGTGGATGCTTTACGACGATGTGCAGCATTGCCAGTTCGACGCCGCGCTGCGTTTTGACATGGCCGCCACCAAAGTCACCGACCTCACCGGCGACGGCATCACCCAGGCCACTGTGGGCTATTCGCGTACCTGCACCAGCGATGTCAGCCCGAACGAATTCAAGCTGATCATGCACGTCGGCAAATCCCAGAAGTACCGCCTGCGCGGCGTCGATCGCGTTGGCGCGAGCTGGTGGGACGAGGAGGCCGGCGCCTTGCGGGGCATGCCGCTGCCCAAGGATTGCAGCGTGGCGGCGCAGCAGGCGCTGGTCAGTCAGTACAAGGAGCAGGGCACCGAGTTACCTCTGCCGGGCTGCTATGGCGATGAAAAGGACTTTGCCAAGGCGCCGGACAGCTACCTGGCGTTCATGCGCCAGCATTGGTTCGCGCTCATGCAGAAGCAGGACACCGAGTGGAGTCAATCCCAGACCCAGCCTCAGCCCGACGACCCTACCGGGGATGACGAAACGGCCCCGTGATTTTGTGCCAGGGCCGGTCCTGCGCTAGACTCGGCCCTCGCCAATTCACTAAATACCTCGATTAAACAATGGCTTGATCGAGGTATTTAATCCAAAGGCTGATCTCCCTTGACTGAGTCTATCCGCAACCCGCTGACCCTTTATCTCACCCGCCTGGCGCCCTCCAGCCAGCTGACCATGCGTTATGTGTTGCAGGACGCCGCTGACCGCCTGGGCTTCGAAGACATCAACCTCGAAGACATTGACTGGCACCTGCTGCAGCCTGAACACGTGATTGCCCTGGTCGCCGCACTGCGCGAGGACGGCTACGCGCCCAACACCTCTTCGCTGTATGTGAATGCCGTGCGTGGGGTGATGAACGAAGCCTGGCGCATGAGCCTGATCAGCCAGGATCACCTGCTCAAGATGCGCTCGGTCAAGGCGGCTCCCGGTACCCGACTGGGCCAGGGGCGCAATTTGCGCCGCAGCCTGATCCGCGAACTGATGGAAGTCTGCGCCGCCGACCCACGCCCACAGGGCCTGCGGGATGCGGCGGTGATCGGCATTTTGTATGGGTCGGGCATGCGCAAGTCGGAGTCGGTGAACCTCGACCTGACGCAGATCAACTTCCAAGAACGCAGCCTGCGCGTGACCGGCAAAGGCAACAAGGCGTTGATCAAGTACGCGCCCGCCTGGGCATTTGAAAAGCTGACAGCCTGGCTGGACTTTCGTCGCGAGCAGCTCAAGGACGGCGAGCAGGACGACACGTTCCTGTTCAACCGCATTCGCCGGGGCAGCCATATCACCCGTGAGCGCATTACCAAACACGCGATTTATTACATCGCCCGTCAACGCGGCGAACAGGTTGGCGTGAAGATCATGCCGCATGATTTCAGGCGTTCGTTCATCACCCGGGTGATTGAGGAACATGACCTGTCAATTGCGCAGAAACTGGCGCATCACAGCAATATCCAGACTACCGCCAGCTACGACGTACGCGACGACAATGAACGGCGGCGGGCCGTGGACCGGTTTGATTTATAACTTCAGCCAAAAATGCGAGAGGGGGCTTGCTCCCGAAGACGCAGGGTCAGCGACTCACTGACTGACCCTCCGCTATCGGGAGCAAGCCCCCTTCTTTACTTGGTTGTGTTCCGGGTTTAAAGGATTGGCTTGCCGCCGGTGACCGCGTAGCGCGAACCGGAGATATAGCTGGCTTCATCCGAGGCCAGCAACACATAGATCGGCGCCACCTCTACCGGCTGGCCGGGGCGACCCAGCGGGGTTTCGCTGCCAAAGCTCTGCACGTCTTTGTCAGTCATGGTCGACACGATCAGCGGTGTCCAGATCGGGCCCGGCGCCACGCTGTTGACGCGGATGCCTTTGTCACCCAGCAATTGCGCCAGGCCGCCGGTGAAGTTGGCGATGGCGCTCTTGGTGGCGGCATAGGCCAGCAGCGTCGGCTTGGGCATGTCGGAATTGACCGAACTGGTATTGATGATCGAACTGCCGGCTTTCATGTGCGGTAGGGCGGCCTTGCAGATGCGAAACATCGCGGTGATGTTGATATCGAAGGTGCGTACCCATTCCTCGTCTTCGATCTCTTCCAGGGTTTCATGGGTCATCTGGAACGCGGCGTTATTCACCAGGACGTCAATGCGCCCGAACTGCTCGACGGTCTTGTCGACCAGCGCCTGGCACGTGGCCTTTTGCGCAATATCGCCGGGCAGCAGCAGGCATTGGCGGCCCGCTTCTTCAACCCAGCGTGCGGTCTCCCTGGCGTCCTCATGCTCGTCCAGGTAAGCGATGGCCACATCGGCGCCTTCACGGGCAAACGCAATGGCGACTGCGCGGCCAATGCCGCTGTCGGCACCGGTGATCAGCGCGATTTTGTTGGCCAGCCGGCCCGAGCCCTTGTAGCTCTTCTCGCCGCAGTCGGGGTACGGGTCCATTTTTTTCTGGGAACCGGGTACGGATTGGGCTTGTGGGGCGAAGGGTGGGCGAGGGTAGTCAGTCATCTCAGTCTCCATAGGTCTTTAAGGGTGCTATGGAGTTAGTAGTTTTGCCGGCGGCGATAGTTGTAGTGAATGTCGGGCGAGCCCGACGAATGGTTTCAGCCAGCCGCAGGCAAGAACTCAAGGCCTGGCAAATGCAGGGTTGGAACGAGCGCGGTCAGGCACTCGTACAGTTCACGCAACTTGGGTGAGTGGCGGCTCTCCCTGGGCCAGACCAGATAGTAGCCATCGCCCGAGGCGACGGCCGCTGCACAGGGCAGCCTGATCAGGCCGTCGCGCACATCGTTGGCCACCAGGTGCAGGTCGCCGATCGAGACACCATGGCCGCGCATGGCCGCCGAGATCGCCTGGTCGAGCGTATCGAAGACCTTGCCACGGTCCAGGTCGATACGCGCGTCAGACGGCTGGGCGGCCAGCCAGCGTCGCCAGTCTCGGCGATCGGCAGTGGGGTGGATCAGTTCGGCCTCGGCCAGGTCAGTGCCAACCCAGCCGGGCGCGCAAATGGGGATCAACCATTCATCAAACAATTTGTGTGCGTGCACATCGGCGCCGAACTGACCGTTGCCGAGCAAAATCGCGCAGTCGTAAGGCTCTGCGTAAAAATCCACACTGTCGAAATCCATCCAGACACTGGCCAGCTGTATCGCCAGTTCAGGCGCGCTGAGCTTGAGGAGGTCCAGCGTGTGCAGCAGCCAGCGCATGGTCAGCGTCGATGGGGCCTTTAAACGTAAATCGCCAGTGCCTGCGCGGAAGGGCGCGCACGCTTGCTCGATGATGCGAAAGCCGACCTTGAGTTCCTGCGCGAGCCGTTCGCCCGCAACGGTGAGTTTCAGCCGAGGCCCATGGCGTTCGAACAAGCGGCAATCGAGGAGGCCCTCAAGGGTTTTGATATGGCGGCTAACCGCACTTTGAGTCAATGAAAGGGATTGCGCCGCGCGTGTAAACGAAGACGTGCGGGCCGCCACTTCAAAGGCGCGCAGGGCATACAGCGGTGGAAGGCGTTCGGCCATGGGCGTCATTCATTGTGATTAATACTCATAGTAGGGCACAGGCTTTTACGTTTTTCAACGCGCGCGGCCTGGCGCAAGCTCGCACGCCTTACCTCACAGGCGTTTTAGCGCGATGAATAGCTCGTTACTTCTGATTTACGTCTTCAGTGTGTTGGCCCTGATCGTCACGCCCGGGCCGGTGGTGGCGCTGATCATCAATACCAGCCTGCAATCCGGAAGCCGGTGCGCGCTGTTGACGGCCGCGGGCACCAACCTGGCATCGCTGATGCTGGCCCTGGTGGCGGTACTGATTTTGTCGGGGAGTTTTTCCGTCAGCCCAGGTGTGCTGAGCGCGATCAGCTTTCTGGGCTGCCTGTTCATCTTGTACCTGGCGGTCCAGGGGCTGCGTTATCCACCTGGGCAAGGTACCCAGGCCCGCCGCGCGCGAAGCGGTATCGGCACGGGGTTTGTGGTAGGGATTTCCAACCCCAAGGACATTATCTTCTTCGTCGCCTTCTTCCCTCAATTCATCCACGTGGCTGACTCGTTCAGCGCAAGCGTGGCGTGGTTGACCGGGCTGTGGGTGCTTATCGACTTTATGGTGCTGGCGGGGTACATCGCCCTTGCGCGCCAGGCGTTCGCGCTCAAATACCGCGTGGGTATCAATCGCGTGGCATGCCTGGTGCTGCTGGCCGTGGCCCTGATGGGTATCGCGCATTCAGGGCGTTGGCTGCTGGGATGACGAGGCGTATCAGCGCCGTGGCGAAGGCTGTAGATGTGCGGGCAAACGGCGCAGCGTCCACCAGGTGGTCAGCATTGCCGCGACTGCGCAGAGGGCGATGCCGATCAGCATCGGTGCCGGCGTATGGTCGGCGTACAGCCCGATCAGGGTCATGGACACGGCAGCGGTGATCATCTGGATGGCGCCCAGCAGGGCTGACGCGGAACCCGCGACGGCGCCGTGGTCCTCCAGGGACAACACGCCGGCCGCTGGCAACAGCAGGCCGAGAAAACCGAAGCCGATAAACAGCAGCGTCATCATCACCGCCAGGTGATTGCCCCACAGCGTGGTGGCGGCCAGCAGCACCATGATCGCCGCCACCGCCATGACCGACCAGCGAATCACCGGCGCCAGACCAAAGCGCGCGCTCAGGCGTGCGGTCATTTGGCTCATGGCGAAGAACGACGCGGCATTGAGCGCAAAGCACAGGCTGAATTGCGTCGGCGTCAGGCCGAAATATTCGATGTACACAAACGGCGCGCTGCCGATGAACACAAAGAAGGTCGCCAATCCGAAGCCGCTGACCACTGCCAAACCGATAAACACCGGGTCGCGCAGCAGTGCGCCGTAGCTGCCGATGGCGTCGCTCAGGGTCTTGCCCAATCGACGCTCGGCCGGGTGGGTTTCCGGCAACTGCACAATGGTCATCACCAGGCACAGCACGGACACCACAGCCAGTACGGCAAACACTTCGCGCCAACTCCAGAGTGAAATCACCACGCTGCCGGCCAACGGCGCCAGGATCGGCGACACGCTCATCACCAGCATCAGCAAGGCCATCAGGCGCGCGGCTTCGTGGCCGGTGTACAGGTCACGAACAATCGCCCGCGGGATGACCATGCCGGCGCACGCGCCGAAGGCTTGCAGGGCGCGAAAGCCAATCAGTACTTCGATGCTCGGTGCCAGGGCACAGCCGACACTGGCCACGGCGAAAATTACCAGGCCGGCGTAAATCGGCGGCTTGCGCCCGTACACATCGCTGAGCGGACCGTAGAACAGCTGGCACACGCCGATGATCATGAAAAACACTGTCAGGCTCATCTGCACCGCCGCCGGCGAGGCCTGCAGGCTCGCACCCAGGGTGGGCAAGGCGGGCAAATAACTGTCGATGGCGAAGGGGCCGATGGCGGTGATCAACCCCAGCAACAGGGCGAGGTGGGCGATGCTTCGAGACATGGGGTGTTCCGGGTGACGGCGAAAGACCGGCCAGCTTAGAGAGCCGCCCGAGGGGTTACAAGGTGGCGTTTACACAGGCGCTACATTTTTTGGCAGTGAACATGTCGCGACGGCCCATTCGAGCTGACCATTGATCTTTGCGCTGAAAAATAGATTGAATATTCACACTTAATGTTATTTAAATAACAAAACAAAAGCGCCACGACCTGCCTGGTCGTGCTGCAACAAGGTGGAAGAGCAATGAGCAAGATCGCAGTCATCGGCAGCAATATGGTGGATCTGATTACCTACATCGACCGCATGCCGGCGCAGGGCGAAACCCTCGAAGCGCCGGGGTTTGCCCTCGGGTGTGGCGGCAAGGGCGCCAACCAGGCGGTGGCGGCAGCCAAGCTTGGGGCCGATGTGTTGATGCTGAGCAAGGTCGGCGACGACATGTTTGCCGACAACACCCTGGCCAACTTCCAGCGCTTTGGCATCGACACCCGTTATGTGCAACGGGTGCCTGGCGTTTCCAGTGGTGTGGCGCCGATTTTTGTACGGGCCGACTCCCACAACAGCATCTTGATCGTCAAAGGCGCCAATGCGTATTTGTCGCCGGCGGACATCGAGGCGGCGGCGGCTGATTTGCGTGACTGCACGCTGATTGTGTTGCAGTTGGAGATCAACCTGCAGACGGTCTACTACGCCATCGAATTCGCCCACCGACATGGCATTGCCGTGCTGCTCAATCCCGCGCCGGCGCTGCCTGGTCTGGAGGCCGACTACCTGGCAAAACTGGACTTTCTGATCCCTAACGAGTCGGAGCTGGCGCTGATCACGGGCCTGACCGTCGACTCACCCGACTCGGCCCGCGTCGCCGCGCAAACCCTGGTGGCCAGCGGCATTCGCCACGTCATCGTCACGCTCGGCGAGCAGGGGGCGTTGTACGTAGGCGAGGAGGGCACATTCCAGGTGCCGGGCCAGCGGGTTGTCGCCCGTGACACCACCGGTGCCGGCGACGCCTTTATCGGGTGTTTCATTCAGCACTGGACCCTTGACGGCGATATTCGCCATGCCATGGAGCAGGCCGTGGCGTATTCCGCGTGCTCGGTGACGGCGCTGGGTACGCAGACCTCCTATCCCGACAGCGAAGCGTTCACGCGCTTCCAGCAACAGCGCTAAGCCGTCTAACTCGGCTCCTTAATCCAGCCCGGAGAACAATAATGAACAAACCTGCGCTGCAACAGACACCCGATGGGTTCTACCTGAACCGCACGCCCTGGTTCGCGTTTATTCTGCTGTGCAGCATCTTCGCGTTGTGGGCCGCGGCGGCGAGCATGAACGACGTGCTGATCGCACACTTCAAGAAAGCGTTTTTGCTCAGCGATTTCCAGACCGCCTTTGTGCAATCGGCGTTTTACCTGGGCTACTTTTTTGTGGCGATTCCGGCAGCGATGGTGGTGCGCCGCCTGAGCTACAAAAGTACGATCCTGATCGGCCTGTCGCTGTACATGCTCGGCTGTTTGCTGTTTTTCCCGGCGGCGTCGACGGCCAAGTACGGCATGTTCCTGCTGGCTCTGTTTGTGATCGCGGCCGGGCTGTCGTTCCTGGAAACCGCGTGCAACACCTACTCGACGTTGATGGGCCCACGGGAAACCGGGACGCGGCGCTTGAACATCTCGCAGACCTTTCACCCGTTCGGCGCCATGGCCGGGGTTTACGTGGGCAGCTTTGTGATGTTCAAGGACACCGATGCCACCACTGCACAGCTCAAGCAGATGAGTGCCACCGATGCGGCGGTGCAGCAGTTGCAAATGATCCAGTCCACGCTGTTGCCTTACAAGTGGATGATCGCCGTGCTGGTGTTGATGTTCATCCTGATCGCCATCACCCGTTTCCCGGCCTGCAAAGGCAACGCACCCGTCGACAACACCTCGGGCAGCTTGCGCAAAAGCCTGGGGCGGCTGTGGCGTAACCCGCGGTTTACCTTTGGCGTGCTGGCGCAATTTCTGTATGTGGGTGCACAGGTGGGCGTGTGGAGTTTCACCATTCGCCTGGCCATGCAAATGGGTGGCATGAATGAGCGCAGCGCTTCATGGTTTCTGCTGACCACCTTTGCCGCCTACTTTGTCGGCAAGTTGATCGCCAACCTATTGATGCGGCGTCTGCACCCGGCCAAGGTCTTGGCGATCTACGGGGTGCTGTGCATTGTGCTGCTGGCCTACACCATTCTGGTGCCGAATATTTCCGCGGTGTACGCCGCCGTCGGCGTGAGTATTTTTCTCGGTCCGTGCTGGCCGACCATTTACGGCCTGACCATTGATGGCCTGGGTGAAGACACCGGTGTTGGCGGTTCATTGCTGGTGATGAGCATTGTTGGCGGCGGGGTGATTCCGATCTTCCAGGGCCTGTTGTCCGACGCCAGCGGTGGCAACATGCAGCTGGCCTACAGCGTACCGCTGCTTTGCTTTATCGTGATTGTGATGTACGCGGTCAAATGCCTGCGCCAGCCGGGCGCGTTGCCCTCAAATGCAGCCGCGGCGGTGGCCTCATGAATACGCGTATCCCGTTGTACCGGACGGTGTTTGCCGAGCAGGAAAGGGTGCTTTTGCAGTCTGAGGATTTCAAGGTCGGCGCCTGGACTTATCCGTCCGGCGTGCTGGCGGTGAGCCTGGAGAACAGCCGTGGACGTCTGGTCGTGTTGCCGTATCAAGGGCAGATGATCTGGTCGGCCGTATTTGACGGCTGCGACCTGACCATGCGCAACTTGTTCGACGAGCCCCGGCCAAGCCCGACGGTCATCGACACTTACGGCTGCTTCATGTTTCACAGTGGCCTGTTGCGCAACGGATGCCCAGCGCCGGATGACACGCATGCCTTGCACGGTGAAATGCCCTGCGCGCCCATGGACACGGCCTGGCTGGAACTCGGCGAGGGCTTTGTGCGACTGGGCGGCTCGTATCAATACGCCAAGGGGTTCGGCGATCGCTACCGGGCGAGCCCCAGTGTGACGCTGCGCGCCGACTCAGCCTTGTTCGATATCGACATGGACGTGACGAACCTGGCCGGCAAGCCGATGGACCTGATGTACATGGCCCACATGAACTACGCATACGTGGACGGCGCGCGATTCGTCGAGCCACTGGGCATGCAGCGCCTGCGCCTGCGCAACAGCGTGCCGGACCACGTCAAGCCGACGCCGGACTGGAGCGCCTACATGGCGCAACTGGCCGAGCATCCAACCCAGTTGGCCAGCCTCGATACGCCTGCGCTGTACGACCCTGAAATCGTGTTTTTCTTCGACGACGTGGGCACAGACGCCACGGGCTATGCGCATTTTTTGCTGGACCATCCGGCGGGCACGGCGTTCTACACCCGTTACCGCCCCGAACAATTCGCGCACGCGGCACGCTGGATTCTGTACACGCCGGATCAGCAAGTGGCGGCGTTCGTGCTGCCATCGACCTGCGAACCCGAGGGCTATAACGCCGAGAAAGCCAAAGGCCACGTACGCTGCCTGGCGGCCGGGGCCAGCGCCTCGTTCAGCGTGACCACCGGCTTCTTGAATGCGCAGGAACGCCAGACATTATTGGGTTAGATCAGCAGCTGCGCGCCGCTGGCCTGGATGACTTCTTTATAGGCGCGGGGGATTTTCTTGTCGCTGACCACGTACTGGAAGTCTTCCAGGTTGGCGAAGTGAGCGGTGCGCACCGTGTCGAACTTGCTGAAGTCGGCCAGCAACACGCGTTGCTGGGCCTGGCGCAGAACCTTTTGTTTGACCTCGACTTCATTGAAGTTGAAGCACGTCACGCCGAACGCCTGGCTGACGCCGGCGGCAGTCACGAAGGCCCAGGTCAGGCGCACGCTGTCGAGGATGCTGCTCTCGGCGCTGCTTTCAAAGACCTGGTTCTTGCGGTGAAAAGTACCGCCGCACAGCACGATGTGGCAGTTGGCTTTGTTCTGCAGCCTGAGCAGCACGTTCAACGAACTGCACACGGCGGTGAACTCCAACTCATCGGGGATGAAATCAATGACAAAGGGCGAGGTGGTGCCGCAGTCGAAAAACACCGTGTCGCCGGGCTGTATCAGCCGCGCGGCGAGTTTGCCGATACGGCGTTTCTCCTCGACGTGGCGCGTGTCCTGGTCGGCTACGCGGTAATCGCTGGCCTCGCTGCTGACCCGGGTGATGTAGCCGCCCAACAGGCGCACATGCTCGGAGAAGTGGTTGAGGTCGCGGCGCAGGGTCATTTCGGACACCTCCAGCAGCGCAGCCATTTCCCGCAGGTGGATGGCGTTCTGGTCCTGCAAAGCTTGTTGGATAAGCTTGAGTCGCTCGGCTTTTTTACTGTCCACGCGTATTCCAGGGCTTGATTGTTGGTGTTAGATAAGTAACATTTAATGATATTATTGTAACGTATAAATGTGGGCATTGTGACAACCGCGTCCCACGATCATTGGCAACATACAGGCAAGGGCACGTTAAATGAACTCTCTTCAACCCGCAGCATTGGCCAAGTACATCGATCACACCTTACTGGCGCCCGACGCCTCCCGTGAGCAAATCCGCACCTTGTGCGAGGAGGCCATGGCGCACGGTTTTTATTCAGTGTGCCTTAACTCCGCGCAAGTGCCTTACGCCGCCTCGTGCCTGACTGACAAGAACGTGGTGATCTGTGCGGTGGTGGGCTTTCCACTGGGCGCCGGCTTGAGCGACACCAAGGCCTTTGAAGCTGAACGGGCGATTGCCGCCGGGGCAGGGGAGATCGACATGGTGCTCAATATTGGCTGGCTGAAAGAAGGGCTGCTCGAGGCGGTGCGTGAAGACATTGCCGCCGTCCACAGGGCCTGCGGCGCCGTGCCGTTGAAGGTCATCCTGGAAACCTGCCTGTTGAACGACGAACAGAAAGTCCAGGCGTGTGAAATCTGCCGGGACCTGGGTGTGGCCTTTGTCAAAACGTCCACCGGATTCAGCCGTAGCGGTGCAACTGCTGAAGACGTCGCGCTGATGCGCAAAACCGTGGGCGCCGGCGTTGGCGTAAAAGCATCCGGTGGCGTGCGTGATTATCCGACGGCGGTGAAGATGATTGAGGCCGGGGCTACACGCCTGGGCAGCAGTTCGGGGATTGCGATAGTCGGTGGGGCAACGACGGCGGCGAGCGGTTATTGAATGCTTTTAATATAACTCAACTAAATATCTATTTAGTTGAGTTATGCGTTTTAATTATATTCAGTGGCGACTTTCAAGACGGGCGAGGGCAGCCATTCGACGCTCGCTGATGCGTTCAACCGCGTCCATGTGTTCTGTTCCCCACACACACAGCGCCCCGAGTGCCGTGGCCAGCGAGCGCCCGAATGGCGTCAGCGAATATTCAACCTTCGGCGGGATTTCCTGATAGTCGACGCGCGCGATGATCTCATCACGCTCCAGCTCCTTGAGTTGCTGGATAAGTACCTTATCAGTCACGCCACCGATCGCACGCCGTAGCTCACCATAGCGGTGAACGTTCTGTGCCAGATGATAAAGAACCAACGGCTTCCATTTCCCGCCAATCACCGCCAGGGCCGCAATCGGCCCTGAAGCCATTGCCATTCAGGGCGATATTTCAAACCTGGACGACCTGGATCGCATCTTCACACAAGTCAAAGCTGCAAAAGGCCGAATTGACGTGTTGTTCGCCAATGCGGGCCTGGGGGATTTCCAGCCGATTGGATCGATCACGGAGGAATCGTTTGACCGTACGTTCGGCATCAACGTCAAAGGCACCTTGTTCACCGTGCAAAAGGCCTTGGCATTGATGGGCGCCGGAGGCTCGGTAATCTTGACGGGTTCAACCACAGGCACCATGGGCACACCAGCGTTCAGCGTGTATAGCGCCACTAAGGCCGCGCTGCGTAATTTCGCCAGAAGCTGGGCGCTGGACCTCAAAGGCACCGGCATTCGCGTCAACGTACTTTCGCCCGGACCGATCGCGACGCCTGGCCTGGACCTGGCGTTGTCAGGCACTGGTCAGAAGGATGCGATCATTGACGGCATGACTGCACAGGTTCCCCTGGGGCGCATCGGCCAGGCAGAAGAAGTTGCGGCTGCAGCGTTATTTCGGGCATCGGATGAAAGCAGCTTCATGACCGGCAGTGAAATGTTCGTGGATGGAGGGTTTGCTCAGGTTTGAAGCCAATAGGGGTTTTGCCCGTTGAAATCTAACGGGCACTGCCCATGATTATGTAACATGATATTACGCATAATGTATATTATGTTAAATTATATGTCATGCCTTGTGAGTCTCTGCGTCGACGTGCCCCCTATGCCGCAGTCCGACGCTAGTTAGCTTGTGACTTTGATAAGGCCGCGGACAATATGCGTAACGAGGGTCGAGCCCTTCATGAGTTGGAAAGCCTGCGTTGCGCTTCGGCTCATTGGCTTCAGTCGAAATGCAGTCGATCGGTTTTGCGAAAACCTTCAAACCACCTGATTTAGAAACCCAAGACCACCCAGCTTTCGTGGACTGTCAGGTGCAACGCCAATCCCCACACCGCCTCCTCATCGGCAGTGCAGGTGACTTGGCAAGCTGGAGGTGATTTCAGTGGCGCAGCAGTTTGCGCAGGGGCACGCCGTCCTTGAGCACGGGCGACTTGATGACGATATAGCTGAAATACTTGGAGATACCAATGTTCTTGTCCAGCAGGCTCTCCACCACTTCCTGGTAATGCTGGATGCTGCGGGTCATGAAGCGCACCAGGTAGTCGTAACCACCACTGATCAGGTGGCATTCGAGCACTTCGTCTACCAGGCGGATATTGGATTCGAACTTGGCGAAGTCTTCGCGTTTATGGTCGCTGAGGGTGATCTCGGTGAACACCGTGACCGAATCGGTAATCTTGGCCAGGTTCAAGTGCGCCTTGTAGCTGGAAATATACCCCGCCGACTCCAACCGCTTGACCCGTTGCAAACACGGGCTGGCAGACAAGCCCACGGCGTCGGCGAGACTGACATTGGTCATCCGGCCGTCCTTTTGCAGTTCAACCAGAATACTGATATCGATCCGGTCCAGTTTCACTTGCCCTTCCATTGCGTACCTCTTGACTGCCGTTTGTAAGACAATCTTCTAGCAAAATCAGCGCCGTAAAGACAGCTGATGCTGAGCCACCAGATCCGCCATGCTGCTGATGCAGTAATCCGCCGCGCACCGCGAAGGCTGCCGGGGCCGCTGGCGGCCAATCAAACAGCGGTCCAGCCCCCCGTGCGCCGCGACCGAAGGTCGTGTCACATGCAGCACGGGGTGCACATCCTCCGCTTGCTCGCTGAGCCATTGCAGGTCATCGGCCAGGGAAATGAAATCTTCCGGTGCAATACCCAGCCGCTCACACAACACACCACGATCCTCTGCGTCACGGTCGCCACGCACCAGTAGCCGATAGAACTTGCGCAAATACAGCATAGCCCCCGGTGCATCCTCGAACAGCGCCCAACTGCCGGCGCTGCGGGCAAAGCTCATGCCCTCCTCCCAACTGGCGTGGAGCCCCCAGCGTTCGGCGAGTTGGCGGTGGGCAAAACACAGCAGGCCACTGAAGCCCAACTCGGCGAAGCGCGGGTAGAGATTCGCGACCACCGTGTTGTACTCGGCCAGCACCTGCTCCCTGGGCAGCTGCCCGCTACGGTTGTCGAGCAGCGGTTGCAAGGCGGCCAACACACCCGAGTCGCGGTCCACCAGCACTTCATCGCAATCGATCAGCAGCGCTCGATAATCTGTCAGTCCCATGTGGGGTCAAGTCTCCAATGATGCAGTCCACCCTGAACAAGCACAGGCTCAGTTCAAGACCCGTGCCAAGGCGCCGTCGAGTATCTGCAAGGCTTCGTCGACCTGGGCCTCGGTGGCCACCAACGGCGCGAGAAAGCGCAGCACGTTGCGATGCACGCCGCATTTGATCACCAGCAACCCGCCAGCGCGGACTTCATCGATCAGCCGTTGGTTGAGGTCGGCATCCGGCGTGCGCGCCGGGTCATCCTGGATCAGCTCGATCGCCAACATGAAGCCGGTGCCGCGCACATCACCGATACGCGGGTAGCGCGCCTGTAAACCAAGCAGGCCTCGGCGCAGGCGTTCGCCCAGCCGTTGGCCGCGTTCGAGCAGTTGCTCCTGCTCGAACGCGCTGATCACCGCCAGTGCCGCCGCGCACGCCAACGCATTACCGCCGTAGGTTCCGCCCAGGCCGCCAGGCAGCGGTGCATCCATGATGTGCGCCTTGCCGACTACACCGGACAACGGCAAGCCACCGGCCAGGCTCTTGGCCACGGTGACCAGGTCAGGCTGGATGCCCGCATGCTGGTAGCCGAACCAGGTCCCGGTACGGCCGAAACCGGTCTGAATCTCATCCAGGATCAACACGATGCCGTGCTTGTCCGCCAACGCTCGCAGTGCCTGGAGAAACTCCACAGGCGCGGCAAGGAAGCCGCCGTCACCCTGCACCGGTTCGATGATGATTGCCGCGATCCTCTCTGGCGCCACCTGGGTCGCCAGCAGTTCATCCAGGGCTTTGAGTGCCAGCTCGCTGGTCACCCCGCGATAAGCATTCGGATACGGCGTGTGGAACACCTCCGGTGCAAACGGCCCGAAGTTCTGTTTGTAGGGTTGGCTCATACCGGTGAGCGTGGTGCCAAGCAGCGTACGACCATGGAAGCCGCCCCGAAAGGCGATCACCGCCGAGCGATTGGTGTGGGCGCGGGCGATCTTCACCGCATTTTCCACGGCCTCGGCGCCGGAGGTGAAAAACGCGGCCTTATAGGCTTCCTGCCCGCCGACCATTTCGCACAGCCGCTGTGCCAGGTCGAGGTATGGCTGGTAGGCCACCACCTGGAAGCAGGCGTGGGAGACCTTCTGCAACTGGGCCTGCACCGCAGCCACCACCTTGGGATGGTTATGCCCGATGTTCAGCACGCCGATCCCGCCGACGAAGTCCAGGTAACGCTTGCCATCCACGTCCCACAATTCGGCGCCCTGGGCACGGTCGATCACCAGCGGGTGAGCGGTCACCAGGCCACGGGGAACGAATTGATCGCGCTGACGGAGCAAATGAGGGGTTTCGTCGACCTTGCTATTCATGGCAGTTCCCATCGTGAATGCAGCAACCCGGAAAGTGGTTGCGATGTGGTTCAGAGTAAGGCTTGCAGGCAACCAACTACGCCGAACTTGGCCCGTGAGAAATTCGGATCGACTGTTTTGCCCCCACCTTTCAACAGATCCTGCGCCGGGCTTGGGGGATGATGAGGGCTACCCAAACCCTGCAGGAAATGCCCATGGCCTTGCTCTACAAAGCTGACCCGGTGCGCGGCCAACATTGGCAGGCACTGTTCGCCGCACACGCGCCGCAGATTGAATGGCGCGCCTGGCCCGACATCGGTAATGCCGAAGACGTGGACTACCTGGCCGCCTGGCAGGCGCCCGACAACCTCATGCAATTACTGCCCAACCTGAAAGTGCTGTTTGCTTTGTCGGCCGGGGTCGACCAACTGGACCTTTCCCGCCTCCCGCCCGGCCTGCCCGTGGTGCGCCTGCTCGACCCGGGCATCACCCGCGGCATGTGCGAATACGCCAGTTGGGCGGTGCTCAGCCTGCACCGCGATATGTTGCGCTACCGCCAGCAGCAAGCAGCGCGCTGCTGGCAGGCACACCTGTTGCAACCGGCCGTGAATCGCAGGGTCGGCGTGATGGGCTTGGGCACCCAGGCCCAGCAGATTCTGGCAACGTTGGCGCCGTTGGGGTTTGCGCTGTCGGGCTGGGCGCGCAGTGCTCATCAGTTGCCAGGTGTGGACTGCTACGCCGGTGAACACCAATTGCCGTCGTTTCTCAGCCAGTGCGATATTCTGTTGTGTGTGCTGCCGTTGACCGAGCAGACCCAAGGCATTCTCGACCGGCAGCTGTTTGCACAGTTACCGCGTGGGGCGGCGCTGATCAACATGGGCCGTGGCGGGCACCTGGTGGAGGAAGACTTGCTGGAGGCATTGGGCAGTGGGCAACTGAGCGGTGCAGTGCTGGATGTGCTGCAGGAGGAACCTGCGCCAGCGGATCATCGATTCTGGGATCACCCGCAGATTGTGCTGACGCCCCATATCGCAGCGATGACCCAGCCGGCGAGTGCGTTTGGGGTGTTGCTGGAGAATATCCGGCGTTATGAACGTGGGGAACAGATGGTGGGTGAGGTGGATCGGCGCAAGGGTTATTGACGCGTGGAGGTCCAAATGCGGGAGCACCTGTCTTGATGTGGGAGCCGTCGAGCTTTAGCGAGGCCGCGATAGCGGTGGGTCACGCAACATCGATGTCGATTGTGCCGACGTCATCGCAGCTTCGCTGGGGCTCGGCAGCTGCTACGGTGTTAGTGCCAGGCCGCGCTCCTCCAGCAACCGCACAAAACTGTTCAAACTCTGCGACACCGTGTCCCGGCGCCAGATCAACCGAATGCGGGGTGTCAGCCAAAGATATTTCAACTGCCCCCCTGCATTCGCGAGCAAGCCCGCTCCCACATTTTCGAGCTTGCTCGCCTTAGATCTGAAGCCTTTGGGCAATCGCCAGCCCGACATCCTGAGTAGAGCCCTTCCCGCCCAGATCTGGCGTCACCACGCCCTCGGCAATGACCGCCTCAATCGCCCGCAGGATCCCGTCATGGGCCGCCCGATACCGCGCCTCCCCATTGCCAAGGAAATCCAGCATCAACGCCCCCGACCAGATCATCGCTATGGGATTTGCAATGTTCTGCCCATAAATATCCGGGGCCGAACCGTGCACCGGCTCGAACAATGACGGAAAGCGCCGCTCGGGGTCGAGGTTGGCCGACGGCGCAATACCGATCGTCCCGGCGCACGCCGGCCCGAGGTCGGAGAGGATGTCGCCGAACAGGTTCGACGCCACCACCACATCAAACCGATCCGGTTGCAGCACAAACCGCGCACACAGGATGTCGATGTGCTGCTTGTCCCAGCTCACTTCGGGGTAGTTGGCGGCCATCAATGCGGTGCGCTCATCCCAGTAGGGCATGCTGATGGAAATGCCATTGGACTTGGTCGCCGCCGTGAGCTTCTTGCGCGGGCGGGACTGGGCCAGGTCGAAGGCAAACTTGAGGATGCGGTCGACGCCGCGCCGGGTGAATACCGACTCCTGCAGCACGAATTCATGCTCGGTGCCCTCGAACATCTTGCCGCCCACTGACGAATATTCGCCCTCGGTGTTTTCGCGGATCACCACAAAATCGATGTCCCCCGGCTTACGCCCGACCAAGGGGCACGGCACCCCAGGGAACAGCCGCACCGGGCGGATGTTCACGTACTGGTCGAAGTCGCGGCGGAACTTGAGCAACGAGCCCCACAGGGAAATATGGTCGGGCACCTTGCCCGGCCAGCCTACGGCGCCGAAGTAAATCGCGTCAAAGCCCTTGAGCTGCTCAAACCAGTCCTCAGGCATCATCTGCCCGTGCTCCAGGTAGTAATCGCAGTGGGCCCAGTCGAGCACCTCGATGCTCAGGTTCAAGTTCCAGAGACTGGCCGCCCGTTCCAGTACCCGCAGCCCTTCGGGCAGCACTTCCTTGCCAATGCCATCGCCGGCAATCGCGGCGATTCTGAATGCCTTGCTCATGGTGCATGCCTCGTGGGAATTCAGTTGAGCCCGCCGATGTGGAAGGCTTTGACTTCAAGGTACTCATCCAGGCCATATTTGCTGCCTTCACGGCCCAGGCCCGATTGTTTGATACCGCCAAACGGCGCCACTTCCATGGAGATGATCCCGGTGTTGAGCCCGACCATGCCGAACTCCAACGCCTCGCCAAAACGCCACGAGCGCTGCAGGTCCTGGGTGAAATAGTAGGCGCCCAGGCCATACGGCGTGGCATTGGCCAGGGCCAGCGCCTCGGCTTCATCCGTAAAGCGCATCAGCGGGGCCACCGGGCCGAAGGTTTCTTCATTGGCCAGCAACATGCCGGCGTGGGTGTCACTCAGCACCGTGGGCTGCACAAACTGGCTGTCACCCGTGGGGATCGCGCCACACAACAGCTTCGCGCCCTGGCTCAGGGCATCGTCGATATGCCGTGCGACCTTGTTCACCGCCGCCGGGTTGATCAGCGGGCCGATGGTCACGCCCTCCTCCAGACCGTTACCGACCTTGAGCTTGCTCACCTCCTCCACCAGGCGCGCGGCGAAACGCGCGTAGATACCGGCCTGTACCAGGATGCGGTTGGCGCACACGCAGGTTTGCCCGGCATTGCGGAACTTGCTGAGCATCACCCCGGCCACGGCCTTCTCCAGGTCGGCGTCGTCAAATACGACAAACGGCGCATTGCCGCCCAGCTCCAGGCTCAGGCGCTTGATGTGCTCGGCGCTCTGGCGCATCAGCAAGCGGCCAACGGCGGTGGAACCGGTAAAGGAGATCTTGCGCACCGCCGGGTTGCCGGTCAGCGCCTCGCCGATGCCGGCAGGCAACCCGGTGATCACGTTGAACACCCCGGCCGGAATGCCGACTCGCTCAGCCAGCACCGCCAGGGCCAATGCCGACAACGGGGTAAGGTCCGACGGCTTGACGATGATCGGGCAACCAGCGGCTAACGCCGGTGCGCATTTGCGGGTGATCATCGCGTTGGGGAAGTTCCACGGCGTAATGGCAGCGCACACGCCCACCGGCTGCTTGAGGGTCAGCAGGCGTCGGTCGCCGCTGGGCGCCGGCATGGTTTCGCCATAGACCCGGCGCGCTTCCTCGGCGAACCATTTGACGAAACCGGCACCGTAGCGAATCTCGCCCTTGGCTTCAGCGAGCGGCTTGCCCTGTTCCCAGGTCATGATCAGCGCCAGGTCATCGAGGTTGTCGAGCATGGCCTGGAACCAACGTTCCAGCAGTGCCGCACGCTCTGCTGCCGGGCGTGCGCGCCAGGCGGGCCAGGCCCTTTCGGCGGCGGCGATGGCGCGGTGGGTATCCACGGCGTCCATGGCCGGCACCCGCGCCAGCAGGTGGCCGGTGGCAGGGTCGCGGATGTCCAGGGTGGCGCCGCTGTCGGCAGCGATCCACTGGCCATCCACATAGGCGAGTTCAGCCAGGAGGCTGGGGTCTTGCAAGCGATTATTGAGCATGGTCGAGTCCTGATCCGAGACACGCTCCAGTCTAGGGAGGTGCCGCGAATCAGGATGCCGAAAGCGCAGCTTAAGCAGCGTCCCGTGCTGAAATTGGCCCCAGGACGGCAGGCTCTGCTAGGCCGTAAGCGAACCCAGCAAACCTTGCAAAAAGCGCTCGCCGGCGTCCATTTGGCTGATCTCGATAAACTCGTCGGGCTTGTGCGCCTGCTCGATCGAACCCGGCCCGCACACCACCACCGGCACATCCAGGCGCTGCTTGAACAGGCCGCCCTCGGTACCGAACGAGACCTTGGAAGTGCCGGTGCCTGGCGCGGCGAATTGCTTGAGAAAACGCACGGCTTCTACACTGGGGTGGGTGTCGAGGCCGGGATACACGTTGACGGTTTCGATCTCGATGGCTGCCACGCTGGACAACTTCTGTGCCTCGCGCACGATCACTTCAGCGCGCTCGCGCATCTGCTCCAGGAATTGCTCCAGATCGTCGGCCGGCAGGTTGCGCACTTCGAAATCCAGGGTGCACAGGTTAGGCACGATATTCAGCGCCTTGCCGCCGACAATCTGCCCTACGTGCACGGTGCTATAGGGCACGTCGTAGTCGCTGTCCTGTGCGCCGTGGCGTTGCAGTTGCTGCTGGCTATCGCGCAGGGCAGCGATAAAGTCGCACGCCACATGAATCGCATTGACCGAGCGTGGCGCCAGGGACGAATGGGCTTCCTGGCCCCGGCAATACGTGCGGTAAGAGCCCTTGCCCTTGTGGCCCAGCACAAACTGCATGTTGGTGGGTTCTCCGATCACGCACAGAAACGGCCGCACCGGCGCCAGGTGCAGCACGTCGAGCAGGCGCCGTACGCCGACGCAACCGATCTCTTCGTCATGGGAAAGGGCCAGTTGCAGCGGGCGGTTCAGGCGGTGGTCGGCGGCATCCAGCATGGCGTCGATGGCCAGGGCGATAAAGCCCTTCATGTCGCAACTGCCGCGCCCATAGATGCGCCCGTTCTGCACGGTGGCGGCGAAGGCGGGAAAGGTCCAGGCCTGCCCCGCTGCCGGTACCACGTCGGTGTGCCCGGACAGCAACACTCCTGGCTGCTCCTTGGGCCCGGTGCTGGCGAACAGGTTGGCCTTCTTGCCGCTCTGGTCTTTGACGATCAGCGACTCGATGCCTTTGGTCAGCAGCAGGTCGCGCACGTAGTCGATCAGGGCCAGGTTGGATTCCGACGACACGGTGTCGAAAGCCATCAGCTGTTTGAGAATCTCGAGAACCCGGGGTTTCATGAGGCTTGGCTCCTTTGCTCGACAGGTGGGGCGAACCGGGTGATGGAGAACGGTTCGATCGGGGTACTGGTGCTCCCGGTGCCAAGCAGTTCGGCCATCACATCGCCGACGCCCGGGCCGAGCTGGAAGCCGTGGCCGCAAAAACCGAAGGCATAAAACAGGCCGTCGACGGTGCCGCTGGCGCCCATCACCGGCAGCGAGTCCGGCAGGTAGCCTTCGATGCCGCTCCACACGCGGATGATATTCAGGTTACCCACGCCCGGCAGCAGGCGGCGCATCTGGCTGACCTGGTTGAGGATGCTGCGCGGTTCCACATAGGCACGGCGGTTGAGCATGTCGGGCTTGCTACGGTAACCGCCGCCGATGACGATATTGCCCCGGGGAATCTGACGGAAGTAGATCACTTCTTCCGGGATCTTGGTGTAGACGCCGATCACTGTCGGCAATGCGTAGGGCACCGGCTCGGTCACCGCCATTTGCGGGCCGTGGGTGTCCAGCGGTACCGGTTCACCGAACTGCGCCGAGAGTTTCTGACCCCAGGCGCCGGCGGTGACCAACAGTTGCGCGGCGTGGAACTGGCGACCGTCGGTGGTGGAGACATGAAAGTCAGCGCCGACCTTCTGCACCTCAGCGACTTCAGTGCGTTCTTCAATTTGCGCCCCCAGGCGTCGTGCAGCCCGGGCAAAGGCTGGTGCGGCCAGGCGCGGGTTGGCGTGGCCATCGTGGGGCGCATAGGAGCCGCCCTTGACGTCCGGGCCGAGGAAGCCGAAGCGTTGATGCAGCTCGGCGCCACGATAAATTTTCAGGTCCAGCTGTTCAGCTTCCGGCGCGGCCGCGTAGGCTTCCAGCTCGGCGATTTCATCTTCGCGATAACACACGCGCATGTGGCCACTGGGAATGAACTCCAGGTCATCATCGATCAGTTCCGGCAGGCGCTTCCACAGCGCCCAGGAGCGGTTGGCCAGGGCCAGTTGACCAAGGAAGCGCCCTTGCCGGCGCACGTTGCCGAAGTTGACGCCACTGGCGTACTGGCCGATCTGGTCGCGCTCCAGCAGGATCACCGACAGCCCGCGACGCCGCAGAAAAAACGCGGTGGCCGAGCCCATCACGCCGCCACCGACAATCACTACATCGGCTTTTTGTACACTCATGAAGGCACCTCCTCGGTGATCAGCATCGACAAGGGTTTGACCGGCGCCTGGCCGCGCTGGCGCCCCACCTCCTGGACCTGCACGCCGGCAGCGGCGGCGATCACTTCAGCCCCGGCCTGGGAGCAATAACGCCCCTGGCAACGGCCCATGCCCACGCGGCTGAACGCCTTGGCGCGATTGACCTCGCAGGCGCCCTTCTCCTTCACCGTGCGGCGCAACTCGCCGGCACTGATCATCTCGCAGCGGCACACGATGGCGCTGTCTGGCAGGGCCCTGGCCTGTTCACTGGGCCAAGGGAACGCCTGGGCCAGGCCGAGGCGGAACTGGTCCATCACTGCCAAGGCCTGTTGTTGTTCATCACGCACGCCGGTGTCCACCGGTTGTTGCTGGTCTTCCAGCAGTGCCAACGCCACCAGGCGCCCGGCGTGCTCGGCGGCATCCGCGCCGCGAATCTTCGAACCGTCACCGGCTGCATACACGCCCTTCACCGAGGTGCGTCCGGCGTCATCGGTGGCCAGCCACCATTGGCTGGAGGCTTGATCAAACGCCATGGCGCACCCGGCCAGATCGCCCAATTGCGTCTCGGGGCGCAGGTGATAACCCAGCGCAACGGCGTCCGCCTGCACCGTGACCACCCGCCCACTGCCCGTGGTGAACCGCACGCCCATTACACCCTTGGCGGCGTCGCCCATGACTTGCAGCGGCTTGATCCCCAGGTGCACCGCCACCTTGGCACGGTACAGTTGCGCCAGCAGCTTGATCCCGGTGAACAGCACGCCAGGCCGCGCCAACAGTTTGGGCATGGCTTTCAGGCGCAGGCTCAGTGGCGAGGTATCAAGCAAGGCCGCCACCTCGGCGCCGGCCTTCACGTATTGGCTGGCAACCAGGTACAGCAACGGCCCGCTGCCCATGAACACCACGCGATGACCGATGGACACGGCCTGGTTTTTCAAGGCGATCTGCGCCCCGCCCAAGCTATAGGTGCCCGCCAGTTGCCAACCCTCGACAGGCATCAAGCGGTCGGTGGCGCCGGTGCACAGGATCAGCGCGTCATACCCCACGGCGGTATGGCGGCCCTGGCTCACGCAGCACAGTTGCCCCGGCGTGAGGTTCCACACCAGGGTGTCGGGGCGGTAGTCAATGGCGCCGCGCAGGCGATCGAAACTCTGGTGCAGGTCCTGGGCCTTGGCAGCCTCGCTGCCGTACAAGGTGGTGTAGTCGCGGGTGAACCCGTCGGGCTGGCGGCGATAGATCTGGCCACCGTCACGGCGATTTTCATCAATCAGGATCGGCTTGATACCCGCCGCCAACAGGGTTTCGGCGCAGCGCACCCCGGCAGGTCCGGCGCCCACAATAACTACCCGTGCAGTGGCCATGTCGCCTCCGGTTGTGTGGTAACGATGTCCAGCCCGTCACGGACTTCATTGGAGCAGGCCCGCAGGCGTTCACCGCTGCGGGTCCATATCCAGCAGTCCTGGCACGCGCCCATCAGGCAGAAACCGGCGCGGCGCCCGCTGTCGAATTCCGACTGGCGCAGCGCATTGCCCTGGGTCAGCAGCGCCACCATCAAGGTGTCGCCCTGCAAGGCCTCGATGGCTGCACCATCCACGGTCAGGCTGACCGTCGGCCGGCCCTGTTCGGCCAACCTCACAAAACGCCCCTTCATGCATAGGCTCCCAGGCTGGTGGTGGTGACGCCCCGCTGGGTATTCAGCAACTGGGCGCTGTCGTGGTGGCAAAGGATTTCACCGCCGTTGTCGAGGGTTCGGCGACTCGGCGCAGTGCGGTTGCACAAGCCGTCGACGCGTACCGGGCAGCGATTGAGGAAGGTGCACAGCTCCGGCACATTGGCCCGCTCGCCAATCGCTGGCAGCGTTTCGCACGTGGTGCCGCAGGTTTCCAGCCAGCCCTGGCGCAATTCGGGCACCGAGTGAATCAGCAGGTCGGTGTAGGGGTGGAACGGTGGCTCGGCAAACGACTGGCGGTTGCCGGCCTGCACCTTGTGGCCGCTGTACATCACCACAATGTCATCGCACAACGCACGCACGGTGGAGATGTCATGGCTGATAAACAGGTACGACACCCCCAGTTGCTGGCGCAGGTCCCGCAGCAGTTCGAGGATCGCCGCGCCCACCACCGTGTCGAGGGCCGAGGTCACTTCATCACACAGGATCAGGTCGGGCTTGGCCGCCAGCGCGCGGGCCAGATTGACCCGTTGCTTTTGCCCGCCGGACAGCTCGTTGGGACGACGTTCAGCCAGGGTGCGCGGCAGGCGCACCAGGTCCAGCAACTCACCGACGCGCGCCTTCAAGGCAGCGCCCTTGAGACCGAAATACATCTTCAGCGGGCGGCTGAGGATGGTCGCCACGCTGTGCATCGGGTTAAGCGCGGTGTCGGCGTTCTGGAACACCATCTGGATCCGCCGGAACTGCTCCGGCGTGCGCTCAGACAGGTGGCCGCCCAGCGGCTGGCCATCGAACGTCAGCCCCCCCAGGGCCGGGGTCAACAGCCCCGCGACCACACGCGCCAAGGTGGACTTGCCGGAGCCCGACTCACCGATCACACCGATGGCCTGGCCACGACGCACGGTCAGGTCGATATCTTCCAGCACCCGAATCGCCGGCATGCCTTGCATGTTCTTGTTGCCGTAGCCGGCGGTGAGGCCGCTGATGGTCAGCAGCGGCACGTCTTCGGCAATCCCGCTGGGCGGGCGGATGGTCGTGTCGGGCCGTGCGGCGGCCAGCAAACTGCGGGTGTATTCGTGGGCAGGGGTCTTGAGCAGCGGCGCGGTGGCGCTCTGTTCGAGGATTTGCCCAGCGTTGAGCACCACGATCTGGTCGGCCATTTGCGCAACCACCGCCAGGTCGTGGGATACATACACCGCCGTGGCGCCACGCTCGCGCACCACGCGTTTGAACGCGCGCAACACATCGATCTGGGTGGTCACGTCCAGGGCCGTGGTCGGCTCGTCGAGTACGACCAGCACCGGGTCGCTGATCAGCGCCATCGCCGCCATCACCCGCTGCAGTTGCCCGCCGGAGACTTGATGCGGGTAACGCCGGCCAATGCGTTCGGGATTGGGCAGGGCCAGGTCGCGAAACAAGCCGATGGCCTTGGCTTCCAGCTCGACCCGGGTGCCCAGGCCATGAATCAACGCGCCTTCCACCACTTGGTCGATGAGTTTCTTGGCCGGGTTGAAAGCCGCTGCGGCGCTTTGGGCGATATAGGACACGCGATTGCCGCGCAGGCCCTGCAGCTGTTTTTCGCTCAAGGCGAGCATGTCGTGTTCACCGACCTGCACCACCCCGCCGGACAGGCGACAGCCACGCCGTGCATAGCCGAGCAACGCCAGGGCGATGGTGGTCTTGCCCGAGCCGGACTCGCCAATCAGCGCCAGCACTTCACCTTTTTCAAGGGAAAAGCTCACGCCTTTGACGATTTCCACCTCGCCGCGCTCGTCTCCAGCAACGACACGCAAGTCTTCGACGCGAATCAATTGGGTCATTTCAATGGCCTCCCGTGCGTCGACTGCGTCGTGATGACAAGTAATCAATCAGCAGATTCACACCGATGGTCAGCGTGCCAATGGCCAACGCCGGAATGATGATGGCCAGCGCACCCTGATTGAGGCCGCCGATGTTTTCGCGCACCAGCGAGCCGAGGTCGGCGTCTGGCGGTTGTACGCCGAGGCCGAGAAAACTCATGCCGCTGAGCAACAGCACGATGTAGCCGAACCGCAGGCCCAGGTCGGTCAATACCGGGTTGAGTATATTCGGCAGGATTTCCATGCACGCCACGTACAAACGGCCTTCGCCGCGAGTGCGCGCAACCTGCACGTACTCCAGGGCCTCGATATTGACCGCCATGCTGCGGGCGACGCGGAACGAGCCTGGGATATAACTGATAACCGCCGTGCAGATCAGCAGCGTCACTGACGAGCCAAACGCCGAGACCATGATCAGCGCAAGCATTTTGCTTGGGATCGAGATAAAGGCATCCATGATGCGGCTGATGATCTCGTCCAGCCACTTGGGCGAGACCACTGACAGCAGCGCACACCCGGTGCCGAAGGTGCTGGCCAACAGCGCCGCCACCAGCGCCAGCCCGACGGTGAATCGCGCGCCTACCAATACCCGGCTGAGCATGTCACGCCCCAGATAGTCGGTGCCGAACGGATGAGTGAGGCTGAAGCCTTCGAAGATGTTATCGGACACCACTTCACCCACCGGGTGGGGTGCCAGCCAGGGGCCGAACAGCGCCACCAGCAACCAGACGACGCACACAACGGCGCCCACCAGCCCCAACCAGGACGGGCCGCTGGAAACCTTGGCAAGGGCCAGCGCGGAAGACACAGGCTTGGATTTCGCAATGACCGGGTTCATTGGTTTCTCAGCCTCGGATTGGACAGGATTGCGCACAGGTCGGCGATCAGCACCAACCCCAGGTAGGCCGCGCAGAACAACATGGTGCACGCTTGTACCAGCGCCATGTCACGGTTGGTCACGGCATCGACCATCAAGCTGGCAATGCCGGGATAATTGAAGATGGTTTCGACGATCACCACCCCGCCCAGCAGGTACGACAGGCTGAGGGCGATGGCATTTGCGATCGGCCCGATCGCATTGGGCAGGGCATGGCGCAGCACAATGCGAATGGGGCTGACGCCTTTGAGTCGGGCCATTTCCACGTAGGGGCTGTCGAGTTGGTCGATCACCGCGGCGCGGGTCATGCGGGCCATTTGCGCGACGATCACGCAGCACAGCGTCATCACCGGCAAGGCATAGGTACGCATGAATTGCAGCGGTGAGGTGATGTCGCTGGCGTAAGACAGTGCCGACAACCAGCCGAGGTTGACCGCGAAAATCAGCACCGCCAGGGTTGCCACCAGAAACTCCGGCACCGCGACCATCGCCAGGGTGATAAAGCTCAGGCAGCTGTCGATGCGCCCGCCACGGCCCATCGCCGAGCCGATACCCAGTACCAGTGCCACCGGCACCGAGACCAGCGCCGTGGCGCCCGCCAGCATCAGGGTGTTGGGCACCCGGCCCGCCATCAGTTCACCCACCGGCATGGCGTTGGACACTGACACGCCCAGGTCGCCGGTGAGCAGGCTCATCAACCAGTGCAGATAACGCAATACACCGGGCTGGTCCAGCCCCAGCTTCAGGCGCAGTGCCGCCACCTGCTCAGGGGTCGCGAACTGGCCGAGGGATTGCTGCGCCGCGTCCCCCGGCAGCACCGCCGTGATCGCAAACACGACCATGGACACAATCAACAAGGTCACGGCCCCGGCGCCGAAACGCCGGGCGATCAACCACAGTGTATTGCCATTCATCGCACTGCCCTCCTCACGCGTCCAACCACACCTGCTCGGCAAACATGTAGCCCATGAAACCGCCCAGCGGGTTGGTGCCGTATCCCTTGACGCGCTGGTCCACGCCGTCAATGTTGCTGATGAACACCGGCACGCCGATACCGCAGTGGTCGTGCACCAGGGTCTGCATGTCGCCATACATTTTGGCGCGCTTGGCGTCATCGTTTTCGCCACGGGCCAGCATCAACAGCTGGTCGAACTGATCGTTCTGCCAGCCGGATTCGTTCCACGGCGCCTTGGACTGGAAGAACTGCGAGAACATCACGTCGGCATTCGGCCGAGGGTTGATGTTGCCGAAGCTCAACGGGTGCTTCATCCAGTGGTTGGACCAGTAGCCGTCGCTCCGCAGGCGGTTCACGTCCAGCTTGAGCCCGGCCTGTTTCGCCGATTGCTGCAACAGCACGGCGATGTCCACCGAACCGGTGGCGGCAGGCGATGCCATGACCGGCATGGTGATGCTTTCCATGCCGGCTTTCTTCAGCAGGAACCTGGCTTTTTCCGGGTCGTAGACCGTCTGCGGCAGATCGGCGTTGAAGTAACGCGAACCCGGCGCGATCGGGTGGTCGTTGCCCACCACGGCAAACCCACGGAACACCGCAGACTTGACCTGCTCACGGTCGAGCAGCAGCTTCATGGCCTGGGTGAATTCCGGGCTTTTGCCGGGTAACTGGTCCTGGCGAATGATCAAGTCAGTGTAGTTGCCCGACGGCGCATCCACGACTCGGTGCTTGGTACTCGCGGCGATGCGCGTGGTGGAACGCGGGTTGACCTCGTTGATCATGTGCACGTCGCCCGACAGCAACGCGTTGACCCGCGATGGCTCGTCGGCGATGGCAATGAACTCGATCTCGTCGAGGTACGGCAAGCCCGGTTTCCAGTAGTTCTTGTTGCGCACGGCAATCGAGCGCACACCCGGCTTGAACTCACCGACAGTGAACGGGCCGGTGCCGATGCCTTTGTTGAAGTCGGTGGTGCCCTCGGGAACGATCAACAAGTGCGACACGGCGAGGATCGAAGGCAACTCGGCGTTGGGCGCGCTAAGGCGAATTTGCACCTCGTTTGGCCCGCTGGCCTTGATCTCGGCGAACTGCTCCATCAGCGGCATGACTTTGGAGCCGGTAAGCGGGTCTTTGTGGCGGTTCAGGGAGAACACCACGTCGGCGGCGGTCAGGGCCTTGCCATTGTGAAAGGTCACGTCTTTGCGCAGGGTGATGGTCCACACCGTGGCGTCGGTATTGTCGATGCGCTCAGCCAGTTCCAGTTGCGGCACCAGGTGCTTATCGAAACGGGTCAGGCCGTTGTAGAACATGTAGTGGCGTGCATAGTCGGTGGACAGCGCGCCCTTGGCCGGGTCGAGGGTGTCGGCGGTGGAGCTGGACATGCCGGCCACGCGGATCTTGCCGCCCGGCTTGCCTTTGCCCTCGGTGGCCGCTTCATCGGCGAACAATTTGCCGGCGGCGCCGAACAGGCTGCCCGCACCAGCGGCGGCGACGCCCGCAACGCCGAGCATTTGCAGGGCATTGCGGCGCGACATGCCACGGTTGAGACTTTCGAACACCCGCAGGCTTTCCTGGCCGGAGATGAGCTCGGGTGTGTTTTTGTTGTCAGTCATAGCAAGGCTACCTGTCGATAATCGGAAGAATCGAGTGCTCACGGATGTCCGGAGCGTCCTGGAAACGCAAACGACGGTCACGCAACAACGGCAACTCAGTGCAAATAGTCCTGGAAACGGTAATAGGCGCCCACGAACGGCAGGAACCAGGGTTTGCCGAAATGCCCGGGAATCGCCGGCCATTCCAGTTCACCCCACGGGTTTGCCGCCGCGTTGCCCGCCATGACGTCAGCCATGACCTGGCCCATGTGCACGGACATCTGCACGCCATGGCCGCTATAGCCCATGGAATGGAACACGCCGCCGTGCTGGCCGGCGCGGGGCAGGCGGTCGGACGTCATGTCCACCAGGCCGCCCCAGCAGTAGTCGATCTTCACGTGCGCCAACTGCGGGAACATGTTCAGCATCGCCGCCTGCAGCACCTTGCCGCTCTTGGCGTCGGAGACGCTGTCAGACATGGCAAACCGGGCACGCCCGCCAAACAGCAGGCGGTTGTCCGGGGTCAGGCGAAAATAGTTGCCGATCATGCGGCTGGTCACGTAGGCGCGGCGCAGCGGCAGCAACTGATCGATCAACGCTTGGGGCAAGACTTCGGTGACGATGACAAAACTGCCCACCGGCACAATGCGCCGACGGTACCAACCGAGGTCGCCATGCTGGCAGGCGCCGGTGGCCAGCAGCACTTGCCCGGCGTGCAGCGAGCCTTTGGCGGTGTTGACCTGATAGCCACCGGCCTGGGCCTTCCAATCCTTGACGGTAGTGTGCTCGTAGATCATCGCGCCGCGCCGCGCGGCCGCCTCGGCCAGGCCAACCCCGAAGCGACCGACATGCATCTGCACGCCGTTGCGCTGCAGCAAGCCGCCGTGGAACTGGGTCGAGTTGACTTCTGCACGGGTCTGTTCGGCGCTGAGCAACGCGACATCGGCATCCACCTCCTGGCGGATCAGCTCACAGGTGCGGGCCAGGCCTTCGTAATGCAGGGGCTTGGCCGCCAGCTTGAGTTTGCCGTTGCGCACCAGGTCGCAGGCAATCCCTTCCTGCTCGACCAACGAAACGACGGTCTGCACCGCGCTTTCATAGGCCTGGTAATAGGCGCGCGCCTTGGCGGCACCGAGGCTGGCGTGCAGCCCGGCATAATCCTGGGCCACGCCGGTGTTGCATTGGCCACCGTTGCGCCCAGAGGCCTCGCCGATCACACGGCCGGCGTCGAGCACCACCACACTCGCCCCTTTGCTCGCCAACGCACGCGCCGCCGCCAGGCCAGTGAAGCCACCACCGACCACAGCCACATCGACCTGCCCGGGCAAGCTGCCCAGTTGGGCACCGGTGAACGCCGGTGCGGTGTCGAGCCAATAGGATTCACTGCCCATGCTTTACCCCTTGGTGTGCTGTTACAGACCGACCAACGCTGGCAGCCCACCGATATCGGTGATCTGCTGGTAACCGTAAAACGCATTGCCTGGCACTTCGTGGCCACGGGCAACGAACGCTTTGTTTTTGATCTTCATGTCATGGGCCGGCATCAGGTCATAACGGAAGCTGGAAGACACATGCAAGATGTCGTCCGGGCCGCAACCCAGGTTATCGAGCATGAATTCGAAGGCGGCCAGGCGCGGCTTGTAGGCCTGGGCCTGTTCGGCAGTGAATACTTTGTGGAATGGCGCGCCGAGCTTGTCGACGTTGGACATGATCTGGCTGTCGCTGGCATTGGAGAAGATCACCAGGGGAATCTTGTCGGCAATCTTCGACAGGCCGGCCGGCACGTCCGCGTGGGGGCCCCAGGTCGGCACGGCGTCGTAATACAGCTGGCCTTCCTCGCGATACTCGATACCCCAGCGCTTGCAGGTACGGGCCAGGGCGGTCTTGAGAATTTCGTCGTAGGGGCGCCAGTCGCCCATGACCTGGTCGAGGCGGTAGGCCGAGAAGTCCTTGACGAATTGGTCCATCTGCTCAGGGGTGATGCGATCGGCGAAGAGCTCGCGGGTCATGGTGCCCATATGAAAGTTGGTCAGCGTACCGTAGCAGTCGAACGTAATGAATTTGGGACGAAGAAAGCTCATGGAGTGCGGTCCTGAAGTTCGTTGAGTGTGACAAGCGTTCACTGCCCTGGCGGCGGCTCCGCCTCGTTGCAGCACAGGTTCATTACACCACTGTGAAATCAGCATATGCCGTCTAAAAAGACCTTCGCTCAATACAAACCACCGTTTTGGTGGCCGGGCTCAGCAGACTTTGCGGTGCGCGCCAGGCTTGGGCAGGGCCTGTGTTTGTGCGCTTTTTGGGGGCTTTGAGGGGCAGAAAAGCTTAAGGACGGGGGTGGGGGCGGCAGAAAGTGTGGCTGGCCGGGATTGCTTGCATGGCCGTGACCGCGCTATGGAGATGTACCCGGAAAACACCCTTGGCATTTGCTGCTGCCCCCCTACCCCAATTAAGTAGTAACTGTGGCCGCGCAACACACAGCCCAAGGAATCTGCCGAATATTCCCGACCCACTTGCCAGCCTCTAAAACAGGTGGGATACAAGCATCCTCGTGCTGAACAATACGCTCTATGGAGGCTCGCCATGTCCGCCCTGCCACACCCTGCTTATGTATACCGCCCCATGACCGCGGCCGACCTGCCGGCCGCCCATACCTTGTCGGTGCAACTCAAATGGCCGCACCGCCTGGAAGACTGGGCCATGTTGCAACGTGTCAGCGACGGTTTCGTGGTGATGGATGGCGAGCGCCTGATCGGCAGCGCCTTCACCTGCCCCCAGGGCGACTACGCCACCATCGGTTTGGTGATCGTGAGCAATGACTACCAGGGCCAGGGCATCGGCCGTCGTTTGATGGAAAAAGCCCTCGCCGCCTGCGATGCGCGCACGCCGGTCCTCAACGCCACCCTCGCCGGCGCCCCGTTGTATACCAGCCAGGGGTTCGTCGAATTTGGGCGAGTGCAACAGCATCAGGGCCAGGCGTTGGTGCCCGCCCTGCCGGGACTGGCCGATGGCGAAACCTGCCGCGCCCTGCACGCCGACGACCACCCCAGCCTGCTCGCGCTGGCCAAAGCCGCCAGTGGCCTGGACCGCCGCGAAGTACTGCGCGACCTGCAGGTGGAGCACGCGGTGGGCATCGAGCGCGATGGCCAGCTACGCGGCTTCGCCCTGCTGCGGCCGTTTGGTCGTGGGCGCTGCATCGGCCCGGTGGTTGCCGAAAACATCGATCAGGCCAAGCACTTGATCGCGGTACTGCTGGCCCAGGTGCCGGATGCCTTTGTCCGCATCGACATTCCCGTCACATGCGGCCTCAGCGACTGGCTCGAATACGCCGGGCTGAAGAACATCGACACCGTCGCGCAGATGGCTCTGGGCACGCCGCCCCGGGCCAGCCACGGCGTACACCCCTTTGCCCTGATCACTCAGGCGATCGGCTGACTTTCCTCCCGGAGCATTCCCCATGTCATCTCCCCGTATCCTGCTGTTGGCTCGCGCCGACGGCAGCCGCGTTGCCACGTCTTTCAATACCGGCGCCTTGAGCGCGCTGGACCCCTTCGGCGACACCCGCCAACTCGCCTGGCTGGGCGATGATGGCGTGTCCGCAGGGCTGGTGACATTCAGCGGCGAAGCCGTGATCGAAGGCTTCCCCCACAGCGAAACACTGGTGGTACACGCAGGCCATGTGCTGCTCGGCAGCGCAGACCAGACACTGGAGCTGGGGGTCGGCAGCAGCGCCGTGATCGGTCGTGGCACACGCCTTACAGTGCAGGCGAGCGCAGGCAGCCAATGGGCGTTCTGCGCCGTCGACCAAGCCGATGCTCCGGCGCGCCCGGGCCTGACCTTGCTTGCCCCGCATACCCTGCTCAATCCCTCCGCCGCGCCCGAACCACAGATCCTGATCGGCCCTACCCCGCAGTGCCGCGCGTTCAACCTGTTCGATGATGAGGTCACTGAGCTGCGCATCGGCATCTGGGACTCGACGCCCTACGCCCGCCACGGCCGCCCGCACAAACTGCATGAATTGATGCACCTGCTCGAAGGCAGCGTCACGCTGCAAGACGACGAGGGCGTTGCGGTGACGGTCAACCGTGGCGACACGGTATTCGTGGCCAAAGGTGCGCCGTGTGCCTGGAACAGCACGGTGTATGTACGCAAGGTCTACGCCGTGAAATAAGGCGCAAATCAGGCTTTCAGCGCCTCCTCCATAAACGCCACCAATGCCTGGACGCGCGGGCTGCGAAGCTTTCGCGACGGCACCAGGAGGATGATCGGCGCACTGTCAAAACTCCAGTCTGCCAACACGCGCACCAGGCTGCCGCTGGCAACGGCGTCGCTGACATCCCACTGCGAACGCAACACCAACCCCAAGCCTTGCTCGGCCCATCGCCGGGCAACGCTTCCATCATTGCTCAGCAACGCCGGCTCCACGCGCAGCGTCTTGCGGCCCTGCCCCTTGCGCAGGTGCCAGAGCGTAACGTCCTCATCATTTTCACGAATGCAAATGCAGCGATGGGACGCCAGTTCGTCCGGTGATGACGGTACACCGTGGGCTTGCAGGTAGGCTGGGCTCGCGCATAGCCAACGCTCGTTTGGCGTGAGCGACCGCGCCGTCCACAGGCTGTCGTTGAGATGGCCGATGTGAATCACCGCATCGCTGTCATGACGATCAGGCCAGGGGGTCTCGCGCAGATCCAGGTGCAGGCACAGCTGGGGGTGCATCCTGGCAAAACGCGCCAACAGCGGTGCGATTCGCTGCCGACCATAGCCAAATGGCGCCGCCAACCTCAAGGTGCCCACCAGCGTTTCGTCCTTTTGCCTGAAGGACTCCGGCAGCGCTTCGAGCTGCTCCAGCAGCAGCGCACTTTCTCGCGAGAACCGCTCGCCATCTGCCGTAAGGCTGAGGCGTCGGGCGTCGCGATTGGCCAGGGTCAGCCCCAGGAAGGTCTCCAGTTTACGCAGGCGCATGGAGAGCGCCGGCGGAGTGACGTTCAGGGCTCGGGCCGCAGCGCTCAGTGATTCAGAGCGCGCAAGGGTGACGGCCAGACGCAGGTCTTCGATAGAAATCATTCAATTTTACTTAATGATTGATTAGTCATGATTGAACCACAACTTAAGGACAGCTGAGTAGAGTGCCGCCTGTACCCAGTCACTCGAGTTCCGCCATGTCCATGCAGATTGCCTCCCTAGACACACCTGTCGCACTCATCGACCTTACGCGAATGCAGCACAACATCCAGCGTATGCAAGAGCGCATGGGCACCCTTGGCGTACGTTTGCGCCCGCACATCAAAACCAGCAAGTGCTTGCCGGTGATCCAGGCACAGATTGACGCAGGCGCCAGCGGCGTCACGGTTTCCACCCTCAAAGAGGCCGAGCGTTGTTTCGCCGCAGGCATCAGCGATGTGTTCTACGCCGTTGCCATAGCGCCGGGCAAACTGCCTCAGGCCCTGGCCCTGCGGCGCAGAGGCTGCAACTTGAGTCTGCTCACCGACAGCGTCTCAGGCGCTCGCGCCATCGTCGCGTTCGCACAGCAACATGACGAACGCTTCGACGTATGGATCGAGATCGATTGCGACGGCCATCGCTCAGGCCTGGCCGCGCAAGACCCTGTGCTGATTGAGGTGGCGCACCTCCTCAAGGACGGCGGTATGCGCCTGCGGGGGGTGATGACCCACGCGGGCTCCAGTTACGAGCTGGACACCCTCGAAGCCCTGCAGGCGCTGGCCGAACAGGAACGTGCCCTCTGCGTCAGCGCCGCCCGCACCATCCGCGAAGCCGGGCTGGCGTGCGCCGAGGTCAGTATCGGCTCAACCCCCACGGCCCTCTCGGCCCTGAACCTGGACGGTGTCACCGAAGTGAGGGCGGGCGTGTATGTGTTCTTTGACCTGGTGATGCGTAACATTGGCGTGTGTCAGGCCGACGAGTTGGCACTCAGCGTACTGACCACGGTGATCGGCCATCAGCCGGACAAAGGCTGGATCATTACTGACGCCGGCTGGATGGCCATGAGCCGTGACCGTGGCACACAGCGCCAGCGCCAGGACTTCGGTTATGGCCAAGTGTGTACCGAAGCCGGCGACTGGATCGACGGTGCGCTGGTCACGGGCGCCAACCAGGAACATGGCATCGTCACCTTGGGCACCGCCGCCATTGACGACCTTGTTACGCGCTTCCCCATCGGCAGCCGGCTGCGCATCCTTCCCAACCATGCCTGCGCCACCGGCGCGCAGTTCCCGGACTATCACGCCGTGGACGCCAAAGGCGGCGTACACATCTGGAGCCGCCTCCATGGCTGGTAATCAATCAGGTTCGAAAAGCCAGGTGCTGATTATCGGTGGCGGCATCATGGGCGCCTCGTCGGCGTTTTTCCTGCGGCGGCGCGGCTGCTCGGTCACGCTGCTGGAACGCGACCAGATCGGTCAGTACGCCAGCGGTGTGAACTTCGGCAACGTGCGCCGCCAGGGCCGCTACCTGGGGCAACTGGAGCTGGCCAATCGTTCTTGGGCGCTGTGGAAACGCCTGCCCGAGCTGATCGATGACGACCTGGAGTTCATCCCCAGTGGCCACATGCGCGTGTGCTATCGCGAAGATGAAATCGCTGAACTTGAGGCCTACGCCGCCGCGTCGGAAGCCGCGCAACTGGACTTGAAAATCTATCGCGGCGCCGAGCTGCACCGGCGCTTTGGTTTCCTCGGCCCAGAGGTGAAAGGCGGCTCCTATGCGCCTCACGATGGTCACGCCAACCCGCGCCTCGCAGCGCCGGCGTTTGCCCGTGCAGCCCGGCGTCTCGGGGCACGAATCGAGGAAAAGACCGAAGTCGCCGACGTGGAAAAGGTCAATGGTTTATTCCGGGTCACCACCACCGACGGGCAGTTGTTCGTCGCCGAGCAGCTGTTGATTACAGCCGGTGCCTGGGCTGCCCGCTTGTCCGAGCGCTTTGGTGAGCCGGTACCGCTGGAGCCCAACGGCCCGCAGATGTCGGTCACGGAACCGGTGCCCTACGCCTTGCCGACCGTGATCGGTGTGTTCACCAAAATCAAGGAAGAGGTGATCTACTTCCGCCAGATCCCGCGCGGCAACATCATCATCGGCGGCGGCAACCGCTGTACGCCGGACATGATCAACCGACGGGCGTTTTTCAAACCCGAAAGCCTGCTCAACCAGATGCGCCAAATGCGGCGACTGTTACCGGGGGCCGAGAAGCTGAACATCATTCGTGTGTGGAGCGGTATCGAGAGCTACACCCCGGACTCCCTACCGGTGATGGGCCCGAGCGGCAGCGTGGACGGGTTGTTTTATGCCTTCGGCTTCTGTGGGCACGGCTTCCAGCTCGGCCCGGGCGTGGGGGATGTAATGGCCGAGCTGATCAGCACCGGCAGCACCAGCACCTTGATCAGCCCCTTCGATATCCGGCGGTTTACCCAACCTTCTACGGTGCCTGCAAACGCCCCCACTACAGGAAAACTGATATGAGCCACTCCTACGTTTATCGCACAGTCACCGCCGCCGACATGCCCGCCGCCCACGCACTGTCCGTGCACCTGAAATGGCCTCACCGCGAGGAAGACTGGGCGATGGTGCAGCGCACGTCCGAAGGCTTTGTCGCCGAACATGAGGGTAAGCTGGTGGGCGTGGCGTTCGCCTGCCATCAGGGGGCTTATTCCTCCATCGGTCTGGTGATTGTGAGTGATCAACACCAAGGCAAAGGCATCGGGCGCCAGCTGATGAACCTGTGCCTGGACGCTACGGGCCCGCGTACGCCGATCCTCAACGCAACCGAATCAGGGGCGCCGCTGTACACCAGCCTGGGCTTCGTCGACTTTGCGCACATTCAGCAACATCAGGGCGTACCGCACGCTCCGGCACCAATGCCGTTGACCCGGCATGCGCACTGTCGCGTATTGAGCCTGGCTGATTACCCCACGGTGATCGAACTGGCCAATGCCGGCAGCGGCCTGGACCGCACCCAGGTACTCAACGACCTGCTGTCTACGGCCGAGCACGTGGTCGGCATTGAGGTCGAAGGGCAACTCAATGGTTGCGCCCTGCTCCGCCGATTTGGTCGGGGCCATATCGTGGGTCCTGTCGTTGCACACAATCAGGAACAGGCCCAACAGTTGATCACTCACCTGCTGCGGTTGATCCCGGGTCAGTTCGTGCGCTTCGACATTCCCGCCGCCTGCGGGTTGGCCGACTGGCTGGAGAGCCTGGGGCTGCCATGCGTCGACAAAGCGCCGCGAATGGTACGGGGTGTGCCCCCGCAATCAAGCGGCGGCATCAACCAGTTTGCGCTGGTGACGCAAGCAATCGGCTAGGTCGCAAAGCCAGCCTGCCAGATTCAGCAGATTATCCCTTGCAGCGTTGAATAACGGCATCTTCGGGCTGAAACCTTTTGCTAGCTTAGCGAGACACCGGGCCTTGCTGTTCGCAGGGCCTATTGCCGCTCCAGGGAGCCAGTTGGATGACCATACACGCGTCGAACAAAACGTCTCAGCAGCTTTATATCGGCGGCTGCTGGGTTTCCCCGACCATTGTCGCCAGTTTGCCGGTGGTCAACCCGGCCAATGAGGAGGTGGTTGCACAGGTCGCAAGCGGGTCTGCCGAGGATGTGGATCGTGCCGTTGCGGCAGCACGTGCGGCGTTCGCCGGTTGGTCTGCAACGCCCGCGGCATCTAGGGCGTTGGTGCTTGGGAAAATCCACGAGCTTATCCTTGAGCGCCAAGAGCAGCTTGCACAGGCGCTCTCCTTGGAAATGGGCGCCGCCATCGGCTTCGCTCGGGCAATGCAAGTGCCGTTGGCGGCCGAACACGTTCGGGTCGCTCGTGATTTGCTGTCCAGCTATCGCTTCCAGACGGTGGAAGGCGGTACCGCCATCCAGCGCGAGCCCATAGGCGTCTGCGGTCTTATCACGCCGTGGAACTGGCCGTTGTATCAGATCACCGCCAAAGTCGCCCCGGCCATCGCCGCAGGCTGCACCGTGGTCTTGAAACCCAGCGAACTGTCGCCGCTGAGTGCCCTGCTGTTTGCACAACTGGTGCATGACGCAGGCTTGCCGCCCGGGGTGTTCAACCTCGTCAATGGAAGCGGTGCGCAGGTTGGCGCAACCATGGCGGCACATCCGGATATCGATATGATCTCAATCACCGGCTCCAACCGCGCAGGCGCGCTGGTTGCCCAAGCGGCAGCCCCTACGGTGAAACGCGTCACCCAGGAACTGGGGGGCAAGTCGCCGAATGTGTTGCTGCCCGACGCCGACTTCGCCAAGGCCGTACCGCTGGGGGTGATGTCCGCGTTTCGCAACGTCGGGCAATCGTGCAGCGCTCCGACCCGCATGATCGTGCCAAAAACCCGTTTGGCCGAGGTCGAAGCCCTGGCGGCGGCGACTGCAAATGCGCTCATCGTTGGCGACCCGCAATCGGAAGACACGCAATTGGGGCCCATCGCCAACGAAGCCCAGTTCAATCGCGTCCAGGCGATGATCCAGGCAGGCCTGGACGAGGGTGCGAAACTGGTGTGCGGTGGGCCTGGGCGTGTGCTGGGTTTTGACAAGGGTTTTTATACCCGCCCCACGGTTTTCTCCGACGTGAACAGCGCCATGCGCATTGCCCAGGAAGAAATCTTCGGCCCGGTGCTGTGCATCATTGCGTATGAGACGGTGGATGAAGCCGTCGCCATCGCCAACGACACGGTATACGGTTTGGGCGCCCACGTTCAGGGCCACGACTTGACGCAGGCACGTGCCGTGGCGTCGCGTATTCGTGCGGGCCAAGTGCACCTGAACTACCCCGCGTGGAATCCGATGGCGCCGTTTGGTGGCTACAAGCGCTCAGGGAATGGTCGGGAGTATGGCGTGCAGGGGTTTGAGGAGTATTTGGAAACCAAGGCTATTATTGGATTTGGTGAATGAGTCATGGGCCTGTGGCGAGGGCTTAATTTTGCAGGCATGGAAAAGCCCAAGCGTTACCGTTTGGGCTAAGTCATTGAGTTATAGGGTCGGGACGGAGTGATTCGAACACTCGACCCCTAGCACCCCATACATGGGGTAGGCAGATATGCACGTGGCCAAGGCGGCGATACTCTAAGAGTTGAGATCCTTGGCGCGACCCAGGTTGCCAAATTCCTGTGCTTCGCACGCAGTGATCGCATAGGGGCCGAAACCGACCAACTCCGATTAGGCTTGTTGCACCTCGCCGCTCATGCCGGCGTCATTGTTGAAAGCCCGGAGTACTTGGGGAATGGCGACATTAGCGAACGTACAGGTTTGTCCAAGTCCACGACCAGTCGCCTGACCCAGACGCTTATCCGCAGCGGCATGCTGGTGTACGAGGAAACGGAGATTGCTGACGCCTGCGAAAGCGTGCGACTTCGAGGCTATTGCGCTGCTTCTTGGCAGGCCGAAGTTGTGGCCATTTCCACGCCACTTGGCATACGTAATTATCAGGACCACATATTGAATATCAGCGTATCGACCCCTAAGTCGATTGAAGCAGTGATCGCTCAATATGCCAAACCATTGATGGCGCTGGCTGACAAAATTCGAGCCAGTTTCTTCGATAGCGACGGACGCTAATCACGGGCTGAACAGACTGGCCAACAAGCCGAATTCAGCCTGCAATAAAAAAGAACGCGGTCAATGGCGGTCGACGGGTGGTGTTCATTTCGCACAAGAAACGGTTCCAGCGGATACTTGAAACGCGAAGGCGCGTTCTCAATACATTTCAACAAAACGGCTTCAACTCAAAAGTCCGCCACCTTACCCCAGGCGGACGTCTGAAAACGGTCTGGGTGATAAGGACGCGGATCAACAATGGGGGTCATACCGCTGACGATATCGGCAATCAGATGACCCGCGCCCGGACCAATACCAAAACCATGCCCGCTGAACCCTGCCGCGATCACCAACCCTGGCAGGCTGGCCATTTCGCCGATACCGGGAACACCGTCCGGCGTACTGTCCACATAGCCGGCCCAGGACGCCTTGATCGACGCTCCTTGCAAAGCCGGCACCAATTGCACCGCGCGCTTGTAAGTCAACGCAACTGTCGAGGCATCAGCGCTTGGATCGAGAATTCGCATTCTCTCCATCGGCGTGGGCTGGTCCAGGCGCCAGCGCTTCAAGCTTTCGTGGCCTGCGTGCCAGCCTTCCAGCCCCCCAAGCGCAAGGTTGCGCCAGCGGCGCTGAAACATCGGCAAGAATTGCGTAGAGAACCCAAGCAACTGCGGAGTGATGTCGACTCGACCTCGTCCGCTGATCGCCAGCGTGTAACCGCCATCGAAGCGGCGGGTCATGGACGCGCCAGCGGTATGCAGCGCACTGGGAATTTCCTGGCTCGGAGCGGTGACCGAAAGAACGGTCTGACGAATCGTCGCTTGCGGGAACCGAATACCGTATTGGCGGCAGAACGACGAAGCCCAGGCGCCGGCGGCAAGCACCGCGAGCCGGGTGCGTATGGTGCCTTTTTCGGTGATCACCGCCGACAATCGACCGCCTTCGGTCTCGACGCCCCGCACGGCGCAATCCTGGTGCACGCTACTGCCCAGTGCCATGATCGCGCATGCGACCGCGGGGGCTGCGCGGGAAGGGTCGGCTATGCCATCGGTGGGCGCAAACACCCCACCCCTCCAAGCCGTGCCAGTCGCCCTGCCACGCTCTGCGGCCTGCTCGGCGGTGAGCATCTGGGTTTGCACGTTGACCGTACGCGCAAACTCGCCCCAGCGCGCCCACCCTTCCAGCTCCTCGTCGTTGTTGCTTAGGTAAAGTAAGCCGCACCGCGTAAAACCGGTCTGCTCACCGGTTTGCGCGGCGAATTGCTCCCACAGTTCCAGGCTTTTGGTGGCCATCGGCAACTCACGCGCATCGCGATTCTGCTGACGGCACCAGCCCCAGTTACGGCTTGATTGCTCGGCGCCTATGCGGCCCTTTTCGACCAGCGCGACCTTCATGCCGCGTCTGGCAAGATAATAGGCGGTAAAGGCGCCGATGATACCGCCGCCGATCACGACCACATCGGCCTCTGCCGGCAGATCGGCAGAGGTATGCACGGGAATTAAGGGTGCTGGCATGTTCTAGTTATCCAAATGGGATCAGAAGAGTGACCTGTTGCTAAAGCCCGACCAGTCCGGCCAGCCCGCCGATATCCGGGATCTGGTGGTAGCCGAAGGCTGCATTGGCCGGCTGTTCATGCCCCCGGGCCACGAAGGCTTTGTGCTTGATCTTCATGTCGTGGGCCGACATCAGGTCATAGCGAAAGCTCGATGAAACATGCAGCACATCCTCCGGCCTGCAGCCCAGGTTATCGAGCATGAACTCGAAAGCCGCCAGACGTGGTTTGTAGGCCTGGGCCTGCTGGGCGGTGAAGACCTTGTGAAACGGTGCGCCGAGCTTGTCGACGTTGGACATGATTTGTTCGTCCATGGCGTTGGAAAAAATCACCAGGGGAATCTTGCCGGCGATTTTCGCCAGACCCGCCGGCACGTCGGGATGCGGTCCCCAGGTCGGCACGGCGTCGTAGTACACCTGGCCTTCGTCGCGGTATTCGATGCCCCAACGCTTGCACGTGCGCGCCAAGGCTATCTTGAGAATCTGGTCATAAGGCAGCCAGTCACCCATGACCTGGTCCAAGCGATAGGCCGCGTAGTCCTTGATGAACTGGTCCATTCGCTCAGCCGGGATGCGATCGGCAAACAGATCGCGCGTCAGGGCTGCGGTTTTGAAGTTGGTCAATGTGCCGTAGCAGTCGAAGGTAATGTACTTGGGGCGAAGAACGCTCATGAATGCGGTCCTTAATCAGTGCTGAGGTCATTACGGCGCAAGCCGCTGTGGGGTGCCGAGCATCCGGCCCTCATGAATTTATTACATCACCATGAGGCCGTGCATAAGCGCTTAAACGCTGGGTTACTTGGTACAAACTACCGTTTTAAAGGCACGCCCCAGCAGCTTTATCGAGGCGCCGGGGTGGGCTTTACAACTCGGCAAAAGCGCTTTCCAAGGCGTCCAGCAGCCGACCCGCCTCCCTTGCTGTCCAGATCAAGGGCGGGCGAATTTTCAGAATGCTCGCATCGGGTCCGGTCGCAGAAATGAGCACGCGTTTTTCCCGCAGATGGTTGACCAGGCGCAAAGCGGTCTGCATGTCCGGCGTTTTGCTGGCCCGGTCCTTTACCAGCTCGACCGCGAAGTACATGCCGGTGCCTCGCACGTCGCCAATCTGCTCGTACCGGGCAGCCAGGTCGTTGAGACCCGCCATGATCAGGCTGCCCACACGGTTGGCGTTGGCCATCAACTGCTCTTCGGTAATAACATCCAGCGTCGCCTGAGCGGCCGCAATCGCGACGCTGTTGCCGCCAAACGTATTGAAATAGCGCATGTCGCGACCGAAGCTTGCGACCACTTCCGGACGCACCATCAATCCCGCCACTGGGTAGCCGTTGCCCATGGGTTTGCCCATGGTGATGATGTCCGGCATCACCGCGTGGCGTTGATGCCCCCAGAAATGCGTGCCGCTGCGACCAAACCCCGACTGGACCTCATCGGCGATGAACAGGCCTCCCGCCTTGCGCACCACCTCGGCGATCGGCCCGAATACATCGACCGGATCACAGAACAGGCCATCGGACGAAAACAGGCAGTCGGCAATGAACGCCGCGACTCCCCCCCCATGGCGTTGGATATCGCGGATCTGCGCCGCCACTTGGTCGGCCATATAGCGACCCAGTGCTTCACGTGGGATGCGATAGGAATCCGGAGCAGGCACCCGGCGCACGAACGGGTCGAGCTTGGCATTGATACCCAGCGACGGCGAAAAGGCTGCCACGGTCGCCGAGTTGCCGTGGTAGGCCTCGGCGGTGACGATGACGCCCGTATTGCCGGTGTGATGCCGTGCAATGCGGATGGCAAGATCGTTGGCTTCCGAACCACTGCAGGTGAACATCAAGTGCCCTTCGGCGGCCATCTCTCCGTCCGCCGTGGCGCGCAGCTGTTCGGCGTAGTCAAGAATGCCGTCCTGCATGTACCGAGTGTGGCTGCACAGCTTATTCATCTGTTCAGTGACCGCAGCGATAACGCGCGGATGGCAATGCCCCAACGACACCACGTTGTTGTAGGCGTCCAGGTACTCGTTGCCGTCCTTATCGTACAGGTAAGCCCCTTCGCCACGCACAACCCCCACCGGCTCGTTGTAGAACAACCGATAGGCGGGCCCCAGCAAATCGATCCGACGCTGAATATGTTCACGTGCAGCAGGGTCCAGGCGATCGGCGTTGGCAGGGTTGAAGCCGTTAGGCATGTCACCACGGACAGCCCGGATATTTGAGTTGCTCATTTAAAACCCCCCTAAGCTATGGATGAATCAGTCGGCGAAGTGCATCAAAAGCGCTGACATCTGTGACGGTGACCGGTTAAGCATCCAATCCAACTGGCCCCATCCCGGCGCGGCATTCCTTAAAATGTAGGCGCTGTTCTGCGGGAAAAGCTGCGAGCGCCAGGTGGTAATCAACGCTCTGGCAACCAGGCGTGCCATGGCCAGGTGCGGGATAAGGGCCAGCTCCTCTGGCGTCAGGTCGGCGACCCGCAGGTAACCTCTGAGCAGATCCTTGGCGGGGGCAAAAATATCGAGGTCCTGGCCGGGTTGCACCGCGAGCAACTGGTTCATCATGGCTGTAGACACATCGATGGCAATAGCGGTCTTGACCGTGTCGCCGAAATCGATGATCGCTCCGACACATTGCGGGCGATGCGCATCGATGACGATGTTCGAGGTATTGAAGTCGTTATGCAGCACTTGTTGTCGGCACCCAGCGATCAAGCCCTCCACCTCGCCAAAGCGTTCGAGTGCCCGCTCCAGCGAGTGCCGGCGCGCGGGCTCGACGACACCGTTGAGCATTGGCTCAAGCATCCGCAGGTGCTGCACATCCCAGCAGACCTTGCGCGATTCTGCCGGGTGGGTAAAGTCGGCAGTGGCCAGCCTCAGGTGCGCAAGCAATTGGCCGATCTGCTCGCGCCCCAGGGAGTTGAGGGTGGTTTTATCCAATGGTGTGCCTGGCATAAAGCTCAGAAGCCTCACCTGCCTTGACTCACCACTTTCAGTTACTACGGTGGTCAGGTACCTGTCGTCCAGTGCGGGGTAAACCCTGGGGATCGGTAACTGAGGCGCCCTGCGCCCAATATGCTGCATCACTTCGATTTGCAGCGAGAGCTCAACGGGCGCTTCCTGCGGGTTGGCGATCTTGAGCACGTAGGATTGGCCGCTTGAACAATCGCAGCGAAACGTATCGTCTTTTTCCGTGGCAAATCGCGTCAACTGCGCGCTGATACCAAACTGCTCCAGCACAATACGCCGGCCTTCCTCAAGCGACACTGGCGTGAAAGGCGCCGCCAAATCTCCCTGTAAGGCGACAAGGCTTTCGCTGGACTCATCTTTCCCAATTACTTGCATTGCCGGACTCCTGGGCGTGGAAAGCCATGCATGGCACGACATCGATGCAAATATATTGTGCTACAATTATTTTAATTGGAAGGAAATATTTCGAGCTTCTGGCTGGATTTCAGGCAAGACATTTAACAAAATCAATAATAATCAATAGCTTATAATGATTTAAAAACTCAAAAAAAACTCAAAAAAAAATATAGTTGTTGCACAATTTATAAGGAGGCTAGCGACCTCGCTGGTGAGCGTCACCGCGGGCGTATTAGAATCGCTCGCTCTACCGAGCCCCAACCCTCGTCGTGGTTAACATGATTTTTTCCAGCACGAACATTGAAACATCCCCAGTCAAGCTCTCAGCGGTCGAAGCACTGGCTGCAAAGCTCAAGGCCAGGATCCTGAACGGTGACTTCGAGCCAGGCGAATTCCTGCGAGACGTCAAGATGGCGGATGAGTACGAAGTGGCGCGCAACACGTTTCGCAGCGCAGCACAGCTGCTGGTGTCATTCGGCTTGTTGCTGAAAGTACCTCATCGCGGGTTCTGCATACCCGAGTTCGGCCCGGATGACATCGTCGATATTGCTCGGCTGCGCGGGGTACTGGAAACTGAAGCGGTGCGCATGATTATCCTCAATGGCACGGTTCCAGCTGACGCGCTGGACGCCGTTGAAAGATTGCGCAATGTCGCACCCGACACTCCACGCTCAGACATTGTCACCGCCGATGGTGACTTCCACCGCGCCATCATCCGCGCCAGTGGCAGCGCACGCCTGCAGCGCAGCTATGCCATGCTGGAGAGCGAGATTGAGCTGCTGCTAGTACTGCAACAGCCCTGTTATGAGGACCCCAAGCAAATCGTCGAGGACCATGAGCACTTGATAGCCTGCCTTCGCAGTCGCGACTTCGAAACAGCCCGTACAGCGTTTGTCGAGCATTGGGAGGACTTGAGCGCCAAGCTATTACGCGCACAGTTCGAGCGACGACAATCGCTTTGAACAACAATAAAAGTGCAGAATGTGGCTGGAATGCTTGATGCAGTACTCAGTGATGATACTGCTGAAGGAGGAGTTCTGCGTGCAGAGCTGGTCAACCAAGCGCGCTTGTCTTCAAGGGAATGGAACCCTCTTTGCTATCGAACAGTCCGCTTCGCCCGAGCAGCTTCCTCGCGAGCCCCTTACCCTGCTAACCGACTGAGAGCTCCTGCAACAACCACCTCCATTGAGCAGCTCATTACGGCAACCAGGCCATGCCCATCCACGACAGGACCATGACTCTGTGAGCCAACCTTCAACAAGCGCCACCCCCTTAAAATGTGGTGGCGGCGCGAAGGATCTACTAATAATTAAGCGCGAAGAGCCAACGCGACCAATTCCTTCATCGGTATCGATGGACGGCCAATCAACGTTGATAAAACACCTCCGTCATCAAACAGCGCTCCGCGGGACGCCGCGGCATCTGCGTCAGCCAGCAGGGCGGCAAGATCAGCAGGAAGCCCAAAATCAACCAGCAATTTTGCGTAGTCCTGCTCAGGAAGATCGTTGTAGACCACAGGCTTGCCGGACTGGCGGGAGACCTCAGCCGCCAGTTCGGCCAGGGTGAAGGCCTGATCGGCTGCCAGCTCATATATTTCGCCTGCATGGCTGCCTTTGGTCAGGACCGCCGCTGCCGCCGCTGCGTAATCTTTACGCGCCGCCGAGGAAAAGCGTCCGTACTTTGCAGAGCCTACGAACGCACCATGCTCAAGTGCAGCAGGCAACGCGTATAAGTGGTTTTCAGTGTACCAACCGTTGCGCAGGATGACGGACGCAGCGATCGCTTCTTCAGTTTGTCGGTGTTCTATCGCGAGCTGAGCGGTCGATGAATCGGCGTGTAACATACTGGTGTAAGCCAGCAGTGAAACGCCCGCCTGTTTCGCCGCATCAATGACGGCGCGGTGTAAAGGCAGCCGCCCGTTTACTTCGCTAGAGGAAATCAAAATAAGCTTTTCCACTCCCTCAAACGCGCGGGCTAATGTTTCAGGCCTTGCGTAGTCTGCCTCGCGTACAACCACTCCGCGTTCAGCCAGATCTTGTGCCTTCGCAGGATTGCGGACCGCCGCGATAATGCGAGAACCCGGCACGCTCTTCAAAAGCTGACCAACATCCGGGAATATGTTGACACGCAGGCGCTGGCACGGGCCTCAGAGGGCGTCGCGAGCCCCAAACACTGAGCCCCAGGGACCACCATTAACGGAGGCGACCCGCAAAGGGCTTATATATTGGTCTTGAGCTTGCCGCCATTCGACGATTACTTGCGTGCACTCCAGTTTAGATTGAACCTCCGTTGCTCAGGTGGACTCCCAACTCTAAATCTAGGAGGAACTCATGAGCCAAACAGCTTTAGTCGTCGGCGCCAGCGGCATCGTAGGCAGCGCCATCACTCAATTACTGATCGACAACAAGTGGCAGGTCGCCGCGCTATCAAGGCACCCGTCGCAATCGCAAGGCGTGATCCCCATCGCGGCAGACCTCCAGGATCCAGCCTCGCTGGAACATGCGCTTGCGGATCTGAAACCTACTCATGTGTTCATCACCACATGGTCGCGGCAAGCCACGGAGGCGGAAAACATTCGCGTCAATGCCGCCATGGTTCGCAACGTGCTGGCCGCCGTTCGACCCGCCAAGAGCGTTGAGCACGTAGCACTGGTTACTGGCCTGAAACACTACCTCGGCCCGTTCGAAGCCTATGGTAAAGGCAGCCTTCCGCAAACACCGTTTCGCGAAGAGCAGGATCGTCTGAATGTCGAGAATTTCTATTACGCCCAGGAGGACGAACTTTTCGCCGCGGCTGAAAAGGACGGCTTCACCTGGAGCGTTCACCGCCCGCATACCGTCACCGGGGTTGCCGTAGGCAACGCGATGAATATGGCGACCACCCTCGCCGTCTACGCCTCGGTTTGCAAACAGACGAATCGCCCTTTTGTATTTCCGGGATCAAGAGTGCAGTGGGACAGCCTCACCGACATGACGGATGCACGGCAGTTGGCGAAACAACAACTGTGGGCGGCCACCACGCCGGCGGCAGCCAACCAGGCATTCAATGTCACTAATGGCGATGTGTTTCGCTGGAAATGGATGTGGGGCCGGATTGCCGAATACTTCGACGTACCTGCTGCCGATTATCCTGCCTCACTCTCACCGCTTGAGCAGCAAATGGCTGACGACCAAGCGGTATGGACGCAAATAGTCGAGGAGCACGGCTTGAAGGAAGCTGATATTGGTCGCCTGATATCCCCATGGCATACCGATGCAGACCTTGGCCGACCCATCGAAGTCGTGACTGATATGTCGAAAAGCCGTGCAATGGGCTTCACCGCCTACCAGGCGAGCGATCAAGCATTTTTTGATGTGTTCGACAAACTACGCGAGATGCGCTTGATCCCCTAGGTCGTGCCACAACGGATAGGCTTAAGGGCATTCGCTTAAGCCTTCTGTTGCACAAACACCAAGCAAAAGCGTGTACCTGCTCCAGTGCTCTCAACGGTTACCCGCCCGCCATGCAATTGCATAATTGAACGGACGATTGCTAACCCCAAGCCACCAGAATCGTCAGGCTGATTGCGTGACGGGTCGCACCGGTAGAAGCGCTCAAACAACCGAGGTAGATGTTGCGCCGAAATCGGCGGGCCTTGGTTGTGCACACTGACTTCGATCTTGTCCTCCCACACCACACTGCTAATCGTCACTGCGCTTGCAGTAGCGCCATAACGCAGCGCGTTGGACAGCAGGTTAGCCAATGCTCGACGGACCAGGGCCGGATCAGCACGCACGTGGTCATGGGCCTGATTGATCAGCGTGACATCACGCTCTTGCGCCACGCCTTCAAAATACTCACACAGTTGCTCGACTAGATCATGCAGGTTGATGAGCTCATCACTCACCGATGCATGCGACTGCTCGTTACGAGCGAGAAACAGCATGCTGTCGATCATTCGCGCCAGACGCTCATATTCTTCCTGATTGGAAACCAACAGGTTCTGGTAGTCCTCAATTGAACGACCATGCCTGAGCGATTGTTGGGTATGCCCCATCAGGTTGGTGAGCGGGGTACGCATCTCATGGGCGAGATCCTCTGAGAATCGTGAGAGCTGGGCGAAGCCCTCTTCGAGGCGTGCGAGCATTTGATTAAGCGCCTGGCTGAGCACTTGCAGTTCACTGAATTCGTTGAACTCATCCAGCCGCAGATGCAGATGGTGTGCATCAATGGCGGCAGCGCGCTTGGCCAGCAGGCGCACAGGTCGTAAGCCTCGCTGACTGACCCACCCGCCGAGTACAAAAGCCAGCAGCGCGCCGACCGACATCGCGAGCCAGAGCTTGAGTCGGTAAGCCCCCAGCATCTGCTCGCGCTCTTTCAACAACTTGCCAGCAATCAGGGTCAAGCCGCGATCACCCTGCATGACATGCTGCCAGGCAAGCCGCACCGGCACCGAAGCGTCACCGTCACCCACCTGAGCCTGGGCTGCAGCCGGTAACCTGGGCAAGCTCATGCTGACGGGGTTGATTTCGATCAGCACCTGGCCTGTGTCATCGATAATCCACAGCAGGTTGTCGCGATTGCCCAACATGTTTTCGTATAGCTTGGGCCGATTTCTGAGTTGCTCGACGCTGACACTGTCGTTGATCAACGCCTGCATGCGCTCCAGGCGCCCGAGCAGGGCCTGGTCATCGCGCCAGGCGATTTCTCGCTGTAACGACTGATAAAGATAAAAACCAATGGAGCCCAGCAGCAGCGCGCTGACCAACGCGAACATGACCGCCAGGCGCAGGCTCAGGGCGCGCGGGAACAGTTTCAGGATTGCACCTCAAGCATGTAGCCGATGCCACGCACTGTCTGTATCAACTTGAGCGGGTAAGGATCGTCAACCTTGGCGCGCAGTCGCCGGATGGCGACGTCGACCACATTGGTATCACTGTCAAAGTTCATCTGCCAGATCTGCGAAGCAATCAACGAGCGCGATAGCACCTCCCCTTCACGGCTGACCAGCAGGTGCAACAGGGCAAACTCCTTGTTGGTCAAGGTGAGGCGCTCTCCCCCGCGCGTAACTTTACGCCGCAACAGATCCAGGCTCAGGTCTGCAACCAGGAACTGCTCGACCTCACGTGGCGGCCCCCTGCGCAGCAGAGTACGTACGCGCGCCAACAACTCGGCATAGGAAAAAGGTTTGACCAGGTAATCATCGGCCCCTGACTCAAGCCCCTTGACCCGATCCTCCACAGAGTCCCTGGCAGTCAGAAAAAGCACCGGGGTTTGCCACTTGCGTCGAATAATCTGCAGCAATTGCCATCCGTTCAGGCCCGGCAGCATGACGTCCAGGATAATCAAGTCGAACTCACTTTCCTGCGCCAGATACTGGCCCTCCAGGCCATCCAGGGCGACTTCCACCACGTAACCCGATTCAGTCAGGGCTTTGTGCAGGTAATCCGCTGTTTTCGCTTCATCTTCTACAACCAGGATACGCATCTTTTCCTCCGGAACTGGCGCATAGGCTAGCGCGCCCGGGCGTTTTGGCACATTACATCTTGGTAATCATCAGGCAATCATTCTGACGGAGTGCACGGGGCATCATGCCTGGCTATGACTCAGCCAGACCAATCAAAGGACAAAGCATGCGTATACGCCTATCGACCTCATTGCTGATGTCACTCGCAATGAACTCAGCGCTCGCCGTTGCAGCCCCGGATCAAGTGCTGCAGCGCAACGACGTGTCACTGGCAATGGCCAATGATTTGCTGAACGCCGCGCTGACAGCCTGTCACGCCCATGGCCGTACAGGTGTTGCTGCCATTGTCGACCGTGGGGGCAATCTGGTCGCCCTGCAGCGTGACGATAACGTGGGCCCACACAACACATTAGCCGCCCAACGCAAGGCCTATACCGCCCTATCGACCAAGACGCCAACACGACTATTGGCAGAGCGTGCCCGCAGCACCCCCGATGCGGAAAACCTCAACACCCTGCATGAGCTATTGCTGCTGGGCGGCGGCGTGCCGTTGCTGTTTGAAGGGCAAGTCATTGGCGCGATCGGCGTGGCCGGTGCCGGTGGTGCAGCAAACGATGAAGGTTGCGCATTGGCCGCTATCAACAAAATCTTACCTACCGTCAAAAACTAAGGACATCATCATGACTGGATTAAAAACGTTCTTCGCGGGCCTTGTATTCAGTGTCGTATCGTCACTGGCGTTAGCGGCAGGAAACCCGCTCAGCGTGCATGTACTCAACTTACAAGATGGTCTGCCCTCCCCTGGCGTCAATGTCACGCTGGAAAAACAGGACGGCGAAAGCTGGAAAATGCTCAACAGCGCCGCGACAAATGAGCAAGGGCGTATTCCCGGGTTGTACCCCGATGGTCAGGCGCTGGAGAAAGGCACCTACCGTGTCACCTTCAAAACCGGGGAGTGGTTCAAAGCGCACAAAGTTGCAAGTTTCTTTCCGGAGGTACCGGTCATTTTTGAGGTAGACGGGACACTTTCGCACTACCACATCCCATTACTGCTCAGCCCCTACGGTTTCTCTACCTACAGAGGCAATTGAGCGTCGACCCGACAGAGCAACAAGGCCGCCCCTGATCTCATGGGCGGCCTTTCTTTTTGATTATTTTGCATCACCACCCACCTTGATATCGAAGGCGCAGGCGATCCGTTCACGACAGCAAGCATGACCGTGCGCAGCACAGCAAAAAAGCTACCTCGCCCAGACAGTGGCCGCCGCTGTGTCGATAGCCGTTGCGCGGTGCCTGCTTCCAACCCCGGCTCAGACGAGCAGCCCACATCGAAAAAAAGCACACCTGGAACGCTTTGCTTGGTCATGGGCCGACGAAGAGCCTGGATGACCGCTCCCTCAGCGGTGCAACGCCTTGGTCCGGCGGCGCAAATACCGCACCAGCGCCGCAAGGGCTACAAGTGCTACCACCCCGATGAAGATTGGCAGGCGATACGGTCTCAGATCGCCAAAGAAATGCTGCAATGCTTCGCCAGCCCAATAGCCGGCGCTGACGAACAGGGTGGCCCAGATCGCCGCACTCAGCACATTGATGAGGGCGAAACGCCAGGGTGCCAGACCGCTTGCACCGATCACCATAGGCCCCACCAAGCGCATTCCGTAGAGAAAGCGCACAGCGAATACAGACGTCATGGGGTAGCGATGGATAAGGCGCTCCACCCGTTGAATGGCAGACTGGTGACGCTTCAGTTTGGGCAGCAGGCGACTCCCGGAATAACGTCCGGTCCAGAACAGTAACTGATCGCCGAGTATGCCGCCCAGGGTGGCCCAGCCGATCACATGCAGCCATTGCAGAGTGCCCTGGTGTGCAGCCATACCGCCGAGGAGCAAAACTGTTTCGCCTTCCAGCAGGCAGCCCACGAAGATGACCCAGTAGCCGTAGACGGCAATCAGCGCGTTGAGGTCGAGATGTTCGAACATGGGCATTCCTGGATGCGGTGGAGGCAATGGCGGCATCATTGCATTTGTTTGACCCAGCGTTAATGGGCATAAACAGATCTGCTCCTCGACCGATTCACGCCAATGCTTTTGTAGGCACGTTCAACGCATTGGCGAGCCGGGTATGCGTCCCGCCGAGCCATACCTCGGTGATCGACCTAAGGTCGGTGGCCAGTTGATCCGAGTGATTGTCTTATCCATTGCGCTGCGCCTTACCAATAAATAGATATGGGTAGGCTTGCAGGCCTATAAGCACTTGGGAATATCAGGTCCTCGCACAGCCAAAGCAAACGCCCTGGGCAGTGCGAGGGAAAGCTGTAGAAGCCCTCTCCTTGCGGCTTAGCGGCGCAAGAGACGGTCTAGTACAAGCAGGGCTATTGCTCCGATGGCCAGTGCAGCAACCGGTTTTTCCTTAACGAACGTAGACACGCTGTCGAGTGCATCGCCATAGGTTTGGGTCAGCTGGCCAGAAGCTTGACGTCCAGCGCCTTCAGCTTGCAGCTTCGAATCACCCATCAGTTTTCCGACCGCGCTCTGCGCCTTGCCGGCCAGCTTCTCTGCAACACCTTCAACCTGTTCACTCTTCATATTCATAAACCTTCGTGTCAGTGGGACGCTAAAAAAACCCACTGCGATGGCGCCACGTTCAACACCATCGCAGCCAAGGGATGCGGACAGAAAAGTTGACCGGTGGTGAAGAGTCGGAGTTCCACTTTTAATGACCACCGCTCGTCAGTGACGCCCCGAACTCGCTCAACCCCCAAGTTGTCCTAGAATGATCTGAATTTCGCCGAGGCGCTGAAAATGATCGATGCAGAACTGCTGAAACTGATGGTTGAAACCTCGGACGATGGCATTGTCATTGCGGAGCAGGAAGGCGATGAGCATATCCTGATCTACGCTAACCCCGCCTTTATGCGCCTTACCGGCTATAGCGCCGACGAAACGCTGTACCAGGACTGCCGCTTCCTGCAGGGTGACGACCGAGACCAGGCGGGCTTGGTCGCGATCCGCGAGGCGATCAAGTCGCATCAGCCCTGCCGGCAAATCATTCGCAACTACCGTAAGGACGGCAGTGCCTTCTGGAATGAGCTATCGATTACTCCCGTGTTTAACAAGGCAGATCAGCTCACCTATTACATCGGCATCCAGAAGGATGTCAGCGTCGAAGTTGCGACGAGCGAACGCGTGCGCGAACTTGAAGCGCAAGTTGCCAGCTTGAAAGCTCAACTGGATCAATCGCATAGGCTGTCATAGGGCAAGCCCAGGTAATGCGCGGTCGGCACCCTCACGGCTGCTGGCGACGGTGGCGCCGTCCTGGGTAAATTGCTCGGCAATCGCCGCGCCGATACCTTTGGAAGCGCCGGTCAGAGTCGATCCCGCGCGATGCCGCTACGCGTGCGAAGAATATCGGCCAGCACCGCCAACGCGATTTCCGCCGGGGTCTTGCTGCCCAGGTTCAAACCGATAGGCGCATGGATGCGCGCCAATTCGGCCTCGCCCAACCCACCAATCCGTCGCAGGCGCTCGAAGCGCTTTTGTGAGGTGCGCATCGAACCCATTACGCCGATGTAAAACGCGTCGCTGCGCACCGCCTCCATCATTGCCAGATCATCAATACGCGGATCATGAGTCAACGCGACCACCGCCGTGTCGCTGTGGCAGCCGCCGTCAGCGATGAACACCGACGGCAGCTGGCGTCGGATCTCGACGTTGTGCAGCACCACGCCCTCGAGTACCTCGTCGCGGGGATCGCACAAAATCACCTCAAACCCCAGGCCCACGGCAAACTCGGCGCAGGCCTGGGCGACACTGGAATAGCCCGCCAGCAACAAACGCTGCGCCGCGCCGACCCGCACACGGACCCGGTCAATCTCGCGCTCGATGCGCGCGCCCTGCTCGCTGTCTGCACACACGCGGCGCGCACCGCTGGCCAGCTCGACTTCGCGGATCAATCGGCGCTGGCCCAGCAACGCGCACTCCAGCTCGCGCAGATGGGCCTGAACCTCGCAGTCCGGCGCAAGCTTTTCCACCAGCACATCAAGCACGCCGCCACAGGGCAGGCTGACTCGCGAGCGCGGGTCCTCGCCTTCGCCGTAACGAACGACGTTGACCGCCTGTTCAAACGCGCCTTCGGCTACCCGCTCAAGGAAGTCTTCCTCAACGCAGCCGCCCGACAGCGAGCCGATCCATTGCCCGCTCGCGTTCACTGCCAGCAACGAACCCGGCGCACGGGGCGCCGAGCCGTAGGTGGCGAGCACCGTGCACAGCCAAACCGGCTGGCCGGCCGTCGACCATTCCAGCGCACGGCGAATGACTTGCAGATCCAGATGCTGCATGTCAGTGCGCCTTGTGCTCGGCTGGTGGTGCATCGGCCTGTAGCTTCTGCACGTCGCTGACCGCCAGCTCACTCGACTGACCGCCCCAACCCTGGCGCAGATAGTTGAGCAGATCGGTCAGCTGTGCCTGATTGAGCTTGTCGGCAAAGCCCGGCATCTGTTGCATGCGTTCGAACCCGGTGAATGTCTGCTCGCCGATGCCGTCCTCGATCACCCGCAACAGGTTGCGCGGATCGTCCAGGCGCAGCGTGGTGTTGCCGCGCATGGCCACGGCGATGTGCGGTTTGCCCTCGCCGTTCGGCGCGTGGCAACCGGCGCACACGTTCAGGTAATCCTGACGACCGCGTTGGGCGCTTGGGCTCATTTTGTCGAGCGGCACTTCGGTCAACACTGCGGCGGTTGGGGCGGGATCGCCGAGCAGGTAGGTGGCCATCGCCGCCAGGTCCGGGTCACTCAGGCCCTGGGTGCTGTTGTGGAACACCGGGAACATCTCGTTGAACATCGTGCCCTGGGCGCTCATGCCGTGCTTGAGGAAGGTGCTCAGGTCCTGTTGATTCCAGCCGCGAGCGGCCAGGTCAGTGGCCAACAGGCTCGGCGCCAAATAGCCGTTGAGCAGGCCGCCGGTCAGGCGTTTATCCTGCTGCATGGCGCCAGGCAAGCCGCGTGGGGTATGGCATTCGCCGCAGTGCCCGAGCACTTCGACCATGTACTCACCACGCTTAAAGGTTTCGCTTTTGCCCTCGGCCGGCGCGAGTTTCACGTCTTTGGCGTAGAGCAGGTTCCAGCCTATCAGGCCCAGGCGCACGTTGAACGGGAAACTCAGGCGAGTGACCGGCGCTGCACGTTCAATCGGCTCGATGGTTTTCAGGTACGCATGGATCGCGTCCGAATCTGCGCGCGGCATCAGGTGATAGGAGGTGTACGGCATCGCCGGGTACAGGTTCGCACCATCGCGGCGTTTGCCTTCGGTCAGCGCGGCGAAGAATTCGTCATCGTTGTACAAACCAATGCCGTGCGCTTTGCTCGGGGTGATGTTGGTGCCATAGATGGTGCCGAACGGCGACACAATCGGCAGGCCGCCCGCAAACGGCGCGCCGCCTGGTGCGGTGTGGCAGGCCATGCAGTCAGCGGCGCGGGCGAGGTATTCGCCGCGCTTGACTTGATCATCCGCGTGCGCCAACAACACCGGCGCAGCCAGACCAACCGCCAATGCCAGGCGGGACAGTAGAGGCTTCATGCTTAACCCTCCTTGACCAGGCCGAGATCGGTGAGCACGTTGCGGGTCGCGTTGTAGTAACGCACGTAGCCTGTGCAACGGCAGATGTGGTGACCGAGGCTGTCCTCGATGACTTTTTCCAGCTGACTGTTGGCGATCGGCTGACGCTGAAGCTTCTCGACCAGCACGGTCGCGGCATTGACGAAACCCGGCGCGCAGTAGCTGCACTGGAAGGCGAATTCATCGACGAAACGCTGCTGGATCGGGTTCAGCTCAGTGACGTTGCCCTGCTCGTCGCGAGTCGCGTGGCCTTCGATGGTCCGCACTTTTTTGCCTTCGAAATAGTGGGCGCCGGTGATGCAGGTACGCACTTCTTCGCTGGTGCCGTCCGGGTTGTCGACGATCACCACGCAGGCGTGGCAAATGCCCTGGCCGCAGCCGAGCCGCGAGCCGGTGAGGTTTTTGTATTCGTGCAGGTAGTCGATCATCGGCAGGTCATCAGGGATGTCCACCGGGCCGACGGATTGACCGTTAAGGGTCAGTTGAAACGGACGGTTAGCCATTGAGGGCCTCCTTGATGCGCGCAGAAGTGATAGGCAGGTCGCGGACACGTTTGCCGATGGCGTGGGCCACAGCGTTACCGATAGCGCCGACGATCGGGATCATCACCACTTCTGCGATGCCCTTGGACGGGTCGCTCGGCGACAACGGCGGCAGGATTTCAGCCGTCTGGTTCCACACGGCAACGTGTCGGGCCATCGGCAAGCGGTAACGGTTGAAATTCCAGTCACCCTCCCCCGGCCCGCCTTCGTACAGCGGCATCTCTTCCATCAACGCATGGCCGATGCCCATGGCGATCCCGCCTTCGAGCTGCCCCTTGACCAGCTCTTCCACCAGCACCCGACCGCACTCGACCCACGAATGGTGGTTGAGCACTTGCACTTGGGCGGAGCCCTTGTTCACTTTCAACTCCACCAGCGTCGCAACCGGGCTGTAGTAAGTCACCGCCGCGTTGTTCAGCTGGGTGTCCGGGTAGTGGACGTTCTGGCGATCCAGCAGGTGGAAACCGTTGCTGGTCATCTGTGCCCGTTTCGCCTGCGGCGCGCCGTCGCCGTACTTCACCGCCAGACCATCCAGGGGCAGACGCTCGCGCACGCCGTCGATGCTGTACTCGGCCTCGGCCCAGCTCCAGCGGTTGAAGCCGTGCACGGTAGCGCCGGTCACCAGGCCCTTTTCGTGGGCGTGTTTGGCCAATTGCTCAAAACTCAGCGGCTGCATGCCGTTGGCGGTGAGTTTGCCGTCGACCCAATGCGCATCTTCGCGACGCACCACGTACGGGTTGGCCTGGCCGCCGTAAGGGCCCTGGCCCCAGATCTGCAACGCCGCCGGCCACAAGCCGTGGTTGAACAGCACTCGGGAGGCTTCACGGGTGGCGTGGCTGAAGTAGTACGCGGAGTTGGTCGCCGACGAGGCCGACGCCAGTTTGCCGACCCAACGCGGGTTGCGCAGAAAACCATCCTGTTCGGCCTGGCTCATGGTGTACGGGTTGCCGCCCGTGGTCAGTTGCAACTCTTTCCATTCGGTTTCGCCGGTCTTCACTTGCGTGGCCGGTATGCCGATGAAATCCGCCACCACCAGCGCTTGCGAGGTGGACATGCCGGTGCCGATTTCAATGCCGATATGGCGCAACGTCACGTGCCCTTCGGCGGTGAATTCGATGCTGGCCATCGGCGCCTCGGAACCGGTGCCGAAGTCTTTTTGGCAGATGGCAAAACCGACGCCATACCAGTTATCCGGGTCAGCGGCTTCGCGCGCCTTTTTGATCAGCTCGCGGTTTTTCCAGACGTCGTGGGCAGCCGCCTTGTCGAGAATTTCGTGCAAGCGCAATGCACCGGCCGGCACCGCGCCCTGGGTGTTTTTCATGCCCGACAGCATCGCGTTTTTCTTGCGCAGGTCGATAGCGTCGATACCCAGGCGATCAGCGATTTCGTCGACCATCATCTCGGTCGACGCCATGCTTTGCAGGGTGCCGTAACCGCGCATCGAGCCCGCTTCAACCGCGCGCGAATGGTAGGCCGTGACCTGCAGATCGTTCTGCGGCATGTAGTAGATCGACTGCGCTGCCGTGGCGCCAACCGCGGCCACCGAAGGGCTGTAGTTGATGCGCCCGCCGCCATCGACGTTCATCTCGGCGCGAAAAATCTGGAAGCTGTGATCGTTTTTGTCCACCGCCAATTGGTAGCGGATATCGAACGGGTGACGCTTGATGCCGCTTTGAAACTGCTCATAGCGGTCGTTGGCCAGGCGCACCGGCACACCCGCGCCGTACAACGCGGCGAGGGCTGCGTAGTAGACAAAAATGTTGTGGTCCTTGGAGCCGTAACCGACGGTGTAACCCGGGTGCATGTTCAGATTCGCCAGGCCGAAGCGCGAGGGCGCGATCATCTTCGCGGTTTCGGTGGCGGCTTCCAGCGGGCACTGGGTGGCGACGACAAAGTGCAAGGTCTTGGTGGCCGGGTCGTACCACCCGTTGCCGTTGTCCGGTTCCATTGCGGCCGGCTCAATCGACGGGGTTTTGTAGCGCTCGTCGAACACCAGCCAGTGGTCGGGCGGCGCGTCGATCTGCTGCTTCATCCGGTCGGCGTAAAACAGCCCGCGCTCGGTGAGATTGCCGTGCAGGTCCGGCTGGGAGTTCCACACCGGGCGACGGTTTTTCAGCATCGGAAACAGAATCGAATCCTTGAGGCTGGCGAATTCATCTTCGTCAGCCGAGGTCGCACCGCCGACACGTACATAGCGGAAGCTGCCATATGGATCACGCTCGTAGTACGGCGCTGGGGCGCCGTAACGGATCGCTTTGTCATTGAATTTGAGTTTGGCCTTGGCCTGGCGGAACCGCTCGAAGTCGTTCCAGATCAGGATCGCCACGGGGTGACCGATGAACATCGGCACCTGGCCTTGCGGCAACAGCGGATCCGGCGCGTGCTCTTCCGGGAAGACGATGCCGTCATTGTCCAGGTCGGCGGCTGTCACGATGCGGTCAGGTTGCAGGTCGGCGCCAAGCCACGACAGATCGTAGCCGGCGTAGATGCGGTCGGCCTTGGTGATTTTCAGCAACATGGCATGACCCTGTTGCTGCGGCCAGCCCGGCATGTCTTTGGAACGGATGTCGCGGGCAAAGACTTTGCTGCCGCAGACCTTGGACAAGGCATCGTTACGCGAGCGCGCCTTGCCATTGTTGCCGAGCCATTGCTCGGACGGCACGGTCACGCTGTTTTCCATCAAGGCAGCCAGCGCCTGGGTGCTGAGCGGTGTAAGCGTCACGCTCACACCCGCCACCAGCCCGCCCTGAAGGAACGAGCGCCGGGAGATATCACGGTTGGACATGGATCATCCTCTGGGCGGTTATAGGTCCGCCCTTATGGTTATGTTCTGGGGATCTCGGGTCTGGCAGAAGCGCTCTTGCCGGAACAAAAGGCTGTATGTGGCAGTACAAAGCTGACCGAAAGGTTAACTTTATAGGTTTATGCGTCAGCCGCAAACAAGCTGTTACAAAAAACTGACCGAGGAATCAAACCAGCGAACCGCGTGCCAACGCGGCCTACAAGATCTTGTAGGTGCCAAGCCTGAACAAGTCCTCTATAAAACCCCGCACTTCCCCCATCCCCCAGGAACTCCCAGCCATGCACATGGAAGAGCACACGCTGAGCGCAATGAGCGACGAGCTCAAACTCAGGCTAGGCCGCTTTCGGCACGAGCAATTTGTCGAGAAACTCGGCTGGCGGCTGCCTGGCCATCCGCACCCGGCAGGTTGTGAATGGGATCAATACGACACCGAGCATGCGCGCTACCTCTTGGCGTTCAACGAGTACTGCGACATCGTTGGCTGCGCGCGTCTGATACCCACCACATTGCCAAACCTGCTGGAGGGTGTTTTCAGTCATGCCTGCGCTGGCACGCCGCCCAAGGAGCCTGCCATCTGGGAAATGACACGCTTCACCACCCGTGAACCGCAATTGGCCATGCCGTTGTTCTGGAAAAGCCTGAAGACCGCCAGCCTGGCAGGCGCCGATTTCATTGTCGGCATCGTCAACAGCACGATGGAGCGCTATTACAAAATCAACGGGGTCAACTACGAGCGATTGGGACCGGTCACCGTGCACCAGGACGAAAAAATCCTTGCGATCAAGCTCTCGGCTCACCGTGAACACCATCGAGGCGCCCGCCCGCCTTCAGCCTTCATGCCCGCCGCATTGTTGAAAGACACCGCTTGATACCGGCCGAGTCATCCTTTTGGGAGGGCTCGGCGGCAGTCGATGAACCTCAGATATACCCCAGCGCAACCGCGTAAGACACCGCCTGCACACGGTTGCTGGCGCCGATTTTGCGTTGGATGTTGCGGTGATGGTAATTCACCGTGTCGGTGCACACGCCCATGATCACGCCAATTTCCTCGGAGGTTTTGCCGTCTGCGGTCCAGCGCAGCACATCACACTCCCGTTCGCTGAACTCGACATCCGTATTGAACACGCGCGCGTCACTCTCCAGCTCAGAAATTTTCTGGTGGGCCGCCGCGGCAAACGCTTTGGTCACCGGCTTCAAGGCTTCGAACTCCTGAAGGCTGATGACCTTGTCCTTGCGTGCGATGCTCAACACCCCTACCCGGCCCTGGACGTTGAATGAAGGCTGCGCCAGGCCATGGCACAGATTCGAATCGTTGGCCTCGGACCACAGGTCCGGGCACCCCTTGAACAGCTCATTGCTCCACAAAATGGGGGCGGACGAGACTTTGCTGTGTTTCACCGTGGGGTCGATCGCGGCGTAGTTCGCTGCCTGATATCGCGCTATCCAGTCCTTGGGATAATTGCTGTACATATAGGTTTTCGGTCGCATGAACGGCGTCGCACTGCACATGCCGTAGGCGAAAAAATCAAACTGCAGTTCACGTAAAGCCCTCAATGCAACAGCAGTAAACTCCTGCATGTTCATAGTTTGCGCAAAGATACTGTAAAAATAAGCATCCCATCCCAACAGCTGTCCTAATTCCATTTGAACACCACTAGAGTTGGAAACGAGTCGTGAGACTAGACCAACCTGAACTCATGTCAATACACAAAATTCAACGGTTATAGACCACTTCGCAATAGCGAAGGGTTTATTGTGCCTAACCAACTAACTAGCCATAGGCCATTGATAGCCAGGCGATGTTAGCGGGCCATCGTTGCGGCTTGGCCGACGAATGAACCTGCTGATTCATAATAGTGCAACACACTACCCGATGGACCGCATCCGCCCCCCTCCATGGCCGAGCCGCTACAAGATCTGGTAGTTCCTGCAGCGAGAAGTGCAGGTGTATAAACAACACGCCTCAGCACGCTCTCAATATACAAAGTTAAACCTGTAAATGCTGGCGCGCCTGATTAACTAAATATTTACTTGATTTTCGAAAAACCTTAATTCAACTAAGGAGGATACGGCTTATGTCGGTTTCGCTTTCCGCCAGCGGCTTTAATGATCAGCTTGAACTTCGCCGTAAAAACCGCGCCACCGTCGAACAGTACATGCGCACCCACGGCCAAGATCGCCTGCGTCGGCATGAACTGTTCACCCCGGATGGCAGCGGCGGTTCGTGGAACACCGAAACCGGTGAACCCCTGGTATTCAAGGGCCACGCGAAACTTGCCGCCCTTGGCGTGTGGCTGGAACAGTGCTTTCCAGACTGGCAGTTTCACAACGTGCGGGTGTTTGAAACCGACAACCCCAACCACTTCTGGGTCGAAAGTGATGGCCGTGGCAAGACCCTGGTCCCCGGTTACCCGGAAGGGTATTGCGAAAACCATTACATCCACTCCTTCGAATTGGACAACGGCAAGATCAAGCAAAACCGTGAATTCATGAACCCCTTCGAACAACTGCGCGCCTTGGGCATTCCGGTGCCACGCATCAAGCGTGAAGGTATCCCCGCCTCATAAGCCCTTTCATTATTGGAGAGTGAACATGCCTACTCATGCAGCGCGACAACTAACCGCTGACGACAGCAGCGAACTTCGCCGCAAAAACCGCGCCACGGTCGAGCAATATATGCGCACCAAAGGCGAGGATCGCCTGCGCCGCCATGAACTGTTTACCGAGGACGGGTCGGGTGGCTTGTGGACCACAGACACCGGCGCACCCATTGTAATCAGTGGCAAAGCCAAGTTGGCCGAACATGCTGTTTGGTCCCTCAAGTGCTTCCCGGATTGGGAATGGTACAACGTCAACGTATTTGAAACCGACGACCCCAACCATTTTTGGGTCGAGTGCGATGGCCACGGCAAGATCCTCTTTCCAGGTTACCCGGAAGGGTATTACGAGAACCACTTCCTGCACTCCTTCGAGCTGCAAGACGGCAAAGTAAAACGCAATCGCGAGTTCATGAACGTCTTTCAACAACTGCGCGCCCTGGGCATTCCCGTGCCGCAGATCAAGCGTGAAGGCATTCCTACTTAATCCTTAGGGAGAGTAATCGCATCATGGAAGACTTACTGAAACGGGTTCTAAGTTGTGAAGCGTTCCAGCAGCCTCAATGGAGCGAGCCCTCACAATTGCATGACGCGCAGGCCTACCTCAGGGACAGCGCATCGCTGATTCGCGTCGAAGACATCCTGGTCCTGCGTGCCACCTTGGCCAGGGTGGCGGCGGGCGAAGCGATGATCATCCAGTCCGGTGACTGCGCCGAGGACATGGATGAAAGTGCTCCCAGTCACGTGGCCCGCAAAGCCGCGGTACTGGACATCCTCGCCGGTGCATTCCGGCTGGTGACCCAGCAACCGGTGGTGCGCGTCGGGCGGATTGCCGGGCAGTTCGCCAAGCCGCGTTCCAACAACAGCGAGCGCATCGGCGATGTCGAGTTGCCGGTGTACCGCGGCGACATGGTCAACGGCCGCGAAGCGGTCTGCAACCATCGCCAGCATGATGCACAGCGCCTGGTACGAGGCTATCGCGCCGCCCAGGACATCATGCATCACCTGGGCTGGAAGGAACCGGCCAGCAAGGAACAGCTCAGCGGTTCTCCCGCCTGGACCAGCCACGAAATGCTGGTGCTCGACTACGAACTGCCGCAAGTGCGCAAGGACGAACAGGGCCGGGTGTTTCTCGGCTCAACCCACTGGCCGTGGATCGGCGAACGTACCCGTCAGTTGACGGGCGCTCACGTGGCACTGCTCAGCGAAGTGCTCAACCCGGTGGCCTGCAAGGTCGGCCCGGACATCACCCAGGACCAGTTATTGAGCCTGTGCGAGCGCCTGGACCCACGACGCGAGCCCGGCCGACTGACCCTGATTGCGCGCATGGGCGCCCACAAAGTCGCTGATCGCCTGCCACCGCTGGTTGAAGCGGTGCGCCATGCCGGGCACAAGATCATCTGGCTCAGCGACCCGATGCACGGCAACACCATCATCGCGCCGTGCGGCAACAAGACCCGCATGGTGCAGACCATCACCGAGGAAATCACCGCCTTCAAACATGCCGTGACCTCGGCCGGTGGTGTGGCTGCCGGCCTGCACCTGGAAACCACCCCCGACGACGTCAGCGAGTGCGCCTCCGATGCCGCCGGCCTAAGCCAGGTGGCCAGCCACTACAAAAGCCTGTGCGACCCGCGCCTGACCCCTTGGCAAGCCATCACTGCAGTGATGGCCTGGAAAAACCAGCCCTCCTCCACCCTTGCTTACCTTTGACTGGAGTTTGTCGCCATGACTGGCATTCCATCGATTGCCCCATACGCCCTGCCTACAGCCCGCGACCTGCCCGTCAACCTCGCGCAGTGGCGCGTCGACCCCGAGCGCGCCGTGCTGTTGGTGCATGACATGCAGCGCTACTTCCTGCGGCCCTTGCCCGATGCCCTGCGTGAAGCCGTCGTGGCTAATTCCGCGCGCATTCGCCAGTGGGCTGTCGACCACGACGTGCCGGTGGCTTACACCGCCCAGCCAGGCAGCATGAGCGAGGCACAGCGCGGGCTGCTCAAGGACTTCTGGGGCCCTGGCATGAAGGCCAGCCCCGCCGACCGCGAGGTGGTCGACGCGCTGACGCCCAAGCCGGGTGACTGGCTGTTGACCAAGTGGCGCTACAGCGCGTTCTTCAACTCCGACCTGCTGGAGCGCATGCACGCCAACGGGCGCGATCAGTTGATCCTGTGCGGGGTGTATGCCCATGTCGGGGTACTGATTTCTACCGTGGATGCCTACTCCAACGATATCCAGCCCTTCCTGGTTGCCGACGCGATTGCTGACTTCAGCAAGGCGCACCACTGGATGGCGATTGAATACGCCGCCAGCCGTTGCGCCATGGTCGTCACCACCGACGAGGTGGTGCTATGAGCCAAGCTGCCGCCCACCTTATGGAACGCATTCTGCAACCGGTGCCCGAGCCGTTTGCCCTGTTGTATCGTCCGGAATCCAGCGGCCCGGGGCTGCTGGATGTGCTGATTGGGCAGATGTCGCAGCCGCAGGTCCTGGCCGATATCGACTTGCCTGCGCCTTCAATCGGTGCCCCGCGCCTGGATGTACTCGCGCTGATTCCCTACCGCCAGATCGCCGAACGCGGCTTCGAGGCGGTGGACGATGAGTCGCCGCTGCTGGCGATGAACATTACCGAGCAACAATCCATCGGCATTGAACAGTTGCTGGGGTTGCTGCCAAACGTGCCGATCCAGCTCAACGGCAAACGCTTCGACCTCAGCGACGCCCGCTATGCCGAGATCGTCAGCCAGGTGATCGCCAACGAAATCGGCTCTGGGGAAGGCGCCAACTTCGTGATCAAACGCACCTTTATGGCGGAAATCAGCGAGTACGGCCCCGCCAGCGCGCTGTCCTTCTTTCGCCATCTGCTGGAGCGCGAGAAAGGTGTTTACTGGACCTTCATCATTCACACCGGCAGCCGCACCTTCGTGGGTGCCTCGCCCGAGCGGCACATCAGCGTCAAGGATGGGCTCGCGGTGATGAACCCCATCAGCGGCACCTACCGCTACCCGCCGGCTGGCCCCTGTCTGACGGACGTCATGGCCTTTTTGGCCGACCGCAAGGAAGCCGATGAGCTGTACATGGTGGTTGATGAAGAGCTGAAAATGATGGCGCGCATTTGTGAAGACGGCGGCCACGTCCTCGGCCCTTACCTCAAGGAAATGACGCATCTGGCCCACACCGAGTACTTCATTGAGGGCAAGACCCGTCGCGACGTGCGCGACATCCTGCGCGAAACCCTGTTCGCCCCGACCGTCACCGGCAGCCCGCTTGAAAGCGCCTGCCGGGTGATCCGGCGCTATGAGCCGCAAGGCCGCGCGTACTACAGCGGCATGGCGGCGCTGATCGGCAGCGATGGCAAAGGTGGACGCTCCCTGGACTCGGCCATCCTGATTCGCACCGCCGACATCGATGACAGCGGCCAGGTACGCATCAGCGTGGGCTCCACCATCGTGCGTCATTCCGAGCCCATGACCGAAGCCGCCGAAAGCCGCGCCAAGGCCGCCGGCCTGATTGCTGCCTTGAAAAACCAGGCGCCCTCGCGCTTTGGCAGCCACCTGCAGGTACGCGCAGCGCTGGCCAGCCGCAATGCCTACGTATCGGACTTCTGGTTGATGGACAGCCAGCAACGCCAACAGACCCAGGCCGATTTCAGCGGGCGCCAGGTGCTGATTGTCGATGCCGAAGACACCTTCACCTCGATGATCGCCAAGCAGCTGCGGGCCCTGGGCCTGATAGTCACGGTGTGCAGCTTCAGCGATGAATACAGTTTCGACGGTTACGACCTGGTGATCATGGGCCCAGGCCCCGGCAACCCGAGCGATGTCCAGCTGCCGAAAATCGACCATCTGCACGTGGCCATCCGCTCCTTACTCAGCCAGCAACGGCCATTTCTTGCGGTGTGCCTGAGCCATCAGGTGTTGAGCCTGTGCCTGGGCCTGGAGCTGCAACGCAAGGCCATTCCCAATCAGGGCGTGCAAAAACAGATCGACCTGTTCGGCAGCGCCGAGCGGGTAGGTTTCTACAACACCTTTGCCGCCCAGAGTGCCAGTGACCGCCTGGACATCAACGGGATCGGCACCGTCGAGATCAGTCGCGACAGCGAAACCGGCGAGGTGCATGCCCTGCGTGGGCCGTCGTTCGCCTCGATGCAGTTTCATGCCGAGTCGCTGCTCACCCAGGAAGGCCCGCGCATCATCGCCGACCTGCTGCGCCACGCCCTCATCCACACACCGGTCGACAGCAACGTGTCGGCGGCGGGGAGATAACCATGCACAACTACGTGATCATCGACGCCTTCGCCAGCGTCCCGCTGGAAGGCAACCCGGTTGCGGTGTTCTTCGACGCCGATGATTTGCCGGCGCCGCAAATGCAACGCATCGCCCGCGAGATGAACCTGTCGGAAACCACCTTCGTGCTCAAGCCACGCAACGGCGGTGATGCGCTGATCCGGATTTTCACCCCGGTCAACGAACTGCCCTTTGCCGGCCACCCGTTGCTGGGGACGTCCATCGCGCTGGGGGCGCACACCGACAATCACCGGCTGTATCTGGAAACCCAGATGGGCACCATCGCCTTTGAACTGGAACGCCAGAACGGCAGCGTGATCGCCGCCAGCATGGACCAGCCGATACCGACCTGGACGGCCCTGGGCCGCGATGCCGAATTGCTCAAGGCCCTGGGCATCAGCGATTCGACCTTTCCCATCGAGATCTATCACAACGGCCCACGCCATGTGTTTGTCGGCCTGCCGAGCATCGCCGCCTTGTCGGCCCTGCACCCTGACCACCGTGCGCTGTCGAACTTCCACGACATGGCGATCAACTGTTTCGCCGGCGCCGGGCGGCGCTGGCGCAGCCGCATGTTCTCACCGGCCTACGGCGTGGTCGAGGATGCAGCCACCGGCTCGGCTGCCGGGCCGTTGGCGATTCATCTGGCGCGCCATGGCCAAATCGAGTTCGGCCAGCAGGTGGAGATTTTGCAGGGCGTGGAAATCGGCCGCCCTTCACTGATGTTCGCCAGGGCTGAGGGCCGCGCCGATCAACTGACGCGCGTCGAAGTCTCCGGCAATGGCGTCACCTTCGGGCGGGGGACCATCGTGCTATGAACCTTTCAGTACAAGGCAAGCCGCTGCTGGGTAAAGGCATGTCCGAATCGCTCACCGGCACGCTGGATGCACCCTTCCCCGAGTACCAGACACTGCCCGCCGACCCCATGAGCGTGCTGCGCAACTGGCTGGAGCGCGCACGGCGCGTGGGCATCCGCGAACCCAGGGCGTTGGCGCTGGCCACCGCCGACGGCCAGGGCCGGCCCTCGACGCGCATCGTGGTGATCAGTGAGATCAGCGACACGGGGCTGTTGTTCAGCACCCATGCCGGCAGCCAGAAAGGCCGTGAGCTGAGCCAAAACCCGTGGGCCTCAGGCGTGCTGTATTGGCGCGAAACCAGTCAGCAGATCATCCTCAATGGCCAGGCCGTGCGCTTGCCGGACGCCAAGGCGGATGAGGCGTGGCTCAAGCGCCCGTATGCCACGCATCCGATGTCGTCGGTGTCTCGCCAGAGCGAAGAACTGCAGGATGTTCAGGCCATGCGCAACGCCGCTCGCGAACTGGCCGAAGGCCAAGGTCCGCTGCCGCGTCCCGAGGGCTATTGTGTGTTTGAGTTGCGCCTTGAATCGCTGGAGTTCTGGGGGAATGGGCACGAGCGGCTGCATGAGCGGTTGCGCTATGACCGCAGCGATACGGGCTGGAGGGTGCGGCGTTTGCAGCCCTGACTCTACAAAACTACGCACATCGAAGGACGCTGTAGATCTCAGAAACCACCTGAGCCGTGGCGTCCTCGATCGTTGTTTCATTGCGGCATAAAACCCAGCCGTGATCGCTAATCGCGCGCTCGAACGCCTGAGTACACGCGACATGTTCTTCCAGCTTATGCATCACAGTACTGCTCAGCCCACGCCGTCGTTCGGCTGCTCTGGCCCATGAAATATCCGGGGCGGTGACCACGCCGACATGCAGGTCGGGCACTTGCACGTCTCGATCAATGTTTAACTGCAGAATGTCTGCAAACCCGACGATCCGGCGAAACGCTGCATCAGAGGGGTACCAGCGATCAATCAAGATGATGCTACCGGCTGGCTGTTTGGCCAGTACGTGCCGGGAAATCCAGGCACGGCTATCGGCAAAGCGCTCGCACACCTTCAACTCCAACTCCCGGCTGGGGTTTCTGACGAGAGTGTTAACGAGTGCCATTGTTTCAGCCCTATGGGGATCGCTTTTTTGCTCGCTAAGCCGGATCACCTTTTGCTTGTCTGCCCTCAGCACTTGGGTCACGGCCTCCAAAAGCGTGGTTTTACCCGTTCCCTTGGGGCCATCGAGAGATACAAAGAGTGGACGACTCATACTTCACATCATGATTGGTAGCGGTTCATTGGGCGCTGCTCTTCGCTGGAGTCGCCTGGCGCGACGATGCGAATCGAGTGCAGCGCCCATAGGAACAGACATTACTGAAGGCGTCGATCAATGATGCTCCCTGAGCAGAAAAGAACTTCCCCACGCCAACGGCGCCACGCCCAAATGCGTGGCCAGCGTCTGGCCGATATCGGCAAAGCTGCCGCGCTCGCCCAGCCAGCCGGCCGCCATGCCTGCCCCGTAAGCCAGGACCGGCACATGCTCACGGGTATGATCGCTGCCCGGACGCGATGGGTCGCAACCGTGGTCGGCGCTGATGATCAGCAACGTCTGCGGGTCCATCAACGCCAATAATTCCGGCAGCCTGCGGTCGAAGGCTTCCAGCGCGGCAGCGTAGCCGGCCAGGTCGCGGCGGTGCCCGTAAAGCATGTCGAAGTCGACGAAATTGGCGAACACCAGGCTGTTGTCTGGCGCTTGCTGGTAAGCCTTGAGCGTGGCATCGAACAGCGCGTCGTTGCCGTCGGCCTTGTACAACCGGCTGATGCCGCGGTGCGCGAAGATATCGCCAATCTTGCCCACCGCATGCACGCTGCCGCCGGCTTCGCACAGATGATCCAGCAGCGTCGGCGACGGCGGTGGCACGGTGTAGTCGCGGCGATTGCCGGTGCGGCGAAACTCGCCCGCGTGCTCGCCGGTGAACGGCCGGGCAATGACCCTGCCGACGGTGTATTGATCACACAAATCGCGCGCGATTTCACACACCCGATACAGCTCATCGAGCCCGAAATGGCTTTCATGGGCGGCGATCTGCATCACGCTGTCGGCCGAGGTGTAGCAAATCGGCTGCTGGCTGCGGATGTGTGCTTCGCCCAACTCGTCCAGCACCGTAGTGCCCGAGGCATGGCAGTTGCCCAGGACACCCGACAACCCTGCCCGCTCAATCAGGTCGGCCAGCAACTTGGGCGGAAAGGACTCGACCGGCCGCTCGAAATAACCCCAGTCGAACAACACCGGCACGCCCATCATTTCCCAATGCCCGGACGGTGTGTCCTTGCCTGAGGATTGTTCACGCGCATGGCCGTAGGCGCCGACCGGTGCAGCGTCGCCCCAGTGGCCCGGCAACGGTCCGTCACCGCTGGCTGCCGCAGCGGCGCCCAGGCCCAGACGACCCAGATTTGGCAGCCACAGAGGCCCCCGGCGCAATGGCCCATCGGCCTCCCCACGGGCGCACGCCTCGGCGATATGGCGCAAGGTGTCGGCGCCGGCATCGCCAAAAACAGCAGCGTCGGCACTGGCGCCGATGCCCAACGAGTCCAACACCAATACGATGGCTTTGCTCATAGGATGTCCTGGATCAAATCACGTGCGGCCAGGCTCGAGCCGCCTAACCGATAGGCTGCGCGCAAAGCGGATGCGCCCTGCTCGGCCTGCTCTGGGTTGCGTGCGTGCACCCAGCCCAGAGGCCGTTGCGCGTTCACCTGTTCACCCACAAAGGCCAACTCGCTGAAACCCACGGACAAATCCAGCACGTCGTCGGGATGACTGCGTCCGCCGCCCAATGCCACCACCGCCAAGCCCACCGCCCGGGTGTCGATGTCGGTAACGCAGCCCTCTTCCTCGGCCCACACCGGCACTGACACGGCGGCCTTGGGTAAATACGCTTCAGGGTCTGCCGTAAAGCCCGGCGGGCCGCCCAGAGCGACGACCATTTGCTCAAAGCGCTGCAAGGCTGCCCCACTCTGCCAGGCCTGGAGTAATTGATCACGGGCCTGGGCGTCATCCCGCGCCAAACCGGCCATCGTCAATGCTTGAGTGGCCAGCGCCAAGGTCACCGCCCACAGGCGCTCACTGCGCACCTCGCCCTTGAGCAAAGCGACTGCTTCGCCAACCTCCAGGGCGTTGCCGGCACTGCGGGCCAGCGGTTGGTTCATGTCGGTGATCAGCGCGCGGGTGTTGACCCCGGCACCATTGGCCACCGCGACGATGCTGGCGGCCAGCTCGCGCGCCTGTTCCGGCTCGGCCATGAAGGCGCCGTTGCCGGTTTTCACATCCATGATCAGTACGTCGAGGCCGGCGGCGAGTTTTTTGCCGAGGATCGACGCGGTAATCAGGTCAATCGACTCCACCGACCCGGTCACGTCGCGGATCACATACAAGCGCTTGTCCGCCGGCGCCAGGTTGGCAGTCTGGCCGATGATCGCGCAACCGACGTCGGCCACCACCGCGTGCAGGCGTTCGGTGCTGGGTTGGCAGTCGTAGCCGGGAATGCTCTCGAGCTTGTCCAGGGTGCCGCCGGTATGCCCCAGCCCACGCCCGGAAATCATCGGCACGTAACAACCGCAGGCCGCAAGCAACGGCGCGAGCAACAAGCTGATCATGTCGCCAACGCCGCCGGTGGAATGCTTGTCCACGACCGGCCCTGGCAGGTCCCACTTCAGCACTTGGCCGGAGTCGCGCATCGCCTCGGTCAAGGCCAGGCGCTCGCTCACGTCCATGCCCTTGATGAACACCGCCATGGCGAACGCCGCCACCTGCCCATCGCTGAGGCTGGCGTCGGCAATGCCGGCGACAAAGCGTTGAATGTCCATCGCGGCCAGGGCGTGCCCGTCGCGTTTGCGCCGAATCACTTCTTGTGGCAACCACATACTTTGCTCCTTACAGCGAAATGAAAAAGCCGACAATCGCCGCGCTCATCAGGTTGGAAAGCGTGCCGCCGATCATGGCCCGCAAGCCCAGCCGCGCGAGTTCCTCACGGCGTTGCGGGGCGATACCCGTAAGGCCGCCCAGCTGAATGGCTATCGAAGACAGATTGGCAAAGCCGCACAGGGCGAAGGTCACGATCACCTGGGTGTGCACCGACAACAGCGGCACGCCGGCTTCGGCAGCCTTGGCCGGGGTCAGGTAGTTAGCCAGGTCGGCGTAGGCAACAAACTCGTTGAGCACCAGTTTTTCGCCGATAAAACCGCCGGCCATCACTGCTTCATGCCACGGCACCCCGAGCAGAAACGCGATGGGCGCCAGCACGTACCCGAGAACCAGTTGCAAGGTCAATTGCGGGTAGCCAAACCAGTTGCCCGCCCAGCCCAGTAGCCCGTTGAGCAGCGCAATCAACGCGATAAACGCCAGCAGCATGGCACCCACCGCCAAGGCCAGGCGCAAGCCAACCTGGGCGCCATCGGCGGCGGCGTCGATGATATTGGTGGGGCGATTCTCGGCCTGGCCCAGCTCCTCGATCACCTGTTCGGTGCAGGCGGCTTCGGTTTCCGGCTCCATGAGTTTGGCCATCAACAGGGCCCCCGGCGCCGACATGAAGCACGCCGCGATCAGGTACTTGAGCTCCACGCCCAGCCCGGCATAGCCCAGCAGCACCGAGCCGGCCACTGCGGCGAAACCACCGACCATCACCGCAAACAACTCAGAGCGCGTCAGCTTGGCGATGAAGGGCCGTACCACCAGCGGCACTTCCGACTGGCCGATGAAGATCGCCGAGGTCACCACCATCGACTCGATGCGGCTGGTGCCCAGCAACAGGCGCAAGGTGCCGCCCACCAGCCGAATGATCCAGCCCATCACACCGATGTAATACAGCACAGAGATAAAGCTGCCGAAGAACACGATCATCGGCAAAACCCGGATGGCAAACACAAACCCGCCACTGCCGAACACTTCAAACATGTGCGGTGAACTCAGGCCGCCGAACAGAAACTCGATGCCTTTGTTAGCGTAAAGCTGCAGCGATGCCACCGCGCCTGACAGCGAGGCGAGCGCCGTCTGGCCCCACGGCACGTAAAGCGCAAAGGCGCCAATCAAGACCTGGATCAAAAACGCGACCGAAACGGTGCGCCAGTTGATCGAGCGTCGTTGATGAGATAAAGCAATAGCAATGAGAATAAGGGTCGCTATTCCGACAAGACTGATCATGCAGGCGTCTCAACAATGGACCACGCGAATGCAGACCCTAAGGCCTGCCCAGGATTAGAAAGCGTCGAAGGCGCCCGGCAGCAATTGCTCCAGGGTCCAGGTGCGCGTGGCGGCCGGGTCACTGCCCTGACAAATCACCACTGCATCCTTGGCCATCAACTCCAGCATCACCTGGCGGCAGGCACCGCAAGGGCTTATCAGTGAAACATTGGGTGCATAAACAGCAATGGCTTTGAAACTGCGCGGGGCATGGCCCTGGCTGATGGCGCTGAACAAGGCGCTGCGCTCGGCACAGTTGGTCAGCCCGTAGGAGATATTCTCCACGTTGCAACCCTGTACCACCTCACCGTCGGCGGTCAGCAATGCCGCGCCCACGGGGAAATGGGAATAAGGCGAGTACGTGCTCTGGGCGGCACGCTTTGCCTGTTCCATCAAACGCTCTTCAATTGTCATGCACAGGGTCATCCCATCTTATTGCGAGCACGTCCAGGGCGGTCGTGACGCTATTGTGGTGTTATTTAAATAACAATTGATGTGAATATTCAATCTTTTTTTACGCTCGCGGACAAAGGTCCGCGCCGAAGTCCTTCGCCGCTTCAAGTGCTCGCGTCTTTGACGTAGACAGGTGTTGTAGCGTTGTTGGCTCACAAGGATGCAAGCCTAAAACCCTTTGTTTTCCGGGAGCACAGCCTGAATACTGCTTGCTGGTCCGGCGCCTTCGCGAGCAAGCCCGCGCCCACCTTTGCTCCCAGCCAGGGCAGCTAACCGTGGTGCTTGAACCGGGAAATCCCCAGCCCCAAACTCTCCCGCAACGTCGTCCCTTCATACGCCGTGCGATACACCCCACGCGCCTGCAGCAACGGTATGACTTCCTGCGTAAGCCGCGCGAACTGCTGCGGATGGCCAATATAGATATTGAACCCATCCACCGCCCGCGCCTGGAGCCACTCCTCCATCTTGCGCGCAACCGTGTCCGCCGTGCCCACAAACGCGCCCGGCCGCAGTTGGCGACCAAACTCCACTGCTTGGCGCAGCGTGAAACCTTTGTCCCGCGCCTGGTCGGCAATGCGTTTGGCATTGGTGAAAAAGCTGCTGCGCGCCGCTTCCAGGCTCTCCTGCGGAAACGGCGCATCGAGGTCGTACTGGCTGAAATCATGCCAGCCGAAATTACGCCCGAACTCCTTCAGCGCAAGCCCGAAACTGTGATCGGCGTGATGGTAGTGCTGCTCGATTTCACGGGCGTGCTCATCGGTGTCGCCCACATAGATCTCGGCGCCGGGCATGACCAGCAATTGCTCCGGGTCGCGACCGTGTTGCGCCGCCCTGCCCTTTATATCGCGGTAAAACGCCTGGCCCTGCTCGATGCTGGCCGCGTGGGTGAAGATCACGTCCGCCGTGGCGGCGCCCAGGTCGCGGCCTTGCTCTGAGTCGCCGGCCTGGAAGATCACCGGCTGACCTTGCGGCGAGCGTTGGATGTTCAGCGGGCCGACCACCGAAAAGTGCTCGCCCTTGTGGTTCAGGCTGTGCAGTTTGCTGGGGTCGAGGAACTGGCCGGTGGCACGGTCACGCACGAAAGCGTCTTCCTCGTAGGAGTTCCACAGGCCTTGCACCACGTGGACGTGCTCGGCGGCGCGGCTGTAGCGCGTGTCGTAATCGTAATGTTCGTCGCGGCTGTAGTTGCCGGCAGTGCCGGCGTCACCGCTGGTGACCACGTTCCAGCCGGCGCGGCCTTTGCTGATCAGGTCGAGTGAGGCCAGGCGCCGGGCGACGTTATAGGGCGAGTTGTAAGAGGTGGTCAGCGTACCGACCAAGCCCAGATGCCGCGTGCTGACGGCCAGCGCAGAGAGCAGTGTCAGCGGTTCCAGGCGGTTCAGGTAGTGGGACGGCGAGCCCGGTGTGATGAATTGGCTGTCGACGATAAACATCAGGTCGAACAGCGCCGCCTCGGCCTGGCGGGCAATGTCGATGTACCAGTCGACGTTGACGCTGGCGTCGGCCGGCAAGTGCGGGTCCAGCCATAGATTGTGGCGGCCCGGCCCGCCGCAACCCATGGTCAGGGCGCCGAGTTTGAGCTGTCGTTGGGTCATATCAGAAGAGTTCCTTGAAACGTTCACGGCTGGGTCTGGGCGACGGCGGGTTGCAGCGAGGCCGAGAAGGAATCATCGAACAGGCTCGCTGCGGAGTAAGACTTGACCAGGCCAAGGCTGGCGAAGAAGTCCACGGTCTTTTGCGCTTCTACCGGCGACTGGGCCGTGAGCGGTTCGACCGTAGTGCGCGCACGCGCAAACCAGGCGCGGGCGATGTCGGCGTCGGCGCGAGTGCGCTTGGCCCACGCATCGGCATACGCGTCAGCGTTGGCCGGGCTTTGGCGCGTCCAGTCGCGGGCTTTTTTCAGGCGCTGGAGGAAGTCACTGATTTGCGCGCGTTTGGCCTCGACAGCCTTGGCGTTGGCGGCGATAAAGCTCTGGGCCGGGATCAAGCCCTCCGCGGTTGCGAGTACCCGCGCCCCTTGGCGTTCCTGTTGCGTGACGTAGGGTTCCCAGGTGGCGATGACGTCAACCGAGCCTCCTTCCAGCGCATGGGAAGCGTCGAGTGCGCTGAGGTAGCGCAGCTCGAGTGAGTCGCGCGGGACGCCGGCGTTGTCCAGCGCGGTGAGCAGCAATTGCTGGCTCCAGGAGCCCTTCCAGAGCGCCGCACGTTTGCCGGCAAGGTCGGCCAGTGTGTGGATCGACGAATCCTTTCTGACCAGGATGGCCACGCCGTCGAGGTTTTGCCGGCTGACGGCAATCACCTTGATCGGCGCACCTAATGCGCCCAGGAACAGCACCGGCGCGTCCCCCAGCAAGCCGATATCCAGGCTGTTGGCATTCAGCGCTTCGGCGACCGGCGAGCCTGCGGTGAACTGCTTCCACTCAAGCGTGTACGGCAGGTTTTCCAGCACGCCCGCCGCCTCCATCACGGCTTGGGCGTTGTAGCTTTGGTCGCCCACCACCAGCGTTTGCGCGTTCGCGGTCAGGCACAGCAAGGTGGCGGCCAACCCGGCCGCCAGTGTTGTCAGGTAACGCACGTTCGTCTCCAGATGCCTGGTCAGGCATGCAAGTCGATCCGCGCGTGCGGTCTCGGCAGTGTTCGTAGGGGTTCATACGATGCGGTTATAAATACCGCTTGTAAAATACTGATAACGCATAACCTAATTCACAAATAATGCAACTTAGGCATTTTCAGGCCGCACGCGTTGCACCCGCACATTGCACAGTGCCCTACGCCACCTACACTGGTTGAAACCCCGACACCCCGCGGCCTTTTCAAGCCGCCCGGCCGGACGTACCCGCACGCATCGCTCAACCATTACAGCCGTTGGCCAACTGATTAATCCGAGTAGATATGAAAGAGCAGCTTCGCCAGCGTGCACCCGCAGTGGTGCCAATCCGCACCCCGTTTCGACATGCCTGTTTGCTGGCGCCGCTGAGCCTGCTGTGCCTCGCCCTCGCCGGCTGTACCGTGGGGCCCGACTTTGCACGGCCCGATGTACCGGCCAATGCAGGCTTTGCAAAGGACCCACTGACGACCACCGCCCAGGCGGACATTGACGCCGGTGGCGCGGCGCAGCGGCTGATCGCCGGGATGGATATTCCCGGGCAATGGTGGACGCTGTTCCGCTCGCCTTCCCTTAATGCGCTGGTCGAAGAAGCCCTGCGCGCCAACCCGGACGTCAGCGCCGCGCAAGCGGCACTGCGCCAGGCCAACGAGCTGGTGTACGCCGACCAGGCGTCGCTGTTTCCGTCGGTGAGCGCCAATGTGCAAAAAGCCCGCGAGAAAGTCTCCGGCGTCACCTCGGGCATCCCGGAGTCGCCGATTCTCACAGTGAGTTCGGCGTCGCTGAGCGTTTCCTATGCGCCGGACGTGTTTGGCGGCACGCGCCGGCAAATCGAATCCACCACCGCGCAAGCCGAGTACGAGCGCTTTCAGCTGGAGGCGACTTACCTGACCCTGACCTCCAATGTGGTCAACACCGCGGTCAGCCTGGCGTCGTTGCGTGATCAGGTGGCCGCCACCGAAGAAATCATCACACTGCAGGGCGGTCAACTCGACCTGCTGCAAGCTCAGCGCCGACTGGGCGCCATCGGCGACAGCGATGTGCTCACGCAGCAAACCGCACTGGCGCAAACCCGCGCGACCTTGCCGCCGCTGCAAAAGCAATTGGCACAGACCCGCAACCAATTGATGGCGTATCTGGGGCGCTTTCCAAACCAGGATCAAGGCGAACGCTTCAATTTGGCCTCGTTGCATCTGCCAGAAGCGCTGCCGGTCAGCCTTCCCTCGGCCATTGTCGGCCAGAGGCCGGATGTGCGTTCGGCGCAGGCGCAACTGCATCAAGCCAGCGCCAACATTGGCGTGGCCGTCGCCAATCAGTTGCCGCAATTCAGCATTACCGGGTCGTTGGGTTCCACGGTGGCAAGCGGCACCAGGCTGTTTTCGGCGGGCAGCGGTGTCTGGAGCCTGGCGGGCTCGATTACCCAGCCGATCTTTGACGCCGGCGCACTCGAACACCGCAAACGTGCGGTCGTGGCTGCCTACGATGAGTCCGCCGCGCGCTATCGCGGCACCGTGATTACCGCATTCCAGGATGTCGCCAACGCGCTGCGGGCGCTGGAGGCGGATGCCGATGCGCTGAATCAGCAGGTCGTGGCCGAACACTCCGCACAAGCCAACCTGGACCTGGTGCAAGCCCAGTTCCGCCTTGGCGCGGTGGCGTACATCAACTTGCTTACAGCCCAGCAAACCTACCAAAACACTGTGCTCGCCCGCGTCAAAGCCCAGGCCGCGCGCTACAGCGACACCACGGCGCTGTTCCAGGCATTGGGCGGCGGCTGGTGGAACCGCACGGATGTGGACCCCGCCACCCAGGGCGCGCCGGACCGCTTCGGCCTGCCGTCGTGGCAAGAGATCATACCGGCTCACAGTAAAGCCGCTCCCGACTTGAATCATTGAAACAGTGAGAACCCCCATGGCTGACGTTCAGACTGCCTCTGCCCTGCCCCTCGAGCCCGGAGTACCGCGCAAGCGTCGCCTGTGGCGGCCGATGCTGATCATGATCGTGGTGGTGCTGGTGATTGTCGCGATCATTGCCGGGGTGAAATTCGTGCAGATTTCGGCGCTGATCGCCCAATCCAAAGCGCCCTTGCCTGCCGCCGTGGTGACGGCCCTGCAGGTGCCGTTCAGTGACTGGCAACCGAGCGTCTCCGCCGTGGGCTCGATGAAGGCGGTGCGCGGTGTGGATGTGACCACTGAAGTCGGCGGCATCGTGCGCACCCTGGGCTTCACGCCCGGGCAAGAGGTGGCGGCCCAGGCGCTGCTGGTGCAGTTGAACGCCGACTCGGACATCGCCCAATTGCATTCCCTGGAGGCGACTGCGGACCTGGCCGGTATCGTGCTCAAGCGCGACAAGGCGCAACTGGCGGTCAACGCCATTTCCCAAGCCCAGGTGGACACCGACACCGCCGACCTCAAGGCCAAACTCGCGGCTGCCGAACAACAGCGCGCGCTGGTGGCGAAAAAGACCATTCGCGCCCCCTTTGCCGGGCGCATCGGCATCACCAGCGTCAACCCCGGCCAATACCTCAACCCCGGCGACAAGATCGCCACGTTGCAGACCTTTGATCCCATCTATATCGATTTCTCGGTGCCGCAGACCCAACTGGAGGCCATTGCCATCGGCCAAGTGGTTTCGGTGACGGCTGACGGCCTGTCAAAGCAGACCTTCACCGGCCGGATCAGCACCATCGACACCCAGTTCGACTCAACCACGCGCAACGTCACCGTCGAGGCGACCGTTGAGAACCCCAAGCAAAGCCTGGTGCCCGGCATGTTCGCCCGTGCGGTAGTCAACTCGGGGACCACCCAGCGCTACCTCACCGTGCCGCAGACGTCAGTGACCTACAACCCTTACGGCACCACGGTGTTCATCGCCACGTCGAGCAAAAACGACAAGGGCGATGAAGTACTCACCGCGCAACAAACCTTCATCAAGACCGGGCCGACCCGCGGCGATCAGGTCGCGATCCTGTCGGGCGTGAAGGAAGGCGATCTGTTGATCACCAGCGGCCAGATGAAGCTCAAGAATGGCTCGCCGGTGAAGGTCGATAGCAGTGCCGCGCCGCTGAACGACCCGGCGCCCACGCCCCAAGAACAGTAAAGGTGTCCCATGAAGCTTACCGATACCTTTATTCAGCGACCGGTGTGGGCAGTGGTGGTTTCACTGTTCATTCTGATCCTGGGGCTGCGCTCGATCTTCGAGTTGCCGGTGAACCAATGGCCGCGCACCGAAAACACCGTGGTTACCATTACCACCGCCTACTACGGCGCGGATGCGTCCACGGTCGCCGGTTTTATCACCCAGCCGCTTGAGTCGGCCATCGCCCAAGCCCAGGGCATCGACTATTTGTCCTCGACCAGCATCACCGGTGTCTCCACCATTACCGCGACATTGCGTTTGAACTACGACGCCAGCAAGGCCCTCACCGAGATCAATACCCAGGTCAATTCGGTGAAGAACCAACTGCCCGCGCAGTCCCAGGAGCCGGTGCTCACCATTGCCGTCGGGCAGACCACCGATGCCATGTACCTGGGGTTCTACAGCGACACGCTGCCCACCAACAACATCACCGATTACCTGGTGCGGGTGGTCAAGCCCAAACTGGATTCGATCCAGGGCGTGCAGACCGCAGAGATTCTCGGCGGGCGCCAATTCGCCCTGCGCGCCTGGCTGGACCCGGACAAGCTGGCCGCGCATAACGTCACGGCGCAGGACGTCTCCACGGCCCTGGCCAACAACAACTACTTGTCTGCCGTGGGCTCGACGCGCGGGCAAACGGTAACGGTCGACCTCACGGCCGGCACCGATCTGCACACGGTGGATGAATTCAAACGACTGGTGATCAAGCAGAAAGGCGACGCCTTGGTGTATCTGGAGGACGTGGCCACCGTCACCCTTGGCGCCGAAAGCTACGACAGCAGCGTGGCGTTTTCCGGCAAGCGCTCGGTGTTCATCGGCATCAAGGCGGCGCCGACCGCGAATATCCTGACCGTCGCCGACAGCGTGCGTGAGGCCTTCCCCGAGCTGCAATCGCAACTGCCCACTGGCGTGCGCGGCGAGATCGTGTACGACTCAACCGAGTTCATCAATACCTCGATTTACGAGGTGGTGAAGACCCTGGTCGAGGCGATGATCATTGTCTCGGTGGTCATCTACCTGTTCCTCGGCTCGTTCCGCGCAGTGATCGTGCCGCTGGTGGCGATCCCGCTGTCGCTGGTCGGGACCTTCTTCATCATGTACCTGCTGGGGTACTCGATTAACCTGCTGACCCTGCTCGCGCTGGTTCTGGCGATTGGCCTGGTGGTGGACGACGCGATCATCGTGGTGGAAAACGTCGACCGGCATATCAAGGAAGAAGGCAAAGGCGTGCTGGAGGCCGCGCTGATCGCGGCGCGGGAACTGGGTGGCCCGATCGTCGCGATGACCGTGGTGTTGATCGCCGCGTACGTGCCCATCGGCCTGCGCAGCGGCCTCACCGGTGCGCTGTTCAAGGAGTTCTGTTTCTCGCTGGCGGGCGCCGTGACCGTGTCGGCCGTGGTGGCGTTGACCCTCTCGCCAATGATGACGTCCAAGCTGTTCAAGTCCGGGCAGGAAGAAGGTCGTTTTGCGCGTAAGCTCGACCAGTATTTTGACTGGCTGCGCGGGCGTTACCACCGCGTACTGTCTGGCGGGCTGAACATCTGGCCGGTGCTGGTGACCTTTGGGTTTGTGCTGTTCCTGCTGGTGGCCGCCAGTGGCATGACCGCCAAAAGTGAACTGTCGCCCACCGAAGACCAGGGGCTGGTGTTCATGCAGATCAAAGGTCCGCCGACGGCCTCGCCCCAGCAGATGGAGCGTATTGCCGACCAGGCCTTCCAGATCGCCAGTAAAGAGACGGAATACGCGCAGATGTTCCAGCTGACCGGGCTGCCCATCCTCAATCAAGGCCTGGGCGGCGTGCTGCTGAAAACCTGGGGCGACCGCACGCGCTCCCAGGCCCAGCTGATACTCGACCTGCAGCAAAAGTGGAATCAGGTGCCGGGCGCCACCATCGCGGCCTTTCCGCTGCCGTCGCTGCCGGGCGCCCAGGGTTTGCCGGTGCAATTTGTGATCACCACCACCGACTCCGTGGAAAACCTCAATGAGGTCGCGCAGGCCGTGATGGCCGAGGCGCAGAAACAGCAGTTGTTCTGGTTTGCCGACATGGACTTGAAACTCGACAAGCCGCAAGCCCGGCTGGTGGTGGACCGGGAGAAGATCGCCGCATTGGGCCTGACTCAGGCCGACGTCGGCGCGGCGCTGTCGGCGGCGTTGGGCGGTAACTACGTGAACTACTTCTCGACCGCCGGCCGCTCCTACAAAGTCATTCCCCAAGTGCTGCAAGTCAACCGCCTCAACCCGGAGCAGATTCTCGATTACTACATTCGCACCCCGTCCGGCTCGATGATCCAGGCACGCACCGTCGCGCATATCGAGACCTCGACACAGCCCGAATCGATCAACCACTTCCAGCAACTCAACTCGGCCACCCTGTCAGGCGTCAGTGGCGTGGCCCAAGGTGAGCTGCTGGGCAAACTCAACACGATCCTGACCAACGTGGCGCCCTCGGGTTACACCTCGGACTTTGCCGGCGAGTCGCGCCAATTCATGCAGGAGTCTGGTGGGTTCTTTGGTTTGCTGATGTTCTCGATTCTGATCGTCTACCTCGCCCTGGCCTTCCAGTTCGAGAGCTTTCGCGACCCGGTGGTGATCCTGTTCTCGGTGCCGCCGGCACTGTTTGGCGCGCTGGCCTTCATCACCATGGGCTACGCGTCGATCAACGTGTACACCCAAGTGGGCCTGGTGACGCTGCTGGGGTTGATCACCAAGCACGGGATCCTGATCGTGCAGTTCGCCAACGAACTGCAACGCGCAGGTCACAGCAAGCGCGAAGCCATAGAAGAGGCCGCCGGCGTGCGTCTGCGCCCGATCCTGATGACCACGGCCGCGATGGTGCTGGGCGTGGTGCCGCTGGTGTGGGCCTCCGGTGCCGGTGCTGCGGGGCGGCACGACATGGGGCTGGTGATCTTCGCCGGGTTGTCGATTGGTACGCTGCTGACGTTGTTCATGGTGCCGGCGATGTATATGTTTATTGGGGAAACGCACCATCAGCAAACACCGCAGACACTCCCAGGCTCAGACTTGAGGACAACATAAACCCAAGCCCGGCAGGTCACACTTGGATTATTTCACCGCGCTGACCGCCTTCGTCGAAGCCGCCGAAGGCAACAACTTCTCGCGCGCCGCCGAGCGGCTCGGCATCAAGGCGTCAACCGTTTCTCGCTACGTGAAGGACCTTGAACAGGACCTGGGCATCGCCCTGTTCAACCGCTCGACGCGCACGCTGCACCTGACCGAGGGCGGCCAGACGTTTCTGCTGCATGCGCGCAGGGTGCTGGATGAGCTTGAACTGGCCAAGGCGGCGACGTCGGCGCTGAACCAGGAGCCTCGTGGGCTGCTCAAGCTCAACTTGCCGCCAGCGTTTGCCCGTCACCATATCCTGCCGCTGTTGAATACATTTGTGGCTCGCTACCCGCAGATCAAGCTGGAACTGGTATTGGATAACGCCCAAGTCAACCTGATTCATACCGGCGTCGACCTGGCGATTCGCATTGGCGCGCTGGCTGATTCCACGCTCAAGGCGCGCAAGATCTGCGCGGGCAACTACCTGCTGGTGGCCAGTCCGAGCTTTTGCGCTGCGCACCCTGCCCCTTCAACGCCGGCAGAGCTGGCCCGCCTGCCGGCGGTACTGAGCCAGCATGATTTTGCGTTTGCATCCGCTGATGAAGTCGTGCCGCTGGTGCCTCACGACTGTATCCGTATCAACGACCTGGATGCGCAGCTGATCGCGGCGCGCCAGGGCCTGGGATTTGCCCTGTTACCCGACTGGTTGGTGGCGACCAGTATTGACGCGGGCGCGTTACAGGTGTGGCTGCCAGAATGGAACATCCTCGGTGCCGAGCAGGCATTTTCTGTGTGGTTCGTCTATCCACCCAAGAAGATCGTGTCGTCGAAGGTCAGGTGCTTTATCGACTTCATCGTTGAGCAGTTGGGCGACACACCTGATTGGAAGCGCCAGGGCTGTCCGTGCCCAGGCGGACCGCCAGCCGACCTGAATGGTGGGTGTTAAAACTCGGTCACATTGTGGGAGCGGGCTTGCTCGCGAATGCGGTGTGTCAGCAGGCTCATTTTTAACTGAACGACCGCATTCGCGAGCAAGCCCGCTCCCACATTAGGGTCTCATCACATCAGCAGATGCCGTGCGGCTGTGCGTTTGCCTCCACCACTCAGAAAGAAACGACCCCCATCAGCTAAAGCGAATATCCAGCGCGCGCAAGTACGTTTGCAACCCGGCGTCCTGGATAGGGATCAGGAATGCTTCCTGGTCGGACTCATTGAAGTGCGCGTGCCAGTACCCCGGCGGGGTCACGAACGCCAAACCCGGCGACCAGTCGACGCGTACCGGGTTGCGAATCTGCCCGTCGGCGTCCAGTTCGGTGCCTACCAGCGAGTAGCAGCCCGTGGGGCAGTCGATGATGAAGTCCAGTGCAATCGACTGGTGCCGGTGCGGCTTCTGGATCGAGCCGGGCGGCAGGATGCCGTACATGGCCCACAGCACATGCGTGACGGTTCGGGTCTGTGGAAAGTTGCGGTTACCCAGCAGGATGCTGATACGGCTGCGGTCCTGGGCACGCGGATCATCGGCGGCTTCACGCAGCTTCAGGTTGGCCAGTGCGGCGGGATACAGCGTCGGCGCGAAACGGTCGGTGCTGCGCGTAACCCCCAGGTAGCGCAACAGCGGCTCATCGTGCACGTAGTACAGGCGCGCATCCTGCGAGGCGCGGAACCGGGCTGGCAGCAAGCCTGGCAGCGCGATAAAACAACCGGCCGACCATTCGATCTGGTGTTCGCCCTGAACGACGCTGCCCTCTCCGGTGATCACATAAAACACTTGAGAGGTGGCATTGGGGTGCAGCTCCAAGGTGTCATCGGCGTTCAGGCGGATGAAGTTGGCACACAGCCCAGGCCCGGTTGCCGGGCCCTCACAGCCCAGCGCAGCGCTGAGGTCCAGCGCGACCACCCGCGACGGGCCACTGTCATACAGCGAGGCCGGGAAGCTGTGGTAAGGAACTCGGGTAATCAGATTGGCGCTGATCGGGTTGGCTGCCTTGCTGTATTCAAAATACTCGGCATCCACTTGTTCGCGTGGGGCATCAACGCTCAGGTCGGGTTTGAATTCGCTGTTCATGGTTCACCTCAGTCTTGGGCTGGTTTGAAACAACTATAGGCATTGCGCCCATCGCGATTAAGCACTCGGTTGGCACAGCAGTTGTGCAAGATGGGGCGGCTATGCTCCTGGATGGTGCGAAAGGCCTGTCCATCGCCAAAGCGTGAACCGATGATCCATGTGTCAGGCATCTGTCTCATGCTCAAACGTCATAATCCCCCGTTCGTCTGCGTGGTAATCTGGCGCCACCATGAATAGACATTGATCGTCACTTGACGATGACCAGAGCCAGGAAAGAACATGCCAAAGATTTCTCACTCAGCACTGCGCCGCAACTTCCGTGAACTGCTTGCCAAACAAATCTGCGTTGAAACCGCCTCCGTTTTTGACCCCATGTCTGCGCGCATCGCTGCCGACCTGGGTTTCGAAGTCGGTATCCTCGGCGGTTCGGTCGCATCGTTGCAGGTCCTCGCGGCACCCGATTTTGCGTTGATCACACTGAGTGAGTTCGTCGAACAGGCCACCCGCATTGGCCGTGTGGCCCAACTGCCGTTCATCGCCGACGCCGACCACGGTTACGGCAATGCCCTGAACGTGATGCGCACCGTCGAAGAGCTCGAGCGCGCCGGGGTTGCGGCACTGACGATTGAGGACACGCTGTTGCCCGCGCAGTTCGGGCGCAAATCCACCGACCTGATTTCGGTTGAGGAAGGCATCGGCAAGGTCAAGGCCGCGCTTGAAGCGCGGGTTGATCCGCAGCTGTCTATCGTCGCCCGCACCAACGCTGGCGTGTTGCCGACCGAAGACGTTATCGCCCGCACCAAGGCTTATGAAAAAGCTGGCGCCGACGGCATCTGCATGGTGGGCGTCAAAGACTTCGACCACCTTGAGAAGATCGCAGAAAACCTCAGCGTGCCGTTGATGCTGGTGACTTACGGCAACCCGCAGCTCAATGACAGCGAACGCCTGGCCGCGCTGGGTGTGCGCATTGTGGTGGCCGGCCACGGCGCCTACTTTGCGTCGATCAAGGCGACTTACGACAGCCTGCGTGCGCAACGCAAGTTGACCAGCAGCACCTCGAACCTCAGCGCGACTGAACTGACGCATACCTACACGCTGCCGGAAAGCTACGTGGCGTGGGCGGAAGAATTCATGGACGTGAAAGAGTAAGCCTCAGTCAATCGGCGGCCAGTTCCGACTGGCCGCCGACTTCGGTCAGTAATTGGCGTTGGGATTACCCACGTCCACGTAGCCATTTTTGGGCGCAATGATCACATCCAATGGCGGCGGCGTAACGCCGAAGTCATCGAGCTGATCCTTGAGCCCGGTGTACCACTCTTCCTGCTGTTTCTTGCGCGCATTGTCGGCCTTGATGTCGGCAATGATCGCGTAGATCAAGCCACCGACCGCCGCGATGCCGCCCACGGCACCCGCCAGGGCGCCGGCCGCGCCGCCAATCACGCCGGCCGCTTCTGCAACGCCGGCTGCCACCGTGGTTATACGCGGCACCACATAGGTGGCGACCTCCACCATGCCGGCCACGGCCGACAGGCCATTAAGCCCCGCGAAGGTGCCCTGGAAGCCGGCGCCGACCTTGTCGCCGCTCTGGGCCGAGTTTTTCGCGGAAATGGCCCCGGTGACCAAGCCCAATACATTCCCCGCCACGCCGCCCAGGCTCTTGCCGACGTTTTCCACGTCTTTGACGTACTTGGGCGCGTCGAACTTGTAAGTGCCCTGCTGGGTGCGATCGAACTGGTCCTGGACAAACTTGGCGCCACCTTCCAGGAACAGTCCGGCCGCCTGAAACGACTGACCCACTGTCTGCGCGGTGCTGCCGCCCTTGCCGCTGGCGATGCGCGTACCGATGGCGCCCGCCAACAACACGCCCGACACGCCGTGCATCACCCCCGCCTTGTACGCCGCGCTGACCCCGGCCGGCAGCTTGCCCCCCCAGGTGCTTTGGACTTTTTTGATCGCATCGTCGAACTTGGCGCCGCCGCGCATGGCGTCGTCCACCGCCCGAATGCCACTGATGATATCGGCGGTTTTCGGTGGGGCCTCACCCGGTGGCGTGAATGCAGCGATGTTGTCGTTGATCACTTGCTCAAGGCGCGGGTCATTGGCGCCGGTAACGCCCAGGCCGCGGTAGAAATCGTCAATCGACTGGCCTTTAAGCAGGTCTTCGCGCCCCAGCTTGGCGGCGACGTCGTTGAAGCTCGAACTGCCCGCCTGCACGGTCTTGTCGTCAAGTACCGCGTCAAAGATTGCCTTGTTCACACCGGACTGAATCACCGCCTTGTCTGCCGGCACACCACTGGCGATCAGGTCGTTGATCTGCTTGCCGGAGGTGATATCTGCGTACTCGGCGTTGACCTTGTCCTTGATGGCTTGCGGGGCGTTTTCCAGGGCTTTCTTGTAGTCCGGCTGTTTGCCCAGGGCCTGGGCGTAGAAGTCCGGGTACTTGATAAAACTCGACAGCGCGTCGGTGGTGCTGGCGCCCTTGGCGGCAAACGCGTTTTGCAGCGCGTCGCAACTGGATGAAGCGTCCAGGCGACGCTCCATCTCGGCTTTCAAGGCTGGGTCGGCGGCGACCATTTTCTGCAGCTGTTCGGTGCCCTGGGTGTTGAGGAACTGCTGCACGTCCGGGTCTTTGCTGAGCGTGTCGATGCGCCCTTGCACATCCTTGATAAAGTCTTCGCGTTGCTGGCCCGGTGACGGGCCGTCGCCTGACCACTCATTGGCCGCATCCGGCCCCTGGTGCGCAAACGCATCGGCACCCGCCTTGTAGTTGGCCAGGCCCGTGGACAGTTGGATGATCGCTGCAGTCTTGTCCGCACCGCTGGCGCTGCTGTTGCCCGTGGCGAAATAGTCAGCGCCCACCTTGGAGGCGTCACCACCGGCCGCCTTCACGGCGTCTTCGGTGGCCTTGGCATTCAAGTCCTTGATCTGGTCATCCGCGCTGTTGCCGTCCAGGCCCTTGAGGTTGTCGTAGCCGTATTTGCCGAAGTCCTGCAGGCGCCCCGCTTCCGTACCGTGGCGCGCTTCGCCATCCTTGGTGAAGCCGTCGATGCGGCCATTGCCCACGTTGCCGCCTGCGATGTGCTTGCCGGTCTCGTCGTAGTTCTCGACATAGTTGAGCACCTGCGCGGCACGCCAGGCCGCATCGGCGTCGTGTTCAAAGTCGCCGACACGCTCGCGCAGAGCGTCCTTGACCCCGCTCTGGTTGCCGAGGTTTTTCAGCAACGGGTTGTCTTCAATGATTTGCTCGGCACTGCGGTTGTCGCCCATCGGCCGGCCTTCACCCGGCAACGGCAGATGGTTGGACGGCGCATCGCCCTTGGGCGGCGTGCTGGGTGGGCTCTGCGGTAGCTCGCCTTTAAGGGTGTCCCAGCCGTATTTGCCGAAATCCTGCAGGCGCCCGGCTTCGGTGCCGTGCCGGGCGTCACCGCCTTTGGTAAAACCGTCGACCTTGCCGTTGCCGGCTTCATTGAGTTCTGGCCGCTTGACGGTGGGCTTGCCGTTTTCGTCGAGTTTTTCGATGTGCTCCAGCACCCGGCTCGCGCGGTAAGCGGCGTCCGGATCGTGCTCAAAGTCGCCAACGCGTTCACGCAATTTGTCTTTCACGCCACTCTGGTTGCCGAGATTCTTGAGCAGCGGGTTGTCGTCGATGATCTGCTGCGCAGTGCGAAAGTCGCCTTGGGGCCGCTTTGTATCGGGGCCGAGGCTGTTGTCGTCGGGCTGATTGTTTAGCGCTTTCGACACCGCTTTATTCCAGTTGGGGTTGTCGCCCGCGTTGGGGGTGCTATCAACCTGACAAAGCTGATTGACTTGCATGGCCTGTCTCCTGATCTGGCGTGGGAGAAAGGATTATTAAAGGGCAAGTGCAACAGTCTTGTTACATGGGCGAAATTGAATCAAGCGCAATCATATAGCCACCACTGAGCATCGGCGGCGCACATGAACTTTTATATAACTAAGCATTAAAAAATCCGCCGCAGAGCCTGCGGCGGCAAACCAAAGGTTTTTGTCGAAGCAGAGCGGCTAAGACCCTATCAACGCTACACCCGCTGGTGATTAAAAGACGTGAAGTTTAATTAATCGAGTTTAATCCGCCACACCGCTGCAAGCCGCGAAAATATGATAAAAATCGGCTTCGGCAACCCTGTCGAACACAATAAAAACCGTCACTACGCTCACCTGAAAACATCTGCCCATAACACTGTATGCGCCATAACAATTGCGATGTTTCTGCGCGCGCGTTACTTATTCCGGGGAAGTAAACACCATGATCAAACCCATGATTAGACAATGCAGCCTGCTCACACTGGCAGTGTGCGCGAGTGTCAGCCAAGTGGCCTTTGCCGAGTCTGTCAGCGACCAGGCCGATTCCAAGGGTTTTATTGACGGCAGCAGCATCACGGGCCTGTTGCGCAACTATTATTTCGACCGCGATCGCCAAAGTGGCAAGGCAGACAACCGCGACTGGACCCAAGGCGCAATGCTCAACTACGCCTCGGGCTTTACCCAAGGCACCATAGGTTTTGGCGTGGACGCCTACGCCTATGGCGCGATGAAGCTCGATGCCACCCACGCGGATGCCGGCACCGGTGACCTGCCGACCGACCGCCATGGCGACCCGGAAAACGGCTATGGCTCCGTCGGCGCCGCGGTGAAAATCAAGGTTTCCAAGACCCAACTGAAGTTCGGTGACATGCAACCCACGGCGCCGGTCTTTGCCACCGGCGGCACGCGCATCCTGCCGCAGACCGCCACCGGGTTTGACCTGACCAGCAGCGAAATCGCCGGGCTGGACCTGGAAGCCGGGCATTTCACCAGCACCAACAGCGGCATGACCAGCAACCATGACCACGATATCTATGCCACCTACGCCAACGTCGCGGCCAACAGTGCGAGTTTCGTCGGCGGCAAATACACCTTCACGCCCTCGCTGAGTGCAACCGTGTACGCCGGTGAACTGGAAGATATCTGGCGCCAGTACTACACCAACCTCAACTACGTATTGCCGTTGGGCCATGACCAGTCGCTGGCGTTGGACGGCAACCTGTACCGCACCCTCGACATCGGCAGCGCCAAGGCCGGGGCCATCAACAACACCACGTATTCGGTGGCGGCGGCCTACTCGTTCCTGGCGGCCCACACGCTGACGCTGTCGTTCCAGAAGGTGCACGGCGACACGCCGTTCGACTACATCGGCACCGGCAACAACGGCGCGGGTGAAGGCGGCGATTCAGTGTTCCTGGCCAACTCGATTCAGTGGGGCGACTTCAACGGCCCGGGCGAGCAGTCCTGGGGCGTGCGTTATGACCTGAACATGGCCAGCTACGGCGTGCCAGGCTTGAGCTTCATGACCCGCTACGTCAACGGCTCCGACATCAACGGCACGCACACGCCGGCCAACAGCGCCTACGTCGGCGACTACGGTGCCGACGGCGACCATCACGAGACGGATGTGGAGGCCAAATACGTGCTGCAAAGCGGCCCGGCGAAAAACCTGTCGCTGCGCGTGCGCGATGCGATGGTTTCGTCAAACGCGGATCAGCGCGACGGCAAATTGAACGAGCTGCGGGTGATCGTCGACTACCCGTTCACTCTGCTGTAACCACCCCAGGCTCCAGCCGTTGGCGCATGCCTGCGCTGGCGGCTGGACCGGCCTGCACCACGCACGCATCCAACGGCACGAGTGTGCCTTCGGCCGTTGCCATCATCGGTTGCACCGGCTTGCCCGTCTCGCGCTCCACCACCTCGACACTGGTGCCCTCTTCGGCATAATGCCGATTGCCCCACGCCACCAGTGCCATCAGCACCATGCGCAAATCCTCGCCCTTGGCCGTCGGCACGTATTCATACCGTGGCGGCCGCTCGCTGTAGGCGCGGCGCTCAAGCATCCCGGCGTCCACCAGGCCATTCAAGCGGCGCGTCAACATGTTCGGCGCGATGTCCAGGCTGCGTGAAAACTCATCGAAGCGACGCAAGCCATGCAATGCATCGCGCATGATCAACATGCTCCACCACTCCCCTATCCGTTCAAGGCTGCGGGCGATGGGGCATTCGTCGCTGACAAGAGACTTGCGTTGCATAAGGGTTCCCAGGTGCCGGTACAAAGTTGTGTAACGCCATGTTACTTTCATCATGATAGTGACGTCCACAGGGTCTGTACCCTCAACGCAACCGGAGTCGATTGATCATGAGTAAACGTATCGTCGTGACAGGCATGGGCGCACTGACGCCGCTGGGCGCCAGCGTGGAATCCACCTGGCAACGCCTGTTGAACGGGCAGTCGGGCATACGCCGTCTGCCTGAAGCATTGATCGGTGACCTCGCCATCAGCATCGGTGGCCAAGTACAAAGCGTGCTGCAAGACCCTGAGGCCGGGTTTGACCCTGATCGGCTGCTGGCCGCCAAGGAACAGCGCAAGATGGACCGCTTTATCCTCTTCGCCCTGGCGGCGGCCGATGAAGCCTTGAAGCAAGCCGGCTGGGCGCCTCAAACGCCGCAGGCACAGGAACGCACGGCAACCATCATTGCCTCTGGCGTGGGTGGCTTTCCGGCGATTGCCGATGCCGTGCGCACCACCGACAGCAAAGGCCCGCGACGTTTGTCGCCCTTCACCATTCCCTCGTTCCTGAGCAACATGGCGGCCGGGCATGTGTCGATCAACTACGGCTTGAAAGGCCCACTGGGCGCGCCGGTGACGGCCTGCGCAGCCGGTGTGCAAGCGATTGGGGACGCAGCACGGATGATTCGTGCCGGGGAAATCGATGTGGCGGTGTGTGGCGGTGCGGAAGCGGCGATTCACCGGGTCAGCCTGGCCGGGTTTGCGGCGGCGCGGGCGTTATCCAGCGACTTCAATGACACGCCAGAACGGGCTTCGCGGCCCTTCGATCAGGCACGTGATGGCTTCGTGATGGGCGAAGGTGCCGGCATCCTGGTCATCGAAGAACTGGAGCATGCCCTGGCACGCGGCGCGCAGCCCATCGCCGAACTGGTGGGTTATGGCACCAGTGCCGATGCCTACCACATGACGGCCGGGCCGGAAGACGGTGATGGCGCGCGGCGGGCCATGACCCAGGCACTGCGTCAGGCAGGCATCGAGGCGGCCCAGGTCCAGTACTTGAACGCCCATGCAACCTCGACGCCGGTGGGTGACAAAGGCGAACTGGCCGCCATCAAGACCGTGTTCGGCGCCCATGGCGGCCCGGCCATCAGCTCAACCAAGTCTGCCACCGGCCACTTATTGGGCGCAGCAGGCGGCATCGAAGCGATCTTCAGCGTGCTTGCCCTGCGCGACCAGGTCGCCCCGGTGACGCTGAACCTGGACAACCCGGACGCGCTGGCCGACGGCCTGGACATGGTGCGCGGTGAAGCGCGGTACATGCCGATTGAATATGCGCTGTCCAACGGCTTCGGCTTTGGTGGCGTGAATGCCAGCGTGCTGTTCCGCCGCTGGGCATAACCCTCGGTTTGCCCCTGCTGTGATTTTCGGGGACCATGTGCGCCTTCTGCTACAGCCAACCAGAGGCGCCCATGGCCAACCACGACCTGAGCTACACCCCCGATCCGGATGCCGACTCGATTTCCTCCGACGTCGTCGGCTTCAACGGCATCCTGGTCTCCACCCAGATCCCGACCCGCGCCGATGGCAGCCTCGAACTCGGCGACATCACCCTGCAAAGCGAATGCACCCTGCAAGCGCTGAAAGTCGCGCTGGAAAAAGCCGGCAGTTCCATGGACCGGGTGATGCACCTGACCATCTACCTCACCGACATGGCTGATCGCGCCGCTTTCAATGAAGTCTACAAACGCTTTTTCGCCAAACCGTGGCCGGTTCGCGCTGCAGTAGGCGTGGCCGCATTGGCCGTTGAAGGCATGCGTGTGGAAGTCACCGCGATGGCGGCCAAGGCCTGAGTTATCGCTGGCAGTACACATCATGGATTGGCGCGATAGCGTCAGATAGACCGAGGTGCCTGCATCGCAGGCAAGCCAGCTCCCACATAAGAGCAAAGCAGTGCGGTGGTGGAGGCTGAACGCGGTCAACTTGTGGGAGCGGGCTTGCTCGCGAAGGCGGTGGGTCAGTCAACTCATGTGTAGCTGACCCACCGCATTCGCGGGCAAGCCCGCTCCCACATTTGGATCTCTGTGCATCAGATAGAAGTGTGTTGCTGTGCTTTTGCTTCTACCACTCAGGTCGGCTGTCAGGCCGCCGTGCTTTGCTTTTGCTTTTGATCTGACAGGCCCCGTCAACCACGCTGGCCGAACGCAGGCGAGGCACCGAGTGGTGGGGCAAAGACCTTTTGGTTACTTTTGGCTGGGCCGGCATTCCGGGCGTTTGCCAAAAGTGACCCGCTGTAAGAGCGGAACCGCCAGCCGCCGTTACCGCAGTAACAGATATGCTCCCAATCTGCCTACCCCATTCGCCCAGCCAGCCCTGCGGTAGGTGCCCACCCAGCATTTCACAGCTACAATGCCCGCCTCAACCGTGACAAGCCTGACTAAAAAAACTATGTCCTTGCCCAAGCATCACCTGGAATTGCTCAGCCCGGCCCGCGATGTCGCCATCGCGCGCGAGGCTATCTTGCATGGCGCCGACGCCATCTACATTGGTGGACCAAGCTTCGGCGCGCGCCACAACGCGTGTAACGAGGTGAGCGACATCGCTCAACTGGTCGAATTCGCCCGCCGTTACCACGCCCGCGTGTTCACCACCATCAACACCATCCTGCACGACAACGAACTGGAACCCGCGCGCAAGCTGATCCATCAGCTGTACGACGCCGGTGTCGATGCGTTGATCGTGCAAGACCTGGGCGTGATGGAGCTGGATATTCCGCCCATCGAGCTGCACGCCAGCACCCAGACCGACATCCGCACCCTGGGCCGCGCCAAGTTTCTCGACCAGGCCGGTTTCTCGCAGCTGGTGCTGGCCCGCGAGCTGAACCTGCAGGAAATCCGCGCGATCGCCGATGAAACCGATGCCGCCATCGAGTTCTTCATCCACGGCGCCCTGTGCGTGGCGTTCTCCGGGCAATGCAATATCTCCCACGCGCAGAATGGCCGCAGCGCCAACCGTGGCGATTGCTCCCAGGCCTGCCGCCTGCCGTACACCTTGAAAGATGACCAGGGCCGCGTGGTGGCCTTTGAAAAACACCTGCTGTCGATGAAAGACAACAACCAGAGCGCCAACATCCGCGCGCTGGTCGAAGCCGGTGTGCGTTCGTTCAAGATCGAAGGCCGTTACAAGGACATGGGTTATGTGAAAAACATCACCGCCTATTACCGCCAACGCCTCGACGACGTCCTCGAAGACCGCCCTGACCTGGCGCGCGCTTCCAGCGGCCGTACTGCGCATTTATTCCTGCCCGACCCGGAAAAAACCTTCCACCGGGGCAGCACCGACTACTTCGTCACCGACCGCAAAATCGACATCGGCGCCTTCGACACGCCCACCTTCACCGGCCTGCCGGTGGGTGTGGTGGAAAAAGCCGGCAAGCGCGACTTGCAGGTAGTCACCCATGAGCCGTTGTCCAACGGCGACGGCCTCAATGTGCTGATCAAGCGCGAAGTCGTGGGTTTTCGCGCTAACATCGCCGAACCCAAAGGCGAGTTCGAAGAAGACGGCGAGAAACGCTACCGCTATCGCGTCGAGCCCAATGAAATGCCGGCCGGCCTGCACCAGTTGCGGCCCAACCATCCGCTGAACCGCAACCTCGACCACAACTGGCAACAAGCCCTGCTCAAGACCTCGGCCGAGCGCCGTATTGGCCTGCAGTGGATCGCGCGCCTGCGTGAAAACCAGTTGGACGTGACCGCGACCAGCGAAGAAGGCATCAGCGCCAGCGTCACCCTGCCCGGCCCGTTCGGCGTGGCCAACAAGCCGGAACAGGCGCTCGACACCCTGCGCGACCTGCTTGGCCAACTCGGCACCACCGAGTACCACGCCACGCACATCGAGCTGGATGCGCCGCAGGCATTCTTCATCCCCAACTCGCAGCTCAAGGCCTTGCGCCGTGAAGTGATCGAGGCGCTGACCGCCGCCCGCGTTGCCGCTCACCCACGAGGTGGACGCAAGGCTGAGACGTCGCCGCCGCCGGTGTACCCGGAAGCGCATTTGTCGTTCCTGGCCAACGTCTACAACCAGAAAGCCCGGGACTTCTACCACCGTCACGGCGTGAAGCTGATCGACGCCGCCTTCGAAGCCCACGAAGAAACCGGCGAAGTGCCGGTGATGATCACCAAGCACTGCCTGCGGTTCTCGTTCAACCTGTGCCCTAAACAGGCCAAGGGCGTGACGGGTGTGAAGACCAAAGTGGCGCCGATGCAACTGATCCACGGTGATGAAGTGCTGACCCTGAAGTTCGACTGCAAACCGTGCGAGATGCACGTGGTGGGCAAGATCAAGGGCCACATCCTTGGCTTGCCACAGCCGGGCAGCGGCGTGGGCCACTTCAACCCGGAAAACATCATCTTTCAGGGCACGCACTGACCCTTGGGGAGCGGGGCCACCACCAGCCCCGCTGCAACCCCGCTGCCGCCAGCAGAATCGCAACAACCCCCAACCATTGCAGCCAACCCAGGCGATGCCCGAAGGCGATCCAATCGACAAAGATCGCCGCAATCGGGTAGATGAACGACAGCGCGCCGGTAATCGCGGTCGGCAGCTTCTGGATTGCCCCGTACAGCAACACATACATCAAACCGGTGTGCACCATGCCCAGCGTGACCAGCGCAGCCCAAGCCTGGGTCGCGGCAGGCAAGCTGTGCCAAGGCACTAACGGCGCCAGCAACAGTGCGCCGGTGATCACCTGGATCAACGCCATCAAGTGGGGTGGAACGTCCTTCAAGCGCTTGATGATCAAGGCGGCAATCGCATACAAAAACGCTGCGCCCAACGCCAGGGCAATCCCGGTCAGATAATCCCCGCCAGCGCTTTGCTGTTCGCCATGGGCGGTGACAATCGCCAGCATGCCGAGGAACGCCACGCTCAACCACGCGAGCTTCTGCACGGTGATCTTCTCACCCAGAAACAGCGCCGCCAGCATCACCAACATGAACGGCTGCACGTTGTACACCGCGGTGCTGATGGCAATCGACGCACGTGAATAGGATTCGAACAACAGCAACCAGTTGCCGACGATGGCCACACCGCTGAGCATCGCCAGGCCGAGCTTGGCCCAGGTCAGCAGGTCTCGGCGCAAGTAACCCAACCACGCACACACCAGCAACAGCGTCAGCGCGCCAATCACGCAGCGCCAGAACACCACTTCGATCACCGACACGCCAGACACCAGCACAAACCAGCCGATGGTGCCCGAAATCAGCATGGCGGCGACCATTTCCCACGACCCGCGACGAATAGATGTGTCCACGATGGCGCTCCTCAAGTGAGGCTCAATTATGGCAATCTGCTGATCAGCGCCTCCAGCGACTAAAGTAGGCAAAAATCCTCAATTACCTTTTTAAATTAGGCAGACAGCATGATTGACTCTATCGACCAGCAACTGATCGCCGCCTTGATGGACGACTCGCGCCTGTCGCTCAAGGCATTGGCGGGTATTACCGGGCTGTCTTCGCCCAGCGTGGGCGAACGTCTGCGCCGTTTGGAGGAGCGCGGCGTGCTGACCCACTACACCGTCGACATCGACCCCAAGCACTTCGGCTATTTGCTGCAAGCCATCGTGCGTATCCGCCCGTTGCCCGGCAAATTGCAGGAGGTGGAGCGCCAGATCCAGGCGATTCCCGAGTTCACCGAGTGCGACAAAGTCACCGGTGAGGACTGCTTTATCGCGCGCCTGCATGTGCGCACCATGGACCAGCTCGACACCCTGCTCGACCGGCTTAACGCCTATGCCGAAACCAACACCGCCATCGTCAAGAAAACCCCAGTCAAACGGCGTTTGCCGCCACTGGCCGATTCGTGATTTTGCGTCACTTACGCAGTGACGTAATCGCTATTCTGTCATCGCCGGCTGAACTTTATGCTGGGCTCCACACATTGGAACCCACAGGAGTAAAGCGCATGTACGTAATCACTGGCATCACAGGCAAAGTCGGCGGCGCCCTGGCGCATAACCTCCTCAAGGCAGGCCTGCCGGTTCGCGCCGTCATTCGCGACGCCGGCAAAGCGGCCTATTGGGCCGACCAGGGCTGCGAAATCGCGTTTGCCGCGATGGAAGATGCACAGGCGCTGACCGAAGCGTTCAAGGGCGCGACCGCTGTGTTCATCCTGCCGCCACCGGGCTTCGATCCGCAGCCTGGGTTTCCTGAAGCGCGTGCCGTGATAGCGGCTGTCAGCCAGGCCCTCAAGGCCGCCGCGCCACAAAAAGTCTTGTGCCTGTCGACCATCGGCGCGCAAGCCAAGGAGCTCAACCTGCTGACTCAGCGCACGCTGATGGAGCAGGCGTTGAGCGCCCTGGACATCCCCGTAACCTTCCTGCGCCCAGGCTGGTTCATGGAAAACGCCGCCTATGACGTCAGCAGTGCGCGTGACACCGGCGTGATCCACAGCTTCCTGCAACCGCTCGACAAACGCGTGCCGATGGTTGCCACGGCCGACATCGGCACACTCGCCGCGCAACTGTTGCAGCAAGACTGGGCCGGCCACCGCGTAGTCGAACTGGAAAGCCAGTGGGTCAGCCCGAACGACATCGCCCAGACCCTGGCGCAAGTGCTCGGCCGTGACGTGCGCGCCGAGGTGGTTGAGCGCGATACCTGGGAACCGTTGCTGCGGGCCCAAGGCGCACACAACCCACTGCCGCGCATGCGCATGGTCGATGGCTTCAACGAAGGCTGGATCTGTTTCGAGCACGATCAGGTGCTCAAGGGCACAACTTCCCTGCTCACGGTGTTGCGCGAGCTGGCAGATAAAACCGCGGAGGCGAATGCCTGATGAACCTGCCTGAATTGGGTTTCGGTACCTTCCGTATGCCCGGCGATGACTGCCGGGCAGTGGTCGAAAGTGCCCTGGCGCTGGGTTACCGGCATATCGACACCGCCGCCCTGTACGACAACGAAGCCGCTGTGGGCCAGGCGATCAAACACTCGGGCATCCCCCGCGACGAGGTGTTCCTGACCACCAAGGTGTGGCATGACCAGTTGGCGCCGGCCGCGCTGCAAAAAGCCTTTGAGCTGAGCCTCGGCAAGCTGGCGGTGGACTACGTCGATCTGTTCATGGTGCATTGGCCGGCTGCCAACATGGACCTGCCCGGCGTGATGAACGCTTTGTTGGCCCTGCGCGACAGTGGCCGCGTGAAGCACATCGGTGTGTGCAACTTCAACATGCCGATGCTGCGCGAGGCGATCGATGTGCTGGGCACGCCGATTGCCGCGGTACAGGTGGAATACCACCCGTTCCTCGACCAGAGCCGCCTGCTCAATTACCTGCGCGGCAAACGCATCCCGATGGTTGCATATGCACCGTTGGCACAGGGTCGCGCGGCCACTGACCCGGTATTGACACAGATCGGCGCCATGCACGGCGCCAGCGCGGCGCAAGTCGCCCTGGCCTGGTTACGCCAACAAGGCGTGGTGGCGATTCCCAAGGCCCAGCGCCCGCAAAGCCAGCAAGCCAACCTCGATTCGCTGCACGTCACACTCGATGAGCAGGATATGCAAGCCATCGCGCGCCTGCCCAAAGACCAACGCTTTGTGCAGCCGCCGTTTGCACCGCAATGGGATGCGCTGTAAGCCGATGGACTGTTGTCGTCAGTGGGCTTTCTGTGGCGAGCGGTCTGGTTGTGGCGAGCGGGCTTGCCCCGCGTTGGGGCGCGAAGCGGCCCTGAAACCTGCCGACTCAATTAATCTGGAAAAGCGCGGTGACGGGTTTGGGGCTGCTGCGCAGCCCAACGCGGGGCAAGCCCGCTCGCCACAGTAAGCCCGCTCGCCACAAAAGGCCTGCTCAACACAAGGCGCATGATCAGTCGTGCAGCGCCTTCGCCGCCACCAGCAACCCTTGGAACTTGCGATAACGCGCCTCCAATACCGGCTGTTGCGTCGCATCAGGCCAATACCGCGCCTTGACCGGCAGGCCCGCTTGCAACAGCGACGCGCCCTGCCCGATCGCCACAAACCCCAGCTTCGCCGCCCCAATACACGCGCTTAATTCGCTGCCCTGCAAGGTAAAGATCTCGCGCTGCAGGATGTTCGCCAACAACTGCGCCCAGTACTCGCTGCGCGCGCCGCCGCCCACCAGAGCGCAGGCGCCGACGCTGGCGCCGGCCGATTGCACGGCGCGCAAGGCATCGAGCAAGCCAAACCCCACGCCTTCCATCACGGCGTAACCGAGCATCGCCGGGGTGCAATCGTGGCCCAGGTTCATGAAGCCGCCGCGCAACAACGGGTCGTTATGCGGCGTGCGTTCACCGGCCAGATAGGGCAAAAACAGGGGTGTGTCCAACGGTACCGGCTGCCCCATCGGCAACTGCGCCTGCACCTGGTCCAGTAGCGTTTGTTCGTCCGGCATACCGGTCAGGCGCGTCACCCAGCGCAAGCAACTGGCACCGGCCAGCATGGCGCCCATCGTGTACCAGCGATCAGGCAGCGCGTGGCAGAAGCTGTGCACGGCGCTAGCCGGGTTGCCGGCGGCGTGATCGGTGATCGCGACGATGGCCGCGCTGGTGCCCAGGGTGATGAAACCGTCGCCGGCATTGATTGCGCCGATGCCGACGGCCGCCACCGGGTTATCGCCGCCGCCACCGGCAATCACCACGCCGGGCGACAAACCCAGCCCGCTTGCCGTCACGTAACCCGCCGGCGCACCGCCTTCCACCAACCTGGGCATCTGCGCAGGCGCAAGCCCCGTGGCACCCAGCATCGGCGCGAACCATTCGCGCTGCGCCACGTCCAGCCACAGTGTGCCGGCCGCATCGGACATCTCGCTGATGCGCTCGCCACTCAGGCGTAAACGCAGGTAATCCTTGGGCGAGAGCACGCAGTCAATGGCCTTGAACACCTCGGGTTCATGCTGCTGCAGCCACAGCAGTTTCGGCGCGGTCAGCCCGGCCATGGGCAGGCTGCCGGTGACTTCGGCGAAGCCGGGCCCGAGTTGCTCAGCTTCGGCGACAGCACGCGAGTCGTCCCACAGGATCGCCGGGTACAACACGCGGTCGTCATCCCCGAGCAACACGGCGCCGTGCATCTGCCCCGACAACCCGATGCACACCACGCGACTGAAAGCCGCATGCGCACGCAACTGCTCAAGCGCCTGCAAACAGGCCTGCCACCAGTCTTGCGGGGCCTGTTCGGACCAGCCGCTGTGACGTCGCGAAACACTCAAGCGCACACCGGCGTGGGCCAGCACGGCGCCGTCGACGTCCATCAGGATCGCCTTGAGTTCGGAGGTGCCCAGATCAATACCGAGGGAAACAGGACTGCTCATACGTGGGTCATTCCAATCAAATACAGCCACATGAATTACGGTATTGCAGGCTCGGCGCCAGGAGTACGCTTTGTACCGGCGCGGCCGGCGCGGCCATGCGTTGCAGCAGCATCTGCACCGCGCGTACGCCCAGCTCCTTGACCGGCTGGGCAATCAAGGTCAGGCGCGGCACGAAAAAATCCGCCCAGTCAAAATCATCAAAACCCACCAGCGCGATCTGCCCCGGCACCTCAATCTGTGCGTCACGCAGGGCATGCATGGCGCCCAATGTCATCAGGTTATTGCCCGCCATGATCGCCGTAGGCGGCGCGCTCAGGGCCAGCAACTGCGCAGTCGCAGCGCGCGCCGGCTGACTGTTGGAGCCACCGTTGACCAGCAACTGCGGATCAAACGCCACGCCTGCCGCCTGCAACGCAGCCCGGTAACCCGCCACGCGCTCATCGGTAGTGCCCAGCCCCGCGCGCCCGGCAATAAAGCCGATCCGGCGGTGCCCGTGTTCAATCAAATGCGCGACCAAAGCCTGGGTGGACTGGGTATTTTCCACCCCGATCTGGTCAAACTGCGTACTCATCATGCGGTCCACCAGCACCGTGGGCATTTCATTTGCCTGCAAATACTTAAGGGCCCTGGAATCAGTGGACGGGGCCAGCAAAATCCCGTCAACCCGCCGATGATGCAACGCCGTGACCACCCGCAGCTCCTGCTCCGGGTCGTCGTGGGGGTCGACAAACAGCATCATGTAGCCGTGCTTGGCGCACTCGGTTTCAATCGCGTGCACGGTTTCACTGAAGTAATGGTTGGACAGCGCCGAGATCGCCACGCCAATCGTGCTGGTGCTGGAACGGGCCAGCGAGCGCGCCAGGGTATTGGGGATGTAGCCCAAGTCCTGAATTGCGCGCTGCACCGCTTGCACCGTGGCCTCGCTGACTTTGCGGGTGCCGTTCAACACGTGGGACACGGTCGACGTTGACACCCCCGCCCTGCTTGCCACGTCATCCATGGTGACCACGACGCGCTCCCCTTTGCTCAATGACTCAATGTTTACTCGACCAACCGCTGTACGTAGCCACGTTGTCGCGGGTGATCAGTTTTGGCGTGAGCAGGGTAACCGCTTCGGCCGGGGCCTTGTCATTGAGAATGTCGTTGCCCACGTTCACGGCGGTCTGGGCCATGGCCCAAGGGTCCTGGCTGGCCGAGGCCTGGATTTGCGTGTCGGTCTTCAGTGCGTTTTCGATGTCTGGCGCACCGTCCACCGAAGTGATGAGGATGCCGCTGCGTTTAAGCTGCTTGGCCGCCAGGTCGCTGCCGATGGCTTGCGGGTCGTTGATCGCGAACAGGCCGTCGATTTTCGGGAAGCGCGTGAGGTAACCCTGCATCACGTTCAGGCCACCTTCGCGCGAGCCTTTGCCGTCCTGGTCATCGGACAGCACCTTGATGTCCGGCGCACCGGCCAATGCAGCCTTGCAGCCTTTGACGCGGTCGGTCACGGCGGTAACTTGCGGGCCATTCTGGATGATCACATTGCCCTTGCCCGCAAGCTTGTCCACCAGGAACTGGCACGCCAGTTTGCCGGCTTCGACGTTGTCGGTTTGCACGGTGGCGTTCACGCCCTTGGCGTCCACATCCACCGCCACCACGACAATGCCGGCATCCCGGGCTTTCTTGATGGCCGAGGCCAGGGCCGATGGGTCGACGGCGTTGAGCAGGATCAGGTCGACCTTGGACGAAATGAAGTTGTCGATCTGCGAGAACTGCTTGCTCAGGTCATAGTCGGCCGACACCGACGTCACTTTGACATTGGGGTTCAGCTCTTTGGCCCGCGCCGTGGCGCCATCGGCCAGGGTCACAAAATACGGGTTGCCGAGCGAGCCCATGCTGATGCCGAGGGCCTTGAGTTCGCGGGCTTCTACAGTGTGGGAGATCAGGGCAGCCAAGGCCATAACAGGAAAGAGGCGTTTGAAGTTCATGCGGGACTCTCTTGTGATTGTTGTTGGAGTGAAATCAGGTCCGTGCGCCGGACTGGCGATAGCGATCCAGCGCCACCGCGCCGATGATCACAATGCCCTTGATGATGTACTGCCAGATATCCGACACACCCAGCAGCACCAGGCCGTTGGTGAGCACCGCGATAATCAGCGCCCCGATCAGCGTGCCGCCGATGGTGCCGACGCCGCCGGTAAAACTGGTGCCGCCGAGAATCACCGCAGCAATCGCGTCCAGCTCATAGGATTGCCCCAGTTGCAGGCCATTGGCGGCGAACAGGCGCGAGGCGCTCATCACCGCGCCCAGCCCGGCCAGTGCACCGGACATCGCGTAGACGAACAGCAGCACTTTCCACACCTTGATCCCCGACAAGCGCGCCGCTTCCGGGTTGCCGCCGACGGAGTAGATCTGCACGCCCATGACGGTGCGGCGCAGGATGAACCACGACAGCGCCACCACCGCGACGGCAATGATCACCAGCCACGGCACGCCCAGCACCGAGTCATTGCCGATAAACGCAAACGGCAAGTCGGGGTTGAACACGGTTTTGTCATCTGCCAGCAACCGCGCCAGGCCGCGCATGGCGGTCAGTGCGCCGAGGGTGACGATAAACGGCGGCAAGCGCATGAAGGCGATCAACCCGCCATTGACCAGGCCCAGCAACAGACCGAAACCGATGCCGGCAGCAATCCCGAACATGCCGAACTGTGGCGACATTGAGGCCTGCAACGCGACCACGGCGGACGCCGCGAGAATCGCGCCGACGGACAAGTCGATGCCCGCCGTCAGAATCACAAAGGTCATGCCCGCCGCCAGCACCACATTCACCGAAGCCTGCTGGGTGATGATCGACAGGTTTTGCACGGTGAGGAAGTTTTCACTGGCCAGGGCAAACCCGACCAACAGCAGTATCAGCACCGGCAGCATGCCGACCGTGCGCATCAGCTCGCGAACGCGTTCCGCTTTACCGACGGGCGCAAGGGCAAGTGTGTGGTTGTTTGAATCAGCCATGGGCAGCCACCTGATCGCCACCGGTGGCGAGGTCAATAATACGTTCCTGGGAAATGACGTGGCCGGATGCCCCGCCGACTTCGGCCACCAACTGGCCTTCGCGCATGATCAACACGCGGTCGCACGTGCCGATGATTTCCGGCAACTCACTGGAGATCACCACAATGCCAACACCGGCCAGCGCCAGTTGATTGATGATGCGGTAGATCTCGGACTTGGAGCCGATGTCCACGCCCCGTGTCGGTTCGTCGAGGATCAGCACATGCGGCTTGACCTCCAGCAGCCGCGCCAGCAGCACTTTCTGCTGATTGCCGCCGCTCAAGGCGCCGACATTGACCTTGCCCGATGCCACCCGGATCGACAGCGACTTGATCGCGTCATTTGAACGCTGGGCAGCATGGCCGCGATCCAGCACGCCACCGGCATGCGCGTCCGGCACACAGGCGCAGACGTTGATGTTGTCGGCCACGCTCATGTCGAGGAACAGGCCCTGGGCCTTGCGGTCTTCGGTGAGGTACACCACGCCGGCGCGGATCGCGTCAGCCGGGTTACGCAGTTGGGTGACGGTCTTGCCCACCACTTCAAGTGTGCCGCTGGTGCGCGGGTCGGCCGCAAAGATCAGCCGCGCCAGCTCCGTGCGCCCTGCCCCGACCAGCCCGGCAATGCCCAATACCTCGCCGGCGTGCAGGTCGAAACTGCACTGGCGCACGCGCTTGCCATCGGCCATGTCACGCACGCGCATCACCACGTTGCCGGGGTTATAGGCGGCGTGTTCCTTCTTGTAGAACCCGGAAAGATCGCGGCCGACCATCATTTTCACCAACACCTCGGCCGACAGCGCCTCGCGCGTCAGCTCGCCGATGTACTGGCCGTCGCGCAGCACCGAGACGCGGTCCGACAACTCGTAGATCTCGGCCATGCGGTGGCTGATGTAGATAATCGCCAGGCCCTGGCTGCGCAGCTGTTTGATCAGGGCAAACAGGCGGTCGGTCTCACGCGATGACAGCGGCGTGGTCGGCTCGTCCATCACCAGGATCCTGGCGTGGGCATGCAGCGCACGGGCGATTTCCACCAGCTGGCGCTCGGCAATCGACAGGCTGCTCACCGGCGTGGTGGGTTTGAACTCGGCGCCCAGGCGTTGCAGCACCTCGACGCAGCCGGCTTGCATGCCCTTGCGGTCGATGGTCCAGCCGCGCCGCAGTTCGCGGCCCAGGTAGATATTCTCGGCCACGCTCAGGTTGGGGCACAGGCTCAGTTCCTGATAGATCACGGCGATGCCGAGGGTCTTGGCAGTGGCGGGGTCGAAGGTGGCGACGGGCTGGCCGTCGATGCGGATTTCACCGCCGGGATCGGCTTGGTAGGCGCCGGAGAGGATTTTCATCAGGGTGGATTTGCCGGCGCCGTTCTCCCCCATCAACGCGTGGATTTCACCGGGGTAGACCTTCAGGCCGACATTCTTGAGCACGCGCAAACCGTTGAAGGTTTTGCTGATGCCCTGCATCTCAAGCAAGGGTTCAAGGCTCATGGATGAGCTCCTGGAATTATTATTTTTGTAGTCGAGTGCTGCCGACTCTAGTCCAGTTACATTTCCTTACGCAAGCGCTTGCGTACGCCGTTTATCGATTGATTAAACGTTTCACCAAGCCCACAAGCGCGAAACCCGCACGCCGCCGGGTGCATGAAATGAAATTTATACGCCAGCGGAATAAAACCCTGCGCCCGTGCGTTCTGCCAGCAGTCATTGGAAGAAATCAGGATGCGTCATGACCTCCAACGCAGGCGTTGTCGTTTACATCTGGTATTCCCAATGGCGGCTGAACGCGGTCAACTTGTGGGAGCGGGCTTGCTCGCGAAGGCGGTGTGCCAGTGACACATGAGCTGGCTGACCCACCGCCTTCGCGGGCAAGCCCGCTCCCACATTTGGATCTCTGTGCATCAGGTAGATGGGCTTCGTTTGTACTCGGTTAAAGGTGGGAGCTGGCTTGCCTGCGATGGCATCTACTGTGTGTCACTGATAGACCGAGGTGCCTGCATCGCAGGCAAGCCAGCTCCCACAGAAAAGCAAAGCACTGCGGTGCTGGCAGCTGAACGCGGTCAACTTGTGGGAGCGGGCTTGCCCGCGAAGGCGGTGTGCCAGTGATACATGAGCTGACTGGCCCACCGCATTCGCAGGCAAGCCCGCTCCCACATTTGGAGCTCTGTGCATCAGGTAGACGTGTGTTGCTGTGCTCCGGCATTTCGGGAATTTGCCAAAGGTGACCCGCTGTAAGAGCGCAACCGCCAACCGCCAGCTGCCCTGAGCGCAGCAACGGATATGCCCCCGCCCAACAATCCCTCCAAAACCCGCCAAGTCAAAGTTGCCAAGCATCAAAACGCCTTAATCTCTGCTATCGTCCAAAGACCTCATCTCCTCCTCGTCGCCCTCGTGCGATCTCAGTGAGCATGCTCTGCGCCATCGGCTGTCAATGATGGCGGGCCTGAAGTTCATGGAACGCCACCGCGATGGATAAAAACCCAACCGAACGCCCCCTCGAACCGCAATCGCGGGCCGAAAAAATCGTCGAATTCAAACGCCAGAAAACCCTGCTCAAGACCGGCGCCCTGCAAGACGCGATCTTCAACAGCGCGTATTTTTCAAGCATCGCCACCGACGAAAAAGGCGTGATCCAGATATTCAACGTCGGCGCCGAACGCATGCTCGGCTACGCCGCCGACGACGTGCTGAACCGCATTACCCCAGCCGACATTTCCGACCCCGCCGAACTCATTACCCGCGCCGCCGCCCTCAGCCTGGAGCTCGACACACCGATCACGCCGGGCTTCGAAGCCCTGGTGTTCAAAGCCTCGCGCGGCATCGAAGACATTTACGAGCTGACCTACATCCGCAAGGACGGCAGTCGCCTGTCGGCCATGGTTTCGGTGACGGCCCTGCGCAACCGCCACGACACCATCATCGGCTACTTGCTGATCGGCACCGACAACACCGCGCGCAAGCAGGAAGAAGCCGAGCGCAAAGGTTTCGAACGCGCCCTGGAAGAAAAAAACCTGGAACTGGAACACGCCAACCACATGAAGTCCGAGTTCCTCGCCACCATGTCTCACGAGTTGCGCACGCCGCTGAACGCGGTGATCGGCTTTTCCGAGGCGCTCAAGGATGGCCTGGTCGGCGACATGAGTGAGGTGCAGCGTGAATACATCGGCGATATCTTCACCAGCGGCCAGCACCTGCTGTCGCTGATCAACGACATTCTCGACCTGTCCAAGGTCGAGGCCGGGATGATGGACCTGGAGCTTGAGGCCGTGGAGCTCGCCGGCTTGCTGGCCAACAGTCTGTTGATCGTGCGCGAAAAAGCCGCCCTGCAACGCATCCAGTTGAAGCTGGAAAGCGACGGCGATTTCGGCACCCTGGAACTGGACCTGCGCAAGACCAAGCAGATCATCTACAACTTGCTGGCCAATGCGGTGAAGTTCAGCGAACACGGCGCCTCCGTGACCCTGGCGGTGCGCGAGGTCAGTCGCGCCCAGGTCGGGCAAATCCCAGGCGACTGGCCGACCCATGGCTTCGCCCTGCAGCCCAGCCCCCACGCGCAGTTCCTCGAACTGAGCGTCAGCGACACCGGCATCGGCATTGCCGAGGACGACATGAGCAAGCTCTTCAAGGCGTTCAGCCAGATCGACAGCAGCCTGGCGCGTAAATTTGAAGGCACGGGTTTGGGGCTGGCGATGGTCAAGCAATTGACCGACCTGCATGGCGGCAGCGTCGCCGTCGCCAGCCGCGTGGGCCTGGGCACCCGCTTTGTGGTGTGGCTGCCACTGCACCGTGCCTCGGAGGCCGCATGGCCGAAATCCTGATCGTCGAAGACAACGAGGCGAACATGCGCCTGGCTCGGCTGTTGCTGGTCAATGCCGGCCACAGCGTGTTGTGGGCGGCGGATGCAGAAACCGGGCTGACGCTGGCGCGGGAAAAACAGCCGGCGCTGATCCTGATGGATATCCAGTTGCCGGGCATGGATGGCCTCGCCGCCACCCGCCTGCTCAAGCAAGACCCCGGCACGGCGCACATTCCGGTGATCGCCCTGACCGCCATGGCCATGAAGGAAGACCGCGAAAAGACCCGACTGGCCGGCTGCGACGCCTACATCATCAAGCCGCTGCGCTACAAAGAGCTTTACCAGACCATCGACACCTTGCTGCAACAACACATCAGCCCACTCCTATGAGTCCTCTCCATGGCCAGCCAACCCGCAACGCTATTGATCGTTGATGATGAACCCCAGGTTCGCAAGCTGCTGGAAACCCTGCTGCAGCACGAGGGCTACCAGACCCTGAGTGCCAGCAGCGGTGAAGAAGCCTTGCAGTTGGTGGCGCAGCAACCGCCCGACCTGATCCTGCTGGATATCATGATGCCGGGCATGGACGGCTACGAGGTCGCCAGCCACTTGAAGGGCGACGAAGCCACGGCGAGTATCCCGATCATCATGTTGTCGGCCCTCAGTGAGCCCAGCGCGCGCGTCACCGGGCTGGAAACCGGCGCCGAGGAGTTCATCAGCAAACCGGTGGAGCGTGTCGAGTTGTGGCTGCGGGTGCGCAACCTGCTGCGGCTCAAGGCGCGCGGTGATCATTTGAAAGTCCACAACCTGATGCTCGAGCAGCAACTGCAGCAGCGAACGGGAGAGCCGGCGGGCATGAGCGTGCACGACCTGGCGCGCCAGGATCTGGAAAACGCCCTGCGCCTGGCGGTCGAAACCAATGCATTCAGCGTGCATTACCAACCCAAGGTCGAGCTGGCCGGCGGCCAGATATGCGCACTCGAAGCCCTGCTGCGCTGGGAGCGGCCAGGCTATGGCGCGGTTTCACCGGCGGTATTTGTGCCGATACTCGAGAGCCTGGGCCTGATCGTGCCGGTCGGGCGCTGGGTGATTGATACGGTTTGCCAGCAAATCGCCGTGTGGCAACGCGGCCTGATTGGCGCCGTGGAGGTTTCAGTCAACGTTTCCGGTCATCAATTGATCGAGGGCGACCTGATTGCCGATATCGAACGCACCTTGAGGCAAACCGGGGTGGCGCCGCACTGGCTGGAGGTCGAACTGACCGAAGGCTCATTGATGGAAAACACCCAGCACACCATTGCCAGCCTGCAACGGCTGCGCACGATGGGCGTGAAAATCTCCATCGATGACTTCGGCACCGGCTATTCAAGCCTGGCGTATCTGCGCCGGTTTCCCATCGACACGTTGAAGATCGACATCGCGTTTATTCGCGAAGTCACCACCAACCCGCAAGACGCGGCCATCACCCGCACGATCATTGAACTGGCCCATAGCCTGAGCCTGCAAGTGGTTGCCGAAGGTGTCGAAACCCAGGATCAGCTGGCGTTTCTGAAGGCCGCCGGCTGTGATCAGATTCAAGGGTACTTGTTCAGCCGGCCATTGCCCGCAGCCACGCTGGAACGCCTGCTACTGGAGCGACTGCCGCGGATCTGAAATCTCGTCGCGCAAACACTCGATCAGCCCGCGGTGTGTCGAACTCAATCGCCCCGCGCCGCTGATCAGCACGTTCGAGATCAAACAGGGCGGCGACCTTCATATCGACTATTCAACTGTGTGGCAGAGGCTGATTTAATTTCCAACTGACTGCCACGTTTCCTATGCTGCGAGGGTCACTCACTTTCCGTACAGGTGCCGCATGCCCCTTGAGAACACCCCTCGCCCACTCTGGTTGACCTTTGATTGCTACGGCACGCTGATCCAGTGGGACGAAGGCCTGCGCGCCGCGATCGATAAAATCCTCGACGAAAAAGGTGATCATCAGGTCGACCGGGATACCTTGCTCAGCGCCTACGATCATCACGAACACACGCATATCTGCGCCAGCCCGCACCTGGACCACGTGCCTGAGCTGTTCAAGTCCGTGGGTTGGTGAGGCCTATCGAAATCACCTGACGCGCCGCGATCCCTATGTGGGAGCGGGCTTGCCCGCGAATGCGCAGTGTCATTCACCGAATAGGTCGGCTGATACGCCCTCTTCGCGGGCAAGCCCGCTCCCACATGGGGGGGCGTGTACAGGCAGCATTTCAGGGGTCTAGCACCAGGCCGGCGTCGGCGGCTAGCTGCACCCGGCTCTTTTGCCACTGCGCCAGGTTGCTCGCCGGGCGCTCCATGGCCAGTGAGTGGTGGAAAGCGCGGTTGAAGTTCAGCCCGGTGGCGTCTTAAAAGCGCGCCAGCAGTCGGCCCTGACGAAATTGGCCGATGCCGAACGGATTCGCCTGGGGCACAACAGTAACAGTGCCGCGCAGCCGCCCTTGAGCCTGTAAGGGGTGTCAGCCGTCGATGTAGCCGAACGGACACCCCTGACAACTGAGCACGAAGGTTGAAATGAGGGGTAAAGATTATCGCCGTCAGGCGCCGGAATCGCTGCACGCACTACTGCCACAAGGGGATGCCACGCCACTGTGCCGTGGCGTATTCCCCTGCCCAGGTGACAGACTTTATGACGCGTATTTCCACCCCCCACGCTGCGCACGTGCAGCCAACGCAGGTTCCTGACAGCAACGTTGCACCGCCCAGGCTCACCGCTGAGCCCGGCGCGCCCATTCAGCCAGCCATTGAAGGCACCCGGGCCCACGGTGATCGCGAGCTGGCGGCTCAGTACGGCGCCGCACTGCGCGGCATAACCGGCGTAGCCGCCCGCGATGCTGATCAGAAAATCTGGCCCATTCCCCCGCATTCGACCTTCGGCCAGTGGTGGGCGCAGCTGGCCAACGCCTTGCGATCACCGGATGTGGCCCAGTGGGTCCATGACCAGGGCATAGACAGCCACTCGATCAGCCTGAACCCGACGTCCGGGCAGATTTGCTTCACGCTCAAGCGCCACCTGGATCCCGCGCAGACGCTGCACACGCTGGGGCTGGACGACAGACACTGGGGCGCCATCAGCGGCCCGGTTCTGCAGGCGGCACGTATCATTGCAGCCGGCCAGGCGGATGCAACCTTCACCCTGCCGGGCGTTACAAACGAGCACATCGCGCCCTTGGCACTGGTGGGCAATTTTTATCAAGAACCGCCCCACCTTTCGGGCACAGCCCTAAAGCAGCGTGCCGACGCACTCAGCCGCGAGCGCCGCTTCGCCGGGCTCGACCCCGTGGCCTTCCCGGGCTTGATCGAATCGCGCAGCGAAAGTGCCCTGCAAAACCAGAAATCCGTAGTCGACGATACGCATGCACAGCACCAGGCCGCAGCGTCGTTGCGGTACTTGTCAGCGCAGTTGAAAGACGGCACGCGATCAAATGCCGACATCGCCGATGAGTTACAGGCAAACACCCTTCAACTGGGCACCGACAGCACCTACCGCAGCGATCACACGCAGGCGTGGGCCGAGGTCAGCCTCAAGCAGTTCCTGGAAGATAACGGCTGGGATCTGCCGACCTGCCGCGAGGACATGGACAACCTTGCCCACGCAATCACCACACCACCGCCCATTACTCCGACGCACGGGAACCTTGGCGGTGCGCTGAGCTGGCCGCACCCCCTGGATCAGCGCAACCAGCGACTGTTGAGCACCGTCTTGTACGCAGGCGGCTTGGGCGACATTGATGTGCGCCCGTTTAACAATGTTCTGGAGTACCTGCTCGACAACAGGCCCCTCACGCCCTCAACGCTGAGCCAGCCGCGACGCTTACTCGACGAGTTGCTCAATACGCCCAGAGGCAAGGCACTGGGCGAGGCCATCCAGGCCAGCTTCGAGGCACGGTCGATCAAGGGCAGTGCCACCGATTGGCTGCTGGCGGCATTGAACGTGGAGCGTGTCAGCGTGACCGATCCGTTTGGCACTGCGCGGCCAGACACGCCACTGAGCATTGAAGGTTACACGCTGTTCTGCGCCGAAAACGCCGGCAAGTCCGCGTCTACCATCATCAGGGAGTTGGAAGAACACCTGGTGACCACTGGCCGAGCGTCCTCCCCGGCCACAGCCTCAGTGCTGACTCACCTTTTGCTTGCCAGCCGGGCGCCGGCGCTTTTGGTCAAGGACATCCCCGATCAGGTGGCCGTGGGCACCCACAGCTGGGTCAGCTTTGCCACGGCGGTCGCGCGCATCGAGGCAAAAGCGCCAGGGGCAACAGCGGCGATGAGCTATGCGCGCGTCATGCTGGAGGCCAGCATTGCCCCCGTGACCGATGACGAGCGCCGCATTGAATATGCCGCCCAGCATGGAGCGATCAAGGACTGGGCCGTTGGCAATGGCATGCACTACCCGACCACCGATGCAGCCATGGCCGAAGTGCGTCAGCGATTCAGTGCCCAGGTCAGTGAGTTGAGAGAGGCCGCCGAGACGCAGATCGGCGAGATGCCGACAACTGAGGCCTTGGCGCTGGCGCAACTGAAACTCGCCTTGCCGGCAATGGCCCCGAACCTGTTTGAAGAAAAATGCATCACCTCGCAGCCCGCCAGCCGGCACTTTCCGGGGCCTTACTCGCTGTTGGATCTGTTTATCGACGGCAGAGCCCTGCTCGGCGCTCCCGACTCGTCCGACGATTGGGGCCGGGCCGGTCGCACTGTGGTCAGCACGGTGACGTTGGGCAACGTCTCTTTGCCCACCGATGGCGCGCCGGGGGCTTGGGTAGCGTCATCGAATGCGATCAACATCAACGCCGCTCTGGCAACGCTTAAAGACCTGCCGCGTCCGCAGGATGCGTTTGATCAAGCGTTTGCGTCCTACGCCAACCGCGTAAAAAAGACCTCCGCTGCGCAGCTCAAGCACTTGATAGCCAGGCTGCCGCTGCAAGACCGACAAAACCTGGAATTCGGCAAAATAAGCGTGCGCAAGGAAATTGAATACAGCCGAGACGATCGCCGCGTTGCAGAAGGAGTGCTACTGGTCGAGACCCAGCGCAAGGGCAAGACCATGACCTATGAAGTCGACCGCCTCAAGGGCACGGTGACCCGGCGGCCGGGCCAGACCTACAAAGAGTACCCACCGGCCGGCGGTTGGTATCCGTCACCCGGCAAACGCTACGATGCCGTAAAGCCTGCGGGTGAATACTCATCGGCGCTGCTGGATGAGCGCCAAGGTGCGCAAACCGTGCCTGATAGCTTCGCCAGTGACCGAACCCGGTACATCGCCGATGCGCTGATCGAAGACATCAACCTGCCTGCGGTGCACCGCAGCGCCAAAGGCGTGACGACCTTCGACACTGAAGTGCCGACCTATAAGGTGGTTGAGGAAGTAGCGCTGAATCTGATCCCGTTCAGGTCAGCCATCAAGCATTTCATCGACGGCAACGTGAAGGACGGTATCGTCGATCTGGCCTTCGATATCTTTGGTTTCGCGGTGGGCCTGGGGGCTGCGGCCAAGGGCGCGAAAGGCGCACTGGCCGGCGCTTCGGCCATTTCCAAACTCGGCCAGACGTTCAAGATCGTCGGGCGTGCGGCGGTCGGCTCGCTCAACCCCCTGAGCGGAGTGGATGACCTGGCTCGCGGCGTCGCCAATGGCGTACGCAGCTGGACCGGCGCCGCCTATAAGGGCCTCAAGCACCTGCGCGGGTCTTACCGCAGTGTCAATCTGCTTGAGTTGGCGAAAAAGCCCGATGTCGCGCAAGGCACCTTCAGGGCCTCTCACCGTGCGCAGAGCACCCCGGCGCTGGCCACATTCGATGAGGCGACCCAAAACTGGTACGCCTTTGATCCGCGCACGAAGCAGGCGTACGGCAAAGCGCTGGACAACTTTGTCGTCGACAGCTCCAACTCAAACGACGCCAGCAGCCTGCACGCCCTCGGCGGCGATGACCTGGTGAAGATCGCCGAACGGCAACAGGGCCTGGCGGCAAACGGCACGTTCAAGGTCGGGCAACAGACCGTCGAAGGTCATGCCGTGCTGTTCCAGGGTCACTGGCATCAATACGACGCGGTGAAAAAATACCCCTTTGACCCCCCGCTCAAAGACTTCACGCCCAAGCGCCTGGCAGCCAGTGGCGAGACCCGCACACTGGATGCCAACCTGCGCGGTTATGAAGCCAGACACATAGCCCCCGACGCGCTATCGACCAAGGGCTTGCAGGGCAATGTGTACGTAGGCCGCAGTAAAAAAGAATATGTAAGGGTCGACGGAACACTCTATGAGTCACGGTTGAAGGACGGCCAGCGAGTCATCCGGCACCCCAATGGCACGGGGCCAGAGATCGCTATCAGGGACCTCGGCGCGTCCGGCTGGGAACCCACCTCCAGGTCTGCCCGGCTGCTGGGTGGCACCCATGACACACCCACGCCCTGGAAGTTTGGCGACAGCACTTACGTGGTCCCGATGGATGACATTCAAGTCGTCGAACATGCAGCCACGCCGTTCAGGCTCAATCACAAAGGCGCCGAACACAGCGTCATCTTCGACAGCTCGGCCGGTGCGTGGAAACTGACCCCGCTCGCCACCGGTATCGATGACACGCCCGCGAGGTATTTCTGGCGAAGTGCCAAGGGCAAGTGGCAACGGGGAACGCTTGAGGAGTTCAGCAAAGCTAAAAAAGCCGACGCGCATCAGTACACCTTTATTGATGTCTCCCCGCCGTCGGTGCTGAAGGTACCAAACGAGGTGAAACCGCTGCCCAAGGCGCTGCACTATTTTTGGGCCGGCCAGGCAATACCGTCGCACCTAGCCGACAACATTGCCAGGAACGCCACTCAAGCGCCCGGCTACACCTCCATCCTTCACGTCGATGCCGACAGCCCGGCGGTGTTTCAACGCATAAAAACCACGCTGCAGAGCAAGGCTCCCGACGTGAAGGTGGTGAACCTGCATGAGGACGAAGTCTTCAAGCAGCTCAGGCGCGGCGAAATGTACGACTACTTTCGGCAGGGGCAAGGCAAAAACCTGGCGGCCGCCTCGGACGTTGCGCGTTATCCCATCATGAACAAGCACGGCGGCGTGTATCTGGACACCGATGACGTCATTCAAAAAAACATCGGCACCGACGCATTGCTCGCCGGCGCTGACGATGTTCTGCTCGGCGCGCCGGTCGTGCATAGCCTGACCGACTACACGCCGTTCTATAACACCAGTAACTTCGCGACACGCCCTGGCAACCCGGTCATCGAAGCGATGATCACGCAGATGAACCAACGCTTTAAGGCCAACAAGGCGTACTTCGCGGCCAACCGCCCCACTGCCACGAAAACCGCCGATGGCCGGGTGCACTACACGCCCGAATTCACCGCGTATGAACGCAAGATATTCGAGACCGCTGGCCCGAATCTATTCAATGACATCCTCAAGTCGAAACGGCCCGACCTGTACGACCTGGGTTTGGATGGATTAGCCAAAGAGTCCAAGCTGGTCGACGGCAGCCTCGTCTCGTCCGGGCCTATCGTCGACATTGAAAACGACGTGCTTCGCGTCTACGCCAGCAAAGGGCTTGCGCCACCGGATCACCTGCGTGAGCAGATACAAAAAATCAAACACCACCACTACCCGCTGCGCTACCGGTTCCACATCAGCATCGGCGCCGATCACTCGTGGATCAACACCTGATCCAACAACTTTGAACCAGTACCGGGTCGTGGTCCTCCAACGGCTACAAACCACGGCCACGGTGCACGTTCGATGACTTTTATTCTTTGGTTGGCCGTACTCGGCGCGGTATTGCTGACCCTCGCCCTCACCTCCTCCTACCTGCGCTGGATGCCGGTGACAACCTCGGCAGTCTGCCTGTTGCTGGGCATCGCCATCGGCCCGCTGGGCATGGACCTGCTGCAGATGGATATCAAGGCCTCCGCACGCTGGATGGAGCACTTAACCGAAGTGGCGGTGCTGTTTTCGCTGTTCGTCAGCGGCTTGAAGCTGCGCCTGCCCTTGCGGCATCGCACCTGGCGCATTGCGTTTGGCATGGCTGGCCCGGTGATGTTGCTGACTATCCTGGGCAGCGGCCTCGCGCTGCATTACCTGTTCGACCTTTCCTGGGGCGTTTCGCTGTTGGTCGGTGCCATTCTCGCGCCGACCGACCCGGTACTGGCCGGCCTGGTTCAGGTCAACAATGCGCAGGACTATGACGCGCTGCGTTTTGGTCTGTCGGGCGAGGCCGGCCTGAACGATGGCACCGCGTTTCCGTTTGTGATCTTTGCGCTGTTATTCATGCAGCACGGCGGCTTTGACGGTGACTGGCTGGGCGGTTGGGCGCTGAAAAACCTGCTGTGGGCCGTACCGGCCGGGTTGTTGATCGGCTACTGGATGGGCCGGGGCATCGGCCGCGTGACCTTGTGGATGCGCATCACCAACGAAGACAGCACCTTGTCACCCAACGATTACCTGACGCTGGCGTTGATCGCCCTGGCCTACGTGGCAGCCGAGGCCGTGGGCGGCTACGGCTTTTTGTCGGTGTTCGCCGCCGGGCTCGGCTTGCGCCAGGCAGAGTTCAGGTCCACGGGCAATTCGCAGACGCCCTCCGAGCACTTGGCATTGCCGGTGGTGGGCCATCTGGAAGTCGAACCTGCGCGCGCGCTCCAAGGTGATGTCAGTGAACTGCAAGACACGCAGATCGCCGCCGGTGTGATGATGGGCGACATGTTGTCGTTCGGCAGCCTGGTGGAGCGCTCGATGGAGGTTTTCCTGGTGACGTTGCTGGGGATCATTCTGGTCAGTCATTGGGACTGGCGCGCATTGCCGGTGGCGGCGCTGTTGTTTTGCGTGATCCGGCCGGCGAGTGTGCTGGCAGTGCCTTGGGGCAGCCTGATCGACTATCGGCAGCGCGGTTTGATGGGCTGGTTCGGTATCCGCGGGATCGGCAGCATCTACTACCTGTTTTATGCGCTCAACCACGGGTTGATCGGCACCAGCAGTGCGGTGGCGGTGAACCTTACGGTGTCGGTGATCGCCTTGAGCATCGTCGTTCATGGCCTGAGTACCCAGCCGATGCTGGTCTGGTATGAACGACGTGCCAAGGTGAAAGCTCAAAAAATTGCAGCTCAGTCCTGATTTTCGGTATGACCGACATCGGCCGCGTCATCCAGGTCGTTCAGCGGTACTTCCGCATCATCCATCAATGAACCCGGATCTTCGTTGCCCGGGTCATTGAGTTCTTCGTCGTCTGGATCTGACATGACCGTCTCCTCTAACCGCCTTGGGTATCGATATCGGCATCCGTCTCAGGCTTGGCTTCGGGCTCAGGCTTGAAGTCGGGGCTGTAGTCGTTTTCCTTGGCTTTTGGGTCGCTGGCAGGTTTTGGGTCTTTAGGCGCGTCGGCGGCAGTGCCGGGGGCCGGCTCTCCACCATCGATGGCCGGGTCGTTGCGGTTGCTGACTTGCGGATCATTGCTTGTGTTCATGGGGTCACCTCTTCGCAGTTTCGGAAAACACATCCTGCGTAAAGGTAAGGTCCCGCGCAGGACGATGAAGTTCCGACGATTTAACCAGCGTGCTCAAGACACAGGGTTGTCGATCTGGATGTAGAACGCGTAGACGCCCAGCAATAGCCAGAACACCATGAACAGCCACGGCGCGCGCATGGAGAACAGCAGCGACTTGCGATAGCCCTTGTGCGACGACTCGGTTTCACAAAACAGCGGCGAATCGTCATAGGCCAAGCCCATCACCGGCTCGCTGCGCAGCAATTCACTTTGTTTGTAGTGCCAGTGGTCGATGATTTCGTACGCGGCGCGGATCCCCGGCCAGGCATTCAGGGAACTGAGCACCCCCAGGGAGGCCAGGAACACCGGCACGATCAGGGTGAAAAACTTGCCCCATTCCGGGTTCAGGTTGCCCATGCCGGAGACAAAGGCGATGACCAGGAACGACTGCGCCGTCAGGTAGGCGTCGGTGCGGTTGGCCAGGATGGAGGTTTCGTACTGGATTTCGCGGCGATAGAAGTCAAGGCGGTCCTTGGGCGAACCAAAAATCTTGGCGTTGTGTTCACTGTGATCGTCCAGCGCTGCTTCGGGAGTGTTCGGGGAGATGATTCTGGGCACGACGGTGCTCCACAAGGTTGCGAGTCTCGTTAGAAGAATCGGGGAGCAGTGAAGTTCAAGTTTGTTCATGCACCATTGTGGAACACGCCCTGCACCCTTGTAGTGAGCGGGCTTGTACCGGGTTGGAGTGTGCGGGGCTCCTGCGTTTTCCTGGGGGCCGCTGCGCAGCCCAACGCGGGGCAAGCCCGCTCGCCACAATGCGCTCCGCTGTCACCATCAGCCGGCTCCCGCAGGATTAAATCAACACAAGCCTCAGTTCCGGCACACGCATTGCTTTATCCATTCATCTGCCCGGATTCAGGAGCATTCGTTACCCCCCGACCCAGAGCCGACCCCATAAGAAAGTAAGGACCAGGCCTGTTGGCACGATCAGCCACGGGCTCATAAAAAAATGCGTTTTTTAAAGCGGCAGTGCCACCCAAGCATCCCTGGGCACTGACAAGGTACTGGAATGGCTCGATCTTTCTTTGATGAAATGAATGACGCACAGGGCGTGTGCCGTGCGCATTATCAGGATTTCTCCCGCTGGCTGGCCAACACGCCGCCGGAACTGCTGGCGCAAAGGCGCCGCGAAGCCGATTTGCTGTTCCACCGCGCCGGCATCACCTTTACCCTCTACGGCGACGAGCAGGACACCGAGCGCCTGATCCCCTTCGATATCATTCCGCGCAGCATCCCCGCCACTGAATGGAGCGTGATCGAACGCGGCTGTATCCAGCGGGTCAATGCGCTGAACATGTTCCTGGCCGACATCTATCACGACCAACGCATCATCAAGGCCGGGATCATTCCCGCCGAGCAGGTGCTGGGTAACGAGGGTTATCAGAAGGCGATGGTCGGGCTGGACCTGCACCGCGACATCTATTCGCATATTTCCGGGGTTGACCTGGTGCGCGACGGCGACGGCACCTATTACGTGCTCGAAGACAACCTGCGCACCCCCAGCGGCGTGAGCTACATGCTCGAAGACCGCAAGATGATGATGCGCCTGTTCCCGGAAGTGTTCGCCAAGCAGCGCATCGCGCCGGTGGACCACTACCCCAACCTGCTGCTCAAGACCCTGAAAAGCTCCAGCCGCCTCGACAACCCCAACGTGGTGGTATTGACGCCTGGGCGCTTCAACAGCGCCTTTTTCGAACACGCCTTCCTCGCCCGAGAAATGGGCGTGGAACTGGTCGAAGGCGCCGACCTGTTCGTGCACGACCTCAAAGTGTTCATGCGCACCACCGACGGGCCCAAGCCGGTGGATGTGATTTACCGGCGTATCGACGACGCCTTCCTCGACCCCAAGGCCTTCAACCCCGATTCGATGCTCGGCGTGCCGGGGCTGGTCGCCGCCTATTGCGCAGGCAATGTGGTGCTGGCCAATGCGATTGGCACCGGCGTGGCCGATGACAAGTCGGTTTACCCGTACGTGCCGGAGATGATCCGCTTTTATCTGGATGAAGAGCCGATCCTGCAAAACGTGCCGACCTTCCAGTGCCGCAAGCCGGATGAACTGTCCCACGTGCTCGCCCACTTGCCGGAACTGGTGGTCAAGGAAACCCAGGGCTCGGGCGGCTACGGCATGCTGGTCGGCCCGGCCTCCACCGCCGCCGAAATCGAGGATTTTCGCCAACGCATCAAGGCACGTCCCCACGCCTACATCGCCCAACCGACCCTGAGCCTGTCCACCTGCCCCACCTTCGTCGAAAACGGCATTGCGCCGCGGCATATCGACCTGCGCCCGTTCGTGCTCTCGGGCAAGGAAACCCGCCTGGTGCCCGGCGGCCTGACCCGCGTGGCATTGAAGGAAGGCTCGTTGATCGTCAACTCGTCGCAAGGCGGCGGAACCAAGGACACCTGGGTGGTGGAGGGCTGAGTATGTTGAGTAGAACCGCCGCAGATCTGTACTGGATGTCGCGTTACCTGGAGCGTGCCGAGAACCTGGCGCGCATGCTCGAAGTCAGTTACTCGCTGTCGCTGATGCCCCAGGCCGGGCGCAGCGATGGGCTGGACGAACTGGCGATGGCGTTGCTCAGCAGCGGCACCCTGGAAAGTTACCTGGAGCGTCACAAACAACTGGACGCGACGCTCATGCTGCACTTCTTCGCCCTCGACGAAGAAAACCCCGCGAGCATCTACAACTGCCTGCGTGCCGCGCGGGGCAACGCCCACGCGGTACGCGGGCGCATTACCGCCGACATGTGGGAAAACCTCAACGCCACTTGGCTGGAAATGCGCAGCATCGCCGCCGGTGGCCTGGCACGGCACGGCATCAGCCACTTCTGTGACTGGGTCAAGCAGCGTTCGCACCTGTTCCGCGGCGCGACGTCCGGCACCATCATGCGCAATGACGCGTACCGATTTATTCGCCTGGGCACCTTCGTCGAGCGCGCGGACAACACCTTGCGCTTGCTGGACGCGCGCTATGAAATGTTTGGCGAGGAGTCGGAAGAAGTCAGCGACTTGTCGGCGCGCGGCTACTACCAGTGGAGCGCCCTGCTGCGGGCGTTGTCGTCGTTTGAGGCCTACACCGAGCTGTACCCGAATGCGTTGAATGCGCGCTCGGTGTCGGAGTTGCTGCTGCTGCGCAGTGATGTGCCGCGTTCGCTGCATGCGTGTATCGAGGAGTTGAGCCATATCCTCGCGGACTTGCCCGGCAGTTATGGGCGCACCGCGCAGCGCCTGGCGGCCGAGTTCGAGGCGCGCCTGCGCTATACCGGGATCGACGAGATTCTGGAGGACGGCTTGCACAGCCGCCTGACAGACTTTATCGACACGGTGCGCGAGCTGGCACGGGCGATTCATAGCTCGTACCTGGAAGTGGTGTGAGTTGCAGTCACTTAACTGTCAGTTCGGGTGATTGACCCTGCTCAGGTGCCGCTCTTATGTTGGGCAGGTGAAAGGCCTTCCCATCCCAAGAACAGGTACCGCGCATGTCCGAACTGACACTGACCCCCGCCGCCGCTCAGACGTTGCAACGCTGGCACGCGATGCTGGCCGGGCGCGATCTGCAATCGCTGCCCGAGCTGCTGGCGCCTGATGCCGTCTTCCGCTCCCCGATGGCCCACACGCCCTACCCTGGCGCGCCCGTGGTGTCGATGATTCTCAACACTGTGATCACGGTGTTTGAAGACTTCAAATACCACCGTGAACTGGCCACGGCCGACGGGCTCAGTGTGGTGCTGGAGTTCAGCGCGCGGGTGGGCGACAAGCAACTCAAGGGGATTGACCTGATTCGTTTTAATGAGTTGGGGCAAATCGTTGAGTTTGAAGTGATGGTGCGGCCGCTGAGCGGCTTGCAGGCGTTGGGTGAGGAGATGGGGCGGCGGTTGGCGCCTTATCTGGCAAAAACCAAAGGTTAAAACTGTGGGAGCGGGCTTGCCCGCGATAGCGGTGGTTCAGTTGCATCGGTGGTGACTGAGCGGACGCCATCGCGGGCAAGCCCGCTCCCACATTGGGTTTTGTGTTGGTTGCTGGTTATTGGTTTTTTACCAGTACGGGTTCTGCGCGGTATTGGTCCGGGAACAGCTTTTTCAGCTGCGCTACTTTCGGCAGGTCATTGATCACGATGTAGGGGTAGGACGGGTTCTCGGTGAGGAAGTCCTGGTGATAGGACTCGGCCGGGTAAAACGCCTTGCCCATCTCCACTTTGGTCACGATCGGCTTGTCGAAGGCCTTGGCGGCGTCGAGCTGTGCGATGTAGGCCAGGGCGACTTTTTGCTGCTCGGCATTCTGCGCGAAAATCTCCGAGCGGTACTGGGTGCCACTGTCCGGGCCCTGGCGGTTGAGCTCGGTGGGGTTGTGGGCCACCGAGAAGTAGATCTGCAGCAGCTTGCCGTAGCTGACCTTGCTCGGATCGTAGGTCACCGACACCGACTCGGCGTGGCCGGTGTCGCCCTCGCTGACCGACTCGTACTGAGCGGTGTTGGCGGCGCCGCCGTCATAGCCGGACACCGCGTTTTTCACGCCCTGTACATGCTGGAACACGCCTTGCACGCCCCAGAAACAGCCACCGGCGAACACGGCGGTTTGCAGGTTGCCGGACTCGGCCGGCAGGTCGAGCGTGGGCGGCGCGATCATCACCGCGTCATCGGCGGCGCCGAAAGAAAAGGCCGAGCTTTGGCCGACGAAGGTGGCGAAGGCCAGTGCGGGTAAAATTTTGAGAAGCCTCATAAAACTCACTCCAGAGCGCGGTCGGGTGTGGGAGCTGGCTTGCCTGCTCCCACATTGATTGGGTTTTCACTTGAAGATTGATGGGTCAGCCGAAGGTGAAGGCATATGCCGCCACGTGCGGGTCGAGAAATTCGATGCTGAAGGTGCGGTCCTGAACGGCGCCGGGCTGGCGTACTAGCTGATAAAGGCGTTGCTCGGTCACCGTGCCGCTGCCATCGAGCGCCACATCCGTGCCGTGGGCATCGCCCGGCGCTTGGCCGTCAATCGTCACCTTGAAACGCACCGGCTTGCCATCGGCACCCGGGCCCAGCACCAGGTGCAGGTCACGGGCATGGAAGCGGTAGACGATGCGCCCGCCAGCCTGGTCGAGGGTGGCTTGCTGGCCGCCGACATTCCATGGGCCTTCCAGGGTCCAGTTGTTCAGCGCCAGGGTGCCGGCTGCCGGGTAATTCACCACTGTGTCGGTGCCCAAGGTGCCGGTGGTCACGAAGTTTTCCGCCCGCTGGAAGCCCAGGTAGGTTTCCGGCGATTGCACCTCGTTCATGTCCGGCGCTTGCTGCACGCCCTTGGCGTCGGCTTCGATCAAGCCACCGGCGACATTGGTCGCGCCGGCCTCACGCAGCAATTGCTGAATGACGCGTTCGGACTCGGCGTAATCGCCTTCGCCAAAGTGGTGATAGCGAATCTGGCCCTTGGCATCGGCAAAGTAGTGCGCCGGCCAGTACTGGTTGTTGAAGGCGCGCCAGATTTTATAGTTGTTGTCGATCGCCACCGGGTAGGTGATGCCCAGATCCGTCATGGCCTTGGTGACGTTGCTCACGTCGCGTTCAAAGGCGAATTCCGGGGCGTGCACGCCAATCACCACCAGGCCCTGGTCGTGGTATTTCGCGGCCCAGGCTTTGACGTAGGGCAAGCTGCGCAGGCAGTTGATGCAGGAGTAAGTCCAGAAATCCACCAGCACCACTTTGCCTTTGAGCGCTTCGGCGCTCAGTGGCGGGCTGTTGAGCCATTGCACCGCGCCGTCCAGCGCCGGCAACGCGCCTTCGATGGGCAGCGAATCGCTGTGGTTGGCCGCCGCCATCATGGCTCCGCCAGCCATCATCGCGCCGCTCTTCTGTTCGGGCTTGGCGCTGAGCGTGTCCACCAGGCGTTGTTCCAGGCCGCCGGTGGAGGCTGTCGACAAGCGCGACAGCACGCCGGTGTCCAGGCCCAGCGCGATGGCGGCCACCCCGGCCAACATCAGCGCGCCCAGACCGCGGCGCAACCATTCGCCGGCGCCGAGCGACTTTTTCATCAAGCCAAAGACTTTACCGCCGACCAGCAGCGCCAGCGCCAGTGACGTCGCAGCACCGGCGGCGTAGGCCAGCAACAGCAAGGTAGTCCCGATGCTGGCGCCCTGCAGCGCCGCGCCGGTCAGTACCAACCCGAGAATGGGCCCGGCGCAGGGTGCCCAGAGCAAACCGGTGGCCACGCCGATCAGGAACGAGGCGCCCGGACGCGGTTTGGTGTCGGCCCCAGCGGCTTCGGACAGGCGACTGCCGGCGGCTACCAGTGGCCGCGTCAGGCGATCCGACAGTTGCGGCAGCAACAACGTGAGTCCGAACAGGGCAACGCACAGCAACGCGAGCCAGCGCCCGTATTGATTGACTTGCACCACCCAGCCGCCGCCCACTGCCGCCAGCGAGGCCACCAGGGCGAACGTCACCGCCATCCCCGCTAACAGCGGCAAGCCACTGCGCATAAACGGCTGCCCGGTGCGAGCGAAGACAAAAGGCAGAACAGGCAGGATGCACGGACTGACAATGGTCAGCACGCCGCCCAGATACGCGAGAACCAGAAGCCACATGGGTTCGTCCCTTATAAGTATTGATAAGCATCGGCTTAAGCCGCCGTGAACGTCATGGCCGCGCCATTCATGCAATAGCGCAGGCCGGTGGGTGCGGGGCCATCGTCGAATACGTGCCCTTGGTGACCACCGCAGCGGCGGCAGTGAATTTCCTTGCGCACCACGCCGAAGGAGGTGTCGACGTGGCTGGCGACCGCGTTGTCCAGTGGCTGCCAGAAGCTTGGCCAGCCGGTGTGGCTGTCGAACTTGGTGGCCGAGGAGAACAGCGGCAGCGCGCAGCCGGCGCAGGCGAAAGTGCCCGTGCGGTGCTCGTCATTGAGCGGGCTGGTGTAAGGCCGTTCGGTGCCCTCCTCGCGCAGAATGTCGAATTGCTTGGCGCTGAGCAGGCTGCGCCACTGAGCCTCGGTGTGGTTGACCTCGAAGGTTTCGGCGGCTTCGGCGTCGGTGACCAGGTTGAGCTGTTTGAGCAGGCCGCCGGCCAGGACGGCGACACCCAAGCCGCCGGTGGCGAGGAGTATTTGTCGGCGTGAATACATGGGATTTTCCTCATTGATGGCTGGCGCTGGTCGTGTGGCTGCAGGGTTGGTGTGGCGAGCGGGCTTGCGCCGCGTTGGAGTGCGTAGCGCTCCCGGTTTTTTTGGGGCCGCTGCGCAGGCCGACGCGGGGCAAGCCCGCTCGCCACGGGGGTCTGGCTCGCCATAAAAGGCTGTCTTGTCGTAACCGGCGCCTTTGCATTGAGGTGATCCTGGGCCATGGGCGGTCGCGAAATCCTCACGCAGAGTTAAACAATTCGTGATAACTACACTGTTGCAAAACCCGCACAATGCGCGGACTACAAGTGAAGGTTTCTGAAGGTTTCCAGCATGGATCAGCCCAAACGTGTCCTGGTGGTCGAGGACGACGCCCATATCGCCGACTTGATCTGCCTGCACCTGCGCGACGAGCAGTTTGAGGTGGTGCACAGCGCCGATGGCAATGAAGGTTTGCGCCTGCTCGAACAGGGCGGCTGGGATGCGTTGATCCTTGACTTGATGCTGCCCGGCGTCGACGGCCTGGAAATCTGCCGGCGTGCCCGCGCCATGACGCGCTACACCCCGATCATCATCACCAGCGCGCGCTCCAGCGAGTTGCACCGCATCCTTGGGCTGGAGCTGGGCGCCGACGATTACCTGGCCAAGCCGTTTTCGATGCCCGAGCTGGTCGCACGGGTCAAGGCGCTGCTGCGCCGCGTGGATGCAATGGCGCGCAACTTGAAGATGGACGCCGGCAGCCTCGACCTCGGCCAGCTGTTCATCAACCCGCTGACCCGCGATGCGACCCTGCAAGGCCAGCGCCTGGACCTGACGCCGCGCGAGTTCGACCTGCTGTATTTCTTCGCCCGCCAGCCGGGCAAGGTGTTTTCGCGCATGGACCTGCTCAACGCGGTGTGGGGCTACAGCCACGAAGGCTATGAACACACCGTGAACACGCACATCAACCGCCTGCGCGCCAAAGTCGAAACCGACCCGGCCAACCCGGTGCTAATCCTCACGGTGTGGGGCCGGGGCTACAAGTTTGCCGAGAGCGCATCATGAAACTGACCCTGACCCAGCGCCTGTCGGTGGTGTTCGCCGTGCTGCTGGTGATTTGCAGCGGCACCTCGGCATGGCTGCAGGTGCGCTCCAACCGCATGCATGAACTGGAAGTGGTGCAAGGCCTGTCGCGCGACCTGGCGGCGCATATTGCCCGCGACACTCAACTGATGGACGCCGACGGCCTCAAGCCCGAGGCGGTGCGCAACCTGTTCAGCCAGTTGATGCTGGTCAACCCGAGTGTCGAGGTGTACTTGCTCGATAATGACGGGCGTGTGGTCGGGAATGCCGCGCCCAGCGGGCATTTGCTGCGCGACAAGGTCGACCTCGCACCGGTGCGCCGATTCCTCAGCGGCACGATGCTGCCGATCCTCGGCGATGACCCGCGCAGCGTCGATGGGCACAAGGTATTCAGCGCGGCGCCGCTCAAGGCCAGCGGCCAGCAAACCGGCTTTCTGTACGTGGTGCTGTTGGGCGAGGCCCATGATGTGTACGACGCCAAAGACGCGACCGGCATGGCGCTGAAGATTGCCTTGTGGTCCATCGGCCTGGTCGCCCTGCTCTGCCTGTTGGCCGGCTTGATCGCCTTTGCCTGGATCACCCGACCGCTGCGCCAACTCACCGACAAGGTGGGCCGGTTCGACATCAACGGCGCCCCTAAACCTGCGCAAATCAACACCCCCGAACTCGACAGCGGCGATGAAATCGCAGTACTCGACCATGCCTTCGTGCAAATGGAAAACCGCCTGGGCGAACAATGGCGCGCCATCACCCATCAGGACCAGGAACGCCGGGAAATGGTCGCGAACATCTCCCATGACCTGCGCACGCCGTTGGCGTCGCTGCACGGCTATCTGGAAACCCTGTCCCTCAAGGACGCCAGCCTCAGCCCCGACGAGCGCCGCCGCTACCTGGGCATCGCCCTCGACCAAAGCCGCAAGGTGGGCGGGTTGGCCCAGTCACTGCTGGAGCTGGTGCGCCTGGAACATGGTTTTGTGCAGCCGGTGATCGAAGGCTTTTCCCTGCCGGACCTGGTGCAAGACATCTTCCAGAAATTCGCACTCACCGCCGAAGCCCGCTCCATTACCCTCACCGCCACGCTGCCGCCACAGGTGCCAACGGTGCTGGCCGACCTGGGCCTGATCGAACGTGTGCTGACCAACCTGCTCGACAACGCCTTGCGGCACACCCCGGTAAACGGTGAAGTCGAAGTGATCCTGGCACCCGAGGCTACTTGTGTGGCGGTGACCGTCAGCGACAGCGGCCCGGGCATCGACGCGCAGCTGCGCGAAGGCTTGTTCCTGCGCGCGTTCACCATCGGCGGCGCACGCCGCGATGGCGGCCTGGGCCTGCGCATCGTGCACCGTATCCTGCAATTGCACGGGCGCAGCATCCAACTGGTGGAGCGCCCAGGCCATGGGGCGACCTTCAGGTTCTCCCTAGAAACGCGAGCATCAACGCGTTGACCCGCCCGGCCTGTTCGTTCTGGATCCAGTGACCGCAGTTGGCCAACACCTGCTGGTGCAGGTTGGGCACTGCGTCGGGCATGCGCTTGAGGGTGTGGGCTTCAAACACGCCGACCGGATCACGGTCGCCAATCAGGAATAATGTGGGTTGCAGCACGGGCTGGCCGGCGAGGAACTCGGTGCGCTGCCAGTTGCGCTCAAAGTTGCGATACCAGTTCAGCGGGCCACGAAAACCGCGCTTGCTGAAGGTTTGCACGTAAACGTCCAAGTCCGCTTGGGTACACCACGTCGGCAATGCGCCGGGGGCCGAGACGCCGTCGAACAGGGTGGCGTTGGCTGGCTTTTTCTGCAGGAACACGTCCTGATCCTGCATGAACAGCCGCAACGTGCGCTCGATGTCGGCATCCAGTTCCCGCTCGGCTACGCCCGGTGCCTGGAAATACAGGATGTAGTTGAAGCGCTCGGCGTACAGCTCGCGCATGATCTCGATCACCGGGCGCCGCGCACGTCCGGCAAACGGTACGGACATCGTGATCAAGCGGGCGACCCGCGCAGGCTCCAGTAACGCCAGATGCCAGGCCACCACGGCGCCCCAGTCGTGGCCGACCATCACCACCTGTTGATGGCCGAAATGGTCCATGGCCTGCTGAATATCGGCGCACAAGGTCAGTAACTCGTAATCGGCGACCTCGGCAGGCGAACTCGATTCGCCGTAGCCGCGCATGTCGGGCGCGAACACCCGATACCCGGCGCCGGCCAGCGCGCGAATCTGCTCGCGCCAGGAGTGCCAGCACTCCGGAAACCCGTGCAGCAGCCAGATCGGCTGGCCGTGCTCGGGCCCGGCGATGTGGACGCTCAACTCAATACCGTTAACCTGAACCTTGTCATGCTGGATATCGCTCATCACTGGCTTCCTTGTGATCGATGGTGTGAAGGTTATGAAGGGAGCGCTCGCGGTATTCGCGTGGGGTGCACTTCATCTGACGCTTGAATGCGCTGCTGAAGGCGCTGTCCGACTGGTAGCCCAACGCCTGGCCGATGCTGGACACGCTGCTGCCGGAGGTGTTCAAGGCCTTTATCGCCAAGTGCATGCGCCAGCGGGTCAGGTACTCCTGAGGGGCCATTCCGACCTGCTGCTTGAAGCGCAAGGCAAACGTCGAACGGGACTGATTGGCAATGCCGGCCATGTCGCTCAAGGTCCAACGCCGCGCCGGTGCGGCGTGCACTTGCGCAAGTACCGGTGCCAGCCGAGGATCGGTCAATGCCGCCAACCAGCCTTGAGTGCTGGCACCCAGGGAAGATTGATAGAGCCGCAGGATTTGCACCAGCATCATTTGCGCCAAATGCTCGGTCATCAATGCCGCGCCGAGTCTTGGCCCGGCATATTCCTGGGCCAGCCGCTCCAGGCACCAGCGCAACACGCCGGCCTGTTCGGACCTGGCGCTGATACGCACCACCGGCGGCAACCCATCGAGCAACAAACGCGCATCATCGCCGTAGGTGAACAGCCCGCCAATCAGAAACAAATCCTGCGCGTCGCCCACGCTGGCGATGCCGCCCACCGCCTCGCGGTAAACGTCGCGCGCGTCAACGCCCTCCCGTGCAAGGTTGCTGGACAATCTCCACGGACGGTTGTGTGTCAGTAAAAAACAATCGCCCTCGCTCAAAGCGATGGGCACCGGCTCGCCCTCCACTTCCAGCCAACAGTTGCCCGCCACCACGGCATTGAACTTGATGCCCTGCGGCGCCGGAAAATTCACCGCCCACGTGCCGCCGGCCCTTAAGCCCGCGAACAACGTGCGGTGGCTTTTCAAGCGGGCCAATACCTCGGAGAGAGTATCCATAATAAAAATCTCCGGACGATCGCGATAGAAACACAGACTTTAGGGCATTCCGCGTCCGACCGCCGAAGAAGAACATAGCCCTACCCCAAATGGAGAATTGCTATGACGCGCAAACAAGCCCCCCTCAACAGTGGTTTTGGTGCCAGTACCACCGCGCTGCAAGCGTTGGCCGCTAAAGACTTGCGCGGTATGACCGCCATCGTCACCGGCGGTTACTCCGGAATTGGTTTGGAAACCACTCGCGCACTTGCAAGTGCCGGAGCACGGGTGATCGTCACTGCGCGTGACGCGCAAAAGGCGCAGCGCAATCTGCACGGCATACAAGGCGTTGAATCGGTGCACCCCGACGAAATCCTTACTGACCTGGTTCGGCATCTGGACAAAAAGGACTTAGCGTTCGTCGGCGCGCTGGATGAACACGGCACTGTGCGCGCGGCCAGCCATTACAAAAGCCTCGCACAAGGCGCCGCCACGCTGGTGCGGTGTGGCGTCAGCCCGCAACTTGAAGGAATGGGCGGCCTGTATTGCGAGGACTGTGAAGTCGCCACACCCACCGAAGATCACACCCCGCGCAGCGGCATTCACGCCTGGGCATCGATCCGCAGCAAGCCGAAAAACGCTGGGCGCTGAGTGAACAACTGAGCGGCATCACGCTTGAGTGACGGGCGCCCACCAGCGCGGCAATAATTGGCGAACGCGCGCTTCGCCAAAGCGGTCGTCAATCAACGTCACCACGCCCTCATCCTGCTGGCTGCGAATCACGCGCCCCGCCGCCTGCACCACTTTCTGAATGCCGGGGTACAGGTAGGTGTAGTCGTAACCGGAGCCGAAAATCGACGCCATGCGCGCTTTCATCTGTTCGTTGATCGGGTTCAGTTGCGGCAAACCCAAGGTGGCGATGAAGGCGCCAATCAAGCGTGCGCCGGGCAAATCAATGCCTTCGCCAAACGCACCGCCCAGCACGGCAAAGCCGATGCCCTGGCTGTGCTGGGTAAACTGGTTGAGAAAACCCTGCCGTTCGGCCTCGGCCATGCCGCGTGACTGCAACCACAACGCCACCTGCGGGTGGCGCTCGGCCATTAACTGCGCCACCTGTTGCAGGTAATCGAAGCTTGAGAAAAACGCCAGGTAGTTGCCGGGCCGTTGCGCGAATTGCCCGGCGATGAGCTCCACGATCGGTGCCAGCGAGGCTTGGCGGTGCACAAACCGTGTGGAGATCGCATCGACGATACGCACCTGCAATTGCTCGGCCTTGAACGGCGATTCCACATCGATCCACGCAGTATCCGCCGGCAGGCCGAGCAGGTCGGCGTAATAGTGGCGTGGGCTCAGGGTCGCGGAAAACAGCACGCTGCTGCGCGCGGCGGTCAGCCTGGGCCGAATGAATTCGGCCGGCACCACATTGCGCAGGCACAGGGTTGAAGCACTGCGCTTGCCGCTGAACTGGCGCTTGCTGATATCAAAGATGAAGTGTTCGTTGAACAGTTCGGCGACTTTGGCAAATTGCAGCGCTTCGAAATAAAACGCCTGCAGCTCGCCGCTGAGGGCTTCGGGGTGATCGTTGAAGTAGTCGCCCATGGCGCTGGCGCAGAGGCTCAGCGCCTGCAGCAGTTTTTCGGGTTTGGTGGCATAGGCCTGGTATGGCGCGAGCTGGTCCTTATGCAGGGCGTTCCATTCGCGGTTCAGGCGTTGCAAGGGTTTCTTCAGCGGCTCGGGTGCACTTTCGCGCAGGGTCTTGAGGCTGTATTGGTCGAGGCTGGCGCTGTACATCGAACGCGCACGCTCCACCAGGTTGTGGGCTTCGTCCACCAGCACGGCGGCGCGCCATTGGTTCAACTGGGCCAGGCCGAACAGCATGGCGCCAAAGTCGAAATAGTAGTTGTAGTCAGCCACCACCAGGTCGGTCCAGCGCGCCATTTCCTGGCTCAGGTAATACGGGCAAACATCATGAGCCAGCGCCACGTCGCGCAGGTTGCGCTGGTCCAGCAGGCGCACCTTGGACGCGGCCGTGCGCGCGGCCGGCAGACGATCGTAAAAGCCTTTGGCCAAGGGGCAGGAATCGCCATGGCAGGCTTTGTCCAGGTGTTCGCAGGCCTTGTCCCGCGCCACCAGTTCGAGCACGCGCAGCGGCAAATCGGGGCTGCTGTCGTAGAGGACTTGGGCGGCGTCCAGGGCCAGCTTGCGGCCCGGCGTCTTGGCGGTGAGGAAGAACACCTTGTCCAGCTGCTGCGGCGCCAGGGCCTTGAGCAGCGGAAAGATCGTGCCGACGGTTTTGCCGATGCCAGTGGGCGCCTGCGCCATCAGGCAACGGCCGGTACTGACGGCTTTGTAGACCGATTCTGCCAGGGCGCGCTGGCCGGGGCGAAAGTCAGCATGGGGGAACGCCAGGCGTTGGGCCGCGCCGTTGCGCGCGTCGCGGTGCTGCATTTCCTGTTGGGCCCAGCCCAGAAACAACGCGCACTGCTGGTTGAAGAACAGTTCGAGGTCGGCCGCTGCAAAGCGCTGGTTGAACAGGGTCTCGCCCTCGCCGACGATGTCGAAGTACACCAGTGTCAGGTCGATTTCACCAAGGCCAAGCTTCTGGCACATCAACCAGCCGTACACCTTGACCTGCGCCCAATGCAATTGGCGGTGGTTGGCGGGCTGGGCGTCGAGGTCGCCGCGATAGGTTTTCACTTCTTCCAGGCGATTGCTGTCCGGGTCGTAGCCGTCCGCCCTGCCCCGTACTTTGAGCTGTTGGTATTCGCCTTCCAGCGCGACTTCGTTCTGGTAGTGCGCGCTGCGCCGCGACGCCACGGTGCGGTGGCCGACGATACCTTCCTGGGCGCTGGGCGACGGCGTGAAGCGCAGGTCGAGGTCGCCGACCTTGGCCGTGAATTCACACAGCGCGCGCACCGCGACGCTGTAGCTCAAGCCGACTGCGCCCAGCGCACATAACAGACAGTGACCGGCATCTGATACTCGCCACAGAACTCCAGCCAGCGCAGTTGGTTATCCTGCAGCCGGTCGCCGGGGCCCTTGACCTCGATCATGCGGTAAGTCTTCTGGGCGGGCCAGAACTGGATCAGGTCCGGCATGCCGGCACGGTTGGCGCGGATGTCCAGCAGCAAGCGTTCAAACCAGTAGCGCAGGTGTTCGGCGGGCAAGCAGTCCAGTGCTTGCTGCAGCAAGTCTTCACTGAGCAGGTTCCAGAACACAAAGGGCGACTGGATGCCCCATTTGTCGACGTAACGCTGGCGGATGGTGGCCTTGTAACGCTCATCGCCAAGCTGCTCGAAACACGCCGCGAACAACGGCGCGCGGCGCTGATGGAAGTCTTCACTGTGCAAGTCCACCGGCCCGCGCTGGAACGGGTGGAAAAACGAGCCGGGCAACGGTGCAAAAATCGCCTCCCAGCACAACAGACCGAACAGGGAGTTGATCAGCCCATTCTCGACGTAATGCACCGGTGCATCGGGCTCGCTGAGGTGCGCCTGCACGCAGTACTCCACCGACATCAGCGGCTGCGGCACCTCCAGCGCCAGGTCCAGACGCGTGACGGGCCGCGGCTTGGCCTTGGGCAGCGCCGGCTCCCCCAGCTTGCGGCGCAGGCGTGGCAGCACGCGCAGCAGGTGTTGCTGTTCGGCGGCGCTTTCCGGAGCCTGTTGCGCGGCGCACGCCAGGGCCATGGCTTGCGGGTAATCCTCCTGGCGCTCCAGCACGCGAATCAGGCGTGACCGGGCGCCGGGATAGGCGCATTGGCGGTAAATGCGTTGCGCCAGGTCGAGTTCGGCACTGCGTTCGCAGTACTGGCCGATCTGGAACAACAGCTTGGCGCGACGCTTTTCCAGCCACGGGTTGTCGGTGCACAGCGTAGCGATTTGCGCGAGTACGCCGTCCAGTGCCTCCCCCGCTTCAAAGGCCTGCTGGCATTGATGCAGAAATAGAAAACCGACGACGTCGTCACGGGTGCGCAGGCCGCGGGACTCGGCGCAGAACTCGACTTTTTCGTAGGTGTAGATGCCAAGGTCGGCCAGCACGAACTCTGACCAGTCCTGGTGCAGATTGCCAAAGAACATCAGACGCAAGCGGTCGCACAGGTCCATCACGGTGAGGCTGTACAGTGCATCGCTCAGGTCCGGGCACCACTGGGCAAAGCTGCGCTGCTGCGTAAAATGCTGCGTCAGTGGCGCCAGCCAGTCGGTTTTCTTGGCTTTGGGTTGATCAATCCAGGGTTTGAAGGCAGCGAGGACTTCACTCTTTTGCAGCACGGCGAACAGCTCTTCAACGCACAGTGCGCCTTGATCATCGACCCAACCCTGCTCAATCAACGCCAGGGCGGCCGAGCGTGTGCAACCAATCTCGAGGTAATTGAGCTTGCTTGCGCGAAAATGCACGCCCTTGCGCATGACCATGCGCACCAACAGCGCCTGTGACGCTTGCGGCAACCTGTCAAATTGCTGAATGAAATGCTGTTCGTCCGCATCAAGCAAATCCGCATAGCGCTGCACCAGCCACTGCAGGACTTGGCGGAAGTTATGCAAGTAATACAAGGGATTTTCGAGGGGGTTGGCCATGTCGAGCGCTGATCAAATACTGGTTATGCATACAGAGTGCCGTCGCGAACCCGTTGTTGCAATCGGTAATAGATAAATGGCGCACGCAACTTTTCTAATAAAAAGGATCAGATAGCTCAGTTGATGGCGTAACATTTACGGCCCGCACCCATAGGCTGCGGGACTTTTCAGGGTTAAAGGTAAGGGTTATGAACATGAAGAATTTGGGTCTGCCGCTGGTTGCACTCACTTTTCTACTATTGGCCGGTTGCTCAACGCAAACCGTGGTGACATTGCAAAATGGTACGCAGTATTTGACCAAGGACAGTCCTAAAACCAAGACGGCCGACGGCTTCTACGAGTTCACCGACATCGCTGGCAAGCATGTGCGCGTCAAGGCCGATGACGTAGCGACGGTACGCAAGGAAAACTGATAAAAAAAGCCCCGCAGATGCGGGGCTTTTTGTTGCAGGTTCAGTACCGATAGTACGGGTGGTAATACGGGTGATAGTAGGGATGGTAATAGTACGAGTGGTAGTACGGCCGGTAGCAGCATGGGCCCGGATAGGCCGGGTACACCGCACACCCGCCCAACCCCAGCAGTACCAAGGCGCATAGCAGCAATCGAAGTCGGGACATGCTCAGCTCCTCATATGACGCGCGAAACATCTCGCAGGTGCTGATTAAACGCGTGAGGCGCGCGTAATCCGTCGCAAGGCTGCGCCGCTGATCAATGAAGATTTATTTACCGAAGGATTTTCCCCGCCTGGGCGTTTAACCGATAAGCCGCTTTTATTTTCAAACGCGGCACAACGGAGGAACGACGGCCATGGCACTCATGTCCCGCACGGTACGCGCTCTTTTACTGATTCCCCTGACCCTGGCGGCCCTGGCCTGCGCGCCAGCGTTCGCCGACACCATCATCATTCGCCAGCCACCGCGGGTGATCGTGGTGCAACCACCTCCACCGGTCTATTACGGGCATTGGGGCTATGCGCCACGGCCTTACTACTACCCACATCACTATTACGGCTATGGCTATGGCTACCCCCACCGGCCCTATTGGGGCGGTGGCTGGCGGGGGCAGCACTGGCACTGATCGGTTGCGTGAGTAATCAGCCGATCACTACGCCCTCCGTCCACAGCCCGCCATGCCCCACGCCGACCAGCGTCACCGAGTCGGCCCCAAACGTAAGCACCGTATCGGCGCCGACCACCTTCGCGTGGTCACGCAGGTCGGTGCTCCCTTCCACGTCCTTGAACACCAGTTTGTCGGTGGGCTGGTAGCCAATCACGCGATCATTGCCAAAGTGGCCGCTGAACAAAAAGGTGTTGTGCCCGCTGTCGTCGCGGATCGTGTCGTTGCCTTTGCCACCCTCGATAAAGTCCGCCCCCTTGCCGCCCTGGATCAGGTCGTTGCCATCGCTGCCGATGATGAACGTGTTGCCCTTGTGCGGCTCGGCATTGCGGTTGAGGTCCTGCACCCAGGTATTGGCCCGCGCCGGGTCGGACAGGTTGGCAACAATCACCGTGGAGTCACGGGTCATCTGGTCGTAGAAGCCGGACTCGAGGATGCGCGTCATGCCATCGCCGTACGCCGTCGGCAAATGCGAGACCCAGGTGGGCAGGTTGACGATGGAAAACGGCATCACATTCCACAGCGTCGAGGCGTAGTGGTCGTTGAAGCTGACGATGTTATCGGTGGTGGACTCGTGGGGTTTGTCGTGCACGCCCAGCGACGACAGGTTGAAGGACGAGCCGTCCAGCGCGCGGAACACCGGGTCGTTTTCGTAACCAATATTGAGCACCTTGTCGCCGGCACTCTGGGTCGGCGAGGCATAGGCGACATAGTTGGCGTCCTTGTAGAACCCCGCCCATTTGTTGTTGCTCAAGTCCGCCATGCTGTTGACCGCCAGCCCGCCCAGGCTGTGGCCGCTGACCACCACGTCCTTGCCGGTCAGGCCATGGGCACCGGCGTAGTCGGCAACATTCTTGAGCAAGCCGCCGAAGGCTTCGCCGGCGTAGTTTTTCGCGTAATCCTTGGGCCCCAGTGCCGCGAGCAGATCGCTGATCAAGTCGCCGATCGAGTCGCTGATCAAGGTTTCCCGTGGCCCCGAGGTGCCACGAAAACCGATGCCGATTTCGAGCAGTTTGCCGGCGTCGTCGTATTTGCCGAGTACCTCGACCTGGGCCGTGGTGTAGCCGGCTTTTTCACCAAAGAAGGTGCCACGTGCATCGACCTTGCCGGCGTAGCCCAGGGCACTGGCGCTGATCGGTGTCCAACCGGCTTTCTGCACCGCCTCAAGGGCGGCTTTTTCCGAATCCGGGTTCCACGGGATGCCAGGGATCACGCCCTGGGAATCCGTGCTGCCGAGCAGCGCACCCACCAGCGTGGCCGGTAGCCCCAAGCCTAACCCGTTGTGCTGGTAGCCCACGGCAAAGCCGTTATCCAGGTTGTGATAGGAATACAACGTGATCGCCATGGCATCGGCGAACAACGTTTTGGAACCCTCGGTGCCAAGGTTTTTATAGTCAAAGATACCCATGGTAGTGCCTCTCTGTTGTTGGATTTGTAGAGAAAGCGAAAACACTTTTCAGCGGTGGGCCAGGTGTCAGGTGGAAGCTGGCGTGCTCCCACCTGACACCTGGCCCGCATGCAAAGGTGATGAAACCTTTAGAACGCCCAGTCGAGGCTCAAGCCCACCCCGTGCACTTTGTCCTTGCTGGCCAGCAGGCCGTTGTAGTCAAAGTTCACCCGCGCCTCTTTGCTCAAGGCCAGGCTCACCCGCGCGCCCACCAGCGCGGCATCGCGCACCATCGGCGCGCTTTCCACCGCGAACGACGGGCTGCCCGACGCGAACGCCAGGTGCTGCTCGGAATCAGTGCTGCTCAGGTTGTGCTGCCAGCCCAGGGTGCCGGACACCTCAAGTTGCTGGTGATCGTTCACATTGAAGGTCTTCAATGCACGCATGCCCAAGGTGCTCAACACCACATCGCGGCGGTCGTCGTGGCCTTTGAGCGCGGCGGCATCGCCTTTTTCGGTAAAGCCATCGGTGTCCAGGTGCACGTAAGCCAGGTTGGCGAACGGCTCCAGGGCCAGCGGTTGCAGATTGACGCGGTAAGCCGCCTCACCAAACACCTGCGTGCTGCTCGCGTCCACTTTGACTTTCTGCTTGCCGGCCACATCGCCGTACTGCAGGTCGCGCTTCACATCGGCGCGATGCCAGCTGTAGGTCGCTCCCCCGCTCAGGCGCAAGGCACCGATCTCATGCCCGGCATAGGCGCCAAAGTGGTAGCTGTCGACCGAGGCACGTGAGTGGGTGTCGTTGCCCATGTTCAACGAGGTGTCGCTGTAACCGGCGACCAAACCGATACGGGTCGCCTCGTCCAACGCACCGTCAACGCCCACAAGCATGCCGCCCAGCGAAGTGGTGTAGCCCGCCGTGTCGCTGCGGCTGTCGGTCTTGCCCCAGGCGCCCAGGGCCTTGACCCACACGTTGCCACGGCTGTCGAGGGTTTCGCTGGTGGCGCCCATCTCGCCATTGCGCAGGCGCTCACCCACCGCTTCACGCACGTAGCGGCTGTCGTTGACCAGCGCGCTCTGCAACGCCGGGTAGATTTCGCCGGACAGTTGCTGGAACGCGCCTTGCGCCGAGGCCGCAGTCGGCGCCAGCAACAGGCTTTCATACACCGCGTTGCCGGCGCCCAACTGGTCTGCCGCCGCGGCGACAGCACGCTGGTTGGGCGTGACGGCCACACTGGCGAAGCTGTTGGTACGCGCCACATCCAACTGCACACCGTTGGCGGCATAGTTCAACGTGCCACCGATAAACAGGTAGTTGGGCAGTACCGCACCGAAGCTACCGGTAACCCCACCCGCGGCTTGCAGGATGGTGTACTGGCGACCGACCAGGCTCTGGGCCTGCGCGTTTGTCAGCAGTGTCGGGCTGTTTTCCAGGGCCAGGGTCACGGTGCCGCCATTGAGCGTGGCCGTGCCACCGGCGACGATGCGATCGCTGCTGGTCGGCGACAACTCCACCGCGTAGGTCGAGCCCGCGTCGAAAGTGACATTGCCGGCCACATTCAAGGTGCCGATGGAATTACCCGGCGCCACGGTGCCGCCGCTTTTGGCGGACAGCGAGCCGATATGCCCCGAGCCACCGACCACGCCGCTCTGGCTGACGGTGACGTCGGAGGTGACCGAGCCATTGATCGCCAGCAAGCCCTGATTAACCAGGGTCGGGCCGCTGTAGGTGTTGTTGCCGGTCAGCACCAGCGCGCCGATGCCCTGCTTGGTCAGGCCGCCGTGGCCGGAGATGTTGTTGCTCCACACGTCCAGCCCGCAGTGCACGTCGGTGCACAGGCGCTGAGTCGGTTTGCCGGCATCCACCACGGCGCCGATCCCTGGCAAATCCGCCACGAACTGCCCGCTGCCGTACGCGCCGTCGATGCGAAACTCGGCCGGGATATCTTCGCCGGTGATGAACATCCCCGGGCCGTTGACCGCCTTGCCCAGGTTGATCATGCCCCAGCCGTACAGCGCGTCGATGCCCGGCGCGCCGAGGTCGGTGGCGGTGGTTTTCAGCACGGTGGAGACCTGATCGCCGCTCATGTACGGGAAGCGTTCCATCAACACCGCCGCAGCGCCGGCCACGTGGGGCGCGGCCATGGAAGTGCCATTTTTATTGGCCCAGTCGGTGGTGAGGTTTGAAAGGTCGGTGCCGTTGATGATCGAGCTGAAGATCTTGGTGCCCGGCGCCGACACGCAAAAGCTTGCCGCATACCCGCAGCGCGACGAGAAGGTACTGATCACATAAGGATCAGCGCTGGCGGTGTCCGGGTTCTGCTGCAAAGCCGCCACCGACAGCCAGTTTGGCGCAATGTCCGGCACGAAGTAGGCCAGGCCCGACATCGCATCCGGGTTGTTGCGGTTGTAGTCGTTACCGGCGGCAAAGATGGTCAGCACGCCGCTGCGGGCCGCGTCGATTGCGCCTTGATAAGCACCGCCGGCCAGCGTGCCGAGGATCGGCCGGATAACGTTGAACTGCGCCTGCGCTTCATTGACCGTGAAGTTGGGGAATGCCGGATCGCGGCCGCCCTTGGCGTACTGGTCACCGATGCCGATGCCCCAGCTGTTGTTGATGATGCGCGCGCCATTGGCGACCAGCCCATCCCAACCGGCCTTGTACACCGCGCCATCGTTGCCGAGGATGATCCCGTCTTCCGGGCCCGGGTCGCCGTTTTCGGCGCTGAGGATTTGCGCATTGAACGCCACGCCATGCATCGGCCCACCATCGCGGTTACCCGCGGCAATGCCGCCGACGTGGGTGCCGTGGTTACCCAGCTTGCCGTTGGAGTCCTTGGACGGCGTGCCGTCATAACGGAACGCATCGCCCGCCTTCACCGGAATGTAGGGGTCGGTGTATTGGCGAATGCCCTCGGTGACAATGGTCACCACCTTGCCGGGGCTGTCGAATTCCGGGTGCTGCGCGTACACCGGCTGGTCGAAGATCCCCAGCTTGACGCCCTTGCCGGTGTAGCCCGCGGCGTAGGCAGCATCTGCATGCACCGCGCCCAGGCCCCAGTCGGCCTTGAATTCATTGCTGCGCCAACTGGCCGCGTCGCCCAGCTTGCCCGCTTCCACATAGGGTGCGGCCTGGGCGGTTCCCAGGCCTGCCAGGCAGCACAGCAACGCGCCGTATGGCACGCAGCTCAAGGCCTTGAGCGGGTAGCCCGGGTCGGTGTGAGTGGCGGTGATTAACCCTGACTTGCGTTTGTTCACGGTGACCTTCCTTAGTTTTCTTATTGCCGGTATGTGAATCACTTTTTCTTCAGCGCCGCCTATCTGATGTGGGCGCTGGCGTGCCAGCTCCCACCGTTTTTGACCTGCGGTGTTCTCTAGAACTGCCAGTTGAGGCTCAGCCCCACGCCCTGGGTTTTCTCGCGGCCACCCAACTGGCCGTTGTAATCCAGGTTGACCCGTGTGGTCGGGCTCAACGCCAGGCTGGCCTGCACGCCCACCAGCGCCGCGTCACGTAGCAACGGCGAACTGCGCACGGCAAATGACGGCCCGCCGGCAACAAACGCCAAATGTTCTTCGGATTCCACCGCCGTGAGGCTGTGCTGCCAGCCCAGCGAACCGGACAGTTCCAGCTGCTGATGGTCATTCAACGGCAAGGTTTTAAACGCGCGCAGGCCCAGGGTGCTGAGCACCGCATCCCGCCGATCACTGCCACGCTCCAGGGCCGCGGCGTCGCCTTTTTCGTGGAATGAGTCACTGTCCAGGTGCACGTACGCCAGGTTGGCGAACGGCTCCAGCGCCAGCGGTTGCAGGTGAATGCGGTACGCCGCCTCGGTGAACAACTGCGCCGTGCGCGCATCCAGCTTGGTCTTTTGCTTGCCGCTGACGTCGCCGTATTGCAGGTCGCGCTTCACATCACCGCGATGCCAGCTGTAGGCGCCGCCGACGCTCACGCGCCAGTCACCCAGTTCACGCCCGGCATACGCGCCGAAGTGGTAACTGTCGATGGACGCCGATGAGTGTGTGCCACTGCCCAGGTTCAAGGAGCTGTCGCTGTAGCCTGCCACCACACCCACACGGGTCTGCTCGTCCAACGCACCGTCCACACCGGCCAGCAAGCCACCGATCGAGGTGGTCGAGCCTGCGGTTTCGCTGCGGCTGTCAGCCTTGCCCCAAGCCCCGAGCGCTTTGAGCCACAGGTTACTTTCGCCGTTCACCGGTACATGGCGCAGCCGCTCACCCACAGCATCACGCAGTTGCAGGCTGTCGTTGATCAGCATCGCGCCAATCGCCGGGTAAACCTCGCCGGACAGTTGCTGCAAGCCTTGCCGAGCGGTTGCAACCGAATCGGACTGCAGCAGGCTTTCATACACCGGGTTGCCCGCGCCCAGTTGCTCGGCAGCGGCGGCGACAGCGCGCTGGTTACGGTTGACGGCGACGCTGGCAAAGGTCGCTCCGTTGCGCCCCACGTCCAGTTGCACGCTGTTGGCCGCATAGTCGAGGGTGCCGCCAAGGAACAGGTAGTTGGGCAGCACTTGACCAAACTGCCCCTGGATGCCGCCCGCTGCCTGCAGGATGGTGTATTGGCGGCCGATCAGGCTTTGCACCTGGCTCTGGCTCAGCAATGTCGGGCTGTTTTCCAGCGCCAGGGTGACGGTGCCGCCGCCCAGTACGGCTTTGCCACCGGCGACAATGCGGTCGCTGGTGGTCGGGGTCAGTTCCACGGCATAGGTGGAACCCGCCCCCAGGTTCACATCGCCCGCCACCTGCAAGGTGCCGACCGAATTGCCCGGTGCCACGGTACCGCCGCTGTTTACCGACAAGGCGCCGATGCGCCCGGAGCCGCCGAGGGTGCCGCTGTCGTTCACGGTCACGGCCGAGGTCAGCGAGCCGTTGACCGCCAACAGGCCGCCATTGACGCTGGTCGCGCCGCGGTAGGTGCTGTCGCCGCTGAGCAGCAAACTGCCGGCGCCGGATTTGATCAGGCTGCCTTCATACACGCGGTTCGCGGCGGCTTGATCACGGGCGGTGCCGACCGCGTAGTCGGTCTGGTCCTGCTGGCTGGCAGTTGCGCCCACGCCGTTTTGCCAGCCCTTGTCGATCAGGGTTTGCTGCCAGGCTGCGTGCTCGGCGCGGTCTTCGGCCTGGCGCTGGAGCAACGCCTGGTCGGTGATGCCGTTGCTCCACACATCGCCCTGCCCGGCCGCCAGGTTGACGTTCATCGAGCCGAGCAATTGCCCCGGCCCGTGCATCGCCCGGCCCAGGTCCGGCACGCCCCAGCCCACGGTGGTATTGGGTGCCTGGGTGATTGAGCCGTCGAGTTGCGTGGCGGTGGTCAACAACACCTGCAACGCCTGCTCGTTGTTCAAGTACGGGTAGCGTTCCATCACCAGCGCCAAGGCGCCGGTGGCGTGCGGCGCCGACATCGACGTGCCGGACTTCACCCCATAACCGCCGCCGGGAACGGTGCTGTTGATCAGCGCGCCCGGGGTGGAAATACACCAGTATTTGGCGATGCCGCACTTGTTGTATTTCTGGTTATTCGCCTTGTCCAGGCCCGACACGGCCAGCCAGTGGCCTTCCAGTTCCGGCTGGAAGTACGGCAGCGCCGAACGCACGCTGGCATTCGCGTAACCACTGTTGCCGGCGCTGAACACATTGATCACGCCGGCCTTGGCCACATCCGCTGCCGCATCCAGCCAGGTGCCCTGGTTGTAATGCTGGGCGTAGGCGGCATGCAGACCGTCGAGGGTCTGGTAGCTGACGTCCGGCGGCTGGCTGCCCCAGCTGTTATTGATGGCGCGCACGCCGGAATCCACCAGCGCGGTGTACACCGCCTTGAAGTATTTGGGGTCCGGGGTGGGGCCAAACAGGAAGCTGTCGTTGGCGTTGGTATTGCCCACATAGACTTGCGCGTTGTACGCCACGCCATGCATGCCCACGCCATCACGCGCCGCGCCCATGGTGCCGGTGACGTGGGTGCCGTGGGAGTCGTTGTTGGGGTTGAGCGCGCCGGTGGTGCTGAACGCGCTGCCATTGACGTAAGTGCCGGTGGCCGTGACCGGGTGGAAGCGGTCTTTGGAGGCTTCCGGGTGATCGGTATCGAACCCGGAGTCCAGCGCGCCGATTTTTACCCCGCTGCCGCTGATCCCGGCGGCGTAGGCCTCATTCGCCTTCATGCGGTCCAGGCCCCAGTCACTCTGGAACTCGGCCGAACGCCAGCTGGCGGGGTTACCCGGTAAACCGGTCTCGGTGTATTGCGCCTGTGCCGCAACGGACAACAGCAGCAAGGAACCTGCGGTAAAGGGCTTGAAGCGTGATGAATCGGTGATCATCTAAACCATCCTTATTGTTTTTATAACTGCTCATTTCACCGGGCCGAATGCCTCATCGACTTTCGCCAGGTCGGTGTCGCGCAAGTTGCCCGCGTAGTAGTGCAATTTGGTCCAGGCCATCAAATAGTCGTACCGCGCCTGGGCCAGGTCGCGACGGGTGCTGTACAGCTGCTGCTCGGCGTTCAACGCGTCGAGGTTGACCCGCTCGCCGCCGAGGATGCTCTGCTTGGTCGACACCACCAGCGCCTCGGCCGAGGTCAGGGCTTTTTGATACGCGCGCAATTTGCTCACCCCGGACAGGCACGCGCTGAACTGGCGGCGCAGCTCAATCAGGGTTTCGCGCGTCTTGCCTTCCAGCTCGTACTCGGCCTGCTCCATGCCGCGACTGGCTTGGCGGGTGGCGGCCGAAATACCGCCACCGGCGTACAGCGGCACGCTGACTTCGATGCCGATGGTGTTGGTGTCGTAGCGCTGGTTGTAAGTGTTGCCGCTGTCGGACTCCTGTTTGCGCGAGCTGGCATACGCGGTGATCTTGGGCAGGTGCCCGGCGCGGTTGCGCTCCACTTCATAGCGCGCCACTTCCACGGCCTGGCGCTGGGAAGCGAGGGTCGGGTTATTGGTGATCGCCAGTTCATGCCAGGTGTCGTAGTTGGCCGGCGTCAGGGTGAAGGCGGCAAAACTTTGGTTCAGCGGCGCCAAATCCTGGATGTTGACGCTCTGCACACCGATCAACGCGCCCAACTCCCTCAGCGACGCGTCCTGCTCATCCAGCGCCTGGATCTCTTCGGCAGTCGCCAGTTCATAACGCGATTCGGCTTCGAGGATGTCGGTACGCGTGCCTTCGCCCTGCTGGAACAGGTGCTGGTTTTGCTGGAACTGCTGCTCGAAGGCCTTCTTTTTGGCGCGGGCGATGTCGATCTGGTCCTGGGCAAACAAGGCCTGGGTGTAATAGCTCAGCACCCGCACCAGCAGCGCCTGGCTCTTGTCGCGAAAGCTTTCATCGGCGAACAACGACTGGGCCACGCCCTTGCGGTAGTTGGCATAGGCTTCGTAGTCGAACAACGGCTGTTGCAGGCTGAAGGTCGAGCCATAACTGTTGTAGTTGCGGTCGTCGCGGTAGTTGCCGCCGCGCCCGTCCGGCAGGTGCGCCTCAGAGTTGTTGCGGCCCTTGTTGTAGTTGTACGACAGCTTGGGCAGCAGCCCGGCGCGGCCGATGGTGCGGTTTTCCAGGCCGGCGTCGCGCTCCTTGATCGCGCCGAGAAACACCGGATCGTTACGCAAGGCTTGCTCATACACATCAAACGGGCCCATGGCAGCCTGGGCAGAGCCGCACATCAACAGCAGTGAAATGAACACAGGTTTCATGCTCATTCCTCGGTCAACGCGGAGCCGGCGCGATCCAGCAGCGGCTTGAACAGGTAATTGAGCAACGAGCGCTCGCCGGTGCGCACGAACATCTCGGCAGGCATGCCCGGCTTGATCACCAGGCCATGGAGTTTTTCCAGTGCGGCCTCGCTCACCGTGGTGCGCAGCACGTAGTACGGCTGGCCGGTTTTTTCATCAAGCATCTGGTCGGCGGAAATCAGGCTGACTTCGCCCGGCACGCGCGGGGTGCGGCTCTGGTTGAAGGCGGTGAACAGGATATCCACCGGCAAGTGCGTGCCGACCTTGTCCACCAGGTTCACCGGCAAACGCCCTTCGACTTCCAGACGTGTGCCCTGGGGCACGATTTCCAGCAGAGTTTCACCGGCACGCACCACGGCGCCTTCAGTGTGCACGCTGAGGTTGACCGCAATGCCATCGGCCGGTGCGTTGATTTCACTGTGCTGCAGGTCGAAGCCGGCCGAGGTGAGTTGCTGCTCCAGGGTCAGGCTGCGCAGTTGGGCGTCGGCCAGTTGGCTGCGCACTTCCTTTTGATATTCCTCGCTGTGCTGCTGCAACTTGAGCCGTGATTCAAGAATGCCCTGCTCCACGCGGCCGCTTTCGCCGGCGTTCTGCGCCAGGTCCTGTTGCACCTGGGACAGTTGGCGCTGGTAATCGAGCAAGCGATTGCGCGGGATATAGCCGTTGTCGGCCAAGGGTTGCAGGTTGGCCAGTTGGTCGCGCAGGGATTGGGCCTGGGCGGACAAGTCGCTGCGGGCACGGCGCATGCCGTTGAGTTGCGAGGTGGCACCGTCGATATTCGCGCGAATCCCGGCTTGCTCGCGGGAAAATGCCTCGCGGCGGCTGCTGAACAGTTGGCGTTGGCCTTCCAGCACCAGGGCCAGCGCCGGATCGGGGTTGGCGCTCAGCTCGGCCGGAAAGGTGATGCTGGAGCGGTTATCGCGCTCGCTCTGCCAGCGCGCCACGCTGGCCCAGGCCATGCGGTACTGGGCTTGCAGCGATTGCACGTCGGCCTGGTTCTGGGTCTGGTCGAGGCGAAACAGCGGCTGGCCTTGTTTGACCACCTCGCCCTCCTTCACCAGAATCCGGCTGACCACGCCGGGGCTGAAGGTTTGCACGGCTTTGCGCTTGCCCGACACCACCACCGTGCCTTGCACCGGGATGCCTTGGTCCAGAGGCGCCAGGCTAGCCCAGAGAAAGAAGCCGCCGGCGCCGACGATGGTCAGCAGCCAACCCATTTTTACGAAAAAACCGGCATCTCGTTGCTCAAATGTAAGGCTGCTCATGCGCCTGGATTCCTTCCGGCTTGGTACTGACGGCTGAGGCTCACGCCGGCCTTTTCTCGTGGTGCTTCCTGCTGCTGGCCCGACAAGGCGCGCAGCACGTCCTGGCTGGGGCCGAAGGCCTGCAAACGGCCTTCGTTGAGCACCAGCAACTTATCGGCCTGGGCCAACGCCGAGGACCGGTGCGTCACCAGCACCACGCTGCTGCCCTGGGCTTTCATCTGCACGATGGCACTGGCCAGCGCGGCTTCGCCGACGGTGTCGAGGTTGGAGTTGGGTTCATCCAGTACGATCAAGCGCGGCCCGCCGTAGAGCGCGCGGGCCAGGGCCACGCGTTGCTTCTGGCCACCGGACAGACCACCGCCGTTGTCGCCCAGCACCGTGTCGTAACCCTGTGGTAGACGCAGGATCAGCTCATGCACACCGGCTTGTTGCGCGGCCTGCACCACCCGTTCCGGGTCGGCGTCGCGAAACCGTGCAATGTTGTCGGCGATGCTGCCGCTGAACAGTTCGATGTCCTGGGGCAAGTAACCGATATGGGGGCCGAGGTCGTCGCGGTCCCAACGATGGATATCGGCGCCGTCCAGGCGCACTGTGCCGGCCAGGGTTGGCCACACACCCACCAGCACGCGGGCCAGGGTGGATTTGCCCGAACCCGACGCGCCGAGCACGCCAAGCACTTCGCCCGCACCGAGGTTGAAACTGACCTGATGCAGGGTCGGCACGCGCCGCCCGGGCGGGCCCGCGCTGACTTGCTCGAAACTGACCTGGCCGTTGGGCGCCGGCAGCGCCATGTGTTCGACTTCCGGCGGAAATTCGCGCAGCAATTCGTCAAGCCGCTGGTAAGCCAACTTGGCCGAACTCCACTGCTTCCACACCGCAATCAGTTGGTCGATGGGGCTGAGCACGCGGCCCATGAGGATGGAACCGGCGATCATCATCCCGGCCGTCATGTCGCCCTTGATCACCAGAAAGGCGCCCAAGCCCAGCACCAGTGATTGCAGGCACAGACGAAAGGACTTGCTCAGCGAGGTGATCACCGAGCCGGTGTCGCTGGCCTTGTTCTGATAGCCAAGAAATTGCGAATGCACCGCGAACCAGCGCTTGCGCAACGCGCCGAGCATGCCCATGGCCTGGATCGTCTCGGCGTTGTGCAAGTGGCTGGTAGCCAACTGGGTCGATTGCTGGGAAAACGCGCCCGCCTCGCCCAGCGGTTTTTTGGTCAGGTATTCATTCAGGCACGCCAGCGCGATCAGCAGTACCGCGCCCGCCGTTGCCAGCACGCCAAGCCACACGTTGAAGAGGAAAATCACGAACAGGTAGATGGGAAACCACGGCGCATCAAAGAACGCGAACAGCGCAGGTCCCGTGATGAATTGGCGGATCACGGTCAGGTCGCCAAGGGATTGCCCGGCGTGCCCCTGACCGCGCTGCAGGTTGCGTTCAAAGGCGGCTTTGTAGACGCGCAAGTTGAAGCGCCGCTCCAACTGGCTGCCGATCCGGATCACGATAAAACTGCGAACGACTTCCAGCGTGCCGATAAACGCAAAGAAGCCGACGACCATCAACGTCAACATCACCAGGGTGGTTTCATTCTGGGAGGACAACACACGGTCGTACACTTGCAGCATGTAAATCGACGGCACCAGCATCAACAGGTTAATCAATGCGGTAAAACAGCCGATGCTGATCAAAATACTCTTGTATTCACCCAACGCCCTGAATAAGGGCGCAACCGCATGGGACTTCGCCATATCTTCTGATCTTCCCTGAAGCGAATTACGCGCACTAGTTGCCCAGGCCCCACAGTAGGGCGGCCAACTATTAAAATCGGGTTATATGCTTATAACTGTTAATTAAGGTGTTCGTTGCAGGACAACTTCGGGAATTGAAGGCGTCTGCCCTTTATATTCGCCGTCTTTTTCACGGTTCAAATGGATAATGCCCGTGCCCTGGGCGTTCATCAGCCAGATGCCGTCCGGGGTCGGCAACCAGGTCAGCGGCTTATCGCCCAGCCATTGCGCGGCGCACGCCACATCGCCGGCCAGCGCGTTAGGCTGGTCCAACAGGTCCAACGCGCACACTTGATCCTGCTGGTGCAACTGCCAGTGGCCGGCCAACTGGGCGGTGGTGGGTAAAACAAGACTGCTAGCCATTGCGTGGGCTCCTGCCGACACGAACAACACCTGTGAAGCACAGGCGATCAAATGAGAAAAACGCGGCATGTTCTGCTCCATCATAGAGCGCGGCGCCGGAGCGCCGCGCGCTTTACATCACGCTACGATGTCGCTGACCGCAGCCTGGCCAACGGTGGTGACAAGGAAATCCGCCACGCCGTGCCCGGAGAAGTCCACGGCCAAGGTGCCCAGGTTGGTACCCGAGGCATAGCTGAGTACAGCATCGCCGGCATGCCCGGTAAATGCGTTGACGAAGCTCAAGCCCGCACCTTTGGTGATACCGGACAGGTCGATCTTGTCCGAACCCGAGGTGAAGTCGAAGATCTTGTCAGCAGCACCCGGCTTGGAATCGGAACTGGCACCGTACACGAAGGTATCGTTGCCGGCGCCGCCCCACAGTTGGTCCGCACCGCCACCGCCGTAGATGATGTCGTTGCCTGCACCGCCCTTGATGAGGTTGGCTGCGTTGTTACCAATGATCAGGTCGTTGCCCGAACCGCCGAAGGCGTTCTCGACCGTGACGCCCTTGGCGATGGACACGTTGCCCACCAGGCCGCCAACGTCGGAGAACGAGGCCTCATTGAGGTTGATCTTCTGGTTCTGGGTAAAACCGGAGAAGTCCAGGGTGTCGTTGCCACCACCGTCCCATACCGAGAACACCAGCTTGTCGGCATTGGAAGTAGCGCTGTAGAAATCACGCCCGGTGTTGGAGTTGAAACCGTAGGTGGTGTCGCCGGCGCGGGTGCTGTAGTTGGCACCGTAGAGCTTCTGGATCGCGGCGATGTCGTCGATCAGCGGGCCTGAAGCGTAAGCTTCGACGCCGCCTTTGGTGAAGTTCTGGTTGGTGTTGCTTTCGCTCCAGTAACTCATGACGCTGTAGCCACGCGTGTCCTGTCCATAGTCCGCGTCTTTGTACGAAGGGTTGCCGGTCCCGGCGTTGTAGTCGCCAGGGTGAGCCAGGCCCAGGGTATGGCCGATTTCGTGGGTCAGGGTCTGCCGGCCGTAGTTGTTCACGTCCGGGGTCTTATTCGGCGTGTAGCTGCTGTTGGTCAGGTACCACGAGGTGCCGTCGTAGCCTGCGCCGGTGCCGGGCAGGTAAGCGAAGGCAGCCGCGCCATCCTGGCCACCGCTGTAGTTGCCGAAGGTCATGTGCGTGTCACCGCCCGAGGCGCTTTCGGTAAAGCTCACGTTGGCGACATCCGACCAGGATTGCATGGCCAGTACGGCCTGTGCTTTCTGCTGGGCGTTGAACTGGCTGAACCCGGAGATCCCATGTTTGTTCAGGGTGGCCGAGGAAGCCGAGGTGAGGAAGGTGTAGGTCAGATCGATCTTGCCGTTGTGATTCACATCCTTGTACGAGGCGCCATCGCGCAGCAGGTGGTCCGCTGCCTGGTCCACGGAAAAGGACGGTTTGCCATTCACCGTGAGGTTGCCGCCACGGTCATACAGATGGCTGAAGCTATCGATTTGCGAGTAAGCAGTGCTGGCTTGCGCGGCAGAAACAATAGCTTTGTCTTTTACTTTTGACATAAACGTACTTCCTTGTTTGCAAGTGCATCAGTCTTTGGTCGATAGGAACCCCGCGGGCGAGATCGTCCTATCACTCGCCTCTTTTGAAGGCGTATCGAAACTGACACAACTTGAAATCTTTCGTCTACAAATATTTCCGCAGCGAAAATGTGACGTGGATTCAAGTTAAGGAAGTCGCAGGCAGTGTTTATTGGGGACAACTGCGTTTGCGCAAAAGCGCCGGCCCGAGTGGTATTTAAATATTAAATAGCAGTAAAGCCGCTCAACTTGAGCGGCGCACTTGAATAATGGATCCAATATATTGTCACGGTGTCATTGGCGACATTAAAGAGCCACTACTTAGATAATTAATTAGAGTTGTCCCCTATTACGGGGACACGCTCCAACCGCACTTGTTTAGTGCGGTCAATAAGGTCTCATCCGCCAGGCCGGGCACCCTGACGCCGTCCTCGGTGGTCATGTCCTCGCCGGCCAGCATGGCGTTGATGATCGCCTCCTCCACCGCCTCCGCCGCTGCGCTGAACAACGGCGAAATATGGTCGTTGTTGAGCATCTGCAAAGCGCTGCTCAGTGGCAGGTTCTTGCGCCCGTAATCGGCCGGTGGCAGCTCGTGGTTGCCGGTGGCGAATGCCAGGAACAGGTCGCCACTGGAATCCTCGGTGCCACCGCCGGTGCGCGCAATACCAATCGAGGCGCGTTGCGCCAGGCGCTGGCATTGGTGCGGCAGCAAGGGCGCGTCGGTGGCGATGATCACCACAATCGAGCCCATGCCCGGCGTGCCACGCGCGGCAAACGGCGAAGCAATGCCCATCAAGTGGCGGCCCACCGGGTAACCGTCGACCCGCAGTTCCTGACGCTTGCCGTGGTTGGCCTGCACCAGCACGCCGACGGTCCAGCCGCCCTCCTCAGCCGGCAAGCGCCGTGACGCGGTGCCGATGCCGCCCTTGAACTCATGGCAGATCATCCCGGTGCCGCCGCCCACTGCGCCTTCCTGCACCGCGCCGCCTTGGGCGCTATCCAGCGCCTCGCGCACATGCTCGGGCTTGACGTGCTGGCCCCAGATGTCATTGAGCAGCCCGTCGTAGGTTTCCATCACCACCGGCATGCACCAATACACCGCCGGGTCCGCCAGGCGCTCACGCTCCAGGGCGATCAAGGTGTCACGCACCACGCCGATGCTGTGAGTGTTGGTGATGGCCACGGGCGTGGTCAGCAATCCCGCTTCGCTGATCCATTCAAGGCCGGTGGCATCGCCATTGCCGTTGAGTACGTGATACCCGGCGAAGCACGGCTGGTGCCGCGCCTCGCCTTCGCGCGGCTGGATCACGGTGACACCGGTACGCACTTGTTTGCCGTCGATACACGCCTTGAGCGTACTGTGGCCGACCCGAACGCCCGGCACATCGGTGATGGCATTCAATTCGCCGGGCATGCCCAGCCCCAACGTAATGCCCAATTGACGTGCACGCATACCCACTCCTTACAATTTTTGATACGCCGGACTCAACCGGCCACTGATGCAATAAAAAATGACCGACAGCGCGAGCAAGCCGATGATGATCACCACCACCAGCCCCAGTGACCACAGCACCGCCTTGTGCACGCCTTTGCCGCCACACTTCATGTCTTCAGCCAACAACACGGCGGGGCCGTAACCGTTGTACGAAAACAAGCCGATACCGACCGCGCCGATCACCAAGCCCCACGGCGCCAGGTGCAGCGCGCCGTTTTCGACGATTTGCGGCTGGAACAACACGCTGGCCGGCTGCACCGGGTTGCCGAAGCCGATGCACACAATCACCAGCAACGCGGCGATTTCCAGCAGCAGGCAGGTGCCGGTGATCCAGGCGTTGAGCTTGATATTGAGGATGCCCAGCGCGTAGCTGCACACCACGATGACCAGGGCGACGGTTTGCGAATCGAACTGCGTGCCCAGGGCATTGTTCAGGTAGGTCGCCGCGCCAGTGGCCAACACCGGTGGGATAAACAGCAGCATCACCAGCACGGTCAGGAAGGTCGCGTAGCCGGCCATGCCGCCAAACACCCGCTTGGCGTAGACGTATTCGCCACCGGCACTGTTGTGCGCGCGGCCCAGCTCCGCGTAGCAGAAGGCGAACATCAAGGCGAGCAAGCCGGCCATCACAAACGCCAGGAACACACCACTGCCCGCTTGCTGGATGGCAAACGGGGCAATCACAAACACGGAACTGGCCGGCGTCACCGCAGAAACGGTGATGGCGACCACATCGAACACGCTCAGCGTGGGTTTGAGCACGCCGTCTGGCGCGGGGGAAGCACTCATATCGTTATCCTCTGTCGTTGTTTTTGATGTGAGGCAGAAACGAAAGGTCTGGCGTTTGCGGGATATGTTTCCCACTGGATGGTCGAGAAAGTAAACGCTGCGTGTAGGCAGGCCAATTCCCCTATTGGCGTACTCCCCTTGACGGTACGCGCTAAAAGCCGAACCCTTGGCCGATATTTTGAGGGTGGGAGCCTGTGAGATGAGCCTGTTCAGAGAGGTCGGCATGCACGCAGGCCTGGGCCGCACCGTCGCGCATATCGGCACCGAGCGGTTCTGGAAGCAGCTGGTGCTGTTGCTGCACCAATGCCTGCCGTTCGATAACGCGCTGGCGATTTTCTATCCTGCCGACGGCCCGCCCCAGGCCCTGGAAGAATACGACGCCCAGCCCAGCAGTAAACCGGCGTCGATGCTGGTGTACCTCAATGGCCTGTACTTGCTCGACCCGTTTTACCAGGCCTGCCGCGAGGGTTATGCCAGTGGTGTGTATCGTCTGGAGGAAGTCGCGCCGGATCATTTCCGCCAGAGTGAATACTTCCTCAACTACTTCCACGACAACGTGCTCGAGGACGAGGTGCAGTTCATCCTGCAAATGCCGGGTACGGGGACCTTGTCGTTATCGCTGGGCATGCAGCGGCGGTTCAGCGTTGAGGAAACCGGGTTGATGACGATGCTGGCAGCCTGGGTGTTGCCGTTGATGCACCAGCATTGGCAGCAAAGTACCCAACGCGCGCCGGCGATGGACAGCCAGATCCGGGATGCGCTGAGCCATTTCGGCAGTGGTGTGCTCTCGGAGCGGGAGCTGGAAGTGGCGCGCCTGGTGCTGCGCGGGTTCTCGTCCAAGGCCATGGCCGAACGCCTGAAGATCTCGCCGGACACCGTGAAGGTGCACCGGCGACACCTGTACGCGAAGCTGGATATCTCGTCACAGCCGGAGCTGTTTTCGCTGTTTATCCAGTCGCTGGGGCACGATTTGGAACACCCCTGACTGCATGCGCGGTTGTGATGAGCCGGGTTGTTGTGGCTGGCAGGGTTACTGTGGTGAGCGGGGTTACTGTGGTGGGCAGGCTTGTTGTGGCGAGCGGGCTTGCTGTGGCGAGCGGGCTTGCTGTGGCGAGCGGGCTTGCCCCGCGTTGGGGCGCGAAGCGGCCCCAGTTGGAATGAATGCAGGGTATCAGGCAGTCCTCAGCGGCAGGTTTTGGGGCCGCTTCGCAGCCCAACGCGGGGCAAGCCCGCTCGCCACAGTAAGCCCGCTCGCCACAACGGGACCGCTCGACAGGGAGCCCGCTTCTCACAACAACCCCTCGCCACAGCAGCTAAGCCTATCGCCCGGTACGAATGGTGTTCCACACCCGCGTACGAACCCGGTCGATGTTCAGCGGCATGGCTTCGAGTGCAAACAGCTTGCCCATCATTTCCGGGCTCGGGTACACCTTGGTGTCGGCTTTGATTGCCGGGTCCACCAGGCTGTCGGCGGCGGCGTTGCCGTTGGCGTAGTGCACGTAGTTGGTGATGCTGGCCATCACTTCCGGGCGCAGCAGGTAGTTCATGAACGCATAGCCGGCCTTTTCGTCAGGCGCGTCGGCCGGCATGGCGACCATGTCGAACCAGATGGCGGCGCCTTCCTTGGGAATGTTGTAGCCGATGTTCACGCCGTTCTTGGCTTCCTTGGCACGGCTTTCGGCCTGCAGGATGTCGCCGGAGAAGCCGACGGCCACGCAGATGTCGCCATTGGCCAGGTCAGCGGTGTACTTCGATGAGTGGAAATACGCCACGTACGGCCGCACTTTCATCAGCAGGTCTTCAGCTTTCTTGTAGTCCTCGGGCTTTTTGCTGTGGTGTGGCAGGCCCAGGTAGTTAAGCGCCGCCGGCAGCAGTTCCGGGCCGTTGTCGAGGATCGCCACGCCGCATTTTTGCAGCTTGGCCATATTCTCCGGCTTGAAGATCAGGTCCCAGGAATCCACCGGGGCGTTGTCGCCCAGCACGGCCTTGACCTTGTCGATGTTGTAGCCGATGCCCGTGCTGCCCCACAGGTACGGGAAGCCGTGCTGGTTGCCCGGATCGTTGTTTTCCAGGGCCTTGAGCAGCACCGGGTTGAGGTTTTTCCAGTTCGGCAACTGGCTCTTGTCGAGCTTTTTGAGGGCGCCGCCCTGGATTTGCCGGGCCATGAAGTGGTTGGACGGAAACACCACGTCATACCCGGATTTGCCGGTCATCAACTTGCCGTCGAGAGTTTCGTTGCTGTCGTACACGTCGTAAGTGAAACCGAAGCCGGTTTCTTGCTGGAAGTGCTTGGTGGTGTCCGGCGCGATGTAGTCCGACCAGTTGTAGATCTTCACCGTCTCGGCGGCCTGGCTGATAGTGGCCACCAACATCAAGGGCAACAGGGCAATGGCTTTCATGGTTCGATTTCCTGGCGGTTTTAGGGCTGTTTTTATGGCAGGCGATCAAGGATCAAAGCGTTACAGAATCAATACATAGGTCTTGCGCACGGTTTCCTGGATATCCCAGACTCCGGTGCTGTTGGCCGGCAACATCAGTGCATCACCGGCTTGTATGTGGACGACTTCACCGTTATCGGGCGTGAAGGTGCAGCGGCCCTGGATAAAGTGGCAAAACTCCTGGGATTTGATCTGCCGACGCCAGCGCCCTGGCGTGCACGCCCAGATGCCGGTTTCGACGCCGTCGTTGCGCTCCACACTTAAGGTCGAGGCCACGGCGACGGGCTCGCCCAAGGGCACGGCCACCGGTGACGAGTCCGGCAAGTGGGCATTCAGCGTGTCTTTGAAGTGAGTGATGCTCATGGGTTTTCCCGTGTGAGTGAAACGTCTTAGTGCATGAAGCCTTCCATGAACCCGGCCACGCCGGTCGCCAACTTGCGGCGCCAAGGCGCGGTATTGGGGTTGGCCAATACCTGGTCTTCATGGACGAAACTGCGAATGATCGCGTTGTAGCCCAGCCAGCGGCACGGCTCGGGCTCCCAGGCCTTGAGCGCGTCCAGGCCACGTTCGCGAATCACCCAGGGCTGGGTGGTCAGCGGCGTATCGAGGCCCAGGATCAAGTCAGCCAGGGTGCGGCCACCCAGGTTGCTGGCGCCTACGCCCTCCCCGCCGTAACCACCGGACAGCGCGATGCCGGTCTTGTGGTCACACAGCATGTGCGGTCGGAAGTTACGTGACATGCCGAGGTTGCCGCCCCACGAGTGGGTAATCCGAACCTTCTTCAGCTGTGGGAAAAGTTCGCCAAACAGGTAGCGACGCAGTTCTACTTCGCTGTCGGTCAGGTCGAAGTTGTGGCGCAATTTACCGGCGAACTGATAGCCGCCCCGCGCGCCGAACACCAAGCGGTTGTCGGCCGAACGCTGGCCGTAAGTGACCTGGCGGCTGCTTTCGCCGAATGCCTGGCCGTGGCTCAAGCCGATTTCATCCCAGGTGCTGGCGGGCAGCGGCTCGGTGGCGACAATCAGGCTCTGTACCGGCAACTGATAGCGACCCAGCGGCGGCAGCGTGGTGGCATAGCCCTCCACCGCCGGCACCACCCAAGCGGCCCGCACTCCCGCCTTGGCGGTGCGCAGGCTGCCGGACTGCCAATGGGTGACCGGGCTGTTTTCGTAGAGGGTGACGCCCATGCTCTCCACGACGCGCGCCAGGCCACGCACCAGTTTGGCCGGGTTGATCGTCGCCACATGCGGCGCGTAGATGCCGCCATAGGGTTTGGCGATACGGATCTGTTCGGCCAGCTGTTGCGGGCTCAGCCAGCGGTAATCGTCTGCTGTCAGGCCTTGGGCGTAGAGTTTTTCGAGGTAGCGGCGCAGGCTGCCTTCCTGCTCGGGGTAGCGCGCGGCGCAGTACAGCGCGCCGCCCTTGCGGTAGTCGCAGTCGATGCCCTCACGGGCCAGCACCCGTGCCACTTCATCGGGGATGCCCTGCAGCAGGTCAAAGGAGGCGCGGCGTTGTTGCGGGTCAAGCCCGGCGAGCAGGCGATCTTCGCCGAGCAAATTGCCCATCAGCCAGCCGCCGTTGCGGCCAGAGGCGCCAAAACCTGCGGTTTGGGCTTCAATAATTGCAATTTTTAGCTCGGGTGCCTGGCGTTTCAGGTAATAGGCCGTCCACAGGCCTGTGTAGCCGGCACCGATGATGGCCACGTTGACGTCCAGGTCATGCTCCAAGGCCGGCCGCGCCCGCAGCGGGTCGTCCAGCTGGTCCATCCATAAACTGATATTGCGCCATGCCGGCATGCCAAGCTCCCCTACCTCGTTTCGATAGGCTGGATCCTAGAGCGCGGTGTTACGGGCTGTCTTGCGCGCGTGCACGCAGAGAAATTTGTTTGACGTAGGCCTTGGGCGACTGGCCGGTGTGCTGGCGAAAGGCACTGTAGAACGCCGACAGTGAATTGAAACCGGCGGCGAACGCCAGGTCATCGACTTTTATCGGCGGTACGGCGTTATCCAGCGCGGCCAGCAAGTGTTGAAGCCGGGCCTGGTTGACGTAGCGGTAGAAGCTCTGCCCCAGCACCTGATTCAACAGGTAGGAAATCTGATTGCGACTGTAGCCGCATTCCTTGGCAACCCGTTGCAGGTCCAGTTCCGGATCCAGATAGGGCTGCTTGAGTTCGAAATAGTGTTGCAGGTCATTGGCCATGTGCCCCAATTGCTGGGGCGACAAACCCAGGCGGCTGACCGTGGGGCGCATGGCCCGGGTTGGCAGTTCGTGCACCAGTGACGCGTATTCGTTGACCCGCCAGATCAGCCCGTCACGCACAGTGATGGCCTCGCTGGTGCGAAACGACACCAGGCCCTGGCCCCCCCGCAAGGTGATGCGGTACTGGATGAACGCGGTGTCGCCGTCGGCACGAATGCGGTCGGTGTGCTCAATGGCTTCATCGGCGCCACGCGGCATGCTGGCTTGCAGGTAGTCACGCAGTTCGGCGTAGCCGATGACGCGGTTCTGGAAGAAGTCGTGGTACTGGATGTCCGGATGGTAATAGGACATCACGCCATCCAGATCGCGATGGCGCCAGCACAGGTGGTGACGCAGCACCAGATCGCCCGTGGCTTGGGTGTGTTGGCAATCATCGTCCGGAGCGGTCTGCGGCATGGGCGGCTCTGTTGCGGGTAAACCCTGGAGAGTGCCGAATTTCAGGGCAGCCTTCAATGGTCAATTGGCGCTTCTGAATAATGGCCTTTTGCCTAGTTTGTAGTAGGAGATGACCCACATCAAGGTATTGAAAAAGAACTGCCCAACGGGCCTAAAAAAGTCACCTTGCGCTTGCGAACGGGTGCTATTTTGAACTTCTTCGATGCCCTGACCAGTGACGGTCATGGCCCCTGCCGCGAGCTAAAGGAAGCGCTCAATGAAGAAGGTGGGCAACATGAATAAAGTGACATTTCCCAACGCTTGCCAGCTGATGCGCTGGCATTTTCATCCGATGGGGTTTGAGGGCAGCATGGACGCCCCCGGCAGCATGGTCGCCCGCCTGTTTGATCGCAGCAGCGGCGAAACGTTGATCGCGATTGCCGGCATTCCCTGTGCCACCGTGATGAATGCCGCCGATGTAGAGCGCATCATCGAAGCCGTCGAAGCTGAGCTGGAGTGTTTTGTGCCGCCGCTGTCCTTGCGGGCCTGACCTCAGGTTATCAGGCGACGTATAGCTCATGTGGGAACGGCTGGCGCCTTCCCACATCACGTTGCACTCACTGGCCACGGTGATCGTCAAAAAACGCTTTCTTGCCATCTACCCGTTCCGAAGCCCTGGGCACATTCACGCCCTGGCCCTCCGGTTTTTCCACGTACCAATAGCAATGGCTTACCGCTCGGGTGATACCGACATAGGCCAGGCGCAGCACTTCGTCTTTTTGGGCAGCGTCATACGGCTCGCTGTCACCGTCCTTGCCCAGGCCAGCCATGCGGTAGACCTGATTCTTGTAGGGCGAGCTGGTCACATGCTGACAATCACCCAGCAGAAATACCGCATCGGCCTGTAGCCCTTTGGCGCTGTGATAAGTCAGCTGTCTCAGCCTGCGGTCCGGTAACGGCAAGCTAGAATCAGCATTAACTACGGACTTAATATGTTCCTGAATCAATAACTTATCGCTACTTTTTCGATAAAGCATTAACACCGATTCGCCTCTTTGGTAGTGCGTCAGCAACTGGCGAGCCAACGCAGCGTCGTCGCGCTCAAGCACCGTCACGGGTACCAACGCCTTGGGCTCGCCACTGGCCTTGGCTTTTTTGCCGGGGATTGCCGGGGCGGCGCGCACAATATGCTCGGCGGCGTCGATGATGTGCTGGTGGCTGCGGTAGTTCTCACTCAGCATCACGCGGGTGGTGCTCGGCGACGGGAATTCGGTGTTGAACGCCATGAAGTATTGGGGCGAACTGCCGCGCCAGCCATAAATCGACTGCCAGTCATCGCCCACACACAGCAAGGATGAACGCTGTGCGCCGCGGCCCACGTGCATCGCCGGGCCGCGAGCGCGGATCTCCCGCAGGCTGGCGCGAATCCACGACACGATCTGCGGTGACACGTCCTGAAACTCGTCGATCATCAAGTGCGACATCGGCCGTAGCAACGGATCGCTGAGCAGCTTGAGATTTTCCGGGGTATTTTCGCCGAACAGTGAAAACATCCGGTTGTAGGTCATGATCGGCGGCGATTGATCGAGCAGGTGATCTTCCAGGGCTTTCCAGAAGATGCTCAGGGCTTCAAAAAACAACCGGTCGGGATCGTCCTTGGCAAAGCTCATCTGGCCCACGGCAGTCGGCACGTCCAGGCCGAGGTTCTCAATGAACCCGGCAGCCATCACAAAGCTGTCCAGCAGTGGCGCCGAGGCGAGTTCGCCTTTGACCTTGTAATCGAAGCCCGGCCCTGCAGTAGCATCGCCGGCCAAACTGCTTAATAGCCGCTTTGAAGATTCGTAACTATCTAGCCAAATCATAGGCTTACGACAGAAAGCTTGAAACAGAGTGCGCTTTACTGCCCACTCGGCGCGCACCGAAAGCTTCGAATTCGGCCGACTGATCTGAGCGTTTTCGCGTGAATCGAAGCCCAGCATCACCCAGGCGTCCAGCTGCGGAATATAGCCATGACAATGAAACTGCGCGCCATTGATCTCAAAGGTCTGACGGCTCGGCTCAATGCCCTTGATCGGCCAGGCGCCCGCACGAAACCACAGGTCTTCGATGACATCGCAAAGTTCTTCATCACGCTTGGCGGCCAACTCGGTCACGGCGATACGCTTTTGCACATCCGGATGGTCGCGCTCCAGTTCTTTGAGCTGCAGGCCATGACGGGCCAAGGGTGCAATCAGCTCACGGAAACGCTCGTGCCGGCCGTGCAGCCGGTGGTAGCAGGCATTCATCTGGTGGCGTTGGGCATCGCCGATGCGCAGGTCGAATGGGTTGCTGTCCGCGTCCTCGACACCACTGCTGAGGTTCTCGAACGCCTGCAGCCGTTCAAAGCCAGGCAAGCTGCGTACCATCGGCAGGATGCGTGAGTGGAAGGTACGCACCACGGCCTGGGCTTCTTTACTGCCAAGGGGTTGGCCCCACAGGCTGAGAATTTCCATGAGCTTGTTGATGAAGTCCTTGCGCGACTCGCGGGTAAACGTCACCACGGTCATCGAGCTCAGTTCAAAGCCCAGATAATGGGTGAGCAACAGGATCCGCAGCACCAGGGAGGTGGACTTACCAGCACCGGCACCGGCGATCACCGACGTCGAAGGCGTGTCGCTGAAGATCATTTTCCATTGCGCGCTGCTCGGCTGTGCATGGGCCGGCAGTAAACGCGCCACATCCGCCTTCATGCGCCTCTTCACGTCGGCGCTGAGCGGCAGCCGCCAGTCGTCGAACAGGCTGTCATCCACACCTGGCGCCTTGTGCTCATCGGGACGGAAGTCACGGATCAGCAATACCTGACGGCCCTCTTCTATTCCGTCAGCCTTGCCTTCGCGATAGCCATATTCCACACCGGCTTCGTGCCCGCTGCGAAACCCGTCAGCCTGGCCGTGCAGCCAGGAAAACCGATGCTGCGCACGTAAACGCGTCAGGCCGTGGCCAAACAAGCGGGCGGCCAGCCGTTTCAGCAGCGGCATTTCTGCCAGAGGTCGAAGCTCAGGGGGCAAATCAGGCGTTTGTTGCGGCACGCGGACTCCAGCGATGAGGTTGGTTTTGGCGAAGGCGCCATGGTCGCCGGAATCGGCGCTCAGTTCCAGCCAATTGCTTTGACGTCATGCAGTTAGGCGATGAAGTGAAAGTTGAAACGCCTGTAACCAATCGAATAATTGGATGAGAATACGGCAATTTTTACGCTTTTTATCGATCATGCACTGGCGGATCATGGCCTCCATCATCAGGAGACCCTCATGCTCGAACTTCGACCTTTCAACACGCTGGGCGGCGCCCATCATGGCTGGCTTGACGCCCATCACCATTTTTCATTCGCCCAATACCACGACCCCAAGCGCATGCACTGGGGCAACCTGCGGGTATGGAACGACGACATTATCGCGCCGGGCACGGGTTTCCCGCAGCACCCGCACCGCGACATGGAAATCATCACCTACGTGCGCGAAGGCGCCATCAGCCATGCCGACAACCTGGGCAACAAGGGCCGTACCGAGGCCGGCGATGTGCAGGTGATGAGTGCCGGCACCGGGATCGCCCACAGCGAATACAACCTGGAGGCCACGCCGACCAAGATTTTCCAGATCTGGATTATTCCAAACGAGGCCGGCTTGCCGCCTTCGTGGGGCGCCAAGCCCTTTCCTCAAGGGGATCGCGAGGGCTTTGTGACCCTGGCCAGCGGCAAGGCCGGTGACAGCGAAAGCCTGCGCATCCGCGCTGATGCACGCCTGGTGGCGGCCAACCTGAAAGCGGGCGAAAGTGCGGAGTATCGGCTGGACAGCGGGCGCCGCGCGTACCTGGTGCCGGCGACGGGCGTGATTGAAGTCAATGGCTTGCGTGCGCAAGCTCGAGACGGCGTGGCGGTTGAGGATGAGCAACTGTTGCGGGTGACGGCGATTGAGGACAGCGAGATCGTGCTGGTCGATCTGGCTTGAAGTGACGTTCGTTAACCTGAAGATGTGGGAGGGAACAACCCCTCCCACATCGGGTATGGCGTGATTACTGGCTGATTGCGCCGTCGACCAGCACCTGCGCTTCTTCCACCAGTTGCTTGAGGTGATCCTCGCCCACAAAGCTCTCGGCGTAGATCTTGTAGATGTCCTCGGTGCCCGATGGGCGCGCGGCAAACCAGCCGTTTTCGGTCATCACCTTCAAACCGCCAATCGCCTGGTTGTTGCCCGGCGCATGGCTGAGGATCTGTTGGATGCTTTCCCCGGCCAATTGCGTGGACGTGACCTGTTCCGGCGACAGCTTGCCCAGCAAGGCTTTCTGCGCCGGGGTGGCCTTGGCGTCGACGCGGATCGCGAAAGGCTCGCCCAGTGCGTCGGTCAGGCCACGGTAGATCTGGCTTGGGTCCTGGCCTTTGCGCGAGGTCATTTCCGCCGCCAGCAGGGCCGGAATCAAGCCATCCTTGTCGGTACTCCACACCGTGCCGTCCTTGCGCAGGAACGAGGCACCGGCGCTCTCTTCGCCGCCGAAACCCAGGGAGCCTTCAAACAGGCCATCGGCAAACCATTTGAAGCCAACGGGCACTTCGTACAGACGACGGCCAATACGCGCGGCCACGCGGTCGATCAAGCCACTGCTGACCACGGTCTTGCCCACGGCGGCATCGGCGCGCCAGTCCGGGCGGTTCTGGAACAGGTAATCGATAGAGACGGCCAGATAATTGTTCGGCGCCAGCAGGCCGCCGGACGGCGTGACGATGCCGTGGCGATCGTGGTCCGGGTCGCAGGCGAAGGCCACGTCGAACCGCTCCTTGAGGCCGATCAAGCCTTGCATCGCATAGCTGGAGGACGGGTCCATACGGATCTGGCCGTCCCAGTCGACGCTCATGAAACGGAAGGTGGAATCGACTTCAGTGTTCACCACGTCCAGGTTCAAGCGGTAGTGCTCGGCAATCGCCGACCAGTAGCGCACCCCTGCGCCGCCCAGCGGATCGACGCCCAGGCGCAAATCGGCGCTGCGGATGGCGTCCATGTCGATCACGTTGACCAGGTCGGCCACGTAGCTGTTGAGGTAATCGTGGCGGTGCGTGGTATCGGCCTTGAGCGCCTGGGCGTGGGTGATGCGCTTGACCCCGGCGAGTTTGTTGGCCAGCAGTTCGTTGGCCTTGGCTTCGATCCACTTGGTGACGTGAGTATCGGCTGGGCCGCCATTGGGCGGGTTGTACTTGTAGCCGCCGCTTTGCGGCGGGTTGTGCGACGGCGTGATCACGATGCCGTCGGCCAGGCCCGTGGTGCGGCCGCGGTTGTAGCAGATGATGGCGTGGGAAATTGCCGGGGTCGGCGTGTATTCATCGCCCTCGGCCAGCATCACGTGCACGCCATTGGCCGCCAGGACTTCCAGCGCACTGGCACCGGCCGGTGTCGACAGCGCATGAGTATCCAGGCCGACGAACAAAGGACCATTGATACCTTGGGCTTCGCGATACAGGCAGATGGCCTGGCTGATGGCGAGCACGTGCCACTCGTTGAAGCTCAGCTCAAACGAGCTGCCGCGGTGGCCGGAGGTGCCAAAAGCCACGCGCTGGGTGGAGATCGCTGCATCAGGCTGGCCTGTGTAGTAGGCCGTGACCAGTCGCGGGATATCCACCAGCAACTGAGCTGGCGCCGGCTTGCCCGCAAAAGGACTGATAGTCATGCATGAACCTCGAAAAGAAGGATTTGGAAAAAACGACAGTTTACTGAGAGTTGGACTACTACGCGACGGTATCGATCCTACAAAACTCAGAGAAATTTCACGCATCTAGCCTGTTTGTGCCTGCCGCAGGGCATCAGCCAGTGCCGCCAGCGCAACTTCCAGGTTGGGCTGCCCATGAAAGGTATGGCTCAAACGCATGTGCTGATGGTGCAGGCCGCCGACACTGAACAACTCGCCGGGCGCCACCACCACCTGCCGGGCCAGCAAATACTGGAACACCTGGCGCATATCCACTGCCTGGGTCGAACCCAACCAGAAGGTCGCGCCGCCGGCGGGCATCCGATAAGTCACTTGATCGCCCAAATGCTGCTCGAGCAGCTGGCTCATTGCCCCGGCTTGCTCGCGCAGCAACTGCCGCAGGGTGCGCAGGTGCTGATCAATCTGCCCGCTCTGATACAGGCGGGCAATCGCGCGTTGGCGAATTGACGACAACCGGAACGAGCGCAGCAGAAACTGGCGCTGCAATTGGCTGCTCATGTGCCGGGACAGCACGTAGCCGTAAGGCGCTTCTGGGCCGAGAATTTTCTCGAAGGCGGAAAACACCATCAGCCGCTCCGGGTTCACCAGATCGCGCAAGGCCGTGTGGGGTGGTTTGAAACTCAATTCCCCGCACGTATCGTTCTCCAACAGCCAGCACCCATGCTGGTCGAGCAATTGCGCCACCTTGAGGCGATCGCGCAGGGCCATCGCCACGCCGGAAGGCTGGCTGACCGTCGATGACAGCAGCACCAGGCTCACGCGCTCGTCGCGCAGCAGGCCTTCAAGCGACACCAGGTCGAGGCTACCGTCGTGCGCCCAGGGCAATTCGAGCAGGCGGATGCCGGCATCCTGCAGCAGGCGCAGGATCAGCCAGTCGCAGGGCGACTCGATAATCACCGTAGAACCGGGCAGGCCAAGCACCTCGATGAGGATATCAAGCACCCCGCGCAGGTCGGCACCGATATACACGTCGTCGGCGTGCCAGCAGCGCGTCGGCGACGACGTGTAACGCGCCGCCAGCGCCGCGCGCAGCTCCCATACCCCACATGGCTGTGACCAGGGCTGCAAGTGGTGCGGGTACTGGCGCACCAGCTCCCGCTCCAGGCGCAACAGCGTGCTGTCCAGCGACGCCAACAAGGCAGGCTCATCGCCACTGAGCACGACCATGCCCGGGCGTCGCGCGGCCACGTAGAGGCGCTCGAGCAAATCCCCGCTTGGCCACGTCGAGGCACTGCCGGCAAGCGGCCAGGCGTAATAGCCTGACTTGGCCACTGAGTACACCCTTCCCTCTTTCTCCAGCAGCGAGTAAGCGTACTGGATGGTGGAGATGGACACGTTCAGGCGTTGGGATAACTGGCGTAGAGACGGCAGCTTCACCCGGCTATCGCTGCTGACCTCGTCAATCAGGTTGATCATGTAGCGATACACCGCCTGATAGGCGAAATCCGCCTGCCGCACGCCACGCAGGGTCATCGCCCGGACAGCTGCAAGGCCATGTCGGCAGTGGGCGTCGACCGTTCCTGACGACAACCGCGAGCGGTACTGCCAGGGCCGCCCGGCATTGGCCGCTTGCGGTACAGATGCTGGAGCAACGGCAGCGGCAGCCCGCTGGCGTCGGTTACCCATTGCTGCAACATCTCGGCAGCGGGCTTGCCCTGCAGCACTTTGTGCAGTTCCGGCAGCGCCACCAGCATGCCCGAGTGGCACTGGCGCAAATAACCTTCCAGCCGCTCACCGTGGTGGATAAAGGGCGAAAACAGCAGACAGATCAACTGGCCCTCATCCAGGCCAAAAAACCGCTGGGCGTGCTGGGCCGACACGGCGCGTCCTTCGCGGCTGACCGTTTGGGTGATCAATGCCTCGCACACCTGCCGACGACGCAGGTAATTCGCTGCCTGCAGCATGAACCCTTCGACGCCCGCTTCGTAATCCAGCGCCCTCAGGCTCTCGGCCTGCAGGCCGCGCAGGTGCGCCATCAACATTGGGTTGGCAAAGGTCGGATGACTCAGATGAAAGCCCAATGGGTCCGGGTTATAGGCCATGAACTCGGTGAGCAACGGCGCGCAACCGCGGTCAATGCCATCCAGCAGGTCGGCGATACCGATGTACGCGAGGTGGCGGTGGCCACCCGGGCTGGTGTCGCTCTTCGCCACATAGTGCTCACCGTACAAGTCGCGATAAATGTCGTCACTCCACTGATCCATGCGCGCGAACAGCCCATTGAGCGTCGCGGGCCTGCCCGCAGGAACCTGAACGCCCGCGGCCTGGGCGGTCTTTTTCAGCCAGGCGAGCAACTGGCCCTGCTTGCGCGCGCAATCGCCGCTGACCAATGCATGCACGCCACCGTCCCAGGCGGTGACGCGCTGGTAGAAGTCGCCCAGGGCCAGATAGGTCTCGTTGCACAGTGTTGCGCGAACGTCACCGGAGGACAGATGCCCCATCATCAGCATGTTGCGCTGGCTGACCTCGCGCCCAGTAGCGGAGGCCGGGCGCTGGTGGTTGAAAGGCAGCACCTGGTGGTTTTCCACCATCAACAGTTCAACCCGTGGGTCGTCGTGAAAAAACAACTGGCTGTAGCCGCGGTGAAGCGTGTCGAGCGTGCCTTGGGTCATGCCGCTGTGACGCAAGGTGGCCACCCGCAGCTGGAACGTCCTGGGGGCGCGGCCGGCAATGCTCAATTGCGCGGCACGCAAAAGCGCCAGGGTGTAGCTGCTCACTTCACCGCCGCCATGGGCCACCAGCACCTTGTAATCGCCCACCTGCTCCATACCGCCAGCGGCAACGACAATCCGCTGTATCAACAATTGAAGTGCAGTGCGTTCTGCACGATTGAAGTGCCCGATGAGCCGTTGCAGTACTTGCTGGTAAACATAATTCATAGCTTGTTCGTGAATAGCGCTCATAGCTCTACTACCTGAGTTGAAATATCAGTTTCAAGCAACTACCGAGACGCACTGCCCGGTCTATTGCATCTGTAAGAAGGGGTGCCCGCGCTACCGTGTTCGCGATAAATAAACACTAGCACTCTGCAATTAACCGACATGGAATATGCACCGGCGCACCGTTGGAGCATCCATTGCGCCAACAGGCCGTGCGTGAGGCGTCCAGGCCGTCAATGCGGCAATCCTAGGAATGCTCCGACGGCCCCCTACACTCATTTATCCTTGAACTAGAAGATGAATCTGACACATAAAAATCTTCTAACTTTGACCTCCGCTGGTTTATCGATTGAGGTTCGCCTGGAAAGTACCCGCATCCTCGGGTCCAGGCAGTTGCTGCATTATCGTGGGTAGTTGCAGGCACTGCCTGCTGGGGTATCAGAGTATCAATCATTACTCAGTCCTTGAGTTGAACGTGAAGACTCAATTATCAGGACTGGAATAATGATTAACAGATACAGAAGCCGGTCGAAAACCAGTTCAGATAATTATCCGTTGCCGCGTAAATAGCGTGCACACAAAGACGCCGCGCTGAAAATCAGGGCGGCGGCAGGGGCAAAGGTATCGTTTACAGGACCGACAGACGCTCGCGCGTTTCATCCAACGCGCGGGTTAAGCCCTGCTAAATGGCGCATTTGTCTCATGCGCCCAGGGCTCGGATGACTCATTTGCGAATATTCCTACACCTCAAACAGCTTCAACCTGCAACGCAACGCGTTCGCGACACGGGCATTCGTCCATATAGCGGTGCGCTTCCACGAACTGATTGAATGGAAACACCGTCGTTTTCAACGGCACCAGTACGCGGTCGGCCGTCAGTTGGTTGATATCACGCAGCGCACGCTGCAAGGCCACCTGGTCCTGAATGATGCCCAGCTCCGGCTTGCCGGTGAAGTTGCCGATGCAATGCACAAAGAACTGAATGTTCTTCTGAAACGCTGCGCACGCCGGAAACGGTGTCTGGTTGCCGCCTTGCAGGCCATACAGCACCAGGCTGCCACGCGGTGCCAGCACGTCACCGAGCAACGACATCTGCGGGCCGCCCAAGCCATCGAACACCACGTCAACGCCGCGGTTGTCGGTGAACTTGTTGACCTGCATGAGCAAGTCCTGTTCTTCGGTGACAATCACCTTTTCTGCCCCGAGGGACAGCAGGTACTCACGCTCCGCGCTGTCTTTGGTCGCGGCAATCACCCGCACACCCAGGGCTTTGCCCAGTTGTACGAACGAGGGGCCGGCGCAGTGGCTGGCGTCGGTCACCAGTGCAAACTGGCCGGGCTTGACCCGCGCCAGGTCTACATAGGCAAAATAGGCAATCAGCAGCGGCGTGTAGTGCACGCTGGCTTCAATCGGGCTCAACACGTCCGGATAACGGGTCAAGGCCGAACGGGGCAGGACGATCTGTTCGCCATACACCGGGTAATCATTGGGGCTCTCGGCCGGAAAACTGGCCACTTTATCGCCCACCGCCAAGTCATCCACGCCGTCGCCGAGGGCTACAACCACCCCGGCCATCTCGTGGCCAAGGCCGGACGGCAGACGTGCATGGGAAGACGCCAGGTTCTGGCGCCACAAAATGTCATACCAGCTGATGCCAATCGCGTCGACACGCACCTGCACTTCGCCCGGTGCGGGCAGCGCGGCTACATGCTCTTCGCACTTGAGCACCTCGGCCGGACCAAACTTGTGAAAACGGATCGTGCGGGACATCGCAAACCTCGTCAAAGTAACCTCTAATGCCATGAACTCTATCTGGGCTTTCCAGGTAAGACCACCGGTCGCCGTTAATAGTCGACATGCCTGCCATTGATTCCGCAACTGAGGAATGGACCCCAGATCTTGTAGGAAAACTCAATTAGCCGGTGCAGAGTACCAGCCTTTCCCCGTAAGATTCATGCCGGTCATTGTTTACATGTGGCCGCTCTCGTCAAGCTCGCTGACTCTTCCAGGACACAAGATGAACCGTAACGACCTGCGTCGTGTCGACCTTAACCTCTTGATCGTATTCGAAACCTTGATGCATGAGCGCAGTGTGACCCGTGCCGCCGAGAAGTTGTTCCTTGGCCAGCCGGCCATCAGTGCGGCGTTGTCGCGCCTGCGTGGACTGTTCGATGACCCGCTGTTTGTGCGCACCGGGCGCAGCATGGAGCCGTCCGCCCGCGCTGTAGAGATTTTCGCCCTGCTCTCCCCGGCCCTGGACTCGATTTCCACCGCCGTGAGCCGCGCCGCCGAGTTCGACCCGGCCACCAGCACGGCCGTGTTCCGCATCGGTTTGTCGGACGATGTCGAATTCGCCCTGCTCCCCCAGTTGCTCAAACGCCTGCGCGCCGAGGCGCCGGGCATCGTGCTGGTGGTGCGCCGGGTCAATTACATCCTGATGCCGGGTCTGCTGGCCTCCGGCGAAATTTCCATCGGCGTAAGCTACACCGCCGACCTGCCGGCCAATGCCAAGCGCAAGGTCCTGCGCCGCAGCCTGCCGAAACTGCTGCGCGCCGACAGCGTGCCCGGCTCGCTGAGCCTGGATGACTTTTGCGCCCGCCCCCACGCCCTGGTGTCATTCGCCGGCGACCTGAGCGGGTTTATTGATGAAGAGCTGGAAAAACTCGACCGCAAACGCCACGTGGTCCTAGCCGTGCCGCAGTTCAACGGCCTGGGCACATTGCTGGCCGGCACCGATATCCTGGCCACCGTGCCGGACTACGCCGCCGAGGCACTGACCTCAGCGGGCGGTTTGCGCGCAGAAGACCCGCCGTTGCCCGTACGCTCGTTCGAATTGCACATGGCCTGGCGTGGCTCGCAGGACAACGATCCGGGAGAGCGCTGGTTGCGCTCGCGGATTCAGATGTTTTTTGGCGATCCCGACAGCCTCTGATCGCCGTCTGCAACCCCCTCAACCAACCAACGCCACCTTGCGCGCCACTGCCCATGGCGCTATCAGGCGTTGCGGGGTCTGGCAGGTCTTGCGTTTGAACACGAAGTTGCGGCACTTCTCGGCGAACTGCTGGCGGTTGTGCACCATATCTTTCTGCATCTGTGCCAGTTCGTGTTCGCGACAGTGTTCCACCTGATCCAGGTCCATCGTTGCCTTGCGTGCGCGCGCCAGCACATAGTGCTCATCGTCGAGCGCGCGGGTGGCCTGTTGCATGAGCCATAGGCCAAATGCCTGTGGGCACCGTGGGCCAATGGCCTGAACCATGCCGTAGTGCCGGGCCTGGTCGGCACTGATCGGCAGGCATTCTTGCGTGAGCCGCTGCGCCACTTCGCTGCCGACGGCACGTGGCAGGCTGTAGGTCCAGTACTCGGAGCCATACAAACCCATGGTTTTGTAATGTGGGTTGAGGACCACGCCCTCACGGGCGAAAACGATGTCGGCCGCCAGCGCCAGCATCACGCCACCGGCTCCGGCACTGCCGGTCAGGCCGCTGACCACCAGCTGCCGGGCCGTGAGCAGCTCCTTGCAAACATCGTCGATGGCCTGGATGTTGGCCCAGGCTTGCAGCCCAGGCACCGTGGCGGCCTGAATCACATTGAGGTGCACGCCGTTGGAAAAGCTGCCACGCCCGCCCTTGATCAACAGCACCTGGGTGTCTCGCGCCTTGGCCCAACGCAGTGCAGCCACCAGACGCTGGCATTGCTCGGTGCTCATGGCGCCGTTGTAGAACTCAAACGTCAGTTCGCCGACAGGCCCTGACTCTCGGTAGCGAATCGGTTGATAGGCCTGTTCATTCCACGTTTGGCTGGCGAGGGTGCTGTCCAGCACGGGAATGCCTGCGAGTTTTTCGGCCAGCACGTGACGGGCTGGCAACTTGAAGGTTTCCTCACCGGGCTGGGCTTTGCGTTTGAGCGAGCCGATCCACAGGCTGTGATCGCCGGCCGCCACCAGCACCGCGTCATCCTGTACTGCCAGAATGTCGCCCGGCGTGCCGTGGCGTGAGTCCAGGTGCGCGTCGTACACGTAATACTGCCCGCCCCTGATGCTTGCCAACACACCGGGCTGGCCATCGGCGGCGTCGATGTTGCGTTTGATGAAGCGTGCGCAATCGAACCAACTGAAGCTGCGGTCAGCCTGGGTCATGTTGGGCCGCAATCGCCCGATGACGTTGGGCTGCGTGTAATCAAGCGGTGCCGGGACGAAGCCCCGGGCGAATTTTGCCACCACGTCGCGGATGCAATCGATGGCTGCGTCACTCACCAGCCCGTTGTACAGCTCGGATTTGCGCACGTCGGCCGGCATGTCGAATTCACGCGTCGACCAGATCGGCCCTGCGTCCATTTCCTCCACCGCCTGCAGGGCGGTCACGCCCCAGCGGCTGACCTGCCGGGTGATGGCCCAGTCCAGCGCACTGGCGCCGCGGTCGCCGACGATCCCCGGATGGATGATCACGACCGGGCGTTCCGGGTTGCTCCATAGCTGCTGTGGCACACGGTCCTTCAGAAACGGGCAGATCACCACATCGGCGCCTGACGCCTCAACCTGCTCGCACACCGTGGCGGCATCGGTGAACAGCACCACGCTGGGCGCGTGACCCGCCTGACGCAAGTCCAGCCAGGCGCGTTGGGTCAAACCGTTGAACGCCGACGATAACAACAGGATCTTCAATGACCGCATAGCTGACTCTTCCTTGAGGATACGCGACCCGAGGCACTCAATTGAGCCCTCCCTGGCCTTTGATGGAAGCATAAGGTTAGAGGCGCTGCCAGGCAGGTCACCTGATCAGGATCAATCTTGTGTCAGCCAATCGCGCATTCGTGGCCATCCGCAAAGCCATAGGCAATGCACTGGTGCTGCTCCAGGTCGCGGTCGGACAACGGCGTGCCATGGCGAGCCAGGTACGCCGGCGATGCACAAAACACGTGCCACTCACGCGTCAGCAGCCGATGCTCCACCGTGTGCGGCCAGGCGTGGCCGTCACCAATGCGCAGGGCAATGTCCACGCCCTCCTTGAACGGGTCGAGATGGCCGTCAGAGGAGAAAAGACGCTCAACCTGGCGCCTCAACCTGCAACGCTCTCCCGCCTGCCCTGGCGCGACAGGTTCAACGCCACCAGCAGCGCCAGCACGGCCATGACCATTCCCGCAAGAAACCCGCCGCTATACCCCGCCTGCGCGGTCAAGCCAACCAGCAAGGTCGAGGACAGCATCTCGCCCAAATCCCGCGTGCTTTGCACGGCCGTCATGTCTGTCCCCGCCTGATCGCTTTGGGCGGCGAAGGCCATGGAGGCGGTCATGATCACCACCGAGGTCGCACCGGTGGCAAACGAGCCCAGGCCTACCGCCAGCCAGATCAGCCCGGTTTGCGTGGCGAGCATGCCGGTGGCTTGCAACAGCCAGGTCAACGCAGCCACACCGGCCATGCCAACCGCCAGCATGAACGTCGGCCACAGCCCAAGCACACGGATCAGCCAGGCGCCGCCGCCACAGCCGAGGACGACGGTGACCATGCCGCCGCTCATGCCCAGTTGGCCGATGGCCTGCAACGACCAGCCGGCGTCATTCAAGAACAGTTTGGACAAGCCGAAACCGGACACCGAAGTCATCGCTGACAACAGCGCCAGCAGCACCAACGCCAGCGCCTTTGGCCGCTTGATAAACCGCCACAGCGAAGCACGCGCCACGTCCGGTTGTGTGTCTTTGGCGGGGGCCACGTGCAGCCAGCCGACGCACACCAGGCTCAGTAACGGCACCAGTGCCAGCAGGCTGAACGCCGTGGTTTGCCCCAAAGCCCCGCTGAGCAACAAGGTGCCGGCGCCGCCAACGAAAAAGCCGACCATGGTGCCGCCGACTTGAATGGCGTTGATCCGCGCCAGCATGTTGTCGGTGAAGTACTCGGCGGCCATGCCGTCGGTGGCGATGTCCTGCGTGGCGCTGGCCAGCGAGGCGACAATCAACAGGCCCACGGCCACGCCTGCGGTGGCCACGCTCAGGCCGATGCTCGCCAGGGTGACGATGCACAGCAAGACCAGCACCTGCATCGGTATGATCCAGCTGCGCCGCCGTCCCAGTCGCGGGCTCCAGTGGTTATCCACCTGGGGCGCCCAGATGAATTTGATCACCCACGGCAAGCCCACCAACGGCAGGAAGGCCAGCGCATGGAGTGCAGCGCCGTCATGGCGCAGCAGGGTCGGCAAGGCGTCCATCGCAATGCCGAAGCAAATGCCCTGAGACAGGTACAGCAGTGCGAAGGTCAGCACCATGCGCCAGTGTTTCAACAGTTCCAGCATCACAACTCTCCCATCAGGCAACGTTGGCGGCGGCAGCCCGTGCCGCACGCGTAAAAGAAATCAGCCGGCGCAATGCCCACAAGGCACTCGCACCGCACAGCAACAACACCAGGTCGATGGGCCACAGCGGCAGACCGCCCTGCCTCACACTCCCCACCATGTGCACCCCGCCCGCAGCGACAAAGGCCAGGCCCGCCACCGCCAACAAAAAGTGCAGCGGTTGACGGCGCGGCGGCATCACGCACGCCAGCAACAGGCTGGCGAGCCAACTGCCCCAGAACCACCCCGCCAGCGCGCCGCTGCCCAGCGCCCCCGCGCACAGCAACACAGCGGTAGCCGTCAGCAACCCGCCGCCACCGCCGACCACCAGGCGCAACAGCACCTGCCAACCGGCGCCCGCCTTGAGGCGCTTGCGTTCCAGCCACAGGTACAAGCCGCTGAGCACCAGCACCGCCGCCGCCAACGCCATGGCGAAATGCACGGCACGCAGCAGCGGCCCGCCATAGGGCACCCAGCGGTAATCGGCGAAGTGCAGCGGCTGCACCGCGATGAACGCCTGCAGCCACAGGCCGCGCCCACTGGCACTGCGGGTGCCCACAGCCACGCCGTCAGCGCCTGCGTAGGCATGGCGTTCAAACACCGCGGTGCTGGGCAACCCTTGCTGGATGCCGCTGACTTCAACCCAGGCACCCGGTTCGCCCCAGCGGTGCAAGGCGAGGTTTTGCGCCAGGAACCCGGGGTGGGCAGCGGCGTCCTCGCGTAACAGCTGATCGAGGTCGACCCGCGCCGCACTTGCCTGCGCGCTGACCTGCGGCGGCGCGCCCAACAAGTGCATGAAGGCCTGCTGCGGCGCGCCTGGAAACGCCTGCCCGGCCAGGCCCAGCGTGCCGAGCGCGCCAAGGCCCGACAGCGCGCCGGTCACGCCGAACAGCAGCAACCACGGCCCGCACCACCGCCCGATCAGGCTGTGCAGGTCATGGGCAAACACCCGCGCGCCACGGTCCCGGCGCAGGCGTTTAAGGTCTTGCAGACGCCCGCTGTGCAAGGCGCTGCCGGCCCAGATCATCAGTAGCAACACCACGCCCAGCAGGCTGATCAGCACCCGTCCCGGGAAGCCGATGAACAGGCTTTTGTGCAGATTGAACAGGATGTCGGCCGCATCGCCCGACGCGACCGCACGGCCGCTGGCCGGGTCCAGCGCGACGCTGCAGTCGCCGGGCGAAGCGCACAGCTCGACCACCGAGTGGTGGCTGTCGGGCAAACGAATGCGCAATTCGTCCAGCGCCAGGCCCTTTTCACGCGCGACCTCCAGCCATTGCTCCACCGCCATCGCCGGCTTATGGCTCAGTGCTGAAGGCCCGCGAAACCAGGCGCGCAAGTCTTCATGGGCCATGCTCCACGCGCCGGTCAGCAGGATGCCAAACAGCACCACGCCAAACACCGCGCCCATCCCGGCATGTACGCGCTGCACCAGCGCCCTCGGGGCTCCCATCAGTTTCATGACCAGGTTCCATCCCATAGCAGCCAGGGCGTAAACAGCAGCAGCCAGGCGCTGGAGCGATACACCACACGCGGCCGATCCGGCGCCAGCAGCGACCACAGCAGCACCGTCACCAGAAAGCCCAGCCCCAGGAACACCCCGGCACACAGCCGTTCCAGGCCGTCGCCCCACGGATAATGCCGCGCCAGCAGCACCGCCAGTTGCAGGCTGCTGAGCACACTGCCGGCCAACGCCAGGCCGATGCGCAACGGCCAGGCGCCGAGCATCAGAACGTACCTCGTAAGGTCATGTTGAGGCTGCGCGGTTCGCCGTAGCGGTTGTTCCAATTGACGTTGGACAGGCTCTGGTAGTACTTGCGATCGGCCAGGTTGTTGCCGTTCACCGCGGCCGTCCAATGCTCGTCGATGCGATAAGCGACGCGCGCGTTGAGCAAGGCATAGCCGCCCTGCTCCAGGGTCACTGCGCCGGATTGCGTGGCGTAATCACTTTGCGCCTGCACCCCGGCGCCGACGCTCCAGCGATGTTCTTGCCATGGCAGTTGGTATTCGGTCCAGACCCGCGCCATGTGGCGCGGGGTGAATTCGGCGTAGCGTTCGCCCGAGGCATTGCTGGTGTCCTTGAGGTATTCGGTGGTGGTGTAGGTGTAGCCAGCGGAGACGTTCCACTCAGGCGTGATGTAGCCGGTGCTTTCCAGCTCGAAGCCCTGGCTGCGCACTTTGCCGCCGCTGATGTAATAGGTGTTCGGCCCGGCGCCGGGGTGTTCGGGATCGACCTGCGGGTTGTTTTCAAGATCGATGCGGAACACCGCCAATGACACATTCAAGCGGCCATCGGCCAACTCGCCCTTGACGCCGGTTTCGTAGGTCTTGCCCTCGACCGGCTTGAGCAGATCGCCGCTCCAGGTTTGCCCGGTTTGCGGCTGGTAGACCTCGGCGTAGCTGGCGTACCACGACCAGTTCTGCGCAAAGTCCCAGATCAGGCCGCCATACGGGGTGATTTCCCGACCGGGCTTGAAGTGGCTGGTCGGCGCGTCCTGGTCCCACCAATTGGCACGGCCACCGATCACCAGCGTCAACGGGTCGAGCAGTTTGTAGCGGGTCAGCGCGTAAACGCCTTTGGAGGTGGTGGTGGTCGAGCCCGGCGAGGTGTAGGCGCTGATCCCGGGTTTGGGCACGCTGCTCGGGTCCCAGCGATAGACATTCACCGGCACATTCAACGGCGTGGTGAACTGAGCGCTGTGCTGTTCGGTTTCGCCCTGGCTGTAATTGCTGCCCAGCAGCAATTCATGGCTGCGGCCGAACAACGCGTAAGGCCCATCGACCGACGCATCCACGCTCTTCTGAGTGCTGTTGAAGGTATACGCCGCGCCCATCAAGTGCCCGCCATCGCCGGTGAGCGGATCGATGGCGCCGTACGCTCCGGCGTAACGCAGGCTGGAGTCAGCGTCCTGGTATTCGGCGGCGACTTTGGCTTTCCAGTCGTGATCAAGTTGCTGCTCAAGGGCGCCGAACACCCGGCGCGTGGTCCACTTGAAGCGGTCCCAGTCCACGTCCAGGTAGGTGGAACGCGGCAGGTGCAGGCTGGAACCGTCCTTGGCCATCGGCACGCCGGCCATATTGGTCACCTGGTCGATGGTCTGATACTGCGCGCCCAGGGTCAGCAGCGTGTCGGGGCTCAGGTCGAACTCGGTGACACCGTAAAGCAACTGCGTGTCTTGTTTGCCGACGTCGTAGAAGTAGTCGCGGTCTTCATAAGCGGCCACCACTCGGCCACGCACGTTGCCCGATTGCGTCAACGGCCCGCCCACATCAACTTCGCCGCGGTAGCGGTCCCAACTGCCAGCGCTGAGGGTGGTGCTGGCGGTGAATTGCTTTTGCGGGCGTTTGCGCACCAGGTTGACCGTGGCCGCCGGGTTGCCGCTGCCGTGGAGCAGACCGTTGGCGCCGCGCAGGATTTCGACGCGCTCGTACACCGCCATGTCCTGGGGCGAACCGGCGGTTTCACCGAGCATCGCCGGCACACCGTCCAGCTCGAACGCGTTGATCTTGAAGCCGCGCACGTAATAGGCAGTCGTCAGCAGCTGGAAGGGTTGCACTGTCACACCGGTGGCTTGCTGCATCACTTCGTCGAGGCTGAACAGGTTCTGCTGCTCGATGCGCTCGTGGTCGATCACGCTCACCGACTGCGGGGTTTCCCGCAGCGTGAGTGGCAGCTTGCCCAGGGTGGTCACGCCCGGCGGGGTCACATCGCCGGAGGTGTCGTCGCCGGCAATCTCGATACTGTCCAACTGCACGGCGGCACGCGCCGGCGCCAGCGGGCTCAGGCCCAGTACCAGCGCGATCCCCACGTGTGCCCCGTTACGCTTGAAGCCCCGCCCAACCTTTGTTGCTCCCCGGTGTGACATTGCTGCGCCCCATTCGATAATAATTCGCATTAGTATCGTTTAAACGAGCGGGCCGACTTTTCGATTCAGGGACTTTTTCAATGGCTGCCCGGCACTCATTCACCTCGGTGCTGCTCGACGAACTGCGCATACCACGGGTGTGTGGCGAGCAAATGCTCATGGCTGCCGCAGCCGCTGACACTGCCGCCTTCCAGCACCAGGATCTGGTCGGCATCGCGCACCAGCGTCGGGTTGTGCGACACCAACACCAAGGTGCGCCTGCCGTGCAGCGCCTGCAGGCTGCGATTGACCCGTGCCTCGCTGCGCGCATCGAGGCTGGCGGTGGGTTCATCCAGCAGCAGGACCGGCGCCTGTGACAGCAACGCACGCGCCAGGCCAACCCGTTGCCGTTGGCCGCCGGACAGCAATGCCCCGCCCGGCCCCACTTCACTGTGCCAACCCTCCGGCAGGCGGCTAAGGACGTCGTCCAGTGCAGCGTCCCGGGCGGCTTGCTGCAATTGCGCGGGCGTGGCGTGCGGCCGCGCCATGCTCACGTTCCACAGCAGGCTGCCGGCGAACAGGCCGCTGTCCTGGAACACCTGGGTCATGTGCTGGGCCAGGGTGTGTTCGCTTATCTGGCGGATGTCCACCTGGCCAAGGCGCACTTGCCCGGTCTGCGGGTCCATGCCGCGGCCCAGCAAGGCCAGCAAGGTGCTTTTGCTCGCCCCCGAGGGCCCGACGATTGCCGTGAACGTGCCCGCCGCGCAATGCACATCGAGGTCCTTGAGCAGGTGCTCGCCCGCCTCACCGAAGCTGTTCAGGCGCTGCCCTTCCAGGCTCGCATCCTGCGGTTGCTCACCGGGTTGCGGGCTGTGCAACGTCGGCGCCGCCAACACCGCCAAGACTTGCGAGAGCGCCTGCCAGGCCATGCGCAGGGCCTGGTCCAGATACGCCAATTGCGACAGCGGCTCGATAAAGCGCACCAGCAGCACCAGCACCACCACCAGCAGCGCGCCGGATAAATGCCCCGCGGCCACCGCCAGCACGCCGCCTGCCAGCGCCAGCGCAAACACCATCTGCACCGCGGCGGCAAACCCGATGCCGGCGGGCAACCCCCGGCGATTGAGCTTGCGCGTCGCCTGGTGCTGCTCATGCAGCGCCTCGCGCAGCGCCCGTTGGCCCAGGCTGGCGTCGCCGGCACTGCGGATCAACGCCTGTTGCTGCGCGAACGCCTGCAGCAGTCGCGCGGCGTGGCGGTCCACGGCCTGACGCTGTTGCTCAAGATCCAGGCTGCGCCGCCCGGCCCAACGTAAAAGGCCGAACAGCGGCAGGTACGCCAGCGCCAACACCAGCGCCACACGCGGCTCGATGAAGAACAGTCCCAGCACCACCACCGTTGGTGTCACCAGCGCGGTGACCAACGGTGCCAGCAGATGCGCAGGAATGCCCATGCTGTTGAACACCGGCCCGCTCACCAGCCCTTCCAGTTGGCCTCGACGGGTCAGCGGCAGTCGCGGCAAGTGTTGCACCAACTGCCAGACCAGGCCCGCAGCCAGCCCGGCACCGGCCAGATAACCACGGCGCTGCGCGACGTAACTGACGCCCGCCTGCAGCAGCGTCAACCCCAGCAGCACCAGCACGCTCGACTGCAGGTTCTGGTGCTCGAACCAGGCCAGTATCAACGGCACCAGCGCCAAGCCCGCCAAGCCATCGAGGACGGCGGCCAGCAGCATCCACACCAAGGCGCCGCGCAGCACGCGCCGGGCGAGGTCGGGCAAATGACGCAACAGCGAAACAACACTCATGACACAGGCTCCAGTTGATCGGCGTTCGAGGTTTGCTCGTTCCAGAGCTGTCGGTAGAGGCCGTCCATGACCAACAGGTCCGCATGGCGCCCGCGTTGCACGATGCGCCCGTCACTGAGCACCAGAATCTGCTCGGCATGGCGGATTGTTTCCAGGCGATGGGCAATGATCAGCCGCGTACGCCCGGCCGCGTCGTTGTGCAGGGCGGCGCGCAGTGCGCGCTCGGTGTGCGGGTCGGTGGCGGACGTGGGTTCATCCAGCAACATGATCGGCGCAGGCGACAGCAGTGCCCGCGCAATCGCCAGGCGCTGTAACTCGCCACCGGACAAGCGCACGTCTTCGTCCACCACGCTGGCGTAGCCCTTGGGCAACCCCATGATCCAGGCGTCCAGGCAAGCGGCCTTGGCAGCGCGGCGAACCTGCGCGTGACTGGCGTCGGGTTGATACAACGCGATGTTCTGCGCCAGCGACAGGCGCAACGCACCCGCCTGCTGGAACACCAGCGCCAGGTGCTGTTGCAGCGCACGACTGGCGATCTGCCGAACATCCACCCCGCCCACGCGGACTTGCCCGCTGTCCACGTCCATAAAGCGTGCGATCAACCCGGCCAGGGTGCTTTTACCCGCACCCGACGGCCCCACCAGCGCGGTCGTGGTGCCGGGTTCCAGGCGCAACGTAATCGAGTTGAGGACCGGCACGTCACCGTGGGAGAAATTCACCTCAAGCATCTCCACGCTGGCATCCCTGGGCGATTGCGGCGCGTCGGGCTCGGCCAGCGGTGGCGTGGTCAAAACGGCCTGCAAACGCCGGGCACTTTCGCCTGCCGAGTTCAGCGCATCAAAACCGTGCCCCATCGCCAGCACCGGCGCCGCCATGGCACGCACCAACAGTAAAAAGCCGCAGACTTGCGCAGCTGCCACATCCGCCACCCCGATCAACAACGCGCCAAGCACCACCCAGGCCAACAGCCACGGCGCGCTCAGCAGCACCTGGATCAACGCCGCCAAGTGTCCTGCACGGCTCACCCAGTGGCTGAAGCGCTGATCAAACTGCTGCACCGCCTCCTGCACACGGCGATGAATACCCGCATCCGGAAATTGCCGGACCAGACCGAGGAGGCTTGCAAACTGGCTGTAGTCGCTGAACAGGCGCTGGATCGCGCCGTTTCGCTGCGCCACCGCTTCGCGGTAGTGCGCCGAGCCCAGACGCCAATAACCCAGCCCCCCCAACGCCAGCGGCAGCAAGCACCAGAGCGCCAGACCGCTGTTGCTCCACAGCAGATACCCGAAGGTCGCCAGGGGGATCAGCAGCAGGTTGACCAAGTCGGTCGGCGCATGCCCGACCAACTGATGCAGCGCCCGCACATCCTGCTCGGCATAACGGGTCACGCCCTCTGGCCCCAGCCGTGCGAACCAGCCCAGCGGCAGCCGCTGCAGGTGCTCGGCGAGGCGCACGCGCAGGCGGTCGCAGAGGTCGGCATCCACCTGATGAGTCAGGTGCAGCGCCAGGGTCTGGCCACACAACCACACGGCAGATGCCACCACCGCCAGCACCACCCAGGCCATGGCCGACGCCGCCAGCGGCGGCGCCTGGCGCAGGCTGTCGGCCAAGTGCGCCAGCGCGATCAGTGGCAGCAGCGAACAGATCCCCGCGACCGCCTGCAACGCGACCGCCAGGTATAAGCGCCCACGAAACGGGCGCAAGATTTCGCGCAGAGGGCTCATCGAATGCACTCCAGCGCCTGGGCCAGGTTGGCGGCGGGCAATGTCTGCGCCGGCTGCTGCGGAAAACCGATAGCTGCCGTCACCTGCTGCCACAGCCCGACCACTTCCAGGCTGCGCTGCTGCAGACGCGCCAGGCCAACACCGGTGATCAAAGGTTGCAGCGCGCTGGCCGCGGCGGCCGGCCAGAGCCTGCGGTAAACCTGCGCCCAATCCGGCGCGGCGGCCTCCAGCACCTCGGCGCAGGGTAACGGCTGGCCGGCCAGCGGGCCGAACAGGTCAAATACCCCCTCGGCGTCCTCCTGCGGCGCGCGCACGGCGGGCATCCACAGCAGCGGCCCGTGGGGCGACGCCAGTAACAGCGTGCCGCTGTCGGTGGCGATGCTGAACCGCTGCAACATCTGCATGCGCCCGTCATCATTGGCGGCCAGTTCGTTGAGCACGCGCAGCGACACCGGCACCTGCGCCATCACCAGGCTGATATCGCGCCAGGCCGAGAGTGCCGGCGCCACACAGTCCACGGACCACGGCCCCACCGACTCCAGCAGCGCCGCCAACACGTCCAGCGTCGCGTAGCAGACTTGCACTGCGCAGCTGGCTTCGATATGCCGAATGCCCTGCTGGCGATGCAGCTGCCGCGCCAGTTCGATAAAGCGCGCCACGCACGGCAGCTGCGGGTAAAAACTGTTGAGCAGGCAACGCCGTTGCAGGCGGCTCGCCGTGCGCAGCACCTCGTGCAGTTCCTGGGGCAACAGCGGATGCTCGATCAACACATGCATGCCGCGCTCCATCAGCGCTTGTGCCAGGGCCGGGCCCTGCTCTCCCCGTGCGGCACCGCCCACCGCGACGCACGCCAAGTGCGTGTCGGTCGGCACTTGCTCAAGGGCGTCGAAACTCGGCACGTCCAAATACCGCGCCAGCGCTTGGGAACGCCGACTGCCCTGCCCCAGCACACCGACCAGTTCCAAGTGCTCGGCGGCGGCAACCCCAGCCGCATAGAACTGGCCGAAGCGCGAGCCCACCACCAGGGTTTTCAATGCGAACGTCATGGATGTTCCTCCAGCAAATAACGACTCAGCCCGGCGTTCAGGCATTCAAAGTGATTGCCGCGCAGCGTATGTACCGTCAACGGTGCCAGCGACGCCGCCTGCCACCAGGCCTGCAAGCTGGCGTGGTGATCGGGGATCATCGGGTTGGCAACACTGGGCACAAACAGGCGGATGGCGCCCACATACGGCGCGCCGTCGCTGTAGTGACTGGCGTGAACGGAATGCACAAACACGCGATACAGCTGCTCATCGGCCATGCCTTGCGCCGCCGCGAGCACGCGGGCCTTGAGCAAGCCCACATCCAGGTTCAGCCCCGCCGGGGCTTGCAGTTGTTCGGCAGACGGCAAGCCGAGCGCCGCACCGTCCAGCCCAAGGGTGGCGGCGAAGCTGTAGAGCATCAGCACTTCATCGTCGACCAGATACGGAATGCGGTAGCTGGACACAATGTCTACCTGACGCACCTCGGCGCCCAGTTGCAGCAAAGCCTTGGCCAGTTCCAGGGTCACCAGCCCGCCGGAACAGTAACCGAGCAGATCGAAGCTGCGCCGGCCGCTGTCCCACAGCGCCTGGGCGTAACGCTTGCCCAAGGTCGCGTTGACATGCTCGGCAGGCAGGCGCAAATAGTGGTCGCTGTCGTGCACCGCCAGCCCCAGCAACGGGCCGCTACCGGCCAGTTCAGCGATCAACGTGCGATACGGCAACAAGGTGCCGAGCCCTTCGTGCACCAGCACACGTGCGGTGCCTTCGCCGCCGACCAACTCCGTCAACGCGTCCACACGCAGGCGCCCACCCAGCGGCGCCCGGCGCGTATCCGGCACTGGCGCCGGCGCCGCTTTCGGCGCGTCACTGCTCGACTCACTGCGCAAACGCTGGGCCAGGCCTTGCGGGGTCGGCTGGCTCAGCGCCCACCGCAACAAACGGTCGAAGGGTTGCGCCTGCGCCAACGGTTCCTGTTCGCGCAGCCCCGCGATCAACTGGGCGATGAGCAGCGAGTCGCCGCCGGCCGCAAAGAAATCCTGATCCGGAGACAGACCACTGCAATCAAGCACCCGCTCCCAGTGCGTGATCAAGCGCTGCACCAGTTCATCGGCGACATCGACCTTCGCGCGCTGCACCGGGCGCAGTTGCCGTTGCTCGGCCTGGGTGATGAGGGCGCGGCGGTCGATCTTGCCATTGGCCGTGACCGGCAACCGGTCGAGCACCCGCACCTGCGCCGGCACCATGTAACGCGGCACCCGCTCGGCGATAAATGCCAGCAAGGTGTCTGCACTGAGCAATGGGCGGTCGGTTTTCACGCGGGCGACCAGCACGTCGTAGCCCAACAGCTTCAACACGCTGTCGGCGGGCGCCAGCGACTCAGCCTGATCGCCGGCCTCGCTGTTCAGCCACGCCAGCCACTGGGCGGTGTGCACAAACAGTTGCCCATTGGTCGCGCGCACATCCTCGGGCGTCTCCATCATCAGGCTTTGGCTGATGCTGATTTCGCGGTGTTCACGCGTCAGTTCCTGAATCACCAGCCATGCATCGGCCTGCAGCAGTTGGCGTAAACCGGCCAACAGGCGCGGTGTGTCGAGGGCATTGTTCAATGCACCGGAACTGAGCAGCAGGTCCAGGGACCCGGCCGGCAACCCTTGTTCACAGGCGGGTTTGTTCATGTCGAACGGCATGAAACGCACCCACGGATACGCAGCAAAACGCTCGCGGGCCGCGTTGAGGAAGTAGCTCGACACGTCGGAAAACACGTAGTCGATCTGCACCCCGGCCGCCACCCACGGTGCCAGCGCCGGAATAATCAGCGCACTCGCCGCACCGGTGCCGGCGCCCACTTCGAGGATGCGCCAGCGCCGCTGGCCCTGACGCGCGACAATCGCGCTCACCGCCTCGGCCATCGCCCGGTGCAGTACCTGGGCGTGTTGACCGCGGCTGTACATGGCCTCGGCAATGTGCGCCGAACCCTGCGGAAACATCAGGCTGGCCGGGCTCAGGCGCCCGTCAAGTTGCTCGGCCAGGCGGGTCGCGCTGCCGCGCAGGTAATCCACCAGGGCTGCCGGCCACAGAGCGGCCGGTGCCAGCCGGGCGAACTGCGCCCACGCCTGCGCTTGATCGAAAACAGCGACCTGACAGCGCCAGCCATCACCGTCGGTTTGCAGATAGCCGCTCTCGACCAGCAGCGTCAGCCAATGTCGCAACAGGCGATGCTGGCCGGGTTGAAGCTTCAACGCCTGGCACAGCGACGCAAATGCCAGGTGCTGGCCTGGCAGCAACAATCCGCTGCCCGCCAACCAGTGCAGCAGCGAAGCGTCGGCCGCGCGGTCCAGCGCGAGCAATGCCGCCTCGATGTCGGCACGCGGGCCGAAATCGGCTTGCTCAAGGGTTTGGCGCGCCGGGCGCAGGACCTCCTGCAGCTCATCGCGCAGCTGTGGCGCCGGCGCGCCGGTGTGCAGGGTGACGAAGCTGCATAAAGACCGCTCGTGACGCTCGCCCAGCAACACCGTGGTACTCGCGGCAATCTGCGGGTGGGCCAGCCAGCCCGCGTCGATTTCAGCCAGCTCGATGCGGTGGCCGCGAATCTTCACCTGATCGTCCTGGCGGCCAAGAAACTCGATCAGGCCATCGCCATTGAGGTAGCGCCCCTGGTCGCCGGTGCGATACAGGCGGCGCCCGCTGGCATGCGTGATAAAGCGTTCGGCGCTGCGTTGCGGGTCTTCGGCGTAGCCCAGGGCCAGGCCAAGGCCGCCGATATGGATCTCGCCGCACACGCCCACCGGGCATTGGCGGCCGAGGGTGTCGAGCACTTCCAGGGTCTGGTGTTTCAGGGCGCGCCCGTAAGGAATGCTTGGCAAGGCGGTGTCCGCCGGGCGAATGCGATGCTCCACCGACCAGATCGCCGCTTCGGTGGCACCGCCCAGGCTGAACAGTTGGCTGTCGGGCCAGCGCTGCCACCAACGGGTGGGCAACGTGGTGGGAATCCAGTCCCCCGACCACATGACACACCGCGGCCCGGGAATTGTTGCCGGCTCGGTCTCCAGGTAATCCACCAGCATCTGCCCTTGCGCCGGCACCGAGTTCCACAGGGTGATGCCGTGCTCCTGCATCAATTGCGCCCAGTGCGAAGGGTCGGCGCCGCGTTCCGGATCAGGCAGGACCACGTGCGCGCCGACGGCCGTGGCGCCGAAAAAGTCGTACACCGACAGGTCGAAACTCAACTCTGCCAGGCCCAGCACGCAGTCGTCAGCGTTCACCGCGTAGCGTTGGTTGATATCGTCAAGGGTGTTGACCACCGCGCCGTGGCTGAGCATCACGCCCTTGGGCGTGCCCGTGGAGCCAGAGGTGTAGATGATGTAGGCCAGCGCCTCGGCCGCCACCCCTACCGGCTCGCGGGTTGGCCAACGCGGGTCGGGCCGGAGGCTGTCGATGGCAATGCGCGGCAGCTCAAGCGCGTCCGGCAATGCCTGCGCGTGCAGGGTGATCACGGCGTCAATGCCAGCGTCACGCAGGATCGCTTCACGGCGCAGGGCGGGCTGGCGAATGTCCACCGGCACATAGGCCGCGCCCATCTGGGTAATGCCCATGACCGCCATCAGTTGCCAGGCACTTTTGGGCAGCATCACCGCCACCCGCGCCCCGCGCTCGACCCCGAGCGCTTCCAGGGCCGCGCGCACGGCCGCGGCGTGTTGGGCCACCTGGCGGTAGCTGTAGCGGCCGTCGCGATCGCTGATCACCGTGGCATCGGGTGTGCGCACGGCCTGTTGAGCGAAGCCGGCGGCGATGTTGCGGGCCGGGGCGCTGGCCTCGATCTGCGGGGTTGCCGCTTGCGCGGGCAACACGATGTCGCCACGCGCCTGCCACAGCTGTGGGTCCGCGGCCAGACGTTGCAGCAGGTCGACATAGGCCTCGAACATCTGTGCGGCCATGCCGTCCGGCAGCACACCGACGCGCACGTCCCAGCCAATCTGCAAGCCGCCGTACTGGTCGCTGACCTGACAGTCGATCCACACCTGCGGGGTCTGGCTGATCATGTAGCTGGGCGGCTGCAACAGTCGCCCGGCATCGCCGAGCAAGCGTTCGACGCTGCCGATGCCACTGGTGAACACCACCGGCATCAGGTCGGCGCCACGCCCCTGCACCCGCGCCAGCTCGCGCAATACGTCAACGCCGGTGAAGCGGCTGTGGTCGAGGTCGTCAAACAGCTGCGCACCGATACGCCGCGCGCGCTGCACGAAACTTGCGCCGTCGGCGCCGTGCACGGCGAGCAGGCTCAGGGCGGTGAAATCACCAATCACCTGGCCCAGTTGCGGATGCAGGTTCGGGCGGTTGAGTACCGTGAGGTTCAGGCAAAAGTCCGGGCTTTGGCTCCAGCGGCCGATCACTTCGGCAAATGCGGCCAGGGTCACGCCCGCGGCACTCAGGCCTTGGGCGCTGGCGAGGGAACACAGGGTGTTCCATTGCTCGGTACCGAGCACGCCGTGGTGGTGAATAAAGCGCGTCGAGCCCAGGCCCGCGTGCTCGCTCAACGGCAGGTCCGGGCGGCCGGGCAGGCTGTCCAGGCGTGCCAGCCACCAGGCTTTGTCGGCGTGCCAGGCGGCGCGGGTGCGCGCGTGTTGTTCGTGCTGCAAATAGTCGCGAAACGTCGCCTCCAGCACCGGCCAATGGCGCGTCGGTTCAAGGTAACGCTGGGTCCATTCCACCAGCAACAGTTGCAGGCTGGCGTAATCAAGCAAGGTGAAATCCACCGAACAATGCACAATCGCCTGCTCGCGACCCAGGCTCACTTCGGGCAGCAGGATCGGCCATTGATCAAGCGCGTGGCAGGCATGGTCCAGGCGTGCACGCAGCGCTTGCAGGTGCGCTTCGAAGGCCTCTGGGCTGGCCTGGCGCAGGTCATGCACCGGCAATGATTGCCATGCCACCTGGGCCTGCACGCATTGACGGCTGTTGTCTTGCACCACCGCGCGCAGCATCGGGTGACGTTGCACCAGCGCGTTCCAGGCCTGGGTCAGTTGATCGGTATCGACATTCGCCGGCCATGGGTATTCGACGTACAAGTGGCACGCATTGCCGCCGTAGTCGAACGCCGGGTTGCGCCCCAGTACGTAGGCGCCCTGCACCGCGCTCAGGGCGAACGGTTGCAGCGCCTGTTCCGGCTGCGCCTGCCAGTCCTGCGGCGAGAGATGCACCATCAAGGCCTCACGCTGGGCGCGAATACGCTCGGCCAAGGCTGAGTCCAGCGCGCCTTCGGGGGCGCGAAAATGCAGTTTGCCCGCAGTGGCCCAGAGTTCAATCTGACGCTCACGGCAGAGGTGCAGCAAATCATCCAGGCTCATAACACGCCCTCCTCGATGGCCACGTCGTCACTGCGCAGCAGCAGCGCGGCCATGCCGGCCAGGGTCGGTTGCAGGTAGAAGTCGCCCATGCGCAGGCTCACGCCCACCTGTTCACGCACGCTGGCCAGCAAGCGAGTTGCCAGCAGGCTGTCGCCGCCAAGGCTGAAAAAACTCGCGTGGGCGCTGTGCACCGGCCGCCCCAGGATGGCTTCCCAACAGGCCGCCAGTGGCAACAGGTCGGTGCTCAATGCGGCGTCTTCGTGGTGGGCAGGCTGCCGGCGTTGCCACGCGTCGCCGAGGTTGGCCTGCAGGCGCGTACGGTCGATTTTGCCGTTGGCATTCAGGGCAAAACGCGGCACGCACCACAGGCGTTCCGGGCGCATCGCCTGGGGCAAACGCTGTTGCAGCCAGTGGTTGAGGCTTTCGCAGGTCAAACCCTCGCCTGCTGCCTGGGCACTCACCAGCACCATCGCGGGGTTTTGCCACAGGCATTCCAAATGGCTGAAGCCGCTCTGGCCGAGCCGTTGCGTCAGCGCTTGAGCGCCCGGCAATACCGGCTCACGCGTATCCAACAATGCCGCACTGACCAGCCGCAATGGCGAGTCGCGCAGCAGGTCTGCCAATAGCAGCTGGCCGTGCGGTTTGAGCAATGCCTGCGCCAGGTTCAAGCCATCGGCCGGCTGGGCGTAGCTGTGCAGCGCCGCGAAGCTGATCACCACGTCGTACTGCGACCAGTGCTCAGCAGGCAATACGCCGTCCACCACCTGCTGGCTCGCCACGCGCTGGCGCTGGCCGGCAGCGGCCGCCAGCAGGCCGGCGCTGGTGTCGAACACGGTCAGTTGCAGGTCGCGTGAGCGTGCGTGGTTCAGCCATTGGTCCAGCAATTGCCCACCGCGCACATCCAGTACCGCCACCTTCAGCGGTGTGGCGTGGCGCTGGAGGGCCCGGCTCATGGCGTCCAGCACCTGACGACCGGCTGGCAGGTTCAAGGCCATGGCCTGAGGCGCCAGCAGCGGGTCGAACAGCACCTGCGCGGCGCCGTCTTCACTGTGCAACAGCACCTGCAATGCGCCGACCATGCGGTGCAGGTCGGCTTCGCGCCAACCCAGCTGCGCCACTGCATCGCTCAGGCTCATGGACTCGACGTAGCCAGCGAGCCACGCGCGCCAGGTGTCGAGCAGCGCACTGGGCGGCGGGTCTTGCAGCAGGCGTTGCAGCAATTCAGCCGTGACGCGGTGTTCGGCTGCCAGGCTGTCATCCAGCATCGACTGCGCGGGCAGCGCTTGAACCGGCACACAGCCAGCGTTGATCACCACCGCCGCGCCAAGGCTGCCGTGCACCACGGCGGCACAGGCGCTGTCGATCAGCGGATGCGCCGTGAGCGCGGCTTCGATCTCGCCCAACTCGATACGCTGCCCGCGCACTTTGACCTGCTGGTCCATGCGCCCAAGAAACTCAATGGTGCCGTCGCTCCAGAAGCGCCCGCGATCGCCGGTGTAATACCAGCGTCCGCGCGCATCACTGCGAAAGCGCTGGGCGGTGAGCACCGGGTCATTGCGATAACCACGGGCCAGGCTCGCGCCGCCAATCAGCAGTTGCCCGATCACCTGGTCCGGCACATCACGCCCGGCGGCGTCCACTACGCGGTAGGCCTGGCCGGCCAAAGGCTTGCCATAAGGGATCGACGGCCAATGCTCGGGCACGTCATCGATGCGTTGCAGGTTCGACCAGATACCCGCCTCGGTCGCGCCGCCCAGGCCGTACACCCGGCACTGCGGTGTGGCGTGGCGGCGCAGGCGTGCGGCAAGGTCCAGGGCGATCCAGTCGCCTGACAGCAAGACCGCCCGCAGGCTCTGGTAGTGACAGTGTTGCGTGCCGATGCTCAAGGCCATCTCCAGCAATGCCGGGGCCGAGTTCCACAGGCTTACGCGGTGCTCGCTGATCAGGTGCGCCCAGCGCATGGCATCGCGGGTTTCCTCAGGCGGCAGTAACACCAGGCGCGCGCCCTGCCCCAGCACGCCAAACAGGTCATAGACCGAGAGGTCGAAATCCAGCGCCGACACGGCCAGCAGGCAGTCGTGCGGCGTGACGCGCAATTCGGCCTGCACCGCGTCAATCGTGTTCAGCGCCGCCGCGTGGCTGACTTCAACACCCTTGGGAATGCCGGTGGAACCGGAGGTGTAGATCACGTACGCGCTGGCCTGCGGCGCGGTTTTTTTCGCGGTGGCCAAGGGCGCGCATTGCGCCAGCCGAGCCGGGTCAAGCCACTGCAATGAACTGCCCGCGGGCGGTTGATCGGCAATCACGCGGGTAATCCCTGCCGCCGACTCGATCAGGCTACGCCGTGCGGGCGGTTGCGCGGTGTCCACCGGCACGTAGCAACCGCCGGCCGCCAGCACGCCGAACACGGCGGCAATCTGCCGAGGTCCGCGCGGAAGGCACACTTCAACAGCTTCGCCCTGGCGCATGCCCGCGTCGAGCAAACCGGCGGCCACGCGCAGGGCGTGCTCGGCCAGCTCTTGATACGTCCAGCGTTGCGCACCACAGATCAGCGCCACCGCGTCGGGTTGTGCGGCGCTTTGGCGGAAAAAGTCATCAAGCAAGCCACGCCCCTGGGCCAGCGGCGGCAGGCTGTTCTGCCGGTCGCGCCGCGCCTGTTGCGCCAGCGGCAACAGCACCGGCTGCGGCTGATTCCAGTCGCTGTCGGCGAGGCGCTGCACCAGTTCGATGTAGGCGGTGAACATGGCCGCCAGCACGCCGTCGGGGAACAGCTCGGTGAGGCTGTCCCAGGCCAGCAGCACACCGTCTTCGACCCGATACAGCTGGTGGTCCAACCACACCTGTGGGGTTTGCGAGAGCATGTCGTGCAGGTCGCCGAACACCTCGCGAAAACTCTGCGGTACAAAGCTCGAATCACTCAGGTTGCAGGAAAACACCACCGGCGCCGAACGGGGGTGCCCTTGGCGACGGGCCTCACGCAGCACTTCCAACGCGGGAAACGCTGCGTGGTCGATGGTGGCGTGCAGGTCGCGCTGGAAACGCCGGGCGCCTTCGGCAAACGCTAACTGCGGCGCGTCTTCGCAGGCCACCAGCAGCAAGGTGGTGAAGTCGGCAATCACCTGGTCGACAGCGTGCTGGTCATCGTGGCGATCGAACAACGGCACGTTGAGCAAAAAATTCGGCTGTTCGCTCCAGCGCGCCAAGACCGCATTGAAGGCCGTGGCGAAGACGCTGGGCAAGGTCAGGCCGTGGGCGGTCGCCTGGCGTTGCAGACGTTCGGCTTCGGCCGGGCTGAGCACAAACGCCTGACGGCTGAAGCGGGGTGCGCGGATCGACTCTGGCGTACGGGCCAATGGCAATGCCGGGCCATCGGGCAACTGTGCCAGGCGCTGGCACCAGTGTTCGCGGTCACGCTCATACGCGTCGGCGCGCCGCTGGCGGCGCCGGCTCAGGTAATCGGCAAAGTGCAGTGTGGGCGGCGGCGCCAGCGCGGCCGGTGCCTGATAGGCCTCACCCAGCTGCGCCATCAACAAGCGCAGGCTTTCCACGTCCACGGCCAACAGGTCGACACTCAGCCATACGCGGTCACGGCCGTCTGGCAACTGCACCAGGCCGACCAGCATCACCTGCCCCGCCTCCACCGCCAGGCACTCATGCGAGCGCCAATCACGCAGCGCCTGCCAGGCCTGGTGTGCGGCGGCTGGCGCATGGTCACGCCAGGGTTGGTGATCGAACACCGGCAACGCTGGCGCCGCCAGAATCCGCTGCCGACCGTCATTGAAACTTGCCCGCAACATCGGGTGCCGCGCCTGCACACACTTGACCGCCGCTTCCAGGCGCCGCGGGTCAATGCCCTGGCAATCGAACTCCAGCCACGCGTGGCAACTGATATTGCCCAGCACCTCGGCCGGCCCGCGCCCCAGCCAGTACGCCTGTTGCACGGCGCTCAGTTCAAAGCTGTCATCCGGCGCTGCCAACGGCGCAGCATCGGTGACCCGGTGCTGCGGCACCTGGCCCTGCAACAATTCCAGCCACGCCGCCAGGCAGGGTTGTGCGCTGAGTTGGGCAAAGTCGATGTGCAAGCCGTGACTGCGCAAACGTTCCTGCAGGTACATCAGGCGGATGGAATCGAGCCCGCAGCCGAGGAGGTTTTCCTCATCGCCCAGATTGTGGATGTCTGCCGTGGTGGCGCCCAGCAACTGGGCGAGGTGTTCGATCAGCCATGTGCGCAGTGAGGGGGTGTCTGCTGTTGTCAGCTCGCTCATGAAAAGCTTCCTGTGACCCGTCTGGATAAAGTCCCTGGCTCACCAAGATGGAAGCCATTCTCAATTGGAACTCTATCGCAAGCAGGTTTTCAGAAAGCGCTCAGGGCTTTAGATGCACGGGCCTTTTCATTCGATTCAGAGACACCGACCCACGCTCAACGGATCTCGCTGGGTGATACGCCGTAGCGTTTACGAAAGGCAATCGAGAAATGCGCCGGGCTGAACCCCACGCCGTAAGCGACGGTGGAGACGTTGCTTTCCTCGTCGCTGAGCATGCGGTGGGCTTCGCTGAGGCGATGCTCGTGCAGGTAGCCGAACACACTGGTGCCAAACACCTTGCGAAAGCCCGCGGTGAGTTTGCGCGGGCTCATGCCCACATGGCTGGCCAGGGCGTTCAGGCTCGGCGGCTCCAGCAACGAGCGCACCAGGCGATCGCGTGCGGCGTGGACACGCTCCACGTCCGAGGAGGTAATGCGCAGCTTTTGTTCCGGCTGGCCCCGTTCACCGAGCAAAAATTGCGCGCTCAGGGCAGTCAGCTCCAGCGCTTTGCCACCCAGGTACAACGAACGGCTCGGGCCCTGCATCGGGCACGTCGCAATCTGTGTGGCAAGCGCCTGCATCGCGCGTGGCGCCGGGCGCACCATCATGTACGGGTCGCCGCCACCACTGGTCAACAACTTGCGCGGGGCCATGCCGAGGTGGCGGTCGAGGGATTCCAGGTCCAGTTGCACGATGGTGTAGCGCAGCGGCGTGGAGGTGCCGTAGATCTGCGACGAGGTGAACTCGCCGTCATTGACGATGGTGCACAGGCTGGGCCCCTTGATCGATTGCTCGCTGTGCCCGGGAATGCGGCACGACAACTCACCGCTCTGCACCAGGATCAATTTGAGGCCGCGCTCCAACGGGTCTTCCACCCAGTTTTCGCTCTGTGACCACAGCGTGCCGGTGACCAACGTCATGTGCGGTTCCAGGTAGACCGTGCCGGGTTGGTTGCCCTTGGGTTCGGCCTGCGTCTCTTGGTGGCTGGGAGCGATGATCGTAATAGTCATTGGGTTTTCCCTTGATCCTTTAAGGCCATTACGCGGGGCCTGACCTGAGTGAGGAGGAGGCTTTTAAACCGTAAACCTCCCTGTTTAAAGCCGCTGTGTATTTCATCTAATGAAAAAGTCACAGGTCCGAAAGCCTTGGCGTTGAGAAGCTGCCGGCGAAAGACAATGATAATAGATCTCATTTGGACATTTGTAGCCAATTATTTCTACAAATAGGGGATTCCATGTCATTGCACACCTGCGCACGCGATTCAGACACCGTTGACGATGCGCCAGACTGGCCCGCCGCGTTCGCCGAACGCTACCGGCAGGCCGGTTACTGGCAAGACCAGACGTTCGCCCAGGCACTGGAGACGGTGGCTGCACGCACCCCATCGGCGATTGCCATCACCGATGGCCCGTTGCATCTGAACTACCGCAGCCTGGCGGACCGTTGCCGGCGCCTGGCTGGCGGATTGCGTGCGCTGGGGGTGGCGGCTGGCGATAACGTGGTGGTGCACTTGCCCAACGGCAGCGCGTTTATCGAAGTGTGCTTTGCGCTGTTCCGCCTCGGCGCCCGGCCGATCCTCGCCCTGCCCGCCCACCGTCAGCACGAGATCGGCGGTTTTTGCAGGTTTGCCCAGGCCACGGCCTACATCGGCTGCGCCGAACTGGACGGCTTCGACTGCCGTGAAATGGCGCGTCAGTTGGCCGCCGAGAGCATGCATCTGCGCCATGTGGTGATCGACGGTGACGCGCAGGCATTCATCGCCTTGAGTGCGCTGTATCACCACGAGCCGCTGGAGCAGGACGCCGGTCGCCCTGACGCCGTGGCGTGTTTCCAGCTCTCGGGCGGCACCACCGGCACGCCCAAGCTGATCCCGCGCCGCCACGCCGAATACCTCTATAACGTGCGCGCCAGCAGCGAGGTGTGCGGCCTGGACGCGCACACGGTGTACCTCACCGCGCTGCCCATGGCGCACAACTTCACGCTGTGTTGCCCGGGCGTCGTCGGCACCCTGCTGGCCGGTGGGCGCGTGGTGTGTACGCGTCGCTGCGACCCCGAAAGCTGCTTCGCGCTGATCAGCGAGCAACGCGTCACCGTCACCGCGCTGGTGCCGCCGCTGGCGATGTTATGGCTGGACGCCCAGGCCCAGCGCCAGGCCGACCTGTCGAGCCTGCGCCTGCTGCAAGTCGGCGGCGCAAAGCTGCTCGGCAGCGCAGCGGCCCGCGTCACGCCGACCCTGGGCTGCACCTTGCAACAAGTGCTGGGCATGGCCGAGGGCTTGCTGTGTTTTACCCGCCTGGACGATCACCCCGATCACCTGCTGCATACCCAGGGCCGCCCGCTGAGCGCCGATGATGAAATTCGCATTGTCGATGAACACGGCCAAGCGGTGCCCGACGGCGAGGTCGGCGAGCTGCAGGTGCGCGGGCCATACACCATTCGTGGCTATTACCGCCTGCCCGAGCACAATGCCAAGGCGTTCACCGCCGACGGTTTTTATTGCAGCGGTGATCGGGTCCGGCGCACCACCGAGGGTTATCTGGTGGTTGAAGGTCGCGACAAGGACCAGATCAACCGTGGCGGCGAAAAGGTCGCCGCCGAAGAAGTCGAAAACCTGCTGATCAGTCATCCGCAGGTGCACGACGCCGCGCTGGTGGCGATGCCGGATGCGGTGCTGGGCGAATCCACCTGTGCGTTTATCGTCGCCCGCGACCCGGCGCCGTCGGCGTTTGCGCTCAAGCAGCACTTGCGTGGCCAGGGCCTGGCCGCGTTCAAGGTGCCGGACCGCATCGAATTCATCGCGCAGTTCCCGCACACCGGCGTGGGCAAAGTCAGCCGCAAGGACCTGCGCGAACGCCTGCGCCAGGCCTGGTTGCAGAGCGCCGCGTCGTGAGCCGCTGGGTCCGCGCCTACCGCCTGACACCCATGCCGCGCTGGCGCCTGGTGTGTTTTGCGCATGCCGGGGGCAGTGCGAGTTTCTTTCGTGACTGGGTCAACGCCCTGCCCGCCGACATCGACCTGTTGGCCATCCAGTACCCGGGCCGCGAAGACCGTTTCAGCGAGCCGTGCCTGACTGACATGCAGCGCCTGGCCGACGGCGCCGCCCATGCCTTGCAGGGTTACGCCGACCGGCCACTGGCGTTGTTCGGTCACAGCCTGGGTGCGGTGGTGGCGTATGAAGTGGCCGCACGCCTGGAGCAACGCGCAATCGCTGTCGACCACCTGTTCGTGTCCGCCCATCCGGCGCCACACCGCCAGCGCGGCGGGCACCTGCACCGGGGGCCGGATGCGGCGTTGCTCGACGACGTGCGGCGCTTGTCCGAGCGGCCCAACCCATTGCTGGACGACCCGGCCCTGTGCGAACTGTTCCTGCCGGGCCTGCGCGGTGACTACCGCGTGGTTGAAACCTACACCTGCGCGCAACCGCGGCCACTCAACAGCCGCATCACGGTGTTCTACCCCGAGCAAGACCCGGAAATCGAGCTGGATGAAGCCCATGCCTGGCAAGCCTCCAGTCACCAGCCACTGCACCTGCAGCGCTGGCCCGGCGGCCACTTTTACCTGATCGAGCAACGCCAGGCACTCATCGACGCTATCGCCACGACGCTGCTGACCCTATCGCCCGCCCTGAAGGAAACCTGTTGATGAAAACACCCGACCCCTGTGATGGCCTGCCGGACATCCGTCACGCCATCGATTCACTGGACCACCAGATCATCGAACTCATGCGTCAACGCATGGCTTACGTCAAAGCCGCTGCACGTTTCAAACCGAGCGAAAGCAGCATTGCCGCGCCCGAACGCGTGGCCCAGATGCTCCCGCAACGCCGCGAATGGGCCGAGCAAGCCGGGCTGGACCCGCACTTCATGGAAACCCTGTTCGCCCAGATCATCCACTGGTACATCGGCCAGCAAGTGCTGCATTGGCGCGCAACGAGAACACCGGCATGAGCGCCTTTACGCAGCTGGAGGGCCATGCCGCCGGCCTGACCGAAGTGTTCGAATGCGCTCGCCAGCGTGCTATCGAACACGGCAAACCCGTGCTGGCCAGTTACGCGGTGAACATCACCGCGCTGGACCTGCTGGCGCTGTTCGAACGTGTCGACGAGCCGCACGCCGAGTGCCTGTTCTGGCGCGCGCCGGAAGATGACAAAAGTCTGTTCGGCTGGGGCGTGGCGGCTGAACTTATCGGCGCCGGTGCTCAACGTTTTGCCACGGTGGATGCGCAATGGCGGGACTGGCTCGAAGGCGCCGTGGTCCACGGCCCATTGGCGCCGACAGTGTGCGGCGGCTTTCGGTTTGATCATCAGGTCAAGGCCAGCCCTGCGTGGCAGGGCTTTGGCGATGCCTCGCTGCTGTTGATGACGCTGTTGCTGGTGCGCGACGGCGATGCCTGCTGGCTGCTGTGCCAACAACGGGTGGCGGCCGGCGATGTGGCGCAGCGCTGCTGCGAGCACGTGTTGAATCAATGGAACGCGCTGATGGACCGCTACGTGTCCGGCCCACGCCCCACGGCGGCGCCCCACCACACCCGTGACCAGTGCCTGCCGCGCGCGTGCTGGGAAAGCAAAATCGCCCACGCCCTCGAGGTGTTGCGCGACACCCCATTGCAAAAGGTGGTGCTGGCGCGAGAAGTGCTCAGTGAGTTTTCCCGGCCTATCAATGCCGGCCGCACCCTGGCGACCCTCGCCAGCAATGACCCCGGCGCTTATTTGTTTGCCTTTCGCCGACACCAGGCGTGCTTCATCGGCGCGTCTCCCGAGCGCCTGGTCAAGCTGCACAATGGCCACCTGCTAACCCTGGCGCTGGCGGGCACCACCCGCCGCGACCCCAACCCTGAGCACGACGCGCAACTGGCGCACGCGCTGCTCGCCTGCGAAAAGAACCAGCACGAACACGCGGTGGTGGTGCAGATCATCCAGCGCGACCTCGCGCCGTGGGTGGCCCCGCTGCAGGTTCCGCCCGCGCCGCATATCAAGCGCCTCAGCCGCGTGCAACACCTGGCCACGCTGATCGAAGGGCCGCTGCACCCGCAGCGCAGTTTGCTGGACATGGTTGCGCTCCTGCACCCGACACCCGCGGTCGGCGGCCATGAACGCCAACCGGCGCTGGAACATATTCGCCAATTCGAGGGCTTTGATCGTGGCTGGTACGCGGCGCCGCTGGGTTGGCTGGACGCGCATGGCAATGGCGAATTCATCGTCGGCCTGCGCAGCGCCCTGTTGAAGGGCAACCAGGCTCGTCTGTTTGCGGGGTGCGGGATCGTGGAGCACTCCGACCCTGCCTGCGAATACGACGAAACCTGCATCAAACTGGCCGGCATGCGTGCGGCGCTGCAACGCTGACTGCGCGCCCGGAGCTTGAATCAAGACCTGTGCAGGCCTACCCTGCACACGGAAAACTCACCCTTCGAGTCAGGAAGACCTTACATGTGGGACGGCAGCGTTACTTTTGGCGATTCATGGGCCGGTTACATCGGTCGCGCGGATCAGAACTCTGCCCATTCCCATGTCGCCATTCAGCTGTGCATCGGCGTGCACCAACCGGTCACCCTGGAGCTGCCCGGCCAGTTGATCCGCGCGGCCGGGGTGATCATCGGCCCCAACGTCGAACACCGCGCCGTGGCCGACAGTCATCCGGTGGCGTTTGTGTACGTCAATCCGGACACGCCACTGGGCCGTGCACTCAACGCATTGCTGCAAGACAATGGCATCGCCCTGGCCAGTGAGGAACTGCTGGAGTGCTTTCGCCGTACCACCTCCCTGCCCCAGTTTGTCGACGCGCTCGCGCGTTTGCTGGCGATTACGCCGCCCATCGACCAACGCCTCTATAAAGCCTTGAACATCCTGCGCCTGGACCGCGACGGTCCCGGTTCCGTCAGCCGCGCCGCCAATGCGGTCGGCCTGTCCAGCCCGCGCCTGCGGTGCGTGGCGACGCACCAGATGGGCGTTTCCCTGTCCCAATGGATCATCTGGAACAAACTCGAGCGCGCCTCCAAATCCCTGGCCGGCGGCGCCAGCTTGTCGGACGCCGCCGCCGATGGCGGGTTCTCCGACCAGGCGCACCTGGCGCGCATGATGCGCCGCATGATCGGCATGACCCCGCTCACGGCGGCCAAGGTTTTGCGCAAGACAAGCGTTTCGTTCAAGACGCGGTGATATCAAAAGGCCAATATCGATCGCATCTTATTCGCGAAAACGTTAAGCGCTGACTGCCTTCCCCCAACGCACGTCAGCGCCACCGAAAGTGAATACAAGAGTGTTCGCCAGGGGCACGTGTGCCTGGGATTCGGCGGAACGCACCGTTAATTCTTTCGATGAGTCCGCAGGAAGCGTCCTACATGTCAGAACAGCAAAAATTAACCGTCCTTCTCACAGGAGGCTCGGGCGTACTCGGCGAGTCACTGATCGACTGCCTGGCAGAGGATTTCAACCTGGTCTGCCTGGCGCGCAAAAGCCGCATCCGCCACCCGCAGGTGCAAGTGCTCAGCGGTGATATCTGCCGCCCCCGGCTGGGGCTGGCTGCCGAGGATTATGAAGCGCTGCTGCAGCGCGTCGACTGGGTCATTCACGCCGCAGCGGTCACCCGCATGGATGGCGACATCGACCAGATCTTTTCGGTCAATTACCTGGGTACCGAAAACATCGTGCGCTTTGTGCAGCAAGCCAAAGTGCCGCTCTACCACATCAGCACCGCCTTCACCCACCCATGTGACTACTACGAAGGCGTGCAGGCCGAGACGCCGTACGAAGTCGCCAAGCGCCAGGCCGAGACGCTGGTGCGTTCTTCCGGTATCGACGTGTCGATTTTCCGCCCGTCAATCATCATCGGCAATTCCGACACCGGGCACATGCCCAACTTCCAGGGTTTTCACATGACCATGGGGCTGATGATGTCCGGCGTGCTGCCTATCGTGCCCTGCCCGCCTGCCGGCTACATCGACCTGATTGCCCGCGACGTGGCGGCGCAGGCGATTGCCAACGCCTTGCACCGGCGCTTGATCGGCGCGGACTACTTCCTCACCAGCGGCCCACAGGCGCTGGACCTCACCGGTCTGCTGGACCTGATGTGCGAGTCCATGCAAGCCCAGGCGCAACCGTTCACACGGCCTCGCTGCATGGCGCCGGACATCTATGAACGCCTGATCCGCCCGGTGTTTCTGCCGGCATTGACCGGTGCCGTCCAGGCGGCACTGGGCCGCGCCAACCAACTGTGCCGCTATGCCTGCCTGCGCACGCCGCTGCCCACTTCGTTGCCCGAGTTGCTCGGCGAGCCGGCCTTCAGTGCGCGCGACGTCAGCCGCGAATTGCTGCTGTCACTCAATCACTTGGCCCCCAAGCTCGGCGCCTTGACGCGGATGCTTAAACAGCCGGTTCCACCTGTCGCAGAGGCATCCGTTGCATGAACTTGCACCTGACAGAACTGGAACCCGCCGCCGACGCCGCACAGATTGACCAGTATTTTCGCCAGCATGTGAACTCGGGCTACGCACGCCTCGCGTCCTTGATGAACCTGCCGATCGAACACTCAAGCCAGGGCGTCTACATCTATGACAGCCAAGGCCGTCAGTACCTGGATGCCGGCGGCTATGGGGTGTTTTTCCTCGGCCACGGCCATCCGGTTGTCGTGGATGCCGTGACCCGCCAACTGCAGCAAAACGCGCTGGCCAGCAAGCTGTTGCTCAACCCGCAACAAGCCTTGGCCGCGCAAGCGCTGGCAGCGCGTTGCCCGGGCAACCTGGACTATGTGTTCTTTTGCAATTCGGGCGCCGAAGCCACCGAAGCCGGCCTGAAACTCGCCCGGCTTAACGGCTGCCGTCGCACGCTGTCGACGCTCGGCGGTTTCCACGGCAAGACCCTCGGCGCGCTGGCCGTCACCGGCCGTGAAAGCTACCGCGAACCGTTCAGTGGCCTGCTCAGCGAAAGCGCATTCGTGCCGTTCGGCGACAGCGCCGCGCTGGAACAGCAACTGCTCGCCTCGCCGGAAAAAGCCTGCGTGATTCTCGAGCCGATCCAGGCCGAAGCCGGCGTGATCCTGCCACCACCGGGTTACCTGACGCGGGTACGTGAGCTGTGTGACCAGTACGGCGCCGTGCTGATCATCGACGAAATCCAGTCCGGCCTGGGCCGTACCGGCCATTGGTGGGCGTGCGATCAGGAACAGGTGGTGCCCGACATCATGCTGGTCGGCAAAAGCCTGTCCGGCGGCTGCGTGCCGGTCAGCGCCATGGTCGCCAGCGCGGCCATTTATGCGCCGTTCAACCGCAACCCCACGGTGCACACCTCCACCTTTGGCGCCAACCCGCTGGCCATGGCGGCCGTGCAGGCCACGCTGCAGGTGATGGTGCAAGAAGACCTGGTGGCGCGGGCACGGCTGTTGGGCCAGGACCTGCACGCACGTTTCAGCGCGCTGCTGCAGCGCATGGGCCTGGCCGAGCGCGTCACGCTGCGCAGTGCCGGCTTGCTGCTGGGCTTTGAGTTCAGCGACGCCTCGATTGCCGCGAACATGGTCATGGCCCTGATCGAGCAGCACATCATCGTGTGCCACTCGCTCAATGACCACCGCGTCGTGCGGCTTACACCGTCGCCGTTGCTCACCGCCCAGGACTGCAACTGGTTGATCGAGGGATTCGCCCAGGCGCTCACCACCTCTGTCTCACCCCTTTGATCTTTGGAGTTACCCCATGCAAGAAGTCAATGTCCAGGCACATATCCCTCATGCCTGCGCTGATGAAGTCTTCGCCGTGATCAGCGACTTCAGCCACTACGTCGAGCTGTGCGACTCGGTGCGCAATATCACCATCAACAAGGTCAGCGACGACGTGTCGTTCACCTCCTGGGAGGTCAACTTCCACAGCGGCATTCTCAAGTGGCAGGAGCGCGACACGTTCAACGCCCAGACCCGCGAGATTCACTTTGAGCAAATGGCCGGCGATGTCGATCACTTCTCCGGAACCTGGCAAGTCCTGCCCGATGGCAAGGACGCGATTATCACCTTCACCTCGCGCTTTGACCTGGGCCTGCCGATGCTCGCCGACATGCTCGACCCCGTCGCGCAGAAGGCCATTCGCGAAAACATCCACTCGATCATCACCGGCCTGTTCCCGGCGAGCTACCTGAAGGCCTGAGCCATGTCACTGTCATTGTTAAACCGCTCGCGCGCCTTGCTTGACCGCTACGCCCCGGAATTTGACGCGCGCCTGGCCGCCCTCGCCGTCGCCGAACGCGAAGCCCCCGAGAGCAGCGTCATTGCCCTGTTCAAGCAACACGGGCCGGTCGGGCTGCTGGTCAACCGCGCCGCCGGTGGGTTGGGTGCAGGCATCCTCGATGCCGTGCATGTGCAGATCGCCCTGGGCGCGCGTTCGCCCTCGCTGGCGGTGGCCAGCACCATGCACCAGTTTTCGGTGGCGAGCCTGTTGGCGCTCACCCAAAACGGGGGCGGTGCCGAAGGCCTGTTGCTGGCGGCCGTTGCACAGAATCGTTTGTTGCTGTCCTCGGGGTTTGCCGAGGGCAACTCGGGCGCGGGCATCCTCGACTCGAACATGCAGGCCGTGCACACCCCCGAGGGCGTGTTGCTCAGTGGCAGCAAAAAACCCTGCTGCCTCGGCCGCTCGATGGACTTGCTCACCGCCAGCTATACCCGCCAGACCCCACAGGGCGAAGAGCTGATGGTGGCGTTGATTCCCGCCAACGCGCCAGGCATCAGCCGCGCGCCGTTCTGGCAGAACAGCGCGCTGGCCGCTGCCGAAAGCATCGAGGTACGCCTCAATGAAGTGCTGGTGCCCGAACGCATGCTGTTTTCCGCCGGCTACAAGCACCTGTTGGGCGACGTGCAAACCGTCGGTTTCATCTGGTTCGAACTGTTGATTTGCGCGTCCTACGTGGGTGCCTGCGCCGGCCTGATCGAGACGGTGACCGACGCAGGACGCTGGACCGCGCATCACCGCGTGGACCTGGCGGCCAACCTGCAATTGGCAATCAGCGCGCTGGAAGGCGCGGCGCTGGATATCGAGCGCAACCCCCAGGACCTGCCGAACGTGCTGGCCCGTCTGCTGCTGGTGCGTTATGGCATCGAGCAGCTGCTGACCGAGCTGTCGGACCAGGCCCACGCGATGCTCGGCGGCATGGCATTTATCACCAGCAACCAGAGTTCGAATGGGTTGATGGCCTGCCGCGGCCTGCAATTTCACCCGCCGGCGAAGATCTCGATGGCGAGCAACCTCGACACCTATTTGTCCCACTCAACCTTCAGCATCGCCGGAGCGCACCCATGAACCTGCTCGGAAAAATCATCGTCATCAGCGGCTGCGCGCGTGGCCTGGGCCATGCCGCCGCCCGCAAACTCAAGCAACAAGGCGCCACGGTGATTGGCCTGGACATTCTGGCGCCGCAGGAGCCGGAACTGCTGGACGGGTTTTATCAGGTCGACCTGTGCGACCGCAGCGCGCTGGCGTCGGTGATCGGCGCCATCTCCACCGATTTCGGCGACATCGACATCCTGGTCAATAACGCCGGCACGCTGACCCTGGAACGCGGTGAAACCGGCGTCACCGACGAAGTCATCCGCGCAGTGGATGTCAACCTGTTCGCACCGTGGCAGTTGGTGGCCGGGTTCTTGCCGGGGCTGCTGCGCAAACGCGGCAAAGTGGTCAACGTATCCTCGCTGTTCGCCCTGGTGAATGCACCTTATGTGGCCGCGTACGCCGCCAGCAAACGCGCGTTGAGCGCCTACTCGGACGTGCTGCGCATGCAGTATCGCGGGCAGCTGGATGTGGTCACGGTGTACCCGGGGTTCATCGACACGGCGATTCACTTGCCGGCCCAGCGGGTGGGGCTGTCGGTCAAGCGCCTGGTGACCTTCAAGCGGGGTGACAAGACGCTGCTGTCTCTGGAAGAAAAACTCGATGCAGCCTCTGACGGCCTGGTGCGCGCCTGCCGCACAAACGGTTTGCGCAATCGCGGGCTGACCTTCATGGGCACGCTGGCCATGTACACCGCGCGCATCGCGCCAAGTGTGGTCGACGCCTTTATCGCCTTGCGCCTGCGCACGCTCACACGCGGCGGGCACCTGGCGCTCAAACCTGAACTGATCGAGTAACGCCTCGCCAATGGCCAGACAACTGCACCCCAAGCCCCAGGTCCGTCTCGACCGCGCCTTGTTCAAGGCGCGCACGGGCGAGTCGCTGCTGATCATCGCTTACGCGGTGTGCCTGTACCTGCTGCCCCTTGCCCTGTTTGTGTGGGTGGCAAACACGGCGCCCACCGTGTGGGTGCTGCTGTGTTCGCCCTTGCTGGTCGTGGCCGGGTACGGATTGTTTCTGCAAGCGATCCTTGGGCATGAAGGCTTCCACTTCAACCTGAGCGGTAACCCGATGCACAGCTGCTACCTGGGCATTCTTACCAGTTCGCTGCTGCCGGGGTTCTGCGTGACCGGTTACTTCGTCGACCATTGGCAACATCATCGCTACAGCAACAGCGCAAAAGACCCGGACTACCGGCACTTTTCGCGCTATCGCACGCTGGCAAGCCGCATCGCGCTGTCGCGTTTGCTCGCAACCTCGAACTACCTGCACGCCACCCTGCGCTTGGCGTTCGGCCCACTGAGCAGCCCTTCGCCGCTGCCCTTGAGCGCGGCGCAGGTGCAACGGCTGGCGCGCTGCAACATCGCCTGCCAAGTGGGCTGGTTGTGCGTGTACGCCGTGGCGCTGTGGCAGATCGACGGGTTGCTGCTGGGGTTTTGCGCGAGCCTGGCGGTGGCGTTTCTGGTGTCGGCCTTCAATGCCTATCAGGAACATGCGTTCAGCGAAGGCGATGAAGCACCGCCTGCGCGCTCGCGCACCTCGCGGTTGTGCACCTGGCTGCACGCCGGCGCGAACTTTCACCTGGAGCATCACTTTTATCCCGCGGTGCCGTGCTGGCGACTGCCAAAAGTGCACCGCCAACTGCTGGACGCGGGCTGGTACACAGACCGGCAGTACTTGTTGGAAAAGCACTTCGTCGCGTCCTTCAAGTACGCCACCAGCCGCCACCCCTACCGTGGAGACACGGTAAACGACTGAACACTCACCCAAACATTCCGAATGGATTTTCCCGCCTGAAGACTCAGGCTGCAGGAGCATGTATGCCTTTTGATATCGACAGCCACATCGAAACCGAACGCGAGCAGTTATTCAGCCACCCGCTGTTCGCCACTATCCGCACGGTTGAAGACGTGCGCACGCTGATGGAATTCCACGTATTCGCCGTGTGGGATTTCATGACCTTGCTCAAGCGCATCCAGCGCGACCTCACCTGCGTCGAGTTGCCGTGGGTGCCGCCGGTGCACATCACCGCCGCGCGCTTGATCAATGAAATCGTGGTGGGCGAAGAAACCGACGAACACCCGGACGGCGGCTTTATCAGCCACCTGGACCTGTACCTCACGGCCATGGATGAAATCGGCGCCGACAGTTCGGTGTTCCGGCGTTTCCTCGCTGCCATCCAGGCCCAGGTGCCGCTGGCCAAGGCGCTCAGCGACCGCGACATTCCGCTGGCCGCCAAAGTGTTCATGTGCCAGACCCTCGATGTCGCGCAGCACGGCTCGACCGAAGCGGTGCTGGCGTACTTCTTCTTTGGCCGTGAAGACATCATCCCCGACATGTTCGGCCGCCTGCTGTCGCAATGGTCGGTGAGTGAAACCGAGGTGCCGATGCTCACGTATTACCTCAAGCGCCACATCGAAATGGACGGCGACGATCACGGCCCGGCGGCCAAGCGCATCATCGCCGAAATCGTCACCACGCCCGCGCAACACCAGCACATGATCGAAAGCGCCAAAACCGCGATCAACTCGCGCATCGACCTGTGGGATGGCGTGCATCACTTCCTCCAGGAAAAAGCGCAACGCGCAACGGACCGCCCTGTGCGTCAGGTTGAACACAGCGTCTGAGCCTCGCATGAACACAGGGAGTAGGACATGACCAAAGGCAAGCTTATAAAAATGACACTGTGCGTCGCCGTGGTGGGTGGGTTGCTGCTGCTCGGCTGGCAGCGCTGGCAGTATTCCAGCGCCTACGTGAGCACCGACAACGCGGAACTCGACGGCGTGATCATCCCGGTGCGGGCCAAGCTGTCGGGTGTGGTGATGAGCGTGCCGGTGATGGATAACGTCACCGTGCAAAGCGGTGACCTGCTGTTTCAGATACGCGACAGCGAATATCAATACCAGGTGCAGCAGCGCGAAGCACAGTGGCAAGCCTTGCTCGCCGCTGCCGGACGCAGCGGCAGCCCGGGTGCGCTGGACAGCCAGATTCTCGGCGCAGTCGCCATGCGCCAGGCCGCACAGGCGGCGCTGGCACAGTCCAGCGCCAACCTGGAGCAGGCGCGCAACGACTACCAGCGCGCCCGGCGCCTGGGCGCCCAGGGTGTGCTGAGCACTCAGGACCTGGAACTGGCCAAGGCGCGTTTCGACGCGTTGAGCCATGCCCAGGAAGCGGCCCGCAGCAATGCCCAGGCCGCCGCGCAAAGCACGCTGGCCAACAAGGCCGAACTCAAGGTGCAGGACTATCGGATCGCGGCGGCGCAAGCCGAACTCGAGCAAGCCCGCATCAAGTTGCATGACGCCCGCCAGACCGCGCCGGTGCGCAGTATTGTCTCGAAAAAGGAGGTGGAACCCGGCCAGTTCGTGGTCGCCGGCCAGAAGCTCTTGAGCTTGATTGCCACCGACCCGCTGTGGATTACCGCCAACTTCAAGGAAACCCAAGTCGGCCGCGTACGTGTCGGCCAACACGCCAAGGTCACGGTGGACGCGTTTCCCGGCCACGCCTTCGACGGCGTGGTCGAAAGCCTGGCACCGGCGACCGGGGCGAAGTTTTCCCTGCTGCCCCAGGAAAACGCCACGGGCAACTTCACCAAGGTGGTGCAGCGCGTCCAGGTGCGGATTGCGCTCAAAGACGTGCCGGATGACTACAAGGGCTTGTTGAGCCCCGGCATGAGCGCCTTTGTCGAAGTCGCCACGCCACACAACGCCAGCCAAACGCTATGAGGTCGCCGTACCTGATTGCGTTCACCGTGACGCTGGTGTCGATGATGGAGTTGCTGGACGTCACCATCGTCAACGTCGCGATTCCCAGCCTGATGGGCACCTATGGGGCGTCGGTCGATGAAATCTCGTGGGTCTCTACCGGCTACGTGGTGGCCAACGTGGTGATTCTGCCGGTCAGCGGCTGGTTGTCTGCCTGGTTCGGGCGGCGCCGGTATTACCTGGTCTCCACCGCCGTGTTTGTGCTGGCGTCGGTGGGCTGCGCGTTCTCCGCTGAGCTGTGGCAACTGGTGGCATTTCGCGTGCTGCAGGGGTTGGCGGGCGGCGGCTTGCTGGGGATTTCCCAGGCGATCATCTACGACGTGTTCCCCAAGGAAAAGGTCAGCAGCGGCATGGCGCTGTACGGCGTCGGCGTAATGATGGGGCCGACCCTTGGGCCGACGGTCGGTGGTTACCTGATCGACACCTTGTCATGGCACTGGATCTTCCTGATCAACGTGCCCATCGGCGCCGTGGCCCTGTTGCTGTGCTGGCTGTGTATCGGCGATTCGGCCAACGAGCAAAAACCCAGCAGTGTCGACTACAGCGGCTTCTGCCTGTTGGCGCTGGGGGTCGGCAGTTTGCAGATCCTGCTCGAGCGCGGCGAGCATTGGGACTGGCTGGAATCCAACTGGACGGTGGCCTGCCTGTTGCTCAGCAGCTTCAGCCTGGTGGGGTTTTTCTGGTGGGAACGGCGCGCGGTCAACCCGATCGTCAACGTCGCGCTGTTTCAGAACCGCGAGTTCCTGATGGGCTGCATCTGCGCATTTTGCGTGGGCTTCGGGCTGTACAGCACCTTGTTTATGGTGCCGCTGTTTCTGCAGACGTTGCTGGCGCAAAGCGCGTACCAGAGCGGGCTGGTGATTTTCCCGGGGGCGGTGGCCAGCGCCATCAGTACCTTGGTGATCGGCAAGCTGTCCCAGGAAAACAAGATCGACGAACGCGTGTTCGTGACCTTGGGCATCGTCATGTACTGCTACGCGATGTTCCTGCACACCCAGTTCACCCTCGACAGCAACCCGGACACGCTGTACTGGCCGCTGGTGATCCGCGGGCTGGGCCTGGGCATGATCTTCGTGCCGCTGACCAACCTGGCCATGCGCCGCCTGCCTTTGACGTTGATCTCCGGCGCCTCGGGCGTATTGAACCTGATGCGCCAACTGGGCGGCAGCGTCGGCATCGCCATCGCTGCAACGCTGCTCACGCGGTTTTCGTGGGAGCGCTATCGCCTGCTCTCCGAGCACGTGACCGAGTCCAGCCTGATCGCCAATGGCTGGGGCGGCGTGGAATCCAACCCGCTGTTCCTCTCGCTCAGCCTTGCCAGCCATCAACAAGCCCTGGCCCTGATGCCTTACCTGCAAGCGCGTGAACAAGCGCAAATGCTGGCCTTCAGCATGCTGTTCGGCACCTTGGGCGCCGTTATGGCCATCGGCATTCCCATGGTGCTGATGATGCGCAGAAGCACCCTCAGCCGATAATTTTTTTGTGGAGCACCTACCCTTGCGTATTCCAGGGCTGCATCTAAAACACCTCACCCTGCTCACCTGCCTGGGCGGGCTTGCCCTCGCCGGCTGCCCGGCCTCTGTGTCGGCAGAGGACTTGTACCAGCTGTATCAAAAAGCGCTGAGCCACGACATGAAGTTCGCCGCCGCGCAGGCCCAGCAACTGGCCACGGCGGAAAAAGAGCCGCAAAGCCGCGCCAACCTGCTGCCGGACCTGTCCGTCACGGGCGGCGCCGCCTGGGTCGATGCCGAGGACTCCAACGATTACCACCGCAACCGCAACAACACCAATGCCTACGCCGTGGTGCTCACTCAGCCGCTGTTGCGCTGGCAGAACGTGATCGCCCACGACCAAAGCAAACTGCTGATCAGCGCCAGCGAAGTGCAGACCGAACAGGCGCGTCAGGACCTGATGCTGCGCGTGGCCCGCGCCTATTTTGATGTGTTGCTCAACCAGGAGCTGTTGAACACCCGCACACAACAACTGCAAACCTTGCAGGAGAGCCAGGACCGCACACGGCGTTTACTGGCCGACGGCGCCGCTACCGCCAATGCGCTCGAACAGGTGCAGGCCAAGTACGACCAGGCCTTCGCCGAGCATATTGCCGCACGCGGCGCGCTGGACATCGCCACCGAAACGCTCACCCAGTTGACCGCCGCCCAGGCGCGGCCGTGGTCGGGCAAGGAGCCGCCATTCAGCGCCCCGGTGCCTGCGGCCATCGGCGAATGGGCAACTACCGCGCAACAAGGCAACCTCGCCGTGCAGCGCGCGCAGATCACCCAGCGCCTGGCCGAAATGGACATCGACAAGGAACAGGCCGGCCACTTGCCGACCCTTGACCTGATCGCCGCCCACGGCCGCTTTGCCTCGGTGGGCGGCGATGTGTACGACGTCACCCTGCCGGAAAACCGCTATAACCAGACCGTGGTCGGGGTCAAGTTGAGCGTGCCGCTTTACGGCGGTGGCCGCACCAGCAGCCGCGTGCGCGAAGCCCATGCGCTGCAAAGCAAGGCCTTGGATGAGGTCGAAGACGCGCGCCGCAACGCCGGGTTGATGGCGCGCCAGGCGTACCTGCAAGTCACCAGCGGCATGAGCCAATACCAGGCGCTCAAGCAGGCGCTCAAATCCAGCCAGGTTAACCTGGCGTCGGTCACCCACGGCTTTGAAGCCGGCTCACGCATCAACACCGACGTGCTGGATGCGCAGCAGAAAGTCACCGACACCCAGCAGCGTCTGGCTCAGCAGCGCTACAGCATCTTGCTGGCCCAATTGAACCTGCTGGCCTCCACCGGCAACCTGAGCGAGGTGCGTTTGCGCGAAGTCAGCCGTCTGCTGGACTGAAAAAACCGCGCGGGCGTTCCTTGCAGCCCGCGCAACAGTCTTTTGTCATCACTCCTATTGATAGCTTCCTAACGAAACCCGCATCCTAGAGGGCTAATCTCGCGCTTATATCATTCCGAATGATAGTTACCTTTGCTTCATTCGATTCGTGACATAGCACCTCGCCGCGCATGATCCGCCCATCTCAATACATTGGCGGATGCACTTCATGGAACAGTCACTCACACATTTGCGCTTCCCCTTGGCGATTTTGGCCGTGGTGGTGATGAGCGCATGCGGCAAGACCCCAGAACAAGCGGCCGCCATGCCTCCTGCGAAAGTCAGTGTGGCCAAGGTGCTCGAACAACCGGTCAACGAGTGGGACGAATTCACCGGTCGCCTGGAAGCCCCGGAAACCGTGCAGATTCGTCCGCGCGTGTCCGGCCAGATCGACCAGGTGGCCTTCACCGAAGGCGCCCTGGTGAAAAAGGGCGACTTGCTGTTCCAGATCGACCCGCGTCCGTTCCAGGCTGAAGTGCGCCGCCTTGAAGCCCAGCTTGCCCAAACCAAAGCCGCCGCCACCCGTAGCGATAACGAAGCGCAACGTGGCGACCGCCTGCGTCAGAGCAATGCGATCTCCGCCGAACTGGCCGACTCGCGCACCACCGCCGCCCAGGAAGCCCGCGCCGCAGTGGCCGGGATTCAGGCGCAGCTGGACCTGGCCAAGTTGAACCTGAGCTTTACCCGCGTGACCGCACCGATCAGCGGGCGCGTCAGCCGTGCCGAAATCACCGCCGGCAACCTGGTGACCGCCGACGTCACCGCGCTGACCAGCGTGGTCTCCACCGACAAGGTCTACGCCTACTTCGACGCCGATGAGCGCGTGTACCTCAAGTACACCCAGCTGGCGCGCGAAGGCCGCCGTGGCGCCACCACTCCGGTGTACCTGGGCCTGTCCAACGAAACCGGCAACCCGCACCTGGGCCAGATGAACTTCGTCGACAACCAGGTCAACCCGGCCACCGGCACCATCCGTGGTCGCGCCGTGTTCGATAACAGCAAGGGCGAATACACCCCGGGCCTGTATGCACGCTTGAAGCTGGTCGGCAGCGGCACTTACTCCGCCGTGCTGATCAACGACGAAGCCGTCGGCACTGACCTTGGCAAGAAATTCGTGCTGGTGATGGACGGCGACAAGCCGGCGTATCGCTCGGTGGAACTGGGGCCGAAGATCGAAGGCCTGCGCATCGTACGCAGCGGTTTGAACAAGGACGACACCATCGTCGTGAAGGGCCTGCAGCGCATTCGTCCGGGCTCGCCTGTGCAACCTGAAACGATCCCGATGGCCAGCAAGGAAACCCTCGCCGCCTTGGCACAACAACGACAAGCGCTTGAAGCCAGCAACCTGGAGCAAGTGGCGCCGGATAAAGCCGCGCCAAAAGTTGCCAGCGTCGCGACTCCACGCGGTTAAGGGATACAACTCAAGATGAATTTTTCCAAGTTCTTCATTTCGCGGCCGATCTTCGCAGCGGTGCTGTCGCTGTTGATCCTGATCGCCGGCGCGATCTCGCTGTTCCAGCTGCCGATCAGCGAATACCCGGAAGTGGTACCGCCGACCGTCGTGGTACGCGCCAACTTCCCGGGCGCCAACCCTAAAGTCATCGGTGAAACCGTGGCCGCGCCGCTGGAGCAAGCCATTACCGGCGTCGAGAACATGCTGTACATGTCCTCGCAGTCGACTGCCGACGGCAAACTGACCCTGACCATCACTTTCGCCTTGGGCACCGACCTGGACAACGCGCAGGTGCAGGTGCAGAACCGTGTGACACGCACTCAGCCAAAACTGCCTGAGGAAGTAACGCGCATCGGTATCACCGTAGACAAAGCGTCTCCCGACCTGACCATGGTGGTGCACATCACCTCCCCGGATCAGCGCTACAACATGCTCTACCTGTCCAACTACGCGATCCTGAATATCAAGGATGAGTTGGCGCGGCTGGGCGGCGTGGGTGACGTGCAGTTGTTCGGCATGGGCGACTACTCGCTGCGTGTATGGCTGGACCCGAACAAGACCGCCTCGCGCAACCTGACCGCCACCGATGTGGTCACGGCCATTCGCGAGCAGAACCGCCAGGTGGCGGCCGGTGCACTGGGCGCGCAACCTGCGCCCAATGACACCAGCTTCCAACTGTCGGTCAACACCCAGGGCCGCCTGGTCACTGAGGAAGAGTTCGAAAATATCGTGATTCGTGCCGGTGCCAACGGCGAAATCACGCGTTTGAAAGACATCGCGCGGGTTGAGCTGGGTTCCAGCCAATACGCCCTGCGCTCGTTGATCGACAACCAACCGGCCGTGGCGATCCCGATCTTCCAGCGCCCGGGCTCCAACGCCATCGACATCTCCAATGAAGTGCGCGCCAAGATGGCGGAGCTCAAGCAGAGCTTCCCGGAAGGCATGGATTACCGCATTGCCTACGACCCAACGGTCTTCGTGCGCGGCTCCATCGAAGCCGTGGTTCACACCCTGTTTGAAGCACTGATCCTCGTGGTGCTGGTGGTGATCCTGTTCCTGCAGACCTGGCGCGCGTCGATCATTCCGTTGGTGGCAGTGCCGGTTTCGTTGATCGGTACCTTTGCGGTGATGCACCTGTTTGGCTTCTCGCTCAATGCGCTGTCGCTGTTCGGACTGGTGTTGGCGATTGGTATCGTGGTGGACGACGCCATCGTGGTGGTGGAAAACGTCGAGCGGAACATCGAGCTTGGACTGGAACCGTTCCCGGCCACTGAAAAAGCCATGAGCGAAGTGACCGGCCCGATCATCGCCACCGCGTTGGTGCTGTGTGCGGTGTTTATCCCGGCGGCGTTTATCAGCGGCTTGACCGGGCAGTTCTACAAGCAGTTCGCCTTGACCATTGCGATTTCGACGGTGATCTCGGCGTTCAACTCGCTGACCTTGTCCCCGGCCCTGGCTGCCGTCTTGCTCAAGGGGCACAACGCACCCAAGGACCGTTTTTCCAAGGCGCTCGACAAGGTGTTCGGCGGCTGGTTGTTCCGTCCGTTCAACCGGTTCTTCGAGAAAGCCAGCCATGGTTACGTCGGCACCGTACGCCGGGTGATTCGCGGCAGCGGTATTGCACTGTTCCTGTACGCCGGGCTGATGGTGCTGACCTGGTTGGGTTTCGCCCATACTCCTACCGGTTTCGTACCGGCCCAGGACAAGCAGTACCTGGTGGCCTTCGCGCAATTGCCGGACGCCGCGAGCCTGGACCGCACCGAAGATGTGATCAAGCGCATGTCGGACATCGCCATGAAGCAGCCGGGCGTGGAAAGCGCCATCGCCTTCCCCGGCCTGTCGATCAACGGTTTTACCAACAGCCCGAACAACGGCATCGTGTTCGTGACCTTGAAGCCGTTCGATGAGCGTAAAGACCCGAGCCTGTCGGCCGGCGCGATTGCCGGTGCACTGAACGGCAAGTACAGCAGCATCGAAGAAGCCTACATGGCGATCTTCCCGCCGCCGCCGGTACAGGGCCTGGGCACGATTGGCGGGTTCCGCCTGCAGATCGAGGACCGTGGCAACCTGGGTTACGACGAGCTGTACAAAGAAGTGCAGAACGTCATCACCAAAAGCCGTGGCGTGCCTGAGCTGTTCGGCCTGTTCACCAGCTACACGGTCAACGTGCCGCAGGTCGATGCCGCCATCGACCGCGAAAAGGCCAAGACCCACGGCGTGGCCGTCAGCGACATCTTCGACACCCTGCAGATCTACCTGGGTTCGCTGTATGCCAACGACTTCAACCGCTTCGGGCGTACCTACCAGGTCAACGTGCAGGCTGAGCAACAGTTCCGCCAGGATGAAGACCAGATCGGCCAGCTGAAAGTGCGTAACAACAAGGGCGAGATGATCCCGCTGGCGACCTTTATCAAGGTCAGCGACACCTCGGGCCCGGACCGCGTGATGCACTACAACGGCTTTATCACCGCTGAAATCAACGGCAACGCCGCACCGGGCTACAGCTCCGGCCAGGCCCAGGCCGCGATTGAAAAACTGTTGAAAGAGGAACTGCCCAACGGCATGACCTACGAGTGGACTGACCTGACGTATCAGCAAATCCTCTCGGGCAACACCGCGCTGTTCGTGTTCCCGCTCTGCGTACTGCTGGCGTTCCTGGTACTGGCCGCCCAATACGAAAGCTGGAGCCTGCCACTGGCGGTGATCCTGATCGTACCGATGACGCTGCTGTCGGCCATTACCGGGGTAATCATCTCGGGCGGCGACAACAACATCTTCACCCAGATCGGCTTGATCGTACTGGTGGGCCTGGCGTGTAAGAACGCGATTCTGATCGTCGAGTTTGCCAAGGATAAACAGGCCGAGGGGCTCGACCCACTGGCTGCGGTACTCGAAGCCTGCCGTCTGCGTCTGCGGCCGATCCTGATGACCTCGTTCGCGTTCATCATGGGCGTGGTGCCCCTGGTGTTGTCCAGCGGTGCCGGTGCCGAGATGCGCCATGCAATGGGCGTGGCGGTGTTCTCCGGGATGATCGGCGTGACCTTCTTCGGTCTGTTGCTGACGCCAGTGTTCTACGTACTGATCCGTCGCTATGTGGAGCGCCAGGACGCGCGCAAAGCGGCCAAGGCCTTGAAGCTGGAGACACAGCAATGAGTGTAAAAGTCTTTCTTCCGAGCTTGCTGGTGCTGGCGCTGAGCGCCTGTGCCGTGGGCCCGGACTACAAAACCGAGAAGCTGGAGGCGGCCAACATCACGGCCGCCGCCGACACCAAAAGCTATGACCACGCCAAGTACGAAGGCATCTGGTGGCAGCAGTTCGACGACCCGACCCTCGACCAACTGGTAACCCAGTCGTTGAGCGGTAACCGCGACTTGCGCGTAGCCTTTGCCCGTCTGCGCGCGGCGCGTGCGATTCGCGATGACGCGGCCAACGACATCATGCCGGTGGTCACCAGCCGTGCCAGCAGCGACGTGGGCAAAGGCCAGATCCCGGGCCAGACCACCAAGCGCGTCAACAGCGAGCGCTACGACCTGGGCCTGGACATGGCCTGGGAAGTGGACTTGTTCGGCCGCATCCGCCGCAACCTGGAAGCCAGCGACGCTGACCAACAAGTTGCTGAAGCCGACCTGTACCAACTGCAAGTCACCATGATTGCCGAACTGGTGGACGCCTACGGTCAACTGCGCGGTGCGCAATTGCGTGAACGCATCGCCCTGGACAACCTGAAGAACCAGCAGGAATCGCGCACCATTACCGTCAGCCTGCGCGATGCCGGCGTCGGTGATCAGCTCGATGTGGAACGTGCCGACGCACGCCTGGCGGCCGTTGAAGCCAGCGTGCCGCAACTGCAGGCCGAGCAAGTGCGCGAGCGCAACCGCATCGCCACCCTCCTCGGCCAGCGCCCCGACAAGCTGACTGTGGACCTGAGCCCCAAAGACCTGCCGGCGATTGCCAAGGCGCTGCCCATCGGCGACCCGGGGCAACTGCTGCAGCGCCGCCCGGACATCCTCAGTGCCGAACGCAAACTGGCGGCCGCCACCGCGCGTATCGGCGTGGCCAAGGCCGACCTGTTCCCACGGGTCAGCCTCAGCGGCTTCCTCGGCTTCACGGCCGGGCGCGGTTCGCAGATCGGGTCGGCCGCGGCGAATGCCTGGTCACTTGGCCCAAGCATCACCTGGGCGGCGTTTGACCTGGGCAGCGTGCGAGCGCGGTTGCGCGGCGCGAACGCCGAGGCCGATGGCGCCCTGGCAACCTATGAGCAACAAGTGCTGCTGGCGTTGGAAGAATCGGAAAATGCTTTCAGTGATTACGGCAAACGCCAGCAGCGCCTGGTCTCGCTGATCCGTCAGAGTGAATCAAGTCGCGCGGCGGCCGACCTTGCGGCGATCCGCTACCGCGAAGGCACGGTGGATTTCCTGGTGCTGCTTGACGCGCAACGTGAGCGTCTGGCCGCTGAAGACTCCCAGGCCCAGGCCGAAGTGGACTTGTATCGCGGGATTGTCGCGATCTACAAGGCCCTCGGTGGCGGCTGGCAGCCGGACACGGTAGTCGCCAGCAGCAAGTGATGTAAAGCGCTCCTTTGGTTGGTCGCATCCAGCCAATTTTTAGCCCCACGCCCCCTTCGGTCGTGGGGCTTTTTTTGACTACTCCGCTGCTAAAAGCGTTATCGCATAGGCTACATAGGACATGCCAACGACAACACAACCAATAAATTCATCGGTTTAACGATGTTACCAAGGATCTATTGGGTGCTGTCTATGACTCTCATCCTTTCACGCCAGCAGGTGTTGAGGTAGAAAAAGCAGGTGAGGTACCTAAGTACTTGAACAGAAAGCTGGATCAAACAGTTTAAATATTTTTGCTCCCCTCTTGGTAACAATCCAAAATTCTGTTGAAATCACAGGTTCGTTGAAATATTTAACAATGGATGGTTTATGGCGCTTTTTAAAAATGAAGCAGCAATGCAGAGCTGGATGGAGAAACAGCTAAAGTGCGTTGATGGCTTTTCAGAGCTACTCATTTCAAGTGATGTTCCACCGCCCACAACAACGGAAGAGGAGTATATAACGAAGAGCTATGAGTTCTGCTTAAAAGCGCTCAATCAAAATATAGTAATTTCCGCCAACGAAAATATATCCCTTGATCCCTCAGACATACTAAAGCCAGATTTAATTCTTTACTCCACCGAGAGTGAAGCCATAGTAATTATTGAACTGAAAAACTTGGCTGGCCCCTCGCGACAAGCAGGCACCGAGCTAGGCGCCTATATTGCTGAAATCAAACAATACCTCCCTCTTATTGCTGGCTCTGACGTACTCAGCATTGTCGTATCCACGCATTGGCCAGCTTTACTCAAACATTATATATTTAATGAAATAGTGTGGGGGAACAAGTGTGTTTTATGCCTAAGACCGATCGAACAAAACAAAGAAATCATGCTGGAGTTAGTCCCGCCTAATGAAATGATAGAGGGAAGTCTCGCTGTCTCTTTAAGCGAGGAGCATTTAGGAGGATTCCATGTATCACTATATGATATGAACCTTTACTCCGGCGGCGCGAGAAACCGTATTGACATCTACATTGAGCAAATGAAAACAGCAGCTAAGTATGTCGCTGCCAAAGGGCGAGAACAGGGCAATAACGGGTTTGCTTTTTTATGGAAAAATGAACGCAAAGATACGCTAGCACCATACTTTATCACGATCGTCAATATCGCCCCCTTTAAAATGCTCGAACGCCTTGCTCATGCTATTGACATTCCAAACAACTCAATTTTAGATAGAATTATAAAAAACGTCGTCATCGAATACTCTCCCGATGGGCACGGCGCATCAATCGGCGCTCAATCTGAGGATGCAATCCAGTTTCTTAGTACATTTTGTTCCGCGCAACCAGAAGGTTTTCTAAGCTGGCCGGACCTCAAAGCCTTCATGATGGAGTCTTCAAATTTAATTTCTTTCGAGGCCTGGGGTATATTTGAGAAAACGTTATTTAGCGAACTTGAAAAAGAGTATGCAGGAGGCAATATAACACTTAAGTCCAACGACCCCAACCTGGGATTAAAAGCGTTAAGCAAAGTCATTGATAGTAATTATAATTACACTGATTTACGATATTTTTATACCGACTCACTCGAGGACGAGGATTGCTTTCTTCGTTGCAATGACAGCACAGATGAAGAATTTTAATCATTTTCCCCCCTCTGCGTGATAATGCATCCTGGCGATGCCTTCGCAAACGAGCTAACTTCCGCGGAAGAACACACCTGTAGTGTCTCATTTTCCTCGCACCTTCAACTCGCCTCATTCAGGATCAAACTACGGTAATGCCCGGGATTGGATCCCGACCACTTGCGAAATGCCTTGTAGAACGAACTGGCATCGGCAAACCCCAGCCGCGCAGCAATCTCGGCAAAGCTGATATTCGCTTCGGCCAGCCAGACGATCGCCAGTTCCTTGCGCACGCTGTCCTTGAGCCCTTGATAAGTCTGGCCCTCATCTGCCAGACGGCGGCGCAGGGTCGAGGCGGAAATACACAGACTGGCCGCTAGGCCGTCGGTTTCCGGCCACAGATCGGGCGACATCTGGCGTAGATCGTGCTTGATGCGCGTGGCCAGGCTATCCGGGTCGCGGTACTTGACCAATATGTTGGCCGGCGCATGGGCAAGAAAGCGCTTGAGTTCTTCCGGGCTGCGCTTGATCGGCACGTCCAGGCAGTCTGCAGAAAAGATCATGCGCGTACGCGGCCGATCAAAACGCAGGTTCTCAGAAAACATCACCCGGTAATCGTCATAAAAGTCCGGTTGTGGGCAGCGCAGCTCAATCGCAAGGATCGGGATGCGCCGGCCGGCCAGCCAACAGGCGACGCCGTGCACAATCATCCAATAGGTGAAGTAGGTAAACGCGCGTTTGGGCGCAGGTTCAGCCAACACGATTTCCGCCAGGCTTTGTTGGTGCACCAATTGCGCGGGCATCTGCTCAAGCATCAGCGACAGAAAACCCAGCCCGGTTTGCAGGGCCTCGCCCAGATTGGGTTGCGCCATGGCGGCGCGGCACAGGAACGCCAGGCTGCCGGACTTGAGCTTGCGCGGGTCCATTCCAAAAAATTCATCATCTGTGCGCCGCGCCAGCAAGCGCCACAGGCGTGCATAGGCCGTGGCGGGCACGCGGGCGTCGGGCTGGTCGAGCAACGCCGGGTCTATCCCAACCTTGCTCAACGCCTCCACCGTGGCCGCGCCGGGCGCGCAGCTTTGCAGCAAGGCTTCGCGCACAAGATGGATAGAGATGGTGTCTTTTTCCGCCATGGGAATCGGGCTATTCAATGCTGCAAAAGATGGGGTGCATCATAAGGGCGGTTGCGATTCGCCACCACCGTTCAGCCGCAGTTCAGCAAAGCGCAATATTCCCTGTTTAGTAATGAGTATCATTATGTTACAAATTAGCATCCTATCCAGTCATGATGCGGTGCCGAATGCTCGTTCCCTTTCTAATCATGCTGCGCGAAGGCATTGAAGCAGCATTGATCGTTGGCATCATCGCCAGTTACCTGCAACAGACCGGCCGCGGCCAGTGGATGCCCGCGGTGTGGATCGGCGTGTTTCTCGCCGCTGCCCTGGCGCTGCTGGTCGGCGGCGGCCTGGAGCTGGTCAGCGCCGAATTCCCGCAAAAACAACAGGAATTGTTCGAAGGTGTGGTCGGCCTGGTGGCCGTCGGCATTCTCAGCTCCATGGTGTTCTGGATGCGCAAAGTAGCGCGCTCCATCAAGCACTCCCTGCACGAATCCCTCGACCACGCCCTGGCCGGCTCCAAGCATCAGGTGATCGCGCTGATCGCCATGGTGTTTTTCGCCGTGGCCCGTGAAGGCCTGGAGACGGTGTTCTTCCTGCTCGCGGTGTTCCAGCAGAGCGAAGGCCCGGGCGCGCCGATTGGCGCCCTGCTCGGCCTGATCCTGGCGATCATCGTCGGTTTCCTGATCTACACCGGCAGCATGCGCTTGAACCTGGGTGCGTTCTTCCGCTGGACCGGCTTGTTCATCCTGGTGGTCGCCGCCGGCATTCTCGCCAACTCGGTACAAGCCCTGCACGAGGCCGGGGTGTGGAACCACTGGCAAACCGTCTTGTTCGATTTCAGCGCGACGCTGCCGATGGATGGCCCATTGGGCTCGGTGCTGGCCGGGATGTTCGGCTATCAGGACGCACCGACCATCAGCACCCTGGGCGCGTATCTGATTTACCTGGTGGTGGCGCTGGTGATGTTCTTCCTGCCGTCCGCCCCACCCAGGCCTGTCGCTAACACCTCTTCCGTTTCCAGCCAGTAAGGACCGTCTCTTGTCCAACCCAACCCCTCAACCGGCTCTGCCTTCCCGCGCCCTGCGCTGGGCGGTGGCCGGCTCGGTGGTCGTGATGATCGGCGCCGGTGCGCTGTTCTATTACGCCTCGCAATTGGCCGCCGCCAAACGTCAGACAAACCACAATGAAATCGCGGTGACCATCCATGGCCACGCTTGCGAACCCAACGCGTTGACCGTGCCCGCCGGGCACGCGAGCTTTCGCATCATCAACCGCTCCGACCGTGCGGTGGAATGGGAAATCCTCGACGGCGTGCTGGTGATCGAGGAGCGCGAAAATATCGCCCCTGGCCTCAGCCAAGTGATCAACGCCAACCTGCTGCCCGGCGACTACGCAATCACCTGCGGGCTGTTGAGCAACCCGCGGGGCACGTTGCACGTGACGCCGACGGCTGAGTCCGACGCCCAGGCCAAGGCCAAGCCGTCGATGGTGGCGTTTATCGGCCCGCTGTCGGAGTTCCGCGTGTACCTGAGCGGCCAGGGCAGTGCGCTGGTCAAGGCCGTTACGGCGCTGCAACAGGCCATTGAAGCCGGCGACCTGGCTCAGGCGCAGGCACTCTATGTGCCGGCCCGTGAGGCCTACCAGCGCCTGGCGCCGGCGTCGCAACGCCTGGCCGAGTTGGATAACGCCATCAACGCACGCGCCGACTACTTTGAAAAGCGCGAGCAAGACCCGGCGTTCAGCGGCTTCCATCGCCTCGAATACAGCCTGTTCCAGCAGCACAGCCTGGAGGGCCTGGCCCCGATTGCGCAACGCCTGGTCACCGACGTCACCACGCTCAAGCAACAACTGCTGGCCCAATCGCTGCCACCGGAACAACTGGTGAGCATTGTGGTGCGCAACCTCAACAGCCTGGCGGATATACGCGCCGCCAGCGGTGAAGAGGAACGCTACAGCCATATCGACGTGAACGGGTTTGCCGCCAACCTGGAAGCGGCCCACAAGGTGGTGGAGTTGATGCGCCCGTTGTTGACCAAGTCCGCAGCGGACCTGCTGCCGAAAATCGACAGCGCCCTCGCCGCCTTCGATACCGAGCTCAATGGTTTGAAAGTCGACGGCCAGTACCGCCGCTACGACAGCGTCACCGCTGATCAGCGCAAGCAGATCGCCGACAAGGCCAAGGCTCTGGCCGCTGTACTCGATGGAATCGACCCCGCCCTTGGCCTTTCCGGCCTGCAGTGAAGACGAACTAACAGATGAGTGATTCAGAACAGTTTTGCCCGCAACGTCGCCGTGTCCTTCTGGGCATGGCGGCCACCGGCGCCGCGATTGCCGGCAGCAGCTTGAGCTGCCCGGCCATGGCGGCTGCGGCCGAGCAAGTCACCACTGCACCGCGCAGTGACAAGACGCAGGACCACCACGATTTTTTCGGCAAGCACCAGAGCGGCATCGTCACCCCACGCCCGGCGTGCGGCATGCTGGTGGCGTTTGACGTACTGGCCAGTGATCGCGAAGACCTGGAGCGTCTGTTTCGCACATTGAACGAGCGCATCAGCTTCCTGATGACCGGCGGCACCGTGCCGCAAGTCGATCCGAAACTGCCGCCTACCGATTCCGGCATTCTGGGGCCGGTGGTCACGCCGGATAACCTGACCATCACCGTGTCCGTCGGCGAGTCGCTGTTCGATGAGCGCTTCGGCCTCACCGCCGTCAAACCCAAGCGCCTGAGCCGCATGGTCGGTTTCCCCAACGACGCATTGGAGCCGGCGCAGTGCCACGGCGACCTGAGCCTGCAATTCAGCTCAAACACCCCGGACACCAATATCCACGCCCTGCGCGACATCGTCAAAAACCTGCCGGACCTGCTGCTGGTGCGCTGGAAACAGGAAGGCAGCGTGCCGCCGCAAGCGCCGGCCAAACCCGGCGAGCCTGCGCAGAGCGCGCGTAATTTTCTCGGTTTCCGTGACGGTTCGGCCAACCCGAACTCCAACGACGACAAGGCCATGGACCAGATTGTCTGGGTGCAGCCCGGCAGCGACGAGCCCGCCTGGGCCGCCAACGGCAGCTACCAGGCCGTGCGCATCATCCGCAATTTCGTCGAGCGCTGGGACCGTACCCCGCTGCAAGAGCAGGAAAGCATTATCGGGCGCATCAAACCCACCGGCGCGCCCATGGATGGCGACAAGGAAAGCCAGGTTCCCGACTACAGCAAGGACCCGGAAGGCAAGCTGACCAAGCTCGATGCCCACATCCGCCTGGCCAACCCGCGCACCCCGCAGACTCAGGCCAACCTGATCCTGCGTCGGCCGTTCAACTACTCCAACGGCGTCAACAAAAACGGTCAGCTGGACATGGGGCTGTTGTTCATCTGCTACCAGGCTGACCTGGAGAAAGGCTTCATCAGCGTGCAAACCCGGCTGAACGGCGAGCCTCTGGAGGAATACCTCAAGCCGGTCGGCGGCGGGTACTTCTTCACCTTGCCGGGGGTCACAGGGCCCAAGGATTTCATCGGGCGCACGCTACTCGCTGCAACGCACCCTCAAACCACTGCCAACACCTAAAACAAACCAGAGCGGAAAAACGTCCCATGAAGAAGTCGACTATCGCGTTGTCGTTGTTAATGACCCTCTCACCGCTGGCAGCATTCGCCGCTACCGCGCCCCTGGACCTGGTAGGCCCGGTGTCGGACTACAAGATCTACGTCACCGAAGAAATCGGTGAGCTGGTCACCCAGACCAAGGCGTTCACCGACGCCATCAACAAGGGCGACCTGGCCACCGCCCAGAAGCTCTACGCCCCGACCCGTGTTCACTATGAGTCCATCGAGCCGATCGCCGAGCTGTTCAGCGACCTCGACGCCTCCATCGACTCGCGCGTTGACGACCACGAAAAAGGCGTGACCGCCGAAGACTTCACCGGCTTCCACCGCATCGAGTACGTGCTGTTCTCCGAGAAGACCACCAAAGGCCTCGAAGCGCTGACCGCCAAACTCAACACTGACGTCAACGACCTGAAAACCCGGGTTGACGGCCTGACCTTCCCACCTGAGAAAGTGGTCGGCGGTGCCGCTGCCCTGCTGGAAGAAGTGGCTGCCACCAAGATTTCCGGTGAGGAAGATCGTTACAGCCACACCGACCTGTATGACTTCCAGGGCAACATCGACGGTGCGAAGAAAATCGTCGACCTGTTCCGTGGCCAGATCGAGAAGCAAGACAAGGTCTTCCTGACCAAAGTCGACAAGAACTTCGCTGCCGTGGACAAGATCCTGGCCAAGTACAAAACCAAGGATGGCGGCTTTGAAACCTACGACAAAGTGAAGGAAAACGACCGCAAGGCCCTGGTAGGCCCGGTCAACACCTTGGCTGAAGACCTGTCGACCCTGCGCGGCAAGCTCGGCCTGAACTGATAAGAAGCCCCAGGCCCTGCACTCGCGCAAGTGCAGGGCCTGGGACTGCTTCAGCCTGGTGTCGGGTTTGACCGCCTAGACAGCCATTGGGGCTGTCGATTTGAAGTCAGGCAATGGCGTGGCATCCGCCCTCCCCGTTTTTGGATTGATCGCATACCAGAAGCCATTGACTCTGGACGCGACCACCGCGATTCCCTGGCTGGTTCCAGCCACGCCCGTCGGCGCAGGCGCGGGTGCAGGATCCCACCCTCCCGCCAACCAGTAAGCCCTCAACTTCTCCTCTACGGTTAACAAGTGTGGCGCTGTCTTGCCCAGCATCGAAGCACTGGGGGCCAGATGCGACAGTTTGAATAGGCCCTTGATGGCGGCATTTACCAGTTGCGCATAGCCGTCCGCCGGATTCATCACCGCACTGGGCATGCAGCATTGCTGAGCGCGTCAATGAATAGCCGGATCGAGGCGTTACGAGGAATGGGCTGGTCGTTGATGTCGCCAGTCATCAACCAGTGAATGAGGGTTTGTTGCAGTTTTCCATCCGCTCTGCGTGCGTCGATGTACTGCGGAAAGCCTCGACCTGCGCGCTCAGCCTCGGCCGAGTGGCCAGTACTGGTCGTTGAGCTTTCGCGTTTGTGGCGCAGTGGGGCCTGTTCAAACCTGGCTTGCGTCAGTTGCCCGTCCAGTCGGCGTGGCGCGCCTGCCAGTCACGCATGTACAGCGTTGCGGGAACTGTCCTGAGGGGTGGGTGCAGCCGGGCCGGAATCAGACCCGGCTGCTGCTCTACGCCGTGAGGGTTCACAAGATGCGGTAAAGCAACCGCTCGATGCGCACGCGGCTGACCCGTCGCAGGAACTTGCCAACAGCCGGCGGATAGTCCACCAGGGTCTGCAACTGTTGATACCCTTCGATGCGCGTGGTGTGCTGGAAAATCTGCGCCAGTTCGGTACGCCGCGGCTCCAGCCACTGGCCGCGCGGGTCATCGATGAGCAAGGCGTTTTCAAGGTCGAGTCGGAACGCCCGTGGGTTCAGATTGTTGCCGGTGAGCAAGGTGTAGCGCTGGTCAACCCACATGCCCTTGAGGTGATAGGTATTGTCGCCGTCGCGCCACAGGTGCAGGTTCAACTGGCCGCTGTCGATCATCGGCTGATGACGTTTGGCGAAGCGGCGCAGGCTGATTTCATACAAGTAGGGCAACGCCGCGATCACCTTGAACGGCTCGCTGGGTGGGATGTAAAAGTCGTTGGCGGTTTTGTCGCCAACAATGATGTCGATCTTGACCCCGCGCGCCAGGGCGCGATTGATTTCCCGGGTTACCGGCAGTGGCAGGTTGAAATACGGCGTGCAGATAGTCAGCTGATGCTGGGCACTGGCGATCAACTCGAGGATCACGCGGTTTAGAGGGTTGTTCTTGCCGACGCCCAGCAGCGGGCTTACCAGCATGTGGCCGTTGGGCAACAGCCCGGCTGTGGTGTCATACGCCGCATGCTTGAGGCGGCTGCGCAAGTCGCCGATATCGTTGCGCAGGCTGCGGGTGGTGGGCGGGTTCGGCAGATCCAGGCGATGCACGGCCTTGGAGGCAATCAAGCCGTGCTCCAGCAAATGCTGCATCGAGTCGGCCAGCGCCTGGCTGTGGATCAGGTGGTAGCGGTCAAAACGGTACTTGTCGAACTTGTGCAGGTACACGTTATTCAAGCTGGCGCCGCTGTACAGCACGCTGTCGTCGATCACAAAGCCCTTGAGGTGCAACACGCCGAACAGTTCACGGGTCTGCACCGGCACGCCGTACACCGGTACTTCGCTGGCGTGGCGTTGGGTCATGGCCTGGTACCAGGCACTGTTGCCGGGTTGCTTGCCTGCGCCAATCAGCCCGCGCTGGGCGCGCAGCGAGTCAACCACCACCACGATGTCCAGCGCTGGCCGTGCAGCCTTGGCGGCGTGCAAGGCATCGTAGATCTCCTGGCCGGCTTCATCCTGCTGCAAGTAGAGCGCGACGATGTAGATGCGCCGCGTGGCCTTGGGGATTTTCTCCAGCAGGCAACGGCGAAACGCATCGGCGCCGGACAGCACGTCGATCGACTCGGGAGACAGTGGGAAACCACGCAGTTTTGGCAACAGGGAGCGTTTGAAGAACGACGGCATAAGGCTCGCAATGGGTCGAATCCGAAGAGGCCACGAGCTTACACCATGGGGCAGCTCAGGTCTCGTCGCCCGAGATGGAAAAAAGTTAATTGACCATGGAGAACGATCGTTCTACTGTGCACGGCATGAATGAATCAATCAGCAATGACACCCGCGATATTATCCTCGATGTTACCGAGAAGTTGATCTATCGCCATGGCATCGCCGCCACCGGCATGGACTTGCTGGTGAAAACCGCGGGCGTCTCGCGCAAAAGTATTTACCGGTACTTCGCCAATAAAGATGAGTTGGTGATTGCCGCCCTGCACCGCCGCGATGAGCGCTGGATGCAGTGGCTGCGCAGCGAAGTCGAACGCAGTGAAGGCAGTGGAGAACGCCTGCTGGCGCTGTTCGACGCCCTCAAGGCGTGGTTTGGCTCGGCAGACTTTCGCGGGTGCGCCTTCATCAACACCAGTGGTGAAACCGGCGACCCGCACGACCCGGTGCGCCTGCTGGCCAAGGCGCATAAACGCAAACTCTTCGATTACGCATTGGAACTGTGCAAAGCACATGGCACCCCCGACCCTGAACAGCAGGCCGCGCAACTGCTGATCTTGATCGACGGCGCCATTACCGTTGCCCTGGTGATGGGTGATTCAACAGCTGCTGATAATGCGCAATGCATGGCGCGAACGTTATTGCAACTTTGAACGCATCAACTGCGCAACTTTCGATAGACCTCATTGTTTTCAGGAGCTGCCCCATGTCATCCAAGGCACCGTCATCCGACGCAGAAGTTCGCCCGCCACTGCCACCGTTTACCCGCGAGTCGGCCATCGAAAAGGTTCGCCTGGCCGAAGACGGTTGGAATTCCCGCGACCCGCACCGCGTGTCGCTGGCTTACACACCGGACACGCAATGGCGCAATCGCGCTGAATTTGCGCACAACCGCGAAGAGGCCAAGGGTTTTCTGACCCGCAAGTGGGCCAAGGAGCTGGACTATCGGCTGATCAAGGAATTGTGGGCCTTCACCGGTAACCGTATCGCCGTGCGCTATGCCTACGAATGGCACGACGATTCCGGCAACTGGTTCCGCTCCTACGGCAATGAGAACTGGGAGTTCGACGAGAACGGTCTGATGGCCAACCGCTTTGCCTGCATCAATGACCTGCCGATCAAGGCCAGCGAACGCAAGTTTCACTGGCCGCTGGGCCGGCGCCCGGATGATCATCCGGGGCTGTCCGACCTCGGGCTTTAAGCCGGTTGCAATGCAAAATGTGGGAGCGGGCAACCCCGCTCTCGCATTCAGTCCTGGTTCAGGCCGACCCGATACAGCACACCGTTATCCTCATCAGTCAGCACATACAGAAACCCATCCGGCCCCTGCCGCACATCGCGGATGCGCGCTTTCAAACCTGCGAGCAAACGCTCTTCATGGATCACCTTGTCGCCGTCGAACTGCAGGCGGATCAACTCCTGGCTGGCCAATGCGCCAATGAACAGGTTGTGCTGCCACGCCTTGAAGCGGTCGGCGTCATAAAACGCCATGCCACTGATCCCCGGTGATTTCTCCCAGACGTGATGAGGCGCCACGGTGCCTTCCACCGTCTTGCCCTTGGCCTCGGGAATCGGTGTCAGCGAATAATTGATGCCGTGGGTCGCCAATGGCCAACCGTAATTTTTGCCGCGCTCGATGATGTTGATTTCATCACCACCGCGTGGCCCGTGTTCGTTTTCCCAGATCGTGCCACTCCAGGGGTTCAATGCCAGCCCTTGCGGGTTGCGCTGGCCGTAGGACCAGATTTCGGGGCGTACGCCCTGCTGACCAACAAAGGGGTTGTCCTCCGGCACGCGGCCGTCCGGGAAGATCCGCACCACCTTGCCTTGCAGTTTGTCCAGGTCCTGGGCGGTCGGGCGATCATTGTTTTCACCCAGGGTCACGAACAGGTAGCCATCGCGGTCGAAGGCCAACCGCGAGCCAAAGTGATTGCCGGTGGACAGCTTGGGCTCCTGGCGCAGGATCACTTTGAAATCCTTCAGGCCGCTCAGGTCATCAGCCAAGCGCCCGCGTCCGACGGCGGTGCCGGCCTTGCCACCCTCGCCGCCGCCTTCGGCGTACGACAGGTAGACCATGCGGTCCTGCTTGAAGTCCGGCGACAGCACCACATCCAGCAAACCACCCTGCCCTTTGGCCCACACTTGGGGCACGCCGGTCAACGGTGCAGAAAGCTTGCCGTCGGGGCTGACAAAACGCAGATGACCTGGGCGCTCGGTCACCAGAAAGCCTTGCTTGTCCGGTAGAAACGCCACTGCCCAGGGGTGGTCGAGGCCTTTGACGATCGGGGTCGCGGTGATGCTGCCTTGTTCGCTCGGGAATTGCTGGGCATCGGCGGCGTGCACCGCAGCCAGTGGCAGCAGCGTGGTTGCGCAAATAGCGGCTAGAAGGGTTTTGCGTAGCAACATAAGACGGAGTCCTTACCAACGATTGCCGTTGGCGTCATAGGTGGGGGCTTTGGTGTCGGTCGTGGGACGGCTCGGGGCGGCCTCACGCTTGGGATAGCGATTGCCAATGCCGCCGTTTTGCACGGTGGGTGCGGGGCTGGTCGGCCCGGTCTGAATCCCGCGTGTCGCCGGCGCATTGGGCTGGGTGCCCTGCATGCTGTTGGGGTTGGCCCGATGAATAGGGCTGTTGTTGGAGTCGTAGCTGCCAGGCAGGTTTTGCGCCTGGGCCAATGGCGTCAGCGCCAGGCCCAACGCCAGTACTGCAAGGTGACGCACACAGCTGTTCATGACAAAGCCTCTCTGGGGCAGTGGTACGTGCTTTCGATAACACGCTACGCCTTGGGTTCGGCTTTCGACACTAAATAGTTTCTCATCAGGTGTAACACAATCTGTCCGCGCATCTGCTCGCCGAAACTTTTCCCGGCGCCTGTGAGTCACCAGAACACAGTCTCTTCTCAAGGAATTGCAGGCATGCCAAGGGCAATCTGGAAAGGCGCGATCAGCTTCGGCTTGGTCCACATCCCGGTATCACTGGTCTCAGCCACGTCTTCCCAAGGCGTTGATTTTGACTGGCTGGACAAACGCAGCATGGACCCGGTGGGCTACAAACGCATCAACAAGACCACCGGCAAGGAAGTCACCAAAGAGAACATCGTCAAGGGTGTGGCGTTCGAGAAAGGCCGCTACGTGGTGCTCAGCGAGGACGAAATTCGCTCGGCGCACCCCAAGTCGACCCAGACCATCGAAATCATCGCCTTTGTCGCCAGCGACCAGATCCCGCTGCAAAACATCGACACGCCCTACTTCCTGGCCCCGGACAAACGCGGCGGCAAGGTCTACGCACTGTTGCGCGAAACCCTGAAAAAAACCGGCAAGGTCGCCCTGGCCAATGTGGTGCTGCACACCAAGCAGCACCTGGCGGCCTTAATGCCGCTGGAATCGGCGCTGGTGCTGGTGATGCTGCGGTGGCCTGCCGAGGTGCGCAGCCTGGACGAACTGGAACTGGGCAGCGACGTCACCAAGCCGAGCCTGGCCAAAGGCGAGCTGGACATGGCTAAACGCCTGGTGGAGGACATGAGCGCCGACTGGCAGCCCGACGAATACCGCGACAGTTTCCAGGACAAAATCATGGCGCTGGTGGCGAAGAAGGCCAAGGCCGGCAAGATCGAAGATGTGGAAAGCCAGGAAGGCAGCGAGGAGCGCAAATCGGCGGATGTCATCGACCTCACCGAACTGCTCAAGCGCAGCCTGGCCGGCAAGCCCGCCGCCAAGCCCGCAACGAAAAAGCCTGCCGCGAAGAAATCCGCCAAAAAGGCCTCTTGAGCCCGCCCTTTGCTGGAGAACGACATGGCAAAGCCCCTGAGCGAATACAACCGCAAACGTGATTTCGGGATTACCGCCGAGCCAGCCGGCAGTGCGCCCCCGGGCAAACGCAAAGCCTCGGCGCTGTCGTTCGTGATTCAAAAACACGACGCGCGCAACCTGCACTATGACTTTCGCCTGGAGCTCGATGGCGTGCTCAAAAGCTGGGCGGTGCCCAAAGGCCCCAGCCTGGACCCCACCCAGAAACGCCTGGCGGTGCACGTTGAAGATCACCCGCTCAGCTATGGCAATTTCGAGGGCAACATTCCGGCGGGGCAATACGGCGCGGGCGATGTGATCGTGTGGGACCGCGGTGTCTGGCAGCCCCATGAAGACCCGCACAAGGCCTACGCGGCCGGCAAACTCAAGTTCACCTTGGTCGGCGAAAAACTCTCCGGCGACTGGGCCCTGGTGCGCACCCGTATCAAAGGCAGCGGCGACAAGCAACAGTGGCTGCTGATCAAGGAAAAGGACCAGCAGGCGCGCCCCTCCAATGACTACGACATCGTCGAGGCCGAGCCCAAAAGCGTGCTCAGCGACGCCTCGGTCGGCAAATCCAAGCCGCCGGCGAAACGCCAGAAAGCCGCGGCCGCCAAAAAAGCCCCCGTCGCCAAACGTGCCGAGGCATTGCCCGAGCAATTTGCCCCGCAGTTGGCGACCCTGGTCGATCGCGCGCCCGAAGGTGACTGGCAATACGAAATCAAGTTCGACGGCTACCGCATGCTGGCGCGCATTCGCGACGGTGAAGTGCGTCTGTTCACCCGCAACGGCAATGACTGGACCGACCGCCTGCCGCGTCAGGTCAAGGCCCTGCAAACCCTCAAGCTCAAGGACAGCTGGCTCGACGGTGAAGTGGTCAGCCTCAATGGCGAGGGGTTGCCGGACTTCCAGGCGCTGCAAAATGCCTTCGACATCGGCCGCAGCCTGGACATCGTGTATTACCTGTTCGACGCGCCCTTTCTCGACGGCCAGGATCAGCGCAGCGCACCGGTGCAAGAGCGCCGCGCTGCGCTCAAGGCCGCGCTGTCCGCAAGCCTCAGCAAACTGCTGCGGTTCTCCGAAGCCTTCGCCGCCAACCAGCGCGACATTTTCGAGAGCGCCTGCGACCTGGCGCTGGAGGGCGTGATCGGCAAGCGCGTCGGCAGCCCATATGTGTCGAGCCGCAATGCCGACTGGATCAAACTCAAATGCCGTTTGCGCCAGGAGTTCGTGATCATCGGTTACACGCGGCCTCAGGGCTCGCGCAGTGGCTTTGGCGCGCTGTTGCTGGCTGTCAATGACGATTCCGGGCTGGTCTATGCCGGGCGCGTCGGTACCGGATTTGATCAGGCATCGTTGAAGGCTATCTATGCACAGCTCACGCCCCTGGAACGCAAGACCTCGCCGCTGCACAAGCCGCTGACCAGCGCCCAGGCGCGCGGCGTGCACTGGGTGGAACCGCAGTTGGTTGGCGAGGTGAATTTTGCCGAGTGGACCCGCGAAGGCGTAGTGCGCCAAGCGTCATTTATTGCGTTGCGCACCGACAAGCCGGTGGCGCAGATTATTCACGAGTTACCGCGCAAAGCCACGTCCGTCACCAAGGCGACCCCCAAGGCCAAAAAGGTCAGCAGCGGCGTGACCATCACGCACCCTGACCGCGTAATCGACAAGCAGAGCGGTGCGCAAAAACAGCAATTGGCCGACTTCTATCAAGGCATCAGCGCATGGATTCTGCCGTTTCTGCAGCACCGCCCGGTGTCGCTGCTGCGTGCTCCCGAAGGAATTGAGGGCGAGCAGTTCTTCCAAAAGCATTCCGAGCGCCTGGCTATTCCGAATATCAAACAGTTGGACCCGGTACTGGACCCCGGTCATGCGCGCCTGCTGGAGATCGACACCACCGACGCCCTGGTCGGCGCCGTGCAAATGGGCACCGTCGAATTGCACACCTGGGGCGCGACTGTCGACAAAATCGAAACGCCTGACCTGTTCGTGCTCGACCTTGACCCGGACCCGGCGCTGCCGTGGAAAGCCATGCTGGAAGCGGCGCAACTCACGTTGTCGGTTCTGGATGAGATTGGTCTGCAAGCGTTTGTCAAAACCAGCGGCGGTAAAGGCTTGCACCTGGTGGTGCCGCTGGCGCGCCGGGACGGCTGGGACAGCGTCAAAGCCTTCGCCAAGGCCATCGCGCAGTTCATGGCAGCGCAGTTGCCGGAACGGTTTACCGCGACGTCGGGCCCAAAAAACCGCATCGGCAAGATCTTTATCGACTACCTGCGTAATGCACGCGGCGCGAGTACGGTGGCCGCTTATTCGGTGCGCGCACGGCCTGGCCTGCCGGTATCGGTACCGGTGAGTCGAGAGGAGTTGAATGGTTTGCGCGGCGCCCAGCAGTGGACCGTCGCCAACCTGCATGAACGCTTGGATAAACTCAAAGCCGACCCGTGGGCCGGCTACGCCAATCGGCAGAAGATTACGAAGAAGATGTGGGACAAACTGGGCGCGAAACCACCCGCGTGATTCGCGCCCGGGCGGGTTTCAGATAAGGATAAAGATCAACGCCAGGCCGGCGAAGATCGCCCACTTTTCCAAGTAATAGCGCGCGCGATTGCGCTTTTTCAGCTCTTTGCCGCGCAGGCGGATCTTGTACAGGCGGGTGAACGCGCGGTTCAGGCCGCCGGTCTTGTCGCCATCATCATTGGGCGAACCGGCGGCCGCCATCACGTTGCGACTGAACCAACGGTTGAACGCCGCGGCCCAGTGGTATTTCATCGGCCGCTCAATGTCGCAGAACAAGATGATGCGGTTCTGCTGCGTGGTGTTTTCCGCGTAATGAATGTAGGTCTCATCAAACATTACTGGCTCGCCGTCGCGCCAGTAATAGCTTTCGCCGTCCACGTTGATGTAGCAGCCAGGATCGTTAGGCGTGTCCAGACCCAGGTGATAGCGGTAGGAGCCGGCGTACGGGTCGCGGTGGCGCACCAGCTTGGAGCCTGGCGGCAACTCGGCGAACATCGCTGCCTTGATCGAGCCAATGCTCTGCACCAGCTCGGTGGTGCGCGGGCACAGCTTCATCGCCGACGGGTGGCTGTCGCCGTACCACTTGAGGTAGAAACGCTTCCAGCCCGACTTGAAGAACGAGTTGAAACCCACATCGTTGTACTGCTCGGAACGCTTGATCTCGCCCATGCGCATCAGGTTCTGGCCTTCCTGGCGGATTTCTTGCCAGTGCTCTTGCAACGGGCTCAGGTCGGGAAAATCGCCGGGCGACAAAAAGGGACGGCTTGGCTGCTTGGAAAACAGGTAAAGGAAGCAGTTGATCGGCGCAAGGAACGTCGAGTGATCGCTAAGCTGGCGGCCCAACTTGTGTCGCACCCGGCCACGCAGATGGACATACGCAATGGAGGCAACGTAGAGAGCAACAATGATGAGTTTCAAGGGATTCGTCACACGTCAGAAGAGAACAGGCTGCTCCTGCGTGCCCACAACGGCCGAGGATGGATAAGCAGCACCTGAAATCACGATTACACATAGGCGACTGGACGGGTTGGTTACAATCCGGACCAAGGCCATTGGCCGTTATTTAGCCACAGTTTGTAACCAAAGGTTAACTAAGAATTGTGAAAAGCTGTCTACAGGATGGCTCGGAGCCAGCGTGGGCCAGCATTGACGCTGGCCCATTGACAGTCATGCTCACGGCAGCCGTTGATCGTCCGTAGGCTCACGGTGTGGGCGGCTGCTGGTTTCTTGGGTCGCGTACGGTTCAGCCTTGCGATGCGTCAGCACGAAGTGACGGATCAATGCAGCCAATACGCCCAGGAACAGCCCGACGACCAGGCTCACCGCGACAATCAGCAGCTTTTTCGGCTTGATCGAGGTCAGCGGCTCCTGAGCACGACGGTCGATGGACACCAGCTTTAAGTTGCTCATGTCGATGTTGAGGCCTTTCAAGCGGGCGATTTCGGCCCGCAGCGGCTCAACGTCTTGCAGGAAGATGTCCTCATTCCCACGCTTTTGCAGGACTTCAACCTCACGGTTGGTTTCAAGCAATTGCAGCTCTTTGCCAATTTCCGCGATGCGGCTATTGGTGAAGTCATCGCTGGTGCGCTGTTGCAATGCGGTTCGCTCGGCTTCCAGAGCCTCGGTGCCGAGAAAATACAACGGAATCTTCTGGTTGCTGATCTCGGTGCGTACCACCTGGCTGGAACCGGCTCGTGTGGTGTCGGCCATGGACGATGGCGTCGTAGGCTTTTTGATGCCCATGGACTTGGCAATCGATATCGCCTCGGCCAGTTCCGCCAAGCGGTCGGTGCGCTCCATTTTCATCTGCAGGCGCAGCCCGCTGAGTTCATCCTGCAAACGGGCGCGCTTGACCCGGTCAGCTTCAAGCAGCGTGGCGATCTTCGATTCCTTCTCGGTATCGTAGTTGGCGCGAGCTGCATCAATCTTGCCTCTAAGCTCGGTCAAACGGTTATTGACGATGACCTTGAGGTCGGCGCCGACCTGCTCACGCTCCGCTGCAACGGCGTAGTCGACAAACCCGTTGAGGATCGCAACGCCGTCTACGTCCGCTGGGTATTGCATCTCCAGGCGCACATAACTGCTCAACGAATCGGATTTCTTCGGGTCTGGCAGGATCAGGTTGATCGAGTTGCGGTTGAAGTCTTCAAAGCTCTGCTCAAGGCTTCGCCCTGGTTTCTGAAAGGCCTTGAACAGTTCTTCGTGGCTTTTGAAAAAACCCAGGCGAGCCCCATAGGAGTCCAGCTGGGCGCCGACCTTGTCCAGCGCATCGGCGGGTGGCAGCTTATAGACTTCGGAGCGGTTCAACGCATCCAGCTCATTGATGGCCGCCGGGCGCAGCACACTGCTGACTTCATATGTCTTGGGAGCAAGCAGTGCGTAACCAGTCCCCAGTATCCCCGCCAGAATCGTACAACCCACTATCAGTTTTTTTTGCCGCCAGATGGCGTGGAACAATTCAAACAGATCAATTTCATCTGACGTTGCAGGTGAATTGAGCGGAGAAGTTCGATTCAAGATAAGAACACCTTAAAATGACATTAAAAAGCCACTACCCCATTCGAACTCAAGCACAGGCTCTAATGACGGAGAGACCAGAGACAACGCCCTGGCACAGTGACCAACTGCAGTCAGACCACACGCTAATGCGAAAAATCCGACGCAATTAGAGATTGTTTCTATTTCATGTCGAAGACGACGCAGGGCGATCGTGAATGTATGCCCGAGAATGTCTAAGCGTAGTCAATAGTTGAGTAAATCTCCGCCATCTCCCAGATAAAGCCCTTTTCGGTACATTTAGGTCACCACGCGGTTACAATTCGCGCCGTCAAACGTTCGGCACTTAAAGGTGCTCACCCTTAATCCAGCCCCTGCAACAAGGAATGTGCATGCACTCTTTTTCAGATCCGGACTATCAAACTCTTCAAGGCGCTTGGGAGCAGACCGCCCTCGAAGACAGTGGCGTGCTCAACCCTGCCGACGCGCATAGCGCGCCGGGAGCAATCACGACGATTGCCGGGGACACGTTCGAAGTGAAGACGACCGAGGGCGAGGTATTGCTTGCGGGCCGGTTTACGCTGGACAGCAGCACTTCGCCCAAAAGCATCACCTGGGTCGATGCCATCGGCGAAGATGCCGGCAAGCCACTGCCGGCCAGCTATCGCCTGGACGGTGATGATTTTGTGTTTATCGCCGCCGATGCGGGCATGCCAAGGCCAACGGTATTCAGCACGGGACCAAGGCAAACCATGCGCACTTTTGTGCGCAAAGGCTGATCGGCCGCCATCCGAACTTGCGACATGGTTTTCACACGGCCTTCACTTTCCGGCCTATAGGGTGAGGCCTACCTACTCCAGTGAATCACTTGGCCCGCCTCTCCTCGCGGGCTTTTTTTTGCGCGTGGGAAAACCGCTCAGGCGCACCGCTTAGTGGCGGTCAAGGTGAAACACAGCGGCAATTGGGCCGGCTGATGCGCGTACTGCTCGTAGAGCTCTTCGCGGTTGCAATGCGGGTATTCCTGCAGGTGCTCGATCTGCAGCTGCGCCGCAATTGCGCCACTCACCACGCTCCCCAGGGTATGCACGTACCAATAGGACGTCGGACCGGCAACCTCGCCCTGCCCTTCGTAGACAATCGACTGCTGCAGCACGAACGGATCGCGCTGAAAATATGAACTCACCGGCAGCAAGGGATTGGCAGCCCTCGGGTCAAACACCTCCAGGAATGGATGAGTTTCGTAGACCACCAGCGTGCCGCCGGGCTTGAGTGCACTCGCCACATGGCGCATGAACAGCGCCACATCGGGCATCCAGTTGAGTACGCCAATGGTCACCAGGGCGATGTCGAAACGCCCCAGCAGAGGTTCGGGTAGGTGATGGATATCGGCTTCAATGAACTCGGGGTCATGCGGCGACACCTCGGCCAATTCCCATGCCTGTTGCAGAAACGCCCGTGATTGGTCGACGCCCACCACACGGCGGGCACCCAGGCCGAACAGCGACAGGCTTTCACGCCCGTTGTTACAGCCCAACTGCACCACGTCTTTGCCGGCAACGCCGACGTCTTGCAGCAACGCCGTGATCGTTGGATCCAGGCACGAAAAGTCCGCCCGGGCGACCGACTCCAGCAGCGTCTTCCAAGTGGCGGTGTCTTTGTGCAGCCTGGCGGAGGCATCCCAGGCATCCTTGTTACGAGCAATCGCCTGTTGGGCTGAGGGCATCTCCATTTGCATCTCCAGATCGTCATGACAGCGGGCTTCGGAAAATAAGCCAATTGCCCATCAGATAAAACCCTTTCGGGCGACGAAACTTCTATTTGAGCCCGTAGGTCTTTAGCCCAATGAGTGTCCATCCCCTGAACACCCTTAGCGAAGACAGCGCCGTGGCCAATCACTCCGACCTGCGTAATACCCTGTCCCTGGACGGCCTGAATTTCTTTCTGGCCGATGTACGTGACGGGCTCGGGCCCTACCTGGCGATTTATTTGCTGGCAGTGCACAAATGGGAGCCCGCCAGCATCGGCGTGGTCATGACCCTGGCGGGTATCGCGGCCTTGATTACCCAGGGCCCGGCGGGCGCACTGATCGACCGCACGCGCAGCAAGCGCGCGGTGATCGCAGTGGCCGCCATCCTTGTCACCGTCAGTTGCCTGCTGCTGCCGTTTGTCAGCGCGTTCAGCTGGGTGGCATTGACTCAGGCGGCCAGTGCCGTAGCCGCCTCCGTATTCGCGCCGGCGATTTCGGCAATTTCCTTGGGGATTACCGGGCCGCGTGCCTTCACCCGCCGCACCGGGCGCAATGAAACCTTCAACCACGCCGGCAACGCCGTGGCGGCCTTGCTGGCGGGTGGCCTGGCTTATTGGTTCGGCCCGGTGGTGGTGTTTTACTTGATGGCCTTTATGGCCGTGGCCAGTGTCGTGGCGGTCAGTTGTGTCTCGGCGTCGGCGATTGACCACGAAGTCGCCCGGGGCTTTGATCCCGCGCACAGCAGCGATCATGAGCAACCCTCCGGCGTGAAGGTGCTGCTGAGCAATCGCCCGCTGCTGCTGTTCGCCATCTGCTGCGCGCTGTTTCACCTGGCGAACGCCGCGATGCTGCCGCTGGTCAGCCAGAAGCTCTCGCAGATCAACCTGCAAATGGCCACGCCGCTGACCTCGGCCTGCATCGTCGCCGCGCAGCTGGTGATGGTGCCGATGGCCTGGCTGGTGGGCATTAAAGCTGACGTGTGGGGGCGTAAACCGTTGTTGCTGGCCGGTTTCCTGATTTTGCCGCTGCGTGGCGTGCTGTATACCCTGTCCAGCGACCCGTATTGGCTGGTGGGCGTGCAGATGCTCGACGGCATCGGCGCAGGGATTTTCGGCGCGCTGTTCCCGGTGATCGTCAAGGACCTGACCCAGGGCACGGGTCGTTTCAACGTCAGCCTTGGCGCGCTGTCCACGGTGTTTGGCCTGGGCGCGGCACTGAGCAGCAGCCTGGCCGGTTTCGTGGTGCAACAGGCCGGCTACAACGCGGCCTTCCTGACGCTGGCGGGCGTTGCGGCCGCCGCCCTGGCTTTGTTATGGCTGGCAATGCCGGAGACATTGACGAAACCATCGCTCGCGCGCATTACAACTGTCGCCTGACATATGCGACAATGCGCGCCAAATTCCAACACACATCCAAAATTTTCTGCTCAGCGACCGGGTTTCGCGCCTTGATGTCGCTGTTGACGCATGCCTGAAGGCTCCTGCCGCCACGCTCGCAACCCATTGATAGGTAAAGTAATTGATCTCCACAGCTAACATCACCATGCAGTTCGGCGCCAAGCCGCTCTTCGAGAATGTCTCGGTCAAATTCGGCGCCGGCAACCGTTATGGTTTGATCGGTGCCAACGGTTGCGGCAAGTCGACCTTCATGAAAATCCTTGGCGGCGACCTGGATCCGTCCGGTGGCCAGGTCATGCTCGAGCCGAACGTACGCCTGGGTAAACTGCGCCAGGACCAGTTCGCCTACGAAGAATTCACCGTGCTCGACACCGTGATCATGGGTCACGAAGAGCTGTGGAAGGTCAAGGCTGAGCGCGACCGCATCTACTCGCTGCCGGAAATGAGCGAAGACGACGGCATGGCCGTGGCCGAGCTGGAAACCGAGTTCGCTGAAATGGACGGCTACACCGCCGAATCCCGCGCCGGCGAGCTGCTGCTGGGCCTGGGCATTCCATTGGAGCAACACTTCGGCCCGATGAGCGAAGTGTCGCCAGGCTGGAAACTGCGCGTATTGCTGGCCCAGGCGCTGTTCTCCGACCCTGAAGTGCTGTTGCTCGACGAACCAACCAACCACTTGGACATCAACACCATCCGCTGGCTGGAAAACATCCTGACCCAGCGCTCCAGCCTGATGATCATCATCTCTCACGACCGTCACTTCCTGAACAGCGTGTGCACCCACATGGCTGACCTGGACTACGGCGAGCTGCGCCTGTTCCCGGGCAACTACGACGAGTACATGACCGTGGCGACCCAGTCCCGCGAGCAACTGCTGTCGGACAACGCCAAGAAGAAAGCCCAGATTTCCGAGCTGCAATCGTTCGTCAGCCGCTTCTCGGCCAACGCCTCGAAAGCCAAGCAGGCCACTTCCCGTGCCAAGGCGATCGACAAGATCCAGCTGGCCGAGGTCAAGCCTTCGAGCCGCGTGAGCCCGTTCATCCGTTTCGATCAGAACAAGAAGCTGCACCGCCAGGCGGTAATGGTCGAAAAAATGGCCAAGGGTTTCGACGGCAAGCCGCTGTTCAAAGACTTCAGCTTCCAGGTTGAAGCGGGCGAGCGTGTTGCGATCATCGGCCCGAACGGTATCGGCAAGACCACCCTGCTGCGCACCCTGGTCAATGAATTGACCCCGGACGCCGGCAGCATCAAGTGGACCGACGCCGCCGAGCTGGGCTACTACGCTCAGGATCACGCGCACGACTTCGAAGACGACGTCACCCTGTTCGACTGGATGGGTCAGTGGACGCAGGGCGAGCAAATGATTCGCGGCACCTTGGGCCGCATGCTGTTCTCCAACGACGAGATTCTCAAGTCGGTCAAGGTGATTTCCGGTGGTGAGCAAGGCCGCATGTTGTTCGGCAAGCTGATCCTGCAAAAGCCGAACGTGCTGATCATGGACGAACCGACCAACCACTTGGACATGGAATCCATCGAAGCGCTGAACCTGGCGCTGGAAAACTACCCGGGCACGCTGATCTTCGTCAGCCACGACCGTGAGTTCGTATCGTCCCTGGCCACCCGCATCATCGAGTTGAGCGCCAACGGCGTGATCGACTTCAGCGGCACCTACGACGACTACCTGCGCAGCCAAGGCGTGGTGTTCTAAGTAACGCCACTGTAGTGAGCTGGCTTGCCCTGTGAGCTGGCTTGTTGTGGCGAGCAGGCTTGCCCTGCGTTGGGCTGCGAAGCGGCCCTAAAATCAGACACCGCGTTCTGCCTGGCAGAACGCGGTGTTTTTTATTGGGGCTGCTGCGCAGCCCAACGCAGGGCAAGCCTGCTCGCCACAAGCAGCCCGCTCACCACAATAAACCCAGCCATCAAACAAACTAGTTAGCCTGCTTCCTTTTCCGCCAAGCCCTTGCCATCATGCCGTCACCGCCCGCCCGCGAACGAGTGACCATGCCTGCCACCGCCCCCAGTTCACTGTCGATCACGCTGCAGATCGTCTCCATCGTCTTCTACACCTTCATCGCCTTTATCTGCATCGGCCTGCCGATCGCGGTGATCCCGGGTTATGTGCATGAAAACCTGGGTTTCAGCGCGGTGGTGGCCGGGGTCACCATCGGTTCGCAGTACCTGGCCACCCTGCTCAGCCGGCCGATGGCTGGGCGCATGTCCGACAATGTCGGCACCAAGCGGGCGATTGTGCTGGGCCTGGCCGGTATTCTGGTCAGCGGTGTGCTGACGTTTTTCGCGACGCTGGTCGAGAGCCTGCCCGCGCTGAGCCTGGGCATCCTGATCGTCGGCCGGCTGTTGCTTGGCGTGGCTCAAGGGCTGATAGGCGTGGGCACCATCAGTTGGTGCATGGGCGCGGTGGGCGTTGAACACACGGCGCGCTCGATTTCGTGGAATGGCATTGCCTCCTACGGCGCCATTGCGATTGGCGCGCCGCTGGGGGTGGTGATGGTGGCGGATTATGGCTACACCAGCCTTGGCATCGCTTTGACGGTGCTGGCGGCGCTGGGTCTGGTGCTGATCCGCAATAAGCCTTCGGTGCCCGTGGTACGCGGCGAACGACTGCCCTTCTGGGCGGTGTTCGGGCGCATTGCGCCATTTGGCACCAGCCTGTGCCTGGCGTCGATTGGCTACGGCACGCTGACCACCTTTATTACCCTGTATTACCTCAATCGCGGCTGGGCCGGGGCAGCGTATTGCCTGACGGTATTTGGCGTGTGTTTTATCCTGTCGCGCCTGGTGTTTATCTCCGCCATCAGCCGTTTTGGCGGGTTCAGTGCAGCGATTGCCTGCATGACCATCGAAGCCCTGGGCCTGACGCTGCTGTGGCTGGCGCCCTCAACCGGGGTTGCGCTGATCGGTGCCGGGCTCACGGGTTTTGGCTTGTCGCTGGTGTACCCGGCGCTGGGCGTCGAAGCCATCAAGCAGGTGCCCAACAGCAGCCGTGGCGCCGGTTTGAGTGCGTATGCGGTGTTTTTTGATCTGGCCCTGGCGATTGCCGGGCCATTGATGGGCGCCGTGGCCCTGAACCTCGGCTACGGCTGGATCTTCTTTTGCGCCGCGCTGTTATCCGTCACGGCGCTGGGGCTGACCGTGTTGCTCAAGCGCCGCGCTTACTGATCGGCGGTCTGCATACCGGCGCGGGTCGCTTGGCCCAGCGTGTGGGAGAAGAAGCGCCCCGCTTCTGAAATCAGGTCGCGGTGGATGCCTTCGCGGTCGACGCCATCGGCATCCGTGCAGATCGCCGGCATGGCCACCAATTGGTCGCTGTCACACGGCGCCATGAACACGAAATGCCCGGCGCCCGCCAACAGTTTGAAATCCGGCGGCTCCGGCAGTTTGCGCGCCAGGGCAGCGGCGTTCTTGTCCACGGCCACCAGTTTGTCGCCGTCGCCGCTGTAGAGCAGCACGGGCACATGCACATCCGCCAGGGTATGGCGGCCAAACATCAGGCTCAACGGCGCCATCAGCATCAAGGCATGAATGCGCGGGTCGGCCTGTGGCTGCAAGTCGTCGCGATCCACCACCAGTTCGCCTTTGGTGGTGCACGCGTCGCGGTCTTCCGGGCGTTCCTGGCAATAACGGCGCAGGCGGTCGAAGTCCGGCTTGGCGCCGGCCAGGATCAACGCCGTTTCGCCGCCGGCGGAGTAACCGATCACGCCCACCTGATCGACGTTGACGAATGGCGACAGCATCGGGTCGCCGAGGGTGGCGGTGATCGCTTCGGAGATCTGAATCGGCCGGCCATACAGGTTGCTCACGGTGCCCAGGCGGCTGTGGTCCTTGTAGTTGTCGCCGGGGTGCAATACGGCCACCACCACAAAGCCCTTGCGCGCCAAAGACGTGGCCAGGTCGTGCAGGGCCAGTGGCGTACCGGTGTTGCCGTGGGACAGCATCAGCATCGGGAAGCGGCCGATGGCGACCTTGGAGTCTTCGGTGGCGGCGACGTGATAGGCGCCCAACGCAGTGCTGTGTTCATCGTCGGTCGACGGATAAAACGCGATGGCCTTCATCGGCTGCTGGTCCAGCGGGTCGAGAAAGGTCATGCGATGGAAGCCCACACTCCAATGCGGGTGCGGCGCTGGGGCGGCGTGCACTGAAATCAGACCACCGAGCAGGGAGAGAACCAAAACAGCACAAAGACGCATCATGGGGATGTCCACCTTTGCTGCGCGACCACGTTCAACACCCGCGGCAGATCTATATGAAAAGTCCATGGTTCAAGGCGCTCACGGCGGGTGATAAACCCATGCGTGCATAACCTGGGCCAAAGTAGTGACAGCGGGCAAACGAAAAAACTCCGTACTCCGGTCGTTTTGAGGCGATCAGAATACAGAGTTTAGGCGCCCGACTTCAGATTGGAACCGAGCAGACGCGAAATTTACACAAGCCTTACGCGGCGGCGAACAATTGTTCGTTGATCAAGGCGTTGGCGTCGCTCAGGGCTTTGCTGCGCACTTCTTCACCGTAGGCCAGGCCTTGGGCGCGGACGAACTCGATGTCGGTGATGCCAAGGAAGCCAAACACCAGCTTCAAATAGTCTTCGTGGCCGACGTTGCTTGCCTGACCGGCGTGCAGACCGCCCGCAGTCGAGACGATGATCAGCTTCTTGCCACCGCACAGGCCTTCAGGGCCGGCTTCGGTGTAACGGAAGGTCTGGCCGGCGACGGCGATGCGGTCGATCCAGGCCTTGAGCTGGGAAGGCACCGAGAAGTTGTACATCGGCGCACCGATCACCACCGCGTCGGCGGCGATGAATTCAGCCAGCGACGACGCGCTCAGTTCAGCCTCGTGCTGTTGTACCGCGTCACGCAATTCAGCCGCGGTGCCCAGGGCGGCCAGGGTCAGGCCCGAAAAGTGGCTGATGCCTTCGCTTGCCAGGTCACGGTAAGTCACTTCCACACCCGGCTCAGCCGCTTGCCAGGCCTTGACCACACCAGCGCTGAGCTGACGCGAAGCCGAGTTGTCGCCGAGGATGCTGGAATCGATATGCAACAGTTTCATGCGGGATCTCCAAGTGAGGATCGCGGCTAGGCGATCGAATGAGGTTGATCCTACACATGAACCCAATAAACGATTAGCCAGCTTAAATGCGATTGTTCGTCCTGCCAGCAGGACAATCCTTTCACCGCCAACATTCAATCCAACAAGGTTCTTGCCTGAAGCGCTGACGCACTGGATTTCGCCCGCGCTTCGCTTCATTCTCGCCGGCAGATCCGACAGCCACCGGCCACGCCATGCACCCACCCTCTCCCGTCCTGACCAAGAGCCTGACCCTGATCCTCGCCATCTGCTGCGGGTTTTCGGTCGCCACGATTTACTACAACCAGGCCATGCTGCCGCTGATCGCCAATACCTTTGCGGTGTCCACCGCGCACGTCGGGCAGATCGCGATGCTCACGCAACTGGGCTATGCCTGCGGCCTGCTGCTGTTCGTACCGCTGGGCGACCGGATCAGCCGACGCACCCTGATCCTGGCCGTGCTGTGCCTCAACTTCATCAGCCTGCTGGCCTCGGCCACGGCGCCGTCTTACACCTGGCTGCTGGTGGCGAGCGGGCTGCTGGGGCTGTCGGGTATCAGCGCGCAGGTGATCATTCCCGCCGCTTCCGACCTCAGTACCCTCGAACAGAAAGGCGCGGTGCTGGGCCTGATGGTCAGCGGCTTGTCGGCCGGTGGCTTGCTGGCCAGGACCGTCAGCGGCGTGGTCAGCGGCTGGCTGGGCTGGCGCGGCATGTTTGCCGTGGCCGCGGCGCTTGATGTGCTGCTGTTTATGGCAATCCTGACGCGCATGCCGGTGTCGATCTCCACCAGCAAACTCGCGTATGGCGCCTTGCTCAAGTCCCTTTGGGGCCTGGCCAGGCAATACCCGACCCTGCGCCAATCGGCGCTCAAGGGCGCTCTGGTATTCGGTGCATTGAATGTGTTCTGGGGCTCGATGGCCGCCTTGCTGGCCTTGCCGCCGTATGGCTTTACGAGTGCCCAGGCAGGCCTTGTGGGGCTGTCGGCCATCGTAGGCATCCTCTGCGCCTCGACCATTGGCCAGCAAACCCGGCGCCATGGGCGCTTGCTCGAACGCGCCGGCATCACCACGGTGCTGGTGGCGTTTATCCTGATCTACAGCCTTGGGCTGAGCGGTTGGTGGTGGCCCATCCTGATCGCGGCAACCTTCCTCGACCTGGGTAACCGGACCAACCAACTGGCCAACCAGACCCGCGTATTGGCGCTGGAACCCTCAGCCACCAGCCGCCTGAACACCGTGTTCATGGTGGTCTACTTTATCGGCGGCGCCCTGGGTTCGGCGGCGGGCGCTTTCGCCTCGCAGCACTACGGCTGGCAGGGACAAGCCCTCACCGGCGCGGCCTTTGCCGGGCTGGCCTTGCTGATGACCCTGTTCAGTGGGACGACACATAAATCGACGCCGACGTAGGCGCCGGCAATGCATAGGTGCGCTTCATCCACTGGATCTCTGCCTGCGGCGTGCGCCCGAAAAAGCGTTTGAACTCGCGGCTGAACTGCGAGGCGCTTTCATAGCCGACCCTGGCACACGCCGTGGCGGCGGTGATGTCGTTGCGCAACATCAATAAGCGCGCCTGGTGCAGGCGCGTGGACTTGAGGTATTGCATCGGTGAGGTGTCCGTGACCGTGCGAAAGTGCGCGTGAAAACTCGGCACACTCATCCTGGCTTCCGCCGCCAGGGCTTCCACGTCCAGGTGCTGGTGGTAGCAGCCGTGAATCTTGCGGATCGCCCGCGCGACCTTGCCGAACTGGCCCTGCTGGTTGAGCGCGGCGCGCATCGAGCCGCCCTGCGCGCCCGTGAGGATGCGGTAGTAGATTTCGCGCACCAGCGACGGGCCGAGGAGCTGCGCGTCCATCGGCACATGCATCACTTCGAGAAAACGCAGTAACGACTCGCTGAGCGGCTCATCCATGGGCGATGAATACATGCCGCGGGGCTTGGCCTCAACCAGGTCAGGGAAGTCATCCAGCGCCACCATCCATTCGGCGGCGAGGGTAAAATCCAGCCGCAGGTACACCGCCAGCATGGGCTCTTCTTCACTGGCCTCGGTTTCCATGGTGAACGGCACAGGCACCGAGACCACCAGGTAATGCTGCGCGTCATACAGGTAAATGTCTTCCCCCAGAAAGCCGCGCTTGCACCCCTGGCAGACAATCACAATGCCGGGATCGTAGAGCACCGGAACCCGATGCAAAGGCCGGTTGGAACGCAAAAAGCGCACGTCATCCAACGCGGTCAGGTTATAGCCTTCGACAGGCGCCAGGGCGCTCATCAGCTCGATGATTCGTTGAGTGCGGCCCATGGTGCAAGGCTCCTGGCGAAAACCGCACGTTACTGTGCAATCGTCGCCGTGGCTATGCACTCATAGGAATAGGCAATCAGCAGATTGGTTTGGATATTCGCTCAAGCCGCCCGTTTCCGTAGCCTGAAACAACACGTTCAGCCCTCGGAGATGCCCTCATGCTAATCGTCTACAACCCCGCTACCGGTGAAGAAATCGGCCGCGTTGCCAAGAACACCTCGGCTGAAGTCAAAGCGGCGGTCGAGCGTACCTGCGCGGCTTTCCCTGAATGGTCTTCCAAGCTCGCCAAGGAGCGCAGCGAGATCCTGCGCCGCTGGCACGACGCCGTTAAGGCCGACAAGGAAGCCTTCGCCGAACTGCTGTGCCGCGAAAACGGCAAGTGCCTCACCGAAGCCCGTGGCGAAATCGACTACGGGCTGGGTTTTATCGAGTGGTACGCCGAAGAAGCCAAGCGCGTGTATGGCGACACCCTGCCCACCCACGACCGCAACGCCAACGTGGTGGTGACCAAGGAAGCGGTCGGCCCTGTTGCGGCGATCACCCCGTGGAACTTCCCGTTCATGATGATCACGCGCAAAGTCGCCACAGCCTTGGCGGCGGGTTGCACCATGGTCATCAAGCCTGCCGAAGACACGCCGCTCACCGCCTTCAAGCTGCTGGAATACGCGCGCAAGGCCGGTATCGAACCCGGCGTGCTGGAAGTGGTGGTCGGCGATCCCAAGGAGATCGGCCTGATCTTCACCGGCGACCCGCGCATTCGCAAAATCACCTTTACCGGCTCCACCCCTGTCGGCAAATTGCTTGCGGCGCAATGCGCGGCCACCCTCAAGAAAATGACCTTGGAACTGGGCGGCAACGCGCCGTTTATCGTGTTTCAGGACGCCAACCTGGATGAGGCCGTCAAGGGCCTGGTCAGCGCCAAACTGCGCAACAGCGGCCAGGTGTGTATCTCGCCAAACCGGATTTTTGTGCAGCACAGCATCCTCGAGGACTTCGTCCAACGCGTGCAGGCGGCCGTTGCCAAAATCGATGTCGATCAAGGCCTGCGTGAAGACTTTGTGGTCGGGCCGCTGGTCAATCAACTGGGTTTTGACAAAGTCGTGCGCCTGGTGGAAGACGCCAAAGCCGCCGGCGCCAACGTGCTGATGGGCGGCAAGCCCCACGCCAGAGGCGGGTTGTTCTACGAACCCACCGTGGTGACCGGTTTGCGCGACGACTCACCGCTGGCCACTCAGGAAATCTTCGGGCCGGTGTTCGCCATCTACTCATTCAAGGATGAAGAGGAAGTCATCGCGCGCGCCAACCAGACCGAGTTTGGCCTGGTGGCGTATGCCTACACCAGCGCGCTGGGGCGTTCGTTGCGGCTGTCGCGCCAACTGGAAGCGGGAATGGTCATCCTCAATTCGGGTTCGGTCGGCACCGCGTCGGTTCCCTTTGGCGGTATCAAGCAATCCGGCTATGGCCGTGAGGGCAGCTATTACGGGATCGAAGAGTACGTGCATGTGAAGTATGTGCTGATGGCGGGCGCGCAGTTCTAAGCGCTTAATCAGGTCCAACGCGAGCAGCCACACGGCGCTCGCTTTTTTTGTAGTGGATTTGCCCTCGCCAGACGCGGATAGTTCGTCCCACTGACAGGACAATAGGTTGACCATGCAAGACCTCAACGACCTCTACTATTTCGCCAAAGTCGTCGAGGCCGGCGGCTTTGCGGCGGCCGGCCGGCTACTGGGTATTCCCAAGTCACGGCTGTCACGGCGTATTGCCGAGCTGGAAGAACGCCTCGGCGCGCGCCTGTTGCAGCGCACCACCCGCCAATTGACCCTCACTGCGGTCGGCGAGCGTTATTTGCGCCATTGCCAGGCCATGCTGCTGGAAGCGGAAATGGCCGACGAGGCCGTGGCCAGTATGTCCAGCGAACCGCGCGGGCGCCTGCGGGTAAGCTGCCCGGTGGGCATGGCCCAGCACATGATGCCGGGCATGGTTGCCGGTTTTCTCGCCGCCCACCCGCTGGTACAGCTGGAGATGACGCTGGTGAACCGCCGTGTCGACCTGGTGGCTGAGGGCATCGACGTAGCCCTGCGCGTGCGCGAGTCGGGCGATGAAGACCCGTTGCTGGTGACCAAGCGCCTGCGCCAGGCCCAGACCCTGCTGGTGGCCAGCCCTGAATTCATCCAGGGTCGGCACATCGACAGCCTCGAAGACCTCAAACAGCTACCGGTGCTCGGCGCCCTGGAGGCCGACCGCCTGGTCCACCTGCGCCTGATCGACCCGCAAGGCAACGCCCAGGACCTCGCGCTGGAAGCCCGCCTGGGCATCGACGACTTCATCGTGCGCAAGGCCTGTGCCCTCAAGGGCCTGGGCTTCACGGTCTTGCCGATGATGTACTGCGAAGAGGAATTGGCCAGCGGCCAATTGGTGCAGCTGCTGCCGCATTGGTCGTCACCGGGCGGCTGGTTGCAGGCGGTGTACCCGCATCGCCGTGGCGTGCTGCCGGCCATTCGTGCCTGGATCGACTACCTGGAAGAAGCCTTCAAGGACTGCGGAGACCGCTTGCTATGAAAATGACTGAAGCACACGTCGCCGCCTTCTGCCTGAGCCTGCCCGGCGCGCGGGAAGACTACAAATGGGGCGGCGTGCGGGTGTTCTCGATTGCTGGCAACAAGATGTTCGCCGTGCAGAACCTGCGGGGCGAATCGCTGGCGTTCAAGGTCGACAAGGACTTGTTCCTCGGCCACGTCGACCGCCCCGGCATTCATCCGGCGCCTTATCTGGCGCGGGCCCAGTGGGTCATCATGAACACGCCCTACCCGCTGGGCGCCGAAGAACTGCGTGGCCTGTTGCAGCGCTCTCACCAATTGGTGGTGAGCAAACTGCCCAAGCGCACGCAAATCGGGCTGTTGCTAGAAGATTGAAAGCAGCGTGCCGCCCAGGAATAACTGGTCGAGCCAGAACACCTCGTGCAGCAACACGATGACCCAGAACAGCACCTGGTACGACACTTTGCGCGTCTTGTGCCGGAACACCTGCTGGGCGATCAACGCCCCGGGCCATCCGCCGGCCAGTTCCACGGCGTGCAGGATGTTTTCGCGAACGCGCGGGCCTGCTGTCTGAGCCTTGCGCTTGTCACCCCAGTAGAGAAAAAACGCCACCACGCTGACCACACCATAGGCGGCCAGCGGAATCACGGTCTCACCGCGATGCCACACCAGCGCCGCCCCCAGCAGCGGCGCGGCGCACAGCAGCACAAAGAGCAGCGCCTTGAGGCGCGGATGCTGAATGTTCATGGTTTGACCGCCGACCAGTCGATCCAGCCGAACTGCCAGGTCGCCAGAATCAGCACGCCGAACGCGATGCGATACCAGGCAAAGGCTGCATAGCTGTGGCTGGCGATGAACTTGAGCAAGGCCTTGACCGCGATCATCGCAAAGATGAACGAGGTGACGAACCCGATGGCAAACACCGGCAGGTCATCGGGCTGGAACAAGTGACGGTACTTGTAGCCCGAATACAGGGCCGCGCCGACCATGGTTGGCATCGCCAGGAAAAACGAAAACTCGGTGGCGGTCTTGCGTGACAGGCCGAACAACAGGCCGCCAATGATGGTGGCGCCGGAGCGTGAGGTGCCCGGAATCATCGCCAGGCACTGGGCCAGGCCGACCTTGAGCGCGTCTTTCCAGGTGATCTGGTCCACGGTGTCAGCATGCACCGCATGGTCGCGGCGCTCGGCCCACAACATGATCACGCCACCCACGACCAGGGCGGTGGCCACGGTGATCGGGTTGAACAGGTAATGCTTGATCAGGTCGGCAAAAATCACCCCCAGCACGATGGCCGGCACCACCGCGATGATCAGGTTAGCCGTGAAACGCCGGGCACTGGGCTGGGTCGGCAAGCCGATGACCACGTCGAGGATCTTGCGCCGAAACTCCCAGACCACCGCCAGGATCGCGCCCAATTGAATAATGATGTTGAACGCATCAAAGCGTTCGCCGCCGAAGCCGATCAAGTCGGCGACGATGATCTGGTGCCCGGTGCTGGATATGGGCAGGAACTCTGTCAGCCCCTCCACCACGCCAAGAATCAATGCCTGTATGGCGGTCCAAAAATCCATGTATCCCCCAAAGGTCATGCCTGTCGGCATGCCTTGACTGTCTTTTTAATAGTTCACTGACGACAAGCGCACTCAAGTTCCGCTGCTGATTTTCAACATCGGCCTGCAAAAATTTCGTGAAAAATCAGGGAGTACTCAGGTTTTTCAATTACAGGCCGAAAGCCTATCAGACAAGCCGGAAATGTCGATGCGGCGCCCACAATTATAAAAAGCATGGAGTGACAGGACGATGAACAGTTTGCGCAGCATGTCGATCAGCCGCCGTCTCTGGCTGATCCTGATAGTCGCCGTGTTGATGCTGCTGACGTTGGGGGTGTTGATGCTCAAGCAGATCCACGGCGACCTTTACCAGGCCAAACGCCAGCAGACCCAGCACGTGGTGCAGACCGCCAGCGGGGTGCTGGCCTATTACCAGAACCTTGAGAAAACCGGCGTGCTCAGCCGTGAAGCCGCGCAGCAACAGGCCCTGAGCGCGGTGCGTGGCCTGCGCTACGACCACGACGATTACTTCTGGATCAACGACCTGACGCCCGTGATGATCATGCACGCGGCCAACCCCAAGCTGGATGGCCAGAACCTCTCGGCGATCCGCGACCCGGACGGCTTTGCGGTGTTCAACGAATTCGTGACCCTGGCCAAGGCCAAGGGCGCTGGCATCGTCAACTATCGCTGGCCCAAACCCGGCGCCGAAGCGCCCGTGGAAAAAACCTCGTACATCCAGCTGTTCGAACCCTGGGGCTGGATTATCGGCTCCGGCGTGTACGTGGATGATGTGCAGGCCGAGTTCACGGGCCAGGTGTGGAAGGCCTCGCTGATTGGCCTGGGCATCGCCCTGCTGATGGCCGTGTTGGTCACCTTGATTGCGCGCAGCATCGTGACGCCGTTGCAGGCGGCAGTAAACGCCATGGCCAATATCGCCAGTGGCGAAAGCGACCTGACGCGCAGCCTCGACACCCACGGGCGTGACGAAGTCACCCAGCTGTCTCAGCACTTCAATAGCTTTACCGCCAAGCTGCGCCAGGTGGTCGGCCAGCTGCAGGTGTGCGCCAACGCGTTGGGCCAGTCGTCCACGGAACTGGGCAACAACGCCAGCCAGGCGCATGACCGCAGCCAGCAGCAGTCGCAGCAGATGGAATTGGTGGCGACGGCGATCAATGAAGTGACTTATGGCGTGCAGGACGTGGCAAAAAACGCCGAACATGCCGCCAGCGAGATGCGCGATGCCCAGGCCCAGGCGCAGCAGGGCCAGGTGAATATCGACGGTAGTTTGCAGCAGATCGACCAGCTCTCCGGCACCATCAGCCAGGCCGTGGAGGTGATTCGCACCTTGTCCAGCGAGAGCACGCAGATTGGTGGTGTGCTGGAAGTGATCCGCTCCATCGCTGACCAGACCAACCTGCTGGCACTTAACGCGGCCATTGAGGCCGCGCGTGCCGGGGAACAGGGCCGTGGGTTTGCGGTGGTCGCCGATGAAGTGCGCTTGCTGGCTCAGCGTACGCAAAAATCCACTGCTGAAATCCAAGTGATGATTGAGCGTCTGCAGGGTCACTCGGAAGCGGCGGTCAAGGTGATCAGTGACAGCCATAGCGCTTCGCAGCTGACGATTGAACAGGCTGGGCAGGCCGGTGCCAGTCTTACCGCTATTGGCCAGGCGTTGCGTAACCTCAACGGGCTGAATGCCTCGATTGCCAGCGCGACCTTGCAACAGGCGCATGTGGTGGAGGATATCAACCAGAACGTCACCCAGGCGGCCGGGTTGTCGCACAGCACTGCGCTGGCGGCGGAGCAGTCCAGCGTGGCGAGTGCGCATTTGCGTGGGTTGAGTGAGGAGTTGGGCGGGTTGCTGCGGCAGTTCAAGGTTTAGCTTTTTTTGAGGGCGAGGTTAGAGCGGGGTGTACATATCCGTTGTTTGGGTGATGGCGGCTTTTGGTTCCGCCCTTACGGCGGGTCACTTTTGAAAAGCGCAAAAGTAACCAAAACGCTCTTGCCCCACCACTCGGCACCTCGCCTAGGCTCGGTGTGCCCTCACGCAGGCATTACTCCGCGGGCCGCCGCGACGGGGCGTCCCTGCCCCGTCGCGGCTAAACCGGCGTCCTGCCGGTTTACCCGCTCCGTACTACCTGCGTTCGGCCAGCGTGGTTTAACGGGGCGCCTAAGATCAAGATCAAAAGCAAAAGCACGGCGGCCTGGTAGCCGACCTGAGTGGTAGAAGCAAAAGCAAAGCCGAGGCGGCCTGACAGCCGACTTGGTCCTTGAAGCTGAACCCATTCAAATGTGGGAGCTGGCTTGCCTGCGATGGCATCAACCCGGTGTACCTGCTGGACCGAGGTGTCTGCATCGCAGGCAAGCCAGCTCCCACAGAAAAGCCAAGCAGTGCGGGGCTGGCGGCTGAACTCGGTCAACTTGTGGGAGCGGGCTTGCTCGCGAAGGCGGTGGGTCAGTCAGCCCATGTGTCACTGACACACCGCCTTCGCGAGCAAGCCCGCTCCCACAGTTGGTTCTCAGTGCATCAGGGTGACGGAGTGTTTCCCAGCTTCTACTTCTGCAACTCACGCCATGCTCTGCCTTTAACGCTGATCTCACACGCCCCGTTACACCACTCCAGCCGCCATAACCGCAGCAATGTGTATGTCTTCACATCCACGTTTAAACATTCCTCACCTCTGGTTACAATTGCCGCCCTCTCCCACTCTCCCAAGGAACCGCCATGTCCGGGCTTGAATTGTTCGCCGCCGCCCTGGGGGTGATCGCTGTCTGGCTGACGGTCAAACAAAACCCTTGGTGCTGGCCTATAGGCCTGGTCATGGTGTTGCTCTACATCTGGGTGTTCTTCGACGTAAAACTCTATTCCGACATGCTCCTGCAAGTGGTCTACGCCGCGCTGCAACTTTACGGCTGGTGGCAATGGACCCGCGCCGGCGAGGTCAAGCAAGGCCGCCAGGTCAGCAGCCTCGGCGTACCCGCGATCATGAGCAGCCTGGCCGTCGGCGCCGTCTTCAGCCTGCTGCTCGGCGCGGCCATGGCCCACTGGACCGACGCCGCCCAGCCATGGCTCGACGCCGCCCTCACCGGCTTCAGCCTGGTGGCGCAGATGTGGATGGCGCAAAAACGCGTGCAATGCTGGCCGCTGTGGATCGCCGTGGACGTGATCTTCGTCGGCCTGTTCCTCTACAAAGGCCTGTACCTCACCGCCGCGCTTTACGCCCTGTTCACCGCGATCGCCGTGCAAGGCTGGCGTGAATGGCGCAGCGATCCGGCGTTGCACGCATGAAAGTGGTGGTACTGGCAGGCCCCGAATCCAGCGGTAAAAGCTGGCTGGCGGCTGAACTGCATGCACACTTTGGCGGGCTGATGGTTGGCGAATACGTGCGGTATTTCATCGACCATCATCAGCGCGACACCACCCTGGCGGACATTCCGGCGATCGCCCGCGGCCAACTGGCCTGGGAAGACGCGGCCCGCGCCGAACAGCCCAACCTGCTGGTGCTCGATACTCACCTGTTGACCAACAAACTGTGGAGCCAGACGCTATTCGGCGCCTACCCCGCCTGGCTGGACGACGAACTCCTGGCCCGGCATTACGACCTGCACCTGTTGCTGTCCCCCGAGGACGTGGAATGGACCGCCGACGGCCAGCGCTGCCAACCGGAACTGGCTGATCGCCGAGCGTTTTTCCAGGCCAGCCTGGCGTGGATCGAACAGCACCAGCAGCCCGCCGTAATCATTGGCGGCCATTGGCAAGCGCGGCGCGCCAAGGCATTTGAAGCGGTGGCGCAGCTGCTGGCGTAAGGCCCAATTCTGAGTACCGACCATCGGGTCAACGCAGTCCATTTCCTTCGGCGCCAGTCAATCTTCTAAAGGAGATTGGCCTATGAACATGCGCATTGTTGCCCGCCTGATTAACTTGCCGGAAAACCGAGGCGTTCGCGTCACCGCGGCAAATCATCCTGTCTTGCTGGTGCGTGTCGGCGACCGGGTACGCGCCTTCCAGGCCGAATGCCCGCACGCCGGCGCACCGCTGGAAGAAGGCGTGATCTGTAACGGGCGGATCATTTGCCCCTGGCACAAAGCCGCGTTTGCCGTGGACAGTGGCGCCGTGATCGAACCTCCGGCGCTGGTCGGGCTCAAGCAATACCCGGTGCAGGTGCACGATGGTGTGGTCAGTGTTGGCGACGAGCCCATGGCAGCCGAAGCCGCGCCGGCGCGGGATGAACAACGCTGTTTTGCGGTCATCGGCGCTGGCGCGGCAGGCACTGCCGCCGTGGCGACGTTGCACCAGCAAGGCTTCAGCGGACGATTGCTGTGGATCGACCGTGAACAGGCTCCCGCCTACGACCGCACCGCCCTGAGCAAATTCGTGATCGCAGGCCAGATGACGCCCGAAGACACGCCGCCACTGCTGGATAAGCAGCCCATCGGCATTCACGGCGAAGTTCAGCGCCTGGACGCCAACGCCAAGCGCATCGAACTCGCCGACGGTCGTCACTTTGACTATGACGCGGCACTGGTCGCCACCGGGGGCGAAGCGCAACCGCTGGACATCCCCGGCGCGGTATTGAGCCAAGTGTTTGTGCTGCGCAGCCGCGAGGATGGGGCGCGTATCGACGAAGCAGCGCAGTCGGCAGCGTGCGCGGTGATTGTCGGCGACAGCTTTATCGGCCTGGAAGCCGCGTCCGCCTTGCGCCAACGTGGCCTGGTGGTGCAGGTGGTCAGCCGCCATGACATTCCTCTCGCCGCGCAATTGGGCAAGCGCATCGGTGCGGCCATTCGCCAATTGCACGAAGACAACGGCGTGATCTTCCACTGCAACACCGAGCCCGAACGCTTCGACGGTCACGGCGCAGTGAGTACCGTGCTGCTTAAAAACGGCAAGCGCCTGGCGGCAGACCTGGTCGTGATCGGCGTTGGCGTCACACCCGCCACCGGCTTTATCGACGGCGTCGACAAAGCCGAGGACCAGTCGCTGAACGCAGACACTCATTTACAGGTGGCGCCCGGGTTATGGGCGGCCGGCGACAACGTGACCTTTGCCTGGCGCCAGCAGCCGACACGCATCGAGCACTGGCGCGTGGCCCAGCAGCTGGCCGTGCTGGCCGCGCGCAATATGCTCGGCGATACGCAGGTGTACGCCGACGTGCCTTTCTTCTGGACCTACCACTTCGGCAAAACCTTTGAAGTGCTCGGCCACCCGCAGCACTGGAATCGCCTGCACGTGGAGGGTGAGGTGAATCGTCACGACTTCATTGCCTTGCTGTGCCGGGATGATCAAGTGGAAGCCGTGATTGCCTGCGAACATCAGCAAGCCATGGCGTGCCTGTCGCAACGCATGCAGCACCCCTTGGGCAAAGCCGAGGCCTTGGCCATTATTCGCGCCGGTTAGCGCTTTTTGCGGGTGCTCAATTGAATCCACGTCGGCGCATGGTCGCTGGCGTGCGGCTCGTTGCGTACCCAGGCGTCCACGCCGGCGTCTTTGAGGTAAGGCTTGAGCGCGGGATTGAGCAGCAGGTGATCGATACGCAGCCCGGAGTTGGTCTGCCAGTGCTGACGGAAGTAATCCCAGAAGGTGTAGACGCGCTCTTCGGGGTACAGATGACGCAGCGAATCGGTCCAACCCTGCTCCAGCAGCCGCTGATAACACGCGCGGCTTTCAGGTTGCAGCAAAGCGTCCTTGAGCCAGGAGCGCGGGTTGTAGATGTCCATGTCGGTGGGCACCACATTGAAATCCCCGGCCAGCAGCACCGGGTGTTCGCTGGCTTGCAGCGCCTGGGCATAGGTAATCAGCCGTTCGAACCAGGCCAGCTTGTAGTCGAATTTAGGCCCTGGCTGCGGGTTGCCATTGGGCAGATACAGGCAGCCGACCAATACGCCATGCACCGCAGCCTCCAGGTAACGGCTTTGCGTGTCGCTGTCATCGCCCGGCAAACCGCGCCGGCTCTCCAGCGGCTGGGCATCGCGCGCCAAAATGGCCACGCCGTTCCACGAGGCCTGGCCCAGGCAAATCGCTCCGTAGCCGGCCGCCTCGAAGTCGGCATAGGGAAACAGGCTTTGCGGCGCCTTGAGCTCTTGCAGGCAGACAATATCCGGCTGCTCGCGCTCAAGCCATTGCAGAAGGTTGGGCAGACGGGCACGGATGCCGTTGATATTGAAGGTGGCGATTTTCAGCGCTTTCATCGGTCCGGTCCTTTCAGGGCTCTTGGGATAGAACCTGAAAGCCGCGCGGATGTTCAATCCAAACCACGCTCCAGGTTGGCATTCACGCGCAGCAATAACGCCAGCAGCGTCGCCTCTTCTTCAGCGCTGAAGCCCTGCAGTGCCTGCGCCGTGCCCTGCACCATCACGGCGTAGGCGGCAGGCATGCGTTCACGCACCGCATTGGTCAGGGTGATCAAGCAGCTGCGCCATGCTCGACTGCTCGACAGCAGTGCAGGCCGATGAAAACCACATGTTCGAGCGTGTGATGCCGGCCGCCAGAGACAGCGCCGAAGGCGCCGCCACCCAGTTATCCCATGACAGCCTGGCGCTGTCCCTGGCCCACCTGCATCACCACCTCACGCCTCAGTAGCCCAGGGACAGGCCGGTATTGCGGCGCGGGTCGTTGGCCCCGTAGAAACGGTTGTTGCCCACCGGCTTGCCACCCAGGGACGGCGCGCCCACCAGGATTGCGGCCAGGTGGTTGGCATCCTGAGGTCCGGCAAACTTGTGGCCCCAACTCTCGAGGATTTTCTGCGTGTCGGGGCTCACCGCGAAGGTCTCCAGGTTGGTGGTCTCAGGCATCCACTGTTGATGGAAACGCGGCGCATCGACGGCTTCCTGGATGTTCATCTTGTAGTCGATGACATTCAGGATGGTCAGCAAGGTCGCGGTGATAATCCGGCTGCCCCCTGGCGTACCGACCACCATCACGGCCTTGCCGTCCTTGGTCACGATGGTCGGGCTCATCGACGACAGCGGCGCCTTGCCCGGTGCGATGGCGTTGGCTTCGCCCTGGACCAGGCCGTACATGTTCGGCACGCCGACCTTGACGGTGAAGTCGTCCATTTCATCGTTGAGGATCACCCCGGTCTTGCTCGCCATCACACCGGCACCGAACCAGTCGTTGAGGGTGTAGGTCACCGACACCGCGTTGCCCCACTTGTCGACGATGGAATAGTGCGTGGTGTTGTTGCCTTCATGCGGTGACACGCCCGGCTTGATCGCCTGGGAATCCCCGGCCTTCTGCGGTTCGATGGCAGCACGCAGCTTGGCGGCGTAGTCCTTGTCCAGCAGGTGGGCAATCGGGTTCTTCACAAAATCCGGGTCGCCGAGGTAGCTGTTGCGGTCCACGTAGGCGTGGCGCATCGCTTCGATCTGGTAGTGCAGGCCTTGGGCCGAGTGATAGCCAAGGTCGGCCATCGGGTAGCCTTCGAGGATGTTCATGATCTGGCAGATCACCACGCCGCCCGAGCTCGGTGGCGGTGCCGAGACCACGTGGTAGCCACGGTAATCGCACTCGATGGGCGCCAGTTCGCGGGTCTTGTACTTGTCGAGGTCGGCCTGGGTGATGATGCCCTTGCCGGCCTGGCTGGAATCCACCAGGGCCTTGGCGACCCAACCTTTATAGAAGCCGTCGGTGCCCTTGGCGGAGATTTCCTTGAGGGTCCTGGCCAGGTCTTTCTGCACCAGTTTCTGGCCGACCTGCAGCGGTTGGCCGTTGTGCAGGAAGATCCCGCGCAGGTCTTTGTCTTTCTCGAACTCGCCGGTGGCGGTGTGCAGCAGGTCGATATCGCCCTGCTCCAGTTCGAAGCCGTTTTCCGCCAGCTTGATCGCCGGGGCAATCACTTGGGCGCGCTTTAGAGTGCCGTACTTGCTCAGCGCGGTTTCCATGCCGGACACGGTGCCGGGCACGCCGACCGCCAGGTGGCCCTTGGCGCTGAGGCCTTCGACGACCTTGCCGTCTTTGTCCAGGTACATGTCGGCGGTGGCCGCCAGGGGGGCTTTTTCGCGGAAGTCGAGGAAGGTCTTGCGCCCATCCGCCAGTTGCACGGTCATGAAGCCGCCGCCACCGAGGTTACCCGCCGCCGGGTACACCACCGCCAGCGCATAGCCCACGGCCACGGCCGCATCGACTGCGTTGCCGCCAGCCTTGAGCACATCCACCCCTACATGAGTGGCCAAATGCTGGGCGGTGACTACCATGCCGTTTTCACCGCCCACCGGGGCCTGGGAAGCGGCGTGCACACCGCTGACCGTCAGCACCAGAGCGGTGGCGATTAAGGTGCGGCTGAAGGGTTGGTATTTCATCCATGGCTACTCTAGTTATTGGGACGCACCAAAATAGCCCGACTCGGATCCAATCCCCAGCGCAATGGCGTTTTTATTACAGAACTTGTCGGTCACAGAACGGCCGCGAAAAAGCCCATGCTATATTTCGCGCCCAGACTGGCTGCAAGGCGCGTTGAGATGGTGATCAAGAAGACCGGTATTCGGGCTCAGCAGGCCGACCAGACACGCGCGCGCATCTTGCAGGCGGCGGTCAAGGTGTTCACCCGCGACGGTTATTCCGGCGGGCGCGTCGACACCATTTCCAAGGAAGCCGACTCCAACGACCGCATGCTTTATTACTATTTCGGCAGCAAGGAACACCTGTTCATCTGCGTGCTGGAACACATCTACGAGCAGTTCAACCAGGCCGAAAGCAAACTCAAGCTCAACCTGGAGGCGCCCGTGCAGGCGCTGCAGGACCTAGTGGCGTTTATCTGGAATTACTACGTCAAGCACCCCGAGTTTGTCGCGATCCTGAGCATCGAGAACCTGCACCAGGGCAAGCATGCCCAGCAGTCCGGCGAAATGCGGCGGCTGTCGGGCGAAGCGGTTGGCGTGTTGCGCCCGATCATTGAAGCGGGCCAGGCAAAGGGCGTGTTTCGCCAGGACATCGACCTCAAGCACGTGTACTTGATGATCGCTTCGCTGTGCTACTTCTATAACTCCAACCGCCATACCCTCAGTTCGTTTCTGGGTGAAGACCTGGCGGATAAGGGGCAGCAGCAGGATTGGCTGGGGTTTATCACTGATTTGGTGCTGAGGGGCGTCTCCCCAAGCTCACTGTAGAAACCGGCTCTAATCCCTGTGGGAGCTGGCTTGCCTGCGATGGCGATGTGTCAGGTAGTATTTTCGGTGCAGACCCACCGCTATCGCAGGCAAGCCAGCTCCCACAGTTTTGACCGCATTGTGTCAATGAGTGCCCGGGTTAGCCCGCAAATGCGCCACCTTCTGCTCCAACCCCTTCCACTGCGGCGCATTCGGCGCAAATTGCCCACGCAAATAGGCGACCAAATCCGCCACCTGCGTATTCGACAAACTGTCCTTGAACCCCGGCATGTACCCCAGATCCTGGGTCGCCGGGTTGCTGATCCCTTGCAGAATCACCTTGATCAAATTGTCCGGCTGATCACTGTGCACATTGGTATTGGTCGCCAGTGACGGGCTGACCCCAAACAGCTTTGGCCCCAGGCCATCGGCGTGACAGGCCTTGCACGACCCCTCGAACACACGCCGACCATTGGGATTGGGCACCGTCGCTGCCGCCACGGTTTGCGCCTCAGCCGTCGCCTCGCCCTTGAGCGACGCCAGGTACACCGCCATCGCGCGAATGTCGGCCTTGGGCAACTTCGCCAACTCACTCACCACCGGCCCCATCGGGCCCGCCGCCACGCCATGGGCATCGGAATAGCCAGTGCTGAGGTAGGTGAACAATTGATCTTCGGTCCATGGCGTCGGTGCCTTGGACACACCGTTCAGTGCTGGCGCCTCCCAGCCATCGACGCTGCCGCCGGCCAGGAAGGCCTTGCCGCCCTTCTCGGCCCCCATCAAGTTGCGCGGCGAATGGCACGCCGCACAGTGCCCCAGACCGTTGACCAGATAATTGCCGCGATTCCATTGCTCGCCGCGCTCCGGTTGCAGCGTGATTTCACCGCGCCGTAGATTCAGCGCATTCCACCCCGCCATCAGCGGCCGGATGTTGAACGGAAAGCGCATGGCATTCGGCGTCGGCGCTTGGCTCACTGACGCTTGCGACATCAGGTAGGCATACAGCGCCTGCATGTCCGCCTCATTGATATTGCGAAACGCCGTATAGGGAAACGCCGGGTACAAATTGCGCCCATCACGGCCAATGCCCTCACGCATCGCCCGCTCGAATGCCGGGTACGACCAGGCACCGATGCCGGTGTTCACATCCGGGGTGATATTGCTGCTGTACAGGGTGCCGAAGGGCGTTTCCATCGCCAACCCACCGGCATTGGTCACGCCGCCCGGTGCCGTATGGCACACCGCGCAATCGCCCACCGCCGCCAGCAAACGCCCGCGCTCCAGGGTGGCCTCGGACCACGTGCCGGCGCTGGGCGGGGCAATCGGTGCGATCGCGCCGTGAAACGGCCAGGCCGTGGCCATCACGGCGCCCAGCGTCGCAAACAGCGCGCCGAACCACCATTTTTTGCGTTTCTGTGGCGACGTGGCAGGCTCGCCGAGGGTGCCGGCATTCAGCGCTGCCAACACCCGCTCGGGGGTGATCGGCAACTCACGAAAACGAATCCCGGTGGCGTCATAGATCGCATTGGCAATCGCCGCCGCGCTGGGCACCGAGGCCGACTCACCGGCGCCCATCGGCGGCTGGTCCTGGCGCGGCATCATCAGCACGTCGATCTGCGGCACTTCAGGGAAGGTCAGGATCGGGTATCCGCCCCACTCCTTGCTGGCCACCGTCGATTCCTCAAAGGTCACCCGCTCCTTCAACACGCGGCTGGTGGACTGGATCACATTGCCGTGGATCTGATGCTGCACACCCGCCGGGTTGATCATCATCCCCGAGTCATGGCCGATCACCACCCGCGTCACCGACACGTCGCCGGTGTGTTTGTCGACGGCCACATCCGCCACCCAGGCGGCCCACGCCGCGCCAAAACCGGGGAATTTACTGTGGATGTAGCGCGCGTAAGCAAAGCCACGGCCCCGCAACAGATGGTCGTCGTTGGCGGTTTGCATGGGCGCGGTGCGCGGTGACCAGTTGGCGCGTTCGGCGGTGGATTTGACCAGGTCGATGGCGCGCTCGTCCTTGAGGTAGCGCAGGCGGTACTCCACCGGATCGACGCCGGCGGCAAATGCCAGCTCGTCGATATACGATTCGTGGGCAAAGGTATTGGGCAACGCCGACACGCCGCGCATCCACGAGGCGCGCACGATGGGCGCCATGTCGTTGATGGTCACCCGCATGTTGTCGATGTCATACGGCGGGATCGAGGTGCGGTCGCCCATTTCGAACATCGCCGCCACGGGTTCGACGCGGCCGGTCAGCAACAGCGCCAGGGTCGGCGCGCCATTGGAGGGGTAGCTGGTTTCAAAATCGTACGCCGCAATGCTGCCGTCGGCGTTGAGGCCGCCGTCCACGTCCATCAACTGCGCCGTGCCCTTGGGCTCCCACAGGTGTTCCTGTTCGCGGGTCAGTTGCACGCGCACCGGCTTGCCCACCCCGCGCGACAACAGCAACGCATCGGCGCAGACGTCATCGGCGCAATTGCGCCCATAGCAACCGGCGGCTTCCAGTCGAATCACGTCGATCAGCGCTTCATCACAGTCCAGCAACCAGGCCAGGTCGGCGCGCAGCAAATGCGGGTTCTGGCTGCCCGACCATACACGACTGCCTGCGGCCTGATAGTCGGCCACGGCGCAGGACGGGCCGATTGAGCCGTGCATTTGATAGGGCCACAGGTAACTGCGCGGCATCCGCTGGCTGGCACCCGCCAGGGCTGCATCGACATCGCCCTGATCGAGCACCGTGCGGCGTACCCGCGGGTTGTCACGGATCGCCTGCTCGACATCGCTCATGTCCGGCAAGGCGTTATTCCAGGGCTTCCACTGCACCTGCAACTCATGGGCGGCCTTGATCGCCTGCTCTTCGCGCAACGCGACCACGCCCACAAAATCGCGGATCACCACCACCGCAACAATGCCGGGGATATGTGCGATGGACGCCTCATCCACACTCAGCAGGCTATTGCCGACAAAATCCCCGCAGTCCAGACCGGCATACGGCGGGCGCACGACGCGGCCGTGCAGCATGCCCGGCACGCGCATGTCGTGCACGTAGGTCAGCTCGCCCGTGGCCTTGCCGGGGATATCCACGCGCGCGGCGCCCTTGCCCACCAGGCGGTAATCCTCGATGGCTTTCAAGGGTGCGTCGCCGCTGATGCGCAACTGGTCATGCTGGCCGCTGACCAGCTCGCCGTAAGTGGTGGTGCGCCCGTCTGCCGCCTGGATAACGCCCGCTTCGACCTTGAGGCTGGCGGTGCTCACGCCCCAGCGCCCGGCCGCCCGCGCCAGCAAAAAACGTCGTGCTTCGGCGGCGGCGTTGCGCAGCGGGATCGCCGAAATCTGCAAGGTCGCGCTGGCAATCGTCGCGCCCTGGTTCGGCACGCGCTCGGTGTCGCCCAGCACCATGGTGACCTGGTCCATCGTCAGGTCCAGTTCTTCGGCGACGATCTGCGCCAGCGAGGTGCGAATGCCGGTGCCCAGGTCCACATGGCCGTTAAACGCATAAACCAGGCCGTCATCGTTGACCGCGATAAACAGCCCCAGCTCTTTGGGTTTCACAGTCGGCGTGCCGCCCTTGGCCACCGGGCCGGAGGGCGGCAGTACATCGTCGACGATCAACAAGACGCCCGTCTTGGTCAGCCACTGGTCACGGGAAAGTGGGCTATCGGTCATGGTCGGCCATCCACGGTCAAGAGGTGAGCAGCACGCAATACGGCGCGCAGGATTTCGATATGGGTGCCGCAGCGGCAGAGGTTGCCCGAGAGTTCGTTGCGGATCTGGGCTTCGCTGGGGTTGGGATTGCGGTCGAGCAAGGCCTTGGCAGTCATGATCATGCCGTTGAGGCAGTAGCCGCATTGCGCGGCTTGCTCGTCGATAAACGCCTGCTGCACCGGGTGCGGCGCCTGGCGTGTGCCGAGGCCTTCGAGGGTGACGATCTCACGCCCTGCCGCGCCCGCCAGCGGGAACACACATGAGCGTGCCGCAACACCGTCGATGATCACCGTGCAGGCGCCGCACTCGCCCAGGCCGCAGCCGTACTTGGGGCCGTTGAGTGCCAGGTCATTGCGCAGCACCAGCAACAGCGGCGTGTCCGCCATGGCGCTGACTTCGCGGGTGTGGCCATTGACCTCAAGGGCAACCGTGATGGAGGGACTGATCATTCGCTTCGCCTGTGTCAGTTGGTGAAGTAGCTACTACACGAAACAGTCAAAAAAAAGCATCGCGGACCTGGGGTCTCGCGACACACTTGAATCGTGAAGTGGCTACTACATCAACACCGAGCAAAAACGATGCCAAGGGGTTGGGATTATCGTGACGTATGCAGGTTTATGGTGGTTGTGGCGAGCGGGCTTGCCCCGCGTTGGGGCGCGAAGCGGCCCCTCGTCCAGGCGATGGGGTTATTCAGGTGAACCTCATGGCGGGTTTGGGGGCTGCTGCGCAGCCCAACGCGGGGCAAGCCCGCTCGCCACAACAAGCCCACTATTCCTGTGGGTCGTCGATCATCTTGCGCAGCAGGAACAACACCGCCACCCGTTCAGCCGGGTTGAGGTTGCTCAGGGTCAGTTCGCTGATCTGCGCGGCACGCGGCGCGGTTTGCGCGACCAGGTCGGCGCCTGCGGCAGACAGGTCCACCACCACCTTGCGCTTGTCTTGCGGGTCCGGCTCCAGCGTGATCAGTTCCTTGGCCTTGAGCCGCTCGACAATGCCGCGAATGGTCGCCTGGTCAACGGCCGTGGCCTTGACCAGTTCGGTGAGGGAACTTGCACCCTGATCGCGCAGTGCACACAGGGTGACGAACTGTACGGCGGTGAGCTGGGAGTCGCCGACATTCTGCTGAAAGATCGCCAGGTGGCGCTGGTAGGCCTTGCGCAGCAGGTGGCCAACTTGTTCAGAGAAAACGTAGGAATCAGGCACGGCGGGCTCGGTGGGTGATTGGCGATGGGGAGGCATGATGGCTGGCTTACCGGATCGACTCAAGTTTCTCATTGAGGAAACACGGTTAGAACTGTGGGAGCGGGCCCGCTCCCACATTGGGATCTTCAGCGGGCCAGAGAGGCTGCTGGGGCGACTACGTCACCGGCGATAACCACCGCCTCGTCATCCAGGTACACATCGCAATGACGCAGCGGAATGTCCATGTGGCACGGCGTCTTGCGCGTGCCCCCCACTTCGGTATTCGGCCCGGTGGAGAACAGGAAGTTGCCATAGAACGCCCGCGCGTCCATGCACATGCCGTCGTTCTTGTCATGCAACCCCATGGCGGTCCACTGCGCTTTTGGCTGCAAGCCCCAGCCAATGTGGGAGATGCCGTACACCTCCGGATCGTTGAAGTACTTCATGTAATCACGCAGGTACTCGGCCTCGAAACCACCGTGGATCCTGGTGATAAAGCCCTTCTCGATCTCCAGCGTGATCTTCTCGCGGGTGTAGGTCTTGAATGGCAGGAGGATGTCACCGACGTCCAGCACCAGCACGCCCTCGGCGGTTTCCTCGTTAGGCCAGGAGAACAGGAAGCCGCTGGGCCAGTGGTCCCAGCGCCCAGGCTCATCGGCAAAACCGTATTCGGTCACCGCCGGGTACTGCCCCAAGGCAGCGCGGAAATCACTGCCGGCGCGGGATTTGACGTGAATCGAACGCGCCTTTTTCAGTAATTGCTCGGCCGCCAGCACACGCACCTTGTCTTCTTCGGTGGGCAGCATGCGCGCCAGCACTTCCGGCGGCTCCACGGCCAGCAGGATGCGCGTGCCGGTCTTGAGGATCTGCTCCTGTTCCGGTGAATGCAGCAGCATCATCGTGTCAACCACCAGGTCGGCGGCTTCCAGCGCACGCTGGGCGGCGATGTTGCCGGTGAGCGCGGTGTCGCCGCAGTAGGCGGTCATGTCATTGCCCATTGCCCGCGGGTGATTGAACGACGGCAGCTCCACCGCATACACCTTGGCCCCCAGGCGCTGCGCCGCTTCCATCGCCGCGCGCACGGTGCGTGCGTCGGAGTAATGGCTCTTGAGCACGGCGACGCTCTGGGTCGGGTCGACCTTCGACAGCTTCAGCACGTGTTCAAACATCTGGGTCAGTTCGCAATCGCTTACCGGCATTTTCCTGTCTCCTGTGGGGCTGCACCAAGTTCAAGCACTGCGCTTCACTCTAGTGCATTTTTATAGCGTATACGCCAATTAATAACGATAAGACCTGAATTGCAAGCGGACTGCAAGCGGCGCACCAAAACGTTACCTATCGAAACAAACCCAGCAATTATTGGGAATATCGCATTACACAGGTTCAACGAGGCCAAAAAATAAATTTGCATAAGCGGGCTTCCCATTTTAAAAAATGAGCGTATACACTTTAAAAACCTTGCGGACAGATGCCGCCGACAATCAAAAAACAGAGGATCACGCCCCATGGGAAGCACACAAAAAATCGCCATCGTCGGTGCCGGCCTGGGCGGCGCCGCCGCAGCTACCCTGTTGCAGCAGGCCGGTTTTGACGTGGACGTCTACGAGCAGGCGCCGGAGTTTTCCCGGTTGGGCGCGGGGATCCACATGGGCCCCAACATCATGAAAATCTTCCGCCGCATGGGCATCGAACAGCAGCTGGACCTGATGGGCTCGCACCCAGAGCATTGGTTCAGCCGTTGCGGCGAAACCGGCGACTACCTCTCGCGCATCCCGCTCACCGGCTACGGCGCCTCGTATGTCACCGTGCACCGCGGCGACCTGCACGCCCTGCAGATGTCCACCCTCAAGCCCGGCACCCTGCATTTCAACAAGCGCCTGGAAACCCTCGAAGAAACCGACACCCAGGTGCGCCTGACCTTCGCCGATGGTGAAGTGACCTATGCCGACATCGTGATCGGCGCCGACGGCATCAATTCGAAGATTCGTGAAGAACTGCTCGGCGTGGAAAAACCGCTGTACAGCGGCTGGGTCGCGCACCGCGCGTTGATCCGTGGCGACCAGTTGGCCAAGTACGACCTTACGTTCGAAGACTGCATCAAGTGGTGGACCGAAGACCGCCACATGATGGTGTATTACACCACCGGCAAACGCGACGAGTACTACTACGTCACTGGCGTGCCGCATGCTGAATGGGACTTTCAGGGCGCATTCGTGGACAGCAGCCGCGAAGAGATGTTCGAGGCGTTCAAGGGCTACCACCCCACCGTGCAGGCCCTGATCGAGTCCACCGAAAGCGTGACCAAATGGCCGCTGCGCAATCGCAACCCGCTGCCACTGTGGAGCCGAGGTCGCCTGGTGTTGCTCGGTGACGCCTGCCACCCAATGAAGCCACACATGGCCCAGGGCGCCGGCATGGCCATCGAAGACGCCGCCATGCTCACCCGTTGCCTGCAGGAAACCGGCATCAGCGATTACCGCACCGCGTTCCAGCTCTACGAAGCCAACCGCAAGGAACGCGCCTCCCGCGTGCAGGCGGTGTCCAACGCCAACACGTGGTTGCGCACCCAGGAAGACCCGGATTGGGTGTACGGCTACGACCTGTACGCGCAGCCACTGAAATCGGGGGTGGCCGCGTGAGCACTTTTCTCTATGGTGGCAACGTCCAGGCCAACGGCATTCGCCAGCACTACCTGCGCTATGGCGGCAACGGCCCGGCGCTGATCCTGATTCCGGGCATCACCAGCCCGGCGATTACCTGGGGGTTTGTGGCCGAACGCCTCGGCGTGCACTTCGACACGTACGTGCTGGATGTACGCGGGCGCGGCTTGTCGTCCACCGGCCCCGAGCTGGACTACAGCGCCGACACCTGCAGCGATGACATTGGCGCATTCGCCGATGCACTGAATCTGGACCGTTACCACCTGGTCGGCCACTCCATGGGCGCGCGCTTTGCCGTGCGCAGTGCGGTCAAGCATCCGCAAGGCGTCAACAGCGTGGTGCTGATCGACCCGCCAGTGTCCGGCCCCGGCCGTCGTGAATACCCGAGCAAATTGCCGTGGTACGTCGATTCGATCCGCCAATCCCTGGTTGGGATGGATGCACAGGCCATGCGCGCCTTCTGCGCCACCTGGACACCCGAGCAACTGCAACTGCGCGCCGAATGGCTGCACACCTGCTTTGAGCCCGCCATCGTGCGCGCCTTCAATGACTTTCACACGGTGGACTTCCATCAGGACCTGCCTCACCTCAAGGCCCCTGCCCTGTTGATGGTGGCCGGGCGCGGCGGCGTGATCCTCGATGAAGACATCGCCGAAATCCAGGACCTGCAACCGGCCATTCAGGTCGTTCGCGTACCCAACGCCGGGCACATGATTCCGTGGGATGACCTCGAGGGCTTCTTCGACGCGCTCGGCGATTTCCTCACCCACTAAGAACGGAGACCACCATGCACAAGCCTTACCGCATCGGCCAGATCGTGCCGAGTTCCAACACCACCATGGAAACCGAGATCCCGGCGATGCTCAACGCGCGCCAGGCGATCCGCCCGGAGCGTTTTACCTTCCACTCCAGCCGCATGCGCATGAAGCAGGTGCGCAAGGAAGAACTGGCGGCAATGGACGGCGAGTCCGACCGCTGCGCCATCGAGCTGTCCGACGCCAAGGTGGATGTGCTGGGGTACGCCTGCCTGGTGGCGATCATGGCCATGGGCTTGGGTTATCACCGCAAATCCGAGCAGCGCCTGCGCCAAGCCACTGCCGATAACGACGCCAATGCCCCGGTGATCACCAGCGCCGGCGCACTGATCGAAGGCCTCAACGTCATGGGTGCCAAACGCATCGCCATCGTCGCGCCGTACATGAAGCCGCTGACCGAACTGGTGGTGAATTACATACGCGAAGAAGGCTTTGAGGTGGTGGACTGGCGGGCGCTGGAAATCCCCGACAACCTCCAAGTTGCGCGCCACGACCCGGCCAACCTGCCGGCCATCGTCGCGGGCATGAACCTGGAAGGCGTCGATGTGATCGTGCTCTCGGCCTGTGTGCAAATGCAGTCGTTGCCAGTGGTCGCCAAGGTTGAGGCACAAACCGGCAAGCCGGTGCTCACTGCCGCCATCGCCACTACTTACGCGATGCTCAAGGCGCTGGATTTGGAGCCTATCGTGCCCGGTGCCGGCGCCCTGCTCTCCGGCGCTTATTGACTCACCGCGAGCGGGCTTCCTGTGGCGAGCGGGCTTGTCGTGGCGAGCGGGCTTGCCCCGCGTTGGGGCGCGAAGCTGCCCCTCGTCCAGGCAATGGGATTCGTCAGGCAAACCGCATGGCAGGTTTTGGGGCCGCTTCGCAGCCCAACGCGGGGCAAGCCCGCTCACCACACACAGAGAATGAGGTGAAACAGAAATGAGCGAACAATCTGCCGACGCCAACTACCAAGGCGTCTGGGGCAACCGCATCGGCTTCGGCAAAAAGGCCGCGCTGCTGATGATCGACTTCATGCAGGGCTACACCACTGAAGGCGCGCCACTGTTCGCGCCAGGCGTGGTCACGGCCGTGGCCGAAAGCGTCGAGTTGCTGGCCAGTGCGCGCCAGCATGGGATTGCGGTGGTGCACACCAATATCCGCTACCATCGCGGCCATTTCGCCGATGGCGGCATCTGGGTCAAGAAAGCCCCGGTGATGAAAGACATGGTCGAGGGCAACCCACTGGCGGCGTTCTGCGCCGAGGTGCTGCCCCTGGACGATGAAGTGGTGATCACCAAGCAGTACGCCAGCGCGTTTTTCGGCAGCAGCCTGGCCCCGATGCTGCACGCTCAAGGCATCGACACCGTGGTACTGGCCGGCTGCTCCACCAGCGGCTGCATTCGCGCCACGGCGGTGGATGCGGTGCAACACGGGTTTCGCACCATCGTCGTGCGCGAATGCGTCGGCGACCGACACCCGGCGCCCCACGAAGCCAACCTGTTCGACATCGACAGCAAGTATGGCGACGTGGTGAGCAAGCAGGAGGCGATGAGCAAGTTCAGGGAGCAATAACGATTCACCAGGAACCACGACAAAGAGCGTGGTCCGGAAAAAACTGAGGTAGCCGCTTGGAAGGCACTCATCTGTAGAAGCCGATCCCTGTGGGAGCCGGGCTTGCCCGCGATGCAGGCGCTGCGGTGCTTCAGTGACACCGCGTCGATGCCATCGCAGGCAAGCCAGCTCCCACACACCCGGCCCACAGATGGATGACCTCCAGCAGGGAAATCTCAGTCTTCTGACACTGCCTTTGGAAGTCGCTTTTACAGCACTCCGAAGTGCTGGAACAAAAGCGGCTGTATAAAAACCATAAGTCACCGCCAGGAGACACCCCAATGCCCATTGCGAATGCAGCGCCCGCGACCACCGTCGCCGACCCCGTCACCACGCTCTACCACAAGATCACCTGGAAGCTGATTCCGTTTCTGTGTTTCTGCTACCTGGCCGCTTACCTGGACCGCATCAACATCGGCTTCGCCAAACTGCAGATGCTCGACCAGCTGCACTTCAGCGAAACCGCGTTCGGCCTTGGCGCCGGCTTGTTTTTTGTCGGCTACATCATCTTTGAAGTGCCCAGCAACCTGGTGCTGGAACGGGTCGGCGCGAAGATCTGGATCGCGCGCATCATGATCACCTGGGGCCTGCTCTCGGCCTGCACCATGCTGGTCACCTCCACCACGCAGTTCTACATCCTGCGCTTTCTGCTCGGCGCCGCCGAAGCCGGGTTTTTGCCGGGTGTGTTGTATTACCTGACCATCTGGTTTCCGACGCATCGGCGCGGCCGCATCATCGCGCTGTTCATGATCGGCCTGCCGCTGTCCAGCGTGATCGGCGGCCCGTTGTCCGGCTGGATCATGGGCCACTTCGACAACCTGGGCGGCCTGCGCGGCTGGCAGTGGCTGTTCCTGATCGAAGCGGTGCCCAGCGTTTTGCTCGGCGTGCTGACCTTCTGGGCGCTGCCCAATACTTTCCAGCAAGCCAAATGGCTGTCGGACGACGAAAAGGCCCTGCTCGAAAGTGAGCTGCGCAAGGACGAAGCCGACGCCACCGGCAGCAAGCACAGCTTCCGCGACGGCTTCTTCAACCTCAAAGTGTGGATGCTCGGCGGTATCGACTTCTCGATCCTGCTCAGCGCCTACGCCATGGGTTTCTGGATGCCGACGTTCATCCGTAACGCCGGGATTACCGACACCTTCCACATCGGCCTGCTGACCGCATTACCCAGCGTGGCGGCGTTGCTCGGCATGCTGCTGATCGGCGCCAGCTCCGACAAACACCGTGAACGTCGCTGGCACATCATCGTGCCGTTTTTCATCGGCGCGGCGGCGATGGCCACCAGCACATTCTTTACCCATAACGTGGTGGCCACGGTGGTGCTGTTCGCCATCGCCTCGGCCGCGATCATCGGCGCCGTGCCGGTGTTTTTCAGCCTGCCGGCAACCTTTCTCAAAGGCACCGCAGCAGCCACCGGCTTTGCCCTCGCCTGCTCGGTGGCGAACATCGCCGGCCTGGTGAGCAACTCGCTGATGGGCGTGGCCATCGACGTCACCGGCAGCAGCGCGGGCGCCTTGTGGTTTTTCGCCGGCTGCCTGATTCTCAGCAGCTTCCTGGTCATCGCCCTGCCGGCGAAACTGGTGAACCGTTAACAACAACAATTTCTGCGGATGAATCACCATGCAAGGCTTCTTTAAAAGCTGTGCGCTGCTTGTCGCGGTCGGCCTGTGTGCCGGCACCGCGCAAGCGGCCGAAAAAGTCATCTTCGACACCGATTTCAACGTGCTCAACGATGACGGCCAGGCCTTTATCATGCTCGCCCAGCTGCATGCGCAAAAACGCATCGAGCTGCTGGGCATGACCCTGGTCAGCGGCAACGCCTGGGTCGACCAGGAACAGGTCGATGCCCTCAAGGCCGTGGAACGCATGGGCGTGGAAAAAGAGGTGGGCGTCTACTCCGGCGCCGCCTACCCGCTGCTGCATGACTACGCCACTTACGAGGCAGAGAAAGCGCTGTTTGGCGCCGGTTGGCCAGGCGCGTTCAAAAACCCGCGCCCGGCCTCGCCCTCCCAGTTGATCGCGCCACCGGATGGCCTGGCGACGCACACCCAACTGCGCAGCGAGACCGCCGCGCAGTTCATCGTGCAAAGCGTGCGCGCCAATCCTCATCAAGTGACGATCCTCGCCGTCGGCCCCTTGACCAATATCGCCCTGGCGATTCGCTCGGCGCCGGACATCGTGCCGCTGATCAAGCGCATCGTGTACATGGGCGGTGCGTTCCAGATTCCGGGCAACACCACACCGGCGGCGGAATTCAACTGGTGGTTCGACCCGGAGGCGGCGAAGATCGTCCTGCGCTCACCGATCGAGCACGTGATTTTCCCGAATGACGTGTGCGAGAAAGTCACCTTCGACAAGTCGGTGTACCAACGCGTGGTGGCACACAAAGGCGCGATTGCCGAGCTGTACAAGCACGAGTTCGGCCCGCTGTTCGACAAAGACCCCAGCTACCACAGCTTCACCTGGGACAGCTTGCCGGCGCTGTTCCTGGTCAGCCCGGACATCGTCACCGAGTCCCGCGATTTGTGGGTGGATGTGGACGCAACGTTCGGCGCCGACTACGGCCGTGCGCTGGGCTACCAGAAAGGTGCACCGCTGGGCACGCAGAAAGCCAAGGTGGTATTTGGCGTCGATCAGCACAAATTCTGGGACGGCTACGTCGGCCTGGTGACGCTGCCGACTCCGGTCAAGCACTGATAAAGGGATCGCTCCCACCTTGCGTAGGAGCGCCCCTCACTCAGCCCGCCAAGGCAAAGCCGCGCTGCAGATCCTCGATCAGCGCCGCCACATCTTCCAAGCCGATATGCAAGCGCACCACCGGGTTCAACGCCCGCTCCGTCGCGCTTTCACGGTCGCGTGTGTCTGCCACGGTGACCAGGCTTTCAAAGCCGCCCCACAAATCCCGACGCCGTATGAGGCAATCAGCGCTGGCCTATAAAAATAATGGCGCTAGAATCAGCGCCATTCTTGCGCCTGCCTCCCTGACACGAGCCTCCCATGAGCTTTGATTTCGACACGATCCACCCCCGCCTCGGCACCGGCAGCACCAAGTGGAACCGTTACCCGCAAGACGTCTTGCCGATGTGGATCGCCGACATGGATATCGCCGCGCCACCTGCCGTACTGCAAGCCCTGCACCAGCGTCTCGACCAACACATCCTGGGCTACAGCGTGGCCGGGCCGGATGTGCGCGACGCCATCGTTGCCGACCTGTGGGCCAAATACGCCTGGCGCGTGCTGCCAGACGAACTGCTGTTTTTGCCCGGCGTCGAACCCGGCTTCAACATGGCGCTGCACGCGTTCGTGCAGCCGGGCCAGCCGGTGGTGCTGCAAACCCCGAACTATCGCCCGATTCGCCTGGCGCCAGCGAACTGGAACCTGCCGCGTATCGAAGTGCCCTTCGCGTTGAGCAACGGCGAATACCTCACGCCGCTGCCGGCCCTGCGCCAGGCGCTGACCGGCGCCGGCGCGCTGCTGTTGAGCAACCCGCACAACCCCATCGGCAAAGTCTTCCCGCGCGAAGAATTGCTGGCCGTGGCCAACGCCTGCCTGGAAAGCGGCGCGCTGATCATCAGCGACGAAATCCACGCCGAGCTGTGCTTCGATGGCCGTCGTCATACGCCTACCGCCAGCCTCAGCCCCGAGATCGCCCAGCGCACCATCACCCTGATGTCGGCGAGCAAGGCCTACAACGTCGCCGGTTTGAAGACTTGTTTTGCCGTGGTGCAAAACGCCCAGATGCGCGAGCGCTTCAATAACGCGCGTTGCGGCATGGTCGACAGTGTCAGCCCGCTTGGCCTGGAAGCTACCCGCGCAGCTTACAGCCAGTGCGGTGACTGGCTGGAGGCGCTGTTGAGCTACCTGCAGGCCAACCGTGACTACCTGCTCAACGCCGTGCACACCCGTTTGCCCGGCGTGGTGATGCATGCCCCGCAAGGCACCTTCCTCGCGTGGCTGGATTGCAGCGCCCTGGTCCTGGACGATCCGCAGCAGTTCTTCCTGGAACAGGCCAAGGTCGGCCTGAGCGCCGGCATTGAGTTCGGCGATGACAGCCAGCAGTTTGTGCGCCTGAACTTCGGCTGCCCGCGTGCGATGCTCGAAGAGGGCTTGCAGCGTATGGAGCGCAGCCTGAAAAACCGCTAAGCGACTGGCCCCATCGCCGGGGCCAGCCCTCCTCGAATCTCGGGCTGTTGACTTGCACAACCCGGTCGGATGAGCCCGTTAGCGCGGGTCGCCGGCGTTAATTCACAACGTTTCGCAACGAACGCCGAACCCCTGCTGTTACTGTTTTTGCCCATCCGTCCCACCGGCAACAGCAGGAGTTTCATGGCATGGCGACCCAGCCCCTTGATCGCTCGTCCGATCCCAAAACCCTTCCCCGCACGCCATCCAAGTCGGGCACCGCTTTTCATGTGCTGCTCAAAAACAGCGCCCACAAAAAAGTCGAGTCCCAGGACAAGACGCCATCGGGGCTCGATGCCAGCCAGCAACAGGGCTATACACTGGCCGCCAAGGACGCCACGCCACCGCCCGCCCTCGCCGACTACAAGGCCATCGGCCCGCCCGATGAAGTCGGGCCTGGGTTGATTCGTTATGAAACCCAGGACGGAAAGAAAGTCATCGTCAGCGAACAGGACAGCCCGGAGCTGTTCAAGCAAGTGAGTGCCGATTTCAAATCGCTCACGGGCGTGGTGGCCAGCCAGAACGCGGGTTATCAGAGCCTTGGCGCGGATGCAAAAGCGCCGGAAAAGCTCGCCGACTACAAGTCCCTCGGGCCGCCCGACGAAACCGGCCCGGGCGTGATCCGCTATGAAACCCAGGACGGCACCAAGGTCGTGGTCAGCCAGCGTGACAACCCCGAAGCCTTCCAGAAAGCCAAGGATGACTATGCGAGCTTCACCGGCCTCTCCAGCAGCGAAGACGCCGGCTACAAGCGCGCCAGCGACAACGAAGTGTGGCCGCCCTACGCCGGTACCACGGTCGGCCCCGAGGATGAAGTCGGCCCGGGTCTGATCCGCTTTGAGAGCAACGGCCAGAAGATGGTCGTGGCCCGTGACGACAACCCCAAGCTGTTCGACTACCTGGCGGGCCTGCACGAGGTCTACACCGACCCTGGCAAAAAGGCCGTGGTGGAAGGCGAGCTGAATAACGGGGCGGCCCTGGCCGACGCCAACACGCCGGTGCCGGGCCTGAATGACTACAAGACGTTCAGCTGGAACAACGATCAGAAAGACAGCATCCTCACCTACGAACTGCATGACGGCACCAAGGTGGTGGTGTCTTCCGACGTCAGCCCCGAGCTGTTCAAGAGCGTCGCCACCGCCCACGAGACCTGGGAGAAGATCCACACCAGCGAAAGCGAAGGCTATAAGTTGGCCGGGCCGAATGACTTCCTGAAAAACACCGACATCACGTTCGGTTCGCCCGACGAACTGGGCGATGGCCTGATCCGCTACGAAACCAGCGAAGGCAAGGTCATCGTCTCCAAGGAACTCAGCCCGCAGCTCTACGATGACGTCAAGGCCAAGTGGGACGCCTCCAGTGCCGGCGCGGTCGATGACACGCGCACCCAGCACAACCTGCCCAAGGCCGGTGACCTCGACGTGCTGAACATGGACACCGGCGTGCATGCCGATGACAAAGACGACAAGTCGCCAACCTTGAGCGTCAGCGAGCTGGCCACCACCCAGTTGATCGACACCTACCGCGCCGGCGTCAAGGATGGCTCGATTCCCAAAGACGACCCGCGTGCCAAGCTGGTGCGCGCGCTGGAAGCCCAGGCCGCCTACCAGAATGGCCACGGCATTACCGGCTACGAAGAAGCCAAGCGCCCGTTCAACACCACCTGGCGCGAGTTCGATGACAAGCAGACCGAGCTGACCTCGGCCGATATGCACGACATCATCGACGGCAAGGCGGTGCAAGAGCAGATCGGCGAGCTGTTCAAAGACCCGACCGTGCAGGCCGACTACAAGTCGAAAATGGACGACGCGATCAACAAGCTGCCGAACAAGGACGAGATCAAGCAAAAGCTCCTGGACCTGACGTCCAACCCGGATTACGTGCTGTACCTCAAGGACCTGCAAGACCAGGGCAAGACCTCTGAGGCGCAGAAAGACCTGAGCGACACCCTCACCTCGCTGTCGTTGTTCGACCCGGAAGCGGCCAGCAAGGCGGCGCAGAACATTCAGGCCGACGGCTTGACCACCGACCTCAACGCGATCCTTTCGGACCCGAGCAAGATCTCCGACGAGAACAAGGAACTGGCCACCAAAGACCTGTTCGGCCTGCTCAAAGGCGTATTGAAAGGCACCCTGCTCGACCTGCCACGGCGCACCCAGGAAACCCTGGAGAAATTCCTCAACGAAGGCCTGCTGGGCAAGGAAAAATCCGCTGGCGTGACCAAGGCCCTGGAGGAGTTGGGCGAGGTCTACAAGAACAATGGTTCGATCAGCGAGGCCGACCTGAAAACCGCGTTGAGCAAACCCTATATCCCGGTCGCCGACCGCGGCATGCTCGGCGAGGTGTTTCATACCCTCAACAGCAAGGGCATTCTGGGTTCTCTCGGCGCCGGCGTGACCCTGTTTTCGGCGTTTTACCAGTTGGTCGGCAAAGGCGGCAAGCTCGGTGAAACGCCCGCGCAGCGCATGTCCATCGCCAAGGACTTCTTGAGTTTTGCCGGCGGTTCCAGCCACTTCGTGCGCCTGGGCGACAAGATCGGCGAGACCCTGGGCAAAGGCGGCCTGGTGGACTTCCTTGGCCTGGACAAGACGCTGCCGGAAATCTGGGGCAAGACCGGTCTGCAGGAGCCGAACTTCGAGTTCCGCGTCAACGACCTGCCCTCCGATGTAAAAGCCAAGATCACCAGTGCACTCGATGCCGTGCCCGACAGCCAGTACGACGGCATTTCGAAGATGTTTGGCGAAGGCGACAAAGCCGTCACCGAGGCCACCGAAGGCCTGGCGACTCACCTGGATGACGGCCTCGCCGCTGCAGGCGCGGCCAAGCTCGGCGCGTCCAAGTCCGCGAAAATTGCCGGCTCGGTCATCAAGGTGCTCGGCCCGGCCACGGACATCGCCGGCGGGTTCGCCGATATCGTGTTGGGCGCACTGGCGATTAAAAGTGGCGTGGACAGCAAAGACCCGCTGGCCCAGGCGGCCGGCGGCCTGCAGGTGGCGGGCGGTGCGTTCGGTGCGTCGGCCGGGGTACTCGGCGCGGCGGCGCTGTTTGGCGCAGGCACCGCGGCGGCCTTGACCGGGCCATTGTTCCTGGTGGGTGTGGTGCTGGCGGTGGTGGGCGGGATCATCGGCTACTTTGTCGACCACAACAAAAAGCAGAAAGCCACCGAGAAAGAAAACGACTGGTACCGCGATCTGGCCGGCGACGGCTTATTGCAGGACAACTGGGCCGACAAGGTCGAGTACGCCCACTACGAAATCCACCATTACCACGGCCGCGACACGCCGACCGATGACAGCATCTTTCGCTTCCAGCAATCGGAATGGGAGCACTTCGACCAGACGCCGCAAAAAGGCGGGTCGTCGAGCAATCGGCTGGATGGGGACTTGCACAAGCACTACGAAGACCCCAACACGCCACCCAAGAGCCTGCCCAGCGATGCGCCCCCGGACAAACCGCAACCGCATCAACCGGGCGGCGGCGGCCCGCGCATCAACTGAGGTTCACTGGGCTGGCCTCTATCCATGTGGGAATGGGCGTGCTTGAGAAGGCGGTGTATCAGTGACAGAAAAGCTGAATGCCCCACCGCATTCGCGAGCAAGCCCGCTCCCACATTTGGATACGGGTGCATCAGGGTAATGCGTGTACTGGGTCAATGTGGGAGCTGGCTTGCCTGCGAAGAGATCAACTGGGTAGGCCTGATGCACCGAGGTGCCCGCATCGCCGGCAAGCCAGCTCCCACAAAAAAGCAGATCTGCACTTAATCTGCTTTTGCTTCGAGCCAGTGGTTTACAGCTTGGCAATGGAAACTTCGGTCGACTTCACAAAGGCAATCACTTCGCTGCCCACTTTCAATTCCAGGTCGCGCACCGAGCGCGTGGTAATCACTGACGTCACGATGCCGGACGCGGTTTGCACGTCGATCTCGGACACCACTTCCCCCAGCAGAATCTCCTTGATGACGCCCTTGAACTGGTTGCGCACGTTGATCGCTTTAATGGTCATGTCGGCTTTCCTTTTGGCTGTTGGGTCAATCCGCACGAATGCGCAGGCCCTCAAAATGCGCCATCCAATCGAACATTAAAAGAAATATATAACTCTTTATTTATTCGATACGGATATATAAGAAGTGTTCGCCTGGCAACAGCTGATCAACAAACTGCCCGCTGCCATCACAGCCACAGCGGCTTAAACCTGAGCAAATGCGCTGTAGAAGCAGATGGCACAGAGACTGCATATTCCGATAACGCATGAAGGAACATACCATTCTGGAGCCCACGTTTGCCGGGCTGCGCTCGATCCCGAGCCTGGCGTGGATGTTCCTGGTGGCGGCCGAGTTGATCGCGGCCATCAAGGGTTAAAGCGTCAAACCAGCGTGCGGCTCAAGGTCACCCAATACCGCGTCCGCGCTCGCACCTCAAACCCCAACGTCTGGGACAGCAGCGTGAGGATGCGGTCGGTGTCGTCCAGCCGGAAGCTGCCGGTGACGCGTAGCATTTCCAGGCTCGGGTCCCAGCGCAACACGCCTGGGCGATAACGCGACAGTTCGCGCAGAAAATCCCCCAGCGGCTGGTTCTGTGCGGTCAACACGCCGTCGCGCCAGCCCAGTTGCAGCGCATCGAACGCTACCCGGGCGCCAAGCCCTTTGGCCTGCAACGGCGCCTGCTGCCCGCTGCTCAATGTCGCCACGTGCCCCTGCACGTCGCGCACCTGCACCGCGCCCTTGAGCACCGAGACCAAACAACCGGACGCCAATTGCCGCACACACACTTCGGCCTGGCTGACGTGAACCTCGCCGTAGCGGGTGTTCACGGTCATCGACGCCGCGCCCGGCACATTCACGGCGAGTTCACCGTCTACCAACGTGATGCGCCGCTGCTGGAGATCAACATCCACCGCCGTGGCCGTGTTGAGTTGCACGCTGCTGCCATCGGCCAACGGCAGGCGCCGGCGCTCGCCGGTGGCGGTGTGCACGTCGGCCCGCCATGCCTCGATGGGCAACTGCCGGCTGACCAGCCAAGCGGTCGGCACCAGCGCCGCCACGCCTAGCGCACGCTTGAGAATGGCCCGCCGCGACGGTTGCGGGCGGTCGAGGCTGGCCATTGCCAATGCCGGCGGCACGTCGCTGAAACGCTGGCGCAGGGCCTGGGCTTTCTGCCAGGTCTGTTCGTGCTGGGGGTGGCTGTCGCGCCACTGCTGCAACGCAGCGTGATCACGTTCGGTGGCCGCGCCGGATTCCAGCAAGGCCAGCCACTGCGCGGCGGCGCGCGCGACCTCGCGGCTCACAGCTCGGCCAGCAAACAATGTTCGTAAGCGTGCGCCATGTAGCGCTTCACGGTGCGCTCAGAAACGTCGAGCCGCTCGGCAATCTCGCGATAACCCAGGCCTTCGAGTTGGCTCCACAAAAATGCGCGGCGCACCAGCACGGGCAAACCGTCGAGCAACTCATCCAGCGCCTGCAGGGTTTCGAGCAGCAACCAGCGTTGCTCCGGCGACGGCACACAGGTGTGCGCAAGGCTTGCCAAGGCCGTTAAGTAAGCCTGCTCAAGGCTGCGCCGCTGATGAAAGTTGACCAGCAAACGCTTGCCGACCGTCACCAGGTACGCGCGCGGCTCCTGCATCTGCGCAATCGGCTGGGCACTGGCAAGTACGCGCAAGAACGTATCCTGGCTCAGGTCCGCCGCATCCCAGGCATTGCCCAGGCGCCGCCGCAGCCAGCTTTCGAGCCAGCTGCGGTGGTCGCGGTACAAGCTCGACAAGGTGGGTTCGGCGGCGTGGGTCGGGACAACAGCATCATTCATGGCAAGCGACCTGCGCGGCGCGAGTGAGTCTCAAATGAGATTCATTCTATTTAATATCGTGCCGGTGCACCATGCTCTTTTCAACATTGCGTTTATACAGACGTTTCTGCGTCGAACACCTGCCCGCGCCCGATCACACTGGCAGGGGCTAACACGGCACCCGGCGCCAGCACCGCATTGGCGCCAATCCGGCACTGATCGCCGAGCAACGCGCCGAACTTGTCGCAACCGGTGCGCTGTAACTGCCCGTCAATGCGCACCAGCACCTCCTTGTCCACCCGCTCATTGCGGTAGTTGGCGACGATGCTGCCCGCCTCCAGGTTGATCCCGTGGCCAAGCACCGAATCGCCGACAAAATTGAAATGCGCCAGCTTGCTGCCCTTGAATACCAATGAGGTTTTCAGTTCGGCGCCGGGCCCGATGATGCACTGCGCCTCCAGCCAGCAGCCACCGCGCAGCAGCGAACCGCTGGCGATAAAACACTCGGCGCCGATGATCAATGGGCCCTTGAGCAAGGCGCCGGGTTCGACCGTCGCGGTACGGTGCACGGCGATTTCATCGTGGATGACGTAATCATCAAGCGCCAGTTCGGTGAGCAATTGGCGCACGATGGCGGGCGCCTGGGCGACCAACACCCAGGGCGCCAGGTCGGCCCACGGCGCCAGCGGTGATTGGGCAAGGTTGGCGATGTAGTCGGTGAGTCTGATCAACGTCGAACCCTCGAGCATTCAGAGAAGCTCGAAACGCTAGCATGAACACGGGAAACTTTACTATTTGTCTTGATATGGATATTTTATCCAGACACGCACACAAGGTCCGTCGCATGCAATTGCCTACCTATCAAGACGTCATCGCCGCCGCCCAGCGCCTGGAGGGCTTCGCGCACGCCACGCCGGTGCTCACCTCGCGCACCCTCAACGCCGAAACCGGCGCCGAAGTGTTCATCAAATGTGAGCACCTGCAACGCACCGGCTCGTTCAAGTTTCGCGGCGCGTTCAACGCCCTCTCGCAGTTTGATGCGCAGCAGCGCACGGCCGGTGTGGTGGCGTTTTCTTCAGGCAACCACGCCCAAGGCATCGCGCTGGCGGCGCGTTTGCTGGGCATGCCGGCGACGATTGTGATGCCGACCGACGCGCCGGCCGCCAAGGTCGCCGCGACCCGTGAATATGGCGCCAGCGTGGTGCTGTATGACCGTTTCACCGAGGACCGCGAGCACATCGGCCGTACCCTGGCCATCGAGCAAGGGATGACGCTGATCCCGCCTTACGATCACCCGCACATCCTCGCCGGCCAAGGCACGTCCGCCAAGGAACTGCTGGAATTCACCGGCCCTTTGGACGCGCTCTTTGTCGGCCTGGGCGGCGGTGGCATGCTCTCAGGCACAGCACTTTCGACCCGTGCACTGGCGCCGGATTGCCAACTGTTCGGCGTCGAACCGGAGGCCGGCAATGACGGCCAGCGCTCCTTGCGTGCCGGCAGCATTGTGCACATCGACACGCCGGCGACCATTGCCGATGGTGCGCAAACCCAACACTTGGGCAACTACACCTTCCCGATCATCCGTGATCAGGTGAACGACATCTTCACCGTCTCCGACGCGCAGTTGGTGGAGGCCATGCGCTTTTTCATGCAGCGCATGAAGATGGTGGTGGAACCCACCGGCTGCCTTGGCCTGGCTGCGTTGCGCCAACTGGGCGAGCGGTTCAAGGGCCAGCGCGTGGGGCTTATCGTCACCGGCGGCAACGTCGATATCCAGCGCTACGCCGCCCTGCTCAGCGAGGCGCCATGAACATCATTCACACCGCGACTGCCGCGCCGCCAGCCGGGCATTATTCGCAGGCCGTCCGCCATGGCGACACGCTGTATATCTCCGGGCAATTGCCGGTCAGCGCGCAGGGTCGCCACAACCTTGAGGCGTCGTTTGCCGAACAGGCGCAGGTGGCGCTGGACAATGTGTTGGCGATCTTGAAAGCCGCTGGCGGTTCGCCCCAGGACTTGGTCAAGGTCACGGTGTACGTGGCCGGGGTTCACCACTGGCCGGAATTTGACCGAATTTACGCCGCCGCGCTGGGCGAGCACCGCCCTGCCCGCGCGGTGGTGCCGGTGCCCGAGTTGCATCACGGGTATCTGGTAGAGATTGAAGCGCTGGCGCGTTACTTGGCGTAGGTGTAGACCGCCGCGCGCGACACGCCCAGGTGCGAGGCGACAGTTTCCATGGCCCGGCGAACGTCCATGCAGCCGGAGTCTTTGAGCTCTTGCAGAAGCAGCCGCCGATCCGCCGCCTTGAGTGCCCGCGGCGTGGTCGCCAGGCGTGCGGCGAACTGGTCGATACGCGCACGAATCACATCGGCGCCGGACGGGTCGAGGGACTCATTGGGCTGGTCGCCACTGACTGAACCAAACTGCTCCAGCATGCTCTGCAAGCCCCGGAACAACGAGAGATCGACGTTCATGCACAAAGCCGCGACGTACTTGCCGCTGGTGTCCTTGATGCCGATCGATGTGCTTTTGACCTGACGCCCATCGGCGAACTGGTTCTGGTAGTTGGAGAGGACCTGCGGGTAGTCCGGGTCGGCAATGCGCGCCAGGCCCAGTTCGGTGGCCGGGTCACCGGGTTGGCGCCCGGAGAGGTTGTTGTGGATCGCCAGAATCGCGTGCTGCGGGTCGCGCAAGTCGTGCAGCACCACTTCGCAGAACGGGCTGAAGGTTTTGCTCAAGCCTTCGGCGATCTGTTCGAGCTGGCTGATCAGCGTAGTTTGTTCGGGAGAGGTCTTTTTCATGCAAGACAACATATCCAGTCCTGGACAGGACGTCAATTTGACCGCTGTCCCTCATTGTGGCGTTTCAACCATGGAAGGGTTGCTTCCAGGTAGGCCTTGGCATGGCCCGCGTGTTGGATGTGCTGCAAGGCTTCACTCAGCAAACGCGCACCAATGCCCTGCCCGGCCGCATCACCGCGCACGAACAATTTGCTGATTTGATGGCCGTCAATCTCGACGAAACCTTGCAGGCTATCGGTATACGCCAGCCACAGGCTGCCCGCGGCAATGGCCGCGCGGTACGTCTCAGGCGAGCGACCATCGAGCCACGTTGCAATCTGCTCAGGGCCGTAATCGGCGTTGCACAGGTTTTCGACCGAGTTTTGATGCACGGCGAAGATGCTTTAGGCGTCTTCCTGGACGGCTGCGCGGATCAGAATTTTTTTCATTCCCTTGAGTTTCGTGTGTGGCCAGTGAACCCAGGCTTTATAGCTGAATGGGCGCCGGGCAGCGACCGATGACCGCACATCTTGTGCGTTGACCTACTTTGTTACACACCATATAGTGTGCCCACAAACAAAACAGACCACTACATAGTGTGCAGTATCGTTAATTACCGACCACACTATGCGCAGCATTTCAATGCCAGGTAGCCTGCAAACCGCATATTTTTGGACGGGTTAACACGCCGTCAGAACAGATCAGGAAGGAGTATTTCAATGCTGAGTTGGGATGAAGTCGACAACGAAGACACCGGTGCAGCGGTGATCAAGGGCGCCAACGCCGGGCATGCCAGCGAAGCCAACATGGACCGCCTTGACGGCGCCGGCGCCGCGGCCGCACTGGAAGCGCGCAATGTGACTGCCAACGACTCCGCCGCCATCGTGCGCGCCAAGGCCGCCCTCGACAAACTCGACGTCGCCGAAGGCCTCGCCGAGCTCGAAGGCTCCGCCGCCCGCGTCGCCGTCGACGAAAAGCGCATGATCAACTGCCGCGCCGACCTCAACCAACTCGTGCCGTTCAAGTACGACTGGGCCTGGCAAAAGTACCTCGACGGCTGCGCCAACCACTGGATGCCGCAAGAGGTCAACATGACCGCCGACATCGCCCTGTGGAAAAACCCCGAAGGCCTGACCGACGACGAACGCCGCATCGTCATGCGCAACCTCGGCTTCTTCTCCACCGCCGACTCCCTGGTTGCCAACAACCTGGTCCTGGCCGTGTACCGCCTGATCACCAACCCGGAGTGCCGCCAGTACATCCTGCGCCAGGCCTTCGAAGAAGCGATCCACACCCACGCCTACCAGTACTGCATCGAATCGTTGCCCATGGATGAAGGCGAGATCTTCAACATGTACCACGAGATTCCATCGGTCGCCAAAAAGGCCGCTTGGGGCCTGAAGTACACCCGCTCGATCTCCGATCCGAAGTTCGAAACCGGCACCGTCGAGACTGATAAAGAGTTGCTGCGTAACCTGGTCGCTTACTACTGCGTCCTGGAAGGCATCTTCTTCTACTGCGGCTTCACCCAGATCCTGTCGATGGGCCGCCGCAACAAAATGACCGGCGTGGCCGAGCAGTTCCAGTACATCCTGCGCGACGAGTCGATGCACCTCAACTTCGGTATCGATGTGATCAACCAGATCAAAATCGAAAACCCACACTTGTGGGATGCCGAGATGAAGGAAGAAGCGACCCAGATGATCCTGCAAGGGACTCAGCTGGAGATTGAATATGCTCGTGACACTATGCCGCGTGGGGTGTTGGGCATGAACGCGGCGATGATGGAGGACTACCTCAAGTTCATCGCGAACCGTCGTCTGTCGCAGATCGGCTTGAAGGAAGAGTATCCGGGCACGACTAACCCGTTCCCGTGGATGAGCGAGATCATGGACTTGAAGAAAGAGAAGAATTTCTTCGAAACCCGCGTGATCGAGTACCAGACCGGCGGCGCGCTGAGCTGGGACTAACAATGTGGGAGCGGGCTTGCCCGCGATGGCATTGGGTCAGCTAAAGATGCATTGGCTGACACACAGCTATCGCGGGCAAGCCCGCTCCCACATTAGCAATCTGCGATCCATAGACTTTGCAAACAAACCCTTATGCCCAATCAAACCATCAAAACGCCTTGCGTCGGCCTGTGCTCCACCGTTTACGGTGACCTGGTCTGCCGGGGCTGCAAGCGTTATCACCATGAAGTGATTCAGTGGAATGGCTACAGCGCCGACGAGAAGCAGGCAGTGTGGCAGCGCCTGGAACAGTTGCTGGTGCAGGTGATGGCCAGCAAGCTGGAAGTGCTTGACCCGCAGCGCCTGCGCCAGCAGCTGGAAGACCGCAAAATTCGGTTTGTGCCCCACCAGTCGCCGTATTGCTGGGCATACCAGTTGATTGCGCGGGGCGCGCGGGTGATTTCCAGACTGGATGCGTATGGCCTGGCGTTGTTGCCGGAATTTCGTGAGCGCAACCTTGCGGATTTGCGTGATGCGATTGATCGGGAGTTTTTTCTATTGTCCGAGGCGCACTATGAGCGTTACATCGCGCCGGGGTTTCTGAAGGAGGCGTTTGGGCCAGCCCTGATTGCCACGTTCTAACATTCACCACAAAACTCTGTGGGAGCTGGCTTGCCTGCGATAGCAGTGGACGAGTCAATAAATTTGTCGACTGATACTCCGCTATCGCAGGCAAGCCAGCTCCCACATTTGATGTGTGTGTGGTTCAGGACATCCAGGAACCCGCCCGTTCTGTCTGCAAGCCATAGCGCTCAATCGCCTGCTGACACACCTCCCGCGCCACACTCCCCTGCTCCGCCAACGCTGTCAGCGCCGCCAGCACCAGGTGATGGCGATCTACTTCAAAGAAATCCCGCAACGCCGCCCGTGTGTCACTGCGGCCAAAACCGTCGGTGCCGAGCACGGTGTAGCTGCAATTGAGGTAAGAAGCGATCATCTGCGGCACCGCCCGCACATAGTCGGACACCGCAATCACCGGCGCGCCGTTGGGCAAGCAGTCATTTACATGGCTGACGCGCTTGGCGTCCTGAGGATGCAAGCGATTCCACCGCTCCACTTCCCGCGCATCCCGCGCCAGCTCACTGTAACTGGTGACGCTGAACACCTCGCTCGCCACCTGCCAATCCTCGGCCAGTAACTGCGCGGCAGCCTGGGCCTCGCGCAGCAGCGTGCCCGAACCCAACAGGCGCACTTGGGCATCTGGCGCACCTTGCAAGCGGTACATGCCTTTGATGATCGCCGACTCCACACCCCGCGGCAGGCTCGGCTGCGGGTAGTTTTCGTTCATCAGCGTTACGTAGTAGAACTCGTCCACATCGTGCTCGAGCATCTGGCGCATGCCGTGGTCGAGGATCACCGCAAACTCGCCGGCAAACGCCGGGTCGTAGGCGCGGCAATTAGGCACGGTGGCCGCGCTGAGGTGGCTGCTGCCGTCCTGGTGCTGCAACCCTTCGCCGCCCAGGGTGGTGCGCCCGGCCGTGGCGCCAAGCAGGAAGCCGCGGGCGCGCTGGTCGGCGGCGGCCCAAATCAGGTCGCCGACGCGCTGGAAGCCGAACATCGAGTAATAGATGTAGAACGGCAACATGCGCAGGCCGTGCACTGAGTAACTGGTGGCCGCTGCCACCCACGAGCTGATGGCACTGGCTTCGCTGATGCCTTCCTCGAGGATCTGCCCGTCGGTGGCTTCGCGGTAGCTGAGGATCGAGCCGATGTCTTCGGGCTCGTAGCGCTGGCCGACGCTGGAATAGATGCCGATTTGCTTGAACAGGTTGGCCATGCCGAAGGTGCGCGCCTCATCCGCCACGATCGGCACGATGCGCGGGCCGAGGGCCTTGTCCTTGAGCAGGTTGGTGAGCATGCGCACGAAGGCCATGGTGGTGGACATCTCCTTGCCGTCAGCCGCCGTGGCGAAACCGGCGTAACCCGTCACCGGCGGCACCGCCACCGGCGCTGCGATCTGGCTGCGACTCGGTACGTAACCGCCCAGCGCCTGGCGGCGTTGATGCAGGTAGCGCAGTTCAAGGCTGTCGTCGGCCGGCTTGAAGAAGCTCAGCGATTCGGTCTGCTCGTCGGTCAGCGGCAACTGGAAGCGATTACGGAAGGCAATCAGCGCTTGCCGATCAAGCTTCTTCTGCTGGTGCGTGGTCATCCTGCCCTGCCCGGCTTCGCCCATGCCGAAGCCCTTTTTGGTCTGCGCCAGAATCACCGTCGGCTGGCCCTTGACCCGGCGCGCGGCGTGGTAGGCAGCGTGGATCTTGACCATGTCGTGGCCGCCACGCTTGAGACGGTCGATTTGCTCGTCACTCATGCCCTCGACCAACTTGGCCAGTGACTCGCTCTGGCCGAAAAAGTGCTCACGGTTGTAGGCGCCGTCTTTGGCGGCGAAGGTCTGGAATTGCCCGTCGACGGTCTGCGACAGCGTGCTCACCAGCGAGCCGTCGCTGTCCTTGGCAAGCAAGGCGTCCCAGTCTGAACCCCAGACCAGCTTGATCACATTCCAGCCGGCACCGGCAAATAACGCCTCCAGTTCGTCGATGATGCGCCCATTGCCGCGCACTGGGCCGTCAAGGCGTTGCAGGTTGCAGTTGACCACCCAGGTCAGGTTGTCCAGCCCTTCGCGGGCGGCCAGGGTCAAGGCCGACATGCTTTCCGGCTCGTCCATTTCGCCGTCGCCGAACACACCCCAGACGTGACGGTCGGTGGTGTCGAGCAGCCCACGATGCTGCAGGTAGCGCATGAAACGCGCCTGGAAAATCGAGCTGATCGGGCCGATCCCCATGGAACCGGTGGGGAACTGCCAGAAGTCCGGCATCAACCACGGGTGCGGGTAGCTGGAGAGACCCCGTGCGCCCGCTTGTTGCCCGCCGATCTCCTGGCGGTAGTGTGCGAGGTCGTCTTCGCTCAAGCGGCCTTCCAGATAGGCGCGCGCATAAATGCCCGGCGCGGAATGCGGCTGGTAGAACACCAGGTCGCCGCCACAGTCTGGGTTGCGGGCGCGGAAAAAGTGGTTGAAGCCCACTTCGAACAAATCGGCGGCACTGGCGTAGCTGGCGATATGGCCACCCAGTTCGCCGTACGCCTGGTTGGCGCGCACCACCATGGCCAGCGCGTTCCAGCGCACCAGCGAGGCCAGGCGCTCTTCCGTGGCGAGGTCACCGGGAAACGCCGGCTGCTGCGCAACGCTGATGCTGTTGATGTACGGCGTGCCGTGGCGGGGTTTCCAGTCGATGTGCGGGGCGCTGCCTTCGCGGGCCAGCAGGTCGAGGACCTGCCGCGCTCGTTCGGGACCGGCGTTGGCCACCAGCGAGGCCAGCGCGTCACGCCACTCGTCCAGCTCTACTTGATCCAACGCCGTGTGATTGACTGCACTGGCGAAACCATTCATGCGCACCTCCGGGCTTTTTTTCCAGTTTATGCTGGTGCTAAAGGATTTTTTGCCTGTTATCAGGCGCAGGTTCGAGCATTTTGAGCATGAATCACTGCCAATCTGCTTTTTTCCAGCACGTTGTGCTCAAGCCACACGTAACACTGCAACTGTGTTTAAAATGCCGCCCGCTCAATGACCGACGCTGACCGATGACCCCAGACGCACTCGCCACCCTGCACGCCCACCTGCTCACCGCCCTGGCTAGCCCGCCCGCCGAGACCCGGCGACTGTTCCACGGCCGTGGCCGCTGCTGGCCGGACCTGGAACAACTGACGGTGGACTGGTTGCAAGGGGTGATTCTGGTGTCGCTGTTCAAAGCGCCGGAGGCCGAACAGCTGGACGCGTTGAAACAGATGCTCAAAGAACAGCTCAGCGCCTATACCGTCGCCCTGCAACACCGCTACCTGCCGCAAAGCACCACCGAATGGCTGGTGGGTGACGCTGTTGATGAGCTGACCATCACCGAAGGCGGCCTGCGTTACTTGATCGATCTGGGAAAAAAACAGAACAGCGGGCTGTTCCTCGACATGCGTTACGGCCGTCACTGGGTGCGTGAGCAGGCCAAGGGCCAGCGCGTACTCAATTTGTTCGCGTATACCTGCGGTTTCTCGGTCGCGGCCATCGAAGGCGGCGCCGACCATGTGGTCAACCTCGACATGGCCCGTGGCGCCCTCAGCCGTGGCCGCGACAACCATCGCCTGAACGGTCACGACCTGAGCAACGTTACGTTTCTGGGCCATGACCTGTTCAAGTCCTGGGCCAAGGTCACCCACAGCGGGCCTTATGACTTGGTCATCATCGATCCGCCGTCCTTCCAGAAAGGCAGTTTCCTGCTGACCAAGGACTACCAGCGCGTGCTGCGCAGGCTGCCGGATTTGCTCACGCCACAGGGCAGCGTACTGGCGTGCATGAACGACCCGGCGTTTGGCGAAGACTTCCTGATCGACGGCGTCACCCGCGAAGCACCGGGCCTGCGCTTTGTGGAGCGGCTGCAAAACCCGCCTGAATTTCCGGATATCGACCCCCAAAGTGGCTTGAAGGCGCTGGTGTTCCGTCAGGGTTGATGCTGAAACGTCCTGCGCTTGCTACGCTAAGTGGTACACCGGGGTGGTGAACCTTATCCCCCCCTTCCCGGTCGATACCTGCATTCCCCGGCCAGACTCGACGGCGTTACGTTGTCGGCTGCCCTGTTTGACCTTTTGGAGAACCGCCCGTGATATCGACCCTGCATGTAGCCAGACTCAAAGCCTGGGGCGCCCACGGCTTTACCGCCACTGGCGTGGTGCTGGCCTTTTTGGCCACGCTTGCGCTGCTGGAAAACTCACCCAAGGCTTGCCTGCTCTGGCTGGGCCTGGCACTGGTAGTCGATGGCGTTGACGGCTCCCTGGCCCGACGAGTGAATGTCAGCACGGTACTGCCAAGCTTCGATGGCTCGGTGCTGGACCTGGTGATTGATTACCTGACGTACGTGTTTATTCCGGCGCTGTTCATCTACCGCTATATCGACCTGCCGGACTTCACTCACCTGTTTACGGTGTCGGTGATTCTGGTGTCGTCGCTGTTCTGCTTTTGCAATGTGAACATGAAGAGCAAGGACAACTACTTTGTCGGCTTTCCCGCCGCCTGGAACGTGGTTGCCCTGTGCGTGTACATCATTCAGCCGGACGCCTGGGTCACCTTGCTGACGGTGATTGGCCTGGCGCTGCTGACCGTGACGCCGATGAAGTTTTTGCACCCGTTCCGGGTCAAGCGCTTTATGCCGATCAACATTGCCGTCACCACAATCTGGTTGTTGTGCAGCTTTTTGATGGTGGTGGACTACCCGAATACCAACCCATGGACGTTCGGGTTGTGGTCGCTGATGTCGGCGTATTTCCTCGGCATTTGTGTGTGGCGCACAGCGCTGGAGTGGCTGGGAACCCATAAATAGCAAGACGGGCACGGTTTAAAGGTGGGAGCTGGCTTGCCTGCGATGGCGCCGGGTCAGTTACAGCAGTTGGGCCTGCCCCACCGCTATGGCAAGCAAGCCCGCTCCCACATTTGGATCTGTGTACATCCGGCAGGTAAGATGGCGACCTTTGGCGCAGCCCCTTTGCTGCGCCCTGCCAATAATAAGCCCTGCCCATGCCCTTCGAACTCAGCGTAGACCTCACCACCCTGGCCATCCTGGCCATCGTGGCCTTTATCGCCGGCTTCATCGATGCCATCGCCGGCGGCGGCGGGCTGCTCACCACGCCGGCCCTGCTGACCGCCGGCATGCCGCCCCACCTGGTGCTAGGCACCAATAAACTCAGTTCCACCTTCGGCTCGGCCACGGCCAGCGTTACCTTCTACCGGCGCAAACTCTTTCACCCGCGCCAGTGGGTGCATGCCATCGTCGGCACGCTGATCGGCGCCCTCGCCGGTGCGGTGGTCGCGCACTACCTGCCCGCCGAAACCCTGAACAAAATGCTCCCGGTGATCGTATTCGGCTGCGGTGTGTACTTGCTGTTTGGCGGCACGCCCAAGGCGCCGCTGGATGCCGACGCGCCGATCAAGAAAAAATGGCAATCCACCCAGGGCTTCGGCCTGGGCTTCTACGACGGCGTGGCCGGCCCCGGCACCGGCGCGTTCTGGACGGTCAGCACGATGCTGCTGCACCCCATCGACCTGGTGAAGGCCAGCGGCGTAGCGCGCAGCATGAACTTCGTCAGCAACGCGGCGGCGCTGTCGGTGTTCATCTTCAACGGCTCGGTGGACTGGATCGTCGGTCTGGCGATGGGCTTCTCGGTAATGTGCGGCGCCTTCTTTGGCGCCCGCAGCGCGATCAGCGGCGGCGCCAAATTCATTCGCCCGGTGTTTATCACCGTGGTCCTCGGCCTGACCGTGCGCCTAGCCTGGCAACACTGGTTCAGCGTGGCCTAAACGACGGGCCAGGTAGAGGTCGATCAGGTAACGCGCAATCGACCGTGACGCCGGCAATGGCGGCAGGTCGTGGATGTTGAACCACTGCGCGTCCTCGATCTCGTCGGCTTGGGGCACGATGTCGCCACCGGCATATTCGGCATGGAAGCCGAGCATCATCGAATGCGGGAACGGCCAGCATTGGCTGCCCATGTACTGGATATTCTTGACCTCCACCTGCACTTCCTCGCGCACCTCGCGGATCAGGCAGTCTTCGGCCGACTCACCCGGCTCGGCGAACCCGGCCAAGGTGCTGTAGACGCCCGTGACAAAACGCGGCGAACGCGCCAGCAGGATCTCGTCGCCCCGGGTCACCAACACGATCATGCTCGGCGAAATGCGCGGGTAGCTGCGCAGGTCGCAGGCCGGGCAATGCATCGCACGCTCACGCGGCACCTGGACCATGGCCTGGCCGCAGCTGCCGCAAAACCGGTGCTCGCGCGCCCAGGTGCCGATCTGCGCCGCGTAGCCGAGCACTTTGTACAATGTGTGGTCGCCCTGCAGCATGAACGCGCGCAAACCCTGCCAGCTGCAGCCCGGCACGTCACTTGCCGAGTTCAGTTCCAGCAGGTACACCGGCTCACCGTCGAGGTGGCCGATGCCGTGTTCGGCGAACACCGACAGGTCCTGGCGCTTGAGCCATTCGCGCGCAAACAGCGGGCCATTGGTGTCATGCAAAAAGCCTTCACGGCTGCGGGCAACGGCCCAGCCACCGGGGGCGTCGTTGTCCAGCAGCGTTGTGGTAATCCAGCCTGGGGTCATGTCAGTCAATCCACGAATTCGGGTTTCTGCTTACTCATATGGGCCGCGATGGCCACGCGCAGGTCGTTGGATTGCAACATAGCCGAGTTCCAGGTGGCAACGTATTCCAGACCATCATTGACCGTATGGTCACGCATGTAGCTGATCATCGCCTTGGTGCCGGTCACGGCAATCGGCGACTTGGCGGCGATTTGCTGGGCAATGTCCATCACGCCAGCCAACAGGCTTGCATGGTCCGCATACACACGATTGACCAGGCCGATGCTGCGCGCTTCCTCAGCCCCGAACTGGCGGCCGGTGTAAGCCAGTTCACGCAGCATGCCGTCGCCGACAATGCGCGGCAGGCGCTGCAGGGTGCCCACGTCGGCGGCCATGCCGATGTCGATTTCCTTGATCGAGAACTGCGCGTCTTCAGCGGCGTAGCGCATGTCGCAGGCACTGATCAAGTCGATGGCGCCGCCGATGCAGTAGCCGTGGATCGCCGCCAGCACCGGTTTGCGGCAATTGTCGACGGCGTTGAACGAGGCTTGCAGCTCAAGGATCTTGCGGCGCAACAAGCGCGCATTGCGGCCCACGTCCTTGCCGAACTCGTTGGCCACCGAGGCCAGCAGCATCAGGTCGATGCCGGAAGAAAAATGCTTGCCGGCGCCGCTGAGCACCACGGCGCGCACGGCGTCGGTGTCTTCGATCCATTGAAAAATGTCGATGATTTCGGTCCAGAACGCCGCGTTCATCGCGTTGATCTTTTCCGGGCGATTGATCTGCACATGGGCGACGTTGCCGCTGAGCTCGACGACGAAAGCTTGGTATTCGGACATGGCAGTGATCCCTGACTGGCGAGTGATAAGGGCCGAACTATAACAAGGGAGCGCGGCGGCGCATCGGCCAAAAACGGGACTGGCAAACGTAATGAAATGTTGTGGGGCCGCGGTTCATGGCCTGCCGATACATTTCACCCAGGGACGCGACTTTATCGGCTATACAATCTGGGCCATTTCCTGGAGCCATCTATGCCGACCACGTTTCGCTCATCGTTGATTCTGGCCCTGGTGGTCGTGCTGACTGGCATTGGCGCCGGGCTTGGCGGGATGCTCCTGGCGTTGCTGCTGCACGCCATTCAGCACCTGGCGTACGGCTACAGCCTCGACAGCCTGATCAGCCATGAGACCTTTCTTTTGGGCGTGACCGCAGCCGCACCGCAGCGTCGGTTACTGGTCTTGGTCATGTGCGGCCTGGTTGCGGGTGTGGGCTGGTGGACGATTTATCGCTACGGCCGCCCGCTGGTGAGCATCAAGCAGGCGGTTGGCGAAAAGATGCCGATCATGCCGCCCAAGACCACCCTCGCCCACGCCATCCTGCAAATTGTCACCGTGTCCCTCGGCTCGCCGCTGGGGCGTGAAGTGGCGCCGCGTGAAGTCGGTGCGCTGGCGGCCACATGGTTAGCGCAACGGGCGCGACTGGAACCGTCGATGCATCGGCTGATCGTCGCCTGCGGCGCGGGTGCAGGCCTGGCGGCGGTGTACAACGTGCCATTGGGCGGCGCGGTGTTTGTGCTGGAAGTGCTGGTCGGCGCATTCAGCTGGCCAGCGGCGGTGATTGCGTTGGCAACGTCGGCGATTGGGGCTTCGGTGGCGTGGATCGGCCTTGGCGCAGAGTCGCAATACGTGGTGCCGCATTTTCTGCTGAGCCCGACGTTGATCGCCTGGGCCGTGACGTGTGGCCCGGTGTTTGGCGTGGCGGCCTACGGTTTCAGCCGCTTTACCAGTGCCGCCAGGGCAAACGCCGCGCGCGGCTGGCGTTTGCCGGTGCTGGCGTTGATCAACTTCACCCTCATCGGTGCGCTGGCCATGCTGCTGCCGCAGATCCTCGGCAACGGCAAGGGTCCGGCGCAACTGGGTTTCGACAATGAACTGACAATCGGCCTGGCCGCCATCCTGCTGCTGGTCAAAGTGCTGATCACGGCCAGCAGCCTGCGCGCCGGGGCCGAAGGCGGGCTGCTGACCCCGGCCCTGGCCAATGGCGCGCTGCTGGCAGTCATCCTTGGCGGCGCCTGGAGCCTGGCGTGGCCCGGCGTGCCACTGGGCGCGTTTGCGATCATCGGCGCAGCGGCGTTCCTGGCGGCGAGCATGAGCATGCCGCTGGCGGCAATTGTGCTGGTGGCGGAATTTACCCGAATCGAGCATGACTTTCTGGTGCCGATCATCCTGGCGGTGGTCGGCTCGATGTGCGTGAGCAAACTGCTTGCGCGCTGGGAAAACGCTGGAAAAAAGCCCGCCTAAGCGCCATCCTTCGCGCTTTAAGCCGCCCCAAAGCGGCGCTCGACGCTCAAAGGAATTGCCATGCACGCCCAACCCCTCGCCCCCGCCGATTTCGAATTCATCGAAGAAACCCTGCTCAAGTACGGCGACGATCACTCGGTGCTGAACCTGGCCGAACTCGACGGCTACTTCACTGCGCTGGTCTCAAGCCCGGCGCAAGTGGACGTCGCTGAGTGGTTTCCGGCGATCTGGGGTGGGCAAAACCCGGACTGGGAAAGTGTGGAAGAGGCCCAACGTTTTCTCGAACTGTGCGTGCGCCATATGAATACCCTGGCCGCGCAGCTGGCAACCGACGCGCAAGGCTTCAAGGCTCGCTTTGATGACACGGAGCATCAGGGCCACGTCGTCACCCTGGCGGAGGAATGGTGCTTTGGCTATATCCGTGGCGCCGCGATCGGCCACTGGCCCGAATTGCCCGCCGAACTGGCCGGGCAACTGGAGAAAATTTCCTGGTGCGCCGAGCAGGACAACTTCGAATTGCCGGCAGACCTGGATGTAAACGCCCATCAACAGCGGGTCAGCGCAATCGAACCGGCTGCGCGGGCGCTACATGATTACTGGTTGAGCAAACGCTGAGCCGGGCTTATTTGAAATCCAGGTCAAACGCCTGATAGAAGGCGTTGCCGGTGTTGGCCACGATCCACATCAACACCACCACGTGGCGACCCTTTTTGCCCTTGGGCAAGGTCACCTGGTGCTCGACCTTGGCTTTCATCTCATCGGCATGCTGGTAATACGGCACCTGGGTGTAGAAGTCTTCAAAGAATGGCTTTGCCTCAAGCTGGGCGCGGCTGATGCGCTGCTTGGGGTCCCAGCCATCCTTGGTGATGAGCCAGCGATAACCCCGGGTGACGTGGGCAGCGGTGTATTCCCACTGCACCTTGAACACCTGGCCGGCCTCGACATTGAGCAATGGCCAAGTGAACGGGGTGTTGAGCTTTTTGCTCATTTCCTCGTCGGTGAAGTTGAGGCAATCGCGCTCGTCGGTTTTGCCGCCGCTCAGGATGTGCCCGTCGGCCGGCGGCGTGACGCTTTGATCATCGGTTTGATAAGGCGCAGGGAAAGGCCCGGCGGTGAGTGCCGGGAAGTTCTTGCCGCCTTCCATTTCGTTGACTTGCCAGTTGCCCAGCAGCCCACGTTCCACGGCCACCGAGCCTCGGCTGGCGGGGGTCACGACACGGCCGTGTCTGAGTTGCGTCTGAGGTTTGTTCATTTCATTCACTCCTTGATTGAAAGCGCCCCGTCATGGGGCGTGCCTCGAACTTACCGCGGTGGGTTTTATTGTCCAGTCGATGCTTCTTTCGGAACATTCGTACAGCGACGCCGTTTCGCGGAGTAAAGGCTGTTGTCCTGCACCGCGAGGGTTGCTTGTCCTACCCAGCTAAGGGCAGCAAGGCTACACGCCCTGTCCGCAAGTGGATCACGCCGTAATACGCGCCGTACAACGATCCCTGCTCGACAAGCGTGGCGTGTTTGGCTGATTATTCGGGTCCGCCCGTCGGCCACTCCACACCACCTTGCCTTGATCAGGAGCCTTGTACCTTGAGTTCGCAGAAAACCGTGACCGTTACACCGCCCAATTTCCCCCTGAACGGCAAGGTCGCTCCTCCCGGCTCCAAATCCATTACCAACCGCGCCCTGTTGCTGGCGGCGCTGGCCAAGGGCACCAGCCGTTTGAGCGGTGCGCTGAAAAGCGATGACACCCGCCACATGTCGGTGGCCCTGCGCCAGATGGGCGTGACCATCGATGAGCCGGATGACACCACCTTCGTGGTCACCGGCTCCGGCAAACTGCAATTGCCCGCGCAGCCGTTGTTCCTCGGCAATGCCGGCACCGCGATGCGTTTTCTCACGGCAGCCGTGGCAACGGTCGAAGGCACCGTGGTGCTGGACGGCGACGACTACATGCAAAAACGCCCGATCGGCCCGCTGCTGGCCACCCTTGGCCAGAACGGCATCCGCGTCGACAGCCCCACGGGTTGCCCGCCGGTGACCGTGCACGGCGTGGGCAAGGTCCAGGCCAAACGCTTTGAAATCGACGGCGGTTTATCCAGCCAGTACGTGTCGGCCTTGCTCATGCTTGCCGCCTGCGGCGAAGCGCCGATTGAAGTGGCACTGACCGGCAAGGACATCGGCGCCCGTGGCTACGTGGACCTGACCCTGGACTGCATGCGTGCCTTTGGCGCACAGGTCGAAGTGGTCGACGACACCACCTGGCGCGTCGCCCCCACCGGCTACACCGCCCATGACTACCTGATCGAACCCGATGCCTCCGCTGCAACGTACCTGTGGGCCGCTGAAGTGTTGACCGGCGGGCGCATCGACATCGGCGTGGCAGCGCAGGACTTCACCCAGCCGGACGCCAAGGCCCAGGGCGTGATCGCCCAGTTCCCGAACATGCAGGCCAACGTGGTCGGCTCGCAAATGCAGGACGCGATCCCGACCCTGGCAGTCTTAGCCGCCTTCAATAACACCCCGGTGCGCTTCACTGAACTGGCCAACCTGCGCGTGAAGGAATGTGACCGGGTGCAGGCGCTGCACGATGGCCTCAACGAAATTCGCCCCGGCCTGGCCACCATCGAGGGCGATGACCTGCTGGTCGCCAGCGACCCTGCACTGGCCGGCACCACGTGCAACGCGCTGATCGACACCCACGCCGACCACCGCATCGCCATGTGCTTTGCGCTGGCCGGGTTGAAGGTCTCGGGGATCCGTATTCAAGACCCGGACTGCGTGGCCAAGACCTATCCTGAGTACTGGAAGGCCCTGGGCAGTCTTGGGGTCGCACTGAGCTACTGAAGCAGCGGCGTCGGAATGGGGAGGGAATGCACATGACGATTCGCCCGCCCTGCCCACCCGGCGCCTGCGTGTGCGAGCGTGAGCAACTGCTGCAAGCGCCCGACGCCGACCTGCGCATTCTTCACCTGACACGCCAGGAAGAAAAACGCCTGCTCGAGCGCCTCGAAGACCTCAAAAGCCTGCAAGACCTGGAACACATGCAACAGCGGATGTACGAGCAATTGGGCATCCGCGTGCATGTCGCACCGGGGCACACCGAGGTCAAAAGCATGCGCGGGATTCAGATCGTCATCGACGACCTGCCGGGCATGTGTCGCAAGACCCGGCAATCGATTCCCGCAGCGATTCGTCGCGGCATGGAAAAACGCCCGGAAATTGCCTACCGCTTGCTCGATGCTCACGACCTGTTTCGCGAAGGTTGAATCACCCGGCTACGGTTTCGTCCTCAAACAGGCCCAGCCCCACGACCTTCGCCGCCTGTAAATGCGCTTGCGCTCCCCCGCTCTCGGATTCCAGCAGCAACTCGGACGTCACCACCTGAGCACCGCAATAATCAAAGATCCCGTAGTCAATTTGCGTGCGCATCGCCTTGGCATAGCCGTGGCGATCAAATGCGCTTTCATCGGCTGCACCGACCGCCAGCAGGTGCACCTGCAAGTGCCGCAGTTTTTTCACCACCGGCGTATCGGGACCGTAGTCGATGGCCCAGCCGTTGACGAATACGCGGTCGACCCAGCCTTTGAGCAAGGCCGGCAGCGACCACCAGTAGATCGGGAACACCATGACCAGCGCGTCGGCGCGGTCGATGCGTGCTTGTTCAGCGAGGATGTCGGCCGGTGGCGCGGCACGGCTGCGGTGCACGCGGTGGTCGGCAGCGGTGTAGCGCGGGTCGAAACCTTCGGCGGCGAGGTCGGCGATCTCGAACGTGTGGCCGGCCTCGGTGAGCCCTGCCGCCACTTGCGCGGCGAGGCTGTGGGTGAGCGATTGCGGGTCGTGATGAGCAACAACGATCAGAGCATGCATGACATTGACTCCCTTTGCGTTTAGGCTGGGCTAAACTACTTTTAGTAAGTTACTCCATCAAGTTACTTTTGGTATATAAGCATGTCAAGCACAGAATCCCCTGCTCCACGCCGGCGCCTTGCGCGCGAAGATCGTCTGCGCCAACTGCTCGATGTGGCCTGGCAACTGGTGCGCGAGGAAGGCACCGAAGCGCTGACCCTGGGCCGTCTCGCGGAACTGGCGGGCGTCACCAAGCCGGTGGTCTATGACCATTTCGTCACCCGCGCAGGCTTGCTCGCCGCGCTGTACGAAGATTTCGACGGGCGCCAGAACCAGCTGTTTGCCGAAGCCCTCGACAGCAGTGGCGCGACACTCGATGACCGCGCGCAGGTGATCGCCGCGTGCTATGTCGATTGTGTGTTGCTGCAGGGGCGGGAAATCCCGGGGGTGATTGCCGCGCTGAGCAGTTCGCCGGAACTGGAAACCCTCAAGCGCAAATACGAGGCGATCTTTCTCGACAAGTGCCGCGACGCCCTGGCGCCGTTTGCACCCGGCGCCACCGTGTCGCAAGCCGGCTTGCGGGCGATGCTGGGCGCGGCGGAGGCGCTGTCCCAGGCGGCAGCCAGCGGCGAGATCAGCCGCGATGAGGCGCAGCAGGAGCTGTTCGCGACGATCCTGAGCATGGTCAATCGCAGCCGCGGTTAAATCATTATTTACGCCGCAGGAATAAAGCGTCGTGACGGGTGTTTACCTGAGTACGGCTTGTGAATACAGCACAAGGCCGGTACCCAAATCCAAAAACACCCAGGAGCTCGTCATGCTGAAAAAACTCTCCCTCGCTGCTGCCGTCCTGATTGCCTGTGCGGCCTCCATGGCGTTCGCCGCCCCGGCCAAGGTGGCCGACAGCGCCAAGGGCAAAGTGCTGGTGGACAGCCAGGGGATGACCCTTTACACCTTCGCCAAAGACAGTGCCGGCAAATCGGCGTGCAACGGCCAGTGCCTGGCCAACTGGCCCGCGTTCACTGCCCAGGCCGCGGCGAAAGACGCCGACGGCTACAGCGTGATCACCCGCGACGACGGCAGCAAACAATGGGCCTACAAAGGCCAGGCGCTGTACACCTGGGTCAAGGACAGCAAGCCGGGCGACATCACCGGTGACGGCGTTGGCGGTAACTGGAACCTGGCCAAGCCGTAAGGTTTGAGGCCAATACAGCGTACCGGTGGCAAGGGAAAGCGCTTTCGCCACCGGTTGGCCGTTTCACGCCAAGTGCTCATTCACATATAGCTGCACCTTGCGCGCCAGCTGATCGAGATGCCGGTCGCGTTGCTTCTCGGCATCCACCATCGCGCGCTTGCCGTGTTTTTGCAGCAGGTAGGTATGAATCTGCCGCACCTCCAGCGAGCGATAGATCGCCGCCACGTCGAGCACGCCCATCAGGCCGTCAGTGCCGTAATCGCGCGTGTTCATCAGCACCTGCGTGTCGCGCGCACCGCGTACCTGAAAGCCCATGGCCGTGAACGCCGGGACCTTTTCCACGGCACACGCCAACTCGGCGTGGGGATAACGCGCCAGCACGTCCTGCATCATTGCGCGCGCCACACCCTGGCGCCGCCTACCCGCCTGCACCGCCATGAACGCGATACCGCAGGCTTGCGGGTCGTCTTTCACCGGCAGATAGAGGCAAAAGCCGACCAGCGTGTCCTCATCCATCGCCACCACCAGTTCAACAGCGATGCCCTTCGAGCCATCCAGCGCTTGCAGGTACAGGTGCACCTCAAAGCCGGTGGTGTACTGGTAAATGTTGTAGAGCAGGTTGCTGGGCGGCAGCGCGACGCTGCTGATGTCGGTGAGGTTATCCACCACCATCTGCAGGATCTGACTGTTGATCGACTCGGGGCACGGCGCGGTGTAGCGGGTAAGGCTGAACATGCAAATTCCTGGGGTTTCGCGTCAAGGCAGCGGCGATTGTACCTGCTGCGACCGGTTCATTGCCCGCACACCTCGCGCAAACAACCGCGGGTGCAGAGCATGGCCACGGTAAACGACGCAAGCGTCAGCGGCAGCGCAAAGCTGTACAGCCCATCGCGCTGGTGGGCGGTGTAGCGTTCGGGCACGCTGGCGATCAGTCGGCACCTTGGGCCTGGGCGCAGTATTTGCCTGGGCCAGCCCCGATGTCACCCATGCAACCGCGCAAACCGTGGCTAATGGCCTGCACGTGACCTTTGCCGTGGCATTGGTCTTGATCATCCTTGCAAGCCGCTTTGCCTGGCGCCGCCACAGCGCCGTGAACGGCCCGCAGAACACCCGTTGAGGCAAAAAAACAAAAAAGGCGTTGCGCCAGACCGGGTTACATCGCGCATCATGGGCACTTTCAAGCTCAAGGGTAACGTCCATGCGCGTTCTGTCATTGATGATGGGTCTTACGACGCTGGCCGCCAGTCTGGCGTTCTGCGCCAGCGCGATGGCGAATGAAGAAAGTCAGTTGGTGCAACAGATCAACCAGTACCGCAGCCAGGTGCAGCGCTGCGGTGACCAGGGTTCACAGGAACTGCCACCGCTGGCCAGCGACACGCGGCTGGTATTGCCGGCCACCAATGTCGGCGATTTGCAGCAAGCGCTCGCGCGGGCTGCGTACCCGATGGTCAACGTGCAAGCCATCAGCCTGTCGGGGCCCAAGGATGCCCAGGCGGCCATGAAGGCGGTGCGGGAAAGTTTCTGCCGCGTGGTGCTGGACCCGCAATTTGTCGACATCGGCGTGAGCAACAGCGGCGAGGACTGGCGCATTGTGCTTGCCCGCCCGCTGCTTTCCAGCGGTTTGGGTGATTGGCAGACCGAAGGCCGGCAGCTGCTCAACCTGATCAACGCCGCCCGTGAACAGCCGCGCCAGTGCGGCACCCAGGCATTTGCCGCGACCACGCCCGTGTCGTGGAACGACGACCTGGCCAGCGCCGCCAACAGCCACACGCGCAATATGGCCAACGGCAACTTCTTCGACCACCTGGACCACGACGGCCGCACCCCGGGTGATCGCGCCGAACTGGCAGGCTATATCGCGAAAAATATCGGCGAGAACATCGCCGCCGGCCTCGACACGCCGCGCAAGGTGGTGGATGGCTGGCTCGCCAGCCCAGGGCATTGCGCCAACCTGATGAACCCGCAATTTCGCGAGTTGGGCGCCGCTTATGCGATGGACCCAAAGAGTGACGCGGGCATTTACTGGACCGGTTTGTTCGGCACGCAATAGCGGTTGGGCAAGCGCCCAACCCGGCCGAAGCAAGCCTGCTCGAACGCGTACGAAATCAAAGTGCCATCTTGCCGATAATTGCGCTGAACTGCTGACGATCAACTGTGTCTGTAGCTGGGCGCCATGAATGTTCAGGCGCGCTGAAGACTCTGGCAAACAAGGTGTTCTCCCAATGATGAATTGGCTGCAAGGCAGCAGCGACATGGCCGAACGCGTGCGTCAGCATGATTGGGCGAGTACGCCATTGGGTCCGCTGGAACACTGGCCCGACGTACTCAAAACAACGGTCGCGCTGTGCTTTGCCTCAAGCTTCCCCCAGTCCATCAGCTGGGGGCCACACTTGATCACGCTCTACAACGATGCGTTTGTCCCCATTCTTGGCGATAAACCCTACTCGTTGGGCCGTCCTTTCAGTGAAACCTGGCGCGAAGTCTGGGATGAAGTAAGCCCCATCGCCCACGCGGCCTTTGAAGGGCACGCGACCTATGTCGAGAATTACCCGCTGGTGATTGAACGTGGCAACGGCCCGGAGCAATCGTATTTCACGTTTTGCTACAGCCCTGTGCGCGACCCGCTGGGCGCGGTCGTGGGCATGCTCAATACCGTCACCGAAACCACCGCAACCGTATTCCTCAGCCGTCGCCTGGCGGTATTGGATGCGATTGGCAGCGCGGTGGCCAACGCCACTGACGCCGAAGCCATCATGACCCTCACCACGCGCCTGCTCGCCGAGCACATGCAGGTGTCCATCTGCGCCTATGCCGACATGGAAGCCGACGAAGACAGCTTCACCATCCGCGACAACTGGGCCGCACCGGGCTCGCCGAGTATTGTCGGGCGTTACAGCCTGGCGGATTTCGGCGAGCAGGCCGTAAGGTGCCTGCGTGCAGGCGAGCCGTTTGTGGTGAATGACAACCGCGTGGAGTTCAGCCACGAGGAAGCCGCCGCCTACCAGTCGCTGGGCGTGACGGCGACGGTGTGTTTTCCGTTGATCAAGGATGGGCGCCTGACGGCACTGATGGCCGTGCACCATAAATTCGCGCGCCTGTGGTCACCGTACGACCTGGCGCTGGTGGGTGAAGTCACCGAGCGCTCCTGGGCGCATATAGAACGCGTGCGCGCCGACGCCGCCGTACGCGACGGCCTGGCGGCGATCACCGAACTGAATGCCACCCTGGAACAACGCGTAGAAGAACGCACCGCCGCATTGACCCAGGCTGAAGCGGCGTTGCACCAATCGCAAAAGCTCGAGGCGATCGGCCAGTTGACCGGCGGCGTGGCCCATGACTTCAACAACCTGCTGACGATCATTCGCTCCTCGGTGGATTTTCTGCGCCAGCCGGGCCTGTCTGAAGAGCGACGCACACGCTACATGAGCGCGGTTTCAGACACCGTCGAGCGCGCCAGCAAGCTCACCAGCCAGTTGCTCGCCTTCGCCCGCCGCCAGCCGTTGAACCCGGAAGTCTTCGATGTGTGCGAGCGGGTCAAGAACATCGGCGAGATGCTTGAAAGTGTGACCGGCGCGCGTATCACTGTGCAGATCGAACTGCCCCGCCTGCCATGCTATGTGCGCGTTGACCCAAGCCAGTTTGAAACCGCGCTGATCAATATCGCGCTCAATGCCCGCGACGCCATGGACGGCCGCGGCACCCTGACACTGCGCGTCGCCACGGTGGCAGCGTTGCCACTGATCCGTGGCGATGTGCAAGTACAGCAGCCGTTTGTGGCGATTGCGCTGGCCGACACCGGCAGCGGCATTGCCGACGACACTGTCGAGCGCATTTTCGAGCCGTTCTTTACCACCAAGGCGGTGGGCAAAGGCACGGGCCTTGGCTTGTCGCAGGTGTTCGGGTTCGCCAAGCAATCGAGCGGTAACGTCGACGTGTCCAGCACCCTGGGGCAAGGCAGCGTGTTTACCCTGTACTTGCCCGAAGCAGAAGCCGAGACGGTGCAGGCCAGCTTGCCCCAGGAGGACGGCTCGCTGGTCCACGACACCGCGCAGCGGCATATTCTCATCGTCGAAGACAACCTCGAAGTGGGCCGCTTTGCCAACCAGATCCTGCAGGACCTCGGTTACCAGACCACCTGGGCCACCGACGCCGAACAGGCACTCGCATTGGCCGGTGCCGATGTGATGGCCTTCGACGCGATTTTCTCCGACGTGGTGATGCCGGGCATGACCGGCGTGGCGATGACCAGACTGCTGCGCCAGCGTCGGCCGGACCTGCCGGTGGTGCTGACTTCCGGCTACAGCGAAGAATTGGCCGACAGTGGGTACGAAGGGGTCGAGTTCCTGGCCAAGCCCTACTCCGCCGACCAGGTGGCGCGCGTGCTGGCCAAGTCGATGCAGCGCGCCTGACGCCTACTCCGCGATCGCCACTTGGTTACGGCCCATAGCCTTGGCACGATACAGCGCCTGGTCGGCGGTGTTCATCAGGCTGTGCAGGTCCTGATCGAGGCTGCGGGTCGTCGCCACACCGAGGCTGGCGGTCAAGCCCTGCACCGGTTCGGCGGCGAGGCCGGAGATGGCCTTGATCAGTTGCTCGGCGATATCCCGTGCGGTTTCCAGCGAGGTATTGGGCAACAACACCGCAAACTCCTCGCCGCCGAGCCGCCCATACACATCGGCCTGGCGAAACGATGCGCTGATCACCCCGCCAATCTGGCGCAAGACCTGGTCGCCGGCCTGGTGACCGTAGGTGTCATTGATGGCTTTGAAGTGATCCATGTCCATCATCAGCGCGCATAACGGCTGCTGGTTATGGCGACATTGCGCGTACAGCACTTGGGCATGTTCGAAGAATGCGCGGCGGTTCATCAATCCAGTGAGTTCGTCGGTCTGGGCGGCGCGCGTCGAAATCGTGTGCGCGCGTTCCATCTGCCGGGTCAGGCGAAAGGCTTTTTCCAGGGCATCCGCCAATTTACGCGTGGCGCTTGCCGCGAAGGTCGAGAACACCAGCACCACCACGCCCACGCCTACTTGCATCGACGAGGGCTGGAACAGCAGCCACAGCGTGCAGGGGAACAGCACCAGGGCCATGGAGCCCAGCGTCATGTAACGGTAAGCGGAATAACACGAGACGGCGCTGACCGACATGCCCACGGTGAACAACATGACCAGCACCTGGGAGACGCGGTCGTCGGTGGGCATCACCGCCAGGGCGCCAATGCCCCACACACCCGCGGATAGCATCAACGTCACCCAGTAACGGCGCTCCCAACGGTCGGGGGTACGTTCGCTGTTCGGGCAGCGAAACCATTGCATGAACATCTGCACCCGCAGCAGCGAGGTCACTGCCAGCACCGATAACCAGACCAGCATGACGGTGTGGTCAAAGCGGTCCCAGCACAACCAGCAGAGCATGACGGCGGCCAGGTAACTGCCGAAAATGGCAGCGAAGGATTGACGAAACAGCAGATGCAAACGGTCGGTTCGCACCAGTTCTTCTATCAAACCATCCTGGTCTTGCCCATGCTCTAGGCCGTTCATTCAATACGCCTGCTTCGACTGCCGCGACTAGGGCGCCATTGTGGCACCCTGCCAGTACTGCGGACAACAGAATCCGGCACCTTGGCGCCCTTAAAGCGTTTCCGGCCGCAGAATCAGCACACCCAATGGCGGCACATTCAACGACAGTGACACCGGCTGCCCATGACGCGGTTCCTCCTGCGTGAACACTTCCCCACCGTTGCCGTAGTTGGAACCGGCGTACATGTCGGCATCGCTGTTGATCACCTCGCTCCAGCGCCCCGCAAATGGCACGCCAACGGCGTAGGCTTCACGCGGCACCGGGGTGAAGTTAGCGACGACCAGCACCGGCTTGCCGTCCTTGCTCCAGCGCAGCCAGGCATAGACGCTGTTGATCGCATCGTCGCCGATCAGCCACTGGAAGCCTTGGGGCGCATCATCCTGCTCATGCAGCGCCGGTTCCTCACGGTACAGGCGGTTCAAGTCGCCAACCAGTTTCTGCACGCCCTGGTGTTCAGGGTATTGCAGCAGGTACCAATCCAGTTGCTGGTCATGGTTCCACTCGCGCCACTGCCCAAACTCGCAGCCCATGAACAGCAGCTTCTTGCCGGGGTGCATCCACATGAAACTCAGGTATGCGCGCAGGTTGGCAAACTTCTGCCAGCGGTCACCGGGCATCTTGTCGATCAGCGAATGCTTGCCGTGCACCACTTCATCGTGGGAGATCGGCAGGATAAAGCGCTCGGACCAGGCATACACCAGGCCAAAACTCAGCTCGTTGTGATGATGGGCGCGGTACACCGGATCCTGCTGGATGTAATGCAGCGAATCGTGCATCCAGCCCATGTTCCACTTGTAGTTGAAGCCCAACCCGCCCTGCTGGGTGCTTTGGCTCACACCCGGCCACGCGGTGGATTCTTCGGCGATCACCAGTGCGCCTGGTGCTTCCAGCGCCACCACGTCGTTCAAATGACGCAGGAAGTCGATGGCTTCCAGGTTCTCGCGGCCGCCATGGCGGTTAGGCACCCACTCGCCGGCTTTGCGCGAATAATCGCGATAGAGCATCGATGCCACGGCATCCACGCGCAGGCCGTCGATATGGAAGTGTTTGAGCCAGTGCAACGCCGAGGCCAGCATAAACCCGTGCACTTCAGTGCGGCCCAGGTTGTAGATCAGTGTGTCCCAATCCTGATGGAAGCCTTCCAGCGGGTTGGCGTACTCGTACAGCGCGGTGCCGTCGAACTGGGCCAAACCGTGGGTATCGGTCGGGAAATGCGCCGGTACCCAGTCGAGGATCACACCGATGTTGGCCTGATGGAGGGCGTTGACGAAGAAGCCGAAATCTTCCGGCGAGCCAAAGCGCGCGCTCGGAGCAAACTGCGACAACGCTTGATAACCCCAGGAACCGCCGAACGGGTGCTCCATGATCGGCATCAGCTCAACGTGGGTGAAGCCCAACTGCTGCACATACGGCACCAAGCGCTCGGCCAGCTCGCGCCAACCGTACTGGCGGGAGACTTCACCGGCCTCGTCGAGCTCGCATTGCCAGGAGCCCACATGCAGCTCATAAATCGACAGCGGCGCCGAAGGCTTCTGTTTGTCGGCGCGCGACTGCATCCACTCATGGTCCTGCCAGTCCACCTGCAGCGGCGCAGCGACTTTCGAGGCGGTGTCGGGCGGCAGCTGGGTCGCCAGCGCCATCGGGTCGGCCTTAAGCGGCAGGATGCCGTGGGCACCGAGAATCTCGTACTTGTAGGCCGCACCCGGTTGCAGGCGCGGGATGAAGATTTCCCAGACGCCCGAGGGATGACGCAACCGCATCGGATGGCGGCGGCCATCCCAGATATTGAAATCACCCACCACCGACACGCGCCGGGCGTTCGGTGCCCATACGGCAAAGCGCACGCCCTGCACGCCATCGACGCTGGTCACTTGCGCGCCAAGGCAACTGCTCAGGTCACGGTGATTGCCCTCGGCAAACAGGTACAAATCCATCTCACCGAGCAGCAACTGGCTGAAACTGTAAGGGTCTTCTGTGATCTGCTCGCCGCCGGCCCACTGGATTTTCAGCAGGTAGCTCTGGCGTGTCTTGAAGTGGCCGACAAACAAACCTGGCACCGGGCTGGCGTCCAGGTTGCCGAGCGTCTCACCGCTGTCTCGCGCCAGCACCTGAACACTCAGGGCTTCGGGCAGAAACGCGCGGATGAACTGGCCGCCTTGCTCGTCATCATGTGGCCCGAGAATCGAGAACGGGTCATGGTGTTCGGCGCGTACCAGTGCTTCGACGTCCTTGGACGCCGGCATTGCAGTCAGTTTCGGTTGCAGCGGTTCTTTATTTGTAAAGCTCATGACGTCTCCCCACCGCGTGCATTTTTCGATATAGGTGTTAGCCCGCTGAGCAGACCGTGCAAACCTTGCAACGGCACCGGCAACCAGGTCGGGCGATTTTCCGCTTCGTAGGCCACTTCATACGCGGCCTTTTCCAGGCTGAACAACGTCAGCGCAGCGCTCTGGCCTTTGGCATCCTGCCAGTCATGCGCCAGTGTAGACGTCGCCTGATGATAAGCCTGGGTAAATGCCTGACGTGCTTCACTCAAGTACCGCTCGGTCACGCGCTTGCGGGCAATGTCCGCTTCGGGCGAGTGATCCACACCTTGCACATTCAAGGCCATGGCGGCGGCGTAATCGAACGAGCGCAGCACGCCACTGACATCTTTATAGGGGCTGTGCTTGCCGCGCCGCTCATGCAGCGGACGCGCCGGTTCGCCTTCAAAGTCGATCAAGTATGCATCGCCCTTGACCACCAGTACCTGGCCCAGGTGCAAGTCACCATGAACCCGGATCCGCAACCCGCCGGCCGTGGCTTTCGCCAGGGCCTGAACGTGCGTGCCGATGGCTTTTTTCTGCGTCAGCAATTCACTGACCAACGCCTGATCGGCAGGGTTCAATTGACTTTGATGAAGCTTGAGCAAGTGCAGCGCGCGGTCGATCTGCGCGCCCACATCCTTGGCCCAGGCCTGGGTGTCCTTGACGCTCGTGACTTCCGGCTTGAAGTCTTTGTTGGTGGTTTTTGCCGCCAAGACCGCGTGCATTTCACCCAGGCGCTGGCCGAGCAAACCGGCAAAGTCTTGCAGTTCGCCGAGGGCGTTGTAGTGCTGTTCCTGTTCGGACATGGCTTCGGCCAATTCATCGCGAATCGCCCGCTCCAGGCTGTTTTGCGTCCAGGCCCATGCGTCGCCCTGGTTGCTGAGGTAGCCCTGGGCAATCATCAGCAGGTTGTCTTGCCCTTCACCGTCACGACGCACCATCGAGCCCAGCAGCGGCGAGATGTTGGGGTAACCGGCTTCGGTCAGGTAAGCGCTCATTTCCAGCTCCGGGTGCACGCCAGCGCTGACTTTGCGGATGAGCTTGAGCACCAGGCTTTCGCCTACCACCACCGAACTGTTGGACTGTTCGGCGGCCAGGTAGCGCACCTGCGGCTCTTCGCCCAGTTGCAGCTTGGCCAGATGCGGCGTGGCCTCAAAGTGCAAATCACCTTCGCCGGTGTTCAGCACGGTGCCGGCTTGCAGGCCATGGATCACCGCACGAATAAAGTGCTCAAGGCTGAAGGCATCGGTCACCAAACCGACCTGACGCGCACGGCGTACACGGGCGAGCGCCAATTGCTGGGGCAGCGCACTGGTGAGCTGGTCTTCGCCGAGAAAGCCGAACGGGAGTTGATAGCGGCTGACCTGGCCAGCGCTGCTCACCTCGATCTCGCTGAGCAGCACCGGGTGCTGCGGGTCGCCAAAGCGCACGCCGTAGGCAATGTGCACGCTGTCGATGGCGGTGTCCTTGCCGGCAAACCAGCGCCGCTTGGGCAGCCAGGCGGGCAGCGAGGTTTGTTCCAGGGTGCTGCGGCACGGTTCTTCGAGCAGTTCTTCCATGCGTTTTTTCAATACCAGTGTGGTGAAGTCCGGGATGCTTTGCGCCGGTTCCACATGCCAGCTCGGCATCTGGTTTTCCGCCGCCAGCACAAACCAGTAGAAGCCGTAAGGCGCCAGGGTCAGCAGGAAATTGAGCTGGCCAATCGGCGGGAAGGCATTCCCGCCGAGCATCTCCACCGGCACCATGCCGGCGAACGCCGACAGGTCCAGTTCGGCGGCCTGGGCACTGCGTGACACGTTGGCCACGCACAGGATGATTTCCGTGCGGCCGTCTTCGCCGGTGAATTCACGGGTGTAGGCCAGGATGCGGCGGTTGCTCGGCGAGAGCATTTTCAAGCTGCCACGGCCAAAGGCCTTGGACTGCTTGCGCACCGCGAGCATGCGCCGGGTCCAGTTCAGCAACGAGTGCGGGTCCTGAGCCTGGGTTTCGACGTTGACCGACTGGTAGCCGTAAAGCGGGTCCATGATCGGCGGCAGCACCAGGCTCGCCGGGTCGGCGCGGGAAAAGCCGCCGTTACGGTCGATGGACCACTGCATCGGCGTACGCACGCCGTCGCGGTCGCCCAGATAAATGTTATCGCCCATGCCGATCTCATCGCCGTAATACAGGGTCGGCGTGCCCGGCATCGACAGCAGCAGGCTATTGAGCAGTTCGACACGGCGGCGATCACGCTCCATCAGCGGCGCCAGGCGTCGACGAATACCCAGGTTGATCCGCGCGCGACGGTCGGCGGCGTAGTAGTTCCACAGGTAGTCGCGTTCTTTATCGGTGACCATTTCCAGGGTCAGTTCATCGTGGTTGCGCAGGAAGATCGCCCATTGGCAGTTGGCGGGAATCTCCGGGGTCTGGCGCAAAATATCGGTGATCGGGAAGCGATCTTCCTGGGCCAGCGCCATGTACATGCGCGGCATCAGCGGGAAGTGGAACGCCATGTGGCATTCATCGCCGTCGTCACCCTTTTTGTCACCGAAGTACAGCTGCGTGTCTTCCGGCCATTGGTTGGCTTCGGCGAGCAGCATGCGGTCGGGGTAATGCGCGTCGATCTCTGCACGGATCTGCTTGAGGACGTCGTGGGTTTCCGGGAGGTTTTCGTTATTGGTACCGTCGCGTTCGATCAGGTACGGAATGGCGTCCAGGCGCAGGCCATCGATGCCCATGTCCAGCCAATAACGCATCACCGACAGCACCGCCTTCATCACCTGCGGGTTGTCGAAGTTCAGGTCTGGCTGGTGGGAATAGAACCGGTGCCAGAAGTACTGGCCAGCGACCGGGTCCCAGGTCCAGTTGGATTTTTCGGTGTCGAGAAAGATGATGCGGGTGCCGTCGTATTTCTGGTCGTCATCGGACCACACATAGAAGTCGCGCGCGGCCGAACCCGGCTTGGCCTTGCGCGCACGCTGGAACCAGGGATGCTGGTCGGAGGTGTGGTTGATCACCAGTTCGGTGATGACCCGCAGGCCGCGCTGGTGGGCCTCGGCAATAAACCGCTTGGCGTCGGCCATGGTCCCGTAGTCGCTGTGCACGCCACGGTACTCGGCGATGTCATAGCCGTCATCACGGCGTGGCGAGGGGTAGAACGGCAACAGCCAGATGGTGTTTACGCCCAGGTCGGCGATGTAATCGAGCTTGGCGATCAGCCCGGGAAAGTCACCGATGCCATCGTTGTTGGAGTCGAAATAGGATTTGACGTGAACCTGATAAATCACCGCATCCTTGTACCAGAGCGGGTCTTTGATAAAGGTGGCAGCCTTGGGTTTCTTCGCCATTGGTAACTCCTGAAAATGCTGAAAAACCAACTGGTGGAGCGCGCTCCCTGCAGGCGCCGTGTACCGGCGCCCGCAGGTGACTGGCTGGTTTCAGGAGGTGGTGATTCTCCAAATTCCAAACGGCATGTGCGGCTCCAGCCGCATCCACTGAGTCTTGCCGTACCAGGTCCAGCGATGCCCGTTCATCAAGTCTTCGCCTTGGGTCTGGGCATCGTCCGGCAAGCCCAGTTCCCACAGCGGCAACTCGAAATGCGCTTCCTGGGCATTGAACGGGTCAAGGTTCACCGCGACGAGAATGAAATTGCTGCCGTCTTCACTGCGTTTGCCGAAGTACAGGATGTTGTCGTTCCAGGCGTTGTAGAGCTTCAACCCCAAGTGCGTCTGCAACGCGGGGTTCTGCCGGCGGATACGATTGAGCTGCGCGATCTCGGCAATGATGTTGCCGGGCGCGGTGAAATCACGCGGACGGATCTCGTACTTCTCCGAATCCAGGTACTCCTCCTTGCCCGGCACCGGCGCGGCTTCGCACAACTCAAACCCTGAATACATGCCCCACAGGCCCGAGCCCATGGTGGCCAGTGCGGCGCGGATCAAGAAGCCCGGTCGCCCGGATTCGTGCAGGAAGCCGGGGTTGATGTCCGGCGTGTTGACGAAGAAATTCGGTCGGTAGCACTCGCGCCAAGGCGATTCGTTCAACTGCGCAAAGTACTCGCTCAACTCGGCCTTGGTATTGCGCCAGGTAAAGTAGGTGTAACTCTGCGAATAACCGACCTTGCCCAGACGCGCCATCATTGCCGGCGTGGTGAATGCTTCGGCGAGGAAGATCACGTCCGGGTGTTTGCCGCGCACGTCGCTGATCAGCCATTGCCAGAAGGGCAGCGGTTTGGTGTGAGGGTTGTCGACCCGAAAGGTCTTCACGCCCTCTTCCACCCAGCCCAGCACGACGTCGCGCAATTCGGTCCACAGGCTCGGGATCGCATCGGCGGCATAGAAGTCGACGTTGACGATGTCCTGATATTTCTTCGGCGGGTTCTCGGCGTATTTGATCGTGCCGTCCGGGCGCCAGTTGAACCAGCCCGGGTGCTGCTTGAGCCACGGGTGGTCCTGGGAGCACTGGATGGCAAAATCCAGAGCGATTTCCAGGCCGTGGTCGGCGGCGGCCTTGACCAACCGACGGAAGTCATCGCGGCTGCCCAGTTGCGGGTGGATGGCTTCATGGCCGCCCTCCTCGCTGCCAATCGCGTACGGGCTGCCGGGATCATCGGGGCCGGCGGTCAGGGAGTTGTTCCTGCCTTTGCGATGGCTGCGCCCGATCGGATGGATCGGCGGGAAGTACAGCACGTCAAAGCCCATGTCATGGATCATCGACAGGCGCGAGTGCACGTCATTGAACGTGCCGTGGCGAGCAGGATCGTCGGTGATCGAGCGCGGAAACAGCTCGTACCAGCTGGCAAACTGCGCGGCTGTGCGCTCGACATCAACCGGGTAGACCGGGCTGACGCTCAAATAGGCACGGTGGTCGGCCTGGGTCATCAGGTGTGCACTGTCTTCGTGCAGAAACTGCGCGACCTGCTCGGTTTCCAGCAAGCCGGACAGTTCGTGGTGCAGCAGCATGAGGCGATCGCGCAGCTCGTTGTCACTGCGCTCGGCGGCCTGCAACACCAGGCTGCGACCTTCCTGCAGTTCAAGGCTGACCGGCACGCCGGCCTCGTGTTTTTTACGCAGCTCATAACAGAAGCTGGCAAAGGTATCGATCCAGGCTTCGATGCAATATTGGTGGGGGCCTTGCTGCGTCACGGTGAACGCGCCTTCCCAGCCATTGTTACCGACGTCGGTCATCACCACGCTGTGCCAGCTTTCGTCCTGCAACGGGCGCCAGCGGATCAGTACGGCAAGCTTGTCGTGGCCATCAGCAAAGACCTTGCTGGTGACATTGATGCGCTGACCAACCGCGGCTTTCACGGCAAATTCGCCGCCGTCGATCACAGGCGCGGTACTTTCGATCGCGATCCTGGGCAATAACAACGCCTGGGATAGCGGCAAAATGGAATCGTCTGGAGCCAGTGTTTCAGCAGTCATCGAGCATCTTCCCCTTACGCCCTGTGGACGCTCTTTGCTTGATCCGAATTCTGATAGGGCAACGCTCTCCCTGAGCAGGGCCGTAATAGGTCCGAGCCTGGCGTCAGGTGAAAAGTTCAGGTGGATATGTCGCCATTGGGCGGGGAATCAATTCCCCCAGGCGGATGTCCACCGGTAGAGCAAAGCACAAAGGAGGCCACACCGATGAATATCCCGATTCCGGCTGAAACACCTGATCCGAACATCGACGACCCAACGTTACCGCCCGCTGAGCCGAAGCCGATTCCCGAACAGGAACCGCCTGAAAACGAGCCACCGCCGGTGCAGGAACCGCCAACGAGCGAGCCGCCGGTCATTCTGTGACGCAGACGTTGCAGATTCTGCATCCGCTCGCGGGGTCAGTGTGGTAGTACCGGCGCAGCACTGGCCGCTGAACCGTGACTCGCGAGCGGGCTTTGACGCAGAAAATTCCCACCCACTTAAAAGGCAAAGCCCTAATTCCAACTGATGTGATCGTTCTCATACTGATGTTGCGCTGACTTCATTTCCAAGCTCCTGGCCCCAGCGCTCGTCCGATTTGTTTTTTGAGGATTTATCATGTCGACCATCCATCAGCCGTCGCGCACCCGCGCCGAAGCCACCCCAGGCCATCTTCACGCCCACCCCATTTCACCCTCCCCCGTAAGCGTGTCCGCTCAAGCGCTGGACGCCCTGCTCCGGTCAGCGCCGAGCAGCGCCCACGAGCCGAAGCGTGCAGATGGAGCCGCACCCGCTCCCGCCGACCAGGCTGCCCTGGAAAAACAGTTCAAGCAGCTCTGCGACCAGTTGGACCGCAAAACCGTTGAGCGCCTGATGCGCGACCCTGAGTCCAGAGAGTCAAAAGACAACTTCAACACGATCGACAGGCTGTTGACCCCAGACAATCTCAAGTGCCTGTTGAGCGGCCCCAACGCAACGTCCTGTTTCAACATCCTTGCCAGGATCGAAACCCAACTCAACAAAGATTCGATCGACACGGTCTTGAGCCCCATTGAAACCGAGCAGGTCGGCGCCTATCGCAACTACGTGGAGGCGGCGCTGTTCGCGTTGAAAGCCAGTTTGATGAAAGCCTCGCCGGGCAGCCGCTTTGATATGGTTCGCGCGTTCTCCCGCCAGGAGCACGCGCCCCTGATCAGCATTCAGGACTCCATGCGCAGCCTGGAGGCCAAGGGTAAACACCTCTGCGACATTGCCACTCAGGTCCGCAAGGTGACCGAGCCGTTGCAATATGCGCATCTTGAGGATTGGCAGCGACGGGATCACTACGAGTCCGACTGTAAAAACCACCGCAGGACCTACAGTTTCACTAACACCCTGGAGTCCACGCTCGACCACCCGTGTGAAATCAGAAACTTCGTCACCGACCGGGACAAGCTGGACGTCACCAGCATTCGCCGGCAACTGAATAAACCGCTGCAGTGGGTCAACCAGTTATCCGGCGCCAGTGGTGAAATGCAGCTGAAATACTCGCGTGCACACAATGCCAGCGTGCTGGTAATTTCCGGCAACCAAGGGGAGCCTGCGCTGGTTGCAAAGATATTTGGCCAGGTCAAAGAAAACGATCTACTCACCTGATCGGCGGTCATCATCACTCTCGAACGCCCTCACGATCCGGGGCATCACGCTGAATACCGCCAAGGCCAGCAAGGTACTGAGCACCGCTGTCGATTCGCGGCCCATGCCGGCGGCAACCCCGATTGCCGCCGTCATCCACAGGCCGGCAGCCGTGGTCAGGCCTTTGACGTGCTGGCCCTGCTCATCTTCCTTGCCTTTGAGAATGGTGCCGGCGCCGAGAAATCCGATGCCGGCAATCACGCCTTGCAGCACCCGGCTCATCGCATCCGCCTGGCTGCCGGACGTCTGCGGTACCAATACAAACAGCGCGGCGCCCAACGCCACCAGCATGTGGGTGCGTACACCCGCCGCCTTGCCCTTCTGTTCCCGTTCGAACCCGAGAATGCCGCCCAGGAGCGCGGCGATCAGCAAGCGCACGGTGATCTGGGTGAGTTGTTTCGCATCGCCGATGTCGGCAAATTCGGCTTGCAGGGTTTGCCACACTTCGCTCCACCAGGCATCCATGGAAAGCGGTCCTTTGTGATTATGGGTTAAGCATGGACAACGGCGACCGCCAGTCAGTTGCCTGGAACGCCGGGCAACCGGGTGAACCCTAATGATCACCCGCCAATGGAAAAGGAGATCACCATGCCTGTACGTATCGATAACCAGACGTGCTACTTCAAGGTCGATGAAAACGGCCAGGAGCGCAGCCTGCCTGCGTCCGAGGTGACGGTCAGCACCGACAGCCTCAAGGCCATGTCTTTTGTGACGCTGGATAACGACAGGGTCTACATCACCGAGGCCGAAGCCGATGCCTTGACCGTCGCCGGTGCCGTGGATGGACGCAAACACTTAAAGGCGACCGACAGTGATTCGGTGATTTGATTGATCTGTATCAATGTGCGCTTATTGCCGCTGCACTCCTGGCACCACGGAGTGCAGCAACTGGCCGCAGTCTTGTAGAAAAGCCCCATCTGATCCGCTTTTTATCGCCCTAGCTGAGTCTGTTATGCACACAGAGCGGCGTCCATAGTTCATCCGCCTGATGGAGGCTGATGAGCGAACGACCATGAGCGAAAGAATCCCAACCGTGGAAACCTTTGAGCCCATACACCCAAAGAAGGTGAAGGCCAAATCCAGCGACACCCTGATCCACACCCGCAGCTTCACCGGCCTGTTTCGCACCTTGCGCGTAGCCGGCGCGGCGGTGCTGTTCCTGGCTTTTTTCGGCACCGTATGGCTGAACTGGGGTGGGCGCCAAGCCGTGCTGTGGGACCTGGCCGAAAGCAAATTCCACATCTTCGGCGCAACCTTCTGGCCCCAGGACTTCATCCTGTTGTCGGCGCTGCTGATCATCTGCGCCTTCGGCCTGTTTGCCATCACCGTGTTCGCAGGCCGGGTGTGGTGCGGCTACACCTGCCCGCAAAGCTCGTTTACCTGGCTGTTCATGTGGTGTGAAAAGGTCACCGAAGGCGAACGCAACCAGCGTATCAAGCTGCACGCGGCGCCGTGGAGCCTGAACAAGCTGGCGCGGCGCTCGGCCAAACATACGCTGTGGCTGGGCATCAGCGTGTTGACCGGGCTGACGTTTGTCGGCTACTTCACGCCCATCCGGCCCCTGGCCTTGGAGCTGCTGACCTGGCAAATGGGCGGCGTCAGCCTGTTCTGGGTGCTGTTCTTCACCGCGGCCACGTACATCAATGCCGGCTGGCTGCGTGAGGCGGTGTGCATGCACATGTGTCCCTATGCGCGCTTCCAGAGCGTGATGTTCGACAAGGACACCCTGACCATTTCTTACGATGCGGCGCGTGGAGAACACCGCGGCCCGCGCAAACGAGACGTGACGCCCGCTGACGTCGGCCTGGGTGACTGCATCGACTGCCAGCTGTGCGTGCAGGTGTGCCCCACCGGCATTGATATTCGCGACGGCTTGCAGATGGAGTGCATCGGCTGCGCGGCCTGCATCGACGCCTGCGATTCGATCATGGACAAAATGGGCTATGCCCGCGGGCTGGTGAGCTATACCTCCGAGCATCAACTGCAGGGCGGCAAAACCCACCTGCTCCGGCCGCGACTGATCGGCTACAGTGCCGTGCTGCTGGTGATGATCGCCGCACTGGTGGTGGCCTTGGTAGGACGGCCGATGGTATCGCTCGACGTCACCAAGGATCGCGGCATGTTCCGCGAAAACAGCCAGGGCTTGATCGAAAACATTTACAGCCTCAAGGTCATCAACAAAACCCAGCAGCGCCAGCACTATCGCCTGGCGTTGGTGGACGCCGAGGGTTTCGTGCTGCAAGGCAAGACCGAGCTCAGCCTGGCGCCAGGGGAAATCAGCGATGTGCCGGTGTCGGTGGCGTTGTTGGCCGACAAGCCGGCGAGCAGTTCACAGACCCTGCGGTTCAAGGTGACGGACGTGGATGAGCCCTGGATCTACAGTGCGGCCGACAGCCGCTTTGTGGCGCCGATGAACCGCTGAGGTCCAACTGACACAGGCCCGCAGCCACTGTTTGCCCTGTGTTCATAATGAGAAAACTGTTTTTAAGGCCTTCATGAAACGCTACGAAAAATTCGCCGATGACATCGCAGAACTGATCCGCTCCGGCGTGCTCGGGCCCGGCCAGCGCGTGCCGTCGGTGCGCTATGCGAGCCAGACCTACGGCGTCAGCCCGTCCACGGTGTTCCAGGCGTATTACCTGCTCGAACGCCGTGGGCTGATTCGCGCGCGGCCGCGTTCCGGTTACTTCGTCAACACCCACGCACCGAGCCCGTTTTCCGAGCCGGTGGTAAGTGAGCATGTGCACGAATCCACCGAAGTCGATGTGAGTGAACTGGTGTTTTCGGTACTGGACTCCATCAAAGACCCCAACACCGTGCCCTTCGGCTCGGCCTTTCCCAGCCCGATGCTGTTCCCTTTGCCACGCCTGGCACGTTCGCTGGCCAGTGCCAGCCGCGAAATGGACCCACGCCTGGTCGTGACCGACATGTCACCGGGCAACCCGCAGCTGCGCAGGCAAATTGCCCTGCGTTACATGGTCGGTGGCCTGATGCTGCCGATGGAAGAGCTGCTGATCACCAACGGCGCGCTTGAGGCCCTGAACCTGTGCCTGCAGGCCGTGACCGAGCCGGGCGATCTGGTCGCCATCGAAGCGCCGGCGTTTTATGCCTGCCTGCAAGTGCTGGAACGTCTGAAGCTCAAGGCCGTGGAAATTCCGGTGCACCCACGCGATGGCATTGACCTCAACGCTTTGGCGCAAAGCCTCGAGCGCTACCCAATCAAAGCCTGCTGGACCATGACCAGCTTCCAGAACCCGATGGGCGCAACCCTGCCGGAGGCCAAAAAGCAGGCGTTGGTGGAACTGCTGCGCAGTCACCAGGTGCCGCTGATTGAAGACGACGTGTACGCCGAGTTGTATTACGGGCAGCACGCGCCCAAACCGGCCAAAGCCTTCGACACCGAAGGCCTGGTGATGCATTGCGGTTCCTTCGCCAAAAGCCTGGCCCCGGGTTATCGCGTTGGCTGGGTGGCCGCCGGGCGCTATGCGCAGAAGGTCGAGCGCTTGAAGCTGATGACCTCGTTGTGCCCTTCAATGCCGGCGCAGGCGGCGATTGCCGACTACCTGCAGCACGGTGGCTATGACCGCCATTTGCGCAAGTTGCGCTATGCCCTGGAAGAACAGCAAAGCGCGATGCTGGCGGCAATCGCCCGCTATTTCCCGGCCCAGACACGGGTCAGCCAGCCGGCTGGCGGGTATTTTTTGTGGCTCGAACTGCCGGAGCAAACCGATTCGCTGAAGCTGTTCCAGATGGCCCTGGCCCAAGGCATCAGCATTGCGCCGGGACCGATTTTCTCGGCGACCCAGCGCTTCAGAAATTGCATTCGCTTGAATTACGGCAGCCCGTGGACCGAGGCGTCGGAGAAAGCGATGGAAACGCTGGGGCGGATCGTGCGCTCGTTTTGAACGGGCTCGCCGGAGCCTGACCGCCGGGCAACGCTCATCCTGTTAGCGAAGGCGTTTGGGCCTTGTTACACTCGCCGCCCCTCAACGCTCATGGATGACGCCGATGCTTCGCCCACTGTTATCCGCCCTTTGCTTGCTGGCGCTTGCCAGCCAGGCCCAGGGCCAAACCACTGCCGCCACCCCCGATCAGCTGTTCAGCGATTTCTCCCGCTGTGACGCACGTTTTTTCGAAACCCTCAACACCGCCTCCCTGCCCGCCGGCACCCTGCGCGTGGCCAAACAGGGCAACGTCAGCGCTCCAGTGGTCATGAACCCACTGCAGGAAGGCGGTCGCTATCAGGCCTTTGAGCAACCGCTGGTGGTCAACGGCGTGCGCCTCTTGGGGTATCACAATGAAGCCATGTCGCTGCCCAATGTCGGCAATTTGCTGTTCTGGGGATTCGTCGCCGAAGGTTCGGTGAGCGATGTTGCCGAGCGCCTCAAACCCTTGATCGCCGACCACGCACGCCTGGTAGCAGAACGCGGCAACGTCAGCCGCGCCGATATTCGCCGGGTGGGCGACCCGATCGGCCAATGGCGCACCGAAGGCTTGGCGGGGCCGGGCGTGGCCACGCCCTTTGGCTTTGTAGAACGTACGCTGAGCCTGGAAAAAGGGCCGACCGAGGGCCGTACGAAGATCTTCTGCTCCTTGCAAGGCACCGTCACGCCTGCCCTGCTGCAAGTCTATCGCCCCGACCTCAACGCCAATCTGCTGGACTGACCAAGCATGCCTAACGCCTCTATTCGTGGTTTCGCCCTGCTGGCCGTTGCCGCAGTCGTCACCGGTTGCGCGCACCAGCCAACCCCCGCCGAACTCAACCTGCAGCATTGCGTCAACACCAGCAAGGCCATGAGAGCCGAGCAAAATCAGCAGGTGATTCAAGAGTCAGAGCTGTGCCTGACGAAGAACACCCTGCCGCCCAAAATCAAGAGCACCGTGTACCTGCTGCAGTCAGTGGCCTACACAAACCTCAAGCAGTATCCGCAAGCCATCAGCGCGCGCGAAAAATCCATCGCCACCAACCCGCACCCCGAACCGCGCGCGACCCTGGAGCTGAGCTACCTGTACCGCCTCAATGGCAACCCGCAAAAAGCCCTCGAACTGGTGCAGTCCAATCTGGATGCCGACCTGGGCGAGAATGGCAAAGGCGCCGGGTTCAACATGCCGACGTTCTATCATTTGGGCCTGGCGCTCTACGATCTGGGCCAGTACCGCGAAGCCGCCGAAGCCTACAGCGCCGGACTGATCAAACAACCTGACTACGCGTGGGCCTACTACCAGCGAGCGCTGGCCTATGACCGGCTGGGCGATAAGGAAAACGCTCGACGCGACTTGACCCAGTTCGCCAAACGCGTCGACCCAAGCACGGTGGAGGCGCAACACAAGGCGCAGTTGGCGGCGTATCAGATCAAGCTGCCCTGAGCGTCGCAGTGAGGCGCCCCCTTGGGTGCCTCACTCAACAGCCGGTCAACAGCGGTGATCAGCGACCGCCGCCCAGGTCCAGGAAGGTGCCAGTGGTGTACGAGGCCTTGTCCGACAGCAACCAGATAATCGCCTCGGCCACTTCGTCCGGGCGCCCGCCACGGGCCATCGGAATGCCGGATTCCAGTTTGCTGACCCGGTCCGGGTCGCCACTCAGGGCGTGGAAGTCGGTAAAGATATAGCCGGGCCGCACGGCGTTGACGCGAATCCCTTCACCGGCAACTTCTTTCGACAGCCCCAGCGTGAAGGTGTCCAGTGCTCCCTTGGAGGCGGCATAGTCGACGTATTCACCCGGCGAACCCAGGCGCGCCGCCACTGACGACACGTTGACGATACTGCCACCCTGCCCGCCATGCCTTGGCGACATGCGCAGCACCGCATGCTTGGCGCACAGGATCGGCCCGAGCACGTTGGTCTTCATGATCTTGAGGATGCGGAATTCGGACATCTCGTCGACCCGCGACTTATGCCCCACGGTGCCGGCGTTGTTCACCAGCGCGGTGACACGGCCCAGCTCGGCATCCACGCGACTGAACAGCGCGACCACTTCATCCTCGATGCTGACATCCGCACGCACTGCAATCGCCTGGGCGCCGAGGGCGCGAACCTGTTCGAGCACGCTGTGGGCGGCGTTTTCGTCGGACTGATAGTTGATGCAGATGCGGTAGCCCTCGCGAGCGGCCAGTAATGCCGTCTCGGCGCCGATGCCCCGGCTGCCCCCAGTGATGATGACGACTTTGTCCATGCGTGCGGTCTCCTGACTCAACCTGATGGTTAGGGTTGGGGCCAAGAATACTCGTCACGCACGGCTTTTGTCAGGCGCTCCCGCCTCTTCGCCACGCTGGATGTCGGCCATGAAACCGTCAGCCGGCAAGGGATGCCCCAACAGATAGCCTTGCAGCGAGTTGCACCCCAGGCGGGTGAGGAAACTCTGCTGCACATCAGTCTCCACGCCTTCGGCGACAATCCGCAGCCCCAGGGCCTGGCCGAGGGCGACGATGGCGGAAACGATGGCGGCATCGTCGCTGTCGTGTTCCAGGTCGCGGACAAACCCGCGATCGATCTTCAGCTCATTGGCGGGCAGGCGCTTGAGGTACATCAGGCTCGAATAGCCGGTGCCGAAGTCATCGATGGACAGGTCGACGCCCATGTCCGACAACTGCTGCAACACCGTCATGCTCGCGTCGGCGTCACTCATGGCGGTGGTTTCGGTGATTTCCAGGGTCAGGCTATTGGCCGGCAACTGGTGACGGTCAAGGGCTGCGGCCACACTCTCGACCAGCCCGGCATGGCAAAACTGCAAGGCCGACAGGTTCACCGCAATGCGCCAGTCTTCATAGCCCAGCGCATACCACAGCCGCATCTGACGACAGGCTTCGTTCAACACCCACTCGCCGATAGGAATAATCAACCCGGTCTTTTCCGCCAGGTCGATAAACGTCGCAGGCAACAACAGACCCTGCTGCGGATGCTCCCAGCGCAGCAAGGCTTCGGCGCCGACCGGGATGCCGCTCAACGCATCGATCTTGGGCTGGTAATACAAACGAAATTGCTCGTGCTCGAGGGCGTTGCGCAGGTCCTGCAATAACTGCAACTGCTTGCGTGCGTCGGTGTTCATCGACGCATCAAAGAAGCTGTAACCGTTCTTGCCCATGCCCTTGGCGTGGTACATGGCAGCGTCGGCGTTCATCAACAGCTCTTGCGGGTTATTGCCGTTGCCCGGAAACAGCGCGATACCGATGCTGGCGGAGATTTTCAGTTCATGCTCGGCAACCTTGAAGGCACGGTTGATCAGCCCGACCTGACGTTCGGCGAGGCCCACGGCGTCGTCCGGCTGCGTCAATTGCACCAGCAACACAAACTCATCCCCGCCGATACGGGCCAAGGTGTCATGGCTGCGCAGGTCCTCGCGCAAGCGCAGGCCCACCTCGCGCAACAACTGGTCACCCATGTGATGACCAAACGCATCGTTGACCGGTTTGAACCCGTCCAGGTCGATAAACATCAGGGCAAAGCAACCGCCCTGCTCCTTCACCGCCTGAATGGCTTGCTGAATACGGTCGGCGAGCAAGGTGCGATTGGGCAGGCCGGTGAGCATGTCGTGCAGGGCCAGGTGCGTCAGTTCCTGGTTGGCCAGGGTCAGGGAATCGGCGAGTACGGCAGTGCGCGCTTCAAGGCGAGCGTCAAGCAACGAAGTCAGCAGCGCGATGATCAACACGGCCAGCGTGGTCACCAGCACCAGGTTGTCCAGGCCCTTGCCGCTCAGGCCCGTCAGGGCGGCGCCGCAGAAGCTGTTGTCATCAAAGCGCGCGGCGGCCATGCCGGTGTAGTGCATGCCCACGATTGCGATGCCCATCACCACGGCTGCGCCACCGCGTGCCAGGCGTACGTAAGGCGTGTTGCGACGCAGATTGAAGGCGATCCACAGCGCAGCGCCGGACGCGATGACCGCGATCAACAATGAAGCGCCGAACAGGGTCGGGTCATAGTCGATGCCCGGCGTCATGCGCATCGCGGCCATGCCGGTGTAGTGCATGCTGCTGATGCCCGCGCCCATGATCAGCGCACCGAACGCCAGTTGCCACGCCGGCAGGCGTGGCTGGCTGACCAGCCATAAGGCAAAGCCGCTGGACAACACGGCGATCAGCAGGGACAGCGCGGTGATGCCCAGGTCAAACCCGAGGGCAAACGGCAGGCGCAAGGCCAACATGCCGATAAAGTGCATGGACCACACGCCTACGCCCATCGCCAATGCGCCGCCCGTCATCCACACGTACACGGCGCGGCCCCTGGCGGTCGCGAGACGGCCGGCGAGGTCCAGCGCGGTGTAGGACGCCAGGATCGCGACGAACAGGGAAATCACGACCAAGGAGGGGGAATAGCTACCGATCAGCATGGAATGTCTCAGAACTGACGGGCCTGGAGCGCCCGTGCCAAGTGGCAAAGCGGGCGATTGTAGCGAGAATAATTATGGGCGCGTTGATTAATTACCATGGGGCAATTAGTGGCGCTTTGACGTCAATCTACTGGCTTAACGTTGCGGTGGTCGGGGCTTGAAGTGGCGTCTGGATCGGCGACTTCGGGAGGGGCTTGCCCCCTCCCGGCTCTAGAGGGCAGCAACGGACAGCGGCTCAATCACTCCTTGAACGCCACCTGCCCATCCCACCCACCGCCCAGCGCCGCGATCAACTGCACACTCGCCACCAACCGCGTCTGCAACAACGTCAGCACGGTCCGCTCATTGCTAAGGGCCGTGGCCTGCACCGTGACGACATCCAGATACGCAATCAACCCGGCCTTGTACTGATTCTGCGTCAACCGCAGCGATTCGCGCGCAGCTTCCAGCGCTTCATTGCTGACGACCGCCTCATCCTCCAGCACCTTCAACTGCACCATGTAGTTTTCAACCTCGCGAAAACCATCCAGCACCGTCTGGCGATACTTGGCGACCGTCTCGTCATACGAGGCCACGCTGCGATCAACCTCCGCCGAACGCTGCCCACCGTCGAACAACGTCATCGCCAACTTCGGCCCCACCGACCAGAAGCGGTTCGGCAGGCTGATCCAGTCGGCGTAGGTGCTGCTGGAATAGCCGCCGGCCAGACTCAAGGTCAAATCCGGATAATAAGCCGCCTTGGCCACACCGATATTTGCGTTCGCAGCGATCACCGCGCGCTCAGCCGAAGCAATGTCCGGACGGCGCTCCAACAGTTGCGACGGCAGGCTCACGGGAATCTGCGGCAAGGCTGGAATATCTTTGCTCACCGCCAGGTTGAAGTTGGCCGGTGCCTCGCCGATCAATACCGCAATGGCGTTTTCCAACTGGGCCCGCTGCCAGATCAAGTCGATCAGGCTGGCCTGGGTGGTCTTGAGCTGAGTTTGCGCCTGAGCGATCGCGTCCTTGCCGGACACACCGGCGCGGTATTGGTTCTCGGTCATTTGCAGCGAACGCTGATAAGTGTCCAGCGTGGCCTGCAACAACCGCGTCTGTTCATCCATGACACGCAGTTGCAAGTAGTCTTGCACCAGCTCCGATTGCTGGCTCAAGCGCATCGCCGCCAGGTCTGCCGAGCTGGCCTCGGCCGTGGCTTCATTGGCTTCCAGGCCGCGGCGCAATTTGCCCCACACATCCGCTTCCCAACTCACGCCCAGTTGCGCGTTGAGGGTGTCGCGGATACCGCTGCTGGAACTGCTCAGGCTGGCGTTACTGCTGCCGGTGCCCTGGCTGGCGCGGGTTTTTCCGGCACTCAGGTCCACCGTTGGAAAGAACGCACCGCGCGCGCTGCGCACCTGGGCCTGGGCCTGACGGAAACGCGCTTCGGCCTGGGCCACGGTCTGGTTGGCGTTGTTCAGGCGCGTCACCAGGTCATTCAGTTGGCGGTCGCCGTACAGCTCCCACCAGGCGCCTCGCGCCAGCGAGTCGCTGGGCGTGGCCTGGCTCCAGCCCTGGGCTTCTTTGAATTGCACCGGCTCGATGACATCCGGACGTTTGTAGTCAGGCCCGATGGCGCAGGCGCTGAGCAACGCGCCGCACAGCAGCAGGCTGGCAACGCGCAAACCACGGGGCATGCTCATGGCCAATTGGGTCAAGGTTGAATCGGTCATAGCGCAGTGTCCAAGGCAGCATCGGTACGCACACCGCGCCAGGCGTTGAAGCGGTGGCGCGCGCGGTCAAGATAGAGGTAAACCACCGGGGTGGTGTAAAGGGTCAGGATCTGGCTGAACACCAGGCCTCCAATAATCGTCAGGCCCAGCGGCTGGCGCATTTCCGCGCCGTCGCCGGAGCCGAGCAGCAACGGCAAGGCGCCGAGAATGGCGGCCAGCGTGGTCATCAGGATCGGGCGCAGGCGCAACAGGCACGCGCTGCGGATCGATTCAACCGGGCTCATGCCGTCATGGCGCTCCAGCTGCAGGGCCAGGTCGATCATCAGGATCGCGTTCTTCTTCACCACCCCGATCAACAGGAACAAGCCCAGCAGTGAGATCAGGCTGAACTCGCCGCCCAGCAGGTAGATCGAGAGCAACGCGCCGACACCGGCCGACGGCAAGGTCGAGAGGATGGTCAGCGGGTGAATGTAGCTTTCATACAGAATGCCCAGCACCAGATAAACCGCCACCAGCGCGCCGAGGATCATGAACGGCTGGCCCTTCTGGGTCGCTGCAAACGCGTCGGCGGTGCCGGCCATCTTGGCGATCACGTCTTCGGGCAAGCCCACCTTGGCAATCGCGCGCTCGATGGCGGCCGTGCCCTGCTCCACCGTGACCCCGGGCGACATATCAAACGCGATGTTTTCCGAGGCGAACTGGCCTTCATGGCTGACCCGGTCGTCGGCCAGGCTGTTCTCGTAGTGGGCAATGGTCGATAGCGGCACCCGCGCGCCGGTGGAGGTGATCACCTGCATCTGGTTCAGGGTGATCGGGTCCTGGGCGTATTTCGGGTTGACCTCCATCACCACCTGGTACTGGTTGAGGCTGTCATAGATGGTGGAAATCTGCCGTTGGCTGTAGGCGTTGTTCAACACCGCCGTGACCATGCTCATGTCGATGCCCAGGCGCTTGGCCTGGTCGCGGTCGACCACCAGCGTCACCTGCGCCGCGCCACGGCCTTCACGGGCGTCGATGGCGGTCAGCTCCGGCAGCTCGCGCAACGCGGCGACCACTTTCGGGTACCACAGGCGCAACGCGGCCAGGTCACCGCTTTGCAGGATGTAGGAATACTGCGCGCTGGTCTGGTCGCGACTGCCGCCAAATTGCAGGTCCTGGTCGGCCATCAGGAACAAGCGCCCACCCGGCACCAGCGGTACTTCCTTGCGAATACGCTCGATCACCGCCTGGGCCGAGATCTTGCGCTCGGCGATAGGCTTGAGGCGCACCAGCATCACCGCGTTGTTGGTGCCGTTGTTGCCGCCGATAAAGCCGGCCACGCTGAGCACTGCCGGGTCCTTGAGCACCGCCTTGCGGAAGGTCTCCATCTTCGGCTGCATCACATTGAACGACAGCCCGTCGTCGCCGCGCACAAAGCCGATCAACTGACCGGTGTCCTGTTGCGGCATGAAGGTTTTCGGCACCACCACGTACAGCGCGATGTTCACGCCCACGGTGAGCAACAGGCTCAGCAGGGTCAGGCGTCGGTGGCGCAGTACCCAGTCCAGGCTGGTGGCATACACCGCCACCATGCGCTCGTTGATCCTGTGGCTCCAACGCTGCAAACCGCTCATATGCCCTTTGATGTGCGGTTTGAGCCAACGCGCGCAGAGCATCGGGGTCAAGGTCAGCGACACGATCAGCGAGACGATGATCGCCGCCGACAAGGTGATGGAGAACTCACGGAACAGGTTGGTGACGATACCGCCCATAAACAGGATGGACAGGAACACCGCCACCAGCGACACGTTCATCGACAGCAAGGTAAAGCCGACTTCCTGCGCGCCCAGATACGCCGCCTTCATCGGCGGCACGCCATCGTCGATGTGCCGGGAAATGTTCTCCAGCACCACGATCGCATCGTCCACCACCAGGCCCGTGGCCAGAATCAGCGCCATCAGCGAGAAGTTGTTCAGCGAGAAGCCGAACAGGTACATCACCGCAAAGGTGCCCACCAACGACACCGGCACCGCCAGGGTCGGGATCAACGAAGCACGGAAATTACCCAGGAACAGGTACACCACCAGCACTACCAGGGCCACGGCAATCAGCAAGGTCATCTCGGCTTCATGCAGGGTCGCGGTGATCACCGGGGAACGGTCCATCGCCAGGTTGAGCTTGACGCTGGACGGCAACACCGCCTGCAACGCCGGCAGCTGGGCCTTGATCTGCCGGACCGTCTCGATGATGTTGGCGCCGGACTGGCGGTTGATCACCAGCAGCACCGCCGAGTCATTGTTGAAAAAGCCGCTGTTGTAGCGGTCTTCCACGCCGTCGCTGATTTTTGCCACGTCGCCCAGGCGCAGGGCCGCGCCGTTCTGGTAGCGAATCAGCAGCGGCTCGTAATCCTTGGCCTTTTCCAGCTGGTCGTTGGCCTGGATCTGCCAGTTGCGCTCACTGTCTTCCAGCGAGCCCTTGGGCCGGCGCTGGTTGGCATTGGCGATGGTGTTGCGCACGTCGTCCAGGGCCACGCCGTACTGGTCGAGGGCCTTGGGTTCCAGCTCGATGCGCACCGCCGGCAGGGAGCTGCCGCCAATCTGCACTTCACCCACGCCCGGCACCTGCGACAGGCTTTGCGAAAGAATGGTCGAGGCCAGGTCGTACAACTCGCCCTTTTGCAGCACGTCGGAGGTCAGCGACAGCACCATGATCGGCGCCTGGGACGGGTTGATCTTCTTGTAGGTCGGCATGCTGCGCATGCCGCTGGGCAACAGGTTGCGCGAGGCGTTGATGGCCGCCTGCACTTCGCGCGCCGCGCCGTTGATATCACGGTCGGAGTCAAAGGCGAGGATTACCCGCGTCGAGCCCTGGCTCGACGAACTGCTCATGGTGGTGATGCCGGCAATCGCGCCGAACGAGCGCTCCAGCGGCGTGGCCACGGTGGACGCCATCACCTCGGGGCTGGCCCCGGGCAAACTGGCGGAGACCACGATCACCGGGAAGTCGATCTGCGGCAGCGGCGACACCGGCAGCAAGTTGAAGCTGACGCCGCCGAGCAACATGATCGCCAGGCTCAGCAGCATGGTCGCTACCGGCCGGCGAATGAACGGTCCGGACAGGTTCATGACTCAACCGGCTCCAGGCTTTGCGGCTCTTTGCGCCAGCGGCGGCCAAGGCGGTCGAAGTACAGGTAGATCACCGGCGTGGTGAACAGGGTCAATACCTGGCTCACCAGCAAGCCGCCGACCATCACCAGGCCCAGGGGCTGGCGCAACTCGGCGCCAGAGCCGGTGGCCAGCATCAACGGCACTGCACCAAACAGGGCGGCCAGGGTGGTCATCAGGATCGGCCGGAAACGCAGCAGCGCCGCCTGGTAGATCGCGGTCTGCGGGTCGAGGCCCTGGTTGCGTTCGGCGTCGAGGGCGAAGTCGATCATCATGATTGCGTTCTTTTTCACGATACCGATCAGCAGGATGATGCCGATGATCGCGATCATGCCCAGGTCATTGCCACTGAGCAGCAACGCCAGCAAGGCCCCCACCGCTGCCGACGGCAAGGTCGAGAGGATGGTGATCGGGTGGATGTAGCTCTCGTAGAGCACGCCCAGCACGATGTACATGGTGACCACCGCCGCCAGGATCAGCAGCAAGGTGCTCGACAGCGACGCCTCAAACGCCTGCGCCGCGCCCTGGAACTGGGTCTGCACGCCCACTGGCATGCCAATGTCCTTCTGGGTCTGGTTGATCAGCTCCACGCCTTTGCCCAGCGCGACGCCGGGGGCCAGGTTGAACGACATCATCACCGCCGGGAACTGGCCGATATGCGCGATCGCCAACTGCGCCTGACGCTGCTCCACGTGGGCCAGGCTCGACAGGCGCACCTGGCCGCCGTCGGTGGTTTTCACATGGATCTGGTTGAGCGCCGCCGGGCCGAGGGTTTCACCGGATTGGGCTTGCAACACCACCCGGTACTGGCTGGCCTGGGTGTAGATGGTGGAAATCTGCCGCTGGCCGAAGGCGTCGTACAGTGCGTCGGTGATGGTCGATACGCTGACGCCCAGGCGCGAGGCGGCGTCGCGGTCGATCACCAGGAACACCTGCAGGCCTTTGTCCTGCAGGTCGCTGGCCACATCAGTGAGTTCCGGCAACTGGCTGAGGGCGTGTACCAGCTTGTCGCTCCACAGCGCGAGCAGGTCGGCGTCGGGCGACGACATGCTGAACTGGTACTGGGTGCGGCTGACGCGGTCTTCGATCGTCAGGTCCTGCACCGGCTGCATGAACAGGCGAATGCCCACCAGCTTGTCGATTTCCGGCTGCAGCCGTGTGATCACCTGGGCCGCACTCAAGTCGCGCTGGCCGTGCGCCTTGAGGTTGATCAACAGGCGCCCGCTGTTGAGGGTGGCGTTATCGCCATCCACACCGATATAGGACGACAGGCTTTCCACCGCTGGATCAGCCAGGATCACCTTGGCCAGCTCTTGCTGGCGCTGGCTCATCGCGGCAAACGAAATCGACTGTGGCGCTTCGGAAATACCCTGGATAACCCCGGTGTCCTGCACCGGGAAGAAGCCCTTGGGCACCACCAGGTACAGCACCACCGTCAGGCCCAGGGTGGCGATGGCCACCAGCAAGGTCAGCGGCTGGTGCCTGAGCACCCACTGCAACTTGCGCCCGTAGGCTTCGATCAGCCAGTCGATCCAGGCGCCGCTGGCCTTGTAGAAACGGCCCTGTTCTTCTTCCTTGGGTTCGCGCTTGAGCAGCCGTGCGCACATCATCGGCGTCAAGGTCAGCGAAACCACCAGGGAAATCAGGATCGCCACCGCCAGGGTGATCGCGAATTCGCGGAACAGCCGCCCCACCACGTCAGCCATGAACAACAACGGGATCAACACCGCGATCAGCGACAGGGTCAGGGAAATCAGGGTGAAGCCGATCTGCTTGGCGCCCTTGAGCGCGGCATTGAGCGGCGTCTCGCCCTCCTCGATATAGCGCGAGATGTTCTCCAGCATCACGATGGCATCGTCGACCACAAACCCGGTGGCGATTGTCAGGGCCATCAGCGTGAGGTTGTTGACGGAGAAGCCCGCCAGGTACATCACGCCAAAGGTGCCGATCAGCGACAGCGGCACGGCGATGGACGGAATGATCGTGGCGCTGACACGACGCAAAAACAGAAACGTCACCATCACTACCAGGGCAATGGCGATCAGCAATTCATGTTGCACATCGGTGACCGAGGCGCGGATGGTCTGGGTACGGTCGGTGAGCACCGTCACGTCCAGGCCGGCCGGCAGGTTGTCGGTGATGCTCGGCAGCAACGCCTTGATACGGTCGACGACCTCAATCACGTTGGCGCCCGGCTGGCGCTGGATATTCAGCAGCACGGCCTGGTTTTCGTTGGCCCAGGCGGCAAGGCGCTCGTTTTCGGCGCCGTCGACGATCTGTGCCACATCCTTGAGGCGCAGCGGCGCGCCATTGTTGTAGGCCAGGATCAATTCGGCGTATTGCTGGGGTGAGACCAACTGGTCGTTGGCGTCCAGCATCGACACCCGCGTCGGGCCGTCGAAATTGCCTTTGGGCTGGTTGACGTTGGACGCGGCGATCAGCGTGCGCACGTCCGACAGGTTCAAGCCATTGGCGGCCAGGGCCTCGGGGTTGACCTTGATGCGCACGGCCTGGCGTTGGCCGCCGGCGATGCTCACCATGCCGACGCCACTGATCTGGGCAATTTTTTGCGCCATGCGCGTATCCACCAAGTCATTGAGCTTGGGCAGCAGCATGGTCTTGGAGGTAATTGCCAGGGTCAGCACCGGGGTGTCCGCGGGGTTGACCTTGTTGTACACCGGCGGTGCCGGCAAATCCTTGGGCAGCAGGTTGGTCGCGGCGTTGATCGCGGCCTGCACCTGTTGCTCGGCGACATCCATATTGATGTCGAGGTTGAAACGCAAGGTCAGCACCGACGCACCGCCCGAGCTGGTGGACGCCATTTGGGTCAGGCCGGGCATTTGCCCGAACTGGCGCTCAAGCGGCGCGGTGACCGCGCTGGTCATCACATCGGGGCTGGCGCCGGGGTACAGGGTCATCACCCGGATGGTCGGGTAATCCACCTGAGGCAAGGCCGATACTGGCAGCAAGCGATAGGAAATAATGCCGGCCAGGACAATGGCCAGCATGCTCAGCGTGGTGGCAACCGGGCGAAGGATAAACAGCCGCGACAGGTTCATGAACCGACCTTTTGCGCCTTGCCGGCGTTAGCGCCGGTCTCCCCTTTTGCCGCAGGCTTGCCTTGCAGGTGCTCGGTCGGGGTGGTCGGCACCTCGCTGCTGTCGTTGACCACTTCGATTTCGCTGCCATCCTTCAAGCGGTCGGTGCCTTCCATCACCACACGGTCGCCGGCCGCCAGGCCTTCCTTGATCACGGTGTTATCGCCATCGGTATCGCCGACCACCAGTGGCTGGACCTTGACCTTCTTGTCGCCGTCGAGCTTGTAGACGAAGGTGCCGTTGTTGCCAAACTGAATCGCGGCAGACGGCGCCAGCACCACGTTGTGCAAGGTGTCGGCGAGCAGGTGCACGTTGACGAACTGGTTGGGAAACAGCGCCTGGTCCTTGTTATCGAAACGGCCCTTGAATTTCAGGGTACCGGTGGTCACGTCGATCTGGTTGTCCAGGCTTTGCAGCACACCCACGGCCTGTTTTTTGGCGTCGCCACGATCCCAGGCTTCCACCGGCAGCTTGTTGCCGGCGTGGTAACGGGCGAGGACGGTGTCCAGGGTGTTTTCCGGCAGGGTGAAGACCACGCTGATCGGCTGCGTCTGGGTGATCACCGCCAGGAAGGTCGTGTCGTTGGCTGCCACCAGGTTGCCCACGTCGACCTGACGCAAGCCCACCCGGCCACCGATAGGCGCGCGGATCTTGGTGAATTCGAGGTTGAGCTTGGCGTCGTCCACCGCGCCCTGGTTGGTCTTGACCGTGCCCTGATATTGCAGGACCAGCGCTTCGGCGGTGTCCAGGGTCTGCTTGGCGATACTGTCCTGGGCATACAGGTCGCGGTAACGCTGGACGTCAACCTGGGCGTTTTTCAACTGCGCCTGGTTCTGCAACAGCGTGCCCTGGGCCTGCAACAAGGCATTCTGGTAGCTGCGCGGGTCGATTTCCGCCAGCAGGTCGCCGGCCTTGACCATCTGCCCTTCTTCAAAGGCAATCTTCACCAGCTCACCGCCCACCCGGCTGCGTACGTTAATGGTATTGAGCGCGGTGACCGTGCCCAATGCCTTGTAGTACACCGGGAACTCACCCAGCACCGCCGGCGCCACGCGCACGGGAATCGGGCCGGTGGAACCGCCGAAGCCCGGGCGCATCATCCCCGACTTGCCGGCATGCCCGGCCGGTTTTTTCTCGCCGGCATCCTTATGGCTGCCGGGCCAGAATTTCCAGCACAGGACGGCGATAACCAGCAGCACGAGCAGGCCGAACAGCCAGCGGCGGGAGTTGCGGGGGGAGGATTGCATGGAGTGATCAACCATTGGGCGCGAGAGCTTCTACTTTGGGAGGCTGAAAGATAAGCACTGAGGCGCATTAAGAAAAGCGCCTTTACCGGCTATTTACCTTGGATTACAACTTTTAACTTCTGGCCTTAGTTTATGGGCTATTTAGCTAAGCCGCTGACTCTAAATGAAAACGGCCTGGACTAGGCCAGGCCGCAATCATCTATCAAGCGTGTTACTGCGAAAAGACAGTAATGCGCTGAAACAGTTACTTCAAAACAGCCAGGGCGGCTTCGTAGTTCGGCTCTTGGCCGATTTCGCTGACCAACTCGCTGTGCAGCACGTTGTTGTTTTCGTCCAGTACCACAACGGCACGGGCGGTCAGGCCGCGCAGCGCGCCTTCGACAATCGACACACCGTAGTCAAAGGCGAAGCCCGGGTCGCGAAAATCCGACAGGTTCTTCACGTTTTCCAGGCCTTCAGTGCCACAGAAACGGGCCTGGGCAAACGGCAGGTCACTGGAAATGCACAGCACCACGGCATTGTTCAGGTCGTTGGCCTGGGCGTTGAACTTGCGTACCGAAGTGGCGCAGGTTGGGGTGTCAACACTTGGGAAGATGTTCAGTACTTTGCGCTTGCCGGCGAAGGTGGCCAGGGTTGCGTCCGACAGGTCGCCGGCAGTCAGGATGAAATCGGGGGCCTGGGTACCGGTTTGCGGCAGCTCGCCTTCAACCTTGATTGGGTTACCACGATGGGTGACTTGAGCCATGAAGAGAATCCTTATGCTGGGTTTATTGAAACGAATTCAAGACGCAGAAGTTAACCACAAACGGGCGAAGCTACCTATGGCCGGGCGTAAATTGTCACGCGGGCGCCCGATTAACAACGGCTATGGTTTAATTGCGCGCTTTTCGCCTGCCCTTCAAGGAATTCGTTGTTGATGAATCAGCCCGCCACCAAAGTCCTGGTCATTGGTTATGTCTGGCCGGAACCACGCTCCTCGGCCGCCGGCGGGCACATGATGCAGATATTGCAGAGCTTCCTGGACCAGGGCTGGGACATCACGTTCAGCAGCCCGGCAACCGTGGGCGAACACAAGGCCGACTTGCCGGCGTTGGGCATCACCGAATGCGCCATCGAACTCAATAACAGCAGTTTCGATGATTTTATTCGCGAATTGGCCCCGGATATTGTGGTGTTCGACCGTTTCATGATGGAAGAGCAATTCGGCTGGCGCGTGGAGAAATGCTGCCCCGACGCCCTGCGCGTGCTGGAAACGTCCGACTTGCAAAGCTTGCGGGACGCCCGCCACCAGCGTTTCAAGGACCACCTCAAGGCCCACCCCGAGAGCGATGACTTCAGCGCGCTGTTCAATCCTGCATTAAAGGAAGAATTCCGGCGGATGGCCGACACCGACCTGGCCAAGCGCGAGATTGCAGCGATTTACCGCTGTGATATCAGCCTGGTGATCTCCGACGTGGAAATCCGCCTGCTCACCGAACAGTTCAAGGTGCCCGCCGCCCTGCTCCACGGGTGCCCGTTGATGCTGGAACCGCCGACCGAACCCTTCGCACCGTTCGAGGAACGCGCGCACTTCCTGAGCATTGGCAACTTTCGCCATGCGCCCAACTGGGATGCGGTGTTGTGGATGAAGAGCAGCCTGTGGCCGCTGATCCGTCAGCAATTGCCAGGAGCACAGTTACATATCTACGGTTCCTACACCCCGCCCAAGGCCACGGCATTGCACAACCCGGCGCAGGGCTTTCATGTGATGAACTGGGCCGAAGACGCCCTGCAAGTCATGGGCTCCGCGCGTATCTGCCTGGCACCGCTGCGCTTCGGCGCCGGGATCAAGGGCAAGCTGATGGACGCAATGCTCTGCGGCACGCCGAATGTCACCACGCCCATCGGCGCCGAAGGCATGGGTGATGAGCAACCGTGGCCGGGTGCGATCGAACATAGCGCGCCAGCCCTGGCAGCGGCCGCCGTGGCGCTGTACCAGGACCGCGAACGGTGGACCCAGGCCCAGGAGGATGGCCGCCGCCTGCTTGCCCGCCGCTACGACCAGGCCCTGCACGGCCCGGCGCTGGTGCAATGCCTGGAGCAGTGCCGCCTCCAGCTCGCGGCCCATCGCCGGGACAACTTCACCGGCAGCATGCTGCGCCACCATGCGCATAAAAGTACGCAGTACATGTCCCAGTGGATCGAGGCCAAAAACCGCAGCGTGTAAACACCGAGGCTGGCGAGGTCGCGCGCAAGGGGGCATTATCCTTGGCAGCAACCACAATAAAGCGACGGCAGCATGACCCGAGCAACGCGAATCACCGACCCTTCCTACGAGCTGATGGACGATCACAACGGTCTGTCCATCATCTATCGCCAACACGGCTTCCCGTGCCCGCTGGTGCGCTGGCATTTCCATAAGGAATACGAGCTGCACTTGATTGTCGCCAGCTCCGGCAAGGTGTTTATCGGCGACTACATCGGCAATTTTTATCCGGAAAGCCTGTTCCTCACCGGCCCCAACCTGCCCCACAACTGGATCAGCCAGGTGGAGGAAGACGAGGTCGTGCCCAAGCGCGACATGCTGGTCAACTTCACCGACGAGCTGTTTGAGGGCGGCAGTCAGATCTTTACCGAGCTCAAGAGCCTGGCGCCGTTGCTGGAACGTGCGCAGTACGGCATCGAGTTCCGCTGCAAAAAAACCATCGCCCAGGCCATGACGTTGATGCAGCGCATCGAAGACGCCCAGGGCATGGCGCGCCTGGGGCATTTCTTTATCCTGCTGGAAGTGCTGAGCGCGTGTGAGCACTACCAATTGTTGTCTGGCGTGACCACCCCGCAACTGGCGGACGAGCACAGCATCGACCGCACCAACCGCGCGGTGGACTACATTTTCGCCCACTACGCCCGCGAATTATCGCTGGAGGAAGTCGCGGAATACCTGGGGATGAAGCCGACGTATTTTTCCCGCGTATTCAAACAGGCCACGGGGCGCACCTTTATCGAGTTCGTCAACCGGTTGCGCATCAGCAAGTCCTGCGAGTTGCTGGCAGACGGCGATAAAGCCGTGACCGACGTGTGCTTCGAGTCGGGTTTCAACAACATCTCCAACTTCAACCGGCGCTTTCAGCAGCTCAAAGGCATGACGCCCTCCCACTACCGGCGCCTGGCGGTGCAGCGGCTGACGGAACAGAACCTGGCTTAACTGGTTCAGCAAGCGAAGTGATGAGTGCAAAAAAGTATCAGTCCAAGTGCGCCCAAGGATTTGTCATAACCCCATTTGAAGGCTGTAATCAACGCACACTCTTCCTGACTGTTCGTGGGAAGACACAACAACAATAACTGTCCTTCTGTAGCCCCTGGGCGCAGAAATGGAGTGCGCGATGAAGTTCACAGCAAAAACGCTGCTTGCCTGTTCTTGCATGACTGTATGCATGACCCTCAGCGCCGTCAGTTTTGGCGCGCAAACCCTGACCATTGCCACCGTCAACAACAGCGACATGATCCGCATGCAAAAACTCTCGAAGACCTTCGAGACCGAGCATCCGGACATCAAGTTGAACTGGGTGGTGCTCGAAGAAAACGTGCTGCGCCAACGCCTGACCACCGACATCGCCACCCAGGGCGGACAGTTCGACGTGCTGACCATCGGCATGTACGAAGCCGCACTCTGGGGCGCCAAGGGCTGGCTGGAGCCGATGAAGGATCTGCCCGCATCCTACGACCTCGACGATGTTTTCCCTTCAGTGCGTGACGGTTTGTCCGTCAAGGGCTCGCTGTACGCCCTGCCGTTCTACGCCGAAAGCTCGATCACCTACTACCGCACCGACCTGTTCAAGGACGCCGGGCTGACTATGCCCGAGCACCCGACCTGGACCCAGATCGGCGAATTCGCAGCAAAACTCACCGACAAGACCAAAGAGCAGTACGGCCTGTGCCTGCGCGGCAAAGCCGGTTGGGGTGAGAACATGGCGCTGATCACGACCCTGGCCAACGGCTACGGCGCGCGCTGGTTCGATGAGAAGTGGCAACCTGAATTCAACGGCCCCGAGTGGAAGGACGCGCTGAACTTCTACGTCGACAACATGAAGAAATCCGGCCCGCCGGGTGCTTCCAGCAACGGTTTCAACGAAAACCTGGCGCTGTTCAACAGCGGCAAGTGCGCGATCTGGGTCGATGCCAGCGTGGCCGGCTCGTTTGTCACCGACAAGACTCAGAGCAAGGTCTCCGACCACGTGGGCTTCACCTTCGCCCCGCACGAGACGACCGACAAGGGCACGTCGTGGCTGTACTCCTGGAGCCTGGCGATCCCCACCAGCTCCAAAGCCAAGGACGCCGCCAAGGTCTTCACCAGTTGGGCAACGTCCAAGGAATACAGCCAGCTCGTGGCCAAGACCGACGGCATTGCCAACGTACCGCCAGGCACGCGCAAGTCGACCTACAGCGACGAATACATGAAGGCCGCGCCGTTCGCCAAGGTAACGCTGGAATCGCTGAAAGTCGCCGACCCGACCAAACCGACCCTCAAGCCGGTGCCGTATATCGGTATCCAGTTGGTGACCATTCCTGAGTTCCAGGCGATTGGTACCCAGGTCGGCAAGTTCTTCTCGGGCGCGCTGACCGGTCAGCAAACGGTGGATCAAGCCTTGGCCGCCGCGCAGACCACCACCGAACGTGAAATGAAGCGGGCGGGTTATCCCAAGTAAAGCAGGCATCCCCCTGTAAATGTGGGAACTGCTTTATGTGAGAGCTGGCTTGCCTGCGATACAGACACCTCGGTCTTTCTGTTTAAACCGAGTTGATGCCATCGCAGGCAAGCCAGCTCCCACACAAGCCAGCTCCCACACTGACCGCGCTTCGACTCTCGCTCTGCACGTACTTGACTGGTTCTGACCCTATGAATACCACCACTGCCAAAGTGCAAACCGCCGCGCCTGAAAAGCCGCGCAAAAGCCGCCTGGCCAACCCCGGCTGGTTCCTCGTCAGCCCCTCGGTGGCCTTGCTGCTGCTGTGGATGATCGTGCCGCTGGGCATGACCCTGTACTTTTCGCTGATCCGCTACAACCTGCTCTACCCCGGCGAAAACCAATTCGTGGGCCTGGAAAACTTCACGTACTTCATCACCGACTCGGGCTTCCTGCCCGGCGCCACCAATACCTTGCTGCTGGTGGGCAGCGTGCTGTTGATCAGCGTGGTGTTCGGCGTGTTGATCAGCGCCCTGCTTGAGGCCAGTGAGTTTTTCGGCCGCGGCGTGGTGCGGGTGATGTTGATTTCACCGTTCTTCATCATGCCCACCGTCGGTGCGCTGATCTGGAAGAACCTGATTTTTCACCCGGTGTCGGGGATTCTCGCCGCGGTGTGGAAGCTGTTCGGCGCCGAGCCCGTGGACTGGCTGGCGCACTACCCGTTGCTGTCGATCATCATCATTGTGTCGTGGCAATGGCTGCCCTTCGCCATCCTGCTACTGATGACCGCCATGCAGTCCCTGGACCAGGAACAAAAGGAAGCCGCACGCCTGGACGGTGCCGGCGCCATCGCGATCTTCTGGCACCTGACCCTGCCCCACCTGGCGCGCCCGATTGCCGTGGTGGTGATGATCGAAACGATCTTTTTGCTCTCGGTGTTTGCCGAAATCTTCACCACCACCAACGGTGGTCCGGGGTACGCCTCGACCAACCTCGCCTACCTGATCTACAACCAGGCGCTGGTGCAGTTCGACGTGGGCATGGCCTCGGCCGGCGGCTTGATTGCCGTGGTCATCGCCAATATCGCGGCGATCATCCTGGTGCGGATGATCGGCAAAAACCTGACTGACAAGCCTTGAGGGCCGCGCCATGACGCTTCAACAATCCCGCCGCCTGCAAAGCCTGTTGCTCGGCACCCTGGCCTGGGCCATCGCGATCCTGATTTTCTTCCCGATCTTCTGGATGGTGCTGACCAGCTTCAAGACCGAAATCGACGCGTTCGCCACCCCGCCGCAGTTCATCTTCACGCCGACGCTGGAGAACTACCTGCACATCAACGAGCGCAGCAACTACTTCGCCTACGCCTGGAACTCCGTGGTGATTTCGTTCAGCGCCACGGCCTTGTGCCTGCTGATTTCGGTACCGGCCGCCTACTCCATGGCGTTCTACGAAACCCAGCGCACCAAGGGCACGCTGCTGTGGATGCTGTCCACCAAGATGCTGCCGCCGGTGGGCGTGCTGATGCCGATCTACCTGCTGGCCAAGAGCTTTGGCCTGCTGGATACGCGCATTGCGCTGATCATCATCTACACCCTGATCAACCTGCCGATTGTGGTGTGGATGGTTTACACCTACTTCAAAGACATCCCCAAGGACATCCTCGAAGCCGCCCGCCTGGATGGCGCCACGCTGTGGCAGGAAATGGTCCGCGTGCTGCTGCCGATTGCCAAGGGTGGCCTGGCTTCCACGGTGTTGCTGTCGCTGATCCTGTGCTGGAACGAGGCGTTCTGGTCGTTGAACCTGACCTCCTCGAATGCCGCGCCGCTGACCGCGCTGATCGCCTCTTACTCCAGCCCCGAAGGCTTGTTCTGGGCCAAATTGTCGGCCGTGTCGACCCTGGCCTGCGCGCCGATCCTGATTTTCGGCTGGATCAGCCAGAAACAGCTGGTGCGCGGTTTGTCCTTCGGCGCCGTGAAATAACGGTCTTTCAATAAAAAATTCAAAGCGGAGGCCCATCCCATGGCCAACCTGAAAATCAAGAATCTGCAAAAAGGCTTCGAAGGCTTTTCCATCATCAAGGGCATCGACCTGGAAGTGAACGACAAGGAATTCGTGGTCTTCGTCGGCCCCTCGGGCTGCGGTAAATCCACCCTGCTGCGCCTGATCGCGGGCCTTGAAGAAGTCACCGAAGGCACCATCGAGCTCGATGGCCGCGACATCACCGAAGTCACCCCGGCCAAGCGCGACCTGGCAATGGTGTTTCAGACCTACGCGCTGTACCCGCACATGAGCGTGCGCAAGAACATGTCGTTTGCCCTGGACCTGGCCGGCGTCGACAAGAAGCTGGTGGAAAGCAAGGTCAGCGAAGCGGCGCGCATTCTCGAACTCGGTCCGCTGCTGGAGCGCAAGCCCAAACAGTTGTCCGGCGGCCAGCGTCAGCGTGTGGCCATCGGCCGCGCGATTGTGCGTAACCCGAAGATCTTCCTGTTCGATGAACCGCTGTCCAACCTCGACGCCGCCCTGCGCGTGCAGATGCGCCTGGAGCTCGCGCGCCTGCATAAAGAGCTGCAGGCGACCATGATTTACGTGACCCACGACCAGGTCGAAGCCATGACCCTGGCCGACAAAGTGGTGGTGCTCAACAGCGGCCGCATTGAACAAGTCGGCTCGCCGCTGGAGCTGTACCACCAGCCGGCCAACCTGTTTGTGGCAGGTTTTCTGGGCACGCCGAAAATGGGCTTTCTCAAGGGCAAAGTCACCCGCGTCGAAGGCCAGGGCTGCGACGTGCAACTGGACGCCGGCACCAGCATCAGCCTGCCATTGAGCGGCGCCACCCTGAGCGTCGGCAGCGCGGTGACCTTGGGCATTAGGCCGGAGCACCTGGAAATCGCCTCGCCCGGCCAAACCACGCTGACCGTCACCGCCGACGTTAGCGAACGCCTGGGCAGCGACACCTTCTGCCACGTGATCACCGCCAACGGCGAGCCGCTGACCATGCGCATTCGTGGCGACATGGCCAGCCAGTACGGCGAGACCCTGCACCTGCACCTGGACCCGGCGCACTGCCATCTGTTCGACACCGACGGCGTGGCCGTGACCCGTCCACTGCGCGCTGCCGCCTGATTTCGCGAGATTTGTGATGAAACTGAATAAACAGAACCTGACCCAACTGGCGCCGCACGTGAAGATCCCGGCCTATGCGATTGCCAGCACCACGCAGGGCATCGCGCATATCGGCGTCGGCGGTTTCCACCGCGCGCACCAGGCGTATTACACCGATGCATTGATGAACACAGGCGAGGGCCTCGACTGGAGCATCTGCGGGGTCGGCCTGCGCGCCGAAGACCGCAAGGCCCGCGATGACCTGGCTGGCCAGGATTACCTGTTCACCCTGTATGAACTGGGCGATACCGACGACACCGAAGTGCGCGTGATCGGCTCGATCAGCGACATGCTGCTGGCCGAAGACGGCGCCCAGGCGTTGATCGACAAGCTGGCCGACCCGCAGATTCGCATCGTTTCGTTGACCATCACCGAAGGCGGCTACTGCATCGACGACAGCAACGGCGAGTTCATGGCCCACCTGCCGCAGATCCAGCATGACCTGGCGCACCCCAAATCGCCGAAAACCGTGTTCGGCTTTATCTGCGCGGCGCTTACTCAACGTCGCGCGGCCGGTGTGCCGGCGTTTACGGTGATGTCCTGCGATAACCTGCCGCACAACGGCGCCGTCACACGCAAAGCGCTGCTGGCCTTCGCCGCCCTGCACAACGCCGAGCTGCACGCGTGGATCAAGGCCAACGTGAGCTTCCCGAATGCCATGGTCGACCGCATCACGCCGATGACCAGCACCGCCCACCGTTTGCAGCTGCATGACGACCATGGCATCGACGATGCCTGGCCGGTGGTGTGCGAACCCTTTGTGCAGTGGGTGCTGGAAGACAAGTTCGTCAATGGACGCCCGGCCTGGGAAAAGGTCGGCGTACAGTTCACCGATGACGTCACGCCCTACGAAGAAATGAAGATCGGCCTGCTCAACGGCAGCCACCTGGCCCTGACTTACCTGGGTTTTCTCAAGGGTTACCGGTTTGTGCACGAGACCATGAACGACCCGGTGTTTGTGGCTTACATGCGCGCCTATATGGACCTGGACGTTACGCCAAACCTGGCGCCGGTGCCGGGCATCGACCTGACCGAGTACAAGCAGACCCTGGTGGATCGCTTCTCCAATCAGGCGATTGCCGACCAGTTGGAGCGGGTGTGTTCGGACGGGTCGTCGAAGTTTCCCAAGTTCACCGTGCCGACCATCAATCGCTTGATTGCCGACGGGCGTGAGACCGAGCGCGCGGCGCTGGTGGTGGCCGCATGGGCGTTGTATTTGAAGGGTGTGGATGAGAATGGCGTGATCTACCGGATCCCGGATCCCCGCGCGGAGTTTTGCCAGGGGCTGGTGGCGGAAGATGCCCTGATCAGCAAGCGGCTGCTGGGGGTGGAAGAGATTTTTGGTACGGCTATTCCCAACTCGGCGGAGTTTGTGGCAGCGTTTGAGCGGTGCTATGCAAGCCTGCGCGACAAGGGCGTTACCGAAACCCTGCAAACCCTCCTGAAGAAACCGGCTTAAAAACTGTGGGAGCTGGCTTGCCAGCGATAGCAGTGGGTCAGCCAGCCATGATGTGGCTGATAGACCGCCATCGCAGGCAAGCCAGCTCCCACATTGACTGCATTCACACTCCAATAACACTGCTGAGCACTCCACCATGACCCAGCAAAACCTTTACCTTGGCATCGACTGCGGCACCCAAGGCACCAAGGCCATCGTCCTCGACGCAACAAGCGGCAAGGTATTGGGCCTGGGCGCCGCTGCGCACACGCTGATCAGCGGCGCCAATGGCCGGCGCGAACAACATACCCAGGAATGGCTGGACGCCTTTACCGAAGCCACGCACCGCGCCTTGCAGCAGGCCGGCGTGGACGGCCAGGACATCCTCGGCATCGGCGTTTCCGGCCAGCAGCACGGCCTGGTGCTGCTGGATGACCAGGGTCAGGTGCTGCGCCCGGCCAAACTCTGGTGCGACACCGAAACCGCGCCGGAAAACGACCGCCTGCTGCAACACCTGGGTGGCGAAAGCGGCTCCCTGGAACGCCTCGGCGTGGCGATTGCACCGGGTTACACCGTGTCCAAACTGCTGTGGACCCGCGAGCAGCACCCGGACGTGTTCGCACGCATCGCGCATATCTTGCTACCCCACGATTACCTCAACTTCTGGCTCACCGGCCGCGCCGTCGCGGAATTCGGCGATGCGTCGGGCACCGGCTATTTCAACGTGCGCACGCGCGAATGGGACGTGGCGCTGCTTCAGCACATCGACCCCAGCGGCCGCCTGCAAGCTGCCCTGCCTGAACTGATCGAGGCGAATCAAAGCGTGGGCACGATCCTGCCCGCCATCGCCGAACGCCTGGGCATCAACCCCAACGCCCGCGTCTCCAGCGGCGGCGGCGACAACATGATGGGCGCCATCGGCACCGGCAACATCGCGCCCGGCGTGATCACCATGAGCCTGGGTTCGTCGGGCACCGTGTATGCATTTGCCGATCAGCCGACTGTGAGCCCACAAGCGTCGGTGGCAACCTTCTGCTCCTCCAGCGGCGGCTGGCTGCCGTTGATTTGCACGATGAACCTGACCAACGCCACCGGCGTGATACGCGAATTGTTCGACCTCGACCTGGCCGCCTTCAACGCCTTGGTCGCCCAGGCACCGATTGGCGCCGACGGCGTCAGCATGCTGCCCTTTCTCAACGGCGAACGTGTGCCCGCCCTGCCCCACGCCACCGGCAGCGTGCACGGCTTGACCATGACCAACCTGACGCGCGCCAACCTCTGCCGTGCGGTGGTCGAGGGCACCACCTTTGGGCTGCGTTATGGCCTGGACCTGCTGCGCCAGACCGGCCTGCAAAGCCTGCGCATCCGCCTGATCGGCGGCGGTTCAAAAAGCCCGGTGTGGCGCCAGATGGTCGCCGATATCATGAACACCGAAGTCGTCTGCACCGAACAAAGCGAAGCCGCCGCCCTGGGCGCGGCGATCCAGGCGGCGTGGAGCCAGTCCGGCGAGTCCCTGGCCAGCTTGTGCGACAAATGCGTCAGCGTCGACCCGACCAGCCGCACGCTGCCGGTGGCGGCCAGTGTCAGTGCCTACCAACACGCTTACGAGCGCTATCAACAACTCGTGGCAACCCTTTAAGAGCGAACGACTATGTATCTGGTGTGTGGCGAAGCGCTGTTTGATTTTTTCAGCGAGGAGGATGCCAGCGGTCAGGCGTCCAAGGTCAATTACAAGGCGATTGCCGGCGGCTCGCCGTTCAACGTGGCCGTGGGCTTGCGCCGTCTGGGCATCGACTCTGCGTTGTTCGGCGGGTTGTCCAATGATTTTCTCGGCCAGCGCTTGCTGCAAGTGCTCAAGGACGAGGGTGTGAGTGAGCAATTTCTGGTGGAATTTCCCGCGCCGACCACGCTGGCGATGGTGGCTGTGGGCGCCAATGGCTCACCGCAATACAGCTTTCGCGGCGAAGGCTGCGCCGACCGCCAGCTGCGGGTGGTGCACTTGCCCACGCTGGGCCATGAAATTCGCGGGCTGCACATCGGTTCGTTTTCGCTGGTGGTGCAACCCATCGGCGACACGCTGCTGAACCTGGTCAAGCGCGAAAGCGGCAAACGCCTGATCAGCCTGGACCCCAACGTGCGGCTCAACCCGCAGCCGGATATCCAACTGTGGCGTGATCGCGTGAGCGAGTTGGTCAAGCATGCCGACCTGATCAAAGTCAGCGACGAAGACTTGCACCTGCTCTACCCCGACCAGTCACCGGAAAGCGTGCTGCAAGGCTGGTTGCAGCACCGTTGCCAACTGGTGTTTCTGACCCGAGGCGGCGACGGCGCAACGGTGTTCAGTCGCCAGCACGGCAGTTGGTCTGCACCGGCGGTCAAGGTGGGGATGGCCGACACCGTGGGTGCCGGTGACACCTTCCAGGCGGCGTTGATTGCCTGGCTCACCGAGCAGCAGCTTGATTCGGTAGAGGGCTTGCAACAGCTGTCGCGTGAGCAGATCGACAGCATGCTCGACTTCGCCATTCGCGCCGCCGCCCTGACGTGCAGCAAGACCGGGCCGGACTTGCCGTACCGCGCTCAGCTGGGCTGATTGCCCATGACTGCAGGCCACGTATTTTCGTTGCTTGCAGTCAGCGTCAGGGCGAGCAAAGCCTGCTGACCGCGACGGGCACATGCAACGGGTTGGGCTGTTTGTCGGCCAACACCGCGTGCGTTGGTAAAGATGAAGGTTTTGTCAGCCAAGGCAAAATTAATCGATGGTTAATCCCGCGAGCCGAGAGTGAAGGTGTACCCACTTGCGGAGAACTACCATGAAACTGCGCACTTTGATGCTTGGCGGCGCATTGGCGCTGGCAACCGTCTCGGGCTTGGCCCAGGCAGACACCCAGGCCACAGCGACCAAACCGGTGCCCTACCAGTACGGCATGCCCATGAACGTTAAAACGGTGATTGCGATGCATGAAACCGACACCAACGTTTGCAAAGTCATCAACGCCGATATCAAGTTTGTCGACACCGCGGGCAAAGTCGAAGACGTCGGCTACCGGAAAATGTCCGAAGCCTGCGATTTCCAGAATTGATTCCTTACACTGGCGACAGAACCGTATTGGGCCTGGCTTCTACCAGGCCCGCAGTTCCCCAGTGACTCAACCTCGCACAACGCCTGATTACTAGCCGCGCCCTCCCACTCTTTGCAGAGCGGGCGAATGGGTGTGCTTGAGGTCTTCACGCAACCCGCTGATCAGGTTGCAAATGGCTCGACTGCTGTCGAGTTTGTCAGCGTTTATACCTTTTACTTCCAAATCCACTCGGTCGCGGTCACGGTCGTCGTAGACTTTGATCGTCAACGAAGCATCTTCGGCTTTGGTGCATTCGCACCGTTTAGGCAGGAAACTTCCTTCAATAATACTGCGAAGTTCTAATTCCGAAAGCATGGCCAACCTCTCCTTTCATGAGACTGCCAACAGATTGTTATGTCCGGCAGATGCGTGTCTGCCACGTCTTACCGACCCTGGAAGACGCTTACAATCACCAGCGTACTCGGCTAAATCCATTCTCGTTGTAACTTTTCCTCATAAGCGGCACGCGCGGTTATATAAGTCTTGGAACTGCGTACAAATTCTCGGCGAACAGCGTTGATTAAACGGTTATGCACTAATTTGAACCCTGCGCTGCGACTCTTTCTGCAACATGTCGCAAACTATCAAAGTTGATATTTGCCCCGGAATTCACCGCCACCAAGGTTTGCCCACACAGCGCGTTTTGCGCCACGTACTTGCGGATGCCCGCTACCGCCAGTGCGCCGGATGGCTCGGTGATGGAGCGCGTATCGTCATAGATCAACTTGATCGCGCTGCACAGCTGATCGTTGCTGACAGTGATGACTTCATCCACCCAGTCGCGGCAGATTTCAAAACCATAAGCGCCGATCTGCGCCACGGCCGTGCCGTCGGCGAACCCGTCCACGCTGGGCAACACCACGCGCTCGCCCGCGCGCAGCGCCGCCAACAGGCAGCTGGACCCCTCAGGCTCGACACCGACGATGCGCACCTGGGGCCGCAGGTATTTGACGTACGCCGCGATCCCGGCGATCAAACCGCCGCCGCCCACCGGCACGAAGATCGCGTCCAGCGCGCCCTGTTGCTGGCGCAGAATTTCCATCGCCACGGTGCCCTGGCCGGCGATCACGTCCGGGTCATCGAACGGCGAGACAAAGGTGCAACCCGAGGTCTCAGCCAATTGCAGGGCATGCGCCAGGGCAAACGGGAAACTCTCGCCGTGCAGCACCGCCTCGGCGCCTCGGGAGCGAACGCCGAGCACCTTCAGCTCAGGCGTGGTGCACGGCATCACAATGCTTGCCTTGATCCCCAATTCGCGCGCCGCCAGCGCTACACCTTGGGCGTGGTTGCCCGCCGACGCCGTCACCACGCCCCGCGCCTTCTGCGCCTGCGTGAGCTGCACCAATTTGTTGTACGCCCCGCGGATTTTGAAAGAAAAAGTCGGCTGCAAGTCTTCGCGCTTGAGCAACACCTGATTGCCCAGCAATGCCGAGAGTGCCGGTGCCGCTTGCAAGGGCGTGCGCACTGCCAGGTCATATACCGGGGCGGCGAGAATCTTTTTCACATAGTGTTCAAGCAATGCCGTATCAGCGGTGTGGGGGACGGGGCACATGCTCATGGGGGGTCTCCTGGCTTTTTTACAGGGCCCTGAGACGGAAAAACAAAACCCGCCTCCAGGGCGGGTTTGGGTACAGCCGTGTGCTATCCCGCCATATGAGGAATGGCGGTAATAATGCTTGGCTGGCTGCGGAAGGCTTGAAATGTCATGTCACGAAATTAACCGCCACTCACCGGCCACGTCAATGCCCAACTACCCATTATCCGGCAGGGGTTTACGGCCAGCATACGAAACGTATACGCTTTGTATATCAATTCTACACAGTGAATGTCATGGGCATCGTCAAGATCACCGACCAATTGCACGAACAACTTCGCCTGGCCAGCGCTGCCATGGACCGCTCCATCAACGCCCAGGCCGAGTTCTGGATCAAGATCGGCCTGCTCGCCGAACTCAACCCGCACCTGCCCTACAACGAGCTGATCAACAAACTGTTGCTGGACAAGCCCGACCTGATCCGGGGGCGCAGCTGATGATCAAGACCGCCGCCCAACTGGCAGTGATGCGTGAATCCGGACGCCTGCTGGCCCAGGTTTTCGACATGCTTGACGGCTTTGTCGCCGCCGGCCGCTCCACCCTGGAGCTGGACAGCGCCGTCGAGGCGTTCATTCGTAACGACCTCAAAGCCCGCCCGGCAAGCCTGGGGCAATATGACTATCCCTTCTGCATCAACACCTCGATCAACGAGGTGGTGTGCCATGGCATGCCCAGCTCCAAGGATATTCTCAAGGACGGCGACATCGTCAACATCGACATCACCCTGGAAAAAGGCGGCTTTATCGCTGACGCCAGCAAGATGTACATGATCGGCACCGTGGCGCCCAAGGCGCGGCGCCTGGTGGAACAGACCTTTGAAGCCATGTGGGCCGGCATTCGCCAAGTCAGGCCCGGCGCGCGCCTGGGTGATATCGGCCATGCGATCCAGAGCCATGCGCAGGCCAACGGCTACAGCGTGGTGCGCGAATACTGCGGCCACGGCATCGGCCGCCAGATGCATGAAGAACCGCAAATCCTCCACTTCGGCCGCCCCGGCACCGGCCTGGAACTGCGTGAAGGCATGGTGTTTACCATCGAGCCGATGCTGAACCAGGGCAGCGCCAAGGTACGCGACTTGAAAGATGGCTGGACGGTGGTGACCAAGGACAACAGCCTGTCGGCGCAGTGGGAGCATACCGTGGCGGTGACGGCCAACGGGTTTGAGGTGCTTACCTTGCAGGTAACGGATTGAGGCGTGTAGATGTGAGTGTGACGGCTGGTGCTGGGGCATGCCCATTTTTGGGGTGACGGCAGTTGAGTGGTTAGATCACAAGCAAAGCCGAGGCGGCCTGATTTTGGAAGCTGAACCCACTCTAATGTGGGAGCTGGATTGCTCGCGAAAGCGGTGTGCCAGTGCCACATGAGCTGACTGAACCACCGCCTTCGCGGGCAAGCCCGCTCCCACAGTTGGATCTCTGTGCATCAGGTAGATGGGGGTCGTGTGTACTCGGCCTGCTCCCACAGAAAAGCAAAGCACCGCGGTGCTGGTAGGTGAACTCGGTCAAATTGTGGGAGCGGGCTTGCCCGCGAATGCGGTGGGCCAGTCAACTCATGTGTAGCTGACACACTGCCTTCGCGAGCAAGCCCGCTCCCACATTTTTGGATCGGATGACATCAGGGTGATGCGCTGTGGAATGCAGGCCCCCAGCGTAGAACCAAGCGGGCCTTACCGCAGCAACGGCTAGGCACTCCCATCACACCACACTTGCCCCACCCGCGATTCGCTTGAGCCCAAGCACCATCAAGCCGGCCCCCAACGCCATCGCGGCCATCAGCAGCGGGTACGACACCCACCACGGCGTACCTGCCGTCATCATGCTGAATTCCGACATGCCACCCACACTGGCAATCAGGTTAAGCGGCAGGAACACCACGTTAATCAGGGTCAACTTGCGCAGCAGGTTGTTCATGCTGTTGTTCATCAGGTTGCCACGCGCGTCGATCAATCCGGAAAACACATTGGAATAGATCTCCGCCTGCTTGTAGCACTGGTGGTTTTCGATGATCAGGTCGTCGATCAACCCCAGGATCTCGGCACTGAAATGCTCTTTTTCAGCGTGATTACGCAGCCGCGACAGCACCGCGCCGTTGCTGTGCAGCGCATTGATGTAATAGATCAGGCTTTCGCTGAGGCTGAACATCTGCATCAGGTGATGGTTGCTCATCGACGCGTTGAACTGCTGCTGCAATTCCCGCGCAACCAGCTTGATCACCTTGAGGTGGCCCAGGTAGTGGTGGATGTTGTTGAGCAACAAATCAAGCAACACATCCAACGGCGTGTGCAGCGGCCGGCGCGCGCCGAGCCCCGACAGCGGGGTTTCATCGGTGGCAATCACCAGCAGGCGATCCTGCGAAAACAACAAGCCGCACGACGACACCTCAAACACCAGGTTGCCGCCGCCGGAGTAGTTTTCCGGGCGCTTCCAGATCAGGAACAGGTTGTCGGGGTGAAATTCGATGCGTGACACTTCATCCGGGTCAAGGGCCGAGGCCAGCGCATGTTCATCCAGCTTGTGGTGGTCGCGCAGCCATTCACGTTCGGCCAGGTCCGGGTTGTTGAACAACATGATCGGCGCATCATCACTTCCCGCGCCGCACAACTTTCCACCGGTCAATTCAAAGCGCTGGATCATCGCGCGTCACCACACCTGGCCCTGGCGCTTCAACTCCAGGCGCCGCACGAACTCCTCCAGCACCAGCGCGTACAGGTCGTCTTGCAGGTAGGCATCTTCGATACCGGCGTCCATGTTGGGGTTGTCGTTGACCTCGATCACCACCACCTTGTCGCCGGACTGCTTGAGGTCAACACCGTAAAGGCCGTCGCCGATCAGGTTGGCGGTCTTCACTGCCAGCTCCACCACCGCCTTGGGCGCTTCGTGGACCGCCAGGGTGCGGCATTCGCCGTTGATGTCCTGGCCGATAGCCTTGTGGTTGTAGATCTGCCAATGGCCCTTGGACATGAAGTACTGGCAGGCAAAGATCGGCTTGCGGTTGAGTACACCGATGCGCCAGTCGTATTCGGTGTAGAAAAATTCCTGGGCCAGCAACAGCACCGAATGCTCGAACAACTCAGCGGTGGCCTTGAGCAAGGCCTCCTGGCTTTCCACCTTGATCACACCGCGCGAGAAACAGCCGTCGGGGATCTTCAACACCAGCGGGAAGCCCAGGCGTTCGCCCACCCGCTCGAAATCTTCCGGTCGCTCCTTGTACAGAATCTCGGTGGCGGGCATCCCCAGCTGGTGGCTGTTGAGCAGGTCGGTGAGGTACACCTTGTTGGTGCAGCGCAGGATCGACGCCGGGTCATCCATCACCACCAGGCCTTCGCTCTCGGCCTTTTTGGCGAAGCGGTAGGTGTGATTGTCGACGCTGGTGGTCTCGCGGATCAGCAAGGCGTCGTACTCGGCGAGGCGCGAGTAATCCTTGCGCTCGATCAGTTCCACATCGATGCCCAGGCCCTTGCCGACCCGCACGAAGTTTTCCAGGGCGCGGGCATTGGAGGGCGGCAATTGCTCCTGCGGATCGTGCAGGATGGCCAGGTCGTAACGGGCCAGCCTGCGTGAACGCGGTTGGCGCCAGATCTTGCGGCTGAAGTTGTCCAGGGCGTGGGCAAACTGGTCTTCCTGGTCATCACGCAACTTGTGCAACACGCCGGATTTGACCCCTTCGATGTGCCAGCCGTTGTTCTTGCGAAACTCAACTAACAGAATCGGGCACGGGAAGGTTTCAAACAACTGACGGGCCAACTCCTGCAACGGCTCTATATTGGTCCGACCAAAGTAAAGTGTCAGGGTAAAGCCTTCGGTATTGCTGTAGAGATGATGACTCAAGGCTTTATCGAGGGTTTTATCCAGGTCATCCAGCGACAGGCCATACAGCGACTTTTTCGTCAGTTCACTGATGGTGCGCACCGACGGAATCACCTTGTGCCCGCGCGCCTCGGCCAACAGCGAGCAGTAATAACCATGCCCCAGGTATTTGTAGCTGCGGCACAGGTTGATCACCTGCACGCGCTTGCCCGTCTCGCTCTCGCGGGTTTGCTCAAGGTATTCCTGCGCGGTGACGATGTCTTCGCTGGGAAAGTAGGAGGCCCAATCTTCCTTGCGTTCGACAATAATCACGACCTGACTGGAGCCTTTAAGGGGAGCAGAAAAATAACCCGTGGAAGTTATTGTCGCCGCGACAGTTTGCTCGGATACTTCACGCCAATGACTTTGTACCGCCGACATAATATTTGATCCGCTTTAGAGAACTCGACCTTTTCTATTAAGCACGATCTTTTAGAGAAGTCCCGTTTCGTTACGCAACTTTTACGGCGGTCATATGGCTCTTTCCTTTCGCGTTGCAACCCCCGCTGACGTGCCCGAACTGGTGGCACTGGAACAGCACTGTTTCACCACCGACCGGCTCTCGCCGCGCAGTTTCCAGTGGATGATCAGCCGCGCTCATGGCCAGTTGCTCGTCGCTGAAAATGACGGCGTTTTGCTCGGTTACGCCTTGGTGCTGTTCCATCGCGGCACCTCACTGGCGCGCCTGTACTCCATCGCCATCGCCGAACACGCACGCGGCATGGGTCTGGGCAAGCAATTGCTTTCGCGCATCGAAGCCTGCGCCGTGGCGCATGATTGCGCCTACCTGCGCCTGGAAGTGCGCACCGACAACCCCGGCGCCCTCGCCCTGTACGAGCGCAATGGCTACCGGCGCTTCGCGCTGATCAATGACTATTACGAAGACCATGCACCGGCCCTGCGCCTGGAAAAACGCATCGTCCAGCACCAGGACGCGCGCCCGCAAAACGTGCCGTATTACCAGCAAACCACCGACTTCACCTGTGGCGCCGCGTGCCTGCTGATGGCCATGGGCGCACTGGTGCCGACGCGCGTGGCCGGCCGGCGCGAAGAGCTGCAAATCTGGCGTGAAGCGACCACGGTGTTCATGACCGCCGGTCACGGCGGCTGCAGCCCGCAAGGCCTGGCCCTGGCGGCGTGGCGTCGGGGCTTTCGCGTACGCATGCAGGTGAATGTGCGCGGCCCGCTGTTTCTGGACGGCGTGCGCGACCAGCATAAAAAGGACGTCATGCGCCTGGTGCACGAAGCATTTGAAGAAGAACTGGCCGGCAGCGACGTCGAGCAGGTGTTCGGCGGCGCGTTGGATTTGCCGCAGGTACTGCGCGATGGCGGGCAGCCGCTGGTGTTGATCAGCAGCTACCGCCTCACCCGCTCCAAGTCGCCACACTGGGTGATGGTCACCGATTGCGACGACGACTTTGTCTACCTGCACGACCCGGATGTGGACCACAGCCAGCACCGCCAGCCCCTGGACTGCCAGCACTTGCCGGTCAGCCACGGGGAGTTCGAACGCATGTGCCGCTTTGGCAACAACAAGTTGCGCGCGGCGGTGGTGCTGTTCAAGCCACTTGCTTGATCCCGGCCTTGGCTTCCAGCTCACGTACCAGCGGCAACACGCGTTTGCCGAAGTATTCGACTTCCTCCTGGAAGTGCAGGAAGCCCGCCAGCACCAGGTCCACGCCCACGGCCTTGAGCGCGACGATGCGCTCGGCAATCTGCTGCGGTGTGCCGATCAGGTTGGTCTTGAAGCCGTCGTTGTACTGCACCAGGTCTTCGAAACTGGATTTGGCCCAGTTGCCCTCGCCTTCCGGTGAGGCTTTGCCGGCCTGCTTGGCCGCGTCACCAAAGGCATTCACCGCCTCCGGGTCGGCCTTGTCGATGATCTCGGCAAGAACGGCGCGGGCTTCTTCTTCGGTGTCGCGGGCGATCACAAAGGCGTTTACGCCGACTTTGACCGAATGGTTATTCGCCGCCGCCTTGGCGCGAATGTCATCGACCTGAGCCTTGATGCCTTGCGGGGTGTTGCCGTTGGTGAAATACCAGTCCGACACGCGCGCCGCCATGTCCCGCGCCGCGCGCGAGCTGCCGCCCTGGAACACTTCCGGTTGGCCCAGGGGCTTGGGCTTGAGGGTGTAATTGTTGAAGCGGTAGAAGTCGCCCTTGAAGGTGAAGTCGTCCTGGGTCCAGATGCCTTTCAACGCGCGGATAAACTCCTCGGAACGGCGGTAACGCTCATCGTGCTCCAGCCAGGGTTCGCCGATGGCCTGGAACTCGCCCTTGAACCAGCCACTGACGATGTTCACCGCGATGCGGCCATTGGTCAGTTGGTCGATCGTCGCCAGTTGCTTGGCCGCCAAGGCAGGTTGCCACGGGCCGGGCAAGATGGCCGCGATCACCTTGAGCGTGGTGGTCGCCGCCAACAGCGCATGGCTGAAGGCTACGGATTCATGCTGGTTTTCCGCGCCGTAGCCGGCGGTGAAGCGAATTTGCGTGAGGCCGTATTCAAAACCGGCCGCTTCGGCCAACTGCGCCAGTTTGCGGTTGTAGTCGATGCCCCAATGGGTGCGTTGCTCGATCTTGCTGACCACCAACCCACCGCTGACGTTGGGCACCCAATAGGCAAATTTCACGGCTTGCTGACTCATCTGGCAGTACCTCGCACGAAGGGATGTTCCAGGGCTAGAGCAGCAAGCGTGCCAGGCCGGTGCAAATGCCCTGGCCATGGGCGTCGCGGTAAAAATCCCCATCTCACAGGGCTGAGCTGTCAATGTCATGGATTACACCGATTTGTCGATCCGCTGTTGCCGGAGCAACAGTGGATGGCTTTCATCCCCTGCAAACACGGGCTGCAGCCATCGGCACGAACTGTGCAATCACCCAAGGACTGATACTGCCAAGGAGCTGCCCCCCCATGAGCGAACAACACGTCATCAACCCGCTGTCCACGGGTGTCGATTACCCCACGCTGGCCGCGCGTTTTCGGCCGATCTTCCAGCGCATTGCCGCAGGTGCGGTAGCGCGCGAACAGACCCGCGCCCTGCCCTATGAACCGATCCAATGGCTCAAGCAGGCCGGCTTTGGCGCCGTGCGGGTGCCGGTGGAATACGGCGGCGGCGGCGCGTCTCTGCCGCAGTTGTTCGAGTTGCTGATCGAGCTGGCCGCCGCCGATTCGAATGTGCCCCAGGCGTTGCGCGGGCATTTCGCCTTCGCCGAGGACCGTCTGAATGCGCCACCCAGCGCTGGCCGCGACCTGTGGTTCAAGCGCTTTGTCGAGGGCGACATCGTCGGCTGCGCCTGGACCGAAATCGGCAACGTGGCCATCGGCGAGGTGGTCACTCAGGTGAGCCCCGACGGCGATAAATGGAAACTCAACGGTGAAAAGTTCTACAGCACCGGCAGCCTTTTCTCCGACTGGATCGACGTGTACGCCCAGCGCAGTGATACCGGCGCCGATGTGATCGCCGCCACCCGCACGCGCCAACCTGGCGTGGTGCAAAGCGATGACTGGGACGGCTTTGGCCAGCGCACCACGGGCAGTGGCACCAGCCGTTTTACCGATGCTGTGGTGGACGCGGAAAACGTTATCGACTTTGCCACCCGGTTCAAGTACCAGACCGCGTTTTATCAGCTGGTGTTGCTGGCGAGCCTGGCCGGGATTGGTCGTGCGGCACTCAGCGACGTGGCTCATCAGGTGCGCAGTCGCAAACGCATTTACAGCCACGGCAATGCCGCGCATGTCAGCCAGGATGCGCAGGTTCAACAAGTGGTGGGTGAAGTGGCGGCGCTGGTGTATGCCGCCGAGGCCAGTGCGTTGAAGGCTGCGGTGCCGGCGCAACAGGCGTACCTGGCGCGGTTTGCCGGGGATGAGGTGGCCGAGCGGGAGGCGAATGTGGCGGCCGAGATTGAATCGGCGACGGCGCAGGTGGTGGTGTCGGCGCTGGTGCAGCGGGCCACCACGGAGTTGTTCAATGCGCTGGGGGCGTCGGATGTGCGCCAGGGTAAAGCGCTTGATCGCCACTGGCGCAATGCGCGGACGGTGTCGTCGCATAATCCGGTGATCTACAAGGCGCGGATTGTGGGGGACTGGGTGATTAACGGGACTGAGCCGCCGTTTGTGTGGCAGATCGGGAATGGGCCGGCCAAGGGGTAGGCTTTTTGATCGCTCAGGGTTGGGGGTATATCCGTTGGTTGGATGATGGCTGAGATAGGTTCCGCCCTTACGGCGGGTCACTCTGGAAAAGCCCCAAAGTAACCAAAGGGCTCTTGCCCCAACACTCGGCACCTCGCTCACGCTTCGGTGTGCCTGAGATCAAAAGCAGAGCACGGCGGCCTGGTAGCCGACCTGTGTTTAGATCAAAAGCACCGCCGAGGCGGCCTGACAGCCAACCTGATCCTTGAAGCTGAACTCAATCAAATGTGGGAGCTGGCTTGCCTGCGATGGCATCAACCCGGTGGGCCTGATGGACCGAGTTGTCTGCATCGCAGGCAAGCCAGCTCCCACAGAAAAGCCAAGCAGTGAGGTGCTGGCATCTTCAATCGGTCAACTTGTGGGAGCGGGCTTGCTCGCGAAGGCGGCCTGCCAGTGACACATGAGCTGACTGAACCACCGCATTCGCGGGCAAGCCCGCTCCCACATTTGGATCTCTGTGCGTCAGGTAGGTGGGTGTCGGTTGTACTCGGTCGAAGGTGGGAGCTGGCTTGCTCGCGAAGGCGGTGTGCCAGTGACACATGGGCTGACTGAACCACCGCATTCGCGGGCAAGCCAGCTCCCACATTTGGGTGTCTGTGCATCAGATAGAGGTGTGTTGCTGTGATTTTGCCAAAAGTGACCCGCTGTAAGAGCGGAACCGCCAGCCGCCGTTACCGCAGCAACGGATATGTACTCACTCCACTCAGAAACCTGAAAACATCAGAACGCCAACTTATAGCCAATAGTCATCAACATAACCGCCAGACAAGGCCGCAACACACCATCAGGAACCTTACCGGTCATGTGACTCCCCAGGTAAATCCCCGGCAACGACCCCATCAGCAAAAAGCCCAGCAAATGCCAATCCATATTCCCCATGCTCGCATGCCCCAGGCCCGCGACCAACGTCAGCGGCACAGCATGGGCAATCTCGGTACCCACCAGCCGACGCGTCGCCAGAAACGGGTACAGAATAAACAGCGCCACGGTCCCAAGCGCACCCGCGCCGATGGACGTCAGGGCAACCATGGTGCCAAGGATCGCACCGGTCACCACCGTCAACAGGTTCAAGTTGCGCGAGCTCATGTGATAGTCATCACCCGCATGCCGCTGTGCAAAAGCCAGCAGGCTTTTCTTGAACAGAATCGCCAGCGCCGTCAGCAGCAACACCACACCAAGCGCCTGCTTGATCACCGCGTTCATGGCGCTGGGGTCGGTATGCAGACTGGCAAGGAACCACAGGGTCAGCAGCACCGCAGGCACACTGCCCAAGGTCAGCCAACCCGTAATGGTCCAGTCGATATTCTTGTTCTTGCTGTGCACCAGCACGCCACCTGACTTGGTGATGGCCGCGTACAACAAGTCCGTGCCCACGGCGGTCGCCGGGTTGATGCCGAACCACAACAGGATCGGGGTCATCAAAGACCCACCACCGACACCGGTCATGCCGACGATAAAACCAACCACCAGGCCGGCGATGACAAAACCAAAGTTACCCACATCCATACAACTACCCGCGGCCTTATAAATTTCTGGCCGCAGGATAGCGATTTTTCTTATAACGACTTATATCAATATGATCTGACTTTATACCTTTTGTGTCAGCCGTTGACAGACATAGGCCTGCGTCTGATACGGAAACGCCACAGTGTCACGCCCCCGCAAGGCAGGATGCGTGTCGATCAGTGCCTGCAATTGCGCAGTCACGCGGGCTTTCTCGGCGGCGGGCAGCGCCGCGATAAAGCTCACCGACAGGAAGCGATCCATGATCACCTCCTGAGGGCTGCCGACATGCTGATAGGCAAAGCAGGTCATTTCGGGCGCGGAAAAATACTCGCCGGTGAAGGCTTCGCGCCAGCGGCCTGTATGAAAGCGCGGCGTGTCGCCTTCATAGGGGGTGATGATGTCGGTGATGGCGGCGACCCAATCCACCGATTCATCGCGCACATTCCACACCAACCCCAGGCGCCCATCGGGTTTGAGCACGCGGTGGATTTCTGCCAGCGCGGCTTCGGTAGAAAACCAATGGAACGCCTGCGCACAGACCACCGCATCGGCGACGGCGGTTTCCAGGGGAATGGATTCGGCCGTGCCATTGACCAGGCGCACATCAGGTAACAGTTTATTGAGCTGCGCGCCCATCGCTTCGACCGGTTCGACCGCCACCAGCGTTGGCGCCAGGGTGCTGAGCAAACGGGTGAACTTGCCGGTACCGGCGCCCAGGTCGATTACCGTCGATTGCGCATCGATGTGCAGCGCATCAGTGAGCCAGCCGGTGAGTTGTCGTGGATAGTCGGGCCGGCCTTGGGCGTAAGTGACGGCCTGGGCAGAGAAACCCTGTTGAGCAGACGTATGAACACCAGTCATTGCCAATCTCTCCTCGGGTAAAGCGGGGGCACAGTGTGCGCCCTTGTGCATTTATTTTCTAATCACTGCATCCAATCGAGCGCGGCCTGGGTAGTGCTGACAGTGACCCCGCTGTTTTACTCAATGGAGAAACACCGATGAACGCTAAAGCACTGTTCTGCCTGACCGCCCTGCTGGCCGCTGCGCCAACGGTTTTCGCCCAGACCGGCCTGCCCGACAGCATCAAGGTGCCGGATGGGCACAAGGTGGCGCTGGAGACCACAGGCGTCGGCGAAATCACCTACGAATGCCGCGACAAAGCTAACGCCCCCGGCCAGACCGAGTGGACGTTTGTCGGCCCCAAGGCGGTGTTGAACGACCGCAGCGGCAAGCCAGTGGGCACCTATTTCGGCCCACCGGCTACATGGCAAGCCCAGGACGGTTCGAAAATCACCGGCACGCAGTTGGCCGTGGCGCCGTCCGGTGCGGGCAACCTGCCGTACCAATTGGTCAAGGCCAACCCGGCCGAAGGCAAAGGCGCAATGAGCGGTGTGAGTTATATCCAGCGCGTGGCGCTCAAGGGTGGCGTGGCGCCGAGCACCGAGTGCAGCGCTGCCAACAAAGGCACGCAGGCAGTGGTGAAGTACCAGGCCGACTACATCTTCTGGGCGGCCAACTGAGAACAAACTCAGCTACGCTGCCCCTGTAAGGGCCGGCTTGCCGGCGAGGGTCGTCAACGATGACACAGGGCACCTGGGTTTACGCTGCGCCCGTGCCCTTTTTTGCCGGCGCGCCGGCACCCTGCGGTGCGGTGGCGATTGTTATGACAATGGTGGAAACACGTGGCCTTGCCTGACGCCGATTTTGATTACGAAACCTGTCTACTGGCCTGCGCCCGTGGGGATCAACGCGCCTTGCGCCAGCTCTATGAGCAGGACAGCAGCCGTTTGCTCGGCGTGGCCTTTCGCATTGCCAGGGACAAATCCCTGGCCGAAGACATCGTGCATGACGCGTTTATCAGGATCTGGCGTGGCGCCGGCAGTTTCGACCGCAACCGTGGCTCGGCGCGCGGCTGGGTGTTCAGCGTGACCCGGCATCTGGCGCTCAATGCCGTGCGCAATCACTACCGCGAAGCCCCCCTGGGCGACGCGCACGAGCACATCGCCACAACCGACACCTTTGAATTCGCTTCGCGCTCGGGGCAGGTCCACGCCTGCCTGGAGCAGCTCGACCCGGCCCGTCGCGCGTGCATCCTGCATGCCTATGTCGACGGCTATTCCCACAGCCAAATCGCACAGAAACTGGACACCCCGCTGGGGACCGTCAAAGCCTGGATCAAACGCAGCCTCGCTGCGCTGCGGGAGTGCATGGCATGAGCAACCCTCTGGACGAACTGGCAGGCGAATACGTGCTGGGCACCCTGCCCGCCGCGCAACGCGCCGAGGTTGAGCAGCGCTTGTCCGAGGATGCCGAGTTGCGCGCGGCGGTGGACGCATGGGAGCAGCGCCTTTTGCCGCTGACCGCATTGGCCGAACCGGTGCCCCCTTCTGCCCAGCTGTGGCGGCGCATCGAGCGCACCGTCACGCCCGCCGACACCCGCGCCGACCTGCACACACCGTGGTGGAACCTGCTGGCGCTATGGCGCGGTTTGGCCGGCGCGGGGCTGGTGGCGACGTGGGTACTGGCGACGCTGCTGCTGACCCGCCCGCCCACTGCTGAACCCACTTTTGTGGTGGTATTGGTGGCGCCGCAAAGCCAGGCTCCGGGTTGGGTGATCCAGGCCAGCAATACTCAGCAGATCCAGTTGATTCCATTGGGTGTGATGCAAGTGCCTGCCGACAAGGCGCTGCAGTTCTGGACCAAGGCGGATGGCTGGCAAGGCCCGGTGTCGCTGGGGTTGGTCAAGCCAGGGCAGACGCTGTCGGTGCCGCTGGACAAACTGCCGCCACTGGCGCCCAACCAACTGTTCGAGCTGACCCTGGAAGACCCGAATGGCTCGCCGACCGGCAAACCCACCGGGCCGATCCAGGCGATCGGCCGCGCCGTCAAGGTGCTCTGATCAGCCGACGCTGGGCAACCACAGCCGGAACCGTGCCCCGCCCAAGGGTGACGCCTGGGCCGTCAACGTGCCGCCCTGGGCCTCCATCGCACGCCGGCTGATGGCCAGGCCGAGGCCGAAGCCTCCGGTGGCGCGGTCGCGGCTGCGGTCCAGGCGATAGAAAGGTTCGAAGATCCGCTCACGCTGGTCTAGCGGAATGCCGATGCCATCGTCATCCACCCAGATCTCACAACCCTTGGCACACACCTTGACGCCCACCTGAATGCGCTTGTCGCAGTAGCGCGTGGCATTGCGCAACAAGTTTTGCAGTGCGCGGGCGGTGAGGCGCGGGTCGAGGCTGAAGCGCTCCACCGCGCAATCAAGCGCCACGTCGATGACAATCTCGGGGTTTTCCAGTTCGTCATCGACGCTGCCCAGCACGCTGTCGACAAACTCGTCGAGCACCACGTCCACTCGCTCCGGCAGTTGCGCCGGATTTTGCAGACGGCTGTAGGACAGCAATTCCAGCACCAGCTCGTCCAGCTCACGAATGTGCGCCACCAGGCTTTGCAGGCGCTCGCGACTGGCTTGGGGCAAGTCTTCGGACAACGCCAGCGCCAGGCCGAAATCCAGGCGGGTCAGCGGCGTGCGCAGTTCATGGGAGACCGCATTGAGCAGGTCGCGCTGCTGATTGAGCAGGCGCTCGATATCGTCGGCCATGGTGTCGAACACCGACGCCAGGCTGCCAATGTTGGAACTGGGTGGAATCTGCGTGCGCTCGCCCAGGTTGCCCTTGCCCAGTTGTGCGGCGGTGCTTTTCAGGCGCTCCAGGTCACGCCAGTGCGGACGCAGCCAGAACAGCAGGCAAGCCAGCAGCGCGGCACCGATCAGCACGTTCATCGACCAGTACAGCAGGTTCATGTCCATCGGGTCGGGGGGAATCGTCAGCTTGACCGCAAACTGCTGGTTGACCGGCGAACTGATTTCTTCCATCCAGCCCCATTCGCCAAGGCGGATCACCGGCTTGCCCTGCTCCAGCAGTTTTTCTTCGGCGGGCGTGTAGCTGGCGTCCTGGCGTAACAGCAGTTTGACTTTCAGCGGCGCGAAGTCGCGGCCCAACTGCTCGGTCACCTGGGACCAGCGCTCAACCGGCGCGCGCAGGTATTGTTTGACGATGAGCGTCTGCAGGCCACGGGTCTGCTCGACGTTGTAGTCCATGTAACGGTGTTCGAACAGCTGGATTACCAACCGCGGAATCAAAAAGATCGCCGCACTGAAGGTGATGATGGTGATTAGGTAGAGGCGCAGCAGGACACGAAACATGGATCAGCATTCCCACTCGGAACGGCTGAACAGGTACCCCTTGCCCCACACGGTCTTGATCTTGCGCGCCTCGCCCGCGTGATCGTCGAACTTGCGGCGCAGCTTGGAGATGGCCACGTCCACCGAGCGGTCGGTGCCGTTGAACTCGATACCGCGCAGGCGCTGCAGGATCTGGTCGCGGCTGAGCACTTCACCGGCGTGCCGGGCCAGCACCACCAGCAGGTTGTATTCACCGCTGGAGAGCTCCACGGCCTGCTCGCGCCAGCTCACGGTGCGCTCCGACAGGTCGATGCACAGGTTGCCCATGACGATCTGGTCGTTGGCCGCCTGGGGTTCGGACAGGCTGCTGCGGCGCAGCAAGGTGCGCACACGGGCGAGCAGCACGCGCGGCTCGCAGGGTTTGGTGACATAGTCGTCGGCGCCCATTTCCAGGCCCAGCACCTGGTCGTGACTGTCGTCGCGCGCAGTGAGCATCAGGATCGGCAAGCCCGCCGAGTCTGCGCGCAGCAAGCGGCACACCTGCAGGCCATCGAGGCCGGGCAACATCAGGTCGAGGATCACCAGGTCCGGCGGGTTGAGGCGCGCGCGTTCACGTACGTGGTCGCCACGGCTGAGCACGCTGACATGGTAGCCATTGCGCTCCAGGTAGCTGGCAATCAGCTCGGAGAGTGCGGCGTCGTCTTCCACCAGGAGGATGTTGGGCATGGTGTTTCCAAATAATGCAGTTCATCAGGTGTACAGAAACCCAATGTGGGAGCGGGCTTGCTCGCGAAAGCGGTGGTTCAGTGGATAGATTTATTGGCTGATCCACCGCCATTAGGGGCAAGCCCCCTCCCACATGTGATCTTTGCTGTTTGCAGGATTGTGCAAGGATATACGCCCTCAGGCGACTATGGGTCGCACCTTACATTTCTTCACAGACGAGCTACACAGCTTCACAGCACCACGGCGCAGGTGTCTTTAGGATGCGCCAGTCAATATTGGGATATGAGCATGTCGAAGAATCTGTTTGCGCCGTTTTGCCTGCTGGCCCTGGCGCTCACCCTGAGCGCATGTGGCCAGTCGGCGGACGAGGCGCCGCAAATGCCCCTGGCCAAAGTGCGCATCGAGACCCTGCAGGCCAAGCCCTTGTCGATCACCAGTGAACTGAGCGGGCGGATCGCCGCGCCGCGTATTGCCGAGGTGCGCGCGCGGGTGGCCGGTGTGGTCATGCAGCGCGTGTTCAAGGAAGGTCACGACGTGAAACAGGGCGACGTGCTGTTTCGCATCGACCCGGCCCCGTTCAAAGCCGACCTGGACAGCGCCCAGGCCAACCTGAGCAAGGCGCAGGCCAACGCGTTCCAGGCGCGTCTGCAGGAGCAGCGCTACAGCCAGTTGGTCGAAGGCAACGCGATCAGCGGCCAGGATTACGACAATGCCCGCGCCGCCGTGCGCCAGACCAATGCCGAAGTCGCCGCCAACAAAGCCGCTGTCGAGCGCGCCAAACTCAACCTGGGCTACGCCACCGTGACCGCGCCGATCTCCGGGCGCATCGGCCGCGCGTTGGTCACCGAGGGCGCGCTGGTCGGGCAAAACGAAGCCACACCGCTGGCGATCATCCAGCAACTGGACCCGATCCACGCCGACCTGACCCAGTCCACCCGCGAGTTGAACGACCTGCGCCGTGCCTTCCGTGCCGGCAGCTTGAAGCAGGTCGGCCAGGACCAGGCCAAGGCCACGCTGATCGAGGACGACGGCAGCCTGTACCCGCTGCCAGGCAAATTGCTGTTTGCCGAAATCAGCGTCGACCCCGGCACCGGGCAGATCATCCTGCGCAGCGAATTCCCCAACCCGGACCTCGACCTGTTGCCCGGCAGCTTTGTACGCGTGCGCCTGGAACAGGCGGTGGACAAACAAGGCATCAGCGTGCCGCAACGCGCCATTACCCGTGACAGCGCCGGCATCCCGATGGTGCTCTTGCTGGACGCCGAACAGGTCGTCAGCCAGCAACCGGTGGAGCTGGGCGCGGTGATCGAGGATCGCTGGATCGTCAGCAACGGCCTCAAGCCCGGTGACCGCATCATCGTCGAAGGCCTGCAACACGCACGCCCCGGTGAAAAAGTCGAAGTGGACGACAGCCCTGCGCCGAATGCCCAGGCCTCGGTCCGCTAAGCAAAGGAATACCTGACAATGCCGCAGTTCTTTATTGACCGCCCGATCTTCGCCTGGGTGGTTGCCCTGTTTATCTTGCTGGCCGGCGCGCTTGCGATCCCGCAGCTGCCGGTGGCTCAGTACCCCAACGTCGCGCCGCCGAAGGTGGAAATCTACGCGGTGTACCCGGGCGCCTCGGCCCAGACCCTGGACGAAAGTGTGGTCAGCCTGATAGAGCAGGAGCTCAATGGCGCCGATCACCTGCTGTATTTCGAGTCCCAAAGCAGCCTGGGCTCGGCGACCATCACCGCGACGTTCCAGCCGGGCACCGACCCGGAAATGGCCCAGGTCGATGTGCAAAACCGTCTGAAGGCGGTAGAGCCGCGCTTGCCGCAAGCCGTGACCCAGCAAGGGTTGCAGGTGGAGAAAGTCTCCGCCGGGTTCCTGCTGCTGGTGACATTGACCTCCAGCGACGGCAAGCTCGATGACGTGGCGCTCAGCGATTACCTGGCGCGCAACGTGATGAACGAGCTCAAGCGCATCGAGGGCGTGGGCAAGGCGCAGCTGTATGGCGCCGAGCGTGCGATGCGTATCTGGATCGACCCGCAGAAACTGATTGGCTTCAACCTTACGCCCGCCGACGTCAACGCCGCGATCAGCGCACAGAATGCGCAGGTCTCGGCGGGCAGCATCGGTGATTTGCCGGGCACCAGCACCCAGGAAATCACCGCCGCCATTCTGGTCAAAGGCCAGCTGTCGACGCCGGCGGAGTTCGCCGACATCGTGCTCAAGGCCAACCCGGACGGCTCCACCGTGCGCATCGGCGATGTGGCGCGGGTGGAAATCGGCAGCCAGGAATATCAGTTTTCCACGCGCCTGAACGGCAAGCCGTCCACCGCCGTCAGTGTGCAGCTGTCGCCAGGTGCCAACGCGCTGAGCACCGCAACGCTGGTGCGGGCGAAGATGGACGAGCTGTCGCGCTACTTCCCGGCCAATGTGGAGTACAAGATCCCGTACGACACCTCGCCCTTCGTCAAAGTCTCGATCACCAAGGTGGTTTACACCTTACTGGAGGCCATGGCGCTGGTGTTTGCGGTGATGTTCCTGTTCCTGCAAAACGTGCGCTACACGCTGATCCCGACGCTGGTGGTGCCGATTGCGCTGATGGGCACGTTCGCCACCATGCTGTTGCTGGGGTTTTCGATCAACGTGCTGACCATGTTCGGCATGGTGTTGGCCATCGGCATTCTGGTGGACGATGCGATTGTGGTGGTCGAAAACGTCGAGCGCATCATGGCCACCGAGGGTCTGTCGCCCAAGGAGGCCACGCGCAAAGCCATGGGCCAGATCACCGGGGCCATCGTCGGCATCACCTTGGTGCTGGTCGCGGTGTTCCTGCCGATGGCCTTTATGCCGGGCTCGGTGGGCGTGATTTACCAGCAGTTTTCGCTGTCGATGGCCACCTCGATTCTGTTCTCGGCGTTCCTGGCTTTGACCCTGACCCCGGCCCTGTGCGCCACGTTGCTCAAGCCGATTGCCAAGGGCGAACACCACGCCAAGCGCGGTTTTTTCGGTTGGTTCAATACGCGTTTTGAACACCTGACCGACCGTTATGAAGGCTGGGTGGCCTACGCCCTCAAACGCAGCGGCCGTTACCTGCTGATCTATCTGGTGCTGCTGGTGGGCCTGGGCTGGATGTTCAGCCGCCTGCCCTCCTCGTTCCTGCCGGTGGAAGACCAGGGTTACACCATCACCGACATCCAGCTGCCACCGGGTGCGAGCAAGAACCGCACGGTGCAGGTGGCCGAGCAGATCGAGGCGCATAACGCCCAGGAGCCTGGGGTGGGCGATACCACCATGATCATGGGCTTCAGTTTCTCTGGCTCCGGGCAGAACGCGGCGCTGGCGTTCACCACGCTCAAGGACTGGTCCAAACGCAGCAGCGACGATTCGGCGGCGGCAATTGCCGACCGCGCCAACGCCGCGTTCAGCGAGCTCAAGGATGCGATTGCCTATGCGATCCTGCCGCCGCCGGTAGATGGCCTGGGCACCTCCAGTGGTTTCGAGTTCCGGTTGCAGGACCGTGGCGGTGTCGGCCATGCCGCCCTGATGGCGGCGCGTACTGAGCTGCTGGCGGCCGCCGAGAAAAACCCAATCCTGGCCAATGTGCGTGAAAGCGCCCTGGCCGAGGCGCCGCAAGTGCAATTGGAAGTGGACCGCAAGCAGGCCAATGCACTGGGGGTTTCCTTTGCTGACGTCGGTAATGTGTTGTCTTCAGCCATCGGCTCGGCCTACATCAACGACTTCCCCAACCAGGGCCGTATGCAACGGGTGGTGGTGCAGGCCGAAGGCGATCAGCGCAGCCAGGTGGCGGATTTGTTGAAGATCAATGTGCGTAACAACGCCGGCAAGATGGTGCCGTTATCGGCATTTGTCGAAGCCAAATGGACCCAGGGCCCGGCGCAGCTGACCCGCTACAACGGCTACCCCGCCATCGCCATCAGCGGCGAAGCGGCGCCAGGGCACAGCACGGGTGAAGCCATGGAAGAAATCCAGCGCCTGGTCAGCCAACTGCCCGCAGGGCTGGGCCAGGAATGGACCGGCTTGTCGCTGCAGGAGCGTTTGTCCGGCTCCCAGGCGCCGTTGCTGTTGGGCCTGTCGCTGCTGATCGTGTTCCTGTGCCTGGCGGCGCTGTATGAAAGTTGGTCGATCCCGACCTCGGTGTTGCTGGTGGTGCCGCTGGGCGTGCTCGGCGCGGTATTGGCGGTGAGTTTGCGCGGCATGCCGAACGACGTGTTTTTCAAGGTCGGCTTGATCACCATCATCGGCTTGTCGGCGAAGAACGCGATCCTGATCATCGAATTCGCCAAGGACTTGTATGAGCAAGGCGAGGACCTGATCGACGCCACCTTGAAAGCGGCGCGCCTGCGCTTGCGGCCGATCATCATGACGTCGCTGGCGTTTATCCTCGGCGTGGTGCCCCTGGCGATTGCCACCGGCGCCAGCTCTGCCAGCCAGCAGGCCATTGGCACCGGGGTGATCGGCGGGATGATCACCGCAACACTGGCAGTGGTGTTTGTGCCGGTGTTCTTTGTGGTCGTCATGAAGTGGGTGCGCAAGCGTCCATAACCCGTCCGAAAATGCGCTATGGTGCTCACAACCTCTCTTGTTGTGAGCACCTATGGCCTTCCTCGCCCGCACCCACCCTCGCCTTTCATCCGCCGCCGTACTCGGCCTTGCCGTGGGCATTCTGGCGCCTGCCGATACGCTGATCAGCAAAATCCTCATCGGCTGGAACGCCGGCGTCTGGACCTACCTGCTGCTGATGCTATGGCTGGCGACCCGTGCTCGCGCCGACGACGTAAAACGCATCTCCGAGATTGAAGACGAAAACGCCGGGCTGGTGCTGTTCATGGTGTGCATCGCGGCAATTGCCAGCCTTGCGACCATCACGGTGAACCTGGTGGGCAGCAAAGACCTCGACAGCACAGCGCGCCTGCTGCATTACGGCTTTACTGGCATGACCGTGGTCGGCTCATGGTTGTTGACCGGGGTGATTTTCAGCGTGCACTACGCGCGCCTTTTCTACACCTGGGAGGGCGAGGAGCCGGCATTGCGGTTTGCCGAAGGCTTGCGCAACCCCAACTATTGGGACTTCCTGTACTTCTCGTTCACCATCGGCGTGGCGGTGCAAACAGCCGATGTGGGCGTGGCCACGCGCGGTCTGCGCAAAGTGGTGCTGGGCCAGTCGTTGATCGGTTTTTTGTTCAATACAGCGATTCTGGGTTTTTCGATCAACATTGCCGCAGGCTTGTTCAGTTAGGCCCAGCGCGCTGATCAGACGGGCGAAAAAAAGGGAAGCCAAGGCTTCCCCTATTCACGTGCACACGTACTTTAGAAAGCGTACTGCAACCCTGCAGTTGCGCCCCAAGGCATGTCGTACGCCTTGCCTTTGCTGTGACTGACTTCGGCATGCAGGCTAAGGTTTTTCGACAACGAAACAGCCATACCGCCCGCGACCTCGACGCTCGCGCCTGAGAGGTTGTTATTAAACCTCTGATCGTTGATGTACACCCGGTTGTCCGGGCTGAAATCACGCGCCGCCGCCGTCCGCAAGTACGGCTGCAGAATACTGCCGCTGTCCAGCTGGACATTTTTGCCCAGGGTAACCCCCACTTTGCCGATGGCTGACGTGGCACGATCGCTCTTTGCCTTCAGGCCGTTGTCCATGGTGTAGTTGGCGCCGCCAATGGCGGCGATGGACAACTGGGCAAACGGTTCAACATACAGGCCCTCATCATCAAGCTTGATGTTTCTGCCCACCTCGGCAGATGCGCTCACCGCGTCTTGCGTGTATTTGCCTTTGGCACGTTGGCCGTCGCTCATGTTGACCTGGCTTTGGCCTTTGAGTTTGTTGACCTTGCCCACCAGGTCGACGTACACGCCGCTTTCTTCATCCAGCCAGGTTGCATAGGTACCCAGGTAGTAGCTGTTGACCATACCGCTGCTGCCACGGCTCAGGCCCAGGGTTGAGTTGCTGTAACCGCCCATGACACCCAGCGTCCACTGGCCATCACCCGCATCCAGCGCCGTATCGGCACCGATGGTCAGGCCGGTCTGGTTCTGTGAGTAGCCCACGCCGTTGCTGTTGGCCGCCACGTCAATCTTGTTGCCGTAGCCGCGCATCCACAGGCCCTGGCTCTTGCCCTGGCCAAAGCGAACTTCGCCCATGCGGGTGCGCAAAATGCTCGACTCACCCACCAGTACCGCAGGTGCAGCGTTGGCCAATGCCAGCACGGCTTTGGCGCTGGTACTGGTGCCCTTTTTCTCGGTGTCCAGGTACCAGTCGGTGCCTTCCTGCTTGAGCCCATATTCGAAAGCGCCGACATCGACGGTATCGCCCACCAGCCCGAACCGGGCGCCGCCGCTTTCGGTGTGTACCACTTTGATGGCCTCACCGGTGGCCAACTCCGAGCCACTGGCGCCAATCAACAGTTGGTGATTGCCTTCGGCGTTGCCATTGACATTCAACAGGTCGGTCTCGCCGGTGTTGAAGTTGGTGTGCATTTTGAACGTGCCGTTACCTGTCAGGTTATTGGTGTTCAGTTGAAAGAATTGGCCCGGGGCGCCAAAAACTACGTTGCCGCCGCCCATTTTCAGGGTGTTGACCTGGCTGTCACCCACCAGCACCCACTGGGCATTGCTGTTGACGTCGAGTTGCTCGACATTGCGCAACTGGCCGGTGAGCGAGGCATTGTTGTTGAGTTGCACCATGCCCGTGCTGCCCGCGCCAATGACCACGTCGCCGGTCAACTGGCTGTTGTCGACGAACAGGTTGGCGCTGGAGTTATTGTCCACTTGAAGCAGCACACCATTACCGCTGAGCAGGTTCGAACCGTTGAGAACCTGGATATCAGCCTTGGTGCTGTTGGTGAGCGGCGGATTGACCAGGATGGCTGAGCCGCTTTTGCCCTGGACCACGGAATTATCCAGGATCAAGGAGTTGGTCCGCGTCAGATCCCCCTCCATGCGCATATTGACGCCGTTCACCCCGCCAGTAATGAGGCTGTTATTGCGCGCCACAGCATCGGCATTAAGCAGTACCAAACCTATACCTGTCGCAGCCGTAGCGTCGACGCGGGCATTGTCCAGGTTCACCGTGCCGTAGCCGGCGGCGGAAATACCGCGAGTTGCACCGATAACACTGCTGTCTTTTACCGTGAGGGACGAACCATCCGTGCCGCCTGTCGTTCGGGTGACACTCACCCCCCAACCCGTGGCATTGGTGACCGTACTGTTATTGGTGATTAATGCACTGCTGTTACCCGCGACCGAAATGGCCTGGGTGATCGTGGGGCGCGCCGTCACCTGGGAGTTATCAACGACCACTTTCGATTGCAGTCGGGCTTCGATATCTAACGTTTTGCTGCCCGGCTCCAGCGTCAAACCGGCGTTAACCATTTGAATCTGCCGGGTCGTCGCACCGTGCGCAATCAAGCTTGATCCGCCAGACAGCACATAGTTATCAAGCGGCGTAGCGGCCGATATCGACGTATTGGGCAAAATGACTTGGGTTTGCGCGTGCGCAGTGGGAGCCACCAGGAACATTAACGTGACGGCCGGGGCTGACAACGCAAGGCTCAAGGGTGTTGGTTTGAAGTTAAATACTGCCGACATATAATGAACCTCTAGTTCCTGCACGAAACAATAGGGCGGGTTCCAAATCTGGTGGGACCCAGCCCATTAAGCGGCGCCATGATTGACGAGCACTCGCTTAAAATCTGTAGGATTTCTCCCAATCAATCTGATAAAAATCAACAGCTGCTGTGGGGCTATGGCGCCCTCTGCGCCTTTAAAGGAATCAATACAAAGTTGGGAGTACCAAAGAGGATGCCGCCCCTCTTTGGTAACTACCCCTGTATTTAAAACTAAGCGGGCACCACGCCGCCGGCGCAATAGTTGGAACTTCCCGTGCCAGGACGGAAACCCCGCACACGATAATTGGCGGGAAGCGAAGGCACTGTTTGCCCCAGATATTGAGTATCAAAGGTTACTGTTGCCGAACCTTGGGTCAACAACGAGCGGTTGGCGTTGATCGGGTTAAACAAGACCGTAGAACTTACGTCAAATGTAAGGTCCCATCCAATACTGGCAGCCGAGGCGTCGGGCACTGTAAAAGTTCGAGACTCGGTGACCACGGACGGTGGTGTCTGGGTATTATTCTGGAACCCGACGAACGTCACGTTTATAAGTTGCCCCGCGCTCAAATAATCCGAGCCTGGAATATGAATGACCAGTCTGCCACTGTTAATCGGCCTCAGCGTGTCGCAGTTCAGCGTACCGGTATTATTAAGGACTCTCGGCGCTTCCATTCGCAAAATGACAGAGTCGACGATCACCGTTGTATTGACCGACACACTCGGGTTTGCACTGGCCGCCGACGTGATGGTGTAAGACGCCAACTGCGTAGGGCCGCCCAAGTTTCTGATGTCACTGAAGGGAATGGTGAAATCCACGAACCCACTGGCAGGCAGGGTCACGACATTCTGCGCTTGCAGACGGCCACCATAATTCAAGGTCACTGTGAACGGCAGTGAGTCGGCGGGCAATGCGGGCGTCGTCCACAATGGGATCCGAGCCCTTGCTGCCAGATTTACGTCATCAGCCTCCAGATGGTTATCAGGCCCGAATGTGCCCCCGGCGCGCATCGCCTGGACCACCACTGGCGACAGGTTGGGATTCAAGTTCCCAGGCCCCACGATCACCGGCCCCACAGGCCCAACGATAGACAGGTCAAGATCGAACGGTGTTTCCAAAGGCGGCGTCGGATAGGTGGTTGCGCCGCGACGCACGACGTACGAAGCCGTCACAGGCACCCGGTTCTTGCCGGGGGTTTGAGGCCCGTACAGCGTATCCACATTGGCCGCAGTGAACAGAGCCGGCACCGGGAATGCAGTAGTGCCCAGCGCCACCGTGACCGGAATTGAGGCGAACGCTGAGCTCAGCGTGACGACGATTTCATCTGTAGGGCGCAGCGCATTCGTGTAGCTGGGAACCAGCACTCGCACGCCGCCTCCCGACACCACATCAGCACGGTCAATCAGGCCGTCGCCGGGCACTGCCAGTTCAACCGTTGGCGCAGAAAACTCGGTGGGCAATGGCGCCTGTGCGAGGTCTGCCAGATCCAGGCTGTACGAGAGCTCGGAGGGGTTGCCGGCCACGTCAAACAGGCGGTAGCGCATACTGAAATTGCCCCTGCGTTCAGCCGCGACAACACTTGCCGGCAACGGAAGCGTCAGGGGCACAGCCGGATCAATCCGGAATTTTGTTTCCGGGTTAGGCGGCGCAAACGCGTAGGGCTTATCCGAAGAGCCGAAAAACATTTCGACGTAATCGCCATCGGATAACCCGTTTTGCGCATCATAGGGAATCGGAAACAGCGCCGTCTGGTTTGGCTGACTCTGAATATAGGCAAGGTCCAGAGGCCCGACCAAGCCCACCGGCAGCGAGGGTTCCGGCGGATTGACGCGGGGGCGGTCGTAGGGAGACGTCTCGTCGACGACCAGCAGCTGCGGGACTGAAAAGTTATCGACGCCCGAGTCGGCGATGAGCACCCGGTACCTGACCAAATACACACCAGGGGGACGATAGGCTTGCGGTATTGCCACCGGCACTGGATCGGGTTGACTTGTCAATCGGCGTTGAAACCGGGTGCTGCTGGAGCCGAAATAGGCATCTTCGGCCTCTACATCCAAACCACTCAGATCCAGGTACGGAGCAATCTCGACAGTTAATACATCCATCGCCGCAGGGTCGGTACTTGCGCCGTCCCACAGGGGAATATTCAAATTGGTGGACTGTCCTTTTGAAGCCGCACGCGTCAGCAACCCCGTGTATCCAATCACTTGGTCAGCAAACACGCCAAGTTGAAATCTTTCGGGCGTGTAATCGGAGGGCGCCCTAGGTACAAAAGCATCTATGATTTGTCTGTTTGTAAGTTCCATTATCTTGCTCCGGACAGTTAAACCGCTAAGACCAAAATGCGCTTCGCCAAGTGAATAAACTTTGTTTATCCACCACGAAGCCTTACCGTAAAAAGCCAAATACCTAATGCACACATGACACACACCGATGATTCAACCCGACACGATTCCATTCGCAGAACAATACCGACCTGTACCGTAGGTCAAATCAACTCTGACTCGTCCCGGGAGTGACTCGCCAACTTTCACACCCTCACGCCATACTTCATAACTGCCGGTCGCCGATCCGTACTTGCGCACCGGCAGCAGCGTCATATCAAACGAATCCAGAACAATAACTGCACCGGCCACTGTATGTGCGGGCTCCCATAACAGTGACCGAGTGACGACAACGCTTGTATTTAATGTGCTCCAGTTATTCTCATTGAAGCCTTGCCACACAAACTTGACCATGTCGCCCACCCGTAACGCGGGGTTGGGCGTTATTAACCATCGCACGCCATCTTTCAACATTGACCAGGGCACACCGTTAACCGGGTTGGTTTGCGAACTGCAGGTCAAGTAACCATTGGTCAGCGTGTGCTGTATAACCGGTGCAGGCAGTGGGACAAGCTGGGTATTCACATTGGTAACGGGGGAGCGTTGCTCGTTAAAGCCGTTCGTGGTGGTGTAATGCACCGCGTACACCGCGCCAGTGCCGCCACTGATCACGGACCACGGCACGTCGCTGAAAAACACCCAGCTACCGGCACTATCAGCGGCGCTCACAGCATAGGTGGCCACCGGGCCCACCCCGTTCCAGTAAAGGCTCAGCGAGTCGCCCACACGGGGCGTATCAAACAGCCGCACTCGCACGCGCACGGGGTAACCTCGGTCCGCATCAACCAGTGTGTTGGTGCCTGTGCGGCCCACAATTTCCACCGGCGCCAACGTCGGGTTCAGCAATGCCGGTGCATTGGCGTGATCCTGGCCGGCGATCGTCAGGTTCACATTGACGGAAAGCGACTTGGACGACGTCGGCAAAGGGTTGAGCCCGTAGATTTCGTAGCGCACCGCTACGGTCTGTGCCGCCAGAACCGGACTCGGCCCCCCTGAGTACCGTCCAGGGGATGTCCACGTCGAACGGCAATTGCGTCACCAGGCGGCGCGTGGTTGGCCGGTCATCCCAATACACAATCACTTCATGCCTGGCCGCGGCGGACCAGCCCGGGTAGCTGTCTATGCGCACGAACACCCCGCCGCCTTCATCCACGCGAGCGTCATTGCGCTTGATCAACTCATCGTTGTAGATCGGAGGACGAATGCTCGGCGCGGGCAGCCCAAGGGACAGTACAAAAGGCAGCCCGCTGCTCAACGTGCTGAAATTGCCGGCCTCGTCATAAATTCGATAAAACAGGTACCCAGGGCCATTGTTCAGGTCGCGAAACGCATCTGAATTCAAGGTTGCCGTGGGTGGCGTGGTGCTGAAATTTACCAGCGAGCCACCGTCCGCCAGCTTCAACGGCGGCGCGGGCGAATTGGATAAAAAGAATTCAATACGGTCATTGGGCGCCCCGATGTTGTAGACCGGAATGTAAAAAGCCGTGGGCTGATTGTCGGTCAAATACTGGGCGTTGATCGCCGGCTCTGGCGGCACGACAAAGCGTGCCATGTCCGTCGGGGCGATCAATTTTGGCGGTTCCAGGTCGATCGTGATCGTCACTGGCAAACTGGTGCTCTGCCCGCCGACGTTGCGGACGGTGTAGTAAAGGCGTGCAATTCGAGTGCGGCTGCGCAGGTTGAGCATGCTGATTTCACGCTCAAAAAACGCCGGAATATCCGGTGGTGGCGGCCCGATCAGGAACCGGTCGAGAAGCCTGATGCCATCATCGCTCTCCCACCAAAGTTCACACGTATGCACCGGATCTGCCGGGTCACCCGGGACAGCAGGCGTTGGCATCGGCTCCCAGGCGGGGATCTGCACCTTCAACGGGCTGAGCAGCAGTTGCAGCGGCACAACCCCTCTGCCGTCGGTGGTCACAACACCTGGGACCGTAACGGGATCCAAGCCGTCCCCAATGACAGCCATTTTGGTTAAAGGCCGGGAACGCGTGTAGGGCTTTCGGATAGTTGACATGTTCCGGCCTCAGGAAAAGTTTCAGCACGGCGAGTCACGAGAGCAAGGTCTTCGCGCCTGCCATGGAAAAATTAAACGCCTAAAGCCTGCGCACGGATACTGTCAGAACTAACAGGTAGGCCCATCCACTCGTCGTTTTTTTCAGCGTTGTGCACGCGCCTATTTCTAAATATTCCTTGACGAAAGTCGTCGCCTAGCATTTTATGAAACCGGTTTCAGAACCTGTCTCAGGCGGTGAAACGGCTAACTCCAATAAGAAAGGCCCGTAATCGTGACTCCATTTTCCGCCGCCCAGCGCAGCCGCGTGACCATGCTTGACGTTGCCGAGCGCGCCGGTGTGTCCAAAGCCAGCGTGTCGCGCTTTATCGGTGATGACCGCGCCCTGCTCTCCGACGCCATTGCGCAGCGTATCGAACAGGCCATCAGCGAACTTGGCTACCGCCCCAACCAGATGGCCCGTGGTTTGAAACGGGGGCGCACACGCTTGATCGGCATGCTGGTGGCCGATATCCGCAACCCCTATTCCATTGCCGTGATGCATGGCGTCGAAACCGCCTGCCGCAAGCACGGCTACAGCCTGGTGGTGTGCAACACCGACCGCGATGACGAGCAGGAGCGCCAGCATTTGGCAGCCCTGCGCTCGTACAACATCGAAGGGCTGATCGTGAACACCCTCGGCCATCACCTTGACCAACTGCTGCAACTGCAGCAGGAAATGCCGCTGGTGCTGGTGGACCGCAAGGTCGAGCCATTGCACAGCGACCTGGTGGGGCTGGACAACGCCGCAGCGGTGCGCATCGCCGTCGAACATTTGCAACAGCAGGGTTATCGCGACGTGTTGCTGGTCAGCGAAGCCGCCGATGGCACCAGCTCACGCCTGGAGCGCCAGGCCAGTTTCAAGGCCGAGATCGCCAGCCGCCCAGGGCTGACCGGCGCGGTGCTGGAACTGGACGACGCGCTGCAAAGCCGCTTGCAAGCCTTCCTTGCCACGCCCGGCCCGAAAGCGCTGTTCTGCGCCAACGGTATTGCCGCGCTGGCCTGTACCCGTGCGCTCAAGGCTTCAGGCTGCCGGCTGTTTGAGGATGTCGGCTTGATCGCCTTGGATGATCTGGACTGGTACCCGCTGGTGGGCAATGGCATTACCGCCCTCGCCCAGCCTACTGAAGCGATCGGCGCCAGTGCCTTCGACTGCCTGCTCAAACGCCTGCGCGGCGATGATGCGCCGACGCGCACCCTGGATTTTTTGCCGGAATTAATCATCCGTGGTTCCACACAATCGCTTGTGGGAGCTGGCTTGCCTGCGATGACGGTTTACCAGGCGAAGCCGTAGTCGCCTGACACACCGCCATCGCCGGCAAGCCCGCTCCCACATTTGTTTTGCGTATAAAAATGAAACCGGTTTCAGAGGTAAACAACAATGCACAAATACCCCGTCTCCATCAGCCTTTCCAGCTACGGCGCCGAGCTTGTTCGCCAACAGGGCCAACTGAGTTTTGTCGACGTGCTGAGCGCTGCCGGCGCCCAACGCATCGAATGGCGTGAAGAACTGCTGACCACCGAACACCCGACCACACTGGCCCAGGCTGCGGCCGCGCATGGCCTGGAATCGGTGTACTCCTCGCCGCTGGAACTGTGGGTCGCCGGCCGCGCCCAGCCCAACGCCGAGCTGAATGACACCCTCGACCGCGCTCAGGCATTCGGCGCGCGCTGGCTGAAAGTCTCCCTCGGCTACTTCACCGACACCAACGACCTGCAAAGCCTGCACGCCCTGCTCAACCGGCACCCGGTGCAACTGCTGGTGGAAAACGACCAGACCCTGCACGGCGGACGGATCGAGCCGATGCAGCGGTTCTTCACCGAGGTCGAGCGCCTGGGCCTGCCCGTCAAGATGACGTTCGACATCGGCAACTGGCAATGGCAGGACCAGTCCGCCCTCACCGCGGCACGTTTGCTCGGTCGGCACGTGGATTACCTGCACTGCAAGGCCGTGGCCCGGCGCCAGGATGGCAAGCTGGTGGCCCTGCCGCCCGGCGCCACCGACCTGCATCTGTGGGAACAACTGCTCAAGCATATGACTCAAGGTATTACCCGGGCCGTGGAATTCCCGTTGCAGGGTGATGACCTGATCGAGGTCACCGCGCAACAGGTCGCCGCCCTCGCCGTCCTTGGCCAACCGCGTGCGGAGAATGCCCATGTCTGAGATCGATATCCTGTCGTTTGGTGAAACCATGGCGATGTTTGTCGCCGAGCAGACCGGCGATCTGGCCCAGGTGGCTCAGTTCCACAAACGCATTGCCGGCGCCGACAGCAATGTCGCCATTGGCCTGTCGCGCCTGGGGTTCAATGTGGCCTGGCTGAGCCGGGTGGGGAATGATTCCCTCGGGCGTTTTGTGGTCGACACGCTGAAAAAGGAAGGCCTGGATTGTCGGCATGTGGCGGTCGATCCCCTGCACCCCACCGGCTTTCAGTTCAAGTCCCGCGAAGAGGCCGGCGCAGACCCTCAGGTGGAATACTTCCGCAAAGGCTCGGCGGCCAGCCACCTGTCCATCGCCGCCATCAGCCCCACGCTGCTGCAGGCGCGTCACCTGCACGCCACCGGCATTCCGCCGGCGTTGTCCGAGGCCACCCGTGAGCTGTCCCGCGAGCTGATGACACAGATGCGCAAAGCCGGGCACAGCGTGTCGTTCGACCCCAACCTGCGCCCATCGTTATGGGCCAGCCAGGCGCAGATGATCGCCGAAATCAACGCCCTTGCCGCCATGGCGGATTGGGTCTTGCCGGGTTTGAGCGAAGGTCGCTTGCTCACAGGCTTTGAAGACCCGGCCGACATCGCCGCGTTCTACCTCGACCAGGGCGCCGAGGCCGTGGCCATCAAGCTCGGGCCGGACGGCGCCTATTACCGCACCCAGATGGACCAGGGCTTCGTTGCCGCCGTGCCGGTGGAAAAAGTCGTCGACACCGTCGGCGCCGGCGATGGTTTTGCCGTCGGCATGATCAGCGCCCTGCTGGAAAACCTCAGCTTCCCCGAAGCGGTACAGCGCGGCAACTGGATCGGCAGCCGCGCCGTGCAGAGCCGCGGCGACATGGAAGGTTTGCCCACCCGTGCGGAGTTACCCACTCGATCCGTTGCATGACTTACACCCTGTTGCCACAACTACAACAAGCTCAGGAGCAACTCCATGGATACCTTGAAACTCGCCACCCGCCGCTGGTGGTACATCATGCCTATCGTGTTTATCACCTACAGCCTGGCGTACCTGGACCGCGCCAACTACGGCTTCGCCGCCGCCTCCGGGATGGCCGAAGACCTGATGATCACCCCCGGCATGTCCTCGCTGCTGGGCGCGCTGTTCTTCCTCGGCTACTTTTTCTTCCAGGTGCCGGGGGCGATCTACGCGCAGAAACGCAGCGTTAAAAAGCTGATTTTTGTCAGCCTGATCCTCTGGGGCGGCCTTGCCACCCTGACCGGCGTGGTGTCCAACGCCTACATGCTGATCGCCATTCGCTTCATGCTCGGGGTGGTCGAAGCCGCCGTGATGCCGGCGATGCTGGTGTACCTGTGCCACTGGTTCACGCGGGCCGAACGCTCGCGCGCCAATACCTTCCTGATCCTCGGCAACCCGGTGACCATGCTGTGGATGTCAGTGGTGTCGGGCTATCTGGTGCAGCACTTCAGCTGGCGCTGGATGTTTATCATCGAAGGCATACCGGCGGTGATCTGGGCGTTTATCTGGTGGAAGCTGGCGGATGAAAAACCCGCCGACGCCAAGTGGCTGAGTGAGCAGCACAAAAAAGACCTGGAAAGCGCGCTGGCCGCCGAGCAAGTCGGGATCAAGGCGGTGAAGAACTACGCCGAGGCCTTCCGCTCGCCCAAGGTGATCATCCTGGCGCTGCAGTTTTTCTGCTGGAGCATCGGCGTTTACGGCTTTGTGCTGTGGCTGCCGTCGATCCTCAAGGCCGGCCTGCAAATGGACATGGTCGAAGCCGGCTGGCTGTCGGCGTTGCCTTACCTGGCGGCGGTGATCGGCATGCTCGCGGTGTCCTGGGGCTCGGACAAACTGCAAAAACGTAAACGCTTTGTGTGGCCACCGCTGCTGATTGCCTCCATTGCGTTCTACGCCTCCTACGCGTTGGGCGCCGAACACTTCTGGTGGTCCTACAGCCTGCTGGTCATCGCCGGCGCCTGCATGTATGCGCCCTACGGGCCGTTCTTTGCCATCGTGCCGGAGATCCTGCCGGCCAACGTCGCCGGCGGCGCCATGGCGCTGATCAACAGCATGGGCGCGCTGGGCTCGTTCGGCGGTTCGTACCTGGTGGGTTACCTCAACAGCACCACCGGTTCGCCTGGCGCTTCGTACCTGCTGATGAGCGGTGCGCTGATGCTGTCGGTGGTGCTGACGATTTTCCTCAAGCCCGGCGCCAGCGACCGTGAACGCGCGCCGATGCCGACCCTTGGATTGAAGGTGAAAACCCGATGAAAAAGTCTGTCGTTTTATACAAGAAACTCTCTGCGCCCTTGATGGCCCGCCTGCATGAACAGGCCGACGTCACGCTGATCGAAGCCCTCGACGAACCCGGCCTGGCCAAGCTGCGCGAGGCCTTGCCCCGCGCCCAGGGCCTGCTGGGTGCCAGCCTGCGCCTGGACGCCAAGCTGCTCGACCTGGCGCCACGCCTTGAAGCGGTGGCCAGTGTCTCGGTGGGTGTCGACAACTACGACATCGACTACCTGACCCAACGCGGCATCCTGCTCAGCAATACGCCGGACGTGCTCACCGAAACCACTGCCGATACCGGTTTTGCGCTGATCCTGACCACCGCGCGCCGGGTGGTGGAGCTGGCCGACATGGTGCGGGCTGGCCAATGGAGCAAGAACATCGGCCCGTCCCATTTCGGCACCGACGTGCATGGCAAAACCCTCGGCATCATCGGCATGGGCCGCATCGGCGAAGCCTTGGCCCAACGCGGGCATTTTGGTTTTGGCATGCCGGTGATCTACCACAGCCACTCGCCCAAGCCGTTGGTGGAAGAACGCTTCGGCGCGCAGTACCGCAGCCTGGTGGATTTGCTCAAGGAAGCCGACTTTGTTTGCCTGACCTTGCCGCTGACTGCCGAAACCGAGAAGCTGATCGGCGCTGAAGAGTTTGCACTGATGGGCCCGGAGACGATCTTTATCAACATCTCGCGCGGCAAAGTGGTGGACGAGGCGGCGCTGGTTCAGGCGCTGCAGCAACGCACGATTCGGGCAGCGGGTTTGGATGTGTTCGAGCGTGAGCCGTTGAACCACGACTCGCCCCTGTTGCGCTTGAACAATGTGGTGGCCACGCCGCACATCGGCTCGGCGACCCATGAAACACGCGAAGCGATGGCTAAATGTGCGGTGGACAACCTGCTGGCGGCGCTGGCCGGCGACCGCCCGAAAAACCTGGTGAACCCGGCTGCCTGGAAACACTGATTCCTGAGACTTGCACAGACCCAAAGTGGGAGCTGGCTTGCCTGCGATGCAGCCCCCTCGGTACATCAGGTGTACCCAGTGGATGCCTTCGCAGGCAAGCCAGCTCCCACATGTGACCGAGTACACCCGCTACATGGTGCACTGCACTTTAAAAGGTGGGAGCGGGCTTGCCCGCGATGGCGTTGGGTCAGTGCCGAATATGCAAACTGACACACTGCATTCGCGGGCAAGCCCGCTCCCACATTGACTGTGTTCATCCAACCTAGCTTGCTGTGTAAACCCAATCTCTGTGGGAGCCGGGCTTGCCCGCGATGGCGGTGGATCAGTGCCACATGTGCAATCCGACACACTGCATTCGCGGGCAAGCCCGCTCCCACATTGACCGTGTTCATCCAACGTAGCTTGCTGTGTAAACCCAATCGCTGTGGGAGCCGGGCTTGCCCGCGATGGCGGTGGGTCAGTGCCACATGTGCAATCCGACACACTGCATTCGCGGGCAAGCCCGCTCCCACATTGACCGTGTTCATCCAACGTAGCTTGCTGTGTAAACCCAATCGCTGTGGGAGCGGGCTTGCTCGCGAAGGCGGTGAGTCAATGCCGCATGTGCAATCCGACACACTGCATTCGCGGGCAAGCCCGCTCCCACATTGACCGTGTTCATCCAACCTAGCTTGTTGTGTAAACCCGCTCCCACATTTGGATCGTCGACACATTCAAGTCAGCGCAAGGCCCGGCGCAGCACTTTGCCGACGGTGGTCTTGGGCAGCTCGGCGGTGCGGAACTCCACATACCGCGGCACTTTGTAACCCGTCAGGTATTCGCGGCAATGGGCGAGGATCTGCTCCTGCGTGAGGTTCGGGTCCTTGCGCACTACGATGATCTTCACCCTTTCGCCAGTGACGCCATCTTCCACACCGACCGCCGCCACCTCACCCACGCCCGGGTGCATGGCCACCACGTCTTCGATTTCATTCGGGTACACATTGAAGCCCGAGACCAGAATCATGTCTTTCTTGCGGTCCACCAGGCGGATGTAGCCGCGCTCGTCCATCACGCCGATATCACCGGTCGACAGCCAGCCCTCGGCATCCAGCACCTCGGCGGTTTCCTTGGGGCGCTTCCAGTAACCCTGCATCACCTGCGGCCCGCGCACTTGCAGTTCGCCTTGCTCACCGGTGTCGGCCAGTTCACCGTCCTCGCGGATAAAACGCACCCAGGTGGAGGGCAGCGGCACGCCAATGCTGCCGGTGAACTCCATCTCGCGCATGCGGGCGATATTGATCGGGCTGATGCTCACCACCGGCGAGCACTCGGTGAGGCCATAGCCCTCGATGATCGGCAGCCCGGTGACTTCTTTCCAGCGCTTGGCCACCGCCGTGTGCGTGGCCATGCCGCCGGCGATCACCAGGCGCAGGGCGGAAAAGTCGCGGGCGCAGAACGCTTTGTTTTCGAGCAAGCCATTAAACAGCGTGTTGACCCCGGCAATGCCGTTGAAGCGCTCCTTGCGCAGGATCATCTGCACGCGTTTCACATCACGCGGGTTGGCGATCAGGATGTTGCGCCCGCCCAGGCACATGAACATCAGGCAGTTCACCGTCAGCGAAAAGATGTGGTACAGCGGCAGCAAGGTGACGTTGGTTTCCTGCTGGTCCTGGTCCAGCTGGTCGCCGACCCAGGCCTTGGCCTGCAACAGGTTGGCGATGATATTGCGGTGGCTGAGCATCACACCCTTGGCGTCCCCGGTGGTGCCGCCGGTGTATTGCAAAAAGGCCAGGTCGTCGAGGTTCATGGCCACCGGGAAGTGATTCAGCGCCCGCCCCTGTTTCAGCACCCGATTGAAGCGCACCGCGCCGGGCAGGTTAAAACCGGGCACCTGCTTTTGCACACGGCGCAGGATGAAATTCATCGCCGCGCCCTTGAAGGTGCCCAGCAAGTCGCCAATGGCCGCCACCACCACGCGCTTGACGCTGCTGCCGGCCACGACCTTTTCCAGGGTGTGGGCGAAGTTTTCGAAAATCACCACGGTTTCGGCGCCGCTGTCCTTGAGCAGATGCTTGAGCTCATGGGAGGTGTACAGCGGGTTGACGTTGACCACCACCGCGCCGGCCAGGATGGTGCCCAACAGGCAGATCGGGTACTGCAAGCAGTTGGGCATCATCAAGGCCACGCGGTCGCCCTTCTTTACGCCCTGACCCTGCAGCCACGCGGCAAACGCGATGCCTTGCACCCGCCAGTCGGCATAGGTCATTTCGGTGCCGATGCTGACGTAAGCGACGCGCTCGCGAAATTTCTCCAGGTGTTCAAGGAACACCTCGCGCAGCGACGGGTAGTCCTCGATACCGGCCTCGATGTCCGCCGGCACGCCGGGCAGGTAAGCGTTCAACCAGATCCGTTCGGTACGTTCGAGGCTTACAGCGTTCATGGCAGTCTCCTTGTTGTTGTTTTTATCGCACTACTTTTCGACGATGGCCGTAACACCCAGCCCGCCCGCCGCGCAGATCGAAATCAAGCCGCGCCCGCCACCATTGTCATGGATGGTTTTGGCCAGTGCCGCCAACTGCCGGCCACCGGTCGCGGCGAACGGGTGGCCACAGCCAAGCGAACCACCGTTGACGTTCATTTTGCTGCGGTCGATGGCGCCCAGCGGTGCGTCCAGGCCCAGGCGCTCACGGCAGTAATCGGCGTCTTCCCAGGCCTTGAGCGTGCACAGCACCTGGGCGGCAAACGCTTCGTGAATCTCGAAGAAGTCAACGTCGGCAAAGCTCAGGCCTTCACGCTTGAGCATGCGTGGAACGGCATAGGCCGGGGCCATCAACAGGCCTTCGGTGCCATCGACAAAATTCACCGCCGCTGTTTCGCCGGTACGCAGGTAGGCCAGTACCGGCAAGCCGTGTTCGGCAGCCCAGGCCTCACTGGCCAACAGCACCACCGAAGCGCCATCGGTCAGCGGCGTGGAATTGCCCGCCGTGAGCGTACCGTTCTGACGGTCGTAGGCTGGGGATAGCCCGGCGAGTTTCGCAAGGCTGGTGTCAGCCCGCAGGTTGTTGTCGCGCGCAAGGCCGCGATAAGGGCTGATCAGATCGTCGAAAAAACCACGGGCGTAAGCGGCATTCAGGCGCTGGTGGCTGGTCAGGGTCAACTCATCCTGGGCCAGCCGCTTGATCTGCCAGCGCTTGGCCATTTCTTCACAGTGCTCACCCATCGACAGGCCGGTGCGTGGCTCGCCATTGCGCGGCAGCAACGGCTTGAACAACATCGACGGGCGCACCTTCAGCAACGCCTTGAGCTTATCGCCCATGCCCTTGGCGCGGTTGGCCGCGAGCAAGGTGTGGCGCAGGGATTCGTTGATGCCGATGGGCGCGTCCGAGGTGGTGTCGCTACCGCCGGCAATGCCGACGTCGATCTGGCCCAGGGCGATTTTATTCGCCACCAGCAACGCCGCTTCAAGGCCCGTGCCGCAGGCTTGTTGCACGTCGTACGCGGGGGTTTCGGGCGACAATGTGGTCGACAGCAGCGACTCGCGCGCCAGGTTGAAATCGCGCGAATGCTTGATCACCGCCCCCGCGGCAAACTCGCCCAGGCGCTGGCCATGCAGGTTGTAGCGGTCAACCAGGCCTTGCAGGGCGGCAACCAGCAAGTCCTGATTGCTGTCGTGGGCGTACACGCTGTTGGAGCGGGCAAACGGGATACGGTTGCCGCCGATAATCGCCACGCGGCGAGTCGGGGCCGGGTTGAAGCTGTAGTCACTCATTGACGGTTCTCATTCCAGACAAAAAGCCCACGCATATGCGGTTTATCGCCCGCCGCATTGCGCACTTCGAACTCACGGCGCGGGCCGGTCACGGGGCGATTCCACAGGGTGACCTGGCCGGGCAGGAAGATCGGCAGTTTGAAGTCGCAATGCGCCTGGGCGTGTTCCAGGCCGCCCGGCGGTTGCTGAGCGGCGAGCGCGCGGCCCAGGGTCCACATGCCGTGGGCGATGGCGCGGCGAAAGCCAAAGATTCTGGCGCCGATCACCGAGGTGTGAATCGGGTTGAAGTCCCCCGACACCTTGGCAAAACGCCGGCCCAGGTCGGCCGGCACTGCCCAGCGCTGGCTGCGCAACAGCCCGTCTTCCTGCAACGTCAGCACGTCTTCCCACGGTTCGCCGACCGGGTCTTTCACATCACGGCGCAGGTACAGGCTGTCGCTCTGCCACACCAACGCGTCGGCGCCGTAGGCCCGCGTGGCGATAATCAGCGCCTGGCCTTTGGGGTGCGCCACCCAGCGCTCGCAACCTACTTCCAGGCGTAACGCCTGGCCTTCGTGCAAACGCTGGTGCTGATGAATCCGATTGGCCAGGTGCACCATGCCGCTGGCCGGATACGGAAAGCTCGGCCGTGTCAGCAGCATCAGGTGCAACGGGAACGCCAGCACGTGCGGATAGGACAGCGGCACGCCCTGCTCGCGCCGGAAACCACAGGCGTGGCCATACGCGGCGATAGCGCTGGCCGACAGCGCCGCCGCCGAACGCACCAGGCATTCCCTGGGCAGCAACGGCGCACCCTCAAGCTTGGGTTTGCGCAGCGCGCGCACGCCATCGAGCAACAACTGGGTGCGCGACGGTGGCGGGTCGATGATTTGCGTCACGTAGTCCATGGCTCATGCTCCCAGCAGGCTTTGGCCGCACACGCGTACGACTTGGCCGTTGACCCCGCCGGACGCCGGGTGCGCCAGCCAGGCAATGGTCTCGGCCACATCAATTGGCTGCCCGCCTTGGGACATCGAGTTCATGCGCCGCCCCGCCTCGCGGATCATCAGTGGAATTCTGGCGGTCATCTGTGTCTCGATAAAACCGGGCGCAACGGCGTTGACCGTGACCTGCTGCGCTGCCGCCAACGGTGCCAGGCCGTGCACCAAGCCAATCACACCGGCCTTGGAGGTGGCGTAATTGCTCTGCCCCAGGTTGCCGGCAATGCCAGAGATCGACGACACGCACACAATCCGCCCGCCCGGGTTCAACCCCTGGTGGTGCAGCAACGCATTGCTCAACTGCAACGGTGCTTCCAGGTTGACTGCCAGCACACTGCGCCAGGCCGCCTCGGTCATTTTGGCAATGGTCTTGTCACGGGTGATCCCGGCGTTGTGCACCACCACATCAAAAGCACCGTACTGTTCGACATGTGCCTGCAACAGCGCGGCCGAGTCGGCTGCGGTGATGTCCAGCGGCAAGGCCGAACCGTTGACACTGGCGGCGGCCTGCTGCAGCGCTGCATGGGCTTGGGGCACGTCCACACACACCACGTGGGCGCCGTCGCGGGCCAGCACCTGGGCGATGGCCAGACCAATCCCACGCGACGCGCCGGTGACCAATGCGCGGCGCCCAACAAACGGCTTATCCCAGTTGACGGCAACCTCGCCATCCACCGGTTTTTGCAGGCGCACGACCTGACCGGACACATAGGCCGAACGGCGCGACAGAAAAAACCGCAGGCTGCTGTCCAGGGCGTCTTCGGCGCCCGGCGCGACATAGATCAATTGCACGGTGATCGCCCGGCGCAGCTCCTTGGCCAGTGAGCGCACCAGGCCTTCGAGGGCGCGTTGGGCGATGGCCTGGGGCAAGTCCCGGCAATGCTCGGGCGCAGTGCCGAGCACCACCACGCGGCCATGCTGACTGAGGCGCTTGGCGTTGGCGTGGAAGAAGACATAGAGCTCGTCGAGCTGCTGCAAATCGAGCACCGCCGTGGCATCGAACACCGCGCCCTGCACCTTGACCGTGGACGGCGCCCGGAGCGTCGCCGGCGTGGCCGCGACGGTGTCGGTGGCGGCAAAAATCTGTTGCACCTGCGTGGATAACCGCCCTGCCCCGGCGACGATGACCGGGTTGACCAGGCCCTGCTGGCCGCTGCGATGGCGCTGCAACGGCAACGGCTGCGGCAGGCCGATGGCCCGGGCGAGGCGCCGGCCCCAGGCGGAGTTGACGAAGGAAAGGTAGCTGTCACTCATAGTAAGCATTCACTCACAACACACACTGGCTTTATAAACCCGATGCGGGTGGGAACTGGCTTGCCTGGGCTGCAGACGACTCGGTCGTTCACAGGCACCGAGGCGCTGCCATCGCAGGCAAGCCCGCTCCCACCTTGATCGTGTTTCTCCTAGTTGACCGAGGCGTTTTCGCTTTGGGGTGTGCGACGTTTGGCGCTCGGCTCCAAGGCTTGTTTGCGCTGCTGCAACGCCTCGAGCAAACCAAAGTCCTGCGGGAAATCATCGACCTGGATGCCGTGGTCGGCGTATTCCACATAGCGGCCGAGCAAGGTGTCTTCCTCGTCGCTGATCAGGTCCAGCGCCCGCGCCTTGACGCGCCAGCCGCTGAACGCGGTGGCGGAAATCGGCATCGGTTCGATCAGGCCTTGCTTGACGGCCGACTTGAGGCGAGCGTCGATCAGCTCCACCTGCGGCAACAGGCGCAAGCCCAATTCGCCGTAGGCCAGCTTGTCGATTTCCGGGCGCGGGATGTAGGAATTGGCCAACAGGCGGTCGCGTGTTTCACCTGGCGTCTGCACCACCTCGGCGACTTGGGCCAGCAAGCGATCCGACGGTTTGCGCAGGGGAATACCGAACGGAAAACTCAAGCCACGCACCACTGCCGCAGCAGCGTTCGAGGGGTAGTTATCGAGCACTTCGGCCAGCGCTTCATGCGCACGTAACAGCGCATCCTGGGCGGCCCAGTGCACCAGCGGCAGGTCGGCCTGGGGCCGGCCGTCGTCCTCAAAGCGCTTGAGCACGCAGGACAGGATGTACAACTGCGACAGAATATCGCCCAGACGCCCGGTGATACTTTCCTTGCGCTTGAGTGCACCCCCGAGCACACCCATGGACACATCCGAGATCAACGCCAGCACCACCGACAGCCGATTGGCCTGGCGGTAGTAGGACGCCAGCGCCGGCTCGGTCTTGGCCGGTGCAGAAAGCAGCCGCCCACCCGTCAGCGCATGCACCCCGGCGCGTACGGCATTGGCGACGACAAAGCTCACATGGCCGAACATCGCGCGGTCGAAGGCTTCCAGTGCCTGGCGCCGGTCCGGGTTACGCGCGGCTTCCATTTCGCGGAATACGTACGGATGGCAGCGAATCAGCCCCTGGCCAAAGATGATCAGGCAGCGGGTCATGATGTTCGCACCCTCCACGGTGATCGCAATCGGGCTTTGCTGGTAAGCACGGGCCAGGAAATTGTTGGGGCCCATGCAGATGCCTTTGCCGGCGACGATGTCCATGCCGTCGTTGACGATGATCCGCGCGCGCTCGGTGACGTGGTACTTGGCAATGGCCGAGATCACCGAAGGTTTTTCGCCGGCATCCAGCGACGCCACCGAGACCTTGCGCACCGCGTCGCAGGCATACAAATGCCCGGCCATGCGTGCCAGCGGCGCCTGTACGCCTTCGAACTTGCCGATGGGCAGGCCGAACTGCTTGCGCATCGCCGCGTAGGCGCTGGTGCCGCGTACCGCGACTTTGCCCAGGCCGACGTTGGCCGAGGGCAGAGAAATCGCCCGCCCGGCTGCCAGGCATTCCATCAGCATGCGCCAGCCGTTACCGACCTGTTCGCGGCCGCCGATCACCCATTCCAGGGGAATGAACACATCCTTGCCGGTGGTGGGACCGTTCTGGAATACCGCGTTCAGAGGCCAGTGACGACGACCGCTGTTGACGCCTGGGTGAGACGTTGGGATCAACGCGCAGGTGATGCCCAGCGAGCCCGCCTTGCCCAGCAGGCCCTCTGGGTCTTCGGCGCGAAACGCCAGGCCCAGCACCGTCGCGATGGGGCCAAGGGTGATGTAGCGCTTGTCCCAGGTCACTTTGAAACCCAGCACTTGCTCGCCCTCGTGCAGGCCCTTGCAGACGACGCCCACGTCCGGAATTGCGCCGGCATCAGAGCCCGCATACGGGCTGGTCAGGGCAAAGCACGGGATGTCTTCGCCTCGCGCCAGGCGGGGCAAGTAGTAATTGCGTTGGGCATCGGTGCCGTAATGCAGCAGCAATTCCGCCGGGCCCAGGGAATTGGGGACCATCACCGAAATCGCCGCCGCCGAGCAGCGTGTCGACAGCTTCATCACCACCTGGGAATGCGCGTAGTGGGAGAAGCCTTTGCCGCCGTATTGCTTGGGAATGATCATGCCCAGGAACCCGGCGTCCTTGGTGTACTGCCAGCCTTCGGGGGACATGTCCTGCCAGATCTGGGTGGTTTCCCAGTCGTTGGCGATGTCGCAGAGGGTTTCGACCTCGTTGTCGAGGAAGGCTTGTTCTTCGGCGCTGAGGCTGGCCGGCGCAGCCTTAAGCAGGCGATCCCAGTTGGGTTTGCCGCTGAACAGCTCGGCGTCCCACCACACGGTGCCGGATTCGATGGCGGCGCGTTCGGTGTCGGACATGGCCGGCATGATCGTACGAAACAGACTCAAGGCCTTGCTGGTCAACAGCGTGCGACGCAAGGGTTTGATCGTCAGCAGCAGCGCGGGCACCACCACCAGCAGCGCCGCAACGCTGGTGCCCACACCAGCGACCACGTTGAACAGGTAACCAAGCGCCAGCCAGATCAAGCCAACGCCCAGCCACAGCGCAGCGGCGGCTTGTCGATACGCCAGGGCAATCGCTGCTGCGACACCCACTAATAACCAGATAACCATGGGGATACCTCTACCTAATCAGGGCATGGGCGATGCGCAGGCCGCTCGAAATGAGCGACGGCGTAAAGCCACACTACAAACTTGAAAAGACAAATTCAAATTTTGTTTTGAAATTTTTATTTAATGCCTTGGCAAAAAAAACCAGGCTGAGCACGTCAGCCTGTTGAATCAGAAAATGCGGTGCTGCACACGTCGCGAGGGCGAACCCCCGCTCTAGAGCCTTTGAACAAGGGCGCCAAGATGCGCTTGCCGCCCTTATCCTCAGCGCTGCGTGACGGACTTAAAAGGCATAAGTTGCCGAAACAGCCACTACGTCACCGGACGATTCGGCCTTACCGTCCAGGCTCGCGGCGCCCAATCGGTCCACGTTCTTGGTCTTGAGATTGACCTCCTGCACGAACTGATGGGAATACGCCAGATCCAGCGTCAAGCCTGGAATTGCCTTGACGTCGTAACCTGCGCCCAGCGACAGGAAGTACCGGTCACCGTCCGGAATCCGCGGGTCGCGTGTAGAGTTGCGGGTCGGCGTCTGGTCGGACGCCACACCGGCACGCAATGTCAGCTCATCGGTCGCTTTGAAATCGCCACCAATGGAGTACATCCAGGAGTCGCGGTAGTTGTAGGGGATGGAAACGATCGTGTTGCCGTCGGACTTGAGGGTCAGGTCCTTGAAGGATGACCATTGGGTCCACACCGCACTCACACCCATGGTCAGGCGGTCATTGAACTGGTGCACCCAGTCCAGGCCCGCCGTTGCCGGGATGTCCAGTTGAGTACTGGCATTGGCGCCGTCGGGCATCAATTTCAGCCCCGGATAGGCCACTTCCGGGATAGTGCCGGTACCGCCGAACGGGCTCGGGGCCGTCATCAGCTGATAGGAGAAAGCGTCGGCGCGAATATTGTACTTGCCCTCCATCTTGTTCTTGATTTTGGCGTGGTAATTGAGGCCGAGGCTGTCTTGCTCGGTGGGTTTCCAGACCACCCCCGTGAACCAACCCACCGACGTATTATCGACTTTGACCCGAATCAGCGACGTACCCAGGCCAGCCGGGAACGGAATGCCGCCCAATTCAGACTTGGAGTTGGCAGCGGCGGCGAGCAAATCGATATTCTGGCTGACGAAGCCTTTACTGTGCTGAACGATCATCCCGGCACCGATGGAAAGGTCATCGCGCACCTTGAACGACAAGGACCCGGTCAACCCTACGGTCTCAATCTTGGTGTCCACTGCAAAGTCACGAAACTTTGAGCCTTCATCCCAGGTGGTGCGCATGCCCTGCGGTACGACCTGGGCCAGACCGAATGAAAACCGGTCACCCAGCGGCATCACCATGAACCCGGTGGGGAGCCATGCAGTGAACCCGCCCTGGCCGCCGTCATTGTTATTCACCACGGCCTGCGCGGGGTCGAAAGTACCATCGGGGTTAAACGGTGTATTGGATACCGGGTTGCCCTGGTAGTCATTGGCCTGGCCTTTGTACTTGATCTTGATCCGCGCGTAATCGACGGTCATTTGCGCAACGTTATGGTCAACAAAAGCCATTGCCGCCGGGTTGTTGAACGCCGAACTCGGGTCGTTCTTGAACAAGGAACCCCCGCCGAACGCTCGCCCCCAGCCCGGTGCGCCATACGTCGGCGTGGAAAAACCGCCGGCTTGCACAGGCACGGCTACCATCAGCCCGCCCATCAACGCCAACCCCAGTAAAGCCTGCACCTGTTGTTTTTTATTATTCATGAGGCACTCCTTATTGTTATCACTCTGAGCCGGCCCAGCCGTCTCGTCTTTCTGTTCGTTCGATCAGGGATCGTGTTCACGTTGTGCGCGCCCACGCGCTAAAGCGTTGATGTTTTCAAGGATTAATCGTGAGGGCAGGTGAAGGTTTGAAGTTGAAGGCCGTAACCCTGCAGGTGGCGTTCACCGTGTGTGGGCCGGCAATGCTGAACGTGCCGTCGGCGGCACTCCATTGTGTGGTCAGCACACTTGGCGTCAGGCAGCTGTCATACGGAAACTTTTCGGTAAAGCCAGAAAGCGTTGCGGTGGTGGCATTGGTCGGCACCAGTGTCCACGGCAAGTTCAACGGGCCGGAAATACCACACAGCGCATTACCGGTGAACGTGGCACCGGTGATCGATGCGCTTGAGCCGTCCGCCGCGACTTGGCCACTGAGTGTCATCGTGCATGGAACCGGGGTAAACACCAGCAGCTTTACCGCGGTGGCGATTGAGCCCGAGGCGGTAAATGCAGCACCCGCCGGGGCAAAGGTGGCTGCGCCGGCAGTGGACGAGACAGCGCCCAGGGTGAATAACATCGAACCCAGGAGGGCCGTTTTCTTAAGGCTTTGCATTGTCATGTTCCCCAGACAATAAGTACCGTACCCAACCGGCTCCGCCGGTGGTTTTCCCGCAGCCGGCGCCTCACGCGAGGCACCGGCCTTTCAACGGGTGATCAGCCCTTTACGCAGTTGCGCGCTTACGGGTTAACCGTCAGCGTTGGCGCCACAACACTCAGGGACACCACGGTGCAGTTGCCACTCAGCGATTGATTGCTGGCCGACAGGGTTTTGCTGGCCGCAGTCCACGCCACAGCGATAGGGGTAGGACCGCAGTTGGTGGAAGGCAGCGAGGTGATCTTGTAGCCAACGTTGGTCACGGTACCGGTGGTGCCGGTTGCCGCGGTCAGCACCCAAGGCAGGTTGGTCAGCGTCGGCAAGGCGCAGAGACCGCCGCCGGTCAGCGAAGCACCGTTGATGGACGCCACGCCACCGCTGACGTTGCCGGTAAAGGTGATGCCGCAGGTTACGGCCGCACCGAACGACGAGGGCGACTTCACAACAATGGTGCCGGGGTTGGTCGTGAACGGACCATCCGGGGTGATGGACGCCGCACTGGCCATCGAAGCGGCGCCAAAGCACAGAGCAAAAGAAGTTGCACAAACGAGGGTTTTCAAGCTTTTCATTGTTTTTCCTCACATGTTATGGCGAGTCATTTCGCCAGGGGTAATGGCCATGATCGAGAGGTCACGGTGAAACTGCAGAACTTCCCTTTCCAGCCAAATCTCAATTCAATTACCGCTGCATCTTTTTAATCGGTTTATTCGACCACTTTGAAGGTCGGCGGCATCGTGATCGACACCGTTTTGATCTTGCAGTCTTCGCCAATCGGAACATTGGTGGCTTCCAACTTTCGGGTGGCGTTGTCCCAGGTGCCATCGGCCGTAGAAGGCCCGCACTTGCCGCCCAGGCCGAAGGCGTGAACATCGACGCTGATCTTCGACATGGAGCCGCTTTTGGTGTCTTTGGCAACTAACACCCAGGGCAAGTTGATTGCCTCGACGCGGCTGCATTTAAGCCCGCCGTCGAATTCAACTTTATCGACATTCACCGATGAACCATCGGCCGCGACCTTGCCGGCCACCTTGATGGTGCAATCGGCGCTGATCAGCGCACCCTTGGAAAAGCTGATCGGGCCCTGGGCAGTAAAGGCGCTGCCGGCCGGCTCGATGCGTGCGGCCTGGGCCTGGTGGTAAACAATCAGGCCCAGTGCGGCCAGTATGATATGCGCGGTGAACGTGGCAGGGCTGTGCATTATGTACGTCCTTCCCTTGAAGTTATTGTTGTAGGGTCAAACAACTTTCTTGCCATCAAACTGATAAACCTTGGGCGATAAAAACCTGCGCGATACACAGATCCCGAGTTCACCCACGGCTGTTTTACTTCACCTCAAAACGGCTTGGCGCTGTTGCTGTACTTCTCCAGGTACTTCAAACGTTGTGACGGTTGAAGATTGGTCAAGGTGATATCGCCGGCGTAATGATTCAACACACGATGGTCCATGCGACGTCGCCACAAGTACGGCACATAGGCCCAGACAATCATGCTTGCGTAACCATAAGGAAGTTGCGGCGACTCATCAAAGTGACGCAATGACTGATAACTACGGGTGGGGTTGGCATGGTGATCGGAATGCCGTTGCAGTTGAAACAAAAAGATATTGGTGACAATACGGTTACTGTTCCACGAGTGCCGCGGCGAGCAACGTTCATAGCGACCGTTGGGCAACTTCTGGCGTTTAAGCCCGTAGTGTTCGACGTAGTTCACCACTTCCAGCAACGAGAACCCGTAGATGCCCTGAATGATCAGGAAGGGAATCACGGCCGCGCCGAGCCAGGCAATCATCGCGCCCCACAACACCACGCTGTACATCCACGCGCCGAGTACGGCGTTCTTCCAGTGCAGTGCCGGCAGGCCGAGTTTGCGCAGACGTTCGCGTTCCAGGTTCCAGGCCGACACCGCGCTGAACCACACCGAGCGCGGCAGGAACGCCCAGAAACTCTCACCCAGACGTGAGCTGGCCGGGTCTTCCGGTGTGGCCACGCGTACGTGATGGCCACGGTTGTGTTCGGTGTAGAAGTGCCCGTAGAAGGTCGGCGCCAGGGTGACCTTGGCCAGGAACACTTCCAGCGGCTTGGGCTTGTGCCCCAGCTCATGCGCGGTGTTGATTGCAATGCCGGTGGCGGCGCCGGTGGACAGCGCCATGCCCAGGTAGGTGAACCAGGTGATCTCACCGTGCAACTCGGTGCGCGCGGTAATAAACGCTGCGGTCTTCGCCAGCCAGCTCGACGGATCAAGGCTTGCAGTGGCATTGAGCAGGCCGCCGTTAATGATCCAGTCGATCCCACCGGCGGCCAGCCAGCCGGTCACTACCACTGAGGTGATCACGAACAGCACGCCGGTGTAGACGATCCAGCGGTAGTAGCTTTGCGATTCAAGGTTGCTGACGGCGGATTCTGGCGGGTTGCTGACGTCTTCACCGAGCAGGCCGTCGATCAATGGAATCAAGCCGAAGATCACCAGCACGCCGACCCACCACAATTGCTGTACGCCTGTGGTGATGGCCAGGGCGCCGGAGAGCAATGGGGTCGCCAGGGGCATGATGCCCAGCCACCACAAATGACGTTTGCCGTCGGTCCAGACGGTGGAAGTGACCAGAGTCTGGTTCATGGCAGCCTCCGGACGAGACAGCTTGGAGATGCGATAAAAGGCGTTTTTTTCATTATTTTATTCGCTCTTAGGCACTTCAAAAATTGTTTCAAATTAGACATTGAAATAATTTTTTTAAATAAATAGCGCGGAATCGTTAGGTCGTCAACTAGTTTCTCGAAGGCTTTTTGACGTGACTGGCCAGTCTCTTTTTCAGCCGTTTGGTCAGGTGTCTAAAGCAGGCATCGACGCCGTTGTGCCGCGAGTCGGGTAACACCATTATTTGCTCGCCAAGGCAAATGGCGGGTGCAGCACGCTGGCGCTTTGCGGTGGGCGAACGCGCTTGGCCACCTGCTCCACCAGCGCAGCCACGCGCTCTGTGGCGGTAATTGGCAGCATATGACCACGCCCCTCCACCACCTGCATCTTCAGCCCGGGCACTTTGCTAGCCAGGGCCTGGCCGTGCTTGTGAAAGTCCAGCACGTTGTCGCGCGAGCCATAGATCAGGCCGATTGGCAGGGTCAGTTGCGGGTAGCGCTTGACCATGTCGGGCAAATGGTCGTTAACCGTATTGATCTCGGTGGAGGCGGCGTAGAAGTTGTCCGGACGCATACCCAGCAGCCCGCCGCCACGCGTGGCGAAGTCTGACGGCGCGGCATCGGGGGCGAACACGCCCTTCACCACCGCGCCTCTGGTCAGCAGGCCGACGGGCACGGTCAGTGTGTGTGACATCCACCGTCGCAACCAGCCCGGGCGCACCGCCAGGGACAGGAACACCGGCGGCAACATACGCTGGGGATGCGTCAGCGGCGCCACCAGGATCAGCCCGGACACCGCGTGGGGATGGTCAAGCGCCAGCGCCAGCGAAATCGCCCCGCCCAAGGAATGCCCCAGCACCAGCGGTTTATCCAGGTCCAGGGTTTTGATAAAGGCCGCGATTTGCCGAGCCTGGGCCGGCAGGTCTGCCGCAGTACCCGTTCGCCGGGTGGAATAGCCCGAACCCGGACGGTCCAGCGTGATCACGCGAAAACGCTCACGCAGTTGGGCGGACAAGGCATAGGTCAGGTTGCGACTGCTGCCCATCAGCCCGTGAATCATCACCAGCGGCGGGCCTGCGCCTTCCTCGACATAATGAAAGCGCTCGCCATCGACCTCGACGAAGCGCCCGTTGATCGGAACAGTGGCTTCTATACGCCGCGTCATCCAGGCACTGAAGCCCCACAACAGCGCACTCGCCACTCCTAACACGCCCGCAGCGACAACCCATTCAACAGCCATAGCTCGGTCCTCTGCTTCCCTGCCGCTGGCGACCTGACCGGTATTGATCAAGGCCTCAGCCATCGTCCACACCCTGGACCTAAACTTCATGCATACCGTGCTCGTCCGTCGGACAAGTCGCACATGCGTAACAAGGTCCTAGCGTAGGCGAAATTTTCAGGTAGATTATTTAAAATCTTTTTTAAAATAATTAATTCAATTTTTCTTTGCAATGGTGTTCTATCTAAAAGACACAACAAAAACAGGAGCACATCGATGCCCACGAGGGACAAGCCATGAATGCCCACAGCGATTCAATCGACATCGCCATCATCGGTTCCGGTTTTGCCGGCCTGTGCATGGCGATCAAACTCAAGGAAGCCGGGATCACCGACTTCTTTATCGCCGAACAGGCCGAGACGCTCGGCGGCACCTGGCGCGACAACCATTACCCAGGCTGCGCCTGCGATGTGCAGTCGCATGTGTACTCGTTTTCGTTTGCGCCCAACCCCAACTGGACGCGGCAGTTCGCACCGCAGGCGGAGATCCGCGCCTACCTTGAACACTGCGCGCAGCGTTTCAAGCTGACGCCCTTCCTGCGCTTCGGCATGGGCCTTGAACGTGCGGTGTTCGATGAACAGCAGCAACGCTGGCAATTGAGCTTCAGCGATGGCCGCAAGGTCAGCGCGCGGGTGCTGGTGTCAGGCATGGGCGGGTTGTCGCGCCCGGCGTTGCCGGATATTGCGGGGCTGGACAGCTTCAAGGGCAAGCGCTTCCACTCCCAGCAGTGGGACCACGAATATTCATTGAAGGGCAAGCGCGTGGCGGTGATCGGCACCGGCGCCAGTGCCATCCAGTTCGTCCCGCAGATCGCGCCGCAGGTGGCGCATCTGGACCTGTTCCAGCGCACGCCGCCGTGGATCATGCCCAAGCCCGACCGCGAAATTTCCCGCGTCGAGCGCTGGGCCTTCAAGCACCTGCCCTTCACCCAACGCCTGGTACGCGGCGCCTTCTACTGGGCGCTGGAAGGCCGCGTGGTGGGGTTTGCCCTGCACCCGCGGTTGATGAAAATGGTGCAGAAAATCGCCCTGCGCCACTTGCGCAAACAAGTGGCGCGCCCTTCCCTGCGCAAGACCCTCACCCCGGACTACACCATCGGCTGCAAGCGCGTGCTGATCTCCAATGACTACTACCCGGCGCTGTCGCGCAGCAACGTCGAGGTGATCAGCGACACGGTGCTGCGCATCGAAGCGGACGGCGTGATCACGGCCGATGGCATCAAGCACCCGGCCGATTGCCTGATCTTCGGCACCGGTTTCCAGGCCACCGACCCGCTGCCCCGCGATTGCATCATCGGTCGCGACGGCATCGACCTGATGGACGCCTGGCGCGACGGCGCCCACGCGTACAAGGGCACCACCGTGCCGGGTTATCCAAACCTGTTTTTGATCGTCGGGCCGAACACCGGCCTTGGGCATAACTCGATGATTCTGATGATCGAGGCCCAGGTCACCTACATCCTGGATGCCATTACGCAAATGCAGCGCCAGCGCATCGCCACGGTCGAGGTCAAACCCACCGTGGAGCTGGCCTATAACCAGCAGTTGCAAGCCCGGCTCAAGCGCACCATCTGGAACACCGGCGGCTGCCAGAGCTGGTACCTCGACCCGCGCACCGGCAAAAACACCACGTTGTGGCCCGGCTCAACCTGGCGGTTCAAACGTGACACGCGGCACTTCGCGCTCAAGGACTACGTCGCCGAGCCGTTGCCCGCCTCGACACCCCGCCCGGTTTCGGCGCCCCACTCCACCGCAGAAGGCAGCCTGTCATGAAGTCATTCAACGGCCGCGTGGCGGCAATCACTGGCGCGGCGTCCGGCATGGGTCGCGCATTGGCCCTGGCGCTGGCACGCGAAGGCTGCCACCTGGCGCTCGCGGACAAGAACAGCCAGGGCTTGGAACAGACCTTGGCGCTGATCAAGACCTCGACGCTGTCCCCGGTGACGATCACCACCCACGTGCTGGATGTGTCCGATCGCCAGGCCATGCACGACTGGGCCGCCCGCTGCGTGGCCGACCACGGCCAGGTCAACCTGATTTTCAACAATGCCGGCGTGGCGCTGTCGAGCACCGTCGAAGGCGTGGACTACGCAGACCTGGAGTGGATCATCGGCATCAACTTCTGGGGCGTGGTGCACGGCACCAAGGCATTTTTGCCGCACCTCAAGGCCAGCGGCGACGGACACGTGGTCAACACCTCCAGCGTGTTCGGCCTGTTTGCCCAGCCCGGCATGAGCGGCTACAACGCGAGCAAGTTTGCGGTGCGCGGCTTTACCGAATCGCTGCGCCAGGAACTCGATCTGCAACGCTGCGGGGTGTCCGCCACCTGTGTACACCCCGGGGGAATCCGTACGGATATCTGCCGCAGCAGCCGCATCGACGCGAACATGACCGGTTTTCTGATCCACAACGAGCAACAGGCCCGCGCCGACTTCGAAAAGCTCTTCATCACCGACGCCGACCAGGCCGCCAAGGTCATCCTGCAGGGCGTGCGCCACAACAAACGCCGCGTGCTGATCGGCCGCGACGCGTATTTCCTCGACCTGCTCGCCCGTTGCCTGCCTGCCGCTTATCAAGCTCTGGTGGTGTTTGCCAGCAAGCGCATGGCGCCCAAACAGCGCACGCAGGTGTTTGAAACCAACGACGAACCTCGTCTCTGAACAGGAGTACCCACGATGCTGCCCATCCGTCGCGATATCCGTTTTGCGTTGCCTGCCGAGCGCATCAAGAACTGGCATGAACAAGGCCCGTTCATCACGCACTTCTTCAACGCACTGTCGCTGTTGTTTCCCCAGGGCGAACTGTTTTTCATGGACAGCGTGCGCCACTACCGCCAGCGCATCGACGATCCGGAGTTGAAAAAGGAAATCCAGGGGTTCATCGGCCAGGAAGCCATGCACAGCCGCGAGCACGTGGCCTATAACGACCTGATGCAAGCTGCCGGCCTACCGGCGCACACCCTGGACCGGCGCCTCAAATTCATCCTCGACCTGCAAAAGAAACACCTGCCACCGTCGTTCAACCTGGCGGTGACCATCGCCCTCGAGCACTACACGGCAATGCTCGCGGAAATCCTGCTGAGCGACCCCACACGCTTTGGCGAGTCACTCAAGGGCTACCAGCAAATGTGGTACTGGCACGCCCTCGAAGAAACCGAACACAAGGCCGTGGCGTTCGATGTGTGGAACACCGTGATCAAGCCCGGGCCCGGGCGCTACCTGCTGCGCACCGGCACCATGCTGACCACCACGGTGTTGTTCTGGCTGGTGGTGATGGATTTCCACCTGCGCCTGCTGATTGCCGACCGCAAAGCGGGTGGGCACGTGAAGGGCTTCTGGCGCATGCTCAAGTTTCTCTACGGGCCCAAGGGCGTGTTCCCGCGCATGCTGCGGCCATGGCTGCACTACTTCAAACCGAGTTTTCACCCCTGGGACCACGACAACCGCGCGCGGCTGGCGCAAATCGACAAGCTGGTCGAAGAAATCGAGCAGACGCAGCGTGAATTCGCCGCCACGCCAGCTTAATCCCGAGTGGCCGCACGCTCGCGCACAAAGCGCTCCAGCTGATCGCCGGGCAGCGCCTTGCTGAAATACCAGCCCTGAACAAACAGCTCAGTGCCGGTATTGAGGAAGGCCAATTGCTCGGCGGTCTCTACGCCTTCGACCACCACCCCCAGGTTCAGCGCCTCGCAAAAACGCAGCATGCCGGTCAGCACACGGGCGCCTTGGGGGTCGTGCTGGGCCACCACAAAGCTGCGGTCGATCTTGATGAAGTCCACCGGAAACTGGTGCAGATAGCTCAACGCGGAAAACCCGGTGCCGAAGTCGTCGATGTAGACCTTGGCGCCGATCGCCTGCAATTTCTGGATCGTCTGGCGTGTGGCCGGAACATCGCGCACCAACGCATCTTCGGTGATCTCCACCGACACTTGCCCATGGGCCTGGGCGAGAATGCCCACCAGGCGCTCGCCATAGGCCGCATTCGTCAGGGTGGTACTGGAGATATTGATGGTCATCGGCAGGGCAAAGCCGATTTTCTTCCAATGCTGGTACTGGCGCACGGCCTGGGAGGCCACCCAGACATCCACGTCCGGCATCAACCGTGCTTGCGCCAGCCACTGCAGAAACTCCCATGGTGAATGCACTGTGCCCTGGCTGTCGCGGGCGCGCATCAGTGCTTCGCAGCCAGTGCACAACCCAGTGCGCGTCGAGACCTGAGGCTGGAATTCGAGGTAGAACTCATAGTCGCTGATCTGCTGGATACGGCTCATCTCGACGGCCTGGCGCGCCAACACCTTGTGGGATGCCAGCACCGGGTCCAGTTCCAGCAGCCGGCCCTTCTCCTCCAGGCCGCGAAAGGTCATGTCCAGCGACTTGAGGTACACCGTGCTGCCGCCACTGGACTGGCGATGAATGGCGCGCACATAAGGCGCATACACCAGCGTGCCGATGCCCAGTAGCGCCACTTGCAGCACCACGGCCGCCAGGTCGCCGTGGGTACTGAGGTAGGCGTTGAGCAGCACCGGTGCAGTAAACGGCACGCTGGCCACCGCCGGTGACACCCAGCCCAGGTGTACCGCCGTCAGCGCCAGCATGGCATTGAACGCCGGCACCAGTAAAAACGGAATGAACAAGCGCGGATTGAGAATGATCGGCAAGCCGAACAGCAGCACCTCGCTGACATTGAATAACGACAACGGCAGACTGGCCATCGCCAGCAGGCGCATGGACTGGCTCCTGGAAAACAGCAGGATCGCCAGCAACAGGCACAGTGCACCGCCCGACCCACCGATAAACGCGAAACATCCCAACAGGCCGCTGTTGAGCGCGTATTTGATCGGCTCACCCGCCGCCAGCGCGGCGCCATTGAGCAGCACCGCCTGGTCCAGCACATCGAACAGCGGCTGCAGGGCATACGCGCCGTGAATGCCAAAAAACCACAGCAGAGAATTCATCAGGGTCACAAACAAACCGCTGCCATAGGGCGATTGCAGCGCATCGAGCACCTGCGGCCCTTGCAGCTGCGCCACGGACGGTATCTGCAACAGCAACGACAACATCGCCACCAGCGACAGCGCAGTGATAGTCCCCGGCACCACCATGTTGATGGTGCCCCGCAGGTTATGGCCCACCAGGTCTTCGTTGACCAGACGCGTCCAGCGAAAGCGATGCAGCCAGGCCACCGCCGGTACATTCAGCAACGGCGAGGCGATGGCGATAAACAGTACAAACGTCGCCGACGCCCGCGGGTAATCGCGCAAGACGAACGTGGCGACCACCACATGCGCCAGGCACAGGAACGCTACCGGCAATTGCGGCAGGCGATACTGGATCGCCAGCATGTAACCAATGGAGGCTGCCACCAACAGCGGGATCACCGAGCTGATCTGGTTATGCAGCCCAGACAAAAAGGCCACCACCTGCGGATCAAACCCCAGCGCCTTGGCGCACTCGGAAAGAATCAGGAAACCGGCCGACACCAGCAAACACGGCAAAATCCACAACAGGCCTTCACGGATGGCCCGTAACGATTCCGTGCTGGCCAAGGCCGCAAGGCGCTGGGTGAGGAAAAGTTTGAACAGCGTTTGCGCCATGACCCGTCCCCCTGCCCATCGCCCTCTGCCCGTGGTCGGCAGCCTCGAAATCCCCTGCAACGCTACACGGCCAGAGACCGGGAGCGAAAGGCTTTTGCCGTGACACGCGCAATTATTCAGAATTAATTTACCCCCCCTGATACTTGTTGGTCGGGGTGAGTTAGCCCATCCTTTGCAGCTAATTCTCGAACGGACTCGAGCCCAGGCCTTGCTCCTTGTGCTTTATACGCCATCAAGGTGCCTGCCGATGCGACTAATCCTGCCGCTGACCTTTGTATTACTGGGTTTTTCAAGCGCCGCCGTCTACGCCAGCGTTACAGATTTTCCTGACGCCCAGGCCAGCGGTCCTGCTCGCCTCAAATGGATGGTCGGCGCCCCACCGCCGCCGGACCGCACCGTGCGTTTTGACGATGGCAGCTATTTTCGCTTTCCCGCCATGCGCTGGAGCGTGGCGAACTGGAGCCGGCTGGGCAGTGAACAGGACGCCTATTTCAGCGTGGACTCCATCGGCACACCGTTTGCCGGTGGCGGCTTGAACGCCGGGCTGCGGGACATGGCCCGTTTCGGTGAAATGCTGCGCAATGGCGGCCGCTTCAATGGCCAGCAGATCGTGCCTGAAAGCGTGGTCAAGGATATTCGCCAGGGCGGCGATAAAGAGGCTTTTGCCAAGGCAGGCTATAGTCAACTCAAGGGATGGAGTTATCGTGCCATGTGGTGGGTCACTCACAACCCCGATGGCGCCTATATGGCCCGCGGCGTCCACGGCCAGAGTATCTACATCCACCCCGCGGCCGAGATGGTGATTGTGCGCTTTGCTTCCCATCCGGTTGCGGCCAATGCCGCGGACGACGGTTTCACCTTGCCGGCCTATGCGGCCCTGGCACGCTACCTGCTCGAAAACCCGAGCACCTGAGCAACATCCATCATCGGGCAACATGATCTGCGCCAAGTCATGAGCCCCCCTCAAAATGTACTATCGGCGTGTTTTGGCTCCCGTAGGAAACGGAGCCCGACATCAAGGAGAACTGTTCAAGATGCAATACAAGCTGTCCCACAACCTGCGTCCACTGATGCTCAACGCCCTGCTGTGGGTCGTCGGCGTCACTTTGTTGTTCATGGTCAGAAATGCCATCGAACACCTCACCGGACCCGTCGAAGAAACCTGGCTGGACTTGGACCTGGCAGTGATGCTGGGTGCCTACCTGTTATTTTTCTTGCTTGAGCCGATACGAAATCGCATAAGCCGCCGCTTACGCAAATACCTGCGACGCTGAACACCTCACCACAGGCCCGCTACCGGCGCCCGAGCACTCAGGAGTTTTACTTTGTCCCAACCCGGCGATAACCACCAGCGCGCCCTGGACAGATTCTTGACCGAACATCCGGAGGTGGCCACGCAGTTGGACACCCTGAACCCGCTGGCCGCTCAGGCCAAGCGCGAAACCCTGGAGCAGTATCGCGCCGAACGCCTGCATGAAGCCTTCGAAGCTGAAGCTGAACGACAGAACCTGTTTGCCTGGGAGCTGACACTCAAGTTGACGGCCGATTCACCCGAGGCCTTCGAAGCCCAGCGTCTTGAAGTGCACAAGGAAGTCGCACAAATGGCCGGGTTGAGCTGGGCCGACTACTGCCAACTGCATGGCCTGGCCCATTGAGCCTTGGGTTACAGCCACCCGCGTCGAGGGTGGCTGGCTATGGCCTCGCGTAACTCGGCGACGCTCAGCACTCGGCGTTCAGGATCAACCGCCAGGGCCGAGCGCAAGGCTGGCCAGCAGCGCTTGGGCAGTTGCCGAGGCCGAACCAACGCTTGCATGGGCTGACGTCCACCCAGGCGTTGCCCATGGGCCAGCTCGTACACGACGCAAGCCACGCCATACAGGTCGGCGGCGGTGCTCAGCGCCCCGCCGGCGAGTAATTCCGGGGCAACATACGCGGGTGTCCACGCGTTGAAACGGTCGCGATTCAAACTCGGCAAGCCCACCGCCCCCGGCACTTGCTGATGGCCCAGGCCGAAATCAAACAACCGCACACCTTCTTCGCTGACCATGACATTGGCGGGTTTGATATCGCCGTGCAGTACGTTTTGCTGATGGATGTAAACCAGTGCATCCAAAAGCTGTAGGACCATCGGTTGCAGTTCTCGCCAGGGCAACCCAGCGGGGCACTCGGGCAGCAGCCGGTCGAGCGTGATGCCGTGCATCAATTCCATCGTGAAAAACGCGGCCTGGCTGGTTGTATCAACCTCGAACGAAAATGCCCGCACCACACCGTCGTGGCGCAGGCTGCGGGTCAGGGCAAACTCGCTGTAGAGCAGCACATGCGCGTCCGGGCACTGAGACAAAGTCTCGCCCAAAAGCTTGATTGCCACGCTGGAGCAGGACGCACCAAATTGCTCGTGCAACAAGTCACGAGCGCGATAAACCACGCCCATCCCGCCCCTGCCCAATTCGCGTTCGAGGTGATAACGCCCGGCGAGTAAGCCTGGCGCCATTGACGTGTCATTCATGGCTGCACCACCACGGCGGTCAAATCATCCCGCGCGGGCCTGCGCAATACCATTGCAAATAAACGGTCGACCACCTGCTCCGGCGTGCCCACGCTCAACGCACGCCCCAGGTCGGCGTGACTGAGCGCCCGATACAACCCATCGCTGGCCAGCAGAAATACGTCCCCTGGCCGGGTGCTGAGTTCCAGCACCTCAAGCTGCAGCAGCGCTCGCGCACCGATGGCCCGGGTCAATGCCCTGGCCTCCGGGTGGGCCCGAGCTTGCGCCACACTCAATTGGCGCTCATCCATGAGGCGCTGCTGCAGTGAATGATCGCGCGATAATTGGTAAAGCCTTTGCTCGCGCCACAGATAACATCGACTGTCCCCCGCCCACACACAGGCGGCACGCCCCTGCTCAAGCAGCAATGCCACCACCGTACTGCCCATCGTGACGTCGCCGCGCGCGTCAGACCTGATACCCGCCTTCGCCAACTGCTGGCTGACGTGTTGCAAACGTTGCCGAGCCGCGTTGACGCGTTGATCAAGGTTACCTGTGGCAGACAGCGAAGCGAGACTGCGAACCACCCACTGGCTGGCCACATCACCGCCCTGGTGACCGCCCATGCCATCCGCCACGGCCCAACAGCTTTGTCGCGGACCGTCCAGGAACGCATCCTCGTTACGCGGCCGGGCCTGGCCCTGTTGTGTGCGCCCGGCACTGCGCCACTCAATAGGCCGACTGCTCACAGTTGCTCAGGCAGGCGGAAAGTGCGCCACGCCTCCATGTCAAACGGGCTGGGCGTACGCTGACTGGTCAACAGGTAATTGGCCCGCAGCCCGGCAAGGTCGGCCTTGAATATCAGCGCGTTCCTGCCACTCGCCGGCTCTCGCTGCATCAAGTCAAAAAACCTGAACAACGACCAGGCGCCGGTATCTTTCTCGATACCCAGGGGGCGTTGCTCCGTGCCCCGCTCCAGTACCAGGCTGCTGCGACCGTTGTCGGCCTCCATCGGCCAATCAAACACCATGGGCACGATGGGTCCATGGCGATATTCCAGCTGTTTATCGCCAAAGCGCAGGGTCGCCCGACTGACCGACTGATCCAGGCTGTAGGGCGCCACGGTAAATCGAACCGACACCTCACCCTGCGGTTCAGTGAAAAACACCTGGCGGATAACCTCGGCTTTCGTCAGTTGATCCAGCACCGAACGCGAGACCGGCAACCCACTGCCATCCAGACCACGCAACCTGTAACGGTTGCCGTCAACACTGACGAAAGGCCGCAGGTAGCTTTCATAAAAGCGCGCCATGATGCCCTGGGGTTTGAAGAACTCTTGAAAGTCATTGAGGGCGACATCGCTGCTCGCATGAGCATTGAACGGGTAACGCTGGCGGATCGCCTTGGCATACAGCCCATACACCTCACTGTGATAGCGCTGGTTGACGTGCGAATAGGCCCCGTCCAACAAGTGACGCCAGCTGTTGTCAGCCACCCCCTCAAACCAGCCTGCGAGCGGCAACGGCAACCGTGCAGCGGCGTCACGCAGAGTGCCGAGCACATCCTGCTGCCCCTCCATTCGCCGCTTTACCCGTTGAAAAGCCGCCTGCTCGGGCGAGCTTTCGCGGTTGAGCGCAGCCAGTTGCAGGTGCAGCTCGTCGAGCAAACGCAATGCCTGCGTCAACTCGACGCCAGGGTTGTGCTGCTCGTCGAGCAACTGGTGCAATGGCTCAAAGCGTCGTTGCAACGCTCGGCGGGCAGAGTCTGGAAGGACGACCTTCGCCCCTTCAGCCACAGCCGTCTGAGCGATCACCCCCAACGCTCCCGTCTGAGCGGGTACGTTGGCCAAAGGGTCATGACCGGGCAGCAAACGCGTGTTTTCACGCAACAGCAGCAATAATTGCATCAGCGGCGACTGGGCTGACGTCAAGCCCGCGAGCTGTTCGGCATCCTGCCTGAGGCTGTCGCTCTGTTGCAGGCTGACGCGGCCAAGGGCGGCACTCCAAGTATCGGCATACTCACTGAAATAGCGCTGCTGCAGCTCAATCATCAGCCGCCGCAAATCCATGACACTGAGGTCGGCACCCTCCCCCAATACCCAGTTGTCCTGTGCAATGGCATTCACCAGCCGCGGACCCTGTGCCTCAAAGTACTGCCAATACCTTTTGGTGTAGAAGCCGGGAATAGGTGGATCAATGGCCGCGAATACCTTGCCCTCGACAAGCCGTAAAGGCTCGAGGTTGCGTGACTGTTCGCGCAACGCCCGATAAACCACATCCGCCAGGGACTCACCCCGCAGTGCTTCGCGAGCCTTGGCCACAAGGGCTTCATCGAGCGGCGCAATGAACGGTTGCTCAAGCAGCCGCGCCAAGTGTTCATTCAGGCGTTTGTGCACCGACGCGTCACCTGGATAACGCGCAGACCAATGGTCTGCCATATGCTGTGCCAGCCACCCGGTATCACGGCGCTCCCGCAGACTGAACATCAGGTAGGCGCGCAGGTTTTCCAGCAGTCGTTCGCGATTGCCAAGGTTGGTTCGAACTTGCTCCTCGAGCAGCACTGTTAGGCGGTCCAGTAACAGTTGCTGCACGGCCAGCTGATACGCGTGGCTCAAGGGTGGACGGCTCAAATCACCCTGATAAAGACCGGCGCGCTCGATAAACCGTGCGTCTTCTGTTGCAGGGAAAACCTGCGTCGCTGCCCAGCGGGCATCCAACAGCGCCAGCAGTGTGAGGGTGTCGTCAGCATTCTGCGCAGCAGGTGCAGGTTGCACCGCCAGTGCAGCCACTTGCGCCAGGCGTTGCTGGTTGACGGTGTAGCTGTGCGTCCACAGCCACCCGGCGCTCCCGATAACCAGCACAACGGCGATGGCCAGTAACCCCTGGCGCAAATGGATGCGCCGTTGCTCCGGGGTCTGCAGACCAGCGAGGTCTGCCTCGGCGAAGATCACCCGACTGAACAGGCCCTGCACGAAATGACTGTGCCTGTCGCCGGCGCAGGTCAAATAGAAGCCCCGCAACCCGCTGATGCGCTGATAACGATGGGCGGAAAAAGCCGACTCCACGAACAGGCACAAACGCTCGCCGAGTTGCGCCGCCTGCTGGGGGAAGTCGAGCATAAGGCCACGGCGCTCGACATTACGCTCCTGATGCAATCGCGTAATCAATTCACCGCTCAAACGCTGCAGCAGCTCGTCGAACGCGCGGCGCACCTGTGCGATATCAACGCCGCCCTTGCCAACATCGAGTGGCTGGCCAAGCACGCTTTCTGCCTCCTCTCCCTGGGGCGCATCGAAGAACTCGGCAAACCCTGGCACGCGGTCAGCCTGGGTCAGCACCAGATACACGGGAACGTCCACGTGCAACGTTTGCTGGACCTCTTGCAGGCGCGAGTGCACCTGACGAGCCTGCAGGTCCAGATCGTGCTCGTTACGGCCCAACAATGTTTCGACCGACAAAGCCACCACCACGCCATTAAGCGGGCGCACTCGGCGCCGCTGCCTGAGCAGACGCAACAGCATCGACCAGCCGGCGGCGTCCAGCGTGCTGTCAGGTTGTGTCAGGTAACGCCCGGGGGTATCGATAAGTACGCTTTCGCCAGTGAAATGCCATTGCGCATGAGCCGTGCCTCCCACTGGCATTGCTTCTACTCGGTCAAATGGCAGCTGTAAGCCCGCCGCCGCCAACAGCCGCGTTTTGCCGCTGGCTTGCTCGCCGATCAACAAGTACCAGGGCAAGTTATTACGCCATCGCTGGTTATGCCCTGCGTATCGCGGCGAGGTTTTCAAGCGCTGGAGGGCCTCTTTGAAGCGACCGCGTACCTGTCGCTGCTCGCCCTCAACCCATCCCAGTTGCTCATGGTGTGCCTGGCGTTCAGGTCTCTTGAGCTCAGCTGCCCGGCGTACGCCGACGAGGACCATCGCCAGCCCCCACAGCAGAAACAACACGCTGATGGTGACCAGGCGAGCACTCGCGCCTTGCCAGAAGCGGTGATCATCCACGGCCAGCAACGGCCCGAAACACCACACCAACACCGCGCAGGAAAGCACCAGCAACAAGCTCCAGACCCAAATCGTGCCCAGCACAGTGCGCGCGTTCTTGAGGAATGCGTTCATTCATTGCTCCCAGCGTTTACAAGGGCGTCTGAGTCAGTTCCGACGCCGAAAATTGAAAGGGTTGCAGCGCCCTCGCGGCTTCTTCGCCCAGCCGCCAGGCAAATCCTGTGTACATCGCCAGCAAACAGGCCAGGGTAAAGACTGCGACCCAAGTCACCGGGATAACGGGGAGCCGTTTACGGCGCGCACGCCCTGCTCGCGTGGGCTGCAAAGGCGCCGACAGTGGCTCGCCTCGCACGTGCCTGATCTGTCGGTACAAGGCATCGCGTACGGCTTCAAGTTGGCTGACACCTCGCTCCATGATTCGGTATTTGCCTTCGAATCCGAGGGAGAGGCACAGGTACATCAGCTCCAGCATTGCCAGGTGCTTGACCGGGTCGCGGGACAGCCGCTCCAACAGTTGGAAAACCTTCTCCCCACCGAAGGTTTCGTTGTGAAAGCGGCTCAACAGGCTCATCTTCGACCAGTCGCTGCGGCTGCCCCACGCCGTAGTGACTACAGCTTCATCGACGACGCTGCACAACACATAACGGGCCGACATCACCTGGCTGCTCTCGACACCACTCTGCAAGGCGCGGGCTTCAAACTGAGTGACCGCCAATACCATTCTGTCGTTGACCGTGCCCAAGCTTTCGCGGCCAGAGGCGCTCTTGAGCTGAACCACTTGCGACAACAACGCCCATGCGGCCTCAACGAGAGGGTTGAACCCCATCTTGAAGCGCGGGGTACCTTGCTCGTGGGCGGCGTAGATCATTCGATCTTCCAACTGCTCAAAGCGTGGCGGCGCAGGGAAGTCCGTGATCGGGCCGTGGCCCGGCCCACGGCCCTGATGGTCGAGCAAAACAGTCTTTTCATCCTGCAGGTATTCACTGTCCATTGTGTTCAGTTCCTGATGGCCCAGAAGTTGAGTTCGAGCGCTGTAAATTCACCGCCTACATGGAAGGCAAACCCACCCGACTGCTCCAGCTGCGTGATGTCGCGGGCACTCAGATCCAGCATGAAATAGGTTTTGCCTGCATGAAACGGAATCTGCCGTGGCGCCACAGGCAACGGCCTGACCTTGATTCCCGCCAGGTGCAAGTTGACCAGCTCGCGTATGCGCTCCACCGGCCCGACCTTCAAATGCGAAGGCAGGCGATGGCGCAATTCCTCCGAATCACACTGAGCAGTGGCCGCCAGAATAAACGTCGCAGTGCCGAGCAATTTCAGGTCGCTCACCGGGCATACCAACACCCCGTATTGGCGTTGCTGCAACGTCAACTCGATGGCGTGTTGCTCAAGCACCATTGACAGCACGCCACGCACGCCCTCCATCAACCCGCGAAAACTTTCACCTTGGTCTTCATGTCGATAACGCACATCCAGGTGCGCGCGTTTGCTGTCGTTGGCGAACGTTGATAACTCACCGAACAGCGACAGTAATGCCCGGAACAAGGCTTGCGGGCGCACGTGGGTCTGGCTCAGGCAGTGACGCAATTCCAACTCGGTACGATTGATCAATTGCAGCATCAGAAAGTCGCCTATTTCCGTACCTGCGGCGGTGCCTTCACCCCGAATACGCGCTGCAATGGCATCCCCACGGCTGGAGAGCAAGCTGATCACCTCCTTGAGGCACGACGGCAAATAGCCGTGGCCCTGAAGAAAAATGAAGGATGGAATGAAGTCGGCATCCAGGCTCACGCCGCCTGCATCGGTCGACTCCAGCACTTGAGCAACCTTGAGTTTGACGAAACTCTGCTCGCTTGGAGGGTCGCCCAGCAGCAGACGCAGGTCAGGACGCGCGCAACTGATGTGACAACGGGAGTCGACGCCGGCATTCGAATCCCCCACCTCAATGTCACACGCCAGATAGCGGGCCAGGACGTCGGTTTGCTGCTGGCGGCGAACTTCGCTCTGATTGCCGGTATCCAGCGGCAGCGCGAGATAAATCGGCTGTTTGCCGGCGTTGGGGGGCACCTGCAAGACCAGCGGCTCCATCGCCCCGTCCAACTCGAACAGACTACCGTCCGGCAATACGCCACTGGCCCGGTTGACCACCACCTTGCCGAAATTGAGGTATTGCAAATCGACTTCCAGCGTCAGAAACCCCCACGCATCGGCCCCCAGCAAGCGCGTCCGATTGAGCTGCTGGTGGTAATAGCGATCGTTGTGCTGCAAATGCTGCGGCCGTAACAGCATGCCTTCCTGCCAGATAACTTTATGAACCTGCATATCACTCGGACTCCTGACCATGCATGGACGACGAAACGCGAATACCGGCCTGGTCCAGCACAAGATCGGCACGGGTTAACTGCTGCGGGGTAATGGGCACGACCCACCGCCATTGAACATGGGGCAGATCTCGATAGGCTGCCAACACGCCCAAGAAACGCGTGCCGGGCTCGAGCCCGAGCTTGAGCGCCAGCCGCTCACCCGGTCGCAGTTCAAGTTCCTCACTGCGCAGCCAGTCCTTGGGCAGCGACTGCTCGGCATTGCTGTACAGACTGAAGAAGTCAGCATTTTCAAACGCCACGGCGTGACGCAATTCAATCAAGTGCACCACCACCGGAGACGGCCTGCCGTGCAGGTCGGGGTTGACTTGCTCGCTGGCGGCCAGCGCCATGTCCAACTTGGTCAAGGTAGAAAACGGCGATAGGCTGCTGCAGCCGGCCAACAGGCCGAGCAAAAGCAGCGTTGTTGCAAGCGCGGCTCGAAACATAATGTTCATCCTGGATAATCGACGTGCAGGGTTGAGATCAAGCGCACCTGCTCTTCGTAAGCCTTGGCGAAGTCACTGCCCGGCAGGCGATCGGTGAACTGCTCATCCTCGAGCAAACGCTGGTAGTGACGCTGGTAAGCCCGCCAATACCCACCGTCGGTGAAAAATCGGCGCCGTTGCCCCTGGTATTCGAAGCATGTCAGCAGATGACCCGGGGCAAAGGCGCTGCGCGTAGCGCGCAGTGCATTGCGGCAGGCCGCCAGTAACGCAACCTGATGGACTTGCATATCCCGATGGGCCTGGGTGATGGCGTGTTCGGCCGGCAACTGGCCAAGATCCTCGGTGCCCAGCAGCATCGCCATTGCGGCATCGGTTTCGACGCTGTCTCTCAAAGGGCTCCGGCGCCTTTGCAGCGTCTCGAACAGCGGCAGATTCAGCTCGCTTTTGAGCTCTTCGCAAATCCGCAGGCTTTGTTGCAGACCTTCTACCTCCATACGCAGCAGGCGCGCTGCTCTGATCGCCAACGCCTCGCGACCCGTCGCATCAAGGGCTTCCAGGCTAATACCCAGTGCTGTCGCAAACCGCCCCCAAAAAACGTCGCTGCCCGCTGCTGGCATCGCATCGGAACGAACCGGGACGGCTTCCTGAGCGGGGTCGGCGCGTCGGGGTAACGTCAGATGGTCCCTGTTGGTCACCCGATCGTCGGCCCACGGACCCGGCGTGCTGCCCCCATCTGCCAATGCCTCCAGGTCCTGCGACGTGGTCTGACGCTGCTGCTCGACGTCGAGCGCTTGAATTGGGTCCAGCGCCAGGTATGCATCATCGGGAATCAGCCCTGTGTTGGCATCCCATTGCTCACCGCAAGGCTGCGTCAACGCCACCAGTTTTGCCCGAATCGACAAGGTTCCCAGTTGAAAAATGTCGCCATCACTGATCAATCGCGCCTGCCCCTTGCGCAGACGTTCGGCGCTGCCGGCTACACCGATCCCGTTGCTGCTGATATCCGTCAACAGGTACTGGCCCTCACGATAGGCGACCAAACCATGGTGGCTGGAGAGCAGACGGCTGGCGTCCGGAATCACCCAGTCACACCCGGCACCACGACCGATCACGCCGCCTGCAGCGCAAAATAGCTTGCGCGCCGTGGGTGCGCGGCTTCCGTCCTCGGTACCCAAAAGCTCAAACACAAGTTGCATGGTCAGCCTCTCCCCTTTCACTGGCCACGATTGATCGACTTGGGCTCACCCAGCGGGCGGTAATCAGCGTCGTCAAACACGTAATTGGCGCTGCAGCCACTCAGCAGACACAACACAAGCACAACGGCTTGCCACGGACGATCAGGCATCAGGTTTCTCCCACAGAAATAAGGTTGCCCTGCTCGATACGGCACAGGCGTCGGTCATGCATGGCAATGCACAAAAGCACACTTCAGCCCTCGCCTCTGGCATCGTCGAAAGGAATGTTCAGGCGCGCGAGACGATAGAGCAGCGTGCGCCGAGCAACCCCCAGTTCACGGGCAGTGCGGGTTCGATTGCCACGGTTCTTGTGCAAGCAATCAATCAGAAATACGCGCTCCACTCGCTCCATGCGCTGGCGTAGCGTCACATCAACGGCATCGGTCGCATGCGGGGCCAGTGGCAACGACAAATGCGCCGGCAGAATCACACCGTCGTCACACAGCAGCACTGCGCGTTCCACCAGACACTTGAGCTCGCGGACATTGCCAGGGAAGCCGTGGCTCGACAGTTGATCAAGGGCGGTATTGGACCAATCGACAGGCGCTCGACCCAGCGCAGCGCACGCCTTGTCGGCGAAGTGCCGCGCCAGCTGCAACACATCGCCATCGCGTTCACGCAAGGCAGGCAATTGAATCGGGAACTGTGCGAGCCGGTAATAAAGGTCTTCACGAAAACTGCCTTGCGCCACCATCGCAGCGAGGTCGCGGTGGGTCGCGGCAATGATGCGCACGTCAACCTTATGCGCGACGCTGGCGCCCAACGGGCGGATCTCGCCCTCCTGCAAGACCCGCAGCAACTTGGCCTGCAATGACAGCGGCATGTCGCCGATTTCATCCAGCAGCAACGTACCGCCATGCGCGGCGTCGAACAGCCCCGCGTAGTTGCGCTCGGCACCGGTGAATGCCCCTTTGCGGTAGCCAAACAGTTCGCTCTCGAGCAAACCTTCTGGAAACGCAGCGCAATTTTGCACCACGAATGCCTGGGCACTGCGTGGCCCGGCCGTGTGAATCGCCCGCGCCACGACCTCTTTGCCGGTGCCGGTCTCACCACGCAACAGCACCGTATAAGGGGTCTGCAGGACTTTGCCGATCAGATGGCAGGTTTCTTCCATCGCAGCGCTGTTGCCGATCAAGCCATAGGCCCCTGCAGTCGACCCACCGCGCGGTGAACGGGCAATGGCTGGCGCCGGTTGCATGCGACGCAGCATAAGCAGTTGGTTCACGGCGAAACTGCCGAATTGACCCAGCGATGGCGCGTAACCCAGCAGTGGCGTCACACGCCAGCTCGCGCACAGGAGTACGCCTGTGACGGCATTGGTGCGGTTGAACAGCGGAACACACAATAGCGCACGCCAGGGCGCCCGCGCCGCCGGCAAAAAGCCGCTGTCATAGAGGCTGCTTCCGACGTCATCGAGGCCCAGGCAACAACGCGTTCTCAGGACGTAGTGCAACAGCTGTTGGTTTTTCGCTGCCGGACGTGAAGTCGGTTCGCCGCCCGGCAGCGCCTCAGGCAAATGTTGAGCAATAAGCTCGAATTGGCCAGTCACCTCATCCACCAGGTACAGCTGAGTGAGCTCGCACTGGCTCAGGTGCGCAGCGCTCACAGCACATAGGCCTGGCAACGTCGTCGGGTCACTTTCCTGGCTCACGCGCGCGAAGCCGTCCAGCAAGGCGGCGGCGTACACCAGCGGTTCGGCCACTTGGGTCAACATAGCGTTCGTCATTGGCCGAACTCACAGCTGGGCAGGCCATTGCCATCCAACCCTGCATGCACCCACGACAAGGACTCATCCGTGGCCATGGCACTCAGAACGCGATCGACCATTTGCGGCAGCAAGTAGCGCTCGATCCATTGATCGATGTACCGCGCACCACTTTCACGGTCCGCGCAGCGCTCGGCCATGTGCGCGATCAGCTCAGGGGACCACGTCAGGGCCAACTTGCGCCGATGCAACCGCTCACCGAGGCTTGCCAGTTTGAGCCCTACCACGTCATGCAGGACTGGACCGGCAATCGGGTAATACGGCACGACACGCATCCGGGCCAGCAGGGCCGATTTGAAGTGGCTACGCAACACGGGCTGTATAGCGTCCTGCAACACCTGGGCCTCAGGCCGCCGACCGTTTTCACACAGTTCGTTGATGCAGTCGCTGCCAAGGTTGGAAGTCATCAGGATCAGCGTGTTGCGAAAATCTATTTCTCTGCCTTCACCATCGTTGGCGCGGCCCTTGTCAAAGACCTGGTAAAACAGGTTCAACACCTCGGGGTCGGCTTTCTCGACCTCGTCGAGCAGTACCACTGAATAAGGCCGCTTGCGCACAGCCTCGGTCAGGACTCCACCTTCGCCATAACCGACGTAGCCCGGTGGCGCACCGATCAAACGGGACAGCGCATGCTTCTCCTGGTATTCCGACATATTGATGGTGGTCACGAACCGCTCACCGCCATACAGAAGCTGCGCCAATGCCAGCGCTGTTTCGGTTTTGCCAACACCACTGGGGCCCACCAGCAGAAACACACCCACCGGCGCATCCGCTTTGTTGAGGCCCGCGGCAACCGCCCTCAAGGCACGATCAAGCACCTGCACGGCATGCTCTTGTCCCAGAATGCGCGTGCGCAGGGCAGCAGCAAGGCTCAATACCTTTTCGTTGGGCTCCAGCGCCAGCTGCTCAACCGGAATGCCGGTCCAGGCACTGACCACCTCGGCGATCAAACGCGGGCACACCTCAAGTTTGTCCGATGACTGGCCAGCCTGTTGAATCCGCTGCTGCTCCACTACCTGACGTTCCTGCTCGATGGCGTCCAAGCGTCGGCCCAGCGCTTGCAATGCTTGAGCATCCACCGGCAGCCCCGCCTCGGCGTCCCGGCTTAACGCCTCATGTTGCCGCGTGCCTTCCGCCCGTTCCGCGTGCAGGTTTTGCAGCGCCTCAGGGGGCATTGCCTGACGCGTGCGCACTCGTGCGCAGGCGGTGTCCAGCACATCCACGGCCTTGTCCGGCAACTGGCGGCCCGCCAGATAACGAGCGCTCAGGTGTGCCGCCGCTACGACGGCATCATCGCGGACGTAGACACCATGGCTTGCCTCATACACCGGAACCAGACCGCGCAGGATCGACACGGCTTCCTCGACACTTGGCTCACCGACCAGCACTGGCTGGAAACGACGCGCCAATGCCGGGTCTTTCTCAATGTATTGCTTGTATTCCGACCAGGTGGTGGCCGCAATGGTGCGCAGAGCGCCTCGAGCCAACGCAGGCTTAAGCAGATTGGCCGCGTCGGAACCGCCTGCCGGGCCTCCTGCGCCGACCAGCGTATGGGCTTCATCGATAAACAGGATCACGGCCTGCGGCGAGGCGTTGACTTCATCAATCACGCCTTTGAGCCGCCGCTCGAACTCGCCCTTGAGGCTGGCACCCGCTTGCAGGAGCCCCATGTCCAGGGTCAGTACGCGAACAGCCTTGAGGGCATCGGGCACCTGCGAAGCGACAATTTTCAGCGCAAGGCCTTCGACAATCGCTGTTTTGCCTACCCCGGCCTCCCCGACCAGGATCGGGTTGTTCTTGCGGCGTCGCACAAGAATGTCAATCAGTTGCCGAATTTCACCGTCGCGACACAGCACCGGATCAATCAGACCTTCACGCGCCTGGCCTGTGAGGTCATGCGTAAAACGCTGCAACAACGATTCTGTCGCCAACGGTTCGGCCGCAGGTGCCTGGCTGGCCAGAAAATCCCGTACACGCTCTGCATCCAGGCGGCCCAGCACGGCCTGATAGCCAGCACCGGCGTACTCCAGCGGATGACGCAACAGCGCCAGCAACAGGGCGCCCTCATCCACAAAGCGTTGCCCCAGCTCGAGATGGGCAACCATCAACGCTTGTTGCAACCAATGCACCAGCGCCTGAGAGAAGACCGGATTACGGGTTGCACTCTGCTCACTTCTTGGCTGCAACGTTGCTTGCAATTCGCTCATCGGCACATCAGCGTCGGCCAGGGCCTTGGCCAGCAGGCCGCCGGGCTGCTCAAGCAAGGCAAGCAGCAGGTCTTCGACGAGTACTTCTCGGCCACCGCGGTTTACACAGCGTTGCGAGGAACGCTCCAGGTCGCGACGTACCTGGGTTGACAGCGTGCGTATAAGCTGTTGCAGGTCCACATTGATCATAATCACCCGTCCCTAATGAAAGTTGCCAGCAAACGTGACCACACCGTCGGCTTGCTCATGGTCCAACCAACTGGTCCAGCCCAGGCGACAGACATTGCGCGCGCCAATATGCAGGGCTCTGATCTCACCGGCGGCAAGCACCAGGCGCAGGTCGTATTCCAACGGGTCTCGCGTGGTTAACCGCACCAGTGAACACAAGGGCTGGTAGCCCTTCCCCGTGGGCAGGAACGCGTGAAACTGCTGCCAGCTCAGCGCCAGGATATGCACCCTGAACTTCCCGCTGCGGTCGCTGACCTGATGCCCCAGCACCAGGTCCTCACCGAGTTCGCAGCGGGTGATACCAAGGCTATTGCGCTGAAAATGGGCAACCTCCACACGGCGCTCAACCCATTGTTCGATGAACACCGGGGCATGCTTGAAGTAGTACCGCAGCACGGCTTCGATCAAGGCGGCCGAATGCACGCGCAAACTCAACAGTCCCAGGTAAGGCAACAGGCGTTTGCAGTCCAGTTGCGTGGTACCTCGTATCGCGTTGCCACCCAGTCCGATCAGCGCAAACATCTGCTCCGAGAACGCATCGCTCGCGCCAGTCTGGAAACACGCTCGATAGCGATATTTACGCCAGATCGGCCACATCAGCCGATGCAGTCGGTGGTGGAATAGGTCGAGGAAGTCGCGAGTGGGGTTACCACCGGACAGCTCGCCAAACGCCTGCTCTGCATAGAACGCTGGCAGCGGTGACCCGGCCCCGACCAAACCCAATATGTTGAGCCGCAGGCGAGCGCGTAATTGCCCGCGCTCCATAAAGAACGCCACGTGATCGATATCGTGTCCGGCAAACCCCAGACCTGGATTGGCCTGAAATTCCATCAGGTCGTACAGCGCGTCCTCATCCATCAGCGGATGAGCTTCGCGCAATCGCTCAATCACCTGCTCAATTGCCTGGAACAGTGTGTACTCACGAATGCCGCAACAGAGCGCATTCAAAGCAGGGGCTGTTGCCCCATGCGGGATGGCCATAGGTACACGTCTCCTTGTGTGCTGATGACTCGTAACTCGTGATAAGAGTTGAGGCTGGCGTAGAGCGCAAAGAACTCATTGAGGACCGAGGCGAACACAAACAGATCGCCCTGACCGAGAAACCCCTGGGGGTCGACTGTCAATTCCACACGTAGGCCGCGAATGGGTAACCCACGGTGCAGTCGGTCAACCGGCTCATGGCGAATGGACTGCAGCGCACCGAGTCTTGTCTGACTGACCTTTTGCGCCTGCCGATCGTGATAGCGCGGCAGGTCATAGGTTTCGAGAATCACTTTCAAGGCATTGATATCGGTCAACGACAAATAGTTGAGCGACATATTGCTGATCAGCTTCCACAGGAAATCCTGGTCCAGCGGCGGCGCGAAGCTCGCCGTTGGTGCGGTGATGTTGCGAAACGTCAGTGATTCCGGTGCCTGCTCGCAGGGTTGGTTGATGTCGCCTGGCTGCAACTGCCGAGGCAGGTTGCAGTTGGTGCAAGTCATTTCGATCGACAACGTTTCCTGGCCTTTACCTTCGCGACTGCCAAACCCCATCCAGGTGTCGAGCCCCCCATGCTGCTGCGACGAGCGCTGGCGAATGCTGTAGCTGGCCGGCGCTGTAGCTCGGTCAATCCCCCAGTCATGCTCAAAGGATTCGAACGGCACATAGGCCTGGTAACCCAACCCGCCAGGGCGCCAGCCAGTGACACTGTTGACGGAAAACACGGCGGCATTGCCCGGGGTATATTCCCCTGGCACCAGAAGGTACTCATCCTCTTTTCCATTCAGGCGAATGGGGACCGCATCATGTTTGAACAAGTTGGCAATGGGCGTGCAATACAACTTCACGTTGTCCAGCGTGGGCTGTTGCAGTGCGTGCCCGTGGGTGCGCAGTTCAAAGCGCAGCATCATGCCGCGGACCTGGCCGAGCCGTTCAGGGGCAAGTGTGTGCAGGACACTCAGCCCCTCGATATCGACAAACAGGTACTTTTCGGGAAAGGCGAAGTACTCCTGCAGATGGCGGTAACCGCGAAACGTATTCTGTGGATACGGTATCAACGCCTCGTCTTGCGAAAAACCCACCGGCTTGACCTGGGCAGCGCCCAGCCGCACCGTCATCGGTTGCCCATCGTTGCCCTTGACCGGCACCCCTTCGCCATCCAGTAACAGCAAGTGAATGCCATCCAGATGTCGCAGCAAACTGAGGTAGAGCCCCTGGCTGATGTAGCGGTCGCCCGACAGGTGCAGTCGCAGTGAGTCAAAGGTTAACTGGCTGAAGTTACCCTCGACACTCATGTCCAGGTGCAAATCCAACCATGCCCCGTCACCCTGGCACTTGAAGTCCAGACCTGTGAGTTGCAGTGGCATGACATCAGTGGTGTAGCACGTCCTGAAGCGACACCGCTCACCCTGGATAAGAACACTTTCTACCGCCGTATCACGGGCAACCCGAACGGCGGGACCTGCACGTTTCAATGGGTCAAATTGCAGGATGCTGAAGGCGGGTATTGGCCGCATGTAATTGGGCCACAGCAAATGCATCAAGGAATGCGTCAGCTCCGGCAGCTCGTCGTCCAACTTCTGGCGCAGGCGACCGGTCAGAAACGCAAACCCCTCCAGCAATCGCTCAACATCCGGGTCCTGGCCGCTTTCAGCCAGAAACGGCGCCAGTGCGGGATTACGCTCGGCGAAACGCCGCCCGAGGTGCCGCAGGGCGCTGAGCTCGCTTTGGAAGTAACGGTTAAAGCCCATCGGCGCAGACCTCAACCCGCCCGCCATCCACCAGGCGCGCCTGGAACACAACGGGCTGTGTGACACCGTCAACGATCAGCGCGGCTTCGATCGCAAAGGCCAGGGCCAGAGGTTCGGTAGCACGCGGCAGCACCTTGACCTGTACATTTGCCAGTCGCGGTTCGTAGGCACGGATGAATCGCTCGATCAAGGCGCGTGAGCGGATCAAGGACTCGTGCAGGCTAAGCCGCATGTCATTGAGATCGGGCAAACCATAGTCGGGCAGTGTCTGAACACTGCCTGCCCGGGTGCTGAGCATTTTCCCCAGGTGTGCGGCGACGGACGCCACACTGCACCGCTGGGTTGATGCATCGCCTTCGAGGCGTTCGAAAAGGCTCACGTTATGGGGCATCCGCCGGCTTCTGCTCATTCTTTATCGAGCTTGCCGACCAGGGACAACGTGAAGTCAGCCCCCATGTACTTGAAATGAGGGCGCACACTCAGGTTGACCCGATACCAGCCTGGCTCTCCGTCGACATCACTGACGACAATGCGTGCTGCCCGCAATGGCCGGCGACCGCGCACTTCAGCACTGGGGTTTTCCTGATCGGCCACGTATTGGCGAATCCACTTGTTGAGCTCCAGCTCCAGGTCCGTGCGTTCTTTCCAGGAGCCCAGTTGCTCGCGCTGCAAGACCTTGAGGTAGTGCGCCAGACGGTTGACCACCATCATGTAGGGCAATTGGGTGCCGAGCCGGTAATTGAGTTCGGCTGCCTTGCCCTCTTCACTGATGCCGAAGGTTTTGGGTTTCTGGACCGAGCTGGCCGAAAAGAACGCCGCGTTGTCACTGCCCTTGCGCATGGTCAGGGCAATAAACCCTTCTTGTGCCAGTTCGTACTCGCGCCGGTCCGAAACCAGTACCTCTGTAGGAATCTTGGTTTCGATCTCGCCCATGCTCTGAAAATGATGCAATGGCAAGTCTTCTACCGCGCCGCCACTTTGCGGGCCGATAATGTTCGGGCACCAGCGAAAGCGCGCAAAACTTTCAGTCAGGCGCGTGGCAAAGGCGTAGGCCGTATTGCCCCAGAGGTAGTGCTCGTGGCTGTTTACCACGTTCTCCTGGTAGGCAAAGGTTTTAACTGGGCAATCAATCGGATCGTAAGGGGTTCGCAGTAGAAAGCGCGGCACAGTGAGGCCGATATAGCGGGCATCTTCGCTCTGACGAAAACTTTGCCATTTGGCAAACTGCGGGCCTTCGAAATGATCCCTGAGATCCTTGAGGTCAGGTAATCCAGTAAAGCTTTCCAATCCGAAAAAAGCCGGCCCCGCAGCAGCGATAAAGGGCGCGTGGGACATGCAGGCAACGCTTGAAGCGTATTGCATCAACTTCACATCAGGCGCACTGGGTGAAAGGAAGTAATTGGCGATGATCGCGCCCACCGGCTGGCCACCGAATTGTCCGTACTCAGCACTGTAGATATGCTTGTACAGCCCGGACTGGGTAATTTCCGGCGAGTCTTCAAAGTCATCCAGCAGGTCTTGACGCGAGACATTGAGCAGCTCGATCTTGATGTTTTCTCGAAAATTGGTGCGGTCGATCAGCAACTGCAGGCCTCTCCAGGAAGCCTCCAGCGCCTGGAAATCCGGATGATGAAGAATCTCGTCCATTTGCTGGCTGAGCTTGGTATCAATCTCGGCGATCATCCGGTCAACCAGGCGTTTCTTCACTGGCTCAGCGCTGTTATGGGGTTTGAGCAACTCTTCGATGAAGGCCGACACGCCGCGCTTGGCAATGCCGTAGGCCTCGTCATCGGCGCTCAATAATGTCTGGGCGATGATAGTGTCGAGAATGCTGTACTCGCCGCCAGCCTGGGCCGGCTGCAGGTTCTGTTGAGTGGTCGTCATGGTGTCAGTGTCCTTTTACTGAAGGGTTCAGGTGGTCGGGCCGCTCAGCCCCAGCTCGGCGAGTACGCGCGCACGAGACTCGTCATCGGCCAGCGCCTGCTCAATGGCTTTGCGAAAGCTTGGTGTGTTACCCAGCGGCCCCTTGAGTGCCATCAACGCCTCACGCAACGCCATCAACTTTTGCAATTCGGGTATTTGTTCAACCAGGTTTGCGGGGTTGAAGTCCTTCATCGCGTTAATCCGAACCTCGACGGATAGCTCCTCGATGCCACCCTCCTCCTGCAATCGATTCGGAACGCTCAATGTCAAGCTCAGCGCTTGTTTGGCCAACACCTCGTCAAGGGTGTTTTTGTCGATACCAATGGGCTTTCGATCCTCAAGTTTGCGCAGATCTTCGCGCTGGCTGAAATCGCCCAGCACCAGTAACTTCAGTGGCAGTTCGACTTCCTCCTGCACACCGCCAATGGCAGGTTTGAAGGTGATATTGATGCGTTCCTTGGGTGCTACCGAACCGTCTTTGAGCATGGTGTTTCTCCTTTTTCGGTGGGCTCGCGAGCCTAATCAAGCACCGCTTCAAGATCGAAGTGGCACAACCTGCGATGGGTGACTTCCTTGCGCTCGCGCACGGCATGGTCTTGTGGCAAAAGGTCATAACAGCGATACAGGAGCCGGGAGACTTGAAAGGCCAGTTCTGGCTCCCAGCGCTCCAGGCCCGCCTGTTGTAATTCAAGGTCCAGTTGTTCGAGCTGGATCCTGCCCAGTTCGTGTTTGCCTGCTCGTATGCACAATCTGGCCAGCGCCAATCGCCAATGAAAGCGGGTCCGGTCGCCGCGGGCGGCGTGCAGTCCTTCTTTGAGCGTGGCAATCGCCGCCTTCAGACCCTCTTTGCGCAGCCTGGACATAACGGCCTGCAAGGCCGTCTCCCAGGGCTCGTTTCCGGCGTCAATGACGGCGGTTGAAGGCTCGGCTTTATGTACGTGGCGAAGGACGTGGAGCGTGATCCAATCGCACGTCGCGGGGTCGGCAAATGGGGTGCCGTCATCAAACCTGAACTCCGGCAGACTCGGCAGGCGCTGCAACAACAACGCAAAATTCATTTCCAGCTCGGTCATGGCCCACTCTGCCTGCAGGGCTTCGAGGCACTCCCAGGCCATACGCAACCCGTCAAACCAGAACAATGCACCGGCCAGGCTCGCTTCAAGCTCAAGCAAAAGGTCGGCGTGATGACCTTGGGTCAGACGGTTCTGGTAGCGTTTGAGTTTGTCGTGAGGAAGCCCGCGCAAAGCGGTTATTCGCTCACTGTTGGCCTCGGGATAGTTGGTAAGCGCCAGCCAGGCCAGGGTGCGGCTCAGGCGCAAGGCACGCAGATCAGTGGCACTCTGGCGCAGCCACCAGGCGCACAGTGGCCGAGCCTGTTCCTGCAATGCCCGCAACAGTTTTTGCGCGTCTTTTTCGTTGTTGACTGGCTGTTCAGGCCTCAGCAGCTGCGTTGCCACCTGCTTGACCTGAGCGATGGCACCCGCAACACCACGCGGCTCGGAACCGCCCTGCAGGGCAAGCGCCAAACGCTCCGACAGTTGCCTGCGGATCGGTAACAACAAGGGCGCGTCGTCCCCCAGATGTTCACGCCACAGCTCGTCGAGACTTTCCAGGTGCTCCAAAAGCGCCTGAAACAATGGCACTTGATCGGTAAGCGAAAGATGCTTCGTGAACAGGGGGTCAAGCCGCAACACCAGCCAACCAAACGCAGCCATACGCGTACGTGATTTAGCAGGGTAGACAATCGCCCAGTGATGCTTGCACAGATGAAGCAGTACGCCGAGGCCCGCCAGAAGCCCGGGGAATGAATCGCGCTGGTGCAACGCCCAAGTCAACCAGACGGCGACGCGCAGATCCTTGGAGTGCTCACGCAAAACCCGCTCGCCGAGCTCGCTGACGCGCTGCCAATCCGGCAAGCCTGCACCATGTATCGAATGTGCCTTGCCGAGTTCGGACTCCAGGGCTTCATACTCACTCGAAAAACGCATATCACAGCCGGCAAAGCCCCCTGACGAACAGGGTAAGCGCGCAAGTTCAAGGTGATAAGCGTAGAGCGTGTCTGAATAAACCATTCCGGTCCGCACATAACTATTCAAGGCAAGGTCGACAAACTAACCGCAATCCACATACGCATTAGAAGGCCAATTAATCTTCGTTCAGCACGTGACGAAGTAGGCGAACCTTAGCCATACAACAATCAATCATCAAGCGGTCAGCCCGCACTTAAGTATTTTCCTACAAAGCCAATAAAAACGGGCCTGCGCAGCTATTTGCGCACTTCAAGCGCATTGATAAAACCGAATACCTTGCGCCCCCGTGTACTCATTAATAAAACAGCATGAGCAACTAACTGCGCACACTCGCGCAAACATCGGCACGAAAATAGCGCCAACCGACGACAACTTTTATATATTTAAACTAACAACTCCCCCAACCCCTTTATTCCATTGACTCTCATTATTTCAGGCACGCTTTTTGTTATAGGCAATTACCCGCTGGCAAACACGCCGTCGGGATTACCTACTCAATCAGGCAAGGAAACCAGTCATGCCAACACCCGCGTACCTCACTATCACCGGTGTCAAGCAAGGCTTGATCACGGCAGGCACATTTACTCAGGACTCGGTAGGCAATATTTATCAGGAAGGTCATGAGGATCAGATCCTCGTGCAGGCGTTTGCCCACCAGGTGATCATTCCCCGCGACCCACAATCGGGCCAGCCGACCGGCCAAAGGGTTCATAAGCCGCTGATGGTCAGCAAGGTCTTCGACAAGTCCTCACCGCTGCTCTTCAGCGCGCTGACCACGGGTGAAGAAGTGTCATGTCGACTGGAATGGTTCCGTACCTCCTCGGCTGGCACCCAGGAGCATTACTTCACCACCGAACTGGAAGGCGCAACCATCGTGGACATTCAATCGCGGATGCCCAACTGCCAGGACCCGGACAACGCTCATTTCACCCATTTGGAGGATGTGTATTTCACTTACCGCAAGATCGTCTGGACCCACGAAGTCGCCGGCACTTCAGGCTCGGACGACTGGCGTAGTCCGGTAGCCGGCTAACATCGGCTCAGGCAGAAGCGGCCGCCAGGGACGGCGCCGCGCCTGCTTGGTTGGCTAGACCATTGCCAGCGGATGCTTGCGCTTGGGTGCGCCGAACACGCGGTCGATCGCGTCCAGATCGTGCTCATCGAGCTTGAGGTTCGCGGCACCGGCGTTGAGCCGCACATGCTCGGGCGTAACAGCCTTGGGAATTGCGATCACGCCGTCCTGACGCAACACCCAGGCGAGGGATACTTGAGCGGGCGTGACCTGATGGCGACGGGCGATCTGCTTGAGCGTCGGGCTGGACAACAACTCACCCCCCTGGGCGATCGGGCAGTAAGCCATCAGCGGCAAATGGTGCTGTTGCCACCATGGCAGCAAGTCGAACTCGATACCGCGCTCTTCGATGTTGTAGAGCACTTGGTTGGTTGCACACGCCGGGGATGCAAGTTCCTGCAGATCTGCCACGTCAAAATTGGAGACGCCCCAACGGCCGATCTTGCCGGCCTGACGTAATGTTTCGAAGGCTTCGACGGTTTCTTCGAGGGGATACTGGCCCCGCCAGTGCAACAGATACAGGTCGATGTAATCGGTACCCAGGCGCTGCAGGCTGGCTTCGCAGGCACGGGGCACGCCCTTGCGACTGGCATTGTGCGGATAGACCTTGCTGACGAGGAACACCTGATCACGTTTACCGCGAATGGCTTCGCCGACCACTTCCTCGGCCCCGCCTTCGCCATACATTTCGGCGGTATCGATCAGAGTCATGCCCTCGTCGATACCCAACTGCAACGCGGCGACCTCGGCGCTGCGCCGGTCCGGGTTTTCACCCATGCGCCAGGTCCCCTGGCCGATGACAGGGACGGGAACGCCGGCCAGATCGATGGTGCGCATGACAACCTCCTGATGAGTTCGCGGATTAACAATGTGGCATTGGGCGGACAAAAGGGTTCAATCGAAGTATGGTTGCCCTCTGAAAAGTCGCCAGGAAGGACCTGCAATGCTGTTTGTCGTGATGCTCGGGGGCAAGCACCCGCGGGCCAGAATTGAAGTTCACGATGTGGTGTTCGCTGTAGCGAACACACTGCAAGACACCTACCCGCAATTGCGCGATGGTTGGTTTGGCAGCCCCAAGGGTGTGCACATCGACTCCTGGATGGCAGTGGATGGCGTTGATGGCTGGAAAGTTGAACTTAGCCACCTGGCCCCGCCTGCCGGCGCGCACCATCTGTACTTCATCAACCTGGGCGGCTACGAAGCCAACGCTTTTGGCGAAGCCCATCACTATTTGCTGGTGGTCGCCCGCGACAAAAAGGAAGCGAAGAGCAAGGGGAAACAGCAGATGCTGCGCCATTGGTCCCAGGCCCATACCGACGGCGTGATGGATATTGACGACTGCCTGCCCATCGACCTGGTCGACGGTCGCTACCTGCACCTGGTGCAAGGTTCGCACAAGCCGATTCTGCAACAGAACGACTACATCGTGCTGCCCTGAGTTATCCCTACCCGAACGGGGTATGGCGCCCACCCTCGACCTGCCTGACAGTGCAATCAGTCCCGACCTGATAACACGCACAATTCAAGGTGGGTCCGCCATGCATAAAGCCTTTATCGCCCTGTTCAGCGCCGTATTGCCGGGCGCGCCGCTGATCGTGGCACACCACAGTTTCCCGCAGGCAGCGCAGGAAAAGGCCCGCTGGTTGAAACGCTACGCCGCGTTTGCCGTGGACTCCGGCGTGCCCGCGGCGGATGCCGAGCGGGCGATAGCGGCGATCAGCGCACAATTGCCGGTGCTGTCTCCCGAGGAGGACGCTGCCTTGATCAGCCGAGCCGGCTTCGAAGGCGTGGAGCTGTTCTATACCGGCTTCAGTTTCAAGGGCTGGGTGGGCTACAAGCCGCGCTAACGGCTTACCAACTGCCCGACGCACCACCGCCGCCACTGGAACCGCCGCCACCGGACGAGCTGCTGCTGGAGCTGGAACCGGAGCTGCCGGAACTCGAACCAGACCCTCCGCCCGACCCCGAGCCGCCATCGGAAATGCTCTGGATAAAGACAATGAACGCCACGACCGAGGCCGCCGGTATCGCCAGGATCCAGCCCTGGTAGCCGTGCCCAAGCATAAAACCGACCGCCACATAAACCGCCGCGACGGCCAACGCACGCACGAAAAAAAAGCGTGGTTTGGTCTTCCAGGACTCGCGGATGACGAAGAACAGCCCCACGTACAACGCCAGCACCAAGGCGCCGCCAAACGGCAACGCCAGCCAGTGTACGAAGTTGACCGCCACAAAGTGGTCCACCACCAGCAACCCGACGATATACGCCAGCGCGCCCACCACGCAGTAAAACACCGCGCGCGCCAGCCACAGGGCGCCGAACGTGGCGCCGCCGATCAGCAGGGTCAGCGCAAGTACCAGCAGGTATAGCGGCCACTCATGACCGCCGGCATAAATCGTCAGCAACACCGTCACCACGACGGTGGCGATCAGCGCACGGCGCCAGTGCAGCTTGCCGGCAGCGATCAGCACACCGCCGATGGCGCCCGCGATAAATGCCAGCAGTACTGCGATGATCTGCGGGTTAACCTGCGGCGCGGCCTGCTCTGGCAGGTCGCCGCCGTCCACCAGCACAGTCAAGTCATTGACCGCTTGTTGCACGCCGCCCGCGTAGTCGCCCTGGCGAAACGCCGGCGTGATGTGTTCTTCGATGATGCGATGGGCCAACAGATCGGTGACCGTGCCTTCCAGGCCATAGCCCACCTCGATGCGTACCGTATGGTCGTCTTTCGCCACCACCAGCAGGATGCCGTCGTTGACGTCCTTGCGCCCCAGCTTCCAGGCGCGGAACAGTTGATTGGCATAATCCTCGATACTCGCGCCGCCGGTAGTGGGCACCAGCAGTACCGCGACTTGCGCGCCTTTGCGCTGTTCAAGGGCGGCGAGTTGGTCTTTGAGGCGCGTGGTGATGCTGGCGTCGAGGGTATTGGTGAGGTCGATCACCCGCTGGTCGAGGGCGACGCCGATGGGCGAGGTCTGCGCCTGGGCAGTGCTCAGCAGGCCGATGAACATCAGCGCCAGTAGACTCAACACGGATTGCCGCAGCATCGCCATCATGTTTGATACCTGAAGTTTCATCCTGAAGGCGACTTTACCTTATTGACACGTTCACACGTAGGCCGTGCCCTGCATGATCGGCTGCACGCTGCCGGTCAATACCACACCGCCCTGCCCGTCCCACTGCACCGTGACCGTGCCGCCGTCGCACTGCACCTGCACCGTGTCATCCAGCAGGCCGCGCCGGATCCCGTTGACCACCGCGGCGCAGCAACACGAACCGGAACCCAGCGGCACGCCGCCGCCGCGCTCCCAGATGCGCAGACGAATATGCGCGCGGTCAAGCACCTGCACGAAATGCACATTGGTCCCGGCCGGGAACAGCGCATGAGTTTCCAGCGCAGGACCTACGGCTGCCACGTCGATGGCGGCGAGGTCATCGACAAAAAACGTACAGTGCGGGTTGCCCATGCTGCACGCCGCCGGGTCGCCCTTGATCGGCAAGAGAAGGGTCTGCATGGCGGCGGCCAGCGGTACTGACGACCACTCCAGCGACGGCGCGCCCATGTCCACCGACACCCGCTGGCCCGCCGCGCGTACGCACGTCAGTAGGCCACGGTCGGTGCGCAGCACAATCGAATCGGTGCCGGCTTCGTACATCAAGCGGTCGGCGACACCTCGCGTGGCACTGCCGCAGGTTTGCAGCGGCGTGCCGTTGGGGTTCCAGAATTTGATACGCGCGGCGGCGTCAACGCCGTCGAGGATCACCGCCAGCTGATTGAAACCGATGCCGGTGTGGCGGTCGCCCAGACGGCGGGCGACCTGCGCGGTGATCGGGTCGTCCTGGCCACGGCGGTCGATGATGATGAAATCATCGCCATGGGCATGCATCTTCACAAAGGGCAATGTCATGGGCTGTCCGGTCGGTGAGCGCGATGGGAGGGTGAGCATACGGCAGTTTCATCCAGACCGATTCGACCGCATGTTAGCGTGTGTGCGTTTTGATCCGGCAGAGTCCGCCATGAAAAAAAACCTCTTCGCTTTGACCGCACTGCTGCTCGCGTTTTCCCACCCGACCCTGGCGGCCGCCCAGCCTCCCAGCCTGTGCCAGCCGAGCGCCTCGAAGTCGACGGCCAAGGCGCTGCTCGCTGCCGCAGAACGGCACCTGGCTGACCGTCCCAACCCCCTGGCCCATGTGCACACTGAAGGCACACTGCCCCACCACGGCATTCGCGAGCAAAGCATTGCCGCCGAAAAAGACTGGCCGGTGATGCGCCAGGCCGCGCTGGCGTGGCGGTTGAGCGGCGACCCGCGTTACCTCAGGCAAGTCGACGACTACCTTGGCGCCTGGGCCGATGTGTATCAACCGGACTTCAACCCGATTGACGAAACCAACCTCGACCAGCTGATCAATGCCTATGCGCTGACTGCCGATAACCTGCGCCTGGAAACCCGCGCAGCCAGCCGCCGCTTGATCAGTGATCTGGGTAACGGCTACCTCGCGCGTATCCAGCAGTTCCACGGCCAGAACAAAGGCACGCAAACCAACAACTGGCAAAGCCATCGCGTCAAGTTGATCACGGTGGCCGCCGCTGCACTGGGCGACCGGACGATGCTCGAGCAAGCCCACCAGGTGTTCAAACAGCAGATCGCCGACAATGTGTTGCCCGATGGCTCGGTCACCGATTTTCACGACCGCGATGCCCTGCACTACGTGGTCTACGACCTTGAGCCTCTGGTGCAAGCTGCCCTGGCGGCCAAGCCCTACGGCGGCGACTGGCTGAACCTCAAGGCCAATGGCGCGTCGCTGAGGGCCGCCCTCGATTGGTTGGTGCCCTATGCCAATGGCCAGCGCAGCCACCAGGAGTTCGTGCACACCCACGTGCAATTCGACAAGGACCGCGCCGGGGTGGGCGAAGCCGGCTACAGCGGCACCTGGGAGCCCAAAAGCAGCGCCACGCTGTTCTGGCTGGCGGCGCAACTGGACAAGCGCTACCTGCCTGTGGCGACGCAATTGGCCGCCCACCCGGCCGATTGGATCAGTGCCTGCTATTTGCCGTAAGCGCGGCTAGACTGGCCGGGTTGCTCTTTCAAGGGATTGACCATGCTTGTTGTATTCAGCGGCCTGCCCGGCACCGGCAAGACCACGATTGCCAGCCAACTGGCGCGCCAGACCGGTGCCGCCTACTTGCGCATCGATGTGATCGAACAGGCGCTTCGGGACGCGGGCGTGTTAGCGCAAGGCGTAGGTGCCAGCGGCTACGGCGTGGCCAATGCGCTGGCGTTGAGCAATTTGCGCTTGGGGCACACCGTCGTCGCAGACGGTGTGAACCCGGTCAGGGAAAGCCGCGAGGCGTGGAAAGCAGTGGCGATTCAAGCAGGCGCCGCGTGGGTTGATATCCTGGTGATTTGCTCTGATGAGCGAGAACATCAACGCCGTGTTGAACAGCGTGCGGGGGATATTCCCGGCCTGACTCCGCCCGACTGGCGGTCCGTATCGGCGCATGAATATGAGGCCTGGGATCAAAAGCCACTGACGGTCGATACCGCCCATGTGACAGCAGATCAGGCGGTGGCGTTGATCCTGGCGCACCTCAAACCCGAGGCGAATGCGCTGGCGCCCGGTGGGGCGCTAAAGATGTGACGGCCGCGCAGTCCAACCTGGTCAAGCGCCCTCGCCCTGCGTAGGTGGCATTTTTTAAAGCACTGCTCCCATCGCCTTCATCAACACTGGATCGCGCCCGTAAATATCCGGCGCGTAGACCAGGCCGCCCTGGCGATCGACCTCGACTGTCCAGTACCCCAGCAACACCGGCACCGGCGTGGCGAGCCTGAACTCATGGGTCACGCCGGTTGCCAGCAGTTCATCGGTGCGAGCGCGTTCGGCCGGGCTCACCAGCAGGTCACGCAGCAACAACGGCTGTTCCACCCTCACACACCCCGAACTGAACGCCCGTGGGCCTTTGGTGAACAACGGTTGGCTGGGTGTGTCGTGCAGGTACACCGAGTACGGGTTGGGAAAGCGCATCACGATCTTGCCCAATGGGTTGCGCGGGCCGGCCTCCTGGCGCAGGAGAATGTTGCCGGGGCGCGACCAGTCGACTTGATCGGGCGCCAGGGGGTGACCCTGGGCGTCAAGCACTTGCAGGTTTTGCTGGCGCAGGTATTCGGGGTTCAGACGGATAGCCGGGAGCTTGTCCTCGCGCATGATGGTGGGCGGGATGGTCCAGGTGGGGTTCAGCGTCAGCCGGGTGATGCGCGACTTGAGCAGCGGCGTCTGACGCTCCGCGCGCCCGACTTGCAGGCGGGTTTGCCACACCGGAATGCCGCTCTGGTAAACGCTCAATTGCGCGGCGGCGACGTTGACCAGCACGCCTTCAGGCTCAAGGTCCTGGGCGAGCCAGCGAAAGCGCTCCAGGTTGATACGCAGTTGGTCGCGGCGCATCGCCGGGCTGATGTTGAGTTCGGCCACGGTGCCGGCGCCGATCACGCCGTCGGCCTGTAACGAGTGGCTGGCCTGAAAGGCCTTGACTGCCTTGACCAGCTCGTCGCGGTATTGCTTGCCAGTGCCGCTGGGCACTTTGGCCAGGTAGCCACCGCTGTGCAGGCGCCGCGCCAGTTCCGGCACGCGCGGGTCTTCCATGCCGGGACGCAAGAGTGGCCCGCTGGCAACCGGGTCCCAATGCGGCAACGGTTGCAGGCGCACGGCGGCATAGGCATTGCGCAGGCTGCGGTACAGATCGGCGCTGGGCCGCGCCTGGTCAAAGGCTTGCGCCATGTCTTGCAGGCCGGCGGCGGCGAAGGCCAGCACGTCGGTATTCGGGTCTCGGGCGGGTGGCTGGGAATGCCACAACGGTTCGAAGCGCGATTGCTGCAGGCGCCCGTAATGCAAATCCTGCAGGGCTTGCAGGTACTGGCGGCTGATGTCGATGTCGCTGCACAGCACGTTGGCCGTGGCATCCGCCGTGGGCAGACTATAGTGGCTGGGGTCCAGGCCGTCGTCGGCCAGCGTCAGCAACTGGGTGTGCAAGGCTTGGCGGCGTTCTTCGCCAGACCACAGCGGCCCATCACCCTGCTGCTGATAGAACGCCTGCAGGCGCGCCAGGGCTGCGGCGTCGATCTGCGGGGCGAGGCTGGGGCACACACTGGGCAACTGCGCGAGGGCCTGTTGCACCGGACTGACGGAAATAACCGGCACGGCGCCCATCGGCAGCTCATCAGCCGTCGCGACCAGTGGTGCAACGAGCAGGCAAATGCTCAAGTAACATGCGTGTTTTTTGAACAATTGACTTGGCTCCAATCCACAGCGGGGGACGCTTTGTAGATGCTGACTTTTATGTGTCGCTTCGGTTTGATCACCGTCACGCTGGCAACGTTGAGCAATTTTGCGCTCGCCGCCAATGGGAATCCTCCTAACTTGTATAGCAGCCTGGCGCGCTCGGCTCCAGAACTCAATCCCGCCGTACTGAAAAGCGCCCTGAGCGCGGTGCAGTGCGCGGTCAATAACGGCGAGGAACGGTCAGAGCGCCTAGCGGTTATTGACTACTCCCAACCCTCGACCGCCCGTCGGTTATGGATTTTCGATTTGCGCAAAAAGACCCTCGTGTTGCGCGACCTGGTGGCCCACGGTGCCAAGTCCGGGGAAAACTTCGCCACGCAATTTTCCAATCTCGAAGGCAGCCATCAGTCCAGCCTGGGCTTGTTTCGCACCCAGGAAAGTTACCTCGGCGCCCACGGCTACTCGTTGCGCATGGACGGCCTGGAGCCCGGTTTCAATGACCAGGCACGCGACCGTGCGCTGGTGATTCATGCCGCCGACTACGTCAACCCGGCGTGGAGCAAGCGCGAAGGCCGCATCGGCCGCAGCCAGGGTTGCCCGGCGGTGCGCCCGCAAGTGGCGCGCCAGGTGGTGGATAAACTCAAGGATGGGCAGTTCATGTTTTCCTGGTACCCGGACCAGCGCTGGTTGAAGTCATCGACGTATCTGAACTGCAAACCCCAACAAGTGGCGAGTAGTCGTACAATCCGTGGTGGTTAGCCTGTCCCCACAGATAAAAGAGAGCGCCGCATGCTTCTACATACCTCCACCTGGATCGAGATCGGGCAGTTTCTGGAACGCAGCCGCACGGTGGTGATTCCCATCGGTTCCAACGAACAACACGGCCCCACCGGCCTGCTGGGCACCGACTGGATGTGCCCGGAGATCATCGCCCACGAGGCGCAGAAGAACGCCGACATCCTGATCGGCCCGACCTTCAATATCGGCATGGCCCAGCACCACCTGGGTTTTCCCGGCACCATTTCGCTGCGCCCTTCCACCTTTATCGCCGCCATTGGCGACTGGGTGCGCTCGCTGGCCGGGCACGGTTTCGAGAAGATCCTGTTCCTGAACGGCCACGGCGGCAATATCGCCACGATTGAAGCGGCGTTTTCCGAGCTGTACGCCGAAGCCAGTTTTGCCCGCCGCCCCGCCGGTTTCGCGCTCAAGCTGGTGAACTGGTGGGACCTGGAAGGCGTGCACGATTTGGCTCAACGCCAATTTCCGGTGGGCCACGGCAGCCATGCCACGCCGTCAGAAATTGCGGTGACGCAGTGGGCGTACCCGCAATCGATCAAGTCCGCCAAGTATTCTCCGCAAATCGCCAATACCGGGCCGATCCGCGAAGCGCTGGACTTCCGCGCACGCTTCCCCGACGGGCGCATGGGTTCGGACCCGGCGCTGGCGACGGTGGAAAAAGGCGGTGAGTTGGTGGCGTTGGCAGCCAAGGGGTTGGTCAAGACCGTGAACACCTTCAGCAGCGAAGCAAAGCCCTAGGCCAGGCCCATCGCAAATGTGGGAGCGGGCTTGCTCGCGAAACGGTGGATCAGTCAATAAATGTATCGACTGATACGCCGCCTTCGCGAGCAAGCCCGCTCCCACACATTCAAACCCTCAGGCGTGCCTGGATTATTTGCAGTCCTGCGCCGCCAGCTCCAGCCGCGACGGTTTGATCGCCGAGGCCAGTGGCTTGCGCTCGTACAGGAACACCTTGGTGCCGTCCTGGGACTTGTAGGCCTCCAGCACATCATCGGCTGCAATCTTGCTGGTCAACACCACCTTGGCGTGGCGCGAGTTCTGCGTCACCGTCGAGGTGATGCCGCGTTTTTCAAGCTTGGGCACTACGCACTGCACATAGCCTTCAGGGGTTTTGTCGGTTTGCAGGGTCAAGCTTGGAGCGTTGGGAGCAGTGATACAACCGGTCAGCAACAACGAAGCAAAAGCCAGGGCCGGGACGAAAAAAGAGCGCATAAACATTCCTGAAAATAACCAAATAGGGTTCACAACGATCCGCGCGTCATCCCGCGCGGACCAGGGCCTTTAGCGACGCATCAAACTGCTTCAAGGCATCGAGCTGTACATCACGCTGTTGTTCAATCTGCGCGGCAATGTCCGGGGCCGCCTTGTCATGCACCCATACCGACGGCACCTGTTTGTGCACCGAGCCTTCAGCCTTGGCAATGTATTGCAGGTCGGCGTCATAGAACCGCGCCACAAAACGCGCCTCGACCTGATCGTTACGCTGGGTCAGCAATTGGTTATGGGTATCGAGCATCACCACCACATCCGGGTGAGCCTGCACCAGCTCATCCAGGCTGCTGTAGACCGTGACGATGCGAAACGTGCCCTGCAATGAACTCATCAGCCAATCAATCGCCAGTTCCGGGTCGGAGCTGTTGACGAACGCCTCGCGGATGCGCCCGTCAAGGGCATCCCTGGCGCCGTTCATGGCCATGGCGTGGTAGCGTTCAAGGTAACTGAGGTTGTCGCGGGTGTTTTCGCTGTACAACACACCCACCGACTGCGCGCGCTGCAGGGAGTCTACGCTACCGACGAGTGGCAGCAAATGGCCCGTAGGCAGATCATCAGCAAATGCCGGGCTGGTCAGAACCACACTGCCGAACATCAGCATCATTAAACCCAGTTGGATAATCGTCCTCATCGCGCATTTCCTTGATCAGCGTCTCGATGCGCTGATTCTGCGCTTTTGGCATAAAAACAGAACTTGCGATGCTTGATGGTGACTATCATTTGAACCGATAGTGTCGCGTCTCCCGACCTCTATAAAACTATAAGGACCACGCCATGAAGCCCCACCAGAAAACCTTCGACCGCATCCGCGAAGCCGTACTGCCGGAGTTTCGCGAGCGGGTCGCCGATTACCTGGTCGATTATGAAGACGTGCTGCAGGACGAGGCCGCCGACGCCGACCAGCGTTACGCCAGCGCCCAGCAATTGCGCGGCTACCTGCGGGGCTTGAACACCACCCGAGTGCTGGGCATGGCGGACTGGGAAGACCTCGACCGGCGCGTGTCCCAGGAATGGATGTAAACCCTTAGAGCGCTGGGCGTTGCAGGTTGACCCATGCCTGCACTGACGGCCGCTGCCATTGGCGCTGCGCGTAGTCCACCCATTCGGCCGGCACACTGTCACCGTTGAGGATCAGGCGATTGAGCATCACCGCCAGGTCAAGGTCGGCAATCGACCACTCGCCGAACAGGTACGGTGGGTTGCCGGCCAACAGCGCCTGCGTCGCACTGAACAACTTGCGTACGGCCGCTTCGGCGGCGGGCGACAACGGCGGCATTTTCTGCCCGTAAAACACCACCAGCGTCGAGCGCTCCTGACGGATCGCCAGCAAATCACTGCGCAACCACGCCTGAACCTGCCGCACCCTCGCCCGCGGCTGTGGGTCAGCCGGGTACACCGGCGTTTCGGGATAGACCTGTTCCAGGTATTCAGTGATAGCGCAAGATTCCGACAGGGCAAACTCGCCTTCCACCAACGTCGGCACACGCTGGGTCAGCGACAATTGGGTAAAGTCCGCCGTCTGGTTTTGCGCGGTGTCCAGGTCCAAGGTGAGCATGTCGAACGCCAGGCCTTTTTCGCGCAGGGTGACAAACACCGACATCGCGTAGGGGCTGGTGAACTGGGAATCCACATAGAGGCGTAACGGGCGTGGGTGCATGGCAGGTCTCCTTGGGTGAGCACCCACGCTACGAGAGGCGGGGCAATAAAGACAATGGCGGTTTTTTATGGGGGCATTCCTGGCGGGAATAGCCTCGATAGTGGCAATATCACATCGATTCGCTAGTTTGCGAAAACGCCCCGCCATTCGAAGCTTTCAAGGAACGATCAGCTTATGAAACAAGCAGTTGTCGTCATACACGGCATCGGCGAGCAACGCCCGATGGACACCCTGCATGGCTTTGTGGATGCCATGATTCCCGCCGACACGCCCGACGGCACGCCCTTCTACTGGAGCAAGCCGGATCGGCTGTCACGCAATTTCGACCTGCGCGTCTTGAAGTCGTCCGGCCGCACCAGCACGGATTTCTACGAGTACTACTGGGCCCACAAGATGCAGGGCACCAAAGTCGGCCACCTGCTCGGCTGGCTCTGGGACATCTTCAAGCGCCCACGCCGCGATATTCCCGACGCCATCGTGCCGATCTGGCGCACCACGCGCTGGACGGTGATGCTGCTGTTGCTGCTGATCGCCAGCGGCACCCTCGCCACGGCCTGGGGCCAGTTCGATCACAGCGACAACCCCTTCGCGCTGGTGCCGTTGCTGCTCGGCGCTATAGGTCTGGCACTGCGTTACTCGGCCCTGTCCTACCTGGGCGACGCCGCCCGTTACCTGAGCCCCAACCCGCAGAACGTGGTGGTGCGCGAGCAGATTCGCGCCGACGGCGTGGCATTGCTGCGGGCCCTGCACAACAAAGGCGATTACGACCGCATCATCGTGGTCGGCCACAGTTTGGGCAGCGTGATCGCCTACGACATCGTCGGTTATCTGTGGCACGAACATCACGATCAGCTGACCCAAGTCATCCCCAGCAACCGCGAACTCGCCAGCCGTTATGCCAATCACGAAGCGCTGCAACCGGTCATCAAGGACGCGCTGCCCAACGCCGGCGCCGCGCTTGACGGCAGCCTGAGCAGCATTTTGAAATTTCGCGAGCAGCAGACCGAAGCCTTTATCGAGCAGCGCGGCCTGGGCAACCCATGGCGCATTACCGATCTGGTAACCGTCGGCAGCCCGATGGCCCACGCGAGCCTGTTGCTGGGGCGCAGTGTCAGTGACTTCCAAAAACGCATGGAGCGCCGCGAAGCCCCCGCCTGCCCGCCCACTCAGGACGAAAAAGGCTACGGCTACAACGCCCGTCATCCGGTGATGCTCGGCCAGAAACCCTTCACGCCCCAGTATTTGCACCACGCGGCGGCATTTGCAGTGACGCGCTGGACCAACCTCTATTTTCCCGCGCCCTATGGCCTGTTTGGCGACATCGTCGCGGGCCCGGTCAGCCCGGTGATGGGCGCAGGCGTGCTGGATTTGCCGGTGACCGTGGGCTCGCGCAAAGGCTGGCTCGCCCGCTCATGGCTCAGCCACACCCACTACTGGAGTGAGCGCGGCGGCGCCCAAGGTTACCTCGGTGCGCTCTCCACGGATGAACACGCGATCAACCAGGGCCCGCGTCCGTCAGCCACCGAAGCGTTGCGCTGGGCCGTCGACCTCAAGGGCCTGCGGCGCTTGCGCCCGGCGCGCGCCAAGGAAAGCCTGACGCAGGCTTAGCCGGCAAAACCGCCTTTATCGAGAAACTCACGCTCTTGCGCCGTGGTGGCCCTGGCCAACACTTCATTACGGTGTGGAAAGCGCCCAAACCGCTCGATGATCGCGGCATGCTCCTTGGCCCAATGGTAGGTGCTGGCATCCAGCTGCTGGTTCAGCACCAACGAGCGCTGCTGATCGGCGGGGTCTTCCGAATGCTCGAACGGCAAATAACAGAACGCCCGCAGCTCGGGCTCGATCAATTGGTCCAGGCCAGCATCGACCATCCGCCGCGCGTACAAACGCGCCAGCGGGTCGGTGGCAAACATGTGCGCGGTGCCACGAAAGGCATTGCGCGGGTATTGATCCAGCAGGATCAGCAAGGCCAGCGCGCCGTGTGCCGAATCCAGCCAGCCCTCCAGTTCGCGCCGGGCCGCTTGCATATGCGTGGCATGGAAGGTGTCGCGAAAGGCCGCGTCAAACGCGTCGTCCTTGGCGAACCAGCGCTTGGGGCCTGCCTGCTTCCAAAACTCGATCACCGCCTCGGCCGGTTGCCCGTTGATGCTCGACATCATTACCTCCCATTGGCTTGCAGATTTCATCATTGACGCCGGCAGAATCCATTAAGTTTCCGCTCTGGAGCCGCTCCGGCTTCGCAGCGGTCGTGCCATCGCACATAGGGTTTACCGGATGATCCACCGTCTTGCCCAGGTTTTCAGTGATTCCAATGGCCACGTGCGCACCAAGCTGTTTGGCATCTACGGCATTTTGGTCGCCATTAACGTCGGCGCCTGGCTCTGGGCGCTGGTGGCGTTTCATCAGCACCCCGTGTTACTGGGCACTGCCCTGCTCGCCTACAGTTTCGGCCTGCGCCACGCGGTGGATGCCGATCATATTGCCGCCATCGACAACGCCACCCGCAAGCTAATGCAAGAGCAGAAACGCCCGGTGGCGGTGGGGTTCTTTTTCTCTCTGGGGCATTCGTCGGTGGTGGTGCTGGCCTCGATTGGCGTGGCCCTTACCGCCGCCCATGTCGAGGTGATCAAGGCGGTTGGCGGTGTGATCGGCACGTCCGTGTCGGCGGTCTTCTTGCTGGTGATCGCGCTGATGAACCTGGTCATCCTGCGGTCGATCTACAAGGCCTGGCGCCACGTGCGCGAGGGCGGCGCTTACGTCGAAGAGGATTTCGACCTGCTGCTGGCCGACCGCGGTTTCATGGCGCGAATCTTCCGCCCGCTGTTTCGCCTGATCAGCCGCAGTTGGCACCTGTACCCGCTGGGTTTTCTGTTTGGCCTGGGGTTTGACACCGCCACCGAAATCGCCCTGCTGGGCATCTCCGCCACGCAGGCGGCGCAGGGCTTATCGCCATGGTCGATCATGGTGTTCCCGCTGCTGTTCAGCGCCGGCATGTCGCTGGTTGACACGCTGGACGGCCACTTGATGCTCGGCGCCTACGGCTGGGCGTACATGAAGCCGCTGCGCAAGCTCTACTACAACATGAGCATTACCTTGGTCTCGGTGGTCGTGGCGGTGATCATCGGCAGCATCGAGGCGCTGGGGCTGATTGCCGACCAGTTGGAGCTCAAGGGTGATTTCTGGGGCTTTATCGGCAACCTGAACGACAGCTTCGGGATGCTCGGCTACATCATCATCGGGATTTTCGTCGCCAGCTGGGCGGCGTCGGTGTTGCTGTACCGCTTGAAGGGCTTCGACCGGCTCGCCTGAAGTCGAGAAGCAGGTCAGCCACATTCGGGACTGACACACTGCAATCGCGGGCAAGCCCCTCCCACATGTTTAAACCGCGTTACGCCAGCTCAGCGCGCAGTTGACGCGCCGCGGTGACCATATGAACCAACGCCGCTTCTGTCTCCGGCCAGCCGCGGGTTTTCAAACCGCAATCCGGGTTGACCCACAGGCGCTCGGCCGGAATCCGCTGGGCGGCCTTGCGCAGCAAGTTGGCCATTTCCGACGCATCCGGCACGCGCGGCGAGTGGATGTCGTAGACGCCCGGGCCGATGTCATTGGGGTACGCGAACGCTTCGAACGCGTCCAGCAACTCCATGTCCGAGCGCGACGTCTCGATGGTGATCACGTCGGCGTCCATTGCCGCGATGGACTCGATCACATCGTTGAACTCGCTGTAGCACATGTGCGTGTGGATCTGGGTTTCGTCACGCACGCCGCAGGCACACAGGCGGAACGCTTCAGTGGCCCAGTCCAGGTAGTGTTGCCACTGCGCCCGGCGCAACGGCAAGCCTTCACGGAACGCCGCTTCGTCGATCTGCACGATCTTGATGCCGGCCGCCTCCAGGTCAACCACTTCGTCACGAATCGCCAGCGCCAGTTGACGCGCCTGCACTTCGCGGCTCACGTCTTCGCGCGCAAACGACCACATCAGCATGGTCACCGGGCCGGTCAGCATGCCCTTCATCACCTTGCTGGTCAGGCCTTGGGCGTAGCGAATCCACTCCACGGTCATGGCTTTGGGGCGGCTCAGGTCGCCGAAGATCACCGCCGGTTTCACGCAGCGCGAACCGTAGCTCTGCACCCAACCGAAGCGGGTAAACACGTAGCCGTCGAGTTGTTCGGCGAAGTACTCGACCATGTCGTTTCGTTCGGCTTCGCCATGCACCAATACGTCCAGGCCGAGGTTTTCCTGCACTTGCACGGCGTGCTTGATCTCGCTGTGCATCGCTTCGACGTACTCGGCTTCGCTCAACTTGCCGGCCTTGTACGACTGGCGCGCCAGGCGGATCGAGGCGGTTTGCGGGAACGAACCGATGGTGGTGGTCGGCAACAGCGGCAGGTTCAGGCCGGCACGTTGCTGCTCGATACGCTGGGCAAACCGCGACTGGCGCTGACTGTCCTTGGCGGTGATCGCCGCCACGCGGGCTTGTACGGCAGGTTTGTGAATTCGCGTTGAAGCCGCGCGGGCTGCTTGCACGGCGCGGCTCTGCGCCAACGCGGCGCGTACATTCGACGCCTGCGGCGCGTTGACGGCCTGGGCCAGCACCGCCACTTCGGCGCACTTCTGCACGGCGAAGGCCAGCCAGCTCTTCAGCTCGGCATCCAGCGTGTCTTCGCGGCCCAGGTCGACCGGGCTGTGCAGCAGTGAGCAGGACGGCGCCACCCACAGGCGATCACCCAACTTTTCATGTGCGTGCTGCAAGGTCGCCAAGGCTTTTTCCAGGTCGCAGCGCCAGACGTTGCGGCCATTGACCACGCCCAGGGACAACACTTTGTAAGCCGGCAGGCGATCAAGAATGGTCGGGTACTGCTCCGGTGCACGCACCAGATCGATGTGCAAACCATCGACCGGCAGGTTGGCGGCCAGGCCGAGGTTTTCTTCCAGACCACCGAAGTAGGTGGCCACGAGCTTTTTCAGCGGGTCGCGCTGGATCAGGTTGTAGGCGCGCTCAAAAGCGTTTTTCCAGTCTTGCGGCAAGTCCAGAACCAGGATCGGCTCGTCGATCTGCACCCACTCAACGCCCAGGTCAGCCAGGCGCTGAAAGATCTGGCCGTACAGCGGCAGCAGGCGGTCAAGCAGGTCAAGCTTGTCGAAGTCACCGCCCTTGGCCTTGCCCAACCACAAGTAGGTCAGCGGGCCGATGACGACCGGCTTGACGTTGTGGCCCAGGTCACGGGCTTCCTTGACCTCTTCAAACAGCTGCTCCCAACCCAGCTGGAATTGCTGGTCAGCACTGAATTCAGGCACCAGATAGTGGTAGTTGGTATCGAACCACTTGGTCATTTCCTGGGCGTGGGCACCGCCGCAGCAGTTGTCGCTGACGCCACGGGCCATGCCGAACAGCGTGTGCAATGTGGCTTGGCCGTCGGCTGGGCGGAAGCGCTCAGGGATCACGCCGAACATCAAGGAATGAGTCAGGACCTGGTCGTACCAGGCGAAATCGCCGACCGGCAACAGCTCGATGCCGGCCTGCTTCTGCAACGCCCAGTGAGTGTTGCGCAGGTCACGGCCAACGGCGCGCAGGCCGGCTTCGTCGAGTTCGCCCTTCCAGAACGCTTCCTGCGCTTTTTTCAGTTCACGATCGCGTCCAATGCGCGGAAATCCCAGGGAATGAGCGACTGCCATGACTTACAACTCCAATGTCGATATTTGATGGCAGCCATTGTCGACACCCACTCATCGTGAGACAAACTCATTCTATTCCAGATGATCACAAGATCTGCTCATATTGAAGCGACGTGGAGATAGAACGCGTGAAACATGAAATACGCACACGCCGCCAACGCCAGTCCCATGCAGCGGTTGAACCACGTGAACGCCGCCGCCCCACTGATCCTGCGTCCTAACATGGCGCCCAACAAGGCGTACACCCACGGCGCGCCGACCGCGCCCAGCCCCAGCAAAGCCGAAACCCCGGCAATGGACGCGCCGGTGATATGCGCCGCCGGCAACATCACGCTGGTAATCGGCAAAACCGCCACGATGCCCTTGGGGTTGAGCAACTGAATCACCAGGCCATTCCAGAACGTGAGGGCCTTGCCGGGCGTGCTTGAAGTTTCTTCAACCACCGTGCGGGCAGTGAACACCTGATAGGCGAGGTACAGCGTGTACACCCCGCCGACCAGCGAGATATACGGCAGCGCCGCCTGGGAAATGATCGCCTCGCCGGTGTAGCCAAACAGCACGAACATCAACAGCATCGCGCAGCCCACACCGAAGTAGAACCCGCTGGAGCGACGGAATTTGCCGGTAAGCCCGGCGTTCAGCCCCATCAGGTTCACAGGGCCCGGGCTGTACATGACGCTAAAGGCGTAGAGGAAAATGTCCATGGAGAAACCTGCCGTAGAAGAAGTCCGGCGAGTCTACTGAGGCGCTTTGCGCTGAATCTTGTACGTTTGTGGTTCAGCGTTGCGCCTGGTGGGCGAACCACGCCATGACCATGCTGCAGCCTGCGTGGGACGCTGCCTGCGGTTGCACACACAGCGCGTACACCCCGCCCGTCGCCAATGGCTCGCACCCAGGCCAATGCCGACCTGCCGAAACTGGCCACGCACGACGCACTGATCGGCGCCGACTATTTCAAGCGCGTCAACGACACCTACGGTCACGCCGTCGGCGATGACGTGCAGTGGGCTTGCTGTGGCAAACAGGCTTCCTGTGGCGAGCGGGCTTGCCCCGCGTTGGGCTGCGCAGCAGCCCCGATAAGAGCGCCGCATTCAGTCAGGCACATCGCGCCAGCCGGGTTCAGGGCGGCTTCGCCCCCCAACGCGGGGCAAGCCCGCTCGCCACAAGAGGCCCGCTCGCCCACAAAGTCGGTTTCCGCTCACCCCAGCAACTCATTCACCCTGGGCGTGGCGCGCTGGAATAAACTGTGGCGGTATTTACTGGGAGGCACTAAAACATGGATGCAGTGACCCAAGGCAGTTGCCTGTGCGGCGCAATCAGTTATCAGGTGTCGACCCCTTTGAAAGCGGTCACCCACTGCCACTGCAAAAAATGCCAGAAAGCGCACGGCGCGGCGTTCGCCACGTATGCCAGCGCCCCTCGGTCAGCCGTCAGTATCAACGCCGCTGCGGATGTGCTTCGACGCTATGAATCTTCAGCGGGCGTCACTCGCCAATTCTGCTCGCGGTGCGGATCATCGCTGTTCTGGTCTGACGCCCATGGACGTTTTCCAGAATGGATATCTATCGCAGTCGGCACCCTCGATAGCCCTTTTACTGCGCACAAGCAGACGCACAGCTGCATTGAATCCAGAGCTGCGTGGTTTTGCGGAGAAACGGTGTGACCCACGCCAGCGAAGACGTTGCGATACGCAAACTGGAAGAGCTTCCCGAGCAGATCCACGCGCTGCAAGCGCAGGCTGTCGCCGAAGGGTTCAGGTTCCTGACGAGGCTTATCAGCGAATGGGAAAACCGTACGAATCGGTTTGACCAGCCGGGTGAATGCCTTTTCGGTGTGTTTCGCCACGGCCAGTTGATTGGCGTTGGCGGTGTGTCCTGTGACCCTTATGCGGGTCCTGGGGTCGGTCGGCTACGCCGGGTGTACATCGCGCCCAGCATGCGCGCGCAGGCAATTGGCAAAGCCTTGGTCAAACGGCTACTGGCGCACGCGGCGGCGCATTTTCAGGAAGCACGGCTCACTACCGATACGCCGCAAGCCGCGCAGTTCTATCTGCGTTGCGGTTTTCAACGTATCGATAACGACCACGCGACGCACGTAATGTCACTGATCGCGCTGAAAGCACGGGCCTCAAAAGCGCCATGAGGCACCGTGCATCGCGCACTTACAACAACGGAATCGAATAACTCACAAACACCCGATTCTGATCCTGGTCGCGCGCCACTTCACTGCGCGACACGCCGTTGCGCCAGCCAAAGCCGACGTTTTTGAACGTGCCGCTCTGCACCACGTAATCCAGGGAGATGTCCCGTTCCCATTCGCTGGCAGTGTTGCCGGCGGTGGTGAGGATATGGTCGCCTTTCAAATACATCACCGACGCCTTCAGGCCAGGCAGGCCCAGCGCGACAAAGTCGTAGGCGTATTGCGCAAAGGCGGTGCGTTCGCCAGCCTGGATGAAGGTTTGCACGGTGCGGTCGGTGTAAAGGTACAGGCTCGAACCGCCCTCGCCTTTGTTGACCAGGCCACCCTGGTTGAGTTGGGCGAAGTTGCTGTCGTCGGATACTTGCTGGTAACCCGCGGTGATCGCGTGCGGGCCCAGCGAATAGATGAACGCGGCGCTCCAGGTGTTGTTATCGATTTCGCCGTTGCCGTTCCGGGTATAGCCGCTGAATTTATACCCTTCGGCACGCCCGGCGGCAGTGCTGTTCTTGCCGTCGGAGGTGGTGTTGAAATAACGCAGGTCGGTTTTCAATGAGCCGTAGTCGCCCAACGGCAATACATGGATCAACCCGGCAAAGTGCTGTTGGTAATAGTCTTCGAGGTTGGCGTAGTAGTACTGGACCAGCAGGTCCTTGTTCACTTGGTAGTCGAAACCTGCGTAGTTGAATTTATTGCTCTCTTGCGTGCCACCCGCGGCCGCCAGGCCACTGCGATCGCTGGAGCCACGGCCGGTAGTGTGTTGCAGCTGGCCGCCGATCAGCGTCAGGTTGTCGATGTCTTTGCTGGTGACCTGCGCGCCCTCGAAGGATTGCGGCAGCAGGCGGCCATCGTTGCTCACCAGGATCGGCAAGTTCGGGCGCAGGTAGCCGTAGCGCAGTTCGGTTTTGGCAAAACGCGCCTTGGCCGTCGCGCCACCGCGCGCCCAGCTGTCGGCTGCCTTGCCGTCATCGGTGGGGATCATCGAGCTGCCCACGTGGCGGCCAGCGCCGCTGTCGAGGGTCACACCGAGCATGCCGACGGCGTCGAGACCAAAACCGACGGTGCCGTCGGTAAAGCCCGACTGGTAGTTGAGGATAAACGCCTGGCCCCACTCTTCGGTCTTCGACGGTGCGGCGGCGCCATCGCGGTTGTCGTTATTGAAGTAGAAGTTGCGCAGGCCCAAGTTGGCTTTGCTGTCGCTCAAAAAATCAGCCGAGGCCAAGGGGCTCAGGGCAATACCCAGGCCGCCGGTTAATACACTCAGTACATTCAAAGTGGCTTTCATCAGGACGAACTCCGGCGCGGAATCCAGGTTCCGGGCGCGTAAAAAGGGCAGCAGGATGCACGCGACCAACTTAGGGTGGCCGCCGCGTTAACCAACGTTTAAGTGCTTAGTTGAGTGAAGTGAACCTCCGTAAAACCTCAGTCAATCAATCCATGAGCGTCATAAAACGGATACGGCCCCGGGTAGTCCCCGAACACGCCGTTGTGGCTGATCAACCCGTGCTGTGCATCCCAGCGGTGCAGCAGGTAGCCGGCCGGCTCCAGGTTGAAATGCGCAGGCGCGGCGTCTTGCAGGTCAAGCACGATCTGGTGCGAGGTGCCGGGGCATACGCAACTCAGGCTGCCGCCAAAACGCCGTTGCATCGGGCGGTGCAAATGCCCGCACAACAGGCGCTCCACGTGTGGGTGGCGGGCGACGACGCGCTCCAGGGCGGCGGCATTGATAAAGGGCTCGCGGTCCATATGGCCGATGCCGCTGCTAAACGGCGGGTGATGCAGGATCAGCAAGGTCGGTGCCTCGGGGCGCAGCGCCAATTGCGCGTCGAGCCACTGCAATTGGCTGTCGAGCAGTTGGCCGCCGTGACCACCGGGAATGGTCGAGTCCAGGCCGATCAAGCGCAGCGGATGCTCATCCACGACCCAATCCAGCGGGCCGTCTGCCGACGTCGGCAGATAAGCGTGATCGCCGAACGCATCCAGTAACGGCCCGCGCGTGTCGTGGTTGCCGGGCACCAGGTAGCAAGGCATGTGCAGGCGCGCCAACTCCGGGTGCAGCACGGCGTATTCATCGGCGCGGCCAAAATCCACCAGGTCGCCGCTGATCACCACGATATCGGGCCGTGGGTGACTGGCGTTCAGATGGTCGACGGCGCGGCGCAGTGCGCCCAAGGTATCGACCACCCCATAGGTCAGGCGGTTACCGGCTTTAAGGTGCAGGTCGCTGATCTGCGCAACAAGAAACGGACGGTTCAAAATAAGCTCTCACGCATTCAGGGTGAACACCATGTGCGGCGCGATTGCCAGGGCAATCGGCGCGCCGACGCGGTGCAGTTGGTTGTCGCTGCTGTCCACCAGCAGCGGTTGCGGGCCGCCCACATCCACCAGCAGGCGGCTTTGTGCGCCCTGGAAGAACTGCGCGACCAGATGGCCGTGCAGGTGCCCTTCGTCTTCCATCACGCGCAGGTGTTCGGGCCGGCAGTACACGGTGCTCGGTAAGCCGGCGCCGTGCCACGGCAGTTCGCCGCCGCAGACTTTCAGGCCGTGGGCAGTCCGCGCCAGCACAGAGAAGGCATTGAGGTTGCCGACGAAGCCTGCGACAAACGCATTGGCCGGTTGCTGGTAGATCTCCCGAGGGCTGGCCAGTTGCGCGATACGTCCCTGCTCCATCACCAGGATGCGGTCGCCCAGCGCCATGGCTTCGCCCTGGTCGTGGGTGACGAACACCGAGGTGATGCCAAGCCCGCGCAGCAGTTGATCCAGCTCGCTGCGCAGGCGCTCGCGCAATTGCGCATCCAGGGCGGCCAGCGGCTCATCGAGCAACAGCACTTTGGGACGCGGTGCCAGCGCGCGGGCCAAGGCCACACGCTGACGCTGGCCGCCCGACAGTTCATGGATGCTGCGCTTGCCGTGGTGCTGCAAGCCCACCAGTTCCAACAGTTCCTCGCAGCGCTTGTTGCGCTCAGGCGCCGACACGCCGCGAATCTTCAGGCCGTAGACGATATTGCCGGCCACGTCCAGGTTGGGAAACAGCGCGTAATTCTGAAACACCATGCCCACATCCCGGCGCTCAATGGGCAGGCGCGTGACATCCTGATCGCCGAAAAACACCTGGCCCACGTCCGGGCGTTCCAGGCCGGCAATCAGGCGCAAGGTGGTGGTTTTGCCACAGCCGGATGGGCCGAGAATTGCCAGGGTTTCGCCGCCTTCGACGCTCAGGTTCAGGTCATGCACGGCCACGGTGCCGTCGGCGAATGCCTTGCGACAGCCTTGCAGGCGAATAGTGATAGCGGTCATCGACGCTCTCCACGGGACAAACGAGCACTGATGGCCTGCAACGCAATCAGCAGCGGCACGATCATCAGCAAAAAGATAAGGGTGTAGGCGCTGGCGATTTCCAGGCGCGCCGAGGCGTAGCTGTCGGCCAACCCCACCGGCAGCGTCTTGGTCATCGGCGTGTGCAGCATCCAGGTCAGGTTGAACTCACCCAGGCTCAGGGTGACCACCATCAACACGCCGGCCAGAATGCCCGCCCGGCAATTGGGCACCACCACGCTGAAAAAGCGCTTGATCGGCCCCGCGCCGAGGCTGGCGGCAGCCTCTTCCAATACCGGCAGTTGCTGACGTTGCATCACCGCCATCACCGGGCGCACCAGGAACGGCAAGGTGAACAGCACATGGCCGACAAGGATGAACAACCAACTGCTGCGAAAGCTGCCGAATTGGCCGTAGGTCAGCAGCAACGCCAACGCACTGGCCAAACCCGGCATCGCCACCGGCAGCACCATCAGCTCTTCGAAGGCGCGGCTGAAGCGGTTGTTCATGCGCACCAAGGCATAGGCCGCCGGCACGCCGACCACGCAGACGCACACCGCACAGGCCAGGGCCAATTGCAGCGACAGCCACACCGTGGGCGAATAGGCCTGCCACACCTGCACCAGCCAGTCGAAGGTCAAGCCGCTGGACAGGCCGACGAAGAAGTTACGCGTCAACCCGGCCAGCAACGACATCAACACCGGCACCAACATGAAGGCACACACCAGCAGGGTAAACAGCAGTTGCACCACAAACAGCGATGAGCGCTTCACAGGACCGTCCCCGCGTTTTTCACCAGGCGACGCGTGAGCAGCAACACCGCCCAGGTCACTGCACCGAGCACCACCGACAGCGCGGCGGCGACGGCAAAGTTGGCGTAGTTGGTGAACACGTTGTAGATCGCCACGGGCGTGACATTCAGCCGCGTGCCCAAGGTAAAGGCGGTACCGAACGCGCCCATGGACGTGGCAAAACAAATCGCCCCGCACGAGGCCAACGCAGGCGCCAGCCCCGGCACGATCACGTCGCACACCACGCGCCAATGCCCGGCGCCCAGTGAGTGCGCGGCTTCCTCCAGGCTGCGGTCGAGGCTTTCGCACGCGGCCATCACCGTGAGGATCACCCGCGGGATCGAGAAGTACAGGTAGCCGACAAACAACCCCGCCAGCGAGTACGCGAAAATCCAGCGCTCACCGGCCAGTTGCAGGCCCAGGGCCGCAAACAGGCCTTGGCGACCGGCCAACAGGATCACCAGAAAGCCCACCACCACGCCGGGAAACGCCAACGGAAAGGTGAGCAATGCCACCAATGCCGAACGCCCGAAGAACTGCTGACGTGCGAGAAACACGCCGCTGATGCCGCCGATCAGTAACGCGGTGAGCGTCACAAACACGGCCAGCACGCAGGTCTGCGCCAGGCTGCCCAGGTACTGCGTGCTGCTGAGCACCTGCCAATAACCGCTGCCGTTGCTGTCGCGGCGCTCGGTGCCCAGCACGATCAAATGCGCCAGCGGCAACAGCCAGAACGCGAGCAGCACTGCAAAGGCCGGGGCCAGTGCCCAGGCGGCATGTTTTGCCGAGGTTGCCACTTACTTGACCTCGCTCAGGTAACGGGCGGCGAAGGCTTCCTGCACAGCGGCCATTTTTTCGTAGTCCACCACACCGGCGCGGGCGTAGTCGCTGTCGGGCAGGAACTGCGCGGCGACGTCGGCCGGCATTTTCATTGCGCGCACCGGGCGCAGGTAGGCCTTGGCCCACAGTGCCTGGCCTGCATCGGAGAGCACGAAATCGAGGACCTTTTCAGCGTTGGCGCGGTGCGGCGCGTTGGCCACCAGGCTCATCACGTACGGCACGCTGATGCTGCCTTCTTTGGGAATCACGAAGGCAACGTTGGCGTTGTCCTTGTAACGCGCGCGGTAGGCGTTGAAGTCGTAGTCCACCAGAATCGGCAGCTCACCGGACAGCACCCGCGCATAGGCGGTTTGCTTGGGCACAATGGGCGCGTTTTTGGCGAGCTTCTGGAAGTAGTCGATGGCCGGGGCGAAGTTATCCAGGTCGCCGCCCAAGGCGCGGTTGATCGCCACGGCGGAGACGTAGCCGACAAACGCGCTGGACGGGTCGAGGTAACCGACCATGCCTTGGTACTCAGGCTTGAGCAGGTCGGCCCAGCTTTGCGGCACGGGCAAGCCGCCCAGTGCATCGACGTTGACCATGATGCCCAAGGTGCCGGAGTGAATCGCAAACCAGTGGCCGGCCGGGTCTTTCAGGCCGGCCGGAATCTGCTCCCAGCCTTTGGGCTTGTAGGTGCCGACCACGTCGGCTTTTTGCGCCTGCAAGCCGAAGGTCACGCCGTAATACACCACGTCGGCCACCGGCGCGGCTTTCTCCGCCACCAACTGCGCCAGCGACTGGCCGGAGTTCTTGTTGTCGAGCGGCACCTGCACGCCGGTATTGGCGGCGATGGCCTTGAGTTGGCTGCCCCAGTCGGCCCAGTCCGGCGGGCAGTTGTAGCAAATCGCGGTTTCGGCGGCCTGGGCCAGGCTGGCCATGCCGCACAGCAGCACGGCTGCCAGGGTTTTACTGAACGCGCGCATCAGGTGTCTCCTCAAGGGGTTGAGTGCTGTCGCCGGGCCGGATATGGCACGGCAGGCAATGGGAAATCGGGGCGTTGCCGGCGATCTGCGCCAGCAATTGGTCAATCACCGTGCTGGCCAGCAGGCCGATGGGCTGCACCACGCTGCACAGCGTCGGGTGCATCTGGGTGCCGAGGGCGATGCCGTCAAAGCCCATCACCGAGAGTTGCTCGGGCACATTCCAGGCGTTGCGGCGCAACTCGGCGATCAGGCTGATCGCCAGAAAATCGTTGGAACATACCAGCGCGGTCGGCGCCTGCGGGCCTTGGAGAAACGGCTCGATTGCCGCGAACTCGGCCTGCGTATGGGCCGGCATTTCAATCACCGCGCGGCTTTTAAGCCCGTACTCGCGCATCGCGTCGCAATAGCCGGCGTAGCGCAGGCGCGCACGGTCCGACTGCAACGCGGGGCCGGCGACCATGCTGATGCGCCGGTGCCCGGCTTCGAGCAAATAAAGCGTGGCCAGGGCCATGCCCGCGCGGTTGTCGACCGACACGGCGCTGTAGCTGGGGTTGCTGGGTTGGTGATACGCCAGCACGAACGGCGTTTGTTCGCTGGCAAGGCTGTTGAGCACGCTGTTGCTTTCGGCGTCGGTCACGGTTAACACCAGCCCGTCGACGCGCTGGCGCAGCAACTCTTCCACCACAATGCTTTCGCGTTCGCTGCTGTAGTCGGTGGTCGCCAGCAGCAGGCTATAGCCGCGCAGCCGGGCGGCACGCTCCATGGCCTGGAACTGTTCGGCAAACACCGGGTTAAGCAGGTTGGGCACCACCACACCAATCAGCTGGGTGGTTTGCAGGCGCAGTTGGCGGCCGAGCAGGTTCGGCCGAAAGCCCAGCTCGCGGGCGGCGGCGAACACTTGCTCACGGGTCGCCGGGCGCACCTGGTCGGGGGAAGCAAAGGTGCGGGCGGCGGTGGCGCGGGATACCCCGGCCAGCTGCGCAACGTCTTTCAGGTCAGTCATGGTCACTCGCTTGAGATCGATCTCATTGGCGAGGACAGTAACGAGGGAATGTGGCAGTAGCGTGGTGCCAAGATGACGGTTTGATGGCAGCGCCCCCGTGCTAAATGTGGGAGGGGGCTTGCCCCATCAGATCGGTGTGTAGCCACAGATAGTCATACTCCGCGGGTATGCTTGGAAAACCGGCGCAGCAAAATCCGCCCGCTAACCTTTCGATCTGATCCAAGTGCGGGCACAATGCGTGTCCTTTTTTGGCAGGCACCGCCGCAGGCTCTCAAAAATGATCAAAACGCCGTACTACCTCATCGATAAACAGAAACTTCTGGTCAACATGCAGAAGATTGCTTACGTGCGCGAACAGTCCGGCGCCAAGGCTTTGCTGGCGCTCAAGTGCTTTGCCACCTGGTCGGTGTTCGACCTGATGCAGCAATACATGGACGGCACCACCTCCTCGTCGCTGTATGAGTTGAAGCTGGGCCGCCAGAAGTTCGAAGGCGAGGCGCACGCCTACAGCGTGGCCTGGGCCGACGATGAAATCGAAGAGATGCTGGAGAACTGCGACAAGATCATCTTCAACTCGATCAGCCAGCTGCAACGCTTTGCCGAACGCAGCGAAGGCAAGACCCGTGGCCTGCGCGTGAACCCACAGGTGAGCAGCTCCGACTACCTGCTGGCCGACCCGGCGCGCCCATTCAGCCGTTTGGGCGAATGGGACCCGGTGAAGATCGAAGGCGTCATCGAGCAGATCTCCGGTTTCATGTTCCACAACAATTGTGAGAACGGCGATTTCAGCCTGTTCGACAAGATGCTCGGCACCATCGAAGAACGCTTCGGCGCGCTGCTGCACAAGGTCAAGTGGGTCAGCCTCGGCGGCGGCATTCACTTCACCGGCGAAGGCTATGCCATCGACGCGTTCTGCGCCCGTTTGAAAGCGTTCTCCGAGAAGTACGGCGTGCAGGTTTACCTGGAACCGGGAGAAGCGGCGATCACCAACAGTGCTTCGCTGGAAGTCACCGTGCTCGACACCCTCTACAACGGCAAAAACCTCGCCGTGGTCGACAGCTCCATCGAAGCGCACCTGCTGGACCTGCTGATCTATCGCCTCAACGCCAAGCTGGCGCCGAGCGAGGGTGAACACACTTATATGGTGTGCGGCAAATCCTGCCTGGCCGGGGACATCTTCGGCGAGTATCAATTTGATCGTACGCTGGCCATCGGCGATCGGCTGTCGTTCATCGACACCGCGGGCTACACCATGGTCAAGAAAAACTGGTTCAACGGCCTGAAAATGCCGTCCATCGTAGTGAAACAACTCGACGGTACTGTCGAGGTGGTTCGTGAATTTGGTTACGACGACTACCTGTCCAGCCTTTCGTAAGCTGGCGGATAAAGGAGAGATAAAGCAATTGAAAAAGAACGTTCTTATCATTGGTGCAGGAGGTGTCGCCAAGGTGGTGGCCCACAAGTGCGCGCAGCACAACGACGAACTCGGTCGTATTGCTATCGCGTCGCGCAACATCTCCAAATGCCAGGCCATCATCGACAGCGTCAAGGCCAAGGGTAGCCTCAAGGTGCCCGCCGACATCCAAGCCTTCGCGCTGAACGCCCTGGACGTGGAAGCGACCAAGGCCCTGATCCGCGAGACCGACTCGCAGATCGTCATCAACGTAGGTTCCGCCTTCCTCAACATGTCGGTGCTGCGCGCCTGCATCGATACCGGCGTTGCTTACCTTGACACCGCCATCCACGAAGAGCCGGGCAAGGTCTGCGAGACCCCGCCGTGGTACGGCAACTACGAATGGAACCACCTGCAAGAGTGCAAACAGAAGAACATCACCGCCATCCTTGGCGTGGGCTTCGACCCGGGTGTCGTCAACGCGTATGCCGCGCTGGCGCAGCAACAGCATTTCGACCGCATTGATTCGATCGACATTCTCGACGTCAATGCCGGCAGCCATGGCAAATACTTTGCCACTAACTTCGACCCGGAAATCAACTTCCGCGAATTCACCGGACAGGTGTGGAGCTGGCAGAACAGCCAGTGGACCAGCAACACCATGTTCGAAGTCAAACGCACCGACGACCTGCCGGTAGTCGGCTCGCAAAACCTGTACCTGACCGGCCACGATGAAGTGCACTCGCTGTCGAAAAACCTCGACGTGCCCAACGTGCGTTTCTGGATGAGCTTTGGCGAACACTACATCAACGTGTTCACCGTGTTGAAAAACCTCGGCCTGCTCTCCGAAAAACCGGTCAAAACCGCCGAAGGCCTGGAAGTGGTGCCGTTGAAAGTGGTCAAGGCCGTACTGCCCGACCCGTCTTCGCTCGCCCCTGGCTACACCGGCAAGACCTGCATCGGCGACCTGGTCAAGGGCAGCAAAGATGGCCAGCCGCGTGAAATGTTCATCTACAACGTGGCCGATCACGAAGAAGCCTTTGCTGAAACGGACAGCCAGGGCATCTCCTACACCGCAGGCGTACCACCGGTGGCCGCAGCGCTGCTGGTGGCACGTGGCGAGTGGGACGTGAAGCACATGGCCAACGTCGAGGAGCTGCCGGCTGAGCCGTTCCTCAAAGCGCTGGACGTGATGGGCTTGCCGACTCGGATCAAAGACGAGAACGGTGACCGTGCGTGGGATGCGATTGCCTGAACAGGCGATTGCTGACTGAACAAAAAAATGCGCCCTTAAGGGCGCATTTTTTGTTTGGGCCACATGCAGACCCAGAACCCAATAAAGATTCAAATGTGGGAGCGGGCTTGCTCGCGAATGCAGGGTGTCAGTCAACATATTCGGCACTGACACTCCGCCTTCGCGAGCAAGCCCGCTCCCACATTTTAATTTGTGGCTGTTATTCCCCAGTGGCTTGGCGCACGCAAGCATCGAACAAACACCACACTGTGTGGGAGCTGGCTTGCCTGCGATGGCGATGGACCGGCCAACATAGCCTTCACCGCAAGACCGCTATCGCAGGCAAGCCAGCTCCCACAGTAGATTTGCAGTGGATTTGAGAGGTCGAGTTACTCCAGATTTCTGGCCGAGTTGCTCAGCGCCCGCGAGCACTGCAACAACGCCGGTGCCAGCTGCTTCTCGGCATCTGCCCTACTCCACCGACTGGTCGGCGCCACCACATGCACTGCCGCCACCGGCCGGCCATTGGCGCCGAGCACCGGCGCGCCGATGGTCATGTCGCCGAGGAACAGTTCCTGGCCGTTCACCGCATAACCCTGTTCCCGCACCTGTTGCAGCGACTCAAGAATCTGGTCGACTTCAGTCAGCGTCTGGCTGGTGTGGGCAATGCGCTGGCTGCTCTCAATCAACACCAACGCCTCATCCGTCGGCAACGCGCTCAAATACGCGCGCCCCGAGGCCGTGCAATACATCGGCACCCGCGAGCCAATCGGCATGTGCACCGGCACGAAGCCCGCGCTGACAAACCGCGCGATGTAGGTCATGTCGTAGCCCGCAGGCTCGGTCAGGCACGAGGTTTCGCCGGTCAAGCGCGTCAACTCAGACAGAAACGGGTTGGCCACCTCAATCAACGAATGCGCATCCAAATAACTGAAACCCAACTCCAGCACCCGCGGTGTGAGTTGGTAATGCCGTGTGCGCGAGTGTTTCCGAAGGTAACCCAGGCTCTCGAGGGTAAACACCATGCGCTGAGCTGAGCTTTTGGTCATGCCGGCGGCCTCGGCCACCTCTGCAAGGCTCATGCTGCGGCGCTGGGCGCTGAATGCCTTGAGCACCGACAGGCCTTTTTCCAGGGATTGGTTATGCAAGCTGTTGCGTTCTTCAGACATGGCGGACTCACGGTCAGGTCGATCAGGCGTGGCGATATTCTTACCTCAGATCACAAAAATAGACCACCAAATATCGCATATCGATACGAGCGATTCATTTTGTCGATTTTACAACCCAACATACGATTTATTTGAATCGAAATGGCACAGAGCTTGCGGTTTCATCAGCAACCGCTTGCGGTACTGACGATCCGTTTTCCTTCTGGAGTAACCCGATGAACAGTCTTTCGCCCTTGTTTCGCCGCCTTGCCTTCGGTCTTTGCGCCGCGCTCTGTGTCAGCGCCGTGCACGCAGAGAGTGCGTCCTCGTACAAAGTCGGTGCAACGGCCAGTGGCTCGCCGTTTACCTTCCTGGATATCAAGAGCAACAGCATTCAAGGCGTAATGGTCGATGTGGCCGAGGCCGTCGGCAAGGCTGGCGGGTTTACCAGCCAGATCGAACAGACCAACTTCGCCGCGCTGATCCCCTCTCTCACCTCCGGCAAACTCGACTTCATCGCCGCCGGCATGCTCAAGACCGCAGAGCGCACCAAAGTCGTCGACTTCAGCGCTCCGGTGTATGCCTACGGTGAAGGCCTGATCATCAGTGCCGACGACAACACCGCCTACCCCGATCTCACGCCACTCAAGGACCAAGTGGTCGGCGTGCAAGCCGGCACGGTGTTCTACGACCAACTCAACAAGCTCGGCATCTTCAAGGAAATCCGCACCTACGACTCCATCGGCGAGATGGTCCGCGACCTGTTCTTGGGCCGCATTAAGGCGGCGGTCGGCGACCAGCCGGTCGTCGCCTACCAGATCCGCCAGAAGCTGTTCAAAGGCGTGAAACTCGCCCCCGACTACACACCCACCAACGTCGGCGAAGTGTGCCTGGTGGTACGCAAAGGCGATGCGCAAACCCTCGATCGCCTGAACACCGCGATCGCCAGCATCAAGGCTGACGGCACTCTCGACGCCATCCTCAAGAAGTGGGGGCTTGATACCCAGGTGCGCCCATGAACCCGGCTGAATTCCTGCAAAACGCCCAGGACTTTTTGCCGATCCTGCTGCAAGGCGCGTGGGTGACGATCCAGATCACCGTGCTGTCGTTCCTGCTCAGCAGCGCGATTGGCTTGGTGTTGGCACTGTTCAAGTTGTCGCCGATACGCGCGTTGTCGTGGGCGGCCAGCACCGTGATCAACGTGATCCGTGGTCTGCCGATCATCGTGCAACTGTTCTATATCTACTTCGTGCTGCCGGACATGGGCGTGCACCTCACCGCGTTCTACGCGGGCGTGATCGGCATGGGCATCGCCTACTCGGCGTACCAGGCGGAGAACTTTCGCACCGGCATCATTGCCGTCGAACAAGGCCAGCGCGAAGCCGCCGAAGCATTGGGCATGCGCTCGGTGCTGATGATGCGCCGAGTGATCCTGCCGCAAGCCTTCCGCATCGCCTTGCCGCCCTACGGCAACACCCTGGTGATGATGCTCAAGGACTCATCCCTGGTGTCGACCATCACCGTGGCCGAGATGACCCGCCAGGGCCAGTTGATCGCCTCGTCGACCTTCCAGAACATGACCGTCTACACCCTGGTTGCCCTGCTCTACCTGCTGATGAGCCTGCCGCTGGTGTACGGCCTGCGCCGGATGGAACAGCACTTGGGCCGGAGGAAAAAAGCATGATCTCGATACGCCAACTGCAAAAACATTACGGCAGCCACCGCGTGCTGCACGGCGTCGACCTCGATGTAGCCAAGGGCGAAGTAGTGTGCCTGATCGGCCCGTCGGGCTCGGGCAAATCCACCCTGTTGCGCTGCATCAACGCGCTGGAAGCCTACGACGGCGGCGTTATCACGGTGTTTGGCGAAACCGTGCAGCGCGCTAGCAAGAGCGTGCACGCCCTGCGCAGCCGCATGGGCATGGTGTTCCAGCGTTTCAACTTGTTCCCGCACCGCACGGTGCTGGAAAACGTGATGGAAGGCCCGGTGTACGTCAAAGGCGAGCCACTCAAACAAGCCCGCGAAGAAGCCTTGGTGCTGCTGGAAAAAGTCGGCCTGAGTGCCAAGGCCGACGCCTACCCGGAACAGCTCTCTGGTGGCCAGCAACAACGCGTGGCCATCGCCCGCGCCTTGGCGATGAAACCCGACGCCATGCTGTTTGACGAACCCACCTCGGCACTGGACCCGGAGCTGGTCGGCGATGTGCTGGCGGTGATGCGCACCCTGGCAGATGAAGGCATGACCATGATCGTGGTCACCCACGAAATGGGTTTTGCCCGCGAAGTGGCCGACCGCGTGTGCTTTCTGCACGGCGGCTACATCGTCGAAAGCGGTGCGGCCGAGCAAGTACTCGGCGACCCGCAGCACCCACGCACCCAGGATTTCCTGCGGCGCGTGCTGCACCCCACCGGCAATACGCGGAGCCTGTCATGAAGTCTTTATGGTCAGCGACTGCACCCTCGGTGCTGCCGACACCGGCGTTGAGTGAGTCGGTGAAGGTCGATGTGGCGATTGTGGGCGCGGGTTACACCGGCCTGTCGACCGCCCTGCACCTGGCCGAGCGCGGCGTCAACGTGTGCGTGCTGGAGGCCAACGAGCCCGGCTGGGGCGCATCGGGGCGCAATGGTGGGCAGGTCAACCCGACACTCAAATACGACCCCGAACAGTTGGTGCAGATGTACGGGCCGGAACGTGCCGAACCGTTGATTTCCACGGTATCGAATTCGGCGGACCTGGTATTCAAGTTGATCGAACGCCATCGCATAGATTGCGCGCCGGTGCGCAAAGGCTGGATGCAGGTGTCGTACACGCAAAAAGGCGTGGCCGGGCTGCACGCTCGAGCCGATCAATGGGCGCGTCGCGGCGTACCGGTGCAGCGCTTGGAAGCACGTGACGTGGCGGCGCGCATGGGCAGCGAGGCCTTTGCCGGCGGCTGGCTGGATGGCCGCGCCGGGGCGATTCAACCGTTGGCGTATGCGCGTGGGCTGGTGGGCGCGGCGTTGGCGGCGGATGTGCAAATTCATGGCCACAGCGCCGTGACGGGGTTGCAGCGCCAGGGGTCGGGCTGGCAATTGCAGACAGTTTCTGGCGCACAGGTCACGGCCGATCAGGTGGTGCTGGCTACCAATGGCTACAGCGGCAACCTGTGGCCGGGCATGGCACAAAGTATCTTGGCGGCGAACAGCTTTATTGTCGCCACAAAGCCGTTGAGCGGGCGGGCGGCTGACAGCATCTTGCCGGGGCAGGAAACCGTGTCCACCGCGCAAAGGCTGCTGCTGTACTTTCGCAAGGACAGCCATGGGCGCTTGCTGATGGGCGGGCGCGGCCTGTTCAACGACCCCACATCACCCGCCGATTTTGCGCACCTGGAGCGCTCGCTGGCGTTGCTGTTTCCACAATTGGGGCCGCTGGAATTTGAGTACCGTTGGGCCGGGCGTATCGCAATCACCCGCGACTTCATGCCCCACGTTCACCAACCGGCGCCGGGGCTGACGCTGGCATTGGGGTGCAATGGGCGTGGGATCGCGCTGTGTACCAGCCTGGGGCAGCAATTGGCCGGGCGTTTGTGTGACGGCAACGCGGATTTCGCTTACCCGGTGACGCCATTACAGCGTTTGCCATTGCATGGGTTGCAGCGCTTTTACATTGGAGCGGGCGTGGCTTGGTATAGCTTGTTGGACAGGTTGAACATCAGTTGACGGCCCAGACAGTCTAGAAAACTGTCAACTCTCACAGGTTACCGAACCCGCAAAATCCGTTAGCTTCGCCAGTCGAGAGTCAATCATCGATTGGCTTACCCACTCGGCATGTGCGAAAGGATTCGTCCATGACGTTCCACGAAACCTCAAACCGCAACCCTTCGCCTCTCAAGCCTAAAGGACGAAACCGCTTGGGCATCACCGCCCGCCTGCCGCGCTGGGCGTTCGCGGTGCTTATCGCACTCTGCGGCATCGGCGCTTGCTCCCTCGCCACAGGGTTTTCGCAGGGTTTCAAGACCGCGTTTAGCTCACAGCTCGAAGGTAAAACACACCAACACTTGCCGGGCTTGCGACTCTCGGAAGTTTCCGACAAGGGTTTCAGGTTGTGGCTCGGATAGGGGCTGACTAACCTCTCGTCGTCGCTGCCAAATCAGCGGCCGGATTTGACCGTCCGATTAATTAAAGTACAGCTCGGCCCAAAACCTATTTCAGGCGTTTTTTTCACGCCTGAGGTATCGTGTCGCGGTGGCTGTACGCGGGATACCTTCGGGTATGCCGGATTTCCTTTGATTGCCGGTCGGTCAACCCGCGTACAGCTGCCACCCTCTTCGCTTGACCGCGAATGTTGGCAGCTCCACTCAATCTTAGGACCTTCACCATGATTAAAGACAGCCCCAATCCCCCAGGCCAGCAAGACTTCGACACCAGCACCCTGCACGAAGTGGCCTACCGTGCGATCAATCACTACCTCAATCCCGGCAAACCCATCCCCGAACCCAGCGAAGGCCTTTTCACCGTGCGCGCCGACCTGGGCACCGAAACCTTGCTGGTCAACGCCTCCCAGGACCTGGCGTCCATCTGTGATATTGCCAACCATATGGCCTTTGAAATCGACGGTTCCCAACGCAATGTCGCGCTGGGTATCTGCCGGATGCTCGAAGGGGTGCAACTGCTGGTGGACAAGGCACTGAACGTGGCCCACCCGACGGCTTGAGATGGACGAGATAGAGCGCCTGAGCTATCTTCGGGCGCTCTATCGACAGACCCGGAACAGGAAGTTACCGCTTGAGCACCTCGCCCCTACTGCGAAGCCGCACCTTCGCTCTCTTCGCTGGCATCGCCTTTATTGCCGTGGACCAACTGGTCAAACTGCTGGCCTTGGTTTCGCTGCATGCCAACAGTTTCAAAATCGGCTCTAACCCCATCAACCTGGCGCTGGAACTGAGCCTTAACCCAGGCGCCTTTCTCAGCCTGGGCGCTGCGTTGCCGCCGCAGGTCAAACAACTGATCTTTATCGTCGGCGTGGCCATCGTGGTCGCATGGGCGATGGCGTGGTCGCTGACCCACTGGAACCAGCCGCTGCGCAAAGTCTTACCGCTTTATGCGATTGCCCTGGGCGGTATCGCCAACCTGATCGACCGGGTATTTCGCGACGGGCATGTGGTGGATTACATGGTGCTGAACGTGGGGCCGACGCATACCGGCGTGTTCAATATTGCCGATATTGCGATTACGGCCGGGGCGTTGTTCTTGATGCTCGATTTGTTCGTTAAGCCGCGCAACGCCTAACCAGCAAGGGGATTCAGGGCATCAAAACCCTGAATCCCCAGGCCATCAAAACACCGACCACCCAATCCGCTCACTCAACAATTCCAACGCCTTCATCCCCGCCAGCGAGTTCCCCGCCGCATTCAACTCCGGTGACCACACGCATACGGTGAACTGCCCCGGCACCACCGCGACAATCCCGCCACCTACCCCGCTCTTGCCCGGTAAACCCACGCGATAAGCAAAATTGCCCGCCTCGTCATACAGCCCGCTGGTGGCCATGATCGAGTTGACTTGCTTGGTCTGGCGCGCGGTCAGAATCTGCTCGCCGCTGTGGGCACTCACGCCCTGGTTGGCGAGGAAACTGAAGGCCCTGGCCAAGTCCAGGCAGCTCATTTGCAATGCGCAGTAGTTGAAGTAGCTGTGCAGCACTGCGTCCACGTCGTTGTGGAAGTTGCCGAAGGCTTTCATCAGGTAGGCCATGGCCGCGTTGCGTGCACCGTGCTGCGCTTCGGACTCGGCGACAACGCTGTTGACCAAAATCTGCGGGTTGCCCGACAGGCGCCGCACGAAGTCGCGCATCGACAGGATCGGCACGGCGAAGCGCGATTGGTTGATGTCGCAGATCACCAGCGCGCCAGCGTTGATGAACGGGTTGCGCGGGCGGCCGCGTTCGAATTCCAGCTGCACCATGGAGTTGAACGGTTGCCCCGACGGTTCGTGGCCCAGGCGTTCCCAGATGGTTTCGCCGCCGTGGTCGATGGCCTGCACCAGGCTGAACACCTTGGAAATGCTCTGCACCGAAAACAGCGTGTCGGCGTCACCGGCGCAGTAGGCCGAGCCATCGTTGCCGTACACGGCGATACCGAGTTGATTGGCGGGCACATCGGCCAGTGCGGGGATGTAGTCGGCGACTTTGCCCTGGCCGATCAGTGGACGAACTTCGTCGAGGATCGACTCGAGCAACGCCTGCATGTCTTGTCCGGTCATTGTTTCTTTGAATCAGTGATAAGCGGGGCGCGCAGGATACCTGAAACGCGCCGCTCAGGTGGCGCACTAGAGAACGTGAAGCCCGGCATCGTCGCGCCAATACATCAGCGACTCGTACTGGAACGACAGCAAGAAACAGGCATCACACCTCGCGGCCAGTTGCTCCATCAACGCCCTTACATCAGCCAATGGATCGGCATCCTCGGGAACTGGCCCTTTGATGCGCAGATAACCTCGGGTGGCCACTGTAAACGCCAGATCGTGCAGACCCTGTGCGCGAATAGCCGGATCCTCCACTTCATAGAAGCCACTCAGGCAAAGGCCCGACTCAAAGCGAGCCTCTAGCGACTGTTCATTCTGGGCCAGCTCAACGCCGCCTACAGCGTTTACCGCGTCGGCCAAATGCGCCATGGACATTCGCGTGTCAGCTTCAAGATGAATATCAAGCCCCATGAGGTGCAGCCTCCAACTTCGCACAGAGGCGCACAGCGTCGCTCTCGTCGGCATTGGCGTCGAGAAAGATCAAATCCTCAGACAGCCCCGAGGCCGATGAAATACCCACCACGAAATCACGCCTTGTTACGCCGGCCAAGGCCTTTATGAATAGCACCAATTGGGTGATTTGAGCGCGGCCTGCATGGTGCAAAGGAAGATTGAGCCCGATAAACCAATCGCTCAGGTCATCAGGCGCCATGCCTGGGGCACGCTCGTGTACTTGATTTACCAGCACAGCGGAAAATGGCGCCCAGTCGAGGGTCAATGTGCGAAAGGCATCGACCAACACGGGCTCAATGGTTTCGTTGTCAGCACCATCGACGTAACAATAAAGCGTCTGCATGCTGTGCATCCCGGGTCTGCGAGTGGCGAGTCTAACGCGACCGCGGCGGATGCGGATCAATCCGGTTGGCCAGCAGGTTTTTTACGTTGTCGAAAATCTACGTGCTCGGGTCGTTTTCCAACAAGGTGACATAGCGTTCCATAAGGTGTGCATGGGTCACTTCCGGGTAGGGATCGCTCGCCAATCAAAGTAGTCCAATAGCCCGTACACTGCACCGCTGCGCTTACTCGACGAGGACTTTTGCATGAAATTGATGATTGGCTTGGCCGCCCTGTTGCTGGTATCGGCCTGCTCGACTCACTCGCCCACCGCTGCACCGGCGCAGGACTCTGCCGCATCCACGTGCCTGGCGGGCGGTGGCACGATGAGGCAGGTCGGCAAGTTGCAGAGCTGGAAGTGCATCACGCCGTACAAGGATGCGGGCAAGGCGTGCACGGATTCGAGCCAATGCCAGGGTGAGTGCCAGACCAGTGTGACCACGCAATCGGGCAACGGCCCGGTAGCGGGTACGTGCCAGGTGGACAACAGTCACTTCGGCTGCTCGGCGACGGTGGAGAAAGGCAAGCTGGGCCGGGCAATTTGTGTGGATTGATGGGCGCCGCCGAAACAATGTGGGAGCGGGCTTGCCTGCGATGAGGGCGTGTCAGCTGACATTAATGTTGCTGAGCCACCGCTATCGCAGGCAAGCCCGCTCCCACAGTTTTACCCTGTACACGTCAAAAGTGCGCCACGTCGGATATCTGCTCATCGAGCAGATCCCGCGCCAGTGCCCATGCCTGGTCCCTGGACTCTACTACCAGCAGCGGGTAGCCCCAGGCTTTGCCGAACATTACGGCAAATGGCTTGAGGGCCAGGCGTTGGGCGGCACTGGGTTCTACCTGGATCATGCCTTTGACGAAAGTGCGCAGCGCCTGTTTGTTTTTCTTCATCCAGATCGAGGCTTGCTTGCGCTGCTCGTGGGAGTGCTCGTGGTTGTTTTCGTCCACGGATTTTTCGTGCAGCAGCAAGAACGCCTGCTCTCTGGCCAACAGCCCTTCAAAGACCACAAAGGCATCTTCCGGGCCGCCTTCGTTGGGCGCGTCGAAGACGATTTTCACCACGGGGAACGTTGTACTGTCGAGTCGCATGGCACAGCTCCTGAATGAGAGTAGATCTCACTATAGTGACCACGCCACTGGACGGCATTGCACAGAATAGCCAGACTGTTTCGCAATTCAGCCAAGCTGCGAACTCACCATGAAGCACCACCGCCTCGATCTGCATCATCCCTCGATGTCCAAGGATGCCGACCTGTTCCCGCGTGCGGTGGTGGCCGTGCGTGCCAGCAGCACCAGCGAACGCTGGGAGCACGCGCCGCATTCGCATCGCAAGGGCCAACTGATGTACACCCTGCGCGGGGTGATTCACTGTCAGATCGAGGCCGGTATCTGGATCGTGCCGCCCCAATGCGCGCTGTGGATTCCCGGTGGCCTGCCGCACGCCGCGAGGGGTTCAGGTGAGGCCGAGGTCTATTGCCTGTTGATCGACCCCGACGTCAGCGGCGCCCTGCCCGCGCAATGCTGCACCCTGGCCGTGTCGGGCCTGTTGCATGAGTTGATCGGCAAGGCGGTGAGTTTCCCGCAGCTGTATGACGAAGACGGCGCCCAGGGGCGTTTGATCAACACGCTGCTCGATGAACTGGCCCAAGCACCGGTCGAAGCCCTGCATTTGCCCATGCCCCAGGACCTGAGGCTGCGACGCCTGGCGGAAAGTTTGCTGGCCGATCCCAGCGACAAGGCGACCCTCGGCCAATGGGCCGTGCGCATCGGCATGAGCGAACGCAGCATGACGCGCTTGCTGTTGGAGGAGCTGGGCCTGAGTTTCGGGCGCTGGCGCAGGCAGTTGCATGTGATCCTGTCCCTGCAGCGCCTGGCCAAGGGTGAAAGCGTGCAGCGCGTGGCGCTGGACCTGGGCTATGAAAACGCCAGCGGTTTTATCACCATGTTCCGCAAGGCGGTGGGCCAGCCGCCGGCCCGTTACCTGGCGGACCGCGCCGGGGCGTCGAGCCCCACGCCGGCAGCCATTTCGATGCACCCGGGCGCATGATCAGCGCTGCACCGGGACCCGGATATCCCCGCTGCGGCACTGAGTCTTCACGCTCGCGGGGCAACCGGCAAAGCGCAATTCCTTGGTCAGGCACACGCGCACTTCGGACAACACCTTGCCCTTGCAGATCACGGCCATGCCATGGTCGCCCATGGCCGGGTTGCTCTGGCGAAACAGCTGTTCGATGTCGCGCGCGTCCAGGTAATTGGGCACATTGAACGGCTGCAATTGCTGCGGGATCTGCACTGTCGCCAGCGCCGCGTCCGTCGCGTCCAGATAGCGCGACGCATCCAGGCCGCTGCACGTGCCGTGCTTGGACCATTCATGTTTAAGCAGCGCGCGCGTGGGGAATATCAAAGCGCCCTTGGCCAGCTCCTGCGCCGACAACCGCGATTGCGGGTCACACGACGCCGGCCACCCGCCTTTCGCGTATTGCGGCCATAGCCCATGCAAGACAAACCCATAGCCCTTGCCGGAGCATTGTTGGTTGTCCGGGTGCGTGAGGCAAAACGTCGGCGACCACGACAGTGACAGCAGGTAAAAATCAAAATCTCCCGCGGGCCGCTGCTCGCGTGGCGCCGCTTGCGCCACCAGGCTGGCCAGCACCAGCCACAGCGCTATCCAGGCTGTCTTGTAGTTCATCCATCTGTTCCTTGAAAAAATAAGCGCCACGCACCGCAGGACAGTTACTCGGGGCGGTTGGGATTGCGCTGCAGTACCTTGTCCAGAACCCGATCGGTCTTCAGCGCCTCGATCGCCAGCGAAGGATGCTCGGCCTCGCCACGAATGTGCGCGTTCATCGCCAGCACATGGTGCCACTGGATATGCGCATGACAAGGCACTTCGAGCACTTCGTCGACTTCACCTTCAAGGCGCAATGGCTGGTCTTCGAACACGGCAAAGGTGATGCGGCCCCGGCTGCCGATCAGCTCGACGCGGTCTTCGCGGCGGTCCGCGACAAAGTTCCAGCAGCCCATGCCCAGCGCGCCGGAACCGAAGGTCCAGCAGGCCGTCACCGCATCTTCGGCGGCATATTCCCCGGCTTGTCGGGCGGTAAACCCGGTGACTTCGACGATATCGCCGGCCAGAAACTGAAACAGGTCAAACCCGTGACTGGCGAGGTCAGCAAAGTAGCCGCCACCGGCAACAGCCGGGTCGGTACGCCAATTGGTGGCGCTGGCGTCCGCGGCGGCCGGTGGCTTGCTCAAGGTCCAGATCACTTGGCGCAATTCACCGATGCGCCCGTCCCGCAGCCAGTCACGCACCTGCTGAAAGCGCGGCAGCGAGCGGCGGTAGTACGAAACAAACAAGTGCAACCCGGCGCGTTCGAAGGTGCGCTGCATCAACGCGCTTTGCTCGGCGTTGAGGGCCATGGGTTTCTCGACACAGCAATGTTTGCCGGCCGCCGCCACCATCAGGCTGTATTCGAGGTGGCTGTCGGGCGGTGTCGCGATGTACACCGCGTCCACTTCAGGGTCGTCGATCAGGGCCTGGGCGTCGGTATAGAAGCGCGCAATGCCGTGGCGTGCCGCATAATCGCGCACCGCCTCCTCGCGACGCCCCATCACGGCCACCAGCGCAGAACCTGGCGCTTTGTAGAAAGCGGGTCCACTCTTCAATTCAGTGACACTGCCACAACCGATCATGCCCCAACGTACGGTAGTCATCTGTTCTCCTCGTCGGTTTTCATCAATCGGTCAGTATCCACATCCCCACCCGTGCGCGCCATAAGCACTTAGCATGACAATTGCATTACACTTTTGTGACACTCATCCCGCTGCGGGGGCACACACGATGAAAATAAGGGCCACGGTCATTTGCGAACACGAGGGGCATATCCTCTTCGTGCGCAAGGCCAGATCGAAATGGGCGTTGCCCGGCGGCAAGGTCGAGCGTGATGAGCGCCCGGTCGGCGCGGCCGAACGCGAGCTGGAAGAAGAAACCGGATTGAACGTGGACGGTTTGCTGTACTTGCAGGAGTTAAAGGCCCGCGACACCGTGCACCACGTGTTCGAAGCCTCAGTGGTGAATATCGCCGATGCGCGGCCCTGCAACGAGATCGTCGATTGCCGCTGGCACGCCTATGGCGCCCTGGACGAACTGGACACCACCGACGCCACCCGCCACATCGTCAAATCCTTCCTACGCCGCTTGTAATTCCGCGCTCTGCCCGCTGTCCAGCACACCGCTTCACCACGCCATTCGCTTTCTGCCGTTCGACAAAGGATTTGACGAACGCGGCAGCGGCTGCATGCGCCACCAGAACCGCGCGAGAACCGCCAAACCGCGCAGATTGGAAAGATGGGCCTGTTAGCCTGGGAGCCTTGCGCGGTCAAAAATGTGGGAGCGGGCTTGCTCGCGAAGGCGGTGTGTCAGTCAATGGATTCGTACCTGATCCACCGCCTTCGCGGGCAAGCCCGCTCCCACATTGGGTTTACCTACAATCAGGTGGACCGCAACACGCCGCCGCACGGCGAAGAAGCGCTTTTGTGGTAACCACTCGCGCACAGCAGGAAAACCCAAAGGCCTGTTTCTTTTCAGCAGCCGGCATATGCAACTCTCGAAGGTGGTCGTGAGTGCATAACGGCTCAAGAGCGCGGTTTATTCCCCGCTACCTGGGGAAGTTTCTCGCGGCTTTTGGCCTGCCCGCGCTGGTATAACGCTTCGACCAGTTTCTGCCGTTCCTCCTGCGGCAGATTGCTCGCGAACTGCGCCAGGGTGGTGTCCACCAAGGCCCGCAGCGCTGCGTCGGCCTCACGCGCCTTGGCCAGTTCCGTCACCAGCACTTCGCGATCGAGGGTCGGCGCTTCCAGCTGTTTGATCACGCCCAGCCGCGCTTCGCGACCGGCCATGATCAGCGGTTGGCTGTCGGCACGGTTCTGGCGCAGTAACTGGCGCAATTCCTTGCGCCGCTCTGCCGGCAATTTGATCATCGCCTGGCGCAAACCGTGCTGGTTGACCACCGCCTCAGCGGGCTGGGGTGTGGCCATCCAGTGGTAGAGGCCGCCACCCACGCCGCCGATCAAAAACACGTTGAGCAGCACCGAGACAAGCAACCACGGTTTAAGGGATTGTGGGGTCATTGCTCAGTTTCCTCGGCGTTGACGGTGAAGACGACGTCGGCATCGCCCTGATCGAAGACGCTGGGCAGCACTTCGGATGACAGCATCGGCAGCGGCACACTCAGCGACGCCACCAGCACCCCGGCGGCGATGCCGGCAATGCCCACGCCCACCAGGCCGGCGGGCGACAGCCAGTTGGCGTAACGCGACCAGAACGACGCCCGTCGCGGTGCAGACTCACGGATCTGACGCGCCAGCGCCGGGTCGGCGAATGCCAACTGATGGCTGTCCAACTGCCCATCCAGCCAGCTGGCCTCACGCAATACCTCACGGGCGTGGACATTGCCGCTGTCGAGCAGCGCCTGGGCGGGCGCCTGTTCAGCCAGAGGCCAGCGGTGCAGGCTGGCCCCGTAGGCGTCAGCCAGGTGCGCAAATCGTTCAGGTGTCATGATTTTCCCCTTCCTGGGCGGGCAAGCCCGGGTGTGTCGGCAAGTTGACTGCGCAACTGGCGTCGGGCCCGCGACAGCAGGCTCTCCAGTGCCTCGACGCTGATGTTCATCAGGGCCGCGGCGTCGATATTCGACAGCTTCTGGTAGTACTGCAACACAATGGCTTCGCGCTGACGCTCGGGCAAGGTCGCCAAGGCGGCGGCCATCCTTGCGCTGCGATCGGCCGTTTCCAACTGCTCATCCGGGGACGGCGCGCTGTCAGCCAGCTCGAGCACCTCGTCTTCGTTCAACGGGCGCTCCTTGCGCCGACGCAAACGGTCGTGGCACAGGTTGAGTGCCACGCGGTGCAGCCAAGTGTCGAAACGCGCTTCGCCAGGCCGCCAGTTGGCCGCCTGGCGCCAGATGCGCAGGAAACTTTCCTGGGCCACGTCCTTGGCCTCGTCGGCATCCCCGAGGATCCGACTGGCGAGCGCGAGCAAACGCGGAAGCTTGCGCGTCACCATTTCGTTGACGGCGGCGGGCTCGTTGTTGCTGATACGCACCAGTAGCTCAACGTCCGGATCAGTGTCTTTCAATCGGGTGGTTCTCAATGCACTGGCTAAGGTTCAGGGTTCAGCGGATCCAATGACCTTCGCGCCAGTACCAGTTCGGGCCACGGGATTCCCAGTGCCCGGGTTCCCAACGGGCGTTGCGCACCACGTGCTGCCAGTGGCCCGGCACCCAGGCATACGCGCCGTGCGTCCATTGCCAGTGGCCACGGTCCCAGACAAAGCCTGGGCGTTCGGCGGGAATCACCTCAACGCGCTCCGCCGGTGGCGCCTGGCGGATGATCACTTCGGTTTGGGCAAAGGTGGGGGTGCTGACAAGCGCGGCAAACGCCAGCGGGACCAGCAAGGCATAGCGCAATTTGGCCAGTGGATTCATGGCAACTCCTTCATACGGCGAACGAAAATGTTTGCTGCTGATGGGTTGAACGGCGGGGTAGGAAAAATCCGTCGCGAGAAATACGACATTTTTCTCGACGGTGGTTAAGGCGAGTATTACTCAGGGGTTGGTGGCGCTTGATGAAATGTTTGAAAGCATGACGACGGATTTGTGCTGGTGGCGGCGTTCAAGGTGTAACGCAATGCACACCATGAGGAAATAACCATGTCTCGTCGCCTGACCATGCTTGTCGCCGCCCTGCTGATCGCCAGCCTCAGCGGCTGTGTGATCCTGCCGGAACACCGGCATTGCTGCTGGCGCTACTACGGCGCTGTGTCCACGCCCAGCAGCACCGTCAATAGCTAACCGACTGCCGCAAAGCCACGACGCCCGGCTTTGAGCTCGGTGCGCAGTTCGCCAATCAGGTTTGCGATGGAACGGACGCTGTCCAGACCTTGGGGCGACACCCGGGTCAGCAACAGGTCGACACGCCCGGACGCCGGTTCAAATACGCTGATGCGCAGCGAGCCGTCGCTGTTGAGGCTGCATTCACACACAAGCGGCAGGAAGCCCGAGGCCATGATGCGGTTGAGTTCGGTGATCGACATCATGACAAGCCCCCGTCCTTGGGTTCTACCCTGTAGGTGCATTGCATCCAGCATAGATATGCTTTTGCCGAGCACTGAACAATTAATTCAAAAGTGATACCTGCGCCGCATTTTGCCCTGTGGACGCTGGCGCCCTGGCGCCAAAAACCCAGCATGCGACCTCTCGTCCGCTGCGTTGGCAAGCGCTTGACTCTGCACGGCATTCACAAGACGCTCTTGGCTCTTTGCCATCATCCAGAGCCGTCCGCCATGAGCATCGATCCCCCAAAATTGCCCGACAGTGATGTGTACAAAACGCTGCTGGAATCGACCAAGGCCATTCCCTGGCGCATCGATTGGCAGACCATGACGTTCAGTTACATCGGCCCGCAGATCGAAGCACTGCTGGGCTGGACCCCGCAAAGCTGGGTCAGCGTGGACGACTGGGTCGAGCGCATGCACCCGGATGACCGTGATTACGTGGTGAACTTCTGCGTATCGCAATCGCGCGCCGGCGTTGACCACGAGGCCGATTACCGCGCGCTGACGGCAAGCGGTGACTACGTGTGGATTCGCGATGTGGTGCATGTGGTGCGCAACGGCGATGAGGTTGAAGCGTTGATCGGCTTCATGTTCGATATCAGCGAGCGCAAGAAGACCGAAGAACACTTGATTCGCCTGCAAAAACAACTGGAGGAATATTCCTTCCAGGACGGCCTCACCGGCATTGCCAACCGCCGCATGTTCGACACCGTGCTGGAACGCGAATGGGCCAGTGCCCAGCGCAGCCAGTTGCCGCTGTCGTTGATCATCCTCGATATCGATTTTTTCAAGCAGTACAACGACCACTACGGCCACATCAAAGGCGACGAAGCCTTGCGCCAGGTAGCGCGCACCTTGTCGCTGGCGGCTAATCGGCCACGGGATTTCATTGCACGGATCGGCGGCGAGGAGTTTGTGTGGCTGCTGCCGGAGACTGACGCGGCGTCGGCCAGGCAAGTGGCGCGGCGCTGCCTGCACCTGATCTGCCAACAACAGATCGAACATGGCTTTTCAGCGGTTTCCAAGCTGCTGACCCTGAGCCTGGGCGTTGGTACGCACCTGGTGACGCCCAACAGCAACCTGCTCGGGTTTGTCGAGTCAGTCGATAAGTTGCTGTACAAGGCCAAACATAACGGGCGTATGCGGGCAGAGTTTGCCGACGGTGAAGTTTGACGCCGACGTCAAATTGCGGGCAAAAAAAATCCCAAGTAGCTGATGGAAACTTGGGATTTAAAATTGCATAAACCGTGGGAGGTGAACGCCCGGCTATAGTAACGATTGTAAAAACCTGTAACAAGAGAATTTTAATCCTTTCGTCGGATTGAAAACGCCGTAAGTCATTCAATAACCACACATTTTTTAAGGAGGACGAGGTTATAAATGCCACTTTTTGGTGCAAGTTACGCTTATATATCCTTATATTAAAAAAGGGTATGGATCACAGGGGGGCGACACTGTTGGACGATTGCCCGTTTAACTGCTGGCATGTATCGCGAAGTTCCAGACTGTTGGACGACGCCGCACTGGCGACACGCTCCACTTGCCTGCAAAGCGCCAAACGCTCGGCCGCCTCGACCCGCTCCCGGTCGACCAGGGCATTGAGCCGCATGAAATAGCCACCCAATAACACCGCGACGCACAGCACCCCGATCGCAAAGTAGCGAAAGCCGTAGGACGCTGGGGGTTCTGTCGGGTTCATGACACTAAGGCACCCTGCTCTTCTCGTATCGGACGTCGTCGCCCTCTAGCCGATCAACCATCGACCAGCCCAACCGCTGGTAAAACCCGTTGGCACGGATTTCATCGCGGCCATCGGTGATCAAAAACAACCGTTCATGCTGTTCAAACAGAGCCGCTTCAGCCACCGCCATCAAGCGGCGGCCCAAGCCTTGGCCTTCGTAGCCAGGCTGTACGAACATCGCAAACACCTCACCTGCGGCCCGGTCGACCATGGAAAAGGCGGCGGGCCGGCCCTCCACCTCGGCGATCCACACACAGGGCGCTGCACGAATGCTGTCCGCCAGCACCTGCGGGGTAATCCCCAGCGCGGTCATCTGTTCGCGGCTCAAATGGTTTTGCACCACCGAGGTGCGGATAGCGAAGAGCGTGTCGATATCATCCGGCGTCGCCACGCGTATCAGCATTTGCATACGGGCCTCCTGTTGAAGGGCGCAATTGTATGCACATAGAAACATAAGCATTGTCGTGGATTTGTAAAAAGCCCAGCCGGCAGGTGTATAGAGGCGGTGTCGAGCCCTACAGGCATACACCCGCTTTAACTACACGGCATTCGCCTGCTGCTGACGACGATACTGCCCCGGCGCGATGCCATGCGCCTTGCGGAAGCAGCGCGAAAAGTACGCCTCATCGGTAAACCCGCAGCGCTGGGCGATCACGCCGATCATTTGCGCGCTGTTGAGCAACAAAGTGCGCGCCAATTGCATGCGGCGATCCAGCACCAGTTGCGAAAAGGGTTTGCCGGTTTCCTTGCGCAACAAATGGGTGAGGTAGTTGGGCGAGAGGAAGGCAGCGGCGGCAGCCTCCGTCAGGTTGAGGGTTGGCTCGTGCAGATGCTCGCGAATGTAGCCCTGCACCCGCGCCAGGGCGTCCTTGCGCCCGCGCCGGGTCGCGTTAGTGGCGGCAAATGCCTGCAGCGGTTCGGCGTACTGCTCGCAGACCAGGCCGATCAGTTGGAAGAGATAGCCTTTTAACCGCTCACGGGCGCCGAAGGTGCGTTGGGCGTCCAGGGTGCGCATGTGCGCGAGCCAGGTTTTGACTTCGTCGAAGGCCGCATCGTCGAGGATGAAATCCAGCTGCTCCTGAAAGCGAAACGGCGACAACTCCGGCGCTTGGCCGATGGGAATGTCTTCCAGGTCCAGCGGGTCGCAGGTCAGCTGCGGCAGGAAAAACGCCTGGCTGAAGTTAATCAGCATGAACTCGCCGTCTTCGGGGTGGGGAATTACATGCAGGCGATGGGGCAGGATAAACGCCAGCGCCTTGTGCGGAAACGGCCGCACCGCGCCGCCGATATGCTGCACGGTGTCGCCGCCCAGGTTGATCTGGATCTGAAAATATTCATGCCGATGCGGGCTGGTCAGCGCCGCCCGCCCGCGCTTGTCGCGGATATAAAAGTCGGGGCGGTCGCTGCGTTGTTCCATGCCATAGGTGGTGACGCGGGTGCCTGGCATAACGAAATCTCGGATGGCCTGGGCCCCACTGTAGCCTCAACCCTGGCCGAGGGTGAAGCTCAGCTCGCCAACGCCGTCGATGCCGGCAGTAACCACATCGCCCGGCTGCAGCGCGCCCACGCCGGCAGGGGTGCCGGTAAAGATCAGGTCGCCGGCCTTGAGTGCGACGGATTGCGAGGCATAGCTGATCACTTCACTGACCGACCAGATCAAGTCGGCCAGGTCGCCAACCTGGCGCTGTTCGCCATTGACCTTCAGCCAGATTTTGCCGGTAGACGGGTGTCCCACCGCACTCACGGGTTGCAACGCGGTGCTGGGCGCCGACTCATCAAAGGCTTTGGCCCATTCCCACGGACGCGCGAGCTTTTTCGCCTGGGCCTGCAGGTCGCGGCGGGTCAGGTCGATGCCGACGCCGTAACCCCAGACGTGGGAAAGCGCGTCTTCAGGGCTGATGTTTACTCCGCCTTTTGCGATGGCCACCACCAGCTCCACTTCATGGTGAAGATCAGCGGTCAGCGGCGGATAGGCAATCACGCCCTCGGCCGGCACCACCGCGTCAGCCGGTTTCATGAAGAAGAACGGCGGCTCGCGATCCGGATCATGCCCCATCTCGCGGGCATGTTCGCTGTAGTTGCGGCCCACACAGAACACGCGGCGCAGCGGAAAACGCGCCGCGCTGCCGTGAATGGCCAGGGATGGGGTGGGTTCAGGGGTAATTACATAATCGGTCATGGCCTGCGCCTCTTGGTTTGCCTGGCGCCAGTATGACGAGGCGTGCCAGGGCAAAGTTGGACAGGCTGACGCAGATTTTGCACTGGCCGGTGCAGGTTAACCGGTTATTTGCGCGCGACCTTATAGCGCAGGCAATCCTGGTAAAAGCTCTGGCGAATCGCCTCGGGCTTGAGCCGGGAACGGCTGTCGTAAGTCTGCTCGGTGATGCCCATGGCCATCATGCGCATCCACGATTTGTTGAACTTGATCGTCTGGATCTTTTGCCGCGCGGCGTACAGCGACACGCCCGACAGCTTGAGTTCCTGAGCCCTGGCCGCCGTGCCGGCGCCCCAGCTGCACATGTACTTGTCACGCTCGCGCAGCTCCCGTGCCTGCACGGCAGCCGCGCCGCCCGCCAATGAGCAGGCGATCAGCATGATTCCAACAGTGCGCATGTGCTTCCTCACCTAACCACCTGAAAATAAAAGTGATTCTGGCGAGAATTTTGTTACAAAGGGGCCATTAAATTGCCTTATCTGCCTTTCACCATTGATAGGTCGCACTCGCCTGCACCGTGCGCTGCGAGCCATACCAGCACCACGAATAGGAATAGCAGGACGCCACGTATTCCTTGTTCGCCAGGTTAGTTGCGTTCAGCGCCAGGCGCAGGTTGTCCTTAGGGTTGGCGATGTTCGGGATGTCGTAGTGCACCGCCGCATCGATCAAGGTGTAGCCCGGCACTTTCAGGGTATTGGCGGTATCGCCCCAGGACGAACCGACATAGCGCGCCCCCGCGCCAACGCCAAAGCCCTTGAGTTGACCGTCGTGGAAGGTGTAGTCGGCCCACGCCGAGGCGGTGTGGCGCGGTACACCGTAGGTGGTGGTGCCCTCAACCGGAATCGCCGGGCCTATACCTTTATCCGTGAGTGGCGCGTACTGCACGGTGCTATTGGACTTGCTGGCGCGGTTATCCAGGTAGGCGTAGGCGGCGGTGATGTCCAGGTTATCGTTAAGGCTGGCCTTGCCTTCCAGCTCGAAACCACGCGACTGTTGTTCGCCATCCTGGATGCTGCAGCGGCCGTTGCCACACAGATGGTTCGGGTCCGGGTCCAGGGTCGGCACGTTGCTCTGGCGCAGGTCGAAAATCGCCGCGGTAATAAAGCTGTTGCTGCCCGGCGGCTGGTACTTGATGCCGATTTCATACTGCTTGCCTTCGGTCGGCTTGAACACCGAACCGCCGTAACCCGTGCCCGATTGCGGGTTGAACGACTCCGCATAGCTGGCATACGGCGCCAGGCCATTATCGAACAGATAGACCACGCCGACGCGGCCGGTAAACGCCTTGCTGTCCAGCGACGACTTGCTCTTGGCGCCGGTCTGGAGGGTTTTGGTGGTGCTGTCGGTGCTGGCCCAGTCATAACGACCGCCGAGCAACAACACCCATTTGTCCCACTTCATTTGCTCCTGCAGGTACGCCCCGGTCTGCTCGCTGCGTGAGGTGGCATCGGTGGCGAATGCCGGCGTGACCACGGGCGCGCCGTAGACCGGCTCGAAGATGTCCAGGTCCGGCCCCTTGCCGTAACCGGCCTTGGTGTCGGTGCTGGTGTTCTGGTAGTCGAGGCCCATCAACAGCGTGTGCTGCAGCGGCCCGGTGTCGAATTTGGCCTGCACCTGGTTGTCGAGGGTGTAGGCGTCCATGTCGACATCAGTGGCGATGGTCGAGCGGTTGGAAGTGCGGTAATCGGCCTGCAGGTTGCTGTTGTAAATACTGCGGTAGATGCCTTCGGCGCGCAGGTAACGCGCGTTCTGGCGCACGGTCCAGACATCGTTGAAGTGATGCTCGAAGGCGTAGCCGACGGAGTAGTACTCGCGGTCGCTCTTCTCGAAGTTTTTCTCGCCGTCGTAGAAATCCACGTCGATCTTGCGCCCGGTGGGGCTGCGCAACACCGAGCCCCAAGCGGGAATAGAACCGTAGGACGCGCCTTTGGGGTCCTTCTGGAAATGCCCGAGCAGGGTCAGCGAGGTGTCCTCGTCCGGGCGCCAGGTGAAGGCGCTGGACAGCGACTGGCGACGGGTTTCGGTGTGTTCGACTTGGCCATCGGCATCATCGAACAGCCCCGCCACCCGGTAGGAATACACGCCCTGCTCGTCCATCGGGCCGCTGAGGTCAAAGGTGGTGCGCTTCTTGTTGAAGGTGCCGTACTCGACGCCGACTTCATGAAACGGCGTATCCAGCGGGCGCTTGGTGACCATGTTGATCACCCCGCTCGGCGTGCCCTGCCCGTACAGCACCGACGCCGGGCCGCGCAGCACTTCGACGCGCTCCAGGTCAAAGGCGTCTTTCTGCGGCAAGGCATCACGGCTCGACGGCATGCGCAAGCCATCGAGGTAGGTGGCCGGGGCGAAGCCGCGGATGGTCAACTGGTCGAGGCGCGAGGCCGTGGCGCCACGGGTTTCCGGGACCACGGCGGCGCTGTAGCGCAGGATCTGGTTAAGGCTTTCGGCGTTCTGCGCGCGCATCTGGTCCTTGGTGACCACGGAGATCGACTGCGGGGTTTCGATCAGCGCGGTGTCGGTCTTGGTGCCCGACAGGCTGCGAGTGGCCACATAACCGATCACCGGCCCGGTGGGGCTTTCACTCTGGTAGGCACCGCTGATGGTGGTGGCCTGTAGCTCCATGGCGCCGCCGTTCTCCGGGATGGCTTCCAGGCGGTAGCGTTCGGCGGAGATCTTCAGCGCCTGCAAGCCGCTGCCGGCGAGCAGTTGGGTGAGTGCCACGTCGGTGTCGTATTGCCCACTCAAGCCGTTGCTGTGCTTGCCGCGCGTCAAGCTTGCATCGAATGCCAGTACCAGGCCCGCCTGCTCGGCCAGGCTATTGAGCGCTCGGCTCAGGTCGCCGGCGGGAATCGAGAAACGGCGCGACGCGCTGCTGCTTTCTTCGGCGAACGAGGACTGGATCGTCAGCAACGGCACGGCGGCGAAGGCAAACGCCACTGACAGGGCCAGTGGATGCAAGGGACGAGCAAGGCGCGACATGGGAAATCCTGCGTAATAGAGGTTCTATTAACCATGACGGCCATGTCCGGAAATCGGGCAAGGATGAGAGTAGTTTTTATTTGCTGAGGTTTTACGCAATGAGCTTGATCGCTTTTTTGTGTAGGCCTTCAGGCTAGTTCCTGGCGGTTTTTACCCGCTTAAAGTCGTCCCTTTCTGATTTTTCCAGCCGTTCATCCAGGCGCTTTTTCCTGCGGCATGCTCCGACGCCTTGCCCTTTTGCCGAGACGTCACGGATGACCCACGCCGCCCACATTGCCTTTATCGAACATGAGCTCAATGGCTTCCATCAGAGCCTGGATGAGTATCGCCAGCAGATGGGCGCCTGGTATGCGCGGGCGCTGGATTCGGTCAGCCATGCAGCGGACATGCCGTCGTTGCTGGGGATGGACAGGGTATTGCGGGTGGGGGATTCGCAACGCTCCTTCAGCATTTCCGATGCGGATTTTTCCACCGTTGCGCGCTGCTCGGCGGGTGGCGAGCTGAAGATCGAGAGCAAGTTCGAGTCGGTGTACGACGTGCCGATCGGCGAAATCCCGGTTGAGGTGATTCGCCTGGAGGACGGCAGTTCCACGCGGGTCATGCTGGATGAGCATGGCAAGGCATCCCACACCTGCGTGGCCGGCGGGCGCTATCAGGTGCGGGTACAAGGCGGTGTCTCCACGCAGCAGGTAGACGCGTTGTTTGCCTCCTACGCCGGGCTGACGGCAGACCTGGAGCAATGGCTGCGCGAGCAATGGAACGGCTTCAAACCGTCCTGGCAGCAATCCACCGCCAGCGCGATTGGCGGCGGCGTGCTCGCGGGCAGTTGGGCGGCAATCAAGGACGTGTGGGACAGCATCAAGTTGGTGCAGGCGATTCTTGCAGACCCCATGAAGTTCGGCGAGCAACTGGGTGCCGAGGCCGCCAAGTTGGCGCAGTTGGCCAGCGATGCGCCGCAGGTCATGGAAAAGGCCATGTTGCTGGCCAGTGATGAGGCGGCGCTGTACCTGATGGTGCGCACGACGATGCTGTGGTTGGACGCGTTGCCACCGGGCGAGATGGCCGAGGCGGCAGCGGGGTTTGCGGTGTCGCTGCTGATCGACCTGGTGATTGGCGCGGTGCTGATGATCGCGCTGCCAGCGGCGGGTGTGGCGTATCTGAGCTTGCGGTTGGTCAAGTATGGCGCACAGATACTGGATGCGGCGGTGGGCTTTGTGCGCAGCCTGCTTGGGATTCTGACCAAGTTCATGCAGGCGGTGGATCGCTACAAGGCAGTGGCGGTTCGCGGGGTTGTCGGTGGGCTGAAGCAAGGCACGATGCAGATGCGCTGGCGCGCGCGGCAGAACGCGGTGCTGAAGCAGAAAGAGCATGTGGATGATGTGCCGGCCTCTACGAAGAACCCTCGTGGAGACGCGGCGGCGCCTGCCGACAAAACCGCCACCAATGGCTGCCCGGTGTCCATGGTCACCGGCGAAGAATTGCTGACCCTCACTGATGGCGCGCTGGACGGAATTTTGCCGTTTGAGTGGACGCGGTTGTACCGCACCAGTGCGGTGGAAGTGGATTGCGGGTTGGGGTTTGGCTGGAGTCATGCGCTGGCGCAGCGGTTGGTGGTTGCGGGTGATTCGGTGGTTTGGACGGATCATGAGAATCGCTCTACTGCCCTGCCCTTGCCTACTGCTGCCCGACCGGCAATCACCAATAGCTTGGCCGAAGCCGCGATCTATTTGGGCGCCCTGCCCGATGAATTGGTGCTGGCTCAGGCATCACGGTTTTATCACTTTCGCGATGGTCAGCTGACAGCAATCAGCGATGCGTATGACAACCGGCTGCGGATTTCTCGTGATCGTTTGGGCCGAATTGAGCGGCTGGATAACGGCGCGGGTCGGTCGCTGTTTTTGCGCTACGAGCTCGGTCGCATTGTGGCCTTGGACTATCAGGTTCATCGCGCCAAAGGCCGTGACCCGTATGTGTGGGTGACGGAGCAGAACGTCGTTTCCTACGCCTATGACGACGCTGGGCGACTGGTTTCCGCGACCAATGCTATAGGTGAAAGCGAGGTTTATCGGTACGACGATCAGCACGTCATTCTTGAGCGGCAACTGGCCGGTGGGGCGAGTTTCTTTTGGGCGTGGGAACGGGCTGGCAAGGCCGCGCGCTGTGTTCGGCATTGGGCCAGTTTTTCGCAGATGGACACGCGCTATGCGTGGGAGGACGACGGCAGGGTCACGGTTCACAACGCTGACGGCAGTCAGGAAGTGTATGTCCACGATCAGCGGGCGCGGCTGGTGCAGCGGATTGATCCGGACGGCGCGGAGCATTTCAAATCCTACGACGACAAGGGCCGGCTGACGGTTGAGCAGGATCCGCTGGGGGCGGTGACGGCGTATCAGTACGACGAAGCGGGACGCTTGGTGGCGTTGTTTCCGGGGGACGATGAGCCGACTTCCTACGAGCATGACAACGGGTTCGTAAGGGTTGTACGGCGGGGTGAGGCGGTTTGGAAATACGAGCGTAATGACCAAGGCGATGTTACGCGTCAGACAGATCCTGACGGCCACATTACGGACTACACGTACGACAAATACGGGCAGCTGATTGGGGTTTGGTATCCGGATAACGGGTGTCATCGGCTGGTTTGGAATGAGCGTGGGCAGCTTGTTGAGGAACAGCTGCCAAATGGTGGGGTTAAGCGTTATCGCTATGACGATCTAGGGCGGCAAGTTGCGCGCGAGGATGAGCATGGCGCGCTGACGCAGTATCAATGGGACGCTGTGGGCCGGTTGGTTCGTGTCGTACTTCCAGGCGGTGCAGCGCGAGAATACAGCTACAACCCCTACGGAAAGATCACCTCCGAACGTGACGAATTGGGGCATGTCACCCGCTACGAATATGCCGACGGTTTGCACCTGGTCAGCCGCCGCCTCAATGCCGATGGCACCCAGGTTAAATACCGCTACGACAACGCCCGGCTGCTGCTGACCGAGATCGAAAACGAAGTCGGCGAGACCTACCGGCTTGATTACCACCCCAACGGGCTGATCCAGCAAGAAGTCGGCTTTGACGGTCAGCGCACGGCCTACGTCTACGACCTCAACGGCAACCTGCTGGAAAAGACCGAACACGGCGACGATGGCAGTCAGTTAGTCACCCGCTACGAGCGAGACTTTTCCGGCCGCCTTGTACGAAAAACCCTCCCAGACGGTGGAGTGATCGATTACACCTACGACCGCCAAGGCAACCTCCTCAGCGTCGACGACGGTCACTGGGCGCTAGCCTACGAGTACGACAGCCAAAACCGCCTCATCGCCGACCACCAAGGCTGGGGCACCTTACGCTACGGCTACGACGCCTGCAGCCAACTGAAAACCCTGCGCCTGCCGGACAACAACCGCCTCACCTTCAACCACGACAAAGGCGGCCACCTCGCCACCGTCGAACTGAACGGCAAAACCTTAACGTCCCACCTGTTCAAAACCGGCCGCGAACGCCAGCGCCAACAAGGCCAACTGCTCAGCCACTACCACTACGACGAGCAACACCGCCTCCACGCCCACGCGGTAACTCAAGAAAACCATGACCTCTACCGCCGCCACTACGACTACGACAAAACCGGCAACCTCACCCGCCTGCTCGACACCCGCAAAGGCGAGCATCACTACCACTACGATCCGCTCGCCCGCCTGACTCGAGCGGATCACTCGCAAGACGTGCTAGAGCGCTTTGGCCACGACCCGGCGGGCAACCTGCTGATGCAGGACCGCCCCGGTCCGAACATCGTGGCGGGGAATCGGTTGGTGATTCAGGGCGATCATCATTACGACTATGACGCGTTCGGCAATCTGATCCGCCAAAGACGCGGTAAGGGTCATCAACTCGTTACCGAGTACCGCTACGACTGCCAGCATCGGTTGATTGGTATCACTCAACCCAACGGCCAAACCGCGAGCTACTGCTACGACCCGTTTGGTCGGCGCATCAGCAAAACCGTCGACGACATAACGACGGAGTTTTTCTGGCAAGGCGACAAGCTGGTTGCGGAGCATCACGCGGATCGTCATCGCAGTTATATCTACGAGCCGGACAGTTTCCGTCCGTTGGCGTTACTGGAAGGTTTTGGACCGAAAGACACCCACCCCTTCCACTACCAACTCGACCACCTCGGCACCCCGCAGGAACTCACAGCCCCCGACGGGGAAATCGTCTGGTCCGCGCACTACCGCGCCTATGGCCAGATCAGTCGCCTAGACATCGAAAAAATCGACAACCCACTGCGCTTCCAAGGCCAATACTTCGACCCGGAAAGCGGCCTGCACTACAACCGCCATCGCTACTACAATCCAGATATTGGTCGTTACCTGACGCCCGACCCGGTGAAGCTGGCGGGTGGGATCAACACATACCAGTACGTGCCCAATCCTATCGGGTGGGTAGATCCGCTAGGCTTAAACACCTGTCCCGGCGCCAATGTATGTAAACCCGAACATAAAGCCGAGAGCCCAACACGGAACGCAAAAGCTTCCGATGGCGAGCCAACGTTACCAGTTAACACATCAAACCAAGAAAAAACCGTAAGGGTACGACACTATACGAGCAGGGCTGGCTCAAAAGGCATTGAAAAAGAGGGAGCAATATTGGCTCAAGACAGCAATAGAGTTTATCTTGAACCCGCAAAAAACAAAGTACTAAACCCGACAGAAGCGCAGGACAAATATCACATCAAAAAAAATAAAGGTCGAGATTACATTGAAACGGATGTAGAGGAATCACGATTGGAGTTGATAAAAAACCCCAGATATAACTCTACTGAGCTAACCGTAAAAGGAAACTTGACGTTAAAAAACCCAAAATTCACAAGGAGAAAGTAATGTTAGAAAACAATGAAAAAATAGTACTTCCCGGAAAAGAAGCACTTGACGCTCTTAAAGAAATCGAGTTTATATTGATATCCTTACACAAAATGGGCAGTTATTATGCTGAAAAGCCTGGTGCTCTAGAAGAGTATCGAAAAGCAACCACTGACTTCATCGACGATTGCGCCGTTACACAGCGCTTGGCAAAGGTCCGCAGGATCGTATCTATGCCCTTTGACGACTCTCTCGGTGATGACGAGATGGATGACATGGAAAGATATTTCTCCGATTTAAAATTCTGGGAGCCCAGTCAACCGATGAATCGAACAAGCCCTAGTACAGAAAAGATTACTATCTCAAAGGGAATCATTGAACAAGTCACTTGCAAAAGAAATGAATTACTAGTTTTTTTTACGGACCAACAAGATCAATCACTGCTGATCACTTTCCATAACCCGGCCGCCTTTAAAAGTATAAATGCGATCACCTCTCAATGTGAGATACACGAGGAAAAGGATTCTAACCTTTCGCAAGAGGTAGCACGCATCGCTCCAGACAAATCAGGTAAAAATTATTGCTTCAAGGACAGCAGCAGCGGCGAAGTTATCTTTTCAGTGATAGCGGGTAGCTACAGCATTGAGAGGATATGAGATTGACTGAACACCTGTTTCGGATATATGGCCGACTTGGTAGCCAGCGACCCGGTAACGGATGGATGAGAAGCTGTATCAGCCGGGGAGCACAGACAGTGGATAAATACTCTAAAACTGGAGGAGCCCTTATTTGAGTAAAAGCGTAGATTAATTTGCTGATAGTGATCCAATCGTGGCTACGACAGACGAAGACAAAAGTCAGGAAACATCTCGAGAATATTAAGGTCGCAGAAGACCTCAACGGAGGCGACTTCAAAATCTACGACCTTTCATTACTGGGTACAAGACGTTATTTAAGCCTAGATGGCGTGATTCCTAATAACAAGACCTTCCCGACTGGAAAGCAAATGGGGTAGGAACCAAAGCGAATACAATGAAGTCACCCACTTTAATAAGACACCCAGAAAATGAAAATAATTTGCGTGCCACTTACGACAGAAGCAATGAAATTGCTGGACATAAACGAATGCCCGGACGCTCTACTTGAGACTGTCTCGCTTACTGAAAAAGAACACCAACAATTTTTAAATTCTGGCGCATTAGAAAGCATAAATTATGCGACAGGGAAGATAATCGATGAGTATGAGGACGAAATCATAACCACTCCTGAAGAACTAGAAACAACTTTGCAAATATTGAAAACCCACTTAAAACCTGAAAACTCAAAAACATTAACCAAATTAATCCAATTAAACGAATTAGCAATCAATAAAAGCACAGGGTTATTTTTCTTTTTTTAACCGTTCAATCTTAAACCCATCGCCAGTTTCATCCAGGACAATACAATCACAGGAAAACACTGCTAGTGTAAAATAAAAAATAGCACTTAATGAAAAGGAAGCACTTGATACCCTTAAAGAAATCGAGTTCATACTGATGTTTCTACACAAAGTGGGCAGCTATATGCTTATAAGCCTAGCGCCGTGGAAGAGTATCTATCCTAGGCAACGAGTGTGATTTTTTGTTCGGCTTAGACACTCAGATTACGTCAACCAGAGCCGATAGACTGGATAGACAATACGATGAAAACCAAGCCCTTAGAAAATTTTATAACTGAGTATTTGGCACAGGTAAAAAAAGTAACAAAGCTAATTGAGCGCTGATTCGGAGCCACAAATATTCTGAGCCTTTGGTGCTCCACCACCACACATAGATCCTGCGCGCATGACTGTTGACCGCACGTCCGTCACACTCATGCAAACACCCAAAAATAACTTTGAAAAAGTATGGCGCAGGCTAAGTTATCTTAGAGATATTTCCACCACGGAGATTTCAAAGTAATACTTTTCGACAAAATGTCTCTCTCCTTCAGATTTTATGACCCGGAAACGCGTGGAGCCGCGCAACTTATCTGCCTCTCTAAGCACGCAGAACTATTAAACGAAATTATTGCCACGATGAAAATAACAGAAATTCAACAAGGCGATGTATACACCTACATCCATCGCGAACAAAAACGCTATGATTGTCAATAGCACAACCGGCTAGAGTCGAACTAAGTAGAAGCAAAATGAAAATTCGAATTATCGATACATTTTCTGAGCTAGGCGTATTGCACGTGAGCTTCCAATCACCCGTCGGAAGTGGCACTGCCCTATGGAGCGACTCTGTGCCAAAAGCCGGTGAGATCGTTGATGTGGAGTTCGATTTGGATGAGGTTTTTTCGTGGGGGAAAAATATGACGCACTCCTCTGAAAAAACACCGAAAATCAGTGCGATAGCCAACGTCACTTATATTACGGCTGAACTGTCCCAAAGTGCAGATGAAGAATGCGCAGCATTGAATCTCAGGGACTCAATAATCCTCATCGAACTTGACGGAGCGATCCCCCTACAATCCGGGTTCGTTGAGTTAAGAGCAGCTAAAATTCACCTCTACCCAACAAACATTTAACCCCCCCTCACCCCCACGCCACCACCAACAACCCCACCCCCAACACCAAACACAACGGCGAATAAAAATACGTATCCAGCCGCGCAAACCTCGACCCACCGACCTTCTTGAAAAACCCCACCAACTCCGAATCGCCTATCGCCCTGGCAAACATCACCACGGCAATCGCGCTGATCCCCCACTGCAGCGCGCCATGGGACACCGGTGAGAAATACAAACCGGCCCGCAGGCAGACGAGCAATGCAATCGCCACCAACCCCAGCGCGACCAGGAATGTGCCCAGCGCCGAGGGTTTGAACGCTGGTCGTGGCCCGTGGGCGAATTCGCCGGGCAGTTGGGGGATGGCGGCAAGGCTGCCGAGTTTGCCGCCCGCGGCCCAGTACAAGTGCACCATGCTGATGCAGGTAAAAACCCCGACGATCCAACGCGCGATGACAAAGCTCATGGCGGGCGCTCCCTGAAATATGGGAATGAGGATAGTCGCCCTGAGATTTTTTGTAGGCATTTCGTCGGCGGCTGATGGTAAAGTGCCGCCCCATGAAAATCGCCCGTGCCGACCGCTCGCTCATTGTTTGGATGCTTTACTGCTGCGTGCTGTTCAATGTGTTCGCGTGCAGTATTGGGCATGGGCAGATGCTGGGGATGCAGCTCAACGGCATCGGTGGTCAGTTCTGTACGGTGGACCCGCTTACCCAGGCGCCCAAGTCGACCAACTCCACGGATGAGAGCCTGCCGACGCTGTCGAAGGCGTTTAGTTGCCCGCTGTGTTCGACCGGCGGTATGGGCCCGGCACTGAGTTCCAGCCTGAATGTGGCGGTGTTGCCACAACCTCATGCGCCACCACCGGCGGTGGTGCTTGCCGCTGATATCCCTGCCCGCTTCACCTGGCCTGCGGCCAACCCGCGCGCGCCGCCCGCTTTCGCCTGATCCCTTCGCTTTCTGATTTGCACTGGCCACCGTCCCCATCGGGGAATACGCGCGGCTGTGCGTTGTTTTCAAGCCAAGTTTTTCAGGATTCAACCATGAAACATTTACCCCTGTTGGCGGGCCTGTTCGGCTGCCTGCCTGTCTGTGGCTGGGCGCTTGAGTTGGCGCCTACCACCATTGATGGTGAGCAAGCCGCGGAGCCCGGCCTGGCGCTCGACCAATCCAGCGGCATGGCGTCGCGGCTGGGCTTAAGCGTGCGCGAGACGCCGGCATCGGTGGCCATTGCCACCCGCAACGACATTGAGCGCCATGGCGCCAAGACCTTCCGCGATGCGGCCAACACCCTACCCGGCGTCAACGCGAGTGCGCCGCCGGGGTTTGGCGGGTTTGTGTCCTACCGTGGATTCACCAGCAGCCAGATCACTCAGATGTTCAACGGCATCAACGTCGCCACCGGCTTGGCCCGACCGGTGGATGCGTGGATCTATGACCGCGTCGAACTGGTTGGCGGCCCCTCCTCCTTGATCAATGGTGCCGGCGCCGTGGGCGGCTCACTGAACTATGTGACCAAGCTGGCGACCCGCGAGGAGCAAGCGGCAGAAGGCCAGCTCACCTACGGCAGCTACGACACCGCCGGCATGGCCTTTGGCGTCAACCATGCGCTGACGGAACCGGGTGCCGAGGTGCAGCATTACGCGCGTCTGGACGTGAGCCGCAACACCAACCACAGCTATATCGACCGCGACCAGCGGGATGCCTGGAGTGTGGCGTTTTCCCTGCTCAGCGACCTGACGCCCAACCTGTCCCATACCTTGGCGCTGGAATATCAGGATGAACATGAGGACAGCCCGTACTGGGGCACGCCGGTGCTCAACCCCAAGGCGGGTGAGTTGAAAATCGACCGGCACAACCGGTTCAACAACTACAACGTTGCCGATGGTCGTTACGAGCAGCGCACGATCTGGGCGCGTTCGATCATTGATTATCGGATCAACGACAGCACCACGCTTAAGAACACGCTCTATCACTTGGACAGCCAGCGCGACTACCGCAACCTGGAGACCTACCAATACAACGCCGACAACAGCGCGGTGAACCGTTCAACGGCCTACCAGGTGCGTCATCAGGGCGAACAGAACGGCAACCAGTTCGAACTGCGCCACGACGATACGTTCTTCGGCTTGTCGACCACCTGGTCCGGCGGCTTCGAGTACAAGGTCAACAGCACCACCAACAACCCACTGAACGTGCCGGGTAACAGTAGCGTGGACCCGAACCACTACAACCCAGGGCACTTCTACGATATACCGGGCACCCGGCCGGGCTTCGTCAAGGACAAAACCAATGCGGTCACCACCCAGGCACTGTTCGCCGAAAACCGTCTGGGCCTCACCGACAAACTCTCGCTGCTGACCGGCTTGCGCTACGACGCTATCGACCTGGACGTTACCAACCACAGAACGGTGACAGCCACCAACCCACGTCACTTCAAGCGCAGCTGGGAGCCGGTGACCGGTCGCGTGGGCCTGACTTACCAGTTCATCCCGTCGGCCAATGTGTATGTGCAATACAGCACCGCGGCCGAGCAGCCGTCGACCACCACCCAAGTGTTCGACGTGTCCACCGGCAAACAGTGGGAAGTGGGCAGCAAGTTCGATTACCTGAACGGTCGCGGCTCGGCCACCGTCGCGGCCTACAAGATCGAACGCAAGGATTTTGCCGTTACCGACCCGCTGGACCCGAACAACAGCATCCCGGTGGGCGCGCAGTCCTCCAAGGGTATTGAGTTGGCCAGCTCATTGCGCATCACGCCAAAGCTGCTGGCCGAGGGCAATTTCGCCTGGGTGGATGCCGAATACGATGATTTCAACGAAAAAATCGCCAGCGGCGCGGTGGTCTCACGCAAGGGCAACACGCCCACCAACGTACCCAAGCGCGTGGGCAACGTATGGCTGACTTATGAATTCACACAGGATTGGCAGGGGGGCGTGGATGCGCGGTATGTCGCGCCGGTGTATGCGGACAATGCCAATACCCTGACGGTGCCGGCCTACACGCTGTTCGGGACTTTCCTGCGCTACAAGGTGGACTCACACACCTCGTTAACCGGCCGGGTGCGCAACCTGACGAATGAGGTGTATGCGGAGTTTGCACATGTGTCGCCGGCGTATTACCTAGGGTCGCCAAGGACCTTCGAGGTGGCCGTTCAAACCAAGTTCTAAGCCTGAAATACAATCAAAAATGTGGGAGCTGGCTTGCCTGCGATAGCATCACCTCGGTCTACCTGATAAACCGAGGTGCCTGCATCGCGGGCAAGCCCGGCTCCCACACAAGCCCACATTTGAATCTGCATCGAATAGAAAGGTTGTCGGCTTACTTCAAACTCGCCTCAACCTTCTGCGCCACATCCTCCGTCAACCACGCCTTCCACACCTCAGGATGCTCCTTGAGAAACGCCTGGGCCACTTCGCGTGGCGCCGTATGGTTCTCGCTCATGGTCGCCAAGGCCTTGTTCAGCGGCTCGATGGGAAACTGAACCTTTGTAAAAAATTCGGCAATTTGCGGGTTCGCCTGCTGGAACGGCGTCGATACACCAATGCTCAACTTGGACGCCAACGAGCGGGTCGGCCTCGGGTTGGGGTTATCCGCATCGGTCAGTGTCTTCCACGCATCGGCGTCAAACGGTGGCTCTTCCAGCTGGATCAGCTTGTAACGCCCCATCAACGGCGTCGGCGACCAGTAGTAGAACAACACCGGTTTGCCACGACGGATCGATGACGCAATCTCGGCATCCAGGGCGGCGCCCGAACCACTGCGAAAATTCACGTAGCTGTCTTCCAGGCCGTAGGCCTTGAGCTTTTGTTTGTTGACCACTTCCGAGGTCCAGCCGATGGGGCTGTTGAGAAAGCGCCCCTTGCCTGGCGATTCCGGGTCTTTGAACACATCCTTGTAACGCGCCAGGTCTGTGACGCTTTTGAGGTCCGGCGCCAGAGGCTTGAGGCCCTTGGCAGGGTCGCCCTTGACCACATACTCCGGCACCCACCAGCCTTCAGTGGCGCCCTTGACCGTATCGCCCAGGCCTACCACTTTGCCTTCGGCCTCAGCCTTGATCCACACCGGGCTGCGGCCGGCCCATTCTTCGCCAATCACCTGGATGTCGTTTTTCGCCAGCGCGGTTTCCAGGGTGATGGTGGTACCGGGCAACGTATCGGTGGGCAGGTCGTAGCCCTTCTCAACAATAAAGCGCAGCACCTCGGTGATCAGGCTGCCACTTTCCCAGTTCAGGTCGGCAAAATGCACCGGAGCTTGGACGGCCGATACCGGCATTGAAGCCACCGACAGGCTCAAAGCCGTCAGGGACGCTGCCAACAGGGTTCTCAATCCTTTCATGCCTTGTGCACCTCGCGTTTTCGCAGCCATAGCGGACGGCTTTGCTGCCAATGCGCGAAGCCTCTGATTAGTTAAGTCAACTCAACTGTAGTAGAGGTTCCGGGAGAGCAGAAATACACGCGAGGTTTAACGACTATTCACTGGCCTTGAAGGTCACCAGTTCACCCTTGCGCCACTTGGCGGCCTTGCCGGTTACGGCTTTGAGCGTTTTGGTGAGGTTTTCCTGCAGCTGTTCGTGAGCGGCAAACACCAGCATTACGCTGTGGCCTTCCTTGAACACGATGCCCTGGCCTTCGGGCGAAGAAACAAAGGCGTAATCGCCCAAGCCATACACCGTCAACTTGATATCGCGGAACTTCAATTCGAATTTGCCGCCTTCACGGCTCGGCAGCACCGCCGCGCGAAAATGGTCGCCGACCTTGAGCTCCAGGCGCGGTTTGTCATCCACCACCATCGCCGCCTCGGTGTCGATTTCGGCAATGTAGATGCCTTCCGGCGTCTGTTCGGTGATGTAAACAAAACGGGATTGAAACTGCTTGACCAACTTTGCGCGCAAATCACCCAGCACGAATAACGCGTGCATATCCAGATTACTGACTGCCAAGGAAACGCCCCCACATCGAAAAAGCACCGACCGCCGCAGCGGACAGCACAAAAAAACGGCCGTAACGGCTCGATCACACATTCATTAAAAAACTGAAGAGAACCCGCTGCTGCGCTGTAAGACTAGTACACAGATGCGCGATGGACCTTGTGCAAGTCATCAGGCGCCACAGGAAATCACAGGTTCAAGGACCTGAGAATACAGGCCGGTCAGCTTCAGAGAATAACCCAATTAAAAACGCAGTTTCCGACAGCATACACATCACAAAATACCTGGCCATGGAACCAGGCCAACGCTGTGGACGACAATACTAAAACAGCAACGCGGGTCAAAACCACCTGAAAACGCTGCGGGCAAGTCAACAAGATCGACCGACAGGAGCCGGCCATGCAAACACGTCAACTCAATGCTACGTCTTCCCGCACTCGTTCATCATGTCCAGACGAGCGTCAATACTACTGCCTGGACAGCCCCGACGGGTACTCCAATTCCGTTCTTTACCAAGTTGTACCGGCGGGCCGCAATTTCTTTCATATCCTGGAAGTGACCAGCGGCAGGATCAGAGGCTTTCGCAGCAACCACATCCGGGCCTGCGAATTGGCTAAAAAGCTTGAAGCCAACCCGCTGACCTTTCACCCAGGCATCGTTTCGTCATCTGGATGAGTTTACTGCGCCACCGCCCCTCAACAACTGCCATACTGGCCCGTCCATTGAAGTTTGCCCCTATCGGGTCAGGTTTTATCAGTGCAGTTACCTTGAAGGGAAGGCTATACGTGACGGAATTTGATATTGGCGAATTTTTCATCCATGGCGATGCGAGGGAAGTTGACGGTGAGTTTCAAGCGGTGATCATCATGCGGGCCAAACCACCGCTGACCACGGTCACAACACACCAGGTAGAAAAAGATCGTTGGTTCAAAACTGTCGACGCCGCTGCAACGGCGGCAAAAGATGCCGCCAAGGCACTTAAATCCGCCGTGGATTCAGGTGCACTCAATTCCTGACAATCCGATAGAACTCTGCCGCCTCCTGCGCCTCACATGCACAACGACCATCACCTTGCATGGAGAACACTATGGACGCGCCAATCCCCACTCTCGAAACACTGTTTGAACAATTGGGCCTGGATTCAACCCCGGAGGCAATCGACGCATTCATCGATGCGCACCCGCTGGCTGAAGACGTGAAGCTGATCGATGCGCCTTTCTGGACGCCGCAACAAGCGGCGTTTCTGAAAGAAGAACTGCGTGAGGACGCCGAATGGGCTATCCCCGTGGACGAACTGAACCAGCGCCTGCATCAACCTCACTAACCTACCCTCAATGCAGGCTGTCGGATTGCTCCAGGCGCAATAACGCCTCCCAGGCAGCCTTGCACTCCTGCGCTTCGTCGCGACTGGCGAACGCTGTGCCACGTTGCTCGCCATTGAGCAGCACGACCCAGCAGGCTTTCTGACCCAGCGCGCGCAGTGTTTCGGGAACACCACTGCCGATCATCACGGCGACATCGACTTTGTTTTGCATGGAGCTTCTCCGCCATATTAGTTAGCTACCTAACAATGTCAGCCATGCTACGGTTTTCTTCCCGTTGGAAAAAGCTATCCCCGGAATAGCTCCGTTGCATAAACAGCAACAATCGCTAGCGTGCCGGCTTCGTCGCCTGCGGTTTATAGCCCAGACGCAAGCCGCCCCAATGCCGCCCGTTAACCATGATCGGCACCGACAAGTCGTGCATCAACTCGCCGGTATCGCGCGTATAGGTCTGCAACAGCACTGCCTGTTGATGGCTGCCACAGCGGATGCCGGTACGGTCTTCAAACTTGCGCTTGGTGCGGTTCTGCACCGCATCGACGTGCGCGTCGCCGGTGAGCGCCTGGGAAAAAGCCTTGTTGTGTGTCGGCACATAACCCTGAGGCGTGCAGGCAATGGCGAATACCAATCCCTCATGGCGCGGCAGCAGCGCTTCCTGGATCGCCGGCAAAACCTCATCGGTGTAACGGTCAAAACGCGTGTGGTACTTGCTCGGGCTGGTATTCGGGATCGGCGTGTAACTGCGGTCGAACAAGTCCTGCAAGCTGATGCGGTTTTGCAATACATCGGCTTCGAACTGCTCGGCGATGCGGTGTGCGCCCTCGCGGGCCAAATCGTAGATGCGCTGGTGATAGTCATCCAGGCCGACTTCGGCCAAGCGCTCGCTGATGGTTTCGGCTTGCCCTTCCATTTGCACGGCGGCGTCGGCCAGTTGGCGGGTTTGCTGGTCGCTCACGGTCAGATCGCTGCGCATCTGCTCCACCGCATGGAACAGGCTGTCGAGTTGCGCGCGGTTGGTATCGGTGCCCTGCGCAATTTCATTCACCTGCCCTTCCACATCCGCCGCCAGGCTGGCGATGCTCTCCAGTTGTTCGCCGGCGTGCTCCACCTGTTCAACGCCCGTGTGCAGGTCCGCCGACAACTGGCGAATCTGCTCCACCACCTGCGCTGTGCGTTGCTGGATGTCAGCGACCATCACCCCAACCTCATCGGTCGCCGTGGCAGTACGCCCGGCCAGGCCGCGCACTTCATCGGCAACCACGGCGAAACCGCGCCCGTGCTCACCGGCCCGCGCCGCTTCAATGGCCGCGTTCAAAGCAAGCAGGTTGGTCTGGCCGGCGATCGATTGGATCACCAGCGTGACGCGCTGGATTTCTTCACTGCGCAGGCTCAAGGCTTCAATCAACTCGCGACTGGCGTCGGCACGCTGGCTGAGCTGGCGCATGCGCGTGATTGACTCGACCAGCACTTCACGGCCCTGCGTACTGTGCTGATGCGCCTGGCTGGCCGCGCCCAAGGCTTGACGGCTGAGTTGGGAGGTGACCTGCTCAGTGCCGATCATGACTTCGGCGCTGCTGACGATTTGCCTGGCTGCGCTTAATTGCGATTGCAACCGGGCCGCCAATTGCTTGACCGAATAGGCCACGCCGGCAGCGGACAGCGCGTTATGGCTGGTGGTGTAGGAAAGATCGCGAGTCAGCTCGCCCATCGTATCGGCGACGGGGACAGGCGCCACGCGGTGCGTTCGACTTTTAAGGGAGGGCAGCCATATCACCAGCAAGGCCAGCGGCAGGCACAGGTACAGCGGCAAGCCAGCAAACGCCAGGCCCAGCAGAACCAGCACCAGGGCGGTGCTCTGCAAGAGCGGCGTCAGCCAGCCGGGCAGCGCGCGCACCCGCGCGTGCACGGGCACTGCTGCGCCCATCAGAGATCCGTCTCCAGCCATCGTCGTTACCCCACTGCTTGTCGTTATTGTTTCTGCATTAAACGCCACTATCGGGCCATTATCCATGGGCTGTTAGTGGGAGGCTTGCAGCAGATCAATAGACAGGGGCGTAACCGGTATTTCTCTTGAGCGCCGCATCAGCAGCGCCCAACTTCAGCACATCAGGCTTGACGCTGGTGCTTGTCGATCTGCTCGTGGCGCTCTTGCGCTTCGATGCAGTACTTGGTGGTCGGGCTGATCAGCAGGCGCTTGAGGCCGATAGGCTCGCCGCTGTCGTCGCACCAGCCAAAGGAATCTTCCTTGATGCGTTCCAGTGCACGCTCAAGCTGCGGCAGCATGCGCTGGTCGCGATCGATGGCATTGACCAGCCAGGTGCGCTCTTCTTCAACGGACGCCGCGTCAGCCGGGTCAGCCGGGGTGTCCAGGCTTTCGATGGCGATACGGTTCTGTTCAATGCGCTCGTGGTGTTCCACTTTCATGTCTTGCAGCAGCTGCTCGAAAAAAGCGTGCTGTTCGGCATTCATGTAGTCATCCGCCGGCATGGCCAGCAACTTTTCCTTTGTCATTGATTTCTCTATAAAAAATACGTGCATTAAGGCGAATAAGGGAGCGTTCCGGCAGACCTCTGCAGGCCTCGGAAAGGCGCCGTCCATTTCAAGCGCCACCCGGCACTCAATTTACGAGGGGCGGCAGTCTAAGGCCGACTTGAGGGCTCAGCAACTGAAAAGACAGGCATTTTTTCCCAATTAACCCCCAAAGGCACCAGGACGGGCTTGGCGAATGGTCATCGGAGTGCGTTTATAGCAAGAAATTCAGTGTTGTGGAGCTATATAGAAGACAAACGGTTGAATAAGGCCACCAGGCCTATGCGCAAGGGCGATTCAACAGATTCCAGCACGCGGTGGCGGCAGTTACATACCTCCCGTCGAAAATTCGCCCCGGTATAGATAGAGGCTCCGAAGTTTCCCTACCGAACAGGACCTCTCATGCCCGCAATCCCCTCCGCCCATCGCGCGCTCCCCGCACAAGCCGTCAGCGCACAATTTGCTTCACGCCCGACGCTGGACACTGTTACCCGGCAACTGCTGACAGAGCTGATCCGGCAACACTATCCAACTTTAGTCATTGATCTGTCCCGTACACAATTGGCCATACCCAGTCCCACCGGAGGCTGGAATCTGCATCCGCTCATGGCCCGCGTGCTCGAGTTTCTCGCCACCGGCACCGAGCTGGACTTAAGTGACCGGCACGGCGAGTCCTGCTACCTGACCGACGCTCCGCCTGGCCGGCTCAAGCTTGCAGCCCCGGCGACCTCCGCCCTCGACATGAACATCATCGAAAACATAATCAAGGAATTGCCCTTGACCCTGCCGACAGCCCTGCAAAACGCCCTGGCCACTTATTGGCGCGAAGAGGCCGACAACGGCCTGTCACGCTGGCGCTGGCTCAGCGATTGGCTGGCCGACAACCTCAGGGTCGCCGCCATCAGCCAGGCGGAGTTGGACGGCACTGAGCGTGAAATGCTTGAACAACTGATCAGCTACCCCGACCGCGACGAACGTATCCGTCGATTCGGGGCCAACGCCGTGCGCGCCTATTACCCGCGAGCGACGCTCAAGGAAGGTCAGCAGACACTCCCCCTGCTTAGCCCGCACCTGTTGTTGACCCAGGCAACCCGGGTCCTGCTCTGCCAAACCACCGGTGCCTGCGGACGTTTTTCGTCCATGGACGCCAGCCTCCAGGCCTGGGCCCGACAGGTTGCGCAGCCCTACGTGGTCGAGCACATCACCACCCAACAATGGGAGCCAGACGGCAACGTTTTCGACATCCAGGCGGCACTGATGCTCAATCAGCAACTGGAAGACCTGGGCGCCCTCACCCTGCCCACCCGCCTGGAACTCGATACACTTCGCGCGCTGTGCCTGGAGATCGGCAACCCCGCCCACTCTTTTCTTGAGGCGCCGACCTCTGCCGCGAAGCTACAGACGACACTGCGCCAACAAACCCCGGCCTGGCTGCAACGTGCCAGCGCGGCTGACCAGCTACGCTATGGACGCTATAGCCTGGCCTTGGCCAGCGCCAAGAAACGCAGCAACGGCCACACCTTTCTCAGCGATATTCCAGACATCTACACCTTCGCAACCAATGCCCTGTTGCAACAGCTGAAACACGATGAGATCACCTTCGACAAGGTGACGCCCGAACAGTCGAAGGCCACACAGTTTCACCCTGATGACCTGCAATTGACATTCAGCGTGGCCGTTGGATACCCAGGAGGCTCCGGCTTCGTCGAGCCCGTGCACATGAGCCTCACTGAGCTGGCCATCAACAACCTGCAGGGCCAGCCCCGTGGGCAACTCACCGTACGACATCGCCGCTCGCTGCCCCTGCCAACCTGGCTGACGCCCGACTACATCAAAGGCCGCGGCGGCCTGATCGAGCAGGTCGATATTGGCAAGGCCTACCCCGAATTGCTCGACACCCAATTGCTCGGCGACAGTGACCAGGCGCGGCAACGCACAGAGCGCTTCGCACAACACACCGTCGCACAGCTGCCAATGCTGGCCCTGGAATGGGCGCTGAACAACCAGCACGGCATGACCCTGCGCGGGGCTCGCTACGTGGCTGCACTGATGGGCGAGCGCATTGAGCAACGCCAGGTCGAAGGCCAGGGCATCGTCATTCGCCACCTCGCCCTGGTGCGCAAATCCCAAGCGACACCGGATGTTGTCACCAATATGTACATCATCGAATCCGAGAGCGCCCTCGCCGGACCACACCTGCTGTACCGGCCCTTGTATGCCGATCCCCTTCGGGAGTTCGCCAGCCGCGAGGACTTGCTGCAGGCCATTGCCCACCCTGGTGAATTGCAGACCAGTGTGCTGACCTGGCTGTCCGACGGCGCGAGGCCGGTCTACGCCAACGGTGGATTCCAGGAACCCCATTACCCGCGATTTGGCATGGGCGATGAGTTCAGCGTCCCTGACGTACCGCAACCCGCCACCCTGGCGACTGATGGCAGCAACGACGAGCTGACGCAATTTCTGTCCAGCGGCCAACTGATGCAGTTCTTGTATGGCAGTAACGCACGGGCGCTGGTCGATCAGGCTGATCGCGCCTCGGTTTCCAACCACGAGAGCCGCTGGCGCGTGCTGCTTGAAGGCGCCGGCCTGCTGTTCAACACCCTGCTGCTGCCCCTGGCCCGAGGCCCTCTTATGCTCACGGGTTGGCTGCTCAGCCTGATGAGCAGTGCCAGCCATGATATTCCAGCCCTTGGCAGCGATGATCCGGTGACCCGGGAATTGGCGCTGGTCGACCTGTTGCTGAACATCGGCATGCTGATGCACCAATGGCTACCGCCGACGACATCGCCCTCGACACCGCTGGCTAACGATGTCAGGCAACAAGCCCTTCGCTCACCGATTACCAGGCTGGGCGACGAGCACTGGCCACCACCACCCGCCCCTGCGGTGCACCAAGGTCCTACCGTACTGGAAAACGGAGGGCTAGCGAGGGACGCTACGGTGTTCGATTTCAGCTTTTCCAACGCCCACCACCGACTCACGCCCAGCCAACGCGAACGGCTGGCCGGGTTCAGGGCACCCAAGCCCGAGCCATTGCCCAAGCCCCAATTGGACGGGCCACGCAGAGGACTGTATTCGTACCTGGGAGACTGGTACGCCTTGCTGGATACCCAGTGGTACAAACTGAGCCCTGAACGCGACGCGGGCGTGGTGATTGTCGACCCCATCGACCCCACCCGGCTGGGGCCTTTCCTGCAAACCGACGGCTTGGGCAACTGGTCGCTGGACTTGCGTCTGCGCCTGCGCGGCGGGCTGCCAGCCAAACGCATTGCCGCCGAACGAAAGCGCCAGGCCGAGCGCAAAATACAGCTCAACGCGCAATACGAGCAATTTTCCAACGACCAACAAGCTCAGCAAAAAAAAGCTGACGACGCAGAAATGCTCATGACCCTGGCGGCCGCCAACCCCAAGTACTCCGACGCAGCAAAGGCCAGCACCCGCAGGGCCTTCGACAGGGCTTTATACGAACAAAGTGAGGGGTATCGAAAAATACTCGACAGTCGCAAAGAGCGTGAAGCGTTGCACATCCCCTTCCCGGCCCAGGTCAGTGCCACACTGCTGGAAAACATCATCAATAACGCACGCAAGTCAGTCGTGATCGCCGACATGGACCGCAAAGCGCTCTATGCCATGCACCAGGAGCTCATGGGTGGTGGGATCGAACGGACACCCGTCATGCTCGCCAACGTTGCCCCTCACTTACAATTTCTCAATGAGATGAGTGAAATCAATGAGCGGCAGATAAAGGCCCTGGAACTCAAGGATCACTACCTGTTGGAGTTATTCAATCTGGGCCAGCCCGGCCTGGAAAGCTATAACCGCCTGACCATGAACCGCCCTGCCGAACTTGGCGCATTGGCGATCAAGTACCAGCAACTCAATACCCTTAAATACCTGAGCGTCAAAATCTGGGACCATAGCGCCAACACCGAGTTGTATTCCGTGCTTGAGCCGCTGCACCCCCAAGTGCGCACCCATGCTGAACTCAGCACCCTTAGCCTGACGCCGGATGAGCGCCTGAACGTACTGGACAGTCTCTTCCGGCACTACGGCCAGGCGCTGGACGCGCTGCAAAGCATGGCCATGGTTCATGCCGACAACTTGCACATGACGCCTTTCCAACACATACAAAAACTGCTGACAGAGCTGTACCAGGATGCCATGCAGCAGTTGGCCGCCGAGATCAAGCCTGAACCCCACGCGGTCAAGCACCCTCCCAAGCATCCTCGGCCTGCTGACGGCGGCCCGCAGAAAAAGGTGATCAAGACCCGCAGGCAAGGCGTGTTGATCGGCGACCTGAAGCCTGCAGACGCAACGTTTCCAATCGATCGGGTCGAAGTGCGCTCCGTAGAGGGTGACCAACTGTTGGGCACTTACTCACAGCGCGAGCACCAATGGGACGAAATCATAGAGATACGCCCCAGCGCCCCGCCGCCGCCGCCAGGCACGCGGGCACTGAATGTGGTCAAAGGTGAGGCGCGCAAATACCTGCAGGAGCTCACGCCGATCCTCAAGCGTGAGGCCGGCTATGCAAAGGTTTCCAAGTTTCCTGTCGAGATCCAGGAGAGTCTGCAGAAGGAGGCTCGCCGATTCACCGAGCTGGCCGACGAACTCTATCGATCCATCCAGGCAAAGCCGGAGGATTCAAGAGTACTTGCCGACCAGACCCTGCTGGACGAGATGCGAGCGGCGGTCACAACCTTGACCACCAAGGGCCAGGAACTGCGCGTCCAGTACTCACTGGAACTGCCGCCGAACGACGCTAACCTGGTGTACTTGCTGGACCAGGACCTCGTGCAACTGGCCAGGCTCGGCTCACGCATTGAGATGCGAGGCGTCCGGCAGGATTTCATCCAGGAGTACGCGGTCAACGACAAACGCGGCTATCCGCTGTGGTATGCACATTTTCATTACGCCAAAGCCGACACACCCAAGCACGACTACACCGTGGCCCACCTGAAAAAAAAGAATCAACGTAAGGACAGTTACTACTCGCTCCTGGCCAACGCCCGGGGCCCACAAAGCGTGGTGGATGTGCACCATGGCACAATCGGCCGTGAACTGGCAGAGCGCCGGTTCCTGCCTTTGGCCCCGTAAACCCTGGACCGAGCTTGCTCGCCAGGATCGTCAACGCTGACATGGGGAGTCTGGCACCGCGCAGCGCTCTCGGGTTCTTCGCGAGCCAACTCCCCCCATCGACTCAGCGCTTGAGCTTGCGCTTATTGCGATACTGGTCGATCACCACCGCGATCACGATGATCAGCCCCTTGATGATGTCCTGGATGTACGCATCCACGCCGACAAAGGTAAACCCGCTGGCCATCACGCCAAGGATCAACGCGCCGATCACGGTGCCGGTGATGCGCCCCACCCCGCCCGCCAGGCTGGTGCCGCCGATCACCGCTGCGGCAATCGCATCCAGCTCATAGGACATGCCCATGCCGGCCTGGCCGGTCGCGGCACGTGCCGAGGCGACGACGCCCGCCAGGCCCGCGAGCAACCCGGCGATGCTGTAGACGATGATCAGATGGCGCTTGACGTTGATCCCCGACGTGCGCGCCGCCTGCATATTGCCGCCGATGGCGTAGGTGTACTTGCCGTACTTGGTGTAGCGCAGCGCGATATGGAAGATCACCGCCACCACCAGAAAGATGATCACCGGCATCGCGCCATGGCCGATCGCCGTGTACGAATCCGACAGCATGCTCACCGGCTGGCCTTCGGTGTAGTAACGCGCCAGGCCGCGGGCCGAGACCATCATGCCGAGTGTCGCGATAAATGGCGGAATCCCCGTGACGGCAATGATGCTGCCGTTGATCGCCCCTGCAAGCAGCCCGACCCCCAAGCCCATCGCCACCGGTATCCACACCGGCAAATCCGTCAGGCTGGGAAACACCGCGCGGGAAAAATCCGAAGTTTGCGCCAGGCTGGCGGCAATCATCGCCGACAGCGCCAACACCGAGCCTGAGGACAAGTCGATGCCCGTGGTGATGATCACCTGCGTCACGCCAATCGCCAGCAGGCCGATGATCGACACTTGCAGGATCATCAGCACCAGACGTTGGGAATTCATCAGAAAGCTCTGGTCGCGCACGATCCAACCGAACAGCTCAAACACCAACCCGATGCCGATCAGCACCAGGAAGATGCTCAGCTCGGTGGGCAAGCGCCTGCGGTGCTTGACCGGTGCCGTGGCAGGCTTGTTGTCTGTTATTGCGTTCATAGCCAATCACCTTCTTGTTCTGTGGCACAGGCCAACCGCAGGCCTGCGCTGCTGTTCGTCAGTGGACGACGGTCATACCGGAAGCCAGCTGCATGACTTTTTCCTGGGTCGCCTCCGCACGGTCCAGGGTGCCCATCAGGTCGCCCTCGTGCATCACCATCACCCGGTCGCTCATGCCCAGCACTTCAGGCAGCTCGGAGGAAATCATGATCACCGCCATGCCTTCGCTGGCGAGAAAAGCGATCAAGCGATAAATCTCGGCCTTGGCGCCGACGTCGATGCCACGGGTGGGCTCATCGAGAATCAGCAGGCGCGGGTTGGTCATCAGCCAGCGCGCCAGCAAGGCCTTTTGCTGGTTACCGCCGGACAAGGTGTCGATGCACTGCTCCAGAGACGGAGTCTTCACCCGCAGCTTCTTGCACATGTCTTCACACAACGCGCGCAACGCCTTTTGCTGGATAAAACCGTTGCCCGAGTAGTGCGGCAGCACCGCCATTTCCATGTTTTCCAGCACCGACAGGCACGGGAACAGGCCGCTGAGCTTGCGGTCCTCGGTCAACAGCGCAAAGCCTTTCTCGATGGCCATGTGCGGGTCGCTGATGCGCACCGGCTTGCCGTCGAGGCTGATCTGGCCGCCAGAGCTTGGCGTGATGCCGAAGAGGGTCTCTGCCACATTGGTGCGGCCCGAGCCCATCAACCCGGCGATGCCGAGGATCTCCCCGGCGTGCAGGTCGAACGACACCCCCTTGAACACGCCGTCCAGGCGCAAGTCGCGCACCGACAGCAGCAATTCGCCGATGGGCGCCTCACGCACCGGGAACAACTGGCTCAGTTCACGGCCGACCATCATCGAGATCAAGCTGTCGCTGTTCATGCTGTCGGCGCGCTGCAGGCCGATGTAGTGGCCGTCGCGAAACACCGCGACTTCATCGGCAATGGCGAACACTTCGTTCATTTTATGCGTGATATAGACGATGCCTTTGCCCTGGGACCTGAGGTCGGCAATGATCGAAAACAGGTGGGCCACTTCCTTTTCGGTAATGGCCGACGTCGGTTCATCCATGATCAGGATGTCGGAGTCGTAGGACACCGCCTTGGCAATCTCGACCATCTGCCGTTCGGCGATGCTCAGGTTGCCGACGTGTTCTTCAGGGTCCAGGTTGATGCGCAAACGCGCCAGCAACTCGGCGGTGCAGCGGTGCATTTCGCGGTGGTTGACCATGTGCAGGCTGTTGAGCTGCTCGCGGCCGATCCAGATGTTTTCGGCGATGCTCATGTGCGGCATCAGGTTGAGTTCCTGGTGGATCATCGCGATCCCGGCCTTCTGCGCCGCCAGCGGCGTTTCAAACACGATCGGCTTGCCGCGCAGACGTATTTCACCGGCGTCGGGCTGGTAGATGCCGGCGATAATCTTCATCAGCGTCGACTTGCCTGCACCGTTCTCGCCCATCAGCGCCAGCACCGAGCCAGGGCGAACGCGCAGTTGCACATCGGCCAGGGCCACGACGCCGGGAAAGCCTTTGCTGATGTTGAGGATTTCCAGCAGGTAGGGTTCTTCCGGCGCCAGGGGCTGGATGCCGGGAGGCTGCGAGGCAACCGCTTGAGCAAGCATATCGGGTACTCCATCAGCAGGACGACCGTGGCCGCCCTGCTCGCTTATTGTTGTTATGAAGGGCTACTTGAAGTCTTTGACGTTGTCCGGCGTGATCAGCTTGAACGGAATGATCACGTTCTGCTCGACCGGCTCGTGCTTGGCCATCTTGCGCGCCGCTTCCACCGAGCCGACGGCCTGCCCTTTCGCGTCCTGGAACGCCGACGCGGCCATGTCGCCCTTGGTAATCGCGTTCAAGCCATCCGGTGTACCGTCGACCCCGGCGATCAACACGCTGCCCGGTTTGGTGCCCGCCGACTTCAGCGCCATGGAGGCGCCGATGGCCATCTCATCGTTGTTGGCCAGCACCGCATTGAACTCACGCCCCTGGGTCAGCCAGTCGTTGACCAGCGTCATGCCGCGGTCACGCAGCCAGGTGCCGGTCTGTTCCTGTTCGATGGTGATGCCGGGGTACTTGGCCAGAACCTCTTTCACGCCTTTGGTGCGGTTGGTGGTGGAGTTGTTGGCCAGGTCGCCCAACAGGATCACGATCTTGCCTTTGCCACCGAGTTTGTCGGCGATGTACTGCATTTGCAGGCGACCGGCCTCGACGTCATCGGAGGTCACGGCCACCACATCTTTAGGCAAGTCTTTCTGATCGGGCCGGCGGTTGACGAACACCAGCGGAATGCCCGCCTTGGTCGCCGCACTGATGATGTTCTTGGTCGACGCGGTATCCACCGGGTTGACGATAATCGCGTCGACTTTCTGGCTGATGAAGTTCTCGACCTGGCTCAGTTGCTTGACCACGTCGGCGCGGGCGTCTTCAAACTGCAGCTGCACGCCATCGCCCTTGGGGTAGGACTTGGCTTGCTTGTCCATGTCCTCGCGCAGGTAAGTCAGAAAGGTGTCATCGAAGGCGGACATGCTCACGCCTACTTTGATATCGGCAGCCGAGGCAAAACCGCTGGCAAGCAGCACGGACAGGGCCAGCGCGGTGAAACGGATCGGGGTCTTCATGAACGGTCTGTCTCCAATTTCTTGTTGGTTTTGTGGACGTTGCGTTTTTCAGAGCGAGGAAGCCGGCAGCCGCACGATCGGTGCCCCCGGAATGCAGCACACCAGGGCGCCTTTGTTTTCGACGCACAGCACATTGAGGAAGGAGAAATAAAACGGCCGGGCGCGGGGCAGACCGCGTGGCGCTTGCTGGGCAGGGCGTAAAACTCGCAGTACAGCGTTGAAGATTTTCATCTGACGGTACCTGGTTGTTTTTGATCTTGTTTTTGTTGAGTCGCCCGGATCAAGCCCGAAGCGTACTTTTTGCAACCTGGAAAAGACTTTATTGGAAAATAATTTCCATATCAACCTGTTTTAGAATTTTATTCTATTTTTGTTGAAACCACCTGCTGGTGCTCGTTGCTAAGGCGCGCGGCGTCCAATATACGGGTGGTTTCCAGTGCGTCATAGGCGTTCACCGGCAGCGCTCCCTGCCCTTGCACGGCACTGTGCAACTGGCGATAGAACTGCGTCCAGCAGCCTTTCTCCGAAGGCACACGCTCGCGCTCCGCGCCTTGCTCAAACCAGCCCCAGCGTCGGTGCTCTTCAGCGCCCCAGTGCTCGCCTTCGGTTTTCGGCGTCTTGCCGGCCATCAGCGCTTCTTCCTGGCCATCAAGCCCGTCCACGGTGTAACAACCCAGGGTACCGCTGACGCGAAAACGCGGGGCCTGACTGTTTTGCAGCGCACTGCCCCACAGGTGGGAAATCACGCCGTTGGCGTGGGTCAGCGAAACAAAAAAGCCGTGATCGAGGGTGGGGTGTTCCGGGCTGAACTGCAGTTGCGCGAACACCCGGTCCACCGGGCCGAACAGCTGCATCGCCTGGTCCACCAGGTGACTGCCGAGGTCGCGCAACCATCCGCCGCCGCTGGCATTGCCCACCGCTTGCGGATTGAAGCGCTCGACGCGGGACTCAAAACGGGTGATCTGGCCCAGCGCACCGGCGTCGATCAATTTGCGCAACGTGAGGAAGTCCGAGTCCCAACGCCGGTTCTGGTAAACGCTGAGCAACACGCCCTGGCGTTCGGCGGCGGTGATCAGTGCCTGGGCCTGTTCGGCGTTGCTGGCGAACGGTTTGTCGCTGACCACCGCAACCCCGTGTTCGATGGCTTCCAGTACCAGCGCCGGACGGCCCTTGAGCGTGGTGGAAATCACCAGGACGTCGACACCGGCCTCGACGATCTGGCCGATGGTGTCGTAGGCCTTGAGGCCGGGGTGGTCAGTCGCCAATTGCTGGCGCCGCTCGGGTGAGCGTGTCACCACGCCGACAAACGTTGCGCCGGGCAACGTTGCAATCAACGGTGCGTGAAAAAAACGGCCGCCGTGGCCGTAGCCAACTAGTCCGATTCGCATAGATGTGCTCCATCGTGAAGTGGAAACCCAGTTCAAATGTGGGAGCTGGCTTGCCTGCCAAAGCAGCGTGTCAGTCAATGAACCCGCCACTGAAAGACCGCTATCGCAGGCAAGCCAGCTCCCACACTGACTGCATTCCACCTGCCCGAAAATGATCCTTGATCGTTCCTACGCAGAGCGTTGGAATGATCGATTGCTTATTGGCACAGCTCGCGGGTTACCCGCTCCAGCATCATCCGGTTGGATTCATCCGGCCGGTCTTCCCAGGCAAACACCGAAACCGTGGCGATGCCGTCGAACTTGATCTCGCGCAAGGTGCCGAAAAACGCCTCCCAGTTGACCTCGCCCTGACCGATGTCCAGGTGCTGATGCACCGTGGCGGTAACGCCCGGCGGGTTGACGATGTAGCGCAGGTTCGACGACGCGCGGTGGTTATAGGTGTCGGCAATGATCAAGTGGCTGAGCTTGGAACCGGCGTACTTGAGCATCGGGGCGATATCGCCTTTGCCGTCGTCATAAAAGAAGGTGTGCGGCGCAGCGTAGAGGTAGTTGATCCAGTCGCGGTCGAGGCCGCGAATGATGTCCACCGACTCGTTGTTGCGCTCACAGAAGTCATACGGATGCGCCTGGATATCCAGCTTGATGCCTTCACGCTCGAACTCCGGGATCAGCTCGTCCATGGAGCGCATGAACTGGTTTTCGCACACCAGCGGGTTGTCGGACTGGCCGGTGAACTCGGTGTTGACCAGCTCGCAGTCCATTTCCACGGCGATCTGGATCGCACGCTTCCAGTTGCGCACGGCGGCGACGCGCAGGCCTTCGTCGGCCGCGGCCCAGTGGTACATCGGCAGCAGCGATGACAGTTGCACACCGGCGTCGCTCAAGGCCTTGCGAAATTCCTTGATGCGCGCACGGTCAACGCGGGCGGCTTTGTAAAAGGGCAGGAAGTCTTCGCGGGGCGACAGTTCGATGTGTTGGTAGCCGAGTTCGGCGGCCTTGTCGACCATCTGGCCAAGGGGCAGATGGCGGTACATGTAGGGGTCTAAGGCGATACGCATAGGTGAAACTCCCGTATCTGAAATTGGAATCCGCTCGAATGTGGGAGCTGGCTTGCCTGCGATAGCAGTGCATCAGGCGGCATTTATATTGAATGTGCCGCCGTTTTCGCAGGCAAGCCAGCTCCCACACTGATCCGGTTCCTCCAGTGCAATAGGTGTCAGCCGTAAAAATGTGGACGCTCTGGCAGGCCGACTTTCACGATCTGCTCACTGCGCTGCGCCTCAATGCACGCATCCGCCGCCACCGCTGCCGCAAACCCATCCCACGCCGACGGCCCGCCGACGTGCCCGGCGCGTACGCTGTCGATGAACGCCTGCAATTCGACGTCGTAGGCGCCGATAAAGCGGTCCTTCCAGTCCATCAGAATCGCATTCGACAGCTTGGCCTCGCTGCGCAGTTGCACCTGCGAAGGCTCAGGCAGTTTGGCAATACCGGTCTCCCCCACCACTTCGCACTGAATGTCATAGCCGTACTGGCAGTTCACGAACACTTCCACATCGATGCGCGTGCCCTTGGCGGTTTCCAGCAGCACGATCTGCGGGTCACGCAGGTGGGCCAACGCCTTGCTCGACTTGCGTGGGAACACCACTTGCACCGACACGTAGTCGTCGTTGAGCAACCAGCGCAACACATCCAGTTCATGGATCAAGGTGTCGGTGATCGCCATGTCGGTCTTGTAGTTTTCGCCCACCGTCGGGTTGCGGTGCGCGCAGTGCAGCATCAAAGGCTCGCCGATCTGGCCGCTGTCGATTACGGCCTTGAGGGCGCGATAACCTTCGTCGTACGGGCGCATGAAGCCCACTTGCACCAGGCGCTTGCCGAAGGCGATTTCGGCATCGACGATCTTGCGGCAGCCTTCTGCGGTGACGGCCAAGGGCTTTTCGCAGAACACCGGCTTGCCGGCGGCGATGGCCGCGAGCACGAACTCTTCGTGGCTCGGCCCCCAGGAAGTCACGAGAATTGCCTCGACCTGCGGCGAGTTGATCAACGCATGGCCGTCCGCGTACACCTCGGCGGTCAGCTTCAAATCAGCCACGACCTTGGCGGCTTGCTCAAGGTTGATGTCGGTCACCGCCACCACCTGGCTATTGAGCAAGGTCTGGCTGCACCGACGGATATGATCCCGGCCAATGGCGCCCGTACCGATAACGCCCAACTTCAAAGACATACAAACACTCCTCTTGTTATTAGTACTGCCGGGCCTTGGCCAGGCGTTCATTGAGTTGTTTGGCCACCGCGTCAGTGCGCGCACTGGTCGAGACCTGCGCCACCCCGACCCGCCACCACGACAGGTATTTGTGGATCATGGTCTTGGGCAGAACCTTGATATCGATCAGCGTCGACACCGTTTGCGTACGTGCATCGGCCAACGCCGCCTGCAACTGCTCCACCGTGCTGACCTTGTAGGTCTTGCAGCCGTAGGCCGCCGCACTCATGGCGAAATCCACCGGCACAAAACCGCCGTCGAGCTTGCCCGTCTGCGGGTTACGAAAGCGGAACTCGGTGCCGAAGCTGTCCATGCCGTGTTCCATCTGCAGGTTGTTGATGCAGCCGAAGGTCATGTTGTCGAGCAGCACCACGTTGATCTTGCGCCGCTCCTGAATCGAGGTGGCCAGCTCCGAGTGCAGCATCATGTAGGAGCCGTCACCCACCAGCGCATAGACCTCGCGCGCCGGCTCGGCCAGCTTCACGCCCAGGGCCGCATTGACCTCGTAGCCCATGCACGAATAGCCATACTCGACGTGGTAGGTGTTGACGCCCTTGCTGCGCCAGCTGCGCTGCAAGTCGCCCGGCAAGCTGCCGGCGGCGGCGACGATGATGGCGTCGTCGGCCAGGGTGTCGTTGAGCACGCCGAGCACGCGGCTTTGGGTCAGGCAGGAACCGGTCAGCTCGATAAACTCGCGCAGCACGGCCGGGTCCATGTGGTCGTTGATTTCCGGGACGAAATTGTCCGTCTGGTAGTCGGCCTGGTAGATGCGGTCCACCTCGGCCTCCAGCTGCGCCTTGGCGTCGCGTGGCTGGTCCGCCCAGTCGGAACGGTAGTCGCCCAAGGCATCCGCCAACGCCTCCAGGCCCACCCTGGCATCCGCCAGCAGTTGCACGCCGTCCAGTTTCAGGGCATCGCACGGACTGATATTGAGGTTGAGAAACTTCACGTCGGGGTGCTTGAACAGCGACTTCGACGCGGTGGTGAAGTCGGTGTAGCGCGTGCCGATACCGATGATCAGGTCCGCTTCCGGGGCCAGCAGGTTTGCCGCCAGGCAGCCGGTTTCGCCGAGGCCGCCCAGGTTCAGCGGATGGCTGGAGACCACTGCGCTTTTGCCTGCCTGGGTTTCGGCGAAGGGGATGTCAAAGCGTTCGGCAAACGCTTGCAGCGCGGCATTCGCGCCGGCGTATTTGACCCCGCCGCCGCAGATGATCAGCGGTTTGCGCTTGCCTCGAAAGGCGGCCAACGCATCGCCGATCATCGCTTCAGTCGGCGGACGGCGTTCGATACGGTGCACACGTTTTTGCAGGAAGTAGTCGGGATAGTCCCAGGCTTCAGCCTGTACATCCTGCGGCAGGGCCAACGTGACGGCGCCGGTTTCCGCGGGGTCAGTGAGCACGCGCATCGCATGGATCGCAGCGGTCATCAGTTGCTCGGGGCGGTTGATGCGGTCCCAGTACTTGCTCACGGAGCGGAAGGCATCGTTGGTGCTGATGCTCAAATCGTGAAACTGCTCTATCTGCTGCAGCACCGGGTCGGGCTGGCGGCTGGCATAGACATCGCCGGGCAACAGCAGCAACGGAATACGGTTGGCCGTGGCGGTGGCGGCGGCGGTAATCATATTTGCCGCGCCCGGCCCCACCGATGAGGTGCACGCGTAGATCTTGCGGCGCAGGTGCTGCTTGGCAAACCCGATGGCGGCGTGGGCCATGCCTTGCTCATTGCGGCCCTGATGCACCACCAGATCACCGCTGTCCTGCTCCAGCGCCTGGCCCAGCCCCAGCACGTTGCCGTGGCCGAAAATGGTAAAAACCCCGGCGACAAACTTGCTCTGCACGCCATCGACTTCGATGTACTGGTTATCCAGAAACTTCATCAGGGCCTGGGCCATGGTCAATCTTGTTGTGGTCATCACTTGCACCTTGAGTGAATGCAGATCCATTGTTCAACACAGATCTAATGTGGGAGCTGGCTTGCCTGCGATGGCGGTGTATCAGCCAACTGTTTATCAACTGACAGACTGCTATCGCAGGCAAGCCAGCTCCCACAGGTTGATTGGCGTCAGGTTCGAGGGTTTTGTAAATGGGCGATGCTCGCCCCCAATGCCTGCTGGATATCCGCCAGCGCATGCACGCTTTCGGCAAACGGTTCGAACGACAGATAACCGCCGTAGCCGGTGCTGAGCAAGGTGTCGATCTGCGCCGCATTGCCGAGGATATCGCCCTCGCCCACCAGCACGCGGTGGCCGTCGCGGATGGCATTGAGCGGTGCGTCGCGATCCTCGACGCCGGAGATATGCACCAGGCCGGTCAGCTGCGGGAAGAATTCCTGTTCGCCAGCCAGGTGATGGTGAAAGGTGTCGTGCACCAGCCGGAACACATCCAGGCCGCCAATCGCCTGGATCGCATCCACAGCCACACGCTTGCGGCGCAGCGCGCATTCTTCAAACCCCAGCGGCTCGATGAAACCGAGAATCTTGTACTCGCGCAGGATCGGCGCCAACTCGCTCAACGCCGTGCGCAAACCGGCCGCGCGTTGGGCTTCGTTGCGGGTATCGCCGCGCTCGTTCAGCGGGCACATCACCAGGCCTTGCGCGCCGCATTCGCGGGCGTAGGTGGCGAGCTTGATCGCCTGGGCGCGGCGCTCGTCATTCCACACGTCAAACGGGTACAGCGCGTTGATCGACAGCACCGTGATGCCTTGCACCGCGCACAACTCACGCACGCGGCTGGCCGGGGTGCCGTATTCGATGTCATGACCTTTGAGGTCGTTGCGAATCTCGATGGCATCGCACTTGAGGGCCGCCGCCAACTGGATGAAATCCGGCAGGGAAAGGTCGGGCGCGACCATGCGGTTAAGGGCAAAACGTAGCGGCGACTTCATTGTTGTTGTTCTCCGTTCAAACCGGTCAGAGGTCCAGCAGCCAGCTGTGCTGCGGGTCGTTATGGAAATGCCAGGCGCGCTTGGGGCCGGCCATCACGTTCAAGTAATACGACTCGTAGCCATACGGCACGCTGACCGGGTGATACCCCTTGGGCACCACCACCAGGTCGCTGTTTTCCACGGCCATGGCCTGGTCGATGCTGCGATCGTCGGTGTACACGCGCTGGAACACGAAGCCCTGGGGCGGGTTGATCTGGTGGTAGTAGGTCTCTTCGAGAAAGCTTTGGTGCGGCAGGTCGTCGGTGTCGTGCTTGTGTGGCGGGTAGCTGGACGAGTGCCCGGACGGCGTGCGCACTTCCACCACCAGCAGCGAATGGGCCGGCTCGCTGTCGGGCAGGATGTCACACACATACCGGGTGTTGGCGCCCTTGCCGCGCACGCTGCGCTTGCACTGCTCGGGGCGAATCAGGCGCGGTTCAAAACCTGGGGCACCGGGTGCGGCGCACACGGCGATTTGCACGTCGCTCAACGCGGTCACCTGCGCATCGGTGCCGGGCGGCAGGTAGGCGGCGAAGGGCGATTTATCTTCGAACACCGACTGACGATCCCCCAGGTTCTGCCAGTTGAAGCCCTCGCCTTGGATATTCACCCGGCCGCTGAGCAGGACCAGGCACAGCTCCTGATCACCGGCGGTGACCGGCAACGTCTCACCCAGGCTCAGGCGGTAGGCGGCAAAGCCTACGTACTCCAGGCGCCCTTCTTCCAGGGCAACCATGGTTTGCCCGCGTTTGCTGCTCTTGACCAACAGGCTCATCACTTAAGTCCTCTCGCTGAGAAGCGTGCGCAACGTGTCGTAGCCCTTTTTCGCGTAGATATAGCTGGGCGCTACGGCCGGGTCCTGCTCGGCTTCCACCACCAGCCAGCCCTCGTACTTGGCCGCCAACAGCACGTCGAGCAACTCGGCAAAGTCGATATCGCCGTCACCGGGCACGGTGAAGGTGCCGTTGACGATGCAGTCGGGAAAGCTCCACATCTGGTTGCGCGCCAGTTGCACCACCGGTTTGCGCACGTCCTTGAAATGCACGTGGCAGACGCGCTCGATGTGTTTGCGCAGCACCTCGACGGGCTCGCCGCCGCCCATGTAGCAGTGGCCCGAATCGAACAGCAGGCCGACTTCCGGGCCGGTGCGGCGCATCAACTGGTCAATGTCGTCGGGGGATTCGACGTAGGCGCCCATGTGGTGGTGATAGGCCAGGCGCACGCCCTGGGAAAGGGTGAAACGCGCCAGCTCGGTGAGTTTGTCGGCGTACGCCTGCCAGGCGTGTTCGCTGTGAAAACGCGGACGTTCGATCAGGCGCACCCTGGCGCCCTGAATCGAATCGGCGACTTCGCCGTAGACCAGCACCTTGGCGCCGTTGAGTTTGAGCAGCTCGACGTGACCGGCGATGGCCTCGATTTCTTCCGCCACCGAACGCCGTGCCAGGCGGCTGGAATACCAGCCGGAGACCAGCGCCAGGTCATAAGGGCGCAGCACGTCGCCGACGCCTTGGGCGTCCTTGGGGAATTTGCCGTTGAGTTCAAAACCCTCGTAGCCGATCTCTTTGCCTTCGCCCAGGGCAGTGCTCAAGGGCGTTTCACCGCCCAGGGCCGGCAGGTCGTCGTTGCTCCAGGAGATCGGGTTGATGCCAATTCGGATTGCGGGCATGGCTGCACCTTTTGTTTTTATCTGACTTAAGCCTGGTGAGGTTTGCTTTGTGTGGGAGCTGGCTTGCCTGCGATGGCATCAGCCCGGCGTATCTGATGGACCGAGATGTCTGCATCGCAGGCAAGCCAGCTCCCACATTTGAGCGTGTTTAACTTCTAGCGCTGCGCCAGGCGTTGATGAGCTGTTCGAAGGTGCCCTGCACCTGCTCGATCAGCGTTTGATCATCAATCTCCCCCGCCATCCATGCGCGGCTCGGTTCCTGGAAGATCGTACGGCCCACCGCAAACCCTCGGCAGGTGCTGCTTTGGCTCGCTTGCCGGAAGCCATCGGCGAGGCATTCGGCCGAAGCGTTCAGGCCCAGCAGCACCACGCCACGGCAGTACGGGTCGCGCTCCTGGATCAGTTCGTCGAGCTTTTTCCAGTCCTGCGCCGACTGCGCCTCGATCTTCCACCACGCCGGGTAGATGCCCAGGTTGTACAGGCGCTTGAGGCTGCGATAGAGCACGTCGGGATAGGTGGACGGGTGATCCTTGGGCGGGATGACTTCCAGCAGCAGCTCATGGCCGCTGACCAGCGAGGCCTCGTACACCGCCTTCAGTTGCGCTTCCTGTTCCAGGCGCAGCATCGGCTCGTCATCAGGGTGGTATTGCACCAGGCACTTGATGATTTGCTCCTGGGGCCAGGCAATCAGGTTGCTGCCCACCGAGCGCCCGTGTTCAAACGCCAGCGGCCGCGAGTTCTGCACTTCCACCGGGCGCGCGATCCACCAGCCGCGACCGCTGGCGGCGTTGAGCGCGTCCTGGCCGAAACGCTGGTCGGCCAACAGGCCCACGTCGGCTTCGACGCCCTGCTCGCGCAGCTTGGCTTCGACGCGTTCGATGGCCTGGATAAACAGCTGCTTGATGGCGCTGATGCGGGTTGAGGCCTGGCCGCCTTTTTGCGCCAGGTCCACCAGTTGCCAGCGATGGTCGAAGGCAAACACGAACAGTTGCTTCCAGGCTTTACGCGGCACCGTGACGCGGTGCAGGCGCTGCAGGGTGACGTCTTGGTCGGGCCGAGTGATGGGCACCGGGCTGTTGAACAGGTAATCCAGCTCGGCAGGCGTGGGCATGGCCGGCGCGCAGGCGTGGCGGGACACCACCAGGCCGCCACAGGCGTTGGCCAACTGGCTGCAACGCTCGTCGCTGGCATCGTTGATCCAGCCGCTGAGGAAGCCCGACATGAACGCATCGCCAGCGCCCAGCACATTGAGCACCTCGACGCGCACGCCGGGGTAGATGGCGCCGTCTTCCAGCCGCGCGGGGATCGCGCCGTGGATCACCGTGCAGCCCTGCGGGCCGAGCTTGACCACCAGGGTGGCCGGGGTCAGGTCACGCACAGTGCGCAGCGCGGTGAGCAAATCTTCACTGCCGCCGGCGATCAGAAACTCTTCTTCGGTGCCGACGATCAAGTCAAAACGCGGCAGGATTTCCTGCACATGCTGGCTGACGTTCTGGTCGGCGACAAACCGGGTTTCGCCGTCAGCCTTGCCCGCCAAGCCCCACAGCACCGGGCGGTAGTCGATATCGAGCACGCGCTTGACGTTGTGTTTGGCTGCGTAGTCCAGGGCCTGGATGCTGGCCTTGTACACGCCATCGGTGGAGAAATGCGTGCCGGTGATCAGCAAGGCTTTGCTGGAGGCAATAAAGGCCTCGCTGATGTCTTCGGCGCGCAGGGCCATGTCGGCGCAGTTTTCGCGGTAGAACACCAGCGGGAAGGTTTCGCGGTCCTTGAGGCCCAGCAGCACCAGCGCGGTGAGGCGTTCCGGGTCGACCTTGATGCCGCTGACATCGCAACCTTCGCGGGCCAGGGATTCCACCAGGAAGCGGCCCATGTGGTCGTCGCCTACCCGGCTCAACATCGCCGATTTAAGCCCCAACCGTGCGGTACCGAAGGCGATATTGGCGGACGACCCGCCGAGGTACTTGGCGAAGCTGGACACGTCCTCAAGTCGCGCACCCACTTGCTGTGCGTAGAGGTCGACGCCCAGGCGTCCGAGGCAAATCAGATCCAATTGACGCCCACTGGCAAAACGAGTCTGGCCCATGCTGGCTCCTGTTATTTTTATCAGCCTGCGTGGTGCCGCCGTGGTGGCGGCACACGCTCTTGGTGAAAGCAGACTAGAACGTCCGGCGGCCGCAATCAATATTTATTCCATAATTATTTTTAGTGGAATATTTTTTCCAATAAGCCAGCATAATGGCCTGCCAGCCTTCCTGCATCGTTTCAGCAGGCCACGGCCACCGTGATGCCGGGGTATTTTTTTGCGCCTACCCTGTAGACTTGCGCCCACCCATCAGCGCATCAGAAGAACACGCCAGAAGGATTGCCCATGTCCCGCACCGATCCCGAGACCACCCTGGAAGAGACTATTGCCAGCCCTCCGATCAATGCCGAGCGCCTGTTGCAGCTGATCACCGACGAATACGAAAGCCTGCCACGCCAGCTCAAACGCATCGCCAGCTACATGAGCCAGCAAAGCGACCGGATCATGGTCGACCGCATCAGCGACATCGCCCGCGAGTGCGAAGTGCACCCTTCGGCCATCGTGCGGTTCTCCCAGCGGTTCGGTTTCAGTGGTTTCAGTGAGATGCAGGCGCTGTTTCGCGAGGCCTACACCCACAAGACCACGCCGGTGCAGAACTACCAGCAACGCATCCGCAGCATGATCGCCAACAAGTCGCAAAAGGCCAGCGGCGGCGACCTGGCGCGCGAATGCGTGAACGCCACCCTCTCCGGCATCGAGCGCCTGGGGCTGGAACTCGATGATGTGGCCTTCGAGAAAGCCGTGGACCTGGTGGTCAATGCCGACAATATCTACGTGGTGGGCGTGCGCCGCTCCTTCGCGGTGGCCGATTACCTGGTCTACAACCTGCAGCACACCAACAAGCGCATTCACTTGATTTCCGGTTTGGGCGGCAGTTACCGCGAGCAGATGCGCAGCGTGCGTGCCAATGACCTGGTGATCGCCATCAGCTTTACGCCGTATGGCAAAGAGACTCAGCATTGCCTGCGCATTGCCCAGCATCACCAGGCCAAGACCTTGATCATCACCGACAGCAACCTGTCGCCCCTGGCCAAACGGGCGAACGCGGTGCTGTTGGTGAATGAAGGGTCGTCGTTTGCGTTTCGCTCGCTGAGCGCCACCTTGTGCCTGTGCCAGGCATTGTTTATTGCGGTGGCGTATCGGTTGGAGTTGAAGGTGGATGAGATTCATGAACAGGTGGGGTTCGACGACTGATCTTCTGGTACTGAAGAGCCGCTGTGGGCGCGGGCTTGTTCTGGTGAGCCGGTTTACTGTGGCGAGCGGGCTTGTTGTGGCGAGCGGGCTTGCCCCGCGTTGGGGCGCGAAGCGGCCCTGAAACCTGACGCCGCGGTCTATCAATGAGCGCGCGGCGGCCTTATTGGGGCTGCTTCGCAGCCCAACGCGGGGCAAGCCCGCTCGCCACGACAGACCGGCTCACCACAACAAGCTTGCTTGCCACAGCAAGCCCGCTGGCCACGACAATCATTGGCGCGGCGATGCGGCTCATGCCTTCGGTGATGGCCGCCAGCAGGTCACCGTCCTTGCGCTCAGCCCAGGCGTTTTTCAGGTAGAGCACAGCATGACCAGGATTAAACGCAGAAGGCGGCTCATGGGGCGCGGGTTAAGCCGCTGTTAACAATTGCGTGAGCACTCGGCCGTGATAGCGAATCTGCGCCAGGGTCAGCGCGGTGTAGCCGATGATCACCGCCGCCGGCAAGTTCGCCGCGACGCAGAACTTGCCCAGTGGCTGCAAGGTCAGCCCGGCGGCGGCGGCGCGGGTGCAGAATTCGCTTTCCTCGACACCGCTTGGCAGCCACAGCACAAAGTGCAATCCGGCGTGCTGGCCGCTCACCGGGCATTCATCCGGCAGACAGGCGAGCAGCGCATCGCGACGCGCCTGATAAGCCTGGCGCGAAGCCCGCAGGTGCCGCACAAACGCGCCGCTGGCGAGAAACTCCACCAGCCCCGACTGATCCGTCGCGCCCACCGAATGCCCGGTGAGTTGCAGGGTGCGCAGCAACGCGGGGCGCAACGCCTTGGGCACCACCATGAACCCCACGCGCAGGCCCGGGAACAGGTTCTTGTTGAAGCTGCCGCAGTAGATCACCCGGTCGCCGGAATCCAGGGATTTGAGCGCCGCCAGTGGCGCGCTGTTGTAGTTGTATTCGCTGTCGTAGTCGTCTTCGACCACCCAGGCGTCGGCGCGGGCGGCCCAATCCAGCAGCGCCAGGCGGCGTGAAACCGACAGGGTCATGCCCAGCGGTGCCTGGTGCGCCGGTGTCACATAGGCCAGGCGCGCCGTGTCGGGGAGTTGCGCGGTATCAAGACCTTCGGCTGTCACCGGGACCGGCACCACCTGCGCACCGGCCAGGCTGAACAGGCGGCGTGCCGGTGTATAACCGGGGTCTTCCACGCACGCGGTGTCACCGGGTTTGAGCAGCGTGCGCGCGATCAGGTCCAGGCCATGGCGAATGCCGGTGGTGACAACGATTTCGTCCGCCTCGCAGTGCATGCCGCGATAACTGCGCACGTAGTCGGCGATCTGTTCACGCAACGCGGGCAAGCCGGCCGGGTGGGCGGCCTCCAATACGCCTGGCCCCGCAGACAGCAAGCCTCGGGAGATGCACCGCGCCCAGGTTTTCAGGTCGAACAGGCTTGCGTCCGGGCGTCGCGCGACAAAGGGGACGTGGCTTTGCACGCCCGCGTCAGGCTGATCCGGTATGGCCGCGCGGCGTGAACTTGCGCTGGGCGCCGGCGCCGCAATGAATTGCTCGGGGATCACCGCGCTGACGCGCGTGCCCGAACCCGCCACGCGCTGCACGTAACCTTCACTGTGCAAGCGCTCGAACGCCGCTTCAAGCGTGCCGCGCGACACCAGCCAGCGTTCGGCCAGGCTGCGGGTAGACGGCAAGCGGCTGCCGGCGGGCAATTGCCGATTCAGGATGGCGGCGCGCAATGCGTCGTAGGCGCCCTGCTGCTTGCCGGCGTCCAGGCTATCGGGGCGCGGCAGATCTAGGTGGGAGGCGGCTTTTCCTCGGCTCATAGTGGTCCATTCATAAGAGGCACAAGTGGCCCTGAAGATTAAACCATATACCCGCTAGAGTTCGAACTCTACTCCTTGCAAAGAAGCTTCCCATGACGCAACGCGCCCTCTCCTCCGGGTTCTGGCTGGTGCTGCTGACCGTACTCATCGGCCTGCCACGTATCACCCTGGACATGCACCTGCCAGCCCTGCCCGCGATGGCCGACGACTTCCACGCCAGCGACAGCCAGTTGCAGCTGACCCTCACGCTGTACGCCCTGGGCTCTGCCATTTCCTTGCTGGTCAGCGGCCCGCTGACCGACCGCTTCGGGCGCCGCCCGGTGCTGCTGAGCGGGCTGTTGGTGTACGCGGTCGCCACCGTGGCCTGCGCGCTGGCCGACAGCATTGGTGTGCTGATCGTCGCCCGCCTGTTCCAGGCCTTGGGCGGTTGCTGCACCACGGTCATCGGTCGGGTGATCGTGCGCGATTACTTTGACCGTCATGAACAGGCGCGCCTGCTTGGCCTGATCTCCATGGCCATGGCGATTTCGCCGATGGCCGCACCGGTGCTGGGCAGCGTGATGCTGCCGTTCATCCATTGGCGCGGCCTGTTTATCGTATTGGCCGTGATCGGCGTGACGCTGTGCCTGGTGGTGCTTCGCCGGCTGCCGGAAACCCGTCCACCGGAAGTCGCCGCCGCGCCGCCGAGCAACCTGTTGCGCCTGTACGGCCAGCTGTTGCGCGACCGTTATTTCCTGCGGTACTCCCTGGCAATCGGCTGCGTGTACAGCACGTATTTCCCTTTTATCAGCGAGTCGTCGGCTCTGCTGCAACGCGGCTTTCACTTGTCGGCCTCGGCCTACGCGCTGGTGTTTGCCGCGACGATCAGTGGCTACATGCTCGGCGCCAACCTGTTCCGCCGACTGGTGCTGCGCGTTGAAGCCGATCAGTTGATCAGTGCCGCCATCGCCTTGAATGTGCTGGGTTGCATGATGCTCGCCGGGGCCACGGTCGCCCTGCCCCAGGCCTGGCTGGCGATTGTGCTGCCGATGGTGGTGATCATGGTGTCGGTGGGGATGGTGATTCCGGCCTGCCAGCTGTCGGTGTTGCAGCCTTACGGCGCCATTGCCGGGACCGCGTCGGGGTTGTTCTTCTTTATCCAGATGTTCCTGACCGCCGTGAGCAGTTGGGCCACCGGGATGCTGTCGGACGGCACCTCGCCCCCCCTGGTGATCATGACGTCAGTGGCCAGCGCATTGCTGGTCGCAGGTTGGCGGGCCTTGCAACAAAAAGCCGCGCCTGTGGGTCAGGCGCGGCTTGGGTGAAGCGCGATCAGGATCAGTGCATGAAGATCGCGATCAGAATGATGAGCGGGATAGGCACACCGAGGAACCAAAGCAGTAATGAGCGCATGTTGTTCTCCTTGATTAACGAACGTAGTTTTCAGTTTCGACATACACCACGGCGTCACGACGACGACCGCCGAAGGTGGCAGCGAAACTGGCAAAGAAGGCACCGATCAACAGCGCAATGAAGGTCCACAGCGAGGTGTAGGCAGCCACTTTGGCGGCAGTGTCGGCGGCTTGCTTGGCTTTGACCTTGGCGTCTTCGATGGCTTTACGGGCATCGCCGTACACCTTGTCGATACGCGCTTCGGCGTCAGCCTGGCTGAGGTTGGTGCGCTGGCTGATCAACTGAGCCAGGTAGGCACGGTCTTCAGGGGCCAGTTGGCCGTCGTTGCTCAGGGTGCGAGTGAAGATGCGCGCTACAACGCCATGCACGGCGTCATCGCTGACGGCGGCTGGGCGATCATCGCGAAACAGGCTGTCGACGTAGTAGTCAAAGTCGCCGCTGTTGGCGCCTTTGGCTGCACTGCCGGCTGCCTGAGTCAGGCCACTGGCGGCGCTCGAGGCGACACCGGCGCCGGCTTTAACGCCGCCGCTGACCACACTGCTCACCGAGCCGACGACCAGCACTGCGGTCACCAGCGTAGCGACTGCCCAAGCGAGGAAACCGTGGGCGGTGTCGCGAAAGTACACTTCGTCACCGTGCATGTTGGCCCACTTCACACGCAAGCGGCCGGCAATGTAGCCGCCCAGGCCCGATGCGACGATCTGGGTGAACGCCAGCCAGACAATCGTGGAAATGCCAAGCCCTTTGGCGCTGATACCGCTGTCGGCCCACGGCGACACCGCCGAAAAGCCCAGGCCGAAGCCCAGCAGCACGAGGATCAGCGACAGTGCGGCCGCCGCAGCGGCCCCGGCGAAAATCGCCCCCCAGGAAACCCCAGAGTGCGAGCTCGATTCTTGCAGCGTGGATGACGATGTGATCATTGTTGTTTTGCTCCCGGCAGGAAAAATAGTGTTACAACTCTCAAAAGGGACAGTGCAGGCACCATGCCAGCCGGACTAAAAAATAAATCTCTTATATTTCAATGAGATAAAAAAATTGAACTAACTTAAACCATGCAAGTTGCAAGAAATGATCGAAAACAGCGTGCGTTATGCAATCCCCCAACGCCCACGGCCCGTGTGGACGCTGGCCGGCATGAAAGTTGTGTCAGTTTTGCCAAGATGAAGTTTAATTTAGGAAGCGTTCAGGCATTTCTTGGCAAAATGCCCCCACTTCTAGTGTGAATCGCTCACCAGGTAATCCTATGACCCGTATTTTGACCATCGAGGATGACGCCGTTACAGCCCGCGAGATCGTCGCCGAGCTGAGTAGCCATGGACTGGATGTAGATTGGGTGGACAACGGCCGTGAAGGCCTGGTCCGCGCTGTGAGTGGTGACTACGATCTGATCACCCTCGACCGTATGCTGCCGGAACTCGATGGCCTGGCCATCGTCACGACCCTGCGCACCATTGGCGTGTCGACGCCGATCCTGATGATCAGCGCCCTCTCCGATGTTGACGAGCGGGTACGCGGCCTGCGGGCCGGCGGCGATGACTACCTGACCAAGCCGTTTGCGTCCGACGAAATGGCCGCCCGCGTTGAAGTGCTGCTGCGGCGCAAAAGCACGGTGAAGGAGTTCGAAACCGCCCTGCGCGTGGCCGACCTCGAACTGAACCTGATCAGCCGCGAAGCCAGCCGCGCCGAACAGCCGCTGAGCCTGCTGCCCACCGAATACAAACTGCTCGAATTCCTGATGCGCAATACCGGGCAGATCCTGTCGCGCATGATGATCTTCGAAGAAGTCTGGGGTTATCACTTCGACCCGGGCACCAACCTGATCGACGTGCACATCGGTCGCCTGCGCAAAAAAATCGACCCGCCGGGCCTCACGCCGCTGATCCGCACGGTACGAGGTTCCGGTTATGTCATTGCTGAACCCCTCTAAAGGCTGGCGCTCCTCCAGCAGCCGCTTGCTGGCGCTTTACAGTTCGTTGTTCGTCGCCTGGAGCTGCATCCTCATGGGGGTGCTGTATTACGAGGTGTCGGGTTACCTGGGTGACCTGTCGCGTCACTCGCTGATGCAGCGTCAGCACCTGTTTCAACGCTTCGACGGTGAAGAACTGGTGGAAGCCCTGACCACCAGCATGACCTTCGACATGAAAGGCGTGGACGCCTACGGCCTGTTCGATGAGCAATTTCGCCCCTTGAGCGGGCCGATCCGCGCAGTGCCGCCGGACCTGCCGCTGGACGGCAAGATCCACGCCCTGGCCAACTGTGTCGACTCTGACGACCCGAAACTGCCCAAGGACAGCTGCGATGCGGTGGCCACCCACACCGAAGACGGCCGCTGGCTGGTACTCGTGCGCGCCAACGGTTCGCTGTTTGGCGTGACCCGGATCATCTGGCATGCGCTGCTGTGGGCACTCTCCCTGACGATTATTCCCGGTGCTGCCGGTTGGCATTTGTTACGCCGTCGCCCGCTGCGGCGCATTCGCGGGATTCAGGCCAGTGCCGAGGCCATCGTCGCCGGTGACCTGACGCACCGCCTGCCGTTGTCTGACCGACGCGACGAACTGGACATGCTCGCCGCCATCGTCAACGCCATGCTCGACCGCATTGAGAAGCTGATGAACGAGGTCAAGGGTGTGTGCGACAACATCGCCCACGACCTGCGCACGCCGCTGACGCGCTTGCGCGCGCAGCTCTACCGCATCAAACAAGAGGCAGAGGAAAACTCCGTCTACGCGGTGAAACTGGACGATGCGATTGCCGAAACCGATACGCTGATGGCGCGCTTTCGCGGGCTGTTGCGCATCTCGGAGCTGGAAGACCACCAGCGCCGTTCGGGTTTCCTGGTGATGGACCCGCTGCCGCTGTTGCGCGAACTGCATGACTTTTACCTGCCCCTGGCAGAAGAAGGCGAATTGCAGCTGCGCCTCGAAGTGCCCGACTCGCTGCCGTGGATTACCGGCGACCGCGCACTGTTGTTCGAAGCCTTGGCCAACCTGTTGAGCAACTCGATCAAGTTCTCGCCACCCAACGGTGAAGTGATCCTGCGTGGCGTCAATGATGCCGGCAGCACGCGGATCGAAGTGCACGACTCAGGCCCGGGCATCCCGGCAGCGGAGCGCGACGCGGTGTTCCAGCGTTTCTATCGCGTGGATGAAAGCGACCAGCAAGGCGGGTTCGGGTTGGGCTTGTCGATTGTCGCGGCGATCATCAACCTGCATGGGTTCAAGTTGGAAGTCGGCAACAGCCGATGCGGGGGCGCATGCCTGCTGCTGGAGTGTCGGCAGCAATTGATGCCTGAATAGTCAAAACACCCCAAAACAGTGTGGGAGCTGGCTTGCCTGCGATGGCGATGTATCAAGCAATTTGTTCATTGCCTGACACTCCGCCATCGCAGGCAAGCCAGCTCCCACATTGGACTTCGGTGCCTGGAAGGTCAGGCCGGGAAGTTGGCGCGCAGTGCCTCAAGCCCGCCGCTGTACACGCCGGCGAACAACTCCTCCACCGCCGCCTCCGTGGTCCCCGCCGCCGGGGTGAACACGCCGGACCACGTCACTTTCGCCGACGCATCGGTCAACGCCTCAACCTGCAACGTCGCCAGGTAAGCACTCACCGGAAACGGCGACTGCTCGATGGTGTAGCTGTAAGTGCGCGCCACGTTATCAAAGCTCTGCAAGCGCTCGACCACCACACCGCCGTCCGCGGTTTGCAAGTGACGCACACGCCCGCCGTCGCTCGCCTCGCTTTTGACGATAAACGGTAGCCAATCGGGCAGCGCGTTAAAGCCGCCAATCAATTGCCAGACCTGATCGGCCGAAACCGGAACCTCAATCACCGAAGAAGCTGTCGCCACAATAAATACTCCAAAAAAATTACAAGAATTCAGATCGCCATGCTGTCGACAACACCACCGTCGACGCGCAATGCAGCGCCCGTGGTTGCAGCAGACAAGGGTGAAGCAATGTACGCCACCAGGTTGGCCACTTCATCCACATTTGCCGCGCGCTGGATGATCGACGTGGGCCGCGCATTGCGCACAAACACGTCCGCCTCTTCCCGCGCACTGCGCCCGGACTTGGCGGTGGCGTCTTTAAGCATCTGCTCCAGGCCGTCGGTAAAGGTCGGCCCCGGCAGCACCGCATTGACCGTCACACCGGTGCCGGCCAGACGCTTCGCCAAACCATGGGAGACCGCCAGGTTGGCACTTTTGGTCACGCCGTAGTTGATCATGTCCGCCGGCGTTGCCACCCCGGATTCCGACGACAGGAAGATCACCCGCCCCCAGCCCTGCTCAACCATGCCCGGCACATAATGCCGCGCCAGGCGCACGCCGGAAATCACATTGACCTCGTAGAAGCGCGTCCATTCGCTGTCCGGTGCGTCGAAGAAATCCACATCGTTGAAGATGCCCAGGTTGTTGACCAGGATGTCGGCGCGCGGTTCGGCCGCAAAGAGTTTCTCTGCGCCTTGCGCTGTGCCGAGGTCCGCCACCAGCCCGCGCAGATCCGCGCCCGGCACTGCCTGACGAATGCTCGCCAGGGCGTCGTCAACCTTGCCCGCTTCCCGCCCGATCACCACCACAGTGGCGCCGGATTGCGCCAGGGCCTGGCTGATGCCCAGGCCGATCCCGGCAGTGCTGCCGCTGACGATGGCTACTTTGCCGCTTACATCGATTTTCATCTGAGAACTCCTGAAGTTAGCGCGGCAGCGGTGCGCTGGCCGAAATCAACTGTGCGTCGCGCAAGGCCTGCCAGAAGGCTGCCGGAATCTTCTCTGACAACGCCGCGACGTCTTCGGCAATCCGCCCCGGACGACTGGCACCCGGAATCACGGCGGCCACCGCCGGGTGGGCCAGGGAGAACTGCAGCGCTGCGGCTTTCACGCTCACGCCATACGCTTGGGCAATCGCCTTGATCTGCTCGACCTTGCTGATAATCGCCGGGCTGGCCTTCTGGTATTCGAAGTGCGCACCGCCCGCCAGGATGCCCGAGCTGTAGGGCCCACCGACGACGATTTCGACGTTCTGCGCCAGCGCGGCATCCATCAGGCGTTGCAGGGCACGCTCGTGGTCCAGCAGGGTGTAGCGGCCGGCGAGCAGGAAACCGTCGGGCTGCGCTTCGGTCAGGTCCAGCGTCAGTTCGCACGGCTCGACGCGGTTCACGCCCAGGCCCCAGGCCTTGATCACGCCTTCTTCACGCAAACGGGTCAGCACTTTGAAGGCGCCGGTGCGGGCCTGGTTGAAGTAGTCCAGCCACTGGTCGCCGTAGAAATCCTGGGCGATGTCGTGAATCCACACGATGTCCAGACGGTCGGTTTGCAGGCGCTTCAGGCTGTCTTCGATAGAGCGCAGCGTGGCGTCGGCGCTGTAGTCGTTGAGCATCTTGTTCGGGCGGCCTTGTTCGAACACACCGCTTTTTTCGCCGAGGTCGCGGGCGCTTTCTTCGACTTCGTCGAGAATCACGCGGCCGACTTTGGTGCTGAGCACAAAGTCATCGCGGTTGTACTGCGACAAGGCTTGGCCCAGGCGGATTTCCGACAACCCCGAGCCGTAGAACGGCGCGGTGTCGAAGTAACGCACGCCGCTGTTCCACGCAGCCTCGACGGTGGCCTGGGCTTCGTCTTCGGGAATGGCGCGGAACATGTTGCCCAGCGGTGCGGTGCCAAAGCCCAGTTGGCCAGGCAGTGTGTCTTTCAAGCTCATGGTGGTTCCTCAATCGGGTTCAGGGTCGCTGTGACCGTTGAGCCGATCCTAGATTGCGTAGATCGGACCGTCCAAGACATACTGCGACCAACTTGAGTCCTGCGAGGTCTTACATGATTGATCTGCGCCAACTGCGCTATTTCGAAGTCGTTGCCGAAGAAGAACACGTCGGCCGCGCCGCCGAGCGTTTGCACATCTCCCAGTCGCCCTTGAGCCGGCAGATCGCCCAGCTCGAAGAGCGTTTGGGCCTGACCCTGTTCGAACGCAGCCAGCAGCGCATCCGCCTGACGCGCGACGGCCAGACGTTTCTGGCCGAAACCAAGGCGCTGCTGACCCACGCCAATCGCCTGGAGTCCCTGGGCAAACGCTTGGGTCGCGGTGAAGAAGGCGGCCTGTGCATCGGCTATATCGAAAACGCGATGCATGCCGGCGTGCTGCCCAACGCCTTGCGCGTGTTGAGAGACGACCGCCCCACCGTGCACATCAAGCTGTACAACTTGCCGTCGCTCGAACAGCTCGAAGGCCTGCGCCAGCGCAGCCTGGATATCGCCCTGGTCAGCGAACCACCGGCCGCCGATGACCCGGACCTGACCGCGTTGCAAGTGCTGGACGACCCCATGCTGCTGGCCCTGCCTGAGCATCATCCGCTGGCCAAACACAACGAACTGCTGCCCGAACACCTGGCCGATCAGGAATGGATTGGCGTGCAACGCAAAGCCGGCGCCCACCCGGCTGATGACTTTGTCGCGGCCTGCATCCGGGCCGGGTTTACCCCGCAAATCCCGATGGAAGCCAGCGAACCGTTCACCGCGTTGGGCCTGGTGGCCTCGGGCTTGGGCGTGGCGATGGTGCAAAAAGGCTTGAGCCGCAATGCCCCGCCCGGCGTGGTGCTGCGTGAGCTGCCGTGGCTGACCTACACCACACCGTTGTGGGCGGCGTGGCATCGGATCAACCTGCGCCCGCTGGTGGAAACCTTCCGCAAAGTGCTCACCGAACCCCAAGGCTGATGGAGATCAAACAGGTGGGAGCGGGCTTGCTCGCGAATGCAATGAGTCAGTACCGAACAAGCCAACTGACACTGCGCTTTCGCGAGCAAGCCCGCTCCCACATTTGAATCGCGGCGCATCAGCTCACCCTCTCCCGCAGCCGGAACCACAACATCCCCAGCGCCAGCAGCGGTGAGCGCAAGGCCTTGCCGCCCGGAAACGTCATGTGCGGCACCTGGCTGAAAATGTCCAGGCCCTGGCTATGGCCGGCATGAATGGCTTCGGCCAAAAGCTTTGCGCACCAGTGGGTCACGTTCAGCCCATGCCCGGAATAGCCCTGGGCATAGAACACATTCGGGTATTGCTTGAGCTGCCCGACTTGCGGAAAACGATTGGCGGTGATGCCGATCTTGCCGCCCCACTGGAACTCGATGGCGGTGTTCGCCAGCTGTGGGAATACCTTGAGCAGCTTGGGTTGCATGTACGCGGCGATGTCCACCGGATCACGCCCGGAGTAGTGACAGGCACCGCCGAACAACAGACGCCGGTCGGCGGAAAGCCGGTAGTAATCCAGCCCGACTTTTTGGTCACACAGCGCCAGGTTCTGCGGGATCAATTGCTTGGCGACAGCCTCGGACAATGGTTCGGTGGCGATGATGTAGCTGCCCGCCGGCAGCACCTTGCCGCTCAAGCGTGGCTCCAGTTCGTCCAAGTGTGCGTTGCAGGCCAACACCAAACGCGCGGCGCGTACCGTGCCAGCGGCGCAGCGCACTTGCACGGTGTCGCCGTGGATCAGTTCGAGGACCTGGGTGCGCTCGAAAATCCGCACCCCCAGAGACTCGGCCACCTGCGCCTCGCCGAGTACCAAGTTCAGCGGGTGCAGGTGCCCAGAGCCCATGTCCACCAAGCCACCGGCATAGACCATCGAACCGACCACCTGCTGCATGTCCTGCGGTTCGACCAGCCGAGTTTCATGGGCATACCCAAGCGCCGCCAGGCTCTGCTGCTCGCCCTTGAACGCAGCGAATTGCGCCGTGGTATTGGCCAGCTCGCAAAAGCCCCAGCGCAGATCGCAGTCAATGCTGTGCTGACGAATGCGCTCGCCCACCAGCGCCACCGAATCAATCCCGGCCCGCTCCAGGTAACGCACGCCCTCCTCGCCCACGTACTTGGCGAACCCCGACACGTCATGGCCGATGCCGCGAATCAACTGCCCGCCGTTGCGCCCGCTGGCGCCCCAGCCGATGCGCCGGGCCTCCAGCAGAATCACCGAGAGCCCGCGCTGGGCCAGTTCGATGGCCGTATTGACCCCGGTAAAACCGCCGCCGATCACGCACACATCGGCGCTCAGGTCGGTGCCCAGCGATGGACGCTCAGGCATGGCATTGGCCGAAGCACGGTAATAGGACCGGGCGTGGTCACTGGATGAAATCATTTGTTGGTCTTCACTTTGCTCCAGGCGCGGGTCATCAGGCGCATGGTCGCCGGAGTCGGCGTGGTGGAAATGTAGAGTTTGTCGAGCACTTCCTGGGGCGGGTACACCTCAGGGTTGTTCACCAGTTCCGGCGCCATAAACGGCTTGGCGGCGGGGTTGGCATTGGCGTAGCCGACCGAGGCACTGACCTTGGCGATCACTTCGGGGTCGAGCAAATAGTTGATAAAGGCATGGGCCTCTTTCGGGTTGCTCGCGTCGGCCGGGATGGCCAGCAAGTCAAACCACAGGTTGGAGCCTTCCTTGGGAATCGAATAGGCGATATTCACGCCGTTCTTGGCTTCCTTGGCGCGGTTGGCGGCCTGGAACACGTCGCCGGAATACCCGAAGGCCACGCAGATATCGCCGTTGGCCAGATCCGAGATGTACTTGGAGGAATGGAAATACGTGATGTACGGCCGCAGGGTCAGCAGCTTGGCTTCGGCCTGTTTGTAGTCCTCGGGATTCTCGCTGCGCGGGTCCTTGCCCATGTAATTGAGGATCGCCGGGAACAGCTCGTCCGCCGAATCGAGGAAAGCCACGCCGCACTCGTGCAGCTTTTTGATGTTCTCGGGTTCGAACAGCACCGCCCACGAATCGATGTGGTCGATGCCCAGCACTTGCTTGACCTTGTCGACGTTGTAGCCGATGCCATTGGTGCCCCACAGGTACGGCACTGAGTGCGCGTTGCCCGGGTCGTTTTTCTCCAGCAGCTTGAGCAGTTTGGGGTCGAGGTTCTTGAAGTTGGGCAGCTGCGAGCGGTCGAGCTTGAGGAACGCGCCGGCCTTCACCTGGCGCGCCAGGAAGTGGTTGGACGGCACCACCACGTCATAGCCGGTGCGCCCCGCCAGCAACTTGCCCTCCAGGGTTTCGTTGGAATCGAACACGTCGTAGACCACCTTGATCCCGGTCTTGGCCTGGAAATCAGCCAAGGTGGTCTCACCGATATAGTCCGTCCAGTTATAGACGCTGACCGTCGGCGCGGCTTGGCTGGCACTGCTGAACGCGGCCACCAGGGCCAGCGGGAGAAGCTTTTTCACAAGACGCATATCGACACCCCTTTTGAGTTTTTTTAGACGCTCAACAGCAGGAACTCACGTTCCCAGGAACTGATCACCCGCTTGAAATTCTCATGTTCGGCGCGTTTGACCGCCACGTAGCCGCGCACGAACTTCTCGCCCAGGTACTGCTTGACCGTGTCGCAATCCTCCATCCGCGCCAGCGCGTCTTCGAGGGTGAACGGCAGGCGCAGGTTGCGGCGCTCGTAGGCGCGGCCTTCCACCGGGGCGCTGGGCTCGATCTTTTCGATCATGCCCAGGTAGCCGCACAACAAGCTGGCGGCAATTGCCAGGTACGGGTTGGCATCGGCGCCCGGCAAACGGTTCTCCACGCGCATCGCGTCGGGACTGGAAGTGGGCACGCGCAGGCCGACGGTGCGGTTTTCTTCGCCCCACTCCACATTCACCGGCGCCGAGGTGTCCGGCAGAAAGCGCCGGAACGAATTCACATTGGGCGCGAACATCGGCAGCAGCTTTGGGATGTACTTCTGCAACCCGCCGATGTGGTGCAAGAACAGCTGGCTCATCTTGCCGTCGGCATCGACAAACACCGGCTTGCCGGTGGCGATGTCCACCACGCTCTGGTGCAGATGCATCGCGCTGCCCGGCTCGTCGGCCACCGGCTTGGCCATGAAGGTGGCGGCCACGTTGTGCTTGAGCGCCGCTTCACGCAGCGTGCGTTTGAACACGGTGATCTGATCGGCCAGGTGCAGGGCATCGCCGTGGCGGAAGTTGATTTCCATCTGCGCCGGGCCGTCTTCGTGGATCAGCGTGTCGAGGTCCAGGCCCTGCAGCTCGCACCAGTCGTAGACGTCTTCGAACAGCGGATCGAATTCGTTGGCGGCGTCGATGGAAAATGACTGGCGGCCGGTTTCGGCGCGACCGGAGCGACCCACCGGGGTTTTCAACGGCAGGTCCGGGTCTTCGCAGCGCTGGGTCAGGTAGAACTCCATTTCCGGCGCCACAATCGGCTGCCAGCCTTGCTCGGCGTAAAGCTGCAGCACCTTTTTCAGCACGTTGCGCGGCGACAGCTCAATCGGGTTGCCCTGCTTGTCATAGGTGTCGTGGATCACAATCGCGGTGGGCTCGATAGCCCACGGCACCACGTACGTGGCGTTGGACACCGGGCGGCAGATCATGTCGATGTCGGCCGGGTCGAGCAGGTCGTAGTAGATATCGTCGTCGACAAAGTCCCCGGTCACCGTTTGCAGCAACACACTTTCCGGCAGGCGCATGCCTCGCTCATGCAGGAACTTGTTGGTGGGCGCAATCTTGCCGCGTGCGATGCCAGTCAAATCACTGATCACGCATTCGACTTCGGTAATCTTGTGTTCTTTCAGCCAGGCGGACAGCTGATCGAAGGGGGCGTTCATAAGGACCTCGTCATGGGTTGGATGCATGCGCCTGCTTGTACTCGCGGCGCATTGAGGTCTATCTTGATGCCGCCGCACGCCGGCATCTATCCACTTTGCACCAACCACAACGCACCAATAGAGTGCGCCCAGGTTACCCATGACACAGGCAACAGCTTTGCGCGTACAGGCTTTCACCACCGGTGATGTGGCCGCTCAATGCAGTGCGACACCCGGTTGGGTGCAGCAGTACCAGCAGATGTCCCCGGGGCATTTTGCCGGGCAGATCCGTTACCTCGACCTGCAAGGCGTGCAGGTGTACGAAGAGTGCATGAACACGCGCGTGGAGCAGAACTTCAACGCGCCGCCCGGTGCATTGGCGTTTTGTTTTGATGGCAGCGACAACGCGCTGTACCTGCTCAATGGCGAAAGCCGCAACACCTGGATCACCCCGGAAAACTACCGCGAAGTGGCCGTGGTGTTCGGCCCGCAGTTCGTGCAGCGCCAGGGCCTGGATGTGGCCCGACTTGAAGGCCTGTTCATGGCGCCGCTGACTTGCCAGCAGAACGCGCTGTTCACCCGCTGGCTCAGCGGCACCCTGACGCGGTTGTCCACCACACTCGACCCGATCAGCCGCGACGCCCTCACCCAGCAGTTGCTCGACGATTGCCTGTTCATCCTCGACAACGCCTGCGTGTGCCTGGACCGCAGCTCATTGCAGCGACGCAGCGACGAACGCCTGCTGATGGCGCGCATCGGCGAGTGGGCAGCGGATGCGCCGGATGAAACCGTCAACTTGCTGGAATTGGCGCAAATCGCCGGTGTGCCGCTGCGCCAGTTACAGCAAGGCTTCAAGACCTACACCGGAATGAGCCCGGCGCAGTGGTTGCGTCTGCGCCGGTTGAACGGGGCGCGGCGCGAGTTATTGACCTCAGCCGACACCACCGTGGCCGAGGTCGCGATGAACTGGTCGTTCTGGCATTTGGGGCGGTTTTCGAATAGCTACCGCGCATTGTTCAAGGAACTGCCCAGTGAAACCCTGAAGCGCTCCAGCTGAAAGGCGGGACGGCAGAACCATTCGCGATAACTTGTAAAACCCCGCACTTCCCCCTAGCTTATGCGCCCCCCCGTCCTGCGCTTTAAGGCCCTGCCCCCATGGTTTTGCGTTTTCGTCCTGCCGTTCACTCACGTTTTGCCCTCGGCCTGCTGCTCAGCGGCGGCATCGGTAGCAGCCTGGCGGCTGAAATAGAGCTGCCGGCGGTGAACGTCCAGGGCCAGGACGAGTCCGGCTACCGCAGTGAAACCGCATCGGTCGGCGGCTTCGATGAAGCGCCATTGCTGGACACCCCGGCCTCGATCACGGTGATCAACGCCGCGCTGATCAAGGACCAGCAAGCGCGACTGCTCAGCGAAGTGCTGCGCAACGATGCCTCGGTCGGCGACAGCTACGCACCGATTGGCTATTACGAAAACTTCGTGGTGCGCGGCTTCTCGCTCAATGCGGCAAGCAGCTACAAGATCAATGGTCGTACCGTCACCGGCGAGCAGAACGTCGCCCTCGAAAACAAGCAGCAAGTGGAAGTGCTCAAGGGCCTGGCCGGTGTGCAGAGCGGTATTGCCGAGCCCAGCGGTGTGATCAACTACGTGACCAAACGCCCGCAGGACGTGCGCTCGGTCACGGTGTCCACCGACGATCGCGGCAGCGGTTACATCGCCACCGATGTCGGCGGCTGGTTCGGCAGCGAGCAGCAGTTCGGCCTGCGCGCCAACGTGGCCCATGAAGACCTCAACAGCTATGTGGAGCACGCCAATGGCCAGCGCGATTTCGTGTCCCTGGCGTTCGACTGGACGATCAGCCCCGACGCCGTGCTGCAACTGGATGCGGAATACCAGAACAAGCAACAGCGTTCGGTGCCCGGTTATCAGTTGCTGGGCGGCACCGAGGTGCCCCACGATGCCTCGCCGAAAAAACTGCTGGGGCACCAGAGCGGTTCCAAACAGGTGGGCATCGACTCGCTGAACCTCAACGGCAAGTTCGAATACCGCTTCAGCGATCAATGGAAAGGCACTATCAGCGCCGCGCGCAGCAAGGTGGTGATTGATGACTACAGCGCGTTTGCCTGGGGCTGTTATGGCTCGACCAGCTGTAGTTCATCGAGCGTGCCCAACCATTTCAGCCCCGAAGGCAACTACGACGTCTACGACTATCGCAGCCCCGACGATACCCGCCGTGACGATGAAGTGCAGGCTGCAATGACCGGGCTGTTCGACACCGGCGGCCTGGGCCACGAGCTGACTGTGGGCAGCAGCGCGTTTCGCCGGGTGATCGACAAGCGCGAAGCGGTCAACGCGTACATCGGCAGCGGCAATATCAACGAAGACGCACCGACCTTCGCGCCCACCGACGAACCGCTGAAAGACAGCCACCGCAACCTCGACAGCCGCCAGTACGGGCTGTTCGTCACCGACCGCATTCGCTTCAACGAGCAATGGCAAACCATTCTTGGCGGCCGCGAAGTGCGCCTGGATGAAAAAGCCTATGACGATAATGGCAACCAGGCTCGCCACACCCAGCAATACGTGTTCCTTCCTCAAGCTTCGTTGATTTACAAACCAGTGGAAAACATCTCGCTGTACACCAGCTACAGCAAAGGCCTGTCGCTGGGCGGCACGGCGCCTTGGTTCGCTGAAAACGCCGACGAAACTCTGGCTCCAACCGTGTCACGGCAAATCGAAGCCGGCGTGAAATACGACTGGCGCCGAATTAGCTTCGCCGCCGCCGTATTCCAGACACATCAGGCCTATCAGTACGCCAAACCGGAAGATGGCAAGTTCACCTACGTGCAACAAGGCCAACAGAAAAATACCGGCCTGGAACTCTCCGCCAACGGCTGGGCCACCGACCGCCTGCAAATCGCAACCAGCGTGGCGGCGATTCGCGCGCGCGTGAGCAACAGCGGCACGCCGGAATACGAAGGTCATCAGGCGATCAACGTGCCCACGCTGCGCGCCAGCGTGTACGCCGACTATGCGTTGCCGTGGGTGAACGGTCTGGCGCTGCTCGGCGGTGTGCAATACAGCGCCAAGAAATACGCCAACCGCACCGGCAATGTTGAAGTGGGGGACTATGCAGTGGTCAATGTCGGCAGCCGCTACACCACCAACGTCGAGGGCTATGAAACCGTGTTTCGCCTGAGCGTCGACAACCTGTTCGACAAGCGTTACTGGCGCGACGCCGGCGAATACATGGGCGATGACTACCTGTTCCAGGGCGCGCCGCTGACGGCGCGCCTGAGTGCTTCGGTCAACTTCTGAACACCCGCGGCGCTGCCAGACACAGCGCCGCCACGCCACAGATCAACAGGCTCCAGCCCAGGTTCTGGGCCCAGGCCACCAGCCCAAGCCCGGCGCCGATCATCAAGTAATACAGCAAGCCGAACACTGCGGCGGCCGTGCCAAGCCGGTCGGGATAGCGCACCAGCGCGGCACCCAGCACATTCGGGATTGCCATGCCGAATGCCAGCACCACCAACAGCATCGGCCATACAAAAAGCCAGCTGTCTTGCAGCAGCACGACGAGCAAGCCCCCCAGTGCCGCTACGCCAGCGGCGCTCAGCACCAACTGCTCACCGTTCATGCCACGCTTAAGCAACCGCTTGTTCAGCCACGCCCCAAGCCCCGAACCCAGCGCCAGCAGCACGCCGCTGTAGCCGAACTCGGCAGCGGACAAACCCAGCCGCGCGAAGATAAACGGCCCCACGCTGTAATAGCCGAACAGCGCAATATTGAACGCCGCCACCAGGCCGACCGAGCGCCAAATGCCTGCGTCCCTGAGCATCAGGCCCAGCGTTTCGGGCAGCGACGCCGTCGACACTGAGGCAGGACGCGTCTCGGGCAAGGCCCACAGGCACCAGCCCCACAACGTCAGCGCCGCCAGCAGCAACCCGGCCAGCATGCCGCGATAACCGAAGTACGCCACCAGCGTCGCGCCACTGAACAAACCCAGCGCAGGACTCGCAGCCAGGGCGATGCCCATTATCGAAAACACCTGGGCCAACTGCGCACCGTGGAAGCGATCGCGCAGCACGGTTTGCGTCACCACCGAGGCGACCGCCGCACCAAACGCCGCCAGCGCCTGGGCCACTAACAAGGCATTGAACGTGGTCACACTCAAGGCCAGCACCGACGCCGCCACATACAGGGCCAATCCGGCCAACATCACCGGCCGCCGCCCCCAGCGATCACACAGCCGGCCCCACACCACCACCCCGAACGCGAACGCCAGGAAATACACCGACAGGGTCTGCCCTGCCCGTTCGGGCCCAACCGCAAACGCTTCGCCGATATCACCCAGGGCCGGGCTGTAAAGGGTCTGGGCCAATTGCGGAAACATCAGCAACGCCACACTCAGCACCAACAGGTTTTGCACGTTCATTGACGACTCCTTGGTATAAACAACGCCAGGAGTTTAAGGACCGGAAACTGGGGTATTATCCAAACTTCGTCATTTTATCGATCAAATCGGACAACCTATGGCCTGGCTTGCCGCCGACGCGTCTTTCGACCCCGACCGCTTCCCGGCGCCGGTCATCGGCATCGCCGCACTGCTCGGCGACCATGACTCCGGCCTGCATCGGCACCAGCGTGGGCAACTGTTGTTTACCCAACAGGGCTGCACCCGCATCACTTTGGACAACCAACTGTGCCTGCTGCCGCCCTCCCGCGCGGCATGGATCCCCTGCGGTGTGCCCCACCGCGCGGTGATGCACAAAACCGTGGATTACCGCTCTGTCTACCTGAGCGCGGCATTGGCTGATCAGTTGCCCAAACAGGTGCGGGTCATCGAAGTCAGCGCCTTGCTGCGGGCGGTGCTGGAACCCATGGCAATGGCGCCGTTCGAGACCGATTGGCACGCCGGCCGGCATGCCCATCTATTGGGGTTGTGCCTGGATGAAATCCGGCAGGCCGCCGAGCAACCGATGCTCCTGCCCTTGCCGCACGACAAGCGCCTGGCCCCGTTGCTGGCCGATCTCGACAGGTTGCCGCCAACGCTGCAAGTGCTGGAAAAACAGATTGGCGCCAGCACCAAAACCATCGGCCGGATTTTCCTGCGGGAAACCGGCGTGGGGTATCAGCAATGGCGCCAGCAGTGGCGCTTGATGCGGGTCATCGAACTGCTCGCCACCGGGCGCAGCCTGGGCTACTGCGCTTTCGCGCTGGGCTTTGCCAGTGACAGTGCGTTGATCGCCTTTTTCAAGGGCATGACCGGCACCACGCCACGCGGGTATTTCAAGTCAAGCTGAAGGCTTACTTGGGCATCTTGCGAAAGCCCACGGCCAGGCGGTTCCAGCTGTTGATGGTGGCGATGGCCACGCTCAAATCGACCTGCTCCTGAGCGCTGAACTCGGCGGCCAGCGCGTTGTAGTCTTCGTCTGCGGCGTGGGTCTGGCTGAGCAGGGTGAGGCTTTCGGCCCAGGCCAGGGCGGCACGCTCACGCGGGGTGAAAAACGGCGTTTCACGCCAGGCCGACAGGGTGTACAGGCGGCGCTCGGTTTCACCGCCCTTGCGGGCGTCGGCGGTGTGCATGTCGAGGCAGAAGGCGCAGCCGTTGATTTGCGAGACGCGCAGGCGCACCAGTTCCAGCAGCGGGAGTTCGAGGGACAGTTTGCCGACAGCGCCTTCCAGGGCGAGCATGGCTTTCATGGCGTCCGGGGAAGCGGTGTAGAAATCGGTACGGGTTTGCATGGTGATACTCCAGAACGGTGGGGATTGGTGGCCAGAGTAGTCACCGTGAGTGCCTGGAGAAATATCCAATTGCGGGGAAGATTGGGTGGCCAATGTGGCGCCCGTGCGGGAAGGTAAAACGATCAACCCGGCAACGGAATCACCCGCAGCCGCCTGACCGACTTGTACGAAAAACTCGAATAGATCTCCTTGACGCAGGGCAGCGTTTGCAACACCTCGCGCGCAAATTCCCCGAACGACTCGAGGTCCTTGGCCACCACCTCAAGCAAGAAGTCATAGCGCCCGGACACGTTATGGCACGCCACGATCTCGGGAATTTCCAACAACCGCTGCTCAAAGGCGCGCGCGATTTCCTGGGTATGACTTTCCATCATGATGCTCACAAACGCGGTCACCCCGTACCCCAGCGCCTTGGGCGACAGGATCGCCTGGTAGCCGCTGATCACCCCGCTCTCTTCCAGGCTGCGCACCCTACGCCAACACGGTGAGGTGGTCAGGGCCACGCGGTCAGCCAGCTCGGCCACCGTCAGCCGGGCATTGCCTTGCAACGCGTTTAACAGTGCTTTATCGGTGCGATCCAGACTCACGGGCATGATGTGCCTCTATTCATTGTTTTTATCGACGTTTCGACCCTTAAGCCGGGCATTTCCAGCAAATTTTGCAACGTTCATCTTTGGTTATGAGCATAGCATCGTAGGAAATAAGGAGCGTCCGGCATGAACAATAAACACAATGCATTCGGCTTTTCCACTCGCGCCATCCACCACGGCTATGACCCCAAGGACCACCATGGCGCCCTGGTGCCGCCGATCTATCTGTCTGCCACGTTTGCGTTCCCCACGGCTGAATACGGCGCTGCCTGTTTTGCCGGTGAAGCCAGCGGCCACTTCTATACGCGTATCTCCAACCCGACCCTGGCGCTGCTGGAATCGCGCATGGCCACCCTGGAAAACGGCGAGGCCGCCGTGGCGTTCAGCTCCGGCATGGGCGCGATTGCCGCGACGTTCTGGACCCTGCTGCGTCCGGGCGATGAGGTAATAGTCAGCCAGACCCTCTACGGCTGTACCTTCGCCCTGCTGCACCATGGCATCGGCGAATTCGGCATCAAGGTGCGCCACGTCGACCTGACCGACCTGGCCGCCTTGCGTGCGGCGCTTTCCCCCGCGACCCGCATGATCTACTGCGAGACGCCGGCCAACCCCAACCTGCGCCTGGTGGACATTGCGGCGGTCGCCGCGCTTGCCCACCAGCAGCCCAACGTTACCGTGGTGGTCGATAACACCTACTGCACGCCCTACCTGCAACGGCCTCTGGAACTGGGCGCCGACGTGGTGGTGCACTCGGCGACCAAATACCTCAGTGGCCATGGCGATATCACCGCCGGCATCGCCGTGAGCAACCAGGCCCTGGCGCAACGCATTCGCCTGCAAGGGCTCAAGGACCTGACCGGCGCGGTGATGTCACCGCAGGATGCGTCGTTGCTGATGCGCGGCCTCAAGACATTGGCCCTGCGCATGGACCGCCATTGCAGCAATGCCCTGGCGGTGGCCGAAGCGCTGCAGGCACACCCGGCCGTGCAGTGGGTGACCTACCCCGGGTTGCGCTCTTTCCCACAATACGAATTGGCGGCGCGGCAGATGAAGCAGTCCGGCGGCATGATCGCCTTTGAACTCAAGGGCGGCATTGCGAGCGGGCGCCGCTTCATGAACGCCCTCAACCTATTCACCCGTGCGGTCAGCCTGGGCGATGCCGAATCACTGGCCCAGCACCCGGCCAGCATGACCCACTCCACCTACACGCCCGAAGAACGTGCGCAACACGGCATCAGCGAAGGCCTGGTGCGTTTATCGGTCGGGTTGGAGGACATCGCCGACCTGCTGGAGGATATCCATCAAGCCCTTGCCAAGTGCACCCGCACCGTCGCGTCCCGCCGGGTCCTGGTAGAAGAGCACAGCGTGAAATAAGCCTTAGGCACCCAGTAACGCTTTCCTACAAGCGGTGGTCGGACTGGTCTGACCACCGTTATGCGTTTTTAATCTGATTTTTTCCAGATTGGATCCCCATGCTTTCGTCAGGCTGTACTAGCATAGGTGCTCGACGGGTGCATTATCACTGCAGATTATTCACCCTGGTTACCTTCTTAAATCCCGTCGCGATAAGGCTGAATACCTGCACTGGAAACTCATGGACGAATTGATGAACTCACACCTGTTCCCACATATAGGCAAGGTCATCGCCAGCACCGGCAGTCGCCATTTCCCACGCATGCTGCATGACCTCATCCTGACCCAACTGGCAGTGGACGCCACCCATATCACGCAATTGCGGGTCAGTGCCGAAGGCCACACCCGCCGCAGGATCAGCCCGGTCTACACCGATTCGGTAGCCGCCTTGGGTGAAGAACAACCCGCCGCCCAGCTGCACCTCACGCGCCGTAGGGACGACGTGCGCTATGTACTGTCGGTGTACCGCTCGCACCAGTCAGAAAGTTTTTCGCCGCAGGAACGCAGCATGCTGCAGGACTTCTCCACGCTGCTGCTGCCCATGGTCGAAAAACACATCACTGCGATCCAGCCTTGCCGCCCGACCAGCGAACCGGTGATGCCGGAAAACCAGGGCATCGAAACCCTGCGCCGGCGCATTGAAGAACGCCTGGTGCAATCGGGCCTGACGCTCTCCAACCGCGAACTCGAAGTGTGTGTCGGCCTGCTGGCCGGGCGCACTGCACCGCAATTGGCAGAGCAACTGGCACTCAAGGTCAACACCATCGAGAGCTACCTCAAGCGCGCGGCGATCAAGCTGGGCATCAGCGGGCGGCATTCGTTGTTGCGGTGGATGTACGCGACCGAGGAAGGCACGCTTACAACCCTGTGAATCACCCAAAAACCTGTGGGAGCTGGCGTGCCTGCTCCCACATCTGATAGTTGCCGTCAGTCCCTGGCCAACGCCTCAATCGGGTCCAGCCGCGCCGCATTCCTGGCCGGTACAAAGCCAAACACAATGCCGATCAGGGTCGAGCACGCAAACGCGGTAATGATCGAGCCCAGGGAAAACACCATTTCCCATTCCTTCACAAACAACGAAAACAGATAGCCGATCGCAAAGGACAACGAGATCCCGATCATCCCGCCGATCAAACACACCATCACCGCTTCCACCAGAAACTGCTGGCGGATGTCCGACTGGCGCGCGCCCACGGCCATGCGAATACCAATCTCGCGCGTGCGCTCGGTCACCGACACCAGCATGATGTTCATCACCCCGATACCGCCCACCAGCAACGAAATTACCGCGATCAGCGACAACAGCAGCGCCAGCGAGCGGCTGGTTTTCTGCACCGTTTGCATGATGCTGTCGAGGTTATTGGTGAAGAAATCCTTGGTGCCGTGACGTTGCAGCATGAGTTTATTGACGTTTTCTTCCACCACTTTGCTCGGCTGGCCGTCCTTGATGCGCACGGTGATGCTGTCCAGATGGCGCTGGCCCAACAGACGCCCCGCCGCCGTCTCATAAGGCACCCACACGTTCAGCGCCTTGCTGGCGGCGAACATGTTTTTGTTGTCGGCCGTTACACCAATCACCGTGCACGGCAGATTGCCGACCAGGACCACCTGGCCCAACGGGTCCACATTCGGTCCGAACAAGCGATGTCGGGTGTTGTGGTCGATCACCACCACCTGGGCCTGGCGCCGCGCGTCACTCTCGCTGAAGGCAATTCCGGCTTCCAGCTTCAACCCCTTCACTTTGAAGTAACGGTCGCTGACGCCATTGACCTGTGCATCCAGGTCGATATTGCCAAAGCGCAGCAGCAGGTTGCGGCCCACCACCGGCGTGGCGCTGTCGACGTAATACAGCTGGTTCAACGCCTCCACATCCGAGGGCATCAATGTTTCGATGGCAGATGCGCGGCTGTCACCAAAACTGGTGCCGGAAAAGATATCGATGGTGTTGCTGCCGATCGCCTGGATGTCTTTAAGCACATAACGCTTGGCGCCCTCACCGATGGCCGAGATCGACACCACCGAGGTGATGCCGATGACAATCCCGAGCATCGTCAGCAGGGTGCGCATGCGATGGGAAATCAACGCCACCCAGGCCATGTTGAATGCTTCCTTGAACAACCCCAGGCTCGCCACCAGGCGCCGTGCGCCGCTGCGCCGGGTCTCGATGGGCGCCTCGGCGGGCACCTCCAGGCCGACGCTGTCGTTGGCCTTGTCGCTGACAATCTCGCCGTCACACACCTCGACAATGCGCTGGGCATTGGCGGCCACCTTGGGGTCGTGGGTGACGATAATCACTGTGTGCCCGGCGGCGTGCAGCTCGGCAAGGATGCGCATCACCTCCTTGCCGCTGTGGGTGTCGAGGGCGCCGGTGGGTTCGTCGGCGAGAATCACTTCACCGCCGTTCATCAACGCGCGGGCGATACTCACCCGTTGTTGCTGGCCGCCGGAAAGCTGGCTCGGCCGGTGGCTGGTGTGCCCCGCCAGGCCAAGGCGGGTGAGCAAATCCCGGGCGCGGCTGTGGCGCTGCGTCTCTGGCGTGCCGGCGTAGATCGCCGGCATTTCCACGTTGTGCAAGGCGCTCAGGTGCGCGAGCAAATGGTAGCGCTGGAAGATAAAACCGAAGTAATCGCGGCGCAGTTCCGCCAGTTGCTCATCGCCGAGCGAGCGGGTTTCGATGCCATTGATTTTGTAGCTGCCGGCGGTGGCGTAGTCCAGACCGCCGAGGATGTTCATCAGGGTGGATTTACCCGAGCCCGAGGCGCCGATGATCGCGACCATTTCTCCGGCATGGATGGTCAAGTCGATGCCCTTGAGCGCGATGAATTCGCGCTCGCCGGCCATGAAACTGCGGGTGATGCCCTTGAGTTCCAACAGTGGCTGGGTCATGCGTCAGTTCCCCGCCACAACAGGCGTTGCGTCACCGATCACGACCTTATCGCCCTCGACCAGGCCGTCCAGAATCTGCACTTTGACGTTGTTGTTGATCCCGGTCTTCACATCCCGCGACACGGCTTTGCCCTTGGCATCCAGCACACGCAGCGAGTAGCTGCCATCGGCGTTGCGCGAGCCGAGTGCCGCCACCGGCACCATCAGCGCGGCCTGGGCGGTGTCGAGCACGATACGCACCTGAGCGGTCATGGCGATGCGCAGACGATGGTCAGGGTTGGGCACGTCGAACAGCGCGTTGTAGAACACCGCGGTGTTTTGCTTGGGCGTGCCGGCGGTCTGGGTTTCGAGGAAGTTCTGCGGCGCCGGCTCGGTCCCGCGCAGCTTGGCGTAGTAGCGCTTGTCGGCCTCGCCGAGGATGGTGAAATACACCTGCTGGCCGGGGCTGATGTGAATCACATCCGCCTCGGACACCTGGGCCTTGACGGTCATGGTGTCCAGGTCCGCAAGCTTGAGCAGCACTGGCGCCAGCTGGTTGGCGATCACGGTCTGGCCTTCCTGGGTGACGATGCCGACCACATCCCCGTCGATGGGCGCGACGATGCGGGTATAGGCCAGGTTGACCTTGGCGGTGTCGATCTGGATGTGCGCACTCTTGATCTGCGCATCCAGGGACAGCAGGTTGGCTTGCTGCACCTGGAAGGTGGATTGCGCGTCTTCAAAATCCTGACGCGACACCGACTCGTCGATCTGCAAGCCTTTGTAGCGCTCGTAGACAGACTTGGCCTGCTTGAGCTGCGCCGCCGTGGCGCGGCGCTGGGCCTGCAGGTTCTCTTCATCGACCTGGGCTTTGCGCAAGGTGTTTTGCAGGATCAGCGGGTCGATTTCGGCGAGCCATTGGCCTTTTTTGACCTTGTCACCAACCTTGACCTTGAGCGACTTCAACTGCCCCGAAACCTGGGCGCCGACGTCAACCTGTTTGATGCCTTCGAGCACGCCCGTGGCCAATACGGCATTTTCAATATCACCCCGTTCAGCCGTGGCGGTGAGGTATTGCGGCGTGTCGGCGGGCGCTTGCACCGTATACACGACAAGGCCGATGGCAACCGCCAATACCGCGAGCATTCCGAGTTTGCGAAACGTTGACTTATCCATAAATGACCATAAAAAAATGAAGAGGGTCTGAAGCGAAAACGGCCTGATGTGGGCGCTGGATTGCCTGTGATTGCTGAGTGTCAGTCACCCTATGCCGGGCTGATACACCGCTATCGCAGGCAAGCCAGCTCCCACCTTCAGATCGGTGTATGCCGCTCACGACACCACCTCCCCAATCACCACACCCTCACGCCACCACCGTGCCAACCCTTGAACATTCGGCGCCTTGAGCAACGTAAAGTGGTTCCCCGGCCCATACCAAACCTCCAGCCCGCTGCCCTGCCGTCGCCATCCCTCAATCATCAGGCTCTGTTCGCGCTGATTGCCCGCCGCATCCAGCGAAGGGTCCTCGGCCAACACCAACCGCACCACGCCGTTGTAACGCTGATGCGGCTGATACACCGTGCGCAACGCCGCTGCATAGGTACGCGCCGGCCCGTCCATGGCATCCACCGCAGAGCGCACCGGCAACAGCCCCACGCCCACCATGCCCGCATGCAGCCATTGGCGCTGCGCCACTTCATCACGCTCGGCAAAGTCCGCGCGGTCGATACCCAGCGACTTGCCGGCGGCCAATTGCATCGCCTCGATCAACCGCAACAACGCCGCCGTGGTGGTGTAAGGCCGCCCGGTGCCGCCCGGCGCTTCGCTGTCAATCACCGTCAACGACGCCACCTCACGGCCCATCGCCTGCAACCGCAGCGCCATCTCCAACGCGATCCAGCCGCCAAACGAGTGCCCCACCAGGTGCACCGGGCCTTGCGGGCACTCCTGTGCAAGCGCCGCCAGATAACACTGCGCCGCCGCTTCGACCTGGCTATGCGGCACCGCCTGGCCATCCAACCCGCGCGGCTGCAAGCCGAACAGCGGCCAGTCACGCCCCAGCGCCTCGCTCAACCCCACATAGCCGGTGACGCTATCGCCCGCGCCCGGTACGCAGAATACCGGCGCATACCCTGCCCGCCCGCTCTGAATGCGCAGCAGCGGTTGGTGCGCCACTTGCGCCACCGGCGAACACACGGCCAACGCCTCGCTCATCGCCCGCCCCAGCGCCTGAATATGCGGCGCCTGCATCATGCTCTGGTGATCACCTGGCACCTGCACCCGGCGCAACTGCCCAGGCGCCAACGCGTCCTCCCAACCCAGCGAAACACTGCGCCGCGACAACTCGGTGGGCCGCTCTTGCGCGCTGAACAAATGCACCGCGACCGGCAACGGGAACAGGCTGTAATGCGCCAGCGCATGCCCATGCCCGACCTCCCGCTCGATAAAACTCAAGAGGTCCGCGTCCGCAGCCGCTGCCATTTGCGCGTATAGCAAACCTTGATCGCGACAGCGTTGCAGCAGACCCGCAAAGTCCAGCTGTCCAATGCCCGCCTCCAAGTATTCAAGGCTCGCCAGCTCATCCACACCTCCCTGTGCTTTCCAATACGCCGTGCACTGCAACAGCAAATGCCGTTTGAGCGCATCCGGCCCGCTCCAGCGCGCCTTGCCCTGATCGGTCATGCGCGGCACGTAGCTGTCGATCAAACCGAGGAAGGCCACCGCCTCATCCAGCCCGAGTAATTGCATCGCCACTTCGTAGGCCAGCACGCCGCCAAACGACCAGCCCGCGAGCCGGTATGGCCCGTGAGGCTGGATGCGCCGAATCAACCCGACCAGGCGCGCGGCCAGGCCTTCCATGGTGTTCAGATGCACTTCGCCAAGCGCTGCGCCCGGCAGGCCATAAATGGGATAGTCGCCGGGCAGGTGCTGGCCCAGCGCCGGGAAGTACACGTCCATGCCACTGAACTCATGCAGCAGAAACAGCGGCGGCTGCGAGCCGCTGCTGCGCACGGTAATCACCGACGTCTCGCGCGCCGGCGCCTGCGTGCGCTGCTGCAGCATCGCCGCAACGCCAGCCACGCTGGCATGCTGGAACAGCTCGGCCAGGGACACCTGCAACCCGGCCTCTTCCATCAGGTTGACCAGCCGGATTGCCAGCAGCGAATGCCCGCCCAGCTCGAAGAAGCTGTCATGGCGCCCAACCTGCTCCAGCTTCAAGACTTCAGCCCACAGGTTGGCCAGTTGCTGTTCCAGCGCATCGCCAGGCGCTTCGAAATCACGCCGATTCAACGCGTCCAGCGCCGGAACCGGCAAGGCTTTGCGGTCGATCTTGCCATTGGCCGTCAGCGGCAAATGCGCCAGCGGTACATAGGCCGATGGCAGCATGTAGTCCGGCAGCTGGCCTTGCAGGTGCGCCCGCACGCTGTCGAGGTCAACAGGTTCGGCAGCCCAGGTGAAGTAAGCCGCCAGGCGCTTGTCACCCGGCACGTCCTCACGCGCCAGCACCACCACGTCCTGAATACCCGCAAAGCTCGCCAGGCGCGCTTCGATCTCGCCCAGCTCAATGCGAAAACCACGGATTTTCACCTGGTCGTCATTGCGTCCGATGCACTCCAGCAAACCCTCCTGGGTCCAGCGACCTAGGTCACCGGTGCGGTACATCAGGGCACCGGCGTTGAAGGGATCGTCGACAAACTTTTCAGCGGTCAGCTCAGGGCGGTTCAAATATCCCCTGGCCACGCCGTCGCCGCCGATGCAGATCTCACCGGTCACCCCCACCGGCACCGGCTGCAACCAGGCATCCAGCACGTGAATGTGCGTGTTGGAAATCGGCCGGCCGACGGGCACGCTGTCGGCGTCATCGTCAATCGCCTGCACTTCATAGGTGGTGGCATAGGTGGTGGTTTCCGTCGGCCCGTAGCAATGCACCAAACGCAGCCCTGGCGCCTGCGCCAACAGGCTGCGGAACGCCGCCGGGTCGGCGCGCTCGCCGCCGCAGAGCAACATGCGCAAGCCGGCCAGCGCGCGCGGAATCAGCTGCACGTACTGGTTGAACAGCGCCGTGGTGACGAACAGCACAGTCGCGCCGTGCAGCGCACTGCCGAACGCGGCCGGGTCGAGCAAGGTCGCGTGGTCGATCACCTGTACCTGCCCGCCGTTGAGCAACGCGCCCCACACGTCCATGGTGCTGGCGTCGAACGCCGGGTTGGAGGCGAAGGCAACGCGGTCGGCCGCATTGAAGTCGGCGTAGCCGTTGTTGAGCACCAGCCGCGTGATACCGCGATGCGGCACCAACACACCCTTGGGCGTACCGGTGGAACCGGAGGTGTACATGATGTACGCCACACTGTCCGAGGCTTGTGACAGGTCCGGGTTGTGGCTCGGTTGCGGGTCAAGGGCCAGGGTGTCCAGGTCCAGACGCCGGGCGGCGTAATCGATGGACGCGTCGCTGCGGGTCAGCAGCCAGCTCGCGCCGCTGTCCTGCAGCATAAAGCCCTGGCGCTCGGCGGGCGCGTGGATATCCAGCGGCACATAGGCCGCCGCGCATTTGAGAACCGCCAGTTGGCTGACCAGCAGATCGAGCGAGCGCGGCAGCAGGATCGCCACGTTATCGGCGGGACGCACGCCCAGGCTCATCAGGTGATGGGCCAGGCGATTGGCGCGGGTGTTCAATTGGCCGTAGCTCACTGCCTGCTCGCCATGCAACGCCGCCACCGCGTCAGGCCGCGCCTGCGCCTGGGCTTCGAACAGGCGCTGCACCGTGTGCTCGCGGGGGAATGCACGCGCGGTGGCGTTGAAGCCCGCCAGCTGTTGGACTTCGGCGCTGGGCAGTATGGGCAGGCGGCTGATGGCGATTTCACGGTTGTGCTCCAGCGCATGCGCCACGTGTTCAAGTGCATGGTGCAGGTAGCCACACAAACGTCGGGCACCCGGCCCCATGGCGTGCACGCTGAACCCGTCGCCGAGGTCATCGACACTCACCGACAGCCCGTAATTGGTGTGCTCCTCGGCCTTGAGCAACTCGATGCCCTGCCAGGCCTGCGCCACACCGCCGGTTTGCGCCGCGCTGTGGCGGTAGTTGAACAGCACGCTGAACAGCGGCGTCGCCACCGGCACGGCGCTGCAACGCTGGGCCAGCGCCAGCGGCGCGTGCTCATGGCCGAGCAGTTGGGTCAGGCGTGCATGAGTCGCACGCAACGCCGTACGCACCGAGTGCTCACCCAGATCGACCCGCAACGGCAAGGTGTTGATGAACACGCCCATGGCGCGCTCGGCGCCTTCGCCGCCCTGCAGACGGCCAAGCATCACGGTACCGAACACCACACGCTCGCGGCCGCTGACCTTGCCCAGCACATGGGCCCAGGCCAGGTGCATCAGGCTGGCGGGGCTCACGCCCGCTTGACGGGCCTGGGTGCGCAGGCGCTGGCTCAACTGAGGGTCGATGGTCAGCTGCGCTTGTTCATCGACACCCAGGTTTTCGACCTCGGTGGGCTCGTCGATCTCACCGAGCATGTCGCGGAAAAACGCCTCGTGATCGTTAACCGCCAAACGGGTCTGGGCCACGTAATTGCGGTACGGCACTGCAGCGCCCAACGCCGCGTCGCGCCCCAACAGAAACGCCTGCATTTCGTGCTGCAGGATGTCCAGCGCGATGTGGTCCATCACCAGGTGATGAAACAGCAAGGTCGCCACCACGCGTTGCGGTTCCTGCACGTAAACCAGGCGCATCAGCGGTGCTTGAGCCAGGTCGAGGCGCGACGGCAACGGCCCTGTTTCGACGCTTAACGAGGCTTCACGCCAAACCACCTGCACCGGCTCATGAAGGCCATCCCAATGGAAAGAGGAACGCAGCACATCATGCCGCTGGATCACCGCCTGCAACGCCTGGGCAAAGGCTTGCAAGCGCGCCCTGCTATCGAACGCAAACTGCGCCTGCAGCAGGTACGCATCGCCCTCGAGTACGGCGCGATGGTGATAGAGAATGCCGGCCTGCAACGGCGCCAGCGGGTAGATATCCTGCACATTGGCCGCCCCGCCGGGGATGCGGGCGACAATGCGCTCGATAGCCGGCTGATCCAGCTGGATCAGGGGCAGCATGTCCGGGGTGATGTGCGTGCAGCCGGGCGCGATGCCATTGGCCGGCACCGCCACCTCACGCCCGCTGCCCAGCGCCGCCGCCAACGCCGACAGGGTCGGCTGGGCAAACAGCACCTTCACATCCGCCGACAACCCAAGGCGGCGCATGCGCCCCATCAGGCTCACGGCCAGCAACGAGTGCCCGCCCAACTCGAAGAAGTTGTCGTGACGGCCCACCCGCTCCACGTTGAGCAGCTCGGCCCACAGGCTGGCCAGGGCAATTTCGGTATCTCCCTGGGGCGCCTCGTACTCGCGCACCACCACCGAATCCAGGCCTGGCGCCGGCAAGGCTTTGCGGTCGAGCTTGCCGTTGGGGCTCAGTGGCAAGGCGTCGAGATGGACGAAAATCGCCGGCACCATAAACTCCGGCAAGTGGTGCAGCAGATGGCTACGCAGCACGTCGATTTCGCAGTGCGCGCCGGTGTAGTAGGCCACCAGGCGTTGCTCGCGGGCGATAACGGCCGCTTCATTGATCGACGGATACTCGGTCAGGCGGGCCTGGATCTCGCCCAGTTCGATGCGTAAACCGCGGATCTTCACCTGGTCATCATTGCGGCCCAAATATTCGATATTACCGTCCGGCAAGTAGCGCCCGACGTCACCGGTGCGGTACATGCGCCCGCGGGTGAACGGATCATTCAGGAAACGCTCGGCCGTCAGCTCAGGCCGATTCAGATAACCGCGCGCCACTTGCACGCCGCCGATAAACAACTCGCCGACCACCCCCAACGGCACCGGCTGCAACTGGCTGTCGAGCAGGTACATGCGCGTGTTGGCAATGGGCTTGCCGATTGGCGTATTGTCCGGCGTCACCGCGCCCGTGCAATTCCATGCCGTGACATCCACCGCCGCCTCGGTCGGGCCATACAGGTTGTGCAATTCACTGTTCGGCAACTGCTGCTTGAAGCGCCGCACCAGACTGCCCGGCAGGGCTTCGCCGCTGCACATCACACGCACCAGCCCGTCCGCCTGGCGCACATCGCCATGGGCCAGGAATACGTCCAGCATCGACGGCACAAAGTGCAGCGTGGTGATCTGCTCAGCCTCGATCACATCGCACAGGTACTCGGGCTCTTTATGCCCGCCAGGGCGCGCCATCACCAACCGCGCGCCCGTCAACAGCGGCCAGAAGAATTCCCACACCGACACGTCGAAGCTGAACGGGGTTTTCTGCAGCACCGAGTCCTGCGCCTCGAGGCCATATTCGTCCTGCATCCACAGCAGGCGGTTGACCACCCCGGCGTGTTCGTTGATCACGCCCTTGGGCTGGCCGGTGGAACCGGAGGTGTAGATCACATACGCCGTCACGCCCACTGCAGTCGGGTTATCCAGCGGCTGATGCTGCCAGCAAGGGTGGTCCAGATCGACCACCGGCACCGCGCCCAGCAACTCGCGCGTGGAGCCTTGAGCCAACACCACTGCTGGCGCACTGTCCTGCAGCATGTAGGCAATACGCTCCAGCGGGTAAGCCGGGTCCAGCGGCACATACGCGGCGCCCGCCTTGAGGATGGCGTACAGGCCCACGACCATTTCCAGGCTGCGCTCCACGCAAATAGCCACCCGCGAATCCGGCTGCACACCCAGCGCCAGCAAGTGATGGGCCAACTGATTGGCCTGCCCATTCAACTGGGCATAGGTCAGTTGCCGTTCGCCGGCCTTGACCGCAATCGCGTCCGGGGTGCGCTTGACCTGCGCCTCGAACATCCCGTGCAGGGTCTGGTCGAGGTTGTAATTGACCTCGGTGGCGTTGAACTCAAACAGCAGCTGCTGACGCTCACGGTCATCGATCAGCGATGCATGCTCAAGCACCGCCTGGTCGTTCTCGACCATCGCCTGCAACACGCGGGTGAAGTAGCCGACGTAACGCTGCACGGTCGACTCATCAAACAGCGCCACGGCATATTCCAGCGCGCCAAGAATGCTGCCCTGCACTTCGCCAAGGTTCAGCGACAGGTCGAATTTGGCAAAGTGGCTGTTTTCGACGATGCCTTCCAGGGCCAGGTCGCCCAATGCCAGGGTCGGTGCGCTGCTGTCCTGCCACGTCAACAGGGTTTGGAACAACGGGCTGTGGGCCAGGCTGCGCGGCGGCCGGGTGATTTCCACCACCTGTTCGAACGGCAGGTCCTGATGGGCCTGGGCTTCCAGCGTCAGCGCCTTGACCCGCGCCAGCAGCGCCTCGGTGCTCAACTCGCCGGAGGTGTCGATGCGCACTGCCAGCGTGTTGACGAACAGGCCGATTAGCCCTTCTACCTCGCTGCGCGTGCGGTTGGCCACCGGCGAGCCGATCACCAGGTCGTGTTGCCCGGACAGCCGCGCCAGCAACGAGGCCCAGGCACTCATCAAGGTCATGTACAGCGTGGTGCCATGGCGTTGGCTCAAGGCCTTGAGCCCGGCGGTGAGGCGTTCATCCAGGCGCACTTCGACGCTGCTGCCGGCGTAATCCTGCTGCGCCGGGCGCGGGCGGTCGGTGGGCAACGTGAGCAAGGCCGGCGCGCCCGCCAGCGCCTGCTGCCAATAGCTGCTCTGGCGCTGCAGCACCTCGCCGCTCAGCCACAGCCGTTGCCACACGGCGAAGTCACCGTACTGGATCGCCAGCGGCGGCAACGGGTCGGGCAGGCCGTGGCTGAAGGCTTGGTACAGCGCCATCAGCTCGCGGGTCAGCACGCCCATCGACCAACCGTCGGAGACGATGTGGTGCAAGGTCAGCAACAGCACATGGTGATCGTCGGCCATCACCACCAGCCGCCCGCGCAGCAGCGGACCGCGCTCCAGGTCGAAGGGCGCCGAGGCTTCGCCGTGGATCAACGCATCCAGCGCCTGCTGGGGTTGCGGGTGGCGGCGCAGGTCCTGCACTTGCAGCGGCAGCACGTCTTCGGCCGGCACAATCAGCACCTGGGCGTCGTCGCCGTGCTGGGCAAAGCGGCTGCGCAGGGTTTCGTGGCGCGCCACAATCCGCGCCAGCGCCCGTTGCAGCGCCTCCACATGCAATTGCCCACGCAGGCGCAGGCCAATGGGGATGTTATAGGCGGTGTTGGCGCCTTCCATCAGTGCCACGAACCACAAGCGCTGCTGGGCGAAGGACAGTGGCACGGGTTCATCGCGGCTGGCCGGGAGAATATCCGGCAAGGTGCTGCGCCCCGATTGGGCCAGGACTTCGGCGACCGCCGCCAGCTCGGCATTGGCAAACAGGTCGCCGAGGATCAGCTCGACACCCAGACGCTGCCGCACCTGGGAAACCATGCGCATTGCCAGCAACGAGTGCCCGCCCAATTCAAAGAAATGGTCGCGACGCCCGACGCGCGCCACGTGCAATACATCGGCCCAAATCTGCGCCAGCACGCTTTCGATCTCGCCCTGGGGCGCCTCGTACTCGCGGGTAAACACCGCAGCCATGTCTGGCGCGGGCAAGGCCTTGCGGTCGAGTTTGCCGTTGGCGGTGAGCGGCAATGCCTCAAGCTTCACGTAGGCAACCGGGACCATGTAGTCCGGCAGATGCGCCACCAGGTGGGCGCGGATATCGCCAACGGCCAGCGGAGCGAACGACGGGGTTTCGGTGAAATACGCCACCAGCCGGTCCTCACGGACCAGCACCACCGCTTCCTGAATACCCGGCAATTGGTTGAGTTGGGTTTCGATCTCGCCCAGCTCGATGCGCACGCCACGGATCTTCACCTGGTCGTCGTTACGCCCCAGGTACTCGATATTGCCGTCCGGCAGCCAGCGCGCCAGGTCGCCGGTGCGGTACATGCGCCCAGCGTTGAATGGGTCTTGCAGGAAGCGCTCGGCCGTCAGCTCCGGACGGTTGAGGTAACCGCGCGCCACGCCTTTGCCGCCCACATACAGCTCGCCGGCAACCCCCAGCGGCACCGGCCGTTGCTGCTCATCGAGCAAGTACACCGTGGCATTCGCAACAGGCTTGCCGATATGAAGTGGCCGGCCCGCCTCCACCTTGCCGGACGTGGCGACCACCGTGGCCTCGGTGGGCCCGTAGTTATTGATCAACTCAAAACGCTGGACCCGCGCGAACTGGCGCAGGCGATCACCGCCGATCAGCAAGGTGCGCAAGGTCGGGTGTTCGATCTGTTGGCTGAAGGCGTACTCGGCCACCGGCGTGGGCAAAAAGCACACGTCCAACGGCTGCGCGCACCACCACGCGAGCAAGGCGTCGATGTCTTCGGTGCCGTCATTGGCCGGCGGCAGGTGCAGGGTCGCGCCGACACACAGCGCCGGCCACACTTCCCAGGCCATCGCATCAAAGCCGAAACCGGCGACACTGGCGGTGTGGCGCCCGGCACACAGGTCAAAGGCGCGGCAATGCCAGTCCACCAGGTTGGCCACGGTGTGGTGTTCGACCATCACGCCTTTGGGCAAGCCAGTGGAACCGGAGGTGTAAATCACATAGGCGAGGTTAGCGGGCGTGACATCGACCGTGGGGTTGCTCGCCGAATGATGCTGCCAGGTGAAGCGGTCCAGGTTGATCACCGGCACTTGCAGCGCGGGCAGTCGCTCCAGCAGCGCCTGTTGCGTCAGCACTGCCACCGGCGCGCTGTCGGTGAGCAAATAATTGAGGCGCTCGGCCGGGTGGGACGGGTCCACCGGTACATAGCAGGCGCCGGCCTTGAGGATCGCCAGCAACCCGGCCAGGGTATCCAGGCCACGGCGGGCGACGATGGCCACGCGGTCGTCGGGCTTGACCCCCAGCGCCAGCAGGTGATGGGCCAACAGGTTGGCTTGCTGGTTCAGTTCGGCGTAGGTCAGTTGGCGGCCTTGCTGCACGGCGGCGATGGCCTCGGGCGTGCAGGCCGCCTGAGCTTCGATACGCCCGTGCAGCGTGGTGCCTTGAGGGAAGTCGGCGTGGGTCGCGTTGAACTGCTCGAGCAGTTGTTGTCGCTCAGCGGCGGGCACGACCGAGACCTGATTGAGCGGAGTCTGTGGCGCCTGCTCCAGTGCAGTCACGAGGTTTTCCAGCGCGGTTTGCAGGTAGGCGCAGACGCGCTGCGGGTCCACCTGGGTGCTGGCGAGCAAGCTCAGGGCAAAGCCTTCGCCGAGGTCATCCACGCTCAAGGTCAGCGGGTAGTTGGTGCGTTCTTCGGCGCTGAGCGCCGCGATACCTTGCCAGGCCGACACGGCGGCAGCGCTGGCGGCCGGGGCACTGTGGCGGTAGTTGAGCAACGCGCTGAACAGCGGCGTCGGCGCGACCACGCCGCTGCAGCGCTGGGCCAGGGCCAATGCGGCGTGTTCGTGGCGCAGCAAGGTGGTCAGCCGCGCGTGGGTGGCCTTGACCCCAGCGCGCACGTCTTCGGCGCCCACGTCCACGCGAAACGGCAGCGTGTTGATGAAAATGCCCAGTGCCCGATCGGTGTCATGGCTGCCCTGCATGCGGCCCATCAATACGGTGCCAAACACCACATGCTCTTTACCGGCCAGCACGCCCAGCACCTGCGCCCAGCCCATATGAAACAGGCTGGCGGCGCTCACGCCCAGTTGCCGGGCCTGCGCACGCAAGCGCTGGCCCAGCTCCGGCGCCAATGGCAGGCTGACTTCGGCAATCCCGCGGGCATCGCCTTGCACGTCTTGCAGGCCAAATGGCAAGGTCGGCTCGCTGATGTCGCCGAGCATCTGGCGGAAGAAACTTTCGTGCTCCTGCTCGCTGATCCCCAGCCGCGCCTGCGCCACATAGTTGCGAAACGGCACCGCCTGGCCCAGCGCTGCGCCCTGCCCCAGCAGGCACGCCTGCATTTCATGGCACACCACTTCCAGGGCGCTGTGGTCGAGGGCCATGTGGTGAAACAGCAAGGTCGCGACAATGCGTTGATTGGCCGGATCTTCGGCACGCACCAGGCGCAGCAACGGCGCCTGGGTCACGTCGAGGCGATAGTGGCGGGCATCGAACAACGCATGCAGCTGCGCGGCGATATCGCCGTCAACCGGGTCCAGTTCCAACACCTGCACCGGCAATTGCGCCTGGCGCCAGACCACCTGCGACGGTTCCTGCAACCCGTCCCAGACCACGCCGGTGCGCAGGATGTCGTGGCGGTTCATCACGTTTTGCAGGGCGTGGGCGAAGGCCTCAAAACGCGCCAGGCTGTCGAACGCAAACTGCGACTGCATCACGTACGGGTCGCCCTGCTCGGCGCTGACGTGATGGAACAGAATGCCTTCCTGCAACGGCGCCAGCGGGTAGATATCCTGGATATTCGCCACGCCGCTATCGACGGTGGCGACGATGCGGTCGATCTCGTCCTGGCTCAGGCTCGACAGGGTCAGCATGGCCGGCGTGATGCGCTCGGCGCCCGCCGGGATGCCATTGGCCGGCACCGTCACTTCACCGGCCTTGGTCGGCGAATACTCGCCGGCCTTGATCAACTCAATCAACGCCGGCTTGTGCTCGCGCAACGCGGCAAGAATCGCCGGGTCGCTCAGCGCCTGTTTATTGCCCTGCACCGACAACTGCTCGCCCTTGAGCGCCAGTTGCACATCCTTGGTTTTCAGCGTCGCCAACAGCTCAGAAATGCTCACAGGACGATCTCCATTCGTTCGGTTATGGCGGCGTAGCCGGCCAGCGTCGGCTGTTCGAACAGCGCCCGCACATCGGCTTCCAGGCCTTCCTGGCGCAGGCGTCCGATCAAGCTCACGGCGAGCAGCGAGTGCCCGCCCAGTTCAAAGAAGTTGTCATGGCGCCCGACCCGCTCGACGTTGAGCAGCTCGGCCCACAGCCTGGCCAGGAGGATTTCGGTGTCACCCTGCGGCGCCGCGTACTCGCGCACGATCAGCGCGTCCATGCCCGGCGCAGGCAAGGCCTTGCGGTCGAGCTTGCCGTTGGGGCTCAGCGGCAGCGCGTCAAGGTGCATGAACAGCGCCGGCACCATGAAGTCCGGCAGGTGCTGCAGCAGGTGCGCGCGCAGCTGCTCGATGTCGGTAGGTACGCCGGTGTAATAAGCGACCAACCGGTCCTCGCGGGCCACCACCGCAGCCTCGTTGACCTGCGCATGTTCGAGCAGTCGCGCCTGGATTTCCCCCAGCTCGATGCGCAGGCCGCGGATTTTCACCTGGTCATCGTTGCGGCCCAGGTACTCGATATTGCCGTCGGGCAAGTAGCGGCCAACGTCGCCGGTGCGGTACAGGCGCCCATGGGTGAAGGGGTCCTTGAGGAAGCGTTCGGCAGTCAGCTCGGGGCGATTCAAGTAGCCACGCGCCACTTGCACGCCGCCGATAAACAGCTCGCCGACCACGCCCAATGGCACCGGCTGCAATTGCGTATCCAGCAGGTACATGCGCGTGTTGGCAATCGGTTTGCCGATCGGCGTGTTGTCCGGCACCTCGGGACGCGCGCAGTTCCAGGCGGTCACGTCCACGGCCGCTTCGGTGGGGCCATACAGGTTGTACAGGCCGATGCCCGGCAGTTGCTGCTTGAAGCGCCGCACCAGGCTGCCCGGCAAGGCTTCGCCGCTGCACATTACGCGCACCAGCCCGGCCGCCTGGCTGACATCGCCGTGGGCCAGGAACACGTCAAGCATCGAGGGCACAAAGTGCAGTGTGGTGATCTGTTCGGCCTCGATCACTTCGCACAGGTACTCAGGCTCTTTATGGCCACCCGGGCGCGCCATGACCAGGCGTGCGCCGGTAAACAGCGGCCAGAAGAACTCCCACACCGACACGTCGAAGCTGAACGGGGTTTTCTGCAGCACGCTATCACTGGCCGTAAGACCGTACGCGTCCTGCATCCACAGCAGGCGGTTGACCACCCCGGCGTGCTCGTTGATCACGCCTTTGGGCTGGCCGGTGGAGCCGGACGTGTAGATCACATAGGCCTGGTGCCGGGCGGTAAGGCCTGGCACGCGGGGGTTGCCAGCGGGCTGGTGCTGCCAGGTGGCGTGGTCCAGGTCGATCACCGGCACCTCGCCCAGCAACGCGCGGGTGGCGCCTTGCGCAAGCACCACCACCGGCGCGCTGTCTTGCAGCATGTAGGCCAGGCGCTCGCGAGGATAGGCCGGGTCCAGCGGCACATAACCGCCGCCGGCCTTGAGGATCGCAAACAGGCCGATGACCATGTCCAGGCCACGCTCCACGCAGATGCCTACGCGCGAATCCGGCTGCACGCCGAGTTCACGCAGGTGATGGGCCAGGCGGTTGGCGCGTTCGTTCAGCGCGCTGTAGGTCAACTGCTGATCGCCGGACTTGACCGCCACGGCCTGCGGCGTGCGCTCGACCTGGGCTTCGAACAGGCCGTGCAGGGTTTGGTCGAGGTCGTAGTTGACGTCGGTGGCGTTGAATTCCACCAGCAGCTTTTGCCGTTCCTCACTGCCCATAATCGGCAGGCGATTGAGCGGCTGATGCGGCGCCTGCTCGAGGGCTTCAACCAGCCCTGACAAAGCGGTCTGCATGTAACCGCACACGCGTTGCGCGTCGATTTGCGCCAGGGCGGTGACGTCATAACCATCGCCCAGGTCATCCACGTTCAAGGTCAGCGGGTAGTTGGTGCGCCCGTCGTTGATCAGCGTCTGCATGCCTTCCCAGGCCTGCTGCGCCTCGGCCGAGCGCGTGGCGGCGCCCCGATGGCGGTAGTTGAGCATCGAGCTGAACAACGGCGCCGGGGCCGCCACGCCGCTGCAGCGCTGGGCCAGCGCCAGCGACGCGTGTTCGTGCCCCAGCAGCGCGGTAAGCCGTGCATGGGTGGCTCGCACGGCAGCGCGCGCACCTTGCGCGTCGATGTCCAGGCGCAGCGGCAAGGTATTGATGAACACCCCCAGCGCGCGGTCGGCGCCCTCGCCGCCTTGCATGCGACCCACCAGCACCGTGCCGAACACCACGCTGTGGCGACCCGAGGTGGCCGCCAGCACTTGGCCCCACGCCAGGTGGAACAGGCTCGCCGTGCTCACGCCCAGCAAGCGCGCCTGGGCGCGCAGCCGACGGTTGAGGTCATTGTCCAGGCGCAGGCAGTGTTCTTCGATCGCGTTGCCGTCGCCGCGCACATCCTGCAAACCGAACGGCAAGGTCGGTTCATCGACGTCCCCGAGCATCTGGCGAAAGAACGCTTCATGTTCCTGCTCGCTTACGCCCAGACGCGCCTGGGCCACGTAGTTGCGGTACGGCATCGGCGCCGCTGTTGGCGCTGCGTGGCCGAGCAAGTGGCCCTGCATTTCGCGCAGCACCACGTCGAATGCGGTGTGGTCGAGGGCGATATGGTGGTAGAGCAACACCACCACTACCCGCTGGTTGGCCGGGTCCCGGGCGTACTTGAGGCTGATCAACGGCGCGTGGCTGAGCGTCAGGCGATAGCGTCGCGCATCGAAACGCTCATGCAGGCCAGCCAGTACATCGCCTTGCAGGTGCAGCTCTTCACGCGGCAGTTCAGCCTTGCGCCACACCACTTGCAGCGGTTGCGCCAGGCCTTCCCAGACCACGCCGGTGCGCAGGATGTCATGGCGATCGATGACCTGTTGCAGCGCCTGGGCGAAGGCGTTCAGGCGCTCAATGCTGTCGAACGCCAAGTGCGACTGCAGCAGGTACGGGTCGCCCTGCTCGGCGGTGATGTGGTGGTAAAGAATGCCTTCCTGCAACGGCGCCAGCGGGTAAATATCCTGCACATTGGCAGCGCCGCCGGGTACGCGGCTGACGACGTCGTCGAGAGTTGACGGGTCGAGCTCCACCAACGGCAACATGTCCGGGGTGATGCGCTGGCAGTCGGCGGCGATGCGGTTGGCCGGCACCTGCACTTCGCGGCCACTGCCCACGGCGGTGGCCAACGCCGCGAGGGTGGGCTGGCTGAACAGCACACGCACGTCAGCACTGAGGCCGACCTGGCGCATGCGTTCAATCAGGCTGACCGCCAACAACGAATGGCCGCCCAGTTCGAAGAAGTGGTCATGCCGGCCGACTTGCTCCACCTGCAACACCTCAGCCCAGATCCGCGCCAGGGTGGTTTCCACCGCGCCTTCCGGCGCTGCGTAGTCGCGGCTCAGCAACGCGGCTTGATCAGGTTGCGGCAAGGCCTTGCGGTCCAGCTTGCCGTTGGCGGTCAGCGGCAGCGTGTCGAGCCTGACGTAGGCCGCTGGCACCAGCGCGTCGGGCAGCTGTTGCTGCAGTTGCGCACGCAAGGTTTCAATCGCCAGCGGCCAGTGTTCGGTGAACCAGGCCACCAGACGCCCCTCGCGCACCAGCACCACGGCCTCAGCGATACCGTCCAGCGCGGCCAGGCGGCTTTCGATTTCACCGAGTTCGACGCGCACGCCGCGCACTTTGACCTGGTCGTCGTTACGGCCCAGGTACTCGATATTGCCGTCGGGCAGCCAACGCGCCAGGTCACCGGTGCGGTACATCCGCCCAGGGTTGAACGGGTCCTGCAGGAAACGTTCGGCGCTCATCTGCGGGCGGTTCAAATACCCCCGCGCCACGCCACGGCCGCCCACATACAGCTCACCGGCGACACCCACTGGCACCGGGCGCAACTGTGCGTCGAGCACGTACACGCTGGCATTGGCGATGGGCCGGCCGATATGCAGCGCCTGCCCGGCGCGCACACGGCCGGAGGTGGCGACCACCGTGGCCTCGGTAGGCCCGTAATTGTTGATTACCGCAAAGCGCCGCTCCTGGGTGAACTGGCGCAGGCGATCACCGCCGATCAACAGGATGCGCAAGGTCGGGTGGTGCAGGTTCTGGCTGAAGGCGTACTCGGCCACTGGCGTGGGCAGGAAGCTGACGTCCAATGGCTGCTCCAGCCACCAGGCGAGCAATTCGTCGATGTTTTCATTGCCGACCTTCGCGGGCGGCACGTGCAAGGTGGCGCCTGCACAGAGTGCCGGCCAGACCTCCCAGGCCATCGCGTCAAAGCCAAACCCGGCGACGCTGCTGGTGTGGCTGCGCGCGTCCAGGCCAAAGGCCTCGCAATGCCAGTGCACCAGGTTTTCCACGGTGCGGTGTTCCACCATCACGCCTTTGGGCTGGCCGGTGGAGCCGGAGGTGTAGATCACGTAAGCCAGGTGCGCCGGCGTCAGGCCGACCAGCTGCGGGTTGCTGACGGCGTGGTGCCGCAAGCACTCGTCGAACAGGTCGACAGTGGCGTGCGTGCCCAGCAGGTCACGGGTGCTTGCCTCGGCCAAGACCGCTACCGGCGTGCTGTCCTGCAGCAGGTAGGCGATACGTTCGGCGGGGTAAGCCGGGTCGACAGGCACGTAGCCGGCGCCGGCCTTGAGAATGCCCAGCAGCCCGACCAGCATGTGCGGGCCACGGCGACAGCAGATCGCGACGCGGTCGTCCGGCTGCACGCCGAGTGTCAACAGGTGATGGGCCACCTGGTTGGCGCGTTGATTGAGCTGCTGATAGGTCAGGACTTCGCCGTCCTGCTGCACGGCAATCGCGTGGGGCTGACGTTCGACCTGGGCTTCGAAGGCGCCGTGCACGGTGTGCCCGGTCGGGAAGTCCGCGGCCGTCGCGTTGAATTCGCGCAGCAGGGTTTCGCACTCTGCCGGCGGCAGCACTGGCAATTGATTAAGCGGGGTGCTCACCGCGCTTTCCAACGCCGCGACCAACTGCTCCACGGCGCGGTGCATGTAGCCACACAGGCGCTGGGCGCCGATCTGCGGCAGTGCCAGCACGCTCAGGCCAAAGCCTGTGCCGAAGTCATCGACGCTGAGGGTCAGCGGGTAATTGCTGCGCTCCTCACCGCCCAGCAGTTGCACGCCTTCCCAGATGCCATGGCCATCGCGGGCCATTTCGCCGGGGCTGCTGTGACGGTAATTGAGCAAGGCGCTGAACAACGGCACGGCCGTCGGTACGCCGCTGCAACGCTGGGCGAGGGCCAGCGACGCATGCTCGTGCCCCAGCAGCGCGCTCAAGCGGGTATGCGTGGCCTTGACGGCCGCAGCAGCAGCGCACGCGACATCGACGCGCAGCGGCAAGGTGTTGATGAACATGCCCAACGCACGGTCAGCGCCCTCACCCGCCTGCATGCGCCCCATCAGCACCGTGCCGAACACCACCTCATCACGCCCGGACACCAGCCCCAGCACTTGCGCCCACGCCAGGTGCATCAGGCTGGCCGCACTGACCCCCAGCACCCGCGCCTGTTCACGCACCCGCATTGCCAACGCGGCGTCCAGCGGCTGTTCGGCCTCTTCGATCGCGCGGCCGTCGCCCTGCACGTCCTGCACGCCAAAGGGCAAGGTCGGCTCATCGACATCGGCGAGCATGTCGCGGAAAAAGTGCTCGTGCTCCGCCACGCTGACACCAAGGCGCGCCTGGGCCACGTAGTTGCGAAACGGTGCAGCGTCGGGCAGTGCCTCGGCCTGGTTGAACAGGAACGCACGCATCTCCTGGCCGACCACTTCCATGGCGGTATGGTCGAGCGCCAGGTGATGGAACAACAGGATCGCCGCGACCCGATTATTCGCCGGGTCCTGGGCATAGACCATGCGCAGCAGCGGCGCCTGGGTGATGTCCAGGCGATAGTGGCGGGCATCGAAACGTTCGTGCAGTTGCTCGATGACGCCGCCGTCAGCCGGGTCCAGAACAACCTCTTGCACCACCAGGCGGGCCTCGCGCCAGACCACTTGCACCGGGCTGTCCAGACCTTCCCAGACCACGCCGGTGCGCAGGATGTCGTGACGGGCCGCGACCTGTTGCAGCGCGCCCATGAAGGCGTGCAAACGCTCAAGGCTGTCAAACGCCATACGCGACTGCAGCAAGTACGGGTCGCCCTGCTCGGCGCTGATATGGTGATAAAGAATGCCTTCCTGCAGCGGCGCGAGCGGGTAAATATCCTGCACATTGGCCGCGCCACCCGGCACCGTGGCGACGATGCGCTCGATCGCTGCCTGGTCGAGTTGCACCAGGGTCAGCATCGACGGCGTTATCCGGGTGCAGCCGGCTGGAATGCCATTGGCCGGCACCTCGACCTCACGCCCGCTGCCGACTGCCGCTGCCAGCGCCGCCAGGCTTGGCTGGCTGAACAGCACACGCACATCCGCGCTCAGGCCCACCTGGCGCATGCGCTCAATCAGGCTCACGGCCAGCAAGGAATGCCCGCCCAACTCGAAGAAATGGTCATGCCGGCCGACACGCTCGAGCTTGAGCACGTCCTGCCAGATCTGCGCCAGCAAGGTTTCCACCTCGCCCTCCGGCGCCTCGTAACCGCGACTGAGCAGCGCGCTCTGATCCGGTACGGGCAAGCCCTTGCGGTCGAGCTTGCCGTTGGCGGTCAGTGGCAACAGTGCCAGCCACACGTAGGCCGACGGCACCATGTAGTCCGGCAACCGGCCTTGCAGATGAGCACGCAGTGCCTGGATGTCCAAGGGTGCCTGGGCGGTGTAATACGCCACCAGGCGCTTGTCACCCGGCTCGTCTTCGCGGGCCAGCACCACCGCGTCTTTTACGCCGGGGAACGCGGCCAGGCAGGCTTCGATTTCGCCCGGCTCGATACGAAAACCGCGGATCTTGACTTGCAGGTCGTTACGCCCCTGGTACAGCAAGGTAGCGTCGGCCTGCCAGCTGGCCAGGTCGCCGGTGCGGTACAGCAGGCCTTCGCCGAAGGGGTTGGGGATGAATTTTTCCGCCGTCAATTGCGGCTGGTTCAAATACCCGTTGGCCACCCCGGCGCCGCCGATATACAGCTCGCCAACCACGCCCAGCGGCAGCGGTTGCTGGCGTGCGTCGAGCACGTAGGCCTGGGCATTTGCGATGGGGCGGCCAATCGGGACGCTGCCCGCAGCCGGCGCGGTGATTTCAAAGGTGGTGGAGAACGTGGTGGCCTCGGTCGGGCCATAGCCATTGAGCAGATGCTGGGGTTTGCCGTGCTGGAGCACACGGCTGATCACCTGCGGGTCGAGCACATCGCCGCCGACGATCAGGTAGCGCAGTTGGCGGAACACCGGCAGCAACGCATCGGCGTATTGATGGAACAGGCCTGCGGTCATCCACAACACGCTGACGGCTTGCTCCTGCAACAGCGAGGCAAACGCCGCCTGGGACAGCAGCACCGCATGCTCGACCACCACCACACAACCGCCGTTGAGCAACGGCGCCCACACGTCGAGGGTGCTGGCATCGAAGGCCGGGTTGGAGGCGAACGCCACGCGGTCGCGCTCATTGAAATCGGCATAGCCGTTGTTCAGCACCAGGCGCGAGATCGCACGGTGCGGCACTTGCACTCCTTTGGGTGCACCGGTGGAGCCGGAGGTGTACATGATGTACGCCACGCTTTGCGCCGACTGGGCCAGGTCGGGGTTGCGCGGCGACTGCGCGTCCAGGTTCAGGTCGGCCAGGGTATTGAGCACGCGATGCGCGCCGCTGTCCTGCACCATGAAGGCCTGGCGCTCGACCGGCGCATTGACGTCCAGCGGCACATACACCGCTGCGCACTTGAGGATCGCCAGTTGGCACACGAGTAAATCCAGCGAGCGCGGCAGTGCGATCGCCACGCTTTCGCCCGGCTGCACGCCCTGGCTGATCAGGTGATGGGCCAAGCGGTTGGCACGGCGATTGAGGTCGCGATAACTCAACGACAGCGCGCCCTGCACCGCCGCCACTGCGTCGGGACGGGCCAGCGCCTGAGCTTCGAACAGTTGGTGCACGGTGAGCTGCGACGGGTAGTCGCGCGCGGTGGCGTTGAAAGCCACCAACAGTTGGTGGCGTTCGGCAGCCGGCAGGATCGACACGGCCTGCAAGGGCGTGGTCGGCGCTTGTTGCAACGCGGTCACCAGATGGCTCAACGCGGTGAGCATGTAGGCGCCCACGCGCTGTACATCCAGGCTGTTCACGCCCTGCACGGTCAGGGAAAACCCGCTGCCCAGGTCATCGACGTTCAACACCAGCGGATAGTTGCTGCGTTCTTGCGAACTGAGAATCTCGATCCCGGACGCGGCAAACGGGCTGTCTCCCGGGGCTTCACCCGGCGCGCTGTGGCGGTAATTGAGCAGCGTGCTGAACAGCGGCAATGAACCCGATACGCCGCTGCAACGCTGTGCCAGCGACAGCGAGGCATGCTCATGCCCAAGCAACTGCGCCAGGCGCGCGTGGGTGGCGCGCACGCCGGCTTGCACGCTGACGGCGCCGAGGCTGACGCGCAGCGGCAAGGTATTGATGAACATCCCCAGCGCACGGTCGGCGCCCTCGCCGCCCTGCATACGGCCCAGCAACACGGTACCGAACACCACGTCCTGCTGGCCGGAGACTTGGGCCAACACCTGGGCCCAGGCCAGGTGCACCAGGCTGGCGGTGCTCACGCCCAGTTGCCGCGCCTGTTCGCGCAGGCCGTGACTGAGTGCCAGCTCCAGTGGCAGGTGTGCGTCGACGATGCCGCTGCCATCGCCATTCACATCCTGCAAACCGAACGCGAGCGTCGGCTCGTCGATATCGCCCAGCATGTCGCTGAAGAAGGCTTCGTGTTGCGCCTGCGTCACGCCCAAGCGCGCCTGGGCCACGTAGTTGCGGTACTGCACCGCGTCCGCCAGCTGCGCGCTGGTGCCGGCAAGGCTGGCACTCATTTCTTCGACCAGCACTTGCAAGGCTGTGTGGTCGAGCAGGATGTGGTGCAGCAGCAGAATGCCGACGTAACCGCCCTGCTGCTCGGCGTAGCCAAAGTGCATCAGTGAGGCGCGCGACAGGTCGAGGCGATAATGGCGTGGATCGAAGCGTTGCTGCAGTTGCGCGAGTGCATCAAGGCCGTGCGCGTCAATGCGCTCAACCGCCAAGGGCGCCTGGCGCAGCACCACCTGCACCGGTTCATCCAGACCTTCCCAGACAATCCCGGTGCGCAGGATGTCGTTGCGCTCAATTACGCTGTGCAGCGCCTGGATAAACGCATCCACCGCCGCCTGGTCGGCAAAGCGCAACTGCACCTGCAACACGTAGGGATCGCCCTCGGTGGTTGCCAGGTGGTGGTAAAGAATACCGGCCTGCAACGGCGCCAGACCGTAGATGTCCTGCACGTTGGCAATGCCGCCAGGCACGCTTTCGAGGATGTGGTCGATAGCGGCCTGGTCCAGGGCCACCAGAGGCAGCATGTCCGGCGTGATGCGCGCGCAGGGGTCGACGATCAGGTTGGCCGGCACCTGCACTTCCCGCTGCCCGCCCACTGCTGCGGCCAGTGCGGCCAACGTGGGTTGGCCGAACAGCACGCGCACATCACAGCTCAAGTCCACCTGGCGCATGCGTTCGATCAGCTTGACCGCCAGCAGCGAGTGGCCGCCGAGTTCAAAGAAATTATCGTCGCGGCCAACCTTGTCGAGCTTCAACAACTGCTGCCAGATACTGGCGATGGCGACTTCAACCGCGCCTTGCGGGGCGGCATAGTCACGCCGCGCCAGCGCGTCGGCGTCCGGTGCGGGCAAGGCCTTGCGGTCAAGTTTGCCGTTGGTGGTCAGCGGGAAGTGATCCAGCAGCACGAAGGCGCTGGGCACCATGTACTCGGCCAGGCTGAGCAGCAGGTGATCACGCAGCTGGGCAGCACCCAGTTCACGCTCGGCGATCACGTAGGCCACCAGGCGTTTGTCGCCCGGTGCGTCTTCACGGGCAATCACCACCGCATCACGCACGCCGTCGGCGGTGGCCAGGCGCGCCTGGATTTCGCCCAGCTCGATACGGAAACCACGGATCTTCACCTGGTCGTCGTTGCGGCCCAGGTACTCGACACTGCCGTCGGCCAGCAGGCGGCCGAGGTCACCGGTCTTGTACATGCGCAGGCCGGTGGCCGGGTCGGCCAGGAAACGCTCGGCATTCAGCGCGTCACGGTTGAGGTAACCCCGCGCCACCCCGGCGCCGCCGACGTACAGCTCGCCGACCACGCCAAACGGCAACGGCTCGCGACGCTCATCCAGCACGTACAGCTGCAGGTCGGGAATGCGCACGCCAATCGGGCTGACGCCGACCAACTGCGCGTCCGCGGCCTCCAGCGCGCGATAGGTCACGTGCACGGTGGTTTCGGTGATGCCGTACATATTGACCAGTTGCGTACCGGCGTTGATGGCGCGGGCGTACCACGGCTTGAGCATGCCCGGCTCAAGGGCTTCGCCGCCGAAAATGACCTGACGCAAGGAGTGCGACTGGGCGCTTTGGGCCGCAATCAACTGGCGGAACGCGCTGGGCGTCTGGTTGAGAATGCTCACGCCCGCGTCGCAGATCAGCGCGTAGCACTCATCCGGCGAACGGCTGACCAATTGCGGCACAATCAGCAATTGGCCGCCGTGCATCAGCGCGCCCCAGATTTCCCACACCGAGAAGTCGAACGCAAAGGAATGGAACAGCGCCCATACATCATTGCGGTTGAAACCAAACCAGTGGTCAGTGGCGGTGAACAGCCGTGCGACCTGGCGATGTTCGATCATCACGCCTTTGGGCAGGCCGGTGGAGCCTGAGGTGTAAATCACGTAGGCCAGGCTCGCCGGGCTGAGAGCGATGCGCGGGTTGACGATGGACTCACCACGCAGGCTGTTGAGGTCGATCTGCGCCAGCTCGCCCACTAGGTGGCGGGTGTTGGCTTGCACCAGCACGGCCAGCGGTTCGCTGTCAGCCAGGGTGTAGGCGATGCGTTCCAGCGGGTAAGCCGGGTCAATCGGCACATAACCGGCGCCGGCCTTGAGGATGCCCAACAGACCGATGATCATCTCGGGGCCACGTTCAACGCAGATCGCCACGCGGTTATCAGGGCGCACACCCTGCGCAAGCAGACGGTGCGCGACTTGGTTGGCGCGTTCATTGAGTTGGCGGTAGGTCAGGCGCTGCGTGTCGAAGCGCACGGCGATGGCTTCGGGCCGGGCGGCGGCATGGGTTTCGACTTGCTGATGGATCAGGGCGGTGTCGGCGTAGTGCGCGGGGCTTTGATTGAGGCGGTGCAGCAGGTGGTGGCGCTCGGTGTCAGGCAGGATGTTCAGGCCGCTGAGCGGCTGATCCGGTCGCTGCTCCAACGCATCGGCCAGGCTGTGCAGCGCGGTATGCAGGTAAGCCGCGACACGTTGTGCGCCGATGGCGGCATCGACCATCACCGTCAGTGCAAAATCTTCGCCCAGGTCATCCACGTTGACGGTCAGCGGGTAATTGGTGCGCTCCTCGGCGCCGAGCACCTGGATGCCTTCGGCCACGTCGATGACAGCGGCCATATCGGTAGCGGCGCTGTGACGGTAATTGAGCATGGCGCTGAACAGCGGCGTCGGCGCCGCCACACCACTGCAACGCTGAGCCAGGGCCAGGGACGCATGTTCGTGGTTGAGCAAAGCCGTCAGACGCGCATGGGTGGCCTTGACCCCGGCGCGCACGCCCTGCTCGCCCACATCCACGCGTAACGGCAAGGTATTGATGAACATGCCCAGGGCCCGTTCACCGCCCTCGCCTGCGCCCATACGGCCAAGCATTACCGTGCCGAACACCACCGCGTCACGACCGGACACCACGCCCAATACACGCGCCAATGCCAGGTGCATCATGCTCGCCACGCTCACGCCCAATGGTCGCGCCAGGCTGCGCAGGCGCCGGCTGAGGGCGCTGTCCACGGCGATGCGTGCCTCGTCGATGCCCTGCCCGTCGCCTTGCACATCCTGCAAGCCGAAGGGCAAGGTCGGCTCATCGATATCGGCCAGCATGTCGCGGAAGAACGCCTCGTGCGCCTGCTCGCTGACGCCGTGGCGCACCTGGGCGATGTAGCCGCGAAACGCGACCGGCGCACCCGCCTGGGCTTGCTCGCCGGACAGGTACAACTGGATTTCATGGCGCACCACATCAAGGGCGGTGTGGTCGAGGATGGTGTGGTGGAACAGCAGCATCGCCACCACCCGACTGTTGGCCGGGTCGTCGGCAAACACCAGGCGCAACAGCGGCGCCTGGCCAAGGTCCATGCGGTAGGTGCGTGCGTCATAGCGCGCGAGCAACTGGGCCAGGGCGTCGCCGCCCTTGAAGTGCGCTTGTTCGCAGACCAGGTTTGCCTTGCGCCATACCACTTGCAGCGGCTCGTCGAGGCGCTCCCACGCCATGGAGGTGCGCAGGATATCGTGACGGTCAATGACCCATTGCAACGCTTGCGCAAAGGCGTCCAGGCGTGCGCGGCTGTCGAACACAAACTGCGCGTGCAGCACGTAAGGGTCGCCCTGCTGCGCCGAAAGGTGATGGTAAAGCATGCCTTCCTGCAGCGGCGCCAACGGGTAGATGTCCTGCACATTCGCCGCGCCGCCGGGGATGGCCGCGACGATACGGTCGATGGCCGGCTGGTCGAGGCTGACCAGCGGCAGCATGTCCGGGGTAATGCGGTAGGCCGGGCTCAGCCAGTCGCCGCCCTGCTCGGCCACCCACTCCAGCAAGCGCGGCTTGTGCGCGATCAGTTGATCCCACAGCGCATCATCCAGCGCTTCGTCGTCGCCCAGGATGATCAGGTCGCCTTCTTCCAGTTGCAGACGGATCGCGTGGGTGGAAATCGCTGCCAATAATTCGCTGAACTGCATGGGGGTAACCTGCCTGATAAGTCACGGTGAAGGAGAAAGTCCGTTTTCAGCTGCCGTTAGGATCGGGTGTGCTGGGCGCCTGTAAAAAGCAGGCGCAGCCGCAAGCCTGAAGAGGCTTCCGGCAGGCTTGGAAAATTAAGGGATTTGGCAGGCGGGGGGTGACATGGGAAGCGGGGACAAGCGCACATCGCGCAGAGTTCAGTTTATTAACGCTACAGACTGTCGATGTGCCGATAGTCCAGGTGCAGCGCCAGCGCCAGCTGTGCTGCTCGCCCGAGTGTGATCGGACCGCGCTCGATATCCACCAGCAGCCCCGGGCAATCGAGCGCTGGCAAACCGGCAATATCCTTGAGCCGGCCATCGGTGATCACCAGCAGACGCTGTCGCTCGGCGGGGTAACGCTGGCGTCGCGCCTGCAGCCACTGCCCCGCTTCAGACAACGCCGCCAGCAACGGCGTGCCGCCGCCGGCGCCGAGTTGCGCCAGCCATCCGGTCAAGCCTTTGGCGGCCTTCAAGCCCTGCACTTGCCAGGTGGGCGACTGGCCGCTGGCCGTGAGTAACGCCATGCGCGCGCGTTGGCGGTACGCATCGTCGAACAGCTGCGCGAGCAGGCCTTTGGCGTCGCTCAAAGCACCATGGCGCCGCGTGGAGGCCGAGGCATCGACGATCACCAGCCACAACTCGTGGGCCGCGCGGGTGCGCAGGTGGTAGCGCAGATCCTCACGGCCGTGCGGCCGCCCGCCGAGCAAGGTGCCCGGCCAGTTAATCGTGCCGTGTTTTGCACTGCGCGCCTTGCCGTGCCTGCCTTTTTCCAGTCGCCCCGCCTTGGGCCGGGCATCCGCCCCCGCGTCAGGACGAGGGCGAATGCCTAAGGCTTTTTTGGCCAGGCAGGTACTTCCCGGCGTGCGCCCGTGGGCAAGGCTGGCGCGGGCATGTCGCCCCACTGGCCCTGGCCGGGTGAAGAATCGGAAGGTTTGGGCGCCTGGCCTTGATTGGGCGGGCTCGCCGGTGGGGATTGCTCTTGCCGCCGATGGCGCAAGGCAAATTCGGCCACAGCTTCGATGTCTTGCTCGGCGATGGCGGTGGCGCCACGCCAGGCGGCATGGGCGCGTGCGCCGCGCAACCACACCAGGTCCGCGCGCAAGCCATCGACACCGGCGGCGAAACAGCGCTCGGTGATCTGCGCGAGGGCCTGGTCATCCAGCTCGATGCTGTCGAGCCGCGCCCGCGCCTGGGTGCAGCGTTCACGCAAGGCGCCTTGCTGCTCGGCCCACTGGGCGCAGAATGCGGCGGGGTCGCTGTCGAAATCCAGGCGCCGACGAATGATTTGCCCACGCTCGGCGGGCAGGGTTTGCCCGCTCAAGGCCACGTTGAAGCCGAAACGGTCGAGCAGTTGCGGGCGCAACTCGCCCTCCTCCGGGTTCATGGTGCCGATCAGCACGAAGCGCGCTGAATGGCGATGCGAGATGCCATCGCGCTCGATCAGGTTGGTGCCGCTGGCGGCGACGTCCAGCAGCAGGTCCACCAGGTGATCGGCGAGCAAATTGACTTCATCGACGTACAGCACGCCGCCATCGGCCTTGGCCAGCACGCCTGGGGAAAACTGCGCGCGGCCTTCGCCCAATGCGGCGTCCAGGTCCAGCGTGCCGACCAGGCGTTCTTCGGTGGCGCCCAACGGCAGGGTGACGAACTGGCCGCTGGCGAGCAGGTCCGCCAGACCACGCGCCAGGGTCGACTTGGCCATGCCGCGCGGGCCTTCGATCAGCACGCCGCCGATTTTCGGGTCGATGGCGGTGAGGCACAGCGCCAGTTTCAGCTCATCGGCGCCGACCACGGCGGACAGCGGGAAATGTGGAATGTCGGTCATGCATGTTCTCGTTAAATTCTGCGGCACAGGCAATCCCCTGAGGTGGCCGGGCTGGTCGTGTCTACCGCTCGTTGTGGCGAACGGGCTTACTGTGGCGAGCGGGCTTGTTGTGGCGAGCGGGCTTGCCCCGCGTTGGGCTGCGAAGCAGCCCTAATACAAACAACGCGGTTTTCCTGAAAGAACCGGGTGTGCGGTTTTGGGGCCGCTTCGCGACCCAACGCGGGGCAAGCCCGCTCGCCACAACCAACCCGCTTGCCACACGTTTGCTTGCCACAACAATTCTGCTCGCCACGACAGTGGGGCTCGTACGCTAGCTGTCTTCTTCTATATCCAGCAACAGGTTTTCCAACGCCTCGCGGTATGCGCCGGGCTCTTGCCACAGGCCGCGTTGCTGGGCTTCGAGCATGCGTTCGGTCATGTCGCGCAACGCGTCAGGGTTGTGCTGCTGCACGAAGGCTCGGGTGTCAGCGTCAAGCAGGTAAGCGTCGGCAAGCAACGCGTATTGGTGGTCATCGATCAGCGCCGTGGTGGCATCAAACGCGAACAGGTTGTCCACCGTCGCGGCCATTTCGAACGCACCTTTATAGCCATGGCGCTTCACGCCTTCGATCCACTTGGGGTTGGCGGCGCGGGCACGGATCACCCGGTTCAGCTCTTCCTTCAAGGTGCGGATCTTCGGCAAGTCCGGCTGGCTGTGGTCGCCATGGTAACTGGCGGCCTTGTCGCCGCTCAGGGTTTCCACGGCGGCGAGCATACCGCCCTGGAATTGGTAGTAGTCGTTGGAATCGAGCAGGTCGTGCTCGCGGTTGTCCTGATTTTGCAGGACCGCCTGCACCTGACTCAGGCGCTGGGCGAACTGTTCGCGGGCGGCGGTGCCTTCATCGGCACCACCGTAGGCGTAGCCGCCCCAGTTCAAGTAGACCTCGGCCAAATCCTCGCGGCTCTGCCACAGCCGCGCGTCAATCGCGCCTTGGACGCCAGCGCCATAAGCCCCCGGTTTGGCGCCGAAGATGCGCCAGCCGGCTTGTTTTGCAGCAGCGCTCTCATCCAGGCCGGCGCTGAGCAGTGCCTCACGTTCGCTGCGCACCTTGGCCGCCAGTGGGTTCATGTCATCCGGTTCATCCAGCGCCGCCACCGCCTGCACCGCGGCGTCGAACAGGCGGATCAGGTTGGCGAAGGCATCACGGAAGAACCCGGACACGCGCAGCGTTACGTCAACGCGCGGACGGTCCAGCAGGCTGATCGGCAGGATTTCAAAGTCATCCACGCGCTGGCTGCCCGTGGCCCAGACCGGGCGCACGCCCATCAGCGCCATGGCCTGGGCGATATCGTCGCCGCCGGTGCGCATGGTCGCGGTGCCCCATACCGACAGGCCGAGTTGGCGCAGATGATCGCCGTGGTCCTGCAGGTGCCGTTCAAGGATCAGGTTGGCGGACTGGAAGCCGATGCGCCAGGCCGTGGTGGTGGGCAGGTTGCGCACATCCACGCTGAAGAAATTGCGCCCGGTGGGCAGCACGTCCAGCCGTCCACGGCTCGGCGCGCCGCTGGAGCCGGCCGGTACGAAGCGACCGCTCAAGGCATCCAGCAAGCCGCACATTTCCGCCGGCCCGCAGGCATCCAGGCGTGGCGCGACGACGATGCGCAGGCTCTCGATGACCGACTTCACGTCGTCCCAGCCGGGCTCTTCAAGCTGCTCAAGCGGCCCTTCCAGTGCTTGCTCGATCAAACGCGCGGCGTACAACTCCAGGCGCTCGCGGGTATCACCGGCGGTGCGCCACAGCTGCTGATCGATCTTTTGCAAGACCTCGGGTCGGCGCCCGGTCCAGGGCTCGGCCAGGGCGCAATCGAGCGGGTCAAAATCCAGCTCGAAGGCCTTGGCCAACACGCGCAGCAAACTCGATTGCGGGCCACGGCCATCGCCGCGCGGGATGCGCAGCAGGGCCAACAAGGTGTCGATGCGCAAGCGGCCGTCGGGCGACTCGCCAAAGATATGCAGGCCGTCGCGGATCTGCGACTCCTTCAAGTCGCACAGGTAGGTGTCCAGGCGCGGCAGCCAGACCGCCGCGTCGGCGTCGTTATCCAGCTCAAGTTCCTGGTCGATACGGGTTTCGCGCACCAGCTTGAGGATGTCTTTTTGCAGCTCGAGGGCGCGGCGCGGGTCGAGCAATTGCGCCTCGTAGTACTCGTCCGCCAACAGCTCAAGGTTGCGCAACGGGCCGTAGGTTTCGGCGCGGGTCAGCGGCGGCATCAGGTGGTCGATGATCACCGCCTGGGTGCGGCGCTTGGCCTGGGCGCCCTCGCCCGGGTCGTTGACGATAAACGGGTAGATGTTCGGCAGCGGCCCCAGCAGCGCATCGGGCCAGCAATTTTCCGACAGCCCCACACCTTTGCCCGGCAGCCATTCGAGGTTGCCGTGCTTGCCGACGTGGATCACGCCGTGGGCGCCGTAGGTGTGGCGCAACCAGAAGTAAAACGCCAGGTAGCCGTGCGGCGGCACCAGGTCCGGGTCGTGGTACACCGCGCTGTGGTCGACCTGATAGCCGCGCGCGGGCTGGATGCCGACGAAGGTCTGACCCAGGCGCAGGCCGGCGATCATCATGCGCCCGTCGCGGCACATCGGGTCGTTGTGCGGCGTGCCCCAGCGCTCCATGACCGCTTGGCGATTGGCCTCGGGCAAGCGCTTGAACATTGCCTCGTAGTCGTCCAGGCCCAGGCTTTGATGGCACGGGCGCAGGTCGAGGCTGTCGAGGTCATTGGTGACGCCGCCGAGCAGTTCATGGATCAGCGCGGTGCCGCTGGCGGGCAACTCACTCGGCACCGGGTAACCTTCGGCGTGCAGCGCGCGCAGGATGTTCAGCGCTGCTGCCGGCGTGTCCAGCCCCACGCCATTGCCGATGCGGCCGTCGCGGGTCGGGTAGTTGGCGAGGATCAGCGCGATACGCTTTTGCGCATTCGGCACCCGCGCCAGTTCAACCCAGCGCCGCGCCAGTTCGGCGACAAAATCCATGCGCTCGGGCGCGGCGCGGTAGCACACCACGTCGGACTGGCTGCGCTCGCTGCGCCAGGCCAGGTCCTTGAAGCTGATCGGCCGGCTGATGATGCGCCCGTCCAGCTCCGGCAAAGCGATGTGCATGGCCAGGTCGCGCGGGCCGAGGCCTTGTTCGCTGGCCTCCCAGCCGGGCTGGTTGTCCTGCGCGCAAATCGCCTGGATCACCGGAACATTGCGACGAAACGGGCGCAGGTGCGGCGCTTCGGGGCTGGATTGGGCAAAGCCGGTGGTGTTCAGAATCACCGCCGCCTGCACTTCATCCAGCAAGTCCTCGACCACTTTAAGGCAGCCGGGCTCTTTCAAACTGGCCACCGCCATCGGCAACGGGTTGAGGCCCGCCGCCTGCAAACGCTGGCAGAACACGTCGATAAAACCGGTGTTGGCCGCCTGCAAATGCGAGCGGTAGAACAGCACCGCCGCCACCGGAAAATCGGCCTGCCAGTCCGCCAGCCAATCATTGAGGCGAGCGTTGGCTTTGTGCGGGTGATAAATCGCGGTGCGCGGCAGGGTTTGCGGCTCGGTCCAGGTGTAGTCGCGGCCCAGGTAGCTGCTCGCCAGGCAGCGATAGAAATCCAGCGCATTGCCCAGGCCGCCCTGGCGCAGGAAGTGCCAGAGGCGATCGCGCGCTTCAGCGCCTACGGTGCTCAAGCCGCTGAGTTCCGGGTCTGGGCGATCATCACCCGGCACCAGGATCAGCTGCACGCCGCGCTCGGCCAGCTCCACCAGGCGTTCAATGCCGTAGCGCCAATAACCGATGCCGCCGTGCAGCGAAATCAGGATGACCTTGGCGTGACGCAGCACCTCATCGACGTACAGGTCGACCGAGGCATGGTTTTGCACCTGCATCGGGTTGGCCAGGCGAACGCTGGGGTAGTCGTCGGGCAACTGCTGAGCCGCTTCGGCCAGCAGCGCCAGGCTGGAATCGCCGCTGCACAGGATCACCAGTTCAGCGGGGGTTTGGCCTAAGTCGGCAATATTGTCGTCCGAGACGAAACCACCGGGCTGGGTCCTGAGCAGGTGCATGGGTTAAACGCTGAGGGCGGCGCGCAGTTGCGCTTCGAGGCCCGCCGCATCCAGTTCCTGGCCGATCAGCACCAGGCGCGTGATGCGCGCTTCGTCGGCGCCCCAAGCGCGGTCGAAGTGTTTGTCAAAACGCGTGCCCACGCCCTGAATCAACAGGCGCATCGGCTTGTTCGGGATTGCCGCAAAACCTTTGACGCGCAGGATGCCGTGTTGCACCACCAGCTGGGTCAGGGCGTCGAGCAGCAGCGCTTCGTCGGCTTGCGGCAGGTCGATGGAGATGGAGTCGAAGGCGTCGTGATCGTGGTCGTCTTCACCGTCGTGGTGATGATCGTGGTGACTGTGGCGGCCGTCGATGTGCTCTTCGGAGCCGGCGCCCAGGCCAATCAGCACGTCCAGTGGCAGGCGACCGCTGCTGGCTTCGACGATTTTCACCGCGGGCGGCAGCTCTTCGGCGACTTCCAGGCGCACGCGGGCCAGGTCTTCAGGGCTGATCAGGTCGGACTTGTTGAGGATCACCAGGTCGGCGCTGGCCAGTTGGTCGGCGAACAGCTCGTGCAGTGGCGACTCGTGGTCCAGGTTCGGGTCGAGTTTGCGCTGGGCGTCGACCTGGTCCGGGAACGCGGCGAAGGTACCGGCGGCCACGGCCGGGCTGTCGACCACGGTGATCACCGCGTCAACCGTGCAGGCGCTGCGGATTTCCGGCCACTGGAAGGCCTGCACCAGCGGTTTTGGCAGGGCCAGGCCTGAGGTTTCGATGAGGATGTGGTCGAGGTCGCCGCGACGGGCGACCAGTTCGCGCATGACCGGGAAGAACTCTTCCTGCACGGTGCAGCACAGGCAGCCGTTGGCCAGTTCGTAGACGCGGCCGTTGGCTTCTTCTTCGGTGCAACCGATGGAGCACTGTTTGAGGATTTCACCGTCGATGCCCAACTCGCCGAACTCGTTGACGATCACGGCGATGCGACGGCCCTGGGCGTTGTCGAGCATGTGGCGCAGCAAGGTGGTTTTGCCCGAGCCGAGAAAGCCGGTAACGATAGTGACGGGGAGTTTGGCCAGTGTTTTCATCGGATGCCCTTTGGGGCGGGCATACGGGACGATAGGCCCTGCGGCGGCGCGCAGGAGCGGATTTCGTCACCGGATCACCCCGCCCGGTTGAAGTAGAAAATCGGTTACGAGGCAGGTCTCCTGGCTTGGGGCTTGCGGGTCTTGCGACCGGCGCTGGCTGCGCCTTCCCGCCTTGGTTAAGGGCAGTGGCGTGGCAGTCAGTTGAACCCTTTACAGTTGCGGGGGCAGCCGCGGCTTGGACCGCGTTCCCTTCTTAGCTTCGGCGTGGGCCGAAGAACCTCGAGGGTGCCAAGGCTACGCAGTGCGTGGGGGATGGTCAATGATGGGGTTGGGTGGATGGCTGGGTGGATGGTTGGGTGGTGTGCATATCCGTTGCTGCGGTGAGGGCGGCTATGGGTTCCGCTCTTACAGCGGGTCACTTTTGAAAAGAGCCCAAAAGTAACCAAAAGGCTCTTGCCCCACCACTCGGCACCTCGCTTAGGCTCGGTGTGCCCTCACGCAGGCTTTGGAGCGTGGGCCGCCGCGACGGGCCATCCATGGCCCAACACGGCTAAACCGGCGTCCTGCCGGTTTACCCACGCTCCAAAACCTGCGTGAGGCCAGCGTGGTTTAACGGGGCGCCTAAGATCAAGATCAAGATCAAAAGCACGGCGGCCTAGTAGCCGACCTGAGTGGTAGAAGCAAAACCGAGGCGGCCTGACAGCCGACCTGATTCTGGAACCTGAACTCAATCAAATGTGGGAGCTGGCTTGCCTGCGATGGCATCAACTGGTTATGCCTGACACACCGAGGTGCCTGCATCGCAGGCAAGCCAGCTCCCACAGAAAAGCAAAGCAGTGCGGTGGTGGAGGCTGAACTCGGTCAAATTGTGGGAGCGGGCTTGCTCGCGAAGGCGGTGGGTCAGTCAGCTTATGTGTCACTGAACCACCGCATTCGCGGGCAAGCCCGCTCCCACATTTGGATCTCAGTTGATCAGATGGATCATGTGTTGCTCTGCTTTTGATCTGACAAGCCCCGTCAACCACGCTGGCCGAACGCAGGCGAGGCACCGAGTGGTGGGGCACAGACCTTTTGGTTACTTTTGGCTGGGCCGGCATTCCGGGCGTTTGCCAAAAGTGACCCGCTGTAAGAGTAGAACCGCCAGCCGCCGTTACCGCAGCAACGGATATGTACACCAGACATCCCATTTGACTCCCCTCCCACCCACATGCTCTCCTACACACCTTGTTTCGGGTGCCCTTCACAGGGTGAAACGGGAAACCGGTGACTTATGCCTGCACATAAGAAGTCCGGTGCTGCCCCCGCAACGGTAAGCGAGCGAAGCGTCATAACCACTGTGCCTGTACGGCATGGGAAGGCGATGCTTTTTAGACCCAGCGTCCCTCGCAAGCCCGGAGACCGGCCCGAAAAATTCAGATAACAAACCCGCGGTGGGCGGGCGCTGTTCAGAACCCTGCGTGCCCGGCTCGCAGGGTTTTCATGCGCTCGTTTCACCCCGAAACCCGAAGGGACGCGCCCATGTCGATCATCAGCAGCACCTCGCACTCCGCCAGTAGCACCGCCACCCTGAGCCAACGCCTGACCGCCGCCATCGGTGCGTCGATCCTCGGCGCGTGCCTGGTGTATTTCGCCGGTTTCTCGCATATCGAGGCGGTGCACAACGCTGCCCACGATACCCGCCACAGCGCCGCGTTCCCGTGCCACTGAGACCTGCCGACATGATCAAGCGTATCGCCCAAACCGCAGGCTTCACCGGCTTGCTCGCCGCCCTGCTGCTGACCCTGCTGCAAAGCTTCTGGGTCGCCCCGCTGATTCTGCAGGCGGAAACCTTTGAAAACGCCCCTGCCGCTGCCGAAGTGGTGCCCCATGTACACGCTGAAGGCGCCGCCGCTCACACCCACGACGCCGAAGCCTGGGAACCGGAAAACGGCTGGCAGCGCGTGCTGTCCACCACTGGCGGTAACTTGGTGGTTGCGGTTGGTTTCGCATTGATGCTGGCCGGCCTTTACACGTTGCGCGCGCCAACCCGCACCGCTCAAGGGCTGCTGTGGGGCTTGGCCGGTTACGCGACGTTTGTACTGGCACCGACCCTGGGCCTGCCGCCGGAGTTGCCGGGCACCGCTGCCGCCGACCTGGCGCAGCGGCAGATCTGGTGGATCGGTACTGCGGCGTCCACGGCGGCGGGTATCGCGCTGCTGGTGTTTGGTCGCAACTGGCTGCTCAAAGTGCTGGGCGTGGCGATCCTGGCCGTGCCGCATGTGATCGGCGCGCCGCAACCTGAAGTGCATTCGATGCTGGCTCCAGAAGCGTTGGAAGCCCAGTTCAAGATTGCCTCGCAACTGACCAACGTCGCCTTCTGGCTGGCACTGGGCCTGATCAGCGCCTGGCTGTTTCGCCGCAATCGCGACGATCAATACTCGGCATGACGCTGGTGGTCGGGCTGGGTTGCCAGCGCGGGTGTGATGTTCACACCCTGCTCGGCCTGTTTGACGCCGCCCTTGCCGAGGGCGGTATCGAGCGCCAGCGCATCACCGCGCTGGCCAGTATCGACCGCAAGCGCGATGAACCGGGGCTGCTTGCCCTGGCGCAAGTATTGAACCTGCCGTTGCAGTGTTTCAGCGCAACGCAATTGGCGGTGTTTGAACCGCGCCTCAGTCATAGATCTGCGGTCGCGTTTGCCCATACCGGCTGTTACGGCATCGCCGAAAGTGCCGCCCTGGCCTTGGCTGAACAGCTCTCCCACCGCCCCGCCCGCCTGCTGATCACGCGCAAAAAAGTCGCCCAGGCCACCTTTGCATTGGCCTGCGCCGGCTAAAAACCCGATAATCGCCCTTCTCGATCATGAGCAATCTTCATGCTCGCCCGTTTTTCAACAGGAATTTCCATGACCGTCTACTTCATCGGCGCAGGCCCCGGCGACCCGGAATTGATTACCGTCAAAGGCCAACGGTTGATCCGCAGTTGCCCGGTGATCATCTATGCCGGCTCATTGGTGCCAGCGGCGGTGTTGGACGGTCATCAGGCGGAACAGGTGGTCAACAGCGCCGAACTGCACCTGGAACAGATCATCGACTTGATCAAGGCTGCCCATGCCAAGGGCCAGGATGTGGCGCGCGTGCACTCCGGCGACCCCAGCCTGTACGGGGCGATTGGCGAGCAGATCCGCCATTTACGTGAGGCGGGCATTCCCTTCCAGATCATTCCAGGGGTCACGGCGGTGGCGGCCTGCGCTGCGCTGCTGGAGACCGAGCTGACCCTGCCGGACATCGCCCAGAGTGTGATCTTGACCCGTTACGCCGACAAAACCCGCATGCCGCCCGGTGAGGATTTCGACAGCCTGGCGCGCCACGGCACGACCATGGCGATTCACCTGGGCGTTAATCACCTGGAGAAGATCGTCGCCGAGCTGTTGCCGCACTATGGCGCGGATTGCCCGATTGCCGTGGTGCACCGGGCGACGTGGCCGGATCAGGATTGGGTGGTGGGTACGCTGAGTGATATTGCCGAGAAAGTCGCCGCGAAGGGTTTCCGGCGCACGGCATTGATTGTGGTTGGGCGGGTGCTGGCGAATGACAGCTTCAGTGAATCCTCGCTGTACCGTGCAGGCCACGCGCACCTCTATCGCCCCTGAAGGGTGGGAGCTGGCTTGCCTGCGATAGCGGTGTATCAGTAACCGGACATGTCGACTGATCTGCCGTCATCGCAGGCAAGCCAGCTCCCACAGTTGATCTACTTTGTTAAGTAGATTGCGCAAGATACTGAATTTTAAGCATAAAAAAACGGCGCTCACGGGGCGCCGTTTTTTTGTTCGCAGCGAACACCTTACTCAGTAGTAGGCGTTTTCTTTCTGCGTGTGGTCGGTCACATCACGTACGCCCTTGAGCTCGGGGATGCGCTCGAGCAAGGTGCGCTCGATGCCTTCACGCAGGGTCACGTCTGCCTGGCCGCAGCCCTGGCAACCGCCGCCGAACTTGAGGACAGCGATGCCGTCTTCGACCACATCAATCAGGCTGACCTGACCGCCGTGGCTGGCCAGCCCCGGGTTGATCTCGGTTTGCAGGTAGTAGTTGATGCGCTCGTTGACCGGGCTGTCAGCGTTGACATTCGGCACCTTGGCGTTGGGCGCCTTGATGGTCAACTGGCCGCCCATGCGGTCGGTGGCGTAGTCGACCACGGCGTCGTCGAGGAAGGCTTCGCTGAAGTTGTCGATATAGGCGGTGAAGCTTTTCAGCCCCAGGGCGGTGTCTTCAGGTTTCTCTTCTCCGGGCTTGCAGTAGGCGATGCAAGTCTCGGCGTATTGGGTGCCGGGCTGGGTGATAAAGACGCGGATGCCGATACCTGGGGTGTTCTGCTTGGACAGCAGGTCGGCCAGGTAATCGTGGGCGGCGTCGGTAATGGTTATGGCAGTCATGGAAACTCCTCACAGGCTTGCGGGCAGTTTACGCCAAATCATTACAGAGGTACAAAGTCCTAGTGTTTTTGTCGGGATAAACTCGACCGTTCGTCGCCATCAAACCAGCCTTTGAGCACGCGATAACTGCCCTGCTCCAGCCATCGGTAGCTGCCCATGGCGCTCAGGCCGATGATCACCACGCACACGGCCAGCACGGCATAAGGGTTCAGGCCGTAACGCTGGGCCAGATAGCCACCGGCCGAAAGCACTAACACGTGCAGCAAATACACCGAATAGGAGCAGTCCCCGAGCACTTTGAGCAGACGATAGTTGACGAAGAATCGCTCAAGCGCCACGCACGCCACCACCAATACCGCGCTCGGCAGGCCCCAAGTCAAGGCGCGGGGCGAAGCCGGCCAATGATAGATCGCCAGCAGCGCTGCGGCGATTCCCAGCAGCGGCAGCCATAACCCCGGGCGAATCCAGCCCTTGCGGTAGAGCATGCCGATGCCGATGCCCATCAGAAACTCGACGACAATGTCCGAGCGATAGAACTCACTGATCCAGCCAAACGAGGTCCAGGCCTCGCAGACCGCAAACAGCAACGCCGCCACCACCAGCAGTCGCCATTGCCGACGAAACAGCAAGGCCCAGGCAAACAGCAGGTAAAAAAGCATCTCGTAGTTCAGCGTCCAACCGACGTTAAGGGTTGGGTAAACGCCATAACCACCGGGGTTTTGCGAAGGAATAAACAACAGCGACATCAACACATGGGCGGCATCGACGCTTTGGTCCGGCAGCATTGGCCGGGCGACCACCACCAGTAACGCCATCAGCAGCGTGTAGAACCAGTAGGCCGGCACGATGCGCAGCAGACGGTACAACAGGAAGCGCCACGGCGGCAGGTCCTTGTCCTGGGTCGACAGGAAAATCACCAGGCCGCTGATGACAAAAAACACGTCCACGCCCGCGGCGCCCTTTTCGACAAATAACCTGCCCAAGGCCGTGTCCGCCTTGAACCCGAAGAAAATCTGCATGAAGTGGTGCCCTACCACCGTCCAGGCCGCCAGCGCGCGCAACGCCTGTACCGAGATCAACATTGTTTGCCGCCCTTCCCAACTCATCTAGATGAAGTTGGGACCATGGCGGACGGTCAAAGGTCGATCAAAGATTCTCGTAGCGGTTCAGGTCGAGCACGCCTTCTTCCACCGGCGTGGTTTCGCGGATGTACTGCGACAAGTCGTGGAAATACTCCCAGAACAGCGGATGACTGCGGCGCACGCCCCAGCGATCAACGATCGTCTCGAAGCGCTTGGCGTCCTTGGCATTCTCCATCGCCGCCACAAACTCGGGCACTTCCTGCGCCGGAATATTGAACATGAAGTTCGGGTAGCTGCTGATCACGCCGGGGTAGATGGTCAGGGTATCCAGCCCCGGCTGATAGCGGTAAGCCTCGCCCAATAAAAACGCCACATTGCTGTGCGCCCGGTTGCGCAGCATGCTGTAAACCACGCGTTTGCCGCTGGCCGTTTCAACGCGCAGCATGGTCGCTTCCGGCAACTGGTCGATCACCTTGAGCCCCGCCGCCGGCCTCGACGTCAGGCGACTAAGCGCCTGCTCCGCATCCTGCAGCGCCGGCTCAATCCCGTCGCGCGAGCAATAGGCACTGGTGCAGCGGTTGATCGGATCCGGGCTGGCATTCAAATAGCCATAACGCGTCAGCAACTGCTTGGCAAAATCGCGCTTCGGGTCCTTTTCATCCAGGTGCAAGCCGCTCGGCTTGTCATCATCAATCGCTTCATAGTCCAGCCAGAGCTTGAGCTTGCCGCTGTTCTGGTACCAATCATCCATAAAATCATCGCGGGTATCGGCCGGCATCAGACGCAGGAAGTTCTGCTCGGCGCCATTGCGGATCAGGTCGAAATACAGCCGGGTCTGGGCCTGGTGCGACACGTTGCCGAACACATCGAAGTTCACCGCCAACTGGTAATAAGTGCGTTCCAGCAACGGGTAATCGAACAACCACATCGTTTGCGGCACCTCGCCGATCAGGCCCTTGGTCACCGAGGCACTGTCGAAATGGCGGAAAATGCTCAACAAGGCATTGTCATTACCCGCCCACAGGGTCGACCAACTCGGCGGCGGCAAGTCTGCGTAGCTGTCACGGCGCAAGGCCTCGTACTGATTGCGCTTGTCGCGATAGGCCAGCCACAGGCCGAGCACGCTGCCCACGTCGTCGTTCTGCCCCGGCATCGCCAGCAATGGCGTGGCCTGGCCGCGATAACGCGCATCGGTGATGTACAGGTCGTGGTCCGGGTCCTGGAACAGGGTCCAGAAATTATCGCGGATCACGTCCGTGGCGATCTGCCCACGGCACACCGGCCCGCGAATAAAGGTGCGCACGAAGTATTCGGCGTTATCGAGCATGAACTGGTAACGCGCCTTGGCCGGAATCGCCTCAAAGGTCTCGAACGGGTTGGCCCGGCGCCCCGGACCATAGCCCGGCAAGGCGTTGACCTGCCAGTCACCGGCGTAGAACAGCGCCTTGATGCGGGCCATTTTCGCCGCGCTGAACGGGTACGTGATGTGCGTTTTGTGCACGATCACGCCCTGCACCGGCCAGAGGCGGTAATAAACCTGGGTGCCTGGATCATCGTTGGGGCGACGGGTGGCGATCAGATCAATCGGCTGGCCGCTCGGCGTGCGTGAGCGCACCCATTGGAAGAAATGCCCCGGCTCGCCGTTCTCGAAGTAGATGTGCGCCAGGAACAAATGCTCATACAACCAGCGCGCAACCAGGCTTTCGCGGGCGCCGGGCTGGTTGAACAGGTTTTCCCACTGCTGCACCTGCAAGGCTTCCCTGGCGCTGGGCGCCAGGCCTTGCTCATCAATCGGTGCGCCGGATGCCAGCCAGCGCTGCAGCGTCTGGTATTGCTGGTCGGTCAGGCCGGTGACGGCCAGCGGCATGCCTTCCTTGGGATGCGCGCCGGCGTAGGCATTGAACTCGCCGGGCATCGCGCACATGTTCTGGCGGTTCAGGCCCAGCATGATCTCGTCGGGCAGTTTGGCATTGGGTTCAAGTGGCGCGTTATGGCCCAACTCCAGCATGCGCGCCATCAATGCGGCCTGGCTGCCCTGGGCGTCCAGCACCGAGTAGAAGCCCTTCTGCTGCCAGGCCTGCTTGCCGAAGGCATCAGCGAACAACCGGGTGGTCGGTGCGGCCTGGCTGCGTTCGCCGTCGTAGACCGGCACTTTGGTCGCGCCGCGCGCCGCGCCCTCGGCACTGCCCAGGTTGAGCTGGCAGGCTGAGTCGTAACAGGCGTGGCAGGCCACGCACTTTTCGGTGAAGATCGGCTGGACGTCGCGGGTATAAGAAATCGCCGGGGCGGGACTGTTTAGCGGTAAAGCCTGTGCATGAGCGCTGCTGGCTATCAAGGCCAGAACGGCGCTGATGATGAGGCGAAGTGACATGTATCCGGTCCCGATTCAATGCGTGCGATATAAAAGTGCCAGCAGTCTACCGGGCCAGGCCCTACCCCAACATGAACGATATTCATGCAAAACCTGGGCATGCTCCAAATCGGCACAGGTTTGCTATGATTCACGCCCTCCGAAATGCCTGACCAGAGTAGTCCCATGTCCGATCGTAGTGCTCGTCTGCAAGCCCTTCACCAAGCCCTCAAGGAACGCATCCTGATCCTCGACGGCGGCATGGGCACGATGATCCAGAGCTACAAGCTTGAGGAAAACGACTACCGGGGCAAACGCTTCGCCGACTGGCCGAGTGACGTCAAGGGCAACAACGACCTGCTGGTGATCACCCGTCCGGACGTGATCGGCGGCATCGAAAAGGCCTACCTGGACGCCGGCGCCGACATTCTGGAAACCAACACCTTCAACGCCACGCGCATCTCCATGGCCGATTACGGCATGGAGGAACTGGCCTACGAATTAAACGTAGAAGGCGCGCGACTGGCGCGCAAGATCGCCGACGCCAAGACCCTGGAAAACCCGGCCAAGCCGCGTTTTGTCGCCGGCGTGCTGGGCCCGACCAGCCGTACCTGCTCGCTGTCGCCGGACGTGAACAACCCCGGCTACCGCAACGTGACCTTTGACGAGCTGGTGGAAAACTACACCGAAGCCACCAAAGGTCTGATCGAAGGCGGCGCCGACCTGATCCTGATCGAAACCATTTTCGACACCCTCAACGCCAAGGCCGCGATCTTCGCCGTGCAAGGCGTGTTCGAGGAACTGAACGTCGAACTGCCGATCATGATCTCCGGCACCATCACCGACGCCTCCGGCCGTACCCTGTCGGGCCAGACCACCGAAGCGTTCTGGAACTCCGTCAGCCACGCCAAGCCACTGTCCGTGGGCCTCAACTGCGCGCTGGGCGCCAGTGAACTGCGTCCGTACCTGGAAGAGTTGTCGAACAAGGCCAATACCCACGTTTCCGCGCACCCGAACGCCGGCCTGCCCAACGAATTCGGCGAATACGACGAGCTGCCGTCGCAAACCGCCAAGGTCATCGAAGAGTTCGCCCAGAGCGGCTTCCTCAACATCGTCGGCGGTTGCTGCGGTACCACGCCAGGCCACATTGAAGCCATCGCCAAGGCCGTGGCCGGCTACGCACCGCGCCCGATTCCGGACATTCCCAAGGCGTGCCGCCTGTCGGGCCTGGAGCCGTTCACCATTGATCGCAGCTCGTTGTTCGTCAACGTCGGCGAGCGCACCAACATCACCGGCTCCGCACGTTTTGCCCGCCTGATCCGTGAAGACAACTACACCGAAGCCCTGGAAGTCGCCCTGCAGCAGGTGGAAGCCGGCGCGCAGGTGATCGACATCAACATGGACGAGGGCATGCTGGATTCGAAGAAGGCCATGGTGACCTTCCTCAACCTGATTGCCGGCGAGCCGGACATCTCTCGCGTACCGATCATGATCGACTCCTCCAAGTGGGAAGTGATCGAAGCCGGCCTCAAATGCATCCAGGGCAAGGGCATCGTCAACTCCATCAGCATGAAGGAAGGCGTCGAGCAGTTCATTCACCACGCCAAGCTGTGCAAGCGCTATGGCGCCGCCGTGGTGGTAATGGCCTTCGACGAAGCCGGCCAGGCCGATACCGAAGCGCGCAAGAAAGAAATCTGCAAACGCTCCTACGACATCCTCGTCAATGAAGTCGGCTTCCCGCCGGAAGACATCATTTTCGACCCGAACATCTTCGCGGTCGCCACCGGTATCGAGGAGCACAACAACTACGCCGTCGACTTCATCAATGCCTGTGCCTACATCCGCGACGAGCTGCCGTACGCGCTGACCTCGGGCGGCGTGTCCAACGTGTCGTTCTCGTTCCGTGGCAACAACCCGGTGCGTGAGGCGATTCACTCGGTGTTTTTGCTGTATGCGATCCGCAATGGCCTGAGCATGGGTATCGTCAATGCCGGCCAGCTGGAGATCTACGACCAGATCCCCGCCGAGCTGCGCGATGCGGTGGAAGACGTGGTGCTCAACCGCACGCCGGAAGGCACCGACGCCCTGCTGGCCATCGCCGACAAGTACAAGGGCGACGGCAGCGTCAAAGAAGCCGAGACCGAAGAATGGCGTGGCTGGGACGTCAACAAGCGCCTGGAACACGCGCTGGTCAAAGGCATCACCACGCACATCGTTGAAGACACCGAAGAATCGCGCCAGTCGTTCGCGCGCCCGATCGAAGTGATCGAAGGCCCGCTGATGTCCGGCATGAACATCGTCGGTGACCTGTTCGGCGCCGGCAAAATGTTCCTGCCCCAAGTGGTGAAGTCCGCCCGGGTGATGAAGCAGGCCGTGGCCCACTTGATTCCGTTTATCGAGCTGGAAAAAGGCGACAAGCCGGAAGCCAAGGGCAAGATCCTGATGGCCACCGTTAAAGGTGACGTACACGACATCGGCAAGAACATCGTCGGCGTGGTGCTCGGTTGCAACGGCTATGACATCGTCGACCTGGGCGTGATGGTGCCGGCAGAGAAGATCCTGCAGGTGGCCAAGGAACAGAAGTGCGACATCATTGGCTTGTCCGGCCTGATCACGCCGTCGCTGGATGAGATGGTGCACGTGGCCCGCGAGATGCAGCGCCAGGACTTCCACCTGCCGCTGATGATTGGTGGCGCCACCACCTCCAAGGCGCACACGGCGGTGAAGATCGAGCCCAAGTACAGCAATGATGCAGTGATCTACGTCACCGACGCCTCGCGCGCAGTGGGCGTGGCCACGCAGTTGCTGTCCAAGGAGCTGAAGGCCGGTTTTGTCGAGAAAACCCGCCTGGAATACATCGACGTGCGCGAGCGTACGTCCAACCGCAGCGCCCGCACCGAGCGCCTGAGCTACCCGGCGGCCATCGCCAAGAAGCCGCAGTTCGACTGGAGCACCTACACCCCGGTCAAGCCGACTTTCACCGGCGCCAAGGTGCTGGACAATATCGACCTCGAGGTGCTGGCCGAGTACATCGACTGGACGCCGTTCTTTATCTCCTGGGACCTGGCCGGCAAGTTCCCGCGCATCCTCGAAGACGAAGTGGTCGGTGAAGCGGCCACCGCGCTCTACGCCGATGCCCAGGAAATGCTCAAGAAGCTGATCGACGAAAAACTCATCAGCGCCCGCGCGGTGTTCGGTTTCTGGCCGACCAACCAGGTGCAGGACGATGACCTGGAAGTCTACGGCGACGATGGCCAGCCGATTGCCAAGCTGCATCACCTACGCCAGCAGATCATCAAGACGGACGGCAAGCCGAACTTCTCCCTGGCCGACTTCGTGGCGCCAAAAGACAGCGGCGTGACCGACTACATCGGTGGCTTTATCACCACCGCCGGTATCGGCGCCGAAGAAGTCGCCAAGGCTTACCAGGACGCCGGCGACGACTACAACTCGATCATGGTCAAGGCCCTGGCCGACCGCCTCGCCGAAGCCTGCGCCGAGTGGCTGCACCAGCAAGTGCGTAAAGAGCACTGGGGTTACGCCAAGGACGAGCAACTGGACAACGAGGCGCTGATCAAGGAGCAATACAGCGGCATCCGCCCTGCTCCCGGCTACCCGGCGTGCCCTGATCACACCGAGAAGGCCCAGCTGTTCCAATTGCTGGACCCCCAGGCGCGCGAAATGCACGCCGGGCGCAGCGGCGTGTTCCTCACCGAGCACTACGCGATGTTCCCGGCGGCGGCGGTCAGTGGCTGGTACTTCGCCCATCCGCAGGCGCAGTACTTTGCCGTGGGCAAGGTCGACAAGGATCAGGTCACGAGCTACACCGCGCGCAAAGGCCAGGACCTGGCCGTGACCGAGCGCTGGCTGGCGCCGAACCTGGGTTACGACAACTGATCGGCTAATGGCCCAGCGCGGCGATCTCCCGCGCTGACAGTGCGTTTATCAAGGCCTGGCGCTGCACCTTGTTGGCCTTCTGCAACGCCTCCATCTGCTGCAGGTACGCCGAATTCATGTCGGGGTAGCGATCCTCCAGCGCAGAGGCGCTGTCTGCCAGCGTCTGCTGCAGCCGGGCGAACGCGTCCGGGTACTGCTGTTGCAGATAATCGACCCAGTACGCGCGCGCCGTCAGTTGCTCGATGAACAGCGATGTCTGTTCGCGGGCCATGATCGTCGTATAGGCCGCCTCCAGGTCGACTGGCCGTACTCCGGAAAGACCTTCGTAAAGCATGCTTGCAGGTTGCCTGGGCAAGGCCAGGCGCCGGGCCAGGCCGATACGGTAGGCCAGGCGTATTTCGGCCGGGTCGGTGCCCGGGTTTTCGCGGATCCGCACACTCGCCACCGCCTCCAGCTGGTCAAGGCGGAATAACCCTCTGGACAGTTTCAGCAGGGCGCGCCCCTTGTCGGTGGGGTCGATGGCACGCAGGGCATTGAACTCATAGACTTCGACTTCCAGCGCGTTAAACAACAGCATGCGGCCATCCCCGCAGGTCACCGCAAGCCTAGAGGCACGCGCGATGCCCATCAGCCGCTCGCACAAGGCCGCATCGCCGTAGGCCGCCTCCAGCACCTGCCAAACCCGCCCGGCCAGGTCGGCGCGGTCGAGTTCGAAGTCGCGGGTATTACGCAGTTGCGCCAGTATGTTGGAGAAATCACCGCTGTCGTCACGGGCGATCACCGTGTCCCATATCGCGTGTTTTTCCGAGTCGACGGGCACGCCGTCAAACCAGCGTGCCTTTTGCACCGCTGCCGGCTCCAGCTCAGGGTGAACATCAGGTTGTTCGTCATCAGACTCGGCCCCGTACCCCGCCAGCTGATCGTCAATTTCCTCGGCACTGAAACCCAGCCCACGCTCGGTTTCGCGTTGATACTCGCGCAGGCGGATCAACGCCTCCTCAAGCAGCAGGTTGCCGGACAAATCGGTACCGGCCATCAAGGCAGCATGTTGCGGCTCAAATGCGTCGGCAGGGATCACAGCTATCGGGTAGTTGTTCCTGAGATCGAGGCGGGTCAGCGCGGGGGCTTGCAACGCGCCGGTGGGCCATTCGGACAACCGGTTGCGACTCAGATCCAGGCTTTGCAGGCGGTCAAGACCGGTGAGGTCAAACGTGCTCAGGGCGTTGCGCCCCAGGTCCAACACTTGCAGGCGCGGCAAGCCACGCAGTTGGCCCTGCAACGGCACGTTGGCCGCCAGCGCGTTGTCGTGGATGCCCAGCTCGGTCAGGTCTGCCATCTGCGTTAAGGCCTCGGGCAGCGTGCCCATGCGGTTGCCGTTGAGCATCAGGCGGTTCAAGCGCGGGAAGGCGCGTAGAAAATCATTCGAGGCCGTCGTGAGCCGCACACCGCTCAGGTCCAGCGCCCGCACATGGTTGAAGGTAACCGGCAGCGCCGGCAGGTCACCGAGGATCAGGCCGCTCAAGTCAAGCGCAGCGTCATTGGCGGGCGCCTGGATGCCTCGCACGTCGCTCAGCGTCTCTCGCCAGCAGCCCAGCAGCCGATCAGCGGCGCGCCGGCGATCGGTCGCGTTGACCCACTCGTTACGGTTGCGCACGGCGGGCCTGTCAATCCAGCCATTCAGCCGCTCGATCATCTGGGTGTGCTGCGCCTGCCACTGGCGCAACGCCGTTTCGATCTGCGTGGCACTCACGTCCTGCGCCAGCCATGTGTCGATTCGCTTGCCGGCCTGGGTGGCATCGAGCTGTGGATCAAGGCGTTGCAAGCGCTCGGCCGAGGTCAGTGACGCCTCGGTGTCTTTGGGCACCAATGCCAACGGCATTATCAGGTCCGGGTGCTGCGACACTTCTACCGGGAAGAACATGGGATCGCCGCCGGTCATGCCGGCCGCCAGTACGTTGCGATCAATCCCGAACGGCCTGTCAAACATGCTCGCCATGGGTCTTCCGGCGCTGGTGCGGCGGGCAAAAGCCTGCGCCACGGCCAGCGCCGTAGGGCTCAAGCGGCAACCGCGCAGGCTGGTGCCGGCCAGCAACACATCGTGCCCGGCCAGCACCGCTTCGGGAATGCCGGTGACGGCACTGTGGCTGAGGTCGAGGAAACCCAGGCGCGGCAGGTTCAGCACACCCTCGGGCCAGTCGACGATCGCGGTCTGCCCCAGGTTCAGCGACACCAGTTCTGTCAGCGACGTGACGCTCAGCCGGCCGACGCGGTTCATCGACAAGTCCAGCCGTCGCAGTGCTTTGAGGCGGTTCAGCCGCGTCTGGGTGGGCGTGGTGATCGTCAGTTCGTTGCCACACAGACTCAGGTCGCTCAGGTGTTCCAGCGTCTCAAGGGCCTGAGGCAGCTCGGTCAGGCGGTTGTGACTCAGATCCAGTTCGCGCAGCTGCACAAACCGGCCCACGAACCCATTCACCTGCGCCGCCGTGAGCTTTGCACCGGCCAGGATCAAACGCCGGATGTGCGGGAACAGCGTATTGCCCAGCGCCGGCAAATCGCCCGGCGCACCATATTCGCGCAAGTCCAACGTCTCTCTCATCGGCTCGCCACGGCCTCGCGACGGGCCCGCCACCGGTTCGCGGGTCGCGTACCGGGCAGCCAGCGCGTCACGCCAGCACACGCGCAGCCTGTCCGCCAGCGTCTGGCGATGGTGGGAGGGCATTTGCTCGCCCTCGACGCGCGCGCCATCGCGGCTTTGCCACTCAACCAGCGGCGCATCCCAGGCGCGATACGCCTCATGCAGCGCCTCGACCTTATTCAGCAACGCACGGCCCGCCAGGCCGTCCTGATGGAACGCGGCGAGTGCACTGGCGGCGAAGGTCGGGACGTGCGGCACCAGCGCTTCCAGGCGCTGTTCACAGTACTGCGCGACGATGTACGGTTCGTCCACCAGATGCGCCGGATTGCCCTGCACGTAGTCAAAGGCCTGTCGGAACGCCTGCGGTTCCAGTGCCTTCCAATTCAACCTCAGGCGGCGCCACAAACGCTCATGCCCCGTGAACAGTTCGTCGGGCAGTGCGGCGAGCTGCACGCCGGTCAGGTCGGCCGATTCAAGCCCCTCAAGCGCCAGCAGCCCTGCCGGCCATTCGCGCAGGTTGCCGGCCAGCCGCAACGTACGCAAACGCGGCAGCGCACGGTAATCCAGGGCCGGAAGGCTGCCGGTCAAGTGCAACTGCTCCAGCTGGTTCATGCCTTGAAGCGCCTGGGTCAATGCCGGCGAATACTCGCCGAAAAACGTCGGCAGCTCGAGCTTGAGCTCGGTAATGCCGGTGAGCCCCGCCAGCACGTCGGCGAATGCAGCCATGTTGGCTGAATCAATGCAAATATCGAGGGCTTCGAGCGCGCCAAACTGTTCGGAAAGTGCACCTGCGGCGAGCTGTGAACTGCTGATTCGCACCTTGCGCACATGGGAAAAATCGGCAGCCCAGGTCGGTAACGGCTCGGTGCCCAACAGATCGAGTTCGAACAACGGCGCCTGCCCGCGGTACACACCGTTTCTCCAGCCGGCGATGAGCCGCTCGGCAATATCGCGCCGGGTTGGCCAGTTGGCCCCCCGAGGATAGGCAGGCACGGCGCCTTCGACCCAGGTGTCCAATGCTGCGCGCAAGCCCTCGAACTCTCTGCGTCGGTTCTCCAACAGGTGGAACACCTGCTGATCGGAATCGCCGGCAAGCAGTCGACTCCTGACGAACTGCAACGCCTGCTGATCATCCAGATTGGGATAAATATCGCGCACCCTGGCAACCAACGGCTCGTCGGCAAACCCCACTGCATCACCGCTGGCCGCATAACCCGGTTGACCGGTCGGGCTTCGTACCCGGCGACCGGCGCCGGCCTTGAGCGGCTCGCGCTTGAGGATGCGCGACATGGCCTCGCGGTGGCTGCACGCATAGTCCGCCACCTGCTTGCGCAACGCCTCAGCCGGCTCGCCCTGCAAAGACTCGCGCAGCGCATCAGGCAGCGCGTGCAGCAGCGACTCAAACAGATTGCGACCGTACCGGGGAAGGCTATTGAGTGCCCTGCCCTCGGCATCCAGCAGCCGAAAACTCTCATCCACCTTGATCAGGTAATAACGCGTTGCGGCCTGTTCTGCGCCGATGCTGTCCACCAGCGGCCCTTTGATGCCCAGGGACCGTTCTTCGATGCGAATAGCCGTCGACCAACCGGGCAGTTGCTCAAGGCTGTGCAGCGCCAAGCGATCACTGGCCGCAGAGGCCAGGTTTTCGCGGTACACACCTGCCAGGGCGCGACTCAGACTGCCCTGATGCAGGTGCACGCGAATGGCTTTGGCCAGGCGCAGAGACACCCGGCCACTGCTGCGCAGTTGGCTCAACTCAGCAGCGCTGGCACTGGCCAGTACCCGCTGCGCGGCTTCCGGCGAGAGTGAGGTAAAACTGCGCTGCAGTGCGCGAATATCGGCGTCTGGCGGCGCCCGTCGGCTCTGGAGGCTGTCGAACAGCGCCTTCTTGCGGGCCTGCGCCTGATCGGCCAGACGCTCTCTGAACACCTGCACCTGGTCGGCGCCGGCCTGGATGTTTTCGCGGCCCAGCAAACGGCTGATTTGCTCGTCATTGAGGGCTGCCAGCACGTGCGCCGGCAATTGCCCGGTATCGACCTGCGCCTGGGTGATCTTGATCGTGGGCCTTGTGCTGCCCGGCGACGCTGCGCCAAACCGCTGGGAAGTGCCCCAGGGCTCGGGCCCGCTGAACACCTCCACCACCTCCTCGACCGGCCAGCCCGGCATGTCCACGGCCAGCGGCACCATGAACTGGCAGAGGCCCTCCACGCAGGCGCCTTCGCGGATTTGCCTGATCACCTCGTCCGCCTGGCGGTCTGCCTCGAACAGCCGGGCCATCTCCAACAACTCCGGCGGCGGCGCCTGTTGATCCATGTGCAGTTTGCGCAATTGATCATCACTGATCCCGCAGACGTCGGCGATCTGTTCCAGTTGCGCATCGGAAAATGGCTCCATGTGCAGCCCGCAGCGGCGCAGCAATGTGCTGCGACGCCATGTCAACGGCCGCTCCAGCGTGTGCCGCCAGGCACCGTGCCCGTTGTGTTGCACAATCGGCTGATAGGCGTCGATCTCAGTCGGGTGCTTGATCCGCCATTGCTTGCGCACCGGGTCGAAGGTCTTTTCGTAAACATTGCCCTCCAGCGCAATGTAGGTTTTGCCTGCTACCGGGTATTGCCCCAACGCATTGGGTTCAAGCCCCTTGAGCGAGACGCTGCTTTTGTAGGCCGCAAGGTCGGGATGCCACAAGCGCAGTTTGCCGAACGGCGTGACCACCCGGCTCATGCCGTTGACGAAGCGCGACGGCACAACCGGCGGCGCCCTGCCCGCCACGGCACCCAGCGCGGCCATGAACGCGACGTTCTGCATCACCGAGGCAAGATGCGCCCAGGCCTCGTCGCTGTCGCCAGCGTTCCAGGCTTCCACGCCTTGATAAACCTCATAGCCGATCTGTATGGCGGTGACGGCCATCATCACTTCGCCCAGGCCCGGCACCAAAAACGCCGCCACATTGAGGAGGTTCAAGCCCCATTCGGCCCAGTGCTTGAGGCGATTGACCCAGGCATCGTGATCGACCTGCGCGGTGGGCACCGCCAGCAACTTCGCGTTGGACCTGAGGCATGCAAGGTGCCGTTCGTACAGATGGCCGAACACCTCGACGTTGATGAAGGTTTCTTCGGGCCGCAGGTTGACGTTGTCGTTCCAGACTTCTTCGTACATCCCGTGGGCGTAGGCCGCAGGGTTGTAATTGGGCCCTGGGGGCAGCGGGTTCGGGTTCCAGCGCGTGGTCTTCAATTGGCTTCTAAGCCGCCGAAGGAACATCTGCGCTTCATCCTGGGCCAAGAAGCCGGTAAAAAAACGCTGGTAATCCACCGAGCGCAGGTTGAGCGCCAACTGTGCGGTGAACGCCTTGAGCGATGCGTACTCTCTGACGGGGTTACGCGGATCGCCGGGGATCCACACGATGATTCGACTGTCGCCCACCTGGGGTTTGAGCAGCTCGGCCGCCGGCAGGAAAACGTCGATGAGCGTCACCACGCCCGGCAACGGCTTGCGCGCGCTGGCGCCGATGATCAGCACCTCGCTCACCTGCGCCCCCAACAGGTTCAACTGGCTGTAAGCCACCGGCTTGCCATCCAGGCTCGGTGCGGGATGGGCATCGAGTATCGCCAGCAACGTGGCGTAGGCCGTGGGGCTGAGAGTCGAGCGCAGGCGAGCGATGTGGGCTTGCACCCGCAGCGTGTCCTTGTTTGCCTCGATCATCTGCCGGCGCACCTGCGCCGCAGTGGCTGGCGTCTCAAACACGCCGCTCAGGTGTTGCTGGTACTGCTGACCCAGGTCCAGCTCACGGCACAGGCTGGCGAAATCTTCAGGCTTGATCGACAGCTTGTCGCGCAGGCGGTAACGCCATTTCGCAAAGGGATAACGCTCGCTTTCATCGTACGCCAGGGTGTCCAGCGACCCCGCCGGGGCCAGCGCACTGGTTTCCTGCAACGCGGTTTCATCAAACCGTTCGCCGTCTTCGAAGTTGCGCAGTGCGGCTTGCAACAACGACTGCTGTTCGACCCGGTTGGGCGCGTGCAGGTGGAACAGCGCGGTGGTGTTGACGTCGGGTGTTTGGCCGAATGTCTTGTGCAATGCCTCGGCCAGCAACGGCTCGGCAAACTCGGTGACGCCTTTGAAGTCTTTCAGCGTTGCTGCCAGGGCCTGGCTGGAGGCCTGGCGCCGGCGGCCGCTGTCATCCAGGGCCTGGCGCAATGCTGGGCTGGCGGCGGCAAAGGCCTCGGGGTAGGCGCTCTTGAAGCGCTGCACCGGATCGCGGGCGCGGTTGAGGGCCTCGATGTCCGGCGCCGCCAGGTGTTTGATCCATCCGGGTAAACGGGTCTTGATGAAGGGAACATGAAGTGAAGGGGCAGGCATGTGAGCAGATTCCTGATGCGTCTTGAGGAAGCATCAGAAAATCACGCTGGCGGCCCCGCGAAGCGGTGCACTTTTATCGCCCGCTGCGGGGAATTGACTATGCTTGCTCAGGATCGACCGGATCCGCATGACGAGGGTTTTATGAACGACTCACCCAATAAGCCCCCTACTTTCTGGCAAATGCTGCACAGCGTGATGGCCGCAGCCTTCGGGGTGCAAAGCGGGAAGAACCGCGCGCGCGATTTTACTCACGGCAAGCCCAGCCACTTCGTGATCATGGGAATTGTGTTCACGGCAGTGTTTGCGCTGACCTTGTTCGCCATCGTCAAGCTGGTGCTGCACCTGGCAGGCGTTTGAGTGCGCTCAAGGCGTTAACAGCCGCAAACCGAACGGGTAAACGTAACCGGCGGGCTTGCCCTGGGCCGACAATGCCTGGAAATTTACGCCGTAGACCTGCGCCGCGTTGATATCCAGCAGACGCTGGGCAAGGTCCGGGCCGATCAACTCAAACAGATCGAGCTTGCGCTCATTCACGCCGTTCTGGCGGATATCCAGCCCCAGCGCATCGTCATGCAGCAGCACCATCGCCCAGCCGCCAAGGGTGAAGTGCCCCGCCACCAATGCGCTCAAGCGCCCATCGAGGCGGGCCCGCAATACTTCGGGCGAACTGTTGACGGCGCTGAACAGCACCTCCTTGCCCGGCGTACGCCCAGTGGCTTGCAGCGCCTCCATCGCGCCCAGCGCCATTTCATCATTGGCCGACCACACCAGCGCGGTTTGCGGATAACGTTTGAACAGTTGCGTGGCCTGGTCGAACGCGCGCTGGCGGCTCCACTCGCCGTACACCAGCTGGCGCAAACGCACGTAGGGAAAATCGACCAGAGCCCGCTGTAAACCCTGCTCGCGCAGCTGCGCCGCTGGCGTGGTCTTGGCCCCGGAAAACGCCAGCAGATCGAGGGTTTGGCCGGGTGCGACGGGGCCATGCTGACGCAACAGCTCTTTGAGCATCAGGTAACCGGCATCCTCATCATTGGCGATAAGACTGCCGAGCCAGTTGGGATAGCTGTGTGCATTGAGCAATTGCACCTGGTCGCTGGTCAGGGCGTTATTCACGATCAGCAGCTTGACTGGGCTGCCCTGGGCCATGCGCAGAATCTGCGGGGCGACGTATCGCTCATTCACCAGCACCAGGTAATCAGGCCGCTCGCTGCCTTGCAGCGCTTCCCGGGCCTGTGCCAGGGTGTTACGCGGATCGCGCTCGGAATAAAGCACGCGCAAATCCAGGCCGAGGTCCTTGGCAGCGGCCTGCATGAATTGCGCGTAGTTGACCCAGAAGGTTTCCGTGGACGTGCCAGGGTTGAGAAACACCACCGACGCGGCGTGGGCCGTGGCCCCGAACGTCGATCCCAGCAACCACACACACGTAATAAAAACCTTCAACATAGTTGTCAGAACCTTGAACGTTGACGGCCATGATAGTGGCAATACGACAGTCAATCGAGGTCCAATCAACGCTGGTTTATTGGTGGCTAACCCAGAACACGGCGGTTCCAACCACCAGGATTATCAGAAACAAAATCGCCCAGGCATCAACGGTACTGTCGGGTTTACGGGCTTTGGTCGAATTGCTCATTGCATCGCCTCTTATCGGTTTTATAGGTGATTGCACTCAAACACGCTCACAGTAAAGTTGATTATTGCCCGCATGACAAATGTGGGTATCGCGATAACCCTTCTCATTAGGCATTTTGGTTATTTGCATATACTCAAACATCACTTTTGCGCATAAACGCAAACTGGTATCGTGCGCCGGCTCCGTTGGGAGTGCGCGGCCGTGCGCGCAGATTTGCCGAGAACAGGACCTATATGTACGTATACGACGAATACGATCAGCGCATCATTGAGGACCGCGTCAAGCAGTTCCGTGATCAGACCCGACGCTACCTAGCAGGTGAACTGAGCGAAGAAGAGTTCCGCCCTCTGCGCCTGCAAAATGGCCTTTATGTTCAGCGCTTTGCGCCGATGCTGCGGGTTGCCGTGCCTTATGGCCAACTGACTTCCCGTCAGACACGCATGATGGCCAAGATTGCCCGCGACTTCGACAAAGGCTACGCCCACATCAGTACCCGCCAGAACGTACAGTTCAACTGGCCGGCGCTGGAGGACGTGCCGGACATCCTGGCCGAGCTGGCCACCGTGCAGATGCACGCCATTCAGACCAGCGGTAACTGCCTGCGCAACGTGACCACCGACCAATTCGCCGGTGTGGCGGCCGATGAGCTGATCGACCCGCGTCCGTGGTGTGAAATCGTGCGTCAGTGGACCACCTTCCACCCTGAGTTCGCCTACCTGCCGCGCAAGTTCAAGATCGCCATCAATGGCTCGACCTCGGACCGCGCCGCCATCGAAGTGCACGATATTGGCCTTGAGCCGGTGCACAACGCGGCCGGCGAGCTGGGTTTCCGCGTGCTGGTCGGTGGTGGCCTGGGCCGTACGCCGGTCGTTGGCGCGTTCATCAATGAATTCCTGCCCTGGCAAGACCTGTTGAGCTACCTCGACGCCATCCTGCGGGTCTACAACCGCTACGGCCGTCGTGACAACAAATACAAGGCCCGGATCAAGATCCTGGTCAAGGCGCTGACCCCTGAGGTATTCGCGCAGAAAGTCGACGCTGAAATGGAACACCTGCGCGGTGGCCAAACCACGCTGACCGAAGCCGAAGTACACCGCGTGGCCAAGCACTTCGTCGATCCTGAGTACAAGGCCCTGAGCAATCAGGACGCCGAGTTGGCTGCACTCGATCAGCAGCACCCAGGTTTCGCCCGCTGGCGCACCCGCAACACCCTGGCGCATAAAAAGCCGGGCTACGTCGCCGTGACCCTGTCGCTCAAACCCACCGGCGTTGCGCCGGGTGACATCACCGACAAGCAGCTGGACGCCGTTGCCGACCTGGCCGAGCGCTACAGCTTTGGCCAACTGCGCACCTCCCACGAGCAGAACATCATTCTCGCGGACGTCGAGCAAAGCCAGCTGTTCACCCTGTGGGGCGAGCTGCGCGAAGGCGGTTTCGCCACGCCGAACATCGGCTTGCTGACCGACATCATCTGCTGCCCGGGCGGCGATTTCTGCTCCCTGGCCAACGCCAAATCGATCCCGATTGCCGAATCGATCCAGCGCCGTTTCGACGACCTGGACTACCTGTTCGACATCGGCGAGCTGGACCTGAACATCTCCGGTTGCATGAACGCCTGTGGTCACCACCACGTCGGCCACATCGGCATCCTGGGCGTGGACAAGAAAGGCGAAGAATTCTACCAAGTGTCCCTGGGCGGCAGCGCCAGCCGCGATGCGAGCCTGGGCAAGATCCTCGGCCCGTCCTTCGCCCAGGAAGCCATGCCCGAGGTGATCGGCAAACTGATCGATGTGTACATCGAACAGCGCACCGAAGATGAGCGTTTCATCGACACCTACCAGCGCATCGGCATCGACCTGTTCAAGGAGCGCGTCTATGCAGCGAATCATTAAGAACAACGAAGTTCTCGACGAAACCTGGCACCTGCTGCCCAAGGACGCGAGCTTCGACGGCATTTCCAACTGCGACGACCTGATCGTGCCGTTGGCCCTGTGGCGCGAGCACGGCCATGCCCTCAAGGCCCGCGACGGCGGCCTGGGTGTGTGGCTGGACGCCGATGAAGAAGCCGAAGAGATCGGCGCCGACGTGGAGCACTTCCAGGTCATCGCCCTGAACTTCCCGGCCTTCACCGACGGGCGCAACTACTCCAACGCGCGCCTGCTGCGTGACCGCTACGGCTTCAAGGGCGAGCTGCGCGCGATTGGCGACGTGCTGCGCGACCAGCTGTTTTATCTGCACCGTTGCGGGTTCGACGCCTTCGCCTTGCGTGCCGACAAAGACCCGTACGAAGCGCTGGAAAGCCTCAAGGATTTCTCGGTGACGTACCAGGCAGCCACGGATGAGCCGTTGCCGCTGTTTCGTCGTCGCTAAGCGTTAGCCCATGAAAAAGCCCTGGCATGCCAGGGCTTTTTTATGTCCGCTCGGTACAGCAATGAGCGAGCCACGAAGACTGTGGGGGTTGCGGTCGTGACTGCACATGCAATGTCAGCAACACCAAAGCACCACTGTGGGCGCACGATGACGCAATCTTCACACTAAAGGATGAACATCCGCCGTGATCGAACTGTCCCCTATTGATCAGCAGTTTTTAACCTCACTGACGATTGGAGTTTTTCATGGCGAAAATCAACCTGGCCCAGCAATTGGCGACCACCCTTGAACAGGCGGGCATCAAGCGCATCTGGGGCCTGACCGGCGACAGCCTCAATGGCTTGACCGACGCCTTGCGCACCATGGACAGCATCGAGTGGATGCACGTGCGCCACGAAGAGGTGGCCGCGTTCGCCGCCGGTGCCGAGGCCGCCGCCACCGGCGAATTGACGGTGTGCGCCGGCAGCTGCGGGCCGGGCAACCTGCACTTGATCAATGGCCTGTTCGACTGCCATCGCAACCACGTGCCGGTGCTGGCCATTGCTGCGCAAATCCCCTCCTCCGAAATCGGCTTGAACTACTTTCAGGAAACCCATCCCCAGGAGCTGTTCAAGGAGTGCAGCCACTTTATCGAGTTGGTGACCAACCCTGCGCAAATGCCCCAAGTGCTGCACCGCGCGATGCGCTCGGCGATTCTTAACCGTGGCGTGGCGGTGGTCGTCATTCCAGGCGACGTGTCGTTGCTTGAGGTGGAAAACACCCTCAAACCTTGGCCGGCCCTGCATGCGCCGCGCACCTTGCCGGCGGAACAGGACCTGCAACGCCTCAGCGAAATCCTGCAGAGCAGCGAGAAAGTCACCTTGCTGTGCGGCAGCGGTTGCGCCGGTGCCCATGACCAGGTCGTGGCCCTGGCCGATGCCCTTGGCGCACCGGTGGTGCACGCGTTGCGCGGCAAGGAGCATGTGGAATGGGACAACCCGTTTGACGTCGGCATGACCGGCTTGATCGGGTTCAGCTCGGGTTACCACGCCATGCTCAACTGCGACACGCTGATCATGCTCGGCACCGACCTCCCCTACCGCCAGTTCTACCCGACCGACGCAAAAATCATCCAGGTCGACCGTAATCCGCAGGCACTCGGCCGTCGGGCGACGCTGGACCTGGGCATCGCCGCCGACGTCAGCGAAACCATCAACGCGCTGCTGCCACGCTTGACGCGCAAAACCGATCGCAGCTTTCTCGAGACTTCGCTTAAGCATTACGAAAAAGCCCGGCAAGGCCTGGACGACCTGGCAGAACCCTCGAAGGCCGACCGGCCGATCCACCCACAGTACGTCGCACGCTTGCTCAGCGAGTTGGCGGACGACGATGCCATCTTCACAGCCGACGTCGGCTCGCCCACCGTGTGGGCCGCGCGCTACCTGAAGATGAACGGCAAGCGCCGCCTGATCGGCTCGTTCAATCACGGTTCGATGGCGAATGCGATGCCTCAGGCCATCGGCGCCCAGGCGGCCTTTCCCGGACGCCAAGTGATTTCGATGTCCGGCGACGGCGGTTTCGCCATGCTGATGGGCGATTTCATCTCGTTGGCGCAACTGAAACTGCCGGTAAAAGTCATCGTGTTCGATAACTCATCACTGGGTTTCGTCGCCATGGAAATGAAAGCCGCCGGCTACCTCGACACCGGCACCGAGCTGAAAAACCCGGACTTTGCGGCCATGTCCAACGCCATGGGCATCCTGGGCATCCGTGTGGAGCAATCCGAAGACCTCGAGCCGGCCCTGCGTCGCGCCCTGGCCCATGACGGCCCGGTGCTGGTGGACGTGGTCACGGCGACGCAGGAACTGGTCATGCCGCCGAGCATCAAGCTGGAACAGGCCAAGGGTTTCAGCCTGTACATGCTCAAGGCAGTGATGAGCGGGCGTGGCGACGAAGTGATCGAACTGGCGCGCACCAACTGGTTGCGCTGAGCTTCAGTCGCGGGGTGTTTCAGTGGCGCCGGGCAGCGCCATAGCGGAGCACCACCTGGGTGACGACCTCGACCATGCGCGGGTCGGCATCCGGCGCGCTGAACAGGCGAAACTCGGCATCGGGCAATGCGGGCAACCCGTGCTCGGCGCCGAGGACCGCCAAGCCTGGGCCCACTTGGCTTTGCGCCATCGGGGCCACGGCAAAACCGGCCGATGCCGCGGCGTGCAACGCCGCATAGCTGGCGCACTGCATGGCCGTACGCTGAGCAATTCCAGCTTGGGCAAGCCGTGACAGCGCCGCCTCGCGGTACGGACAGGGCTCGGGAAACAAGGCCAGTGGCAACGGCGTCGGCAATGCCGCCAGCGGTTGCACCGACCAGGCCCACACCAACGGTTCGCGCCATAACGCCAGGCCCGGCTCGCTGGACTCGCACAACGAACCCACCACCACATCCAGCTCGCCTTGTTTCATCAAACTCAGCAACGAACCGGGGATCCCCACCTGCACGCTGATATGCAGGCCAGGGTACTGCGCGGCAACGTCCTGCAGCTCCCGCAGCAAACGCGCCTCTGCGAACTCCTCCGACACACCTACGCGAAGGCTTCCTTCAAACGCCGAACGCGTCAGTTCTGCCCAGGCGTCACGATGCAGCGCCAGGATGCCGCGCGCGTAGGCGATCAACCGCTGACCATCCGGCGTCAGCTGTTGGGAACGCGTGGTGCGCGTCAGCAGTGGCTTGCCGACCTGTTCTTCGAGGCGGCGCAAATGCCCGCTGACGGCCGATTGCGTCAGGTGCAGGCGCTCACCGGCGCGGCTGAAGCCGCCTTCGTCCACGACCGCGACGAAGGTCTTGAGCAGCAAGGCATCAAACATATTCTGATAGGTGATCAATAGACGATGGAAATACGATTTATATTTCATCGAGCGCTATGTTGCAATGTTCAGGTCATCTTTCCTGAGACCTGTCATGACCACTCTCCTGCACATTGAATGCTCGCCGCGCAAACAGCGCTCTGCGTCGCTGGAAATCGCCCGACAATTCATCGCGCGTTATCAGCACAACGCCCCGGACACCCGCGTGGTGACGCTGGACCTTTGGGCTCTGGACCTGCCGGAGTTCGATGGTCCGATCATGGAGGCCAAATACGCCGGCCTCAGCGGCACAGCATTGACCGAGGAACAGGCGGCAGCCTGGGACGCGCTGAGATCGCTGGCGACCCATCTGCATCAGGCCGACCTGCTGGTGTTCTCGGTGCCGCTGTGGAATTTCGCGCTGCCCTACAAGCTCAAGCACTTTATCGACGTGGTTTCGCAGAAGGGCGTGCTGTTCGAGTTCAGCCCGGAGCATGGCTTGCGCGGGTTACTGCATGACAAAACGGCGGTGAATGTGTATGCGCGGGGCATGGATTTCTCAGCGCCTGACGCACAGGCGATGGACTTTCAGAAACCGTACATGGAGGCCTGGCTGGGGTTTATCGGCGTGACCGATGTGCACTCGCTGTACGTGGAAAAAACCATCTTGGGGCCGGAAGTGGATCAGGCGTCTCGCCAGGCAGCCACCGAGCAGGCCCTGGCGCTGGCAGACCGCCTCGCTTGACCACGGGGCGCCAGCTTGCCGGCGAAGGCGATGTGATTGGCAGCGCCAGGCGTGAGGGCCAATCGCCGGCAGGCAGGTTCCTACACAGGCAGACGCATCAGGCGGACTGCTTTTCTACCCACTTGCCGTAGGCGTCGATAAACGCCTGCAGGAACGGCCTGGTCTTTTCCGAGAGTTTTCCTGCGTCATCAAACACGCTGCCCGCGCCCCCCAGGTACGCTTCCGGTTGCTGCATGCACGGCACATCAAGGAACACCAGCGACTGGCGCAGGTGATGGTTGGCGCCAAAGCCGCCAATCGCTCCGGGCGACACACTGATGATCGCCCCCGGCTTGCCGCCCCAGACACTTTGCCCGTAAGGACGAGACCCTACGTCAATGGCATTCTTCAACGGTGCGGGCACGGAACGGTTGTATTCGGGCGTCACAAACAACACCGCGTCGGATGAGCGTACTTGCTGACGGAAACTACTGTAGGCTGCGGGCGGCGATGCTCCCTCGAGGTCTTCGTTGTAGAGCGGCAAATCGCCAATTTCCACAATGTTCAATTTGAGAGTGGCAGGGGCCAGATCGGCCAAGGCCAGGGCGACCTTGCGGTTGATCGAGTCTTTTCTCAAGCTGCCAACCAGGACGGCAATCGTGTAGACCTTGCTCATGGAGGTTTTCCCGACGTTTGACTAAGGAGCTTGCAGTTATAAAGTCTTCGCGGCAGGTTCACCAGAAGGTTTTGATAATTCCGCAGACGTTTGCCGAGCAGTGACTTGCGTAGGAAGACTCTGAAAACATCAGCGAATAGTATTTTTTTTCCATAGGTAAACTACCCCGCTCCATGACGGTCTACAGAACCGCAAATCGAGTGTTTATCTCCAGAGGTTCTAAACAGATGGCTGCAGTACTTGTCGGACAGTTCCATGCCAGAGACGCGGAAGGACGCGTGTATTCAGTGCATGAGTTCCAGGAATCCAACCCGGTGCAAGGCGACCTGGCTGGCTCGGCGCCTACCACTACCTACAAGCTGGCCATTGGCGATCGTGTAGAGAAACTGGAAGGCGATGAATTCAAATTGATCCAGTCGGGGACCATTATCGTCCGCGAATCGCAAACGACCCTCGCGTCATAAGATCTCAGCTTATCGACCTGCTCAGTCCTGGCCATTGATGGCATTGACTGGGCTGGGTGATCACGGCCGGCGTAGCTGCGTCACTTCCACGCCCTGCTCGCCCTCCACCTGCTTGAGCGTGACCATCAAACGCCCCCGCTCGCCCTCAACCGTATACAGCGAACGCTTGTAGCCCGGCGCGCCGTTAGCGGGATAGGCCACCACCTGCCTGATCAACACGACCTCCAGCACCGCCCCCACCTGCGCATCCACCTGTTCCTGGGAACGGATAAACGCCTCGAGTGCGCGGCTTTCCGGCGTGTGTTCATCGTGATTATCGAAGAGATAAGCAGCCACGCACCCCACGGTCACCAGCACCAGGAGTTGCTTGGCCGTTACCCCGAAGAAACGTGAGGGAATAGGCATTCGAGACCAGACCTGTTTTTGTTGTATTGGTCGTTATTGATCAGCGCAGCCATTCTAATCAGGTCGATGGCTAATGCCAGATGAATCAGTTGTCGCCGTAGGTAATGTCCTTGTTATCACCGACCCCACCCAGCGTGCGGTCCTTGCCGAACGAAAACAGGTCGAATGCCGTGTTGGGCTGGGTCGCCGGGTAGTGGTACTGATAGGCAACGCCCCACGGGTCGGTCAACAACTCGTCACTGACGTAGGGCCCTTTCCACTTGGCGTCCTGCGCAGGTGGCGTGGTCAACGCCTCCAGACCTTCCTCATCGGTGGGGTAGCGACCCGTGTCTTGGTGAAACTGTTCGACCGCCTTGCCCAGCTCGGCCACCTGGGCCTTGGCCGTCGCGATCTCTGCCAGCGTCACATCACCAAACAAGCGCGGCCCCACCGCCAGGGCCAGCAAGCCAATGATGACCAGTACCACCAGCACCGCCCAGCGTGTAAAACCTCGCTGGGGTTGCGGTTTGCCTGTGACTGCGGTGTATCCGGGCATTGGAAGGGCTCCCTGTTGAACCTCGGTTGATACGCTCTTTATATGACCCGCTCGTTGCAGCGCACGCAAGGTGAACGTTAGACGACTCGCATCAAGGCCCGCGCTGTTTTTTTCCCAGCCATTGAATCCCCGCCCCACTGACCCTAGACTCCGGCGATGCGTTTACGTCATATCGAAGTGATTCAGGCCATCTTGCAGACCGGACACCTCGGCACGGCCGCCGAGTGGTTGCAACTCCCCGTGGGCGATGTAGACGCAACGCTCAAGGATGCCGAGCAGCAACTGGGCTTCATGCTGTTTGCCAGTGTGCGCGGGCGTTTGCAAGCGACGCGCGAAACACTCGAACTGCAGGCACACATCAGTCACCTCTATGAGGCGCTGGAGCCGGTGCAACGCCTGGCCAGCCGCTTGAAACTCCATCACGCTCCGGCCTTGCGCGCGCTGTGCACCCCACCGCTGGCCAATCAGCTGTTGCCGCAAAGCATCGCCGTACTGCGCCGGCGCTTCCAGGACACGCCGTGCAACCTGTCGAGCCAGCCGACCCGCGAGATCGTCAGAAGCCTGCTGCTGCACGAAGCCGATGTGGGCCTGAGCCTGCATGACCCGCAACACCCGCAAATCCAGAGCAGCGTGTTGGCCGAGGGCAAGCTGCAATTGCTCGCCCCCCATGGCTGGCTGAAACCCAAACAAAAGTACATCGCCTTGCAGGACCTGGCCGGGCAATCGCTGATCGGGCTTGAAGGGCATGACCCGTTGAGCCGCTTGCTGGACGCCAAGCTGCAGGCCCTGCGCCCGCTGCCGGTGGTGCAGACGCGGGTGCAGACCTACCAGATGATGCGCAGCATGGTGGAAGCCGGCGAAGGCCTGGCGATTGTCGACCCGTTCACCGCGTCCGGTGCGCGCGAGGCTGGCCTGGATGCTTGCCCGGTCTCGCCGCCGATCATGGTCAGCCTGTACGCGCTGACTCTCAAGGACGCGGATACGTCACCGGCACTCAATGCGTTGCTGGACATTGTCACGCAGAAGGCCGATAGCTTGCTGGTGAGTTAAACCTGTTCGAGCTCGGTCTTGAACAACCGGTACCAGAAAATCGCCACTTCACGGGTCTGCGGATCGATGCCGCGATAACGCAGCTGATCAATCCCGCCCATGACATAGCCGCAACGCTCATACAGACGACAGGCGCCGAGGTTGTTGTTCTGGGTTTCCAGCATCATGCCCGGCAGGTTTTTCTTGCGACTCCAGAACTGCGCCACGTCCAGCAAGGCCTTGGCCACCCCATGACGGCGCGCAGGCAAGGCCACCGCCAGTTCGTCGACGTGGGCAAAGCCGTTCCAGTTGGTGCTGACCACGATATGCCCCACCGCACGGTCATCCAGGTACGCCATGAAGATCGCGCTGTCAGGCGCATCGCGAAAACTGGCGAACTCTTCCGGGTCGATGCCATAACACTTGCGGTACGGCAGGATGCGCTCAACGGCCCACTGATCGACGCGTTTGCCCATCTCCGGCACGCCGTAGGCACTGACCTCAAAACTGAAATCATTGCCCCACACGTAGGCATCAAAACCTTCATCGGCGACCCGTACGCTGAGCCCCGGGTACTTCGGGTTCATTACAGCTTGCATAAACATCCTTTACCCTTTGATGCAATCGACGGTGTAACAACGACCACCGCCGTCGTCTTCGTGTTGCAACCCATGAACATCGGCGACAAAACCGGGAAAACTGCTATCGAACGTCCTCGCGAACGCCAGGTAGTCAATGATCGATCGTGTCGACTCGGTAAAGCGCTCACCCGGCATGATCAACGGAATGCCCGGCGGATAAGGCACCAGCATCACGGCTGCGATGCGACCTGGCAAGGCGTCAATCGACACCGCCTCCACTTCGCCCCTGACCAACTGGTCGTAGGCGTCAGCCGGTTTCATCGCGATTTGCGGCAACACCGTGTACATGCGCTTGAGGTGTTTGGCCGTGGCATTGCTGCGATAACAGCCGTGCAGCTGGTCACACAGGTCGCGCAAACCGAGGTTCTGATAGCGTGCCGGCCCTTGTTTAAACACCGAGGGCAAGCAACTGGCCAGGCTGACATTGGCGTCGTAATTGCGCTTGAATTCCAGCAGTTCGGTGAGCAAGGTACTCCATTTGCCTTTGGTGATGCCCATGGAAAACAGCACAAGGAAGGAATACAGGCCGGTTTTTTCCACCACCAACCCGCGCTCCCAGAGGAACTTGCTGACCACTGCGGCGGGAATCCCGCAGTCGCTCAAGGCGCCGCCGGCGTTCAGGCCGGGCATCACCAGGGTCACTTTGATCGGGTCAAGCAGCACATAGTCTTCGGCCACATCGCCAAATCCGTGCCAGTCGTCCTGCGGATGCAACAGCCAGTCCGCGGTGACAACTCGATCGATACCCGCCACCGAGGGCGGTTGCCAGATAGAGAACCACCAGTCCTCGGCGGCGATGTGCTGGCGCAGGTTGGCCAGGGCGCGCCGAAAACTCAACGCCTCATCAAACATTTCCTGCAGCAGTGAGCGCCCGGCGGGGCCTTCCATCATCGCCGAGGCCACGTCCAGCGACGCGATGATGCTGTACTGCGGCGAGGTAGAGATGTGCATCATGAATGCTTCGTTGAAACGATCACGGTCCAGCTGCCGCGCGCCGCCGTCCTGCACATGAATCATCGAGGCCTGGCTGAAGGCCGCCAGCAGCTTATGGGTTGAGTGCGTGGTAAACACCAGAGGGCTGTCGGGCGTGCGTGAAGTGCCCATGCCGTAACGCCCGGCAAAGAACTCGTGAAACGCCGCGTAGGCGTACCAGGCTTCGTCAAAATGCAACACCTCGACACTGTTGCCCAATTGTTGCTTGATCAGCTCGGCGTTGTAGCACAGGCCGTCATAGGTGGAGTTGGTGACTACCGCCATCTTCACTTTCGGTGGCCGGCCACGCGTCAGAGGGCTGGCTGCGATTTTGGCGCGGATCGACTCGGGGCTGAACTCGCTCAAGGGAATCGGGCCGATGATCCCCAGTTCGTTGCGTTCCGGGCACAGGTACAGCGGGATCGCACCGGTCATGATGATCGAGTGCAGCACCGACTTGTGGCAGTTGCGGTCCACCAGCACCAGGTCGTCACGGCCGACCATGGAGTGCCAGACGATCTTGTTGGCCGTGGAAGTGCCATTGATCACAAAGAACGTATGATCGGCGCCAAAGTTACGCGCGGCGCGGGCTTCGGCTTCGGCCAAGGGCCCGGTGTGATCGAGCAGCGAGCCGAGTTCCGGCACCGACACGGACAAGTCCGAACGCAGCGTATTTTCGCCGAAGAACTGATGAAACGCCTGCCCCACCGGGCTTTTACGATACGCCACGCCGCCGCCATGGCCGGGCGTGTGCCAGGAGTAATTGGAGTCAGCGGTGTGTTGCACCAGGGCCTTGAAGAAAGGCGGCAGCAAGCCATCCAGGTAAGTGCGCGCCGCGCGAGCCACTTGTCGCGCCAGAAACGGCACGGTGTCTTCAAACAGATAAAGAATCCCGCGCAACTGGTTGAGCTCACTCATGGCATCGGCGGGCGCGTTTTCCAGAGTGACTTGCTCGCCCAGGGCAAAGATCGGCAGGTTGGGCGCCCGCACCCGCGCCAGGCGGATCAGTTCGACCATGTTTTGCAGCAAGTGGGTATTTTCCCCGGCACCTTCGGCGGCGATCAACATACACGCCAGCCCGTGATGGGTAGAAGCCACCAGGCGGCCCTCGGCGTAATCCACTGCAGAAAAAATACTGAAGCCTTCTTGTTCCAGCTCGTGGGCGATGCCTCGAACCCGGTCACCGGCAACGGTGTCGGCCTTGATATCACGGTGCACAATCAGAACAGGAAACTTCAGGTCTTTGTACATGAGTGCGGGCAGTCCCCAGGGCTATGTACTCAGGGTAGAAGCTGGGAGCGGATGTGGCGAATGAAGATTTCCAAGGCGCTGCAAATCAACAGTGGGAGCTGGCTTGCCTGCGATGGCGGTGGATCAGTCACAGATATGTTGGCTGGCCTACCGCTATCGCAGGCAAGCCAGCTCCCACATTTTTTAACCGTGTTCGACCGAGGCTATTGCTGGGTCAGCTGCGACCACAACGCCGGCGCGCCCGCCGACTTGGCAATCGCTTCCAACCGCGCCGCGTGCTCAGCCAGATCCTGCTCACTGGCACGGATGATGGTGGTCGGCTTGCGATCAGCCGGCAGGCGGCGGATTTCCGAAGGGCGATTACCCGAGCCCTCTGCCGAGCCGGTACCGTCGGAGGCGTTACCGGCCAGGGACAGGCTGGTTTGCCCGCCGGTCATGGTCAGGTAAACGTCGGCCAGAATCTCGGAGTCGAGCAAGGCGCCGTGGAGTTCACGGCCAGAGTTGTCGACGCCGTAGCGTTTGCACAAGGCATCCAGGCTGTTGCGCTGGCCCGGGTGACGCTCGCGCGCCATCATCAAGGTGTCGAGGATCGAGCAATGCCGGGAAATATCCGCACGCTCGGTCTGCCCCATCAGGGCAAATTCGTTATTGATGAAGCCGACGTCGAACGCCGCGTTGTGGATGATCAGCTGGGCGCCGTTGATGAATTCGAAAAATTCGTCGGCCACTTCGGCGAAGCGCGGCTTGCCCTTGAGGAACTCGTCGGTGATGCCGTGGACGCCGATCGCGCCCTCGTCACTGTCACGGTCCGGTTGCAGGTAGACGTGGAAGTGACGCCCGGTAAGACGGCGACCCATCAATTCGACACAGCCGATTTCGATGATCCGGTGACCATCGGTCACCGGCATGCCGGTGGTTTCGGTATCGAGTACAACAGATCGGATGGCCATCAGGGTTCAGCTCTCAACGGTGGTATGCACTGTGGTGTGCGTCAAAGGGCGCGATGTTAACACGTCAGTGGGCTCAGCTCTGTTTGTAGCCGCGCACTTCATCCACACCCCGGTTGGCCAACTGGTCGGCGCGCTCGTTGCCGGGGTGACCGATGTGCCCACGCACCCATTTCCAGGTGATGTTATGGCGATTGCATTGCTCATCGAGCAACTGCCAGAGGTCGGCGTTCTTCACCGGTTCCTTGGCCGCGGTTTTCCAGCCGCGCTTTTTCCAGTTGACCATCCACTCGTTGATGCCCTTCATCACGTACTGCGAGTCGGTCACCAACAGCACGTCACAACGGCGCTTGAGCTCTTCCAGGCCACGAATGGCACCCATCAGCTCCATGCGGTTGTTGGTGGTATTGGCTTCGCCGCCCCACAATTCCTTCTCCACGCCCTTGCACACCAGCAAGGCGCCCCAGCCGCCGGGGCCGGGGTTGCCTTTGCAGGCGCCATCGGTGAAGAGTTCTACGCTATCGGTCATCGGTTGCATCCATCAAAACGGGCTGGCGATCATCGACCGACAGTATCCCGAGGCCGAAAAATTCGGCGGTCATCAAAAAGAGGTTTACGGTTCGCTTTGCTTGCGATTGACCTTGGCCATCGGCATCGGCACCAGCTTGCCCATGGGCTGGCGCTGCACCTGACGCACCGGCCGCAGCCCGACCACGATCTTGCGCGCGACCAATAAATAGAAGCCGCCGCCCGACAATTGCCAGGCGCCCGCCCGGCGCTCCCAGCCCGCCAGACGGCCTTGCCACTTGGCCGACGCAAGCGGCGGACGATAGCACCCGAAGCGGCGTTTCTCCAGCGCAAAGCCCAGCAGGTTCAGCCAGTCGCCCACCCGCGACGGCGAGATGCAGCGTGCCTGGCGCAGGCCATCATGGGCGAACACATGGCGAAGGCCCCAACTGCTCCAGGGGTTGATGCCGACAATCAGCAAATGGCCCCCCGGGCGCACACTGCTGGCGGCTTCGCGCAACAAACCATGGGGCGACAGGCAAAAATCCAGGCCATGCTGCAACACCACCACGTCGGCGGCGTGCTCGCTCAAAGGCCAGGCCTGCTCCTCGCAGACGATCTCCACACCCGGCAACGGTGCACCGAGGCGCACATTGCGCTGCACCTGAGGCGCAGAAGGCGGCGTCTGCGCAGACGGGCCGTAATGCACCAGATAGCCACCAAAGAACCGACCCAGCTCGTCTTCGAGCATGCGCCGTTCTTCATCCAGCAAAAATTGCCCGATCGGCCCGGACAGCCATTCACGGGCTGCGCCGATCAGGGCCAGCCACTCAGGATCGGCCTGGGCGAACGCTTTATCAGTCATTGCATTCTCCAACTCGCCTAGACGTTCTAAGATGCACCAATGTGTTCAGCTTGGCGAATCGAAGAATGATACAGATCAGTGCCCTACCCGCCTTCACCGACAACTACATCTGGTTGTTACAAGACCCGCAAACCCTGCGCTGCGCCGTGGTCGACCCCGGCGATGCCGCGCCGGTGCTGGCCTGGCTCGAACAAAATCCGCAGTGGACCCTCAGCGACATCCTGATCACCCACCATCACCATGATCATGTCGGCGGCGTCGAGCAACTCAAGCGTGTGACAAATGCCAAGGTCTACGGGCCGGCAAACGAGAACATCCCGGCGCGGAACGTCGCGTTGCAGGACAACGACCGTGTCAGCGTACTGGGCCTGGACTTCGACATTTATAGCGTACCGGGCCATACCCTCGGCCATATCGCCTTTTACCATCAAGGCTTGCTGTTCTGTGGCGACACGCTGTTTGCCGCCGGCTGCGGCCGTCTGTTCGAAGGCACGCCGCAACAGATGTACACCTCGCTGGAACGCCTTGCCGCCCTGCCAGCCGAGACCCTGGTGTACTGCACCCACGAATACACACAAAGTAACCTGAAATTTGCCCAGGCGGTGGAGCCTGACAACGCCGATATTGCCGAACGGGTCGAGCAGGTCAAGCAATTGCGGGCCCACGGCGAGATGACGTTGCCGTCCAACCTCGCCCTGGAAAAACGTACTAACCCTTTTTTGCGTACCGCCGAAACATCCGTTAAACAAAAAGCGGACGAACGGAATGGGCGCGATAACCGCTCTGGGGCCGAGGTGTTTGCTAGCTTGAGGGCGTGGAAAGATAAGTTCTAAGCGGATGCAATCTGATACGGATTTTCTGAATGGTTGACCGGAACCAAAGCGCTTTCTAGAATCGCCCGACATTTTTGCCCGGAACTTACTTCCAGCCAATGTCGTCATCTATTCGTAAATCCATTTCTTCAGACGCATTGACCCGCCTGGCTCAAGCCGTGGCGGTGGCTGTGTCCGCTACTCTGGCGGGCTGCCAATCGACTCATTTCGCTGCACAATCCACCGTGCAACCCAAACCCAATCTTGCCGCCAAGATCAAGCAAAAACCTATTTGGCTCTCAGAGAAGCCCAGCCCCGAAGTGCCCCAGGATGTCTGGGAACGCATGCGACGGGGCTTTCAATTGCAGGACGGCCTGGGCGTCAACCCGCGCATCGAGCAACAGCGTTTGTGGTTCGCCAGCAACCCGTCCTTTTTGGAGAACGCCGGAGAACGCGGCAGCCTCTACATTCATTACATCGTCGAACGCCTTGAAGAACGCAACATGCCCCTGGAGCTGGCGCTGCTGCCAGTGATTGAAAGTGCCTACAACCCAATGGCCTACTCGCGCAGCGATGCGGTCGGCCTGTGGCAGTTCATTCCCTCCACCGGGCGCTACTTCAACCTGCGCCAGACCCGCGCCTACGACGGGCGCCGCGACATCACCGCCTCCACCACCGCCGCCCTGGACTACCTGACACGTCTGCATGACATGTTCAACGGCGACTGGCTGCTGGCCCTGGCGGCGTATAACGCCGGGGAAGGCACGGTCAGCCGGGCCATCGAGCGTAACGAAAAGCTCGGCCTGCCGACCGACTACTGGAACCTGCCCCTGCCCCAGGAAACCAAGGACTACGTGCCCAAGTTCCTGGCATTGTCCCAGGTGGTGCTGGCCCCCGAGGCCTATGGCGTCAACCTGAGCCCGATCGCCAACACCCCGTACTTCGAAGTGGTTGAAGTCAAGCAAAGCATGGACCTGTCACGGGTTGCCGCGCTGGCTGAAATCGACGAAGACGAACTGTTCCAGCTCAACCCGGCCCTGAAACAACGCACCACCCTCGACGGCCCCCAGCACCTGCTGGTGCCGAGCTCCAAGGCGCATCTGCTCACCAGCACGCTTTCGATGATGAAGCCCGAAGAACTGCTGGCCATGCGCCCGAAAAAGCAGGTGTTCGACGAAGTTGAGACCGCGCGCGTGGCCGGGCGCAGCCGCAGCTACAAAGTGCGCAGTGGCGACAACCTCACGCTGATCGCCAAGGCGAACAGGGTCGATGTGCATGACCTGCAGCGCTGGAACAAGCTCAACGGCCAGGCCCTCAAGGTCGGCCAGACCCTGGTGATGCAGGACACGCGCAAGCTGGTGGCCAAGGCTGACAGCAAGAAGCCGGTGCAGTACAAGGTCAAAAAAGGCGACTCGCTGTACATCGTCGCCAAGCGCTTCAACGTTGAAATGCAACACCTCAAGCGTTGGAACCCGCGCACCGGCCAGGCACTCAAGCCAGGCCAGATGCTGGTGGTTTCCGGGCCAAGGTAAACCTGCGTAAACGCTGGCCCGTGTGGGAGCTGGCTTGCCTGCGATGCAAACACCTCGGTGCATCAGTTGCACCGAGTTGATGCTATCGCGGGCAAGCCCGCTCCCACATTTGTTCTGCACGCCGTTCAATACCTTATCAGCCCCTGACCAGGAGCTTTCCAACAGCCTTTTTCCAGCCGGAACAAGCTGTTACTGTACCGATCATAAAGCCCAAGCCGCCTGGATCGGATCTCTGACTTGAAGCGTCCCCTCCTTCTACTAATAAGTCTGGCCTTGAGCTTTGCGGCGAACGCGACGATTACCGAGAGCCACGGTTATACGCAGTTCGGCACACTCAAGTACCCGGCCAAATTCACCCACTTCGATTGGGTAAACCCTGCAGCGCCAAAAGGCGGGACACTGCGGGTCATGGCATTTGGCACCTTCGATACGCTCAACCCCTACACCTTCAAGGGCTCAAGCCCGGTTTCCACGCCCAATTTCCTGCAATACGGCGTCAATGAGCTGAACGAGCCGTTGATGGTCGGCACCGGCCAGTACGCGCCGTCCGGCGACGAACCCACCTCCAGCTACGGGCTGATCGCCCAGTCGGTGGAATACAGCGAGGACCGCAGTTGGGTGGTGTTCAACCTGCGCCCCGAAGCACGTTTCCACGATGGCAAGCCGATCACCGCCTATGACGTGGCGTTTTCCTATCGCACGCTGCTGACCGAAGGCCACCCGCAATACCGCACCAACCTGCAGGAAGTGGCGCGGGTCGATATCCTCAACCGCCATCGCATTCGCTTTGTGTTCAAACGCGCCGGCAACCCGCTGCTGATCCTGCGCCTGGGCGAACTGCCGGTATTGCCCCAGCACTACTGGAAAAACCGCGACTTCAAGGCCACGACCTTTGAGCCACCGTTGGGCAGCGGGCCCTATCGCATCACCAAGGTCACGCCTGGCCGGCAGTTGGTGTTCGAGCGGGTCAAGGATTACTGGGGCAAAGACCTGCCGGTGAACCAGGGTTTCTACAACTACGACAACGTCGAAGTGGAGTTCTACCGCGACAGCGACGTGGCGTTCGAAGCCTTCAAGGCCGGCGAATTCGATATCTATATCGAGCACCAGGCCAAGAACTGGGCCACCGGCTATAACTTCCCGGCGGTCAACCGCGGCGACGTGATCAAGGCACAGATCGCCCATCAGATCCCGACCCAGAGCCAGGGCCTGTTCATGAACACGCGGCGGCCGACCTTCGCCCAGACCAAGGTGCGCGAGGCCCTGGGGTTGATGTTCGACTTTGAATGGACCAACCGCACCCTGTTCAGCAGCGCCTACAAACGCACCCTGAGTTACTACCCCAACAGCGAGTTTTCCGCGACTGGCGTGCCGGTGGGCCATGAGTGGCTGATGCTCTCGCCGTACCGCGACCAGCTGCCGCCCAACCTGTTTACGCAAGCCTTCAGCCTGCCGCAGACCGACGGTCGTGGCATTCCGCGCGACACCCTGCGCCGCGCCCTGGCGTTGCTGGGCGAAGCCGGCTGGAAGCTGTCGGGACAGCGCCTGCTCAACAGTGACGGGCAACCGCTGCGCTTCGAGATCCTGCTGGTCAACCCGAACCTGGAGCGCATCCTGCAGCCGTATGTCGAGAACCTCATCAGCATCGGCATCGACGCGCGCCTGCGTACCGTTGACCGCGCGCAATACAAACAGCGCCTGGATCAGTTCGACTTCGACATGATCCTGATCACCCTCAACCAGACCTTGAGCCCGGGCCTTGAGCAGTGGCAGTACTTCCACTCCAGCCAGGCCGGTATCAAGGGCAGCAAGAACTACGCCGGCATCGCCAACCCGGTGGTCGACCGCCTGCTGGAACAACTGCTGGCGGCGCAGACCCGCGAAGAACAACTGGCCGCCGGCCGCGCGCTGGACCGGATGCTGCTGTGGCAGCACTACAGTATTCCCAACTGGTACCTCAACTATCATCGCTTGGCGTACCGCAACCGGTTCGCCTTTGTCACCACGCCGCCTTACAGCCTGGGCCTGAGCGCGTGGTGGCTGAAAGCTTCGGAGAAAGCCCAATGATGAATTTGCGCAACGCATTCCTGAGCGGCCTGTTGCTGTGCAGCGCGGCCAACGCCGCGCCGCAACACGCGTTGACCCTCTACAACGAGCCGCCCAAGTACCCCGCCGACTTCAAGCACTTCGACTACGTAAACCCCGACGCGCCCAAGGGCGGCACCTTTCGCGAATCGAGCATGGGCGGCTTCGACAGCCTCAATCCCTACATCAGCAAGGGCGTGCCCGCAGACAACCTGCCCTTGATCTACGACACCCTGGCCATGCAAAGCCTGGACGAGCCTGTGACTGAATACGGGCTGGTGGCCGGCAAGATCGAAAAGGCCCCCGACAACAGCTGGGTGCGATTCTACCTGCGCCCCGAAGCGCGCTTTCACGATGGGCACCCGATCCGGGCCGAAGACGTCGTCTTCACCTTCCAGACCTTGCTCAAGGACGGCTCGCCGCTTTACCGCACCTACTACGCCGACGTCGATGAAGTGGTGGCCGAAGACCCGTTGCGCGTGCTGTTCAAGTTCAAGCGCACCAACAACCGTGAGTTGCCACTGATCCTCGGCCAGTTGCCGGTATTGCCCAAGCATTTTTGGGCCACCCGTGACTTTGCCAAGGGCAACCTGGAAATACCGCTGGGCAGCGGGCCGTACAAGGTGGCGCAGGTCAAGGCCGGGCGCATGGTTCGCTATGAACGCGTGAAGGATTACTGGGCCAAGGACCTGCCGGTCACCCAGGGTTTCTACAATTTCGATAACCGCATCACTGACTATTACCGCGACAGCACGGTGGCGCTCGAAGCCTTGAAAGCTGGGCAATTCGACTACTGGCTGGAATTCAGCGCGAAGAACTGGGCCAATGCCTACAACATCCCGGCCGTCACCCAGGGAAGGCTGATCAAGGAAGAAATCCCCAACGGCAACCCCACCGGCATGCAGGGTTTTGTGTTCAACACCCGCAAACCGATGTTTCAGGATGTGCGGGTGCGCAAGGCGATCAGCCTGCTGCTGGATTTCGAGTGGAGCAACAAACAGCTGTTCAACGGCGCCTACACGCGCACCCGCAGTTACTTTGAAAACTCGGAAATGGCCGCCACCGGCCTGCCGGGCCCGGATGAAACGGCAATCCTGGAGCCGTTTCGCGACAAACTTCCCGCCGAAGTCTTCACCCAGGCGTTCGAGCCTGCCAAGACCGATGGCAGCGGCATGATCCGCACCCAGCAGCGCGAGGCCTACCAGCTGCTGCAAGAAGCCGGCTGGAAGATCGTCGACGACAAAATGGTCGACACCACCGGCACACCGGTGACCATCGAGTTTCTGCTGACCCAGACCGACTTCGAACGCGTATTGCTGCCGTTCAAACGCAACCTGGCGGACCTGGGCATCAATCTGGTGATCCGCCGCGTTGACGTCTCGCAGTACATCAACCGCCTGCGCTCTCGCGACTTCGACATGCTGGTGGGCAGTTTCCCGCAATCGACCTCACCGGGTAACGAACAACGCGAATTCTGGGCCTCTTCCAGTGCCGACAAACCCGGCAGCCGCAACTACATGGGCCTCAAGGACCCGGTCATCGACCAACTGGTCGAACAACTGATCGATGCAGACTCGCGCAAAAGCCTGGTGGCCCACGCCAAAGCCCTCGACCGGGTATTGCAGTTCGGCTACTACGTGATCCCCAACTGGCACATCAAAACCTTCCGTGTGGCCTATTGGGATCACCTGGGCCACCCCAAAGTCCCGCCACGCTACGACGTCGGCATCGCCACCTGGTGGGCCAAACCTGACGTAAAACCAGCCGTTACCCTGGACACAAGCGCCGATCCGGCGAGCGGAGGCGATTAAATGCTGGCTTATATTGTTCGCCGTCTGTTGCTGATCATCCCCACGCTGTTCGGGATTTTGCTGATCAACTTCATCATCATCCAGGCCGCTCCCGGTGGCCCGGTGGAACAGATGATCGCCAAGCTCGAAGGGTTTGAAGGCGCCACCAGCCGTATTGCCGGCGGCGGCGCCGAAGTGTCGGTGGCCGGTTCCAGCTACCGCGGCGCCCAGGGCCTGGACCCGGCGCTGATCAAGGAAATCGAGAAAATGTACGGCTTCGACAAATCGGCGCCGGAACGGTTGTGGATCATGGTCAAGAACTACGCCCGGCTGGATTTCGGCGACAGCTTCTTCCGTGACGCCAAAGTCATCGACCTGATCAAGGAAAAGATGCCGGTGTCCATTTCCCTCGGGTTATGGAGCACGCTGATCATGTACCTGGTGTCGATTCCGCTGGGGATCGCCAAGGCCACGCGCCACGGCAGCCACTTCGACGTGTGGACCAGTTCGGCAATCATCGTCGGTTATGCGATCCCGGCGTTCCTGTTTGCGATCCTGCTGATCGTGGTATTTGCCGGCGGCAGTTACCTGGACTGGTTCCCCTTGCGCGGGCTCACCTCGAACAATTTCGACGAACTGACCTGGAGCGGCAAGATCCTCGATTACTTCTGGCATTTGGCCCTGCCCGTCACGGCGCTGGTGATCGGCAACTTTGCGACCATGACGCTGCTGACCAAAAACAGCTTCCTCGACGAGATCAACAAACAGTACGTGGTCACCGCCAAGGCCAAGGGCCTGACCCACCACCGCGTGCTCTACGGCCATGTGTTTCGCAACGCGATGCTGTTGGTGATTGCCGGCTTCCCGTCCGCCTTTATCGGCATCTTCTTCACCGGCTCGTTGCTGGTGGAAGTGATCTTCTCCCTCGACGGCCTGGGCCTGATGAGCTTTGAAGCGGCGATCAACCGCGACTATCCGGTGGTGTTCGGCACGCTGTTTATCTTCACCTTGCTGGGGCTGGTGGTGAAACTCATCGGCGACCTCACTTACACCCTGGTCGATCCGCGTATCGACTTCGCCAGCCGGGAGCATTGAGATGAACCTGTCCCCCCTCAATCGCCGCCGGTTCGAGCGTTTCAAGGCCAACAAGCGTGGCTGGTGGTCGCTGTGGCTGTTCCTGATCCTCTTTGTACTGAGCCTGGGCGCGGAGTTGATCGCCAACGACAAGCCACTGGCCGTGCACTTTGACGGTGACTGGTACTTCCCGGCGCTCAAGCGCTACCCGGAAACCGCCTTTGGCGGCGAATTCCCGCTGGAGGCCAACTACAAGAGCCCGTACATCCAGGAACTGCTCAAGGCCAAGGACGCCTGGACGCTGTGGGCGCCGATCCCGTTCAGCTACCAGAGCATCAACTACGACCTGAAAGTGCCGGCGCCCGCCCCGCCCTCCTCGGTCAACCTGCTGGGCACCGACGACCAGGGCCGCGATGTACTGGCGCGCGTGATCTACGGGTTCCGCGTGTCGGTGCTGTTCGCCCTGACCCTCACCGTGCTCAGCTCGATCATCGGCGTGATCGCCGGCGCCTTGCAGGGGTTCTACGGTGGCTGGGTCGACCTCGCCGGGCAGCGTTTTCTGGAGATCTGGTCCGGCTTGCCGGTGCTGTACCTGTTGATCATCCTCGCCAGTTTTGTGCAGCCCAACTTCTGGTGGCTGCTGGGGATCATGCTGCTGTTTTCGTGGATGAGCCTGGTCGATGTGGTGCGCGCCGAATTCCTGCGCGGGCGCAACCTCGAATACGTGCGCGCAGCCCGCGCGCTGGGCATGCAGAACGGCGCGATCATGTTCCGGCACATCCTGCCCAATGCCATGGTCTCGACCATGACCTTCATGCCGTTCATCCTCACCGGCGCCATCGGCACCCTCACCGCGCTGGATTTTCTCGGCTTCGGCCTGCCAGCCGGCTCGCCGTCACTGGGCGAACTGGTGGCCCAGGGCAAATCCAACCTGCAAGCGCCGTGGCTGGGCATCAGTGCCTTTGCCGTGCTGGCGATCATGTTGAGTTTGCTGGTGTTTATCGGCGAGTCCGCTCGCGATGCCTTCGACCCGAGGAAATGAGATGAATCAGGACAATCTGATCGAAGTCCGCGACCTCTGTGTCGAGTTCGTCACCGGCGACCATCACCACCGGGTGGTCAATAAGGTCAATTTCGATATCAAACGCGGCGAAACCCTCGCCCTGGTCGGCGAAAGCGGCTCGGGCAAATCGGTCACCGCCCACTCGATCCTGCGCCTGCTGCCCTACCCGCTGGCCCGCCACCCGGCCGGCACCATCACCTATTCCGGGCAAGACCTGCTGACGCTCAAAGAAAAAACCATCCGGCATATTCGCGGCAACCGTATTGCGATGATCTTCCAGGAGCCGATGACCTCGTTGAACCCGCTGCATTCGATTGAAAAGCAGATCAACGAAGTGCTCGGCCTGCACAAGGGGCTCACTGGCAAGGTCGCCACCCGGCGCACCCTGGAATTGCTTGAGCTGGTGGGCATTCCCGAGCCGCACAAGCGCCTCAAGGCCTTGCCTCACGAGCTGTCCGGCGGCCAGCGGCAGCGGGTGATGATCGCGATGGCCCTGGCCAACGAGCCGGAGTTGTTGATCGCGGATGAACCGACCACGGCCCTCGACGTGACGGTGCAGTTGAAGATTTTGGAGTTGCTCAAGGAGTTGCAGGCGCGCCTTGGCATGGCGTTGTTGCTGATCAGCCATGACTTGAACCTGGTGCGGCGCATCGCCCACCGCGTGTGCGTGATGCAGAAGGGTTGCATCGTCGAGCAGGCTGACTGCGAGACGCTGTTCCAGTCGCCCCAGCATCCTTACACCCAGGAGTTGCTGGCGGCGGAACCCAGTGGTGGGCCGGCGGCCAATGAAGTCGGGCCGCCCTTGCTGGAGGTTGATGACCTGAAGGTGTGGTTTCCGATCAAAAAAGGTTTTTTGCGTAACACCGTGGATTACGTCAAGGCGGTGGACGGTATCAATTTCAGCCTGCCTCAGGGTCAGACCCTGGGCATTGTCGGTGAGAGCGGCTCGGGCAAATCCACCTTGGGCCTGGCAATTCTGCGTTTGATCGCCAGCAAAGGCGGGATTCGTTTTGAGGGCCAGCAGTTGGACCGGCTGACTCAGCAGCAGGTGCGCCCGTTGCGGCGGGAAATGCAGGTGGTGTTTCAGGACCCGTTTGGCAGCTTGAGCCCGAGGATGAGCGTCAGCGAGATTGTTGGCGAGGGGTTGCGGATTCACAAGATGGGCACGGCTGTTGAGCAGGAGGCCGCGATTATCGCGGCGCTGCGTGAGGTTGGGCTGGATCCGGAGTCGCGGCACCGTTATCCGCATGAGTTTTCCGGGGGGCAGCGGCAGCGGATTGCCATTGCCCGTGCGCTGGTGCTCAAGCCGCGCCTGATTTTGCTGGATGAGCCGACCTCGGCGCTGGACCGTACGGTGCAGCGGCAGGTGGTGGAGTTGTTGCGCAGTTTGCAGGCCAAGTACAACCTCACCTATCTGTTTATCAGCCATGATTTGGCGGTGGTGAAGGCCTTGAGTCACCAGTTGATGGTGGTCAAGCATGGGCAGGTGGTGGAACAGGGGGAGGCTTCGGCGATTTTTGCTGAGCCGCAGCATGTTTATACGCGGCAGTTGTTGGAGGCGGCGTTTTTGGTGCCTGCTGGGGTCTCGGGGTGACGGGGTGTATATCCGTTACTGGGTGATGGCTGAGGTTGGTTTCGCCCTTACGGCGAGTCACTTTTGAAAAGAGCCCAAAAGTAACCAAAAGGCTCTTGCCCCACCACTCGGCACCTCGCTTAGGCTCGGTGTGCCCTCACGCAGGCATTACTCCGCGGGCCGCCGCGACGGGGCGTCCCTGCCCCGTCGCGGCTAAACCGGCGTCCTGCCGGTTTACCCGCTCCGTACTACCTGCGTTCGGCCAGCGTGGTTTAACGGGGCGCCTAAAATCAAAATCAAAAGCAGAGCACAGCGGCCTAGTAGCCGACCTGAGTGGTTAGATCAAAAGCGGAAGCGAGGCGGCCTGACAGCCGACCTGATCCTTGAAACTCAACCCAATTCAATGTGGGAGCTGGCTTGCCTGCGATGGCATCTACTGGGTTTCACTGATAGACCGAGGTACCTGCATCGCAGGCAAGCCAGCTCCCACAGAAAAGCAAAGCGGTGCGGTGCGGTGGTGGAGGTTGAACTCGGTCAACTTGTGGGAGCGGGCTTGCTCGCGAAGGCGCTGGGTCAGTGACATATGAGCTAACTGACCCACCGCATTCGCGAGCAAGCCCGCTCCCACCTTTGGATCTCTGTGCATCAGGTAGATGGGTGTCGGTTGTACTCGGTCAAAGGTGGGAGCTGGCTTGCCTGCGATGGCATCTACTGGGTTTCACTGATAGACCGAGGTGCCTGCATCGCAGGCAAGCCAGCTCCCACAGAAAAGCAAAGCGGTGCGGTGCTGGCGGGCTGCACTCGCTCCCACATTTGGAGCTCAGTGCATCAGGTAGAGGTGTGTTGATCTACTGTTGCCCTGCTTTTGCTTCTACCACTCAGGTCGGCTTTCAGGCCGCCGTGCTTTGCTTTTGATCTTGCTTCTGATCTGACAGGCCCCGTCAACCACGCTGGCCGAACGCAGGCTTGAATCCGTGGGTAACCCGGCAGGACGCCGGGTTAGCCGCGTTGGGCCATGGATGGCCCGTCGCGGCGGCCCACGGATTCAAGCCGGAGTGAGGGAATGCCGAGCCTAGGCGAGGCACCGAGTGGTGGGGCAAAGACCTTTTGGTTACTTTTGGGGCGTTTGCCAAAAGTGACCCGCTGTAAGAGCGGAACCCTAAGTGGCCGTTACCGCAGCAACGGATATGCCCCCAACCCAAACCCAAACCCGACCGAACCCAAACCCAACGGAACTTTGCCAACAAATAACCGCCTGAATCCGGTACGCTCACCCTTTTTAATTCAAGGAGTTACTCCCCATGGCCAAAGCCACCGCCCGTCACATCCTCGTGTCCACTGAAGACAAGTGCAACGAACTCAAGGCCCAAATCGAAGGCGGCGCCGATTTCGCAGAAATCGCCAAAGCCAACTCCAGCTGCCCGTCCAGCCGCGACGGCGGCAACCTCGGTTCGTTCGGCCCAGGCCAGATGGTCAAAGAATTCGACACCGTCGTCTTCAGCGCCCCGGTCAACACCGTGCAAGGCCCGGTCAAGACCCAGTTCGGCTACCACCTGCTGGAAGTCACCAGCCGCCAGGACTGATCCAGTCTGTGCTGATGCTATAAACAACGGCCCGCCTTTTGGTGGGCCGTTGTGCATGTGATGACTGGCAAGGCTTAAGTCGATAACGTACACATCTCTATTCTTCTTCACCCGGCGCTCAAGGCTGACAATGCGATTGGCTTTTTCCATAAAACTCTGCAGCTCCGCCCTGGCCCTGCTGCTGGCCAGCACCGCTGTGATCGCGGCCCCGCAGACCTACCTCACGGTCTACGGCGAACCGGCCAAGTACCCCGCCGGCTTCAGCCATTTCGACTACGCCAACCCCAACGCGCCCAAAGGCGGCAGCCTGCGGCGCTCGGCGATCGAGATCGGGCGTTTTGATCATGTGCTGCCGTACATCGACAAAGGCATTGGCGTCTCTCAGGTCGACGGCTGGCTCTACGCCCCGCTGGCCCAGCGCTCCCTGGATGAGCCCTACACCGTCTACGGCCTGGTCGCCGAGAAGATGGAACGCGCCGACGACGGCCTGTCCCTGCGCTTCTACCTGAACCCCAAGGCGCGCTTCGCCGACGGCACGCCAATCACCGCCGAAGACGTGCGTTACAGCTTCGATCTATTGATGACCCAAGGCAGCCTGCGCTTTCGCACCCTGTTCGCCGACGTCAAGCACGTCGAAGTCGAAGGCGAGCGCCAGGTGCGCTTCGATTTTTCCAGCAATGAAAACCGCACCCTGCCGCTGGATATCGCCACCTTGCCGGTGTTTCCCGAGCACTGGTGGAAAACCCGCGACTTCGCCAACGGCGGCGGCTACGAAGCCCCGCTCGGCAGCGGCCCGTACAAGGTCAGCAAGATCGACTCCGGCAGCACCATCACCTTCACCCGCGACCCGGACTGGTGGGGCAAGGACTTGCCCGTCAGCCGTGGCCTGTACAACTTCGATCACCTGAGCCTGGAGTACTTCGGCGATACCGAAGTGGCCCGTCAGGTGCTGCGCGGCGGTGCCTACGACTTCAATCGTGAGTTCTCCGCCACCGGCTATTCCATCGGCTACAACGGCCCGGCGCTGGACGACGGCCGCCTGCAACGCGCGCACCTGGCCAAAGAGATGCCACAACCGGCCCAGGGCTATGTGTTCAACGTGCAAAAGCCGATGTTCAAGGATCGCCGCGTGCGCCAGGCCCTGGCGATGCTGTGGGATTTTGAATGGGCCAACCGGCAGATGATGCGCAACCTGTACATTCGCCAGCAGAGCTATTTTTCCAACAGCCCGCTGGCCGCCAGCCAGCTGCCAACCCAGGAAGAGCTGGCCATTCTTGAACCGCTGCGCGATCAAGTGCCCGCTGAGGTGTTCACCCAGGTGTTCAAGGCGCCGGTCACCGACGGCAGCGGCATGATTCGCGACAAACAGTTGCAAGCCCTGGCGCTGCTGGAAGCGGCGGGCTGGAAACCCAAGGGTGACAAGCTGGTCAACGCCGACGGCGAGCCGCTGGAGTTCACCTTCCTCAATGCCCAGCCCGGCCTGGAACGCCTGCTGTTGCCGTACAAGCGCAACCTGGCGCAGATCGGCATCACCCTGAATATCCGCCGCATCGACTCCTCGCAGTATGTGAACCGCATGATGGCCCGTGATTACGACATGATCGTCGTGGGCTTCCCGGTCACCACCTCGCCGGGCCTGGAGCTGTACAACTACTTCGGCTCGCAGGCGGCTTACGATCCCGGCGCCAATAACTACATGGTGCTCAAAGACCCGGCCGTCGACACGCTGATCAGCGGCCTGGTCAAGGCCACGACCCAGGCGCAGATGCTCACCTACGCCCATGCCCTGGACCGTGTGCTGCAATGGAATTACCTGTGGATTCCCAACTACTACCCGCCCGGCACCTCGGCCGCGTGGTGGAACCGCTTCGGCCGTCCGGCGATCGAGGCCAAGAACGACGAAGCCCTGGAAACCTGGTGGGAAATCAGCCCCACGCCACTGACCAATGAACAAATGAACGCCGAGTTGAAAAAACGTGGAGGGACCCGCTGATGTTTGCCTATATCGTGCGGCGCCTGCTGCTGATCATTCCGACGCTGGTGATCATCCTGCTGGTCAACTTCGTCATCGTGCAGGCCGCACCGGGCGGCCCGGTTGAACAGGCCATCGCGCATTTGCAAGGAATTGGCGGCGGCGGCATCGGCGGCGGTTCCGGCGAAAGTATCAGCGGCTCCCGCGCCAGCCGCGGCCTGGACCCGAAACTGATCAAGGACATCGAAAAACAATACGGCTTCGACAAGCCCGCCCCCGAACGCCTGTGGCTGATGCTCAAGAACTACGCGCAGTTGGACTTCGGCAACAGCTTCTTTCGCGGCTCGACGGTGATCGACCTGATCCTGGAAAAAATGCCGGTGACGATTTCCCTCGGCCTGTGGGCCACGTTGATCACCTACCTGGTGTCGATTCCCTTGGGAATTCGCAAGGCGGTGCGCCACGGCAGCAGTTTTGACGTGTGGAGCAGCACCGCCATCGTCATCGGTTACGCAATGCCGGCGTTCCTGTTTGCGATGTTCCTGATTGTGGTGTTTGCCGGCGGTACGTCGCTGAACTGGTTCCCGGTGCGTGGGCTGGTCTCGGAGAATTTCGACGAGCTGAGCACCGTGGGCAAGATTGCCGATTACTTCTGGCACCTGGTGCTGCCGGTCACCGCGCTGGTGATCGGCGGGTTCGCCACGCTGACCATCCTGACCAAAAACTCTTTCTTGAATGAAATTACCCGCCAATACGTGGTCACTGCCCGCGCCAAGGGTTTAAGCGAACGGCGCGTGCTCTACGGCCACGTATTTCGCAACGCCATGCTGCTGGTGATCTCGGGGATTCCCCAGGCGTTCATCAGCGTGTTTTTCGCAGGCTCCCTGCTGATCGAGGTGATTTTCTCCCTCGACGGCCTGGGCCGCATGAGCTATGAAGCCGCCGTGTCCCGTGACTACCCGGTGGTGTTCGGCTCGCTGTTTATCTTCACCCTGTTTGGCCTCTTGATAAAACTCATCGGTGACCTCTGCTACACCCTGGTGGACCCGCGTATCGACTTCGCCGCGAGGAACGCCTGATGCTTAATCTGTCTCCGGTGGCGCGTCGGCGTTTCGAGCGCTTCAAGAAAAACCGTCGCGGCTGGTGGTCGCTGTGGCTGTTTATCGGCCTGTTTATCCTGACCCTGGGCGGCGAGCTGATTGCCAACGACAAGCCCTTGGTGCTGAGCTTCAAAAACGAGCTGTATTTCCCGGTGTTCAAGCGTTACACCGAGCAGCAGTTCGGCGGGCAACTGCCGTTCCAGGCCGACTACCGCAGTGACTACGTGCAAAAGCTGATCAAGCAGGACGGCGGCTGGATGCTGTTCCCGCCGATCCCGTTCAGCGATGACACGCCCAATTACGAACTGAGCCGCCCTGCCCCCAGCCCGCCCTCGGCAGTGAACTGGCTGGGCACCGATGATCAGTCCCGCGATGTGCTGGCGCGGGTGATCTTTGGCGCGCGCGTGTCGATCCTGTTCGCGCTGGCGCTCACCGCCATCAGCGCCGCCATCGGCATTGCCGCCGGCGCTTTGCAGGGTTATTACGGCGGCTGGGTGGACTTGCTGGGCCAGCGCGTTCTGGAAGTCTGGTCCGGGCTGCCGGTGTTGTACCTGCTGATCATCCTGTCAGGGTTTGTCGAGCCGAATTTCTGGTGGCTACTGGGGATCATGGCGCTGTTTTCCTGGCTGGCACTGGTGGACGTGGTGCGCGCCGAGTTCCTGCGCGGGCGCAACCTGGAATACGTCAAGGCCGCACGCGCCCTGGGCCTGGGCGATGGCAAGATCATTGGCCGGCATATCCTGCCCAATGCCATGACCGCCACCTTGAGCTACCTGCCGTTTATTTTGACCGGGGCGATTTCCACCTTGAGCGCCCTGGATTTCCTCGGGTTCGGCATGCCGGCAGGCAGCGCGTCGCTGGGCGAACTGATCGCCCAGGGCAAGCAGAACCTGCAGGCGCCCTGGCTAGGCCTGACGGCGTTTTTCACCTTGGCGCTGATCCTGTCGTTGCTGGTCTTTATCGGCGAGGCATTGCGTGATGCCTTCGACCCCCGCTCATGAGTGACTGCCTATGAACCTCATTGAAATCCGCGACCTCAGTGTCGCCTTCAGCGGCCAGACCGTGGTGCGCAACCTGTGCCTGGACGTGCGCCAGGGCGAATGCCTGGCGCTGGTCGGCGAGTCGGGCTCGGGCAAGTCGGTGACGGCGCATTCGATCCTGCAACTGCTGCCCGAAGCCGGCACGCACACCACGGGCTCGGTGAAGTATCGCGGCCAGGAACTGATCGGCGCCTCTGCCGCCACGTTGCAGAAGCTGCGCGGCAACCGCATTGCGATGATCTTCCAGGAGCCGATGACCTCGCTCAACCCGCTGCACAGCATTGAAAAACAGATCGGCGAAACCCTGCTGCTGCACAAGGGCCTGGGTGGCAAGGCGGCGCAGGCGCGCATCCTTGAATTGCTCGAGCTGGTGGGTATCCAAAAGCCCAGGGAGCGCCTCAAGGCCTATCCGCATCAGCTCTCCGGCGGCCAGCGCCAGCGCGTCATGATCGCCATGGCCCTGGCGTGTGAGCCGGAACTGTTGATCGCCGATGAACCGACCACCGCGCTGGACGTGACCGTGCAGCGCAAGATCCTGCTGCTGCTCAAATCCTTGCAACAACGCCTGGGCATGTCGCTGCTGCTGATCAGCCATGACCTCAACCTGGTGCGCAGCATTGCCCAGCGCGTGTGCGTGATGCGCGCCGGTGAGATTGTCGAGCAGGCCGACTGCCAGACGCTGTTCAACGCACCGCAACACCCGTACAGCCGCCTGTTGCTGGATGCCGAGCCGGCCGGCGATGCGCTGTGCAGTGATGAGCGTGAAACGGTGTTGCAGGTCGATGACCTGACGGTGCAGTTCCCCCTCAGCGGCGGGCTGTTTCGGCGCAAGACCTACCTGCGCGCAGTAGACGGCATCAGCCTCAGCGTGCAGCGCGGCAAGACCCTGGGGATTGTCGGCGAGTCTGGCTCGGGCAAATCGACCCTGGGCCAGGCGATCCTGCGCCTGCTCGATTCCACCGGCAGCATACGCTTCCAGGGTGAAGCGCTCGACCCGCTGAATAATCAGCAAATGCGCCCGTGGCGCAAGCAGATGCAGGTGGTGTTCCAGGACCCTTACGGCAGCCTCAGCCCACGCATGTCGGTGCAGCAGATCATCAGCGAAGGCCTGGAAGTGCATGCGCCGTGCAGCCTGGCCGAGCGCGATGCGCAAGTGGTGCAGGTGCTCAAGGACGTGGGCCTCGACCCCGCCAGCCGCCACCGCTACCCCCACGAGTTTTCCGGTGGGCAGCGCCAACGCATCGCCATCGCCCGCGCGCTGGTGCTCAAGCCGGCTCTGATGCTGCTGGACGAACCGACCTCGGCGCTGGACCGCACGGTGCAAAAACAGGTGGTGGCGTTGCTGCGTGAGTTGCAGGAGAAATACGGCCTGACCTACCTGTTTATCAGCCATGACCTGGCCGTGGTGCGTGCCATGGCCCATGACATGATTGTGGTCAAGGACGGCAAGGTGGTGGAGCGTGGCGCGAGCCATGTGGTGTTCGACGCGCCGCAACATCCTTACACCAAAGAGCTGCTGGCGGCGGCGCACATTCCCTTGTAGGAGCACTCTCTCCCCTGTGGGAGCGGGCTTGCCCGCGAAGGCGGTGTGTCAGCCAATACCTGCGGCACTGATACACCGCTTTCGCGAGCAAGCCCGCTCCCACAGGATTGCGACTCCACCCTCCATTTGTGTTGACGGCATAAATATGAACATCAGCCACAGCCTCAAGGACTACCAACAGGTTCGCGGCCTGGCCATCCAGTCGCTGTTCGAAATCATCGAGCAGTCCAGCGAAGGCACGGTGATTGTCGATCGCGACGCCAATATCGTGTGGATGAACGAGCGCTACGCCAAGCGTTTCGGGCTCAAGAGCGCCGACGAAGCCATCGGCCAACCCTGCGAGCAGGTGATTTCCAACAGCCTGCTGCGCCAGGTGGTGCGCAATGACCAGCCGATTTTGCTGGACATCCAGGACACGCCCAAAGGCCCGCTGGTGGTGATGCGCCTGCCCATTCACGATGATGCCGGCGCGGTGATCGGCGCGATTGGCTTTGCGCTGTTCGATGAGTTGCGCAACCTCTCGCCGCTGATCGAGCGTTACCTGAGCATGCAGCAGGAGCTGGCGTCCACCCGCTCGCTGCTGCGCTCGCGGCAGAGCAAATACAACTTCGCGCACTTTATCGGCACCAGCGCGGCCAGCCTGGACGTCAAACGCCGGGCGCGGCGCAGTGCGAATGCGCAGTCGCCGGTGTTGCTGCTGGGTGAAACCGGCACCGGCAAAGAACTGCTGGCCCAGGCGATTCATGGCGCCTCGCCGCGTGCCCACAAAGCTTTTGTCAGCATCAACAGCGCGGCGATTCCCGCGGACCTGCTTGAAGCCGAATTCTTCGGCACTGCGCCGGGTGCCTTTACCGGGGCCGACCGCAAAGGCCGTCCCGGCAAACTGCAGATTGCCCAGGGCGGCACGCTGTTTCTCGACGAGATCGGCGACATGCCCCTGCCGCTGCAAAGCAAACTGCTGCGGGTATTGCAGGAAAAGGAATACGAGCCGGTAGGTTCCAACGAAATGCTGCACAGCGATGTGCGGGTGATTGCAGCCACGTCCATGGACCTGGAAGCGGCAATCAAGCGCGGCGAGTTTCGCGCGGATTTGTATTACCGGCTGAATGTGTTGCCGATCCAGGTGCCGCCGTTGCGCGAACGCCTGGATGACATCCCGGCGTTGAGCGAGGCGATTCTGGAGGAGCTGCGCAGCCAGCATGAACTGGACCGCGAGGCACTCGCGTTGCTGGCGCAGCATGCGTGGCCGGGGAATATCCGCGAACTGCGCAATGTGCTGGAGCGGTCGGCCCTGCTGAGCGATGACCTGGTGTTGGATGCTGAGGAGATTCGTGCGGCGATTGGCACGTTCAGCCCGGTGGCGCGTGGCGCCGTAGAGACCGTTCAAGGCGAGACGTTCGCAGCGGCGCGGGAGCGGTTTGATCGGCAGGTGATTGAGGCCGCGTTGGTGGCGTGTGAAGGCAACGTCGTGGAGGCAGCCAAGCGGTTGGGGCTGGGCCGGTCGACGCTGTACAAGAAGATGGTGGCGCTGGATATTGCCTAGTCTCAAAAAAGAGACAAAATTCCAAGTTTGTAGACATCCTAATGTGGGAGCTGGCTTGCCTGCGATAGCGTCGGTTCAGCCACAGGTGTGCTGGCTGGAAGGCCGCCATCGCAGGCAAGCCAGCTCCCACATTCAATCTTCGCTTGTCTCCAAATAGAGATAAAACTGCGAAGCACAGTTTAAAAGAAAAATAATATTCTTATATTTCAGCAAGTTGCGCAGTTGGCACACATCTCGCTATAGCCCCTCTCCAACGCCTCACCCCACAAAAATAACAATTCGATCTGGAGACACACCATGAGTGTGATCATTGCCCTGGCAGCCCTCGCGCTGCTGATGCTGGCGGCCTACCGTGGCTACAGCGTGATCCTGTTTGCCCCCATTGCCGCCCTTGGCGCCGTACTGCTCACCGACCCGTCCGCTGTCGCCCCTGCGTTTACCGGGGTGTTCATGGAGAAAATGGTCGGTTTCATCAAACTGTATTTCCCGGTGTTCCTGCTCGGCGCGGTGTTCGGCAAGCTGATCGAGCTGTCGGGCTTTTCGCGTTCGATTGTGGCCGCCGCCATCCGTTTGCTCGGCACGCGCCAGGCGATGCTGGTGATTGTGCTGGTCTGCGCCCTGCTCACCTACGGCGGCGTGTCGCTGTTTGTGGTGGTGTTTGCGGTGTACCCGTTTGCGGCGGAGATGTTTCGCCAGAGCAATATCCCCAAGCGCCTGATCCCCGCGACCATCGCCCTCGGCGCGTTCTCGTTCACCATGGACGCCCTGCCCGGCACGCCGCAAATCCAGAACATCATCCCCAGCACCTTCTTCAACACCACCGCCTGGGCCGCGCCGTGGCTGGGCCTGATCGGCACGGTGTTCGTGTTCTGCACTGGCATGCTCTACCTGGCGCGCCAGCGCAACAAGGCCCAGCGCGCCGGCGAAGGCTATGGCACCGAGCTGCGCAACGAGCCGGAAACGGCCGACAACCTGGCGCTGCCCAACCCGTGGATCGCGCTGTCGCCGCTGCTGCTGGTGGGTGTGATGAACCTGCTGTTCACCCACTGGATCCCGCAGTGGTACGGCAAGACCCACAGCCTCAGCCTGCCGGGCATGAGCGCGCCGGTGACCACTGAGATCGCCAAGCTGACGGCGATCTGGGCGGTGCAGGCGGCGTTGCTGGTGGGCATCGTCATGGTGTTGGTGTGCGGCTGGTCGGCGATCAAAAGCAAGCTCGCCGAAGGCAGCAAAAGCGCGGTCAGCGGCGCGCTGCTGGCGGCGATGAACACCGCGTCGGAATACGGTTTTGGCGCGGTGATCGCCTCGTTGCCGGGCTTTCTGGTGCTGGCGGACTGGCTCAAGGGCATCCCCAACCCGCTGGTCAACGAGGCGATCACCGTAACCCTGCTGGCCGGCATCACCGGTTCTGCGTCCGGGGGCATGAGCATCGCCCTGGCGGCGATGTCCGAGAGCTTTATTTCGGCGGCCCATGCGGCCAATATCCCCCTTGAAGTGCTGCACCGGGTCGCGGCCATGGCCAGCGGCGGCATGGACACCCTGCCCCACAACGGCGCGGTGATCACGCTGCTGGCGGTGACCGGGCTGACTCACCGCGAAGCCTACAAAGACATTTTCGGCATCACGATCATCAAGACCCTAGCGGTGTTCGTGGTGATCGGTACTTTCTACGCCACCGGCATTGTGTGAGGTTTTCATGACGACATTGAACGGCAAGACCGCCCTGGTTACCGGCTCCACCAGCGGCATCGGTTTGGGCATTGCGCTGAGCCTGGCAGAGGCCGGCGCCAACCTGATCCTCAACGGTTTTGGCGACGCCAGCGCGGTGATTGCTCAGGTGCAGGCATTTGGCGGCAAGGTCGGCCATCACCCGGCGGACGTCAGCGACCCGGCGCAGATCGCCGACATGATCGCCTACGCCGAGCGTGAATTCGGCGGCGTGGACATTCTGGTCAACAACGCCGGCATTCAGCATGTGTCGGCGGTGGAGGACTTCCCGGTCGAGCGTTGGGACTCGATTATCGCGATCAACCTGTCGTCGGTGTTCCACAGCACCCGCTTGAGCTTGCCGGGCATGAAAGCCAAGGGTTGGGGGCGCATCGTCAACATTGCCTCGGTGCATGGCCTGGTCGGCTCGGTGGGCAAGGCGGCCTATGTGGCGGCCAAGCACGGCGTGATCGGCCTGACCAAGGTGGTGGGCCTGGAGACCGCCACCAGCAACGTCACCTGCAACGCCATCTGCCCGGGCTGGGTGCTGACCCCGTTGGTGCAACAGCAGATTGATGACCGCGCAGCCAAAGGCGTAGACCCACAGCAGGCGCAGCACGACTTGCTCGCGGAGAAACAGCCATCGCTGGCGTTTGTGACGCCGCCGCAGCTGGGTGAGTTGGTGCTGTTCTTGTGCAGTGAGGCGGGTGCGCAGGTGCGCGGTGCCGCGTGGAATATCGATGGCGGCTGGCTGGCCCAATAAAAACAGACGCTGACGATCGAACGTGGGAGCTGGCAAGCCAGCTCCCACAGTTTCGACCTGTGTTGGCTGCAAGATTTGTACAAGAACAAGAGACTTCCTCATGTCCGAAATCCTCTGGCAACCCTCCCCCGAGCGCATCCGCAACACGCGGATGGACCAGTTCCGGCGCTTCATCAACCAGCGCCACAGCCTGCAGCTGGCCGACTACCCTGCCCTGCACCAGTGGAGCATCGACCAGCGTGCCGACTTCTGGCAGGCCATCGTCGCGTTCTTCGACGTGCAGTTTCGCAGCCCGCCCACCGCGGCGCTGATCGAAGGCACTCAGATGCCCAGCGCCCAGTGGTTTCCCGGCGCCACCCTGAACTTTGCCGAACACCTGCTGCGCCGTCGCGATGATCACCCCGCGGTGGTCGCGATCAGCGAGGACGGCCAACGCGAACAGCTGACCTACGCCGAATTGGCCGAGCACGTCGCCGGCCTGCAACACAGCCTGCGCGCAGCCGGTGTCGGCGTGGGCGACCGCGTCGCTGCGTGCATGCCCAACACCTGGCAAACCCTGGTGGGCATGCTCGCCACCACCAGCCTCGGCGCGATCTGGTCTTGCTCCTCGCCGGACTTCGGCACCCAGGGCGTGATCGACCGTTTTGGCCAGATCGAACCCAAAGTGCTGATCACCTGCGCGGGTTATCGTTACGCCGGCAAGGGCATCGACCAAACGGCCAAACTGAATGAGATCCTCGCGCGCCTGCCGTCCCTCGAACAGTTGATTATCGTGCCTTACGCGCGGCCTCAAGCGCGCGTCGCGGACTATCAGACCCAGGCCAAAGTCGCGCTGTGGGACGACTTCTACACCCCCGGCGGCGAGCCTGAATTTGTCGCGGTGCCGTTCGCTCACCCGCTGTACATCCTCTATTCCAGCGGCACCACCGGCGTGCCCAAATGCATCATCCACGGCACCGGCGGTGTGCTGCTCACCCACCTCAAGGAACACGGCCTGCACGCCGACCTGTCGCGCGAGGATTGCCTGTTCTACTACACCACCTGCGGCTGGATGATGTGGAACTGGCTGGTGTCGGTGCTGGCCCTCGGCGCCACGGCGGTGCTGTACGACGGCTCACCGTTTCACCCCGGACCGGAACGCTTGATCGACCTGATCGACGCCGAAAAAATCAGTGTGTTTGGCACCAGCCCCAAATTCCTCGCCACCCTGGAAAAAGCCGGCGTGCAGCCGCGCCGGAGCCACTCGCTGAACAGCCTCAAAGGCCTGATTTCGACGGGCTCGCCGCTGTCGCCGCAGAGCTACGACTACGTTTACCGCCAGATCAAGGCCGAGCTGTGCCTGTCGTCGATGTCCGGCGGCACCGATATCGTCTCCTGCTTTGTGATCGGCAACCCGGTGCTGCCGGTGCGTCGCGGGCAGATGCAGTGCAAGAGCCTGGCGATGGCCATCGAAGTGTGGGACGAGCAGGGCAAAGCGGTGATCGGCGAAAAAGGCGAACTGGTGTGCACCCGGCACTTTCCCGCCATGCCGATTGGCCTGTGGAATGACCCGCAGCAGCACAAACTGCGCGCCTCGTACTTCAGCCAGTTTCCCGGCGTGTGGGCCCAGGGCGACTACGCCGAGCAATGCCCGACTGGCAGCTGGCTGATTCACGGTCGCTCCGACGCGGTGCTCAACCCCGGTGGCGTGCGCATTGGCACGGCGGAAATTTACCGCCAGGTGGAAAAAGTCCCGCAGGTGCTGGAAAGCCTGGCCATCGGCCAACGCTGGCAGGATGACGTGCGCGTGGTGCTGTTTGTGCGCCTTACTGACGGTATCGAGCTGGATGAGGCCCTGGAGCAGCAGATTCGCCAGGTGATTCGCGCCAACACCACACCGCGTCACGTGCCGGCGAAGATCCTCACCGTCACCGATATTCCGCGCACCATCAGCGGCAAGATTGTCGAGTTGGCGGTGCGCAATGTGGTGCACGGTGAGCCGGTGAAGAACACCGACGCCCTGGCGAATCCGCAAGCGCTGGAGCAGTTTCGCCAGCGCCCTGAGCTGGCCGAATGATGAAAGGTTTCAGCGCAAAAGCACTCAATTGAAGACAAAGCCCCAATGCATGCTATTTTTCGAGGGGTAGTCAGCCGCTCCCGTCTCGCGGGATAATCGGCTTTTGTTGTACTTCAAAGTGTCAGGTGTAGGGCTTTTTCATGAATGGAACATCCACCGGTAGCGAAGCCGCTGCATTGATTGCGCGGCTGGACTGGGCGCAAAGCCCCCTCGGTGAGGCCAACGACTGGCCGCAAAGTCTACGCACAGCGGTCGACATCGTGGTCCACTCACCGATGCCAATGCTGCTGCTGTGGGGCCCCCTGCTCACGCAGCTTTACAACGACGGCTTTGCGCGGCTTGCGGGCAACAAGCACCCCGGCGCGTTGGGCCAGCCGGCGCATGAGACCTGGCCGGAGCTGGCCAGCTTCACCGCGCCAGTCTACGACGCCGTGCTGAGCGGCCAGGTGCGCACGTTCAGCGAGCAACGCTTTGTACTGCAACGCAACCACCGCGATACCGAGATCTGGCTCGACCTGACCTACAGCCCGGTCCGCGATGAAAGCGGGACCGTCGCCGGTATCCTGGTCACCGCCATCGAAACCAACGAACGGCGCAGCAAAGCCCTCGAGCTGCAGCAGCGCTCCGAAGACAGCCTCAAGGCCCAGCACAGCACCGAGCAACGCCTGCAACTGGCGCTGGCGGCGACCGATGCGGTCGGCACCTGGGACTGGGACATCGGCGAAGACCGCTTTATCGCCGATGCCCATTTCGCCTACCTGCACGGCGTCGACCCGAGTGACGCCGGCCTGCTGCCCATCAGCGACTACCTGCAAGGCGTACACCCCGAAGACCGCGGCACGGTGGCGCGCAGCATCAAGCATTGCATCACCTTCGGCACCGAGTACGCCGAGGAATACCGCCTGCTGCAAGCCGACGGCCAGGTGCGCTGGGTGTTCGCGCGCGGGCGCTGTTACAAGGATCATCAAGGCCGCCCGGCACGCTTTTTAGGCGCAGCATTGGACCTGACCGAACGCAAACACACCGAGCAGGCCCTGCGTCAAAGCCAGACCGAGCTGCAGTTGATCATCAACGCCATGCCGGTGCTGATCGGTTACGTCGACCACGAACAGCGTTTTCGCCTGAACAACAGCGCCTACCTCGACTGGTACGGCATGACGCCCCAGGAGTTGTACGGCAAGAGCATCCGCGAAGTGCTCGGCGATGAGGTGTATGCCGGGCGCGAAGACAAGATCGAGGCCGCGCTCAAGGGCAAGGCGTGCAGCTTCATGACCGTGACGCCCCACCACGACGGCCGGCCGCGCCATGCACTGATGAAGTACTTGCCGCGCTTCAGCAATGACGGCTCGGTGAATGGCTTTTACATCTTCGTGATCGACGAGACCGAGCGCAAACTCACCGAAGAGGCCCTGCGCCACCTCAACGAGAACCTCGAAGAACGCGTGGCCCAGCGCACCCAGGCGCTGGCCGAGGCCAACCAGCGCCTGCAAAACGAGATGTTCGAACGCGAGCGCGCCGAAGACGCGCTGCGCCATGCGCAGAAGATGGAAGCGGTGGGTCAACTGACCGGCGGCATCGCCCATGACTTCAACAACATGCTCACCGGGATTATCGGCAGCCTGGACCTGATGCAGCGCTACATCGCCGCCGGGCGCAGCGATGAGATCGGCCGGTTTACGGACGCGGCGGTCTCCTCCGCTCACCGTGCGGCCGCCCTCACCCACCGGCTGCTGGCGTTCTCCCGGCGCCAGTCGCTCGACCGCCGCCCGCTGGACCCGAACACGCTGGTGGCGTCGCTGGAAGACTTGTTCCGCCGCACCAAAGGCGCGCATATCTCACTCAAGGTGCAGCTGGGCAAGGACATCTGGCCGGTGAATACCGATGCCAGCCAGTTGGAAAACGCCCTGCTGAACCTGGTAATCAACGCGCGCGATGCAATGCCCGACGGCGGCGAACTGGTGATTGAAACCGCCAACAGCTACCTGGACGGCACCGACATCACTACCCTCGAACCGGTCAAGGCCGGCGACTACGTGATGCTCGGCGTGAGTGACAACGGCAGCGGCATGGCGCCGAAAATTCTGGCCAAGGCCTTCGATCCGTTCTTCACCACCAAGCCTATCGGCCAGGGCACTGGCCTGGGGCTGTCGATGATCTACGGGTTCGCCCAGCAATCGGGGGGCCACGTGACCATTCAAAGCGAACCCGGCCAGGGCACCTGCGTGCGCCTGTACCTGCCGCGCCTGTATGGCACCGCGCTGGAAAGCAACCTGCCGCAGCACCTGAGTGAAGCGCCGCTGGCACTGGCCGGTGAAGCGGTGGTCGTCGTCGAGGATGACCCCGCGGTGCGCATGCTGGTGGTCAATGTGCTGGCTGAACTGGGCTACACCGCCCACCAGGCGGCGGATTCACGCACGGCGCTGCCGCTGCTGGAGTCGGATTTGCGCGTGGACCTGCTGGTGACCGACGTCGGCCTGCCGGGCATGAACGGCCGCCAACTGGCAGAAATCGCCCGCCAGCACCGGCCCGGCCTGCGCGTGTTGTTCATGACCGGTTACGCCGAAAAAGCCGCCGAGCGCCAGGGCTTCCTGGAAGACGGCATGGACATGGTGGCCAAGCCGTTCTCGGTTGAGCTGCTGGCGACCAAAATCCGCAGCATGATCAGCGTCGATGAATGAGTTCAGGCATAATCGCGCGCCCTTACGTTTGACCGTTGCCAGGTAACAACATGAAAGCCCAAGCCCGTCACATCCTGGTGAAAACCAGTGAAGAAGCCGAACAGCTCAAGCAGCGTATCGCCAAGGGCGAAGCGTTTGATGTGCTGGCCAAGAAATACTCGACCTGCCCCTCCGGCAAGCGCGGCGGTGATTTGGGTGAAGTGCGGCCAGGGCAGATGGTCGGGGCGATTGACGCGGTGATTTTCAAGAAGCCGGTGAAGGTGGTTCATGGGCCGATCAAGAGCAAGTTTGGCTATCACCTGGTGCAGGTGTTTTACCGCGACTGATAGAGATACCGCCGGTTTTTTTGTGGCGAGCGGGCTTGCCCCGCGTTGGAGTGCGTAGCGCTCCCGTTTTTTTTGGGGCTGCTGCGCAGCCCAACGCGGGGCAAGCCCGCTCGCCACAAGGGATCGGCCTAGGCTTTGGGGATCAGTGCACCAGGTACTTGGATAACCCGGCTGGCCAACCGATGCCCAGCCAAGGCCGCCGCCTCCGGCGACTGACCTTTCAGCCGGCTGGCCAGATACGCTGCACTGAACGAATCCCCCGCCGCCGTCGTGTCCACCACCTTCTCGACCTTCAGCGCCGGCACGGCAAAGTGCTCACCCGCACAACGGATCAAACAGTCATCCGCGCCGCGCTTGAGCACCACCTCTGCAATCGCCGGGTACGCCGCAAACACCTGCTCGCTGTCGGCGTACCCAAACAACGCACGCTCGTCGTCCTCGGTCAGCAAGGCAATATCCACCTCGGCCAACACGGCGTGATACGCCGCGCGCGCCGCTTCGACGCTGGCCCATAAACGCGGCCGGTAGTTGTTGTCGAAGACTACCTTGCCACCGCGCTTGCGCGTTTCGATCAAGGTTTGCAGTAACCGCGTACGCCCGATTTCTCCCAGCACCGCCAGGGTAATACCGCTGAAATACACCACGTCATAACCCGGCAAAGCCGCCAGGATCGGCTCGGCGGCCGGTGTGGTGAAGCAGTCGCGCACGGCGGCTTCGTTGCGCCAGTAGAGGAATTTGCGTTCGCCGTTGGCGTCCGTCTGGATGCAGTACAACCCCGGCAACCGCCCGGGCAGGCGTTGCACCATGCCCAGGCCCAGGCCCTCTTCGGCCCACTGCTTGCACATGGCGTCGCTGAAGCTGTCATCGCCCAGGGCGGTGACGTAGTCGACCGTGCCGATGTCGCCCAGCTCGCGGCGCAGGTACACCGCTGCATTCAGGGTGTCGCCGCCGAAGCTTTGTTGGAGGCTGCCATCGGCGCGGTGTTGGAGTTCGATCATGCATTCGCCGATCAGGGCGATGCGCGGTTGTGGGTTCATGCCTTGGTCTCTCGCTGTTCTGGAGGGCCTCTTCGCGGGCAAGCCCGCTCCCACATTCGACCGCATTCCTTCAGTTGAAATGCAATCAAATGTGGGAGCGCGCTTGCCCGCGATAGGCGCGACGCGGTCTAGAAGCAGGTGTGCAGCGACTCGATCACCTGCAACTGCTCATCCACCAGGCAGCCCACTTGCCACTTGTCGAAGGTCAGGCAAGGGTGCGAGGTGCCGAACGAAATGATGTCGCCGATGCGCAACTCAACCCCCGGTGCCACCGTCATGAACGCATGCTGGTCCATCACCGCCGTCACGATGCAGGCGGTGACGTCATCGCCTTCGGCCGGCACAATTCCGGCCCGGTAGCGCTTGAGCGGCACCGGCAAACCGGCGTCGTAGGCCACGTCGCGCTTGCCCAGGGCGATCACCGCAAAGCCTGGCTCGGGCATCGATTGCACGTGCGCCCAGACTTCCAGCGCCGGGCGCAGGCCTTCATTGAGGTCGCTGCGACGGTCGAGCACGCAGCATTGCGCTTGCTTGTAGATACCGTGGTCGTGGGCCACGTAACTGCCCGGGCGCAGCACGCTTAAGAAACGCCCCGCGGCGTTTTGGGTTTCGAAGGACTCGGCGATCAGGTCGTACCAGGCCGAACCCGAGGCGGTAATGATCGGTTTGGGCAGGTCGAAAGAGCCGTTGTTTTGCAGGTCCACCGCCAGGCGCACAAGGCTGGCGGCGAAATCGCGGATGCCGCTGATGGCGTGCTCGCCATGGATCACGCCTTCGTAGCCTTCAATGCCGGTGAGGGCCAGCGCCGGTTGGGCCTTGATCGCCTTGGCCAGCTCGCGCACTTCCTGTTCGCTGCGGCAGCCGCAACGGCCGCCGACCACGCCATACTCGATCATCACGTTCAAACGCAGGCCACGCGCGGCGAAAAACAGCCCCAGGTCGGCGACGTTGTCCGGGTGATCGACCATGCAATGGAAGTCGAAGTCTTTGTCGGCCAGCAGATCGGCAATCAACGCCATGTTCGGCGCGCCGACCAATTGGTTGGCCATCAACACGCGACGCACGCCCCCGGCATAGGCAGCGCGGGTCTGCACCGCATTGGCCAGGGTGATGCCCCAGGCGCCCGCCTCGATCTGGCGCTGAAACAACGCCGGCATCATGCTGGTTTTGCCGTGGGGCGCCAGTTCTGCGCCGCTGTTACTGACGAAGTCCTGCATCCAGCGAATGTTGTGTTCCAGGGCGTCGCGGTGCAGCACCAGGGCCGGCAGGCTGACGTCGCGGACCAGGTAAGCGCCAACGGCGGCGGCGCCTTTTTCAACGGCGTTGAGGGCAGTCATAAACACTCCTATTCGTTGATGCGTCGGGCCAGGTTGTTGGCGCTGTCGATCAACACCCGGCGATAGTCGTTGTAGTTTTTGATCGCGTCGGCCCGTGGGGCAACGATGCACAAGGTTGCGATGCTGATGCCTTGCGCGTCCCGCACCGGGGCGGCGAAGCAATGGGTAAAGGTGTCGGCCACACTGTCGAAAGAGAAGAACCCGTCGAGGGTGGCCTGACGGATCTGCGCCAGAAACGTCTCCAGCGGCAGGCGCTGGCCGTCCGGCAGGATGAAATCGTCGCAGTCGATCAGGTCGATAATCTGCTGGTCGCTCAAGTGCCCAAGCAGCAGGCGCCCGGAAGCAGTCCAGGGGATCGGTGCGTTTTCGCCGATGTCCGACGAGATGCGGAAATGCCGCTCGCCTTCGCGCATCAGCGCCACCGTGTATTTACGCCCGTTGAGCAGGCACATCTGCGCGGTTTCGTGGGTTTGGCTGACGATCTCCTGCAAGGCGTGGTCGGCCTCGCGGGTCAGGTCGAAGTGGCGCAGGTGCGCCTGGCCGAGGAAATACAGTTGACGGCCAAGGTAGACGTGGCCGTCCTTGCCCACGGTTTCCAGGATACGCCGTTCCAGCAACGAGGCGACCAATTCGTAGACGGTGGATTTGGGGCTGCCGATGCCGCTGGCAATATCATTCGGGCGCAGGGGCTGGCCGATCTCCTTGAGAAAATCGAGGATATCGAATGCACGGTCCAGTCCTTTGGCGCGGCGTTTGATGGTGTCTTCGGTCATGGCAGTTCGGTCCGGTCGAAATTCTAGGGTCTGGCAGAGATCCCTTGTGGGAGGGGGCTTGCCCTCTGCCACATTTGATCTTCAGTGGATGTCAAGAGAGGGGCATTTAGCCTTTTTTCTTGTAGGCCACGCAATCAATCTCAACCTTGCAGTCGACCATCATGTTGGCCTGCACACAGGCACGCGCCGGGGCGTGTTCGGGGGTGAAGTATTCACCGAACACCTTGTTGAAACTCCAGAAGTCGCGCGGGTCTTCCAGCCATACGCCAACGCGCACCACGTCTTTCAACTCGTAGCCGGCCTCTTCGAGAATCGCCACCACGTTGCGCATGGTCTGGCGGGTTTGCTCGACGATGCCGCCGTTGATGATTTCACCGTCCACTGCCGGCACTTGGCCCGAGACGTAGAGCCAGCCGTCCGCTTCCACTGCACGTGCGAAAGGACGCGGTTGGCCACCGCCGGCGGTGCTGCCGGTGCCGTAACGAGTAATGCTCATAAAGTTGCTCCTGATTAAAAACGAATATTCTTCAAAAATTCCGCCAGGCGCGGCGATTGCGGGCGTTCGAAGATGTCCTTCGCACTGCCCTGCTCTTCAATGCGGCCCTGGTTCATGAATACGATCTTGTCCGACACTTCATAGGCAAAGCGCATTTCGTGGGTGACCAGCAACATGGTCATGCCCTCCTCTGCCAAGCCCTTGATCACGCTGAGCACCTCGCCCACCAACTCAGGGTCGAGGGCCGAGGTGACTTCATCGAACAGCATCAAGCTGGGGTTCATCGCAATCGCCCGGGCAATCGCCACGCGCTGTTGCTGGCCGCCGGACAACTGGCCCGGGAAGTGATTGCGCCGCTCCAGCAGGCCGACGCGGTCCAGCCATTTTTCGGCCAGGGCCACGGCTTCGTCCTTGCCCATCTTCTTGACCTTGAGCAGGCCGAGGGTGACGTTTTGCAACGCGGTGAGGTGCGGAAACAGGTTGAACTGCTGAAACGCCATGCCGGTCATCGCGCGGTGCTGGGCAATCACCCGCTCGGGGTGGCGCACACGCTTGCCGGCGATTTCGCTGTAGCCGATGGACTCGCCGTCCAGGGTGATCTGCCCGCCCTGGAACTCTTCCAGCAAGTTGACGCAGCGCAGCAGCGTGGTTTTGCCCGAGCCGCTGGAGCCGATCAACGTCACCACGTTGCCGCGCTGCATGGACAGGTCGACGCCCTTGAGCACTTCGACCTGGCCGTACTGTTTACGCAGGCCGCGAATGTTCAAAAGCGGTTGGTTGGTTTGAGGTTGGTTCATGGCAAGGCCACCCGCTTTTCAATGTAGCGCCCGAATAACTCGATGGCGTAGTTGATGACAAAGAACAGAAACCCGGCGAACAGGTAGAACTCCAGGGTCATGAAGGTGCGCGCGATCACTTGCTGGGTGCTCAGCAGCAATTCAGCCACGCCGATGACCGAGAGCAAGGTCGAGGCCTTGACGATTTCAGTGGAGGAATTGACCCAGGTCGGCAGGATCTGGCGCAGCGCTTGAGGCAACAGCACATAGCCCAGGGATTGGTAGAACGTCAGGCCAATCGCCTTGCCCGCTTCCAGTTGCCCACGGGGAATGGCTTGCAGCGCGCCGCGCACGATCTCCGACACGTGAGAGCCGCAGAACAGCGTCAGCCCGACGGCGCCGGCCTGGAACGCGCTGATCTGCCAACCGAGTGCCGGCAACATGTAGAAACACGCCAAGACCAGCACAAACACCGGCGTGCCACGGATCAGGTCGACATACAGACGAAACGGCGCGCGCATCCAGAATTTGCCGTAGGTCAGGATCAACCCGGCGACGATGCCGATCAGCGTGCCAAAGATAATGGCCAGCGCAGACACATACACGCTGGCCTGAAAGCCCGCCCACAGGGTATCCCGGGCGATCCACAACTCATGCAGCCAGCTGGGGGACTCGTACATGGAAACCCTCCTTAACGACGGATCGCCAGACGCTGTTCCAGGTAACGGAGCAGCATGGCGATGAGGTAACAGGCAGCCACGTAGAGCGCAGTCGTGACCAGCCAGGTTTCAATCACCCGGTAGCTTTCGACGTTGATCTTGCGGGCGTAATAGGTCAGCTCCGGCACGGCAATCGCCGCCGCCAGCGAGGTGTCCTTGAACAGCGAAATGAAGTTGTTCGACAACGCCGGCAAGACGTTGCGCAGCATCACCGGCACGGTGATGTAGGCGCGGATACGCCACTCACCCAGGCCGATGGCCAAGCCGGCTTCGCGCAAACCCTTGGGAATATTCAGCAGCCCGGCGCGGAACACTTCGGTGAGGTAGGCACCGGCGTACAACGACAGCGTGATGATGAAGGACGGAATTTTGTCGAGACGAATCCCCAGTGACGGCAGTGCAAAGTAGATCAACAGGATCAGCACCAGAATCGGCGTATTGCGGATCACCGTCACGTACACCGAGGCGATAATGCGCAACGCGCGGTGCCTGGACAGCATGGCGAACGCCATCATCAAGCCGATCACGCAGCCAATCGCGATCGACAGCAGTGCCAGCTCAAGGCCCAGGCCGAGCCCCGCCAGCAAGCTGGGGAAATCACGCCACACGGCGGCAAAGTTCAACTGATAGTTCATGGTCGGCAGTACCTGATTGGGGCGCCGTCAGCGACGCCCCAGGGTTTACGATTTACTTGAACTCAACCGGGAAACCGATCGCAGGCTCTGGCAAATCCACACCGAACCATTGCTTGAACGAGGCTTTGTAGGTCGGGAACTCCACGCCGGTCATGGCTTCATGCAATGCGGTGTTGACGAAGTTCAGCCAGTCCTGGTCGCCACGCTTGACCGCGCACGCGTAGGTTTGCGGGCTCCAGGCGTAGGTCGGGCTGCGGTAGCGGCCTGGGTTCTGCACCATCAGGTACTTGACCGAAGACTGGTCGGTGGCGGCGGCGTCGGCACGGCCGGAGTTCACGGCCTGGTACATCAGGTCGACGCTGTCGTACTGATCAACCTTGGCCTTGGGCAGCGCCTGGTGCACCAGCTCTTCGGCGTAGACGTTTTGCAGCACGGCCACGGTGACGCCGTCGCCGGCGGCTTGCAGGTCTTCGATTTCCTTGTACTTGCTGTTGTTCGGCAACAGCAGGCCCACGCCTTCGCGGTAGTACGGCAAGGTAAAGGCCACCTGCTGCGCACGGCTGGCGGTGACGGTAATGAACTGGCAACTCATGTCGACCTTGTCGGTCAGCAGGTTGGGAATACGTGCGTCGGAGGACTGCACCACAAACTCGACCTTGCTCGGGTCGTTGAACAAGCCTTTGGCCACAATGCGGCCGATGTCGATATCAAAACCCTGCAACTTGCCATCCGCTCCCTGGAAGTGCCACGGCGCATTGGTACTGCCTGTACCCACGATGAGATGCCCACGCTTGAGCACATCATCGAGCTTGCTGTCCGCCGCGTGCACAACGCTTGCGAGGGAAGCCGATGCGGCGAAGAGAAAAACACACGCTTTAAACACGGAAGGTCGGTGATGCATGACAAGCACTCCAGGAGTTGTGTATTCCGCTATACCGGAACTTAGTATGTAACAACGGAATAGACAGCAGAAAGTGTGCCACACGCGGTTGCAGAAAAACATGAAGGGGACAAAGTTGTTTTAAATCAATTGGATAAATATTGAGCTGCGGTAAGGCGCTGTGCCAGCAGCCGTGGATGTGTTGCTACGCAAGGCCACACACGGCGGTGACAGTTTGGATGCCGTGCACCACGGTAGCGTTACCGTGCACCGGGGCGGTGCTGAGGCGTGGATGTTTTCTGTGGCGAGCGGGCTTGCCCCGCGTTGGGCTGCGAAGCGGCCCCAAAACCTGGCGACGCGGTTTTTCAGGTATAGCGCGGTGGCCGAATTGGGAGCGCTTCGCACTCCAACGCGGGGCAAGCCCGCTCGCCACAAGAAGCTCGCTCGCCACAGGAAGCTCGCTCACTATGAGAAGACCGCTCACTACAGCTAGCCGGTTTGCCGCAACTCACCAGAGTTTCTTGGCGAGGCTCTGGTTGTTTTTTTGTGCTGGGCTAGGCTGGTGGGATGTCTGTGTGCGGGAGCGTGGCGTGATGAAGGTAAGCCTTATGGTGGTGTTGCTGGGCTGTCTGGTGGCCGGTACGGCTTCGGCCAGTAATGATCGCCGTGAATGCAAAGAAGAACTGCAGAAGCTCAAGGAAGCCTTCAGCACCGATTACACCAGCCAGAACCACCATGGCTATCGTCGGGCGAAGGCGTCCAGGGACAATGAGGAATACAAGAAATGCGCGAGCCAGGCGCGCAAGGCACGTGAACGAACGGAACGTGCCGACGATGCATGAGCCTGTCTACCTGTGAAGGTTGACAGTAGACGGTGGTGATCTCGCGATCTAGCGTATCCGGCAGGCCCCATCGGCCAGGTGCACAAGGAGATCATCATGGGTGCTGCCAATGCGGTGATTGATAACATCAGCGATTACCAGCAGGTTCTGAATCAGCACCCGCTGGTGATCGTGCTGTTTACTTCCCAGTCCTGCCAGGCGTGCCTGGGAGTTCACCCACGCTTTAATAGCATCGCCGAAAAATACGCCGGCCGAGTGAAGAGCATGATCCTGGACACCGCCCGGACGCCGAGAATCGACGGCGTAGACGGCACGCCTACCCTGGTGGTCTACAAAAATGCCCTTGAGGTCGAAAACCTCAAGGGCATTGGCGCGCCGGAAGAACAGGAAGCACTTCTGGATCAGGTGTTCAAAGACTACGCGCCGTAGGTACCAGCAGCACCTGCGTCACCCGCCGCTCCTCCACCGCCGCCACCGTCAGGTGCCAGCCTTCGTGCTCCAGGCTGTCGCCCACTCGCGGCAAGCGGTCCAGCAGACTCATCACCAAACCTGCGAGCGTCTGGTAATCGTCGGTGGCCACGGCCTTGAAGCCGGTGCGCTGGCGAACCTGGTTAAGGGTCAAGGCACCATTGGCGCGAAAGCCTGCGCCCTCCTCGACGATATCCGGCCCTTCGATTTCGCTGGCATCGGGCAATTCACCGGCGATGGATTCAAGAATGTCGGTCATGCTCAACACGCCCATGAAATCGCCGAATTCGTTGATCACAAACGCGATATGGGTGGATGCCTGACGCATCTGCTCCAGGGCGTTGAGGATCGAAAAGCTCTCCAGCAGGTTGACCGCGCGGCGTGCCAGGTGCTCCAGGTTCGGCTCGTGACCGGCCAGGTATTCCTTGAGCAACTCCTTCTTGTGCACAAAGCCCAATGGCTCATCGACAGCACCGTTGCGGATCAACGGCAGCCGGGAGTAGGACGAATGCATCAATTTACGGCGGATAGTGTCGGCATCGTCCGCCAGATCGATACAGTCGACCTTGGCCCGCGGCGTCATCAAGCTGCGGATCGGGCGCTCGGCCAACTGCAACACGCCACTGATCATCACACGCTCGCGTCGATCAAACAGCGGGCCCTGGGTCGCATCCGGCTCGCCCATCAGGTCGGCAACGTCGTCATCCATGCCCTCCACCGCCAGACTGCGGGCCCCCAGTAAACGCATCACCGCATGCGCAGTGCGCTGGCGTACCGGCAATGTGCCCTGTACCGACTTTTTGCGGCGGGCGCGGGCCAGCTGGTTGAACAGCTCCACCACAATCGAGAAGCCCATCGCCGCGTACAAGTAACCCTTGGGCACATGGAAGCCCAGGCCTTCGGCAGTCAGCACCAGGCCGATCATCATCAGGAAACTCAGGCACAGCATGATCACCGTCGGGTGCGCATTGACGAAACGCGTCAGCGGCTTGCTCGCGACAATCATCAGGCCGATGGACACGATCACTGCGATCATCATCACCGCCAGCTCGTCGACCATGCCCACCGCAGTCACCACCGCATCGAGGGAGAACACCGCGTCAAGCACCACAATCTGCGCGACGATCGGCCAGAACATCGCATAGGTGGCATTGCCCGCACGCTGGGCCACATGACCTTCGAGGCGCTCGTGCAATTCCATGGTGGCCTTGAACAACAGGAACACACCGCCAAACAGCATGATCAGGTCACGGCCGGAAAACCCCTTGCCGAAAACCTCGAACAGCGGCTGAGTAAGGGTCACCATCCAGGAAATACTCGCCAGCAAGCCCAGGCGCATCAGCAGCGCCAGGGACAAACCGATCAACCGCGCCCGGTCGCGCTGCTCCGGCGGCAGCTTGTCCGCCAGGATCGCGATAAACACCAGGTTGTCGATGCCCAGCACCAGTTCCAGCACAATCAAGGTCAACAGGCCGAGCCAGGCCGTTGGATCCGCTAACCATTCCATTTATAGAGTCTCGTTATAGATGTCTGAATGCCGGACACGGCAAGGCGCGGTCAGTGGACCGGGACGAGGGTAGCAATCGGAATACGGGGTGCTTCAGCGGGAACAGCAGCAGCGGATGTCTTGGGGAAAGACGACTGGGAGGCTCCGAGAGGGTGTTCATGCAAGTCCTGCAGTGGAAAAAGGACTTGAATCGTACAATCGAAACCTAAACTTCCTACAACGCAAAACTATTACAAAATCTGTAACCCCAACACACACTTCGAAATAGGCCACTCCAGAGCAGCGCTACCAGTGAAGCTGGACTACCGATGGACAGAGCCACCTATGGGCCAAATCTACCCGTGGAGCAAGGCCATCTGTAAAGCAGAGCTACCTGTGAAGAAGAGCTATATGCAAAGCAGAGCCATCTATGGTGCAGGGCCACCTGTGGCGAGCGGGCTTGCCCCGCGTTGGGCTGCGCAGCAGCCCCAAAACCTGCTGACCGAATTCTCCTGATACTGCGAGTCGCCTCAACTGGGGCTGCTTCGCAGCCCAACGCGGGGCAAGCCCGCTCGCCACAGTAATCCCGCGCCCACACTTCTCTCAGCGTTTACGCGTCGCATCATCCAGCGCCAAAATCGTATGCGCAATCCACAAAGTCCCGAAATCCATCGCCCCCGACAAAGCCATCCTCATCGAACCGCTGGCCTGTTCGCTGCAGGCCGCCGAGCGCGCACATGCCGGCGGCGCCTCCTTCAACGATGCGCTGCAAGCCATGAAAAAAGCTGCCTCGCAAAGGCGTGATTCAACCAAGGACTTAGTCGCGAAAATCGGCCGCGCGAGTCGGCTGGGTGAGCGCTCGTTGGGCGTGCTCGACGCAGGCGCGGTGTCGGGCTGCCTGATCCTGACGCGGTTGGCGGATTCGGTTCAACCGCGCTGGGTGTAGCGCCCCGGATGGCCCTTTCGCGAGCAAGCCCGCTCCCACAAGGGCTTGACCTGCAGTCTGGAATTACCAGAACCGCTGCTGGGTCAAGCGGCTCCACCAGGTCAGCAGCACTCGGTCCACCGAACCGCTGGCCGCCAGGCCGACCCGCTCTTGCAGGCTCTTGCGCTCGGCATAGTGCAGGTGGAACACCTCGGCGGTCTTGGCCTTGGTGGCCAGGTATTCGTCGCTGGTTTGCAGTTCGTCGACCAGTTGCTTGTCGAGGGCTGCAACACCCAGCCACACTTCCCCGGTCGCGACATCATCGATTGCCAGTTGAGGGCGATAGCGCGACACGAAGTTCTTGAACAACTGATGGGTGATGTCCAGGTCTTCCTGGAACTTCTCGCGGCCCTTCTCGGTGTTTTCGCCAAACACGGTAAGGGTGCGCTTGTATTCACCGGCCGTCAGCACTTCGAAATCGATGTCATGTTTTTTCAGCAGGCGGTTGACGTTGGGCAACTGCGCTACCACGCCGATCGAACCGAGGATGGCGAACGGTGCGCTGATGATCTTCTCGCCGATGCACGCCATCATGTAACCGCCGCTGGCCGCGACCTTGTCGATGCACACGGTCAATGGCACGCCCGCCTGGCGAATACGCGCCAGTTGGGATGAGGCCAGGCCGTAGCTGTGCACCATGCCGCCGCCGCTTTCCAGGCGCAGCACCACTTCGTCTTTCGGCGTGGCCAGGCTCAGCAGTGCGGTGATTTCATGGCGCAGGCTCTCGGTGGCCGAGGCCTTGATGTCGCCGTCGAAATCCAGCACAAACACCCGGGGCTTGGCCTCGGGTTTCTTCTTGCCTTTCTTCTTTTCGGTTTTGCTTTCGGCTTTGCGCAGGGCCTTGAGCTGGTCCTTGTCGAGCAGGCTCGACTCCAGGCGCTCACGCAGGCCCTTGTAGAAATCATTGAGCTTGCTGACCTGCAATTGGCCGGCGGACTTGCGACGGCCTTTGCTGCGCAGCGCCGCGAAACTGATCAGTACCACCACAATAGCGACCACCAGGGTGACGGTCTTCGCCAGAAAGCTCGCGTATTCGGCCAGAAAATCCATATGTCTCCTTAAAAATGCACTGCGCCAGGCGCGGATGGGCCCAGCATACCGACGGCACCGCGTTCGAGCCAGTGATCAAACCGCCAGCAAGCGGGCTCTAACGGGCTTTTAAAACAAGCGTATGTTTTTTCATTGACAGCTCTCCGGCATCCTCATAACCTCGCCAGACTTTCAACGTACCGGGAAAACGGACGTGGGCAGCATTTATCTGATTCGACATGGCCAGGCCTCTTTCGGTGCAGACGACTATGACGTCCTGTCGCCCGTCGGCGTGGAACAAGCGCAAGTGCTCGGTCGCCACCTGGCAGACCTGGGCCTCACGTTCGAGCGCTGTGTATCGGGCGACCTGCGCCGTCAGCAGCACACCGCCACGTCCGTGTTCGATCAATATGCAGCCCGTGGCCTGCCGGTACCTTCGCTGGACATCGACAGCGCCTTCAACGAATTCGACGCCGAGGCGATCATCCGCGCCCTGCTCCCCGACCTGCTGAGCACCGAACCCGAAGCCCTGGAGATCCTGCGCAATGCGGCGCACAACCGCAGCGAATTCCAGCGCATCTTCGCGTTGATCATCGAGCGTTGGCTGGCCGGCACTTATGACCCACCGGGGCTGGAAAGCTGGCTGGGGTTTGTCGAACGCGTACAAGGCGGCCTGCAACGGATTCTCGAAACCGCCCGGAACACGGACAAGATCGCCGTGTTCACCTCCGGCGGCACGATCACCGCCCTGCTTCACTTGATTACCCGAATGCCTGCTGCCCAGGCGTTCGAACTCAATTGGCAAATTGTTAACACCTCGCTCAACCAGCTGAAATTCCGTGGACGCGAGGTGGCGCTGGCTTCCTTCAACAGTCATACCCACTTGCAACTGTTGAAGGCGCCGCAGCTCATCACTTTCCGTTGAGCTGCGGCCAACCGTGACCCCAAGGTCACTGGACTCTACCCTTAAGGATCGAAACCATGACTGACGTAGCCAAAGCTGTAGAAGCAATGAAAGCCAAATTCAACCCAGCCGCTGCCGACGGCCTGGACCTGGTGTTCGGTTTCCGTATCGACGACACCCAGAACTTCTCGCTGGTGGTCAAGAACAACACCTGCGAACTGCTCGAAGGCGAAAACCCTGACGCCCAGGTCACGCTGGTCACCGACGGCGAAACCATGGAAGGCATCGTCAGCGGCGACACCGACGGCATGCAGGCCTTCATGAGCGGCAAACTGCGCACCGAAGGCGACATGATGCTGGCAATGAAGCTGAGCGAGCTGTTCCCGGCCTGATCACGCTGATTGTGTAGCGCGCTTCACCCCGACAAATCCCGCCACATGGCGGGATTTGTTGTTTGCGCGAGCGGACAACGGCCATGCCCGCACCTCATCGCCCACAATTGCCCTTGATAGCCTCCCCCGCAAACGCCCGCCGAACAAACCCTGTCGAATCCCCCAAAGACCCATTCACCGCCCCGGAGTGATCGAGCTCTGGATACAAATGCCATTCCACCCGATCCCCTGCCTGGCAGGCGTCCCGGACCAAGGCTTTTTGCCCCGGTACAAACACATCTCGGTCTTTACCGCCGGTGCCGAGAAAGATCGGAATATCGGTTTCACCGAGGGATAAGCCGATTCACGCCCCAGCCGATCCAACGCCGCCTTGGGCGAACGCTTGAAGCTGTTATTGAAGGTCAAAACTGCCGACCGTGTCGTGAGCCCACGCCATCAGTGGCCAGCCGCCCGCTGGTGCTGGGCCTTTGGGCACGAGCAGCGCACCGGAAACCGCGACAGGCGTGAGGTTGTCGAGCCCATCGGTGGAGGAATACAGAATCCGCAGGTTCAGCCCGGCCGACGCCAGGCTCTGCTGCGGCGTCAATGCTTCACTGCGCAGCAATTTGCCGGGCATTGGCGGCACAGGGTCAGCCCAGGTGTAGAACGCGTCAGCGGCGCTGCTACTGCCGGCCGCCAGTACCCATAGCAACGCCCACGCGCGCATCGCGCATCACCACCCTTCTTTCAACATGCGCAATTCCAGGTGCTGCAACAGCATGATGGTTTTGCCATCGACAATCTCACCGCTCTGCACCATCGCCAACGCCTGTTCAAAGCTCAGCTCCAGTACTTCGATGTCTTCACCCTCGTCGATCAGCCCGCCACCATCGCCAACGCGGTCCGCCGCCTGGTACTCGCCGATAAAGAAGTGAATGCGCTCGGTCACCGAACCGGGGCTCATGAACGCCGCGTAGATTTTCTCTACGGGGCCGACGCGGTAGCCGGTCTCTTCTTCGGCTTCGAGGCGAATGCGCTCTTCGGGGGTGGCGTTGTCCAACAGGCCGGCGGCCGCTTCGATCAAGTAGCCGGGGTAATCGTTGACGAACGTGGGCATGCGGAACTGGCGGATCAGCAGCACGGTGCGCTGTGCGCGGTTGTACAGCAGAATCGTTGCGCCGTTGCCGCGGTCGTACACCTCACGGGTCTGGGCTTGCCAACTGCCATCCTGGCGGCGCAGGTCGAAGGTGTATTTTTTCAGAAGATACCAATTGTCCGACAGGGTTTCTTCGGCGGTGATGCGAACGGGGCTATTGTCCATGGCCTGGCCTCTGCTCAAAGGAGCGCGAGCATGTCGCGGCGCCAATGTCAGCGTCAAGCGAAACGCTTGTGCAGACCGGCGCGCGGCGTATCGGGTTCAGGAAGCAGTCACGGCCTGAGCCAGCGGCTGCTTGATGCGCGGCCACGCGGCCGCAACCTCTTCAGCGCTGGCGGCCTGGATCCGTGCCAGATCGCGCGGGTAATCCACCCCGGGGTTCTCAGTGAACCGCGTCGCCGTGAATTGGCCATTGCTGGCCCACAGGATGTATCCCGTGTCCTGGTCACCCAAACAACCCAGGCACGCGTCGTTCAATGCTGTAACACTTTGCAAGCAATCCCCATTCACGGCTGTCGAATTAATTCCTGCCCCTTAAAGCCATCTGGTAAAACCCGAGCTTCGCTTTTGTCCTGGAACCTTCATGTCATCTCGTTTTCTGTCTCGCCTGGGCCTGCGCTGGTTTCCCCTGCTGTGCATGGCCATCCTGATCATCGGCCTGCCGGTAGGCTGCGCTGTGCTTCAACACAAGGAACGCGAGCTGGTGTTTCGCATTGAACCGGGTACCGCCGGCTGGTACACCGGCTTGCCCAAGGCCGTGCAGGAATTCGATATAAAACCCGCCAGTTTCAAATCAGGCCAGAACCTGCACGGCTGGTGGTACCCGGCCGACAAGCAGGATGCTCCGGCGATTCTGTACCTGCACGGCGTGCGCTGGAACCTCACCGGCCAGCTGTTTCGCATTGAACAACTGCACGCACTGGGCTTTTCGGTGCTGGCCATCGACTACCGCGGTTTCGGCCAGAGTCACGGTGACCTGCCTTCGGAAACCAGTGTGTATGAAGACGCGCGCATCGCCTGGGAGCGCTTTCAGGTGCTGCAGCCAGACCCGAGCAAACGTCTGATCTACGGGCACTCGCTGGGTGGTGCGGTGGCCATCGACCTGGCAGCGCAGTTGAGTCAACAGACACCGGTGCCCGTGCGCGGCCTGGTGATCGAATCCACGTTCACCTCGCTGGGGGACGCGGCCGCGGCAGTGGCCAACACCTCACTGCCGGTGCGCTGGTTGCTGTCGCAGAAGTTCGACTCCATCGACAAGATTGCCGGCGTGCACATGCCGCTGCTGGTGGTGCACGGCCTGGCCGACCCCTACGTGCCACCGCGTTTCAGCCAACAACTGTTCGACGCCGCCCGGGAGCCCAAGCGGTTGCTGCTGGTGCCTGGCGCCACGCATAACAACAGCATGAGCCTGGCCGGGCGCAATTATGGGCAAGCGCTGGAAAAACTCATGCAAGCGCAGATGCCCGCACAGGTGGTGACGCACTCCACAGGTCGCAACGGCGACTCTTGAAAGTACTTTTCGGCACTGGGTTCACGCTTGGCTGTCAAGCGTAAACCCTGCCCATACTGGCCCGCGCCGCAAGTTGATCAAATATTAACCGAGGGTTAAATCGCCAACCCTGCCGGGCCTTCGCAAAGTTATCCACAGAGATACCCACGGTTTTCGTGGACAACTCTTTTTACTTTTTTACGATCTTTTTGCTCAGCAAACCCCTTCGGGAAAGGTGCCTGGCAGCAAAATATCGCGATTCACATCGCGTATATCGTTATAGCCGCACAGCGCCATCGACACATCCAACTCACGGGCAATGATGTCAAGGGCCTTGGTCACGCCCGCTTGGCCCATGGCGCCCAAACCATACAGGTGCGGTCGACCGATCATGGTGCCTTTGGCGCCCAGTGCCATCGCCTTGAGCACGTCCTGGCCGGAGCGAATGCCGCCGTCGAGCCACACTTCAATCTGCTTGCCCACCGCCTCGACAATTGCCGGCAGCTGGCTGATGCTCGACGGTGCACCATCCAGCTGGCGGCCACCGTGGTTACTCACCACCAAGGCATCGGCGCCGGAGTTAGCTGCCAGCCGCGCATCCTCCACATCGAGAATGCCCTTGATAATCAGCTTGCCGCCCCAGCATTTCTTGATCCATTCCACGTCGTCCCAGCTCAGGCGCGGGTCGAACTGCTGGGCGGTCCACGACGACAGCGAACTCATGTCCGCCACGCCTTTAACGTGGCCGACGATATTGCCGAAGCCACGGCGTTTGGTGCCCAGCATGCCCATCACCCAGCGTGGTTTGGTGGCCATGTTGAGGATATTCGGCAGGGTCAGTTTTGGCGGCGCCGACAAGCCGTTGATCAAGTCCTTGTGGCGTTGCCCGAGGATCTGCAGATCGAGGGTCAGTACCAGCGCATCCACACCCGCCGCTTTGGCGCGCTCGATCAATTGCTCGACAAACCCGCGATCACGCATCACATACAACTGGAACCAGAATGGCTGGCCGACCTGTTCGGCGATGTCCTCAAGTGAGCAGATGCTCATGGTCGACAGCGTGTAGCGCAGGCCAAAAGCCGCGGCGGCGCGGGCGGTCAGGATCTCGCCATCGGCATGCTGCATGCCCGCAAGCCCCGTGGGCGCCAGCGCGACCGGCATGGCCATGTCCTGGCCGATCATGCTGGCGCGAATCGAACGTTCATCGATGTTGCGCGCCACGCGCTGACGAAATTTGATGCGGGCAAAATCGCTTTCATTTGCCCGATAGGTGCTTTCAGTCCAGGAACCGGAATCGGCGTAGTCGTAGAACATTCGTGGGACACGTTTTTGCGCCAGCTTGCGTAAGTCTTCGATGGTTGTGATCAACGACATCTAGGTCACCTCTCCCTGAACTGAGCCCAGAGAGTAACCGCCGATCAGCCGCGCAACCAGTCATTGCGTTTATATCGGCAGAGGCCTAATCTCGCACAAACCCGCAAAAAGATGCACAAACATGCAGAACACTCATCAAGCCATCGACCTGCCTTCGTTGCGCAAACAGAAAATCCTGTTGCTGCTGGAGCGCGATGGCAAAGTCACCGCATCCGAATTGGTGGAGCATTTTGCCGTGTCCCAGGACACCATCCGCCGCGACCTCGGTGAACTGGCCGCCGCCGGCCTGTTGCAACGCGTGCACGGCGGCGCCCTGCCCCGGCCCAAAGACACCGGCAAAGACTTCTTCACCCGTGTGGGCGAGACCAATGAGGTCAAACGCCACCTTGCGCGCCTGGCCGCCGATCGCGTGGAAGACGGCCAGATCGTGTTGTTCGATTCCGGCTCGACCACGCTGCAGATTGCGCAATCCTTGCCACGTGCGATCCGCCTGACGGTGGTCACACCGTCGCCGATGATTGCCATCGCCCTGGCCGACCACCCGGATGTGAAAGTGATTTTAGCGGGTGGCCAACTCAACCCTGCCACCTTGTCCACCAGCGGCCATGAAGCCGTGCGGCTGATCCAGAGCATCAAGGCCGACCTGCTGTTTACCGGCGTGTGCGCGTTGCATCCGCAAGTGGGCATCAGCTCGTTGCATTTCGACGAAGTGGCGGTTAAGCAAGCCTTGCTCGACAGTGCCTCCCACGTGGTGGCGGTGACCATGGCCGACAAGCTCGGCGCGGTGGAACCCTTTGTGGTGGGCCCGTGCAGCCGCATCCACACGCTGATCACCGAGTGGCACGTACCGAGTGTCGAAGCCTATGAGCAGTTAGGGCTGGAAGTGCTGCGCGTGGAGGTTGAGTAGGTACAAGGCATCGGCAGTGGCATGACCGCTGGCGGTGTTGTCGAAGATGCACCAGGTGGGAATGCCTGCGGCAACGTATTGGCTCAGTTGCTGCGAGAATGCCTGCACGCGCTCCGGCCCATACGCGCTGTGATAGATGCGCGGCGAGCCGTGCAGTCGCCAATACTGCACGCCCTGCCAGCTGGTGCCCGCGTCGATGACCGGAGGGTCGGCGACCACACGGCCTATGTGTAAATCCTGCAATAACGCCTCGGCCTCAAGCCAACTGGCGTGGCGCGGTTCCAAAACCACGGCACCCGCAAATCGTTGGCGTAACGCCGTGAAAAACGGTGCAGCAATCGCCGCGTCATAGCCAAAAGACGGTGGCAATTGAATCAGCAGGCAGCCCAGTTTTTCACCCAATCTGAGGCACTGCTCGAGGAATTCATCCAGCGCGGTTTCGCAGCGTTGCAAGCGCAATTCATGGGTGATGCGCTTGGGCACCTTGACCGAAAAACGAAACGCCGGCGGCACCGATTGCGCCCAGCGCTCATAGGTCTTGGGCAGGTGCGGGCGGTAAAACGAACTGTTGATTTCCACCGCGTTGAAACGCGACGCGTAACGTTGCAGGTGTGTGCCCTCGCCCGCAAAAGCCGGCCACTGTTCACGCAGCAAACTCCACCCCGCGCAGCCCACATACAACGCTGCCTTCAAAACAGCACCTTGGCGGCGTCGCGCATGAAAATCTCGATGGTCTTGGGCCCGACGCCTGCAAATTCACCCAAGCGTTTTTCAAAGGCCTGACGGTCTTCGCTGGCGCTGCGAATATGGCTGATCTTGCCGCCATATTCGGCATTCAATTTGGCACTCAGGTCGAGCAAACGCTGCGCCGTGGTTTCGTCATAGCGCACGTAATGCGCGCGCCCAAGCATCGACACCAACTCCCTGGAGGTGCAGTGCTGCAACTTGCGCGCAGTATCGCGGCCTTGCTCTTCAACAATCACCTTGTACGCCTGCGCAGCAATCGGCGCCTGAATGCGCTTGCCCATCAGGAAGCTGGCGATAAACCACTTGAACAGGCTGGCGTCGTCTTCAGGCCTTAACTCAATGCCCAACTGCGCAGCGGTAATCGACCTGGCCATGCTCAGTGGCCCAACTTGCGCTCAGCCTTGGCGGCTTGCTCGTTGATGGCGTCGGTCTGGCGTTCGATGTCCTTGATCGACGTGGGCGTGAGCACCTTGTCGACACTTTCGGTTTTCGGGTTCGGGCGTTCCAGCGTATGGCCCTTGTCGGCTTTGTCGGTGCCTTTCTGGGCGTCTTCGGAACTGATCGGGGTTGGGGTTTTATCGGCAGTCACAGTTTGTCTCCAAGCAGTTAAAGGCCCACAAAAAATAGCGGGCGCTTATGCAGCAGAGCCTGTCGAATTTCGATAGTTCAAGGAAATTGGCGTGCATGACCACCGGAGAAAAAACCGCGAATTAATTTAAACCTTTTGCCGAGGCTCCCCCTCAACAGTCAGGTACGGCATCACGCCACTGTTGATTTCAAGGAGATCCACCATGACTACTCTGCTGATGAAACAAATGGGCCTGACCTTTGTGCTGGTTGCGGGCTCGATTTCCACGGCCATGGCCGCAACGTCCAACAGCTTTGTCGACGACGCCGCCCAAGGCGGTATCACCGAGGTGGAAGCCGGCAAGCTGGCCCTGGAAAAAAGCAGCTCGGCCGACGTAAAGACTTTTGCTCAGCACATGGTCACCGACCACACCAAAGCCAATCAGGAACTGACGGCATTGGCGAAAAAGCTGGATATCGAAGTACCCGATGACGCCGCCCTGACCGACAAGGCCAAGAAAGCCATCCTCGAAATGCGCGACGAGTCGTTCGACAAGGCCTACGCCAACAACCAGGTCGCCGCTCACGAAAAAACTGTCGAATTGTTCCAGAAAGAAGCCGCTTCCTCGGACAACGCCGAGCTGAAAGCCTTCGCCGCCAAGACCCTGCCGACCCTTGAAGCCCACCTGAAAATGGCCAAGGAGCTGCAAGCCAAACACGACCACTAAACCATCCCTGACCCAGGAGACACTCGACCATGAGTTCGCAACTCAACGGCAAGAAAATCCTCATCATCACCTCCAATACCGGTATCGAACGCGATGAGCTGGTCAAGCCACTGGAAGCGCTGCGCGGTTATGGCGCCACGGTGACTCACGCGTCCAGCAAAGGCGGTACCACCCAGACCTTCGTCGGTGACACCGAGAAGGACAAAACCGTGGAATCCGACGTGCAATTGTCGGACGTGGCAAGCAGCGACTTCGACGCCTTGGTTATCCCTGGCGGCACCGTCAACGCTGACACCTTGCGCCAGGATGCCAACGCGCTGCGCCTGATCAACGACTTCGTCAAGGCCGGCAAAACCATCGCGGCGATCTGCCACGGGCCATGGACGCTGATCGATGCAGGCGTGATCAAGGGCAAAACCCTGACCTCGTACAAAAGCGTGCGGATCGACCTTGAAAACGCCGGCGCCGCCGGTTGGGTGGATGCCCAGGTCAAGGAATGCAAGGCCAATGGCTGGACCTTGATCACCTCGCGTACCCCGGATGACTTGCCGGCGTTCAACGAAGCAATTGCCCAAGCTGTTGCGGGCTAAACCACCCGCTTGAACGTAAACAGGCGCCCAATGGGCGCCTGTTTGCGGTCTTCAATGGGCTCAGCTTTTGCGCTGTTCAGCCATCTCACGTTTTGGCCCGAACAAGGCCCAGACAATCAGCCCGAACAGCGGCACGAAAATCAGAATGATCAACCACAGCCCTTTGGTCTCCCAGCCACCGGTGCTGCGTAATACGACGTTGATCGCCCATAATTCCAAGATCAGCAGAATCACGGCCAGAATGATCCAGATAGTTTCCAATTGCATAGCTTACCTCCTGAGGTCTATGCATTAGGTCAAGCAGATGGCCTGAGGGTTCCATTCGATTTTCAGCAAGGGCTCACGCCCAACGGTTGCAGCTAATCCTGCGCGACCTTCTAGACTCAACACTGAATCACCTCGCCTGCACTGAATTAAGGAGGTTCAGGATGACCGAGCACGTTATCCACTTTCACTGCCAGATCGACCAGAGCACCACCGAGCGCTTTCGCGACTGTTGCCTGGACGCTATCGGCGAAGGCGCCAGTTCCCTGCTGCTGAACCTGTCGACCACCGGTGGCAGCACCAATTTCGGCTTTACCCTCTACACCTTTCTCAAGGCGTTGCCGGTGCCCTTGTGCGCAATCAACGCGGGCAACATCGAGTCCATGGGCATCATCATGTTCCTGGCGGCGAACCGACGCATCACCACGCCGCACTCACGATTTTTGATTCACCCGATGAACTGGTATTTCAGCCAGAGTTCAGTGGACCACCAGCGTCTGCGTGAATACCTGTCGAGCCTGGATAACGACCTGGCGCGCTACGTGAAAATCTATGAATTGGAGACCACTCAAGCCGAGACCCAGCTGGATATTTTCAAGTGCCTGTCGGCTGAGGAAAAAGTCATCGCCGCGCATGAATCGCTGGCCTATGGCATTGCCCACGAGGTGCAGCAGGTGGTGTTTGCCGAAGACATCAAGCATTGGAAAGTCAGCGGCGCCTAGAAGCGGCGTATTGCAATCTGCTGCCTGCCCAACCATGCAAGGTGCACGAATGCGTTGCCTTGCATGTTTTTCTATCTCATTGATTAATTAGGTTTTATTCAAGTTATCCAAGTTGGTACAGCTGATGCAACCTCAAAGGAACGAGGCGTGCACTTCAACGCGCCCGAATGCTATCCGTGAGGTTCCACCATGAATGCAATCGACCTTCTCAAGGCTGACCACGAACGCGTCAAAGCGCTGCTGACCCAACTGAGCGAGTCCACCGAGCGTGGCGTCAAGAAACGCACTGAATTGCTGGCCAAACTCGAGATGGAAATCAGCCTGCATACCCGCCTCGAGGAAGAGATCCTTTACCCCGCCTTCCGCAAGGCCGGCGGTAAAGAGCAGGACATCATGTACCACGAGGCCAAGGAAGAGCACCGCACCGTCGACTCTCTGGTGCTGCCCGACCTGAAACAGACCGAGCCTTCGACCACTGAATTTTCCGGGCGCGTCAAAGTGGTCAAGGAACTGTTGGAGCACCACATCGAAGAAGAGGAATCCGAGATGTTCCCGCAGGCCAAAAAGCTGTTGGGCAAGACTGTGCTCGAAGCCCTTGGTGCAGAAATGGAAGCGATGAAAGCCGCGCACAAGAAAGCCCTGGGCGCCAAGCCGATCGCGGCCTGATGCCCGTTCGTCGCATGCCCGCGAACTATTTCAAACTTTGATTTCGATTGAGCATTCCCAATTAAGCGACACCGTTGATTCATTCATCGAAGAGGGATTTTGAAATGGCTACCAGCGGAAAAACCACGACAGGTGCAGGCGGTAAAGCCAAGCCAGATACTGCCAAGAAAAGTGGCGGTCAAGGCTCCGGCGGCAATTTTGCCAACGACCGTGAAAAAGCTTCTGAAGCCGGCAAAAAAGGCGGAGCTCACAGCTCCGGCGGCGGCGCCAAGAAGTCTTGATTGAAGCACCACCGGGGCCCGGGTTTCCCGGGCTTCGGCCCAAGCAAGGGGATTGAGTCATGAAGACCAGTATTTCCCACAGGATGTTGCTCATCGTCGGCTTCTCAGCGCTGCTGGCAAGCCCTGCTTTCGCCGCCTTTGGCGATGCCATTGCCCCCGCCGCCAATTCGCTGAGCGGCAGCAGCGCAGCAGGTTCCGCCCTGCCGCCAGGCACCTATCCGAGCAGCCCCTCCGACAGTGACAAAAAGGCTGAAACGTCGCCCAAAGAGAAGGCCTCGACGAGCGGGAATTCACACAAGCAACCCGACGCGAAAAAGACTCAGAAAAAGACTCCGCGCAGCAGCAGCAACTAGCCGCTTAACAAGGGCCAGGCGAAACGCCTCGCCGCTGCCTTTCGCCCAAGGCCATGGCGTGGCCAGGGACCCGCTGTGGCCTCTCAAGGACTCAGGGCACCGGCAACCAACCGCTGAAATCACCCTGACGGTTCAACGGGCACCAGCCGAAGTCGTTCGACAGGGCTGGCAATGGCTGATGTTCGACGCTTGCCAACGCACTGCCCTTCCAATCGAAAATCCTCGCCCCTCGCCATCCCACGACCACGCCCTGCGCCTGGCTTTGATCGGTAGTGATCCAACGCGCCGCCGCGGCCGCCATGAAAGCCTCGATGGGCTCCTCATCAATCTGCGATCGATACCCCGAGGCGAGCAGCCAGCGGCAAACGTTGAGGTGGTACGTCCAGTCCAGCGGCGGCTGGTTGTGATAGGCCCAGGTCATGAAGCTGCGAAACAGGTTCAACCCTTCCGGTGGATCCAGCTTGAGCAAGGCCGGGCAGATATCGAACAAGGTGTGCCAATACGGCAATAAACGCGCATCCAGGTGCACGAAGCAGCGCGAATTGCTTGGGTAATCAGCCAGTGTCGGTTCGGCGCGCATACGCCGGGATGCCTTGCTGACCAGGCGGCTGGCGCCTGCAGGCAATACAGAGATCATGAAATACACTCATAGTCGTGACGATAGAACGCCTCCTGAACACAGGAAGCCCAAGGCACACGTCAGAATGCGGGGGAAGCGCGGGGGTTGGCCGAGGGCCAGGAATAACGCGGCGGCGCCTTGTTGCGCCGCTCATGGGCAGGACGCGGGGTGTGTCCGAGGCCCAACAACCAGGCCAGCCCGATGAGGAACACGATGGCCACGGTCACGGCAGCGCATACCGGGCAGGCAAAGTAGTTCGAGATGTTGCCAGACGCCGGGTTACCCAACCCTTTGTCGGAAAGTGGCGCCTGGCTACCGTCCACCGAGCAGAACGCACCACCGATGCCGTTGAGTTGCTCGCCAAGCATCTGCCCATGGCCCAAACCGCAGACGAACAGGTTCATCAGCACGCAGAAGTACAGGGCCCAGGCGATCAGCGAACGGTCAGGGTGGCTCAATTTCATGGCGGCGACTCTACCACTGAAGCCCCAAAGGGATGAAGCACGGCGCGCCCTGTGGCAGAACGTCGCAGATTACGTGGGCTGGCCTGGGTTGGTAGACTGTGCACCCGCATCATTACTCCTTTTCAAAGCCTGCCATGCCGTTGCAGAGTCATCCAGGCGTTTCACAGGATGCACAGTTGATGAGTACGTTATTCACCCGCCGCAAAGTGCTGACCGGTATGGGCCTGTTGGGCCTGGGCAGCCTGCTGGGCGGCTGTGATTACAGCCCCAAGCTGAACTTCAAGTACGGCAAGGACCTCAGTGACAAGATCATGGGCCGCACCTTCAAGCTCAAGAACACCGACGGCGAAACCGTCACCCTGAGCTCGTTCCGTGGCCTGATGCCGGTGGTGTTCTTCGGCTTTACGCAGTGCCCGGCCGTGTGCCCGACCACCCTGGCCCGCGCTGCCCAGGCCAAGAAGCTGATGGGCCGCGACGGCGAGATCATGCAAGTGGTGTTCATCACCCTCGACCCCGAACGCGACACCCCGGCGATTCTCGACAAGTACGTCAAGGCCTTCGACCCAAGCTTCGAAGCGCTCTACGGCACCCCGGAAGAAATCGCCGTGGCCGCCAAGGAGTTCGGGATCTTTTATGAAAAGATCCCCGCCGGCGACACCTACACCCTGTCGCACACGGCCACCAGTTTCGTCTTCGACACCCGCGGCAACCTGCGCCTGGGCCTGTCGGCATCCCTTACCGCTAAAGAGTGCGCAGAAGACCTGCTCACCGTCATGGAGGTCTGCTAATGACTGCTGTTCAACACCTCAAGCGCACCCTGATCGGCCTGTCCCTGCTGGGCCTTGCGGCGCACGCCAGTGCCCAGGTGCTGGTGACCGACGCGTGGGTTCGCGCCTCTGTGCCGGGCCAGCCGTCCAGCGGCGCGTTCATGACCGTCACCGCCGACACCGACAGCAAACTGCTCAGCGTGGCAACGCCGGTGGCCAAGGACGTGCAGATCCATGAGATGAGCATGAAGGACGACGTAATGCGCATGGGCCCGGTGGACTCGGTCGCGCTGCCGGCAGGCAAAGCGGTCAAGCTCGACCCCAACGGTTACCACGTGATGCTGATGGGTCTGACCGGGCAGATCAAGGAAGGCGACCAGGTGCCGCTGACCCTGACGGTGGAGAACGCCAAGGGCGAGAAACAGTCGATTGAAGTCAAAGCGCCAGCCCGTGGGCTGGACGGTATGGACCACAGCACGATGCACTAAGCCACTGCGTGGCGAAAATGAGCTTGTTGTGGCGAGCGGGCTTGCCCCGCGTTGGGCTGCGTAGCGGCCCCAGTCAATCCACCACAGTACATCAGTGAAAGCGCGGCGCCTGGCTTCAGGGCCGCTTTGCGCCCCAACGCGGGGCAAGCCCGCTCGCCACTACAAGCCGGCCTGCCACACAAGCCCGCTCGCCACAACCGGCCCCTGCCAGCCCCCGCCAACGCCATATCCAAAAGCTCTGCCCTCAACACTTTCTCTATATCTGCAAACAGACCCGATAGCCTGATTCTGCGCCGCGAAAGCGTGGTGTACTGCCGGATCAGCAACGCCGGCCCAAGCTGCTGGCGCCGATCACCCTGGTGCGGCGCGTGTTCAACTCGTCGGCGCCGCTGCAGAACTTTATTGACCTGGCGCGGGCGTCTGCTGGGGTGTATCGCAAAGGGTGAGGCTCAATCCACGATAAACAGCTTCGCGCCGGTGAGGGTGGATGAGCGATGCCCTTCCATGTCATTGCCCACCTGGTAACTCATCCCGGCCGTCAGGGTGAACTCGCGGCCGTCTTCCAATTGCGTGTGCAACTCCCCTTCCAGACACAGCAACACATGCCCGCGCCAGCACCAGTGATCGGCCAGGTAACCGGGCGTGTATTCGACCATGCGCACGCGGGTGGTGCCGAAGTGGCACGTGCGCCACAGGGCAGTGCCGGTGACGCCTGGGTGCGGTTCGGGTTCGAGGGTGGACCAGTCGGTGGTGGCAAACGGGACAGCGGTCAGTTGCATGGTGGGCTCGGTCGTCAGTTAACGTGGCTCGACCCTATCCGCCCGCCACGCGCAGCGATAGACACAGATCGCCGGCTTTTGTGGGATACAGGGGCTCGCGCTTGTTATCCTGCCCGCCCGGCTCTCATGGACGCGTGCTTATGCCGATCGACCCCGCTTTCATCCTTCACGACACCGAGCACTGGCGGCTCAATCATCACCTGGCCTCAAAGCTGCCGGGCTACCTGATGCTGGGTGCCAAGGCACCAATCGACTCGCTCGCCGACATGCCGGAAGCCGCGCTGACTGAGCTGGGCGGCTTGCTGGCTAAAACCCAGCGGGTGATCGAGGCGCAGCTGCAGCCCAAATGGCTGTACATCAGCCGCTATGGGCACATGCCCGGCTTCCCGCTGCACTTTCACTTCATCCCGGTGTACGACTGGGTCGAGCAGGCGTTTTGGCAGGACCCGCGCTACCGCGTGCTGCAAGGTTTTGGCGCGCAGGCGCCAGCGCAAAGCCTGACCGACGGCGCCGAGTTGACACTGTTTGTGTGGCGCGAGTTTGGCGAAAGCCCAACGCCGCCGGCGGTTCAGGGGGACTCGGTTAAGCAGGTTATCGAGCGACTGCGCACGGCCTTCCAAGCCTGACCCCAGTCCCCTGTGGGAGCTGTCGAGCTTTAGCGAGGCTGCGAAGACGGCGGCACTGCCGAAATAGTTGTCGCCTGACCCACCGCTTTCGCAGCCTCGCCGGGGCTCGACAGCTCCCACACGGACCGCGGCCATAGCTCAGACTCCACCGAAGCCTCAGTTGATCCGCTGCGCACGCCCCCTCCAAGCCCGCCCCCGATCCCCTGTGGGAGCTGTCGAGCTTTAGCGAGGCTGCGAAGACGGCGGCACTGCCGAAACAACGGTCGCCTGCCCCACCGCTTTCGCAGCCTCGCCGGGGCTCGACAGCTCCTACACGGACCGCGCCCATGCTCAGACTCCACCGAGGCTTCGGTTGATCGGCCGCGCACGGCCTTCCAAGCCCGCCCCCAATCCCCTGTGGGAGCTGTCGAGCTTTAGCGAGGCTGCGAAGGCGGCGGCATTGCCCAAATAATTGTTGCCTGACCCACCGCTTTCGCAGCCTCGCCGGGGCTCGACAGCTCCCACAGGGATCGCGTTCATGCCCAGACGCCGCCGAGGCTTCGGTTGATCGGCCGCGCCCACCCCTTCAAGCCCGCCCCCAATCCCCTGTGGGAGCTGTCGAGCTTTAGCGAGGCTGCGAAGGCGGCGGGACTGCCGAAACAACGGTCGCCTGACCCACCGCTTTCGCAGCCTCGCCGGGGCTCGACAGCTCCCACAAGGAGCGCGCCCGTACCCAGACGCCGCCGAGGCCTCAGTTGATCGGCTGCGCACACCCCCTTCAAGCCCGCCCCCGTTCCCCTGTGGGAGCTGTCGAGCTTTAGCGAGGCTGCGAAGGCGGCGGCACTGCCGAAACAGCTGTCGCCTGACCCACCGCTTTCGCAGCCTCGCCGGGGCTCGACAGCTCCCACAGGGATCGCGTCCATGCCCAGACGCCGCCGAGGCCTCAGTTGATCGGCTGCGCACACCCTCTCCAACCCCGCCCGCGATCCCCTGTGGGAGCTGTCGAGCTTCAGCGAGGCTGCGAAGGCGGCGGCACTGCCGGAACAACGGTCGCCTGACCCACCGCTTTCGCAGCCTCGCCGGGGCTCGACAGCTCCAACAGGGATTGCCTGTGTTAGCCGGAGCTAGTTCGCGTCTTCAGCAATCAGTCGCTTGGTCATCGGTATACAGGCCAGGGTCAGCCCCGACGGCGAGTGATACACCGCTTGTTTGTCGCCCACATAACCGCATGCTCTGTAGAAGCTCGCCGCGTTGAGCGTCGAATCCAGCACCACGTGCTCAATGGCCAGTTCCCGCGCTACGTTTTCCAAGTGATCAAGCATCGCCTTGCCATACCCGCGTCCGGCGAATTCAGGGAGCACAAACAGCGCGCCCACTTCGTGGTTATCCGGGTCGAGCATCCCGGTGACCACGGGCTCGCCATTCACCCAGCCCAGGTAAAACGGTTTGTCCATCAGCGCGCTGTAGCCGTCTTCGGCGCGGCCGCGGGTCCACAGCAGCATCTGTTCGCGGCTGTAGGCGCCGATGCATTGGCTGCGGATGGCCAACAGGCGAATGTCGAACGCCGCCTGGGCGTCCGCTTGGGTGGCGCGTTTAATCTGCAGCATGCTTCTCTCCGTCCATGACCTCATCGTGCCATTAGCACACTTGTGCTAATCGACCCCTTTGCCCGTCAGCGCTATATTCCACGGCACTTCCAACGCTCCCCCCGGCACCGCACGCCTGTTGCGCGAGGGTGCCTTGCGCGCTGGAAAAACCCTGACAATCCCAAGGAAGAAGCCTCATGAACCTGCACGCCTGCGTTACCCGTCTCACCCTGCTTGGCGCCCTGATCATCGGTGTCGCCGGTTGCAGCAACGTCAAGCCCAATGAAGACCATCTCAAGACGCTGTCGGAAACCAACCTCGGTGAGCCGGTCAAGCGTATCTCCAACGTGCGCAATGACTCCATGACCACCTACTACATCGCCAGTACCGCGTCCGGTGATTACAACTGCACCGTGCCCAGTGGTGCCAGCGGCGGCTTGTTCACCGTGGCCAGCTTTGGCCTGATGAAACCCAGCGCCTGGTGCATGCCCAAAGGCGCCAAAGGCGGTCAGGCCGCACCGTTCATGCAGTGACGCTTGGCTGGCTGAGGTCACGCAGCGTGCCGCGTAGCTCTGCAGGCCGCACCGGTTTGGACAGAATCGCGATCTTGCGGTCATGCAGGGCAGCGTGGATTTTTTCCACGTCGTGCCCGGTCAAAATCAGCGCCGGCACCGCCCAGCCGCGTTGCTGGCGCAGGGCATCGATGCACTCGATGCCGGTGGCGTGGTTGCCCAGGTCATAGTCGGCGACGATGATGTCGCAGTCGCTGACCAGGCCCTGCCCGCTGGATTCGGCCTGCACCTCGCAGCCCCAGCGCTCCAGCAAGGCCTGGGTGGCCAACAGCACGTTGTGGTCATCTTCCACCAGGCAGACTTTCAGCCCCGTCAGCAAGCCGGCCTGGCGCGGGTCGTCTCGCGCAGCCGGTTGGCGCGGCGCCGTCGCCAGTGCCAGGCCGTACAGGCTCACGGAGGTGCCATGGCCCAGCCGCGAACGCAGGCTCACGTGCACGCCCATCAACTGCCCCAACCGCTTGACGATGGACAGCCCCAGGCCCACGCCTTCGACGTCCTTGTCACGCAGTTGGCGCACCCGATAAAACTCTTCGAAGACCTTCGCCTGATGTTCCTCGGCAATGCCCCGCCCCTGGTCATGCACCTGTACCGACACGCCGCCGTCGCGAACGCGCGCGCCAATCAGCACCGGGCGCTGCGCGCCATATTTGAAGCAATTGGAGAGCAGGTTTTGCACCATCGTCGCCAACATCGCGGGGTCGACCTGCACCCAATACGCACACGGCCGCAGGCGCAGTTCCACGCCGGCCCAGTGCGCCGCCTCGGCGTGCTGGTGCACCAGGTCGGCGAGGAATTCGCCCAGGTGAATCACTTGGTATTTAGGCAACAGCCTGCCGTTGTCGAGGGTGTAGAGGTCGAGAATCGAACGAAACAGCTGCGACACGTTGAGCAGCGAGCGGTCGATATTGTCCACCAACCGCTGTTCGTCATGCCCAAGCTTTGCTTCACGCAAACACGCCGTGAACAAACCGATGGAGTGGATCGGCTGGCGCAGGTCGTGACTGGCCTGGGCCAGGAACCGCGATTTTTCCAGGTTGGCCGCGATGGCTTCTTCGGACGCCTTGCGCGTGCGTTCGAGCAAAATATGCGCGTACACCGGGATCACCGTGCTGGTGATCATCAGCATCAGCACCATGAACGGTTGCGCCTGCCACAGGGGCGTCAGCCGGTACACGATCAGCAGCGCGAGCAACGCCAGCCCCGTGGCAATCGCCAGGTAGCGCGAGCCGTAGCGCATGCCGTTGCCCAGGTTGACCCACACCATCACGGCATACAGCGGCAATGCCGCTTCACCGCCCACCACCAACCCGAACGAGGTGCCGGTGTAGTCGTGGATCATGCCCAGCACCCGCCGCGCCGGGTAATGCCCGGGCCAGCGCGCGATGACCTGGCGCAGCGCGATGGAGGCCAGCAGGAACGCCACGATGTACAGGATCACCGGCACGTAGGTGTCCACCGACTGACCGGGAAAGAACCCCAGCGCGCCGATGTAGACAATCGCGATGGCGGCCACCACGATGCGCAGGTTGGCCTGATCGAGTTCGGAGTTGGTCTCATGACTCATGGATGACGTCCTTGTGCGGCAATCGATCTGTCCGGTACGCGCCAGAAGCGTCCCTGTGGCGCGGTGCTAAAGTAGCATGTCACAGCACTCTCTTGCCCAAGGAAGGCGCACACCATGACTGGCCGAATCATCATAGCCGACGACCACCCGATGTTTCGCGAAGGCATGCTGCGCACCGTGCAGCGGCTGCTGCCCGAGGCCGTGGTGCAAGAGGCCGGCGACCTGGACGCGGTGCACGCCTTGACCCGCGACAGCAGCGATGTCGACACACTGATCCTCGACCTGCGCTTTCCCGGCCTGACCTGCATGAGCCAGCTGGCCGAGCTGCGCCAGCACTTGCGGCGCACCACCTTGATCGTGGTGTCGATGGTGGATGACCCGACGCTGATCGAGCAGGTGATGGCGCTGGGTGCCGACGGGTTTATCGGCAAGAACATCACCCCGGACGAAATCGGCCAGGCCCTCCTGGCGATTCGCGACGGCGAAGTGCTGGTCAAGTTCGCGCCCTCCGGCCTGCTGCCCTTGGGCACCCCCGCCCTCACCGCGCGCCAGCAAGAAGTGCTGCGCCTGATCGCCCAAGGCAAGACCAACAAGGAAATCGCCAAAGCCCTGGCGATCTCGCCGTTCACAGTGCGCATTCACGTGTCGTCGCTGCTGCGCAGTTTGAAGGTGCCCTCGCGCGCGGCGGCGGCCGTTAAGTACTCAGCAGAACTCTAGGCGTTTTCGTTGCCGGGGCGCGTGAAGGAGTAACGGTCGATGTCCGTTCGCAGCGTCCAGCCCTGCCCTTGCCAATACGCGGCGGCATGGGTGTTGGTCTTGAACACGTCGAGGTGGCATTTGCCGATGCCCAGTTGCTCCAGCGCACCGAGGCAGCGCTCGACCAGTGCCTGGGCGATGCCTTGGCGGCGATAGTCCGGCAGCACCAGCAGGTGTTGCAGGTAGCCACGCCGGCCATCATGGCCGCACATCACGCAGGCGATCACCCGGCCGTCAGCTTCAGCGACAAAACTCATCTCAGGGTTGCGCGCCAGGTAGCGTTCGGTGGCCTCGCGGGAGTCGGCATCGCGCAGGGAAATGCCAGGGGTGTTTTGCATGAGGGCGAGGACGGCGTCGTAGTCGGCAGGGGTCATTGCGCGAAGCGCGGGCATGGCATAAACCTTGTGGGAGCGGGCTTGCCCGCGATGGCGTTGGGTCAGATATGACGCTATCACCCGGCAGATTGCAATCGCGGGCAAGCCCGCTCCCACATTTGATCTGTGGGGTTACGCACACCGCTCTGCATCCGATATTTATGCTCTGTTCCCAGCTTAATAATATTTTATTAAAAATCGCCCTCCCCCTAGCCTTGACGCCATGCCCAAGCTGAATCCAACTGCATTACGCAAGGACAGACACATGACGCAAGCAATAACAAAAACAGACACCCTGGTCGTGGGAGCCGGTCAAGCTGGCGTGGCCATGAGCGAGCACCTGAGCAAGCACGGTGTGCCGCACCTGGTGCTGGAGCGCAGCCGCATCGCCGAGCGCTGGCGCACCGGGCGGTGGGATTCGTTGGTGGCCAATGGGCCGGCCTGGCATGACCGTTTTCCAGGCCTTGAATTTGATGACGTCGCCGCCGATGGCTTCGCGCCTAAAGAGCGCGTGGCCGATTACTTTGAAGCCTATGCGCGCAAATTCAACGCGCCGATCCGCACCGGCGTGGAGGTGAGCGCTGTGGTGCGCAATGTCGGCCGCCCGGGCTTTACCGTGCACACCAGCGAAGGCGTGATCGAAGCCAACCGCGTCGTCGCCGCCACCGGACCGTTCCAGAAACCGGTGATTCCAGCGATTGCGCCCAAAGACACCGCGCTGCACCAGATTCATTCCGCCGACTATCGCAACCCTGCGCAACTGCCCGCCGGTGCCGTGCTGGTCGTGGGTGCCGGCTCGTCCGGCGTGCAGATCGCCGATGAACTGCAACGCTCCGGCCGCCAGGTGTACCTGTCGGTCGGCGCCCACGACCGCCCGCCGCGTGCCTACCGCAACCGCGATTTCTGCTGGTGGCTGGGCGTGTTGGGCGAATGGGATCAAGCCGCGATGAAGCCTGGCCGCGAGCACGTGACCATTGCGGTGAGCGGCGCCCACGGCGGCAAGACCATCGATTTTCGTGAGCTGGCCCAGCAAGGCATGACCCTCGTCGGCCTGACCCAATCCTTCAATGGCAGCACCGCCACCTTCCAGGCGAACCTGGTGGAAAACCTGGCACGCGGCGATGAGAACTACCTGGCCCTGCTGGACGCGGCGGATGCCTACATCGAGCGCAATGGCCTCGACCTGCCGGTGGAACCCGAAGCACGCCGCGTGTTCCCCGACGCCGAATGCATCAAACAGCCGATCCTGGAACTGGACCTGGCAGAGGCCGGTATCACGTCGATCATCTGGGCCACCGGCTTTGCCGTGGATTACAGCTGGCTGAAGGTCGATGCCTTTGACGCCGCCGGCAAGCCGCAGCACCAGCGCGGCGTGGCCCCCGAGTCGGGGATCTACTTCCTCGGTTTGCCTTGGCAATCGCGCCGTGGCTCGTCGTTTATCTGGGGCGTTTGGCATGACGCCAAGTACGTGGCCGACCACATTGCCATCCAGCGCCAATACCTTGAGTACCGTGAACCCGCACCGGTTGTTCAACCGTCATTTGTCAGCGCCTGATCACTTTTTTTTGGAGTTTTTTGATGCCTACTCACACGCGTATCCGCATGTTCAACACCAAGGAAACCTATCCCAACCAGAGCCTGGACAACGACCTGTGCCAGGCCGTGCGCGCCGGCAATACCGTGTACGTGCGCGGCCAGGTGGGCACTGATTTTGACGGCAACCTGGTTGGCCTCGGCGACCCGCGCGCGCAAGCCGAGCAAGCCATGCGCAACGTCAAGCAACTGCTCGAAGAAGCCGGTTCCGACCTGAGCCACATCGTCAAGACCACCACCTACCTGATCGACCCGCGCTACCGCGAGCCGGTGTACCAGGAAGTCGGCAAGTGGCTCAAAGGCGTGTTCCCGATTTCCACCGGGTTGGTGGTGTCGGCCCTGGGCCAGCCGCAGTGGCTGATGGAAATTGACGTGATCGCCGTCATCCCCGAATAAGGAGCCGCACATGACCTTTTCAATCGTCGCGCGCTGCGCAGACACCGGCCAGCTGGGCATCGCCATCAGCTCATCGAGCATCGCCGTGGGCGCGCGTTGCCCGTGGCTGCGGCCCGGTGTGGGCGCGGTCTCGACCCAGAACATCACGCTGCCGGCCCTGGGCCCGGACGTGCTCGACCTGCTCGAACAAGGCCTCGCGCCGGCCGAGGCCGTCGACCAGGCCCTGACCCGCAACGGCTACAGCCAGTACCGGCAATTGACGGCGATTGATCACCTGGGCCGCAGCGTGCATTTCAGCGGCAGCGAAACCCTCGGTACGCACCACGCGGTGGCGGGCGAACAATGCGTGGCGGCGGGCAATATGCTCGCTGACCGCGCGGTGATCGAGACGATGGTCACGGCCTTTGAGCAAGGCGAAGGCCAACTCGCCGACCGCCTGCTGGCCGCCATGCACGCGGCCATCGCCGCCGGTGGCGAAGCCGGCCCGGTGCACTCTGCCGCGTTGGTGGTGGTGGGCGAACTGACGTGGCCGATCATCAACTTGCGGGTGGACTGGGCCGATGAACAGCCGATCGGCGAACTGCAAAAACTGTGGGACGCCTACCGCCCACAAGTGCAGGACTACATCGACCGCGCGCTCGCCCCCGACCGCTCGCCCGGCTACGGCGTGGCCGGGGACGAGCGATGAGCCCCAGCCGCCAATTGCTGCAGACGCTGGTGGGCTTTGACACCACCAGCCGCGAATCGAACTTGCAGTTGATCACGTTTGTGCGCGATTACCTGGCCGAATTCGGGGTGACCAGCGAACTGGTCTACAACGCGCAGCGCAGCAAGGCCAACCTGTTTGCCAGTGTCGGCCCCACGCAACTGCCGGGCATTGTGCTGTCGGGGCACACCGATGTAGTGCCGGTGGATGGCCAGCCGTGGACCGTGCCGGCGTTTGAGTTGACCGAGCGCGACGGCAAGCTGTTTGGTCGCGGCACGGCGGACATGAAGGGGTACATCGCCTGTGTGCTGGCGCTGGTGCCGGCGTTGGTGGAAGCCGACTTGCGCCTGCCGGTGCATATCGCCCTGTCTTACGACGAAGAAGTCGGCTGCCTGGGCGTGCGCTCCTTGCTGGCGGTGCTCGAGCAGCGGCCGGTGAAGCCGATGCTGTGCATCATCGGCGAGCCCACCGAACTCAAACCGGTGCTCGGCCACAAGGGCAAATTGGCGATGCGCTGTGATGTGCATGGCGAGGCCTGCCATTCGGCGTATGCGCCGTCTGGCGTGAATGCGATTGAGCATGCCGCCGAGTTGATCGGTGAGCTGGGGCGAATAGGCCAGCGACTGCGCGAGCAGCAGGACCCGCGGTTTGATCCGCCGTTCAGCACGGTGCAGACCGGGGTGATTTCGGGTGGCAAGGCGCTGAATATCGTGCCGGCAGACTGTCGGTTTGATTTTGAGATTCGCGCCTTGCCGTCGCAGGACCCAGGCGACGTGGCGTCAGCGCTGCGGGCCTACGCCGAACAGCAGGTGCTGCCACGTATGCAAGCGGTGAGTGCGCAGAGTGCGATTCGGTTTACCGAGTTGTCGGCGTATCCGGGGCTGGTGACCGATGAGCGCAGCCAGGCAGCAGAGTTGATCGCAGCGTTCAGCGGTTCGCGGGATTTCGGCACCGTGGCGTTCGGCACTGAGGGCGGGTTGTTTGATGCGGTGGGTATTCCCACGGTGGTGTGTGGACCGGGGAGCATGGACCAGGGGCACAAGCCGGATGAGTTTGTCAGTGTGGCGCAGTTGCAAGGCTGCGATGCCATGCTGCAACGGATGCTGGACTCGATTCGCGCCTGAGCCGCCAGGCTGTCAAACCCGCACCTCAACGGTGAGGGGGAGCAAGTCCCCTCTCACCTTCAAGGGTGTGTTCAATCCTGGCGTGGCGCTGCGCCCGTCGACTCGCGCTCAATGAGTTGTACTTCAAGCATCGGCGGCGCCTCACAGGCAAGCCCGGCAAGACGATCAATCAGGTACTGCGCGGCCATTTCGCCGATCTGCCGGTCGGGCACCTGAACGGTGGTCAAGGCAGGCCGACTGTGGGCCGCGATCTCGATGTCGTCGAACCCGCAAATGGACAATTGACCGGGCACCGCAATGCCCAGCGCCTGGGCTTCCAGCAATGCGCCGATGGCAAGCATGTCGTTGCCGCAAATGATCGCGGTGGGCGCCGGTTGTTGGCTCATGATGTGTTGAAGGCTGGCGCGGGCAAACGCGACGCGCCCCTCGTTCAGGCTCTGGGCGCGAATGGCCTGATGCTGAGGCCGCAGGGCCAGCCCTTGCTCGGCCAGGGTGGCGTGCACGGCCTGCAGCCGGGCCTGGATGCGGCCGTTGTCGGTGACCGACTGGAAAATGATGCCAAACCGCTGATGCCCCAGCGCCAGCAGGCGCCGGGTAATCATTGCGTAGGCCTGCCCATGGTCAAACCCGGCGCAGGGATGCCGCGCACCGGCGCGCTTGCCAAAGGTGACCACATACGGCGTGCCTTTGGCATCCAACTGATCAAATAACGCATCGGGGTAATCATCCCCAAGCAGTGCCAGCGCATCGACGCCGCGCGCCAGCATGCCTCTGGCCTGACGATAACCTTCGCCCGGGTCATACGCCGAGCAGGCGACAAACACCGCCAGCCCCTGAGCGCCCAAACGGTTCTGGAACGCCTGCAACTGCTGGTGAAATTTCTCGTGCTCCAGGGTCGGCACGATCACGCCGATGGTGTACGAGCGCCTGGAAACCAACGAACGCGCCGCCGCGTTGGGCACCCAGTCCAGTTGATCGATGGCCGCGCGTACCTTGGCGCGGGTTTTCTCACTGACACGTTGCGGCTCATTCAAATAGCGCGAAACGGTTGCGGTGGACACATTGGCGATCCGGGCGACATCGGCGAGCACCGGTTCCTGGGTACTGTGCGCATGAGGCGTGTCGCGGGGCGTGGTGGTTGCAGCGGGCATAGGTGGCTTCATGTCAAAAAGTAAGCGTTACGCACAACCTAAGCGGGCACCTCGGCACAGTCAATGAATCGTTGACAGCCAGCAAACTGAAAATCTAGGATGTAAGCGCTAGACAAAAAATAAACATTTTAAACATCGGTGTTTATATTGGGCACTCTGCGTTAACGATTCGAGGGCCCAGGGACGATTTTTGTCAGGATGACAAACGATTACATAATGCCATGTGCTGCCACGTCAGCCGGGAAGCCGGGCCAACGTGCCGGGTCAGCGCACGCTGTCAAAAACAATAAAAAGAGACATCCATCATGAGTCAGACACCTGCACACCCGGTTGCGCCACCGCGCATTCGGCGCCAGCAAACCCTCGCCCTCAGCCTGCTGGTGCTCAGCGGCATCATCAACTACCTGGACCGCGGCACGCTGGCCGTTGCCAATGAATTTGTGCGCGCCGACCTTGATCTGTCGCTGGGCGAAATGGGCATCCTGCTCTCGGCTTTTTCCTGGAGCTATGCGCTTTGCCAACTGCCCGTCGGCGCCCTGGTTGACCGCGTCGGGCCACGCTGGTTGCTGGGCGGCGGCCTGGTGCTGTGGTCCCTGGCCCAGGCGGCTGGTGGCCTGATGTCGAGCTTCGGCTGGTTCTTGCTCGCCCGCGTGCTGCTGGGGATCGGCGAGTCGCCGCAATTCCCGTCTGCCGCGCGGGTGGTGAGCAACTGGTTTCCACTGCGCTCACGCGGCACGCCCACCGGCATCTTCAACTCAGCCTCGCCGCTGGGTATCGCGCTGGCCCCGCTGTGCCTTTCGGCGCTGATCGCGGCACTCGACTGGCGCTGGGCGTTCTACCTCACCGGCGCCGCCGGGCTGTTGGTCGCCGTGGTGTGGCTGGTGGTCTATCGCGACCCGGTCAAGGACACGCTCACCGAAGAGGAACGTCGCTACCTGTACAGCGATGAACCCCACGTCACCACCCCCAAAGTCACGTTTGCTGACTGGCGCGCACTGTTCTGCCACGCGACAACCTGGGGCATGATGCTCGGCTTCATGGGCTCGGTGTACTTGAACTGGGTCTACCTGACCTGGCTGCCCGGCTACCTGCGCAGCGCCCGGCACATGAGCCTGGAGATGAGCGGCGTGGCCGCTGCCATTCCGTTCCTCTGCGGGTTTATCGGCGCGCTGGTCGCCGGCTGGGTGTCCGACCGCATCACCCGACGCAGCGAGACGGCGGTGCTGGGACGCCGCAACGCGATGGTCGTCGCGATGGTGGGCATGGTGATCTTCACCATCCCGGCCGCGCTGGTGGAGAGCAATGTCATCGCCGTGGCCTGCATTTGCGTGGTGATCTTTTTGGCCAACGCGTCCTCGGCGTGCGCCTGGTCTTTGGCCACCGCCGTCGCGCCAGCCAATCGCGTGGCTTCACTGGGGGCGATCCAGAACTTCGGTGGCTTCCTGGGCGGCGCACTCGCGCCGATCATGACCGGCTATATCGCCCAGACCTGGTCGTTCGTGCCCGCACTGCTGACCGGCGCCGCCATCGCCATGATCGGCGCCCTGTCGTACCTGTTCCTGGTACGCCACCCCATCCCCGATACCCCGCCAGCCTGCGCGGTCACCGCCGTGGCGGCTCACCCATGAACATTCATCCAGAGGACGCCTCTATGCCCCGCCCTGCCCAACCTGTCATCGAAGGCATCGTGCCGGTGATGCTCACGCCCTTTGACGAGACTGGCCACATCGACTTCCCCGGCGTCGACCGCTTGATCGAGTGGTACCTGGGCCTTGGTTGCGACGCGTTGTTCGCCGTGGCGCAGTCCAGTGAGATGCAATGGCTCAGCCTCGACGAGCGCACGCAACTTGCCCGGCATGTGGTTGAGCGAGTGGCCGGGCGAGTGCCGGTGGCGGTGTCCGGTCATATCAGCGACTGCCTCGACACCCAGGTGCACGAGCTTAATGCGATGGCCGCCAGTGGCGCCGACGCAGTGGTGCTGGTGACCAACCACCTCGACCCGCAACGCCAGGGCAGCAAGGTGTTTCTCGATAACCTGCACACCCTGCTCGAACGCCTGCCCGCTGACGTGCCCCTGGGCCTCTACGAGTGCCCGGCACCCTACCGGCGCTTGCTCAGTGACGAGGAACTGCAGGCCTGCATCGACAGCCAGCGCTTCATCATGCTCAAGGACGTGAGCTGCGACCTGCAAGTGGTCAAGCGGCGCGTTGCCTTGGCGCAGGGCTCGTCGCTGCGCATTCTCAACGCCAATGCGGCGATCGCCTGGGACGCCATGCAAGCCGGGGCCGCGGGCTTCAATGGTGTGTTTACCAACTTCCACCCCGACCTGTATCGATGGCTGCGCCTGCATGGCGCACAACACCCGTCACTGGCTGACGAGCTCGCGACCTTTCTGGTGCTGGCGGCCACCACAGAAGGCATGGGCTACCCAGCCCTGGCAAAAATCTACCACCAGCGGATCGGCACCTTTGCATCCATACGTTGCCGAGTGATCGACTACGACGTGCGCGAACGCCATTGGGCCCTGGACGCCGTGCTCGATAAAATCGTCGCGGGCACCGAACACTTTCGCGCCCGAATCCGCGCGCTCGATACCCCGCAGGCGAGACTGCCGGGAGAACCGCGCCATGGCGGATAACCGTGTCATCTGCGTGGGTTGCGCCCTGTGGGACACCATTTTCAGCGTCGATCACATCCCGTCGCGCGGCACCAAGATTCTCCCCCGCCAGGCGGTCCAGGCCGCGTCAGGCATGGCCACCGCCGCCGCGGTCAGCATCGCGCGCCTGGGTGGCCCGGTTGCCCTGTGGGCGCGTATCGGCGACGACGCCACCGGCACGATGCTCATCGAGGACCTGAGCCAGTCCGGCGTCTGCACCGCATGGATTCGCCAGGTGCCTGGCGGGCGCACGCCGTTCTCGACCATCCTGGTGGACCGTGACGGCGAGCGGCTCGTCGTGCCGTTCATCGACCCCGCACTGGAAGCCGACGCCGCCTGGCTGCCACTTGAGGACATCGCCGGCGCGGCGGCGGTAATGGCCGACATGCGCTGGCTGCAAGGGGCTCACGCAGCGTTCAGCGCCGCCCGGCGGCTGGGCGTGCCGACCCTGCTGGATGCCGACGTCGCCGCCGTGGAAGACCTTAACGCGCTGATCCCCCTGGCAGATCATGTGCTGTTTTCCGAGCCGGCCTTGCAGTTGCTGGCTGGCAACGTTCCGCCCGAAGAGGCGTTATTGGCCCTGGCGTCGCGCTGCGAGGCCAAGGTGATCGGCGTCACCCTGGGCGAACGCGGCTCGCTGATCTGGCAGCGCGAAGGGTCGAGCACTGCGGTGCAGCACTTCACGACACCCCACATTCGCGCAATCGACACGCTCAACGCCGGGGATGTCTGGCATGGCACCTATGCGTACGGCCTGGCGCACGGCTGGACGCTGGCCGAGCGCGTGCGCGCCGCGAGCGTCGCCGCCGCGATCAAGTGCGAAGTGTTTGGCGGGCACCGAGGCGCGCCGACCCTGGCGCAACTGGTGGCGCGCCTGGGCGCAGAAACGTCGCCGTGCTAACCCAGCAGCCGCGCGAGCTCTTCGCGGCAGTAGTCGACGAACAGTTGCACCGGCTTGGTCAGCGGCGCGCGACGCAGCCAGACTGCCGATAACCCTGAGCCGGTCACCGTCTCCGCCAACGGCACACACACCACCTTCTGGCCATCGTAGGTGTATTCGGTAAAGGGTTTGGTCACCAGAATCGAAAATCCGAACCCCCTGCCCACCATGCCCCGCACCATCTCGATCGACGGCGAGCTGAACACGATATTGGGCGTCAGCCCGCGCTCTTCAAAGATGCTCACGAAGTAGGTACGGCTGGGCAGCACATCCAGCAAGATCATGGGCTCCAGCACCAGGTCCGCCAGCGATACCCTGGCCTGCTGCGCAAAACGGTGATCCGCCGGCAGCAAGGCATACGGCTGTTGCGGCGGCATCAGCGGCGTGGTTTCAATCGTGCCGCCCAGGTCATGCTCGAACAGCATCGCTACATCGATACTGCCCGCCGTCAGGGCCTGCACCAGCTCTTGCTGCTCGCCATCACGAATACGGATTTCCACCCCGGGCCAGCGCGCCTTGAAGCCCGCGATCAAACGCGGCAGGTACAACGGCGCCACCGTTTCAAAGCAGCCGATATCGATCTGCCCCGCCACCACATCATTGTCGGCCAAGGCGTTTTGCTCGAACTCATGCGCGACCCGCAGCAGCTCCAGCGCCTTGCGATAAAACCGCGCGCCGCTGGGCGTGAGTGAAACACCCTGGGCGTGATGGCGAATAAACAACTGCACGCCAAAGCTGTCTTCCAGCTGCTTGATCGCGGTGGAGACCGACGGCTGCGCGATATACAGCTTGCGCGAGGCCTCGGCGACGCTGCCGCACTCGGCCGTGGTCACAAAATATCTGAGCTGGCGCAGGTTATAGGCAGCCATCGGGACCTCCAGAAACGTGGGACTTCGCCCCAAACAAGTGCGCGAAAATCGGCTTTTTTGTACTGCTTCAAGCCCCTGCAACATACCCGAGCAAAAAATCCGGCGAGATACTTTTTTTAAGGTCTATAGCAACAAACTTACTAATTTACCTCCCTGCGCCCATTGCAGATGATCACTCCAACAACAAAGCGTCGCCCACGCGTCGCACAGCGAAGTACGTCAACGTACTCACCTTGCCTTGGAGCTCGTCATGGTTACCACTGCAACATCCTGCGCCCCGCTTATCGAAAAACACACGATTGGATACGTGCCCCCGGAAGATCGCCATGGAAAGGTAAGAGACCTGTTCACCCTGTGGTTCGGCGGCAACATCGCGCCGTTGCCCATCGTCACCGGCGCGTTGGGTGTGCAACTGTTTCACTTGAACCTGGTGTGGGGCATCGTCGCCATTCTCGTCGGCCACCTGGTCGGCGGCGTACTGATGGCGTTGCACTCAGCCCAAGGCCCGCAGATGGGCATCCCGCAAATGATCCAGAGCCGCGCCCAGTTCGGCTCCCTCGGCGCGCTGCTGGTGGTGGTGATCGCCGGCGTCATGTACATCGGCTTCTTCGCCTCCAACATCGTGCTGGCCGGTAAATCCCTGCACGGCGTGGTCGACAGCGTGCCCGTGCCGGTCGGCATCGTCATCGGCGCCATCGGTTCCGGGATCATCGGCATCATCGGCTACCGCTTCATCCACATACTCAACCGCATCGGCACCTGGGTGCTCGGCGCCGGCATCGTGCTGGGCTTCGGCTACATCTTCACCCACGTGCAAACCACGGACTTTCTGAGCCGTGGCAGCTTCAACATTTCCGGCTGGCTGGCCACCTTGTCCCTCGCGGCGCTTTGGCAAATCGCCTTCGCACCCTACGTGTCGGATTACTCCCGCTACCTGCCGGCCGACGTCCCCGTGGCGTCCACCTTCTGGACCACCTACCTGGGCTCGGCCCTTGGCTCCAGCCTGGCCTTCATCTTCGGCGCCGTCGCCGTGCTCGCCACCCCGGTTGGCATGGACACCATGGACGCCGTCAAACTCGCCACCGGCGCCATCGGCCCACTGATGCTGGTGCTGTTTTTGCTCAGCGTGATCAGCCACAACGCTCTTAACCTCTACGGCGCGGTGCTGTCGATCATCACCTTGGTGCAGACCTTTGCGTATCGCTGGATTCCTACCGCCAAAAGCCGTGCGGTGATCTCGATTCTCGTGCTCGCTGCCTGCGCGATGGCGGCGGTGTTCGCCTCCAAAGACTTCATCGGCCACTTTGTCGACATGGTGCTGGTGTTGCTGGTGGTACTGGTGCCGTGGACGGCGATCAACCTGATCGACTTCTATGCGATTCACAAAGGCAAGTACGACATCGCCTCGATCTTCCGCGTGGATGGCGGGATTTACGGCAAGTACAACCCACAGGCGCTGCTGGCGTATGCCATCGGGATTGCAGTGCAGATTCCGTTTATGAATACGCCGCTGTATGTAGGGCCGATTTCCGCACACATCAATGGCGCAGATTTGTCCTGGGTGGTGGGGTTGGTGGTGACCTCGCCGTTGTATTTTTGGTTGGCGAGTCGCGACAGTGCGTATAAGCGACGCATGGAGGGGGGCAAGTTGGTGGGTGGGGTTTGAGGTAACAGGCTGAAGTATTTTTAGAGCACTGAATGGACCATCCCTATCGTGGCTTTGCGGCTGCGGTATGGATGGTTTTTTCGTTTGGGCTGGGGTTGCAGGAATGAAGGCTGTGCAAGCGCGCTTGCGTGGCGTTTGATTAGCCCGTTGAGGGGTGGTGGCCAACGATGACCTTAGTTCGATCCGATGGGTGGTTCAGTCTGGCAACGCCGCTGAAACGGAGCGCGCTGCTTAGTCTGCTTTGGGCCATAAGTTGCCACTCGTGAGGGGTTCTTTCGACATAACAACGGCGACTGGCGCGACAACTTTCCATTTAACCCTAATGGCTCCCGAGCCGAAATGGAGTAGCATTCCCTCCATCAGCTTGGTTTAAACAGATTGTTTTTCGGATCAGGGTCGCATTGTGGAAAAGCTAAAACGCCTTCAAAGCGGAATAGAAGGGCTCGATGCTCTGCTCAAGGGCGGATTGGTCGAGGGTGCTTCATATATTATTCAAGGACGCCCAGGGTCTGGAAAAACGATCCTTGCCAATCAGCTTGGGTTCCATCACGCGAACAATGGGGGCCGGGTTCTGGTCGCCACGCTGCTGGCAGAGTCACATGACCGTCTTTTTCAATTTCTTTCTACGTTGAGCTTTTTTGATTCATCTAAAGTCGGTGCCGAAATTCAATTTGTCAGCGCCTTCGACACGCTGGAAAACGACGGTCTGGATGAAGTCGTCAAGCTGCTTCGGCGTGAGATAAGCCGCCAGAAAGCCACGGTGATGGTAGTAGACGGGCTGCTCAACGCGCGCTCTAAAGCCGACTCGCCCATAGACACCAAAAAATTCATTTCAGAATTGCAAGGGCACGCCGCCTTCGCCGGTTGCACGGTGCTGTTTCTGACCAGCTCCCGACTTGATGACGGAAGCCCTGAGCACACCATGGTGGATGGCGTCATCGAGATGGGCGAAGAGCTGTATGGCACTCGCTCGGCGCGTCGTATCCACCTGCGTAAGACCCGTGGCAGCGGAGCAATGACCGGTCTTCATGAGTGCGAAATTACCGAGCATGGCTTGGTGGTTTATCCCCGCCTCGAAAGTCTTTACAGCCACCCGTCCGCCCCCGACAGCGCCGACATGACGCGCATCGCCAGTGGCGTTGATTCACTCGATGGCATCTTGGGCGGAGGCCTTTACAGTTCCAGTGTGTCTCTTGTCATAGGGCCCTCCGGGATTGGTAAAACGACGCTGGGCCTGAAGTTTCTGTCCGAGTCGACGGTGGATATGCCAGGGCTGCATTTTGGCTTCTACGAGAGCCCACAACGGTTGCGGCTCAAGGGCCAGTCACTGGGTATCGATATCAAAGCCATGGAAGACAGCGGCGCGCTGAGCATTGCCTGGCAGCCAACCACCGAAGGCCTGCTGGATGGGCTGGGCGCACGACTGCTGAGCATCGTTGAGGAAAAGGGCATCAAGCGCCTGTTCATCGATAGCCTCAGTGGCATGACGCGAGTCTCGACAAATCCGGCGCGGATTACTGACTTCTTCAGCGCCCTGATGAACGAGCTGCGGTCCAGGGGCGTGACGGTATTTGCATCCTGGGAAATGCGCGATCTGTTTGGCTCCGAGATCAGCGCACCGAGCTCTGACCTGTCCAGCATCGTCGATAACCTGATGCTGATGCGGTTCTCTGAGAATCGGGCTGAACTAAGCAGGACGTTATCCATTCTTAAGGTACGAGATAGCGCTTATGACCCCTCGCGATTTGAGGTCGTCATCCAAGATCAAAATGTTTTTCTGAGAAAGGCTTCAAGACATGAACCTTCAGTTATCACTGAGTCATCACCTGGTTCAATTTCTTAAGCTTTCGAGTGGGTTGAACTAACATGACCACCATTCTGGTCGTCGACGACGAGTATTTGATCGCTGATATTCTCAGCTTCGCGCTGGAGGATGAGGGGTTCATGGTGGTAACGGCCAGCAACGGCCGAAAAGCACTTGAGGTGCTGGACAGAGAACGCCCTGCCCTAATCATTACCGACTTCATGATGCCGGTGATGGACGGCCAGGAGTTCGCCACCGCTGTCCGCGCCCTTCCTTCAGCTAATCATTTACCGATCATTTTGATGAGCGGCGCTCAGGCGCACATTGGCATGCAGCGATCGGACTTGTTTGATGTTGTGTTGCCAAAGCCCTTCAATATCGATTTGATCATTGCCGAAGTCAGGAAGCTGTTGTCCTCTGATCAATCAGTCGTTCTCTGAGGCATGACGTGGGTGGGCATTGAACGCATTTGCCCGCCCAGTTGCCTTTAACTGAAGCCGACCATCGCACTGCAAGGTTATAAGCGGCGTAGAACGACCCGCGGCAGGCCAGGTGGAGTCTGCGGCGCTTTGTCTGAGAACTTAAAATGGACTGTGTCGACATGAGTTGTCAGGTGGCATCCACCAAGTAGTAAAGGATGTACCCGCAATACATAAGAGCACCGGCCGCCACCTCTGCGTCAAAGCACGTTTTGAGTGCATCCTCATCAGCAAAACCGTACGCCGACAACTTGTCGCCGGCAAAATCAGCAAGTCGCCACACGTCGAAACCATCGATCTCACCGTGGGCCCCGAAGTCGAAGTCCACCGTGCCCGTGGGGAGGCTGACCGCGCAGCCGTAGCCGTGCTTGAAGTAACGAACGCCGCCTTCAAGCTCGCCGTGCTGAGCAATGTTATTTACCACCCAATCCATATTCGTCGCGGGCAGCGGGATGCCAGACCGCTGCATCATGGCCACCGCGACGCCGACACTTGCCTGGTAGTCGCTGATCAAAATGGCGAGTTGATTATTCATACCGTCTCACTGTTATAGATGCCCGTGATGGTCAGAAAAATAGTTGGCCCGTTCGGTAGTGTTGGCGCTCGATAGCAACCCCGTGTGTTCACGGGTGTGAACCGCGCCCGAACTGTTCAAGTTTGACTTCACACTCATCAACCATCAGGGCATCTGCAGGTAATAAACCTGTTCAATAAGCTCGACGAGCATTTTCACCCATCACAGCACTTCCATTTGCCCCGTTCGATACCGGCAATCATCAGGCCGCGCTGAAAAACTTTCTTCAAGAAGCCCCATGCGCAACGCCTTGATAGAGGATTCAAAGCGCCCGCACGCTTGTATCAGATCGGCCTGTCTACAACCCGTGCATTCCAGACGTCCCGATAGCGCTCGCGCCAACCCGGGCTGCCTTGATCCAGCCACGCCAATGTCGCCTCGATCGTATCCGCGCTGATGACAAAGTGATTGATATGCTCGGCAATCCGTTCCTGCGACAGGTGCAGCATGTCCAGGTAGGCATTGAAGCCGTCCGCCAACACCACGTACTCATCGCCTTGCTGGCGGCGCCCCGTCCATGCGGGTAAACCCGCGACCATCGCGCCCACGTCCTGACGGCCCTCGCGCAGGTCAAGCAGCAACAGGCTCGCACCGCCATCGCGGCCGATAGGCAACACCCCCGTAGCCGGGAAGCCAGGTTGTTTGCGCAGTTGCTCCAGTTCATAAGGGTTGGATTCATAGCCTTCGCCGGGCTGCAGCCCATACAGCGAAAAGCTCAGCAACTCCTTATCACCATTACTCATAGTGGCCAGCACGTCGTAATCCACGGTGCCGCCGTTGCACACCTTGAGAAACTGCCGGTAATCGTCCGGCAGGCGCGCACCGAGCAGCGCCTCCAGGTGCGAGATGGCCTGCTCGGAGGCGCCTTCGCGGGTGTCGTCAAGAATCAATCCACGGTAGTCAGTCATCGAGAGCTCGCAAAACCTTAGTAAAAATCATAATAAAGTGCCCATTCACCGGTTTCGATGTGCTTCCAGAACATCAGGCTCCCGCTGTGAACGACGTTCAGATTGATCTTCGCGTCTGACGAAATCTGGAACACAAACTCGAAGCCTTCACCCGGGTCAACACCCGGCTGGCAGAACGAGGGGTAACCGCCGATCTTGTGTTCGTAGGTGTGAGTGACCAGGTCGTAATAGCTGGGTACCTCGCCCGCGCGTACCAGCGTAAGTATGGCTTGCTCAAGGTCGGCCGGCACACCGCCGCCATCCCACAGTGGAAAGTCCTCCGGCACCGCTTGCGCGTTGAGTGGGAAGGGTTTGAGAAATGAACCGTCCACCCGCAGCGCCTTGCGAACCAACACATCATCCGCCGCATATTCGCGGATAACCCAGTTGTTCCCCATCGGCTCAAAGGGCTCGGGAAGCGGATTAGACATAAACACCGTCAGCACACGAACCCCTTCCAGCAGGGGGCTGCTGAAGGGCATGGCGGGCAGAAAAAATTGCGCATAGGGAAGCAATGGCTGCCCCGCCTGATTGGTCGGCACGCCTTCATCAGGTCGAAACAGAAAGACATTGCCCAGCCAGCTTTCTTCATCGGTGCCAGAGGGACGAAAGCCGCCAGCAACGAACTTCACCGCAGGGCGGGCCAGGCGTTGCTTGATAAGTTGAATGTCCATGGCGATGTAGACCGTCCTTTTTGCGACTCACGTGACAAGCATAAAGGCCGCAGATTAGCAGTGTGAGCGAGTGGATGCCTGTGCAGTTTGTGAGCACGCCTGGCCGAGTTGAGCGTGTTCGGGCATCGGATTCGGTCGGCGTTAGTTGGCCATGAGACCGTCCCGGGTCATCGATAGGATAATCAGCACCTTGGGCGGGGCCATAGGCATGTTGAATTGAAAGCCAGTGGTTGCTAGGGGCTGACTACTGATCCCGTTCTCTTAGCAAGTGGGGCAAGGTTCGGTTTTGGCGATGGCTGCCGTTCGCGATTGGCAGCTTGCGGCCAAAAGCAGACGCTCATAAATGCATTTTCACAACCCACAGCAACCCTTTAGCATAGAGTACTAGCGCCTGAACGTTGAAAAGTAGCCGGTATAACGACTTCTGGGATTGTGATCGGTTTATTTGAATGGAGTCTCGTGCGACGCTTGCAGTATCATCCTTACATCACCTCTGGCTTCGCGCATTGACGCGGTCGTGATTATCGTTAACTGCCTATTTGACAACAGTTAGCGTATCTGAATAAACCAAAAGTTTAGGACGAAAACGCTTACAGACTACTTGATTTAAAATTAAGTATTGTTCAGGGTTAAACTTAGAGAGAGTCGACCAATATGATTGTACTTCTAATCGGACTAATCTTTAGCCTTGTTGGCGTATCGGGGCTTGGACTTTATTTTTACCTTCTATCTCGAGACAAACAAAAAGACAAGAAACAATTGATGCCGTTTGATTCAACGTTAGTAGCTTGGTGGGCAGCCGCTTTCGCCTTATTGATATGCTTTGTTTTTTTTCTACTTTTTGATCAGGATTTTATCATTGATAACAATATTGGACAGGTTGGTGATTTTGTTGGCGGGCTTACCAATCCAATCTTAAGCTTTATCGCACTTCTGGTATTGCTGAGAACCACAATGATCCAGACAGCTGAAGCAAGAAAAACTGCTGACTTCCTAGAGCGTCAAATGAGATTTATTGAACGAGAAAAATTTGAGGGGACCTTCTTTCAAATCTTGGAAAGGTTGGAAGCGTATTGTGAGATTCATTACAGGCAGGCAGATGCTGATACCGGCATTACAGAGGGGGATAAGATATCAAGGCTGATTAGTGCGAACAGTATCGCTCATAGCAAACTATCACCGCGCGCACAATACAAAGCAGTTAAAGGGGTGGTGAGTGGTGTGCTAAATAACGATATCTGTATTGGATTTAATAATCGCGCCATTCGTGCCTTACGCCTTATCAATAGTGCAGACATACCAGAGCCGTTGAAGCGATCTTTCTCGAGTCTATTGACTGACTCTATGTACCCAAGCGAGCGAAAAATTTTAGCGCATTACTCTTTTTTTTATAATCGTAACGCACGAAGACTGTTGCGTGAGTGGAGGTTTCCGAGGCTAAAAGAACATGCGTTTGCCTCAAAATTAACGTTTCAATATTACGATAACGGAGTCAAAAAGTAGTTCTTGAAGAGCACAACTAAAAAGAGTGAAATGATTTTATTAACCTGAATTGCCGGTTTTGACCGATTGCTGGCTGTCGCGCATGGCTGCAGTCGACTCATAGCTGTCCTTGGTGGAGGACAGTTCACTAGCCCATGGAGATGGCCAACCTCAAGTTGTCGTAAACGTTTGCTAGGGGATGCTGGGAGTCATATAAGGGCTAAGCAGTGCGCCACTATTCGGCAATAGACAGCAAACGAATCGTCATAAGCGCTAAGGCTAAGGCGAATGTACGACTTACTTATGGCTTGTTCTCAGATATCCACAAGACTAAAACCATTTCGGCAACCGCATGAAAGGCGACAACAAGCTCTTCTCTGGGATCAACTTTATGATGTTCAGAAAAATATCCACCTTGACATAAAGGGTGAAAGTCTCGTTTTATACTTACTATTTAATGTCTTCCCTAACATGATTATCAATTCAATACTAAGACTTCCAAATATCTCGACCGTATGACCTGTTGCCAGAGCTAACACTCGTCGTCGACTACGTCACAGCATTCTCTAGCCCCAAATCTCGGGCATATCCCTGAATCTATATTGCGCACCATGGGGTCAATTTTTTCTGACCATCAACACTTTACGTAGGCGCCTAAGCCCCTAATCAGAATTCCCCTCCCAAACGCTGGTAGCGGCGCTCAAACGCCTCCGAACCTCCCTCCATCACTTGGCAAACCTCTTTCCGCATGTCCTGCTCCTGTAGTGAGCCAGTCTGCTTCACATGACACTGGTTGTTAAAATCCAGCACATGAATCAGCTCGGCATCTCCATTTACTACGATGTTGGGGTTATGAGTGACGATGATTAGCTGGCGGCGCTGCTTGTTAGAGCGGATCTGCTGAACGACCAGTCCATAGATAAGATGGTTGTCCAGGTCATCCTCGGGCTGGTCGAGCACCAAAGGTTCACCTCCATGCGCCAGCAAAAAAGCCAGCATGGCAGCTGCGCGCTGACCCGCAGAGGCCTGACCGATAGATTGGAAGTCTCGTCCGTTGCCTTTGCGACTATATTCAACCTGTAGACCATCCTCAGGGAACCAGCACAGCAGGTGGTCCATGTATTCAGGTCGTCTGTCCGTTTCACTTTTCAAAAATTTATTGAACCAGCTCCCAAATTCTGGTTTGCCACGGCAGGCTTGGGATAACCTCGTCCTCAAAGTCTTCAGCAACTCTTCGAAACTGGGCGTGTCCCCGAGCAACTCGTCTGCCAACATGAGATCTGCTATGAGCCCCTTAGGAGTCGAACCCTCCTGCTCCTGATACAAGTCATCCGCGTATTTGCCGTCTCCCACACCCAGCGCTTCGCGCAATGATCGCTCGATCCCCCGCGTATCGCGGCTATAGGGAACGAGCTCAATTCTTACGTAGAGGTTGTCATTTAGGGTGGCCTGGAGGAATTCGCTGCGTCGATGACTGATTGCTCGGCGTGCCACCTGGATTTGCTCCAGCTGTGAAATCGCAGTGTTGCGCAGCTCAGCATGTTGCGACTTCAACGCGTTCAAGTTCCTCAACTCGGTATCCAGTCGCTGAGCTTCTTGAACCAAGCGGCCGTACTCGCTGGGATCGTTGACCCCCTGCTGCTGAAGACTCTCCTTTAGCCGGTGGTAGGCTTCTCTAGCAGTTGCGATTCGGGTAAACCAAGGCGATGACTCAAGGTCTGTTTTCAGCGTTTGCCCAAACATTGCCAACTCGGCAGCGGAAGCCTCGATGTCCTGTCTTACTTTGCCGATAACCGCGTTCAAGGCCTGAATGGAGGCCAGAGCCGGACTGTCATCATCGGCATCAAATAGCCCTACTTGCAGGTCCTCAGGCTGCAAAATGGCAGCGACATTTTCCAGTTCTGTAACAAGCTTGGTCGCCGCCTGAAATTGACGTTCTAGCTCCCGATTCTGTTGGCTGGTGCGTTGGTAGTTTTTCAACACAACCGTGTGATCGTAGCCTTCGAACCGTTCAAGTTTTCGCTTTATGTCTTGCAATGCGAGCGTTAAGGATTCGAGAGCTGATAACTTCCCTTCCATTTCGCGCATCCTTGCGCGGGAAGCCAGAAATGCGCTTTTTGCGTCTTCAAGTGCGTTTCTCTGCGGTCGCGTGTCAGCGGCATCATCGATCACCTTCAGCAAAGCCTGCTGACTATCGCCGGCCAAGGCAGCAATTTGCCCCTGACTAAACAGCCTTACAGGAAAGCGCTGCTCATTGATGACCTGGCTGTCGGAGGGCATGAAATCAGTTGATAGGATGTCCCATTCTTCCACACTGTTTTCGGTGTCATCCCTTCGCCAGGTAAGGCGATAGGGCGAGCCATTGCGAAGAACTTGCACACGGACCTCTGTGTCGTCGAGTAAGCCGCCGTTGTCGTTTTTGGTCTTCGGGACAGCGTTGAATTTATTAAAGGTCTGTCCAGCCTCGGAAGCCTGCGGTAGTTCCCTTTCCCTCCGATAAGCCAAGCGAAGGGCGTGCACGATGGTTGATTTCCCTGTTCCTCGACCACCGATCAGCGCATTGAAATATGGATTGAGGGGGAGAGATGCACTATTTTTTCCGCGCCCCATGTAGCGTGCATTTCGAATTTCAATCGATTCGATGAAGTGATCGGGGGTAGTGAATGGTGCAAAGCCATCGCTTTGGTCGCTACGGCGTACTGAGACCTCTTGCCCGTCCAATAGCGCGAGGCGCAGACCTTCCATGTTGGGTTTGGCCATTTTGAGCCAGGTGAAGCGCGAGCCAGGAACCGCCGTCCCCTTGAAACTGTGGCAATCACTACCAACCACACTGGCGAAGCGAAGCTTCAGTTCTTCAAGCACTATGGGAGATGAGCTGCTTCCTAAGGTCCACTCCAGGGCCAAAATGCCCGGTTCCTGTAGAACTTGCTTAACGGTGTTCGTATCGAGCAAACATTTTCGGGTTCCCTGCTCAACCTGCAGTAAGCCCTTGTCACCCTCCACATGAGCAGGAATCGCTAATCCGCCCTCGGCAATGACATGCTCGATCACCTTGGCAGCGCCTTCACGTGTCACACCGTCGCTATCCCCACGCGTTCCCGCGTAATGCACTTTCGCCAGCAAATCACTGACGGTTTGGCTGGAGGCAGATGGGTCGAAAATGGCGAGCAAGTGGAAGCCGCCCTGAACAGAAATCTCAACGCCAGGGAATAAATGGAGTTCGCGAAATCCCTCAGGTGGACTCCCGGCATTTGCTTCACGCTTCATGTCCAAGTAAGCGGCCTTGAGCGCATCCACCCATTCACCGCTATTGTGATCGGTGACAGCCACACAGTCGATCTCAGCAGCCATGTACTTGAGCAACCATTTTTGCGGCGTCAACTCATCGGCGGTACCAATCGCGGCTTGCCAAGCATTCGTATCCTTTGATGCCGGGGTGTGAGTGTGAAAATCGAATTTCCACCAGCGGGCGCCAGCGTATGGCCAAGCCTGACTCATATTCTCTCCTTGTTGGCCATCCTTACCGGCTTGTTACGCAATGGCGCTCAGGTCCATTCATGGGTGGCACTGTGCCAACAATATCGCTCAATGGCCCCATTCGGCTAGTGATCAAGGGAGGTTGAGGAAGCTCTCGAAATGAGAGAGTTATGTGAATTTCGAATCGCCTCGAGTTTCATAGATGCTTTCGAGCGTCAGGGATACCAGTCTAGTCCCGACGAGACTGTCCGCTTTTGGCCGTTTGCGGCCGTTAACGCCCGACGATTCCTCGGCTATTTGCGCCCGATTGTGCTAGGAGTCAACCAGCCAGTTCCGCCAATAATGTGCGCAATCTTGCTGACAAACTTCGAAGAAAACGACGGGCCAAATAGAACACAAATGGATGAGCACGTTCGTGATCCAGCCAAGATCTCCTAAATGATGGATGGATGAAATTGATGGCTCGAGGTGTGTTACATCCTCTCGGTTGCACCCTGGCCAACAGCACCTTATAGTTCGCCCCGTCGCCGACCTCGGTCAGCGATCGGGTTTCGCAGCCCTACCTAAATAGAATCAACCTGCACAGTCATCAGACCCTCAGGCGGAGCCCGCCTGCGTCTTGTTTATGGCGGCTGTGCGTGGGAGACCTTCGGGTCTGCCGGGGGTGATTCTTCCTGGTCTGCGAACCCGCGCACAGTTGCCACCCAGACTGTTTCGCAGCAGCAAGGTGGCAGTTCTTTTTACCCAAATAGAATCGAACCTTATGACTCCTCAACACCCGCCCCGCCGCTTCACCCCCATGTCCCAGACCGCAACCGAATACCCTGTCCTCCTCATCGACAGCGACGCCCCGCTCAGCGAGCTCCACGCTTGCGCCAGCGAACGACTCAACGCCGCCCTCGCCTACCTGCACCTGATGGCCTGCTCCAATGTGTCCGACTATGCCGAGCACGACATCAATACCGTCGCCAATACCGCCAGGATCATGGTGCAGGATGTGGCAGATGTGTTTTCGGTGATTGAGAAGCGCGGGTTTGATGTGCCTGCTGTGGCTTGATGAAAGGTGAGTTGTGAGAAAACCCGCTTCGGCGGGTTTTCTGGTTTTCGGCGGTCGGTTCAAGCCCACCTTTTTTTGTGGTGAGCGGGCTTGCCCCGCGTTGGGTTGCGCAGCAGCCCCGAAACCAGTCCCTCAATTTGCCTGGCGTACCGCGTTTGTTTTGACTGGGGCTGCTTCGCAGCCCAACGCGGGGCAAGCCCGCTCGCCACAATCCGTGTCAGGCCCTTGATGTTTCTTTATGATGTTGCCTTTCGCTTAACGTCCCAGGAAATACCCATGCCCGCCCTCACCTTCCGTAACGCCCTCCCCGCCGATGCCGCGCGCTGCTTTGAAATCGAAATCAGCGCTTACGAAGGCGATGAGGCCGCGACCCTGGAGAAAATCGCTACGCGCATTGCGCAGTACCCCGAAGGCTTTTTGATTCTGGAAGCGGATGGTGAGGTGGTGGGGTTTATCAACTCTGGCTGCGCCCATCAGGTGGTGATGTCGGACGAGGCGTTCAAGGAGTTGGTGGGGCATTCGGCCGAGGCGCCGAATGTGGTGATCATGTCGGTGGTGGTTGACCCGGCGCAGCAGGGCAAGGGCTACTCCAAGCTCTTGATGACCGAGTTTGTGCAGCGCATGCAGGCCATGGGCAAGCAGACGATTCACTTGATGTGCAAGGAGCAGCATGTGCCGTTGTACACGCGCATGGGTTACAGCTATGTGCAGCCTTCGCCTTCTGACCATGGCGGGATGGCGTGGCATGAGATGGTGATGGCGCTCTAACCAAGGGAGTTTGCGGTGATGACTGCTTTGCGTATTGAAATCAGCGACCAACCCAACCCCGACGCCGAGCGCCTGCTCGGCAACGGTCTCGCCGCGTTCAATGAAGCCATCACCGGAGCCAACGACCGCCAGCCACTGACGGTGCTGGTCAGAGATCCGGACACCCGGCAGATCCTCGGCGGCATCACCGGCAAAACCTCTCTGGGCATGGCCTTCCTCGACCTGTTCCACTTGCCCGATGCCCTGCGCGGCTCGGGCCTGGGCAGCCAATTGCTGCAAGCCTTTGAAGACGAAGCCCGGCGCCGGGGTTGCTTGAGCGCGGTGCTGTACACCCTCAGTTTTCAGGCACCGGCGTTTTACCAGAAGCAAGGATGGGTGCGGTTTGGCGAGGTACCGTGCATGCCTGCGGGCAGCAGCCGGGTGTTTTTGTCTAAGGCGCTTTGATGGCTTGCCAGTCGAGGCCGGCAAAGTGTTGCGTAAATTCGAGTAGCTCGCGGTCGATGGCTTCGGCATGCCCATGCACCCCGCTATCCGCCAGGCTGTACGCATCATCAAAATACCCGCACGCCTGCAGGGTGCCGGGTAAGTCGTAACCTGACCGGCCCCATAGGCGATAGATGCCCTCGGCCAGGTCGCCCGAAGGCGGGGTCGCGGAGAAGTCGGCTGTGCGCAACCGACAGCACATAAGGCAGCATTTCGTCTTCGGTCATGGCCGGCGCGGCGACTTGCAGGAGCTGGCCCATGACCGCCTCGCGACTCGACCTGGTCATGAGCGCAAGTTCTATCAGCGCATACGGAGGGTGCTGCAGTGTCGCCAATGTCGCATCCGCCCATTGAATGACCGCGGCCACATCGATAACGCCGATGTCCAGGGCGCCCCTGAGGTAGGCGACGGTAATACCCAAGGCGGCTTCAGCCTCGCTCATCACTCACCCGCCGGCGCTCAGGGCTTTACCAAATAACCGGTTCTCGTGGGTTTCCCCCTGGAATGTATAGGTCGGCGAGCCCAGCAGTTCGTAGCCGCGCCGCGGGTAAAAACCCAGTGCCCGTTCATTGCCGACCCACACCGTGGCCCACAGCAGTGAAGCCCCGGCCAGCGCCGCGTGTTGCTCGGCCGCTTGCAGCAGTTGATAGCCGATACCCCGGCCGGTAAAGCGCTCCTGGATGTACAGGCGTTGTAGCTCGGCAACGTTGGACGACGGGAGCATCGCGTGCTCGGCGCGCAGTTTGACTTGAGCAAAACCGACGAGGTGGCCGTTGGTTTCTGCCACCACCAGGGCGCAGCCGGGTTCGGTCATCAGCCGCGAGATGGTAGCCGGCGCAAAGGCTTGCAGCGCTTCGGTGGCGATGGCGCTGCGAATGCCTTCGGTCGCGTAGGTGTCGAGAAATACCTGCATGCCCAGCACGCCGATGCATAAGGCATCCTGGGGGCTGGCAGCGCGAATCTGGATGGGCGAAGACGATGTCATGTGCGGCTCTACGGCTGAAAACGGCGTGAGCAGGGTTTTAGCATAAATGGACCTTGGCCGGCGTATTCCATACGCCAATGGGACTTCCAGGCTGACGGCCCTGGCGGTCTGTGTAATGATCGCCCTTCGTTCCTCAAGGGATGGAGCCACCGCCATGTCGCTGAACACCTCTGCTGACCCCGCGCAAGCGCCGCGCTTCTGGCGTGATGAGCGTCTGCCGTTCATCGAAGCGCGGACCATCGCCGACGGACGCAAGGTCACTTATACCCGTCACGCCCACGAGCATTTTTCCATCGGTGCAATCACCACCGGGCGCAGTTATTACCACTACGGCGCGCAGACGTTTGAGATCAGCGCCGGCACGGTGGTGTTGATGAACCCCGGCGATGTGCATGCGTGCAATCCGATCTACGACCAGCCTTGGTCGTATCACATGATTTACCTCGACACGCCTTGGCTGACCGACCTGCAATACCAGCTGGGTTTCAGTACCGATCAGGGTTATCGGCCATTCAACACGCCCCACACCCGCGATCCGGTGCTGTTCAACGGTTTGATCGAGCTGTACGCAATGCTGTTGGATGAGCACGCCGAACTGCTGCAAAAACAGAGCGCGCTGGTGAGTTTTTTTACTGAGGTGCAACAGCGTTTGAACCCTTCGTTGACGCCGGTGCGAGAGGTCAACCACAAGCTGGAGCGCGCCGCCGAGTACATCCGCGCGCACTGCACCGAGGCGTTGAAGCTCGAAGAGATTTGCCTGGCGGCCAAGCTGTCGCCGTCGTATCTGATCCGTGCGTTCAAACAGTATTACGGGCTGACGCCGCATGCCTTTCTGGTCAACCGGCGTATCCAGTTTGCCCGGACGCAATTGCGCAACGGCGAGCTGATCGCTGACGTGGCGCTGGCGGCAGGGTTTGCCGACCAGGCGCATTTTCAGCGCGCGTTCAAACAGCATTTCGCTGCTACGCCGGGGCAGTACCGCGACTTGCTCAAGCCATCAGCAAATAACCCACACTGGCCACCAGCAACGCGGCCATTGAGCGGTTGAACAGGCGTACGCCTTGCGGGTTGCTCAGGTAGCGTCGCAAGAACGTCCCGGCGTATGCCCAGCACGCCACCGACAGGTAGCAGATCACCAGGTAGAGCGCCGCAAACAGCCACACTTGGCCCGCGTCGCCGTCCGCCACAAACAACCCCATCCCTGCCACACAGGCCAGCCAGGCTTTGGGGTTGAGCCATTGCATGATCGCGCCGTAAAGCATCGACGGCGCGGTGGCGGTGCCGTCGGCGTCGAGCCGGCCATCGTCCACCGCCAACTTCCAGGCCATGTACAGCAAAAACGCGACACCGCCCCACTGGATCAACTGGGTCAGGATCGGCCAGCGCACCAGCACTTCATGCAGGCCCAGGCCGATCAGCACCAGCAGCAGGGTGAAGCCGACGGCGGCGCCGAACACATGTTTCTGGCTGGCGGCAAAGCCGAAGCGCGCGCCGGAGCTGAGCGCGACCACATTGACGGGGCCCGGTGTAATGGAGGTGGCCAGGGCGAAGGCGGCCATGGAGAGGATCAAGCTCATTGCAGTTCCTTTTTGTTATACCAAGCGAAGATGGCACCACGGTAAACGACCCACTGAACGCGGTATTGAACAAAATGCCCCTGAGCCTTGGATGCATTGATCCATTACCCGCGCTGAAGGGCCCGGAGTTGTGCAATGCCTCACTGTTGGGCTTCCTCGACAGCAAATAGACCCTGTACCCTGTCGGCGCGCGCGGAATGCGCGCCCACAATGACCCGCCATCAGGACGCTAATGCCCAACCCCATTCCCCGCCGGCGCGATGCCGCCGTCACCCGCGAAGCCATTGTGTTGTCTGCGCGCAAAGCGTTTGCCCTATCCGGCTACGATGGCACCGGGCTGGGCGAAATCGCCGCCGGCGCGCGGGTCACCGTGATGCTCGTCAACCGCTACTTCGCCTCCAAGGAGCAGCTGTTCGCTGAAGTGATCGCCCAGGCGTTGGCCAGCCCGTTCCCCCTGACACAAGGCACCCTGAGCTCGGCAAACTTCGGTCGTACCCTGGCGACCGCGCTGGTCAGCATCACCGAAGCCGGCAGCACGCCGCTGGAAGGTTTCCTGATCATGCTGCAGTCGGCATCGAGCAAACGCGCCGCCATGATTGGCCGCGAGCACCTGGAAAATGGCCACCAGGCAACCCTGGCCGCCGCGCTCAAGGGCGCGCATCACCAGGAGCGCGCAGCGTTGATGCTGGCGCTGGTGTCAGGCGTTCAGGTGATGCGCCAGATGCTCGAGTTGTCGCCGCTGGTCAAGGCCGACCCGCAGGTGTTGATCGACTTGCTGACGCCCCTGTTCCAGCAACTGGTGGATGGCCAACCCGCCTAGCTCACCTGCGCGACGATGTCGTCAACGCCCAGCGTACCGTCATGCTCAGGCTCGGTGTGCGCCCCGCCCCATTGGGCCAACGTGACGAGCACCGGCATCAGCGCGCGGCCTTTGTCGGTCAGTTGATATTCACTGTGCGCCGCTGTCCACCGACAGCGCGGCCTACCTCACCCGTTGATCAACGAAAAGTGCGCGCCGACGCCGGCGCGTACGCCCTCGCCCACCGCCAGCGCCACAGAGCCGCCCGCCAGGGCGACATCACCACAGGCGAAGACGCCGGCCACCGAGGTCTGGCGCATGTCGTTGGTGTGCACATAAGCCCCGGTCGGGCCGTCGACCAACTCGCAGGCCAGGTGCTCGGCTAACGGGCTGATTCGGGTGCGCGACTGGGTGAACAGGCCGTCCAGCGCAATGACCCGCCCGTCTGCCAGTTCCACATCGGCGCGTTCGCCGCTGATGCGCGCAACCTGTGCGCGCTCCACCATCACGCCACGTCGATCCAGCTGCGCCTGTTGCTCGGCATCCGGGGTGAATACGCCATTGGTGAACAAGGTGGTGGCGCCCCAATCCGGCAACATCAGCGCGTGATGCATCGCCAATGCCGAGGTGGCCAATACGCCGATGCGGCCTTGATCGAGTTCATAACCGTGGCAGTAAGGGCAATGAAACACGCGTGTGCCCCAGCGTTCCTGCAGGCCTTCGAGCGTGGGTAGCTCGTCGACCACGCCGGTGGCGAGGATCAGGCGTTTGGCCTTGAACTCGCCATTGCACTGGGTGCGCACACTGAAACCGCCCTGCTGCGCGACGGCCGTCAACACGCTGTCCTGCACCCAGGTTACCGTCGGGTATTCCATCAGTTGGCTGCGGCCCTCGGCTGCGATGACATCGGGTGACTGGCCGTCCTGACCGAGAAAACCGTGGGAGGTGGCGGCAAACCGATTGCGCCGCTGACCGGCATCGATCATCAACACCTTGCGCCGCGCCCGCGCCAATTGCAGGCCCGCGGACAGGCCTGCATAGCTGCCGCCCACAATAATGACGTCGTGCACCATGAACGTGACCTCGTGTGTTGCGCACAGGGTTATCCGTGCGCTTTCACGACACACCATAAGTTACGTAAAAATCCCGCGTCAAGCATCTCGCAACTTTTCAGGTTACGAACGATACTTTGCGCCGACTCGACTGGGGATTATTTGATGAGAAACGACACCCGCCTCTCGCGCATGCTGCATGTGCTGATCCATATGGGCCGCCATGAAGAGCGCGCCACCTCGGAAACCATCGCGCAGATGCTCGGCACCAACCCGGTGGTGGTGCGACGCACCTTGGGGTTGCTCAAGGAAAAGGGCTATGTGCGCTCGGAAAAAGGCCATCAGGGCGGTTGGACGCTGGGCAAACCCTTGAGCGACATCACCTTGCTGGATATTCACAACGCGCTGGGCACGCCGTCGATATTCGCCATTGGCCTGTCCACCGACCACCCGCAGTGCCTGGTGGAACAGGCCGTAAACGCCGGCCTGACGGACGCGTTCGACCAGGCGCAGGCGCTATTGATGGCGCGCTTGGGCGATGTAACGCTGGCGCAGTTGGCGGATGATTTTGACCAGCGCTACCGCGTCGCAATGGCGCCCTGAGCGCTTACAAGCCGCGATTGCGCAACCACTGCAAAAAGCCTTTTTTGACCGGCACCACCGGCGCTTCCTGGGTCATGGCCTGCGCTGCGTGCACGCGAAAATCCAGCAGCGCCTTCATCGCTTCGCTGATGTCATGCCGCGCGTCCAGGCAGGGTTTGAGGTATTCCTTCTCGATGCGGTACAGGGTGCAGAAAGTCTTGGCGGAAAAGTCCGCCAGCGTCGCCTGGTCGGACAGAATCCCCGCCTCGCCAATCACTTCGCCCGGCCCCATGCGCCCGGCTTCGAATTTGTGACCGCCCTTGATCAGCATCACCGAGACCACGCCGGACTCGACGATAAACAAATGATCGCTGACCTCCCCCGCCGGCAGGATCATCTCGCCAGCGCGATAGGTGTGCAGCGTCATGTTCTGGCTGAAGGTGTCCTTCTCCTCCTGGCGCAGCGTGGAGAAAATCGACGAACGCTCCAGCAACGCGCGTGCGCCGGACAACGCCGGCGGCGCGCCGCTTTCGGTGGCGGACAGCAACCCCACACCCGCCGCCTGCAGGTGCCTGAAAGCCAAATCGTAAAGCTGGTTGCGCACTTCGCGCTTGAGGGTCATGGCCGGCACAAAGCCGCTGATTTCGTACTCGACGCCGCCACTGGCGGAGGTCTTGAACGCCACGCTTGGCGCGGGGTTGGCCAGCAGCGGCCGGCACCCTTGCATGGCGCGCTCGAGCGCCTCGATCACGATTTGCGGGCGCGCATGAGGGCTGACTTGCAGGCTGACGGCCAGGCCAAACATGTCGGCGGGGCGTGAGAAGTTGATGATCTTGGCCTTGGCCGCCAGGGAATTGGGGATCACCGCCATGCTGCCCTGAGAGGTTTGCAGGCGTGTGGCACGCCAGTCGATATCGGTGACGCGGCCTTCGGTGCCGTCGATGGAGATCCAGTCATCCAGCTGATACGGCTTGGTGGTGTTGAGCACGATCCCGGAAAACACGTCGCTCAAGGTGCTTTGCAATGCCAGGCCGACGATGATCGCCACCGCGCCGGAAGTGGCGAGTACGCCCTTGACCGGCAGGTCGAGCACGTAGGCCATGGCGGCGATGATCGCAATCAGGAAAATCACCGCGCCCATCAGATCCTGCAGCAAGCGCCCGCCATGGCCGACCCGTTGCATCATCACCGCACCGAGCAATACCGTCAGGGTCCGTGCGGCGAACAGCCACCAGCCGATCTGCAAGGCAGTAGCCGCCAGGTGCAAGGCGGTGTTGTCGGTATAGGGTGCGAGTTGCATGGGGTTCATGCCGTCGTTGAACAGCACGGCGCTGTACACGGCAAAGATTGCCAACCGCGCCGCCAGCTTCCAGTTGGCGAGGTTGACGGAAATAAGCCGCCACACGGCAACGTCGATAAAGATCAGCGCCACGGCGCACAACATTGGGTGATCAGCGATAAATGAGGGCATCCAGGCGACTCCAGGGCGAATGCTCAGAAGATCGCATGAATCGGGAAGGCAGCAAACAAAATGTATTGGCAAAGGCTTGCTGTGGCGAGCGGGCTTGCCCCGCGTTGGGGCGCGAAGCGGCCCCGAAACCTGACGACTCAATTCAGCTGGAAAAAACGCGGTGACTGGTTTTGGGGCGGCTTCGCGCCCCAACGCGGGGCAAGTTGGCTTGCCACAGCAAGCCAGCTCCCACAGGGTTTGCGGTGTGCAGTCAGGCGTGCATTTGCCCGAAACGACCGGACTGGTAGTCGGCAAATGCCTGGTGGATTTCCTGCTCGGTGTTCATCACGAACGGGCCATGGCCGACGATGGGTTCATCGATCGGTTCACCGCTGAGCAGCAACACCTTGGCGTCATCATTGGACTCCAGGGTGAGTTGATCACCGTCGCGTTCGAACAACGCCAGTTGCCCCTGGCGTGCCACTTCCTCGCCATTGATCAGCACGGTGCCACGCAGGATCACCAGCGCAGTATTGCGCCCGGCGTGCAGGTCCAGCGTGACCGCTTTACCGGCGTTGAGCCGCAAGTCCCACACGTCTATCGGCGTGAACGTACGCGCCGGCCCTTGAGTACCGGAAAATTCACCGGCGATCAGGCGCAATTGCCCGGCGTCGTTGGCCAACGGCAGCACCGGAATGTCGCCGTCGACGATGGTCTGGTAACCGGCATCGGCCATTTTGTCCTTGGCCGGCAAGTTGACCCACAGCTGCACCATTTCCAGCGCCCCGCCGCTGCGGGCAAAGGCTTCGGAATGGAATTCTTCATGAATGATGCCTCGCGCGGCGGTCATCCACTGCACATCGCCGGGACCGATCGTGCCGCCGGCGCCGGTGGAATCACGGTGCTCGACTTCGCCGTCATACACGATGGTCACGGTTTCAAAGCCGCGATGCGGGTGTTGGCCTACACCGCGTCGTTGTTCGGTGGGGCTGAAATCGGCGGGGCCGGCGTGGTCCAGCAACAGGAATGGGCTGATGTGCTTGCCCATCGCGTCGTAGGAAAACAGCGTGCGCACCGGAAAGCCGTCACCGACCCAATGGGCGCGGGGGCTGGTGTAGATGCCGATGATTTTTTTCATGGTGTACCTCCAAAGTGCCTACACCATAAGTCCGTCGCCTTCTGAACACTAGCCGGCAAAAGCAGCCCTGATCGTCCTACGTATAGGACAGTCCCTTGACCGGACGTTGGCGCAGCAGGTGGAACGCGACAAACGCCAACACCGCAAAGCTGGCCTCAATGACGATCATCGGCGTGGCACTGCCATCGCGCAAATGGCTCAGCAACAGGCCGCTGCAGGTCGCGCCAAACATCTGCGAAAACCCCATCAGCCCAGCGGCTAGGCCCGCACGGTGCGCGTTGGGCATTACCGCGCCCGTGACCGAGCCGGGGAGCACCAGGCCACCGCCCAGGGTCACCAGTGCCACCGGAAGGTCCAGGCCCAGCACCGACAGGCCGAACAGCTCGTAAATCAGCACCGCCGATAGGCCGCCGATGGCCACCAGTGTCACGCCCATCGCCACAATCCGCTGCGGCCCCAGGCGCATGATGTTGCGCCGGGTGTAGGTGGAACCGACGATCAGCATCGACACAATCACACCAAAATTGATGCCGTACTCAAGGCTGCTGAAACCCAGCAGGTTGATAAACACTGCCGACGAACCCGCAATCACCGAGAACATCGCACCATAGGTGCACGCCAATGCCACGGCGTACGCCCGGTATTGACGGCCCTTGAGCAAATCCAGGTATTGCCCGCCGAGGGTACGCCAATGGCCGGCCGTGGGATCGAGGCAGTGGTTGCTCTCGCGAAAGAACAGCACAGCCAACACCAGCACCACACTGCCGATGATCAGGGCCAAAACAATTGGCGCGTGCCAGCCCAGCAGCTTGATCAGCAGCCCGCCGATCATTGGCGCGACGACAATGGCGTAGAGCATGCCGATCATGGTCAGCGCCAGGGCCGGCCCGGCTTCGGCTTGCCACACGTCACGCACCACGGTGCGCGCCAACACCAACGCGGCGCAGGCGCCGAGACCTTGCAACACGCGGGCGGCAATGAATTGGCCGATGTCGTTGACCAGCAGCATCGCCAAGGTCGCCAGCACATACAGCGCCAGGCCGCCGATCAGCACCGGACGACGGCCGATCCGGTCCGACAACGGCCCGAACAGCAATTGCCCGAGGCCGAATGCAGCTACAAACGCCGACAACGCCATCAGCGCCGAACCGGCTGGCGCCGCCAGCGCCTGCTCGATGGCGCCAAGGCCTGGGATGATCAATTGAGTCGACACTTCACCCAGCGCCGTAAGGGCCACCAGTAAAAACAACAAGCTTCGCGAGGGGGCCGGGGCGTTTGCCATGAGGAGTATCCGGGGGCTGGATTAATTTATATTTCGACCATAATATGCGTAAAAAATTATGTCCATAATTTTTTATTCACTGGTTATCCCGGAGCCCGTCATGACCCCTCTTCCCCTGCGTCTTCTCACGCCTTTAGCCCTGTTGATCCTCCTCGGCGGCTGCAACAGCAAGGCCGACACCGCCGCCGAAGTGCCGCCGCCCCGCCCCGTGCTTGCGGCCAAAGTCGAAGCCGCCGGCACCCAGCAAAGCGCCTACACCGGCGTGGTGGCTGCGCGCACAGAAAGCGACCTGGGCTTCAGGGTCAGTGGCAAGGTCATAGACCGCAAGGTCGACCCCGGCCAGCATGTTTCCCGTGGCGATACCTTGCTGGTGCTGGACATCGGCGACTTCGAGCTGGCCCTGCGCTCGGCCAAGAACCGCGTGAACGCGGCCCAGGCGCAAGTGCGCCAGCGCCGCGATGATGAAAACCGCTACCAGCGCCTGGCCAGCACCGGCGCCGTGTCGCGGCAGATTTTCGACCAGTCGGCGACCAACCTGCGCGTCGCCGAAGCTGAGCTGGCTTCGGCGCAATCGGACGCCAGCCAGATCGAAAATCGCCGCACCTACTCGGTGCTCAAGGCTGACGGCGACGGCATCATCACCGACGTGCGCGTAGACCGCGGCCAAGTCGTCGCCGAAGGGCAAATCGTCACGCGCCTGGCCCATGACGGCGCTCGCGAAGCCATCGTCAACCTGCCGGAAAACCAACGCGACCAAGCCTCACAAAAAGCCTTGGCGTTCCCCTTCGGCGCGCCGGACCAGGCCGTGACTGCCACCCTGCGCGAGCTGTCCGCCAGCGCCGACCCGACCACCCGCACCTACCGCGCGCGCTACGTATTGCACGGCGCCGTTGACCGTTTCGCCCTTGGCTCGACCATCACCGTCCGCCTGCAAGGCGATGGCCAGGCCCAGCAAACCCGCGTGCCCATCGGCGCGTTGCAGGACGCCGGGCAAGGCACCGGCGTGTGGCTGATTGGTGCTGATGACACCGTCAGCTTCGCGCCCGTCAAGGTCGCCAGTCTCGGCCAGGAAGACGCCCTGCTCGACAGCGGCCTCACACCCGGCCAGACCATCGTTGCCCTGGGCGCGCACTTGCTGCACAGCGGTGACGCGGTGCGCCTGCTGCCCGCCCAAGCACTGGCCCTCAATCGCAAACAGGACCACTGAGCATGCGCGGCATCAACCTCTCCGAACTGGCGGTGAAACACCGCGCAGTCACGCTGTTTCTGATCATCGCGATCCTCGCCGCCGGCATCTTCTCATTCGGCCAACTGGGGCGCGCCGAAGACCCTTCATTTACCGTCAAGGTCATGACCATCACCGCCGCCTGGCCCGGCGCAACCGCCCAGGAAATGCAGGAGCAAGTCGCCGACCGCCTGGAAAAGCGTCTGCAGGAACTGGACTACTACGACCGGGTCGAGACCATCGCCCAACCGGGTTTTGTGTCGATGCGCATGACCTACAAAGAGTCCACGCGCCCCAGTGAAATCCAGGACTTGTTCTACCAGACCCGCAAAAAACTCAGCGATGAAGCGGCGAAACTCCCCAAAGGCGTAATCGGGCCGTTCTTCAACGATGAATATTCCGACGTGTATTTCGCCCTTTACGCACTGGAAGCCGAGCACCTGCCACATCGCCAGCAAGTGCAAATGGCCGAAGAACTGCGCCAGGGCTTGCTCAACCTGCCGGGCGTGAAAAAGGTCAACATCCTCGGCGAGCAGGCCCAGCGGATCTTTGTCGAGTTTTCCTACGAGCGCCTGGCTACCCTGGGCATCAAGCCCGATCAGATCTTCGCCGCCCTCGCCGCGCAGAACGCGGTAGCGCCATCGGGCTTCGTCGAAACCGCCGGCGCCCGCGCCTATATCCGTATCGACGGCGCCTTCGACAGCCTCGCGCTGATCGAAAACGTGCCGCTGGAAGTCAACGGTCGCGTGCTGCGCATTGCCGATGTGGCCACCGTCAGCCGTGGCTATGAAGACCCGCCCAGCTACCGGATTCGCCATCAGGGCGACCCGGCGCTGATGCTCGGCGTGATCATGGAAAAGCACTGGAACGGCCTGGAGCTGGACAAAAGCCTCAAGGCCCAGGAAGCCAACATTCAGGCCGATCTGCCGCTGGGCGTGAACTTCGCCAAGGTCTCCGACCAGGCAAAAAACATCAGCCTGGCCGTGAATGAATTCATGCTCAAATTCTTCGTCGCCCTGGCCGTGGTGATGGTCATCAGCCTGCTGGCGCTGGGCTTTCGCGTGGGCCTGGTGGTGGCCGCCGCAGTGCCGCTGACCTTGTCCGTGGTGTTTGTGATCATGCTGCTGACCGGGCGTGAATTCGACCGTATTACCCTGGGCGCGCTGATTATTTCCCTGGGTTTGCTGGTGGACGACGCGATTATCGCCATCGAGATGATGGTGGTGAAACTGGAGGAAGGCTTCGACCGGATTCACGCCGCCACCTTTGCCTGGAGCTCCACCGCCGCGCCGATGCTGACCGGCACGCTGGTGACAATCATCGGCTTTCTGCCGGTGGGTTTTGCGCGCTCGGGCGCCGGGGAATATGCCGGCAATATCTTCTGGATCGTCGGCTTTGCGCTGATTTCGTCCTGGCTGGTGGCGGTGGTGTTCACACCGTACCTGGGCGTGAAATTGCTGCCGCAGATCAAACCGGTGCCGGGCGGCCACGACGCCATTTACGCCGGCCGTTACTACCAGAAACTGCGGAATGTCGTCCAAGCCTGTGTGCGCAGGCGCTGGTGGGTAACTGGCTTGGTGGTGGCGGCCTTTGTGCTGTGCGGTTTAGGGATGGGCGTGGTGAAGAAGCAGTTCTTCCCCAATTCCGATCGTTCCGAACTGATCCTTGAGGTGTACATGCCGCCCGGCAGCGCGTTCAAAAGCACCGAGGCGGTGGCGGCGCAGCTGGAGAAAGCCCTGCTGCAAGAGCCACAGACCAGCCTGGTCGACACCTACGTGGGCGGCGGCGCGCCACGCTTTTTCCTGTCGCTGAACCCCGAGTTGCCCGACCCGGCGTTTGCCAAGCTGATTGTGCAAACCCCGGACTCGCATGCCCGCGATGCGCTGAAGCTGCGCATGCGTGAGCGCATAGCGGCCGGTGAATTCCCGGCTGCGCGCGTGCGTGTCACGCAATTGCTGTTCGGCCCGCCCGTGCCGTTTCCCGTGGTGTTTCGTGTGTCCGGGCCAAATGTGGATGTGCTGCGCGGGGTGTCCGAAGATGTGCGTCGCATTGTCGCCGCCAACACGCTGACCAAGGACGCCTTTCTCGATTGGGGCGAGCGCACCAGCGGCTATCGCCTGGTGCTGGATCAGGACCGCCTGCGCCTGCTGGGTTTCACGCCTAACGAGGTCAAATCGCAGCTCAATGCCCTGCTCAGCGGCAACTCGATCACTGAAGTGCGCGAAGGCAATCGCACCGTCTCCGTGGTCGCTCGCGCTCAGGGCAACCAGCGCGAAGACCTCGGCAATCTCAACAATATGACCCTGACCAACAGCGCTGGCACCTCGGTGCCGCTGGCTCAGGTCGGGCATTTTCAGGCGGTTATGGAAGAGCCGATCCTCAAGCGCCGCAACCGCGCAAGCACCGTGGAAGTGCGCGCCGACATCATCGACGGCGTACAACCGCCCGACGTGGAAATGGCCGTGTACAAAGACCTGCAACCGCTGATCGCAAAGCTGCCGGCCGGTTACCAGATCGATATCGGCGGCCCGGTGGAAGAAAGCGCCAAGGCCAATGTCGCGCTGGCCGCACTGTTCCCGATCATGATCCTGCTGACCCTCACCGTGATCATGTTCCAGGTGCGCTCGTTCGGCGTAATGTTCATGGTCTTCGCCACCGCGCCCCTGGGCCTGATCGGCGCGGTGCCGACCTTATTGCTGTTCAACCAGCCATTCGGGTTTAACGCGATTCTGGGCCTGATCGGGATTGGCGGCATCCTGATGCGCAACACGCTGATCTTTACCGACCAGATCCGCCAGAACCAGGAGCACGGTATGGCGATTCACGAAGCGATTATCGAAGCCACCGTGCGCCGCGCAAGACCGGTGATTTTGACGGCACTGGCGGCGGCCCTGGCATTTATCCCGCTGACGCTGTCGGTGTTCTGGTCGTCCCTGGCTTATGTGCTGATTGGCGGGGTACTGGTGGGTACGGTGTTGACGCTGTTGTTCCTGCCGGCGCTGTGCAGTCTGGTGCTTGGGCGAGAGAGGACAAGGACTACCGAAACCTCCCACGCAACACCCGGATAAGCTCTACAGATACCACCTGAAAACCTCGGCAAAGTCCTTCGCCTGATCACACAGTGCGAGGGATTGCTGATGGTTTTTTTCGTTAAAGCCCCGGTTATTGGGGCTGTCTTTTGATCGCCGCCACCCGCCAACACATTGGCCTTCTGGTACTGGCCGTGATGGATTCCGAGACGCGAGACGTCGAATCCGTTCTCAGCAATTTCAAACGCTGCCTCAATACCTACGAGCTCTGGGTCGAAAGCTATGTCAGCTTTTCGGCACTGGATGTCGATCAGGTATTCAAAGTCGGGGATGAGGCGGCACTCGTCGCGCCGATCAACCGCTCCATCCTGCCCAGCTCGGCCGTTGCGGCCTGCACGCAAGACGGCACCCTGACTCTGGTGCACATGTTCCATGGATTCCCGATTTGTACCCCTCGGCAACACGCCAGTGGTGTTGCAAACCATCGACTCCCATGAATGCCCTACTCGAACGACTTAAACACTATAAGAGAGAAGCGGCCTCTGAAAAAACAATACAAGACCATTAAAGACCTGCCCCTAACATTACCTATACTTCGACAGCCTCGCAGCACACATACTTTCTACAGCGATAATCTGATTGGATCGCATGCATTTCTTTTGAGGGTGACATTTATTTTTCAAATCTATCATTTCCTCCAAACCCATAAAAATCAAACTATAATAATAGGACCCCGCAGATTGATTCGATCAAGAACAATAAAGACTCACTCCATAGAAAATTTGATCAACGATTATCTAGCGCGAGTGAAAAGCGCAACAGCTCTACTTGAGGACTCATTCGGAGTCAAAAATATCCTGGGTCTATGGCGCTCTAAAAAAATCCCCCAGCGAGGGCCAGTCACCGCCGGCGTAACCTACGAACTACATGGAATTGGTTGCTGTGTTTACTTATCCGAAATATGTATCGACTTTGATTATGGCCCTGACGGAAGAGTCGACGGCTTCGACGCATGGCGACTGTACATGTACGCGTGCGAGTTGCCACACAAATAAAAAAAATATACCAATAAAGAATTCTTGGAACGCGAATTCACTGAGTACCTAAAAGAGGGAAAAGCCAAAAAAATCGAAGCGTCCACATCTAATTTATACTTTATACAGCCTTGAAAAGTGTTGAAAGACTACCTCTAAATAGACTATTCGATCTTTACCTGTGGCGAGCGAGCTTGCTCGCGTTGTGTTGCGCAGCGCAGCAGCAGCAGCAGCTCCAACAAGGGCGACGCGGTTCTACAGCCAGATCCGCGTCGCCAGTTTCGGGCCTGCTGCGCAGCCCAACGCAGGGCAAGCCTGCTCGCCACAATAAGCCTTCTCATCACAATAAGCCTGCTCATCACAATAAGCCGGTTCATCACAACAAACCTACTCACCCGATACCCAGGTTCACCCTCAAAAAATGAGTGAACCCGGCGCCCCGGTCACCGCTTCGATAGCTCCATAATCATCCGGCTAAGCAAGTAAATTCGCGGCGCTACACTCTCCACTTCTGCATATTCCTCTGGGGTATGGATGTTGCCACCGACAATCCCGAACCCATCCAACGTCGGCGTGCCAACCCCGGCAGATAAGCTGGCATCCGCTGCCCCGCCGCTGCCTTCGATGGTCAACTTACGCCCCAACTCCCCGTAAATCCCTTGGGCGATTGCGACCAACTTGTCCGACTCCGGCGTCTGCGGCATTGGCGGTAAACCGCGCAGCAAACTGGTTTTGACTTCGGTGTCCGGAATCAACTTATTCGCCGAAACACGGGCCAGGTCCTTCTCGATCCGGTCGAACTCTTCCGGCAATGCCGCACGTACGTCCGCCTTGGCCGTCGCTTGGTCGGGGATGACGTTGACGCGGTCGCCGGCCTTGAGCACGGTGAAGTTGATGGTGGTTTTCTTCTCTTCGTCGCCCAGTTTGCCCAGTTGCAGGATCTGGTGCGCCGCCTCCATCGCGGCGTTGCGGCCCAGTTCCGGGGCGACGCCGGCGTGGGCGGCTTTGCCTTTGACTTCGACCACGGCGGTGGCGCTGCCTTTGCGCCATACCACTAGGCCGTCGGCTGGGCGGCCGGGCTCGAGGTTGAGGGTGACGTCGTGGCTTTTGGCGGTGGTGCGGATCAGTTCGGAGGCGGCGTCAGAGCCGGTTTCTTCGCTGGCGTCGAGCAGGAAGGTGATTTGTGCGTAGTCCTTGAAGCCCTGGTCTTTGAGCACCTTCAGCGCATAGATGCCAGCGACGATGCCGCCCTTGTCATCCATCACGCCGGGGCCATAGGCGCGGCCGTCCTTTATGTGGAACGGGCGTTCGGCGGCTGAGCCTTCCTTGAATACCGTGTCCATGTGGGCCATCAGCAAAATCTTGGCTTTGCCGGTGCCTTTGAGGGTGGCGATCACATGGCTGTTGTTGGCGGCTTTGTCCGGCACCAGCTCGATGTTGAAACCAAGCTGCTTCAATTCGTCTACGGCGATGTCGCGCACTTGGGTCAGGCCGGGCTCGTAGCCGGAGCCCGAATCGATATTCACCAGGCGCTCGAGCAGTTTCAGGGCGGGGGCCTTGTACTGTTCGGCGCCGGCCTGGATCTGTTTATGGGGTTCGGCACTGTAGACCGGCGCAGCGAAGGACAAGGCCAGGGTCGCGGCCAGGAGGGTACGGGAGAAGGTGAAGAGCATGGACCGATCCTTGTTTTTTTGTTGAGAGGTGCGCCGCCACCCTACCCCACTAGACCGATCGCAACCAACTCCCTTGCACTGAACTCACACGGTTGCGCCCGCTGCTCTTGGCTTCATACAACGCCTGGTCGGCGTCGTTGAGCCAACTGGTCGAATCCGCATGCGCAGGTTGATACGGCGCCAGGCCAATGCTCAAGCTGGCGCGCAGTGTCGGGTCTTGGGTGTACGCCAAGGCGTTGAAGCGATCGCGCAAGGCGTCCATTACTTCGGTGGCGCGGTGCAGGGGCATGTCCGGCAGGATCACGCAGAACTCATCGCCGCCATAGCGCCCGGCAAGGTCGGCGGTGCGCAGGTTCTGTCGCAGCACTTTGCTCAGTTGGCGCAGCACGATATCGCCGGTGACGTGGCCGTAGGTGTCGTTGATAGTCTTGAAATGGTCGATGTCGATCAGCGCAATGGCGGCGCCCACCTGCTCTGTGCGGCAGCGTTGAAACTCGATCTCCAGGTGGTCCTTCCAGGCACCGTGGTTTAGCAGGCCGGACAGGCTGTCGGTGCGGCTCAGCGCCAGCAACTCGCGTTTGTGCCGGGCGAGGGTCACGGCCTGGCGATAGCAGATCCAGCCCAGGGCCAGCGGGTACACCATCAGAATCGGCAAGCAGGCGTAAAGCTGGGTTTCAGTGGTGACGGCGATGAACGCCGGGGCGAACACCAGCAACGACGCGCCGACACCCAAGGCCTGCGCCACCCAGCCCGCCAGCATAAAGCGCGGCCCGCCAATGGCGACGTTGTTCATGGTCATCATCGACAGCGTGGTGACACTGGGCAGCGGGTTGAAGTGCATGGCACCGACCCAGAACCCGCCGCAAAAGGAATCAAACAGCAGGTTACGGCGCTCGCTGCGCAGTGAGTTGCTGGCGCGGCGCGACCACAGATAGGCCATGTGCGGCCAGACAAAGGCGTTGATCAGCATCCACGCCCACACCCAAGGCGGGGGATGCAGGGGAAACATGCCAAACACCACGCACACAAAGCCGAGCGTCAGCCCCAGCATGCGCGATTTATACAACCGTGAAGCGAGCGGAAGTCCATTTCCTCCGGCGGTTGACATGGCTTGATGTGATCCTGGATGAATGCCTGGAGTCTATCAGGGCGACGTCAAATCGCCACTACCGCTCATAAGCCTGCGGGTAGCGCCCCTCAGTGCGAAAAACCGCGCGCCAGCATCAGCGCCACACCCAGCAGCAGCACTGCCGTGACCCGTTGCAGCAACGCCCGTCGCCTGGGGTTTTCCAGCACGTGCTTGATGCGCTGGCCGAAATAGCAATACAGGCAGCCGCTGGCAAACTGCAACGACAAAAAGGTAAGCCCGAGGATGGCGATATCTGCCGCGCGGCTGTGCCCTCCCGCCCCGGCAAACTGTGGGAACACGGCGCTGAACATGATGAGGGTCTTGGGGTTGGAAAACCCGGTCAGCAAGCCCTTGCCGAACAGGCTGCGCGCGCCCTGCGCGGCAGCGTCCCGGTTGATCGATACGCCGCTGCAGGTCCACTGTTTGTAGGCCAGGTAGAGGATGTAGGCCACACCCACCAACTGGAGGGTCTGGGTGATGGCAAGGTTGCCCTTGATCAACTCCGAAAAGCCCACGGCAAAGATCAGGATCGAGATCAGGTACGCCACACTGGCGCCGATCTGCGCCGGGATCGAGCTGCGCAGGCCGTCCTTCAAACCCAGGCTCAACAGCAGCAGGGTCATCGGGCCGGGGCTGAAGGTCATGGTGGCGCAAAACAGCAGAAAGTAGAGAAACGAAGAAAGCGTCAACGTACTTGTCATGAGCCCAAACCCGGATTGGAAGAAACAACGGCAAAGGCGCGCGCCAACTCGGCCAGGGCGGCCTGCGCACTGTGGTGACAGGTTTCAAAGGCCACCAGGCCTTTCCAGTTCGTCTCGACGATAGCCTGCAGCACTTCGGCGTACGCGCAGTTGTCGGCGTGGTGCCCCTCCTTGTGGTTACTGAAGGAAATGCCCTTGATCAGCGCGGGGTACTTGCGCACCACTTGCGCGGGCAAGCCGCTGTCGAGGCGGGCGTGGCCGGCGTCAAGCAAGCAGTACACATTGCTGTGCGCTTGCAGGTGCTCGAACACAAAGGCGAATTGCGCTTCGTGGGTGAAAATCCGGTAGTTGACGTAGTTGGACAGACTCTCTAGGTAGATATCCGTCCCCTTGGCCTCGGCATATTGCGCCAGCTCCTTGACCGATTTGAGGTAATGCTCCAGGGCAATGTCCCTGGTCTCCAGCACCCTTTGCGGCCCGACGATGCAGCCGCCGTGGATGATCAACGGCGCGCCCAGACGGCAGGCAACGTCGACCTCTCGTTCCACGTACTCCACCGCCGCCGCACGAAAAGCACCGACATCGCTGCCCAGCGGCGCCTTGAAGTTACTGTGGAATATCGGCTGAACACCGCTGGCCGCAATCTTTTCCTGCAGGCGGGCGATGCGCGCATCAGTCCAGTCCTCGACCCTTTCACCTAACAGGCTGGCGTCGATGTACCAGTGGCTGTAGCCCCCTTCAACGGCGCTTTGCAGGCCCTTTTCGGCCCCCAGGTATTTATGCTGGGCCACCCCCAGGCAGAACGGCGCGCCGGGGTTGATCAGTTGGCTTTCCATCACGTAATCCCTGTCATTGATGGCCCGCAGTCTAGAGCGGCAGCCTTGCACAGGGCAGGTAAAGTGAGGCCTAATCCGGCCGAACTTTACCGGTAACAATGGCCGGTAAAATCACCGGCAAATACCAGGAAGGTTTATGTTTGTATCCGCCATCGCCTTTGTTGACGGCACACCCAAGGTTCAGCAGATTGTCGACGCGTTCAGCCACGCCATCGAGCACGGTGAATGGGCGCCGGGCAGCAAATTGCCGTCGGTGCGTGAATTGACCCAGACCCTGGGCGTGAGCAAATTCACCCTCAATGAAGCACTGGACCGCCTGCGCGGGCGCAACCTGCTGACCTCCAGCCAGGGTCGCGGCTACTTCGTGGCGATGGACAGCGCCCGCCCCGCCGCGATGACCTGGGTCGACCTGTTACCCCAAGACCTGCTCAGCGTGTTGCGCCGTCCCTTGGTCACCGCCGGCGGCGAGCTGCGCCCCGGCAGCGGGCACTTGCCGGAGGACTGGCTGAACAACGACGCCATCCGCCAAGCCCTGCGCAGCGTGGTGCGCGCGCCGTCGTTGCGCATCGCCGGGCTGGGCGCGCCGGCCGGGCTGTTGCCGCTGCGCCAGGCGCTGCAACAAAAACTGCACAGCGAAGGCCTGTCAGTGCCGGTGGAACAAATCATCACCACGCCCAACACCGTGCAAGGCCTGGACATGCTCATGCGCCTGCTCGCACGCCCCGGCGACACCGTGCTGCTGGACGCGCCGTGCTACTTCAACTTCCACGCCAACCTGGCCTTGCACGACGTAAAAGTGGTGACCCTCGAGCGCCGCCCCGACGGCTTTGACTTCGCTGCCCTTGAGGCGCTGCTGGCCGAACACCGCCCCAGTCTGTACCTGACCACCAGCGTGCTGCATAACCCCACCAGCCACTCCTTCAGCCCCAGCCAGGCGTTTCGCCTGCTGCAACTGACTCAGCACTACCACTGCCATATCGTCGAGGATGACCTCTACGGCGACCTGCACCCTAACCCGCCACCGCGCCTGGCCGCTCTCGCCGGGCTGGATCAGGTCACGTACCTGTCAGGTTTTTCCAAGATCCTCAGCGCCAACACCCGCGTCAGCTATGTGGTGGCCGCACCGCAACTGGCGGCGAACCTGACCAACATGAAGTTGATGAGCGGCGGCGTGACCTCAGAGCTGTTCGAACAGCTGGTCTATCGCATGCTCAGCGAAGGCAGCTACGCCAAGCACCGCAAGCGCATGGTGCAACGGTTGATGGAGTGCGGCGGGCGCGTCGAGCAATGGCTCAAGCGTTGCGGCTGCGAGCTGCCGATGGCGTACGAGGGCGGGATGTTTATCTGGGCGCGGCTGCCGCAGGGAGTGGACGGCGAACTGCTGGCCCAGCAAGCGTTGAAACACAGCATGGTTCTGGCGCCGGGCGCCTTGTTCGGTTACGACCCAGCGCACCTCAATTCGATGCGTTTTAATGTCGCCCACAGTGATGAACCACGCGCGCAGCAGCTATTCGAGACGCTGCTGCTCAAGGCCGTGCGCGCCCCTTGAGCATGCCGTGGTGGACTTGCCGGTGCCGGTCTCGCCATTGATCAACACCGGCGCTTCGCTGGGGCCGACGCGTTTCAAATAATCGAGCAGTTGCAACGAGCGCGGCTCGGAAAACACCAGGGCCTTGGCACGGATCGACCGCAGGTCTTTTTCGCCCTGGGGCAAAGTCAGGATCGGCGGTGCGCCAGCGACCTCACACAGCGATCCCCCAGGCTTTGCACGCCCTGCACCAGCACCACCAGAACGATGACCGTGACCACCATGATCTGGTTGTTAAAACGCTGATAACCATAACGAATCGCCAGGTCACCCAGCCCGCCGCCACCGATCACACCAGCCATGGAGGAAAAGCCGATCAGCATCACCAGCGTCAGCGTCACCCCGGCCACCAGCGCGGGCAAGGCTTCCGGCAGCAGCACTTTGAGGATCACATGACGCACGTCACCGCCCATGGCAACGATGGCTTCTATGCGCCCCTTGTCCACTTCATCCAGGGCGGTCTCGACAATGCGCGCAAAAAATGGAAAAGCGCCAATCGTGATCGGCACCACGGCCGCCGTACTGCCCAATGTGGTGCCGACGATCAGGCGCGTCAGTGGGATCAACGCGATCAGCATCACCACAAACGGCAATGACCGCCCCAGGTTGATCACGGCGCCCAACGCCCGGTTGAGCCGTGGCAAAGGCAACAAGCCGCTGCGTCGGCTGATAAACAGCACCACGCCCAGCGGCAAGCCGATCAACAGCGTGAACATGCCCGCCAGCAGCACCATGTACAGGGTTTCGCCGGTAGCGTTGAGCAGCAGTTGAACAATCTCGTTCCAGTCGGTTTTCATACGGCCCTCACCACCGGCAGGCTTGGCGCCAGCGAACGGCCCAGGTGCGATGCCGGGTCGGCTTGCAACTGCAGCAGCGTGCCGCTTTCCACCACGCGTCCATCGGCCAGCGACACCGCGCTGTCACAGATGGCCTTGACCACCTCGAGTTCATGGGTGATCAACACGATGGTCACGCCCAGCTGCCGGTTGATGTCGCGCAACAACTCAAGAATCGACGCGGTGGTTTGCGGGTCAAGCGCGCTGGTGGCCTCATCCGACAACAGATACGTCGGACGCGCCGCCAATGCACGGGCAATGCCCACGCGTTGTTTCTGCCCGCCGGAGAGCTGCGACGGGAACGCCTCAGCCTTGTCACTCAAGCCCACCAACGCCAGCAACTCGGCCACCCGCGCCGCGCGCTCAACCTTGGGCACCTTGGCGATTTCCAGCGGCACCGCGACGTTGCCCGCCACCGTGCGTGAATGCAGGAGGTTGAAGCCCTGGAAGATCATGCCGATGCGCTGGCGTTGCTCGCGCAGTTGCCTGTCGCTCAGTTGGGTCAGGTCCTGGCCGTCCAAAAGGATGCGCCCGAAGGTGGGCCGCTCCAACAGGTTAAGGCAGCGCAGCAAGGTACTTTTACCCGACCCGCTACGGCCGACAATGCCAAAAATCGACCCGTCGTTTATCCGCAACGACACGTTATCCAGGGCCGCCGGCTGGCCGTCGGCGTAGGTTTTGCTGACGCCCTCGACGACGATCATTCGGCCGCCACCGGGATCACCGAGCCCGCGTATTTTTCGCTGATGAACTTGGCCACCTGCGGCGAGCGCAGGTCCTTGGCCAGTTGCTTGATGCGCGGGTCATCCGCGAGTTTTGGTGTGGTCACCAGGATATTCGCGTAAGGGTTGCCCTCGGCTTTCTCCAGGCCCAAGGCGTCTTTGGCCGGCACCAACCCGGCTTCCAGGGCGAAGTTGCCATTGATCACCGCCAGGTCCACATCGTCCAGCGCGCGCGGAATTTGCGGCGACTCGATCTCCAGAATATTCAGGTGCTTGGGGTTCTCGGCGATGTCCTTGGGCGTGGCCTGCTCCCTGGACGCGTCATTGAAACCCGGCTTGAGCGTGATCAGGCCATTGGCTTGCAACAGGTACAGCGCGCGGCTGAGGTTGGTGACGTTGTTCGGCACCGCCACCGTGCCTTTGTCCGGCACCTGGGCGAAGCCGGTATGGCGATGGGAGTAAATGCCCAACGGTTCGATATGCACCGTAGCGGCCACCGCGAACTTCTGCCCGAGCGCCTGCTCCTGAGCATTGAGGAACGGCAGGTGCTGGAAGTAATTGGCGTCGACATCACCATGGGCCAGCAACTCGTTGGAGTTCACGCCGCTGGGGATCTCGATGATCTTCAAGTTCAGGCTCGGGTCGAGCTTCTGCACGTATTCGAGGATCTGTGCATGGGGAATCGGGTCGGCGGCGACGCGCAACGCATCGGCGGCCGACACGCTCAATGAGGCCAGCAACGCCGCCAGGGTAAGTGCAGATGTCTTCAGCATGGTGATCTCCTGATCAGGCGGACAGTGCGTGGGGAAGTGTGGCGTCGGCATAGAAACGTTGGGCGACATCCGGGTGCGAGCGCAGACGGCCCTTGAGGTAATTCCAGCCGACATCGCGCAGCAACGGGTTGCGCGGGTCGCTGGTCGGCCCGTGGGCATCGCGCAGCAGTTCGGGTGCCAAGTCGTACACCGGCACTACCGCATCCAGCTGCGCACCGAGAAAAAACGCCAGGGACAAACGCTCGCTGCCCACCGGCGGCGACACCACGCGGTGCACGGTGGCGCGCAAATAACCGTTGCTGGCCAACTCGAGCAGTTCGCCGATATTCACCACCAGCGTGTCGGGGCGCGGCGACGCGTCGATCCAGCGGCCCTCCTCCACCTCCACCTGCAAACCGGACTGCTCGTCCTGCAGCAGAAAGCTCAAAAAGCCGGAGTCCTTGTGTGCGCCCACGCCCTGGCGACTTTGTTGCGCGTGGCGGCCGGGGTAGCGGATCAGCTTGATGTGTTCGTTGGGTTGGTCACCGTACAGTGCGTCAAAGGCCTGCTCGGGCAACGACAAGGCTTGGGCGAAGGCGCGTAGCAAGCGCAACGCCATTTGCGTCATTGCCTGCTGCCAGGCCAGTACCAACGGCTTGAGTTCGGGCAAGGCGACAGGCCATTGGTTCGGGCCTTGCAGACGGGCCCACGCGGCCGGGTGTTGATCCGCGTTCAGTGGCTCGCGCTCGGCGCCGACATCAAACTGTTCACGCAGGTCTGGCTGGCCGCGGGTGATCTCCGACGCGGCGCGGTTGTAGCCGCGAAAGTGTGGCGAGTTGAGCATGCCGACCGCCAGTTTGTCGGCCTCGGGCAAGGCAAAAAATGCGCGCGCCTGCTGCTGCACCTGAGCCAGCAGCGCCGGGTCGATGCCGTGGCCGGTCAGGTAGAAAAAACCGATCTGCCGCGCGGCAGCGCGCAACGCATCGAGAAATTCGCCGCGTTGCTGAAGCGTGCCGTCAAGCTGCGACAGATCCAGCAGCGGCAAGGTGGTGACTGATTGCAGCATCGGCGGCTCACTCCATAAGCGTCTTGGGTTGGAGCAACCAAGCTAAACGATCTTAAAAAACCTTAATAAATACCTTTTTAGCATTAGCTTAGGCACGCAGGTGAACGACGCCGGACGCTGGCCTGTCGGTTTTTTTGCCTCGCTGTGTATCTCGTTATCGCCAGATACACTGCAATACAAAGGGCACAAGGCAAACCCTGCGGCGATGGCTAGACTGCGGCCCATGAGCATTTAACGAGGAACGCAGCATGGACCATGTCGACCATATCCTGATCGTCGATGACGACCGCGAGATCCGCGAGCTGGTGGGCAATTACCTGAAGAAAAACGGCATGCGCACCACAGTGGTCGCCGATGGCCGCCAGATGCGCAGTTTCCTCGACACCACCCCGGTTGACCTGATCGTGCTGGACATCATGATGCCCGGCAACGACGGTTTGCAGCTGTGCCGCGAGTTGCGGGTGGACAAGCACAAAGCCAAGCCGGTGCTGATGCTCACCGCGCGCAACGATGAAACCGACCGCATCATCGGCCTGGAAATGGGCGCTGATGATTACCTGGTCAAACCCTTCGCCGCCCGCGAACTGCTGGCGCGGATCAACGCCGTGTTGCGGCGCACGCGCATGCTGCCGCCGAACCTGGTGGTGAGTGAAACCGGGCGGCTGATTCGTTTTGGCCGTTGGCGCCTGGACACCACCGCCCGCCACCTGCTCGACGAAGACGACACGCTGGTGGCCTTGAGCGGCGCCGAATACCGCCTGCTGCGGGTGTTCCTCGATCACCCGCAGCGCGTGCTCAACCGCGACCAATTGCTCAACCTGACCCAGGGCCGTGACGCGGATCTGTTTGACCGTTCCATCGACCTGCTGGTCAGCCGCCTGCGCCAACGCCTGTTGGATGACGCACGTGAACCGGCGTATATCAAGACCGTGCGCAGCGAGGGTTATGTGTTTTCCCTGGCGGTGGAAATCCTTGGAGCCACGCAATGAAATGGCGCTTGGGCTGGCCGCGCACGCTAGCGTCGCAGCTGTCGCTGATCTTCCTGATCAGCCTGGTGTGCGCCCATGGGTTGTCGTTCAGTGCGCAGTTCTACGAGCGCTATATCAGCGCGCGCACCGCGATGCTCGGCAACCTGGAGAACGACGTGTCGACCTCGGTGGCAATCCTCGACCGCCTGCCCGCCAACGAGCGCGCCAGTTGGCTGCCGCGTATCGACCGCCAGAACTACCATTACCTGCTCAATGCCGGCGAGACCGGTGAGCCGATGAGCAATGACGACATGCCGATGGCCGCCACCTCGATTGCGGATGCGCTGGGCGAGCAATACGCGCTGACCTTTCGCACCATTCCCGGCCTGCAGAAGCACTTCCAGGCGCACCTGACCCTGGCCGACGGCCACCCGATCACCCTCGATGTACGCCCGGCCGCCCTGCCCGTGGCCTATTGGTTGCCGGTGGTGCTGATCCTGCAATTGGCGCTGTTGCTCGGCTGCACCTGGTTGGCCGTGCGCCTGGCGACTCGCCCGCTGACGCGCCTGGCCCGCGCGGTGGAAACCCTCGACCCGAACGCTCATCCGACGCCGCTGGACGAACACGGCCCGACCGAAGTGGCCCACGCAGCGGCAGCGTTCAACCAGATGCAACAACGCATCGCCGAATACCTCAAGGAACGCATGCAGATCCTTGCGGCGATTTCCCACGACCTGCAAACGCCGATTACCCGCATGAAACTGCGCGCCGAGTTCATGGAAGATTCTGCCGACCGCGACAAGCTCTGGAGTGACCTGGGGGAAATGGAACACCTGGTGCGCGAAGGCGTGGCCTACGCGCGCAGCGTGCACGGCGCTACCGAAGCCCGTCATCGCATCAACCTCGACGCGTTTCTGGACAGCCTGGTGTTTGACTATCAGGACATGCACAAGCAGGTCAGCATCACCGGTAAAAGTGCGCTGGTGCTCGACACCCGCCCTCACGCCTTGCGGCGAGTGTTGGTAAACCTGCTGGACAACGCGCTGAAATTCGCCGGCAGCGCAGAACTGGCAGTCGGCTCGACGCCAACCGGGCAGCTGTCGATCAGCGTATTGGACCGCGGACCGGGGATTGCCGAGGACGAACTGGTGCACGTCATGCAGCCGTTTTATCGGGTGGAAAGCTCACGCAATCGCGGCACCGGCGGCACCGGGCTGGGCCTGGCGATTGCGCAGCAGTTGGTGGTGGCGATCGGTGGCTCGCTGACCTTGAGCAATCGCGCGGGCGGTGGGCTGTGTGCGCAGATTCGCCTGAGCCTGTAGCCCGCCTTTTAATGCACGTTGCTAATAAATAAATCGAATGATAATTCAATATTTTAATACTTAGGTTAGAACCAACAGGCATTTTACAGACCCGACTCCCGCCCTTACTTTTGAGCCGAGTGACCGACCCCACGCCCGGAGGAGGTGTTGATCCCGTACCTGACAAGGACTGACCATGAGCATTGAATTCATCGGCTATATCGGCGGCCATCACGCCTCTGAGATACACCCGCGCAGCGGGCCGACCCTGCAACCGGACTACGTCGAAACCGTGGCCCGCGCCCACGAAGAGGCCGGCTTCGACCGCGCCCTGGTGGCCTTCCATTCCAACAGCCCAGACAGCACGCTGATCGCCGCGCATGCCGCCAGCGTGACCCAGAAGCTGCAGTTCCTGATCGCGCACCGCCCCGGCTTCGCCCAGCCCACGCTGGCTGCGCGCCAGTTCAGCACCCTGGATGTTTTCAACGGCGGGCGCACCGCCGTGCACATCATCACAGGTGGCGATGACCGCGAACTGCGCGCCGATGGCAGCCACATCGGCAAGGACGAACGCTACGCGCGCACCGACGAGTACCTCAGCGTGGTGCGCCAGGAATGGACCAGCGAGCAGCCCTTCGATTTCTCGGGCACGTACTACCAGGTGCAAGGCGCGCACTCGACGGTGAAGTCGCCGCAGCAGCCGCACATTCCGCTGTATTTCGGCGGCTCTTCCGCGGCAGCGATTGCGGTGGCGGGCAAACATGCCGACGTGTATGCGCTGTGGGGTGAAACCTATGAGCAAGTGCGCGAAGTGGTGACTCAGGTGCGCGCCGAAGCGGCCAAGCATGGGCGCACGATCCGCTTCAGTTTGTCGTTGCGCCCGATCCTCGCCGAGACCGAGGAACTGGCGTGGGCGCGCGCCGAGACGATCTTGCAACAGGCCACGGCGCTGGCTGAGAAGACCGGATTCGTGCGACGGGAACCGCCGAACGAAGGCTCACGCCGCTTACTGGCAGCAGCGGCGCAAGGCTCGCGGCTGGATAAGCGGTTGTGGACCGGGATTGCCGGGCTGCTTGGCGCCCAAGGTAACTCCACCTCACTGGTGGGCACCGCCGAACAAGTCGCTGAAGCCCTGTTGGATTACTACGACCTGGGGATTACCACCTTCCTGATTCGCGGCTTCGACCCGCTCAATGATGCAATCGACTACGGCAAGCGCCTGATTCCACTCACCCGCCAATTGGTCGCAGAGCGCGAGCAGGCCAAGGAGGTCGCGTAAACACAGCTCCCACAGAAAAGCGAAGCACTGCGGTTCTGGCAGTTAAACTCGGTCAAATTGTGGGAGCGGGCTTGCTCGCGAAGGTGGTGTGCCAGTGACACATGAGCTGCCTGAACCACCGCATTCGCGGGCAAGCCCGCTCCCACATTTGGATCTCTGTGCGTCAGGTAGATGGATGTCGTTTGTACTCGGTCAAAGGTGGGAGCGGGCTTGCCTGCGATGGCGTCAACTGCGTGTCACTGATACACCGAGGTGCCTGCATCGCAGGCAAGCCAGCTCCCACAGAAAAGCAAAGCAGTGCGGTGCTGGCGGCTGCACTCGCTCCCACATTTGGATCTCTGTGCGTCAGGTAGATGGGCGTCGTTTGTACTCGGTCAAAGGTGGGAGCGGGCTTGCTCGCGAAGGCGGTGGACCAGTGACACATGAGCTGACTGAACCACCGCTTTCGCGAGCAAGCCCGCTCCCACATTTGGATTTCTGTGCATCAGATAGAAGTGTGTTGCTGTGCTTTTGATCCGCTTTTGCTTCTACCACTCAGGTCGGCTACTAGGCCGCCGTGCTTTTGCTTTTGATCTTGCTTGTGATCTGACAGGCCCCGTCAACCACGCTGGCCGAACGCAGGCTTGAATCCGTGGGTAACCCGGCAGGACGCCGGGTTAGCCGCGTTGGGCCATGGATGGCCCGTCGCGGCGGCCCACGGATTCAAGCCTGCGTGAGGGAACACCGAGCCTAGGCGAGGTGCCGAGTGGTGGGGCAAAGACCTTTTGGTTACTTTTGGGGCGTTTGCCAAAAGTGACCCGCTGTAAGAGCGGAACCGCCAGCCGCCGTTACCGCAGCAACGGATATGCCCCCAATCTACCTAAACACCCCCCATCACAAACAAACCAGCCCCCCAAGCCCCCACACCGCCGCCAACGTCAGTTTTTATACTCGGTATCCGTACGCTCCAACTGCCGAACCAACGCATTCCAATGCCGTGCCACACCCGGCCCGGCCCCGTTGCTGAACACCTTGGCCTGCTCTTCAACCTTGGCCACCACCTCCGCCGGCGGGAAGATCAACTGCGCATTGCCGCCCGCCTGCGCCGCCACCTGAATATTGCACGCACGCTCCAGCCCCTGCAGTTGCTGAAACGCATGCTCAACGCTCACCCCCGCCGTCAACAACCCATGGTTACGCAAAATCATCACACTCTTGTCCCCCAGGTCCGCCACCAACCGCTCACGCTCGTCCAGGTCCAGCGCCACGCCTTCATAGCCGTGGTACGCGATACGCCCGGAGAACGCGATGGAGTGCTGGGAAATCGGCAACAGACCGTCCTTCTGCGCCGACACCGCAATACCGTCACGGGTATGCGTGTGCAGCACCGCTTGCAGGTCATGCCGCGCACCGTGGATGGCGCTGTGAATCACATAGCCTGCGTAATTGATGCCCAGGCCCGTAGGGTCGTCGACAATCGTGCCGTCAAGGTCAACCTTGACCAGGTTGGACGCGCTGATTTCATCGAACAACAAGCCAAAGGCATTGATCAGGAAATGCTCATCCGGACCCGGCACGCGGGCCGAGAAGTGCGTGTAGATGTGATCGGTCCACTTGTACAACGCCGCCAGCCGATAGGCCGCAGCCAGTTTGACGCGCACCTCCCACTCTTCAGGCGACACGCGCTGGCGGACGTTGCTGGAAACGCTGGATAGAGAGGTGACGCTGCTCATGGCAAAACTTCCTGGATGGCCTTAAGGACTCCCAGGCAGCCTAGGGGATGCCGAAAAATAATAAAAAGCACATTTTAATCTAAGCTAATTATTATTTTTTTTTATAAAAACCACATCCCTCACTCAGGCGGCGTTGCGGATCTTGTGCAGCGAGTCCGCGACCCGCTTGCCGAATGCATCCACCGGCCCCTGCAGGTTGCCGAGAAAATGCGGATAGATCAGCCACAAATCCATCACCGGCTTGAAATCCTTGAGCGGCATGACCGCCAGCTGCTCACGGTGAGCGCTGCGCTCCAGCAAAGGCCGCGGCACCAGCCCCAGGCCCAAACCGTCGGCCACCAGCCCCAATTGCAATTCGGTGCCGAAGGTTTCCAGGTTCACCCGCAATGCCAACCCCTGATCGGACAAGGTGCGCTGCAAGCCGGCGCGGAAACCGCAGCCATCCGGGTTCAGAATCCAGCCGTTCTGGTACACATCGGCCAACTTGCATGGCTTCTTCGGCAACTGCGCCTTGGCACACACCACCACCAACTCCATCTTGCCGATGGACTCACCGACGATGTTGTCCGGGAAAATCTTGCCCGCCGGGAACAGCGCCACCGCCGCGTCCAGCTCACCGCGCTCGATCTTGCCGACCAGTTGGCTGCCCCAACCCGTGGCGACCTGGGTGCGCAGGTCGGCGTATTCGGTGCGCAGGTGCTTGAGCGCATCGAGCAGCACCACATCGCCAATGGTCTGCGGCACACCCAGGCGCAATACGCCAGTGGGCGGCGCGTCGGTGGCCACCAGTTCGCGCAGGGCATCCATTTCACGCAGGATCAGCCGGCATTGTTCATAAACGCGCGTACCGATCAGCGTAGGCTTGAGGGGCTTGGTGTTGCGGTCGAACAACTCCACGCCCAGCGCCTGCTCGAAGTTCTGCACACGGCGGGTAATGGCCGGCTGGGTCAGTTGCAACGACTCGGCGGCATGGCTGATGGACTGGCAACGAATCACTTCGACAAAGGCATCGATATCGTCAATTTTCATTTGGGCCGCACATAGAGAACAGTCATTAAGATGTGTGCGAAGCATAGTTGCAGGAACGCTGCATGGATAGTCCACGCTGTGATCGATAACGTCTAACGCTATGCAGACCGGTTCTAAATTACCTAAAGCTATAAGCTAATCATTAAAAAATAGCATATTAACCATAAACATTATGCTTATATAAACCCATCACACCCTCCCCGTTAAAGCAGCGATGGAAGTGCCATGACCCAGGCCCGACACCCCGAGAGACTCAGAGCCTTTATAGGCGCCCTGGCGGAATTGATCGACGGCAATCCACGCGAAGGCGACCTGCTGCACCGTGGCGGCAAGCTCTTGGCGCAACTGGTCAGCCACGATGACTGGCTGCCCGACGAATACGCCCAACCCGACCCCGCGCGTTACCAGCAATTTCTGCTGCATGCCGATTCGCGCCAGCGCTTTTGCATCGTCAGCTTTGTGTGGGGGCCGGGGCAAAGTACGCCGATTCATGACCACCGGGTGTGGGGCTTGATCGGCATGCTGCGCGGCTCGGAATTTTCCCAGGGCTTTGAACGCGCACCCGACGGCCGCCTCGTTGCCGAGGGCAAGCCGATTCAGTTGGTGCCGGGTCAGGTCGAGGCCGTGTCGCCCAAGGTCGGCGATATCCATCAGGTCAGCAATGCCCACAGCGACCAGGTGTCGATCAGCATTCATGTGTACGGCGCCAATATCGGTGCGGTACGCCGCGCGGTGTATCAGCCCGACGGCAGCGAGAAACTGTTTATCTCCGGTTATTCCAACGCCTACCTCCCGAACATCTGGGATGTGTCCAAAGAAAAGAGCCCTGCCCTATGACCACCGTATCGAACCGCAGCTTCGCCCAAATCCGTCAGGCCCTGTTGGACCGTGAAGAAGTCGCCCTGGTCGATGTGCGCGAAGAAGCACCGTTTGCCGAGTCGCACCCGCTGTTCGCTGCAAATATCCCGCTGTCCAAACTGGAGCTTGAGGTGTACGCGCGCATTCCGCGCCGCGATACCCAGGTCACCGTCTACGACAACGGTGAAGGGCTGGCGCAGCGAGCAGCCGAGCGCCTGGTTGCGCTGGGCTACACCCAGGTCGGCCTGCTTGAAGGTGGGTTGGACGGTTGGCGCAAGGCCGGTGGTGAGCTGTTTATCGACGTCAATGTGCCGAGCAAGGCGTTTGGCGAGCTGGTGGAGAGCGAGCGCCATACGCCGTCCCTGGCCGCCGAAGAAGTCCAGGCCCTGCTCGACAACCAAGCCGACGTGGTGGTGCTCGACGCGCGTCGCTTCGACGAATACCAGACCATGAGCATCCCCACCGGCATCAGCGTGCCCGGTGCCGAGCTGGTGCTGCGCGCCCGTGAACTGGCGCCGGACCCGTCCACACGCATCATCGTCAACTGCGCCGGGCGCACGCGCAGCATTATTGGCACTCAATCGTTGATCAATTCTGGCATCGCCAACCCGGTGTCGGCGCTGCGTAACGGCACCATCGGCTGGACGCTGGCCGGGCAAAAACTCGCCCACGGCCAGTCGCGGCGCTTTGCGCCAACCCGCGAAGAACACCGCCAGATCGCCGCCCGGGACGCGCGCCGCGTGGCCGATAAAGCTCGCGTCGGCCGCGCCACCCTGGCTGACCTGCAACGCTGGCAGCAGGAACCGAACCGCACCACGTACCTGTTCGATGTGCGCACCCCGGAAGAATTCGAAGCCGGCCACCTGCCCGGCGCACGCTCCACACCGGGCGGCCAGCTGGTGCAGGAAACCGATCACGTCGCCAGCGTGCGCGGTGCGCGCCTGGTGCTGGCGGATGACGACGGCGTGCGTGCCAATATGTCCGCCTCCTGGCTCGCGCAACTGGGCTGGGAAGTGCATGTGCTCGACGACCTGCAAACAGCGCACTTCAGCGAAACCGGTGCCTGGGTAGCCCCCGTACCGGCGCCGCAGCAAGCCGAGTTGATCAGCCCGCACACCCTGGCGCAGTGGCTCGCCCACGGCGACACGGCGGTGCTGGATTTCACCCCGAGCGTCAATTACGTCAAGCGCCACATCCCCGGCGCCCACTGGGCACTGCGGGCGCAATTGCCCGAAGCGCTGACCAAAGTGCCGCGTGCCGAACGTTATGTGCTGACCTGCGGCACCAGCCAGCTGGCGCGCCTGGCCGTGGCCGAAGTCGAGGCGCTGACCGGCAAGCCGGTGTTCCTGCTGCAAGGCGGCACCACCCACTGGATCGCCGAGCAACTGCCGCTGGAAACTGGTGAAACCCACCTGGCTTCACCGCGTATCGACCGCTACCGCCGACCGTACGAAGGCACCGACAGCCCCAAGGAAGCCATGCAGGCGTACCTGGATTGGGAGTTTGGCCTGGTCGACCAGCTGGCCCGCGACGGCACCCATGGTTTCTATGTGATCTGAGCCACCTTCACGCCTGCCCCGGACCGGGGCAGGCCGCACCGACCCCTTTCCAGGCGGAGGTAACCCACACCTTTTCGAACTGTCTGGAATCTACCGCTCATGACCTTTACCCCTGCGTTCAAACGCCTGCTGCTGGGCACCGCCCTCGCCTTTGGCCTGCTCAGCACCGCCCAGGCCGCCGACCTGCAACCGCTGCGTGTGGCCAATCAGAAATCCACCATCAAGGCCCTGCTGGAAGCCTCGGGCGAAACCCAAAACGTCCCCTACACCCTCCAATGGTCGGAATTCCCCTCCGCCTCGCCGTTGGGCGAAGCCCTGAATGCCGGCGCCGTGGATGTCGGTGCGCTTGGTGATGCGCCGTATGTGTTCGCTCTGGGCGCCGGCGCCTCGCTCAAAGTGGTCAGCATCATCCACGCCGAAGGGCGCAACACCACCGCCCTGGTGGTGCCCAAGGATTCACCGATCAAGACGGTGGCCGACCTCAAGGGCAAGAAAATCGTCACCGGGCGCGGTTCCATCGGCCACTACCTGGCGATCAAGGCCCTGGCCAGCGCGGGGCTGACCACCAAGGATGTGCAATTCATTTTCCTGCTGCCCGCCGAATCGCGGCTGGTGCTCGATAACGGCACCGTCGACGCCTGGGCCACGTGGGACCCGTACACCACGGTGGTCACCTCACAAAGCCAGGCCAGGGTGCTGGTCAGCGGCAACCAGCTGCTGAGCAACCACCTGTATTTTGCGGCCACCAACCAGGCCATCAGCGAAAAACGCGCGCAACTGGACGACTTTGTCGCCCGCGTCGATCGCGCTTATGCGTGGGCCAATGCGCACCCCAATGAATACGCTGCCGCCCAATCGAAAATCACCGGCCTGCCGTTGGCGGTGCACGTCGAGGTGGCCAAAGACACTCATCTAAGCCCCGTGGTAATCGACGACAGCGTGATCAGCGGCCTGCAAGCCACGGCCGACACCTATCAGAAGGAAGGCCTGCTGCCCAAGCACATCGACGTGTCGCAGGGTTTCGACAAGAGCTTTAACGCCGAGCGTTTTCCCACTTCCCAAGCATCGCGCTAAGCAAGGAGCGACACATGAGCAAGCCAGATCAATTGCAGCCACGCCATTTGAAACTAGGCGCCATGGTGCACGGCGTCGGTCACGGCTGGGGCGAATGGCGTCACCCGCAGGCGCAACCGAATGCCAGCACGAATTTTACTTTCTACAAGCAGCAGACTGAGTTGGCCGAAGGCGCCAAATTCGATTTCGTGTTCATCGCCGACAGCCTGCATATCCACGCCAAATCCAGCCCGCATTACCTCAATCGCTTCGAGCCATTGACGATTCTCTCGGCCCTCGCCGCGCTGACCACGAACATCGGCCTGGTCGCCACGGTGACGGTCAGCTACACCGAGCCTTATCAGGTGGCACGTCAGTTTGCGTCCCTGGACCACATCAGCGGCGGCCGCGCCGGTTGGAACGTGGTCACCTCATGGCTCAGCGGTACCGCCGACAACTTCGGCAAGGCCGAGCACCCACCGCATGCCGTGCGCTACCGCATCGCCAAGGAGCACTTGAACGTGGTCAAGGGCCTGTGGGATTCCTGGGAGGACGACGCCTTTGCCTACAACAAGCAAAGCGGCGAGTTTTTTACCCCGCAAAAGCTGCATGCGCTGAACCACACAGGCGAGTTTTTCTCGGTCAAAGGCCCGCTCAACATCGCGCGTTCGCGCCAGGGCCAGCCGGCGATTTTCCAGGCCGGCACCTCGGAAGATGGGCGCAACTTTGCGGCGCAAAACGCCGATGCGATTTTCGTGCACGTCGAGAACATTGAAGAAGGCAAAGCCTACAGCGCCGATTTGAAGCGCCGCGCCAAAGGCTTCGGGCGTGACGCCAGTAGCCTGTCGATCCTGCCGGGCATCCGCCCGATTGTCGGGCGTGACGCCGCCGAGGTGGAAAGCCGCTATCAGCAGGCCGTGGACCTGGTCACCGTGGAAGATGCGATTGTCGCCCTCGGCCGCCCGTTCAACGACCACGACTTCAGCCAATACCCGCTGGACGACCCCTTCCCGGAACTCGGCGACCTGGGCGCCAACAGCCAGAAAGGCGGCTCCGAGCGCATCAAGCAACTGGCCAGGGACGAAGGCCTGACCCTGCGCGAAGTGGCCCTGCGTTTCTCGCGGCCCAAACGCGATTTTGTCGGTACCCCGGAGCAAGTCGCCGATGCGATCCAGACCTGGTTCGAAACCGGCGCCAGCGATGGTTTCATCATCAACTCGGTGCTGCCGGATGGCTTGCAGTACTTCACCGAGCTGGTGGTGCCGGTGCTGCAACAGCGCGGCCTGTTCCGTAACGAATACACCGGCCACACCCTGCGCGACAACCTTGGCCTGGACGTGCCGGCCAACCGTTACAGCGTCGCCACCGAGGTCGAAAAGCAACAGGAGGCGCTGGCATGAGCGAGTCCCTGAACCGTCAGTTAGCTGAGCTGCATGCCGAACGTGTGGCCACCTGGGCGCCGGCGGCGTTGCAGGTGGTGGAGCGCGTGTTGGGCCAACAGCCTGTGCGCATCGCTATCTGAAATCACACCGATTCAATGTGGGAGCTGGCTTGCCTGCGATCGCGGTGTTTCAGCCACCAACACTGTCAGCCTGGAATGGCTATCGCAGGCAAGCCAGCTCCCACAGGTATCGGCGTACACCTATCGAACAGAGTGAAGCAACCATGAGCCACTTTTCCCAACCGTCCTTACGCTCCGTGGAAGTCGCCAACTTCGAAGCCCTGCTCGAACGCCTCAGCGCCGAGCTGGCGAGCACTGCGCACCTGTACGACGCCAGCGGCGCCTTCCCCCACGATAATTTCACGCTGTTGCATGACCACGGCCTGGTCGCCCTCACCGTGCCCAAGGCCTTGGGCGGCGGCGGTGCCAGCTTGCCCCAGGCGCGCAAGGCGATCAGCGCGATTGCCAAGGGCGAGCCCTCCACCGCGCTGATCCTGGTGATGCAGTACCTGCAACACACGCGCTTGCAAGACAGCAAGACCTGGCCCCAGCACTTGCGCGTGCAAGTCGCCGAAGACGCAGTGCGCAACGGCGCGCTGATCAACGCCTTGCGCGTCGAACCCGACCTTGGCACCCCGGCGCGTGGCGGACTGCCGGCGACCACCGCCGTGCGCACCGCCGAGGGCTGGCGCATCAGTGGGCGCAAGATTTACTCCACCGGCAGCCATGGCCTGAGCTGGTTCAGCGTATGGGCGCGCAGCGATGACGCCGACCCGCTGGTGGGCGCCTGGCTGGTGCCTAAAGACAGCCCCGGCGTGAGCATCATCGACACCTGGGATCACTTGGGCATGCGCGCCACCTGCAGCCATGAAGTGCTGCTCGACAACGTGCTGGTGCCGCTGGACCACGCCGTCAGCGTGAGCCCCTGGAGCGCACCGCAGCCAGAGCTGGATGGCGATGGTTTCCTGTGGATGTCGGTGTTGCTGTCCTCGGTGTATGACGCCGTGGCCCAGGCCGCACGGGACTGGCTGGTGCAATGGCTGGAGGAGCGCAAGCCATCCAATCTGGGCGCAGCGCTGTCGACCTTGCCGCGTTTTCAGGAAACCGTCGGCCATATCGACACGCTGCTGTTTGCCAACCGCAGCCTGCTGGATGCCGCCGCTGAAGGCCACACACCGGCCGCGAATGCCGCGCAGTTGAAGTACCTGGTGACCGGCAACGCGATCCGCGCCGTCGAGTTGGCCATCGAAGCCTCGGGCAACCCGGGCCTGTCACGCCACAGCCCGCTGCAACGCCATTACCGCGACGTGCTGTGCAGCCGCGTGCATACCCCACAAAACGACGCCGTGCTGCAAGGCGTCGGCAAAGCTGTGTTCGCCCAACGTGGCCCAAAATGAATAAGGAACGCTCATGAGTCAGGTGATTATTGCCAGCCAGCTGGACGAAGATTACAACGCGGTAATCCGCGAACGCCTCGCCTCGATTCATCCCGAAGCCCAGGTGATCGGCGTGCCTGTTGGTGTGCCGAGTGACTTGCCGCCCCAGGCCAATATCCTCTTGCTGCGCCCGATCAACGTGCGCGGCTACACCGCGCCGGACACCCCGCCGCCGGGCTGGCCGTATGGCGCGCAGTGGGTGCATCTGGTCTCCTCGGGCATCGACTTCTACCCGCAGTGGCTGTTCAAAGGCCCACCGGTGACCACCTCGCGTGGCAGCGCCGCCGATAACCTCGCCGAGTTCGCCCTGGCGGCGATCTTTGCCGCGTCCAAGCGTTTGCCGGCTATCTGGGTGAAGGATGCCCAGTGGAATTTCACGCCATTGCGTCCGCTCAAGGGCACGACCCTGGGTATTCTCGGCTTTGGCGCGATTGGTAAAAGCCTTGCGCAAAAGGCGTTGGCACTCGGCATCAACGTGGTTGCGTTGCGTCAAAGCCATGCCTCTTTTGACGTGGACGGCGTCGAAGCCGCGCGGGATACCCACGACCTGTTCGCCCGTGCCGACCATCTGGTACTGGCGGCGCCGCTGACCGAGAGCACGCGGCATATCGTCAACCGCGATGTGCTCGGCAGCGCCAAGCCGGGGTTGCACCTGATCAACATCGCGCGCGGTGGTTTGCTTGATCAGGAGGCGTTGTTGGAAGCGCTGGACAACGGGCAGATCGGCCTGGCGTCGCTGGACGTGACCGAGCCGGAACCGCTGCCGGATGGGCATCCGTTGTACAGCCATCCACGGGTGAGGCTGTCACCGCATACCTCGGCGATTTCGACCAACAGCCAAGAGGAGATTGCCGATACGTTTCTGGCGAATCTGCAGCGGTATGTGCAGGGCTCGACGCTGGCCAACCTTGTCGATCTCTGAGCCGAACCACAATCAAAATGTGGGAGCTGGCTTGCCTGCGATAGCGGTGGTTCAGTTGGCATAGTTTCAACTGATACATCGCTATCGCAGGCAAGCCAGCTCCCACATTTGATCTTCACCGGGTTCTGGAATGATTTAGCAACCACCCGCCAGGCGCTCGCGCAAGAATTCCACCAGCGCCTGCACGGGCCTGGAGCTCTGCCGGTGCTGCGGGTAAACGGCTGACAAGGTCAGCGCTTCAGGGGCGAAGTCTTCCAGAAGCGTGACCAAGCGCCCGTCCTTCAACGCCTCAGCCACGATAAACGTCGGCAGGTAAGTAACACCCAACCCGGCAATGGCCGTGTCGCGCAACAACTCGCCGTTGTTCACGCGCATGCGGCCGCTGACATTCACCGACTGCAGCTTGCCCTTGGTCTGGAAGCGCCATTGCACCTGGCGGCCGTGGCCGTAGGGCAGGCAATCGTGGTCGGTCAGGTCGTCGGGCTTGAGCGGCGTGCCGCGCAGGGCCAGGTACTCGGGGCTGGCGCAATACACCCGCTCGACGCTGGCGATACGTCGCGCGATCAAGGTCGAGTCTTCAAGGGTGCCGATGCGCAACACCAGGTCGTAGCCTTCACCGATCAGGTCAACAGGGCGGTCGCTGAGGTCGACTTCCACCGACACGTGCGGGTAGCGCTGCAGAAATGACGGCAACAGGCAGCCCAGGTGAGCCATGGCAAACGACAGCGGCGCACTCAGGCGTAGCGTGCCGCGCGGCTCGCTGTTCTGGCCAGCGATGCCCTGCTCCACTTGCTCGACGTCACTGAGCAGGCGCAAGGCGGATTCGTAATAACTCTGGCCCAGCGGCGTGACGTCCAGGCGGCGCGTGGAACGGTTGAGCAGGCGCACGCCCAGGCGCTCTTCCAGCTGAATCAGGCGGCGGCTGACAAATTGCTTGGACAGGCCCAGTTGCTCGGCGGCGGCGGTGAAGCTGCCAGACTCCATGACCTGACAGAACAGGCGCATGTCTTCGAAGGGGTTCATTGTCGCTTCTCGGTGGACATTTTGCTGTTTTATAACCGGTCAGTCATGGCACCACAAATCAAATGTGGGAGCCGGGCAAGCCGGCTCCCACAGGGTTCAGCGGTGTGCTGTCTGTCGGGTTACTTGGCAGTAAACGCCGAGTAGCTGTTCATCAGGTTGCGGTAGTTGGGGATGCGCGGCGACAGCAGGTTGGCCAGGCCTTCCATGTCGTTGCGCCAGTCGATCTGCAGCTCGCAGGCCACCGCGAACCAGTTCACCAGGTGCGCGCCCGCTGCGCTCATGCGCGCCCACGACGCACGTTGCACGGCCTCGTTGAACGTCCCGGAAGCGTCGGTCACCACAAACACCTCGAAGCCTTCAGCCAGCGCGGCCAGGGTCGGGAACGTCACGCAGACGTCGGTCACCACACCGGCGATGATCAATTGCTTGCGGCCGGTGGCCTTGACGGCCTTGACGAAATCTTCGTTATCCCAGGCGTTAATCTGGCCAGGACGCGGGATGTACGGCGCGTCCGGGAACAGTTCTTTCAGCTCCGGCACCAGTGGGCCATTGGGGCCGGTTTCAAAGCTGGTGGTGAGGATGGTCGGCAGCTTGAAGAACTTGGCCACATCCGCCAGCGCCAGCACGTTGTTCTTGAATTCGTTGGGCGAGAAATCCTGCACCAGCGAGATCAAGCCGGTCTGGTGGTCCACCAACAGCACCACGGCGTCGTCTTTGTTCAAGCGTTTGTAAGTCATGGGATAGCTCCTGTTTTTGATTGAGAGGGGGAGTTTTAGAAGGCAAAGCACGAGCAGCCAAACGCGCCCCAGAAACCCTGGAAGTCGCTGACCGGCACACTGGAAAGGCGCGCTTTTTCATGGCCATGGGCATGCACGCCACACGGGCCGCTGCATTGATGGACCTGGGCTTGTAACGGTGAGCTTGGGCGCCAGTGCCCCGGCACCTTGACCACCGGCGACCAGTCCGGCAGCACCGGCACGCGTGGCGGTGCGAAATCGTCGAAGTCGCCGGCGCCGTACACCACCTTGCCGCCGACCACGGTCAGCACCGACTCAATCCACTTGATGGCTTCTTCATCGACACTGAAAAAGTCCGCCGACAGCGCGGCAACGTCCGCCAACTGGCCGACCTTAATCTGGCCTTTCTTGCCCTGCTCCGACGAGAACCAGGCACTGCCGTGGGTGAACAGCTCCAACGCGGTGAGGCGCGGCAGGCCTTCGGCGTGCAGTTCCAGGCCGCCGACGGTGCGGCCGCTGACCATCCAATACAACGAGGTCCACGGGTTATAGCTCGACACCCGCGTGGCATCGGTGCCCGCCCCGACCGGCACGCCTTCAGCCAACATACGCTTGATCGGCGGCGTGGCTTCGGCCGCTTTGGCGCCGTAACGCTCGACAAAATATTCGCCCTGGAACGCCATGCGATCCTGGATCGCGATACCGCCGCCAAGAGCACGCACGCGCTCGATGTTGTGCGGGGTGATGGTTTCGGCGTGGTCGAAAAACCACGGCAGGCCATTGAACGGAATGTCGCGGTTGACCTTCTCGAACACGTCGAGCATGCGCGAGATGGATTCGTTGTAAGTGGCATGCAAGCGGAACGGCCAGCGCTGCTCGACCAAATGCCGCACCACCGGTTCCAGTTCCTGCTCCATGCTCAGCGGCAGGTCGGGGCGCGGTTCGAGGAAATCCTCGAAGTCCGCCGCCGAAAACACCAGCATCTCGCCGGCGCCGTTGTGGCGCAGGTAGTCATCGCCCTGGTGCAGGGTGACGCTGCCGGTCCAGTGCTTGAAGTCGCTGAGTTCTTCCTTGGGCTTTTGGGTGAACAGGTTGTAGGCGATGCGCACCGTCAGTTGTTCGTCCTTGGCCAGTTGCTCGATCACCGCGTAGTCATCGGGATAGTTCTGGAAACCACCGCCGGCATCAATGGCGCTGGTGAGACCCAGGCGATTGAGTTCACGCATGAACTGGCGGGTCGAGTTGACCTGATATTCCAGTGGCAATTTCGGGCCCTTGGCCAGGGTTGCATACAGAATCATCGCGTTGGGCCGCGCCACCAGCATGCCAGTGGGGTTGCCGTTGCTGTCACGCACGATCTCGCCACCCGGTGGGTTCGGCGTGTCTTTGGTATAGCCGGCCACCCGCAGGGCAGCGCGGTTGAGCAAGGCACGGTCGTACAGGTGCAGCACGAACACTGGCGTGTCCGGCGCGGCCTGGTTCAGCTCTTCCAGGGTCGGCATGCGTTTTTCGGCGAACTGGAATTCATTCCAGCCACCGACCACGCGCACCCACTGCGGCGTGGGCGTGCGGTCCGCCTGATCCTTGAGCATGCGCAGCGCATCGGCCAGGGACGGCACGCCTTCCCAGCGCAGTTCGAGGTTGTAGTTCAGCCCGCCACGGATCAGGTGCAGGTGCGAGTCGTTGAGGCCGGGGATGACGGTGCGGCCCTTGAGGTCGATGACCTGCGTGGCACTGCCACGTAACGCCATGGCTTGGGCGTCGGTGCCGACCGCGACGAAGCGGCCCTGGTGAATAGCAACGGCGGTGGCGCGCGGGTTTTCACGGTCCACGGTGTGGAACTGGCCATTGAACAGAATCAGATCGGCGTTCATAGGGTTTCCTTTACAGAGGCTTCAAGCCAGGGAGCGAACAGGCGGGTGGCGGCCGGCATCAGCAGGTAGACCACCAGCAGCACGATGGTCAGGGTGACCAGGAAGGTGGCGACCACGTAGTTGGAGAGGAACGGATGCAGGCGCAACACCGGGGCCCAGATGATCGGGATCAGCAGGGTCAGCGGCAGGATGACAAACAAGGTCACCACGGCTTGTTTCCAGCGCGGTGGTTTGGCGGCGCTGTCGGCCAGGGGGGCGAACCAGAATTCGTTGACGGCACCGATTTCGGTGTTGTCGCCATCGGCGAGCATGGGCGTGGCTTCGTTGATCAGGGCTTGGCGCTCGGGGGAGCCGAGCCAGCGTTCGAGGTCGTCGGTGGAGCGGTAGCGCAGGACGCAGGTGAACAGCGCCAGGCGGTTTTGTTTGCTGCGCACGACGTCGACGCCGAGGTGGCCAGGGCGTTCGCCGGCGATGCGCACGATGCGCCGGAGCCAGGCTTCATAGTCGGCTTCGCGGCCGGGTTTGATCAGGTGTTTGACGACCAGGGTGACGACTTCGTCGGGGCTGGTTTTGGGTGTTGGGTCCATGGTTCTGATTCCCCCCTGGAGGGTTGTGCGATGGGGGGAGTTTGGGGGGCATTGGGGGGGTTGGAATTGGATGTATGTGCTGTTTGACGTGGCGGCCTTGGGGGCAGGTTTTTATGGAGTACATATCCGTTATTTGAGTAACGGCCGCTATGGGTTCCGCTTTTACAGCGGGTCACTTTTGAAAAGAGCCCAAAAGTAACCAAAAGGCTCTTGCCCCACCACTCGGCACCTCGCCTAGGCTCGGTGTGCCCTCACGCAGTCTTGAATCCGTGGGCCGCCGCGACGGGCCATCCATGGCCCAACGCGGCTAACCCGGCGTCCTGCCGGGTTACCCACGGATTCAAGCCTGCGTGAGGCCAGCGTGGTTTAACGGGGCGCCTAAGATCAAAGTCAAAAGCAGATCAAGATCAAAAGCAGAGCACGGCGGCCTAGTAGCCGACCTGAGTGGTTAGATCAAAAGCGAAAGCGAGGCGGCCTGACAGCCGACCTGATTCTGGAAGCTGAACTCAATTCAATGTGGGAGCTGGCTTGCCTGCGATGGCATCAACTGGTTATGCCTGATACACCGAGTTGTCTGCATCGCAGGCAAGCCAGCTCCCACAGAAAAGCAAAGCAAAGCAGTGCGGTGCTGGCGGCTGAACTCGGTGAAATTGTGGGAGCGGGCTTGCTCGCGAAGGCGGTGTGCCAGTGACACATGGGCTGACTGAACCACCGCATTCGCGGGCAAGCCCGCTCCCACATTTGGAGCTCTGTGCATCAGGTAGATGAGTGTTGTTTGTACTCGGTCAAAGGTGGGAGCTGGCTTGCCTGCGATGGTATCGACTGTCTGTCACTGATACACCGAGGCGCCTGCATCGCAGGCAAGCCAGCTCTCACAGAAAAGCAAAGCAGTGCGGTGCTGGCAGTTGAACTCGGTGAAATTGTGGGAGCGGGCTTGCTCGCGAAGGCGGTGTGCCAGTGACACAAGAGCTGACTGACCCACCGCATTCGCGAGCAAGCCCGCTCCCACATTTGGATCTCTGTGCATCAGGTAGATGAGTGTTGATTGTACTCGGTCAAAGGTGGGAGCTGGCTTGCCTGCGATGGCATCAACCCGGTGTACCTGATGGACCGCGGTGCCTGCATCGCAGGCAAGCCAGCTCCCACAGAAAAGCAATAGCAGTGCGGTGCTGGCGGGCTGCACTCGGTGAAATTGTGGGAACGGGCTTGCTCGCGAAGGCGGTGTGCCAGTGACACATGGGCTGACTGAACCACCGCATTCGCGGGCAAGCCCGCTCCCACATTTGGAGCTCAGTGCATCAGGTAGAGGTGTGTTGATCTGCTGTTGCCCTGCTTTTGCTTCTACCACTCAGGTCGGCTTTCAGGCCGCCGTGCTTTTGCTTTTGATCTTGCTTTTGATCTGACAGGCCCCGTCAACCACGCTGGCCGAACGCAGGCTTGAATCCGTGGGTAACCCGGCAGGACGCCGGGTTAGCCGCGTTGGGCCATGGATGGCCCGTCGCGGCGGCCCACGGATTCAAGCCGGAGTGAGGGCACACCGAGCCCAGGCGAGGTGCCGAGTGGTGGGGCAAAGACCTTTTGGTTACTTTTGGGGCGTTTGCCAAAAGTGACCCGCTGTAAGAGCGGAACCGCCAGTGGCCGTTACCGCAGCAACGGATATACACCCACCCCAACCCCCCACCTGGTCGGCCCAGAGGCCGCCACGCCTAAACCGCCCGCGACATATGCTCACTGATACGCGACCGCAGCCACCGCTCCGCCGGGTCATTATCATGCACCCCACTCCACACCATCGACAACTCCGCCGCTTCAATCTCAAACGGCGGATCCTGCGCCCGCAACACCGTCCCCTCAGTCAACGCACAGGCCGCATAATCCGGCACCGTCGCAATAATCCGCGTGCCCGCCAACAACGCCCGCAACCCACTGAACTGCGGCACCGCCAACACCACCCGGCGCGCCCGGCCAATCCGCGCCAGGTCCAGGTCGATATTGCCGCTCAAATCCCCCGAAAACGACACCATCGCATGCGGCCGCTCACAGTAATCATCCAGGGTCAGCGGCGCCTCCCCGTCATCCCCCCGCAGCACCTTGCACGGAATATCGCGCAGCTTCTTGCGCTTGGCATTCGCCGGCAATTCCGTGGTGTAACTCACCCCCACCGAAATCTCCCCACTGGCCAACAACGCCGACATCAACAGGTAGTTGGCCCGACGCACCACCACGATAATCCCCGGCGCCTCCTCACGCAGTTGACTGAGCAACGGCGGAAACAACCCGAATTCCGCATCATCCGACAAACCAATACGAAACACCGCGCAGCTGGTGGAAGGGTCGAAATCCTTGGCGCGGCTGACCGCGCCGGAAATGGTGTCCATGGCCGGTTGCAACTCCTTGAGTATCGCCAGCGCCCGTGGCGTGGGCTCCATGCCCCGCCCATTGCGCAACAGCAGCGGGTCGTCGAACAAATCCCGCAAGCGCCCAAGCGCCGCACTCACCGCCGGTTGGCCCATAAAGAGCTTCTCGGCCACCCGGGTCAGGTTCTTCTCGAACATCAATGCTTCGAAAATCACCAGCAGGTTCATGTCGACGCGGCGTAAGTCGTTGCGGTTCATGGCGGCTTCCAAACGGTTTTCAGGCCGCCAGATAAGCAGATACCGCCATGCGGCGATTGCACGCCTGTGCTGTCTTTTCCGCGCCATGACCTGGCGAAATTAACAACGATTAACTCGTCAGCCAGACGGTCCGGCGCCAAAAATGAAGCGGTCTACACTGGATCCATTCACCGGGAACGCTCCCATCGACTACGGATATTTGTCATGGCCCGACTTGAGTACTGTGCTCCGCGCTTCTCCGCGACCGGCGGCCTATGCCCCCGACGCGAGCGCATTGCCAAACAACTGATCCTTGCCAACCTCGGCGAAAGCCTGGCAATTGCCGACCTGGCGCAGGCGTGCGCGCTGTCGCGCAGCCACTTCTCCCGCGCCTTCAAGTGCACCACCGGGCTGTCGCCGCAGGAGTGGATTCGCCAACAGCGTATCCAACGGGCCAAGGAACTGATCACCGGCTCTTCCTTGAGCCTCACGCAAATCAGCCTGGAATGCGGGTTTTGCGACCAGGCGCACTTCTGCCATATGTTCACGCGCAGCGAAGGCGTCAACCCGATGACCTGGCGAAACCACCACTTGCGTCACAAGCCGCACGTGATTGCGGCCTAGTGGTCTGTACGCACCTGGAATATGCTGGCCAAACCCTTTTTCCCGAGCATGGGCCACCATGAGTGACCTCAGCGACCAGGCCGTGCATTTCGGCCCCTACCGCATCCACCCGCGCCAACGCCTGGTGCTGGAGGCCGGTCGCCCGTTGCGACTGGGACGGCGTGCGGTGGAGATTCTGCTGATCCTGCTGGAGCAGGCCGGCAATGTGGTGAGCAAGCAGGAACTGATCGCGCGGGTCTGGCCGAAAACGGTGGTGGAAGACGGCAACCTGCGGGTGCACATGGCGGCGTTGCGCAAGGCACTGGGCGACGGCCAGGCCGGCCAGCGCTACATCGTCACCGTGGCCCAGCGCGGCTACAGTTTTGTTGCGCCACTGAGCATCGAACCCATGACGATTCCTGCCGACGGCCCGCCCCACAGCCAGGGCCATAACCTGCCACTGCGGCGCACGCGCATGATCGGTCGCCAGGCGCTGATCGATGCGCTGGTGCAGCAACTGCCGCAGCAACGCTTTATCACCCTGACCGGCGCAGGCGGCATCGGCAAGACCACCGTGGCGCTACGCGTGGCCGAGTTGCTGATCGGGCATTACCGCGACGGCATTCGTCTGCTGGACCTGGCACCGCTGAGCGCGCCGTCGATGATCCTGCCCAACCTCGCCGCGCTGCTCGACCTCACGCCCCAAGCACATGAGCCGCTGCTGACCTTCGCCCGCAGCCTGCACGCGCGTCAGCTGTTGCTGGTGATCGACAATTGCGAACACTTGCTCGACGACATCGCCCTGATCAGCGAAACCCTGCTGCGCCACGCGCCCCACGTGCACATCCTGGCCACCAGCCGCGAAGCGCTGCGCGCCGAAGGCGAATACGTGCAGCGCCTCGAACCGCTGGCCTGCCCGCCCGCCTCCGGCAACCGTGCCCAGGCCCTCGGCTACCCGGCGTTGCAGCTGCTGATCGAACGCGCCATGTCCCATCAAGACCGTTTTGAACTCAGCGAAGCGCAACTGCCGCTGGCCATTGATATCTGCCAGCGCCTGGACGGCATTCCCCTGGCGATCGAATTGGTGGCGGCGCAGATCCAGCGCTTCGGCCTGCCGGGGCTGCTGGTGCAAATGGAAGACAACTTTCGCCTGCTGGTGCGTGGCCGGCGCAGCGCCCTGCCCCGCCAGCAAACCCTGCGCGCCACGCTGGACTGGAGTTTCGAGCTGCTGACGGCCTGCGAGCAGATTTGCCTGCGGCGCCTGGCCGTGTTTCGTGGCGGGTTCAGCCTGGCCAGCGCAGCGGCGGTGATCGCCGGGGAGCGCATCGCGCCGAACGAGGTGCTGGGCTCGATCACCCAGTTGGTGGCCAAGTCGCTGCTCAACGTCGAGGCTGGCGATGACGATGTGGTCTATCGCCTGCTCGACATCACCCGCACCTACGCGCTGGAAAAACTCAGCGTGGCCGCGGAGCTTGAGGCCACCCGCGAGCGCCACGCGGCGCGCTGCCTGGCGCTGATGGAACAGGCCCGGGAGGACTGGGAACTGATCGCGACCCAGGTGTGGATCAGGCGCTATGCCCCGCTGCGCGAAGACATTCGCGCCGCCCTCGATTGGTGCTTGGGCGAGGTGGGTGCGCACCTGTTGGGTATTCGCCTTACGGTCAGTGCGATGCCGTTGTGGCAGGAACTGTCGCTGCTGCACGAGCACGGGCTGTACGTGGGCAAGGCCCTGGCGCAGTCAACCGCGCCGAGCCAGCGCCTGCAGATGGAATTGCAGCTGGCGCTGGGCAGTTTTTCCTACCACGCCCAGGGCAGCACGCCACAGACCATTCAAGCCTTTGCCGGCGCACTGCGCCTGGCACAAGCGAGCAACGAGCTCACCGGCCAGCTACGGGCAGTGTCGGGCCACATGGCGGTCAATTTGTGCAGCGGCAACTACCGTGAGGCGTTGGCACAGAGCCTGCATTTCGATCAGCTCGGCCCACAATCCGAGCCCTTGCTGGACCTCAGCGCCCAGCGCCTGCGGGTGCTGGCGCAGCACTTTGCCGGCAACCAGGCACTGGCGCTGCACAACGCCGAACAAGTGATGCAGCGCATGGCCCACAGCGGCCATCTCAATCGGTTTACCCATGGCTTTGGCGTGCAATACGACCAGAGTGTGGCGTCGTTGACGATGCTTGCGCGCATCCTGTGGCTGCGCGGTTTTGCAGAGCGTGCCTGGCGTACCGCCAACCAGGCGCTGGAGCTGGCGCTGCAGATCAACCACGGCACCTCGATCTGCTACACGCTGGCCCTGGCCGGCGTGGTGATCGCCCGCTACAACGGCGATAGCGCTGCGGCGCGCTCGTTGCTCGACCTGTTGCTGCAACAGGCACAAAAACACTCGGTGCAGTTGTTTCACACCTGGGCGCAGCACTACGCGGGCACGGCGCCGCAGGCGGATTTGCAAGGGTTGGGCCTGGTCCGGGACACACTGGTGACGTTCAACGCCATCGACGTAGATGATGAAGTGTTTGAGCGCGCCAGAAGTGGCGCGGCCGGTTGGTGCAGCGCCGAGATTCTGCGCGTGCGGGCCGAGGCGTTACCTGACCTTCACGCGCGCGAAACGCTGCTGCTGGAGGCGCTGGCCCTGGCGCATCAGCAAGGCGCGCTGGCCTGGGAGTTACGCAGCGCAATGTCGCTGGCAAGCCTATGGCAACGCCAAGGACGGCGGCAGGCGGCGCGCGACCTGTTGAACACTCTCTACAAGCAATTCAACGAAGGCTTTGCCACCCACGACCTAGTCTGCGTACGCCGCCTGCTCGACGAGTTGCAGGACAAACGGCCGGCCTGAACGGGAGCCCAGGTAATGCCCGTAACCCTTTTGCAATTGCGCGACTTGCAGCGGGTCGCGCAGTAGCGCCAGGGCGTAGCTGCGCACGCTGTTGAGCAGGCGGTAACGCGCAGGGCCGGGGCCCGGCTCCACTGCCAGCATCGAGGTGGCCGCCAGACGCGACAGCAGGTAGGACAGGTCGGCGTGTTCCAGCTCGGTGCCTGCCACCAGCTCGCTCAAGCGCGGCAAGGTCACGGCCATTTTGAACAGCGCCAACTGCAGGAACAGCCAGCGCTGCGGCAGGCTCAGGCGCTGATACGACCAGTCGAGTGCCGCGATCAGGGATTGGTGCCGTTCCACTGCCGTGCGCCGGCCGCGCGTCAACACCTGCAAGCCTCTTTGCAACTGCTCGTGCACACCCCGTATGCCCAGGGCATCGACCTGGGCCGCCGCCAGTTCCAGGGCCAGGGGAATACCGTCGAGGCGCCGGCAGATGTCGCGCAGTGGCGCCAAATCCTGGGCACGCAGCACAAAACCCTGCTGACCAGCACGCACCCGTGCGACAAATAACTGGACCGCCGCGGCGGCCATCGCCTGCTCGACACCGCGCCAGGCCGAGGGCATCGGCAGCGCCAGCCTGGGCACGTGTTGCACCCATTCGCCGGGCACCTGCAAGGCTTCACGACTGGTCAACACCACCGTCACCTGCGGCGCGTGTGCCTGCAGCGTGCGCACCAGGTGGCGGCAGGCGCCGAGCAACACATCGGCGCCGTCGAGTACCAGTAACAGCTGGCGCAGCGCCAACTGCTCGGCCAATACGTTGGCGCTGCCACAGGGCTGCAGGTTCAGCGTGGCGGCCAGATGAGGCAGCAGGTGGGTCGGCCCTTGCACCGTTGCCAGATCCACCCAGCACACGCCGTCGCGATAACGCGGCAACACGCGTTCAGCCAGGGCCAGAGCCACCGTGCTCTTGCCCACGCCAGCGCAGCCGGTGAGCATGATCAGCCGTTGGCTGTACAAGCGCCGCACCAATGCGCCCAACAGCTCATCACGGCCCAGCACCGGGCTGAGTCGCACGGCCAGATTGTGCCAGGGCAACGCCGATGCGGCGCTGGCCGGCGCAACAAAGCAGTAGCCACGCAAGGGTTCATTGAGGATATAGCGCTGCCCGTCCAGCGCACGGCGCAGGGCCGCGATGTGCACGCGCAGGTTGTTCTCTTCCACCACGCTGCTCGGCCAGACCCGGGCAATCAGCGTGTCTTTGCGCACAAATTGCCCAGGTGTCTCCAGCAGTACCGCGAGGATATCCAGCGCACGCCCACCCAGCGGCACCGGCAGGCCGGCCTTGCTGACCAGGCGCTGTTGGCGGTGAAAGGTGTAGGGGCCAAAGCTGACTGCGTGTGGGTTGTGCATGCGGGTCAAAGCGCTGGAACACCCGGCCTTGGGCGTTTGCGCATCCTTTTCCATGGGCCTGTGGCTATCTTGCCAGCTCGCCATGACAGGACAATGCTGGCACGGGGAGCGCCACGGCCAATCAGGTGCGCGAAACAGACATCCTGTCGCTAACTGAACTGTTGTCGGTATTGCGTAGGGTTCAGGCCGAGCTTTTCACTGAACAGAAAACGCATGTGCCGCACGCTGCCAAACCCGGCGCGAAACGCCACGGTCTTGAGTGGCAGGTCGGTGGTTTCCAGCAACTGCCGGGCGCGGTCGATGCGCGCGCCTTGCAGGAACGCCATGGGCGTCATCTGCACCTCCTTGGCAAACAGCCGCGTGAAGTGCCGCGCGCTCATGCCCGCCAGCGCGGCCATTGAGTCGATGGTAAAGGGCTGGTCCAGCTGCGCCAGCACCTGGTTCTGCACACGGGTGATCGCCGTTTCCAACGGCGCCACAGCTGCCGTCATCGGGCTGAACTGGGCCTGGCCGCCCTGGCGTTTCATCACCACCAGCAATACTTTGGCCACGTCCACCGCCACCTGTTTGCCATGGTCCTGGGCGACGACCGACAGCGCCAGGTCGATACCGGCGGTCACCCCGCCGGAGGTGATCAAGCGTCCATCCTGCAAATAAATATGATCGGTCTCGACGATAGCCTTGGGGAAGCCCTTGATCAGCCGTTCGGTGTAATGCCAGTGGGTGGTCACGCGGTGGCCGTCGAGCAGCCCGGCATGCCCCAGCACAAAGGCGCCGGTGCAGATCGAGCCAAAGCGTCGCGCCCTGGGTGCGGCGGCCTTGAGCCAGGGCAGCAGCGCAGGATGGCATTCGTTATAGGCACCGGGGCCGCCCGGCACCAGCAACAGGTCATAGGCGTCGTGGGCCTGCTCCAGTAACAGGTCGGGTTGCACCTGCACACCATTGGAGGCGCGCAGCGGGCCAGGCTCGGTGCCAATGGTCAGGATCTGATAGTGAGCGTTCGCCGGCAGGTAGCGATTGGCGATGGAAAACACTTCGAGTGGACCGGCCATATCGAGCAGCAAAAAGTCCGGAAACAGCGCCATGGCCACGGTTTTCATGCAGAGAAAGTCCATCGAGAGGGAAGTCGAGGCGACATTATGGCACGCCTTTTACTGTCAACCTCAGAGAGACAGTTATTCAAATTTCAGCTTCTTAATGAATTTCACGCTAACCATTAACCTTCTTCTCAACGCAAGAGCCCTGCATGACGCAGCCCGCTCTCACTTGAGGACAAGACCATGCTGACACTTCGCAAAGCTTCGGACCGCGGCGCCGCCAATCACGGTTGGTTGAAGTCGTTTCACACCTTCTCGTTCGCCAATTACTGGAACCCGGCCGAGCAGGGTTTTTCTGACCTGCTGGTGATCAACGATGACCGCGTCGCCGCCGGCAAAGGCTTCGGCCAGCACCCGCACCGCGATATGGAAATTTTTTCCTATGTGCTCGAAGGCGCCCTGGAACACAAGGACACCCTGGGCACCGGCTCGGTGATTCGCCCTGGCGATGTGCAGTTGATGAGCGCCGGCAGCGGCGTGGCGCACAGTGAGTTCAACCATAGCCAACGCCAGGGCGTGCACTTCCTGCAGATTTGGATCGTGCCGAATGTGGTCGGCGCCGAGCCGCGCTATCAACAGGAGCACTTCAGCGAGGCGCAGAAACGTGGGCGCTTGCAATTGATCATCTCGCCGGAAGGTGCCGAGGGTTCGCTGAATGTGCGCCAGGATGCGCGGGTGTATGCCGGGCTGTTCGACGGCGACGAAGCCGCGACGCTGGACGTGCCGCCGGATCGCCATGTGTACATCCACGTGGCCCGAGGCAGTGTTGAAGTCAACGGCCAGCGCTTGCAGGAAGGCGACGGCGCCCGCGTGCGGGATGAACGGCAGATCAGCCTGGGCCACGGCGAAGATGCCGAGGTGCTGGTGTTCGACCTGCGCCCTCAGGAACGGCCGCAGATGCCTTGACCGTCACCGCGATGACCCGCCCCAAAACGGGTCATCGCTGGCGTCGATAGTCACCATCAGCTCAATGAAGTTCTCTTAAAAAAACCAACGCGTAACATCAAACCCATGCCAAACGGCACCCAACTAGAACACTCGGAGCACACCACCATGAAACGCCAACTCTTGCTTAGCCTCGCTTTCTCGGTACTTGCTGCAAACGCTTTTGCTCACCCGGTTGTCGCTGAAGGCGGCGCGGATCGCCTGCAAGGTAACTCCGTAGCCGAAGGCGGTTCTGACCGTCTGCTGGACCGTCGTGTTGCTGAAGGTGGCGCGGATCGTCTGCAGGAACGTGGTCTGGCTGAAGGCGGTGCGGATCGCTTGCAGGAACGCGGTCTGGCTGAAGGCGGTGCTGATCGCTTGCAGGAACGCGGTCTGGCTGAAGGCGGTGCGGATCGCTTGCAGGAACGCGGTCTGGCCGAAGGCGGTGCGGATCGCTTGCAGGAACGTGGCCTGGCTGAAGGCGGTGCTGATCGTTTGCAGGAACGTGGCCTGGCTGAAGGCGGTGCGGATCGTCTGCAAGGGCACAACGCGTAACCCCGCACTGTTTGCGGGGCACCCCAAACCGGCCTGATCAGCCGGTTTTTTTTCGCCTGCGGTTAACGCAGGTCGCGGTCCACCCACAGTACCGCCTTGCCGATCTGCTGCCGCGCCTCGATACGGGCATGGACCTGCTGCACCGTCTCCAGGCTGTAATGCCCTTCAATGTCCACCGTCAGCGTGCCTTCCAGCATCGCCGCGAACACAGCGTTGGCACGCCGTTGCACGGTCGCGCTATCGGTCATGTGGTCAGCCAGCCGTGGACGCGTCAAGAACAACGAGCCCGCCTCCCCCAGCTCCATCGGGTCCAGGTCTGTCAGCGAGCCCGAGACATTGCCGTAGTTGACGATCAAACCGCGCGTGCGACAGGCGCGAAAACTCTCACGCAAGGTGTTTTTGCCGACGCAATCAAACACCACATCCACCCCTCGCCCGCCCGTGGCTTGCAGCACCTGATCGGCAAATCGCTCATAGGTCCAGGCTTGAAGGGCGCCCTGCTGCAAGGCAATCGCACATTTCTCGACGCTGCTGGCGGTGGTCAATACCGTTGCCCCCAACCGACGCGCCATCTGCACCAGCAATTGGCCGATGCTGCCGGACGCGGCATGAACCAGGCAGGTACTGCCCGCCTGCAAACGCGCTACATCGTCAATCAGGTAGTGCGCGGTGCAGCCCTGAAACATCGCCGCAGCGGCCTGATCGAAACCGATTGCGTTCGGGATCTGCGCAATTTTCTCGACAGGCACATTCGCATACTCGGCATACGCACCCCAGGCGATGCACCAGGCCACGCGGTCGCCCACAGCCAAGTGGCTGACGCCCGGACCGACTTCGGCCACCACACCGGCGCCTTCCATGCCCAGGGTGCACGGCAGGCGCACCGGGTACGTCGAAGAGTGTGCGTATTTGCCCTGGCGGGTATGAATGTCCATGAAATTGATCCCGGCGCAGGCCACCTTGACCAGCACATGCCCCGGCGTGACCTGGGGTTTTTCAACGTCGTGGCGCAATTGGGCGACTTCGGGACCGCCGTAGGCTTGCAGGGTGATGGCTTTCATCGGGAAACAACTCCGTTTGCACTGGGGAGCGGCCATGGTAAAAGGACACGCTCGGTAGGAATATTCCCCAACCCTTCCTAGCCTCTGTGCGGAAATAACCCGATGTTCGATTGGCAGGATCTGTATTACTTCACCGTTCTGGCCCGCACCCAGTCGCTGTCGGCGGCCGCCCGCGAGTTGCAGGTGGAACACGCCACCGTCGGGCGCCGCGTCGATGCGCTGGAAAAAGCCCTCGGCGTAAAACTGGTAGACCGCCTGCCACGCAGCCGGCCACTCACGGCTCAAGGCCTGGCGCTGGCCGAGCTGGCCGCAGGCATGGGCGAGATGGCCACCGACGTGCTGCGCCTGTCGCGGGTAGCCTCCATCGAACTGGCCGGCACTGTGCGAGTCAGTTGCCCGCCGTCCATCGCCAACCACTGCATCGCGCCTCACATAGCGCGGTTGCGGGCCCAGTACCCCCAGCTGAACCTGGTGCTGATACCGTCCACTCAACTGGCTGCGCTCGACAAGGGCGAGGCCGATATCGCCCTGCGCACGGTGCGCCCCGACGAAGAGGCGCTGGTGCGCCGCAAGGTCGGCGTGGTGCGCTTCGGTCTTTATGGCGCGCCCGCGTTCAGGCAGTTGCCTACTGCCCAATGGACCTTCATCGCCTACGACAGCAGCCGTGATCACCTGCCGCAACAGGCGTGGCTGCACCAACTGCGCGGCCAACGCCCGATCGTGTTTGCCGCCAGCGAGTTGATCACCCAACAGACGGCCGCGCGCGCGCACGTCGGCGCAGTGGTGTTGCCAACGTTGGTGGGCGACCACGATCCGCTGCTGGCCAGGTTGCCGACGCCCAGCGACGGGCCGGTCCGCGATATCTGGCTGACGGTGTACCCGGATATGCGCCGCTCGCCGTCGGTAAAGGTGGTGATGGAGTTTCTGGTGGCATGCATCGAAGGTGAAGTGCAGCTGCGGCGTTGAATCAGCCGGCGGTGGCGTTGACTCCAGCACCTGCTTGGCGCGTTCCAGGCGCAGGGTTTGCACATAGCTCTGTGCATCAGGTAGATGGGTGTCGGTTGTACTCGGTCAACTTGTGGGAGCGGGCTTGTTGTGGCGAGCGGGCTTGCCCCGCGTTGGGGCGCGAAGCGCCCCTAAAACCTGACACCGCCGTCTACCAGTCAGCGCGCGGTGGCCTTGATGGGGGCCGCTTCGCAGCCCAACGCGGGGCAAGCCCGCTCGCCACGACAGCCCGGCTCTTCTCAGGAGGCGGTTTCAGGTCGCCAGATCAGCCAGCCCCAGGTGCTCGCGCAGCGTCGAGCCTTCATAGGCGGTACGAAACAACCCCTTGCGCTGCAAGTGCGGAATCACGCTCTCGACAAACTCAGTGAACGAACCCGGCAGGTAACCCGGTGAGATCACAAACCCGTCGCAGCCGCCTTGCTCGAACAGCTCCGCTAATTGGTCGGCGATCTGCGCGCCAGTGCCCACCAGTTGCGGCACGCGCACGCTGCTGGCGAAGATGCGGCCGAGTTGCTCAAGGGTAATTTCAGGCCCTTGCATCAACAGCTTTTCCGCCGCAGCGGCAGGGATCAGTGGCGACCGGGCAACCTCGGCCAGGGTGGCCGTCAGCGGGAACGGCGACAGGTCCACATTGAGCTGCGAAGCAAGTGTCACCAGCCCCAGCTCAGGCCGCGCCAGGGCGTTGTGCCGATCGCGCTTGGCGCGGGCTTCGGCCTCGCTGCCGCCAATAAACGGCATCACCGCGGTCAACACCTTGCAGCTGTCGGCGTCGCGGCCTTGCTGCACCACCTGGGCACGCACGTCATCGCGAAAGGCGCGCATCGCGTTCAAATGCGGGTGAATGGTGAAAATCGCCTCGGCCCAGCGCGCGCCAAACCGCCGACCGCGCCCGGACGAACCGGCCTGAATCAATACCGGACGGCCCTGGGGCGTGCGCGGGATATTCAGCGGGCCTTCGACCTTGAACCACTCGCCCTGATGCTGCACCGACGTGATCAAGGCCGGGTCGGCGAGCACGCCATCTTCGCGGTCCAGCTTGAGGGCGTCTTTGCCCCAACTGTTCCAGAGCTTCAATGCGACTTCAACAAACTCATCGGCGCGGTCGTAGCGCAGGTCGTGTTCCAGGTGCTTGTCCTTGCCGAACAGGCGCCCTTCACTGTCGTTCATCGACGTGACGATATTCCACGCCGCGCGGCCCTTGGACAGGTGGTCGAGGGTGGCAAATTCGCGCGCGATGTGCGCCGGTTCGTAATAGGTGGTGGAGCGCGTCGCGCCCAGGCCCAGCTTGCGGGTCTGGCCTATCAAGTAAGAGAGGATCGGCAACGGGTCCAGGCGCGTGGCGTCCTGGGCGCCGTAGCGCAAGGCAAACTCGCGCGAGCCGCCCATCTGGTCGCCCACGGCCAGGCGGTCGGCGAAGAACAGGAAGTCGAACAGGCCCTCCTCCACCACCTTGGCGATGCGTGAGTAGTAGTCGGGGTCGAGGTAATTGCCGAGCGTTTCGGGGTGGCGCCACACGGCGTGGCTGTGCACCACCGGCCCACTCAGGAGGAAGGCTGACAAATGGATCTGGCGGCTCATGGTTTGGGGGTCCACACGGTGATATCGGCGACGTTCAGCGGCTTGGGAATCAGCTTGGCGGCGTAATAGGCGTCGGCGATGCGTTGCTGTTCGGCAAGGTTTTGCACCTTGACCGGGATGATGTCGTAGCTGCGTCGGCTATTGGCGCGCTCCACCGTGGCCGGTGGGATGTTGCCCCACAGCGGCGCAAGGATGTCAGCGGCTTGCTTGGGATGGGCTTTGACCCATTGGCCGGTTTCGCGCAGGGTATCGAAGGTGATTTGCAGCACCTCCGGGTGCGCCTTGGCAAATTGTGTGGTCGCCAGGTAGAAGCGGTTGTAGTTGGCCAGCCCGTCGTTGCCATCGGCGATCACACGCACGTGATGCTCAAGCTGCTGGGTGGCGAAGAACGGGTCCCAGATCACCCAGGCATCCACGCTGCCATTTGAAAACGCCGCGCCACCGTCGGGTGCCTCAAGGTAACGCGGGGTGATATCGGCCAGCGTCAGGCCGGCGTTGTGCAGCGCCGAGATCAGCAGAAAGTTGCTGCCCGAGCCCTTGGACACGGCGACGGTCTTGCCCTTGAGGTCGGCGATGCTGTGGATCGGGGATGCGTCCTGGACGATGATCGCCTGGGCGCCGGGCGATGAGTTTTCCTGGGCGTAATACGTCAGCGGCGCATCGGCGGCCTGGGTGAACAGCGCAAAGGCGTCAGCCACGTCCGCGTGCAAATCGACACTGCCGGCGTTCAAGGAACTGAGCAGGCCGGTGCTGAATTCATGCCAATTGACGGTGAACCCCAAGGGCTTGAGGCGCTGTTCGAGCTGGCCATTTTGCTTGAGCAGGATCCACAGCGTCGACGAGCGCTGGTAGCTGATGTCCAGGGTCTGCTCGGCGTGGGCCGCCGCTGCGGCAAACAGCAGGCTGGCGGCGAGAATGAGTTGTTTCAACGTCATGGAAGGCCTTGGCATAGGTGAGTTGAAGGAAGCTGCTTATGCAAAAAGACCACATAAGACCTGGCAGACAAGCGAACTCGATTATATTAACGACGGGTAATTATGAAAGAACCCTATAATTCTATGGTTATGCCCAATTCGTCGGAACGCGTGAAAAGCGCCCTAAGCTCAGACCGAAAGAGTATTTATCGAATGCTTTTTAGAACTTTAAGCTTGGCCTTATTTCGCTGAAGATCGAGCGCGCCATGTCTATTCGTCGTCCCCTCGCCGTTGTCCTCGGGCTATTGGCTTTTTCGGTTGCGGTGAGCGCCGAGGCTCAGGAAACCGTGCGCATCGGTTACCAGAAATCCTCGACCCTGATCACCCTGCTGAAAACCCAGGGCACGCTTGAAAAAGCCCTCAAGGCCGACAACATCGACGTGAGCTGGCATGAATTCCCCAGCGGCCTGCCGCTGCTCGAAGCATTGAACGTGGGCAACGTGGACATCAGCGCCGACGTGGCTGACACCGTGCCGATCTTCGCTCAGGCCGCCCAGGCCAAACTCACCTACTTCGCCCAGGAAGCGCCCTCGCCCTCAGCCCAGGCCATCGTGGTGCGCAAGGACTCGCCGATCCAGCAGCTGGCAGATTTGAAAGGCAAGAAAATCGCGGTGACCAAGGCCGCCGGCACTCACTACTTGCTCATCGCCGCACTGGCCAAAGCCGGCTTGGCGTTCTCGGATATCGAGCCGGCCTATCTGTCGCCGGCCGATGGTCGCGCGGCCTTCGAGAACAACAAGGTTGACGCCTGGGTCACCTGGGAACCGTTCCTCACCAGCGTGCAGCGTCAACTGCCGACCCGCACCCTGGCCGACGGCGCAGGCCTTGCCAGTTACAAGCGCTATTACCTGACCGGCACGCCTTACGCCAAGGCGCATCCCGAGGTCTTGAAACGGGTGTATGAGCAATTGGAAAAAGCCGGTCAATGGGTAAAAACCAACCCACAGGACGCGGCGAAAGTACTCGGCCCACTGTGGGGCAACCTGGATGTGGCCACGGTGGAAGCCGCCAACGCGCACCGCAGTTATGAGGTGCAACCGGTCACGGTCGAACAGTTGGGTGAGCAGCAGAAGATCGCAGATGCCTTCTTCAAGGCCGGCTTGTTGCCCAAGGCGGTGGATGCGCAGGATGTGCAGACCTGGAAGCCGTGAGAAGTTTCATTTTGACGATGAGGCCCATGTGCGCGCATGGCTGGCGGCCGAACCGTTTACGCATGGAGGGTTGTTCAAACAACTGGATGTGCAGGTTTTCCAGAACCGCTGGCCGCAGAAAGTCGGCTTCCCAGAGGCGTAAAGGCGTGGCGCGCGGGTAAACAAGCCGCCTGGGAAGTGGTACAACGGGTGTCCCGTGCCGCCCAGCGCTGCGCCACATCCCACTTCCTGGAGACCGCCGCTCATGACGTCCAAGCTCGAACAACTCAAGCAATTCACCACCGTGGTCTGCGACACCGGCGACCTGGAAGCCATCAGCCGCCTGCGTCCGGTCGACGCCACCACCAACCCGTCGTTACTGCTTAAAGCCGCCGCCATCCCGGAATACGCCGAGCTGCTGCGCACTGCCGTGAGCCTGTCCAAGGGCGACGTGGGCCTGGCCTGCGATCACTTCGCCGTGTCGGTCGGTGCGGGCATTCTCAAGGTGATTCCCGGGCGCATCTCGACCGAAGTCGATGCGCGGCTGTCCTTTGACGAAGACGCACTGTGGGCCAAGGCCAACCAGCTGATCGCCCTGTACGACCAGGCCGGTATCGGTCGCGAGCGCGTGCTGATCAAGCTGGCGTCCACCTGGGAAGGCATCCGCACTGCCGAACGTCTGGAAAAAGCCGGCATCCAGACCAACCTCACGCTGCTGTTCTCCTTCGCCCAGGCCGTGGCGTGCGCTGATGCCGGGGTGTTTTTGATCTCGCCATTCGTAGGCCGCATCTACGACTGGTACCGCAAAAGCACAGGCCTGGATTACACCGGCGCCGAAGACCCGGGCGTGCAATCGGTTACCCGCATCTACAACTACTACAAGGCCAACGCCATCCCGACCGTGGTCATGGGCGCAAGCTTTCGCACGCTTAGCCAGATCGAGCAACTGGCAGGTTGTGACCGCCTGACCATCAGCCCGGACCTGCTGCACAAACTCGATGAAGACAACGGCACGCTGGAACGCAAACTGGTGCCGGGCGCTGAAGGTGAAGTGCGTCAGCAACTGACCGAAGCGCAGTTCCGCTGGGCGTCGAATGAAGATGCGATGGCAACGGAAAAACTCGCCGAGGGCATCCGGCAGTTCGCGCGCGATCAGGAGAAGTTGGAGGCGGTGCTGGCGGCGTTGTAACAGGACGCTCGATTGCTGTGGCGAGAGAGCCTGCGCCCTCGCCACGGCAATCACCCAAAGGCTGAGCGTTCGCTGTGATTCAGAACGGCCCCTTTGTCATCACCCGCTCATCAATAAACCCGCGCAACATGCCAATGCGTTGCGTGTAGGCATCACTCAGGCAACTCAGCCGCGCGCCACACGCGCGCCGCTGCTTGAGCCAGTCCGCCTGCCCGTCCATCAATGAGCCGCGCCCGCCCATGGCCATGAAGTGCTTGTTCAGGTCGTAGAGCAACGCCATCGTTACGTCCTGGTCATTCAAGCTGCGGTTGGCGCAGATGGCAATTTCGTCAGCGGCCTTGGCCTTCGCGCAATCAAAGCTGGCGGCCTGGCTTGCAAGGCTGAGCATCAGGGTGCAAATACCGGTAAAGAGTGCAGGTTTGAGCAATAGACGTGACATCGGCGGTGGGCTCCGAAAAAAGTGGGCAAACGGCGGCGTTATAGATAGGCCCGCCGCCGGCGAAAAAGTTCTTCGACACCGAGCACCGTTCAGTCGCGTTCACCCAACGCACGGGCGGCCAGCGCACCGAGTAGTGCGCCGACGATCGGCGCCAGGCAGCGCTGCGACAGGTATTCGCCGCCGGCAAACAGCGCCGGGCCGGTGCTGCGGGCCGGTTGACGGATCAATGCACGTTTTTAGACTGATCCACGGCATCCATATAGGCGACGAGGTGTCTCACGGGTTCGATCCTTTGATTTTTTCAAGTCATCATTGACCAACGCATCAGTTGCTACGCGCCACACCCTGCCCATACCGGTGAATCGCCAGGCAGTAGCCGATCAGCGCCACTGCCGCGAGTAACCCGCCCGCCGCGCCGATCCAGGCGAAACCGAAGTGGCTGCCGACCCAACTGCCCATCAGGGCGCCGCCGCCGATGCCGATGTTGTAGATGCCGGAGAACATCGCCATGGCCACGTCGGTGGCGTCGGGTGCCAGCACCAGCACTTTGGATTGCATGGCCAGGCCAAAGCCCATGATCGCCATGCCCCAGAACACGCTCAGGCCGACGAGGTAGGACTCGGCGCCGCTCAAGGGCAGCATCAGCGCCAGGCACGCAGCAAGCAGGAACACCGCACTGACCACGAACAAGTGCGGGTTGAAACGGTGCACCAGGCTGAACAGCAGCGAGCCGATGATGCCCGCGCCGCCGAACACCAGCAGGAACAGGGTCACCACGTTACCGCTCAGGCCGGCGACGCCTTCGACGAAGGGTTCGATGTAGCTGTAGGCGGTGAATTGCGCGGTCACCACCATGGCGGTGAGCACGTACAGCGCCACCAGCGCCGGGCGCTTGAACAGCAACGGCAGGCTGCGCAGCGAGCCGGAGTTTTGGCTCGGCAGCAGCGGCAAGGTGCGCGCCAGCCAGAACACCAGGGCCGCGGCAAAGGCGGCGATCACCAGAAACGTGGTGCGCCAGCCCATGGCTTCGCCGAGCAGGCGGCCCAGCGGAATGCCCAGGACCATCGCCAGTGACGTGCCGGTGGCCAACAGGCCGAGGGCTTGCACCTGCTTGCCCTCCGGCGCCAGGCGCACGGCCAGGGAGGCGGTGATCGACCAGAACAACGCGTGGGACAAGGCGATGCCGATGCGGCTGACCATCAGCAAGCCGAAGCTGGTGGCGACGCTGGAGAGAATATGGCTGGCGATAAACAAGCCGAACAACACGATCAGCAACTTGCGCCGTTCGACGTTACGCGTCAGCAGCATCACCGGCAGCGACGTCAGCGACACGATCCAGGCATAGATGGTGAGCATCAGGCCGACGCTGGCGATGGGCATGTCGAAGCTGGCGCCGATGGCGCTGAGCAGGCCGACCGGTACGAATTCGGTGGTATTGAACACAAATGCGGCCAAAGCAAGGGCGATGACCGGTTGCCAGTTGGCTTGGGGGGTTGCGGCTGAAATGCTCATTGGCGGGCGAGGTACTCTGGCGATGATCCAACGGCCACGCAGAACAGCGCCGCCGCCGAGCATTCTATAGGTTTCTCGCCGCGCTGTTGGCGCGGATCGTCGCTCTGAGGTTCAGGGCAAGGTCATGGTGATTACATAGTTGCCCGACACAATCGGCGTGCCGGCGCTGTCCACCAGCAGGTAGCGCTGGTCGTAATAACGCCCGGCGCCACTGTCGGCAACCAGCCTCACCCGGGCCGCATCGACGCTGGCCACCGGCGCCAGACTGCGCACCTCGAAGCGGCTGCCGCGGTTAAAACTGGCGCAGCCGGTCAACTCCATCACCGCGCCGCTGCGCGCATTTGTCGCACACCCAGGCTCGACGATTGCGCCGGTGAACTGGATAGTGCCCTGCCCCACGGTCTGTGCCGCACCACAGGCACTGGCCCATAGGCAAAACAGGCCTGCAAACACCGAAATACCTTTAACGCTCATGCCGACACTCCTTATTGGGCTCTTACCCAGGAAGTCGTCTGGCCGGGCGTTAACTTGAGGTGATTCGGCCTAGGGTGTGATCTGGATCACGGATCCACCTGCCCCATCATCTCGGGGATGCTTTCCGGCCGCTTGGCGTAGCGTTGCGCCAGCGCCGCGCACACCATCAACTGGATCTGGTGAAACAGCATCAGCGGCAGGATTAACACGCCCATGGTTGCGCCGGCGAACAGCACTTGCGCCATCGGCACGCCGGTGGCGAGGCTTTTCTTCGAGCCGCAGAACAAGATGGTGATGCGGTCTTCCTGGTTAAAGCCAAAGGCCTTGCCCAGCACGGTGGACGCCACCAGTACCAGGACCAGCAACACACAGCACGCCACCACCAGGCCGCCCAACTCCCACAGCGGGATCTTGTGCCAGATGCCTTCGTTGACCGCTTCGCTGAACGCGCCGTAAACCACCAGCAGGATCGAGCCCTGATCGACGAACTTCAGCCAGGACTTATTCCGGCCGACCCAATCGCCGATCCAGCGACGAGCGATTTGCCCGGCGATAAACGGCAACAGCAATTGCACGCTGATTTTCAGGATCGCGTCGACGGTGGAGCCCGCGTCGCCGTGCACGTTGAGCAGCAGCGTCACCAGCAGCGGCGTGAGGAAGATGCCGAACAGGCTGGAGGCCGCCGCACTGCAGATCGCCGCCGGAATGTTGCCGCGCGCAAGCGACGTAAAGGCAATCGCCGATTGCACCGTGGCCGGCAAGGCACACAGGTAGAGCATGCCCATGTACAGGTCTTTGCCGATCAGCGGCGACAGCACCGGCTTGAGCGCCAGGCCGAGCAAGGGGAACAGCACAAAGGTCAGGCTGAACACCAGCAGGTGCAGGCGCCAGTGCCCGGCACCGGCAACGATGGCCTGGCGCGACAGCTTGGCGCCGTGCAGGAAAAACAGCAGCGCAATGGCCAGGTTGGTCACCCAGCCAAAGGCCACGGCGGTCTGGCCGCCGGCGGGCAGCAGGGAAGCGAGAATCACCGTGGCAATCAGGGTCAGGGTGAAGTTGTCAGGCAGAAAACGTGGACGGGTCATAAGCAAATCTTCCAGGGGTTGCCAAGAGCATCGATGCGACTCTAACGTAACGGCTTGTTACCGACTAACGCCAATGAGCCAGTAAATGCCGCCTAAAGGACATGAAAAGACCGTCCGGCGCAGTGTGCCCGGGCTTTCCAGCCTGCCGCGGCCCGTGTATGGGCGCACGGAGTCACTGCGCAATCGCGCGCTGACCCGCCAGCACAGCCACCCGTGGGTGCAGTTGTCCTACGCGATATCCGGGGTGCTGGAGATCCAGACCAGCGTCGGCCGCTTCGTCGCCCCGCCCCAGCGCGCGGTGTGGATCCCTGCGGGCGTACCACATCGGGTGTTCAGCTCGCCGCACACGGAAATGCGCAGCCTGTACCTGGATTGCAGCGTTACCGCCTGGGCGGCCGAGCGGTGTCAGGTGTTGGAGGTGAGCAGTTTGTTGCGCGAGTTGATCCGCAGTTTCAGTGAGTTGCCGGTGGAATATGCCGAGGACGGGCCGGATGGGCGCCTGGCCCAGGTGGTGCTCGACCAGTTGGCCGCTGCGCCGCAGGTGGATTTGATGCTGCCTTTGCCCCTGGACCCGCGGTTGCGTCAGGTTTATCGCAGCTTGAATCTGCATCCGGAGCAGCAGACGACCTTGGGGGATTGGGGGCGCAGGCTGGGGGTGAGTGAGAAGACGTTGAGTCGGTTGTTTTTGAGTGATACCGGGCTGACGTTTCGCGCTTGGCGTCAGCGGTTGCGGTTGCTGAGTGCGTTGCCGGCCCTGGAACAGGGGGAGCGGGTTACGGATGTGGCGTTGGGGTGTGGGTATGAGTCGACTTCGGCGTTTATTGCGGCGTTTCGGCAGCAGTTTGATGCGACACCTGGGGAGTTTTTTCGGTGATGTTTGGGGTGGGTTATTGAGTACATATCCGTTATTTGCGTGATGGCGAATATCGGTTCCGCCCTTACGGCGGGTCACTTTTGAAAAGAGCCCAAAAGTAACCAAAAGGCTCTTGCCCCACCACTCGGCACCTCGCTTAGGCTCGGTGTGCCCTCACGCAGGCTATGGAGCGTGGGCCGCCGCGATGGGCCATCCATGGCCCAACACGGCTAAACCGGCGTCCTGCCGGGTTACCCACGCTCCAAAACCTGCGTTCGGCCAGCGTGGTTTAACGGGGCGCCCAAGATCAAAGCAAAAGCACGGCGGCCTAGTAGCCGACCTGAGTGGTAGAAGCAAAACCGAGGCGGCCTGACAGCCGACCTGATTTTGGAAGCTGAACTCAATCAAATGTGGGAGCTGGCTTGCCTGCGATGGCATCAACTGGTTATGCCTGATACACCGAGGTGCCTGCATCGCAGGCAAGCCAGCTCCCACAGAAAAGCAAAGCAGTGCGGTGCTGGCAGTTGAACTCGGTGAAATTGTGGGAGCGGGCTTGCTCGCGAAGGCGGTGGGTCAGTCAGCTTATGTATCACTGAACCACCGCATTCGCGGGCAAGCCCGCTCCCACATTTGGAGCTCAGTACATCAGATAAAGGTGTGTTGTTTTGCTTTTGATCTGCTTTTGCTTCTACCACTCAGGTCGGCTACTAGGCCGCCGTGCTCTGCTTTTGATCTTGCTTTTGATCTGACAGGCCCCGTCAACCACGCTGGCCGAACGCAGGCTTGAATCCGTGGGTAACCCGGCAGGACGCCGGGTTAGCCGTGTTGGGCCATGGATGGCCCGTCGCGGCGGCCCACGGATTCAAGCCGGAGTGAGGGCACACCGAGCCTAGGCGAGGTGCCGAGTGGTGGGGCAAAGACCTTTTGGTTACTTTTGGGGCGTTTGCCAAAAGTGACCCGCTGTAAGAGCGGAACCGCCAGCCGCCGTTACCGCAGCAACGGATATGCCCCCTAAAAAACGCCCGCCATCAGCAACCACTCAACTCCCATCCCCACCATGAGCCTCTTCAAAGAAGTAATCCTTCCAGCTCGCCGCCTTGTTCTTCAACACCCCCAGCTCCTGCAATTTCTCGGCATAGATATAGGTCCGCTGCGGCACGATGGTGAAATCGATCTCCGGGTCCTGGACAATTTTCTCCACCAGGTCCAACGGCAGCTTGGATTGCTCCACACGGATATACGCCTTCGCCGCGGCCGGCTTATCGGCCTTGATGATCGTCTCGGCCTCAGCCAGCGCGTCGTAAAACGCCTTATAGGTCTTGGGGTTCTCGTCGTGGAATTTCTCAGTGGTGTAAAGCACGTTGAACGTAGCCTGCCCGCCAAGGATGTCGTAGGAACTGAGCACCTTGTGCACGTTAGGGTTAAGCAACTCCTGGTACTGGAACGGCGGACTGGAGAAGTGCGAGTTAATCTCCGAACCACCGGCAATCAACGCCGCCGTGGCATCAGGGTGAGCCAGGCTGATGGAGATATCGTCAAACTTCTTGTAGTTCGCATCGCCAAACTGCTTGGCGGTTTCGATCTGCAGGGTGCGCGACTGAAACCCCACACCGGCAGCGGGCACGGCGATGCGGTCTTTCTCGGTGAAGTCCTTGAGGGTCTTCACGTTAGGGTTGTTGGTCAGCAGGTAATTGGGCATCGAGCCGAGGGAGGCGATGGCCTTGACGTTCTGCTTGCCCTTGGTGCGGTCCCACAGGGTGAGCATCGGCGGCACACCGGCCGAGACCACGTCCAGCGCGCCCGCCAGCAGCGATTCATTCATCGCCGTGGCGCCGGAGATGCTGTTCCATTCCACCTTGATATCCAGCCCCTGCTCCTTGCCGTGTTTCTCGATCAAGTGCTGGTCGCGCACCACGTCGAGGATCAGGTAGCCGATGCCGAACTGCTGGGCGATGCTGATTTTGCCTTCGGCCTGGGCACCGGGGCTGAGCAAGCTGCCAGCAGCGGCCAGGGACGCGGCCAATAGGGTCAGGGGGGAACGCTTGAAAGTCATGGGGGAATCTGCCGCGTTTTCAGGAAGGTGATGAAGCCTAGCGGCGTTTTTTAAGACACGAAAAGAATATATAGCTCTATTCTTATGCAATAAATCAGCAGCGCTGAACGGCGGCGATGTTCGAGCGTCCGACACCAAAACCTGCCAGCACGTGGTCGAGGTTTTCCAGGGTTTTACGCGTTTGCGCTGCGTCGCCATCGACGGAGGTCGATTGGGGAAACGCTAACAAGGCTATTGGCGAATGGACGTCGACCCTGAAGCGAGTACCTTTCGCGCAAAAAATCCCCATGGGCGCCGCTCGGCTGGTATTGTGCCGCGCTTTGAAATGCACCTGCCGACCTGCGAGGAAATGGACGTTGAACACTGACGATAAAATGACCGGAGACCTGTTCGAGGTGGATAAGCGCCTGTCACTCAAGCCCGTGGTGGACTTCAACGCCTACCTGCGCAGCGCGTTCGGCGACGGCCCATGCACCTGCGTACGCTGCGCCGCCAGCAACGGTGACGAAACCGGCTACGCGTACCAGCACAGCTTCAACTTCGACGGCAAACCCAGCCACCGCCGCTTTGCCTCGACCGCGGGCAGTGATGTGCTGACGATGCTGAAAAAAGCTTGGCTGTCGTACACCAAGGCTGAGCTGGCGCTCAGTGGCGAGCTGGCGCTGGACACGGTCAAGGAGTTCGTCGAGCCGCAGTTGCACAAGCGCGTGGCGCCGTTGTTTGTGGCCAGTGGCCTGGTCAAGGACGTGGACGGCGTGCTGCAGATCCAACCGCAGGCGGCAGCCTGACGTGAATGCGGGAGGGGCTTGCCCCCTCCCGGTTTGCGCTGTGTTTGGTTTAGAAGCCTGGAACGCCCTGCAGGCGTAAATCGGGCGTCACTTCTTCCAGCGGTTCGACAATCGGCCGCTCATCCATGCCCGGCAGCAGGATCACCTTGCGGCACTCCTCCTCGGCCTTGTCAAACAACTCATAGCCGCGCGCAGCCTGCTCCAGCGACAACCGATGCGTGACGATCGCCTCGGGGTTCAGATGCCCCAGCTCGATGTGCTCAAGCAACTCCGGCAGGAAGCGCTGCACATGGGTCTGGCCCATTTTGAACGTCAGCCCCTTGTCGAACGCGTCGCCAAACATGAACCCGTGAATAAACCCGGCATACACCCCGGCCACGCTGACCACCCCGCCACGGCGCACGGCAGCGATGCACTGGCGCAGGGCCTTGCCGCTGCTGCCTTCGATCTTGAGCGTGGTAAGAATGGTCTCGGTGGTGCTGCCCTTGGCTTCGAACCCCACTGCGTCCACCACGCCGTCGACCCCGCGCATGCCGGCGGTCTGGCGAATGATGGTGTCGGCGGGGTCGTCATCTTCTTCGAAGTTGATCGGGATCACCCCGTACATTTTTTGCGCGTAGGCCAAGCGGTAGGGATGGTCATCGACCATGAAGATCTGCTCGGCGCCAAGCATCTGCGCGCACGCCGCGCTGAGCAGGCCGACCGGGCCGGCGCCGTAGATCGCAACGCTGGAGCCCTTGCCGATGCCGGCGTTGGTCACCGCCTGCCAGGCCGTGGGCAGGATGTCCGAGAGGAACAGGACCTTTTCATCCGCCAGCAACCCAGGCACCTTGAATGGCCCGGTGTTGGCTTTCGGCACCCGCACCAGCTCGGCCTGGCCGCCGGGAATGCCGCCATACAGACGGCTGTAGCCGAACAACGCGGCCCCCGGCGGGATCGCCTTTTTATTCAGGATCGCGCCGCGCCCATCATTGGTGGTTTCGCAGGCGGCAAATTGTTGCAGTTGGCAGAAGAAGCAGTCGCCACAGGCAATCACGAACGGGATCACCACGCGGTCGCCGCGCTGCACGGCCGTCACCGCCGGCCCGGTTTCCTCAACGATGCCCATGAACTCATGGCCGAAAATGTCGCCATGCTCGACGGTCGGGATCTTGCCGCGGTACAGGTGCAAGTCCGAGCCGCAAATGGCGGTGGCGGTGACGCGCAAAATAATGTCGTCGGGTTGCTCAATGATCGGATCGGGCACCGTATCGACCTGCACTTTGTGCGCGCCCTGGAAAGTCATCGCTCGCATGCTCTGCACTCCTGTTGTTGAGAAGGTGTTGAAAGGCTTATTGATTAAGGGGCGCGACACCTGCGAGCGTTCCGTCGAGGTAGGGCCACAGCCGATCAGTGGTCACCGCTGATGCGCGCCAAGCTTCAGCGCAGTCGGGTGACGGTGAGCGCCACCACGGCGATCCGCTCGACGCCCTCATAGCCGGGTTTTTCCAGCTCTTCGCCAAAGACGTCAGGGTCGATTTCGCGGTAGGTCCAGCCGTAGTCAGCACTGGCCACCAGCGGTTTGATCGCCTCCAGAAAGGCATCGGCGCCGGCCACCATCGCCACGCCCGTGTAGAGCACCAGACTGCCGCCCAGAGCCAGGCGCTCGCGGGATTCGCTGACGATACGCACCGACAACTGCGCCCCCAGGGCACCGCCACCATGGCGGTAGGCGCGCTGATGCTGGTCATTCATATAGGGCGGGTTGGCAACGATCAGGTCGAATTCGCCGTCGACGCTGGCCAGTATGTCGCTGTGGTACGCGCTGACATTCGCCAGGCCCGCCAGCTCGGCATTCACCGCGGTCATGCGCAAAGCGCGGGGGTTGATGTCCACCGCCAGCACGTCAGCGTCAGGCCGGGCGCGGGCGATGACCAATGCACCGACACCCGCGCCGCAACCGATGTCCACCGCCCGCCGCACAGGCTCGAAACGCTGTTGCAGATGGGCTTGGATCACGTGGGCAAACCGGTAGCTGTCGGGGCCGAAAAACACCGCGTCGGCCTGGGTGGTCGGGTACGGCGAGTGGGCGAACAGCAACTCGTCCAGGCTCGACCAGCGCACGGTGCTGCGCCATAAGGCGTCGTGTTTTTCGATCACCTGCGCTTGCTGCAATTCTTCGCGAAAGGCCTCAGGCAACAACGCGTTATCAAATGGCAGCGACCAGCCGAACACATCGCGCATCGTCATCGCCAGCGGCGTTGCCAGGCGCTGGCACACCCGTTGATGGGTCAGGGGCGTCGGCGTGATAAACCGGTAGCCGTTCTCCTTCAATCCGCGGCCCAGGTTCAACAGGGTGCGATCGACGAGCTGCTGTGCTGACATGAACGACACTCCTCAGCGCAGACGCGCGCGCAGTTGGATAAAGCGCCGCGTCGCGTAAAGCCCGGCCGGGGCGCAATGGCGCCGCGCCGACATCCACGGAATCAGCGCATCGAGCTGCTGTTCATCGGCCAGTTTGCACAGTGACTCAACCAGCGCCTGGGTGTCCGGATCGGCCGGGCGATGCTGCTCCCGGGAGAAACGGCTGCCGCGCCCCGGCCGTGCAGGCGGCACGCGCTCGCCGCTGACCCAGTCACCGGCAATCCAGTCGTGCAGCAGCTGCTTTTCAGCGCCGCTGAACACGCCGAACATCGCTGCACCGGCGCCCTCGATCAGTTGCCAGAAGCGGCTGTCGGCAGGGTCCTGGTTGCGCTTGATCCAGCCTTTGTCTTGCAGCGCCTGCAGGAACTCAGCGATCTGCCCAGGCTCTGCCAGCCATTGATTGACGGTTTTGCCCTCGAAGCGGCAGTAATCGGAATGCATGTGCTGACCGTACGTGCGCTTACGCTCAAGCATGGCCACCACTTGCTCCTGCAGGTTGAAGCGCTCGATCACGGCCGTGGTGCCCGGCCCGAGGTCATTGAGCTGATAACCGCGGGCCACGCGGCGGTAGAACTGCTCCCTGCCCTCGCCCAGCGGCAGCAGGTTCAACACCGCTTGCGCGGCCTTGCAGGCATGGCCGCTGCTGGCGTTGTCGATGGTGACGTGGAGGGTGAAGTAATAGGGATCGATGCCCAGCTCGCTCAGCTCGTACGAGGTGATCAGCAGGTGCAGGGGTAATTGCTCATAGCCCAGGTTGTAACCGATCACTTCCGGCAGGAACTCCTCGGCACACAGGCCCAGCGCCAGTTGCAAGGCGCCTTGCAGGTAGTCGTCATCATTGAGGCCGGCTTCGCTGTCGGCATCGTGCTCGCTGAGCAGCTTGCGATAGATCACCACATGGTTTTGCGCCGCTTCGCCGTCGCCCAGTTCTTCGAGGTAGGTGGTCAGCAGCCCATCGAAGCGCTGGTCCTGCCAATAGCGCAGTAAACCGTACAGCCAGGCGCCATCGACCTGTTTGGTCGGCGCCAGGCATTGCAACACGTACAAGGCGTGGGCCTTGTTCTGGAAGTAGCGCCGTGGCTGACCCTGCTGGCGTTGCTCCAGGTAGTCGGCGTAGTCGCGGGCTACGGCGGCGCAGCGCTGCTCGACCCACGCGGGCAGTTGTTCGGGCGTGTCGGGCAATTCGCAGGGCACGTCCTGCACCTGGGCCAATTGCGCCAGCAAGAATTCCCGTGCCAGCGCCTCGCAACCCTCCGTCTCGTTGTACAGCTGCTGGTACACGCGTTGATGGCGGCCGTCGGCCGAGTCAGTCAGGGTGGCCGGTTGGCCCGACAGCGCTGTAAGAAGCGTCATGATGGCAGTTTCCACAAAGTCCGATACAACTCGGCTTTCTCACCAGAAAGCCCCGCAAGAGCGCTCAAAACGCGCGCTTCTAAAGTGCAGAGCATCTGGCTGTGGGGAAAATTCAATCGGCATTGCATGGCTGCGGATCAGCGGTTATTCGGCACCACTCGACAGATGCCAGGGGGTTGTAGACCAACTCCAGGCTTTACGACTACGTTGGCTGCGTACGAACGGGAGATTCTCTTCCTCGTATTGCAAGGCCCCCATGGCTGGATGTTGCCCGACATCGCCGCGCCGGACACTGCCATGGCGCGCGTCAGCCAGGCCAGCCAATGGATTCGCCAGGATTTTGCCCAACCGGATACGAAAGCGCGACCCAGTTCAGCCGCGACTATGCGCGGGTGTCCGGGCTGCCGCCCGCGCGGGACACGGCGCGGATTTTGGCGGCGAACAAAGGGGGGGGCAGTAGACGCAAAATCAGTGGGCTGAGCGGCCCATTGGGGCGAGTGGGTTTGTTGTGGCGAGCGGGCTTGCCCCGCGTTGGGCTGCGAAGCAGCCCCATAAAAGACGCCGAGTTCACCCAGACACCACTCGGTCGTCAGGTTTTGGGGCTGCTTCGCAGCCCAACGCGGGGCAAGCCCGCTCGCCACATAAGCCCGCTTGCCACAACAAGCCCGCTCGTCACGGATGCTGTGTTACTTACGCGCTGCCTCCCACGACTTGAGCAGGTCGTTGTAGCTCACGGTTTCGCCTTTGGGTTTCTCATTGGCCAGTTTCGGCTTCGGCGCGCCGGGTTGGTCGAACCAGTATTGGGCACCACGCTCGGGGTTCATTTTCGGGCCGCATATTGGCTGCACGTTGGAGCGTTCCAGGCGCGTCATGATCGCGTCCTGCTCCTTGGCCAGGTTGTCCAGCGCCTGCTGCGGGGTTTTCTCGCCGCTGGCGGCGGCGGCGATGTTGCTCCACCACAGTTGCGCCAGGCGTGGGTAGTCCGGCACGTTGGTGCCGGTCGGGGTCCACTCGACCCGTGCCGGGCTGCGGTAGAACTCCACCAGGCCACCGAGTTTGGGCGCCAGGTCGGTCATGGCCTGGGAGTTGATGTCGGACTCACGAATCGGCGTCAGGCCAACGATGGTTTTCTTCAGCGAGACGGTTTTCGAGGTCACGAACTGCGCGTAGAGCCAGGCCGCGAGTTTCTGCTTCTCGGGCGTCGACTTGAGGAACGTCCAGGAGCCCACGTCCTGATAGCCCTTCTTCATGCCCTTTTCCCAATAAGGCCCGACCGGCGATGGCGCCATGCGCCATTTCGGCGTGCCGTCGGCATTCACCACCGGCAGGCCCGGCTTGGTCATGTCGGCGGTAAACGCGGTGTACCAGAAGATCTGCTGGGCGATGTTGCCCTGGGACGGCACCGGGCCGGATTCGGAGAAGGTCATGCCCGCCGCTTCCGGTGGCGCGTAGGCTTTCATCCAGTCCACGTATTTCTGCGTCGCGTACACCGCGGCCGGGCCGTTGGTGTCGCCGCCGCGGGTCACGCTGGAGCCCACCGGGTGGCAGTCCTCCACGCGAATGCCCCACTCGTCCACCGGCAAGCCGTTGGGCAGGCCCTTGTCGCCGCCGCCGGCCATGGAGAACCAGGCATCGGTGAAGCGCCAGCCCAGTGACGGGTCTTTTTTGCCGTAGTCCATGTGCCCATAAATACGTTTGCCGTCGATTTCCTTGACGTCTTCGCTGAAGAATTTGGCGATGTCTTCATACGCCGACCAGTTCACCGGCACGCCGAGGTCGTAGCCGTATTTTTCCTTGAACTTGACTTTCAGCTCCGGCCGCTCGAACCAGTCGGCGCGGAACCAGTAGAGGTTGGCGAATTGCTGGTCGGGCAGTTGGTAGACTTTGCCGTCCGGCGCGGTGGTGAACGAAAGGCCGATAAAGTCCTTGATGTCCAGGGTCGGCGAGGTGAAGTCCTTGCCTTCGTTGGCCATCAGGTCGGTGATCGACTCGGTCTTGCCATAGCGAAAGTGCGTGCCGATCAAGTCGGAATCGTTGACCCAGCCGTCATAGATGTTCTTGTCGGACTGCATCTGGGTTTGCAGCTTTTCCACCACGTCGCCTTCCTGCAGCAGGTCGTGGGTCAGCTTGATGCCGGTGATTTCGCTGAAGGCCTTGGCCAGCACCTTGGATTCGTACTCGTGGGTGGTGAGGGTTTCCGACACCACGTTGATCTTCATCCCACGAAACGGTTCTGCCGCCTTGATAAACCACTTCAACTCTTCGAGCTGCTGGTCTTGGGTGAGGGTGGACGGTTTGAACTCGCTGCCGATCCATTTTTTCGCCGCGTCTTCGTACGCATCGGCCCAGGCCGTGGCGCTCAAACCGCTGAGGGCCAGTACGCCGGCCAATGAAATGCTATGTCGCAGCTTATTGTTTTTATTCAACATAGAGACCTCCTGGTGGTTTATTCACAAGGGCACTAGCCCCAACGCATCACACTCAACAGCCATACCAGGGACAGCGCGGACGCCACCCAGATGCTCCAGTCGGTAACGCCGATAACCAGTAAATGCAGGTAGGCGCTGCCGAGAAGACCGATAAACAGGCGATCACCACGGGTGGTGCTGATCGGTAAAAAGCCGCGCCGAGGGATGCTCGGCGAGCGCAGTTCCCAGGTGGTCATGCCCACCAGCAGCACGCCGATGGCCGCAAAGAACAACGCGGTGGGAGTGGTCCAGGCCATCCATTCCATCATCAACTCCTCAGACCCGGCCCAGGGCAAAGCCCTTGGCCACGTGGTTGCGAACAAACCAGATCACCAGCATGCCAGGCAGGATGGTCAACACCCCCGCCGCCGCCAGCACGCCCCAGTCGATACCCGAGGCCGAGACCGTGCGGGTCATCACCGCCGCGATGGGCTTGGCGTTGACCGAGGTCAGCGTGCGCGCCAGCAACAGCTCGACCCAGGAAAACATGAAGCAGAAAAACGCGGTTACCCCGATGCCGGAGCCGATCAGCGGGATAAAAATCTTCACGAAAAACTTGGGAAAGCTATAGCCGTCGATGTAGGCGGTTTCGTCGATTTCCTTGGGCACGCCGGACATGAAGCCTTCCAGAATCCACACCGCCAACGGCACATTGAACAGGCAATGCGCCAGGGCCACTGCGATGTGTGTGTCGAACAGGCCGATGGACGAATACAGCTGGAAAAACGGCAGCAAAAACACCGCCGGCGGTGCCATGCGGTTGGTCAGCAGCCAGAAGAACAGGTGCTTGTCGCCCAGGAAACGGTAGCGTGAGAAGGCGTAGGCCGCCGGCAGCGCCACACTCAGGGAAATCACCGTGTTCAGGCTCACGTAATACAGTGAGTTGATATAGCCGGTGTACCAGCTCGGGTCGGTGAAGATCACCTTGTAGTTGGCCAGGGTGAAAGCCTGCGGAAACAGGGTCAGCCCGCCGAGGATTTCGGTGTTGCTCTTGAAGGACATGTTCAGCAGCCAGTAGATCGGCACCAGCAAGAACAGAATGTAGACCAGCAGCGGTATGACCTTGCGTTTGCTCATGTTGGCGGCCTCAGCGGTTGGCGTCGGAGTGGGTCATGGCGGTGTAGAACAGCCAGGACACCAGCAGGATGATCAGGAAGTACACCAGCGAGAACGCCGCCGCCGGGCCCAGGTCGAATTGGCCGACAGCCATCTGGGTCAGGGTCTGACTGAGAAAGGTGGTGGCATTCCCCGGGCCGCCGCCCGTGAGGACGAAGGGCTCGGTGTAGATCATGAAGCTGTCCATGAACCGCAGCATCACCGCGATCAGCAGCACGCTTTTCATCTTCGGCAACTGGATATGCCGGAACACCGCCCAGGCCGATGCGCGGTCTATTCGCGCGGCCTGGTAGTACACGTCCGGGATCGCGCGCAGCCCCGAGTAACACAGCAACGCCACCAGTGAAGTCCAGTGCCACACGTCCATCACCAGCACCGTGACCCAGGCGTCCATGGTGTTGGCCGCGTAGTTGTAGTTGATGCCCATGGCGTTGAGGGTTGAACCGAGCAAACCGATGTCGGCACGGCCGAAGATCTGCCAGATGGTGCCCACCACGTTCCACGGAATCAGCAGCGGAATCGCCAGAATGATCAGCACCAGCGAAGACCAGCGGCCCTTGGTCGGCATGGTCAGGGCAATGGCGATACCCAGCGGGATTTCAATCAGCAGCACGCAAGCCGAGTAGATGAACTGGCGCAGCAAGGAGTCATGCAAACGCGGGTCGAGCAGCACCTGCTTGTACCAGTCGGCGCCGACAAAGTAGCGGCTGGACTGGTCGAAGATGTCCTGCACCGAGTAGTTGACCACGGTCATCATCGGGATCACCGCACTGAACGCCACCAACAGAAACACCGGCAACACCAGCCACCAGGCCTTGTTGTTCTGCACCTTGTTCATGGCTGCACCTCCAGCAGGTAGTCATCGGCGTAGACCATCAGCCACTGCGCCGGGAAGCTGATCGAGGCACTGCCCTGAGGGACCGGTTTGTCTTCGGCCAGGCGTATTTTCAACGGCGCGCCGTCGAGGTTGAGGGTCATGATCTTGTAAGTGCCAAGGTCTTCGACATGGGTGACATCGGCCTGCAGCGCGTCAGGGTTGTACTCGTCCCACACGTGGATAAATTCCGGGCGGATGCCCACCTGCAGTTTTTTGTAGTCGGTGTCGCGGATGCGCTGCTGCATCGCCTCGGGCAACGGCAGCAGCGTGCCGGCAAACCGCACCCCGCCCGCCTCGGCCTGCACTTCAATCAGGTTCATGCCGGGGCTGCCAATGAAATAGCCGACAAATGTGTGGCTCGGCCGCTCAAACAACTCGCGCGGCGTGCCGAACTGCACGATCTGCCCGCCGTACATCACCGCGATCTTGTCGGCAAAGGTCGAGGCTTCAAGCTGGTCGTGGGTCACGTAGACCATGGTGATATTGAACTGCTCGTGGATCTGCTTGAGCTTGCGTCGCAGTTTCCACTTCAGGTGCGGATCGATCACCGTCAGCGGCTCGTCGAACAGGATTGCCGACACGTCATCACGCACCAGGCCACGGCCCATGGAGACTTTCTGCTTTTCATCGGCGGTGAGGTTGCGCGCCTTTTTGCTCAACAGGGTTTGCAGGTCGAGGACTTCGGCAATTTCCTGCACCTTGCTGTGAATTTTCGCCTCGGGCATGCCTTGGTTGCGCAGCGGAAAGGCCAGGTTGTCGAACACCGTCATGGTGTCGTACACCACCGGAAACTGGAACACCTGGGCAATGTTGCGGCGTTCCGGGGTGAGTTCGTTGACCACCCTGTGGTCGAACAGCACCTGGCCTTCCGAAGGGTTGAGCAGGCCGGAGATGATATTCAGCAAGGTCGACTTGCCGCACCCGGACGGCCCGAGCAAGGCGTAGGCGCCGCCCTGCTCCCACACGTGGTTCATTTCCCGAATCGCGTAGTCTTCAGGGCCGGCGGGTGTAGGGCTGTAGCTGTGCGCGAGGTTCTGCAAATGGATCTCGGCCATCAGGCAACCCTCGCTACGCGGCGCCCGGGGGCCTGGACCAAGCGGCCCTGGCCATCGAACACAAACAGTTTATGGGTGGGGATATACACGCGGATCGGCGCATCGACGTCGTACTCGTGCACGCCCGGCAGGTGCAGCACCAGCAGGAAATGCTCGCTGCGCACGTGCAGGAAGGTTTCCGAGCCGCTGATTTCGGCCACTTCCACGGTCACGGCCAGTTCCAGGTCATCGTCGTTGCTCGGCACCAGGCTGATATGGCTGGGGCGCACGCCAAAGCGGAACTCGCCCTCGCCGATGGGGCGCAGGTCGACGTTGAGCGGGAAGTGCACGAAATTGGCGAAGCTGACTTCATTGCCGCTGATCCGCCCCGGCATCAGGTTGATCGGCGGCTCGGAAAACAATTCGGCGGCCAGCACGGTCTGCGGCTGGTGGTACACCTCGGCAGCCTTGCCGCTCTGGATCACCCGGCCCTCATGCAGAATCGTGGTGGTGCCGCCAAGGGCGAGGGCTTCATTGGGTTCGGTGGTGGCGTAGAGGGCGATGGTGTGGCGGGCCTTGAACAGCTCGCGCATTTCCTGACGCAGTTCTTCGCGCAGTTTGTAGTCCAGGTTCACCAGCGGTTCATCAAACAGGATCAACTCAGCGTCTTTGACCAGCGCGCGGGCCATGGCCGTGCGTTGCTGCTGGCCACCGGACAGCTCCAACGGATGGCGCTGCAGGAATTTCTCGATGCGCAGCATTTTCGCGGTTTCGAGCACCTTGCTATGGATCAGCTCGTTGGACACACCGGCCTGGCGCAGCGGCGAGGCGATGTTCTCGAACACGGTCATGGTCGGGTAGTTGATGAACTGCTGGTAGACCATCGACACGTTACGCAGGCGCACCGGCTTGTGGGTGACGTCCACGCCATTCATCAGGATGCGGCCGCTGTCGGGCTTGTCCAGGCCGGCCATCAGGCGCATCAGGCTGGTCTTGCCGGACAGGGTGCGGCCCAGCAAGACGTTGAAGGAACCGGCTTCGAAACGCAGGTTGGCGTCGTCGATCCAGGTCTGGCCTTCGACGACGCGGGAGACATGTTCCAGGGTCAATGACATGACACGCTCTTTTTTATTATTGGAGTGAATCTGGCAACGACTCAGAGCGAGTTTCGTGCCAGATGCGGCAGGTGCTTGATCCCTAAGGAAATGAGCCAGATTGGCTGTTCAGGCATCAACAGAAGTGAACAATTGGAGCTGAACAACTGAACAACTGGCGGGTTGACAATGAACAGTTGTGAACAACAATTGATGGGCGACGCGAATCAAAGGTGGGAGTGGGCTTGCCCGCGATGACGGTAGAACAGTCGGCATCTGTATTGACTGACCCACCGCATTCGCGGGCAAGCCCGCTCCCACATTTCGACCCTGTTTCTTCAGCCAGATTGTGCAAGCCCAATAACAATAAAAAAGAAGGTCGCCTCCATGGCCGAACCCCTGGCTCACGACACCCTCATCCAGGATTCCTGGCGCCGCTGCCGCGCGTTTGGTCTGGATCACCAGAGCACGCCCAGCTTCGACCAACTGCCCGCCGAGGGCATCAGCCAATTGCTGGAAAGCCAGCATTCACTGGTGCAGACCACCCACCAGGAAGTGCTGCCCTACTACGAAAACATCCTGAGCAATTCCAACTGCCTGATCATGCTGGCCGATAACCAGGGCCAGGTCCTGACCTCGTGGGGCACCCAGCGCTTTATCGAGCCGAAACTGGCGCGCGGTTTCAGCGCCGGCGCCAGCTGGAGGGAGCGCAGCAGCGGCACCAATGCGATCGGCACCGCGTTGGCCTGTGCCCAGGCAGTGCATATCGAGCACGACGAACATTTCCTCAAGGCCAACCGCTTCATGACCGGCTCGGCGGCGCCGATCTTTGATGCCCAGCGCGAAATCATCGCGGTGCTGGATGTGTCCAGCGACAGCTATCTGCCGCCATCCCACACCTTGGGCATGGTCAAGATGATGAGCCAGACCGTGGAAAACCGGCTGATCCTCAACCTGTTTCGCGGCGAGCATTTCCAGCTGACCTTCAACACCGGCCTGAACAACCTCGACAGCCAGTGGGCCGGCCTGCTGATTTTTGATGAGAGCGGGCCAGTGCTGTCGGCCAACCGCCGTGCGGACAACTTGCTGGGCATCAGTTTGTCGCGGGTGCTGATCGACAGCTTGTTCAAGGTCTCGTTGCTGGAGTTGCTGAACCAGCCGGAAGGCTTGCCGTTCTCGCTGCAGGCGGCGGGCCGCAATCGGTTTCAGTGTTTATTGAAGCGCCCGAAGAAGATGCCGATACAGGCGCGGGTCTTCAGTGAGCCCAAGCCGGGCAAGCCTGCCGAGCTGAAGCCGACCTCGATCAGCCTCAACACCCTGCACTTTGGCGATGCGCGTGTGGAAAAAGCCGTGCGCCAGGCCGAGCGTCTGCTGGAAAAAGACATTCCGCTGCTGATCCACGGCGAGACCGGCGTCGGCAAAGAGGTGTTCGTCAAAGCCCTGCACCAGGCCAGCTCGCGCAGCGCGCAGGCGTTTATCGCGGTGAACTGTGCGGCGATTCCGGCGGAGTTGGTCGAGTCAGAGCTGTTTGGCTATGAAAAAGGCGCCTTCACCGGCGCCAATCAGAAAGGCAGCATCGGCCTGATTCGCAAGGCGGACAAAGGCACGTTGTTTCTGGATGAGATCGGCGATATGCCGCTGCCGACCCAGGCCCGTTTGCTGCGGGTGTTGCAGGAGCGCTGCGTGCAGCCGGTGGGCAGCAGCGAGCTGTTCCCGGTGGACTTGCGGATCATCTCCGCCACCAACCGCGCGCTGCGCGAATGGGTGCAGGCCGGGCGCTTTCGCGAGGATTTGTACTACCGCATCGGCGGCCTGACCCTGGAGCTGCCGCCGTTGCGTGAGCGCACCGACAAGCAGGCGCTGTTCCAGCAGTTGTGGCAGCAGCACCGCGAGCCAACTCAATGGGCCGGGCTGAGTGCCGAGGTGCTGGCGTTGTTCGAGCAACACCCGTGGCCGGGCAATTTGCGCCAGGTCAGCAGCGTGCTGCAGGTAGCGCTGGCCATGGCCGAGGAGCAGCCGGTGCGCCCCGAGCACCTGCCGGATGATTTTTTTGTGGATTTGAACGTGCCAGCGCCGTTGCCTGCCAGCCAGGGTGTGGAAGATGGCATCGACCTCACGCAACGCTTGGAGGCCGCTGGCGGCAATATTTCCCACCTGGCGCGGGAGTTGGGCGTCAGCCGCAACACGCTGTACAAGCGCCTGCGCCAGCATGAACCTTGACTTAACGCGGCTTGACCACCACCAGCAAGTCCGTGAAGTACTCCACCTTGATCGGCAGGTTATCGGCCAGTGCCGCGAGCGCCGCCGCGGTGTCGTCGAGCTTGAACACACCGGACACCCGCAGGTTTTGCAGGGCCTGTGGGTCAAACCGCACCAGGCCATGGCGGTAGCTGGCGAGGGTTTGCAGCACATCGCTCAAGGGCTGGTCATTGACCTTGAGCAGGCCACGCGTCCAGGCGTCCGGGTCGGTGTTGCCAATCGCCTGCGGCGACTGGGCGCGGCCATGGTCAAGCACCGTACGCTGGCCGGCTGCGACCTTGACGCCTTCTGCGCCCTCGCCTTTGACCGCCACGCTGGACTCGATCACCGTGACCACGGTGGTGCCGTCCGCGGCGCGCTTGACCAGGTAGCGGGTGCCCAAGGCGGTGGCCGTGCCTTGATCGGTGCGCACCACGAACGGCCGTTGCGCATCCTTGGCCACCTCGACCCACAACTCGCCTTGCAGCAGTTCAACCACACGTTGGTGGCCGTCGAATTTCACGTCCACGGCCGAGTTGCTGTTGAGCTGCAAGCGGCTGCCGTCTTCGAGCGCGACCTGACGGCGTTCACCGACACCGGTGCGCTGATCGGCCATCCACACTGGCGCGCGCTCCAGACCGACCCAGCCGCAGAGCAATACGCCGAGTAAACCCAGCACCTGTGCGCCCCGCGAGCGTCGTGGGGCGAAGGCACGGTTAAGGGCGATGCGCGCCGGGCGCGCGGGCACGGCGTCGAAATTGCCCCACAGCGCACGCATGCGTTCGATGGCGACAGCATGGCGCGGGTCGGCCTGGCACCAGATGTTGAAGGCCTGGCGGTCGGCGTCGCTGACGTCTTCGTCGTGCAGGCGTGTCAGCCAGTTCGCCGCTTGCTGGATGATGTGTTCGGTGCTCACGACAGCGGGTCCGCCGCGTGCAGGCTGTGGTAGCAATGCACCAGCGCCGTGGAAATGTAGTTTTTGACGGTACTGGGCGACACGTCCAGGCAGCACGCGATTTCGCTGTACGTCAGCCCGTCGAGGCGGCTTAACAGAAAGGCTTCGCGGGTCTTGGCGGGCAAGCCGGCGAGCATCTCGGCGATGCGCTCCAGGGCCTGCAACGCCACGTGGATTGCCGCCGGATCAGGCATGCCGACGTCTTCGCACTCAATCACCAGGGCTTGCATGTAGGCCTTTTCGATGCGTCGGCGCCGCGCGCCGTCAATCAGCAAACGCCCGGCGGTGGTGGTCAGAAAAGCCCGCGGTTCCTTGATGTTGTGGGGGTCGGCCAGCATCAGGACGCGGATGAATGCGTCGTGGGCCAGGTCGGCGGCGTGCTGCGAACAGCCGAGTTTTTTGCGCAGCCAGCCGTGCAACCAGCCGTGGTGCTCGCGGTACATTGCCGTGAGGGTCTGCTGACGGGCGCCATCGCCCGGCGCGGCCGGAATGTCATGCATGCGCAAAAACTTCTCAAATGGGAAATATTACCAATTGCGCGAACAATGCCAGCAAAACGGTATGAGGGCAAGGGGGCTCAGGTCTGCGGCGTTTCGGGCTTTACAGGCTGGTAGTTGTGGCGAATGGGCTTCCTGTGGTGGGCAGGCTTCTTGTGGCGAGTGGCTTCCTGTGGCGAGTGGGCTTGCCCCGCGTTGGGGCGCGCAGCGGCCCCAGTAGGCCCACCGCGTTTTGGCAGGTAGAACGCGGTAGCTGGTTTTGGGGCTGCTGCGCAGCCCAACGCGGGGCAAGCCCGCTCGCCACAGGAAGCCCGCGTTTCACAGTGAGCCCCCTCGTCATGCAAGTGTTGCTTAACGCCAACTCCACGACACGCCGGTATAAATGCCTCGCCCGTCTGCCGGTGTGGACCGCGCCACGTCCAGGCCCTTGTCGTCATAGCCCGGCGTGACCGTATTGGCGTAGCGCCGGTTGGTGAGGTTGCGCACATCGACCCAGGCTTGCCAGTCCTGCTGGGGCGCGTCGTAGCCGAAGGTGGCGCCGAGGGTGGTGTAGGCCGCCGCGTAGTAGGAATTGGCGTAGTCCACCGCCACGCGCGAGGAATGCTCGGTGTTGAGGCTGGTGTAGAACCCCGTCGGGTGGCTGTAGCGCAGTTGCGCCTGGTAGTAATGCTTGGGGATGCCCGGCAGGGTGTTGTCGCCGAAGCGGTCGTCGTCGCGGTAGTGGAAGTCGCTGAACGTGTAGGCCTGGCGCAAGGCCAGTTGGCCATTGCCGCCGCCGTCCCACAGCGGGCTGAGCAGGCTCAGTTCCACACCCTGGTGCACGGTGGGGCTGGCGTTGGCTTCGGCGACAATCGCGTTGGTGGTGGCGGTTTGCGCCTGCGTTTCGACGGTAAGCAGTTCGTGGCGCACTTCTGAGCGGTACAGCGCCAGGTCCCACTGGCCGAACCACTGTTCGCCACGGCCGCCGACTTCCACAGTGGTAGCGGTCTGATTGCGCAGGCTCACGCCTTCACGCTGCAAGCCGGTGGCCGGGCCGCTGCCGGTGGGAAAGTATTTATTGGAACCCCAGATCATCGACCACGCGTGCGGTGGCTCGACCGAGCGACTCAGGTTGCCATACACCTGCAATTGCGCGTTGAAGTCATAGCGCAGGCCGATACGCGGGGCGTAATCCCAGTCGTGCTGGCTCAACGGCGCCTGACCTTCTGGATAAGTGACTTGGGTTTCGCGGCGGGTGTAGATCGCGGCCAGGCCGGTGGTCAGCCATAGGTCCGGAACCAGTTCCAAGTCGTTGCCGACATGCAGCACGGTGTCAGCGCCGAGATAGCTGTAGTCGCGGGTCTTGGTGCCGGGCGCGTAAATAGCCGTATTACCGGCAGGCGTGCGCACGTATTCCGAGGCACCGTTATTCGGCATCGCCTGGGTGCTGCGCAGCCCTACCGTGGTCTTGCTGTCGTGGCCGAACAGCAGGTCCTGGCGGATGTAATTGAGCGTGCCACTGACGTCTGTGTAGGCGACTTTCAGGCGATTGGTGCCCTCGCGCAAGTCCATCGGATAGTCGTGATAGGCCAGCCCGACCTCGACGCGGGAATTGTCATCCAATTGCAAGGTGGTCTTGTTGGCGATCCAGGTCGAACCGGGCTGCAAACGCTTGGAATCGCGGGCGGCGTTGAGGCTGTTGGCGGCCGTCGGATCGTGGCTGATCTGCTCACGCGTTAGCTTGCCGGGGGTTTCGTTGGTGGTTTCGCGGTAGCGAAAATAGAAGCGCGTTTCCAGGTCCGGATTGAAACGGTAGCCGAAGTTGGCGGCGATGCCCTTGCCGGTACCGGCGCTCTGGTGCTGGTAGCCATCGGATTCGGAGTCGGTGAGGCTGATGTAATAGTCGGCATCGCCCAGCACCTGGCCGGAGCTGATCTCGCGCTGGGCATAACCGCGACTGCCTGCTTCATAACGCACCTGCAGTTTGGGTGCGTCGTAACCCGTGCGGGTGACGTAATTCACCGACCCGCCCAAAGCCAGCGCGCCCTGGTCAAAGCCATTGGCGCCGCGCAGCACTTCGACGCGGCTTTGCCACAGTGGGTCCTTGAGTTCGTAGGGTGTGCCGCCTGGGCCGGTCAGCGGCAAACCGTCGAACATTTCATACAGGCCAGAGGCGTGCGAACCGGGGCTGCGGTTCAAGCCCGAACCGCGTATCGAAAGCTTCACGCCTTCATTGTTGGCCGCCTTGGCGTACACCCCGGCCTGGTACTTGAACACGTCTTCATTGGTGCTGACCCGGCCCTGCTGCACGCTGCTCATGTCGATGTAGTTGGTGCCACCGGGCACGCTTTTGAGTTGCGCCTGGGCTACTTCGCCTGCGCTGACCTCGCTGCTGGTGACCTCGATCGGTGCCAGTTGCAGGTCTTCGGCCTGCACCAGTGAACTGAGGGTCAAGGCGGCAAAAAGGAGCGGAGGTTGGCGCAACAGCATGGGCAGATCCTTGGAATTTGGGGGCGAGACAGGCCTGGGCCGAGCACGCGAACAGGGGTGGGAAGCCACGCAGGCTTACCAAGTCACGCCTTATTAACGGACCAGACCCTTCCCACAACAGCTTCGGACGGCCCGTGTTGGTTAAGTCCAAAATCGAATTAACACATGCAAACTCAGTATTTAAGGAAATAACCGCCACGCAGTACTGTGGAGCCACTGAGTCACCTACGTGAATCACCAGGCCCCAAGAGATCGCGCCCATGCAAACATCTGCCACCGTCATCGACTTCACCCTCCACCGTAAGCGCCGCCAGGCACGTGCAGCGGCCGAGCTGATGTGGGCGATGTACGCGGCACGCGCCGGGCTTGCTGTGTTGACCGCCCAGGCGGCGCCCTCCAGTGATACGCGCCGGGCGTAAGGCCGATGAATTTTCTGCAGGTACTTGCCGAGTCACCCGAACCGCTTCCAAAACCTGGCACCGATGACGACGACACCAGCCTGTGTGTCGCGCAGAACCTGCAGCGCCTGCGCAGCAAACGCCACCTGTCGCTGGACGGCCTGGCGCGCGCCTGCGGCGTCAGCCGGGCAATGCTGGCGCAGATCGAGTCGGGCCGCAGCGTGCCGTCGATCAAGGTGCTGTGCAAAATTGCCAAGGGGTTGAAGGTGTCAGTGGCGGCCTTTCTGGAAGACCGCGCTTTTGAAGGCGTCGAGGTGTTGCCGGCGCAGCAGAGCAAACGCCTGGTGAGCGCCGATGGTGCGTTTGTCAGCCGCGCGTTGTTCCCCTACGACACGGCCCGCCAGTCCGAATTCTACGAGATCCGCCTGCGCGCCCTCGGCGAGGAAGTCTCGGAAGGCCATGGCCCGGGCATCCAGGAAAACCTGGTGGTGGCTCAGGGCGTGCTGGAAGTCAGCGTCAACGACGAACGCTACCTGCTCTCCACCGGCGATTCGATCCTGTTCTACGCCGACCAGCCCCACCGCTACCGCAACCCGGCGGACAGCGAGGCGGTGGCGTTTTTGGTGATCACCTACCCGGAACGCCTGGACTGAATGCAAAACGCCCCGATTCATCGGGGCGTTTTTTATTCTGCGGGTGCTATCAGCAGGTGCAGCACATCATCGGCATGCCATTGCAGCTCATCATCATCGGCATGGCGCAGTCATTCATCAGCTTGTTCATCAGCATGCAGCAGTTTTCCATCATGGCCATGCTCATGCCCGGCATCGGCATCATTTTGCACTGCAGGCTGTCGCCCATCAGGGTGCATTCCATCATGCACTTCATCATCGGCATCGACATGCCCATGGCCATCATCGGCATCATGTTCGGCATTTCCATGTTCATCTTCATGGCGTCGGCCGACAGGCACATCATCGACAGGTTGGCGCACTGCATCATCATCGGCATGCCGCAGTTCATCATCATCGCCATCATTTCGGCGTTAGTCTTGAACTGAGCCATGTCCATACCGGCTGCGGGCTTCATGGTGCACATCATGGCGTCGCCGGCCATTTCGCACTGCATGGTGGCCATCATCATCGGCATGCCCATCATCATCGGCATGCCCATCATCATCGGCATCATTGGCATGGAGGTGTTCATCGGCATCTGCATTGCATTCATCATGTTCGAAACTCCGTAATCGACAGGAAATGGCTAAGTTCTGGCGCCGATTCTAGAGACCCAGGGCAGCGGCGCAAGACGGCGGCAGAGCAGCAGAATTGGCTGTTCGGGGACATGCTTCGTTGAGCGCAACAGCTGCGCACGCTGTGATAACAGAGCAAGCGACGCCGCAACGTCGTTGACCTCTTGTATAGACAGATAAACGTCGCTGTAGATATGCGATTAGGCTCTTGAGACCAATCGTAAGGAAATAAACGATCTAACCCGCTTCAAATAAACCCTGCTGGGGTCTCATCGGCCGTCGACGCCAGCGAGCGCAGCAAATCATCCGCCTCCGTGCCCTGCGCAAATCTGAACCCAAGCATTTCGTCACACGCCAGAACATTCGCGAGCGCGTCACGCAACTGCGCCTCTGTCGGCGCGTCGCGCAGCAGTTTGTGGGCGGGCAATAGCACGTCAGCGGGGACGCCTTGAGCACTTGCCACGTCGATCACGGCAAACAGGATAAATCGCAGGCGGACTTCGCGATCAGTAGGCCAAACCGTTTTGCGCTTTCCCAAGGTAGGCACTCATCGTTAAGAAAAGTCCGAGGCTATTGCCGACCGTGGGTATGTTTCAAGCAAAGGGGGGCAAGATAGGCCGTTTCCCACATATGAAAGGGAAATGCCGCACCGCATGATCGGTCCCCGCATCACTGCACGGGCAAAAAATTCATCAGCAGCAAGCTCTGCGCGTAATTGAGTGCAACGCGCCGGTAACGCTCGTCAAGCATTTGGGCAAGCAGGTCGAGGCGCGCAACCACTTTGCCGAACTCAACGGCGAAACTGAGGTTGCTGCCCTCCTCCGAGATTTCATTGGAGAACAGCAGCAACACGCCATTGGCGTCCTGACGCTGGCTGAGCAGCCAGGTGGCTTTCTCGATATTGCGCGCGGCATTGCTGACAAATTGCGGGTTGATCGAGTCGGTGACATAAAACTGCGTGCGCCCACCGTGTGCAGTCACCAGCATGCTGCCGATGGCATAGATAAACGCCCCGACCCGGTCGCCGCGAAACTCCGGGCTCAGCGAATAGCTCAATGCCACCAGGTCCCGACGGTCCCCCAGGGCAGGCAGCGGTTGCCGGTTCTCGATGGCGCGGCGAATTTCCCGTGCGGCACTCACGGCATCGGTATAACCCGATTGGCGCCACTGGTTGGGGTTGCGCAGGTAGAGCTTGTTCATCAGCACGTACAGGCTTTGCAGGTTGTCGCGCATGCTCAAGGTTGCCATGCGGTCGACGCTGGTCTGAAAAAACTCATCGGGCTTGCCATCGCGCAACTGCCTGGCGATATCGCGGCCCTGTTGCTGGCTGCAGCCGGTGGCACAGAGCATAAACACCGCTGCGATCAGCAGCGGCCAGCGGGTGATAAAAGCAATTGACGTTCGATCCATCGGCACCGGGTCTGGCTGCTGTCCACGCGCAGAATGAGCGCGGTCGTGACAGGGATAGATCAGAAGAATGAAAAAAAGTGCGGCGCACCGGCCTGGATCAGCAAAGGCCTACAGGCTAAAAGCATGCACAGTGGTGCAATCCTGTCGAATTCTTGCCTGATCCTCCGAGTTGTCGATGACTGGATCGATAGCTGTTGCGCCGTGGTCTAGAGTGCAACGATGGGCAACTTATAAAAAAAGCCACACCAACCGATGATCAGCAGGTGAACCATGCAATTACGTATCAACCAGAAATCCTACGAGGTCGATGCCGACGCCGATACGCCGCTGCTCTGGGTGATCCGTGATGACCTGGGGCTGACCGGCACCAAATACGGCTGCGGCCTGGCCCAGTGCGGCGCCTGCTCGGTGCTGGTGGACGGCAACGTGGTGCGCTCGTGCGTCACGCCAGTGGCGGGTGTGGTTGGCCACGAGGTCACCACCATCGAGGCGATCGAAGCCGATGACGTGGGCAAGCGCGTGGTCGCGGCCTGGGTCGAGCATCAGGTGGCGCAATGCGGTTACTGCCAGTCCGGGCAAGTGATGGCCGCCACTGCGCTGCTCAAGCACACCCCGGCGCCCAGCGATGCGCAGATCGAGGCGGCGATGATCAACCTGTGCCGCTGCGGCACCTATAACGCCATTCGCACAGCGGTGCATGACCTGGCCGTTCAGCCCGCCCGGCAGGAGAGCGCCTGATGAACACGCGCAACGCCCTCCTCGACACGCCATTGGGCGAACCGATCAACCTGTCCCGGCGCCGCTTCCTGGCCAGCACCGCCGTGGGCGCGCTGGTCATTGGCTTCGGCCTGCCGCTGGGCACGCCCAGGGCCTACGCCGCCACGCCCGACGCGGCAGAACGCGGCACCCAGGTGCCGGCGTTTTTAGAGATTCGCCCTGATGGCACCGTGCGTTTGCTCAGCCCCTTCATGGAAGGCGGCCAGGGCACTCACACCGCCATGGCGCAGATTGTCGGTGAAGAGCTGGACGCCGACCCCGCCACCTTCCTCGTCGAGGCCGCGCCGCCCGGCGATGCGTATGTGGTGATGGAAAACGGCATGCGCATCACCGGCGGCAGCATGTCGGTGCGCATGAGTTACCCGACCATGCGCCGCCTCGGCGCCCTGGCCCGCGCGATGCTGCTGCAGGCCGGCGCCGAGCAGCTTGGTGTGCCGGTCGCGCAACTGACCACAACACCCGGCCGCGTGGTGCATGCCGCCTCCGGCCGCTCGCTGGGCTACGGTGAGCTGGCCGGGCGCGCCCTGGACATGCCGGTGCCCGACCCGGCCACCATCACCCTGCGCGACCCGAGCCAATTCCGCTGGATCGGCAAGCCGGTCAAACGCCTGGATGCCTACGACAAATCCACCGGCAAGGCGCAATACAGCATCGACTTGAAAGTTGACGGCATGCTCCACGCCGCCGTCCAGCACGCGCCACGCCTGGGCATGACCGTGGGCAGCCTGCGCAATCAGGCACAGGTCGAAGCCATGAAGGGCGTGCACTCGGTGCATCAACTGCCCGGCGCCGTGGCCGTGGTGGCCGAGCGCTGGTGGCACGCCAAGCGCGCGGTGGAGGCGATCCAGGTGGAATGGCTGGAAGCCGCTGCAGATTCGACCGTACGCGCGATGCCGGCGGATTTTTCCAGCGACAAGTACCGTGACTTCCTCGCCGCCCAGCAAGGCCCCACCCGCGACGATGAAAATGAAGGCGATGTAGCCGGCGCGCTGGCCAACGCCAAAACCAAAGTCGAAGCCACCTACCATAACCAGTACGTTAACCACGCCCAGCTGGAGCCGCCTTCTGCCCTGGCACGCTTCAACCCCGACGGCACGCTGGAGGTGTGGCTGCCGAACCAGGCGCCGGATATGTTCCGCGCCGATATCGCCAAACGCACCGGCCTCGACCCGGCGAAGATCACCCTGCATTCACCGCTGCTGGGCGGTTTTTTCGGCCGGCACTTTTTGTATGACTCCGCCAACCCTTACCCGCAAGCTATCGCGCTGGCCAAGGCAGTCGGTCGCCCGGTCAAGCTGATCTGGAGCCGTGAAGAGGAGTTCCTGCGCGATGTGCTGCGCCCGGTCGCCGTGGTCAAGTTCCGCGCCGCGCTGGACGCGCAAGGGTTGCCGGTAGCCATTGAAGCGGTGAGTGCCACCGAAGGCCCCAGCGAAGCCATCGCCGGTAAACAGGGCGACAAAATCGACCCCACGGCCCTCGAAGGGCTGTCGGGCAAAAGCTACGCGATCCCCAACAAACGCATCGCGCAGATCTACGTCAAAGGTCCGACCATGCTCGGCTACTGGCGCTCGGTGGGCAATTCGCTGAATGACTTCTTCTATGAAGCCTTCCTCGATGAGCTGGCCGACAAAGGCGGCCAAGACCCCTACGAGCTGCGTCTGCATTTGCTGCGCGATAACCCGCGGCTGACCACGCTGCTGCAGGCGGTGGGCGAGTTGTCCGGCGGCTGGAAGCGCGGCCCCTACACCGCAGAAGACGGCAGCCGCCGCGCGCGTGGCGTGGCCATGGCCTCACCGTTCGGCTCCCACGCTGCGGTGGTCGCCGAGGTGTCGATCGAAAACGGTCAGGTCAAGGTGCACCACATCTGGGAAGCCATCGACCCGGGCAGCATCGTCAACCCGGCGATTGTTGAAGCACAAGTGAATGGCGCGGTGGCCCTGGGCTTGTCGCAAACCTTGCTGGAGGAAGCGGTGTACGTGGACGGCAAACCACGGGCGCGCAACTACGACCTGTACCCGATCCTGCCTATGTCGCGGATGGCGCAGGTGCACGTCAAGATCGTCGAGAGTGGTGAAAAAATGGGTGGCATCGGCGAACCGCCGTTACCTGCAGTGGCGCCGGCTGTTGCCAATGCAGTCGCGCACCTGACCGGCCAGCGCATTCGTAGCCTGCCTTTGAGCCGATACACTTTCGCCTGACCGACAAGGAACGCGCATGAACAACCAACGATTGGCTAGAACCGCAGGCTGGCTGGTGCTGGCCGGCGCGGTCGCCGCAGGCGTACTGGCCTGGTACGTGACCCGCGAGCCCGCCTCGCCTTTTGATCAACAACCTGCCGCCAAAGCCGACCCGACACTGGTCAGCCGCGGCGAGTACGTCGCCCGCGTCAGCGACTGCGTGGCCTGCCACAGTTTGCCGGGCAAGGCGCCGTTCGCTGGCGGCCTGGAGATGGCCACGCCGCTGGGCGCGATTCACGCCACCAACATCACGCCTGACCGCAACACCGGCATTGGCGCCTACACGCCGGCCGACTTCGACCGCGCAGTGCGCCACGGCGTCGCGCCGGGTGGGCGCAGGCTTTACCCGGCCATGCCCTACCCGTCTTACGCCAAGCTCAGCGATGACGACATGCGTGCGCTGTACGCGTTTTTCATGCAAGGCGTGGAGCCGGCCAATCAGCCCAACATCGAAAGCGGCATTCCCTGGCCGCTTAACATGCGCTGGCCCATCGCCCTGTGGAACGGCGTGTTCGCACCCAACGCCACCTACGCGGCCAAACCCGCCCAGGACGCGCTGTGGAACCGTGGCGCCTACATCGTCCAAGGCCCTGGGCACTGCGGCAGTTGCCACACGCCGCGCGGCCTGGCCTTTAACGAGAAAGCACTGGACGAGTCCGGCGCGCCCTACCTGGCCGGCGGCCTGCTCGATGGCTGGTATGCACCGAGCCTGCGCCAGGACCACAACACCGGGCTGGGCCGCTGGAGTGAGGACGAGATCGTGCGGTTCCTCAAGACCGGGCGTAACCAGCACGCGGTGGTGTATGGCTCGATGACCGAAGCGTTCAACAACTCGACGCAGTTCATGAGCGATGAGGATTTGAACGCCATCGCCCGCTACCTCAAATCCTTGCCCGGCGACCCGCAGCGCGACGGTTCGCCGTGGCAGTATCAGGCGGTCAACGCGGTTGCGGACGTACCGGGTGCCCATACCTACGCGACCCGCTGCGCGTCCTGCCACGGCCTGGACGGCAAGGGCCAGCCGGAGTGGATGCCACCGCTGGCGGGCGCCACCTCGGCACTGGCCAAGGAAAATGCCTCGGCGATCAACATCACGCTCAATGGCTCACAACGGATCGTGACCGCCGGTGTGCCGGATGCTTACCGGATGCCGGCGTTCAGGGAGCAGCTGTCGGATGAGGAAATCGCGCAGGTGCTGACTTACGTGCGGGGTACGTGGGGCAACAATGGAGGCGCAGTCGATGCCGCGGCGGTGAACACGCTGCGCGGGCATACGGACCCGGCGAGCAGCAGCCCGATTATTTTGCATATGCGCTGAGAGAGGGCTCCCACGCTCCCGCGTGGGAATGCAGCCCGGGGCGCGGTGTGCCCCCGGGCCTACCAACCGTACAAAAGGGTCCAGAGGACACCGCTGGCAGCCACTATCATCCCAAAATAATACGGCCACAACGCCCAGCGTTTGAGGGACAAAGGAACGGCCGCCAGTTCAGCCTCGGTTACTTCCCCTCTGTTGATATGAAATTTAGGCATCCCCAACAGTTCAGTGATCAGGAGCATGCGATGAAACCTGTCGATGTGCTTATTTCTGCCCCAAAAGCGTTTGTTGTCGCAGATCACCTTGTTCTCGCTGAAGTAGCTTTCCAGGGCTTCGAGCTTTGTGTACTCAGCGTATAGAGTGAGCCCCGAGAACACGAACACACCTGCACACATAAAAATTGCAAGGATGAGTTGAAAATCCATGCTTAAGCCCCCTCTGGTTGAAAGATCAAATCACCGTCGATCTCTTCGATCTTCCCGCCCAGAAACGCACCGCCAGTGCCGAATACGTTGCCTATCACTGCGCAGGCCAGCGCACCGTTTTCTTTAGCCGCGACGCCAGTGTCAAGCACCCGTGAGAATGCCGCCAGAAACGTGGTGCGTCCCGGGCTACCAGCCATACAAAATGGACCAAAGCATACAGCCGGCAAACCATACCATTCCAAAACGATACGGCCACAACGCCCAACGCTTTAGGGACAAGGGCACGGACGCCAGTTCAGCCTCGGTTACCTCCCCTCTTTTAATGTGAAATTTAGGCATTGCCAACAGGCCATTGATCACGAGCATGCGATGAAACCTGTCGATGTGTTTATTTCTGCCCCAAAAGCGTTTGTTGTCGCAGACCACCTTGTTCTCGCTGAAGTAGCTTTCCAGGGCTTCGAGCTTTGTGCACTCAGCATATAAAGTGAGTCCCGCGCCAACAAACGCCCCTGCAAATAAAAAGATTGCCAGGATGAGTTGAAAATCCATGCTTAAGCGCCCTCTGGTTGAAAGATCAAATCACCGTCGATCTCTTCGATCTTCCCGCCCAGAAACGCACCGCCAGTGCCGAATACGTTTCCTCCCGCATACCCGCCCGCAGCGCCGCCGATCACTGCGCAGGCCAGCGCACCGTTACCTTTAGCCGCTATGCCCAAAAGAACCCTACAGCCGCTACGGGCTAATGTTGCACCCAGCTTCCCTGCGCCATAAGCCCCCGCCACCCCTCCCATCAATTTCCCCGTCTCCACATATTTCGCCCGCCGACACTGCGCCTCCCGCCCCGCCACACACGCCTCCTTGATTTCCAGCCCTGCCACGCCCACGTCCAGTGCCAATCCCACATACGCGCCCTTGCCCAACCATTTCGACGTTTGCACAATATCCCGCATCCGCTGCGCATACCCGGCGATCTCGCCCTTTTGCAGATAGCTTTTGGTAGAAATCCCCAACACCTTCTTCAGCGCCTGATTGCCCTGCAACCCGGTGCCAAATCGCGCCGCACCTTGCAGCTGGGCGTCCAGCAGCCCGAACAACGCCTTACGCTGGCGAAGAAACGCCTCACGGTCCAAACCAGTGTTTTTCAGGCGCTGATGCAGCTGTTCAATCGCCTCCAGGGTCTGCGCCACTTCATCCAGATGCCGGGCCCACGCTGACGTCGCGCTGCCCACGCCCAACGAGCCGTACCCCAAAAAACTCTGTAGCAGGTCATAGTTATTGACGACTTGGGGTCCGGCGCCAGCGTCCAACTCCCGACGAATTGCCTCGGCCCGGCGTACCAGCCAGGCCTCTTCCATCGAACAGGTCACGCTGTAGGGATCGGGAACAATCACCAACTGCCCAGGCATCACCAGCCCAGGCCGCAGGTGCCTGTTCAGCACGTCGAAATGGTCGGAACGCTGCCGACTCGGGGCACTGCCCATCAACCGGGATTTCAAGCCGTTGTAGTCCGTGGTGCGGTCGTTGATATAGCCCTGCGCCATGCCTCACATCCCTGGATGCAATGAAGTTGGCGTCGGAATATAAGCAAGCGGATACGCCCCGCACACAAGCCTGGGTAGGCTGAGTGATATTTCAGAAGCTGCCTACGTCGCAGGGGAAAAGCACCTACAAAAAGCTATTCACCACCACCGTTGATGGGCGGGTTAGTGGCATTCAGTCATGGTTTTTGAAGGGCCAGCAGGGCGTGTCTCTTTAAATTGCAGGACGTTTCCTAGACAATTCCTGCCGCCTTGTGCCTGCTCGAATCGATGGCTAGTCTGCGGTCCGTCACTGCTTATCAGTGATCGGGTTTAGTCGCTCGGGTCTCATATGGCGCATGGTCCTCCGTGAAGTTTTATGGTGGCTGTGCGTAGGGCACCTCCGGGTGCGCCGGTTTTCCATGTGGCCGGTCGACTAACCTGCGTACAGCCGCCACCCTCGTTTAGTCGCGACGGATGTCAGCTCCAATCATGTGGAGTTACACCATGAAAAAAGTCGTCCCCGATCCACCCCACAACGCCACTAAAGACCGCGCCGCCTTCAACCGCGCCATCGACCATTACCTGCCAGCCCAAGGCGTTCAAATCGAAGACCTGAGCTTCGAAGACGCCCTGCTCTACACTTCCAGCTTGCTCGACAGCGCTTCGGCCACAACACTCAATTGCAGTGAGCGACTGCCCAGCCCCGAGCGGGCGAAGATTCTGGCGGTGTGGCATTTGCTGGAAATGGCCAAGACAACCGTAGACCGCTCCATCGAGTGCCTGAACCCCACCAAATCGCCTGCCTGAATTCAGTAAAACTGTGGGAGCTGGCTTGCCTGCTCCCACATGAGTCCACCTTAAACTTCACTCGGGTATTGGCCGCCCACACACCCGCTAGGATTTAAACCGATCAGGCAAATATTCCTGCCTCTGCATCGCCTTCAGTACATCCGTCACCCCTAAAAGAAAGTACGCAAGCTCTTCCTTCGATTCACACACCGTCATGTCGGCAACCTGGGAATCGGTGCAGTGCTCCATCACAATTCTCATGCAATCGGCAAACACCATCAGCTCGCCCTCTGAGACCTTCAAATCAAACAGCGTGACGCTGGCAATACATTCCTTACTCAAAATATCCATAACACCCTTTCGCATGAATCAGCGGGCCAACCACCCCTCGGCCGGCCAGGCGCTCATTAAAGGCATGGGCGTGTACCTGCCGCTACGGTGCGCTTGCTTTTTTGCAGGCGGATATTGCTCAACAGAATTATAAGTCCATAATGGACAAATCAGTTTATCCGCGGAGATAGCCATGCCCAGCACGCCTCACGTGATCAACCAGGCCCAGGCCCACGAATTACTTGCGCAAATCGATGTGCCTCACATCCTGCGCAAGCTGTTTCGCGACCTGGCCGCAGGGCTTGCGGTACAGCCGGCGCAACAGCTGGTGGAGTTCCCGCAAGGCGCCGGCGACTTTATCAACTACCTGGGCGTGCTGGCCGAAGACGGGGTTTACGGGGTCAAGACCTCGCCCTACATCGTGCGCGAGCAAGGGCCGCTGGTGACCGCATGGACGCTGTTGATGTCGATGCGCACCGGCCAGCCTTTGTTGCTTTGCGATGCCGCCGAACTGACCACTGCGCGCACCGCGGCTACCACTGCGCTGGCGGTGGACGCGCTGGCACCGGCGGCCGCGCGGCGCCTGGCGATTATCGGCAGCGGCAAGGTTGCGCAGGCGCACGTGCGCTATGTGCAGAACCTGCGCGACTGGCAGCACATCAGCCTGTATTCGCCACGCCTTGGCCGCGCGAATGCCGACACCCTCGCCCACCTCAAGGGCCTGGACCCGCGCCTGACCCTCGCCACGAGCTGTGAAGCCGCCCTGGAAGACGCCGACGTCATCCTGCTCTGCACCTCCTCGGCAATACCTGTGATCGACCCGACACGCTTGCGCAAACCCGCGCTGATCACCTCCATCAGCACCAACGCGCCGCGCGCCCATGAAGTGCCGCCGAATGCCTGGAGCACATGCACGTGTTCTGCGACTATCGCCAGACCACCCCAGGCGCGGCCGGCGAAATGCTGATCGCCGGCGAACGGCACGGTTGGGACAAGCGCACCATCGGCGGCGACTTGCCTGAGCTGCTCAGCGACATGGCGCAGCGCCCGGACTACGACCGCCCTGTGTTTTTCCGCTCCATCGGCCTGGGCCTGGAAGACATTGCACTGGCCAATGCCCTGTACCAGATCCAGCGCTAACCGCCTTTTGAGGAGACGTTCATGAACTCTGCAGACTTCATCATTATCGGCGGCGGCATTGCTGGCGCCTCTACCGGTTTCTGGCTGGCGCAGCACGGCAAGGTGCTGGTACTGGAGCGCGAAAACCACCCGGCCTATCACTCCACCGGGCGCTCGGCCGCCCTCTACACCGCCGCCTATGGCACCCCGCAAGTGCGCGCGCTGACCTTGGCGAGCCGTGCGTTTTTCGACAACCCGCCGCCTGGCTTTTGCGAACATCCACTGCTGACGCCCCGCGGTGAAATGACCGTGGATTTCATTGGCGACCCGGTGGAACTCAACAGCCAATACCTGAGCGCCAAGGCCACCGTGCCGCAAGTCGAGCGGCTGAGTGCCGACGAGGCCTGCGCACGCTTGCCAATCCTGCGGCGGGAGAAAGTCCATGGCGCGATCTTTGACCCTACCGCCAGCGACATCGATACCGACGCCCTGCACCAGGGCTATTTGCGCGGCATCCGTCGCAACCACGGCGACGTGCGCACCGACAGCCACGTACTGGGCTTGAGCCGTGACGCCGACGGCCTGTGGCATGTGCGCACCCAGGACGCGACCTACACCGCCCCAGTCATCATCAACGCCGCCGGCGCCTGGGCTGATCATATCGGCGGGCTGGCCGGCGCGGCGTCCATCGGCCTGCAACCCAAGCGCCGCTCGGCGTTTATCTTCGCCGGGCCCGAGGGTGTGGACACCCACCACTGGCCGATGCTGGTGGCGCTGGACGAAGCCTTCTACATGAAACCCGACGCCGGGATGTTCCTGGGTTCACCGGCCAACGCCGACCCGGTCGAGCCACAGGATGTGCAGCCTGAGGAGCTGGACATTGCCATGGGCATTTACCAGATCGAAGAAGCCACCACCCTGACCATCCGCCGCCCGACCCGCACCTGGGCCGGCCTGCGCAGCTTTGTCCACGACGGTGATTTGCTCTCGGGGTTCGATCCGCAGGTTCCGGGGCTGTTCTGGGTGGCGGCGCAAGGCGGCTATGGCATCCAGACGTCACCGGCCATGGGCCAGGCGAGCGCGGCCCTGGTGCGCGGTAACCCGTTGCCGGAGCCACTGACGCGGTTCGGCCTGGACGCTGGTATGCTCTCGCCCGTCCGCCTGGAGCCGCATTGATGAACACCGCCGAGCAAGAAAAAGTCATGCAGAATTTTCGCGCGATCGCCGATGCGATCGCCACGCTGTTCTTCCCCCATGCCGAAGTGGTGCTGCATGACTTGCGCACGCAAAAGGTCGATTACATCGCCAACAACCTGTCCAAACGCGCTATCGGTGACGACTCGTCGCTGGAGGAGATGCTCAGCGATGACGTCAGCGAAGTGAACATCGGCCCGTACGAAAAGCTCAACTGGGACGGTCAGAAAATCCGCAGCCTGAGCACCGTGCTGCACGACCAAAAAGGGCGCCGGCTTGCCGTGCTGTGCATCAACCTGAATATCTCGCTGTTCGAAAACGCGAAGGCGGCGCTGGACCTGTTTCTGTCGCCGAGCAAGCTGATCCCGCAGCCGGACTCGCTGTTTCGCGATGACTGGCAGGAACGGATCAACACCTTCCTGCATGCGTGGATGCGCGAACGCCAGTTGAGCCTGAATCTGCTGACGCGCGACCACAAGCGCGAGCTGGTGTTGGCGCTGCATGCCGAAGGCGCGTTCAAGGGCAAGAGCGCGTCGAACTATGTGGCGAATGTGCTGGGCATGGGACGGGCGACGGTTTACAAACACCTCAAGGAATTGAAGGGCTGACCCGTCGCACGAGCCGGCGTGCCGGCCCCTGCGGGGAGTCGGCACGCCGGCTTGAGGCGTCAGTCGCCGTAGATGTCGGACTTGAAATACTGCTGTGAAATCTTCTGGTACTCGCCATTGGCGCGGATACCGTCGATGGCCGCGTTCAGCTCGCCGACCAGTTCGGTATTGCCTTTGCGTACCGCAATCCCGGCGCCCTCGCCCACGTATTTCGGGTCCTTGAGTTCAGGGCCGACAAAGGCATAGCCCTTGCCACGTGGCACCGACAGAAAGTCGCTCAGCGGGATGGTGTCGGCAAAGATCGCATCGAGGCGCCCTGATGCCAGGTCCATGTAGATTTCTTCGTTGTTGCTGTAGCGCTTGACGTTGATGCCCTTGGGCTCGAACACCTCGGTGGCATAACGGTCGGTGGTCGTGGCGCGCTGCACACCGACGGTCTTGCCCTTGAGGCTGGCGTACTGGTCATCCACGGCTGCGCCGTCCTTCATCACCAGGCGTGAGGAGGTGAAATAGTATTTGTGGGTGAAGTCCACCGACTTCTTGCGGTCTTCATTGATGGTCATGGACGACAGGGCCATGTCGATTTTCTTCACTTTGAGGGAAGGAATCAGACCGTCGAATTCACCCTCGACCCACACGCATTTGACTTTCATCTGCGCGCACAAGGCGTTGCCGATGTCGTAGTCGAACCCGACGATCTTGCCATCCTGAGTCTTGGAGGCGAACGGTGGATACGCCGCCTCAATGCCGATGCGCAAGGTTTTTTCGGCCGCCAGCACATGGCTGGAAGCGAGCAGGCTAAAGGCCAGGGCGGTGATAAGCGTGTGTTTCTTCATGGTTGAGGTCTCGCAAGTTATTGTTGGTTTGGCAAGCGTGAAGAAATAAAAGCAGGGTTGACGCATTTTTTTGTACTTATAATTCCATACTGGACTTTTACGTATCACACGTCAATCCGCCGTCCCTTCAGGAAAAAAACGCCCGCCTCCATCGTTCCTAAACAAAACCTCCCATGAAACTGTATCTGGGTTGCGCACAATAACGCCGCGCGCTGCAAGTGCAGCTGGCACTCAAACTGACCTGTTGCTGTTGGACGTGCTGAAGCGGCACGTGGGTGGCTGGCAGGTACCGGCGGGTGACCGCGCCGATGATCAGTGGGCTGATCGTGGCGCAAATCATCATCGACCAGAACCCTATGAACCTGCTGTTGCGTGTGGACCATGCGCGCGACCTGCTCCGGCGGGCACGGCAAAGCGGCCTGTAATCAGACTGCGATACGGGGCAAGACCACAGCGACTAAAGCCCGTCGCCCTCACAACACAAGCAGCGCCTCATGCAATTGAATGCACGGTGTAGTGCCCTCGGCACGCCGGCTGTGCAGCCAGTCACGCGTCTTGGCAATATCGAAGATCTGGCCGTTGTCCATCAACGCCAGGATCAGTTCGTCTGCCACCCGATAACGCCCGCAGTCCGGGCAGTCGCGTTCTTCCCACGGGCCGTCACAGGAAACCCGTTCGGCCACTCCCACACAAATGAGGCAATTCATCGCGATCACCCTTTTTATCATTGTAAGCGGTGCAGTCCAGGCTGCTCGCGACAGCCCGGCCCCTCACGGGTTTACTGACTTTCCTGTGACTTGCCTTCCTGCATCTGCACCGAGGACTTGCTACCGCTGGTGTTGTCCTTGGTGGTGTTATTGGCGCTGTCAAAACAGCCGTGAAGCATCAACACACTGCACAGCCCCAAGCATCTATGTAACGTCTTCATCATCGTTTACCTGTTAGTGAGGGGGGTGAAAGCGCAAGGCCTTGCCAGGCGTCAGACTGTTATCGGTCCACACATGATTTATCTGGCCGGAGCGCAGCCGCGCTCGTTCAACTATTAGGCTCAATAGCTGACGAGTGGTCAGGACGTTACGCGGGTTAAAAAAACTGAATCATTCATCCCACCCGCCCTCTTCCTATTTAAAGGTCTGGCAATTAAGGAAGCGGGTTTGAGTAATCTGGATTGGGTGCAGTGGCCAGCAATGCTGGTGACGGTTCTGGCGGCGTGGCTGATCGGCTCTCAGCGCCCATCGCGCAGAATGGCGGGGTTCGTGTGCTTTTGTTTGAGCAATGTTCTGTGGGTTGTCTGGGGCGCTTACGCTGATGCCTATGCGCTGATCGTGCTGCAAATCTGCCTGGGCTTGATGAACCTGCGCGGGTTTAAAAAGAACTTCCAGAATCAGTAATCCGGGTCATTCAGACGCCCGGTGTGTGCGCAGATTTTTCCTGAAGCCGCGCGCGTTCATGCCCAGCAGCGTGCACTCGAGCACGATCAACGCATAGGCATTCGCGTGCCAGCCCCAAGCCACCCATAAGGCGTTGCTGAGGATGAAGCCCCAAAACGCGAACATGCGCCGGCGAGGCCGTTGAGAGCCGATGAACCAGGCCGAGATCACCGTCACGACCATCGCGGGCCATTGCACCCAGTCGATAAGCACCCGAGGTCACCCGGCCCCGAGCGTGACGTTTGCACTCGCGCAGGGCTCGCTCACCACGTGGCCCGTGCCAGGCATGAGCGAAGCCAGGTATTCGCCGAACCCGCCGCGACATTTGTAATCGCGGCGCGCACTGGTGATCACCGGGTTGGTGGCCGTCCACGCAATTCGCGCGCCGGTCCTTTCCAGGTCGGCCACCAGGCGCACGTCCTCGTGGGCAACCAAATGCTGAAACCCACCGGCGTTGCGATAGGCGTCTGCACTCAGGCCCAGGTTGGCGCCATGGATATGCCGATGGTTTTCGACAAATTGGTAGAGGGCGAGGTATCGAGAGCGTGCGACTTCGTCGTACTCGCTCCAGCTGTCCACTTCGACGGTGCCACACACCGCGTCGGCGCCGAACGCGAGCTGGCGCACCAGCCAATCCTGCGGCACGAGCGTATCGGCATCGGTGAAGGCCAGCCATTGGGCACCGGCCTCCAGCAGTTGCTCTGCACCGACGGCCCTGGCCTGGCCGACGTTTCTAAAGCAGACGTCAAGCGTTGCCACGCCCAGTGCGGTTGCCCGCGCGCCGGTTTGGTCCGAGCAGTCGTCCAGCACCACGAGGACCTCGACGCGCTGGTTTTGCAACGCCGGATGTTCAATGGCAAGCAGCACCGAAGCCAGGCAATCACTGATGTGCCTTTGCTCGTTATGGGCAGGTATCACAATCCCTATCATTGACGTTCCCTCTACCTGGCGAAGTGTCTCCAGCTATCGACACCTCGCTTATCACGAAGGTTTAAAGTTTCTGGAACGTCCCTAGGCGGTGGCCGCTCAGATAGTTTATCGGCGCGCCACACTGGCGCTCAGCGGCTTTGCACTGTTATTGCGTGCAGGAGAACACGGCATGAAAAACGCGCATCCATCGGCAGGTACGGTCAAGACCTTGCTGCTCGAACGCAACGGCTGGGTGCCGAACAACCCGCGCTTGCCGGTGATCATTTACCCAGACGCCATCCCCGTAACAGGACGTGATCCGGCGGCGCTGTTTGAACAGACGTTTTCGGCAAACGGCTGGCCGCCACAATGGCGGGACGGGGTCTACGACTACCATCACTACCATTGCGAAGGGCATGAGGTATTGGGCGTCGCCCGTGGTCATGCTCGCCTGATGCTCGGCGGGCCCAATGGCCACGTGGTGTCGGTGAAGCCAGGCGACGTGTTGCTGCTTCCGGCCGGTACCGGTCATTGCAATCTCGGTTGCAGTGAAGACTTTCAGGTGGTTGGCGCCTACCCGCCCGGCCAGCACGCAGATATAGGCCGCGAGGCACCGAGCGACGCGCAGCTGCAGAGCATTGCCGGCCTGGCGTTTCCACAGCAAGACCCGGTTCAGGGCGACGCGGGCGCCGTGTGTGCACATTGGTCTGACTTGCGCGCAACTATCGAATGAACAGCAGGGTCAAAAATCGACACTGTTGAATTCGCAGTCACCACAGAAGGTAGCCCGTTATGTCCTACGATTATCAAGGTATTGCCAGCGTCATTACTGCATCACGTCACCTGGGAACCGGCTCAGACGAACATCTCAATGAGTCGGTGAACATCCAATTGACCAGCAGCGGCAAGCCGACGATTGCGCGCCTGAGCTTCGACAAGCCCCTGCAATGGCCCGGTCACCCCAACTTTGTCGCGGTCAACCTGCCGGATGGCACCTCGATTGGCGGCGTCATTATGGAAATCGAAAGGGCGAATGACGGCCCGGGTTGGGTGACCTTTACCGTGGACGACTGACACCTGCGAGTGTCACCAGCACGGCCATCGAATTGTCAGACAACTTTTTTGAATCTTCTTTGACGCCAAATATCTGTACTTCATGAGCAACAGGAGGCCTCATGAAAGCGAGCGATCTATTTACCATCGAGTATCAGCTTCACGGGGTGCCGAAGTCTTTCATCGTTCGCGCGCCGCAGATGGACAACGCCCAGGCCTGGCACTGGGCCAGCTGCGACGCCGGCGTCGCAGTGATACCCAAATTTGGCCAGAACACGCTCAAGCGCGTTTCCAAGCCGATGGCCGAGCAATATGGAATTACTCACGTGCGCTGGAACAGCGCAGCAGAGATTCAATGGATGGAGGAACTCACGCAATGACCCGTCAAACCCTTCAATACTCCACGAGACAGGCGTGGGATGACCAAATCGCGCACACCACCGAGATGTTTTTCGAAGCCGATCGACTCGAAGCGGCGGCCTACAACATCATCGAATCCTACAGCGGTGACACGGCGACTTGGGCACGCTTCAGCCAGGCCAAGCAGACCGCCGACAGACAACGCGCCGCCGCGCATCAAGAATGGATGCGAATACAGCGGGCGATGCGCAACTAGTCAGCCGCCAGCCCTGTCACGGCAGGGCTGGCTTGCCTCATGCACCCGACTCTGGATCCTTCGACGGTCCGCCGGGGGCAACTGCGCCCTGATTGACATCAGGCTCCCAGGGCCGGGCGACATTCGGGTCTTCTGATTTGTCATTTCGTTTCGCCGTCTCGGGGCGTACTTTCTGCCCGGTAGGGGCGCCTTCAGGTCGCTTCAACTGATCGCTCATGCAGCCTCCTCAATCGCTCACGTGCAGGACAACCTTGCCGTGCACATGCCCGTTGGCCAGAAAGTCCAATGCCTCTACTGCCGCCGCCAGCTCAAACTGCCTGGCGATATAGACCTGCACATTGCCCGCCTCGATCAACCCGGCAATCTCGGTCAACTCTTCACCGCGCGGCGCCGCCGTAAACCGCGTACCGGTCTTGCCCGCGGCCTGCGGATGATGGGCATCGGGCTGGGTCAGGGTCGACACCAGCCGCCCGCCCTCGCCCAGCACCTGCCATGAGCGCGCTTGCGTATCGCCGCCAATCAAGTCGATGACCAGGTCAAAGTCCTGGCAGATGTCTTCGAAACGCTCGGTCTTGTAGTCAATCGCACGGTCCACGCCCAGCTCACGCAAAAACGCCAGGCTGTCGGTGGATGCCGTGGCGTAGACCTGCGCGCCCTTGACCTTGGCAAATTGAACGGCGAAGTGCCCCACACCGCCGGTGCCACCGTGGATCAGGACCTTTTGCCCCTGCTCGATGTGGCCATGCTCCACCAACGCCTGCCAGCCGGTATGGCCCGCCAGCGGCACACCGGCGGCGACCGGCCAATCGAGCGCGGCCGGAATGCGCGCCAGATGCGCGGCAGGCACGCGGGCATATTCGGCGTAGCCGCCATCGGCGCCGATCATTGCAAAGACCCGGTCGCCCGGTTTGAAATCACTGACACCCTGCCCGACCTTCTCGACCACACCGGCCACTTCGCGGCCCAGGGTCAACGGCAGTTTGTCCTGCTTGACCTCGGGGTATTGGCCCTGGCGAATCTTGTAGTCCACCGGGTTGATACCCACAAAAAAATTCTTCACGAGCACTTCGCCCGTTTTCGGTTCCGGCACTTCGACATCGCGTAGCTGCATGACCTCGGGGCCGCCGAACCGCTCAATCCTGATCGCTTTCATGCCACACACCTCATTGTCTTTTCAGAACACACAGGGGTGTGGAGGACTGTCGGCAACCTGGGGTTCAGTGGGTGTTGGGTTATGCAGACCAACGGTCCGGTCTGCCCTGCGAAAGCGCCTACGCGTTTTGCTCCGCATAGGCGCTTTGTGTGAGGGTTATTTACAGCCGATACGGCCCGGCAACTGGCCCTGCTTCGCCTTCAGCGCAGCCTGCACCGGCTGCGGCAAATTGCTCCAGAAGGTCAGCCCCGAACGCTCTTCGATTTGGTTCACGGTGACCTGGTAGTCGCAGAAGTTGGCACCCTTGGGCGTCTCCTGGTTCATCACAAACGATGCGTACACACCGTTTTCGGGCGAGCTGCCGACAAAGATGATTTTCCAGTAGCCACTGGGAATGGTGTGCACCTTGTTTGTGCCCGGCAGCGTGCCGACAAAATGCTCATACAGCGGCCCGGTGCTGACATACACCTGGTCGACGCCCGCCTGTTTGCTGAGGTTGCGCTCCTGATCTTCAAGATGCGCCCAGGGCCCCTGGTTGAGGTCGGACTTCTGCGGGGTGATGTTGGACAAATAATTGAGCGTCTGCCAGTCAGGCACGCCCGCCATGGAGGCGAGGTTGGCCTGATGGCCACGGTCGACTTTGAGCGCGACATTCGCGCCGTTGTAATCCACCGGGTCGAGCGTTTCCCCGGCCGGAATGTCCGGATCCGTCTTCCAATCGCGCGGGCGTCCGCTCGCCGGGGTGTCCTTGGTGATTTTGTACGAGACCCAGTTGGCAAACTTGGTCGAGCCGTTGTTGTTCAGCGTGTAGGCCTGACGGTTCAACGTCAGAGGGCTGCCGCCGGCCGGACAGCCCACCGCGCAGTTGTCGAACTGCAACGCCTGCTGTGGCTGAGGCTGGGCAATGACTGCCGATTCGCGGTTTCTATCCGGTGTGGTACAGGCGGCAACGAGTGGGATCAACAGAAACGCGAGGTGCTTGAACTTCATACTTCCTTGCATGGTGTAGCTCCTTGGGTGAATCAATGAAAGAGGTCAATGGAAAGCCGACCGTTGCGATTCCATCGCGGGTCGACATAAACATTAAACCACTTTAAACATTTCAATATGAGGAAGGCTTTCAGGTCGTTTGAAAAAACGGATTCGACATTGCCTTACCAGGCGTTGAGGTCATTCAACGCGGCCAAGCAAAAACAAGGCGGCCATCGAGGCGATGGGCTCAGAGGTGAATAGCGATGCAGTCGGGATTTTCGGCTGGTCATCCTGTATCGACTGCCGCGGATAGGTTGATGGCGTTCATGGAAACGGACGCTGCAACCGTAGGCCGTTTTTTTTGCAGGGAGCCCTGCGTGATGGGATGGCAACTCGGGATTGGCGCGCGGCCTTTTGAGCCGCCGCCTTTATCGAAGACAAACCCGCGTGAAGAAGCTAGGGCATGAAGCCCTAGCAGGTATCACTTTTTCTTTTTCGGCGTCTTCTCTGACTTCTCGGTTTTTTCTGACTTCTTCGCCTTTTCTGGCTTGCTATCCGCTTTTTTTACAGACTTCTTTGGATCGGCTTTTACAGATTTCTTCGGTTCGGCCTCTTTTTTCTTGTCTTTCTTCTCGGAAGACTTTGAAAGAGCCGATGCTGCTGCGGATTTTTTTGCGGGTGAGGACTTTTTGTCTTTCAATTCCTTGCTGGCTTTCGAAGCGTCACCTTTGCTTTTCTTCTCGTCTTTAGCCACGTTGCCCACCTCTCGGAGTATGCCGATATTGGCAAATCGCCTGTGCAATTCGTCACAAGCTAATCGTTAGGTAAGCGTGTTCAGCGGCGGTTCAAATTTTTGCTGTGTCGAAATCGGCTGACCGATTGGGTGTCGTCTTTGCAGATCCAGGTTTTCAGCAATCTTGTATCGGGACCGTACGGCACAACGGCGAGCAATCCCTTTTGGTTGGCAACAGGCGTGGTGTGAACGCCCCCGTCGCCGACGAAATAATGAACGCGTGGCGGCCTCACGTTTCAGAACGGTACGCGCCAAGCTTTGATTGACGGGAGATAGGCAATGGGGGTCGCGTTAGAGCGGCCCGCTGATGATGAACGAATTGAAAAAACAATGACCGCTTAATCTCAAACTGCCAACGAACTACCCGTCACGAACATTACAGCTATCAACCTGGAGACACGCCATGCGACCTCAAACATCTTTTATATTCGACCTCGATGGCACGCTCACCGACAGCGTTTACCAAAACGTGGCGGCGTGGAAAGAGGCACTTGATTCCGAGGGCATCCCGCTGGCTATGTGGCGTATCCATCGCAAGATCGGCATGAGCGGAGGGCTCATGTTAAAGACCCTGTCGCGTGAAACGGGTGTAACCATTACTGCAGCGCAAGGCGCGACGTTAAGTAAAAAACATGCCGCTGCCTACGAGGCCCTCAAAGGCCAGATAACGGCACTTCCAGGTTCAGTCGAGTTATTAAAAACACTGACTGAAGAAAATAAACAGTGGTGCATCGCCACCAGCGGCGGTTTGTCTACTGCCAAGATCAATTTAGAAGCGCTTGGCTTGGATATTAACGAGATCAATATAATCACCCGCGACGATGTTAAATACGGCAAGCCGGATCCAGATCTTTTCCTTGCCGCAGCGCGCAAGCTCAACGTGCCGATTGAGGATTGTGTGGTAGTGGGAGATGCCATATGGGACATGCTTGCGGCAAGGCGCTGCAAAGCGACAGGCGTCGGCTTGCTTTCCGGTGGCTACGATATCAGCGAGCTTGAAAGAGCCGGAGCGCTGAGGGTGTACGAGGACCCGCAAGATCTTTTGCAGCATTTAGAGGAAGTCGCCTCCAGGCCGTGATTTCCCACAACCCATCCAGTTTTTTAACAGCCGTATGACGCTGCCCGATGGATATCCAAAGCGCTGTAATCGAATGGTGTGCCAAAACCCTTTTCAAGCAGCCTGGCAGGCACACAATGAAATCGACTGAAGGGACTCTCCAATGAGCGCAATCTGCAAACCCTATGGGATCAACACGCTGTGCGCGGCGGTGCTGGCTCCATTGCTCGCCGCCTGTGCGGGCAATAACTCGCCCTCTAACGTCGTCGCGCCGGGGGATACCAAATCGCCCACTACGCAGTCTCTGGATGCAGGCGCCGCACTGCTTCAATCACGCCCGCCGATAGACGCATTGAATGCCTACCTGGATGGCTTCCATTTTTATAACGGCCATATGAATGCCCAGATGGAGGCCCACCATTACTGCGCCATCCTCAACGAGGAAGTCATCCAGTGTGTGATCTACGATGGCAATCGCAAGGACGCCAAACTGATGGGGGTCGAGTACATCATCAGCGAACAACTGTTTGCCGGTCTGCCCAAAGCCGAGCAAGCGCTTTGGCACAGTCATGTTCACGAAGTGAAATCAGGTCAGCTCATAGCGCCCGGCATCCCTGAAGTAGCCGAGCATGCATTGATGGAAAAGCTCGTCCATACCTATGGCAAGACGTGGCATACCTGGCATACCGATCTCAATAAAGACCTGCCCCTGGGCGTGCCTCAGCTCATGATGGGTTTCACAGCAGATGGGCAGGCAGCCCCCCAGATGGTTGCAGATCGGGATCGTCGATTCGGCGTCGATAGCGCGCAAAAGAAGAACGCGCGAGTGGACATACCGGCACCGGCCGTTGCGCCAGGCGCGGATGGGTGGCGTCAGGGCAAGGTTTTCCAGATCGTTGATCCGACGAACACGCCGCATCAGCACTGACGTCATCGCGCATTAAACGCCAATAAGAAAAAGGCGCTCCGAAGAGCGCCTTAAAGGGAATTATTGCAGGCTTACTTGACGCTGGTCTGGCTTGCCGGCGGTACCGATCTGGATGCGTTTTGGCTTGGCTTCTTCGGGAATCACTCGAAGCAGCTCGATTGCCAACAGACCATGGGTGAGCGATGCACCCTGCACCTCGATATGGTCAGCCAGCCGGAAGGACAAGCGGAACGCCCGCTGCGCAATCCCTTGGTGAAGGTAAGTCACCTTCTCGTCGTTTTCACGTTTTCCACCAGAAACGTTCAATACGCCATTTTCAACCTGAATGTCTATGTCCTCCTCAGTAAGGCCCGCCACTGCAATCACGATGCGGTATTGATCATCACCGTGTTTCTCGACGTTATGAGGTGGATAGGTGTTACCGGCCTCGCTACGAAGCGCCGATTCAAACAGGTCGTTGAAGCGATCAAAACCCACAGACTGACGAAACAGAGGGGCCAAAGAGAGAGTAGTAGCCATAGCAAAATCTCCTGAGTTTTCTCCAAGTGATTTAAGACGCGACCCGTTTGCGGCATCGCGTAAAACCGAAAATAGGTACTACCAAAACATTTTCAAGGGCATCTCGAAAAAATTTTCCAACTCAAAATCTAGGGTGAAAGCCTTGCGCACAGCGTGCCGCGCAGGCGCAGCTTTGAACCGATTTTCTTTCGCCAGAACGCGCCTGCAGCGAGCGAATGCGACAGCTGCTTGAGGGCGGCGCATGCTACTCAGACAGGTCGCGGTGTCGCAAAAGCCAGCAAAGCAGACCCAGTACCAGCGTCGCGAAACCTAGCGCCGCGATGGTCGAAGCCGGAGTGACGGCCGAATCGAGGATGACAAATTTTCGGCTCAGGGCCAGCAACGCAATCATCAGTACCGTTCTGACCTGCACGACGCTGTTTCGCCTGAGGGCGGGTCGCACTATCGAATGCTTGAATTCCAAGGCAATCAATACCGTGAAAATGGAGCCGAATAGTGCTTGGAATGCGTTGTGATCCAGCGGATCAATGGCTCCCCCTATCAGAAGGGGCACTACATTCCTGCAGAGTTGCAACACGGCGATAACGATCACCAGCGCTATGATCAGGCTCAGCGTCAGCACCACCAGTTGCTCGAAGCGTTCATAGGCGCTCATCAACGCCCACTGGATTTTAAAGTTTTTGAATGTCGAGTTATTCTCACGATTTTCTGGATGAAGCTTAGACACGACCTCTCTCCTCTTGTCTTGGAGGACTTATGTAAGACGCTCGAAGTAAGTTCATGAAAAGATAGCTATTGCCTTGAGTTTCAGGACTGCTGATTTGCGCTTGAGATGCGCACCGTTTCACGGGTTGATCAGGTAGGGGCATACGAATTTAATATCAAGGACGCCTCTTGAAAAAGTCAGAGCTTCCAGTCAAAAACTGTGCTACCTGTGGGCTTCCGTTCACATGGCGAAAGAAATGGGCCCGTTGCTGGGACGAAGTACGCTATTGCTCGGAGCGCTGCAGACGCAGCAAATCACTCAAACCCTGAATAAAAAAAAGGGCTCTTTAAGCCCTTTTTGTGTTCAAGCGAAGTTTACTTGGTAAGCCAGGACTCAACCGTGTCAGCGCCGTGCTTGCTTTTCCACTCTTTCAAGCCTTTGTGATTACCACCTTTGGTTTCAATGGTTTCTCCAGTGTGCGGGTTTTTATAAACCTTTACCTGACGAGCTTTGCGGGTGCCCGCTTTTGGCACCGGTGCAGTAGCGCGGCCCTTGGATTGTGGATCGAGCAGATTGATCACGTCTTTGAGGCTATAGCCATACTTTGCGAGCAAATCGCGAAGCTTGGTTTCAAATTCAATTTCTTTCTTTAGACCGGCGTCGCCTTTAAGCGCTTCGAGCGCTTGAAGTTGCTCAGCCAGGTGTTTTTCGAGTTGACGAAATTCTGCGAGTTTAGACATGGGAAACCTCTTCTAGATGTGTTGTTACGTTACACCAAAAAAGACATGTGCATGAACTGGTAAACCTGTCGACACGCGTCCGGGGTCATGAATTGAATCCCATAGAAAGAGTAAGTTCAGCTACTGGGAGAATAGAAATCCCGTGCCTGGACCGTATCTACCGGCAGTAAACAGTCCAAAGCTGATCGACACGGGTCGTGAAACGTTGGCTCATCATCTCTCTTCGCATGCCCCAATCCGGATCGATAGGCACGCCGGCCAAGCGCATCGTCCCCCTGCTCCACCGGCCGTTGATTGCATCCAGAACGCCCATGACCTTCTGCGTAGTGACCATAATGCAAACGCCAAATACTGACTATTGGTGAGTGTCCGCCTCTTCAGCCGGATAAAACTCGCCCTCCTTCCCCATCTTTTTCAACCGTTCGCGCACGATCGATTCAATGCTGGCCACTGCCGCCTGATCGTCAGGGTTGACCAACTGCAAGCACAGGCGTTGGACATTCTGGTCGTGCGTGCCCTCGCTCATCATTTCGTGAGTGAAGACTTGTTCACCACGCCATAGGCACAGCTGGGTATGCGTCTCGCCCAGCCATATCTCGTTGATTGATCCAAGGTCGGCCGTCGCCAGTTGATCCACGGTGATTGTCTTATCCATAGCGCTGTACCTTACCGATGAGTAGATACAGGTAGACTTGCAGGCGTAGTGGGTCGTTCCCGGCGTCGGCCGTTCAACCGCACCAGTGGTGGTCAACCACGCGCCAAACGAAAAAACACGCCGAAGCGTCTATTGCGTAAATCCAGGCATTGCCTCCCGTGCAATTATTGCCCCCGGGTACTGAATGACTCGCCCGGCCAGTCGATGACCTTCGGCAGCCGCTTGCTGCGGTATGCCTCCTTGCAGCCGACAGGCCAGGTAAGCGGCACTGAACGCATCACCGGCGGCGGTAGAATCAATCACCCTGGCAACCCTGGTCGCAGCGACTTCGTGCAACGCCCCTTGGTACTGAAGCAGGCAGCTCTGCGCACCGCGCTTGATCACCACCTCATTCACCCCCATTTGCCGGTAGCGTTTGAAGATCGACTCGACGTCGGCCTCCTCGAACAGGGCCTGCTCATCGTCAAGGGTCAACAAGGCCAGATCCAGATGAGGCAGCAGGCGTTGATAGGTCTCTGTCGCCTGCTGACGGTCGCGCCACAGGCGGGGCCGGTAGTTATTGTCGAATACCAGTTTGGCGCCGCGCGCACGCGCCGCGATCAATCGCGGCAACACGCGATCAAGTCCCGCTTCACCGAGCACGGCCAGTGTGATGCCGCTCAGATAGAACACGCGATAGTCGTCCAGCGCCGTCAATACTTGCGCAGCCGCAGCCTGGGTAAAACACTCGCGGACGGCGGCTTCGTTGCGCCAATACAAAAAACGCCTTTCGCCCTGGGCGTCAGTCTGGATGCAATACAACCCCGGCAGGCGTCCCGGCAGACGCTGCACCAGCGACAGGTCCAGCCCCTCACTGGCCCAGGCGGCGCACATGGCATCGCTGAAACTGTCATCGCCCAGCGCCGTGACATAAGACACCTGCCATTTGGCAGCGAGCAGGCGACGCAAATAAACGGCCGTGTTCAGCGTATCGCCGCCAAAGCTCTGGTTTAGCTGGCCATCAGAGCGTTGTTGCAGTTCGATCATGCATTCGCCGATCAGGGCAATACGCAGAGCCGCTTGGGGCGGCGCAATGGAAGTCATGACGTTCAATTATCCGATGCGGTTCATAAACAGCCCCTCGCAGGGGAAGGGCCGAGGCGTAAAACGGTGTTCAAGCGAAGATCAGTTGCACCTTCGCCGCTTTGCTTTTGTCGCCGGCCAGCTCCAGTGCCTCAACCACCTGGTGCTGATTGAACTCAGCGGACAGCAGCGGCAGCGGATCGATACGGCCGCTCTCCAGCCAGCGCACCGATGTGGTGAATTCGTCGATAAAACGGAACGAGCCGACCAATTTGATTTCTTTGACCAGCAGCAGGCCCAGCGGCATCTCGACCGTGTTGTGGCCCATGCCCACTTGCACCACCGTGCCTTTGGGACGCGTGAACGCTGCCGTGGAGGCGATGGCTGCCGGTGAACCGGAGGCTTCGAAGCAGACATCGAAGTACCCGCCCTCCTCGGCCCATGGCGCGGTGCGTGCGGTGTCGGTCGGGTCCACGGCGAGCGTCGCGCCCATTTGCAGGGCCAGTTCGCGGCAGCGCTCGCTCATGTCGGTGGCAACCACTTCGGCGGCACCCGCCTTGAGCGCGGCCGCCATCACCAGGCACCCGATCGGGCCGGAGCCGGTGACCAGGACCTTTTTGCCCACCAGGTCACCGGCCTGATGCACCGCGTGAATGGCGACAGCCAACGGCTCGGCGAACACCATCACGCTGTCTTTGGAGCTGTCGGCGTACGGCACGCATTGCTGCTCAGTCACGGCGACGTAGTCAGAAAAACCACCGTTCACATGGGGGTTGAATTGCGCGCTGCCCATGAACTTCATGCTGCGACAGACATTCTGTTTGCCCTCCAGGCACAGTGCGCAGCGGTTGCACGGCTGCGACGGGTTGACTGCAATCCGCTGCCCGACCTTCAGCGTGCTGCCCGTGGGCACGGCGGCAATCACCCCGATGAACTCGTGCCCCAGCACCAGCGGGTTCTTGAGGATCGACATGCCCGCCTTGGCATGCTGGTAATAATGAATATCGGAGCCGCAGATCCCACCGCGACTGACCTTGACCAGGACCTGCTCCTCGTCGGAGTACGCCAGGGGCAGCGATGTATGGCGTACGTCCTTGATCCCGTAGGCGACACAGGCGCGGTTTTCGATTGTTTGAATGGCCATTGCGATTTACCTCATGCCTGGGAAGGTTTGCCCAGCGGGCGGTCAGATTCAGGTGCGGATGTGGATTGCTTGTTTGGCAGCTCGACGACTTCGATCTTGCCCACCAGAAAGGTGTAAGCGAGCAGCCCCATCAATGCCACGGCGGCGATGTAAAACATGGCGTACTGAAAGCTGTGGGTGCGCTCCAGAATCACCCCGATAACAATCGGGCTGATGATCCCCGACAAATTGCCGAAGATATTCAAAAAACCGCCCAGCGTGCCGATCAGGTGCCGTGGAATGACGTCACTGCACACCACCCAGCCAAGATTGGAGAAGGCATTGGCGAAGAACGCCACGGACAGAATCGCGATGGCAATCACCGGCTGGTCTTCGAAAAAATTCACCAGGCAAATGCTGGTCGTCACCGCCAGCCCGCACATCACCGGAATCTTGCGCGCCTTGGTGCGCGAATGACCGCGCTTGAGCAGCATATCGCTGAGTACGCCGCCACACAGCACGCCGCACATGGCCATCAGATACGGGAACATGGCGCCGATCCCGGCGGTGGCAATCGACAGGCCCAGGCCTTTTTCCAGATAAACGATGAACCAAGTGAGGAAGAAATACAGGGTCGAGGACGCGGCGAACTGAGCGATAAACAACCCCCACACCGTCGGCTGACGCAGCACGTGGCGTACGTCCGGCCAGTTGACCCTGGTGCTGTTGCCTCGCTGGTTGGCCGAACCATAACCACCACCGTCGCGGATCATGTCCAGTTCTGCCTGATTAGCTTTGGTGCTGTGCTGGGGATCGCGATAGGCGATCAGCCAATAGATGCCGAAGACGATGCCCACTGCCCCAGAGAGGTAGAAGGACGCTTCCCAGCCCCAGGTGGCGACGATGTAAGACAGCACCGGCGTCAGCACCGCCAGGCCAATGTACTGCGCGCTCGAATAGACCGCGGTGGCTCGCGCCCGCTCATGGTCGGGAAACCAGTTGGCGATGATTTTGGTGTTGGAAGGAAACGATGGGGCTTCAGCGACGCCGATCAGCGCGCGGCAGACCAGCAGCATCACAAACGACGCCGACGCGGTGGCGAACATATGATGGGAAGCGAAGCCCATGACAAATGTGAACAGACTCCATAGGATAATCGCGCCGCCGTACAAGCGTCGTGGCCCCACGCGGTCGAGTACGTAGCCGACAGGCACCTGGCTCATGGCGTAGAACCAGGTGAACATCGAAAACAGCAGGCCCAACTGGGTCGGCGACAAGGCGAACTGGCCTTGAATCGCCGAGCCGGCCACCGACAGGTTGGCGCGGTCCATATAGTTGATTGCCGTGACCACAAACAGCATGGCCAAGACCGAAAGTCTTGCGCGTGTGGGTTTCATCGCTCTACCTATTTATTTGTATTTATCAGGTAAGTGCTTGCGCCCGCGGGCATGGCGAACAGGCAATGCCCGCCTTATCGAACGGACCCGGTCAGAGCGTGGCCAGCCAGCCTCCATCGACATAAATAATTTGGCCGCTCACATAGTTAGAGGCCTGGGATGAGAGGTAGACCGCCGTGCCGATCAACTCATCGGGGCGCCCCCAGCGTTGGGTCGGGTTGCTGCTTTTAACCCAATGATCGAAGTCCGGATTGTCCACCAGGGCCGCGTTCATTTCGGTCAGGATGTAACCCGGCCCGATGGCGTTGCACTGGATATTGAACTGCGCCCATTCAGCGGCCATGGCCTTGGTCAGCATCTTGATGCCACCCTTGGCAGCCGTGTAAGGCGCAACCGTGGCGCGGGCCGCTTCGCTGGTCAGGGAGCCGATGTTGATGATCTTGCCGCCACGCCCAGCGGCCACCAGACGCTTGGCCACCGCCCGGCCAACGATGAAGGCACTGGTCAAGTTGACGTCCAGCACTCGCTGCCAATCGGCCAGCGCCAACTCGAGCATCGGCTGACGGTGCTGGATACCTGCGTTGTTGATCACGATATCGACCAGCACGCCCTGGCTGTCGAGTTCGCGGAACATCGCCTCCACCGCCGCTTCATCCGCGACATTGAACAGATGACCCGTGGCGCGATGCCCCTTGGCAGCGAGCTGGCCGACGGCGTCTTCCAGACGCGCCGCGTCGGTGCCATTGAGGATCACCGTGGCACCCGCCTCTGCAAGCCCAAGTGCGTAGGAGAAACCCAGGCCGCGAGTGGAACCGGTTATCAGTGCGGTGCGTCCGCTCAAATCGAAAAGTGATGACATGATTTCCTCGGTGTTCAGCGTTTTTTATTCTTGGAACAAAGCCCCGATACGCCTGGCGACGCCACAACTTAACTAATAAGTTGGCCGTAAAAATACGAACTCATGGGACAACCTGAGGCTATCCTGATCTCGAATCGGCGCAATAATCAAGAAAAAAATCCACTTTCTCCCCTTCAATGTATTTACTTCTTAGATTTATTGGCGGAAGGTGCTAAAAGAATCAAACTTATGTGACGAGTTGAAAACCACAAAAATGAACCGTGAAATCGTCAAAACGCAAAACACCGTCAACGCTGTTTACGAGCAGATGAAGCACAACATTCTGGAGGGTCTCTGGCCGCCCGGCAGCAAGCTGCCCTCCGAATCCGAGCTGATCGCCACCTTCGACGTGAGTCGGGTCAGTGTGCGCAGCGCGGTCCAGCGGTTGCGCGGCCTGGGCATCGTGGTAACGCATCAGGGCAAGGGCACCTTCGTCATCAAGGACCTTGAGCAGCACGGCGTGCTCAATGACAGCCAGCCGATCATGCATCTGTCCCAGGAAGAATTCGAAGACATGCGGGTGTTTCGCGAGGCCGTGGAGTTTCGCTGCATGGAACTGGCAGTCAAGCACGCCACCAGCGACGACATCGCCCTGCTGGAAGCGGCCCTGAACCGGATGCTGGTGAACAAGGACGATTACAAACGCTATTCCCAGGCCGACTTTGACTTCCACTACGCCATCGTCAAGGCCTCGCACAACAAGATCTTCATCCATGCCATGGATTCGATCCGGCACATCTACCTGTATTACCTCGAAGAGTTGAATCGCGTACTGGGGGTCACCCTGGAAAGCGTCAATGCGCACATCAAGGTCTACATGGCGATTAAAAACCATGACGCCGTGGCTGCGGCCGAGACCCTCAACGAGGCGATGGCCAACAACGTAGACGCGATCAACGAGGCACGGCTCATCGAGTCACGCAGCAATGCCGGCGACGGATTCAAGACATAAGCAAACGACAGCTCAATGGGAGAGCGAGATGGAATCCATAACAATCACAAATGTAAAAACGATTCTCACCGCGCCAGGCGGCATTGATCTGGTGGTGGTAAAAGTGGAAACCAACCAGCCGGGGCTCTACGGCCTGGGCTGTGCAACGTTTACCCAGCGTATCTTCGCGGTCGAGGCGGCCATCGAGCAGTACATGAAACCCTTCCTGATCGGCAAGGATGCGCTGCGCACCGAAGACATCTGGCAGTCGGCGGCCGTCAGCGGTTACTGGCGCTCCGGGCCGATCATGAACAATGCACTGTCCGGTGTGGACATGGCGCTGTGGGACATCAAGGGCAAGGTCGCCGGGTTGCCGGTCTACCAGATGCTCGGTGGCCGCTGCCGCGATGGCGTGCCGTTGTACCGCCACTGTGACGGTGAAGATGAAGTCGCAGTGGAAGACAGCATTCGCGCAGCCATGGAAGAAGGCTATCAGCACGTGCGCTGCCAGATGGGCATGTACGGAGGCTCCGGCACCGAAGACCTGAAGCTGATCGCCGGCAAGCTGGCCAGGGCGAAAAACATCCAACCGAAAATCTCACCGCGCAACAAGACCCACGGTATCTACTTCGATCCGGATGCCTACTTGCGTGCCGTGCCCAAACTGTTCGATCACCTGCGCGACAAGCTGGGTTTCGGTGTCGAGTTCATTCACGACGTGCATGAACGCGTGTCGCCGATCGCCGCCGTGCAATTGGCGAAGAACCTCGAACAACACCAGTTGTTTTTCCTCGAAGACCCTGTTGCACCGGAAAACATCGAGTGGTTGAAAACCCTGCGCGCACAGAGTTCGACCCCGATTTCCATGGGTGAACTGTTCACCAACGTCAACGAATTCAAGCCGCTGATCCAGAACAACCTGATCGACTTTATCCGTTGCCATGTCAGCACGGTCGGCGGCATTACACCGGCGAAAAAAATCGCCACCTTCGCCGAGTTCCACGGTGTGCGCACGGCGTGGCATGGCCCGGGCGATATCTCGCCGGTCGGCGTGGCCGCCAACCTGCACCTGGACCTGAGCACCACCAACTTCGGCATCCAGGAATGGACCCCGCTCAACGACAATCTGCTGGACGTCTTCCCTGGCTGCCCGGAAATCGACCGTGGATACGCCTACCTCAGTGACCGGCCGGGTATCGGCGTGGACATCGACGAGGAAAAAGCCAAGCGCTATCCGTGCCAGGGCGGCATTCCAAGCTGGACCAATGCACGCCTGCCGGACGGCACGGCGGCGCGTCCCTGAAAGGTCCCGGGGGCGACGTCGGTCACCCCTCGCCTGGCGTCTGCGCCAAGGCCCCGGCGCTGATCCGCTGCACCTGAATGCAACACCCTCGATTACAACAATAATGAAGGGCTATTCATGAACACCATCAAAGAGACTGCTCTCTCGGCAGGAGACACCCGTGCCACTCGCGGGTCCAAGTCCGAGCGTTTTGCGATCAAACGCTGGCTCTACCTGATCCCGCTGATCTTCATCACTTACAGCCTGGCCTACCTCGATCGGGCGAACTACGGCTTCGCCGCCGCCTCCGGCATCGAGCAGGACCTGAACATCAGCAAGGGCACGTCCTCGCTGATCGGTTCGCTGTTCTTTCTAGGCTATTTCTTCTTCCAAGTGCCCGGCGCCATCTATGCCCAACGCTACAGCGTGCGCAAACTGGTGTTCTGCAGCCTGATCCTGTGGGGCTTCTGCGCCATGGCCACGGGCCTGGTGACCAATATCCCGATGCTGATGATCATTCGATTCTCACTGGGGGTGGTGGAGGCGGCAGTGATGCCGGCGATGCTGATCTTCATCAGCAACTGGTTCACCCGCAAGGAACGCTCACGCGCCAATACCTTTCTGATCCTCGGCAACCCGATCACGGTGTTATGGATGTCGGTAGTTTCCGGCTACCTGATCCACGCCTGGGGCTGGCGAGAAATGTTCATTATCGAAGGCGCACCGGCGGTGCTCTGGGCGTTTGTCTGGTGGCGCCTGGCGCGGGATAAACCCGAGGAAGTCAGTTGGCTGACTCGCGAGGAGAAAGACCGACTGGCCGCCACACTGGCCGACGAACAAAAAAACATGAAGGTGATGCGCAACTACCGTCAGGCATTCACCTCACCCTTGGTGATCAAGCTGTGTCTGGTGCATGCACTGTGGAGCATCGGCGTGTACGGCTTCATCATGTGGCTGCCGTCGATCATCAAGCAGGCCTCGGCGTCTGACATCGTCACCACCGGCTGGCTGAGTGCCGTGCCCTACGTGGCCGCAGTAGTGACCATGCTGGCGGTCTCTTGGGCCTCGGACAAAACCGGGCAGCGTAAACTGTTCGTCTGGCCGCTGCTGGCCCTCGGCGCCTTGGCCTTTCTGGGTTCTTACTTGCTGGGTTCGACGCACTTCTGGCTGTCATTCACCCTGCTGACCATTGCGGCGGCGGCGATGTACGCACCTTACGGCCCCTTCTTTGCGTTGATTCCGGAGTTGCTGCCGGCCAACGTATTCGGCGGTGCTATCGGGCTGATCAATGCCTGTGGCGCGCTGGGCGCATTTCTCGGTTCGTGGATCGTCGGCTACCTCATCGGCCTGACAGGCAATCCGGGAGCGGCCTATATTTTCATGACCGCAGGCATGCTGGCGGCGGCCGTCATCATGGGGTTAGTGGTGGTAAGCGAGAACCGCAGGTAATAAGACCACTGCTGAAATGATCGGATGGCCCCAGGACAACGATAGCGAGCCCGGGGCCCCGAACTTCCGGTGTTGGCCCTGCCCTGGGCAAAGTCGGTCCCTGTGGAGCGCATTGAGCGCTGTGCCTTGCGGCGTTCAAAACAGTCAGCGCCTGGTTGTTATCACTGCCCTCCTGAATGCCATAAGGCACACCAGGCATCACGTGCGCCACAAACCACAGCGCCATCAACCTGGCGCTCTCAGTCAACTCTGACCGCTGCGTTCAAGCAACAGCAAAGCTCAAGAATTAAAGTTGAAGCGCCAGGGGAAGCAACCCCAGCTCACAACTCCAATAATAGAGCGACGTCAATGAAACTGAACGCATCCTTGCCAGCGTGCCTGGCTTTCAGCTTCGTATCACTTGCCGCCCAGGCTGCTGAGGGCCCTCCTCCGCCTTCCGTCAGCCAGCCCAGCGGTATCAACCTGGGCGGCACCAGCTTCTACGACGGCTTCGCCGGGCCACCCGGGCTGACGCATCAGACCTACCTGAAGTTCAGTACGTCCAGCAGCATTCGTGACAATGCCGGCAAAGACAACCGCAACTTCGATAACCCGAAAATCAATGTCATTACCCTGATCAACCAATTCAGCTATTACTCACCCAACACCATCGGTGGCGGCGCGCACCTGGGCTGGAGCCTGTTGGTCCCGGTGGTCTCCCTGGACGGCGACTTTGGCGACAACGGTGTCAAGCTCAAGGACAACGGGGTCGGTCTGGGTGACGTTACCGTCGGCCCGCAGATCCAGTTCGACCCGATCGTCAACGCCGAGGGCCGGCCCGTGTTTGTGCAGCGCGTGGCCTTCGATACGATCCTGCCCACCGGCAAGTACGACAAACACAAGGACTTGAACCCCGGCTCCAATTACTTCTCCTTCAACCCCTACTGGGCCGCCACCTTGATGCCGGCACCGCGTTGGGAAGTGAGTTGGCGCTTGAACTACCTGTACAACTTCAAGAACGACGACCCGGCCAGCAGTTCGGCACAGTTCTATGAAGGGCGACCGGTGCGCGACACCCAGGCAGGGCAGTCCGCCTGGGCCAACTTCACGGCCTCGTACGAGGTGTTCCCGAAGGTCTCGGTCGGGATCAACGGCTATTACTTCAGGCAGATTTCAGATGACCAGGCCAACGGCGATCGCCTGAGCAATTCTCGCGAGAAGGTGCTCGGCATCGGCCCCGGCCTGTTCTGGAAAATAACCGAGGACAAGGCCTTCTGGCTCAATACCTATAAAGAGACCGGCGTGGAAAACCGCAGCAAAACCGATTACGCCGTGCAGGTTCGCTACGTTCACAAGTTCTGACTGAGGTGATGTTTGATGAATGCGCTCAACTCCATCGACAGCAAGAAATCACTGGGCGCTATTTGCCTGATGATGGTCATTTCCCTGGGCACGCTGCAGATCCAGCCGATCCTGGGTGGCGCGTTGATTGATCAGCTGGGTGTGCCGCTCAATGCCATCGGCGTGATTTTCGCCGCTGAGCTGATCGCGATGGCCATCGCCTGCGGCGTATGTGCGCTGCTGATGGCACGTGTCGACCGCCGCCGCTTTGCGCTGGTTGCCTTGTTGATATTGGCCGCCGGCAACCTGGTCAGCACCCAGCTTCACAGCCAGGCGTGGCTGGTGGTTTTCAGGGTGATCTGCGGTGCCAGCGGTGGCGCGGTCATGGCGGTGGTGTATGCAACCGCTGCACTGCGCAGGTCAAAAGACGCGACATTTGCCGTGATCAATATCGGCAACCTGCTCTGGGGCATGCTGCTGGTGACGTCCATGCCCCTGCTCTTGCAGGCGTTTGGCGTGCAAGGTGCCTTTTTCCTGCTGGCCATCACCAGCCTGCTTGCCGCACTGGGTTGCTGGAGAATACCCAGGCACTACTCAGACGCCCATCGCATTGCTCACGGTGCGGCCCGGCCGTTCGGGCTGACCTCCATGCTGCTGATCGCACTGTTTGCGCTGCTGTTTTTCGGGCATTCCGCCCTGTGGGTGTATCAGGAGCGAATCGGCAAGAGTCTGGGCCTGGAGCCCCAGCAAATCGGCGCCATCCTCGGTGGCAGCATCCTGGCCGGCGCCCTGGGTGCGGGACTCTCCGGGATGATCGGACGACGCCTGGGTTTGTTGTTCCCGCAACTGTTGAGTTTTGGCACCGCATTGCTGGCGACGCTGATCATGGTCTACGGCGACAGTACCGTTGCGTTCGCCACCACGGCTTGCCTGATTCATATGGTGTGGTTTTTCAGCTTGCCGTACCTGCTTTCGATGGCCGCCGAACTGGACCCCTCCGGTCGATTGGCGGGCCTGGGCAACGCCGCGATTTTCGTCGGCCAAGGGCTTGGCCCCTTTGGCGCCGCGCTGGTGGTGGGTGATGGACACTTTCGCGCGGTGGGCTGGCTGGCCGCCTGCGCTTATGTGCTGGCCTTGATCATCTCGTGCCTGGTGGTGGCTCGCTTCCGTCGAGGCGTGAAGCCTTGTGGGCAGGCGCTCTCGACGCAATCGGCCTGAATGTCATTAACGAAACCGATCCATGAGATGAAGCGATGAATACTCCATTCCCCAACACCCCCGAATTTTCCGGGGCGCTGTACACACCCAGCCGCGTCGAAGGCGAGGTGTATGACCTTGAGGTTGAAGGCGCGATCCCCGAAGCGATCCGTGGCACCTTTTACCAGGTGTCACCGGACCCGCAGTACCCGCCCATGCTGGGCACCGATATATTCTTCAACGGCGACGCCCTGGTCAGCGGCTTTTACTTTGCCGATGGCAAGGTCTCGCTGCGCCGCCGCTACGTGTTGACCGACCGATTGGTCGCTCAACGCCGTGAAGGACGTTCGCTCAATGGTGTGTACCGCAACGCCTACACCAACGACCCGCTCGCGGCAAAAAACAACACCACCGCCAACACCTCGGTGATCGCGCACAACAACGTCCTGCTGGCACTCAAGGAGGATGCCATGCCCTGGGCGCTGGACCCGCAGACACTGGAGACCCTCGGCGAGTGGAATTTCGACGGGCAAATCGACGCTGCGACCTTCACGGCCCACCCCAAGCTCGACCCGGTCACCGGAAACCTGCTGGCCTTCAGTTACGAAGCCAAAGGCGACGGCACACCCGACATGGCCTATTTCGAGATTTCGCCGCAGGGGAAACTGCTGCATGAGATCTGGTTCCAGGCGCCCTACGCCGCGATGGTCCACGACTTCGCGGTCACCGAGCATTACGTGGTGTTCCCACTGATCCCCTTGACGGTGGACGTCGAACGCATGAAAAACGGCGGCCAGCATTTCCAGTGGCAGCCCGAGCTGCCCCAGCTGTTTGCCGTGGTGCCCCGCCATGGACACGCGCGGGACGTGCGCTGGTTCAAGGGGCCCAAGGACGGCTTCCAGGGCCATACCCTGAATGCCTTCGACGCAGACGGGAAAATCTACCTGGACATGCCGGTCACCGGCGGCAATATTTTCTATTTCTTCCCCCAAGCGGACGGCTTCGTACCACCGCCGGAAACCCTGGCAGCCAGCCTGATGCGCTGGGTGTTCGACCTCCACAGCTCACAGGATGAACTGCAACCCCAGGCACTGACGGACTACCCCTGTGAGTTTCCCCGCTGCGATGACCGCTACATAGGCCGCCAGTATGAACACGGGTTCTTGCTCGCCTTCGATCCGCAGCGGCCCTATAACCCGTCGAACGGGCCGATGCCGTTTCAGTTCTTCAACCTGCTGGCGCACCTCAACCTGACAACCGGCGTCACCGATGCCTGGTTCCCCGGTGACAGCGGATGCTTTCAGGAACCCATTTTCATTCCACGCTCGGCTGAGGCACCGGAAGGTGATGGCTACGTGGTCTGCCTGCTCAACCTGATTGCCGAAGGCCGCAGCGAACTGGTGGTACTGGACTCGGCTGACATGTCAGCGGGCCCTATCGCACGCATCAAAATCCCGTTTCGCATGCGCATGTCGCTGCACGGCTGCTGGGTGCCACGTTAAGTCGGCCTGGCATTCCCCTCTCCTCCAATAGCCACACCCGTCGCCATCCACCCCCCATGGAATGGCGCGGGTTGCTTGGCGTTGGAAATCTCGATTCGATGATCGAACACAAAAACCACATTTATTCCGCAATACGAGATTTATGCATAAATCCCACTTTACAGGATTAATGCATAAGCCTAGATTAACCCCATTACTGCCCCGCTCCCGTTCCCCTTTCCGAGAGGACGCTTCATGAAATTCGCAAGCTTCGTTGTTCAAGGCCGCACGACTTACGGTGTGGTTGACGGTGATCAGATAATCGACCTGGAATCGGTCAAGGCCACCTTTGGCGCCGACCTCAAGCAGGCGATTGCCGTCAACCGCCTGGGAGAACTGACCCAGGCCGTGCTCGCGCCACTGCCACGCGTGGCACTGGCAGACGTGACGTTCCTGCCGGTTATCGCGAACCCCGGCAAAGTGCTGTGCATCGGCATCAACTACGCCACCCACGTGCGTGAAACCGGCCGTGAAATGCCGACTTACCCGATGATTTTCACGCGTTTCGCCGACAGCCAGGTGGCCCACCTGCAACCGATCATTCGCCCCAAGGCTTCGCACAAGCTGGATTTCGAAGGCGAGCTCGCGGTGGTCATTGGCAAAACCGCACGGCACGTCAAAGCGACGGATGCACTGGACTATGTGGCCGGCTATGCCTGCTACAACGATGGCAGCATCCGCGACTGGCAGAAGCACACGATCCAGTTCGTGCCTGGCAAGAATTTTCCGAGCACCGGCGGTTTCGGTCCTTGGCTGGTGACCGGCGATGAAATCGGCGACCCCCAGGACCTGGAATTGACCACGCGCCTGAACGGCGAAGTGATGCAACACACCCGCACCAGCGACATGATTTTCGACGTGCGCCAATTGATCGAGTACTGCTCAACCTTCACCGAACTGGCGCCCGGCGATGTGATTGTCAGCGGTACCACCGGTGGTGTCGGCGCCTTCCGCGAACCGCCGGTCTGGATGAAGCCTGGCGATACCGTCGAGGTCGAGATATCCGGTATCGGCATCCTGCACAACAGCATCGCCGACGAGCAGTAAGCCATGAAGCCAGTGTCTGAATCACAAGCCCCGCCGGAACAGGACGCCGATAACAAAGGCTCGAGCCTGGAACGCATGCTGCGGGTCCTGGATTTATTCACCGAAGCCAGCCCGATCTGGGCGGTCGACGTAATGGGCGCGGAACTCGGTTATACCCGCTCGACCATCTACCGCTACGTTCGCGAACTGGCCGAGGCGAGCCTGTTGTTTCAAGTCGAGGCCGGACGTTACGCGCTGGGCGCGCGGATTATCACTTGGGACCGCCAATTGCGCCTCAGCGACCCCTTGGTGCGCGCGGCACAGTCCCTGGAGCAGGACCTGCCGCGCTGGAGCGAGCAGCAAGTGTGGCTGATCTGCCGGCTGTTCAAGGACCAGGTGGTGTGCATCCACCAACAGGGCGAGTTGTTCAGTGAGGTCAGCTATTCCCGTGGTTCACCCAGGCCGCTGTTCCTCGGCGCCACCTCGAAAGCGATCCTCGCCAACATGACTTCGCGCCAGCACAACCAACTGTTCCTGGAAAACCCCGACGAAGTCCGCGCCAGCAACCTGGGCCACACCTGGGAACAGTTCCGCCGCTCACTGCAGCAACTACGCCGTCAGGGGTATGTCGCCAGCGCGGCTGAAATTGATCCCGGTGTCTACGGCCTGGCGGCGCCGATCCTCGACAGCGACGGCAAGGTGGTTGGCAGCATCAGCTGCGTTCGTCCGATCGAGGAGCGCGACAACACCCTGGAAGCGCAACAAGGGGCACAGATGCTCAGCCTCGCGCAGGCGCTTTCGCAACGCATGGCGGCGCTCACCCACGCCCCCCGACAGCCGGACTGAAACCTTTGGAAGGGAATAACAATGACAACCCTCAACAGCTTCAGCACTCAAGTCCTGATCATCGGTGCCGGCCCCACCGGGCTGACCCTGGCCAACCTGCTCGGCCAGGCCAATGTCGACACGCTGATCATCGACCGCAAGGCCGGTACCGTGACCGAACCCCGCGCCGTCTCGATCGACGATGAATCCCTGCGCACCATGCAGGCGATCGGGCTGGATGACGCCGTACTGCGCGACGTGGTGCCCGGCTACGGCGTGCACTACTTTACCCGCCCGGGCGGTCGTTGCTTTGGCAAGGTCGAGCCCACCGGCAAGGTATACGGGTTTCCCAAACGTAACGCCTTTCGCCAGCCGTTGTTTGAAAGCACGCTGAAAAACGGCCTTGAGCGCTTTGCGAGCCTGACAGCACGCTTCAATCACGAACTGCTGGAGTTCACTCAAGATCAACACGGCGTGCGTGCGTTGATCATGGACGCCGATGGCCAACTGCTCGACGTCAAGGCCAGCTACCTGATCGCCTGCGACGGCGGGCGCAGCCCGGTGCGCAAGCAACTGGGGATCGAGATGGTCGGGTCCAGCTTCGCCTCACGCTGGCTGGTGGTCGATACCGACCAGGACGACGATCCGTTCTGGCAGACCCGCGTGTACTGCGATGCCAGACGCCCGGTCGTGGAAGTACCCGGCCCGCACCGCACACGGCGCTTCGAGTTCCAGCTCAAGCCTGGGGAAGCCGATGCGCAAGCACTGAGCCCCGAGAGCCTGCACACACTGCTTCGTCCGTTCAAGGGGGATGCCCCGGTGTCCATCGTGCGCAAGACGGTCTACACCTTTCACGCTCGCGTTGCCGAGCGTTGGCAGGTGGGCCGCGTCTTTCTCGCCGGCGATGCCGCACACTTGACCCCGCCCTACGCCGGGCAAGGGATGAACAGCGGCGTTCGCGATGCCCACAATCTTGGCTGGAAGCTGATCGGCGTCATCAAGGGAAAAATGGCCGCGACCGCCCTGCTGTCCTACGAAAGCGAGCGGCGCGACCATGCCTGGGCCTTGATCAAGCTGGCCCTGAACCTGGGCGTGGTCATGGCCCCGGCCACCGTACTGCGGGCTCGTTTGATCAGCGCGGCCTTCGCATTGATCGGCCTGGTGCCACCGCTGCGCGATTATTTCCTGCAAATGCGCTTCAAGCCCAAGCCGCGGTTTACCAAAGGCCTGGTGCTGCCCGAAGGCAAGGCGGGAAAGCTAGCCTGTGGGCAAATGTTTCCTCAACCATTGCTGACCGACGCCCAAGGCCATGCCCACCTGCTGGACGCGAGCCTCGGGGACGGCTTTGCGCTTATTCAATATGGCGACCCTGCCCACCAGCGTCTTGACCAACTGCACCACGGTCTTTGGGACCACCTGGAAGCCAAGCGCATCCTGATCCTGCCCGCGCACTGGCAGACACTGCCCTCGCTCCCGGGCTGCACCGTGCTGCAAGACCGTGAAGAGGCGCTCAAGGGCGTGCTCGGCGACAGCCAACAGTTTTTGCTGCTACGCCCGGATCGCTATATCGCCGCCATCTTCGACATGGCCACCCAAGACCAGACCGCCGAATCATTGCAGACGCTGTTCGGCATCACCCTGACGAACAACTGCGCGGCTGAGCCACGCATGGCACCCGTCTACCCCTGAACCTTCAGCCCCAGAGGTGTTTATGCAAACCTTGCAGACTTCCACACCCGCACGCCTGTGCTATCTGCACCTGGCAAGCAAAGATCCCCAGCAGCAAGTCGAGTTCTATCGGCGTCTGCTGGACATGGACGGCCTGGCGCAAGCCGACGGCAGTTGGCTGCTCCAGGGGCCCCAGCGAGCCATGCTGATTTCGCCCGCCGACCACAGCGGCCTGCTCGCCGCGGCGTACGACCTGGGCAGCCAGCCGCGCTTGAGCGAGCTGCACGCGCGCCTGGTAGCCAAAGGGTGCAGCGTCGAACCGCTCGACTCGCCGTTGCTGGAAGCGGGCGCCTTTCAAATCCGTGATCCCCAGGGACGGCAAACCGTCTTTGGCGTCGCCCGCAACGCATCCACGGCCAACCCCAAGGGCATGCCGGGACGCCTGCAGCACGTGGTGTTCCAGACCACCGAACTGGAAGCGATGATCGACTTCTACGTCAACACAGTGGGCTTTACCGTCTCGGACAATGTCGTGGACGAGCAAAGCGGCCAGCTCACCACCTGTTTCCTGCGCTCGGACGATGAGCACCATTCACTGGCGTTTTTCCGCGGTTCGAAAAACGAATGGGACCACCATTGCTACGAAACCAATGAATGGAACGACATTCGCGACTGGGGCGACCGTTTCGCCAAGGAGCGCATCACCCTGTTCTTCGGCCCGGGTCGCCACGGTCCCGGCAACAATCTGTTCTTCATGGTGGTCGACGCTGACCGCAACCGCCTGGAGTTCTCTGCCGAGCTGGAAATCACCGAAGCCAGCCGTCCACCCGGGGTCTGGCCACAAGAGGAATACACCCTCAATTCCTGGGGGCGCGCCTGGATCCGAAGCTGAATACGTTCAACCACAGGGCCTGCCCTCTCCTCCCCTTAAATTGACGCGGCTACCTGCCTCTAAGGTAAGACAATGACAACTCCAATCATCGCGCCCTACGCCATCAACGGCGACCAGTACATCAACGGCACCTGGCGTGCAGGTCGTTCTGCACGACGCCTGGACGACCGCAACCCCTTCAACGGCGAGTCCTTGCTGGAAATGCCCCTGGCCTCGGTGGCCGACCTGGACGACGCCTACCAGGCCGCCCGGCGCGCGCAAACCGATTGGGCAGCGCTGCACCCGACCCAACGCAGCGCGCAGTTGGAAAAACTCGCCCAGGTCATCCAGAACCGTCGCGAAGAAATCATCGACTGGCTGATCCATGAGTCCGGCAGCACCCGTATCAAGGCGGGCATGGAATGGCAATTCACCCTCAGCCTGGTGCGCGAGTGCGCAACGCTGCCGATGCAGGTCGAGGGCCGGATCCTGACCAGCTACAAGCCTGGCGAACAGAGCTTCGTGTTTCGCGAGCCACTGGGGGTGGTCGGTGTAATCAGCCCGTGGAACTTCCCGCTGTACCTGAGCATGCGCTCAGTGGTCCCGGCACTCGCGCTGGGCAATACCGTGGTACTCAAGCCGGCCAGCGATACGGCGGTCACCGGCGGCCTGCTGATTGCCCATCTGTTCGAAGAAGCCGGTTTCCCGGCGGGCTCGCTGAACGTGGTGGTCGGCGCAGGTTCGGAGATAGGCGATGCGTTCGTCGAGCACCCGATACCGAGCCTGATCTCCTTCACCGGCTCCACGGATGTGGGCCGCAATGTCGGACGTATCGCCACCGGCGGCAAGCACATCAAGCGCGTGGCGCTGGAGCTGGGCGGTAACGCGCCGCTGGTGGTGCTGGCGGATGCGGACATCGAGATAGCGGCACATGCCGCAGTGGTCGGGCGCTTCCTGCACCAGGGCCAGATCTGCATGAGCGTCAACCGGGTTATTGTCGACCGCTCGCTGTATGCCGACTTCGCGGCGCTGGTGGTCGAGCGCGTGCGCAACCTCAAGACCGGTGACCCGGCCCTGGCCGACACGGTGATCGGGCCGGTGGTCAACCAGAGCCAGCTCGATGGCCTGCTGGGTAAAATCGACGCCGCCGAGCGCGCCGGCCTCAAGCAATTGTGCGGCGGCCAGGCGCGCGGCCTGGTGCTGCCGGCCCATGTGTTCGGCGAAGTGGGTCCCGACCAGGCCCTGGCCCGGGATGAAACCTTCGGGCCGTTGTTGCCGCTGATGGTGGCAGAAAATCAGGCGCATGCCCTGGAGTTGGCCAACGCAAGCGAGTACGGTCTGTCGAGTGCGGTGTTTACCCGCGACATGGCGCGCGGCTTGAGTTTTGCCCGTGGGATTGTGGCGGGCATGACCCACATCAACGACATTACCGTCGATGATCAGCCGAATGCTCCTTTTGGCGGCGAAAAGAACTCCGGCCTGGGGCGCTTCAACGGCCACTATGCTCTGGACGAATTTACCCGTGCACATTGGGTCACCTGGCAAGCCGGGGGCCATCACTACCCGTTCTGATCGCGTGCCAGGATCGGGCAAGGCTCAGCCTTCGCCCGGTCAGCCAACACCAAAAATAAAAAGGGCGAAACAATGAATAATCTAGCCTGTGTGTCCACCGAACAGGTCGTTTGTTCTGACCGGCTGATGAAGTGGAAAGAGTTCATGAGTGATCACCTGGGCCGCACGCCGGAGTATATAAAGCGCCTGGAATCCACCAGCATCGACCCGTTGCAGGACGGCAACTTCCAGGGCCGGCTGGAATACGGTGACCTGGGCCAACTGCGTTTTTGCCGCATGACCGCCAGCGCCCATCGTTACTCACGCCACCTGAGCCAGGCGCTCGACGTGCTCGACACGCCGCGCATGCTGATCCTGCAAATCGCCGGGGTCAGTCATTTCGACCAAGGCCAGCAACACAGCACCGTCGCGCCGGACGAAATGCTGCTGGTCGATTGCGGCAAACCCTTTAGCGTCACGAGCCCCCAGGGCTGCGAGCACTTTCTGCTACTGTTCCAGGGCGCCAACGGGCAACTGAAACACCCCGGCGACATGCACCTGAACGCCCGCAATGGGCTGGGCCGCATGCTGATGCACCTGATCAGCGACGCCTACCAGCACTATCCGTTGCTCAACAGCCACTCGGCCGCACTGATCGGCGACAGTATCGCCGGGCTGCTGGACAACGCGCTGAAGAACAAGCAGGACGAAAAACAACTCGAACATGACTTCCGCTTCTTCAAGCAGAACCGCCTCAAGGCTTATATCGAGCGCCACCTGGCTGACCGCGACCTGAGCACCGAACGCATCGCCAACGCAGAGCAGTGCTCGGTGCGCAGTTTGCACCGCGCGTTTCAGGATGAGTTGGGGTGCAGTGTCAGCGAATACATCTGGCAGCGTCGGCTGTCCCGTTGCGCCGAGGACCTGCGCAACCGCGAACAAGCCCATCGTTCCCTGACCGAGATCGCCTATGCCTGGGGCTATGGCAGCAGCTCGCACTTCAGCCGGCACTTCAAATCGACATTTGGCATGTCGCCCCGATTGTTCCGGGAAACGGCCAGCGAAAGCCGGGGTTAGTCGCCAGCCGTTTGCGCATCAAGCGCCTCAACTTCGACGCAAGAGGGTATTGGGCGCAACACCAAAGGCCTTGCGAAACGCGTGACTGAAATGGGAGAAGTCAGAAAACCCGAAGTCCAGCGCCGCCTGGGACACGCTGCGCACCTGGCCGCGCTCGATCGCCTCACGGCTGGCATTCAGACGCTCCTTCCAAATCTCTGCAACCGGGGTTTTCTGGTACCGCGCGAAGGCGCGCGTAACGGTTCGCGTGGACACATTGTGGGCTTGCGCGATGACTTCAATCGACAGGTCCGGCTCGGTCAGGTGCCGTTGAATGTACTTCATGATGCGGCCGTAGAGGTCCAGCTCCTGGTGGGTTGTCTTCAGGTCCTGGAGTTCCAGGCTGATCACCAGCAGGTCAATCAATGCGCCTGAATAACGATTCGAGATGTGCTCATCCTGCAACGACGTCGGTGCGCTCGCAGCCTGTCGCAACATTTCACGCAGTGGAATGACGCCGGGGCGCCGGTCGTCGAGGACCATCGCCGTGTAATCGGCGATCCGTGGCAGACGCTCGGTCAACAAGGCTCGCGGAATACGGACCAGGTGGTTTTCGGTACCACCGAAGCTGAATCGAAACGCTTGAGTTGCGTCATAAAGAAACAAATTTCCGGTTGCCAGGTTGGCTTTTCTTCCGCCTTGCTCAATTTGTCCATGGCCATTTCGGGAGAAGCCCAACCATAAGTCTTCAGCCGGTCCGCTGCGCAGGTGCCGCTCGGAGCGTTCCCAGTAATGCAGCGGCGATGACAACGAACAGATGTCCAGATCGCCAACAGTGTTGATGGCAAGCGCTCCGTCAAAACTGCTCTGGGACAAGGGTTTGCTATCTGCCGACAGGCAATGGCGGCAAACCACCTCTTTCCAGTAATCAAAGCGACGGGGCGCCGCTACGGCAAGGGTCGAATACTGCGTGCTTGGGTTCATGGCACTGACCTCAACAACGATGCAATTGACGCTCGATAGGTTTGATTTGCGGCCAATATCCAGCCTTCAAAAGCAATTAGCAGGCCAAGCGCAGCCGCAGGCCTCTTCAGGTGCCGCCGTGCGATTTCCATCGAGACGTTCGCCAGGCTTCGGTGCTATCGCCTTCGCCGTCATCCCCATTTAGAAGCACCGCACGTCACGCGGTTGGCTCACGTGCACCAACGCGGACCACAGGTGCAATTGCAGTTCAGCATTGTCTTTTCCAACCAAACGGTTGTCTCGTCGAACAAAGCGCGCCCTCGCCGCCCAGCCTAATTTCCACCTCACAGCAGCTCACCCCTCCGCTGATGAGGCATGCCATGCATCGACCCTATTCACAACGAATGGCTGATTCCTCCTGGCTTCTGCAAAGGCGCGACCTCGCACCTGAAGAGTCGGCTTATTGGTTGATTGAATGGGGGGCCATGACGCTGCTGCACCGATGGCAGGTCGCCAAGCGCGACCTGCCGCCGAAGCGCTGACGCCCACCCGTAGGCCTGAACGAAAATAACGAGGAGCTCAACATGGAATCTGCAATCGACACACATCTCAAATGCCCACGCACCCTGTCCCGCCGTGTGCCCGACGAGTATCAACCGCCGTTCCCGATGTGGGTCGCGCGCGCTGACGAGCAGCTGGAACAGGTGGTGATGGCCTATCTCGGCGTGCAATATCGTGGCGAGGCCCAGCGCGAGGCTGCATTGCAGGCAATGCGCTATATCGTCGGCAGCTTCAGCCTGGCCGATGGCCCGCAAACCCATGATTTGACCCACCACACCGACAGCAGCGGTTTTGATAATTTGATTGTGGTCGGGTACTGGAAAGACCCTGGCGCCCACTGTCGCTGGTTGCGCTCATCCCAGGTCAATGACTGGTGGAGTTCGCCGGATCGGCTCAGTGACGGCCTGGGCTATTTCCGCGAAATCACCGCCCCGCGCGCCGAGCAGTTCGAGACCTTGTACGCCTTCCAGGAAAACTTGCCCGGTGTCGGCGCAGTCATGGATACCACCAGTGGCGAGATCGAAGAACACGGTTACTGGGGCTCGATGCGCGACCGCTTCCCGATCTCCCAGACCGACTGGATGAAGCCCACCACTGAGCTGAAAGTGGTCGCGGGTGACCCTGCCAAAGGCGGACGGGTCGTGGTGCTGGGGCATGACAACCTCACCCTGATTCGTTCAGGCCAGGATTGGGCGGATGCCGAGGCGGACGAACGCTCGCTGTACCTCGACGAAATTTTGCCAACCTTGCAGGACGGCATGGACTTCCTGCGTGACAACGGCCAACCCCTGGGCTGCTACAGCAACAGGTTCGTGCGCAATATCGACATGGACGGCAACTTTCTCGACCTGAGCTACAACATCGGCCATTGGCGCTCGGTGGAAAAACTCGAACGCTGGGCCGAATCCCACCCTACCCACCTGCGTATTTTCGTGACGTTCTTCCGCGTGGCCGCGGGTTTGAAAAAGTTACGGCTGTACCACGAAGTGTCCGTGTCAGACGCCAAGAGCCAGGTATTCGAGTACATCAACTGTCACTCGCAGACCGGCATGTTGCGCGACGCGCTGTCGCCAACCGCCTGAGCGCCATCGGCGCTTACAGCCCAATTTCGGCTTCCTTGCCACCCTCCCCGGGTGGCCCGGTCTCCCTGTGCGAGGAATAAAAGATGAATAAGATTCGCCTGCTGACACTCTCCACCCTGTTGCCCGTACTTCACGCGAATGCCGGTGAAGTAGCCCCTGGCGACTATGAGCAATACCCGGTCGGCGCGACCATCGGTGCGATTTATTACCAGCACTCCACCACGGACTCGGCTTACGCCAACGGGCACAAGGTCAGCTCTGACTACAGGTTGAGCTCAGACGTCGGCATTCTGCGTCTGCTCCATGTCTACGCGCTCAGTGACACGGTCACCATCGACCCGCAATTCCTTTTGCCGTTCGGGCACGTCTCCAGTGCAGGTGATGCCTCGACGCTGGGCAGTACCCGTGGCGTCGGCGACTTGATCCTGACCGCGCCGGTCAAGTGGCGGCTCAACGAAGCCCGCGACACCCTCAGTGTCGCCCCCTATCTGTACGTACCCACTGGCACTTACGACAAGAATGACGCGCTGAATATCGGTGAGAACCGCTGGAAGTTCGAACTGCAGAGTGCCTACGTCAAGCACTTCACAGAACAATGGGCAATGGACCTGGTCGGCGGCGCTACCTGGTATGGCGACAACACTGATTATGGTGCGAATGCCGACCGTATGAAGCAAGACGTTTCCTACGCAGCACAGATCATGGGCCGTTACATGCCGGACGCCACCACCGCATTTGCTATCGGCTTCGGGCGCACCTGGGGAGGCGAGACGAACGTCGAGCACGTCAATCAGGATAACGAGTTGGGGACAACCAACTTCCGTCTGACGGCCACCAAATTCGTCACCCCCAAGGACCAGATCCAACTGCAGTTGGGCAAGGATCTCTCGGTGGACTATGGCGCCAAGGAGGACTTTCGCATGAACCTGCGTTACGCCCGCATCTTTTGACGCAAGCGTCCACCGGACAGCCATCGCAGACCTCTGCTGCCTTGGCGCAGGGCTGTCCGGCTCAGCCAAGTCGATGTCTTTTTCAACCAAGCCTGCGACCGCAGGCGCGGACTATCTTGAGCACCAAGCCCACCGATATTGACGAGTACACAGTGCTCTTCGGCCACTGACGATAAGGACCGCCCCACCATGGCAATCGTTCGCCCCACCCTTGAGCAGCTATTGGATATCGCGAGCAGCCTGCACATGCAGCTCAGCCCCGAGCAAGCTGATGAATACTTGCTTCTTATGCAGTCAAGCTTCGACGCTTACGACCTGATTGACGAGTTGCCCGACTTTATCCCGCCTGTACGTTACGAACGCAGCTCGGGCTATCGTCCATCGGCCGCACACAACCCACTGAACGCCTGGTACTTGCGCACGGAAGTCAGCGGCGCCCGTGAAGGCAAACTGGCCGGTAAAACGGTCGCGCTCAAGGACAATATTTCACTGGCTGGCGTGCCCATGATGAATGGTGCCAAGCCGCTGGAGGGCCACGTTCCAGCGTTCGACGCCACCGTCGTCACCCGATTGCTGGATGCGGGCGCAACCATCCTCGGCAAGGCCACGTGCGAGCATTACTGCCTGTCCGGTGGCAGTCACACCTCCGACCCCGCACCGGTGCACAACCCTTATCGCCATGGGTTTGCCTCGGGTGGATCGTCTTCCGGCAGCGCGGCGCTGGTTGCCGCGGGCGAGGTCGACCTGGCAGTCGGCGGCGACCAGGGCGGGTCCATCCGGATTCCTTCCGCATTCTGCGGCACCTACGGCATGAAGCCGACCCACGGCCTGGTGCCTTACACCGGAATCATGGCCATCGAAGCGACCATCGATCATGCCGGCCCCATCACCGCCAATGTGCGCGACAACGCCTTGATGCTGGAGGTGATGGCCGGCGCGGACGGGCTCGATCCGCGACAAGCCGCCCCGCAGGTCGACACGTACAGCGATTACCTGGAGCGCGGCGTGAGCGGTCTCAGGATCGGCATCCTGCGCGAAGGCTTCGAACTGGCCAACCAGGACCCGCGTGTGGCTTCGTCTGTACGCAATGCCATCGCACGGTTTTCGCAGCTGGGCGCGCAGGTCGAGGAGGTGTCGGTACCGGAACACAAGATTGCCGGTTCGCTGTGGCACCCCATCGGCTGTGAGGGCCTGACGATGCAGATGATGCACGGCAATGGGGCCGGCTTTAACTGGCAAGGGCTGTATGACGTCGGGTTGCTGGACAAGCAAGCCGGATGGCGCGATCAGGCCAATGACCTGTCGGCCTCTCTCAAGCTGTGCATGTTCGTCGGTCAATACGGTGTCGAGCGCTACAACGGCCGTTTCTACGCCAAGGCGCAAAACCTCAGGCGCCTGGCACGCTCCGCTTATGACGCGGCATTGGCGCGCTATGACCTGCTGGTGATGCCTACCGTGCCGATCATTGCCCAGCCCCACCCGGAGCCGGGTTGCTCGATCACCGAGTATGTGGCCCGAGCCCTGGAAATGATCGGCAACGCCTCCGCCCAGGACATCACCGGCCATCCAGCCATGTCGATTCCCTGCGGCCTGGTAGACGGCTTACCTGTCGGGCTCATGCTGGTGGGCAAATACTATGCCGAAGGCACGATTTACCAGGCTGCCGCGGCGTTCGAAGCGTCTGTTGACTGGAAAAACTCTTAGCCGGTCCTGCAGCGCCAAAAGAAGCAGCGCAAAAAGAATAAGCCGTCAGGCGCTGCCTGGAAGATCAACGATGAGGAATCAACCCATGACCACACCTGAAAAAAACACGTCAACCCCGGGCGAACGAGCACAGGCGTTACTGCAAGTGCTCAAGCAAAAGGACCTGATCCCCGACGGTTACATCGAGCACATGACACAGCTGATGGCGCACGAATGGAGCCCGGAAAATGGTGCTCGGATTGTGGCCAAGGCCTGGGTGGACCCGCAGTTTCGTGAACTGCTGCTCAAGGACGGCACCGCAGCGTGCGCCCAGTTTGGCTACACCGGCCCGCAGGGTGAATACATCGTTGCCCTGGAAGACACGCCCAGCGTGAAAAACGTGATTGTGTGCAGCCTGTGCTCCTGCACCAACTGGCCTGTGCTCGGCTTGCCGCCGGAGTGGTACAAGGGCTTCGAATTCCGTGCGCGGCTGGTTCGCGAAGGGCGCACCGTCCTGCGGGAATTGGGCACGCACCTGCCGGCCTCGGTCACCATCAAGGTGTGGGACACCAGCGCCGAAAGCCGCTACCTGGTGCTGCCCGTGCGGCCGCAAGGGAGCGAATCCATGGATGAAGAAGCGCTTCGAAAATTGATCACCAAGGATGTCCTTATCGGCGTGGCGCTACCGCACGTAGCGTAACCGGGGCGCTTTGTTTCTTTCACTTTTCAGAGGTATTCACGATGGATGGTTTTCACGATCTCGGTGGTTTTCAAGGCTTTGGCAAGGTCCCTCATACCATCAACAGCCTGAGCTACAAACAGGTGTTCAAGCAGGACTGGGAGCACCTGGCCTACAGCCTGATGTTTGTCGGTGCCGATCACTTGAAAAAGTTCAGCGTGGACGAAATACGCCACGCCGTCGAACGCCTGGATGTTCGTCAACATGTCGGCACCCAGTACTACGAACGCTATGTCATCGCGACCGCCACCCTGCTGGTCGAAACAGGCGTCATCACCCAGGCGGAACTCGATCAGACCCTGGGTGCTCACTTCAAGCTGGCGAATCCCGCTCACGCTGAAGGTCGCCCGGCGATCACCGGTCGAGCGCACTTTGAGGTGGGCGACCGAGTGCTCGTGCGAGACGAGTATGTGGCCGGGCATACCCGCATGCCCGCCTATGTGCGTGGCAAGGAAGGCGTGGTCCTGCACCGCACATCCGTGCAGTGGCCATTCCCGGACGCGATTGGCCATGGCGACCTGAGCGCGGCGCATCAGCCCACCTACCACGTCGAGTTTCGCACTCAGGACCTGTGGGGGGACGCCGCAGATGAGGGTTTGGTGGTGGTCGACCTGTTCGAAAGCTACCTGGATAAGGCCGCAAGCCAACCTGCGGTGAACACATGATTGACGGCGCCCAGGCGGGCCGACTGCCGGTAACGGTACTTTCCGGCTTCCTCGGCGCCGGCAAAACCACTCTGCTCAACCATATCCTGCGCAATCGCGAAGGCCTGCGGGTGGCGGTCATCGTCAATGACATGAGCGAAGTCAACATCGATGCCGAAGAGGTGCAGCGCGACGTATCACTGCACCGTGGCCGCGATGAGTTGATCGAGATGAGCAATGGTTGCATCTGCTGCACGCTGCGCGCCGATCTGCTCGAACAGATCAGTGCCCTGGCACGCCAGCAGCGTTTCGATTACCTGCTGATTGAATCCACCGGGATCTCCGAGCCCATGCCCGTGGCGGAGACGTTCGCTTTCCTGGACGCACAGGGCTTCAGCCTCAGCGAACTGGCACGGCTCGATACGCTGGTGACGGTGGTCGATGGCAGTCGTTTTCAGGCGTTGCTGGCGTCGCCGGACACCGTGGCACGCGACGACGCGCAGGAGGACACACCCAAGCGCCCTCTGGCGGACCTTCTGATCGAGCAGGTGGAGTATGCCAACGTCATTCTCGTCAACAAACTGGACCTGCTCGATGAGCCTGGCTACCAGGCCGTGCACGCGATCCTCGCCGGCCTTAACCCGACCGCGCGGATCGTGCCGATGGTTGAGGGTAACGTTGAGTTATCCAGCATCCTCGATACCCATCTGTTTGATCTGCCCAGCCTTGCGGCGTCGCCGGGCTGGATGAAGAAAATGGAGGCCGGCGACGCACCGGCCTCCGAGTCGGACACCTATGGCGTGACGTCCTGGGTGTACCGCGAGCGCGCGCCTTTTCACCCACAGCGATTGTTCGACTTTCTCCAGCGGCCCTGGTGCAACGGGCGTCTGCTGCGCAGCAAAGGTTACTTCTGGCTCGCCAGCCGACACCGGGAAACCGGCCTGCTGGTGCAGAGCGGCAAGCAGTTCCAGTGGGACTATGTCGGCCACTGGTGGAACTTCATCGAGCCGTCGCAATGGCCGCGGGATGAATATCGGTTGCAAAGCATCATGGCCAAGTGGGACAGCATTGTCGGGGATTGCCGGCAAGAGCTGGTCTTCATCGGCCAGGATCTGGATACCCACACGTTGCAGCGCGAACTCGACCACTGCCTGCTGAGTGCTCAGGAAATCGCCGCCGGCCCGTCGGCCTGGCAAGCCCTGCCGGGGGCGACAGCCTTTGACGCCCGGGCCTTGTCGACATGCCCGACGCCCTCGCTTGCAGGCTGAACCCATTTGATCGAGGTAGAGGTGTTCCATGCTTTTTTTCAGCCGAACCACCCGCTGGATACTGGCGCCACTTGCCGACAGGCTGGAGCAGCCTGACCAGGCGAGCACGCCGTTATCGTCGAACCACCCGTTATTGCGCCGCATCCTTGCAGGCGTCGAGCAACTGCTGCAGGAGCGACAAGCCCTGAAGGAGCAAACGCGCGCACTGACCTTGCACGTCAGCCAATTGGACGAGCGCCTGGCTGACCGCGGCAAACATTTGCGCCAGTTGCAAGCACGCTGGGCACTGATCACCCGAGGCGCAGATGAACTGTTCTGGTCGCTGGACCTGGAGGGCGCCGCCGCACCCGCGGCGGAGTCCAGGATGGAGTGGACGGGGTCTGCATCGATCCAGGCCCAAGGTATTGATCAGCTTGGCCGTTGGAGCGAACAGCTACACCCGGCTGATCGGCAACCGCACCTGGAGGCGCTTGCCAGGCATCTTGCCGACCGCAACGGGCGGACGCCCTTTGCGCTCGAGGTGCGGATGAAGTCTGCATCAGACGGTGACTATCGATGGTGCAGGATCAGCGGCGATTCATGTCGCGATACGCAAGGCGTACCGCTCGCCATCGGTGGGACCCTGCGTGACATTCACGACCAGCACCTGCACACCGAAGCGCTCGAACTGGCGGCCACACGTTTCGACATTTCCCGGGAGATTCTGCATGACGGGCTCTGGGACATCGAGGTCGTGGCTGGCGACCCTGCGAACCCGACAAATACCATTTGGTGGTCTTCGCAAATGCGCCGGCTGCTGGGGTGCAGCACGGTTGAAGAGTTCCCCAACACCCTGGAAAGCTGGACCTCGCGCCTGCATCCCGAGGACAGCGCGCGGGCAATCGCAGCGTTTGTCGCCCACGTTGATGACCGCAGCGGCAAGACCCCGTTTGATGTGGATTATCGACTCAAACATAAAAGTGGCGCTTACCGCTGGTTTCGCGGCCGGGGGCAAACGCGCCGCGCGCAGGACGGCTCACCGCAAAGAGTGGTGGGCGCCATCACCGATATCCATGCCCACCATGAAGAAAGCACGATGCGTGAGGCTCAGGCGGAACAACATCGGGTGATGCAGGAAACCCTCAGCAAGTTGACCCAGATTGTCGCCACCATCCAGGGCATTGCCAGCCAAACCAACCTGTTGGCGTTGAACGCCGCCATTGAGGCGGCGCGCGCAGGCGAGGCCGGGCGCGGGTTTGCCGTGGTCGCCGATGAAGTGCGCAAGCTGGCCACCCGAACCAGCCAGGCCACGCAGCAAGCAGCCGAAATGATGGACAGCTGACACCATGAAAGCGTGTGCACTGGGCCAGTGCACACAGGGCATATTCCAACAATAATAATCAGGTACGTTATGCGCGATTACGACTCAGCAGTGAGATCTTTCGATTATCTACAACTGGCCGCCCAGGATTTGCACGGCGAGCTGGCCGCCTTGAACGCATGCATCGAATGCTGCGACCGGCACGCCGACGGTGATGCCGTGGCGTTGTATTGCGAAACCCGGGATGGCCACGCCACGCACTACACCTTCAGCGAACTGCAGGCACAGGCTGCGCGCTTCGGCAACTTTCTGCGAGAGCAAGGGGTCAAGCCGGGCGACCGTGTAGCAGGCCTGATGCCACGCACGGTTGAACTGTTGATTGCCATTTTGGGTACCTGGCGCATCGGCGCGGTCTACCAACCGCTCTTCACTGCATTCGGCCCAAAGGCGATCGAGCAGCGGTTGGGCTGCTCCGAAGCACGCTGGATCGTGACCGATGCCCATAATCGCCCCAAGCTCGAAGAGGTCACTGACTGCCCCCCTATCATCGTGACCGGCGCTGATCCACGGCGCCCGGGTGATTACGACTTCTGGGCCGTCCTGGGTCGTCAACAGGCGGATTGCGCGCCTGAGTTGCTGGACGCCAGCGCACCGTTCCTGCTGATGTGCACGTCGGGTACCACAGGGCCGGCCAAGCCGCTGGAGGTACCGTTGAGCGCCATTCTGGCCTTCAAGGGCTATATGCGTGATTCGATTGACCTGCGAGAGGACGACCATTTCTGGAATCTCGCCGACCCCGGCTGGGCCTATGGTTTGTACTACGCAGTGACCGGCCCGCTGGCGTGTGGCCGTGCCACGCTGTTCTATGACGGCCCTTTTGCGGTGGACAGTACCTGCCGGATCATCGCCAAGTATGCGATCAGCAACCTGGCCGGCTCGCCGACGGCTTATCGTCTGCTGATCGCAGCAGGGGCTGAGTTCGCCGACGCCGTGCGTGGCCACCTGCGTGTCATCAGCAGCGCCGGCGAACCGCTCAACCCGCAAGTCATTCGGTGGTTTGCCGAAGAACTCGGTGTGGTCATCCACGACCACTACGGCCAGACTGAAATCGGCATGGTGCTGTGCAATCACCACGGCTTGCGCCACCCGGTACGTGAGGGCTCGGCCGGTTATGCGGTTGCGGGGTACCGGATTGTCGTGCTGGATGACGCACATCGCGAATTGCCGACTGGCCGGCCAGGCGTGCTGGCGGTGGATCGCGAGCGCTCGCCCCTGTGCTGGTTCAACGGCTACTTCGGTATGCACACCAAGGCCTTTGTCGACCGCTATTACTTGAGCGGCGATATCGTGGAGCTCAATGACGACGGCAGTATCAGCTTCGTCGGCCGTAACGACGACGTGATCACCACGTCCGGTTATCGCGTCGGGCCTTTCGATGTGGAAAGTGCGCTGATCGAACACCCGGCGGTGGTTGAAACCGCCGTCATCGGCAAACCCGACCCGCAACGCACCGAGCTGATCAAGGCGTTTGTCGTACTCAACCGTCAATACCTGCCAAGCGCCGAGTTGGCTGAAGTCCTGCGCCTGCATGTGCGACAGCGCCTGGCCGCACATGCGTACCCACGGGAAATCGAGTTCGTCGAACAATTGCCCAAGACACCGAGTGGCAAACTGCAGCGGTTCATTCTGCGCAACCAGGAAATGGCAAGGCAGCAGGCGCTCGACACATAAGGCCGGGGCCGTCGGGAGCGGCTACGTGTGTACAGCACGGCGCGAGTGTTGTGCTAAGCCGCTCGGAATTCCAGCGCACAGCCCTGGAGTTGTCAGGGACATCACCCGGTGGAAGGTCGGCGACCGTGTGACGGTCGCCCTTTGCAGGCGGATGTGGCGCGTGTCGCGAGTGCAACAGCGGTAACCCGCAAGTCTGCACTACCCAGTTTCAACCGGGCTTCACTCATTGGGGGTCGTTTGCCGAGTACGTCGGTATACACCAGGCCGACCTGAACCTCGTCGCACAGCCGGCGTGACCGCGTTCTAGACTCATTCACCTGCCACCGGCAATGTACAGGTGTGTGGGCTCCTCGCTTACTCTATAAACGCCGTATTGCCGTACCTGATCTATAAAGATATTGGCAGGTGTGCCGATAATCGAGAAAGCCCTTCAGGCGGTTGCAGTTCGTTTTGGCGATGAGTAAGGAACACGAAATGATGCCTTTTCGTAAGAGCGCCCTTAAAGCATCCGACGTGACCCTCTGCATTCTTGTGTGCCTGGCCGGGGTGGCCGTAACGAGCTTGGTACTGATTCTTTACCACGGGTCAGAGCAGCGCACCGTTGCCGTTGCGTTCCAACTGGAGGTTGACGAACGATTCAGTCGCTTGCAGCGACGTTTTACTGTTCAAGACTTGAAACTGGACACCGTCAGGCGCTTCTTCATCAACGCCGACGATGTCACGGAAAAGGAGTTTATGGGGTTCGTCACGCCTCTCGTCGAGGAGGGCGAAACGTACGGTTGGGTACCGAGGATTCTCGAGCAGGATCTACAAGTATTTCACACCAAGGCGCTGCTCAATGGTACGAGTGACTTTGCGTATCATGAGATCAATCCAATCACCGGTGCCGAAGCCCCCCTCACCCGCCGCCCGGAACACATGGTCTTGCTCTATTTATCCAAGCGCGATGACGTGAAGGTTACCCCTGGCATGGATGTCATCGCCCGCCCGGATCGCGAGGCCCTGTTGAAGAAGGCACGAGAAACACATCAAATGGTCGTGTCGGAACCGTTGAAAATGAGCAATGGCCAGGCCGGGGTTTTCTTTGTCGCTCCCGTATTCAAAGAGTCCTCCGAGGCGCCAGTGAACGATGAAGGTTTGCAGGGCTTCATCATCTCGACAATGCGCTTGGCCTCCTTGATGGAACAAAGCATTCCGTTACCCAGTCTGCAACGACTGAACGTGACGCTGTCATTGACCGACACACAGCATCAGGAAGACAACATTTATCAGAGCTTATCGCCGGCTGCCCCATCGCCGCTTTACGCTCAGCGCGTGTTGAAAGTAGCCGACCAACACTACTTGATGCGGTTTCGGCCAACCTCAGCATTTTTGAGCTCCAACAGTCACGCATCGTTTATCAGTCTGATTGCCGTGTTCGGAACAGGATTGACGCTGCTGATGACGTTGATGGTGTACTTGCTGATCACGCAGCGCGCGCGGGCCCTGTCTCTTGTTGAAGAGCGCACGCAAGCCCTGCGTTTATTGAACATTACCGACCACCTGACGGGCGTGTATAACCGCAGGCACTTCGAAGAGCTGATGGAGCGCCTGCTCAGTGAGGCTGACACCCACTACCAGCCTCTATCGCTGATCATGTTCGACGTTGATCACTTCAAACGCATCAACGACAGCAGGGGGCATCAGTGCGGTGACAACGTGCTGAAGGCATTGTGTACACGAATACGTTCGGCAACGCGCAAAGCCGATCTACTGTGCAGAACAGGTGGCGAAGAGTTTGCCTTGATCTGCCCGGGTAGCGAACTGCACGACACGAAGCGGCTGGCGGAAAAGCTTCGAGCCCTCGTCAGCGCCCTGCCCTTTGAGGAGGCGGGTCAGGTAACGTGTAGCTTCGGCGTCGCGGCGTGGGTGCCATCGGAGTCATTTGATGCTTTCATGCGGCGCGCGGACAGCGCTATGTACAGTGCTAAATCAAAGGGTCGTGATCAAGTCCAGCTTGCCAATGTGTAACAAGCCGGATGCAGGGTTATCACGACCTGGTGGGTCACGTCCCGATCAAAAGTCGTCCTTTACGGCTCCCCCGTTGATCTTGAACGCTCGGGTTTGCAGATAGACACTTCGAATGAAGTTGTACTTATCGCCCGTAATGAGCTTTTCGGACGTCAGATATTGAGCACGTCCGTCGATCAGGCTCACGCCGTAAAGGCTATTACGGGTAGGAACGTCGCCGATGTAGCGGACCGGATTGGTGTAGGCATCAGGAAGGATGGCAGGCGCATCGCGCAGTGTGCTTGGCCCCAGGAGCGGCAGTACCAGGTAAGGGCCGCTATTTACCCCCCAGTAACCGAGGGTTTGACCGAAATCTTCGTCACTGCGCTGCAGCCCCATGGGCGTCGCGACGTCAAACAACCCCGCCAGGCCAATCGTGCTGTTGAGTAAAAAGCGACTCGTATCCACGCCGGCACTATGAAACTTGGCTTGAAGTAAGTTGTTGGACAGATTTTTGACCTCCCCCAGATTATTGAAAAAATGATGAATGCCATCTTGAGCAACCCGGGGAGTGACGAATTGGTAGGCCTGGGCAAGTGGTTTGAGTGCATAGGTATCCAACGTGTCGTTGAATGAGAAAATAGGTCGGTTAATACCTTCCCATGGATCTGCGCCGGCGTCCGCACGCGAAGGCGGTGAGATCGTGATGAAGCAGGCGCAGACAAGCACCTGGACGCAACGGCTTACACTGGAACGAAAGGCACACATGGTTATTCCCCACTCAAAGAAGTCATCTGATTTGATGCGCGCAAGCCGTTCCTTCGCTGCGGTGATGTGTGCACGTGGCAGGGCCATTAATTCCAACCGCCCCCCAGCACTTTGTACAACGTGATGCGATTACTCTGCTCGGTCAGGCGCAGCGTGATCAGGTCCTGCTGTGCGCTGTAGAGCGAGCGTTGCGCATCCAGGGCTTCGAGGTAGCTTTGCGAGCCGCCCCGATACAAGGCATCCGAGAGTTCGAAGCTTTTGCGGCTGGCGTCGGTCAGCGCCTGTTGCGCGGCGATACGGCGATCCAGGGTGCTGCGCACCGCCAACGCATCGGCCACTTCGCGGAAGGCGGTTTGCAGGGTTTGCTGATAGGTCTGCACCTGGATCTCGCGTTCTACCTTGGCCGAATCCAGGGTCGCGCGGTTACTGCCGCCGTCAAAAATCGGCACGCTGATGCTCGGGGCAAAGGTCCAGGCACCGCTGCCGGACTTGAACAGGCCGGCCAATGCCGCACTGGACGAGCCGGCATTGGCGGTCAGGCTGATGCTCGGGTAAAACGCCGCACGGGCCGCGCCAATATCGATGTTGGCGGACTTGAGCGTATGTTCGGCCGAGAGCACGTCCGGGCGTTGTTGCAGCAGGCTGGAGGGCAGGCCCGCCGGAATCTCCACCAGCACCGCCGCCGATTCCAGGTGCGTCCCCGGCAAGAGCGCCTCGGGCAGATCACTGCCGACCAACAGGCGCAAGGCATTGCGGTCCTGCAGGATCTGGCTCTCGTAGGACGCCACATCGCCCCGTGCCGACTCGACCGTGGTCTGGGCTTGCGCCACGGACAACGCAGAAGCGCCGCCCAAGGTGTAGCTGCGCTGGGTCAGGTCGTAGGTGGCCAACTGGCTGGTCAAGGTTTCCTGGGCCAGCAACAGCCGTTCGTTGTCGGCGGCCAGGGTCAGCCAGGCCGTGGCCACTTCGGCCACCAGACTGATTTGCGTGCTGCGCCGGGTTTCCGTCAGCGCCAGGTAGTCTTCCAGCGCCTCATCCCGCAGGTTGCGAACCCGGCCAAACACGTCCAGCTCATAACTGCTCAGCCCCAATTGAGCGCTGTAATCGTGAGTGGTGGCCGCCGCGCCGGAGTTGGACAGCGACCCCGGAGTACGGCTATGGGTGCCGCTGACGCTCGCGTCGACAGTGGGAAACAGGTCTGCACGCTTGATGCGGTACTGCGCCTGGGCCTTCTCAACGTTCAGGCTGGCCAAACGCAAGTCGCGGTTATTGGCCAGCGCCAATACCTGCAATTGCGCCAGGCGGCTGTCGGTAAAGAACTGCTGCCATTTGATATCAACCCCAGCCTGCCCTTTTGGCAGGCTGGCTGCTGGCAGCCATTGCTCGGACACCGGTGCATCGGGACGCTCATACTGCGGTGCCAGGTTGACGCAGCCGCCCAGGGCCATGGCGGCCAGCAAAGGCCAGTGTGACTTGATCATGCATCACCTGTCGGGGCAGATTGGTTAGCGCTGTGCACGCGGCCAAAACGGCGGCGGATCAGCACGAAAAACAGCGGCACAAAGAAAATCCCCAGCACCGTCGCGCTGAACATGCCGCCCAGCACCCCGGTCCCGATGGCCTGGCGCCCGGCGGAGCCTGCGCCCGTACTCAAGGCCAGCGGCAACACGCCGAACATGAACGCCAGGGAGGTCATCAGGATCGGCCGCAGGCGTTGGCGCACGGCGATCAGCGTCGCGTCGATCACGCTGTTGCCCTGCTCTTGCAAGTGCTTGGCAAACTCAACGATCAGGATCGCGTTTTTCGCGGCCAGGCCCACGGTGGTCAACAACCCGACCTGGAAATACACGTCGTTGCTCAACCCGGCGACACGGGTCGCCAGCACCGCACCGATCACCCCCAGGGGCACCACCAGGATCACCGAAAACGGCACCGACCAACTCTCATAGAGCGCCGCCAGGCACAGGAATACAAACAACACGGAGATGCCGTAGAGCAGCGGCGCCTGGGAGCCCGACAGGCGCAGTTGATAGGACTGCCCGGTCCATTCGTAGCCGATGCCCTGGGGCAATTGCCGAACAATGGCTTCCACCGCGTTCATCGCGTCCCCGGAGCTCACCCCTGGCGCAGGGTCGCCAACGATTTCCAGGGAGGCGTTACCGTTGTAGCGTTCCAGCAACGGCGAGCCGTAACTCCAGGAGCTGCTGGCGAAGGACGAAAACGGCACCATTTCATTGTTGCTGTTGCGCACAAACCAGTGATCAAGGTCCGCCGCCTGCATGCGCGAGGATGCCTGGCCCTGTACATAGACTTTTTTCACCCGGCCCTGGTTGAGGAAGTCGTTTACGTAAGTACCGCCAAGCGCCGTCGACAATGTGGTGTTGATGTCACTGGTACTCAAGCTCAAGGCCCCGGCCTTGCGGTCGTCAATGCTGACCTTGAGCTGCGGCGCATCGTCCAGGCCGTTGCTGCGCACGCCCAGCAAGCGGGGGTCTTTCCTGGCCAACTCCAGGAACTGTTCGCGGGCCGCCACTAACGCATCATGGCCCAGGCCACCGAGGTCCTTGAGTTGCAGGTCGAACCCCGAGCTCTGGCCCAGGCCGCGCACGGTCGGCGGCTGCATGACGAACGCATCGGCATCGCCGATGCTCGACAGCGCCATGGTCGCCCGCTGGGCGATAGCGGCTGCACCCTCACCAGAGCCACCGCGTTCGGACCAGTCCTTGAGGCGGATAAACGCCCGCGCGGTATTCTGGCTGTTGCCGCCCATGCCCAGCCCGCTGATGCTGATCATCGCTTCGACTTCGGGCTGTTTCAGGATGTAGTCTTCGAACTGCTTGATCACGGCTTGTGTGCGGCTGTCCGTCGCGCCGACCGGTAACTGGATCTGTGCCAGGAGGATCCCCTGGTCTTCATCCGGCAGGAACGACGTGGCCAGGCTCATGTAGCCCACCGCCATGACCACCAGCACCACGCCGTAAAGCAGCAGGCTGCGTCCCCAACGGAGCAACACCGCCCCCACCCAGCGCTCATAACCGGCACTGGCCCGTTCAAAGGTGCGGTTGAACCAGCCGAAGAACCCGCGCTGAGCCGTATGCGCCTGGCCGCCACGCGCCTTGAGCAACGACGCGCAGAGCGCGGGTGTCAGGGTCATCGCCACCAACACCGACAGGACCATGGCCGAGACAATGGTCACCGAAAACTGCCGATAGATAATCCCGGTGGAACCACCGAAAAACGCCATGGGAATAAATACTGCACTCAGCACCAGGGTGATACCGACCAGTGCACTGCTGATTTCACTCATCGATTGCCGCGTGGCGGCCACCGGCGACAGCCCCTCGCCCATCAACCGCTCGACGTTTTCCACCACCACAATGGCGTCGTCCACCAGCAAACCGATCGCCAGGACCATGGCAAACATGGTCAAGGTGTTGATCGAATAGCCGAACAGCGCCAGCACACCGAACGTGCCCAGCAGCACCACCGGCACAGTAATCGCCGGTATCAGCGTTGCGCGCAGGCTCTGCAGGAACAGGAACATGATCAGCACCACCAGCACGATGGCCTCGCCCAGGGCCTTGACCACTTCCTCGATGGACAGGCTGACAAATGGCGTGGTGTCGTAGGCAATCACGTTTTTAAGCTGCATTTCTGTCGGGTAGAACGGCTCCATCTCCTTGAGCTTGGCCTTGACTGCCTCACCGACATTCAGCGCATTGGCGCCAGCCGCCAGTTGCACACCCATGGCCGCAGCGGGTTTGCCGTTGAGGGCCGAACTGATGTCGTAGCTTTCACTTCCCAACTCCAGGGTTGCGACGTCGCCCAGCAGAACGACAGCTCCATCACTGTTGGACTTGACGACGACATTACGAAACTCTTCAACGGTCTGCAGTTTGCTGCGGGCGCTGATCGTGGCGTTCAACTGCTGCCCCTTGATCGCCGGCAAGGCGCCGAGCTGCCCGGCGGAGACTTCAGTGTTCTGCGCCTCCAGGGCACTGCTGACGTCCGAGGGCATCAACGCGTACTTTTCCAAGAGCGCGGGATCCAGCCAGATACGCATGGCGTAGCCTGACCCCAACGTCTGCACATCGCCAACGCCGTCTATTCGGCTGATGGAGTCCAGCAAGGTGGTGGAAATGTAATCGCCGATCTGGGTACCGGTGACACTGGGGTCATCCGATGCCAGGGCGACAATCATCAAGAAATCCGAGCCGCCCTTGGTCACGGTCAGGCCTTCGCTTTGTACCGTTTGCGGCAGTCTCGACTCCGCTTGTTGCAGCTTGTTCTGCACCTGCATCTGGGCGACGTCCGGGTCCGTGCCGGCAGTAAAGGTCAAACTGATGCTGGCACTGCCTGCCGAACTGCTGGTGGCCGACATATAGGTCAGGTTATCCAGGCCTTTCATCTGCTGTTCGATGACCTGGGTCACCGAGTCCTCCACGGTCTTGGCCGAGGCCCCGGTGTAGGTGGCAGAAATCGTGACCGTGGGCGGCGCGATGTCCGGGTACTGCTCCAACGGCAACTGGCTGATGGACAAGCCACCACCGAGCATGATCACGATGGCGATCACCCACGCGAAGATCGGTCGATCAATAAAAAAGTGCGCCATGTTCAACCCGCCTTCACAGCAGTCGGCGCCGTAGCCGCCTGGGTAGTGGCGTCTTGCGCGTTTACGGCGGCGCCGACACGAACCTTTTGCCCGCCTTCGACGATCAACTGGTCCCCCGCGTTCAGGCCCGCGGTGACCCACCACTGGTTACCCACCGCGCGATCGATGGTCAGCTCGCGTTGTTCAACCTTGCCGTCAACCACCAGCAACGCGGTGGTCACACCGCTGGCGCTACGGTTGACCGCTTTTTGCGGAATCAGAATGGCCTGATCATTGCGCGCCTGCTCCAGCACCGCGCGCACATACATGCCCGGCAGCAGCAGGTGGTCCGGGTTGGCGAACTCTGCGCGAAGGGTCACGGTGCCCGTGCCCTCATTGACACTGACGCCGCTGACCTTGAGCCGCCCCTCATGGTTGTAGGCGGTGCCATCGTCCAGCTTCAGACTGATCCGTGCCTGCCCTTCGCCGTTGGACTGCAAGGCCCCGCTGGCCAGGTCACGCTTGAGCCGCAGCAGTTCCGTAGTCGATTGGGTGACATCCACATAGATCGGATCGAGTTGTTGCACCGTGGTCAACGCGCTGTCCTGATCAGCCACCACCAGCGCCCCGGGGGTCACAGTGGACGTTTCAATGCGCCCGCTGACCGGCGAGGTAATACGCGTGTAAGCCAGGTTAATCCGGGCGGTCTCGACTTCAGCTGCGGCGACTTGCACGTCGGCGGCCGCGGTGAGCAACGTCGCCTGCGCGTCCTCGTTGTCTTGCTGGCTGATGGCATTGATCTTCACCAGTTCGGCGTCGCGCCTGGCAGTGGCCTGCGCCGATTTAAGCGTGGCGCGGTACTTGGCCAGGCTCGCCTGGGCCTGCGCCAGTGCGGCGTTGTAGGAGGCCGCATCCAATTGGTACAACGCTTGCCCGGCCTTGACATCCGCACCCTCGACAAACAGCCGCCGCTGGACGATGCCACCGACTTGCGGACGAATCTGCGCCACCATGAAGGCCTGGGTGCGCCCCGCCAGCTCGGTGGTCAGCACTTGGCTCTGGGGTTTTATGCTGATCACCGAGACCTTGGGGGTGACCGCCTCAGGAAGTGGCTCGCCGCCGGAGCAGCCGCCCAGCATGACCAAAATGATCAAGGACAGGAGCACCGCGGCGGTGACCAGGAATTTGGCGATTATTTTCGTCGACATAGCAGCCTCTGCAAGACGGGATGACTTGAGTCAGCGCCATGCTGCGAGGCAAATGTGCAGGAAAATTGAAGATTGCCCCGCCGGGTTGAATCTTTCGCTCGCCAGGGCCTAAATGGTCACCATCCATTCCCGACGGCCCGCCTCCATGAAGTTGAGTATCTCCACCAAGCTGTTTATTGCGGTACTGGCCGGTGTGTTGCTGGTCATCCTGAGCATGGGCCTGGCGACCAGCTGGAGCTTTGGGCGGGGCTTTCTCGGGTACCTCAATGAGCAGGCGCTGGAGCGCATGGCGCCCGTGCTGCCGCGCTTGGCCAGCGCCTACGCGCGCGAGGGCAATTGGGAGTTCCTGCGCAACCAGCCGGACCGTTGGTTCGACATCATGCGGCCCGAACTTGGCGAGGATCCGGCGAAGAACGACCTGCGCACGCCTTTGGCCTCCGACCTGACAGGCGCGCTATTTCGCATCGCCTTGTTGGATAAACACAAAAAACGCGTGAACGGTTACCCGGATATTGGCGACGACGCGCTGTTGCGCCCGGTTGTCGTGGGCGACGAAACCGTGGGCTGGCTGGCCGTGACCCCGTTCCAGAGCGTGACCGAGGCCGGCGGCGAACGGTTCCAGCAATACCAGTTACGCACCAGTTTGGTCATGGGCGCGTTTTCGCTGCTGCTGGCGATGCTGATTGCCTGGTGGATCGCCCGAACGTTGCTGGAACCGGTCAAACGGGTGGCCGCAGCGACGCACCGCCTGGCCAGCGGTGACTACAGCAGTCGGGTGGCGGTGGCCTCCAATGACGAAGTGGGCCAATTGGCCCGTGATTTCAACCAGCTCGCCTACACCCTGGAGCGCAATGAACAGATGCGTCGCGAGTTCATGGCCGACGTTTCGCACGAGCTGCGCACCCCGCTGTCGGTAATGCGTGGCGAGCTGGAGGCCATCGAGGATGGCGTACGCACCCTGAACCCAGGCTCGATGAAGTCGTTGCAAGGCGAGGTCAGCATGCTCAGCAAACTGGTGGATGACCTGTATGAGTTGTCCCTGGCGGATATCGGCGCACTGACCTACCGCAAGAGCGTGTGTTCATTGGATCACTTGTTGCAAGCCAGCGTGTCGATGTTCCAGGAGCGTTTGAATACCCGGTACCTGCGCGTCGAATTGGACTTGCCATCCCAACCGCTGGAGCTGTTCGCCGACGCCAATCGCTTGCAGCAATTGTTTTCCAACCTGTTGGAGAACGCCGTGCGCTACACCGATCCGGGGGGGGTCATACACATCCGCGCCTCTCAGGATCGCGCCGAGGTGTGCCTCGAGCTGCTCGACTCCGGCCCTGGTGTTTCGGCCGAACAACTGCCGCGCCTGTTCGAGCGCTTCTATCGTGGCGAATCGTCGCGCAACCGTAGCAGCGGCGGGGCCGGCCTGGGGCTGGCGATTTGTCACAGCATCGCCCTTGCCCACGGCGGCAGCCTTGACGCCGCGCACTCCCCGCTTGGGGGGCTTTGGCTGACCCTGCGCCTGCCAAGGAACATCTGACTCATGAACGACGAAAGCCCGATCCTGATTGTCGAAGACGAACCGAAGCTGGCCGCATTGATGCAGGATTATGTGGTTGCGGCAGGCTACCCGACCCTGTGCCTGGACAACGGCTTGCAGGTGGTGCCGACCGTGCGCGCCCACACACCGCGCCTGATCTTGCTCGACCTGATGCTGCCCGGCCGTGACGGTATGCAAGTTTGCCAGGACCTGCGGGTGTTCAGTGCCGTGCCCATCATCATGATCACCGCCCGCGTCGAAGAGGTGGACCGCCTGCTGGGGCTGGACCTGGGCGCCGACGACTACATCTGCAAGCCTTTCAGCCCGCGCGAAGTGGTTGCCCGGATCAAGGCCATCCTGCGCCGCGGTCCCCAACTGCTGACCAGCGCCCCACCGCGCCTGCTGATCGACGAAACGCAGTACCGCGCCTCACTCGACGGTATCGCACTGGACCTCACCCCCCTTGAGCTGCGACTGCTCAGCACCTTTGCACGCTCCGCCGGGCGGGTGTTTTCCCGCGACCAACTGCTGGACAAGATCTACTCCGACCACCGCGTGGTCACCGACCGTACGGTGGACAGCCATATCCGCAACCTGCGACGCAAGCTGGAGCAGGCGTGCCCTGGGGAAACGCCCATCGAATCATTGTATGGCGTGGGCTATCGGTTTCAGCTTACCGACGCCTGAGGTCCCGTCGAGGAGACGGCCTTGGCGTGAATGCGATGTCTGGGCAAGCCCCTCGGTGCGTCCATTTCGGATCGCGCGCCCACGATTTAATCTTCGACATTTTCAACGCATAGGGCTTCGAGCAATACCGGCTCCAAGATGTCAAAGAAGCATCTGATTTCCCCGGCTATCGCCGTTTACCTGAGTATTTATCTTTCGCGTCTTCTGGCTGTGCGCGCAGGCGAGGCCGGGCGCCGCAGGCCCTCAGATACTCAGGAGTTCGGCCAGCGGAAAACGCTGCGTGGTCTTCATTTCTCGCAGCGACAGGTTCGAGCGGATACTCAAAACGCCCGGGAGCTTTCGCAGCACCTTTTCGACGAATCTGCTGTAGCTGTCCAAATCCCTGGCGACGACTTGAAGTAAAAAATCCGCCTCGCCCGTTGTGTTGTGACAACTGAGTACCTGAGGCGCCGAGGCGATGATTTTTTCAAACTTTTCCGTGGCCTCTTCACTGTGATCACTGCAGGAAATCTGAACAAAAGCCATCACCCCCAGGCCCAGCTTTCTGCGATTCAGGATGGCTTGATACCCCTCAATCACCCCGCATTCCTCAAGGCGCTTTTGTTTACGCCAACAGGATGCTTCGCTGAGGGAAAGTTGCTCCGCCAATTTGACATTCGACAGTCGCCCATCTCGCTGCAATCGCTCTGATATTGCAATGTCCACCTTATCCAAACGCTCGAGCATGGTTGATCCTTTCAATTGTGTGCCAGCTCACGGAGATTAATTTCATTTGGCGCAAACTATCAATCGCAATCTGAAAAGCAATTTCACCCCATTTGCACATAATGGATCACCGCTGATTCGAGCAGCCCCGCATAAGAAAGCCATCGAATACAGCGCCGCGTTTATCCAGGCAGAGGTTACTTTCATGAAAGCAGTTGTCTACGAAGCCTTTTCCAAACCGCCGCGCTTGATGGACGTCGAAGACCCGACGCCGGAGCGTCACGGTGTGGTGATACAGGTGAGGGGCACGGGGGTTTGCCGCAGCGACTGGCACGGCTGGAAGGGCCATGATCCGGACATCCAGTTGCCGCATGTTCCCGGGCATGAGCTTGCCGGCATCGTGGCCGAGGTTGGCCGCGACATTACCCGGTGGAAGGTCGGCGACCGTGTGACGGTGCCCTTCGTCGGCGGGTGTGGCGCGTGTCCCGAGTGCAACAGCGGTAACCAGCAGGTCTGCTATACGCAGTTTCAACCGGGCTTCACCCACTGGGGTTCGTTTGCTGAATACGTCGGTATCCATCAGGCCGACCTGAACGTCGTGGCACTCCCTGAGAGCATGGACTTTGCCACCGCTGCAAGCCTGGGTTGCCGCTTCGCCACTTCATTCCGCGCCGTCGTTGACCAAGGCAAAGTCAGCGCCGGACAGTGGGTTGCGGTGCACGGCTGCGGAGGCGTCGGCCTGTCCGCAGTGATGATCGCCAACGCCCTCGGCGCGAACGTCATCGCCATCGATATTTCCCAGGAAAAACTCGAACTGGCGCGCTCGCTCGGCGCCGTTGCAACCGTGAACGCACAAGGCGTTGCGGACGTCACCGAAGCCGTGCTGGAAATCACCCAGGGTGGCGCCCACGTCTCACTGGATGCGCTGGGCCATCCCACCACGTGCTTCAACTCCATCAACAACCTGCGCCGTCGAGGCAAACACATCCAGGTCGGCCTGATGCTCGCCGACCACGCCACACCGGCGATCCCCATGAGCAAAGTCATCGCGCACGAGCTTGAGATCTACGGAAGCCACGGCATGCAAGCCCATCGTTATGACGCCATGGTCCAGATGATCACCGGCGGAAAACTCGCCCCGGAAAAACTCGTGGGTAAAACCATCAGCCTGGAGCAGTCCATCGACGCGTTGATGAACATGGATCGCTTCGAGACGGCCGGCGTAACGGTCGTGACCGAGTTCTAACTCAGGCAGGACGCAACAGTACCCAGGCCACAATACCCATTAAGTATTGGTCACCACCTCCTGGGTATTTGACCTCTCCCAACCGAAGCAACACCATTGAGTTCATCAGGACCCCATCGGCACGCAGCTCAAGGAATGACCGCCTCCATGCACCCCATCTCTATTGAACGGGTCGAAGCTCACCTCGTCGAGCTGCCGACCCTCAGGCCACACCGGCTGGCGATGCATACCATCGAAACCCAAACTACCGTGATCCTGCGGATCCGCTGCAGCGACGGCATCGACGGCCTGGGCGAGGCCGCCACCATCGGCGGCTTGTCTTACGCAGGTGAAAGCCCGGAAAGCATCAAGACCAATATCGACTGCTACTTTGCGCCGCTGTTAATCGGCCAGAACCCCTACAACCTGAACGCCCTGATGCAGCGCCTGGACAGCCTGATAAAGGGCAATACCTTCGCCCGCTCGGCCGTGGAAAGTGCCTTGCTTGACGCCCAGGGCAAACGCCTGGGATTGAGCGTCGCCGAGGTACTGGGCGGCCCGGTGCAGAGCTGCCTGGAAGTCGCTTGGGTCTTGGCCAGCGGCGACACTGGGCGGGATATCCAGGAAGCCGAGCAGATGCTCGAGGCGCGCCGCCACCGCCAGTTCAAGGTCAAGCTGGGGGCTCGCGAGCCGACACTGGACATCCAGCATGCCGTGGCTATCAAGCAGGCCCTGGGCAATAGAGCCAGCGTGCGCGTGGATATCAATCAGTCATGGAGTGAGGCGGTCTGTATCAGGGCCTGTACCCAACTGGCAGACGCCGGAGTAGAACTCATCGAGCAGCCGCTGCCGCGCCATCTGCACCGCGCACTGGCGCGCTTGAACAGGCGCAGTCCGATCCCGTTGATGGCTGACGAAGCCATCGAGTCGGTCGCCGACAGTTTCATGCTCGCCAGTGAGGGCGCCGCGCCGGTGTTCTCGCTCAAGATCGCCAAGACCGGTGGGCCTTGCGCAGTACTACGCGCAGCGGCCATTGCGCGGGCGGCGGGAATCGACCTGTATGGCGGCACCATGCTGGAAAGCAGCATCGGCACGCTCGCCTCCGCCCACGCCTTTACAACCTTGCCCGAGCTGAAATGGGGCACCGAACTGTTCGGCCCCCTGTTGCTGGTCGAGGATGTGGTGCTGCAACGCCCGGAGTATCGGGACTTCAAACTCTGGTTACCGAGCGGGCCCGGTCTGGGAGTCGAGATCGACGAGCACCAACTGACGCGGTTACGCCGACATTGAGGGCTGAGGGTGCCACCGCCGGCTTCAGTGTGCGTTGGCCGCCGCCTGGATCAGCCGCGAGACCTCGCGCAACAACGCGGTTTCACTGCGTTGGCGATGCCAGATCAGCGCCGCCGTGCGCGTAACGCCGGGGTTGAGGATGGGCAGATGCACCAGTTGCGGATCCACCCTGGGTTTGTGTTCGAAGTGCACTGCGGCGACCGATGAATTCAACTTCACCACCTCCAGCATGCACTCAATGGAACTTAACTCCATCTGGATACTGCCAGCAATCTGCGCCCCCAATAGCTGATCGATCAAGTGCCGGGAATGATAGCGAGAAGTTTGCACCAACAGATCGATCCCCCTCAATTCGGCAGCGTCGACAGTGGCTTGGCCAGCCAGGGGATGATCGGCAGCCACGGTCAACACCAAGGCTTCCGAGAATAACGGCTCAACAATGAAGTCACCTTTGAAGGAGTCTAAAAAAGAAACCCCCAAATCTATTTCTCCCTCTTGCAAGGCCATGGAAACTTCACCGGCGGACAGAGCCTCGCCACTGATGCTGATATTCGGGTAACGCTCCCCCAACGCGGCAAGTACAGGAGGCAATAAGCTGTTTATGTAGGTGCTGATACCGCCAATACGCAGCTGGCCCTGGGCCAGGGAGTCGATATTACGCAAGGCCAGGGCGCCTTCTTCGACTTCTTTCAAGGCCCGGGTGGCGTAGTGAAAGAAGGATTTCCCAGCAGCACTGAGTTCGACACCGCGACCCACGCGGTCAAAAAGTTTAACTTCCAGGAAGGACTCCAACTGTTTCAACTGATGAGAAAGTGTCGACTGCGTGACAAACAAGGATTCCGCCGCCTTGGTCAAGTGCTGAAACTTGGCGATGGCCAGAAAGTACCGCAAGTGCCTTAACTCAATCATGATCAATCGCTGGCATCGATGGGTTTGATGGGAATATACCATTGGTTGGGCATGCCGGACCGTCGTTATATTTTGCCTCGCCACGAAACATTTTCCAGGAGGAAAAGTAACGATGAACATGGTCCTAAAAAATACAAAAAAGACCGATACGCTGTTTTCCAAACAATCTGATCATTACGCAGCTTTTCGATTCGACTACCCTGCCGAACTCTATGAATTCATCCGCGCGCACAGCCCAGGCACGCAACAGGTGTGGGATTGCGCAACCGGTAACGGCCAGGCGGCCATCAACTTGGCGACGACCTTTGAACATGTCACGGCCACGGACGTGAGCGCAGAGCAAATCAACCGAGCGCCTCGAGTCGCCAACATTAGTTTCCAGGTGCTGGCAGCCGAAGATGCCCGCTTTGCTCCCATGCAGTTCGACGCGGTCTGTGTGGCCCAGGCCATCCACTGGATAGACACCCCGAGCTTTTACGCCCAGGTCGACCAATGCCTGGTCAGCGAAGGGTTGCTGCTGATCATCGGCTATGCCTTCAACGAGCCGCTGACCCCGGCACTGGACCAAGTGATCAACGACTTCCAGTTCGGCCTGCTCAAGGACTTCTGGCCAGTCCAGACCGAGGTCCTGTTCGCCGGACTCAAAGGCCTGCCCTTTCCTTACCCGCAACTGCCGACCCCGGAACTGCATATCCAGCGCCGCTGGAACCTGGAGGACTACGTCAACTACACCCGGACGTGGTCCGCGACCCAGCTTTACATCGATCAGCACGGCATCGACCCTTGCCCAGCGCTGGCCGAGCGCCTGGCGACAGCCTGGCCCGAAGATCGGGAATACCTCGACTTCCAGTGGCCGCTGTTTGTCCTGGCAGGCAACAAGCCCGCGCACCAGGACCGCAGTCAATGAACGTCAAGGATGTCCTTCTTCAGTCGGCACAGGCTTTTGGCGAGCGCCCGGCGGTCAGCGATGGGCAGCGCAACCACAGCTATCAGCAGGTCTGGCAGCGCGCCTGCCGCTTGGCCAATGGCCTGCTGGCCTGGGGAATCGAGCCCGGAACCCGAGTGGCGGTGCTGGAAGACAACTGCGTCGAATCCCTGGACGTGCTGGTGGGGCTCGCCATCGCTGGAATTGTCCGAGTGCCGCTGTATGCCGGCAGTGCCCTGGCCATCCAGCAGAACATTGTCCAACACACCCGCTGCCAGTTACTGATCGCCTCGCCGGCCCACGCCGAAACAGCCAGGGAGATGCAGCGACAAGCCCCCACCCTGCGGTTACTGTCTTATGGCGCCGACTATGAGGCTTGGCTCGCTGGCGCGGCGGACGGCGCACCGAATATTGAGATCGGCGAAGATGACCTGTTCATCATCCGCCATAGCGGCGGCACCACCGGAGTGCCAAAAGGCGTGCCTATCAGCCACAGGACCTGGCTCTATTCGATTTACGAATGGTCATACGGCCTGCCGCCGCTGCAGCCAGGGGATGTGTTCCTGCAGGTTAGCCCGCTGTCCCACGGAGCCGGCTACCTATTGCTGCCCACCTGGATCGCAGGGGCCTGCACCTTGGTCAGGCCGGCTTTCGACGCCGCCGACTGCCTGCGCTGCCTCACCGAACATCGGGTCACCCACAGTTTTATCGGCCCCGCCGACCTCAACTTATTGACCCGCCTGGCCAGCGCCGCAAGCGAGCCGCCCCAGGTTCGGCTCAAGGCCCTGATCACCGGTGGAGCGCCCCTCGCCGAAGCCACTATCCGCCGCTTTCGCCAGTGTTTCGGCGAGGTCCTGTATCAGTATTACGGCCAGGTCGAAGCCGGAATCATCAGCGTGATGCCTGCCTCGAACCTACATGACCTGGCCCCAGGCGATGGCCGCCTGCTGTCCTGTGGCCGGCCTCGCCACGACGTGCAAGTCTGCGTGCTGGATGACGCAGGCCAGGCGCTGGCTCCCGGCCAGATTGGCGAGATTGCCATTCGCAGCCAGGGCGTGATGCCTGGCTACTGGAACAACCCGCAGAAAACCGCGGACAAGTTCCATCGAGGCTGGCTGCTGACAGGCGACCTCGGCCGCCTCGATCAGCAGCACTACCTTTACCTGCTTGATCGCAAGGAAGAAATGGTCGTCAGCGCGGGGATGAACATTTACCCGGTGGAGGTGGAGAACGTGCTTATGAGCCATCCCACGGTAGTGGAGGCGGTCGTGTTCGGAGTGCCCGACGCCAGCAGCGGTGAAGCCTTGCAGGCGGTCTGTGTCCTGCGCCCGGGGTCAGACACGCCAGACCAGGCCTTGCGCGAGCTGTGCCGCCAAGCCCTGGGCGAGTTCAAGACCCCGAAACACATCGTCCTGCAACACGAGCCCTTGCCCCGCAGCGCCGTGGGCAAGATTCAGCGCCGGGCCATACGCGCCACTTGGTGGGACAACACGGAGCGTTTTATCCATGCCGTCTAAACACACAGCCTGCGCAACAGATGCACTCGCGCTGGATTTTGTCCTGATACCTGGTGCCGGGTTCGGTGGCTGGGTATGGCGCGAGGTCGCCAGCCTGCTTCGCGGCGAGGGCCATCGGGTATTGACCCCAACCCTGGCCGGGGTCGCCGAACGCCAAGGCGCGATCGACGCCGAAGTGGGCCTGCACAGCCATGCCCGGGAGATCGTCGCCACGGTGACGGACAATCAGCTGGACAATCTCGTACTGGTGGGCTGGAGCTACGGCGGCGCCGTGGCGGCGGCGGCCTTGCCTGACCTGTCCAACCGGATACGCGCGGTGATTTTTCTCGACGCCTTCCTGCCCCTGGACAACAGACCGTTACTGGAGCACCTGCCCACGGCCCTCAGGTCCCTGCTTATGACGTGGCAACGAGAACACCAGGGAGCGACGCTCAAACTGAGCAGCGCCGACGGGTTCGGCCTGGATGACCCAACCCTGCATGCCGAAGTCGAGCAACGCCTGGGCGCCCATCCGGGGCGAGCGTTCTTCGAGCCATTGAGCCCCATTGACCTGAGCCTGGACCTGGCCTACAGCTACATTCGCTGCAGCCAGTTTCCCTTCAGTGCCTTCGATCTCGCGCTGGAGCAGGCCCGGGACAGTGGCGTGTTTGCCAGCCGCTGCCTGGCCACCGGGCACCTGGCCATGCTCACCCATCCACACCTGCTGGCCCAGACGCTGCTTGAGCTGGGCGCCAGCGCTCGGGAAAACCTCGAACAGCAGGCGCGCCAATGCTGACACCGGAGCCGGCCGTGACCCAGACCGGGGCCAGACGCTGGGTATGCCTGGTGATCCTGCTGGTGGGATCGTTCCTGCCGCCCCTGGATTACTTCATCGTCAATATCGCCCTGCCCTTTATCAAGGCCGACCTGAGGGCCAGCGATGGCCTGATGCAGGCGTCGGTGTCGATCTACGCCGCAGCCTTTGCGCTGTTCCTGATCCTCGGCGGGCGTTTAGGGGACAGGTACGGGCCACGGCGGATTTTCATGCTTGGCATGCTTGGCTTTGCCGCCGCCTCGGTGGCTTGCGGCACCGCCGGCAGCGATCTGGGACTGGTGCTGGCGCGCTTCGTCCAGGGCCTGTTCGCCGCCATCATGGCCCCTCAGTCCCTGGCCCTGATCCATGCCAATTTCAATGGCAAGGACAAAGCCCTGGCCCTCTCGCTGTATGCCTCGATTTTTGGCCTGGCCTGCCTGGTGGGCCAGGGTGCAGGAGGCCTGCTGATTGCCGCCGATATCGGCGGACTGGGCTGGCGCAACCTGTTCCTGATCAATGTACCGATCGTTTTGCCCTGCCTGCTGGCGGCGGCGCGCCTGCTCAACGAATCCCCACACCACCAACGGCGGCCCCTGGACATCATCGGCTGTGCGCTGTTCGCAGGGTTCCTGCTACCGCTGCTGACCTGCCTGATCGAAGCGGTGCCCCGAGGCTGGCCGTGGTGGTCCTGGCTGGGGCTGGCCCTCAGTGCCCTCAGCCTGGGCCTGTTCGTCATCTGGGAAACCCGGCTCAAACGCAAGGGCGGCCCCCCCTTTGTCGACCTTGAGATCTTTCACCTGCCAGCGCTGTTACCCGGCTTTCTGGCGCTGTTCTGCTTCTACGCCATCTCGCCGTTCTTTCTGATTTACGCCGACTATCTGCAGTCGGGTTTCCAGCTCGGCCCAGCGGCAGTGGGGGCACGGATCCTGCCGTTCGGCGTGGGCTTTTTCCTCGCTGCCCTTGGCAGCGCCTTTCTCGGCCAGCGCCAAGGCAAGCCCGGAGCCCTGCTGGGCTTGAGCCTGCAGGCTGCAAGTATGTTGACGGTGGTCCTGTGCGTCGGCGGCGGCCGCCCAGACTTGCTTTATTTGCCTCTGGTCTTGCTTGGCGCCGGCCAAGGCTTCGCCCTACCGGCTCTGGTCGGGGTCGTCAGCGACACCCTGAACCGCCACCAAGCGGGCATGAGCGCCGGACTGATCAACACCGTCCTGCAATGCAGTTCGGCGTTTTTTGTCGCCAGCATCGGCGGGGTGTTCTTTGCCGTGAAAAACCACCTTCCCACAGATGTCGGGCTCTCCCAGGCCCTGGTCGCCGCCGCGCTGCTGATTCTGTTATGCCAACTGCTGGCGCTGTGGCTGATCCGTCTCGCTATCGCACGGCAAACCGCCCCCGTCCTGCCGCTCCCTACACCTAACGTGACCTGAGGAATGCTATGCCTTTCGCGCAGATCGCCGGCAATCGCCTGCACTACCAACTGGAGGGAGCGGCCGAGGCGCCGGTCCTGGTGCTGTCCAACTCCATCGGCATCGGCCTGGAAATGTGGGCCCCCCAGGTCCAGGCCCTGGCCCCACGCCTGCGGGTGTTGCGCTACGACACCCGTGGACACGGCGCCAGCACCAGCGACCAGCGGGCCACCTCCATCAACGACCTGAGTGATGACGTCGCGGCGCTGCTCGACCACCTCGACATCGGCAGCGCGCACTTTTGCGGCCTGTCCCTTGGCGGGCTGACCGGCCAGTCCTTTGCCTTGCGCCATCCCCAGCGCCTGCAACGCCTGGTGCTGTGCAATACCTCGGCGCGCATCGGCAGCCGGGAGGGCTGGAGCAAGCGCATCGACCAGGTCCGCAATGTGGGCCTGGCACGACTGGCGACCACGGTGGTGCCACACATCTGGCTGCGTCCGGAGTGGGCCCTGGCTCACCCCGCCAGTTGCCAGGTGATGGTGGACCTGGTGGGCCGCAGTGATCTGCAGGGATACATCGACTGCTGCCAGATCCTTCGGGAAACCGACCTGAACCGCTGTATCCCGGCGATCCGCGCGCGCACTTGGGTGATCTCCGGGCGCCACGACCTGGCGGCCACCGTGGAACAGGGCCAGGCGCTGCAACAGGGCATTGCCGGGGCTCACTTCAGCGAATTCGACTGCGCCCACCTGGTGAATTGGGAATGCACCAGCGCCTTCAACGAACAACTACTGGCGTTCCTCAGCGCGCCCTGAAAACCGCCGTTACGAGCTCTGAGCCTGCATAACAATAAGGAAAAGACCATGAGCAAAATAACTTCATTCTTTACGGAACTGATGCGGCGTTATCTGCCCGATCCGTTTGTATTTGCCATTGCCCTGACATTTCTCGCGATCTTTCTCGCGGTGGTGGTCGAAGGCGTGTCCCCAGTGGATTCCCTGATGCACTGGGGCGAAGGCTTCTGGAACCTGCTGGCGTTCACCACCCAGATGGCGGTGATCCTGGCCATGGGTTATGTGCTGGCCACCTCGCCCCTGGTAGACCGCCTGCTCAATGCCATCGTGGTTAGGGTTGGCACACCGCGAATGGCGATTATCGTGGCGACCCTGGTGGGCGGGATTGGCAGTTACCTGAACTGGGGCTTCGGACTGGTGGTCGGCGGTATCGTCGCGCGCAAACTCGCGTTGCACGTGCGCGGGGTCCATTACCCCTTGATCATCGCCGCGGCCTACAGCGGCTTCACTCTTTACGGCCTGGGGTTGTCGGCGACCATCCCGGTCCTTATCTCCACTCCCGGGCATCCGATGCAGAAAAGCATGGGCCTGATAGGCCTGGGCGAAACGATTTTTTCCTGGCCGATCTTGCTCACAGCCCTGGTGGTGTTGGTAACGCTGCCTCTGCTCAATGCAGCCCTGCACCCCCGGCAGGGGGAACAGGTGACCGAGATCGACGCCAGCCAGTACATCGCCAAGGATGAAAGTGGCCAGGCCGTGGACGGGCTGTTCGCCGACAACACCGTGGCCACTCGGCTCAACAACAGTACGCTGCTGAGCTTGGCGGTGGGCCTGTTGGGTCTTGGCTACGTCGCCTTGAGTTTTTTCCGCGGAGCCAACCTCGATCTGAACAAGGTCAACTTTCTGATCCTGTTCCTCGGCATCCTGCTGCTGCGCACCCCGGCCCAGTACATAGCCAAGCTCAATGAGGGCATCAAGACCATTACCGGGATCATTCTCCAGTACCCCTTCTACGCCGGGATCATGGCGATCATGGCCGGTTCGGGCCTGGTGGACAGTGTCTCCAGGGTCTTTGTCGACGTGGCCAACCAGCAGACCTTGCCCTTCTGGGGCTTGATCAGCTCGTTCCTGATCAACTTCTTCGCCCCTTCCGGCGGCGGCCACTGGGCGATTCAGGGCCCTTTCATGATCGAAGCTGCCCGTGCCCTGAACAGCTCACTGGCCCAGACCTCCATGGCGGTGATGCTGGGCAACGCCTGGAACGACCTGGTGCAGCCCTTCTGGATCCTCCCGGCCCTCGCCCTGTCACGGCTGAAACTCAAGGATGTGATGGGCTACACCGTGATCTGTATGTTCTGGGTCGGTGCCATCTACATCGGCACCGTTCTGCTGTGGGGATACCTGGGCCACCCGTGAATCCCGATTCATCATTTTCAGGAGTCTGCGTATGCCATTTGTAATCGAAACATGGGACAAGCCTGGCAGCCAGGCGGTCCGCAACCGCCACCGGCCCAGCCACCTGGAGTACCTGGAGCGCCACGCGGCGCTGTTGATCGCGTGTGGCGCCAAGTTGCATGACGATGCCAGCGACCTGGGCGGTGGGTTCTACATCGTCGAACTGGATACCCGCGAACAGGCACAGGCGTTTATCGAGGGCGACCCGTTCTACCAGGCAGGGCTGTTTCTCAACGTACAGATCACCCGTTGGCGAAAAAGCTACGTACTCGGTAAAAACCTGCTGACCGAGTGACCACGGCACCACCAGGTGCTCCTGGACAGTGCTTGGCCAGGCACGACAAATAGCGGGCCAAGCGCCGACGTATGCGTAAATCCCAGGCAAAAAAAAGCCACTCGTTAGAGTGGCTTTTTCTTTGTGTTTGGAGCGGGAAACGAGACTCGAACTCGCGACCCCGACCTTGGCAAGGTCGTGCTCTACCAACTGAGCTATTCCCGCGTCTTGGTGGTGTGCATTCTATAGAATCCAGAACCCCCGTCAACCCCTTGATTCAAAAAAGTTTTATTTCTTTTCAACGGTGGTGCGCAGATGCGGCCAGGCAGCACGCAAATACTGAAGCATGGACCACAACGTCAGGCCCGCGGCGATCAGCAGCAAGGCGTAGCCGGTGAGCACCCAGAAGGAGAAGTCCGACGGATTGGCCAGCAGGATCACCAACGCGAGCATTTGCGCAGCGGTTTTCCATTTGCCCATGTTGGAGACCGCCACGTGGGCGCGCGCGCCGATTTCGGCCATCCATTCGCGCAGGGCCGAGACGACGATCTCGCGGCCGATGATCACGGCGGCCGGCAGCGTCAGCCACAGGTTGCCGTGCTCCTGCACCAACAGGACCAGGGCCACGGCCACCATCAGTTTGTCGGCCACCGGATCAAGGAATGCGCCAAAGGGCGTGCTCTGTTCCAGGCGACGCGCCAGGTAGCCGTCAAGCCAGTCGGTTGCGGCTGCAAACGCAAACACTGAACTGGAGGCGGCATAGCTCCATTCGTACGGCAAATAGAACAACAAAATGAAAATCGGAATGAGCAGGACGCGTAGAACGGTAATCAGATTAGGGATATTCATCGGCACAACTGGCTACGAGGTGAGAAGGCATTCTATTCGCTGTGCAGGTTTGCATAAATCAACTCAGCGAGCTTTTTACTGATACCGGGTGCTTTGGCTATTTCGTCAATGCTGGCACGGGACAGCTCCTGCAAGCCACCAAAATGTTTAAGCAGGTCGCGCCGGCGTGTCGGGCCAACGCCCGCCACCCCTTCCAGGGTTGAGGTTCGACGGGTTTTGCCGCGACGGGCACGGTGGCCAGTAATGGCAAAACGGTGGGCCTCGTCACGGATCTGTTGAATCAGGTGCAGCGCGGGTGAGTCGCCCTTCAAGGTGAACTCATGGGCGGCATCATTCAAGTACAACGTCTCGAAACCGGCCTTGCGCGTGGCGCCCTTGGCCACGCCGAGCAGGATCAGGTCGGGCACGGCCAGTTCGTTGAGCACGTCACGGGCCATGGACAACTGGCCCTTGCCGCCGTCCACCAGAAGGATATCCGGCAGTTTGCCCTCCCCGTCCTTCAACTTGCTGAAGCGTCGCGTCAGGGCCTGGTGCATCGCGGCGTAGTCATCGCCGGCGGTAACGCCTTCGATGTTGTAGCGCCGGTAATCGGATTTGATCGGCCCTTCCGGCCCGAACACCACACAGGACGCCACGGTGGCTTCGCCGCTGGAGTGACTGATGTCGTAGCACTCCAGCCGTTGCGGCGGCTCGTCCAGGTTAAGCACTTCAGCCAAGGCGTCGAAGCGTGCGGCCACATGCTGCCGATTGGCCAGACGCGCACTTAGGGCCTGCTCGGCGTTTGTGACCGCCAGTTGCTGCCAACGGGCACGGGTACCGCGCACGCGGTGGCTGATGTCCAGCTCACGGCCGCGCAGCTCGTGGATGGCCTCGATCAGTGTGGGGAAGTCTTCATGCACCACGTTAACGATCAACTCCGAGGGCAAATCGCGCTCGGGGCTGCTGACGTAGTACTGACCAAGGAAGGCGGCCATGACCTCAGCCACTTCCTCGTCGATCCCGGTTTGCGGGAAGAAGTTCTTGCTGCCCAGCACTCGCCCGCCACGCACGCTGATCAAATGCACACAGGCGCCGCCCGGGTTGACGAACGCGGCGATCACATCGACGTCGCCGTTGCCGCCCTCCATGCTTTGCTGGTCCTGAACACGGCGCAACAGAGAGATCTGGTCGCGCAATTCAGCGGCCCGCTCGAAATCGAGCGTGCTGGCAGCCTGCTCCATGGCGCCGGAGAGCTCATCGGTGAGCGCATTGCTGCGCCCTTCGAGGAACATCACCGAATGGCGCACATCCTCGGCGTACTCCGCCGAATCAACCAGGCCGACACAAGGCGCCTTGCAGCGCTTGATCTGGTACTGCAGGCAAGGCCGTGTGCGGTTCTTGTAAAAGCTGTCTTCGCACTGGCGCACAAAAAAGGTCTTTTGCAGCAGGCTCAGGCTTTCGCGGATTGCGCCGGCGCTGGGGTACGGCCCGAAATACTTGCCCTTCTGCTTCTTCGCGCCGCGGTGAATGCTCAGCCGCGGGAAATCGCCGTCGGATAAAAACACGTAGGGGTAGGATTTATCGTCGCGCAGCAGAATGTTGTAGGGCGGCCGCCACTCCTTGATCAGCGTCTGCTCAAGCAGCAGTGCTTCGGTTTCATTGGCGGTGATGGTGGTTTCAACCTGGGCGATGCGCGCCACCAAGGCAGCGGTTTTCGTCGCCAGGCCGGTCTTGCGAAAGTAGCTCGCCAGACGGTTTTTCAGGTTCTTGGCTTTGCCCACGTAAAGCAGGCGTGCCTCGCTGTCGAACATGCGGTACACGCCGGGGCGGCCACTGCAGGTTGAGAGAAAGGCACTTGGATCAAACGGTGTGGTCATGTCAGGCGCTGGCGTCCACCATGCCGTGGCGCACCGCGAGCAGGGTCAATTCAACATCACTGCTGATGGCGAGCTTCTCGAAAATGCGATAGCGGTAGGTGTTAACGGTTTTGGGCGACAGGCAGAGCTTGTCGGAAATCGTCTGCACTTTCTGGCAGCCGACGATCATCAAGGCAATCTGGATTTCCCGCTCCGACAGCGCATCAAACGGCGAGTCGCTGGTGGGCTGGAACGATTTGATAGCCAACTGTTGGGCAATCTGCGGGCTGATATAACGCTGGCCGGCAAATACCAGGCGAATGGCTTGCACCATCTCCGCCAGGCCTGCGCCTTTGGTCAGGTAACCGGCCGCGCCTGCCTGTAGCAGACGTGTAGGAAAAGGGTCTTCCTCGCATACGGTCACCACCACGACTTTAATGTCCGGATGGCTGCGCAACAATTTGGTAGTGGCACCAAGACCGCCGATCCCAGGCATCTTGACGTCCATCAAAACCACATCGGGTTTCAACTCCCGGGCCTTGATCAGGGACTCCTCCCCTGACTCGGCCTGACCGACTACTTGCAGGCCATCGATGTCAGCCAGCATTCGTGTAATGCCTGTACGAACGAGATCATGGTCATCGACTACTAGCACCCTAATCAAGCAGACACCTCGCGATATGGTCTTATAGGTTGCTGAACACCTTAGCAAAAAACCATGGCGCAGACCTAGCTGCAAGCGTCATATATATAGAGTTTACGCACGCTATCGGTGCCCGACTTGCGCCGGACAGCCGATTTTACTGAGCAAAAGGTCAGCTTTGCGTGAGAGCCGACTTGTGTTTTCCGTTCTGCGACACGGAGTGTTCCGCCAGTGTGGCGGTCAGTCGGCGGATAGCGTCCTGATCTTCCTTGAGCATGACCCGGTAGTTTTCCAGGATTTTTTCTTCCAGCTGACTGAGGTTTTCCAGCTGCATAGGCGTCGGGCTTCCCGTCAGCACATATAAAACATCTACACCACGCTGAGCCACGCGTGACAGGTAGTCCGCCTTGGGTGCGCGGCCGCCGCTTTCGTATTTGCCTTGGGCATTTGCCTCGACGCCGCCGATTTCACCAAAAACTTTCTGCGACAGGCCAAGACGTTCTCTTTCCTGTCTTAAACGCGAACCGATTCCACTCATTTGGATGTATGATCCTGTCTGGCACACCCCAAGAGGTGACACACTCATCTCGTTTTAAACAAACTTGAACGGTTTTGAACTATGCCCGGTATTCGCACTGCTGCACAAGCCAAGGCCTGGCTGGAACATCAAGGGAAGTCAGTTCAAGCGTTTGCCCGTGAGCACGGCGTTGATCCGGCCACAACCTATCAAGTGCTCGCCGGGCGTAAAAAAGGACGGCGTGGGGAAGCCCACAAGGTGGCGGTCCTGTTGGGCATGAAAGAAGGAATTATCGTGGATGAGCCGGTAGCCCTGAACCGCGACCCGGAAATCGTTTCCTGACCGCAGTCCGCGCCTAGTGGCAAGACGTGCCTGTTTAGTCCGATGGACCTGCCCGACACTCGCGCTCCATGCGCCAGAAGCAACCCTCTTCCCCAACGATGCTCAACCCCAGGCGCTGATATAACCTGCGCGCCGGATTGGTTTTGAACACCGTCAAGCGTAAAAGACCCAGCCCCTGTGCGCGCGCCTTGAGCGCCATCTGCTCGAGAACCCAGCTGCCTGCGCCCTGCTTGCGGTAGTTTTCGGATAAGTGCAATTCGCGAATGTACAGAGCACTGTTGTCACGGCTCAGGCTGATAAACCCCAACACCGCGTCGCCCTTGCAGATCATCCAGTTCTCGCGGCTGCCCCAGCCCACGTCAAAGCCATAGTCAGACCACACAAGACCGTATTGCAGGTAGTAACCCCCCATGGCTTGGTGGGTCAGCCTCCGCGCGAATGGCAAGTCATCGCCAGTCGCGGCGCGCAGGTGAAACGTCATTTACAGCGCAACCACGTGGCCAGACCAGTGGCCGCCATCGCGGCGGGCAAGCACCAACGCGTCGCCAGTGCCCGGTGCGGCGGCCAGCACGTTGCCGTCCGCGGCCCAGACGGCGCTGCGCCCTGCGCAGGCCCAGCCGCCTGAAGGCCCGCCATGGTTGGCCATCAACACCAGCATGCGATGCTCGGCGGCATAACCCTGGAGCAGCGCGCTGTCCGCGGTGTAGCCACCCTCGCTGATCAACACGCCGGCGGCGTACACATTGGCGCCGGCCTGCGCGGCCTCACGTGGATGGCTGGCGTGGGAAAAGTCTGCACAAACCGCCAGCGCAATACGGTCATCCGCCCATTCGAGGACGGCCCCGCCCTGCCCTGCGACAAACGCCACGTCTTCACCCGGATGCAAATGCTGCTTGGTGTACACCGCCAGCGACCCGTCCGCCGCCAACACCAGCGCGCCAATCAACACGCCCGCCTCGGGCGCCAAACGGATCGGCATCCCCACCACCGCCGTCAACTGCAGCGCCTGCGCCTTTTCACGCAGTGGCGCAAGCCGTGCATCCTCTGGCGCCATCGCCAGTTCAGCGGCCAGCGCCGGCTCATAGCCGGTCAGTGACAGCTCTGGAAACACCAGCAACTGCACACCGTGCTCCGCCGCCGCCTGCATAAACGCCAAGTGCCGCTGGATATTGGCCGGCACATCGCCTGCGATTGAAGTGGTCTGAGCAGCAGCAAGGGTCAAGGCAGTCATGGTCGCGTCCAAGCCATCAATATCTGAGTGTCAGCAGCATATCGATACTCACCCCATAGCCGTAAGTACCTCAGGCGATAGAAATTACTGATTGAATCCACCCGCGTGCCTCTAGTAAGCTCCCCGCATCATTTGGAGACACACCATGTTGCAACTCACCCACACTCAGGTTTGCCCTGCTGCCAGCGCCTCGCGCTCGGTGTCGGCTACCCGCGTGAACGGTTTGAGCGCACTGGTCAGCTTTTATTTTGGGTATTGGTTTAGCCACTGGCGCGCCTGATACCTGAAATCGGCGCCCACTACTCAAGGGGTCGCCTGCCAGAGAAATCTAACCCCCGGTCGGCTCCCCGACCGGGGGTTTTGTTTTTTCAGCCCTTACTCATTTTGCTTCACACCGAACACTAAAAGGACTCACGACATGAACTACGCCACCTATTACCGCTACGACACCTCCACTGCATGGCGATTTAGCAAGCTCCGTTCGGGACAGCCTGCCGCCTCCGATCGGTCACCTATTGGTGGCAAGCCAAAACACGTAGCCAATACGGCCAATTGTCGAACACCCCAGTAGGGCAGAGCGCGCGGGAATCGCCCGCCGCTTGCCCAGGAAGCCTTGAATATGAACTCTGCCACCGCCGCCTTGCCTGTTGCCAACCTGTCCAGCGCCAATGAAGCCCTGACCCAGCGCCTGCCCAGCTCGCTTGAACTCAAGCACCAGTTGCCCCTCAGCCCGTTCCTCAACGAACAGATCTACGCCCATCGCCAAGCGGTGCGCGCCATCCTCAACGGTGAAGACGCCCGTTTGCTGGTGATTGTCGGCCCGTGCTCGATCCACGATCCCGAATCGGCCATGGAATACGCACGCAACCTGAAGAAGCTCGCGCTTGAAGTCAGCGACCAGATGCTGCTGGTGATCCGCGCCTACGTTGAAAAACCGCGCACCACCATCGGCTGGAAAGGCCTGGCCTACGACCCGCACCTGGACGGCAGCGATGACATGGCCGCAGGCCTGACCCTGTCGCGCGAACTGATGCGTGAAATGCTGCGCCTGGGCCTGCCGGTCGCCACCGAGCTGCTGCAACCCATGGCCGCCGGCTACTTCGATGACCTGCTCAGCTGGGTCGCCATTGGCGCTCGCACTACCGAATCGCAGATCCACCGCGAAATGGCCAGCGGCCTGGGCATGCCGGTCGGCTTCAAGAACGGCACCGACGGCGGCGTCGCGATTGCCTGTGACGCGATGCGCTCGGCGTCACACCCGCACCGCCACTTCGGCGTCGATAGCCAGGGCCATCCGGCAATCATCCAGACCCCAGGCAACCCCGACACGCACCTGGTGCTGCGCGGCGGCCACCGTGGGCCAAACTACGATGCGCAAAGTGTGGCCCAGGTAAAACACGATTTGGCCAAGTCCAAAGTCGCGGCGCGGATCATGGTCGATTGCAGCCACGCCAACAGCGGCAAAGACCCGTTGCGTCAGCCGGCAGTGTTCAACGACGTGCTGGAACAACGCCTGCAAGGCGACACCTCGCTGATCGGCATGATGCTCGAAAGCCATCTGTTCGAAGGTTGCCAGCCGTTGAGCGCGTCGATGAAATACGGCGTGTCGGTGACCGATGGTTGCCTGGGCTGGAGTGGCACCGAGCAGCTGTTGCGTGGTGCGGCTGAGCGGTTGCGGGAACACCACAAAGCTGACTGACGGATGGAGATCAAAATGTGGGAGCTGGCTTGCCTGCGAAGGCGGTGGATCAGTCAGAAAACCTGGCACTGATAGACCGCATTCGGGGGCAAGCCCCCTCCCACACTTGTACGGTGTTTGGGTCGGGAAAGTGGATACAACGCCTCATCAAACTGCGCCAGTTTCGCAAACACCAAGGGCTGCTCACTCGCCAGCCCTTGCAGTTTCTGCGCATACCCCAGCAGAAAATCCCGCCGCTGCAATCGATTGCTTCTTCACCCCCAGCCGTTGCTCCAGGGCATACACCAGATAGTCAGGGTTCTCGCGCGTGGAAAAATCCGCCGCCGACGCTACCGGGTTCCACTGCATGGCGTACAAGTCACTGAAATGATCGAGCCAGTCCGGGTCCATTCCGGTTCCGATGAAAACAGCAGGCCGGTGTAGTCGTGGTGAGGCTGGGTAAAAATCGCGCTGCGGCGGCCCTGGTCAACCACCCTGCCCCGCTGCATCACCACCACCTCATCGGCAATCGCGCGCACCGTGGCGACGTCGTGGGTGATGAGCAGGCAAGCCAGCTCCCACACTGGATGTTCATTGGCTGGTCGATCCCTAGGCCTGCCACCACCGCTCGATCAGCCGCAGCCCATCCAATTCACCATACGGCGCGGTCAGCGGCCCGTGGCTGAGGCGGTTCGAACGCGCCGCCACAGAGCTGGCGAACAGCGGCACAATCGCGCCGCCATCGTCCCGGTACAGGGCCTGCATTGCGTTGTACATCTCTTGGCGCAGCGGCGCGTTCATCTCGCCACGGGCCGCCGTGAGCAGTTGGTTAAAGCGCGCGTTGTCCCAGAGGGTTTCGTTCCAGGCCGCGCCTTTGGCGTAGCCGATGCTGAACATGCGGTCGGCGGTCAGGCTGCTGTACCAGAACGAGGTGGTGAACGGCTGCTTTATCCACACATTGGAGAAGTAGCCGTCGGCCGGCTCGCGCACCACGTCAATGTCGATACCGGCCTGGCGCGCCTGTTCCTTGAACAGTACCGAGGCGTCCACCGCGCCGGTGTAAGCAGCGTCGCAAGCTTGCAGGCGCACCTTGAGCGACTCCACCCAGGCCTTGCGCAGGTGGAAGCGCGACTTGTCCGGGTCGTAGCGGCGCTGCTCCAGCGCGGCGTTGATAAAGCGGCTGCCCGGCTGGATCGGGTGGTCATTGCCCACCAGGCCATAACCGTGCAGCACCGACGCCAGCAGGGTTTCGCGGTTGATCGCGTGCTTCATGGCCATGCGAATGTCGTTGTTGTTGAACTCGTTGCTGTCGCACAGCATCGGGAAGGTGTAGCGCTGGGCGCCCTTGGCTTCTTCAATCACCAAGCCTGGATTGCGCTTGAGCAACGCCACGGTTTTCAGGTCGACTTTGTTGATCACATCGACTTGCCCGAACCCGGGCAAGGTAGAGACGCGAGTCATCTGGGTGATTACGCCGCCAACCTTTTGAGCCGCTTGCGCCGGTGGGTGGCGTGGTTCGACCGCTGAGCGATCTCACGGCCACTTGAATACCTCATCGACCGGCACGCGATAACCGGTGGCCAGGCGGTTGGTTTGATTGGCCATGCCGACCACCGCCTGCAACTCGCCGAACATCGCATCAGTCATACCGGCCTTGCGCGCGGCGGCCGTGTGGGAGGCGATGCAATACGGGCAATTGTTGGTCACGCTGACGGCCACGTAGAGCAACTCCTTGGTCAGCGGATCCAGTGCGCCGGGGGCCATGATTTCCTTGAGGCTTTCCCAGGTGCGGCGCAGGGTCGGCGGGTGGGCGGCCAGGCATTTCCAGAAGTTATTCACCTGGTCAACCTTGCGCGTCTGCATGATGTCGTCATACACCGCGCGCACCTCGGGGCTGGCGTCGGCGTATTCGGTCAAGTGTTGGGTCATGGCATGTTCCGGGCTGACAGTGGGTGTTCTGGAATACCGTGCGGCAGCTGTCTGTGGCAAGTGAAGCCGCATTTTTTATTGCGGGCGAGACTCGTGACTTCTGGTAAAGAGTCCTTTTCGGGTTCGACGGTTTTTCCGAAGGAACGTCGAGGGGATACTCGACTCCACTGTTCACACCCCTTCAGGAGTTACAGATGTCTATCCCTATGCAAAACGTTCCCGCCTTCGGCCTTGGCACCTTCCGCCTGCAAGGCCAAGTGGTAATCGACTCTGTGAGCACGGGCCTGGAACTGGGCTACCGCGTCATCGATACCGCGCAGATCTACGAGAACGAAGCGGATGTCGGCCAAGCCATTGCCGACAGCGGCGTGCCGCGTGACGAACTGTTCATCACCAGCAAGATCTGGATTGCCAATTTCGCCGAAGGCCAGTTGATTCCCAGCCTGCGTGAAAGCCTGCGCAAACTGAAGACCGACTACCTGGACCTGACCCTGATCCACTGGCCGTCGCCGGAAGACCAGGTGCCTGTCGCCCAATTCATGGGCCAGTTGCTGGAAGCCAAGCGCCTGGGCCTGACGCGCCAGATCGGTATTTCCAACTTCACCATCGACCTGATGAAGCAGGCGATTGCCGCGGTGGGCGCCGAAAACATCGCCACCAACCAAATCGAACTGCATCCCTACCTGCAAAACCAGAAGGTGGTGGATTTCGCCATCGCCCACGGTATTCAGATTACGTCGTACATGACCCTGGCCTACGGCGAAGTGCTCAAAGACCCGGTAATCCAGCAGATCGCCGAACGCCACCAAGCCACGGCGGCGCAAGTGACCCTCGCGTGGGCCATGCAATTGGGCTATGCGGTGATTCCGTCGTCCACCAAACGTGCCAATCTGGAAAGCAACCTCAAGGCCCTGCAACTCACTTTGAGCGCTGCCGACATGGTACAGATCGCCGGCCTGGAGCGCGGCCATCGCCTGACCAGCCCTAAAGGCATCGCCCCGAAGTGGGACTAAACCCCGGCCGCCGGCGTGCGGGATAACTCCCGCAGCCACGGCAATACCCGCAGGCCCCGGTGGGCCTCGGGTGGGTCGATGATGTCCATGAAGTGCTCGAGGTTGACGGTGTCCGGCATGCCCGGCAGCCGGACCAGCAGCGTCGGCGGTACACCGCCTGGAATATCCAGGTCCTGGTGGTCATAGACCAGTACATGATGCACCTGGGGCTGCGGCCCGTCGGCCTGGGCGGTCAACCCCGCATTAATGATCAGTACGTCGAATGGCTCGGCCGGGATGGCGGTAAGAATCTGGACTTCTTCAAGGGTTTGCACCGGAACAATCCGGTGGTACCCCAGCTGGTTGAGCATTTTTTCGATGAACAGCCGCTGCAGGTGCTGTTCATCGGCAATCAGGATGGTCAGTGCTTTGTTCGGCATGGCAAACCCCTGGGCAGGCTGTGCTCGTCAGTGAGCGTGGCCCATTTTCCAGACATATCCCGAAGACAAAATCAGGTATGTTCCTCCTTCATGTAGGAGTTCTCCCAAATCCACTGAACGGCGCTCAACCGCGCTCAGCGCCGAGCGTAAAGCTGCTCAAGCGCCGATGCAGATCGTCGAGGGCTTCGCTTACTGCTTCAATCGCCATGCCCAGTGCGTCGCGCTCCTGGCGCTGACACACCTCCTCAAGCCTTTCGCAACAGGTTATCAGCGTCTGCGCCTTGACCAGCCGTGCACCACCCTTGGCGCGATGGGCGAGGTCATGCAGTTCATGAAAATTCAACTGGCGGTGCAGCACCGGCAGCAGCGCGCGGTCTGCCTCAAGGCTTTCGAGCAACGGTATCAACAGTTCATTGAGCGCCGCGTCATCGTCACCCGTCAGCGTGATCAGGGCGCTCACATCAAATGTCTGCTCAACCTCAGATACCCCAGGGCTGGTCGCAAGTGCGGCCAGTGCCGAGCGCAAGTCCTCAAGGCCGGCAGGTTTGAACAAACAGGTATCCATGCCTGCCTGTCGGCAGCGCTCGGTTTCCTCCGGTTGCGCGTTAGCGGTAAAGCCCAGCAGCAAGCACGGTACCAAGCCTTGCGCACGCTCCTGCGCGCGGATATCGCGCGCCAGGGCGTAACCATTCTTGAGGGGCATGTTGCAATCGGTGATCACCACGTCCGGTTGCTCGGCTTGCCAGCATTCAAGCCCTTGCACACCGTCTTCGGCCAGGGTGATGCGATGCCCCAGAAAGCGCAGTTGGCGCGCCAGCAGCAAGCGATTGGCCGGGTAGTCGTCCACCACCAAGATGCTCAATACACGGCCCGGCCGGGCCACAGGCGTCGGCCCAGCACGCTCGACCGGTACTGCGGTGGCCCTGGCCAACGTCAACGTCATGTCCACTCGCGTGCCCTGCCCGGGCGCACTGCTCAACTGCAGCGTGCCGCCCAGCATTTCACACAGACTGCGGCTGATCACCAGCCCCAGCCCCGAGCCGCTGCGCGCTGATTGTTCGGTGTTGCTGCCCTGGAAAAACGGGTTGAACAGACGCTGCTGGTCTTCACTGCTGATGCCGATGCCGGTGTCTTCCACCCACAACACCAGTTCCAGATGGCCAGTGTCAGACCCCGGTGCACTGCGCCCGCCCAGACGTACCTGGCCCTGGGCCGTGAACTTGATTGCATTGCTCAGCAGGTTGGACACCACCTGCTTGAACCGCAAAGAGTCGATCAGCACCGGATAATCAATCAGCGGGTCGAGTTCCACCTGCAACGCCAAGCCTTTGGTCCGCGCCAGCCCCTCGAACACCCGCGCCACCGAGGTGAGCAATTCATGCAGATTGGCCGGCGCCAGGGTCAGCGACAAGTGACCGGATTCGATCCGGGAAATATCCAGAATATCGCCAATCAGCTCGAGCATGCCGCGCGACGCAACCGAGGCGACCTCCAGGGCATCGCGGTCGACGCGCCCCTGCTCGGCATTGGCAAGCGCCAATTCAATCATGCCGATCACCGCGTTCATCGGCGTGCGAATCTCATGGCTCATGGTGGCCAGAAACGTGGTCTTGGCGCGGTTGGCGGCATCGGCGTCTTCCTTGGCTTCCTGCAACTGGCCCAATAGCCGTTGGCGTTCGCTCACATCCACCCAGCCGGCAATCATGCCCACCACGTTTTCGTCCCCATCGCGGTACGGCAGCATCCAGTGGTAAATGGTCAGCACCTTGCCACACGGCAACGTGAGTAGCCGGTCATTGATCTGCGGCTCGCCGCGTTCCATCAACCGCAGGTAATCCTCATGGAAGGACCGCGACTGCACAGGGTTGCCGCTGTCGGCTTCTATCACCGTCTTGCCGATCACTGCGTCGGACTTGAAGCCGAACACGTCCAGATAAGCGCTGTTGCACGCCATCAGCCGGCCCTGGCGGTCGCGCACGTAAATCGGATAGGGCGTGCCGTCGATCAATACGCCCATAAAACGCATCTGGTCGCTCAAGGCCCGTTCCGCCTGCGCGCGTTTGCGGATCAGGCTGCGCAGGTAAATAGCCCAGCCGGAAGTGATCAGCAACAACAACGCCGCCAGGCCAAAGCCTTGAATGATCGCACTGCGGTGACGCAACCAATGGTCCTCGATGATCACATCCGTGCGCCATTGGCTGACCAGCTCATCCATCTCCTGCGGAGGGATGCTCAGCAACGCTTTGTCGAGTATCGAGTACAACTCCAACTGGCCACGATTGACCCCGAACGTCATGCGTGCCGGCTCGGCGCCGACGGTACTGGTCACGCGCAAGCGGTCGCGGTACTGCTGGGCGATCAGGTAACGCGCATTGATCAATGAGTTGACTGCCCCTTCGGCAGCCCCGTTGGCCACCAGCGCCATGGCTTCGGTGGGGTTGCGCGCCGCCACAAAGTTAATCCCTGGGTAATCGCGGTGGATGACGTCGCGCACGGCATTGCCACTGCTGATCGCGAGGCGCTTGCCGACCATGTCCTCCAGGGTCATCGTGCCGGGGTCGTCATTGCGGGTGACCAGCACCACCGGGTTGGTCAGGTAAGGCCGGGTAAAGCGCACCTGATCAGAGCCTTCGATACTGGGGGTCACCACCGCCATCATGTCGGCGCGGCCTGTACTGACCGCGTCAATCTGCTGAGGCATCGAGCCGCCGGAAACGACATCGAATTTCAAGCCGGTACGCAGGCTGATCCGCGACAGAACATCGGCACTCAAGCCCTCCAGTCGCCCTTGCGCCGTAAAGGATGCCAACGGCAGCATCTGCTCGGACGCCACCACCCTGACCCGCGGGTGTTTCTCCAGCCAACGCTGCTCACTGGTGCTCAAGTGCAACCGCTCGGCACCGAGCAGGCCCAGGTTGTCACCGTTCCAACGACGCAATATTTCCATCTGTTCGTTCGCCGGGATCGCCCTCAGCGCAGTATTGATAATGCGCAGCAAGCGAGTGTTGTCCCTGAGCACGGCAAAGGCGAAGGAATTGGATTCCAACGTGGAAAAATCCGCCATTTGCACATTGTTCAAGTGGTTGCGGTTGATCTGGTAATTGGCAGAGATGGCATCGCCCAGGTAGACATCGGCGCGACCGAACGCGACGGCGCCAATGGCTTCGAAAATAGATGGAAACAACTCCACGTGAGCCTTGGGGTAAAAAGCCTCTACCACGTCGGGCGGCATGTAGTGATAGAGCATGGCGATGCGCTTGCCTGCGAGGCCGACGCTCAGGGATTGGCTGTCGCCAGTGCGGGTAACCAGCACCGGCTGGTCATTGGCGTAGGAACGCGAAAGCACCAATTGCGGATCGCCCGCCTCAAAACCATTGGACGTCCCAAGCAGGTCAATGGCGCCTTGCTTGAGGGCTTCGAGCACTTCATCGCGGGTATCGTAGCGCCGCACCTCAACGCTGATGTTCAGCGCCTGGGCGAGCAACCCGGCATAGTCCGCCGTGATGCCTTCGATTTCGTCGTTGTTGTTGGTCAATTCGAAGGGCCCGTAGTCGGGCGCGGAAACCCCCATCAGCAACACACGCCGCCCCCGCAACCACTGCCAGTCAGCCTCGCCCAGCGTTACGGAGTGACCATTGAGGCTGGAGTGCCCCAGCAGGCGCAGATTTTGCGGCTGATCAAGGGCACTGGCCATCATCGGCAGCAAGCCCATCAACAGCGTGATGATGAACCGTCGCATCGGCGCAAGGATCATGTCTGATCAGATCAGATGATTACGCTGTGCAAACTTGGCCATGTGGACCACAGACGACATGCGCAGCTTCTCCTTGAGTCGCGTCTTGTAGGTGCTGATGGTCTTGTGGCTGAGTAACATCTGATTGGCAATTTCGTTATTGCCCAAGCCCAGGGCCAGCATCTGCAACACCGCCAACTCGCGATCTGACAGGGCTTGCACCAGTTCCTGCTCCGTGGACTGCAGATCGTCACGGCGCACCGAACTGCTCGGCAAACTGGGGAAGCAACTGTAGTTGGACATCACCGCTTTGATAGCCTTTTGCAGCTCATCCAGCTCACCGGTCTTGGCCACGAACCCCATGGCGCCGGCACGCATGCAACGCGCCGAAAAAAACTCCGGAAGGTACGAGGTCAGTACCAGAATCTTGCACGGCAGGCCCAACGCCTTGACCCGACTGATCACCTCAAGCCCCCCCAGCTTCGGGATCGCCAAATCAAGAATGATCAACGCCGGACGCCCCTCTCTGGCCTTCTGCACAGCGTCCGCACCGTTGCCCGCTTCATCGATTTCGGTGAAACCTTCCAGCGTCAGCAGATGCCGGACGGTTTTACGGATAAACGGATGATCATCAACTATTAGCGCTTTAGTCATAAAACTCCCCTGAGAGGATAAGTACCCTTACACATCACACGGGACACAGGTACCTGTGAGAAATGACAGTGCCGACCAGCGGTGCTGCACCTACTCAGGACAATAACCAGGCTGTTCCTGGTCCCTTCGATTGAAACCGGCCGAACACGTACAGCCAAACCGATGCCGCCGGCTAGCTGCAAGCGCGCAACCTTAGCAACGAAATGACGTTTCATCCGAAGGGATAGTCCCAAGCGTATGTAGGACTTTTCCTCACGAAACATGACCAAGCCAGCGCCTGGTCATGCGTGAGGCGCGCCGGTTAATCAGTGGTGCTCGGGCTCCAGAAGGCCTGCACCACCAGGGTCGATGTGGAAATACGCGCTACCAGCGCATCCAGTTCGTCGCCGTCTACCGAGGTCGCGACCAGGGTGGCCTCGATCTCCACCTCTTCACTGCCAAACGGCCGGACGTCAACGTCGCTCGCCGGGTAGTTGCAGCGCGCCAGCTCGGCTTCGAGCAACACCATCACCGCCTGTTGCTGGCTGCGCCGCGCGATGACATAGAGGATGTTGGTCACCTCTGCCGACACCACGTCCAGAGGCTGACGGTTGATGTTGTTGACGATCGGCCGCAGCAGCGTGTTGGCCGCCAGTACAAACAGCGTGCCCAGCAGCGCTTCTAGGATCAGGTCGGCGCCCGCACAAGCGCCCACGGCTGCCGAGGCCCACAGGGTGGCGGCAGTGTTGAGCCCGCGCACGTTGCCTTCTTCGCGCATGATCACGCCAGCCCCCAGAAAGCCGATGCCCGAGACCACGTACGCGACCACCCGAACCGCGCCTTCCGCGCCGCCCAGCCGGTTGGCCATGTCGACAAAAATCGCCGCGCCCACGGCCACCAGCACATTGGTGCGCAAACCCGCCGTGCGCTGGCGGTACTGACGCTCGAAGCCGATCAAGCCACCGAGGATAAACGCCGCGCTGAGGCTGACGACAGTATCGACCAAGGAATTGAGGTTGATGTTGTTGATTGCTTGCATAGGAAATCCTCCCTGTTTATTGCCAGCCAAACTGACGGATACAGATACCCTTGGCCCGCCCACCGTAAAAGGCAGGCGCGTCCGTAGCAGCCTGAATGCTTTCAGGTGCTGGTCAGCGTCGATGAGAGGGATGCAGGCAGGTGCCAGGACTGGCCGCTGCCGGAATGCCGCTTCTCGCTTTTTTCAGGCGAGACAACGGCACAGGAAGAATGCGCGTTATCTTGCCAAGGATGTGCCGGTTACTGAAACCGGCCGACAACTGTCACTCGAACAAGTACCCACTGAGGGTCTCCGCTATTGATGAAAACGCGCGGAGTTTACGCCGCGTTTTCGCGTGAGTAAACCGTAGGAAAGTTTACCGATGACCAACAGGCCGCTTCTTCAGCGCAAGTTCAGAAACCGTTTTCCAGGCATCATCCCGATCAAAGGTGGAAGGGAAATGGTCACTGCAGATCAGGCCTATGTACATCGGTTATGACGGCGTATCCGGCCGATCACGCTCGACCTTTTCCAGGTATTCATCCATCCGCCCACCCGCCAATGCCTTGAGCTGAATCGACACCGTATTCACCTGCCGCCCCATCGTAATTCCCTCGCGGGTGCGCACCGGCACATACCCAAGCTTGGGCCAGAAACGCTCGGCTTTGGTGTTGCCGACCACCACGGTCAGCCGCAGCCATTGAGCGCCTTTGCTCGCAGCCCAGGATTCGAGATCGGCATGCAACTGTCGCGCAAGCCCGGTGCCGTGCAAACGCGTATGCACCAGCAGCAATCCGATATGCCAGACCCCGGCAGCGAGCAAGTCCGCGGCAATGTTCACCACAGCGACCAACTGATCCTGCGCATCGCGGTAACCCAGCCAGTACATCCGGCTGCAGCGCCACCCTGCCGGCAAATGGCCCTGCAGTTCTTCGCGCGCTTCAGTCGGCCCGGCCGGCTCGCCATTGACCGCGATGAAATAGGCCGGCGCCTGTTCGAAAAAATGCTGCAGCTCAGCCGCGTCGCTGCCCAGCAATTCAACCACCCGGATGCCCGCGACGGAGCAGCCCGGCAACGCCTCAACATCAACGTCCATGTTCACTTTCCCTCAGTCATCGCGCGTCAGCACTTCCAGCAACTCGATTTCAAAGCGCAGGTTGCTGTTGGGTTTGATGTGCGCGCCCATCGAACGCTCGCCATACGCCAGGTGCGCCGGTACACACAATGTGCGTACACCGCCGACGCGCATGCCCATCAAGCCCTGGTCCCAGCCTTTGATCACGCGCCCGGTGCCGATCACACACTGAAACGGCTTGCCGCGTTCCCAGGACGAATCGAACACCGTACCGTCTTCCAGGGTGCCGGTGTATTGAGTGGTGATCAGTGCGCCCTTGACCACGGTTTTACCGTCGCCCAGGCGGATGTCAGTGATCTGAAGGTCTTGGTTGCTCATGGGATGCTCGTTGAATACCAGAAGGTGGGCGTTTTCCCAGAATCACCGGCGTTTGGCAAGCACCCGCGCACGGCCCATCGAAGTGCGGACAGCAATGCCCCCTGCCCGCTCGCAGCCATTCAAGGCGCCGGGCGCAAGCCCATGTGGAGTTGCAGCGCCTCGATCAAATGAAATTGATAAAGATAGCGCTCGTGCTGGAGCGGCTCCCACCGATCAATAAAGAAGTGCCCGCGCTCGTCCACTTGAATCGGCGTGGTGACAATGTCGCCGCTGCGCGAACGATGCACCAACAGCGTCTGGTCGGGCGCCGGGCGCTCGATCAAAAAATGCCCGGCGTGCGTGAGGCGTGAGCGGTCGGCGGGCTTGAACGCCTCCGGCGGCTTGCGGCCGGCCACCGCCACATCAAGGGCAAAGTCACTGCGCATCGCCACCCATTCATCGGGACGCAGGGGCCTGTTGGCCGCCTCCCATTTTCCCACCCGCAAGCCAACAGGCTGGCCGGGCGCCACATCGTTGACGTGCAGGCTGATGGCGCCCTGCAACCTTGCCAGGCCAGGCACGCCCAGGAACGTGTCGGTGTGGGTGTTGCCCATCAACGCCACCCAGCGATGCGGGCCATGTGCAGCTTGATCCTGGGTGATGACCTCATTGGCAAAATAGCTGAACATCGCCGTGCGCGACGTTCCTTTATCCGGCATGCCGTCGACGCAGTAACTGGCGAAGCAATCCAGCGCACGCACGCGAATCTTGTACTTGGCGGCAGTTTCGATCACCGCGGTGTAAGTGTGCGGCCCTTTATAGCCCAACATGTGCCCACGGTCCTGTATCCGCAGATAGTCCTTGAGCGCCTTGGACATCGGACTGCCTTGGTACAAGGCATCAAGGTCCGCCTGATGCAGGTCCGTCAGCAGGTGCTCAACATAGAGCGTCTTGACCTTCATGGTCTTCAGTTCCTTGATCAACAGCGCCTTGCTCGATTGCATGCTGTGCGCCTCGCCGATCAATACCCCGTTTGAATGGGCATAGGCGCGCTCGAAGAACTCACGCGCGGTGAGGCCGGGTGACAGCTGTGGCTGCGGCGCCGCAGCGGGTGGCACGTGGTCTTTGAAATGCGCGCCGGCCGCCGCGTCGAGACGTTCGCGAGTCCGCTGGAAGGCCGTGTAGGCCGGTCGAAGCGCCGGGTTGCCGGGGAAATACCGCGAATCCAGACCCTTTGGCGAATCTTTCAGCGTGCGCAATGCTTCACGCAGCGCAGAGGGCATCTCGAACACGCTGTAGCGGTGCTGCGACGGGGGCGGCAACGCCTGCACCTGGGGTTGGGTGTAAGCGGTCTGCAGGGTGATCTTGAAATCAGCCTTGGCCAACGCATCATCGGGAATCGAGCCGGGCGTGTCTTTCCACACCCCGACCGGCGTGCCGACGCTGACATCCTCGACACGCAGGCTCACGGCGCCGTGCAGGTCGGCCAGGCCGGGGACTTGCTCATGGGTATTCATGCGTCGGTGATCCACCAGTGCCACCCAAGCGTCGTCAGGGTTGGCCGCCACGTCGGCGGTGATCACCCTGTGGGAGTAGAAGTTGCGCAGACGGTTCTCGCGAGGCGTGAGCACCGAGGTGGTGCCCCCCGCCAATGCATCGTCCAGATAGTAGGAGGTGGACGCATCCAGCGCCTTCACCTCGATGCCGTGGTCAGACGCCGCCTGCACCAGCGCCTGATAGGAATAGGCGCTGTCCTTGGGCATGCCCAGCGCTTTATCGACGCTCTTGAGGTGCGTGTCGATGCTCTTCAACGCCTTCGCGGTGTGGCGTGTTTCCAGCTTGGCCCGAAACACATCGGCGGGCAGGTACTCGATGTACAGACGCCGCACGCCGTGGTCGTGCAAGGCTTGCAGGGTGTCGATCAGGAACTGCTTGCTGGCAATCGAATCCACGCTCGCGCCGATCACCAGCCCTTTGCTTTCACTGAGCAGCTTTTGCAGGATGACTTCATGCAGGGCGTCAGGCTCAACACTCAGTACATCGGCCCGGGGAACAATCGGGGCCAAGGCATCAAAGTAAGCGTTGGCGTCACGGGTCAGGTTGTCCACTGCCGTGCCATACGGCGCGCGCAGGTGGAACAGCTGCTTGCCCATGATGTCCCTGGCGATCTGCTCGCCATACGGGTCGGCGATGCGCGCGAAGGCCGCCTCCACGGCGCCAGGGGTCACCACGTGCTCCAGGTCTTTCAACAACGCCTGCGGGGTTTCGTAACGCTCCAGCGGGCTGACGGCGACGGGCAGTTTTTCATATTTGGGTGCGCCGCCCGCAACACCGGCACGCATCCACTGGCCTTGAGTATTACGATGGACCAGCCGGCCGGTGGACTGCAATTTCCCGGTTGCAGCATCCTGCCTGAGCAGCAGGAAACGCCCCAGAGCGTCGGGCGTTTTCCAGGTCCATAACGCCTGGCCTTGGAACATCACCGCTTGCAGATCATCGAAGGCCGGCGTTGGCGCCTCCAGTTGTTTGATCAACGACAACGCTTGTTCCTGCGGCGCGGTATGCAGCAGCGGACGTATCGGCTTGCCCAACGGGCTGATCAGCGCCGGGCGCAAATCAGTGAATACCGCGCCGGCGCTATTGAGCAGGTAGCCAAGGTAGTGCCCGAAGGCTTCACCCATCTGCCCCTGGTTGTACGCGTGCAGGGCGAGCATCCCATCCTTGAAAGCCAGCGACATGCCCAGGCTCAGGCTCAGCACCGGGTAAGGCGCGGTGGCGATGGCAACGAGGGGTTCGATAACGCTCCACACCAGGTCCATGATCATGTGCGCACGGTTGACGGAGGTTGCCTCGACGTCGTCTATCTTGCGCTGCAGCTTGGCGTCGTACAGCGCCTGGCGCAGGTTGAGCACTACCGTCTCGCGACTGATCGGGTCATACCGGCCAGGGCTGGGATGGCTGCGGTTTAGGGTCTGCGGCAGTTGCTTTCTGGCGTTCTCCAGAAACCCATGCACGCGGGCCTTTGCCTGCGCGCCCACCCGCTCGGCGAGGTAACCGACCATGCCATCCACGTGTTTCAACACATAGTTGAACAGCCGCGCGTGGCGAAAGGTGACGCCATCCGGCGCATTCGGCGTGTAGAGCAGCACCGGGTCATGCCCGCGCTTGAACAGGAAGGTGTCGATCACCCATTCGCCGTCCACAAACAGCCGGTGCACCTGGTAACTTTCGCGCACCTGGTCGGAGGTATTGCCCAGGCTTTGCAGGCAGGTGTTCAGCCAGTCCAGGTCAGCCTGGGAGATGTGGCCTTGCAAGCGTGATTCGAGGGCAGCGTTGCGCATCTGCAATTGGCTGATGGCCAGCGTTGCGTTACGTCGGAACACATAGCCGGGGCTGCTGGGGCTTTGCAGGGTGTTGCGCACGTGGTCGACATAGCGCTGGCCGATCCACACGCCCCGCACCGAGCGCGACACCGCTTCAGGCGTCAAGCGGCTGAGGTCGACGCCGGCTGGGCCGGTAAAGGTCGCCGAGGTTTCAAACTTGGGGTCCAGAAACCCCACGCTGTCGTGATAACCGTCGCGCAACAATCGGGTGTACGTGACGGAGTCCGGCGTTGTAAGCCCGGGAAACGCCTGGGGGTAATGGACGTGGACCGTATTGGGGTCGACGTCCTGCGCGGCACGCCCGAGCAGCGCGTTCAGGCGAATTTTGGCCTGTTCATGCACAAAGCTCGCAAAGGTCGGGAACAGCGCCTGGCCGTGCGGATCGCCATGGTAAGTGCGCAAGGCGCCCTCGGTGTCCTGCGCCAGGCCGGTGAGCGTCTGGCGCTGCGCCTGGCTGGCCGAACTGAACCACAGCGGCGTGGCGAACGTGAGATCGTCGCCCATCGTAGCCAGCATGTGTTGCGCCAGGGCTTTGATACCGGCGGCGTAATCGGCAACAAAGGTGAACCTGACCTCGTGGTACTCCTGCGCATGCGGTTTGAGGCTCAGGCCGGTGAGAATCCGCTGCATGGAGGGGCGAAAACGCAGCGACAGTGTACTGAGGACATACCCCTTCATGGCGGGCTGAGTGCACCAGCCAAGCAGGTGCGCCTTGCAGCTGGCCTCGGTGTCAAACGCCTGGAACTGCGTCGCGCTGGGGGCCTCGGGCGTGCACAGCAACAGGCGTTTGACTTCACCCTTGGCGTCCGTCTGACGCAGCAGCCACAACCCATTGAGCTGTGCCTCATGCAGCGACACGGTAGCGGCGCTGAGGTTTTCGCCGCGGCCCTCACGCAGAGCTTGAATCAATGCGTAGTCGGCCTCGCTCAAATGGTGTTGCAACACTGCCGTGTACGCCAGGGCGTTGAGCCGGTGGTCGAACATCGATTCAATTGCCTGCTTGACCACCGGGCTGCTGTGGCTTTCTTTTAGCACCGTGGCAAATGCCAGGCGCGGTTGCAGGCGGCCCAGCAAGCTCGCCAGGTAGGCCGGCGTCAGGTCCTGATACTCAGCATCCAGCGGCGTCTGGTCATAGGTCAGCGTGGTTCTGGTCAGGAAGTCCGACCCCGGCGCCTCATCGCTCTTGTGCAACCCGCGCAAGGCCAGCAGGGTCAGGCTTTGTTGCTGCTCGTAGTCGCCCACACCCGCTACGCTACGCACGGTGCTGACCTGCAGCAGATCGGGGTCCAGGTCGTGGATTTGCAGCTCGTCGGCCAAGTGCTCGACCACCTGATAACGCGCCAGCGCCGACGGCGTGGCGGCCGGGCCCAGCAGGTCGAGCATCGTCGCGCGCGCCTGGTTATAGCTGGCCAGCAATTGGGCCAGCAGGGTTCGTTGCGCAGTATTGGCGCTGCGATACCAATCCGGGGCGCTGTAGCGCAAGCAGCGGTCAAGCAAGCGCTGGGCGTGCAATGCCAGGCGCGGGCCGAGGTCGGGCAGCGTCGTCTGGATCGCCAGATCAAGGTCAGCGACCACCTCGCGTGCCGTGCGCCCCGGGTTCCCCACCAGGTCGAGCGCCCAGTCGATATCCTGCTCACGCTTGGCCGTCAACGCGTCAACCGTGTGCTCGAACAGCGGCTCAGCGTCGATCGGTTCCAGCGCCAGCGGCCAGATGCCGGCCGGGCCCAGGGCTTGGTAGCGTCTGGGTAGCAACGCCATGATTTCGCTGCGCCACGCCGCGTTGTCCATGGCGTTCAGCAGGTAACGGTCGAGTTCTTCCAGCGAGTTGAAAGATTCGATCCCGCGCAGCGGGTTGAACATAAGCACGCTGCCCACCGATTCGCCGCCGGTCAGCGTGTTCACCCGCGGATGCTTGAGCGTGGTCAGCACAAACGCCCCGGCGAACTCAATGCGCCGCGCCTGGTAGGTAAAAGTCAGCGCATACAGGCCGGGACGAAACGCCGGGCCCAGCGAGATTTGCGTGATCTGGCGCGCCATCTCCGGGTGCAGCAGCCGGTCGTTGAGGTCACGCTGTGCCTCCTGTTCCAACGCGGTAATGCCCGCTTCGTTGCTGAGGAAACTGCGCAGCCCCTTGCCGTTGATCACGCTGTGCCCTTGCATCGCTTGCACTTGAGCGTTCAACTCGCGCCGCAGACGTGCCAGCAATGCCTTGCCGTCGGCATGCTGCGGGTCGGCGGTTTCCAGGGGCTGGTACAGCGCACGCAGCGTGGCGGCGAGCGCCTCGCAGTGGCTTCGTAGCGTGCGGTGCAAACGCTGCAAATACGCCTGCTCGGCGCCGACAGGTTGCTCGGGCAACAGCGGCGCCGGCTGCTCGAACACGTGATGGCCGATCTGGTTGAGGTAACCCTTGATCTCGCTGAAAGAAGGAACGGGTGTGGCAGAAACGGCGGTGCTCATTGGTCGTGGCTCCATACGATGAAAGAGGCATCAGCATGGAGAACGGCCGGTACGCGCGGTGTTAGATAGATAGTGGCGAGGGCGCGTGTTCCCGCGCCACGGTTATATCGTTGAGCCTTGTCTGAGTGGCAGGGCCGCGGCGTGCTTTACAGCCAATGCCAGAACCGGCTCCAGAAGCCCCGCCCCAAATCATCCTTGCACCCTGCATATTGCGCCGCATACATCTGCGAGCGCGCCTGCACTTTGCTGGCCACCGGCGGCAGCCAGGCTTTGGCGGCGTAAGTGCGCTGGCGGTAACCGCCCCAGCCTTCGTGATAGTTCAGGTACTGGCCGTAGGCGTCGTATTTGTACACGCCGTTGATGGTGTAGGTCTTGTCCATGTACCAGCCGACAAAATCGATAGCGTCGTCGAAGTCCTGGCGACTGGCGCCGCTGCGGCCCGTGCTTTTGCGGTAGTCGTTCCACACTTCATCCTTGGCCTGGGCATAGCCGGCGGCAGTAGAGACGCGGCCCCAGGGGATGATCCACAACAGGTATTTGCGCGGCGCCAGGGCATCCTGATGGAAACCGGACTCCTGGTACATGATCGCGAATGGCACCTGGATCGGCACACCCCAGCGCTTTTGCGTGACTTTGGCGGCGTCGTACCAGTCGTCCTTTTCGCGGAAGATGCCGCACAGGTCATTCGGCGTGCGTGGCGGCGAGGTGCCGCACGCCGCCAGCATTGAGGTGAGGAGTAACAGTCCGACGGCTTTGCCTGCGCTCAAGGGGCACCTTTGCGTGATTCGCGTAAAAGGCCGCTATTTTACGCATTCATTCAGGCACATAGGTTATCGGCTTCGCTCTGTAACCTGTGGGAGCGGACTACACCTGGCCCACAGCAGTGATGTTGTCGCGAATGTTCATGAATGCGCCTCGGCAAATTCCACCGGCCCACCTAGCCAACACCCCTGAACCTGCCCCGCCGCGTCCCGGCGAAACCGCAGGGAAATCTGCGACGGCCGGATCATGCGCGGAATCGGGCCATGAAAGATTGGCAATCGAACTGAAGGAACCCAATCAACTGTGGGGGCAAGTGTGACCCGGGCATGTCAGCCGCGCCGCCACTCATCCGGCGACCTACCCAGCACACACCGAAACACATGGGCCAGGTGCGACGGTGATTCATAGCCGACGCTGTTGGCGGTCTCCAGAACCGACATGCGCGTATGCCGCAGCAGTAAGTGATGAGGAAGAATGGCTGCGTTGCGGCGGCACGCACACGAACTGGCGGTCGATCACCGACGTGCTGCGCCCGCTGTCTTCGTCCTTGAAACCCAACACGCCATGCTCAGGCACTGCACGGGAATGGAGCGCTGACACTCGCATGTTTGGTGTCAGTGAAAAGCGGCGTCCCTGCCGCTGACACGGTTAAGCCAAAGGTACGCGGCGTGTGGTCAACGCCGTGCGGCCGACGAAGAAGCTCAGTGCCGCCCCCAACAGCAGCATGGCCAGGGTGCTCCAGGCTGCACGCGAGAGCTGTTTGGCGGCGACTTCGCCTGCTTCACGGGCCTTCTGCTCGGCCTGTTGCTTGAGCTCATCGACCTTTTGCATGGCTTGCTGATAAGCCTGCGCATAGTTGTCGACGATTTGCGTGGCTTGCTCTTTGCTCTTGCCGGTACGGGCCGCAACGATGTTGACCAGCGCGTCTTTATCCGCCGCATTCAACGCAGGTTCACCGGAGGCTTTCACGCGCTCGAACCATTGCTTGAGCTGATCACCGGCCTGGGCCGGGTTGGTCGCGGCATCCGTGGCCGTCTGCTTGCCATCGGCGGCAGCCTGGTCGGTTTTCTGCTCGACGTTGGCCGGGTCCAGTTCAGGCTTGCCACTTTGCTTGAGCAAGGTGTCGAGTTGGCCTTGCAGGCTGTTCCAATCCAGGTGGATGCCCTGCTCGTCCAGCTGCTGCATGACGCTGTCGCTGATGCCTGGCGCTGCGGCGGCGATGCCGCTGCCGGCAGCCGACAGGCCTTTGCCGACAACATTGCCTGCCGTGCCCACCACGCTTGAGGCCAGCGCCGCCAGCAGCCAGGTGGTGAAGAGCGTGGTCAGCGTCCAGGTCAGCACGCCATGCAAGCCGCCGCGATCCGGCGCGGTACGCCCCGCCACAAAGGCACCGACGGCAATGGCGACCAGCGTCGACACGAACAGCCAGATCCCGGCGCCCGTGCCGAAGCCACGCAACGGGTTACCGGCTTGCATCGGGTCGACCGCGCTCGCGCCGATGGCCGTGCCCAGCACGCTGAGCACCAGGTAGGTCACCAGGGCAATTGCACTACCGGCCAGCACAGAGCTCCAGGACACGCGAAACGGTGAACGATTGGTTTCATAGACAGTGGTCATGATTAATCCTTTGAGTGGTTGACCGTTTTAGTCTGGCGAGCGCAGGGACGGCCGTCCTCGCGCAAATGCACCAGGCCTTCTGGTGCATTCGCACCCCGCGCCGGGCAATTTCTCTGCACTATCCTCGAGCCCAAGTGTCGTAATTGCCATGCGCCCATACCCCGGAGAGACCATGACCCAGGACGTTCTTGCCAAAGAAACCAACCGCCGCCAATTGCAGCAGATCATCTCCGGACTGTCCGACGGCGTGATCCTGGCCGAGGTTGACCAGACCATCCTCTGGGCCAACGAAGCGGCGTTGACCATGCACGGGGTCAGCGAGGTCGAGGCGTTGGGGGTCAATACTGCGCAATACGCCAAGCGGTTCGCGCTGCGCTATCGCAACAACCATCCGCTGCCGCTGGACAGCTACCCGCTCAGCCGCGTGGCCGCCGGTGAAGAGTTCAGCGATGTGGTGGTAGAAGTCACCCCCGCCGCCGACGAAAACCGCAGCTGGGTGCACCGCTTGCGCAGCCTGGTGCTGACCGACACTCAGGGCGAACCCGAGCTGCTGGTGCTGATCCTCAGCGACGCCACCGAGTGGGCCAGCGCCGAGCAGCGCTTCGAAAAAACCTTCAACGCCAACCCGGCGCCCGCCGTGATCTGCCGCTTGAGCGACCTGCGCTATATCAAGGTCAACCAGGGTTTTCTGGAAATGACCGGCTACAGCCGCGATCAGGTCATCGGTCGCTCGGTGTATGAACTGGACGTGCTGGAGCAGGCCGAGCGCAAGGACCTGGCCGTCCAGCGCCTGGGCGAAGGTGCAACCATCCCGCAGATGCAGGCCGAGCTGCGCCTGCCCGAAGGCGGCAGCAAGCTGGTGATCGTCGCGGGCCAGCCGCTGGACATGAACGAGGAAGACTGCATGCTGTTTTCCTTCACCGACCTGGAGCCAAGGCGCAAGGCGGAAATTGCCCTGCGCCAGAGCGAGGAGCGCTTTGCCAAATCGTTCCGTCTGACGCCGGTGCCGACCCTGGTGTGCAGCGCCGCCAACCGGCAGGTGGTGGATATCAACGAAGCGTTCATGAACATCACGGGCTACACCAGTGAAGAGCTGATCGGCAAGACCATCGACGAGATTCACTTCATCGACAGTCCCCAGGCAGGCGCGCAACTGTTTGCGACGCTGGAAAAAGCCGGCAACCTCGACGGCCTGGACCTCAAGGTGCGCAAAAAAGGCAGCGAGGTGATCGATTGCGTGGTCTCCGCCGACACCGTGCTGATCCAGGATGTGCCGTGCTATTTGCTGGTGATGATGAACATCACCGAACGCAAACGCTCAGAGCTGGAGTTGGTGGCTGCCATCGAGGAAGTGATGCAGGACGCCTCCTGGTTCAGCCAGACGCTGATCGAGAAACTGGCCAACGCCAAGAGCGTCAACAGCCCCAATTTGCCGAACGTGGCCTTCACCGACCTGACGGCCCGTGAACGCGATGTGCTGGGTTTGATCTGCGAAGGCCTGGCCGACAAGGAGATTGCCTCGCGCCTGAAACTGGCGCCCAACACCGTGCGTAACCATGTGGCCACGGTGTACTCCAAGCTGGGGGTGCATAGCCGCAGTGCGGCGATCGTCTGGGCCCGTGAACGCGGGCTGTTTGCCGGGGAATTACGGGTAAAAAGCAAAAAATAAAGTGCAAATGCACTAGTACGACCGGTGCAAATTCGCCTTATTTGCGCATAACGAGGTGCTTAACCTTGAAGGGTGGGCACAGGGCTTTGAGTCCCGTGCCGTATTGGTTTGATCTCTTGAAGGAATGCACTATGAAAAGCGAACAAGTCAAAGGCGCCGTCGAGAAAGTTGCAGGCAAGGCCCAGGGTTTTCTTGGCGACCTGACCGGTGATGAGCAGTTGCAAGCCGAAGGCGTTGCGCGCCAGGCCGCCGGGCAATTGCAGCAGACCTATGGTGACGCGCTGGATACGGTCAGTGATTTCGCCCGCAATAAACCGCTGGCTACCGTCGCCGTTGTCGCCGGTGCAGGCCTGCTGGTAGGCCTGTTGCTGCGCCGTCGTTGAGGAGCCTGAGCAAGATGTTCACCCTTTCTCAATTGCGTAATTGCATCGAAGAAGGCCTGTCGCCGCTGACCTGCGAGTTCACCTTGTGCCGGGACGCTTCATTGACCCTCAAGGTGTTCGACGCCCAAACCGGCCGGGTCGACCTGGTGGTGACCGGGATCAGCACCAACCGGCTGCAGACCCCGCAGGAAGTGGAAAAGATGGTGGAAGAGTTGCGCTACGAATTGCAAAGCAACAACGTCGGCAAGCTTACGTTGGATGATTTGCCTTTAGCGACGCACCCATGAAATAGAACACCCCGCCACCGACGGTAAACGCCCCCAGCATGTAAAACATGTAGTGGGCCGGCAGGCTGGCCAACACCAGCCCACACAACACCGGCCCCAGCGCGGCGCCCAGGCTGGACAGGTTCTGTGCCCCGTAATACATGCCGCGCAGGTGGTCAGGGGCAATTCGGTCGATAAACATGTACTCGGCCGGAAACACGATGATCTCCCCCACGGTAAATACCGCCATCGCCAGCACCCACCACAGCACGCTGGTGGCCAAGGCAAACCCAATCACACCCAGCATAAACATGCCCAGGCCAGCGATCAGCCACTGACTCAGGTGGCGGTGCGAGATGCGCCGGCCAATCACATACTGCAAGGCAATCACCAGGACGGCGTTGGTGGTGAGCACGGCGCTGATCACGGTGTAGGTATATTGCGCGGTGGTGGTTGTCACCAGGTACTGCGACAGATACGCCGTGAACTGACCGAACACCACTGCACTGAGCACGCCACCCAAGGTGAAACACACCAGGCGATGGTCGCTGAGCAGCACGCGGCCGACGGCGAGAAACGCCAGCGGTTTGTGCGTGGCATCGACGCTGGCCAGGCTGCGATCACCCCAGCGCCAGTACAGCAGGAAAAACCCCAGGCCCAGCAGCGCCGAGAGGACGAAAGGCAAGCTGATATCCACCTTGGCCACCATCGCGCCAAAAAACGGGCCGACGGCATAGCCGATATTGGTCAGGGTGTACTTGATGGAAAACACTTCGCTGCGCGCGTCTTCAGGCAGCAAGCTGGCGAAGCCGGCTTTGATGGCGATGTCGATGACGGCATAGGCCAGGTTGATCAGGATCAGGCAGCTGTAGAACAGCCAGATGCCCTGAGCCACGACGGTGCCGATAAACCCCAGCACAAACAGCGCGCTCAAGCCCAATAGCAGCCTGTAGCTGTTCACGCGGTCCACCAGAAAGCCGCCATACACGCTGAGCAATGAGCCGACAATCAGCGAACTGCCGATCACCAACCCGACCTGAGTGATGTCGAGGCCGAAGTGACGGGTGAGGTAAATCACCAGGTAGGGAAAGGTAATGGCCTTGGCCGACGTCAGCAGTAACGTGGCGGACAGCAACAGGTTAACGGTGCGCGGGTAGTTTCTGATGGTGGCAAGCATCCTGCTCTCATCCGTTTGAGGTAACGCGACCTGTAGGGTCGGTTACCTTAACGCAAGAGCAGGCAAAAAAGACCGGTCATTTCTTGACGGGCGTGATCTCGAGAATCGTGCCGTTGGTGGTTTTGAGCAGCACGAACTTGTCACCCACGCGGGCCCATTGGCTGTCTTCTTCGGGTTGCTTGAGGCCGCGTTTCTTCCAGTCGCTGACCGCCGACTCCTTGCGCATCAGCATGTCCGGGGCGCGGTCGCCTTCTTTCAAATCGCGTGCGTTGATGCTCGAGGGCTTCACCGTTTCCTGCGGGGTATCACCGGCCTGCACGACAAAGCTGGCGGTGGACAGGCCCGCTGTCAGCAACAAGCAAGCAGCTAGGGTTTTGGACTTCATGGGTGCTCCTTCAATGAATGGTGCGTACCCAGGTTCGGACCGCGGGCGCGCGGAATCATTCAGCCCGCCTTCAATCCTTGTGGCGAGGGGTTACACCGGCGTGCCTTGATGGAACACCATCCGCCACTGCCCTTCTTCCTGCCGCCACACTGAACTGCGCAACGATTTCCCGACGCCTTCGCGGTAACCGCGATAAGTCACCAGCGCCACCCCGTCACTGAGTGCTTTCACCGCAAACTCCGTCATGCGGCGCGCACTGAAAGCCTCATCCTGCAACCCGGCAATCACTTCGGCCTTACTGCCCCAGACATTGCCACTGGCGCCAAATTCGACAAAGTCATCCGCCAGCAAACGTTCAAGCTGCGCGGCATCGCTGCGTGTAGTGCTCTGCTGCAGCGCCTGCTCTAACGAAAACAGATGCGCTTCAAGATCCATCAGCCTTGCCCCCATGAAATTAATCCTGTAATTTTTCATGAAATTTCTCGACATAAATTTCATGACCCAACAACAAGAACTCGCCACCCTGGCCGCGCTGATCCACGACCTGCGCAAACACAAGAAACTCACCCTGGCGCAACTTGCGCAAAAAATCGAGCGCTCGGTGGGTTTCCTGTCACAGGTCGAACGTGGCCTGTCGCGCCCCACCGTGGCGGACTTGACCGCCATCAGCCACGCCCTCGATGTGCCCACCACTTACTTCTACAGCCTGCCCAAACCCAAGGCGGTGGACTGGGTCACACGCCCTAACGAGCGGCGCACGGTGTATTACGCCAACGGCATCACCGACATTCTGGTCTCGCCGAGCATGAACGGCGCCTTTTCGATGCTCGACAGCCTGCTCGCGCCCGGTGCCAACAGCGGTGAACACACCATGAGCGACCGCGCCGAGCAGGCCGGTTTTGTGCTGGAGGGCGAGTTGACGCTGTGGGTGGAAGGCGAGCCGGACGCGGTCACCCTTGGCGCTGGCGACAGCTTCCACCTGGCCAGTTTCGCCCATTGCCGTTACGCCAACCTGACTGACCTGCCCGCCCGCGTGCTGTGGGTTTACAACTAGGAGCAACACCCGTGAAAAACCAGTCTTCCACGTTGCTGGCCGAAGTACGGAGCTTTCGCCAGAACCACCCCGAGGTGCGTTACGTCGACCTGATCGCCCTGGACATTCCGGGGCATTTCTACGGCAAGCGCTACCCGGTGGACATGCTGGAAAAAGTCGCCGCCGGCAGCCCGCTGAAGCTGCCGCAAAACGCCGTGCTGCTCGGCGCGCAGGGCGGGCTGTTCAAGATTGGTGATTATTGCTTCCACGACGGCGATCCGGACGCCAACCGCCGTCTGGTGCCAGGCACGCTCAAGCCGGTGAGTTGGGAGTCGCAGCCGCTGGGGCAGATGCTGATCACCTCGGACGGCACCGAAGCACCGATCGAGTTCGAACCGCGCGAAGTGCTGGCCAAGGTGCTCGAACGCCTGCAGCACAAGGGCATTCATCCGGTGGTGGCCTTCGAATTGGAGTTCTACCTGTTCGACAAAAAACTCGACAACGGCCTGCCGCAATTCGCCCGCGACCCGCTGAGCGAGGACGCCGATGACCAGCCCAACTTGCATATCGAGCGGCTGTCGCGCTTCAGCGAGGTGCTCGACGACATGGCGCAAACCGCCAAGGACCAGGGCATCGACATCACGGTGATCACCGCCGAAATCGGCCCGGGCCAGTTCGAAATCAATTTCGGCCACCTCGATGACGGCCTGCGTGCCGCCGACTGGGCCGCCCTGTTCTGCCGCAGCACGCGTGGCGTGGCGCTCAAGCACGGTTACCGTGCCAGCTTCATGGCCAAGCCTTACCTGCAATTTCCCGGCAGCGGCATGCATGTGCATGTCAGCCTCTACGACGCGGCGGGCAATAATCTGCTTGCCGCGCACCAGCAGCAACCGCTGCGCCATGCCGTGGCCGGGTGCCTGGAATTGCTGCCGCACTGCATGCCGATCTTCTCGCCCAACCACAACGCCTTCCGCCGCCTGGGTGGCACGGTCAACGCAGCGACCCGTGCCAGCTGGGGCTTTGAAGACCGCGATGCGTGCGTGCGCATTCCCGAGTCAGACCCGCGCAACCTGCGCATCGAGCACCGCCTGGCCAGTGCGGATGCCAACCCGTATCTGGTTCTGGCGGCGATCCTGGCAGGGCTTGAGCATGGCCTTGAAGCCAGGCAAGAACCCATCGCGCCCTTGAACGAAGACCGCCTCAGCGGCACCGAATTTCCCCTTGAGATGCTCGACGCCGTGCGCGCCATGCAACATCAGCCGGTGGTGCGCGATAAGCTCGGCGCAGAATTTGTCGACGTGTATTGCGAGAACAAACGCCAGGACCATCTGGCTTTTCAACACGAGATCAACGCGCGGGAATACCGCTGGTTTCTCTAACCCCCAGGAACCACCGATGCCCGAGCAAAGCGCGCCAGCGCTCAAGGAAATCTTCAACGCCGAACGCCTGCAGCACATCGCCCGCGAGATGTCGGCGGTGTACCCGGCGTTCGACGCCAAGGGTTTTCTCAAGCACGCCAAGGCCGGGCTTGCCGAGTTGTCGGTGATGCAGCGCGTGGCGCGGGTCAGCGACAGCCTGCACGCCGTGATTGCGCTTGATTACGCGCAAACGCTCACGCTGCTTTACGCCCTTGCCCCGCGCCTGAACAGCGCGTTTGTCTGCCTGTGCCTGCCGCACTACGTGGCAACTTACGGCCAGGGTGACTTCAGGCGGTCCATGGCCGCGCTGAAATACTTCACCACTTTTGGCTCTGCCGAATTTGCCATCCGCCCTTTCTTGCTGAACGACTTCCAGCGCACCCTGGCGGTCATGCAGCAATGGTCGCTGGATGCCAACGAACACGTGCGCCGCCTGGCCAGCGAAGGCTCGCGCCCTCGCCTGCCGTGGTCTTTTCGCCTGGCCGAGGTGCAGGCCAACCCCGAACTGTGCGCGCCGATCCTCGACAACCTCAACGCCGACAGCAGCCTGTACGTGCGCAAGTCGGTGGCCAACCACCTCAACGACATCACCAAGGACCATCCGGAATGGGTACTCGGCCTGATCGAAGGCTGGAACCTGAACAACCCGCACACCGCCTGGATCGCTCGCCACGCCTTACGCAACCTGATCAAGCAAGGCAACACCCGCGCACTGACGATCATCGGCGCCGGGGCCAAGGCCGAGGTGAAAATGCATCACCTGGCCGTCACGCCAGCCGTGATCAACCTGGGGGAACGGATCACGCTGTCATTCAGCCTCGAATCCACTGCGGCCGCCCCACAAAAACTGGTGGTGGATTACGCCATCGACTATGTAAAAAGCGCCGGCCACAGTGCGGCCAAGGTCTTCAAGCTCAAGGCATTCGCCTTGGGCGCGGGCGAACACCACAACATTCGGCGCGAACACCCTATTCGTGAACTGACCACGCGCAAGCACTACCCGGGCACGCATCGGGTGCGTGTGCTGGTCAACGGCGAGCAGCTCGGCAGCGCGGAGTTTGAACTGCGAAAGCCTTGACGCAAATCAAACAAAAGGCTCTAGCACGGGCCTTTCAGCCAGATAAATTGTCGAACAATCCTGGTTTTTGTTGTTGCGATCGATTATCATCCGGCGCCTTCTCACTGCCCGTTGGGCAGTTGTTTCAATGTGTCACCCGAGGCGCCAATGCACCGTTTTCCGTTTCACCGCTCTTTGATTGTCATCAGCCTGGGGCTGGTTACCCATTCTGTTAACGCCACCCTGCAACCCATGGCCGAAGCCCCGCTGGCCAGTGACACCGAGCTGCATTGCCACTTCAACCGCGACGCCAGCACCGACTGCACCACCACCCAGCACTACACGATCCTCACACCCAACGGCCGCGAAATGCTCTCGCGCATTGACTTCGATTACGCCGAAGGCGACACCTTCGAGGTCATCAGCGCCCAGTCCACCCAGCCTGGCGCCAAGCCGGTCGCACTGGACGCCGCACAAATCGACACCCGCACCGCGCCCAACCCGGACCAGGGTTTCAGCCGCGACAAGCAGACCTCCCTGGCCTTCCCGAACCTGCGCGTGGGCACACAGATTCGCTACACAGTGCGCGAACATCGCGCCGCCAAACCGCTGGTGAGTCAGTTTCACTATGCCCTCACCTTCGGCCCCAGCGCGTTCCGTCGCGACCACGTCAAGGCGCGCTTTACCGCCGAACGGCCGATTCAGTGGCGCAGTGAGCTGTTCGACGGTTTCACCGTAACCCCGTCGGCCAATGGCAAGACGTTGGACGTGGTGCAAAAAGCCCCGACCTACCTCAACTACATCAACGAATCGTCCAGCGCTGCGCTACAGCGCATTCCGCGCCTGGAAGTGGGCAGCACCTTGGATCGCCAGGCGTACTTCGGTGATTTCGCCCAGCGCTACAACCAGATACTTGCCGCCAGGCTGCCTGCGCAAGCCGCCGCCGCTGTGGCCGCGGCCAGCGGCCTGGCGCCGGCGGAACAGGTCGCCGCGCTGATGCAGCACATCAACGATCACTACCGCTACCTGGGCGACTGGCGCGCGACAGAGCGTGGCTACGTGCCGTTCAACCTCGCGGAGATCGAGCAGCATGGCTACGGCGATTGCAAAGACCTCGCGATCCTGCTGACGGCGATGCTCAAGGCCAGCGGCATCAAGGCTGAAACCGCCTGGGTCAGCCGCGGCGACGTGGCGTACGCCTTGTTGATCCCCGGCACCAACGCACCGAACCACGCGATCGTGCGCGCCGAAGTGGACGGCCAGGTGTGGTGGCTCGACCCGACCAACCCGGTGTTTGCCCCAGGCCAGACCTTGCCCGACATCCAGGACCGCTGGGTGCTGGTCAACAACGCTCAGGGCCAGGTGCGCGAAGAACAGATCCCGCTGGAGCGCCCCGAAACCACTCTGCGTCTGGACAAACAGGTGCACTTTGACAAACAGGGCAATGGTGCCACCCAGGCGACCATCACCTTCGGCCGCCTGCCGCTGATGCAAATGAGCGTGGCTGACCGCCAACAAGGCACCACCGCCACCGACCAGAACCTCTGCGCGCATTTTGGCAACGAGATCAGCGACTGCCAGATCACCCGCCAACCCACGACCTTTGTGGTGCACGACGGCTACACCGTCCGCGCCACCCTGAACGACCAGCGTGCCCTGGAAAAACTCGCGAATGACTACGTCTATACCGATGAGTCACTCAAAGGGCGCTGGGATGGCTTCATCAACTACCGCCGTCACCATCAACAGGCCGACCTGTACCTGGGCAACCCGCAGACCTACGACTACAGCTTCACGCTGACCGGCGGCAAGATGGAAAAAGCCATCCCCGGCTGCCAGGTGCGCTCGCCGTGGTACGACCTGGACCTGGACGGCAAGCGCATGGACGACGGGCTGCGGTATCACTATCGCCTGAGCCAGAAAACGCATTGGCTGACCCACGCCGAGGTCGCCAGCGAAGCGTTTGGCAAAATGATTGACGAGGCGCGGGCGTGTGCCGAGCAGGTGCATCAGGTGGTAAAGCTCTGAAGGCAGCGTAAACGCAAATTCAATGAGGGAGCTGGCTTGCCTGCGATGGCAGCAACTGGTTATGCCTGATCTACCGAGGCGTCTGCATCGCAGGCAAGCCAGCGCCAACATTTGGATCTCATGCCATCTGAGGGATGCCGTGTTGCAGGCTGATCCGGTTTCTTCAGCTGGATTCGCCGAGCAGCAAACCCTGCTCCCTTGCGCACAACTCCACCACGTAATCCCACAACACCCGCAGCCGCACTGACTTGTGCAGCTCACGGCGCGAGCTGATCCAGTAGCTGCGCTGAATGCCCTCCGCCGGCAGCAGCGCCACCAGGTCCGGGTCACTCGCCGCCATAAAGCACGGCAACACAGCGATGCCCAACCCCGAGCGCGCCGCCTGGTGCTGGGCGATCACACTTGTGCTGTGGAACACCACTTTGGGGTTGCGGCAGAAGCTGCTGAGAAATTTGAGTTCCTGGCTGAACAACAGGTCATCGACGTAATCGATCCATGCATGCACGGCGAGGTCTTCGCGCTTTTCAATCGGCGGGTTGCGGTCCAGATACGCGCGGCTGGCGTACAGCGCGAGGCGGTAGTCGGTGAGTTTGCGCGTGACAAGCTGGTCGACGCTGGGGCGTTCGAGGTGAATGCTGATTTCCGCCTCCCGGTTAAGAATGCTGACGAAGCGCGGCACGGCCACCAGTTCGACTTCCAAACCTGGGTAGCGGTCAAACAGCCCACCCATGCGGCTGGCAAGAAACATCACGCCCAACCCTTCGGCCACGCCGAGGCGGATCTTGCCCAGGGGCGCAGCGGAATGGGTGAGTTCGTCTTCGGCCAGCAACGCGACGTTTTCCATGGCCTCGGCGTGTTTGAGCAAGGCTTCACCGGACGGCGTCAGCTCGTAGCCCTGCGCGTGCTGCACAAAAAGCGCAGTCCCCAGGCTCTTTTCGATGGCCTCGATATGCCGGGCGACGGTGGCGTGCGTGGTTTTCAGGCGCTGGGCCGCGGTGAGCAAGCGGCCGCTGCGTTGCAATTCGAGAAAAAACCGCAGGTCATTCCAGTCGAACATATCGCCTCCCTTGCGTGGACAGTCAGCAGCTGCGCTCATCGCAGTGGCTATAGGCACTGTTTAAAAACGCACAGCAGCTGGGTAAAAACTAACATTTTTAAGACGAAAACTAACAACTAGGATGGAGCCAATAAGAAAAACAAGCGAGACCTCAGATGCCCATTGCAGCTGCTGAATACGATTACGTGGTAGTAGGCGCCGGCCCCGCAGGCTGCCTGCTGGCCAATCGACTGTCCGCCAACCCCGCCCACCGCGTGCTGCTGCTCGAAGCTGGCGGCCGCGACAATTACCCCTGGATCCATATTCCCGTCGGCTACCTGTTCTGCATCGGTAACCCGCGCACCGACTGGTGCTTCAAGACCGAAGCCCAGGAAGGCCTGCAAGGCCGTGCGTTGAGTTACCCGCGCGGCAAGGTGCTGGGCGGCTGCTCGTCGATCAACGGCATGATCTACATGCGCGGTCAGGCCCAGGATTACGACGGCTGGGCCGCCGAGGGCAACCCGGGCTGGGCCTGGAAAGATGTGCTGCCACTGTTCAAGCAAAGCGAAAACCACTTCGCCGGCGGTTCGGAATTTCACAGCGACGGCGGTGAGTGGCGCGTTGAGCAACAGCGCCTGCACTGGCCGATCCTGGATGCCTTTCGCGATGCTGCGGCGCAAAGCGGTATCGCGCCGATCAGCGATTTCAACCGGGGCGATAACGAGGGCTGCGGCTACTTCCAGGTCAATCAGAAGGCCGGCGTGCGCTGGAATGCGGCCAAGGCGTTTCTCAAGCCGATCCGCCAGCGGCCCAATCTCACCGTGCTGACCGAGGTCGAAGTGGAGCGCGTGGTGCTGGAAAACGGCCGAGCCTCCCAGGTGCTCGGGCGTCAGAACGGCCAGCAGATGAGCTGGAAAGCGCGCAAGGAAATCGTACTGTGCGCAGGCTCCGTGGGCTCGCCGGGCATCCTGCAACGCTCGGGGATCGGCCCTTCCAATGTGCTCAAACCATTGGGCATCGACGTGGTGCATGAGCTGCCCGGCGTGGGCGGCAACCTGCAGGATCACCTGCAACTGCGCCTGATCTACAAACTGGAAAACGCGCGCACTCTGAACCAGATCGCGGGCACCCTGTTGGGCAAAATGGGCATGGGCCTGCGCTACCTGTATGACCGCAGCGGCCCGCTGTCGATGGCGCCCAGCCAGCTCGGCGCGTTTGCCCGCTCCGGCCCGGAACAGACCTCGGCCAACCTTGAATACCATGTGCAGCCGCTGTCACTGGAGCGTTTTGGCGAACCCTTGCATGCGTTCCCGGCGTTTACCGCTTCGGTCTGCGACCTGCGCCCGCAAAGCCGCGGCCGTATCGACATCCGTTCGGCCAACCCGGCAGATGCGCCGTTGATTCGGCCCAACTACCTCAGCCATCCGCAGGATTTGCGCGTGGCCGCCGACGCGATTCGCCTGACCCGCCGCATCGTCGCCGCGCCAGCCTTGAGCCAGTTCAAGCCGGTGGAATACCTGCCCGGCGATGCATTGCAAACCGAAGCGGAACTGCACGAAGCCGCCGCGCGTATCGGCACGACGATTTTCCATCCGGTGGGCACCTGCCGCATGGGCAGCGACAAAGACGCCGTGGTCGATGCCCAACTGCGCGTACATGGCGTGCCGGGTTTGCGCATCGCCGATGCCTCGGTGATGCCACGCATCACGTCGGGTAACACCTGCTCACCTACACTGATGATTGCGGAGAAGGCTGCGCAGTTGATCCTTTCGCCGAACACAAGGAATCTTGCCCCGGAAAGAGAAATGACCACACCCGCGTGACCTGCAGGCGTCCGGCTGGCCGGCGCCTGCACAGAGACAACCGGCGCCGAGGTTGGCGCCGACAGTGGAACAACAATAAATAATCACTGTGAGGGTTACCCGATGTCAGAACATGCTCAACCCCTGGGCTCGGCCGTTCGTGCGAGCACCGGCAGCGAATCAAGAAAAGTCATCTTCGCCTCGTCTCTGGGGACGGTGTTCGAGTGGTATGACTTTTTCCTCTACGGCGCTCTGGCGGCCGTGATCAGCAAACAGTTCTTTGCCGGGGTCAATGACACCACGGCGTTCATCTTTGCCTTGATGGCCTTTGCGGCAGGCTTCGTGGTGCGGCCGTTCGGCGCGCTGGTGTTTGGTCGCTTGGGTGACATGATCGGGCGCAAGTACACCTTTCTCGTCACCATCATCCTGATGGGCGTGGCCACGTTTTGTGTCGGGCTGCTGCCGACCTACGCCAGCATCGGCATTGCCGCGCCGGTCATCCTGATCGTGCTGCGCATGTTGCAAGGCCTGGCGTTGGGCGGTGAGTACGGCGGCGCAGCCACCTATGTGGCCGAGCACGCGCCGGCCGGCAAACGCGGCCTGCACACCAGCTGGATTCAATCCACCGCCACCCTCGGCCTGCTGCTGTCGCTGCTGGTGGTGCTGGCTTGCCGTTACTTCACCGGCGACCAGTTTGAAGTGTGGGGCTGGCGGATTCCGTTCCTGTTTTCCATCGTGCTGCTGGGCATTTCCACCTGGATCCGCATGAGCCTGCACGAGTCGCCGGCGTTTTTGAAAATGAAAGAGGAAGGCAAGGCCAGCAAGTCGCCGATCCGCGAGTCGTTCGGCAAATGGGAAAACCTCAAGGTGGTGCTGATCGCGCTGTTCAGCATCAACGGCGGGCAAGCAGTGACGTTCTACGCGGCGCAGTTCTATGTGCTGTTCTTCCTCACCCAATTCCTGAAAATGGACCCGGCGCTGGCCAACATGCTTTTGATTATCAGCGTGGTGATCGGCGCGCCGTTCTTTATTCTGTTTGGCTGGCTGTCGGACAAAATCGGGCGCAAACCGGTGCTGATGCTCGGTCTGCTGCTGGCTACCGCCCTGTACTTCCCGATCTTCAAGGGCCTGGCGCATTACACCAACCCGGCGATGGACCAGGCCAGCCATCAGGCGCCGATTACCGTGCTGGCCGACCCGGCCACGTGCACCTTTCAGTTCGACCCGGTGGGCAAGGCGCGCTTTGACAGCCCGTGCGACAAGGTCAAGACCTTCCTGGTCAAGCAAGGCCTGCCGTACAGCAGTTCTGCGGCCCCGGCCGGCAGCCCGGTGCAGGTAAGCGTGGGTGACGTGCGCATCGACGGTTTCGACGAAGCGGCCCTGCGCGGTGCGGTGACACTCGCCGGCTACCCGTCTTCGGCGGATGTGGCTCAGGTCAACAAGGTCATGGTGGTGGTGCTGATCGTGGTGCTGATCCTGATCGCCGCCATGTGCTACGGCCCATTGGCAGCGTTGATGGTGGAACTGTTCCCGACGCGTATCCGCTACACCTCGATGTCGCTGCCCTATCACATCGGTAACGGCTGGTTTGGCGGCTTCCTGCCGACTGTGTCATTTGCCCTGGTGGTGTACACCGGCGACATTTTCTACGGCCTGTGGTACCCGGTGGTGGTGACTGGCGTGAGTCTGATCGTGGGGTTGTTCTGCCTCAAAGAAACCCGAAATGTGGACATCAATAACAACTGATCTTCAAGACGCCTAAGACCCCTTGTGGGAGCGGGCTTGCCCGCGAAGGCGGTGTGCCAGTCGACACATTCGTTGACTGAGCCACCGCTTTCGCGAGCAAGCCCGCTCCCACTTTCGTGTTGTGGCACTCACACACTTTGCTGTACATCCATACAGATAATGGTTGCTCAAATCCCTCTGACTCAGCATCCTGCAAGGCATCAACCCGATCTGATGTGATGACCATGCGGCTGTACCTCTGTGAAAAACCCTCCCAGGCCAAAGATATCGCGGCCGTGCTCGGCGCCAGCCGGCGCGGCGACGGTTGCTGGCTGGGCAATGGGGTCACAGTCACCTGGTGCATCGGTCACCTGCTGGAAACCGCCCCGCCCGATGCCTACGACGCCAAATACAAGCGCTGGGTGCTGGCCGATCTGCCGATCGTCCCGGAAAAATGGAAGATGCAGGTCAAGCCCAAGACCGCCAGCCAATACAAGGCGGTCAAGCGTTTGCTGGGAGAAGCCCAGGACCTGGTGATCGCCACCGACGCCGACCGTGAGGGCGAGATGATCGCCCGGGAGCTGGTCGAGCATTGCCGTTATCGCGGGCCGATCCAGCGGCTATGGCTGTCGGCGCTGGATGACGCCTCCATTCGCAAAGCCCTGGCCGCGCTCAAGCCGGGCGCCGAAACCTTCAGCCTGTATCACTCGGCGCTGGGTCGCTCGCGCGCCGACTGGCTGATCGGTATGAACATGAGCCGTCTATTTACCTTGCTCGGGCGCCAATCCGGCTATCAAGGCGTGTTGCCGGTGGGCCGGGTGCAGACGCCAACCTTGCGCCTGGTAGTGGACCGCGACCGCAGCATCGCCGACTTTGTGCCGGTGGCTTATTGGGCCATCGATGTCGATCTGCGCCATGAGCGCATGACCTTCACCGCCCAATGGCGCGCCACGGATGATGCGTGTGACGACCAGGGCCGCTGCCTTAACCCGCAGTTGGCCCGCGACGCTGCCGATGCCATGCGCAACGCCGCCACCGCGCGGCTGGTGAAGTTGCGCACCGAGCGCATGCGCGAGGTGGCGCCCCTGCCCTTCGATCTGGGTACCCTGCAGGAAATCTGTTCCAAAAAACTGGGGCTCGGTGCCCAGGAAACCCTGGATATCGCCCAGTCACTCTACGAAACCCACAAGGTCATCACCTACCCACGCAGTGATTGCGGCTACCTGCCGTTGAGCCAGCACGGTGACGCGCCGAAGATTTTAGCTGCGCTGGGGCGTGCGGACCCGGCAGTGAACGAGCTGATGCCGCACATCGATCCCCAGCGCCGTTCGCGGGCCTGGAACGACGCCAAGGTCAGCGCGCACCACGGCATCATTCCCACCGGGGCCGGTAAGGATGTGGTGCAGCTCACTGGTAAATACCGTGCGGTCTACACCCTGATTCGCGCACGTTACCTGGCGCAGTTCCTGCCTAACCATGAATACGATCGCACCCAGGCGGATTTCGACTGCGCAGGCCAAGCGTTGCGCGCAGTCGGCAAGGTTGTCATCGAGCCAGGCTGGAAACGCGCGTTGCCCGAAGCACTGGTCCCGGCAAAGGGGCGCGAGGCACCCGCGCCGCAAGCCTTGCCGACGCTGGTGCAGGGCCAGGACCACGCGGTGGCCAAGGTCAATCTCAAAGACCTGTGGACTCAGCCGCCCAAACCCTTCACCGAAGGCGACCTGATCAAGGCCATGAAAAACGTCGCCAAGCTGGTGGAAGACCCGCTGCTCAAGCAAAAACTCAAGGACACCACCGGCATCGGCACCGAGGCCACCCGCGCCGGAATTATCCAGGGGCTGCTGGACCGTGGTTACCTGGTCAAAAACGGTAAGGCACTCTCGGCCACTCCGGCCGCATTCAGCCTGATCGACGCCGTACCTCGAGCCATTGCCGACCCAGGCACCACTGCGATCTGGGAACAGGCGCTGGACATGGTGCAAAGCGGTGAAATGAGCCTGGAAGAATTCGTCGCCAAGCAGGCGGCGTGGATGAGCAAGCAAGTGGCGCGCTGCAATGGTATGCGCATGACCATCACCGGCCCAGCCAGCCCGGCAGGCCGAGGCGCCACGCCATGGAAAAAGAAGCGCAAGACGGCGCCACGCAAGACAACGGCCGGTACCAAGCGGGGGAAAAAGCCGACAAATGCCGGGTGAAAGACGAAAAAATCCAGCGAATGACGTTTTTCGACGGGTTTAACGCCGCTTTGGACCTTGCAGCCCCGTAGCCCGTCTAGGATTCTGTAAGGGACCTGCTGACTTCCTAACAACAACACCGGAGTGGCCGCCATGAAAACCGTCGCACAAGTGCTCAAAGCCAAGGACCAGAAGAACCAGGAGGTCCACACCATCAAGTCGCACCAGACGGTGATGGAGGCATTGATCCAGATGGCTGCCAAAAACGTCGGCGCCTTGCCGGTTGTGGACGAAGGCAAAGTCGTGGGGGTGATCAGTGAACGGGATTACGCGCGTAAGCTGATCCTCAAGGGCCGCTCCTCCGCGACCACTGCCGTGAGTGAAATCATGAGCTCGCCAGTGATTACCGTCGATACTCACCAGAGCGTCGACAAGTGCATGAACATCATGACGGACGGTCACCTGCGCCACCTGCCCGTGGTCGAAGATGGCAAGCTGATCGGCCTGTTGTCCATCGGTGACCTGGTCAAGGAAGCCATTGCCGAGCAGGCTGATCTGATCAAACAACTGGAGCAGTACATCCGCGGCGAATAGGGGACCCCATGCTCGACACGCTGGAACATCAAGAAGACCACCTCGATACCCTGCACCGGGCGATGGCCGAACGGCGCTTTGTGGTGCTGACCGGTGCGGGCATCAGCACGTCGTCGGGCATTCCTGATTATCGCGACAGCGAAGGCGTACGCCGGGGCAAGGCACCGATGATGTACCAGGAATTCCTGGCCACGCCGCAAGCGCGGCGCCGCTACTGGGCGCGGGCGATGCTGGGTTGGCCACGGGTGCGGGTCGCGCAGCCGAACAAGGCTCACCTGGCGCTGGCCACGCTGCAACAACGCGAGCGCATCAGCGGGCTGATCACGCAGAACGTCGATACCTTGCATGACCAGGCCGGTAGCCATGATGTGATCGAGCTGCATGGAAGTCTGCATCGAGTGCTGTGCCTGGATTGCCAGCAGCGCAGCGAGCGCGATGTGATCCAGCGGGTGATGGAAGATCAGAACCCCTACCTGGCCGGCGTCGATGCCGTGCAAGCGCCCGACGGCGATACGCTGCTCGATCCTGCATTTGAAGAACGCTTCCAAGTCCCCCACTGCCCGTACTGCAACGGCCAACGGCTGAAGCCCGATGTGGTGTTTTTTGGTGAGAACGTCGCCCAGGCCACGGCGGCCAAAGCAATGGCCGCGGTACAGCAGGCTGAGGGGTTACTGGTGGTGGGTTCTTCGCTGATGGCCTATTCGGCGTTTCGCCTGTGCAAGGCGACGGTGGAGCAAGGCAAGCCGGTGATTGCCATCAACCTGGGCAAGACACGCGGGGATGAGCTGTTGCAGGTGAAGATCGAGGCGCCCTGCGAGCGTTTGCTGCCGTTGCTGGTCGAGCGATTGAGCCAGTAGCACCAACAATGTGAACAGGGCTGCGTGTGGGAGCGGGCTTGCTCGCGAAGACGGTGCGTCAGTCAAAAGCGTTCCGGCTGCCCCACCGCCTTCGCGAGCAAGCCCGCTCCCACAGGTTTCCATACTGAATTGATGACCTCGCCCCTTCGACCAACCGCACAAAAAATGACGCCCAAGTCACGTTTTTCCGCATTCCCCCGTCCCTACAACGATTTATGTAGTGCTAAAAAAAAATCACTACATAACCGTTGACGTAACCTTTTTACCCTTGCATTATCGAGACGTCTCCCGGATCGGGAGCGTTGGTAACACGTGTTTTGAACAAGCTCGTCTGACCGCCGAGCTGTTTTTTCCGGATGTGCACTGCCCACAAGGCAGATTGATGAAGCTGACCGGCCCGCAAGGATCGGTACAAGAAGCTAAAACGCTGCTTGTCTTCGCTATGAAACCATTGCGTAGCCGCTCATCAGCAAAACTACATGCATCAGGTTCAAGACCCTGCCCGTATTCGGCAGACAGTCACTGACGCCCGGCTTTCTGAGCCGGAGACAACTAAGCAGTTTTAACGGAATCAACTGATAGATCGCCAACTGGTCAAGGGGCTTACATTATGAATCTGAACAACCAACCAACTATCGATGAATTGGCTGAGATGTTCGCAGCGCAGAAAGACACACTCGACGACCATATCCTGTGGGTCGAAAAATCGGGTCAAGTCCATATCGACTGCGTGGCGCCCCACACCCTTGAGGAAGAGTTCGATAAAAATAACCGTAACCTGGCGGCGCGCCTGAAAATGTACCGCCGCGGCCAGGGTTATGTCGGCAAGAAGGCGGCTGCGGATCAAAACTTTATCGAACAGGTATTCGACACACTTAACAATGCCTGGGCATCTTTCAAAGACAGCTCGAACGTTAAAGTAATCGACCGCTACTACTAAGTAATACTCGACCACTGTGGGCGCTGGCCCGTCGGCAATAGCGGTTTAATATTCAACGTTAATGTTGAGTTTTAAATAGCCATCGCCGACGAGCCAGCGCCCACATTTGTTTTGCGTCGTAATCAAAACGATGGGAATCGGCCTTTAGCGGCTTCATCGCGAAAAATATCGAACAAGACCTGCGCAGCTGCCGACAATTCATGGCCCGGCTTGGTCAACACACCAATCGGTCGCTCGATCACCGGATCGCTCAACGTGATGCAATGGGCGCCCGCCTCTTTCATCTGTTTCGCGCACAACGCGGGTACGGCGCTGACGCCAAGGCCATTGGCAACCATCTTGCCCACCGTCGCCAATTGATGGCTCTCCAGCGCCACCGGCAATTTCATTTGCAGCGCGCCCAGGTGCTCCTCGAGCATCACCCGTACCGTGGAAGGCCGCTGCAGGGTAATGAACGGCTGCTCCAACAAGGTTTGCCAGTCGATTTCGCTTCGCTGGGCCAACGGTGAATCTCCGGGCACTACCGCAATAAACCGGTCCAGGTACAACGGGGTGAACGCCAGCGACGAACCCTCGGACGGCTCGAACGCCACGCCCAGTTCCACCTGACGGTCACGCACCATCTCCAGCACCTGCTCGTTGATCAGGTCATGCACCGTCACGTTCACCTGCGGGTAACGGGCGCGGAATATCTTCAGGATCGGTGGCAGCAAGTTGCCCGCAAACGACGGCATCGCCGCCACGGTGACCCGGCCACGCTGGAGGGTGAAACGCTGGCGCAGCTCGTCCTCGGCGTTGTCCCAATCGGCGATCAAGCGACGCGCCAGAGGTAACAACGACTCACCTTCAGGCGTCAGCGCGACATTGCGCGTATTGCGGCTGAACAAGCGCCCACCTAAACCCTCCTCCAGCCCTTTGATGGTCAGGCTCAGCGCCGATTGAGAGAGGTGCAGGCGCTCGCAAGCAGCGGCGAAACTCAAGCTCTGGGCCACGGCGAGAAAGGCACGCATCTGTTTAACGGTCATAGGAAGCTCCACGCTGCCAGTCAAATGCTGCAAGTGAGGTTGCCGCATGTCTATGCTTTAAGTGTGCGGCTTAACGCCGATTATGCTGTTTTTCAAACCAATCAACCTTAAAAAACAACTTAACAAATCAATCCGTCGGCGCAACACTCGTGTCATTGGCTGGCCCACACACAATAAAAGAGGTGCATATGGCAGGTTTCGATAAACGCGTGGCGTCCTATGAAGAAGCACTGGCAGGCCTGGAAGACGGCATGACCGTGCTCTCCGGTGGTTTTGGTCTGTGCGGCATTCCGGAAAACCTCATTGCCGAGATCAAGCGCAAAGGCACCCGCGACTTGACGGTGGTCTCCAATAACTGCGGCGTCGATGGTTTTGGCCTAGGCGTGCTGCTGGAGCAAAAGCAGATCAGCAAAGTGATCGCCTCCTACGTCGGTGAAAACGCCTTGTTCGAGAAGCAACTGCTCAGCGGCGAAATCGAAGTGGTATTGACGCCCCAAGGCACCCTGGCAGAAAAAATGCGCGCAGGCGGTGCCGGCATCCCGGCCTTCTTCACCGCCACCGGCGTCGGCACCCCCGTCGCCGAAGGCAAGGAAACCCGCGAATTCAATGGCCGCCCCTACCTGATGGAAGAGTCCATCACCGGTGACTTCGCCATCGTCAAAGGCTGGAAAGCCGACCATTTCGGCAACGTCATCTACCGCCACACCGCCCAGAACTTCAACCCGCTGGCCGCCACCGCCGGCAAGATCACCGTGGTCGAAGTTGAAGAAATCGTCGAACCGGGCGAGCTGGACCCGGCGCAGATCCACACCCCAGGCATCTACGTCGACCGGATCATCTGCGGCACCTTCGAGAAGCGCATCGAACAGCGCACTGTCCGCAAATAATCCGCCAGCCCAAATAATAAGGAGACAAACAATGGCTCTTACCCGCGAACAAATGGCTCAACGCGTCGCACGCGAAATGCAGGACGGTTTCTACGTCAACCTCGGCATCGGCATTCCGACCCTGGTGGCCAACTACATTCCCGAAGGCATGGAAGTGATGCTGCAATCGGAAAACGGCCTGCTCGGCATGGGCCCTTTTCCGACCGAAGAAACCATCGATGCCGACATGATCAACGCCGGCAAGCAGACCGTGACGGCACGCATTGGCGCCTCGATCTTCTCCTCTGCCGAGTCCTTCGCGATGATTCGCGGCGGCCACGTCGACCTCACCGTGCTCGGCGCGTTTGAAGTGGACGTCCAAGGCAACATCGCCTCGTGGATGATTCCCGGCAAATTGGTCAAAGGCATGGGCGGCGCCATGGACCTGGTGGCCGGTGCAGAAAACATCATCGTGATCATGACCCACGCGTCCAAGGACGGTGAGTCCAAGTTGCTCAGCCAGTGCAGCCTGCCGCTGACCGGCGCCAAGTGCATCAAGCGTGTATTGACGGACCTGGCTTACCTCGAGATCGAAAATGGCGCTTTTGTCCTCAAGGAACGCGCACCTGGCGTCAGCGTTGAAGAGATTGTGAGCAAGACCGCCGGTAAACTGATCGTCCCGGACCACGTTCCAGAAATGCACTTCCAGTGAGGACAGATTCCATGCAAGACGTCGTGATTGTTGCTGCCACCCGCACCGCCGTGGGCAGCTTTCAAGGTTCGCTGGCCAGTATCCCGGCACCGGAACTGGGCGCCGCCGTGATCCGTCGCCTGCTGGAGCAGACCGGCCTGGACCCGGCTCAAGTGGATGAAGTGATCCTCGGCCAGGTCCTCACCGCCGGCAGTGGCCAGAACCCTGCGCGTCAGGCGTCGATCCTCGCCGGGCTGCCCCACGCAGTACCAGCGCTGACCCTGAACAAGGTCTGCGGCTCGGGCCTCAAGGCCCTGCACCTGGGCGCCCAGGCGATTCGTTGCGGCGACGCCGAGGTCATCATTGCCGGCGGCATGGAGAACATGAGCCTGGCGCCGTACGTATTGCCTGCTGCGCGCACCGGCTTGCGCATGGGTCACGCCAAGATGATCGACAGCATGATCACCGACGGCCTGTGGGATGCGTTCAACGACTACCACATGGGCATCACCGCCGAGAACCTGGTGGACAAGTACGGCATCAGCCGTGAAGCCCAGGACGCGTTCGCCGCCGCTTCCCAGCAGAAAGCCGCTGCGGCGATTGAAGCGGGTCGGTTTGTCGATGAAATCACGCCGATCCTGATTCCCCAGCGCAAAGGCGACCCAGTGGCCTTCGCCGTGGATGAACAACCGCGCCCCGGTACCACCGCCGAATCCCTGGCCAAACTCAAACCTGCATTCAAGAAAGACGGCAGCGTCACTGCCGGCAACGCGTCCAGCCTCAACGACGGCGCCGCTGCAGTGTTGTTGATGAGTGCAGATAAGGCCAAAGCCCTCGGCCTGCCTGTGTTGGCGCGTATCGCCAGCTACGCCAACGCCGGCGTCGATCCAGCCATCATGGGCATCGGCCCGGTGTCAGCCACTCGCCGCTGCCTGGACAAAGCCGGCTGGAGCCTGGGCGACCTTGACCTGATCGAAGCCAACGAAGCCTTCGCCGCGCAATCTTTGGCGGTGGGCAAAGAGCTGGAGTGGGACGCCGAGAAGGTCAACGTCAATGGCGGTGCCATCGCCATCGGCCATCCGATCGGTGCCTCGGGTTGCCGCGTGCTGGTGACCTTGCTGCATGAAATGATCAAGCGCGACGCCAAGAAAGGCCTGGCGACGCTGTGCATCGGTGGCGGCCAGGGTGTAGCCCTCGCCCTCGAGCGCAGCTGATTCAAAGAGCAACATGAGCAAAGGCCCGTTGTGGCGAGCGGGCTTGCCCCGCGTTGGGCTGCGAAGCGGCCCCAGAACCAGGCACCGAGTGATGACTGACACACCGCGTTCTGCTGATTGAGGGCTGCTTCGCAGCCCAACGCGGGGCAAGCCCGCTCGCCACAGAAAGCCCGCTCGCCACAACAAGCCGCTCGCCACGACACGCCCGCCAGCGACAATAATCAGCGCTTCATGCAGCGCCGATACCGGTCATCCACGCGCTTGGCGAACCACGCGGTGGTCAGGTTGCGGGTGATCTTCGGGCTTTTCAGCACGATGCCCGGCAGTATCGCCCGTGGCATTGGCTTGCCGGCCGCTTTATCAGCCAGCGCGTATACGCGTTTGTAGAGAGTGGTCTCCTCAAAGTCCAATTGCTCACCCTTCTCCAACTGGCTACGGATGGTCGGATTGCGCATGTCCAACTTGGCCCCCAGGGAGCGCACCGCCAACTCAGTGGTGCCCGGCAACAATGAGCCATAGCGAATCAAGTCGCCATCCAACGCCAGCTCGGTGCCAGTAATGCGGCTGACGGCGGCCTGGAACGCGGCGTTGCGGCTGGCGTACCAACCGGCATTGAAGTCAGCAAAGCGGTACAGCGGCTGGTCATAACTGACCGGGTAGCCCAGCAAGTGGGCGATGCCGAAATACATACCGCCGCGCCGCGTGAAGACTTCACGGCGAATCGTGCCGTCCACTGTGTAGGGATAACCCCGGGCCTGTTTCTGTGCAAAGTCGATGCTGACTTGCATCGGGCCTGCGGTATGCACCGGGTTGAAACCGCCAAATAAGGTATTACCCAGAGGCACCACGCTGATGAAATCGTCAAAGATTCCACTCAGGTCCTTCTCCGTGCGTGCAGCACTCAAACGCTCGGCGTAGGACTTGCCGGTAGGCGAGCGCAATTGCAGTGCGCTGCGCACCACAAAGGCCGGCACATGGACCTTGCCGGCACGGCGCAGGATTTCATCCTGGGCGATCTTGCCCATGTTTGGCACCGGCGGGTCGACCTGATAAGTGGACTCTTGCTCGGTGACTGCCAGCACGGCACAGATATTTTCGGTGCTGGGGTAGATTTTCTGAGTGTCGAAGGCGGTGTAGATGTCTTGCGCCCAGCCACCACGGTCCGGCACCGTCGCCGGCAGCAGGCGCACGATCTGCGCTTTCACCTCGGCCTCGCTACGCTCCGGCTGTTGCGGACTGCGTGAAGTGGAGCAACCGGCCAGCACCAGCAACGTGGTGAGGCACAGGATCAGGCGGCTTGAATACATGGGGCTTCCTTGGGTAACGACGGGCCGGGCATTGCGGATATCGACAGGTAAGTCTAACCGGGGTTCGCCGACCTGCCGTACTCGCCAATCACAAACTAACGTGACAGGATCTGTCATCGACCATTCCTACAAGGAGTTTGAATGCCATGCTCAGTGTGAACTTCCTCGTCACGTGCCTGATCGTCGTGCTGATCCCCGGCACCGGTGTGATCTTTACCGTCTCCACCGGCCTCACCGCCGGCAAGCGCGCCAGCGTATTTGCTGCGCTGGGTTGTACCGCTGGCATCCTGCCCCACTTGCTGGCATCGGTGCTCGGCCTCTCCGCCCTGCTGCACACCAGCGCGTTGGCGTTTGAAGTGCTCAGGTATGCGGGCGTTGCCTACTTGCTCTACCTGGCCTACGCCACCTGGCGTGATCGCTCGGCCTTCGCGATGAATGACGCACCGACCGCAACCACAGCGCGCGGCCTGATGATCCGTGGCTTCCTGTTGAACATCCTCAACCCCAAACTGACAATTTTCTTCCTGGCCTTTCTGCCCCAGTTCGTTACCCCAGGCAACATCTCGCCCGCCGTGCAAATGCTGGTACTGAGCGCGGTATTCATGGCGATGACGTTTGCGGTTTTTGTCATCTATGGCTTGTTGGCCAATGGCTTTCGCCGCGCCGTGATCGAATCGCCGCGCGTGCAGAACTGGCTGCGCCGAAGTTTTGCGGCAGCCTTTGCAGGATTGGGCTTGAACCTGGCATTTGCGCAGCGCTGACAAGGACTACCGAAACATCCCACGCAACACCCGGATAAGCTCTACAGATACCACCTGAAAACCTCGGCAAAGTCCTTCGCCTGATCACACAGCGCGAGGGATTGCAGATGGTTTTTTGTGTTGGAACACGTATTGACGGGGCTGTCGCTTGAACCCGGCTATTGGCCGGCTGGCCCTGAGGCCCATGGACGTCAAAGCGCCGGATGTTGAAGGCGTCTTACGTGATTTCCGGGGCTGCCTGAACACCTTTGACGACTGGGCTTTAAGCTTCTGGAGCTTTTCGGCGCTGGATGTCGAGCAGGTGTTCAAGGTTGGCGATGAAGTGACGCTGGTCGCGCCCATAGCCCCCTCCATTTTTCCCAGCAGCACCGTCGCCACCTGCCAGGCCAACGGCACGTTGACCCTGGTGCACATGTTCCAAAGCACGCAGTTTGTGCCCATCGGCGATACGCCGGTGATACTGCAACGCGTCAACCCCAACGGTGGCCCGCTGGGCGAGCCGATCCACAAAACCATCGGCCCCAGCGGCATTCTTGAAATCACCGAGTGTGATCGCAACCAGCAGTACCGAATCAGTTTTTATCCCAACGTTTCCAAGGATCACGTCAAGGCGCTGTATGCGTCTTATCAGTCGGTGATCGCGGAACTGGAAGCGCGCCTGCGCGACGAATGGAACAGCACGCTTGAGGCACGTTGGAAAGACTTTGCGGACGCTATCGCGCAAGACCAGCGCAGGATGGTGGAAACGGCGTTTCTAAGTGGCATGGGCAAAGCGCTTTACAGCCTGTGGGACAACATAACTCAACTGGTTGATTTACTGGCGGACATCAAGCCCAGCAGCGAGAAGTTGCTGCAATACATCTCCCAAACTGAACTTGATGAACTGCTGAAGCTCGGCAACGACGCAATCGCCGACGGCCTGCTGGTGCTCAGCGATGAGCCATTGTTGTTCATTTACGTGTCGGCAATGGTCAGCTGGATGCGCATGCTGCCGCCGAAAGAAATGCATGAATTGATGGGGGAAATCACTGGCGAGGTGTTGATCAACCTGCTGCTGATTTGGGCGACAGCAGGCGTGGGTGTGGCGGTGCGCCTGGGTACGAAGGTGCTGGGGCATATCAAGTCTGAGCGGACGTCGGAGTTGTTGGAGTTGCTGGCTAAAAAGCTGGTGATGCCCCGGTTGGAGCCGCATGCCAAGGTGGTTAAGCCGTTGCTGGGACGGAGTGCCGCAACCCCAATCAAGACGGTGCCGGTTGCACCGTTGAAGGCTGGGGATCAGTTGGTTTCCAACCCAGTGCCGGCGGTTCGTACCAAGAAACAGCAGACCGCGTTGGTGCGCCAGGAACACGTCGATGATGTGCCTGTTGCTGCGAAGAATCCCCAGGGAGATGCGGCGGCGCCTGCCGACAAAACCGCCACCAATGGCTGCCCGGTGTCGATGGTCACCGGCGAAGAATTGCTGACCCTCACTGATGGCGCGCTGGACGGAATTTTGCCGTTTGAGTGGACGCGGTTGTACCGCACCAGTGCGGTGGAAGTGGATTGCGGGTTGGGGTTTGGCTGGAGTCATGCGCTGGCGCAGCGGTTGGTGGTTGCGGGTGATTCGGTGGTTTGGACGGATCATGAGAATCGCTCTACTGCCCTGCCCTTGCCTACTGCTGCCCGACCGGCAATCACCAATAGCTTGGCCGAGGCCGCGATCTATTTGGGCGCCCTGCCCGATGAATTGGTGCTGGCTCAGGCATCACGGTTTTATCACTTTCGCGATGGTCAGCTGACAGCAATCAGCGATGCGTATGACAACCGGCTGCGGATTTCTCGTGATCGTTTGGGCCGAATTGAGCGGCTGGATAACGGCGCGGGTCGGTCGCTGTTTTTGCGCTACGAACTCGGGCGCATTGTGGCCGTGGACTATCAGGTTCATCGCGCCAAAGGCCGTGAGCCGTATGTGTGGGTGACGGAGCAGAACGTCGTTTCCTACGCCTATGACGACGCTGGGCGACTGGTTTCCGCGACCAATGCCGTAGGTGAAAGCGAGGTTTATCGGTACGACGATCAGCACGTCATTCTTGAGCGGCAACTGGCCGGTGGGGAGAGTTTCTTTTGGGCGTGGGAACGGGCTGGCAAGGCCGCGCGCTGTGTTCGGCATTGGGCCAGCTTTTCGCAGATGGACACGCGGTATGCGTGGGAAGACGGCGGCAGGGTTACGGTTCACAACGCTGACGGCAGTCAGGAAGTGTATGTCCACGATCAGCGCGCGCGGCTGGTGCAGCGGATTGATCCGGACGGTGCAGAGCATTTCAAATCCTACGACGACAAGGGCCGGCTGACGGTTGAGCAGGACCCGCTGGGGGCGGTGACGGCGTATCAGTACGACGAAGCCGGACGCTTGGTGGCGATGTTTCCTGGGGAGGATGAGCCGACTTCCTACGAGCATGACAACGGGTTCGTACGGGTCGTACGGCGGGGTGAAGCGGTTTGGAGGTATGAGCGTAATGACCAAGGCGATGTTACGCGTCAGACAGATCCTGACGGCCACATTACGGACTACACCTACGACAAATACGGGCAGCTGATTGGGGTCTGGTATCCGGATAACGGGTGTCATCGGCTGGTTTGGAATGAGCGTGGGCAGCTCGTTGAGGAACAGCTGCCGAATGGTGGGGTTAAGCGTTATCGCTATGACGATGTTGGACGGCAAGTTGCGCGCGAGGATGAGCATGGCGCGCTGACGCAGTATCAATGGGACGGTGTGGGCCGATTGGTTCGTGTCGTACTTCCAGGCGGTGCAGCGCGAGAATACAGCTACAACCCCTACGGAAAAATCACCTCCGAACGTGACGAATTGGGGCATGTCACCCGCTACGAATATGCCGACGGTTTGCACCTGGTCAGCCGCCGCCTCAATGCCGATGGCACCCAGGTTAAATACCGCTACGACAACGCCCGGCTGCTGCTGACCGAGATCGAAAACGAAGTCGGCGAGACCTACCGACTTGATTACCACCCCAACGGCCTGATCCAGCAGGAAATTGGTTTTGACGGTCAACGCACGGCCTATGCCTACGATCTCAACGGCAACCTGCTGGAAAAGACCGAACACGGCGACGATGGCAGTCAGTTAGTCACCCGCTACGAGCGAGACTTTTCCGGCCGCCTTGTACGAAAAACCCTCCCAGACGGTGGAGTGATCGATTACACCTACGACCGCCAAGGCAACCTCCTCAGCGTCGACGACGGTCACTGGGCGCTAGCCTACGAGTACGACAGCCAAAACCGCCTCATCGCCGACCACCAAGGCTGGGGCACCTTACGCTACGGCTACGACGCCTGCGGCCAGCTGAAAAACCTGCGCCTGCCGGACAACAACCGCGTCACCTTCAACCACGACAAAAGCGGCCACCTCGCCACCGTCGAACTGAACGGCAAAACCTTAACGTCCCACCTGTTCAAAACCGGCCGCGAACGCCAGCGCCAACAAGGCCAACTGCTCAGCCACTACCACTACGACAAGCAACACCGCCTCCACGCCCACGCGGTAACTCAAGAAAACCATGACCTCTACCGTCGCCACTACGACTACGACAAATCCGGCAACCTCACCCGCCTGCTAGATACGCGCAAAGGCGATCACCACTACCACTACGACCCCCTCGCCCGCCTGACTCGAGCGGATCACTCGCAAGACGTGCAAGAGCGCTTTGGCCACGACCCGGCGGGCAACCTGCTGATGCAGGACCGCCCCGGTCCGGACATCGTGGCGGGGAATCGGTTGGTGATTCAGGGCGATCATCATTACGACTATGACGCGTTCGGCAATCTAATCCGCCAAAGGCGCGGTAAGGGCCACCAGCTCGTTACCGAGTACCGCTACGACTGCCAGCACCGGTTGATATCGATCACAAACCCGAATGGCCGGACGGCCAGCTATCGCTATGACCCATTTGGTCGGCGTATCAGCAAAACCGTCGACGACATAACGACGGAGTTTTTCTGGCAAGGCGACAAGCTGGTTGCGGAGCATCACGCGGATCGTCATCGCAGTTACCTCTACGAGCCGGACAGCTTTCGGCCGTTAGCATTGCTGGAAGGCTTCGGCCCAAAAGATATCCAGCCTTACCACTACCAACTTGACCACCTCGGCACCCCGCAGGAACTCACCGCCCCCGACGGCGAAATCGTCTGGTCCGCGCATTACCGCGCCTACGGCCAGATCAGTCGCCTAGACATCGAAAAAATCGACAACCCACTGCGCTTCCAAGGCCAATACTTCGACCCGGAAAGCGGCCTGCACTACAACCGCCATCGCTACTACAATCCAGATATTGGTCGTTACCTGACGCCCGACCCGGTGAAGCTGGCGGGTGGGATCAACGCGTACCGGTACGCGCCCAATCCTACAGGGTGGGTTGACCCGCTGGGATTGAACACATGCCCTGGTGAAGGTGGGTGCAAGCTTAAAGTAACATCTGCTGATGAGCCTTCGACAAAAGCGAACGTTTACAAAAACGAACCTGAACCACCACAATCAAGTGATGACGAGGACTACTTATTTCGGGGAGATAGGAAACATCCGGATGAAGTTTTTAAAACGGGGTTCAAGAGCAAGGGAGAAAGCAACGACCTTTACCTTCACGCTCTAAACAGCAACGATCCGCCTAGTAATTTTATAAGCACCTCTCCATCAAGACTCACCGCTATAGATTTTTCAACCGGGTTCGGCACGAGGGACGGTTATTTATACGTTATAAAAAGCATACCGGGCCATGATGTAAATTTAGAACTCGGCAAAATGACACCATTCTCTAATGAGAAAGAATTTGCAGTCCATCACAAAATAGACCCAGAAGACATTTTGGGCATGACACCTGTAAAAAGTGACGGAAGCTATGTAGGGTACTCAATCCCCAACCTGAACAAGAAATAGTATGAATACGCAAAAAATAAAAGTAGCTATCGGCAATCAAAGATTGGAAGTTACCGTTAAATATAGCGTTGAGAATCTTTCAATGACATTTTCCGAGGCTGAAAATTTCAAAAAAATCTACACGGGAAAGGATATTTTTGTTTGCTTAGCAAAGGTCAGAGCAGACTTCCCTCATATTACATTTCTTTGTAAGGGAGCAAAAATAAACGTCATGCCGTCGAGAATGGCCTCTCAAATGAGCAATGGGCTTGTTGCATATGAAATGACATTAGGCAAACAAGCATCACGGGCTGATATCGTTCATATATTTGATTATGAAGAAAATAACCTAACAAACAATCCACAAGAACAAGTGGATTTCTTCAAAAGCTGGATAAAATCATTAGATGCAAGCGATTATGAGAACTTCAACTAAGAAAATAGATCATTAAAAACGGAACACGTGAAACGCAATCATCGAATACGAGGGGTGCAAACCCATCCTTTACCTACTGATGAGCGATGAAACACGAAGCGCCTACACAGCACTGGACCTCTACGACTGCTTCGGTTTAATGAGGGCAGACTTTAAACATATTAAGTTTTTATGCAAGGGCGCAAAAATCAATGTCCCCCCATCAGGGATGTCTTCGCATATGTCTAACGGACTTGTCGCCTACGAGATGACTATGGGAGTTCCGGACGGTGAGCTTGTGCCTATTTTCTCTTATGAAGAGAGCGGTCTCACCAACGACATACGGGAGCAACACGACTTTTGCTAAAACTAGGCTGACTCGGTATAAGTGCAGTTAGAAGCGCCTGCAGCGAGCAAATCTCTCGCCACAGGGTCAATCGCCGGAATTAAATCCCCGCCAACGCCAAATCCATCGCAAAGTAAGTAAAAATCAAATCCGCCCCCGCACGCTTAATCGACCCCAACGTCTCGCGCACCACCCGCGCCTCATCAATCGCCCCTGCCTGGGCACCAAACTTGATCATCGCGTACTCACCACTCACCTGATACGCCGCCACCGGCAAACGCGAGGCTTCGCGGATGTCGCGGATGATGTCGAGGTAGGCACCGGCTGGCTTGACCATCAGCGCGTCTGCGCCTTCCTGCTCATCGAGCAGCGATTCGCGCACGGCTTCGCGGCGGTTCATGGGGTTCATCTGGTAGCTTTTGCGGTCGCCTTTGAGCGCGCTGCCGCCGGCTTCGCGGAACGGGCCGTAGAGGGCCGAGGCGAATTTGGTGGAGTAGGCCATGATCGGAATATGCGTGAAGCCAGCGTCGTCCAGGGCGCGGCGAATTGCCTGGACCTGGCCGTCCATCGCGGCAGACGGTGCGATCACGTCAGCACCGGCGCGGGCGGCGGCCACGGCTTGTTTGCCGAGGTTGACCAGGGTCGCGTCGTTGTCGACGTGGGCGCCGTGCATCACGCCGCAGTGGCCGTGGTCGGTGTATTCGCAGAAGCAGGTGTCGGACATCACGATCATTTCCGGCACGGCGTCCTTGATGATCGAGGACATGCGCGAGACCAGGCCGCGTTCTTTCCAGGTGTCGCTGCCGTTGGCGTCCAGGTGGTGGGACACGCCGAACGTCATCACTGACTTGATCCCGGCGCGGGCATAGCGCTCGATCTCAGCGGCCAGTTTCTTTTCAGGAATACGCTGCACACCCGGCATGCTGGTGATCGGCACAAAGTCGTCGATTTCTTCTTCGACGAAAATCGGCAGTACCAAATCGTTGAGGGTGAATTCGGTTTCCTGGAACAAGCCGCGCAGCTCCGCAGAGCGGCGCAGGCGGCGTGGACGGGCTTGGGGGAACTGGCTGGTCATGGCTGTCCTGAATAGCGGCAGAAATAGTTGGGGCGAAAGCTTATGCCCCTTGGCCCCGGCAGCACAAACGCCAAGGGGCCAACAGTGTATTGCGCAGCCCGTAACAATTCATTGATCTAGAGCTGTACTCGCCCGTCGATGCACACTGCGACCGCACCACCAACCCAGATTTCATCGCCGTGGCGCTCGACGCGTATACGCCCGGCGCGCCCCATGGCCGTGCCTTGGCTGACCACGTAACAGTCGGGCGCCAGCCCCTCGCTCAACAACCATTGGGCAATGCCGGCATTCAGGCTGCCAGTGGCGGGGTCTTCCTGAGCGCCGTCACCGGCGATAAAGCCGCGGACTTCGAAGTGCGTGTCCACGGCGTCGCGCGCCGGGTCGCAAGCTGCGATGACGCCAATCGCCAGACCGTGCAATTGCGAGTAGTCCGGCTGCAAAGCAAGCACTTGGTCACGATCAGCCAACATCACCGCCAGCCAGCCCGCGCCATTGTCGACCCATTGACTGCTCACGATGGCTTCGGGCGCCAGGCCCAACCCCAGGCGCACGCGCTCAAGCAGAGGTGCATCCACCGGGCCGGTGCGCAACAACGGTGGCGCAATGAACGCCAACTCGCCGCCTTCACGACGGACACGCACCAGGCCGATTTCGCACTCCTGGATGATCTCGTCGCCCTTCGGTACGCCGCCCGCCTGCAGCCAGGCATGGCAACTGCCCAGCGTCGGGTGCCCGGCGAACGGCAGCTCTGTGAGCGTGGTGAAAATTCTTACCCGATAGTCAGCCCGAGGATCACGCGGCGTCAGCAAAAACGTGGTCTCGCTCAGGTTGGTCCAGTTAGCAAAATCGGCCATCTGCTGGTCAGTGAGGCTGTCAGCGCCCAGCACCACCGCCAGTGGGTTGCCTTTGAGCGAAACGCTGCTGAATACATCCAGTTGCTTGAAATCAAAGGTCGGCATACTTCGACGCTCTAGGGTCACGCAGGTACGTTCAAACCACGAATTACCGCCGGACGTGCGACAAAGCCGTCCAGCGCGCGCAGCACATTAGGAAAGTCGGCGATGCCGACCAGATCGCCGGACTCATAGAAGCCGATCAGGTTGCGAATCCACGGAAAGGTGGCGATGTCGGCGATGCTGTACTCGTCACCCATGATCCAGGTGCGGCCCAGCAGGCGTTTTTCCAGCACTTCCAGTAATCGCCGGGACTCGGCGACGTAGCGATCACGCGGACGTTTATCGTCGTAGGCCTTGCCGGCAAATTTGTTGAAGAAACCGACCTGGCCGAACATCGGGCCGATACCGGCCATCTGGAACATCAGCCATTGAAGGGTTTCATAACGGGTGGCCGGGTCTTCGGAAAGCAGCTGGCTGGTTTTTTCCGCCAGATAAATCAGGATCGCACCGGATTCGAACAACGCCAGCGGCTGACCGCTCGGGCCATTGGGGTCGATGATCGCGGGAATCTTGTTATTGGGGTTCAGGGACAGAAATTCCGGGGACAACTGGTCCTGGGTCTCGAAATTGACCTTGTGCGCCTCGTAGGGCAGGCCCAGCTCTTCAAGCATGATCGACACTTTGACGCCGTTGGGCGTGGGCAGCGAATACAGCTGCAAACGCTCCGGATGCTGGGCGGGCCATTTGCTGTTTATCGGGAAAGCGGCGAGTGCATTCATCGGGAAATCCCCAGGCGGAAAGCCCCCATGATAGCCACCCCAACGCCGTCCTGCATGGGTCATCATTGCGCAACATAACCACGCTATCGTGCGCGCAGGCGAACCAAAATGCCGATACGCACTCTTAAGTGCGCCATTACGGTGAAAGGAGACACCCTGTTACAACGACACGGAAAACCGCAGGACGCCGGATGCGTCGCTGGGTCCCGGCTTGTCCGCCTTAATCCGATGCACTGAAGACTCGAACCTAATGACAATCAAGCCTCTGTGCCTTGCGCAACGCCTTAAACGTTATTCGTACATCATGCTGCCGCTGCTGTTGGCAGGCGGCGCCATCGGCCTGAGCCTGGAGTCGCGCATCAGCAGCGCCGGCCCGGTGGATGGCGTGCAAACCCTGGTATTCCTGCGCCACGGCGAAAAACCCGTCGGCGGCCTCGGCCAGCTCAATTGCCAGGGTCTGAACCGCGCGATGAACCTGGCCACCGTGCTGCCGGAGAAATTCGGCAAAGCCAACTTCGTGTTTGCGCCCAACCCGACGCGTAATGTCGAGGAAGGCGAGCACGATAATTCCTACAGTTACATTCGGCCGCTGATGACCATCAGCCCCAGCGCGATCAAGCTGGGCCTGCCAGTGAACATCAAGTTCTCGGCCAACGACACCAGCGCCCTCGCCGACGAACTGGTGGAAGACAAGTATCACAACGCGATCATCTACACCGCCTGGTCGCACGGCTACCTGCCGGAGCTGATCAACAAAGTGGCCAGTGAGGCTTCGGGCGAAAAACACACCATCACCGAAGACTGGTCGGGCAGTGACTTCGACACGCTGTATGTACTGACTTTGACCTGGCACAACGGCAAGGCGTCGCTGCTGAGCCGCAACTACAAGCAAGGCCTGGATAACGGCCAGCAGACATGCCCGGATGCAACTCAGGTCAGCGCAGATATCTGAAGCCGGCGCGGCACAAGCGTATGATGCGTCGCTATTGAATCATCTGCGGATCAGCACCATGCCCAACCTCGTCTCCATCCAGCCCAACCGGGGCTGGTCGTTCTGGTGGAAACCAGCGCTGTTCCTGCTGGTGGCCTGCATTGGCCTCTACTACGTGAAGTGGTCGCCCTACTACCTCAAGGCATTCGTCGCGGCGGATAACCACAGCATCGGCGCCTCGATTCTCAATGACCAGCAAACCGCGCCCCTGACGGCCGCGCTGGCCTACGCCCAGGTGTATTTCCTGGCGATCTGGAAAGCTGCCGTGCTGGCGGTAATTCTGGGTTCGCTGCTGCAAGTGTTGATTCCCCGTGACTGGCTGCTGCGCCTGTTTGGCCGCGCCGGGCTGGGTTCGACCCTGCGTGGTGGACTGTTCGCCCTGCCGGGGATGATGTGCAGTTGCTGCGCAGCACCTGTGGCAGCGGGCATGCGCCGCCAAAACGTGTCGGTGGGTGCGGCGTTGGCGTTCTGGATAGCTAACCCGGTGTTGAACCCGGCGACGCTGGTGTTCATGGGCTTTGTATTGGGCTGGGGCTTTACCGCATTGCGGCTGGTGGCGGGGATTGTGCTGGTGGTCGGGGTGTCGTTGGTGGCACAGCGGATTGCCCGGCCCGATCAAGTGCCCGTAGCCGCATTGAACGCGGTCGCCGACGCCAGCCTGAGCGAATCGCAACCGTTCCTGAGCCGTTGGTTGCGTACCCTGTGGCAGCTGTTCTGGAGCACGATCCCGATCTACATCATTGCCGTGCTGGTACTGGGCGCCGCGCGGGTCTGGCTGTTTCCCCATGTCGATGGGGCCATGGCCAACAGCCTGATGTGGCTGGTGCCACTGGCAATCGTCGGCACGCTGTTCGTGATTCCTACGGCCGCCGAAATCCCTATCGTACAAACCATGATGACCCTGGGCATGGGCACCGGCCCGGCCGTGGCCTTGCTGATGACACTGCCGAGCGTGAGCCTGCCGTCCCTGTTGATGCTGCGCAAGGATTTCGATGCGCGGGTGCTGGTGACGGTGGCCGTGCTGACCATGGTGGTGGGCGTGGTATGCGGGTTGATCGGGGCGGCCATCCTGTAGAGTTCGGGTGAGGTTCAGGGCGCTTTCGCGAGCAAGCCCGCTCCCACATCTCGACCACGTTCCTAAAGGATAAACGCGGTCAAATGTGGGAGCGAGCTTGCTCGCGAAGAGGCCCTTAGCCACCGCTGATTATTCTGACTTGCCACTGCGCTCGCGCAAGTACTCCACCACGGCGCTCTGCTCGCCCGCAAACTCGATCCGCGCGCCTTTGCGTTCTCGCTGGAAGGCATACATCGGGTCGTAATACTCGCGCAGTAAGCCTTCGATCCACACCCGGTGCAGGTCCACGGCACCACTGCGGGCCTGTTCCGCCAGAGCATCCTGCAAGATCGCCTGCAGCCGCTGGAAGCGCTCGCCACCCAGGCGTTTGTGGATATTGGCCAGGCTCTGGGTCAGGCGCTCGGCGAACAGTGCCTGACCGTTTTCGCCAAATACTTGAATGAATTCGGCGCAGAGGTCGACCACATAATCACGCAGGATTCTTTCCACGCGGCCTTCAACACTGTCTTCCAACCACACCATCGAAAACGTCTGCATGCTCTGGTGCAAGGGTAACGGCAGCGCACAACTGCCGATCATGCGGCTTTCGTCTTCGACCACGAATTGCTCGATACCCCCTGCACGCTTTTTCAGCAGGTCCACAGCCAAGCGGTTTTCGAAGTCGATGTTGGACGGCTGCGCGGTGGCGCGCTTGCCAAAGCTGGAGCCGCGATGGTTGGCGTGGCCTTCCAGGTCCAATGCGTTGCGCAATTGGCCGAGCACTTCGGTCTTGCCGGTGCCGGTCATGCCGCCAAGCAGTACAAAATCACACTGCGCAGTCGCCTGCTCCAGCGTTTCCAGCAGGAAAGTACGCATGGCCTTGTAGCCACCGCCGACTCGCGGGTACTCGATACCGGCTTCGGTCTTCAACCATTGCTGCACGATCTGCGAACGCAGCCCACCGCGAAAGCAGTACAAATAGCCCTCAGGGTTGGCCTTGGCAAACTGCGCCCACTGTTCAATACGCTCGGCCTTGATCGCCCCGGACACCAGTTCATGCCCCAGCACGATAGCGGCTTGCTGGCCTTGCTGTTTGTAACAGGTACCGACCCGCTGGCGCTCGTCGTCGGTCATCAGCGGCAGGTTGACCACACCGGGGAATGCGCCTTTGGTGAACTCGATCGGCGCGCGGGTATCCATCATTGGCCGGTCGTTGAGGAAGATGTCGCGGTAGTCGGTGATGTCAGTTGCCATCAAAACACCTCTACCGCGTGGGTCTGTCGCTCAACCAGTTCGCCGATGGGCTCAAGGCTCAGGCCCAGTTCGGCGGCCACGGTGTGGAATTCGGCGTCGCCTTCAGGGCTAACGGCAATCAGCAAGCCGCCGCTGGTTTGCGGATCGCACAGTACGCGCTTGTGCAGTTCCTGCAGGCGCCCGAGCTTGCTCGAATAACTGTCGAAGTTGCGCAAGGTGCCACCGGGCATGCAGCCCTGATCGAGGTAGTCCTCGATCCCGGCCAGGCGTGGGACCTTTTGGTATTCGATGCGCGCCGTGAGCCCACTGCCATCAGCCATTTCCACCAGGTGACCCAACAGACCGAAACCGGTGACATCGGTCATCGCGGTTACGCCGGCCAACTTGCCGAACCGGCTGCCAGGTTTGTTGAGCGTGCACATCCAGTCACGGGCCAGGCCGATATCCGCTTCGCGCAGCTTGCCCTTCTTTTCGGCGGTGGTCAGGATACCGATGCCCAGAGGCTTGGTCAGGTACAGCTTGCAGCCGGCAGTGGCAGTGTCGTTACGCTTCATGTGGCGTTTTTGCACGATGCCGGTGACGGCCAGGCCAAAGATCGGCTCCGGCGCATCGATGGAGTGCCCACCGGCCAACGGAATACCGGCGGCGTCGCACACCGAACGGCCGCCACGGATGACTTCGCGGGCAACTTCCGGCGCCAGTACATTCACCGGCCAACCCAGAATGGCGATGGCCATCAACGGGTCGCCGCCCATGGCGTAGATGTCGCTGATCGCGTTGGTGGCGGCGATACGGCCGAAGTCGAAGGGATCATCGACAATCGGCATGAAAAAATCAGTGGTGGAGACCACGCCGCGCTCGTCGTCGATGGCGTACACCGCCGCGTCGTCGCGCGAGGCGTTGCCGACCCACAGGTTGGGGTCGAGGTTCTGCGCGCCGCTGCCGGCAAGGATCACTTCCAGCACCTGCGGTGAAATCTTGCAGCCGCAACCCGCGCCGTGGCTGTACTGGGTAAGGCGAATCGGCTCGTTCATGGTGGACCTCAAGGTAACAAGTACGCGGATTCTATCAGACAGCAAAAAGCCGGCTGGGCGCTTGTGCGCTCAGCCGGCTTTGTGTGTTTCTGGCGTTACTGCCTCGCGGCGAGCAAACGCTGGTGGCGATTGCGTCGTGCGATGTTCAAGCACTCAATCGCTGCCGAGAACGCCATGGCCGCATACACGTAGCCTTTTGGTACATGGGCGCCGAAGCCTTCGGCGATCAGCGTCATGCCGATCATGATCAAAAAGCCCAGGGCCAGCATGACCACAGTCGGGTTGTCGTTGATGAACTTGGCCAGCGGTTCGGCCGCCACCAGCATCACGATCACCGAAACCACCACCGCAATGATCATGATCGGCAAGTGCTCGGTCATGCCCACGGCGGTGATGATGCTGTCGATGGAGAACACCAGGTCGAGCAGCAGGATCTGGCCGATGGCCGCGGCAAAGCCAATGGTCACGGCATTGCTGACGGTTTCTTTCGCCTCCGGCTCCGGGTCCATGCTGTGATGGATTTCGGTGGTCGCCTTCCACACCAGGAACAGGCCACCGGCGATCAGGATCATGTCCTTCCACGAAAACGCCTGGCCGAAGATTTCGAACACCGGCGCCGTCAACTGCACGATAAACGCGATGGTACTCAACAGGCCCAGGCGCAGTACCAGCGCCATGCTGATACCGATACGGCGTGCCTTGGCCCGATGCTTCTCGGGTAATTTGTTGGTGAGAATCGAGATAAAGATCAGGTTATCGATGCCCAGCACGATTTCCATCACGATCAAGGTAGCCAGTGCGATCCAGGCGGTGGGGCTGGCGGCCAGTTGTAAGAGGTAATCCATAGGTCAGTCCTGACGTTGTGCGGGAAATTAGGCTTCTTTGCTGCCCGATTCAGATTCTTTTTCGTTCTGTTCCTGGTTTTTTTCCGGGCTGATCAAGCCTTGCGTCGCTTCACTCAATGCCTGTTCGGCAGCCTTGTGGGTTTCATCGATGGCTTGCTTGGCAGATTCGGTGGCCTTGCCCAGCACTTGCTGGGCGCTCTTTTCAACCTGATCACAACCGCTGACCACTACCAATGAAAGCGCAAGCAACGATGCGGCGCCCAGGGAATTGAGTTTCATCATGTATTCCTCGTTAGAACCAGCGGGTCCAAATGGTGGCCCCTCGATAGCGAGGCATTCTATGCAGGCGGACAGTTCAGGAAAATTCGTATTTTTTTGACATATACTTCGCTTTTTACGAAGTGTAGACCGTGATGCTCAATTACCGACAACTGCATTACTTCTGGGTGGTGGCCAAGACCGGCAGCATCGTGCGCGCCTGTGAGCAATTGAACCTCACGCCGCAGACCATCAGCGGTCAGATCAGTTTGCTTGAGCAAACCTTCGGTATCGCGCTGTTTCAGCGCGTCGGGCGTCAGTTGGAACTGACTGAAGCCGGGCGCCGCGCCCTGCCCTACGCCGAGCAGATGTTCCAGACCGGTAATGAGCTGGAGGCGCTGTTGCGCGCAGAGCCCAACGAACAGCAGATCCTGTTCCGGGTCGGAGTCGCGGACGTGGTGCCTAAATCCATCGTGTACCGGCTGATCGCGCCGACCATGGAGCTGAGCGAGCCAATCCGCATCACCTGCCGCGAAGACAAACTCGACCGCCTGCTGGCCGACCTGGCGATCCAGCGCCTGGACCTGGTGATTTCCGACAGCCCCATGCCCACACACCTGGACATCAAGGGCTACAGCCAGAAGCTGGGCGAATGCGGTATCAGTTTTTTCGCCACCCAGGCATTGGCAGACAGGTATGGCGGCGATTTCCCACAAAGCTTGCAGGGTGCGCCGCTGTTGATTCCGGGAGCCGAGACGGTGGTGCGCAGCCGTTTGCAGCGCTGGTTTGCCGAGCAGCAGATCCAACCGAAGATCATCGGCGAGTTCGACGACAGCGCCTTGATGCAGGCATTCGGGCAATCCGGCAGCGGCATTTTTATTGCCCCCAGCGTGATTGCCGATGAGGTAGTGCGCCAGTATGGCGTGGCGCTGATCGGCCAGACCGATGCGGTCACCGAGTCGTTTTACGCGATCTCGGTGGAACGTAAAATCAAGCACCCCGGCATTGTGGCGATTACCGAAGGGGCGCGACGCGAGCTGTTTACCGCCCTGCCCTGAGGGTTCAGGCGTTGGATGCGAGCGGCTGCTTGACGGTCATCAGCCACAGCGCCAGCAAGATCGACACCAGGATAAAACCGGACGCGGCAAAACCCAGGCTGCCAAGGCCGAGGGTGTCGATCACATGCCCGCCGACCATCGCGCCCAAGCCGATCCCAAGGTTGGCGCCAGCGATATTCAACGACGCGGCAAACGCCGGGGCATGGGGCGCGGCCTTCATCAACCGCACATGGCTGACCAGGAACATCGCCGCCTGGGTCACGCCCCACACGGCCATCGCCGCTACCAGGCCAATCGTTGAATGAATCGCCGGAACCAAGGCCACCATGCCGGCGATCATGAACCCGCAGAACACCATGGAGGCGATCAATGGGTGGCGATCCACCGCGCGCCCGCCCAGGGAGTTGCCGAGCAGGCCGACCGCGCCAAAGCCCATCAGGCACCAGCCCACCAGGGTGCCGTCGAACCCGGCCAGGCGCTCGAGGATATCGGCCAAGTAGGTGTAAGCAGTGAACATGCCGCTGAACACCAGGATCGACAGCAGAATATGACCCTGCATCACCGGGTTGCGCAGGATCTTGAACTGCGAGCGCAGGGTGACTTGATCGTTTTTCGGCTTAGTCATCGGCAAGTAGATAAACAGCAGCAAAGCCTTGGCCAACGCCACCACGGCGAGGATCGCGAACGCGGTGCGCCAGCCGAACATGTCCGAAATCAACGTGCCCACTGGAATGCCGAACACGGTGGCGCAGACGATGCCAAAGCCAATCTTTTCGATGGCGCGCCCGGCGTATTCCGGGCCGACGATATCCACTGCGGTTTCACTGGCCAGGGCCCAGAACACCGGCAGCCCCAACGCGGGGATCAACCGTGCCACTGCCATTACCCAAATATTCGGCGCCAGCGCGGCCACCGTATTGGCCACGCCAAACATGATCAGAATGCAGATGAACAGACGCTTGCGCCCAAAGCGCGCGAAGTACGCCGTAAGAAACGGACCAAACGCCGCCACGGTAAAGGCAAACAAGGTCACCAGCAGCCCGGCCTGGGAGACACTGACATCCAAGTCCCGGGCAATGGACGGCAATAGGCCGACGATAATGAATTCTGTGGTCAGCACGGTAAAGCCGGCGGCCGACAGCAGCAGGATGGGAAACAGCATGAAAACTCCAGAAACGACGACATCAACGACAGCCCGAAGGGCTCGCTGACGGATAGGAAAGGTGAGAGGCGGGAATGTTAACAGAGTATGTCGGGATTTAGCCAAGGCCCGCCGCCGCGGGTGACCGAATGCCGCATCGCAAAGAACACTTTGTACAGCGTGCTAGACTCCGCGCCCCGCGTCCTACAGCCCGTTCTGCGTGCGCCGCTGTGCCTTCAAAAAAATAGAGACATGTGTTTATGACTGCTGCCCCTTCCCTGCTGCAACGACTGGCTCGCGTCAGCCTGGTCACGCAAATCATCCTCGGCCTGGTTGCCGGTATCCTTCTGGCGTTGTTCGCGCCAGAGGCGGCCAAGGCCACCGGTTTTATCGGCAAGGTGTTTGTCGCCGCGCTCAAGGCCGTGGCGCCGATTCTGGTCTTCGTGTTGGTGATGGCATCGATTGCCAGTCATAAACACGGCCAGGAAACCCATATCAAGCCGATCCTGTTCCTGTACCTGCTGGGCACGTTCGCTGCCGCCGTGGTCGCAGTGATTGCCAGCACGTTGTTCCCCTCGATGCTGGTGCTCGCCACTCACGATGCCAGCGTCAGTGCGCCCGGCGGCATCGGCGAGGTGCTGCAAAGCCTGCTGCTCAGTGTGGTGGATAACCCGGTCAGCGCACTGATGAACGCCAACTTTATCGGCATTTTGGCCTGGGCCATCGGCATGGGCATCGCGATTCGTCACGCGGGTGAGACCACCCGCACCGTGCTGGAGGATTTGTCCAACGGCGTGACGCTGATCGTGCGCATGGTGATTCGCTTCGCACCGCTTGGCATCTTCGGCCTGGTGGCCTCAACCCTGGCCACCTCCGGCTTCGGCGCCCTGCTCGGCTACGTCCACCTGCTGATGGTGCTGATCGGCTGCATGCTGTTCGTGGCGCTGGTGGTCAACCCGGCCATCGTGTTCTGGAAACTGCGCCGCAACCCCTACCCACTGGTGCTGATGTGCCTGCGTGAGAGCGGCATCACCGCTTTCTTCACGCGCAGTTCGGCGGCGAATATTCCGGTGAACCTGGCGCTGAGTAAACGCCTGGGCCTGCATGAGGACACCTACTCAGTGTCGATTCCGCTGGGCGCCACCATCAATATGGCCGGTGCGGCAATCACCATCACCGTGCTGACACTCGCAGCGGTTCACACCCTCGGCATTGCCGTCGACCTGCCGACCGCCGTGCTGCTCAGCGTGGTCGCGGCGATCTGTGCCTGTGGTGCGTCGGGTGTGGCCGGCGGCTCGCTGCTATTGATTCCACTGGCGTGCAGCCTGTTTGGTATTCCCAGCGAAGTTGCCATGCAGGTGGTGGCCGTCGGTTTCATCATCGGCGTGCTGCAGGACTCGGCGGAAACCGCGCTCAACTCGTCCACCGATGTGCTGTTTACTGCTGCGGCGTGCCTGGGCAAGGATGAGCAATTGGCTTAACTGTCAGGCATGAAAAAGCCCGGGGCGTTCGATCAAGAACAACCCCGGGCTTTTTTTATGGGCTTAGAAAGCGCCCATGTAATCACGCTTGCCCACTTCCACACCGTTGTGACGCAGCAGAGCGTAAGCGGTAGTGACGTGGAAGAAGAACTGCGGCAGGCCGTAGGTCAGCAGGTAGGACTGGCCGCTGAAGCGCTTCTCTTTCGGCGTGCCTGGGCGGGTGATGATCTCGATGCCTTCCTTGCCGTCGATTTGCTCAGGCTTGATGGTGTCGACAAATGCCAGCACCTTGGCGATCAGTGCTTGCAGGTCGGCAAAAGTCACTTCGCTGTCTTCGTACTTCGGCACTTCGATCTCGGCCAGACGCGCGGAAACGCCTTTGGCGAAGTCGACAGCGATCTGGACCTGGCGCACCAGCTGGAACATGTCCGGAAACAGGCGCGCTTGCAGCAAGGCGTTTGGCTCGATGTTCTTGGCGGTGGCGTGGGCTTCGGCCTTGTTCAGCACATCGCTCAGGGCGTTGAGCATTTGCTTGAAGACCGGGATGGAGGCGGCGTACAGGGAAATAGTCATGACAGTCTCACGGTAATGGCAGGGTTTGGAACCAGCGGCGATTATAGACATGCCAGCCGCGCGTGCCGCTTGTCTTTTATTTTTTCAGGATTAGGCTAGTGGGTTCACTGCATAGGGAAAGCGCGATGACCGCCGAGCACGACACCGAGACCCCTGAGCCGCGCCTGAACAGCACGGAAATCCGCATCCTGGGCTGCCTGATCGAAAAACAGGCGACCAACCCGGAAACCTACCCGCTGACCCTTAACGCCCTGGTGCTGGCGTGCAACCAGAAGACCAGCCGCGAACCGGTGACGAACCTCAGCCAGGGCCAGGTCGGCCAAAGCCTGCGCGCGCTGGAAGGCCAGGGTTTTACCCGCCTTGTGATGGGCAGCCGTGCCGACCGCTGGGAGCATCGCGTGGACAAGGCACTGGAGCTGGTGCCGGCCCAGGTGATCCTGATCGGGCTGCTGTTTCTGCGCGGGCCGCAGACGGTCAATGAACTGCTGACTCGCAGCGGGCGCATGCATGACTTTGAAGACGCCGAGCAAGTCGTGCACCAGCTGGAGCGTTTGATTGCGCGCGGGCTGGCGGTGCTGGTGCCGCGTCAGGCCGGGCAGCGGGAAGACCGTTATACCCATGCGCTGGGGGATCCGGCGGATATCGAGGTGATTCTGGCGGCACGGGGTAATCCGGTGGAGCGGTCGACGGGGGCGGTTTCTCTGGATCGTATCGAAGAGCTTGAATCCAGAATCGCAGCGCTTGAAGAACGCCTGGCACAACTGGAACAGGCATAACTCGATCAACAATGTGGGAGCGGGCTTGCTCGCGAAGGCGGTGGTTCAGTTGGCACATTCGTCGACTGACACATCGTATTCGCGAGCAAGCCCGCTCCCACATTAGCTCCAGTGGTTTTCAGGCTCGGGCGAAGGCCACTGCGGCTTGAAACTGTTCATCCGTGGGCCGCACGCCGGTGTACAGCACAAATTGCTCCAACGCCTGGATCGCGATCACTTCGAGCCCGGTAATCACTCGCTTGCCTTTGGCCCGACCGCGCACGATCAGCGGCGTTTCGGCGGGAATCGCCACGACATCGAAGACGGTATCGGCGGCATCCACAGCTTCTGCTTCAAACGCCAGTTGATCCGCCTCTGCCCCACCGGTCATGCCGATCGGTGTCACGTTGACCAACATCTGCGGGCGCAAGTCACCCAGCTCTGCCTGCCATTCATACCCCAGGCTTTGGGCCAGGGCCCGACCGGCCGCTTCGTTACGCGCCACAATCACGCCATGGGCGTAACCACCGTCGCGCAAGGCACTGGCCACGGCCTTGGCCATTCCGCCGCTGCCGCGCAGGGCAAAGGTGGATTCCTTCGGTACCGCGTGCTTTTTCAGCAGTTGTTCGACGGCGATGTAGTCGGTGTTGTAGGCCTTGAGATGGCCGTCGGTGTTGACGATGGTGTTGAGGGAGGCAATGGCTTTGACCGAGTCGTCGAGCTCATCGACCAACGCAAGGCTGGCCTCCTTGAATGGCATGGAAACGCCGCAACCGCGAACGCCCAGTGCGCGTATACCGCCGATCGCGCCGGGTAAATCCTGGCTGCTGAAGGCCTTATAGTAGAAGTTCAGACCCAACTGTTCATACAGATGGTTATGGAAACGCAAGCCAAAATTCCCGGGACGCGCCGACAATGACATGCACAGTTGGGTGTCCTTGTTGGGGTGCATCTGCATGGAAAACTCCTTTGAGTAAGCAATTGGGTACAGACCTTACACAACCTTTACCTATCGACTGTGCTGTTTTTCAGAAATACGTTGTCTTAAAAGTATCCCCGCGACAATCCTTGAGTCTATTGATTGCAGACCACAAGCGCAGGGGCTAACCGAGGAATGACCATGATCCGTAAAATCCCCAAAATCGCCTTGCTTATCGGCGCACTCGCTATGGCAGGCCAAGCCTCCGCCCACGGTGGTGGTTGGGGTGGCCCGGCCGTATTGGGTGCTTTAGTCGGCGCAGCCGTTGTCGGCTCGGTGGTTGCCAGCCAATCCCAGCCGGTCTATGTGCAGCAACCGGTTTACGTTCAGCCGCAACCGGTGTATGCCGCGCCTCCTCCGGTCTACTACGCTCCGCCGCCACCGGTGTATGTGCAACAGCAGGTTTATTATCGCCCGGCGCCGGTTTATTACGGCCCACCGCGTGGTTACTACGGCCCTCCCCATGGGTATTATGGCCGCGGCTGGTAACGCGCAATTAACATCCCAGGATCAGGCCCCGCTTACACGCGGGGCCTTTTTTTTGCCTTAAAGGTCCGGATTTACCCTGCAAAGGTCGCTGTGAGGACAATGCTCGAGGCGTAATCGCACATCATTATGGCTAATGTCTACTTGCTCGAACCAGGCTTGCGCTGTCATGTTTGTGTCACCAAGCCCTCTCACTATTGATTCTGTCCAGCCAATAACAATTAAGGACGACTGACCATGCCCACGCAAAACCCGCACCGCACCGCCGGCCTGTGCACGTCCAGCAAGGTCTACAGCGCACTCACAGAGCTCAAGCACCTTGAAGGCCATCGCAGCGCGAAGTTCCTGGCGTTGTTGGCGGAAAACCTGGTGCATAAGGGGCTGCTCAGTGAGCAGGAAGTGGTGATCATGCTCGATCAAGTGGTGGATTGACGTCTTGTGTTGATGACGACTATCGAGCCGGTTGATTTTTCCTTCGGCCCGCAGCGCCGTAAGGTGGCCTCCATAGCAATTGGAGGTCTCTATGCCCACTGTTCAGATCATGTCCGTTATCGGCAGCGCCGTTCCCGCCCCCCTTCGCAAGCTGGGGCTGCTGGCTTGCTGGTACCTGGTGCGCGATGGCGAGCCCATCAGCGGCCCGCTCACGTCGTTATCGGCCGCCGAAAAGCAGCTTCAACAGGCGTCGAGCTTCAGGCTGCACGCCTGAAGCTCGCCGTCTGTAACCGCTAAGGCAGCGGCAGCTTGACCCGCGGTTTGCTTTCGACAAACAGCGCCCAGCTCGACATAAACAACGCCGCCACCAGCGGCCCGATCACAAACCCGTTCAGGCCAAACACCGACAGCCCGCCCAGGGTCGAGATCAGGATCAGGTAATCCGGCATCTTGGTGTCCTTGCCCACCAGGATCGGGCGCAGCACATTGTCCACCAAGCCGATCACGAAGACGCCGAACACCGCCAGCACCACGCCCTGCCAGATCGAACCGCTCAACAGGAAGTAGATGGCCACCGGGCCCCACACAATCCCCGCGCCCACGGCTGGCAGCAGCGACAGAAACGCCATCAACACCGCCCAGAGCAACGCACTGGGAATATCCAGAAACCAGAAAATCAAACCGCCCAGCGCGCCTTGGGTCACGGCCACCAGCACGTTGCCTTTGACCGTAGCCCGCACCACGCGATTGAACTTGAGCTGCAAACGGCGCTTTTGCGGCTCGGCCAGCGGCACCGCCGTGCGCACTTTGCGCACCAGCTCCGGACCGTCGCGCAGCAGAAAAAACAGCAGATACAGCATGATGAAAAAGCTCACCAGGAAATCAAACGTGCCCTGGCCAAAGCTGAACGCCTGGGTCGCAAAGAACTGGCTGCCCTGCATCGCACTCTTGACGATCTTTTCGCGCAGGCCTTCCAGGTTGCCCATGCCAAAACGGTCCAGCAGGTGCTGGAAGTATGGCGGCAGGACGTTCTTGAATTGCTCGATGTACCCGGCCACGTCCAACTTGCCGCTTTCGATATTTTTGTACAGGGTCGCGCCCTCTTGCACCAGCAGCACGCTGGTAATGATCACCGGCAAAATCGCAATGATCAGGCACACCGCCAGCGTCGCCAGGGACGTCAGGTTGCGGTTCCAGCTGAACCGCTGTTGCAGGCGCCGCTGCATCGGGGCAAAGATAATGCCGAGGATCACCGCCCAGAACACCGCACCGTAGAACGGCAGCAATATCCAGATAAAAGCGATGGTCACCAGGGCCAGCAGCAACAGCAGAGTTTTGAATTGCAGGTTGGTTTGATTCATGTCCGGTCCATGTCAGAAAAGCCAAGGCCCCGTGCAGGCCCTGTTGCTTAGTCCGCTGCGAATGCTGGGAGTGCCATCGTTTATCGCACAAGCATAGACCGCATCACTCATTGCCCGAGAGACTGCGCCTTTGCCTCGCTCAACAGCGTCTGAATCATCTGCTCCTGAGCTTCCTCGCGGCCTTCGCCGAAGTGGCTGTGGGGATGCACCATTGGAATCCCCCGACGTATCGCGCCTATGTCGAAACCCACCTGCCGATACACCACGATACAAAATCAACAAAGGGCGATCTGGATCAATAAATCCCAGATCAAGCTCCACTACCCTCGCGACCTTTTGCGACGCGAACCCATGCCATCTGTCATCGCCCCCGAACTGCTCGCCCCCGCCGGCACCCTGAAAAACATGCGCTACGCCTTCGCTTACGGCGCCGATGCGGTCTACGCCGGCCAGCCGCGTTACAGCCTGCGTGTGCGCAACAATGAATTCGACCACGCCAACCTGGCGCTCGGCATCCAGGAAGCCCACACGCAGGGCAAACGCTTCTACGTAGTGGTGAACATCGCGCCGCACAACGCCAAGCTGAAAACCTTCCTCAAGGACCTGGCCCCCGTGATCGGCATGGGCCCGGATGCGCTGATCATGTCCGACCCCGGGCTGATCATGCTGGTGCGCCGCCATTTTCCGCAGATGCCCATTCATCTGTCGGTGCAGGCCAACACGGTGAACTGGGCCAGCGTCGAGTTCTGGCAGCAACAAGGCGTCAGCCGGGTGATTCTGTCGCGCGAGCTGTCACTGGAAGAGGTCGACGAAATCCGCCAACACGTGCCGACCATGGAGCTGGAAGTGTTCGTGCACGGCGCCCTGTGCATGGCCTATTCCGGACGCTGCCTGCTGTCGGGCTACATGAATAAGCGCGACGCCAACCAAGGCACCTGCACCAACGCGTGTCGCTGGAAGTATCAGGCCACGCCGGCGGTGGAAAACGCTACGGGCGACATCGTCCAAACGTGTCAGCCAACCCTGGGCATCGGCGCGCCCACCGATCAAGTGTTCCTGCTGCAGGAAGCTAATCGCCCGGATGAGCAAATGCCCGCGTTCGAGGATGAACACGGCACGTACATCATGAACGCCAAGGACCTGCGCGCGGTGCAGCACGTGGAGCGCCTGACCCACATGGGCGTGCATTCGCTGAAGATTGAAGGCCGCACCAAATCGCACTTCTACTGCGCACGCACCACCCAGGTGTATCGCCAGGCCATCGACGATGCGGTGGCCGGTCGCGCCTTTGACCGGCGGCTGATGACCAATTTGGAATCACTCGCCCAGCGCGGCTACACCGAAGGTTTCCTGCGCCGCCACGTGCATGACGAATACCAGAATTACCAGCACGGCAGCTCGGTGTCGGAACGGCAGCAGTTTGTCGGGGAGTTGACCGGCGAGCGCCGTGGCGAGCTGGCCGAGGTCAAGGTGAAGAACCGCTTTGCCGTGGGCAATCATCTGGAATTGATGACGCCCGCCGGGAATTTTCACTTCGACCTGGCCGTGCTGCACAACGCCAAGGGTGAAGCCATTGAGGTCGCGCCGGGCGACGGGCACACCGTGTACGTGCCGCTCCCGGCCGCAATGGACCTGCGTTTCGGCCTGCTGATGCGCGACCTCTAACGCGTCGCCGCGCAGAATACGCATCTAGCGGCCTTTGGTGAACATCGGATAACCATCGCCTAAACGCTTGGCTGACGTCCCGGCACACGCCATCGATCACCGTGGCGGCGGCCCCGCGTGTGAGAGGTATATTCGTATGTACGTCAGTTAAACATCGGTTAAACCCATGAAAGATCAGATCCTGAACTGACCGACCAACTGCCCCAGGCGCTGGCCCAAATCCGCCAGGCTGCGAGAGGTCTGGGCGCCCAGTTGGGTTTCATCGGCCACACTGTCGACCGCCACGGCGATCTGATGCACGCTGCGGTTGATCTCTTCGGCCACGGCAGTTTGCTCTTCGGCGGCGCTGGCAATCTGCGCGTTCATCGAGTTGATGGTGCCGATCAGCTGCGCCATGGTGTCCAGTGAGGCGCCGGCCTGGTTGGCCTGGGCCGAGGTACCGTCGCCGGCATCGCTGGAACGGCGCATCGCGTCCACGGCGGCTTCGGTACCTTTTTGCAGGCGGTCGATCATGCCCTGGATTTCCTGGGTGCTGGTTTGAGTGCGGCTGGCCAACGCTCGCACTTCATCGGCGACCACCGCAAAACCACGCCCGGCCTCGCCTGCCCGTGCGGCTTCGATGGCGGCGTTGAGCGCCAGCAGGTTGGTCTGTTCGGCGATCGAACGGATCACGCCCAGCACGCTGACAATCGACGACACGTCCTGTTGCAAGCTGTCGAGCGACACGCCACTGCTGCGGATGTCATTCACCAGCGCATGAATCTGCGCGATGCTGCCGTCTACCACGCGCTTGGCGGCCTGGCCCTCGGCGTCGGTCTGTTGCGCGGCGACGGCAGCGCCCTGAGCGCTGCGCGCGACTTCATGGGCGGCGGAGGACATCTGATTAATGGCGGTGGCCACTTGGTCCGTTTCGTGACGCTGGCGCTCCATCGCGGTTTCCGAGCGCTGGGCTTGCTCGGACACCTGCCCGACCAACCCGGTGAGTTGCGAGGTCATCTCGGTGATCTGGCGCACCAGGCCGTGAATCTTGTCGACAAAGCGGTTGAACGCACCCGCCAGATCGCCCAGTTCATCCTGGCTGGTGATGGCCAGGCGGCGGGTCAAGTCGCCCTCGCCCGCCGCGATATCGTCGAGGTTGGCTTTCATCAAGTTCAACGGCCGCAGGATGGTATTGGCGGTCACCATGCCCACGGCGGCAATCACCAGCAACACCACCACGGCCACACCGAGGATGCTCAGCAGCACGCCTTCCATGCGTTTCTCGACCTTGGCCTCAACCACGGCCACCTGGGCTTCGATGCCGTCGAGGTTGACCGAGGTGCCAATCACCATGTCCCACTTGGGCAGGTATTCGGTGTAGCCAAGCTTGGGCACCAACTCGGTCTGCCCCGGCTGGGTCGAGCTGTATTGCAGGTAGTGGGTGCCGTCCTTGCCGACCTTGACCAGGTCGCGGTTGACGTAGACGCCGTTGGGGTCGCGGTTGTCCTTGAAGCTCTTGCCCACGCCGTCAGGGCTGTTGCCCTTGAACAGGCGGATGGTCTCGGAGTCGTAGCCGAAGAAGTAGCCGTCCTTGCCGTAGCGGGTGTTGGACAGCAACTTGACCACCTCGGCCCGCGCGGCGGTGTCGCCAGGGGCGGCGGCGTCGTAGAGCGGTTTGATGGTGGTCATGGCCACCTCGACATAACTTTGCAGGGTGGCCTTTGCGTCGTTGAGCAGGCGCTGGCGGGTTTCATCCACCTCGTTGTGTGCCTGGCCCTGAAGGATCCACACGGTGGTCAGGCTGATGACCACGGCAAACAGCAACACCGGCACTACGGCGAGGGACAGGACTTTGGCCTTCAGGCTCAGACGCATGGCTTTTCTCTCTTATTAGTGGCGACTTGGAGAGGCTATCGGCCAATTGCAACGGATCTGTAGGCCACTGAATACCCGTGGCGCGGGAGGTGTTTCAAATCATCAAAGGGTCATCGCAGCGAGCCAGCCGAATGCCAGCAACGGGATGTTGTAGTGCAGGAACGTCGGCACCACGGTGTCCCAGATATGGTGGTGCTGGCCGTCGATGTTCAGGCCGGAAGTCGGGCCGAGGGTCGAGTCCGAAGCCGGCGAGCCCGCATCGCCCAGTGCGCCTGCGGTGCCGACGATGCACACAATCGCCAACGGGCTGAAACCCAGTTGCACACACAAAGGTACAAAAATCGCGGCGAGGATCGGCACCGTGGAAAACGACGAGCCGATGCCCATGGTCACCAGCAGCCCCACCAGCAACATCAGCAACGCGCCCACGCCACGGCTATGGCCGATGAATGCCGCCGAGGTTTCTACCAGCGAACGCACGTCACCCGTGGCCTTGAGCACTTCGGCAAACCCCGAGGAGGCGATCATGATGAAGCCGATCATGGCCATCATCTTCATGCCTTCGGTGAACAGGTCGTCGGTTTCGCGCCAGCGCACGATGCCAGACACCGAAAAGATCAGGAACCCGGCCAGGGCGCCAATGATCATCGTGTCCAGCCACAGCTGAATGATGAACGCCGAGGCAATCGCCAGCCCGGCCACCAGCAGGGTCAGCGGGTTGTACTGCACAGCCACTTGCTCGACGCGCTCGATTTTTTCCAGGTCGTACACGCGCTTTTTGCGATAGCTGACAAACACTGCCACCAGCAGGCCAACCACCATGCCCAGCGCCGGCAAGCCCATGGCGTGGGTGACGTTGACCTGGCTGATGTCGACGCCGCTCTTGGCCACGTTGGCCAGCAGGATCTGGTTGAGGAAGATGTTGCCGAAACCCACCGGCAGGAACATATACGGCGTGATCAGGCCGAAGGTCATCACACAGGCGATCAGGCGGCGGTCCAATTGCAGCTTGGTCAGCACGTACAACAACGGCGGCACCAGCAGCGGAATAAACGCGATGTGGATCGGCAGGATGTTCTGCGAGGCAATTGCCACGACCCACAACAGACCAATCAGCAACCATTTGACGTGGCTGCCGCCAGTGGCTTCCTGACGATCGACCAGCATCAGCGCCTTGTCTGCCAGGGCATGGGCCAGGCCGGACTTGGCAATCGCCACCGCGAAAGCGCCAAGCAAGGCGTAGGACAACGCCACGGTCGCCCCGCCGCCCAAGCCGCCGTTGAAGGCCTTGAGCGTGGCTTCGATGCCCAGGCCACCGGTCAAGCCACCCACCAGGGCGCCGACGATGATGGCGATGACCACATGCACGCGGGACAAGCTGAGCACCAGCATGGTGCCGACCGCGGCGATGACTGCGTTAATCATGATTACCTCAAGACAGAAACATAAAAAACAGGCATGCCCGCGCCCGGGCGGCCATGGGGTTGGCTGCCAGCGTGCAGGCTTGAAGAGGTCTTATTAGAGGGCGCGCACTTTGCAGCAGGCGGGCGCGCATGTCAAAAAACGGCGTCGTTTTCAGCGCTCAATTGAACGTTTAAATAATAAAGAAGCATCAAAAGCGGCCGATACAGAGGCTCTCTGTGTTTTCAGGTTAAGGATGCTCCTCGATGTTCCTCAGACAGCTGTCCATTCAATGGAAAATCACCCTGCTCGCCGGCCTTTGCCTGCTGGGGATCGTGACCCTGCTGGTGGGTCTGTCGCTGTATCGCATGGAGCACAGCTCGCAGCAGGTCAAAGCCTCGAGCATGCAGATGCTCGACGAGTCCGCCCAGGCGCGCATCGAGGCCCAGGGTGAAGTGCAGGCGCTGGGCATTCGCCAGCAATTCATGGACGCCTACCAGTACGGCCATGGTTTTGCCCGTCAGGTACTGTTTTTGCGCGAACAGGCGGAAAAACGCTTCCTCGACGCCTTCGACACCCGCGAAGACCTGACCCGCCAGGTCAAGGCCGCGCTGCAGGCCAACCCGGACCTGCTCGGGTTGTCGCTGGTGTTTGAAGCCAATGCGCTGGACGGCAAGGATGAGCTGTTCGCCAATCAGGCGGAACTGGGCAGCAATGACAAAGGCCGTTTTGCCCTGTACTGGTCGCAACCGACGCCAGGCAAATTGACCTCCATGTCACTGCCCGAAAGCGACATGTCCGACACCAGCGTCGGCCCCAGCGGCGAGAAAGCCAACGCCTGGTTCACCTGCCCGCGCACCACCCTGAAACCTTGCGTGATCGAGCCGTACTTTTATGTGATCGACGGGCAAAACGTGCTGATGACCAGCATCGTGTTTCCGCTGATGGTCAACGGCAAAGTCATCGCCTCGCTGTCGGTGGACATCAACCTCAACAGCCTGCAGGCCGTGAGCCAGCAGGCCAGCCAGAAGCTGTATGACGGCCAGACGCAAGTCAGCATCCTCAGCCCCACCGGTTTGCTCGCCGGCTACAGCCCGGATGCGAGCAAACTCAGCCAGCGCCTGGATAAAGTCGACACGGCCAGCGGCGCGCAATTGATCAACGCGCTGGCGGCCAGCACGCAAATCCGCAGCGTGCGCAACAACCATCAACTCAAGGTATTGGCGCCGTTCGCACCGATTCCCGGCGGCAAGCCATGGGGTGTGTTGCTGGATGTGCCGGAAAAAGTCCTGGTGGGCCCCGCCGAAGCGCTCAAGGCGCAACTGGATGCCGACAACACCCGCGGCACCCTGCTGGAACTGAGCCTGGGCCTGCTCGCCGCCGTGGTCGGCCTGGTACTGGTGTGGCTGATGGCGCGCAGCGTGACCCGGCCGATCCTTGGCGTGGCGCGCATGCTGGAAGACATCGCCAGCGGCGAAGGCGACCTGACCCGTCGCCTGGCCTACGACAAGCAGGATGAACTGGGCCAACTGGCCGGCTGGTTCAACCGCTTCCTCGACAAACTGCAACCGATCATTGCCCAGGTCAAACGCTCAGTGCAGGACGCCCGCGGCACGGCCGACCAGTCCGCCGCAATTGCCACTGAGACCAGCGCCGGAATGGAACAGCAATACCGCCAGGTGGATCAGGTGGCCACCGCCTCCCACGAAATGAGCGCCACCGCCCAGGACGTGGCCCGCAGCGCCGCCCAAGCCGCCCAAGCCGCGCGCGACGCCGACCAGGCCACCCGCGAGGGCTTGACCGTGATCGACCGCACCACCACCAACATCGGGCACCTGGCGGCGGACATGAGCACCGCCATGGCTCAGGTCGAAGGCTTGGCGGCCAATAGCGAGAAAATCGGTTCGGTGCTGGAAGTGATTCGAGGCATTGCCGAGCAAACCAACCTGCTGGCACTTAACGCCGCCATCGAAGCCGCCCGCGCGGGTGAGGCCGGCCGTGGATTTGCCGTGGTCGCCGACGAAGTACGCAACCTGGCACGGCGCACCCAGGAATCGGTGGAAGAAACCCGTGTGGTGATCGAACTGCTGCAAAACGGCACCACCGATGTGGTCGGCTCCATGGGCAACAGCTATCGCCAGGCCCAGGGCAGTGTCGAGCAGGTCGGCCAGGCGGTCACCGCGCTGCGCCAGATTGGCGAGGCCGTCACGGTGATCAGCGACATGAACCTGCAAATCGCCAGCGCCGCCGAAGAGCAAAGCGCGGTGGCCGAGGAGATCAACAGCAACGTGGCGACGATCCGGGATGTGACCGAGTCGCTGTCGGAGCAGGCAAATGAATCGGCGCGAGTGAGCCAAGCGCTGAACAGCCTGGCGAATCAGCAGCAGGGGTTGATGGATCAGTTTCGGGTGTAACTGACCTGCACAAATCTTGACCCTTGTGGAGATCCAAATGTGGGAGCGGGCTTGCTCGCGAATGCAGTGTGTCAGTTGCCGAATTTGTCGGCTGACACTCCGCTTTCGCGAGCAAACCCGCTCCCACATTTTTATATTTTGTGGTGTATCAGGCCTGGCGCTTGGGCAATTCGATCAGCACTTTCAAGCCACCCAACTCACTCTCCTGCAACTGCAACACCCCGCCCCACACCTCGACGATATCGCGCACAATCCCCAGCCCCAGGCCATGGCCGTCGATCTGCTCATCCAGGCGCGTGCCCCGGCTGAACACTTGGTCGCGCTGACTCTGCGGAATGCCCGGCCCGTCATCTTCAACGGCCAGCAAATAGCTGTGCGGCGTTTCGCTGATGCTCAAGCGTATTTCCGCATCCGCCCATTTGCAGGCGTTGTCCAGCAGGTTGCCGAGCAGTTCCAGCAGGTCTTCGCGGTCCCAAGGCAATTGCAGGCCGGGCGTGACGTGGTAACTCAAGTCCAGGTGTTCACCGTGGATCATGTTCAATGTGGCGAGCAGGCCCGGCAGTTCCTTTTCGCAGTCGAACAAGGCACCCGGCAAGGTTTCACCGGCAAGGCGTGCGCGGTTGAGTTCGCGATTCAGGCGTTGCTGCACTTGCTCCAGCTGTTCGCGCAAGAGCTTGCCCAGTTCGGGATGGGCCTTGAGCTGTTCACTGGAAGCCACGCTTAAAAGCACGGCCAACGGTGTTTTCAGCGCATGCCCCAAGTTGCCCAACGCGTTGCGCGAGCGCTTGAGGCTGTCTTCGGTGTGAGCCAGCAGGTGGTTGATCTGCGCCACCAGTGGTTCCAGTTCCAGCGGCACTTGAGTGTCGAGCTGTGAGCGCTGGCCTTGTTGCAGTTGAGCGATCTGTTCGCGGGCGGTTTCCAGCGGGCGCAAGGCGCGGCGCACCGTGACCCGTTGCAGGACCAGCACCAGCAGCAATGCCGCAAGGCCCATCACCAGGCCGATCTGACGCATCAGACGGAAACTTTCCCGCACTGGCGTGTAGTCCTGGGCCACGCTGATGGAAATCGACTGGCCAAAACGCTTGTAGTCCGCGCGCAACACCAGCAGTTGCTGGCCTTCCGGGCCCAGCTGCAGGTTGCCCTTGAGCCCGGCTTCCGGCAGCCGGGGCAACTCCTGATCCCACAACGAACGGGAACGCCAGTGAATGTCGGCAAAATCGATACGGAAATAATGCCCGGAAAACGGCCGCTGATAGGCCGGCGACAAACGTTGTTCATCCAGTTGCACACCGTTCGGCCCGCGCACCAGCGCCACCAGCAGGTTTTCGCTGTCGTTGCGCAAACCCGCTTCCAGGTAGCGCTGCAAGCCGGCCTCGAACAACCACAGGCTGGTTTGCGCCAATACCACGCCGACGACCACCATCACGCTGATCAGCCCCAGGCTCAGGCGCCGCTGAATCGACCTCATGCAGGGCTGGCGCCAAAGCGGTAACCCTGGCCGCGCCGGGTCTCAATCACGCTACGGCCCAGCTTGCGACGCAGGTGGTTGACGTGAACTTCCAGCACGTTGGAGTCGCGCTCGGTCTCGCCGTCATAAAGATGCTCGGCCAAGTGGCTTTTCGACAGGATTTGTTCCGGGTGCAGCATGAAGTAGCGCAGCAGGCGGAATTCAGCGGCGGTCAGCTGGATTTCTTCGCCGTCGCGCAGTACACACTGGCGGCCTTCATCCAGGTGCAACCCCGCGGCTTGCAAGGTGGGCTGGTTGGCGTGGCCATGGGAGCGGCGCAACAACGCCTGGACACGCAAGTGCAGTTCTTCGGGGTGAAAGGGTTTGCTCAGGTAATCGTCGGCACCGGCCTTGAGCCCCTCGATGCGTTCGGCCCAGGAGTCGCGCGCGGTGAGAACCAGCACTGGCGTGGCCAGGGCGGCTGCGCGCCATTGCGCCAACACGTCCAACCCCGGCAGGCCGGGCAAGCCCAGGTCGAGAATGATCAGGTCATAGGGCTCGCTGCGGCCCTGATAGGCGGCATCGCGACCATCGGCCAGCCAGTCGACGGCATAGCCCTGGCGCTGCAGGCCGGCCAGCAGCTCATCGGCCAGGGGAACGTTGTCTTCCACCAGAAGCAGGCGCATCAGTCGTCTTCCTTATCTTTGAGCAGCACGCCGGTGGTGGCATCCAGCTTGATCTCGCGCACCACGCCTTCGGTGGTCACCAGCTCCACCTCATAAGCATATTGGCCGTGTTTTTTTTCAAGCTCGGCTTCCAGCAACCGAGAGCCGGGGTAGCGCGACATGGCCTGTTGCAACAGTTGCTCCAGCGGCAGGATCACGCCCTGCTGGCGCAGAGCCAAGGCTTCATCCTGGTTGAGGTCGCGGGCCGCCAGGCTGGAACAAAAAGCCAGGAGCACCAGCACCATCAAACCGCTGGCGCGTCGATATACCTTCATTACGTTTCCTGATGATTCTTGAGCACGTGCCCGCTGAGCGCGTCCAATTCGACTTCCCACTCGATGCCGTCGGCATCTTCCAGTTCGACTTGGTACAAGTACTTGCCGTAGGCCTCGTCCAGGTCGGTGTCCAGCAGGGTCGAACCCGGGTGCAGTGCCAGGGCCGTGGCTTCCAGCTGATCAAAGGCGACAATTGTAACAGTGCCGGGCACTGTCAGTGGCTTGTCAGGGTCCACTGCCCGGGCCTGCGCCGAGGTGCAGGCGATGATACCGGCGGCGACCAGCGCTGTGAGGCGCTTCATGGCAAATCTCCGTTTCAGGATGTTTTTCCTACGCAGGCCAACGTACCCGCTGCAACTTAACTGAAACTGAATTGCCACCATGGCATTTTTCAATCGTCCTCTTTACCCATCACCCGCGAGTTTTCCTATACTGCCCCGCTCGCTTGAAAAGAGACTGGTATGACAGCCATCCACATCAAATTCCCCGCGTTGACGCTCAAGGCCGGTAAACGCGCCTTTGCGCGCATTCGCGAACAAGGCCTCAAACCTGCGGACGTCGGTATCCTGCCCGGCGCGGCCGGCGGCCCCAAGGCACTGGGCATCCAGGGCCTGGACCTGGCCTTGTTCGGCGACTGGCTGCCGCGCGCGCCACGCGAGCGTGCGCTGATCGGCGCCTCCATCGGCTCCTGGCGGTTTGCCAGCGCCTGCCTGCCCGACCCGGTGCAAGGCCTGCTCGACCTCGGCCGCCTGTACAACGAACAACGCTTTGCCAAGGGCGTGACCATGGCCGAGGTCAGCCGCAGCTGCCAGCGCATGCTCGATGACCTGCTCGCAGGCCGCGACGCACGGGTGCTGGACAACCCCGACTATCGCCTGAACATCATGGTGGTCAAAAGCCACGGCCTGCTCGCCGATGACCATCGCGGTCGGCTCGGTCTGGGCCTGTCGTCGGTTATTGCCGACAACCTGCGCGGCCGTGCGCGGCTGGCGCGGCACTTCGAACGGCTGATCATCCACGACCCGCGCCAGGCGCCGCCGGTGCATCCGCTGAAGGACTTCCCGTCGCGTTTCCTCGACCTGGACCTGCGCAACTTGCGCCAGGCGCTGCTGGCGTCCGGCTCGATCCCCATGGTGATGCAAGGCGTACGCGACCTGCCCGGCGCGGGCGCCGGCACTTACCGCGATGGCGGCCTGCTCGACTATCACCTCGACCTGCCCTACCACGGCGATGACATCGTGCTGTACCCGCACTTCACCGACCGGGTCATCCCCGGTTGGTTCGACAAGGGCCTGCCGTGGCGGCGCAGTAATCAACAGGGTTTGCAGGATGTGTTGCTGCTGGCTCCGTCCAGGGACTACCTCGCCCGCCTGCCCCACGGCAAACTGCCAGACCGCAGCGACTTCAAGCGCTTCATGGGCGATGACCCGAGCCGCAACAAGTACTGGCAAACCGCAATGAGCGAGAGCCGACGGTTAGGCGATGAGTTCCTCGACCTGGCGGATAACGGCACATTGGGCGAGCACTTGCTGGCGCTATGACCAAGCGGTATGCGCGGCGAAGGATCAAGCTGTTAAACTCGCCGCCTGCCAGATACCTGACCGAGCTGAAAATACTGTGGAAATCTTCAAAGATTCCACGGTAGCCTCCCGCCTGAAACCGTCCCTTCCCAACTCCCTCCGAACTACCCAACAAACAAAAGCATTTCAGTATCACCGCGTACCACGCGATACCTTCCCATTGCCATTTAGTTAGTACATCATCCAGTACATCAGAAATAATTTTGAGAGGATGTACTAGTGGCACTCACGGACACAGCAGCCAGACAGGCCAAGCCTAAGGAAAAGGCGTACACCCTCCCCGATTCTTTGGGTCTTTCGCTTTACGTCGCAAATAGCGGGATAAAAAGCTGGCACTTCCGCTTCACATGGCTTGGAAAACAGGCAAGGATTTCTTTTGGAACATACCCGGAAACGGGCCTGAAGGACGCGCGCTCTCGAAGAGACGAGGCGCGGGAAGATATTGCGAGGGGTGTGGATCCGCGCGAATCGAGGAAGGAGAAGAAGGCAGGACTGATTGAGGCTGGCGGGCGAACTTTCCGCCGAGTGTATGACGAGTGGCTGGCATTCAGGAAAGTCAGCATATCGCCGGGCACCTATCGCATCATCAGCAACTTGATGGAGCTGGACGTACTTCCAACATTTGGTGGGCGTCAGATCGACACCATCAAGCGCGCAGACGTGATCGGTCTGATACGGCGTATAGAAAAGCGCGGGTCAATAGTCACGGCGGTAAAAGTCCGGCAGAGGATGGGCCAAGTGTTCAGCTATGCGATCGCCACCGGACTCATCGAATCGAACCCTACGGCTGAGATGCACGCCGTTACCGAGAGAGGCGCCCAGAATCGACCGCATCCATTCTTGCCTTTCAGCGAACTACCCAAGACTATCGCCACCATTCAACAGTGCGTGTCCGGCCACCAGTTACGATCGGCAATTATGCTGATGATCTACACGGCCTCACGCCCTGGCGAGGTCAGGCACGCAGAATGGTCTGAAATCGATCTTGATGCCGCGATCTGGACAACGCCGGCGGCGAAGATGAAGGCGCGGCGCGAGCACGCGGTACCGCTGCCAACCCAGGCCGTCGAGTTGCTGAAAGACATGCTACCCATAACCGGCGGGCTTAGGTATGTCTTCACTAATCGCAGCGACCCTACAGCACCGATCGGAACCAACTACGCCAACAACGTCATGGATCTGTGCGGGTTGACGGGCAAACAATCACCCCACGGATTCCGCCACCTGTTCTCCACTGAGATGAACGGGCGCGGATATAACCGGGATTGGATTGAGCGCCAGCTTGCGCACGCCGACAGTAGCTTCATTCGTGACGTGTACAACCACGCAGCATACCTGGAGCAGCGCAAATCCATGATGCAGGAGTGGGCAGACCTTGTGACGCCAAACCCCTAGCACTCCATGATGGGCACTGTAGCTACCTAACCTGTTGTTTTAAAAGCATAAAAACCCAGTTACTGTTCAGCCAAACATCCGATTTTCTGTGATCATGCAAAAGGAAACACTGGGCTTTCAGAGGGAGTTTTGCGCACGAACAGTGATCGTTGAAGCCGGGCCTGTTACCTTTAGCTCTAGCCAACAATTAGCAGGATGCTTACCCATGAACCATAAGGATATTTCTCGTCGGATGCTGCTGCTCCTCGCCACCGGTATGGTGAGTGAAGCAACCCTCGCAAGAGGTGGAGGCCGGGGCGGTCGAGGTGGAAGAGGTGGTCGTGGAGGCGACGCAGGCGGATTTGGATTTCTAATACTTATTGGCGGAGTCTTTAGCTGCTTTTGGCTCTACGGCAAAATATTTGGACGGAACAAAACGCCCTCTACGCCCTCTCCCATATCAGCGCCTAGTACGGTCAACCCGCCACTGCGGGTGGATAGAGTAAATCCGGAAAAGCCACCCAGCACTGAATGGGAAAAGTTAGGCCTCTGCCCATCATGTGGCAGCGCTATGAAAACCCGCACGGCCAAAAGAGGGCCGTATGCGGGACGCGCATTTTATGGCTGCACAGCGTATCCATATTGCAACGGCACTAGAAAAAAGCCGCTCCCTGGCTGATCGCGCCCCACCATGTCAATGGTGACCCCGAAACAGATGTAAGTCTTTGACACACAAGGAAAACATACCATTTTTCCGTGCATCCATAACAGCCAATACGCTCTATAAAAATCAACAACTTAGCGTTGGATATTCCTACAGTAGTGCCCCCTTCCCCGGCGTCCTGCCGACCGAACACGACCCTCCCAAATAAGACCGGTTGCTAAGCTGTTTACTCCACCAGAGAAACGCAAATGCCAAACTCAAACCTACTCCCTTCACTGTTGGAAGATGTGGTTCCAGCCACTGTTACGATGGGCACCTTCGCCAAGTCGGGGCGGAATACACGCTCCCAGCTTGCGTAAAAGCTGTTGCAGCCGATCAACACAAAGATAGGTGCCGACTCAGACATGGCTGTGCACGGTGCTGGTGATCACGCCCCAGATCGACAGCTCGTCCCCATCCAGGACATAGCGCGCCGGGTACTTAGGGTTTTCAGATAGCAGGATCACTTCCTTGCCGCGCTTGCAGAGGCGCTTGCACATGGGATCGTTGTTCAGCAGCGCTACTACTATGTGCCCGTGGACGGGCTCTATTGAGCGATCTACCATTGCCAGATCACCTTCAAAAATCCCGAACCCTTGCATGCTCTCCCCGGTGATCATCACTAGGTAAACGTGAGGTGCCCTGATGTTCAGCACCTCACCCAGCGAAATATGCTGTCCGAAGTGATCAGCCGCGGGCGATGGGAAGCCGGCCGGCACACGAAATGAACAGAGCGGCAATTTGAGGCCGCCTTCTGCGATTTTGCCCAAAATTTTTAAATTCATCGCTTCGTTGCGCCGATACTGTTTGAATATACAGTAGACCTCTCTGATTGAGAGCAGTGAAACTTCTCAACCAGCTTTCGATCGGCGGCCAAAGCTAATGGTTAACTGTGACCGTTAGGTTGACGCCTTGATAGGGGCCCAGTTAGCACCTACCTTTAGGTTGGATTGTTCACAGGCCTAGGAATGACGTGTAACCTGCTGCGGTTTTTGGCGTTTGCCCTGCAACTTGAATAATTTTGCGGGTTCGTCAAAGTGATCTTTTAACGTGAAAATTCAGATTGCGGCACTTGGAGAAAGCTATTAGCTCTGTTATCGACTGCTCATCGACACCTTCTTTACCAGACTGGCGTAGCCTTCTGCTGGCCCAACGGCAGGTCCTCGAAATGGCAATGTCTAGGGCTCCACTGAGCGATCTGCTGAAGATAATCGCCGCTTTAGGAGGTGTACATCTCAGAGGGCGATCAGCCGTATTTCTAGTAGATTCTGACAGCAAAACACTCCGTTACGGAGCATCGTCAGGCCTCGATGCAGGGTATATTGAGGCGATTGAAGGATTTGAAATAGGTCCACACTCACCATCTTGCGGAACCGCGGCCTATTCAGGTGACATGGTTATCGTTGGAGACGTGGCGAGCGACCAATTGTGGGCACCTTTCTTGAAGCTCGCAATCGAACATGGTATTGCAGCTTGCTGGTCAAAGCCAATAACAGACTCCCGCGGAATCATCGTGGGCACGTATGCTGTTTATCATCGGGATAACCGTCTACCCACACCATCTGACATGGAGATTATAGAGTTACTAGCAAGTACGACCGGCATACTGATTGAGCGCTCAGTTGCGGATAGTACTCTACAATCGACTATCGATGAATTACGAAGAAGCGAACTCGCCACTAGAGAAGTCAGTCACAGGGTGATGAACACATTTCAAATTTTAGAAGGCATTTTGTCAGTAAAGATTCGCGCCATCAATGAGCCTACAGCAAGAAAAATCACTACAGACGCACTCGAGCGCCTCCGAAGTATGTCTCTTGTGCATCAAAAACTGTTCGCCATTTCTCAAAGTCTTCAAGCAGAACTTGATGTTACTGCGTTCTTGAGTGAAATAATTGAAATTTTCGGCCAGGTATTTATCGAAGACAACAATATCAAATTAGCGATGGACCACTCAGAAAGCATAACAACCTCATCAGAAATGTGCGCTTCCCTTGCACTTCTAATGATAGAACTGATTCTAAATGCGATAAAACACGCATTTCACGACGAACAAAAAAACGGAAGGATATATGTCAGCCTAACAAGAGAAAAAAACATCGCCACAATTAAAGTGTCCGACAACGGGAAAGGCTTACCAGAAGGTAAGCTATCAAACAAACCAAATAGGCTAGGTGCAAAGCTCATTGAATCTTTTGTTCAAGACATCAAAGGACATCTAAGTTATAAAAATTTGCCAGCCGGCTCTGAATTTTCCGTTTCATTCCCACTCAACGGTTAACGCCTAAACGACAATAATATTAACTGCTTTTTAGCCCAACAAGCCCGTATTAGCACCTATTCAGAACTGAACAATCCTCGACGGCATTAGATCAGACCATTAAAATATTCAAAGCGCTATCGTTTTCAACTAACTCCATTGGGCCCATCAAGAACGTACCTAATACGCTTAGCCAAGACATTAGGAAGACAAGGCTTGGACAACACTTCAAATTCAGCCCCACCTATATCAGTACGTTCAATAGCGCTTTCCGCATATCCAGTGGTAAGCAGAATTTTCATATCCGGATAAAGCTTTTTTACCTCACGAGCAAGCATCACCCCATTCATGCCACCAGGCATAATCACGTCAGAATATAACAAGTCAAACTTAGAATCATCGCTCAATACTTCTAGAGCTTCGGCAGCCCCTGAAGTGACTACGGTAATATATCCGTAATCCTCGAGCGTCATACGTGCAAGCTCCGCGACGTCGGGCCTGTCCTCGACTATCAAAATTCGCTCGCTCCCAGATTTAGCCTCGGAAATCTTGACATCTTCAAAAGTGCTTTCTTCGGCATCATCTGCTGGAAAGTAGAGTCGTAAGGTTGTTCCAAGGTTTTCTTCAGAATAAATTCTCACAACGCCACCGGACTGTTTTGCAAATCCATATACCATGGACAACCCTAAGCCTGTACCCTTCCCTTCATCCTTTGTAGTGAAAAATGGATCCATTACTCTAGCGAGTACACTCGGAGGCATGCCGCAGCCATTGTCGGTCACAGCGAATGAAACATAACGTCCTGGCATCAACCCATCGTGTGACATTACCGAGAGGTCGCGAACCTCAACATTTCTTGTCTCGATAGAGATAGCGGGAAGATTTCTGCCTAAAAGTGCATCTCTTGCATTAACAATAATATTCAGAATTGAGAGCTCAGCCTGAACAGGATCTATGCGGCAATTCCACAAGACACTTTCCAAGTCTGTGTTGAACTCATAGCCAATCCCCATCAAACGATCCGCAGTCGACTTGGAAAACCGTACAAAATTGTTCAGATTAACAACTCTACCTTGCAGCTTTTGCTTTCGTGAGAAAGCAAGTAACTGTTGGGTTAGTGTAGAAGCTCTCTCAACGGCATTTTTTGTCATTTCTAAGCTTTTTGAAACTCTGTGTACATCGAGCGTAGGACGCTTAATTCCTCTCTCGATCATTTCTACGTATCCACCAATTACCTGTAGCAAATTATTGAAGTCGTGAGCTATCCCTCCAGTTAATTGACCTAGAGCTTCCATCTTATGAGCTTGACGAAGAGCGTCCTCTGCATCCCGACGTCGACTGACGTCGAGCTGGGATGCAAAAAAGTACATCAAAGTCCCAGCATCGTTGTATACGGGCGATATGAATAATGCATTCCAGAAGGTTGAGCCGTCCTTGCGATAATTCAGGATCTCAACAGAAACATCGTCTTCGTCAGAAATCGCACGTTTAATTTCAAGGACAGTTTCGGCGTCAGTGTCCAATCCTTGGAGGAATCGGCAATTTTTCCCGAAGATTTCATCAGCTTGATATCCAGTCATCTCTAAAAAAGCTTCATTCGCAAAAATGATCGGGTTGTCGGGAAGGTTAGGATCGGTAACGATCATGGGCATCCGTGTCGTTCCGACTGCAGCGAAGAAAATATTTTTTCCTGGGGACGTAATGTCTCCAGTCTCAGCGTTATCCACGCGCGTATGAAGGTCTTTCGATTGATTAGGCACTGGTAGCCGGTCCCGATGGAGATCTGATGGTCGATGTCCTAATGACATCAATCGTTTTTGATAGTTTAAGTTTTTCCCATCGTGCATAGGTCGGTTTCAGAGTCCCCCTTCGATTCCGGTATCGAGTCCATTAACTAGCGTGTCACAGCGTTGACATATGACTGACAAGCTAGTAGCGCGATCACTGCCTTGTCTCCGTCATCAGTGATGGTGACAATTCTTTGAGCATGCGCTGGGTCAAGTTGGGCTCGACGGGCTGCATGAACCACGCTGAAGGCGCCGGCGGCGGCAGGCACGTTGCAGCCACTGGCTGGATCCTTGAGGAGGACTGACATCCGCACATCAGCAGTAGCAAGACGGTCACGCAGGAGAGCCTGGTTGCGCTGGGCATCGGATAATTCCTTGGTGTGTTGTTGATCGGAGGCAGCGAGTTGCTGCTCGGTGGCCAGGCGCTTGTCCTGCTCGGCGCGGGCCTGGGCGGCGGCGGCATTGCTGATCGTTGCCAAATCATCCTTGTGCAGGCCGGCCTGCTCGGCGAGCTTCTCTCCCATGCGCCAGTCCTGCACCTGCCAGGTCACGCCCGCGGCGCCGGCCATCAGCGCCAAGATCAGCAGCACCAGGCTCGCCAGCTTCTGCACCGGCGTCACGCCAGCACCTTCTTCGCCCGCTCCCACAATTGCAGGCGATCTTCCAGGCCGTTGAGCCCACCGTTAATGCGGCGGGTGATCTTCGTGAACTCACCCTGATCCGCCAACGTGTTGAGCCCCTTGGTGGACCAGAACCAGGCCGCAGACATCGCCGCGTGCTGGGGCAGCTCGAGCAGTTCGGGCTCGTTGATCAGATCCAGACCCATCGCTTCACCGCACGCAGCATAGTTGGCCCGGCCTGTGATCTGGATCAGGCCGCGGCCACGGTACTTCGAACCGTCCCCCTTTACGGTGTTGCCCAGATCGGCGCGAACTTCATAGCCGGCCTGCTGGATTGTGGGCCCCCAGATCTCGCGCACGTAGCGCAGTTGCCCCGACTCATGCCCGACCTGGGCGATGAATGCGGCCACGCGCAGCTTGCCGACAATGCCATAGCGGCCCATAGCCGTGTTCAGCACAGGAACGAAAACGCCGGCTTGGCGGCCGGCGTTCGGGAGGATCTGCAGCAACTGCTGCTCAGTGATGGGCATAGCTTTTCTCCAGACGAAAAAAAACCGCTCAAGGCGGTATCGGTGTGCTTGTTTGGGGTGGGCGGGCTCTGCTTAAGCCTGTGCAGCCTTCAACGCAGCGAGCTCTGCGCGCAATTCTTTTACGGCTCCCATCAAGTCCGTGATCAGCGCCATCGGTTCGAGTTGCTGAACGCGGGGTTGTCCATCGTCGCCAAGGCCATCTTTTTCGCCGGTAACGGCAAGCGGATTGACTTCCTGCGCCTCGTGCGCGATCAGCCCTTGGTAAACGACGTTATCTCCTTTGAAAACATCGCCGAAATTTTTGCGCTGGTAGGTGACGATTCGGTAAGCGTCGATGCGGTCCAGGTAAGATGCCTCGGGCGCGTCCTTGATGTATTTCTTGAAGCGGTAGTCAGAGCCGAACAGTGTCATGGTGCCCACGTACGTTGCGCCGATGTACACGTCAACGTTGGAGCCAGTCCAGTTGAAATTATAGGACTGGGCTGTATAGGCCCCGCTCACGCCAGTGCGGCAACGAATTCCACGAACCGGAAGCTCTACTGAAACCTCGTTCCATACAGCCAGCGTACCTACTGCCACGCCCGATGCGGATACAGTGGTAACGCCCAATATCCCATCATAAGAGTAGGTCATGGCTGGGCCACCGGCGGTATTGCCAGCATTTACTGAGCGCCAAGAGAAGCCACCGTTACCATTGCCTCTGTTTACAATGAAGTGGCCCTCGCCCTGCCCGGCAGCATTCCAGCCCATATACAAACCTTGGATGTTGTACCGGCCTGATGCTTCCCGAACGCCTACCTCCGCGAATATAGCGCGGCCGTCAGTCACGCCAGTGCCACCCTTAGCAACTGGTAAGGCGGAAGGGAGAGTTCCACCCGTTCCGCCGAGGGCCGCATAAAGCTCCGTCGACATAGCGTTGATCTTCGTGCTCGCAGTCCGAGGTGGATCACCACCTAGACCTTGTGGCGGAGTACCGAGGATAATTTCTTGCCTAGCCATAAGTTCTCCCTATACCACCATCTTGGCGGTCATCGTCGATATACCTAAAGAGGTCGTGTTGTATCCTGGAATGTAAATAACGGCCGCAATCATGCGCTTATTCGGGTAATCCCAAATAAACTGAAGGTCGCTTTGTTGTTGAAGCGACCTAGTTACAGGCATGCTCATTGTATTTATAAGCACGTATTCATTATCTGAAAGGACAAAAGGAGATGAGAAGAAGTTAATACTCTGACCCTGAGCCGTTGAGCCGCTCCCCGTGAAAGTCCAAGTAGAATTTGAGTTTGAGAAAAGCGCTGTGGGCGTGCCTGTGTCGAAAATAATCTTTCTGGAACCATCTCGAAGCCTTATTCCGTAATCGCTCAGGATTTCAGCACCAAACCCAGCCGCGAAATATTGACCATTGGGCCGTACACTTGAGTTGTCGTAAGCCCTAATCTGAAACCCCGTCCATGCGCCAGCGCTTCCGAGAACTTCGGCGCGAGACATGCCTATTTGGCCCGATACAGGATCTGGCCGAATGAAAACAAAGGGCGGCAAGATCGACGTGATGGTGAATGGAAACGAGGTTATTGCAAATAGTCCAGAGTTATTGTTGTATCTCCCCTTGCATATAACAGAAAGCCTTGTTCGCTCAGAATCGATAATCACCCTGTTATCGACTGCCCCCTTAAACATTAGTCCGTAGGAATCTGCCATTTATTTGAACCTCACTACCACTAAGGTCATTGCCGTCAATGAAATCCAACTTGCTGTTGTCGTATATCCTTTCATGCGCCTCCATACCCGAGCAGCGCCATTTATCACTTCAGGCTCAAGCTGACGATCACTGTTGTAGTTTATTGGTCCAAGGGGGACACAGAAGGCAACAGAGTTCTGGGGCGTAATGTCAGCAATGGGCACGTCGATATATGAAGTGCCCGGAGCCCAGGTATTGGGGCTTACAGTTTCGGCGTAAACAATTCGACAAGTGAGCGCGCTATCGTCGAGCTGGACCTGTCCATCGCTCCCCTTTACACGCATGCCATAAGTCATAGCAAAAGCCTCCCCACCATGACACGATCAGCGCCACTCGCATCGAAGACCGTGAGACCGTCGTTATTGAGGAGCGTGGAGCCACCGGTGCCGGCGCTGCGCAGCGTGAATGTCCCAGACTTGACGTTGATTTCAAGCAGTGGTCGCCCTATGGAGTCGACGGACTCCGAGCGCAGCGTCATTCCCAAGATGATTTCCTGAATGAACGCCTTGCTGATAATTGCTTGGTTGAGGACGACCTGATTGTTTTGTACCACGAACATCGGCACCAACTGACCGCTTACCTCATCGACCACCGCGAATCGCTGCGCGAATATGAGGAACTCCGACTGCTCTCCATCCGATCCAAACGCAAACCCGGAAGTTACCGTCTTACCGCCCACTATTGTCTGAGCCTTGAGAGTGACCATTGCCGACACCTTTCCATTGGTGGTGGCGACAACCTGGTTCGTCTCCTGAATGGCCGCTGTATTTCGCCCCGAGCTAGCCTGCACGGTGTCGATCCTCTCGCTAAGCGCCTGATCCGTGGCGGCAAGCGTGGTTGTTGTGGATTTGAACGCAGCTTCGTTGCTGTCGACCTTTGCTCCTAGCGTCGTTACTCGCTCTGCGACTGCGGTCGTAGCCGTAGCCGCTGCCCTAGACACATCCAGAATGCTCGCCGCGTTATTCGCGACATTGGCCTCAACAATGTCTGTGCGTACAGATTGCGCAAAATCACGCTCTGCGATCACAGACATCAAAGACCATGCTCCCGCGGAGGAAGTGCTGTCGCCAGCGCTCCCCTCCTCTGAGCCTGCTGAGTCGGACTTCACAAGCGCGTACACCCCGTCCAGGCGCTCGGCGGTGGCCGTGACCTTCCCGTCCACGTCCTCGATAGCTGCCTTGTTCTTGCTGATCTCCAAGGCCATAGCTGCATTGGTTTCGGCGATGGTGCCCAAGTTGAACCAGTATTTGGTGTTAGGCGGCGTCGTATTGACAGGGACTGCGGTTGTCGCCTGGAATAGCTGCTGAACCACGCGAACCATATCGCCCTTGACGTAGGTTTTGCTCGGCACGTATTCCAGAGCGTCGACCACTTCAGATATAAGTTCTTCCAACTCCTGCTTGGCCTTATCCAATCGGTCATTGACCGAGCCGGGGCCGTCGCCAGTGATCAGATCGATCTCCGCACGCAGGCTCTGGTACAGCGCCCCCTTGCCGATCTTCTCGGCGAAGTACTTGTCGTACTCGGTCTGATCAGAGCTAGCACGGCCATTCACTGCGCCAGGGATCGGCCAGAACGGCCCGACGTTGCCGGTGCGGTCCACGAGACGAGCCCAGAAATAAAGGCTCCCACCCGCGAGGATGTTTTGCATCTCGTGCTTGGCCTGCGGGTAGCTGAAGTCGCTCAGCTTTATCGCAGTTGTGAGGTCAGGTGACTGGCTGTACCACAGTTCGGTTCTCTGAGTGTCTTCGGCGCCCGGCGGGAACCCCCACTGAATACCTATGCCGTATACCAGGCTGGTGGTGCGCAGGAACGACACCGCCGGCGGCAGGCCAGTTTTGCCTTGCAGGTTGGTGAGGTTCGAACTCTTCCAGACTGAGGAAATTTCAAAGGCACTCACCGCGCGCACCCGAGCCAGGTAGGCGCCCGAATAGATGCCGGTGACATCGACGCTGGTCGAACCAGTGCGCTGCACCTTGATCCAGTTGCCGCTGTCCTTACGCCACTCCACGTCGTACGCGACGGCGCCGGTGACGGCTGGCCACGAGATGTTCATGGTGCTGATCGCGATGCCCTGATTCACGGCGTAGCTTGATGTCAGGGTGACGCTGGCCGGTGCCGGAACCACGGTGATCGGTATCACGCTGATCGGGCGCTCTTCCAGGCGCGCACCTGTGTCGATGCTGGCGAACTTGCCAGGCTCATATTGCAAGGCGCTGATGTCGTAGTCGCCTTCAGGCGTCCGTGCGGTCCGCATTACTCGATACAGAGGGATCGCCAGGTCGTCAGCGTCGATTGCCCACTGAAGCTGTGCAGCCGGCGCCTCGCTGTAGGCAACGGTCACGGTTACGTTGCGGCCGCTCACGCTTTCCACGGTGCGCCCTTCCGCTCGCCCGCCGGGAAGGTTGATAACTAGCCGGTCACCGGCCTTGACCAGAGTGTCGCGGTCCAAGCTGATGACCTTCCCCGCCGCCGCCGCGATGCGCCCACCGATTTCCCGGCCAGCCAGAAGCGAGTCAGCCACGGGAATGATGAAGCCTGGCAGCGGGATTCGGCCTTCCATGCCGGTCCTGAAACTGATGGTGCGGTCTTGGTTGTTGCTCAGCACCAGCCATTTAGCTCGGCGCTGGGCCTCGGATGCCCGAGTGCAGCCGATGGCGCTGATTTCCGTCGGTTTGTCGCCCAGGCGGCGCTGGAGCGGCAGGTCTGAATAAACTGTGACGTCTGTGTCGTAATTGTTCAGTGGGTTGTCGTAGCTGACCAGGCAGCGGGTAAAGCGAGTCTTCGCCGATGCGCTGCCGTACGAGATTTTGCCGTCGATGACGTTGGACCGGGTGAAGACGTAGTCAATGTCCTGCGCCCGAGGTATATCAGCCTGCATGACCAGCTGGCCCTGCGCCCAATACGTCATGCCGCGGTAAATACCGGCGATGTCGCGCAACAGTGACCAAGCATCGGCCTTGCCCTGCAGGTTCATGTCGCACAGGAAGCGCGGCTCAACGCCATCAGCACCATTTGGCACCAACTGATCGCAGTACTGCGCAATGCGGTACAACTCCCACTTGTCCACCATCCATGGCTTAATACGGCGGCCCAGGCCGAAACGGTCCTGGGTGCAAATTCCGTAGGTGACCCAGGCCGGATTATTGGTCCAGGCCTCCTTCATGGTGCCGTCCCAGGCGCCCGAGTACGTGCGGGCAACGGGGTCATAGTTGCTCGGCACCTGCCAGCGCCGAGCCTTGCACTTGACCGTGACAGCCGGGATATTGGTGAACTGCTCGGCGTCGAACTCGACGAAAAGTAGCGCCGTATTGGGGTAGCGCAGCTTCTCGTCGATGACCTGCGTGTAACCTGCAATGAAAAGGGAGTCGGCTATCTTGTCAGTGTTCTGGTTTGGCGTGATCCGCCGAACGCGAATGAGCCAGCCACTCGCTGCAGGAGGCAGCTTGATAGGCAGTGATCGCTCGTAGCGGGTGGTTGTCTTGCCCGACATCGCGCCGATAAGCACTTCTTGATAGGCGCCACCGTCGGTAGCTACGTCAACCGCATATTGGATGGTGTACCCGTTGATGTTGCCTTCACCGTCCTGGCTCGCCAGTCGAGGCGTAGCCAGGCGGATACGTGCTGCCGACAGCTGAAGATTGGTCAGCGACTGGACCCACGGGGTGCCGCTGCGCAACTCAATATTCAGGGAGGTTTCGTTGTCGACAGATGGGATGCCTGGAATGTAGGTCTGCTCAACGGAGCCCGGTCGCCAGTCCCACTTGACGTTGGTGAAATTGAAATTGCCGCTGGCATCCTGAATAGGCGTGTTGTCGAGAAAAATGTCGCGCGCGGTTGGCGTCCCGTCGAACTCACCTTCGCCCACGGCGATCAGGATTTTGGCTACGTTGGTCGAGCGCAGACTGTCGGGTGACTCTACAGGCGAGTTTGGCTTGCTCTCGCCACCCTTGGCGCCATGAATATCCAGCTTTTGTGCTGCGCCCATGCTTTCCTCCAGGTAATAAAAAACCGGCTCATGGCCGGCTTGTTTGGTGCGTTGCGCCTACGTTTTGTCTTCGGCGTAGATCGATGCCGAGATGATTGCGCCACCCCACCGGCGCTCACCAATGCAGATCGGGACAGGATTGCCGCTGGCCGTGGTGTTCTTCGCGCTGCCGAATGCGTAGCTGGGCATGTTTTCCGGCGAAGCACTCTGCTTGAGGCCGGCGGCCTGTGGGCTGAGCATCTGGATTACGCCCCCTGCTAGCAGCGCGATACCCGCGGGTGCTGTAGGCGCGCCGAAGTAGCTGGCTGCGATCAGCACGACGCCCAGCACAATCTGCAAAATGCCGCCGCGCTTGCTGCCCTCGATCACCGGAACAATCCTGATCTCCCTGGCCCCGCCCATGCCGAACTCATCCGGCCCGACGTTTTTCCTGTTGCGGAAGATGGCAAAGCGAAGTCCCAGGCGATCAAGGCGGCGGATCTCAGCCTCGAACCCGTCGATGGTGGCCTTCAACGCCCTGAACACCTCCCAGGTATCGCCCGAAGCAACCTGGCGCCTATGCAGCCTGCCGAACTTCTGAGCCAGCGAACCCGAAAGCTTGATGGTGGTCATCGGCGAATAAACGATGGCGCTCATCTGGCCTCCTTGTGTCTAAGAATTAAACGTGTGCGCTGCAGCCATGGGCCGCCGTAGACGATCACCTCTGACGGCCGGCCGTACAGGTGGTGCAGGACGAATGGCCCATGGCCGAACACGCCGGAGTCCTCGCCGGGTAGCGCCGGGTCAGTGCCAAGGTAGATCCCGGCGTGGTTAGGGTGAGCCGTGCGGCCTACCTCCATCACGATCATGTCGCCGCGCTGCGGCGTATCGACCTGCTCAAAGCCGGCAGCGGCATAGTTCGCCTCATACAGGCTTGTGCTTTCCGCGCTCTCCCACCAGCCATCGGCGCGTTTGAAGGTTTCAAATTCAAGGCCCCACTCGCGCTGATACCAATCAGCGCAGACCTGCCAGCAGTCCCAGGCGCCGTGTACAAATGGGCGCTTGAGCAGCGGCGTGTTGCCCGCTGGAGTGATCGTTCGCAGGTCGCCCTCTGGCCACGACAGAATGTGCCATGGCAATGCCGTAGCCTCGCACATCGCCAGATCACGCGAAGACGGCCTGCTGGTGGCGTCCGGATGCGAATGCACGATACCGATGACCTGACCCTGGTCTTCCGCCGCAGCGTAGTCCTCTGGTTCCAACCTGAACTCTTCGTTCGGCTCGGTGGCGATGTTCCGGCACGGGATGTACTTCTGCGCTCGCCCGACGGCCAGCACCAGGCCGCAGCACTCCTTCGGGTAATCGGCAGCCGCATGCGCCTGGATAGCCGCAATGATGTGTTTGCGCATGGTCAGCTCCGAGCGATCAAGGAAACGGCGGGGAAACCGCCAAATGGCAAAGGGTTGCCCTCACCGAAGCGCGGGATACATCCCTTGCCAAGAGTGGCGTCGCACACGTCCAGTTCAGGGTTGTCAGTAACGACCCCGTCCTTCGTGACGTAGGGGCCGGTGTAGCCACAGTTTGGGCCTCTGTAACCCCCTGTCAGGCACCAGTGGCACAGAGTGGTCATCTGCCGACCGATGGTTTCGCCGCCGACGTCGCCCGGGCTGGCCAAGTCCCAGCTGACCGACTCGCCGTCCTCGTTGGTCTTCTGGTCGACATACCAGACCTCGATCGATTCCTGGGTGGGGTCGGCCGTGGGGTTGCCGCCTTCGAAGTTCACGGCATCCAAGTACTCGGCCAGCGTATTGCGGATGGTCAGCTTGAACTCGAGCAGATCCTCAAAGGCCAAGCACAGGGCTGTGATGCGCCCGTTGACGTTTCCGACCGACAGCTTCGGCCTTACCGCAGTGCCGTCGCCGTTCGCCTCGCTGCCCTCGTACTGCATCGGCCAGGCGCCGTACTCTTCGCCCTTCCACCAAATCGACTTGGCCGGCAGTTGGTCGGCGCTTGCGCCGGCGGCCATCAGTTCGGCGGGTGTATGCGGGATCGCATGCCCATGGAAGCGCAGAACATCGGCGCCGTAATCACTGCCGTCCAGTTCGAACAGCATGACTTCGTTGCCAGGCTCAAGAGTCTGGATAGCATTGATCAGCGACATGGATTGACCTTTACGGGTGGAAAGCGCGCTCGAACGTCGCTGTCACTTTGAATACGCCCCCGCCCATGGGCGTAGGGGTTGGGTTCTTGCATGTGAACAGGCCGACCTGGCCCAGGGGAGTGGCCCACAAGAAAGCCTTGGCGCCCTTGTGACGGTCGAAGAAGGCCATCATGGCCAGCGCTGTCGCTGTGTTGCCCGTGTGAGTGATCGGATAGGCATCGACTTTATTGTTGATCCCATCCCCGACCTCTTGTTTGTAGCCGTCCCCAAACTGCGAGGTGCGCACCCGATAGGTAATATCGGGCGCCTCCCCGCTCTGGGTGGCCCAGGTGAACGTTTCAATCGCCATGGTTACCTTCCGTTGATAGCTCGCCAGATTGCGCCGCCAGGCTGTACACCGCGCGCAATGGCTGCCTCGGCTTCGGCTTTGGTGGCCTGCTGGATATTCCTTCCGGCCTGGGAGGTGTCTTCCTGCGTGGCATTGCCGCCATCGCCCGCCGTCTGCACGGAAACCGAGACAGGGAAGTTGTAGGTGTTGCCAGCGCCTCCCCCGCCGCCACCGCCCAGTGCGCGGACACCAAGCTCACCGCCGGCTGTCCTGGTCAGCGGCATGATCGCCTCCGGCCCGGCCTCGGCGAAGATGCCCGCACCCTTAGCGAATGCGAACATCTGCGGCTTGTCGTGCACCTGGTTGCTGAAGCTGGACAAGCTTGGCGAGTCGTACACACCGCCCTTGGCATTGGCAGTGATTGCACCACCAATGTCTGACCCGAAGCTGGTAGCGCCAGCAGCCGCACCGCCACCGAAGTACGCCCCAAGAGCACTGCCTGCCAAGCTCGAAAGCAGTCCTGATGCAGCCTGCCGCGTAGCGATCCGCGCCATATCGGCGATGATCGACTTGGTGAAATCAGAGAACGAAAGTTTGCCGGTGACAGCGAAATTCGCGACCGCATCCTCCATGCTGGAAAAGGCATTGGTGAACAGGCTCTTGGTCTGGCCAGCCACATCGTTGGCAGACTGCAGATAGTTCTGGAAAGCCGATGAGGCCCCGCTACGCCAATCACCCTGGGCCTCCGAAATCTTGTCGTAGTTATCGACAACAGTGTCTCGGTACTTCCTTTCCGCATCTTCCAGGTTGGCCAGGTCCCGCAAGTAGTCTTTCTGGCTGTACTTGTCAGGCGCTGTCTTGCGGCGATCCAGCAGCTTGGCGCGCTCGTCGTTGAACTTGTCCGTGGTCGCGTCGAGGCTCGCTTGCAGTGCCGCTTGACGGTCTCCCAGGCCAAGCCCGTTTGCTGCGCGGGAGCCAGCAGCTTCCAGCGCGGAACGCTGACGCTCAAGCTGGTTGACGTAAGCCTCCGAAGCGACCGTCAGTTGCTCCAGTCTCCCCTTCTCGTTCGTTGCAATGACGGTCAGCTGGCTGTCAGCGTCCTTCTGGGCCTTAACCATCCCCTGCCGGGCATCAGCAATCTTCTGATCAAGCTGGATGCTCTGCGCCGCCGTCGTGGTCTTCTTGCCTTTCGCCGCTTCCAAGGCATCGATCTCAGCCTGGTACGCCGCGGTGACATCGTCCTTTTCCTGGTTGATCAGGGCCGACCGTTGCTTGGCATAGTCCGACAGCGAAACCACACCAGCCTTCTGCTGGGCCTCCAGTTCCTTCTGGGCATTCCGGTATTCATTGACGATGTCGGAAAGGTTGTTTTTGGCATTGTTGAAGCTGGTGAGGTCGACTTGTGAGCCGGCGGTTTTGGGATCTTTATTTTTGTCGTTGAGCCCTTTCAGCAAGGTGTCGTAAGCACCCCCTGAGAACTTTTTACCGTCAAAATCGACTCCCTCCAGAAGCTTTGACTTTTGGCCGGTTCTCTCAGCGTTTTCGTAGAGCGTTTTGAATTTATCGTTGAGTTCGTCCAGCCCTGCAGCGCGCTTGTTTAGAGGGTTAATGGCATCCAACTGCGCATCCAGTTCTTTTTGGACCTTAATAGCTTTCTGGTTTGCGTCGGTGTTCTCGCCAGTGGTGATTGCCAGATTGGCGCTGGCTGCTTGCCTGGCTTTCAGGTTCGCGAGCTTCTTCTCCAGCGCCTCAGTGGAGTCGGTGTCCTTTAACCCCAGAAGCGAGTCAAATGCCGTGCTCACTTTGCCCAGCCCCGTCGATACAGCACCGGAGAGCCCACCTGCCTTGCGGGTATCAAGCACGCGCTGGGTTAGCTCTATCTGTTTCGCGAGGTCTGGGAACGCTTCCGACCGGATGTAGGAATATGCACGTTTTGTCGCGTTCCCGATGTCATCCCAGTCTCGCTCAATATCGGAAAGAGAGCCGCGATAGGCTTTGAGGCGCTCTAGCGCAGTATCGTTCAAGTTCCCGCTCAGAACATTAAGTGCGCGCTGGTGATCGCCCTGATCGTCAATGCCCTTGATCACCTGATACTGCTCGAGAGTGATCAGCCCGTACTGGCTGCTGATCTTTCCTGCGGCCTCCGTCGCTGTATCACCAGCAGTGGCGAACGACTTTGCAAGCTCACCAGCCCCCTGCCCCGTGATCTCACTGATCGCCGCCGCAGCCTCAGCCAGGTTTCGCATCTGCGTGCCGCTTGTGGCGGCCCCCGATGCAAGCGACACAATGGCCTCTCGCGCACCAGAGAGGTTCCCTGTGACACGCCCAGCGCCGTCGGCCATATCCTTCAGGCTGGAAATTGTCTGGCCGGCACCGTTGGTGCCGCCATTGATAGCGGCATTGAACTCGCGAGCCTGCTTCATGGCGTCGAGATATGCGTATGCGAGCGATCCAAGGACCGCAACAAGCAAGCCAGATGGTATGAGCAGTCCCGCCATGCTCTTCGCCGAAGCACCCGCTCCAGCCCCAAGCTGGGCGATGGCTCTCGCACCACTCCCCAGGTCGCCCGATTGCAGAGCGTTGGCGAGCTGCATTACGTTTTCTTGAGCTTGGCGAGTGCCAAGCTTCAACTTATCGAATGCTGTCTCCGCTGCAGTCAGCCCGGCACGATCTTTGCCGATTTTCGCTAAAGCTTCGTTGTAGCGATTTGCGTCGGTCTCGCCGAGTTTATGTAGTTCGTTGAGGGCTCGCTCACGCTCTTCAAGCTTTGCCAGCTTGGAGGTTAGGGGGTCGATTCCATTCACGGTGCGCTTAAGCGCGTCGATCCGTCGGCCTTCAGCCTCTATTGAACGCTGCTTTTGCGCTAGCTCTTTAGCCTCGGCCTTTTCAAGCCTGTCGTGGGCCTTCCCCAGTTGGTCCTGATACTTAACCTGGTCCTCTATCGTTACCAGTCCACCCTTCTTGGCACGCTCGAGCAAGCCCTCGGCCTGGATCAGTGACTCCATGCTGGTAATGTTGCCGGTCATCGCCTTGTCGAGTTGGCTGATGACATTGATCTCAGCTACTGCGCTGTCGGCTGCCTTGCGGCTTGCCCGGGCTTGACGGTCCCTCGCAGCCGTCGATTTATCGATGCTTTGCGCAACGTCCGCTTCTGCCCGGGAAACCTTTTTACCGGTATTGGCCAGGCCTTCGCCTGTTTTGCCCAGGTCATCAATGGCCTTCTGAGCACCTTCAGCGGAATCGACCAGCTTATCCAGATCATCTGCAGCCTTTGCGGCCTGCGACGACTCGACCGCAATACCCAGGGAAGCGAAATTGGTGCTCATTTGTTTTCTCTCTGTTCCGCCATCACCTGCAGGGCTTCAGCCTCCATCCGCCGGAAGTCGCTGAAAATGGTTTGTCGCTGACTGATCGGTACGCCACACATCCGAATCACACCGGGGAGAACGCTGTAGTCCATGCCGGTGGCGCCGCACGCGCCTGTACGCCACTGGGTGCTCATGGCCTCGAAGACTTTGAAGGCCTCCCAGTTGTCGGGCCAGATGCCTACCTCTGTGGCGTAGTCGTCCGCAGTAAAGCCGAAGGCATCCGTGCCATCCAGTGTCGGCTCATAGAGCGCGCGTGCAGCGCTTAGGAGTTTCCCAGGCGGGCCTCATTGAAAGCTTCGGCGTAGGCATTCAGCACGGCCTTGGGTGCCGAGTTGATCGAGTTGACGAGGATGCGTACGTTTTCAGGCGTGAACTTCTCCTCGATATCCCAGCCGACGACGACATCAAGCAACTGGTCGGCCTGCAGATCGATCTGAGCAGCCGTGAATGCCTTGAGGTCCATATCACCTACCTGCTTGCCCAGCTCGTCGTGCCGCTCGTTCCAGCCGGTGTACAGCTCAGCCAGTGCGGTACGGTCCAGGTACTTGAACTCAAACTCCACCTTCTCAGCGCTATAACCGGCGCGCTGGATCATCACCGGCGCCTTGAAGGTAGGCTTCTGGATCAATTTGAACTTGGCCATGAGCCCTTCCTTTACGACGCGTAGCGAATGAATTTGGCGACGACCGCAAACACTGCGGTCACGGTCATGATGTTGTTCTTGTTGAGGGACGGCACGTTGTCGAACGAGGCATAAGCGTTGTAGACAATGCAGCCGCCAGCGGCGAGATTTACCTTGACGGCCCGAGGCTTCTTGTCGTCATCCGCCTCAATCAGCACGTCGTTGTGCGGCAGATCGGGGTCGTCTGCCAGAGTCAGCGTGAACGAGATCGCCGACTTAGTCGTCGGGATCTGATGCTCGTCATCCTCTTCCAGAAAGGAGTAGGTTGCGTTCTGCTGATCACCACCGGACTTCGCGGATTCAGTCACCTGGCTGACGGGCACCCAGTCCGTAATCTTGCGCACAGACCCAGCGCCGCCGCCCACGACATAGCGCGCAACGTTGAGCGTGTTTGCCTTTTCAAGGACAAACGCGTCAGCGGTAGCGGTTTTCACACGCAGTACGCGATTGTTCAACCGCGCCCAACCAGAAGTTACCTCAACGAAATCGCCCGCCTTTAGGCCGTGAGCCGCCGCCGACACGGACGCTTCGAGAGCATTGGTGATCGCGGTGACGACGATTGGATTGCCGTAGCCGGATGCGACCACGACGGTAGAGCCATTCGGCAGAAAGACGGCCATGGGTGTTTCCTCTTTTCAGAAATGACAAAACCCGCACAGAGGCGGGTTTCGGGGTTTGCCCAACGGGCTAAATGTTGTTTGTTGCTAATCGACTTTCATATTGCTTCGGACCTCGTCCAAAGGGATACCGGATTTCGAACCTACGACCACACCGGTAAGGCCACAGCCTGGACAGCAGGCATGCTTATCCTCGTACCACTTTATAATTTCAGTGGGTACAAGCCAAAGACCGCATCCGACGCATAAGCACCGCTCGCTCAAGCCGATTTCTTCGCGATTCCTATAGCAGTGGTCCTCTACCCACTCACTTAGATATTGAAGCCGCTGCTTCCTGATTTCGTCCATCGCAGGTATTCCCAAACCAATTCATGAAGGGAGTCTACCGTTTAGGATCATGCGGTGTCGGCTCGGTACTCGAACGACACCGGCACCGTGTATGTAGGCGGGTCTGTGATGCCTGGGCCAGGATCAACTGGCGACATCGTCACGACGGTAAGGCCTGCCTTTGTGTCTCGCGAATAAAGCGGGAATAGCGTGGTCAACTCGGCCACAAGTGGGTTCGTCTTGGTCTTGCCGGTGCCGGCCGGTGCCACAATGCTGACCTGGTAGACGCCGATGAACGCCCGATGGTCGCCAGCGAGCGTGCTGCTCTCGGTGTCGCCTGGGAGCATGAACGCTCGCAGATAGGTCTCGCCGTCCGCCGGATCATATTGGACATTCTCGAACACCACCTTGATCGGCTCCGTCCGGGCCTTGCTCCAGGCAATCAACTTGGCCTCGTAAATGGAAGCAATGATGGCGTGGCTCATACCTGGTTGTTCCTTGTGGCTTCGTCGACGATCTGCTGGAAGCGGGCCAGAGTGATTCGGACCATGCCGCCGGGTGCTTGGGTCGAGTGACCGTACTCAAGCGGGATTGCGTAGGGCAAGTTGTTCACGATATAGGCAGTTTGGCCTGCTGTGAGCGACTCCACCTGCAGCTTAAGCTTGGCCAGAGTCACTCCGCCAGCCGGGTCGACCTGATCAATCGTGCCTTCTGCGGGTGTGCCGATGGAAAACTGCCAATTCCCACGGAACCTCCCGCCGACGTAATCCTTGCCCGTCACCAGGCCATTCACATTGAAGTTCTGGTCGCGCTCGGTCTTTGTCAGGGGTTTGGCGTACTTGATCCCGCGCCGCAGCTTGCCGGCCTTAGTGAAGTTCGATTCGTTGAGGTTGATGATCGTGTTGCGAACCGCGACCTTGAAGTCGTAGTCGTCGGCTGCGCGGGTGTTGGTCTGGCGGTGAGCAACGTTCGCAGCCCAGATTTCGGGATTGCCCACGGGCGACATGCGGATGACGCTGCTGCCGAGCTCGATAACGATCTCGCGGATAGTTGCGTCGATACCGGCCTGGGCACGCTCGGCGAAGTCGCGGATATTCTCGGCGAAACTGCCGTTCATGCTCGCGTATTTATTCGCCATGTCATTTCCTCAGTTGCGCCGTCCACGTTGCATCAGCAGGGTCCGCAGACACATTCATCACCCGCAGCCCGTTGACGATATCGCCGATGGCCGGCGCTGCCGGTACCGCCGTAGGCATACCGCCCTCTAACAGGAATAGCTCGTTTTGCAGCACCAGCAGCTTCTTGTCGGTGGTCTGGATGAGGGAGCCGTCGATTTCTTTGGACAGGTAGCTGCCAAGGACACCGCGCCCTGCGTACGTCACCGTAGTCTGCGGCGTTTCGCCACCCAAGTCGGGGTCATACTCGCCCGCGACCTTGCGCACGCCTGTGACGGGCTTGACAGCGTCGGCCAGCCCATCAGGGTCGTCGAACGACTCGGCTAATTCAGCCTGGATCTCTTCGCGCATGCCCACGGTCAGATCCTCTTCAACATCATCACGCCGGAGCGCTTGATCCACGGCTCCAGCAAGGCCAGGGCGAAGTTGACGCCCGCCGACTGATCGGTAGAGCCCGCCACGTAGGTCTTACTCACGGACGTACCGGACTGAGCCGAGACCGTCTTGCTCTGCACTTCCTTCTGCGTGGCCGTGTACAACTTGCCCGCAGCCGCCTCTTTGGCAACCTGGGCGCCGGCTGTTTTGATCTCGGCCGGAACCGGATCAGGAACAGCCCGCTTAATCTTGGCTGTGAGCCAGGCGTTTGCCATGGTCACAGCAAGGACCGGATCACCGGTGCCGGCCCAGTCAGGACCGAGCTGGGCGTCAACATCGGCAACGGTGATGAAGTCGGTCATATGCTTGTCCTTATTCCGCTGGCACCAGGGCCTGCAGGTCTTCTTTCTTGGCGGACGGGTCGAAAGCAATGCCCTTTTCGGTCAGCCACTCTTTCAGCTCTGGGACCTTCATTTTGAGAGGGTCGGTTTCAGGGGCTTCCTGTTCCTTGTCATCGGAAACCTTGATGCCGGCCACCTGGTAAGCATCGAAGATATCCGGTGCATCGCCATCAACGACCACCTCTGTCGCGGAGCCGATGACGCCGAAGAATTCGCTCAGCAGGCGGTAGCACACGCCGCGCTCTTTGCCCGGCTTGTCCGTGTAGATCACTTTCATGAGTCACCTCAAAAGCACCCCGGCGCCCATATAAAGACGCCAGGTTGTGGGGGCCGGATTACGGCGTGGTGGTACCGCTGATGACGGCGGCGAACGGAACCTGCTTGCGGCTGAACACGCGCTGCCAGTTCGCAGCAGCGGCGTATTGAGTGGCGGTCGGGCTGAGGTTCTGAGCCTCGGAACCCTTCCAGCTGAAACCCGCGGGCTGAAGGATGTAGGTCTTCCGCTCCCACAGCACCTCGGCACCACCGCCGTTACCGCCGCCTGGCTTACGCTCCAGCTCTACCGGCACCTTGGGAGTTCCTTCGCCGTAGCCGAAAGCACCTTGGCCGAAGAACACGGACAGGTACTTGCCAGCGCCATACACCAGGGCGTCGTCCATGAAGACTGGCTTGCCGAGGTAGGTGGCCAGGATGATCTTGCCGTCGGAGTCGCGCAGGTACTCGATGAGGTCCTGCTTAACCATCTGGTTCATCACCACCGAGTGCACGCCGATCGCGCCGAACTGGTCAGCGGCATCGCCGGCGGTGAACGCAGCATCCTGGAAGGCATTCGCACTGATGGTCGCGCCCGCGTCGATGACCATGTCACCGCCGTTGTTCGCGATGTTCGAGGCGATGATGCCGCGAGCCGCGCCCAGGGTGTAACGCTGCCACTGGCGGGTCCAGTAGGTGCCGAAACGGTTGCGGATCTGCTGCTGAGGCTCGCTGTTGGCCAGTTCAGCCGTCAGGTCAGCCACGCCGTAACCTTTGTTGAGGTACAGGACCCGAGCACGCATGCTGTCCTGGGTTACTTTGCCGACTTCGCCCTGGTCGTTCGGATCGTCGTTGCTGATGTTGGGTGCTTCATCAGCGTTGAGATCCTGCCAGTAGCTGATTTCGGCGGTGCCCTGGCTGCCGGAGGCGATCGCATCCAGCACAGGCGAGCGGGTCACAATGCCCGACTCGTACACAGCTGTCTTTTCCGGGCTGTTAACCGGCGCCAGCGAGGCGTAGTAGTCGCCGACGAAGATGTCGGTCAGTTGGGTAGTTGCCATGGATTAGGTTCCTTTGGTGGCCTGGATTTTCTTGAAGAGCTCGGGGTTGTCACGGGCGATCGCAGCGCGCTCAGTTTCCGTGTACTCACCCCACTTTTTCGTGGCCTTGCCACCGTTGTCGCCGGTCTGCCCGGCACCCTGAGCCCTTGGCCACAGGTGTGTTGCTGTTTCACGCAGCGACTCCGCCCATTCGAGCGGCGACAGCGGGGTTTTCCCGTCCTTCCCGTAAACGACCTCGCCGTCACGGTCGGTGGCAATCGCCTCGCCGTCTTCACTGAGTTTGAAAGTGCCCCGGGCGCGCAGGATGATGTCCTCGGCAGCCTCGGGGAGCGCGCCGGCCTTGATGGCCGCAGCGCGGATTGAATCAGCCAGCACCTTGTCGCTGTACTTGGCAGCGAACTGCTCGGCCTTGTCGGCACGGGCTTTCTCGGCGGCCAACTTAGTGTCGTAGTCGGTGCGCAGGCGCTCGGTACGGCGGGTGATGACCTCGTCCAGCTTGCCCTCGGCAATCAGCTTGGTCTCTTCATCCTGGCCAACCTTCGTCAGCAGCCCTTTCACGGCTGCGATGTCCAGGCCTTCAAACTGGGACTTGAAGCCGTCGAGTTCGGTTTTGGTGGTCCGGAGCGAGCCAAGCAGCTCAGTATTTTTGTTCTTAAGGCCCAGGGTCGCAGCCTCGACAGCTGCAGCAATGGCGGTCTGAACTGCCGGGTCTTCAAGATCAATCTGGTTTTCGTCTGCCACTTGGTGCACCCCTTGGGTTTGGTCGGCCCGCTTTGCAGGCAATAAAAAACCGCCCATTGGGCGGTTTGGTTTGAATTCTGTGTTTTATCGGACTATCGAGAGCCCGCGCATGACCAGGTAATCGGCGAATTGCGTCCTGCTCGGTGCGTATGGCGGCGGCCGCGTGCGCAGCCCTTGCGTATCTCGGTTGAGCCGCGTGCGCCGGCCATTGGGCTCAGTGCAATGCGTTGGCTCCTCGATCTGGAAGCCATGTTCGGCAGCGTATAGCTCGACGGCCAGCCGTACCTGGCCCCATTCCAGCTCAAAGGGCACGAATGTCTCGGAAAGCGTTTGGTATTCGATCTTGCAGTCACGCCGAGGCCAGGCCATTGCCTGTTCAGGCCTGGCCTTGCGCCCTTTCCACTGGCGACCATTGATGTCGGCCGCAGCGCGCAACAGCAGCTCGACCTGGTCAGCCTCTGCTTCAGGGATCTGGAACCCGTAATAGTCGCGGTAGAAGGTCAGCTTCTCCAGCGGCACGAAGCTATTCGCGCCTGGCCTGCCCTTCCCGTCCTCAATGATGATCTGCATGTGCTATCTCAACCTGGTTGAGCGCCGAGTGTAACGCCTGCTCGTGTGAACATGTCAGGCTCTGCTTCCTTCAGCTGCGCCAGCGTCAGCGGCTTGAACGACTTGTCGAGCTGCAGCTTCGCGAACTTCTCCGGCGTCAGCCCGCCATCGCGGAACAACTTGCCCCGGACCGGCCCGAGGGCGTGATCCTGGAAGCTCGCCGATTGCGTTGCCAGCCATTCGTAATAGTTCAGGCCGGCGTCGACCTGAGCCCCACCGTTATCGCCCACCGAGGCGCGCGTGGAGTCCTTGGCGAACATCTCCGAAAGCATGGTGGTCGGAACCGTGGTTGAGCGGCAGTTGATGTGCGCCGGTGGCAGCGGACCTTTGCCCAGGTCGAAACGCATCCCATCCAGGCCCTTGCATTGCTGCGAGGTCTTTCGGTCGAGCGTCGACACCCAGCGATAGCCCAGCACCACGTCGCTGTTGGCCTTCAGCGTCTCCATTCGCGCCGTGGTGGCCACATGCTGGATTGCCGTCTGCACCACGGCAGCAGCATTGCGGTTGCTCACCGCCAAGACGCCATCCGTGAAGTTCTGCGCCGCGGTACCGCGAATCGCCTGGATGATCTGGGCATTGGTCTGGCCCTGGCCGAAGCCGAGCCGGATAGTGTTCGTGACGCGCATCGTCTCGGTCCGCGTCCAGCCGCTGACGAAGCTCTTCAGCAGCTTGCCGCCATCGATGCCCTTTACCTGAATCGGATAAGAGAACACCGCCGCACGGATCAGCGTGTTGGTCGGCACCACCGCGTCGATGGAGAGTGCATTGCTCAGGCTTTTAGCCTCGAAGGTTGACTCGTACAGCGCGATATCGACCAGATCGGCCTGCACCAGGTCGCCGTAGGCCTTGTAGATCTCCAACAGTTTGCCGTCCACCCGGGCCAGGAACTGCTCAAGGCGATCCCGGCTGTAGGTGGTCAGCTCCTTGCGGGTGAGTTGCTCCCGCACCAACGTGTCAATCTGGCGCAGGTATTTCTCGAACTTCTTGACCTCGCCGGCCTTAAGCCGCTCCAGCATTACCGAGTGGCGGGTCGTCTGCTCCAGCAGTTGGCTGTCCGCTTGTGCCTGGTTTGTCGATGGCATCGTTTTTGTCCAAGTTGATGCCGGCCGACTCGCGCTCATCGCTGATCAGGTCGGCTTCGTCTTCGTATGGGTGGTCCGGCAGTTTGCCGGTGGTGAGGTATTGCCAGTAGGTGTCGGCGCTGATCGTCCCGGCCATCACGCCCTTGAGCAGCTCGGCGAGTACCTGGGCGTCGACCACAGGGGTAACGAACTCAGGATTCACCTTGAACTTAACCTGCTTGGGGTCGTAACCCTTCCACTCGGCAGCGTATCGGAGACCTTGCTCCACTGCCTCGGCCACCGTGATGACGATGCTGTGAAGCGTTGCGTGCTGATCGTTCTGACGCGTCTTCCTCGCCTCACCCGACTCAGTGCCGGCCACGTCCATGACCTTGGCGCCTGCCTCAAGCGCGGCGTTCTTCTGGTCATCCATGGCTTTGCGGTTGGCTTCAATACCGGTGCCCTTGAACTCCAGGTATTCAGCCTTTCCGTTCGGCCCAAGATCCCAGGCAGCGGATGGACCAGTTACGCTTAGCTCCACCGCCTCATCCAGACCCGACACCCACGGCTGCGGATGACTGGTCTGATGCAGAGAGCTGAAATAGTCAGCGCTGATTTGATAGGACTTCAACGCGGCCCGCGCCATGGTCAGTAGCGGCACCTCGTCAACGTCCGGCGAGTTGTCGGTCGAGCCGCAGTAGATCACCGGCAAGTACGGCAGGCCTTTAACCAGACGGTTGTCGTTGCCGGTAGTGCCAAGCGGCCGTTCATCCTCGACCAACTCACCGCCCTCATTGCGCACGGCCGTGTAGCAGACCTCGTTGAGCATGAAGAACTCACGGAAAACGGTATCGCAGTCATGGCTGTAGCGATCGACGCCCTTCTTGCGGAACTCGCGGAACACCGATAGGACCAGGTCCTGCCGGCCACCTTGATCAGCAGTGTCCCAGTTGATTGCGTTGCGTGTGGCGTACGTTGAGAAGTACGGCTCGCTGCTCTCGTCGATGTTCACCACCAGCGGCACTCGGCCGTGAGAGATCGCCTGGCGCACCATGCGAAAGAACAACTGCTTCAGGCCGAAGCCGTCGGCCGTGGCGTTGTCCTCCAGCCCTTTCAGGCCAGTTGGCAACTCGATCTCCGGAATCAACCGGGAGACCAGGCCCATCATCGACCGCAGCGAATCGCGCACCCAGTGCTCGTACTGAGCCCGGTTCGTGTAGTTCTGGTAGAGGTACTTGTTACCCGCGCCATCCAGCTTTTCAGCCTCAACCATACCGCTCGGCTTTGGCAGATTGCGCTCGTTGCGCTTTACGGAGCACTCACCCTCGAGCGCGTCGTCCATCATCTCCCACTCAGCGATGTGCGCGTCGTAGTCGGGGTTTGTCGATTGCACTGGCATCAGGCCAAGCCTCCAATTCGGCGTGTTCCGCCTGTGCGTTTGCGCCGGCCCATCGAGACGGCGAAGTAGCGGAAGGCGTCCGCGCCGTGCGATGACCAGTCGTGAAGTGGTTTGTCTTTCCAGCAGCCCCGCTTGTCGTCCCACTCCTTTCGGTAGTTCTCCAGGCAGGAAATACCCAGTTCGCACTTGGACTCATCGAAGGCACAGGCAGGAAGGATCTCCCGAACCTGCTCAATGCCTTCATCGATGCCCAGCTTTGGAACAACGCTGAACTTGAGGCTGTATTTTTGCCCGTCGATCTCGTAGCCCTCCCGGGCCAGTTCGCGCCGAGTCTTGCCGTCGCTACCGAATTCGCGGTTGTCGATGTCGTGCGGGCCCCAATGATCGCCATACGTGTATTTGCGATCCTTGAGCACCTTCATGTAGTGCCGCAGGCCTTCGCCGCTGTTCTCGTAGAAGTCGATGATGTGATACTCCTCGCCAACGATCCGAACGAACCAGATGGCCGTGGAGTCGCCGACGCCGATATCCCATATCGTGTGCACCGGCAGATGACTGTTGTCCGGTAGCGGGCCGATCCTCTGTGCGCCATACAACTTGGTGAACTGCTTGGCGTAGTAGGCGCCCTCGATCGACTGCTGGAAGGCTTCCGCCGGCAGTGACGGGTATTCCCGCTTCATGTCATCGCCGAGAGTCTTCTCCTTGGCGGCGTACCAGGCTCGCTGGCCTGGGTTCGTGTCAATGCCGTGCTTCGCGAACAGGTCGTTGAAGTAGTCGGTCAGGCGCTGCGGGATGACAACGTCAGTCGGGTCAAGCCAGTAGGCCTTGTTATTCCACCAACTGAAGAAAAAGAACTTCCAGTCGAGCAGGCCCAGCGGGACACCAGAGAGTTGCTGGCGCTCTGCTGCCTGACTGTAATCGAAGAAATACCCCGCCCGGCCCTCTGCCGTCGACTCGATGGTGACGAAACAATCAGCGGCCACTGCCTCGAAAGCACCAGTGACAATCTCCCGCGCCTTGTGCGGGAACTTGGCGCAGATCTTCCCGAACTCGGAAACGTGCAGGTAGCGCAGCGTCCCGCCCCGGAACGAGGTAGAGACGTAAAGCGAGCCGCCCTTACTGAAAACCAATTCACCGGCAGCGTCGTTTCTCGCCGGGTTGGCAGCGCGCAGCTCCTTCGGCAAGTTGTCGTAGGCGTACTTGACCTTTTCACGAAACAGGCGCTTCGCGTCATTCAAGGTGTGAGCGATCAAGGCGCACTTGGCAGCCTCGAACAACGCTGCATCCAACTGGACGATGCACACCAGCGTCGTAAAGCCCAGCTGGCGAGCTTTCAGGATGATGTTCCGGGTATGCATCCCCTGGAAGTAATCGATCTGCTCCTGCGTCATGCGGAAGCGAACCTTCTTGCCCTGCTTGTCGGTAATGAAGTAGAGGTTATTCAGTCGCCAGAACCGATCCCGAAGCAGCTTCATGTGCTCGGGCTTCATGTCAGGCGTCCTGTGTTAATTCATCCATCATCTTCGAGATCTCGTCGGCGTCGTCCGTCTTCTCCTTCTCGTCCAGGCTGAATGCCTGACGCTCCAAAACTTGCAGGTTCTTCATTGCAGAGGAAAGCTGGAACAGGGTTTTGGAATTGCTGGGTAGCGCGACAGCAGCGAGCATCGAAGCCCGGCGCATCCCGTTGTTGTCCTCGTCAGTCTCGTCGATGATCGCGTCTTCGATCTCTTCGCGGCGCTGGATGGTATTGAGCAGGTCATCCATCAGCAGGTTCGCAAGGTTCGTGGCCTTGCGAATGTCTCGGCGATGGCTGCGAACCACCCGGGCCCCTTCTTCCGCGGCCTCTTCGATGATCTCGGCATCAAGTTCGCAGTTCGCGCCTTGGTCGTTGCGAACCTCTCCGCGAACCAGCTTGCTGCGAACCTCTTTGCGCACCTGGTCAGAAAGGTCTCTCGCCCATCCTTGGACCTTGGCCTTCTTTCGAATTGCCGTGTCGCTGATACCTTGGCGCTCAGCGATAGTTCTGATGGAAAGCGACCCGGCCCGGTAGGCGCGTTCGATTGCCTCCCAGTCGGGCTGCTTGGTAGTCATGGGGAATCCTTATTCGGTGAGCTTCTGTAGCCACTCTTCAATGATCCGCTTCACCACCGGCTCGGTCAGGACCGAGGAAGGCTTGTCGCCAGCGATCACCGATTGAACCAGGGCGTGCGGGATTACGTGGGCACCATCACTGGCTACCACCATCAGGTGCGGGCGCTGGTCGGCGATGTCGTGGATGGTCGCGGTCATTGCGTTACCATCTGGTGGGTCTGTGCATGTGCGTGGCCGTGGAGCAAGCTAACGATTAGGCCCTGAGGCAGCCCGGCAGCCTTGGCGGTGTCCACAGCATCGGCAATGGCCTTGTCGAGAGTGATTACCGCTGCATTGATGTCCGAGCTCATTGGCAGAACGTGCCTCAGACGGGTTACGTTGCTCACGGTGCGACCTCGTACTGGAATGCCCGATCAGCAGGCATGGCCGTCACAAACCGGCACCGGTGAGCATCGAACTCTCCCGGGGCGCAATGGTGCGCTCATACCGGGAGTTGGTCTTGCCGGTGAACCGCTCGCGATGAACGACCACACCCTCACGCAGGAACTCGACTTCAGCCGAACCCAGGAGCTTGGTTACGATTACTTTCATGTGACCTATCTCGCGCCACGATTTGACGCATTCGAAAACGTGGCGCGGATTCCTTGCTGTTGATTCGTCAGAATCTACTACCCTTGATCGACGACTTGCGGCAATCTGCGCGCCTCATCTCTAGTCGAGCCAACGTCATGCCAACTGATGCAGCATCCGCAATGTTGCTCGCACGAAAGAATTTCAGCTACTTGGCGGAAGCCAGGGACGAAGCGCATCTTGAAAAACTTAGATTGGGTGCCGACGGATACAACCTTTCGCTGATGACCGCCGGTTGGATAAACCAGGAACAGCTGGATCAATTGACCGCGGAACTCAACATCGCCTGCGACTCCCGCAGTCGCGCGCTGCGCCCAGACCAGTAGACCGGAATGCTACTTGCCCCGGCGCTCGATACCACCTGGCGCCTTGTCGCAGTGCAGACAGTGCTCACAGTTAAGTGTCCGGCACAGCCAGACCTTTACCCGCTGCCAGTATGTGATCATGAAGATGTGGCGGGCGCCGGCCAGGGCCAGGGACACATGCAGCGTAAGGCCGGCACTGGTCGGGCCGAAGAAGATGCTCTGGCTGCGCGCCATAACGACAAAGCCGCTAATGGCAATGGCCGAGTAGATCAGCTTGCCGAAGATACCGTCCCTCACCTTCCCGCTCAGTACGCACCATGCTGCCCACAGCGCGATAAGGCCGCAGGCGATAGAGTTGATCAATTCGAGATTCATGGTGGATTGCCTCCCCCGAACCGCTGGCGAATGAGTGCCCAGAGGTCAGCGGATTTGATGGCTCGATTGATGGCCGCCAGGAGCGAACCGCCGAAGGCACCCAGCAGGAAGCCGATACCGGCGACGATCTTCGGCTCGGTCACACCCAGATAGGTGCTGACCATGCTCGTCAGGTAGATCGAGCAGGCCATGCCCGTGATGAGGAAGATCATCCAGGCCCGCCAGTCGTTCAAGTCGTCCTTGTGCCACCAACTGGCGATCACAGCCCCAACAAGACCCGCAATCAGTAATTCGAACCTGTCGATCTTGTCGAGCAGGCGCTGTAGATACTCCATGCGCTCGACTCCGTGGGGCATGTTTGAAATAGGTCAGCCCCGCGGCACTCCCTGCTTAGAGCGAAGGGTGTGGCGGGGCCGAAAATGAAAAAGCCCCGGCGAATGCCGAGGCTCTTGGTCGAGTTAAAAAGCGTTGTTCCAGTGATAAGTGTAGAAAGTCGAGAGATCACCCGTACTGTGATCTGGATAGAACACACCACGTGTCGGAACAGCGGTCGGGGTGAAGCCAAATCGAGCCCACCGAGGAACCCCATCTACAACGACGACGTTGCCGTCATCTTGCACCTGCAGGTAAGCGCGATCCGCAGCCCCGTTGATCCAATCACCCTGGGTTGCCCAGGTACGACTACCTACGCGATCGACCAAAAAGGCAGAGCCTTGCATGTAGAAGCAGGTGACCAAATCTGTATTTGGACGGTTGTCTACATACGTGTAGGGAACACTGCTATCAGCCACCCAGATTGGAGCGCCGTTATCGTAGAGTCGTAGATTTCCATCCGCCTCTAGGATCAGCTTGTATTGTTTGCTTGGAGACTCGAGATACTGCCCCGCCACCAGACAGTTACGCGGAGGCAGGATAGCGCTGCCATTGTTGGCACTGTTAAAGAGGATAATACGAAAGCCACTACTAGACATGTAATTCACCTTTGAGTTGAACATTTTGTGCGGAGGATTCCGCTTTGATGTCGCTCAAAGGCGATTGCTCGAGGCTCGCGGCCTTCACATGATTCAACGTCCCGCATCGGGAACATTTGATCTGGAGCTCTGTAAACCCACCCGTACGGGCGAGAAGTCTTTTGCAGTTACCGCATCTGAATTCTTTCAACATCTGCAAATTCCTTTTGCTGAATCGCCGTTCCGTCGGCAATAAAAAACCCCGCTCTAGGAGGGGCTTCATAAAAATTTTAGTCGCTTGAAGTTTGAGGGACTGGGGCCTCGTCGATGCTGATGCAGTGCTCAATGTCCGTTATTTTCTTCAGCGCAAGCTCGGCCGTTGAATAGGCCCCGAACATTCGGCCCTGATAAAAAACAACCCACGCAAACTGAATATCCGCGTTGCCAGCCTGCCCTACAACCAACTTCTTGAACCGTTCCGCCAAGTCGTCGACATGCATCTGTGCCATGCCACGCAAAACCATGACGCTCTCCCAGTTTATAGTCGGAAGCTCTATTTTCGACCTTGCACAAACTGAGCGCAATAAAAAGCCCGACATATAAGCCGGGCTTTGAAGTGTAAACCCCTAACGCGCAAGATCGATAGGATGGATAAATACTCTCTCATTTTCTCACTCAATGCAACATTTTTTGGGTGACAGAATTTTGCTTATAGCTCCGCCGATTAAAATCTATCCAGGGCTCTCCAAATTTCTGCCAACACCCGTTCGAACGGCAAAACAGTCGTACCCGGGGCGTGCGCCACACGTGTGACCAGGTCTAACCTATTGGAGCGATAGGTAAATGGAATCGTAGGCCTGCAGGGGATCTGATACCGTTTAGCCACATGGTCGTGATACACGAGGTTAGTCATGGACGCAAATACCCACTTCCCTGAGTACGAAGCAGAACGCTTAAAACGCGTTGAGGCCCTCTGCCCGCTAGATGAACAAGACGACGAAGTCTTCGAAAAAATGATTTCAATGACTTCAGAATACTTCAATGCACCCATCGCCTTGATTTCTATCGTCGAAAAGCATCGCCAATGGTTCAGAGCGCGGATCGGGATCGACCAGCGAACTACACCTCGGGACGTTTCGTTCTGCGCGCACTCTCTACGCGACAGGAAGGCGTTAGAGGTTTTGGATGCGCAAAATGATGAGCGCTTCAAAGATAACCCCATGGTCACCGGCGCGCCCTTTATTCGCTATTACGCTAGCGCACCACTTCTCACAAGCGATGGTTTCTCTCTGGGTAGCCTATGCATAATAGATACTTCACCTCGAGACCCAATGAGCAAACGAGATGCAGCAATGCTCGTTTATTTCGCTCAACTCGTTGTCTTGCGGATTATGGGTTTACGTTCCCGTAATTTTATTGATCAGCCTACCGGACTTTTCAATCGACTTAGACTGGAAGAAGATATTCGACTAGCAAGCTCTAGTGGCATTCAGCACGATCTATTTGCAGTGGACGTAATATCTCCAAAATTTTTGAATGACGTAGTAAAAGCGCTCGGTTACAGCTTTTCTCAAAATTTAATGCTCAACGTCAAGGGTAGACTTCAATCTTTATTACCCAAGAATTCTCTCTTGTACAAAATCAGCCCAACGCGTTTTGGGTTTCTTTTAGAAGGTGGCCAGCCGGTGGAAGGTCTCTGCCATGAGATTCTTTCAAATTTTAACGAACCGGTTGATTGTCAAGGAATCCCAATACTCATGCAGACAGGTATTGGAGTATTGAAAATCGCCGATGCAAAAGAGAGGGACTGGCTACGGTTAGTGGTAGGGGCAGCTGATGACGCTAGGGTTCGAAACTTGGGCTGGGCGATGTATCAACCTGAGTTGGACGCAGCTCAGCAGCGAGCGTTTGCCTTACTGAGCTCCCTGTCTGATGCAGTTCGATCTGAAGATCAGCTGAGCTTAGTTTTCCATCCAAAAGTCACACTACCTACTCTAGCATGTGAAAATGTTGAAGCATTGATCAGGTGGAATCATCCAACACTCGGGCCTATCAGCCCCGCAGAGTTTATACCACTTGCAGAGAAAACTGCGTTGATGCATTTAATTACCTTCTGGGTACTTGAGGCCGTAGTTAACCAAGCTAAGGATTGGCTCAACAAAGGTATTGAATTACGAATCTCCATGAATGTCACTGTCAGTGATCTTGAGAATTCTAAGTTCGTAAATAAAATTACAGAGTATATAAACAACGGCGCCCTTCAGTCGAAAAATCTAGAACTTGAATTTACGGAAAGCATGCTCATGTCAGATCCGAAGACAGTTATTGAGCAGCTTGAGCGCGCCCGTGCATTAGGCATTGACGTTTCCGTGGACGACTTCGGTACTGGCTACAGCAACTGGACATATCTAAGGCAACTGCCTGTGAGTACGGTTAAATTAGACCAGTCACTAATCAGCAACCTCAACACGAACGAAAAAGATAAACGGCTAGTTAAGACACTCATCGAGCTTGCTAGGGGATTAGGCTATAGAGTCGTAGCAGAGGGCGTCGAAACCCAAAGCATTCTGGACCTAATCACGCTCTGGGGGTGTTCAGAGGCTCAGGGATACCTGATAACAAAACCGCTGAAAGCGGAACCATTAGAAACTTGGCTGGCGCAAGGTGGTTTCAGGGCGGCATGTGATAGAACTAGAACGCCAGGCACCGAATCCTTGTAGTCCATCAAAACCTGTCGGCGGGAAGCCTGTCACCACCTCCCGCCCACCTTAAAGCAGATGTCGCTCAGGACATCTGTCCAGTTCATTGCCGCAGCAAATTATGATGCCATGACGTTCTCCATTAGCCCCTCGGCGTCAAGAATCTCTTGAGCGGCCATCAGCGCCTCATTCACCTGGCCATCCAAAGAATTTCGTATGGATGAACGCCAACGATACCGAGTTGACTCTGGCTTGCCGTCATTGTCCCAATTGGCAATGTCATACCAAGCCGCAGAAAGCACCGCGGCGGAACGCTTGCCTTCGGCACCGGCCACTTGTGGAATCGCCCAGGTCAGGACTGCGCATTCACGGAAGCGCTTCGGCGCCGGCGTCTTTACCGAGTTGAGCAACTCCAAAATAGCGCCGTGCTTGCGCTCTTGATGCGTCGAGTACTTCGCCACGAGTGCGCGCCAATGCGCCGGGGTGAGCGCCTTGTGCAGCCGGCCGAACACCCAGCAGTCCTGGAGAAACGCCGCCTCCTTGCCGACGATCTCCCCTTTCTGCTTGGCGCACTGCACCTTCGGCTCGAAGTCGCAACCGCCGGCGGAGCTGATAGTCTCGGCCGCGAGGGCTCGAACTACTGCTGAAACAACGTTGCGATAGGTCATGCGGCTTCCCCTTTTTTCAGCTCTCTGGTCTTTGCCCGGTAGTCGGCCTTGATGGCCTGCAACTGCTCGATGGTGTAGCGCTGGGGCTCATGAGGCCCTTCCAGCCAATCCACTTTGTCGGCGCCGATACGGCGCACCAACTCCAGCCGGTAGTTCACGATGTCGCCCGATTTGTGGTTGTTGCACGGTGCGCACTGGCGCCACACATTCAGCGGCTCGAAGCGGAGCTCAGGATTGCCGCCAACCGTGCGGTAATGCCCTGCGTGCCACTGGCCGTTGTGGTGCCGGCCACAACTCACGCATGGAAGACCGATGTCCCGCTCGCGGATCCACGCGTTGAATGCGGCCTGAGCCTCTTTCATGTGCTGGGCACGCGACTTAATCTTCACTTTCGCCGCGCGCAGTTCCTTACGGCCGATATCGGCCAGCAACTTACGCGCTTTGGCCTGGTTCACGTCCTTGATGGCCAGGCCACACTTCGGGCTACATACGGCCTGGCCCAAGCGCTGCGGCGGGAAGCTGACGCCGCATGCCGGGTTCTTGCATTTCTTCGGTTTGGGTTGCTTGGCGATCATGCAGCCTCCTTGCTGAGTAGATCAGTGAAAACCACACCTTGGCCTGTGAAATAGGCGGCGATGCGGTCGGTGTAATTGATGCCCTGGGCGCGGTTGAAAAGGCTGGTTACCGGGAAGCCGTCAGGGCCGAACAAATGGCACTCGCCCATCATGGCCAGCTTCGTTTCGTAGGGCAGATGGCGCATGACCCGGTACCACTCGGCCTGAAAGCCGGCGTCCTCGTTCAGCAGGATCTGCACGCCGAAGTGCAGCTTGCAGTAACGCCGGGCGTCAGCCGCGTCACCGATCTGGGTCATTTCGGCGATGCGCTTGTACATCCCGAACCACAACCGATTTTGGTCAAGCGTGCGGTCCTTGCCCGGGCGCAGGGAGACCACCACGAACTTCTTGTCGCGGTACATGGCGTTCAACTTGGTGATAGCCTCAGAGAGCTTGGCCTGGCAGTTCACGCTGATCTTGTCGGTCATGGCGCCGCTCTCTTCGCTTCCAGTTCCTGAGCCTGCTTGATGAGCATCGCCCTGCGATCCGCCAACTCATTTGCCGCGTCAATCCGCATTTCGGTTTTCCGTTCGGCACTGGCCTTGCGCATTTCCAGCATCGAGGTTTTCACCAGTTCCAGCTTCTGCCGAAGCTCGGGCTCTGGCCTTGTGACGGTGCCAGTGAGCAAGCCGGCGATGGCGCGACCGTCCTCAGTGATCGGCTCGACGCTCAGGTCCGCCAGGTACTTCTGGGCGTGTTCGCGCGGGATTCTCTTCAGCTCCATTGCCTTGGTCACAGCCTGGATGCGGCGGTGGGAGTCGAAGCCCACGGACACGTGCCAGTTGACCGGTTTCGCATCCTCGCGCGCCTGCCCTACGAAACGCTGGTAGGCATCAATGAACGCCATGCGCGCACCGATCTTGTCGCCGCCATCCAAGATGGGTTTCGCGGCTGCCAGGGCCAGCTGGATCTCATCGGTCAGCACCACGGTTTCAAATTCGTCGTTGGTGGTCATGGCGATGGCCCAGGCCTCGTCCTTGCCCGGGCGCCCGTCGGAGGACTGAACGCGCTGCAGGATGTCAGCCATGGCCAGCTTGCCCTTCACCTCGAAGCGGCAGGCCTTCAGCGCGGCTTTGACGACGGGCACCGGATACGCGCAGAGGTCTTCAGCCATCATCGCGGCAGTGCCCGGGTTCATTTCCTGGCCCATGGCCTCGGCTGTGGCGCAGATGGCGGCGGCCAGCCCGGCAACCTGCTGGTCGTTCATTTCAGAGGTATTCATTGCGGTCACCTGCTTGGCGTTTGGCCAGAACCATCTGGGCGGCCTGCTCCGCTGCGGAGTGGTTAGCCTCGGTCCGTTCCATCTGGCGGGCGGTTGTGCCGTTGATGCGCTGCCCAGTCACCCACTGGGTGTGATAGCTCTCGGCGTTGGCCAGCAGCTCGTTGAGGCTGTGGCACTTGCGCAGGACGGCCGCATCGCTAGTTTTCAGGAAGTGGGCGGCAACGTGGTGGGCGACATCGGCGCCGAGGCGGTCGACCAGTTGGCCGAGCTGGCCGCCGACCTTGGCGTTCCACACTGGCCAGGCGCTGTAGCGCTTGCGGTACGCCATGGCGTAATTCGCCCAGACCTTGAAGGTTTTGCAGGTCTGGTCTTTGGGGCCAGGCATGTCGGCGGGGATCTCGACCCGTGGGGTATCGGTGCGATCAACGACCAGCACCAAGCCGCGGGAATGAGCCGGAACAACCTCGGCGGGAGCCGGGGGTGCAATTGGTTCATTGACCGGTTCCATGACTGGTTCAAGAGAGTTACTGATTCTGGGTGCAGCTGCTGCACTACCCCCTGGTGCAGGAGATTCACTAGGAGGTGAACCTGCTGCACTACCCGGGTGAATCTGCTGCACTACCCCTGGTGCAGGAGGTGCACCACCACCTTCGAGGGTCAGGAAGTAAACGTTCGACGAATTCCCTTTTGGGCCTCCCTTCCGGATCTCCTTGCGCAACAGTCCCGCCTCACACAGAGCGGTGATGTGGTTCATGACAGAGCGCTTGCTGATCTCGCACTGATCGGCGATGTGCTGGTAGGACGGCCAGCACTCACCAACGTCGCTGGCGTTGTCGGCCAACTTGATCAGCACCAGCTTGCGCAGTGGATTACCGACGCGAAGTTTCATCGCGGCGACCATAAGGCCCATGCTCATGCTGCACCTCCGGCGAACGCGCGGAAATCAATCGTCCGCACGCCCTTCCAGCTATTGCAGGACATGCAAAGGGTCTGGAGGTTGCCCAAAGAAGCCTCTCCACCTTGGCTTTCAGGTACGAAGTGATCAGCCCTCAAGCGCATCAGCACCGAACAGCCGCAGCGCAGGCAGGCGTGACCATCGCGAGCGAATATTTGCGCGCGCAGTCCAGAAGGGATGGGGTTCTTTTTCGTCCGGCGCCGAGGCGGGAGTACGGGAGGCTGGAGGGCGGTGACGTGGCGCATGCGATTCGGATTCCACTCCAGCGCCTTTACTTGGTTAATCGTGACGGTGTATTGCATGTCAGGCCTTCCTGACCTTAGCGGCCAATTCAAGGAAGCGATCCACATACCAGTGAGGCTGCGTCTCGCGGGGGCATTGAGGGCTGGTGAGGTTCTTGCCGTAGGCCATGCCCCTCTCAGTCACAGACCAGAAGTCCACCATTTCCTGTTTGGAGTTTTTGCGTTGCAGGACCTTGAGGAAGCCGTGGGCCTCCAGTGCAAGGTTGAAGGCGCGGGCAGTGCTGGCGATGGCGTGATCTTTGATCAGGGCGGTGATTGCCTTGGTTGGCATCGAAGACCCGCCAGCGGCATCTGGCGCGGCGTCCACGGCATAGCCTGGGAGGAACTTGGCATCCAGGCCGTTGTTGGTAGCGATCTTCGCCAGCATCAGCATTTTGCTGGAGTTTGCAGGCTTCAGGAGGCGGTCGAAGCATTCCAGAATTGCCAGCTCGCCGACGATCTTGGAATTGTTCGGGCCCTGAGCGGAAAAGGTGCCGGTTTTGCGAATGCTCGGCAGTACCTGGCCAACCACCCAATCTTCGAACTTCTCGGCGGCCGGCAGCTTCGACTTCATCACCAGCCGGTACAGGTCCCGCTCTGGAATGATCGTCATGAAACCACCACCCTGTTTCGGGGTAGTGGTCGCAGCCTTGCAGTGACGGGACACGGCGTTCTCTGGCTTCGAGTAGCCCAGTGCGTCAGCGACGTCGCGCGCGACAAACCACGGATCGCCGAGCTTGTCGGTGATGACCCGGATCGCGGCGCCGTCGAAGTCGAACGGGATCACTACAGAATTGCGCGCCACGTTTTCAGATTGCGAAAAACGTGGCGCGAGATTGGTAGAGCTATTGATATGTGGCGGGGTTTGCATATAATCGGCCTCACAAAGTGTTATCGAATTAGCCGACCTCGTACGTCGGCTTTTTTGTGCCTGTAATTCAGCGCCGAAGCGCCAACTTCCCGCCCTACTCCACGCTTAGCCCTTCCAAAACCCACTGGATAAAACTCCAGCGACCTCAGGTTTCTTACTTCTCAGACCGGCTGGGCCGATACTGGCTACATGGGCAGCAGGGCCTGCCTGTCAGGCGGCTTGGTCTTTCTTTGTCGCCTTGAACTTGCCCTTGGAAAGGACTTGGATCTGGTACTGCCGGGATTCGGGAATCGTTTCCCCCCACATGGTCACTGCGCTTGGACGGATGCCCAAAGCGAGTGCCAGCTTCGTCTTGCTGCCGAAGAATTCGGCGACTTCATGCGTATTCATTGCGCATCCTCGTTCGAGCCTGCCGCAATTTAAGCATGCTTAAGTTATGACATCAGCGGCGTTTTTGGCCTACTGCATGCTTAAATTCAGTTAACTTAATATTGAGTCCATGGAAAGACACGAACGCATCGCCCGCGCCATACAGGTCAGCGGTAAAAAGAAAGGGGAAATTGCATCGCTTTGCGGCGTTGCAAATTCGGCCGTCACTCAATGGATAACCGGTGAGAGCAAAAGCCTCAGGCCGGAGAACCTTTACGCCCTGGCTAAAGCAACCGGCTTCAGGGCTGAGTGGCTTGCTATTGGTGAAGGTGAAGAGCGTGAGGTTACGGAGTCGAACGTCTCTCCAGCTACCCAGCCCACCAAATCATTCCGCTACCCGGTAGTGAGCTGGGTTGCCGCCGGCGCCTGGGCGGAAGCCGTGGAGCCGTACCCGGCTGGAATTTCGGATACCTACGAGTTTTCGGAGTACGACGCCAAAGGCCCGGCGTTTTGGCTGACAGTCAAAGGTGACTCGATGACGGCGCCCGCAGGCCAGAGCATCACTGAAGGCACGCTGATCCTGGTGGACACAGAAGCAGAGGTCTCACCAGGTAAGCTGGTCGTGGCCAAACTGCCTGACAGCAACGAAGCCACATTCAAGAAACTGGTGAGCGATGGCGGCCGTATGTTCCTAAAGCCGCTGAATCCTGGGTACCCCATTGAGGCGGTCGACGAAAACTGCCGGATCGTGGGCGTCGTGGTGCAGGCGCTGCAGAAGTTTTACTGACGTCCAGGATGAGCCAATGACTGCATGGCGGGAACAGCGCTTTTGGAGCAAGTTTTGGGTCTGGGCCTGGCTGGCGTTCCTCATGGTGCTTCCTTTCATTTCCGACGCGGGTCCTAGTTGTTGGGGCTCATCAGGTCGCAAGCGAGTCTTTAGCCCTGGCTTCGTTGTGCTCTGCACCCTCGTGGCTGTGGTTGAGCTGATAGCTCTGAACCACTTCTATGGCGCGGACGGTTGAAGCGAAGGGTGTAAGGGCTGGAAGGGCCGGGCTGGGTTGAGCATTGAAGTCTGTTAACGAGCTGCTTCTGATGCCGATAGCCTTTCAGTTGACTTCTCGTCAGCCTCAGACCATATTCAACAAAATTTTGTTGAATATTGCCGAGCGATACCATAATGCTGCATTCCTTAACCTTCTCGAATTTCTATTCCTTTTTGGGTGACGTCGAAATTTCGTTCGCCATGGACGGCCGCGCAGCTGAAAATGAAAAAAGCTGCACATCAAAGGCAGTAGGTGGCAGAACCAGCAAAATTTTGGCGGTAATTGGCGCAAATGGCGCAGGCAAGACCAACGCGATCAAGCCATTTGCTTTTATCTCATGGTTCATAGGCAAGTCCGTAAACCTACGGCCGGATGCTGGAACGTATACGCGCCAGCACTTCCTAAAATCTGACGAACCATCATCTCTTCAAATGACCTTTGAGATAAACGAAAGATTATTCAAGTACAGCTTGAAGATCGACTCAAAAAAGGTGCATGAGGAGGAACTTCATGAGAAGACCAGCCGCCAGTGGAGTTGCATATTTTCGAGGATCCTTAACGACGGCGAGAAAGAATATACGTTCAATCTGAAAGGCTTTGGCTTCGACAAGCGTACCGCAAACAAAGTAAAGAAAAACTCTTCATTGATATCTTTTGCTGCGCAGCAAGACAATGAGTTTGCATTACTGCTCGTCGACTACTTCTCTAAATTCCACACCAATATAAACGCTAGTGGCAGAGCACTTTCAAATGACTACCAGGCGCTTATTGAAGGTACAGAGTTTTATGAAGAGCACGAAGACTATCGCGAATTGATGGTGTCACGTTTAAAAAAGTGGGATCTAGGCCTTTCTGACGTAAAAATTAACAAACTAAAACACGTTGATGATAAAGGCGAGGAATTTGAAATAACAATGCCCTTTGGCATTCATACTATTAATGGTCACACATTTGAGATGCCACTTCTTGCGGAGTCTAGTGGCACTCAATCCGCCTATGTACTTCTTAGCAGGCTGCTTCCAGTACTGAAGGAGGGTGGAGTCATGGTATATGATGAGCTGGAATCAGACCTACACCCCCATATGCTAGACAGCATTCTGGATTTGTTTTTTAATCCGAAGACAAATCCCCACAACGCACAAATCATATTTACTACCCATTCAGTAGAAATACTGAATGAACTGCAAAAATGCCAGATTCTTTTGGTAGAGAAAATAGATGGCGTTAGCGATGCATGGAGGCTGTGCGACATGAGCGGTGTAAGAAGTGATGATAATTTCTACGCCAAATACATGTCAGGCACTTATGGAGCGGTGCCGAATATTTAATTATGAAAAAGCCAATTCGACGTACTAACAACACAATTTTAATGGCTGTCGAAGGATATACCGAAGAAGCTTTCATTCGGCATCTAAAATCGATTTATTGCGGGCGAGATTCGTTTATCTCACTAACAATAAAAAACGCTAAAGGAAAGGGTCCAGAAGGCATTGTTGACGCAATAAAGGCTGCCAAGCGCACCGGCGACTACAACCTTGTCGGCGCTGTTTTTGACGGAGATATACAAACATCTGCGGAAGTAGATAAATGGCTCAACGCAAACAAAGTCGCACGATTCATTTCAACACCCTCAATAGAAGCTACACTTTTATCCGTTCACGCGCTCAAGCTTGGTAAAACGACGAAGGATTGTAAGGATTTACTCATTAATGCTTTAAGGGGTGATCCTACAGAAGAATCCTTCTACGTCAAACACTTTCCGGATCACATAGTTGAACGCGGAAGAATGAGCGCCTCATGCTTAAATGACTTGATAATTTTTATAAGCCGTAAAGCCTAATTAAATAACGCCCGGCCCAGCGCCGGGCTTCTTGTTTCTGGCGAGCCACTACCCTGCTATGGTGGCGCCCTTAGATCGCAATGGAAGCAATGAAGCATGGAGTTATGGAAGACACTGGCGATCGCCCTACTGGCATCGGTCAGCACGCAGGTCGTATCAGGTGATGGCGCCAACCCTATCGCTGCCGCGATATTTCTCACAATTTCCGCGCCAACCATTTTGATTGGCGCAACAACATCCCTCACGACCGAGCCACCGAAGGTATTCAAATCGGCGAAGACCGACGCCCTGACCTTCATCGGGTCGGACGGAGAGATTCGCGGCGCACAATTTGAGCAAGCATCCCGACACTATCGATTAAGCTATAGGTCGCCCCTCATGTCCGATATGCAACTCGCCAAAGCGATCGCGACGTTCTACTGAGCGCGACCTTTCACATCCCTTTCACAGTCGGGCGCTTATGATTACCACAGCTCCTAGTGAACATCCCTTTAAGCCCACCCTCCCCATCGCGGGCTTTTCTTTGTCTGATGTTCAGGCATCCTTGGCGCCCCTAACGCTCCCCTCTAGCTTGCGATCGCTTATGCGCCAACACCCGTCAGTATGCCTATGCGTCAAAATATGCATTTATGCATGAAATCTCTGTCCGCGCTCTTGCCAAGATATGCCAGCATGAATACTGTGTAGATATACAGTATTTGCAAGGAGCGAAGCATGAACCAGGCACCCTATTCCGCATCACAACCACGAAGTTCCTATGAGCTAGTTGGCCGCCGCCTGCAAGGCTTGATCGCCTCTCCTCGGGTCCAGAGGATTCAGCTGGTCGAGGTATCAAGGCGCGAGGACGAAAGCCCCGAAGCCTGGCACCAAGTCATCCAAGATATCGGCGACACCGCCGGTATCCGGATTGAGCATCTGGAAGACGGAGCCGTCAGGATCGGCTGGCGCGAGTACTGCGACGCTTAAAGGAGCCCGCCACTGAGCGGGTTTTTTATCGCCTTGGATTTCAGTACTCTGAATTATTTATTTCAGCATGCTTGACACTTTAATTTCAGCTTGCTTAAATTCACTTCAAGCCAGCAACGAACATCGCCGGCCGGCAGCGAGAGCTGCGCCGCTCTTTGACAATCCAGGACCTTCGCAGATCGATCCCCGGTAACGGGTACAGCGCGAACAATAAATTCGATCTCCATGCCAGCTCTGGAACTGGCCGTGCTTTCCACATGAATGCGCGCGAAACCACGCAAGCCGGTCGGCGAAGAACACCGTTCACGAAATGTGTGACGCCGGCCAGAGATATGAATCGGGCGATGCGCGTGGCGGAGAAACGGAAATTTTCACTTCTGAGCCTGGTTCGCCGGGCTCAGCGGGAAACCAACCAAGGGTCACCGAGATGGAAGCAACAATCATCAACGGTTCATGGAAAGGCCACCTCGGACGTGGTCTTGCGCCGCGAGAACTTCAGTTCCTGCTTTGGATTGCCCAGGGCTTCACCTCGAAAGAGATTGCTCGGGAAGCAGGCGTTGAGGCCGGCACCGTCAAGAAGCGCCTGACCAATGCGATGTTCAAGCTGGGCGTGACGAAGCGTACTGCTTTGGTGGCTGAGGCCATGAAGCGCCAGATCATCACGCCGTTGTGCTTTGTTCTGGCGGCGCTGATCGCGATGCACTCGATGATCAGTGACGACTCGCTGCGTCGTGATCGCCGGGCGCCGGAACGGCGAATGGCTCAGATGCGGATGGTACGTCGGACTGAGTGCGCTGAATTGACTGTATGAGCAGGTGCTACCGATTTTGCCGAGAACTGATTAGCTGCTGGCATCTATCAGCCATCTGAGGGAGGGACTCAGCCACATCAGACAGCACGCGGTACATCTCATGCTCGTCGGGAAACGGGTATACCTCGAGGTTGAGAGCGATCTGAATCTTGCGTAGATCTGTGCCTTCAACGAGCCAGCGCTCAGCTGTGCGAGTCATCGCTGATCCGTTGTCATCCGTCTGCCAAGCAAGAAAGTCAAATAGCCTAGCGACCTGCAGAAACGATATCGAGTCAGGGATATCGGCAAAAAGCCGATCAGCCAAATTCTCCTCCCCAAACTCAACCACTACTGCACGGACAGCGCTGAACGCTTCAGTGTATTCGGGCTCGCTGCTCTCTGCTGCGATCACGTTTAACGCCCTTTGAACAACCTGATGCATAGCAATTCCTTGCTCCGATAACGAGTGTCGATGCTACCAGCCTTCAGTACGACTCGCTAAACGGCCAGCGCCGCGGCAGCCGTGAAAGACCGGCACCCCTCCCCACCTCTATTACGTCAGCACTCCTCCCCCGCGCCCATCGGCAACCAGCGGGAGGCATGAGTGTTGACGAATACAGGTGAACAACCCGCCACCTTGGAGGCGACCATGAACGCAGCATTGAATATTTGCCAGGAGCGTTACGACGCTCAGTTGCCTCCAGAGGTCAGCGAGAGCGACGAGGTGACGGACTGGCTTGAGCATTCGGCGGAGCGCCTAGTGTGCGGCGTCGACATCAAGTGGAAGCGCCGCTACGGCCAGCCCCAAGTGGTGACGTTCGATCGGTTCTGCACGGTCCTGCAGGGCCACCTGAACCAGCGCCAAATCGACGGTCTGGACCAGCGTGATTCGTTTGCCCGGCTGCTGCTGTCGGCGATGCTCGGCAGCCAGAGCGATGCCCGGTCTCACGCCGCAGACCTGCTGGGCCAGCAACGGCCGATTGAAGCGGTCGAGAAGATCGCTGTAGCGCTGCTGAGGCCCTACGCCGAAGACGCGGTAGCAGCGGAACGGGAAGAGCGCGAAGACGATGTGGGTGCCGACCTATGAGCGCCCACATCCTGATCGACGAAGCGCTCGAAAGCTTGGCGCATGCTTCCAGTACCCAAGAAGAGGCATTAATCGTTCAGGGGCTGATCACCCAGTTCCTGATCGACCAAACCATCACCCTCAAGGAATTTGACCACTACTGCGCCCGCCTCAACAAGGTCGCGCGCAAGGAGGCAGCATGACCACTGCGCCGGTTAAATCACTGATCGACGAACAGATCGCCGAGATCGAACGCAGCCTGACAATCCTCGGCGCCGGTCTGCCGCGCGACCTGCCTGTGTCGGCACTACCGCCAAAGCTTGCTGCTGCGATCAAGGGCGGGCGTATCGCGGTGAGGGTTCGGCCGTGAGTTTCTTTGAAGGCAACATCGAAGACGGCAGCCACTGCATGAGCTGCTGCGAGTTCATCGGCGAGGATGTGGGTTACACGCGCTGCTGCCGTAATTGTGGCGGCGAAGGCAGCGAGCACAACCCCGAGGGTCACAAGAAACGCATGAAGGCAGAAGCCATGCAGCGCTTCGACGGCTGGCTGTCTCGGACCGGCATCGCCCACAAGAAGCACAACAACGGCTACCACGTCGTGCTTACGCTTCCCGATGGGCGAATGATCGATTGCTGGCCCAGCACGAAAAAATGGCAGTTGCGCGGGCAACACATGAGCCGAAACGGTAAGGCGCTGCACGAGTTGGTGTTGCAGCAGTTGAGGCCCTGGCCATGACCACCCGCCAGCGCACCCGGCGCCTACTCATCTGGCGCGGCTCTTTCCCAGTCCTCGCCCTCTTCACCTTCCTGATGTTGCTCAGCGCCCTCGCTGATCGAATCACCCAGTAATCAACACCTTCAATCGCTGCGAGCATCGCGGCAAGGATTCCCCATGTCCGCAGTAATGAAACAGGACGAGAGCACGCCTGCAATGTCGGAGGCCGCGCTCGTTGAAGTGCTGAGCAGCAGCCTCTACCCCGGCGCAGAAAAGAACTCTGTTGTGATGGTGCTGGCTTACTGCCAGGCGGCGCACCTGGACCCAATGTTGAAGCCGGTGCACATCGTCCCGATCTGGAACTCGAAGACGAAAAAGATGCAGGACACGGTGATGCCTGGCATCGGCCTGTACCGCATTCAGGCGGCGCGCACCGGCCAGTACGCTGGAATCAGTGAGCCGGAATACGGCCCTCCAGTAACGGCAAAGTTGAGCGGCGTAGAGGTCACGTACCCCGAGTGGTGCCGCGTGACGGTCAAGCGGCAAATGAGCAACGGGCTGGTTGCTGAGTACACCGCCAACGAGCGCTGGCTTGAGAACTACGCGACATCGAGCAAGGACACCGCGGCGCCCAACGCAATGTGGAAGCGTCGAGCATTTGCCCAGCTCGCCAAATGCGCCGAGGCGCAAGCACTGCGCAAAGCATTCCCTGAAGTCGGATCAGCGCCAACGGCCGACGAGATGGAAGGAAAGACCTTCGAGGAAGCGCCGCGCGATGTAACGCCAAAGCCGTCGGCGGCCAAAGAGACTGAAGCAAATCCAAGCTATTCGGATGAAAAGTTCGAAACGATGCTTCCGACCTGGCAGGCCGGCATTGACCAAGGAAAGACCAACTCGGAGACGCTGATCGCGTTTCTTCAATCCCGATACACGCTCAGCGAAGCGCAAATCGACCGAATCAATCGAATGACACCTATCGACGGAGAGTCCGCATGAAAATCCATAACGTAGCTCAAGGCTCCGCCGAGTGGCATGCGCTGCGCGGCAAGCACTTCACCGCATCCGAAGCGCCGGCAATGATGGGCGCCTCGAAGTACCAGACCCGAACCGACCTGCTGACGTTGAAGAAGACAGGCATTGCGCCAGAAGTCACGCAGTCGCAGCAGTACATCTTCGACAAAGGCCACGCTACCGAAGCGATGGCTCGCCCCCTGGTTGAGGTGATGATCGGCGAAGAGCTGTATCCGGTCGTTGGGACTTCAGGCAACCTGCTCGCCTCGATGGACGGCGCCACGATGCTCGGCGAGACACTGTTCGAGCACAAACTGTGGAATGAGTCGGTCGTCGCCCAGGTGAAGGCTGGTGACCTGGCCCCGCACTATTACTGGCAGCTTGAGCAGCAACTGCTGGTGAGCGGCGCTGAGCGGGTCATCTTTGTTTGCTCGGACGGCACGCCGGAAAACTTCGTGCACATGGAGTACCGGCCTGTCGCCGGGCGCGCGGCCCAGTTGATCGAGGGCTGGAAACAGTTCGAGGCAGACCTGGCCAAATTCGAAATGGCCGACGCGCCTTCAATCGTAGTCGGCAAGGCGCCTGATGAGCTGCCAGCCCTGCGTATCGAGCTGACCGGCATGGTCACCGCCAGCAACCTGAAGGTGTTTGAAGACTCGGCCTTGGCGGTCATCGACACGGTGAAAACCACTCTTTCCACGGACCAGGACTTCGCCGACGCGAAGAAGGCGGTCAAGTGGTGCGGCGATGTTGAAGAGGCTGTCGCCGTCGCCAAGAAACAGGCCCTATCGCAAACCCAAAGCATCGATGAGTTGTTTTCATCGCTGGATCGCATCAGTGCCCATGCTCGCGAGACTCGCCTGAAAGTCGACAAGCTGGTTAAGGCTCAAGAGCTGCTGGTGAAGACCAACATCAAGCAAAAGGCCGAACTGGCACTGACAGATCACATCGCTGCAATCAACAAGACGCTGGGCCAAGTCACACTTCCTCATGTCGTTTCGGACTTCGCCGGCGCCATGAAGAACAAGCGCACTATCGCCAGCCTTCAGGACGCAGTTGATACCGAGCTGGTCCGGGCGAAGATTGACGCAAGTCAGGCAGCGGACAGCATTCGTTTGAACCTGACCAGTCTGGCAGAGCTCGCCGTTGATCATGCCTTCCTGTTCAGCGACGTGCAGCATCTGGTGACAAAAGCCAACGATGACCTGGTGACGCTGATCAAATTCCGAATCTCCGAACACCAGAAAGCGGAGCAGGCAAAGGCCGACGCGAAGCGCATCGCCGAAGAGCAGGAGGCCCGGCGACTGGCAGCCATCAAGCCAGAGCCAGTCATGGAGAAGGTGGCGACACCAGAGCCTGTCCGCACCGCTCCGGTCAAGGCGGCGCCCGTCGGCCAGGCCACAAAGCCTGTGCCGAGCCACACGGTGGAGCAGGTAGCGCTGCAGGCCGACGTGACGGACTTCGAGGCACTGATAAAAGCGGTGGCATATGGTCAGGCGCCGATCACGCTGCTTCTGGTGAACTGGGAAGCGCTCGACGCGATGGTCGCAGCGCAGGGCGCAAACTTCAGCATGGCTGGGGTGACACTCGGCAAGGCGGCAGCATGATCAGCAACCTCAGATCAGATATCGAGTTCCGGCGCGAGAAGGCGCTGGAGCTTTCCAGTCAGATTCGCCGGCACTTGGCCGCCGGCGGGAAGATCACAATCGGCGAGAGCCCGGCGATCAATCCAAATCCGGCGAAGCGTTCGGAATTCATCGACCCGGCAACCATCCTCGAGCGCCGAAAGCCGACCATCACCCGGGCCGAGCGTGAAGCGCTGCGCAAATTCGCGGAGGCATTATGAGCAAGCGCAAACCGCATAACCTGCAGGCGCGCATTGCCCGTTCGTGCCGCTCGCTGCTGGCCGCCAACCACGTCGCAGTGGTGAACATAGACCCCAGCGGCCGCCAGGGCATGATCAATTACAAGTCGCTGAAGAACATCGCGCCGGGGAAGATTGGTCAGGCCGTTTGCGGTATCCCCCACCGGTGGACGATCTACCTGAGCACGCTCTGCATCGACGCCCGCGGCGACCGCTACAGCAAGTCGGTGGAGGTGGCGCCCGATGGCGTCTACCTCTCCGACCACCTGGAAGACGTGATCGAGCATTGCTACAAGAAGCTGCGCGACGAGGCCAATCAAAGCCAGATGGTGGCTTCGGGCTGGATCGCTATCCCCGACACCTTGTCGCTGGACGAGGAACACGCCGCGCGGATCTTCGAAGCCGTCGGCGCATGGAATCAGCAGAAGGTCGCTGCATGCGCCGCATAGCCCGCACCCAGCAACGCAAACGTCAAACTTGGCTCGCACTGCCGGCCAGCGGAATAGAAAATATATGCAATGGCCTAACATGAAATTTACAGCAGTTTGAAGTATGCAAAACCAATCAATTCCCCATATGCTAAGACCTATTTACGGTAATGTAATTAGACGTCCCAGGCCTTCTTTTGAGCAGCCTTGTTGATACATTGAAAGTTCCTTCCAAAAGGGTTAGTTCAGAAGACCCAATTGTGAGATTGGAATTGACAATAAAAGACAATTTTGCAGATTGGCTTACTACATTCTTAACGCTTATGACACCTGGAATAACCCCTAGGAAATCATAGATTAGGTTTTTATCCGCATCACCGTCAATAATATGAACAAGGTAACTATTTTCGGCTTCTAGATCGCGTGATGATGGCAGCGGTGGTGGCGGCGGCAATACCCCCCTCAGCTTTACCTCACCGATAAATGACTCGATATAGTCAAGCTTTTTGATTAAAAAAGCTTGTGCATCATCAGGTTCTACTGACTCCCTCAAAACCCGACTTTGTGTAACCCTATACACAGGATTATCAGGCTCCCCAATCATTAGAGCTGCATCTATAGCAGCCTCTAAACGAGGAACAAGGTCAACTGCGCCATACATATCATTTTGAAAAAAAACAGTGCGCTCATCTGAGATATCAAATGGAAGTCGCGTGCCATTTTCTGCAAGTACAACGATAGGCAGCCCCACACAATGTCTCACGGCAAGCTCATACATAACATTGGGATTAAGCTCGCTAAGATTTGCAATAACTAAGTCATCATAAATTATATGTTCGATAACTTGACGAGTTATTGAGCCGGGACTTGCAATTTCGTGGGCTACGAACGTTTCGAATCCCATTTTCTCTAAAACAGGCTTCATAACTGCATTGATTAGGCCATCGGCAGCCCGTCGCGTTGGAGATGCATCAGAGCCAATCGGAGTGACGATAAAGCACTTTCTGGTCAGCTTCTCTTCAAGCTCTATATCTGCCTCTTTTACCGGCCGACTTGCATTTTGTTTTGCCATTCCCTGCTCCTTTTTCGCAGCCTGCGCACATGAGCGTGAAATATAACCAAATTGCCACCTTCCGTCACGGAGGGCGGCGCCTGTCTGGAGATAATCCATGAACAACTACATGCACAAGACCGCAGCCCCGGGCGTGGTTGCCGCAGTAATCGACTGGGACGCCAAACGCAAAGAGTGGGGCGCCCAGCGCGACAAGCTGGCACCTGCCGTGCGCGCCGAAGCGGAAAATGGCATCACAGCGAACGATGTCGCGAAGAAGCTGAAAATGCACATCAAGCGCGTGACGCTGATCGCCCAGGAAAACGGCTTCAAGTTCGCTGACACCCCATGAAGCGCATCAGCAAAATCACCGCCGCGCGGCGCAGGCCTTCCTGCCTAGCCCTGCCAGCAAGTGGAATCGAAGAGGTAGGCCATGGCCGAGGAAGAGCAGCAGCCAACGGCGGAAGCGCTGAAACAGCGCCGCAAACGCGAGAAGGCAGCAACGAAGGACGCTGCATTGGGCGTCGAGAAGTTTACGGTTGAGGTGGCTGGCGTCTTCAAGAAAGACATCAAGCGCCTGATGAGGCAGCACGGATTCAATAATCAGCAGGAGGTGCACCAGAACCTGCTGCGCAACGTAATCGCCGCCGACTTCGAAACGGCGGCGCAGATGCTCAAGTGTGTCACGACACCTTTTGTAGTCAGTGAAAAGGTGTCGCGACTAATAGAGGCTGCCGGCTTGAATTCGCTCGCAGACGACCCGCCTGAGCATGAAGACGAAGTCGAACGACCAAATTAAATCGGGCAAGTTGGTGCGTATTGAAAAAGCCGCACTATTTCAGCAAGAGGCCAACAACGGTGGTGACGACAGTGCTGACCAGTGGAGGAATCCAGCTCTCCTTGAGCGAGCCGACTATTTTGTCTACTACCCCATTATCGGGCTTTTCAGATTCCAACTGCCCAGCAAGCTCGGCGAGCGCCTGGGCCAAGTCTTTCATCCGCTGGTCCTTAGCTGCATTACTGGCATCTGAGATCAAGTCGAAATCGCCGCCACTAACTCTTGCGCTGCTATTGAGTCCTGTCGTGTTAGAGCCGGGCCCACCTCCGGTGGTGTTGAATACAGCACCGCTTCCACCGTAGCTGCTGAAAACCGCACCCTTTACATTAGCTTCGATATTGATAAGAAACTGATTTGGCTGTGCCCTAAGGCTTTCGGCCAGGTTGCGGATGATGAGAACAGCTTCGTTTCTTTCCACTGAGCTTCTCCTTGATCCGGCTCCATGCCGGTCACCCGTAATACCCCAACCCAAACCAAATTGCCACCATCGGTAACGGAGAGAGGCGGTATATGGGGCTGAGTAAATTAAAAGCCTATAGCAATTTTAAAGTTCTATTCGTCTGGCTGGAACATTACGATAAGCGATGGATCCTCTTGCAGTATTGAACGCCTTAAAATTCCAATATCTCTTTCAAACTCAGCTTCACTTTCAATCCCCGCCCTCTGAAGTATGTGAGGGCCGTCCTTATAAATTTTGGTAACAGCAGATTTTCGATCTAAATCATGCCGCGTCAAAGCAATCGCAATCGCGTAAACCGCACATTCGCCCAAAATTATTTGTTCCCATAACTCAGTTGGTGCCTTTCCCGGGCCAAATAGAGCTGCAATATCGACTAGGGACTGATCTTCCTTACTGAACGGTTCATGAGCCAGCGCCCCAGATCGAAGCCGTCCAATTCCTCGCCATGATCGGATACGTCTGACCAGTGGAGCGGCTGTTTTCAGTGTTTTTCTGACGTCCGGATTGTCCTTAGCAAAGCTTTCGAACCGTTTCCACTCTTGGTTGAAGGAATGAACATTAATTAAAATCAAAGCCGCGAGCGAGTCAACCGCATCAACTCTTCTAATGGATTTGATCGGTCTCAATGCGTCCTCAAGATATCTTTTAATAGCAGCCAAACTTAAAAGACTGCTTTGAAAAACAGTGATATCAAATGCCATAACCTTCCCTAATTTCTGGCTAAATGCCGGTCATCCGTAATACCCCATATCAACGAATCACGCCAGTTACGCGCTATCGCGCCAATGTCTCCGGCTGCTCGCTGATCTCCTTTTGATAAGTCGCCAGATCAACGATCTGCCGCAAGCAAATGACGATATCCAGTTTCTGCTGGTCGTCCGGAAGGCCAATCCACTTGAGCATCATTAAAGCGTCTTCCTCGATTGCTGCGAGTGCATCGATATCGCTTTGCAGTCTCATGTCGGCCTCCTGCCAGGTTGAGCTACGCAGATACCAATAGCCCACAAATCCACTTCACGCCAGCTGGCGAGGATCCCCTATGTCCGCACAACAGAAGAAACACCCCTTCGATTTCAAAACCCAATACGGACTCGGCTTCAACCCTCAGGACGACGAGATCGTTGTCGACTTCTTCTGTGGTGGTGGCGGCGCCGGTACCGGTTTGGAAATGGGCCTGGGCCGCACGGTGAACGTGGCGAAGAACCACAGCCCGCAAGCAATCAGCATGCACACCATGAACCACCCAGGCGCACAGCACTTCACCACCGACGTGTTCGAGGGTGACCCTGACACCGAGTGCGGCGGCAAGCCTGTCGGCTGGTTCCACATGTCACCGGACTGCACGCACTTTACCCAGGCCTCAGCCGGCCAGCCGCGGAAACGTGAGATCCGCAGCCTGTCGTGGATCGGCTTGAAATGGGGTGGCAAGAAACGCCCACGCGTCATCAGCCTGGAAAACGTGAAGCAGATTCTGCAATGGGGTCCGTTAATCTCCAAGCGCTGCAAAATCACTGGCCGCGTAGTGAAGCTCGACGGGACAGTTGCCTTGCCTGGCGAGCGCGTACCAGTTCAGCATCAGTACTTGGTACCCGATCCAAAGAAACGGGGACGCACCTGGCGCCGATTCGTCGCCCTGCTGGAAGGCATGGGCTATGTCATTGAATGGAAGGTGATCAAGGCGTGCGACTTCGGCGCGCCGACCAGCCGAGAACGCCTGTTTATGATCGCCCGGTGCGACGGCCAGCCAATCGTGTGGCCGGAGCCGACCCACGCCAAGAACCCTGCCAAAGGCCAGCAGAAGTGGAAAACAGCCGCCGACTGCATCGACTTCACCGACCTGGGCAAAAGCATCTTCGGCCGCAAGAAAGACCTGGCTCCGGCCACGCTGCGCCGAGTTGCCAAGGGCATGAAGAAGTTTGTCATCGACAGCGCGTCGCCGTTCATTGTGCCGATTGCCAACTGGTCCGGCGAGGCAGTGCAGTCAGCCGATGAGCCGCTGCGCACAATCACCTCCTACCCAAAGGGAGGCGCTTTCAGCGTGGTGAGCCCAATCATCGCACCGGCAACGCACCAGAGCGGCGACCGAATCAACGACCCACTCGAACCGCTGCCGACAGTGACCTGCGCGAACCGCGGCGAGCTGACGCTGATCAGCCCACTGATGGTTGGGGCCGGTGGCCCGGAGTATTCGGGCAAGCCGGTGGGCACGCTGATGACGCAGAATCACCGCGCGCTGGCTTCCGCCTGCATCGTCCAGGCCGGGCACGGGGAAGGCTCTGGCACAAACAAACGCCGCTCCCATGGGGTGAACGACATCTGCGGCCCGGTCGGCACTATCACTGCAAGCGGCGGCGGCCAAGCCGTCAGCGCGGCGGTGATGATCCAAGCCAACGGTGGATTAAATACCGCGCACGCCAAGGGCATGCACGAACCCATGACCACGGTGACCAACACCGGCAGCCAGCAGCAGCTGGCCGTGGCAAACCTTGTGCACATGCGCGGCAACTGCGATGCGCGGGACGTGAACGACCCGTTGCACACCATCAGCGCCGGCGGCCAGCACCACGGGTTGGTCAGCGCATTCATGGAGCGGGCATTCGGCGGCAGCATTGGCCAGGGCCTGGAAGAGCTGGCGCCGACCATCACAGCCGGCGGCGGTGGCAAGAGCTCGCTGGTGTCGTTCACGTTATCGCCTGAGCACGAAGCCGGTGCCCTTCGCGTCGCCGCCTTCCTGATCAGCTACTACGGCACCGAGAACATCAGCGCATGCGACTCGCCGGCGCCGACGATAACCACCAAGGACCGCTTGGCCATAGTCACCGTGATGGTCAAGGGAACGCCCTATGTGATCGTCGACATCTGCCTGCGGATGCTGAAGCCGTCCGAGCTGTACAAGGCACAGGGCTTTCCCGCCGACTACATCATCAGCCACGGTGCCGATGGTAAGCCGTTCACCAAAACTCAGCAGGTGCACATGTGTGGCAACAGCGTCAGCCCGCCGCCGATGGCCGCGCTGGCACTGGCCAACGATCCATGGCGCGCCGCCGAGAGACAATCTGAAGCAGCATAGGAGTACATCCGTACTCCTCTCGCGAAACCTGCATATTTCAGGAGAGCACCTGCTGACTAATGGCGACTGTCCGAAGCTGCTGGAACAGCCCTGAGGAAATGTCTCCACGCTTCATAGGCGTAATGATGCTTCTGAGCAGACTCCAGCCACTCAGGCCCGGTCATCTGCCCAGCCGACACCAACATCATCATTTTGCTAGTGGCAGCATCGAGTTCTACGAGCAACTCGTGGTATTTGAATCGAACGTCTTCCATCCCGCTTTCCTCAGAGGCTCATCCAAGTGGGACTCATAACGAATCTGATTCATTTTGGATCCAAAAGAGTGACAAGTCAGTCGCTCGAAAGATTCACATCAGTTGATAAGCGGTTGAATTCGAAGCTAGAACGACCTTTGACGTCGCTCTTTTGGGGGAGAAGCAAGGTTGGGTACGGACTGCGAAACTCTCTCGCGAGCAAAATCCAAGCCCCAGACCAGAGCCTGGGACATCGTCTGCCCAGGGCGATCAAGAAAACTATCTTCAAAAATCATCATTCCAGTCTGTCCGTAAATACCAACGAATAACTGGGTCTGATTGGTCTTTGACAGTCGGACTTGGATGTTCAGCAAGATGCCAGATGGAAGTCGCTCATCGTGATTGCGGCAATGCAATTCAGGACCGGCCCAATTCCAGTAGATCTGACCGCGGGTACGCATGGTCCGGCCTCATTAGATGTGTGTCGCTCAAGATTACACCAATGCCGGTGGATAGATACGTGTGGCGCCGAAGGTTCCGCACATCCGACCAATGGTCATTAATTAACCCCTTCCCTTCACAGTCAGCCGCTATAGCGGCAAGGACAAAGTCATGCCTGAAGAAAGTGAATCAAGCCTGCGTCAGCGCATCACCACGTACATGAGCGGCGCCGGCGGATCCCGCGATAGCTGGTTCTGCACCTGGTGGTTTCGGTTCCACATCGAGCCATTCACCACCAAGCAGGTCCGCCGCGAACTGGAGCTGATGAAGCGCGAAGGCTTGGTCGAGTCGGACCACGGCCAGAGCAACAACACCAAATGGCGGCTCACCAAATACAAACCTGACGAGGTGACGCCATGATCGCCACCCTCTGGTTCGCCTACGTCTTCATCTACAAGGGGCCAAGGCCATGAAACAGCATCGCGTTTTGATCGGCGACTGCATTGAGTCGATGCGCACGCTGCAGGACCAGTCAATACACACCTGTGTTACATCGCCGCCCTACTTCGGTCTTCGGGACTACGGCATGGCCGGGCAGATCGGCCTGGAAGAAACTCCTGCTGAATTTATCGCGCGTCTGGTGGAGGTCTTTCGCGAAGTGCGCAGGGTTTTGCGTAATGACGGAACGCTATGGGTAAACATGGGCGATACGTATGCATCAATCGCCGGGGGTTACGCACCTGGTGGTTCCGCTGGCAAACACGACATGGTCTCTCAGGCTACGCGCGGTGCGGTATTACGCGGCAAGCGCCGAGCTCCACCGACGGGTCTGAAGCAAAAAGACCTGATGGGCGTGCCCTGGCGACTCGCCTTCGCCCTTCAAGATGATGGCTGGTACCTGCGTCAGGACATCATCTGGCATAAACCGAACCCCATGCCTGAATCCACCAAGGACCGGTGCACAAAGTCGCATGAGTACCTGTTTCTCCTGAGCAAGTCACCACGTTATTACTACGACCAGGATGCGATCAAGGAACCTGCAGCGCTCAGCTCTATAGTGCGAATGGCGCAGGATCTCGAGCAACAGCGCGGGAGTGATCGCGTGCCCGGAAAAGCGAATGGGCCAATGAAAGCTGTGCGTAGCAAGCGGGATAGTTTCAAGCGCGATGAATCAAAGCGAGAGCAGCCCATCCCTGGGCAGTCGCTGGGAACGCACCGGCCAGATCGAGAGGAAAGTGCCTGGCCCTTGGACACTCGAAACAAGCGCAGTGTGTGGACGGTGCCGACGCAAGGTTTTAAGGGTGCGCACTTCGCGACCTTCCCCCCGGACCTGATCAGGCCTTGCGTCCTAGCTGGCGCGCCACTCGGTGGCGTCGTGCTTGACCCTTTTGGCGGTGCCGGCACTACGGCGGTGGTCGCCATGCAGGAAGGTCGCAAATCGATCCTGTGCGAACTGAACCCGGAATATGCCGCAATGGCTGAACGCCGGATCGCAGCAGCCTGGCTCGACGGCGCGGCACAGATGGATGTCTTTCGCGACACCGCGCAACACCCAGCAGCCTAACCCCAATCCCCCTACATGCCTGCCGGTGAGCGGCGGGCGAGGTGCTCACTCAGGAGGTTCAGCCTCGCCATCCGTGGGCTGGTAAAGAGCGTTCCCTTCTGAGTGAGCGGGGCAAAGATACTCCCAAATAAAAATCACTACCAAAAAATCCGACAGCCGTTCAGCGCGGCAAGGACAAACCATGTTCGCAATAAAACTCACCCTGCTGATGCTGGGCGTTCTGCTCTACGTGTCGGCCACGGCCTGTTGGTTCTTTTGGATTGGCCCCTGCCTGCTCATGGATGGCGAGACGGCAGATATCCTCGGTGCCTTTGTAGGCACCTGCATCTGGCTGCTGATCACTTTCGGCATTGTCATCCACATCATCAAGACAGCGCGGCCCGGTACGGGCGCACGGAGAGAGTCATGAGCAGAGCTGAAAACATCGATCGTTTCCTGCGCCTCGACGAGGTGCTTTACACCACGGGCCTGGGCCGGAATACAGTTTATCGGCGGATCAGGGAGGGCACATTCCCAAAACAGGTTAGAATAGGCCCAAATTCGGTCGCTTGGCGCCAGTCGGCAATTGCTGAATGGATGACCTCAACAACGCCCAGCAACGACCAATCAGTACATTGATCAGTACACCAGTTACTGGCAATACTCCAAAAGCCACGCAACACAAGCCCTACAGGTCACACCGTGGAAATCTTCAAAGAGTTTACCTTCGAGTCCGCCCACCGCCTGCCCCACGTACCGGACGGCCATAAATGCGGGCGCCTGCATGGGCATTCGTTCAAGGTGGCGATCCACCTGAGCGGCGACCTCGATCCGCATACCGGCTGGATTCGCGACTTCTCGGAGATCAAGGCGATTTTCAAGCCGCTCTATGAACGCCTCGACCACAACTACCTCAATGACATCCCAGGCCTGGAAAACCCAACCAGCGAGGTGCTGGCCAAATGGATCTGGAATGAGCTCAAACCTTTGCTGCCGGAACTCAGCGCGATTCGCATCCACGAGACCTGCACCAGTGGCTGCATCTACCGCGGCGAGTAAGCCGACACGGTGAAAAAAACCACCCTTGCGGTGGTTTTTTTATGCGCCAGCCGCCGTCCCCGGCCGATGCCGAAGGGCTGTGCTACGCGGTTCGAGATTGGCCGCACACACGGGCTTGCGAGCTTGGAAACCGTCGCGCCATAGCGCATGGCTCGCGCCGCGTGTCCACGACCAAGCCACGGCGCAAGATGCTGATCCAATTTGTATCACCGCTGCACCGCTTTCGTGCCTGACTGGGCACAAAGACCACTGTTCCCTGCGATTCTCCGCAATATGGCTATAAATACTGTGCACGGTGCACAGCATCTTCCGTGCGCCTGTCACTTCTGCCGATTTGGCACGCGCGGTGCAACAGGCCTGCGTCACTCATTCAGGGAGCAGGGCCATGACTCAGCAAGAACCAGGCAACGATTACCCCCTCAGCGAAGTGCCGATGCATGCGCGCAAGGGCCTGGCGTCCACCGCCATGGTGCTGCTGGGGTTCACGTTTTTCACCGCGACCATGTTTGCCGGCGGCAAGCTGGGCGTAGCCTTCAGTTTTACCGACATGCTTGGCGTTGTGGCCCTGGGTAACCTGTTGCTGGGCATTTACGCCGCGGGCCTGGGTTACATCGCGTTCAAGAGTGGCTTGAATTCAGTGTTGATGGGCCGCTTCTGCTTTGGCGAGGTCGGCAGCAAGCTCAGCGACTTGATCCTCGGCTTCACCCAGATCGGCTGGTACGCCTGGGGCACGGCCACCGCCGCCGTGGTGTTGGGCAAGTATTTCGAGCTGAGCCAGGGCAGCGTATTGGGCCTGATGGTGCTGTTCGGCATGGTGTTCTGCGCCACGGCGTACGTGGGATATCGCGGGCTGGAGGTGCTGTCCTATATCGCGGTGCCGGCCATGGGCATCTTGCTGTTTCTGTCGATGTGGGTCGCCACGGTAAAAGTCGGCGGGCTGGACGGCCTGCTGGCAGTCGTGCCGACGGGCGAGCTGGATTTGTCCACCGCGATCACGCTGGTGTTCGGCACCTTTGTCAGCGGCGCGACCCAGGCCACCAACTGGACGCGGTTTTCCCGTTCGGCCAAGGTCGCGGTGCTGGCCAGCCTGATCGGGTTTTTTATCGGCAATGGTTTGATGGTCCTGATCGGGGCCTATGGCGCCATCGTCTACCAACAGCCAGACGTGGTGGAAGTGTTGTTGCTGCAAGGCTTCGCCATGGCGGCCATGGCCATGTTGCTGCTCAATATCTGGAGCACTCAGGACAACACCATTTACAACTTTGCCGTCGCCGGCTGCAACTTGCTGCGGACCCGCCGCCGCAAGACCGTAACCCTGGCCGGGGCGGTCATCGGCACCCTGCTGGCGCTGCTCGGCATGTACGACATGCTGGTGCCCTACCTGATTTTGCTGGGCACGGTGATCCCACCGATTGGCGGCGTGATAATGGCAGACTTCTTTTACCGCTATCGTGGCCAGTACCCGCGTCTGGCCGAGACGCGCCTGCCGGCATTCAATTGGCCTGGGCTGGTGGCGTACGCGGTGGGCACGGTGCTGGCGTTCCATTCGCCCTGGGTGGCGCCACTGGTGGGGATTGTCGCCGCGTCGCTGACCTACATCGTGCTGACCGCCGTGCTGCGTGTGCGTGCCCCGCTGGCTGATGCCCCGGCATGAGCCTTACCGTTGCCGATGTACTGGCCCTGCCCGGCCTTGAATCGATGCGCCTGCGCGCAGGTGACAGCGGCCTGGATAACGCGGTGCGCTGGCCGTATGTCGCGGAAAACAGCGGGATTGCCGAGTGGGTGCTGGGCGGCGAACTGGTGTTCGTCACCGGCATCAATCACCCACGCGATGAACCCAACCTCCTGCGTTTGCTGGAGGAAGCGTGCCAGCGTCAGGTTGCCGGCCTGGTGATCCTCACAGGGCCGGCCTATATCCAGGCGATCCCCCAGCGCCTGTTGGACGCCGCCGAAACGGCCGGCATGCCGCTGATCGAGCAGCCTTACTCGCTGAAAATGGTGCTGGTGACCCAAGCGATTGGTTCGGCGCTGATCCAGTCCGAGCAACTGGGCCGCTCTCGACACGACGTGCTGGAACGCTTGCTCGCCGGTGATTATCAGTCCCTTGAGGTGTTACTGCATCGGGCCGCGCAACTGGGCATGTCGCTGGCCGGGCATTGGCAGATTGTCCAGTTGCAACTGGAGGGTGGCGAGGCATTATTTGCCCAGGGTGATACTGCGCAGGCAGAAGCGCAGTTGGCCCGGCAGCACGACGGTATCGCCCGTCGATTGCGCCAGTTCTCGGCGCAGCATCATGCAGCGTTGCCGATAGTGGGCAGGGCTGGGCACTGGACATTGCTGCTGCCGGCCACCGATGCCGTGCAAGCGTTGGCCAATCGCCAACAATTGGCTGCCTGGCTTAACCCCTTGAACCTGCGGCTGGCCCCTTTGAAAGTGTTTATCGGCCTCAGCGCCGCGGCACACCCACCCGCGCGCCTGGCTCAGGCGCAGGATGAAGCACGCCAGGCATTGGCGGCGGCGCGGCGTTTCAGCGACCGCGCCGGGCTTTGTGTGTATGACGAACTGGGCGTGTTGAAACTGCTCAGTGGCGTGCGTGATCGCGCCCTGCTCGACCAGTTTCTCAATGAACGCCTGGGCCCGTTGTTGCGCCACGACCGCCACCATGGCCCCTGCCTGATGCCGACCCTGGAAGCTTGGTTTCACGAGAATGGTAACCTTGTGGCCGCCGCGCAGCGCCTGGCACTGCACCGCAACACAGTGACGCACCGCGTCCAGCGTATCGAAGCCCTGAGCGGGCTGACGCTGGGCAACTCATATGACCGCCTGGACATCGGAATTGCCCTGATGATCTGGCGGCTGACTGCCTGATTGTCTTTAGCCAAGAGGAACTTGCCCATGCATATCATCAACGCCCGCCTGCGCAACCGTGAAGGCCTGCATGATCTGCACCTGGAACACGGCCGGATCGCCAGCATCACTTCGCAAACCGAGGCACCTGCTTTAGGGGCCGGCGATTTGGACGCCGCCGGCAACCTGGTCATACCGCCTTTTGTTGAACCGCACATTCACCTCGACGCCACCCTTACGGCTGGTGAACCGCGCTGGAACATGAGCGGCACGCTGTTCGAAGGCATCGAGTGCTGGGGCGAGCGTAAAGCCACGATCACCCAGGAAGACACCAAGACTCGCGCCAAGAAAACCATCCAGACCCTGGCCGCCCACGGCATTCAGCATGTCCGCACCCACGTCGACGTCACTGACCCCGAGCTCACGGCACTCAAAGCCATGCTTGAGGTGCGCGAAGACAGCTCGCACCTGATCGACCTGCAAATCGTCGCCTTCCCCCAGGAAGGCATCGAGTCCTACCGCAATGGCCGCGAGTTGATGGAGGAAGCCATTCGCCTGGGCGCCGACGTGGTCGGCGGCATTCCCCACTTTGAATACACCCGCGACCAAGGCGTGAGCTCGGTGAAATTCCTCATGGACCTGGCCGAACGCACGGGTTGCCTGGTGGACGTGCACTGCGACGAAACCGATGACCCACACTCGCGCTTTCTCGAAGTGCTGGCCGAAGAAGCCCGCAGCCGCGACATGGGTGCACGCGTTACCGCCAGCCACACCACGGCCATGGGCTCCTATGACAATGCGTATTGCGCCAAACTGTTTCGCCTGCTGGGGCACTCAGGCATCAGCTTCGTGTCCTGCCCCACCGAAAGCATTCACCTGCAAGGCCGCTTCGACAGCTTCCCGAAACGCCGCGGCGTGACCCGCGTCAACGAACTGCTCGAAGCCGGCATGAACGTGTGCTTTGGCCAGGATTCGATCGTCGACCCCTGGTACCCCCTGGGCAACGGCAACATCCTGCGGGTCCTGGAAGCCGGTTTGCACATTTGCCATATGCTCGGCTACCGCAATCTGCAAAGTGCCCTGGACCTGGTCACCGACAACAGCGCCAAGGCCATGGCCCTGGGCGAGCGTTATGGCCTGGAGCCCGGGCGCCCGGCCAACTTGCTGATCTTGTCGGCAAACAGCGACTACGAAGTTATTCGCAGCCAGGGCCTGCCGCTGTACTCAATCCGCAATGGCAAAGTGCTGATGAAACGGCAACCGGCGCAGGTGGAGTTTTTGTAAACGGTGTGGCTACACAATGGAGTCGAGGTCGAGCGGATGCACCTTGCCTGAACCGTCATGAATCGGCGCAGGAATACTGGCAACTTGCGCCAGCTCACGGTTTTCACGGTGGCTGAACCAACGCTTCAGGCTGGGTTGCAGGTGCGCGCGATTGGCGTGACTGCCATACACGTCGCGCGCGTCCAGGCGCCGCCAGCGCAGAGACTCCAACCGTTGGCGACTGGTGCGCAACCGGTCAATTTCTGCGTTCAACGCCTGGCTATGTTCGTGCCCATAGCCACGCTGGTTTGTGGGGCGGCGACGGTCAAGCTCAGGGTTCTTGTCGCGTAACTGCGCGGTCATGCTCTCAAGCGCATGGTCGAGCAACTCAAACTCTCTGTGCGTGACCAGAGGCCCTTGGCTATCCACGGTTTGTTGCCAGCGACGCAACGTGGCCCACGCCGCAGGGATGTAGCTGGCCGTCATGAAGTGCTGGCTGGCCTGAAACAGTTGTTTCAGCACGTTGGCGCGGCTGGGCATATCGCCTTGAAGCTGCAAGGCACGGTTACAACCGGCCTGCAGGATGGACTCGCAACCGGGCTTCCATAACACCGAAGAATGCGTGCCATCGGCCAGCTTGATCGGCATGAAGTGCTGCTGTTCACCGTGATGCTGATAGGGATTGCCACCCACACGCACCAGGCCGGCGGCAAACAGAAGCCCGCCCGGACCGGGTGCGCTGAACAATGCCACTGCGCCTGGAACCCAGAGTTTTGCGGTGGTGTTCATCCATGTGGCCGGCACGCTGGGCACCGGGTCGTTGTGGTTGACGATGCGATGGTGGACCAGGGCTGACGCGCCTTCAGTGAACTCGGCGTCGGCGGCGCGGGGTGCGCCATAGGTGTAGAGGAGAATGTTGTAGCGAGTGTCGGGGATTCGTCGCAATCCTTCTGCCAGGAGCAAGGCGATGGCGCCGCCGAGGCTGTGGCCGCAGATTACGATGCGTTGGCCGCTGTGAAACTGCTCGAGGTATCGCAAAATAAAATCGCGCATCGCCCGATACGCCTGGTAGAAGCCCTTATGGGCTCTGCCCACGCCGTCAGAAAACGGCACTTGGTGGGCGTCCGCGTCTCGCAGTGCATCGGCGCCGCTGGCGGTGCCTCGCACAGCGATCAGGATGACCTCAGCGTGATGAGTGATGAACGCTTGAGTGTCCGTTCCGAACTGCTCATCGTTAAAAAAATGCACCCGAGCAGGATGCTGCTGTTTTGCTCCAAGCTCAGAGCGGTTCTGTGGGTACAAGTCAGGGTCGAAGGGCACAATCTCAAAACGCTGGGAGTATGGGACTTCCTCATAGAGCGGATAAAAGCGCTGCACCTGCTCGCGATCTAAATTCCAGGCTTCCTGATAGGCCGAAAGCTTTTCGACGAACAGATTCCCTACGCCGGGATCCAGAGGAAAGCTGACTTTATCCACCGGATTCGTTGGAGGCTGCTGGCCAAAATCGCAGTAACTCAAGGTAGCCATCAACGCCAACTGGTAGAGGTTCAAGGCACAGAAACGATCCTCTGTGGATAGCATCGGGCGCAGGGCTCGCAAAGGTCGTACTTCCAGCACCGTATGCAGGTTGGGGAACAACACCACGCCTGACAAAGTCGGCTGAGGCGGACCGAAGCCCAACTCAGCCATCATTCTTAACGCATGGCGTTGTGGTGGGTAAGTACGGGGCGCCAACGGCGGCAAGTGAGCAACATGCCGGACCAGGTCGCGCACCTCTACCTGATAAAACCGGTCCGCTTTGCGCTGTGCAGGATTTGCCTCTATACGCTGGCCGTCAGCAGTGCAAAAGCGGGTTTGTTCGGCCCGAACCTGGAGTTCGGTGATGGGTAATCTGTAAGTCTTGCGCGTACTCAATTCAAAATACGGCTGCTCATTTCCAGCGTACAGCCCTTCCAGAATAAGCACGACGGGACCGCAGTAAAACCCTTGTAGCTTGGCAAACCCCTCCCCGGTCAGCCTGCCATTGTACGAGTGACCTGTACTGTCATAGACAGTGTAAGCAAGCCCGCCGTAAGCCTTCCCGCTGCCCGTTTCATCAACCAGACAAAAGCTTGCCCAATGCCCTTTCAATGCACACGCAGGCATGTTGCTGCTGAAAAAAGCTTGCTTCCGCGCTTCTTGATTCATGACTCGACTCCTTGTCAATCACACGTGGGATAGACATCACAGGTGCGTCCATCCGGCATCTTTATAGGTTTGAAGTCCGTGTTATTGGGCTCGCAAGCGCCCTGCTGATCATCAAAGCTTTTCCCCCTGCAGCGTTTCCAACCTCCCGGTACAGCTACCCACCGCCGGTCAAAAGCCGGTTCTTCCTGATCCGTAAGCGCCAGTACCAGCCTGAGTTTTTTTCCAGGTAACAGCTCGCGTTGCACGACACCGCCCGCTCGCACTTTCTGCCGCTGCCCTCCTGCGTCCAACGCTTTGCACTCCAGAATTTTCCTGATTGCATGCAAGGGCCCTACCGTGCGAAAAAACCACCTGCATTGACCGGCCAGCTCCTGCACACCTGAGTCAGGCATCCCTGCTACGAGCTCAGATTCGACAGGATCTGCGAAATAGATAGCGGCTGAATCTCCACCGACATCTGCGTCGCGCTCGCCCCATTTCGCATAAATGTCGAACTCCACGCTCTTCAACACCGATGGGCATCCCTCAATGGTTTCAGTCAGCGGCAGGTCATAGCTCACTCGTTCGACCACTGGTTTGTAATCAGCAATAAAGATCTTCCGCTCTGGCCTCTTGCCTCGACGTTGCGGCAAGGTGCACAACTGGTCCCGCGCAGGACCGTAGTTAGCCGCCCCCGTAAACCGAAACTCCGCAGGCAAATCCACCTCCAACGTAAAGTGATTGACCGGCCCCACCGCACACCCCGAAAGCCACACCGCACCAAGCCCGACCAATGCACCACGCAGGCGCTTATTCATGCTTGCCTCCCAACCTGCGCCACTGCGCGGACACTCGTTCGAAGTGGTCTCCAGGCGTTTCTGCGTGCAGTGGCGGCCACTGAATCACGCAGGTACGCGTTGCCTCTTCCAACCTGCGCACTACCAGGAATTCAAGCTGTTGCGGCTCACGCCATTGCCACGCACGGGCCTGTTCCAATACCTGGGATAACCAGATTCGAGGGTCCTGGAATTCAACCAGCGCGGCGAGGTCTTCGCTGTGCTCGGTCAGCAGGTAGCGCAGGACATTGGCGTGCAGGATGGCCGCCGTATGGGGGTTGGGGGTGTTGAGCCAGGGTGCCGCAACTGGCACCGGATACTCACCGGGGGCCGGATTATCGATGTGGTGCCACTGGCCCTCGTGCCAGTAGCACACGCTGATCAGCGGGCCGAGGAACACTGGCCAGTGCTCACTCGGCAGATGAGCCAACACGCGAGCCAGGGTTCGGTTGTCGTGAAAGCGATACAACGCCTGGCCACCCTCAAGCCCTACCAGCATGCGCTCGCGCCAATGTCGGACCACACCGGCCAGGTCGTCGTCGGGCAGGCTTGCCAACCAACCCCAGTCGGCCTGCGGATGCTGCAGCAGGTCGAACAGCGCGGGCTCACTTGCCTGCTCCAATAGCAGAATCACCGGACCAACCGCTGCCAGTTCGGCCACGGCGCTCTCACCGTAAAGACTGCAATACTGCGACAGATGACGGGCCGCCAGCAGCGGCTGGCGTGCATCATGGTTGCCGTCAAGAATCAGACACAGTCGGCGGCCCGCCTGTTGCTGTTGGGCCATCCAGCGGCCAGGCATGCTCTGCATCAAGCAGCCCTCCGCTTGATGTCGCACTGGCCTTCGCGGCATTGCTCGCACACAGGACAAAAATCAGCCCCCAACTGCCGGGCCAACCCCATGACGACGCCTTGTGCGACCGCCATTTTCGGCCTGGCTGTTGCTGAAAAGGCGCTCGCGGATGAATTCGGGGGTGGCGAGCCGCCAACGGTAATGGGTTTGCTGGTGAAAATACCGCCGGCCTGAACCAGCACATACTCGCCCCCGGCCCTGAGGCTCAGTTGCGCGCCCGCATCGATGACCAGGCTGGCGCCTGCCTTGAGATGGATCTGTTGCCCGGCTTCAATGACCAGCAAACGCCCTACCCGTGTCTGACTGTCGCCTTGCACGTCCAGGTGATCATGCGCTTTGAGCTCGACATTGCGATCACCCCCGATATGACGACGCTCGCCGCTTTGCAGGTGAGCCGTGCTCAGTCCCCGGATGATTTCGTGGCGCTCTCCGACGACCTCCAAGCGGCTGTCGTGACCCACTCGCTGCTCCAGATCACGCTGGGCGCGCAGGTAGATGAGCTCCTCGCCACGGCGATCTTCAAGGTGCAGTTCGTTGGCTCCACCGCCGCCTGGCGAACTGCGGCTGCGCAAGACACTGCGGGTACCGTGCTGCGGCAAAGGATAGGTCGGCATGTGCAGCGCATTGGGCAGGCAGCCGTTGATCAATGGCCGGTCGGGGTCGCCCTCCAGGAAGGTCACCAGCACCTCCATGCCCACGCGCGGAATCATCATTGCGCCAAAGCCATCCCCCGCCCAACCGGACGCTACCCGTACCCAGCAGCTGCTTTTGTCATCAGTGTTTTCCAGGCGATCCCAATGAAACCGTACCTTCACCCGGCCATAGGCATCGCAGTACACCTCCTCGCCCGCCGGCCCTGTCACCGTGGCGGTCTGGCTGCCATTGATGGTCGGCTTCGGGTGCTTCAGACGCGGCCGATAAGGCGCGCGCCAAGGTGTTGCGGTGAACCGGTTGCGGTAGCCCTGAAATACGTCCGTCTCAACCACCGCTTCCTCAAGTACCTGCGGTTGATAACCCTCATGACGCACTGACGTGATCAACCAAAGGTCGTTGCAGGCCGGATCGGGGTGATCGCGCAGTTCGAGGAAATGGCCGCAGCTCAAGGCAGCTTGATCACTGCGGCCCAGCGCGTGATGACGGTCGCTTTGATGGCGTTCCAGGCTACGACGCGCCAATTGTTTGCCCCGTGCACGGTCACGGAAGCCGCCAGGGTAGCGATAATCCTCCAAAGGTTGCGCCGAGGCAGTGCCTGCCGTGTCGTGCAGGCGCAACAACGGGTGCTCGAAATCATGATCGCGACGAGCCGTATGCCGAGTGCGGGTTTCCAGGCGCACCTCGAAACCCTGGATCATCCCCGATTCGTCGACGTGGTCACGCACCGGACAATAGCGCTGCACAGGCAAGCGCCGAAACACCGTCTGGTCGTCACCAAACACCAGCACGTGATTGTTGGTGCTGTGGCGAAAATGGTAGTGAATGCCCTCCTCTTCACACAGGCGCTGAATGAAGTGCAGGTCGGTTTCGGCGTACTGCACGCAGAACGTGCGTGGCGGATAGACCACCGGGCCGAGTTCGAAGCAATAGGCGTCGGCAAGGATGCCGTGATGCTCAAGCACCGCAGCGATGATCTGCGGCACGCTGCGCTGCTGGAAAATACGCTGGTCACGCCGGTGGGCCAGGCATGCCAGCCGGGGAGCCAGGGTGAGGTGATAACGGGTCAGCCGCGCGCCCGGATCATCGCGGCCGATGGCGTGGATTTGCCCGTGCAGTCCTGCGTCCGCCGCGCCGAAGTCAAGATAGGCAGGCTGATGGAGCAGTGCCTCAAGGTCCAGCGAGGCGTTTTCACTGACGAGCTGCAGTTGAATGAAATAAGGCTGATCAATGACTTCATTGCCTTTAAACGCGAGCACTTGAAACTCGTTGGCAATCTCTGGAAGTATCAATTTGAAACGTGACGACATTAACGCACTCACCATCCGTAGTTACCCATCATCAAAGCGTTGACTGAAAGGCTTTCTCCCGTCGGATGTTGATCGAACGGCTGGGAAAAAGCGCCTTAACGCAGTGAAGCTTAGCGATTTCAGGCGAAATGCGGCCGTTCAAAAACAAAAAAGAAGTTTCGTACATAGGGGTCGGAAGTGTCTTTTACGAAACATGACAGCGCATTAATAACGCAACTACAGACAACAAGAAAATTCCCACACTAACTTTACAAGCATAACTAACTAATAAAGAAACAGCTGACACTCACCCACGCCATCAGCTGCTCTATCACGATCAGGTTTGAGCCCTTGCAGTCCCGAATAGACTGACGCTCAGCACTGTTTCACCCTGGCTCTGCAACCGTACGGGCGCTGTGCCACCTGGCATGACCACGGCCACTACGCCGTCCGTGACCCAACCTGCTCGCCATGCCGCGCACGCCACGGCACTGGCGCTGGTCCCCGAGGACGCGGTGGGCCCTTCTCCCCGCTCAAACACCCGCGCGATCACGTGATTGTCCGAAGATCGGGCAGCCCATTGCAGATTGATTCCGGCACGACACGGTTGACCACGCCCAAGCGGCGGTGCGAAGGCAATCGCCTGCAACAACCCGAACAGTTCCGGCTGTTGCATCGACTGATTGTCGGGTAACGCGCTGGCATGCTCGACGAGCGTCACGCAATGAGGGTTGCCCACACGTACAAACTGACTGCAGGCCCATTGCGGGTTGACTGCAGCCAGCGCGGCCACGTGACTGAACTCACGCTCCCTGACCGCAACCGCATCAACACCCGTAGCAGCCACTGCGTCGGGGCCGAACATTGGTAGCCCCAATGCCAGCCAGAAACCTGCCACCTCTTCGTACAACGCCGGCTCAACGCGGGTTGCAACAGGCGACGCCGTGGCCGGCTGGTCATGGTGCACGCGCAATTCACACGCCTGAACCATCAAGCCCTGATCGGCCAACGCCTGCGCAAAAATAGTCAGACCGTTGCCGCTGCGTTCGGCGAGGGAGCCATCCGTATTGACGATCAGCAGGTCGAACGGCGGCGCGGATTGAAACGGCCCGACCAGCAAACCATCGCAACGGTGCGCCTTTGCATTGGCGGGTCGGGGCAACGCGCCCCAGCCGCACTCGGAAGTGATTGCCGACGTTGCCCAGTCTTTGCGAGTGTGCGCCGCCAAGTCAGCACGCTCGGGCACATCAACACCGCGGCTGCGCAGATAGGCCGGGCTGACCACCGCATAGATATTGCCCCGCGCGTCGTAGAACTGGGTCATTTTGCCACCCGCGTGAAAATCTTCATCGGCTTGTCCGTCCAATTGCCTGCACAGTGGGCGGCAGCGTATTACAGAACTGTCGACCGGGTCATCCGCAGGGAACCCGGCTCGCTCGAGAGCGCCTGATATGCAAGGATGTCGCGCCGGACATCGTTCGCTGAACGCAAAACCAAGGATTTTTCATGACTGCCATTCCCACTCCAGCGCCCGTGGTTCCCGGGCGACTGGAACAAATGTCGACCCGTATCGCTTTTTTCATCGCCGGCTTCGGCATCGCCGCCTGGGCGCCGCTGGTGCCGTATGCCAAGGCACGCGCGCAACTCAACGAGGGCACGCTGGGTCTGCTGCTGTTGTGCCTGGGAGTGGGTTCGATCATCGCCATGCCGGTGGCCGGTGCGCTGGCCTCACGTTACGGCTGCCGACGCGTGCTGACGGGCGGCACGATCATGATCTGCCTGGCCCTGCCGATGCTCGCGACGGTCAGCTCGATCCCGCTGCTGATGGCCGGGCTGTTTCTGTTTGGCGCCGGCCTGGGCACCGTGGATTCGACGGTCAACCTGCAAGCCGTCATCGTTGAGCGCGCCAGCGGCAAAACCATGATGTCGGGCTTTCACGGTTTGTTCAGCCTTGGCGGCATCGTCGGCGCGGCGGGGGTCTCCGGGTTGCTCGGCCTGGGCCTGTCGCCGTTGCAGGCAACCCTGGTGGTGATCGTGATCATGGCGGTGGCGCTGCTCAAGGCCGGGCCACATCTGTTGCCCTACGGCAGCGAAAGCTCGGGCCCGGCGTTTGCAGTGCCTCACGGGGTGGTGCTGTTTATTGGCTGCCTGTGTTTCATCGTATTTTTGGCTGAAGGCGCGGTGCTGGATTGGAGTGCCGTGTTCCTCAGCGCCGAGCGCGGCCTGGATGAGGCTTATGCCGGCCTCGGCTATGCGGCATTTGCCTTGACCATGACCGCGGGACGCTTGACCGGCGATGCCATTGTGCGCCGGCTGGGCGCCACCCGTGTGATTATCATCGGCGGCTCGCTGGCCACCGCCGGCATGCTGCTCGCCACGCTTTTCCCGGCCTGGGAAACCGCGCTGCTGGGGTATGCATTGGTGGGCGCTGGTTGCTCGAACATCGTGCCGGTGCTGTACACCGCCGTCGGCAAGCAAAAAGTCATGCCGGAACACATCGCGGTACCGGCCATTACGACCCTGGGCTATGCCGGCATTCTTGCCGGCCCGGCCATGATCGGCTTTATCGCCCACGGCAGCAGCTTGAGCATCGCCTTTGTGCTGGTCGCGATGTTGCTGGCCGGCGTGGCCATCAGCGGCAAAATTCTCAAGGTGTGAATTGCCTGCCGCACACGGCCTGGACGCTACCGGGCCTTGTGCATCTGGTGCTGTTCCAGCCAGCGCTCCAGGCTTTTGTTGCACAGCCAGCCCTCGTGCCTGGAGCGGCCAAACAAGCGCTGGTTACTGGCGCGCTGCAACGCGCGCAATAAACCTGGGCGCTCGATGATGTTTTTTGCCGTGTACACACAGTGTTCACTGTATTTCTTTCTGGGCAATCCGGTGGTGGGTTCAAGAATCGGCCTGCCCAGTGAGTCGCTGTCATCGGGGTCATTCATCACCACTTTGAGCAGCGAAATATCCACGTACTCAAAGGTTTCAAAGAACACGGTGCGGTCCTTGAGCGTGTCCCTCAACTGTTTGAAGTGACCTTGCAGCGCCTGCACGACGCTGGCATTGCCCTGGCCATGGAAAGGGTCCTGGCTGAAGGCGTTGGGTGAACTGTTGCCGCGCAATGCGCACGCGGCTTCCAGGCTGTCGCGGGTGATATAGCCGTCGCAATCGATGATCGCGTCGCTCAGCAGCGGGCGCTTGAGAATTTCCCTGACCACCAGGATCATGCGGTCGCGCACGTCATTCACCCTCACGCTTTTCGGCTGCAAATTGGCGCAGCGAAGACGGCGTCACACAGCCCCCCTCGCTGTAGTTTTCAAACACGTCAAAGTTCTTTCGCAACTCGAGCGCCAGTTGCCTGTCGGTGAAGCTCGGGCCCGGAAGTGTGGTGTCTGCGCGAGCCGCTGGCGCGTTCTGCAGCGCCTGGTGCCGCAACGACGGCAAGGTTGCGCGCAAGCCGTGCCGCCGCGGCGGCGGCAGGTCTTGCGCAACAGACTGATCCTCGCAAAACGGCTGTGCCACAGGCGGCGGCGAAGGCCAGCGAACCTGCGGGCCGCCCATGGCCGTTGGCAGCATGCGCGGTAATGCACCCTCAATTGTCATACGTCATCTCCCGACCTTTTGCTGATCTGCGCTTGCCTGAAATTCAACACCGAGGTGTTCCGGATCAGTGGGTTAATTGCGTAGGAGCAAGCAACCGATGTGTGGCGAGTTGGGCACGATAGTTCCGGGCAGCGGCTGAATACCAATAACAGCATGTAAAAACTCTGAGGCGTTGGGTCAACCCGACGTTCTCCCGCGCCAGACAGTTTTCAGGCCATTGATCAACACAGCCCAGGCGCCCGACCATTTGCTTTCGTTGCGGCTCGCCTCCCCAGGCGCAAGCATGCCGCGGGCGAAATCATCGGCGACCGGTGCCCGGAACTTGCACTGCCCCGCGAACACTTTCATGCGCTGCACTTCTGCCGCGTACCCGTTCGGCGGGGCCGCAGGCAGAACGTCATTCGGCAGCTCTTGCCCTGCCACTGATGTTGAGCGCTCAACGTCGGCGCCCTTGGCGAAGGTGTCGAGACCACCCCTTGGGCAGGGTTGAAACGAAGTTGAAGTCATATCCAGGCCCTGATTCATGTTCTGAAAAGACCACCGAGTGCGCCAAGCCGTTGGGCCCATTCAACGCAGCAAGCGCCACGAAGCGTTCGCCGCGCCGATTGCATCGCGCGTACCCAATCAGCGGGACAGTGCGACCAGGATTTCAAACACGTTGATCCGGCCATCCGCGTCTGCGTCCATTTTCTTCAGCGAACCGCCGCGGCCGGTAAACGCTTTACTCAGCTGGATTAAATGGTCGATCGAAGGGATGCCCGTCATGGGGGTTTTGCCCAGTGTCTGAAGGTCTTTGATGTTGATTTCGTGCCCAACGTAATCTTTCAATTGATTGAAATGGTTGAGCATTTCCTGGGCTATTTGTTTGTCATCCTTGTATTTAAAGGGGTTGTCGTCACGAATGAGTTTAGCCAGGGCATGCAGGTCGGTTCGACTGCCAAGGGCGTCGATCATGCCGGTACGTCGCAATACCTCTCTGGCTGTGCGAATGTTTTCATTCAGTTTGGGATCACTGCCCAGCTGTTTTGCCGCCATGTCTTTAAGGGTGCGAGCACTCAGGGTTTTGGAGTGACTTGATCCGGTGAACGCAGCGAAGTTGTTCAGCAGCAACTGCGCCAGTTGGTCATTACTTTTATGGGCGTAGACGAGGTCTGGTTTACCCGACCCAACCGGCACAGGCGTTGGCGGTACGCCGTTGTGATGAGCATGCGCGTCGGGGCGCTGACGACCAAACCAATGGCCCATTGCATGTTGAAACTGCTGCATGAAACCCTGTTGCGAGGCCGAGTGAGTCATCGCCGGCGCCCAATGATGATGATCAGTGTGACCCTGGGCTGTTTGCTGATGAACGCCAAACACCGGCCCGGAAACGTTGACCGACAGGTTATAACTGACGTTCCCGGCACTGTGGCTGTGGTAGGACGGCGCAACAGAAAACGAGCGGTTGGCCCTGGCTTCGGGCTTGGAATCAGCCAGCGCCGTGTCAGTGGTTGATGAAACAGAAACAGACGTATCGAGAGCCGATACCGACATAAGTGCCTCCAGTGCAAGGGGATCGATTACCAACCTGCTACGCCAGCGTGACGTCGAAGTCGTTCAGGTTTCCCCCTGTGTGGCGCCTCTGTCGGAATAGGTTCCTGACCCGGCAGCAGGTCGCTTAACTGCCTGTAGGAAAGCCGAAAAAAAATCGCAGCCCCAGGGCTGCGATTTTTCGTGTCAACGGCAGGTCAGAACCCGACGCTTGCCTGTACGAAGAAGGTACGTGGTTCGCCAAGGTACAACCCGGCGTTGTTGTCGCTCGAGCGCGTGTAATGTTGTTGGTCGAAAACGTTTTTCACGCCCACGCCCAGTTTCAGGTTCGACAGTTGCGCACCAAAGTCATAGCCGCTGCGCACGTTGACCGAGACATAACCAGGAATATCGCCGTACTGGCCATCGGCAGTGCCCTGGGTGATGTAGGTAGTGCCAGCGCCCGGCGCTCGTTGCCCGGACTGGGCATAGACGTCCAGGTTATGGGTCCAGTGATTGATGTCGTAACGCAGGCCCGCCGTTGCCACTTCACGCGAATACAGCGGCAAATCGCGGCCCTTGAACGGTACATCGCCTTCAGAGGTGGCCTTGGTGTAGGTGAAACCGGCGCTGGCGGTGAGGCCGTCCAGGCGCGGGTCGAGGTTCGACAGGTCGTAGTGGGCCGAGGTTTCGATGCCCTGGTGCTTGGTAGCGCCCAGGTTGGTCCAGCCCACGTCGTTGCTGACGTATTGCAACTCGTCCGAGAAGTCGATGTAGAACAACGTCACTTCGCCGCCCCACACGCTGTCGTTGTAGCGCGTGCCGACCTCGTAGGTCTTGGCTTTTTCCGGGTTCAGGCCATCGGCCGTCTGGTTGACCCGGCCGCCCTGCCCGATCTGCGCATACTGCAGGCTGCCGAACGAGGTTTCGTAGTTGGCGAACAGCTTCCAGGCATCAGAGATGTGGTACATCACGCTCAACGCCGGCAAGGGCTCGTTGCTTTCGATCTTGCGATTTTTCTCCACGGTGCGCACGCCGTTCAGGGCGACCACCGGGCGATCATGCCAACGGGTTTCGATGTTTTCGAAGCGGATACCCGGGGTGACGGTCCATTTGCCGATATCGATTTTGTTATCGAGATAGAACGCATTGGCGACGGTGCCGCCGGTGCGGTCCTGATAAACATGTCCATCGTTTTGGCCACCCGGCGTCGGCACATTGTCGACCAGATTCAAGCTGCTGGCTTGCTCATGCATGCCTTCTTTGAGGTAGCGGTAGCCGAGACTGACTTCCTGAGTGCTGGGGCCCACGTCGAACACATGCGACACACGTGGCTCAATGCCGAAGGTGTAGTAGGTGCGCGGGTAGGAGCCGATGGTCTTCAGGTCACGGTTGGCAATGTTGCTGCCACGGAAACTGTCGGTGTAGTAGGTCAGCACTTCGGCCTGAGTACGGTCATCGATCTGCCGGATGTACTTGAACGACACGTCCTTGCGGCGGCCGCTGAAGTTGTCGTAGTCGCGCACCGACTGGTACGGATTGGCGTCGAATTGCTTCTGGGTCAAGCCGCCGGGCATGTCGGCGCTGGCGTCGTAGTAGTGGAAATTAAGCGAGAAATCGTCTTGATCAGTCGGCGCCCAATGAGTCTTGAGGATCACGTCGTCGATGTCATTGGCGTTGTTGCTGTCGCGGTAACCGTTGCCGTTGACGCTGGTATAGAGCAACGCGACGCCAATCCCGTTGTCGGCGGTGCCACCCACAAAGGCGTTGTCGACGTGTTTCCAGCCACCGTGTTCAGCCGTCTGCAAAGTGGTGCCGACTTCCCCGGAGAACGTCTCGGGAATGGCGCGGGTGACGAAGTTGATCACACCGCCGACGTTCTGCGGTCCATAACGCACGGAACCGGCGCCGCGCACCACGTCGATGCTGTCCAGGTTGCCGGCGGAAATTGGCGCCATCGACAGTTGAGGCTGGCCATACGGGGCGAACGCCGCCGGTACGCCGTCGATCAGCACGGTGGAGCGTGGCGACAGGCGCGACGTCAGGCCACGAACACCGACGTTCAGGGAAATATCACTGCCACCGGTGCCGTTGGATTCCTGCACCTGCACGCCAGGGATACGGCGCAGCACGTCACCGACGTTCATTGCGCCCTGCTCAACCATGGCTTCACGGCGCACCACCGTGCGCGCGCCAGGGTGGTTCTGCACGACGGCGGCGTTCGCATCGCCCAACCAGTCGCCGACCACCTTGATGTCAGTGACGCCCAGCTCCAGCGGCGAGCCCGCTTCACCGGTGCCGGTGCTTTGCGGGCGCAGGGTCACAGAGCCGGCGTCGATCTGGTAATCCAGGCCGCTGCCTTGCAGCAGCTGGCGCAGGGCTTGTTCGGGCGAGAGGTTACCGTCCACCGCAGGCGCTTGCTTGCCGGCGACCATGTCCGGGTTGAAAAACACTTGCAGGGAAGTCTGCTGGCCCAACTGGCTCAACGCTGCGCCCAAAGGCTGGGCGCGGATGTGGATGCCGTCGCCAGCATAGGCCGCAGGCAGCGCGGCACTGACGGCGAGCGCCAGCGCCAGGGACGCCCAGCGGGAAATTTTATTGTTGTAGACGGTCAGTTTTTTCACGTCGAACCTAGTCCTGTGATCGCAAGAGTGTGCGGCTGTTAATGCAAACCAGTTGCAGGAGAAGACGAAGAACTCGGAAAAAACCTGAATCTCAGCGGGAAATAATTTCCTGGCTGCCATCGGGCAAGCTGCGCAGGGCAACCGGCAGTATGTGCGGCAAGGCTTTGAGCAAGGCGTCGGTGTCGCGGGCGTTGAACACACTGGTCAAGCGCAGGTTGCTCACCGCCGCCGTGCTGACCCGCAAGGGCTGCTCACGGTAGCGCGATACTTCACGGGCCACTTCGCCGAGGGTGGCGTTGTTGAACACCAGTTTTCCGCTGCGCCAGGCGGTCAGTTCATCGGCATTCACCGCGTAAGCCGCTGCGACCTGCCCCTGGGAATCGATATGCGTGCCGCGGCCTGCCGTGAGCGTGACCCTCTGATCCGTCGAGCGCCCCTGTACCTTGACGGTGCCGGCCTCGACCACCACGCGGGTCTGGTCGTCGTCACGGCGCACATCGAACCGTGTGCCGGTGACCGTCACCTGCCCTGCCCCGGCGACCACGATGAACGGGCGACGGGTGTCATGCTCGACGCTGAACATCGCTTCGCCTTGCTTGATCTCCACACCGCGCCGGCCATTTTCGTAGTGCACCGCGACCACGCTGCGGCTGTTCAGGTCCATGACCGAGCCGTCCGGCAAGGCCACTTGGCGATGCTCACCCACGCGCGTACTGAATTGCGCACTGTAGGGTGTGGGCCGATCCAGCCCGCTGAACAGCCCGAGGCCCAGGGCAATCGCCACCACACTGGCGGCGACGGCATAACGCACAACGGCGCGGCGTCGGGGCCGCTCGACCGGCGCCTCACACAACGCCTGCAAACGTGCCTTGGGCAGCAGGTCTGCGGCGCTCCACATCCCTTGCAGCACATCGAATTCGTACTGGTGCTCGGGACGCTCGTTGCGCCAGGCGTCGAAGCGCTGGCGTTCTGCGCTGCTCAAGTCGGCCTCTTGCAGGCGTACAAACCATTGCGCGGCTTCGTCGCGAGCGCGGCTATCCATCATGGAAGGTCCTGTGTCAAAGCGGGTCATGGGGCCATCGCATCCAGGCGGTCACGCAGATGCCGCAAGGTGCGGATCATATACTTTTCCACCATGTTTTTAGACAGGCCCAGGCGCACGGCGATTTCCTGCTGGGTCAGGCCCTCGATTTTCTGCCAGATAAATACCTTGCGACAGTTGAGCGGCAACTCGGCCAGGGCCCGCTCGATGGAGTCCGCCAACTGGATCGCGTGCATGAAATGCTCCGGATCGCCGCTGTGCGGCGAACGCTGATCAAAGGCTTCCAGCGCCAGCGACTCACGCCGATCTTCACGGCGATAGGCATCAACGGCGATGTTGCGCGCGGTTTGATGCAAATAGGCGCGCGGTTGCTCAACCTCGCTGGAACGCGACTCAAGCACCCGCACGAAGGTGTCGTGGGCCAGGTCCTCGGCCTGCTGACGGTTTCTCAGGCGGCGTGTCCAGGTTCCGATCAACTCTTCGTAGTGCTCGAAAAAGCCTGTTCTGCGGGGCGGCTGAGGAGTCATCGAGTGAGCACTGAGGAGGCGGGGCGTGAATAGTAATGTTTCCTATTAAGTGGAGCAATTGCTTCGCGTCGCCGAGATTGTGATTCCCCGGATGCGGCGTCGCTCCACCGCACACCCCATACTTGCAACGCCTAATCAGGCTACACCATGCCTGAGTTCCAACGTTTGATGAACTGACACAGCAGCTCAACTTGCACTCGCAAATCGAGAGGGCTGTAGTCAGGTATATGATCAGCAACGTAGGCGGATGCTACCTTGACCTTGTTGGCTGTTTTGCTCTTTTGCGCATGCTGCTTTTTGTAGAGCAAACGGTTTGCCCAAATACTGGTTCCCCCTGTTCGTGCCGCCGACGGATGGACTGCTTTGATTATTTTTTCCAGTCGCAGGGGATCTAGATAGTTTTCCACCTCACGTCCCTTCGTCACCCATACATGCCGGTTTGGGTGGTGACTGAAAGCATTAACAATGCGTTGCTTTGTGACGTTGATCGCTTTATCGACGCCGCTCTTATCACTGTCGAGCAAGATCGCTGAATGTCGATTCAATCTAATCAGGCTAATAAGATCCTCAAGGTTGTCATCCCCTTCCTCGCCATCATCATCTGCGGTCAGATGGCTCAGCAAACGCCCACCGTAAAACATGATTGAATAATGAATACCTTCACGCAGAGAGGGCGCCAGCCCGCTGATCCAATGGTTTAAATAGGTACGATCAGAAGGCCCTTCAACCCAGATTACGCAATTGGCCTGCAAGATATCGGAAGCCATATACCCCATCCGGTCAAGAATTTCGCTTAGGTCTGGCTTGCAATCGATGTAGGTACCGTGGCTCTGGAAAATCTTCAATTTTTCCGTAGCGGCAACATTGATCAATGCTGCGGAATGCGTGCTGATAAATAGTTGTTGTGTTCGCTCACTGGCAATCTGGATCAGCGTCTCCATCAAGTAACGCATCAGGGTTGGATGCAGATGGGTTTCCGGTTCTTCGATCAGACACACTGCGCCTTCCGGACACGTCCTCAGCCAGCTTGCAATCCAGGCGAACGTCTTCCAGCCGGATGGTAGCCAGTGGCCCTGCAACTCGTTAGACATTCGATGATCATCATCCAGCCAAACGCCGATGATCCCGGGCTCGCTCAGATGAAACGAAACATCGTTGAGCAGCGTCTGCCCCCTCTCCTCCGCCCTAGGAAACACCGCCAAACCGAGAAGATGGTGGCGGATGCTATTCAACGCCTCAACGAATGCCTTATCGAACGCCTCTTCAGGTTGGGCACTAGCGCGATAGCAGATGCACGAGCAACTGAAAAAGCGTGGGAACGGGCTGAACGGTGCATTTTTATAAAGCTGACCCGACACATTCACCTTTCGACGCGCCAACCTTCTTTGATCCGAGGAGTATTGCCATCCACCGTCATGAGCCTGAGGCGGTGGCAAGAGCAATTGTATGCAACTTGCGTAACGCAATGCTTCTTCGGGATGTTCCGCCGCACCAGAGGAAAAGAGATAACCCCAGCGCTCGCCATTACTGAACTTGACACCGTAGGAGGGATTACTCTGCCTGGGAGGATTTTCCCGGGGGAGCGAAGCCAAGATCTCTGGGTACCGCAGGCCTCTCAGCATGTCGAGGATTGTCGATTTACCGGCCCCATTCTCGCCAAGCAACACGTTTACCTGCCCCGTTTCTAATGGGCTCGTTTCGAACAACATGTCGAAATGCGCCTGCGCTGAAAGGTATTGAGGGACGCTCTGCTGGGGAGAATTGAGGGTACGAATGCCAGAAAACCAAATATGCGAAATATGCATGAGCCCAAAACACGCTGATTGATGTTCCTGCGTATCGGCGGCATTCCCCACTTCCTGAACCTGTACCTGACGACATCTCCAACGATAACGCCTGAGCAGGATAAGCAGCCATCGTCGCATTTGAGACAACCGGTGAACTTCCGCCCCGCGCCGCCAGTCAGCTGCAAAGACTCTCTTAAAACGGTGGGTGGGCTATGCAGATCTCGTTGCAGCAACAAGTGGCCCTGGTCACCGGCGCCAGTTCCGGCATTGGTGCAGGCGCCGCCAAGGCATTGGCCGAGGCCGGTGCGGCCGTGGTGCTCAATTACAACTCGCAGGCGGCGCCGGCCGAAGCTCTTGCCGCGCAGATCAACGCCAACGGCGGCCAGGCGATTGCCATCGGTGGCGATGTGTCCAAGGAAGCCGACGTAGAACGTTTATTCGCCCAGACCCTCGATGCCTTCGGCCACCTGGACATTCTGGTGGCCAACTCCGGCCTGCAAAAAGACGCCAACCTGGTCGACATGACCCTCGACGACTGGAACACCGTGATCGGCGTCAACCTCACCGGCCAGTTCCTGTGTGCCCGCGCCGCCGTGCGGATTTTCAACCGCCAGGGCGTGCGCGAAGGCGTGTCGCGTGCCGCCGGCAAAATCATCCACATGAGTTCGGTGCACCAGATCATTCCCTGGGCCGGGCATGTGAATTACGCCGCCTCCAAGGGCGGCGTGGAAATGCTGATGCGCACCCTGGCCCAGGAAGTCAGCGAACAACGCATCCGCATCAATGGCATTGCGCCGGGCGCCATTCGTACGGCGATCAACCGCGCAGCCACCGAGGGTGCGGCAGAAAAAGAGCTGTTGAAGTTGATTCCCTATGGCCGCGTCGGCGACGTCGAAGACGTGGCCAACGCGGTGGTGTGGCTGGCCAGCGACGCGTCCGACTACGTGGTCGGCAGCACCCTGTTCATTGACGGTGGCATGAGCCTTTATCCGGAGTTTCGTGGCAATGGTTGATTTCAAGAACGAACCCCAAAGCGCCATCGATGCCCACGGCATTATTGGCGACATGCGCAGCGCGGCCTTGGTGAATGACCGCGGCAGCATCGATTTTTTCTGCTGGCCGGAATTCGACAGCCCGTCGATCTTCTGTTCGCTGCTCGACACGCCTGAGGCGGGTGTTTTTCAACTTTCACCCGAACTGAAAAACGCACGGCGTGAACAAATCTACCTGCCCGATACCAACGTGCTGCAAACCCGCTGGCTGAGCGATGAAGCCGTGGTGGAAATCACCGACCTGCTGGTCATCAGTGAAGAAATCGACGACCTGCCGCTGCTGATTCGCCGCGTGCGCGTGGTCAGCGGCAGCGCAAACATCCAGCTGCGCTGCGCCGTGCGCCACGACTATGCGCGCACGCCAACCCAGGCCAGCCTCGCCGACGGTATCGTGTCTTTTACCGCCGACGGCCTGCCTGGCCTGCGGCTGGCGGGCAGCCACGCGATGCAGATCGAAGATGATGCCGCCGTGGCCAGCTTCACCCTGGGCCAGGAAGAAGGCGCTGAGTTCGTGCTCGGCGGCCAGGATGACCCCCGCGTCAACAATGGCTGCACCGACCTGGCGCTGGCGCACACCTTGAAATTCTGGCGCGGCTGGATCGCGCAGTCGAATTACCGTGGGCGCTGGCGCGAAATGGTCAACCGCTCGGCACTCGCCTTGAAGCTGCTGACCTCGCGCAAACACGGCGCAATCATCGCCGCCGCGACATTTGGCCTGCCGGAAACCCCCGGCGGCGAACGCAACTGGGACTACCGCTACACGTGGATCCGCGACGCCTCGTTTACCGTCTACGCCTTCATGCGTCTGGGGTTCATCGAGGAGGCCAACGCTTACATGCGCTGGCTGAAAGGCCGCGTCAGTGACTGCTGCGGTCAGGCGACCAAAATCAATATTCTTTACGGTATCGATGGGCGCCAGGAACTGCCGGAAGCCACGCTTGATCACTTCAGCGGCCACGGCGGCGCCAAACCCGTGCGCATCGGCAATGAAGCGTTTGACCAGGTCCAGCTGGATATCTACGGCGAGCTGATGGATGCGGTGTATCTGGTCAACAAATACGGTGAAGCGATTTCCCATGAAGGCTGGAAACACACCGTGGAAGTGGCCGATCAGGTGTGCGAAATCTGGAACCAGCAAGACGTGGGCATCTGGGAAATGCGCGGTGAGCAGCATCACTTCCTGCATTCGCGCCTGATGTGCTGGGTGGCGCTGGACCGTGCAATCCGGTTGGCCTCCAAGCGCTCGCTGCCCGCCCCGTTTGCGCGCTGGGACCAGACACGCCAGGCGATCTACGCGGATATCTGGAGCAACTTCTGGGATGAAGAGCGCGGGCATTTCGTGCAGCACATCGGCAGTACTGCGCTGGATGGTTCGATGCTGCTGATGCCACTGGTGCGCTTCGTCGCGGCGACCGACCCACGCTGGCTGTCGACGCTTGAAGCAATCCAGAAAAGCCTGGTGCGTGACGGCATGGTCTACCGCTACCGCAACGACGACAGCCAGATCGACGGGTTGCAAGGCACCGAAGGCGCATTCGCCGCGTGTTCGTTCTGGTACGTCGAATGCCTGGCGCGCGCCGGGCAAGTGGAGAAGGCCCACCTGGAATTCGAACAACTGCTGCGCTACGCCAACCCGTTGGGCTTGTACGCCGAAGAGTTTGACAGCCAGGCGCATCACCTGGGCAATACGCCGCAGGCGTTGAGCCATTTGGCGCTGATCAGCGCGGCGACCTTCCTGGACCGCAAGCTCAGCGGGGAAAAGACCACCTGGCAACCTTGAGCAGGCTTGACGCGCAGCAGAGGCCTATCTACCTGACACTGAGGGCCACCTGTGCGAGCGGGTTTGTCGAGAAGCGGGAGTGTCAGTGACTGCATGCAGAGGCTGACACATCGCATTCGCGAGCAAGCCCGCTCCCACAGGTCATCGGGTTCAGCTTCCTGCTGTTGATTTTGATCTGAGGCGCCTCGCTAAACACCATAGCGTGCACAATGGGCATCCCCCGAGCTGCGTTCAGGAACCTCATGCGCCAGGTATTGTTGATCATCGACGTGCAACCTTCCTTCAATCCACCCGCGTGGCTGGTCGATGGCATCAACGCCCTGCTCGGGCGTCTACCCTCGGTGGCCACTGTGGAGCGCCACGACGAAAGCATCACCCCCTTTGCCCGCCAACTGGGCTGGCAACCCGCGCCGGATGACGACAGCCTGATCGCAGCCGAGCGCATCTTCATCAAACACGGCTACGCGCCGACACCCGAAACCCTGGACTACCTGAAAAGCCTGGCGCCGGAGCGCGTGCTGGTGTGTGGCCTTCAAACCGATACGTGCGTGCTGGCGGCCGGGTTCGCGTTATTTGACGCCGGCTTGCAGCCGACACTGATCAGCGATTTGACCGTGGGCTCGTCGCTGGACCGGTCGGGAACACTGGGCGTGGATTTGTGGCGGCACCATTTTGGATGCGTGATTGATCGGGCTCAGGTGATGGCGACGACCGCCTCATGAACCCATTCCCGACGCTTGCCACCCAGCGCCTGCGCCTGCGCGAACTGCGCGCAACCGACGCACCGGCCCTGTTCGCCATCCACCGCGACACCATCAACATGCGCTGGTTTGGCGCCGACCCGATGATCGACCTCGCCCAGGCCTACGCGCTGATCGACACCTTCGCCCAGTGGCGCACCCAGCCCAACCCCGGCACACGCTGGGGGATTGAACGGGACGGCGAACTGATCGGCAGCTGCGGCCTGTTCAAATGGAATCGCGCCTGGCACAGCTGCGCCCTGTCCTGTGAACTGGCGCCCGCCGCCCGTGGCCAGGGCTTGATGAGCGAAGCGTTGAGGGCGATGCTCGATTGGGGCATCGCGCACATGCACTTGCATCGGGTTGAAGCCTTGGTGCATCCGCAAAACACCGCGTCACTGGCGTTGTTGGAACGCCTGGGCTTCATCGCCGAAGGGACGTTGCGAGAAGCCGGGTTCTGGAATGGCCAGCGGCATGATCTGATGGTGTTGGGGTTATTGACGCAGGCATTGCATCGCGTTGCGCCAGGTCGGGCTGGACAAGTCAGACGACTGCCTTGATTTACACCCCGTACCGTCACGGGTTTGAGCTAGAGTGGCCGCTACTTTGGCCAGTCGATAAGTGCCCCTCATGACTACGCTCGCCCCGCTGCTATATGTCCGTACGCCGATGCTAGAAATCGCCTACGAAGCCCACGGCCCCGAAGACGGCGAACCGGTGATCCTGCTGCATGGTTTCCCTTACGACCCGCGTGGCTACGATGAGATCGCGCCGGCCCTGGCCGAACGCGGTTGTCGGGTGTTGGTGCCTTATCTGCGCGGTTATGGCCCGACGCGGTTTATCAACGCGCAGGTGATGCGCTCCGGCCAACAGGCGGCGTTGGCCAAGGACCTGCTGGATTTCATGGATGCCCTGGGCCTCGCGCAGGCCACGCTCGCCGGTTACGACTGGGGCGGGCGCGCCGCGTGTATCGTCGCCGCTCTATGGCCGCACCGAGTGCGCGGGTTGGTGACCGGGGATGGCTACAACATCCAGGACATTGCCAAGTCGCTTGAACCGCGCGCGCCGGAAACGGAGCATCGGTTGTGGTACCAGTTTTACTTTCACACCCAGCGTGGCGTGGACGGTCTGAGTGCCAATCGCCGTGAGTTCTGCGAGTTGTTGTGGCGGCTGTGGTCGCCGACCTGGGCTGAGGGGCCCGGGCTGTATGGCCGCACCGCACCGTCGTTTGACAACCCGGACTTTGTCGACGTGGTGATTCATTCCTATCGCCACCGTTTCACCTACGCGCCGGGCGACCCGGCGCTGGAGGCGATCGAGCAGGCACTGGCCGCGCAGCCGCCGATTTCGGTGCCGACAATTTCGTTGTGCGGCGCTGATGACGGCGTAGGCCCGGCCCCGGCGGTGGATGACGACGGGGAACATTTCAGCGGTTTTTATCGACGCGAAGTCTTGTCCGGTGTGGGCCACAACATTCCTCAGGAAGCGCCACAGGCCACACTCAGCGCAATCTGCGAACTGCTGGATCGGGCCTGAACGTTACCGGGCAGCTTTGATCCTGAAACTGAACACGCTGCCCTGCCCCTCCACGCTTTCTGCCCAAACCGTGCCGCCGCTTCGATGATGCCGTGGGAAATGTACAGGCCCAGCCCGCTGCAAAATGTGTACGTTTTTGTTCAAGTCGGTGCGCAGAAGCGCTCACGGTAAGCCTGGGGCGTGACTTCCAGTGCCCGCAGGAAACTGCGCCGCAGGGTTTCCTCGCAGCCAAAACCGCACTGCACCGCGATACGTTTGATCGACGCCGTGCTGTCGGCCAACTGCCGACGCGCGGTTTCTACGCGGATCAGCTCGACTGCGCGCGCCGGGGTCTGGCCGGTTTCGGCGCGGTAGTGCCGCACGAAGCTGCGTTCGCTCATGCCGGCCTGGGCGGCCAAGGTGGGAATATTCAGATCGAGGGTGAGGTTTTCGGCCATCCACGCGTGCAAATCGGCAAAACGGCTGTCGCCCTTTTGCAGGGACAACGCCACGCTGTATTGCGCTTGCCCACCGGGGCGTTTAAGGAACACCACCAAGTGCCGCGCCGCTTCCAGGGCCACGGCGCGGCCCAGGTCTTCTTCCACCAGGGCCAGGCACAGGTCGATGCCGGCCGTCACGCCGGCGGACGTCCACACCGAGCCTTGCTGGATGAAAATCGGATTGGCCTCCACCGTCAGCGACGGAAACTTGCGCGCCAGTTCCTCGCAGCGTGTCCAGTGGGTGGCCACGCGGCAACCATCGAGCAAACCGCTGGCGGCGAGCAGGAAAGCCCCGGTGCACACCGAGGTCATGCGTCGGGTGTGCCGGGCTTTTTGCGTGACCCAATCGACCAGCGCGGCATCTTCGGCGGCGCCATACACGCCCCAGCCGCCGGCGATCACCAGCGTGTCGCACGGCGCGTCGGCCGCAGGCAGCGGCTCGGCCACCAAGGCCAGGCCCGCAGAGGTCATCACCGGTTCCGCCTGGGCGGCAATCACCGACACCGCATAAGGCAACGGCTGGCCGCGCTGGCGCGCCAGGTCATTGGTGGTGGCGAACACCTGTAATGGCCCGGTCACGTCGAGCACCTGGGCGTTATTGAAGGCGAGTACGTGAATGGTCCGGGTCATGTTGGCGTAATCTGTGGGCTCAATGGCGTATGCGCCAAAGCCTAGGCCTCTAGAGTGAGGCCGTCTACCCCTTTATCGGAGCTTCATCGATGACCTTGCAGATTGGCTTTGTGTTGTTCCCTGGTATCCAGCAACTGGACCTCACCGGCCCCTACGACGTGCTGGGTTCGCTGCCGGATGTGCAACTGCATCTGGTGTGGAAAGACTTGGCACCGGTCACCTCCAGCACCGGCATGGTGTTTACGCCGACCATGACGTACGCCGACTGCCCGCGCCTGGACGTGATTTGCGTGCCCGGCGGTGCCGGCGTCGGCGCCTTGATGGAAGACCCGCAAACCCTGGATTTCCTCAAGGCCCAGGCACAGACCGCACGCTACGTGACCTCGGTGTGCACCGGTTCGCTGGTACTCGGCGCGGCGGGTTTGCTGCGCGGTCGCAGGGCCACCACGCACTGGGCCTATCACGACCTGCTCGCCCCACTCGGCGCCATTGCGGTGCAAGCGCGCGTGGTGCGTGACGGCAACCTGCTGACCGGCGGCGGGATTACGGCAGGAATCGACTTTGCCCTGACCCTGGCCGCCGAACTCTACAGCGAGGCCGCGGCGCAACTGGTGCAGTTGCAGATCGAATACGCGCCCGCCCCGCCGTTCGATTCGGGCAGCCCGCAGACCGCGCCCGCGCACGTACTGGAAGAAGCCAGGAAGCGTACGGCCGAATCGCGTCGCGTGCGCGGCGAGGTCGTGGCACGGGCGGCAGCTCGGTTGGGTTGAGGTGCCCTGTCAAGCTGGCCGAGACATCAGCGCCAGCCGCGCGGCCAGCAGCATGAGCACCGTCGCCAGGCCCCATTTCTGGAGCCTGGCGCTCTGTGCGCGGCCGGCAAAAAAACGGCTTAGCGCGCCGCCAAAAACTCCCAGCAACGCGTGAAATACACCGGCAATCAGCGTCAGAACGCCGCCCAGCATCAGCAGTTGCAGCGTGATGGAACCGGCCTGCGGCCTGACGAACTGGGGCAAAAACACCATGAAAAACAACAGTGCCTTGGGGTTGAGCAGGCTGTTGAGCATGGCCTGCGCAAACACACGCCCCAGGCGCACGCGCTTCACCTGGGCAGCGTCCAGGCTCGGGCTTTTCTGTAGGGTCTTGACCACCAGCCACAGCAGGTAAATGACGCCGGCATAACGAATCACATCAAACGACGGCGGCCAACTGGCGACCAGTGCCGTGACACCGGTGGCGGTCAACGCGGTCAGCAGCAGGTCTGCGACGCAAATCCCCAGGCTCGAGGCCACGCCACCGCGCCAGCCATAACTCACGCCATGGCTGATAACAAACGCCATGTTCGGCCCCGGCGATAGCAGCAGCAACACCACCGCCCCTGAAAACACCAACAAGGTTGAAAGATCGATCATGCTCAAGCCCTGCGCCGTAAAAGCCTGCAGGCTAATCGGCCAGCCTTGCGCGCACAAAAAATTGTGCTGGATACATTCTTTGCTCACGACGGCACCGGGCGATTGCTCGTGACCACAACCAGCGTCTAGAATGCGAAACATTATCAATTGAGACTGTTACGCAGGATGCCCATGTCGAGCGCCCCCCCTCTGGACCCTGCCACCCTCGGCCAGCTCTACCAGGCTCATCATTCGTGGCTGCGCGGCTGGTTAAGCCGGCGCACCGGCTGCCGTGAACACGCTGCCGATCTGGCGCAGGAAACCTTCATGCGCCTGCTCATCGCGCGCAAACAGCAAACCTTGCAGCAGCCGCGCGCTTACCTGAGCAGCATCGCGCGCAGTCTGATGATCGACCAATACCGGCGCCGCGAACTGGAACGCGCCTACCTTGAGAGCCTCGCGCACTTCCCGGAACTGCAAGTGCCGTCAGAGGAGACCCGGCTTTTGATCCTCGACAGCCTGGAGCGCATCGACCGCTTGCTCGACCAGCTCAAGCCACGCGTACGCGAAGCCTTTTTGCTGGCGCAACTGGATGGCCTGACGTGTGCGCAAATCGCCTTGCGCCTGGGCGTGTCCAAAGCCACCGTCGAGCGCGACCTGTCCAAAGCGCTGCACGCCTGCTACCGGTTGCGGTATGCCGAACGTTGACCCGCGCCTGCTCGACCAGGCTATCCAGTGGATGATAAAGCTGCGTTTCAACGTCGCCGATGACGCCAGCACCGCCGCGTTCGAGCAGTGGTTGCAGACCAGCGCCGAGCATCAGCGGGTGTGGCAACGCGTAGCGAGCATGCATGATGAGTTTGCCCAGGTTCCCGCTCGCGTCGGCCACCATGCGCTGGATGGCGCGCGCCGACGCATCAGCCGCCGGGAAGGTTTGAAAGTGTTGGGGCTGTTGGCCGGCGCCGCCGGGCTGACCTGGCTCGGTCGCGACTACACGCCCCTGCCCGCCTTGCTGGCCGACTACCGCACGGCCACCGGCGAACGGCGCTGGGTCACATTGAGCGATGGCAGCCAGGTGCAGCTCAACAGCGCCAGCGCGATCGACACCGCCTTCACTGCCGAGCGGCGCCAGGTGCAGCTGCTTCAGGGCGAGATACGGGTCAATAGCAGTGCCGACAACCGGCCGTTGTGGGTACAGACTCGCGATGGTTTGCTGCGCGCCCTCGACACGCGGTTTCTGCTGCGCGAGGCCTCTCAAGGTACCTTGCTCGATGTGCAGCAAGGCGCCGTGGCGGTGTATGTCGACAAGCATTCATCCAACCCCCGACATATCGTCAAGCCAGGTGAACACATACTGTTCGACCGCCACGGCATTCGCCCATCGATTGCCACCGGCCTGGATCCCTGGGCCTGGAGCGAAGGTGTGATCAGCGCCCACAACATGCGCCTGGACGACTTCCTCACCGAACTGAGCCGCTACCGCAACGGCCTGGTGCGTTGCAGCGAAGCGGTAGCCAGCCTGCGCGTGTCGGGCACGTACCAACTGGACGACACCGATCAGGTGTTGAGCCTGGTGGCGCAATCGTTGCCGGTGAGCATTCACTACCGCAGCCGCTACTGGGTCACTGTCACGCCTCGCGTGTAAGTACTGAAAAATAAATGAGGTGAATGCTCATTGCCGCTCGACCTGTAAGGAAAGGCCGATCAACAGGCCGGTTCTGTCCACTTCCTTCAGGAGCATTCCGCGGTCATGCAAGCGTTTCCTTCCCAACGTTCTTCCCTCAAGCGCACGGTGCAGGCCGCCGTGCTCGGCGCCTGCCTCAGCGGAGGTGGCCTGCCCTCGGCCGTGCTGGCCGACACACTTGCCGTCGATAATCAGGCGCGCGATTGGCACATCGCTCCAGGCGCCCTGGCCAACGCGTTGGATCAGTTCGCCCGCCAGGCCGGCATCAGCCTGTCGTACGACGCCACCAGTGTCGCTGGCAAGTCCAGCACGGGCCTCACCGGCAACCTTGACCGCGAGCAAGCGTTGAACCAGCTGCTGCGCGGGCAACACCTGCAAGCCCAGCGCCAGGGTGCAAGCACCTGGCTGTTGCTGCCGCAAATGGCCGAATCCGGCGCGCTCAACCTGAGCGCCACCACCGTCACCGGCGCCCGCGCAGGGGCCACAACCGACGGCACCGGCGCCTACACCACCGGTGCGGTGACGATCGGCAAAGGCGAACACAGCCTGCGGGAAACCCCGCAATCGGTCAGCGTGATGACCCGTCAATTGATGGACGATCAGAACGTCACCACCATCGATGACGTCATGGAGCGCACACCGGGCATCACCACCTATGAGTCGCCCATGGGCGGCAAGTATTTCTACTCCCGGGGTTTCAAGATGCTCGGCCAGTACCAGTACGACGGGGTGCCTCTGGACATGGGCAAGGACTACGTACAGGCCGACAGCTTTACCGCCAACATGGCGATTTATGATCGAGTGGAAGTGCTCAAGGGTGCAGCCGGCATGCTCAAGGGCGCTGGCACCGCCAGCGGCGCGGTGAATTTTGTGCGCAAGCGGCCTCAAGCCAAACCCACCACCAGCCTGTCGCTGTCCGCCGGCACCTGGGACAACTACCGCGCCGACCTCGACACCGGCGGCGCACTGAATGACAGCGGCACCGTGCGCGGCCGCGCGGCCGTCAGCCAGCAAACGCGCGGGTCGTATATGGATATCGCCAAGCGCCAGGACCAGGCGGTCTACGCGGCACTGGATTTCGACCTCGACGCCGACACCACCCTGGGCGTCGGCGCCAGCTATGAAGACGTTGATGCCTCGCCCTGCTGGGGCGGCTTGCCGCGCTACAGCGACGGCAAAAGCGCCAAGCTCAGCCGCTCCACCTGCCTGGGCCAATCCTGGAACGACTGGCAAAGCCAGCGCGCCACGTTCTTCGCCGACCTCACCCACCACTTCAGCGATGACTGGAAACTCAACGTGGCGGCCGTGCACAGCCGCAACCTGCAAGACATCAAATACGCCGCCAGCGAAGGCACCATCGACTATGGCAACCCGGCACCGACGGCCAACTCCTACGCAGCCTTGATGGATTACGACCACCGCGACTTCGGCCTTGACGCCTACCTGGACGGCAAGTTCGAAGCCTTCGGCCTCGAACACGAACTGATCATTGGCGCCAACGGCAGCCGGGGCACCCAGGATGATGTGTATGCAATCCAGAACCTGCCGACGCGCGTGAACATCTACCAACCCGACCACCACCTTGCGGAACCCGCCAACGATACCTTCTGGCCCAACATGTACCGCGGCGGCACGGTCAAGGAAACCGCCACCCAATACGGCACCTACGCCACGTTGCGCCTGCGCCTGGCCGAACCGTTGTTGTTTATCGTCGGCAGCCGCGTGAGCTGGTATGAAAACCGTCGCCAGTCCAACAACCTGGCCTGGGGCGAATGGGCCGTGCAGAATGCGCGCACCCGGGAAACCGGCGAAGTCACACCGTTTGCCGCACTGATTTATGACCTCGACGAACACCTCTCGGTGTACGCCAGCTACGCCGATATCTTCCAGCCACAAAGTTCCTACGCCACGGTCGACGGCGCGGCACTCAAGCCGCAGATCGGTGACAACTACGAGCTGGGGATCAAGGGCGAATGGTTCGAGGGGCGCCTCAACAGCTCCCTTGCGCTGTTTCGCGCCGTGCAGAAAAACACGGCTGAAACCGACTACCTCAGCGTCTGCCCGACGTCCTCCGACGGTTATTGCTACAGCGACACCGGCAAGACCCGCGCCCAGGGTGTAGAAGCCGAAGTCAGTGGTGAATTGCTCGAGCGCCTGCAGGTGTTTGGCGGCTACACCTATACCCAGACCAAAACCCTGAAGAACATCGACAGCGCCGTGGAAGGTGGCGTGTCCAACAGCTACGTGCCCCGGCATATGCTGCGCATGTGGGGTGACTACCAACTGGATGGCGCGCTGTCGAAATGGAGCGTGGGCACCGGCGTCAACGCCCAGAGCAGCAACTACCGCGTGCAGGGCATCAAGCTCGAACAGGCCGGTTATGCGGTGTGGAGTGCGCGCCTGGCCTATCGCGTAGACGACACCTGGACCGTGGCGCTCAACGGTAACAATGTTTTCGACAAACACTATTATCAAACCGTGGGCACCGCCGCCTGGGGCAACTTTTACGGTGAACCGCGCAATTTTACCCTGAGTGTGAAAGGCAACTTCTAACCCCCCGATGTCCCCGGTGGCAGGCATTAGGCGCCCTGCCACCGCGTCCTTGTCCCCTTTTCCTACCTCTATTCGAAAAAGGTTTGTGCATCTGGCAGGAAAATTCTCACATTTGTTCCTACACTCAAAATCACACCTCTTCACCGCGTGTTCGAACAAGGAAAGTCAATAAAATGCGACGAAAAATTCAGCTTAACGTGTCTGGCATGCAACCTTTGCGCCACAGTCAAAAAATTGACTGAGTAACAGAAAAGGAACACTCCTTAAGTCACTAGCCCCGCAAGTTTCCTTCATTTGGATGGCTTCACTTGGATGAAATAGTTGCGTTTTACCCAGAGTAGCCATCGTTCGACTTGCCCTCCTTCACGCAGCCTGCTGCCGATGGACCAAACAGCCGAACAGTAGGTCTGGAGTGCAATGAGGGATGTTTATGCGAGAAAAGTCTTCAGTCGATAGCCTGTTTCTGACCCGCGCTGGTTTTGTTGAATTTTTTGTTGTTTTCGTCAAGTTGATCCATGGCCTGACTGCCATCTTGCCGCCATTGGTGTTGGTGTTGTTCCTCGACCCACTGGCTCCCGAGCTGCGTTCCCACTTCCTTGGTCTGCTGCTGTTTTTTGCGATCATGACCATCATTCTGTTCCAGGCTCTGGGCATCTATTCCGAAGAGCTGTTCAGCAATCGCCTGCGCCTGCGGGCCAAGATAGTCGCCTGGTCGGCGGCGTTCTGCATCTTGCTGTTCATGTACCAGATCCTGCAGTTTTTTCCGCAATTGACGCCGCGCAACCTGGTGGCGTGGTACTTCGCCAGCCTGGCGCTGTTCGGCATTGAACGCCTGGTGATGCTGCGCCTGTACCGCAACCTGATGCGCAAGGGCAAATACCTGCAGCGCACTGTGATCCTGGGCTTCACCGACACCGCCGTGCACGTTGCCGATCACCTGCAACGCAATGGCGATATCCGCTCCGGCCTGATCGGTTTTATCGACGACCGCACCGAGCGCATCCCCAAGGAATTGAGCAGCCTGCCCTTGCTGGGCAACACCCGCGACCTGGAAAAACTGATCCGCGCCGAGCAGGTCAACCAAGTGATGATCTGCCTGCCCTGGGCTGCCGAGCAGCGTATCCACGGCCTGGTCAATCGCCTGCGCCAGTTGTCGGTGAACGTCATGCTGGTGCCCGACATGGCCGCGCTGCGCTACGGCCACAGCCGCATCACGGACGTGGGCGGCATCCTGATGTTCAACACCTCGCAGCTGCCCTTGCGCGGTTGGTCGCCGGTGATCAAGCGCTGTGAAGATTTGCTGCTGGCGAGCATGGCCCTGGTGGCGCTGTCGCCGGTGATGCTGGCAACAGCGATTGCGATCAAGCTCGACTCCAAGGGGCCGGTGCTGTTTCGCCAGAACCGTTATGGCTACAACGACAACGAGATTCGCGTGTTCAAGTTCCGCTCGATGTTCACCGACCAGAGCGACTTCACCGCCGAGCAACAGACCACCCGCAAGGACCCGCGCATCACGCGGGTGGGCCGCATCATTCGCAAGACCAGCATCGACGAGCTGCCGCAGTTGTTCAACGTGCTGCTGGGCAACATGTCGATGGTGGGCCCGCGCCCGCATGCCACCGCGACCAAGGCTGCCGGCGTTCCGTTCGAAGTGGCGGTGAGCGAGTACAGTTCGCGGCATCGGGTCAAACCGGGCATCACCGGGTGGGCGCAGATCAACGGCTACCGGGGTGAAACCGACACCCTGTACAAGATCCAGAAACGTGTCGAGTACGACCTGGAGTACATCTCCAAGTGGTCGGTGTGGTTTGACTTGTACATCGTCTTCATGACGGTCCCAGCCGTCCTCTCCACCAAGGAAGTCTATTGATGAATACCCTCAACGGATTAATTCCCTGCATTATTTCCGGTGGTTCGGGCACTCGGCTGTGGCCAGTGTCGCGCCAGAACATGCCCAAGCCTTTCATGCGCATGCGTGACGGCCAGAGCCTGCTGCAAAAAACCTTTCAGCGCGCCGCCAAACTGCCCGGCGTCGAAAGCGTGCTCACGGTGACCAACCGCGACCTGCTGTTTCGCACCCTGGATGACTACCGCGTGGTCAACAAGGCCCACTTGCCTCTGGACCTGTTGCTGGAGCCGTTCGGGCGCAATACCGCGGCGGCCATTGCGGTGGCGGCGCTGCATGTGCAGGAACATTTCGGTGATCAGGCGCAACTGTTGGTGATGCCCGCCGACCATCTGATCCTCAATGAAGTCGCGTTTGCCGAGGCCGCCACCCAGGCCCGCGACCTGGCCGAAGCCGGTTATCTGGTGACCTTCGGCATCCAGCCCGACCACCCGGAAACCGGCTTTGGCTACATCGAAAAAGGCGACGCGCTGGGCACCGGCAACCGGGTCAAACGCTTTGTCGAAAAACCCGACCAGGCCACCGCGCAAGCCTACCTCGACGGCGGCAAACACCTGTGGAACGCCGGCATGTTCTGCTTCAAGGCCAGCACCCTGGTGGAGGAACTCACCGCCCATGCCCCCGACGTGTTGACGGCCGCCAAAGCCGCACTGGATCACAGCCAGAGCCTGCAAAACAAAACCTCGCGCCAGCGCGAACTGGACTCGGACGCCTTCGGCAGCGCACCGGACATTTCCATCGACGTGGCGCTGATGGAAAAGTCCCAGAAAGTCGCCGTGGTGCCCTGCGACATCGGCTGGAGCGACATCGGTTCCTGGGAGGCGCTGCGCCAGCTCACGCCCAGCGACGCCCACGGCAACCAGGTCAATGGCGAAGCAATTTTGCATGACGTGCACAACTGCTACATCGACTCGCCCAAACGCGTGCTCGGCGCCGTTGGCGTACACGACCTGATCATCGTCGACACTCCGGATGCGCTGCTGATCGCTGACGCCAACCGCAGCCAGGATGTGCGTTACATCGTTGCCGAACTCAAGCGCCAGAATCACCCGGCGTACAGCCTGCACCGCACCGTCACCCGGCCGTGGGGCACCTACACGGTGCTGGAGGAAAGCAGCCGCTTCAAGATCAAGCGCATCGTGGTCAAGCCCCAGGCGTCACTGTCGTTGCAGATGCACCACCACCGCAGCGAACACTGGGTGGTGGTCAGCGGCGCGGCGCAGATCACCAATGGTGAGCGCGAATTCCTGATCAACGCCAACGAGTCCACGTACATTCCGGCCGGGCACAAACACCGCCTGACCAACCCCGGCATCATCGACCTGGTGATGATCGAGGTGCAGAGCGGCGAGTACCTGGGCGAAGACGACATCGTGCGCTTTGACGACATCTACGGGCGTGCGCCCGCAGAAGTGAAAAAGTGACATGCGCACCTCGTTGATCATCCCGACCCGCAACGCGTCCAGTCACCTGGCGCGGCTGCTGCCTGCGCTGAACATGCAGACGCTGCAACCGGACGAAATGCTGGTGGTCGACAGCGCTTCCAGCGATGACACCGTGGCGCGCTTTCGCGAGTTCGGCGCCCGGGTCGAGGTGATCGACGCCCGCGATTTCAACCACGGCGGCACACGGCGCTGGGCCAGTGAACAGGTGAGCGGCGAGGCGCTGATCGTGATGACCCAGGACGCGATCCCCGCAGACCCCGAGACCTTCGCCAACCTGCTCGAAGAATTGCAGCAAGACCCGCTCAACGGCGTGGCCTACGGCCGCCAATTGCCGCACCCCGGCGCCGGGGTGCTGGGCGCGCAGTCGCGGCACTTCAACTACCCGCCACACAGCCGTAGCAAGCGCCTGGCCGATGCGCCGCAGTTGGGGATCAAGACCTGCTTCAGCTCCGACTCGTTTTGCGTGTACCGGCGCAGCGCCCTGCAGGCGGTCGGCGGTTTTCCCGCCGATGTGATCGGCAGCGAAGACGCCTACGTCGCTGCGCGCATGCTGCTTGAAGGCTACACGGTGCGCTACGCCGCCACGGCGCGGGTGTACCACTCCCACGATTACCGACTCATGGATGAGTTTCACCGCTACTTCGACATTGGCGTGTTCTACGGTCGCGAGCCGTGGATTCGCCAGGCGTTTGGCGATGCCGGCGGTGAAGGTAAACGCTATGTACTGGCTGAGCTCGCGGCATTGCGCGCAGCCGGTGCATTGCACCGCGTACCCGAAGTACTGGTGCGCAGCGCGTTCAAGTTGCTCGGCTATCGGCTGGGCCAACAGGAACGCCGGCTCCCCCTCGCCCTCAAGCGGCGCATCAGCATGTTCCCCGGTTATTGGAGGTGAGCAGCATGACTAACAGGAAGTCCGCCCTTATGAAAAAAACCGTGCTCCTCCTGGCCGTGATGGCCTTGGCCGCCTGCAATACGCCGGCACGCATTGTCCCGCCGGATGACAAGACCGTCGAGGACGGCAAACGCTCCCTCGACCAGTTGGCGCAGCTGCCGCCGGCCGTGGAACGCATCCGCATCGGCGATCAGCTGCGGATCGTGCGCGATGCCGGCGAGATGCCGACGCTGTCGGCGTTCAACGTCAGCACCATTTATGAGCTGACGCTGTACACGGTGCAGACCGACGGCAAGATCAACTACCCGTTCCTGGGGCCGATCCAGGTCGCCGGGCGTCAGCCATCGGAACTGGCCGTAGAGCTGAGCAACAAGCTCGCGCCGGTCTACCGCGAGCCGCGGGTGACGGTGAACATCAACCAGGCGCCGGGCAATTCGGTGATCGTCGGCGGCGCGGTGAATAACCCGACGGCGGTGCAACTCGGCACGGCCAACACCCTGGAGCAAGCGATTGTCGGCGCCGGCGGGGTGAACCCTTCGGGCAATGCCAGCATGGTCGCGCTGCTGCGCGAGGATGCCCAGGGCGCCTACCACGCCTACTTCCTGGACTTCAGCCAATACCTCAAACCCGGCCCGAACGGGCGTAAACCGGTGCACCTGCAACGCGGGGATGTGGTGTTCGTGCCTAAATCCAACGTCGGCGAGCGCATCCAAGGGGTGGATACCTACTTGAACCAACTGATCCCGTTCACCAAATCCATTGGGGTTGGTTACAACTACACCAAAACCAGCGGCGGCAATAACTGAAGGAGCGACATCCCATGATCGAGATCCGTTCTTTTCGTGATCTTCTGCGCCTGTTCTTCATCTTCCGGCATGAGTTCAAACTGGCAGCCATCGCGGCGCTGGTGATCATTTTGCTGGGGGCCTTTCTGCTGCCCGCCAAGTACGAATCCACCGCGCGCCTGCTGGTCAAGCCGGGACGCGATTCGACCTTGCCCATCGAGATCAGCAACCGTCAGGCACTGGTCATGCCCAGCACCCAGCGTGACCCGATTGTCGACGAGGAGCGCTTGCTGACCGGTCGCCCGATCGTGCGCACGGTGGCCGAGCATTACCTGGAAGTCATCGCCAATGCGCCGCCGCCGGAAGGCTTCTGGAAGCGCAGCAAGTATTACGTCAAGGAAGGCGTGGGCGCGGTGTTCGACGGTATTCGCGTGGTGCTGGAAACCGTCGGCATCCTCGAAAAAACCACGCCGGTGGAACGCCTGGCGGCGAGCCTGGAGAAAAACTTCGAGGTCAGCCATGCCGTGGGCTCCACGGTGATGGACATCAGTTTTACCTGGGGCGACCCGCAAATCGCCCAGCAAGTGGTCAAGGATTGGGTCGACACGTACATCACCGAACGCACCCAGGCCCTGGGGCGCAAGAGCCTCTACGCCTTCTATGAAGGCCAGGTGAACACCAGCGCCACCGAGATCAAGAGCTACAAGGAGCAAATCCTCAAGCACTTGAACGAGATCGGCGCGGCAAGCATCACCGATCGCCTGGAGGACTTGTCTGAGCGCATCAACGTGTTGCGCGGCGAGACCTTCAACACCACGCGCCTGATTGCGTCTTCCGACAGCGCCATCCAGAGCACCCGCGACCAGCTCAAGGGTCAGCCCAAGGAAGTCACCACGGTGCGCCAGATCGCACTGAACCCGCAGCAGCAGGATTTGCGGCGCCTGCTTAACCAGAAGCTGCTGGAAAAGGCCGACATGATGCGCACCTACACCGACAACGCGCCGCCCGTCAAAGCCCTGGACGCGTCGATTCTGGCGATGCAGGCCCAGGTCGCGAATGAAAGCAACACGGTACAGGCCTCGGAAAACCGCGCGCCGAACACCTTGGAAATTCACTTGCAGCGCGTGCTGCTGGACGAGTCGAGCAACAACCTGGCCCTGCGCACTCAGCTTGTGCAACAGCAGAAACAGCTGGTGAACCTCGAAGCCCAGCGCAAGCAGGCCCTGGAGATTGAACCGGAACTGGCGCGTCTTTCTCGCGAGCTGAGCGCCACCGAGCGCAATTACGCGCTGTACGTGGACAACCTGGAAAAATCGCGCATCGACCGTGAGCTCGATAGCAGCCAGATCAGCAACATTGCGGTGATCGAAGAAGCCACCCTCAACCCTGGCCGCATCTTCCCGAAAACCCTGCTGATGCTGCTGTTGGCGATCCCGTTTGCCATCGTCGTCGGTTTGCTGGTGATCTACCTGTGCTACCTGCTGGACCAGCGCATTCACGATGGCGGGCTGGTGGAGCGCAAGTTCGGCCTGCCCCTGTGGACGACCTTGCCGGAGCTGGACACCAGCACCGCGCAGAGCACCAACGCGTTCAATGCGAGCATTTACCGCCTGTACGGCTTGCTGCAACTGGACCGCGTGGCCGAGCAAGGCCTGACCCTGGGGTTGACCTCGGCGCGCCACGGCGAAGGGGTGACCTTTGTGGTGGAGCAACTGCGCCACTTGCTGCAGGAAAACGGCATCAGGGTGCGGGTTGGCGGCGTCGAACCGGCCGCCCCGGGCGAAGTGGTACTGCTGGACGCCTCTGCACTGCTGGACAACCGCGACGCCTTTATCAACCTGCGCCGCGCTGACCTGATTGCTCTGGTGGTGGAAGCGCAGAAAAGCACAGTGCCGGTGGTGGAGCACGCGCTGTCGATCCTCAACACCGCGTTTGGCAAGGTGGACGGCATCATCATCAACCGGCGCAAATTCGAAGTGCCGGCCAGGGTGCTTAAAACCATCGCCAAATACCGGGGGGCGTTCTGATGCACATCGCCCTGCTCGCCCCTTTGCCGCCGGAGAAAAACGGGATCGCCGACTACGCGAACCACTTCAAGACGGCCCTGGAGCAGCTGGGCGTGACGGTGGCAACACCGTTGAGCGGCGTGGAAGGCAACAGCGAAGCCATCCGCCAGGCCATCGCCGCCTTCGACTGGCGCAGTGTGGAGCTGGTCCACGCCGAGCTGGGCGGCGGCCGGCTGGGGGAGTTTCTGGCCCTGCGCGAGCTGCGCAAGGCCTACCCCGAATTGCCGCTGACGGCGACCGTGCACGACCCTGAACGTATCGTCTGGCGACGCGAGCAGCTGCCCTTCCCGCTGAACCTGCTGGAACGTTTGCCCAGCCCATTGCCGCAAGCGGCAGTGGTGCTGGCCGACCCGCTGACCTTGCGCGAAGAACGCCATGTCGCCCAAGGCCTGACGCGGCTGATCACCCTCACGCGCCTGGGCGCCGATTGCCTGAGCCAACGCATGCAACTGCCGGCCGGCAAAGTGGCGGTGATCAACCACGCCAACCTGGCCATTGCTCCCGCGCCGTTACCGGCGCTGGACACCCTGCACCTGCTGTACTTCGGTTTTATCTACCGTGGCAAAGGCATTGAAGACCTGCTGCAAGCGCTGGCCGACGTCTTCAAGCAAGCCCCCGAATTGCGTGACCGTGTGCGCCTGACCCTGGCCGGTGGCACTGCCGCCGAAATGGCGTTTGGCGCGGGCGGCAACTACCTTGAGCAGCTCAACCGCCAGATCGCCGAACTCGGCCTGGTGGGCGCCATCGACTGGCGGCTGAACTTGCCAGCCAGCGAGATTGCACAGACGATCCAGGCGCACCACGTGATGGTGCTGCCGTATCGCGAATCAAAAAAACTCGGCCTGCTGGGGCGCCAGCGCGGCACCAGCGGCGCGCTGTCCTGGGCCGCTGCGTGCGGCCGCGGGGCGATCACCTCGGATGCGCGTGCGTTTGCCGAAGAAGTCGCCAGCGGCAACGGCGCGATCTATCCCCAGGGCGATGTGGCGGCGTTGAGCCAACAACTGCTGCGCCTGGCGCGCACGCCGTCGCTGGCCCGCGACTGGGCCGAACGGGCCGGGGAAATTGGCCGCGAACGCCTGTGGCCGTTGACCGCGCAGAAGTTCAAGCACCTCTTTGAGCAGGCGATTGCGGGAGCCCCTTATGCCGCGTAAACGGACCTACCTTGCGACCCTTGCGGTGATTGCCGCACTGGGCCTGACGGTCTTCCTGTGGGGCCGCCAGGCTGACGCCGAAAACCATGTGCTCAAGGGCAACAAGGTGGTGGTGTGGAAGGATTTTCTGGGCGTGAACGCGCAATTCCTGTGGTTCAGCCCGACGCTGTATCAACGGCAGATCGACCGCCTCAAGGCACTGGGCCTGGAATGGGTACGCCTGGATTTGCACTGGGACCAGCTGGAGCCGGTCCAGGGCCAGTATCAGGTCGCAACCCTTGATCAACTGGTTGGCAACCTGCAAGCCAATCAGCTCAAGTCGGTGTTTTACCTCGTCGGTTCGGCGCCCTTCGCAACCACCGCGCCGGCCGGTGCGCCCTATCAGGACCAGTACCCGCCCAAAGATCTGAACGTGTTCGCCAACCGCATGGCGCTGTTGTCGCAACGCTACCCCAGTGTCAACGCGTGGCAGGTGTGGAACGAGCCTAATTTGCTCGGCTTCTGGCGCCCGGTGGCCGACCCCGCTGGCTACGTCGCCTTGTTGACAGCCACCGCATCCGCTTTGCGCGCGGTGGATGCGAACAAACCAGTGGTGGCTGCCGGCATGGCGTTTTTCAGCGAAATGCCCAATGGCCAGACCATGCTCGACGCCCTCGGCGCCCTTGGCGCCATGGGTGTGGCCAGCCTGAACACGGTGATTTCCTACCATCCCTATACGCAGCTGCCCGAGGGTAACGACCCGTCCAACCTGGACTTCATCGCCAAAACCACCGCGCTCAACCAGACGCTGCGCAATAGTGGCGTGCAAACGCTGTGGAGCACCGAGTGGGGCTGGTCAAATTACCCCGGGCCAAAAGATGCCCAGGACCTGATCACCCTGCAGGGCCAGGCTGACTATGTGGTACGCCGGGTGGCACTGATGAGCGCGATGGATTACGACCGGATCTTTCTGTTCACCTTGAGCGACCTCGACCAGCGCGCCAGTGTGCGTGACCAGTTCTATGGCCTGCTCGACATCGACGCCAACCCCAAGCCGGTCTATACCGCCTTGAAGAACTTCCTCGATGTGAGCGGGCCGCAGCTCACGCCCGGCGATCCGCCCGCCGCCGACCAATTGCCCGATGGTTTGTTCAGCATCGGCTGGACCCGCGCCGACGGCCGCAAACTGTGGTTCTTCTGGTCGGCCGAAGGCGGCAACGCGCACTTGCCTGGCCTTACCAGCGCCACCCTGTACGACCCGCTGCGCGGCACGCAAACCCCGGTAAGCGGCACCCATGGGCTGACCGTCCCGGTCAAGTCGAACCTGCAAATTCTGTTATGGGATTGAAGCCCGCCATGCGCATTTTATGGATCCTGCCCTACTCGCCCTGGCCCGCCACCAGCGGCGGCAAGACGCGCCAGTTTCATCTGCTGCGCAGCCTGGCCGCGCGTGGACATCGAATCACCTTGCTGCTGCATGATAAAAACCCGGTGTCACTGACCGATCGCCAAGTGCTGGAGGCCTTCCTCGAGCAGGTGATCGTACTGCCGCGCCGCCCACTGCGCAGCGTGAAAACCCTGCTGGCCGGCCTGTTTGCACCGTACCCACTGCTGGCCAGCGTCAACGGTCTGTCGGGCGCGCTGCAGGACACGTTCAATCAATTGCTCAAAGAGCATTGGGATGTGGTGCAGATCGAGCACACCTACACGTTCCAGCCTTATGAAGATGCCCTGGCGCGCCAATCGCAGCCGTTCGTGCTGACCGAACATAACGTGGAGTCGGCGCTGGGCGCGGCCACTTACGACCGCCTGCCGCGCTGGGCGCTGCCCTTCATTCGTTACGACCAATGGCGCTACAGCCGCTGGGAACACCGCGTGATGCGCCAGGCCGCGCAGGTGGTGGCGGTGACCGAAAGCGATGCCCAGGTGCTGGCCGAAATCGCCGGCAAACCAGTGCCGGTGGTGGTCAACGGTGTGGACTGCGATCACTTCGCCGCCGCCCGACCCGACCCGTCGACGCGCCGCGTGCTGTTTCTGGGCAATTATGAATACGCGCCTAACGTGGACGCCATCGAGTGGGCCCTGGATGAAATCCTGCCCAAGGTCTGGGCGCGCTGCCCGGATGCGCGCATGAGCGTGTGCGGGTTTGGCATGCCCGGCAGTTGGCGCGAGCGTTGGAAGGACCCGCGCATCGAGTGGCAAGGGTTTGTCCCGAACCTGTTGAACCTGCAATCAAGTTGTTCGGTGTTTCTGGCGCCGTTGCGCCACGGCGGCGGTTCCAAGCTCAAAGTGCTCGAAGCCCTGGCTGCCGGGTTGCCCTTGGCGAGTACCGAACAAGGCGTGTCGGGCCTGGACCTGATTGAAGGCCTGGATTACCTCGGTGGGCAAACCGCCGACAGCCTGGCAGACGCCGTGGTACGCCTGCTGCAATTTCCCGACGCCGCCGCGCCCATGGGCGAAGCGGGCCGCGCCTATGTACGCCGGGCGCATGACTGGAGCGTGGCCGCCAGCCAGCTGGAACAGGTGTACGCGACGCTCGCGCCGCTCAATCAAAAGGAGCCCGCATGCGTATAGGCCTGGATTACCGCACCGTCGGCACCTCGCCGCAATCGGGGATCAGCCGCCAGGTGTACGCCCTGGAAAATGCCCTGCGCACGCTGCCGGGTGTGGAACTGGCGCGGTTTACCGTGGCACCGCTGGGCGATGAAACCCGCTTGCAGGCGCACTGCCCGGCCTGGGGCTGCGCGAAAACGGCGATGCACCAGCCGCACAATCGGCTGCGCTTCGAGGCCGGTTTTCTGCCAACAGCCTTGCATGAACAACAGATCGACCTGTACATCAGCACGTTCAATATGGGCCTGCCGTTGCCACCCAAACCCAAAGGTTTGCGCACCGTCGTGCTGTTGCATGACCTGTTCCAGATCACGTTGAACAACTACCACGCCAACCGCCTCAAAGCGCTGATCTACAAGACCAGCGATCGGCTTTCGATTGCGTACGCGGTGCACAGCGCCGACCGCGTGTGGACGCCGTCACAGTACAGCGCCGATGAAACCGCGCGGCTGTTTCCCAAGGCGGCGGGCAAGATTCGCGTACTGCCCAATCAAGTCGACAGTTTTGTCGAGCTGGCGGCAGACCTGACGGCGCGTGAGCTGCCCGAGCATTACTGGCTGCTGGTGGGCACGCGTGAGTTGCGCAAGAACGTGCCGTTTCTGGTCGACGCCTGGCAGCAGGCCCGCAGCCTGTCACCCGCCGTGCCTGCTTTGGTGCTGGTAGGCAGCCTTGAGCATTTACCCGAAACCCAGCGCAACCTGCCGGGCATTCGCGCCTTGAGCGGCGTCTCGGATTCCGAGTTGCACGCGCTGTACCGCCAGGCCTCGCGCCTGTGGCAGCCGTCCTATGCGGAAGGTTTTGGTCTACCCGTCATCGAAGCCCTGAGCGTCGGCACGCCAGTGGCCGTGGCCAGCGGCACCTCGCTGGATGAAATCACCCCGCCGTCTGCTCCTCGCTTCTCGCCCACCGACGGCCCGGCGCTGGTGCAATTGATGCTGGCGCTGGCGGACCGCCCGGCTGAAGAATCACCCGAACAACGCACGCAATGGGCGCAACGCTTCAACCATCAGGCCTATCGCCAGCGCCTGGCTGAACTGATCGAGGAATTGAAATGAGACTCTCCCTGGCAAGCCTCGTCGCGATCCTGTTCGGCCTGTTGTTCGGCGCGCTGGCCCTGATGCTGTCACCGGCCAAGGCGTTCCTCGCCGTGATCGGCCTGGCCGCGGCGGTGACCATCCTGCGCTTCCCGTTCTGGGGCTTGCTGCTGTTCGCCGGCGTCGCGACCTTCATGCCGTACTCGACCATCAACCTGGGCATTCGCAGTACGGTGAGCGAGGCGATCCTGGCGCTGACCTGGGGCGCGGTGCTGTGGCACAGTTTTCTGTCGCGCGTGCCCGACACGCCGAGCCTGTCGCGCCGCCCCACCGACCAGATGCTGCTGTGGCTGATGCTGTTCAGTGTGTTCCCGTTCATCGTCGGCCAGGTCACCATCCACGCCGACACCAGCGGCGTGGCCAACTGGCTGCGCTGGTTGCTGAGCCTGTCGGCGGTGTACCTCTGCGCCAAGTTGCTGACCGACTACAAACACCGCGAATCACTGGTGATCGCCTTGCTGCTGGGCACGCTGGCGATGCTGGTGCTGTCGATTGCGGTGTTTGTGCGCACGCGTTCGGGGGCGGGCATTGCGCCGATCCTGGCGCTGTTCAACTACGGCAACTTCGACATGTTGAAATTCGGCCTGGAGGCGATGTCATCGCGCATGGGCTCGCCGTGGATGCACCCGAATGCCATCGGCGGGATCATGGCGCTGCTGCTGCCGTTGGCGTTCTGCTACGGCATGACCGAACAAGGCTGGAAGCGTGGACTGGGCCTGGGCGTGGCGTGCCTGGGCGCCGCCGCCTTGCTGTTGGCCAGTAGCCGTGGCGCGATGGTCAGCCTGGCGCTGGTGCTGATCTGGATGGCGACGCGGCGTGTGCCCTACACCGGCAGGCTGTTGATGATCGGTGCGGCGCTGACGGTCGCGCTGGTGATGGCCTACCCGCCGCTGCAGGACCGCCTGGCGACGATTTTTTCGTCGGACAACGCCAGTACCGAAATACGTTTCGACGAATACCGCATGTTCCCGCAGGCCGTGGCTTCGTACCCGTTCGGCATCGGCTTCAAGGTCGACCCGCCAGTGCCAGGCACGCATTTGCTGGGCATCTCCAACCTGTGGCTGAACTTCATCTACAAGACCGGCATTGTCGGCATGCTGCTGTTTATCGCCGTGACCGTGCGCTGGTGGCGTGAAGCACGCCCGCAAAAAGGCCCGATCCGCCTGACCAAAGACAACGCGCTGTGGCTGGGCAGCACTGCCGGGATTCTGTCGGCGCTGGTCAGCGGGTTGTTTGACCACTACTTCAGCTTTGCCGTGGTGATGGTGGCGCTGTTCTGGCTGATGGTCGGCCTCAATGTCCTGGAGGCCCGCCGGCTGTTCCCGGCGCGCCTGCCGCAGGTCAAGACAGTGGCTTACCGCAAGCCGGCCCTTGACGGCGCACGGCTTTAATCATGCTCGGCTCCGCCGTCTGGCTGACGCTTGCGACCCTGCTGGGCCTGTGCCTGGGGTTCGCCCGCGAGTGGCTGCTGGTGGCCGCCTGGGGCGCGGGCGAGCGCAGTGATGCGTTCTTGATCGCGCTGTTTTTGCCAGAGGCGTTGCGCATGTCGTTGGCCGGTGGCGTATTGAGCGCCGCCGCGCTGCCGCTGTACCTGCAACGCAAGGACGACGAGCGTCTGAATTGGCTGGCGGTGCTGTTTCCGGCCCTGATGCTGATTGCGTTGGTCACCAGCCTGCTGCTGACGCTGTTGGCGCCGTGGCTGGTGCAGTTGCTCGGCCCGGGGCTGGCCGCCAGCGCCACCGCACTGGCGGCCAGCAATCTGCAGATCGTTGCCTGGTGCGTGCCGGGTTTGATGCTGCATGCGCTGTTCAGTATTCCGTTGCAGGCCAGCGAACGTTTTGTGCTGGCGGGGCTGGGCTCGCTGCTGTTCAACCTGCCGCCGGTGACGTACCTCGCCGTGGCGGGCACGGCTACCCAACCTCATTCTCTGGCGCTCGCCTGCCTGGCCGGCAGCCTGTTGATGCCGTTGGCGTTGCTGCCCTCGATCTGGCGCCAGGGCTGGCGGCCGTGGCGCTGGCAGCTGAGCGTTACGCCGCTGCGCGAACTGGGCCAGCGCATCGGCCCCCTGCTGTTGAGCAATGGCGCCAGCCAGGGCTTGGCGCTGATTGAGCGACTGGTGGCGTCGCTGCTCGGCGAAGGGGCGGTGACCTGGGTCAACCTCGCCCGCAAGCTGATGAACCTGCCGTTGATCGCGCTGATGAGCCTCAACCAGGTGCTGCTGGGCATGATGAGCCGGCGCCAGGGCGATGAGCGCCTGGCCCTGCTCAAGCGCGGCCTGGAAACCGCCAGCGTGCTGACACTGCCGGCAGGCGTCGGCCTGGTGGCCGCGGCGCCAAGCCTGGTGGCGTTGCTGCTGCCCAAGCAATCGGCGGATTCGCCGCTGCCGTTGTTGCTGGCATGGTTTGCCGTGCCGCTGGTGTTCGGCGCCTGGAACGCCCTGCTCGCACGCTATGCCTACGCGGCTGGCGACACGCGCCAGCCGCTGCGTTGTGAATTGCTCGGCAGCCTGGTCAATGTGCTGCTGCTGGGCGCCCTGCCCTTTGTGTTTGGCCTGGCGGGTATACCGCTGGCCGCGCTGGCCGGGGTGATCTGCACGGCCTTGCTGCTGATGCAGCGCCAGGGGTTGCTCGACGCCCTGGCGTGGGCGCGGCATTGGCTGCTCAGTGCGGTGGTGATGGGCGTGGCAGCGTGGGTGTTGTTTCCAATTCAAGGCGTATGGCTGCAGTTGGGGCTCAGTACCCTGGCGGGCATGGTGATGTTGCTGGGCATGGGGCTGTGGCTGAAGCCGTGGCGCAAGGCGTGAACGACCGATCGGGAATAGTCAGATGAAGCATCGTTGGATTCAGATGGATATCGCCAGGGGCATCGGCATCCTGGTGATCGTGTTTGCCCACAGTTGGTTCGTGGCGACCTCGCCGGACCTGCTGTATCCGATCCTCGCTTCGTTCATCTTGCCGTTGTTCTTTTTCCTCTCTGGCGTGCTCTTCAAACCCGAGCAACCGTTCGTGGAGATGGCGGTGCGCAAGGCTGACGGGCTGCTCAAGCCGTTTTTCTTCACCATGCTGGTGTATGTCATCGTGCGCGCCCTGCTGCGCGGCCAGCCGCTGCTGCCGGATATCGGCGGCGTGCTGTATGCCTCGGTGGACACCATTCCGTGGCAGGCCATGTGGTTCCTGCCGCACTTCTGGGTGGCGATTCTGTTCAGTTGGGTGATGCTGCGGTTGATCCAGCGCCTGAAGCTGTCGTTGTGGGTGACCGGCGTGCTGATCGCGGCGCAACTGCTTCTCGGGGTTTGGCTGCTGCCGTTGTTCTGGCAATTGCCGGTGACGCTCGGCGGTCACCACTGGGTGCTGCCGGGGCTGCCGTTCAGCCTGGATATCACCTTGATCAGCAGCACCTACTTCATCGTCGGCTACCTGGCACGCGATTGGTTGCGTACACATTCGGGATCGTGGCTGACGTGCCTGGTCTCGGTCCTGTTGTTTGCTGCGGTGTTCATTCCCACGTGGGACACCATGGACCTGGCGCAACGTCGCTACGACAGCTGGCTGTGGACCAGCGTGCTGGCGGCGATCGGCGTGTACGCATGCTGGGCACTGGCGCGGGTACTGATGGTGTCGGCCCTGCTCACTCGGGCGATGACCTACATCGGTCAGTCGACCCTGATCCTGTTGATTTTCCATGGCGAAATCCAGCACAAGACTGTCGACCTGCTCGAACGCCTGGGCATACATTCGTTTCTGGCGGCGTGTTTGGGCCTGGTGGTGGCGGTGGTGGTGCCGTTGATGATCGGGGAAGTGATCAAACGGGTGGCGTTCCTGCGGTTTTTCTACTTTCCGTTTCCGGTGCGCAAAGCCGTCAAACCTTCAGAAAACCACTAACTCCCTGCGGGAGGGGGTTTGCTCGCGATAGCGGTGGGTCATTCAAAGGTGTTTTGACTGACACTCCGTCATCGCGGGCAAGCCCGCTCCCACAGGGGTTATGTAGGTTCAATCATCAAGTTGTGGCGCGGCGGCCTTGCTGCCGGCTTTTGCGGGCTTGGCCGCTTTTGCGCCTTTGGCGGGCGCGGCGGGTTCTGGATCTGCAGGCGCGGCAAGCTCTTTTTCAGCCATGGGCATCTGGTCGATGGCGCTGAAGAATTCCTTCAGGTCGAGGGTATCCGGCGGCACGGTTTTTTCGAGTTTCTTCTCGCCGTCCTTGCCGACCAAAATCACTTTGGTGCCACTGCCGGCGCCGAGCTTGAGGGCACGGATCAGCGCGTTGGTTTCAGGCGGCGTGAGCTTTTTATTGTCCTTGGCGTCCTTGGCAAATTTCTCGCCTTCGGCACCGATGCTGCCGAACTTCACGGTGTAGAACACCATGCTGCGCTCTTCAAAGGACTGCTTGTTGGCAGGCTCATCCAGCTGTTTTTTCAGGTTCGCCAATGCTTCGTTTCCGGAGTCAAGTTCCACCACCACCAGCGGACGCGACTTGCCCAAGTCCTGCTTGAGCGGGTTGATATCATCCGCGGCCAACAGCGGCCCCGTAAAAGCCATCAAGGTAGCCAGGGTCAGCGACCGGATGAGCATGCGCACCTCCTTTGAATTCCATGCAGGGTTCTTGAGTTTCATGTCTGCGACAGTCAATTTCAAGGATGATTCCTACACCTCGTTAAGAAGCGTAGGTCAGGAAGCCTGCTACGCAAGGGGTTGGGCGCGTGCCACGGTGATTGTTTCTTCTGATTGCGGAAACATTAAGAGACGCCCCATTCCGGCCAATGCCGCGCAAACACGGGCGCCACGACAGGGTCGGCATCCACTTGCGCCAACGTCTGGGCAAAGCCGGGCGCCAGGTTGCTCAACACCTCGCGCGCCGCGTCCCAACGCGACACGGCTGCGGCCATGATGCCCAGTGCATTCGGCACCTGATTGGGGGCGAACAACTGGTCGGCGAACTGCTGGGCGAACACCACCCACGCATGGTGCAGATAGCGCCGCGTGCCGGTGGTCAATTGCGTCTGCGCCGCTTCATCGGCGTTGCCCAGCCAGCGTTGCGGGTAGTCAATGATGCCGATAGCCGAGTAGCAATTGGCAGCGATGTACACCAGGCCGCGCAGGATCTGGGCGCGGTTGCCGGCAAGGAGATCCGAGGCGGGAAACTCCAGGCCCAGGTGGATCAGGATGGCGGCGCTTTCGGTCAGCACCTGGCCATCGAGCGTGACCAGCGTGGGGATTTGTTTGAGCGGGTTGATGCGCGCGAGGGCTTCACTGCCCTCGCCATCTGCCCAGGAACTGGCGTCGATGCGACGCCACGGCACCGCGCAACGTTGCAGGGCGATTTCGATCATGCAGGAGCCGGATTCATCAATGCCGTAAAGCGTGTACATGGGCGTTTGCTCCTTAGCGCAGCAATTTGGCCTGCAAGTTGGCCTTCACCTGCGGCCACTCCGAATCGATGATGCTAAAGCGCACCGAGTTGCGCTTGCGTCCGTCGGGCATGATGCGCTCGTGGCGCACGATGCCTTCTTGTACGGCGCCGAGGCGCAGGATCGCGGCGCGGGATTTTTCGTTGAGTTCGTCGGTGGTGAATTGCACACGTACGCAGTCGAGCACTTCAAAAGCGTAGGTCAGCAGCAGGAGCTTGGCTTCGGTGTTGACGCCGCTTTTTTGTGTGGATTGCGCCAGGAAGGTGTGGCCGATTTCAAGCTTGCGATTCACCCGGTCGACTTTCCAGAACCGCGTGCTGCCGACTACCTGACCTGTGTCGCGACGCACGATCGCGAACGGGATCATGCTGCCGGCCTCACGCCCGGCGAGGGCGACGTTGATGTACGTGTCGACGGTCTCGGGACCCGGCACGTTGGTGACTTTAAGGTTCCACAATTCACCGTCGGCGGCAGCCTGGACCAGCGCGGCGGCATGTTTACGTTGCAAGGGTTGGAGTTCGACCGAGCTGCCGGTCAGGGTGATCTGAGTCATGAAGAACTGCGCCGTTGGAGGGTGGTCGTCAGAGGCCAAGAGTGCAGGCTCTGATCGCATCCAGGCAAGCGTTTTAGAACAGGCCCATCTGCCCGCCGACCAGGGTGCCGAAATCATCGTTCACGAACGGCAGAATCGCGTCGGCCACCGGCTGCAATTGCCGAGTGACGTAGTGGTCGTAGTCGATCGGCGCCTGCCGCACTTCCAGCGGTTCCGGGCCGTTGACGCTGATCACATAGCTGATCCAACCGCCACGCTGGTACTGGCGCGGGCGTCCCAGGCGGTCGTTGTATTCATCTGCCAGGCGGGCGGCGCGCACATGCGGCGGGACGTTGCGCTCGTAGTCGTCCAACTGGCGGCGCAGCCGTTTGCGGTAGATCAGCAGGTGGTCGAGTTCGCCGCTCAGGGTGCGGCGCACGTAGTCACGCACGTAGTCCTGATGGGGCTGGCGGTGGAAGATGCGCTGGTAGAGCTCCTGCTGAAATTGCCGGGCCAGCGGTGACCAGTCGCTGCGCACGGTTTCGAGGCCTTTGTAGACCATGTCTTCGCGGCCATCGGCGTGCACGACCAGGCCGGCGTAACGCTTTTTACTGCCCTCTTCTGCGCCGCGGATCGTCGGCATGAGGAAGCGGCTGAAGTGGGTTTCGTATTGCAGTTCCAAGGCGCTTTGCAGGCCGTATTCGCTGTGCAAATGCGCACGCCACCAGTCGTTGACGTGCTGCACCAGTTGCCGGCCGATGCGGCTGGCATCATCCGCAGAATGCGCGCTGCCGAGCCAGACGAAGGTGGAGTCGGTGTCGCCGTAGATCACCTCATAGCCCTTGGCCTCAACCAGTTCGCGGGTCTGGCGCATGATCTGGTGCCCGCGCATCGTGATCGAGGACGCCAGGCGCGTGTCGAAGAAGCGGCAACCGCTGGAGCCGAGCACACCGTAGAAGGCGTTCATGATGATTTTCAGCGCCTGGGACAGCGGCGCGTTGTGCTCGCGTTTGGCCGCTTCACGGCCTTCGGAAACACGCGTGACGATGGAGGGCAGGCAGTGCCGGGTTCGCGAGAACCGCGCGCCGCGAAAGCCTTCCACCGACTCACTCGCTTCGGGGTGCTTGAGGCCTTCGATCAGGCCCACCGGGTCGATCAGGAAGCTGCGGATGATCGACGGGTAAAGGCTTTTGTAGTCGAGCACCAACACCGACTCATACAGGCCGGGACGCGAGTCCATGACAAAACCGCCAGGGCTGGCCTGGGGCGGCTTGTCGCCCAGGTTTGGCGCGACAAAGCCCTGGCGGTGCATCAACGGCATGTACAGGTGGGTAAACGCGGCGACCGAGCCGCCGTTGCGGTCGGCCGGCAGGCCGGTGACGCTGGCCCGCTCCAGCAGGAACTTGAGCAACTCGGTCTTCTCGAAAATGCGCGTGACCAGCTCGCAGTCCTTGAGGTTGTAGCGCGCCAGCGCAGGCTTGTCCTCGGCGAACATGCGGTTGATTTCGTCCATGCGCTGGTACGGCGTGGAGATGTCCTTGCCCTCGCCGAGCAAGGTTTGCGCGACGTTCTCCAGGCTGAAGGATTCAAAGCTCCAGGTGGCCGAACGCAGGGCTTCAATGCCGTCGATAATCAACCGCCCCGCTGCCGCCGCGAAGTAGTGATTGCGGCTGCCGTGTTCGCGCCAGGCCATGGCTTCGCCGCCACGGCCAAGCAGCAGCGGCACGTTGAGGCGCTGGGCATGTTCGTGGAGCACGCGCAGGTCGAACTGCACCACGTTCCAGCCGATGATCGCATCGGGGTCGTGGGTGGCGAGCCATTGGTTGAGGCGCTCGAGCAGTTGCGCGCGGCTGTCGCAATAGTCGAGCTTGAAGTCCACCGCGTCGGTTTTATTCGGCGGGCCGAGCATGTACACCTGGCGCTCGCCGCAGCCTTCGAGGGCGATGGAATAAAGATCGCCCTGGGCGGTGGTTTCGATGTCCAGCGACACCAGTTTCAGCGGCGGGCGGTAGTCGGGTGCGGGTTTCATCTGCGCATCGATCAGCACGTCGTTGGCGTCTGGTGTGCCGCCGAACCACACGGGAGCGGTGATGAAGCGCTCCATCATGTAGCGCTCGGGCGGGCGGACGTCGCCTTCGTAGACATCGACACCGGCGGCGCGCAGGCGTTTTTCCAGGTCCATCAGCTGGCGGTGCTGGCGCGTGTAGAGGCCCAACACCGGACGGTGATGGAAATCACACAGCTGCAGCGGGCGCAGTTCGATATCGCGCTCGCCCTGGAGCAACCAGTCGAGCTGTTTGCGATAGGCCTCGGGGATAAACATCACCGAGGTTTGCACGGGTAGGCGCACGCACCGAGGGCCCTGGTCGGTCGCCAGCCAGAAGCTGACCTCCGTACCCGCCGCCGTGTCGCGCCAATGCCGGGTCAGGACAAAACCCTGCTGTAAATCCACCGTGCCGCACCTCAGGAATCGCTTTCAGGGCGTGATTCTACTCGGCATCCGCGTAAACGCGGCACGTTAACGCGCACGCAGACCGCAATCTCACAAATTTGTTGCAGAACATTAATAACAATCACTATCATTCGCACCGGAGTCGTATCCGCGCAGCGAGGAAGCGCAACGTTGTTGCCCTTTTCCTCACATTGACGGTTCGCCGTCAGGATCGACCATGCCCTTCCGTACCCGACTTTGTGTGCCGTTTCGCCCTACCCTGCTCGCCCTTTGCTGCTCCGTGAGCCTTGCTGCCCATGCTGCAACCCCAGTCACCCCGCAGGATGCGAATAACCATCAGGACGGCAACACACTGGAACTGGGTGCCACCAACATCAACGCCGACGCGCCCGCGCCAAACGCGCTACCGCCGGTTTACGCGGGTGGCCAGGTTGCACGCGGCGGGCAACTGGGTGTGCTGGGCAACCAGGACATCATGGACGTGCCATTCAGCATGTCCTCCTACACCGAGAAATTGATTCGCGACCAGCAGGCGCAAACCGTCGGCGATGTGCTGCTCAACGACTCGTCGGTGCGCCAGGCATCGGGCTACGCGAACCAGGCCCAGGCCTTTGTGATTCGCGGCCTGCCGCTCAATGGCGACGACATTTCCTTCAACGGTTTGTACGGCATCCTGCCGCGCCAGATCATGTCCACCGACGCCCTGGAACGGGTTGAAGTGTTCAAGGGGCCCAACGCGTTCATCAACGGTGTAACGCCCGGCGGCTCCGGCATTGGCGGCGGCGTGAACCTGCAGCCCAAGCGCGCCGATGATGTGCCGTTGCGCCGTTTCAGCACCGACATCAGCAGTGATGGCCGAGTGGGTGAACACCTTGACATCGGCCAGCGTTTTGGCGAGGACAATCGCTTTGGTGCGCGGGTAAACCTGTCCCAGCGTGAAGGCGATACGGCCGTTGACGACGAAAACCAGCGCTCGAAGCTGTTCTCGGTCGGCCTCGATTACCGCGGCGATGCGCTGCGCCTGTCGGGGGACTTTGTGTATCAGAAGCAGCAAGTGAACGGCGGGCGCAATACGGTGCTGCTCGGCAGTGGGCTGACCCACATCCCCAACGCCCCGTCTGCCGACACCAACTACGCGCCGAACTGGGGCACCACCAGCCTCGAAGACACGTTCGGCGTGTTGCGAGGCGAATACGACCTCAACGACAACTGGACCGCCTACATTGCCGGCGGTGCCAAGCACACCAACGAACTGGGGCGCTACTCGTCGGTCACCCTGAACGACGCATTGGGCAATGCCACGGTCAGCGGCTCGAACATCGCGCACCAGGAAGACAACACCAGCCTGATGGCCGGCCTGAACGGCAAGTTCCAGACCGGCGCTGTCAGCCACAAGTTGAACCTGGGCCTGACCGGCATCTGGACCCAGACCCGTAACGCCTTCGACTTTGCCGCCGGCAGCCAGCCAACCAATATCTACAATCCGGCCGACGTGTCAGCACCGGCCAAAGGCGGTTTCACCTCCGGCAGCGACCTGAACGACCCAGGCATCACCGCCAAGACCTTCGCCCGCAGCGCTGCGGTATCGGACACTTTTGGCTTCATGGATGACAGCCTGCTGTTCACGGCCGGTCTGCGCCGCCAGGAACTGGTGGTTCAAGGCTACGCGTATGGCACCGGCACGCGCACTGCCAATTACGCCAAAGGCATCACCACGCCGGTGTATGGCTTGGTGTTCAAGCCTTGGGACCATGTATCGCTGTATGCCAACCACATTGAAGGCCTGGCTTCGGGGCCGACCGCTCCGAGCACGTTTGGCAGCGCTACCAGCGTGACCAACGCCAACCAGACCTTCGCACCGGCCCGCTCGAAACAGACCGAAGCGGGCGTCAAGGTTGATATGGGCACCTACGGAGCGACACTGGGCGTGTACCGCATTGAACAGCCGACTCAAGGTTACTCCCAGCTGAATGCGGACGGCACCGCCACCTATGTCTTCCAGGGCGAGCAAGTCAACAAGGGCGTTGAGCTGAACGTCTTCGGTGAACCGGTCAGCGGCCTGCGTCTACTGGGCGGCGCGACGATTATTCACACTGAAGTCAACGGCACGGCAAACGGCGCCAATGACGGCAACCGTGCGATTGGCGTGCCGTCGTTCCAGCTCAACGCCGGGGTGGATTGGGATGTGCCGGGCCTGCAAGGCGTAAGCGTCAACGGCCGGATGTTGCGCACCGGCGGCCAGTACGCCGATGCAGCGAACAACCTGAGCCTGCCGGCCTGGAATCGCTTCGATGTGGGTGCGCGCTACAACTTCAAGGTGGCGCAGCGTGATGTGACGTTGGGCGCAACCGTGGAGAACGTGGCCAATACCAAGTATTGGGAATCTGCGCTGGGTGGCTATCTGACCCAGGGTGATCCGCGGGTGGCGAAGTTGTCGGCGACGGTGGATTTCTAACTTCAACAACCTTGCGCCTGATTGCCAGCGCATTTGATGATTAGAATGTGCTGGTAATATCAAATGGCTATATAGGAAAATAGCGCGATTCAAGAAAAGGATTTCGCGCATGTCGTTCGTACCCCGTCGTCTCGCCCTACATATTTCGCTGATTGTTTCCAGTGCCTGGCTCTCCGACGCCAGCCAGGCAAAAGTCCTGATTGATAAGCCAACCACAGCAGCCCAAACCATCGGCAGCGGCTACTTTTTTGATCCCAGCCTGGCAGTGACCAAAACGGGCAGTATCAACAGCGCCGCAACCGCCGTCGACATACGCGAAAACCTTCCCGTTGGGCAGCGAAACGTATTCATCAGCAATGATGGCGCGATCACCGGCGGTGATAAATTCGATGCGATCAACCTTGGCTCCGGGAACACTGTACGCATCGAAAATAGAGGCGTGATCTCGGGAGGTCGCCATGGTATTTCGGGCGATCAGTTCGATGCGTTGAGCAACTCGGGCACGCTCATCGGACGTAACGGCGCGGGCGTCTCCATCGCCGGCGATGGCAACGTTTACAATTACGGCACGATCACCGGTGGCCAAGATGGCCAGCAGAAGAACGTCGACGGTGATGGCGTGCGGATTGGTGGCATCGCCAGCATCTACAACCCCGGCGATATTCGAGCCAACGGTGCCAGCGGCGTAGACAAAAACGGTCGGGCCAATACCAGCGACGGCGTGTCGATTGGCGGTGGGTATATGTTCAACGGGGGAACATACGACTTCGTTACCCCGCGCACCGGTTCGATAACCGGCGCCGACAACAGTCTGCTGGTCAGCGACGGCCATGACGGGCCGGCATCAGGCCCAACGGAACTGAGAAACTTCGTCGACCTGCGCGGGCTGAATGGTTATGGCGCGCGATTCATCGGTGACTTCGACGATCACGTGTACAACGGCGCTCTGATCAGCGGCGGCAATGGTGTGGCCCTCGACCTGGGCGGTGGTAACGATACCTTGACGGTTTACCGTGACGCCCGCTTTGAGGGTTTGGTTGACGGCGGGTCAGGCCATAACACAATGATTCTGGAAGGCTATAGATACTGGGGCTCGGAGCAAGAGCCCGACGGTACGATTGATGGGACGCGCAATTTCGATTCGCTACAAGTCAATAGCGGCTACTGGGTGATCAAGGGCAACGGCGACTTCAAAGTAGGCGCGCTTGTAGCTTCTGGCGCACTTCTGAACAACCAGGGAAGTATTGCCGGCGATGTCATCGTCGACTTCGGCGCGAACTACCAAGGCCGAGGTTCGTTGAACAACCTTACCGTGAGTGGCAAGTTAATAACTGACACCGTCGTGGGTGCTCCACAGGTGAACGGCAACCTGGTCATGAACCCAGGTTCTACATTCGAGTTTGCTACCAACTCCGACGGCAGCGCTGCGACGACCCATGTCACCGGTAATGCAAGCCTCAATGGGGCCAGTTTGTCGCTTCGACCTGGTACCTCGATGATGAATTACCCCTGGCACAGTACTTACACGATCATTCAAGCGGGCAGTATCACGGGCACCTTCGATGAGTCTTACCAGATGGGGTACGCTTTCCTGACGCCGGTAATCAGTTACGAAAGTGACAAGGTGAACCTTAGCTATACCCGCAACGACATCGAGTTCATCGATTATGCCCGTACTGCCAACGGTGCCCGCGCGGCGTACACCATCGAGGGAATTACCTGGAGTCATTGGAAAAATTGGGACGGCTCATTCCCTTTACCCTCTTGGCAGCCCAACCCAAACCCACTGTACGACGCATTGCTGGGCACCTCCGAGGCCACCGCCAGCGCCGCCATCGAAGCATTGGCCGGCAGCAGCAACTCCAACCTTGCCAGTGCCACACTGGCGGCTAGCGCCCAGGTTGGCACATCGATGCTGTCGGCCATGCGCCAGATGAGCAGCAGCTCAAGTTTGCTGGTCGGCCTTGAACCGTCACAAACCCCAGGGTTGGCAGCCACTGGCGTGCCCAACAACGCGCGCAACCTGAATGACCCGAACGCGCGCGGCCGCGTCTGGCTGCAAGGTATCGGCAGCTACGGCAGGCTTGACGGTCAGCACGGCACCGAGTCCTCCCAGCAGCGTACACAAGGCAGCCTGCTGGGGATGGATTGGTCGTTGTCGCCGCTCTGGCGCCTGGGTGTATTGGGCGGTTACTCCAAGACCGATGTGGACAGCCACAACGTCGATAACACCTTGCGCAGTTGGCACGTCGGTGCGTATGTCGTACGCCAGGATGGCCCGCTCGCCCTGCGATTGGGCGCCGCGTATAGCCATCACTCAGGCAATAACAAACGCACAATTGAGTTTGAAGGTTTCAGCGACCGCCCCAAGGGTGACTACGATGCCGACAGCCAACAAGCTTTTGCCGAAATAGGCTATGCCTTGGGCAGCGGCCGTTTCAGTGTCGAGCCATTCGTCAACCTGGGTTATCAACGCTATCACCGCGACAGCTTTGCCGAAAAAGGCGGAATAGCGTCGCTACAAGTCGACGCACAAACGCTGGATAACTTCAGCAGCACAACGGGTATGCGCCTGGCTTATCTCAACCAGTTGGAGAATGGCGTCAGCCTGACTCCGCGAGCCAGCCTCGGCTGGCGGCACTTGTACGGCAATGTTGACAGCGAAGTCCGCCAAGCCTTTCAGGTCGGAGGCGACGCGTTCAACGTTGAAGGCAGCGCTCTGGACCGCGATAGCCTGATGGTTGAAGTGGGGCTGGATGTGGGCTTGTCTGCACGGCAGAGTTTGAGCCTCGGCTACAACGGCGAACTGGGCAGCAGTAGCCGTAACCATGCGCTGGTCGGGCAATGGCAGATGAGTTTCTAAGACCCGTGAACACCCAAGGCCGTCAACGAATTGCGCATCGCTGACTCGCCACCAGACTGAGGGCTTTACTCACATGGAAGTCCTCTTAATGAATGTGTCCTGCTCGCTGCGCCAAGAAGTGACCTTTACCGATACGCTGGCAATCACCACGGCTCACGAAGGCTGACAGTCGTGAAGACGGGCATCAGCAAGGATGCCCGTTTGGGTCAGGCTCGGCGGGCTTGGGCGAGGTAGGTTTCGATGTTGTTCATTTGCTCATCCCAGCCCCGTGAATTCATCTTGAAGGCTGTCTGGCGTCGGGCTTCGGGCACCGCGTCAAACCCCGACTCGACAACCCGCAGCAGGATGCCCGGCGCACGGTCCTCGATGGTGAATTCCACCAATGTTGGTGTTTCATTGTCATAATCGACCCCCTTCTCCACCGCGTAAGGGTGCCACCAAAACGAAAACTGGGTTTGCGGTAACACTCGTTCGATCCTGGCCTTCCACACCACATGTTCGTAGCCGGGAAAGGTGATGGGCGCCTCGATGGTTTGCCCAGCGGTAAAAGTTTTACCCTTGAGGGCAATGCCAAACCAGCTGCCGAATTGCTCGGCGTCGGTAAGCGCATCCCACACCTGTTTACGTGAAGCATTGAGCAGGACTTTTCGTTCGATGCGATCTAATACGTGCATAAGTCACCTCCTCCATTGACAGTAGGCGACATCGACCAATGCGCAACCTTGGCGTGTGCGCGATGATGATGACCCCATCCTTGATCGGGCAATACGTTTATGACTGACCCGTTGAATGGAAGTTGCTTTTGCAAAGCTGTGTGCTACCAAGTGGACAGCCTGGATATGCCTATCAGCCACTGCCACTGCGACAGCTGCCGCAAGGTGCATGCAGCAGCGTTCGTGGCCACAGCCGGGGTGATGCGCGAACATTTCCGCTGGACACGGGGCGAAGCGCTGCTGTCGTCGCTTGAATCTTCGCCGGGCAAATTCAGGCATTTCTGCTCGCGATGCGGCTCACATCTGATGGCTGAGCGTAGGCACCAGCCCCATGTGATTGTGCGAGTGGCGACGCTGGATGATGATCCGGGCGTACGGCCCACCTCGCACATCTGGACGGCCCATGATGTGCCCTGGCTCGCTTATCAAGCCGCAGAGCACTGGGACGAGTGGAAGGTCTGAGTCAGACGTGCGGGTCACCCGGGGCTTTGGCCGGCGTCGCGTATTGCGGCTTCAGGTGGCCTTCCTGGTCGAGCAGCCAGGCATCCATGATTTGCCGCACAACAGGGCCCGCCACACGGCCGCCGGCTTCACCGTTTTCGATCATTACCGAGATCACGATTTTCGGATGTTCGGCCGGCGCGAAGCCGACGAACAAAGCGTTATCGCGATGGCGTTCCAGGGTTTTGTTCCGGTTGTAACGCTCACCTTGCTTGATCGCAACCACTTGCGCGGTACCACTCTTGCCGGCAATGCGATACTGGGCGCCGACCGCCGCAGCCCGGGCGATACCGCGCGGGTCGTGCATTACCAGTTGCATGCCATGGTTGACCTGTTCCCAATCACGCGGGTCCTTGAGGACCACGTTGGGCATCGGGTTTTCATCCACCGGCGGCACGCCATTGATGGTCTTGGCCAGGTGCGGGCGGTTCCACACGCCTTTGTTGGCAATCAACGCGGTGGCCTGGGCCAGCTGCAACGGCGTGACTTGCATATAACCCTGGCCGATGCCGAGAATCACCGTTTCACCTGGGAACCACGGCTGGCGTCGCGTCGCGCGCTTCCACGCCTGGGACGGCATCAGTCCTGCAGACTCCTCGAACATGTCGAGGGAGACTTTCTGCCCCAGCCCGAATTCGGCCAGATAATCGTGCAGACGGTCGATGCCCAGCTTGTGGGCAAGGTCGTAAAAGTAGGTGTCGTTGGAGCGCATGATCGCCGCGTCCATGTCCACCCAGCCGTCGCCGCTGTGGTTCCAGTTGCGGTATTTGTGGTCAAAATCGGGCAGCTGGTAGTAACCGGGGTCGAACACACGGGTTTGTGCGGTGACCACGCCACTGTCGAGACCGGCGATAGCCACTTCCGGCTTGATGGTCGAACCGGGCGCATAAAGCCCGCGCAGCACACGGTTGAACAGCGGCCGGTCGATGGAGTCGTGCAGCGCCGCGTATTCCTTGAAGCTGATACCGGTCACGAACAGGTTAGGGTCAAAGCTCGGCTTGCTGACCATCGCCAGTACTTCGCCGGTTTGCGGGTCGAGGGCGACAACCGAACCACGTCGATCGCCCAAGGCTTCTTCCGCCGCTTCCTGGAGTTTGACGTCGAGGCTCAGAACGATGTTTTTGCCGGGGATCGGGTCGGTGTGCTTGAGCACGCGCAGTACGCGGCCTTGCGCATTGGTCTCGACCTCTTCATAACCGACATGGCCGTGCAGTTCGGATTCGTAGAAGCGCTCGATACCGGTCTTGCCGATGGACTGCGTACCTCGGTACTCGACCGAATCAAGGGCCTTGGATTCTTTTTCATTGATTCGGCCGACGTAGCCGATCGAGTGGGCAAAATGTGCGCCCAGCGGGTAGTGACGGACGAATTGCGGCTCGACGTCCACGCCAGGCAAACGGAATTCGTTAACGGCCAGTACCGCGATCTGTTCCTCAGTCAATTCGTAAAACAGCGTCACGGGCACAAAAGGATGACGAGCCTGCTTCAGCGCCTTGTCGAACACCGCACGGTCTTCGGCGGGCAGGTGCAGCAGGTTGACGATGGCATCCAGCTCACCCTTGAGGTCGGTTGTGCGTTCGCGGGTAATCGTCAGGTTGTAGCTGGGACGGTTGTCGGCCAAAACCACACCGTTGCGGTCATAGATCAACCCGCGCGTGGGCGTAATCGGCAGGACGTGGACCCGGTTGTTTTCGGAAATCGTGGAGTGGTAGTCGTACTGCACCACTTGCAGGAAATACATGCGGCCCACCAGGGCGCAGGTGATGCCGATGACCAACAACGCACAGGCAAGCAGGCGCTTGTTGACCAGACGGTTTTCTTTTTCGTGATCCTTGATCGGTATCGGTTCAGGCATTTCTACAGCATCTCGTTGAAGAAGGTCGACGCCGCGTCCTGCGGATGAAAAATCAATCCTTGTGAAAATGTGCTGCACCATACCAAAAATGCAGAAACACTTTGCATCGATTTCCCCAACGGCATGCTGTTTTGTCAGGAGAGCACGGATTTAGGCTCCAGAAAGGCCTCCAATCCGAGTGTGCAGTACTCACGGCCTATACCTGATTGTTTGAAGCCGCCGAAGGGCGCTAGCGGCTCGTGGGCCACGGGTATCGATCAACACGCGAACGGCGTCGATGCGCGAAGCCTCTTTGCAGGGCTGAGGACAGAATGTAAGCCTGGAGACCGTAGGGCGTATCGTTGGCGATGGTTAGCGCTTCATCTTGGTCATCGTAGGGGATGATCGACAGAACAGGCCCGAAGATCTTGGTCAGCGGGTTGGTAACGCAACTAAAGGCGGTGGGCCTGATGGATCAGCCCGCGTCGATTCCGTCAGGCAAGCCGGGGCCACCCACCAATAGGTGAGCGCCCTCCTCGATGCCGATCTGAATGTATCGCTGCACCCGCCCGGATATCGGCGACTTGCTCGGTTACCAGCGCTTCTATCTCATCCAAGCGTTGGGCGGGGATGGGATTGACGGAGTGGAATGCTGCTGCAGAGCCGGCTGCGGGGGCGCTGATACGTGTACTTGGAGAGTGGACTCCAACGGTGGCATGTACCGGCTGGGTCGAGGGCGCTGATTGAGATGATCAAGGAGCGAGAGTTCTGATACACAAGTTCTGTATCAGAGAGCACGCATTATGGTCGACGCCCATCGGCAGCACGCTTGCACCTGCGCTTTTCGACCGCCCAAAACAGAGCCCCTGTTTGCGTTAGCAAACAGGGGCTCTGGAATTTAATCTTGACGATGACCTACTCTCACATGGGGAAACCCCACACTACCATCGGCGATGCATCGTTTCACTGCTGAGTTCGGGATGGGATCAGGTGGTTCCAATGCTCTATGGTCGTCAAGAAATTCGGGTACTGAGTCGTGACCATGTGGCCTCGCTTCAGCAAATTGGGTATGTGACAGCTTTCGGTGTTTTGTGAGATTCGAACTTTCGGTTCATTTCGTCTTCACACACCGCAATCTGGTGCTCTTACGCTTTTTAGCTCGAAGCAAGCAAATTGCTTGGGTGTTATATGGTCAAGCCTCACGGGCAATTAGTATTGGTTAGCTCAACGCCTCACAGCGCTTACACACCCAACCTATCAACGTCGTAGTCTTCGACGGCCCTTCAGGGAACTCAAGGTTCCAGTGAGATCTCATCTTGAGGCTAGTTTCCCGCTTAGATGCTTTCAGCGGTTATCTATTCCGAACATAGCTACCCGGCAATGCCACTGGCGTGACAACCGGAACACCAGAGGTTCGTCCACTCCGGTCCTCTCGTACTAGGAGCAGCCCCTCTCAAATCTCAAACGTCCACGGCAGATAGGGACCGAACTGTCTCACGACGTTCTAAACCCAGCTCGCGTACCACTTTAAATGGCGAACAGCCATACCCTTGGGACCGGCTTCAGCCCCAGGATGTGATGAGCCGACATCGAGGTGCCAAACACCGCCGTCGATATGAACTCTTGGGCGGTATCAGCCTGTTATCCCCGGAGTACCTTTTATCCGTTGAGCGATGGCCCTTCCATACAGAACCACCGGATCACTAAGACCTACTTTCGTACCTGCTCGACGTGTCTGTCTCGCAGTCAAGCGCGCTTTTGCCTTTATACTCTACGACCGATTTCCGACCGGTCTGAGCGCACCTTCGTACTCCTCCGTTACTCTTTAGGAGGAGACCGCCCCAGTCAAACTACCCACCATACACTGTCCTCGATCCGGATAACGGACCTGAGTTAGAACCTCAAAGTTGCCAGGGTGGTATTTCAAGGTTGGCTCCACGCAGACTGGCGTCCACGCTTCAAAGCCTCCCACCTATCCTACACAAGCAAATTCAAAGTCCAGTGCAAAGCTATAGTAAAGGTTCACGGGGTCTTTCCGTCTAGCCGCGGATACACTGCATCTTCACAGCGATTTCAATTTCACTGAGTCTCGGGTGGAGACAGCGCCGCCATCGTTACGCCATTCGTGCAGGTCGGAACTTACCCGACAAGGAATTTCGCTACCTTAGGACCGTTATAGTTACGGCCGCCGTTTACCGGGGCTTCGATCAAGAGCTTCGCGTTAGCTAACCCCATCAATTAACCTTCCGGCACCGGGCAGGCGTCACACCCTATACGTCCACTTTCGTGTTTGCAGAGTGCTGTGTTTTTAATAAACAGTCGCAGCGGCCTGGTATCTTCGACCGGCATGAGCTTACGGAGCAAGTCCTTCACCCTCACCGGCGCACCTTCTCCCGAAGTTACGGTGCCATTTTGCCTAGTTCCTTCACCCGAGTTCTCTCAAGCGCCTTGGTATTCTCTACCCAACCACCTGTGTCGGTTTGGGGTACGGTTCCTGGTTACCTGAAGCTTAGAAGCTTTTCTTGGAAGCATGGCATCAACCACTTCGTTAACTAAAAGTTAACTCGTCATCAGCTCTCGGCCTTAAGATCCCGGATTTACCTAAGATTCCAGCCTACCACCTTAAACTTGGACAACCAACGCCAAGCTGGCCTAGCCTTCTCCGTCCCTCCATCGCAATAACCAGAAGTACAGGAATATTAACCTGTTTTCCATCGACTACGCTTTTCAGCCTCGCCTTAGGGACCGACTAACCCTGCGTCGATTAACGTTGCGCAGGAAACCTTGGTCTTTCGGCGTGGGTGTTTTTCACACCCATTGTCGTTACTCATGTCAGCATTCGCACTTCTGATACCTCCAGCAAGCTTCTCAACTCACCTTCACAGGCTTACAGAACGCTCCTCTACCGCATCACTTACGTGATACCCGTAGCTTCGGTGTATGGTTTGAGCCCCGTTACATCTTCCGCGCAGGCCGACTCGACTAGTGAGCTATTACGCTTTCTTTAAAGGGTGGCTGCTTCTAAGCCAACCTCCTAGCTGTCTAAGCCTTCCCACATCGTTTCCCACTTAACCATAACTTTGGGACCTTAGCTGACGGTCTGGGTTGTTTCCCTTTTCACGACGGACGTTAGCACCCGCCGTGTGTCTCCCATGCTCGGCACTTGTAGGTATTCGGAGTTTGCATCGGTTTGGTAAGTCGGGATGACCCCCTAGCCGAAACAGTGCTCTACCCCCTACAGTGATACATGAGGCGCTACCTAAATAGCTTTCGAGGAGAACCAGCTATCTCCGAGCTTGATTAGCCTTTCACTCCGATCCACAGGTCATCCGCTAACTTTTCAACGGTAGTCGGTTCGGTCCTCCAGTTAGTGTTACCCAACCTTCAACCTGCCCATGGATAGATCGCCCGGTTTCGGGTCTATTCCCAGCGACTAGACGCCCTATTAAGACTCGCTTTCGCTACGCCTCCCCTATTCGGTTAAGCTCGCCACTGAAAATAAGTCGCTGACCCATTATACAAAAGGTACGCAGTCACAGAACAAAGTCTGCTCCCACTGCTTGTACGCATACGGTTTCAGGATCTATTTCACTCCCCTCTCCGGGGTTCTTTTCGCCTTTCCCTCACGGTACTAGTTCACTATCGGTCAGTCAGTAGTATTTAGCCTTGGAGGATGGTCCCCCCATATTCAGACAAAGTTTCTCGTGCTCCGTCCTACTCGATTTCATGACTAAGAGACTTTCGCGTACAGGGCTATCACCCACTATGGCCGCACTTTCCAGAGCGTTCCGCTAATCTCAAAGCCACTTAAGGGCTAGTCCCCGTTCGCTCGCCACTACTAAGGGAATCTCGGTTGATTTCTTTTCCTCAGGGTACTTAGATGTTTCAGTTCCCCTGGTTCGCCCCTTACACCTATGTATTCAGTGTAAGGTAACCATCTTATGATGGCTGGGTTCCCCCATTCAGACATCTCCGGATCAAAGTCTGTTTGCCGACTCCCCGAAGCTTTTCGCAGGCTACCACGTCTTTCATCGCCTCTGACTGCCAAGGCATCCACCGTATGCGCTTCTTCACTTGACCATATAACCCCAAGCAATCTGGTTATACTGTGAAGACAACATTCGCCGAAAATTCGATAATACTCAATTACGAGTAACTCACAAATTTTACCTTAGCCTGATCCGTTACCAGTGAAAGTAACGTTCAGTCTATCTTTCTATCACATACCCAAATTTTTAAAGAACGATCTAATCAAAGACTAGAAATCAACATTCACCATCGCCTGGATGGAATGCTCATTTCTAAGCTTTCAAAACTTTCAGAAGCAGTAGTGGTGGAGCCAAACGGGATCGAACCGTTGACCTCCTGCGTGCAAGGCAGGCGCTCTCCCAGCTGAGCTATGGCCCCGTATTTCTACAGGCGTTTCCCACACAAAATTGGTGGGTCTGGGCAGATTCGAACTGCCGACCTCACCCTTATCAGGGGTGCGCTCTAACCAACTGAGCTACAGACCCAATTTCGGGCTGCTTCTTATCGTCTTCTTCAATGAATCAAGCAATTCGTGTGGGAGCTTATGGAGCAGCTGATGTCGTCGATTAAGGAGGTGATCCAGCCGCAGGTTCCCCTACGGCTACCTTGTTACGACTTCACCCCAGTCATGAATCACACCGTGGTAACCGTCCTCCCGAAGGTTAGACTAGCTACTTCTGGTGCAACCCACTCCCATGGTGTGACGGGCGGTGTGTACAAGGCCCGGGAACGTATTCACCGCGACATTCTGATTCGCGATTACTAGCGATTCCGACTTCACGCAGTCGAGTTGCAGACTGCGATCCGGACTACGATCGGTTTTATGGGATTAGCTCCACCTCGCGGCTTGGCAACCCTCTGTACCGACCATTGTAGCACGTGTGTAGCCCAGGCCGTAAGGGCCATGATGACTTGACGTCATCCCCACCTTCCTCCGGTTTGTCACCGGCAGTCTCCTTAGAGTGCCCACCATTACGTGCTGGTAACTAAGGACAAGGGTTGCGCTCGTTACGGGACTTAACCCAACATCTCACGACACGAGCTGACGACAGCCATGCAGCACCTGTCTCAATGTTCCCGAAGGCACCAATCTATCTCTAGAAAGTTCATTGGATGTCAAGGCCTGGTAAGGTTCTTCGCGTTGCTTCGAATTAAACCACATGCTCCACCGCTTGTGCGGGCCCCCGTCAATTCATTTGAGTTTTAACCTTGCGGCCGTACTCCCCAGGCGGTCAACTTAATGCGTTAGCTGCGCCACTAAAAGCTCAAGGCTTCCAACGGCTAGTTGACATCGTTTACGGCGTGGACTACCAGGGTATCTAATCCTGTTTGCTCCCCACGCTTTCGCACCTCAGTGTCAGTATTAGTCCAGGTGGTCGCCTTCGCCACTGGTGTTCCTTCCTATATCTACGCATTTCACCGCTACACAGGAAATTCCACCACCCTCTACCATACTCTAGTCAGTCAGTTTTGAATGCAGTTCCCAGGTTGAGCCCGGGGATTTCACATCCAACTTAACAAACCACCTACGCGCGCTTTACGCCCAGTAATTCCGATTAACGCTTGCACCCTCTGTATTACCGCGGCTGCTGGCACAGAGTTAGCCGGTGCTTATTCTGTCGGTAACGTCAAAACACTAACGTATTAGGTTAATGCCCTTCCTCCCAACTTAAAGTGCTTTACAATCCGAAGACCTTCTTCACACACGCGGCATGGCTGGATCAGGCTTTCGCCCATTGTCCAATATTCCCCACTGCTGCCTCCCGTAGGAGTCTGGACCGTGTCTCAGTTCCAGTGTGACTGATCATCCTCTCAGACCAGTTACGGATCGTAGCCTTGGTGAGCCATTACCTCACCAACTAGCTAATCCGACCTAGGCTCATCTGATAGCGCAAGGCCCGAAGGTCCCCTGCTTTCTCCCGTAGGACGTATGCGGTATTAGCGTCCGTTTCCGAACGTTATCCCCCACTACCAGGCAGATTCCTAGGCATTACTCACCCGTCCGCCGCTCTCAAGAGAAGCAAGCTTCTCTCTACCGCTCGACTTGCATGTGTTAGGCCTGCCGCCAGCGTTCAATCTGAGCCATGATCAAACTCTTCAGTTCAAACATCTTTGGGTTTTTAAGAAACCCTAAACTTGGCTCAGCAATCGTTGGTTACATCTTTGATTTTTCGCGGAGTAACTTGTGATGCTGATAATCTTGTTGACTATCAGTCTGACTCCACAAGCACCCACACGAATTGCTTGATTCAGTTGTTAAAGAGCGGCTGGTTAAGATCTTTCGTCTCAACCGAGGCGCGCATTCTACAGCAGCCTCATTTGCTGTCAAGTGATTATTTTCAGAAGTTTTCGAAGACTTCTTCAACAACTTCAACCACTTGCGCTTCCGATCTCTCGTTAGCGGGAGGCGAATTCTACAGCGTTACACGCTGCTGTCAACACCTCTTTTTCTCCGCTTTCGACCGAGAAGATCGAAACGTTAATAGAGCCAAACAACACTGCCCTACCAACTCCTTCTGGGCTTCGATGAACTGAAGCAACTCGCTGTCGAATCTCGCGTAACTCTTTGTTTACCAAGGAGTTTTCCGTTTCGACTGCGCCGGAAGTGGGGCGAATTGTAGACTTCCAGAATCTGCCGTCAACCCTTAATTTGGATTTTCTATCAAACTCCCCGTAAACCTAACGACACCTTCTATATAGACGGTCAAAATCCAGCAACTGAGCAATATATTGCTCAAAGCTCACCAGTTGAGCATCATATGCCCCCTGCCTCTCCACCACGACTTTGGACAAACACCCCCAATGACCACCCCACCCCGCAGCCTGGCATCGGCGTTGTTCCCGGTCGGCCTGCTATTAATAGCCATGGCGTCCATCCAGTCCGGCGCCTCGCTGGCCAAAAGCATGTTTCCCATTGTCGGCGCCCAGGGCACGACCACCCTGCGGCTGATATTTGCCAGTGTGATCATGCTGCTTCTATTACGCCCATGGCGCGCCAAGCTCACGGCCAAGTCCCTGCGTACCGTTGTCATTTATGGCATGGCGCTGGGTGGCATGAATTTCCTCTTCTATATGTCCTTGCGCACAGTGCCCCTGGGCATCGCAGTAGCGCTGGAATTCACAGGCCCGCTCGCCGTTGCGATCTACGCTTCGCGCCGGGCGGTGGACTTTCTATGGATCGGCCTTGCGATCGCCGGCCTTCTACTACTCATACCCATAGGCGAAGCCAGCAGCGGTATCGATCTGACGGGCGCAGCCTATGCCCTCGGCGCGGGTGTCTGCTGGGCGCTCTATATTCTGTTTGGCCAAAAGGCCGGCAACGACAATGGCGTCCAGACCGCAGCACTCGGCGTAATGATTGCTGCCTTGTTTGTCGCGCCGATTGGCATCGTCCACGCAGGCGCCGCACTGCTGACCCCAGCACTGATCCCCGTCGCCCTGGCTGTCGCCATCTTGTCCACGGCCCTGCCCTATACCCTGGAAATGGTCGCACTCACCCGCCTTCCTGCCCGCACCTTCGGCACCCTGATGAGCATCGAGCCTGCATTCGGCGCGCTTTCCGGACTGTTCTTCCTGCAAGAGCACTTGTCGCTGGCACAGTGGCTGGCCATCACCTGCATTATCCTGGCCTCTGTAGGCGCTACGCTGACGATGCGCAATGAATCCAAACCGCTGGTGCCGGCCGATTGACCGCTATCTAAGGTAGCTCTGGTATTTGCCGCTTATTTAGGCCATGTTTAGGCCGTAAATGAATGTCTTTCATGGAGAATTTCGACAAGGACAGCTGAACGCTACAATCGAGAGCGAGTGAAGCCTGCATCGAGCCTTTTTGCGAAGCGGCTATTAAGGATAGTGATGAAAAGAATATTGATACTGTTCATGGTCGTGGGCATTGCGGGCTGTGCTGCGACCACCAAGACAGAAGTGAAACGGGGCAAAAAAGGGCTGCATATCAACTGTTCGGGGCTGTCCTCCTCCTGGGACCAGTGCTACACCAGCGCAGTCAATTCATGCGGAGCCAAGGGCTACCGGGTTATCGCCAAGTCCGGTGACAACTCCGAGGAGCCTGGAGACTACCCCTTCGGCCTCAACCCTGCCGGCTACACCAGTCGCAGCATGATCGTCATCTGTAAGTGAGCACCCGAGCAGTCTTCATCCGACTGCTCCTCTTTTCTGAAAATCTGATCTCGACCCGGCCCTTTGCGACGCGGCGGCTACACTCCTGCTCGACTATCGAGCAACGGAGTTCCCATGACAGAAAACAACAAAATCGTATTGGTAGTGGGTGCCGGTGATGCCACCGGCGGCGCCATTGCCAAGCGCTTCGCGCGCGAAGGCTACGTGGCCTGCGTCACCCGCCGCAGCGCAGACAAACTGCAGCCCTTGGTCGACAGCATCCAGGCGGCCGGTGGCCAAGCCCACGGCTTTGCCTGTGATGCACGCAAGGAAGACGAGGTCATCGCGCTGGTCGAACAGATCGAAAGCGAGTTGGGCCCGATCGAAGCGTTCGTCTTCAATATCGGCGCCAACGTGCCTTGCAGCATCCTTGAAGAAACCGCGCGCAAGTACTTCAAGATCTGGGAGATGGCCTGCTTCTCCGGCTTCCTGAATGCGCGCGAAGTGGCCAAGCGCATGGTCACCCGCAACGGCGGCACCATCCTGTTCACCGGCGCTACCGCAGGCTTGCGCGGCGCTGCGGGTTTCGCTGCGTTTGCCGGTGCCAAGCACGGCATCCGCGCACTCGCACAAAGCATGGCGCGAGAGCTGGGCCCTAGGAACATCCATGTGGCTCACGTAGTGGTCGACGGCGCCATCGACACCGACTTCATTCGCGACAACTTCCCGCAAAAATACGCCCTGAAGGATCAGGACGGCATCCTCAACCCCGAACACATCGCCGACAACTATTGGTACCTGCACAGCCAGCCACGCGACGCCTGGACCTTCGAACTGGACCTGCGCCCCTGGAATGAACCCTGGTAAGCACGCCTCCACAACAATAAGCAGCGAGCATCGACCATGAGTAAAACCCTGGAATTCTTCTTTGACCTCGGCAGTCCCGCCACGTACCTGGCCTACTCCCAACTGCCTGCCTTGTGCGCCGCAACCGGCGCGACCCTGGTGTATCAGCCGATGCTGCTCGGAGGCGTGTTCAAAGCCACCGGCAATGCATCCCCCATCAGCGTCCCAGCCAAGGGCCGATACATGTTTAATGACCTGGCGCGGTATGCCCAACGCTACAACGTGACGCTCAAGTTCAACCCGCACTTCCCCATCAATACCCTGATGCTGATGCGCGCAGTGACCGGCATGCAGCGTCACCAGCCCGAGCGCTTCCAAGGCTTCATCGACTGCCTGTTCCGCGCCCTCTGGGTCGAAGGTCGGAATATGGGCGACCCCGCTGTCGTGGCCGCGGTGTTGACCGAAGCCGGTTTCAATCCGGAAGAAGTGCTGGCCCTGGCCAATGATGAAAGCGTGAAAGCCGCCCTCAAGGACAACACGGAACACGCCGTTCAGCGCGGCGTGTTCGGTGCGCCCAGCATGTTTGTAGGCAACCAGCTGTTCTTCGGTCAGGACCGTCTGGAATTTGTGCGCGAAGCCCTCAGCTAATCGCTATCGCCAATCGCCCCTGAGCGCCGCTTGCGAGCAAATCGTAAGCGGCGTTTGCCGTCTGCAGGTCGAATTGATGCGGGTCCATGATCGGCTTGAGCTTGCCCGCATCGATCAACCTGGCCGCGTCGGCCAGTATCGGTGTTGCAGGACTACACCCCGCCGTCACTGCCCATCTACGCGGTCTCGGCGCCCAATCGCCGCCAGTCGGCGCGGGTCAAGGCGTTCGTCGACTATATGGCCGACGCCCTGGCCCAGGCGCCCGAACTGTAACCGATCAAATCGCCGCTGTGCGCACCTGCAACCATTCCAGCGCAGCGCCGCTGAGCAGCGGGCTAAGCCGCTCGCGCACCTCGGCGTGGTAGGCGTTGAACCACTCGCGCTCGTCCGCCGTCAGCAGCGACGGCACCAGGCAACGGGTGTCGATCGGGCACAGGGTCAGGGTTTCGAACTTGAGAAACTCACCGAACTCGGTCTTGCCCGCTTCACGGTTCAACACCAGGTTCTCGATGCGCACGCCCCAACGGCCTGGGCGATAAGTGCCCGGCTCAATCGAGGTAATCATCCCCGGCTGCATCGCCGTTTGCGGTGCAGTGGCGGCCTGGTAGGCAATCACTTGCGGGCCCTCATGCACATTCAGGAAATAGCCTACACCGTGACCCGTGCCGTGGCCGTAGTCCACGCCTTCGGCCCAGATCGGCGCACGCGCAATGGCGTCCAGCAGCGGCGACAGAATGCCCTTGGGAAACTGCGCACGCGACAAGGCAATCACGCCCTTGAGCACCCGCGTGCAGTCACGCTTCTGCTCTTCGCTCGGCGTGCCGATCGGCACCATCCGCGTGATGTCCGTGGTGCCGCCCAGGTACTGTCCGCCCGAATCGATCAGCAGCAAGCCATCGCCTTCGATCAGCGCGTGTTCTTCTTCAGTGGCGTGGTAGTGCGGCATCGCGCCATTGGCGTTGAAGGCCGCGATGGTGTTGAAACTCAACGACACATAACCGGGGCGACGGGTACGCGCGGCCGTCAGGTGTTCATCAATAGTCAGTTCGGTAATGCGCTCACGGCCCAGCGCACTGTCCAGCCAGGCGAAGAATTCGCACAACGCCGCGCCGTCCTGCTCCATGGCTTGGCGGATATGCTCGGCGTCGGCCAGGCTCTTGCGCGACTTGGCCAGCGTGGTCGGGTTCAGCCCTTCGACCAGCTTGACGCCGACATCGAGGTTTTCCAGCAAACCGGCCGTGACCCGCGCCGGGTCAACATGCAAGCTCGCGCCCGACGGCACAGCGCGCAGTGCATCCGCCACTTCGTTGTAGTCGCGCAGGGTCACACCCTCTTGCTCCAGCACCGCGCGTAACTCGGCATCGACCTTGCTCAGCGCCACAAACAAGGTGGCCTGCTGCTGATTGATCAAGGCAAACGATACAAACACCGGGTTGAACGACACATCGCCGCCACGCAGGTTGAACAGCCAGGCGATGTCATCCAGGGTGGCGATAAAGTGCCAGTCGGCCCCCTTCTCTTTCAAGCTGGCACGCAGCGCGGCGAGCTTCTCGCCACGGCTGACTGTCGCCTGCGGCGGCAGGTGTTGATAGATCGGCTGGTTCGGCAAGGCCGGGCGGTCTTGCCAGACTTCGTTGAGCACATCGATATCGGTACGCAGGCGCGCGCCGCGCTCTGTCAGCTTACCGCCCAGGGTACGCGCCGAGGCCACGGCCATGACCGCGCCATCCACCGCCACCACGCCGCCTTCGGGGGTTTGCTCGGCCAGCCATTCCAGCGGGCCGGGTTGGCCGGGCTGCAACTTCACCAGCTCGATACCGCTGCCCTTGAGTTCCTTGGTTGCCTGTTCCCAGTAACGGCTATCGGCCCAGACACCGGCGAAATCTGCGGTGACAATCAGCGTGCCCACCGAACCATGAAACCCCGACAGCCATTGCCGCCCCTGCCAGTAACCCGGCAAGTACTCGGACAAGTGCGGGTCGGCCGACGGTACCAACAGGGCGTGGATGCCCTCGCGGCGCATCAGTTCACGGGTGTGCGCCAGGCGCTGGGGAACCGTTCCATGGGTCAAAGGCTGCGTACTCATTGTGTCTCCTGCTAACCACTAATAATTGTTATGTGTTGCGAATGAAAAATCAGACCGCCCAGAACGCCGGGGCACTGGCGAGTGCGGCTTTGATCAACTGCACGGCCTGATCGATGTCCTGTTCGGTGGTAAACCGGCCCAGGCTCAGGCGAATGGTACGACCAGCGCTGCGCGCGTCATGGCCCAGGGCCAGAAGCACGTGGGACGGCGCGTTGCTCGCGGAATTACACGCCGAGGTCGCCGAGAACGCCATGCCGGCACTGAGTGCGGCGGAATTGAACTCACCTTCACTGAACGTCAGGCTGAGCGTATGGGGAATGCGCTGTGTGGCGCTGCCGTTCAGGCGCACGCCCGCCACTGTTTCCAACTGGTCGAGCAGGCGCTGGCGCAAGGCGACGATGCTGGCCTTTTCCTCGGCAAAGGACTGCGCCGCCAAGGCAAACGCGGTGCCCATGCCCGCAATCTGATGTGTCGCCAGGGTGCCGGAGCGCAGGCCGCCTTCGTGACCACCGCCGTGAATCTGCGCCAACACCTTTTGCTGCGCTCGCGGGCCGACATACAACGCGCCGATGCCCTTGGGGCCGTACAGCTTGTGCGCAGAAAACGACATCAAATCCACCGGCCATTCAGCCAGGTCGATCGCGACTTTGCCGGCACCTTGCGCGGCATCCACATGCAACAGCGCGCCGTGCTCACGCACCCGTGCGCCGATGGCAGGGATGTCGTTCAAGGTGCCCAATTCGTTATTGACCAGCATCAGCGACACCAGAAAGGTGTCGTCACGTAACGCTTCACTCACCGCGGTGGCGCTGATCAGCCCGTCGGCGTCCGGCACCAGATAAGTGACGGCCACCCCGGCTTCCTGCAACTGCCGCGCGGTGTCCAGTGTGGCCTTGTGTTCGATCTGGCTGGTAATGATGTGCCCGCCCGCGACGCCGCGCGCCTGGGCCACGCCTTTGATCGCGAGGTTGTTGGATTCAGTCGCACCGGAGGTCCAGACGATCTGCTCAGGGCTGGCACCGACCAGCTCGGCGACCTGGCGCCGCGCCTGTTCAACCGTTTGCCGGGCCGCCTGGCCGTACGCATGGGAACTGGACGCAGGGTTACCGAAATTGGCATTGAAGCCCAGACACTCGACCATCACCTGGATGACCCGCTCATCCACCGGCGTGGTGGCGGCGTAGTCGAAATACAACGGACGTTTATTCATGACGTTTAAGACTCGCAGAGCGTATTCCCGAGAGCAACGTCTCAGGGGCATCAACCGGAACAGAGGTCGTCAGGTTTAACCGATCGAATGCCATTAAAGAAGAACAACTTTATGCAAATGTGCGTAGGAACGCTCCTGAAATTCAGCTTAACAGGCTGAAGTAGCCCAATGGCAAACAAAAAGCCCGAGGTTCCTTAGGGGAAGCCTCGGGCTTTTTGCTGCTGAGCGCCGGCTCAACTGGGACGACCATGCAGGACCACGCTGCGTTCGGCGTTCATTTCGCCTTGGTGATCAAAGCCGAACGGCTTCTGTGGCTGGGCGGTCAGTGCGGCGCGCTGCTGTTGGTATTCATCAAACGACAAGCCGCGACGGCTCAGCGCTTCCAGGGCCAATTGCTTGGTTTCTTCAGCCGTGTAAGGGCGTGATTCAGGTGATGGATGAGTCGCACAGCCAGCAAGGACGGCGCTGACAACGAGTAAGGAAACAGCCAGAAAACGGTTCATGGTGGAGGCCCTGCGAAGGAGGTTTCGAGTCAATGAACACAGGCTACTCCCGCCCCTGCACGGTGAAAAATCACCCGCCGTGATAGTCGCTATCAACCGTTCAGACACCTGCAATAGCCAGCCATGCATATTCATTTAAGATCTATAAATATGGAAATACGTTCATTTACGGAATAAACGTAACTCTCTATAAATAGCCCCATATCGAATCAACACTGTTCGCCACGCAACTGTTGCACCAGCAACAGTCATTCAACAAAACACCAGTCAGCCAACAGCTTCACTGTTCAGCAGTAAGCCTGAAGCCCGCGCCAATCAAGGCTTCCAGCCGTTGGTACAGCTCTTGCTCAACACGCTCCACTTCACCCGCTATGTACCCCTGTTGATAAAGGAACTGTTCATGACCCGTCCCCTGAATGTCGTTGCCCTCTCCGGCGGAACCTGGCGCCCCTCGCGCACCCTGGTGCTGACCCAGGCCGTGTTGGCCGAGCTGGCGACGTTGCTGCCGATCCAGACCACGCTGATCGAACTGGGCGACATCGCCCGGCCATTGGGCGGCGCCCTGTCGCGTGACGAACTGCCGGCCGAGGTTGAATCGCAACTGTTGGCCATCGAACAGGCCGACCTGCTGATCGTCGCCGCGCCGGTGTACCGCGGCTCCTACCCCGGCCTGCTCAAGCACTTGTTCGATCTGGTTGGCCTCAATTCACTGATCAACACGCCGGTATTGCTCGCTGCCACTGGCGGCAGCGAACGTCACGCGCTGGTACTCGATCATCAACTGCGCCCGCTGTTCAGCTTCTTCCAGGCACTGACCTTGCCGATCGGTGTGTATGCCACCGAAGCCGACTTCACCGACTACCAAATAACCAGCGAGCCCTTGAAGGGCCGCATACGCCTTGCCGCAGAACGCGCAGCACCTTTGTTTGCCGCGCACTCCCCCTCTCTGCTGAAAATCGCTTAAGGATTTGTCATGGATGTTTTCTGGTTTCTGCCGACGCATGGCGACGGTCACTACCTGGGCACCACCCAAGGTGCACGCCCGGTCACCCTCAATTATCTGAAACAAGTGGCGCAAGCGGCTGACAACCTGGGCTATTACGGCGTGCTGATTCCTACCGGTCGTTCGTGCGAAGACTCCTGGGTCATCGCCTCGGCGCTGGTGCCGTTGACCGAACGCCTGCGTTATCTGGTGGCGATTCGTCCGGGCATCATCTCGCCCACCGTCTCGGCGCGCATGGCCGCCACACTGGATCGGCTGTCCAACGGCCGCTTGCTGATCAATGTGGTGACTGGCGGCGATCCCGACGAAAACCGCGGTGACGGCAGTTTCCTGGACCACAGCGAACGCTACGAAGTCTCCGACGAATTCCTGCAGATCTGGCGCCGTGTGTTGCAGGGCGAATCGGTGGATTTCGAAGGCAAACACCTGCGCGTACAGAATGCCAAGGCCCTTTACCCACCGGTGCAGAAGCCCTATCCGCCGCTGTACTTCGGCGGTTCTTCAGACGCGGCCCACGACCTGGCCGCCGAACAGGTGGACGTGTACCTGACCTGGGGCGAGCCGCCCGCCGCCGTCGCGGAAAAACTCGCGGATGTGCGTGAACGCGCCGCACGCCACGGCCGCACCGTGAAGTTCGGCATTCGCCTGCACGTGATCGTGCGCGAAACCGAAGAAGACGCCTGGAAAGCCGCCGACAAACTGATCGAGCACATCAGCGACGAAACCATCGCGGCCGCGCAAAAATCCTTCTCGCGCTTTGACTCCGAAGGGCAGCGCCGCATGGCCGCCTTGCACGATGGGCGCCGCGACAACCTGGAAATCGCCCCCAACCTGTGGGCCGGCGTCGGCCTGGTCCGAGGCGGTGCCGGTACGGCACTGGTCGGTAACCCGCAGCAGGTGGCCGAGCGCATCAAGGAATACGCCGACCTGGGCATCGAGAGCTTTATTTTCTCCGGCTACCCGCACCTGGAAGAGGCCTATCGTTTTGCTGAGCTGGTGTTCCCGCTGTTGCCGGAACCCTACGCCAGCCTCGCCGGGCGCGGCATCACCAACCTCACCGGCCCGTTTGGCGAAATGATTGCCAATGATGTGCTGCCCAAAACAAAGGCCTGAGCACGCTGAAATCGGCCTGATAGGGCAGCTGCTTTTCTGTGGGAGCCGGGCTTGCCCGCGATACAGGCGACTCGGTGTTTCAGTGAACCCCGGTTGATGCCATCGCAGCGGTGCGACGACTCGACAAGCCAGCGCCCACACTTGAGCTGCATTGCCAGACCTACAGCGCACGGCTTCTGAGCCAATTGAGGAAACCCCGTGACAGCCAACCCCCACAGCGTCCTGCCATCGCCGCTGCAAACCGCCAAACTGCTGGCCGCCGAATTCGCCCTCACGGCCGTCGAGCGCGACGAGCGTGGCGGTACACCGAAAGCCGAACGTGACGCCCTGCGCCAAAGCGGCCTGCTGGCCCTGAGCATACCCACGCAGTACGGCGGCCTCGGCGCACGCTGGAGCGAAACCCTGGGCATCGTGCGCGAATTCGCCAAGGTCGACAGCTCCATCGCCCATGTCTTTGGCTTCCACCACCTGATGCTCGCCACCGTGCGCCTGTTTGCACGCCCGGACCAATGGCAACCCTGGTTCGAACAGACCGCGCGCAAGAACTGGTTCTGGGGCAATGCCCTCAACCCGCTGGACACCCGCACGGTGGTCAAGGATTTCGGCGGCTGGCGCGAATTCTCGGGCAAAAAAAGTTTCTGTTCCGGCGCCAGCGACTCGGAAATGCTCATCGCCTCGGCGGTGGATGAAAGTGCCGGCGGCAAACTGTTGATCGCGGCCATCCCCAGCGGGCGCAGCGGCATCACCTTGCACAATGACTGGAACAATATCGGCCAGCGCCAGACCGACAGCGGCAGCGCCAGCTTTGAACGGGTGCGTGTCGAAGAATCGGAACTGCTCCTCGATCCAGGCCCACTGAGCACGCCCTTCGCCTGCCTGCGCCCGCTGATCGCGCAGCTGACATTCACGCACATGTTTCTCGGGATTGCCGAGGGCGCGTTTGAAGAAGCGCGCAACTACACCCTGACCGAAACCCGTTCGTGGCACAAATCCTCGGCCGACGACGTGCGCCAGGACCCTTACGTGCTGCACCACTACGGCGAGTTCTGGGTGGCGCTGGAAGGCGTGCGCCTGCTGGTCGAGCGCGCCACCGATCTGCTCGACCAGGCCTGGGCCAAAGGCGCCAAGCTCAGCGAGCACGAACGCGGCCAACTGGCCATCGCAATTGCCACCGCCAAGGTTGCCGCCACCCGCCAGGGCCTGGAGCTGTGCAGCCGCCTGTTTGAAGTCACCGGCGCGCGCTCCACCCACGCCTCACTGCGCCTGGACCGCCACTGGCGCAACCTGCGCACACAAACCTTGCACGACCCGGTGGACTACAAACTTCACGAGCTGGGGGACTGGGCGTTGAACCAGTCCCTGCCGATTCCCACGTTCTATTCCTAAGAGAGGTGCCCATGCAGCTTTTAACCTTACCGCCCTCGCCCGCCCTTGCGACCTCGATCCGCGCCACGGCCCAGGTCTTCGAAGACCCCAAATCCCAGGCGCTGCTCGACCACATCCAGCAAGTGGCGCCCAGCGAAGCGAGCGTGCTGATCATCGGCGAGACCGGCACCGGTAAAGAGCTGGTGGCACGCCACATCCATAACCTGAGCGCGCGCCGCAACCGGCCGTTCGTGGCGGTCAACTGCGGCGCATTCTCCGAGTCGCTGGTGGAAGCCGAATTGTTCGGCCATGAAAAAGGCGCGTTTACCGGCGCCCTCAGCGCCAAGGCCGGCTGGTTCGAGGAGGCCGACGGCGGCACTTTGTTCCTCGATGAGATCGGCGACTTGCCGATGGCGATCCAGGTCAAGTTGCTGCGCGTGTTGCAGGAGCGCGAAGTGGTGCGCCTGGGCTCACGCAAGAGCATTCCTATTGATGTGCGTGTACTGGCCGCCACCAACGTGCAACTGGAAAAGGCCATCAACGCCGGGCATTTCCGCGAAGACCTCTACTACCGCCTCGACGTGGTCAGCCTGGAACTCAGCCCATTGCGCGAGCGCCCCGGCGACATCCTGCCGCTGACCCGGCACTTCATCGAAGCCTACAGCCAGCGCCTGGGTTACGGCCCGATCACCATCAGCCGCGAGGCCGAGCACAAACTCAAAAGCTACAGCTGGCCGGGCAATATTCGCGAGCTGGAGAACGTGATTCACCACACCCTGCTGATCTGCCGCAACGGCGTGATCGAGCGCGATGATTTGCGCTTGTCGAACATGCGCATCGAGCGCCAGGACGACAGCCAGCACGGCACCGACAACAGCGCCGAAGCCCTGCTGGCGCGCGCGTTTCAAAAGCTCTTCGAGGAACAGGCCGGCGCCCTGCATGAGAAGGTCGAGGACGCGTTATTGCGCGCCGCCTACCGCTTCAGCCATTACAACCAGGTGCACACCGCCAACCTGCTGGGCCTGAGCCGCAACGTCACGCGCACACGCCTGATCAAGATCGGTGAGCTGGCGGTGAACAAGCGCAGGCCCGGTGAAAACGTGCAAGGCGAGCGCATGTTGCACCTATCCATTTAGGCGACAGTGCAACGCGTTGTTATGGCTGCGCTCAAAGCTGCGCAGTACCTGGAACGAGTCGAACGTCACCGCCGTGGCCTGGTGGGCGCGGATCAGCGTCCAGAAATCTTCCTCGCCATGCTCAAAGCATTTGAAGGCTGCCTCGCCCTCCTCGCGCGAGCGCCATTGCAGGTAGTTGAGCACCCGCCGGCCGTCGTCGCTGACCTGCACACTCGCATTGATAAAGCCGCCATGGCCCTGGGCCAGGCGCTCGCTTTGGGTGGACAAGGCCGCCACCAGCGCGCGTTGCTGCCGGGGCTCGATCTGGAATTCGATCAATTGAGTGAAACCGCGATTCTTCTCTGATACCTGCATGAACACTCCCCTTTCGGTGTAGGCAAAATCTTGCGATTCGATGCCACGCAGGGTAAAACCTCTAGTTAAGTCAAGGTCAAGCATTGTTTCGGAGTTTTCATGCTCAACAAAGCACTCACCGTCGGCCAGTTGGCCGCCCGCAGTGGCGTGGCGGTCACGGCCCTGCATTTTTATGAGTCCAAGGGACTGATCAAGAGCCAGCGCAATGCCGGCAACCAACGGCGCTACCCACGGGATGTGTTGCGCCGGGTGGTGGTCATCAAGATCGCCCAGCGCTTGGGCATTCCGCTGGCGACGATTGGCGAGGCGCTGCAAACCTTGCCGGATGGGCGCACGCCCACCACTGAAGACTGGGAACGCTTGTCGGCGCTGTGGCGAGAGGACCTGGACGCTCGCATCAACAAATTGTTGCTGCTGCGCGACAAGCTCAGCGGATGTATTGGCTGTGGGTGTTTGTCGCTGGAGGCGTGTCCGTTGCGCAATCAGGATGACCAACTCGGCGAGCGCGGGCCGGGCGCCCAGTTGCTGGAACCGACGCCACCCTCCTGACCTGCAGACTTGCTCAATGTGGGAGCTGGCTTGCCTGCGATGGCATCGCCGCGGTGTGACAGGCATACCGAGGTGTCTGCATCGCAGGCAAGCCAGCTCCCACAGGAGTCCTCAGTGTTTGAACGGTTGAGGCTCCTACACACTTCATGAACAACCCCTCCACGCTTTCCCCCTTGCCCCGCACGCCGCGTGATTCCAGGATGCAGGCAATCATCACAAGGAGTCATTCCATGTTCGCCGGATTCCAAAAAGACCAGTGCCACGTCAATGGCATGGACATCAGCTACCGCAAAGGCGGTACAGGTCCCGGTCTGCTCCTGCTGCACGGGCACCCGCAAACCCACGTCATCTGGCACAAAGTTGCCGAGCAACTGGCCGAGCATTTCACCGTGGTGGCTGCCGACCTGCGCGGTTATGGCGACAGCAGCAAGCCGCCGGCCAATGACCAGCACACACACTACTCAAAACGCGAAATGGCCCGCGATGGCGTCGAACTGATGCAGGCGCTGGGCTTCGCGCAGTTCTCGGTACTCGCCCACGACCGAGGCGCCCGCGTCGCGCATCGCCTGGCACTCGACCATCCCGACGCCGTGCAGCGCATGGTGCTGCTGGACATCGCGCCGACGCTGGCCATGTATGCCCAGACCAACGAAGCGTTTGCCCGCGCCTACTGGCACTGGTTCTTCCTGATACGCCCGGCGCCGCTCCCGGAAACCTTCATCGAGTCCAACCCCGAGCTCTACCTGCGCAGCGTCATCGGCAGCCGCAGCGCGGGCCTCAAACCGTTTACCGAAGAAGCCCTCGCCGAATACCTGCGTTGCCTGCAACTGCCGGGCACTGCGCGTGGCATCTGCGAAGACTACCGTGCCGCCGCCGGTATAGACCTTGAACACGATCAGGCGGATATCGACGCCGGCCATCACCTGAACCTGCCCTTGCTGGTGATGTGGGGCGCCGAAGGCACCGTCGGCCGCTGTTTCAAGCCGCTCAAGGAATGGCAGAAGGTCGCCACCGACGTGCGTGGCAAGGCCCTGCCGGCCGGCCATTACATTGCCGAAGAAGTGCCTGAATTATTGCTCGGCGAAGTCCTGACCTTCCTTCGCTGAACCAGCTCTGAACGCTGTAGCTCCGTGACCTGAAAGACCCGCCTCGCAGGCTGCTGATGGCCTGCGACGGGTTCTGCTTGCCCAAAAAACGATTGAGATAATAACAATGACAATCAAAAAACTGCTGGGAACCCTGTATGTGCAGGTGCTCATCGCTATTGCACTGGGTGTGTTGATCGGCCATCAATGGCCGCAAGTCGGCATCGACCTCAAGCCCTTGGGCGACGGGTTTATCAAGCTGATCAAGATGATCATCGGCCCGATCATCTTCTGCACGGTGGTCTCCGGCATCACCAGCATGCACGATGTGAAACAGGTCGGTCGGGTCGGCGGCAAGGCGCTGTTGTACTTTGAAATCGTCTCCAGCATTGCCCTGCTGATCGGCATTCTCTCTGCACACCTGCTGCACCCCGGCGTGGGCTTCAACATCGATGTGAAGACCCTGGACGGCTCGGCCATCGCCGGTTTCGTCGGCCAGGCGCAGCACGGTGAAGGCGTCACCGGTTTTCTGCTGAACGTTATCCCGGGCACGTTTTTCGATGCTTTCGCCAAGGGCGAGATCCTGCCGGTACTGTTTATTTCCGTCTTGTTCGGCCTGGGCCTGGTGATGGTCGGCGAAAAGGCACGACCGCTGGTAGGTGTGATCAACCAGGCCAGCGAGGTGTTTTTCCGCATCGTCGGCATGATCAGCCGCGTCGCCCCGATCGGCGCCTTCGGCGCCATTGCCTTCACCATCGGCAAGTACGGCGTGGGTTCGCTGCTGCCGCTGCTGAAGCTGGTCGGCACCTTCTACATCACCGCGTTCTTCTTTGTCGCAGTGGTGCTGGGCGGCATCGCGCGTTACGCAGGCTTCAGCATTTTCAAACTGATGGGCTATATCAAGTCGGAGCTGTTGATCGTACTCGGCACCAGCTCGTCGGAATCTGCGCTGCCGCAACTGATCCAGAAACTTGAAAGCCTGGGTGCCTCCAAAGGCGTGGTGGGCATCGTGGTGCCTACCGGCTACACCTTCAACCTCGACGGCACCAACATCTATATGACCCTGGCCGTGCTGTTCCTGGCCCAGGCGACCAATACCCCCCTGCCGCTGGAACAACAACTGACCTTGCTGGCGGTGGCCATGCTCACCTCCAAGGGCGCCGGTGCCGTGGTTGGCGCCGGCTTTGTGGCATTGGCCGCCAGCCTGGCGGTGGTGCCGACGGTGCCGGTGGCGGCGATGGTGCTGATCCTGGGCGTTGACCGCTTCATGGCTGAATGCCGCTCGCTGACCAATATCATCGGCAACGCCGTCGCAGCCCTGGTGGTGGCAGCGTGGGAAGGTGAGCTGGATCGCGAAAAAATGGCCCCCATCGCCCTCAAGCGCGGCCGCCATGCGCGGGCGGCCCAGGCGGCACAGGCGAAGATCGCTGCCGAGTAAGCAATAACGCCTGGGCGTGCCGGAAGGCGCGCCGATCCGGTGCTATTCTGGCGGCTCATGCCGCCACGTCTGTTTCTGATGACCCATAAGAAAGATACCGTGCCCCTACCCGAAGACCTGCGGGTGTTCCTGACCGTGATCCGCAAGGCAGGCTTTGCCGCCGCCGCCGATGAACTGGGGCTGTCGCCTGCGTACGTCAGCAAGCGCATCCAGATCCTCGAAACCACCCTGGCCACGCGCCTGCTGCACCGTACCAGCCGCCGCATCGCCTTGACCGAAGACGGTGAGCGGGTGCAGCGCTGGGCCGTGCGCATCCTCGAAGATTTCCAGCAACTGGCCGATGAGCTGTCTGACGCCCACGACAGCCCGCGCGGCCACCTGCACCTGTGCAGCAGCTTCGGTTTTGGTCGTAACCATGTGGCGCCGGCCCTGTCCTTGCTGGCCGAGCAATACCCGGACCTGGAAATCCGCCTGGACCTGTTCGACCGCGTGGTGGATATCGTCAGCGAGGGCTTTGACCTGGAAATTCGCGTAGGCGATGACATCCCCGGCCAGCATATCGGCCGACGTCTGGTGAGCAATCGCCGCGTGCTGTGCGCCGCGCCGTCCTACCTCAAGCGGCGCGGCACACCGCAGCAGTTGAGTGACCTGGAGCAGCACGACTGCCTGGTGCTCAAGGAGCGCGACAACGCCTTCGGCATCTGGAACCTGGAGCGCGATGGCGCCGCCGAAAGCGTGCGCGTGCGTGGGCCGCTGTCCTCCAACAACGGCGAGATCGTGTTGCAATGGGCGCTGGATGGGCGCGGCGTATTGCTGCGCTCGATGTGGGACGTGAAGCCACTGCTGGAACAAGGCAAGCTGGTGCAGGTGCTGCACGACTGCACCCAGAGTGCCAACGTGTGGGCGGTGTACCCGACACGGCTGGCCTACTCCGGAAAATTAAGAGCCTGCGTGGAGTTTTTGCAGGAGCACTTCAAGGGCTTGTCGATCTGACGCTCCGGTGGGCGCTGTAACCCAGCCACACCGTCATGACCAGCAACGCGGTCAGCGGCAGGCCATGGAACAACACGATCACCTGGGCCGGCGTCCACGTCAGGTAGAACGGCCCCACCACCAGCATGCCCACCCCGAAGCCGGCCATCTGAATCAGCGTCAACAGGCTGAACAGCGGCAAGCGCAGGCTATCCGGTTCGCTTTGCGCGCGTGAGACCAACGCGACCTCGGACACACCATCGCCCAGCCCGGCCCACACCACCAACAGCAGCGCCAGCCACAGCTCGGTTTGCTGAAAGGTCAGGATAAAGCCACTGGACATCAGCGCCACGCCCAGCATGAACAGGCGCTCCATGGCCTGAGTGCCACGGCCCTTCAACAGCGCACTGGCAACGCGCGCACCGACAAACTTGCCGCACGCCCACACCGCCAGCAGATAACCCATGACGGTCTTGGCCGTGTCCGGCGAAATGTACTGCGACAACACCGGCCAGCCGACGTTATGCGCAGCGCTGCCGAGGGTGTCGAGCATGCTGATCAGCAACATCGCCGCCAGCACGGGCGCACCGCGCAGGCCTTGGGTCAGCTCGCGCCATTCAGCCGCGAGCCCGCGGTGCACGGCAACGGCGACCGAGAACAACGCGCGCAACGGCAGGATCAGGCAGGCCGCCAAAACGTAGGTGCCAATGTTGACGGCAAACACCGCCTCGAAGCCTCCCGTAGCAATCAACAGCCCGGAGAGCAGGCTGCCGAACACCGCGCCGGTCGCCGCCGCCGACGTGATCCACGCATTGGTGCTCACCCGCTGCTCAAGCGCGACCCAGGTGGGCAGCTGGCTGTTCAGGCCAATGGCAAACAGCGAGTTGCACAAGCCGATGCCAAACGCGATAAAGGGCAGCACGTGCAGCTGATACGCCGGTATCAGCACCAGCAGCGGCAACAGCAGCAATGCCCTGGCCAGGTCCAGCCCGGCCAGTGTGCTGCGTCCGGGAAAACGCCGAAAAAACGGAATGCCGAACAGGCTGGCGACTATCCCGCCGGTGACGCGGCACGCCAGAAACACACTGACAAACACCACGCTCTGGCTGAGCCAGTAAACGTAAGTGGACAGCGCCACCAGGTTGAGGAACGCACCAAAATCCGACACGCCGCGGGCAAAGATGATCAAGCGGGCATTGCGGGTCGACAGGGTCAGCTGCGGATCATGGCTCATGCAGGTTGCGCCTCTTCGTCAGTCGGCACGCCGCGCAGGCTCACCAGCAGCACGTCGCGCCAGGCCGGCGCCGCATCGGCATGGGGCCGCACATCGCTGGCGCGATGGTAGAGCCCACGGTCGTTGATCACGATGGTTTCCAGAAACGCCTCCATCGCCAGGTTGAACACCCGGCTTTGCTCGGCCGGCGAGGTAAATACTTCCGAAACCACCGGCACCGTATTGCTCTGCCCAATGAAGTGCATGAACACCCAGTCCAGGCCATCCTGGTGAATCCCCGAGGTCGTCGGACTGCTCGATTGCCCATCCGCGCGAACGCGGAACTGGTGAATATCGATCGTATACGCCTGCTCGCCCAAGTGCGGGGCAATCACTGCAAGGTCGGTGGCCAACAGCTTCTGCATCAGCGGGTGCTCGATAAAACCGTCCTCGCAATAGCTCAAATGGTTCACGCCCTGCCGATAATTGACGGCGTAGGTGACCGGCGACGTGAACGCGGTGTTGCGGTCGAGCTGCAACTGCCGCGAAGGCAATAAACGATAGCGCAGGATGCGGCGCTCGCGGTGGGTGTATGCCTTGAATGCCTCGTCCCGCACCAGGTTGGCCCAGTAGGCACGAAAGCTCTGCTCCTGCCCGGGCTCAACGCCGATCAACGCGCCATAGTCGCGGCGATGGCAGTAGTGATGGTCGCGCAAATGCGCAGAGAGCTGTGGGATGTCCATAGCGCTAAACCTTATCCTCGATGATCACGTGCAGGTTGTGCCTGATCGCGTCATGCACGGCGTGAGCGTCGGCGGCACCGTCGACCTTGGCCCAGCACTTGAGCAAATAGTGCTCCTCGATATCGGCGTCGAGGCAGTGGCCGGCGTCCAGTTGCGCGTACTCCAGCACCGCGGCGTGATGATCGAGAAACTGCACGCCCTCGATCCCCTTGAAGCGGCCACTGTGCTCCGGGTAAATCGCCAGCATCGCGTAGTGCTGGTTGCCGTTGGCGACCTTGTGCGCGCCAGCCTCCAGTTGCGCGTTAACGCCCGGCTCGCCCAGCAGCAGCGACAGATACAGTTGGTACGGATTGATCGCGGCCAAGTCTCGGAACGCCGCGTTGACATACAGCCCGCCCACGCGCGGGTTGATCTCAATAACCACGGGGCCTTGATCGGTCATGCGAAATTCAAAATGCACCACCGCGTTGGTCAGCCCGACCGCGCGCAGGCATGCCGTGGCGTACGTGCGGATCTGCTCGCACTGCTCGGTCGTGAAAGAGGTCGGCGGAGAAATCAGCAGGTTCTCCAACACGGTGCCGCTGCGCTCGGTCAGCATGAGTTTCTCGTTGATCAGCAGCGCGTGGATGCGCTCGCCGACAACCACGCACTCCACGCTGCCTTCAATGCCCGGGATGTAGCCTTCGAGCAGGATGCTACGCCCCGGAATGTACTCGCACGCCTGCCCGTCGACTGCCGGCAAACGGTGCGCGCAACCGTAGAAATCCGCGTAAGCCGCCGCGCCGTGGCCGCTCACGAACTGCGCGTAATGGCTGCGCAACTGGGCCCAGTTGGAGCACTTCTTGATAAAGGCCGACGCACCGCCAAAAGGCGGTTTGGCAATGAGCGGATAGCCCACCCGCTCGGCGCCGGCTTGAAGCGCCTGCTCGTTATTGCACAGCGCAAACGGCACCGAGCGCAGCCCATGTTTTTGCAGCACGCTGCGCATCAGGTACTTGTTATTGCACGCGGCAATCGCCTCGGCACAGCTGTGCACCAGCCCCAGGCGCTTGCAGGTGTTTGCAACGATGCAACCCACTTCGCCCAATGCAGACGGGTGCCCGGCCTGGCAGAAAATCGCGCGAATCTGGTAACGCCCGTCCAGCCGGCCCACCAGGTCCAGAATCGATTGTTCGCTTAAGGCGTCGAGCAGGAACACTTCATCACTGTCGTCGCGCAGTCGCTGCAGGTGATGACGCCCCGCAACCCCGGCGGTTAAACAGGCCAGGCCTTGTGCGCGGGCGACCGCAAAGTGCGGCTCGCGGTAGTTGTAACGCACCGTGGCACTGTCATCGACATCAATAAAAAGAACCGCCTCTTGCTTCATGACCATCGTTGCCTCTTCCGTGAGTTGATTCAGGCATCCTGCCAACTGCACCAGTGCCCTTCCCAATTACGGAAACGATAATGGCGCTGCCCGTCGTGCACTTCAAAATGTGGCAAGTCTTCAGGCTTTTCAAAGTCCAGCAACGGCACCGTAAACTTGCCTTGTGCGTGCGGCAGTACATACTCGGGCAGGGCAATGTTCGACACGCGCCGTTTGAGACGATCCATAATAGCGATCGCCTGGCTGATCGAGGCTTTATATTCGGACGCCCCCGGCGAAAACGGCATGAAGTGATACAAGTAATACGGTTTTACGCCCAGACGATAAAGATCAATAAAGAGTTTATGCAAGGTGGCTTCATCATCATTGACGCCGCGCAACAATGGCATGTTGGAGAACACTATCGGCACGGCACTCTGAATACGTTTAACCGCCGCCGCAAAATCAGCCGTCAGTTCAAGCGGGTGGCAAACGTGCACCCCAAATGCATTGACGTTGTACTTCTTGAGCATGGCCACCAAATCATCGGTTACCCGGAACGGGTTGAAACTCAACGCCCGTGAATGGATTCGAATCAGCAGGTCGTCGCGGATCGAACGCAACGCCGCGAGGTTTTCTTCCAGCCTGCGGTCGGCCAGCATCAACGGGTCACCGCCGCTGAGGATCACTTCTTCAATGGCCGGGTTGCTGCGGATGTACGCCACCGAATCCTTGAACGAGTCGGTGCTGGCGTTGGGCTTGTCCGTGCCGACCTGCAAGGTGCGCAGTGCTTCAAAGCAGAACTGGCAATAGGCATTGCAGGTGTTGGTCATGCGCAGGATCACGCGGTTGTCGTACTTGTGCTGGCAAATGGGCGTTTTCATCTCATGCCCGAGTTCCCAGTTCTCCGACGTTCCGTCGTAATCGCCCGCCACCTGCTCGCTCCAGTACGGCACTACCTGGCGCCACAGCGGATGGTCGGTTATCGGGCCGCTGGTGAGTGAGCGCTTGATCAGGTCAATGTAATAAGGCGTGATCTGCATCTTGCGGTCTTGCAAGTTGTGCTCGATATGCGCCGTTATTTCCTCACTCCACCCCCCGCAGGCAATGCGCAAGGCCGGTTCATCACGCAGGGCGTTCTTTTGCTGCCAGCGCCAATCTTGCCATTGCACCGAGCGATGGGTGGCCTGATCAAAAATCGACATGAGTATGTACTCTCTGTGTTTTAACTTATGTTAAGGGCAGATAAATGCCTGCCATTCCTGGACCGGAACAACATAAATATCTGCAACAAAGACAATCGTTTACAGGCGAGCGCGCGCAATCAGGTTATTAACGTGATCACCGACACCCAAGAGACATAACCACTCACTAACTCAACGGTCATAGTATTAACTTCCCTTTCTTATAATGTGCTGACTTTCCAAGCCAGCCCCCACTTAAGCCGATGGTCTGCGGGGTGTCAACCCAATACCCTTGTGGTTTTTCCGGGATTATTCTTTCAACTGGCCACACCCCCCGTAATAATGGGCGAAGCCGGCATTTAATGACTGTTATTTGAAAAGTAAATAGCACACAAAAACGCCCTCTTATTAAAGAGGGCGCTGTGTTGGCTACTTATATAACTACGTGTTTATCAACTGAGCCAAGGGTTAGCAGCCAAATGCTCGCGTTCAAATGCTTTGATTTGCTCACTGCGCTGCAACGTGCTGCCAATGGCATCCAGGCCCAGCAGCAGCGCGGTCTTGCGCAAGGTGTCGATCTGGAACGCAATGACCTGGCCATCCGCCAGACGAATCTGCTGAGCCTCCAGGTCGACACTGATCTGCGCCTGGTCTGCCTGGCTGACAGCCTGTGCGAGTGTGTGCAGCAGCGCTTCGTCCAGGGTGATCAGCAACACTCCATTGCGCTGGCAGTTGTCATAAAAGATCCCGGCAAAACTGCTGCCGATCAGCGCGCGAATGCCCATTTGTTTCAAGCCCCACACCGCGTGCTCGCGGCTGGACCCGCAGCCGAAGTTGGGCCCGACGACCATGAAGCATGCGCCCTGCCAGCCCGGCTGGTTCAACACGAACGCGGGGTTGGGCTCGCCGGACGCCAGAAAGCGCAGATCGAAGAACAGCCCCCGGTCCAGGCCGCTGCGGTCGATGCCTTTGAGAAACTGCTTGGGCATGATCACGTCGGTGTCGATATTGGCCGCCAGCATCGGCGCGGCCTTGCCGGTGACCACAGTAAAAGGTTGCAGGCTCATGCACGGTCTCCAAAGTGGCGAATATCAGTGAGGCGGCCGGTGATCGCGGCAGCGGCGACCATTGCCGGGCTCATCAGGTGCGTGCGCGCGCCGGCGCCCTGGCGGCCTTCAAAGTTGCGGTTGGTGCTGGAGGCACAGCGGTCGCCAGGGGCCAGCACATCGTCGTTCATCGCCAGGCACATCGAGCAGCCGGACTGGCGCCACTCGAAGCCGGCGTCGATAAAGATCGCCGCCAACCCTTCGGCCTCGGCCTGGTCGCGCACCTCGGTGGAGCCGGGCACGATCATCGCCCGTACGTGCTCGGCCACGTGTTTGCCGCGCACCACGCTGGCGGCGTCGCGCAGGTCTTCGATGCGGGCATTGGTGCAGGAGCCGATAAACGCATGGCTAATGACGATGTCGCTCAGCGGCATGCCAGCTTCCAGGCCCATGTAGTTGAGGGCACGGCGCATGTCCTGGCGCAGGATCAGGTCGCTGACGTCCTGCGGGTCGGGCACGCGGGCGCCAATCGGCGCAGCCTGGTCTGGGCTGGTGCCCCAAGTGACCATGGGTTCCAGGGTGTGGGCATCCAGGTGCACTTCCTGGTCGAACACGGCGTCGGCGTCCGAATGCAGTTGGCGCCAGCCCACCAGCGCCTGCTCCCATAACTCGCCCTTGGGCGCACGGGGTTTACCCTTGAGGTAGGCGAAGACTTTTTCGTCCGGCGCCATGAAGGCGCCGCGCGCACCGGCTTCGACCGCCATGTTGCAGATGGTCATGCGTGCCTCGACGCTCAACGCGTCGATGGTGGAACCGCAAAATTCGATGGCGTAGCCGGTGGCACCGGATGCGCCGATCTTGCCGATCAAGGCCATGATGACGTCCTTGGACGTGAGGCCTGGCGCCAGAGCGCCTTCAACCGTCACGCGCATGCTTTTCAGGCGTTTGTAGACCAGCGTCTGCGAGGCCAGCAGGTGCTCGATTTCCGAAGTGCCGATGCCAAACCCGAACGCGCCGAGCGCACCGTAGGTGGTGGTGTGGCTGTCGCCGGCGGCGATCACCATGCCCGGCAGGATGAAGCCCTGCTCTGGGGCAATCACGTGTTCGATGCCTTGGCGTTTGTCGAGGATATCCAGCAGCTCGATGCCGAAATCGCGGCAGTTTTCGGCCAGGTACGAAACTTGCCGCGCCCCGCCGGCGTCGGGCATCGCCGCGATGCGCTTGGGCGTGGTGGGGTTTACATGGTCGACCACCGCCAGCGCCGTGCCGGGGCGCCACACCTCACGCCCGGCATCGCGCAGGCCGCTGAAGGCCTGGGGGCTGGTGTATTCGTTGATCACCTGGCGGTCTATGTAAAGCAGGACATGGCCCTGGTCATCCAGGGGGCACACCGTGTGGGAATCGATGTGTTTGTCGTAGAGGGTTCTGGCAGTCATTTTTCTCAGGGCTCACGTTTCTGGAGGCGGGCTCAACGGTATAAATCCATCCTACGCAGCCCTTGGGCCCTATCAATGGCGACCGGGTGATGGCTTGGAACATGTTTCGTGTTCGATGAAGGCCCTGTCAGCGCTTTGAATGGAAACCTGAAACATTTTCTTTCATATCCGGGTTAGGGATTTCCAGACCTCATCCGTCTTAACTTAGATACAGCCCGTCGCGTCAGCAAAAGCTACGACCGGCCTTTTCCGGGCCTCCTTCGCCCCTCTCCGATCAAGACCCGCATTCACATGTCGAAGAAGTCACGCTCAAAACTCTGGTTTCTCGTACACAGCTGGCTGGCATTGCCCATCTGGTTTTTTGTACTGATCGTCTGCGTCACCGGCACCCTGGCGGTGGTCAGCCAGGAAATCGTCTGGCTGGCCAACCCGGATATCCGCGCGAGCAAGCCGTCGGATGATGCCCAAATGCTGAGCTTTGACCAGGTGATCGCCGCCATCAAGCGCGAAGAACCCCAGGTAATCGTGCAATCGATCATCCGTCCGGACGAAACGCACTTTGCGCTGAGTGTCGACCTCAGCTACCCGGACGGGCGTTCCGTGGAGGTCTACGTCAACCCGTACACCGGGGCGATCCAAGGCATCAGCCCGTCGTTCGATTTCAAGCAATTTACCCGCGCTCTGCATGGCTGGTGGCTCGTACCGTTCACCAACGGCTTCAGCTGGGGCTGGTACCTGGTCTCGGCGCTCGGCCTGCCGTTGCTGGCGTCGCTGGTAACCGGGCTGGTCGTCTACAAACGCTTCTGGAAAGGGTTTCTGCGCCCTACCCTGCGCATCCGCCACGGCGCGCGAATCTTCTGGGGCGACTTCCATCGCCTCAGCGGTATCTGGTCGATCTGGTTTATCGCGGTGATTTCCATCACCGGCACCTGGTTCTTGATCCAGGCGATTTTGGGCGACAACCAGATTTCCATCTCCAGCGAACCGATCGTCCCAGTGATTGCCCGCGAGAAAGTGCCGATGTCGGCGCCCGGCGTGCCGGCACCGATGATCGCGCTGGACGAAGCCATCGAAATCGCCACCCAACGCATTCCCGGGCTGGACGCCACATTCGTGTTCCTGCCGCTCAACGCCTACAGCCACCTGCAAATCGGCGGGCGCGGCTGGTACCCGTTGATGTTCCAGACCGCTCAACTCAACCCCTACAGCGGTGAAATCGCGGTGTCGCACCTGCTCTCCGATCGCTCGACGCTGGAGTTCGTCACCGAATCCATGCGCCCGCTGCACACCGGCGACTTTGGCGGGCTGTGGATCAAGCTGATCTGGGCGTTTTTCGGCCTGGTGCTGAGCATGATGGTGTTGAGCGGCCTGCTGATCTGGACCAAACGCACCGCGCTGGCGACCCTCAATGCGCTCAAGCGCGAAGCCAAGACCCAACGGGCGCCTGCTGCCGCTGCAGCCCTGCAGGCTGAAACCTCGGAGGCCAAATAATGAGCAAGGTCAGTGCTGCAACACCGCCTTCGCCGCTGCGCGCCTTTTGGCTGAAATGGCGGTTCCATATCAACATCCTGCTGTTGCTGGTGCCGCTGGGGTTCATGCCCAAGTACTTTGCCGATGCCGCGTTGTTTCGCGGCGACACCGGCATTGGTGAACGAGTGGTCGGTGACGTGCAGGTCGGGCCTTGGAGCCTGAAACTCGCCGAATTCCGCAATGAAGGCCCGCGCCCGGACCCGGCCGGCCCGATGAAATTTTTCAATGCTGCCCTGTGCGACACCTGCGCCGAGCAGGTCAAGGCCACTTACCTGCGTATCGGCAAGCCGCGCAGCCTGCGCGCCGCCGGAGTGATCTTCTTCGGCACGCCGTACCGCATGGGCGCCGCCCTGCCGGTGCCGGAACGCACGCCGGCCGACGCCGAACTGTGGATCACCATGGAAGGCTGGGACGGCACGATGCACCAGGGTTCCATCCCGCTGAGCCAGGCCTCGCCTGCCACCATTGCCTGGCTGAACAAGCAAGGAGTCAAACCATGACGTTGATGCGCCTGACCCGCGCCGGTGCAGCGCTGTTGCTCTGCGCCGGCTTCAGTACCACCGCACTCGCCCACAACCCGATGTGCGAATGCAAGGAAATCCCCGGCGAGCAGATCCAGTGCACCGGCGGTTTCTCCGACGGCAGCGGCGCCCCGGGCGTGACCCTGGACGTGATCGGCTACGACGAAACCATCCTGCTGCCCGGCAAGCTCGGCCAGGACTCGACGCTGACCTTCAAGAAGCCCTCGGCCGAGTTCTATGTGCTGTTTGATGCCGGCCCCGGTCACGTGGTGGAAATCGACCAAGCGGATATCCAACCTCAATGAGCAACACAAAGGTTGTACGCCCCGCCGGTGCCGGCCACGAAACCCTCTACGTGCTATTGCTGTGCCTGATCATCCTGGCGGTGGCAGGCTCAGTGATCGCCCTGCACGGTGAAACCCAGGAAGTTGCAGCGCTGCCCAGCCACCAGCTGGATGCACGCCGCGACCTCAGCGCCTCCGAGCAAGGCATCTACGCCGACCTGCGGGTGACCCTGGACGAAATCCAGTTGCTGCAACAGGAGCAAGGCGCCCTGCCGACGCCTGAACAATTGGCCGAAGAAGGGTTTGCGCCGTTTGCCCAGGACGCCAGTTCGGTCAGCCGTGGCGACCATCGCTGGCAATTGCTGGAGCCCTCGGCCTACTTGGGCGTGAGCCAGACGCCCAGCATCAGCGGCTCGCTGCTGATGCGCGTGCACGGCGCCGAGCCGGATATCTGGCTCAACCGCCAGGCCAACCTCGCCGCCCCTTCCGACCTCACTGACCAGGCGCTGATCGCGGCCGGCTGGCAGCAGGTGGTCGCGCAATTCGATGCCGGCGTCACGCGCCAGCACCGTCACTGACCCGAGAAGACCGAGTGCCCATGTCTATTTCATCTCCCCTGTTGCGCCTGTTGCTGGTCAGCCTGTTCAGCTTGCTGCTGGCGCCTTTGGCGAACGCCGAGGCGGCCAAACGCCTGCGAATCGGCATCACCCTGCACCCTTATTACAGCTACGTGACCAACATCGTCGGCGACAAGGCCGAGGTGGTGCCATTGATACCGGCCGGTTTCAACCCACACGCCTACGAGCCGCGCGCCGAAGACATCAAGCGTATCGGCACCCTCGACGTGATCGTGCTCAACGGCGTCGGCCATGACGATTTCGCCGACCGCATGATCGCCACCAGCGAGCGCCCGGACATCCCGGTGATCGAGGCCAACGCCAACGTGCCACTGCTGGCTGCCACCGGCAATGCCGCGCGCGGTGCAGGCAAGGTGGTCAACCCGCACACCTTCCTGTCGATCAGCGCATCCATTGCCCAGGTCAACAACATCGCCCGCGAGCTGGGCAAACTCGACCCGGACAACGCCAGGGCTTACACCCAGAACGCCCGTGCGTACGGCAAGCGCCTGCGCCAGATGCGCGCCGACGCCCTGGCCAAGCTGACCAGCGCGCCCAACCCCGACCTGCGCGTGGCCACCGTGCATGCAGCCTACGACTACCTGCTGCGCGAATTCGGCCTGGAAGTCACGGCTGTGGTCGAGCCCGCCCACGGCATCGAACCAAGCCCCAGCCAGTTGAAAAAGACCATCGACGAACTGCGCGCGCTGGATGTGAAGGTGATCTTCTCGGAGATGGATTTCCCATCCACCTATGTCGAGACCATCCAGCGCGAATCCGGCGTGAAGCTGTACCCGCTGTCGCATATTTCCTATGGCCAATACACGCCTGAGAAGTACGAAGTGGAAATGACCGGCAACCTCAACACCGTGGTGCGGGCGATTCAGGAGTCCGGAGCATGACGGCGGCGGAGCAGCTGAAGGTGGCCAGCATTGGCCCGACGATCGAGTTCGACACGGTATCGCTGACCCTGGGCCGCACGACCATTCTTGACGGTGTGAGCTTCCAGGTAGAACCGGGCAGCATCCATGCACTGGTGGGCCCGAACGGCGGCGGTAAAAGCTCGCTGATCAAGACCCTGTTGGGGCAAATGCCGCACCAGGGCCACTTGCGCCTGCACTGGCAGGCCACGCCCGGCACCATCGGGTATGTCCCCCAGGCGCTGGAGTTCGACCGTGGCTTGCCGATGACCGTCGACGATTTCATGGCCGCCATGTGTCAACGGCGCCCGGCGTTTCTCGGCCTGTCCAGGCACTACGCCGGGGCAATCGGCGAGGCACTGGAGCGGGTGGGCATGCAGGACAAACGTAAACGCCGCATGGGCGCGTTGTCGGGCGGCGAGCGTCAGCGTGTATTGCTGGCCCAGAGCCTGATTCCGGCTCCGCACCTGCTGGTGCTGGATGAACCGATGTCGGCGCTCGATGAAGCCGGCATTCAGGTTTTCGAACGCCTGCTGAATGACTGGCGCCTGGCCGGAATCACCGTGCTGTGGATCGAGCACGACCTCGAAGCCGTGGGCCGCCTGGCCGACCGTGTGACTGGCCTGAACCGTCGCGTGCTGTTCGACGCCACGCCGAAAGCGGCACTGACACCCGATCGCCTGCTGACCCTGTTCTCCACTCACCCACGGAGCCCGGCACCATGAGTTATGAAGCGTTTCGTCTGATGGTCCAGGGCTGGGCCTCTTCCGGCTATCTGCCGCAAGCGCTGGCCTATGGGTTTGTGGTCAATGCCTTGCTCGCCGGCTTGCTGATCGGCCCGGTACTGGGTGGCCTGGGCACGCTGGTGGTGGTCAAGCGTTTTGCTTTTTTCTCCGAAGCGGTCGGGCATGCCGCGCTGACCGGCGTAGCCGTGGGCATTTTGCTCGGTGAGCCCTACACCGGGCCGTATGGCGCACTGTTCGGCTACTGCCTGCTGTTCGGCATCCTGCTCAATTACCTGCGCAACCGCACCGGCCTGGCGCCGGACACCTTGATCGGCGTGTTCCTCTCCGTGTCGCTGGCGTTGGGCGCGAGCCTGTTGCTGATTCTGGCGGGCAAGATCAACGTGCACATTCTGGAAAACGTGCTGTTTGGTTCGGTGCTGACGGTCAACGGCAATGATTTGCTGGTACTGGCCGTGGTGGGTTCGCTGGTGATGGCGCTGGCGTTGCCGTTGTACAACCGCATCATGCTCGCCAGCTTCAACCCGCAACTGGCTGCCGTGCGCGGTGTGGCGGTGAAGACCCTGGACTACCTGTTCGTGATTCTGGTGACGCTGATCACCGTGGCGGCGGTCAAGGTCATCGGCGCGATCCTGGTGGGCGCCCTGCTGGTGATTCCAGCCGCGGCGGCGCGCCTGCTGAGCCAGTCGCTCAAAGGTTTTTTCTGGGTGTCGGTCGTGATCGCCACCGTGAGCACGCTGTGCGGCATCCTGCTGCCGATCATCTTCGACCTGCCTATCCCGTCCGGCGCCGCGATCATTCTGGTCGCCGGTATCGCCTTCGCCTTCGCCGCCATCGCGCGCGGCACCGTGCCCAGCCTCAAAGGGAATCTTGGATAATGCGCCCAGTACTTCGCCCACTGGCCCTGGCCATCGCCTGTTTGATCAGCACCTCGGCGCTGGCGGCCGTTGACGGCTTTGAGCCCAGGGACTTCAAAGTCAACCTAGGCCTCGGCCATGCCGCCCTGACCAAGACCACCAAGCCGCTCAAGGTGCTGGCCTCGCTGCCTATCACTTACGGCTTGGCCGAGGTGCTGCTCAAAGGCACCGGGGTGAAACTGGAACGCGCCGCCCCCGCCAATTTGCCCGGCTCGCGGCAAGTGTCTTATTTCACCGGCCGTGGCGCACCCGCGTTGAATAGCCTGGCACTGGACGCCGACGCCGCCATCGGCCTGCGCTCGTTGTGGCCGGATGACCCGCTGTATCCGGTGGCGCGGCGCAGCAATATCCGCATCGTTGAAATCGACGCTGCGCGCCCGGTGGACGGCGGCCTGCCGGGCATTGCCGTGCAACCAGGCAGCACCGACGGGCTGAACAGCCAGCCCTGGCAGTCAAGCAACAATATGGGGCGCATGGCCGATGTGATGGCCGCCGACCTGAGCCGGCTGGCGCCGAATGCCAAACCGACGATTGATGCCAACCTCGCCGCCCTCAAGCAACGCCTGCTCAAACTCAACGCCGACAGCGAAGCGCGACTGGCGCAGGCCGATAACCTGAGCGTGGTCAGCCTGAGCGATCACTTTGCGTACCTGGTCAGCAGTTTGAACCTGGAAGTGGTCAGCACCGATGCACGGCCGGACGCAGACTGGACACCCGAAGCGCTACAGGGGTTAACCGCCAGTTTGAAAGACAGCGACGTGGCCGTGGTGCTGCACCATCGTCAACCGAGCGAAGCGGTGAAAGCAGCAGTGACGGCATCCGGTGCGCAGCTATTGGTGTTGAACGTCGACGGTACCGACCCGGTGGCGGAGCTGGAAACCAATGTGGATCAGGTGATCAAGACGCTGACGCCATAGGCGAGCGATTCTTCAAGTCGATCTCGGTTCAAGTGTGGGAGCTGGCTTGCCTGCGATAGCATCAATGTTATTTGCCTGATGTACCGAGGCGCCCGCATCGCAGGCAAGCCAGCTCCCACATTAAGCTCGCGGTGCATCCGCTGACTATCGGCCAGCCCAGCACCCGAATGTCACACCACATCCACACCTACATGAATCGCATCATGGCGCCAGAACTCCAGGTCGCAGTCGATCAACCGCTGGTGCTGGTCATAGTTGACCCGAGCAATGCGCAACCCCGGGCTGCCCACCGACACGCGCAACGCGGCGGCGGCTTCCACCGGCAGTGACGTCGGTACGATTTCAAAGCGCACGCGGCCATAGTGCAGGTCGTACTTGCGCGCATACAGTTCGGTCATCGACTGATTCAGATCACACGCCAGAATCCCCGGAAAATACTGCGGGTTCAGGTAGTGCTCCACATACAACACCAGGCGCCCATCAATCCGCCGGCCTCGGCAGATCTGGATCACACTCGACAGCGCCGGCAACTGCAACCACGCACACACCGCCGCCGACGCCGGTTGCAGCCGCGCAGAAATCACTTCGGTGGACGCCACCCGGCCCTGATCCCCAACCATCGCGTGGAAGTGGCTGCGTTGCATCAGGTTGTAGGCCAGCCGTGGCGGCGAGACAAACCAGCCACGGCGCTCTTCACGGTAAATCTGCCCTTGGGCTTCCAGCTGTAACAAGGCTTCCCGCACGGTAATGCGAGTGGTACCAAACAACTCGCTGAGCTTGCGCTCGGCGGGCAATTTACTCGCGGGCGGCAACAGGCCGTGGTCGATCTGCTCTTGCAGCGCCAGGCCGATGGATGTCACCGCCTTGATTGCCTCATCACGCATCAACGTTACCTATCTGGACTAGACCAGCACCGTTCAGGTGCACATACCGCTCCGTAAATGGGCTTTTGCTTCTGCTTGCCAGCCTAGGCATTACAGATGACCGACAGATGACAGTCCCTGTCCGCGCCCTGCACCACACCCTGCAATACATCGGCCAAGTCCAGGTCCTGCGGGCACTTGAGCATGGTCTACGCTAAGCCTGCACTGCGCGACAAAAGCGATTTAAAAACGACATCGACATGAAACTGTCATGCACCGAGCCTAGATTGGCTCAGGTATTGCTCTGACCTAGACCAACACCACCGCAAACGTTCATAAAAACGCCGCGTTGAAAACGCCCAAAGGAGCTTCGGATGAAAAAGCTTTTCCTGGCATCACTGTTAGGCTCGACCATTGCCATGTGCACCGCCGCCATGGCTGCTGATACCGATCTAAAGACTCTGGAAGCCGCCGCGAAAGCCGAAGGCGCCGTCAACAGCGTCGGCATGCCCGATGACTGGGCCAACTGGAAAGGCACCTGGGAAGACCTGGCCAAGACCTACGGCCTCAAGCACATCGACACCGACATGAGCTCAGCCCAGGAAATCGCCAAGTTCGCCGCCGAGAAAGACAACGCCAGCGCCGATATCGGTGACGTCGGCGCCGCCTTCGGCCCGATTGCGGTGAAACAGGGCGTGGCCCAACCGTACAAGCCGAGCACCTGGGCGCAAGTGCCGGACTGGGCAAAAGATAAAGACGGCAACTGGGCCCTGGCCTACACCGGCACCATCGCCTTTATCGTTAATAAAAAGCTGCTGCACGGCTCCGAAGCTCCAACAAGCTGGGCTGACTTGAAAACCGGCAAATACAAGGTTTCCATCGGTGACGTGAGCACCGCCGCCCAGGCCGCCAACGGCGTGCTCGCGGCAGCCCTGGCCAACGGTGGCGACGAGAAGAACATCCAGCCTGCGCTGCTGATGTTTGCCGACATCGCCAAGCAAGGCCGCCTGTCGCTGGCCAACCCGACCATCGCCACCATGGAAAAAGGCGAAGTCGAAGTGGGCGTGGTCTGGGACTTCAACGGCCTGAGCTACAAAGCCAAGATGGCCAACCCGGATGACTACGTGGTGCTGATTCCATCGGACGGCTCGGTGATTTCCGGCTACACCACCATCATCAACAAATACGCCAAGCACCCGAACGCCGCCAAGCTGACCCGTGAGTACATCTTCAGCGACGCCGGCCAGACCAACCTGGCGCGCGGCAACGCCCGTCCGATCCGTGCCGAGCACTTGACCTTGCCGGCTGACGTGCAGGCCAAGCTGCTGCCAAACGAGCAATACAAGAAAGTCACGCCGATCAAGGATGCCGACGCGTGGGAGAAGACCTCCAAGGCACTGCCGCAGAAGTGGCAGGAAGAAGTCATCATCAATATGCAGTAAGGCTTAACACGCCTGTTTAAGTGGAACACGGTCAGTGTGGGAGCTGGCTTGTGTGGGAGCCGGGCTTGCCCGCGATGCAGACGACTCGGTGCCTCATATGAACCGAGGTGATGCTATCGCAGGCAAGCCAGCTCCCACATAAGCCAGTTCCCACTGTTGATCCCGTTCAGCCAGGGAAATTGAGTCGAACCTACCGTCGCGGAGCCCCAGCCCCTATGAAGCACAACGTCATCCTTGTGGTGCTCGACGGCCTGAACTACGAGGTTGCCCGACATGCCATGGGGCATCTGCAGGCCTATATCGGCGCAGGACGCGCAGCGCTTTACAAACTGGACTGTGAACTGCCGGCCCTGTCCCGGCCGTTGTATGAATGCATCCTCACCGGCGTGCCCCCGATCGACAGCGGCATCGTCCACAACCATGTCTCGCGCCTGTCCAACCAGCGCAGCATTTTCCATTACGCCACCGACGCCGGCCTCACCACAGCGGCGGCGGCTTACCACTGGGTCAGCGAGTTGTATAACCGCACGCCCTTTATTGCCGCGCGTGATCGCCATACCGACGACACGGCGCTGGCGATCCAGCACGGGCACTTCTACTGGAATGACCATTACCCGGATTCGCACCTGTTCGCCGACGCCGAAAGCCTGCGCCGCAAACACGCGCCGAACTTCCTCGTGGTGCACCCGATGAACATCGATGACGCCGGCCACAAGCATGGCCTCGATACCTCGCAATACCGCAACAGCGCACGCTCGGCCGACATCATCCTCGCCGATTACCTGCAAGGCTGGCTCGACGCCGGCTACCAGGTGCTGGTGACCGCCGACCACGGCATGAACAACGATCGCTCGCATAACGGCCTGCTGCCCGAGGAGCGTGAAGTGCCGCTGTTCGTGCTGGGCTCGGCCTTCAACTTCGACCCTGCCGCTACCCCCAAGCAAACCGAACTGTGCGGCACTGTCTGCGAACTGCTCGGTGTGCCCCACGACAAACCTGTATGCCGGGAGCTGTTGAAGTGAATTCCCTAACCCGTGGCAAATGGCTGGCGATCCTGTGCCTGGTGCCCTTTGCGCTGTTCTTTATCGTGTTTGAAATCGCCCCGCTGGTGTGGGTGTTGATCAACAGCCTGCAATCGGAGGAGTCCGGCTGGGGCGTGGCCAACTTCATCAAGATCTTCAGTTCGAAGTTCTACCTGCAAGCCATCCAGTACAGCCTGGAGATCAGCTTCTACTCCAGCGTGTTCGGCATCATCATCTCGGTGCTCGGCAGCTATTCGTTGCGCCGCGTCGATGGGCCTTTGCGCAATTTCGTCACCGCCTTCGCCAACATGACCAGCAACTTTGCCGGCGTGCCCCTGGCCTTCGCCTTCATCATCCTGCTGGGCTTCAACGGCAGCATCACGATCATGCTCAAGCAGGCCGGGATCATTCAGGACTTCAACCTGTATTCCAAAACCGGCCTGATCATTCTGTACACCTATTTTCAGATTCCATTGGGCGTGCTGCTGCTCTACCCGGCCTTCGATGCGTTGCGTGAAGACTGGCGCGAGTCGGCCTCGCTGCTGGGCGCCAGCGGCTGGCAGTTCTGGCGGCACATCGGCTTGCCGGTGCTGACCCCTGCGCTGCTCGGCACTTTCGTGATCCTGCTGGCCAATGCGCTCGGCGCCTATGCCACGGTGTACGCGCTGACCACCGGCAACTTCAACGTGCTGCCGATTCGCATTGCGGCGATGGTCTCCGGTGATATTTCCCTGGACCCGAACATGGCCAGTGCCCTGGCCGTGGTGCTGGTGGCGCTGATGACCGTGGTCACCGTGGTTCATCAACTGCTGCTCAAGAGGAGCTACCATGTCTCGCGCTGAAGCCGGCTCGGCCTCCCTCTACCATCGCGTAGTGGTGTACCTGTTGTTTGCGATTTTGGTGTTGCCGCTGGTGGGCACCTTTGTCTACTCCATTGCCAGCAGCTGGTCAGCGACAATCCTGCCCGCCGGCTTCACGGTGAAATGGTATGTGCAACTGTGGAGCGACCCACGCTTTCTGGCCGCCTTTGGCCAATCGCTGCTGGTGTGCGTGGGTGCGCTGATCCTGTCGGTGGTGCTGATTCTGCCGCTGCTGTTCGTGGTGCATTACCACTTCCCCCGGCTCGACGCGCTGATGAACATCCTCATCCTGCTGCCTTTCGCGGTGCCGCCGGTGGTGTCGTCGGTGGGCCTGCTGCAACTCTACGGTTCCGGGCCGCTGGCGATGGTGGGCACGCCGTGGATTCTGATCGGCTGCTACTTCACCGTGGCCCTGCCGTTCATGTACCGCGCGATCACCAACAACCTGCAAGCGATCAACCTGCGCGACTTGATGGACGCCTCGCAATTGCTCGGCGCGAGCACTTGGCAGGCGGCGATCCTGGTGGTGCTGCCGAACCTGCGCAAGGGCTTGATGGTGGCGCTGCTGCTGTCGTTCTCGTTCCTGTTCGGTGAGTTCGTGTTCGCCAACATCCTGGTGGGCACCCGCTACGAAACCCTGCAGGTGTACCTCAACAACATGCGCAACAGCAGCGGCCACTTCACCAGTGCCGTCGTCATTTCCTATTTCTTCTTTGTGCTGGTGCTGACCTGGGCCGCCAATATCTTGAACAAGGACAAAAGCCAATGAGCTTCGTCAGCGTCCAACACCTGCAAAAAGGCTACGCCGGCACCCCGGTGTTCAGTGACATCAACTGCGAAATCGCCAAGGGCGAATTCGTCACCCTGCTCGGCCCGTCCGGTTGCGGCAAGTCGACCTTGCTGCGTTGCATCGCCGGCCTCACGTCGGTGGACAGTGGCAAAATTCTGCTGGATGGCCAGGACATCGTTCCCCTTAGCCCGCAGAAACGCCACATCGGCATGGTGTTCCAAAGCTATGCGCTGTTCCCCAACATGACCGTGGAGCAGAACGTTGCCTTCGGCCTGCGCATGCAAAAGGTCAACGCCGACGACAGCCACAAGCGCGTGCAGGAAGTGCTGCAACTGGTGGAGCTCAAGGAGCTCGCCGGCCGCTACCCGCATCAGATGTCCGGTGGCCAGTGCCAGCGCGTGGCCCTCGCCCGCTCGCTGGTGACCCGTCCACGCCTGTTGCTGCTCGATGAGCCACTGTCGGCGCTGGACGCGCGGATCCGCAAGCACCTGCGCGAGCAGATCCGCCAGATCCAGCGCGAATTGGGGCTGACCACGATTTTCGTCACCCATGATCAGGAAGAAGCCCTGACCATGTCCGACCGCATCTTCCTGATGAACCAGGGCAAGATCGTGCAAAGCGGTGATGCCGAAACGCTCTACACCGCGCCGGTGGATGTGTTCGCCGCCGGTTTCATCGGCAACTACAACCTGCTCGACGCCGACAAGGCCAGCCAATTGCTGCAGCGCCCGATCAGCGGGCGCATTGCGATTCGCCCAGAGGCCATCGAACTGAGCCGCAGCGGCGAACTGGACGCTCTGGTGCGCAGCCACAGCCTGCTGGGCAACGTGATTCGCTACCGCATCGAGGCGCGCGGCGTGGAATTGGTGGTGGATGTGCTCAACCGTTCCGCCGACGATCTGCACCCGGATGGCCAGCGCCTGGCACTTTCCATCGACCCCAGTGCGTTGTGTGAAGTAGCCTGACGCCACGATTTATTTCAGAGAGCATGACGGATGGCATTGGTAATTTTTGATTTGGACGACACCTTGATCCACGGCGACTGCGCCACGCTGTGGAGCGAGCAGATGGGCCGCCTGGGCTGGGTCGACCCTGAGTCATTCATGCGCAAGAACAACGAACTGATGGACGCCTACGGCCAGGGCAAGCTGCACATGGAAGACTTCATGGACTTCAGCCTGGAGCCAATGATCGGCCGCACGCCGGAAGAGATCGAGCACCTGGTAGAGCCATGGGTCGAGGACGTCATCGAGCCGCTGATCTACAGCGACGCCACCAAGACCATCGCCCGCCACCGCGCGAATGGTGACCGGATTCTGGTGATTTCCGCGTCGGGCACTCACTTGGTCAAACCCATTGCGGCACGTATCGGTATTGATGAAGTGCTGGGCATCGACCTGGATGTCAGCCATGGCGTGTACAGCGGCCATACCGTGGGCGTGCTGACGTACCGTGAAGGCAAGATCACGCGGTTGCTGGAATGGCTGGAGCAGGAAGGCGAGACGCTCGACGGCGCGTATTTCTACTCGGATTCACGCAATGATTTACCGTTGCTGCTGAAAGTGGATCACCCGCAGGTGGTGAATCCGGATCCGGTGTTGCGTGAACATGCGCAAAAGGCCGGTTGGCCGATTCATCACTGGGTGTGACTCTATTTAATTGAAATGCAATCAACGGTGGGAGCTGGCTTGCCTGCGATAGCGGTGTACCAGATGAAACATTCTTCACTGAGGCACCGCTATCGCAGGCAAGCCAGCTCCCACACTCACTGCATTTCAACTTGAGATCAGGCCAACGTCTCGTCAATCACCAACACCAATTTCCCCGAAATCTGATTGCTCGCCAACTCAGCGAACGCCGCCTCGGCATCCTTGATCGGGAAGGTCTTGGCCAGTTGCGGGCTCAGGCGTCCCTCGGCAAAAAGCGGCCATACATGCTGGCTCAAGTCACTGAACAAGTCTGCCTTGAACTGATCGCTGCGGCTGCGCAGGGTCGAGCCGAGCAACTGAATGCGCTTGCCCAGCACCTGCGCCAGGTCGAGCTGCGCGTCGCGCCCGCCCATCAGGCCGATCAATACCCAACGGCCGTCCAGGGCCAGCAGCTTGAGGTCCAGCGCGGCGTAGTTGCCACCCACCGGGTCAAGGATCACATCGAACGGCCCGAAATCGCTTAGCCCTTCAATGCCGTCAGTACGTACCACGCCGCCCTGGGCACCGAGTGCCTCGCAGTACGCCAGGCGCTGCGCCGAGCCGACGCTGACCCAGCACGGGCTGCCAAACGCCTTGCACAGCTGGATCGCCGCCGAGCCCACGCCACTGGCGCCAGCATGCAGCAAGACTTTTTCGCCGGGCTTGAGGCCCGCCAGCTGGAACAGATTCAGCCACGCGGTGCTGTACACCTCAGGCAATGCCGCCGCTTCGGTCAGCGACAAGCCTTCCGGCACCGGCAGGACGTGGCGCGCGTCCACCACCACTTCTTCGGCCATGCCGCCACCGGCGAGCAATGCGCAGACGCGGTCACCGACCTGCCAGGACGACCCCGGCCCGACCTCACTGATGACCCCGGAGCACTCAAGACCCAGCACGTGGCTGGCACCAGGCGGCGGCGGATAGAGCCCGGCGCGCTGTAATAAATCGGCGCGATTAAGGCCCGCAGCCGCCACACGAATGCGAACTTGGCCTACATCGCAGGTAGGGCTGGGTTCTGTCAGCCACTCCACATGACCTTCAACGCCTTGCAATGCTTTCACAGTGCCTCCATAGTGAGTCTGGACTGAGCCCGTAGCTATAGCGCCGGGCTTTTTGCATTATGCGACCGGATCATATGGAACCGGCTCCCTCAAAGACGGCCTAATATGCGTTATCAATTGCCCCCGCGTCGAATCAGCATGAAGCATCTGTTCCCCAGCACCGCCCTCGCTTTTTTCATTGGTCTCGGCTTCGCGTCGATGTCGACCAATACGTTCGCAGCCAACAGCTGGGACAACCTTCAGCCTGATCGCGATGAGGTGATTGCAAGCCTTAACGTCGTCGAGTTGCTCAAGCGTCATCACTACAGCAAGCCGCCGCTGGACGACGCGCGCTCGGTGATCATCTACGACAGCTACCTCAAGCTGCTGGATCCGTCGCGCAGCTACTTCCTGGCCAGCGATATCGCTGAGTTCGACAAGTGGAAGACCCAGTTCGACGACTTCCTCAAAAGCGGCGACCTGCAGCCCGGCTTCACCATCTACAAGCGTTACCTGGACCGCGTCAAAGCGCGTCTGGACTTCGCCCTGGCTGAGCTGGACAAAGGTGTCGACAAGCTCGACTTTACCCAGAAGGAAACCCTTCTGGTGGATCGCAAGGACGCGCCTTGGCTGACCAGCAGTGCCGCCCTTGACGACCTGTGGCGCAAACGCGTCAAGGACGAAGTGCTGCGCTTGAAGATCGCCGGCAAAGAGCCCAAGGCCATTCAAGAGCTGTTGACCAAGCGCTACAAGAATCAGCTGGCACGTCTGGACCAGACCCGTGCCGAAGATATCTTCCAGGCCTACATCAACACCTTCGCAATGTCCTACGACCCGCACACCAATTATCTGTCGCCAGATAATGCGGAAAACTTTGATATCAACATGAGTCTGTCGCTGGAGGGCATCGGTGCCGTCCTGCAAAGCGACAATGACCAGGTCAAGATCGTGCGTCTGGTGCCGGCAGGTCCGGCAGACAAGACCAAGCAGGTCGCCCCGGCCGACAAGATCATCGGCGTGGCCCAGGCTGACAAAGAGATGGTCGACGTGGTCGGCTGGCGTCTGGACGAAGTGGTCAAGCTGATCCGCGGGCCGAAAGGCAGCGTGGTGCGCCTGGAAGTGATTCCGCACACCAATGCGCCGAACGACCAGACCAGCAAGATCGTGTCCATCACCCGTGAAGCGGTGAAGCTTGAAGACCAGGCCGTGCAGAAGCAGATCCTGAACCTCAAGCAGGATGGCAAGGATTACAAGCTCGGCGTGATTGTGATCCCGGCCTTCTACCTGGACTTCAAAGCGTTCCGTGCCGGTGATCCGGACTACAAGTCCACCACCCGCGACGTGAAGAAAATCCTGACCGAGCTGCAGAAGGACAAAGTCGACGGCGTAGTGATCGATCTGCGCAACAACGGCGGCGGTTCCCTGCAGGAAGCCACCGAGCTGACCAGCCTGTTTATCGACAAAGGCCCGACCGTGTTGGTACGCAACGCTGACGGCCGTGTCGACGTGCTTGAAGACGAGAACCCGGGTGCCTTCTACAAAGGGCCGATGGCGCTGCTGGTCAACCGTCTCTCGGCTTCGGCCTCGGAGATTTTCGCCGGCGCGATGCAGGACTACCACCGTGCGCTGATCATCGGCGGCCAGACCTTCGGTAAAGGCACCGTGCAGACCATTCAGCCGCTCAACCATGGCGAGCTGAAACTGACCCTGGCCAAGTTCTACCGGGTTTCCGGGCAGAGCACCCAGCATCAGGGCGTGCTGCCGGATGTCGACTTCCCGTCGATCATCGACACCAAGGAAATCGGCGAGAGCGCCCTGCCTGAAGCCATGCCGTGGGACACCATCCGCCCTGCGATCAAGCCGGCGTCGGACCCGTTCAAACCGTTCCTGACGCAGTTGAAGGCTGACCATGACGCGCGCTCCGCCAAGGATGCCGAGTTTGTGTTCATCCGCGACAAACTGGCCCTGGCCAAGAAGCTGATGGAAGAGAAAACCGTCAGCCTCAACGAAGCCGATCGCCGTGCGCAGCACACCAGCATCGAAAATCAGCAACTGGTACTGGAAAACGCCCGCCGCAAGGCCAAAGGCGAAGACCCGCTCAAGGAACTGAAGAAAGAAGATGAAGATGCGCTGCCGACCGAGCCGGAAAAAACCAAGCCGGAAGACGACGCCTACCTGTCTGAAACAGGCCGGATCCTGCTCGACTACCTGAAGATCAGCAAGCAGGTGGCCAAGCAGTAAATGATGGCAGTTTAATGTGAACGCTCCTCGGAGTGTCATCATATAGACATCATTCTGTCGTGAAATGAAGGACCGCAGGCGCCAAGCCCGCGGTCCTTTTTTTTCGATCGAGATCGCCATGACCATGACCGAACAGCTGAATGCATTGGGCTCTATCCTGGCTCAAGGCAGTTTGCACAGCCTGTTCCAACCGATCATTTGCCTGTCCGAACGGCGCATCCTCGGCTACGAAGCCCTCAGCCGTGGCCCCTCCAATAGCCCATTGCACTCCCCGGTCGCGCTGTTTTCCGTGGCCAGGCATATCGGGCGCCTCAGTGAACTGGAAATGGCCTGCCGCGAAAGCGCGTGTCGACGGTTCAGCGAACAGAAACTGCCAGGCAAGCTGTTCCTGAATATCTCGCCGGAATCCTTGATGGAGACCGCGCATCAACCGGGGCGCACCTTGCAACTGCTGCGCGACGTCGGCATTCCCCCCAGCCAAGTGGTGATCGAACTCACCGAGCAGACCCCTACCGACGACTTCGATCTGCTGCAAACCGCACTGCACCATTACCGCGACATGGGCTTCGCCATCGCCCTGGATGATCTGGGCGCCGGCTATTCCAGCCTGCGGTTGTGGTCAGAGCTGCGCCCGGACTACGTGAAGATTGACCGGCATTTTATCGACGGCATCCATCAGGACGCGCTCAAGCGTGAGTTCGTCGGTTCCATCCTGCAAATCGCCAGGGCGTCGCGGGCACAGGTCATTGCCGAAGGTATTGAGTTACCCGAAGAATTGGCGGTGTTGACCGAGATGGGCGTGGACCTGGTCCAGGGCTACCTGCTCTGCCGCCCGCAGGAACAGCCGCCCCAGGAAGCACGCCTGATGCTGCCCAAGCAGGACAACGCCAACCTCGCCCTGAGCGAAGAAGGCAGCGACCTCAGTGCCCTGCTGAACGAGCAACCGGCGGTGGACCAGGACACGGCCACTGCCCAAGTGCTGGAGTCGTTCCGTCGTCAGGCCAATCTCAATTCGCTGGCGGTACTGGACGGGCGTGGCCACCCGGTCGGCATCGTGCACCGGCATTCGTTATCGGACGCCCTGCTCAAGCCCTTCGCCACCGACCTGTTCGCGCGCAAGCCCATCAGCCGTTTGATGAGCGATGACTTTTTGGCGGTTGAGTTGAGCCAATCACTGCAGCAAGTCAGCCGCCTGCTGACCAGCCGCGCACGGCAACGGATTGAAGAGGATTTCATCATCACGCTCAATGGCGATTACCTGGGCCTGGGGCGGGTGATCGATGTGCTCAAGCTGATCACCGAGCTGAAGATCCAGCAGGCGCGTTACGCCAACCCGCTGACGCTGCTGCCGGGCAACGTGCCGATCCAGCAATGCCTGACGCGGCTGTTGCAGCAACAAAGAGAGTCAGTGATCTGCTACGTGGATATCGACAGCTTCAAGCCGTTCAACGATATCTACGGCTACGGGCGCGGGGATGAGGTCTTGCTCTGCCTGGCGCAATGCCTCAACGACCGGGTTGACCCCAGCCGCGACTTTGTCGGGCATATCGGCGGCGACGATTTTTTGCTGGTGCTGGGCCCACAGGATTGGCGCAAGCGCCTCAACCAGTTGCTGGATGACTTTCACACCCAGTGCCGACGCTTCTACCGCGCTGAACACCTCGACGCCGGCTGCTTTGTGGCATTGAACCGCCAGGGCGCGCGTCAGGAGTTCGCCTTGCTGTCGCTGTCGATCGGCGTGGTTCACTTATATCCACAGGCCTGTGGGCAACTCGATGCCAGCCAGTTGGCGGAGCTGGCCTCGCAGGCCAAGCACCACGCCAAGGATGTGGCGGGCTACAGCATTCATGTGATCGACAGCATGGACATGCTGGCCCAGGCGCTTTAGGCCTCGGCAGACTCCGGGTAGTCGTATTCGAACACGCGCACTACTTCCGAGGCGTGCCAGGAGGCGGCGGCCACGCCATCGGACGGCCCGCTGAAACGCCCCAGGCGCTCCACGCATTCGAAGAAACCGGTACGCGGCAGGCGGCTGGCACCCTGGCTGATCACCAGTGAGCTGCGCAACGGCTGCTCGGCCTTGGCGTCCAGCGCGGCCAGGTGCTCAAGGGCGGCGGCCAGGGTCTGCATGGCCGGCGTGGGAAATTGCAGACGCTCCAGCAGCGCGCGGTAGGTCAGCAGGTGACGCTGGCGGCGCGCCTGATCCAGTTCGTTGAGTAGTCCATCCCAGTGTTGACGGCTGATACGTAGGCTCAAGATTCATCCCTCCAACCTGCAACGCCCAATTCCCAGGCCAGGCTGCGGCGAATGGCGGCATCCGGCTGGCGTTCACCACTTTCAATCAATCCGAGATACGAGGGGCTGATACCCACGGTGCGGGCCAGGGTTTCGATGGCCAGTCCCCGGGTTTCACGCAGGCCGCGCAGGTCCGCGAGCGGGCGCAAAGCCTGATCGGGAGCGACCTGAGCGTCAGAAGAAGGAGGGAGTGCTGGTTGTTGCTGACCGGCGGCTTTTAGTAGCGCCTGGTACTGGTCCCATGGCAACACCGCGTACTCGGGTTCGCCATTGCGTGAAATTATCTGAATATCCATGACTGCCCCGTAGGATAACAACACTCACTAAGTAAGCTCTTTCCTTAGGAGTGTAATCCTAACAGCCACAAAGGTCGCAGGGGGATAGCCGGGTGATCAGTTTTTTTGCGGGTTTTCCTCAGCCAGCAGCGCAGGCGTCGCAGGCAAGCGCTCAACCACTGCGAGCTTTTCCGGGCGCTGGGCGTCACGCCAGGCGCGAAAGGCGCTCAGTTCTCCGTCCAGGGTCTTCATGACCCATGCCAGCACCGCGATGTCATCGAGCATGCCAAATACCGGGATAAAGTCCGGGATCGCGTCAATCGGGCTGAGGAAGTACATCAAGCCCGCCACCACCGAAATCAGCGCCTTGGGGCTGATTGCCCGGTATTCGCCGCGCCAGTAGGCCAGGCACAGGGCCTGAAGCAATTTGAGATCATCCTTGAGCTTACCCAGGCGATTGCCCTGGCTTGAGCCTTTTGCGGCGACGGCAAACAGCAGGGTTGGCAAACGCCCACGGCCAAGCAGACGCGCGGCCATGGGCAGGAAACGGGTGAAATTGAACGGTGGTTTCATCTGTCACTCCAGTTCCAGGCGACATAAAAGGTTATCCACACAAATTGTGGATAACCTTGTGAACAGAGCCTGTTTTATCGGCTGAAAGCCACGGACTACAAGGCTTGCAGTCAGATCGGGCGTTTTTTGCGCACATAAAAAAAACCCAAGATTTCATTGACTTGGCGTTGATGTGCGGCTACCCGTGCTCGAGTCTTATATCAGACTGTTTCAGTTTGCAGGGGTTCGTTTGAATTTACGTCGGGTGTGAATCACGCGGATTTTCCGGGCCCCAGATACGACAACGCCCCGTCGAAACGGGGCGTTGTCTGTTCAGGCGCCGATTACTTCTTGGCGGCTGGAGCAGCAGGTGCGTCAGGGGCTTCAGCCTTGGCTGGGTCCTTGATGGCCAGCAGTTCCAGGTCGAATACCAGCACGGAGTTGGCTGGAATCGCCGGGCTCGGGCTCTGAGCGCCGTAGGCCAGGTCAGACGGGATGTACAACTCGACCTTCTCGCCAACGTGCATCAGTTGCAGGCCTTCAACCCAACCCGGGATCACGCCGCTGACCGGCAGGTCAATCGGGCTACCGCGATCAACGGAGCTGTCAAAGGTCGTGCCGTTGGTGAGCTTGCCGGTGTAGTGAACAGTCACCACGTCGGTCGGCTTAGGCTGAGCGCCGTCGGCCTTCTTCACGATCTTGTACTGCAGACCGGAAGCAGTGGTCACTACGCCGTCTTTCTTGGCGTTTTCTTCGAGGAATTTCTTGCCGGCGGCTGCCGACTCTTCGCTCATTTTGGTCATACGTTCTTCTGCACGCTTCTGCAGTGCGGCAAACGCTTCAACCAGTTCGTCGTCTTTCAGCTTCTGTTCTTTCTTGCCGACGGCATCTTCGATGCCTTGGGCTACCGCTTTGGAGTCCAGGTCATCCATGCCTTCCTGGGCAAGACTTTTGCCCATGTTCAGGCCGATACCGTAGGAAGCTTTCTGCGCCGGGGTTTTCAGCTCTACGCTGGTCTGCGAATCACAACCCGCAAGTACCAGGCTAACCAGGGCCACCGCCGCCGCCAACCGATGCTGTTTCATGCTATTTCCTTGTTCGTGCGCCAAAAGGGCATTCGAGTAAAGTCGCGAGCTTATCAGGCGGCCACGACCAATGGCTACCGGCATGTGAGCAGGAAACTTCCGATAAGTTCACGTGTTTAAAAGCATTTTCATTCATGATGGAGGCCCGCGACGGATCGCGGGACTGCCTGCAACCAGGCTCATGGCCACTTGCCGCACCTATGGCGTAGTGGCATAACAACGCGACAACTCGACAAGGATAGTTATCTTGCGCATTTTTTCCCGTGTTTTGCTTCTGATATTGCTCGCCCTCGGCCTGCTGCTGGCCGTCGTGCTCTATTACACCATCAACCCCAAGCTGCCCGACTACGTGCCCGTGCAGCAAGTGCGCTACCAGGATCAATGGAGTGCCGCCGATCGCCAGACCTACTACTTCACGCCTCAGGGCACTCAAGTGAAAGGCCTGCACTACGAATGGTTCACCGCCCTGGAGCTGCCGTTCTCCGAACAGCGTTTTGCCACGCCCGAGTACCTGGCGCGCTTTGGTTTTCTGGTCGACCCCAAGCAGGTCCCCACCGCGCAGAACCCCGGCAACCTGCCAGTCGGTTTTGCCCGCCATCAGAATGCCGGCAGCACAGTTGAATACCTGGATATCACCTGCGCCGCCTGCCACACCGGCGAGCTGCACTTCAAAGGCCAGGCTCTGCGCATTGATGGCGGCTCGGCCCAGCACGTGCTGCCCTCCAGCGTGCCCACCTTGCGCGGCGGCAGCTTCGGCCAGGCACTGGTGGCCAGCCTGGCCGCCACCTATTACAACCCGTGGAAATTCGAGCGCTTTGCCCGCCAAGTGCTGGGGGATCGATACGACGCCGAACATGGCCAGCTGCGTCAGGACTTCAAACGGTCGCTCAACCAGTTCCTCAAAGTCGCCTGGAATGACACCCACCGCGGCCTCTACCCCACCGAAGAAGGCCCGGGCCGTACCGACGCGTTTGGCCGCATCGCCAATGCCAGCTTTGGCGACGCAATCTCGCCGGACAATTACCGCGTTGCCAATGCTCCGGTGGACTACCCGCACCTGTGGGATATCTGGACCTTCGACTGGGTGCAATGGAACGGTTCGGCCCAGCAACCCATGGCGCGCAACATCGGCGAAGCCCTCGGCGTCGGCGCGACACTGGACTTCTTCGACAGTGCCGGCCAGCCCCTTCAAGGCGAAGCGCGCTACCCTTCCAGCGTGCGCGTGCGTGACCTCAACCTGATCGAAGAAACCCTGCAACGCCTCAAGCCGCCCACTTGGCCGGAAGACTTGTTCGGCGCCATCGACAAACCCCTCGCCGCCCAGGGCCGCGCGTTGTTCGCCGAGAACTGCGCCGGTTGCCATGTGCCCGCCGTCAGCCAGGTCAATGGCCGCCCGGTGCAGCAGTTGAAAATGCTCCCCGTTGAATACATCGGCACCGACCCCGGCACCGCCAGCAACATCGCTGACCAGCGCTACGACCTCAGCGCGCTGCAATGGGACCCGGCGGAACTGGCCAGGCTCAACGTCGAACTGCACCCCACGCCGACCGCGCCGCTGGACCTGCACAATATGTCGGTGGCGCAAGGCCTGGCCTACGTCACCGCCTTTGTCGAAGACCACGCCTACCGCGCCGCCGGCGTGACCCCGGCCGAGCGGCCAGGCCTGGACGGTTTCGGCCTGCCTATCGGCGTGCGCGAGGTGCGTGCCTACAAAGCGCGGCCACTGGCCGGCGTGTGGGCCACGCCGCCCTTCCTGCATAACGGCTCGGTGCCGACGATCTACCAATTGCTCTCGCCTCAGGACGAGCGCAGCACCACTTTCTATAAAGGCACGTTCGCCTACGACCCGCGCCACCTGGGCTTTGAAACGCAGGCGTTCAAGAATGGCTTCCTGTTCGATACCAAAGTCACCGGCAATCACAACAGCGGCCACGAGTTTCGCGCCGGCCAACGTGGCAATGGCGTGATCGGCCGCGGCCTGCAACCGCAGGAACGCTGGGCGCTGCTGGAATACCTCAAAGTACTGGGCGGCCCGCTGGAGCAACAGTTGCCATGAATATCCGATCTGACTACAAGGAATCTTCGATGCTCGCGCGTCTGTGGCTGCGCCTCGGCGCGTTTCTGGGTAAAACCCTGTTATGGCTGGTGGGCCTGGGGCTGCTGGGCTGGCTGATCGCTGCCGCCTGGTTTGCCTGGCAGCACAGCGGCCCGGTGTCGCCGGACGAGCAGATCCCGCCCGGTGAAGCGGCCATGACCCAGGGCATCATTCAGACGGCCGTGCGCATCGTCGATCAGCACCGCGAAGGCACGCGCTACCTGCGCGATGCGCATGCCAAGGCTCACGGCTGCGTGAAGGCGCAAGTCAGCGTAGTGGCGGATCTTGACCCGGCATTGCGCCAAGGCGTGTTCGCCGAGCCGGGCAAAACCTGGCAGGCACTGATGCGCCTGTCCAATGGCAATGCTTATCCGCAATTCGACAGCATCCGCGATGCGCGGGGCATGGCGATCAAGTTGCTGGATGTTCCGGGCAAACAGTTGATGGCAGATCAGCAGGCGCGCACCGAACAGGATTTCGTGATGTTCAGCCATCCGAATTTCTTTGTCAGCGATGTGGCGGAGTATGCGCAAAACATCGGCGCCCAGGCCGACGGCAAGAAGGTCCTGGCGTTCTTTCCCAAGGCAGACCCGCGCAGCTGGCAGGTGCGCCATTTGTTTATCGCGCTGGCCACACTGTCGCCTGCCCCGGCCAGCCCGACGCAGACGACTTACTTTTCGGTGTCGCCCTACAAGTTCGGCGCAGCCAATGCCAAGTTTCGCGTAGCGCCTGACCCGCTCAGTTGCCCTGAGTATGTGTTGCCCAAGCAGAACCAGGACCTGCCGAACTTTCTGCGCAGTGCCTTGAGCCAGCAGCTGTCGACCGACCGTGTACCGGCGTGTTTTGTGTTGCAGGTTCAGCGGCAGAATCCGCAGAAATTCATGCCGATTGAAGACACCAGCATTGAATGGAAGGAGAGCGATGCGCCGTATGAGACCGTGGCGACCGTGCGGGTTGAGGCGCAGGATTTTGATACGCCGGCGTTGAATCTTGCTTGTGACAACCAGTCGTTTAATCCGTGGTTTGGGCTGGAGGCGCACCGGCCGATTGGGGGTATTAATCGGTTGCGTAAGGCGGTGTATGAGGCTGTGAGCGACTATCGGCATAGTCGTAATTTGTGAGGTGTCGGGTATGGGTTGCGCCCTTACGGCGGGTCACGTTGGAAAAGCCCCAAAGTGACCAAAGGGCTCTTGCCCCACCACTCGGCACCTCGCTTAGGCTTCGGTGTGCCTGAGATCAAAAGCAGAGCACGGCGGCCTAGTAGCCGACCTGAGTGGTAGAAGCTGAGCCGAGGCGGCCTGACAGCCGACCTGATCTTGGAAGCTGAACTCAATCAAATGTGGGAGCTGGCTTGCCTGCGATGGCATCAACTGGTTGTGCCTGATACACCGAGTTGTCTGCATCGCAGGCAAGCCAGCTCCCACAGAAAAGCAAAAGCAGTGCGGTGCTGGCGGCTGAACTCGGTCAACTTGTGGGAGCGGGCTTGCTCGCGAAGGCGGTGGGTCAGTTACACATGAGCTGACTGACACACAGCATTCGCGGGCAAGCCCGCTCCCACATTTGGAGCTCTGTGCATCAGATAGAAGTGTGTTGCTGTGCTTTTGCTTCTACCACTCAGGTCGGCTTTCAGGCCGCCGTGCTTTTGCTTTTGATCTGACAGGCCCCGTCAACCACGCTGGCCGAAGCGAGGCACCGAGCGGTGGGGCAAAGACCTTTTGGTTACTTTTGGCTGGGCCGGCATTCCGGGCGTTTGCCAAAAGTGACCCGCTGTAAGAGCGGAACCGCCAGCCGCCGTTACCGCAGCAACGGATATGTACCCTCCCCCCCCGATCCGTAAAGAACCCGTATAAATCCCAACTTCCCCATAACGATTTCGTCGTCCCTATTGAGCAACTACCCCCCCACCCTCTACCGTCAATTCCTACCCCCAAAACCCGTAGGAAGTCATCGTGGAAAGTTCAACTTTAGGCATGGTCGTCCTGTCAATGATTGCGCTCTTCGGCACCGCCGCGTTTTGCTTCGAGCACCTCGCCACCCGCGGCGAAAAGAAAAAGAAAGCCAAATAAGCTGATCCCTGAAATCAGCAGAACCCCAGTTTTTCAAGGGATACCCCACCCCCGGGCTATCCCTTGTTTTCGTTCGTCCAGCCAAAACCCATCTATATACCGTCTTAATACCGCCCCTCATAATCAGTGCCCGGGCTTGATACCCAAGCGCATAACCTCCCCCGCTTCTTCAACAAGGGGAGTTGCACCGTGCTCACACTGACCTTCATTTATGTCGTCAGCGGCTTATGTGCCGTGGGCCTGTTCGCTTACCTGGGCTACGCCCTCATCCGCGCTGAAAACTTCTAGGGAGTGAACCGTAGCCGGGCAACATCACGCCATTATTAGCAAATACATCCTGTGACGCGCATAGAACAACACCAAAAAACCATAGCAAAGTTTAATTACGGCAAAACCAGGTACGTAGATAAGTTTTCATGGCGTTAGTCTCATTATTTTTGTTGTATATGTGAGATCCGCAGATGTTACCGCTGAGTCAGCCTAGGTCGCCGCCTCCCACCGGCAACGTCACGCCCGTAATGTAGGAAGCCTCGTCCGAGGCCAGGAAAAGAATTGCGCCCGCCTGCTCATCAACGGTCCCGTAGCGCTTCATCAAACTGCTGTCGATGGTTTGATTGACGATTTGCTGGTACCAGATCCGCTCCTGTTCGCTTTGCGGTTGGTTGTTACGCGGGATACGGCGCGGTGGAGCCTCAGTTCCGCCTGGTGCGGTAGCATTGACGCGGATGCCACTGCCGGCAGTTTCCAGCGCCAGGCAGGCAGTCAGTGCGTTAACGCCGCCCTTGGCTGCGCCATACGGCACCCGATTCACGCCCCGTGTGGCAATTGATGAAACATTGACGATGGCGCCGGTGCCCTGTTCGAGCATGTAGGGCAGCGCGCTGTGGCAGCACCACAACGTGGGGAACAGAGAGCGGCGCACTTCGGATTCGATTTCATTCTCGGCGTAGTGCTCGAAGGGTTTGGCCCAGATCGTTCCGCCGACGTTGTTGATCAGGATATCAATGCGCCCAAAACGCGCTTTGGTCGTGGCCATCACCTGCGCGCATTCTGCGTGCCGCTCCAGGTCAGCGGTCAAGGTCAGCGCACGGTCATGCTGCAATTCATGAACGAGTTCAGAACGGTCGACGGCGACCAGGAACGCGCCCTCCTCCAACAAACGCTCGGCGACACGCCGACCAATGCCCTGGGCTGCGCCGGTCACTAGCGCAACTTTTGCTTTGAAACGTGGGTTCATTTCACTGCCCTCGGTCGGCGTCGCCGCTAACAATTGCATTGGGCGTAAACTTCTCATAATGGAAGTTGGCTGGGACGACGCCCTGATCTTTGAAGTACTGTCGCACCGCGTCGACCATCGGTGGTGGTCCGCAGAGATACGCGTCAACGTTGCCACCGTTGAGCATGTCAGCGGTCATGTGCTGGGTGACATAGCCTTGCTGAGGATGGAAGGTCTGAGGGTCGGCAACGCAGGTGACGAAGCTGAAATTGGGCAAGCGCTCAGTGAGAGCTTTCAGGGCCTCGACCATCACCAGATCCTGATCCCGGGTCACGCCATAGATCAGCGATACCTTCTGAGTTTCATCACGTTCGACGAGCACTTCGAGCATTGACAGAAACGGCGCAAGCCCGGTTCCGCCGGCCAGGAACAGCAGCGGTCGAGTGACCTCACGAAGATAGAAACTACCCAATGGTCCAGTCATTGAGACTTCCTCGGATTCCCGAGCGCGCTCCAGCCAGCTACTCATCAGCCCGTTGGGCACTTGCTTGATCAGAAAGCTCGCGTGTTTTTCTCCCGGGCGACTGCTGAATGAATACGAGCGCGTCTGTCCACTGCCCGGCACGTCAATGTTGACGTATTGGCCGGGTAGGAAAACCGGCGCCTGATCCAGTTCAAAACTGACTTCCAGCGCTGCATCGGCATGGCGAGTAATGCGGGTGATGCTGGCAGAGAAGCGGCCGGTGCCGGTCTTGCACGTGCTGGAAGGGACCGGCACGGCGAGAACGCAGTCTGATTGAGGCACCATCTGGCAGGTCAACACTTGCCGCTCTTGCGCTTCATCCTCACTCAGCGCGTCCTCGATGTAGTCGTCGCCTAGGTCATAGGCGCCGGTTTCGCATCGGCATTTGCAGGTACCGCAAACCCCGTCCGAGCAGTCCATGGGCAGATTGATGCGCTGCCGAAAGGCCGCGTCCAGCACCTTTTCACCTACTTTGCAGTCGATGAAACGGGTCACCCCGTCCTCAAAATTGAGCGCTATGGAATACTTCATGGGTCTGTCCTCAGACGTGATAGATGTCGATGACCTGATGGATGTAATCGTTTTTCAGTACCACCTTCTTGCGCGTGATCAGCGGCTGTTGCGCGCTGATATCCAGGTGATAGAACGAGGTGCCGAAATACGTATCCGTGGTCTTGTAGCGATGGCTGAGGGTTTGCCAGTTAAAGCGCAGTTCCACATGCCCGGCGTCTTCGGCGAGCATTTCGAGGTTGGTGATGAAATGTGCAGTGCGCGGCTCTGGGGTGCTGGCACTGGAACGTTCGGTCTTGATGCGAAACACCCGGTCTTCCAGGCCGTCGCGGCTGGGGTAATAAATCAACGAGATTTCGCTCTGCGGGTCCTCTGTTAGCGTATCGTGATCGTCCCACGCAGGCATCCAGAACTCGGCCTTTGGCGAGTAGCATTCCAGCCATTCGTCCCACTGGCGGTCATCCAGCAAACGCGCTTCGCGGTAGAGAAAAGCCAGCAGGCTCTCACGGGAAATGCTCATGACAGTGCCTCCTTGTCAGTCGCAATCAGGCCCTGTTTTTCCAGCTCGATCGCTCGTTGCAGGCTGGTCACCCAGTACGCGTGCTGACGCACAAATAAGCCTTCGTCCTCAGTTTTCACGCCGCTGAGCTGAGGGTTCATGCCCATGGCCAGGGCATTGTCGTCAGCGCCTTCGATCCATTGCTTGGCACCGCGACTGAGGTCGTTCCACAGGGTCGTCGCGCCTTGATAGCCGGTCTGACACGCACGAAATTCCTCGAGGTCGTCGGGCGTGCCCATGCCACTGACATTGAAAAAATCTTCGTACTGGCGAATTCTGGTTGTGCGCTCCTGAGCGCTCTCGCCCTTGGGCGCCATGCAGTAGATCGTCACTTCAGTCTTATCTACAGCGATTGGCCGCACCACACGGATCTGCGTGGAGAACTGATCCATCAGGTAGACATTGGGGTACAGGCAAAGATTGCGGGTCTGATCGACAATGAAATCCGCACGTTCTTGCCCGAGGCGCTCGGCGAGCGCTGCACGATGGGCATGCACCGGTCGGACTTCGGGGTTAAGCAGGCGGGTCCACAGCAGGATGTGGCCATGCTCGAACGCATACACGCCACCAAGACTTTTCGACCAGCCATTGGCATCGACGGCACGCGTGCCTTGGGCCTCATAATTACGCCGCCCCATGGTTGCCGAGTAATTCCAGTGCACTGAGCTGACGTGATAACCGTCTGCACCGTTTTCGATCTGCAGCTTCCAGTTACCGTCGTATACATAAGACGAGCTACCACGCAGGACCTCCAGCCCCTGCGGTGCCTGGTCGACCATTTGGTCGATGATGACCCGGGTTTCGCCCAAGTAATCACTCAGTTCCGGAACCGCTTCGTTGAGGCTGCCAAACAAAAAGCCTCGATAGTTTTCGAAACGGCCCAGACGTTTGAGGTCGTGAGAGCCGTCGCAATCGAAGCTGTCGGGGTAGGCACCGGTCTTGGCGTCTTTTACTTTGAGCAGCTTGCCGGCGTTGCTGAAGGTCCATCCGTGGAACGGGCAGGTGAACGAACCCTTGTTGCCCTGCTTGCGGCGGCACAGCATAGCGCCGCGGTGGGCGCAGGCGTTGACCAGCCCGTGCAGTGCCCCTTGCTTGTCGCGAGTGACAACGACGGGCTGACGACCGATGTAGGTGGTGAAGTAGTCGTTGATTTCTGGCACCTGGCTTTCATGCGCCAGGTATACCCAACCACTTTCAAAAATATGCTTCATCTCCAACGCAAACAGTTCGGTGTCGGTGAAGATGTCACGGCGGCAACGGAAAACCCCGGTAGCGGGATCTTCCTGAACGGATTCGCTGAGTTGACGGGCGAGTCTGTCGAGAGTGCTGATCATGGGGTAGGCCCTCGGTTATTCTTGTATCAGGCCCCCTCACCCTACGTGCTCGCCTACCCCAACAATATCCGATGACTGCAAATCACTATCCGCCTGGCGCAACCTGCTGACGCTGGCGCCGCCAGGTCTGCGAAGGCAGTTCGCCAAAACGCTTGCGATAGGCTTCAGAGAAGCGCCCCAAATGCAGAAAACCATAATCAAGCGCAACTTCGGTGACGCTTCGCGCGGCTGCCATTTGCAGCTCTGTATGCACCCGTTCCAGCTTGCACTGGCGCATGTAGTCCCTGGGGGACAGGCCGACCTGACGCTCGAACAATTTATACAGCGAACGCTCGCTGACCCGCGCCACGACCATGAGCTGTTCGATGCTGATGTCCTCGGTCAGATGCTCTTCGATGAACTGTCGCACCCGATCAAATCCGCCGCCGCCTTCAGTTCGGGGGACAACCCGCAAAACGTTGCTGCCCAATAGCGCCAGCAGTTTGTTCGCGACAATCCGTTCGTACAGCGCCTGAACCTCACCTTGCGTTGTGTTCTCGGCCTCGTGGCAAATCAAACCCAGCAGTTGTAAAAGGCCACTCATGGCACTGAGTTGATGGCGCTCGGCAACAAAACGAATGCCCTGCTGGGGAAGCACCCAGTGCTGCTCCAGGCAGGCGTTTTCGAGCAGCCTGACAGGCAATTTGACGATGAATTTCTCGCAGTCGGCGGAATAGGTCAGATCGACCGGGTCATCCGGATTGATCAGCAAGACCTCGCCCGCACGGAAAATCTGCTCCCTTCCCCAGGCCACCGATCGACAATGACCGTGAAGTAGGATCTGCAAATGATAGATCGTCTCCAGCGCCTCTGAGATGACCTGCACCGGGGCTCCATAACTGATGCGACACAAGTCCAGACTCGAAAAGTTGCGATGGCTGATACTCGCCCGGGGGTGGCCTTTGGGCGGCAGGCGAATATGGTGACTGCCCACATGCTGGTTAACGTAGTCGGACACTGCATAGGCATCTGCGCGGTCGAAAATCTGACTGCGCTCAGTCAATAACACGGTCATGTCTGCGCCTCTCTTATTCTTTTATGCAAGGCCGGATAGAAGCCACAAAGCCCCCGCCAGCAAACGCTACGCAGGCTCGGGCGGCAATGACTGATCAGACTTCCAATGCCCTTACCCGTTCATGCCGACGTTCATCTTCCGCCGCGGCGGTCGGCTGCAAAACAAAATCAAATTCGATATCTGCACGCGGGCCGTTGGCATCCTCGGTGAAACGAATCTCGGCGATCAGCTCGTCTCGGGTCGCGTAGGCGAAGTCGTCGTGCAGATATTTGTCCCCAGCCAGATTGATCTGCGTCGTCAGGTGACGATGGCCAGGCGCCGAGATAAAGAAATGAATATGCGCCGGACGCTGACCATGGCGCCCCAGTTGGTCAAGCAATTGCTGGGTCGGACCATCTGGCGGGCAACCGTAGCCGGACGGCACGATGCTCTGGAAGCGGTAGCGGCCTTCGGTGTCAGTCTGGATGCGACGGCGCAGGTTGAACTCCGATTGCGAGGGGTCGAAGTATGAGTACGTGCCCCCGGTGTTGGCGTGCCAAACGTCGACGGTGGAGTTGCTCAGTGGCGCGCCATCGGTGCCGCGAACCTGACCGGTCATGAACAATACCGTGCCGGGGTCCTGGCCATCGTCCAGCCGCGCGTAGTGCTTCGACAGGGGAGCGCCAGCCACGTAAAGCGGGCCTTCGATGGTGCGTGGGGTGCCGCCGACATGCCCGGCCTGCGCGTCTTCGGCGTCCATCAGCAGGTCAAGGTAATGCTCAAGCCCCAGGCCTGCGACCAGTAACCCGGCTTCCTGACGGTTGCCAAGATCGTTGAGGTAATTGACGGCCTTCCAGAACTCTTCGGGGGTGATCTGTAGGTCTTCGATGATCCTGATGGTGTCATTCAGCACGCGATGAACCACGTTCTTCATTCGCTGACTGCCAGCCGGTTGATCAAAGCCCGCTGCGCCTTCGAAAAATTGCTGCACTTCAGCGGTTTGGGAAATACGTACGGTCATGGTGCTTACCCTCATCAATTCATTGTTTTTGTCGATTTACGTGTCGCTGACTGGATGAACTCAGCGGTCGTCGGTGTGGATCGAAGATGGATGTCGGCACAGGGCTGTGACGTCGATCTCCATGAACGGGTAAAGCGGCAACTGCATCAGGGTATCGTGCAGCGCTTGATTATCCGAAACGTCGAAGATGCTGACGTTGGCGTAAAGCCCAGCAATGCGCCAGAGATGGCGCCAGATGCCCTTTCGTTGCAGGTGGTGGGCCAATTGCTTTTCATCCGCCTTGAGCTTATTCACCTTCTCGACTGGCATGTCGGTAGGTAGCTTGACGGTCATGCGTACCTGAAAAAGCATGGCGTGGATTCCTGTTTATTTGAAGATGATCAGCGGCGGGCAAAGCGCGCCATACGTGGCAATCTTCAGGGCAAAGATCGAGGCGGCGCCCATCTGGGCCAAGGCAAAGCTGTCGGGCACTGACTCAATCGCCTCATCCGCCATCAACGGAATAGGACTATGGGCACTCAGACGCACCCTGCCAGCCCGGTCATGGCGCGACAATGTCGCCCCCGGCATCGGCCAGCAAATGGCAAGCGCGTACTGCCACCGCTTCACTCCAGGCCTGATTGATATCGACGCGCACGCTGGCGCTGGCATCCTGGCCGGTCAGCAGCGGTGCGAACCACAATATGGGTATCGAAGCGTTCGATGGTGATAGCAGTCATGAGCGTTCCGTGTGCATTCTATTTGTTCTTCATCAAAGATTGACCTCCGCTAAATGGCCCGTCCAATATTGAATAAGTCTCTCGCCATACCTTGGAGGTATCATAGAACTGCGCCATTTGCGTTACTTCAGGGTGCTGGCCTGCACCCTGAATTTCACCCGCGCGGCTGAAGGACTGCACATCGCCCAGCCGCCATTGAGTCGGCAGATCCAGCAACTGGAATGCGAGATTGGCGTGCCGTTACTCGACCGCAGCAGGCCCCTGCGATTGACCGAGGCCGGGCGTTTTTTCAGGAGCACTCCAACTTGTTGCTTGCTCAACTCGATCGCGTGTGCGAGGACACCCGCCGTGTCGCATCGGGCAGCAAGCGGTGGCTAGGGATCGGCTTCGGTCGCTTACTGTTCCATGCTCCGTCCATTACTCAGCAAATGGTTCACCAAGACCCGCTGGTTGCAGCATTGCCCGCCGGACATGCGCTATTGGGCGCGCCGGTGAGCCTTCAGCAATTGGCTGCTGAACCTTTCATTCTCTATCCCGGCAGCCCCCGTCCGAGTTATGCCGACCATGTGCTTGGGGGTATTTGCCCTGCGCGGCTTAAGCATCCATTTGGCTCAAATGGCCAACGAGCTACAGACTGCAATTGGGTTGATGGCCGCGGGCGTGGGGATCACGCTGGTGCCTGCCTCGGTGCAGCGCCTGCACCGAGACGACATCGGTTACACACCGCTGCTGGATGCCGGCGTGAGCTCCCCAATCGTCGTCAGTTATCGGGCAGGCGATAAATCGACCGTATTGAAGGCGTGCCTGGAATTGCTTGGAATTTCTGAGTTGGCTTGAGTGTTCAGAAAATGGACGCCTGCCCATAGCGAAGCGTCCAGATTCTGAACAGTGGATCGGTAAGACGTAAAACTTATTTTAACAATCTCCTTTTAAAACAATAAGTTGAGATTTAAGTAACGTTTTGGCACGTCCCCTGCTGTCAGATGACCACACACCCACGAATCAGGTCTGACAAGGGCACCCTCGATATGAGCAGCGAATTACAAAGTGATTTCCTCCCTGCGGCGCTGTGGAATAACAGGCTGTTCACGGGCACTTGGACGACGACGGCCAGCTCTGCAGATGTGCTGGAACCGGCGACGGGCCACACGCTCGGTAGCCTGGCCTGCGCTGATGCCCGCCAAGTGGCGCAATCAGCCCAGGCGGCCAGCCTCGCGCAAAACGCATGGTTCCAATTGCACTACGACGAGCGCTCGGCCGTCCTACGCCGGGCTGCAAAAACCGCAGAGGACAATTTTGAGGCCATCGTGCAATGGCTGATTCAGGAAAGTGGTTCCACGCGGCCCAAGGCGGAGTTTGAAACCAGCCTTAGCATCAAGGTGCTCCATGAGAGCGCGGCCATGCCGTCTCGAAGCCAAGGCGAGGTGTTGCCCTCAAGCGCTGGGCGTTTAAGCATTGCTCGCCGTCGACCGCTAGGCGTGGTCGGGGTTATTTCGCCGTTCAACTTCCCTTTGTACTTGGCCATCCGCGCGGTCGCCCCAGCCCTGGCGACAGGCAACGGTGTGGTGCTAAAGCCCGACTTACGTACGGCGGTATGCGGCGGTTTTGTCATCGCCCGGATCTTCGAATTGGCAGGTCTTCCGATGGGCCTGTTGCACGTTTTACCAGGAGGAGCGGAAGCCGGCGCCGCGCTCACCAGCGATCCGCACGTGGCGATGATTCAGTTCACCGGCTCCACCGGTGCCGGTCGCAAGGTCGGTGAGGCCGCGGGCCGTAACCTGAAAAAAGTCTCCTTGGAACTGGGCGGAAAAAACGCCCTTATTGTGCTGGACGACGCCGACCTGGAGCTGGCCCTGGCCAATGCCACCTGGGGCGTCTATCTGCATCAGGGGCAAATCTGCATGTCGACGGGCCGCCTGCTGGTGCAACGGGGCATTTACGAGCGCCTGCTGGAAAAGTTGGTGGCCAAGGCCAACAGCCTTGTGGTTGGCGACCCCGCCAGTGGACAGGTACATCTGGGGCCTTTGATCAATCATCAGCAACGTGACCATGCGCTGCATGTCGTCAATGCCTCCGTGCAGGCAGGTGCGACGCTGGCGGCAGGAGGCACATCGGAGGGACTGTTCTTCAAACCCACCGTACTCAGCGGTGTGACCCGCGACAACCCGGCGTTTCACGAAGAGATTTTCGGCCCTGTGGCCGTGGTCGTGCCGTTTGACACTGATGCCGAGGCCATCGAATTGGCCAATGACACCGAGTATGGACTGTCGGCCGCCATTCTTTCTCAGAACGTTGGCCGTGCGCTGAAGCTAGGCGAGCAGCTTAGAGTCGGCCTCCTGCACATCAACGACCAGACCGTAAACGACGAAGTGGTTAATCCGTTCGGTGGCGTGGGCGCCTCCGGCAACGGGACCAGTATTGGCGGGCCAGCCAATTGGGAAGAGTTCACACAATGGCAGTGGCTCACCGTTAAAGGTGAAGCACCGGCTTATCCGCTTTAAAACCAGGAGAACAAAAATAATGAGCACCCAAGTCTACCGCCCCATCACAGCTGCCATTACCCGAGGTAAAGGTGCGCCTTTCGTGCTGGAAAATGCACGGATTCGGGAACCGCAAGGCGATGAAGTACTCGTACGAATCGTTGCCACCGGCATGTGTCACACCGATATGATCGTCCGCGACCAGTACTACCCCGTGCCGTTACCGGCGGTACTGGGCCACGAAGGCTCAGGCATCGTCGAGGCCGTGGGCCCGCTTGTCCAGGGCCTGCAAGTGGGCGACCATGTCGTGCTCACCTACGGCTATTGCGGCCAATGCCTGTCTTGCGGTGCCGGGCACATGTCCTACTGCCAGGAGTTTTTTGGCCGTAACTTCAGTGGTGGCGATCCGGAGGGCGGCAGCGCGTTGCAGGATGAGGCGGGATCCCGTCTGAACGATCACTTTTTCGCCCAATCGTCGTTTGCCAGCTTTGCACTGAGTCGTGAAAACAACACGATCAAAGTCAGTCGCCAAGCACCGCTTGAATTGCTCGGCCCGCTCGGTTGCGGGATCCAGACCGGGGCCGGAGCGGTAATCAACTCGCTGAAGGTCACCCCCGGCAGCAGCTTCGCCGCGTTTGGCGGGGGGGCGGTGGGCCTGAGCGCAGTACTCGCTGCACGGGTCGCGGGCGCCACCACCATCATTGCCGTGGATGTAGTGCCGTCACGGTTGACCTTGGCCACGGAGTTGGGTGCGACCCATGTCATCAATAGCAAGGACACTGACCCGGTAGCGGCCATCCGCGAGATCACGGGCGGCGGTGTCAATTTTGCCCTGGAGTCTACGGGGCGTCCGGCGGTGCTGCGTCTAGCCGTCGATGCACTCGGCAGTCGCGGCAGCCTCGGCGTCGTTGGCGCACCAGCGCTAGGCACCACCGCCGAGTTCGACGTCAATGATCTGTTGCTGGGTGGCAAGACCATTCGCGGCATCGTCGAAGGCGATAGCGTGCCGAAAAAGTTCATCCCGGAACTGGTCAACCTCTATCTGCAGGGGCGCTTTCCCTTCGACAAGTTGGTGAAATTCTACCGCTTCGACGAGATCAACCAGGCCGCTGAGGACAGCGAGAAAGGCATAACGCTCAAGCCGATCATTCGCATCGCGCCATAACCTTTTGACCCGGAGCAGTGATGCTCCGGGCCATATCACGCAAATAAAAACAAGAAAGGTAGTCGAACATGCGACTTATATCTCGCGTTTACGTGGGCGCCATGGCGCTCGCCCTGGGTTCCACCCCCGCCTGGGCAGTCGACGTCAATGTTGGCGATTATACAGCCCTTCCCGCTGGCACCAGTGTCGCGGCCTGGTATCAGCAATACAGTCATTCCGACCGCTACGATACGGACGGGGCCGGAGACAGCCGTCGTCAGACCAGCCTGAAATCCAATATCAGTATCCTGCGCCTGATCCACTTCACCGAGATTGGCGGAATCACGGTCGACCCACAGATTCTCCTGCCGTTTGGACATGTCTACGACGCGCGTATCGGTGGGCATGCGTTGGGCAGTGCCAGTGGCTTGGCCGACCCTATTTTGGGCGCGACCTTCTGGTTGGTTAACCAGCCAGAGGCCGGCGTCAGCGGTCGCTACTTCGGCATTACACCTTTGCTCTACCTGCCTTGGGGCAACTACGATCGTCACGACGCGCTGAACCTGGGCGAAAACCGTTACAAAGGCGACCTGCAGCTGGGCTGGGTCGAACCGCTGTGGGGCAAACTGGGCATGGAGCTGTATGGCGATGTCGTAGCCTATGGTCACAACGCTAATGCAGGCACTGGAAATCAAACGCTCAAACAGGACCCCACCTACCAGGTGCAGAGCAATCTGCGCTATGACTTTAATCCGACGCAGCGCATGGCCCTCGGCTACAGCGCCAGCATCGGCGGTAAGCAATATCTGGACGGTGATTACACAGGGCAGAAGACCGAGGTTCAGCAGGTACGAATGGAGTTTCAACAGATGGTCGGACGCACCGTCCAACTTAGCGCGCAATTGACCCACGACGTGCGAGCTGTCGGTGGCTTTCAGGAGGACGTTGGTATTAATTTGCGTGCGCTGTTGGTGTTCTGATTGTTATGCAGATATTGACCTTGCTGGTCGTTGGGTATAAATCAGTGGCTATCGCGGGCCCTGCCTATGCTGTGTGGTCCGAGCAGTAATCCCTATAATTATTAGAGGTGTCTTTAATGGATGCCCACGCCTTGGTCGACCAGCAACGCCTTTTCCATGCCCGTAGGCGTTTCAGTGAAGGCGCAGACTTGCCTGTCGGTCTGGTTCCCCCCGTCGTAGCCGAATCGTGGTTCCGCTCACGTGCAAGCGGCCTGCTGCCGTCAGACCATTGGCGAGCGGGCCCTGAGAGCCTGATCCCGCTGAACGACAACGATCGTTCACTGGCTGAGTATGTCGGGCCTCAGATCGATCGGTTATGGCAGCAAATAGGCGGGGCCTCGTGGACATTGTTCTGCGTCAACCCGCAAGGGGTTATCGTCCACGCCAGGCAGGCGCCTGAGTTATATGGACCTCTACGCGAGCTGCAGGTCGGTCGGCGAATCCAGGAGGCGGATCTCGGAACTACGGCACCCAGTTGCACCATTGCCACCTGTGCCCCGACGGTGCTGATTGGCAACCAGCATTATCTCAACGACTTCGGCAACATATTCTGCGCAAGTGTCCCCATTCGCGGCTTGAACGGGGACTTCATCGGCGGGCTTGATATCACGGGCACTGGCGAACGGCAGATTGCAGCGGTCCTGGAGCAACTGAGCCATGCCGCTATGGCAGCTGAGAATCTGCTATTTGGCACGCTAAAGAACTGCCAGATCCTGTCTCTCCAGCATGATCGACGTCTGCTGGGCACCCCGTTGCAAGGACTGATCGCGATCGACTCCAGAGGGCGTATTTGTAACGCCAATCGCGCCGCACAACGCCTGTTGGGGCTAGAGCAATTCGCCCCAATCGAGTGCCACATCGAGCAGTTGTTTGAAACCCGAACCGTCGCCAGCGCGGAGCACGCCCAACAGCTAACCCTCACGGATGGCTCGCGTTTATACGCCAAGATGCTGTTACCGGAATCCAAGATCATCGTCTCAAGTCCGCAATTGTCGACCCCTATGGGCACAGACCCCACTGTTAACCGGCAACTGGCACAAGCACACAAGGCGTTCGCCGCTGGCGTGCCGATTATGCTGCAGGGTGAAACCGGCACCGGCAAGGAAGTCTTCGCTCGTGCGCTGCACGAGCATTTGCATCCTGAAGCGCCCTTCGTTGCGATCAATTGCTCCGCAATTCCGGAAAGCCTGATTGAGTCCGAACTCTTCGGCTATGCCGAAGGCACCTTCACCGGTGCGCGCAAAGGCGGCTACGCTGGGCAACTTGCCGCCGCCAACGGCGGCACTTTGCTGCTGGACGAGATCGGCGACATGCCGTTCGCCCTTCAAACCCGCTTGCTACGGGTGCTTCAAGAGCGAGAAATATCACGTCTGGGTAGCGCCGTGCGCACCCCCTTGGACGTCAGACTGATCAGCGCCACCCACTGTAATCTGGCTGAACGCATCGCTCACAAGGCGTTTCGCGAAGATTTGTATTACCGCCTAAATGGCCTGGCTATTACCCTACCGGCGCTGCGTGAGCGCACTGATTTCGCCGTATTAGTGGAACGGCTGCGCCAGCGTTTCGACGCCCCACCACTGCATCCAGATGCGTTGCTGGCACTGCAAGAACAGGCCTGGCCGGGAAATATTCGTCAGTTAGAGCAAACCCTTCGATTGGCGAGTGCCCTTGCAGGCAATGACATGATGATCATGCTTGAGGGCTTATCACTGTCGGTTGCGCCACCGCCTACAAAAGCGCCGATGGATCTGAGGCAGACGCAGCAACGCGCAATTGAAAGTGCTTTGCAGGTTAATGGCGGCAACATAAGTGCCACAGCTCGACAGTTGGGCATATCGAGGACGACTTTGTACAAGAAAAAGTACGGGCGCGGATGAGAACGCTTTTGCGGCCTGGGAAATGCAAACTCCAGCAGGTCCGAACCACGAGATGGTACTTAAATAGATTGGGTGTAAACGAAGAAAACTGCGGTATCACGATCTACGTTCATTCCACTCATTTTAGGCGTGTTGGTGTCGTTGGGTTACCGCACCAACGCCCCTCGTGACCTGCTTTGAACCTGCGGATCAGCCAGTAAGCGTGCGAGAAACCACGCATCTTCAAGTCCCTGCCCTGCGTCGGCACCTTGATGGGGGAGCATGGCGTGAGCAGCATCGCCAATCAGAGCTACGCGTCCATGGACATTCCCAGAAAGTTCGTCCACATCATGGAGTGCCCAAAGGGTGGGCGAAGGAATGCACTGTTCCTCAAGGCGCCTCAAAACCGAGTGAAGATTTTGGCTCGCATTTATAGAGCACGATAACCAGGGCCAACTCCCACACCGTTCCCTCTTCGGGCAACAGCCCGATGCGGCAGATCACGCCAAGAACGGCGCCCGCGGTCGAGCCATCAAATAAAAAATACATATTTCCTGCAATTTGGGATTTTGCAGTATTTTGTCTTTACAGGATTTTTGCTTAGTAATAGATTTGGCCGTAGTCGAGGACACCTGCCTGCCCCAGACAATAAAAACAATAAGAGGTACGTTCATGCACACACCTACCCCCAGCAATATCCTCTGCGACGTAGTGGACGCCCGGCCTGTCAGTCGCTTGCAGTGGGAGCTGCTCGCCCTCTGCGTACTGGTTGCAGTGCTTGACGGGTTCGATACCCAGATCGTCGGATTCCTGGTAACGGCCATGGCTTCGACCTTGAACGTGACGCCCCAAGCCCTGGCCCCGGTGTTCGCGGCAGGTTTATTGGGTTTGATGCTCGGCGCCCTGCTACTTGCCCCTATGGCGGACCGCCTGGGGCGCAAGAAGATTCTGGTGTTGTCGATCCTGTTGTTCGGCACATTCGCGTTACTGACCGCTTTTGTTAATAGCGTTCCGCAATTGCTGGTCGTGCGCTTCCTGACCGGTATAGGTCTTGGCGGCGCGATCCCCAACCTGGTGGCGCTGATCTCTGAATACAGCCCACGGCGTTATGCGCGCAGTGCCGTCACACTGCTGTTCTGTGGCATGCCACTGGGCGCGATGCTGGCAGGTTTGACGGTCGACCAACTCCTCGCCACCTGGGGATGGGAAAACCTTTTCCTGATTGGTGGCGCGCTGCCCTTGCTGGTCGCCGGCGTCGTGGCACGGCGGCTTCCGGAGTCGGTTGAGTTCCTCAGTCGCAAGCCCGGCAGCCGCCCTGCCCTGAGCGCTATCATCAAGCGGCTCGCACCCGATCTCGCTGAACTGCCCGCCAGCCTTGGCCGTCCGCGTCAACAGGCAACTTCCTCTACTTCCCTGAGCCGTCTTTTCACCGCCGGCATGTGGCGTCGCACGCTGTTGCTCTGGCTGCCGTACGCCATGAACCTGCTGATTTTGTACTTCATCATGAGCTGGATCCCGACACTGCTGGTGGCAGCCCATGCACCGCTAAGCATGGGGATCCGCGCGATTATTCTGTTCAGCCTGGGAGGTGTGATCGGCTCAGTGATACAAGGCTGGCTGATGAACCGTTGGGGCTCGGTCAATGTGCTGACCCTCGAGTTCATGGGCTACCTGGCGGTCGTGCTGGCGCTCAGCCAATTGCCGGTTTCGCTTTATTCGCTTTTCCCCGCGATGCTGGCGCTGGGCATTCTGGTACAGGGCGCGCAGGCCGGTCTTAACGCTTTAGCCGCCGAGTTGTACCCACAGGAAATACGCTCCACAGGTATCGGCTGGGCCTTAGGCGTCGGGCGCGTGGGTTCCATTACAGGGCCTGTTTGCGGAGGCTTGATGCTGGCGGCCGGCTGGGTTTTGACAGAGATCCTCATCGCAGCGTTGATCCCGGGCGCCATCGCGCTGACGGCGATTACCTTGCTGCGACTGGACCCCGCAAGCAAGCAACAACCAACACGCTCACAAAGCGAACGGGCGCTGGTGCGCTCAAAGACCTGCCCGCCTGGGGTTGAGTGAAATCGGCTTTCTGCCGGTTATTGCCAGCCCTGGCAAAGTGCTCCCCTCCAGTTCATTCCGGCCGGCCGCCCCGGCCTGGATGAAGCCGAGTGATATCGTCAAAATCGAAATCGAGCGAATTGGTATCCTGCGCACCAGTAATGTAGACGAGCGCTGACATGCAAAAACCGTTTGATTGCGAAGACAACACCGAACACCTGGCTGACAGCAAAGGCTCCAGCCTGGAGCGGATGTTGCGAATCCTGGACCTGTTTACCGAGCGCCATCCAATCTGGACGGTCGATGGGATGGGAAATGCGCTGGGGTTCACACGCTCCACCGCCTACCGTTACGTACGTGAACTGGCCGAGGCCAATTTGCTGTTTCAGGTCGAGGCCGGGCGCTACGCTCTGGGCGCGAGAATCATCACTTGGGATCGCCAACTGCGCGTCAGTGATCCGCTGGTTCGTGCCGCACATGCACTCGAGCCCAGCTTTCCAAAGTGGGGCGCCGAGCAAGCATGGCTGGTGTGCCGATCGTTCAAGGATCAAGTGGTCTGCGTCCATCAAACCGGCAATCTGTCCAATCAGGTGAGCTATTCACGAGGCTCGCCAAGACCGTTGTTCATGGGCGCCACTTCCAAAGTCATTCTGGCCAATATGGGCTCGCGACACCAAAGCCGGATATTTCTGGAAAACCCGAGTGATGTCGAATCCAGCAACCTGGGTAAGACGTGGGAGCAATTCCGACGCTCGCTGCAGCGCCTGCGCCGCCAGGGATATGTGCTGAGCATCAGCGAAGTGGATGCTGACGTCTTCGGCCTGGCGGCGCCCATATTCGATGGCGACGGCAAAGTCGTGGGTAGCATCAGTTGCGTGCGCCCGACCTCGCAACGCGACAGCGAACAGGATGAAGTGCAAGGCCAGCAGATCCTCACCCTTGCCGACAATCTTTCACAACTCATGACCGCACTGGCGCACAGAGCAGAACTTCTGGACTGACCTGTGCGCAGGTCATCTACAGATGAGGGACGTAACACCGGACGCATCGCCACGGTCGGCCAACCCATCAATCGCGTTGCCCTTGAACTCGGCGGCAACGCCCTACTGATGGTGTTCAGCGACGTTTGGCTTTCACCAGCTCAGCAATCAAAAAATCCCTGAACGCTGAAACCGCTGCCGGCAAATTGCGCCCAGCCATGCTCTGCAGTTCGATGCGGCGTGCCTGCATGCCTTCATCAAGGATCGGCACGCATTGCAGCGCCTTGTCCGCCACCTGCTTGTGCAAGGTCATTTCGCTGGCCAGGCTGATAACGCCTTCTTCGCGGACGAAGCTGTAGAGCGCGGCAACGTAATTGGTGGTCAACACCGGGTCGAACAACAACCCCTGTACGCCGCAACAGATGTCAAACAGCTGCCGTATGGTGGTGTCAGCCTTGGGTAACGCAATGGGCCAGGGTTGCAACTCGGCGAGGGTGACCGCTTCACGCCCGGCCAAGGGATGAGAATTGGAGACCACGGCGAAAATCGCCCCGCTCAGGACATGTTCAACCTTGATTTCCTTTTGCGGCGTCAGGCTGAAGGTCATCGCCAGATCGGCTTCGCCGGAACGAACTTTCTCAGTTGCTTGCGCAGGCGCACAGACCTCCAATGTGAAATGAATGCCCTGATACTCACGCCTGAACGCGCTGATGCTCCTGGGCATGTATTCCAGTGCAAATCCTTCCGAGCAAGCAACATGCACATGGCCCCTGCGCAAGCCATGCAGCTCGGTAATTTCCAGCACCACCTGCTCAGCCTCAAGCTGCGACTTGCGCGCATATGCCGCCAATCGCGCCCCCGCCTCACTGAGCACCATGCCCCGGGCACGACGCTCAAACAGGCTGGCATCCAGAGCCACCTCAAGCTTGGAAATTTGTCGGCTCACCGCTGATGCCGCTACATTCAATCGCAATGAGGCTTCACTGATCGACCCGCATCGCGCGACTTCGAGAAAATAGCGCAGTGCTGTGGACTGCACGCCATACAGTTGCATCGGCGCCTCCAAGGGTTGCCTTTTCGGCAAAGGAAGTATCGAAATATTATTCTTGTGGCATTGATAGCCTTTCCCTACATTCGTGTCCAGACCAAAAAAACCTTGCCTGAGCTTTCATCCTCCTTACGCATTTGCGACTCGCTGCCCTTTGATTCAACCACACTCGCCAACGGAGACGACGGCATGGGCATCAAAGGTTTCGCCTGCAGTATTGCGCTGATGGGCATCATCATCAGTTTTCCGGCTCATGCCGGTAAAGCCAACGACACCTTGGTTTACGCTTCCGACAGCGAGCCTGAAAACATCAGTCCCTATCACAACGATTTACGCGAAGGTGTGATTCTCGGCCGGCTGATCTGGGACAACCTGATCTACCGCGATCCCAAAAGCGGCGAATACAAACCCATGCTGGCCACCAGCTGGAAACAGGTCGACGACACCACCATCGACTTCGAGCTGCGCAAAGGCGTCAAATTTCACAACGGTGACGCGTTCACCGCCGACGACGTGGTGTTCACCCTCAACTACGTGGTGTCGCCCGAAGCGAAAGTCGTTACCGTGCAAAACGTAGACTGGATCAAGAGCGCCGAAAAAACCGGTGACTACAGCGTTCGCCTGCATTTGAAGAAGCCTTTCCCTCCCGCACTGGAATACCTGTCCAACGCCGTTCCGATGTTTCCCAAGCAGTATTTCGAGAAGGTCGGCCTGGCCGAATTCAGTCGCAAGCCAATTGGCACCGGGCCGTATAAAGCCGTGTCGGTGGTGGCCGGCGAAGGCGTGACCATGGAGATCAACAAGGACTACTTCCCGGACAGCCCACAAGGCCAGCCACATATCAGCCACCTCAAGTTCCGGGTGATCCCGGATGCGGAAACCCGCCTGGCCGAGCTGATGACCGATGGTGTCGACTGGACCTGGCGTGTCACCCCGGATCAGGCAGTCGACCTCAAAGGCATGCCGAACCTGACCGTGACCAGCGGCGAAACCATGCGCATCGGCTTCCTGATTCTCGATGCTCGGGGCACCTCCACTGAAAACTCGCCGATGAAGAACCTCAAGGTGCGTCAGGCCATCAACCATGCGATCAACCGCAATGCGCTGGCCACGCAATTGGTGGGTGGCGAAGCCAAACCCCTGCAGGTTGCCTGTTATCCAGGCCAGTTCGGCTGCGATACTACCGCAGCCACGGTCTACAACTATGACCCGGCCAAGGCCAAGGCGCTGCTCGCCGAAGCCGGTTACCCAAATGGCTTCGAGACAGAAATCTTCGCTTATCGCGACCGTGATTACGTCGAAGCCATCATCGGCAACCTGCGCGCCGTGGGCATCAACGCCAAGCTGCGCTACTTGAAGTACGCCGCCCTGCGCGATCAGCAACGTGGTGGCAAGGTACCCATGTCGTTTCAGGCCTGGGGCTCGTTCTCGATCCTCGATACCTCGGCGTCGGCCGGTACCTGGTTCAAGGGCAACCCGGACGACAACATCAAGGACCCACAAGTCCAGGGCTGGTTGCAGACCGCCGACAATGCCCTCGACCCGCAAGTGCGCAAGGACAACTACCGCAAGGCGTTGCAGCGCATCAGCGAACAGGCCTATTGGGCGCCGCTGTTCAACTACTCGATGAACTACGCCTACACCTCCGAACTCGCGTTCACCCCGTACCCGGATGAGCTGCCGCGTTTCGTCGAGTCCACGTGGAAGTAATGCGCAAGCTGGCGGACTGATCCAAAGGTGCCGTAGCGCCTGGACTCGTCCCTGCCACAGACACGTCCTCACACATGTCACCCAATAGATATGAGGAAACTCGCCATGCTTGGATTCCTTCTGCGCCGTCTGGGCATCGCTATTTGCGTTGCCATTACCGTGTCGGTGATCAGCTTTTCTCTTTTGCATCTGTCCGGCGACCTGGCCACTGCCATTGGCGGACCGGAAGCCACTAGCGAACAGATCGAACAGATCCGCGTGCAGTACGGTTTGAACAAACCGCTACCGACCCAGTACTTCAACTGGCTGGGCGATTTGCTACGGCTGGACCTGGGCAATTCATTTTTCTTTCAGGAGTCGGTCTACAACCTCGTCGCCAGCCGCTTGCCGATTACCCTCGGGTTGGGCGCCATGGCGTTGGGCATCGCCTTGCTGGTGGCAATTCCCCTGGGCGTGCTGGCCGCGGTCAAACGCGACACCTGGGTTGACCGACTGGCCTTGAGCATTGCGGTGCTGGGTCAGGCAATGCCAAGTTTCTGGTTTGCGCTGATGTTGATCGTGGTGTTCGCGGTGACGCTCAAGTGGCTGCCGGTGTCCGGCAACTCGACCCTGCTGCACTTCGTCATGCCGGCCATTGCCCTGGGCTACTACGCGACTCCGGCAATCATGCGGCTGACCCGCGCCGGCATGCTTGATGTGCTCAGTTCCGACTACATCCGCACCGCCCGCGCCAAGGGCCTGCGCCCTGCCCGCGTGTTGTTCAAGCACGCACTGCGCAACGCCTTGATTCCGGTAGTCGCGCTGGCGGCGGTGGAGTTCGGCTTCATGCTCGGCGGTTCGGTGGTGATCGAAACCGTGTTTTCCCTGCAAGGCATCGGGCAACTCGCCTGGGACGCCATCGCCCGTGACGACTTCCCGGTGGTACAGGCCGTGGTCCTGCTGATTGCGGTGATCTACATCATCCTCACCTTGCTGGCCGATGTGCTCAACGCACTGCTCGACCCGCGCATTCGCGTGCGCTAGGAGGCTTACATGAGCACCCCCACTACCCTCACGATCAATGACTACCTGCCACCACCGAGCAGCCTGAGCCGAGTACTTGGCAAGAGCTTTCGTCATCGTGGTTTCGCCATCGGCGCGGTGTTGTTGCTGGTCATCTTCGCTGGCGCACTGTTCGCGCCGTGGCTGGCACCTTACGACCCTTATGCGCAAGACGTGATGCTGCGCATGAAACCGCCGGTATGGATGGCCCACGGCACCTGGGAATACGTCCTTGGCACCGACAAGCTGGGCCGTGATTACCTGTCGCGACTGCTCTACGGCGCACGTATTTCACTGTTCATTGGCATTGCGGCGGCGCTGATTTCCGGCTTTATCGGCACAGTCATGGGGCTGTTGGCGGGTTACTACGGCGGCAAGGTCGATGCGTTTATCAGCTACCTGATCACTACCCGGCTGGCGATGCCGGTCGTGATGGTCGCACTGGCCTCGGCCTCGCTGATGGGCGGCTCACTGAAAGTGGTCATCGTGCTGCTCGGCTGCCTGTTATGGGATCGCTTCGCGGTGGTGGTCAGGGCTTCGGTGCAACAGATTCGCGATGCTGAATATGTGGCGTCGGCCCAGGCGCTTGGCTGCTCGACCCTGCGCATTCTGGTCAGTGAAATTCTACCCAATCTGGTCGGTGCACTGATCGTCGTCGCGACGCTGGAAATGGCCCACGCGATCCTGCTGGAGTCGGCACTGTCGTTCCTCGGGGTCGGCGTGCAGCCGCCGACGCCGTCCTGGGGTTTGATGATCGCTGAAGGCAAACCCTACATGTTCTTTTCCCCGTGGGTCATCGCCATTCCCGGCGTCGCCCTGATGATTCTGGTGCTGGGCATCAACCTGGTCGGCGACGGCCTGCGCGATCTGATCCTGCCCGACGGCCGTAACTGATAGACGGCCGTAACTAAAGAGGGTACCGAACATGGCACTACTCCATGTGGAAAACCTGCGCGTGGACATTCCAATGGGCAACAGCCCGACACCGGATGACATGCTGCATGCCGTGCGCGGTCTGAATTTTGAAGTCGAGCGCGGTGAAATGCTGTGCATCGTCGGCGAATCCGGCTGCGGCAAATCCCTGACCTCACTGGCGCTGATGGACCTGTTGCCACGCAAGGCCAAACGCACCGCGTCACGGCTGACGCTGGACGGTATCGACATGCTAAACCAGAGCGAGCGGCGCATGTGCGACCTGCGCGGCAACCGTCTGGCGATGATCTTCCAGGAACCGATGACCTCGCTGAACCCCGCCTACAGCATTGGCGATCAGCTCAGCGAAGTACTGACTCAGCATCGCAAGGTGTCGCGCAAGGATGCCCTGGCTCGCGCCGCACAGATGCTGGAGAAAGTCGGTATCAGCAATGCGACCGAGCGCTTGCGTCAGTATCCGCATCAATTGTCTGGCGGTTTGCGCCAGCGGGTAATCATCGCCATGGCGTTGATGTGCGAACCGGACCTGATCATCGCAGATGAGCCAACCACGGCACTGGACGTGACTATTCAAGCGCAGATCCTGCGCTTGATTCGCGACATTCAGAAAGAACTCGGCCTGGCGGTGATCTTTATCACCCACGACCTTGGGTTGGTGGCACGGATCGCCGATCGGGTCGCAGTGATGTATGCCGGGGAAATCGTCGAAACCGCCCCTGCCCTGCAACTGTTCGAGAACCCGCAGCATCCTTACACCCGCGGTCTGCTGGCGAGTATTCCAATCCCTGGCCGGACTAAACCGGGTGAGGCGCTGGGTTCGATTCCGGGCCTTGTGCCGAGTCTGGTAGGCGAACAGCAAGGTTGTGCGTTCCGCAATCGTTGCAGCCAGGCGACACCGGACTGCGCGCAAAACATCCCCGAAGTCGAACAGGACGGACACATGGCGCGCTGCCTGCTCGCCGCACCGAACCCGGCACCGATTCGCCTTCAGGAGCGTGCAAGGTCATGAAAAAAGACATCGCTTTAGAGCTGTGTGACATCCGCCGCGAGTTTCGGATCAACAAGGGCTTTTTCAAACCCGCCGCCACCCTGAAGGCCGTGGACGGCGTTTCCCTGCGCCTGATGCGTGGCGAGACCCTGGGTCTGGTAGGCGAGTCCGGTTGCGGCAAAAGTACCCTGGCCAAGATGTTGCTCGGTCTGTTGCCGCCTACCAGCGGCGATGTGCTGGTCAATGGCAAACATCTGGCGGCGACTGATCGCAAGGAAATGTCCCGGCATATCCAGCCGATTTTCCAGGACCCGTACTCCTCGCTGAACCCACGCAAGACCCTGCGCGAAATCGTCACCCTGCCGCTGATCGTGCATGACATCGGCAGCACCGCCGAGCGACGCAAGAAGACCGAAGAGATGCTTGATGTGGTCGGCCTGCCCAAGCGGGTGATCGACAGCTACCCGAGCCAGCTGTCTGGCGGGCAACGCCAGCGGGTGGCGATTGCACGGGCGCTGATCATGCGCCCTGATGTATTGATCTGCGACGAGCCCACATCAGCGCTGGATGTGTCGGTGCAGGCGCAGATCCTCAATCTGCTGCAAGACCTCAAGCGCGAATTCGGCCTGACCTATCTGCTGATCAGCCATAACCTGGCGGTCATCGAACACCTCGCAGACCGGGTCGCAGTGATGTATCTGGGGCGCATCGTCGAAGAACGCACTCGCGAATCGTTGTTCGCCAACCCCGGCCACCCTTATACCCGCGCCTTGCTGGATTCGGTGCTCACGCCCGATCCGCGCCTGGGCATTCCTGAAATCGGCCTGCACGGCACCTTCCCCAACCCCATGTCACCGCCGTCCGGTTGCGCCTTTCATCCGCGCTGCCCGAGCTGCTTCGCCCCCTGCACAACGGCCTATCCGGCCAATGGTCCGCTTATCGGCGGCAACGTGCGTTGCCACCTTCACGACAATTCTGCCCAAACACTGGAGCTTATCCACTCATGAGTCGTTCACTGGCCATCAGCAACACCACAGAGCAATTCGACAACGGCGATTTTTTTAATCTGCTCGAACGTAGCGTCGCCTTGCACACCGAAAGCCAGGCAGCGGATAGCCAGCCCGAGCTGTTTCGCTACCTCAATGACTTCATCACCCCGCATGTCGAGGCGATGGGCTTCAGCGTCATGGTCTATAACAACCCGGTGGCAGAACGCGGCCCCTTCCTGATCGCCACACGCATTGAACATCCAGAACTGCCGACCGTGCTCAGCTACGGCCACGGTGATGTGGTGCGCGGCTATGAAGCGCAATGGCGTGAAGGCTTGTCGCCGTGGCAAGTCACGGTCGAAGGCGATCGCTGGTACGGCCGCGGCACAGCGGATAACAAAGGCCAGCACCTGATCAACCTGACCGCGCTGGAGCAAACGCTCAAGGCTCGCGACGGCAAGCTGGGTTTCAATGTCAAGCTGCTGTTGGAAATGGGCGAAGAAGAAGGCTCGCCGGGCTTGAATGCGTTCTGTGCCGCACACAGTAAAGAGCTCGCGGCGGATGTTTTCATCGCCTCGGACGGCCCGCGCCTGGCGGCATCACGCCCGACGATTTTTCTCGGCTCACGCGGTGTATTCAACTTCGAGCTGGTGGTCAATTTGCGCGAAGGCGCTCATCACTCCGGCAACTGGGGCGGGTTGCTGGCCAACCCCGGCATTATTCTGGCCAATGCCATCGCGAGCATGGTCGATGAACACGGTCGGGTGAAAGTTGCGGGCCTGATGCCCGAGACACTGCCGGAGCCGGTGCGGCAGGCACTGGCCGATATTGACGTCGGTGGCGGACCGGGCGATCCGGAAATCGACGCCAACTGGGGTAACCCGCAGCTCTCGCTGAGCGAAAAGGTGTTCGGCTGGAACACCCTCGACGTCATCGCCTTCAAGACCGGCAACCCGGACGCCCCTGTGCATGCTATCCCTGGCAAGGCCAACGCCCACTGCCATATCCGCTTCGTGGTGAACAGCGACTACACGACCTTTATCCCGGCTGTACGTGCCCACCTGGATGCTCATGGTTTCAGCAATGTCGAGGTCAAGCAAAGCCGCATCGATGTGATGCATGCCACTCGGCTGGATCCGCAAAGCCCGTGGGTCAGTTGGGCGCTCAGCTCCCTGGCACAGACCACCGGCAAAAAGCCTGCGCTGCTGCCAAACCTCGGCGGCTCGCTGCCCAACGACGTGTTCGCGGACGTGCTCGGCCTGCCAACATTGTGGGTGCCGCACTCGTACCCTGCATGCTCGCAACATGCGCCGAACGAGCACTTGCTGGCACCGGTGGTCAAGGAAAGCCTGCAAATCATGGCCGGGCTGTTCTGGGACCTGGGCAACGACGCGGCACGCCTGACCCAGGAACATCAGTTACGGGAGCAAGCGCAATGAGCGCCACCCCACAACAGGCGCTGGGCTGGCTGGCTGACCAGCGCCAAGCCATGGAAACGCTGCTGCAGCGCATCGTCGACACCGACTCCAACAGCTATGACAAGGCGGGCGTCGACGCTGTGGGCGCGCTGCTCGCGGCTGAACTGGAAGCCGACGGCATCCTGCTCAAGCGCATACCGGTCGATGGTTTTGGCGACGTAATGCTCGCCGAAGTGCCAGGCGAATCTGGAAAGCCGGTGTTGCTGCTGGGCCATCGCGACACGGTTTTCCCCAAAGGTACCACCACGACTCGCGGCTACAGCCGCGACACCCATTTCGCCTATGGCCCCGGTGTCGCCGACATGAAAGGCGGCCTGGTGCTCAATTGCTTCGCCCTCAAGGCACTCAAGCGCGCCGGTCGGTTGCCCTATCCGGTGCAGGTTCTGTACACCGGTGACGAAGAAATCGGCTCCGGCAGCGCCAGAACCCATATCGAAAAGGCCGCCCGGGCCGCCCGCGCCGTGCTTAATACCGAGCCCGGCCGGGCCAGCGGTAACGTGGTCAGCGCACGCAAGGGCGGTGCCACGCTGATCATCGAAGTCAGCGGCCGCGCGGCACATTCGGGGGTCAACCATGCCGACGGAGCCAGCGCGATCGAGGCCCTGGCGCGCAAGATCGTCAAGCTCCATGCCTTGACCGATTACCCGGCAGGCATCACCACGAACGTAGGCCTGATATCCGGTGGCACCTCCAGCAACACCGTCGCGCCTAGCGCCTGCGCCCGGCTGGACGTGCGCTTCATCGAACTCAAGCACTGGGACCAGATCTTCACCGCAATCCAGGCCATCGTCGCAGAAGAAGAACTGATCGGTACCAGCGCCGTCCTCAAGGAAGCGACAACCTTTCTACCGATGGAAGCACATCACAGCGAACGCCTGCTGCACATCTACCAGCAAAAAGCGCTGGCGCTGGGTTTCAGCGTCGAAGGCGAGTTCACCGGCGGTTGCGCCGACTCCGGATTCACCGCCAGCCTGGGCATTCCAACCCTGTGTGGCCTGGGCCCAGTGGGTGGCAAGGTCCACACTGATCGTGAATACCTGGAACTGGACACGCTGGTGCCTCGCGCCCTGGCGTTGGTGGCGACCATTCTGGCTGTCGGCGACAGCGTTTGAGGTAATGGGTCTCTACGAATCGCCGGGGTCAGGGTATCAGACAGGCCCGTAGGCAACTTCTGCTGGTGTCGGGTACCACTTCAAGGTGGTGCGAATGGCTCACTCGGGCGAGGCTTTTAACCTGTTCTACTGCCGCAATGACGGAACGTTCAGCCGCCTCGTTGGGTGCTATCGGGTAGATGCATGACTGACCAATGGAAAGGTCGTGCAATAAACGCTCATCAAGCTCACCGAGTACCACAAAGCAGTAGTCACTCTTGGCCACTCGCACTTCGACGCGTTTGCCAGGCGCGGTGTTCACCGTATCGACATGGATCAGCGCAACATTGTCAAAACAGCTGAAACCCTGATGGATCAAATCAATATGGTCGCTATCAAGTCCGCACACGATGACCACGATACGCGTGCAACTTGAAGGCTCGCGGACCCACTTCATTGCGTGGCTACGACAATCGGCAGCTTGGCTCATATGCGTTGCCTTTCTTGTTGCAACAGGCGGGTTGACGAGGGCATTGGTTAAATCACGCCCCGCGCCTGCAGCAGGCTTTTCGCCAGGCTGCGGGCCGCCGATAACACCTCTTCAACCTGTTGATCCATCGCCGCCGTGGATGAGGCTATTTTTCCAAGTTCGACGACGCGCAGCGGGTGGCCGCAGACGGATCCCAGCCAGGTCAGGCCAGACACCATGCCAACTTCGACATCCAGTAAAAAGCTTCCGTGGGAGACGGAGCACAACAGTTGGCTGACGAAACACGCATCGCCCCCGGCAGAGTTCTCCGGGTTAGACCCCGCCCGTAACCAGTCGACCCTCAACGCCTCGGATTGCTTGATGACTAGGTAAGCCACCTGGTCCCAGTCATCTATCGCTACGTGCAGCTTGTCGATCATGTATTGGGGCAACGCGGCGCTGGTAACGATGACCACTCCGGCATCCGCCGAAGGTTGCTTGATCCAGACTGCAGATTGCGATATCGCATGCATGGCGGTACTCCCGGCGGTTTGGTAGGAGCCGCTTGCTCCGGATGGCGATCTGACGATGAGGTCGTGACATTCAATATTGATGCCGACTGCCCCACCGCTTCGTGAACAAGCTCGCTCCTACAGGTGATTGGCGTTAATCAGCCGTTGCGGAACAGGAAGCTATAGGCATTCAGCGCAGGCGCCCCACCCAGGTGCGCGTAAAGCACTTTCGAACCTTCGGGGAACTCGCCACGGCGGACCATTTCAATCATCCCGTGCATGGATTTGCCCTCGTACACCGGATCGGTCAGCACACCTTCCAGGCTCCCGCACAGGCGAATGGCTTCCAGCGTACCGTCGTTAGGCAAACCGTATTCCGGATAGGCGAAGCGTGTGTCGAGCACCACATCCTCTTCGGTGATCTCGCGGCCCAATTCCACCAGTTCTGCGGTGTGCCGGGCGATACGCAGGATCTGTGCCTTGGTTTTCTCTGGCTTGGCCGAGGCATCAATGCCGATAACGTTCTTCGAACGGCCGTCCGCGGCGAAACCGACGACCATACCGGCCTGGGTACTGCCGGTCACGGAGCAGACCACGATGTAGTCGAACTTGAACCCCAGTTGTTTTTCCTGCTCCCGTACCTCCTCGGCAAAGCCGACAAACCCAAGGCCGCCGTAGGGATGTTCGGAACACCCCGCAGGGATCGGAAAGGGTTTGCCGCCCCGCTCCACCACATCGTTCATGGCCTTCTCCCAACTGGGCCGGATGCCAATGTCGAACCCGGCGGCGTCCAGTCGTACATCCGCACCCATGATGCGCGACATCTCGATATTGCCGACGCGGTCATACACCGCATCGGAGTAGTTCACCCAGTTTTCCTGGACCAGCACACACTTCATGCCCAGATGGGCAGCGACGGCGGCGACCTGACGGGTCTGGTTCGACTGTATCCCGCCGATGGACACCAAGGTGTCGCAGCCCTGTTCGAGTGCTTCGGGAATCAGGTATTCGAGCTTGCGCGTCTTGTTGCCGCCAAAGGCCAGGCCACTGTTGCAGTCTTCGCGTTTGGCATACAACTCGACCTTGCCGCCCAGGTGTTCGCTGAGGCGTTTCAAGGGCGTGATGGGAGAAGGACCGAAGGTCAGCGGATAACGTTTAAAACGATTCAGGTTCATGACTCTGCTCCTTGTTTATTGAGTATCCAAGCGCCAGACCGAAAGGCAAAAGAGGCTGCGTTCCAGGCTCTTTCAGAGGGGCTTCGATGAGTTCAATATTAAGAAGAGTTCGAAAAATATGTGTTGCAAATTTCTATTAGATAAAGAAACATAATTTTCCACAGGAAACACTAAACATACTTTAATTGCGTATAAATCCATATGAACGCAACAAATACTCAAGTGAAGCAGGGCAAAACAGTCCCGTTGCCGCAGCCGCTGGATCGAACCGACCGCGCCATTCTCAAGACCCTGCAGCGAGATGCCTCCATCTCCAACGTGGCGCTTGCAGAGAAGGTGAAATTGAGTGCACCGGCCTGCCTCAGGCGCGTCGAACGGCTCAAACAGGCCGGCCTGATCAAGGGCATCGTCGCCCTGCTGGACAATGAAGCGCTGGATGCGGGGATGGTGGTCTTGATCGGCGTGGTACTGGACCGCTCCACACCGGAATCCTTCGCTGCATTCGAGGCGGCGGCACAAAAAGTGTCCGGCTGCATGGAGTGCCATGTGGTGACAGGGGAGTTCGACTACTTCATGTTGCTGCGCACCAAGGACAGCAACAGTTTCAACCGGCTCCATGCGGAGCAATTGCTTTACCTGCCCGGGGTTCGCCAGATTCGCTCGTTCATGGGGTTGCGCCAGGTCTTGTCGACAACCCACATTCCCCTTTGAGGTTCAAATTAGCCCGAGCACCCGTCGGTCAGCAATCCGGTGTCCCAGAAATATCAGCGCCCATCAAAGAGCGACGTGATGTCCGCATCCAATAGCAGGTCAGCTGTCGACCCTCGGCCAAAGAAGACACATAAAGAAGCCTTACTTTTCGTCAACTTTTTACTTCGGAACTCATGCCAGCGATAGGCAACCGCTTCAAACGTGTTGTTGGCGGCGTGAGAGGCTTTCTGCCGCTCGGCGCCGGGGATCGATATTGTTGGCCACCAGCGCACTTGCCGCCTCCCTCCGCTGGCGAGCCTCCTTGAGACTGACGCCTGGATAGATGCCGAGGGAAATACGCCATTGCTTGTCATCCCAATAGAAACGGAAATGCCAGCGCTTCGAACCCGTCGGTGGCACTTGCATAGATAAGCCATTCCCATCGGTTAACGTATAAGGCTTGCTGGCGGGCTTGGCTTGCTTGATCGCTGTATCTGTCAGCGCCATCAGACACCTCCTTTTGCATCAAGGAGGGGATACAACTCAGCGGTAGACGGACCAATACGAAAATTGATGCGTAAGGCATCGTAAAAGGCTGTGCCAGCGGTGTACTTAAATGTGTACTTAAAAACCGTGGCTGGAGATGGATTCCAGTGGAATTCAGTGGAGTTCAGTGGAATTCAGAAAACGAAAAAAGCGGCTCAAGGCCGCTATTTCCGTGGCTTCCAGGCGCTCAATGGGCCTTAGTGGAAGCAAATATGGCGCAGCGGACGGGACTCGAACCCGCGACCCCCGGCGTGACAGGCCGGTATTCTAACCGACTGAACTACCGCTGCGCGTAACACTTTGAAGCGAATGGTGGGTGATGACGGGATCGAACCGCCGACCCTCTGCTTGTAAGGCAGATGCTCTCCCAGCTGAGCTAATCACCCTTCACTTTCGGTGTGGGCGGCATCATACACCAAAAATTCGCAATGTCTTGATTTAAATGCACTTTATTTGAAATATTTTCTCAAGCGCAGCGCACGCCCCACAAAACCGGGCTTCTGGCCCGCAAACTCAAGTGTATTGCGAGTTAGGCCTCAAGGCAGATTTCTTCGACGGACGCCTGAACGCCAGCGCGGCCTATTTCGAAATCCACGAAAACAATCGCTCGGTGTCCGACGACGATTACAACACCCAGACGCCGACCCCGACCCACTATGCCTTCAAAGGCACCAAGGCGGTGACCAACGGTTATGAACTGGAAACAACTGGCGACCTTGCGCCGGCTGGCAGTTGCAGGCCGGCTATACGCACAAGATCGTGCGTAATGACCAGGACGCAAAAATCTCCACCTACAAACTCAAGGCCAACTTGGACAAGTTGACCGTCGGCGGTGGCATGCGCTGGAATTTCTAACCGGCCAATAAAAAACGCCGCCGATCATCGGAAATGATCGGCGGCGTTTTTTGAGGTTTCGCACACCCCAGACAGCAAAAAGCCCGCTCAATGAGCGGGCTTTCCGTGGTGACCTGGCGTTCAGCGTTCCAGGTTACCGAATATGGCGCAGCGGACGGGACTCGAACCCGCGACCCCCGGCGTGACAGGCCGGTATTCTAACCGACTGAACTACCGCTGCGCGTAACACATGAAGCGAATGGTGGGTGATGACGGGATCGAACCGCCGACCCTCTGCTTGTAAGGCAGATGCTCTCCCAGCTGAGCTAATCACCCTTCGTTTCGGTGTGGCGCGCATTCTACGGAGCGACCCTAGGTCTGGCAAGCACTTTCTTAAATCTTTTTTTTCAGCCCTTCCAATGGCTTAGGCAGGGTTGGCCTCGAGCGCTATCAAGAGAATAATGCCCCCCTTTGTATAAAGGAGAGACTCACCCCATGTGGTTCAAGAACCTGCTTATCTATCGCCTGACCCAAGATCTGCCTGTTGATGCCGAGGCGTTGGAAGCGGCCATGGCCACCAAACTGGCGCGCCCTTGTGCAAGCCAGGAGTTGACCACTTACGGTTTCGTCGTCCCTTTTGGTAAAGGTGAAGACGCTCCCCTGGTTCACGTCAGCGGTGACTTCCTGCTGATCGCCGCGCGCAAGGAAGAACGCATCCTGCCGGGTAGCGTGGTGCGCGACGCAGTCAAAGAGAAAGTCGAAGAGATCGAAGCCGAGCAAATGCGCAAGGTCTACAAAAAGGAGCGCGACCAGATCAAGGATGAAATCATCCAGGCCTTCCTGCCGCGCGCCTTTATCCGTCGCTCGTCGACCTTCGCCGCCATCGCGCCGAAGCAAGGCCTGATCCTGGTCAACTCAGCGAGCCCCAAGCGCGCCGAAGACCTACTGTCGACCCTGCGTGAAGTGATCGGCACCCTGCCCGTTCGCCCGCTCACGGTAAAAACCGCGCCAACCGCGATCATGACCGACTGGGTCACCACGCAGAAACCGGCCGATGACTTCTTCGTCCTCGACGAATGCGAACTGCGCGACACCCATGAAGACGGCGGCATTGTGCGCTGCAAGCGCCAGGACCTGACCGGTGAAGAAATCCAGCTGCACTTGACCACCGGCAAAGTCGTGACCCAACTGTCACTGGCCTGGCAGGACAAGTTGTCCTTCATGCTCGACGACAAGATGACCGTCAAGCGCCTGAAGTTCGAAGACCTGCTGCAAGACCAGGCCGAACAGGACGGCGGCGACGAAGCCCTGGGCCAACTGGACGCCAGCTTCACCCTGATGATGCTGACGTTCGGCGAGTTCCTGCCTGCATTGATCGAAGCGCTGGGCGGCGAAGAAACCCCACAAGGCATCTAAACGCAACACAGGCCTTATGCGGGCACGGTCAATGTGGGAGCTGGCTTGCCTGCGATAGCATCACCTGGGTGTTACTGACAAACCGAGGTGCCTGCATCCCAGGCAAGCCAGCTCCCACATTTGATCGCGCTGCTCTCCCGAACACTCTAATAACAAGGACATCCCCATGCGCGCACTCGCCGCCTTGAGCCGCTTCGTCGGCAATACCTTCGCCTACTGGGTGTTGATTTTCGCGGTGCTCGCCTTCCTCGAGCCCGGCTGGTTCATTGGCCTGAAAGGCGCCATTGTGCCGCTGCTGGGCCTGGTGATGTTTGGCATGGGGCTGACCTTGAAACTTGAAGATTTCGCCGAGGTTGCCCGCCACCCGTGGCGTGTGGCCCTGGGCGTGGTCGCGCACTTTGTGATCATGCCGGGCGTGGCGTGGTTGCTGTGCCAGGCCTTCCACCTGCCGGCGGAAATTGCCGTCGGCGTGATCCTCGTCGGGTGCTGCCCAAGCGGCACCTCGTCCAACGTGATGACCTGGCTGGCCCGTGGTGACCTGGCGTTGTCGGTGGCGATTGCCGCCGTTACCACCCTTCTCGCCCCACTGCTGACGCCGGCGCTGATCTGGCTGCTGGCATCAGCCTGGCTGCCGGTGTCGTTCATGGAGTTGTTCTGGTCGATCCTGCAAGTGGTGCTGCTGCCGATCGTGCTCGGCGTGGTCGCGCAACGGGTGCTCGGCGAACGCGTGCGCCATGCGCTGGACGTGCTGCCATTGGTGTCGGTGGTGAGCATCGTGATCATCGTTGCGGCCGTGGTGGCGGCGAGTCAGGCCAAGATCGCCGAATCGGGCCTGTTGATCATGGCCGTGGTGATGCTGCACAACAGCTTCGGCTACTTGCTGGGTTACTTCACCGGCCGGTTATTCAAACTGCCACTGGCCCAGCGCAAGTCGCTGGCACTGGAAGTCGGCATGCAGAACTCCGGGCTGGGCGCCGCGTTGGCCAGTGCGCATTTTTCGCCATTGGCGGCGGTACCCAGTGCGCTGTTCAGCGTCTGGCACAATATTTCCGGGGCGTTGCTGTCGACTTACTTCCGCCGCATGAGCGAAAAGGAAGACCGCCGCGTACTGGAAAACACGCCGCAAACTTGATCACCAGATCGATATTGGGCACTCTACCGAGCTTCGCGGGGACGACCCCGCGACGCTGTCGAGCGCTATTCCAGGGGACGACCCCACTTTTAGAAGAGAGGTCATCATGTCCTGGATCATCCTGTTTTTTGCCGGGCTGTTTGAAGTGGGCTGGGCAGTCGGCTTGAAGTACACCGATGGTTTCAGCAAGCCATTGCCCACCGCCCTGACGATTGCCGCCATGGCCATCAGCCTCGGCCTGCTGGGCCTTGCAATGAAAGAACTGCCGCTGGGCACCGCCTATGCCATCTGGACCGGTGTCGGCGCGGTGGGCACGGTGATCGCCGGGATCATCCTGTTTGGCGAGTCCATGGCGCTGTTCCGGTTGGCCAGTGTGGCGTTGATTATCTGCGGGCTGATTGGCCTTAAGATTAGCGCCTAATTCACTGTCGCTATCGCAGGCAAGCCAGCCCCCACATTAAACCGCGTTCGCTTGAACAACTCGGTCAACTGTAGGAGCGGGCTTGCTCGCGAAGAGGCCCGAACAGCCAGTAAATGCCTACCTGACACTCCCGCGCAACACCCCCACCCGTTCCTGCAACTGCGCAGGCGTCGCCGCCTCGACCGTCACCGGCTCACCCGCCACCAGCACCACCCGCGACCAGATCCGGTGAAAGAACCCCTTGTTCGGATCGCGACTGAAAAAACTCCCCCACAAGCCCTGCAACGCCATGGGAATCACCGGCACCGGCGTCTCTTCCAGAATGCGCGTCACGCCCCCGCGGAACTCATTCATCTCACCGTCCCCGGTGAGCTTGCCTTCCGGAAAAATGCACACCAACTCGCCCTCCTTCAAGTACTGAGCAATCCGCGCGAAGGCCTTTTCGTAGATCTGGATATCCTCGTGACGCCCGGCAATCGGAATCGCCCCCGCAGTGCGGAAGATAAAATTGAGCACCGGCAAACGGTAGATTTTGTAGTACATGACAAAGCGAATCGGCCGACGCACGGCACCGCCGATCAACAGCGCATCGACAAACGACACGTGGTTGCACACCAGCAACGCCGCGCCCTCATCCGGAATCAGCTCGAGGTTGCGGTGCTCCACGCGGTACATGGAATGGCTGAGCAGCCAGATCATGAAACGCATGGTGAACTCGGGGACGATTCTGAAGATGTAGGTGTTGACCGCGATATTGAGCAGCGACACCACCAGGAACAATTCGGGAATCGACAGCTTGGCCACGCTCAACAGCAGGATCGACACGATGGCCGACACCACCATGAACAGCGCATTGAGAATGTTGTTGGCCGCGATCACCCGCGCACGCTCGTTTTCGGCGGTACGCGACTGGATCAGCGCATACAGCGGCACGATATAGAAGCCGCCGAACACGCCCAGGCCGAGGATATCGAACAACACCCACCAGGCCTGGCCGTAGCCGAGTACGCCGAGCCAGTCATGTTCCTGAGCACTCTGCGGGAAGCCGCCGGAGTGCCACCACAGCAGCAGCCCGAACACTGTCAGGCCAAATGAGCCAAAGGGCACCAGGCCGATTTCCACCTTACGCCCGGAGAGCTTTTCACAGAGCATCGAGCCCAGGGCGATACCGACCGAGAACACCGTGAGGATCAAGGTCACCACAGTTTCGTCGCCGTACAACCACTCCTTGGCGTAGGCCGGGATCTGCGTCAGGTAGATCGCGCCGACAAACCAGAACCACGAGTTGCCGACTATCGAACGTGACACCGCCGGGGTCTGCCCCAGGCCAAGGCGCAGGGTGGCCCACGATTCGCTGAATATGTTCCAGTTCAGGCGCAGTCCTGGGGTAGACGCCGCCGCGCGCGGAATGCTGCGGCTGGCCAAGTAACCCAGCACTGCCACACCGACAATTGCCACGGCCACGATCGGTGCGTAATGGGTCGAAGACATCATGATCCCGGCGCCAATGGTGCCGGCCAGGATCGCCAGAAACGTGCCCATTTCCACCAGACCGTTACCGCCCACCAATTCATCGTCGTGCAGGGCCTGGGGCATGATCGAATACTTCACCGGCCCGAACAGCGCCGAGTGCGTGCCCATGGCAAACAGCGCCAGTAGCATCAGCTCCAGGTGATTGAACAGGAACCCGGTGGCGCCGACGCTCATGATCACGATCTCACCGATCTTGATGGCGCGGATCAACGCGTCCTTGTTGAATTTCTCGCCGAATTGCCCGGCCAGCGCCGAGAACAGGAAGAACGGCAGGATAAACAACAACGCGCACAGATTGACCCAGATCGAGCGGTCACCGTCGATGGTGAGCTTGTAGAGAATGGCCAGGATCAGTGATTGCTTGAAGATGTTGTCGTTGAAGGCGCCCAGCAACTGGGTGATGAAAAACGGCAGGAAACGCCGTGTGCGCAGCAAGGTAAATTGTGAGGGGTGGCTCATCGTCCGTGTTCCTGCGTGGCCTGGTAGGCTTGATTGCCGGTTTTTTATAAAAAGACAGGCCACGACTTTACCTAATCCCGCTTACTTATTCCCTAGTCCTGCAATGCATGGCGATACAAAAAGCTCACCTTTGTAGGCGCCATGCACGGTGCGCGTGGCAACGATCAGCCACATCAGCGCCAACGCCACCACCAGCACGCACCCGAACACACTGAAGAACCCCAGGTGCAGCAGGCTCGCAAGCTTCAGTGTGGCCAAGGCATAAACCCCCAGCGGGAAGGTAAAACCCCACCAGCCCAGGTTGAACGGAATGCCGGCGCGCAGGTAACGCAGGGTGATCAACACGGCGATCAGCATCCACCACAGGCCAAAGCCCCACAGGGTAATGCCGGCCACCAGGCCGAGGTCGTTGGCCATCTCCCCGGCGCCTGGCAAACCGTTGGCCGCGAAGATCGCCGGTGCGTCGCCACCCAGCAGTAACATGCCCAATGCACCGGTGCCGATAGGGCCGAGGGCCAGCCAGCTGGACGCGGCCATGTTGGCGTGAGGCAGTTTGTGCAAGGCCATGCGCAGCATCAGGATGGTCAGGATGCTGAAGGCTACCGGCAGGGAAAACGCCCACAGCACATAGCTGGTCACCAGCATCACCAGTTGCGAGTGAGCGTCGGCCAGGTGCGGCGCCAGCAGGCCACCGCTGGCGGCAGCGACTTCAGCGGCGACCACCGGCAACAGCCACACGGCGGTCATCTGATCGATGCTGTGCTGCTGACGCGTGAACATCATGAATGGGATCAGCACGCCGCAGGCCAGGGCCATCGCCACGTCCAGCCACCATAAGGCTTCGGCCAACGGCACCACATCGGCGCCCCAGCGCGGCAGCCCAAACAGCAGCAAGCCATTGATAATCGTCGCCAGGCCCATGGGGATGGTGCCAAAGAACATCGAGACGGTGGAGTGCCCGAAAATCCGCCGCGCCTCGTGGAAAAACATCAGCCAGCGGGCCGCGTACAACACGCTGAACAGCACGAACAGGCCGACGGTGAACATCCACAGCCCTTCGGCAATGGTGTGCAAGCCGGGCAAGCGGGTCGGCACTTGGGCCAGCGCAAGGGCCAGCACGCCGGTGCCCATGGTGGCGGCAAACCAGTTGGGCGTGAACTGGCGAATCACTTCCCGTGGACGGGCCAGGTGACTGAAGGGTTTGTAGGTAATGGCAGTTGAGCAGGTCATGATGGCAATCCTCTTCCTCGCATGAGGTTGAGACCATCATAGAACCGGATTGAATATCTATATAACGGGTAATATCTCTATCTGTTATCTACTTTGCCAATATAGACACTCGAGCTAAACCGTTGCCTTGGCTCGCGCCGCCCCCTGGATCAGCAAGCCTGCCAGCGCGCCGAGCGCCAATACGATGAGCACTGCGCCATAACCATCGGTGGTAGCGATCAGGCCAAACACGCGGCTCAGGTTGCCCGCCAGCAGGGCCGGCACGCAGAACGCCAGGTAGCTCAGCACATAAAAAGCCGACATCAGCCCGGCCCGCTCATGGGGTAACGCCAGGCTGACGATACTGCGCACACTGCCCATGAACCCGCCGCCGAAACCGAAGCCTGCAATCACGCTGGCAACAAAGAACAGCCACAGGCTGGCGCTCTGCACCGCAACCAGCAACAACGCCACGCCCACCGCCAGCAGGACCGCGGAGAGACGCATGACCTTGTCTGCCGGGTGCTCGCGCAGGCTGTAAATCATCACCGCACCGCTCAAGGTCACGACTGCAACCAGGCCGCCGCCGATCAAATGCGAGGTCGAGCCAGTTGCCGCCCGCACCAGAGAAGGCGCCAGGGATGAAAAGAACCCGCCCAGCGCCCACACCGCCACATTCAGCGGCATCGCCAGCCACAAGGCCCGACGCGCCTGCGCGGGGACATGCAGGGTGGGCGCCAGCGACCTCAAGGCACCCGGCAGGCGGCTGACGGTTTCCGGCAAGCGCCACACATAAAGCGCCTGCAGCACCATCAGGCCCAGCAGCGTGAAGTAGATCAATTGGGTCGGGCGTGGCGCGTATTCCACCAGCAAGCCACTGCCCAAGGCACCGCAGGCCATGCCCAACAGCGGCGCGAGGCTATTGAGCATCGGCCCGCGCAGGCGGTCGGTGTCCAGCAGCGTCGCCGCCAGCACCGCGGTTGCCGTGCCCGTGGCGAAACCTTGCAGCGCCCGGGCGGCAATCAGGTAGGCGGTGCTGTCAGCATTGATAAACAGGAGCATCGCCACAATATTCAGCAGCAGCGCGGCGAAAATCACCGGCTTGCGCCCCACGTGGTCCGACAGCGAACCGACGGTCAACAGCGCCGCCAGCAAGCTCACGGCGTATACCCCGAAGATCACCGTCAGCATTGCTGCGGAGAAATGCAGGTTGTCCTGATACACCTGATACAACGGCGTTGGCGCGCTGGACGCAGCCAGGAAGGTCAACATCGTGATGACCAGGAACGCCAGGCTGGAACGTTGAGAAATGACGCTAGACATGTGCACACTCCGCTAAAGCTAATATTTTGCTTTTGCAGAGTGTGCTACTCGCAAGCGCTTAAAGCAAATTCTTTGTGTTAAGGTTTTACGCATGGCGATTAAAGAAGGCCTTCGCCCGGGGGGCCGCAGTGCCCGGGTTCAAGAATCAGTGCATAACGCCGCGCGCGAATTGCTGGAAGCCCATGAGCGTTCCAGCGTTACCGTGCCGATGATCGCTGCTCGCGCGGGCGTCACGCCGTCGACCATCTACCGCCGCTGGGGCGACTTGTCTGCGCTGCTCGCCGACGTGGCGCTGGAACGCCTGCGCCCAGACAGTGAACCCGCCAACACCGGCAGCCTGCGCGGCGATTTGCGTGCGTGGGGCGAGCAATACCTGGACGAAATGAGTTCCGAGCTTGGGCGCAACATGATGCGCGACGTGCAGTGCAGCCATCCCCGGGACTACTGCAGCAACATCCTGATGGGCCAGATGCAGGTCATTCTCGACCGCTACCAGAGCACCCACGACGTACTGCCGAGCCTGGACCGGTTGCTCAACCTGATCGCCGCGCCCACGGTGTACCGCAGCCTGTTTGCCAGTGCGCCGCTGCCGGTTGAAGAACTGCATGAACTGATCGAGCTGGCACTGAAAGGCTAAGGGCCCAGCGCCTGCAGAAAAGCAGCGCTTGGCAGTCTGACAGACCACCCGATCTTGAGAGCTAAACTCGATCAACTTGTGGGAGCGGGCTTGCTCGCGAAGGCGGTGGATCAGTTACACATGAGCTGACTGAAACACCGCCTTCGCGGGCAAGCCCGCTCCCACATTTGGATCTCTGTACTTCAGATAGAAATGTGTTGCTGTGCTTTTGATCTGCTTTTGCTTCTGCCACTCAGGTCGGCTTTCAGGCCGCCGTGCTCTGCTTTTGATCTTGATCTGACAGGCCCCGTCAACCACGCTGGCCGAACGCAGGCAAGCCAGCCCCCACACGGTTTTCGTGCACTCCATAAAAAAGGCCTCATAAAGAGGCCTTTTTTTATTCCAACTGACTGCTTACGTTCGCATCCCGCGCCCGCTCACCAGCAACCGCGCGCAGCCGACATACAGCACCACGGTGGCCACCAGCATGAAGGTGATCGCCACGCTGATCTTGATATCCGACACGCCCAGGATGCCGTAGCGGAAGGCATTGACCATGTGCAACACCGGGTTGGCCAGCGACACAGTCTGCCAAAACGGCGGCAGCAAGGTAATGGAGTAGAACACCCCGCCCAGGTAGGTCAGTGGCGTCAGCACGAAGGTCGGGATGATCGAAATATCATCGAAATTGCGCGCGAACACCGCGTTGATAAAGCCCAGCAGCGAAAAGATCGTCGCCGTCAGCACCACCACCAAAATGGTGACGCCCAGGTGATGCACTTGCAGGTGAGTGAAGAACAGCGACAGCAAGGTCACGATCACGCCCACCATCAAGCCACGCAGCACACCGCCCAGGGTGTAGCCGATCAGGATGGTGTGCGGCGACACCGGCGACACCATCAGTTCTTCGATGGAACGCTGGAATTTGCTGCCGAAAAAGCTGGAGACCACGTTGCCGTAGGAGTTGGTGATCACCGACATCATGATCAGGCCCGGCACGATGTACTCCATGTAAGTGAAGCCACCCATGTCGCCGATCTGGCGGCCGATCAGGTTACCGAAGATCACGAAGTACAGGACCATGGTGATCGCCGGCGGCAGCAGCGTCTGCGGCCAGATCCGGGTAAAGCGCTTCACTTCGCGGTAGACGATGGTCTGCAGCGCGACAAGGTTGGGTTGCAGTTCGGAACTCATACCGCCACCTTCGCCAGATTTTTCTCCACCAGGGACACGAACAACTCCTCAAGGCGATTGGTTTTATTACGCAGGCTCAGCACTTCGATGTTCTGCGCGGCCAATTGGGTGAACAACGCCGTGATACCCATGGCTTTGTCCACCTGGACTTCCAGGGTATGACCATCGACCAGTCGGCTTGGGTAGCCAAGCAGCTGCGGCGCCACCGACAGGTTGTTTTTCAGGTCGAGCAGGAAGGTTTCCACATGCAGTTGGCCCAGCAGGTTACGCATGCTGGTGTTCTCGACGATGGTGCCGTGGTCGATGATGCCGATGTTGCGGCACAGCTGCTCAGCCTCTTCCAGGTAATGGGTGGTGAGGATGATGGTGATGCCCTTCTCGTTCAGCTCGGTGAGGAAGGTCCACATCGAGCGACGCAACTCAATGTCCACACCTGCGGTGGGCTCGTCGAGGATCAGCAGGCGCGGTTCGTGCACCAGCGCACGGGCGATCATCAGGCGGCGCTTCATGCCGCCGGACAGCGAACGCGAAGGCACGTCGCGCTTGTCCCACAAGCCCAGCTGGGTCAGGTACTGCTCGGCGCGCTCCTTGGCGACTTTCGCCGGGATGCCGTAGTAGCCAGCCTGGGTCACGACGATGTCGAACGTCTTTTCAAACTGGTTGAAGTTGAATTCCTGGGGCACTACGCCGATGGAACGCTTGAGCGCCGCCGGGGATTTGTCCAGGTCATGACCAAAGATATTCACCGTGCCGCTGGTCTTGTTGACCAAGGTGGAGAGGATACCGATGGTGGTGGATTTGCCGGCGCCGTTAGGGCCGAGCAAAGCGAAGAAGTCACCTTCAGCAACATCCAGATCGATACCACTCAGGGCCTGGAAACCGTTGCCGTAGGTTTTGGTTAGCTGCCGGATGGACAGAGCGGAACTCATATCGGAATACGCACCAAAGAAGGGAATAGAAACAGTAGATGAGGGCGCAGCCCAGATAGTTCAAAGGCGGCGCATGACAGGCATGGTGCTTGCCCGCGCCGCACAAGTACAGTCACCCGTATTAATAGTGGGTATTAAGTCAACGCGGTCATCACCGCTTTACGGTACGCCGGCCGTTGCTGCAGACGGTGATACCAGGCCTCTAGATGGGGCATCGAAGGCCGTTCGATGGGCATTTCGAACCAGGCATAAATAAAGCTGCCGAGCGGGATATCGCCCATGCCAATTTCGTTGCCCGACAGGTAAGGCTGCTCTGCCAGGGCTTTATCCACGGTGCTCAATGCGTCGATACAGGCCTGGCGCCCGGCATTGATGCTGTCCCAGTTCTGTTTTTCAGGCGGGGTGCGCAGGATGCCCCAGAACACCGCCTTGAACGGTTCGGCGAGGGTCGCGGTGGTCCAGTCCATCCACTTCTCGGCATTGGCCCGGGCTTGCAGGTCGCTTGGGTACCAGCTCGACGCCTGCCTGGCGCAGAGATAACGCACGATGGTGTTGGACTCCCACAGCACAAAGTCGCCATCTTCGATCATCGGCACCCGGCAATTGGGGTTCAGCGCGCGGTATTGCGGTGTATCGACCACACCAAATGCCCCGCCCGCATCAATTGCTTCATAGTCCAGGCCGAGTTCCTCGGCGCACCACAGTGCTTTCCTGACGTTTGATGAATTTTTACGACCCCAGATTTTCAGCATGACCGCGCCTTATCGTTGATGAACATGGCTTGATGAACGCAGCAGCATACGCCGGTTCAGGCGCGGCTTAAATCGCTCTGCATGTCCCCCAGCAGGGTCGGCATGTCCTCGGCAAACAGGTGCGGGTAACACTGCTGAATATGCGCGAAGAAAAACCCCTCCGGCACGTCGGAAAACTGCCCGTGGTCCCGCACGTACTCCATCGAGCGCTGGCCCTGGCGGTTGAAGGCGTGAAACACGCTGTCGTTGATCCCATCGAATTCCAGCGGCGGTACATCAAACACCTCGCACAGCTGCTGGTTGAACGCCGGCGTGGCCTTGACCCAACGGCCACGCAGGTACAACTCGGTGTAGCCGTGCATGGCGAACACATCGCTTTTGAGCAGCGCGATCAGGCGCGGTGTCGAGAGGTGATTGCGCACATCCGCCAGGCCGATGCGTGCCGGGATGCCGCAGTGGCGGGCACAGGCGGCCAGCAGGGTGGCCTTGGGCACGCAATAGCTCTCACCGGCGGCGAGGGCAAAGCTGGCGCTCAAGGTGCCTGGGTCGCGGCTGAAGGTGTAAGGGTTGTAGCGAATCGCCTCACGCACGGCGTAATAAAGACTGACTGCCTGGTCACGTAAATCCGCGCTCGGGCCGCGATGTTTTTCGGCGAACTCCACCACCGCAGGGTGGTCACTATCGATGAAGCGGCTGGGACTCAGGTACGTATCCATGCGCGTTATCTCCGAAGGAAGCCTTGAGTCTAACGACTGGTCTGGCACAGAGATAACGACGATTCGGCCAAATGTCGGCGCCTGGTGGTCGGTGCTTCGCGTACAACTCGTTACACCCTGATCACCGCGCTTATTCGGATGCCGACTAAGCTCCATGGTGGTTTCGCCCCTGGTTTCACGGAGGATTGAATATGCTGTTGTTGTGGATACTGGTTCTGGTGGTCGGCATTGCCTACTTGGCACACCGCCGCACCGCGCCCCTGCCCGCCCTGGGCGTGGTCGCCGTTTACCTGCTGGCGATGGGTGCCTGGAGCCACGCACCGGGTTGGCTGCTGCTGATCTTCTGGGTATTGATCGCCGCCGTGGCCCTGCCCTTGCTGCTGCCCGACCTGCGTCGTCAATACTTCACCAAGCCGCTGTTCAGCTGGTTCCAGAAAGTCCTGCCGCCGATGTCTGAGACTGAGCGCGACGCGATTGATGCCGGCACCGTGTGGTGGGATGGCGAACTGTTCAGCGGCCGCCCCGATTGGGATAAGTTGCTGGCCTACCCCAAGGCGCAACTGACCGAAGAAGAACAGGCCTTCATCGACGGCCCCACCGAAGAACTCTGCGCGATGGTCAGCGACTGGGAAATCGGCCAGGCCATGGACCTGCCGCCCGCCGCCTGGGAGCACATCAAGACCCACGGCTTCTTCGCCCTGATCATTCCCAAGGAATACGGCGGCAAGGGCTTCTCGGCCTATGCCCACTCGCAGGTCGCGATGAAACTCGCCACCCGCAGCGGCGACCTGGCGTCCACCGTGATGGTGCCCAACTCCCTCGGCCCGGCCGAGCTGCTGCTGCATTACGGCACCGACGAGCAACGCAACCACTACCTGCCGCGCCTGGCGCGTGGCGATGACATCCCATGCTTTGCGCTGACGGGCCCACTGGCCGGCTCCGACGCCGGCGCCATGCCCGACACCGGCGTGATCTGCAAAGGTGAATGGGAAGGCAAGGAAACCCTTGGCCTGCGCCTGAACTGGGAAAAACGCTACATCACTCTCGGCCCGGTCGCGACCCTGCTGGGGCTGGCGTTCAAGGCGCATGACCCGGACCACCTGCTGGGCGACAAGGAAGACTTGGGCATCAGCCTGGCGCTGATCCCGACCGACACCCCCGGCGTCGAAATCGGCCGTCGTCACTTGCCGCTGGGCGCTGCGTTCATGAACGGTCCCAACTCCGGAAAAGACGTGTTCATCCCCCTGGAATTCCTCATCGGCGGCCAGGAAATGCTCGGCAAGGGCTGGATGATGCTGATGAACTGCCTGTCGGTGGGCCGTTCGATCTCCCTGCCTGCGGTCGGTACCGGTGCGGCCAAGTTCACCAGCCTGGTAACGGGCCAATATGCCCAGGTGCGTGAGCAGTTCAACGTGCCGCTGTCGGCGTTCGAAGGTATCCAGGAAGCCCTGGCGCGCATCGGCGGCAACGCCTGGCTGATGGACAGCGCACGCATGCTTACCGCCAATGCAGTCGACCTGGGGGAGAAACCCTCGGTGCTGTCGGCCATTCTCAAGTACCACCTCACCGAGCGCGGCCGCGAATGCATCAGCCACGCCATGGACGTGCACGGCGGCAAGGGCATCATCATGGGCCCGAACAACTACCTGGGCCGTAACTGGCAAGGCGCACCGATCTTCATCACCGTAGAAGGCGCGAATATTCTTTCGCGCAACCTGATGATCTTTGGCCAGGGCGCGATTCGCTGCCATCCGTTCGTGCTCAAGGAAATGGCCCTGGCCGGCCGCGAAGACCGTGATCAGGCGTTGAAGGAATTCGACGGCCTGCTGATGCAACACATCGGTTTCGCCGTGAGCAACGCCGCGAGCACGCTGGTGCTGAATCTGGGCGTAGGTCACTTCGAGAAAGCGCCGGGCAACCGCCTGAGCCAGGGTTACTTCCGCGCACTGAACCGTCAGGCTGCTGCGTTCGCCCTGCTCGCTGACTTGAGCATGATGCTGCTGGGCGGCGAGTTGAAACGTCGCGAACGCCTGTCGGCGCGCCTGGGCGATGTACTGAGCCACATGTACCTGGCGTCGGCAGCGCTCAAGCGTTACCACGACCTGGATTCGCCGGACCACCTGGAACCGCTGTTCGCCTGGGCCATGGAAGAAAGCCTTGGCGAGTCGGAGCGTGCGCTGGATGAGCTGCTGAGCAACTTCCCTAACAGGGTGCTCGGTTGCCTGCTGCGGGTCATCGTGTTCCCGTTCGGGCGCCGCCACACCGGACCGTCCGATGCACTGGACGCCGAGGTGGCCGCGGTGATTGGGCGTGCCAAAGGCGACCCGACCCTCGAAGAGCTGCTGGCGGGCTGCTACCGCCCGCAATCGGCAGAAGACCCGGTCGGCGCCCTGCAACACGCCTACGACCTACTCGGTGCCAGCCACCCGCTGCAGAAAAAACTCCACGCGGCGCTCAAAAGCGGTCAGGTCAAACCCACCGCTGGCGAACACGTCATCGACGCCGCCCTGCACGCCGGCGTGCTGCAACCGGGCGAAGCGCAAACCCTGCGCGACGCCGAAGCTGCACGGCGCAAGGTGATCGACGTGGATGATTTCAGCAAGGAAGAGCTGACCCAGGCTGAGGGTAAAGTCCGCTGATACCAGCGGTCATATAAAAACGGGCGCTTGAGCTATATACTCTCGCGCCCGTTTTTGCTTTAGAGGACTTATCTCGTGTCCAACGTCGTTGCCGATCATCTCGTCTTGCTCGACCACTTGCGCAGCATCCTGGTTGCCGTCGGCGAAGCCGAACAGGTGCCCGAGGAAAGCCACACCCTGTTTCTGGAGCGCTTCGACGAATTGCGCGCCCTGCTGCCGATCGACCCGATCGAGAGCCAGTACCTGGGCCAGGACCTGATGAGCCAAGTCATCCTGCGCTACCCGCAGATCGCCCACCTGGTGCCACGCGACCTGCTGTGGTTTTTTGGCGGTGATTGCCTGCATTTCATGCCGGATGAAGAACTGGACCTGTACCAGGCCCTGGAAGAGCGTCGCTTCGAGGCCGAACAGAACGACGAACCGTTCGACTGGAACCAGGAAAAGCAGCTGCTGGCCATGCCGCACGACCAGAGCAAGCACTGATCTGCAGGCCACAACCGAACTAAATGTGGGAGCGGGCTTGCTCGCGAATACGGCGGATCAGTCAACATGTTTGGCGACTGACCCACCGCATTCGCGAGCAAGCCCGCTCCCACCTTTTAACCGCGTTCCCTACCTTCGACGCAGTGTCGGTTCGCGTGCCATGCACTCGACCAGATAATCGATAAACACCCGCAACTTCGGCGGCAGATACCGCGTCGGCGAATGCAGCAACCACGCCTCGCCATGATAAGAGGCAATAAAATCCCACGCCGGCAGCACCTGCACCAAACGCCCCTCCTCCAACGCATGCCGCGCAGTGAAGTACGGCAAGCTGCCAATGCCCACATGCTGCAACACCGCATCCAGCCGGACCCCGGTGTGATTCGCCGCATACCGTCCGCGCACGCCAACCGTCACCGCTTTGCCGCCCTGGCGGAATTTCCAGCGCGAATCGCCCGGGGTCTCGCCCAGGTAAATGCAACTGTGTTCGAGCAAATCATGCGGATGGCCCGGCGTGCCGTGCTCGGCCAGGTACTGCGGCGTCGCGCACAGCAAATGTTCGATGGGCAACAATTGTCGGCCGACCAACCCGGGCGGTGGGCTGTCGGTGATGCGGATACTCAGGTCGACATTGTCATCGATCAGGTCCACATGCCGGTCCTCAAGAATCAACTGCACATCCACTTTGGGATAGCGGCGCAAGAACTCCGGCATGTGCGGATGCACGACGAATCGCCCGACCGCCTTGGGCACGCTGACCCGCACCAGCCCTTCGGCTTCATGGGTAAACTGGCCGCTGATTTCCATCACCGAACGCGCCGCGTTGACCATTTCCTGGCAACGCTTGAACACCTCTTCGCCCCCCTCGCTCAGGCGCAATTTGCGCGTAGTGCGTTGCAGCAACCGCGTGGCCAGGGCCTGTTCGAGACGCGAAATACTGCGGCTCACCGCCGAGGGTGAAACGCTCAGTTGCCGCGCGGCTTCAGAGAAGCTGCCGGTTTCCACGACTTTGACGAAAATCGCCATTTCACCCAGCAGGGGCAGAGGAAGATTGATGCTCATGACGCACAGGTCCATTGATAATTGAACAGATTATCACCTATCTACGCACTATTTATACTGCCCGTAGAACCCTGATGCGGATGTAGATGATGACCGAGCGCCTGTTTTTTACCCATGACCACCTGACCGCCGAGCTTGAAGTGCTGGCCTGTACGCCGCACGAGGACCAGTTTGCCGTCACGCTGCAGTCAACCCTCTTCCATCCGCAGGGCGGCGGGCAACCGTTCGACACCGGTTGGCTCGGCGACAGCCAGGTGGTGCGCGTCACCCAGGAGGCTGATCGCGTCGTGCACTATGTTGACCGCCCTGTTGCGCCCGGCCCGATCACCGCACGGGTCGATAAACAGCGCCGCGCCCTGTACACGCGCCTGCATTCGGCCGGGCATCTGATCGGCAATGCCGGGGAAAGCTTGGGCTGGATGCCGATCAAAGCCCATCACTGGCCGGGCGAATGCAAAATCACCTTTATCCGTGGGCAAGCGGCGCAAGCCATCGATGCCGAGGCGATTCAAACGCAGATCAACCAATGGATCGCCGAGGACCACGCGCGCCAGATGACGCTGGAAGATGGCACCCGCAAAGTCGGCTTCGGCAAATTACCCGCTTATGCGTGTGGCGGCACCCATGTGCAAGCCTTGAGCGAACTGGGCCAGGTCACGATCCTGGCCCTGTCGGAGAAAAAGGGCGCGCTGTCGGTGCGTTACAGCCTCGACTAAAATTCCAGCGACAGGGCCGCTTGTGGCGAGCGGGCTTGCCCCGCGTTGGGGCGCGAGGCGGCCCCAATACAGTCATCGCATTTTTTCAGAAAGAGGTAATTGTCAGGTTTTGGGGGCTGCTTCGCAGCCCAACGCGGGGCAAGCCCGCTCGCCACAGCAAGCCCGCTCGCCACACCCAACCTGCACGCACCCCACTGTGCATCAAACCGCAATCGCCCCCGCCCTCCCCGGCTCCACCACAAATGACTTGAGCGTCGACACCGTCGCCGCCGGGTCACGTGGGTCAGTGATCACCCGGAAGTTCGTCAGCATCTTCGACGCCTCAAGCTTCACCGACACGTACCCACGCTGGCGACTGTCGAAGAACTTCACATGAGGATTGAGCGGCAAGATCTGGCTGAAGGCTTCAAAGGGCGGGCCATCGGAGGTGACCGAGCTGCCAACGAACTCGGTGGCAACGATTGGCGAGTCCGGATTGTTGCCATCGGCATGCAGGTCGGTGGTCCAGAACGAATGGATATCACCGCCCCAGAACACCGGGTTCTTGACCTGATTGCGCGTGATGGACGCCAGCATGCGTGAGCGGTTGGCCATGTAGCCGTCCCAGCCATCGGTCCAATGCCCGACCTGATGGCTGGTCAGGTCACGCTGGATCAACGGCGCCACCAGCAGATCCTGAGCGATCACATTCCACTGCGCTTTCGACTGGGCAAAACCCTGGTCGAGCCAGGCTTCCTGTTGCCAGCCAAGCATCGTGCGGCCGGGGTCGCGCAGGTCCTTGCAGGTGTTGGCGGCGATATGCCCCTGGTGACTGCCGTTAGCCTGAATACACGGCTGCTCGGAGCGGTATTGGCGGCCATCAAGCACATGAAAACGCGCCAGCCGACCATAATCGAGGCGCCGGTAAATGCGCATGTCCGGCCCTTTCGGCCCACTGCTGACACGCAGTGGCATATGTTCGTAAAACGCCTGGTACGCAACCGCCCGTTGCCTTAAAAACTGCTCAACCGGAATCTTCGGGTCCTGGGACCAGCGGTTGGCGTAGTCATTCTGCACCTCATGGTCATCCCACGTGGCCACGCTGGGTGCTGCCGCGTGCAAAGCCTGCAGGTCCGGGTCGGTTTTATACAGCGCGTAGCGGTTGCGGTAGTCACTCAGGCTCACGGCATTGCCGCTGCCGTGCGGGCGGATGATCTTGCCTGAGTCCGCTGCGTACGAGCTGTCGTAGATGTAATCGCCGAGAAAAAACACCAGATCGGGTTGCTCCGCCGCCAGGTGACGGTAGGCACTGAAGTAGCCACGCTCCCAGTGCGAGCAGGAGACAAACCCCACGGTGGCCGCCGCCATGGCGTGCAGCGGCGGCGCGGTACGTGCCTGGCCCACCGGGCTCTGTGCGCCGAGGCCGTCGAACTGATACCAGTACGGCCTGCCCGCTTCCAACCCGGCAACCTCGACATGCACCGAATGGGCAAACCGCTCAGTTGCCATGACATCGCCTTGCTTGACGATACGCGTCATCGCCGCATCACTGGCCACGCGCCAACGCACCGGCACGGCGCGGCTCAACCCGCCGCGCCCGTCCGCAGCATTGAACAGCGGCGCCAAGCGCGTCCAGATCACAAAGCCATCCGGCAACGGGTCGCCGGAGGCCACGCCGAGGGTGAACGGGTAATCCACACCGGCGCTGCGCGCAAACGGGCTTAAGATCGAAAACGCGGTGGCAACCGCCAGCCCGGCAAGCAGCCGGCGCCGATCATGATCCACTGCGCCACTCACAACGCTCGCTCCCAGTCGTCACGCACGGTGGCGAATCCCAGCAAGTCCTCATACACGCCATTCTTAAGAAACGCTTCGCGCATGCAGCCCTCGTAGCGCAAGCCGATTTTCTGCATGACCCGCGCCGATTCCTGGTTGCGACCAAAACACTGGCTGCCGACGCGCTGCAACCGCAGTTCGGTGAAGCCGAAGTCCATCACTGCACGCGCCGCTTCTGCGGCGTAGCCCGCGTTGCGACGATGGGCCGCCACCCAGTAGCCAAGGTGACCATAGTGATGACGGGCGTTGATCCGCAGGCTGACCATGCCGATCAATTCACCGGTTTCGCGCAGGTGCATGCCCAGGCCCAGCAGTCCGCCCGCACGGTATTTTTCCTGCATCTGCGCGATAAACGTCTGCGCGACTTCCAAGGTGTAGGGCGACGGAATATTCGCGGTGTTGTCGGCAATGGTGGGCTCGTTGACGAGGCTGAAAAGTATCTCGGCCTGGCTCATTTCCAGCGCCTGCAATAGAAGTCGTGGTGTGGATATTTGAGGCAGTGCAGTCGGCATACGGGGCAGCCCTCGAGGTAAATTCTTTCAGAATGTACGCCCTTCGTGTCAGTTTCATTACGTCATGAAACTGCAAGGCAAAACGCCTGAAAGACTCGTCCTAGAGCCTTCAAAACGTCAATTAAAGTTAACCATTCGGTCATTTTTGGTTGTTAGCGTGTCGCCCCTAATTCAATGACGGGGCAACAGAATGAGAACCTGGGATGAACCCAAGAAACGCAAGGCGCACATCGAGCTGATCCCGATGATCGACGTGATGATGTTCCTCCTGGTGTTTTTCGTACTGGTGAGTTTGAACGTGATTCCGGCACTTGGCATGAAGACTCAACTGCCCAGCGCCAGCAGCTCGCAGCAACTCAAGCCGCAGAACAAATTCATCCTCACCCTCGGCCTGCAAGGCCAGCTGCAACTCGACGGCAAGGACCTCACAGTCGATGCCCTGGTCCCTGCGCTGAAAGCCGCTGAAAAGCCGGATACCAAGTCGACCATCATCGTCAACAGCGACAAAGGCGTGGAAGTTGCGCGCCTGGTGGAAGTCATGGACACCCTGCGCCTGGGTGGCTTTACCTCCGTGTCCGTCGCCACGCGTAAGTCCTGATCATGTATGCCCTGTTTCGTGCGCGTCGGCTGCTGGGCAGTGTCCCGGCCCTGATCGCCCTGGTGCTGATTGCACTGGGTATCCAGTCCCAACCCCTGAAAATCCAGCCGCAGTACGACGAGTCGGCGGTTGAACTTGCCCTGGTCGAGCCCGAGCCCGAAGTGGTGCCCGAGCCCGTGGTGGAGCAGGAGCCACCGCCGCCGGTGATTGAGGATGAAGAGGCCGAACCGGCCCCGCCGCCACCACCGCCCAAACCCTTGCCAAAACCTGAACCCAAACCCAAGCCGGTGCCCAAACCCAAGCCGGTGGTCGCCGCCAAACCGACGCCAACGCCAGCGCCAGTGGCGCCGGTCGCCGCCAAGCCGGTACAGGCCGCCGTTGCGCCGACACCTGCGCCACCTGCCCCGCCGGCGCCACCCAAAGTAGATGGCCAGGCACTGGAAGGCGGCTACCTCAAAGGCCTGCGCAACGAGCTGGACACGTACAAGCAATACCCCACCGGGCGCCAGGCATCTCTCGAACGCCCCAGTGGCGAGGTGGTGGTCTGGTTGATGGTGGACCGACAAGGCCGCGTGCTCGATGCCGGGATCCAGACCCCGGCGCCGAGCATGCTGCTCAACCGAGCCGCTACCAATAGCCTGCGTCGCATCAAGCAGGTCAAGCCGTTCCCCGAACAAGCCTTCGGTGGACGTAACGAGCAACGCTTCACCGCCACCTTCAACTACAGCGTGCAATAAGCACCCGACACCAGGACGACAGTGATGAGGTTCACCCGTATTCATCTGGCACTCGTTGCCGCGACTAGCATGAGCCACGCAGTGGTCATGGCCGATACCAATGACAGTGACGTCGGCACGATTGGAATACAGGGGGGCAAGGCAACCGCGGGGGGCGGTTACATGGTCCAGGAAGAGAGCGCCAAGGGCCGCTCGACCATCACCAAGGAAGCGCTGGACAAGCAAACCGCCACCGGCAACGCCATCGACAAGCTCAAGTACACGCCGGGCCTGAACATTTCCAGCGAGGACAACACCGGTCTGTCGGGCTTTCGCTTCACCATGCGCGGCATGAACTCCGACCAGGTCGGCATGTCGGTCGACGGCATGCCGATCAACGACTCCGGCAACTACGCGCTGTATTCCAACCTGCTGGGCGATCCGGAAAACATCGACCAGATCTTCGTCACCCAGGGCTCGTCGGAAGCGGATGGCCCGCATATCGGTTCCAGCGGCGGCAACATCGGCATTGTGACCATCCGCCCGACCAAGGAAACCGGTGCGTTCGTCAAACAAGTGGTGGGCAGCAATGCCACGCGCAAGACCTTTGCGCGCCTCAACACCGGCGAAGTCAACGGCCTGAGCAACTGGCTATCGGCCTCGCACACCGAAGGCCAGATGTGGCGTGGCTCGGGCGCGGTGCGTGCGGACAAGGTGGAGTGGAACAGCTTTTTCGACGCCGGCAACGGCAACACCGCCAACCTGATCCTCAAGTACCACGAGCAGGACAACAACAGTTACAGCCAGCTGACCAAGGCGCAGTTCCAGCAGTTCGGCCGCAAATATGACCCGTACCCGGCCAAGCCGGCGCTGGGCGCCAACGGCAAGATCAGCAGCTACTACGACCTGGCGCAGAACCCGTTCCAGACCTTTACCGCCGTGCTCAACACCCAGTACAAGCTGAGCGACAACCTGGCGCTGTCGGTGATCCCGTATTACTACTACGGCAACGGCAGCGGCGTGGGCTCCTCCGCTTATGCGCTCAACAGCGGCTCGAACAAGGGCGGCGTTTTCGACCTCGGCAACCTGCCAACGCAGGCCCAGTACAACGCCGACGGTTCGTCCACCACGGGCGTCTACTACCGCCCTTCGCGCACACAGACCTGGCGCCCTGGCATCACCACCAAACTCAACTGGGACCTGGGTGATCACAGCCTGCAATTCGGCTACTGGTACGAACGCGCGCGCCAAAGCCAGACCCAGCCGTTCATTGCCCTCAAAAACAGCGGCAAGCCGAGCGACACCTGGCCGGATGGCGACTCGGTGGTCGATGCCAACGGCAATACCGTACAGGGCCGCGACCGCTACACCGTGACGCCGGCGCAAAAAGTCTGGGCCCAGGACACCTGGTACATCAATTCGGACTGGACCCTGATCGCCGGCCTTGCCTACATGAACGTCGAGCGTGAAGGCACCAACCACGGCAGCCTCACCGAGCAACCGGGCAAAGCTGACCAGACCTACAACAAGTTGCTGCCCAATGCCGGCCTGAAATACCAGCTCGACGAGCGTGATCAGTTGTTCTACAGCCTGTCGCGCAACATGCGCGTTCCGCAGAACTACGTGCTGTACGACAAAGGCGTCGGCTCGCTGGACTCCAAGCCGGAACTGAGCTGGAACCAGGAACTGGGCTGGCGCTACACCGGCGAAGACATGACCCTCGCCGCCACCTTGTTCTACATGCAGTTCAAGAACCGCCAGCTCACGTCCCTGGACAGCAACGGTGACTCGGCCGACATCAACGCCGGCACCGTGATCAACAAAGGCCTGGAATTGGAGTGGAGCGGCAAGCTGGCGCACAACTTCAATTACTACACCTCCTACACCTACACCAGCTCCAAGCAGCAGGACGACCTGACCGTCTTCAGCGCCGGCAGACCGATTGTGCTGCCCACCAGCGGCAAGCAGTTCGCCAACGTGCCGACCAACATGCTGGCGGCCAACGTCGGCTATGACGACGGGCGCTTCTACGGCACCTTCGGCGGCAAGTTCACCAGCAAACTTTATGGCGACCTGACCAACGACGAAGCCATCTCTGCGCGCACCATTTTCAACCTCGGCGCCGGTATCTACCTGCCCGTGGACAAGAAAGTCGTCAAGGACGCGACCCTGCGCCTGAACGTCGACAACCTGTTCGACAAGAAGTACCTGGACGGCGTGTACACCACCAAAACCAACGCGGCGAGCTACAGCGGTTTCCGCGATGGCGACCCGGCCTACATCGTTGGCCTGGACCGTACCGTCACTGTTTCCCTGGAAGCGAATTTCTAACTGCGAGGCTATAGATCATGGACATGAACCTGCTTCACGACATCACCTTTTATGTGATGTACGCCGCCATGGCGATTGCGATTTTCATCACCATCGAACGCGGCATTTACTTCGCCTACGTGCGCCGCCAGGCGCGGGCCTTGACCGAGGTGCTGGGCGCCAATGTGCACAGCGAGCGCGACTTGCCGCAAAGCCTGACCCGTCGCGACAGCCTGCCACTGAACATGGTGCTGTCGGTGCTGGCGCAAAAGGCTTCTCAGGGTTCGCGCAAGGACCTGGACGACGAAATCGAAACCCAGTACCTGAAGACCCGCGCGCCGCTGTCGCGCAGCCTGTGGATCATCGAGACCATCACCACCGCCGCGCCGCTGCTCGGCCTGTTGGGCACCATCCTGGGCATCATCGACACCTTCAAGGCGCTGGCCAGTGCCGGCGTATCCGACCCAGGCCAGATCTCCGGTGGCATCGGGACGGCGTTGTTCGCCACCGGCTTGGGTATCGCCATCGCGCTGTTCTGCGTGGTGTTCCACAACTTCTTCCAGGACAGCCTGGAGCGCATCAACGACCAGCTGAAAATCCTGCTGATCCGCGCCGCCACCGGTGCCCGCGTACACAATGAAGTGCCGCACCTGGTGCCCACGCCACTGCACAGCCGCACGGCGTGACCATTGGGCGGGCGCGCAATGCGCCCGCCATTCTTTTTGTCCGGTGAGACGTGTATGTCCCTATCGATGAAGTTGCGTATCGCAGGCCTCACTGGCTTGCTCCTCAGTCCGCTGGCCCAGGCGGACTTTTCAATTCCAGGCTTTGAACTGGTGCACACCGTGCCGGTGGATACCACGCTGGGCACGGCCGATTTGCGCCAGCCGGGGCCGGTGTGGATCGCGTTGTTTGATGGCGCAAAAAACAGCATTGATATCGGCCAGTTCTACGCCGCCGACCATCCCGGCTCGGTGATGGACAAGGTGATTGAGCACCTGGAAGCCGCTGGTAAACGTGGTGTGAAGATTCGCTTTTTGCTTGAGGAAAAAGGCCTTCGGCTGTCGGAGGCTTCTACCCTGGAGCGCTTGCGCGCAATTCCCAACCTAACCTTTCGCGTGCTCTCGTACGGGCAACTGAGCGGCGGGATTATCCACGCCAAGTACATGGTGGTGGACGGCAAGCAGGCGTTCATCGGCAGCCAGAATTTCGACTGGCGTTCGCTGGAACATATCCACGAGACCGGTTTGCGCATCAGTGATGCCACCGTGGTCAGCCAGGTGCAGGCGATCTTCAATCAGGACTGGCAGGCCCAGGCCGCGCTTGCAGATAAGCAAGCCGTGCCGCTGCCGGCTGCGGGCAAGGAGCCGGCACGCACCGGCAACTATCTGGTGGCCAGCCCGCAACGCTACAACCCGCCCGGCGTAGGCGATTCACAGCTGGAACTGCCGCGCCTGTTGAGCGAGGCCAAAAAAGAGGTGCGCGTGCAACTGCTCGACTACGCGCCGCTGTCCTACGGGCCGGACCGAACCCGCCCCTACTACGCGGTGATCGACAACGCCGTGCGCACCGCCGCCGCGCGTGGGGTGTCGATCAAGCTGATGGTGTCCAACTGGAACACCGACTCGCTGGAACTGCCCTACCTCAAAAGCCTGGCCGTGCTGCCCAACGTTGAGGTCAAAATCGTCACCCTGCCGCAGGCCAAGCAAGGGTTTATCCCTTACGCGCGAGTGATCCACAGCAAGACCATGGAAATTGACGGGCAAGTAGCATGGGTCGGCACCAGCAACTGGCTGGGCGGGTATCTGGATAACTCGCGCAACCTGGAAGTGGTGATGCATGACGCGTCGATGGCCAAGCGGGTGGGCGAGCTGCATGCGCAATTGTGGGATGGCCCGTATGCCAAGGCACTGGATATAGCGGCGCAGTACCCGGACCCGCATCCTGGCAAGCCTTGAGCTGAACTCGGTTTTTCCTGCGCAAAAAAACAATGTGGGAGCCGGCTTGCCCGCGATAGCTGAGTGTCAGTTAACGTAGGCGCTGGCTGACACACCGCCTTCGCGGGCAAGCCCGCTCCCACATTTGAATTTTGGTGGTTCAAATTGGAAGTGTTGATGCATGGGCAATTGTGGGATGGCCCGTATGCCAAGGCACTGGACGTAGCGGCGCAGTACCCGGACCCGCATCCTGGCAAGCCGTAAGCTGAACTCGGTTTTTCCTACGCAAAAAAACAATGTGGGAGCGGGCTTGCCCGCGATAGCGGCGTGTCAGTTAACGCAGGCGCTGGCAGACACACCGCCTTCGCGGGCAAGCCCGCTCCCACATTTGAATTTTGGTGGTTCAAATTGGAAGTGGTGATGCATGCGCAATTGTGGGATGGGCCGTATGCCAAGGCACTGGAGGTAGCAGCGCAGTACCCGGACCCGCATCCTGGCAAGCCTTGAGCTGAACTCGGTTCTTCCTGCGCAAAAAAACAATGTGGGAGCGGGCTTGCCCGCGATAGCTGAGTGTCAGTTAAAGCAGGCGCTGGCAGACACACCGCCTTCGCGGGCAAGCCCGCTCCCACATTTGATTTTTGGTGGCTCAAACTTGGAAGTGGTGATGCATTGGCAATTGTGGGATGGGCCGTATGCCAAGCCACTGGACGTAGCGGCGCAGTACCCGGACCCGCATCCTGGCAAGCCGTAAGCTGAACTCGGTTCTCCCTACGCAAAAAGAACAATGTGGGAGCGGGCTTGCCCGCGATAGCGGCGTGTCAGTCAACGTAGGCGCTGGCAGACACACCGCCTTCGCGGGCAAGCCCGCTCCCACATTTGATGCTTGGTGGCTCAACTACCGAGGTAGGACATTTCCCTCATCCGGGTCTCCCCTACCACTCCTTGGTGATGGTAGTGTGTGAAATTGTTTCTGACATTTCGATCAGAAATTTTCCCACTCCTCTTTTGCAAAGGAATGCCTCTAGTCATGCACTTCCCACTGAAAAAACTGGTGGCTGCCACCCTGTTCGCGGCCAGCTTCTCGGCCATTGCCACACCCGCATTCGCCAACATCAGCGCCGAACAAAGCGCGACCATTATCAAACATTTCAGCGAAACCCCAGCCACCGATTTCCGTGGTTTCCTCGGCACCCTGGCCAAGAGCGACCTGGCGAAAACCGATGACGTCGGCCCGGCCATCGACGCCTTCCTGGCCAACAAAACCCTGACCGCCGACCAGCAGAACGAAATCAACCGCCTGCTGGGTATTTACACCCGCGTTAAATACGGCAAAGCCGCGCTCGAAACCCTGCGCGAGCTGGTGGAAATTCCGACCTTCAATGTCGACGGCCTGCCGCAGTACAAAAACCCGGAATTCCTCAAGATCGCCGACAAGATCCAGAGCCTGGCCAAAGCCTTCAACCTGAACTTCCGCAACATCGACAACCGCGTGTACGAAATTTCGCTGGAAGGCAGCGGCGATGAAGTCGTCGGCATTCACGCCCACGCCGACGTGGTGCCAGTAACCCCGGAAAACTGGGTGCTCAAGGACGGTACCAAGCTCGACCCGTTCAAGGTCACGCTGATTGGCGATCGCATGTATGGCCGCGGCACCGAGGATGACAAAAACGGCATCGTGGTCGCCCTGTACGCCATGAAGGTGATCAAGGAAGAGAAGCTGCCGCTGGCGCGCAACTTCAAGCTGTTGGTGGACACCACTGAAGAAACCATGGGCGACGCGATCCCCTATTACTTCGAACACAACCCGGTGCCGCAATACAACCTGGCGCTGGATGGCGGCTACCCGGTCGTGATTGCCGAGAAAGGCAACGGCACCGTCATGGCGAGCTTCCCGGTGCGCAAAGGCACTGGCAAAGGCGCGGAAATTATCTCGATGACCGGCGGCATGGCCACCAACCAGATTCCGTCGGCCTCGGTCGCCACCCTGCTCAGCGACAAGCCTGCTGAACTGGCCGCCAGCCTGCAAAAAGCCGGTGCTGACTACGTCAAGCAAAATGGCGGCAATTTCGACGTAACGGCCAAGGTGGTCGGCAAAGAGGTCAAGTTGACGCTCACCGGTGTGTCGGCGCACTCCTCCGAGCCGGAAGCGGGCGTCAACCCGGTCGCACGCATGCTGGAGCTGATCCACAGCATTGACGGCAAGATCGCGCTGAAGCACAACCACATCACCGACGCTGCACACTATGCGGCTGACAACTGGGGCCTGGATTACCTGGGCGGCAAGTTGGGTGTGGGCTTCTCCGATGCGTTCATGGGGCCACTGACCACCTCGCTGACGTTTGTCGGCCAGGATGACAAAGCCTTCAAGCTGGCGGTGAACCTGCGCATCCCCAAAGGCAAATCGCCGGAGGTGCTCAAGACAGAAATCGAAGAGAAAATCAGCGCCTGGGACAAGCACACCAACGTGGCGATGAACGTCACCTACTCGGTGGCCGAGCCGATGTACCGCAACCCTGAAGGTGAGTGGGTCAAAGCCCTGCTGGCCGTGGCCAGCGAAAACCTCGGCATGGAGCACACGTTCGGCACGTCGGCCGGCGCTACCTCTGTACACGAACTGCCCAATGGCGTGCAATTCGGCCTGGCGAAGCCGGACGTGAAGTACACCGGGCACACCGATGGTGAGTTCAAGACCGTCGAGCAGTTCTTGCTGGACCTGCAGATCGTCACGGAAATGATGGGCCGTGTAGGGCAACTGCCGAAGCTCTGATAAGCCAAGGTAAACACCACAACGCCGATCAAGATTGATCGGCGTTGTGGTTAAACAGGCCTGGCTTGCGGCCTAAAACATATCCATCGCATTGCACAGCTTGGCCTTCTCCACCGGCACGTTCTCCGGTTTGCCCGTCGGGTTCAGGCGCTGCAACGCAATCAGGCACTGGCCACCGTCCAGCAGGATCAGTTCGTAATCTTGCCCGGCCTTGGGGGTGAAGTGAAAGCTCTGCCTGCAGCTATAGGCATTGCCGCCAGACACATAGCCCTCACTCTGGAAGTTCATGGCAAAAGGCTTGTTCGCCGGCACCTTCAGTTCGCTACGCGCCGAGCCTTGCGCCTCCACCCGGCGGTTGCTCTCGGGCATGCCCAGGCTGCGGCCATTATTCTGGCCCGCAAAGCCGGATTCGGACACGGCCATCACCCCGGCGCCAGGCACACGCCAGTCGATGCAATCACGGCCCGGCACACCGCGCGCCATGCCATTGGTGATCACGCGCAAGCGTGCGGTATCCCCTGCTGTGGGTTCAACATAGGGCGTGTTGTAAGCACGGATATTGGAAATATTGCCGCAGCCACTCACGGCCACGGCCAGGCCGGCTATCAGAAACGCTCTCATGGAAATCCTTTTTTTGAGGCCTAACGGCAGTGATAAGGGCTTTCGCTGCGCAGTTCTTCGCCGGTCCGGGCATCGCGAATGATCACCGTCGCCCCCGGCGCATTGAGGCAGAACGCATTGCGTATGGGGTAAATGTTATGGCCCTCGGCGGTGAACGTGCCGAGCTTGGTTAACGGGGCGCCGGAGGCGTCCTGAGCCGTCACGGTGTATTCACCCGACATGGTCAGACAGCCGCTTAGTAACAGCGCCAAGGTGGCGCAGATGGCATTTTTCACAGGTGATGTCCCTATCGTATTGAGTACAACGTGCCAAAACGAGCCAGAGACTCCCTTGGCCGGAAAAACACTTCCATTTCGCGTCTTTGTGAAATTTTCCTGCCGCGCATCAAGCACCAGAACGGCACTTGAGCAGCAAGAATCGCCTTGATGGCCAATGGCTGTATGAGCGGACAACGCTCACAAAGTTCATGCAAAACAGGGAAATGGCCTACCAGGCTTCGCAACCCGCGGCCATGGCGGGCTGCGCTGTAGCCCTTCAAGCCTCAAGCATCAGGATATCTTCAAAGAACCCGCCGACCGGCTCGGTGGGGTGGCAGAGCTGGATCTCCAGCACCCACACCATTTCACTCGGCGTGATCTCAAGCGCGGCCAATTCCTGGTTGCCGAACAAGGCGTGGGGGAAATCCGCAATACGGTGGCCGGCCAGGTTGCGCGACAACCGCCAGCCCTTGGAAACGGCCCGTTCCTCGGCAAAGTCATAGAGTTCACAGCCGGTCATGCCGCGCATCCAGGCCTCGCGGGTTTCATCGAACACTTCATGCAAGACCTTGAAGCAATCGCGGTGCAGCGCTGACTCGCCGAAGACGAAGGTGTCGCCATAGTCGCCCTCATAGCCGTCCCACACCGGGCCGAGGTCGACCACCACGATATCGGTGGCACGCAGCGTGCGCAGTGGGTCAATGCCTTCCCTGGGCGGGCGAACCGTGTCGTCGCCAAAACGAATGTACGTCGGGTGCCAGGTGTGGGAGGCACCCATGGCCTGCAATTGCGCGGCAGCCATGTCGAGGGCTTGCCCGGTGGTCATGCCGACTTTGAGCTGGCTGGCAATCGCTGCCAGGGCGCGGATGGTTTTTTCACGCGCGGCGAGCATGCCGTCCAGCGAGTACCGAGGGCCGACTTTTTCCCAGGTTTCATCCAGTCCATTGAGCAGCGTGTCGGCGCTCGACTGGCCACTGGGCACAAACGCTTCGGCGACAAAACGATGGCTCGGCAAACCCGCGTCCAGGCAATCGGCACGCGCCTGGCTGATCATGCCGCCGTTGCCGCAGGCATACACCTGAACCGCCTCCCAACGGTGCCCATGGCTGAGCGCCACTTCCTGCACCCTGCCCTGCGCCGCCAATACCGGGTGCCAGTGAAAACGCGGGTGGTCGATGACCGCCTGATCCAGAAATACGCGGTCGTAAAAGTCTGCCGCCTGCGCGCCGCCCCAGTAAAACGTCACCTCCACATCCTGCTTCAAAGCGCTCAGCAGGATCGGCTTGATACCCGCGTAGCCGGTGCCTGTGGCGAACAGCACCACAGGCGCATCGTCATCGTCCTGCCAGGTGCAGGCACCAAAAGGCCCCTCCAGCGTCAACAGATCGCCAGCCTCAAGGCTGTCCAGAAGGGTCTCGGAAAAAAGCCCGCCGCGCACCCGGCGAATCTGAAACACCAGGCGCCCATCGCCGTCGGCCGGCAGGTTGGCGATCGAGAAACAGCGCGAGTCGCCATCGCCCAGGCGGAACTTGAGGTACTGGCCCGGCCGCACGGCCAACGGCCTGTCCGGCATCACCACCAACTCAATGATGTCGGGGCTCAGGGCACGCTTGCTCAGCACCGTCGCCTCGACCACCAACGCAGGTGTGTCCAGCGACCAACCGGGAATCTCCAGGCGCATGTCGGCGCAGGCGTGGCTTTGGCACAAGAGCATTTCATTCGCTGCCAGCGGGTAGCACGGCGCGGGTGCGCCCGGCGCCAGCTGCTTGGCGCGGTAGTGGCCTTGCGTGACCACCACCTTGCACGAACCACAGGCGCCGCGCCGGCACGAGAACGGCACAGACAAGCCGCTGGCGAGCATCGCGTCCAGCAACAGCTCATCGCCGGCTTCAAAGGTTTTCCCCGAGGGGGCGAGTTCGATGACATGGCGTGTGTTCATAAGCACCTCGGGGTCAGTGAGGCTTGATTGTTGCGCTAGACTAGGCCCATTAAAACCTCCAGTTTTGGATACTTCACATGGTCCAGATGCGTAAATGGCGCCCACTGCTCAAGCTCGACGAGCGCACTCCCCAGGCGTCTTATCGCAAGATTGCCGAAGGCCTGGTGCAGGCCATCCTCGAAGGACGGCTGCCGCCCGGCACGCTGCTGCCGGGCACACGGGAAATGGCGCAGATACTCGATGTCAACCGCAAGACGGTGATCCTGGCTTACGAGGAAGCGTCGACCAAAGGCTGGCTGATCAGCGAGCCGCGCCGGGGCACGTTCGTCAATACGCAATTGGCACCCAAGCCCGCGTCCAGCCGCGCGCAGCACTCCTTTGCGCCACCACTGCTGGCGCAGCCAGTGGTGCCGTATTTCGAGCAGAATGCCCAAGTCATCGCCCTGCAGCATCGGCATGACGCGCTGTTTTTCGATAACGGTGCCTGCGACCACCGCTTACTGCCCCAGGCCGTTTTACACCGCTATTACCGCAATGCCCTGCGCAGCAGTTTTGCGTCCAACTCGGTGCGCTACGGCAGCGAGGGCACCGGCTATGAATTGCGTTGCGCGCTGGCAGAGATGCTGCGCAACAATCGCGGGCTGACAGTCAGCGCCGAGAATATTTGCCTCACGCCCGGCACTCAGGTGTCGCTGTACCTGACGGCCAGCCTGCTGATCAAACCCGGTGATGTGGTGTTGGTGGAACGCCTGAGTTACCCGCCGGCATGGGAAATTTTCCGCAAGCTCGGCGCGCATTTGATCACCGTCGATATGGACGATGAAGGCTGTCGCACGGACCACATCGAGCAGTTATGTCACGCACATGATGTAAGGATGATTTACCTCACGCCGCACCACCAGTTTCCCACCACGGTGAGCCTGCATGCGGCCCGTCGGCAACACCTGCTGGCGTTGGCGGCGCAGCACAATTTCTGCGTGATCGAAGAAGACTACGACCACGAATATCACTTCAACGGGCGGCCCTATTTGCCGCTGGCCAGTGATGGCGCGCAACGCCATGTGATCTACATCGGCTCGCTATCCAAGGCGTTGGGGTCGACGTTTCGCTGCAGTTATGTGGTGGCTCCGGCCAGCGTGATTGAGGTGCTGCAGAACAGCGCAGCACTGGTGGTAGGCGACACCGACGCGGTTGCACAAAAAATGCTCGCGGACCTGATCAATCAGGGGGAATTGAAGAAGCACCTGCGCCGTGTTTCGAAAGAATACGTGGCGCGTCGAGAGGTGCTGCACAGCTGTTTGCACAGCGCATTTGGCGATCGAATCCAGGTGCGAGAGCCAGAAGGCGGCCTGGCCCTCTGGGTTCGCTTCCAGGATGAAACCGACGTCGATCAGTTGCTCGCCACAGCCCGGGGCCAGGGCGTGGTGGTGCGCAGTGCGCGTCAGTTTTCACCGCTGAATGTGCCGGAAAATGCCCTGCGCCTGGGGTTCGCCTCGCTTGATCGGGATGAGATCCGGGAAGCCACACTGCGGTTGGCAAAGGTGATGAGCAGGCGTTGATCACACGCACGCATCGACACCCGCTAGAGCGCGCCATGGCCGCTGTTTTGAAGCCGGGCAAGATCGGGAAACTCGAGCAACAGCGCCCGATTGCCCCGACCGATATGCTCCATCACCGCCAGCGTGATGAACTCGCGCACCATCCCGCTCGAGACGTAATACATCGCCCAGGCTTGCTCGGGCGTGCAATGGCCGATCTGTTCTTCGATGTCTTTGTAGGCCTGGTATTCGTCCGGCTTCAAAACGTATGGGTCAGCCGCTAGGCGCATGATTTTTCTCCTCCCTGAAAACGCTGCGACAGCCCCTTGGTCTGCCGACGGATAACGCTGGGACGTTATGGCCCCATGCATACGCCGGCGCTGATCGACTTTCGTCGAGCGACTCCCCCATCATGTTTATGGAGCAATGCCTCGATGCGGCTCAGCAGTTGTTCTTGATTACCCAGTGACGTAAGGCTGTGGGTGCTTTGCGCCTCATAGGCCTCAACCATCTTTATCAGCGTCACTAATTGATAAGTGTCGGCTTTGGTTTTTTTGCAAATAGCCATGTAAGCCCTCTGCCAATAAAGATGAATACCCAGCGGGGTTACGTACCGCTCTTGACCTTGGTCCACACGCGCGTGCGGATTCGTTCCAACTTCAACGGTAGTGGCTCAAGCGGAACAAGGGTGGCAACCGTATTTTTGTCAGGATAAATCCACGGGTTGTCGCGCAGCTTCTGCTCGACGAACTCAGTGGCGTCCTTGTTAGCGTTCGGGTAAAGCGTGTGGTTCGAGCTCTTGGCAATCACTTGCGGTTCAAGCATGTAATTGATGAACGCCAGACCTTCCTTGGCATGGGGCGCATCTTTGAGCAGCACAAAGTTTTCCGACCACACCAACCCACCCTCACGCGGCAGGCTGTAGGCAATTTTGCGCCCGGTGTTGTTTTTCTCATTGATGGCCTGTGCCGTCAGCGCCCCGCTCGCCCAGCTCACGACCACACAAATATTGCCATCGGCAAAGTCGGCGTCGGTTCTGGATGAGTCGAAGTAGAGGATATAGGGACGGATTTTCAACAGCAGCGCCTGGGCTTTCTGGTAATCCTCAGGGTTCTGGCTGTTGCTCGGCAGGCCGAGGTAATTCAACGCGATCGAAATGACCTCGCTGGGCGAGTCGAGCATCGCCACGCCGCAGGACTTGAGCTTGCTGATGTTTTCTTCTTTAAAGATCAGGTCCCAGCTGTCCACCGGGGCGTTGTCACCCAGCGCGGCTTTGACTTTATCAACGTCATAGCCAATCCCGGTGGTGCCCCACAGGTAAGGCACGGCGTAGCGGTTGCCCGGATCATTCACCGAAAGCAGCGCCAACATCTCTGGGTCGATATGGGAGAAGTTGCTCAGTTGGTCGCGGTCCAGCGGTGCAAGCACGCCCGCCTTGATCAGGCCGGGCAAGACATTGGAGGTGGCGACAACCACGTCATAGCCCGTGCGCCCGGCCATGACTTTGCTCTGCATGATCTCGGCGCTGTCGAAGGCATCCACGTGCATGCGCGCGCCGGTTTTTTGCTCGAATTCCTTGGGCGTCTCTGGCGCGATCAACCCGAACCAGTTGTACAGATTCACCTGAGGTTGCGCCGCCGCTGCGGGCGCGCTGATACCCACACAGACAAGCGAGGCCAAAAAAATGGCTCGCAAATGTGATTGACTCATATAACTATCCTTGTCAAAAACGACAGGCCTTCATGGCCTGCATCCGCTGGGAGGTGAATATACCCGGCGTCGTCGAATAGTAAATACCTACAAGTACTTAGCTCGCGCCTATGAACGCCTAACCCTAAAGGGGTAGAACATGTCACTCGACCTTCATAACCTGGCCTGGCACCGATCGGCCGGCAAGCTGATCATGGAGCTCAATCGCCCGGCTTTCTGGAGCTCGCTGGTTCGCGTGTTGAATGAATATGTGCAGATCGACAACTGGGTTGTCCTGGTTTTCAGCGATCAACGAGTCAACGTCATCAGCTTTACTGAAGTGGCCGATGCCGAGGAGGTGGATGCCCTGACTCAGCGCTACCTCAAAGGGCTGTACCTGCTGGACCCGTTCTACATTGCCAACCGGGAAAACCCGCAGAGTGGCTTTTTCCACCTGTCAGACATAGCGCCGGAGCACTTTCTGACCACCGAGTATTACCATCAGTATTTCGCCCAGTACGTCTCGGTGGATGAGGTGCAGTACAACGTTCAGCTCGATGAGGACAGGACGCTGTGTATTTCATTTGGCAGTAACGTGCGCTACAGCCCGGAACAGATCACCACACTGGATATCATCAAGCCTTGGGTTTTGGCATTGATGCACCAGCGTATGTGCTTTGAGATCGACGTTGAAAAAAACCTCAATGAGACACCGCCCTGGTCGCAGGCAATTGTTCAACTGGGCAGCCAGATCACAACGCGTGAAAAGGACGTGCTCAAGTTGCTGTTGAGCGGGTTCTCCAACAAAGAAATCGCCGGCAAACTGTTCCTGTCGACAGAAACGGTGAAAGTGCACCGGCGCAACATTTACACCAAGCTGAACATCAAGTCCCAGTCCGAACTCTTTGCGCGTTTCTTCATGCCAAAACAGGACGTCTACGCGGTGAACTGAAGGCGCGGCCCTCAGCCCGCCGTGCCGAGAAATGGCAGCGCGAGGAACAGCTTGATCACCACCGCATTGGTGATGTCAATGAAAAACGCCCCCACCATCGGCACCACCAGAAAGGCAATCTGCGAGGGGCCGAAGCGTTGTGTCACCGCCTGCATATTGGCAATGGCGGTGGGTGTCGCGCCCAATCCGAAACCGCAATGCCCGGCCGCCAGCACCGCCGCATCGTAGTTGCTGCCCATCACCCGAAACGTTACGAAAATCGCGAACAGGGCCATCAACAGCGCCTGTGCAGCCAGCAGGATGACGATCGGCAACGCCAGCGCCGCCAGGTCCCAGAGCTTGAGCGACATCAAGGCAATCGCGAGGAACAACGACAGGCTGACGTTACCCAGCAGCGACACTTCGCGCTCAAACACCTGATGCCAACCCAGCGCCGACAAGCCATTGCGCAGCACCACGCCGACAAACAGCACGCAGACAAAGGTGGGCAACTCGAAGGCGGTGCCCTGGATGACACCACTCAGGCACGTGCCAACCTGCAAGCTGATCGCCAACAGGGCCAGGGTTTCGATAAAGGAAAACGAGGTGATCATGCGTTCCTGATCGGGGCGCTCAAAGCCTTTGGGCCGCCGCGGCTGCGAGTGTTCAACGCCAGGCACCTGGACGCGCTTGATCAACAGACGCGCGACCGGGCCGCCAATCAAGCCCCCCAGCACCAAACCAAAGGTCGCCGAAGCAATCGCCAGTTCAGACGCGGAGGCCACGCCGTACTTCTCACTGAACACCGCGCCCCATGCGGCGCCCGTGCCGTGCCCACCCGACAGGGTGATGGAGCCCGCCAGCAAGCCCATCAATGGATCAAGCCCCAGCGCCTTGGCCAACGCGATGCCCATGGCGTTTTGCACCACCAACAGGGCCGTCACGACCAGCAGGAAAATACCCAGCACGCGCCCGCCTCGCTTCAGGCTGGCGAAATCTGCGTTCAGGCCAATCGTGGCGAAAAACGCCAGCATCAATGGGGTTTGTAAGGATGTGTCGAAGCGAACTTCGACATCCGCCAGCGCACGCAACGCCAGCAGCAGAGCGGCAACCAACAGGCCGCCGGCTACTGGCTCCGGAATGCTGTAGGCACGTAGAAAGCCAATCCGGGCCACCAGCCAACGGCCCAATAAAAGCACCAGGGAGGCAGCGACCAGGGTTGAATAGAAATCGAGCTGAAGCATCTGGACAGTCCTTTGAAGTAAACAAGGAAAATGGGCTGGCCAGAGTAGAGACAGCGGAACAGGTACACAGCTACCCGACATTGATTACAGACTATTCCTACGCACATCAGCACATGGCCTACACGCGTGGTGTGTTTTGCAGGCAAAAAAGCGACACGAACAAAAACGCCGATCATCACTGATCGGCGTTTTCGTTAAATATGGAGCGGGAAACGAGACTCGAACTCGCGACCCCGACCTTGGCAAGGTCGTGCTCTACCAACTGAGCTATTCCCGCAAATGGCGTCCCCTAGGGGACTCGAACCCCTGTTACCGCCGTGAAAGGGCGGTGTCCTAGGCCACTAGACGAAGGGGACACGCTACTGAAACACATGGTGTGTATTTCAGTGCCCAGAGATTAAATCCGAAGATTATGCCCTGGTTTCACTCAGTGTCGCCCGAAGGCCACACTGCTTAAATTTGGAGCGGGAAACGAGACTCGAACTCGCGACCCCGACCTTGGCAAGGTCGTGCTCTACCAACTGAGCTATTCCCGCATATGGCGTCCCCTAGGGGACTCGAACCCCTGTTACCGCCGTGAAAGGGCGGTGTCCTAGGCCACTAGACGAAGGGGACACACGTACAACATTCACTCCCTACCGCGTTTCGCTGTGTGCTTTACGCTGTAAGTGGCGCGCATTCTATGGATGGATTGAAAGGTCGTCAACCCCCAAGGATAAATTTATTTAAATCAATGACTTCGCCCTGCTTTCCAGGCCTTTGCGGGCGTTGTGCCCGTCCGGGCTTTGACGCCTATATTCTGGCGCCCGACAAGGCGCTATAGTTCGCCCAGACAAATGATGGCAATGTGCATCCACGCAGGGAGCGCTTACCTATATAGAAGAAACTACCTGGGCAACTGGTCGAACAATCCTATCCGTCGGATGGCCCAGTCACTACACTCCACAGCAAACCCTATAAAGAGGTCACACCGGTGACACCACTCATGATCACCCTGCTGGTAATAGCCGGGATCGTAATACTGATCGCCATTGGCTACATGAACCACGTGGTGGAAAACAACAAGCTGGAAAAGCAGCGCACCGAAATCGAGCTTAACGATCGGCTGCGTCGTTGCGGTGAGATCACCGAGACGTTCCCCGGCCAGTTGATGACCCCGAAACTCAAACTGTTGCTGACTCGCCTGGAACTCAACGTCACCCAGCGCCTGTTGAACCTCAGAAAATCCAGCGCGCCGCTCAAGGCGCGGATCGCTGAGCTGAACGCGCTGATCGGCCAGGGCGAATCGATCCCGGTGGCCAACCCGCCCGCGCCGATCCAGACCGAAGCCAAGGCCAAGGACGTGCGTTTCCTGCTCGAGGCGCTGCACGGTCAAGTGACCCGTGCCGCCCAGGACGGTTTTTTGCCGACCAACGAAGCCAAGCACTGGATTAAGGAAATTCGCCATATCCTGGTGTTGCTGCACATTGAGTTCTTCAACAACCTGGGCCAGCACGCCCTGCAACAAGGCCAGCCTGGCCAGGCACGCCTGGCGTTCGAGCGTGGCGTGCAGTATTTGCGCAAACAGCCGGAGCCGGTGCTCTACAGTGCACAACTGCAATTGCTGGAATCGCAACTGGCCCGCGCCAACTCCACGGTGCTGACCAACAGCAAGCCGGCCGAAGACGAAGTCAACGAGCTGACCGAAGGCCTGAAAGTCGTCGACGCCGACGCCGAATGGAAGAAGAAAGTCATCTACGACTGATCCCCTGCCCCATGTGGCGACCTCGGGTCGCCACATGCCATCACTTTGCATCTATCCGCCCGCCCCCGACTAGCGTAAAAAAGTGCCCCTCACTCCGTGAAGTTAGAGGCCTGCTATGCCTGTTGCCGTGATTGATGGACAACCGCTGCACTATGTCGACCAGGGCACCGGCCCGGTCGTCCTGCTGGGTTCCAGTTACCTGTGGGACCGCGACATGTGGGCCCCGCAAATTGAAGCCCTGTCGCAACAGTACCGCGTGATCGTGCCGGAACTGTGGGGCCACGGTGAGTCCGGCCCGCTGCCGACGCAAACCCACTCCCTCGACGACCTCGCGCGCCAGGCCCTGGCGCTGCTGGATCAGCTGGATATCGCGCAAATCAATCTGGTCGGCCTGTCGGTCGGCGGCATGTGGGGCGCGCGCCTGGCGTTGCTGGCACCGGCGCGCATCAACAGCGTGGTGCTGATGGACACCTACCTGGGCGCCGAGCCCGACGCCACGCGCCAGTATTACTTCTCGTTGTTCAAGATGATCGAAGACGCCGGCGCCATCCCCGAGCCGTTGCTGGATGTGGTTGCACCGATTTTCTTCCGCCCTGGCATCGACCGCGAGTCAGCCCTGTATCAGGATTTTCGCAAGGCGCTGCAGGCCTTTTCCAAAGAGCGCCTGCTGAACAGCATCGTGCCACTGGGTCGCCTGATCTTCAGCCGCGAGAACATTCTGGACCAGTTGCCCCGCCTGGACTCGGACACCACGCTGGTGATGTGCGGCGAACAGGACAAACCGCGGCCGCCCGCCGAATCACAGGAAATGGCTGAACTGATTGGCTGCAGCCTCACGTTGATTCCCGACGCGGGGCATATCTCGGCCCGGGAAAACCCGGACTTCGTCAATGAAGCGCTGCTGACCTTCCTCGCCAACCACGCCTGATCGGCGCCCTGCCCTTTGATCGCGGCTCACCCGCTGCGATCAAAGGCGGAAATGCCCCACCATGCCCTTGAGCTCCGCCCCCAACTGCGCCAGCTGGATACTCGACGCGGCATTGCCCTGCATGCTCAACGCAGACTGATCGGCGCTCGCACGAATGCTGGTCACGCTGCGATTGATCTCTTCGGCTACCGAGCTTTGCTCCTCGGCTGCCGCGGCAATCTGCTGATTCATTTGCTGGATCAATGACACCGCCGCAGCAATGCTGCCCAACGCGCTCTCCGTTTCCAGCGCATCGCTGACCGCCAACTTCACCAGCTCGCCGCTCTGCTGGATCTGCTGCACCGACGACTGCGCCGCGCTGCGCAACGTACTGACCAGACGCTCGATTTCCTCGGTCGATTGCTGCGTGCGCTTGGCCAACGCCCGCACTTCATCGGCCACCACTGCAAACCCTCGGCCCTGCTCGCCGGCGCGGGCGGCTTCGATGGCGGCGTTAAGGGCCAGCAGATTGGTTTGCTCGGCCACGCTTTTGATCACGCCCAGTACCGTGCCGATATTCTGGATTTCCGCGCTCAGGCTTTCGATACTCGCGCTGGCACTGGTGCTGGAGGACGCGAGCAATTCAATCCGTTGCAGGCTCTGGCGCAACACTTGCTGACCGCTGTCGACCTTGTCATCGGCGGTCTGCGCGGCTTGCGCGGCCTCTTCGGCGTTACGCGCCACGTCGTGCACCGTGGCGGTCATCTGGTTCATCGCCGTGGCAACCTGTTCGGTCTCTTCCTTCTGGCTGCTGACCTCAACATTGGTCTGCTCAGTGACGCTGGACAGTGAATGCGCCGAACTGGCCAATTGTTCGATGCCCGCTTGCAGCCCGCTGACCATCTGGCTCAGGCCGCTGCCCATCTGCTGCATCGCCTGCATCAACTGGCCGATTTCATCGCGGCGGCTGACTTCCATCCGCCCGCTCAGGTCGCCGGACGCAATCTGCTGGGCCACGGCGATCACCGTGCGCAGCGGCGCCACGATCAACCGGGTAATCACCCACGCCGCGATCAAGCCCACCAGCAGCGCCAGGGCTGAGGAGCCGATGATCAACAACGCGCTTTTCTTCAATTGCGCCTGCATGGACTGGTCTTCGGCGTCGTACGCCTGGTTGACCCGGCTGACCACTTGGTCGGCGCGGTCATGCAACTGCTTGTAGACGACTTTTTCCTGGGCCAGCAGCCCGGTGTACTCGCCGAGTTTTTCGCTGAATGCCGCGATATGCCCGGAGACTTCATTGAGCACGGTCTGGTAACCCGCATCCTTGACCGAGGTTTTCAACTGCTCGACTTGCGCCAGGGCCTGGTCGGCCTGTTCGATCTTGCCTTGCTCGGCGTTGTCGGCATCGGCCTTGCGGCTCTGATCCAGGCGCACGCGCGCTTCATTCATGGCTTGCAACATCAGCCGCGAGACCTGGCTGACCTGCCCGGCCTGTTCGATAAACTCGGCGCCGTCCTTGCCCTGGCTTTCCTTGAGGCCATAGGCGCCATCGTCGGCCAGGCCGGCCTGCAGCACATCGAGGTTATTGGCCACACTGGACACCGACCAACTGGCCATTTCCAGCGCCAGGTCCTTGGTCTGGGTCAGTTCGACAAACTCGTCGAATGCCTTGCGATACGCCGCCAACGCCTGCTCGACATCGCCCATCACTGGCACATTCGTGGCTGACCGAGCCTTGAGGCTGGCGGCCATCGCCGCCAGTGCATCGACACTTTCATGCAGGGCATCGACGGACTTGGGGTCGGCGTGCAGCGCATAGTCCTGCTCGATCAGGCGCACCTTGAGCAACCCGCTGTTGAGCGATGACATGGCCTTCAGGCCTTCAAAACGCTGGCCAACGGTTTGCAGGGACCACACGCCAATGGCCGCCACCAGCGCCGTCAACAGCAGCACCAGAGCGAAACCCAAGCTCAGTTTCTTCGCCATACCGAGGTTGGCGAAACGTCGTTGCACGCCTGAAATCATTGCACTTGAATCCTCTTGCAATGGCAGATGCCATCGAGCCCGGTTTCCATGCAGCGAGATTCGCAACGACGAGCCAGCGGCACAAGACGTTGGCGCCACAATAATGGCAAAAAGCTACATGCCCGTCGTTTTCAGAATGGTCGAGGTCGATCTGGCAGGCCCCATGGCACGGAACAACGCCAGCGCCCGCTGATCAGCAGCATAGGCCACGTTGATGCGCAGCCAGTCGCTGTGTTCGCCCTTGGGATTGAACAGCGCCCCTGGCGACAACAACACACCGTTCCGTCGGGCGCAGGCCAGCAAGCGTGAATGATCGCCCCTGCCGGGCCGGGCCCACACAAACAGGCCCCCGGCGGGCACGGCGAACACCTCCCACTCCTCGTCCTCCAGCACCTGCAGGGTCGCGGCCATTTGTGTGTTCAAGCGCTTGCGCAGGCGCTGCACCCACTTACGGTAGGTGCCATTGGCCAGCAGCGTGGCCAGCACCGCCTCGGCAAACCGCGACGTGCCGATGCCTGTCAGCGTTTTGAGCGTCACCATTGGCGCAATAATCGCCGCGCTGGCGCTCAGATACCCCACGCGCAGGGCACTGCTGAGGGTCTTGGAGAAACTTGAGATATAAATCACCCGACCGTCATGGGCCAGCGCCGACAGCCGTGTGCAACTGGCGTGCTGCAAGTCGCCGTAGACGTCCTCCTCGACAATCAGGAAGTCTTCGCTGCTCGCCAATTGCAGCAGGCGCTCGGCCACGGCGCGGCACAGGCTGGTGCCGGTCGGATTGTGATACAGGCAGTTGATGAACAGGCACTTGGGGCGATGGCTTTTCAGCAACGTCTCCAACACCGGGATATCCGGGCCGCCCAGCGTGCGCGGGACGTGCAGCAGCGTGACGCCGTGGCGCTCCAACTGACGGTAGAGGTTGGCATACCCGGGCGTCTCGACCACCACCGTATCGCCAGCCTTGAGCAACGTCCGTATGAGCAGGTCCTGTGCATGGCTGGCGCCATGGGTGGTGAGGATGCAGTCGAGGCTGCTGGGCACTTTCATCTGTGTCAGGCGCTTGAGCAGTTGCTCACGCAGTGCCGGCAACCCCAGCGGCGTGCTGTAGTTGAACAACCCGGCGGTGTCGGTGCGGCTGACTTCGCGTATGGCGTAACAAATGTCATCGCTTTCACGCCAGGCGTCCGGCAGCCAGCCGCAGCCCAGTTTCAACTCGCCCAACGGGCCATCGACGTAGGCGCCCCAGCCCAGCTCGGCGCCTTCATACCAGTGGCTTTCAAGGGAAACCGGCGGCTGGGCCACTACAAACCCCGAGCCCTGTTTTGCCACCAACACCCCCTGCGCCACCATTCGCTCAAAGGCTTCGATGACGCTGGATTGACTGAGCAGGTTGTCGAGGGCCAATTGCCGGATGGACGGCAAGCGCGTGCCCGGGCTTGCCCCGCTCGTGCGAATCCATTGCGCCACCGCGCTGACGATTTGCTGCACCACCGGTACAAGGGCCTGTCGATCGATGCCTAAATCCATGAGCCACTCACTTCAACTGTCTGTTATTCAACCCCAAACAGTTAAGCACAGAAGCCGGGTTCGACCTGTCGCCGAAATTTATTAAAGTATTGATTTTATTGGATTATTTACCTACTGATACACATTCTGACGAGGCCTTGTGCCAGCCCTGGAAACGCCCCACAGCGCCCCTGGCCTTTTCGAATATGCAGTGGCGCCGAGTCCTAGATGGCCGTCGCGCCACCGTCCACCGCCAACGCCTGGCCCGTGGTGAACGCGGCACCGTCGCTGCACAGGTACAGCACCGCACTGGCGATTTCCTCGACTTTGCCGATGCGCCCGACCGGGTGCATGGCGGCGGCAAACTCAGCCTTGCGCGGGTCGGCTTCATAGGCACGCCGGAACATGTCGGTGTCGATCACCGCAGGGCACACCGCATTCACGCGGACTTTCTTTTTCGCGTACTCGATGGCCGCCGATTTGGTCAGGCCGATCACGGCATGTTTGGACGCCGCATAAATGCTCATCTTCGGCGCTGCCCCCAACCCCGCCACCGAAGCGGTGTTGACGATCGCTCCGCCGCCTTGGGCCAGCAGCAGCGGCAATTGGTGTTTCATGCACAGCCACACGCCCTTGACGTTAACGCCCATGATCGCGTCGAACTCATCCAGGCTGCCGTCGGCCAGCTTGCCCTTCTCGATCTCGATCCCGGCATTGTTGAAGGCGTAGTCCAGCCGACCATAGGCGGCGACAGTCTGCGCCATCAACTGCTGCACATCGGCTTCCAGCGTGACGTTGCAGCGCACAAACAACGCCTCGCCGCCCGCCTGTTGAATCAGCGCAACGGTGCTCTCGCCGCCCGCCACGTCCAGGTCGGCAACCACCACTTTCAAGCCTTCGGCGGCAAATGCCAGCGCGGTGGCACGGCCAATACCGGCGGCGGCGCCGGTGACCAGGGCGACCTGGCCGGAAAACGTCATGCTCATGGGGATGTCCTGTGGGGAAAATAGCCGTGGGCCGAGTCTAGCCAACCGCAGGACGGGCGCGTCAGCACTATCAGAAGGCCGGTTGGCTGTGTATGAATCGCAGTGATAAGGCCACCAGCCTCACTATCAACCAGGCCTATCGGCGGGCATTCGCGCCTCTCGCGCAACCTTGCTCTCAGGCCGTTAGAGGTCTATCACTTGGGGTTCATTTCTAAAGAGTCCTTTGCCATGACTGCCCAGACCAACCGCCAGTTCCTGCTCGCCAAACGCCCGGTCGGCGCGGCGACACGGGAGACCTTCACCTACCAGGAAGTGCCGGTGGGCACGCCAGGGGATGGGCAAGTGCTGGTGCACAACGAATACCTGTCCCTGGACCCGGCCATGCGTGGCTGGATGAACGAGGGCAAGTCCTACATTCCGCCCGTCGGCATTGGTGAAGTGATGCGCGCGCTGGGCGTGGGCAAGGTGATTGCGTCGAACAACCCGAAATTTGCAGTGGGTGACTACGTCAACGGCGCGCTGGGCGTGCAGGATTACTTCCTCGGCGAGCCGCGCGGCTTCTACAAGGTGGACCCCAAACTCGCGCCGCTGCCGCGCTACCTGTCCGCCCTCGGCATGACGGGCATGACCGCCTACTTCGCCCTGCTCGACACGGGCGCGCCCAAGGCCGGCGAAACCGTGGTGATCTCCGGCGCCGCCGGGGCGGTGGGCAGCATTGCCGGGCAAATTGCCAAGATCAAAGGCTGCCGCGTGGTCGGCATCGCCGGCGGCGCCGACAAGTGCAAATTCCTCGTGGATGAATTGGGCTTCGACGCAGCCATCGACTACAAAAGCGAAGACGTGCCAGCCGCCCTCAAGCGCGAATGCCCTAAAGGCGTGGACGTGTATTTCGATAACGTCGGCGGCGACATCCTCGACGCCGTACTCAGCCGCCTCGCGTTAAAGGCGCGGGTGGTGATTTGCGGTGCCATCAGCCAGTACAACAATAAAGAAGCCGTGAAAGGCCCGGCCAACTACTTGTCGTTGCTGGTCAACCGCGCGCGGATGGAAGGCTTTGTGGTGATGGACCATGCCGCGAACTTTGCCGCGGCCGGGCAGGAGATGGCCGGCTGGATGGCGCAGGGCAAGCTCAAGAGCAAGGAGGATATTGTCGAGGGGCTGGAGACGTTCCCGGAAACGCTGATGAAGCTGTTCAACGGCGAGAACTTCGGGAAGTTGGTGCTGAAAGTCAGCTGACCACTGTGGATCGAAATGTGGGAGCGGGCTTGCTCGCGAATACGGTGTATCAGACACACATCCGGTGACTGACACTCCGCTTTCGCGAGCAAGCCCGCTCCCACATTTTAGCTCAGCGATATTCAGGCGATTTCGGCGACCACTGCCGCCAAGGCTTTCGCCGGGTCCGCCGCCTGGCTGATCGGGCGACCGATCACCAGGTAGTCCGAACCCGCATCCAGTGCCTGACGCGGCGTCAGAATGCGCCGCTGGTCATCCTGGGCACTGCCCGCCGGGCGAATGCCTGGAGTGACCAGTTGCAGCGACGGGTGAGCGGTCTTCAAGGCCTGGGCTTCCAGCGCCGAGCACACCAGACCATCAAGACCTGCCTTCTGCGCCAGCGCCGCCAAGCGCAATACCTGCTCCTGAGGCTCGATATCCAGGCCGATGCCGGCCAGGTCCTCGCGCTCCATGCTGGTCAGCACGGTCACACCAATGAGCAGCGGTTTCGGGCCGCTGCGCTGTTCCAGCACTTCACGGCAGGCCGTCATCATGCGCAGGCCGCCGGAGCAGTGCACATTGACCATCCACACGCCCATTTCAGCCGCGGCCTTGACTGCCATGGCGGTGGTGTTGGGGATGTCATGGAATTTCAGGTCGAGGAACACTTCGAAGCCTTTGTCACGCAGGGTGCCGACAATTTCGGCGGCGCAACTGGTGAACAGTTCCTTGCCGACCTTGACCCGGCAAAGCTTGGGGTCCAACTGGTCAGCCAGCTTCAGTGCGGCGTCACGAGTGGGGTAATCCAGGGCGACGATGATAGGAGTCTGGCAGACGGACATTGGAATGGGCTCTCAGGCAAGTCGAAATCGGCGCGGATTGTAGCGCAAGCGGCGCCGTTGCGGGATCCGATGATCGGTAAAATACTGATCGAGCGCCCGTAACCCGGCATTTAGGGCAATTGTGTCAAGGCTGATACATTCACGACATGCCCTCAACACGCACCACGTCTAGCCTCGCGCACATGACCGCCCGTCCAGCACTTCCAGCCATGGAGCTGGGCGCCTATGCTGACAGCAACAACCCAGGCAGATGATCGCACTATGCATATCCCTACCGTCTCTGTAAACGAAGAGCAAAAAGGCGCGGTGATCGCCGAAGACAAGCGCTGGAACACCCGTGCGCTGATCGTCGATGACGATCTACCGATTCGTGAACTGCTGATCGACTACCTGGCGCGCTTCAATATTCTCGCCGTCGGCGTCACCGACGGCACCGCCATGCGCACGGCCATGCAAGCTGAAACCTTTGATGTGGTGGTGCTCGACCTGATGCTGCCGGGCGAAGACGGCCTGTCACTGTGCCGTTGGCTGCGCACCGAATCGGACATCCCGATCCTGATGCTCACCGCGCGCTGCGAACCCACCGACCGCATTATCGGCCTGGAACTGGGCGCCGATGACTACATGTCCAAACCCTTCGAACCGCGCGAGCTGGTGGCACGCATCCAGACCATCCTGCGCCGGGTACGCGATGACCGTACCGAGCAGCGCGCCAATATCCGTTTCGACAACTGGCGCCTCAACAGCGTACTGCGCCAATTGGTGGCCGACGACGGCCTCGTGGTGCCGCTGTCCAACGCCGAGTTTCGTCTGCTGTGGGTGTTTATCGAACGCCCGCGCCGCGTGCTGAGCCGTGAACAATTGCTCGATGCCGCGCGCGGCCGTTCCATCGAGGCGTTTGATCGCAGCATCGACTTGCTGGTCTCGCGCCTGCGCCAGAAGCTGGGCGATGACCCCAAGGCACCGCAGTTGATCAAGACTGTCCGCGGCGAAGGCTACCTGTTTGACGCGCGGGATATCGGCTGATGCGCGCCACCTTCAATACGCTGTTCGGCAGGCTGTTCGGCGTATTGCTGGTGGCCATTGTGCTGGCCCACGTGCTGGCGTTCTTTTGGTTTCACCACTATGGCTCGCCACCGCCGCCGCCTCAGGAAACCTTTGTCGAGCAGCCGGATGGAACGATGAAGCCGCTGCCCAAGCACCATCGCCCCTGGTTCGGTGGCCCGATGGTGCCACTGACGTTTCAGTTTATCTCGCTGATCATTGCCGCCTGGTATGGCGCCAAACTGCTGAGCCGGCCGATCCAGCGCCTGAGCGCAGCCGCCGAACGCTTGAGCCTCGACCTCGACAGCCCACCCCTCAATGAGTCCGGGCCTCGCGAGGCGCGCCAGGCTGCATCGACCTTCAACCTGATGCAAAAACGCATTCGCGAGCAAGTCAGCCAGCGTGCACGCATGCTCGGCGCCGTTTCTCACGACCTGCGCACCCCGCTGTCACGCCTCAAGCTGCGTCTGGAGCAGATCGAAGACACCAAGCTGCAAGGTCAGATGCGCCAGGACCTGGACGACATGATCGACATGCTCGACTCCACCCTGAGCTACTTGCACGAACAGCGCACCAGCGAAACCCGGCACTGGCTCGACGTGCAGGCGCTGGTCGAATCCCTCAGCGAAAACGCCCAGGACCAGGGCTCTGATGTGCAGTTCGCGGGCAATTGCGCGCCTTTGCAAGTGCAGCCGATGGCACTGCGCTCGTGCCTCAACAACCTGATCGACAATGCACTGCGTTATGCCGGTACGGCGCGGGTGGAACTGAGCGACAGCCGCGAAGCCTTGGTCATCCGTGTGATCGACCACGGGCCGGGGATTGCGGCGGATAAACGTGAGGCCGTATTCGAACCGTTCTTTCGCCTGGAAGGCTCACGCAACCGCAACTCCGGCGGCGTCGGCCTGGGCATGACGATTTCCAAGGAAGCGGTGGAACGCCTCGGCGGCAGCCTGAGCCTGGAGGAAACCCCAGGCGGCGGCCTGACCGCCGTGATGCGGTTGCCGAGGGCTTAAAGGGGTTTGTCTTCGCGACGCACTTGCGCCTGGGTCGCGCTCCAATCCGTCAGCAGGCTGTAGGCCACCGCCAGCAAGGTCGGGCCGATAAACAGACCGATAAAGCCAAAGGCGATCAACCCGCCAAACACGCCCAGCAGCACAATCACCAGCGGCAGGTTGCCGCCGCGGCTGATCAGGTACGGCTTGAGCACGTTGTCGACGCCGCTGATGATGAACGTGCCCCACACACCGAGAAACACCGCATAGGTGTAATCGCCCTTCCAGGCCAGCCAGGCCGTGGCCGGGATCCATACCAGCGGCGGCCCCATGGGGATCAGGCTGAGCAGGAAGGTGACGATGCCCAGCACCAACGCGCCCGGCACGCCGGCGATCAGGAAGCCGATCAGCGCCAGCAACGCCTGAGCGGCGGCGGTACCAATCACGCCGTTGACCACGCGTTGCACAGTACCGGCCACCAACTCGATGTAGTAACCGGCACGGTCGCCGATCAAGCGTTCCAGCAGGCGATGCACGAACGTCGCCAGGCGCGGCCCGTCGCGGTAGAAGAAAAACACGAACACCAGGCTCAGGGTCAATTCGAGAATACCGCCACCGATCTGCGCGCTGCGCGCCAGCAACCAGTTGCCGACCTGGCCCAGGTACGGCTTGATGCTGACCATCAATGCCGCGCCCTGCTGGTCGATGCTGTCCCAAGTGGCCACCAGGCGCTCACCGACCAATGGAATCGAACCCAGCCACGTCGGCGCGGCCGGCAGACCGTCAACCTGGATATCCTTGATCAGGCCCACGGCGTCGCGTACATGGTCGGCCAGGTTGAACCCCAGCCACACCAATGGCACCGCCACCAGCAGCATCCAGCCCAGGGTCAGAATGCCCGCCGCCAGGGATTCCCGGCCGCCCAGCCAGCGGGTCAGCAAACGCATCAGCGGCCAGCTGGCAAACGCCAGCACCGCGCCCCAGAACAGCGCCGACCAGAACGGCGCCATCACCCAGAAGCTGGCACCAAACAACACCAGCAGCAGGATTTGCACCAGTAGGCGATCGTTATTGAGCATCGGGTATCTCGAGAATAAGGCTGTAGGAAGAGAGCTTAGGCGAACGGCGCGGGTCCGTTCGCCCTGTTGCGGGTCAGCGTATCAGATGCAGGTGCAAACCCTTAGCGTCACCGCTGCCGGTTTCCATGCGCGCGGCGCGTACGCCGCTGTCAATCAGGCCCTGGCGCCAGGCTTCGGCGGTCGGCCCGGTCAAGCTGACGCGCAAGGTGGCGTCGAGGTTCAAGCCACGGGAAATCAGGGTCAGCCAGGTGGCGTCAGGTTCGGCGCCCAACACCGGGAAGTCCAGTTCGCCGGTGCTTTTCAACTCACGCAGCAAGGTGGCCGAGGTGGGCAGCAAGTCCCCCAGCGGCGCGCTGGCGTCGAGCTGTTCAACATGCAGATAGGCGCGACGGTTGCCGCGCGTGATGCCGTACAGCGCTACCAGGGAATTGTCCTGCGGCGCCGCCAGACGCAGCAGCAGGTATTCCTGCTGCCCATCGGCGCCGACCAGTTTGGCGTTGCCGAACACTTCGTTGGCCCACAGGCTGCTTTCGCCGCAATCGCGAGCCTGGCACCAGAACAACAGCTGCGCGCCCTTGGCCTGCAACGCTTCGCGCGTCGCGGTAAACGCGGCACTGGAAGTGTGCTCGGCGGGCAGCTCATAGGTGATGGCGGTGGTCTGGCCACGCGCTGTGGCTTGGCCTTCGTAACGCAGTTGGCCGCTGATCTTGCGGATCGCGCCCATCGGGTAGATGCGTTCCTTTTCTTCAGCGGGGCGGTAATCGACGATTTGCGCATCGGTCTGACGGGCAACGGCAGGTAAATCCTGGCTTCCCGGCAGGTCGGCGGCGAACACCAAAGGGCTGAAACAGCACAGCCCGAGGGCACGGATACATCCTTTGCGCAGGCTCATCGGATCGGTGAGCCCTGGCCATTAGAGGTCGCAGCAGTGTTCATAGCGTTCATGGTTGACTCCCTTTCAATCCGCCCAGCCTCGGCAGTTGCCCGCGTCAAGTCAAGGCGCGTGGAAGAACCGATTGAAACAGTCTGCAACAAGCAGCGCGCCGGGCTCATCATTAAGGTGTAAATGATGGCCGCCGGGCAGCGTGTTCACCGTAAAAGGTAGCTGAGAAAGCAATTCTGGATGTTTCGCCAGCATGCCGTCAGCCGCGACCACCAGCTGTGTAGGGCAACCCACGCGCCGCACGAAAGCCATCGCCTGTTCATCGGTCAGGCGCATCGGCGAGGCGAGCGTCAGGCGGCTGTCCGTACGCCAGGTGTAACCGCCCGGCACCGGCATCAAACCGCGCTGGGCCAACAGCTCGGCGGCTTCGCGACTGACCGCCACCACGCCTTTCATGCGTGCTTCCACGGCGCGATCCAGCGAGCTGTAGACCGGTTTGCGCTTGTCCTGCAGGTTCAGTTGCGCCTGCAGCGCCATGCCCAGCCGCTCGGCGGCGCTCTCGCCCGCGGCGGTGGGCGGGACCACGCCGTCGATCAAGCCCAGGTGCGTGACTCGCTCCGGCAAGGCGCCGGCCAACACCAGCGAGACGATGGCGCCGAGGGAGTGGCCAAGTAATGCAAAACGTTTCCAGCCCAGCTGTTCGGCAACTTGCAACACATCAAAGACGTAATCCCACAGGGCATAACCGGCGCCGGCAGGACGGTGCGCCGAATGCCCATGACCGGCCATGTCCAACGCGACGATACGCAAACCGTGCAGCTTCGGCGCCAGCCGCGCAAAGCTGTTGGCATTGTCGAGCCAGCCATGCAGGGCGATCACCGGCAAACCGTCTTCGGGACCAAACAAATGCGCCGCCAACTCGATGTGCGGCAGGCTCAGGCGGACTTCTTCGACGGGCGTGCTCATGCGCAACTGCGCTCGCGGGCTGCCCAGCGGGAAAACAGGTTCTTGATCAAGGTCGCGGTGTCCTGCGGGCGTTCGAGGGGAAACATATGACCGCCGGGCATGGTGAGCATTTCGCCCATCGGCAGGCGGTCGACGCCGCTGGCATGGTGACGCATCACCACGCGGCTTTGACGGCCGCGCACCACCGCCAACGGCACCTTCAACTGACGAACCTGGCCAGGGCTGGTGTGAGGCACGCCGCGGTAGATGCTGATTTCAGTGGCCGGATCAAAGCGCAGGCGCAGGCGATCGCCCACCTGTTGCAAGCCGTGTTGCAGGTACGCGTCAAAGCATTCCGGATCGAACCCGCGAAACAGCGTCTTGCCGGCAAAGTAGCTGCGCGCGGCCTCCAGATCGGCAAATTCTTCACGGCGGCCCAGCGTACGCCCGGCCGGGGTCAGGCGGTCGATAAAGCCGAAACGCTTGGCGGCACGGATCACCCAGCGGTCAGCGCGGGTCAGCACCGGCGAATCGAGCATCACCACGCCGCGGTACAGCTGCGGACAGCGCATGGCCGCGTGCAAATGCAACACACCGCCCAGGGAATGGCCCACCCCCCACACCGGTTCCGGCTGCAACTGCAGATGGTGGATCAACTCGTCCACCAGGTTCTGCCAGTTGTCGTCCACCGGAAACCTGGGGTCGTGACCGTGTTGCGGCAGGTGAGCCACGGCATATTCCGGGGCCAGGGCGGCAAACAACTTGCCGTAAGTGGCCGAAGGGAAGCCATTGGCGTGGGCAAAAAACACGTGCTGCGACATACCGGATCCATCTGCAAAAACAGAAGTTGATTGTCACCATGCCCGGCCGTTACAGCAATGACTGTAACCGCCAGGAATGATGACACTCACGCCACGCCTATCGCGCCGGCGGGTTCTCGCCCAGCGGTACCACGGCCATGGTCAGGCGCGACACGCAGCTGGCTTTGCCCTCATCGCTGGTCAAGCGAATGTCCCACACTTGAGTGGTACGGCCGATATGGATCGCCCGGGCGACCGCCGTAACCCGCCCGCTGCGCACACCGCGCAGGTGGTTGGCATTGACCTCCAGGCCCACGCAATAAAACTTGCTGGCATCGATGCACAGGTAAGCCGCCATGGAACCGACGCTTTCAGCCAGCACCACCGACGCACCGCCGTGCAGCAGGCCGTAGGGTTGATGGGTGCGATGGTCGACCACCATGCTGGCGGTCAGGGACTCGTCGTCGAAGCTTTCGAAGCGGATGTCCAGCAGTTCACCAATGGTGTTTTTCTGGCTCGCGTTGAGTTGCTCGATATTTGGTTGGGTGCGCCACAAACTCATGAAGTGTCCTTATTGGTTTTATTACGACCCTAATCCTGCCACACAATGGCTTCGTTGCGCGCGCTCCAAACTGCAAGCTCGGCACCGTAGGTCGACTCGATCACCGTGCGTTTGATCTTCAGGGTCGGCGTGAGAAAGCCGTTTTCCACCGCCCAACTGTCTTTCACCACCACCAGCTGGCGCAAGCGTTCGTGTTTATCCAGTGCCTGGTTGACCTGTTCCAGCCAGCGTTCGAGGCTGCTGCCCAGGGCGTTTCGGTCCTGAGGCCCGGCGGACAACACGCACAGGCCGATCGGCGCAGTCAGGCCATCGCCCACCACGCACACTTGCTCAATGCGTGCATGTTCGGCCAGGCGGTTTTCAATCGGTGCCGGGGCCACGTATTTGCCCTTGCTGGTCTTGAAGATTTCCTTGAGCCGCCCGGTCAGACGCAGGCGGCCGTCGGCGTCCTGTTCGCCTTTGTCGCCGGTACGCAGGAAGCCATCATCGGTCAGGGTCTCGGCGGTTTTCTGCGGGTCCTTGAAGTAGCCGAGCATGGTCGCGCCGCTGCGCACCTGCACTTCGCCCGACGTGTCGATGCGCACTTCAACGCCAGGGCACGGCAGGCCGATCCAGCCGAGCGTCTGCTGGCCGGGGCGACACACATGGGAATAGCCGCAGCTTTCGGTCATGCCATACACCTCCAGCACATCCAGCCCCAGGCGCTGATACCAACGCAGCAACGCTTCGGGCACGGGCGCCGCCCCGGACAACGCAATGCGCAGGGCATCCAGGCCCAGCCCCGCAAGAACCTTATGGCCGACGCGCTTGCCGATAAATGGCAGGCGCAGCAGGCGGTCGAGGCGCTTTTGCGGGATCTTGCTGTAGACGCCCATCTGGAACTTGGTCCAGATCCTCGGCACGCCGAACAGCGCCGTTGGCCGGGCCCGACGCAGATCCGCCAGAAAGGTATCGAGGCTCTCGGCGAAATACACGGTTTGCCCGGTGTAGATCGAGGCCAATTCCACGAACATGCGCTCGGCCACATGGCACAGCGGCAGGTAGGACAGCAACCGGTCGCCCTCCCCCAGGCCGAACAACTCGGTGCCACGGGTGGCGGCAAAACCCAAGGCGCCAAAGGTCTGCATCACGCCCTTGGGCAAGCCAGTAGTGCCGGAGGTGTAGACGATGGTGGCCAGGCTTGAGGCGCCAGGTTCGGGGTTGTCCTGGATCGGCGAGCAGGCTTGCAGGTCGGCCCAGCGGTAATCGAAGTCGCCGGCCGGGCACAGGGGCAGGCTGATGGTCGGCAGCCCGGCGGGGATGCCCGGCGCCATCGCAGGCCAGTCATCCAGCTTGCCGATCAATACCAGCGCCGCCTCGGAATGGGTCAGCACATGGGCAACGGAGTCGGCGGTGAGGTTGGGATACAACGGCACCGAGACGTGCCCGGCCATCCAGATCGCGAGGTCGGCGATGATCCAGTGCGCGCAGTTTTTTGAGATCAGCGCGATGTGCGAACCTTGCGGCAGCTCGCGGGCACGCAGCCAATGCGCGGCGCAACGGGCCTGGTGGCCGACCTCGCCCCAGGTGAGGGTCTGCACCTCGCCAGCGCCGATGGGTTGCACCAGAAAGGTTTTGCGCGGGTGTCGCGCTTCACGTTCGAAGAAGACCTGCAACGGCAAACGAAAAGCGACGGGCATGGGACGCGCTCCTTTGTGATCCGGCCATAGCCAACCAAGCACTTGCTTGGTTGACTGTATAGCACACACTGGGGGGCGATTTATCCTAGGAGCCTCTGGGGGTTACGCATGTTTTTTTGGGGGTTGTTACGGGGTTGCTGGGGGTATATCCGTTATTTAGGTGATGGCGGATATGGGTTCCGCCCTTACGGCGGGTCACTTTTGAAAAGAGCCCAAAAGTAACCAAAAGGCTCTTGCCCCACCACTCGGCACCTCGCTTAGGCTCGGTGTGCCCTCACGCAGGCTTTGGAGCGTGGTTTAACGGGGCGCCTAAGATCAAAATCAAAAGCAAAAGCACGGCGGCCTGGTAGCCGACCTGAGTGGTTAGATCAAAAGCGGAAGCGAGGCGGCCTGACAGCCGACCTGATCTTGGAAGCTGAACTCAATCGAATGTGGGAGCTGGCTTGCCTGCGATGGCATCTACTGGGTGTCACTGATACACCGAGGTGCCTGCATCGCAGGCAAGCCAGCTCCTACAGAAAGGCAAAGCCGTGCGGTGCCGGCAGATGCACTCGGTCAACTTGTGGGAGCGGGGGGGGGGGGGGGGGGGGGGGGGGGGGGGGGGGGGGGGGGGGGGGGGGGGATCAGTCAGCTCATGTGTCATTGACACCCCGCCTTCGCGAGCAAGCCCGCTCCCACATTTGGATCTCAGCAACAGATACACGCTGGCCGAGCCCAGGCGAGGTGCCGAGTGGGGCACAGACCTTTTGGTTACTTTTGGCTGGGCCGGCATTCCGGGCGTTTGCCAAAAGTGACCCGCAGTAAGAGCGGAACCCTACGAAGCCGTTACCGCAGCAACGGACATGCACCCCGACCCTAAGGGTTCTTAACACCAACCAAACTCATCAACCCCGCCAACGGAAAATCCCCCTCAAGCTCCGCAAGGCTGGCAGTGTGCATCGGTTGCGGCTGACGCAGATGACCATGCTGCAAAAAGCTGATCAAGCTGCCCACCAACGGCTGATGGCTGACCAGCAGCACGTTGTCATCGGTGTCGAGCTTTTCCAAGACCTGCAACGGACTGCTGTCAGGCGTCAACCACGGCACGGTACGAATCTGCGGCTCAAACCCCAAGGCGTCACGCACCAAGTGGGCAGTTTGCTGCGCACGCACATACGGACTCGCGAGGATGGCGCTGATCGGCTGGCCGATCAGGTGCGCGGCACTGCGCAACACTTCGCCGCGGCCATGCTCGGTGAGGTTGCGTTCGGCGTCGGTGCGCGCATGCCCTTGGGCTTCACCGTGACGCAAAATCCACAGCTTCACAGTTTTGGCTCTTCATCACGCACCGGGTGCGGCGCGGGCGGCACGCTGTGGGCGGCTTCACCCTCGGGTGCACGCGGGGTTGGCCAATCGGCGAAGGGCCAGGGTTTCTGCTCGGTGTGGAAGCTGCCGAAACGACCGATCTGCGCGAGGAACTGGCTGAGGCTGTCGCCAAAATTCATCAGGCCCAGGTTCGGCGCGCCGTAGACCAGGCGATACACCAACTGCACCACCACCAGCGCGCCCAGCAGGAACTGCGCGACTTGCCACACCAGGGCAAACACCAGCATCCACAGGATACGCAGGAGAATGGACTCGTATTTCGGGGCCGCTTTGGGATCGTTCATGGCGCGTTCCTCAGTTGAAACCACTGGTGGAAATAAAGTCGACATCGGTCTTGGGCTCGGCGCGCATCAGCAACTCGATGACTTGGTTCAAGGTGCGCCCTTCAAACAGGATCGCGTGCAGCCCGGCGACCAGCGGCATGTACACGCCGACCTCCTGGGCCTTGGCCTTCAGCACTTTAAGCGTGTTGACGCCTTCGGCAACTTCGCCCAGGCGCGTGACCGCGTCGTCCAGGCTCAAGCCCTGGCCCAGCGCGAAACCGACCTGGTAGTTGCGGCTTTTCGGCGACGAGCAGGTCACGATCAAATCACCCACGCCCGCCAGCCCCAGGAAAGTCATCGGGTTGGCGCCCTGGTTCACCGCAAAACGGGTCATCTCCGCCAGCGCGCGAGTGATCAGCATGCTCTTGGTGTTCTCGCCCATGCCCAGGGCCACGGCCATGCCGGCGATGATCGCGTAGACGTTTTTCAGCGCCCCGCCCAGTTCGACACCAAAGCGGTCGCCGCTGGCATAGACGCGGAAGGTGCGGCCATGCAACACCGCCTGGACGCGTTCACATAACTCCTCATCTTCACTGGCGACCACGGTGGCCGTCAGCGCGTGCTCGGCGACTTCCCGCGCCAGGTTCGGCCCGGACAGCACGCCAATGCGCGCCTGAGGGGCGATCTCTTCGAGGATTTCGCTCATCAGCTTGAAAGTGTGCGCCTCGATGCCCTTGGTCAGGCTGACCAGCAGCTTGCCCGCCAATCGTTCAGCGTGAGGCGCCAGCACTGAGCGCAAGGCGCTCGAAGGCAGTGCGACAAAGCACAGGTCACATTCAGCCAGCGTGGCCAGCAGATCGGTCACCGGTTCGACCGCCGCATGAATCTTGATGCCTTTAAGGTAACGGGGGTTTTCCCGATGAACGCGGATGGCCTCGGCCTGCTCGGGATCGCGCATCCATTGGCACACCGCGTGGCCGTTCTCGGCCAGCAGGTTTGCCACGGCGGTACCAAAACTTCCGCCTCCCAGGACCGCAATAGGGCGCTGTTCAGTCATATGCAATCCGTTAATCCATACCAGTGGCGATGGCGGCATTATACGGGGCGACCCGCTTGCGGCCAGCCCCCGTATCAATTCCCGCGCTTGTCGGAAAATGCCACCGTTGTGTGAAGTAATTGCGCGGGCCACGACTGGCAAATGGCCCCACCTCAGTTAACATGGGCGGCTATCCGTAATTATCAAGGCCGTGCCGTGTATCTGGGCCCTCCTCCTCGCTCATCTCTATGGTTGATGCTGTTGTGCAGTGTGCCTGCCGTGGCGGATGACCTGTTTCTGGACAGTCAGCCGCTGCCACAGGTGCTGACGGCCACGCGTCTCAAGCAATCGGCCGCCGCCGTGCCCGGCAGCATGACCGTAATCGACAGCGAGCTGATCAAGGCCAGCGGCGCGCGGGACATCGCCGAGTTGCTGCGGCTGGTGCCGGGGATGATGGTCGGCTACACCACCGGCAACCAGGCGGCGGTGAACTACCACGGCACCAGCGCCAGCGATGCGCGGCGCATGCAGGTGTTGATAGACGGGCGTTCGGTGTACCGCGCGGGCCTGGCCACGGTGGACTGGAGCGATATTCCGGTGGCGATGGAAGACATCGAGCGTATCGAGGTGTTTCGCGGCCCCAACACAGTCAGCTATGGCGCCAATGCGCTGATGGCGGTGGTCAATATCCTCACGCGCTCGCCTTCCAACAGCCACGGTTCGCGGGTCAAAGTGATCCGTGGCGAACGTGGGATCAACGACTTCTATGCCAGCCAGGGCATGGGCTGGGAAACCGGTGACTTGCGCCTGTCGATGTCCGGGCAACAGGACGATGGTTTTGACAGCGACGCCGTCGGCGCCGACCGCCGTGACAGCCGCCGCCTCAGCCGTTTCAGCCTGGCGGTGAGCCAGACCCTGAACGCGCAGCAGAGCCTCGATTTGCAACTCGACGCCAAGGAAGGCAGCAACCAGCGCCCTTACACCTACACCCCGGTATTCGCCGGGATTACCGAAGGTGGCACCAATTCCGACGTAACGGCCAAGGACTATGCCGGCTCCGTGCGCTGGAACGTCGAGTTCAACCCCGAACACAGCCTGTATATCCAGGGCTCAGCCCAGCAATGGGACCGCCAGCAGGTCTGGAAAGCCTGTGACGCCAAGGTGTCGTTCAGCCCGGAGCTGACCCAACTGTGGCAGCTCAACCCCAACTACGCCGAGCAGTTGGCCCGCCACATGGACATCTACAGCAAGGGCACGGCCCCGTCCGGCACCGCCGCCGAACAAGCACTCGGCAACCAGGTGCTGGACCAGTGGCGCCAGGGTGCCAGCCAGAGCGTGTGCGGCAATATCGACCAAAGCACCCGCGAAAGCCGCTATGACATTGAGCTTCAGGACACCCTGAGCCTGTCCGACAGCCTGCGCCTGGTCAGCGGCATGAACTACCGCTACGACCGCGCCGATTCCGACACTTACTTCAACGGCACCCTCGACGACACCACCTGGCGCCTGTTCGGCCACCTGGAATGGCGCGCCAGCGAACACTGGCTGCTGCAAGGTGGCGCGATGTACGAAGACACCCACTTGAGCGGCAACTCGCTGACGCCGCGGGTGGCGGTCAATTACCTGATCAACCCGCGCCACGGCCTGCGCGCGGTGTATTCCGAGGCGATTCGCTCGCCGGACATGTTCGAGAACAACGTCAACTGGAGCTATCGCGTCACCAATCTCAGCTCCCCGGCCTATGGGCAAAACTCCGGGCAATATTTTGTGGTAACTCGCGGCCCCGGCAACCTCGATAAAGAGTTGATGCGCTCGCGCGAGCTGGGCTACAACGGCTTCTTTGCCGACCTTGGGCTGAATGTCGACGTGAAACTGTTCTACGACGAAATCACCGACATGATCAGCTCGCCACTGCGCAACAACCAATACATTGCCAGCAACGCCAACAGCGCACGGTTTAACGGCGCCGAGTCGCAGTTCGACTGGCGCATGAGCAACGCCGACCGCCTGCGGCTGACCTATGCTTACGTCGACGCCGCTTCAAGCAACCCGCTGGACAAGGCACAAACCGCACGCAACAGCGGCTCGGCCGGCTGGCTGCGTGAATGGGGCCAGGGCTGGTCCAGCGCGTTGTTCTACTATGGCGACGACGCGCTCAACAGGTATCGCTTCGAACGGGTCGACCTGCGGATGGCCAAGCGCATTGCCTTGGGCAACGCCAATGTGGAGCTGGCCGGCATGTTGCAACAACGCCTCGATAACCAGCCCACCACCTGGGCCGACAACAATTACGACAGTCGCCACGTGCTCTACTTCAGCGCGGAGTTAGAGTTCTGACATGGGCGATCAGTCACGGATGACCCTGCGGTTTTTTCCCCGGCTCTGGCGGCGAGGCGTGCTGTTGGCGTGCCTGCTGCTGAGTGCGCCGGTGTGGAGCGCCGACATCCTGCTGACCGCCGCCGAAGACGGTGCCGGCGTCCAGGCCTTCGCCCTGGCCCTTGCCCAGCGCCGCCCCGACGACCATGTGACCTTCACCCCGCTCAAAGACTTGCCGGCACCGAGCCAGTTGCCGGCCAGCACCCGCCTGATCCTGTTGGACCTGCCCGGTCTTGACTGGCGCCTGCAGGATGCCCAGGGCCCGCCGACCCTGGTACTGCGCATCAGCCGCCTGCAAGCGCGCCAGCGGCTAGGCAGCACACATCCGGCCAGAATCAGCCTGTTGTGGAGCGACCCGCCGCTGGAACGCCAGTTGAGGCTGATCGCCAGCATCCTGCCCCAATACCGACGCATCGGCGTGCTTTACGGCATCGACAGTGAATTCCTGCTGCAGGAGCTGCGTCAGTATGCGGCGCCCATGGGGCTGGAAATTGTGCCGCAGCGCTGGGACAACATTAATGACAGTCGCCCCTTGCTGAACCTGTTCAAGAACAGCGATGTGTTGCTCGGCCTTGACGACCCGCAGCTGTACAACCCCAAGACCGTGAAGAACCTGTTGCTCAGCAGCTATGCCCAGCAACTGCCGTTGGTGGGCCCCAATGCCGGGTTCGTCAAGGCCGGCAGCCTGGCCAGCACCTACAGCGACCAGGCTGACTGGCTCGACGTGCTCGACCGACTGCTGAACCACCCGCCGGCCAGTTGGCCACGCACGCTGTACCCGGAACACTTCAAAGTCGTGGGCAACCCGCAAGTCGCGCGCTCACTGGGCATCGAACAGGTTGACGAAGTCGCCGTCGCCGCCGGACTGGCCGAAGGAGAAAAACGCCCATGACCTTGCGTCGTCGTTGGGACATCAATACCCGCACCCAGCTCATCACCTTGGGCCCGGCGCTGTTGCTGACCCTGCTGCTGATCAGCTTCTTTACCTTCGTGCGTATTCAGGATTTGCGCCAGGAGCTGGACCACACCGGTCAGTTAATCGCCAACCAACTGGCCCCCGCCACCGAATACGGCGTGATTTCCGGCAACATCGATGTGCTCGACAGCTTGCTGCGCGCGACACTGGCCACGCCGCACGTGCGCTTCCTGGAGATTCAGGACAGCACCGAGAAAATCCTCTTGTACGTCGAACAGCCGTCGGAGAAGCACGACCATTCACTGTCGGTGAAAGTGTTCCAGGCACCTATCCGTCTGCAACATATTCAGCTGGGCAATGACTTTTTCCAGGACAATCTCAACGAACCCAAGGCGCCGCGGGCGGATTACCTGGGCCGGGTGATTGTCGGCATGTCCAACGACGCGTTCAGCCAGCGCCAACAGGAGATTCTGTTCAAGGCCGGGATTCTCGCCCTGTTCGCCCTGCTGTTTACTTTCCTGCTCGCACGGCGTCTGGCCGCCAGCCTGTCGCAGCCGATCAGCGCCATGGGCCACGCGGTCAAAGCGATCCAGCAAGGCGACTACAAGACGCCGCTGCCGATCGTCGACGACTCGGAGCTCGGTGACCTGTCGCGCCATATCAACAACCTCGCCGAGGGCCTCAACCAGGCCAGCCGCGAGCAGCACCAGGCCATGGCCCAGTTGATCCAGACCCGCGAAGAAGCCGAGCGCGCGAACAATGCCAAGTCGGACTTCCTGGCGATGATGAGCCACGAGCTGCGCACGCCCATGAACGGCGTGCTGGGCATGTTGCAACTGCTGGAAACCACCGAGATGACCGAGGAGCAGACCGAGTACGCGGCGCTGGCCTCCGAGTCCACCGAACACTTGCTCAAAGTGATCAACGACATCCTCGACTTCTCGCGCATCGAGCGCGCCGCGCTGGAGCTGGAGCATATCCCGTTCAATCTGGCGGACCTGATCAGCAGCTGTGCCCAGGCCTTCCAGCACAGCGCCCAGCAACGCGGCCTGGCGCTGGCGTTGCCGATTCCGGCGGGCATGGAGTCCTTGCGGGTGCAGGGCGATCCGACGCGGATCCGGCAGATCCTGGTGAACCTGATCGGTAACGCGCTGAAGTTCACCGAGCATGGCACGGTCACCGTCGAGCCTCACTGGCAGACCCTCGACCATGAATTGGTGTGGTTCACCTGCACCGTGCGCGACAGCGGCATCGGCATTTCCGCCGAGCGTCTAGAACTGATGTTCGATGCGTTCCAGCAGGCCGACAGTTCCATTTCAAGACGTTACGGCGGCACCGGGCTGGGCCTGCCGATCGCCCGCACCCTCGCCGAACGCATGGGCGGCACGCTGCGCGCCCAGAGCGAAGAAGGCCGTGGCTCGGTGTTTACCCTGGAAATTCCGCTGGCCATCGACCAGCAAAGCCTGCCGACCATTGCCCTGCACGCCGAAGGCAAAACCAGCGCCGGTAACGGCCGCCATGTGTTGCTGGTAGAAGACAACCCGGTCAACCGCACCGTGGTTGAAGCCATGTTGCGCAGCCTGGGCTTTGAAGTGAGCCTGGCCACCGACGGCGCCGAGGCGATTCGCAGTGCCGAAAGCCTGATATTCACCGCCATTCTGATGGATTGCCGCTTGCCGCTGATCGACGGCTATGAAGCCACCCGCCAGATCCGCCAACTGCCCGGCTGCGCCAATCTGCCGATTATCGCGCTCACCGCCAACGCGTTGCAGGGCGATCGCGAGGCCTGTTTGGCAGCCGGAATGAACGATTACCTGGCCAAGCCGTTCAAACGCACGGATTTGCAGCAAATACTGCAACGTTGGGTGCAATAGCGCTGCGCCATCAACCAACTGCGACTGGCGTGAAACACGAAAGTGCGGCAGTCTTAGGCACCCGAACGGGCCTATAAACAGGCTCGGTTTAAAATTTCAGTGAACAAGTGTACATTCAGTGCCTTGACGCTGTGACTTTCACTACAACGCAATAGTCTATGTGTAGGCTGCCGACATGAGGCATGAACGCTTCATTCGGTTCGGGAAGATTTGCCCTACCCTGCCGCATGGGATTATTGAGGAGCTCGCATGACCAAACAAAACGCCTTTACTCGGGAAGACCTGCTGCGCTGCAGTCGCGGTGAGCTGTTCGGCCCAGGTAACGCGCAACTGCCCGCCCCGAACATGCTGATGGTGGATCGCATCACCCATATCAGCGAAGAGGGTGGCAAGTACGGCAAAGGTGAATTGGTCGCCGAGCTGGATATCACCCCTGACCTGTGGTTCTTTGCCTGCCATTTCGAAGGCGACCCTGTCATGCCAGGTTGCCTGGGCCTCGACGCCATGTGGCAACTGGTCGGCTTCTACCTGGGCTGGCAAGGCCTGCCGGGCCGCGGCCGAGCACTGGGTTCGGGCGAAGTGAAGTTCTTCGGCCAGGTCCTGCCGACCGCCAAGAAAGTCACCTACAACATTCAAATCAAGCGCGTCCTCAAGGGCAAGCTGAACCTCGCAATCGCCGATGGTTCGGTCACTGTCGACGGTCGCGAGATCTATACTGCCGAAGGCCTTCGGGTCGGCGTATTCACTTCCACTGACAACTTTTAAGGGTTATCCGCATGCGCCGCGTCGTTATCACTGGTCTGGGCATTGTTTCTTGCCTGGGCAATGACAAAGAGACCGTCACCGCTAACCTGCGTGCAAGTCGCCCTGGCATCCGCTTCAACCCGGAATATGCCGAAATGGGTCTGCGTAGCCAGGTTTCCGGCTCCATCGACCTGCCCCTCGAAGAACTGATCGATCGCAAGATCTATCGCTTCGTCGGCCACGCTGCCGCCTACGCCTACCTGGCCATGAAAGACGCCATCGCCGATTCCGGCCTGAGCGAAGACCAGGTATCGAACGTACGCACCGGCCTGATCGCCGGCTCTGGCGGCGCATCGACCCTCAACCAGATGGAAGCGTTGGACATCCTGCGCGAAAAAGGCGTGAAACGCGTTGGCCCGTACCGTGTAACGCGGACCATGGGCAGCACCGTTTCGGCCTGCCTGGCCACGCCGTTCCAGATCAAGGGCGTGAACTACTCGATCTCCTCCGCGTGCGCCACCAGCGCTCACTGCATCGGCACTGCGGTCGAGCAAATCCAGCTGGGCAAGCAAGACATCGTTTTCGCTGGCGGCGGTGAAGAAGAGCATTGGAGCCAGTCGTTCCTGTTCGACGCCATGGGCGCACTGTCCACCCAGTACAACGAAACCCCGGAAAAGGCCTCCCGCGCCTACGACGCCAAGCGTGACGGTTTCGTCATCGCCGGCGGTGGCGGCATGGTCGTGGTCGAGGAGCTGGAACACGCTCTGGCCCGCGGTGCGAAGATCTACGCGGAAATCGTCGGTTACGGCGCCACGTCCGACGGCTACGACATGGTTGCGCCAAGCGGCGAAGGCGCTATCCGTTGCATGCAGATGGCCATGTCCACCGTGGATACGCCAATCGACTACCTGAACACCCACGGCACTTCGACCCCGGTCGGCGACGCCAAGGAAATGGAAGGCGTGCGTGCGGTATTCGGCGACAAGGCTCCGGCCATCAGCTCCACCAAGAGCCTGTCTGGTCACTCCCTGGGCGCCGCTGGCGTTCACGAAGCGATCTACTGCCTGCTGATGATGGAAGGCAACTTCATGGCCGGTTCGGCCAACATCGAAGAGATCGACCCGGTCGTCGCCGATATGCCGATCCTGACCAAGACCGTCGAGAACGCAAAAATCGACACCGTGATGAGCAACAGCTTCGGCTTCGGTGGCACTAACGCCACCCTGGTGCTGAAACGCTGGCAGGGTAAGTAAGACCTGTAAGCTGAGCATGTGAAAAAGCCCCGACTGGTTCGGGGCTTTTTTATGGGTGGCTGGATTTGAGACCGAGTCGCCGCATCGCAGGCAAGCCAGCTCCCACATTTGACTGTGGTCACACATCAAAGTGTGGGAGCTGGCTTGCCTGCGATAGCGTCAACTCGGTTTACGGCCCTACACCGAAAACCGCGCCACCATCGTGTTCAGATCCACCGCCAACCGCGACAGCTCCTGGCTCGCCGCACTGGTCTGATTCGCCCCGGTCGACGTCTGATGCGCCAAATCGCGAATATTCATCAAGTTGCGATCCACCTCGCGCGCCACCGCGGCCTGCTGCTCCGACGCGCTGGCAATCACCAGGTTACGCTCGTTGATCAGCGTAAACGCCGACGCAATCTCTTCCAGCGCCGTGCCCGCCGACTTGGCGATGCCCAACGTGGACCGTGCCCGCGTATTGCTCTGCTGCATCGAACTCACGGCCTGATCGGTGCCCTGTTGAATTGCGCTGATCATCTGCTCGATTTCCTGGGTCGACTGTTGCGTGCGGTGGGCCAAGGCCCGCACTTCATCGGCGACCACCGCAAACCCACGCCCGGCGTCCCCGGCGCGGGCCGCTTCAATCGCCGCATTCAAGGCCAGCAAATTTGTCTGCTCGGCAATTGAGCGAATCACATCCAGCACTTTGCTGATGCCATACACCTTTTGCGCCAGCTCCTCGACCTGGGTCGCATTGGCGGTCACATCCGTGGCCAGGGCCTCGATCGACTCGACCGTCTGGTGCACCTGTTCACGCCCCTGCTGGGCAATGCGGTCAGACTCACGCGAGGCTTGTGACGTCGCCACGGCGTTGCTCGCCACCTCTTCCACCGCCGCCGTCATCTGATTAACCGCTGTCGCCGCCTGCTCGATTTCCTGATTCTGCTGGTGCAAGCCGCGGGTAGCGTCTTCGGTGACGCAACTGAGCTCTTCGGACGCCGAGGCCAATTGGTTGGACGATTCGGCAATGCGCCGAATGGTGTCGCGCAGGTTCTCCTGCATACCTTTGAGCGCCTGCTGCAAACGTGCCGGCTCGTCGCTGCCCGTCACGCTGATCTCACCCGTCAAGTCGCCACTGGCCACGCCCTGGGCGATTTTCAACGACTGTGCCAGCGGCAGCACGATACTGCGAGTCAGCCACACCGCCAGCCCGATGGTGATCAGCGCGGTGACCACGATCATGCCGACCACCCAAGTGCGAGATTGAGCGAACACCCGTTGCGCCAGGCTCGCAGCCTGATTGGCACTGGCCTTGTTCAAGGCCACCAGGTCGTGCAGCGTCCCGGCCATCTCATCGGCAAGTTGATTCATCTCGCCGTTGACCACCTTGATTGCGTCTTCCAACCGATTGGCCTTGGAGAACGTCATGACCTGCTCCTGGCGCTGCAGGTATTGCTGCTCCCCGGCCTTGAAGCGATCAAACAGCGTGCGCTCTTCGGGCAACACAATCAGCGCTTCATAAAGGGTTTGCGCACGGTTCAGGCCACTTTTGAGCTCGGTGAGTTTCTGCTCGTTCTGCGCCAGCGCCTGTGGGTCACGATTGACCAGCAAGCGCAGGGTCAGCGCACGAACACGCAACAGGTCCTGGCTCATCTCCCCCACCGCCATCACGCTGGGCAACCAGTTGTTTTCGACCTGATCCGACTGCTGGCGCATATTGGCCATCTGCAACAGGGCAAAGCCGCCCAAGGCGAACACCATCAATGCCAGCACGCCAAAGCCCAAACCGGCGCGGGGGGCGATATTCAGACTACGCATACTCATTGCCTGGATTCCTTCCAAATGCGCTGCATCCACCTGCAGCGGGTCTCCTGAAAGGTATCGGCCCGTGTTCAAGATTGCGTAAGACGAAAAGGCGATATCAATGTGCTTGCTCATCGCGAGCTGATTTCGGCAGAACCGCCAGGAAGTTGTCTCGCGCTACCTTGCGGGCTACCTCCTCGGGCAGAGCGTCGAGAAAGGGTGCAAAGCGATGCATTTCCTTACCGAGCTTGCTGAAGCGCCCTACAACATCCGAACCCAGCATAAAACGCTCCGGGAAGCGCTCTACCAGCTCTACCCACTCGGGCCGAGGCTTGCCCGCTTCATCGAGCAAGTACGGCGTGAGCATGCTCCAGGACAGGTCAATGTAGAGATTGGGGTACGCCTCAAGCAGGCGGTTCAAGGTCGGCAGAAGAAAGTCCATCTGCACCTGATGACGGTGAATCTCTTTGCTGGTGCCGGCATGGGCCCAGATAAAGCGGGTGTGCGGGTGGTTGCGCAGCGATTCTTCCACCTCCGGCAGGTACAGCGGGTTGCGCTCGCGCTTGGAGGTAATGTTGGCGTGCAGCATCACCGGCAGATCGTTTTCGGCGGCGAGGTGATAGATGCGCCTCATGGCTTCGTTGTTGGCGCGCGGGGTGTCGCCGGCGGTCAAGGCCGTGAGGTCATCGTGGCGCGTGAACACCTCACCGATGCCCTGCCAAAGCCCGGGGTTGAGATCCAGCATGCGCTGGATATGGGCCGCGGAATTTTTGTCGTTAGGGTTGAAGCCGGATAAAAACGGGTGAAAGTGCCGACGCTGCTCAGGTGTGAGTTTGTTCACCGCAGCCGCAACGATCACGTCAGTGGCGCTGTACCAATAGGCATCGGCATCGTCCCCGGCGTAGTAACGCGGGCGCTTGGGTTCGTCTTCGTGCCATTTTTTAGCGACGGGAATACCGGAAATCATCACGTGTTCGATGTGGGCGTCGGCCATCGCCTTGAGCAATGTATCCATGCCCGCCGTTTCCTGGAAAAAATCCACGTAGTGCAGGTGCGCGTCGCTGTAGGCATAGTCGCGCGCCTGCACCGCAACGCTGGCGGCGGCGAGCAGCAGGGCGAGACTCAGGCGGGTCAGGGGCACGGTAGAACCTCAATATCGGCTAATACGGGTAGACCGTGTGCCCTGCGCCACGGTTCATCGGCCAAAAAACGCGGAACACCTAAGTGCCAGCATGTTCTATAACTGCATGACCTTCATCCTGCCAACCTTGTGAGGTTCACCATGCCTGTTACCGTCAACACCCTGAACCACGACAATTTTCGCCACAGTGTGAACATCAATAACCACGAACTGTTCACCGACCTGCCCAAGAGCCTGGGCGGCGACGACTCGGCGCCCTCCCCCCACGACTATTTCGATGCTGCCCTGGCCTCGTGCAAGGCCTTGACCGTCAAGCTCTACGCCCAGAAGAAAGACATCCCGCTGACCGGCGTGACCGTGGAAGTCACCCACGACAGCACCGAGGAGCAAAAAGGCAAATACAAACTCAACGTCAAGCTGACCCTCAAAGGCGTGCTCACCGACGCACAGCGCGATGAGCTGCACCACGTCGCCGATCGCTGCCCGGTACACAAACTGATGACCACCGCCGACGTCACCATCGAGACCACACTGTCCGAAGGCGCTTTCAGCCAATAGCGCCAACCTCCCGTCGAGCGGGTTATGCTCTTGGTCATCCAACCCGCTCAGACAGGGACGCACCATGCCCATCCTCACCGTGATCCGCCCGCGCGCCGAAGAGGTCGAGGGCCAGCCGATCCTGCGCCCGCTGCCGTCGCGCGAATGCCGCAGCGTCGGGCCTTTCGTGTTTTTCGATCACATGCTGCTCACGCGCTATGCGCCGGGTACCGGCATGAACATCCGCCAGCACCCGCATATCGGGTTGTCCACGCTGACGTATTTGTTTGAGGGCGCGCTGCAGCACAAGGACAGCCTCGGCTCGGACCAGGTGGTGCAGGCCGGCGACGTCAGCTGGATGACCGCCGGCAGCGCGATTGCCCACGTCGAACGCACGCCCGAGGCACTCAAGGCCGACGGATTAAGCCTGCACGGGCTGCAAGTGTGGCTGGCCTCCCCCAAGGACCACGAAACCGGACCCGGGCATTACAGCCATCACGCGGCGGCGAGCTTACCGATCAGTGACAACCTGGGCGTGCAGATTCGCCTGATCGCAGGCGCCGGCTTCTGCCTCAAATCGCCGGTGCCGGTGCTCTCGCCCACCGTGTATGCCGAAGTGCAGATGCAGACGGCCACGACGCTGCTGATCCCGGATGAATACGAGGAACGGGCGGTGTATGTGCTGGAGGGTGAAGCGCAGTTGGACGGTGAGGCCTTGGCAGTGCATAGCCTGGTTGTCCTGCCTGCCGGGCAGGAAATGACGCTGTTCGCTGAAAGTGATTGCCACCTGGTGGTGTTTGGCGGCGCGCCGCTGGACGGGCCACGGCGGATCAACTGGAATTTTGTCGCGAGCGACCCGGCGATGATCGAACAGGCGCGGCAACGATGGGCGGCCGGGGATTGGCCGACGGTGCCGGGGGAAACTGAAAGAATTGAGTTGCCTGGGAGATAGCCATCGGGGGCAAGCCCCCTCCCGCACTTGAACTGTGAATACATTCAAAATGTGGGAGGGGGCTTGCCCCCGATGAGGCCCTAACAGGCGCCGAAGATTCAGCCCTTGAACACTTCATCCAGCAAGTTATGCATCGACTGGAACGCCCGCGCAGCGGTCTTCGCGTCATACATCATCTTGCCCGGCACATTGGCGTGCGGGTCGGTGAAGGAATGCACGGCGCCGCCGTAGCTCAGCAGTTGCCAATCCACACCGGCCGCGTTCATTTCATCTTCAAACGCTGGCAGTTGCTCTTTCGGCACCAAGGGGTCGGACGCACCGTGCAGCACCAACACCGCGCCTTTGATGTTCTTCGCATCCGCCGGGTTCGGCGTGTCGAGGGTGCCGTGGAACGACACGGCGGCCTTCAACGGGGCGCCGGTACGCGCCAGCTCCAGGGAGCAGCAACCGCCGAAGCAGAAACCAAAGGTCGCGAGCCTGGAGGTATCCACCGCCGCCTCGCTCTGGCCTTGCAGTTGCTCGAAGGCCGCCTGCATGCGCTTGTTCAGCAGCGGGCGATCATTCTTCAACGGCATCATGGCCGCGCCGGCTTCATCGCCATTGGAGGGGCGCACGGTTTGGCCGTACAGGTCGGCGATCAGCACCACGTAGCCCTTGGCAGCCACGCTCTTGGCGATTTCTTCAGCACCGGCACTCACACCCATCCAGTTCGGCGCCATCAGCAGGCCCGGCAGCGGGCCCTTATGGCTGGCATCGAACGCCAGGCGGCTTTCATAGGACTGGCCATCAATCTGATAGACCACGGAACGCACAGTGACTTGGCTCATCATTTACTCCAGTTGAGATGCGTAGAACGAAAAAACCCGCCGAAGCGGGTTTTTCTACAACGGTGTTAAACCGACAGTTCAACCAACAGCTTGTTCAGTCGGCGCACGTAGGCGGCCGGGTCTTTCAGGCTGTCGCCAGCGGCGAGCGCCGCCTGGTCGAAGAGGATGTGCGACAGGTCGCCAAAACGCTCTTCGCTTTGCTCACCATCGAGTTTCTCGATCAGCGGGTGAGCCGGGTTGAATTCGAAGATCGGCTTGGAATCCGGAACCTTCTGACCGCTGGCTTCAAGGATCTGACGCATCTGCATGCCCAGGTCCTGCTCGCCGATGGCCAGAATCGCCGGAGAATCAGTCAGACGGTGGGAAACCCGCACTTCGCTGACGGCATCGCCCAAGGCAGACTTGATTCGTTCAACCAGGCCTTCTTTGGCCTTGGCGACTTCTTCGGCTTCTTTTTTCTCTTCTTCGGAGTCCAGGTTACCCAGGTCCAGGTCACCACGGGCCACGTCGACGAAGGTTTTGCCGTCGAACTCGCTGAGGTAGCTCATCAGCCACTCATCGATACGGTCGGTCAGCAGCAGCACTTCGATGCCTTTCTTGCGGAAGACTTCCAGGTGCGGGCTGTTTTTGACCTGCGCGTAGGTTTCACCGGTCAGGTAGTAGATCTTGTCCTGACCTTCCTTGGCGCGCGCCAGGTACTCGGCCAGCGACACAACCTGCTCACCGTCATCACCCAGGGTGGACGCAAAGCGCAGCAGGCCGGCGATTTTTTCCTTGTTGGCAAAATCTTCCGCCGGGCCTTCTTTCATGACCTGGCCGAAGTTTTTCCAGAAGCTCTTGTATTGCTCTGGCTCGTTCTTCGCCAGTTTCTCCAGCATGTCGAGCACGCGCTTGGTCAGCGCCGACTTCATGGAGTCGATGATCGGGTCTTTCTGCAGGATTTCGCGCGACACGTTCAACGACAGGTCGTTGGAGTCGACCACACCTTTGATGAAGCGCAGGTACAACGGCAGGAAGGATTCCGCCTGGTCCATCACGAACACGCGCTGCACGTACAGCTTCAGGCCTTTTGGCGCTTCACGCTGGTACAGGTCGAACGGCGCACGGGCCGGTACGTAAAGCAGCGAACTGTATTCCAGCTTGCCTTCGACCTTGTTGTGGCTCCAGCTCAGCGGGTTTTCGTAGTCGTGAGCGATGTGCTTGTAGAACTCCTGGTATTCCTCGTCCTTCACCTCAGTGCGAGGACGGGTCCACAGGGCGCTGGCACGGTTGACCACTTCCCATTCCTGGGCAGGTTTCTCTTCGCCCTCGACAGCCGCCTGTTCTTTAGGCAGCTCGATTGGCAAAGCAATATGGTCGGAGTACTTCTTGATGATGTTGCGCAGACGGTAACCGTCGGCGAATTCATCTTCACCGGATTTGAGGTGCAGCACGATGCGGGTGCCACGGTCAGCTTTGTCGATGGTGGCGATTTCGAACTCGCCCTCACCTTTGGAGGACCAGTGCACGCCTTCGCTGGCGTCGAGGCCGGCGCGACGGCTGAACACTTCAACCTTGTCGGCGACGATGAAGGCCGAGTAGAAGCCCACACCGAACTGACCGATCAGGTGCGAATCTTTTTTCTGGTCGCCCGACAGGTTTTTCATGAAATCGGCGGTGCCGGATTTGGCGATGGTGCCCAAATGGGTGATCGCGTCTTCGCGGCTCATGCCGATGCCGTTGTCTTCGAGGGTGACGGTCTTGGCGTCTTTGTCGAAGCTCACACGGATTTTCAGTTCGGCGCCACCTTCCAGCAACTCAGGCTTGGACAGGGCTTCGAAACGTAATTTGTCGACAGCGTCTGAGGCGTTCGAGATCAATTCGCGAAGGAAGATTTCCTTGTTGGAATACAGCGAATGGATCATGAGGTGCAGCAGCTGCTTCACCTCGGTCTGGAAGCCCAGGGTTTCCTTTTGAGTTTCCACACTCATGGTCATCAAACTCCAATTGGATGGCAGTGGCCGCGCCCTTGAGGGTTGGCGGCGGGTTGTCATCAAAGTTGGGGGCTAAGACCAGGATTTCAAGGGCGCGCCGATTCCTCAATCTTGAAATGTGCGCGGGCGGTGGCAATCGGTTCGGCCGGGGTACTTTGCCAGGCGGTGATCGCCACATTGGCAACTCGGCGGCCCTGGCGCCATACCTGGCATTTGGCGTAAGTGTCGCGAAACTGGCCGGCACGCAGGTAATCGAGGGAAAAGTCGATGATTTTCGGAATGCCGGGCGAGCCGGTAAACACCAGCAGGTGCAACGCCGCCGACAACTCCATGAACCCGGCAATCACGCCACCGTGCAGCGCCGGCAATATCGGGTTACCAATGTTGTCCTTGTTGGCCGGCATACGAAACAGCAATTCATCTCCCAGCCGCGTGCACTCAATGCCGATCAGCTTGGCGTAGGGAATCAGGTCGAGCAGCGCCTCATAGTTACCGCGCTCATGGGCCTGTTCGAGGCGGGTTTTGAATCGGTGTGTCATGCCCGCTCTCCCTTGATGGTGCTGCCCAGCCCTTGGGTGCCCTTGAGGCGCTTGCCCATGCGCATGAACGTGCCCACCACATGGGCAATCGGCTGTTGCGGGTCCTCCTGATAAGCAAAACCACGGGTGAAGATCACGTCGGTGGTCACCCGGTAACAGTGCGCAAAGCCATAAACAGGTTTGTGCGGTTCGGCGGGGTGCATGTAGTCAACGCGCAGGTCCAGGGTTGGGCACACCTCGAACTCGGGCAATACACACAGGGTTGCCATGCCGCAGGCCGTGTCCATCAAGGAGGTCAATGCGCCGCCGTGAATCACGCCGGTCTGGGGATCACCGACGATATGCGGGCCGTAAGGCAGGCACAGCGTCATGCCTTCGTCGCTGGCAGCATGGACGGTGATGCCCAGCACCCGGCAATGGCGCAGCGCCGAAACAAAGCGCGTGGCACGGGCTAACAGGGGATTTTCGGTCATGTGGTCTAGACTCTTATTAGTGTTGATCCGCGGAGTATGTCGTGCGGTTGAAAGTTCCTTGATCACCGGTGTTTATATATCTGGGGAATAAAAGGAACTAATGCTGACCCCCCAGGCTCGAAAGGCCAGTAGATATCTTCAATAAGGAGAAACACCCCATGCGCAAGACTTTAGCTATTTCCATGATGCTCGCCGCTGCCCTCGGCCTCGCTGCCTGCGATAAAAAATCCGAAGACAAAGCCCAAGATGCACAGTCGCATTCTGAGCAAGCTCAGAAGGACATGGCGAAAGCACAGGATAAAGTGAACGACGCTGCAAAAGAAAACGCCGATGCTGCCAAAGCTCAGGCTGATGCAAACGCTGAAAAAGCGAAAGAAGACGGTACCGCTACTCCAGTAGCACCTGCCAAGCCTTAATAGCCTGGCAATTGCTGCGAAAGAAAGCCCGCTTACATAGCGGGCTTTTCTTTGTCTGCTGTTTAGCCGTGGGTTAAAAGTTGGACTAACCGGACGCCCTAGTTAAGACACTGCGTCTTTAGCCACTTCGGACGCCGGCGTATCAGTCGGGGTATAGACTATCACCTGCAGTACGTCGGAATGAAACTCCCGACGGTACAACACCACCACGACCCCGCCGCTCATCAACATGAACAACCAGGGGCTGACAAACCAGGCGAGCATGGTCATGCCGAAATAATAAGCGCGCAGGCCAAAGTTGAATTGGTTGGCGGCCATCGAGATCACCCTGGCTGCTCGCAGCGCAAACGCTTTGCGCTCCTGCTCCGACACATGCCGCTCACCGATCATCGGCGCCGACCCCACCAGCACCGCGGCAAAGTTGTACTGGCGCATGCACCAACTGAAGGTGAAAAACGCGTAGACGAACACCAGCGCCAGGCACAGCAGCTTGATTTCCGACATGCCCTGGGACGCCTGCTGCACCATGGGGATGTCCGCCAGCAACGACACCGCCCGCTCGGACGCACCGAGCACGGTAAGAATGCCGGCGAGGATGATCAACGTGCTGGAGGCGAAGAACGAAGCGTTGCGCTCCAGGTTGCCGATCACGCTGGCGTCGGCGATGCGGTTGTCGCGCAGCAACATGCGGCGCATCCAGTCCTCGCGATACAAATGCAGCACGCTGGCCAGGCAGGCGGTGTCGCGGGCTTTCCAAGTGGCGTATCGGGTGTAACCCCCCCAGCACAGGACGAACCAGAGGGCGGCAAGCAGGTGGACCTGATTGGTTTCGATGAACGACATGCGGGGCCTTATGCACAATGGATGGAGACGAACGCGGGTCAAAATGTGGGAGCTGGCTTGCCTGCGATAGCGCTGGATCGGGCGATACAGCAATCGCAGGCAACCAGCTCCCACACCGACCGCGTTTCAACTTTAGAGGGTAGTCGTCTCACAGGCATAAAAAATGCCCCGTATCGATTGATACGGGGCATTTCGATGCCGCGTGAAACCGCTCGTTACGCGATGGCTTCGCTACGCTTGCCGAGCATGCGATCAACCACAAATGCAACGACCAGCGTCATCACCGACGGCACCAGCCATGCCAGGCCTTGCTCGCTCAGCGGCAGGTGCGCCAGCTGGGCAGGCAACCAATCGGCCAGGCCCGCGCCCTTGAGCGCATCGATGCAACCAAAGATGAACGACACCAGCATCACCGGGCCAACGATACGGCCCTGCTCCAGCCAGAAGTCTTTGCAGAAGCTCAGGGCCACCAGCACGATGCACGGCGGGTAGATCGCGGTAAGCACCGGAATCGAGAAGGCGATCAGCTTGGTCAGGCCCAGGTTGGACACAAACAGCGAGAACAGCGCCAGGATCACTACCAGCGTCTTGTAGGACAGCGGCAGGATTTTGCTGAAGTACTCGGCGCACGCGCAGGTCAGGCCCACAGCGGTGACCAGGCATGCCAGGGAGATCAACACGGCGAGGAAGCCGCTGCCCAGGGAGCCGAACGTGTGTTGCACGTAAGCGTGCAGCACCGCCGCACCGTTGCTCGCGCCGGCGGCCACGGCATGGCTGCCCGAACCCAGGCGGAACAGGCTGACGTACACCAGCGCCAGGCCCACGCCGGCAATTAACCCGGCAATGATTGCGTAGCGGGTGATCAGCTGTGGCGATTCGACGCCACGGGAACGGATGGCATTGACGATGACGATCCCGAACACCAGCGCGCCCAGGGTATCCATGGTCAGGTAACCATTGATGAAGCCTTGAGAGAACGGTGCGGCCACGTATTCTGGTGTCGCAACGCCGACATTACCGGCCGGCAGGGCAAATGCAGCGATGCCCAGAATGGCCAGGGCGATGATTTTCAGTGGCGCCAGGAAGCGACCGACAGTGTCCAGCAGGCGGCCCGGGTACAGGGACACGAAGAACACCACCAGGAAATACACCGAGCTGTAGAGGAACAGCGCCAGCGGGCTTTCGCCGGTCAGCGGCGCCAGGCCCACTTCAAACGAAACGGTCGCGGTACGCGGGGTGGCGAACAGCGGCCCTACCGCCAGGTACGCCGCCGCCGCGAGCAGGCCGCCGGCGATCTTGCCGATCGGGCTGCTCAACGCGTCCATACCGCCGCCGACCTTGGCCAAAGCGATGACGGTGACCACCGGCAGACCGACCGCGGTGATCAGGAAGCCCAGCGCTGCCATCCAGACGTGAGGCCCGGACTGCAAACCAACGATAGGCGGGAAGATGATGTTGCCGGCGCCCACGAACAGGGCAAAAGTCATAAAGCCTAACGCCAGGACATCCTGGCTTTTCAACACTTTCATTTCAGGAAATACCACACTACTGAATCGGAATTTAGAGAGGGATTCCCTGTGGATGAGGGAACTGCTGCCGGTCCTTATGGGGACCGACCGATCTGGCGCGCGGCTTCCTTTTGGGATGCGGACGCATAAAGAGGCGGCTAGAGTACAGAATTGGGCTGACAAACGCACTGTTGCGGGGCGAACTGTCCGATAAGCGACATCCAAATGTCGCGTTTTCATACCTTTTGAGCCTGACACAATCAATGTGGGAGCCGGGCTTGCCCGCGATGCAGGCACCTCGGTGCGTCAGTACAACCGGGGGTGATGCCATCGCGGGCAAGCCCGGCTCCCACAATTTGGCGCGGCCACCTGCCACGTTCAGGCAACCCCAGAACACACAAAGGCCACCCGAAGGTGGCCTTTGTGTGGGTGAAGCGTCAGCTAAGCGCGAGGCTTACTTGACAGCCCAACCCGTCAGCTCAGCCAGGGCTTTGCCGATGTCTGCCAGCGAACGCACGGTTTTAACGCCTGCGTCTTGCAGTGCAGCGAATTTCTCGTCTGCAGTGCCTTTGCCGCCAGAGATGATTGCGCCAGCATGGCCCATACGCTTGCCCGCAGGGGCAGTCACACCAGCGATGTAGGAAACAACCGGCTTGGTCACGTGTGCCTTGATGTAGGCAGCCGCTTCTTCTTCAGCCGAACCGCCGATCTCACCGATCATCACGATCGCTTCGGTCTTCGGGTCTTCCTGGAACAGTTTCAGGATGTCGATGAAGTTCGAGCCTGGGATCGGGTCACCGCCGATGCCGACGCAAGTCGACTGACCGAAACCGGCGTCAGTGGTTTGCTTCACAGCTTCGTAGGTCAGGGTGCCGGAACGCGAAACGATACCGACTTTGCCTGGCAAGTGAATGTGACCTGGCATGATGCCGATCTTGCATTCGCCTGGAGTGATCACGCCTGGGCAGTTAGGGCCGATCAGGACTACGCCCAGCTCGTCGCACTTAACTTTAGCGTCCAGCATGTCCAGGGTAGGAATGCCTTCGGTGATGCACACGATCAGCTTGATGCCGCCGAATGCTGCTTCCAGGATGGAATCCTTGCAGAAAGGTGCTGGAACGTAGATCACGCTGGCGGTGGCGCCAGTGGCAGCTACAGCGTCTTTCACGGTGTTGAACACTGGCAGACCCAGGTGCTCGGTGCCGCCTTTGCCCGGAGTTACGCCGCCAACCATCTTGGTGCCGTACTCGATGGCTTGCTGGGTGTGGAAACTACCTTGCGAACCGGTAATACCCTGGCAGATAACTTTGGTGTCTTTATTGATCAGGACGCTCATTATTTGCCCTCCGCAGCTTTGACAACTTGTTGAGCAGCGTCGGTCAGGCTGGTAGCCGCGATGATGTTCAAACCGCTTTCTGCCAGTACTTTAGCGCCCAGTTCAGCGTTGTTACCTTCAAGGCGTACAACAACCGGGATTTTAACGCCGACTTCTTTCACTGCACCGATGATGCCTTCGGCAATCATGTCGCAACGAACGATGCCGCCGAAAATGTTGACCAATACTGCAGCGACGTTGGAGTCGGACAGGATGATCTTGAACGCTTCGGTCACGCGTTCTTTGGTAGCACCGCCGCCCACATCGAGGAAGTTGGCTGGCTTGCCGCCATGCAGGTTGACGATGTCCATGGTACCCATGGCCAGGCCAGCACCGTTGACCATGCAACCGATGTTACCTTCCAGCGCTACGTAGTTCAGTTCGAACTTGGCAGCGTGCGCTTCGCGCGGATCGTCTTGCGACGGATCGTGGAAAGTCTTCAGCTTAGGCTGACGGTACATGGCGTTGGCGTCGATGTTGATCTTGGCGTCGAGGCAGTGCAGATCGCCGTCAGCCTTGATCACCAGCGGGTTCACTTCCAGCAGGGCCAGATCGTGATCCTGGAACAGTTTGGCCAGACCTACGAAGATCTTGGCGAACTGGGCAACTTGCTTGCCTTCCAGGCCCAGCTGGAAAGCCAGCTCACGACCCTGGAATGGCTGAGCGCCAACCAGTGGATCGATAGTGGCTTTCAGAATTTTTTCTGGGGTTTCGTGAGCAATCTTCTCGATGTCCACGCCACCTTCGGTGGAAGCCATGAACACAATGCGACGGCTCGAACGGTCAACGACAGCGCCCAGGTACAGCTCTTTAGCGATATCAGTGCACGATTCAACCAGGATCTTGGTGACTGGTTGGCCATTGGCATCAGTCTGGTAAGTCACCAGACGCTTGCCCAGCCACTGCTGTGCGAAGGCCTTGGCGTCTTCTTTGCTGCGAACCAGCTTAACGCCGCCCGCTTTACCGCGACCACCAGCGTGGACCTGGGCTTTGACAACCCACTCGGTACCACCGATTTTGTCGCAAGCTTCTGCTGCTGCTTCCGGGGTGTCTACTGCGTAACCCTTGGATACTGGCAGGCCGTATTCAGCGAACAGCTGCTTACCCTGATACTCGTGAAGATTCATGCTTTTTACCGTCTTCGTTAGGTACTGCGCATTCGGCGCTGCGCTCATTATGAGTGCCGCGCCACCTGTGACTGCTGCTTGCACAACTTGCAGGGCTTAACGCCCGTAAAGCTGCGCAAGACTGCGTCCAGCGGATATTCCGCGGTGAGTCTTGCGCGCAAGGCTCACGACGGGCAACCGCCGTGGTTTCTTATTATCTCGCTTAGCGTTTCTTCTTGTTGGCGATGTGGATGGCGCCGCCATTCACAGCCAACGCGGCTTCATGCAACGCTTCAGACAGGGTCGGATGGGAGAAGACCATCATGCCCAGATCCTCGGCGCTGGTGCCGAATTCCATACCGATCGCGCCTTGCTGAACCAGTTCTGCAGCGCTTGGGCCAATCACGTGGACGCCCAATACGCGGTCAGTCTTGGCATCAGCGATGACTTTGACAAAACCACCGGTGTCGTTGGCTGCCATGGCACGGCCAGAAGCGGCAAACGGGAAGGTGCCGACGTTAACTTCAACGCCTTCAGCTTTCAACTGCTGTTCGTTCTTGCCGACCCATGCAATTTCCGGGTGGGTGTAGATAACGGACGGGATCAGGTCGTAGTTCATCTGGGTTTTGTGACCCTTGATGCGCTCGACAACCATGATGCCTTCTTCGGACGCCTTGTGCGCCAGCATCATGCCGCGCACCACGTCGCCGATGGCGTACACGCCAGGCACGGTGGTAGCGCAGTGATCGTCAACGTGGATGAAACCACGCTCGTCGATGTTCACGCCGCTGTCGGAAGCCAGCAAGTCGGTGGTCACTGGCCGGCGACCCACGGCTACGATCAGCTTGTCGAAGGTGATGGTCTGCTCGCCTTCTTTATCGGTGTAGGTCACCACGACTTCTTCGCCGTTGACCTTGGAACCGGTAACACGGGCGCCCAGCTTGATGTCCAGACCTTGTTTGGTCAGGGTTTTCAGCGCTTCTTTGGACACCGCGGTGTCGGCAGCCAGCAGGAACGTGTCCAGGGCTTCCAGAACGGTCACTTCAGAACCCAGGCGGGACCATACCGAACCCAGCTCCAGACCGATGACGCCAGCGCCGATCACGCCCAGACGCTTAGGCACGGTTTGGAATTCCAGGGCGCCGGTCGAATCAACGATCACGTTCTGGTCAACGGGAGCCGGTGGAATGTCGATTGGACGCGAGCCTGGAGCCAGGATCACGTTCTCGGCTTCGATGACCTCGACCGAACCGTCCGGCTTGGTGATTTCAACTTTCTTGCCGGCCAGCAGTTTGCCGTGACCTTGCAGGGAAGTAACGCCGTTGGCCTTGAACAGGGTGGCAACGCCGGAAGTCAGGCCTTTAACGATGTTGGCTTTACGGCCGACCATTGCTGGCACGTCCATGGTCACGCCAGCATGGTTGATGCCGTGGATCGCGAAACCGCTTTGGGCTTCGTGGAATTTCCAGGAGCTGTCCAGCAGCGCCTTGGAAGGAATGCAACCTACGTTCAGGCAAGTACCGCCCAGCGCCAGTTTGCCTTCCTTGTCGGTGTATTTTTCGATGCAAGCAGTCGAGAGGCCCAGTTGTGCGGCCTTGATAGCGGCAACGTAGCCGCCAGGACCTGCACCAATCACTACAACGTCAAATTTCTGCGACATGAAAATAGTTCCTCTATTCAGCGACAAGCTTCAAGCGACAAGCCGCAAGCCAAGCTGCTTTTTCCTACAGCTTGTAGCTCGCAACTTGCCGCTGCGTCTTTAGATGTCCAGCAGCAGACGAGCCGGGTCTTCCAGCAGGTTCTTGATGGTCACCAGGAAAGTCACGGCTTCTTTACCATCGATCAGGCGGTGATCGTAAGACAGTGCCAGGTACATCATTGGGCGGATCACGACTTGGCCGTTGATGGCCATCGGACGCTGGATGATGTTGTGCATGCCCAGGATCGCAGCTTGTGGCGGGTTGACGATCGGGGTCGACATCATCGAACCGAAGGTACCACCGTTGGTGATGGTGAAGGTACCACCGGTCATCTCGTCGATGGTCAGCTTGCCGTCACGGGCTTTCTTGCCGAAGCCGGCGATGCCGCCTTCGATTTCAGCCAGGCTCATCAGTTCGGCGTTACGCAGAACCGGTACCACCAGGCCACGGTCGCTGGACACGGCAACGCCGATGTCTGCATAGCCGTGGTAAACGATGTCGCTGCCGTCGATGGAAGCGTTGACTGCCGGGAAGCGTTTCAGCGCTTCGGTGGCCGCTTTCACGAAGAACGACATGAAGCCCAGGCGCACGCCATTGTGGGACTTCTCGAACAGGTCCTTGTACTTCGAACGCAGGGCCATGACTTCGGTCATGTCGACTTCGTTGAAGGTAGTCAGCATCGCCATGTTCGACTGTGCTTCGACCAGGCGCTTGGCCACGGTGGCACGTACGCGAGTCATCGGTACGCGCTTCTCGGTGCGGTCGCCAGCGGCGAACACAGGCGCAGCGGCAGCCGGAGCAGCAGCCTTGGCAGGTGCGGCAGCTGGAGCGTTTTTCTTGGCTTCAACTGCAGCCACCACGTCTTCCTTGGTGACACGGCCGTCTTTGCCGGTGCCTTTGATGGACGCCAGGTTGATGCCGTTTTCTTCGGCCAGCTGACGCGCAGCCGGGGCAGCGATTGGATCTTCGCCAGCAGCAGCGGGTGCAGCTGCCGCCGAAGCAGCCGGGGCAGCAGCGGCGGCCGGGGCAGCGGCTGGAGCAGGAGCAGCAGCGCTGCCCTCTTCGATCGAGCCCAGGATCTGGTTCGACAGAACGGTAGCGCCTTCTTCGGCAACGATTGCGCCCAGTACGCCGTCAGCCTCAGCCAACACTTCCAGAACGACTTTGTCGGTCTCGATGTCGACGATCAGGTCGTCACGCTTGACGGCGTCGCCTGGTTTCTTGTGCCAGGTGGCAACGGTGCCATCGGCAACCGATTCCGGGAATGACGGGGCTTTGATTTCGATAGCCATTATCTGTGGGTCCTTAAAATTCGGTTTCAGTCAGCGCGAAGGCGTTAAACAGTGAAAGCATCTTGCAGCAGTTTTTCCTGCTGCTCGGCGTGCATCGACGCATAACCACACGCAGGTGCAGCAGAAGCATCACGACCGGCATACTCAAGGCCAAGGCCTGTTTTGTGGTTACCGATGCTGCGACGCAAGTGATGCTGACTGCTGTACCACGCGCCCTGGTTCATCGGTTCTTCCTGACACCACACCACGTTGGTGAGGTTGGTGTAAGGCGCGATGGCCTCCATCAGGTCGTCTTCCGGGAACGGGTAAAGCTGCTCGATCCGCACGATGGCGATGTCTTCGCGGCCTTCGGCACGGCGTTTTTCCAGCAAGTCGTAGTAAACCTTGCCGCTGCACAGGATCAGGCGAGTGACCTTGGCCGCGTCCAGGGTGTCGATTTCTGGAATCACGGTCTGGAACGAACCGTCGGCCAGATCTTCCAGGGTCGAGATGGCCAATTTGTGACGCAACAGCGATTTCGGGGTCAGCACTACCAGCGGCTTGCGCAGCGGGCGGATCACCTGGCGACGCAGCAAATGGTAGATCTGGGCCGGAGTAGTCGGCACGCACACCTGGATGTTGTGCTCGGCGCACAGCTGCAGGTAACGCTCCAGACGGGCCGAAGAGTGCTCCGGACCCTGACCTTCATAACCGTGTGGCAGCAGCATGGTCAGACCGCACAGACGGCCCCACTTGTGCTCGCCGCTGGTGATGAACTGGTCGATAACCACCTGGGCACCGTTGGCGAAGTCGCCGAACTGGGCTTCCCAGATCACCAGCGCGTTTGGCGTGGTGGTCGAGTAACCGTATTCGAACGCCAGTACGGCTTCTTCGGACAGGAACGAATCGTACAGGTCGAAACGTGGCTGGCCTTCGTACAGGTTCTGCAACGGGACGTAGGTGCCCGCGTCTTTCTGGTTGTGCAATACCGCGTGGCGGTGCGAGAACGTACCGCGGCCGATGTCCTGGCCGGTCATGCGGATCGGGTGACCTTCGAACGCCAGGGTCGCGTACGCCATGGTTTCAGCGTAACCCCAGTTGATCGGCAGGCCGCCGGCTTGCATCTTCTGACGGTCTTCGTAGATCTTCGCAACCTGGCGCTGCACCACGAAGCCATCTGGAATTTCCAGCAGCTTGGCGGACAGTTCCTGCAGGGTTTTCAGATCGAACGAGGTGTCGTGACGCGCAGTCCAGGCGTGGCCCAGGTACGGACGCCAGTCCACGAACAGCTCTTTGTTCGGCTCTTTAACCAGGCTTTTTACTACGTGCAGACCATTGTCCAGCGCGTTGCGGTATTCATCGATCTTCGCCTGAACACGCGCATCGTCAACCACGCCGGCCTTGATCAGGCTGTCGGCGTACAGCTCACGGGTGGTGCGCTGCTTGGTGATTTGCTGGTACATCAACGGTTGGGTGCCGCTAGGCTCATCCGCTTCGTTGTGACCGCGACGACGGTAGCAGACCAGGTCGATCACCACGTCACGCTTGAACTGCATGCGGTAGTCGATGGCCAGTTGGGTCACGAACAGCACGGCTTCCGGATCATCACCATTCACATGGAGGATCGGCGCCTGGATCATCTTGGCAACGTCGGTGGCGTACTCGGTAGAGCGCGCGTCCAGCGGGTTGCTGATGGTGAAACCCACCTGGTTGTTGATGACGATGTGAACCGTACCGCCGGTCTTGAAGCCGCGCGTCTGCGACATCTGGAACGTTTCCAGAACCACGCCTTGACCGGCGAATGCCGCGTCACCGTGGATGGAAATCGGCAGAACCTTTTCACCGGTGGAATCGTTGCGACGATCCTGGCGAGCACGTACCGAACCCTCGACCACTGGAGAAACGATTTCCAGGTGGGATGGGTTGAAGGCCATGGCCAGGTGAACTTCACCGCCGGTGGTCATCACGTTGGACGAGAAGCCCTGGTGGTATTTAACGTCACCGGAACCCAGCTCGACCTTCTTCTTGCCTTCGAACTCGTCGAACAGCTCGCGCGGGTTCTTGCCGAAGGTGTTGACCAACACGTTCAGGCGACCACGGTGAGCCATGCCGATCACGATTTCCTTGGTGCCATAGGAACCGGAGCGCTGGATCAGCTCGTCGAGCATTGGAATCAGGCTCTCGCCGCCTTCCAGGCCGAAACGTTTGGTGCCCGGGTATTTAGTACCCAGGTATTTCTCGAGACCTTCGGCTGCGGTCACGCGCTCCAGCAAGTGGCTGCGTACGTCGGCAGACAAAACCGGACGGCCACGCACACCTTCCAGACGATGCTGGAACCAGTGGCGCTGCTCGGAATCGGTGATGTGCGTAAATTCAGCGCCGATGGTGCGGCAATATGTCTGCTGCAACGCTTCGTGAATTTCGCGTAGGCTCGCTTCCTCTTTGCCGATGAACAGGTCGCCGGCACGGAAGGTCGTATCAAGATCGGCATTGGTCAAGCCGTAATGATTGATCGACAGGTCAGCAGGTGCAGGACGCTTCCAGAGCCCCAGCGGGTCAAGCTGGGCCGCCTGGTGGCCACGCATCCGGTAAGCCTGGATCAGTCGCAGTACTTCAACTTGCTTCTTCTCGTGCTCGCTGCTCACGCTCCCGGCGGAAACCGGCTGAGCGCGGCGCTGGTTCTTTGCCAGCAGCACAAACTGATCGCGAATTGTTGCGTGCGATACATCGGTGGCAGCGTTGCCGTCTGAAGACAACGTCTGAAATTTGGTGCGCCATTCTTCTGGCACAGCGTTAGGGTCGTGCAGGTAGAGCTCATAAAGCTCTTCCACATAGGCAGCGTTACCACCTGAAAGATAGCCGCTGTTCCACATGCGCTGCATCACGCTTTCTTGCATGCTTGGTCACCCTCGATTTGGGGACACCACCGGCGAAAACACCGAGTTTGCTTGCAAAAGGCCAAGTGCAGCGACCAAAACAAGCCACTTAGGATCACGCTGATAGTTCGGGTACCAACCCGAATGCCCCTGCTTGTCTCATTTCTTCAAAATAAGAGCCGCGGCTTTGTAAGTCGCTGCTCAAGTTAAAACTACGGCGCCGGTTGAAGCCTGCGCCGTAGCATTTACGGGCACAACGGTCCTGCTTTATTACAACGTCGGTTACACGCCGCTTTGCAGCAGCATGTTACGGATGTGACCAATGGCCTTAGTCGGGTTCAGGCCTTTGGGACATACGTTGACGCAGTTCATGATCCCGCGGCAGCGGAATACGCTGAACGGGTCATCCAGTGAAGCCAGACGCTCGGACGTCTTGGTGTCACGGCTGTCTGCCAGGAAGCGATACGCTTGCAGCAGTGCAGCTGGACCCAGGAACTTGTCCGGGTTCCACCAGAAGGACGGGCACGAAGTCGAGCAGCAAGCGCACAGGATGCACTCGTACAGACCGTCGAGCTTTTCACGCTCTTCCGGGGACTGCAGACGCTCGATGGCCGGAGCCGGCGTGTCGTTCTGCAGGAACGGCTTAACTTTCTCGTATTGCTTGTAGAAGATGCTCATATCGACGACCAGGTCACGGATAACCGGCAGACCTGGCAGAGGACGAACGATCAGCTTGTTGCCTTTAACCACGGCAGACAGCGGCGTGATGCACGCCAGGCCGTTTTTGCCGTTGATGTTCATGCCGTCGGAACCGCACACACCTTCACGACAAGAGCGACGATAGGAGAAACCCTCGTCCTGCTCTTTGATCAGGGCCAGCACGTCCAGCACCATCAGGTCTTTACCACCGGTATCAACCTGGAATTCCTGCATGAACGGCGCAGCGTCCTGATCAGGGTTGTAGCGATAAACACTGACTTTCAACATGGCAGCCACCCTTAGTAAGTCCGAATCTTCGGTTCAAACGTCGGAACCGTCTTCGGCGAGAAGTTCACGGCACGCTTGGTCACGCGCTTGTCACCCGGGAAGTACAGGGTGTGGCACAACCAGTTCTCGTCGTCGCGGTCTTCAAAGTCCTCACGAGCGTGAGCACCACGGGATTCTTTACGAACCTCGGCGGCGATCGCAGTCGCTTCAGCCACTTCCAACAGGTTTTGCAGCTCAAGGGCTTCGATACGAGCGGTGTTGAACGCCTGGCTCTTATCGTTGATCTTGACGTTGGCAATGCGCTTGCGCAGATCGGCCAGCTGGGCAATACCCTTCTGCATGTATTCGCCGGTACGGAATACACCGAAGTAGTTCTGCATGCAGTTTTGCAGCTCGCGACGCAGAGTTGCCACGTCTTCGCCATCGGTACGCTCGTTCAGAGCGTTCAGGCGCGCCAGGGCAGTTTCGATGTTGGCGTCGGTCGCGTCATCGTATTCGATGCCGTCGGTCAGTGCCTTCTCGAGGTGCAGGCCGGCAGCGCGACCGAATACCACCAGGTCGAGCAGCGAGTTGCCGCCCAGGCGGTTGGCGCCGTGAACCGATACGCACGCCACTTCGCCTACCGCGAACAGGCCGTGAATGATCTCGTCCACGCCGTCGGCGTTCTGAGTGATCGCCTGACCATGAATGTTGGTCGGCACGCCGCCCATCATGTAGTGGCAAGTCGGAACAACCGGAACCGGAGCAACCACCGGGTCAACGTGAGCAAAGGTCTTGGACAGCTCACAGATACCCGGCAGGCGGCTGTGCAGTACTTCTTCGCCCAGGTGATCGAGCTTGAGCAGTACGTGGTCGCCATTAGGGCCACAGCCGTTACCGGCAATGATTTCCTTGACCATCGAACGGGCTACAACGTCACGACCGGCAAGGTCTTTCGCGTTCGGAGCGTAACGCTCCATGAAGCGCTCGCCGTTCTTGTTGATCAGGTAGCCACCTTCACCACGGCAACCTTCGGTTACCAGTACGCCGGCGCCGGCAATGCCGGTTGGGTGGAACTGCCACATTTCGATGTCTTGCACCGGTACGCCTGCACGCAGTGCCATACCGACGCCGTCACCGGTGTTGATCAGGGCATTGGTGGTCGATGCGTAGATACGGCCTGCACCGCCAGTCGCCAGAACGGTAGCCTTGGCGCGGATGTAGGAGGTTTCACCGGTTTCGATGCAGATGGCGATCACGCCGACGAATGCGCCGTCAGCGTTTTTCACCAGGTCAACCGCGTAGTATTCGTTCAGGAACGTGGTGCCGGCTTTCAGGTTGCCCTGATACAGGGTGTGCAGCAGCGCGTGACCGGTACGGTCGGAAGCGGCGCACGTACGGGCAGCCTGGCCGCCTTTACCGTAATCCTTCGACTGGCCGCCGAATGGACGCTGGTAGATACGACCCTGCTCGGTACGCGAGAACGGCAGACCCATGTGGTCCAGCTCGAACACGGCGGCCGGGCCTTCCTGACACATATATTCGATAGCGTCCTGGTCACCGATGTAATCGGAACCCTTGACGGTGTCGTACATGTGCCAGCGCCAGTCATCGTTCGGGTCGGCGGACGCGATGGCGCAGGTGATGCCACCCTGGGCCGATACGGTGTGGGAACGCGTTGGGAACACTTTGGTGATCACGGCAGTCTTGTGACCGCCCTGGGCCAGCTGCAGCGCTGCGCGCATGCCAGCACCGCCGCCACCAATAATGATGGCGTCGAAGGAAATAGTTGGAATGTTAGCCATGAATCAGATACCCCAAAGAATCTGCACACCCCAGACGAAGTAAGCGAACATCGCGACGCCGCATACTGCCTGGAAGAGGAAACGGACTGCAGTCGCGGACTTGCCCAGCGCCATTGGCGTCAGGTAGTCAGTCGCGATGGTCCACATGCCGACCCAGGCGTGAGCGCCCAGAGCTACAAGTGCCAGCAGACTGAAGATTCGCATCGCATTGTGGGAAAACAGGCCGTGCCATTGCTCATAGCCGATGCCCGGGTTTGCGACGAGGTATCCGATCAGGAAAATGAAATAAGCCGCGAGAACGACCGCAGACACACGCTGTGCCATCCAGTCATAGAGGCCCGAACGCGAAAGGTTCGTAACGCTGGTTACCATATCCAAACTCCTGCCAGAACGATCAGCACCACGGAAATGGCGATGATGATTTTCGAGCCCAGGCGGCCGCCTTCCAGCGTCTCACCGATGCCCATATCCATGATCAAGTGGCGCACGCCGGCTACCAGATGATAAAGCAGAGCGGACAGGAGGCCCCATGCTACGAACTTGGCCAGCGGGCTGGTCAAGCATGCCTTCACCTCGGCAAAACCTTCCTCGGAACCCAGGGATTTGCTCAATGCATAAAGCATGATGCCCAAGCCCAGGAACAGGATGATGCCGGAAACACGGTGCAGGAACGACGTAACGCCGGTGATGGGGAGTTTGATGGTCCTTAGGTCTAGGTTTACAGGTCGTTGGCTATTCACGGCTTTTTTTCACACTGAAGAGCCCCTAACAATCAGGGCAAAGTTGTTGGGGAGTGCGACTGGTCAGGTAAGCACCACCCAGGGAGTGCGACCCCCAATGAAAGCAAGCCCAAAAGCCCTTGGCGGTCGGTGGCCGAGTATAGACAGTTAGGTTACTAATGACAACGCGCGCTCCTCACCCTAATAGCTGATTGCGCTGGCGGGATAAAAGGCGTAAATGGCAGTCAATTTCGACGAAAAAGTACGGTTAAAGCCTTCTGGAGCAAGACTTTAGGCAAATTGACATCTGAATTTATCTCACTATAGTGGTGCGGGCCCTGCGTGGGGGGTCTGTCTGATGATTTGAAGCATAAATAGGAGGCCACATGGCTGACAAAAAAGCGCAGTTGATCATCGAGGGCGCAGCCCCCGTCGAGCTGCCCATTTTAACCGGCACCGTTGGTCCCGATGTTATCGACGTACGGGGCCTGACGGCCACGGGCCGTTTCACTTTCGACCCAGGCTTCATGTCGACCGCCTCTTGCGAGTCGAAGATCACCTATATCGACGGCGACAATGGCATTCTGCTGCACCGGGGCTACCCGATCGAGCAGTTGGCCGAGCAATCGGACTACCTCGAAACCTGCTACCTGCTACTAAATGGCGAATTGCCAACAGCCGAGCAAAAAGCCCAGTTTGTCAGCACCGTGAAGAACCACACCATGGTTCACGAGCAGTTGAAGACCTTCTTTAACGGCTTCCGTCGCGACGCCCACCCGATGGCCGTGATGTGCGGCGTGGTTGGCGCCCTGTCGGCCTTCTATCACGACTCCCTGGACATCAATAACCCGCAGCATCGCGAAATCTCCGCGATCCGCCTGGTTGCCAAGATGCCAACCCTGGCCGCAATGGTTTACAAGTACTCCATGGGTCAACCCATGATGTACCCGCGCAACGACCTGACGTACGCGGAAAACTTCCTGCACATGATGTTCAACACCCCGTGCGAGATCAAACCGATCAGCCCGACGCTCGCCAAGGCCATGGACCGGATCTTCATCCTCCACGCCGACCACGAGCAGAACGCCTCCACCTCGACCGTACGCCTTGCAGGCTCCTCGGGTGCCAATCCGTTCGCCTGTATCGCCGCCGGTATCGCCGCACTCTGGGGCCCTGCCCACGGCGGTGCGAACGAAGCCGTATTGACCATGCTCGATGAAATCGGCGATGTCTCGAACATCGACAAGTTCATCGCCAAGGCCAAGGACAAGAACGATCCGTTCAAGCTGATGGGCTTCGGTCACCGCGTCTACAAGAACCGTGACCCGCGCGCCACCGTGATGAAGCAGACCTGCGACGAAGTGTTGAAGGAACTGGGCATCAAGAACGATCCGCAACTCGAACTGGCCATGCGCCTGGAAGAGATCGCGCTGACCGATCCGTACTTCATCGAGCGCTCGCTGTACCCGAACGTCGACTTCTACTCGGGGATCATCCTCAAGGCGATCGGCATTCCCACCAGCATGTTCACCGTGATCTTCGCCCTGGCGCGGACCGTGGGCTGGATCTCCCACTGGAAAGAAATGCTCTCCAGCCCGTACAAGATTGGCCGCCCGCGCCAGCTGTACACCGGCTACGAGTCGCGTGACATCACCAAGCTGGAAGACCGCAAGTAAGCCAACCGCTTAGTTGCACCGAATAAGGCCTCCTCTGGAGGCCTTATTTGTTTCTGTCGAACGCGCGTCGACACCGATCACTCCCACCCCCCTCACCCGCTGAAAACCACTTTTATTGATGCAGGATTTAAGAAACAGTTTTGTCGTATCAGTGACCAATAAATGCAAAAAAAAGCCCCGATCTCGCGACCGGGGCTTTTTTTGTAACCGTTACGACACTTAGTGGTTAACCGCCCCACTCGCCCCCAGACCCGTTTGTGAACGCACAAACTGCGGGAAGTACAGCGCACGCTCTTTCTCTGCCGCCGCCGACTTGTCGGTGATGGAGAAGAACCAGATGCCGATGAACGCAATGATCATCGAGAACAGCGCCGGGTATTCGTACGGGAAGATGGCTTTCTCGTGGTGCAGGATCGACACCCAGATGGTCGGGCCGAGGATCATCAGGCCAACGGCACTGATCAAGCCCAGCCAGCCGCCAATCATCGCGCCACGGGTGGTGAGGTTTTTCCAGTACATGGAAAGCAGCAGCACCGGGAAGTTACAGCTGGCGGCAATGGAGAACGCCAGGCCGACCATGAACGCAATGTTCTGGCTTTCGAACAGGATACCCAAGCCGATTGCCAGCACCGCCAGGGCGATGGTGGTGATCTTCGACACGCGAATCTCATCCTTCTCGTTGGCCTTGCCTTTCTTGATCACGCTGGCATACAGGTCATGGGACACCGCCGAAGCACCCGCCAGGGTCAAGCCGGCAACCACTGCCAGAATGGTGGCAAACGCCACGGCCGAGATGAAGCCCAGGAAAATACTGCCGCCCACCGCGTTGGCCAGGTGCACCGCCGCCATGTTGTTGCCGCCGAGCAAGGCGCCTGCCGCGTCCTTGAACGCCGGGTTGGTGCTGACCAGCAGGATCGCGCCAAAGCCGATGATAAAGGTCAGGATGTAGAAGTAACCGATAAAGCCGGTGGCATACAGCACGCTCTTACGCGCTTCCTTGGCGTCGCTTACGGTGAAGAAGCGCATCAGGATGTGCGGCAGGCCAGCAGTACCGAACATCAGCGCCAGCCCCAGGGAGAACGCCGAGATCGGGTCTTTCACCAGGCCGCCCGGGCTCATGATCGCTTCACCTTTAGGGTGAACCTTGATCGCCTCGGCAAACAGCGTGTTGAAGTCAAAGTTGACGTGTTTCATCACCATCAGCGCCATGAACGAGGCACCGGACAGCAACAGCACAGCCTTGATGATCTGTACCCAGGTGGTCGCCAGCATGCCGCCGAACAACACATACAGGCACATCAGGATGCCCACCAGAATCACCGCAACGTGGTAATCCAGGCCGAACAGCAGTTGGATCAGCTTGCCCGCGCCGACCATCTGCGCGATCAGGTAGAACGCCACCACCACCAGCGAGCCACAGGCCGACAGGCTGCGGATCTGGGTTTGCCCGAGGCGATAGGACGCCACGTCGGCAAAGGTGTACTTGCCCAGGTTACGCAGGCGCTCGGCGATCAGGAACAGGATGATCGGCCAACCCACCAGGAAGCCGATCGAATAGATCAGGCCGTCGTAACCGGAGGTGAACACCAGCGCGGAAATACCCAGGAAAGACGCCGCCGACATATAGTCGCCAGCAATCGCCAGGCCGTTCTGGAAGCCGGTAATCTTGCCGCCGGCCGCATAGTAGTCAGCCGCCGATTTGTTGCGCTTGGACGCCCAGTAGGTGATGCACAGGGTTGCACCGACAAACGCCACGAACATCAGGATCGCGGCGATATTCAGCGGTTGCTTGTGCACTTCACCGGTCAAGGCATCCGCCGCCCAAACGGCGGGCGCGAAGATCGAAGCGCCACATACAGCCAATAGACGCCGGATCATTGCGCAGCCTCCTTGAGAATCGCATTGTTCAGGTCGTCGAATTCGCCGTTGGCGCGTCGTACGTAGATGCCGGTAAGAATGAAGGCCGACACAATCAGCCCGACCCCGATCGGGATTCCCCAGGTAATCGAGGAACCGGGGCTGAGCTTGGCGCCCAGCACTTGTGGCCCGTAGGCAATCAACAGGATGAAAGCGGAGTAAAGCCCTAGCATGATCGCCGAGAGAATCCAGGCGAACCTTTCCCTTTTTCTCACCAGCTCCTTGAAACGCGGGCTGTTTTGAATCGAGAGGTAAATGCTGTCGTTCATTGTTTTTATCCTCGCAGCACAGCTTTTTATTATTTTGGAACATATCCACTGTATGCGGCTGCGGAACAGGTTCCAGACGACCTTAGTAGTAGAACGAGATAGCAACTTCGCAAGTTTTTAAGCCAACAAATAAACAACAGCCTGAATGCAGGCAAAAAAATGTGGGAGCGGGCTTGCTCGCGAAGGCGGTGCATCAGTCAATACATGGGCTGACTGACACACCGCCTTCGCGGGCAAGCCCGCTCCCACATTAGGTTGTGGTGGGGCTTCTAAAGAGTTAGTGCTTTATTTGGCAGTCCACTCGGCCACACGCTCAGGGTGTTTGGCGACCCAATCCTTGGCTGCCGCATCAGGCTTGGCGCCTTCCTGGATTGCGAGCATGACTTCCCCGATTTCGTCCTTGGAGGCCCACTGGAATTTCTTCAGGAAGGCGGCGACTTCCGGCGCTTTCTTCTCCAGACCCTTGCTGCCGATGCTGTTGACGGTTTCAGCAGCCCCATAAATTCCTTTTGGATCGTCCAGGAAGCGCAGTTTCCACTTGGCGAACATCCAGTGTGGCACCCAACCGGTGACCGCAATGGACTCCTGTTTGTCCTCGGCACGGGTCAGTTCGGCAATCATCGCGGCGCCCGAGCTGGCTTGCAGCTTGTAGTCCAGGCCATAGGCCTTGATCGCTTCGTCGGTCTTGAGCATCACGCCTGAACCGGCGTCGATGCCGACAATCTTGTTCTTGAAGGTGGTGTCGGTCTTGAGGTCTTCAATCGATTTGGCCTTGACGTACTCCGGCACGATCAGGCCAATTTTTGCATCCTTGAAGTTGGGGCCGTAGTCGACCACCTTGTCCTTGTTCTTGGCCCAGTACTCACCATGGGTCACGGGCAGCCAGGCGGAGAGCATGGCGTCGAGCTTGCCGGTGGCCACGCCCTGCCACATGATCCCGGTAGCGACGGCCTGCAGTTTCACGTCATAACCGAGCTTTTCCTTGATCACCTCTGCCGCCACGTGGGTGGTGGCAACGCTGTCAGACCAGCCATCTACGTAACCGATGCTCAGGGTTTTGCTGTCGGCGCTGGCCAGTGTGGAGCTCATCGCAACTACCAGAGTGGCAGCTGCGCCCAAGAGTCGTCGCATCTTCATAGTACTTCCCCGAAAGTGCTGCGCCCGGCGGATGCCGAGCGACGTCAACCTGTTGTTATGTGGTGCACCGCGCCCCCGTCACGCGCATCGATCCGGCGGCCCAGACATCAGTGGAGTGCTGACACTTCGATCATCAACCTGCCGGGACCTTGGACCTGCTCTGACTGCGACCTCAGGTAAGCAAGAAACGACATCACATCGCCAGCAGGACGATTTGTAGGACATCGCAGCAAAATCCCGCCCGAACTTTGCATGTCTAAATTATGCGGCCCCACTGGGAAGGGCTAAATCCGGGTAAGATGCGCGCCTTTGCTCCCCAGATAAGCCGACCATGCCCGCGACTGCCCGCTTCCCTGCCCTGCCCTATATTTTCGCCCTGATCCTCGGCGTACTTGCCCTTGTCGGCTATTGGTACGGCCTCGGCCGGCCCGTGGTGTTGCCGGACGTGGCCAGCGCCAGCCACAAAATGCAATGCGCCTCGTACACGCCGTTCGACAAGGACCAGTCGCCGTTCGACCAGCCCTTCAAGCTGCGCCCCGAGCGCATGGACGCCGACCTGGCCCTGCTGGCCACCCGCTTTGAATGCATTCGCACCTACTCCATGACGGGCCTGGAAGCCTTGCCGGACCTGGCGCGCAAGCATGGGCTGAAGTTGATGGCCGGCGCCTGGGTCAGCAGTGACCCGGTTGCCACCGAAAAAGAAGTCGCCGAGTTGATCGCTGCGGCCAACGCCAACCCTGACGTGGTCACCTCGGTGATCGTCGGCAACGAAGCGCTGCTGCGCAAGGAAGTCACCGCCAAGCAGTTGGTGACGCTGATCCACAAGGTCAAAAGCCAGATCAAGCAGCCGGTGACTTATGCCGACGTGTGGGAGTTCTGGCTCAAGCACCCGGAAATCGCTCCGGCGGTGGACTTCCTGACCATTCACCTGCTGCCGTACTGGGAAGATGACCCGTCGGGCATCGACCAGGCGCTCAAGCACGTGGGTGATGTACGTCAGACTTTCGGCAACACGTTCGCTCCCAAGGATGTGCTGATCGGCGAGACCGGCTGGCCCAGCGAAGGCCGCCAACGCGAAACCGCTGTGCCGAGCCGGGTCAATGAGGCCAAGTTCATGCGCGGCTTTGTGGCCATGGCCGAGGCCAATGGCTGGCATTACAACCTGATCGAAGCCTTTGACCAGCCATGGAAACGCGCCAGCGAAGGCGCGGTCGGGGGTTACTGGGGGCTGTTTGATGCTGATCGCCAGGACAAGGGCATCCTCGCCGGGCCGGTCAGCAATGTGCCGTACTGGCCGCTGTGGCTGAGCGTGGGCGGAATTATCCTGCTGGGCACCTTGGTACTTGGCGGGCGCGTTCGCAGCACGCGCGCAGCACTCATGCTGCCATTGCTCGGTGCCGTAGCGGCCTGTTCCATCGGCACCTGGGCCGAGCTGAACCGCGTTACCGCGCGCTTCAACGATGAATGGGTGTGGGCAGGCTTGCTGGTGGTGTTGAACCTGCTGGTGCTGGCCCACGCCGCCCTGGCCCTGAGCGCGCGCGACGGTTGGCGTGAGCGGGCCTTTAACTGGCTGGAGCAACGCGCGGGCTGGCTGGTGGCAATCGCCGGGTTTGCCAGTGCGGTAATGATGCTGGCGCTGGTGTTTGACCCGCGTTATCGCAGCTTCCCGAGTGCGGCGCTGGTGTTGCCGGCGCTGGTTTACCTGGTTCGCCCGGTAACCGGCCCGCGTCGGGAGATTGCGCTGCTGGCCTTCATCATTGGCGCAGGCATTGCGCCACAGCTGTATCGCGAAGGGTTGCAGAACCAGCAGGCGTGGGGTTGGGCAATCGTGAGTGTGCTGATGGTTGTAGCCTTGTGGCGTTGCTTGCGCGTGCGCAAGGCCTAAGACCGCCATCGCAGGCAAGCCAGCTCCCACCTTAAGGCCCAATTCACGCGGTCAAAATGTGGGAGTGGGCTTGCTCGCGAAGAGGCCCTGTCAGGCAGCCCGCGGCTTCCTGACCAACCGCAGCCCTGCAATCACCACCGCAAACACCGCAAACGTGGTGTTGTACAACGCCAGCGCCGGCAAGCCGAACACCATCCCCAACACGGCCAGGCCCCATCCGGCACGCCCCGGCACAAAAAATCCCAGCACCGATGTAACCAACGCCGCCCAGCCCAAGACCTTGAAGTGAATCATCAACCCCAGGTTCGAACGCAACTGGCATTCCCAACGGCTGGCCTCATCGGCGCAGATGCCGACCCACTGGCCATCCTCCATAAAACCGTAACGTGCGCCATAACTGGCGGCCAGCCATAAAGGCAAGGCAATAAGCAGCAGGATCAGCGGCAAACGACGGGACATGGGGCACTCCGATAGACAAAAACGGCGCTCAGCTTAATCCCACGGCGGCCGTTAGCAAGCGGTGTGCACAGATAAGTATTCATCCATGCCTCGCAAAGTGTATCTTCTGGCTACTATTACCCCGATTCCGTGGCTTTTTTCCGACTTTTAGTGCCGAGAGCTGGCACTTCGGTGGCAACGCGGTGGTCATAGCCTGCGAACTTCATTCAGCACGTTTCCTCTTAGGGATTAAGTCATGCTCCGTTCCTTGCGCTGTGCTGCCTTGCTGGGCAGCCTATTTTTGAGTGCGTCAGCACTGGCCGTCGACATCGACCAAGCCAGCTATGGCTACCCTTTGACCAACCCGTTCGAAGCGACCATTGCGACCACCCCGCCTGACCTTCGGCCTAAATTGCCGACCGACGACGAGATCAACCAGTCCGACTACACGCTGAACATGCGCCCCGAGCGCGAGTTCAGCCTGCCGGACAACTTCTGGGCGGTGAAGAAACTTACCTATCGCATCGCCAAACAAGACCACGCCGCGCCGCTGATCTTCCTGATCGCGGGCACCGGCGCGCGATTTGACAGCAGCATCAACGAATACCTGAAAAAACTCTATTACCAGGCCGGCTACCACGTGGTGCAGCTGTCGTCGCCAACCAGCTTCGATTTCATCAGCGCCGCCTCGCGCTTCGCGACCCCGGGGATCACCCAGGAAGACGCCGAGGACATGTACCGCGTGATGCAAGCCGTGCGCGCGCAGAACGCCTCGCTGCCGGTGACCGACTTCTACCTCACCGGCTACAGCCTCGGCGCCCTGGATGCGGCGTTTGTCAGCAAGCTCGACGAGACCCGTCGCAGCTTCAACTTCAAAAAGGTGCTGCTGCTCAACCCGCCGGTCAACCTCTACACCTCGATCACCAACCTCGACAAGCTGGTACAGACCGAGGTCAAAGGCATCAACAACACCACCACCTTCTATGAGCTGGTGCTGAGCAAGCTGACCCGCTACTTCCAGCAAAAGGGCTACATCGACCTCAATGACGCCCTGCTCTACGACTTCCAGAACTCCAAGCAGCACCTGACCAACGAACAAATGGCGATGCTGATCGGCACCTCGTTCCGCTTCTCGGCGGCCGACATTGCCTTTACCTCGGACCTGATCAACCGCCGCGGTCTGATCATTCCGCCTAAGTACCCGATCACCGAAGGCACCAGCCTCACGCCGTTCCTCAAGCGTGCGCTGCAATGCGACTTCGACTGCTACCTCACCGAACAAGTGATCCCCATGTGGCGCGCGCGTTCCGACGGCGGCAGCCTGCTGCAACTGGTTGACCAGGTGAGCCTGTACGCGCTCAAGGACTACCTGCACAGCAGCCCGAAAATCGCGGTGATGCACAACGCCGACGACGTGATCCTCGGCCCTGGCGACCTCGGTTTCCTGCGTAAAACCTTCGGCGATCGCTTGACCGTCTACCCGCTGGGCGGCCACTGCGGCAACCTTAATTACCGCGTCAACGCCGACGCCATGCTGGAGTTCTTCCGTGGCTAAATATCTTCTGCTGCTCGCCGCCCTGATGTGCGCGGGCGTCGCCAATGCCGACAACAGCAAGGCGCATGAACCGGTCAAGGTCGACGCCGACGGCTTCAAGGAGCCGCTGACCAAGCTCAAGTTCAACCCGGGCCTGGACCAGCGCGAGTTCGAGCGTTCATCGCTGACCGCGCTCAACGTGTATGACCCGCTGGAGTCGTGGAACCGCCGCGTGTACCACTTCAACTATCGCTTCGACCAGTGGGTGTTCCTGCCCGTGGTTGACGGCTACCGCTATGTCACCCCGAGCTTCCTGCGCACCGGCGTGAGCAACTTCTTCAACAACCTGGGCGATGTGCCCAACCTGTTGAACAGCCTGCTGCAGCTCAAGGGCCATCGCTCCCTGGAAACCACCGGGCGCCTGCTGCTCAACACCACCATTGGCGTCGCCGGCCTGTGGGACCCAGCCACCGCCATGGGCCTGCCGCGTCAGAGCGAAGACTTCGGTCAAACCTTGGGCTTCTACGGCGTGCCTGGCGGCGCCTACCTGGTGCTGCCGATCTTCGGCCCGTCGAACCTGCGCGATACCACCGGCCTGATCGTCGACTATGGCGCGGAAACCGAGATCAACTTCCTCAACGTGTCCAAGGTCAGCGAAAACCACCCGGAAATCTGGGCCCTGCGCGCTGTCGACAAGCGCTACCAGACCAGCTTCCGCTACGGTCAGATGAACTCGCCGTTCGAGTATGAAAAGGTGCGCTACATCTACACCGAATCGCGCAAGTTGCAGATTGCCGAGTAAACGCCCTGCAGATACAAAAAAGCCACTCACCTAAATGAGTGGCTTTTTTGTTTGTGCTCCAACATCACTCAGCAGTACGTGACGTATCCACAGAGCGACTGGCAGATTGTTCTTTAGCGCCCGGCCATAACCCAAAACCAACCCAGAAGAGCGACCCGACAAAAGGCAACAACGTCCAGAACGAGTTGACCTGGCTGATGCCGTTATCGGTGAGCCTTCGGCATAACAGAGTGACCCTGGCAGGCAGCGTCAGCAGCAAATAACCCAAGCCAATACCCAAGGTAGTTTTTATCCATTCTTCAAAAAACCACCAGCAAATAGCTATGTATGCCCCTTCAATTACCTTATCAACCAACTGAAAATACCAGAAAGCTCTCCTGCTCGACCGCCCCTCGAATACAAATGATTTCTTCAGTGCGTCCAGATACCAATTCATTTAAAACTCCCTGATTAACAGACTCTGTAAAACGCCTGGATAGGCCAAACAGAGCCGCAGATCTTAGGAAGGATTGAATTGGTCCTCTGTAGGGAAAAGCCTAAAGCGCTGCGACTAGACTGACTCACACGCCCTGGCAAACACCTGTCAATGTCTTACTGCGTGCCAAATTTTCTCGAAGATTTGAACCACCACCAACGCTACCGCCCCCGCAATAATCCCGGCCACCGCATTGAGCAGCGTCGGCATCAGCCACGCCATGGCGCCGACGCTCTGGCTCACCGTCTCAATCCAGTGATGCACTACCGGCACGCCGTGGGTGAGAATCCCGCCACCGACCATGAACATCGCCGCCGTGCCGATCACCGACAGGCTTTTCATCATGTAAGGCGCGGCGCGCAGAATCGCCCCGCCGATGCTGCGCGCGGCCTGGCCGGGCTTTTGGGTCAGCCACAGGCCGAGGTCATCGAGCTTGACGATACCGGCGACCAGGCCGTAAACGCCGATGGTCATCACAATGGCGATGCCCGACAGCACGATTACCTGCTGCATCAACGGTGCATCGGCGACCGTGCCGAGGGTGATGGCGATGATTTCCGCCGACAGAATGAAGTCGGTACGGATCGCGCCCTTGATCTTGTCCTTCTCAAACGCAACCAAGTCAGTCGCCGGGTCCGCCACCGCTTCGACCAAGTGCGCCTGTTCCTCAGTGCGCTTGTGTATGAAGCTATGCGCGAGCTTCTCAAAGCCCTCGAAACACAGATAAGCCCCGCCCAGCATCAACAACGGCGTGACCGCCCACGGCGCAAACGCGCTGATCAACAGCGCCGCAGGCACCAGAATCAACTTGTTGAGAAACGAGCCCTTGGCCACCGCCCACACCACCGGGATCTCCCGCTCGGCCCGTACCCCGGAGACCTGCTGGGCATTCAACGCCAAGTCATCGCCGAGCACCCCGGCAGTCTTCTTGGCGGCCACTTTGGTCATCAACGCCACATCGTCGAGGACGGCGGCGATGTCGTCGATCAGTACCAGTAAGCTGCTTCCTGCCATGACGCGGTCATCCTGTAAGTAAAGTGCCGCGAATATAACGCGGCGACCATGAGGGAATATAGGTTTCCGCTGCGTGAAGGATTGCTGTTGATCTGGCTTTTGCTCTGCTTTTGCTTTTGCTCTGCTTTTGCTTTTGATCTGAGTCGCCCCGTCAACCACGCTGGCCGAACGCAGGCTTGAATCCGTGGGCAACCCGGCAGGACGCCGGGTTAGCCGCGCTGGGCCATGGATGGCCCATCGCGGCGGCCCACGGATTCAAGCCTTCGTTCGGGCACACCGAAGCGTGAGCGAGGTGCCGAGTGGTGGGGCGAGGACTTTTTGCTTACTTTTTGGTCCTTCAAAAAGTGAGCCGCTGTAAGAGCGGAACCCTAAGTGGCCGTTACCGAAGGAATGGATATGTACTCCGACTAGACATCCCTGCCAACCGGCAGACCGCCTTCGCGAGCAAGCCCGCTCCCACAATTGGAATGTGCCAGGTCAGCAAGATACTGGGCAGCTCGGAGGTCGCTGTCGCAGGCAAGCCAGCTCCCACAGTTTGATTGCGGTGAATCAACTCATCAGGGCGCCTGCCAACCACCGCCCAGGCTCTGGATCAGCGCCACACTGCCCTGGCTCAACTGCCCCTGCGTATCACGCAAATTCTGCTCCGCCTGCAGCAACACCAATTGCTGAGTCAACACCGTCTCCCGACTGACAGTGCCCGCACGCAACTGCGCTTGCTGACTGCCGAACAACTGCTGATTGCGCTGGTACACCTGCTGGAAGGCATCTGCCTGAGTTTGCAGATGATTGATCGCCGACAAATTGTCCTCGACATTCTGCAAGGCACTCAACACCGTGCCCCGGTAGCTGGCGGCGATCTGGTCATAACTGGCCTCAGCCTGCTTGACCGCCGCCTCGCGCGCGCCGCCATCAAAAATCGTCTCCGCCAACGCCGGGCCCAACGTCCAGATGCGGTTGGGCAACGAAAACAACCCACCCAGCGCACTGCCGCGATAACCCAGTTGAGCCGTGAGGTCGAGAGTGGGGAAAAACGCCGCCTGCGCCACGCCGATCTTGGCATTCGCCGCCGCCGCCGAGCGCTCGGCCGCAACCACATCAGGCCGGCGTTGCAACAAAGTCGAGGCCAAGGTCAACGGTGGCCGTGGCACCACGAATGCAAAATCAGTCCGTGGCGCAAGGCTGAACTCACTCGGCGCCACGCCCACCAGCACCGCCAAGGCATGCTCGTACTGCTCGCGATCACGCAGCGAGGTCTGCAAGCCGGCTATCGAGGTGGTCAATTGATCCTGAGCCACCAGCAACTGGTCATTGGTCGCCACGCCCTGGGTGAACTGCGCCTGGATCATGTCGAGCAATTGCTGATTGATGGTCTGCTGCTGTTGCAACAGGCGCACATCGATATCCATCTGCCGCAACGCCAGGTAATTACTCGCCACGCTGGAACTGATCGACAACCGCACACCGGCCAGCAACGCATCCGATTGCTGGGCTGTGGCCTGGCTCGATTCGATGCCCCGGCGCACTTCACCCCACAAATCCGGCTCCCAGCTTGCGGTCAAGGTGGCGCTGACACTGTTCTTCACCCCGGTCGATGCGGTGGTGGTGCTGGACGTGCTGCCGTCGCCGCCCTCGCCACGCGAACCGGACAAGCCCACGCCCACCGTCGGCCACAACCCGGCGCGGCTCGATGCCACCTGCGCCTGGGCCAACCGATACGCCGCCTCAGCCGCAATGATCGACTGGTTGGCCTTGGCCGAACGCGCCACCAAGTCATTGAGCACCGGGTCCTGATAGGCCAGCCACCACTGGCTGTCCAACGCCCCTTGGGGGTTGGAGACCGCGCGCTGCCACTGCGCGCCCTCCTTGAACGACTGTGGCAGTTCCATCGCCGGTTTCTGATAATCCGGCCCCACCATGCAGCCCCCCAGCACCAGGCTGGCCAACAGCACGCTATATCTGAGTTTCATGACCTTGCTTCCTTGTGCCGCCCCAGGCGCTGAGACGCCCGGTCGAGCCAGAGGTAAATCACCGGAGTGGTGTAGAGCGTCAGCACCTGGCTGAACAACAGCCCACCAATAATCGAAATCCCCAACGGCCGGCGCAGTTCCGAGCCATAACCTGAGCCGAGCACCAGCGGCAGCGCGCCGAGAATCGCCGCCAGCGTTGTCATCATGATCGGCCGGAAGCGGATCAGGCAGGCGCGCCGGATCGCTTCCTTGGCCGTGAGGCCGAACTCCCGCCGTTCGGTGATCGCGAAGTCGATCATCATGATTGCGTTCTTCTTCACGATGCCGATCAACAGGATCACGCCCACCAGCGCGATGATCGACAGTTCGGTGCCGGTCAGCAGCAAGGCGATCAACGCGCCGACGCCCGCCGAGGGCAAGGTGGAAAGGATAGTCAGCGGGTGCATCAGGTTTTCATACAGAATGCCCAACACGATGTACACCGAGAGCAATGCGGCGACGATCAGCAGCGGCTCGCTGGCCACCGACGACTGGAACACCTGGGCCGTGCCGGCAAACTGGCCGGTGACGCTGGCCGGCATGCGCAGCTGTTTCACCGCGTCCTCCACCAGCGCGGTGGCCTGGCCGATCGAGGTGCCGGGGGCGAGGTTGAACGAGACGGTCACGGCCGGAAAAGTGCCTTGGTGGCTGATCGAAATCGCCGTGCGCGAGATGCTGTTATCGGCCAGCGCAGACAGCGGCACCAACGTCGTGGGTGCGGTCAGGTTCGGCGCGGCGGTGGTGCCTTTGGCCGCCACTGCGGTGTTGCCGGCCGGCACATAAATCCCCTTGAGCGCTTGAGGGTCGGTCCAGTACTGCGGGGCGATTTCCATCACCACGTGGTACTGGTTGGCGGCGCGGTAAAGGGTCGAGACCTGACGCTGGCCGAACGCGTCGTACAGCGTCTGATCCACCGCCGACATGCCCACGCCGAGCCGCGCGGCGGTGTCGCGGTTGATGCTCACATTGGCCAATAGACTGTTGTCTTGCTGGTCGGTGTTCAAGTCGGTGAGTTGCGGCAACTTATGCAGCACCTCCACCACCTTGGGCACCCATTCATCCAGGGATTGCTGGTCGTCGGCAGTCAGCGTGTATTGGTACTGCGCGCCGCTTTGTCGGCCGCCCACGGTGATGTCCTGGGCGGCCTGCAAAAACAGCTTGGTGCCAGGCAGATCGCCGAGGCTGCGGCGGATCTGGCCGATCACATCGACAGCACTGTCCTTGCGCTGATCAATCGGCTTGAGCAGCACAAACAGCTGCGCACTGTTGACCGCCCCGCCGCCACCGCCACCGCCGCCGACAAACCCGGCAGCAGTTTCCACATTGGGGTTTTGCATGACCTTGTGGTTGATCTGGGTGAAGTCCTTTTGCATCGCCCCGTAGGAAATACTCTGCGCCGCGATGATGCTGCCCTGCAGGCGGCCGGTGTCTTCCTGGGGAAAGAAGCCCTTGGGCACCAGCACGTACAGCACGCCCGCGAGCACGATCACCAGCACCGTCACCACGCCCATCAGGATCGAGTGCTCGATCACCCAGCCCAGCGTGCGGTCGTAGAAGCGGTGAAAGCGTGAGTCCGGGTGCTCATTGCCTTCGCGGATTTCCTTGGGCGCGCGCAGCAGCACGCTGGCGAGCATCGGCGTCACCGTCAGCGAAATCACCATCGAGATGACGATGGCCACCGACAGCGACACCGAGAACTCGCGAAACAGCCGCCCGACAATCCCGCCCATCAGCAGCAACGGAATAAACACCGCCACCAGCGACACGCTGATGGTCAGCACCGTAAAACCGACTTCCTGCGCCCCGGCCAGCGCGGCTTCCACCCGCGTCTTGCCGCGCTCCAGGTGACGCATGATGTTTTCCACCACCACGATCGCATCGTCGACCACAAAGCCGGTGGAAATGGTCAGCGCCATCAACGACAGGTTATTCAGGCTGTAGCCGAGGAAGTACATCGCGCCAAAGGTGCCAAGCAACGACAACGGCACCACCACAGCCGGCACCAGAGTGCTGCGCCAGTCGCGGAAGAAGCCGAAGGTCACCAGCGTCACCAGCAGGATCGAGGCCAGCAAGGTCACTTCCACGTCATGCAACGACGCACGAATGGTGGTGGTGCGATCCATCAACAGGTTGAGCTTGATCGACGCCGGGATCGAGCTTTGCAAAAACGGCAGCGACGCTTTCACCGCGTCCACCGTGTCGATCACGTTGGCGCCCGGCTGCTTGAACACCACCAGCAGCACCGCCGGCTTGCCGTTGGACAGGCCGAAGTTGCGCAGGTCCTGCACGTCTTCGCGCACGTAACCGAGGTCGGCAATGTGGATCAGGTCGCCGTTACTGGCCTTGACCACCAGCGGCCCGTAATCGTTGCTGTCGAGCAACTGGTCATTCGCGCCAATGCCATACGAGCGATCGCCCACCGCCACATTGCCCTTGGGCAGGTTGGCGTTGGAGGCGCCGATGACCTGGCGCACCTGCTCCAGGCTCACGCCGTACTGGTTCAGCCGGTCCGGGTTCAGCTCAATGCGCACCGCCGGCAATGCGCCGCCGCCCACCGTGACGTCGCCGACGCCAGTGGTCTGCAACAGGCGTTGTTCGAGTACCGTCGAGGCGGCGTCATACATCTGCCCCGGCGTGGCGCTGTCGGAGGTCAGGCTGATGATCAGGATCGGCGAATCGGCCGGGTTGACCTTGCGGTAGGTCGGGTTGCCGGACAAGTCGCTGGGCAAGTTACTGCGCGCGGCGTTGATCGCCGCCTGCACGTCCCGCGCGGCGCCGTCGATGTCGCGGCTCAGATCAAACTGCATAGTGATGCGCGTCGAGCCGAGGCTGCTGGCGGAGGTCATTTGCGTGACCCCGGCGATCTGCCCGAACTGGCGCTCCAGCGGCGTGGCCACGGAGCTGGCGACGGTGGTCGGGTCGGCGCCAGGTAATGAGGCGCTGACGCTGATGGTGGGGAAATCCACTTCCGGCAACGGCGCCACCGGCAACAGGTTGAAGGCCAGCACACCAAACAACGCCAGCCCGGCCGCCAGCAGCGTGGTGGCAATCGGGCGATGGATAAACGGCGCGCTGAGGTTCATCGCATCATTCCAGCGCCACCGGGCGACGGCTGAAACGCTGCCCCAGGCCGTGCATGGCGAGGAAGATCACCGGCGTGGAAAACAGCGTGAGCAACTGACTGAGCAACAGCCCGCCGATAATCGCGATGCCCAGCGGGTGGCGCAGCTCCGAGCCGATGCCGGTGCCCAGCGCCAACGGCACCGCGCCGAACAGCGAGGCCATGCTGGTCATCAGGATCGGCCGAAAGCGCAGCTCCGCCGCCTGGCGAATCGCTTCCACCGGGCTCAAGCTGCCCTCGCGTAGAAGCTCCAGCGCGAAGTCGACCATCATGATGCCGTTTTTCATGACGATGCCGATCAGCAACACAATGCCGATCAGGCCGATGATGTCGAACTGCGTGCCCGTCACCAGCAACGCCAGCAACGCGCCGAGGGCCGCCGACAACAGGGTCGACAGGATGGTCACCGGGTGCACGAAGCTCTCGTACAGAATGCCCAGCATCAGGTACACCACCACAATCGCCGCCAACACCAGAAACACCTGGTTGGACAGCGATGCCTGGAACGTCGCCGCCGCACCTTCAAGATTGGCTTGCACCGACAACGGCAGGCCGACTTTGGCTTCAATGTCCTGCAGCCGCGTCACCGCTGCGCCCAGCGTCTGGCCGGGCGCGAGGTTGAACGACACGTCCGCATAGGGAAACTGCCCCAGGCGGTTGATGGTGACCGGCGAACGCACCACCTCCAGGGTCGCCATGCTCGACAGCGGCGCCACGCCACCGCCGGGAATGTCCACGTACAAACCGGTGAGCAAGTCCGGCAAATTGCGCGGCGGGTGGTCGGTGGCGATCACCACGTGGTACTGGTTGAGCTGGGTGTAAATGGTCGAGACCTGGCGCTGGCCAAACGCGTCGTAGAGCACATCGTCGATGGCCTGCGGGGTAATCCCCAGGCGCGAGGCGGTGGCGCGGTCGAAGGTCAGCTTGATCTGGTTGCCAAACTGCATGGCCTGGCTTTGCACGTCGGTGAACATCGGGTCTTGCTTGATCGCGGCGAGCAACTTGGTGGTCCACTGCTCCAGCTCATCCGGGTCGGTGGCTTGCAGGCCCAGGCGGTAACTGGTGGTGGACACCGTGGCGTCCAGGGTCAGGTCCTGCACCGAGTGCAGGTACAGGCGGATGCCGGCGTCGTCGGCATTCGCATCGGCCAGACGGCGGATCACTTCGGTGGCGCTGTCTCGCTCGCCACGGGCCTTAAGGTTGATCAGCAAGTTGCCCTGGTTGATGGTCGGGTTGGTCTGGTCGATACCGACGAACGACGACAGGCTTTGCACCGCCGGGTCCTTGAGGATACGTGCGGCCAGGCGTTGCTGTTCAACCTGCATCTGCTGGAACGAGATAGTCGGCGAGGCCTGGGAAATGCCCTGGATCAGGCCGGTGTCCTGATCGGGAAAAAAGCCCTTGGGCATGATCACCAAGGTGAACAAGGTCAGCGCGGCGGTGAGCACCACCGAGATCAGCGTCAAGGTGCGGTGCGCCAACACCCAATCCAGGCCGCGCACATAGTGGTTGTTGATGCGGTCGAAGAAGTCCGGGCGGCGCTCTTCATGCTTGGACTTGAGCATGCGCGCGCACATCATTGGCGTCAGCGTCAGTGAAATCACCGCCGAAATCACGATGGTCACCGCCACGGTCATGGCGAATTCGCGGAACAACCGCCCGACCACATCGCCCATGAACAGCAGCGGGATCATCACCGCAATCAGCGCGATGGACAGCGAGATAATGGTGAAGCCAATCTGCTCCGCGCCCTTGAGCGCCGCTTGCAACGGCGTGTCGCCGGCCTCCAGGTAGCGCGTGATGTTTTCGATCATGACGATGGCGTCATCGACCACAAAACCGATGGCGATGGTCAATGCCATCAACGTCAGGTTGTTCAGGGAAAAGCCCAGCGCGTAGGCCACCGCCAGGGTGCCGATCAGCGTCAGCGGGATGGTCACGGCCGGAATGATCGTGGCCGGGATATTGCGCAGGAAGATGAAGATCACGATCACCACCAGCAAAATCGCCAGCCCCAGCTCGTACTGCACATCGGTGACCGAGGCGCGGATGGTCTGGGTGCGGTCGGTGAGCACCGCGACCTTCAAGGTGCCCGGCAGGCTGGCGCGTAATTTGGGCAGCAGCTGCTGCACACGGTCGACCACTTCGATCACGTTGGCGCCGGGCTGGCGCTGGATATTCAGCACGATGGATGGCGCGTCATTGGTCCACGCAGCCTGGCGGGGGTTTTCCGCGCCCTGGGTGGAACTGGCGATCTGCGACAGGCGAATCGGCGCGCCATTTTTGTAGGCAATCACCAGGTCGCGGTATTCCTCGGCCGACTGCAGTTGGTCGTTGGCGCCAATGGAATAGGCCTGGAACTTGCCATCGATATTGCCCTTGGCCTGGTTGACGTTGGCCGTACCGAGCGAGGTGCGCAGGTCATCCAGTGACAGGCCGAGGCTATTCAGCGCCGAGGTGTTGGCCTCGACCCGCACCGCCGGGCGCTGGCCGCCACTGATGGTGACCAGGCCGACGCCGGTGATCTGCGAGATTTTCTGTGCCAGGCGCGTGTCGGCCAGGTCTTCGACCTTGGTCAGCGGCAACACGTCGGAGGTCAACGACAGGGTCAGCACCGGCGCATCCGCCGGGTTGACCTTGCTGTACACCGGCGGGTACGGCAGGTTGGCCGGCAGGAAGGTGCCCGCCGCGTTGATCGCCGCCTGCACTTCCTGTTCGGCCACGTCCAGCGACAGCGACAAATCGAATTGCAGGGTCACCACCGAAGCGCCGTCCGAGCTGGTCGAGTTCATCGACTTGAGCCCCGGCATTTCGCCGAGCTGGCGCTCCAGCGGCGCGGTAATCGACGAGCTGACCACGTCCGGGCTGGCACCGGGGTATTGGGTGAACACCTGGATGGTCGGGTAATCCACCTCCGGCAGCGCCGACACCGACAGCAAGTGGTAACCCAACAGGCCGAGCAGCAACACCGCGACCATCATCAGCGTGGTGGCCACCGGGCGTTCGATAAAGGGCCGCGAAATATTCATGCTCGGCGGCTCCTCACTGGGCGACGACCTTCACCGCCGAGCCGTCGTCGAGCTTGTCGGCGCCTTCGGTGATCACCTGCTCACCGGCCTTGACGCCATTGTCGAGCACCGCCGAGACATCGCCGGTGGACGGGCCGGTCTTGATCGTGCGCAGGCTGGCCTTGTTGCCGTTGACCACAAACACGAAGTCGCCCTTGCTGCCGTGCTGGATCGCACGGGTCGGGACCACGGCGATCTGGCTCAAGGTGTCGGCCTTGAGCCGGGCGTTGACGAACTGATTGGGAAACAGCGCATTGCCCGAATCATCGAACTGCGCCTTGACCTTGATCGTGCCGGTGCTGGTGTCCACCTGGTTATCCAGCGCCAGCAGGCTGCCGGTGGCGAGCAACGATTGTTTGTTGCGGTCGTAGGCCAGCACCGTGACGCTGCCGCGCGCCAGGGCCTGGTTGATCGCCCCCAGGTCATCTTCGGGCACGGCGAACACCACGGTGGCCGGGTTCATCTGGGTGATGACCACGATGCCGGTGGTGCTGGCGGTGGTCACGTAGTTGCCGGGATCGACCAGGCGCAGACCGACCACGCCATCCACCGGGGAGGTGATGGTGCAGTAGCTCAATTGCACGTCGAGGTTTTGTACGTTGCCTTGGTCGGCGGCCACAGTGCCTTGTTGTTGCTGCACCAGCGAGGCCTGGGTATCAAGGGTTTGCTGGCTGGTGGAGCCGGCTTTGACCAGGTCGCGGTAACGGGCCAGGTCGCGCTGGGCATTGCTCAACACCGCCTGGTCATGCGCCAGGGTGCCCTTGGCCACGGCCAGTTGCGCCTTGAGCGCGCGGTCGTCGATACGGGCGATGACCTGGCCTTTGCTGACGTGCTGGCCTTCCTTGAATTCCACGCTGCTGAGGATGCCATCGACCTGGGTCACCACCGTGACACTGCGGGTGGGTGTGACGGTGCCGAGGGCGTCGATGTACACCGGCACATCCTGCAAGGCTACCGGCACTGCTGCTACCGGTTCGCCGGGGGACACGGGCTTGCCTTTATGGGCGCCGCCAAACAAATGCATGCCCAGGCCAATCAACAGCGCCACCACCAATAACGCGCCAACCACCCAGGCGAACGTACGTCGTCTGCTTTTCTCCACGGTTTCTCACTCGAACGCCGACTACAGGACTGAACGCCGGCCCAGATGGCCGCGTCCTTGCTCTGAACTCTAGCAGCGCGGCCAGCCTGTGCCTGTACTACCGTGAATACGTTCAGCATCAAGACAGATAAAGTCAGCTGCAACGCCCGGCGTACAAGGGCTGCGCCGGCATTCTTGAGCGCTGCGTCAAGCCGGTGCTACCATGCTCGACCGCCTGTCCTGGCAAGGAAAATCCTGGTTTATGAGCACCATTCGCGAGCGCAATAAAGAAATGATCCTGCGGGCGGCCAGCGAGGAGTTTGCCGACAAGGGCTTCGCCGCGACCAAAACCAGCGACATCGCCGCCAAGGCCGGGCTGCCCAAGCCCAACGTCTATTACTACTTCAAGTCCAAGGACAACCTCTACCGCGAGGTGCTCGAAAGCATTATCGAGCCGATCCTGGCGGCGTCCACGCCGTTCAATCCAGACGGCGAGCCCGCGGTGGTACTGAGCAATTACATCCGCTCCAAGATCCGCATCTCCCGCGACCTGCCGTTCGCCTCCAAGGTATTCGCCAGCGAAATCATGCACGGCGCACCGCACCTGAGCAGCCAGCAGGTCGAGCAACTGAACGCCCAGGCCAAGCACAACATCGACTGCATCCAGAGCTGGGTGGATCGCGGCCTGATCGCCGCCATTGACCCCCATCACCTGATGTTCAGCATCTGGGCGGCGACGCAGACCTATGCCGACTTTGATTGGCAGATATCGGCCGTGACCGGCAAGGCCAAGCTGGATGAGGCCGATTATGAAGCGGCGGCGCAGACAATTATTCGGTTGGTGCTTAAGGGGTGTGAGCCGGACTGAGAGACCGCAGTATGGCCATCGCAGGCAAGCCAGCTCCCACCTTTGGAACTGTGCCAGACACACGCTGTATGAACACCGCAAAGCCAATGTGGGAGCGGGCTTGCCCGCGATAGCGCCCTCCCCTACACATCCTGCCAAAAGCCTGTCAATCAACCCCTGCTTTCCACACCTAGCCTCTCAGAACACCATCTGAAAAGAGGCCATGGAATGCCTGATCTCCCCGCATCAAAACGACTGCGCATCGGTCGTTACAGCGAATCCAACCGAATTTACCTACTCACCACCAACACCCTTGATCGCGCGCCCATTTTCAAGGACTTCAAACTTGGCCGACTGGTTGTCCAACAATTCAGAATCGCCCAGAACCAAGGCTTGGCAACGTCGTTGGCATGGGTAGTCATGCCTGACCATTTCCACTGGCTTATCTCACTAGAGAAAGGTTCCCTTTGCGACTTGATGCGCCAGGTGAAATCCAAAAGCACTCGAGTCGTAAATGCAGTTGCCGGGCGTCAGGGACGTCTTTGGCAACCTGGATTTCACGATCATGCCGTGCGGCGCGAAGAAAGCCTGGAAGGTATAGCCCGCTACATTGTGGCCAACCCCCTGCGAGCAGGCCTGGTGAAGAAGTTTGGCGATTATCCGCTTTGGGATGCGATTTGGATTTGACTGAAGACCGAGTCGCCGCCATCGCGGGCAAGCCCGCTCCCACATTTGGAATGCATACTCATGTGGGAGCGGGCTTGCCCGCGATGGCAATCTATCTGCCACCTCAAATCAAGCAGACACCCCCGCATCCGCCAACAACCCCACGCCCTCAATCGCCGTAATCGCGCACTGCTCATCAATATCCGACGTATCCCCACTGATCCCGATCGCCCCCAGCACCGCCCCTGCCTGATCCCGAATCAACACGCCGCCCGGCGCCGGCACCACGCTGCCCTGCCCGAGGCTGTTCAACGCCGCGATAAATGCCGGACGTTGTTGCGCATCCAACGCCAGCAAACGCGAGCCCTTGCCCAGTGCAATCGCGCCCCAGGCCTTGCCGATGGCGATTTGCGGGCGCAGCAGGCTGGCGCCGTCTTCGCGTTGCAGGGTGACCAGGTGGCCGCCGCTGTCGAGCACCGCAATGGTCAGCGGCGCGGCGCAAATGGTGCGGCCTGCGGTGAGGGCCTGGCTGGCCAGTTGGGTGGCGAGTTTCAAGGTTAAAGCGCTCATAGGTGCCGTCCTTCTTTTGTTATTGGGAAAGGGTTGAAATCTGTTCATGAGAAGCTCGATCAAACAAATAGAACACAATGAAATTATTTTTTGTATACAATATTTGCGCACAAAGGCTCCATACGTCGAAAAAAGCGATCCAGACCCGCGTAAAGGCCAGTTTATAAAATGCATTGACCTGCCCCGCTCGCCGTGAATACACTTCGATCAGAAACCACTTGTATACAATTACAAAACGCAAGAGGCACCAAAAACATGAGCAAAATGAGAGCAATCGAAGCCGCCGTCCTGGTGATGCGCCGTGAAGGCGTAGACACCGCCTTCGGCATTCCAGGCGCCGCCATCAACCCGCTGTATTCGGCCTTGCAGAAGGTCGGTGGCATCGATCACGTCCTTGCTCGCCACGTTGAAGGCGCCTCGCACATGGCCGAGGGCTACACCCGCACCAAGGCCGGCAATATCGGCGTGTGCATCGGTACCTCGGGCCCGGCGGGCACTGACATGGTCACCGGCCTGTACAGCGCCTCGGCCGACTCGATCCCGATTCTGTGCATCACCGGCCAAGCCCCGCGTGCACGCATGCACAAAGAGGACTTCCAGGCCGTCGACATCACCAGCATCGTCAAGCCGGTGACCAAGTGGGCGACCACCGTCCTGGAATCCGGCCAAGTGCCTTACGCGTTCCAGAAAGCCTTCTATGAAATGCGCTCCGGCCGCCCAGGCCCGGTGCTGATCGACCTGCCATTCGACGTGCAGATGGCCGAGATCGAATTCGACATCGACGCCTACCAGCCGCTGCCCCTGGCCAAACCATTGGCCACGCGCATCCAGGTCGAAAAAGCCTTGGCGCTGCTGGACCAGGCCGAGCGCCCCTTGCTGGTCAGCGGTGGCGGCGTGATCAACGCCGACGCCAGCGAATTGCTGGTGGAGTTCGCCGAATTGACCGGTATTCCGGTGATCCCAACCTTGATGGGCTGGGGCACGATCCCGGACGATCACCCACAGATGGTGGGCATGGTCGGCCTGCAAACCTCGCACCGTTATGGCAACGCGACAATGCTCAAATCGGACGTGGTGCTGGGCATCGGCAACCGCTGGGCCAACCGCCACACCGGTTCGGTGGAGGTGTACACCGAGGGGCGCAAATTCATCCACGTCGACATCGAGCCGACGCAGATTGGCCGCGTGTTCACCCCGGACCTGGGCATCGTTTCCGATGCCGGCTCCGCCCTGACGATGTTCATTGAAGTGGCCCGCGAGTGGAAAGCCGCCGGCAAACTCAAGGACCGCAGCGCCTGGCTGCACGACTGCCAGGAGCGCAAGGCCACCCTGCACCGCAAGACCCACTTCGACAACGTGCCGGTCAAGCCGCAACGCGTGTACGAAGAGATGAACCAGGTGTTCGGCAAAGACACCTGCTACGTCAGCACCATTGGCCTGTCGCAGATTGCCGGCGCGCAGTTCCTGCACGTCTACAAGCCTCGTCACTGGATCAACTGCGGCCAGGCCGGTCCCTTGGGCTGGACCATTCCGGCCGCGCTGGGTGTGGTCAAGGCTGACCCGAGCCGCAAAGTGGTAGCACTGTCGGGCGACTATGACTTCCAGTTCATGATCGAAGAACTGGCCGTGGGCGCGCAGTTCAAGCTGCCGTACATCCACGTGGTGGTGAACAACTCCTACCTCGGGTTGATTCGCCAGGCCCAGCGCGGGTTTGAAATGGACTACTGCGTGCAGCTGTCCTTCGACAACCTCAACGCCCCGGAACTCAATGGTTATGGCGTCGATCACGTGGCCGTCGCCGAAGGCCTGGGGTGCAAGGCGCTGCGTGTGTTCGAACCGGGCCAGATCGCCCCGGCGCTGCGCAAGGCCAAGGAAATGATCGAAGAATTCAAGGTTCCGGTGATTGTTGAGATTATTCTGGAGCGCGTGACCAATATTTCCATGGGCACCGAGATCAACGCCGTCAACGAATTCGAAGATCTGGCCCTGGTCGGCAACGATGCACCGACTGCCATTTCCCTGCTCGATTAAGGAGAACCCTATGCCGCGTTTTGCCGCCAACCTGTCCATGCTGTTTACCGAGCAGGACTTTCTCGCCCGTTTCAAAGCGGCTGCCGATGCCGGCTTCCAGGGGGTCGAGTACCTGTTCCCGTACGAGTTCAGCTCCGCCGAGATCAAGGCGCAACTGGACGCCAACGGCCTGACCCAAGTGCTGTTCAACTTGCCGGCCGGGGACTGGGCCAAGGGCGAGCGTGGCGTGGCGTGCCACCCGGACCGGGTCGAGGAATTCCGCGCCGGGGTCAAGCTGGCCATCGCCTACGCCCAGGTGCTGGGCAATACCCAGATCAACTGCCTGGCCGGCATCCGGCCGCAAGGCGTTGACGACCAAACCGTGGAAAAAACCTTTGTCGCCAACCTCAAGTACGCCGCCGACAAGCTGCAAGCCGCGGGCATCAAGCTGGTCATGGAGATGATCAACACCCGTGACATCCCGGGCTTCTACCTCAACAACACCGCGCAGGCCCTGTCGATTCGCGAGCAGGTGGGCAGCGCCAACCTGTTCCTGCAATACGACATCTATCACATGCAAATCATGGAAGGTGACCTGGCCCGGACCATGGCCGCGCACCTGGGTGAGATCAACCACATCCAGCTGGCGGACAACCCGGGGCGCAACGAGCCGGGAACCGGGGAGATCAACTATCGCTTCCTGTTCGAGCATCTGGATCGCATTGGTTATGCGGGTTGGGTTGGCTGTGAGTACAAGCCGTTGACCACCACTGAAGCAGGATTGGGTTGGCTCAAAACCCACAACGCCATCTAACAGACACACCACAGAACAAGGTGGGAGCTGGCTTGCCTGCGATGGCGGTGTATCAGCCAACTATTTATCAACTGACAGGCCGCTATCGCCGGCAAGCCAGCTCCCACAGTAGATCTTCGGTGTTTGGCAGGCCCGAGACAGGCCTGCCCATCTAATAAAAAGAGGATTTTGATCATGGCTAAAATCGGATTTATCGGCACCGGCATCATGGGCGAACCCATGGCTGCGAACCTGCAGAAAGCAGGTCACCAACTGTTCCTCTCCGAACACCACGGCAAGGCTCCGCAAGCCCTGATCGACGCCGGCGCCGTGGCCCTGGCCAACCCCCAGCAAGTGGCGCAGGAAGCCGAATTCATCATCGTCATGGTGCCCGACACCCCGCAGGTCGATGACGTGCTGTTCCGCAAGGATGGCGTCGCGACCGGCCTGTCGCCGAACAAGGTAGTGATCGACATGAGTTCGATCTCCCCCACCGCCACCAAGGCGTTCGCGGCGAAGATCAACGAAACCGGCGCGCAGTACCTCGACGCGCCGGTGTCCGGTGGCGAAGTCGGCGCCAAGGCCGGCACCTTGAGCATCATGGTCGGTGGCGAGCCGCAGACCTTCGAACGCGCTTTGCCACTGTTCCAGAGCATGGGCAAAAACATCACCCTGGTCGGCGGCAACGGCGATGGCCAGACCGCCAAGGTCGCCAACCAGATCATCGTCGCGCTGAATATTCAGGCGGTGGCCGAAGCGCTGCTGTTCGCCTCGAAAAACGGCGCCGACCCGGCCAAAGTGCGGGAAGCGCTGATGGGCGGCTTTGCTTCCTCGAAGATTCTCGAAGTGCATGGCGAGCGCATGATCAAGGGCACCTTCGATCCGGGTTTCCGCATCAACCTGCACCAGAAGGACTTGAACCTGGCACTGGCCGGTGCCAAGGAGCTGGGCATCAACCTGCCGAACACCGCCGGTACGCAGCAGGTGTTCAGTACGTGCACGGCGATTGGCGGCGGCAATTGGGACCACTCGGCGCTGATCAAGGGCCTGGAGCATATGGCGAATTTTTCGATTCGCGATAAGTAAGTCAATTTGAAATGCAGACCAGTGTGGGAGCTGGCTTGCCTGCGATAGCGGTGTGTCAGGCAACAGATCTGTCACTGAAGGAACGCTATCGCAGGCAAGCCAGCTCCCACAGTTGAGCGCTTTGCAATCCAACATCGCTGCATCCCTAACAACAAGAATCCCCCCGGGAGCCCGCTTATGTCGGTCGATCCGCAACACCTGCTTCGCGAGCTGTTTGCCACAGCCATCGACGCCGCCCACCCCCGGCAAGTGCTTGAACCTCATCTGCCCGCCGACCGCAGCGGCCGTGTGATCGTGATCGGCGCTGGTAAAGCCGCGGCGGCCATGGCACTCGTGGTCGAGGAATGCTGGCAAGGCGACGTCTCGGGCCTGGTGGTCACCCGCTACGGCCACGGCGCGCCGTGCAAAAAAATCGAAGTGGTCGAAGCCGCACACCCGGTACCCGATGCCGCCGGCCTGGCGGTGGCCAAGCGCGTGCTGACACTGATCGGCAACCTCACCGAAGACGACCGCGTGATCTTCCTGCTCTCCGGTGGCGGTTCTGCCTTGCTGGCCCTGCCCGCCGACGGCATCACCCTGGCCGACAAGCAGGCCATCAACAAGGCCCTGCTCAAATCCGGCGCGACCATTGGCGAGATGAATTGCGTGCGCAAGCACCTCTCGGCGATCAAGGGCGGGCGCCTGGCCAAGGCCGCTTGGCCAGCGACGGTCTACACCTACGCGATCTCCGACGTGCCGGGCGATCAGGCCACCGTCATCGCGTCCGGTCCCACCGTCGGCGACCCAAGCACCTCGCAGCAAGCCCTGGCGATCCTCAAGCGTTACAGCATCGACGCGCCCGCTTCGGTGCGCAGCTGGTTGCAAGACCCAGCGTCGGAAACCGTCAAGCCCGGCGACCCGGTGCTCGCGCGCAGCCACTTCCAACTGATCGCCCGCCCGCAGCAATCACTGGAAGCCGTGGCGGTGAAAGTGCGCCAGGCCGGTTTCAGCCCGTTGATCCTCGGCGACCTCGAAGGCGAAGCGCGGGACGTGGCCAAGGTTCACGCCGGTATCGCCCGACAAATCGTGCAGCACGGCCAGCCGCTGGCGGCACCGTGCGTGATCCTCTCCGGCGGTGAAACCACCGTCACCGTGCGCGGCGATGGCCGTGGTGGGCGCAATGCCGAGTTCCTGCTCAGCCTCACCGACAGCCTCAAGGGCCTGCCCGGCGTCTACGCCCTGGCCGGCGACACCGACGGCATCGACGGTTCGGAAGACAACGCCGGCGCGATCATGACCCCTACCAGCTACGCCCGCGCCGAAGCCCTGGGCCTGTCGGCCAGCGACGAGCTGGACAACAACAATGGCTACGGCTATTTCGCCGCGCTCGACGGTTTGATCATCACTGAGCCGACCCGCACCAATGTCAATGACTTGCGCGCCATCCTGATTCTTGAGACTGCCAAACATGACGCCTGACAAGAAGGTCAAAATCCTCGCCACCCTCGGCCCGGCCACCGACGGCATCGATGACATCCGCGAGCTGGTGGAGGCCGGGGTGAATATCTTTCGCCTCAACTTCAGCCATGGCGACCACGCCGATCATGCCCAACGCTACCAGTGGATCCGCCAGGTGGAGCGCCAGCTCAATTACCCGCTGGGCATCCTGATGGACCTGCAAGGGCCGAAGCTGCGCGTCGGCACGTTTGCCGAGGGCAAGGTGCAACTGGTGCGCGGCCAGGCGTTGCGCCTGGACCTGGACCCAACGCCGGGCGATCAGTGCCGGGTCAACCTGCCCCACCCGGAAATCATCGCGGCGCTGGAGCCGGGCATGGACCTGCTGCTCGATGACGGCAAGTTGCGCCTGCGCGTGATCACCAAGCATGCCGATGCCATCGACACCACCGTACTCAATGGCGGCGAACTGTCGGACCGCAAAGGCGTGAATGTGCCACAAGCCTTGCTGGAACTCAGCCCACTGACCGCCAAGGACCGCCGCGACCTGAGCTTTGGTCTGGAGCTGGGCGTGGACTGGGTGGCGCTGTCATTCGTGCAGCGCCCGGAAGACATCCGCGAGGCCCGCGAGTTGATCGGCGACAAGGCGTTTTTGATGGCCAAGATCGAAAAGCCGTCCGCCGTCCAACGCTTGCAGGAAATCGCTGAGCTGAGTGACGCAATCATGGTGGCCAGAGGCGACCTGGGCGTGGAAGTGCCCGCCGAGAGCGTGCCGCAAATCCAGAAAGACATCATCAGCACCTGCCGCCAGCTGGGCAAACCGGTGGTGGTGGCCACGCAGATGCTCGAATCCATGCGCTTTTCGCCGGCGCCGACCCGCGCCGAAGTGACGGATGTGGCCAACGCGGTGGCCGAAGGCGCAGACGCGGTGATGCTGTCGGCGGAAACCGCTTCGGGTGAATACCCGCTGGAAGCCGTGCAGATGATGAGCAAGATCATCCGCCAGGTGGAAAACGGCCCGGACTACCAGACGCAGCTGGACGTCAGCCGGCCCAAGGCGGACGCCACGGTGTCGGATGCGATCAGCTGCGCGATCCGGCGTATCAGCAGCATTCTGCCGGTGGCGGTGCTGGTCAACTACAGCGAGTCCGGCAGCTCCAGCCTGCGCGCGGCGCGTGAGCGGCCGGTGGCGCCGATCCTCAACCTTACGCCGAACCTCTCTACGGCGCGGCGCTTGAGCGTGGCGTGGGGCGTGCATTCGGTGGTCAACGATCGACTGCGCCAGGTGGATGAGGTGTGTTCCACCGCGCTGGAGATTGCTCAGGCGCAAGGCATGGCGCAGCGCGGGGATACCTTGGTGATTACGGCGGGGGTGCCGTTCGGGCAGCCGGGGTCGACCAACTCGTTGCGCATCGAGACGTTGATTTAGCGTTTGTAAGTGCCTCATCGCGGGCAAGCCCGGCTCCCACATTTGATTGTTGTGAACCCGATCAAGTGTGGGAGCTGGCTTGCCTGCGATTGGGGACGACTCGGTCTCACTGACTAAACCACCATGCACAACCCAACCTGCCCCGACTGGGCCGAAGCCCTGCTCAATGGCTTCAGCCAGATCTTCCTGCAACGCCAGCCACTGTGTGGCTTGCTGTGCCTGCTGGCCATCCTGATCGGCGCCCCGGCCTTATTCGGCGGCGCATTATTGGGTGGCGTCGCCGGTTTGCTCACGGCCCAGCGCCGGGGTTATCCCAAGGCCGAACGCCAAGCGGGCCTTTACAGCTACAACGGCGTGCTGCTGGGCTTGCTGATCAGCCAGCACTTTGCCTGGTCGGCGTTGTTGCCGCCGCTGATCCTGGCGTGCGGCGGCCTGAGTGCGATGCTCACGCGGCAATGGTTGAAACACGCCCCTGCGCCAGGTGACTTGCCCGCCTACACCGTGCCCTTTGTCGGCCTCGGCTGGTTGCTGATCGGCGCAGTGCCTGACAGCACATTCACGCTGACCGAACCCGGCACCCTGGACGTGCTCACCGCGCCCTTCACCGGGCTCGCACAAATCATGTTGCTGGACCAGCCGTTGGCGGGCGCTCTGATTGCGCTTGGCCTGTTGCTGACCAACCGCCGCGCCGCGCTGTGGGCACTCACGGGCGCCGCTACCGGCGTGTTGATCGCCCTGTGGCTGGACGAACCCGCCAGCGCCCTCCTCGGCCTGCACAGCTATAACCCGGCGCTGGCCGCGCTGGCGTTAAGCCAGTCACGCCGCCGACCCTGGCAGCCGCTGCTCGGCATCCTTCTGGCGGTCATCCTCACGCCCGGTTTCGCCGCCCTGCACCTGCCCGCATTGACGGCGCCGTTTATCCTCGCCTGCTGGCTGGTACACGCCAGCCAGCGGATGTTCAAAGCCCGCGTGGACAGCCCGTTCGAATCCCCCTAGGCTTGCCCGATATTCGATTCGGGCGGGATTTATGCGTAGCAACAACGACTGGCGTCAGCGCCTCTATGTAATGGTGTTCCAAAGCGACACCGTGGCCGGCCGGCGCTTCGACAGCACCCTGTTGCTGATCATCCTCGCCAGCCTTGTGATCGTGATCCTCGACAGTATCCAGACCGTCCACGACAACTACGCCGACGTGCTGGCCTACATCGAGTGGGGCTTTACCGTCATCTTCGCCATCGAATACAGCCTGCGGCTGTATTGCTCGCCCAAGCCGTTGCGTTATGCGTTCAGTTTTTATGGGCTGGTGGATTTACTCGCCATCGTGCCCGGCATCCTCGCGCTGTATTACAGCGACGCGCAGTACCTGCTGATCATCCGCATCATCCGGATGCTGCGGATTTTCCGCGTGCTCAAGCTCAGCCCGTACCTCAAGCAAGCCAACTACTTGATGGCGGCGCTGCGTGGCAGCAAGCAGAAGATCGTGGTGTTTCTGGTCAGCGTGTGCACCCTGGTGACCGTATTCGGCACGCTGATGTACGTGATCGAAGGCCCGGAACACGGGTTTACCAGTATTCCCAAAGGCATCTACTGGGCGATCGTGACGCTGACCACCGTGGGCTTTGGCGACATCGTGCCGAAGACCCCGCTGGGCCAGGTCATTTCGTCGCTGGTGATGATCACCGGTTATTCGATCATCGCCGTGCCCACCGGGATTTTTACCGCCGAGTTGGCCAGTGCCATGCGCGGTGAACAACTGCAGCACGATTGCCCGGTGTGCAAGAAAGACAACCACGAGCCCAACGCAGCGTTTTGCTCGCGCTGTGGCAGCAACCTGTTTCGTAAAGTGGAATAAGCAAAGTTCGTTTTAATCTTTAAACGTCTATACGGGCGCGGCTATAGTCGGTGGCAAAATGCCCCCACTCAATCGACAACCTTCTCGAACAACAAGGAATGAGCAGTGAAAAAACTCGTTAGCGCCTCCTTACTGGCCGCCGGCCTAGCCCTGGCGGGCGCCGTCCAGGCTGCCCCCGTCACACTGCTCAACGTCTCCTATGACGTGATGCGCGACTTCTACAAGGACTATAACGCCGCCTTCCAAAAGCACTGGGAAGCCGAGCACCCGAACGACAAGCTGACCTTGCAGATGTCCTTCGGCGGCTCCAGCAAACAGGCGCGCTCGGTGATCGACGGCCTGCCGGCTGACGTGATCACCATGAACATGGCCACCGACATCAATGCCCTGGCGGACAACGGCAAGCTGGTGCCGGACAACTGGGTCACCCGTCTGCCGAACAACAGCGCGCCGTTCACCTCCGCCACCGTGTTTATCGTGCGCAAGGGCAACCCCAAGGCCCTCAAAGACTGGCCAGACCTGCTCAAAGATGGCGTGCAAGTGATCGTGCCCAACCCGAAAACCTCGGGCAACGGCCGCTACACCTACCTGTCGGCCTGGGGTTATGTGCTCAAGAACGGCGGCGATGAAGACAAGGCGAAGAAGTTCGTTGGCGAACTGTTCAAACACGCGCCAGTGCTGGACACCGGCGGCCGTGCAGCCACCACCACGTTCATGACCAACCAGATCGGCGATGTGCTGGTGACCTTTGAAAACGAAGCGGAAATGATCGCGCGTGAATTTGGCCGTGATCAGTTCGAAGTGATCTACCCAAGCGTCTCTGCCGAGGCGGAACCACCGGTGTCGGTGGTCGACAAAGTCGTCGAGAAGAAAGGCACCCGCGTGGCGGCCGAAGATTACTTGAAGTACCTGTGGTCGCCTGAAGGTCAGGAAATCGCAGCCAACAACTACCTGCGTCCCCGCGACCCGACGGTGTTGGCCAAGTACACCGACCGCTTCCCGAAAGTCGACTTCCTGTCGGTGGAGAAGACCTTTGGAGACTGGCGCACCGTACAGAAAACCCACTTCAATGATGGCGGGATTTTTGATCAGATCTACAGCGGTCAGTAAACCGCTTTAACTGAAAAAATGCAGTCAAGTGTGGGAGCTGGCTTGCCTGCGACAGCATCACCTCGCAATGCCTGAGACACCGAGGTGCTTGCATCGCAGGCAAGCCAGCTCCCACATCTGGTTGAGTGTTTGGCCGTTACATCGGCGGTGTCACGCCGTCCTTACCGGCCGAAATCGCCTGAGCGGTAACCGTCCCATCCGCCGCCTGCGATGCAAACATCACCACCTTCACGCCGGGCTTCAACGAACTGCGATCCCCTGGCTCCAGGTTGACGATCGGCACATCATCCGGCACTACAATCTTCTGCTCGCCGCCTTTGTACTTCACGGTCAAGGTGCGCCCGTTGCTGACCACCAGGTCGCCGACGGTGCCGTTGGTCATGCTGCTGCCTTCTTTCAAGTCGAACGCACGGTGCCCATCGCCCGTGCCGGCCATGGCCGGTGGAAACACGTGAACTTCCAGGGCAGTCAGGGTGCCATCGGCATTCGGCATGGCGGCCGACCCGATGTAGCTGCCGGGCTTGATTTCATCAATTTTGGCCAGGGTAACGGCGCGGACCTGGGTGTCTTTGGTCAGGTGCACGGTGACGTCTTCACCGCTGTTGACCTTGACGTGCATTGCGTCGCCATCGATTGCCGTAATTGCGCCGCGCACACCGACCCGCGGAGCGTCGGCGGCATTGGCCAACCCGATGGCCATGGCGGCGGCCAGGGTTGAAGCCAGGATCATCTTGTTCAGCGAAATTTTCATGAAAGTGGATTTCCTGTTTCGGCAGTTGTGACTGAATGTATCATTGCCGTTCGGCTCAACAGTTAACGATTCAGTCATTAATTTGCGGCATGAGTGTTATCACCCATAGCGCCCTACTCCGGCCGTGCGGTTGTCTTTACTCTCGCACGCCATCTTCCTTCGCTTTAACGAGAACACCATGAACGCTACCCCACACGCTTCAAGCACCATGACCCGAGGCATGGTGATGCTGTTTGCGTTCTGTTGCGGCGCCATTGTTGCCAACATCTACTACGCCCAACCGATCATCGAACTGATTGCACCCGACATTGGCCTGACTCCGGCGATGGCCAGCCTGATCGTGTCGCTGACACAAATCGGCTACGCCTTGGGCCTGTTCTTCCTGGTGCCGCTGGGTGACTTGCTGGAAAACCGCAAGCTGATGATCGCCACCACCGTGTTGGCCATCGCCAGCCTACTGGGTGCCGCCTTCACCGAGCAGCCGAATTTGTTCCTGCTTGTGTCGTTGTTGATCGGATTCAGTTCCGTCTCGGTGCAGATCCTGATCCCGCTGGCGGCGCACCTGGCGCCCGCCGAATCCCGTGGCCGCGTGGTTGGCAGCATCATGGGCGGCCTGTTGCTCGGCATTCTGCTGGCACGGCCAGTGTCCAGCGTGGTGGCCGACCACTTCGGCTGGCGCGCGATGTTCATGGCCGCCGCAGCATTGATGGCCTTCATCAGCGTGGTCTTGCTGATGACCATCCCCAAGCGCCAGCCCGACCACAGCGCCAGCTACGGCGAGCTGCTGCGCTCACTCGGTACGCTGCTGCGCAAGCAACCGGTATTGCGCCAGCGGGCGTTCTACCAAGGCTGCATGTTTGCCACCTTCAGCCTGTTCTGGACCGCCGCGCCGCTTGAGCTGGCACGCAATCATGGCCTGAGCCAAAGCGAGATCGCGTTGTTCGCCCTGGTCGGTGCACTGGGCGCGATCGCCGCCCCAATCGCCGGCCGCCTGGCCGACGCCGGCCACACGCACCGCGCTTCACTGCTGGCGATGCTGTTTGCCGCCTTGAGCTTTTTGCCCGCCTTCGTGCACCCGCTGTACAGCGTGATCGGCCTGGCCGTCACCGGTGTGGTGCTGGACTTCTGCGTGCAGATGAACATGGTCCTCGGCCAACGCGCCATCTACGCCCTAGACGCCAACAGCCGCAGCCGCTTGAACGCGCTGTACATGACCAGCATCTTCATCGGCGGCGCCTTCGGCTCGGCGATTGCCAGCAGCGTGTATGAACACGGCGGCTGGCTGGGCGTGATGCTGGTGGGCAGTGCGTTCCCACTGGTGGCGTTATTGCGGTTCCTGAGTGCTTCGCGCACGGTGGCCGTTGCCACAGCCTGATCGCGACTAGGAGCGCACCAACTTCTCCAAGGCCGCATCCGCCAGAAATGACGAGCGGCTTTTGACCTTGTGCTCGCGCACATAGCGGTCGATTCGCTGGATGACATAACCGGGCAAGGTCACATTGACCTTCTCGGTCTTGCCCAGATAGGGCGAGATGTCCAACTCCAACATCCCCCAGCCCATCCCGGCGTAGTCTTCGTTCGCGTGGTAGTTGGCCACCGAGGTGGGCATCGGAATCGGCCCGCCTTCGGCGGCGATCTCTTGCAGCATGATGTGCGCGACTTCCACGGCGGCGTTGTACGCCTCTTCGAAGCTGTCCCCGGCGGTGACCGCGCCTGGAATATCGGGGATCTGAATACCGGTGGCGGTAAAGTCATCGCCCCATTCGATACACATTGGGTATTGCATGAGTGCTCTCCTTAAAACTGAAACAGCCCGGCGCGTTTCCTGATGCTTCTGACGGTGCCCAGGGGCAAGTCTTTCTTGGGGTGCGGCACCGGGATCGTGTACGGGTTATAGCGGTGAGTGAAAATATGATGACTGCCCGTAACCCGATCCAGCACCCAACCCGCCTCTTGCAGCTCCTTGATCAATAACCTGCTTTGCACCTCAGCCTCCTTGGCTTGGCTCGATAAAGTAACCCTAGAGTTATATTTACTCAAGCACAGATTGCTTCAACAGGAGTGACGGCTGTATGTCTAAATATTGGAAATAAACGGTGTTTATTCCAGCAGGGCATAATTCATATGCGCCTTACCCTGCTTCTTCGCCCGCTCTGCTGCGCCCATTATCCCTCCAGCCAACTCGGCTCATCTCCTGAGGGAATATCACCATGACACTTCAAGCCACACTTGATGCCTTCCGTGCTGACTTCAAAGCCGGCAAGCCTCCCTACAACGCGCCAGCGCATATCCATCCGATCATGGAACGCGCCACAGCCGAGCTGATCGCGTCCGGAGCCGCACAGCGTGCGTTGAAGGTGGGTGACAAGGCGCCGTTGTTCAGTCTCAAGGATGCCAACGGTACGTTGGTGTCCTCAGCCGATCTGTTGGCCAACGGCCCCTTGGTGCTGACGTTCTACCGCGGCGTGTGGTGCCCGTATTGCAATATGGAGCTGCAAGCGCTGCAAACCTTTTTGCCGACGTTGAAAGGCCACGGCGCGAGCCTGCTGGCCCTGTCGCCACAGACTGCCGCCAACAGCCGTAAATCCGAACGCATCACCGAGTTGGGTTTCCCGATCCTCAGCGATACCCACAACGACGTTGCCGATGCATTCGGTCTGCGCTTTCAGCTGCCGGACTACCTGATCGAGCTCTACAAGGCCCTGGGCAACAACTTGCCGCTGATCAATGACGACCCAGCCTGGACCCTGCCGATGCCAGCGCGCTACGTGATCGGCCAGGACAGCGTGATTCGTTACGCCGAGGTCAACCCGGATTACACTCAACGCCCAGAACCGTCGGCGATGCTCGACGCCCTCACCCAATAACCCAAGGACACCCGATGGACCGCCTCACCGCCATGGAAACCTTCGTGAACGTGGTCGAAACCGGCTCGTTCTCAGCTGCCGCCAAACGCTTGGGGATAGGCCAGCCCGCTGTCTCCAAAAGCATCGCGCAATTGGAGGCGCGCCTGGCGGTGCGGTTGGTGTTGCGCTCCACGCGCGGCCTGACACCGACCGAGGCGGGCCTGGCGTTTTTCGAAAAGGCCAAGCGCGCCATCGACGAAGCCAACGAGGCCGATGACGCCGCACGCGGTGCAGGCGCCGGGCTGTCGGGCAACTTGCGCATCAGCGCTGCAACCACCTTCGCGCGGTTGCACATCATTCCTCACCTGGGCCCGTTCCTGGCGCAATACCCCGCCTTGAACGTCGAAGTGGTGCTCAACGACCACAGCCTCAACCTGGTGGAAGAAGGCATCGACGTCGCCCTGCGTATGGGCAACTTGAGCGACTCGGGCCTTACCGCACGCAAGATCGGCCAATCCCCGCGGCAAATCCTCGCCACCCCGGCCTACTTCGAACGCTGTGGCGAGCCGGCCACGCCAGCGGATTTGCTGCAACACCAGGCAATCATCTACAGCCTGGGCGGCGGCTCAAACTGGACGTTCAGCCAGGGCGACAGTCACTACCCGGTCGTCGCCCGCGGCCGCATCCGTGTCACCGCCGCAGAGGGCGTGCGCGCCGCGGTGCTGAACCATTTGGGCCTGACCATGGCATCGACCTGGATGTTTGCCCCGGAACTGGCCAGTGGTGAGGTCAAGCCCGTGCTGACCGACTGGCAACTGCCGCCGATTGATTTATGGGCGGTGTTCCCCACCGGCAGGATGGCGAGTGCCAAGACACGCGCGTTTGTGGAGTACGTGCAAACCCTGATCAGCGCCGATGCGCAGTCAGGCCAAGCACATCCTGGGGCTTGATCAAACGCGGGCTCTTAATCAGGAAGTCAGACTGGCGGTCGCCCGATAGGTCGATGCCGACAAAGTAGCGGCCGCTCTGTGGGTGGTATTTGACCACGGTGTCGCCAACGCGCCCCGTGTAGTCTTGCACCAGACGCAAGGGGGTCGCGTACTGTTTGGCCAGTGCCCTCAGATCGATAGTGTCCTCGCCACTGGCGAAATCCATGAGCACATCGGCATCGTGACAGGTCGAGTCATTGGCCTGGTCATATTTGAACGTGTTTCTACCGCCCACGCCCCAGAGCACATCGCCGCCAGCACCGCCAGTGAGGACGTTGTCCACCGCGTTGCCGATGAGCGTGTCCTGCCCGGAGCCGCCAATCGCATTCTCCACGACAACGTCTCTGGCGATGGCGACGTTGTTGCGCAGACCGCCCACACTGGAGGCGGAGTTATGGCGCAAATCGATGGTTTGGTGATGCTCGAAACCGGAAAAATCCAGGGTATCGTTGCCGCCCGCGTCCTGTACCAGAAAGCGCGGCGCGCCGCTGCCGGCATGCAGGCTGCTTGAGCGATCACCGCTGTTGGCGTTGAAGCCATAAACCGTATCGTGCGCCTTGAGGCCAGACAGACGCCCCGACGTGGAGTTGCGTTGGCGTTTGAGGTGCGTCAGCCCATGCACGGACCCGGCGCCCGTGACAATGTCACTGGCGCGAATCCTCCCTGCACTTTTGAGAAACAAATCGGCTTTGCCCTGGCCCGTCAGGTCAAGGCTCAAGCTGCCAGCGCCACTGCTCTGGTCATGGCTAAGGACGATCTCGCCGGGCCGTCCAGTGAACTGCTCAACCACGTAAAAATGCCTGATGGAGGTATTCTTCAACAGGCCGGAAAGATCGATTTTGTCGGTACCGCTGGTGAAATCCAGAATCTCGTCTGGCTGGCCAAGGGTAGAGTCGCTCGCCCTGTCGTACACAAAGACATCCGCGCCGCCACCGCCGCGCAACCTGTCCGCACCCGCCCCACCGTGAAGCCTGTTGCCCACCTCGTTTCCGTTGATTTGGTCGTCGCCCGAACCGCCAACAGCGTTTTCCAGCGTAACGCCCTTGGCGATGGATACATTGCCCTTCAGGCCGCCCACGCTGGAAAACGACTCAGCGTGCAGGTTGATGGTCTGATCCTGGGAAAACCCGGAAACGTCCAGCGTGTCATTGCCGCCCCCGTCCCAAATGCAAAAGATCGGCGCATCCTTCGCGGACTCAAGGCTCAAGTGATCACGGCCTGTGTTGGAGTTGAACCCGTAGGTCGTATCGGTCGGTCGCGTATTGAAATTGGCGCCGTAGAGTTTTTGTATCGCGGCAATGTCATCTTTCATCGGCACGCACGGATGGCGCCGGTGGAAGTCATGGCCCGGCTGATTGGTTTCATCCCAATAACTCATTACGCTGCACGCCTTGGTGTCTTGCTCGTAGGGGGTCTGGGCATAGTTGTGCACTTGCTTGCCATATTCGCCAGGGTGACCAAGGCCCAGGGCGTGACCCAACTCATGAACTGCGGTAAATAAAAAGTAATCGCCGTGCGCAGGGACTTCGCGCGCACCCTGCGTTCCAATGGTGGCGTTCATGTCACCGTAATACTGATTGGGTAACTGTGACACGCCACCACTGGTATGAGGATCGGCTGCAATGGTTATTGAGCCGTCTGCGCAGGTTGAATTCTCTTTGAATATGATAGTAGTCACGTCTTGCCACATTTGAAGTGCCTGGCGAATGGACACTTTTTGTTGTGCAGAGAACTTTTCGTCAAGGGTAAAAGACAACTCGATTTTACCGTCGCCATCGCGATCGTAATGGCGATAGCCTCGTCGCAGGATCTGTTTGGCAGCCTCGTCCGTGCCGAAAGCGGGTTTCTGGACCGGCGCCGTGGCAACGTGCGCAGGGTGTGTGAAAGCAGGTGCACTGGACGCAGGTAATGGAGGGTGATGTGGATGATGACCAACAAATGAAGTGGCAACGCGCATATAACATCCTTTGAAAACGTTAAGCCGACCCGAAACAGGGCCCAAGACGCGGCAACTTACTTAACCGCCAAACTAACTTCCCACATCAAAAAACCGAGCACCAGCCCTGACAATGTTTCACGCCCAAACATATAACAACTGGATACGTAAACTTAACATCCACACACAAGAATATTCATTTACGCGCACTGCACAATCAAACCCTCGCCCGAAAACAGGCACTTTAAAACACTATAAAACATATAAAGTTTAGAATTACCTCACGTTTTAAACTCAGCATGGAAACAAAACCCTACACACTTAATAGTCTGGAAGTGGCTCGCATCACTGATATATCCCTGCAGATTCAAACCTCGGGATGCGCCCATTCAGCGACGGCCAGTAACCGCACTGGCGAGCATCGGCCCAGGCGCTCGGCTGGCGCAATAATTCGCGCAGCGCTTGCGACGCGATGTTCAACGCGAGCGCTTGGCCCGGGCATTGGTGCCTGCCAACGCCAAAGCTGAACAAGCGTCGATGGGGTCGCTCAAGCAGAATGCTGTCCGGGTCAGGGTTCGCTTCGGGGTCCCGGTTCGCGGCGGCCAGCAGCACGAGAACGGTATCGCCCGTCTCTAGAAAGCTATTGCCAATCGAGCAGGGCCCGGCCGCAAATCGCCGCGTGTTCTGCACCGGCGAGTCATAGCGGGCCACCTCCTCCACCAGCGCTGGCACCAGGGCCGGCACGCGCTGGATGTGCGCCAGCAGGTCAGGCCGCCGGGCGAGTGTGACCAGCGTATTGCCAATCAGACCGGCACTCGCTTCACACGTCTGGGAGAGCAAGCCGATCAGGTTAGACGTCAGTGCATCCGGGCCACCCCACTCGCCGTGGAGAAGCTGCTTGAGCAACTCGGTCTGCTCGAGCACCGCACTGAACACCTGCCCCAGATGCACAGCGCCAGCATCGGCGGCGCGCAAGTGAGCCTGGCTGCTCAGCGGCGAAAGACACGCGACAAAATCCCGGGTCAGCGCGGCGACCCTGTGCAACCGCTCGCCAGGCACACCCAGCAGCGAGCCGACCACGGCGACCGGCAACGTGAACATCCACTCATCGAGGCTCTGCAGGCGCCTGCTGACTTGCCTCACCACGTTGGCGATATGCCCTGCGTCCAACCTGGCCAGTGCAGGTTCGACCACCGCCCTGGGGCACTGGTGGGCCGCGCCTTCGTTCATGCGCATCAACTTGGCGAACACCTGCCCCGCCGCGCCGTCCGCGATCGCCGCAGGCACCGGCTCGTGTGACGGGCGTACCCGGCAGTCAGGGTGCGTCAGCACGGCCTCGACAGTCCTGGCGCTGCTGGCGATCCACAGTCCCAGTTCAGCATCGAACGACAGCCCATCGTTACGCCGAAGGGCCGCGTAATAGGCGTAAGGGTCGGCATGGGTAGCGGCTTGCAGCGGTGTCATCGGGCACGTCCTGTTTGCAAAAGAAGCGTTACTATCTGCCCTCTCACACGGCAACGATTCGCTCAGGAACGAAATATGCACGCTCAGGACGAGGACACGGCGCTTTCACACGTGGCGGGGGCGATTGCGGAGCCCGCGCGCACGAAAATGCTCTGTTCGCTGATGGATGGCCACGCACGTACCAGCACCGAGATGGCGGCGATTGCCCAGGTCAGCGCCTCGACCGCCAGTGCCCATTTGGCCAGGCTTAAGAACGATGGCCTGCTTACGCTGCACACCCAGGGGCGTCATCGCTATTACAGCCTGGCTGGGCCGCACGTGGCCCAGGCCATCGAGGGCCTGATGGTGATCAGCCGCAACACCAGCAAGGGTTTCGTCCCGACCACGCCCACGCGTTTGCAGTTTGCGCGCACCTGCTACGACCACATGGCCGGAACCCTGGCGGTGCACCTGCACGACCATTTCATCGCATCCGGCTGGTTGGTCGGCGACGGCGCTTACCAACTCAGCGCGGCGGGTGAACAAGCCATGACCGAATTGGGCATCGATGTGCCCGCACTGCGCACGCAGCGCCGACGCTTCGCCTGTTCGTGCCTGGACTGGAGTATGCGCCGCCCGCACCTGGCCGGTGCTTTGGGCGCGGCATTGCTGCAAAGCGTTATCCGCCGTGAATGGGTGACCCAGGACCTGGACAGTCGCGCATTGGCGTTAACGGCCAAGGGACGCAAGGCGCTGGCAAGCCGATTTGGAATGGAGACGTGCAAACAATAAAGATCACACTGTGGGAGCGGGCTTGCTCGCGAATGCGCTGGGTCAGTGAAGAATCCCTCAACTGACACACCGCATTCGCGAGCAAGCCCGCTCCCACAAGGGTCATGCCGTGCTCAAAGAACTCGGCCATCCCACGCCACTGTCACATGCCTGGGCAACTCGCGCCGATGTTCCAGCAACCACGCATCCAGCGTATGCCCCACGTGCGTCAGCACGCCCAATTGCGCACCCGATTCCTCAATGCTGCGCAATGCCAGCGTCACGTCATTGTGATTGCGCGGTGCCTGCGGCTGCGGTGGCATGGAGCAATCGAGCACCAACACCTCCAGCGGCGCGCGTTGCAGCCAGGCCAGGGTGGCAGGCGGCAGGCCGACCGTGTCGGTAAGGTAGGCGATGCGCCGACCTTCGCCTTCCAGCAGATAACCGAAGGTGGGTTTGGAGTGCTGCAACGGCAGCGCCGTCACGCACAACTCGCCAAATTCGCGGGTTTCGAATGCGCCAAACGGCTGGCTGAAATCCAGGATCCCCGGGTGTTGGTAAAGGTCGGACAACCCCTGCGGATCCGCCGGGCCATGCACCGGAATCACCAGCCCCTGGCCCCAGCGCAAATGCAGCAAACCTTGCGCATGGTCAGCGTGGTAGTGCGTCTGGAAAATCCCGTTGAAACTGCGCGGCGGGAAGCGGTCGGTCAGGTCCGGCAAACCGCTGTCGATCAACCAGCGCTGGTCGCCGCATTCGATCAACGCGCTGCACGGTCGGCGGTGTAACCCTTCATCGCTGCGCGCCAGGGCGCAGGCGGCGCATTCGCAGCCGTACACCGGAACTTGCCGCGCGTCACCGGTGCCAAGCAAGGTCAGGCGCATGCCGAGTGCCCGTGGTCCAGGCAGCACAGCAAGCGCTCAACGGTATGCACCAGCGGGCCGGAGTTATCCAGCACCAGCAGCCCCGCACCATTGCCGGCGATCAAGTCTGCGGTGAACCGCGCATTGCGCGCCAGGCGCTCCTCGATATCGGCCAGCGACTCACGCCCCCGCGCGATCAGGCGCTGGCGCAACACGGTTTGATCGACCGTCAGCAACAGCACCAGCAACGAGGGATACCGTTCGCGGGTTTGCGCCAGGTGCGCGCGGGACCCATTGACCAGCACGTCTTCCCCCGCCGCCAGCCAATCGTCGATCACACGCGGGATGCCGTACGACAACCCATTGGCGTGCCAGCTGAGGGCAAACGCGCCCTCGGCCTGCATCGCGGCGAACTGCTGCGGGATCACACCTTGAGCCGCCTCGCCCACGGCTTCGGCCGAACGGGTGATCACCCGTCGCACAATGCGGCAGCCGCGCTCGGCCAAGCGCGGGCGGGCGGCATCCAGCAGGCTGTCCTTGCCCGAACCCGATGGCCCGATGAGATAGATCAACCTGCCTGCCATCAAAACACCCTCTTCGCTTGTCGCCACACTTGTTGCACCACGGGCAGCCCTTCACGGCGTTTGGCCTGGACCAGGTCGGCGCGCAGGCCCACCGCAATTTCACCGCGATCAGTCAAGCCCGCCGCGCGCGCGGGCGCCAGGCTGATCATCTTGACCGCGCGGGCCAGGCCGGCGGCGGCCACATTACCCGAGTGTGACCCGCCGCGCACCACGTTCGGCGCGCCCATCAACACTTTCATGTTCAGCGCCTGGCAGCCCTGGGCTGCTTCAAGCGTAGTGGGGAATTCGGCGATGGTCATGCCGTAGCGCGCCGACTCCTCAACATGCGCCAACGTTGCCTCGTCGTGGCTGGCCACCGACAACCCACGAATTCAGGCAGAACGCGCCGTTAGGTTTTGGGGCCGCTTCGCAGCCCAGCGCAGGGCAAGCCTGCTCGCCACAAGGGTTCGCCTCTATATAATCATTCGACCTTTAGGACCTGCCCTACACAGTTTTCGGGTTGCGTCCGAGTAACCTCGCCGCTAACCTTCGCGGGTCGCTGCAAAATCAGCGAACGGGTGTGGTAGCCCGGTTCTTTCATAGATCCCCAAAAACGCTCCAGGGCGTTTTTTTGTGCGGGCTGCTTTGTGGCGGCTGTGCACGGGAGGCTTCGGCCTGCCGGGTTTCTATGACCGGTCTACCACCCCGTGTACAGTCGCCTCCTTACATCGTGTGGTAGCGAGATGGAGGTGCTCATTCATAGGAGCTTCCCCATGAAAAAAGTCACGCCTAACCCCCCGCCATCCCATTCGGATGACACCCCACAACTCCCGCCCAACCCATATTCACCGTGCGCCCCGGCCTCAGCACCGAAGTTGCCTTGAGCAATGCCAGTGAGATGCTCGAATCGGCGACCGTGTGTGCGTACGACTGTGCCGAGCACTTGGAGGGCACAGGCCGCAAGCAAGTGCTGGCGGTGGTGCAGATGATTGAGATTGCGCAGTTGCTGGTGGATCAAGCGCTGAATCGGGAGTGTCCCGTAGCTTGATAGCGCGGTGATTCCTGTGGGAGCGGGCTTGCCTGCGATGGCGGTGGGTCAGTTGGGGGATTTATGGCTGACACACTGCTATCGCAGGCAAGCCAGCTCCCACACTGAGTGTGGTGTACATCAGGGGACTTCTCGCACGATGGCGAAACAGGCCTAGAACTCAGATCAGGTAGAGTTCAAAACTGTGGGAGCGGGCTTGCTCGCGAAGGCGGTGGGTCAGTGATTGATAGGCTGGCTGACACTCCGCTTTCGCGAGCAAGCCCGCTCCCACAGTTGGTCTTCAGTGGATGCAAGAATGCATTTAGCGGGTATGAAAAAGGCGACCCGAAGGTCGCCTTTTTTCATTGCGCGTATTGCTTGCTCAACCCCGGCGGCACGCCGTGCACGTCGGTTTCTTCCCACGGCCCGTTCGGGCTGATGGAGCGGCTCCAGCCGTTGCTCCAGCGGTAATAGGTGCGCTGGCGGTAAAAGGTGTCGGGCTGTTCTTCCAGCACATACACCTGCATCTTGCCGTCCCAGTGGCTGGCGGCGCCCGGGGGCGGGGCGAAGGTTGGCGATTTGCTTGGCAGCGGTTTCGGCGGCGGGGTCACCGGGCCGGACGGTTGGGTGCTCGGCTGGGTCGAAGGGCCCGACGGTGGGATGGTCGGGCCGGTGGGTGCCGGAGGTGGCCGGTGGACCGCACAAGCGCTCAGGCCGAGTACCAGGCTGAGCAGGGTAATGCGTGCAAATGCGGGCATAGGCGTTTTCCTCGATTTACTTGTCCGGACTGTCGATGGTCAGCTGCTGCAGCGCAGTGGCAGTGCTGGCCAAGGGTTGGCTGCGGCCGATCCACTCGCCAGCGGTCGGAAGACCTGCCCGGGATATGCGCGCAACCAGTTGGACTTCGGGGAAGTTCGACAGTTTCAACTGCGGCATCATCGCGTCCGCATCACCCAGTTCGACGGTGACTGGCAGTTCGGCGACGGTTACGCGCTTGGCCGCCAGCGGCGCAGGCGGGCCGGAGACGGCGCGGGCAAAAATGAACACGCTGTCGGTGGGCAGGGCTTTGGCCTTCACCTCGGCGGACAAATCCACACGGACTTTCAGAACAGCCTTGGGCGCTTGAGCGACAGTACCACCGCTCTCCCTGAGCTTTTCCGCCGCCCGGTCGATACCACCTTGCAGCGCGACCCGGGAATTGTCTTCCGGTGGCAGCTGCGCCAACAGGCGGTTCCAATAGTCGATGGCGTCCTGATAACGCTGGCCTTCAAAGGCGGCAATACCCAACAGGCCAAGGCTGGTGACTTCCTTGGGGTCCAGCTTCAAGGCTTCATCGGTCAGCGCCTGCACCTTGGGCGACCACTGCTTGTTGTCGGCAAAGTACTGCGCCTGCGCCCACTGGCCGAGCAGTTCCGGCTGGCGGCCGGCCAAAGCCACGGTGCGCTCGAAGACTTTCGCCGCATCGGCGGAACGGTCCTGGGCCATGTAGGCGCGACCGAGGAAGTACAAGCCTTCCGGCGAATCCGGCTGGGCAGCGGCGGCGCGTTCCAGGCGCTGGGTCATGTCTTGCATCGACACCGGCGGCTGGGAGAATTCGCGGGTCAGCTCGACCTTATCGCTGGCGCCGTAATGCAGGTACAGCGCAACGCCCAGGACCGGCACCAGAAACGCCGCCAAAAACGGCAACGGTTTGCCCAGGCGCGATTCGCGAGGCTTTTCCACGCCTTCGGTATCGGCCAGCAGCTCACGGGCCGCTTCGGCGCGGCCGGTGTCGAGTTGCGCGGCATTCAGCACGCCTTCGTCCTGCTGCACTTGCAGCTCGGCGACGCGTTCCTGGTAAAGCGCCACGTTGAGCGCGGTGCGGTCCTCTTCACGCTGGGCGCGGCGGCCGCGCAATACAGGGATCAACAGGAAACTCAGGGCAATCAGGAGCAGCAACCCTGCTGCGAGCCAAAAATCAATCATCAGTCTTGGTGTCCAGCAATTGGTCGAGGCGTTTGCGCTCTTCAGGGGATAACGCGTCGGAGCCATCGGTAGGCGCGGCGCGGCGGCGGCGGACGATCACGGCCATGACCACCACACCGGCCAGCAACAGCCCGGCGGGGCCGAACCAGAGCAGCGCGGTCTTGCCGGTGAGGGCCGGTTTGTAGCGCACAAAATCACCGTAGCGGTCGACCATGAAGTCGATGATCTGCTGGTTGTCCTTGCCCTCCCCCAGCATGCGGAAAATCTCTTTGCGCAGGTCGGCGGCAATCGGCGCGTTGGAATCGGCGATGTCCTGGTTCTGGCACTTGGGGCAACGCAGTTCCTTGGTCAGTTCGCGAAAACGCTCACGGTCACCGTCCTTGGCGAATTCGTAGGTGTCGATGGCAGCATGGGCTACGCCGGCCAATCCGAGAGCGAGAACAGCAGCGGCTAACAGACGCTTCATGGCTTGGCCTCATCGACCAGCGCCTGGTACTTGGCGGCCAGTTGCTCGCGCCACACCACTTCGTCGATCACGCCGACGTATTTGTCGCGGATCACACCTTTGGCATCAATAAAGAAGGTTTCCGGGGCGCCGTACACGCCGAGGTTCAAACCGAGGTTGCCGTCTTCATCGCGGATATCCATCAGGTACGGGTTGTGGAACTCCGCCAGCCACTTCAAGGCCGCCGCATTGTCGTCCTTGTAGTTGATGCCGTAGATCACCACGCCCTTCTCGGCGAGTTTGTTCAGCACCGGGTGCTCGACGCGGCACGAGATGCACCAGGTGCCCCAAACGTTGACCAACGCCGGTTTGCCCAGCAGGTCGGCCTGGGTCAGGGTCTTGTCGCCCTGCACGGTTTTCAGGCTGAACGCCGGGAATGGCTTGCCGATCATCGCCGAAGGCAGCTCGGCCGGGTCCAGGTACAAGCCGCGATACAAAAACACCGCCACCACCAGAAAGGCCGCCAGCGGTAACACCATCAACCAACGCTTCATGCCGGCGCTCCTTGCAGGCCGAGGGCTTCACGCACGCGGCTTTTGACTTTGACCCGATAACGCCGGTCCAGCGCGGCCAGCAAACCACCAACGCCGGTGAGCAACCCGCCGAACCAGATCCAGCGCACGAACGGTTTGACGTGCACGCGCACCGCCCAGGCGCCGTCGCCCAGGGGTTCACCGAGCGCCACATACAGGTCGCGGGTGAAACCGGCGTCGATACCCGCTTCGGTCATCATCGAGCTTTGCACGGTGTACAGGCGTTTTTCCGGGTGCAGCACGGCCACTTCCTTGCCGTTGCGCACCACGCGGATGGTGCCTTTGTCCGACGTGAAGTTCGGGCCTTCAAAGTGCTTGGCGCCTTCGAAGATGAAGTGGTAACCGGCCAGGTCCATGGACTCACCGGGTGCCAGGCGCAGGTCGCGCTCGGCGCTGTTCTGGCTGGAGAGCACCACGCCGAGGGCGCACACCGCGATGCCGAGGTGCGCGACCTGCATGCCCCAATAGCTGCGGGTCAATGTCGGCAAGCCTTTGATCAGGCCTTTGTGGCGGGTTTTGTCGACAATGTCGCGCACGCCGGCCAGCAACACCCAGGCGGCAAGCAGGAAGGTTGCGAGCACCGCCCAGTTGAAGTCGCCGTAGGCAAAGCCTGCGATCACCGCCAAGGCCACACTGCCCAGCAGCACCGGCATCAGCATGCCCGCCAGCCATTTCACCGGGGTGTCTTTCCAGCGCACCAATACGCCGACTGCCATCACCACCATCAGCAGGCCCATCAGCGGGATAAACAACGCGTTGAAGTACGGCGGGCCGACCGACAGCTTGGCGCCGCTCAGCGCGTCCAGCACCAGCGGGTACAAGGTACCGAGCAGGATCATCGACGCGGCCACCACCAGCACCAGGTTATTGCCCAGCAACAGGGTTTCACGCGACCACAGGTTGAAGCCGACCTGGCTCTTGACCACCGGCGCGCGCAACGCAAACAGGGTGAGCGAGCCGCCGACGACAAACAGCAGGAAGATCAGGATGAACACCCCGCGCGCCGGGTCGGACGCAAACGCATGCACCGACGTCAGCACACCCGAACGCACCAGGAACGTGCCAAGCAAACTGAGGGAAAACGCGGCGATGGCCAGCAACACGGTCCAACTCTTGAACACGCCGCGTTTTTCGGTGACGGCCAACGAGTGAATCAACGCGGTGCCCACCAGCCACGGCATGAACGAGGCGTTTTCGACCGGGTCCCAGAACCACCAGCCGCCCCAGCCGAGTTCGTAATAGGCCCACCACGAGCCCAAGGTGATGCCGATCCCGAGAAAGGCCCAGGCGACGATGGTCCACGGCCGCGACCAGCGCGCCCAGGCGGCATCGAGACGCCCGCCGAGCAAGGCGGCGATGGCGAAGGCAAAGGCCACCGAGAAACCCACGTAACCCATGTAGAGCATCGGCGGGTGCACGATCAGGCCGATGTCTTGCAACAAGGGGTTGAGGTCATGCCCGTCCACCGGGATCTGCGGCAGGATGCGGCTGAATGGGTTGGAGGTCATGATCAGGAACAGCAGGAAGCCGATGCTGATCATGCCCATCACCGCCAGCACCCGCGCCAGCATGACTTGCGGCAGTTGGCGCGAGAACACCGACACAGCGAAGGTCCAGCCGCCGAGGATCAAGGCCCACAACAGCAGCGAGCCTTCGTGGGCGCCCCACACGGCGCTGAATTTGTAGTACCAGGGCAGCGCGCTGTTGGAGTTGTTGGCGACGTAGGCGACAGAAAAGTCATCAGTCATGAAGGCGTAGGTCAGGCAACCAAACGCGAACAGCAAAAAGGCAAACTGGCCCCAGGCGGCCGGCTGGGCCAGGCTCATCCACAGGCGGTCGCCGCGCCAGGCGCCAAGCAACGGCACCACGGCCTGGACGACGGCAAAGCACAAGGCGAGGATCATCGCCAACTGGCCCAGCTCGGGAATAAACAGTGCGGACGTCATCAACTTAGCCCTCCTTTGCCGGGGTTGGAGCGGGTTGGCCGCTGTCTTTCAGGGCCTTGGTGACTTCCGGCGGCATGTATTTCTCATCGTGCTTGGCCAGCACTTCATCGGCGACCACCACGCCGTCGGCATTGAGCTTGCCGAGGGCGACGATGCCCTGGCCTTCGCGGAACAGGTCCGGGAGGATGCCGCGATAGGTGATGGTCACGGCCTTGTTGAAGTCGGTGACCACGAAGGTGACGTCGAGGGAATCGCCGGAACGCTTGAGCGAGCCCTTCTCCACCATGCCGCCCGCGCGAATGCGCGTGTCTACCGGCGCTTCGCCGTTGGCGATCTGGGTCGGGGTGTAGAACAGGTTGATGTTCTCCCGCAGGGCGCTCATCGCCAGGCCCACGGCAACACTCACACCGACCAGGATGGCCAGGATGATCAACAGACGCTTTCTACGCAGCGGATTCACTTATCGGTCTCCCGGCGCAAACGACGCGCCTCTTGTTGCAGGTAACGCTTGCGGGCCAGGATCGGCGCGGCGACGTTGAGGGCCAGCACCGCCAGGCAGATGCCATAGGCCGTCCAGACGTACAGGCCGTGGTGGCCCATGGCGAGAAAATCACTGAAAGAGTTGAAACTCATCCCCGCGCTCCCAGGCTGTTTTGCACTTCGGCCTTGACCCAGCTGGTGCGGGCTTCACGCTTGAGCACTTCCAGACGCATGCGCATCAGCAGCACGGCGCCGAAGAAGCAGTAAAACCCCAGCACCATCAGCAGCAGCGGCGCCCACATTTCCACGGGCATCGCCGGTTTTTCGGTAAGGGTGAACGTGGCGCCCTGGTGCAGGGTGTTCCACCACTGCACCGAGTATTTGATGATCGGGATGTTGATCACGCCGACAATCGCCAGCACCGCGCAGGCCTTCGCGGCGCTGTCTCGGTTGCTGATGGCATTGCCCAGGGCGATCAGGCCGAAGTACAGAAACAGCAGGATCAGCATCGAGGTCAGGCGCGCGTCCCACACCCACCATGAACCCCAGGTCGGCTTGCCCCAGATGGCGCCGGTGACCAGCGCCACGGCGGTCATCCACGCGCCGATGGGCGCCGCGCATTGCAGGGCGACGTCGGCCAGTTTCATCTTCCACACCAGCCCGACCACGCCGCACACGGCCAGCATCACGTAGCAGGACTGCGCCAGCATCGCGGCGGGCACGTGGATATAGATGATGCGAAAGCTGTTGCCTTGCTGGTAGTCCGGCGGGGCGAAGGCCAGGCCCCAGACCAGGCCGATGCCGATCAGCAACACGGCGGCAATGCTCAACCACGGCAGCAGCTTGGCGCTGATGCCGTAAAACCATTTGGGCGAGCCGAGCTTGTGAAACCAGGTCCAGTTCATTGCTGTTTCCATCACGGTGGTTTCTCGTCTTGGCGAGAAACTCAGGGTCTTTACTGGTTAATAACGCTTAACCAGACCTCATTATTCGCCGACGCTGATCTTCAGGCCAGCCGCTATAGCAAAGGGTGTCAGGGTTACCGCCAGGGCGGTCAGGCTGCCAAGCCACAGGAGGTAACCGGTCGCCGGAATGCCCATGAGCGCGGCCTGCAAGGCGCCGCTGCCCAGGATCAACACCGGGATATACAAAGGCAGAATCAGCAGGGCCAGCAACAGGCCGCCCCGCTTCAAACCGACGGTCAACGCTGCGCCCACCGCCCCCAACAGGCTGAGCACCGGCGTACCGAGCAACAAGGACAGCAACAATACCGGCAGGCATTCGACGGGCAGGCCCAACATCATCGCCAGCAACGGTGAGAGCAAGACTAGCGCCAAGCCGGAAAAAGCCCAGTGTGCCAGTACCTTGGCCAGAACCAGAAGTGGCAGCGGGTGCGACGAAAGGACCCACTGTTCTAGGGAACCGTCTTCGAAATCGCTGCGAAACAGCCCGTCCAGCGAGAGCAGCACTGATAAAAGCGCCGCCACCCACACTAATCCTGGGGACAAGGTTTGCAACAGTTTAGTCTCGGGACCGACCGCCAACGGGAACAAGGCGATGACGATGGCAAAGAACACCAGCGGATTGGCCAATTCAGCCGGGCGACGGCACAACAGCCGTGCTTCACGGGCGACCAGCAGCGCGAACACACTCATACCGACCACCGGCCCAAATCCAGCTCACGGTAACCGGCGGGCATGCGCGTCAGCGTGTGGTGAGTGGTAAGCACCACTGAACCGCCCTGCTCGCAGTGCCGGGCCAGGTGTCCTTCGAGCTGGGCGACGCCTTGTTTGTCGAGGGCAGTGAACGGTTCGTCGAGAATCCACAGCGGCGGGCCCGGCAGGTACAAACGCGCCAGCGCTACGCGGCGCTGCTGGCCGGCGGACAGGGTATGGCAGGGAACATCTTCAAAGCCTTTGAGGCCGACGGCCGCCAGGGCTTGCCAAATGGCATCACGGGAGGCCGGGTAATGCAGGGCGCTGAGCCAGCTGAGGTTCTCTTCCGGCGTGAGCACGTCCTTGATGCCGGCGGCGTGGCCGATCCAGATCAGGTTACGGGCCAGTTCGCTGCGTTGTTCGTTGAGCGGCTGGCCGTTGAGCCGCACACCCCCTGCCGTCGGCTGCATCAAACCGGCCAGCAGGCGCAGCAAACTGGTCTTGCCGCTGCCGTTGGGGCCGCTTATTTGCACCATGTCGCCGCCCGTCAGACGCAGTTCGAGGTGTTCGAACAGCATCCGCAGGTCGCGTTCACAGGCGAGCGCTACGGCTTCAAGAAGAGGGCTGGTCAAGAGATCGCGGGCCTTTACGGTTCAAGTCGGCGGTGCAGCGGCCGTTATAGAGAGATGCACAATAACGGCTTTGGCGACCGATTTTAGAGAGCTGGATCAAATAGTTGTGAGGTTTTTACCGCTCTCTTTGCAGACGGGCGGCATTATACATGTGATGCCCTACTCTAAAGAGGGCAATTTCCCCAGAGACGATGCGCACGATGACCGGTGAGATCAACCTTCCTACGCTGCCTCCTGCCCCGGCGCCCGGGCCTGCCCCGCTGCCGCCGACCGGCGAGTTGCTCAAACTGCTGGAGCCGCAGGCCGGACTGATCGACCCTGGGAAAACCGCCAACGCCGAGGTGATCGCGCTTAAACAAGGCGGCGATGCGTTTCAGCTGCTGCTCAAATTGACCCTTGAAGGCGGCCGCCAGACCCTGGTGCAAGCCAGCAGCGCCCAGCCTTTGCCGTTGGGCAGCAATGTAGCGGTGAGCCAGACGCCAGCCGGCAACCTGACGCTCTCGTTGCAGCAGGCCTTGAGCGCCAACGTGGCCGCCCTCACGCGTATCGACACCACGCAAATGCCGGTGGGCACGCTGTTGCAAGCCAAGGTGCTGACCACCCAGATGTTGCCGCAAGGCACCACGCAACCGGCGATCTACCGCTCGCTGGTGACGGTGCTCAACAACGCCCTCGCCGGCACCACGCTGACGCTGGAAAGCCCGCAGCCACTGCGGGTGGGCAGCTTGCTCAGCGCCGTGGTGCAAAATGCGCAGACCTTGAACTTCGTGCCGTTGAGCGGGCTCAAGGATCAATTGGCCGTGGCCCAACAGCTTTCTACTCAGCAAAGTCGCCAAGGCTCGCTGGACGTGGTTTTCACCGCCCTGCAAAACCTGCCCACCGACGACAGCACGTCCACCGACCTGCGCGCCGCGGCGGCGCGGTTGCTGGCGGCGTTGCCCGACCTGGCACAAGTGAGCAATCCCAAGGTGTTGGCGCAGCTGGTACAGAACAGCGGCGCGTTTCTTGAAGCCAAGTTGCTCGCCGGGCAAAACCCGCAAATCCCGCCGCTGGACATGAAAGGCGCGTTGCTGCGCCTGGTCGCCGACTTGCTGCCTGCGCTGCCCAGTGCCACCAATCTCAATGCCATCCTCGCCGCCAATACCCTGGCCCAGGTATTGCCCAACTTTGTGCGTAACCCGCTGAATACGCTCGGCCAGATCGGCGCGCGTCAGGCACCCGCCGGCTTTCCGCTGCCGGATCGGCTGATGCAGCGCCTGGAAGGCGAAAGCGACCTGGAAAACCTGCTGCGCCTGGCCGCCGGTGCGATTTCGCGCCTGCAGAGCCATCAGTTGTCGAGCCTGGAGCAAACCGGCACCACCGCCGATGGCCGCTTGCAAACCACCTGGCAACTGGAAATTCCCATGCGCACCTTGCAGGACATCGTGCCGTTGCAGGTCAAGTTCCAGCGCGAGGAACCCACGCCGGACAAGGATCAACCCGAACGCAAAGACAAGAAAGACCCCAAGCAGATGCTCTGGCGCGTCGAGTTGGCGTTCGACATGGAGCCGCTGGGGCCATTGCAGGTTCAGGCGCAACTGACCCAGGGCAAACTGTCCAGCCAGCTGTGGGCAACCCGGCCCTTTACCGCCAGTTTGATCGAAAGCCATTTGGGCCATTTGCGCGAACGCCTGGTGACCTCGGGCCTCAACGTCGGCGACCTGGATTGCCACCTCGGCACCCCACCGCGCGGCCCAAGAACCGGCCTGGAACAACGCTGGGTGGATGAAACCGCATGAAAAATCCAGCCCCACCACGCCAGGCGATTGCCCTCAAGTACGACGGCCAGCAAGCGCCGACCCTGACGGCCAAGGGCGACGATGCCTTGGCCGAAGCCATTTTGAAGCTGGCGCGGGAAAATGAAGTGCCGATCTATGAGAACGCCGAGCTGGTCAAGCTGCTGGCGCGCATGGAGCTGGGCGACAGCATTCCGGAAGAGTTGTACCGCACGGTGGCGGAGATCATTGCCTTTGCGTGGACGCTGAAGGGCAAGTTTCCGGCGGGGTACGACCCGAACGCCGAGCCGGTGGAAAGGGACGTGACTGAGCGCGGGGATGATTACTAGACGCAGACCTCATGCCCCTTGCGGTAAGCGGACATGTTGTGGCGAGCGGGCTTGTCGTGGCGAGCGGGCTTGCCCCGCGTTGGGCTGCGCAGCAGCCCCAAAACCTCACCGATTACATCTTTCTGAAAAACCGTGGCGCCTGTATCAGGGCCGCTTCGCGCCACAACGCGGGGCAAGCCCGCTCACCACAGGGAACCCTTCCACATTTAGATCGCTATCGTCAGTTCAGCACTTCGCTCAGCGGAATGAAATTGACGTTGTCGCCGATAGCCAGCGTGGTGCCTTCCAGCACTTCCACAAACCCTTCTGCCCACGCGGCGCTGCGCAGCACGCCGGAGCTTTGGTTACGGTAGATGATCGCCTTGCCCTGCTCGATCCGCCCGCGCAGGTATTCGCGGCGGTTGCCCGGCTTGGGCCAGGTGAAACCCACCGGCACTTCGAAACGCAACGGCTCCACCTCTTGCACGCCTTGGCGGCGCAGCAGATAAGGCCGCGCCAGCAACGCAAAGGTCACCAGGGTCGACGCCGGGTTGCCGGGCAGGCCGATCACCGGCACACCGCGAAAATGCCCGAAGGTCAGCGGTTTGCCTGGTTTGATCGCCAGCTTCCACAGGGCCAACTCGCCCTCTTCACGCAGGGCGATGCCGAGAAAGTCAGCCTCGCCCACCGACACTCCACCGGTCGACAGAATCAGGTCGACACTGCCCAGGTCCGCCAGGCGTTTGCGGGTTTTTTCCAGGTCATCCGGCAGAATCCCGGCGTCGATCACCTCGCAGCCCATGCGCGCCAGCCAACTGCACAGCACGCGTCGGTTGCTGTTGTAGATCTGCCCCGGGCCGAGCGGCAAACCGGGCTCGATCAACTCGTCGCCGGTGGACAACACGGCCACGCGCACGCGGCGCACCACGCTCAAGCGGTCGTGCCCCAGCGAGGCGGCCAGGCCCAGCTCAATCGGGCCCAGGCGGGTGCCGGCGCTCAACACCAACTCGCCGACGGTGGTTTCCTGGCCTTGCGGGCGGATGTTCTGGCCCACCTGCAAGGGTTCGCTGAAACTCACGCGCTCATCGGCGTGGACCACGGCGTTTTCCTGCATCTCTACACAATCGGCGCCTTCCGGCACTGGCGCACCGGTAAAGATGCGCGCGCAGGTGCCGGCGGCCAACGGCTGCGGCGCCTGGCCGGCGAAGATGCGTTGGCTGACGGGCAAGGGCTCGCCGGTCCAGTCCGCCTGGCGCAGGGCGTAACCGTCCATGGCGCTGTTGGGCCAGGGCGGCAGGTCGAGGGTAGAGATCAGGTCGTGCGCGAGCACGCGGCCGTCGCAGTCGGCCAGCGGCACCACGTGCGGCTCACGGATCGGCGCGGCTTCGGCCATGTCCAGCAGTTGGCGCAGCGCGTCTTCCACTGGCATCAGGGCGCCGGTTTTGCCGGGCTTATCCACGGGATTCGCAGGGTTCGGCCTGCTTCAAGTGAGGAACGAAGTTGCACGGGCGATGACGGTTGTCCAGTTGCTCGGCGAGGATGCCGTCCCAGCCGGTACGCACCGCGTTGGTCGAACCCGGCAGGCAGCACACCAGCGTGCCATTGGCCAGGCCGGCCAGGGCGCGCGATTGCACGGTGGAGGTGCCGATATCGGCCACGGAGATCTGGCGGAACAGTTCGCCAAAGCCATCGACCTGTTTATCCAACAGGCAGCTCACCGCTTCGGGCGTGCTGTCGCGGCCGGTGAAGCCGGTGCCGCCGGTGATCAGCACCACTTGCACCACGTCTTCGGCGATCCAGTGGGCGACTTTCGCGCGGATTTTGTAGAGGTCGTCCTTGAGCAGCGCGCGCTCGGCCAGGCTGTGGCCGGCGGCGGTCAGGCGGTCGACGAAGACCTGGCCCGAAGTGTCGGTGTCCAGGGTGCGGGTGTCGCTGACAGTCAGTACAGCAATATTCAGGGGTACGAAGGGCGCATCAGCCTTGGCGTTCATGGCTCGGTCCGGTTGTCGAAGGAACAGCCCGATGTTATATCACAGGGCCCTATTTACCTGCCGCAGCGGAACCGCCATGTCTCTCGATTCTTCGCCCCTGCCCTGTTCGATTCTGCTGCTGGCCGGTGGCCGCGGCCAGCGCATGGGTGGTCAGGACAAGGGCCTGCTGCCCTGGCATGGCCAGCCGTTGATTGCCCACCTGCAGCGCCTGACCCGGCCGCTGACGGATGACCTGATCATCTCGTGCAATCGCAACCATGACCTGTACGCGCCCTACGCCGACCAGTTGGTGAGCGACGACAGCCCGGACTTTCCCGGACCGCTGGCAGGCATCCGCGCCGGGCTGGCCGCCGCGCGCCATGCACAGCTGCTGATCCTGCCCTGCGACGTGCCAAACATCGACGCGGCGCTGCTCGCCGATCTGCGTGAAACTGCACGCCGTACACCGTTGGTGCCGGTGATGGTGCGTCAGGGCGAATTCTGGGAACCCTTGATCTGCATCATCCCGACCCACCTGCAAACCGAAGTAGAACGGGCCTGGAACGCCGGTGAACGCAGCCCGCGCAAGATTCTGCTGCAACTGGGCGGCGTGGGCCTGGAGTGCCCGGCGAATGACCCGCGCCTGGCCAACCTGAATACACCTGAACTGTTGCACGCAGCCTTCGGCGTGTCAGAATGAACCTCGCACAAGGAACTTTGTCGACGCGACGCGCGTCACAAGGTCAGCAATTTAAAAGCATTCTCTCGGAGACACACTCATGACTCAACGGACCATCGCCGCTCTCATGCTTGCACTGGGCCTCGCTACTCTCGCCGGTTGCGCCTCGCCTACAGTGATCACCCTGAATGACGGTCGCGAAATCCAGGCCGTCGACACCCCTAAATTCGATAAGGCTTCGGGCTTCTACGAGTTCGAACAACTTGACGGCAAGCAGACCCGCATCAACAAGGATCAGGTTCGCACCGTTAAAGACCTGTAAGTCTTAACGCTGGACCCACAAGGCCCGCCTCGCGCGGGCCTTGTCGTTTCCGGGGTTTACCAGTCGAGGGTGATCCGGCTGCGGAAATCGCGTTGCTCACCGGTAACCGGGTCGATAAACCGCACGCCCTGGGCCAGCAGTTTGAGCGGGTTGGCGTAGTCGTCCTCGGCGTCCTTGATCACGTCGGGGTAGAACGGGTCATTGCAGATACTCGCCCCCAGCGCGGTCATGTGGACGCGCAGCTGGTGCTTCTTGCCGGTCACGGGGAACAGGCCGTAGCGCCACAGGTCGGCGTTTTTCTCACGGACTTCCACCGCCGTCTCGGTGTTGCTGACGCCGGGGCCTTCCTGCATGCGAAAGAACGGTTCGCCTTCCACCAGACGGCTTTTGTGAACCATGGGGAAGGTCAAATCAGGCAACGCTGGAGCGATGGCTTCGTAGAATTTGTCGATGCGCCGTGTTGGAAACAGCTGTTGATAAGCTGAACGGCTGTGCGGGTTGGCCGAGAACAGCACCAGCCCTGCGGTGTGCCGGTCGATGCGGTGCAAGGGCACCAGAGCAGGGTTATCCAGGCGCCGGATCAAGCGGCGCAACAGCGTCTGTTCAACGTACTCACCCGCCGGGGTCACCGGGAGAAAATGCGGTTTGTCGGCGACCACCAGGTGCTCGTCGGCATACAGGATGGTTTCCTCAACCGGAATGACCTTCTCATTCGGCACTTCACGGAAGTAGTAAATACACAGGCCTTGCTTGTAGGCCAAATCCATTCTGATCGGCGTGCCGTTGATGTCGAGTACGCGGCCACGGGCGATGCGGTCCAGCCAGTGCTCGCGGCCAATCGCAGGGAAATGCTCGCACAGACACTCCAGCACCGTCGCCCAATTGCCAGGTGGCAAATACAACGTGCTGGCTTGGTGTTGCGACGCGGAAAAACCGGAAGATGACATGACAATGCTCGAAGCCTGGAAAATCAGGCGGGCATTATCCCGCATGGAGCGCGATGGAGCCTAGGGCGGATCTCAGGCCTTGGCCAATTGCGCACGCAGGATCGGCGAAGCGCTGGCCGCCTCGGTGAACTCCTTGAGCCAACGCAGTACGTCCACCGCTTCCCAGCGACCGGGATCGTAAAGCGCGTACAACAACCCTTGGTAACCCACCACATCCAACTGCTTGTGATAACCGGCGCGCTGGAACAACGCTTCGATCTCGGCAAAGCAGGTATTGAAGTGCACTTTGTTAAAAGGCGTCTTGCCTTCCGTGACCAGGCCATCGAGGCGCAGCTCGTTCACCGCGTCGCGCACGACGTCGGCGGACATGCGATTGACGCTGCTTTTCAGTTGTTCAACATTCACCACGGGCGTTCCCTCTATTCAATCGCTGTACAAACATACAGTAACGTAATATTTGGAAACTCGCCATCGGAGAAAGCCTAGGACAGGAAGGCAACAACCTGTCCGGTGTCGAATGGCCAGTCCAGCTCTGCCCCGGTATCCACCCGGCGAAGCACCGGAATCCGCAGGCTGTAGGCGTCGGTCAGGTCATCGGGGTCGGTGATGTCCACCAGTTCCACCAGCAACCCGTGTTCGACGAGCGGCATGATTTCGACTTCGGCAATCTCACAAAGATGGCAACCCAGGGTGCCGAATAACTGGCATTCAGGAAGCATGGCGAATGGGCCTGATCAGGAAACAGGCAATCATTCTAAACCTGCCAAATACCGGTGGCGAGCGGGGTGATCCGGGTTGATTGGCGAAAGGGCTCAGGCGGCGGGTGTGTTTGTTCGAGATGGACGTGGGTGGGAGGTTTTCGGGCCGCTTCGCGCCCCAACGCGGGGCAAGCCCGCTCGCCACAGCAAGCCCGCTCGCCACGACAGGCACGCTTGCCACAGCAGGCCCGCTTGCTACAACTTGCCTGCTGGGCATTGAAAGCCTGACCCAGATCACCATGGCCTATAACTGATTCAGCGATTCTCGCGCCTTTTTGTCCGCTCAACCTGCAAGGAAGCTGCCCGTGTTTGCCAATTTGCTGATTATTCTGGCCTCATCCCTGGTGGTGATAGCGCTGTTTCGCCGCCTGCAATTGCCGCCCGTGCTGGGTTACCTGTGCGTCGGCCTGGCGGTGGGGCCCACCGCTCTGGACTGGGTGAATGACAGCGAAGAGCTGCCCGACCTTGCCGAACTGGGGGTGGTGTTCCTGCTGTTTTCTTTGGGATTGGAGTTTTCCCTGACCAAGATGCTCGCCCTGCGCAGGGTGGTGTTTGGCTTGGGCAGTTTGCAGGTGCTGGGGTGCGCAGCCTTGCTGGGAGGCCTGTTGATGGGCTTCGGTCTGTCGCCAAGCGTCGCGCTGTTGCTCGGCGCGGGGCTGGCATTGTCCTCCACCGCGATTGTCAGCAAGGAGCTGAGCAGCCTTGGGGAAATCTTCAGCAGCCACGGCCAGAATGCGATTGGCGTGTTGCTGTTCCAGGATGTGGTGGCGGTAATGCTGCTCACGTTGGTGCCGGTGTTTGCCGGCAGCAGCGAACACGCCTGGTATTGGGCGCTGCCGCTGACGCTGGGCAAAACCGTGCTGTTGTTCGTCGGCCTGCTGTTTGCCAGTCGCTGGTTGCTGCCCCGCCTGTTCCACGAAGTTGCCGCGTCCCATTCGGCTGAGCTGTTTGTGCTGTTGGCGCTGGTGATCGTCTTGCTCACCGCCTGGCTCACGCATTTGCTCGGCCTGTCCCCTGCCCTCGGGGCTTTTCTGGCGGGCATGCTGTTGGGCGAAAGCCATTACCGGCATCAGATTGAGGCGGACATACGGCCATTTCGCGACATCCTGCTCGGGCTGTTTTTCGTCAGCATCGGCATGCTTATCGACCTGCAGCTGTTTGTCAGCCACAGCGTGCTGATCCTCGGCCTGACCCTCGCGCTGATGCTGATCAAGGGCTGTGTGGTGGCAGCCCTGGTCAAGCTGCGCGGCAGCGACAGTGAAACCGCGTGGCGCAGCGGCCTTGCCCTGGCGCAAGGCGGCGAATTCTGCTTCGCGTTAATGGCGCAGATGCAACAGAGCCGGCTGATCCCGGACGAGTTCAACGGTTTGCTGCTGGCCGCCACCTTCTGCTCGATGCTGCTGACTCCGTTGTTGCTGCGCGCCGCACCGGGCATCGCCCTGCGCCTGCACCGCAAGCCCAACCAGCAGGTGCAACTGGAGGAAATCACCGCGCTCAATGCCGATTTACGTGGCCACGCGGTGATTTGCGGGTATGGCCGCGTCGGGCAATCCATCGGGCGCTTTCTGCGTCGGGAACATCAGGCATTCATCGCCCTGGATGACGACCCCGAGCGCGTGACGCAGGCCGCCACCGAAGACAGCAGCGTGCATTACGGCGACTGCCGCCGTGGGGCGTTGCTCAGTGCGGTCGGCCTGGAGCGCGCGCGGCTGGTGGTGATTGCCGTGGACAACAGCGATGTGGCCCTCACGGTCCTGAAAGAGGCCAGAAGGATCAACCCGCACGTCCCCGTGCTGGTGCGTACGCGCGATGACAGCCAACTGGCCGAGTTGAAAGCGGCGGGCGCCAGCGAAGTGGTGCCCGAGCTACTGGAATCGAGCCTGATGCTCGCCTCCCACGCCTTGATCCTGTTGGGCCTGCCGGACCACCAGGTGCAGGCGCGGGTGGATGAGGTGCGCCAGAACCGTTATCGCCTATTGCACGGCTTTGATGCGCAGACCGAAAAACCGCTCAGTCCTGACTGACCGCCCCAATCTTGTGGATCGACAGGTCCGCGCCGTAGTACTCCTGCTCCTGGCTCAGGCGTAGCCCGTGTACACGCTTGATCACGCCGTACACCACCAGCCCGCCGACCAGCGCCACCGCCACGCCCAATGCCGTGCCGATCAACTGGCTGATCAGGCTCACGCCGCCCAGGCCGCCAAGGGCCGTCTGGCCAAAGATGCCGCACGCAATGCCGCCCCATACGCCGCACAAGCCGTGCAGCGGCCATACACCCAGTACGTCGTCGATCTTCCAGCGATCCTGCGCCGCGATGAAAAACCACACAAACAAACCACCGGCCACCGCACCCGTGACCAGCGCGCCCACCGGGTGCATCAGGTCGGAACCGGCGCAAATCGCCACCAGCCCGGCCAACGGGCCGTTATGCAGGAAGCCTGGGTCATTGCGGCCGATCACCAACGCGGCAACGGTGCCGCCGACCATGGCCATCAACGAGTTCACGGCGACCAGGCCGCTGACGCCATTGAGGGTCTGCGCGCTCATCACGTTGAAGCCGAACCAGCCGACAATCAGGATCCACGAGCCCAGCGCCAGGAACGGAATGCTCGACGGCGCAAAGGCCACCAAGCGCCCTTCCCGGTATCGACCATTGCGCGATCCCAGCAGCAGCACCGCCGCCAGCGCCAGCCAGCCGCCCATGGCATGCACCACCACGGAACCGGCGAAATCATGGAAGCTGGCACCAAAGGTTGCGAGCAGCCAGGCTTGCAGGCCGAAGTTGCCGTTCCACACCATGCCTTCGAAAAACGGGTAGATAAACGCCACGATCAGCGCGGTGGCACACAGCTGCGGAGCGAACTTGGCGCGCTCGGCGATGCCCCCGGAAATAATCGCCGGAATCGCCGCTGCAAACGTCAGCAGGAAGAAAAACTTCACCAGGCCGTAGCCATGATCGGCGCTGATCACCGCCGCCGGTTGCATGAAGCTCACGCCGTAGGAGATCCAATAGCCTATAAAGAAATAGGCCAGGGTCGAGATGGCGAAGTCGCTGAGGATCTTCGACAGGGCATTCACCTGGTTTTTCTGGCGCACGGTGCCGACTTCCAGGAACGCGAAGCCGGCGTGCATGGCCAAAACCATGACTGCACCGATCAGGATGAACAGGGTGTTGGAGCTGTGAACAAGTGTGTCCACTGCACTTTGCAAATTTTCCATGGAGGTTGGCAGGCCTGCATTAAGGCAAAAAGCACCAAAGCGGTTCAAGCCAGGGTGTCGCGCACTAAATTGGCGCCACCAGCCCCACCTCTGTGCAGAAGGTGTGAACCGCTTTAGCGCAGCGATCAACACAAAAGGCCGTTGCCGACAGGGTTTTTCCGCGGGTTTTATTTATTTAGGGTAAGGTTTTTCAAGGCATTAGCCTCGGGTCGCCCGGATTCAGCGCATACCCTGGGGCAGGCGCACCAAGGCAAAGCAAAAGCTGTACCAGACAATTGCAGTGAACCTTCACCGTTAGCGGTGACTCGAAAACAAACGTAACGCACCAGACGCACAGATCAGCCAATCACGGAGATAACCATGGCCCGAAGAACTGCAAAGACTGCTCAAGAAATACTGATGGCGGATTTTCAAACCCTGGTCAGTGACACTGAAAGGTTGCTGGACGACACCGCGGTATTGGCCGGCGACCAAGCCGACGAGCTGCGCACCAAGATCCACGACAGCCTGCTCAAGGCCCGTGAAACCCTGCAACTGACCGAAGATTCCCTGCGTGAACGCGGCCAGGCGGCTGTCACCGCCACCGAAGATTACGTGCAAGCCAACCCTTGGCAGTCAGTCGGCATTGCCGCCGGCGTTGGCTTTCTGATCGGTCTGCTGGCTACAAGGCGCTAATACCATGTCTATCGGCGAATCCGGCTCGTCCACGAGCTCAAGCTCCACTTCCCGACGCCTGGGCGCGGCCGTTCTGGGCTTGCTGCACAGCCACGTCGAATTGTTTGGCATCGAGTTGCAGGAGCAGAAATCCCGCACGGTCAGCTTGCTGCTGTTTGCAGGCCTGGCGCTGGTATTTGCCCTGCTGTTACTGGTGGGGTTATCGGCGCTGGTGATGATTCTGGTCTGGGACACCTACCGTCTTACCGGGATTATCAGCCTCTGCGTGTTCTACAGCCTGGCCGCAGCGTTTTGCGGAGTGCGCTTGAAAGCGGCGATATTCGATGAATCCACGCCCTTCCACGCCACCCTCGAAGAGCTGGCCAATGATCGGGAGCGCCTGCTGCCATGAGCATGACTGAAATCCCGCAAAACACCTCCCGTCGGGAAATGCGCAAGGCGTTGATCCGCCTGCGCATGGAAATGCACCGTCAGGAAATCCGCCATGAATCCCATCAATTGATGGTCCCGCTGAACAAAGTGCGTGACCTGCGCCATAACTGGCAGGACAGCCTGGGCATCAAGCACGCGCCGCTGTGGGGCGTGGCCGCGGTGACGCTGATGGGCTTTTTTACCGGCAAGGGCGCCAAGGGCGGCAGTATCAGCAGCGTGACGCGCCTAGTGCGGCTAGGGGCCGGTTTGATCCCGTTGATCAAATTGGCCATGGCAGGGCGCAAGGGTTAAGCGCGACTGGCTGCATTCTTGCAAACAGAATTGGCCCGGCCCTCGTTACTGAGGGCCGGGCCTTTTTTCGCCAGCTCTCTTAAGGAGGCCCCGTGATCGACGGGCAACCGCTCGCCTGCTTCCAGCCATTTATCGACACTGCCACCGGGCGCATCGCCGGCGTCGAGGCACTCGGCCGTCTGCGCCAGGCTGATGGGCGCTTGCTGTCAGTCGGCCCGCTGTTTGCCGACCCGCGCACACCGGGCGTGGCCTTACGCTGCCTCGACCGGCAGATCCGCGACAATGCCTTGAGCCGCCTGCATGAAGCGCCTGCAGACTGGTTTTTGAGCCTGAACATCTCGCCCCGCTGGATCAACCGTCTGCGCCCCGGCCAAGCCTTGCCCAGCCTGAAGCAGGTGCATGCGCATGGCGTCGATCCGCAGCGCATTGTGTTCGAGATCACTGAACTGGGCGGAGACATCCAGCGTCTGGCCGAGGTGGTGGCGCGCTATCGTGAGGCCGGTGCACGCATTGCCATCGATGACTTCGGTGCCGGCTACTCCCAGCTTGACCGCGTACTCGCGCTGCAGCCGGATATCCTCAAGCTGGACATGCGCCTGTTCCAGGAAGCCGCCAAGGGCGGACCGAGCAGTGAGATCGTGCGTGCGCTGGCGCAAATGGCTGAGAAGACTGGCTGCTGGATCATCGCCGAGGGTGTGGAAACCGAGGCGCAGCTGAGCTTCGCCCTGGAATGCGGCGCGCGGTATGTGCAGGGTTACCTGTTTGCCCAGGCGCAACTCGACTGGTTTGCCACCGATGCCTTCGTGCCGCAGTTTGCCCGCCTGCGTACGGTTTACGTGCAGCAGAAACTGGCTGAACGCGGCCGCATCATGCAGTTGCGCCTGCAACTGGCCGAACTGATGAAGATCCTGCAGAACTGGGCGCAGGGCCAGGCGCCGCTGGACCAGTTACCTCAATTGCCGGATTTCCCCTGGCTGCTGCGCTTCTATCAGTGCGACCGGCATGGCACCCAGCTGACGCCCAACTTCGAATGGCGCCAGGACGCCTGGCAGGCCGACAGCCGCTACCTGGGGCACAACTGGTCGTGGCGCCCCTACTTCTATCACCTGCTGGCCGAAGGCTGGGAGGAGCGGCGTCTGACCCTCTCTTCGACTTACCGCGACGCCACCACCAATCAGTATTGCCTGACCGCCGGACAATTCTTCGATAACGGTCAGCGTTTGCTGTTAATCGATATAGACGCGGTCGGCTTGTAGATTTTCGCTTGCCCCGGTGCAGCTGAACCGGGAAGCTGGGAGGGTCATTCACCGCACGGAGAGTACCCGCCTTGGATTGGCCCACCCTGCTTACCCGCGAACGTCTTGGAAAGCCTCTGCACAGCCCGGAAGAACTCGGCCGCAGCCCGTTTCACAAAGACCATGACCGTATTATTTTCTCCGGCGCCTTCCGCCGCCTGGGCCGCAAGACCCAAGTGCACCCGGTGTCCAGCAACGATCATATTCATACGCGCCTGACCCACTCGCTGGAAGTCAGTTGCGTCGGCCGTTCGCTCGGCATGCGCGTGGGCGAAACCCTGCGCAGCGCACTGCCCGACTGGTGCGACCCCAGCGATCTGGGCATGGTCGTGCAATCGGCTTGCCTGGCCCATGACATCGGCAACCCGCCGTTCGGGCATTCCGGCGAAGATGCCATCCGCCACTGGTTCCAACAGGCGGCCGGGCGCGGCTGGCTGGACGACATGAGCAGCGCCGAGCGCAATGATTTCCTCAATTTCGAAGGCAACGCCCAGGGTTTTCGGGTGCTGACCCAGCTTGAGTACCACCAGTTCGACGGCGGCACTCGCCTGACCTATGCCACCCTGGGCACCTACCTGAAATACCCCTGGACCGCCCGCCACGCCGATTCGCTGGGCTACAAGAAGCATAAGTTCGGCTGTTACCAGAGCGAGCTGCCGATCCTTGAGCAGATCGCCCACAGGCTCGGCCTGCCGCAACTGGAAGAACAACGCTGGGCCCGTCACCCGCTGGTGTACCTGATGGAGGCGGCAGACGATATCTGCTACGCCTTGATCGACCTCGAAGACGGCCTGGAAATGGAGTTGCTCGAATACGCCGAGGTCGAGTCGCTGTTGCTCGACTTGGTCGGTGACGACCTGCCCCAGACTTACCGGCAACTGGGCGCGCAAGACTCGCGCCGGCGCAAGCTGGCGATTTTGCGCGGCAAGGCCATCGAGCACCTGACCAATGCCGCCGCCCGGGCTTTCGTGGAACAGCAGGATGCGTTGCTTGCCGGCACACTGCCGGGCGATCTGGTGGAGCACATGCATGGCCCCGCCAAGCGTTGCGTGCTGGATGCCAAGGACATGGCCCGCAAGAAAATCTTCCAGGACAAGCGCAAGACCCTGCATGAAATCGGCGCCTACACCACCCTGGAAATCCTCTTGAATGCGTTTTGCGGTGCCGCGCTGGAGCAGCATGGCGGGCGCACGCCGTCGTTCAAGAACCGGCGCATCCTCGACCTGCTCGGCAACAGCGCACCGGACCCGGCGTGGCCGTTGCACGCCTCGTTCATGCGCATGATCGACTTTATTGCCGGCATGACCGACAGCTACGCCACCGAGATGGCGCGGGAGATGACCGGGCGTTCAAGCCCACAATGACGCTTGCGATCACGCCGCCTGTTCCCCGAACAGAATCTGCCTACGACGGGAACAGAGCTGCCTGATCGAATTCGTACACTCATTCAAGGAATAATCACGCCCGCTTCTGGCGGACCTGGCGAGCAATTCCTACGCGCCACCCATCGACGCTTGACTGACCCGTGTGCCCCTATGCCCAGACACCCTCTTCGAATCCTATTGGTGGAGGATCACCCCTTTCAGCTTCTGGCCACTCAGTGCCTGCTTAACACCTTCGGCTTCGACCACCTGACGCTGGCAGAAAATGCCGAACAGGCGATCCGCGCGATGTCTGAATCCAAAAGGCCGTTTGACCTGATGCTGTGCGACCAATGCCTGCCTGATTTACTCGGCCTGGAGCTGGTAGAAATCGCCAGTCGCCAACACTTTATAACCGGCGCCATTCTGCTGAGCGGGCTGCCTTCCTCGGAACTCTTCAACCTGACCACCCAAGCCCTGCAGCGTGGTTTGCCGCTGCTTGGTTATTTATCCAAACCGCTGAATAAAGACGAACTTGCAAAGTTGATTGCGCCCCTGGTCCGATTGTAAATGTAGGACTTTAAACTCTGCCTACCTACGAAAATATACCTGGGCCAATCGCTGAATCGCTGGCACTGCCAATGACCGCACCGATTTAAAACTTGCTTACATCCAGCGTCACAAAGCCTTAACAACTGGTAGGTAACTACCTTTTTTCATGTAGGAATTCTCCTGTTTTATACCTGTTCCCACCATGGTTCATGCTCCTCCCTCTTCTTCTGAGCTAATGTGCCCGCTTTATTTGCACTTGCATGGAATGTGATTATGAACACGGTTTTTATCATTGATGACCACCCCGTTATCAGGCTGGCGATCCGCATGTTGCTGGAACATGAGGGTTATAAAGTCGTCGGTGAAACGGACAACGGTTGTGATGCGATACAAATGGTTCGCGAATGCCTGCCGGACTTGATCATTCTGGATATCAGCATTCCCAAACTTGACGGCCTCGAAGTGCTGTGCCGGTTCAACGCCATGAACACATCGATGAAAACCCTGATTCTGACCGCTCAGAGCCCGACGCTGTTTGCTACCCGCTGCATGCGCTCGGGCGCGGATGGCTATGTGTGCAAGGAAGGCGACCTCAGCGAACTGCTGAGTGCCATCCGCGCCGTGCTGTCGGGTTATAACTATTTTCCCAGCCAGGCCCTCAATGGTAATGCAGACGGCACAGACACGCTGGAACTTGAACTGTTTAAAACAGTGAACGACCGGGAACTGATGGTATTACAACTTTTCGCACAAGGTCGCACCAATAAGGAAATCGCCAAAGGGATGTTTCTAAGTAATAAAACAGTAAGCACTTACAAAAAAAGGCTGATGCAAAAACTTAAAGCCAAGTCCTTGGTAGAACTTATCGAGATGGCAAAACGAAACGCGCTAGTGTGAGAAAGCGGATGCCCAGCCGTATAAAGGACTATTTGATTATATTAATCGCCGGTGTGTGTTTCAGCACGACGGTGCCTGCGGACCCCGCTCCCGGCCCGGAACACTTCACGCTGTTGAGCCGTGCAAGTGCGGTACAACTGGATGTTCAACTGGACAAGGCCCAGCGCCAGTGGTTACAGAACAAACGCGAGCTGGTGCTCGGCACTTCGGCACCGGACTACCCGCCCTTCGACCTGACCTCCAGCGGCCGCGACTACGAGGGCCTGACCGCCGACTACGCAGGGCTGTTGGCCCAAGCCCTGGCATTGCCCGTGAAGGTGGTGCGCTACCCCACCCGAGAAGCATCGATCCACGCGCTTGAAACAGGCGAAATCGACCTGTTGGGCTCCTCCAACGGCTTTGAAGCCGCCAACCCGAATCTCATCCTGTCGCAGCCATACGCGGTGGACCAACCCGTACTCGTGACCCGTGAGGGGGAAAACTACAATCTGGGCAATGGGCTGGCCGGACTGCGCTTGAGCCTGGTCTACCACTACCTGCCGTTGAATGAAGTGCAGAAGCTGTACCCAAAGGCCAACATCCGCGCCTATCCCTCGTACCAAAACGCCTTGAATGCAGTGGCGTTCGACCAGGCCGACGTGTTTTTGGGCGATACCATTTCCACCCATTACATGATCAACAAGGGCTACCTGAAAAACATCCGCATGGCCAACTTCGGCAAGCATGAAGCCTATGGCTTCAGCTTTGCGCTGCGCCAGGAACAGCGCACTTTGCTGAGCATCGTCGATTCGGTGCTGGCCGCCATCCCCATCAATGAGCGCGACAGCATCGCCAAGCGCTGGAGCGCCGGCAGCGATATCTTGCTGACCGACAAGAAGCTGCAACTGACTCAGCGCGAAGAGCGTTGGCTCAAAGACCATCCGGTGGTAACAGTCGTCGTCAATGAGACCTTCGCACCGCTGACGTTTTTCGACGCCGAAGGCAATTTTCGCGGCATCACCGCAGACTTGCTGGAACTGATACGCCTGCGCACCGGGTTACGTTTCAAGATCCTGCGCAGTCGCGAAGTCAACGCGATGATCGAACAGGTCACCACCGGGAAAGCCGATATCATCGGGGCCATTGTCCCCAGCGTTGAACGGGAGGCTTCGCTGAGTTTCAGTCGCCCTTACCTGGAAAACTCCTACGTCCTGCTGACCCGCAAAGAGCCCGGCGCACCCTCGAACCTGGAGCAGATGGCAGGCAAGCGCCTGGCCATCACCGTGGGCAACCCACTGGAAAAAATCCTCACGCAGGACTTCCCGCAGATTCGCCTGGTGGAGGTCGGCGACACTTTCAAGGCATCCGAAATGCTGGCCCAAGGCAATGTGGAAGGTGCCGTCAACTCGCTGGTGATCGCCAACTACTTCCTGTCCTCGCAGGTTTTCCAGGACAAACTGCAGATCAGCACCAGTATCGGCACCCTTCCCGCCACGTTCGCCCTGGCGACGCCACGCCGCGCCGTCGAACTGAGTTCAATCCTGGACAAGGCCCTGCTGAGCATTGCTCCGGACGAAATGGGCGTGATCAACAGTCGCTGGCGCGGCTACACCGCCGCCTCCGACAGTTACTGGCGCAACTACCACCAGTTGATCGCGCAAATCATCGTTGGCACCGGGCTGTTGCTGCTGATTTCACTGACCTGGAACGCCCACATGCGCCGCCAGATCAAGCATCGGAAAATGGCCGAGCGCGCCCTCAACGATCAGTTCGAGTTCATGCGCGCATTGGTCAACGAAACCCCGCACCCGATCTATGTGCGTGATCGAAACGGCCTGTTGCAAACCTGTAATGACAGTTACTTGCAGGTCTTCGGCGTCAAGCGTGAAGACGTGATCGGCAAGAGTGTGATCCAGATGGACATGGCCCGGGAATCGGAAGCGGCGCAATACCACGCGGACTACCAGCAAGTCGTGGCGCAGGGCAACACGCTGATTCTCGACCGCACCCTGCACCTGCATGGAAAAAAACTGACGATCTATCACTGGATTCTTCCCTACCGTGACTCCGTTGGTGAAGTCCAGGGCATCATTGGGGGCTGGATCGACATCAGTGAGCGGCGCCAGCTGTTCGACGAGTTGCGCGCCGCCAAGGAACGCGCCGATGAAGCGAACCGGGCCAAAAGTACTTTCCTCGCCACCATGAGTCATGAAATCCGCACGCCGATGAACGCCGTGATCGGCATGCTGGAGTTGACCCTCAAGCGGGCTGACCAGGGCCATCTCGACCGCCCGGCCATTGAAGTGGCCTACAACTCGGCCAAAGACCTGCTGGAATTGATCGGCGATATCCTGGACATCGCGCGCATCGAGTCCGGCCGTTTGAGCCTGGCGCCGGAGCGTGTGAACCTGCGCGAAGTCATCGAGTCGGTGGTACGCGTGTTCGATGGCCTGGCACGGCAGAAAACCCTCAGCCTGCTGCTGGAGTTCAAGCCCGAGCTGGATGACACCGAGGTGCTGATCGACCCGTTACGCTTCAAACAGGTGCTGTCCAACCTGGTGAGTAATGCGATCAAGTTCACCGAGCGCGGGCGGGTGCACATCAAAGTGGACGTGCAACCCACCGATCAACCGCAGCAGGTCGAGATGAAACTGGTGGTCGAGGACACCGGCATTGGTATCAGTCGCGACGACCAGTTGCGCCTGTTCGAGCCGTTTGCCCAGGCCGACAACTCCGGGCACCTGGCCAGGAGCGGCGCCGGCCTGGGGCTGGTGATCTGCCGAAGCCTGTGCGCAATGATGGGCGGGCAACTGAGCCTGAGCAGTGTGCCGATGGTGGGCACCCAAGTGCATGTCAACTTGAAAATGCCCCGCCTGCAGCCGGTCCAGCCCGTGGGCGAACTCAAACCCGCGCCCCCGGCGCTTGCGCCGGTGCTCAACGTACTGGTGGTGGATGACCATCCCGCGAACCGCCTGCTGATGTGTCAGCAACTGGGTTACCTGGGCCATCAGTTCACCGCCGCCCAGCACGGTGCCGCCGGCTTCAAGGCATGGCGTCAGGAACGCTTCGACCTGGTCATCGCCGACTGCAACATGCCGATCATGAACGGCTACGAATTGACCCGCTCGATCCGTGAGTATGAACAGCGCGAACAGCTGCCGGCCTGCGTCGTGCTGGGCTTCACCGCCAATGCCCAGCCGGAAGAGAAACTGCGTTGCGCGCAAGCGGGCATGAACGACTGCCTGTTCAAGCCAATCAGCCTGACGGTGCTGGAGCGGCAACTGGCGCAGATCGGCCAGCCACCCGGCGGTGTGAGGCTCGACCTCAGCAGCCTGGAGGCGCTGACGGGCGGCGACCCACAGCTGAGTCGCCGCCTGCTTGAAGAATTGCTCAACAGCAGCCGTCATGACCGTCAGGAACTGACCGCCATGTTGGCGCAACAGGCATCGCCCCAGGCCATCATTGACCAGGCCCACAAGATCAAGGGAGCTGCGCGCATCGTGCAGGCCGCTGCGCTGGCCGGCGAATGTGAAGCGCTGGAGCACGCCTGCGCCCAGGGTGAGGATCGGCCGAAGATCGAAACCGGCATCAAGAGCCTGGAAAAATGCATGCTTGAATTGGAGAGGATGCTGCAGATGCGCCTTAATGAACTGGACGTGCAATAGGCAGGGCGAGTGTTTGCACTCCCCCTGCCGCCACCGGTCAGCAGTCGGTCAGACGCAGGAAAATCGCTGCCAGCTGTTCGATGCCTGCCTGGTCCTGCGCGGTAAAGCGCGCCAGCGACGGGCTGTCCAGATCAAGGACGCCAATCAGTTGGCCGTCCTTGATCAGCGGCACCACCAGTTCGCTGTTCGAAGCGCTGTCACAGGCGATATGCCCAGGGAACGCGTGAACGTCCTCCACCCGCTGGGTTTGCCGCGATGCCGCCGCCGCGCCGCACACGCCACGACCGAACGGAATGCGCACGCAGGCAATCTGGCCCTGGAATGGGCCAAGCACCAGCTCTTCGTCACGGTTGAGGTAGAAGCCGGCCCAGTTAAGGTCATTCAGCTGGTTGAACAGAAACGCGGAGAACTGCGCGCTGTTGGCGATGAAGTCGCGTTCATCGGCCAGCAGCGATTCCAGTTGCGCACACAGCATTGCATAGCCATCCAGGCCCGTGCCGGCCTGTTGCAAATCGATCATGGTTGACGCTCCAACAACTTGAGACCCACCCAGTAACGGGCGAATTGATACGCGCACCGGCCATTGCGGTTGCCGCGCCCGGTGGCCCAACGTACGGCCAAAATATCCAGCGCTTCATCGCGCTGCCATTGCATACCGGCCTTGCTGGCCAGTTCGCCAATCCAGTGCTCGACCACGTTCAGGAAATGTTCCTGAGAGAACGGGTAGAACGACAACCACAGGCCAAACCGGTCGGACAAGGCGATTTTATCTTCGACGGCCTCGCTGGGGTGCAGCTCGCCGTCCACGCGTTTCCAGTTGTCATTGTCGCTCTGGTTTTCCGGCACCAGGTGACGGCGGTTGGACGTGGCATACAACAGCACGTTTTCTGGCGCCTGCTCCAGCGAGCCGTCCAGCACACTCTTGAGCACGCGGTAGTCGCCCTCGCCGGCCTCGAACGACAAGTCGTCGCAGAACAGGATGAACCGCTGCGGCAGCTTGAGCAGTTGCTCGACCACGCGCGGCAAGTCGGCCAGGTGATCGCGCTCGATTTCAATCAGGCGCAAGCCGGCCTTGGCGTGCTGGGCGAGCAAGGCGCGCACCATGGACGATTTGCCCGTGCCGCGCGAACCCCATAGCAGCGCGTGGTTGGCGGGCAGGCCATCGAGAAATTGTTGGGTGTTGCGGGCCAGTTGTTCGCGTTGCTTGTCCACACCGATCAGGTCGCTGAGGCGCATGTCCAGGCTGACTTCCAAGGGCAGCAAAAAGCCAGTGCGGCCTTCGCGCTGCCAGCGGGCGGCGAGGCACTGGTCCCAGTCGATGGCTTGGCGGGGCGCCGGCAACAACGGTTCCAGGCGTGCAAGTACCGCGTCGGCACGCTCAAGAAAGGCATTCAATCGATTATCCACGACTATTCCTCTGGCAAGTTCTTGCAAAAGATGGCGTATTGGCAACCCTGCGGCAGACCGCGACAGGGCTGCACCTGTAAAAAAATCAATGATTATGCCGAGCAAGCCAAAGCCGGTGGATGTTCAGCTATGCTTGCCGGGCGAAGGGAAACGTGAAGTGGTTCAACACCCGATGGATATCAAGTTCGCCCACCGCTTGTCTTATAAACAAGCTCGATTGACTGTGCTGGTCGGTTTCGTCTTGGGAACCTTGCTCAGTCTGATCCAAATCGGCATTGATTATGCCAGCGAAGACGCATCCATCAACCGTGAAATCCGCTCGCTGATCGAAATCAGCCATAACCCCGCCTCCCGTATCGCCTACAACATCGACGCCGAACTCGCCCAGGAACTGACGCTGGGCCTGCTGCACTCCCCGGCGATCACCCGTGCGCAATTGGTCGACAACAATGGCGTGGTCCTGGCCGACGTTGATCGCCCGCGCAAGGAAAGCACGTACCGGCCCATCAGCGATTTTCTGTTTGGCGCCAACCGCCAGTTTGAGGATCGGTTGTTCCTCAGCCACATGCCTAATGATTCTTTGGGCGTGTTGCGCCTGGACGTCGACACTTACGCCTTCGGCAGCCGTTTCCTGCACCGCGCCGAGATCACACTGCTTAACGGCTTTGCCCGCAGCCTGCTGCTGACCGGCATCCTGTTGGGCCTGTTTTACGTGATGCTGACCCAGCCGCTGGTGCGCATCATCCGCGCGCTGAGCACCAGCAAGCAGGCGCATCTGGATTGCCCGCCAGGGCACGAAAACGACGAAATCGGCGTGCTGGTCAGTGTCGCCAACCAGCAGTTCGAAAACATGGAGACCGAAATCCAGCAGCGCCGCCACGCCGAGGACCGCCTCACCGAGTACCTGGGCCAACTGGAAGATATCGTCTCCGCACGCACGCTGGAGCTCAAGGCCAGCAACCAACGCCTGAGCCAGTCCAATGATGAGTTGGAGGCTGCGAAGATGACGGCGCTGGGCATGGCCCAGGCACGGGCGGCGTTCCTGGCCAACATGAGCCACGAGATTCGCACGCCGCTCAATGGCCTGCTGGGCATGATCGCCCTTTCGCTGGACAGCCCGTTGAATGCCGAGCAGCGCCAGCAACTGTCGATTGCCCATGACTCCGGCAAAGTGCTGGTGGAGTTGCTCAACGATATCCTTGACCTGTCCAAGTTTGATGCCGGCCAGCTGGAGCTGGAGCGTATCCCGTTCGATCTCAGCTCGCTGGTGGAAGACACCGCCAACCTGCTGTCGCAGAACGCCGCACCGAGCGTTGAACTGACGTGCTTGATCGACCCGCTGTTTCCCGCCCAAGTGATTGGCGACCCCACACGCGTGCGGCAAATCGTCAGCAACTTGCTCTCCAACGCCTTGAAGTTCACGCGCTTTGGCCGAGTCGATGTGCGCCTGAGCGCCAGTGAGGGTCGGGTGAAGATTGAAGTGTGTGATACCGGTATCGGCATCGCTCAGGATGCGCAGGTGAAAATATTCCAGCCGTTCACCCAGGCCGGCGCAGGCATCACCCGCCAGTTTGGTGGCACGGGGCTGGGGCTGGCGCTGACGCACAATCTGTGTGAAGCAATGAAGGGCCGGCTGAGCATCAGCTCGGAAGTCGGGTTTGGCAGCCAGTTCTGCGCCGACCTGCCACTGCCCACGCATTTGCCCGCGACGCGTTACGCGCCACTGGCAGGCGAAGTCATTGCCATCACCAACGCCGGCAGCGGCCTGACGGAATTGCTCACAACCCTGTTGCCTCACTGGGGGCTGGCGCCACGCGTTTATTCTCAAGACGACGACCTGAGCGGGCAAAACCCCGACCTGTTGATCACCGATTGCCCGGAGTGCCTGTTCCGCCTGCGCCCAGCCATCAAGGCGCCCATTCTGCTGGTCACCGCCTACGGCAACTTTATGCCCAGTGAGGAAGTGGCAGCCCTGGCGCCGCTGCAGCAACAGGCGCGCCCTTTGAGCCGCAACGCGCTGTATCAGATCCTGCAACGCAATTTACGCAGCGACGCACCACTGATCCTCGACCCGATCCAGATGGAAGCCGCGCCGTTTACGCACCGGGCGCGCATCCTGCTGGTGGAGGACAACCCGGTCAATCAACTGGTGGCCAAAGGCATGCTCAGCAAGCTCGGCTGCGAAGTGGTGGTGGCCGCGCACGGTGGCGAAGCGCTCAAGTTCCTTGAAGAGCAGCGCTTTGACATGGTGCTGATGGACTGCAACATGCCGGTAATGGATGGCTACGAAGCCAGCCGGCAGATTCGCCGCAGCGGGCGCTGGCCCGACTTGCCCATTGTCGCCTTGACGGCCAACGCGCTCTCGGAAGAGCGCGAGCGTTGCCGGGCCGCGGGCATGGATGACTACCTGGCCAAACCGTTCCGCCGCGAAGAACTCAAGGCTCTGCTTGACCTGTGGGTGCCGCAGACGACAACCCTTTGATCTGCGCCAGCAACTGGTCCAGGCCTTCGCGCAAGGCATCGGCCTGGTTCAGGTCGATGCCGCTGTCACACAGCAAGCGGGTTTTCAGGCGGTGAGTCTGGTGGCGTAACTGCACACCGGCCTGAGTCAGCCCCAGGTGCACTTCCCGCTCATCCCGTGCGCTGCGTTGGCGGCTCACCAGATCGAGTTGCTCAAGACGCTTGAGCAGCGGCGTCAATGTGCCCGAATCGAGCATCAGCCGCTCGCCCAAGGCCTTGACGGTCGGCTGCGGCGCCGATGCCTCGTGCCACTCCCACAGCACCAGCATGACCACGTACTGCGGGTAGGTCAGGCCCAGCTGGTCAAGCATTGGCTTATAGGCACGCGTCACCGCCCGTGAGGCAGCGTAGAGCTTGAAACACAGCTGGTCGTCCAGTGCCAGGGACACGCCGGATACATCGATCATTTGAGCAGGGCTTCAATCTCTTGGGTCAGGTCCTGAGGCTTGGTGGTCGGGGCAAAACGCTTGACCACCTGACCGTCACGACCGATCAGGAACTTGGTGAAGTTCCACTTGATGCCCTTGGAACCCAGCAAGCCCGGCGCTTGTTTTTTAAGCTGCACGAACAGCGGATGGGCCTCGCTGCCGTTGACGTCGATCTTCTTGAACAGCGGGAAACTGACACCGAAATTCAACTCGCAGAACTCGGAAATCGCGCCTTCGTTGCCGGGCTCCTGCTTGCCGAATTGATTGCAGGGGAACCCCAGCACCACCAGGCCCTGGTCCTTGTACTGCTGCCAAAGTTGTTCAAGCCCCTTGTACTGCGGGGTGAAGCCACATTTGCTGGCGGTGTTGACCACCAAAATGGCCTTGCCGGCGAAGTCGGCCAAGGTCTTTTGCTCACCTTTGATGGTGGTGCACGGGATGCTCAGCAGGTTGTTGCTCATGGCAGTGCCTCAAACAGGGGAAAGACCTGGAACGATAGTAGGCAATTCAATTGCGTGCAATTTAATTGACCGCATTGAAGAGGTCCTATTTGCTCACATCAATTCCTTCATTCACGTCCGATACAAAAGTGGGAGCGGGCTTGCTCGCTCCCACACTTGGAAAGTGCTGCCGGCCCTAGCGCGGGACGAGGTCCAGGCACACCGAGTTGATGCAGTAGCGCAAACCAGTCGGCGGCGGACCATCCGGGAACACATGCCCCAGGTGCGCATCGCACTTGGCGCAGGTGACTTCGGTGCGGATCATGCCGTGGCTGACGTCGCGGATCTCGATCATCGCGCTGTCGGCGATCGGCGCGTAGAAGCTCGGCCAGCCGCAGCCGGAGTCGAACTTGGTGCTGGAATCGAACAGCGGCTCATTGCAACAGATGCAGTGATACACACCGTCGGTTTTGGTTTCGTTGTATTTGCCGCTGAACGGGCGCTCGGTGCCCTTGAGACGACACACCTGATACTGCGCGGGGTCGAGCATGTCCCGCCACTCATCCAGGGTTTTCTGCAACTTATCCATCAATCCACCTCGGCAACTGAAAAAGCCTGATCTGTATCTTTTCCACGGAACAGGCGGCACGTATGATTGCGCCTCTTAAAAACGCCAGTCTGGCACCCGCGCTACCGGCATTCAAACGTATTTATGGGTGCAGGCCTCGCAGGATTCGCAGTACGGTAGTGTCCACGCCGTCTGGATCGTTCATTTTCAGGATCACATCGCCATGCAGGTCAGCAAATCGAACAAGCTCGCCAACGTCTGCTACGACATTCGCGGCCCAGTGCTCAAGCACGCCAAACGCCTGGAAGAGGAAGGCCATCGCATCCTCAAGCTGAACATTGGCAACCCGGCGCCATTTGGTTTCGAAGCGCCGGACGAAATCCTCCAGGACGTGATCCGCAACCTGCCGACCGCCCAGGGCTACAGCGACTCCAAGGGCCTGTTCAGCGCGCGTAAAGCGGTGATGCAGTACTACCAGCAGAAGCAGGTGGAAGGTGTCGGCATCGAAGACATCTACCTGGGCAACGGCGTGTCCGAGCTGATCGTGATGTCCATGCAGGCCTTGCTCAACAACGGCGACGAAGTGCTGGTGCCGGCGCCCGACTACCCGCTGTGGACCGCTGCCGTGACCCTGGCTGGCGGCCACCCGGTGCACTACCTGTGCGATGAAGGCGCCGACTGGTTCCCGGACCTGGCCGACATCAAGGCTAAGATCACGCCGAACACCAAGGCCCTGGTGATCATCAACCCGAACAACCCGACCGGCGCCGTGTACTCCAGGGAAGTGTTGCTGGGCATGCTCGAGCTGGCACGCCAGCACAACCTGGTGGTGTTCTCCGACGAGATCTACGACAAGATCCTTTACGACGACGCCGTGCACATCTGCACCGGCTCCCTGGCGCCGGACCTGCTGTGCCTGACCTTCAACGGCCTGTCCAAATCCTACCGCGTGGCGGGTTTCCGCTCCGGCTGGATCGCCATCTCCGGGCCCAAGCACAACGCCCAGAGCTACATCGAAGGCATCGACATGCTGGCCAATATGCGCTTGTGTGCCAACGTGCCGAGCCAGCATGCAATCCAGACCGCCCTCGGCGGCTACCAGAGCATCAACGACCTGGTACTGCCTCAGGGCCGCCTGCTGGAGCAGCGCAACCGTACCTGGGAGTTGCTCAACGCGATCCCCGGCGTGAGCTGCGTGAAACCCATGGGCGCGCTGTATGCGTTCCCACGGATCGACCCGAAAGTCTGCCCGATCCTCAACGACGAGAAATTCGTGCTCGACCTGCTGCTGTCGGAAAAGCTGTTGGTGGTGCAGGGAACGGCGTTCAACTGGCCGTGGCCGGATCACTTCCGCGTGGTGACATTGCCGCGCGTGGATGACCTGGACATGGCCATTGGTCGCATCGGCAACTTCCTCAAGTCCTATCGCCAATAACGCACATGCCGCCGTACGATCGACATTCGGTCGTACGGCGAGTATCTGGCAACACTTCTCTACCCGCCGCCCCCTCCTCCCTGCCGCTGCACGCCACGGAGCGGTCAGCCTCCTATAATTGCAGGGCGCGAAGGCTTGAATGGGGTGATTGCGGCTGGCTTTTCAGCTCGGAAAATCCTTTCAAGGCTCTACATTCAGGCTGTAGGACACAGTTTGAAATAGTCGCTCGGTTGAATCGCCCCAGGCCGCACCTTATATACCCCGCAGTACGCGACATATTAAGCATGAGGAGAATTCTACAACCATGATGCGCATCCTGCTGTTCTTGGCCACTAACCTGGCGGTCGTGCTGATTGCCAGCATCACCCTGAGCCTGTTCGGCTTCAACGGGTTCATGGCGGCCAACGGGGTTGATCTGAACCTCAATCAGCTGCTGGTCTTCTGTGCAATCTTTGGTTTTGCCGGCTCGATCTTCTCGCTGTTCATCTCCAAGTGGATGGCGAAGATGAGCACCAGCACCCAGGTCATCACCCAGCCACGCACCCGCCATGAGCAATGGTTGCTGCAGACCGTTGAGCAGTTGTCCCGCGAGGCTGGCATCAAGATGCCTGAGGTCGGGATTTTCCCGGCGTATGAGGCCAACGCCTTTGCCACCGGCTGGAACAAGAACGACGCCCTTGTTGCGGTGAGCCAGGGCATGCTCGAACGCTTCTCCTACGACGAAGTGAAAGCGGTACTGGCCCACGAGATCGGCCACGTGGCCAACGGCGACATGGTCACCCTGGCGCTGGTACAAGGCGTGGTGAACACCTTCGTGATGTTCTTTGCACGGATCATCGGCAACTTCGTCGACAAGGTGATCTTCAAGAACGAAGAAGGCCGCGGCATTGCCTACTTCGTGGCGACCCTCTTTGCCGAGGTGGTGCTGGGCTTCCTAGCCAGCGCGATCACCATGTGGTTCTCGCGTAAACGCGAGTTCCGCGCGGACGAAGCCGGTGCCCGCCTGGCCGGTACCGGGGCGATGATTGCGGCACTGCAACACTTGCGCTCCGAACAAGGCCTGCCCGTGCACATGCCGGACAGCCTGACCGCGTTTGGTATCAACGGTGGCATCAAGCAAGGTTTTGCACGCATGTTCATGAGCCACCCGCCGCTGGAAGAGCGGATCGACGCATTGCGTCGCCGGGGCTGATAGCTGCGCGGTAACACAAAAAAGGGGCGATCTGATCGCCCCTTTTTTTTGAGTGCTTGAATCGCCATCGCGGGCAAGCCCGACTCCCACAAGGATCTGCTCAGGTTCACATACACGGTGAGCGACGCGGTCAATGTGGGAGCCGGGCTTGCCCGCGATGGCGATAGCAGGGTCAGTACTTTGTCAGTTGGTACACGCGCTCTTCCAGCCGCGTGACACCGTCTTGCACAAACTTCCAACTCTCACCCAGGATGTCTTGCTCCTCCACCACCTGCACAGTCCAGTGCGAGCCCAGCAACACCTTCACCTCATCATCGGTTACCGCAAACGGCGGCCCAGCCTTTTGTGTCTGATCGTAGTCGAGGGTGATCAGCAAACCCTGACAGCCCGGGCGCAACAAGGCATTCAGATGCTCGGCGTACTGCGCCCGCATCAACGGCGGCAACGCGATCAATGCCGCGCGATCGTAAAGCGCGGAGCAATCGGCCAGCGCTTCGGCGTCCAAGGCAAAGAAATCGCCGCACCACACCTCGATCAGATCCGCCTGGTACACCTTGAACACGCCACGCTGGCTGATCCTGGGCACCAGCCCTTGCTCACTGAAGAACGCCTGCACCGCCTGCTCGGACAGCTCCACACCCAGCACGCGATAACCCAAGCTTGCCAGCCATATCAGATCCAGGCTTTTGCCGCACAGCGGCACCAACACCTTTGCCCCTTCAGCCAAGGCCAGTTTTGGCCAGTGGCGTTGCAGGTAGGGGTTGACCTCGGGCAGATGAAAACCGATCTGGTTGCGTGCCCAACGCTCTTGCCAAAACTTAGGCTCCATGGAATCACCCTGAAAATTCGATCAAAAGGCGCTAAAACTTATATTAGATTTAGATCAATGATCTGATTGAAGATGGGCCCATGTTAACGCTCAGGACCCCTCTTATGTTCCCCAGCCTGTTTATCTCCCACGGTTCGCCCATGCTCGCCCTGCAACCCGGTGCCAGCGGCCCGGCACTCAAGCGCCTGGCGGCCGAGTTGCCACGGCCCAAGGCCATTGTGGTGGTCTCAGCGCACTGGGAAAGCCAGGGCCTGCTGGTTACCGGCAGCGCCGCACCCGAGACCTGGCACGATTTCGGCGGCTTCCCACGGGATTTGTTCGCCGTGCAGTACCCCGCACCCGGTGACCCGCAGTTGGCAACCCAGATAGTCGAACTGCTCAAGGCTGATGGCCTTGAGGCTCGCGTCGATGACCAGCGCCCGTTCGACCATGGCACCTGGGTGCCCCTTTCACTGATGTACCCGGCCGCCGATATTCCGGTGGTGCAGGTGTCGCTGCCAAGCCGTATGGGCCCTGCCCTGCAAACCCGCGTCGGGCATGCCCTGGCCAGTTTGCGTGAGCACGGCGTGCTGTTGATCGGTTCGGGCAGCATCACCCACAACCTGGGCGAACTGGACTGGCATGCCGGACCTGAGAGCATTGAGCCTTGGGCACGGGAATTTCGTGATTGGATGGTCAGCAAACTGGCGGCCAACGACGAAGCCGCCCTGCACGACTATCGCCGCCAGGCACCACATGCCGTGCGCAGCCATCCCAGCGACGAGCATTTGCTGCCGCTGTATTTCGCCCGGGGCGCCGGCGGCGAGTTCAGCACGGCGCATCAAGGTTTCACCATGGGTGCGCTCGGGATGGACATCTACCGCTTCGGCTAACACAGATCTAAATGTGGGATCGAGTGCTAATCCAAACCTGAAATCCAGGCAAAAAAAAATCCCCGAACCAGTCGGGGATTTTTTATGTGCGATCAATCAGCCCAAGGGCGGATCAATCTTCGCGGTAGCGACGCAGCTTCAGCTGCTTACCGGCAACGCGAGTGTCTTTGAGCTTGGCCAGCAGTTTTTCCAGACCGTCTTCCGGCAGCTCCACCAGGGAGAAGCTGTCACGAACCTGGATACGACCGATCGCTTCACGTGCCAGGCCACCCTCGTTGAGGATAGCGCCCAGCAGGTTCTTGGCCGCGATACCATCACGCGCGCCCAGCGCGGTACGGCAACGAGCACGGCCTTCAGCCAATGGAACCGGAGCACGACGCTCACGATCACCACGGTCTGGACGGTCGCCAGTACGCTCTGGACGATCACCGCGCGGAGCGTTGTTCGGCACCAGTGGACGTTCTTTCTCGATCGCAGCCAAGGTCAGCGCTTGACCGTTGGTAGCCTTGCGCAGCAGGGCTGCAGCCAGGGCACGCGGGGTGCAACCGATATCGGCAGTCAGGCGGTCCAGCAGTTCGCCGTGGGTCGATTCAGCGTCAGCCACCAGCGGCGACAGGCTGTTGGTCAGTTTCTTGATGCGAGCATCGAGAACGGCCTGGGCATCCGGCAGGCGGACTTCGGCAACTTTCTGACCGGTCACACGCTCGATCACTTGCAGCATGCGGCGCTCACGTGGAGTCACCAGCAGCAGTGCACGACCTTCGCGACCGGCACGGCCGGTACGGCCGATACGGTGAACGTAGGACTCTGGGTCGTACGGCATGTCAACGTTGAACACGTGGGTGATACGTGGAACGTCGAGACCACGGGCAGCAACGTCGGTCGCCACAACGATGTCCAGACGGCCATCCTTGAGGGAGTCGATCACGCGCTCACGTTGGTTCTGGGCGATGTCACCGTTCAGCGCAGCAGCTTTGTAGCCTTTGGCTTCCAGGGCACTGGCCAGGTCCAGGGTCGCTTGCTTGGTGCGCACGAACATGATCAAGGCGTCGAAGTCTTCGACTTCCAGCAGGCTCAATACAGCCGAGGTCTTCTGGTCAGCGTGAACCAACAGGTGAGCCTGTTCGATCGCGGTAACGGTCTGAGTCTTGGTCTGGATCTTCACGTGTTGCGGATCGCGCAGGTGGCGTTCGGCAATGGCTCGGATCGACTGTGGCAGGGTGGCCGAGAACAATACGGTCTGACGGGTCGGTGGCAGCGCCTTGAAGATAACTTCCAGGTCATCCATGAAGCCCAGCTTCAACATTTCGTCAGCTTCGTCCAGAACCAGGTGGTTCACGGTCGACAGGACTTTTTCGTCACGACGCAGGTGGTCGCACAGACGGCCCGGAGTGGCGACAACAATCTGTGCGCCGTTACGGATTGCTTTAAGTTGTGGGCCCATAGGCGCGCCGCCGTAAACGGCCACAACGGTTACGCCTGGCATTTGCTTGGCGTAGGTTTCAAAAGCGGTTGCTACTTGCAGCGCCAACTCACGGGTTGGCGCCAGGATCAGGGCTTGCGGCTCGCGCTTGGCAGGATCGATGCAGTGCAGGATTGGCAGGGCGAACGCGGCGGTTTTACCGGTACCGGTTTGCGCTTGGCCAATCATGTCTTGGCCGGCCATGATGATCGGGATCGATTGCTGCTGAATAGCCGAAGGTTCTTCGTAGCCGGTCGCGATGACGGCTGCAAGAATGTTCGGGTTAAGATTAAAAGCGGCGAAGCCGCCGGTTTCCTGGGTCATGGGTCTGCCTCTAAGTGCATCCGCAAAGACCCATGCTCCAAAGCTGCGCATGCCGTGTTGAGACTCAAGAGTCGCCCTGGCTGCTTTGTCGGCGGGGATTTGCGAAAACGAATGAATGAAAAAGATTCGTCAAGGAAGAGTCCGCTGTGCGGACGTGCAGCCGAAGCTGACTTCGGGGAATTGCGCTACCTAAACGCGGCCCGGTTAAAGGCCGGCGCGCACTATACCGGAAATAGCTGAAAAAGGGAGCTTTTTTTATCGCAAAGCGCCGATAAACCGCGCTGCATCAAAGCCTTTGCGGATAGCCGCGCCAGGGTCTATTTTTTCAAAGGCCCGGCCCTGTTGGTCATAACGCTTAAACGTTTCATCTGCCCATCAAGACCTTTGGTCTGAAACCCACCCAAGCCCTGAGGGCACACCCGATGAATCAAGCCAGCAGCAGTCGCGTCAGCCGTGAGTTACAGGGCCATGTCCTGCTGTTGGGTCTGGACCGAGTGGCCAAGCGCAATGCCTTTGACCTGGATCTGCTCAATGAGCTGAGCCTGGCCTATGGCGAATTTGATCGAAACGACGAGGCCCGGGTGGCCGTGGTGTTTGCCCACGGCGACCACTTCACCGCCGGGCTGGACCTGGCCAATGTCAGCGGCGTGATGTCCGGAGGCTGGCAACCGCCACTGGGCGGCTGCGATCCATGGGGTGTGTTCGCCGGGCCGAGGGTCAATAAACCGGTGATCGTCGCGGCCCAGGGCTACTGCCTGACCATTGGCATCGAGTTGATGCTGGCAGCCGATATCAATATTTGCGCGAGCAACACGCGCTTTGCGCAAATGGAAGTAAAGCGTGGGATCTTTCCGTTTGGCGGCGCGACCTTACGTTTTCATCAGGTGGCCGGCTGGGGCAACGCCATGCGCTGGTTGCTCACCGGCGATGAATTTGATGCACACGAGGCGCTCAGGCTGGGCTTGGTGCAGGAAGTGATGGCCAGCGAAGATTTGCTGCCGCGCGCCATTGAGCTAGCCAGCCGTATTGCCCGCCAGGCGCCGCTGGGTGTGCAAGCGACGCTGATGTCGGCGCGCCAAGCACGGATGGAAGGCGAAACCGTTGCCGCCGCCGGGTTGCAGGTGGTGGTGGAGAAGCTGCTCAACAGTGAAGATGCCAAAGAGGGTGTGCGGGCGATGGTTGAGAAGCGGCCGGGGGTGTTCAAGGGGATTTGAGTGAACAGTGTCGGCCTCATCGCGAGCAAGCCCGCTTCCACATTTGATCGCCTATCCCCTGTGGGAGCCGGGCTTGCCCGCGATGGCGCCAGTACCGGCAACTAAGTCGCCGGCCGAATCGCCTTGATCAACGCCTGCAACGAGTACCCCAACCGCGGCGCCAAAGCTTCGGCACGCGCCGTCAGCGCACCCAGGTCCAGTGCCTGATCCAGCTCCGAAGGCACCAGCAAAATCACATTGCCCTCCTTCACCGGCAGCTCCCAGTAATGCCGGTGATACAACCCGCGCAGCAACGCCGCACCCAGCGGCTTGCCATCATCGGTGGCCCACTGGTTGATCACCAGCCAGCCGCCGGGATTGAGTTTCTTCTGGCAGTTTTCCAGGAAGGTCCAGGCCAGGTGCCCCACGCCCGGGCCGACGTCGGTATACAGGTCGACGAAAATCAGGTCAGCCGATTCGGCGGTGTCGAGCAACTGCAGCGCGTCGCCAATACGGATGTACAGGCGCGGATCGTCATCCAGCCCCAGGTACTCAATGGCCAGGCGCGGCACGTCCGGGCGCAGCTCAATGGCTTCGACGTCTTCCAGCGGCAGAAACTTGAGGCACGCCTGGGTCAGCGTGCCGGCGCCCAGCCCGAGGAACAGCGCACTCTCCGGTTGCTCGTGGCACAACGCGCCAATCAGCATCGCGCGGGTGTAGTCGTACTCCAGCCAACTCGGGTCGGCGGTGAATACGCAGCTTTGCTCGATGGCGTCGCCAAACTCGAGAAAGCGGTAATCGGCCACTTCAAGCACGCGGATCATGCCGAAATCATCATGAACTTCGGCCAGCAGGCGCTCGACACGCTCCTCGGTCATCACTACTCCTAAAGGGTTTACCGCACGGCAAAGGCGCGATTGTCGGCCAACCGGCGGCAACAGGTCACGCACTAATTGCTGATAACATTGGCGCCCCACCGTCAATCAACCAATCGAGTTCACGATGAGCCAACCCTGGAGCCCCGACAGCTGGCGCGCCCTGCCGATCCAGCAACAACCCCAGTACCCGGACGCTGCACACTTGCTGCAAGTGGAGCAGAACCTGGCCAGCTACCCGCCACTGGTGTTTGCCGGGGAAGCCCGCGAGTTGCGCCGTCAGTTCGCCGAAGTGACCCAGGGCCGCGCGTTCCTGCTGCAGGGCGGTGACTGCGCCGAAAGCTTTGCCGAGTTCTCCGCGGCAAAAATCCGCGACACCTTCAAGGTGCTGCTGCAGATGGCAATCGTGATGACCTTCGCCGCCGGCTGCCCGGTGGTCAAAGTCGGGCGCATGGCCGGCCAGTTCGCCAAGCCGCGCTCGGCCAACGACGAAACCATCGACGGCGTCACCCTGCCCGCCTACCGTGGCGACATCGTCAACGGCATCGGTTTCGACGAGAAAAGCCGCGTTCCGGACCCGGATCGCCTGCTGCAGTCTTACCACCAGTCCACCGCCACGCTTAACCTACTGCGCGCGTTTGCTCAGGGCGGTTTTGCCGACCTGCATCAAGTGCACAAGTGGAACCTGGACTTCATTGCCAACTCCGCACTGGCCGAAAAATACAGCCAGCTGGCCGACCGTATCGACGAAACCCTGGCCTTCATGCGCGCCTGCGGCATGGACAGCTCGCCGCAACTGCGCGAAACCAGCTTCTTCACCGCCCACGAAGCGCTGCTGCTCAACTACGAGCAAGCCTTTGTGCGCCGCGACAGCCTGACCAACGACTACTACGATTGCTCGGCGCACATGCTCTGGATCGGCGACCGCACCCGTCAGCTGGACGGCGCCCACGTCGAATTCCTGCGCGGGGTGAACAACCCGATCGGCGTCAAGGTCGGCCCGAGCATGAACCCCGACGATTTGATCCGCTTGATCGACATTCTCAACCCGGACAACGACCCCGGCCGCCTCAACCTGATCGCACGCATGGGCGCCGGCAAGGTGGGCGACCACCTGCCCAACCTGATCCGCGCCGTGCAGCGCGAGGGCAAGCAGGTGCTGTGGAGCTCCGACCCGATGCATGGCAACACCATCAAGGCCAGCAGCGGCTACAAGACCCGCGACTTTGCGCAGATTCTTGGCGAGGTGAAAGAGTTCTTCCAGGTGCATCAAGCCGAAGGCTCGTATGCCGGCGGGATTCACATCGAAATGACCGGACAGAACGTGACCGAATGCATCGGCGGCGCGCGACCGATCACCGAAGATGGCCTGTCGGACCGCTACCACACCCACTGCGACCCACGGATGAATGCCGATCAGTCGCTGGAATTGGCGTTTTTGATTGCCGAGACCTTGAAGCAAGTCAAACGCTGAAATTTGGGCGAGCGGGCTTCCTGTGGCGAGCGGGCTTGCCCCGCGTTGGGTGGCGCAGCCGCCCCACTACAACCACTGCGGTGTGTCTGGAAGAATGAGGTGGATGGTTTTGGGGCGGCTTCGCCACCCAACGCGGGGCAAGCCCGCTCGCCACAACAAGCCCGCTCGCCACAAAAACCAGCTGCAGCTCAGGTTTGCAGCATCGCCACCCTTAAGCGGGCAGCACTCGGCCGCTGGCAATTGAGCTGGACCTGTTCCAGCCCCAGCCAATCAGCCATCTGCCGCAGGTTCAAGGCCAACGCCTGCATCCCCTCCTCGTCCAGCCCCGGCTCTTCTTCGTGCACCGCATGCACCGCCAGCCGCCCATGGGCGCGTTCGGCGCGCAGGTCGACACGCGCGGCGATCCGCTCATTGTGCAAAAACGGCAGCACGTAATAGCCGTACACCCGCTTGTCTTGCGGGGTGTAGATCTCCAGACGGTAGCGAAAATCAAACAATCGCTCGGTTCGGCTACGCTCCCAGATCAGTGAGTCGAACGGCGACAACAAGGCACTGGCCGGTACTTTGCGCGGTACCTTCGGTTCTGGCAGGCAGTACGCCGGCTGCTTCCAGCCCTGCACCTGACACACCCGCAGTTGCCCATCCTCGACCAGCTCGGCCAAGCGGCCACGGCTGTCGGCAGGGTCCAGGCGGAAATAATCGCGCAGATCCTTTTCGGTACCGACGCCCAAGGCAGTCGCACTGTGCAGCAACAAACCGCGCTGGGCCTCGGCCTCGTTCACGGTGGCCAGAAGGAGGTCGGCGGGGATGACGCGCTCGGGCAAATCATAGAGCCGCTCAAACCCGCGCCGCCCCGCCACCGTGACCAACCCTGCGGCAAACAACCATTCCAGTGCGTGCTTTTCATCACTCCAATCCCACCACGGGCCGGCGCGCTCCTCACGGGTGGACAAGCTGCCAGCACCCACCGCGCCCTGTTGCTCGACGGTCTGCAGCACGCGCTGGATAGTGGCCTGCTGTTCACGCCCGAAACGCGCCATCTGCGCGTAAATCCCCTGCCCCTGCTTGGCCCGCTCCATGCGCCAGCGCATCAACGGGTACAGCGCCATGGGCAGCAACGAGGCCTCATGGCCCCAATACTCAAAGAGCGAGCGCCGCCGCCCCTGGCTCCAGGCAGCTTGTTCGAGGATCAGCGGGGAGTACTGGCCAAGGCGGGAAAACAGCGGCAGGTAATGCGAGCGCACCACGGCGTTGACCGAATCGATCTGCAGCACACCCAAGCGCTCGATCAAACGATTGAGGTGCGTAGCCTTGATCAGTGCCGGCGCCTGGCGCCCGGAAAAACCCTGGGCCGCCAGCGCCATGCGTCGAGCGTGCTTGAGTGAAAAAGACAGGTCGGCGGGCATGAGTCTCTCCGTATGGGCTCGCCGACAACCCTACTGCATTCCAGGTTACTTTCGCAGCGGGTCTTGCCAGAAATGCAGGTGACTGTCCTGCTCCACATCGCCCCGATTAAGCCCGATGTCCTTGAGCGCATCGTCGCTCAAACTCGCCAGCGCCTGGCGCTCATGGTGCAGCGCCTGCCACCGGGCAACCCGCTGAAAAAATCCGGAAAACGGACGTTTCGTCATCAACACAAAACCTTTCTGACCTTTCATCTTCTCGCCCTCCAATGGGGATGACGAGAGTGTGTGCCTGGCACTATGATCAATCCAACGAATGTTTCTTATGTAATACATCTCGGAGATTGATCAATTGTCCGGCTACCCAAGCATCGACACTGAAGTGCTGCGCACCTTTGTCGCCATCGCCGATCAGGGCGGCTTTACCCGCGCCGGTGAACTGGTCAACCGCACACAGTCGGCGGTGAGCATGCAAATGAAGCGCCTCGAAGAAGACGTGCTGCAGCGCAAGCTGTTCGAGCGCGACGGTCGTCAGGTACGGCTGACGGCCGAAGGCCAGGTATTGCTGGGTTATGCGCGGCGCATCCTGAAACTGCACAGTGAGGTGTTCAACACCCTGCGCGAACCTCATATGGTCGGGCTGGTGCGCATCGGCACGCCGGATGATTACGTGATGCGTTTCCTGCCGGGGATTCTCAAACGGTTTTCCAAGGCCTACCCGCTGATCCAGATCGAAATGCACTGCGAGTCGTCGGCGGTGTTGATGCAGCGGCGCGACCTGGCGCTGACCGTGATCAGCCGCGAGCCCGGCAATGAAATCGGCGAACTGCTGCGCAGTGAGCGCATGGTCTGGGTGGCCGCGCCGTGCTTCTGCGTGGATGAGCACGAGACCTTGCCCCTGGCTATTTCCGGCGTCGACAGCTTTTGCACCCAATGGACCCGCAGCGCGCTGGATGCTGCCGGCATCGATTATCGCCTGGCGTACCACAGTTCCAACGTCGCGGCGATTCAAGCCGTGGTCGGCTCGGGGCTGGCGGTGATGGTCAGCATGGAAGGCCTGGTGACCGACGACTTACGAATCCTGGGCAGCGATGAAGGCTTTCCGCCTCTGCCGTCGATGAGCCTGCGCCTGCTGCGCAACCCGGCGATGGCCTCGCCCATCACCGAATGCCTGGCCGAATACATCCTCGAAGGCTTCAGACTTTAAACGTCAGCATCACCGCGCACACCGCCAGAAAGCCGCAGAACAGGCCGCGCAATACCCGTTCCGGCAGCGCGTGGGCGACTTTTACCCCCCAACTGATACTGAGCAGGCCACCGACCGCCAATGGCACGCCGATCATCCAATCCACCTCCTGGTGCCAGGCGTAGGTGACCAGGGTCACGCTGGTACTGGGCAGCGCCAACGCCAGCGACAGGCCTTGAGCGACCACTTGGGTGGTACCGAAAAGACTGGTCAGCACCGGCGTCGCCACCACTGCGCCACCCACGCCAAACAAGCCGCCCATGGAACCCGAGGCGGCGCCGAGCACGCCGAGCCAAGGCCAGGAATAACGCATCTGCGCGGTCGGCGGCGCATTGCGAGTGAACATGCGCAGCAAGTTGTAAGCAGAGAGCGTCAGCAGGAATGCAATAAAACCGATGCGCATCGCGCCGGCGTCCAGGCCCACCGCCCAGATGGAGCCCAGCCAGGCAAAGCAGAAACCCATGACACCCAACGGCAACGCGTGGCGCAATTCGATACGGTTACGCTGGTGATAACGCCAAAGCGCCAGCATCACATTGGGCACCACCATCACCAGCGCGGTGCCTTGGGCGAGTTGTTGATCCAGCCCAAACAACACGCCCAGCACCGGGATGGCAATCAGCCCGCCGCCAATACCGAACAGGCCGCCGACCGTGCCCAGGGCTGCGCCCAATACCAGGTAAATCGCTAAATCCAACACCGCGCATCACTCCAAAAGCCCAGGCGAAGCATGCTACGCAGTCGCCTGTGGCGTGGAAACGCACAGCAACGCACAATGGCTGTGCCGAACTCGCATAAGCGCCTCCTCATGAACCCCAATACCTTGACCGACCAACTGAGCCTGTTTCTTGATGTGCTGGAAACCGGCAGTTTTTCCGCCGCTGCCCGCCGCCATCCGCTGACCCCTTCAGCTGTGGCTCGGCGCATTGACAGCCTGGAAAGCTCGGTCGGCAGCCGCTTGTTTCAGCGCAGCACCCATGCCGTGGTGCCAACACCGGCAGGCCTGGCGTTTGCCGAACGGGCGCGACGGATTGTCAGCGAGTTGCAACTGGCCCGGGCCGAGGCGGTATCGTTGAGCCACGCGCCGGAGGGCCTGATCCGCGTGGACGCGCCGGCAGCCTTCGGCCGACGGCACTTGGCGCCGGTGATTGCCGACTTTCTGAACGTGTATCCGGGGCTGGATGTGCACCTGCATTTGATCGACAGCTTTGTCGACATGCAGGGCGCCCACTTGGGCAAGGTCGACCTGGTGCTGCGCGCCGGGCACATCGTCGACACCCGCTTGATTGCCACGCCATTGGCCAGCATCGTGCGCATCGCCTGCGCCAGCCCCGCTTACCTCAAAAGCCGTGGCACGCCGACCCATCCTCGGGACCTGAGCGAGCATGATGGCCTCGACTGGGACGGCCTGGCGCCGATGTTCGCCTGGCGCTTCGAGCTGGACGGGCGCCGCGCCACCTATCGCCCGCAACGCATTCGCCTGAGTGCCAATAATGCCGAAGCACTGCTGTGCGGCGCGCTCGCCGGGCTGGGCATCGCGCATTTGCCGACGTGGCTGGCCAGTGAATACCTGGTGCGTGGGGAGTTATTACCGCTGTTTTGCGAAAACGGCCTGCCCAGCCCGGAAACCACCGGCATTTACGCGCTGCGTCTGGAACAGCAGGCCAATGCACGCAGCCGCCTGCTGCTGGAATACCTCAAGTCCCGCTTCAGCCCAGTACCGCCCTGGGATCTGGCATTACAAAGCGGCTTGGTCTGACCCAATAGCCAGAATTATCTGGCGCATTAAAGGTTTGATCGCTAGATTCCAGCCCATATACGCTTTTTCGAGGCACTGTCATGCGCAAAAATCCCGACCCTTGCGAATCCCTCATGCTGGATAACCAGCTGTGTTTCGCCCTGCACTCCACTTCGTTGCTGATGACCAAGGTCTACAAGCCGCTACTGCAAGCGCTCGGCCTGACCTATCCGCAGTACCTGGCGATGATGGTGCTGTGGGAAGAGGATGGTTTGACCGTCGGCGAAATCAGCACTCGCCTGCTGACCGATCCGGGTTCGCTGACGCCGCTGCTCAAACGGTTGGAGGCCGAAGGCCTGCTCAGCCGGACCCGCAGCCGCGAAGATGAACGTGTGGTGGTGGTGGAATTGACCCAGGCAGGCCGTGCGTTGCAGGAAAAAGCCATGGGCATCCCGCAGTGCATCCTCGGCGCCAGCGGGTTACAGCTGGAGCAGTTGCGCAAGTTGCAAAGTGATTTGATTGCCTTGCGGGGAAATCTGCAAGACGCCATTTAAAGGCATTCACGCAGTAAAAAGGTGGGAGCTGGCTTGCCTGCGATCGCGGTACATCAGTCATGAATGCATTGGCTGACACTGCCTAATCGCAGGCAAGCCAGCTCCCACATTTGTTTGGGGTTGTGCCAGAAACTAACGTCCGGAAAATATTTTTGTAAATTTATCTTGCGCGCTAAACATTAGCGCTATACATTCGCCCTTACCAACTACTTAGCGCGCAAACATTTAGCGCTAAAAACCAAGAGGACGACACCATGCAAACGCTCTATACCGCAGTAGCCACCGCCACCGGCGGCCGTGATGGTCGTGCTGTTTCCAGCGACAACATCCTCGACGTCAAACTCTCCACCCCCAAAGAGCTGGGCGGCGCCGGCGGCCAAGCCACCAACCCTGAGCAACTGTTCGCGGCCGGCTACTCGGCCTGCTTCATCGGCGCACTGAAGTTCGTCGCCAGCCAGACCAAACGCAAAATCCCGGATGACGCTTCGATCACTGCCCACGTCGGCATCGGTCAAATCCCCGGCGGTTTCGGCCTGGACATCGACCTGCACGTGAGCCTGCCGGGCCTGGCGCAGGATGATGCGCAAAGCCTGGTCGACGCGGCTCACCAAGTCTGCCCGTACTCCAACGCCACCCGTGGCAACGTCGATGTGCGCCTGCACGTGACTGTCTGATGCCCTTTGCCGCCACTGGAGAAGGCCATGAACATAATGGGTAAAGCCCTCGGCACCCTGCTCGCGCTGTCGATCAACACCGCGTTCGCCGCAAGCGCATTACCCGGTGGCGATCAACCAGGCCTAAGGCGCGACCCTAGGTGCCGGAAGTCCGTTCAGCCTTGCAGCAGGCCTCGCAAGCGCTCAAGCAACACCTGAACTAAACAGGCGCCCATGAAAAAGCCCGACTCAAGGTCGGGCTTTTTTTCGTATCGGCGGGGCCAGAATTACTTCTTGGCGCGACCTTTGTACGAACCACCTTCACGGGTGTCGATCTCGATCAGGTCGTCGATTTCGATGAAATCAGCCACTTGCAGCTCGGTACCGTTAGCCAGTTTGGCAGGCTTCATGACCTTGCCCGACGTGTCGCCGCGAGCGGAACCTTCGGTGTAGGCAACTTTACGCACGATAGTGGTCGGCAGCTCTACGGAAACCAGGCGGTCTTCGAAGAAGATCGCTTCGCAGACGTCTTCCATGCCTTCTTCAACGAACGGCAGAACAGCTTCGATATCTTCAGCGTTCAGCTCGTACATGGTGTAGTCGGTGGTGTCCATGAACGTGTAGGTGTCGCCGCTGATGAAGGACAGGGTCGCTTCTTTGCGGTCGAGGATCACGTCGTCCAGTTTGTCGTCGGCGCTGTAAACGATCTCGGTCTTGTAACCGGTCAGCAGGTTCTTCAGCTTGGTCTTCATGATTGCGCTGTTACGACCAGACTTGGTGAACTCAGCTTTCTGAACCAGCCAAGGGTCGTTTTCGAGACGGATCACTGTACCGGGTTTCAGTTCTTTACCAGTTTTCATTGCGTATATCCGAAATTTGGATGGGATTTACAAAAATCAAGGTCGCGTATCATATCCAACTTTCATAAAACTGTACCAGCGCCGTCGCAAGATCAGCCTGCAAGCCTTGTTCCAGACACCACGCCTGGGCGTTCTGACACACCTCTGGCCAATGCTCCAGCAGCATTTTCCACGGTTGTGCCATATCGCCATCAGCGTTCCAGGCTTGCCAAAGGGCAACCACCGCTGCCTTGGCGGCGGGCGATAAGGCGCCGGTGTACAGCTGCAGGAAGGCATCGAGCTTGTCCAGATGGATGTCTTCGTCCTGGCGATAGATGTGCCACAGCATCGGCCGACCGGCCCATTGGGCGCGTACGAACGAGTCTTCGCCGCGCACGGCGTTGAAGTCGCAGCACCACAGCAGGCGGTCATATTGCTCCTGGCGTACGAACGGCAATACCTGCACCGTCAGGGCATCGCGCTGATGCACCGCCCCCACCGACAGCCCTTCCACGCCGAGCCAGCGCTGCACATCGCCAAGGATGCGGCCTTCCGGCACCAACAGATGAGTGGCACGCCCGTCCGTCGCCAGCACGTCCAGCCAACGGGCGAGCCCGGCGTTTTCGTAGGCAAACAGCGACATCAAACGCGCGCCATCTGCCGGAAATACGCCCAGCGCTTGCAGGAATTGTCGCTGTGCGGCGCGATCCTCTTGAAAAGCCTGACGCTGCTCCAGCAAGCCGCCTTCGCGTAAAAGCCCGCCAGTGCCCGGCCGAAAGCCAGGAAAGAAGAAATACTTCTGTACGCCCTTGAACTTCACCGACGGCAGGCGATGGCAACCCACCACCCAGTCTTCAGCGCTGAGGTAGTCCAGGTTCATCCACAACGGCGTGCGGTCGCGCGCGGCCATGGCTTCCATGTACTCAGGTGGCAACTGGCAGGCAAAGGCTGCGATCACGACATCGGCGCAAGGCGAGTCGCGCCATTGTGCCGGCCAATGGCACACCTCTACGCCCTCCAGCCATTGCTGGTTCAGTTGCACATCAATCTCTGGGCACATGCGTTCAAAAGCACGCAAGTCATCGACCCACAAGCGCACGTCGCAGGCGTGCTCCACCACCAATTGCCGGGCCAGGCGCCAGGTCACGCCGATGTCGCCGTAGTTGTCGACGACGCTGCAAAAAATATCCCAGCGGGCTTTCATTCCGGGCTCCAACACTCAAAGGCTCGATTGTCCGCATAAATGCGCCGATGCAGAAGGCTTGATCGCGATTATTCTGCACAGTGGCTGTGCGACAATCGCCGCCACGCCGCAAATGCCCGCCAGGAGGCCACTATGTCTGATCGTTCGTTGTCGCTGTTCAAGCTCAGTATCGCAGTGGCGTTCGGCCTGTGGCTGGGGTTTATCGCCATTGTGCTGACCACCTGGCTGGCGTCGCGCTACGTGTTCCCGCAAAGCCTGGCGCCGGTGGCGCAGGCCGTCCAGCAACTGGGCAAGTCCGCCAGCGTTGTTGCGCCAGAGCCGCCGAACCGTATGTTCGAGCAGTACCAGGAAAACCTTCGCAAGCAGGAACAACAGCAAACCCTGGACCAGGCGCGCAACAACGCGCGCAACCTGTCCAACCCCAAATGCCAGTTCTGGCTGCAACAGGACCAGAACGCGCCCAATGAAAAGAGCAAGGCGAATGTCCTGCAATTCTGCGATTGATGCCCATGAATAAGCACGCCGTCCTCCAGTTGATCCTGGAAAAACTCACCGTCGACCTCGACATTGCCCAGCGCGCCGCGCAGACCGCCTACGAGACCGCGACCCACGAAGAGAACATCGCCGAGAACAAATACGACACGCTGGGGCTGGAGGCGTCTTACCTCGCGGCCGGGCAAGCCAAGCGCGTCGAAGAAATCAAGCAATCGCTGGCGCTGTGCCAGAACCTGCAGTTGCGTGCTTACGACGATCAGCGCGGCATAGAAGTCGGCGCGCTACTGGGTTTGGAAGACGAGAACGGTCGCCAGCAGTGGCTGTTCCTGGCGCCGGATGCGGCGGGCTTGAAAGTCGACGTAGTGGGGCAACCGGTGACTGTCATCACCCCGCGCTCGCCGCTGGGCAAAAGCCTGCTGGGCAAGTTCGAGGGTGATGAGGTGGAGATTCTGGTGGCGGGCGCCCGGCAACACTTCACGGTTACCGAGGCCCGATAAGCCACTCAGTGGACGGGCAATTCTACGCCGTCAAACAGCTCTTCCAGTTCTTGCTTGTTGTGGCACTGGATCGCCTTGGCCATGACTTCACGGGTCAGGTGCGGCGCGAATTTCTCGATGAAGTCGCACATGAAGCCACGCAGGAACGTGCCACGACGGAAACCGATCTTGGTCACGCTGGACTCGAACAGCTCGCTGGCGTCGAGCACCACCAGGTCTTTGTCGAGGTTGGTATCGACCGCCATCTTGGCCACGATACCCACGCCCAGGCCCAGTCGGACGTAAGTCTTGATCACGTCGGCGTCGGCTGCGGTAAACACCACTTTCGGCGTAAGGCCGCGATGGCTGAAGGCTTCGTCGAGCTTGGAGCGGCCAGTGAAACCGAACACGTAAGTCACGATCGGGTATTCGGCCAGGGCTTCGAGGGTCAACTTCGGCAGCTTGGCCAACGGGTGACCCTGGGGCACGACCACGCAACGGTTCCAGCGGTAGCACGGCATCATCACCAGGTCGCCGAACAGCTCGAGGGCTTCGGTGGCGATGGCGAAATCGACGGTGCCGTCAGCGGCCATCTCGGCGATCTGCATCGGCGAACCCTGGTGCATGTGCAGGGCGACGTCCGGGTATTGCTTGATGAAATCGCGGATCACCGGCGGCAAGGCATAACGCGCCTGGGTGTGCGTGGTGGCGATCGACAGGGTGCCTTTTTTCTCGTTGGAGAATTCCTGGGCAATCTGCTTGATGCTTTCGACTTTGCGCAGGATCTCGCCGGCGGTGGTGATGATGCGCTCGCCGGCCGGGGTGACGCGGGTCAAGTGCTTGCCGCTGCGCGCGAACACTTCGACGCCCAGCTCGTCTTCGAGCAGGCGGATCTGCTTGCTGATACCGGGTTGCGAGGTGTAAAGGCTTTGAGCGGTAGCGGAAACGTTGAGGTCGTGGTGCGCCACTTCCCAGATGTAGCGCAGTTGTTGAAGCTTCATATGTGTCCCTCAAAGCAGATAGACGCCACGGGTATCAGCGACGGTATATAACTATATTAAAGGTTAGACGGATAAATCTAGAACTTTTTATCGTTTTTACCGATCAGGCATCGTCACTGCGCCGGCGCTGCAGCGAGGGCACCATATAAACCGGCACCGTCGCCAATTGCAGCACCCTGGCGGCCGTGCGCCCCAGCGGCGTGGCAGCGGCCGTTGCGTGGCTGTGACTTCCTACGATCAACAAGTCGACGGAAAGTTTTCGCAGCTGGTCGAGAATCACCTCGCACGGGTCGCCCTGGATCACGCGCACCGAGCGAATCAATTTCAGGTCCTGCTCCCCTTCCCCCAGCTCCTCGCGAAAACTGTCCAGCACCCGCTGCTCGATGGTTGCCATCACCGTGGTCAGCCCCTGGCTCTGCCATTCGTTCAGGGCTTTCTCATCAAGGTAGCTTTGCAACACCGATTCGGCGAACAGCCCGATCGGCTCGACCACATGAATCACATACAAATCCGCCTTGAACGTTCGGGCCAGTGCCAGCGCATGCTGCATGACATAGGGCGCATACAGACCGAGGTCCGTGGCGTACAGCATCGAACGAATCATAGAACCTCCTGGACGGCCAGGATGGCGGGGATTGAATGAGCTTAGCAGCGCCTGCGGGACTGGGGCTCAGCTCTCGGTGTGGATTTTCAACTCATTGCTGATGCCGTGGGGCACATGCCCGGTGGCCACCACCTCCCTGGCCTTCTCGCAATGACCGGCCTGGTCATCGAAAAACACATCGGCGGCGAACGCCTCCAGAAACGCGGATTTCTCCAGCCCCCCGAGGAACAACGACTCGTCCAGACGGATATCCCATTCGCGCAGGGTGCGAATCACCCGCTCGTGGGACGGCGCCGAACGCGCGGTGACCAACGCTGTGCGAATCGGGCATGCCTCGTCTGCGAACTCGCTCTGCAACACGTTAAGCGCCGCCAGGAACCCCTTGAACGGACCACCGTGCAACGGTTGGCGCGCCGACTCGCGCTCGTTGGCCAGAAACGCCTCCAGCCCGCCTGATTGATAGACACGCTCGGACTCATCGGAAAACAGCACCGCATCACCGTCGAACGCAATCCGCAATTCTTCACTCGAGGCCCGATGCGGGCCGCCCGACAGAATCGTCGCCGCGGCAAACCCGGCATCCAGTGCACTGCGCACATCTTCGGCATGGGTCGACAGAAACAGGTGGCAGCCAAATGCGGCCAGGTAAGGATAGGGACTGCGCCCGCCGACGAACGCGGCACGGGAAATATCCAGGCCGTAATGCTGGATCGAATTGAACACGCGCAAGCCGGTGTCGGCACTGTTGCGCGACACCAGCACCACTTCGACGCGGGCCCGGCCCAGGCTGGCGTTAAGGCTCAAGAGCTTCTTGACCAAAGGGAAGGCATCGCCGGGCTCGAGGGTTTCTTCCTCGTGCTCGATCTGGTACTTGCGGTAAGCCTCTACCCCTTCGGCCAGGTAGACCTTGTGACTGTCACTCAGGTCGAACAGTGCACGCGATGAAATCGCCAGCACCAGTTTGTCGCCCAATCCCTTCGCCATGGTGTTCCCCCGAATCAGCGGTTGTGCCGATCAATAAAACTCAAGGCCTGGTAAAGCGCCTGCATGCGTGGCAATTCGCAACCCGCCGCTTTTGCTGCGGCCAATGGCCGGGCGTAGATCGCCGCCAGTTCCAGCGGACGTTTGTGCACATGGTCGTGATACATGCTGGGCAGGTAGTCGTCCATGGTTTCGGTCATGGCGAACATCTGCTCAGCGTAACTGGCAGGGATTTCATGACCGCAGGCATGCGCGCCTTTGACCACTTCAGCCATCAATGCCTGGATCAACTCGCGGCTCGATTCATCAGCCATCAGCGCGGTGGTGCCAGTGCCCAGCAACACGGAGAGGCCGTTATACGGCACATTCCACACCAGCTTGTGCCAGCGAGCCTGGTGCACATTGGCCATGGCCTGGGAGTCGATACCGGCCTGGTGAAACAGCGCGGCGCCCTCTTCGACAATCGCCTGCTGGCGCGATTCATCGTTGGCCGCTGTGCCGCTGTGGTAACCAAGATTGACCCGGCCCAACGCCTGATGCTCGACGACGCCCGGCGCAGAGCGGTGTACGCCGATGTAGCACAGGCCGCCCAGCAAGTGCAGCGACGGCGGCAGGTGTTCGCGCAGGCTGTCCTCGACGTCGAGGCCGTTTTGCAACAGCACCACCTTGGCGTCCGGGGCGGCGACCTGGGCGATGGTCGGCGCGAGGTCCACATTGCCGGTGGATTTGGTGCCCACCAGCAGCCAGTCGCACGCCGGCATGTCCGCAGCGCGGGCGTAGGCCTGCACCGGGTGCAGGTGCAACTTGCCATGCAGCGTACTGTTGAGGTGCAGGCCGTGCTCGCTGACCGCCGCGTATTCGCTGCGCAACAGGAAGTGCACGTCGAACCCGGCACGCGCCAGCATCACGCCGTAGAACCCACCGATAGCACCGGTGCCGATAATGCCAATGCGTGGCGACGGGGATGCAACTGCGGTCATGGCAAATCCTCTGGCGTGCGGGTAAGTGCTTGATTCACTGCCTCGGTGAGGTCGGCAAGTGCAAGACGGGTGTGCAACTGCCCAAGAAATTGACCCTCGCACACGAGGAACAACGCGGGCAAATGAAAGATCTGGTAGCGCTCGACCGCACCGCCGTTGTGCCCGGCATCCACCCAGCACACGCGGTCGACCGGCAAACGCCAGCCGGGCAGCTGCTGGCGTGCCCAGCGGCAACTGGAACAACCGACACTGGTAAATACCACCAGCGAAATACCTGGCAATCCCAGCAGCTGCTGGTCAATATCCAGGTCGGTCAATTCCAGTTCCTTCACTATACTGCTGCCACCGCCGTCAACTGGACGGTGCTCGGAGTCCGTGTACATGGGTCGTTTTTTACCTCACCCTGATGATGTCGCTGTCGAGTTAATCCAACGCCCCGCTCCTGCCATTCCCCGCCAACGCCTGCACACTATCGGCCTGGGCGGCGTCGCCTGCAATTGCCCGCGTGCCTGGCGCCAGGGTACGGCGGTTGATCTGCGCATCCCCTCCCTGGGCGCCAGCGCCCGTTATCCGGGCTATGTAGCCTGGTGTCGCAAGCTTGAAAAAGGCTATCGCATCGGCATCTCTTTTACCGATGAGCACGCCTTGTTCGGTGCGCGAATGGGCGAGCAAGTGTGCCAGATCGAACGCTACTGCCGCTTGCATGAAGACGCCGAGCCGACGCCTGCGCAACTCGAAGCCATGGCTCGCGAGTGGGTCTCGCGCCATGCCGGTGAGTTCTCCCGCGAGACTTTTGTGGCGCCGGCGCTGGATTAAAGCCGGTTTTGCCCATTGTCGCGGGCCCGTGTTACGCGCTAAGGTTCCTCCCCCCTGCATTCAAATCATGCTGTGCTCCGCCGCACGGGGATGGCTGGCGGCCGGCACCCGTGACCCTGACGAGTAACACGATGGCTGATTTACCGATCAATGACCTTAACGTCGAATCCAACGAGACCCTGATCACGCCCGATCAGCTCAAGCGCGAAATCCCTTTGAGCGACGCTGCCCTGCAGACCGTCACCAAGGGCCGCGAAGTCATCCGTGACATTCTCGACGGCACCGACCACCGCCTCTTTGTGGTGATCGGCCCTTGCTCGATCCACGACCTCAAGGCTGCCCACGAATACGCCGAGCGCCTCAAAGTGCTCGCGGCTGAAGTGTCCGACACCTTGTACCTGGTGATGCGCGTCTACTTCGAGAAACCGCGCACTACCGTCGGCTGGAAAGGTTTGATCAACGACCCGTACCTGGACGACTCGTTCAAGATTCAGGACGGCTTGCACATCGGTCGTCAATTGCTGCTGGACCTGGCCGAAATGGGCCTGCCCACCGCCACCGAAGCCCTCGACCCGATCTCCCCGCAGTACCTGCAGGACCTGATCAGCTGGTCGGCCATCGGCGCGCGCACCACCGAATCCCAGACTCACCGCGAAATGGCGTCCGGCCTGTCTTCGGCCGTGGGTTTCAAAAACGGCACCGATGGCGGCCTGACCGTCGCGATCAACGCGCTGCAATCGGTGTCCAGCCCGCACCGCTTCCTGGGGATCAACCAGGAAGGTGGCGTGTCCATCGTCACCACCAAGGGCAACGCCTATGGTCACGTGGTCTTGCGCGGCGGCAACGGCAAACCCAACTATGATTCGGTCAGCGTTGCGCTGTGCGAGCAGGCGCTGAACAAGGCCAACATCAAGCCGAACATCATGGTCGACTGCAGCCACGCCAACTCCAACAAGGACCCGGCCCTGCAGCCACTGGTAATGGAAAACGTCGCCAACCAGATCCTCGAAGGCAACCAGTCGATTATCGGCCTGATGGTCGAGAGCCATCTGAACTGGGGTTGCCAGGCCATTCCAAAAGACCTGGCCGACTTGCAGTACGGCGTGTCGATCACCGATGCCTGCATCGACTGGTCCGCCACCGAAACCACCCTGCGCAGCATGCACGCCAAGCTCAAGGACGTATTGCCGAAACGCAAACGCACTTGAACCGCTGAATCGCGCACACAAAAACGCCGGGCTTAGCCCGGCGTTTTTCGTGGTGCGGTCGCTCAGTTACAGCTTCGCGGCATGGCGCTGGTGGCGCTCCATGTAGCGCTCTACATAAGAGCACGAGGGGATCACCGTGTAGCCGGCCTCTTCGGCGAACTTCAACGCTTCTTCGGTCAACGCCGCAGCAATGCCACGGCCCCGCAACGCGTTGGGCACGAAGGTGCGATAGATATCCAGGGTCTGTTTACCGAGGTCCATATAGGTCAGATAGGCACGATGACCGTCCACATTGGTCTCGAACTGATGACCTGCCTGGTCATGGTGGATGGACAACGCCTCGCTCATCACTACTCCTCGCGGGTCTTGGATTTTGACCCCTACCTTACCGATGTTTTTCCGGCGAAGGAACATCTACGCCACCCCGTGCCGGTTTCGACAACGAGAAAACCTATAGCGCTCACAACCAGCACGTAGGGAATAGTAGTCACCAATGCTGCAATAGCTCAAGGCGCACTCGTCATCCCTTGCCGCTGGCGGTTACAGAAAGGGCCTCGATCAATCAGTGATCGATAGCCTGAACATTGCCGGCAGTTGAATCTTGAGACGAACTGCCGCTCTTAAAGTCACCTCTACATACGCAAAAGATGCGCGAGGCGGTAACGGCCCACTGAAAAAAAGTGTCAACCTCGATATATAAATCTTTACCTGTTTACCGGACCCGGCACATGCGGGCCGGACCTCTCAGCCTGGATCGAGTTCCCAGGGAAATGAAAAAATCTGGAGGGTTTTTATACAAACCTCCTAAAGATTAGCCAAAACAGATTCGGCGCAAGAATTTTTTTTGCTTCTTGCGCTACGTCAGTTTACTTACTACAAGTAATGAGTAGTATGTACGCCGGCTATCCGCTCACTCTGAGAAAGTAGCCATTTAATAGAAAGTCCTTGAAGGGGAACACGATGAACAACGTTCTGAAATTCTCTGCTCTGGCTCTGGCCGCAGTTCTGGCTACCGGTTGCAGCAGCGTCTCCAAAGAAACCGAAGCTCGTCTGACTGCAACTGAAGACGCAGCAGCTCGCTCCCAGGCTCGTGCAGACGAAGCCTACCGTAAAGCTGATGAAGCTCTGGCTGCTGCTCAAAAAGCACAACAGACTGCTGACGAAGCTAACGAGCGCGCTCTGCGCATGCTTGAAAAAGCAAGCCGCAAGTAATAATCCTTCGGGGTTGTTATCAAGCCGATCCATTCTTGGGTCGGCTTTTTATTGCCCGGGATTCGGCCCTGAAGCCCGCGCAATAAAAAGCCCGCCGCAGCGCAAGGCTGAGGCGGGCCAGGGATCGAGCAGGCTTACTGCTGCAGATCGACCGGCGTGCTGGACGCCACCGGCGCAGTGGCGCCCGGTACACCAATCTCCGTTGGCAGACCGTCTTCGGCCGCCACCACATCGCGCACCTGATCCCAGTTCACCCGCAGGTTATTGGCCAGGTCTTCGCGCTTGAGCAGGGCATTGATGACCGCCGTGTGCTTGTCGACCACGGACGGCGTGCCGTCATCGTTCAGCGGTGTATGCGCCTCAAGGTAGACCTTGCCGCCACTGCTGCCGAACTTGTAGGCATCATTGATGATGCGCACCGATGTGCCGACCGGCACCATGTCGGCCATCTCCAGCACATTGTTGTTGAACATGCGGAAGCAGCCGTGGCTTGTACGCGTGCCGATACCAAACTTCATGTTGGAGCCGTGAATCAAATAACCCGGCGTGCCCAGGGTGAACTTGAACGGGCCCAGTGGGTTGTCCGGACCGGCAGGCACCACGTTAGGCAGCGGGTCACCATTGGCAGCATGCTCGGCCTTGATCGACGCGGGCGGCGTCCAGGTCGGGTTGGGGATCTTGCCGGTGATGGTGGTGTGCGCGACCGGCGAACCCCAGCCTTCACGGCCGATGCCCAAGGGGAACGTGTAAACCACATTCTGGCCCTTGGGGTAATAGTAAAGCCGGTATTCCGCCAGGTTGATCACAATGCCTTCGCGAGGACCCGGCGGCAGGATGAAACGCGTCGGCAGCACGATCTCGGTACCGGCCCCCGGCAACCAGGCGTCGACGCCAGGGTTGGCCGCGACCATTTCCGAATAACCCAGGTCGTAGGTGGTGCCAAGGTCGGCGAAGGTGTCTTCGTACTTGGCCTTGATCACCTGAACCTGACCGACAATGTCTTCACCGGGCGGCGGCAAGGGCAACTGCAGCGCTGATGCCGAACCGGCTGCACAGAGCGCAGCGAGGGACAGGCAGCAGGAAACGACGGAAAGGCGCGACAACATCCGGAAAATCCTTCGCAGAACGACGGGTAGGAAAAAACTGATTGTACACGGGTGTCTGAGGGGAAGGCAGAGGGCCTGCGACCGTGCGCAAGCCTTTACAGCTCGAAACGCAGCTCCGGCCAGATCGGCGGTGTGCCACGCTTCTGCGATTCGAGGATGGCTCGGCACAGGGGGCACAGTCGCTGGTCTTGAAAGATCGAGCGGTCGACAGATGACCAACGCGGTTGTGCGGGCAATAAAGTCCCGCAAAGCGTGCGATCGATCGAGCCGCCCAGCTCCAATTGCCGCGCGACCAGATGCACCCGAACTTCCTGGCAGGCGAACAGGTCCAGCTGCTCGTCAGGCTCGATCAGTTGGTAATTGAACAGGGACCAGGCAGGGCGCGACATCGGGGGCTCCAGATCGGGGGGGCGCCACCTTAGCCGAAAGCCTGCCGGTATAAAAGCGTCATAGCAGCGGTTTTAGCGTTGGCCAGACATTTTCCAGCAACTTGCCCTGGGCACCGACCGCCGGGTGCAGCTGATCGGCCTGCATCAACTCCGGATGGCCGCCCACACCTTCAAGGAAAAACGGCACCAGCGGGATACTTTTTTCCTTGGCCAAGGCGCCATACACTTCGGCAAACGCCGTGGTGTATTTGGGACCGTAGTTGGGCGGCAGTTGCATGCCCAGCAGCAGCACCTTGGCGCCGCCGGCCTTGGACTGGTCAATCATCGACGCAAGATTTTGTTTCAATTGCGCTGGCGGCTGACCGCGCAGGCCGTCGTTACCGCCCAGCTCGAGAATCACCAGGTCCGGCTTATGCTCTGCAAGCGCCGCCGGCAGCCGCGCGAGGCCACCTGCGCTGGTGTCGCCGCTGATGGACGCATTGACCACTTTGTCGTCAAAACCTTCCTGCTTGAGCCGCTGCTGCAGCAAGGCCACCCACCCTTTGCTGGTATCCAGGCCGAAACCGGCACTGATACTATCGCCAACGATCAGGACTGTACCCGCCGCTGCGTTCTGGGCCATGCACATCAAGGCCAGGCCAGCACTCAAAAACCACATTCGCATCGGATTCTCCATGGGCGCAAGCATTCTCACCGCGCGAAACCTTAGCAAAGTGGTTCCCAGCGCGGAAGGTGAACTGACTATCCTGCACGAACTTAGCCTGGAACTGAACAAGGGCGATAGCCTGGCTATCGTCGGCAGCTCCGGCTCCGGCAAATCCACCCTCCTGGGCCTGTTGGCCGGCCTCGATCTGCCCAGCAGTGGCGAAGTCACACTGGCAGGCCAAGCCTTGAGCACCCTGGATGAAGACCAACGCGCACGCATCCGCGCCGAGCACGTCGGCTTCGTCTTCCAGTCATTCCAGCTGCTCGACAGTCTCAATGCCCTGGAAAACGTCATGCTGCCGCTGGAGCTGGACGGCCGCAAGGACGCCCGCGAGCGCGCCAAACACCTGCTCGAGCGCGTCGGCCTGGGCCAGCGGCTGACCCACTCGCCGCGCCAGCTTTCCGGTGGCGAGCAACAACGGGTTGCCATCGCCCGAGCCTTCGCCGCCGAACCGGATGTGCTGTTTGCCGACGAACCCACCGGCAACCTCGACAGCCACACCGGCGAACGCATCAGCGACCTGCTGTTCGAACTTAATAAAGAAAGCGGCACGACCCTGGTACTCGTCACCCACGACGAGCGCCTGGCCCACCGTTGCCGACGCCTGATCCGCCTTGAAGCCGGCCTGATGGTCGCGCCCCTGGAGCCTTGATGGCCCGTTTGCCGCTGTTGCGCCTGTTCAGCCTTGCCATGCGTCAATTGCTGCGCGATGCCCGCGCCGGCGAGTTGCGCGTATTGTTCTTCGCGCTGGTGGTGGCCGTGGCGGCCAGCACTGCCATCGGCTACTTCGGTGCGCGTCTCAATGGCGCCATGCTGTTGCGTGCCACCGAGTTCCTCGGCGCCGACCTGGTGCTTGAAGGCAGCTCGCCAGCCCGTCCCGAACAAATCAAGTCCGGGACTGAACTGGGCCTGGATCATGCCCGCATCGTTGAGTTTTCCAGCGTCATCGCCACGGATAATGGCATTCAGCTTTCCAGCATCAAGGCGGTCAACGAGCAGTACCCGCTGCGTGGCGAGCTCAAAAGTGCGGCAGAACCGTTCGGCACTGAAACTCCTGGCGGTGGACCCAAGCCCGGTGAGGCCTGGGTGGAAGCAAGGCTGCTGACGGCGCTGGACCTGAAAGTCGGCGACAGCATCGATGTCGGCATGAAGACCCTGCGACTGACGCGCATACTGACCTACGAGCCAGACCGCGCCGGTAACTTCTACAGCCTTACACCCCGCGTCATGATCAACCTTGCCGACCTCGATGCCACCGGCGTGGTGCAGCCCGGTAGCCGCGTGAGTTACCGTGAACTGTGGCGCGCGCCTCAAGGCAGCACGGCGCTGCAAACCTATCGCGACCTGGTCAAGCCGGGCCTCGCCGCCAACCAGCGCCTGCAGGATTCGCGAGACGGCAACCAGCAGATCGGCGGCGCGCTGGGCAAGGCCGAGCGCTACCTGAACATGGCCAGCCTGGTGGCGGTCTTGCTGGCCGGCGTGGCGGTGGCATTGTCGGCCAATCGCTTCGCCAGCCGGCGTTTCGATGCCAGCGCACTGTTGCGCTGCCTTGGGCTGTCGCGCCGCGAAGCAATGTTGCTGTTCACCCTGCAACTGAGCGTGCTGGGCGTGGCGGCAAGCCTGGCCGGCGCCCTGCTTGGCTGGCTGGCGCAGTTTGGTCTGTTCTATTTCCTGCACGACCTGCTGCCGGCGGACGTGCCGCCCGGCGGGCTGCTGCCGGCGGTCGCAGGCATCGGCACCGGGCTGGTCGCCCTCGCCGGTTTCGCCTTGCCGCCGCTGGCGGCGCTGGGGCGTGTACCACCGCTGCGGGTATTGCGCCGTGACCTGCTGCCGATCCCGTCCAGTACCTGGATGGTGTATGGCGCGGCGCTGTTGGCGCTCGGCCTGATTATGTGGCGCCTTAGCCTCGACCTGGTGCTGACCTTCGCCTTGCTGGGCGGCGGCGTGGTAGCTGCGCTGATCCTCGGCGGCTTGCTGCTGCTGTTGCTGCAAAGCCTGCGGCGCTTGTTGGCTCGCGCCACGCTGCCCTGGCGTCTGGGCCTGGGGCAGTTGCTGCGTCATCCGTTGGCGGCGGCCGGGCAGTCGCTGGCGTTTGGCCTTATCCTGCTGTCCATGGGCTTGATCGCCCTGCTGCGTGGCGAGTTACTGGACACCTGGCAAAACCAGCTGCCCAAGGATGCGCCCAACTATTTCGCCCTGAACATCCTGCCGGCCGACAAGGACGCCTTCAGCGCCCGACTCCTGGAGGTACAGGCGCAATCGGCGCCGTTGTACCCCGTGGTGCCGGGCCGGCTGATCAGCATCAATGGCGAAGCGGTGCAGGAAATTGTCAGCAAAGACTCGAGCGGCGACCGAGCGGTGCAGCGTGACTTGAGCCTGACCTGGGCCGCCGACCTGCCACCGGGCAATGTGCTGACAGCCGGCTCCTGGTGGTCTCAGCAACCGGGCGATGAAGTCCCCGGGGTTTCGGTGGAAGCCAAGGTCGCTGCAAGCCTGAAGCTCAAACTCAACGATCATCTGATCTTTACCGTCGGCGGAGAAAATCGTGAAGCGCGCGTCACCAGCCTGCGGACCATCAACTGGGATAACTTCCAGCCCAACTTCTTCATGATCTTCCAACCGGGCACCTTGAAAGACCTGCCCGCGACCTACTTGACCAGCTTCTACCTGGCGCCAGGCCATGATCAGCAGATCGTTGACCTGTCCCGGGCATTCCCGGCCGTCACCATCCTGCAGGTCGAGGCCTTGCTGGAGCAGTTGCGCAGCATCCTCGCCCAAGTGACCCTGGCGGTGGAATACGTACTGTTGTTTGTACTGGCGGCCGGCATGGCGGTGCTGTTTTCCGGCTTGCAGGCCACCCTGGATGAGCGCATTCGCCAGGGGGCGCTGCTGCGTGCACTGGGTGCAGAGCGCAAGTTGCTGGTCAAGGCACGCCGCATCGAGTTCGGCTTGCTCGGCGCAGTCAGCGGTCTGCTGGCAGCGCTGGGTACGGAATTGGTGACATGGGTGTTGTACCGCTACGCGTTCGACCTGGCCTGGCACCCTCACCCGTGGCTGTTGCTGCTGCCGGTGATCGGTGCCGTGCTGATCGGCGGTGCCGGCGTATTCGGCACGCGCCGTGCGTTGAATGCCAGCCCACTGACGGTATTGCGCGAAGGTTGAAACATTGATGGCCCGTACGCTATTCGGAGTACGGGCCAGCAGCGTTTATTTCACATACTCGATACCGGTAATCCACCAGCACACCTCGCCGGTCGGGGTTTGCACAATGGCCTCATCGTCGACCTCCTTACGGAGCAACGCCCGGGCCATCGGTGAGTCGATGGAGATGTAGTCCATGCGCTCATAAATCTCGTCATAGCCAACGATACGAAAACGCTTGGTCTCGCCCTGCTCGTTTTCGATATCAACCCAGGCGCCGAAGAACACCTTGCCTTCCTGCTCAGGCATGTATTCCACCACGCGCATATCTTCCAGCCGCTTGCGCAAGTAACGCACCCGCCGGTCAATTTCGCGCAGCAGCTTCTTGTTGTACTGGTAGTCCGCATTTTCGCTGCGATCCCCCAGAGACGCTGCCCAGGTCACTTTACGCGTGGTGTCCGGACGTTTTTCACGCCACAGATAATCCAGCTCTTTTTTTAGCGCCTCATGACCTTCTTTGGTAATCAGCTTGGTACTCAAACGCTTGCATCCCCAGACAATGTCCAATGGTGCCGAAACGCCACAGCATCATGCCTTGGCGTCGACTGGCGGGGGTGATGATAAATGAACTATGAAAAGTAGCCAGATCGGCAAGCACATTGCTTCACTCTAGCCTTCCAGGGTTTGATCCAACTCAAGCAGCACACCCTGCAAACGTTGTCGCATACCCGACACCTGCGACATCGCCAGCGCCAGCTTCTGGGCTTTTTGGCTGACGTATGCTTGCTGCTCCTGCAGTTGCGTCGCGTGCTGCTCCAACTGACGATCCTTTTCATCCAGTTCGCCCTGTTTTTGTTGCAGTCGGGCCTGCCACTGCTCAAGCACTTTTTCTCGCTCAATGACCGCGTTTTTTTGTTGCGTCAGGTCCTGGGCGACCTTGGCAAGATTGGTCAGCGTACTGTCCAGTTCAGGCATCAATGCATGTTCCATTTCAACGGGGCGCTGCAATGGCGCAGGTTCACTCGGTGCCAATTGAGCCGGCTGCGCAACGGGCTCTGCCAGCGCTACCTTCTGCGCAGTTGCGACGGGAATATCCAACGCCTCAGCAACCACAGGCTCAAGCACCGGCGGCTCGACGGGCGTGGGTAGATTTGAAGTTCTGGCGGGCGGGATCATTTGTGATGAGAAGCGAATGGACGGCACGATCAAGGAAGCACTTTCGATCGCAGGCAAGACAGGCGCAGACATGCCCAAGGTAATCACCTTCATTACCAATGCCTTCTTGATGATCATCGAATGGTGATCCTCGGGCCTGGCGGGCGGTAATTTGCAGCCTTTCAAATCAATAAAATGGAATGCAATCGAACTGTCGTTCACTGCGCTGGCTTTAGTGCCGGAGGCTGCCGCGGCCATCAGGATTTGCTTGAAGACTTGCATGGCCACTTGCAGGTCTTCTTTGGACTCGATACTGCCCAGAAAATGCCGATCAAGTTTTTTACGCAACGCAGCGATGTAAACCCTGGAGTTGCCCGGCTCAGTCTCTTCATCAAGGCTATAGACGAGAAAGTTGCAGTCGATCTGGGCAACAGCAAACCCGCAGAGCAGCGCACCGTTAACCGGGGCGTCCTGGCCACTGCGTTCAAGAACAAGGGTACGTAGAAGCATCATGATAATCAGGTCTCGTTACAAAAGAGCAAACCTTACATAAACGCCAGATAAAAAATCCGACCGTTAACCATTCTCGAAACAGCGCAATTGTTTCAGTAAGTTATCCGGCTTGACGTAGGAGTTTCCTTATAACTTCGCCCGCGCGTTCCCAAGCGTATTGATTAAACGTAACCTTTTTAAAGTTCATCCATACACAACACGCACGTTCCATACGCTCAGCCAAACTTAATCGGTAAAAACATGCTCGAGATAAGCAGCCTGACTAAGCACTTGGGCAAAAGTAATGTAATCAACAATTTCTCATTGTTTGCTCAGCGCCAGGAGTGTATCGGTCTGTTCGGGGAAGACGGCGCCGGCAAAACAACCTTGCTGAACTTGATCTCCGGCATCGCTAACCCCTCCTCCGGGTCCATCACCGTCCATGGGTTCAACACCCAGACCCATCCACTTCAAGCACGCAAAGTTCTCGGCTATCAACTCCAGGCCGGGCTCAGCCATCAGACGATGTCCGTTAAAGGCTTTCTCAATTTCATTGCCGACGTGCGAGGGTTCAGCGGGGCTGAAAAACGCAGCAGGGTGGATCGAGCGGCCATGCGCCTGGAGTTGTCGCGTGTGCTCAATGTTCCTATCAGTGCGCTTTGCGTAGGTTTGAAGCGCAAGGTAGCCATCGCCCAAGCCATCCTGCATACACCCAGCCTGCTTCTGCTGGATGAACCGAGCGACGGACTGGCGCCGAATCAACGGCTCAAATTCAGAACACTGGTCCAGTCCCTGACCGAAGAAATGGCGGTGATTATCGCCTCGCGTCATTGCGACGAACTGGCCAGCCTTTGCACGCGGGCGCTGGTCATCGCGCGCGGCCAGTTGGTGGCTGACACGCCGCTGTCCGAGTTTCAGCGCAAATCCCGCCACTACCGGGCAGTCACCCTGGCCGCAGAAACCCCTCTGGATTTACTCGCACTGGCCGTCTTACCCGGCGTCGCAGGCATAGAAGAAGACCGGCATACACCCGGCACCGTAACCGTTCTGGCCCTGCCTGGGCACAGCATCTATCCCCCTATCAACGCACTGATCGCCAACCGCGGCTGGAACATAACGTCATTGAAACTGGAAACAGGGCGCCTGAACGAAGTCGTTCGCCATTTGAGTCATGAGGTATCTCTGTGAAACTGCTGCCGGTGATTTTCAAGCGTCAACTCGTCAGCTATGCCCGTACGCCAGGCACGTACTTGAGTGTTGCTGCGTTTGTGCTGCTGTGCGCGGCACTGGGGCTGAATACGAGCCCGTGGCTCGAAGAAGGCGGCGCTGACTTACAAGTGTTTTTTCAGCTACACCCTTGGCTCTACCTGCTGCTGATTCCAACCTTGTCAACGCAGCTGTGGTCGGACGAACATCACCCTGGCATGCGCGACATGATGAAAACGCTGCCCATCACGACCGTCGAACGCGTGCTGGGAAAATTTCTGGCCGCATGGGTCGTGTGTGGCATTGCCTTGGCCCTGACCTTTCCTCTGGTGGTTGTCGCCAACTACCTGGGCGCTGCGGACAACGCCGTTATCACGTCACAATTTCTGGCAAGCGGGTTGCTCGCGGGAAGTTATCTATCGGTGGGATGCTTTATCTGCGCGCTGACCCACCGGCGCATCGTTATTTTCCTACTAACGCTCGGTTTGCTGCTTACCGTCAGCATGCTTTCTTCAGCACTGGATGCCCTTGAGCACCAGGCGCCTATTTGGGTGGTAGACAGTTTGATCGCGCTTGACCCGATCTTACGCTTTGGCGCTCTCGACAACGGCAAACTGACACTCCATGACTGCCTGTACTTCGTCAGCGTGATCCTTGCCTTTCTTGCGGCAACAGCAGTCACACTCAATTACAAAGCCCGTTGAGAAGGAAAGCACCGCATGCGATCCGCTATTCGCACGGGTATGACACTTACGGTCATATCATTACTCTTTCTGGCCTTTAATCTGGTCTGGGTAAACAACCTTCCCGATATCCGTTGGGACTTTTCACAACACAAAATCCATACGTTGTCGCCGCAGGCACGGCATCTGCTCGCCTCACTTGAGGCCCCCGTGGATTTGTATTACTTCAACTCACGCCATGACCCGCAAAAAAGCCAGGCGTTGAAACGCTATGGCGAGCGTGTGGAAGACTTGCTTGAAGAGTTCGAAAAAGCCGCCAAAGGCAGGATTAACTTGCACGTTATTGATCCGGCGCCTTATTCAGACGAGGCCTATAAAGCGGGCCTGTTCGGGCTGGACGACACCCATGGGTTCCTCGGTCTGATAGGCGTGCGTGCAGGCCAGGCCGCACAACGTATCGACGCATTCAGCCTGGATGACGAGCCGGTGCTCGAATATGCAATAAGCCACTTGATCTACACACTGGGGCACCCAGCGCCACCCACTGTTGGCGTGCTGACAGGGCTGGCGTTGAACGAGTCCGCCGGGCAGTTACTGACGAAAATGCGTCAGCACTTCACCCTCGAAAGCCTGGCATCGAACATTCCACAGGTGCCTGAATCGATCGGGACACTGATGGTCGTCCACCCGCGTGCACTGCCCGAGCGAACCCTGTACGCGATCGAACAGTTTGTACTCAGGGGCGGAAAGTTGATGATCTTTCTCGACCCTTTGAGCGAGAGCGCGGCAGACGCCGCGCCGGCAAACTCCACGCTGGACGGCCTGCTTGCCGCGTGGGGCGTACAGATGCCGGCGGACAAGCTGCTGGTGGATAATCTCTATGCCTCGTCCGCGTCTTCCGGCGCTGGCGAGCCGACCGTCTTCCATCCGGCCAGATTGAGCCTGCCACGCCAGGCGATGACGGCGGACGACGTCAGCGCGTGGAAACTGAATACGGTGATTGTCTCGAGCAGTGGCGCACTTTCTCGCCTCAGGAAAAGCCGCACGCTGCTCACCCCGCTGCTGCAAAGCTCCACGCAGTCTGCGCTATTGGACGCCGCGCGCTTTGCATCAGCCAGCGCACTCGACTCACAAATCGATCAACCGTCTGCTGTCGGCCAACGCCAGGTGATAGCGGCTCGCCTCAGCGGCCCCGCCTATTCGGCATTTCCAGACGGTGTCGACGGGCAGCCCGCTGGTTTGCAAAAGGCTGCAGACATTCAGGTGGTGGTGGTCGCCGACACTGATTTACTCATGGACTCTGTCATCAGCTCAGCCGCCAACGGCAACGTTACGTTTGTCTTGAATACCCTGGATAACCTGGCGGCTCCTGATGTTCTCGCGAGCATTCGGCCCCGTGCAATGGCCAACCAATCACCCAACCCGCTTTCAGACAGGCGCGAAGCCGCTGCACAGGCCTACGCCCAAAAGGCAGGGGAACTTGAACGACGGCTTGAGCGAACCGAGCACGAATGGCAACGCTTGAAACCGCCGGACACCGGCTTCGGCACCCAAGCGGTGAATACCAATACCCAGTTGCAAGCACTGAACAAGGAACGCCTGCGACTGCCCATGGAGTTACAGGCGCTCAAGGTCGAGGCTTACGCATCGGTGCATCAACTGGAGCTAACCCTGAAACTGCTGCTGATCGGCGCCGTACCGCTGCTGGTGTGCTTTATCGCGTGGACAGTGTCGCTTTACAACCGGCGACGTCGATCAGCCGTGACCGCCAACCTGCTTTAAGCACTCAACGACGAGCGATCAGTCCCTGGCGGGCAATGCGCGTCAGCTGACGGATGACTTCATCGGCATCAGCGGCGCTGGGCGCCTGAATCACTGCAAGGTCGAAACTGTTGGCGGCAAAGCGGGCCAGGGAGTCGCCATCTTCCACAAACTGGATCAGGAACGCCGAAGGTCGCCCGGTGCGACGCGGCCAGCCATCGAGGTAACGCAGCAGCGTAGGCTGGTGCTTACCACCCAGGAGGATTTTCGGATTGCGTTGCGTCAGGTCCGCGGTGATCGGGGCCAGGCGTATGAGGGGGCGAAGTGCATTCATCGTGTCGTGTCTCTGCCTCAAAAGTCTGCGGGCAGGTGAGAGGCAACACCGAACCAGCGCTTTAGCGGTATTTCGAAGCCTGACCCTTGATGAGTGCATGCCTCTGTCGGGCTGTATCGAGCCCAGTGGCGCCCCGCAATTAGCTGTTTAAATCGGCGCATGAGCAGCATCCTAGAGAAGCCGGTGGGGCAGTGTCAAGAATCCCGAGCAACGAAAAAGCCCGCACAGGGCGGGCTTTTTCCGGGTTTTAACTGGGTATCAGCGGGCGATGGCGCGGTCGGCAGACAATTTGCCCGCCCCTTCCAGCAGCACCGCCAAAGAGCCGCCGAGCAAGGCGAGGGCAAATTCATAACCGTTGTTGGCCATGAACAGCCCGTTATGAATATGCACCGAGAAGATTGCCACCAGCGACAGGAAGGTCAGGCCCAAGGCCGCCGGGCGCGCCAGCAAACCGATGATCAACGCCAGGCCGGCGAAGAATTCCGTGCCGCCCGACAATACCGCCATCAAGGTGCCCGGAGTCAGCCCAAGGCTTTCCATATACTGCGCAGTGCCCGCCAGGCCGTAGCCACCAAACCAGCCAAAGAGTTTTTGCGAACCATGGGCAGCGAAGATGATGCCGACAAAAATTCGCAGGATGGTCAGGCCATAACCAGCGCGGGTAGACAGGATACGGTTGATCAGTGGGCTCATAGTGCTAATCCTTTTCCAGGTAGGGGGTGGGTTGGCCGCTATATTAATCGGATAAGGCAATGATAAAAGCGCAAAAATCGCTTAATGATCATCTATAAATCCGATTATTTACGCGAGGCAAGTTTTGGCGTTGACGGTTCCAGAGACTCCCGCTCCCGATCAAACGCCAAGTAGTACTTGTTCACGCTATTAACATAGCTGACGCCAGCCATGCCCACTTGCTCCATGGCAATACGCTCGACCTGGAAGAACCATTGGTTGGGGTTCAGACCGCGGCGCCGAGCCTCGGCCCGCATGCCTTGCACCCGCTCCGGCCCCATATTGTAAGCCGCCAGCACGAAGGCCATACGCTCGCGCTCGTTAAGCTTGGGGCTGGCGAAGAACTTGCGACGGATCATCGCCAGATACCGGGCGCCCGCTTGCACATTACTGTCCAGACTCTCGATATTGTTGACGCCCACTCGCTGCGCCGCCGAAGGCGTGATCTGCATCAGCCCGGTCGGGCCGCCACTGTTGCGCGCGCCGGGGTCCAGCGCCGACTCCTTGAACGCCAGCGCCGCCAGGTTCAGCCAGTCCATGCCCTGCTCTCGCGCATGCTTTTGCAGCACCGGGCGCAGTTTCTCCAGGCGCTGACGGTCGGCGCGAGCCAGTGGATTGCGCACTTGATAAAGGCGTCGGTAGATACGCTGGAATGCCACGTCCTGGTCGGCCGGGGTTCGGTAGGTCTTGAGGAAACGGTCAATACTGGCCCGCAGCATTGAGGCATCCTGGCGCACAAACCAGTACTCATCGCCCGGCTCGCTGATTGCCACTTGCCGATCAAAGCGCAGCTTGGGCAGGATTTTCGACCAGCGTTCGGCAATGGGTTTCTCGACAATGGTGAGGTGGAAGATCCCGGCCTGGACCATCTCCAATACATCTTCCACCGCCAAGGTCGGATCGACCCATTCCACCTTCACCGGCGGTCGCTTGTGCAGGGCCAGTTGCTGGTTGACCTGATTGATCGCATCCGCCGCTGCACTGCCGGTAGTCAGGGCCAGCGTGCGCCCGGACAACTGCTCCAGCTTGGTAAAGCGTCGCTCACCCTTCACGCCAACCAGCCACAACGGTACATCACTGGCAATCGGGTCGCTGGTGCTGATCTTGTGCGCAGCCTTCACATCAAGCAATTCACCGGGAGCCACCAGGTCGCCTTCACCACGGGCCAACGCGCCGAGCAGTTGGTCCTTGGCTTTCGGGATAATTTTGAGAGTGATTTCTTCCCCGTCACGGGCGTGGCCGTTCAGGTATTGCTCGAAGGCGCGCAGGCGATGGTACTCAACACCGATGGCCTGGCCCTGAACCTCACCGGAACTGTTACGGCTCTGGTTGACCAGCACACGCAGCGTGCGACTGGAGCGAATCTGCGCCAGGTCGCGTACCTTGCCGGGCTTGGTCACTTCCAGCGGCCCATCCAGGCGTGCGACCGCCGCCATGGGCAGCAGTAACGTCAGGCACAACACAAGCAACGCCGAGGGTCGGATCATCCGCTCTCCGGAAAGAATACTGGCCAGCACCCTCGCGAAAGGCGAAGGGCTGGAGGTCAGAAACAGAGCGCTTTATGCGCTGGCAAGGCGCGCAACGGTGGCATGGAGGAAGGCGTACGACCAACCACAATGTCACTTGCGACGTTCAAAGACAGCTATAACTTGTTGTAGTTCTTCGTTTTTCTTATAAATCTACAGCTCTGATATGCTTTCCGGCCGCAGGCGGAGATAGCACCATGCAACTCATTGATATCGGCGTCAACCTGACCAACCCCAGTTTCGACGAGAGGCACCAGGCCGTTCTCGACCGTGCCTATGCCGCCGGCGTGCAGCAATTGGTGCTCACTGGCACCAGTGTCGAAGGCAGCGAGCAGGCTTTGGAGCTTTGCATAAAACTCGATGACAGCGGCCAGCGCCTGTTCAGCACCGCCGGCATTCATCCCCACTCCGCCAGCGATTGGAACGGCGACAGCGCGCGGCAATTGCGGGGTTTGCTCAGCGAAAGCCGCGTGCGTGCAGTGGGCGAATGCGGGTTGGATTTCAACCGCGATTTTTCCCCGCGCCCACAACAGGAAAAAGTCCTCGAAGAACACCTGGCACTGGCCGTCGAGCTGAAACTGCCAGTGTTTCTTCACGAGCGCGACGCCAACCAGCGCTTGCTGGAGATCCTCAAGGATTACCGCGACCACCTGAGCGCCGCCGTGGTGCATTGCTTCACCGGCGAACAATCGGCGCTGTTCAGCTACCTCGACCTCGACTTGCATATCGGCATCACCGGCTGGATCTGCGACGAGCGCCGTGGGACGCACCTGCACCCGCTGGTCAGGGAAATCCCACGTGGCCGTCTGATGCTGGAAAGCGACGCGCCCTACCTGCTGCCGCGCACGCTGCGGCCCAAGCCGAAAAACGGCCGCAATGAACCGGCCTACTTGCCGGAAGTGCTGCGCGAAGTCGCCCTGCACCGCAACGAAACCCTGGAAGACTTGGCTGCACACAGCACCGCCTGTTCGCGCGCGTTTTTTGGTTTGCCTCAAGTGGATTAATGCGGCGCATTGACCCATGTCAAAACCGGCTTCCTGAGTAGCGGCACAATAATGGCACCTTGCCAATGCTGTTTCCGCTATCAGAGAAAACCTTCCATGGGTGCCTGGCTTAGCAATATCTCGCTGAAATACAAATTCTGGGCCGTCAACGCGGTCGCCTTCATCACCACCTTGTTGCTCGTGCTCTACGCCGTGCAACTCGAGCAACAGGCGCGCAGCGATGCCGCCCAGGCTTCGGCACAGGCGCAGGCGCGGTTGCTAAGTGCCTGGCCCGCCGACAAGCCATTGCCCAAGGGCGAGCATTGGCTGACGTTTACCCGTGGACAAGTCCCACAGCTGGCCGATCAGGATCTGTCAGCCCTGGGCAACGCCAGCGGTTGGGTCGAGCTCAATCACATGCCGTTGTTCGGTGAAAACCCGCTGATCGGTGCCGACGTGATCGCGCGCGCCGACGGCCAGCAGATCGCCGTGCTGGCCTACGGACGCAGCCTGAGCCAAGTGTTCGGCGAACGCTTCGCCAACTACGCGGTGGCGGTGTTGATCCTGATGCTGGCGATGCTCGGTGCCTCGCAACTGCTGATCCGCTTTTTGCTCAGCCAACTCAACACCCTCAAGGATGTGATGCTGCACGTCGAGAAAACCGGCGACCTTTCGGCCCGCGTACCACTGGCCTGCAAGGACGAAGTCGGCCAGATGGCCAGCGCCTTCAACGCCATGCAAGCCGGCTACCAGCGGGTGGTCAGCACCGTGGCACACACCGCGCAGCAATTGGACGACGGCGCCGCGCGCCTGGCCAGCAGCATGAACGAGGTGCAACACGGCATGCTCGGCCAGCAAAGCGAAACCGATCAGGCCGCTACCGCGATCAATGAGATGACCGCCACCGTCTACCACATCGCCCAGCACGCCGGCGCCACTCGCGACCTGTCCCAAACCGCCGACACCCTCGCCGGCAGCGGCCAGGAAGTGGTCAGCCGGGTACAGCGTTCGATTGCCGGGCTTTCCACCGGCGTGCAACAGACTGCCGAGATGATTCAGAAGCTCGCCGAGGACAGCCAGAAAATCAACGGCGTGGTCGGCGTGATCCACAGCATCGCCGAACAGACCAACCTGCTCGCCCTCAACGCCGCCATCGAGGCCGCCCGCGCCGGCGAAATGGGCCGTGGTTTCGCCGTGGTCGCCGACGAAGTACGCAACCTGGCCAAACGCGTGCAAAGCTCCACCGACGAAATCACCCACATGGTCTCGGCGCTGCAGGCCGGCACCCGCGACGCGGTGGACTTCATGCAGGAAAGCTCGTTCAAGGCCGACGACTGCGTACAGCAAGCCCAGGAAGCCGGCGCGGCTCTCGCCGAAATCACCGGCGCCGTGGCGCAGATGCGCGAAAGCAACACCCAGATCGCCGTGGCCGCCGAACAGCAAAGCCATGTCGCCGAAGAGATGAACCGCGCCGTGGTGAGCATTCGTGATGTGACCGAAAACACGGTGCAGCAGACCGTGGATTCAGCGACCACCAGCAATGAGCTGGCGACGTTGGCCGGGGAATTGAGCAAGGCGATTGGGCAGTTGAAGTTGTAAACCAAACAAGGTTGGCTATAGCCCCCATAGCCAGCCTTGATTCGCCGCCCCGCCCGCCCGCGATCTAAACTTTGTTCAAGTTGTTTCAACGGACAGAGGATTCATCATCATGGGCAAACGTCACCCCAACTTCCCCGCCTGGCAATGGCGCACGCACCCAGAAACCCATCAGCACCCGACCAACTTGGGGCTGCAGTTAATTGCCGTACCGCTGCTGATCATCGGTTTTCTGTTGATGGCGTCCGGCGTGTTCAGCCTGAGCCTGGCCAGTTTTGCCGTCGGCGTTATCGGCGTGTTGGCAGGCGTGGCGCTTCAGCGCCACGGTCGCAAACTGGAAGCGCAAGGCAGCCAGCGGTTCTGAGGTTCAGGCGAAGACCACCACGGTCTGGCGGCTGATGGCGATCAACTCGCCGGCCGGGCTCCAGAGTGCGGCCGCGGCATGGCCGTAGCCGTCGCGGGCGTGTTCGATGTTGACGTAGTACTGGCACCAGTCGAGGGTGGTCAGGTCTTGCAGCGGCTGGACAAATTCAATGGTCCAGGTCAGCGTGCTGCCCGGCGCCGGTTGGGTCAGGTGCGGAAGCAAGGCCGGGGGCCAGGCATCGACCAATGCGAGGATATGCGCCTCGGTCAGCGGCTCTTCCTTGACGTCCCCGCGCAGGCGCACCCAACCGCCCATGTCGCGCGATTTATTGCCGGTGAACGGCAATCCACCGACGCTCCAGCGCATCGCCAAGTGGCGCATGAACTCGGGTGTCACACCCTTGATGTAGGGCAGTTCCTGGCATTCATCCCAGTGTTTGAACCTAGGCGGCGCCTCGCTTGCGACATCTATCACTGACTCACGCGGCGCGCCAAAGCTGGCCTGCACCAGCGTCGCCACTTCACCGTTCTGCACCACGCGGCCAAGCAACTGGCTGACGGCCTTGCCTTCGCGCAACACTTCGACTTGATAACTGGCCGGCACATCCGGCGCAACGGGGCCGACAAAGGTGATGGCCAAAGATCGCAGGGGTCGATCTGCGAGCACTTGGGCGCGCAGGGCTTCGTACTGCAACGCGGCAACCAGGCCACCAAAGGTCGCGCGGCCCTGAGCCCATTCGGCGGGGATGGTCACGTCCAACGGGTTGTTACGGGCTGCGTCGAGCAAATCACTAAAGCGCATGGCGACCTCACATCAAGAAAACCGATGAGGGATCTTAACCATCGAGCCGGTGAGGTACAGCGCCCATTCCGGCCAAAAACCGGACCGGCCTAGAAACAATCCGCGCTGAGTTTGTCCAGCACCCGATCCGCCTGGCCTTCTGCCTTGCTCATGGTGCGATGCCACACCGACACGCACGGTTGCAAATCCGCTTGGTGCCCGGCCTGCGCCAGCCACTGCCAGCAGTCGTGCCAATCGCCCAGAGCGCCTTGGGCTTGTTTGAGGCGCGACATGGCTTTGGCAGGCAGTTTGTCCAGTTCGGGGTAGGCCTCGGCGGCGTAGCGCACACGCTTGATCAGCAACCGCAGGCGATGGCGATCATGGGTTGGGTCTTTGAGGGCATCACCGAGTTTGTGCCATTGCTTGCCCAAGCGCTTCTCGATGCGCGGGCGTAGGCCCTTGAGCAGTTTCTGATGCTGCGAAGCCCGGATAAAGCGTGGGAACGCATCGAGAATTTGCAACAGGTGCGCCACTTCCGGGCTCTGCGCCACCTGGCGATAGGCGTCGGGTTGCAGGCGCAGGCGCCGTTCAGCGGCCTGGTGATAGCCGTGCTGATGCAGATACGCCGCCAGGACCTCACGGTCGCGTAGCGGCGTAGTCATTTGGCCGACTGTGCTGGCGGCCAATTCGAGTTGTTCGACTCCCGGCAATCCGCGCAACGGGCGCAACAAACTGCGCAGGCGCCGCACGGTGGTGCGCAGGTCATGCAGGGCTTCATCGTCGGTGACGGCGGCGAGGCGAGCCTGGCAGCTCAGTAACCCTACTTCCAGGCCAATGACCTGAGCGACTAACTGATCGACCAAAGCTGACATGCCTTCCTCCCTTGACGATGAAAATCCTGTTTGGCGCTAGAAATTAACGTCCGGCGCGCGACTCACGAATATAGAACCGCGCCTTTTCGGCCTTGTTGGAGCAGCCTTCAAACGCTTCGAATTGCTGCTGGGTCTTGGCGCCAGTCAACAAGGACAATGCCTTGGAGTAGCTCACGGTGCCGGCAAAACCTTCAGCCTTGGCCAGGTCCAGCTCGTGCCACGCGGCATCCAGTTGCGTGCCACAGCTGTCGCGGTATGCGGTTTTCCCGGCACAGCCGGCCAGGGCCAACACAATCACAGGCACACACATCCAGGCTTTCATCGATGACACCTCAAATAAAGAAAAACAGTCGTAGGGTGTAGACGTTGCCTACAAGGAAAAGTGCCTTGTTCGCAGCCTGAAATCAGAGCGCCTATCGTCAGAGCATACCCGAGCACTGCGCTGATCCTGGAAAAATATTACAGCCCCCGGCGAAGATTGAAGCTTGCCCCTCAATGGGTGCATTGTGGGCACCTGCTTTGTGAAGGACATGGACCATGAAGAAACGTGTTGCCTTGGTGCTGGGCTCCGGTGGAGCCCGAGGTTATGCCCATATCGGCGTGATCGAGGAGATCGAACGGCGCGGCTACGACATTGCCTGTATCGCCGGTTGCTCCATGGGCGCCGTGGTGGGTGGGATCTATGCGGCGGGCAAGCTTGACGAGTACCGCAACTGGATCGAAAGCCTCGACTACCTCGATGTACTGCGCCTGGTCGACGTAAGCTTTCGCCTGGGTGCGATTCGTGGCGAAAAAGTCTTCGGCCAGATCCGCAAGATCGTCGGCGAGATCAACATCGAAGAACTGCGCATTCCCTACACCGCCGTCGCGACCGACCTGACCAACCAGCAGGAAATCTGGTTTCAGGAAGGTTGCCTGCACCAGGCCATGCGCGCCTCCGCGGCGATTCCAAGCCTGTTCACGCCCGTGATGCAGGGCAACCGTATGCTGGTGGACGGCGGCCTGCTCAACCCGTTGCCGATCGTGCCGGTGGTGTCGAGCCACTGCGACTTGATCATCGCGGTCAACCTCAACGCCACCAACCAAAAACATTACCAACTGCCCGTGATCCAGCGTCCGCCGGCGTTCAAGAGTCGCTTCAACAGCTTGGCCAAGTCGTTGGGTTCACACCTGCCGTTTCGCCGCAAACAAGCTGAACAGTTAATGAAGCTTGAGCAGGAGGCTTTGCACGCTCAGACAGCTGAGATCAACCCATGGCTGGAATCGGCCGAACCAGAATCCCAGCAACCCGCGGCGGCGCCGGAGAAAGCCGGGGCGCCAAAGTCGGCGACCGGTTCGTTCATCATCGACAACGTCGGCCCGGCGTCCCTGCTGGACCTGATCAACCAGAGTTTCGAGGTGATGCAGACATCGCTGGCGCAGTACAAGATCGCCGGTTACCCGCCGGATGTGCTGATCAACGTGCCAAAGCGCGTGTGCCGGTTTTTCGAGTTTTACAAAGCTCCGGAGTTGATCGCTTTGGGGCGGGAAATTGCCAGGGATACGTTGGACAAGTATGAGAGTGAGCAGGGTTGAAATGTGTGCTGTGGCTGATGGCCCTATCGCGGGCAAGCCCGCTCCCACATTCTGATCTGTGAACACATTCAATGGTGGGAGCTGGCTTGCCTGCGATGAGGCCTGCACGGGCGCCGCCAAACTCAGGCATTCAACAACCGATACCCCACCCCCGCCTCGGTCACGATAAACCTCGGCTGAGTCGGGTCATCCGCCAACTTCTGCCGCAAATGCCCCACCACAATGCGCAGGTAGTGACTGTCTTCAGTGTGGGTCGGCCCCCAGATATCCTTGAGCAGTTGTTGCTGGGTGATTACCCGCCCCGGATGCCGCGCCAGTTGCGCCAGTACCGCGTACTCCTTGCGGGTCAGCGCCACTTCGGCACCGTCCAGCAGCACGCGGCGATAGGCCAGGTCCACCGTCAGCGGACCAAAACTCAAGGCCGCTTCCTGAGCCTCCCCCGCCGGGGCCTGGCGCAGTAACGCGCGCACGCGGGCGAGAAATTCCTGGATGCCAAAAGGCTTGGTCACGTAATCATTCGCGCCGCCATCCAGGGCTTCGACCTTCTGCACTTCACTGGCGCGCACCGACAGCACCAGCACCGGCACCGTCGACCACTCGCGAAACTCGCGCAGCACGTGTTGGCCGTCCATGTCGGGCAGGCCGAGGTCGAGCACCAGCAAATCCGGTTTGCTCAATGCCGCTTGGGCCAGGCCCTCGTTACCGGTGCCGGCCTCGATCACCTTGTAGCCCTGGGAGGCCAGGCTGATGCGCAGGAATTTGCGAATCTGCGGTTCGTCATCAATGACTAAAATCGTCGCGGTCTGGCTCATGGTGTCCAATCAAAATCCGTGGAAAAAAGAGGGTAGCTCAAGCCTCGCGTTCCAGGCCAGGCTGAGTCGGCAACGGCAGGAACAAGGTGATGCACGTGCCCCGCCCTTCAATGCCCTCGGCGACGCTGATACGCCCACCGTGTGCGCCAACCATGCCCTGGCAAATCGCCAGGCCCAGGCCCGTGCCCTGCCCGCCGCGATCACCGCGGGCGGCGGTGTAGAACATATCGAAAATCTTCGCGCGCTCGTCTTCGGGAATCCCCGGCCCTTCATCGGCCACCGCAAAAAACAATTGGTCATCCGCCACGCCCGCGCTCACCTCCAAACGGCCTTGGGCGGGTGAGAAACGCGCGGCGTTTTCCAGCACGTTGACCAGCGCCTGTTCGATCAAGGCGGCGTGCACATACAGCAACGGCAACTCGGCCGGCACGTCGGTCTTGACCTGCAGCGGCGCCAGCACCGCGCGCAAACGGCCAAGGGCGCTGCCGACGATATCGCCGGGCGAAACCCAATCACGCGCCAGTTTCAGCGCACCGTGGCCCAGGCGCGTCATGTCCAGCAAGTTCTGGATATAGCGGTCCAGGCGCTCGGCTTCATCGCGGGTGCCCTCAAGCAATTCGCGGCGATCCTCCAGAGGAATCGCCTCGCCGAGCGCCAACAGGCTGTCGATGCTGCCGCGCATGGACGTCAACGGCGTACGCAGGTCGTGGGACACAGAGGCCAGCAAGGCGCTGCGCAGTTGCTCGGTTTCGCCATGCAAGCGCGCGGATTCAAGTTCCTGCGCCAATTGCGCCCGCGCCAACGCTTGGGCCAGCGGCTGGCTCAATGCGGTGAGCAGGCGACGACGCTGCCCGCTCAGTTCCAGGCCCGGTTTGGGGCTCACGCCGAGCAAACCCAGCGGCCCCTCCTCGCCCGACAGCGGCCACCACCACCAGCGCCCGAACGGCAACGTGCCGGTACCCATGCCGGCCGGTTGATCGTGCTGCCAGGCCCAATCGGCGGCGGCGCGTTCGGCTTCTGTGAGGTTCAGCGGCGAACCGGTCTCGACCTGCCAATCGCCATGCGCGTCCCGATTGACCAGGCAAAGCTCCAGATCGCTCCAGCCTTCCAGATGATGGGCCGCCGCACTGATCACCGCCTGGCGATCGGTGGCGGCGGTGAGTTTGCGCGACAGGTCGAGCAGTTCGCTGGTCTCTTCCTGAGTATCGCGCAAGGCCTGCAGCTGCCGACGCTGGCGCGCGGCCAGGTTGCCGGTCAACGCCGCCATCAGCAGAAAGAACAGCAGCGTCAACACGTCCTCTTCACGCTGGATGGCGAAGGAGAAATTCGGCGGAATAAACAGAAAATCGTAGGTCAGAAACGACAGCGCCGCACACACCAGCGACGGCCCCAGGCTGCTGCGCACGCCCACCAGCAATACCGCCGCGAGAAACACCAGCGAGATATTCGGCAGCGGCAACACGCTGGCAACCGCCCAGGCCAGCGCCGCCGCCACGATCGTCGCGACGACTGCCAGGCCATAATCGAACCACACCAACCCGCGCACATCCGGCAGTCGCGGCGGTGCGGGCATGTCGTCGCTGTCGAGGACGTTGATTTCCAGACCGCGCGCATTGCGCAGCAAGCGCGCCGCCAGCCCACCGCCGAACAACCGACGCCGCCAACGCATGCGCGACTGCCCGACCAGCAGCAGGCTCGCGCGGCGTTCGGCGGCATGCTGGATCAGCGTCTTCGCCACCTCGCCCGCGCGCAGCAACACCACTTCGCCGCCAAGGCGCTCGGCCAGTTGCTGGGCGTTTTGCAGGCGCAGGCGCGCTTGCTCATCGCGCGCACGGCCGTTGTCGATATGCACCAGGCTCCAGGGCAAATGTCGGCGTTGAGCGACGCGGCTGGCATGACGCACCAGGCGTTCGGCCTGCGCATCGCCATCCACGCCCACCAGCAAGCGGCCGCGCACCGCCGGCGCAGCCTGGCCCAGTTGCCGATAGCCCTGGGCCAGGTCGTCATCGACGTGAGCGGCGGCGGTCTGCATCGCCAGTTCGCGCAGGGCCATCAGGTTGGTCTGGGTGAAAAACGCGTCGATGGCCGCACGGGCCTGCTCCGGCACGTACACCTTGCCGTCGCGCAGACGCTCCAGCAGCTCGCGCGATGGCAGGTCGATCAGCAGCAACTCGTCTGCCTCTTGCAGCACCCAGTCCGGCAGGGTTTCGCGCACTTGCACGCCGGTGATCCCGCGCACTTGATCGTTGAGGCTTTCCAGGTGCTGGACGTTGACCGTAGTGAACACATTGATGCCGGCGGCGAGCAGTTCCTGAATGTCCTGCCAGCGTTTTTCATGCCGGCTGCCGGGGGCGTTGCTGTGGGCCAGTTCGTCGACCAGCACCAGCTTGGGCTTGGCGGCGAGCAGGCCGTCCAGGTCCATTTCTTCGAGCATCACGCCGCGGTATTCGGTGCGCACCAACGGTTGCTGCGGCAAGCCGCTGAGCAAGGCCTCGGTCTCGGCGCGGCCGTGGGTTTCGACCACCCCGGCGATCAGCCGCACGCCCTGGCGCAGCTGGGTGTGGGCGGCCTGGAGCATGGCGTAGGTCTTGCCCACGCCCGGCGCGGCGCCGAGAAAGACTTTGAGCCGGCCACGGCCGTCCCGGGGCAGATCGGCTAACAGGGCGTCGGCGCGGCCGGAGTCGCTCATGCGTTGCGGTTCCTTCAGGTGTTTATTTGGAGTCCTTCAGGCCACCATCGCGGGCAAGCTCGCTCCCACAGTTGGAGTGCATTCCCCTGTGGGAGCCGGGCTTGCCCGCGATGGCGGCACCACGACTTACAACTTTTCCAGCGCCATGTTCAGCGCCAGCACATTCACCACCGGCGGGCCCACCAGCGGGCTTTCGATGTGCTCATCCAGCAAGCGCTGCAGGGTTGCCACCGGCACATTTCGTGCGGCTGCCACCCGCGCCAGTTGATAGGCAATCGCCGGTGGAGGCAAGTGTGGATCAAGACCGCTGCCAGAGGTAGTCAGCGAGGCCAACGGCACTGGCCCCTGGCCTGGCACCAGTTGTTTATTGGCATCATCGAAGACGCGCGTGGCCAACGCCGGGTTGCTTGGGCCCAGGTTACTCGCGCTGCTGGAAACCGTCGCAAATGCGCCGGCCGACGGGCGCGGATGGAACCACTGATCGCCGGTAAAATCCTGGGCGATCAGGCTGGAACCGCGCACTTTGCCGTCGGCATCGCGCACCAGACTGCCGTTGGCCTGGTCAGGAAAAGCGACTTGCGCGACACCGGTCACCACCAATGGGTAGGCGACGCCGGTGATCAGGGTCATGAGTACCAGCAGGCTCAAGGCCGGGCGGATCATGGTGGACATTTCAGATTCCTCACGTGAGTCATTGCAACCTGTGGGCGCCGACGTGGCGCCCCCAGGAATCGGGTCAAACCAGGTGCAGCGCGGTCAGCAGCATGTCGATCGCCTTGATGCCCACGAACGGCACCACGATCCCGCCCAGCCCGTAGATCAGCAGGTTGCGACGCAGCAACGCCGCCGCGCTCGCCGCCTGCACGCGCACACCGCGCAGCGCCAGCGGGATCAGCACCACAATGATCAACGCGTTAAACACAATGGCCGAGAGAATCGCGCTCTGCGGGCTCTGCAAGTGCATCACGTTGAGCACGCCCAATTGCGGGTAGATCGAGGCGAACAGTGCCGGCAGGATTGCGAAGTATTTGGCCACGTCGTTGGCGATGGAAAACGTGGTCAGCGCGCCGCGGGTCACCAGCAATTCCTTGCCGATCTGCACCACGTCCAGCAGCTTGGTCGGGTCGCTGTCGAGGTCGACCATGTTGGCCGCTTCGCGAGCCGCCTGGGTGCCGTCATTCATCGCCATGCCGACGTCGGCCTGGGCCAGTGCCGGCGCGTCGTTGGCACCGTCGCCACACATGGCAACCAGACGACCGTCGTTCTGTTCGTGGCGAATGCGCGCGAGTTTTTTCTCCGGCGTGGCTTCGGCCAGCACATCGTCCACGCCGGCTTCGGCAGCAATCGCCGCAGCAGTCAGCGGGTTATCGCCCGTCACCATCACGGTGCGAATCCCCAGTTTACGCAGCTCGGCAAAACGTTCGCGGATGCCAGGCTTGACCACGTCCTTGAGGTGGATCGCACCGAGCAATTTGCCGTCGGCGCACACCAGCAAGGGGGTGCCGCCACTTTGGGCGATCTTGTCGATTTCCCGCGACAGTGCCGGTTGCAGGTCGCGGCGTTGCTGGCCGATAAACGCCAGCAGCGAATCCACCGCGCCTTTGCGGAACACACGACCTTCGTAATCGACACCGGACAAACGCGTTTCCGCACTGAAGGGCACCGAGGTCAGTTGGTCCAGGGTCGGCTCAGCCTGCGGGTGCAAGGCGCGCAGGTATTCGACGATGGATTTGCCTTCCGCGGTGTCGTCCGCCAGCGAGGCCAGCAGCGCACCCTCGGCCAAATCCCGACCACTGACGCCAGGCGCGGCGATCACCGCCGCGCAGCGACGGTTGCCAAAGGTGATGGTGCCGGTTTTATCCAGCAGCAACACATGCACGTCACCCGCCGCTTCCACCGCGCGCCCGGATTTGGCGATCACGTTGAGGCGCACCAGACGGTCCATGCCGGCGATACCGATGGCCGACAACAAGCCGCCGATGGTCGTAGGAATCAGCGTCACCAACAGTGCGACCAGGAACACCAGGGGCAAGCTGCCATTGGCGAAGTGCGCGAACGGCTGCAGGGTGACCACCACCAGCAGGAAGATCAGGGTCAGGCCGATCAGCAGGATATCCAGCGCGACTTCGTTGGGGGTTTTCTGGCGTTTGGCACCTTCCACCAGGGCGATCATGCGGTCCAGCGTGGACTCGCCCGGGTTGACGGTGATGCGGATCAGCAACCAGTCCGACACCAGCCGCGTGTTGCCGGTGACGGCCGAACGGTCGCCGCCGGACTCGCGGATCACCGGCGCGGATTCGCCGGTGATCGCCGCTTCGTTGACCGCCGCGATGCCTTCGATGACCTCGCCGTCACCGGGGATCATTTCTCCGGCGGCGACGCGTACGACGTCGCCTTTGCGCAGGCTGGTGGCCGGCACGACCTTGAAGCTGCCGTCGGCCTCCTTGCGACGTGCGCTGAGGCCTTCACTGCCAGCCTTGAGGCTGTCGGCGCGGGCCTTGCCGCGACCTTCGGCCAAGGCTTCGGCGAAGTTGGCGAACAGCACGGTGAACCACAGCCACACGGCGATCTGCACGGCGACGAACGTCGGCACGTTGGTATCGGGCACGAAGCACAACACGGTGGTGAGGATGGCGGTCAGTTCGACCACCAGCATCACCGGCGAACGTTGCAGCTGGCGCGGGTCCAGCTTGACGAACGCCTGGCCCAGCGCCGGGCGCCATAGCGCAGAGATGGCGGTTTTTGGCGACTCCTGAGTTGTCACAGGGGCGGCGTTTTTTGCAGGCATATTCATTTTCATATCCCCTCTTAGAAGCCCATGCTCAGGTGTTCAGCGATTGGGCCCAGTGCCAGTGTCGGCAGGAAAGTCAGGCCGCCCACCAGCAAAATGGTCACGGTCAACAGGGTCACGAACAGCGGGCCATGCGTGGGGAAGCTGTTCTGGCCAATCGGAGCGGTCTTTTTCATTGCCAGGCTGCCAGCCAGAGCCAGTACCGGGAGGATGTAGCCGAAGCGGCCGATCAACATGCCCAGGCCCAACATCAGGTTGTGGAACGCGGTGTTGCCACTGAAGCCGCCAAACGCCGAACCGTTGTTGGCACTGGCCGAGGTGTAGGCGTACAACAACTGGCTGAAACCGTGCGGCCCAGGGTTGCTGATGGCACCTGCCGGGCCTGGCAGGCTGGCGGCAATGGCGCCCAGTACCAGCGTGCCCACCGGCATCACCAGCAAGGTCACCACCAGCAATTGCACTTCCTTGGCCTGAAGCTTCTTGCCCAGGTATTCCGGGGTGCGGCCGATCATCAAGCCGGCGAGGAACACCGCGATCAACACGTTGAGCAACATGCCGTACATACCGGCACCGACGCCGCCGAAGATCACTTCACCGACCATCATGTTGACCAGCGCCACCATGCCGCTCAGCGGGTTGAGGCTGTCGTGCATGCCGTTGACCGAACCGTTGGACGCCGCCGTGGTGGTGACCGACCACAACACCGTGCCGGTGGTGCCGAAGCGCGCTTCTTTGCCTTCCAGCGGTGCGGTTTGCTCAACGGCCGGGTTGTTCAGGGTCGGGTTGGGTTGGTACTCGGCCCATAGCGACGTCGCGCCGCCGATCAGGAACAGCGCCAGCATGCAGCCGAGAATCGCGCGGCTCTGACGCAGGTCCTTCACGTAGTGACCGAAGGTGAACACCAACGCCACCGGGATCAGGATGATTGCCGACAGCTCGAACAGGTTGGCCCAGGCCGTCGGGTCCTCAAACGGGTGCGCCGAGTTGACGCCAAAGAAGCCGCCACCATTGGTGCCCAGTTGCTTGATCGCAATCTGGCTGGCTGCCGGGCCGAGTGGGATCACCTGGTCCACGCCCTGCATCGTCACGGCATTCACGTAGTGCGCGAAGGTTTGCGGCACGCCCTGCCACACCAGGAACAGCGCGAACACCAGGCACAATGGCAGCAAGCCGTAGAGGGTAGCGCGGGTCATGTCGACCCAGAAGTTGCCCAGGGTCTTGGTGGATTTGCGACCGATACCACGGCACAGCGCGACCAGCACAGCCAGGCCGGTGGCGGCGCTGACGAAGTTCTGCACGGTGAGGCCAATCATCTGGCTGAGGTAGCTCAGGGAGGCTTCACCGCTGTAGTTCTGCCAATTGGTGTTGGTCATGAAACTGACCGCGGTGTTGAAGGCCAGCGTCCATTCCTGACCTGGCAATTTCTGCGGGTTGAGTGGCAGATATTCCTGGAACAACAGCACAGCGAACAGCAACACGAAACCGGCCAGATTGAACGCCAGTAGCGCCAGCGTGTACTTCTGCCAGCTCTGTTCCTGGTGTTCGTCCACGCCAGACAGGCGATAACACGCGCGCTCAACCGGGCCGAGCACCGGCGTGAGCCAGGTGCGCTGGCCTTCCATCACCTTGTAATAGAACCTTCCCAGGAACGGTGCCGGCACCAGCACCACGGCAAAGAAGGCGATGATCAGCCAATAGTCATAACTGTGCATAGCCTGCTCCTAGTTCCGATCCGCGCGTAACAGCGCAACCAGCAGATAAATGAACAGCGCCACGGCCAATAGCAGTGACACCCCGTCCAAAACGCTCATGGAAGTCTCTCCGTTTTGCGGCGATTGCCGCGTGTGAGGCAATTGTCCGCAGGAGTGGCGTAAAGGAACGAGAGCGACGCTGGGGGCCGGGCGTAAAGACGGCGTAAAGAGTGGGTTTATGCGGGGTTTACAGAGGTCGGTGGTGGCTGTTGGCGCCTCATCGCGGGCAAGCCCGGCTCCCACAGGTAACCGCAGCCCCCTGTGGGAGCCGGGCTTGCCCGCGATGACGGCAGCTCAAACGCCCCTGCACTCAACTGGTGCAATGACAGAAGATTTCAAACGCCAAACCGTCTCCTCGACGACAGTTCGGCGTCTTTACGACAATGAATGGCGCACTGGCATGGCCGCTGCAACACCTTGAATCATTCCAAACGGTTCAGGGAGCGCAACACGATGAACACACAACTCAAACCCACCTTGGGCACCCTGCATCTGTGGGGCATTGCCGTCGGCTTGGTAATTTCCGGCGAGTACTTCGGCTGGAGCTACGGCTGGGGCGTCGCAGGCACGCTGGGCTTTCTGGTGACCTCGCTGATGGTCGCCGCCATGTACACCTGCTTTATATTCAGCTTCACCGAACTGACTACGGCGATTCCTCACGCGGGTGGCCCATTTGCCTACAGCCGTCGCGCCTTTGGTGAGAAAGGCGGCTTGATCGCCGGCCTGGCAACGTTGATCGAATTTGTCTTTGCCCCGCCTGCGATAGCCTTGGCCATCGGCGCTTATCTGAATGTGCAGTTTCCGGCACTCGACCCCAAACACGCGGCCGTCGGTGCCTATATCGTCTTCATGGGCCTGAATATTCTCGGGGTGAAACTCGCGGCCACCTTCGAGCTGGTGGTGTGCGTGCTCGCCGTCGCCGAACTGTTGGTGTTCATGGGCGTGGTAGCGCCGGCGTTCAGCTTCAGCAACTTCGCCCTCAATGGCTGGGCCGGGTCCGACACCTTCGGCGCGCCGGCGATAGCCGGGATGTTTGCGGCCATTCCTTTCGCCATCTGGTTCTTCCTTGCCATCGAAGGTGCAGCGATGGCTGCCGAGGAAGCGAAGGACCCCAAGCGCACCATCCCAAAAGCCTACATCAGCGGGATCCTGACGCTGGTGGTGCTGGCCATGGGCGTGATGTTCTTCGCCGGCGGCGTGGGCGACTGGCGCACGCTGTCGAATATCAATGACCCGTTGCCGCAAGCGATGAAAACCGTGGTGGGCGACAGCTCCGGCTGGCTGCACATGTTGGTGTGGATCGGTCTGTTCGGCCTGGTGGCGAGTTTTCACGGCATCATCCTCGGCTACTCGCGCCAGTTCTTCGCCCTCGCGCGCGCCGGCTACCTGCCCTCTTTCCTCGCCAAACTGTCGCGTTTTCAGACTCCGCACCGGGCAATCATTGCCGGCGGTGTGGTCGGCATCGCCGCCATCTACAGCGACGGCCTGATCAACCTGGGCGGCATGACGCTGACCGCCGCGATGATCACCATGGCGGTGTTCGGTGCCATCGTGATGTACATCATGAGCATGCTCAGCCTGTTCAAACTGCGCAAGACCGAGCCGCTGCTGGAGCGCACCTTCCGTGCGCCGGGCTATCCGATCGTGCCCGGCATAGCGCTGGTGCTGGCGGTGGTCTGCCTGGTGGCCATGGCCTGGTTCAACGCGCTGATCGGGCTGATTTTCCTGGGCTTCATGGTGGTGGGGTTTGTGTACTTCCAACTGACCGCGCAGGACCGCGCCGACGCACCGGCCGATGCGATGTTGACGGGGCTGTGAGGCTACTGGGGCAGAACGGGCCTACAATGAACTACTAAGAAAGCCCGTGACTCAAAGCAGCTATTACCGTGGGAAATTTCCCCACGGTTTGCTGCCTCAAGGAGAGCCCTATGCCGTGGTATGCCTGGTTGATTTTAGTGGTCGCGATCGGTTCGATCGTCGGTGGTTTATTGATGCTGCGTGACAGCGCCAACAAGGTGGAACTCACCGACGAACAACGCAAACGCGTGGCCGAGCGCAACGCCCAGGCAGACTCAAAGGACGCCCAGGACCGCTGAACCTGGCGCTACTCCCACGCCGCCTTGGCGATATGCAACCCGTGCTGGCCTTTATAGGCCGCACGTTCGGGCTGGCTCCAGCCATTGAGCAACTCCTCCTCCAGACGATAAATCTCCACACCCAAAGGGCGACACACCGTCAACGGATCCTGCGCGTCAGGCCCCCACATCGGCAGCGACAAATCCCCGCCCGGGCACGTCGACAGCGCGCAGAGCAAATCAATCTCGGCAAAAAACTCCAAGTAGTCGCCCTTCTGCGCCGGGCAGGCTTTCATGAAGTACATGTCATCGTGATTGAGGCCGGTGCACTGGAAAATGTTCAACACGTCATGCACGTCGAATTCCGTCAGACCGTGGGGCAGCACCGCGCGTGTCAGGTTTGAGTGGCAATGGTGATGAAAGTCTTCGCCGGTGAGCATGCGATTCACATACGGATCGCAGCGCGTGCCAAGCAAGTCGTGCAGGCGCCCGCCATGCTCATCGATGCCATAACTCGCCAGGCTGTCATCGGTGATGGTCACCAGCGGCCGCAGAAACGGCAGGTTCGACCACAGTCGATCATGAGTGCTGACATGTGCGCCTTGTAACTGGCGGGTGCGTGCGGCCCAAAGACGTTCGCGAGGATCGTTGGCATTCCACACGTTGAAGTCACCCACTTGTGGCCCAACCGGCGTGGTAACCCGGAACACATGCCCGGCCGGCACCTTCCACGCCCTGCCCGTGCGAATCGGCACGTCGAACTGCTCGATCAATGTGCGTTGGTCCGCACGATCACGAATGCGCTCATAGAACGCGGTATCAACCTGCAGCGCAGAACCTTTACTGACCTGGTACGCGGCCGGATAGTCTTTATACATGGGGCAATCCTCCATCAGGGGTGATCAAACAAGGCCAGGGAAAGGCGTTCGGAATCGTCCAGGTACTGGCTCATCGCCTCCTGCGCAGCCGCTTTGTTGCCGCACGTCAGCAACGCATAGATCTCCTGGTCGCGCTCCAGCCAGGGCGACTGGAAACGCTGCTCATCGGGTGCCGCGCAAAACACCAGCCGCAGTTGAGCTATGACCTGGGCGAAAAACTCATCAAACAGTGGGCTGCGCATCAACCCGACAATCCGTTGGTGGAACGTCAGGCTGTGAGTCGCCACTGCGCGCCAGTCCTCGCGCTCCCTGGCCAGGGAGGTGGCTTCGATTGCGTTTTGCATGTGCTCGGACTGAGCATCCGTCAGCCCACCGCTCTGGGCGATAGCCTGCAATTCGAGGGTTCGGCGTACAACGAACAGGTCACGCACCTCATCTCGATCCAGCCGCCGCACCACCACGCCTTTGTTGCGCACATAACGGGTAAGCCCTTCCTGCCCCAAACGGTGCAAGGCCTCGCGAATGGTATTGCGCGATGCGTTATAAATTTTGACCAGGTCCACCTCGACCAACGCCATGCCGGGCAACAGCCGCCCGCCAATGATGTCGGCACGCAGTTCAAGTGCAATCTGATCCGCCAGAGACAAGCTGAGCGTCATCATCACCTCACGATTGTTGAACAATCCCTGAACCAGATGTAATCACTTTTCATGCCAGTACCGCTGAACGATGTGTGGATGGGTAAAAAAGCTTAACTCCGTTAACATGCCCGCTCGTCCACGAGGCCGCCCATGCGTTATTCAGCAGACCATAAAGCCCAGACCCATCAACGCATCATCAAGGAAGCCTCAGTGCGCTTTCGCCGCGACGGCATCAGCGCGACCGGCCTGCAACCCCTGATGAAAGCACTCAATCTGACGCACGGTGGCTTTTACGCGCATTTCAAATCCAAGGATGATCTGGTGGAAAAGGCCCTGCAGGCTGCCGCTGCAGAACTGGATGCACATTGCGAAACTCTGTTCAGCCAGGAGCGGCCGCTGGATGCATTCATAGACAACTATCTGTCTGACTGGCACCAGACCTCTCCCGCTGAAGGCTGCCCGCTGCCGACCATGTCTTCGGAATTGGGCCAGAGGGGAAAGCAGAGTCCGACCACGGATGCTGTGCTTGAAGCGCGATTGAGGCAGGTTGAATCAACGTTGGATCACGCGAATGCCGACGAACGAAGCCTGGTACTGATGTCGACGTTGGTAGGGGCATTGGTGCTGGCCAGGAGCGTAGAGAGCCAGTCATTGGCAACGCGGATCATGAAAGTCGTGCGCGAGAACTTGAAAGATCAGATCTCAGACAAAGAAAAGGCCGGTCAATGACCGGCCTCTTGGGCAACGTTTACAGACTCAATTAATAGCCAGCCTGTCGCGGTTTTTCTCCAGCAATGCCTTACCGATGCCTTTGACTTCCAGCAACTCGTCTACTGCAGTGAAAGGCCCATTGCTGTCGCGATAGGCGACAATCGCCTTGGCCTTGGCGGCACCAATGCCGAACAGATCGCGGCGCAGGACTTCGGCGTCGGCGGTGTTGAGATTGACCTTGGTCGTTTCTTCAACTTTCGCCATCTGGGCGACGATGGGCGTAGGGGCTTCGGGTTTGGCGGATGGGGCTGCGATGGTGGCGACGGAGACACTCGCGAGGAAGGCAAAGATCAGGGAAGAGATATAGGTGTTTTGCATAGGTGACGCTCCATGACATCGGTAGAAGAAAAGCAGCTTTTCCGAAGCTGCCTTTCTAACTTAGGTGATGTTTGGAGGGAGTCAAAAGTGAGTCAGTTACAGCGTGTGTTTTTCTATTCCGGCAGAACGACTCACTCGTAGATTTGTAACGTTTAAACTCATGGTTCAAGCCGACGCTGCTGATATATCCAGTCAACAATTTCCCCATCCGGCGTATAACCACTGACGGTGTCGCGCAACAACTGGCGAACCCGGCTGAAATCGTCCTGATCAATTGCGGCAAGTAGCTCAGAAAGCTTGACCTTCAACACTTCCCACGGCAGGTAGTCCTCGTTAGCGCTCATGATCATCGGATGTTGTGTTGCAACAACATTGTCCCCGATAAGCAACTCTTCATATAACTTCTCGCCCGGGCGCAAACCGGAAAACTCAATGGCAATATCGCCGTGAGGATTTTTGTCGGACCGCACACTCAGCCCTGAGAGATGGATCATTTTTTCAGCCAGTTCGACAATCTTGACGGGCTCACCCATGTCCAGCACGAACACATCTCCGCCAAGCCCCATGGAACCCGCTTGAATGACCAACTGAGCCGCTTCAGGAATGGTCATGAAGTAACGGGTGATCTTCGGGTGCGTGACCGTCAGCGGTCCGCCAGACTTTATCTGCTTGTGAAACAGCGGGATCACCGAACCGGAGGAGCCTAATACATTGCCAAATCGAACCATCGTAAAACGGGTTTTATTCACCCGCGACACGTTGGTTTTGTCCCCAAACAGCACGGGCGCAGGTTCGCGGCTCAATGCCTGCAGGGTCAACTCGGCAAGACGCTTGGTGCTGCCCATCACGTTTGTTGGACGCACGGCCTTGTCGGTGGAAATCAACACAAAATTCGATGCGCCCGCTTGAACCGCCGCCTGCGCCGCGTTCAGCGTGCCGATGACATTGTTCAGCACACCCTCTGCGATGTTGTGCTCGACAATGGGTACATGCTTATAGGCGGCAGCGTGGTAAACGGTATCGACCCGCCAGGCCTTCATGACATCCAGCAGCTTTGACGGGTCCCGCACTGAACCCAGGATAGGCAGCAGTTTTACCGGTAACGATTTACGAGTAATACGCTGTTCCAATTCTGAAAGAATACTGTAGAGATTGAACTCGCTGTGCTCAAACAAGAGCAAGGTTTTAGGTTTAAGCTCCAGAATTTGCCGACAGAGCTCTGAACCGATCGAGCCACCCGCCCCCGTGACCAGGACACTCTGCCCCTTGATGCAATGCTCAAGCAGATCGCCTTGCGCAGGCACCGAATCACGTCCCAGCAAGTCCGCAATATCGACCTCTTGAATATCGTCAACCTTGACCCGTCCACTGGCCAGGTCCATAAAACCCGGGACGCTACGAACGTGTAGCGGAAAACCTTCGAGAAAACCGAGAATCTCCCGGCGCCGCCCGCGATTGGAGGACGGGATTGCCAAGAGAATTTCCTGTGCTCCCGTAGCGTCGATCATCCTCTGGATATGCTTGGGCTTATAGACCTGGAGGCCCGAGATGACACGGTCCGAAATAGACGCGTCATCGTCAATGAACGCAACCGGGCGCATCACTCGGCCCATGCGAAGCGCTGCCACCAGCTGATTCCCCGCCGCACCGGCGCCATAGATGGCAACACGTGAAAGACCATCGTCACGGCTGGTAAACGGGACGTGTTGGGCAGCGGCAAACCAATCGCCTAAAAAGTACTGACGCATGGTCAAACGCAAGCCACCGACCATGATCAAACTCAACCACCAATAGTTGAAAATGATCGACCGGGGCACCACGTTCTGATGGTTGCTATACCAATAAACGACCACACCCAGGATTAAAGAAGAAAGGCTGACCGCCTTGATAATTGCGACCAACGCATCGTTGCCAAAATAACGCATGACAGCGCGGTACATACCGAAGCGAATGAACAGAGGTATCGCAACCACCGGAGCCGCCAGGAACAACCACAAGTGCATTTTGACCGGGTTGATCATCTCGTCGATTCCGAGACGGACTAAAAACGCCATCCACAGTGCCAAAAATACGAGTATGACGTCCGCCAATACTTGAATCAGTCGTTTTTGATGACGAGGCAATTTCAATAGCCACGTACGCAACCGGTTTATCATGATTCACCTATCGCCTATGCGTCAGATCAAAAAAATTTCTTGATCGCATTACAACGCAGAACAAAAAACATACTTTGTATAATCAACCTGAATCGGCCAATCAAACACTTGCTACGGTATTAATGTGAAACACCATCACGTTTGATGACCTTCAAGGCTGTTAAAAACAAGATTTTTAGGTCGAAAAGAACACTCATGTTTTTCGCGTAAAAAGCATCATAGCCAACCTTAACCGGTATGGGCAACTCGTCACGGCCGTTGACCTGCGCCCATCCCGTAAGACCTGGACGGATAAGGTGTACGCCTTGCTCGGTGCGCAGCTCAACCAGATCGGCCTGATTAAAAAGCGCGGGTCTGGGTCCTACAAAACTCATATCACCTGCGATGATACTCCACAGCTGAGGCAATTCATCCAGGCTGGACTTTCTTAGAAAGTTGCCAATAGGCGTCAAGTATTTAGACGGGTCGAGCAGCAAATGCGTGGCCACAGCAGGCGTACCAATACGCATCGAGCGAAACTTTGGCATCCTGAACAATACGTTGTTCACCCCTACGCGGTCAGACCAATACAGTGCGGGTCCTTTTGACGTCAATTTAACCGCCACCGTAACAAGCAAGATCGGGATCAAGAGTATGAGCAAGGCAAAGAGGCTCAGTACTAGATCAAAAAAACGCTTCATGTTTCCACCAACCTTTCAATTCACAACCGTTTAGACGAATATTTAGCGAACTTTCCTGAATATTTGGCGATTGAAACGGACAACCAGGACGCCAGCGCTTTTTTGCGCAGAATACAAGGGTGTTCTATCAAATGCCACGACAGGACAGCCGGAACCAGTGCAACGGGAAGCGCCACGAAAATCATTTCAAAAGGCGATATTCCTTTCCACGTGTGCGCAAGGATCTCCTGGGTAGGAAAAGCATATATGTACAGACCGTAAGAGTAATCCCCGAGCTTATTGTATTGGCGTGCGAGCCACTGGGTGTTGAAGGCAACGAAAAAGACGGAATAACTCCATGCGATCACGAACACTTCTACGAACAAAGGGGACTTGTAGGAACACAGCGCGGCCAACCAGCTGAGGGTTAACATCCAGACGCTCAGCTGAACCTTGGTTCGGTAGGCATAAAATACCATGCCAATAACAAACGCAAAGCTCCACTGCACCCACGTGCGAAACTGAAAACCTGCAATCAAGTATTCATTTTTTTGCAACAGGTTAAATACTGCATAAAACACAAAATACAGCACGAAAAATATCGAAACCCGGCGAGTATGTGTCAAACAACCGATAACACCGAGCGCGAACACCATCGCGTACAGCAGCACCTCATAATACAACGTCCATAACGAACCATTGATTCCGGGGTAGGGATTGTCCTGAAACAAGCCTGGCAACTGAAAGTGAATATCCTTCAGCTTCAGATTTCCTGTGATGTATTTATGTACTTCTTTAGAAGAAAAATAATCGTGCACGCTAAAATCGGTGAACAACGGACCGATTACCCAAGCACTTAATACCAAGACCACCAACAGCGCAGGGTACAACCTTAAAAACCTGGCCACGACAAAATCAATCTTTGTCTTGGACCGCTCATAACTCAGCGATATGAAAAATCCGGATATGCAAAAAAAAGTGAATACGCCCAAGCCGCCGAGTGTTATTCCGAGCTGAGCCATCAACGGCTCAACTTCGGTAGCGCCTCGGGATAGCGGAAACGAATGTGACACCAACACGAAAAATGCCGCAACCATCCGGATAAAATTGAAATTATTATCTCTGGACTTAAGCAGCTCAGCCAAATTACCCATGCGACGGTCCGCTCTGTTTTTCTTGATAATGCCGAGCCGTGATTGCAAAAGCCTCGTCAATACTGACTGGAGGTGTCCAGTCTAAACATTCCCGCGTGTCCGTGATATCGACCTGAAGCGAACCACACAACCGTTGCAAAAACTCTTTCTTGCCGACTAACGCTGCTGCAACATTCAACAACGCATAAGGAAAAGCAAAAACATAGGATGGCTTGTTCATTGCCACGGCAAGCTTTTTCAGAATCTGTCCAATAGACAGATCGTGGCCATCGCTTACCAGGAACACACGGTTCGCCGCGGCAGGATGTTTGATGCACACGCAAATCAGATCGACCAAATTATCAATGAAGACGAGGCTTCTTCGGTTATCAATCGTGCGAAAAGGAAGTGGCAGCTTCCTGTTAACGACAGAAAGCATTCGTTCAAAATTGGCTTTCACGCCTGGCCCATAGACCAGGACAGGCCGAATGATGACGACATCCATTGAGGTGTGACGCGCCAGCTCTAAAAGCGCTTGCTCTGCCTCCAGCTTGGACACTCCATAATCGTCGAGCGGCGCAGGGGCATCCTTTGACGTAAACGCACGGCCAGCGCTGGTTTCTTCACCATTGACTTTAACCGAGCTTATATAAATGAATCTCTGCACGCCGGCGTCAGCTGCTTGCCGAGCCAGATTGAGCGTAGCGTTCACATTAACTTCCCGAAACGCCTGCAACGGATTGCTATGGGTTTCGTTCATGATGTGCGCTCGACCGGCAGAGTGAATGACTACGTCAACATCCGACAGTGGCGCTGTCCAGTCAATGTCCCCGGTCAACGACTCAATAACAAAATCCTGCACGCCAGGGCGCGGCGAAGTGTCCGTCTTGCGGGTTACATTCACCACTTGATACTGAGCCTTAACCAGCGCATCCAGCACTGAGCGCCCTACAAAACCCGTTCCGCCTGTAAGAAGCACTGTGGGCGCGCCTGCAGCGGAACCAACGCTAATTTCATCCAACACTGTTAAGTCCTCTCAGATGAAAGAAGCGTTTTAAATAACTTGTCGTATTGAGAGGAGACGCCTTCCCAACGATAACGACGCACCGCAATCTCATGCATTTTTACGCCCAGCGCAGCGCGCTCGGTTTCATTTGCAAAAAGACGTGACGCGCAATCGACCAGTGCCTCGCTGGACGAAAAAAACTTTGCACCGTCCTCGGTAGACGCACGATTGAAAGACACGTCGAATGCAATCACAGGCAAGCTCAGCCACATGGCCTCAACCAAAGACGGGTTGGTGCCACCCGCACTATGACCGTGAATGTAGACGGTCGCGTTACTGCGCAGCGGGCTCAGTTCCTCACTTTTGTAGATAGGATCCAATAAGTGAAGATTCCCAACGCTCGCGTATTTATCCTGCAGCGCTACACCGTATTCGCTTTGTTTCCAGTTCCCCACAATCACCAACGGCAAGCAACCCATACTGAAGGCCTCGAGAATAATATGAATATTATTCTCCGGCTCGATCCTACAGACTGAGAATGCGTAAGGCTTACGAAGGAATGGATAATGCTCAAAGTCCGCCTCTCCCAGTGCACTGGTAGCCGCCTGATCGCCGCCGTAGGCAATGAGAGTACTTTCACGTGAATACTCATCGCGGACATAGTCCTGAAGCACTTTATTATCGGTAACAATCGCATCGGCGTATTTAACTGCCATGGCTTCTGAAAATTTCAGGAATTTCTTCGCCAGGGTCGACCACTTGGCGCGCTTCCACTCGTATCCGTCAATATTGACTACAATCTTTTTCTTGGTAAGCAGCTTTAAAAAAGGAAGCGCAATACAACCCGAAACGCCCAGCAACACCAAAATATCATTCTTTCGGTAGGCATGTAACATACTGACAATATCGTAAGGAATACTTTGCACGCCGTTAGCTTTTAACGGAAGGTAAATCAAATCGGCATTGCGATACTTTGCAGGCCGCGTTGGATATGACGTTGCGCTGCAATAGACCGAGATCCCGTATTCACGATCCAGGTAAGTGACCAATTGCTCCGATAACGTTTCCCACCCACCATACTGGGCTGGGAGACCGACCGTGCCGATCACTGCTATCTTAAACTCCATTAAACACCTCAATCACGTCACTTTCAAAGTTATCAACTGAGAAACTAAGTGACTTCACTCTCGCAGCCTCAGACAAGCGAAAGCACACCTCAGGATTTTTATGAAGAAACGCCAGTTTGGCGGCTATGTCCTCCACACGATTTGAATCAATGAGATAACCTTCCTTATCCTCCGATACCAGTTCGACAGGTCCACCTACCGGAGGAACAATACAGGGTACGCCAAAGGAAAGCGCCTCGAGAATCGTCAAGCCAAACGTTTCCACCCACTCCTGCGGCTTCGAAAGGCTCAGTAAAACACTCGCTCTCTGATAATAAGGAATCACATCCTTGCACCGGGAAATAATAGTCAAGTTATAAGGCAACGTGACCGTCGAAAAAAAATCGTCCACTTCAGAATCGCTGGCACCGAGCACCAGACTGAATTCAATATCCTTTTGATCGTTTAACAGATCAGCTATACGTACGAACTCATTCACACCTTTATAAGACTTTAAGGAACAGATCATCAGCACGCGGAATTTATTACCCGACGCGTAGGGATATACGTGACTCGCACCACTACTCGCCATATCCTGTGGAACCGAATTATAAATCACACGGCTTTCTATGCTTGAAAAACATTCAGCCTTGGCTAGAAAGCGCGAGACGAAAATATTTCTGCTGGAGCACCTTTCAACCATCCACCGCAAAAACAGCTTTAGTGGTTTAGGGCGGATTGAGGTTTCATGAATATGATAAATAACCTGTATGCCGAGCAATCTCCCTGCTAACGCCGCGCCGAAGGGAAGTAGCGTATTGACATAGAAAATCGCAGAGGCGTGACGATAGCGTAATAATTTTATAAACAGAATCAACTGCGAAAGACTATAACTCAACAGCGTCAAATACTTATTTTCAAATCTTTTATAAAAATAACGCTTTTGTACGCATGGCGCTAAGGAGAGAAAACCACCTTCCGCGCCTCCTCCCACATACAATTCGGCCTCGAAGCCTTTCTTTGCCACTGCCTCAATAACCTGCAAAAGAACCTTCGGGCTCCCGCTATAGTCATTCAATAAGTGGAAAAATATAATTTTTTTCACTGCAAGTCCTTTAGCTGCGTTCTTTTATACGCTTTGCCGGAACGCCCGCGTATATGGAATTGGCAGCGTATCGTCCAGCCTTCAAAACTGCTCCTGCGGCTACAACGCACCCGTCCTCAAGTACAACACCATCCAGAACAGTCACTTTAGCCCCTATCCAACAATTATTGCCGATGTGGATCCCTTCATTGTTAACGCCCTGAAGGCGAATAGGTAGTGTGGGATCAGAAAAATTATGATTCTCCGAATGGAATGAAACATAATTCCCGATGATTGTGTCACTTCCTATAGTAACGCCCCCGGCGCAACCCAAAAAACTACCGCTGCCGATGCCTACATCATTGCCTACCGAGAGCCCTTCGCCTAATTGAGTCAAACTACCCGTGCACTCGATGGTAACATTTTTCTTTAAGGAAACCCCCCGCCCAAAGACAATGCCCTTGACCGCCAATGCGTCGATAAAGCATCCATCGTCAATGACCAAGCCTTTACCTGCAGTGATCATTGATCGGGCCTTTAAAGTGACGCCTTTTCCTACAAGAATAACTGACAACCTCCTGAATTTTAAAAACCCGTTAAATGCCATTAGCGCTTTTGAAACAACGAAATTCAAAAGATAGGCATCAGAAATACGCTTGTCAATTTTGATGCCACGCTTTCTCACTCTAAAAGAAAGAAATTCAACTAATTCTATCAGCATTATTTTTTCCTTTAAACGACGAATAGTAGGAATGGAAAAATCCTGCGTTCTTATACGAGAAGCTCTTTCTTAACGATGAGACAAGCAAATAGGCCTCCATGACACAACGAAAGAGGTAACCCTTATGCTCAAAGATGACGCGCAGCCCCCGGATCATTTCTTGAAAGCGAAAAATGGCTCGTTCAGCGCTGTCCGATGTATGTTCGGAAAGGTCGTGCTGCAGGCAAGTGTCCAACACATAAAAATGAGGATAAAAGGATTCGTACCTTACAAAGAATGCGGTATCCGTCGCGTAAAACTTAAGACGCTCATCAAACAGCGGCGACATTTTTTCGTAACAAGACTTATTGAAAATCACACCACTATTGATAGCCAACTTATTACGTGATGAATTAATGCCACTGTCAACGTGGTGGGACAATCGGCCGAAGAACCAGAAGCGTAGTCCCGGACTTACCAATTTCTCTCTTGAATAAATTTTTGGCAACATGACGCCAAACAAATCAACTGCCGACGCGGCTTCATATTCAAGCGCTCGGGAAATCGCCTCAACATAATTCTGGCTTGAATAATCCGTATCATCATCCGAGATCATGAAATGCGTTGCGCCCCCTGCAAAAGCTATGTCCGCAACGCGATTATAAATATAAGCCAAACCGTTATTATCACCCTCAAACCACGTCAAATTTTCGCTCGACAACGCCGGCGAGCATTGAGGCGTATTATTCCACACGAAAAATTCAACGCTGATACCTTGCGCATCGAAGATGTCGACATTACTCAATAATGTTGTGATGGCAGCAGATTCTTTATAATGCCTTTTATAAAGAACGATCAATATCGAAATCTTAGTTTGCACGATATTTCGACTCATACATCACCACCACTGTAATTGACGCGAACAGGTACAGCACTACACTATTTGTATATGACTGAAAGAAAAAGCTGCTAAGGAAAAAAGGGTAGCTGATTACCATATAATCAGCCACTCCCCTGATAAATACATTCCCCCCGATACGCAGCTGTTGAGTAGCGATGACAATCTTGCTATAGAAACAGATCAACCCGAGCATTAAAGCAACGCCCAGATAACCAGAGGACGCCAGCAGATTCAACCACAGCGAGTCAAACCAATATGTCTGACCTGGCCCAATAGCCCCGAAACCAAGACCCAATGGCATTGTATTGAGCGATTCAAGTACCACCGACCACTGCCGAACCCTGTCAAGAGCGGAGAGATCCTCTGTATATCCGAGTGCCAGGTATAGAAAAATAGATCCCGTCACGCAAATAAAATAACTGTATCCTAGAAGCCCGATAAAAATGCTTCGATGTAATAACTGTAACACTGCCAGGAAAAAAACAGCTGAAACCATACCGATAGCTGCCGTCCTCACCGAACCATAAATAATCAGCACAGTGGAAAACAGGGCCACCAGCAGATACAGGAAAAAGCTTCGATCATAGGTCCTCTTCCTGAAGACTTGCACAAGCAGGCAACACGCAAAGAGCGTGGTGTTCAAAATAAAGGCCGAAAACTCAAGGGTGCCCGTAAAGAAACCTGACATCCTCGGATTTCCATCTCTCATCGAATTATAGATCTCCAGTTCGAAACCTTTCTCGGACAGTAGAGGCCAATACCAGAATTGTCCCGCATCGCTGATTGTCAGGTATTGATAAATAGCATATGCGCCTGAGACAAAAGTCATTACGACGAGCGTGGAAAATATAATACGCAACTTTGTTTCAAGCGCCAGACCCAGGCACACTGCATTGATCATCAGCGCAAAGAGAATCGGCATGGCGAATGATCGAAATATTCGGAACGATGCTTCGGAAAACTCGCCGCAGATGCAATAAAATATTACAAAAAACAGGATGGCCAGAAGCTGTTCTTTATACCGCCGAGGAATCGTATACCGGGTTCCCACTTGGAAAAAAGTGATTAGCACAGTGAGAAGAACATACGCTAGCACAATACCTTCGCGCCAGGCTCCAACGACACTAGGGGCGTGAAGCGTTAAAATGACGTAGTCCGAGAGTATGAGCATTATCAGAAGTAAGCGTAGACCTAACGCCCTCATGCTTTACCCGTCCGGTTTTCTTTAAAGCGAAGTTCGTTGATTTTCAAACGCGCCAGCTTAAGGGCTACTTTGATTTTTTGCGTGGCGCTGAGTTCGAGAAATAGAGCACGCATAAATTTTTTATCAAATTCAATTAATCTGGAAACGACCTCCGGCGGAATTGCCGACGTTATTTTTCCCGGCTGCTCGTAGACGCTAATATCTCCCGTCCACGCCACGTGCTTCTCCATCTCGTTGGCACACATGATATCTTCGTAGAGACAAGCCAGATAGCGGGACTTAACTGCCTCATACCCGTTAACAGCCAGCACTGACGCAATAACAGCTCTATCATTGCTCCCCTGAAAAATGCTGTTAATAAACGCCTCTACACTGTCACGCTTCAAATTATCGGCCGGTGAATAACCTTGTATAGGCGCGCGTAACCCGACACAACGGCGGCCATTGAAGAGTTGCTCCGCAAAGGCAGTTCCGCCCGGCGTGGGGTAACTGTCGACGTAAAAATCTGCGCGCTCCAAGAGTGCCAGGTAGCTTTCGTAAGGCAACGAGGAAACTACTTTAAACCTATTCCAATACCGCAATTTTATTGGCCACCACCACGTATTGGTAAGCGGGTTGGCGCCGACGACCCAGAAGGTTGAGTGTTTAAACTCAGCTAGCACTTTGCGTATGGCTGGCCTGAGATCATAGCCTTTGACCGGTTTAAACTTGAAGGGCGACGCCGCACTGAAAAAGTTTAATGTGCTATTTTTATTGGGCAGGCTGTGATGCTTTGATAACAACTTACTAGTCAACGGAATCCCTAGAAAAGACTTGCTTCCAGAGATCGTTTTCTTCAGGTCTCGACGACGGCCAAACGTGCTCAGTTCAAAGTATATATCTGCTACCGAACTGCCGTAAGTAAACACATGATCAGCATGGTTTACGAAATAGATCTTCGTCGTGCTGACAGTCTTTAGAATCTTGCATGCGATGACAGAAACCATATCATCTGGGTGAATATGCAACACCACTCTTTTATAAGGTTTTAGGCATTGAATAATTTCAGCAATTTTCTCGATGGGTGTGTAAGCACTGATCAGGGTGCTTTCGGAAAAAAAACCTCGGGTTCGCTCAATCGCACGCTCGGCACTTTTACGCGTTATCAGCAGAGCAGGCTTTTCCGTATGCATTGTCGAAAGCTGTTCCATAAGCCGCGTGTGCCCACCAATGAGATACGGCTCAGAGATCAGATGGATACAATCCTTCAACGGCGAGTGAATTTCGCCAACTGACAATACACTCATGCATCGAGCAGTTAATATTTCCTCCAGTTCGGGATCGTCGTAAATACCTTTATCAACCGCCCACAATATTGCCCCATACACCTCCGCTAAATCGACGCTCTTGTTAACGTCTTTTTGCATTAGAATTAAATCGCGGATTGAAGATAGCAAGCGACTCATGGGCAAAACATCCTCATCCTGCGTTATTTTTATTTAATTTTCTATAAATAAGAAAGTACATGACTATCAAATACATACCGTAATTAGCTGCGTGAGCCCACGTAACACCCACCGGACCGCCCACTTTCGTCAGCAACACCGTAAACACGTAAAAACTGAGTGCAAAAAATATCTCTGTGAGAATATACATTTTAACCATTGCCTTACCCAGCATCAGGTAAGCAAGTATCCAGCTGGCAATTTTAAGCGTGTCTCCCAGCATCTGCCATGCGAAAAAATCCCGCATCGGACTGAACGCTTGGGTGAAAAGCAAGCCGATAATAAAATCCCTCAAGCTATAGATCACCACCCCACAGACCATCGCGACAGGAAGAATCAGTTTATAACCTTGAAGAATCTCTCTCTTGATATCCAGCGGATTGACCAGCTCTGACAACTTGGGTAAAAAATACAAGCCCAGCGTTGTAGTCACTAACAGAAGATAAGCGGTACTCAGACGCCACATGGCCTCCCAATACCCGGCGGTTTCCCAGCCGAACTCCGCACCTAGATAATTACGCACCAGGATATGGCTAACGGGCACGCATGCAGCAGTCGTGAGCGCCATCGCCGTGAACTTTGTCAGGTTGATCGCAATTTGCCTGTCTAACTTGCCGAGCAGACTGGAAAATCGGAACCATTCGGTTTTGTAACACAGCAGGCATGTCACGAAGAAAGCGATAGACTGATACAGCACCAATGAAATCAGCGCACCATATAGACCAAACTGCCTCACCATAATGATAATGACTAGTAGAGAAAGGAGACTTCCACCAATATTAGCCAGTATGTATCGATTAATTTCTTTTTTGCCATTGAGGATCGCAAGCAGCAATGTATTAAATGAAAAGAATATGACGGTGGCTGCGCACCAGACAAATACGCTATATAAGGCCTCATCATTAAAACACCACACAGCCAACGGCTTGCTGAATATAACGATAAGCACCGATGTCAATACAGATCCTATACAGGCAATCGTACCCGCCGTGCGCCATACCCGGCGCTGCGCATCTTCATCATTTTGATATTCAGCAGTGTACTTCGTAACACCAGTACTGATGGCCCCTGTCGAGAACGTCGTTACCATCTGCACGGCGTTCTGAAACTGCCCTAAGGCAGCGTAGCCCGATGGACCTACATAGATGGCCAACATTTTATTGATGCCCAGCAAGGTGAGCATCTTGATAACGACCGCGATACCGTTGAGGAAGCTTGTTCTGAGCAGCGTCATATTCAGGCGTCTATAGAGAAAGCGTTGCAGGCCTCAATGACACTGTGAACTTCTGAATCGGTCATGATCGGGCTCATCGGCAGGCTCAATACCTCGCTGTGGATGCGCTCCGTAACAGGAAGCGACTGGTTATAAAAATCGGCGCTCGCATAGGCCTGTTGCTGATGAGGCGGAATCGGATAGTGAATTAATGTTTGAATACCCGACGCGTTGAGATGACGTACCAGTTTTTCCCGAACCTCGGAGCGCACCACGAACAGATGCCAGACGTGGGAAAAATGTTTCATTACATCGACGTCGCTGCCCAAGGGCAGTTTAATCAAGGGATTTTTAATTCCATTCATATAAAGGCTTGCCACACGACGACGAGCCTCTGTCTGTGCCTGCAGGTACTTGAGCTTGACGCTCAACATTGCGGCTTGAATCTCATCCAGACGGCTATTTACGCCTTGCACCAAATTCTTATACTTTTCGTGTGAGCCGTAGTTTCGCAGAGCCTGAATCATGTTCACCAACTCAGCATCGTTGGACGTGATCGAGCCTGCGTCACCCAACGCTCCGAGGTTTTTACCTGGGTAGAAACTGAAACCGGACGCATCCCCCCAGTTGCCGGCACTTCTGCCGTCGATCTGCGCACCATGAGCCTGGGCACAGTCCTCGAGTACCAGTAGATTCTCACGCTTGGCAATCGTATTGATTGCGCGCATATCGGCCAGTTGCCCATAGAGATGGACCGGCAGGATCAACCGAGTTTTGGTCGTCAGCGCACGCTCGAGATTCTCAGGACAAAGATTGTAGGTACTTTCGTCAGGCTCGACCAAAACCGGCTTCAGGTTGTTTTCCGTTACAGCCAGTAGCGTTGCGATGTAGGTGTTGGCCGGAACAATGACTTCATCGCCATCCTTGAGCTTTCCCAGCTCTTTCCAGGCACGAATAGTCAGTGTCAGAGCATCAAGGCCGTTGGCAACGCCGACGGTGTGGCTGGCGCCGGTATAAATGGAAAACTCTTCCTCGAAGCGCTTGAGGAACTCACCCTGAATGTACCAGCCCGAGTCGATGACACGTGTGGCCGCCTCGACGAGCTCTTCACGGAGAGCCTTGTTCAATGACTTTAGATCGAGAAATTGAATCATCAAAAATACCTGACGTAGGTGCTTCGTTATTAGGTGCGTGAAGGCACAGAAGGTCTCTGCACCACCACAAATTCATGCCCTCTTTGATCCGACTAGGATCGGAAATCCGGGCTGCGATACCTGATCTCTCCAAAGCGTCACGCTTGATCGATCGGATCCGCAAAACTTTCCGTCTTTAACTGGGCGCGTATGTGTTAACAAAACGCTGGGGCGTTGATGATACAGCGCCTATTCTCTAATTCAACAAAACTGAATGATGAAAAAGCGACTAATGCTGAAAGAGTTGCCCACAATGGTACTGATCTGCCACACCCCATTAGTGCGCAACCAATTAAATAGCTCGCTAACTTATTAGGTGTATAAGACTTTCAACAGCTTTCAATAATGAGCCTACAGAAAATACGCACACCAAACGGCGCGCTCGCCGAGTCTTCGCTCCAGACGCCTGCTCCTTTGCCCGTTGCTCGATCGAAGGCGGTGGATTCGTTAATCGTTCCAGAGCAATAGTCGCTACTTGCTTCGTATTCAAGGGCGATCACAAGGAATACTGGCGACCGCAGATGCTGCCATCCGAGACACTAGCGACCGAGATTTTCTTTGAGGTAAACGAGTTGAAGCTGCGCAGAGGGCAGTTTTGCAAGAAGAGTGTAGAGGTTTTTCACTTCCAGGCGTTGTTACACTATCTATGACCTGGTGCTTCTACCAAATGAGGGTGCGCTATGCGCCATCTTTCAGCAGCATGTCCCGCTCACCCTGAATCTAACGCCTAACAGGTCAGACATATGTGTAGTACATATCCGAGTAATCAGAGTGCGGTGCACTGAATACTCAAAGAAGAAGCATTAGAATGGCTAATACCTCAAGATATTTAACTACAGCACTACAGACCCGTAAGCCCACGTGATAGAGCTCTAGCGGTTAGACAACGACCTCACCGCACACCTTTGGCATCAGGATAGGAGGTTAACCGCGCACTGCCGAGGTCGACCTATGGCGCCGGCTACGCGCCAGCCCAACGCCTAACAGTGGACCGATTAACATCCCGATGATCAACGCGACCACTACAAACACCGACACTGGCATCTGTACAGTCGTCCAGCCTAGGAATGAAAGGGCCACGCCCTGCTGGTTTTCCAGCACAAAGCCTAAAATTACTAACGCAACAATCAATGCCGCCAGCACCAGAACAACGCGCTTTACCCCACGCATAAACTTCTCCTACCCCAAAAAGACTCAGACGCCTTCTTCCTCGTCTTCGTTCACCCGGTCCCGCAATTCCTTTCCAGGCTTGAAGTGAGGTACAAACTTGCCATCAAGGCTGACCGACTGCCCGGTTTTTGGGTTACGGCCGACGCGCGGTGCGCGGTAATGCAAGGAGAAACTGCCAAAGCCACGGATCTCAATCCGATCCCCAGTAGCCAAACATTGGGACATTTGCTCAAGCATAGTCTTGATAGCCAGCTCTACATCCTTGGATGAAAGCAGCCCTTGATGGGTGACAATTCGTTCGATCAACTCCGACTTCGTCATATTTTTCCCTTCTTTTTCAAGCAGCTAGGAAAAGCGCTTCAAAGGTTTTAGCATGACTTGATGAATTTGAACAGCCCACTCGACAACTTATCTGCTGCACAGGCGGACTCCCGCAACATGCGCCTTTTAGCCTCAATTACAGATCACCAGCATAGTGCGAGTTACAGCGCCGGCGGGATTCCAGCCGAACGGATAGTCGCCCTCTTCGTCCTTGGCATCGCTGGATCGGGTGATGACCTTATAGCCTTGCATCTTGCATTCGCGGGCAGCGCGCTTCTCGCACTTGCTCCAATTGCCACCAAGGCCCGAGCAGTCGACCTCGATACCACTGACACCGCGCTTGACGTGAGTTTTGGCGCTGGTGGTAGAGCAGCCGGCAAGCATGACTGCGGCGAAAATTAAAATAAACTTGTTCATCGAAATCCTTATTGAAACAACATCGCTGACAACCGTGCTTTTAATAAAACTATAGCCAGTTCTGACACTGTGCTGCGCACCTTGGTTCTCGGTATTGATTCAACGAATTTCAGGCACAAAAAAGGGCGACCGAAGTCGCCCTTTTTCTATGGTCTGACAGAACTTAGTTCTGTTTTTCCATCTGTGCACGCAGCAGGTCGCCCAGAGTGGTAGGACCAGCAGAAGGCTCAGAAGAGGCCGGCTTGTCGCGCAGGCTCTGAATGGCTTCTTTCTCTTCGATCTCGTCTTTCGACTTGATGGAGAGCTGGATTACACGGCTCTTGCGGTCAACGCTGATGATCTTGGCTTCTACTTCCTGGCCTTCTTTCAGAACGTTACGTGCGTCTTCAACGCGGTCACGGCTGATTTCGGAGGCTTTCAGAGTCGCTTCGATATCGTCGGCCAGAGTGATGATGGCGCCTTTAGCGTCAACTTCTTTCACAGTGCCTTTAACGATTGCGCCTTTGTCGTTCTCTTGAACGTACTCGGAGAACGGATCGCTTTCCAGTTGCTTGATACCCAGGGAGATGCGCTCGCGCTCTGGGTCAACCGACAGGATAACGGTGTCCAGCTCGTCGCCCTTCTTGAAACGACGAACAGCTTCTTCGCCAACTTCGTTCCAGGAGATGTCGGACAGGTGAACCAGGCCGTCGATGCCGCCGTCCAGACCAATGAAGATACCGAAATCGGTGATCGACTTGATGGTGCCGGAGATTTTATCGCCCTTGTTGAACTGGCCAGAGAAATCTTCCCATGGGTTAGATTTGCACTGCTTGATGCCCAGGGAGATACGACGACGCTCTTCGTCGATGTCCAGAACCATAACTTCCACTTCGTCGCCGACTTGTACGACTTTCGAAGGGTGGATGTTTTTGTTGGTCCAGTCCATTTCGGAAACGTGTACCAGGCCTTCCACGCCTTCTTCCAGCTCTGCGAAGCAGCCGTAGTCGGTCAGGTTGGTAACACGCGCGGTTACGCGAGTGCTTTCTGGGTAACGAGCTTTGATAGCAACCCATGGATCTTCGCCCAGCTGCTTCAAGCCCAGGGAAACGCGGTTACGCTCACGATCGTACTTCAGAACCTTGACATCGATCTCGTCGCCAACGTTGACGATTTCAGAAGGATGCTTGATACGCTTCCAAGCCATGTCGGTAATGTGCAGCAGGCCATCGACGCCACCCAGATCGACGAATGCGCCGTAATCGGTGAGGTTCTTGACGATACCTTTGACTTGTTGGCCTTCCTGCAGGGATTCCAGCAGAGCTTCACGCTCGGCGGAGTTCTCTGCTTCCAGGACGCTGCGACGGGAAACGACAACGTTGTTGCGCTTCTGGTCGAGTTTGATGACCTTGAATTCGAGTTCTTTGCCTTCCAGGTGCGTGGTGTCGCGCACTGGACGAACGTCGACCAAAGAACCTGGCAGGAACGCACGGATGCCGTTAACGTCGACAGTGAAGCCGCCTTTAACCTTACCGTTGATAACGCCCTTGACCACTTCTTCAGCTGCGAAGGCTGCTTCGAGAACAATCCAGCATTCAGCGCGCTTGGCTTTTTCACGGGACAGCTTGGTTTCACCGAAACCGTCTTCAACCGAGTCCAGAGCAACGTGAACTTCGTCACCGACATTGATAGTCAGGTCACCAGCATCGTTGTAGAACTGTTCCAGCGGGATCAGAGCTTCAGACTTCAGACCAGCGTGAACGGTTACCCAGCGAGCTTGGTAATCGATATCAACGATAACACCGGTGATGATGGAGCCTGCCTGAAGGTTCAGGGTTTTTAGGCTTTCTTCAAAGAGTTCCGCAAAGCTTTCGCTCATTTTAATTCCTGTTGATAAGGGCGAAGAATACGCCCATCTCCACACCCCAGACGGTGTGGGTCAGTTTCAATTAAAAGAAGCACCGCAGGACTATGACTGGTCCCCTGCAGCCTTCTTGGTCACCCGGTGATATCGCGAATGGCGATTTCACTCAAGATGCGTTCCAGCACCTGCTCGATGGATAACTCCGTGGAATCCAGCTGTATGGCGTCAGCCGCCGGCTTGAGCGGGGCTACCGCACGCTGGGTATCACGCTCATCGCGTGCACGGATCTCATCTAGCAGACTCGACAGACTAACACCATCGACTTTGCCCTTCAACTGCAAGTAACGGCGGCGCGCCCGCTCTTCGGCGCTGGCGGTCAGGAAAATCTTCAACGGCGCGTCTGGAAACACCACGGTGCCCATGTCGCGACCATCCGCGACCAGGCCCGGCGGTTCCTGAAACGCCCGCTGGCGCTGCAGCAGCGCGTCGCGCACGGCCGGCAGCGCGGCAACCTGGGAGGCCCAGGAGCCAACTTGTTCGTTACGCAGATCATCGGTCACATCGTCGCCTTCGAGGATGATGCGTTGCGGATGACCTTCCGTCGCGCCGACAAACTGCACATCAAGATGCGCCGCCAGCAGCTTCAAGGATTCTTCGTTGGTCAGGTCGACGCCGTGGTTACGCGCGGCAAAGGCCAGCAAACGGTACAGCGCGCCGGAATCCAGCAGGCACCAGCCCAGGCGCTTGGCCAAAATGCCGGCAATCGTGCCTTTGCCCGAGCCGCTTGGCCCGTCGATGGTAATCACCGGTGCTTTGATATTCACAATTGAGCCTCTTGGGCAACACGAATGCCGACATGGGCACACAGTGTAAGAAAGTTCGGAAAAGATGTAGCCACATTGGCACAGTCACGGATACGAATCGGCGCTGTCGCCCGCAGGGACGCCACACTGAAGGCCATGGCAATCCGGTGATCGCCATGGGAATGCACCTCGCCGCCGCCTATCAGGCCACCGTCAATGATAATCCCATCGGGTGTCGGTTCACACTTCACGCCCAACGCCAGCAGACCGTCGGCCATTACCTGGATACGGTCGGATTCCTTCACGCGCAGCTCTGCAGCGCCGCGCAACACGGTACGGCCCTGAGCACAGGCCGCCGCGATGAACAACACCGGAAACTCATCAATCGCCAGCGGCACCAACGCCTCAGGAATCTCGATGCCGTTCAGCGCAGCAGCACGCACGCGCAAATCGGCGACTGGTTCACCGCCGACTTCACGCAGGTTTTCCAGCGTGATGTCCGCGCCCATCAGCCGCAGGATATCGATCACACCGGTCCGTGTCGGATTGATCCCCACATGCTCCAGCAACAGCTCGGAACCCTCGGCAATCGACGCCGCGACCAGGAAGAATGCAGAAGAAGAAATGTCCCCCGGCACTTCAATATGCGTGGAGGTCAACGCATGGCCCGACTCAACCGACGCCGTAGCGCCCTGCACCTGCACCGGATAACCGAAGCCGCGCAGCATTCGTTCGGTGTGGTCACGGGTCGGTGCAGGCTCGGTCACCGAGGTTTTACCCTCGGCATACAAACCCGCCAGCAACAGGCAGGATTTGACCTGCGCGCTGGCCATTGGCAGCGTATAGGTCAAGCCTTTTAATGCCTGACCTCCGCGAATGGTCAACGGCGGACGCCCTTCCGGCCCGGTTTCAATCACCGCGCCCATTTCGCGCAGTGGCTTGGCCACGCGGCTCATCGGGCGCTTGGACAGCGAAGCATCGCCGGTCAACACACTGTCGAAGCGCTGCGCCGCCAGCAAGCCGGACAACAGGCGCATCGACGTTCCGGAGTTGCCCAGGTAGATCGGCCCCGGCGCCGGCTTCAAGCCATGCAGGCCAACGCCATGGATGATCACGCGCCCATGGTGCGGCCCTTCAATCACCACGCCCATGTCGCGAAACGCCTGCAAGGTCGCCAGGGCATCTTCGCCCTCAAGGAAACCTTCAACCTCTGTCACGCCATCAGCCAGTGAGCCGAGCATGATCGAGCGATGGGAGATCGACTTGTCGCCCGGCATCCGAATCTGTCCGCTCAGGCGGCCACCCGGGTTGGCGAGGAAGGTCTGCTCATCGGCGTTCACAGCAGTTTCCATATAGGCCCGGCGCGCCAGAATTTTGCTGAAGTGCTCACGCGCCACCCGCGCACGGGTGAACACGCCCAGTAATTGATGGCCGTCCCCGGCATCCACCGCGTCGCGCAAGGCGTCGAGGTCGCTGCGGAAGGTGTCCAGGGTGCGCAACACCGCCTCGCGATTGGCAAGGAAGATGTCATGCCACATCACTGGATCACTGCCGGCAATACGCGTGAAATCGCGGAAACCACCAGCGGCGTAGCGGAAAATATCGAGATTCTCGTTACGTTTAGCCAGCGAATCCACCAAGCCAAAAGCCAGCAAATGCGGCAAATGGCTGGTCGCCGCCAGCACTTCGTCGTGACGCTCGACCTGCATGTGCTCGACATCCGCACCCAGTTCACGCCACAGGCGATCGACCACAGCCAAGGCGGCCGGGTCGGTTTGCTCAAGCGGCGTCAGGATCACTTTATGACGACGGAACAACTGCGCATTGGACGCCTCGACACCACTTTGCTCGGAACCGGCAATCGGGTGGCCCGGCACAAAACGCGCCGGCATGCCGCCAAACGCCCGTTGCGCCGCGCGCACCACGTTGCCCTTGGCACTGCCGACATCCGTGAGAATCGCCTGCCCCAAGCCCATGCCGGCCAGCAAGGCCAGCAGCTTCTCCATCGCCAGAATCGGCACCGCGAGCTGGATCACGTCCGCACCCTGGCAAGCCAGCGCCAAGTCTGCTTCACAGCGATCCACCACGCCCAACTCAACCGCCAACTTGCGCGATTGCGGGTCCAGGTCCACACCGACCACTTCGCGGCACAGCCCGCTTTCACGCAGGCCTTTGGCAAACGAGCCGCCGATCAATCCCAGACCCACCACCACCAGGCGACCGATCATAGGCACAGCAGGTTGCAATGCAGTGACATCAACCACGAGCCAGAACCTTGGCCAACGCCTCCAGGAAGCGGCTGTTTTCCGCCGGCAATCCGATGGTGATACGCAGGTGGTTCGGCATGCCGTAGTTGGCCACCGGGCGCACGATCACGCCTTCGCGCAGCAGCCCCTGGAACACCGGGGCGGCGACTTGAGCAAGATCGACACAAATAAAGTTGCCCTTGGATGGAATCCAGCCCAGACCCAGCTCACGAAAACCTTCCTGCAGTTGCAGCATGCCGCTTTCGTTGATGCGACGACCTTCTTCCAGGTACTCGGCATCTTTCACCGCCGCACACGCCGCCGCCAAGGCAAGGCTGTTGACGTTGAACGGTTGGCGCACGCGGTTCAGCACGTCAGCCACCACCGCCGTCGACAAGCCGTAGCCAACCCGCAACGACGCCAGGCCGTAGGCCTTGGAGAAGGTGCGCGACACCAGCAGGTTCGGGTAAGCCGCGAGAAAATCCAGACCATCCGGCAGGTCGCTGCCTTCTGCGTACTCGATGTAGGCCTCGTCCAGCACCACCAGCACATGCTCCGGCACGTCTTGCAGGAAGTCGTTCAACGCTTGCGCATCGAACCAGGTGCCGGTCGGGTTATTCGGGTTGGCGATAAACACCACACGGGTCTGGGCGTCGATGGCCGCCAGCATGGCCGGCAGGTCGTGCCCCCAGTCCTTGGCCGGAATAACACGCGCGTCGGCGCCGACTGCCTGAGTGACGATCGGGTACACGGCAAACGCGTGCTCGCTGAATACCGCATTCAAGCCAGGCGCCAGGTAAGCACGGCCGACCAATTCAAGAATGTCGTTGGAGCCGTTGCCCAGGGTCACCTGGTTCAGCTCGACCCGGCAGTTTTGCGCCAGCAGAGACTTGAGGGCAAAACCATTACCGTCCGGGTAGCGGGTCAGCTCAGCCAACTCGTCACGAATCGCCACCAATACCTTGGGACTCGGGCCCAGCGGGTTTTCGTTACTGGCCAGCTTGACGATCTTCGACGGATCCAGGTTCAACTCACGCGCCAGCTCGTCCACAGGCTTGCCTGGAACGTAAGGCGACAGTTGTTGCACGCCCGGCTGAGCCAGGGCGAGGAAGTTGCCACTCATGTTAAAGCCTCACAAAACCGCTTTCGGGTAAGAGCCCAGCACCTTGAGTGCCACGGCTTCCTGACTGATTTTCTCCAGCACGCCCTTGACCAGTGGGTCGCGGTGATGGCCGATGAAGTCGATAAAGAACACATAAGTCCATTTACCGCTGCGCGAAGGGCGTGTCTCGATTCGCGTCAGGTCAATCCCGTTGTCGTGGAACGGCACCAGCAGCTCATGCAGCGCGCCGGGCTTGTTGCTCATGGAGACAATGATCGAAGTCTTGTCGTCGCCGGTCGGCGGCACTTCCTGGCTGCCAATCATCAAGAAGCGCGTGGAGTTGTCCGGGCGGTCCTCGATTTTCTCGGCCAGGCGCGTCAGGCCATACAGGCCCGCTGCCATATCGCCAGCGATTGCTGCCGAATTCCACTCACCCTTGACCCGCTTGGCCGCTTCGGCGTTGCTGGACACCGCCACGCGCTCGACATTCGGGTAATGTGCGTCCAGCCACTTGCGGCACTGGGCCAGGGATTGGGCGTGGGAGTAGATGCGGCTGATGCTGTCGGTCTTGGTGCTCTCGCCCACCAGCAAGTGGTGGTGGATACGCAGCTCGACTTCGCCGCAAATCACCATGTCGTGCTCAAGGAAGCTGTCCAGCGTGTGGTTGACCGCGCCTTCGGTGGAGTTTTCCACCGGCACCACGCCAAAGTTCACCGCACCGGCCGCCACTTCACGGAACACTTCGTCAATCGCCGCCATTGGCTTGCTGATCACCGCGTGGCCGAAATGTTTCATGGCCGCCGCTTGGGTGAAGGTGCCTTCAGGGCCGAGGTAAGCCACTTTCAGCGGCTGCTCCAGCGCCAGGCACGAGGACATGATTTCACGGAACAACCGCGCCATTTCTTCGTTGCCCAATGGCCCCTTGTTGCGCTCCATCACGCGCTTGAGCACCTGCGCTTCACGCTCAGGCCGGTAGAAAACCGGTACTTCGCCTTCAGCCAGGGATGCCATTTTTACCCGTGCCACTTCCTGGGCGCACCGCGCGCGCTCACTGATCAGCTCCAAGACTTTCTCGTCCAGGCTGTCAATGCGTACACGCAGGGCCTTGAGTTCTTGCTCAGACATTAGCCGTGTTCCTTTTCGAACTCTGCCATGTAGGCAACCAGCGCGTGGATCGCGTTGATGTCGACAGCGTTGTAGATGGAGGCGCGCATGCCACCGACCGAACGGTGGCCCTTGAGGTTCAGCAGGCCGCGCTCGTCGGCGCCGGCCAGGAATGGCTTGTCCAGGCGATCATCAGCCAGACGGAACGGCACGTTCATCCACGAGCGGTCGGTCAGGTTGATCGGGTTGCTGTACAGGCCGCTGGCGTCGATGAAGTCGTACAGGGTGCGCTTCTTCTCTTCGTTGAGCTTGCCCATGGCGGCGACACCGCCCTGCTCTTTGAGCCACTCGAACACCAGGCCAGACAGGTACCAGGCGAACGCCGGCGGCGTGTTGTACATCGAGCCGTTATCGGCCGCGACCTTGTAGTTGAGCATGGTCGGGCACACCGAACGGGCGCGACCCAGCAGGTCTTCACGGATGATGTTGACCAGGATGCCGCTCGGGCCGATGTTCTTCTGCGCCCCGGCGTAGATCATGCCGTACTTGGACACATCGATCGGACGCGAGAGGATGTCCGAGGACATGTCGCACACCAACGGCACATCGCCCACTTCCGGCACCCAGTCGAACTCCAGGCCGCCGATGGTTTCGTTCGCTACGTAGTGAACATAGGCCGCGTCTTTCGAGAGCTTCCACTCGTTCTGACCAGGGATGGCGAAGTAGTCATAAGGCTTGGCAGTGCCCGCCACGTTGACGTGACCGTAACGGGAAGCCTCTTCAATGGCCTTCTGGCCCCAGATACCGGTATCGATATAGTCGGCCGTGCCGTCTTCGGGCAGCAGGTTCAGCGGCAGTTGAGCAAACTGCTGGCTCGCGCCGCCTTGCAGGAACAGCACTTTGTAGTGGGAGGGGATGTCCAGCAAGTCGCGCAGATCCTGCTCGGCCTTGGTGGCAATGGACACGAACTCATCGCTGCGATGGCTCATTTCCATCACGGAGAGGCCTTTTCCATGCCAGTCGAGGAGTTCACCCTGCGCGCGCTGCAGGACTGCTTCAGGAAGCGCCGCGGGACCGGCACAGAAGTTATAGGCTCTCTTGCTCACATCCAATCTCACTCTGATCTGGTGGTAGTCACACAAACATATCAGCCGACACCCAATCCAATGTGGGAGCGGGCTTGCTCGCGAAAGCGATCCAACAGGCGACATCTCTGGTGAATGTCAGTCCGCTTTCGCGAGCAAGCCCGCTCCCACACTCGATCTCCACAGCTGTCGATATTTCCGTTCGGACAAACAACAAGGGGGCGAATCTTCATCCGCCCCCTGTGTGTCCGCTTATTCCTGCGGTTCTTCTTCGTCTGCGGCAGCATCGAGGGTTGGCTCGTCGACGTTGTCATCGCCAGCTGCGATCACCTCGCCGTCGAACTCTTCACCTTCTTCCAGCTCTTCGCCTTCGACTTCCGACGGTTCCTGCACACGCTCCAGGCCGACCAGTTTTTCATCCTTGGCCAGCTTGATCAGGGTCACACCCTGGGTGTTACGGCCCAGGCTCGACACTTCGGCCACACGGGTACGCACCAGGGTGCCCTGGTCGGAAATCAGCATGATTTCCTCGCCATCGAGCACCTGGACCGCGCCGACCAGACGGCCGTTGCGATCGTTGCTGACCATGGCGATAACGCCCTGGCCGCCACGCTTGTACTCCGGGAACTCGGTGATCGCAGTGCGCTTGCCATAACCACGCGCCGAAGCGGTGAGGATCTGGCTGCCTTCTTCCGGAATCAGCATCGAAATCAGCTTCTGCCCTTCTGGCAGACGCATGCCGCGCACACCGCGGGCGGTACGGCCCATGGCACGCACGTCGGATTCCTTGAAGCGCGTCACTTTGCCGCCGTCGGAGAACAGCATGACTTCACGCTCGCCGTCGGTGATGGCAGCGGAGATCAGCACGTCGCCTTCGTCCAGCTCCAGGGCGATCAGGCCCACGCTGCGCTGACGGCTGAAGGATTCCAGCGGGGTCTTCTTCACGGTGCCTTTGGCGGTGGCCATGAAGATGAAGTGACCTTCGGTGTATTCCTCGACCGGCAGCATGGTGGTGATGTATTCATCACTGTCCAGCGGCAGCAGGTTGACCAACGGGCGACCACGGGCGGCACGCGAGGCTTCCGGGATTTCGTAGGTTTTCAGCCAGTACACTTTGCCTTTGCTGGAGAACAGCAGCAGCGTGGTGTGGCTGTTGGCGACCAGCAGGTGAGCAATGTAGTCCTCATCCTTCACGCCGGTAGCCGATTTGCCTTTACCACCACGACGCTGGGCCTGGTACGCAGCCAACGGCTGGGTCTTGGCATAGCCACCGTGGGAGATGGTCACCACGCGCTCTTCTTCCGGGATCATGTCACCCAGGGTCAGGTCGAGGCGCGCATCAAGGATTTCGGTGCGACGCACATCGCCGTATTCGGCGCGGATCACTTCCAGTTCTTCGCGGATCACTTCCATCAGGCGCACGGCGCTGCTGAGGATGCGGATCAACTCGCCGATCTGGTTGAGGATTTCCTGGTACTCGGCCAGCAGCTTCTCGTGCTCCAGACCGGTCAGGCGGTGCAGGCGCAGTTCCAGAATGGCCTGGGCCTGTTCCGGCGACAGGAAGTACTTGCCGTCACGCAGACCGTATTGCGGGTCGAGGGTCTCGGGGCGGCACGAATCGGCGCCGGCGCGCTCAACCATCGCCACAACAGCGCTGGATTCCCACGGCATCTTGATCAGCGCTTCTTTAGCTTCCGACGGCGTCGGCGAAGCCTTGATCAGGGCGATGACCGGGTCGATGTTCGACAGGGCAACGGCCTGGCCTTCCAGGATGTGACCACGTTCGCGCGCTTTACGCAGTTCGAACACGGTACGGCGGGTAACCACTTCGCGGCGGTGACGCACGAAGGCTTCCAGCAGATCCTTGAGGTTCAGGATGCGCGGACGGCCGTCGATCAGTGCAACCACGTTGATGCCAAACACGCTTTGCAGCTGGGTCTGGGCGTAGAGGTTGTTGAGGATCACCTCAGGCACTTCGCCACGACGCAGTTCGATCACTACGCGCATACCGTCTTTGTCGGACTCGTCGCGCAGCTCGGTGATGCCTTCCAGCTTCTTCTCTTTAACCAGCTCGGCGATCTTCTCGATCAGACGCGCCTTGTTCAACTGGTAAGGCAGTTCGGTGATGACGATCTGCTGACGGCCACCGACCTTGTCGATGTCTTCGATGATCGAGCGGGCGCGCATGTAAATGCGGCCGCGACCGGTGCGGTAGGCTTCGATGATGCCGGCGCGACCGTTGATGATCGCGGCGGTCGGGAAGTCCGGACCGGGGATGTATTGCATCAGCTCATCGACGGTCAGCTCAGGGTTGTCGATGAGGGCCAGGCAACCGTCGATGACTTCACCGAGGTTGTGTGGCGGGATGTTGGTCGCCATGCCGACGGCGATACCGCTGGAGCCGTTGACCAGCAGGTTGGGGATCTTGGTCGGCATGACGGCCGGGATCATTTCGGTGCCGTCGTAGTTCGGCACCCAGTCCACGGTTTCTTTGTGCAGGTCGGCCAGCAGCTCGTGCGCCAGCTTGGTCATGCGCACTTCGGTGTATCGCATGGCCGCAGCGTTGTCGCCGTCGACCGAACCGAAGTTGCCCTGGCCGTCTACCAGCAGGTAGCGCAGGGAAAACGGCTGCGCCATCCGAACGATGGTGTCGTACACCGCAGTGTCGCCGTGAGGGTGATACTTACCGATCACGTCACCGACAACACGGGCAGATTTCTTGTACGGCTTGTTCCAGTCGTTACCCAGCTCGCTCATCGCGAACAGCACACGCCGGTGCACGGGCTTCAAGCCATCGCGCGCATCAGGCAGTGCTCGACCGACAATTACGCTCATCGCGTAGTCGAGGTAGGACTGTTTCAGCTCGTCTTCGATATTGACCGGGAGGATTTCTTTGGCCAGTTCGCCCATGAGAAGCCTGATTCCTTTTTCGGGTGAAACCTCGTCACATCCTATGGGACGAACGAAGCTCGCCGCTGCCGACAGAGTGCCTGACAACGACTTACGACAAATCAACGAGTTATGACACGGATCTGCACGTTATGGGCAGCCCCTTGAGGCAGCCCTGGAAACCGCCGGATGTTATCACAATCGCCGCCACGCACCTATCCCCCAGATGCGCATGGAGCATAGTTAGTTGACGGATGACGGGCCTGAGGGCGACGAGAGGGGCTCAGAGGTAGGGTGGTGCTGTTTTTTGAGGGCAGATCCAAGGGTTTTATTGACTTATAAGGCCAATCGGGGGCAAGCCCCCTCCCACACTCGAAGTGTGAACACAGTCAAAATGTGGGAGGGGGCTTGCCCCCGATAGCCGTCTGACAGTCGCCAACCCCTCAATGCAGGCGCTTACGGCACATCAACTTGGCCAGCTTGGCGGTGTCCGGGCGTTCGACGATGCCTTTTTCGGTCACGATCACATCAATCAGATCAGCCGGGGTTACGTCGAACACGGGATTCAAAGCGGCCACGTCCAACCGTTGCCCCATGACCTCCAGCAACTCACCGGGATCACGCTCCTCCAAAGCGACGTCTTCACCCGTGGCCATCATCAAATCGAGTGTCGAGCTTGGCGCCACCACCATAAAGCGCACGCCATGGTGCATCGCGCACACGGCCAACTGGTACGTGCCGATCGTGCCGATCACATCACCGTTGGCGGCAATGCAGTCGGCGCCGACGATCACCCAGGTCACGCCCTTGGTCTTGAGGATATGCGCGCCAGCCGAGTCAGCATTCACCGTCGCCGCAATACCCTCGCCTGCCAGCTCCCACGCCGTCAGCCGCGAACCTTGCAGCCAAGGGCGCGTCTCGTTGACATAGACATGCTCGACCAACCCCTCCAGAAACGCGGCGCGAACCACCCCGAGGGCCGTGCCGACGCCGCCTGTGGCCAGTGCGCCGGCATTGCCGTGGGTCAGAATCGCCTGGGCGTTGCCCTGGTGCTTGCGAATCCGCTCGAGGCCCAACTGGGCCATGACCACATTGGCCTCCCGGTCGCTTTCATGGATCGCAATCGCTTCCGCCTCCAGCGCCGCCACCGGGTCGGCGTGCTTCTTGATGCGGTCCAGGCGATCGCGCATGCGCTTCAAGGCCCAGAACAGGTTCGCGGCTGTCGGCCGGCTATCAGCCAACAGTGCGTAGTCTTCTTCCCACGCGGCCTGCCAGTCGCCGCCTTCAGCGATGCGTTCACGCGCGGCGAGCACCAGGCCATAGGCGGCGCTGATACCAATGGCCGGCGCGCCGCGCACCACCATCGTGCGTATGGCATCGGCCACTTCAGCCACAGAGGTGCAGGCAACCCAGGTTTCCCGAGACGGCAAGGCACGCTGATCGAGCAGGTGCAGCGCGCCATCACGCCATTCGATGGCTTTCACTTTCTCCGCTGCTAACAGTCGGTCGCGCATCCCTTACCCCGCACTCATGAACAAAAGCCGCCGATTATAGCGATCCGCCAGCCAGGACGCTCGGGTATACTTCGCCCTTCTTTTATAGCTGCCCGGGAAGAAGCCTGCGATGACCTCCACTGCCGCCCCGCTCGACTTATTGCTGCTGCCGACCTGGCTGGTACCTGTCGAACCTGCCGGCGTGGTGCTCAAGGAACATGGCCTGGGCATCCGCGATGGTCGCATCGCCTTTATCGGGCCACGGGCCGCGGCATTGAAGCTGGCCGCCACCGAGGTGCGCGAGCTGCCGGGCATGCTGCTCAGCCCGGGCTTGATCAACGCCCACGGCCACGCAGCGATGAGCCTGTTTCGCGGGCTGGCCGACGACTTGCCGCTGATGACCTGGCTGGAAAAACACATCTGGCCCGCCGAAGCCAAGTGGGTCGATGAAGCCTTCGTGCGCGACGGCACCGACCTGGCCATCGCCGAGCAGCTCAAGGGCGGCATCACCTGCTTCTGCGACATGTACTTCTACCCCAAGGTCGCCAGCGACTGCGTGCACAACAGCGGCATGCGCGCGCAGATCGCGATTCCGATCCTCGACTTCCCGATTCCCGGCGCCAGCACGGCCGACGAGGCGATTCGCCAGGGCATCGAGCTGTTCGGCGACCTCAAGCACCATCCGCGCATCCGGATCACCTTCGGGCCCCACGCGCCGTACACCGTGTGCGATGAAAACCTGGAAAAGATCCGGATAATTGCCGAAGAGCTGGACGCCTCGATCCATATGCACGTGCACGAAACCGCCTTCGAAGTGCAGCAGGCCGTCGAGCAGACCGGCGAACGCCCACTCGCGCGCCTGGGCCGTCTCGGCCTGCTTGGCCCGCGCTTCCAGGCCGTTCATATGACCCAAATCAGCGAGGACGACCTGGCTTTGCTGGTAGAAAGCAACACCAGCGTCATCCATTGCCCGGAATCGAACCTGAAACTGGCCAGCGGCTTTTGCCCGGTGGAGCGTCTGTGGCAGGCTGGTGTCAACGTGGCGATCGGCACCGACGGCGCCGCCAGCAACAATGACCTCGACCTGCTCGGCGAAACCCGTACCGCCGCCATGCTGGCCAAGGCCGTCGCCGGTTCGGCCACCGCCCTGGACGCCCATCGCGCCCTGCGCATGGCCACGCTCAACGGCGCGCGCGCCATGGGCCTGGAAAGCGAGATTGGCTCACTGGAGGTCGGCAAGGCTGCCGACATCGTGGCCTTTGATCTTTCGGGGCTGGCGCAACAACCGATCTACGATCCGGTCTCACAGCTTATCTATGCCACCGGACGCGATTGCGTGAAACACCTTTGGGTCGCCGGCAAGCAGTTGCTCGACGACCGGCAATTGACCCGCATGGATGAACAACAGTTGACCGCCACGGCCATTGCCTGGGGCCAACGCATCAGCGGGCACAGCGAATAACGCAGGGTTTGCACCTACGCTTGAACACCTGCAAACCGATTTATCAGATTTAGAGGATTCACCATGAGCAACGTCGACCACGCCGAAATCGCCAAATTCGAAGCCCTGGCTCACCGCTGGTGGGACCGCGAAAGCGAGTTCAAACCCCTGCACGACATCAACCCGCTGCGGGTCAACTGGATTGACGAACGCGTCAACCTGGCCGGCAAAAAGGTACTCGACGTCGGCTGCGGCGGCGGCATCCTCAGCGAAGCGATGGCCCAGCGTGGCGCCACCGTGATGGGCATCGATATGGGCGAAGCCCCGCTGGCCGTCGCGCAACTGCACCAGCTGGAATCCGGCGTAAGCGTGGAATACCGCCAGATCACCGCCGAAGCCCTGGCCGAAGAAATGCCCGAGCAGTTCGACGTGGTCACCTGCCTTGAGATGCTCGAGCACGTGCCAGACCCCTCCTCGGTGATTCGCGCCTGTTTCCGCATGGTCAAGCCAGGCGGCCAGGTGTTCTTCTCCACCATCAACCGCAACCCCAAGGCCTACCTGTTCGCGATCATCGGCGCCGAATACATCATGAAGTTGCTGCCGCGCGGCACCCACGACTTCAAGAAATTCATCCGCCCTTCCGAGCTGGGCGCCTGGAGCCGCCAGGCCGGGCTGACCGTCAAAGACATCATCGGCCTGACCTACAACCCGCTGACCAAGCACTACAAGCTGGCCAACGACGTTGACGTCAACTACATGATCCAGACCCTGCGCGAGGAGTAAGCCTGTGAAGTTGCGAGCGGTTCTCTTCGATATGGACGGTACATTGCTGGACACCGCGCCGGACTTCATCGCGATCTGCCAGGCGATGCGCGCCGACCGCGGCCTGGCGCCGATCAACGACCAGCACATTCGCGATGAAATCTCCGGCGGCGCGCGGGCGATGGTTGCCGTGACCTTCTCGATGGACCCGGAATCCCCAGGCTTTGAAGCGTTGCGCCTGGAGTTTCTGGAGCGCTACCTCAAGGGCTGCGCGATCCACAGCAAGCTCTTCGACGGCATGGAAGAACTGCTGCAGGACATCGAAAAATCCAACCTGGTCTGGGGCGTGGTCACCAACAAGCCGCTGCGCTTTGCCGAACCGATCATGCAGCAGCTGGGCCTGGCCGAGCGTTCGGCGCTGCTGATCTGCCCGGACCACGTGAAAAACAGCAAGCCAGACCCGGAGCCGCTGATCCTGGCGTGCAAGATGCTCGACCTGGACCCGGCCAGCGTGCTGTTCGTGGGCGATGACCTGCGCGATATCGAGTCCGGCCGCGACGCCGGCACCCGTACCGCAGCGGTCACGTTCGGCTACATCCACCCGGACGACAACCCCCGCAACTGGGGCGCCGATGTCGTGGTGGACCACCCGCTGGAACTGCGCAAGGTGCTGGATAACGCACTGTGCAGTTGCTGATTGTTGGACGATCTCGCCAACACTGAGATCAATGTGGGAGCTGGCTTGCTTTCGATAGCGGTCTGCCAGCCAGCACATCTGGAGGCAGGCACTCTGCTATCGCAGGCAAGCCAGCTCCCACCTGAAATGGATTCCACTTCAAGAGCTGCAATATCTTGAATTCTGTCGAGGCTATTTATGTTTGATTACTGCGCACGTCCAGAACTGCTCAAAGGCCGGGTGATCCTGGTGACCGGCGCCGGTCGCGGGATTGGCGCGGCGGCGGCAAAAACCTACGCCGCCCATGGCGCTACCGTGCTGTTGCTGGGCAAAACCGAAGCCAACCTGGCTCAGGTGTATGACGAAATCGAAGCGGCAGGCCAACCGCAACCGGTGGTGATCCCGTTCAACCTCGAGACCGCCCTGCCACATCAATACGATGAGCTGGCCGCGATGATCGAAAAGGCGTTCGGCCGCCTCGACGGCCTGCTGCACAACGCCTCGATCATCGGCCCGCGCACGCCGATCGAGCAGCTGTCCGGTGAGAATTTCATGCGGGTGATGCACGTCAACGTCAACGCGATGTTCATGCTGACCAGCACGTTGCTGCCGCTGCTCAAGCTGTCCCAGGATGCGTCGGTGGTGTTCACCTCCAGCAGCGTCGGGCGCAAGGGCCGTGCCTACTGGGGCGCGTACGGCGTGTCGAAGTTCGCGACTGAAGGCTTGATGCAAACCCTGGCCGATGAGCTGGAGGATGTCGCATCGGTGCGTTCCAACAGCATCAACCCAGGCGGCACGCGCACCAGCATGCGCGCTCAGGCATACCCAGGGGAAAACCCGATGGAAAGGCCGGCGCCGGAAGAAATCATGCCGGTGTACCTGTACCTGATGGGGCCGGACAGTACCGGTATTAATGGGCAGGCGTTTGATGCGCAGTAAAACCTGACACAGCACAAATCAAACTGTGGAACCGGGTTTAAGTGGGAGCTGGCTTGCCTGCGATGGCATCACCGCGGTGTACCTGACACACCGAGTTGATGCCATCGCAGGCAAGTCAGCTCCCACATTGGTTTGCGGTGTATCTGGGGGGGTTAGTTTTTCACCACTTCTTCCAAGGTGAAACGCCCCAGCGGGTTCTGCAGGAAGTTGCTCACATTCTTGCGTGAGATGTTGATGTACGGGCTGTAGTACAGGTCGATCCAGTTCACATCCTGTTTCGCCAGCTTCTGCAACTCGACGTACATCTGCTCACGCTTGACCGGATCAGCCTCGATCCGCGCGGCCGCCACCAGTGCCTTGACCTTGTCGTTCTTGTAGCGGGTCATGTAGTTCTGGTTGGTGTCGTGGCCGAGCACGAAGGTGGTTTTCTGGTCCGGATCGAGGATGTCGTTGGTCCAGTACATCACCGAAATATCGTACTCACCGTCCACCAGCATCTGCCAGCTTTGGGTCGGGTCGACTTTCTGCAGGTTGGCGGTCACGTCGACCTTGGCCAACTGGTCCTTGATGATCACCGCAATCTGCTCGTCGGCTTCGTTGCCGGCGTTGACCACGTAGTTGAGCTTCAAGTCCTTGGCCCCGGCCTCCTCCAGCAGCTTCTTGGCGGCGGTCGGGTCATACGGACGTTGCAGGTTGTTGGCGTAGTGGTACAGCGAGCCTTTCGGAATGTAGGAATAGGCCACGGTGCCCTGACCGTAAGTGGCGGTCTTGACCAGCGATTGTTTGTCGATGGCCATGTCCAGCGCCTCGCGCACTTGCGGTTTGGCCAGCAAGCCGTGGGCGTGGTTGATCAGCAAGTGGTCTTCGCGGGTCGACGGGTCGGAGTGGATCACCACGTTCTTGTCTTTTTTCAGCTCTTCCACGCGGGAGAACGGTACGAAGATCGCCGTGTCGAGCTCGTTGTTCTGCACCATGCGCATGCGCGTGTTGTCGTCGGTAACCGACACCCACTCAACACCATCCAGGCTTACGTTGTTAGCCTGCCAGAAGTTCGGGTTCTTCTTCAAAATCACCCGGTCGCCCTTGCGCCACTCGTCCACGGTAAACGCGCCGGACGTCACCGGGTTTTCCGAGTAAGCGTCTTCGCCCATCTTGGTCATGGCTTTTTCCGACAGGATCGACACCGTCGGCGACGCCAATTGCGAGAGAAAGGCCACAGCCGGAGTTTTCAGGGTGACCACCAGGGTGTGCGGGTCCGACGCCTTGGCGGTGTTGATCAGGCTGAACGGGTCGCTCCACAGCGAGGCCTTGTTGTCGCGGATACGCAACAGGCTGAACGCTGCGTCGTCGGCGGTGATCGGCGAGCCGTCGGAAAACTTCGCCTCGCGCAGCTTGAAGGTGTAGGTCAGGCCGTCCTTGGAAATGTCCCAGCTTTCTGCCAGGCCCGGCTCCATCTTGGTGCCCAGGTTATCCACGCGCACCAGCGTGTCGTAGACGTTGGCGAACACCCAGGTGTCGCGGTTTTGCGCGCTTTTGATCGGGTCGAACGTGGTGCTGTCTTCACGGCAGCCGATGGTCAGCACACCGGCGGCCTGGGCCAGGCCGGCAGTAAGGGACCACGCGGTCAACGTAGCGGCGGCGAGCAACTTCAAATGGCGGGATTGCATGTCATAACTCCTTGTTTAGGACGGCAGAAAGGGTTAATGGCGCTTCAAGCACGCAACTGTATCGATGCTCGTGCAGGAAATGCGTCGGCGGCAACACCACGGAACACATCGTTCGGGCGTACCGGCAACGCGGGTGAAAGGCACAGCCTGTGGGCAAATTCAGCGGGCTCGGTGGCTCACCGGGCAAAGGTTCTGCAGGCAACGGCCGATGCGGATCGATCTCGGGGATCGCCTCGATCAACGCCGCCGTGTACGGATGGCGCGGTGCGGTAAACACCGCTTCCACCGGGCCTTCCTCGACGATTTTGCCCAGGTACATCACGGCGACGCGGTCGCACAGGCGCCGCACGATGGCCAGGTCATGGGCGATAAACAGGATCGCCAGGTTCATGCGCTGCTGCAGTTCCAGCAACAGGTTGATGATCTGGCCCTGGATCGACACATCCAGCGCCGCCACGCATTCATCGGCGATGATCAAGCGCGGTTCCACCGCCAGCGCCCGCGCGATACCCACACGCTGGCACTGACCGCCGCTTAGAGAGCCGGGTTTGCGACTGGCCAATTCGGGGCGCAGGCCGACCAGATCGAGCAGTTCATTCACGCGGGCCGGTATCTGCTGCGGCGCGACCTTGCGCTGCACGCGTAACACTTCGGCAAGGGTTTCGCCGATGGTGTGGCGCGGGTTCAGCGCGGCGTACGGGTCCTGGAAGATCATCGCGGTTTCATGGCGCAGGCGGGCGATATCAATAGCGCTGCCGTGGGCCATGTCGACGCCATCGAACAGCACCTGGCCAGCGCTGATCGGGTTGAGGTGCAGAATCGCCCGGCCGAGCGTGCTCTTGCCGCTGCCGGACTCGCCCACCAGCCCCAGGGTTTCACCGGCGGCCAGGTTCAGCGAGACACCATTGACCGCCCTCACCCACTGTTTACTCAGGCCGAACACACCGGTACCGGACGCTGCGAAACGCACCTCAAGATCCTTGATCTGCAACAGGCTCATGATCGGTCTCCCAAGGGATAGTGACACGCCACCCGCGCGCCTTCCGGCAGCAACTGCATGCACAAGGCGCCCGCCTGCGCACAGCGCGGGTTGAAGCGACACCCTTGCGGCAGTGCGTCCAGCAACGGCGGCTGGCCGGGAATCGTGCGCAGCAACGCGTGCCCACTGCTGTGGGCGGGCTGGCAATCAATCAGGCCTGCGGTGTATGGGTGTTGCGGGTTGCCCAGCAACTCGTACTTGCTGCCGTGCTCGCACAGACGCCCGGCGTACATCACCGCGATGGAATCACAGGTTTGCGCCACCACACCGAGGTCGTGGGTGATCATGATGATCGACAGGCCGCGCTGGTCGCGCAGCTCCAGTAACAGGCGCAGGATTTGCGCCTGCACGGTGACATCAAGGGCGGTGGTCGGCTCGTCGGCAATCAGCACTTTCGGGTTGCAGCCCAGCGCCACAGCGATCATCGCGCGCTGGCGCATGCCACCGGAAAACTCGTGGGGGTAGTTGTCGACCCGCGCCTTGGGATCGGGAATGCCGACCTGGCGCAGCACGTCGATGGCTTGCAGGCGCGCGTCTTTTTTCGACGCGCCCTGGTGCAGGCGAATGCCCTCGGCGATCTGCTCGCCGATGCGCATCAACGGGTCCAGGTGGCTGCTGGGGTTCTGGAAGATCATGCCCAGTTGCCCGCCGCGCACGGCGCGCATGCCGGCATCGTCCAGCGTCAAAAGATCCTGCCCGGCCAGGCGCACAGCAGCGCCTTGCACGCGCAAGTTGGGCGATGGCAGCAGGCGCATCAACCCGCGACAGGTCAGGGTCTTGCCCGAGCCACTCTCGCCCACCAGGCCGAGGATTTCACCCTCGGCCAAGTCAAAGGACACGCGGTCGACCAAGGTGACATCGCGCCCGGCATTGTTGGCGATCACGCTGAGGTCACGCACTTGCAGCAGGCTCATGCGCGATCCCCCAACACTTGCGCCACGCCATCGGCGAGCAGGCTGAAGCCCATGGCCAGCGTGACGATGGCCAGGCCCGGAAAGGTGCAAATCCACCAGGCCGTGGTTATAAACGCCTGCCCTTCGGCCACCATCGTGCCCCACTCGGCGGTCGGCGGTTGCACGCCCAGGCCCAGGTAACTCACGGCGGCGCCATTGAGCAGCACCAGCACGGCGTCAGACATGGAAAACACAATCGAACCGAACATGGCATTGGGCAGCAAATGCCGGAACAGAATGCGCCCATGGCCAAAGCCCAGGCTTTTGGCGGCCAGCGCAAACTCGCTTTCCTTGAGCACCAGGATCTGCGAGCGGATCAGCCGCGCATACGACACCCAGCCCACCAGCGCCATGGCGATATAAAAGCTTTTCAAGCCTGGGCCGAGAATCGCCATGATCGCCAGCATCAGCACAAGAAACGGGAATGCCAGGATCACGTCGATCACGCGCATGCAGAAGCTGTCGAAGCGCCCGCCGATGTAGCCGGAAACCGCGCCGACGAAGGTGCCGATCATGAACGGGAAAATTACCCCGACAATGGCCAGTTGCAGGTCGATGCGCGCGCCCCAGATCACCCGCGAAAGGATGTCCCGCCCGTAGTTATCCGTGCCGAACGGGTGCGCCAGGCTAGGTCCGAGCAAACTGATGTCAGTGTTCTGCGCGATCGGGTCAAACGGTGCGACCCACGGTGCAAACAGCGCCAGGGCCAACCACACCAGCAGGATCAGCAGGCCCCACGCCGCCGTCAGCCGGCCATTGCGAAAACCGAAACGCAGGCGCAAACGCCACGGGGCGATCAGTGGGCGGCTGCTCATTGCATGTTCACCCGTGGGTCGAGGGCCACCGTCACCACATCGGCGACGAAGTTGACCACCACCGTCGCACAGGCCAGCACCATGGCCACGCCCTGCACCACCATGTAGTCACGGGTGAAAATGCCGCGTACCAGCAATTGGCCGATACCGGGAATGGCGAACAGGCTCTCGATCACCACCGTGCCGCTGATCAGCCAGCCGATGTTCACCGCCAGCAGATTGACCGCCGGCACCAGCGAATTGGGCAACACATGCCGACGGAACACGGCGGCCTCCGACAGCCCACGCGCCCGCGCGGCGGTGACGTGATCGGCCTGCAATTCCATCAGCATGCTTGCGCGCAGGTTGCGCACCAGCACCGCCGACAGCGCCAGGGCGATGGTCAGACACGGCAGCAGCATATGATGGGCCTTGTCCAGCCAGGTGCGGCCGTAGCCAGACACCGGGAACAGGCCCCACTTCACACTCAGCAACAGAATCAACATCAAACCCAGCCAGAACGCCGGCATGCCCAGGCCGACGGTGGTGAACACGCGGATCAGGTTGTCCGCCCAGCCGCCTTTATTGCGCGCCGCCCATGTCGCCAGCGGCAGCGCAATCAACAGCGCCAGCAGCACGCTACCAAGCACCAGCACCAGGGTCGGCTCGATGCGGGTGACGATCAGCTTCAAGGCATCGACTTTGTACAGCAGCGATTGGCCGAGGTCGCCCTTGAGCAGGTTCTTGAGGAAGTAGAAGTATTGCAGCCACAACGGCTGATCCAGGCCGTATTGGGCGCGGATTTTCAGCAAGGCATCCGGCGTACTGCGCGAGCCGAGCAAGGCCCGGGCCGGGTCGCCCGGGATCGAGCGCACCAGCACGAAGGTGATCAGGCTGATGCCAAACAGCACCGGCAGCAATTGCAGCGGCCGGGACAGCACAAAACGGTAGCGCGCCAGGTTCATCCGTCAGCCCCGGTGACGCGCGAGGAAGTCCAGCAGCACCGGGAAGTACGCGTGAGGCTCCTCATAAAAAGGCATGTGGCTGCTGTTGGGGAACACGTGCAACTCGGCATGCCTGGCGGCCAGCTTCATGCGATGGGCACAGGCGGGCGTGAGCTCATCGTGCTGGCCGGTGGTGATCAGGATCGGCATCTTGAACTCGGCCATCTCGGGGATGCGGTTCCAGTCCTTGAGGTTGCCGATATAGAGGAATTCGTTGGGGCCTTGCATGGTTTCGTACGGGCCCATGTTCCAGTCGCCGAGCGAGCGTTTGACCGGCTCCGGCCATTCGTCCAGGCGGCAGACGTGGCGGTAATTAAGCAAGGTGATGGCGGCCTGGTACTGCGGGTGGTCCAGAGTGCCCATGGCTTCATGACGCTGCATCATGGCCACGGTTTCGCTGCCGAGGGCGCCGCGCAGGCGTTCGAGTTCCTGGGACAGGTGCGGAATGTCGCCGACGGTGTTTTCGAGGATCAGGCTTTTCAGCGCATCGGGGTAATGGATGGCGTACTCGATGCCCAGCCAGCCGCCCCAGGAATGCCCGAGCAGGTGCACACGGCCCAGGTCGAGGGCCTGGCGCACGGTTTCGACTTCTTCGACATAACGGCTGATTTCCCACAAGGAAACATCAGTCGGTCTGGCTGATGCGCCGGTGCCAAGCTGGTCGAATGCAACCACTCGCAGGTTATGCTCTTTGAGCCAGCCATGGGCGTCGCGCAAGTAGTCACACGGCAGGCCCGGGCCGCCATTGAGACACAAGAGCACCTCATCGCCAGCGCCAAAGCTGTAGACCACGAGGTTATGGCCGTCGACTTGCACGTTGTACTGCTGGTCGGGGGCAATTTCACGCCACATGCATACATTCCTTGTGTTGTATCGGCCTGGCAGGTAGCGGCCGTTAATCAGGCCAACACTACCGAGGATGCCGTGCGTCCATAACCTAGTATTTCTTATAGGTTTGGCCTGGCAGTCCTTCGCCGGGGCGTGGCATTCTACTTGCCGCAAGTCGAGATTCAAATGAATTCGGGAGCAGAACGGATGCTGACCAGGCTGACTGCCTTCAATAATCGTCTGATGCCGGGCAGGAGCCTGGATGAGCAGATGGACAATACCTTTATCCTCGCCCAGCAACTGGGCTTCGACGCGCTGGTGTACGACTACACGCCGGTGCCCATCGACCAGGACGGCTCACTGATCACGCCCTCGGTGCTGGAGCTGCGCAACACGCCGCCCGACTGGCATGCGTTATGGTGCAGCGAAGGGTTTTACCAGATCGACCCGGTGCAACACCTGGCCCTGAGCACGGTGTCCCCGTTCGTATGGTCCTACGAGGCAAAAGCCCAGACCGCGCTGCAAAAAATCATCGACCCCTGCCACGCTCCCGTGTCCTCTTACCTGCATGAACGCCAACTGACCTGCGGAGTCAGCGTGCCGATCCACCTGCCCCGCGGCGGCTTCGCGTCACTCACCGGCTTGCGCACCGGCAAGGCCAGTACGGTGTTGAAGGATGCGCAGCAGACCCTGGCGGATTTCAGCCTGATCACCCATGCCCTGCAGGAAGCGGCCTACCCGCTGTTCAGTAAAGAGCTGCGCACTTACCCGCATATTCACCTGACCAAACGCGAGCGTGAATGCCTGAAATGGGCTGCCGACGGCCTGACGGCTGCCGAAATCGCCACCCAGTTGAGCCGCTCGCTGGCGGTGGTCACCCTGCACCTGGCCTCGGCGATGCACAAGTTAGGGGCCAAGAACCGCGTGCAGGCGGTGGTTCGCGCCACGCATTACCGCTTGCTGGAAGACTGACCAGTGGGCAAAACCTAGCTGTTTTGCTAGTTACTTAAACTTCACGTGCGGACTATCGTATCCATGATCCTTTTTTTTCAGAGCAGGGTACGAAATGGAATTCATCGAGAAAGTGCGCGAAGGTTATGCGGCATTCGGCGCCTACCAGACCTGGTACCGCGTCACTGGCGACCTGACCACCGGCCGTACACCGTTGGTGATCATCCACGGCGGCCCCGGCTGCACCCATGACTATGTCGACGCCTTCAAAGACGTGGCTGCCAGCGGCCATGCGGTGATTCACTACGACCAACTGGGCAATGGCCGCTCCACCCATTTGCCGGACAAAGACCCGTCGTTCTGGACCATTGGCCTGTTCCTTGAAGAGTTGAACAACCTGCTGGACCACCTGCAGATCAGCGACAACTACGCGATCCTCGGGCAATCCTGGGGCGGCATGCTCGGCAGCGAGCACGCGATTCTGCAGCCCAAGGGCTTGCGCGCGTTTATCCCGGCCAACTCGCCCACCTGCATGCGCACGTGGGTCAGCGAAGCCAACCGCCTGCGCAAACTGCTGCCTGAAGGCGTGCATGAAACCCTGCTCAAACACGAACAGGCCGGCACCTACCAGGACCCGGAATACCTCGCCGCCTCACGGATTTTTTACGACCACCACGTGTGCCGCGTCATCCCGTGGCCGGAAGAAGTGGCCCGCACCTTCGCAGCAGTGGACGCCGACCCGACGGTGTACCACGCCATGAGCGGCCCGACCGAGTTTCATGTGATTGGCAGCCTCAAGGACTGGAATGTGATTGGCCGCCTGTCGGCGATCAATGTGCCGACCCTGGTGATTTCCGGCCGACACGACGAGGCGACGCCGCTGGTGGTCAAGCCGTTCCTGGATGAGATCGCGGACGTGCGCTGGGCGCTGTTTGAAGATTCCAGCCACATGCCCCACGTGGAAGAGCGCCAGGCGTGCATGGGGACCGTGGTCAAGTTTCTGGATGAGGTGTGCTCAGTGCCGCACAACGTCCTCAAGGCGGGCTAACTTCCGCTGTGGGAGCGGGCTTGCTCGCGAATGCGGGGTGTCAGTCAATGAAGATATCGACTGACCCAGCGCATTCGCGGGCAAGCCCGCTCGCACATTTTCAGACTGCGGTGGTTTCAGGTTTTACTGCCTTCCTGGGCGCATCCGGCACCAGCGGAATCTCTCTCCCGTCGGCATCAAACAACTTGCCGCCGCTGAAGTAATCCCCGTCGCGCAATGCCGCCACATCGTGGAAGCACAAACTGCGCTCAGTCCCCGCCACGAACACCGACTGCTGGTCCGAGTTACCCGCAGTGAAGTGGTTGAACGCCAGGTTCAACAGGATCGCCATGATCGCCGACGAACTGATGCCCGAGTGGAAAATGGTCGCGAACCAGGTTGGGAAGTGGTCGTAAAAGTTCGGCGCGGCGATGGGGATCATGCCGAAGCCGATAGACGTGGCCACGATGATCAGGTTCATGTTGTTGCGGTAATCCACCTTGGACAGCGTGCGAATACCACTCGCCGCCACGGTGCCGAACAGCACGATCCCGGCGCCACCGAGCACCGATGTCGGCACGGCCGCGATCACCCGGCCCATGAACGGCAACAGCCCCAGCACCACCAGAAACACCCCGCCCGTGGCCACCACAAAGCGGCTCTTTACCCCGGTCACCGCCACCAGGCCGACGTTCTGGGCGAACGCGCTTTGGGTGAATGAACCGAAGATCGGCGCGAACATGCTCGACAGCATGTCGGCGCGCAAGCCATTACCCAGGCGCTTGGAATCGACCTTGGTGTCGATGATCTCGCCCACCGCGAGGATGTCTGCCGAGGTTTCCACCAGGGTGACCATCACCACGATGCACATGGAAATGATTGCCGCCACCTGAAAGGTCGGCATGCCGAAATGGAACGGCGTGGGGAAGCCGAACATTGGCCCCTGGGCCACACCGGAGAAATCCGCCATGCCCAGAAACACCGCGATCACCGTGCCGATCACCATCGCCAACAGAATCGACAGCCGCGAAATTGTCGCGCTGCCGATCTTGCTCAGCAGCAACACCAGCACCAGGGTCAACGCCGCAAGGCCGATATTGGCCATGCTGCCAAAATCCGCCGCGCGGCTGTTGCCGCCCATGGCCCAGCGTGCCGCCACTGGCATCAGCGTGAGGCCAATGGTGGTGATCACAATGCCGGTGACCAACGGCGGAAAAAACTTGGTGATCCGTGAGAACACCGGCGTGATCAGCAACCCGATAAACGACGCGGCCATCACCGCGCCGAGAATCGCCGGTATCCCGCCGGCGCCATCACTGCCGACTATCGCCACCATGGTTGCCACACCGGCAAAGGACACGCCCTGCACCAGCGGCAGCTGGCAGCCAAAAAATGGCAGGCCGAGGGTCTGCAACAGCGTGGCCAGGCCACCGGCAAACAGCGACGCGGCGATCAACAGGCCGATATCCGCCGGCGACAAACCGGCCGCCTGGCCGACGATCAACGGCACGGCAACGATGCCGCCGTACATGGTGAGCACATGCTGCAGGCCGTAAGCCATGTTGGCGGCGGCGCCAAGATTCTCATCTTCTGGCCGCTGCGGTGACGCCTTCGGGATAGTCATGGTGAGGGGTTCTCTGTTTTTGTTGTGCGAACACTGTATGCAATGTTTGGACTGCATGTCCATAGAGTTGTATACAATCAATCGAACAAGATACCCTCCATCGGCGTTACAAAAACAATCCGGCCGTCATGAGCCAGAACGCCAAAGGACTAAAACAATGAAAAAGGCATTACAGGGCGCAACCGTTGCATTGACCCTTCTCGGCGGTGGGGAGGCCGTCGCGGTGGAATGGATGAACAACAGCGTAGGATTTCGCTACGGCCAACACTTCACCAATCCGAATAACCCCGATGACTTCAGCAAACGCATCTACAGCTTTACCCACGCCAGTGGCTACCAATACGGCAGCAACTACCTGAACCTGGATGTGTTCCTGTCCGACAGCCACGACCCGCGCAAGGGCACCGACCATGGCGGCAGTGAGGTCTATGCCGTTTACCGGCATCAACTGTATGCCTCGCGGGTGTTTGATGTGCCGCTCGGCACCGGGCTGATCAAGGATTACGCGCTGACGCTGGGCTTTGATGCCAACCGCAACAACAACGTCGCCTCAGCCAAAAAGCGCGCACTGGTGATTGGCCCGACGTTGAAGTTCAACACGGTCGGTGTGTTGGACCTGAGCCTGATGTACTACAAGGAAAAGAACCACACCGGCATCCCCGGCGCGCAGGAGTCAAACCATACGTTTGACGACACCTACATGCTCAACCTGACGTGGATGCGCCCGTTCGACATCGCCAACCATGCGGCGAAATTCCAGGGTTTTATCAATTACGTCGGGGAGAAAGGCGAGGACTACCATGGCCGCGACACCGCGCCAGAAACGCTGATGCGCACCGCGCTGATGGTGGCGGTGCGGCCGGGTAAAAGCGTGAAGCCGAACCTGTATCTCGGCGTGGGTTACGAGTACTGGCACAACAAGTTCGGCGTGGACGGCGGCCGGGGGACTCGGACCTCTACGCCAACGCTGAATATGGAAATCACCTTCTAGCCACTGAAGAAACCCAATCAACTGTGGGAGCTGGCTTGCCTGCGATGGCATCAACTGGATGTACCTGATGTACCGAGTTGTCTGCATCGCAGGCAAGCCAGCTCCCACACAAGCCAGCTCCCACAGGTTTGATTGCATTTCAGCTTTAGGCGTTTGCCAGCTCCGAATTGTCCGTCTTCGGCCGCGCCAGCCAATAACCCAACACCGCCAACGGCGCAGTCGCCAGCATCACAATCACCGTAATCAACAGCGGCTGGTCAATCATTGACGACACCAGCAGGCTGCTGAGAAAGCACAGCCCCAGTTGCAAGGTGTTTTGCAGTGCCGCTGCCTTGCCGGAATTTTCCGCAAACGGCATCAGCGCATTCGCCACCACGATCGGGTAACTGGCGCCGTTGACCAGCGCCATCAGGCAGAACGGAATCAGCAAAGTGGTCAGCGTGGGCACGGTCAACGTGGCAACCAGGTACAACGCCACCATGCTGATGCAATAAGCCACCAGCAACCAGGGCAGCAGGGTTTTGCCCTGATAGCGCTGCAAGGCGCTGCGGCAGCTGTAACCACCAATCAGAAACGCCAACGTCGGCAGCACGTAGCTCAGGCCGATGTCATTCGGGCTGTAACCCATGTCGCCCAGGATGAAGGGCGAGGCCGTCAGCCAGGCAAAGAAACTGGCCGAGCAGGCAGCAAAGATCATCACGTTGCCGGTGAACACGCGAGAGGTCAGCAACTTCCCATAACCGAGGCGCGAAGGCTCGCCCTCCTCTGTCCGACGTTTGGGCATTTTGCGCAGGAACAACGTCGGCAGCAGCAACAGCAGCGACACGCCCAGCAGTACACCGAAGATCGCCTGCCAGCCGAAGTGATTCAACACCATGGCGCCCAGCAACGGCGCCAGGGCCGGTGACAGCGACATCAGCGGCATGATGCTGGCGAACACGCGATGCGCCTTGTCGGCCGGGTATCGGTCGATCACCAGAGCCTGCCAGCTCACCGCCGCAGAACACACGCCAATCGCCTGCATAAAACGCAACGCCAGCAGTTGCGGCGCGGTCTGGACCCAGAACATGCCCAGGCAACCCACTACAAACAGGCTCAGGCCCGCCAGCAGTACCGGCTTGCGCCCGAGGCGGTCGGACAACGGCCCCCACAACAACTGCCCCACCGCAAAACCGGCGAGGAAAATACTCAAGCTGGCGCCCACGGCGCCCGCACTGATCTGCAACTGCTCGCCCATGGCGCCGAACGCCGGTAAGTACATATCCATGGCGAGATAACCGAGCATGCTCAGCCCCGCCAGGTACCACGTGAAACCAAAAGAATTTTTCATTGAAGCCTTGCTGATCTTGCCATCAAACTATTTGCTGACTGGCGCCCATTATGAAGCTGACAGTGTGGGTGTGAAGCGATAATAATTGGACACCTCTATCAAATATTTTGAAGGCAACCATCATGTGGTCCGAATACTCGCTGGATGTGGTGGATGCCGTGGCGCGCCACGGCAGCTTCAGTGCAGCCGCCCAGGAACTGCACCGCGTGCCTTCGGCTATCAGCTATACGGTGCGTCAGCTCGAGGAATGGCTGGCGGTGCCGCTGTTTGTGCGTCGCCATCGTGACGTGGAGCTGACCCCGGCCGGCCGTCTATTTATAGACGAAGCCCGCGGCGTGATGAAAAAAATGCTCGGTACACGGCGTTTGTGCCAGCAGGTGGCGAATGGCTGGAGCGGCCAATTGAAGGTTGCGGTGGACTCCATCGTCAAACCCCAGCGCTGTCGGCAGCTGGTGCTGGACTTCTATCGGCAGTTTCCCGAGGTGGAATTGCTGTTGGAGTACGAGGTGTACAACGGCGTATGGGATGCCTTGGCCGATGAACGCACCGACATTGTGATCGGCGCCACCAGTGCGGTGCCGGTGGCCAGCCACTTCACCTTTCGCGACATGGGCCTGCTGAACTGGCTGTGTGTGGTCAGCGCCAGGCATCCGCTGGCGGCGCTGGACGGCTTGCTCAGTGACGATCAACTGCGGCCGTTCGCGTCGCTGTGCATGACCGACACCTCGCGCAACCTGCCCAAGCGCGACACCTGGACCCTGGATAACCAACGCCGGCTGGTGGTGCCCAACTGGTCCTCGGCGCTTGATTGCCTGCGCGATGGCCTGTGCGTCGGCATGGCGCCGGCGCATCAGGTGTTGCCATGGATCGAACGCGGCGATCTGGTCGCGCTGCAATTGCGCCGGCCGTTCCCGGCCAGCCCGTCGTGCGTGGCCTGGGCCCAGAGCAAGTTGTCGCCGGCGATGAGTTGGTTGCTGGAGTACCTGGGCGACACCGAAACCATGAATCAGGAGTGGCTCAATGGCCCAGATCTGTGAAAGTCACACCGATTCAATGTGGACTTGTGTGGGAGCTGGCTTGCCTGCGATGCAAGCGCCTCGGTCTTAATGTCAGACCGAGGTGATGCTATCGCAGGCAAGCCAGCTCCCACATTTTGATCGGGGTTCAATCCAGCAGGCGGGCGATGGCCCTTACGATCATCTCCACCTCCTTGGCCTCCAGCGTCAGCGGCGGCAACAGGCGGATGATCTTGCCGCGCGTCACGTTAATCAGCAGGCCATGCTCGTGCGCTGCGCGATAGGCCAGATCGCGATAAGGCTGTGCCAGTTCGATCCCGACCATCAGGCCTTGCCCGCGAATCGCCAGCACCTGCGGGTGCTCGCTTAACTCCACACGCAGCCGCGCCAACAGCCGCTCGCCCTGTTGCGCGGCGTTCTGCAGCAAGCCTTGCTCCTCAATAATGTCCAGCACGGTGCAGCCCACGCGGCAGGCCAGCGGGTTGCCGCCGAATGTGCTGCCGTGGCTGCCGGGTGTGAACAGCTGGGCCACCGCGGACCGGGCCAGGCAGGCGCCGATGGGCACGCCATTGCCAAGGCCTTTGGCCAGCGTCATCACGTCCGGCACGATGCCTTCATGCTGGAACGCAAACCAGGCGCCGGTGCGGCCGATGCCGGTCTGGATCTCATCGAGCATCATCAGCCAACCGTGGCGCGTGCAATGCTCGCGCAGGGCTTTCAAGTAGCCGGGCGGCGCTGGCAGCACGCCACTTTCGCCCTGGATCGGTTCCAGCAGCACCGCGGCAATGCGCGGGCCGAAGTGTTGCGTGATGGCTTCCAGCGCTGCCAGGTCGCCAAACCCGACCTTGAGAAAATCCCCCGGCAAGCGCTGAAACCCCAGGCGCACCGATGGCCCGTCGCTGGCCGCCATGGTGCCGAGGGTGCGCCCGTGAAACGCATTCTCCATCACGACCACCAGCGGTTCTTCGATGCCTTTTTTCCAGCCGTGCAGCCGTGCGAGTTTCAGCGCTGTTTCGTTGGCTTCGGCGCCGGAGTTGTTGAAGAACGCACGGTCAAGGCCAGACAACTGTGTCAGGCGCTGGGCCAGCCGTTGCTGCCAATCAATGCTGTAGAGGTTGGAGGTGTGCAGCAACAGGCCCGCCTGTTCACTGATCGCCGTCACCAGCCGAGGGTGGGAATGCCCGACATTGGTCACCGCCACACCGGCAACCGCGTCGAGGTATTCACGGCCCTGCTGGTCCCACAGGCGCGTGCCCAGACCACGGGTGAAGCTCAGGGCCAAGGGTTGATAGGTGGTCATCAGGCAGGCGGCGGTCATGGTGGCAAGCTCCAGTGCATCATGGTGATGGCACCAGTATCGTTAGCCACCCGAGCTGGATAAACTGCGCATTCCTGTAATGACTTTAAACCAAGGCTTGATAATGGATCTGTTCCAGGCAATGTCGGTGTACGTCAAAGTGGTCGAGACTGGCAGCATGACGGCTGCCGCGCAGGAGTGCGGGATGTCGACCACCATGGTCGGCAATCACTTGCGCGCCCTGGAGCAGCGCCTGGGTGTCAGCTTGCTCAAGCGCACCACGCGCAAGCAAAGCCTCACCGAATTTGGCGGGCAGTATTACCAGCGCTGCCTGGAGGTGCTGGGGCTGGTATCCGACTCTGAAGTGTTGGCAGAGCAGGCCCACAGCGAAACGCCCAAAGGCAACCTGCGCATCACCGCGCCACCGGTATTCGGCACCGAACGCCTGACGCCCGCCCTGAGCGAATTTTCCCAACGCTACCCGCTGATCAACCTCTACGTGGTGCTCAGCAACGAGCGGATGGACCTGGTCGACAGCGGCTTCGACGTAGCAATCCGTCTTGGCGAGCTGGAAACCTCCAGCCTGATCGCCCGGCCCATGCAGGCCTACACCCTCACCCTCTGCGCTTCGCCGGATTACCTGGCACGCCGCGGCACGCCGCAGACACCCAATGACCTGCAGCACCATGACTGCCTGGCGTTCGCCTACCCGGCGACCGACAACTGGCGCGACTCCGACAAACTGTGGCGCCTGACCGGCGAGGAAGGCGAGGTGGAGGTGCCGGTGTCCGGGTCATTGACCATCAACAGCTCGCAGGGCCTGCGCCAGGCGGCCGTAAACGGCATGGGCATCATCATGCTGGCCGACGCCCTGGTGCAACCGGACCTGGAGAGCGGCAAGTTGGTAGCCTTGTTAACCGCCTACAGGCTGCCCTGCCGCCCCATGCACCTGCTTTACAGACAGGACCGCTACCGCCTGCCCAAGCTGCGCGCCTTTGTGGATTTCGCCATGGAAAAGTGGGCGCGCTAAAAGCCCACGCCCAACGCCCGCAGGCGCGCCGCGGTACGCTCGGCCGACACGTGATGGATGCCTTGCCAACCGAGGGCCACGGCCGCCTCGACATTGCCCGCCACGTCGTCGATAAACACCACTTCGCCCGGTTGAATATCCGGCAGATGGGCGCGCACCTGGCCGAGGCTCGCGTGATAAATCGCCGCGTCCGGCTTGATTTGCTTCAACTCGCCGGAGACCACAATGTCGCGGAAATACTGCAGGAACGGGTAATTGGCCCGCGCATAGGGAAAGGTTTCAGCCGACCAGTTGGTGAGCCCGAACAGCGGCATATCGGCTTGATGCAACGCCTCGAGAATCGCCACACCTTCGGGCAACGCGCCGCGCAGCATCTCGTGCCAACGATCGTAATAGGCCTGGATCAAGGGTGCGTGTTCCGGGTACTGCTCGATCAGGTGGCGAGTGCCTTCGGCCAGGCTGCGACCGGCGTCCTGCTCGGTGTTCCAGGCTTGGGTGCAAATGGTGTCGAGAAAGTGTTGCCGCTCGTGATCGTCGGCAATCAACTGGCGGTACAGGTGGTGCGGGTTCCAGTCGAACAGGACACCGCCGAAATCAAAAACTACTGCACGAATCGTCATCAGATCCTCCGTTAGCGTGGCTTGATAGCCGTAGGAGTCTGGCAGATTAAGGGCAGTGGCGGGAGCGCGATGGCTTGCAGGAGGGTTTTGAATTCACACAAAGCAAATGTGGGAGCGGGCTTGCTCGCGAAAGCGGTGCGTCAGCCACTGTATTTGATACTGACATACCGCATTCGCGAGCAAGCCCACTCCCACATTTTTTGACCGTGTTTTAGGCTTGAATCAGGCCGTTGATCTTCACGGTCGGGTTCACGTCAGCGTCGTAGTCCACGCCGTCGATTTCAAAACCGAACAAACGCAGGAACTCAGCCTTGTAACCGGCAAAGTCGCTGATTTCGTTAACGTTGTCGTCAGTCACCTGGTTCCACAGCGCTGCCACGGCGTCCTGGACTTTGGGCTCCAGCTCAGCCAGGTCGGCACGCAGGCGGCCGTCGGCATCCAGCTTCGGCTCTTTGCCGTACAGGCTGTCCTTGAACAGGCCGTAGACCTGCTCGATGCAGCCTTCGTGGGTGCCCTGCTCTTTCATCACTTTGAACAGCAGCGACAGGTACAGCGGCATGATCGGGATCGCCGAACTGGCCTGGGTAACCACAGCCTTGAGCACCGACACACGGGCGTCGCCCTTGAGTGCGGCGAGGTTGTCGCGCAGGGTCAGGACTTTCTTGTCGAGGTCTTTCTTGGCTTCGCCGATGGAGCCGTTCCAGTAGATATCCTGGGTCAGCTTTTCACCGAGGTAGGTGAAGGCAGTGGTCTTGGCGCCTTCAGCCAGCACGTCGGCGTCACGCAGCGCGTCGATCCACAGCTGCCAGTCTTCGCCGCCCATGACTTTCACGGTGCCGTCGATTTCTTCCTGGGTCGCAGGCTCAAGCGTGGTATCGACCACAACGCCTTTGTCGGTGTTGATACCGCGCAGGGTCACGGCCTTGCCGATCGGCTTGAGGGTGGAGGTGTGCACCACGCCTTGCGGGTCGGTACGGCGTGGCGCGGCCAGGCTGTACACCACCAGGTCGATTTTGCCGAGGTCTTTCTTGATGGTTTCGATGGTCAGGCGCTTGATCTCGTCGGAGAACGCGTCGCCGTTGATGCTCTTGGCGTACAGGCCTTTTTCAACGGCAAACTTCTCGAACGCTGCGCTGTTGTACCAGCCGGCGGAGCTCAGCTTGCCTTCTTCGCCTTCTTTCTCAAAAAACACACCCAAGGTATCGGCGCCGCAGCCAAACGCAGCACTGATGCGCGCGGCCAGGCCGTAACCGGTGGAGGCGCCGAGGACCAGCACCTTCTTCGGGCCGCCTTCGATGACGCCATGCTGGGTGACGTAGTCGATCTGCTCTTTGACGTTCGCTTCACAGCCAACAGGGTGAGCGGTCACACAGATAAAGCCACGAACCCGCGGTTTGATGATCATAAAATTTCTGCCTCTTCCAAGGTGCCGAAGGCCAATGGTGGCCATTCAACTTAATCGTACCGGTCTATGACGTCCAAAAAACCGAAGCGTCACGATAGTCGCAAATCTTCTGTTTACAAAATCCAATCAACAAAAGGCCGGATACGCCACTGCGCGGGTTAAAAACTGTGCCAGGCCTTCACAATTTCGCAATATTTAAAACGCCCAGCGCCGCCGGAACCCACTATCATGGCAACATTGTTTCGCTTTGTTTCAGGTTCGGAGCCACGCTTCATGAGTAAAAGTGCTGTTCAAAAAAAGCTGGTCTCAGCCGCCTGGGTGCTGGGCGTTCTGTTGTTCATGTACTGCTTCCCGCGCACCAGCCTGGTATTTCTGTTGCTGGTGCTGTTCTGCGGCATTTATGACTTCCTGCGCAACGGCCTGTACGACCGCGACACGATCAAGAAATACTTCGTTGGCAACGGCCGCAACACTTGGATATTGGCGCCGTTCAATACCCTGTTCGACCTGTTCAGCCTGCGCAACCGCCACGTCTACACCATGAGCGACCTGCCGCCCGCCTGGCGTGAAGACCTGCAACAGGTGATCGACGACGCCATGGCCCACAAGGACGAAATCATCGGTTACCTGGACGAACGCATGGCCGAAAAAAAGCGCGGCATGTTGTTTTTCCAATGGTATGGCCGCCCGATCGAAACCACACTGGACATCCCGCAGCTGCGCAAAAAACTGCCGTTCGTGAAGACCATCGGGGTGTCGGTGTTCAACGAAAACCGCTCGACGTCGTTCCACTTCGGCCCGCTGCGCATGATGTTCCGGGTGCTCTACAACATGGCGCCGGCGCCGCACCACGAGGGTGTTTACATCCAGGTGGGCAAACACAAGCATTATTGGCACGACGACCCGCTGTTTATCTTCGATGACACGCTGATGCACGCGTCCTTCAACAAGAACGACGCAAAGCGTTACTGCCTGTTCATCGATATCGTGCGGCCGACCTTGCTGCCCTCCGTGCTCAACGCCGTGATCTCGGGCTTTGCCGGGCTGGTGTTTACCCTGCGTCGGGTTTTCTACAAAAACTGGAAGCTGATTCAGTAAGTTCTGCGGCATGATGGTGCTGGACGGAGTTTGCGCACGGCCTCATGCCTGCCAAACTGTGCGTCTCGTGCGACCGAGTTCGGCGCTCACCATTCTCCAGCCATCGCCACCCCTGCCGGGTGCGGTGGCTGTGCTTTCAAGGAATCAGAATGCCCCAACGTCAAGTCATCAATGCCTCCGTCAGCCCCAAGGGCAGTCTCGAAACCCTGTCCCAGCGTGAAGTCCAGCAACTGAGCGAAGCCGGTACCGGCAGCATCTACACGTTGTTCCGCCAGTGCGCTTTGGCCATCCTTAACACTGGCGCGCACATCGACAACGCCAAGACCATCCTCGACGCCTATAAAGACTTTGAAGTGCGTATCCATCAACAGGATCGCGGCGTACGCCTGGAACTGTTGAATGCGCCGGCCGACGCCTTCGTCGATGGCGAAATGATCGCCAGCACCCGCGAAATGCTGTTCAGCGCCCTGCGCGACATCGTCTACACCGAGAACGAGCTGGACAGCCAGCGCATCGACCTGAGCAATTCCCAGGGCATCACCGACTACGTGTTCCACCTGCTGCGCAACGCCCGTACGTTGCGTCCGGGTGTCGAGCCGAAAATCGTGGTGTGCTGGGGCGGCCACTCGATCAATACCGAAGAATACAAATACACCAAGAAAGTCGGCCACGAACTGGGCCTGCGCAGCCTCGACGTGTGCACCGGTTGCGGCCCCGGCGTGATGAAAGGTCCGATGAAAGGCGCGACCATTTCCCACGCCAAACAGCGCATCACCGGCGGCCGCTACCTGGGCCTGACCGAGCCGGGGATCATCGCTGCCGAAGCGCCAAACCCGATCGTTAACGAGCTGGTGATCCTGCCGGACATCGAAAAACGCCTGGAAGCCTTCGTGCGCGTAGGCCACGGCATCATCATCTTCCCGGGCGGCGCCGGCACGGCTGAAGAGTTCCTGTACCTGCTGGGCATCCTGATGCACCCGGACAACCGCGACGTGCCGTTCCCGGTCATCCTCACCGGGCCGAAACACGCGGCGCCGTACCTGCAACAACTGCATGCCTTCGTCGGTGCCACCCTCGGCGAAGCGGCGCAGGCGCACTACCAGATCATCATCGACGACCCGGCCGAAGTGGCGCGCCAGATGACGGCCGGGCTCAAGGCCGTGAAGCAGTTCCGCCGCGAGCGCAATGACGCGTTCCACTTCAACTGGCTGCTGAAGATCGACGAAGGCTTCCAGCGCCCGTTCGACCCGACCCACGAAAACATGGCAGGCCTGCAACTGAGCCACGCCCTGCCGCCCCACGAACTGGCCGCCAACCTGCGCCGCGCGTTCTCGGGGATCGTGGCCGGTAACGTCAAGGACAAGGGCATTCGCCTGATCGAGCAACACGGCCCGTACGAAATCCACGGCGACCCGGCCATCATGAAACCGCTGGACGAGCTGCTACAGGCGTTTGTCGCCCAGCACCGCATGAAGCTGCCGGGCGGTGCCGCGTATGTGCCGTGTTATCGCGTGGTGCAATGAATTAGCGCTGTACCGCCACACATTTGATTTCCACCAGTAACCCGGGATGCGCCAGTTCTGACACGCCAATGGTCGTCCAGGCGCAATGCCCGCGTGGGAACAGGCGGTTTTTCACCTCGCGAAAAACCGCCATGTGCTGGCTCATATCAACGTGATACGTGGTCATGTCGACCACGTCTTCAAAACGGCAGCCGCCCTCCTCCAATACGTGCCGCAGGTTCTCCCAGGCGGCGATGAATTGCGCCTCGGGGTCTTCTATTACGGCCAACTTCGGCGTACGGCCGACCTGGCCTGCACAATACAAAGTGTTGCCAACTTTTACGGCAGGCACGTAGCCCGCGCGCTCTACGATGGGTTGCATGGCGGGCGGGATGATGCGGTGGCGGTCGGTCATAGCTTGTATCTCTTAGGGTCTCTGAAAAGCGTGTGAACGTGAAAACGTCGAGCTAGGGTTTTACCTGTTCCCACCCACGTCTACCAGCGAGCGACCTATGGACCAACGGATCTTGTCCTTCATCAATCCTTACCTTAGGGTAAGGAACATTACGATGGAGATCTTCACTATGGCGACCGCCACACTGACTTCAAAAGGGCAAATCACCATCCCGGTCCAAGTCAGGACCGCACTGGGTCTGGAAACCGGCGACCGGGTTGAGTTTGTCGAAACGGAAGACGGCAAGTTTTCCATCATTGCCGCGAGCAAAACCGTTCAGGACCTCAAAGGGTTGATCCGCAAGCCCGCCCAGGCCGTGTCGATTGACGACATGAACCGCGCCATCGCTGCGCAGGGAGCAAAAGCGCAATGATCGGCCTGGATACCAATGTGCTGGTGCGTTATGTCACCCAGGATGATCCCGTTCAGTCCCCCAAGGCGTCCGAGCTGATCGAATCGCTCACCACGCTTTCGCCGGGTTTCGTCAGCCTGGTGTGCGTGGTGGAACTGGTATGGGTGTTACAAAGCTGCTACCAATCGGCCAAGAGTGATGTGGTGACGGTTCTGGAAACGCTGCTGCGTACACGTGAATTGACCGTCGAACATGCCGAGATCATCTGGCAGGCACTGCGACGATTCACGGCAGGCAAAGCCGAGTTTGCCGACTACCTGATAGAGCGCTGTGCCCATGCGGCAGGCTGTGAATACACCGCCACCTTTGACCTCAACGCGGCCAAGGCTACCGGGATGAAGCGCTTGGCCTGACCGGCAGCGTTGCAGCGAATTGCGGGCTTTGGTAAAAACCGCCTCTACCCTTGATCGAGAGACACCCAACGTGCGCACGCTTTTGCTCGCAGCCTTGGCCCTGACGCCGACCTTTACCCTGGCCGACACCATCGCCTGGCCCGACCTGCCGCAAACCTGCTTCGTCAGCGGCCGGCCCGCCACCAGTGTGGATGTCGACACTGGCTGCGCGGCGTTCCTGATCAATGTACAAGGCAAGGCGGCGGGCACGCCGATCAAGCTGGATATTCCCCAGTACGCCCTGCATGTGGACGAAGCCACCGGCAAGGAAACGCCGGTGATCATCATCCAGGCCGAAGAAAACGGCGAGATCAAGGCCGTGGGCTACAAGGAATTGGGCACCGATCAGCTCGGTGCCGCGTTGCTGCGGGAGGTTCGGCTGCTGGGCACCCAAAAGCCGACCTAGCGGTTTTTTGCAGGCGCGAACCCGCTCACGCCTGCGGCCAGGCGTTCGGCCAGGGTTCAGCGAACCCAGCCACCGCCCTGCCAGTGGTAACCGTCATTGCGCTGTACCCAGTGCGGATGCACATAACGATAGCCTTCGCGCACTTGCTCCCAATGGCCGTGCACCGCGACGTATCGCCCGCCAGCCCAGCGCCAGTAGCCGCGTGACCAGACATAACCGTAGCGCGGCGCAGGTTCCACCTCGATCACTTGAACCGGCGGCGGTTGCGGCGCGACCACTTCGACATACTCACGCTGTACCGGCCCGCGCTCATGCACCACACGCTCTTGCACACACCCGGACGCTGCGACGACAACCGCCGCCAATGCCGCATAACGTAGCAACATACAAAACCCTCGGGCGCGTACGCCCAGCACCTGCACCAATAAAAAATGCCCCCATGTTTCAGCCGCGCTCCTGCTTGGCTATGGGATCTTTTTAACAGGTGATGTCTGTCGGCTTGCTGAACCTGCAGACCTCAGGAAGCACAGGCGACGGTCGGTTGTTTCAGACGCACCAGCACCAACCCCGTCACCACCACCGCAATACCGGCGTAGGTTGAGCCCTGGATCGCATCGCCAAACATCAACGCCGCCCACACCAGGGTGACCGGTGGCTCCAGATAGACCAGCGCTGCCACGTGGGTCGCTGTCATTACCCGCAACAACATCCACAAGCTCAAATAAGCGACGAATGTGGAAAACACCGTCAGCCAGACGATTGAGATCAACACGTCCGAGTCATGAGGAACACTGAAGGTGCCGGTATAGAGCACGGCGCCGGAAAAGCCGATCAGCGTCAGCAACGACTGGATGAACAGCGGCAACACCAGCCCCGCGTGCTGGCGCTGCGCGGTACGGCGCTCATACAAGGTCGCCAGCGTCAGCCCCAGCGCAGCGGCCAGTGGCAACAAGTACATGACAAAGCCGACGCTCTGCCCGCCACTGCTGTACTGCCCGGCAATCACGATGGAGACGCCGATAAAGCTGATCATCAACCCGATCCACTGCCAGCCACCGCTGCGCTCGGCAGCGCTGCCGGTCGACAATGCCGCCGTCATCAATGGCTGCAGCGCCGCGATGATGGCGGCAATGCCGGGCGGCAAACCATTTTGGATCGCCACATACAGGCAACTCAGGTAGAGGAACTGCGACAGAAAGCCGATCACGGCGTAGTGGCGAATCTGAGCCCAGGTCACCTTCAACAGCTTCACGTTCAAAAACAGCCCCAGGCACACCGACACCAGCAGGAAGCGCCAGAACAGCAGGTTGAATGCCCCGCTGCCTTGCGTACCCAACTTGGCGCCGATGTAGCCGGAGCTCCAGGACAGCACGAATGCCACCTGCAACAGCAGCCGTTTCAAGGTTGATCGCGTCATGAGGCCTCCCGTCAGTGCACGTTGACTGAAAGGCTAAGGGCCGCGCATGCTTCTGTATATTTGAATTACTTGCACCACAAATTCGTAATAGTGGAATCATGGCCAAACAACTGAACATCGACTTGTTACGCACTTTTCACGCCGTGGCGCGCTTTCGGCGCTTCAACGAGGCGGCCGAGCATGTGCACCGCAGCGCATCGACCGTGACTACACAAATTCAAAAGCTCGAAGAGCAAATCGGCCAGCGCCTGTTCAGCCGCAGCAACCAGGGCGTGGAGCTGACCCTGTATGGCCAGAAGCTGCTCGGCGAAACCACCGAGTTTCTCAAGAACCATGACCGCCTGCTGATCGCGCTGATGCCACAGCGCATGCAGGGCAAGATTCGCCTGGGCATTCCCGATACCTATGCGCCGGCGTTCATGCAGGCGTTTTTACCGCGCTTGATCGTCGACAACCCCTTGCTGGAACTGGAAGTCGAAGCGCGCACCAGCGGTGAGCTGCTGAATATGTTTGTGGCCAACCAGCTCGACCTGGCCATCACCGTCAGCGCACAACCGCTGGCCCAGGGCGAACGCCTGGGGCCGGTGCAGCCGCTGTGGGTGGCGGCCGAGGGCTTCAGTTGCGCGCCGAATGCGGCGCTGCCGATCACCGTGCCGGTTGCCGGCTGCCCGTACCGTGCGGCGGCGTTGCAGGCGCTGAAGGATCACGGGATTTACCACCGGGTATTGCTGGAGAGCCCCAATTCCACGGCGGTCGAGGCCTGTATCCGCAGCGGCGTGGCGGTGGGGTTGATCGAAGAAAGCCGCATGGGCAGTGGGCTGACGCAAAAGGTTGCAGGGTTCGAGTTACCCCCACTGCCGGTGCATCATCTGTACCTGCTGTGCGATAGCAGCAATGCGCTGGCCCTGCATCTGTATGCGCAGGTAAAACAGGGCTTCCGCATTTGAGCCCTCACGCCTGGCCGAAGCGCGCCAGCACCGTCTCGACAAACCGCCGCAACTTGGCGGTGCGCTGCCGGTTGGCGGTGTAAACCAAGTGCATGGGGCGGCTGGGCGCCTCAAATGCCGGCAGTACCCGCACCAACTCGCCCCGGGCCAAGGCCGGACGCAGGAAGTCTTCAGCGCCCAGCACGATGCCGAAGCCATCCAGTGCCGCCGACATCAACGCCCGGCTTTCGTTGATTTGAAGGCGGCTGGCGACCTGCACCGTGTAGGGCGTCGCGCCTTGGTGGAAGACCCATTCACGGTCCGCCGGGCGTGACCAAAAGGCGTAGCCCAGGCATTCATGTTGCGCCAGGTCTGCCGGGCACTGTGGCGTCCCTCGCACCGCCAGATACGCCGGCGCCGCGCACACCACCAAGCGATAAGGTGCCAAGGGCCGGGCCGTTAAACCGGTGGTGCCCAAAGGGCCGATACGGAACGCCGCCTCATAGCCTTCCTCCACCAAGTCGACGAAGCGATCCGTGAGGTGCAGGTCAATTTCTACGTCCGGGTTGTCACGCAAAAACGCGGTAATCAGCGGCATCAGGCTGTAGGAACCGAAGGTGACCGGGGCGGTGACTCTCAGCTTGCCGCGCGGCGTGTCATTCATGATTTGGGCGAGCGAATCGGCAGCCTCAGCCTCCGTCAGGATATGTTTGCAGCGTTCGTAGTACGCGTGCCCCAGTTCCGTCAGGCTTTGCCGACGCGTGGTGCGGTTAAGCAAGCGCGCGCCGAGGCGTTGCTCCAGCGCGGCAACATGCTTGGCAACCATTTGCGCGGACATGTTCAAGCGCTCGGCGGCGCGGGCGTAAGAGCCCAACTCGGCGGCCATCACAAAGGCATGCATGCTTGAAAGACGGTCCATCATTCCCTACTCCCAGTAACAACACCCACGCCAAAACGCTCATTTATCGCCAGCTAGTTGCCAATCATCATAACTGCTCGATGACTTACGAGGAGCAAGACCATGAAGATCGGCGTGATTGGAGCAGGTTTCATCGGGCGAGCCGTGGCACAGCTGGCGCTGGCCGCCGGGCATGAGGTGATGTTAAGCAACTCCCGTGGCCCGCAGACCATGAGCAGCGTGCTCAGCGGCCTGCTCGGCGTTGAGGTGGGCAGTGCCGAGGACGCCGCCCGGTTTGGCGACGTCGTGCTGGTGGCCATTCCGTTTGAACATTACCGCAGCGTGCCCGCGCAATGGCTGGAAGGCAAAACGGTGCTGGACGCCAACAACTACTACCCCAACCGCGACGGGCATATCGCCGTGCTGGACCGCTTTGAAACCACCACCAGCCGGCTGCTCGCCGAGCATCTACCGCATTCCCACGTGGTCAAGGTGTTCAATGCGATTTTTGCCCCCGACCTGACGCAAGACGCCCGCCCCCACGGCGCGCCCGCCCGCCGTGCACTGCCGGTGGCCGCCGATGACGCCGCAGCGAAGGCGCAAGTAATCAAGCTGCTCGACGAGCTCGGTTTCGACGCCGTAGACGCAGGCGGGCTGGATGAAAGCTGGCGTTTTGAGCGGGCAAAACCTGCGTACTGCGTGCCGCTGGATCAAGCGGGTTTAACTGCGGCACTAGCAGCCGCCGAACGCACGGTGGAACTGCCGCCGGTCGAACGCGTGCGCGCCTGAACACGCGCGCACAAAAAAGCCCGCTGACCGTGACCGGTTCAGCGGGCTTCTTACAGCGGTTTGACCTTTGGCTTACAGCGCCAGGTCAGACGCCGGCTTGCTCGGCTCAGCCGCAGGCTTGGCAGCCTCGGTGGCTTCGGTCGCCTTTGGCGCGTTCAACTGCGGAATCGCAGGCGGTGGGGTCAGTTGCAGGATGCCGGCAGTGTAAGCCCACTCCTTCGCAACAGCCTCAGGGCTGTCATTCAGCTTGGTGCCGTAGCTCGGCACGATCTGGTGCAGTTTGGTCTGCCACTCAGGGGTCGCGACCTTGTCCTTGAACACTTTTTGCAGCACGGTCAGCATGATCGGAGCCGCGGTCGACGCGCCTGGCGATGCACCCAACAGGCCTGCGATGGTGTTGTCGGCGGAGCTGACCACTTCGGTACCGAGTTTCAGGACGCCGCCCTGCTCTTCGTCACGCTTGATGATCTGCACGCGCTGACCGGCTTGCCACAGGCGCCAGTCTTCTTTCTTGGCGTTCGGGAAGTACTCTTTCAGGGCGTTGTAGCGGTCGTCATCCGACAGCATCAGTTGGCCGGCAAGGTACTCGACCAGTGGGTATTCACGAATACCGACTTTGGTCATTGGCCAGATGTTGTGGGTGGTGGTGCTGGTCAGCAGGTCCAGGTACGAGCCTTCTTTCAGGAACTTGGTCGAGAAGGTTGCGAATGGGCCAAACAGAATCACACGCTTGCCATCCAGCACGCGGGTGTCCAGGTGCGGAACCGACATCGGTGGCGCGCCAACCGAAGCCTTACCGTAGGCCTTGGCCAGGTGCTGCTCGGCAATCGTTGGGTTATCGGTCACCAGGAACGAACCACCCACCGGGAAGCCTGCGTATTCCTTGGCTTCAGGAATGCCCGACTTCTGCAGCAGGTGCAGTGCACCGCCGCCGGCGCCGATGAACACAAACTTGGCGTCGGTTTCAGTCTTGGTGCCGTCTTTCAGGTTTTTGTAGCTCACACGCCACGAACCGTCGGCGTTTTTGGTGATGTCCTGCACTTCGCTCGACAGTTTCAGATCAAACTTCGGCGTGGTTTGCAGGTGGGCAACGAACTGGCGGGTGATCTCGCCGAAGTTCACGTCGGTGCCGATCGGCGTCCAGGTGGCCGCGATTTTCTGGTTCGGGTCACGCCCTTCCATCATCAGCGGAACCCACTTGGCGATTTGCGCCGGGTCTTCGGAGTACTGCATGCCAGCGAACAGCGGGCTCGCTTGCAGGGCTTCGTAGCGTTTTTTCAGGAACTTGATGTTGTCATCGCCCCACACGAAGCTCATGTGCGGCGTGGAGTTGATGAACGAACGTGGGTTCTTCAACACGCCCTGCTGGACCTGCCAGGACCAGAACTGACGGGAGATCTGGAACGCTTCGTTGATCTCGACCGCTTTCGGGATCTCAACGGTGCCGTCCTTGTTTTCCGGGGTGTAGTTCAGCTCAGCCAAAGCCGAGTGACCGGTACCGGCGTTGTTCCAGCCGTTGGAGCTTTCTTCGGCCACGCCATCCAGGCGCTCGACCATCTCCATCGACCAGTCCGGCTGCAGCTCGTTGAGCCAAACACCCAGGGTCGCACTCATGATGCCGCCGCCGATCAGCAGCACATCGACTTTCTTTGCCTCTTCCGCGTGAACGGAGGTGATCCCCATCGACAAAGCCAGCCCCAGCAGGGCAGTGTTTACTTTTTTAAACATCAGTAGCACCTATGATAAAACGCCATCCGCCCTACCGCCCCTGAGCATGGGCAACCCTCTATCACGCCGCGCCAGGCAGCGCGCCGCGGGGTTTGCACATTCACGAGAGAGCCGCAGGGTGGGCACACAAGGCCGACGTATCGACCTCACTGTTTATGTCCCTTCTGCGCTGACTTTTTATCATTATTGGCTTCAGCTACCTGGGCGACAGCCAATCGCCGGGACGTATACGGGTGTACGTGCCGGGAAAGACCAGACCAAGACGGCGCGCAGAATATCACGCCAAAGAGGGTTTATGCGCCGTTTGGCCAATTGACAGCTCTAAATCGCGGCTTTTAACGCGCCGCTGTCAAGCCAGGCAGGCGCGACGTGGCGTCACAGGTGGCTAGATGAAACTGAACTCTGCTGCAAACGGCTGTTCTAGACACCTTCGCCGCTGCTTGCGTAGCATCGGCGGCTGTCCTTCGTGCAATCCTTCCAAACAGAGTTACCCATGACTATCCAGCAAACACCCGGGCACGTACTGCCCGCGCGCAGCGCCGCCAAAATGGAAGCTGCCATGGCCGTGGGCGCCTTCGCGATCGGCACCGGCGAATTCGCCATCATGGGGTTGATGCCCGACATCGCCCACAATTTGAATTTGAGCGAACCGCAAGTCGGCCACGCCATCAGCGCCTACGCCCTCGGCGTCATGGTCGGCGCGCCACTGCTGGCCATCCTCGGCGCCAAATTGCTGCGCAAACACATGCTCTTATTGCTGATGGGCCTGTACGCGCTGGGCAACCTCGCCACCGCCTTCACCCCGACCTTCGGCTCGCTGGTGGCCTTCCGCTTTATCAGCGGCCTGCCCCACGGCGCCTACTTCGGCATCGCCGCTGTCGTCGCCTCGAGCATGGTACCCAACGACAAACGCGCCGGCGCCGTGGCCCGGGTGATGATGGGCCTCACCCTCGCGATGCTGCTCGGCAACCCCATCGCCACCTTCCTGGGCCAACACCTGGGCTGGCGCTCGGCGTTCGCGCTGGTCAGCGCCATCGCCCTGTGCACCATCGCCCTCGTCTGGCAATTCGTACCCGACCGCCACGACGAACCGCGCAGCGACCCGCGCAAAGAACTGCGCGCCTTCACCAAACCCCAGGTGTGGATGGCCCTGTCCATCGGCGCGATTGGCTTTGCCGGCATGTTCTGCGTGTTCAGCTACCTCGCCCCGACCATGCTCGAAGTGACCAAAGTCTCGCCCCAGTGGATCCCCTTCGGCCTCGCCGCGTTTGGCGTGGGCGGCATCATCGGCAACATCGCCGGCGGCAAGCTGTTCGACCGCCTGCAATTTCGCGCCGTGGGCTGGATTATGGTGTGGTCGATGGCCGTGCTGATCTTCTTCACCTTCGCCGCCAGTGCGCTGTGGAGCGTACTGCTGGGCATCGGCTTGGTCGGCACCATGATTGCCATGGCCGCGCCGCTGCAAATCCGCCTGATGGACATCGCCCACGAAGCCCCGAGCTTGGCGGCAGCGTCCAACCACGCCGCATTCAACCTGGCGAACGCGCTGGGCCCGTGGTTTGGCGGGATGGCGATTACGGCGGGTTATGGCTGGACCAGCACCGGCTACATCGGCGCCGCCACCGCACTCGTGGGCCTGGGCATCTACCTCATCGCACGCCGCATGAAAGGCGGCCACTGACACGTCCCAGACCACCACAACCCTAATGTGGGCATTCTAAAGGTGGGAGGGGGCTTGCCCCCGATAGCGGTGGGCCAGTCAACACACCTCTGACTGCCCCACCACTCCATCAATCATCATGCAACAACCCCGACCCATACTCCCCATAACTACTCCCCAGCCCACCGCCAGCAAAATTCATCTTGGCCGCCTTGCTCGGGCTATGGTCCCCAAACGCCTGGCATCCGCCAGAGAAACAAGGGTCACCACTCCCGCCCGACGACCCCGTCGAACAAGCGCCCAACAGCAACGTGCCAGCAATCAGCGCGACTTTAACCAGGTTCGAGATCATGTTTTCAGTTCCCTATGGGCTGGAGGTGCGGGGGTCCTCTCTTAAGTGGGAGCGTAGTCCTCAACGGTGCGGGGAATTATGAAACTTTGCGGGGTGACAGCATGGGTTCAGGTTGCCGCCTTGGGGGTGAGGCGGCGGGGTTAGGGGTCAGGCTGTGGCGGCAGGCGCAACTTGGTCTTGGGCTCGGTTGACGAGTAGAGCGCTTAGGTCGATGAGTTGCTGGATGCCCAGGATGATGGCGCGGTGGGGGTCTTCGAGGTCGAAGGCCAGGGTTGCGGCCATTTGGTTGGCGGAGTCGAGGTTTTCGGCGGCGTTGGCTAGGAGGGTTTCGGTGTCGATGTTGGGGCTGACGGAGAATAGGTTGCTGGGTGGTTGCTCTGTGGTAGCAGTGTCGTCAGATGGCGGTAGATAATGATGAATGGCGCGTTGGGCAGCCGTTTGTAGCTTGGCATCGACGGGCGCAGTGTTTTGATCGACATAAGGATTGCGTGATTTGTTAAGCATGGGCGAAGCTCCAAATATTTTCGGGAGTTAAAACGCCTTAGCAATACGGACTTCCACCTCCGGCCGCTGGGTTTGCAGCGGCTTGAGGAGGTTAGCGATGGGTGGTCTGACGGGCAAGCTGAGGAAGGTGTGGGAAAGTTCCTAGAGTATGTCGTGGCCTGACCCCTATATACTCTAAAAGCCTCCCGCCTTGCTGCAAAACGTTGCCTTGCTAATGAGATCGACAGCATGCGACCCGTTAACAGGCTCTATGAGCTTTTAGAGTATTTTTACAAGATACCACCCAAAAGTGAGAATAAAATTGGTGGCCGGCTAAAAGATAGAAAACAGGATAGAAAATAGGGTCAGACCACATTTAGATAATGGTGGTCTGACCCTATTTTTCTTTCTATTTTTCCCTGCTATCTAATCCGTCGCAGGGATGCTACATCGGAACTCTGCGCGGCCATCGGCTACCCGACACCGATGATAGCCCAGGTGAGCATGACGGCTTCGTGGTAATCACCGCCAAAAGCGTCGGCGGTTCATAACCGGCCCCCGGCAATTCTGGCGCCGGACTTGGCTCGGAAAAGGCTGGACCCCGCCTCACCCAAAGAACGCGCCGAACGACTATTTCTGTTTTAAGGAGACGCATAAGATAGCTTTGAATGATTCAAAGTTGACACCAAGGTTGGAAACCAGCGTAATGAGGGACTTACCTTAATAGCGTCTTTGCTGTAGGCAATATATGCACGAACTCAGCGATAGCTATTCGCCGACAACTCTACAAATAATCTGAGCAATTCAGGCTAGACATGGCTAGACTCAAAAACACCGATAACTTGAAGCACTCAAACAAGGACGAAACATGAAATTAGTAGCCACGCCTCTGATCATAGCTGAAAACGCAGACTTTGAAGGCGACCTGTTTGAACGAAGATCTTTCGGAGAATCCATCTCCAATATAATTAAAAATTCGAAAGACCCCCTAGTAATCGGACTGGACGGAAACTGGGGAGAAGGCAAAACCACATTTGTGAAAATGTGGCAAGGACTCTTAGATGAACAAGGCTTACCAAATATATATATAGATGCCTTCGCCAGTGACCATACAGATGATGCGTTCATGGTGGTTGCAAGCGCTATAACCGACTACGCGGGCTCAAAATTACCAAAACCAAAAGTAAAAGAACTCATAGACAAGACAAAAAAGGTAGGTGCACAGTTATTTTCTTGGGGAACAAAAATAGCCATAAAAGCGCTGACTTTAGGCGTAATAAAAGACAGCGACATTGACGATTTGAAAGGTATCAGCAAGGAAGTCTCGGACGGATTTAGCAATACAGCTGAAAGCCTTATCAAAGAGAAACTGATTAGCCATAAAGATGACTTGGAAAGTATTCAGTCATTCAAAGACTTCCTCTCAGACCTTCCAAGTCTTTTAACCGATAGTGAAGGCGCGCCTCCACTCACAATAATAATCGATGAGCTTGATCGATGCCGCCCATCTTTTGCAGTTGAAATACTCGAAAAAATCAAGCATTTATTTTCTGTTGAAAATATTACTTTTGTTCTTGTAATGAATAAGAGGCAACTTGAAGACTCAATAAAATTCACGTACAGCCCTAATATTGACGCACATACTTATTTACAAAAGTTTCTGACATTCGAAGCAACTCTTCCAAAACGCCTAGAGGATAGAAACAATGATATCGAAATTTACTGCAGAAGTTTATACAATCGTCACGAATTGCCAAGCAACCTCGACAGAGCATTTATCGCGTACGCATCTGCCCTAGCCAACCATTTCAATCTAACACTTCGACAAATAGAAAAAGTATTTTCGAACATCACACTTGCACTCAGCTCCTTTAATAATCCAGGGCAAGCTAATGCGGCAATACTTATATTTATATGCTCTATTAAGACCGTCATGCCCGGCGTGTTTGCTAAACTCTCCAAAAACCAGTTAACCTATGACGAGCTAGCAAAAGAGATTGGCGTCAATCAAAATCCGAAGGCCGACTATCACTTAGCACATATTATGCTATGGATAGAGTACTCCCTAATGTCAAATGAACAGCTTGAAAAACTTCCAACTGAACATTCGATTAAAAGGATAGAAAATTCCATGTGGGGTCACAACCGCCTCGACGTTTTCAAAGGACACATCGAATCTCTTGTAAATTTCTCCATAAAATAAATGCAATTTGGCGAGCCCTACCAGCTCGCCAAATCAATTCACCAAGTGTTGTTGATACATATATTCTCCTTTATTGGAAAAGCCCCTCTCAATGCCGACGGTTCCCCGTTCGTGATGACCAGCACTCCGCTGACTTCAGCGTTCCCATGCCACTGATTCGTCCTGCTGTGCGAATTTCCACCGTCTCTAACCGGACCCCCTCAAACACTGGGCGAATATCGGGTGGTCGTTTATGCTGACAATCACCTTGCTCTTACCGCAACGTGAAGTCCTCGGTTATTGGGCAGGAGGGATTCTAAGCCTCCCCGCCAATTTCGTAGGGTTTGAAGCGGATGACGTTCTCCCCGATCCAGTCATTAAGTTGCCGCATGCGTGTCTGAATCGGCTCTATCTCATTCGCCGCATAGATCTGAGCCGCTTCCCTGATCGATCCAAAGCCCCCCGCGTTCTGCGGCACAATGCCCATCAGCTGCGGTGGAATACGCAAGCTGGCTAGCACATCGTCACGGGTTTGGTTTTTGATCGAGTTGAATTCATCCTTGGCCGCCACTTCACTGACCGGGATCAGCTGTATCCCGTCCTTCTTGCCGGTGGGCGAATACACAAACAAGTTGCGAAAATTGCCTGGCCCCTTGGAGTCCTTGAGCGCCTTGCGCAAAGCGTCAATATCGGTTTCTGTCTGTGCGGCATCGGTCATGTAGAGAATGAAGCCGGCGTGACTGCCATTCTTGTAGTACTTGCGGCGGAACAACGTGGCCGATTCGTTGAGCAACGCCGACTGCAAGGCACTAATCCACTCCGGCAAGCCATAAATCTTCTGGTGCAAATCCGCTTCTCGCAGATGAAAAATACTGCCCGGCTCAAACTGGTGTTCATCCTTCCAGCCTTGCACCTGGTAATAACGCCCTTCCGGGCCGACCCGCAGGATATCGGGGTCAGACCACAATACCCGACGCAATGAGCATCTTGATGATCCTCGTCTTTTTCCAAACGGCGTGACGCAAAACACACCTCCCGACACCCAAGACTCATCCCTGATAAACTGCGCCCCATTCGCCTCGCTAACTCAGATTCCCCCATGCCCCTACAAACCGCCCCACTCTCCCGCCGCTTCTCCGTCGCCCCGATGATGGACTGGACCGACCGCCACTGCCGGTTCTTTCTGCGCCTGCTCTCCAAGCACGCCCTGCTCTACACCGAGATGGTCACCACCGGCGCGATCCTGCATGGCGACCACGAGCGCTTCCTGCGTCACAACGAAGCCGAGCACCCACTCGCGCTGCAGTTGGGTGGCAGTGTCCCCGCCGACCTCGCCGCCTGCGCGCGTATGGCTGAGGCTGCCGGTTACGACGAAGTGAACTTGAACGTCGGCTGCCCGAGTGATCGGGTGCAGAACAATATGATCGGCGCGATCTTGATGGCGCACCCTGCGCTGGTGGCGGATTGCGTGAAGGCGATGCGTGATGCGGTGTCGATTCCGGTGACGGTGAAGCATCGGATCGGGATCAATGGGCGCGACAGTTATGCCCAGTTGTGTGATTTCGTTGGGACGGTGAGGGATGCCGGGTGCACCAGTTTTACGGTGCATGCGCGGATTGCGATTCTGGAGGGGTTGTCGCCGAAGGAGAATCGCGACATTCCGCCGTTGCGCTATGACGTGGCGGCGCAGTTGAAGCAGGATTTTCCGGAGTTGGAGATTGTGCTGAACGGTGGGATTAAGACGCTGGAGCAGTGCCAGGCGCATTTGCAGGTGTTTGATGGGGTGATGTTGGGGCGGGAGGCTTATCACAATCCGTATTTGCTGGCGGAAGTGGATCAGCGGTTGTTTGGCAGTGAGGCGCCGGTGATTAGTCGGGCGCAGGCGTTGGCGCAGTTGCGGCCTTATATTGCGGAACATTTGGCCAGTGGTGGGGTGATGCATCACATCACTCGGCATGTGTTGGGGTTGGGGACGGGTTTCCCTGGGGCGCGTAAGTTTCGGCAGTTGTTGTCGGTGGATATTCATAAGGCGAGTGATCCGCTGGCGTTGTTGGATCAGGCTGGGGAGTTGTTGGAGGGGCGGTGATGGTTTCTGATTGTCAGTTGGGTTATTTGGGGCTGACAGGCCGCTTTCGCGAGCAAGCCCGCTCCCACAGTTTTGGGTGATGGGTGTCAGGGTGACTGGGCTGTTGTGGCGAGCAGGCTTGCCCTGCGTTGGGGTGCGAAGCGGCCCTAAACCTATGAATGCGTTTTAACTGAAAAGTCGCATCAGCCTTACTGGGGCCGCTGCGCGCCCCAACGCAGGGCAAGCCTGCTCGCCACAGGGAGCCTGCTCTCCACACCAAGCTTGCTCTCCACAGGGAGGCTTCCACGGGACCGCGTTGTCCGTAGGGCAGTTGGGTTGAACCTGTCGGCGGTTTTGGTCTCCTAGTTAGCAGTACAGCCGGTGATTCAAACGGCTGTTTTCAGGTTGTTGCCCTCGCAAACGATCGAACGCATTTGCGCCCTTGAGCGCCTGCCGGCGCTCGGGTAATGTCATCAGACCCACAGGACAGAGCACGCCCATGACTTCCAAGCTGGAACAACTCAAGCAATTCACCACCGTTGTAGCCGATACCGGCGACTTTTCCACCCTCGCCAAGCTCAAGCCGCAAGACGCCACTACTAACCCTTCCCTGCTGCTCAAGGCCGCGTCGATCGCAGGCTATGCCAAGCTGCTGGATGAGTGCGTGAAGGACTGCAACGGCGACGTGGGCCTGGCCAGCGACCGTTTTGCGGTGGCGGTAGGTCAAGAGATTCTGAAAGTCGTGCCGGGCCGTATTTCCACTGAGGTGGATGCGCGCCTGTCGTTCGATGAAGCCGCTATTCTCAAGCGTGCGCACCGTCTGATCGACCTGTACGACAAAGCCGGCGTCAGCCGTGACCGTGTGCTGATCAAGATCGCCTCCACCTGGGAAGGCATCCGCGCGGCAGAGAAGCTGGAAAAAGAAGGCATTCAAACCAACCTGACGCTGCTGTTCTCGTTTGCCCAGGCCGTCGCCTGTGCCGAGGCTGGGGTGTTCCTGATTTCGCCGTTCGTGGGCCGTATCTACGACTGGTACAAGAAGGCCAACGGTAACGACTACACCGGTTCCGATGATCCGGGCGTGCAGTCGGTGACGCGCATCTACAACTACTACAAGGCCAACGGCTACAAAACCGTGGTGATGGGTGCGAGCTTCCGTAACCTGAGCCAGATTGAAGAGCTGGCCGGCTGTGATCGCCTGACCATCAGCCCGGACCTGCTGGAGAAGCTGGCGGCCGATGAAGGCAAGCTGGAGCGCAAGTTGGCGCCAGGCCATGCCGGCGAAGCGCGCGTGCATTTGACTGAAGCGCAGTTCCGCTGGGAGTCCAACGAGGATGCGATGGCGACTGAGAAGCTGGCGGAGGGGATTCGTCAGTTTGCTCGGGATCAGGAGAAGCTTGAGGCGCTGTTGACTGCCAAGCTGTAAAAGCGGCGGTAGCAAAAAGGGCGGCACCCTCGCGGGTGCCGCCCTTTTTTGTGCCTTTCGCTGGTCTCATGCCGGTCACAGTTCAAATGTGGGAGCTGGCTTGCCTGCGATAGCGGTGGGTCAGTAATGAATAGGTGGCTGATACACCGCTATCGCGGGCAAGCCCGCTCCCACATTTGAACGGTGTCGACTGGAGGCTTAGTGGCGTTCCAGGGCGTTCACGAGGTCGTGGAAGGCTTCGCGGTTGGACTCGTTCAGGCCCATCAGGATCTTGTGCGCTTCGAGCACCTTGACCCGTACCACTTCTTCGGACTGGTCTTGCGACGGCAGGTCGGTCAGGCATTCCGGGCACGGGATCGGGCGGTCAACGATGTTGAACACCTGGTCAAAGCCCATGGACTGCAGCAGCCGGGTGATGTCTTCGTGGGTGGTGACCACAGTCGGCAACAGGCCGACCTTCTGCCGAGACAGAATGGACAACTTGGCCAGCAGGCCCAGGGTGGTGCTGTCGATGCTGCGGGTTTCGGTCAGATCGATCACGATCGCCGAGAAATTCAGGGCAGTGAAAATCCGCTCAATCGTTGCATCCAGCGCCGAACACAAGGTCAGGCGCACTTCACCGACAAACTTCAGGACGAAGGTCCCGTCTTGCTCGGCGAATTGGATTCTTCCGGTACTCATCAAAGATTCCTGCTCAACACCAATAGGGCGATATCATCCGGCATCTCCCCTAGCGTGGCCAATCCAAAAACCTGCCGCAGGCCATCCAGGCTGCCGCCCGCCGACCTGACCTTTTCAGGCAAGGCGGCTTCTTTCTCTTTGAGTGTAGGCTCTGGAAGCAGGTCCAGGATGCCGTCGGACATCAGCGTCAGGCTGAAGGTCGGCGGCAGTTCCAGGATGTGGTCTTCGTAGGTGGCTTCATTGAACAAGCCCACCGGCAGACCACGGCCTTCCAGGTAACGCACACTGTCTGGAGTGTATAAAACCGGCATCGGCAGGTGACCGCCGATGCTGTAGGTCAAAAGACCGGTTTCTTCATCTATAACGCCGCCGACCATCGTCACGTGCTTGCCCAGCTTGCAGCTGATCAGGCCTCGGTTGATGTGGCCCAGCACCTCGGAGGGGGTGAACTCCGGCAAGGTGCCATTGCGCTTGGATTCGAACAACAGCCGTGTGGTCATGAACTTCAACAACACGGTGACAAAAGCTGAGGATGCACCGTGGCCGGAAACGTCGGCCAGGTAGAACGCCACACGCCGCTCATCCACACGGAAATAATCGACAAAATCACCCGACAGGTACAACGACGGGATGATCTGGTGCGCGAACTTGAACTCATCAATGGTCCAGGGGCTCACCGGCAGCATGTTCATCTGCACCTGGCGACCGGCGTTCTGGTCTTCCTGAAGCAGGTTGAGGCTGGCTTCGAGTTCGCGGTTGGCGGTTTCGAGCTTTTCGCGGTAGCGCTGGTTTTCCAGCAGCAGGCGGGCACGGTCGAGTGCGCGGCGCACCGAGTGCTCCAGCACGGCCAGGTCTTCCAGGGGCTTGATCAGGTAATCGGCGGCGCCCAGGCGCAGGGCCTCGACGGCATCGTTCATCACGCCGGCACCGGACACGACAATCACCGGCGTCTGCGGGGCGAGCTCAGTCACCTGGCGAATCAGCTCGAGGCCGCCCATCTGGGGCATGCGCAGGTCGCAGATCACAAGGTCGGGCTTGTCGCGCTCGAATACCTGGAGACCCTGTTGGCCATTGCTGGCCTGCAGGACGCTGAAGCCACTGTCTTCCAAATAGGCCGCGAGGCTCGCGCGCACTACTTCGTCGTCATCGATTATCAGCAGCGTGGCACTGGTTTTTTGCATGTGGGCAAACGGCGCCAGAATTAGGTTGGCGTAGGTGGCTCGGCAATGGCCGGGCTCACGTACTGGATTCGCTTTCTAGCCACTCTGTCCTACAAAGCACTGGGATTTTGCCCATGCACAACGGTAAAGCAGAGGTGCCCTTCTAAGGCGCAGACGGTACTCCCATCCGTCAGGGGTTTCAAGCTCATGCCGATGGTCGCCGGGCGTCTTTACACCGCAAATCACCGGGAGTTATAAGAACACCCACGACCACAACACAAAGTAAGGATGGAACCCGTGAGCGAACACGAGCGCGACTACGCCGAAAAACGCGATTTCATCCGCATGCGAGTGGATGCCGATGTATCGCTGATCCACGCTGGGCAGGAGATTGCCGGGGTCTGCGTGGACCTTTCCAGCTCCGGCATGCAGGTTGAGGCACCCCGCCAGTTTCAGGTGGGCGACCGGCTGACCGTGCGCATTGACTCAGAGCACGCCGCCCTCGCGGGCCTGGAGGCAGATACCGAAGTGGTGTGGACCAAAAACGAGGGCGAGCGCCAGCACCTGGGCCTCAAGATCCTGAAAATGCACTAAAAACCGCGCACAAAAAAGGCGACCGCTCGGGTCGCCTTTTTCATTTCAAAACGTCACGGCTTAAAAATCGTCGACGACCTTGCCGTCTTTGACCTTGAACTCGCGGTTCTGCAGGTAAGCGTTACGGATGAAGGTGTACTTGTCACCGGTGATCAGCTTCTCGCTGTCGAGCAGGCTGGCACGGGTATCGACGATGTTCAGGCCGAAGGTGCTGTTACGCCAGCCGATGTCGTTCATGTAGCGATACGGTTGGGTGTAGCTGTCGACGTATTTGGATGGCGCATCACGCAAGGTGCTTGGGCCGAGCAGCGGCAGCATCACGTAAGGACCGCTGCCGACGCCCCAGTAACCGAGGGTCTGGCCGAAGTCTTCATCGTTGCGCTGCAGCCCCATTTTGGTGCCGACATCAATAAAGCCCAACACGCCAAAGGTGGTGTTCATCAGCAAACGGGCAGTGTCGACACCGGCCGCGTGTGGCTTGAGCTGGAAAACGTCGTTGGCAAAGTTGCCGACATCACCGATGTTGCGGAAAAAGTTATGGATGCCGGTCTGGACGAATTGCGGGGTGACAAACTGATAGCCCTGGGCCAATGGCTTGAGCGCGTAAGTGTCAACGGTGTCGTTGAAGGTGAAGATCGGACGGTTAACGGCTTCCCATGGATCGTCTTCGGACGCTGCGTTAGCGGCGAACGGGGCCAAAAGAACAGTGGCACACACAGATAGCTGAGCGAAATAGTGGCTCCAGCGCATAGCTTTTGCTCCTTGAATGGTCTGTCATGGGCGCTATGCCCTGAATAAGGCCGTCAGTATATGACGGAAGTGTCGAATAAGGCATCCAGTAGGATCGCTCTCATAGGAAATGCACAAATTTCCTACAATTACGGCCGATGTCACGCGCTTGTCATCCAGCCCCGATAGCGTCACAGCTATTTCAGGGATGTCGAAAATGCCTCACGCCGAGATTGCCGTCGCCAGCGCACCCGCCTTGACTGCCGTACTGTTTGGCCTTAGTGGCTGCCTGGTGGATTTTGGTTCCCAAGCGCGCACCGATAGCCCTTGCCCCGACTCTCACGCCACACCTGGCGCGCTGAAGATTCTGCGCAGCCTCAAAGACCAGGGCGTGCCCTGCGCCTGGCTGGATGAATTGCCTGCCGCGGTAACCACCCCTCTGGCCGCCGTGCTGCCTGATTGGCTCAAAGCAGCATCGCCCTCCTCGATTCGCTGGCCGGCGCCGCATGCGTGCTGGCAGGCCTTGATGGAATTGAACATCGAACGCCTTGAAGGCTGCGTGCTGGTCAGCGGCGAACCGCGCCTGCTGCAATCGGGCCTGAATGCCGGGTTGTGGACCATTGGCCTGGCGTCCTGCGGCTCACTGTGCGGCCTGGCGCCCGAACAATGGCAGGCACTGACCGAGCAGCAACGCGAACACAAGCGCGGCAAAGCCACGGTGGCACTGTATGGCTTGGGCGTGCACTCGGTGATCGATCACCTCGGCGAGCTCGGCACCTGCCTGGCGGACATCAGCCTGCGCCAGCTCAAAGGCGAGAAGCCCTGATCGAGATCATGCACGGTCGGCGCCGGTGGATTAATCTACTGGTCAGCCCGTAGACCTTTCCCGGCGTGCCGCGGTCTATGCCAGTGCCTATCGATAAAAGGAAGAACGCCATGCCTGCCCGCGAACAGCTGAAAGACCAAGTCAGAGAATTGCGCGAGCAATTGAATAGCGACCCGCTGATGTCGGCGGAGAAACGCGACGAACTCGAAGCATTGATTGCCGAACTTGAAGTTCAAGAGCCTTTGGAAGGCGCGATTCAGGACCCCAGCATTGCCGATGGCGTGAACCTGGCGGTGGAACGCTTCGAGCTGGACCACCCGGGCATTGCCGGGACCTTGCGCAATATTGTGGTGACCTTGGGCAATATCGGGATCTAACCCGAGCCCAAGCCGAACACAGAAGCAAAATGTGGGAGCTGGCTTGCCTGCGATGACGGTGTATCAGTCGCCAGATGTATGACTGAAAGACCGCTATCGCAGGCAAGCCAGCTCCCACAGTTGTTTTGCGTGAAGGCTACTGGCGGGCCAGGCGCAGGTTCTGGAACTGCACAGCCTCAGTGCTGCGATACGGGTTGATATCCAACCCGCCGCGGCGCACATAGCGCGCATACACGGTCAGCTTCTGCGGCTTGAGCAAGCGCTGCAGGTCGAGAAAGATCCGCTCCACACATTGCTCATGGAAGTCCGAGTGCTGGCGAAAGCTGACGATATATTCCAGCAGGCTGGCGTGATCCAGCGCGTGGCCACGGTACTCGACCACCACACTGCCCCAATCCGGCTGGCTGGTAACCGGGCAATTGGATTTGAGCAGGTGGCTGTGCACGCTCTCCTCGACGATGCGCGAGTCATCGCAACGCAGCAGCTCCGGACGTGGGTGTTCGTAGTTGCTGACGCTGATGTCGAGGTCGTCAATGCACACGCCCGGCAGGGCTTGCACGCCCTCGGCTTCAACCTCGGCCAGGCTGCGGATGCGCACGCTGACCGGCTTGCCAGCGGCTGCGCTGAGGTCGGTGCGCAGTGTCGCTTCCAGGCTGGCCGTATCGGCAAACGCGGTCTGGTTCAGCGAATTGAGGTACAGCTTGAAAGACTTGGACTCGATGATGTTCGGCGAGTCGGCCGGGATGCTGAACTCTGCGATAGCCACTACCGGCTTGCCCGATGGCAGCAGCCAGGACAGCTCGAAGCAGTTCCAGAAATCCACACCCTTGTAAGGCAGGGTGTCGGCGCTCAGGCCCAGCTCGGCCCATTTGGCGGCGCGAGGGATCGGGAACAGCAACGATGGGGTGTAAGTGGAGATGTATTCACTGGACTTGCCCAGCGGCGAATGTTCGGCTGCGGGATGCATGGCGGAAACCTGGCTAAATAAACCGCGCCAGTCTACCAGCCTTTGCTCCCGCCCTTAAGAATCGCCTCACTCAACGGTCAGCGTGCCGACCATGCCCGCCTGATAATGCCCCGGAATATTGCAGGCAAACTCCAGGCCCGTGGCCTTGGTGAAGGTCCAGGTCAACTCAGCGGTCTTGCCCGGCTCGACCAGTACGCTGTTGGGATCGTCATGCCGCATGCCCGCCATATCGCCGTGCCCCATCGCGCTGTGGTCCATCTTGCCCATGCCAGTGGCGGTGAGCATGCCGCTGGCTTGCATCTTGAGCATTTCTTTCTGGTGTTCGGCGTGCATCGCCGCGTCGCCCAGGTTGAATTCGTGAAGCAATTGGCCTTTGTTCACCAGCACAAAGCGCACGGTCTCACCGGCTTTTACGTCCAACGCCTTGGGCGAAAAGGAAATGTCCTGCAGCACCACTTCCACCGTGCGCGTGGCTTTATCGGCGGCTGCCGGCTGGCCGAACGCAAAGGTGTGGGCCGTGTCCGCCAGCGCATCAAAACTCAATGCCAACAGGCAACCCGCCAATATCAGAGGTGTACGCAGTGCCATCTCGATTCTCCAAAAGTGTGTGAACAGCTCTGTCAGCACTCTAAGATGGCGCCGCTGCCAGCCAGCTGACTGCTAGATTACAACTTTGTCAGGTTGCGCCCCTGCCCTGGCACCCACGGTATAAAACCCGTTGCTCACCGCTGCCAAGAGTCGCCCATGAAACTGCTGATCGTCGAAGACCAACCGAAAACCGGCCATTACCTGCGCCAGGGCCTGAGCGAGGCGGGCTTTACCACCGAGCTGGTGGCCGACGGCACCACCGGGCAACACTTGGCACTGACCGGTGATTACGACTTGCTGATCCTTGACGTGATGCTGCCGGGCCGCGACGGCTGGCAAATTCTGCAAGCGGTACGCAGCGCCGGCCTGGACATTCCGGTGCTGTTCCTCACCGCCCGCGATGCCGTGGAAGACCGCGTGCACGGCCTGGAACTGGGCGCCGACGATTACCTGGTCAAGCCTTTCGCCTTTTCCGAACTGCTGGCCCGCGTGCGCAGCCTGTTACGCCGTGGCAGCAGCGCGCCACAGGAAACCGCGCTGCAACTGGCCGACCTGCGCCTGGACCTGATCCGCCGCCGCGTCGAACGCGACGGCCAGCGCATCGACCTCACCGCCAAGGAGTTTTCCCTGCTGGAACTGCTGCTGCGCCGCCAGGGCGAAGTACTGCCCAAGTCGTTGATCGCCTCGCAGGTGTGGGACATGAACTTCGACAGCGACACCAACATCATCGAAGTGGCGATCCGCCGTTTGCGCCTGAAAGTCGACGACAGCTTCCCCAACAAACTGATCCACACCGTGCGCGGCATGGGGTATGTGCTGGAGGAGCGGTGCAATTGATCAAGCGCCTGTCTCTGGCCAGCCGTCTGGCGCTGCTGTTTGCGGCGTGCACCGCCGTGGTTTCGTTGCTCGCCGGCGTGCTGTTCAACCACGCCAGCGAGGCGCACTTTATCGAGCTGGACCAGCAACAACTCGACAGCCAGCTGGTGGCGCTGCGCAGCACTTTGCAGGGGGTCGACTCGCCACAATTATTTGCGCAACGCGAGGCGCAACTGCGCGCCGAGCTCAATCGCCAACCCGAACTGGCGCTGCGCGTTACTGCCCAAGGCCAGCGCTGGTTTGACGGCGCGCCCGGCATCAGCCTGCCTGAAGCACCGGGCTTGCACAGCCTGCAAAACGCTGGGACTGAGTATCGCGTGTATAACGCGCCATTGGTCGCCGGCCAACCCGGCTCGCCGCAATTGACGCTGATGCTCGACATCACCCATCACCAGCACTTCCTGCAACGCATGCAGCACCTAATCTGGCTGACCGTCGGCCTCTCGGCCCTGGCCACCGCGCTGCTCGGCGCCTGGGCCGCGCGCAGCGGGTTGCGGCCGCTAAGGCGCATGGGTGAAGTGGCTGCCAGCGTGTCGGCGCACTCGCTGACTCAGCGCCTGCCCCAGCAGCACATGCCGGTTGAACTGGCCGAACTGGCCCAGGCCTTCAACGCTATGCTCGGGCGTCTGGACGACTCGTTCCAGCGCCTCTCGGCCTTCTCCGCCGACATCGCCCATGAACTGCGCACGCCGCTGTCGAACCTGCTGACCCACACCCAAGTCATCCTCACCCAGCCACGCCCGCTGGAGGACTACCGCGAGGCGCTTCACAGCAACCTGGAAGAGTTGCAGTGGATGGCCCAGCTGGTGAATGACATGTTGTACCTGGCCAAAGCCGACCATGGCTTGCTCATGCCCAAGCGCGAGGCCTTGGTGCTGGACGATGAAGTGGAAGCGTTGATCGAGTTCTTCGCGTTGCTGGCCGAGGACGCGCACGTCAGCCTGGTGCGCGAGGGCACGGCGCATACGGCGGGTGATCGCGGCATGTTGCGCCGGGCGTTGTCGAATTTGCTCGATAACGCGCTCAGGTTTACCCCGGCCGGTGGCGAGGTGCGGGTGCGGATGGCTGAAACCGCGCGGGGTGTGACGCTGAGCGTGGAGAATACGGGCGAAGGTATTCCGGCGGCGTTGTTACCGCGGTTGTTTGATCGGTTTTATCGGGCTGACCCGGCGCGCCGTGAAGGCAGCAGTGAGCATGCGGGGCTGGGGCTGGCGATTACTCAGTCGATTGTGCGGGCGCATGGGGGGAGGATTTATGGTGAGTCTGAAGCTGGGTGGACGCGGTTTGTGATTGAGTTGCCCAAGGGGGATTGATGCAAGCTGCTCCGGCCCTATCGCGGGCAAGCCCGCTCCCACATTTTTGATGTGTGAATACATTCGAATGTGGGAGCTGGCTTGCCTGCGATAGCGGTCTCAGACCTTACGAATACCTGAGCGCATGCGCCGGCTCAATCTTCGCCGCCCGATACGCCGGGTAAATCGTCGCCAAAAAGCTCAACACAAACCCGGCCGTGCAAATCAGCAGCACGTCGCCGCCCTGCAGTTCCGAAGGCAGGTTGCTGACGAAATACACGTCCGAACTGAAGATATGTTGCCCGGTCACACGCTCCAGCCAACCCACCAGTTCGCTCACGTTGAGCGCCGCAATCACGCCCAGCACACCGCCGATCAAAGTGCCGACGATGCCGATCACGGTGCCCTGCACCATGAAGATCGCCATGATCTGCCGTGGCGTGGCGCCAATGGTGCGCAGGATCGCGATGTCGGCGCCCTTGTCGTTCACCACCATGATCAAGGTGGCGATGATGTTGAACGCGGCGACGGCGACGATCATCAGCAGCAACAGGCCGATCATGGTCTTTTCCATCTTCATTGCGCTGAACAGGCTGCCCTGGGTGTGGGTCCAGTCATCCGGCTTGTAGGCCGCGCCGAGGCTGGCGGCGATGTCTGCCGAGACCTTCGGTGCCGCGTACAGGTCTTTCACCGCCAGGCGCACGCTTTGCACCTGGTTCGGCTGCCAATGCTGGATTTCGGCGGCGTCGGCCATGTTGATCAGGGCCATGGAGCCATCCAGCTCGGCGCCGACCTTGAAGATACCAACCACGTTCAAGCGCTGCATGCGCGGGGTGATGCCACCCGGCGCCGTGCTGATTTCGGGCACGATCAGGGTCAGCTTGTCACCCACGTTCAGGCGGAAGCGCCGTGCAGTGATGTCGCCGATGACCACACCGAACTCGCCGGCCTTCAGGTCATCCAGTTTGCCGCGCACGATGTGCTGGGCCACGATCGAGACTTTGCCTTCCTGGGCCGGGTCGACGCCGCTGATCTCGATCGGCTGCATCGCGCCCTTGTAGGAGAACATCCCGTCCATCTGCGTGAATGGTACAGCGGCAGTCACTTGCGGGTTCTTCATGGCGGCGGCGGCCACCGGCTGCCAGTCATCAATCGGGTTCACGCCGACGATGGTCGCGTGGGGCACCATGCCGAGGATGCGTGAGCTCATTTCGCGCTGGAAGCCGTTCATCACCGACAACACCACGATCATCGCCAGCACGCCCAGGGCGAGGCCGATCATCGAGGTCATCGAGATAAACGAAACAAAACGGTTGCGGCGCTTGGCGCGGGTATAGCGCGTGCCGATGAAAATCGATAACGGTCTGAACATTCGCGGGCACCGTTTAAAAAAATGAAAAAGCCCAGCGCCAGGCGCCGGGCTTGAAACGGGTCAGATGGCGACCAAGTGACCTTCCTGCAGGTGCAGCACGCGGTCCATCTGGCGGGCCATGCTCATGTCATGGGTCACCACCAGGAACGCGGTGCGCATCTGGGTGCTCAGTTCGAGCATCAAATCCTTGATGCCCTGGGCGGTGTGGGAGTCGAGGTTGCCGGTTGGCTCATCGAGCATCACCAGGCCTGGGTTGTTGACCAGGGCACGGGCAATCGCTACACGCTGGCGCTCGCCACCGGACAACTCGGCCGGCTTGTGCTCCAGGCGATGACCGAGGCCGACGCGCTCCAGCAATGCCTTGGCGCGCTGGCGGGCTTCCGGGATCGCGGTCTTGCCGATCAGCAGCGGCATGCACACGTTTTCCAGCGCGGTGAATTCCGGCAGCAGGTGGTGGAACTGGTACACAAAACCCAACGAGCGGTTACGCAGTTGGCCACGCGCCTTCTCCCCCAGGGCCGACAGCTCTTCGCCAGCCAGCCACACGCTGCCCTGGGACGGCGTATCCAGGCCGCCCAACAGGTTGAGCAAGGTACTTTTGCCAGAGCCGGAACTGCCGACGATCGCCACGCGTTCGCCCGGGTGCAGCTCAAGTTGCAGGTTGGACAACACCACCACCGATTCCGGACCTTCCTCGTAGGATTTGCCCAGGTTGCGGCAGCTCAGGATTGCTTTTTCACTCATGCCCGATTCACTCATAACGTAAGGCCTGTGCTGGCTGGGTACGTGCCGCGCGCCAGGCTGGATACAGGGTGGCAAGGAAGCTCAATACCAACGCGGCGCCGCCTACCATCAACACGTCCTGGGCCTGAACCTGGGACGGCAAGTAGTCGATGAAGTAGACGTCGGCGTTGAGAAACTTGTGACCGATGACTTTTTCCAGCGCGGCGATGGCGGCGCTGACGTTCAGCGCGGCCAGGATGCCGACCGCGGTGCCGATCAAGGTGCCGACCACGCCGATCACGGTGCCCTGCACCATGAAGATCGCCATGATCTGCCCCGGCGTGGCGCCCAGGGTACGCAGGATGGCGATGTCGCCTTTCTTGTCGTTCACCACCATCACCAGCGTGGAAATGATGTTGAACGCGGCCACGGCGACGATCAGCAGCAACAGCAGGCCGATCATGGCTTTTTCCATGCGGATGGCCTGGTAGAGGTTGCCGTGGGTGCGGGTCCAGTCGCGGGCGTAATACTGGGATTCACCCAGGTGCTGGGCGATTTCCCAGGCGCCGCGCGGGGCGTCGAACAGGTCGTTGAATTTGAGGCGCAGGCCCTGCACCTGATCCGGCTTCCAGCGATGCAGGCGCGCCAGGTCGGTGAGGTTGGTCAGGCCGAGGTAGCCATCGATCTCGCCGGCGCCGACGTGGAAGGTGCCGACCACGGTGAAGCGCTTCATGCGCGGGAACATGCCGGCCGGGGTCACGGTGACTTCCGGGGCGACGAAGGTCAGCTTGTCGCCGATGTTCACGCCGAGCTTGGCCGCCGCCTTGTCGCCGATCACGATGCCAAAGCTGCCGGGCGCCAGGTCGTCGAGTTTGCCCTGCAACATAAACTTGTCGATGATCGACACGTTACGTTCCTGAGCCGGGTCGATGCCATTGAGCAGGATTTTCTGCACCTTGCCGTCGTTGGTCAGCAACCCCTGCATCTGGGTAAACGGCGCAACGGCCACCACCTTGGGGTTCTGCTTGACCTTGTCGGCAAGGCTTGGCCAGTCGCTGATGGGCGAATCGCCCTCGATGGTCGCGTGGGGCACCATGCCCAGCACGCGGGTGCGCATCTCATGATCGAAGCCGTTCATCACCGACAGCACCACGATCATCACGACCACGCCCAAGGCGAGCCCGATCATCGAGGTCAGGGAAATGAACGACACAAAATGATTGCGACGCTTTGCACGGGTATAACGCGTGCCGATAAATACGAAGAGAGGTCTGAACATGTCGGGGCTTGTTCGGAGGAAAAGAAGACGTCCCGGTGGCGGGGTCAGGTAAGCAGCTTTACACTCAGACCATTACCGCTACTTTGGGTTCGCCATGTCGACATTAGATGAAGAAGAGCGCCGCGAATACTACCGTATCGACGACATGATCGCACTTCAAATCAGCACCCTCTCTGCCCCCGAAGCGGCGAGCAAGGAAGTGTTGCTGGATGATTCGCCGCTGTTCAACCTGCTCAGCGAATTGCACCTCAGCGAATTCGAAGCCCAGCACCTGCTGCGCCAGATCAGCGAGAAAGATCGCAGCCTGGCCGCCTTCCTCAAAGTCCAGAACAAACGCGTGGACCTGCTCAGTCAGATCATGGCGCGCGGCCTGCTCGATGAGGTGGGCGCGCCGCAGCCGGTGATCCTTTCCGAAGGCGGTATCGACTTCCAGCACCCAACGCCGCTGGCGCCCGACACGCACCTGGCGGTCAAGCTGGTATTGATGCCCCAGGCGCTCGGCTTGCTGCTGCGTGCCCGCGTGACGCATTGCGACGCCAAGGGCGACGGCTTTGACGTGGGCACGGAATTCGAATCGATGACCGATGCCCAACGCCAATTGCTGGCGCGCTACATCCTGCAAAAACAAGCCCAGGAACGACGCCTGGCGCGGGAACAAAGCGACGCCCAAGACACCTGAATCTCGTATGACCCCGCCGGGCTATCTGGCGCAAAGGAGCAACTGTGACCCTGATTTATGGCCACCGCGGTGCCAAAGGCGAAGCACCGGAAAACACCCTGACCAGCTTTCAGGAGTGCCTCAAGCACGGCGTACGCCGCTGCGAACTGGATTTGCACCTGTCCATGGACGGCGAGCTGATGGTCATCCACGACCCGACCCTTAAACGCACCACCGACCGGCGCGGCAAAGTCGTCGAGTATTCGGCAGCCGACCTTGTGAAGATGGACGCGCGCAAAGGCGGCCCGGGTTGGGTCAGCCCCTGCCCGATCCCACGCCTTGAAGAGTTGTTCGAAAAATGCGACTTCGATCACTGGCAGCTCGAAGTCAAAAGCGCTTCGCGTACCCGCGCCGCGACGACCGTACTGGCAATTCGTGAGATGGCTGTGCGTCATGGCCTGATGGACAAGGTCACCGTGACCTCAAGTTCGCGGGAAGTCTTAAAAGCGGCGGTTGAACTCACCCCGGACCTGTCACGCGGCCTGGTCGCCGAATACGCCTGGCTCGACCCGCTGAAGGTCGCGCAAAACTACGGCTGTGAATACCTGGCATTGAACTGGACGTTGTGCACCCCCGAGCGTCTGGAAAAAGCCCAGCGCCAGGGTCTGCACGTGTCCGTGTGGACGGTCAACGAACCGGCGCTGATGCGCAGGCTCGCTGACTTCGGCGTAGATAGCCTGATTACAGACTTTCCCGGTTTGGCCACTGCCACCCTCGAGAATTACTGAAATCGGTCTCCCCGGCCGGCTCAGGCCACCGGCCGGAGCCGCTCAAAAAAGCCGGTTGAGGCCGTCGTAGGCCGCTACCCGATAGGCTTCGGCCATGGTCGGGTAGTTGAACGTGGTGTTCACAAAGTACTTGAGGGTATTTTGCTCACCCGGCTGGTTCATGATGGCCTGGCCGATGTGCACGATCTCCGAGGCCTGGTAGCCGAAGCAATGCACGCCGAGGACTTCCAGGGTCTCGCGGTGGAACAGGATCTTGAGCATGCCTTGCGGCTCACCGGCGATCTGCGCACGCGCCATGCTCTTGAAGAACGCCTTGCCGACTTCGTAAGGCACCTTGGCCTTGGTCAGTTCGTGTTCGTTCTTGCCGATCGAGCTGATCTCCGGAATCGTGTAGATACCGGTCGGCACGTCGTTCACATAGCGCCAGCTGCCGTTGTCGACAATGCTGCCGGCCGCTGAACGGCCCTGGTCATGCGCGGCACTGGCCAGGCTTGGCCAGCCGATCACGTCACCGGCGCCATAGATGTTGGTCACGCAGGTGCGGTAGTTCTCGTCGACTTCGATCTGGCCACGGCTGTTGACCTTCACGCCGATGTTTTCCATGCCCAGCTTGTCGGTGTTGCCGGTACGGCCGTTGCACCACAGCAAGGCGTCGGCCTTGATCTTCTTGCCGGACTTGAGGTGCAGGATCACACCGTTGTCCAGGCCTTCGACCCGCTCGTACTCTTCGTTGTGGCGCACGGTGATGTTGTTGTTGCTGAAGTGGTAACTCAACGCCTGGGAAATTTCCGAGTCGAGGAAGCTCAGCAACTGGTCGCGGTTATCCACCAGCTCCACCAATACACCCAGGCCGCTGAAGATCGAGGCGTATTCACAGCCAATCACGCCGGCGCCGTAGATGATCAATTTGCGCGGGGTGTGGCCCAGGCTCAGGATGGTGTCGCTATCGTAGATACGCGGGTGGTGGAAATCGATATCGGCCGGGCGATACGGGCGCGAACCGGTGGCGATGATGATGTGCTTGGCCACCAGCTTCTCGACCACGCCGTTGGCGCAGACCACTTCGACGGTCTGCTCGTCGGCAAAACTGCCGGTGCCGAAGAACAGGTCGACGCGGTTACGGGCGTAGTAGCCGGTGCGCGACGCGACTTGCTTGGAGATGACTTTTTCGGCGCTTTTCAATACGTCCGGGAACGAGAACCAGCGCGGCTCACCAATGGCCCGGAACATCGGGTTGGTGTTGAACTGCATGATCTGGCGCACCGAGTGACGCAAGGCCTTGGACGGGATGGTACCCAGGTGGGTGCAGTTACCGCCGACCTGGCGACGGCTATCGACCATCGCCACCTTGCGCCCAGCTTTGGCGGCGTTCATCGCCGCACCTTCTCCAGCCGGGCCGGAACCCAGTACCACCACGTCGTAGTTGTAGACAGCCATGCGTACTCCTCAGAACAGGCCAGGCGTACGGTTGGACGCCTGGCTAAATCATGCCGCGGCCAGCGGGCATGAAGGACAATTTGGCTCAAGTGTGTGAGCCGGGGCACAGTCTATAGAAGGCTCAACGCCGCGAACATTAACCCTTGGTCGCGTCGTAGGCCAGTCTTGCCTTTACTACAGAACCCGCAAATTGCAATTAGACTGCTGACACGCACCGTTTGCAGGAAGAGCCATTATGCGGCATGTCGTTTTCTGTTTATTGCTGATTTTCTGCGTGGCAGTGCAGGCCAGTGAGGCGGAGCGCCTGAAGCAGGCCGGTTTTGCTGCGCAATCTCATGACCTGGTCCTGAAAAACCAGGCGGTGCTGGTGTATCTCTGGGCGGATGTGTATGCGGCAGCGGTGTATGCCCCCGCCGATACCAGTGCGAGAGCCGCCTGGGATCAGCAAAAGAATCTGCGCCTGGCGCTGTATTACTTTCGCGACATCGACCGTAACGACGTGATCAAAGCGGCCACCACGACCCTGGAGCGCCAGCACAGCAGCGCCACCCTAGCCCGCTTGAAGCCCGAACTGGATCGGCTGCACGCGAGTTTCCGCGATATCCGCAGTGGCGACCGGTATGCCCTCGACGTTCGAACTGGGCGTGGGTTGAATCTGGAGATCAACGACAAGGTGGTGTTCAGCAGCCGCGATGAGGAATTGGCAAAAGCCTATCTCGGCATTTGGCTGGCGCCGAAGGGCTTGTCCGACAGCTTGCGCAACTCCCTCCTCAACTGATCAACACAAAATCCTGTGGGAGCTGGCTTGCCAGCTCCCACAGTGATTTTTACCCGCCAAGACACCTGCGCATTCAGTCAGCTGGCTATCGGTTTCTATTGCCGGTAGTGGCTAATACACATATGGTTACAAAAGCGCAGCAAGGACGAGTGATGACCAGGGATCACTAATAAGATAGCCAAAATGAGTGCATGACATGTCCACTACCACGGGCAAAGGCAGGGCGATTTTTCGCGTTGTCAGCGGCAACTTCCTAGAGATGTTCGACTTCATGGTCTACGGCTTCTACGCCACGGCCATTGCCAAAACCTTCTTTCCCACCGACAGCGCCTTCGCCTCGCTGATGCTGTCCCTGGCGACCTTCGGCGCCGGTTTCCTGATGCGTCCCCTGGGCGCGATCTTCCTCGGCGCCTACATCGACCGCCACGGCCGTAAAAAAGGCCTGGTCATCACCCTGGCCATGATGGCCGCCGGCACCGTCCTCATCGCTTGCGTCCCTGGCTATGCCACCCTGGGCGTGGCGGCGCCGTTGCTGGTGCTGTTTGGTCGCTTGCTGCAAGGTTTCTCCGCCGGCGTCGAGCTGGGTGGTGTGTCGGTGTACCTGGCAGAGATCGCCACACCCGGGCGCAAAGGCTTCTTCGTCAGTTGGCAGTCCGCCAGCCAGCAAGCCGCGGTGGTGTTCGCCGGGTTGCTAGGCGTGGGCCTGAACCACTGGCTCAGCCCGCAAGAGATGGGTGACTGGGGCTGGCGCGTGCCGTTCCTGATCGGCTGCCTGATCGTGCCGGTGATCTTCGTGATTCGCCGCTCGCTGGAAGAAACCCCTGAGTTCCAGGCACGTAAACACCGCCCTACCCTGCAGGAAATCGTGCGCTCGATCGGTCAGAACTTCGGCATCGTCATCGCCGGCATGGCGCTGGTGGTGATGACCACCGTGTCGTTCTACCTGATCACCGCCTACACCCCGACTTTCGGCAAGGCCGAGCTGCACTTGTCGGACTTCGACGCGTTGCTGGTAACCGTGTGCGTGGGCATCTCCAATTTCATCTGGCTGCCGGTGATGGGCGCGGTGTCCGACAAGATCGGACGCAAACCCCTGCTGCTGGGCGCGACGATTCTGGCGATTCTTACCGCGTATCCGGCGTTGTCGTGGCTGGTGGCCAATCCGAGCTTCAGCCATCTGCTGATCGTGCTGCTGTGGCTGTCGTTCCTGTATGGCTCGTACAACGGTGCGATGGTGGTGGCGCTTACCGAGATCATGCCGGTGGAAGTGCGCACTACCGGGTTTTCCCTGGCCTACAGCCTGGCGACGGCGACCTTTGGTGGGTTTACGCCAGCGGCGTGCACCTACCTGATCCATGTGCTGGACAACAAGGCCGCGCCTGGGATCTGGCTCAGTGGTGCGGCGATACTCGGCTTGATCGCTACATTGATACTGTTCAAGGGCAATCGGCATGAACTGCGCACTGCGCAGGCCTCGGTGGTTGGCGGCGCCTGATAGACCGCTATCGCAGGCAAGCCAGCTCCCACCTTTGACTGTATTCACACGTCAACACTGTGGGAGCCGGGTTTGCCCGCGATGAGGCCCGAACATTCACCACAAAAACAGAAGCCATAAAAAAGCCCCGAACCAGTCGGGGCTTTTTCATTGACCGCTAATGCTTAGCGCGGGAATGCAGGCGGGTTAACACCAGCCATGTCTTCCATCACGCGAACCACTTGGCAGCTGTAACCGAACTCGTTGTCGTACCAGACGTACAGCACAACACGGTTGTCCTGGGTGATGGTCGCCTCGGCATCCACCACACCGGCGTGGCGCGAGCCCACGAAGTCGGTCGACACCACTTCCTGCGAATTAACGAAGTCGATCTGCTTATGCAGGTCGGAGTGCAGCGCCATGTAGCGCAGGTACTCGTTCATTTCTTCACGGGTAGCGGCTTTCTCAAGGTTCAGGTTGAGAATGGCCATCGACACGTTCGGCGTCGGCACGCGGATCGCGTTACCGGTCAGCTTGCCGGCCAGCTCAGGCAGGGCCTTGGCAGCAGCGGTGGCAGCACCGGTCTCGGTGATGACCATGTTCAACGCGGCGCTACGGCCACGGCGATCGCCTTTGTGGAAGTTGTCGATCAGGTTCTGGTCGTTGGTGTACGAGTGAACCGTTTCAACGTGACCGTTAACGATGCCGAACTTGTCATTCACAGCCTTCAGCACCGGCACGATGGCATTGGTGGTGCAGGAAGCAGCCGACACGATCTTGTCCTCAGCGGTGATTTCGCCGTGGTTGATACCGTGAACGATGTTCTTCAGCTTGCCTTTGCCAGGCGCCGTCAGCACAACGCGGTCGATACCCGGGCAGGCCAGGTGTTGGCCCAGGCCCTCGGCATCACGCCATACGCCGGTGTTGTCTACCAGCAGGGCGTCCTTGATGCCGTACTGGGTGTAATCCACCTCAGACGGGTTCTTCGCGTAGATCACCTGGATCAGGTTACCGTTGGCGGTGATGGTGTTGTTTTCTTCGTCGATGACGATGGTGCCGTTGAACGGACCGTGTACCGAGTCGCGGCGCAGCAGGCTGGCGCGTTTGGTCAGGTCGTTCTCGGCGCCTTTGCGCACAACGATAGCGCGCAGGCGCAGGCCGTCGCCGCCACCGGTTTTTTCGATCAGGATGCGCGCCAGCAGGCGGCCGATACGGCCAAAGCCGTACAGCACAACGTCGGTGCCTTTGCGGGCAGCGGCGTTTTGCTGGCCAACCACATCGGCCATTTCTTCACGCACGAACTGCTCGGCGGTACGGCCAGCGCCTTCTTTGCGGAATTTGTAAGCCAATTTGCCCAGGTCTACCGAGGCCGCGCCGAGCTTGAGCTCGCTCATGGCTTTAAGCAGAGGGAATGTTTCGTGGACGGAGAGTTCGCTGTCGTCGGCGGAACGATGGCGAGCAAAGCGATGCGCCTTGAGAATCGCGATGACTGATTGGTTGATCAGGCTGCGGCCATAGATCGAGCTCACCACATTGTTATTGCGGTACAGCTGACCGATAAGCGGAATCATCGCTTCAGCGAGTGCTTCACGGTCGATCCATTCACCAAGACACTGGTCGGGCTTCTGAGTCACGGGAACCTTCCACATGTAGGGGCAGAAAAAAGGGGCTACATTATGTCGTCCGACCGGCCGTTGAGCAATGCGCCAACCACAACAAAAAGCGCTTGCAAAAAAACACCACCCCGCTACAGCCCAGTAAATACGCGGGTTCCAGAAGGCCACCAATGGCGCCACGCCGCCAACTTGTCCGTAACCCTCCGAAACATCCGCACTTTTTGGCACTACATATTGAGTCAAAACCCACCATTGTTTGTCTTAGCCACTACATTTCCTGCAAACCGTAATAGGCTCAGTCAGCAACTGACAGGCGGCACCTCGGGCCGTTACAATTACCGACTTTGTCGCAACGCTTGGAGCTCAACCTTCCGTGCCCGTTCTGCGTCTACCGATTCTCCCTGCTGCGGCAGGTAAACAGCACTGGGGCAACCTGCCCGGTGCCGCCCTGAGCCTGGCCATCGCCGAGGCTGCCAGCGCAGCCAAGCGCTTTACCCTGCTGCTCACCGCCGACAGCCAAAGCGCCGAGCGACTGGAGCAGGAGCTGAGCTTCTTCGCCCCCGATTTGCCGGTGCTGCACTTTCCCGACTGGGAAACCCTGCCTTACGACCTGTTTTCGCCGCACCAGGACATCATTTCCCAGCGCATCGCCAGCCTGTACCGCTTGCCGGAACTGGCCCACGGCGTACTGGTGGTGCCGATCACCACGGCCCTGCATCGCCTGGCGCCGACCAAGTTTCTGCTGGGCAGCAGCCTGGTGCTGGATATCGGCCAGAAACTCGACGTGGAACAGATGCGCACGCGCCTGGAAGCCAGCGGCTACCGCTGCGTCGACACGGTGTACGAACACGGCGAGTTCGCCGTGCGCGGCGCGCTGATCGACCTGTTCCCGATGGGCAGCAAACTGCCGTACCGCATCGACCTGTTCGACGACGAAATCGAGACACTGCGCACCTTCGACCCGGAGAACCAGCGCTCGATTGATAAAGTCGAGTCGATCAAGCTGCTGCCGGCGCGGGAATTCCCGCTGCAAAAAGATGCCGTCACACGCTTCAAGGCCCGCTTTCGCGAACGCTTCGACGTGGACTTCCGGCGCTGCCCGATCTTTCAGGACCTGAGCAGCGGGATTACACCGGCCGGTATCGAGTACTACCTGCCGCTGTTCTTTGACGAAACCTCCACCCTGTTCGACTACCTGCCTCAGGACACTCAGGTGTTCTCGCTGCCGGGGATCGAGCAGGCGGCGGAAAACTTCTGGAACGATGTGCGCAATCGCTATGAAGAGCGCCGCGTCGATCCATCGCGGCCTTTATTGCCGCCGGCCGAGCTGTTTCTGCCGGTGGAAGACTGCTTCGCCCGCTTGAAAAACTGGCCGCGCGTGGTCGCCAGCCAACAGGACGTGGACGCCGGCAGCGGCCGCGAGCGCTTCCCGGCGAGCACACTGCCGGACCTGGCGATCCAGGCCAAAGCCACGCAGCCGCTGGAAGCGTTATCCAACTTCCTCGGCGACTTCCCCGGCCGCGTGCTGTTTACCGCCGAATCCGCCGGCCGTCGCGAAGTGCTGCTGGAACTGCTGGAACGCCTGAAGCTGCGCCCGAAAACCGTCGACAGCTGGCCGGACTTTGTTAAGAGCAAAGACCGCCTGGCGATCACCATCGCGCCGCTGGATGAAGGTTTGTTGCTGGATGACCCAGCCTTGGCGCTGATCGCCGAGAGTCCGCTGTTCGGCCAGCGCGTGATGCAGCGCCGCCGCCGTGAAAAACGCGCCGACATCAACAACGACGCAGTGATCAAGAACCTGACCGAGCTGCGCGAAGGCGCGCCGGTGGTGCATATCGACCACGGCGTGGGTCGCTACCTCGGGCTGCAAACCCTGGAGATCGACAACCAGGCCGCCGAATTCCTCACCATGGAATACGCCGAGGGCGCCAAGCTTTACGTGCCGGTGGCCAGCCTGCACCTGATCGCGCGCTACACCGGCAGCGACGACGCCCTGGCGCCGTTGCACCGCCTGGGCTCCGAGACCTGGCAGAAAGCCAAGCGCAAAGCCGCCGAACAGGTGCGCGACGTCGCCGCCGAGCTGCTCGACATCTATGCACGCCGCGCAGCTCGCGAAGGTTATGCCTTCGCCGACCCGAAAGCCGACTACGCCACCTTCAGCGCCGGCTTTGCGTTTGAAGAAACCCCTGACCAGCAAACCACCATCGAAGCCGTGCGCGCCGACATGCTCGCGCCCAAGCCGATGGACCGCCTGGTGTGCGGCGACGTGGGCTTCGGCAAAACCGAAGTGGCCATGCGCGCCGCCTTTATTGCCGTGCATGGCGGCAAGCAGGTGGCGATTCTGGTGCCGACCACCCTGCTCGCCCAACAACACTACAACAGCTTTCGCGACCGCTTTGCCGACTGGCCGGTGAGCGTGGAGGTGATGAGCCGCTTCAAGTCCGCCAAGGAAGTGAATGCCGCCGTCGCCGACTTGGCCGAAGGCAAGATCGATATCGTGATCGGCACCCACAAGCTGCTGTCGGACGATGTAAAGATCAAAAACCTTGGTTTGGTGATCATCGACGAAGAGCACCGCTTCGGTGTGCGTCAGAAAGAACAACTGAAGAACCTGCGCAGCGAAGTCGACATCCTCACCCTCACCGCCACGCCGATTCCGCGCACGCTGAACATGGCCGTGTCGGGCATGCGTGACCTGTCGATCATCGCCACGCCGCCGGCACGTCGCCTGTCGGTGCGCACCTTCGTGATGGAACAGAACAAAAGCACGGTCAAGGAAGCGCTGTTGCGTGAACTGCTGCGCGGCGGCCAGGTGTACTACCTGCACAATGACGTCAAAACCATCGAGAAATGCGCCGCCGACCTCGCCGAACTGGTGCCGGAAGCCCGCATCGCCATCGGCCACGGGCAGATGCGCGAGCGCGAACTCGAACAGGTGATGAGCGACTTCTACCACAAGCGCTTCAACGTGCTGATCGCCTCGACCATCATCGAGACCGGCATCGACGTGCCGAGCGCCAACACCATCATCATCGAGCGCGCAGACAAGTTCGGCCTGGCGCAGCTGCACCAGTTGCGCGGCCGCGTCGGGCGCAGTCACCACCAGGCCTATGCCTACTTGCTGACGCCGCCGCGCCAGCAGATTACCTCCGACGCCGAAAAGCGCCTGGAGGCGATCGCCAACACCCAGGACCTCGGTGCCGGCTTTGTGCTGGCCACCAACGACCTGGAAATCCGTGGCGCCGGCGAACTGCTCGGCGACGGCCAGAGCGGGCAGATCCAGGCCGTGGGTTTCACCCTCTATATGGAAATGCTTGAGCGCGCGGTGAAAGCCATCCGCAAGGGCGAACAACCGAACCTCGATCAACCCTTGGGTGGCGGCCCGGAAATCAACCTGCGCTTGCCGGCATTGATTCCCGAAGACTACCTGCCGGATGTGCACGCGCGGCTGATTCTGTACAAGCGCATCGCCTCGGCTACCGACGAAGAAGGTCTCAAGGACCTGCAGGTGGAGATGATCGACCGCTTCGGCCTGTTGCCGGAACCGACCAAGAACCTGGTGCGCCTGACCCTGCTCAAATTGCAGGCCGAGCAACTGGGCATCAAGAAGGTCGACGCCGGGCCGCAAGGCGGGCGTATCGAGTTCGAAGCGCAAACGCCGGTGGACCCACTGGTGCTGATCAAGCTGATTCAGGGCCAGCCCAACCGCTACAAGTTCGAAGGGGCTACGCTGTTCAAGTTCATGGTGCCGATGGAACGTGCCGAAGAACGCTTTAATACATTAGAGGCGCTGTTTGAGCGCCTCATCCCGAAATCTGCTTGAAGGACGCCCCAATGCGCCTGTTCCGCATTTTGAGCTTGTTGTTGGTGGTCGTTGCTCCTTCGGCGTTTGCCGACAGCCCCTATCTGGTGGAGATGATTCTGGTGCGCCAGAACGGCGAGCCGGTGATCAATAGCCGCGCGGCGCCGGAAAACTGGGACGCCGGGGCACCACGGCTGCCGGCGGACAAAATCAGCCCGCCGCGGCTGGGCAACATCGTCGACAAGCTCAGTGCCGACACCGGTTACACGGTGCTGCTGCACCGAGCCTGGGACCAGAACCTGGGCGAACAGCCGGTGAAGCTGGCCATCAGCGATGGCCCGGAGCAGTTTGGCCAGTTTCCCATCGAAGGCACGCTGAACCTGCAACTGGGGCGCTTTACCGATATCGACGCAGACTTCTGGATCAACCAGTTCGACGCCAACGGCAGCGTCATCGCCAGCGAACACCTGAGCCAGCAAGGTGTGCGCACCAAGAACAACCAGCTCAACTACCTGGACGGCGGCCACTTGGCCCTGCTGATCAAGATCACCTCGCTGACCGCCAAACCACCCAGCGCACCACCGCCCGACGCTCAGGACTGATCCAGCGCCATGCCCCTGACATCGTCACTGACCAAACCCCTGGCCCCGTCGTGGGCCAATCGCTTTAAAGAGCAAAGCCTTGAGCGCGGGCGCCGCTACGCCCTGGAAAACCGCGTGCGCATCGTCGAGTCCGGCGACAGCACCATTGTTGCCAGCTGCGAAGGCTCGGGCGGCAACGTTTACCGGCAGACCATCTCGCTGCGCGAATCGGCCAAGGGCATGCTGATTCTGGTGGACAGCCGCTGCACGTGCCCGGTGCACACCAACTGCAAACACATCGCGGCGGTGCTGCTCAAGGTCCAGGAAACCCTGGCTTACCCAGCGGCTGCGCAAGATGCCGAGCTGCTGGAAAAACTTCAGGCCGTGCTGGATAACCGCGTGGTGCTGCCGCAGGTGGTGATGGAGGATGTGCGGCCGGTGCCGCGCCTGTGGCTGGCGAGTGTCGAGTTCAGCGCCTTTGAGCCGCGCAATGGCAAAATGCAGCGTTACATCCAGCACCGTGCGGCGTTGTCGTTCAACTACCTTGGCAACTATGTCAGCGGGCAAAAAAATGCCGACATCGTGGTGCGCCAGGAAACTCAGAGCCTGCGCATCAAGCGCCATCCGGAGCTGGAGCAACCGTACCGCGAGCAACTGCGCCTGCTCGGCTTCAAGATCGCCACGCGCCAGAGCAAGGCGTTGCCGGAAAGCGCCGGCGAATTGTTCGAGATGGTCAACGACAGCGCCTGGCTGAACTTCACCCTCAACGCCTCACCGACCTTGCGCGCCGAGGGCTGGGAGTTGCAGATCGATGAGGATTTCGGTTTCGACTTGAGCGCCGTCGATGACTGGTACGCCACCGTAGATGAAGGCCCGGAACGCGATTGGTTTGACCTGGAGCTGGGCATCATCGTCAACGGAGAGCGCCTGAGCCTGCTGCCGATTCTGTTGAACCTGATGCGCTCGCACACCGAGATCCTCAACCCGGAAAAGCTCGCCCGGCGCCGCGATGACGAGCTGATCCTGGTGAACATCCCCGGCCTGCCCAACGGCCACGGGCCGCTGCAAGTGGCGCTGCCCTACGGCCGCTTGAAACCAGTGCTGGCCACCCTTGGCGAGTTTTACCTGCAGGAATCGGGCACCACCACCTTGCGCCTGGCCAAGGCCGATGCGATTCGCCTCAACCCGCTGGAAGACCTGCCGCTGCAATGGGAAGGCGGCGAGAAGATCCGCAACTTCGCCCAGCGCCTGCGCGACATCAAGGACTTCACCTGCGTGGCGCCCGAAGGCTTGAACGCGACACTGCGCCCGTATCAACTGGAAGGCTTGAGTTGGATGCAGTCGCTGCGCCAACTCGACGTGGGCGGGATTCTTGCGGATGACATGGGCCTGGGCAAAACCCTACAGACCCTGGCACATATTCTCAGTGAAAAAATCGCCGGGCGCCTGGATCGGCCGTGCATGGTGGTGATGCCTACCAGCCTGATCCCGAACTGGCTCGACGAAGCCGCGCACTTTACGCCGCAACTCAAGGTAGTGGCGCTGTATGGCGCGACACGCAAAAAGCACTTCGCCAACCTGCAGGACTACGACCTGCTGCTGACGACTTATGCGCTGCTGCCCAAAGACATCGAGCAACTCGCCGCCCTGCCCTTGCACGTGCTGATCCTCGACGAAGCCCAGTACATCAAGAACCCCAACAGCAAGGCCGCTCAGGCCGCGCGCGAGCTCAATGCGCGCCAGCGCCTGTGCCTGAGTGGTACACCGCTGGAAAATCACTTGGGTGAGCTGTGGTCGCTGTTCCACTTCCTGCTTCCGGGCTGGCTGGGCGACGTGAAAAGCTTCAACCGCGATTACCGCGTGCCCATCGAAAAGCGCGCTAGTGATGTGCGATTGCAGCACCTCAACGGTCGGATCAAACCCTTCCTGCTGCGCCGTACCAAGGAACAGGTGGCCACGGAGTTGCCGCCCAAGACCGAGATCATCCACTGGGTCGATCTCAACGAAGCCCAGCGTGATGTGTACGAAACCATGCGCCTGGCCATGGACAAGAAGGTGCGCGACGAGATCACCCGCAAGGGCGTGGCGCGTAGCCAGATCATTATTCTTGAAGCGCTGCTCAAGTTGCGCCAGGTGTGCTGCGACCTGCGCCTGGTCAACGACGCCGCCCTGCCCGCGCGCGGCAGTAGCTCGGGCAAGCTCGACAGCCTGATGGAAATGCTCGAAGAGCTGTTTGCCGAAGGACGCCGGATTCTGCTGTTCTCGCAGTTCACTTCGATGCTGAGCCTGATCGAAGTCGAACTGAAAAAGCGCGGCGTGGCCTACGCACTGCTGACCGGCCAGACCCGCGACCGCCGCACACCGGTGAAGGATTTCCAGAGCGGCAAGTTGCAGATTTTTCTGATCAGCTTGAAGGCTGGCGGTGTGGGCTTGAACCTGACAGAAGCCGATACGGTGATCCACTATGACCCGTGGTGGAACCCGGCCACAGAGAACCAGGCGACTGACCGCGCGTATCGCATCGGTCAAGAGAAGCCGGTGTTCGTCTATAAAATGATTGCGCGGGGCACGGTGGAGGAGAAAATCCAGCACCTGCAAAAGGAAAAGTCCGACCTGGCGGCGGGTGTGCTGGATGGGCGTACGACGGGAGATTGGCAGTTGGGCAACGAGGACATCGAGGCGTTGTTTGCGCCGCTGCCCAATAAGCAAGAGAAGCGCTGACCTTCAGATTGCTATCGCGGGCAAGCCCGCTCCCACATTTTGATGTGTGAATACATTCAAGTGTAGGAGCTGGCTTGCCTGCGATAGGCGCACCACAGTTTTCAGCCGATCAACTGAGCATCCCGCAACGCGGTAAGCGCCGCCAGCCAACGCGGGTCCTGCTTATAGTCCGTCGAAGCAATCGCCTGCCCACGCATCCGCGCAATCCGCGCCGAAGGCGTAACCTTCATGCGCTGCGCCGCCATCAGCGCCAGCTCGGCGGCCGCACGATCGTTGCACACCAAGCCCATGTCGCAACCGGCGGTCAGCGCCGCTTCGATCCGGCTGGCCGCATCACCGACCACATGCGCCCCGGCCATGGACAGGTCATCACTGAAAATCACCCCATCAAACTGCAACTCGCCACGCAGGATGTCCTGCAGCCAGCGCCGCGAGAAACCAGCCGGCTGGGCATCCACCTGCGGATAGATGACGTGTGCGGGCATGACGGCGGCCAATTGCTTGCTCAGCCGTGCGAAAGGCACCAGGTCATTTGCGCGAATCTGCTCCAGGCTACGCTCGTCATTGGGAATGGCGACGTGGGAATCGGCCTCAGCCCAGCCGTGGCCCGGGAAGTGTTTACCGGTGGCGGCCATGCCCGCGCTGTTCATGCCGCGAATGAAGGCACCGGCAAGCACGGCGGCGCGCTCGGGGTCGCCTTCAAACGAGCGGGTGCCGACCACGGCGCTGCGCTGGTAATCCAAATCCAGTACCGGGGCGAAGCTCAGGTCAAGGCCGACCGCCAGCACTTCTGTGGCCATGATCCAGCCGCACTGCTCGGCCAGGTATTCGGCATTCGGCTTATCCGCCAACAAGCGCATGGCCGGCAGACGCACAAAGCCCTGGCGCAGGCGCTGCACGCGCCCGCCTTCCTGGTCGACGGCCAGCAGCAGGTCGGGACGCACGGCACGGATCGACGCGCTCAACTCGCGCACCTGACGTGGGTGCTCGATGTTGCGCGCGAAAATGATCAGGCCGCCCACTTCCGGCTGACGCAACAGGTGACGATCCTCGGCCGTCAGCCAGGTACCGGCCACATCAACCATCAAAGAACCTTGCAGGGCAGCAGTCATAAACCTTCCTTAAATAACGCACACAACCCGTTGCCCTCACCTGGCGCGATAAGCGCAGTGAGCACAACGGGTTGCGAGTAAATAGCTGAAATCGGCATGGCGGCTAGCTTAGCGGATGCAAGCGGCCGCGCACACCCGGGGCAATCACGCCTTGGCGACGGCCGGCGTGGATTTGCTGCGTGGGCGCAACTGCGCGGCCGCCATGGCCTGGTCGGTCACACCGGTTTCGGCGCGCATGCCGGCGGCAAGGAACGGCACCATCAGGCGCATCACTTGTTCGATGGAGGTGTTCACACCGAAATCGGTCTCGGCAATTGCGCGCAAGGCTTTGATCCCGGACATGCTGAACGCGGCGGCACCGAGCATGAAGTGCACGCGCCAGAACAGTTCGATCGGCGGAATACGCGGCGCGGCTTCGTTGACCAGCAACATGTAGCGACGGAACACCTTGCCGTACATGTCTTCCAGATAACGCCGCAAGTGGCCCTGGCTCTGGCTGAACGCCAGGCCGAGCAAACGCATGAAGATCGACAGGTCATTGCCGCTGCGTGGTTGAACCACCAGCGCTTGCTCAACCAGAATTTCCAGCAGGTCTTCCAGGCTCGGCTTGTTATCAGGCTTGGTCTGGCGGCGCTCCAGCTCACGGTCGAGGCTGGCGCAGAACGGCCCCAGAAAGCGCGAAAACACCGCCTGGATCAGGGCTTTCTTTGAGCCGAAATGGTAATTCACTGCGGCAAGGTTAACCCCAGCCTTGCTGGTGATCAGCCGCAATGAAGTTTCAGCAAATCCTTTTTCCGCGAACAATTGCTCGGCAGCATCGAGAATGCGTTCAACGGTTTCCGACTGGGCCATGGCTACTCCGCCTGACAAACACTTGTTTGAAACATACGTTTCAGGGTGTGTCTTGTCAAGCCTGCGAGTCCGTTTTCCGGCCGGGCAGTCATCTATTTAACCGCTATTTAATCACATCCTTCCTGGTCTGTAGGCAGCGCTGTTTCTGCCTTGTAGGACGGGTGACGAATGACCGTCCAGCGGTGTGCTCAAAAAGGATGATTGCCAAGCGCAGTTCACTGTATATAATCCCAGTCACTGTATAAAAAGACAGAGCGATCAACATGCTAAAACTGACGCCACGCCAAGCTGAGATTCTGGCTTTTATCAAGCGCTGCCTCGATGACAACGGCTACCCGCCGACACGAGCAGAAATTGCGCTGGAGCTGGGGTTCAAGTCCCCAAACGCTGCTGAAGAACACCTCAAGGCCCTCGCTCGCAAAGGCGCGATCGAGATGACCCCAGGAGCTTCTCGCGGTATTCGCATCCCTGGCTTTGAAGCCAAGGCCGACGAATCGACCCTGCCGATCATTGGCCGCGTCGCCGCCGGTGCGCCGATTCTGGCGCAACAGCACGTCGAGGAATCCTGCAACATCAACCCGACCTTCTTCCATCCGCGCGCCGACTACCTGTTGCGTGTACACGGCATGAGTATGAAGGACGTGGGCATTTTCGACGGCGATCTGCTGGCCGTCCACACCACCCGTGAAGCCCGTAATGGCCAGATCGTCGTTGCGCGTATCGGCGATGAAGTCACCGTCAAACGCTTCAAGCGCGAAGGCAGCAAGGTCTGGCTGATGGCCGAAAACCCTGAGTTCGCCCCGATTGAAGTGAACCTGAAAGATCAGGACCTGGTGATCGAAGGCTTGAGCGTCGGCGTCATTCGCCGCTAAAGGAGGCACCATGCAGCTCGTGCACACCCCACAACACACACAACTGTCGCTGTTCGAGGCCTTCATGGCTCAACCCCTTGCGCCTATCCTCAAGGAAACGGTCGAGGCCCCGTGGGGCTCCGAACCTGAGGCGTTCAGTGAATTGTCGTTGCGCGGTGCAGCTGGAAGCTGCCTGAGCCTGCTGGCGCCGATCCTTCGTGAACTGAGCGAGGAGCAGGACGCACGCTGGCTGACGCTGATCGCTCCACCTGCCAGCCTGACCCAGGCCTGGCTGCGAGACGCCGGCCTCAACCGCGAGCGTATCCTGCTGCTGCAACCGCGTGGCGCGCAAAGTGCTCAACAGTTGACCTGCGAAGCCTTGCGTCTGGGCCGTAGCCATACGGTGGTGAGCTGGTTGAACCCGCTGAACACTGCGGCCAAGCAACAACTGATCAGCGCTGCACGGACGGGCGATGCGCAGAGCTTGAATATTCGATTGGGGTAACAGGGAACTGGCTGATTGCGTAGGTGACAGACAGGTATCTGTGCAGAGCGGGCTTGTTGTGGCGAGCGGGCTTGCCCCGCGTTGGGCTGCGAAGCAGCCCCAAACCAAGCACTGTGGAATACCTGATATACCGCGTTAATCCATCAGGGCCGCTTCGCGCCCCAACGCGGGGCAAGCCCGCTCGCCACGACAAGCCCGCTTACCACAGCAAGCCCGCCCACAACAGCGAGCCCACTCACCTCAGAGGCCTGCTTGCTGCATAGGCCTGCTCACTACAACAAGCCCGCCTACAACGAAAAGTGCACTTAACTGCAAAACTCAGTGCAGAACCCGCGGCCCGTCGTCCTTCTCCGGTTCGCCTTCTGCCAGGCGACCCGCCATCTGCACACCGACGCTCAACATGGCTTTCGCCACTTCCACGTGCTGGCCTTGCAGGAATGCTTTTGCGTCTTCGGAAAAATCCAAGATAACCAGAGAACCCTCGTCCTCAGCCCGACGCAGCTCGATTCGGCCGTCAGGCAATTCAACAATTTCCAGAAAGGACGTTGGCATAAAAGTCTGTTCTCCACGAAAGGCCGGGATTATATCAGTCATCTATCCAGCCTCGCAGAGGATCTGAACAGGTTTCTCTACGGCTTGATGAATGGTGCTCATTGAGCCTCGTGCTGGACTTTCTGTGCAACTCGGTTCAACTGTGAGAGCGGGCTTGCTCGCGAAAGCAATCTGTCAGTTGATGCATAGGCCGGCTGATAGACCGCTTTCGCGAGCAAGCCCGCTCCCACATTTGTGATCGCATTCAGTCAGTGACGACTTCTTAGCACTCGTTCAAGCCTTCGCGAAACCGCAACGCCATCTTCTTCAGCTCTTGGCGCCAGCTCTCCAGTTCTTCGCGGCTCAACGGCTTAGGCTCATCCTCCTCCACCGCAACAGCGACGATCAGCGGCTGCGTCACGTCCCCCTTGGGCACATGCGGCACGCGTGGCGGCTGGAACATGTCGGCATGCGCCTTGAGCAAGCGGGCGACCCAGCTGTCGGGGCTTTGGGCCATTTCCACCAGCTCGGCCAGCTCAGGAATGGCCATGCTTTCCAGCACTTCGCGGTTCATGATCAGTTCTGCACGCGGCGAACCGGCCTGGGGCAAACGGTAGAACCCGGCGATTTCATGGCACAACCCCAACAGGGCGCCGTAGAGATGGAACAATGCAGCCTCACGCCCCGCCTGCACCAGCGCGATGGCATTCATCTCCTTCCCTTCCTCGGCACGACCAAGGGCTTCCAGGGACAAACCCGCGAAGTAAATTTTCTGATTGGTACGGGTATAGAGTTCGTTGGCCATAACGGCAGTCTCCACAACGAAATAAGCCGGATGCTGGCTCAACAGTGTCACGGATCAGCCGAGACTCCTGCAAGCGCAAAACAAAGGCCGCCTATGCAGGCGGCCTTTGTATTTCGCAACGTAGTCGATCAAGCGCCCTGGCGCTTGTCCTCGACCTTCCACTTGCCGCCGTCGTAGAACGCTTTCCAGCCCGTAGGCTTGCCGTCCACTTCGGTCTGCACGTACTGCTCCTTGGTTTTGCGGCTGTAGCGGATCACGGCCGGGCGACCGTCGGGATCCTTCTTCGGCGCTTCACACAGGAAGTGGTACTTGGGATCGATCTCGTCCTTGTGCGGCACGATTTCCAGCACCAGCGGCGCACGGGTCTCGCGGTTTTTCGGGAACTGGCTGGCGGCCAGGAACAAGCCCGAGGCGCCGTCACGCAGGATGTAGGTGTCGTTGACCTTCTCGCATTTGAGTTCAGGCATCTTCACCGGGTCCATCTTCGGCGGCGCCGCGTCACCGCTTTTCAGCAGTTTGCGAGTGTTCTTGCACGTCGGGTTGGTGCAACCGAAGAACTTGCCGAAACGGCCGGTCTTGAGCTGCATCTCACTGCCGCACTTGTCGCATTCCAGGCTCGGGCCTTCGTAGCCCTTGATGCGGTAGCTGCCCTCTTCGATCTCGTAGCCGTCGCAATCAGGGTTGTTACCGCAGATGTGCAACTTGTGCTTCTCATCGAGCAGGTAGGCATCCATTGCCGTGCTGCAGATCGGGCAGCGGTGCTTACCACGCAATACCAGCGACTCGGATTCACCCTCGTCGTCAGCAGCGATTTCATCGCCCGGCACCAGGTTGACGGTGGCCTTGCAGCGCTCTTTCGGCGGCAGGCTGTAGCCCGAGCAACCGAGGAACACGCCGGTAGACGCGGTACGAATCTGCATCGGACGGCCGCAGGTCAGGCACGGGATGTCGGTCATCACCGGCTGGTTGGCACGCATGCCGCTTTCAGGGCTTTCGGCTACTTCGAGTTTCTTCTTGAAGTCGCCGTAGAACTCATCCAGTACGTTTTTCCAGTCGCGTTCGCCCTGGGCCACGTCATCGAGGTTCTCTTCCATGCCGGCGGTGAAGCCGTAGTCCATCAGGTTGGAGAAGCTTTCGGACAAGCGCTCGGTAACGATGTCGCCCATCTTTTCCGAGTAGAAGCGACGGTTGTGCAGCGCGACATAGCCACGGTCCTGGATGGTCGAAATGATTGCCGCGTAAGTCGAAGGACGACCGATACCGCGTTTCTCCATCTCTTTTACCAGGCTGGCTTCCGAATAACGCGCCGGCGGCTTGGTGAAGTGCTGGGACGGGTCGAGCTTGATCAGCTTCAACGTGTCGCCCTGGGCCATGTCCGGCAGCACATCGTCATCGCCTGGCTTGGCGATTTGCGGCATCACGCGGGTGTAGCCGTCGAACTTGAGGATACGGCCCTTGGCACGCAGCTCGAAGTCGCCAGCACCGACACTGACGGTGGTGGAAAGGTATTGCGCCGGCAGCATCTGGCAGGCCAGGAACTGGCGCCAGATCAGCTCGTAAAGGCGCTCAGCGTCGCGCTCCATGCCGGTCAGCTTGCTTGGCTCGGTATTGGCGTCGGAAGGACGAATCGCTTCGTGAGCCTCCTGTGCGCCTTCCTTGCTGCTGTAGACGTTCGGCTTCTCCGGCAGGTACTTCTTGCCGAATTCGGTTTCAATATAAGTGCGCGCCATCGCCACCGCGTCTTGCGACAGGTTGGTGGAGTCGGTACGCATATACGTGATGTAGCCAGCTTCATACAGACGCTGAGCCATCATCATGGTTTTCTTCACACCAAAGCCCAGGCGGTTACTCGCGGCCTGTTGCAGGGTGGAGGTGATGAACGGCGCCGACGGCTTGCTGCTGGTCGGTTTGTCTTCACGCTTGACGATGCTGTAGCTGGAAGCCTTGAGCTTCTCCAGCGCGGCCATGGCCTGGGCTTCGTTCAGCGGCTTGAAGGCCTCGCCTTTCTCGCGGGCCACTTCAAAGCGCACGTTGGCGCCCTTGGCGGTGCCAAGGTCAGCGTGGACTTCCCAGTATTCTTCGGGGTTGAACGCACGAATCTCGCGCTCACGCTCCACCACCAGCTTTACCGCCACCGATTGCACACGGCCGGCCGACAGGCCACGGGCGATCTTGGCCCACAGCAGTGGCGAGACCATGTAGCCCACGACGCGGTCGAGGAAACGACGGGCCTGCTGGGCGTTTACACGGTCGATGTCCAGTTCGCCCGGCTTGGAGAAGGCTTCCTGGATGGCTTTTTTGGTGATTTCGTTGAACACCACACGCTTGTAGCGGCTGTCATCACCGCCGATGGCTTCGCGCAGGTGCCAGGCAATGGCTTCCCCTTCGCGGTCCAAGTCGGTTGCGAGATAGATGGTGTCAGCATCCTTGGCGAGCCGGCGCAGCTCTTCGATAACCTTTTCCTTGCCGGGAAGGATCTCGTACTTGGCCTTCCAGCCATGTTCCGGGTCTACACCCATGCGCGAGACCAGCTGCTTGCGCGCTTTCTCTTTAGGCGTGAGCACCGGACCTTCGCCCGCAGCCGCCTTGCCGCGCTTGGCGGCAGGCTCCTTGCTGGCGCTAGCCGAACCGCTGGTGGGCAGGTCTCGGATATGGCCGATACTCGACTTCACCACGTACTCGTTGCCCAAGTACTTGTTGATGGTCTTGGCCTTAGCCGGGGATTCCACAATGACCAGCGATTTGCCCATGGATCGGAAAATTCCTGAATTCGAGAAGTGAAAGGCAGTTGGCGCCTGTCGCGGCAACGCTATATATAGTGGCAACAAGGTGAGGTCAAGCGCAGCATTCTGCGCGACCTGCCGTTATTGCCCTGAAAAAAGACTGGGTTCGGCCTGGACCAAAGCAAAGCGCGGGACCTGCTCGCCGTCAACTTCGACGGTCTCCAGGAACATGCTCAATGGGCGCACCCAAAAGCCGTAATCGCCATACAGTGCTTGGTAAAACACCACTTCCTCTTCGGTCTCGGAGTGCCGCGCCACGTTAAAAACGCGGTACTGCGGCCCCTTATAATGTTGGTAGAGCCCTGGTTCGACTTTCATGCTCTGGCCCTCTTGTAAAATTTGTTGAAAAAAAATATTAAAAATTCCAAAAAACAAAAACCGGGGCACTGGGCCCCGGCTTCCGTCAACCCAACGCTTAGACGCGTTCGAAGACGGTGGAAATGCCTTGGCCGAGACCAATGCACATGGTTGCAACCCCAAGGTTGCCGCCATTTTGCTTCATCACGTTAAGCAAAGTGCCGGAAATACGTGCACCGGAGCAACCGAATGGGTGGCCCAGGGCAATCGCACCGCCGTGCAGGTTAACCTTCTCGTTCATCTTGTCGAGTACTTTCAAATCTTTCAGCACTGGCAGGGCCTGTGCGGCGAAAGCTTCGTTGAGCTCGAAGAAGTCGATATCGGAGATGGTCAGGCCCGCGCGCTTCAAGGCTTTTTGTGTGGCCGGTACTGGACCATAGCCCATGATTGCCGGGTCCACACCCGCCACGGCCATCGAACGGATCACGGCCATCGGCTGGATACCCAGGTCCTGGGCACGCTGCGCCGACATCACGATCATGCACGAAGCACCGTCGGTGATTTGCGACGAAGTCCCGGCTGTCACGGTGCCGCCCTTTGGATTGAAGGCGGGTTTTAAGGCGGCCAGGCTTTCCAGGGTGGTGTCCGGACGAATGGTTTCGTCGTAGTCGAACAGTTTCAGGAAACCGTTTTCGTCATAGCCGTTCATCGGGATGATTTCATCCTTGAACTTGCCTTCCACCGTCGCCTTGTGGGCGAGTTGGTGGGAGCGCAGGCCGAACGCGTCCTGGGCTTCGCGGGTAATGCCGTGCATTTTGCCGAGCATTTCTGCGGTGAGGCCCATCATGCCCGAGGCTTTTGCCGCGTACAGCGACATGTGCGGGTTAGGGTCGACGCCGTGCATCATGCTGACATGGCCCATGTGCTCCACGCCGCCGACCACGAACACATCGCCGTTGCCGGTCATGATCGCTTGGGCAGCGGTGTGCAGCGCGCTCATCGAGGAGCCACACAGGCGACTGACGGTCTGGCCAGCGGCGGTGTGCGGGATCTGGGTCATCAACGACGCCATGCGCGCGATGTTCCAGCCCTGCTCCAGGGTCTGGTTGACGCAGCCCCAGATCACGTCTTCGACTTCGTTCGGGTCAACCTTGACGTTACGTTCCAGCAACTTGCTTATCAGGTGCGCCGACATGTCTTCGGCGCGGGTGTTGCGGTGCATGCCGCCCTTGGAGCGGCCCATCGGTGTGCGACCGAAGTCGACAATCACCACGTCTCTTGGATTCAAGCTCATAAATATTCTCGCTCTAGTCGTCTGGGCGCTTAACCGAAGAAGCTCTGGCCATTTTTGGCCATTTCACGCAGCTTCGCGGTCGGGTGGTACAGCGGGCCCAGATCAGCGTATTTGTCAGCCAGGGCAACGAACTCGGCCACACCGATCGAATCGATGTAACGCAGCGCACCACCACGGAATGGAGGGAAACCAATACCGTACACCAGGCCCATATCGGCTTCGGCGGCGGTTTCAACGATACCGTCTTCCAGGCAACGCACGGTTTCCAGGCACAGGGCGATCATCATCCAGTTGATGATGTCCTCATCGGACACCTCACGCTGCTCGTAGATGACCGGCGCGAGCACTTCGTGCACCGAAGGGTCGGCCACTTTCTTCTGCTTGCCCTTCTTGTCGGCCTCGTAAGCGTAGAAGCCCTTGCCGTTCTTCTGGCCCAGGCGCTTGGCTTCGTAGAGCGCGTCGATCGCCGAACGGCGGTCGTCTTTCATGCGGTCCGGGAAGCCTTCAGCCATGACGTCACGACCGTGGTGGCCGGTGTCGATGCCGACCACGTCCATCAGGTACGCCGGGCCCATTGGCCAGCCGAATTTTTCCATAACCTTGTCGATACGCACAAAGTCCACACCGGCGCTGACCAGCTTGGCGAAACCGCCGAAGTACGGGAACAGCACGCGGTTGACCAAAAAGCCCGGGCAGTCGTTAACGACGATCGGGTTCTTGCCCATTTTCTTCGCGTAGGCAACGGTAGTAGCAATCGCCAGCTCGCTGGACTTCTCGCCACGGATCACTTCCACCAGCGGCATCATGTGCACCGGGTTGAAGAAGTGCATGCCGACGAAGTTTTCCGGACGCTTGAGGGCCTTGGCCAACAAGCTGATGGAAATGGTCGAAGTGTTCGAGGCCAGAATGGTGTCTTCTTTAACCTGGGCTTCTACTTCGGCCAGTACGGCTTGCTTGACCTTCGGGTTCTCGACAACCGCTTCGACCACCAGGTCGACGTGGCCGAAATCGCCGTAGGACAGCGTAGGACGAATGCCGTTAAGCACTTCAGCCATCTTCGCTGCGGTCATGCGACCTTTATCAACGCGGCCCACCAACAGCTTGGCGGCTTCCGCCAGGCCTTGCTCAATGCCGTGTTCGTTGATGTCTTTCATCAGGATCGGCGTGCCTTTGGAGGCCGACTGATAGGCGATACCGCCGCCCATGATACCGGCGCCGAGTACGGCAGCCTGTTTCACGTCTTTGGCGATTTCGTCGTAGGCCTTGGCCTTTTTCTTCAGCTCCTGATCATTCAGGAACAGGCCGATCAGGCTCTGGGCAGCCGAGGTTTTCGCCAGTTTGACGAAGCCTGCAGCTTCCACTTCCAGGGCTTTGTCGCGACCGAAGTTCGCGGCTTTCTGGATGGTCTTGATCGCTTCAACCGGCGCCGGGTAGTTCGGGCCGGCCTGGCCTGCCACGAAACCTTTGGCGGTTTCGAACGACATCATTTGTTCGATGGCGTTGAGCTTGAGTTTTTCGAGCTTTGGCTGACGCTTGGCCTTGTAGTCAAATTCGCCGCTGATGGCGCCTTTGATCAGGTTCAGTGCAGCTTCGGCCAGTTTGTCCGGGGCAACCACAGCATCGACGGCACCGACTTTCAGCGCGTCTTCGGCTTTGTTTTCCTTGCCGGCGGCAATCCACTCGATGGCGTTGTCGGCACCGATGATGCGCGGCAGGCGCACGGTGCCGCCAAAACCTGGGTAGATGCCCAGTTTGACTTCAGGCAGACCGATTTTGGCGGTCGCCGACATGACACGGAAGTCTGCGGCCAGGCACATTTCCAGGCCGCCGCCCAACGCGATGCCATTGATCGCGGCAACGGTTGGCACGTTGAGGTCTTCGAAATCGCTGAAAATCTTGTTGGCTTCGAGGTTGCCAGCCACCAGCTCGGCATCGGGCAGCTTGAAGTTGTCGACGAATTCGGTGATGTCAGCGCCGACGATAAACACGTCCTTGCCGCTGGAGACGATCACGCCCTTGACCGAAGCATCTGCTTTGATGGTGTCTACGGCCTGACGCAGTTCGTTCAGGGTTAGACGGTTGAACTTGTTGACGGACTCACCCTTGAGGTCGAATTTCAATTCGACGATGCCACTTTCAAGAGCCTTAACCGTGATGGCTTTACCTTCGTAAATCATCAACTGATCTCCACGATATGGAAGCTGAACAGTACACATTGGACGCTGGCCTCTGGTTGGACATTGATTATTGGGTCAATGCTCATGCCAATCCGCCAGGCACACCCGCCAACGCGCTAGTCGGGGTTCTGTATGAGCGGTCTGACAGACAAACGCTCAATTCATACGCCCGTTTGATTTGGGTACGTCACCTTCATCCAATTCCGGGCAATTGTCAATCGCTCGAAAGGCTAGGAAAAACGCGACTTTCCAGTCAGTTCAGAACCCAGGCCCACGGCTTACGCCTGGCCAATATTCAACTATTCACGAAATCAATAATGGAAATTTTGTAGGAAAAGGCTGTACAGAACAGGATATGCCGCTAGGCTAGCGACAACCTTAATGCGCCTGGATGAACATCCGACGCATGCATCACAGATTTACCGGCCTGCCTGGCCAACTCCAGCCCGATGATGATGTCGGGCTTTTTATTGCCTGGGTTTTATCCGACAGGCATCAAGCCAGGGCCTTGAGCAGCGCATCAATGTCCTTCAACACACTCGCCTCGCCCTTCTCGCCCCAGTACAGGGCGATCATCTGCTTGTCCGCCTCGACCTTGTAGACGTTATCCGGCAGGGTCGCAAAGTGCGCCAACAACGTCTCATCGACGCACACTTCGCGCCACTGATTGACCCAAACCCCGGGCTCCAGCTGCCAGTAGCACCAAAGGGCCGGCGCACTTGCGCGGCGCGGTCGGCAGTATTGCGCGCAAGGGCTTGGCGGCTCGTGCTTGAGCCAGTACGGCCAGTCCTGCGGCGCCAATTGCATGGCCAGGCCGATGCGGCGCGCCTCCATCCGCAGGGCCATGCGCCCGCTCTGATGGCGCGAGGGGCGCAACCATGCCAGAGGGCTCAGTACCACGAGAAGGATTGACACCACTATCCAGACCGTCATATGTGTACTCCCGAATTTCTAGATGAGCGGATTTGACCTGACGCAACCCCATCCGCTTGAAAGCAGCCATACTGAACTTATTGCAGTCCCCTGGAGGAACGCGCCATGTCCAACGAACACTCCTACAAACATATCCTGGTCGCTGTCGACCTGACCGAAGAGTGCGACCCAGTGATCAAGCGCGCGCAGGCTTCAGCAATCGCCAACGGCGCCAAGCTGTCACTCGTGCATATCGTCGAGCCTATGGCCATGGCGTTTGGTGGCGACGTGCCCATGGACCTTTCCCAGTTGCAGCAACAACAGTTTGATCAGGCCAAAGAGCGCCTCGACCGGTTGATCCTCAAGTACCCGGAAGTGACCAAGGAAAACTCCCACCTCACCTACGGCCAGCCTCGTCAGGAAATCCACCACCTGGCCAAGGAACAGGGCTGCGACCTGATCGTGGTCGGCAGCCACGGCCGTCATGGCCTGGCGTTGCTGCTGGGCTCGACCGCCAATGACGTACTGCACGGCGCGCCGTGTGATGTGCTGGCGGTAAAACTGGTAAAAAATACTTAAGAACGGCGCCAAACAACTGTGGGAGCGGGCTTGCTCGCGAAAGCATTCTGTCAGTTGACGCATCTGGCGACTGATGTACCGATTTCGCGAGCAAGCCCGCTCCCACATTTTTAATCGCACTCCATATAAAAAGCCCGGCGTTCATACAAATGGACGCCGGGCTTTTTAGTGCGCTTGAATCACTCAGGCATCCAGCTCGGCCCAACGCTCAACCAATACTTCCAGCTCCTGGTTCAACGTTTCCAGGGACGCAATGACCTTGGCGGTTTCCGCCGCCGGACGCAGGTAGAAACCTGCGTCAGCCATTTCTGCTTCTACTGCGGCAATCTGCTGTTCCTTGGCGTCGATATCGCCCGGCAAGGCTTCCAGCTCACGTTGCAGCTTGTAGCTGAGCTTCTTCTTGGTCGACGGTGCAGCGTCCTGGGCCGGAGCAGCAGCGGCAGCCACTGGCGCAACGACAGCGGAGGTCAGGTCGGCCTTGCCGGACTTGCTCTCGGTCACGCCCAGCAGGCGCGGCGAGCCGCCCTGACGCAGCCAGTCCTGGTAACCACCGACGTATTCACGCACCTTGCCTTCACCTTCGAAGACCAGCGTGCTGGTGACCACGTTATCTAGGAATGCCCGGTCGTGGCTGACCATCAGCACGGTGCCGTTGAAGGTCAGCAAGACCTCTTCCAGCAGTTCGAGGGTTTCCACGTCGAGGTCGTTGGTCGGTTCGTCGAGCACCAGCAGGTTGGCCGGCTTGCTGAACAGCTTGGCCAGCAGCAGGCGCGCACGCTCACCACCGGACAAGGCTTTCACCGGCGTACGTGCGCGTTGCGGGCTGAACAGGAAGTCGCCCAGGTAGCTCAGCACGTGGCGGCTCTGGCCGTCGATGTCGATAAAGTCGCGGCCTTCGGCGACGTTGTCGATCACGGTTTTTTCCAGGTCCAACTGATGGCGCAGCTGGTCGAAGTAGGCCACGTCGATGCGCGTGCCCTCTTCCACCGTGCCGCTGGTCGGTTGCAGACCATTGAGCATCAGCTTGAGCAAGGTGGTCTTGCCGGTGCCGTTGGCGCCCAGCAGGCCGATACGGTCGCCGCGCTGCAGGACCATCGAGAAGTCTTTGATCAGGAACGGGCCGTCCGGGTGATGGAAGCTGACGTTTTCCAGGACCATCACCTGCTTGCCCGACTTATCGGCGGTATCCAGCTGGATATTGGCCTTACCGGTGCGTTCACGGCGCTCGCTGCGCTCAACGCGCAGGGCTTTCAAGGCGCGTACACGGCCTTCGTTACGGGTGCGACGGGCCTTGATACCCTGGCGAATCCAGACTTCTTCCTGGGCCAGCTTTTTGTCGAACAGCGCGTTGGCGGTTTCTTCAGCGGCCAGCGTGGCCTCTTTGTGCACCAGGAAGCTGGCGTAGTCGCCGTTCCAGTCGATCAGGCCGCCACGGTCCAGTTCGAGGATGCGCGTGGCCAGGTTCTGCAGGAAGGAACGGTCGTGCGTGATGAACAACACAGCGCCCTGGAAATCCTTGAGGGCTTCTTCCAGCCAGGCGATTGCGCCGATGTCCAAGTGGTTGGTTGGTTCGTCGAGCAGCAACAAATCCGGCTCGGACACCAGCGCCTGGGCCAGCAGCACGCGACGACGCCAGCCGCCGGACAACTCGGCGAGGGTCTTGTCGGCCGGCAGTTGCAGGCGGCTCAGGGTGCTGTCGACCAGTTGCTGCAAGCGCCAGCCGTCACGGGCTTCGAGGTCTTGCTGGACGTGCATCAGCTTGTCCAGGTCCTCTTCGGTGACGCAGTTCTGCGCCAGGTGATGGTATTGCGCGAGCAACTCGCCGACGCCGTCCAGGCCTTCGGCAACCACGTCGAACACTGTCCGTCCGTCGGCCACCGGCAATTCTTGCGGCAATTCGCCGATCTTCAGGCCCGGGGCACGCCAAACAGAGCCGTCATCGGGCTTCTGATCGCCTTTAACCAGCTTCATCATGCTGGACTTGCCGGTGCCGTTGCGGCCGATGATGCACACCCGCTCACCACGGGCGATCTGCCAGGACACCTTGTCCAACAACGGCATAGCGCCGAAAGCAAGGGACACATCGCTGAATTTGAGCAGGGTCATACGCTTCTCCAAAAACTGGGCGCGCATTCTACCTGACTTGAGGGTGGGATGCGGTCGGCATTTTCGCTGGCGACACGTTCTGCAGGACATTTACGATGAACTTCAGCCAGCCGGCCGGCAAAGCTTTCGCCGGTCGCTGGCAAAAGGCTAAGCTAGGGGCAATCAGTGTCGGCGGTGCCGGTGCTAGTCGTGATTTCTCTGCACGGACGTCTCATGCGCAGTCGCCTTTTCAACTTTTTATCTTGTCTGCTTCTTTCCGCCACCGCCGTTCAATCCGCCCAGGCCGTGGACCTCACCACCCAACGTCAATATTACGATGAAGCCAAACGCGCCCTCGCCAAAGGCGACAGCGGGCCGTACATGCAATACAGCCAGGCCCTGGCCGACTACCCGCTCACGCCGTACCTGGCCTATGACGAGCTGACCGCGCGCCTGAAAACCGCGAGCAACGAGGAAATCGAACAGTTCCTCGCTAAAAACGGCGACCTGCCCCAGGCCAACTGGATGAAGCTGCGCTGGTTGCGCTGGCTGGCCGACCGTGGCGACTGGCAGACGTTTGAAAAGTACTACGACGCCAAACTCAATTTCGTCGAACTGGACTGCCTGCATGGTCAGTACCAGCTCACCCATAACTTGAAAGCCGAAGGCTACAAGACCACCGAAAAACTCTGGCTGACCGGCAAATCCCAACCCGCCGCGTGTGATGCCACGTTCGGCCAGTGGGCCGCCGATGGTCAACTCACTGAACAGAAAATCTGGGACCGCGCCAAGCTCGCCGCCGAAGCACGCAACTACGCCCTGGCCAACAGCCTGGTGAAAACCCTGCCGACCCTTGGCGCCCAAGGCCGCCTGATGGTCGACGTGGCGCAAAAGCCGGACATGCTCAGCGACCCGTCGCGCTTCCTGCCGGCCAACGAGGCCATGTCTGACGCCGTCGGCCTGGGCCTGCGCCGCCTGGCACGCCAGGACCCGGACAAGGCCATGGCGCTGCTCGACGGCTACGCCAGCAGCATGCACTTCTCCCGTGACGAAAAAGTGTCGATCGCCCGCGAAATCGGCTTGACCCTGGCACGCCGCTACGACCCGCGCGCGCTGGACGTGATGACCAAATACGACCCGGAGCTGCGTGATAACACCGTCTCCGAATGGCGCCTGCGCCTGCTGCTGCGCCTGGCACGCTGGGAAGATGCCTACCAGTTGACCCGCAAACTCCCACAAGACCTGGCGACCACCAACCGCTGGCGTTATTGGCAAGCGCGCAGCCTGGAGCTGGCTGAACCGAAAAACCCGCAGCCGATGGTGCTGTATAAAAACCTTGCACAGGAACGGGATTTCTACGGATTCCTCGCCGCCGACCGCTCCAAAGCGCCGTATCAGCTGAAAAACAAGCCGCTGGTGATGAGCCAGGCGCTGGTCAACAAGGTCCGGAACACGCCAGGTGTACGCCGCGCGCTGGAGTTCTATGCACGTGGCCAGATTGTCGATGGCCGCCGCGAGTGGTACCACGTGAGCCGCCACTTCAACCGCGATGAAATGGTCGCCCAGGCCAAGCTGGCCTATGACATGAAGTGGTACTTCCCGGCGATCCGCACCATCAGCCAGGCCCAGTACTGGGATGACCTGGATATCCGCTTCCCGATGGCCCACCGTGACACCCTGGTGCGCGAAGCCAAGGTGCGTGGCCTGCATTCCAGCTGGGTGTTTGCCATCACCCGCCAGGAAAGTGCCTTCATGGACGACGCACGCTCCGGCGTCGGCGCCAGCGGCCTGATGCAACTGATGCCCGGCACCGCCAAGGAAACCGCGCGCAAGTTCAGCATCCCGCTGGCCTCCCCGGCCCAGGTGCTGGACCCGGACAAAAACATCCAGCTTGGCGCCGCTTACCTGAGCCAGGTGCACAGCCAGTTCAACGGCAACCGCGTGCTTGCCTCCGCCGCCTACAACGCCGGCCCAGGGCGCGTACGCCAATGGCTGCGCGGTGCGGATCACCTGAGTTTTGATGTGTGGGTGGAAAGCATCCCGTTCGACGAAACCCGCCAGTACGTGCAGAACGTCCTGTCTTATTCGGTGATCTACGGGCAAAAGCTCAACTCACCGCAGCCGCTGGTGGATTGGCATGAGCGGTATTTTGATGATCAGTAAGGCTGACTGACGAAGAGCCTGTGGCGGGTTTACTGGTGCGGGGCTTGGTGTGGCCAGCGGGGTTAATGTGGCCAGCAGGCCTGTTGTGGCTAGCAGGGTAAATGTAGCCAGCAGGCCTGTTGTGGTGAGCAAGCTTGATGTGGCGAGCAGGCTTGCCCTGCGCTGGAGTGCGAAGCGCTCCCATTCAGGCGCCTCGGTATAACCGTTCAAACCGAGTACACAGGTTTTGGGGCTGCTACGCAGCCCAACGCGGGGCAAGCCCGCTCGCCACAAAAACAGCGCAATGCAGCCCGGCTAGCCCTCGCTTTTCGCGACCTCATCACCCTCATTGAACTGCAACGCCGCCAACCGCGCATACAGCGGGTTGCTCGCGATCAGTTGCTGATGCGTGCCCACTGCCACCAGCTTGCCCTGGTCCATCACCGCAATGCGGTCGGCGTTTTTCACCGTTGCCAACCGATGCGCAATCACCAAGGTGGTGCGGCCCTGCATCAGTTGCGGCAACGCCTGCTGAATCAAATGCTCGCTCTGGGCATCCAGTGCGCTGGTGGCTTCGTCCAGCAGCAGGATCGGCGCGTCCACCAACAACGCACGGGCGATGGCCAGGCGTTGGCGCTGGCCGCCGGAGAGGCCCATGCCGCCATCGCCAAGATGGGTCTGATAGCCCTGGGGCATTTGCAGGATGAAGTCGTGGGCATGGGCGATGCGCGCCGCGGCCTCGACCTGCGCGGTGGTGGCGGACGGGTTGCCGTAGCGGATGTTTTCTTCGACGCTGCCGAAAAACAGCGCCGGGCTTTGCGACACCAATGCGAAGTGGCGGCGCAGGTCCATCGGGTCGAGCGCGGTCAGCGGGTGGCCTTCGAGCAGGATGCGGCCGTGCTGGGGGTCATAGAAACGCAGCAGCAAGTCGAAGATCGTGGACTTACCGGCGCCGGATGGGCCGACCAGTGCCAGGGTTTCGCCGGGATGGATGGCCAGGCTCAAACCGTCGATGGCGTAGCTGTCCGGGCGCGACGGGTAGGAAAAGCGCAGATCTTGCAGTTCCATGCGGCCGCTGACGCGCTCCGGTAACTGTACGGTGCCATCGGCGGGGGCCTGGATTTCGTTGCTCGACTGCAACAACTCGCCAATCCGCTCGGCAGCACCGGCGGCGCGTTGCAGTTCGCCAAGCACTTCGCTCAACGTGCCGACCGCGCTGCCGACGATCAGGCTGTAAAACACGAACGCGGCCAGCTCACCGCCGGAAATACGGCCGCCAATCACGTCCATCCCGCCAACCCACAGCATCACGCCAACGGCGCCGAGCACCAGCATGATCACCAGCGTAATCAGCCAGGCGCGTTGCACGATACGCTTGCGCGCCGTGGCAAAGGCCTCCTCCACGGTGACGGCAAAACGCTGCTCGTCCTGGACCTGATGGTTGTAGGCCTGCACGGTCTTGATCTGGCCGAGGGTCTCGGACACATAACTGCCGACGTCAGCGATGCGGTCCTGGCTCAGGCGCGAGAGGCTACGCACACGCCGGCCGAAAATCAGGATCGGCGCCAGCACCAGTGGCAGCGCGATCACCACGATACTGGTGAGCTTGGGGTTGGTGACAAACAACAGCACGATGCCGCCGATGACCATCAGGGCATTGCGCAGGAACAGCGACAGCGAGGAGCCGATCACCGATTGCAGCAAGGTGGTGTCGGTGGTCAACCGCGACTGGATTTCCGAGCTGCGATTGTTTTCGTAAAAGCCGGGGTGCAGGTAGATCAAATGGTTGAACACCTGCCGGCGAATATCCGCCACCACCCGTTCACCGATCCACGACACCAGGTAAAACCGCGCAAACGTACCCACGGCCAGGCCCAGCACCAGAATCATGAACAGGCCAATGGATTGGTTGAGCAGGTGCGGCGACTGCGTCATGAAGCCCTGGTCGACCAGCAGGCGAATGCCCTGCCCCATGGACAAGGTGATGCCTGCCGTGACGATCAGCGCCAGTAAGGCACCCAGCGCCTGCCAACGGTAGGGCGCGATAAAGCGGCTGGCCAAGCGGATCGCACGGCGTTGACGGACTGAGAACATGGAGGGCATCACCTGCGCAGGGGAGATAAGTATCTACACCACAACATTGGGGGAACTTGAGTAAATAACAATGAGTCAGGTTAATTATGCCCGCCGATGCTGATCCCTAGAGGTTATCGGTCTAACCCCCCGCTGGAAATTTGTATCGCTTTCTGGTGGACTGGTTGTTCGAACCGGTGACTTTGTAAGGAGTTGTAATAGCTTGGTCACGCGGGGGGCTTAATGTAAGAAACACAGTAGGTACACAACCTGATGAGGAGACAGGCCATGACCTTGCAAAACAGCAGCGATGCCAAGATTGAAGTGATCCGCCAACCGCAGCATCTGCCTTGCTCCGTGATCGACGCTCAAGGCCGCGAAGTGCAGATTACCGAAGAGATGATCCAGCAAGCGTGCCGCGAACTGGAACAGCGCCTGGTCAAGCCTGCGCAGCAAGGCTGATACGCCCGAGCTCTTTCAAACCCGGCCCCTGTGGCCGGGTTTTTTATGCCGCGCGTATGCGCACGCCCCTTGCCGGCGCCGCGCGTCAGAGCAGTTCGGCGCCCAGGGCGGTGACGATCGCCGATAGCGCGGCAGAGTCGCCATTGATTCGCACCTTCAAGCCGTCAATCTCTCGGCGCTGCGGGTAATGCTTGCGCAGCAGGTCGAACGCCTTGCGCTGTTCGTCCACAGAGCCTACGAGGCTACGGCGCAAATCCGCGTCATCACGGCGCGGGTCGTACACGCTGCGGCACAAGGTCGCCAACGCCCAGGCCGGGTCGGTCGAAGCGTTCAAGTGCACCTCGGCCAGCCACGGCTGCGGCAGCAGATCACTTAGCTGGATGCTCGGCGCCTGGCCCAGATGGGCGCAGAACGCCTGATAAATCTGTGCAGTGCCGCGCTGCTTGCCGTCGAGGCTGTAACCGGCGATATGTGGGGTTGCCAGCACACACAGGTCAGCCAAATCGACATCCACCTCGGGCTCGCCTTCCCACACGTCCAACACCGCTTGCAGGTCCTCACGCTCCAGCAACACTTCACGCAGGGCAGCATTGTCCACCACCGGGCCACGGCTGGCGTTGATCAGCCAGGCGCCAGGCTTGAGGCGGTTGAGGCGCTCGCGGTCAAACAAATGCCAAGTGGAGCCGTTGCCGGATTTGGTCAGCGGTGTGTGCAGACTGATGACGTCGCACTGCTGGATGATCTGTTCGAGGCTGACGTAATCGCCGTCTTCAGCGATCTGACGCGGCGGGTCGCACACCAGCACGTTCCAGCCCAGGCCCTTGAGCACCTTGACCAGCCGCCCGCCGACTTCACCGGCACCGACAACGCCGTAGGTGCGCTGATTGAGGTCGACGCCTTCGATTTCGGCCAGGGTCTGCAGGCTGCCCAGCACGTAGTCCACCACGCCACGCGCATTGCAGCCCGGCGCGCTGGACCAAGTGATGCCGGCCTGCTTGAAGTAATCGAGGTCCAGATGGTCGGTGCCGATGGTGCAGGTGCCGACAAACCGGACCTGTGTGCCTTCCAGCAACGCGCGATTGACGTTGGTCACCGAGCGCACCAGCAGCACGTCGGCCTGCTCGACCGTGGCGCGGTCGATGGACCGGCCTGGCACCCGGCGAATCTCGCCAAACCCTTCGAAGAATGCATCGAGCAGCGGGATATTTTCGTCGGCAACAATCAGCATGGCAGGCTCCTTTCGCGGACCAGCAGTGTACAGGGATGCGATCTGTGTAACACCGCAGATGCCAGGTGGGCAGTGCTTATGTGGGAGCCGGGCTTGCCCGCGATAGCATCACCTCGGTACAGCTGATAGACCGAGGCGTCTGCATCGCAGGCAAGCCAGCTCCCACATAAGCCAGTCCACACAGGATTAATGCGGCTGCCGCAGGAGCGCTTACAAATCGCTAACACAGGTTTTTTCCTGACCGGTGCGTCAGCGCGTAGACTGCGCCGTCCTTTGCAACACTTTTACTGGACACTCGCACGTGAACACCGCCACCACCGCCCTCTCCCGCCCCGCCCGCGTCAGCCGCGAGGTGCGCAGCCTGCTGACCCTGGCCCTGCCGATCATGATCGGCCAACTCGCGACCACCGCCATGGGCTTCGTCGACGCGGTGATGGCCGGGCGCGTGAGCCCGCGAGACCTGGCAGCCGTGGCCCTGGGCAACTCGATCTGGATTCCGGTGTACCTGCTGATGACCGGCACCTTGCTGGCCACCACGCCCAAGGTCGCCCAGCGCTTCGGTGCCGGCCACTACTCCGAGATCGGCCCGCTGGTGCGTCAATCGTTGTGGCTGGCCGTGGTGGTCGGGCTCACCGCGCTGCTGATGCTGGTCAGCGCCGAGCCGATCCTGCATGCGATGAATGTCGACCCCGAGCTGATCAAACCGTGCATGGCCTACTTGCACGGCATCGCCTCCGGCATGCCGGCCATCGCCCTGTATTACGTGCTGCGCTGCTTCAGCGACGGCCTGGGTCGCACGCGGCCGAGCATGGTCATGGGCCTGTGCGGGCTGGCGCTGAATATTCCGCTGAACTACGTGTTCATTTATGGCCACTTCGGCGTGCCGGCCATGGGCGGCGTGGGTTGCGGCTGGGCCACGGCAATCGTGATGTGGGTGATGATGCTCGGGCTGGCCGCCTGGACCCGCTGGGCACCGGCCTATCAGAGCAGCGAGTTGTTCAAGCGTTTCGATTGGCCAAAATGGTCGGTGATCAAGCGTGTGCTGAGCATCGGCCTGCCGATTGGCATTGCGGTGTTTGCCGAATCGAGCATCTTTGCGGTGATCGCCCTGCTGATCGGCAGCCTGGGCGCCAGCGTAGTGGCCGGGCACCAGATCGCGCTGAACTTCAGTTCGCTGGTGTTCATGATCCCTTACTCGCTGAGCATGGCCGTTACCGTGCGTGTCGGCCAGGCCCTTGGCCGCGGTGAGCCGCGTGAAGCGCGTTTTGCCGCAGGGGTCGGCATGGGCACGGCACTGACCTACGCGTGCCTGTCCTGCAGCCTGATGCTGCTGTTTCGCGAGCAAATTGCCACGATCTATACGCCTGACCCGTCGGTGATCCACGTGGCGTCGATGCTGATCGTGTTTGCGGCGCTGTTCCAGTTTTCGGACGCGATCCAGGTCACGGCCGCCGGCGCGCTGCGGGGTTATCAGGACACACGGGTGACCATGGTGCTGACCTTGTTCGCGTATTGGGGCGTGGGGTTGCCGGTGGGTTACGCGCTGGGGCTGACCGATTGGCTGGGCGCCGCCAGTGGACCCAGCGGCCTGTGGCAGGGACTGATCGTGGGCTTGAGCTGCGCCGCCGCGATGCTGGTGATCCGCCTGACACGCAGCGCGCGCCGGCGGATTCGCCTGGTTTAATCGGCCTTCTTGCGAATCCAGTACAGGTACGTACCGGCCTGTTCCTGCTGATCCACCAGTTCGTGGTCAAGGAACACGCAAAATTTGGGAATATCGCGGCGGGTCGACGGGTCGGTCGCAATCACCTTGAGCAAGCCGCCGGGCGGCAAGTCGCGGATGTGCTGGTGCAGCATCATCACCGGCTCAGGGCAGTTGAGGCCGGTGGCGTCGAGCACGGCGTCTGCCGGCAAATCGAGGGGCTGATTCATACATCACTCCTGAAACGGGCGCCGCTCAACATACGGGAGCGGGCTTGCTCGCGAAGACGCGGGCACATTCAACATAAATTTCGACTGTTATACCGCTTTCGCGAGCAAGCCCGCTCCCACATTGGTCTTGTGGTTACCTCAAGGTGTCAGCGGGACTTCTGCTTCTTCACATCCACCAGCCGACGCAAGTGGCAGGTCACTTCCTCACGGTCGTGGTACAGCTGCTTGCAGCCGATCTCAACACGAATACCACGCGCCTTGAAGCCGTCTTCAATGCGTTCCAGCAAACGCTTCACCTCGGCGTAACGCTGCTTCATCGGCAATTTCAGGTTCACCACCGCCTCACGGCAATAGCCTTCGCCAATCCAGGTTTCCAGCAGGGCCGCGTTACGCGCCGGCTTCTCTACGATATCGCAGACCATCCAGTCCACCGGCTGCTTGGGCACAAAGGTAAAGCCGTCGGCCATCAGGTGCTGAACCAAACCGGTGTCCATCAGGCTTTCGGCCATTGGGCCGTTGTCGATGGCCGTAACCAACATGCCACGGTTGACCAGTTGCCAGGTCCAGCCGCCAGGCGCTGCGCCGAGGTCGACGCCGGTCATGTCGCTGTGCAGGCGCTCATCCCACTGGTCGCGGGGGATGAAGTGGTGCCAGGCCTCTTCCAGCTTCAGGGTGGAGCGGCTGGGCGCCTCACGCGGGAACTTGAGGCGCGGGATGCCCATCGGCCACATCGCCGAGTTGTTCGACTCGGCCAGGCCCATGAATACTTCGCGGCCGCTCTTGAAGGTCAGCAGCAGGCGCGGTTTGCTCGGGTCGTCGACCAGCTTGCCGGCATTCAACAAGGCTTTGCGCAGGTGCACTTCGAATTTCTTGCAGAAGTTCGACAGTTCCTTGCCGTCGTTGGTGTCGACCATCTCAAGCCACAGGCTGCCGCACACCGGGAAGCCTTGCAGGTGCGCGAGTATCACGCTGATACGGTCGGTTTCCGGCAGGTCGATGAACACCCCGCGCGCCCACTGCCTTGGGAAGATCAGCTCGGCAAAGCGCTGGCCGTGCATCAGGCGCTGGGCGCCGTCCTCGATGGTGCAGACAAATTCGGCGCAGGCGCTGCCGGTCTTGGTCTTGGCATAGCCGGAAACGTTCAGGCGCGCGGCGTGTTCCGCGATCTCGGAACAGACTTCGCCTTCAAAACCCGGCCGGCAGTGCATAAAAAGGGTGTTCATCAACTCTCCTGGTGAATCAACCGGCATTGCGCTATCGCACTACCTGTCATGAAAACGCGCGCATGATAGCCGAGTTCGGAACCTTGGACTTAACGATAGAGTCCAGTTATTAGCCTGCTAATGAAAACAGGGCTAAGTTGAAAGCTCTGTTCGTCCCGTCAGGTCCGTAGCCGTGCGGACCATAAGGAGTCATGTAATGTCATCCCTTGATAGCCTGAGAACCCTTAAAACCCTGCAAATCGACGACAAGACTTACCACTACTTCAGCTTGCCCGAAGCCGCCAAGAGCCTGGGTGACCTGGATAAGCTGCCGATGTCCCTCAAGGTGCTGCTGGAAAACCTGCTGCGCTGGGAAGACGGCAAAACCGTCACCGGCACCGACCTCAAGGCCATCGCCGCCTGGCTCAAAGAGCGCCAGTCCGACCGCGAAATCCAATACCGCCCGGCCCGCGTGCTGATGCAAGACTTTACCGGCGTGCCCGCCGTGGTCGACCTGGCCGCCATGCGCGCCGCCGTGGCCAAGGCCGGTGGCGACCCGCAGCGCATCAACCCGCTCTCCCCCGTGGACTTGGTCATCGACCACTCGGTGATGGTCGACAAATTCGGCAGCACCAGCGCGTTTGAGCAAAACGTCGACATCGAAATGCAGCGCAACGGCGAACGCTACGCCTTCCTGCGTTGGGGCCAAAGCGCCTTTGACAACTTCAGCGTGGTGCCACCGGGCACCGGCATCTGCCACCAGGTCAACCTTGAATACCTGGGCCGCACCGTGTGGACCAAGGACGAAGACGGCCGTACCTACGCGTTCCCGGACACGCTGGTAGGCACCGACTCGCACACCACCATGATCAACGGCCTGGGCGTACTCGGCTGGGGCGTGGGCGGCATCGAAGCAGAAGCGGCGATGCTCGGCCAGCCGGTGTCGATGCTGATTCCGGAAGTGATCGGCTTCAAACTCACCGGCAAACTCAAGGAAGGCATCACCGCCACCGACCTGGTGCTGACCGTGACCCAGATGCTGCGTAAAAAAGGCGTGGTGGGTAAGTTCGTCGAGTTCTACGGCGACGGCTTGGCCGACCTGCCGCTGGCCGACCGCGCCACCATCGCCAACATGGCTCCGGAATACGGCGCCACGTGCGGCTTTTTCCCGGTGGATGAGGTGACGCTGGACTACCTGCGCCTGTCCGGCCGCCCTGCCGAAACCGTCAAGCTGGTGGAGGCCTACACCAAGGCCCAGGGCCTGTGGCGCAACGCCGGCCAGGAGCCGGTGTTCACCGACACCCTGGCGCTGGACATGGGCAGCGTCGAAGCCAGCCTCGCCGGGCCGAAACGCCCGCAGGACCGTGTGTCTCTGCCGAATGTAGGCCAGGCCTTCAGCGATTTCCTCGACCTGCAATTCAAACCGACCAGCAAAGAAGAAGGCCGCCTGGAAAGCGAAGGCGGCGGCGGTGTCGCCGTGGGCAACGCCGACTTGGTGGGCGAAACCGACTATGAGTACGACGGCCACACCTATCGCCTGAAAAACGGCGCCGTGGTGATTGCCGCGATTACCTCGTGCACCAACACGTCCAACCCCAGCGTGATGATGGCCGCAGGCCTGGTGGCAAAAAAAGCCGTGGAAAAAGGCCTGACCAGCAAACCCTGGGTAAAAACCTCGCTGGCGCCTGGCTCCAAAGTGGTCACCGACTATTACAAGGCAGCGGGCCTCACCCAATACCTTGACCAACTGGGCTTCGACCTTGTGGGGTACGGCTGCACCACGTGCATCGGTAACTCGGGGCCATTGCCTGAACCGATCGAGAAAGCCATCCAGAAAGCCGACCTCGCCGTCGCCTCGGTGTTGTCGGGCAACCGCAATTTCGAGGGCCGCGTACACCCCCTGGTGAAAACCAACTGGCTTGCCTCGCCGCCCCTGGTGGTCGCCTATGCGTTGGCCGGCACGGTGCGCATCGACATCAGCAGCGAACCGCTGGGCGAAGGCAAAGACGGCCAACCGGTGTACCTGAAAGACATCTGGCCAAGCAGCCAGGAAATCGCCGACGCCGTGGCTCAAGTCAGCACCGGCATGTTCCACAAGGAATATGCCGAGGTGTTTGCCGGCGATGAGCAGTGGCAAGCGATTGAAGTGCCGCAAGCGGCGACTTACGTATGGCAGAAAGACTCTACGTACATCCAGCACCCACCGTTCTTCGACGACATCGCCGGGCCATTGCCGGTCATCGAGGACGTCAAAGGCGCCAATGTACTGGCCTTGCTGGGCGATTCGGTAACCACCGACCACATCTCCCCTGCTGGCAACATCAAGGCCGACAGCCCCGCCGGGCGCTACCTGCGCGAGCAGGGCGTGGAACCGCGTGACTTCAACTCCTACGGCTCACGCCGGGGCAACCATGAAGTGATGATGCGCGGCACGTTTGCCAATATCCGTATCCGCAACGAAATGCTCGGCGGAGAAGAAGGCGGCAACACGCTGTACATCCCCACCGGCGAGAAGATGCCGATCTACGATGCGGCCATGAAATACCAGGCGTCGGGCACACCGCTGGTGGTGATCGCCGGCCAGGAATACGGCACCGGTTCCAGCCGCGACTGGGCAGCCAAGGGCACCAACCTGCTGGGGGTCAAGGCGGTGATCGCCGAGAGCTTCGAGCGGATTCACCGTTCCAACCTGGTGGGTATGGGCGTGCTGCCGTTGCAGTTCAAGCTGGATCAGAACCGCAAGGCGCTCAAACTCACCGGTAAGGAGAAGATCGACATCCTTGGGCTGACCCATGCCGAGATCGAGCCGCGCATGAACCTGACGTTGGTGATTACGCGTGAGGATGGCAGCAGAGAGAAAGTCGAGGTGCTGTGCCGGATCGACACCCTCAATGAAGTGGAATACTTCAAGGCGGGCGGCATCTTGCACTATGTGCTGCGCCAGTTGATCGCCTCTTAAGCAACACTGCAAAACCAATGTGGGAGGGGGCTTGCCCCCTCCCACATTTCAACCTGTGTTTAACCTTTCAAATCAGCTGAACAACCACTTCCACAGCAGCACCAGCACCACCACCGCCAGCACCGGCCGCGCAATGCGGTAGGCCTTGGGGTGCTTGCGTTTCCATTGCTTGACCACGCCGCTGAACTTATCGCTGAAGGTCTTGCTCCAGGCATACGCCTGGTTGATCCCGCCAACACGTTCATCATCCAGATTCTGCGGCGCGGTTGCGCGGCCCAACTGCATGCTGACCCAGCGGTTGACGCGGGTCATGAGGCGATTGCTCAGCGGGCGCTCGATGTCGCAGAACAGGATCACGCGGGTCTGGTCGGTTTCGTTCTTCACCCAATGCACGTAGGTTTCGTCGAACATCACGTCCTCACCGTCGCGCCAGGCATAGACCTGACCATCGACGAAGATGCGGCAATCGTCGGAGTTTGGCGTAGACAGCCCGAGGTGATAGCGCAGGGAACCGGCAAACGGGTCGCGGTGCGGGTTGAGGTGACTGCCGCCCGGCAACAGCGCGAACATCGCGCCTTTGACGTTGGGGATGCTGCTGACCAGGGCCACGGTTTTCGGGCACAGCGCCTCGGCCGATGGCAGCGGTTTGTCGTACCACTTGAGGTAGAAACGTTTCCAGCCCTTCTTGAAGAACGAACCGAAACCGGCGTCGTTGTTCTTTTCAGCGGCGCGGATATAACCCTCGTCGAACAGGTGCATGGCCTCTTCGCGGATCACTTCCCAATTGTCCTTGAGCACATCCAGCTCCGGGAACTTGCTGCGGTCCAGGTACGGTTTGGACGGCACGGCCGAGAACAGGTACATCAGGGCGTTATAGGGTGCGAACAGCGCCGAATGGTTGACGAACTGACGCAACATCGGCAAACGCGCCTTGCCACGCAGGTGCACATACAGCGTGCTGCCGATAAACAACAGCAACACCGACAGTTTGGCGGCCAAAGAAAAGGTCATGCAGCAACTCCTGGAAATAAGCGCCTGGCCAACAGCCTCCCGTCGACGGGAAACCAGACGTAGCAGCCGGCCATGATAAACACTTGGGCCATTATGCAGAAGGCCCAGGCCGACCGGCTGACATAAATCAACACCCTGGGGCCCTTGTGGCTGGCGGGTTTGTAGTGGCCTGCGGGCTGGTTGTGGCAAGAAGACTTGTTGTGGCGAGCGGGCTTGCCCCGCGTTGGAGCGCGCAGCGCTCCCACTTCAGACGCCGCGGTGCAACTGATAAACCGCGGCGTCAGGTTTTGGGGGCTGCTTCGCAGCCCAACGCGGGGCAAGCCCGCTCGCCACAACAAGCCCGCTCGCCACGACAAGCCCTCTTGCCACAACCAGGCCGCTCGCCACAACAAGCCTTCTTGCCACCGAGAACCGATCAGGCCTGGGTTTCCTGGTCGGTGAACAAATCGCTGAACAGCATGCTCGACAGGTAGCGCTCACCGGAGTCGGGCAGGATCACCACGATGGTCTTGCCCTGCATTTCCGGTTTCTCGGCCAGACGCACGGCCACGGCCATTGCGGCGCCACAGGAAATACCGCACAGAATCCCCTCTTCCTGCATCAGGCGCAGGGCCATGGCCTTGGATTCCTCGTCGGTCACCCGCTCTACGCGGTCCACCATCGACAGATCGAGGTTTTTCGGCACAAACCCGGCGCCGATGCCCTGGATCTTGTGCGGGCTCGGCTTGATCTCTTCACCGGCCAACGCCTGGGTGATCACCGGCGAAACGATCGGCTCGACCGCCACCGACAGAATCGGCTTGCCCGCCGTGTTCTTGATATAACGCGACACGCCGGTGATGGTACCGCCCGTGCCGACGCCTGCCACCAGCACGTCCACGGCACCATCGGTGTCGTTCCAGATTTCCGGGCCGGTGGTTTTTTCGTGGATCGCCGGGTTGGCCGGGTTTTCAAACTGCGCCGGCATGAAGTAGGTGGCCGGGTCGCTGGCGACGATCTCGCCAGCCTTGTCGATCGCGCCTTTCATGCCTTTGGCCGGCTCGGTCAACACCAGCTCGGCGCCAAGCGCCTTGAGCACTTTACGTCGCTCGATGCTCATCGACGCCGGCATGGTCAGCAGCAGCTTATAGCCACGGGCCGCGGCGACAAACGCCAGGCCGATGCCGGTGTTGCCGGAAGTCGGTTCTACAATGGTCATGCCCGGCTTGAGTTTGCCGGTGCTTTCGGCGTCCCAGATCATGTTCGCGCCAATGCGGCACTTCACCGAATAACCCGGGTTACGCCCCTCGATCTTGGCCAGGATGGTCACGCCACGTGGAGCGATGCGGTTGATCTGCACCAGGGGCGTGTTACCGATGGAGTGCGCGTTGTCTGCAAAGATACGGCTCATGACGGGTCCTTAAGGCAATTTCAACAAGGCCACAAGGGTATGCCTCGTGCTGGTGGGCGTCCAGTCAGAGGAACGTTGCGCCGGTGCGCGCGGTCCATCGCCTATAACGTTGGAGAACCTGCACATGAAACGTCGCTACAGTGGGCTGCTATGGATCGTCGCCATACTGGTGGTAGTACTGATTGCCCTGGACCTCGCCCTGCCCTACCTGGTGCGCAACTACCTGAACGACAAGCTCGCCGACATGGGTGATTACCGCGGCCAGGTCACGGATGTGGACGTGGCGCTGTGGCGCGGGGCCTATAAAATCAACGGCCTGCAGATCGTCAAAGTCGACGGCAAAGTGCCGGTTCCGTTCGTCAAAGCGCCGGTGATCGACGTGTCGGTGAGCTGGCATTCGTTGTGGTACGACCATGCGGTGGTGGCCGAGGTGCAGTTCTTCCAACCCGAGCTGAACTTCGTCGACGGTGGCAACCAACAGGCATCGCAGACTGGTAAAGGCACCGACTGGCGTGAACAGTTGGGCAAATTGTTGCCGATCACCCTCAACGAAGTCCGCATTCAGGACGGCAAGATCGCCTTCCACAACTTCAATTCCAAGCCCGCGGTGAATATCTACGCCACCCAGGTCAACGCCAGCTTCTACAACCTGACCAATGTGGTGGACATCAAAGGCAAGCGGGACGCCACCTTTGAAGGCAAGGCGCAATTGCTCGGCCAGGCGCCCCTGGAAGCTACCGCTGCTTTCGACCCACTGAGCAACTTCGAAGACTTCGAATTCCGCTTTCGCGCCAAGGATATTCAACTCAAACGCCTGAATGACTTCGCGTCGGCGTACGGCAAGTTCGACTTCAAGGCCGGCACGGGCGATGTGGTGGTCGAAGCCCAGGCCGAAAAAGGCCAACTGAGCGGTTATATCAAGCCGCTGCTGCGCGACGTAGAGGTGTTCGACTGGAAACAGGATGTCGAAAACAAGGACAAGAATATCTTCCGCTCGATCTGGGAAGCCGTGGTCGGCGCCAGCGAGACCGTATTAAAGAACCAGAACAAAAACCAGTTTGCCACCCGCGTGGAACTCAGCGGCAGCGTGCACCAGCAAAATATCAGCGCGTTCTCGGCATTTTTGGCGATCTTGCGTAATGGTTTTATCCAGGCATTCAATGCCCGGTATGAACAACCCAAGCCCAGTGCAAACTGAGCCGCACGCCCTACCGGGAAACGGGCTATCGGTTAGCGTGCCGACAGGTCAATGACAACAACGAGTAAGGACACTGAGCATGCGCATCACAGGCTGGATACTGACAATTCTTGGCTACCTCTTGGCCTATTCAGGCTTCGTGAAAATAGTGGGGTTCGCCATGCACGGCGGCCCCCTCGCCGGCATGATGATCCTCGCCGGCATCGGCACACTGGTTTTGGCTGCGCTGGCCCTGTGGGGCGGCAGCAAGCTCAGGGACAAAGCGGACGCGCGGGCGTACGCGTTGGAGAAAGCCGCCAAGGGTCGCGTGTGACCGGCCATTCAGAGACTGAATAACCCGTCTGCGTTCACAGTCGCCGGGGCCGCGCGGTATAGTCCGGGCATTGATGAATTCGAGGAATGACCGATGAAGTTCGAAGGCACCCAGGCCTATGTGGCTACCGATGACCTGAAACTGGCCGTCAACGCCGCCATCACCCTGGAACGGCCGTTGCTGGTCAAGGGCGAGCCCGGCACCGGCAAGACCATGCTTGCCGAGCAACTGGCCGAATCCTTTGGCGCCAAGCTGATCACCTGGCACATCAAATCCACCACCAAGGCGCATCAGGGCCTCTACGAGTACGACGCGGTCAGCCGCCTGCGCGACTCGCAACTGGGCGTGGACAAGGTCCACGATGTGCGCAACTACCTGAAGAAGGGCAAGCTCTGGGAAGCCTTCGAGTCCGAAGAGCGGGTGATTCTGCTGATCGATGAAATCGACAAGGCCGACATCGAGTTCCCCAACGACCTGCTGCAAGAACTCGACAAGATGGAGTTCTACGTCTACGAAATCGACGAGACCATCAAGGCCAAGAAACGCCCGATCATCATCATTACCTCCAACAACGAGAAAGAGCTGCCGGACGCGTTCCTGCGCCGCTGCTTCTTCCATTACATTGCCTTTCCCGACCGCTCCACCCTGCAAAAGATCGTCGATGTGCACTACCCCGACATCAAGAAAGACCTGGTCAGCGAAGCACTGGACGTGTTCTTCGACGTGCGCAAGGTGCCAGGCCTGAAGAAAAAGCCGTCCACCTCCGAACTGGTCGACTGGCTCAAGCTGCTGATGGCCGACAACATCGGCGAAGCCGTGCTGCGCGAACGCGACCCCACCAAAGCCATCCCGCCGTTGGCCGGTGCCCTGGTGAAAAACGAGCAAGACGTGCAGTTGCTGGAACGTCTGGCCTTCATGAGCCGTCGCGGTAATCGATAATGTTGCTCAACCTGTTCAATGAGATGCGCGCCGCCAAGGTGCCGGTGTCGGTGCGCGAGCTGCTCGACCTGATCAATGCGCTGAAACAGCGTGTGGTCTTCGCCGACATGGACGAGTTTTACTACTTGGCCAGGGCGATTCTGGTCAAGGACGAACGGCATTTCGACAAGTTCGACCGCGCGTTCGGTGCCTATTTCAACGGCCTGGAAAAGCTCGACGACCACCTGCAGGCGCTGATTCCCGAAGAGTGGCTGCGCAAGGAATTCGAGCGCTCGTTGAGCGATGAGGAGCGTGCGCAGATCCAGTCCCTCGGTGGCCTGGACAAGCTCATCGAAGAGTTCAAGAAACGCCTGGAAGAACAGAAAGAGCGCCATGCCGGCGGCAACAAGTGGATCGGCACCGGCGGCACCAGCCCGTTCGGCTCCGGCGGCTACAACCCGGAAGGCATCCGTGTGGGTGACGCCGGCAAGCGCCAGGGCAAGGCGGTAAAAGTCTGGGACCAGCGCGAGTACAAGAACCTCGACGATCAGGTGGAGCTGGGCACGCGCAACATCAAGATTGCCCTGCGCCGCCTGCGCAAGTTCGCGCGCCAGGGTGCGGCCGAAGAGCTGGACATCGACGGCACCATCGACCACACCGCCCGCGATGCCGGGCTGCTGAATATCCAGATGCGTCCGGAGCGGCGCAACACCATCAAACTGCTGTTGCTGTTCGACATCGGCGGCTCAATGGACGCCCACGTGAAGATCTGCGAAGAGCTGTTCTCCGCGTGCAAGACCGAGTTCAAGCACCTGGAGTACTTCTACTTCCATAACTTCGTGTACGAGTCGGTGTGGAAGAACAACCAGCGGCGCACCTCCGAACGCACCTCCACCCAGGACTTGCTGCATAAATACGGCGCCGATTACAAAGTGATTTTTATCGGCGATGCGTCGATGGCGCCGTATGAAATCACCCAGGCCGGCGGCAGCGTCGAGCACTGGAATGAGGAGCCTGGGTACGTGTGGATGCAGCGCTTCATGGCCAAGTACAAGAAGCTGATCTGGATTAACCCGTACCCGAAAGACACGTGGGGGTATACGGCGTCGACGGGGATTGTGCGGGAGTTGGTGGAAGATCAGATGTACCCGCTGACGCTGCGGGGCCTGGAAGAAGGGATGCGCTTTCTCTCCAAGTAACTCAAACCTCCATGCACCATAAATCCAATGTGGGAGGGGGCTTGAACTGGCCTAATGATTTTGGACACTTCAATCGGGCGCTATGATGGCGCTCAAATCTGAGGTGTTTGGCTATGCGTAAATCTTATTCGAGTGAGTTCAAGCTCAAGGCCGCCAGCATGGTGCTGGATGAAGGTCAGCCTGTTACCGAGGTCTGTGCCAGCCTGGATATTGGCCCTACGGCCCTGCGTCGCTGGGTCGATCAAGTGCAAAAAGAACGCTTGGGTTCTACTCCGGTGGGGGCCAAGGCGATTACCGCTGATCAACGAGAAATCCAGAGGCTCAAAGCTCTGCTCAGGGAGAAAGACCTGGACATTGAAATCCTAAAAAAGGCCAGTGCTCTCCTGCTTTTGGACGCCAAAGATCATTCACGCTGATCGAGGAGCTGGACGAGCAGTACGGCGTTAGAAGGTGTTGCCGCGCGTTCGGGGTCAACCGCAGTAGCTTTTACGCCTGGCGCCAGCGCCAAGGAAAAGAAAATCCTGAGCGAGAGAAACTCAAAGCCGCGCTGGTCAGGCATCACAAGGCGTCGAGAGAATCGGCGGGCGCACGTACTTTGGCCAAAGAGCTGCAAGCTAGAGGGCATCGTGTCGGTCGGTACATGGTTCGCAGTCTGATGCGCGAAGCAGGCATCGCCAGTCGTCAGCGCAGGCGTCATAAATACAAGTCGCCGGGTGTAGAGGCCTTGGTGGCACCGCATGTGCTCAAGCGGAAATTTGATGTGACGGCGGTTAATCAGGTGTGGTGTGGCGACGTGACTTACATCAAGGTCGGCAAGCGATGGTTGTACTTCGCCGTCGTTCTGGATTTGTACGCTCGTAGGATCGTTGGCTGGTCGTTCTCGATGATTTCTGATGCCAACCTGACCTGCGAAGCGCTACGTATGGCGGTGGAGCTACGCGGCCATCCTCAGGATGTGTTGTTTCATTCTGACCAAGGTTGTCAGTACACCAGTCATAAATTCCGAAATGAGCTGCTGAAACAGGGGTTTAGGCAGAGTATGAGCCGTAAAGGCGAGTGTTGGGACAACGCCCCGATGGAGCGTTTCTTTGGTAGCTTGAAATCAGAGTGGGTGCCTGAAAAGGGCTACAAACTGGAGCATGAGGCCCGGGCAGACGTGCAGCGCTATGTCTCGCGCTACAACATCAGCAGACCTCACAGCTACAACGACTACCGGTCGCCGGTCGCGCAAGAGCGATTGACGGCGTAAACCTTAATCGGTGTCCAAGATTACTTGACCAGTTCAGCTTGCCCCCGATAGCAGCGCCTCAGTCAATGCATTTGGCACTCAGAGACCGCCATCGGGGGCAAGCCCCCACCTACATTGTTAGCCTTCGCTGAAGCGCTGCAAAAAGTCCACATGCTGGCGATGCGCCGTCTCCTGCACCACCGGCGCCAAGCGCACCTTCTCCCCCGGCAAACACTGCGCCAGCCGCGCCAGCGCCAAGGGCGTCAACGCGCCTAAACGCGGGTAGCCGCCAATGGTCTGCCGATCATTGAGCAACACAATCGGCTGCCCATCCGGCGGCACCTGGATGGCCCCCAACGGAATCCCTTCGGAGATCAACGACGGCCCCTGATACTGCAACGGCGTGCCCAGCAGACGCATGCCCATGCGGTCGGCGCGGCTGTCCAGCGCCCATTCGGTGTTGAAGGCATCGAACAAACTCTGGCCGCTGAATTGACCGATTTGTGCGCCGACTATCACGTCCAGTGGTGCAGCGGGTTGCAAATCCGCGCTACCCAACACCTTCATCGCACCGCCCGTTCCGGAATACATCAACCGCCCGCCTTCGACCAATGCCTTGCCGAAACCGTCAAGCCCGCCCAATTCCTCTCGCACCACCGTGGCGCAACTGCCCAGCACCTGCGGCGCATCAAAGCCGCTTGGCGCCGCCAGGTAGGCCCGCGCGCCATTGAACGGCTGGGTAAAGCGCAAACGCTGACCCTTTTGCAGGATAAAGCTGCGTCCCGGGCTGATCGCACGCTCATCGATGTACGCGCCCAGATCCGCGCCGGCCAATGCCAGTAAGCAATACTCCTCGGCCTGCACGGTGAACCCGCCCAAGGTGATTTCCACCACCGGCGCATCCAGCGCGTTGCCCAGCAGCCAGTTGGCCCAGGACATCGACACCCAGTCCAGCGCGCCACCCTGGGTCACGCCCAGGTGGCGCACGCCAAAGCGGCCGGCATCCTGCAACAGGCACAGTGGCGTGCTGGCCTCGATCAACAAACGGCTCATGCCTGCGCCTCCAACGGCGTGTCATCGCCACCCAGGTTGATAAATTCGGCGTGGCCGACCGCCTCGAAACGCACCGTATCGCCGGGCTGCATCAGGCTGTAACCGTCGCGTTCGCGGTCGAACAGCTTGGCCGGGGTGCGACCGATCAGGTTCCAGCCACCGGGCGAGACCACCGGGTACGCGGCGGTTTGCCGCTCGGCAATGCCGACGCTGCCAGCCGCCACGCGCTTTCGCGGGGTATTCAGGCGCGGCGTCGCGAGGATTTCGTCCACCAACCCCATAAACGCAAAACCGGGGGCAAAGCCGAGGGCGAACACCTGGTATTCATGGGCACTGTGGCGGCGGATCACGTCTTCAACCGACAGACCGCTGCGCTGGCTGAGCAAGCTCAGTTCCGGGCCGACACTCAGGTCGTACCACACCGGCAACACGTGACGCTGGCCGCTGCCCTGGGCCTGAGGCTGCAGGTCGGCCAGCGCCTGGCCGATCAACTCCCTGGCCTGCGCCGGGCTCAACGCGGTGAGATCGTAATGCACCATCAGCGTGGTGTAGGACGGCACCAGGTCCACCAACGCTGGGCCAAAACCTTCGCGCAGACGTTGAGTGGCAGCGAGCATCCACGGCATGTTGGCTTCGGCAATCACATCAAACAGACGCACCATCAGGCAATCGATCGCCACCACTTCAATGCGTGGCTTCATGCTGGCTTCAGCGCCTCGCGGATACGCTTCACGGCGGCCACCGAACTGGCGTTGTCGCCGTGCACACACAAGGTGTTGGCCTGCAACACCATGGCGCTGCCATCGCTGGCGGTCAGGGCGTCGCCGCGGGAAATCGTCAGGGCCTGCTGCACGATGGTTTCGGAGTCATGGTGCACGGCACCCGGCAACTGGCGCGACACCAGATGCCCCTTGGGGTCGTAAGCGCGGTCGGCAAAGGCCTCGAACCACAAGGTCACCCCGTACTCATCGCCCAAGGCCTGGGCCGCGCTGTTGTCGCGGGTGGCCAGCAGCATCAGCGGCAGGTCGCCATAAGCGGCCACGGCCTGGATCACTGCGCGCAATTGCGCAGGGTTGGCCATCATGTCGTTGTACATCGCGCCATGGGGTTTGACGTAGCTGACCCGCCCGCCTTGCGCACGGCAGATGCCGTCGAGGGCGCCGATCTGGTAGTGCAGCAGGTCCTGGATTTCCTGCGGTGTGTAGGCCATGGAGCGGCGGCCGAAGCCTTGCAGGTCCTGGTACGCCGGGTGCGCCCCCACTTGCACGCCGTGCTTGAAGGCCAGGCTGACGGTCTTGCGCATGATGCTCGGGTCGCCGGCATGAAAGCCACACGCCACGTTGGCACAATCAATGAACGGCATAACCTCGCCGTCCAGACCCATGGTCCAGTTGCCAAAGCTTTCGCCGATGTCGCAATTCAATAGCAGACGGCTCACGGTGGGTGCTCCTCCAGGCGTTGTTTTTCAGGCGTTGTATTTTTTGTAGTGTGGGATTTTTCGTACAGAACTGGCAACTTGTCCTCACACCCCAACGACGCTTATCGTGGAATAGCTCGATTTTTGGCGTTTGCCCGGTGCGGCGTCCAACTAATAAAAACCGATCCATGCATAAGAAAAGTTGATCCCATGAATTTGAAGTTCCTCGAAACCTTCGTCTGGGTGGCCAAGCTCAAGAGCTTTCGCCTGACCGCCGAGAAGTTGTTCACCACCCAGGCCTCGATTTCCAGCCGCATTGCCGTGCTCGAGAGCGAGTTGGGTGTGAAGCTGTTTCTACGCGACTCACGCGGCGTGAGCCTGACCCCGGAAGGCTTGAAGGTGCTCGATTACGCCGAGCAGATGATGGTGACCATGCAGGGCTTGAAGCAGTCACTGGAAACCACCAGCAGCAAGGTCGGGCGGATTCGCATCGGCGCGATGGACACGGTGATTCACACCTGGCTCAGCCCCTTGGTGGCCGAATTGATGGACCACTTTCCGTTGGTGGAAATCGAATTGGTCGCCGATACCGCATTGAACCTCAGCGATCAGCTGCAAAAAGGCTTTCTCGACCTGATTCTGCAAACCGACCTGCTGCGCCTGGAAACCGTGCGCAGCCTGGAACTGGCCAGCCACCCGATGGCCTGGATCGTCGCCAGCCATTCCCTCTACAACCGCGACTACGCCTCCCTCGCCGAACTGGCCCAGGAGCGCATCATCACCTACTCGAAAAACTCCCACCCGCACCAGGACGTGCTGAGCCTGATGCAGGCCAACGGCGTCGCCGCGCCGCGCATGAACTGCGTGAATTCGGTGTCGGCGATTACCCGCCTGCTGCGCGATGGCTTCGGCATCGGCGCACTGCCGCCGGTGCTGGTCAGCGAGGAACTGGCGCGCGGGGAGTTGGTGATGCTGCCGATGGTGCAGAAGCTGCCGAATTTGCAGGTGGTGGTGTCGTGGCGGGTGGGCGTGGAGTTGGTGGAGGAGATTGTCGGGTTGTGCCAGAAGGTGGTGGCCCGCTATGCCGAAGAGGTCGGCGAAGCGAATATGGTTCTGACGAAACCGGATTAAACCCTTGGGAGCTGGCTTGCCTGCGATAGCGGTGGGTCAGCTTGCACATCTGCCCCTGATACACCGCTATCGCAGGCAAGCCAGCTCCCACATTTGACCGAGTTGGGATTTTAGAGCCCCTTCAGGTCTCGCTCTTCAATCGGCCGGCTCTGGCGCAGGCGCTTGCCGCCCAACACCACCCAGTCGATCAAGCGGAACAGGCATTCAATGCCGAACGACAACAGCATCGCCCCGCCCAGGCCCCAGCCCATCGCCTCCGGCGTCAGCAGGATCTGATAGCTGTAGCCATTCCAGGTTTCCAGGCGAATCGCCGGGTCCGCCGCCACCGCCACCTGCAGGGCGCGGATGTACCACGGGCCTTGCATGGCCTGGAATTGCTTGTCCAACGCCACCTGGCGATCAAGCAGGGTGCCCAGGCTGTTGGCGTCGCTCTGGAACACCGGATCATCACTGGCGCGGTAATGCGCCACCAATGCCTGCAAATCACCGTTGAAGAACTGCCGTGCGGTGCTTTCAAACCCGCTGAGGCCGGTCTGGGCCTCGATCAGGTGGGCCTCGACGCGCTTGGCGTAGTCGTTGATGAAACCCGGCACCTGCACACCGACCAACAAGCCAATGGCAAACAGCACCAACCGCAGATAACTGAGCAGCATGGTCGATATCCTTACTCGGTAATGCCCTGGCTGACGCATTCACCGCGTCGCCACAGGCTCCATTGGCCCGGTTCGTAGCGGGTCCAGTTTTCGTTATCGGTCAACGGCTCGGTGGCGATCACAGTGACCACGTCATTTGGCGTGGTTTCGGCCTGAAAATCGACGATCACGTCGACATCTTTCAAGCGCGCCGGGCCAAACGGTGCGCGCCGGGTAATCTGCGCCAGCTTGGTCGAGCAGTAGCAAAACAGCCAGTCACCGTCGCTGAGCAGGCAGTTGAACACGCCTTTGCTGCGGTACTCGGCGCAGGCGGCAATCAGGTCCGGCAGCACTTGTTCGATGTCCACCGGCTCGGGGAAGGCTTCGCGCACACGGTTGAGCAGGTCGCAGAACGCGGCTTCGCTGTCGGTATCGCCCACCGGCCGGTAGAAGGTGGCGCGCGGGTTGAAGTCCGCCAGCTGGCCGTTATGGGCAAAACACCAGTTGCGACCCCACAGCTCGCGCACGAACGGGTGGGTATTGGCCAGGCTCACCTTGCCCACGTTGGCCTGGCGGATATGGCCAATCACCACTTCACTTTTGATCGGATAGCGCTGCACCAGCAGCGCGACTTCCGACTCACTGCTGGCGGCCGGGTCCTGGAACAGACGCAGGCCACGGCCCTCGTAGAAGGCAATGCCCCAACCGTCGCGGTGAGGGCCGGTACGCCCGCCCCGCTGCATCAGCCCGGTAAAGCTGAACACGATGTCGGTGGGGACGTTGGCACTCATGCCCAATAATTCACACATGCCAGGGCTCTCGCTGCAGGGCGGACGACGTCAAAGGCGCGGTTCGACGCGCATTCCGCTGGCAGGCGCCGGGCGATGGAACGGCTCGTCGTCCTCGTCAACCGTCTCGGCAGCCAGGGCGGCGTCGACAGCGGCCTTGCGCTCACGCCGGGCGTTGGCGGCGCGCTCGATGGGCCAGCGGATCAGCACAAACACGATATACACGCCAAACGCGATCATCGTGTACATGAACAGATCGGAAATAGCCCGCCAGGCGTTATTGCCGACATGCAGCACCAGGTCCAGGGCCGTGATCGCCACGGCCGGCGCGAACTGGGTCTTGACCGGATCGACGATGGTCGGGCTGAACAGCAGCACCGCCATCAGCAACTGCAGCGGCTCGCGCAGCCAGCGCCAGATCCAGCGGGTCATGCGCCACCACACCAACAGGCAGCCCAAAGCGGCGAAGGCGTAAAGGCCCCAAGCGGTCAGATAGTCGTTCTCGGTCATGGTGTCCATGGCAAGGTAGGCAAACAGGCGGCTATGATAACGGCTTTTGCGTGTCTCGGCTGCAATGCCTGCCACCATCCGCCAGACAGAGAGTGATCCATGCCTTCATCGACCCACATCACTGCCGCCCCGATTGCCCGCAAGGCCGAAGGCCAGGACCCGTACGCCTGGCTGCAAGCGCGTGACACGGCTGAAGTCCTCGATTACCTCAAAGCCGAAAACGCCTGGCAGGAGGCGCAACTCGCCGATCAGCAGGCGCTGCGCGAAACCCTGTTCGACGAGATCAAGGGCCGTATTCTCGAAACCGACCTGTCCCTGCCTTCGCCGTGGGGCCCGTACCTGTATTACACGCGCACCACCGCCGGTGACGAATACGCCCGCCACTACCGCTGCCGCCGCCCGGCAGATGACAGCAACACAGTGGACGACAGCAGCGAAGAATTGTTGCTCGACCCCAACGTACTCGCCAACGGCGGCTTTTTCTCGCTGGGCGCGTTCAGCATCAGCCCCGACCACCAGCGCCTGGCCTACAGCCTGGACACCAGCGGTGAAGAGATTTACACCCTGTACGTGAAGGAATTGGCTAACGGCAAAGTCAGCGAACTGGAGTTTCAGGACTGCGACGGCAGCATGACCTGGGCCAATGACAGCCTGACCCTGTTCTTCGGCGAACTGGACGACACCCATCGCCCACACAAACTGTATCGCTACCGCCTGGATGGCACGGCAGCGCAGGAAGTGTTCCACGAGCCCGACGGACGTTTCTTCCTGCATTGCTACCGCTCCAGTTCCGAACGCCAGTTGCTGCTGGCCCTGGGCAGCAAGACCACCAGTGAAATCTGGGCGCTGGACGCCAACCAGCCGCACCTCGACTTCACTTGCCTGGCGCCACGGGTCGAAGACCACGAATACGATGTCGACCATGGCCAGCGCGACGGCGAGTGGACCTGGTTTATCCGCAGCAACCGCGACGGTATCAACTACGCGCTGTTCGTCGCCGCCGACACCGGCAGCGTGCCCACCGAAGATCAATGGCAAAACCTGATCCCGCACAGCGACGAGGTGATGCTCGACGGCGTGAGCCTCAATGCCGGCGCGATGACCTTGAGCCTGCGCATCGGCGGCCTGCCAGTGATCGAAGTGCACCCTCAGGACGTACCAGCCTATCGCGTCGAATTGCCCGACGCCGCCTACAGCCTTTATGTGCAAAACAGCCTGGAATTCCCGAGCGACAAGATCCGTCTGCGCTATGAAGCGCTGAACCGTCCGGCCCAGGTGCGCCAGCTGGAATTGGCGACCGGCGCGCAAGCCGTGCTCAAGGAAACGCCGGTACTCGGCGTGTTCAACGCCGACGACTACGTCAGCCAACGCCTGTGGGCCACGTCTGCCGATGGCACCCAGGTGCCGATCAGCCTGGTGGTCAAACGCGACCAGTTGGGCAAACCGGTGCCGCTGTACCTCTATGGCTACGGCGCCTACGGCCACAGCCTCGACCCCTGGTTCTCGCACGCGCGCCTGAGCCTGCTGGACCGCGGCGTGGCGTTCGCCATCGCGCACGTACGCGGCGGCGGCGAACTGGGTGAAGCCTGGTACCGCAACGGCAAGCAGGCACACAAGCAGAACACCTTCAGCGACTTTATCGCCTGCACCGAGCACCTGATCGCCGAGGGCCTGACCACCTCCAAACAACTGGCCATCAGCGGCGGCAGTGCCGGCGGCCTGTTGATCGGCGCGGTGCTCAATCAACGCCCGGAGCTGTTCCAGGCGGCGATTGCCGAAGTGCCGTTCGTCGATGTGCTCAACACCATGCTCGACCCGGAGCTGCCGCTGACCATCACCGAATATGACGAGTGGGGCAACCCTGAAGAACCAGAGGTGTACGAGCGCATCAAGGCCTACGCGCCGTACGAGAACGTCAGCGCCCAGGCCTACCCGGCGCTGCTGGTGATCGCCGGCTACAACGACAGCCGCGTGCAGTATTGGGAGGCGGCCAAGTGGGTGGCCAAGCTGCGCGACACCAAGACTGACGACAACCTGCTGCTGCTCAAGACCGAACTGGGCGCCGGCCATGGTGGCATGAGCGGGCGTTATCAGGGATTACGTGATGTAGCGCTCGAATACGCATTTGTGTTCAAGGCGCTGGGCTTGATTTAAGGAACTTAGGACGGCGGTCCTGTCTGAACACACAGACCGCCTACTTGATTGATGGACCAAGATTGCAGCTATGCCTCAACCAACTTTATTGAACAATGAAATCCGCGACATGCTCATGGACTGCGGGCTGTTCGACCCTTTGCTGCCGGAAGATTTTCACGTCGCCGCCGGCTACTTCAACATCAGCAGCATTGCCCAGGGCGAAGTGATCTTCGTTGAGGGCGATGCCGGCTCGTTCATGTGCATCATCCACAGCGGCCAGGTGGCCGTGCAGAAAACCAACCATGAAGGCCAGCGCCTGACCATCGCCACCCTGCGCAGTGGGCGGGCGTTTGGCGAAATGGCGGTGCTCGATGGCGAGCGGCGCTCTGCCAGTTGCCTGGCGGCCAGTGATTGCGTGCTGCTGAACCTGGGCAAGGATTCCCTGGAAAAAATGCTCAACGAAGCGCCCAGGATCGCGGCCAAGATCATCCGCGCGATTGCGATCGCCTTGTCCAAACGCCTGCGCATGGCCGACGGGCAATTGCTCTCGCAACCGTTTTAACCGCCGGGCGTCTTCGGCTTGCTGTCATTTTGCAGCAGGCCAGGCACGCTCTGGTCCTTGGGCGGCGTTGGCAACACAATCGGCACCAGCGCGGGTGAGCCGTTGGCGGTGGCTTTGGGCGCCACCGGCGGTGTGACTTGCGGGTACAACGTCGGTGTCGGTGTACCCGGTGCACCGGGCGTTGGCGCAGGTGCGACCGGAACGGTTTGCACCTCCTGAGCCTGGGCCGTACCCAATGTGAGCGCGCCAAGCACAATGACCGTTAGAATGCTGCACTTCATCGATGGCTCCATGGCCTGACCGGAATGTCGTAAGGCTACTCCCAACCGCGCAAGAATGCCCTTCCCAATGAGATTTCAATGAAACGTTTCGTTCTGCTCGACACCACCCCGATCCCCGATAACGGCGGTGCCTTGTGCCTGTTCGAATACGGCGAGGATTTTGTCATCAAGATCCAGGGCGGTGATGGCGGCCAGCTGATGAACACGCGCATGCACGGCTCCGAAGACGCGCTGGCGGAAATTCCCTGCCGCAAAGTCGCCGGGCGCCCGGGTTCGCGGGTGTTGATCGGCGGGCTGGGCATGGGCTTTACCCTGGCGTCGGCGCTCAAACATCTGGGCAAGACGGCCGAAGTGGTGGTCGCCGAATTGGTGCCCGGCGTCGTGGAGTGGAACCGTGGGCCCCTGGGTGAAAAATCCGGTCGCCCGCTGCTCGACCCACGCACCGTGATCCGCATGGAAGACGTGGCCAAGGTGCTGCAGGCCGAGCCTCAAGGCTTTGACGCGATCATGCTGGATGTCGACAACGGCCCCGAAGGCCTTACGCAAAAGGCCAACAGCTGGCTCTACTCGGTCGGTGGCCTGGCTGCCTGCGCCAAAGCCCTGCGCCCCAAGGGCGTACTGGCCGTGTGGTCGGCCAGTGCCGACAAGCTGTTCAGCGACAAGCTGCGCAAGGCGGGTTTCAAGGCTGAGGAAGTGCAGGTGTTTGCCCATGGCAACAAAGGCACCCGGCACACCATCTGGATCGCCGAAAAACTCAAGGGCTGAATTCCGCAGGCACCCTAAATCCCCTGTGGGAGCTAGCTTGCCTGCGATTGCGCCGCATCAGTCGATACACCTGTTGACTGAGATACCGCTATCGCAGGCAAGCCAGCTCCCACATTTTGATCGGGGTTAACTTCGGGATTTGCGGTAATCGATCACATACGGCACTTTTTTCTCGACAGTCTTCTTCAACTCGGCTTGATCCAACGAGGTCATGCCGCCCAACTGATGGGCCGTGAAGCCGCTATCGCCTACCTGTGAACTCGGCGCCAAGCCGACCATGCGCTGGGCGACGGCTTCAATCGCGTCCTTGTAACCGCCCTTCTTGTTCAGGTTGAAAGCACCCAGGTCGATCCGCGTGCGCAGCCAATTGCCCCAGTAAAACTCCAGGAACTCCGGCGCGACGGCGCCATCGTCCGGCTTGCCGTAGGCGGCCTTGCGGGTGAAATACACCAGGCTGCGGAAGGTGTCGTCCTGCAGGTTCTTGAAGCCCAGGTGCGCCGGCAGTTGCTGCGGTGACAGCGATTGGCCGTGATCGCCCTTGAGCCAGACCTTGCGCGCTGCTTCCATACGCTGCCAGAAGGTGGCCATGTCGGGGCTGTTGCTGAAATCATCGGTCACCTTGACCCACATGTTCAGCTGCGGGCCGCCGCCTTGGACTTCCCACAAGGTGGTGAAGCTGTGGTGACCGTCGGTCAGGTACAACTGGCCACCAGGGCCGACCACGACGGTTTTCATGTCATCGGGATGCGTGCCCACCGGGTCCTTGCAACTGAAGCTGGCGGGTTGGTGCAGGTCGGCCTTTTTGGGCACTTTGTCGGCCGCGCCCTGGCCGTTGGTTTCGCAGTATTCGTCGAAGACCTTGGCCGGCTTGTCGGCAAACAGGCCCAGGCTGTAGTAAATCTGGTCAAAGCCCACGACCGCCTGGGTCGGGTGCAATTGTTCAAGGGCCACCTCGATGATCTGGCCAGGCTTGGGCGTGGAGAATGCCTGGGCGTGGGCCGCCAGGACGCTGAGTAGCAGTGCTGCGGTCCATGTGTATAAACGCATTGGTGTCAGATCCTTGAGAATGAAGTGAGCCGATACTACAAACGATTGCCACTGCAAGGCTGTACCGCAGCTGAAAAAGCCAGCAGTCATTTACCCCGCAAGCGGCTAGAATCAACCCTATCCGTGAACCCCCAAATAGCCAGGAGCCATGATGAGCTCGACCAACCCGCCCTCCCACACCGCCAAGCTGGACCGCATCCTCGCCGATGCCCAGCGTGACCGGGAAATGGGCTATCGCGACAAAGCCTTGAAGATGTACCCGCACGTGTGTGGCCGCTGCGCGCGTGAATTTGCCGGCAAGCGCTTGAGCGAACTGACCGTGCACCACCGCAACCACAACCATGATGACAACCCCCAGGACGGTTCCAACTGGGAGTTGCTGTGCCTGTATTGCCACGATAACGAACACTCGCGCTACACCGACCAGCAGTACTTCGGCGAAGGCTCCACCAGCAGCCCGACGATTGCCAAGGCCACGCACAACCCGTTTGCGGCGTTGGCCGGGTTGATGAAAAAAGACGACTGAGGTTCGTCGTTGCCTGTTACGGCCTCTTCGCGGGCAAGCCCGCTCCCACATTTGTCCGCGTTCATGCTTTGAAATGCGGTCGAATGTGGGAGCGGGCTTGCTCGCGAAGGCGGCAGCTGTAGCGACACACAATTGGCGACCGACCGCAGCCCGAGCATTCCCCGTATAATCGCCGTTTTTCTCCAAGGCACCCTTCCCCGTGGGCAATAAACGCTACAGCTGCATCGGTCTGTATAACCCCAAATCCCCCGAAAACGTCGGTTCGGTGATGCGTGCCGCCGGCTGCTACGGCGTGGCCTCGGTGTTCTACACCGGCGTGCGTTACGAGCGCGCCCGGGATTTCATCACCGACACCAAGAAGGTCCATCACGACATTCCGCTGATCGGCATCGACGACCTGAAAAAGATCCTGCCGCTGGGTTGCATCCCGGTCGCCGTGGAGCTGGTCGAAGGCGCCCGCCCGCTGCCCGAATACACCCATCCTGATCGCGCGTTGTACATCTTCGGCCCCGAAGACGGCTCGCTGGACAAGGAGATTCGCGACTGGTGTGAAGACGTGGTGTACATCCCGACCACCGGCTGCATGAACCTCGCCGCCACTGTCAACGTGGTGCTCTACGATCGCCTGGCCAAGGGCAACAACACCCGCTCGGGCCCCAAGTACTGATTTTTTGGGAACATCCGGCGCCTGCAAGCAGTCAGCTACATATCACTTGCCTTGTTGGAGACAGATCATGAGCGACAGCAAAATCCTGCGACCTATCATCGAACACACGCCACTTGAAACCCAACCGCCTCAAAACGTGCACGGCTGGGAACGCATTGGCTCGGTGGCCGGTGGCGTGATGATGGTTGGCAAAGGCCTGCGCCGTGGCGGGATCTTCGGGCTCATCCAGGTGGCGATTGGTGGCGTGGCGCTGGTGCGCGGCGTGACCGGGCGCAGCTCGCTCAAAGACAAGCTGGAACAGGGCCGCCAGGAAATGAACAGCGTGCGTACCAAAATCGAGCGCGCGGGCGAAGAGCTGAAAAACCTGAAGACTAAAGCCGAAGTGGCGGCCGAAAAAGCCACCAAAACCACCGGCTGACGCCCCTCTCCAACCTATTGGAGAGCTAATTGTGGGAGCGGGCTTGCCCGCGAAAGCGGTGAATCAGTCGCCAAGTATTTGGCTGACACACCGTATTCGCGAGCAAGCCCGCTCCCACATTTTGGCTTTGTGTATGGCCTAAGCTCAGCGCAATAATTTGCTATCCAACACCACCGACGACTCGCCGATCACACTGTCGGCCAACTGCACAAACTCCGCCGTCGTAATGCTGTTCGCGCGCATCACCGCCTGCGCAAGGTCATCCAGCGAGCGCTTGTTGTGGGTCTTCACGCGAATCTCGCGGTCCAGCTCCTGCAACACCACCACCGCCCGCGCGACGGTCGCGCCGTTGACGTGCTCACCACGCAACGTGGTCACGTCCTTGCCCTCTTTGCTCAAGCGCGCCTGAATCGCGGCATACCGCTCATCGGTGATCCCGCCCGCGCGGCGCAGCAGCTCGATGGCGTAATACTCGCCAAGCCCTTCGCTGATCCAGTCACTGGTGTCGTGATCATTGAAGCGCCCGATCGCCTGCACCACCTCACGGATCAACGCGCTGCTGCCGTTCTCGCTGACCAGCGGGGTGCGGCTGTTGAGGTAGACCGAGTCGCGCGACGCAAACACGCCACGGCGCATCGGGTCGCTGGCGCCCACCACCAGCAGCTTGGCCGGGTGACGCGGAAACGCGGCCTCCACTTGAGGCCAGACGAAGGTCAGCAGCGTCAGCACGTCCATGCGGCGCATGGCCTGGCCTTTGGGCGAGGCCACGGTAACCTCGGTTTCGCCCAGGCGCACACGACGGCTGCCGAGGGTGCCGGCGAGCATCCAGCCAGTAGGCCGATCGAACAGGCGGGAAACGTTGTCGATGCGGAATTTGTACTTGCCGATGCGCGGCCAGGCGGTTTCGACGCTTTTCCAGCCTGCCGGCAACTCGAACGCCAGGCGCGAGACCAGCTCGACGCCGTCCTGCTGGTCGAGCCGTGCAGCCGGCACCAGGTCTTCGCCTCGGAACAACGCCCAACTCGGCGTCATCCGCGCTTCATACACGCCAGGTTTGCGCGCGTGGGTCAGGCGTACCCGGTAGCTCAGGCTGGCCTTGTCGGCGCTGGGTTGCCACAGGCCCCGGTTGCCGGTGACCGTCCACTGGCCATCGGCCTTGAAGTCGCTGTAATCACCGTCGCGGCCCAGGTCGAAGTTCAGGCTGCGCACCGCCGAGCCATGGGACAGGCTCACACGCACCTCGGCTTGATCACTCTGGGGCAGCAGTTTGACGTGATAGTCGAGGTCGACTTTCTTCGCGCACCACGCGGGCAGGCTCAGCGCCAGCAACACAAAAGAGGCCGCCAGCTTGGTTGCCACCGTCATACACACTCCTTTTTCAGCCTGCGCGGAAGATCAGGTAATCCTCCCAGTCGTCTTCGGGCACGCTGCCTTCGGCGAGCATGCGACCGGACTGGGATATGCGTTCGTGGTGCACTGCATCGCGGTCGCCGCAGACCAGGTGGTGCCACAGCGGCAGGTCCTTGCGCTCGCTGACCAGGCGATAGCCGCAGGTTGGCGGCAGCCACTTGAACTGGTCGGCCTGGCCCGGCGTGAGCTGGATGCAGTCGGGCACCGAAGCGCGGCGGTTGGGGTAATCGGTGCACTGGCAGGTGTTCAGGTCGAGCAGTTTGCAGGCAATGCGCGTGTAATAAACGCTGTTGTCCTCCTCGTCCTCAAGCTTTTGCAGACAGCACAGGCCACAGCCGTCGCACAACGACTCCCACTCCTCCTGGTCGAGGTGTTCAAGGGTTTTGCGTATCCAGAAAGGTTCGACTTTAGCGGCCATGGCTCTACATCAGTATCGGTCGGTGAAAAGGCCGCCAGTCTAGTGCCCAAGGCCTCTGGGGCCAAGCGCTTGCGACTGGCGGTGTAACAACACTTGTCAGTGCAGTGGGCGCGCAGTAGCTTTGAACGCCGAATCGACCCTCAGGAACTGCCCATGACACGCGTTGCCGACTATCCGATCCACACCCAATTTACCGAACGCTGGTCGCCTCGCGCCTTTACCGGCGAGAGCATCCCGAAAGACACCCTGCTGAGCTTTTTCGAGGCCGCGCGCTGGGCGCCATCGGCCTACAACTCGCAACCTTGGCGTTTTCTCTACGCGCGCCGCGACACGCCGGATTGGGAACGCTTCCTGGGCCTGCTGAATGAATTCAACCGTGCCTGGGCGCAGCATGCGTCGGCCTTGGTGATCATCGCGTCAAAAACCGACTTCACCGCCCCCGGCGCCAGCGAAGAAACCCCGGCGCTGTGGCACACCTTCGACACCGGTTCGGCCTGGGGCCACCTGGCGTTGCAAGCCAGCCTGAGCGGCTGGCACACCCACGGCATGGCCGGTTTCGATCAGGAATTGACCCGCAAAGAACTGAAGATTCCTGAAGGCTACGCGCTGCACGCGGCGGTGGCCGTGGGCAAGCTGGGCGACAAGTCGAGCCTGCCGGAGTACCTGCAGGGCCGTGAAGCGCCCAGCCCACGCAAGCCGTTGAGCGAGCTGGTGTCCGAAGGCGACTTCAGCCTGTAAGCCTTGCTGATATCCCCTGTGGGAGCGAGCTTGCCCGCTCCCACATCAGTAACCGCGTTCGAAGCTCACTTCTGCGCGTAACGCTTGCTTGGCTTGATACGCCCGCAGGTTCTGCACAAACAACTCCACCATCATCCCCGGCGAGGTTGGCGCCGAGCTGTGCCCGGTCAGCAGCAGCCCCCACGCGGTCCAGAACGGATGGCGTTGCGGCAGTGGTTCCTGGCGGCACACGTCGATCACCGCGCCGGCCAGGTGCCCTTCTTTCAGCGCCTCGACAAGGTCAGCATCAACCACGGCCACGCCGCGACCAACGTTGATAAACAAGCCGGTCGGCTTGAATTGCTTGAACAACGCCGCATCGTACAAATCATGCGTGTTTGGCGTGTTGGGCAGCAGGTTGATCACGTAATCCACCTCGCCCACCAGACGGCCCAGTTGATCCAGCCCGGCCACTTCGATAAACGGCGCCTGCTCACGCGCGGTGCTGGCGATGCCGTAGAGCTTGACGCCAAACGGCAGCAGAAAATCGGCAACGCTCTGGCCGATATCGCCGGTGCCGACGATCAACACCTTGCGCCCGGCCAGGCTCTGGCCCATGCGGTTGTCCCACTTGCGCTCAACCTGGCTGACCAGGCGCGCGAGCACTTCGCGCTCGTGGCCGAGCATGTAGGTGAGCACAAACTCGGCCATGACCTGGCCAAAAATGCCTACCGCACGGGTCAGGCGATAGTCGCGTGGCAAGCCATCGGCCAGCAGCGGCGTGATGCCCGCCCAGGTCGATTGCAGCCATTGCGGCTGGTGGCCCTGGCGCAACAGGGTGGCGAGCAGATCCGGCTGGCCAAGCCATACCGGGCAATCGGCGGCCAGGCGCGACAGTTCGGCCGAGTCGCCGCTGGTCAGCACCTCAAGGTCCGGTGCCGCTTCGCTCAGCAGCTTGGCGTAGAGCGGGTAATCCTGTTCAGCAATCAGAACACGCATGGTTCAAACCTTTCAAAAACACTGCAGACGGCCGCCCGCATCCTTACGGCCACCGCCAACGAATACGTTTGCATTGAAGAAGGTGCCCGGGTTCGGGCACTGACCGATCACATCGGGTCGTTGCGGCGCAACAGCTCTTCGGGCAAGTGTTCGATGTACTCATCCTCGGCCGGTGGCATTTGCAGGTGATAACCCTGCTTGTCGAGGTTTTCCAGGACCACGGTGATGTCCTCGCGGGACAGCTTGCGCTCCGGCGTCAGGATCATCTCGAACGCAAGATGGGCCTTGCCGAAGGCCGCCATCAACGGTTCCGGCACACGCTCCAACGCGTCGCTTTTGAGCACGTAGAGGTACATCCCGTCTTTTTTCAAGCTGCGGTAGATGGAGCAAATACGTTTCAAGGCTGTTCTCCGGCAGTGGCCAGGCTGTCGAGCAGCGCCTGGCCCATCAACTCGCGGCGCCAGCCACGCAGCGAGTCTGGCAATTTATAAGGCCCATCGGGGTAGCCACTTTTGACCAGGGCTTCGAGGGTTTTCTTGCGCAGCATCAGTTCCGGCGCCATGTTCAGGCGTTCGGCTTCGGCCTGGCCCAAGGCCCGCAGATGCTTGATCAGCGTGGCGGCGTCCACCGGCAGCGGCTCGGCAACCGCCGGCGGCCATTGGTCCATGGGCACGCTGCCAGCGCGCTTGATCAGGTCCAGCAGAAACTGGCCGTCCTGACGTACGGTGCGCGGGTGCATGTCTTCGATTTTGCCCAGCGCGGCAAGGTTGTCCGGCTGGGATTTGGCCAAGGGCCACAACGAGTGTTCGCGGATGATGCGGTTGCGCGGCAGGTCGCGGGCACGGGCCTGCTGCTCGCGCCAGGCGCACAGTTCACGCAGCACGGCGAGCTGGGCGCGGGACAGCTTCCACGCCAGCTTGGCGTCGCGGTACACCTCGTACGGGTCGACTTCGCGGCGCAGGTTGGCCACCAACTCGGCGCCGTCTTCCAGCACCCAGGCGTATTTGTCGTCTGAGAGCTGCGGACGCAGGCGGATGTAGACCTCGGCCAAGTGCACCGCGTCTTCGGCGGCGTAGCTCACTTGGGTCTCGGACAACGGCCGCTGCAGCCAGTCCGAGCGCGTTTCGCCCTTGGGCAAATCGATATCCAGCACGGCCTGCACCAGGCGCGAATAGCCCATGGAGAAACCGAGGTTCAGGTAAGCCGCCGCCAATTGGGTGTCGAACAACGGCACCGGCAGGCTGCCGGTCAGGCGCAGCAACACTTCCAGGTCTTCGCTGCAGGCGTGCACCACCTTGATCACCGCCGGGTTTTCCAGCAAGGCGGCCAAGGGTTGCCAATTGTCGATGGTCAGAGGGTCGATCAGGTAAGCGCGTACGCCATCGCCGATCTGGATCAGCCCGGCAATGGGATAAAAGGTATCGACCCGCATGAATTCGGTGTCGAGGGCGACGAATGGCAACTGCTGCCATTCGGCGCAATGCTGGCCGAGGCTATCGTTGTCGCAGATCCAGTGAATATCGATGGCCACACGGCTCTCCCTTGAAGAATGGCGCGCAGTATATATCGCGAAAGACGCTTGCGAGCATCCGCAGTGCACACGCCTTCATGAAAACTCCGACAAGACAGGAAGAATAGTCCGACGGACGGGAGTTAGCTTCTCTTACGCAGTACGTAAACCCGCCACAGCTTGGAGCCCGGCAGGAATTCCTGATGGTTGAGTATTTTGAAACCGGCCTGGCGAAACTCGCCCTCTACAGGTGTGTGTGCGTTCACGGAAACGATCACGGTGTCGCGGCTGACCCGATGGAACTCGCGCAGCAGCGCCAAACGCCCTTCACTGCTGGGCACATGGCGAAACAGTTCCATGCAGAAAATGCAGTCCACCGCATTGGCCGACAAGCCGATGGAAAACGCCGACCCCTGGAATGTTTTGATGCGCTTGAGCAGTGCTGCCGGGTGATGAGTGCGCGCATGGTCGAGCATGGCCTGGGAATTGTCAGAGGCCAGAATCACGCGGTTGATGTGTTCTGCCAACACCGGCCAGAACCGGCCGGAACCACAGGCCAGGTCGAGGATCAGCCCCGGCTCGCCGGCCACTTTCAATGCCTGGCGCACCAACCGCTCATCGCGCCACGCCGCCACGCGCTGGCGCAGGCGCGGCGGGCGTGTGTCGCCGCAGACCCTGGCATGCTCACGGTCACAGCGCTCGGTGAATTCAATTTCGATGGCGGAAGGTGGTTGTGACGGCATCACGGGCTCATGTGTGTGGAACGGTAGTGAACGACCTTGAACCGCAGCTTACCCACTGCAACGTGAAAAAAAGGTCGAAGCCGTCACGGCCACCAAACACCCAAGATCCATTGTGGGAGTTGTCGAGCTTCAGCGAGGCTACGATGGCGGTGGGTCAGGCAACCCATCACTGGCTGACACACCGCTGTCGCGGGCAAGCCCGGCTCCCACAGTGGATTACGCCTGGTGCAGATACCAGCGCCAGTCTTGCTCGCCTACCTCGCCCATAAACTGGCGATATTCGGCACGCTTCACCGCCAGGTACACACCCAGGAACTCACTGCCGAACGCATCCCGCGCCCAGCTTGACCCTTCAAGCGCACGCAAGGTGGTGAGCCAGTCGGTGGGCAGCAATTGTTTGGCTTGCGCATAGCCATTGCCTTCCACCGTGGCGCCGGGATCGCGTTGCTCGCGGACACCGCGATGGATACCCGCCAGGATTGCGGCGGCCGCCAGGTAAGGGTTGGCGTCGGCTCCGCAGATGCGGTGCTCGATGTGTCGGGAATTGGCCGGCCCGCCGGGCACACGCAGGCTCACGGTGCGGTTGTCCACGCCCCAGGTGGCGGCCAGCGGTGCGTAGCTGTTGGTCTGGAAGCGGCGATAGGAGTTGGCGTTGGGGCAGAACATCAGCAACGAATCGAGCAAGGTGCTGAGCATGCCACCCACGGCCTGACGCAGCAGCGGCGTGCCGTCGGCAGCCTCACTGGCGAACAGGTTATTGCCGTGGGCATCCGCCAGGCTGACGTGCATGTGCATGCCGGTGCCCGCGAGGTCGTCGAACGGCTTGGCCATGAAGCAGGCGGTCATCCCGTGTTTATGCGCCACGCCCTTGACCAAGCGCTTGTAGCGCACGGCTTCGTCCATGGCCTGCAAAGCATCGGCGCGATGTTCCAGGGTGATTTCGACCTGGCCCGGGGCGTATTCGGAGATTGCCGTGCGCGCCGGGATGCCTTGCAGTTTGCACGCACTATAAAGGTCGGCGAGGAACGGTTCGATCTGCTCCAGCTCGCGCAGGCCGTACACCTGGGTCGAGCGCGGGCGATTGCCGTCCACATCCCGCGCCGGTTGTGGGCGGCCGTTGCTGTCGGGTTTCTGGTCGAGCAGGTAAAACTCCAGCTCCGCCGCCATCACCGGGTAGTAACCGTCGGCTTTCAGCCCGTCGATGACCTTGGCGAGCAAATGCCGCGGATCGGCCACGGTGGCGGGCATGCCCTCGGTGGGGTGCATGCTCACTTGCACGGCGGCCGTGGGAATCAGGCGCCACGGCATGCGCTGCAAGCTCGCGCTGATCGGGTAGGCTCGGCAGTCGATATCCCCGACCTCCCACACCAGCCCGGAGTTTTCCACGTCGTCGCCATTAATCGTCAGGCCGAGGATGGTGCTGGGCAACGGCCGGCCACTTTCGTACACCGCCAGCAGCTCATCGCGGTGCAGCCATTTGCCGCGCGGCACGCCGTTGTTGTCGAGGATAAACAGCTCGAACATCTCGATGTCCGGGTGCTGTTCAAGGAAAGATCGGGCTTCGTGCAGGCAGGCGAAATCACTCATGGCAAGTCTCATACGTTTGCGTCAGGCAGGAACATAGGCACCGCGCGCAGGGGCGCTGGGTCTATGAGAGAGGTCAACGTAGGAGAGCGGTATCCGGTGGGCGTGCGTGTCGGCAGTGGAACAAGGCCCAGAAGGCCAGCTCGGAAGGAAGGGCCTCGACAACCGCGGTACAGCTGGGCACTAAAGCGCCAGGCAATGTCGCGGGATGAGTGTCGGGGGAACCGTCCATGCGGGATTCACAGTGAGGTAGATGCCCGGCAGCGTCACACGGCTGCACAGGGGGTTTAAATTCAGGGTTGACGGAGTTTGGTTGTAGCTTGGCTAAACAATCACGCCGCTTGCTACCTCGGCGCGCTCCTGGAAATAATGGCCGCCCCGATCTTGCCCCAAGGACTCGACCGCATGAAAGCTCCCCTGGCCCTGTGTGTATTGGCGGGTTTGGCAACCACCGCCCTGGCCGATGCCGCGCCCTCGCGCCTCGATGAGGTGGTGCAGCGCGGCACGCTCACCGTCTGCACCACCGGCGACTACAAGCCTTACACGTCGCTGCGCGCCGATGGCCGTTATGAAGGCATCGACATTGCCATGGCCGAGTCGCTGGCCAAAAGCCTGAATGCGACGATCACGTGGGTGCCGACCACCTGGAAAACCCTGATGCCGGACTTCCTGGCTCAACGCTGTGACATCGCCGTGGGCGGTATTTCGGTGTCGCTGGAGCGCCAGAAAAAGGCCTTCTTCAGCCAGGCGCTGGGTGTGGACGGCAAAATCCCGCTGGTGCGATGCGCCGACGTGCAGCGCTACCAGAGCATCGAGCAGATCAACCAGCCGCAGGTGCGGGTGATTGAGCCGGCCGGCGGCACCAACGAAGTGTTTGCCCGCGCTCACCTGGGCCAGGCGCAGATCCGCCTGCACGACAACGTGACCATCTTCGACGAGTTGCTGGCGGGCAAGGCGGACGTGATGATCACCGACGCCAGCGAGGCGCGCTTCCAGCAAAAGCTCAAGCCCGGGCTGTGCGCGGTCAACCCGCAGCAGCAGATGCAGTACAGCGAAAAAGCCTTCCTGCTGCCCCGCGATGACGTGGCGTGGAAAAGCTATGTCGACCAGTGGTTGCACTTGAGCGTCGCCACCGGGGCGTACGACGCCATCGTCAATCAATGGCTGGCGGCGCCCTGAGCCGCAGCCGTCTACGCTGTGCTCACATCAAACAATAACGAGGGATGAATAATGAAGGGACTGCTCCGAATCACCTGGCTGCTGCTGTTGTGTTGCAGCCAGGTGCACGCGGCCACTCAGGAGGAGGACGCCCAGGCCGCCAAGGCGCTGCTGACCAAGGCCTTGGCCTATTACCAGAGCAACGGCGACAAGGCGTTTGCCGCGTTCAGTCGCCAAGGGGAGTTTGTCGACCATGACCGTTATGTGTTTGTGGTCGACACCCAGGGCGTGTTGCTGGCCAGTGGCGGGCCTTCCTCGGCCTTGATCGGCCGCGATGTGTCCGAGTTGCTCGGGCCTGACTTGCAAGCCTCGTTCAAACAAGCGCTGGCGGTGCCCGAAGGCCAAGGCATCCAGCAGGCCGATTATCGCTGGCAGAACTGGAACGACGGCAAGGTTGAGCACAAGCATGTGTTTTATCAGCGCATCGGCGAGCGGATTCTGGCCGTCGGCTATTACCTGCCACGCGCCACGCCAGAGCAGGCTCGCGGTTTGCGCGACAAGGCGGTGAAAGCACTGGTCAAGGATGAAGCCGGCACGCTCAAGGCGATCAATTCGTTGCAGGGCGACTTCCTGCAGGATGACCTGTATGTGTTCGTGGTCGACCTGAATACCGGGCGCTATGTGGCCCACGGCACCAACCTGCGGCTGGTGGACACCGACTTCGCCAAGATCAGGGACCCGGACGGCAAGCCGGTGGGCGAGCCGATTTTGAAGCTGATGGCCGAGCAGGATCAGGGTGAGTACAAGTACCGCTGGAAAAACCCGGTGACCAACAAGGTTGAGAACAAGCACGCCTACTTGCGCAAGACCGGACATTTCATGGTGGCGGTCGGGTATTACAGCCCCTGATCAGGCTTGAAATGCAGTCACCTGTGGGAGCTGGCTTGCCTGCGAAAGCGGTGGGTCAGTTTGCATAGCCGGCACTGATACACCGCTTTCGCAGGCAAGCCAACTCCTACAATTTGATCTTCATGGGGTCAGTTACTTGGCCTTGTCTTCACGCCCACGCAGCACTCGGTTAGGCATCGCAATCGCCGCCGCCAACCCCAGCAACGACACCGCCGCACTCACCATCAGCAAATGCCGGAACGTCACCGCCAACTCCCCGCGCAGCGCATCCTGCGCCGGGCCGGGCGCGGCGTTCAAGCCGTCCAGCAAGACGTTGCCGGAACTGCCTTCGGCCACCAGCGCGCCGCTGGCCAAATGCGCAAAGCTCGAATCCTGCAACAGCGCCAGCAACAAGGCCGACATGCAGGCCACGCCTACGGCCCCGCCAAGGGAGCGGAACAGGTTGGTGGTGCTGGTCGCCACGCCAATGTCGCGCTGCTCGACCGAATTCTGCGTCCCCACCAGCGACGTCGGGAACTGCATCCCCGCCGCAATCCCACACAGCAACATGAACATCGCCGTCATCCCGACCGCCTGCGGCGCACTGTAGGCCATGCCCAGAATCGCGAACGGGCTCAGCAACGCGCCGCTCAGAATCATTGGCTTATAGCGCCCGGTCACCGAGGTCATGCGCCCGGCAAAATAAGCCCCCACCGGCAGGCCGAAGGCCAGCGGCAGCAGATGCAGCGCGGCGCTGTCCGCCCCCGAACCGGTCACCGTCTGATACCGCAGCGGCATCAACACCGTCAGGGAAATCGCCTGAAAACTGGTGAAAAAAATCGTGCACCAGCACAACACGGCGCTGCGATTGGCAAACAGGTGCATCGGCAGCAAAGGCTCGCGCGCGCGGCGTTCATGCCAGACAAACACCGTGAGCGCCACGCCCGCACACATCAGCAGCCCGAGCACTTGCTGGTCGCGCCAATGATGGCCCTGGCCGATTTCGGTGATGCCCAGCAGCAAGGCCGTGAGGCCGATGATCATCAGCAAGGTGCCGACATAATCGATGATCGGCTTGCGCTGCGGCACCGGCAACCCGACCAGGGTGCGATGCGCCACGTACCAGGCGCCAGCGCCCAGCGGCAGGTTGATCAGAAACACCCAACGCCAGGACAGATACTCGGTCATGTACCCGCCCAGCACCGGCCCGGCCACACTGGCCACCGCGTACATGCTGCTGAAATAACCCTGATAACGCCCGCGCTCGCGCGGTGGAATGATGTCACCAATGATCGCCTGGCTCACCGAGATCATCCCGCCGGCGCCGATGCCCTGCAGAATGCGCGCCAGCACCAGTTGCTCCATGTTTTGCGCCATGGCGCAAAACAGCGACGCCAGGGTGAACACGCCCATGCCGATCAACATCATCGGGCGACGCCCGTACAAGTCACCGAGCTTGCCGTAAATCGGCACCGCCACCGTCATCGCCACCATGTAGCCGGAGATCACCCAGGCCAGCAGGTTGACGTCATGGAACTGCGCGGAGATGGCCGGCATGGATACGGCGACGATGGTCTGGTCCAGTGCGCCAAGGAAGATCGCCATCATCAAGGCGGCGAGCACACTGCGCACGGCGGGAACGGGTTGGGTGGGCTGGTTGAGGTTGGTCACGGCAGAACCTTCGAGCAAGGCCCACGGGCAGAAAGGGCCCGCGGGAATGCTCGATACGATAGCAGGCTACTCGATAGCTTCGTAAGCAAGCCCGACGTAATTTTCTGCAATGGTTGTGCGCCCGGCCTGCGAATCGACGAAATACCCCAGCTCACTCTCGGCGATGCGCTGGCTGAAGCCATCCGCGTCCGCAAACTGGTGCAGCATGGAGGTCATCCACCAGGAAAACCGCTCGGCCTTCCACACCCGGCGCAGGCAGATCGCCGAGTACTGCGGCAATAAGTCCACGCGCCCCTCGCGATACACCTTGAGCAGGATGCGAAACAGCGTATTCACGTCACTGGCCGCCAGGTTCAGCCCCTTGGCCCCGGTCGGCGGCACGATATGCGCCGCATCCCCGAGCAGGAACAGGCGCCCGTATTGCATCGGCTCCACCACGAAGCTGCGCAGCGGCGCGATACTTTTTTCGATCGACGGCCCGGTCACCAACTGTGCGGCCAGGGCGCTGGGCAGGCGGGTTTTCAGCTCATCCCAGAAACGCTCATCCGACCATTCATCCAGCGCCGTTTCAGCCGGCACTTGCAGGTAATAACGGCTGCGGGTCGGCGAACGCATGCTGCACAGCGCAAAGCCGCGCGGGTGCTTGGCGTAGACCAGTTCGGCATGCACCGGTGGCGTGTCGGCAAGGACGCCCAGCCAACCAAAGGGGTAGACGCGCTCGAAAACCTTTAACGAATCAGCCGGAATGGATTGGCGCGCCACGCCATGGAAACCATCACAGCCGGCAATGTAGTCGCACTCCACACGAAAGGCTTCGCCCTGATGCTCGAAGGTCAGCCACGGTCGATCACTTTTAAGGTCATGGGGCTGCACGTTGTGCGCTTCGTACAGCGTGAGGGCGCCGGCGGCTTCACGCGCTTGCATCAGGTCGCGGGTCACTTCGGTCTGGCCGTAGATCATCACCGACCGGCCGCCGGTCAAGCCCTTGAGGTCGATATGGCTGAGCTGGCCATTGAGCGCCAGCTCGAAACCGTCATGCACCAGGCCTTCGGCGTCCATGCGCTGGCTGACACCGGCTTCGCGCAGCAGGTCGACCATGCCTTGCTCCAGCACCCCGGCACGGATGCGGCCTTGCACGTAATCGGCCCGCTGACGCTCTAGCACCAGGGTCTGGATACCCGCGTTGTGCAGCAGTTGACCGAGCAACAGTCCGGAGGGACCGGCGCCGATAATGGCGACTTGGGTTTTCAGCGTTTTCATTATTTTTAGGGTCCGCAAGGCTCACCCGAACGGATGAGGTGAAAGAGTTGTCATTGATCTTGTTGCTGACATTTTTCACTTGAGTGACCGCCATAAGAAGGTGAAAACTGAGACAAAGCCTGCGCTTTTTGCCAATCGGGGCGATTACCGAACCACTATCCTGAGTATCGGATTGAAACCATGACCAAAACTGCCAGTACCGCGATTCCGGTCTTCAAGCTTTACGGGGAAAGCCAGCAATGGCCGACGCCCGATTTGTTGCACTGTGAAACCATTTCCCGGCGCAGTCGGGAATACCAGTGGGAAATCCAGCCCCACCGGCACGCGGACCTGTGCCAGTTGCTGTACGTGCACAAAGGCCAGGCGCAACTGGAAATCGAAGGCCAGCGCACCACGCTCGACGAGGCGACCCTGCAGGTGCTGCCGCCCTTGTGTGTGCATGGGTTTCGGTTTGCCGAAGATGTCGAAGGGTTCATCGTCACGCTGTCAGCGCCGCTGGTCAGCCATTTGCAGACGCAGCTGGGCTCGACGGTGGACGGCTTGCAAGCCTTGGGCAACTACCCGGCCGGCAAGGACAGCGACTACCTCAACAGCCTGTTTGCGCGCCTGCAGGACGAATACGCCGATGAGCAACCGGCGCGCGACATGATGATGCACGCCTTGGTCAGCGTGCTGCTGGTGTGGATCAGCCGCCAGGCCATCCAGCGCCGCCACGCGCGCGCACCGCGAGGGCGTGAATATTTCCGGCGGTTTACCCAACTGGTCGAACAGCATTACCGCGAGCACCCCAAGATCGAAGACCTGGCGCACAAGCTGGGCATCTCGGTTTCACACCTGAACGGCACGTGTCGGGAATTGGGTGGGCAACCTGCGCTGCAGATCATGCATGACCGCCAGTTGCTGGAAGCCAAGCGCCTGCTGACCTACACCAGCATGACCATCAATGAGATGTCGGAGGTGCTGGGGTTTTCCGACCCGACCAACTTCTCGCGACTGTTTCGGCGCCGGGTCGGGTTCTCGCCCAAAGCATTCCGCGAGCAGTTGAAGGCCGAACAGCCTACCTGAGCGCGCTGAAACTGCCGGTACGCGGCAGGCACATGTCCTGATGGCAACTGACCGCAAAGGTCGGCTGCATGCGGGTCTGTTCAACCCGATAGGCAGCCGTGCCGTACAGCGCGGTAGCCAGGGCGCACAGGATGAAAATCATCAGGTACTTTCTGATTTTTAGAGTCATGGCACACCTCTGAACTGATCGACTCGGTGCTGTTTAAAGCATAGGTCAGCCAGCAAGAGTTGCCATTATTGGACGCCATTCAAGATCTTTATGTCGGGTTCAAAGGCCGACATCCCACACCGGCTCCTCAGGAAAACGCAGCACCAGAAAATCCAGCAGGCTGCGCAGCGCCAACGGCATGTGCTTGCGCGAGGCGTACACCGCGTAGACATTCATTTGCTGGGGCTCCGCCTCGGGCAGCAAACGGATCAGTTCGCCGCTGCGGATGTAATCCCCCGCCTGATAACTGGGGAGCCGCGCCACCCCTGCCCCCGCCAATGTCACCCGTAACAGGGCGGTCGCCTCGTTAGCGCTGATATTGCCCTGCACCGCCACCGACACCGGCTCTGCGTTTTCGGTGAAGTGCCACAGGCTTTTGCCGAAGTAAGTGTGCGTCAGGCAGTTGTGCTTCGCCAGGTCGTGCACGTGCTGCGGACGCGGGTGCTCCAGCAGGTAGGCCGGGGACGCGCAAATGACCGAACGGCAGAGCGTCAGCTTGCGAGCGATCAGGTTGGGGTCCAGCTCAAAACTGGTGCGAATCGCCAAGTCGATCCGCTCATCCACCAGGTTCACCGTACGGTCGAGCATCTGCAGATCGATACTGACCAACGGGTTGCGCTTGACGAACTCGGCCACGGCGTCCGCCAATTGCGCCTGGCCGAATGAGCTGCTGACACTCAGCCGTAGCTGGCCGCGCGGCGCTTCGTCCGGCTCGCTGACGGCGGCCTGCATGTCGTAGCACAGCTCCAGCAACTGCCGCGCTCGAGGCAGCATTTCGCTACCCGCCGCGGTGAGGCTGAGCTTGCGCGTGGTGCGATGCATCAGCCGCGCGCCCATCCAATCCTCAAGTTCTGCCAGATAACGTGAAACGACCGGCCGCGACAGGTCCAGCTGATCTGCCGCCGCCGACTGGCTACCCAGGTCAACGACCGTGACAAACACCCGCATTGCTTGAAGACGATCCATGATTTGCACGCTTTCAGAAACAAACTATGTTCAAGCATGGCATTTTTTGTGACGTTTAGTGCAACTAAGCTCTGTGCATCACTAACCTGCTGCTGGAGCTGCACATGATCTCGACGCTTAAACGATTGGCCACGGCCATGGCCGCCCTGGCATTCGCCGCCCATGCCGCGGCCGCCGATCTGACGCTGGATGCTTATAACCCTGGTACCTCGGCGATGATGCCCGTCAGTTCGGTACTGGTCAGCGGCGAGCACGACGTCATCCTCGTGAACGCGCAATTCGGCAATGCCCAAGCCGAGCAACTGGTGACGAAGATTCGCGCCAGCGGCAAGCGCCTGACCACCATCTACGTCAGTGACGGCGACCCGGATTACTACTTCGGCCTTGAAGTGCTGGCGAAGGCATTCCCCGCCGCCAAGGTGGTAGCCACCCAGCCGGTGGTCGACCATATCAAGGCCACCGCCGTGCAGAAACTCGCGTTCTGGGGCCCTAAGCTGGGTGCCGACAAACCGGCCAAAGCCATCATCCCGCAGGTGCTCCAAGGCCATAGCCTGAGCCTGGAAGGCAAGACGCTGGAAGTGGTCGGCCTGGACGGCCCGCAGCCGGACCGCACGTTCGTGTGGATTCCATCGATCAAGGCCGTGGTGGGCGGCGTTGTGGTGTTCGAGAACACCCACGTGTGGATGGCCGATACGCAAACCGCCCAGTCCCACGCTGACTGGCTGGCAACCTTGCAACGCATCGAAGACCTGAAACCGCGCACCGTGATTCCAGGTCACTACCTGGGTACACCCACTGTGCAATCCGTGGCATTCACCGCGGGCTATATCAAAGCGTTCGATGAGGAAACCGCCAAGGCCAAGGATTCGACTGCGCTGATCGCGGCCATGAAAAAGCGTTACCCGAAACTTGAAGATGAGAGCAGCCTGGACCTCGGTGCCAAAGTCGCCAAGGGCGAAATGAAGTGGTGAATGGTTTTAAACCTTAACGTACTGGAGAGCGTCATGAGCAAGATCGCAATCATTGGTGCCACCGGCCGCGCCGGTAGCCAACTGTTGGAAGAAGCGCTGCGTCGTGGGCATACCGTCACCGCCCTTGCGCGTAATACCGGCACGCTGACCGCACGCCCGGGCGTCACCGTCAAACAGGTCGACGCCCTGGATGCCAACGCCTTGCAACAGGCGGTCAGCGGCAACGACGTGGTGATCAGTGCGGCGCACTTCGCCACACTGCCGGCCAGTGCGGTGATCGGCCCGGTGAAGAACGCCGGGGTGAAACGCCTGCTGGTGGTCGGCGGTGCAGGTTCGTTGTTGTTGCCGGATGGCAGCCGGGTCATCGACAGCCCTGGCTTCCCGGCGGAGTACAAGGCCGAGGCCAGCGCCGGCGCTGAATTTCTTGATGCGCTGCGCCAGGAAAAAGAGCTGGACTGGACCTTCCTGTCGCCGTCGGCGGAGTTCGTTGAGACTGAGCGCACCGGAACATTCCGCGTGGGCCAGGATGATTTGCTGGTGAGCGCGCAAGGGCGCAGCTGGATCAGCTTTGCTGACTACGCCATCGCGTTGATCGACGAAGTAGAAACGCCGAAGCACTCGCGCCAGCGTTTCACCGTCGGCTACTGACGCCCCCTGTGGGAGCTGGCTTGTCTGCGATAGCATCACCGCGGTATGACTGACACACCGAGGTGCCGGTATCGCAGGCAAGCCAGCTCCCACACAAGCCCGCTCCCACTTTTGGGTCTGCGGTATTACGACGGTTGGGCTTGGCTCACCAGCCACTCCATCAGTGCTTCAAGCCCGGCCGAAGGCTCAGTGCCCGGCGGGTACACCAGGTAATACCCCATCCCGGTCGGCACGCGCAGTTCAAACGGTGTCGCCAGCCGCCCCGCCTTCACATCCTCGCCAATCAACGCACTGTCGCCAATCGCCACTCCCGAGCCCTGGGACGCCACCGTCATTGCCAGGTCCAGCGTTTCAAAATGATGCCCCTGGGCCAGGTTGCTCAAGCGCGTGTTCGCAGCCTTCAGCCACAACGCCCAATCGCGCTCGTCCCGCGTGGGGTGCAGCAGCACCTGGCGCTGCAAATCAGCCAGTGTGTGCAGGCTGGCGAGCAACGCCGGTGCGCAGACCGGGGTGAGTTGTTCATCGAACAAATGCCGCGCCTGCGCCGACTGCTCGGCGATGGGCGCATAGATCACCGCCGCGTCGAATTGCTCGCGGCGAAAGTCCACGGTGTAGGCCACGGTGGTGGTGAGTTCCACCGGCACGTCCGGGCGCTCCTTTTGCCACTGCAGCAAACGCGGCAGCAGCCAGCGCATCACACACGTGGAGGCCTTGAGTTGCAGGGTCTGGCGGCGGCTGCCGATCTGCTCCACCGCGTCGCCGATCAAGCCAAACACCTGCTGCGCCCGCAGCGACCACTCGCGGCCCTCTTCGGTCAGGCTCAAGCCCCGCGCCTGGCGCTGGAACAAGGCATAGCCCAAATGGCTTTCGAGCCCGGCAATCTGCCGGCTCACCGCACCTTGAGTGATGTGCAGTTGTTCGGCGGCGCGGGTGAAGTTGCAGCACTGGGCCGTGACCCAGAAGGTGTGCAGCGCGGGCAGCGGTGGCAAGCGTTTCATTGGGCGCAGCCATGACGTGGGGACATGGCTAGTATGACTTTTTATCGATTGTTGGCGCTACCGGCCTGCCGCTCCAATAGCGCCTCGAATCAACAACAAGAGCGACATGTATGGCGACCTGCGGCGAAGTATTGGTCAACCTCCTGGAACGCTACGGCGTAGACCAGGTGTTCGGCATTCCCGGCGTGCACACCGTGGAGTTGTACCGTGGCCTGGCGCGCTCGAGCATCCGCCACGTCACCCCGCGTCACGAACAGGGCGCAGGCTTCATGGCCGACGGCTATGCGCGCACCCGCGGTAAACCTGGCGTGTGTTTCATCATCACCGGCCCCGGCATGACCAACATCACCACCGCCATGGGCCAGGCCTATGCCGACTCGATCCCGATGCTGGTGATTTCCAGTGTGCAATCGCGCAGCCAATTGGGTGGCGGGCGCGGCAAGCTGCATGAGCTGCCGAACCAGAGCGCGATGATCGCGGGCGTGGCGGCGTTCTCGCACACCTTGATGTCGGCGGCGGAGTTGCCTGGCGTGCTGGCCCGCGCGTTTGCGCTGTTCCAGGCCGGGCGACCGCGCCCGGTGCACATCGAGATTCCGCTGGATGTGCTGGTTGAAAACGCCGATGCCCTGCTCGGCAGCGAGCCGGTCAGCGTGGCGCGCGCCGGTGCCGCGCCGGCGGCGGTGAAGCAGATGAGCCAGTGGCTGGCGGCAGCAAAACGCCCGCTGATCCTCGCCGGCGGCGGCGCCATCGAGGCGGCCGCCGAATTGACGCGCCTGGCCGAACGGCTTGGCGCACCGGTAGCCCTGACCATCAACGCCAAAGGCATGCTGCCGGCCGCGCACCCATTGCTGATCGGCTCGACCCAGACGCTGGTCGCCACCCGCGCCCTGGTCGCCGAAGCCGATGTGGTGCTGGCCATCGGCACCGAACTGGCGGAAACCGATTACGACGTGACCTTCGCCGGGGGGTTCGAGATTCCCGGCGCGCTGCTGCGCATCGACATCGACCCCGACCAGACCGTGCGCAATTACCCGCCTCAGGTCGCACTGGTGGCCGATGCGCAGATCGCAGCCGAAGCGTTGTTGGCCGCGCTGGACAGCCAGGTATTGGGCGAGCGCGATCCCGACTGGGGCAGCCCACGCGTCGCCCGCCTGTGGGCTGAATTGACGCCCACCTGGGACGCCGCCACCCGCGCGCAAACCCTGTTTCTCGACACCGTGCTGGAGGAACTGCCCGGCGCCGTGCTGGTGGGCGACTCCACCCAACCGGTGTACAGCGGCAACCTGACGCTGAACCTCGACCACCCACGCCGCTGGTTCAATTCCTCCACCGGCTACGGCACCTTGGGCTACGCCTTGCCCGCAGCGATTGGCGCCTGGCTGGGACGCGGCGACGGGCAACCGGTGGTGTGCCTGATCGGCGACGGCGGCCTGCAATTCAGCCTGCCGGAACTGGCCAGCGCGGTCGAGGCGCGCGTGCCGGTCATCGTGCTGCTGTGGAATAACCAGGGTTACGAGGAGATCAAGAAGTACATGCTCAACCGCGCCATCGAGCCGGTTGGTGTGGACATCTACACCCCGGACTTTATCGGTGTGGCCAAAGCCTTGGGCTGCGCCGCCGAGAGCATTCAGGGTATCGCGCAGCTGCGCACGGCATTGCGCGCCGCCGCTGATCGCCAGGGGCCGACGCTGATAGAAATCGACCAGGGGATGTGGATGCAGGAGGTCGCGGTATGAGCGCAGTATTGAACGGTGTGTTTATTGCGGGCGAATGGCGTGCAGGCCATGACGTCATCGAGGTGATTAACCCTGCCACCGAAGCCAGCCTGGCCCACGTCAGCGTGGGCGATGCGAGCACCGTGGCCCAAGCGGTGGAGGCGGCCAGCGCGGCGTTCATCGACTGGTCGAAAAGCACCGGCCGTGACCGCGCCGCCGTGCTGCGCAAGATCGCCCAGGGCGTGAGCGCCCAGCGCGAGCAGCTGATGCAGTTGCAGTCGAGCAACAATGGCAAGCCGCTGTTTGAGGCCGGCATTGATGTGGACGATGTGATCGCCACCTTCGACTACTACGCCGGCATGTGCGACGACATGGACGCCGCGCAAGACCGCCCGGTGGCACTGCCCGGCGAGGACTTCAGCGCACGCCTGCGCCGTGAGCCCTGTGGTGTGGTCGGGCTGATTGTGCCGTGGAATTTCCCGATGGTGACCACCGCCTGGAAACTCGCCCCGGCCCTGGCGGCCGGATGTTGCGTGGTGCTCAAGCCATCGGAAGTCACGCCGTTGGCGGAGTTGCAACTGGCGAAGATTATTGCCCAGGCAGGGTTGCCGGCGGGTGTGTTCAACCTGGTCTGCGGCACCGGCCTGGCGGTCGGCGCACCGCTGGCGGCAGACCGCCGCGTGGCGAAGATGTCCTTCACCGGCAGTAACGCCGTCGGCGTGCAGGTGATGCAGCGTGCGGCAGAAACCATCAAGGGTGTAAGCCTGGAGCTGGGCGGTAAATCCTCGTTGCTGGTGCTCGCGGATGCCGACCTCGACCTGGCGGTGGAGCTGGCCTGTGGTGGTGGTTTTTTCAACGCCGGGCAGATGTGTTCGGCCACCAGCCGCGTGCTGGTGGCTGACAGCTTGGCGGACGCGTTCCTGCAGCGTTTGCAGACGCGGGCCGACGGGATTCGCGTGGCAGACCCGTTTGCCGATGAGGTGGAAATGGGCGCGTTGATCAACCGTGCCCAGTATCAGCGGGTGCTGGGGCATATTCAGCGTGGCATCGCAGACGGCGCGCGTTTGCTGTGCGGCGGTGAACGACCGGCCGACCTGGCAAAGGGCTATTTCATTCGCCCGACCGTGTTTACCGATGTGCCGTTGAGCAGTGCGTTGTGGAACGAAGAGATCTTCGGGCCGGTGCTGTGTGTACGACGTTTTACCACTGCCGAGGAAGCCATCGCCCTGGCCAATGACAGCGATTTCGGCCTGGTCGCCAGTGTGGTGAGCGCCGATGTCGACGCCGCCGAACGCGTGGCCAATGCCTTGCAGGCCGGGCTTGTGTGGATCAACGCCCCGCAGGTGATCTTCCCGCAAACCGCATGGGGAGGTTACAAGCAGAGCAGCATCGGCCGCGAGTTGGGGCCATGGGGCTTGGCGGCGTTTCAGGAGATCAAGCATGTGATCCGCGCCCTCTAGCGACGCAGATCCCTTGTGGGAGCGGGCTTGCTCGCGAAAGCGGCGCATCAGGCAATGAATCTGCGAATGACACACCGCATTCGCGAGCAAGCCCGCTCCCACATTTTGAATCGCTGTGTGCCAGTCACCTGCAATTTTTAGATAGCCCCAACGACTTTCTGATTTGCTCCCCTCCCCCCTGCGTGGCCTGATTCGCCCTTGTCTCTTCAAGGCCCGCCCATGGAAAACGTTCGCGCAACGCCCACCACCGCCGTCTGGCTGATGATCAGCGTCGTACTGGTCGCCCTGAACCTGCGCCCGTCGATGGCTGCCGTCGGTCCGCTGTTGTCATCGATTCGCGACGATGTGCCGTTGAGTTTCAGCAGCGCCGCCCTGCTGACCATGCTGCCGGTCATGGCCATGGGCCTGGCGATGTTCTTTGGCATGGGCCTGGGTAAACGCGTTGGCGAGCACCGCAGCATTGTGCTGTCGCTGCTGGTGATTGGCTTGGCCACGCTGTCGCGACTGTTTCTGGATTCGGCGCCAGGCTTGATCGTCAGCGCCATCGCTGCCGGCGTCGGTATCGCGATGATCCAGGCGTTGATGCCGGCGCTGATCAAGACACGCTTCAGCGCCAACGTCTCGCTGTTCATGGGCCTGTACGTCACCGCCATCATGGGGGGCGCGGCACTGGCCGCTTCGTTCGCGCCGCTCGTGCAGATGCAGACCGGCAGCTGGCGCATCGGCCTGGCCATCTGGGCGGCGCTCGCGTTATTGGCGCTGGTGTTCTGGTACGCCCAGCGTTCGGCAATGCCGCCACTGCCCCAGGCCGCCGGCGGCGCGCAGGAATCGTTTTTCGGCAATCGTCGTGCTTGGTTGCTGGCGATCTTCTTTGGCCTGGGCACCGCCTCCTACACCTGTGTGCTGGCGTGGCTGGCGCCCTACTACGTGGAGCAAGGCTGGAGCGAACAACATGCCGGCTTGCTGCTGGGGTTCTTGACCGCCATGGAAGTCGTGTCCGGCCTGATCACCCCGGCCATCGCCAACCGCCGCCAGGATAAACGCGGGGTAGTCGCGGTGTTGCTGGTGCTGATCATCTGCGGTTTCTGCGGCCTTATTCTCAGCCCTCAATCCCTGAGCCTGCTGTGGCCTTGCCTGCTGGGCCTGGGCATTGGCGGTCTGTTTCCGATGAGCCTGATCCTGTCCCTCGACCACTTGGACAACCCGCGCCGCGCCGGTGGCCTGACCGCGTTCGTGCAAGGCATCGGCTACCTGATTGCTGGCCTGTCGCCACTTATTGCCGGGATGATCCGCGACCAACTCGGCAGCTTCGAATGGGCCTGGTGGTCACTGACCGCCGTGATAGGGGTGATGCTGCTGATCGTCACGCGGTTCAATCCAAAGCATTACGCACGACATATCCGCTGACGTCGTATTGCCAACATTTTTTGTCCCACACCAAACATAGAAACGCCCTACAGAGCTTTCTATTGGCACGACCGTTCCGTTAAGCTTTTGCCCTTGTCGCGCGCTGCCTCAGTGCCAAGGCTTACCGGATGGAACGGATGCTAAACAGTAATTTGCTCAGAAAGCTCGATATGCAGGACTTGATGGTGTTCATCGCCGTCTACGACCAGAGCAGCGTTACCGAGGTGTCTGAAACGCTGTTCGTCAGCCAGTCCACTGTGAGTTACAGCCTGAAGAAACTGCGCACCAGTTTTGAGGATGAGCTGTTTATCAACACACGGGCAGGCATGCGGCCTACGTACAAAGCCATGACCATGTACGGGCATGTGCAGAAGATCCTCGAGAGCATCAACCTGTGCCACGCCGGTGGCCAGGCCTTCGACCCGACGCAGAAGGCCGTGACCTTCAATGTGTGTGCGCCGGAGTACTTTGAGCAACTGATCCTGCCGCGCCTGTTGAAGAACTTCGACCGCGCCGACCTGCCAGTGATCGTCAATGTGCAAAAGCTGGAAACCGAGATTCCCGCCGAGGACTTGCGCGAAGGTCGCCTCGACCTGGTGATTTGTTTCGGCCCGAACTTTCACCGCGCCCACAAAGACTTCAAGGCCCAGATGCTGCTGGAAGATGATTTGGTGTGTGTGTTCGATAAACGCGCGACCCCGCGCGAGCCGGCGTTCAGCCTGCAATCCTTCGTCGAGCGGCGCCACGTGTTCCCCACGCCCTGGACCTCCCACACCAACATGATCGACGGCTGGCTCGCCCGCCAGGCCCACAAGCGCCAAGTGGTCGCCAGGGCCAACAGTTACAGCGCCGCGTTGAAGATGATCACCGGCACCGACTTCATCGTCACCCTGCCGCGCCGCGTGCAAAAGCTCTTGGCGCCCGCCAGCGTGTTTGGCCATTGCGAGGCGCCCAACGGGCTGCCGGGGTTCACCCTGGACATGCAGTGGAACGAAACCAGCGGCCAGGACAGCGCCAATACCTGGTTTCGTGAGCAAGTGGTGAAGGTGTGCGCCGATCAGGGGTTGTTGTAGCCCTCAGCCAATCGCGACCTTGCTGTAGGAATCGCGATCCATATCCACCAGCAAGACGCTGAGTTGAACTTGAATATCCGCTGGCCATTCGCCCTGGTCCTGCAACGCCGCCAACAGGCTTTCCGACAACTGCTTCTTGACCTGCGGCGAGCGCCCGCTGAGCAGTGACAGCTTCAGCGCAATAAACCCGCGCGGGTTGAGTGAGGTGCCGACCTGGAACGTCTCAACCTTGACGGCGCGGCTTTTGATATCGAACTCGGAACCGAACTGCCCGGACGCCATCAGCACATTGTTGAGCCGCAACAGGGTTTTCTCGACGGCCAGGCCGGTCAGATTGGCTGTGTATTCCAGGTGCAGATGCGGCATGAAAAGCTCCGAATAGTTGTAGGAAAAAGAGCGATACATATAGCACGCAGCCGAACCGAATCAGAACGCTTTCAGTGTGAAACTTCGATCAGGCTGCGCAGCGCACGGTTTTCCCAAACGGCCACGATCACCAGCACCGCCGTGGTCAGCGCGCCCAGCATCAAAGCCGAAAACACCTGCTGCAACCCAAGCGGCAACACCACCAGCAACATCAACAACCCGCCGAGGTGCGACAGCGGTGGCAATGACCGGTCACTCATGACCCACTTGAACAACGCGCTGCCCAATAGAAACAACCATGGGCCGGCGATGATCGCCACCACGCCAGCCTGGCTGGCATGGCCCGGATGCACCAGCACCAGTTCGTCGGCCACCGCGCTGACAATGATGCCGGCGACAATCAACACGTGCAGGTAGGTATAGGCAATCCGCGCCTGGCGGCCCGGGTCGGCAGAACTGGCAATGCGGTGATGGGCGCGCTCGGCGCCGCTGTCGAAATAGATCCACCACAGCGCAATGCTGCCCACCACCGCCACCAGGAATGCGCCCAGGCCTTCCACGCTCCAGGGCAATTGGGCAAAGGTGGCGCCGGTCACCAGCAATGATTCGCCAAGGGCAATGATCACAAACAGGCCGCAGCGTTCGGCCATGTGGTTGCCTTCGACGTTCCAGTCCGCCAGGGTCGAACGCCCCAGGCCCGGTACCCAGAAATACACCGACGGCGATATCAGTTCGATCAACAGCGCCAGCGCCCAAAAGGCCTGCCGTTGTTGACCGTCGAGCAGGCTGCCGGTGATCCAGAACACGCCGGAACACAGCATCCACGCCAGGATTCGCTGAAAATTGCGAATCATGTTCAGCGACTCGCCGCGCACTGCCCACAACGCAAACAGCGTGCGTCCTACCTGCATGAATACGTAGGCGCCGGCAAACAGTACACCTCGGTCGCTAAAAGCCTTGGGGATCGAGGAAGACAGCAGCAGACCGGCCACCATCAAGCCGAACAGGCCGAGGCGGATCGGGATTTTTTCCGGATCGAGCCAGTTGGTGATCCACGACGTGAAGATCCACACCCACCACACCGCGACCATCATCAGCGCCACCTGCACCGCCCCGCCCAGGGTCAGGTGAGCCAACAGCGAATGGGACAATTGGGTCACGGCGAACACGAACACCAAGTCGAAAAACAGCTCGACCATGCCGACTTTGCCACTGTCATGACTGCCGCGCCCACGCAGCAAGGAACGGGATGGAATCATCGGTGGCACTCCCTGAAGTGGGTTATCTCAAGATTTTGTCGCCAGCACCGGCAGCATGTCGCGCTCGCTCATGAACGCCTCCAGCCGCGAGCGCATCCAGCGTTCCGCCGGGTCGGTGTCGACGTGGCTGAGCCAGACCATGGACAAGTCCAGCGTCGGCGTTTCGAACGGAAAGGGCTCGCAAAACAGGTTGCCGCCAGCGGCCATGGCCTGGGCGGTGTAGTCCGGCAAGCTGGCGATCATGTCAGTGCCGGCGAGCAGCGCCGGCAGCGCACTGTATTGCGGCACCGACAGCACCACATGGCGCTTGCGGCCAATTTCGGCCAGCCATTCATCGGCAAACCCGGACACGTTGGCGGTGTGGGACACCAGCACATGAGGGCGTGCGCAATATTCGTCGAGGGTCAGCGGTTTATCCGAGGCGTCGGCGCGCAACAGGCAGGGGCGGATATGCCGCAGCAGTTTACGTTTGGCGTTCGCCGGCAGGCCGCGGGTCTGGGTGATGCCGACGGTGATATCGCCGGACGCCAGCAGATCAGGAATGCGCCAGTAATCTACGTGCTGCACCACGAACACCACCAACGGCGCTTCCTGGCGCAACGCCCGCAGCAAGGGCGGCAGCAGGCCGAACTCAACGTCATCGGACAAGCCGATGCGAAAGGTCATGGTGCTCTGGGTGGGGTCGAAATCGTGGGTCAGGCTCAGGGCCGACGACAGTGAATCCAGGGCCGGCGACAGGTGCTGAATGATCTCTTCGGCGCGCGCGGTGGGTTCCATACGGTGGCCGACGCGAATAAACAGTGGGTCATTGAACAAGGTGCGCAAACGGTTGAGGGCCGAACTGATGGTCGGTTGACCGAGAAACAGCTTTTCCGCCACCCGCGTGACATTGCGCTCGAGCATCAGTGCTTCGAAGACCACCATCAGGTTGATGTCGGCCTTGCGTAATTCATTGCGATTCATCGGCACCTGCCCCTTTCCCCAAGACAAGCCGCAGTTTAGAAAGCCCGCGGGGCTGCGTCTATGTGAACACTGTTCATCCGGCGGCTTTGGGATTATAAATCAGCGCTTGAAGGCCGCAGGAACACCATCGTGCTGTTCATTATTGCCCTGGCCATTGTGGTGGCCGGGTTTTGTCTCTGGGTAGTCAAGGGGATCGCCAACCCCACGGTGAGGACGCTGACGCGGGTGTTTGTCGGCCTGTGCCTGGCAACCGTGATCGCGTTTGTGGTGTTGGCGTGGGGGGTTCCCGTCTCCGTGCTGCTTTCATGAGCCGTTGCATTCATCCACTCTCAGCAAGGACCGCCTGATCGTGAAATTTGCCTACACCATCATCTATGTACCCGACGTTGCCGCCTCTCTGATGTTTTTCGAGAAAGCCTTCGGCTTCAGTCGCCGTTTCCTGCATGAATCGGGCACCTACGGCGAGCTTGAAACCGGCGACACCACGCTCTCGTTTGCAGCGCATGAGTTGGGCGAATTGAATTTCGACGGTGGCCATGTCCAGGCACATGCCTCTAAAAGGCCGCTGGGGATGGAGGTCGGGTTTGTGACCGAAGACGTGTTCGTCGCCCATGCCAAAGCACTGGCCCACGGCGCGATAGAGCTGGCGCCACCCGCCACCAAGCCTTGGGGCCAGGTGGTGTCGTATGTGCGTTGCCCGGATGGCACGCTGGTGGAATTGTGTACGCCGATCGTAGGCTGATCGTGGCGCCAATGTAGGAGCGGGCTTGTTGGCGAAGGCGGTGAATCAGTGAGCCCATTGGTTACTGACACATTGCCTTCGCGAGCAAGCCCGCTCCCACCTTTAGACTGCGTTCGCTCATTCAATCAGGGCTTGAGCGGCCGCTCCTGATCTCGCTCGGAAAGCTCCGTACCATCGTCCGGATGCTTCCAGGTCTGCGGCTTTTCCTCTTCGGGCTGCCGCCGAGGTTGCTCATGCGCGTGCTCATCCCGGTGCTCGTGTTTGTCAGCCATTGCCACCTCCCATCCGTAAGAATTGGTCACCGCTTCAAGCATAGAACAGTGGCGAGATTTTGGACGCGCACAGCGATTGATAGCCATGACGCATCAATGTATCCAAATTACTCACTTATCATTTCTAAATGTGTCAGCCACTATCCGCGGTCTTAAGCGAAACAAGCACTTTAAAAAGAACGCTGGAGACACAAAACCATGACTAGCCCTTCCCGGCCCGACTCTGCCCGCTCGAAAGTGGGTGCGGTATTCCGCGTCACTTCGGGCAACTTCCTCGAACAGTTCGACTTCTTTCTGTTCGGCTTCTACGCCACCTATATCGCCGCCGCGTTCTTCCCCGCCGCTAATGAGTTTGCGTCATTAATGATGACCTTCGCCGTGTTCGGTGCAGGCTTCCTGATGCGACCGTTGGGCGCGATCATCCTGGGTGCCTATATCGATGACGTCGGTCGCCGCAAAGGGTTGATCGTGACCCTGTCGATCATGGCCAGCGGTACGCTGTTGATCGTGTTGGTGCCGGGTTATCAAACCATCGGCCTGTGGGCGCCATTGCTGGTGCTGCTGGGCCGCTTGCTGCAAGGCTTCTCTGCCGGTGCGGAGCTGGGCGGTGTGTCGGTTTACCTTTCCGAAATGGCCACCCCGGGCCGCAAAGGTTTCTACACCAGCTGGCAGTCGGGCAGCCAACAGATCTCCATCGTGGTGGCCGCCGCGTTGGGTTACGGCCTGAACGTGTGGATGCAACCGGCCGTGGTTGCCGATTGGGGCTGGCGCATTCCGTTCGCCATCGGTTGCATCATCATCCCGTTCATCTTCGTACTGCGGCGCAACCTGCAGGAAACCGAAGAGTTCGCCAACCGCAAACATCGCCCAACCATGCGCGAAGTGCTGGCGACCCTGGTGAAGAACTGGACCGTGGTGATCGGCGGCATGCTGATGGTGGCGATGACCACCACCGCGTTCTACCTGATCACCGTGTACGCCCCGACCTTCGGCAAGACCGTGCTGCAACTGAGCACCTCCGACGCCCTGCTGGTGACCTTGCTGGTGGCCGTGTCGAACTTTGTCTGGCTGCCAATCGGCGGCACCCTGAGTGACCGTTTCGGCCGCAAGCCGGTGCTGGTAGCGATGACCGTGCTGACCGTGATCACCGCCTACCCGGCGCTGTCGTTTGTGGTCAACGCACCGAGCTTCGGCCACATGCTGGAAACCCTGCTGTGGTTCTCGTTCCTGTACGGCATGTACAACGGCGCGATGATCCCGGCGCTAACCGAAATCATGCCGGTGGAAGTGCGCGTGGCGGGCTTCTCGCTGGCCTATAGCCTGGCGACAGCGATCTTTGGCGGTTTCACGCCGGCGATCTCCACCTGGTTCATTCACATCACCGAAGACAAGGCCTCGCCGGCCTACTGGATGATGTTTGCCGCCTTGTGCGCGCTGTGCTCGACCCTCGCGTTGTACCGCCGCGCCAATACCCGCGGGCAGGTGATGCAGGGGGCCGCATGATGAAGGCGCTGTGCAAAACCCTGACCGCCCTGGCCCTCGGCGCTTTGGCGCTGACGGCCCAGGCCGAAGAGCTCAAGGTGATGACCTCCGGGGGCTTCACCGCCGCCTATAAACTGCTGGGCCCGCAATACGCCCAGCAAAGCGGCGACACCCTCGACACCATCCTCGGCCCGTCCATGGGCAAGGCGCCGGAAGCGATTCCCAACCGCCTGGCCCGTGGCGAGCACGCCGACGTGGTGATCATGGTGGGCTATGCCCTGGATGATTTGATCAAGCAGGGCAAGGTCGACAAGGCCTCGCGGGTGGAGCTGGCCGATTCACGCATCGGCCTGGTGGTCAAGCAAGGCGCCGCCAAGCCGGCGATCGGCACCGATGCCGAGTTGAAAGCGGTGCTCAGCCAGGCCAAGTCCGTGGCGTACTCGGACAGCGCCAGCGGTGTGTATGTCGAGAAGGAGCTGTTCAAAAAGCTCGGCATGCCCGCCAAGGGCAAGATGATCGAGCGCATCCCGGTGGCTTCGGTGGTCGCCAAGGGTGAATACGAGGTGGGCCTGCAGCAGGTAGCGGAATTGCTGCCGGTGCCGGGCGTGACTTACGTCGGCAAGATCCCGGAAGACGTGCAATCGGTGACGCGCTTTGCGGCGGGCATTCCGGTCAACGCTCAACATCCGGCGCAGGCCAAGGCACTGTTGCAGTACCTGGCCTCGCCCGAGGCGCAACCGCTGGTGCAGTCCACCGGGTTGGACTCGGTGTCACACTGACCGAAACGGCATCTCCCGCACCAACCGTTCCAATTCCAGCGCCGCAGGTGGCAACGTCCGCCCGCGGCGCTTGATCAAGCCCACATTGCGCATCACCTGCGGTTCCACCAGCGGCACGCTTACCAGAATTGGGTGCGTGCCCGCCGGCATCGCAATCGACGGCACCATCGCCACGCCCAACCCCGCCTCCACCAACCCGATCATCGTGGTCACGTGGTGGGTCTCGCAAATACTCGGTTTTTTCACCCGCACGCCACGCAGCGCCTGGTCCAGCAGGAAGCGGTTGCCGGAGGTTTTGTCCACGGTGATGTAATCGTGCTCGTAGGCCTCGGCCCAGGTCACGCTCTCGCGCTCGGCCAACGGATGATCACGCCGACAGGCCAGTACGTAGCGCTCCTGCAATAACAGTTCAAATTCCACTTCGTCGGCCAGGCTGCCACTGAAACTCACGCCAAAATCCGCCTCGCCACTTTCCACCGCGTTGCACACCTCGCCGGCGCTGGCGTCCAGCACGCGCAGGCGAATCTTGGGGTACAGCTTATGGAATTCGGATATCACGTGAGGCATGAAGTAGTAAGCGGTGGACGGCACACAGGCAATGGTCACGTTGCCCATGCGTGTGGACGCGACGTTACTGATGCCCATCAAGGCGACATCAAGGTCGTCGAGCATGCGCTCCACTTGCGGCAAGAATGCCCGCCCGACCATGGTCAGGCTGACCCGCCGCGTGGTGCGTTCGAACAACTTCACCTCGAGGGCGGACTCAAGCTTTTCGATGCGCCGGCTCAGCGCCGGCTGCGAGATGCGGATGGCCTCGGCGGCGCCGCGAAAACTGCCCTTGTCTACCACGGCGCGGAAAGCCTGGAGGTCGTTGAGGTCGAAGTTGATGATCACGGGATGGGCCAGTGTGGTCGATTTGGGGGGCATTATCGTATGGGCTGTGGTGACGCGCCATGTATGCCTGCACGGGTTTGAATTGATAACCCGGCTACAACGATCAAGCCAGTGATATAAGCGCGCCATGTGCGCCCGCACCGCGGCGACCTGCTACCGTAACCGCGTATGACGCCGCGCGTTTACGCCAGGACGGCAACTGATTGGCTTGGATACCAACGCCGAACGTTAGCAATACAGTGGGGTTTCAACACGAAAAATCCACGAAACAATTTAAAACAACCCAACTTAGTATAAATTGCACGCGAACAACCAAAGCCGTTCAAGGAGACTCTCGTGGCAACTCTTCAAGCTCATACAATCCAGGCGCTGCAAACCCAACGCCCTGCCCTGCTGACCGAATGGATTACGAGCCTCGAGGCTTCGGGAGCCACGCGAAACGTCAAGGGTGATGACGTCAAACAGCAAGCTGGCGACTTTCTTAATCTGCTGATCGACGCGCTCCTGCAAGGCGGCTCACAGCAGATAAGCCATGAAAACTGGGCTGAGACCCGGGTTTTCCTGGAAAAGCTGTCGCACAGCCGCGCCTTGATCGGCCAGGACTCGCAACAAACCGCCAGCTTCATTTTCGCCCTTAAAGGCCCAGTGTTCACCTTGCTGCAACGTGAGTACGCCGAACAACCGGCGCAACTGGCCGAGCAACTCTGGGAAGTGTCCGAACTGCTCGATTCGCTGGGCATGCACACCATCCGCACCTTCCAGAAGTCCCGTGAGTCGGTCATCAAACGCCAGCAGGAAGAATTGCTGGAGTTGTCCACCCCCGTGGTGAAGCTGTGGGACGGCGTGCTGGCCCTGCCGATGATTGGCACCCTGGACTCGCAACGCACTCAGGTGGTCATGGAGTCGCTGCTGCAACGCATCGTCGACACCGGCTCGGAAATCGCCATTATCGACATCACCGGCGTGCCGACCGTCGACACCCTGGTGGCCCAGCACTTGCTGAAAACCGTCACCGCCATCCGCCTGATGGGTGCCGACTGCATCATCAGCGGCGTACGCCCACAAATTGCCCAGACCATCGTGCACCTGGGTCTGGACCTGCAAGGCGTGGTGACCAAAGCCAACCTGGCGGATGCCCTGGCGCTGGCGCTCAAACGCCTGGGCGTCACCATCAGCAAGGCTGTCTAAGCATGGAACGCATCCCTATTTTGCAGATGGGCGAGTTTTTGCTCGTGACCATTCAGGTCGACATGCACGACCAGCTGGCCATGACGCTGCAGGACGACCTGTCCGAACGCATCAGCCGCACCTCGGCGCGCGGCGTGCTGATCGACATTTCGGCGCTGGACATGGTGGACTCGTTTATCGGGCGCATGATCGGCACCATTTCCGGCCTATCGCGCATCATGGACGCGCAGACCGTGCTGGTGGGCATGCAACCGGCGGTGGCCATTACCCTGGTGGAACTGGGCATGACCCTGCCCGGCGTGGCGACCGCATTGAACGTCGAGCGCGGCATGAAACTGCTGCGTGACCGGGTAGAACACTTATGAGCCAAGCCAGCAGCGGCACGCATCCCGTGCTGATCGAACAGGACGTTGTGCTGGCCAGACAATTAGTACGCAGGCTGGCCCAGGACTGCGGCATGCGCCTGATCGACCTGACCAAGCTGGTCACGGCCGTCAGTGAGCTGGCGCGCAACACCGTGGTCTACGGCGGTGGCGGGTACATGGATTGGAGCGTCGTCGAAAGAGACCATCGCCCCGGCCTGCGCCTGACCTTTCGCGATGAAGGCCCCGGCATCCCCGACCTCAAGCTGGCCCTGACCGACGGCTGGACCTCCGGCAGCGGCCTGGGCCTGGGCCTGACCGGCGCCAGGCGCCTGGTGGACGAGTTTGAACTGGACACCGCACCCGGCAAGGGCACACGCGTGACGATCACCCGATGGACCTGAATATTCCCAGCGCCTTGACCCAAGTGCTTTTGATCGAAGATGTCAGCCAAATCGGCTATGCCCGGCGCAGCGCCCAGCAGCTTGCCGAGCTGCTGGGTTTTGATGAAACCGACGCCGGGCGCGTGGCCCTGGTAGCGACCGAACTTGCCAGCAACATCCTCAAGCATGCCACCCATGGCGAGCTGCACCTGCGCGCCACGGGCAACCAGGGCGTCGAAATGATCGCCGTCGACCGTGGCCAGGGCTTCGACCTGGAAAGCTGCCTGGTGGATGGGTTCTCCACGGGCGGCACGCAAGGCATCGGCATGGGCGCCATCTCGCGCGTGGCCCAGGTCTTTGATGTGCATGCCGATCATCGGGGCACGGCGATGTTGGCGCGGCTCTACCCTCGCACCTCGAACGCGCGGGATATCCGCTATGGCGTCAGCCAGCATTCCTTGCACAACGATCCGGCGTGTGGCGACGCCTGGCACCTGGCAATCGAAGCGGGCCGGTTCAGCGTGATGGTTGCCGACGGTCTGGGCCATGGCAGCGAAGCCGAACGGGCGGCGCGCGCGGGTGAAGAGATGTTCGCCCAAGACCCCTTCCAGGACTCGACCACACTGCTCAACGACATGCATATCGGCATGAACGGCACCCGGGGCGGCGCAGTGGCCGTGGCGCAATACGACGCCGTGGCTGACCGACTGCGTTTCACCGGCGTGGGCAATATCGGCGCCAGCCTGATTGGCTTCGGCAAGTCGCGCGGGCTGGCTTCCCACCCGGGCATCGTCGGCGTGCAGTTTCGCAAGGCGCAACCCTTCGACTACGCTCAGGTCAGCGGCCAACTGCTGATCCTTTACAGCGACGGGCTGCAGTCACGCTGGAACCTTGCGGATTATCCCGGGCTTTGCCACCGCCACCCCGCCCTGATCGCCGCCATCCTTCACCGTGATTTCTGTCGCGGCCGGGATGACGTTACCGTCTTCGTGATTGCCCTGGAGGCCATTGATGGCTGACACCATTGCTTCGCTCACTGAGCAAGTGCAACGCCTGCACCAGGAAGCCGACGCCTTGCGTGCCGAGTTGGATGAGACCAACCAGGGTGTGCTGGCACTGTATGCCGAACTGGATATGCAGGCCGACCAGTTGCGTCAGGCATCAGACCTGAAAAGCCGCTTCCTGTCGTACATGAGTCATGAATTTCGCACGCCCCTGGGCTCGATCCTGAGCATCACCAGCTTGCTTGCCGATGAACTCGACGGCCCTTTGAGCCCCGAGCAGCAGACCCAGGTAGGCTTTATCCGCAGCTCGGCGCGCGAGCTGCGGGAGATGGTGGACGACCTGCTGGACCTGGCCAAGATCGAGGCCGGGCGCATTACCATCTCGCCTGCCTGGTTTGACATGTTCGACCTGTTCTCGGCATTGCGCGGGATGTTCCGCCCGATCGTCGACGCCTCGTCGGTGGACCTCATCTTTGAAGAGCCCTCGGGCTTGCCCAAGCTCTACACCGATGACAAGAAGCTGGCGCAGATCCTGCGCAACTTTATCTCCAATGCCCTGAAGTTCACCCTGCAAGGTGAGGTGCGCGTGTCGGCACGCATGGAAAGCGCGCACGAGATCCGCTTTGCGGTGCAGGACACTGGCCTGGGCATTCCTGCCGAGCTGCACAACAACCTGTTCGAAGACTTTTCCCAGATCGACTCACCGCTGCAAAAGCGCCTGCGCGGCACCGGCCTGGGGCTCTCGCTGTGCAAGCGCTTTGCCGAGTTGCTCGGTGGCCGGGTCGGGGTGCAAAGCGCCCCAGGCGTTGGGTCGATGTTTTTTGTGATCATTCCTCTGTCTATCGCGGGCGGGCCTGCCGATGAATCGTGACATCCAGCTGCTGATCGTCGACGACAACGCCGCCACCCGCTATGCCCTGCGCCGGCGCCTGGAAAGCCATCACTACCGCGTGCTCGAAGCCGGCACCGGCCAAGAGGGCCTGGACCTGATCGCGAGCAAGAAGATCGACGGGCTCATCCTCGACGTCAATCTGCCGGACATGAGTGGCTTCGACATCGTGCGCGCGCTGCGCGCCGACCCGGCGACCGCCCTGCTACCGGTGGTGCATGTCTCGGCTGCGTCCATCGAGACGGGCGACATCATCACCGGCCTGGACGCCGGCGCCGATGCCTACCTGATCCACCCGGTGGACCCGGACGTGCTGCTGGCGACCCTGCGCACCTTGCTGCGCGTGCGTGACACCGAATACGCCTTGCGCGAGAGCGAGGCGCGCTTTCGCGAAATCTTCTTCAACATCAGCGCGCCGATAGCCGTCATGGACCCGCAGTTGAAGGTGCATGAATGCAACCACGCGTTCGCCCAACTGATCCAGGACAACCTGAACCCTGACGCCTTGCTCGAATGCTTCGCCAGCGATCAGCACGCCGTCATCCAGGAGTTGTGCCTGCGTCTCGCCGCGGGAGAGCGCTGGAAAGGCACCTTGCAAATGCAAGTCGACGGCCAAGTGCGCGAAACCGAGTGGCAAATCTCGCCCTATCGCCGGGCCGAACTGAGCCTGGTGTTTGTCGAAGACGTCACCGAGCATCGCCATCGCGAACGCCATCAGCTGGCCGAGCTGACCAACGCCACCACGCAGTTGGCGCGCACCGAGGCGCAGTTGCTGCAGGCACAGAAGATGGACGCGCTGGGCAAACTCACCGGCGGCATCGCCCACGACTTCAACAACCTGCTGACCGGGATTATCACCAGCCTTGAGCTGATCAAAAAACGCCTCGACACTCAGCATACCGAGAAGGTCAAGGCTTATGCCGACGCCGCATTGAGCTCGGCCCTGAGCGCCGCCGGCCTGACCAATCGCCTGCTCGCGTTTGCCCGCCAGCAGCCTCTGGACACGCGCCCGGTGGATATCAACGCGCACATCCGCTCACTGGAAGAGCTGCTGGTGCGCACGATCGGTGAACATATCGCGCTCAAACTCGAGCTGACGACCCACCCGGCCGTGGCGCTGGTCGATCCGATCCAACTGGAAAGCGCAGTGCTGAACCTGGTCATCAATGCCCGCGATGCGCTGCCCAAGGGCGGCAATATCTGGGTGACCACCTACCCTGCTTACTCCAACGGCAACCTGAAACTGGAAAACGGCGCCTACATCGCGCTCTCCGTGCGCGATAACGGCGTGGGCATCGAACACAGTGTGATCGACAAAGTGTTCGACCCTTTCTTCACCACCAAACCGCTGGGCCAGGGCACGGGGCTTGGGCTGTCGACCATCTACGGCTTTGCGCGCCAGTCCGGCGGCGACGCACAGATCCGCAGCGTCACCCGCCAGGGCACCGAAGTCACCATCATGCTGCCCGCTGCCTCGGGCCCGGCGAGCGTAACCACCAAGCCCGTCGCGGCGCCCGGGCTCAGCAGCGGCGAACACGTGCTGATCGTCGAGGACATGCCTTCGGTGCGCAGCTTCGTCGCCGAGGTGCTGGTCGACGCCGGTTACCGCTGCAGCCTGGCGGCCGACGGTGATGAGGCGATCGCCACCCTTCACCAGGACACCAGCATCGACCTGTTGCTTACCGACGTGGGCCTGCCTTACATGACCGGGCGGGAATTGGCCGATGTCGCCCGAGGCTTGCGTCCTACGCTGCCGATTCTGTTCATGACCGGGTATGCGGAAAACGCGGCGAATCGCCAAAGCTTCCTGGGGGAAGGCATGGACCTGATCTCCAAACCGTTCCATATCGATGAGTTGCTGGAGAAGATCCGCCGCGGGCTGGACGGCCTGCCAGGCACCCAGTAAGGGGGACACGCAGGCCGCCGAGGCTAAATTGCAGGATGCTGTGCGGTGACAGGCTTGGTACCGTGACCGGCCTTGCAATCGGCTACCGGCACCGAACAATGACTCAACCCAATAACAACTATCGGCCCCTGCGCCTCGCATCGTGGGCGCTCGGCCTGCTGTGCACCGCCACCCTGGGCTTTTTTGCCTGGCAAAGTTTTTACCCGGTGCGCGCCGCCGATTCGTGGAGTTATCAGGTTTTGCACACCGATGTGGCCAAGGCGGCGTCGTTGATCCCCATGGCTGACGGCTCGTTGATGGTCACCCAGGAGCTCAAGGACGGGCTGGGCAGCATCGTGCACATCCGGCTGGATGGAACCCGCGACGTCGTGCTCGGCAACCTGTCCAAACCCGACGGGATGTTGGCCACGCGGGGCGGCTGGGTGTTCAGCCAGGAAACCGGCAACGCCCCCGTCAGCTTTCTCAAGGACGGCACGGTCACCGAATTGTTTAAAGGCGAAAACGTGCAAGGCCTGTGGGATGACGGCGACTACCTCTATGCCATCGAAGACCGCAGCCATGCAGGACGCCTGCTGCGCTATCGCTGGAGCGACCAGAGCATAAGCGTAATACGCGAGGGCCTGGACCAGGCGGAGTCGATCATCCGCTGCACGGATGGCCGCATGCTCTACACCAAAAAGAAAGAAGGCAGGGTGCGCGAACTGAGCGCCGATGGCAGTGACCCGGTGGTGCTGGCCAAACTTAACCAGCCGACCTTTTTGATGTGCGATGAGCGAGGCCTGTGGGTCAATGAAGATTCCACGCACCGCGCACGCTTGTTGCTGATCGACAAACAGGGACGCCAGCAGACAATCCTGTCGTTTTTGAAGGCGCCGCAATCGATTGTGCGAACCGCAGACGGCACTTACCTGGTGGCCGAAGGTGGGCGCAACCGGGTACTCAAACTGGTGAACGACGCGCTGGCGGCGACCAGCGACGGCAAGACGCCCTGACGCCGCCCCGCGACAGACCGAACAACGCCTACTGGCAAGTGCCGCCTTTGTGGTGCGAGCCCGTGCCGCCTACCGGATGCGTGCCCTTGGGGCACGCCGCCGCGAACATCGGGGTGACCATCAAAACCACCAGCAACCCAACCAACGAAAGCTTTTTCATGCGACCCTCCGTAACGATCACGACGCGTGATGGCACAAAGATATCACGCATCCACGGAAGTTATCGCCTGCTCATTACACCCACGCCTTGGGGCCGCTGAAAAACGCCTGCGCATTGCTGTCCAGTGTTTCCAGGTGATAGCCACCCTCCTGCACAATCACGCAGGGTAAGCCCAACTGCCGGATGCATTCGCCCAGGCGCGCAAACCCTTCACGCGTCACCGCCACTTTGCTTTGTGGGTCGAGTTCGTAGATATCGAACCCTAAGGACAACACCAGCACATCCGCTGAGAACTGCCTCACCGCCGCCAAGGCCAACTCGAGTTTTTCGAAGAACACCGCTTCGCTGGCGCCATGGGCCATGGGCAGGTTGAGGTTAAAGCCTGCACCGCCAGCCACGCCGCGCTCGTCGGCAAAGCCTGTGACGCCCGGGTAGAAGTTGGTCGGGTCGCCGTGGATCGACACATACAACACGTCGTCGCGGTCGTAGAAAATCTCCTGGATGCCTTGGCCATGGTGCATGTCGGTGTCCAGCACGGCCACGCGCGCAAAGCCTTCGCGCAGAACCTGGGCAGCCACCGCCGCATTGTTGATGTAGCAGAAACCACCCGCCGCATCGTAACGAGCATGGTGGCCCGGCGGGCGACACAGCGCGTAGGCCGCCGGCGCGCCGTCAAGGATGTGCTTGGCGGCGGCGACAGCACTTTGCGCCGACCAATACGCTGAACGCCAGGTCAACTCACCGACCGGGCAACTGCCATCCGCCAGGTAACGCGCAGCTTGGGCAAGGATGCCGCGCAGGGCGTTGGGTTCGCGCACGAAGATATTCGACATGACTTCGTCGCCCCAGTCTTCGGGGAGCTCCTTCCAGCGTGAATGCGCTTCCTGCAAAAACGTCAGATAAGGCGCGCCATGCACGCCAAGCAATGGTTCAAGGCCGTAGTCAGCGGGCGGCTGGATATCGAAGCCCAAGGTCTGTGCGGCCACCAGCAAGTTGCGCGCACGCTCGGGGACTTCCTGCGGCGTGCGCATCTGGCCGCGGGAGTAGTAGCTGCGCGGGTGGTGCAACAATTGTTCTGGGTGGAAAAACGTACGCATGTGAGGCTCCTGGGTAAACACCGAACCTGTGGGAGCTGGCTTGCCTGCGATGGCGGTCTGTCTGAAGTACCGCTATCGCAGGCAAGCCAGCTCCCACAGTTGAATCCGGGCAGGCTTTAGAGTTGAGTTGTTATTGGGTCTGGCCGGCGCGCATGAGCACAGCGTTAAGCAATACATCGGTGCCTTGGCGCACATCCTCGGGCAGTACGTCTTCAGCTTCGTTATGGCTGAGCCCACCGACACACGGGATGAAGATCATCGCCGTCGGGCAGTACCGTGCCAGGTGAATCGCATCGTGGCCGGCGCCGCTGACGATGCGCTGCTGGCTGTAACCCAAGGCATCCACCGACGCCTGCACGCACGCCACACAATCGGCATCGAACGGCGTTGCCGGGCTGATCCAGTGCGCACTGATGCTGACCGTCAGGCCGCGCTTCTCGGCGATGGCGTGCAGGCGCGCGCGCACCTGTTGCTCCATGGCTTCAATGTCGACGTCGCGGTGATGACGCAGGTCGACAGTGAAGGTCAGCAAGCCGGGAATGGTGTTGCGCGACGACTTGCTGATGCTCAACTCGCCGACCGTGGTCAGGCCTTCGGGGGCGAAATCGGCGGCGAGGTTTTCCAGCGCCTGGATCATGTTGGCCGCGCCATACAGCGCGTCCTTGCGCAGGGGCATTGGCGTGGTGCCGGCATGCGCGGCCACGCCTTCGACCCGCACGTCGAGCCAGCGGATCGCCTGGCCACCGGTCACCACGCCAATGCTCTTGGCGTTGTCCTCCAGGATCGGGCCCTGCTCGATATGGGCTTCAAAATACGCGTCCACCGCGCCACCCAAGGGCCGTTCGCCGTTGTAGCCGGTGCTGCGCAACGCCTCGGCGACGCTGATGCCGGCCCCATCGGTGGTGGCCAGCGCCTGGTCGAGTGCCAGGCTGCCGGTGAACACCGCCGAGCCGAGCATGGCCGGGGTGAAACGGGCGCCCTCCTCATTCGTCCACACCGCGATTTCCAGCGGCTTACGGGTTCGAATGCCGTGATCGTCAAGGCTGCGGAGCACTTCCAGGCCGGCCAGCACGCCGTAAACCCCGTCGAACCGCCCGCCTTCCGGCTGCGTGTCGAGGTGGCTGCCCATCATCACCGGGGCGGCGTCTTTGTCGGTACCGGCGCGACGGGCGAACAGGTTGCCGATCGCATCCACGCTCAACGTCAGCCCGGCGGCGTTGCACCAATGGCTGAACAGTTCACGACCCGCCTGGTCCTCGGCACTCAGGGCCAGACGGCAACTGCCGCCACGCGCCGTGGCGCCGATCTCGGCCATGGCCATCAGGCTCGCCCACAGGCGTTGGCCATTAATCTTTAACATTACGCACGCTCCATTAAACGCTGTGGGCCATTTCAAGACGGTGAGCCGTGGCGTGGCGGCGCGACAATGCCAGTACGCACACCAGCGAGACCGCCGCGATCAGGCTGTAAAACACTGCCATGGGCCACCATTGGCCCTGGTATTCGTGGGCCAGCCAGGTACCGATCAATGGCGTGAGGCCACCGGCCAGCGCGCCGCACACCTGGTAGGCCAGGGAGATCGCGGTGTAGCGCACGCGGGTTTCAAACAGGCCGCTGACAAACCCGGCGATCACCGCGTAGAACGAGGCCATGCACACCACGGCCAGGGCGATGCCGAGGATGATCAACGGCGCCTGCCCGCTGCTGACCAGCACGAACATCGGATAAGGTGAGGCCATCGCCAGCACGGTCATGGCGCACAGAAAACGCGTGGCCCCGACCTTCTCGGCCACCCAGGCAGCCAGTGGCTGGATGCAGAACTGGATGATGGCGACGACAAACAGGCATTCCAGAATCAGCGAACGCGGCAGGCCCAGTTGCTGAGTGCTGTAGGCAATCATGAAGGTGTTGGTGAAATACACGCCGGCAATGCCCAGGGTGTTGGCGCCGATGCACAACAGCAACGGGCGCCAGGCGGTTTTCAGCACTTCGATCACGGGCGCCTGGTCTTTCTGGATCGCCCGCGCTTTCTCGGCAATGGCCTTGTCTTCAAGGAATTCCGGTGACTCGTTGACCCCCAGGCGAATCGCCAGGCCGACGATCAACAGCAAGGCGCTGGCCAGAAACGGCAGGCGCCAACCCCAACTGAGCAGGTCCTCTTCCGGCAACCGGGTGACCGCGCTGAACGCCAGCAGCGACAGGATCAAACCCGCCGGGCTGCCCAGTTGAGCGAAAGACGCAAAGAAGTTTCGACGACCTTTCGGCGCATGTTCGCCGGCCATCAACACCGCACCGCCCCACTCACCGCCCACGGCGATGCCTTGCACCACGCGCAGCAGCACCAGCAATACCGGCGCCGCAACGCCAATTTGAGCGTAGGTCGGCAACAGGCCGATGCACACGGTGACCACGCCCATCATCACCAAAGTGATCACCAGGGATTTCTTGCGGCCGATGCGGTCACCGATATGCCCGAACACAATGCCGCCCAACGGCCGCGCGAAGAAGCCCACGGCGAACGTGCCGAACGCCGCCATGGTGCTGAACAGTTTGTCGTCGGAAGGAAAAAACAGTTGGCCGAACACCAGCGCGGCGGCGGTGGCGTAGATGTAAAAGTCGTACCACTCGATCATGGTGCCGATAAAAGCGGCGGCCGCAGCACGGCGCGGCTGCGGCGAAGCGGAAGGCTTCATGGGGCTGGCTCCTTTGGTTATTTTTTTGGCAGGAGAATGTCGAACGCACGCGCTCTGATGGCGCTTGGTAAGGGTGATTTATCGTCACAGGGCTATGATTAGTCAATTTTCTATTTATTATTCCGATTATAAATCCTGCTTATTATCGAGCTGCGCCATGCCCGAATTTCGCCGCGACAGTCACCCTCTGCTCAACGATCGACTGGACTGGAACCTGCTGCGCACCTTCCGTGTCATCGGCCAGGAACTGAGCATCAGTCGCGCCGCTGCGCGCCTGCACCTGACCCAACCGGCCATCAGTCAGGCGCTCAAGCGCCTGGAAGAACAGCTTGGCTGCCAACTCATCGCCCGCCGAGGCCCGCGCTTCGCGCTCACCGAAGCGGGTGAACAGATCTTCACCATCGCCGGCGAGATGTATGGCCAGGTGTCGCAGATGAGCAATGCGCTGCAAAAACCCGGCGATGAAGTGCTCGGCAAAGTGCGTTTGCTGATGATCAGCCGGATCAACTCCGAGACCTTCGACGACTTCCTCGCCGCCTTTCACCGTGAGCATCCGCGCGTGGACCTGGAGGTTGAAGTGATGCGCAGCTCGGACATCGTCGCCGCCCTGCTGGAAAAAACCGCAACCCTGGGCCTGAGCCTTAATCGCCGGCCACAGCCACGCCTGGAACAGCACCTGTTCCTGAGCCAGCGCTATGCGTTTTTTTGCGGGCGTCACCATCCGCTGTTTGGGCGCAGCGGCTTGGCGGAAGGCGATTTGCAGTCGGAGAATTTTGTCAGTTTTACCAGCGACCAGATTGGCGGCATGTTGTCGCCGCTGACGATCTTTCGTGACCAGCAAGGGTTCAGCGGGCGCATCGTGGCGTCGTCGTCAAGCCTGGAAGAGGTGCGGCGCCTGGTGATTGCCGGTTTTGGCTTGGGCTGTTTGCCGATTCATGTGGTGGCCGACGATGTAAAGCACGGGCTGCTGTGGCGGCTACCGCCGGATGACGGGATCGCCGATGTGGACATTCACCTGCTGTGGAATCGCGAGCAGAAGATGAGCCGGGCGGAGACGGTGTTTATCGAGCGTCTTTCGGCTCGGCTGGCGGGTGCTGCTGAGGATGCCAGTCACTGACTTCAACCCGCCAACGCCCGCTCGACGCTGCCAGCCATGGCCTGCAAATCGTCGACAGGGTTTCTACCGATCAGCATGAACCCATGGGACAGGTTGGCCCAATACACCACATTCAGGCCTCGGCGCTGCTCGGTCGCGACGGGCTGCGCGCCTTTTTTGCTAATCGTTATGCACAAGGCCAATGGCCCGTGGCGCGGGTCCAGGTAGGTCAGTTGACCGATCAGGACACCGTCATAATCGAGGATCTGCGCACGCCGAAACTCGGCGCCGGGCAGGTCTACCGCGCGAGCGGTTAACGGCAGGCCCAGTTGTGCGCCCACGGAACGCAGTTGGGCGGCCTGCAACGCGGGGTCGGCGCTGAGGTTTTCCAGGGTCTGCGGCGTGTACAAGGCCATGTACTCGGCAACCGAGGCGCGCCAGCCTTGGCCGGACTCCGCCCGTGGCCAGCTCATGAACACGCGGTCGGCGACCACACCGGCCACGGCAAACCCCGCCGCCACAGCCAGAAAACGCCGGCGACTCAAGGTGGGCGCCTGTACCGGGGGCAGCGCGTTGAGCATGGCCTGCAGGCGTTCGCCGGGGGCTTGGTCCAGCACCGCGTCGAACGCGGCCTTGAAGGGTAAATCGGCGCACTGCAAGGCCTGAAGGCGTGCGGCAAGTGCCGGGTCAGTGCTGACCTGATCGGCGATAAGCCGATGCTGCCCAGCCTCCAGTTCGCCATCCAGGTAAGCCACCAACAGTTCATCGGACACTGGGGTTGTGTGCGTCATCGTTGTGCTCCGCTGGCTTGATCCTGCCGGTTTTTTGCAGGGGCGGTCTCGGCCAGCTTCAAACGCGCGGCCGCCAGCCGGCTCATTACGGTGCCCACGGGAATACGCAGTACCTCGGCAATTTCCTTGTAGGAAAGCCCTTCGACATACGCCAGAAACACCGTTTCGCGCTGCGCCTCGGGCAAGCCGTTGACGCGTTTGATCACCTGCGCGGCCAATACCTGCTCCTGCGCCTGGCGTTCGCCATCGAAGGACAACGCCTGCTCCGCATCAACAAAACCCTGGCCCTGACGCACCCGTTGCGAGCGCACTTCGTTGAGCCAGATGGAATGCATGATCGCCAGCAGCCAACGGTCCAACCGCGTGCCGGCCGCGAACTGGCCGGCACGCTCCAGCGCGCGGACACAAGTGGCCTGCACGAGATCTTCGGCCAGGTGCTTTTGGCGCGACAACACCCACCCGTATCGCCACAAACGCGGCAACAGCAGGCCTAACTCGCGACGAAATTCAGCCTCGTGGGTAATGGCTGCCCCCTGCTCGCGCACTCAGTGGATTCAAGCCTGTGGCGCAGCGGCAATCGCTTCGGCCAGGTCTTCGTATTCTTCGCAGGTGGTGCTGCACAGGGCTTTGATTTTCACCAACTGCTCCTGCGCCAGGTCGACGCGGCCCTTGATCACGTAAGCCTCACCCAGGTATTCGCGAACCTGGGCGTAGTTGGGATCGAGCGCGACCGACTTCAGGTAATAACCGATGCCTTCATCGGTACGCCCAAGCTTGCGCGTGGCGTAACCGCGGTAGTTGAGGGCCTTGGCGGTGTTCGGGTTTTGCAGGGTGTCGAGCAAGGCCAGGGCCTCGTCGTAGCGCCCATCTTTGGCCAGGCGGTAGGCGTAATCGGTGCGGTCGGCATCCGAGGTGGCTTTGCTGGTTTGCAGCACGCATTTTGCGGTCTTGGTGTCCCAGACCTGGCCTTTGGGGCAATTGGGCTTGGGCGGTGCCGACTCGTCACCGGAGGCATGGGCCTGGCCCGCGAGTAAAGCGGCAGCCAGGCACGCGCCGTAGAACAGCGCGGTGCGGTAAGTGACGGGGTGTGGGTGACGGTTTTTCATGGCGGTCATGCTCCGTAGCGATAGGGAGGAAACATCACTTTTGAAACACATTGCGTGAACCCGGCAGCATGCGGCGCAGCGTGCCGTCGCCCAGTACATAGTGATGCCAGAGCGCAGCCACGGCATGCAGGCCCGCCAGCAGGATGATCGCCCAGGCCACATTGTTATGCAGGCCGCCAAGGGTGCCGCGCCATTCGTGATCGATCACGAAAGGCGCAGGAACCGCGAACAGTCCGAAAAAGTTGAAGGGTTCGCCTTGAGCCCAGCGAAACACAAAGCCCAGGGCAATCTGCGCGAGCAACAACAGGTACAGGCAACCATGCGCCATTTTTGCGAACAGGTTAAGCGTTGGGTGACTGTCGGCCTTCGGGCGATTGCCGCCGAACACACGCCATACAATCCGCACGACGATCAATAGGGCCATGGCGATGCCGAGCGAGATATGTACCGATTGCAGACCCTTGCGCAGCGGCGTGCCCTTTTCGAGGTTTTCCCAGATGTGCGCACTGGCAAACATGAAGATCACCACGGCGGCGGTGAGCCAGTGCAAAGTGCGGGTCAGGCGGTCGTAGCGGTCGGCATGGCGGTTCATGGGCGTTCCCTGGGTGGTCTGTGAGGTGAACACCGCAGCGGCGCAGGTTATTCGGTGAGGCGCGAAAAATTTATCGCGCTGCTCAATGGCGAACTGATCGCCCTGGGCGACAAGCTTGGGACCGAGCTGGCGAACCTGCTGTCGATCAATATTCAGGAAGCCGACGACGCGGCCACGAGCTCCGACGCCACGTACCACGGCGCAGTGAAATGGGTATTCATCGCCATGGCACTGGCGACATTCCTCACCGCACTGCTGGCCACGCTGTTTACCCGCAGCATCGTGCTGCCCTTGCACCAGGCGGTGCGTATCGCCGAGCAAGTGGCCAAGGGTGACCTGACTGTGTCGATTGTGGTGGACGGCAACGACGAGCCTGGGCAGTTGCTGCGTGCGCTGGAAACCATGCAGTCGGACCTTCGCGAAACCATCCACCAGATTACCGACTCGTCCAATCAACTGGCGTCCGCGGCGGAAGAACTCTCGGCGGTCACTGAGGAATCCACACGGGCCTTGCACGAACAGAACGGTGAAATCGAACAGGCCGCCACAGCGGTCAACCAGATGACCGCTGCGGTGGATGAGGTCGCACGCAACGCCATCAGCACTGCCGACGCCTCCCGAGACGGTGATGCCATGGCAGGCAACGGTCGCAGCCACGTGATGGACACCGTGGAATCGATTTCTTTGCTGGCCGAGGAAGTGACGTCGGCGACCGAAGAAATCCAGAGCCTGGCCGACAGTGTCCAAGACATCACCAAAGTATTGGACGTGATTCGCGCCATTGCCGAACAAACCAACCTGCTGGCGCTGAACGCGGCCATTGAAGCCGCCCGCGCCGGCGAGGCCGGACGCGGTTTTGCCGTGGTGGCCGACGAAGTCCGGGCCCTGGCACATCGAACCCAGCAGTCGACCCAGGAAATCGAGCAGATGGTCAGCGGGGTGCAGAAGGGTTCGACCCAGGCGGTATCGGTGATGCACAGCAGCAATGAACGCGCGCGCTCGACACTGACCGTGGCCCACTGTGCGGGCGAGTCGCTGGAGCGCATCACCCATGCGATCACGCGCATCACCGAAGGCAACCTGATCATCGCCAGCGCTTCCGAAGAGCAGGCGCAAGTGGCCCGGGAGGTGGATCGCAACCTGACGAATATCCGCGATCTGTCGGCCCAGACGGCCGCCGGGGCCAACCAGACCACCGCCGCCAGTCAGGAGCTCTCGCGCCTGGCGGTTGACCTGAACACGATGATTGCGAAGTTCGTGGTTTAAGCCCGCTTCAAGCTGCTGGGACAAAACGCCGGAAACGAAAAAGCCCCGTAGCGTGTTTAGCTACAGGGCTTGTGCCTTGGCGGCGTTGTTAACTCAGCTTCCGCGTTCTCTATTGGCCTGGGAGAGGACCGAGGCAGCGAGGGATTTGGTCTGGTCGCTGTATTTATCGCTCTGAAGCGCCTTCGCTGCTTTCTCCTCCATCTCGGCGCTCGTCTGCTTGTCTGTACCGCTCTGGGCCAACGCCGACGCGGCAAGGCTTTTGGCAAGGGCCGAGGCGATTGGATTATTGAGGGTTTGCGCCGCCAAAGTGGCCATCTTGCCGGAGGTTTTCTTGGTGTTTTTGCTCATGATGCAGGTCCTTTGCTGGGTGGGATTTCCTACCTGAAAATCGCTGGACCACGATAGTGAGTTGCAGAACGGGTCGCAACGCGCTGCCTGTAGGCAACGTTTGGGAAACCGGTACGAAAGGCGCAAGCGTGATGTAAGGCGTCTAATCAATTGCACTGATGGTTATTATCGAAACGCTCGCCTGTGTGATTGCCCGACCCGCTTCCTATAATCGCCTCCACTCTCCCTTCCCCTCGCCTGCTTCAGGCGACATGTCCCTATGGAACCCAATACCATGCCAAGCGCCAGCCCGGCTCCCAGCGGCCTTCCCGAACATAATCAACAGAGTGTCAAACAGCAGTGGCTGGCGATTCTCTCAGTCGCCGTGGGCGCCTTCGCCCTGGTGACCAGTGAGTTTCTGCCGGTGGGCGTACTCAACGACGTTGCCAGCGACCTCGGCATCAGCGCCGGCCACGCCGGCCTGATGGTGACCCTGCCCGGCATCATGGCCGCCCTCGCCGCGCCGTTGCTGTCTGTCAGCATTGGCGCCATGGACCGCCGTTACCTGCTGATCGGCCTGACGCTGATCATGATCATCGCCAACTCGGTGGTGGCCTACGCCAGCGATTTCAGCGTGCTGTTGTTCGGCCGCGTACTGCTGGGCATCAGCATCGGCGGCTTCTGGGCGACGGCAATCGCCCTCAGCGGGCGCCTGGCACCCAAGGGTGTGGGCGTAGCGAAGGCCACGTCAATCATCATGATGGGGGTGACGCTGGCCACCGTACTTGGCGTGCCCGTTGGCACCTGGCTCAGTGGCCTGATGGGCTGGCGCATGACCTTTCTGGTGACCGCGCTGGTGGGCGTGCCGGTGTTGCTGGCGCAGGTCCTCCTGCTGCCACGCCTTACCCCGGAAAAAGCCATTGAGGTCCGCGACCTGCCGGCCTTGTTCATCAACCCACAAGCACGGGTCGGGTTGATCGCCGTGTTGCTGATCGGGCTGGCGCACTTTGCGGCTTACACCTATGTGGCGCCCTTCTTCAAAAACAGCTCCGGCTTTGACGGCCCGACGATTGGCTCACTGCTGCTGCTTTATGGTGTGGCCGGGGTGATGGGCAATGTCTTTGCCGGTTTCGCTGCCAACCGCAGCGTCCGTTACACCTTGCTGCTGGTCGCGCTGATGATCGGCACCAGCACCGCGCTGTTCCCCTACTTCGCCACCGGCATGACCGGCGCCGCGATGTTGATCGGGCTGTGGGGCTTCGCCTTCGGCGCCTTCCCGGCCTGCGCCAGTATCTGGATGTTTGTGGTGGCACCCAAGGATGTCGAACGCGGCATGCCCCTGTTTGTTGCCTTGTTCCAAGTGATCATTGCCTTGGGTTCGTTCTTTGGCGGACGGATCGTCGATCAGATGGGTAGCGCGGTGTTGTTGAGTTTGGCGACGGCGTTGGTCGGCTGTGGGTTTGTGACGGTGTTGGTACTGGGGCGCAATGTGAGCAACAGCTTGGTGGCGCAGCCCGGCTGACCAGGGAGGAATAACTGAAAAGCCTGCTGGGCGTTGAGCTCAGCAGGCTTTTTTAGTTTTAGATGTTAGACAGAATCTGCCGTGTTTATCCGCCGGGAAATTATGTTCAAGTAGATCCACCAGCGCTTGGCTTGTGCATTGTTTTGCTAGGAATACATGTCGCTTGAAGGATAGCACTGATGAATGCAATCCACCGAATCCAATAGTTACTAACAAGAAACTCCAGAGGGGACGAAAAAAATAAAATGGATCCGTGGCTAGCTACGTTATATTGCACCGCCCCCCAAAGTAGAACGCCAGCAAAGCACAGCCAAAACCATTTCTCTTTAAAGTTATCACCAGAAAGATGCCTGCTAATTAAATAAAAACACAAGAACCCCAAAACAGAAATCATAAAATAAACAAATGTCAAAAAAATATTATCACTACTCATTATTCTTTATATCTCTATTCATATTATTTATTGTAATTCCATCAGCAAACGCATCAAAAGCCAAGGTGAATTTACTAGCCTCGACATATCCACGTTGATAATCACTACGAACATAACGAAACAGACGCCAAGAATCAGGCTTTAAAACCAACCTGGCCACACCGTACACTGACATCAATAAATCGCCGCCTCCATACGCCATATTCCCTTCAAACTCACCACCGCCCATTGCTTTAGCAACTTGGTGGTACACCTTGCGCACCGGCCCCTGAGTGTCCGAGCGGCGTTCCCACAAATTACGTCCACCCTCATAGACATTATTGGCTCCGTGCGCCATCAACGGCACTCCAGGGACCACACATAGCGTACCGATAGACCCGTAACAGATCCCTGCTCCGGCCGCGAATTGCAGTGCACCTGCAATCACCCCAATACCCTGTCGAGAGATCTCCATTGACTGGTCAAACAGGCTTTTTTGTTCGTTTTCCAAGTCCCTAAGACCCTGCTCTGGGGACTTTTTACCCTGCTCCACATCGTGGACAATACTTCTCGCGTAGTACGCCACTTCACGATTGAATTGCAACCGCAACACACCATTTTTGATATGCCGCGCGCTCACGGTACACGCCTGGTTAGCCAGAATGCTCCCAGCACGACTGACCTGCCAAAAATCACAAGTGCCGGACCTATCGCCATCCGTTCTGTCAGTTAACGGTTTCACTCATCGCCTCCCCAAGCGCTATAGCCTGTTGTGCCAGCAAGGTGGTGAGCCCACGTGATGCTCCGATAACGAATCGCTAGATGTTCCTGTGGTTCGGCATCGTTTTGTAAAATGACATGCGGCATATCCAGCGTCAGGTCTGTGATAACACCGCCTTCAATGGAGATTGAGTAAAACTTTTGCTGCTGTCCAAAGGAAGATATTCGATAAAAGTTAATCGTACATTCAATCTCCTCTCTACTTGAAAGCGCTTGAGCGAGTAAGGGTGACGATTTATCAACATTTTTTGTGAGCACAATTGGGCGATGCGTCGGCTTGTTCACGTTGCCAATATTCGCCATGTTATGGCTGTATGAGAGCACCATGATTTCATCTAAATGGCCCGGCTGACACTTATTACCTATCGATTCCTGACTTGAACAACCCGCTGAAATCAATCCTTGAACCTTACCGGTGATCGACATATAACCAGTGTTCGCCATGGGTAACCTTCTCGTACTCAATCAATCGGCTGAGTAGACTATTACAGCGATCAAGGATGCACGTGTAGGACGCGTCCGGTTCTCAGAAAAATCTGAGACTTCTGATTTCAGCGCACTGTCGTCGTCATAAATGGCGTTGAGCGCATCGGTAGGTCGGGGATTAGCCTTTTCACGATGTAACTACACGCTACGAAGAAGTTACTAATCTCTACCCTCAAACAGGATTGGGTGGCAGTTGTCCTCGGGTGTTCTGATGACCGAGGAAGATCAAGCCATTGAAGGAATGGCAAAACTTGGCGATACCGTTCGTCAGTTGCTCACGCGTAAATACTGAAGATCTCCGGATTGACGCTAATCGCCTACATGGGATGCCTGATGGCTACAGCTCAAGCGACGCAGCAGCCAGGCTAATTTTTCAGGTGGCTGATCAGAAAATCACCGTCGCTGGAGCGGCCGTTGATAAACCAGATCGTGATCAGGTTTACCGGAAAGCAACTGAGCGATTGAGCCTGCGGCCGATTTATAAGCCAACGCAAAAAAGCCCCGTAGCTTATTCAGCTACGGGGCTTTTTCTATGTAATGGCGGAGAGATAGGGATTCGAACCCTAGGTACCGGTGAAGGTACAACGGATTTCGAATCCGTCCCATTCGGCCACTCTGGCATCTCTCCAACGGCGCGCATCATAACAGTGTGTTTCGCGGAAGCAAACCCCAAAAGCGATTTTTTTCCGTGCTATCAGATGCTTGCGTCGATTAAAGCGGTACGCCGAGACGATTGGCGACTTCTTCGTAAGCTTCGATAACGTCACCGAGGCCCTGGCGGAAGCGGTCTTTGTCCATCTTCTTCTTGGTGTCTTTGTCCCAGAGGCGGCAGCCGTCCGGGCTGAATTCGTCGCCCAGGACGATGGAGCCGTCGTGGAATACGCCGAATTCCAGCTTGAAGTCCACCAGCAGCAGGCCAGCGTCGTCGAACAGTTTGCTCAACACCTCGTTGACCTTCAGCGACAGTTCTTTCATGCGTGCCAGTTGCTCAGCGGTGCCCCAACCGAATGCCACGACGTGGGATTCGTTGATGAACGGGTCGCCCTTGGCGTCGTCCTTCAGGAACAGCTCAAACGTGTAAGGGTTGAGCTTGAGGCCCTCTTCCACGCCCAGACGCTTGACCAGGCTGCCGGCGGCGTAGTTACGCACGACGCATTCAACCGGAATCATGTCGAGCTTCTTGACCAGGCATTCGTTGTCGCCCAGCAGCTTGTCGAATTGGGTCGGAATGCCGGCCGCTTCAAGTTTCTGCATGATGAAGGCGTTGAACTTGTTGTTCACCATGCCTTTGCGGTCAAGCTGTTCGATGCGCTTGCCGTCGAACGCCGAGGTGTCGTTGCGAAACAGCAGGATCAGGCGGTTGGCGTCGTCGGTCTTGTACACCGACTTGGCTTTGCCGCGGTAGAGTTCTTCACGTTTTTCCATGATGGGCTCCGCTTGCTAAATGGTGGGCTAGGCGATGTGTCGCCAGTCGAGCCCTGAATCTTGATCGGCCAGTTGCAGCCAGTCCGGGTCGCACCCGAGGGTGTCGACAAAACATTGCCGGGCCAGCTGCGGCAGGTTGTTCTTGCTGCTCAGGTGGGCCAGGACCAAGTGCTGCAGGTCTTGCCAGCCCAACTCATACACCAGGTACGCCGCCTGGTGGTTATTCAAATGTCCCAGCTCGCCGCCCACCCGCTGCTTGAGGAAGTACGGATAATGACCGCGCGCCAGCAAGTCTCGGCAGTGGTTGGACTCGATCATCAATGCATCGAGGTTGCGGTATCCGTCCAGCACCTTGGAACAGTAGGAACCCAGGTCGGTGAGCACGCCAAAACGTCGCTCCCCGTCGCTGAATACGTACTGCGTGGGCTCTTGGGCGTCATGCGCAACGGCAATCACATCGATGCTCAACGCACCAATCTGCAGCTGTTCGCCACCGGCCAGGAAACCTGCAGGTTCTATGGGTTTGCGCATCCCGCGCTGTGTGCCGCGACTCAGGTACACCGGAAGATTGTAGCGCCGAGACAGTAAACCCACGCCATGCACGTGGTCGGCATGTTCGTGGGTCACTAGAATCGCGCTCAGCTGCGCGGGGTGAACCCCCAGACGCAGCAGGCGCCGCTCGGTTTCTTTTAACGAGAAACCACAATCCACCAGCACGTACGTGTCGTCGTGGGCGACCAGCGTGCCGTTCCCTTGGCTACCGCTGCCGAGAACGGCAAAACGCATTGGATCAGCCCAGGTTGTCCTGAATCACGCCCAACACTTTGCGCGCTGTTTCAGCCGGCGCAACGGTGTTGATGTTTTTCTCGACGGTGACTTGCACGCTTTCGCCCACTTTGCTCAAACGAATCTGGTAGCGCTCGGCGCGGGTTTCGACTTCTTCCTTGGTCGGCTTGCTGCCGAACAGTTTGCCGAAGAAACCTGGCTCGTCGTCTTTCTTCTCGGCTTTTTCAGCCACGTTGATGTAGTACAGACCCAAGCTACGGTTGATGTCTTCAACGCGCCATGGGCCTTTCTCCAACGCGCGGCCGACACTGGCCCAGGCGCGGTCGAGGTCTTCACCCAGGTTCAGCACCACGTTGCCGCTGCCGTCCTCGGTGAGGCTGACGCGGTTAGGCGTGTCGTAATCACGCGCAGCGAGAAGCGACACCGAACCGCCCTTCTCGGAGATACGGCTCATGCTGGCCAGCATCTCGTCGACCAGCGCGGCGTCCACGCCCATGTTGACCGAACGTGGGGTGAAATCGACAGCGGCGGTGCTGCCGGCAGGACGCTCGGCGCTGACCACGTAGACTTCACTGGTGTTGCGCTGCACGCCCGGCTCGATGCGCACACGCACACGGGCTTCGCTGTCGGCGGCTACACCGCCGGCCTGCAGGCGCTGGGCCATGTTGGCGGACAGTTCGCTGCTGCGCTGCCAGGCAGTGGTGAATTCACCGGTCTGCGGGCGTTGCTGGTCAATGCGAAAACCGTTGTCCTGGAAGAACTGCACCGCCACCGGCCAGACTTCGGCAGGTGGGCGCTGGGCGATAATCCAGCGGTTGTCGCCGCTCTTCTGCAGGCTGTAGTCGCTGGCGTCAGCCACGGCCGAGATCGGCTGTGGACGTGGCACCACGTATTCACCCTTGGTGGTGTCGTCGGCAACGTTGCGCGGGATAGGCAGCAACGGGTCAAGGCGCTTGGCGACATTGACGTCCGGCGGCAGTTGCATCGGTTTGGTTGCTTGTGCTTCCAGGTAATCGCTGCCGCGGTCACGGAAGTAACCATCCGGGCCCCAAATCCAACCGCAGCCACTGGTGCTGGAGATAATCAAGGCAAGTGCGGAAAGTCCGGCCAATCGCTTCATGCGTAGTGCTTCCTCAATTAAACCAGGACGCCGGACTGGCGCAGGGCCTGTCGCAGCGGTTCGTGACAGGCTTCGCTGAGCCGGGTGAGCGGCAGACGGATACCGTCCGGCATCAAGCCCATCTCAAACAGCGCCCATTTCACGGGAATAGGGTTGGATTCAATAAACAGTGTCTTGTTGAGCGGCATCAGCTTCTCGTGGATCGCGCGGGCGGTCACGGCATCACCGGCGATGGCGGCGGCGCACAGCTCGCTCATGGCGCGCGGGGCGACATTGGCGGTCACCGAGATGTTGCCTTTGCCCCCCAGCAGGATCAGCTCGACAGCCGTGGCGTCGTCACCGGAATACACCAGGAAGTCGCTGCTCACGCCGGCCAGGATGTCCTTGGCGCGCTGCAGGTCACCAGTGGCTTCTTTGATGCCAATGATGTTCGGCACGGTGGACAGGCGGATCACGGTCTCGGCCTTCATGTCGCAGGCTGTGCGGCCGGGTACGTTGTAGAGGATCTGCGGGATATCAACGGCTTCGGCAATGGTGCGAAAGTGCTGGTACAGGCCTTCCTGGGTCGGCTTGTTGTAGTACGGGGTCACCAGCAAGCAGGCATCGGCGCCGGCTTTTTTGGCGTTTTTGGTCAGCTCGATCGCTTCACGCGTCGAGTTGGCGCCCGTACCGGCGATCACGGCGATACGGCCCGCGACGCGCTTGACCACGAATTCGATCACCTGGATGTGTTCTTCCACATCCAGTGTGGCCGACTCACCTGTGGTGCCGACCGCCACAATGGCGTTGGTGCCCTCTTGCAGGTGGAAGTCCACCAGTTTGCCCAGGCTATCCCAGTCGAGATGACCTTGTGCATCCATGGGTGTGACCAGTGCCACCATACTGCCCGCAATCATGCAACCGCTCCTGCCGGAAAAAGAGAGCCGTAATGGTACTGGCGCCAAGATGCTTGTACAAGCGAAGTACCGCCTGAGGATGCGTTCTGGGGCAACTAAACGATGGGCAATGCCATCATTGGGTCAAAGCGTGCCTTGAAGCACGCTGAAATCAGACCGATCACGCAATGAAAACGCCACCTCCTATCCCTTGGCGGCGGTTTTCGCTACCCTTCATCCTTTGATCGATACAGCCCTGACCGTATCGACCGCTCATCGTTTTAGGAAGGCTGCATGTCCACCCCCACAGTTCGCGAACAATTCCTTGTTATCAGTGCCCTCGGCGCCAACCCCATGGAGCTGACCAACGTCCTGTGCCGCGCCAGCCATGAAAACCGCTGCGCCGTCGTAACCTCCCGCCTCACGCGCCATGGCGAGTGCAGCGCGCTGGTGCTGCAGATTTCCGGCACCTGGGACGCCTTGGCGCGTCTGGAAACCGGCCTGCCGGGCCTGGCCAAGAAGCATGACTTCACCGTCAACGTAGTGCGCAGCGCCGCACTGGAAAACCGCCCGCAGGCTCTGCCTTATGTGGCATACGTCAGCTCGGCTTACCGTTCGGACATCGTCAACGAACTGTGCCAGTTCTTTATCGACCACAACGTCGAGCTCGAGAACCTGACCTGCGACACCTATCAGGCGCCACAGACCGGCGGCACCATGCTCAACGCCACGTTTACCGTGACCTTGCCGGCGGGCGTGCAGATCAGTTGGTTGCGTGACCAGTTCCTGGATTTCGCCGATGCCCTGAACCTCGACGCCTTGATCGAGCCATGGCGCCCACAGAACCCAATGTAAGGAAGTATCTATCCATGCCGGTAGTCATCGATAAACCCGTGGCCGATTTCGAAGCCCAGGCCACCAGCGGCCAGACTTTCAGCCTCGCAGCCCTCAAGGGCAAGCAAGTGGTGATCTACTTCTATCCGAAAGACAGCACGCCGGGCTGCACCACCGAAGGCCAGGGCTTTCGGGACCAGTACGCAGCGTTCAAGGCCGCCAACACCGAGGTGTTTGGCGTGTCGCGCGACAGCGTGAAGTCCCACGAAAACTTCAAGGCCAAGCAGGAATTTCCCTTCGAGCTGATCAGCGACAAGGACGAGGCGGTTTGCCAGTTGTTTGATGTGATCAAACTGAAGAAGCTTTACGGCAAGGAATACCTGGGCGTTGATCGCAGCACCTTCTTGATCGACAAGGACGGCGTGCTGCGTCAGGAATGGCGTGGCGTGAAAGTGCCAGGGCATGTGGACGCCGTTTTGGCGGCGGCGCAGGCGCTGAGCAAGGCTTGAATCGTTGGGGCGAACACCGGGTGTTCGCCCCCATCGTTACAACAAAGGCGCCACCGCCGGTTCTTGCCGCGGCCACGCATCCAGTACGGCCTTGAACAGTGTCGCCAGGGGAATCGCAAAGAACACACCCCAAAACCCCCACAGCCCGCCAAACAACAACACCGCACAGATGATCGCCACCGGATGCAGGTTGACAGCCTCCGAGAACAGCAGCGGCACCAGTACGTTTCCGTCCAGGGTCTGGATAATGCCGTACACCGCCATCAAGTAGATGAACTGATCACTCCAGCCCCACTGGAACAGCGCAATCAACATCACCGGCACCGTTACCACCACCGCGCCGACGTAGGGCACCACCACCGACACACCCACCAGCAACGCCAGCAATGCCGCGTAGTTCAGGCCGAGCGCGACGAAAGCGATGTAGGTGACGCCCCCGCAGATGACGATCTCAATGACCTTGCCGCGGATGTAATTGGCAATCTGCCGGTTCATTTCCTCCGCCACCCGGGTAATCAGCGCTCGCTCACGCGGCAGGTAACCGCTCACCCAGCGGCCGATCATCGCGCGGTCCTTGAGAAAGAAGAACACCAGGATCGGCACCAGCACCAGATAGATCATGATGTTGACCAGCAACGGCAGACTGGACAGGGAAAAGGTCAGCGCCCATTGCCCGAACTTTCCGATCTCGCCGCGCGCCACTTCGATGGCCTGCAGCACCTGCTCGTCCGACACCAGGTGCGGATAGCGCTCTGGCAACAGCAGCAACAGCGATTGCCACTTGGCGAGCATGCCCGGCAACTCGTTGAATAACGTGATCAGCTGATGCCACAGCAACGGCAGAACCACCACGATGAACACCACCAACAACCCCATGAACAACGCAAACACCAACCCTACCGCGACCCCGCCCGGCAAACGCATACGCTCCAGCGTGGTGACCAGGCCTTGCATCAGGTACGCCAACACCATCCCAGCCAGCACCGGTGCCAACATGCCGCCCAAGGTGAGTACGGCGGTAAAGGCCAGGAACAGCAGGACCGCCAGCACCACGGCTTCTTCATCGGAGAAGTAGCGCTGAATCCAGTCTCGTAACACTTTGAACATCAATCAACCTCGGGCGGTAGGGGCAAACGGTTCAGGCCTTGCGCAACCAATAGCGGTATACACCGGCGGCATCTTCTTCATGCAACAGGGTGTGGCCAGCCAACTTGGCAAACGTGCGGAAATCACGCTGGGAGCCTGCGTCCGTGGCGATCACCTTGAGCACTGCGCCGCTGGCCAATCGATTGAGTTCCAGCTTGGCCTTAAGCAACGGCAACGGGCAATTGAGGCCGCTGGCATCGAGTTCGGCATCAAAGGCTACAGCGTCGGTCATGGTTTTACTCCGGGCACGCGTTTGGGGTGCTTAGAATATCTGGTCCGAAGCTCAGTGTCCGGCTACAGTAAGCTCTTTGTCGAAAGGCTCTGTGCATGACTTTTTTGCGCCCTACCCTGCTGACGCTGGCCTGCCTGCTGGCCTCTCCGGGCTTCGCTGACGACCTGCCGTCACTTGGCGACGCCAGTTCTGCCATTGTCTCGCCACAACAGGAATACCAGTTGGGCCGTGCTTGGCTTGCCTACCTGCGCGGCCAGGTCTCGCAACTCAATGACCCACAACTCAAGGATTACGTGGAAACCAGCGTGTACAAGCTGGTGGAGACCAGTCAGGTCAATGACCGGCGCCTGGAGTTCATCCTGATCAACAGCCCACAACTCAACGCCTTTGCCGCCCCCGGTGGGATTGTCGGGGTCAACGGCGGTTTGTTCCTCAACGCGCAAACCGAAGGCGAATATGCTTCGGTACTCGCCCACGAATTGGCTCACTTGTCCCAGCGCCACTTCGCCCGCGGTGTGGAAGCGCAGTCGCGCATGCAGATCCCGATGATGGCCGCTTTGCTCGGCGGCATCATCGCTGCGGCAGCGGGTGCGGGTGATGCCGGCATTGCCGCGATTGCCGGCAGCCAGGCGGCAGCCATCCAGGAGCAACGCCGGTTCTCCCGTCAGAACGAACAGGAGGCTGATCGTATCGGCATTCTTAACCTGGAAAAAGCCGGTTACGACCCGCGCTCCATGCCGACCATGTTCGAACGACTGATGCGTCAATATCGCTTCGACGCCAAGCCACCGGAGTTCCTGCTGACTCACCCGGTTACCGAATCACGGATCGCCGACACCCGTAACCGCGCCGAGCAAGCCAAACCCGGCGGCAAGGAAGACAGCCTGCGCTATCAACTGATTCGCGCGCGCGTGCAGTTGCAATACGAGGATACGCCCGGTCTTGCGGCCAAACGCTTCCAGGCGCAGTTGGACGAGAACCCTAAAAACGATGTGGCTCGCTATGGCCTGGCCATCGCCCAGATCAAGGGCACTCAACTCAAGGAAGCGCGGGAAACCCTGGCACCGCTGCTGGCCAAGGCGCCCAATGACATCACGTACAACCTGGCGCAAATCGAGCTGGACATCACCAACAACCGCTTGCCGGATGCCCAGCAACGCACTGACCGGATGCTCACCCAGTACCCCGGCAACTACCCGCTCAACCAGGTGCGCGTGGACTTGTTGCTTAAGCAGAACCGAACCGCCGATGCGGAGAAAGCGTTGGATGCGTTGCTCAAATCCCGTCCCGATGACCCCGACGTCTGGTACCAGGTCGCCGAGACACGCGGCCTGTCCGGCAACATCATTGGCTTGCATCAAGCCCGCGCCGAGTACTTTGCATTGGTAGGCGACTTCCAGCAGGCCATTCAGCAACTGGATTTTGCCAAGCGCCGGGCCGGCAACAACTTCCCGCTGTCCTCTCGTATCGACGCGCGCCAGCGTGAGCTGATCGAGCAGGAACGCTTGGTAAAAGGAATGATGAGCTAAATACATCGCCCACAAAAAAGCCCCGCTTTCGCGGGGCTTTTTATTGGCCTGGAAGTTACTCGGCCAGCTTGAAGGTAATGAAGCTCGCACGCCCTTGACGCAAGACACGCATCGACACCGAACGGTTCTTCGGCAGCGCCTTGGCGATGTCGGTGAACTGCTTGGTGGAGTCGATGGCCTGATTGTTCAGGTGAGTGATCACGTCACCTGGCTGCAGGCCAATCAGAGAGGCAGGGCCGTCCTGCACTTCCTTGATCACTACGCCACTTTTAAGGTCGAAGCTTTTCTTCTGCTCATCAGTCAGCTCAGCCACGGCAATGCCCAGGCGATTGCTGCTGCGCTCGGCGCCCGGTTTGGCGTTGCCCAGAGCGTCCAGGGTGGCGCCCTCTTCCGGGATCGCACCAACGGTCAGCTCAACGGTCTGGCGCTTGCCGTCACGAATCACTTCCAGCTTGGCTTTGCTGCCGGCCTTGAGTGCACCGACCAAGTGCGGCAGGTCAGCCGACATGATGATCGGTTGGCCATTCATGCTCAGGATCACGTCACCGACTTGCAGGCCACCTTTGGCAGCCGGGCCGTCGTCCTGGATCTGGGCGACCAGGGCACCGGCCGGCTTATCGAGACCGAACGACTCAGCCAGGTCCTTGTTCACTTCCTGGATCACTACGCCCAACCAGCCACGGCTGACCTTGCCACCGCTCTTGAGCTGGTTGGAAACGTCCATGGCCACGTCAATCGGAATAGCAAAGGACACCCCCATGAAGCCACCGGAGCGGGTATAAATCTGCGAGTTGATCCCGACCACTTCTCCCGCCAGGTTGAACAGCGGACCGCCGGAGTTACCCGGGTTGATCGGCACGTCGGTCTGGATGAATGGCACGTAGTTTTCATTTGGCAGGCTGCGGCCAATGGCACTGACGATGCCCTGGGTGACGGTATGGTCAAAGCCGAACGGTGAACCGATCGCTACTACCCACTGGCCGGCTTTCAGGTCCTGGGATTTACCCAGTTTCAGTACCGGCAAATCTTTGCCGTCGATTTTCAGCAAGGCCACGTCGGAACGTGGGTCGGTGCCGATCAGCTTGGCTTTCAACTCACTGCGATCCGCCAGGCGCACAAGAATCTCGTCGGCGTCGGCAATCACGTGGTTGTTGGTGAGGATGTAGCCGTCAGGCGAGATGATGAAGCCCGAGCCCAAGGACTGTGCCTCACGCTGGCCACCGCCGCCGCCACGCGGGGAACGCTGTTGCGGCATGCCACGCTCGAAGAACTCGCGCAGCATTGGCGGCAGGCCTTCCAGATCGGGCATCTGCTGGTTCGAGACTTTGCGATCCGGCAGTTTTTGCGTGGTACTGATGTTCACCACGGCAGGCGAGGCCTGCTCCACCAGTTGGGTGAAGTCAGGCAATTCGGCCGCTTGCGCGGACACGGCCTGACCCAGCACCAGCACCGTGGCGACTATGGATAGGTAAGACTTCAAACGTGGTATCGACATACAGCTCCCGTTACGACGAGCAGGGTTGAGCGACAGGGTTCAAGAAACGCCGAAAATTGCGACCGACATCTTTGTTCCGCGAACAAAACAAGGCCAGGGCCGACAAGCCCTGACCTATAAAAAACATGGGGATTTTTTGCAAGTGAAAATACTGATCCTGAAGTTTCATGCTTCCAGCCTCCAACCAAGCACAGGCTCACATTGAAAGGTCAGGATGAACATAGGATTAACGACTCACGGCTTTGCAGCAGCGGTTTTTTCACCGCGCACCGACAGCGCGATGCGTTCGGCAGTGCCGATGGGGATTTCGCCCACAACGGTCACCATCACTTCACCCTCTACCGTGTTCAAGCGGCGCGATACGGCAACGGTCGGGCCCAGCTGAGTACGGGTTTCGCTCACGCTGGCGCCATCGGTCGACTCAAGAAACACCGAAAAACGTGCCAGCCCATCGTCGTACATCAGGCTATCGACAGTGGACTTGGTCTGGGTATCTTTGCGTGCAGTACTGCTGGTGAGCTGAAAACCCGGAGGCAGCCAATCCAAGTGCCACGCATGGGTGGCGGGGATTTCAGGCGACTTGCTATTGGCAAGCGCGATAGGTGCGCAATCACCGCTGGGCTGCAAGTCTCGGTCAGAGAGCGCGACCGACGTGTTTAGTCGAGTGAACTGGAAACGCTCCAACAATTGTCCCTGTTCATTAAGTAACAAGGATTTGAGCGGCAACGCAGTTTGACGATCAAGGTGCAACTCGAAACCATACCGATACTGATCGCGCGGCGTGATCGAGATAATCACCGCATTTCGACCGGCCACGCGAGATTTGCCAATGACGGCCAATTCGTAGAGTTGAGTGAGTTTTTGCGGATCAAGGGCGCGCGATGGCGCTTCGGGCGAATTACCCAGGCCGGCAACCAGAGCGCCACTGACGCATTGGGTTCGACCGTCTACCCGCACCAATTCCTGAGCTGATCCGTCGAGTTGCAAGAGCCGCTCACGGACATGCCCGTCTTGAATACGGTGCCAGATATCGTGGGTAGAGAAACTGCCGTTACGCTCGTAGACGAACGTACCTTCGAAGCTTTGCTGCTGCTCTGCACGCCCAAGTCGAGTCAGCCAGTCTTGGGCTTCGTCGGCATGGGCGGATAGTGCAAAACAACCACTGAGCAAAAGCGTAAGGAGCGGTATGGCGCGCATAGGGCTCCTTAACGGTTTAGCGGTTTTCCAGACTTGCTGCACGAGCGTATGGCAGAGCGCTTTCAGTGCCTTTCCAAGCCGATTCCTGTGCATGTTGGCGCAGGTAGCCTGGAAGACGCTGATCCTGCCAGCCGGATTGCCCTTGAAGTACACCGTTAGCCATAGGACCGGTGGTATCGGAGCTTTCCTTATAGCCGGCCAGCACTGCTGGACCTTTGACTTGCGGACCGGCCATGACCGGTTGCTGAGTCTGTTGGGCCAGTTCGGCACCGGCTATTTCGTCCTGGTTGTACAGGCGAACACCGGCCAGCACGGCAACAGTTACCGAAGCAGCTACTGCCAAACGACCCAGGCTACGCCATGGACCACGAGCAGCTTTTGCCGGAACGGCTTCATCAGCCAGCGCAGCAGAAACGGCCGCAGCAATATCCAGACGAGGGATTAGAAGATCCTTGTGCATCACCGCCCGAGCGACTTGGTAACGAGACCAGGTATCACGGGTTTCGGCATCATCAAATGCATTGAGCACTCGACGAAGTTCCAGTTCATCCGCTTCGTTATCCATCACTGCGGACAGCGATTCCTGCAGGGCATCACGACTCATGGCGGTTCCTCTCTTGGCTGTCGCCGCTGTCTTTAGTTTTCCTGCAACAACGGTTGCAAGGCTTTATCGATGGCTTCCCGGGCCCGGAAAATCCGTGACCTCACAGTCCCCACCGGACACTGCATGACGCTCGCAATGTCTTCGTAACTCAGACCATCGAATTCACGTAAAGTTAACGCCGTACGTAAATCTTCTGGAAGTTGCTGAATTGTGCGATGAACGGTGCCTTCGATCTCGTCGCGCAGCAATGCACGCTCCGGCGACTCGAGATCTTTGAGGCCGTGATCACCATCATAAAATTCTGCATCTTCTGAACTTACATCACTGTCTGGTGGGCGGCGGCCGCGAGACACCAGATAGTTCTTCGCCGTGTTAATGGCGATGCGGTATAGCCACGTATAAAACGCACTATCACCGCGGAAGTTGCCAAGTGCACGGTATGCCTTGATAAAGGCTTCCTGTGCAACGTCCTGCGCTTCATGGGTGTCGTGCACAAAACGCACGATCAACCCGAGAATTTTGTGCTGGTATTTCAGCACTAGCAGATCAAATGCTCGCTTGTCGCCGCGTTGAACGCGTTCGACCAGCTGCTGATCCTCTTCCTGGGTTAGCATGAACACTCCTCGTTGTACTTGGAGGAGGCTTGCATAACTAAACGATCAGGCTTGCAAACATAGACTCGGACTTTTCGCAAAAGTTCTCCCCCTCCAAGCAAGTTTCCGGCGCGCACTGATTTGGCACACACGAAAAACGCAGCACGGGCATTGCCGGCTGCGCGAATAATCTTGTCGCCGGTTTTCTGACGCGTCCAATGCTCCCGACGGGCCAATAAACTCAACGTTTTCCCAGCTTTCGGGCAACCTGCTATTGAGTCAGGGCTTATGCAAAAAGTTCCCGTCTCAATAACCAGCCGATTTTACCCAAGCTGCGCACCGTAATCTCACATTGCCACGAATGCCCGGCTATTGTGCCGCTCCCCCCCTCTATATACTAGTGGCCCGTGTGACCCTTTGATTCGCCGATCCAGGCGTCCTGTTCGCGCCACCCCTTTGGATCGCTTTTTGCGGAATCCTGCTAATGAGCCAACAGTTTCAACACGATGTCCTGGTGATCGGTAGTGGCGCGGCCGGCTTGAGCCTGGCGCTGACGCTCCCCAGCCACTTGCGCATTGCGGTGCTGAGCAAAGGCGATCTGGCCAACGGCTCGACATTCTGGGCCCAGGGCGGCGTCGCAGCAGTTCTGGACGACACTGACACCGTGCAATCCCACGTCGAAGACACCCTTAACGCCGGCGGCGGCCTGTGCAACGAAGACGCCGTACGCTTCACCGTCGAGCACAGCCGCGAAGCTATCCAATGGCTGATCGACCAGGGCGTGCCCTTCACCCGCGACGAGCATGCCGGCAGCGACGACGGTGGATTTGAATTCCACCTGACCCGCGAAGGCGGTCACAGCCATCGCCGCATCATCCATGCGGCTGACGCCACCGGTGCCGCCATTTTCAAAACCCTTCTCGAGCAGGCCCGCCAACGCCCCAACATCGAGCTGTTGGAACAACGGGTAGCCGTCGACCTGATCACCGAAAAGCGCCTGGGCCTGGCAGGCGAACGCTGCCTCGGCGCCTACGTGCTCAACCGCGCCAGCGGCGAAGTCGACACCTACGGCGCGCGCTTCACCATTCTCGCCTCGGGCGGCGCGGCCAAGGTTTATCTCTATACCAGCAACCCCGACGGTGCCTGCGGCGATGGCATTGCCATGGCGTGGCGTTCGGGCTGCCGCGTCGCGAATCTGGAGTTCAACCAGTTCCACCCCACCTGCCTGTATCACCCGCAGGCCAAGAGCTTCCTGATCACCGAAGCCCTGCGCGGTGAAGGTGCGCACCTGAAACTGCCAAATGGCGAGCGCTTCATGCAACGCTTCGACCCTCGCGCTGAGCTCGCGCCGCGGGATATTGTCGCTCGCGCCATCGACCACGAGATGAAGCGCCTGGGCATCGACTGCGTCTACCTGGACATCAGCCACAAGCCCGAAGCCTTCATCAAGACCCATTTCCCCACCGTCTACGAGCGCTGCCTGGCGTTCAACATCGACATCACCAAAGGCCCGATCCCGGTAGTGCCGGCCGCGCATTACACCTGCGGCGGTGTCATGGTCGACCAACACGGCCGCACCGACGTGCCTGGCCTGTATGCGATCGGCGAAACCAGCTTCACCGGCCTGCACGGCGCCAACCGCATGGCCAGCAACTCGCTGCTCGAATGCTTCGTCTACGCCCGCTCCGCCGCCGCCGACATCCTCGAACAACTGCCCCGCATCCCGGTACCCGCCGCCCTGCCCCGCTGGGACGCCAGCCAGGTCACCGACTCGGACGAAGACGTGATCATCGCCCACAACTGGGATGAGCTGCGCCGCTTCATGTGGGACTACGTGGGGATCGTGCGCACCAACAAGCGCCTGCAACGCGCTCAACACCGCGTGCGGTTGCTGCTGGACGAGATCGACGAGTTCTACAGCAACTATAAAGTCAGCCGTGACCTGATCGAATTGCGCAACCTGGCGCAGGTGGCGGAACTGATGATCCGCTCTGCCATGGAGCGCAAGGAGAGCCGCGGCCTGCACTACACCCTCGACTACCCGCAGATGCTGCCCGAGGCCCGTGACACTATTCTGGTGCCAGCCATCTACGGCGGCTGAACTTCAAGCGAACCCGCAGGCGCCGATGCACGTCGGCAGCCTGCGCGTCCCTGGGCACGCAGATCGAACGCACCCGCCATTCTCCCTGCACCCGATAGCGCAGCACCACGATCAACGGTAATGCCAGGCTGTCGGGACGCAGTTGCACAGGGTGCCAGCCGCGCTCATCACAAAATAGCTGCCAGCCGTCTTCATCGCGGCGCAGGCCACGAATCGACGAACGGTGGTTTAACAGGATATGACGCGGCAAAACCCACACGGCGTGGGCCAGACACAACAGAATGCCGAGGCCGTAGAACGGTAGATCCCCAAGCAGCAAGGCGCCCAACGCGAACAGCTGGGCAAGCAGATAGGCCGCCAGCAATAGCCGTGAGGCCTGCCAGCGGCATTCGAAGTGATTACTTGGGCTGGACACGATCCAGAATCATCCGAACCATGCGCTGCAGCTCCGGATCTTCAGATTCGGCGCGCTCCATGAACCAGCCGAACATGTCCTGATCTTCGCAAGTCAGCAGCCTGACGTAGAGGTCGCGGTCCACCTGATTGAGCGTCGCGTACACCTCTTTGGTGAAAGGCACCAGCAACACATCCAACTCCAGCATGCCGCGACGGCTGTGCCAGTAGAGGCGATTGATTTCTACATCTTCGACCATGGAGCGCTCCTCAAATAGAGCGCAAGTATACAGGCCCGACAGCACCGGACCAGTCGGCTTTGGTCGCACCATACGGAAACTATCCATTTGCCGGACGCCCCTCTATGATGCACCCATGACTTTTTGACCTGCGATGACCCATGGCTGACTCCGCTTTTTTTTGCCCCTTGTCACACGAAGGCGTTCTTGCCGTCCGCGGCGCCGACGCTGCCAAGTTCCTGCAAGGGCAACTGACCTGCAACCTCAATTACCTGAGTGACACCCAGGCGAGCCTCGGCGCTCGCTGCACGCAAAAAGGCCGCATGCAGTCGAGCTTTCGCATCCTGCTGCAAGGCGACGGCGTGCTCCTGGCCATGGCCAGCGAACTGCTCGAACCGCAACTGGCAGATTTGAAAAAATACGCGGTGTTCTCCAAATCCAAACTCACCGACGAAAGCGCCGCCTGGGTGCGTTTCGGCCTATCGAATGCGGATCAGGCCCTCGCCTCCCTTGGCCTTGAGCTGCCTGCCGAAACCGACAGCGTAACGCGCAGCGACACATTGATTGCCATTCGTGTCTCACCTGGCCGCAGCGAACTCTGGGTGCCCGTCGAACACGCCGAAGCCGTGCGCGCTCAGCTGGCCACACAGCTGCAACCTGCTGACTTGAATCAATGGCTGTTGGGCCAGATCCGCGCCGGCATCGGCCAGGTCATGCCCCAGACCCGTGAACTGTTTATCCCGCAAATGCTCAACCTGCAGGCCGTCGGCGGCGTCAGCTTCAAGAAAGGCTGCTACACCGGCCAGGAAATCGTCGCGCGCATGCAATACCTGGGCAAACTCAAGCGTCGCCTGTATCGCCTGAGCCTTGATGCAACCGAATTACCCGAGCCAGGCACCCCGTTGTTCGCGCCCAGCCACAACAGTGCTATCGGTGAGGTGGTGATTGCAGCAAAAGCTGACCAATGCGTGGAACTTCTGGCCGTGCTGCAGGCCGAAGCTGCCGACAGTGGCGATGTGCACTTAGGCACCCTGGAAGGCCCGGGCTTGCAGTTGCTCGATCTGCCTTACCAACTGGATCGCGATAAAGAGATCCAGCGTTAATCGCCGCACTTTTTTGCAGCACCCTAGAGAACATGAATGAACAAGCTGGCGGAAAAAGTCCAACAGGCTTTAGTGACGGCCATCGACAACGATGACCTGGTTCTGCCGACATTACCGGAAGTGGCCCTGAACATACGTCAGGCCGCCGAAGACCCGGAAATCAGCATCAGCCACTTGAGCAAAGTGATCGCTCGCGACACCGCCCTGTCGGCACGCCTGATCAAAGTGGTCAACAGCCCGCTGATGCGCGCAACCCAGGAAGTCACCGACCTGCATACCGCCATCACCCGGCTGGGCACCAACTACAGCAGCAACCTGGCCATTGGCCTGGTGATGGAGCAGATCTTCCACGCCCGCTCCGAAGTCGTCGATTTGAAAATGCGCGAAGTGTGGCGCCGCAGCCTGGAAGTAGCAGGCGTGAGCTATGCCTTGTGCCGCAGCCACAGCCAGCTGAAACCTGACCAGGCAGCGCTCGGCGGTCTGGTGCATCAGATTGGCGTGCTGCCGATCCTCGCCTATGCCGAAGACCGTTACGAACTGCTCTCCGACCCGGTCAGCCTCAACCATGTGATAGAGAGCATTCACCCGCTGTTGGGCGACAAACTGCTGGGTGACTGGGATTTTCCGGAGATGCTCGCGAAGCTGCCAGGGCAATACCTGGACCTGGAACGCGACTCCGCGAGCCTGGACTACATCGACCTGGTGCAAGTCGCCGTGCTGTATTGCCACCGGGGCACCGATCATCCGCTGGCGAATGTATCGGTTGCCAGCCTGCCGGCGATCCAGAAGCTGCGTGTCGACCCCTACAGCAATGCCCTGCGTGCCGAGCTGGAAGAAGCGCGCTCGATGTTTTACTGATCAACCCGCGATAAAACTCACGCGCACCTTCAACCCCGCCAACTCGCCGTCATGCAGACTGATCTGCGCCAAGTGTGCGCGGCAGATCTCACCGACAATCGCCAGCCCCAAACCTGAGCCCATGCCCTGTTGGCTGCGGCGGTAGAAACGCTCGAATACCCGGTCCCGCTCATCCAGCGGGATGCCCGGGCCATCATCTTCCACCTCCAGAATCGCGGGCGCCGTGACCCGCAAAATCACGTTGCCTCCGGACGGTGTGTGGGCCAGGGCGTTATCGACCAGGTTGCTCAGCAACTCGTTCAACAAGGTCGGCTCACCCCGCAGCCACACCGGCTCATCCGCCTCCAACGCCAGCGCAACGCCGCGCGCATGCGCCAGCGGCGCCATGGCCATGCCCAATTCCCGCGCCAGTTGGCTGAGGTCGAGCAATTGCGCCCCGCCTTCGGCAATCGCTCGCGCGCCGTTTTCAATGCGTGCCAGCGACAGCAGTTGGTTGGCCAAATGGGTGAGGCGGTCGGTGCCTTGGGCGGCAGTTTCCAGGGTGCTGCGCCACGTCGCCGGGGCCTCGCTGCGTAGGCCGAGTTCCAAGCGTGCCTTCAGTGCCGCCAGCGGGGTGCGCAATTCGTGAGCGGCGTCGGCGATAAACTGCGCCTGGCGCTCGAACTGGCCGCGCAGGCGCTCGGTGAAGTGATTGAGGGAGCGCACCAGGGGACCGAACTCATGCTGCACTTCGACCAACGGCAATGGCCGCAAGTCGTCGGGCTGACGCTCCTCAACGGCAGTGCGCAAGCGCTCCAGCGGACGCAGCGCCGCGCTGACGGCAAACCACACCAGCAGCAATGCGCCGACGGCCAACATCCCAAGGCGCAGCAAGGTGTCGGCCAGCAGGCTACGGGCCATGCTTTCGCGCGCTTCATCGGTTTCTGCAACGCGAATTTCGGCCATGCCATTCATGTTCGGTTCGGAGACAGCCTTGAGCAAACTCACCACGCGTACGTGCTGGCCCTGGTAGGTGGCGTTGTAAAACCGCGCCAGCGCCGGGTAGTCGTCCGTGCGCGGCGTGCCCGGCGGCGGGCCGGGGAGGTTTTCGTAACCGGAGATCAGCTTGCGATCAATGTCATTGACCTGATAGTAAATACGCCCGGCGCTGTCGTAGGCAAAGGTGTCCAGCGCCACATAAGGCACATTCGCGCTCAGGGTGCCATCCACCTGGGTCAAGCCGGCGGCGATGGTGCGCGCTGACGCCAGCAAGGTGCGGTCGTAAGCGGTGTCGGCGGCTTCGCGCCCATTCCAGTAGGCGCTCATGCCGCTGGCGAGCATCAATACCACCAGCAACAGCGCCAGGTTCCACAGCAGGCGCCAGCGCAGGCTGCTGGGCTTATGCATCGCGGGCTTCCAGCAGGTAGCCAAGGCCACGGAAAGTCACGATGGCGATAGGCTGGCCGTCGAGCTTCTTGCGCAGGCGGTGCACGTAGATTTCGATGGCGTCGGGGCTGGCCTCTTCATCCAGGCCGAACACCTGCGACGCCAATTGCTCCTTGCTCATTACCCGACCGGGGCGTGCGATCAGCGCTTCCAGCACCGCTTGCTCGCGGGAAGTCAACGTCAGCAGTTCGCCACCCACGGTGAAACGCCGGGTATCGAGGTCGTAGACCAGCACGCCGCACGCTTGCTGGCGCTCACCCCCCAAGACGCTGCGGCGCAACAGCGCTTTGACCCGCGCTTCCAGCTCGGTCAACTCAAATGGCTTGGCGAGGTAGTCATCGGCGCCCAGGTTCAGGCCGTGTACGCGGTCTTTTACATCACTGCGCGCCGTCAGCATCAACACAGGCAGATTTTTCCCACGCGCGCGCAGACGCGCCAACACTTCAAAACCGTCCATGCGCGGCAGCCCCACGTCGAGGATCACCACCGCATATTCCTCACTGTTCAAGGCCAGGTCCGCGGCCACGCCATCGTGCAACACGTCGACAGTCAAACCCGTGCTCTTGAGCGCCTGGGCGACACTTTCGGCGAGTTGCAAATGGTCTTCAACCAGGAGGACACGCATGGATTTTCACCTCATTCGGGCATGGTCGACGCCACGCTTTGCGGGGCAGTTTACAGGCGCCGCCTGCCCTGTGAAGCCCGAAAACATTGAAAGGCAACTGAAAGGTTAGTGAAAGCTTCGCCCTTTAGCATCCAGCCACGGTGGGTCATGCCCGCCGAGCTACCTGATCCGTAGTGCCAGAAAAACGCCTCGAAGCGTTTTCGCAAAAATAAGAACAATAACGGAGTACACAACGATGCTGTCGACACAGCCACAGGCTTGCCCGCCTGTTCGTTTTTCTCGCCTTGCCCAGACCGCCCTTGCCAGTGCCACCGCCCTTGCCGGCTTTTCGCCACTGAGCCAGGCTGCCTTCTTCGAAGACAGCAGCGCCACCCTCGAAACCCGCAATATGTACTTCAACCGCGACTTTCGCGACGGTACCAGTGCCCAGCAATCCAAGCGTGACGAATGGGCCCAGGGGTTCATGCTCAACCTGCAATCGGGCTACACCGATGGCACTGTCGGGTTTGGCGTGGATGCGCTGGGCATGCTTGGGGTCAAGCTCGACTCCAGCCCCGACCGCACCGGCACCGGCCTGTTGCCGACCCACGACGACGGCCGCGCCGCCAACGAATACTCCAAGCTGGGCCTGACCGGCAAAGTGAAGATCTCCGCCACCGAACTGAAAATCGGCGCGCTGATCCCCGAACTGCCGATCCTCAAGCCCAACGACGGGCGCATCCTGCCGCAGACCTTCAACGGCGGCCTGCTGACCTCCAAGGAATTGAAGAACCTGGTGTTCACCGGCGGTCGTCTGGACAAGGCCAAGGACCGTGACGACACCAGCTACGAAGACATCGCCCTCAACAACAAAAACAGCCGCTTCGTCAGCGGCGCCACTGGCAAGCACTTCAACTTCGGCGGCGTGGACTACACGTTTGCCGACAAGATCACCGGCAGCTACCACTTCGCCCAGCTCGACGACGTGTACCGCCAGCACTTCCTGGGCCTTGTGGCCTCACGCCCACTGGGCCCCGGCACTTTCGGCGCCGACCTGCGCCTGGCCATCAGTGATGACACCGGCAGCGCCCGCGGCGGCAACATCGACAACACATCGCTCAACGGCCTGTTCAGCTATGCCCTCAATGGCCATAAGCTCAGCGCCGGCTACCAGCACATGTCCGGCGACAGCGCCTTTCCCTACGTGGATGGCAGCGACCCGTACCTGGTCAACTTCGTGCAGATCAACGACTTTGCCGGCGCACAAGAGCGCTCCTGGCAGGCGCGCTACGACTATGACTTCGCCAAGCTGGGCATTCCCGGCCTGAGTTTCATGAGCCGTTACCTGTCGGGTGACAACATCAGGCTTCGCAACGGCGAGACCGGCAAGGAGTGGGAGCGCAACAGCGAGATCCGCTACGTGGTGCAAAGCGGCACGCTCAAGGATGTCGCCCTGCGCCTGCGTAACGCCACCTACCGCTCCAACTATTCGGCACGTGATGCCGACGAAGTGCGCGTGCTGGTGAGCTACAGCATTGCGCTTTGGTAGTCGCAACTCATAACAACAACGACGGAGATAAACATGACCTATTCACTGCGTAAATTGGCCCTCGCCGCCGGCTGCATGCTGTTCGCCGGCCAACTGTTGGCCGCCGACGAACCCAAGCGCCCGGAGTGCATCGCCCCGGCCTCGCCCGGCGGTGGCTTTGACCTGACCTGCAAACTGGCGCAAAGCGCGCTGGTCAACGAAAAGTTGCTGAGCAAGCCGATGCGCGTCACCTACATGCCAGGTGGCGTGGGCGCGGTGGCCTATAACGCGGTGGTCGCTCAGCGCCCGGCGGACGCTGGCACGCTGGTAGCGTGGTCCAGCGGTTCGCTGCTGAACCTGGCCCAAGGCAAGTTCGGTCGCTTTGATGAAAACGCCGTGCGCTGGCTCGCCGCCGTCGGCACCAGCTACGGCGCCATCGCGGTGAAAGCCGATTCGCCCTACAAAAACCTCGACGATCTGGTCAAAGCCCTGAAGAAAGATCCGGGCAGCGTCGTCATCGGTTCTGGCGGCACCGTCGGCAGCCAGGACTGGATGCAAACCGCACTGATCGCCAAGGCTGCCGGTATCAACCCGCGCGACCTGCGTTATGTGGCACTCGAAGGCGGCGGTGAAATCGCCACCGCACTGCTCGGCGGTCATATCCAGGTGGGCAGTACCGACATCTCCGACTCCATGCCGCACATCCTCAGCGGCGACATGCGCCTGCTCGCCGTGTTTGCCGAAGAGCGCCTGGACGAGCCGGAAATGAAGAACATTCCGACCGCCAAAGAGCAAGGCTACGACATCGTCTGGCCGGTGGTACGCGGCTTCTACCTCGGGCCAAAAGTCAGCGATGCCGACTACGCGTGGTGGAAAGACGCGTTCGACAAACTGCTGGCCTCCGACGAGTTCGCCAAGCTGCGTGACCAGCGCGAGCTGTTCCCGTTCGCCATGACCGGCCCGGAGCTGGACACCTACGTGAAGAAACAGGTGGCTGACTACAAAGTGCTGGCCAAAGAGTTCGGCCTGATCCAGTAATCGCCCCTCTTTTGCACGGCCGCGCCCTCCTCGACGGGCGGCGCGGCCCAGGAGTTTCACATGCTCTTACAACGCATTTTCGCCTCAGTCATGCTGCTGGTCTGCGCCGGCCTCGCGCTGATGGCGTGGCCGTATCAGGCGGCGTTTTCCTACGAGCCGGTCGGGCCTCGCGCCTACCCGCTGCTGATGCTCGGGCTGATGAGCCTGGGCCTGATCTACATGCTGTTTCGCCCACAGCCCACCAAGCACACCGAAGAAGAACCGGCCCTGGACCGCGACACGCTGATCAAGATCGGCATCTGCGTGGCGCTGTTGATCGTGTTTGCCGGCACGTTCGAGCCTCTGGGCTTCATCCTCAGCAGCATGCTGATCGGCATCCCGATGGCGCGCCTGTATGGCGGCCGCTGGTTACCCAGCGTGGTGATCGTCACCTTGATGGCAATCGGTCTTTACCTGCTGTTCGACAAAGCCATGGATGTACCGCTGCCCCTCGGCCTGCTTGAAGTTCTGGAGAACTGATATGGATACGTTCAGCTACTTGGGCCAGGGCTTCGGCGTTGCACTGACCCCCTACAACCTGGTGACCGCCCTGTGCGGCACCTTGATCGGCACCGTGGTCGGCCTGCTGCCGGGCCTGGGCCCGATCAACGGCGTGGCGCTGTTGATCCCCATCGCGTTCGCCCTGGGGCTGCCGCCGGAGTCGGCGTTGATCCTGCTCGCTGCCGTCTACCTGGGTTGCGAATACGGCGGCCGTATCAGCTCGATCCTGCTGAACATTCCCGGCGAAGCGTCCACCGTAATGACCACCCTCGACGGCTACCCCATGGCCCGCAAAGGCCTGGCCGGTGTGGCACTGTCGTTGTCGGCGTGGAGTTCGTTCATCGGTGCGTTCATTGCCACCTGCGGCATGGTGCTGTTTGCGCCGCTGCTGGCCAAATGGGCGATTGCCTTCGGCCCGGCGGAATATTTCGTACTGATGGTGTTCGCAATTGTCTGCCTCGGCGGCATGGCCGGAGACAAACCGCTGAAGACGTTCGTGGCGGCGCTGATCGGCCTGTTCCTCTCAGCCGTCGGCATCGACGCCAACAGCGGCGTGTACCGTTTTACCGGCGACAACATCCACCTCACCGACGGCATTCAGTTTGTCGTATTGGTCCTGGGTTTGTTCTCCATCAGCGAGATCCTGTTGCTGCTGGAAAAAACCCACCGCGGCCAGGAAGCGGTAAAAGCCACCGGACGCATGATGTTCAACCTGAAGGAAGCGTCTGCAGTCTTCGTGGTTAACATCCGTTGCGGCTTGTTGGGGTTCATCATGGGCGTCTTGCCAGGTGCCGGCGCGACGCTCGCCTCGGCCGTTGCCTACATGACCGAAAAACGCCTGGCCGGTGCCAGCGGTAAATTCGGCCAGGGCGACATGCGCGGCCTCGCCGCTCCGGAAACCGCAATCGGCGCCTCCGCCTGCGGCGCGCTGGTGCCGATGCTGACCTTGGGCGTACCCGGTTCGGGCACCACCGCTGTGATGATCGGCGCGTTGTCGCTGTACAACATCACCCCAGGTCCGCTGCTGTTCCAACAGCAACCGGACATCGTCTGGGGCCTGATCGCGTCGTTGTTTATCGCCAACATCATGCTGGTGATCCTCAACATCCCGATGATCCGCATCTTCACGCGCATCCTCGCCGTGCCGAACTGGGCGCTGGTGCCGGTGATTGCCATCATCACCGCAATCGGTGTGTATGCGGTTCACGCCACCACCTTCGACCTGTTTCTGATGGTCGGCATCGGCATCTTCGGCTACATCCTGCGCAAGCTGGACTTCCCGTTGTCGCCCGTGCTGCTGGGCTTCATCCTCGGCGGCCTGATGGAGCAGAACCTGCGCCGCGCGCTGTCGATTTCCAACGGCGCGCTGGACATCCTCTGGTCCAGCCCGATCACCTTTGGTGTGTGGGTGCTGACCGCGCTGATGCTGGCCTTCCCGCTGGTGCGCATCTATCGCAAACGTGCCCTGCAGCGTCGCGCCCTGGCCGATGTCTGAGGTCACCTTTAAGCAATGGTGGGCAACACCGCTGGTCGGCCTGGCCGGCGGTTACCTGGCCAGCCTCGTCGGCTGGCCTTTGCCTTATATGGTCGGCTCGTTGCTGGCGATTATCCTGGTGCGCTGCCTCACGCCGTGGCAGTTGGCGGAGATTCCCGGCGGGCGCAAATGCGGCCAATGGGTAGTGGGCATCGGCATCGGGCTGCACTTCACCCCGGTGGTGATCGAGCAAGTCATGAGCCACTTCGGCCTGATCTTCTTCGGCGCACTGATCACCAGCCTGTCGAGCATTATCGGCGTGTGGTTGATGCGCCGCAGCGGTGAAGACCGCGCCACCGCGTTCTTCTCCAGCATGCCGGGCGGTTCCGGTGAGATGGTCAACCTCGGCGCACGCAATGGCGCGGTGCTCAGCCGTGTCGCGGCGGGCCAGAGTCTGCGGGTGCTGGTGGTGGTGCTGTGCGTGCCGGCGATCTTCAAGTATTGGCTGGAAGGCGGCGCGCCGCAGTTTCATCCGGCGCCGGTGAGTTGGAGCTGGCTGGCGCTGCTGTTTGCGATAGGAGCCCTGGTCGCCTGGGGCTGGCAGCGTTTACGTCAGCCGAACCCGTGGCTGTTTGGGCCCTTGTTGGTCAGCGCAACTGCCAGCGTTGTGTGGGACTTGCACTACGGCCTGCCCGACGGCGGCAGCCAGATCGGCCAATGGTTGATCGGCAGCGGCTTGGGTTGCCATTTCAACCGTCAGTTCTTTCGCCGGGCGCCGTCGTTCATGGGCCGCACCTTGATCGGCACGGCCTTGACCATGGCGCTTGCAACACTGGCGGCCGTGGGCTTGAGCGCGCTGACGCAGCTGGATTTGCGCTCACTGACCCTGGGCATGATGCCCGGCGGCATCGCCGAAATGAGCCTCACCGCCGAAACCCTGCAGCTGTCGGTGCCATTGGTAACGGCGATGCAGGTGATGCGTTTGTTGTTCGTGCTGTTTCTGGCAGAGCCGTTGTTCCGGTACTGGAACCGCCAGCCAGAAAACTCCTAAACCCTGACGCAAATCAAAATGTGGGAGCGGGCTTGCTCGCGAATGCGGTGGATCAGTCAATAAATCTGGCGACTGACACTCCGCCTTCGCGGGCAAGCCCGCTCCCACATTGGATTGCGGCAGGCCTCAAACAGGCGGCAACCGCCACTCAATCGGCGTCTCGCCATTCTGCTCAAGAAATTTATTGGCACGGCTGAAATGCCCGCAGCCCAGAAACCCGCGATACGCCGACAACGGTGACGGGTGCACCGACGTCAGTACCAGGTGCTTGGTCGCGTCCACCAGCTTCTGCTTGCTTTGCGCATGGGCGCCCCACAGCAGGAACACCAGGTGCGGCTGATGTTCGCTGACCACTTCGATGATCCGATCCGTGAAGAACTGCCAGCCCTTGCCCGCATGGGCGTTGGCATTGGCGCGCTCAACGGTCATGGTGGTGTTGAGCATCAGCACGCCCTGATCCGCCCAGCTTTGCAGGCAACCGTGGTTGGGAATATCGATGTTCAAGTCGCGCTTGAGTTCTTTGTAAATATTGACCAGCGAGGGCGGCGTCGGCACGCCCGGCTGCACCGAGAAGCACAACCCGTGGGCCTGACCGGGCCCGTGGTACGGGTCCTGGCCCAGAATTACCACTTTGACCTTGTCCAAAGGCGTTGAATTGAGCGCATTGAAAATCAGCGGGCCTGGCGGGTAAATCTCTTTGCCAGCAGCGTGTTCCTGGCGCAGGAACTCGCGCAGTTGGGCCATGTAGGGCTGCTCGAACTCATCCCGCAGGGCGTGTTTCCAGCTGGGTTCGAGTTTGATACGGTCGCCTTCGGTCATGGTGTGTTCGTCGCGTAGAGAAAGAATGGGCGAACCCTAGGAAAGCAGGCCCCGCTTGTCAATTGATCTGACACACCACCGGCACTTTCCGTTGGACCGATCATACTGATCCTTCACTTTCTCGATTGAGGTCACGATGAACCTGCACTTCGAAGAGCTGACCGGCAGCGACGGCGCCCGCCTTGGCATCGCCAGCCTGGACGCTGAAAAGTCGCTCAACGCGCTTTCCTTGCCGATGATCCTGGCCCTGGCCGAACGTCTGGATGCCTGGGCCAAAGACCCGAATATCGTTTGCGTACTGCTGCGCGGCAACGGGCCAAAGGCCTTCTGCGCCGGCGGTGAAGTACGCAGCCTGGCCCAGGCCTGCCGTGAACGACCCGGCGTTGTGCCGGCACTGGCCGCCGATTTTTTTGCGGCGGAATATCGCCTCGACTATCGCCTGCACACGTACCCGAAACCGCTGATCTGCTGGGGCCACGGCTATGTGCTGGGCGGCGGCATGGGCCTGCTGCAGAGCGCAGCAATACGCATCGTCACCCCCAGCAGCCGTTTGGCGATGCCCGAAATCAGCATCGGCCTGTACCCGGATGTGGGCGCAAGCTGGTTCCTGTCACGCTTGCCCGGCAAGCTGGGATTATTCCTGGGCCTCACCGGCGCGCATATGAACGGCCGCGATGCCCTGGACCTAGGCCTGGCCGACCGTTTCCTGCGCGATGACCAGCAAGACGAACTGATCGAAGGCTTGCTGCAACTGAACTGGCAGGAACAGACCGCGATGCAGCTCAACAGCCTGCTCAAGGCACTGGCCCAGGAAGCCGTCAGCCAGCAACCGGAGGCGCAGTGGCTGCCCCGCCGCGCACAGATCGATGAATGGTTGGATGTGGGCGATGTGCGCTGTGCCTGGCGCGCCTTGAACCTGTTGCGCGACCACGCCGACCCGCTGTTCAGCCGTGCCGGCAAAACGCTGGCCGAAGGCTGCCCGCTGACGGCGCATCTGGTGTGGGAACAGGTCGAGCGCGCCCGACACTTGTCATTGGCCGAGGTCTTCCAGATGGAATACACCATGAGCCTCAATTGCTGCCGTCACCCGGAATTTGCCGAAGGCGTACGCGCACGGTTGATCGACAAGGATCAACAACCCCATTGGCATTGGCCCGAGATCAACACGGTGCCGGAGGCTGTGGTGCAGGCGCACTTCACCAAGGTGTGGGAAGGCAGGCACCCTCTGGCGGACTTGTCCGACTACTGACAGGCAATCAATTCTGGCGCCCGACCGTAAATGCACAATTGTCCGGCTGGCTGTCCTGACAAATGTAGACATCTTGTTCGAGTGGATCGGTGGCGAGTTCCCAATGCAGGGACTTCGTCAGCGACATCGTGCTGAGGGCCCCCGGCATGTCATACCGCAACGCCAGGCTTCGCCCGCTGCCCATCCGATAAACGCAGCGGTCCAGGTAGCCGTTCTCGCGATCCTTGCCCTGGCCGGGGGTGAAGAGCGCACCGATAAACCGATCCGCGAAGTCATCGGCGTCGACCTTTGGGCTTCGCCAATGAGAGTGTTTATCCGACGCTTGAAAATAGCCGCTCACGTACTTGACCGATGAAGGGTAGGGACAGCCCTGCTCCGCATTCGCTTGCGCGATGCCGCCCACCAACAATAAGAACCAGCACACACGTTTGATCAAAGAGCATTCCATAACCCACCGCCTCCTCAGAGACGCACAACGGCGTCCCCAGCAGTGGAATGCAGATCAAACGCTTGCGATAGCTGTTAGAAATGACAGTGCCGACGAACGGCAGGCATAAAAAAGCGGCGCCTGGGGCGCCGCTTGGGGGCATTACCTGTCAACGATGGCCGCCACCGCCGCCGCGTCCACCACCATGGCCCGGCCCGCCATTGCCCCACCGATTGTTCCAGCCCTGGCCTGGATAAGGCCGGTAAGCGGGCCGTGGGTAATAACGCGGGGCCGGTTGGTAATAGCGCGGCGCCGAATAGTAACGTGGCGGCGGCGCATAGTAGCTGCGCCCATATTGATAGTAGGCAGGGCCACCGTAGTAATAGGCCGGTGCCGGCGCGGTGTAGACCTCGGAGCGATAGTAAGTAGCACCTCCATCGTAATAAGGCACACAGGCGCAAAGGGTCAGACCGAGTAAAGCGCTGAGCAGCAGTCGTCGATACATGGCGGCCTCCTGGACCGCGGAAGAGCACCTCCAGCGACGCGGGAGGGCGGCATTCAGCTTTCACTGAATGACGAAACATCTGACATCAAAAACGGAATCTGGTGCGTTTTCGTAACGGTTTGATACATCTACTCAAGCTGTATCGATTCAGTAAATTCATCTGGATCGCAACTTTGTTGTTTACCATAATGTCACTATGACATCGCATGGCGCCAGGGAGGCCCTAGCATGCACTCATCGCCACCCCGTCCGGACTCGACTCATGAAAATCTCAACCAAACTGCTGCTCTCCTTTCTCTTGTGTGCGCTGGTCACCCTAGGGGTCGGCCTGCTGGGAATCAAAGGGGTGGTTCGCCTCTCTTCGGCACTGGAGCTGACGTTCTCCAATAACCTGGTGTCGGTGAGCAACACGGCCGCCACCCTCAACGGCCTGGTCGCCCATAACCGCGGCCTGTACCGCTTGATGGATGCCAGCAAAGGCGACGTTTCCCCCCAGGATCGTGACCGTGTGCGCCAGGACATCGCCCAGGAACTCAAGCGCAGCCAGGCGTCCTACGCCACCTATCGCGCAACCCCACTGGAAGATGACGAACGGGCGGCCGGAGATAAACTCGACCAGATGTGGCCCTCCTACATCAGCAGTTCCGAACGCATCATGGCGCTGATCGACAGTGGCCAGGGCGATCAGGCCCGCACCCTGCTCAACACCACCAACAATGAACTCTTCCGCCAGGCGCGCGAGCTGATCCGCGTGATGATCGAGTCCAATAACCGCCAGATCGAAGAAGGCGCGATCGCTGCCGAGGAGCTGCGCAACAGCGCGTTGACGTGGATGATCAGCGGCATAGTGCTGGCCTTCCTCATTGCCATCATCGTTGGCATGTTGATCACCCGCCTGATCACCCGGCCCATCGCTCAGGCGGTCGAAAGCGCACAGCGCATTGCCAAGGGTGACCTGACCCAGGCCATCGTCACCGAACGCACCGACGAAGCCGGGCAATTGCTGATGGCGCTGTCGGATATGCAGGGCGGCCTGAAAAGCACCCTATTGGAAATCGCCAACGCCTCCGATCAGCTCGCGTCGGCAGCCGAAGAACTGAGCGCGGTCACCGATGAAAGCAGCCGTGGCCTGACCCGCCAGAATGATGAGATCCAACAAGCGGCCACCGCCGTCAACCAGATGACCGCAGCCGTGGACGAGGTGGCCAGCAACGCGGTCTCGACCTCTGAAGCCTCGCGCCAGGCCACCTCCGAGGCCGAAGATGGCCGCCAACAAGTGGAACAGGCAGTGTCCGGCATGAGTTCGATGGTGGTCGAGATCAACGACTCCACCCAATCGGTTGCAGACCTCGCCAGCCAAGTGCGAGAGATCGGCAAGGTCATCGATGTGATCCGTGGCATCGCCGACCAGACCAACCTGCTGGCCCTCAACGCGGCCATTGAAGCCGCCCGTGCGGGCGAGCAAGGGCGTGGTTTTGCAGTGGTCGCCGATGAAGTGCGGGCGCTGGCCCACCGTACGCAGACGTCCACGGTGGATATCGAGAAGATGATTGGTGAAGTGCAGACCGGTGCCGACGATGCGGTCGCAGCCATGAACAAGAGCCTGAGCTGGGCCACCGACACCCAGGCCCTGGCGCAGAATGCCGGCGAGGCGCTGCAACGGATCACCGCCAGTGTGGCGAAGATCAATGAACGCAACCTGGTGATTGCCTCCGCCTCCGAGGAGCAGGCCCAGGTGGCGCGCGAAGTCGACCGCAATCTGCTGAACATCCAGGACCTGTCCACCCAGACGGCCGCCGGCGCCCATCAGACCAACGCGTCCAGCCAGGACCTGTCGCGCCTGGCCACTTCGTTTAAAGTATTGGTCAGCAAGTTCCAGCTCTGAGTAGCCTGGGCAGGGTCGGCCCTGTATCGTACAACGCACACCGAGACTCTCCGCAAACTTGTCCGATCCAGCCCGAACCTGCCCATGACCACGCCATCACTCTGCCCCGCCTGCGGCGCCCGCAACGGCTGCGCCCTGGCTGACCCACGTACGGTCGACCAAGCCTGCTGGTGTTACAGCGTCACCATCGACCCGGCAGTACTGCAAGCCCTGCCCGACGCGTTGCGCAACAAGGCCTGCCTGTGCCCCCGATGTGCCCACGTCGATGCGCAGTTGCGCGGAGTCGAGCCGACGTAATGCGGGTTGATCGTTTCCTCAGTAACCTGCCGCGCTTCAATCGCCAGCAAGTGCGCTTGCTGCTGGTTGAGCGACGGGTGACTGTCGATGGCGTGGAGGTCAACGATCCGCACCATGAGGTGCGTGAGTTCAGCCGCGTGTGCGTTGACAGTGAGGTGCTGCAAGCCGGCAAGCCGGCGCGCTACTTCATGCTGCACAAACCTCAAGGCTGTGTGAGCGCTACCGCAGACCCGCAGCACCGGACGGTCCTCGACTTGCTCAATGAGCCGGACAAAGGCGAACTGCACATTGCCGGTCGTCTGGATTTCAACACCACCGGGCTGATGCTGATCACCAACGACGGCCAATGGTCACGGCGCCTGACCCAACCGCAGACCAAGCTGCCCAAGGTTTATCGCGTGGAAACCGAACAGGCCATCACCCCCGCATACGCGGCAACTTTCGCAGCCGGTGTGTATTTCGCATTTGAAGACCTCACCACGCAACCCGCCGAGCTGGCACTGCTGGGGCCAACGACTGCGCGGCTGAGCATCATCGAAGGCCGCTATCACCAGGTCAAGCGCATGTTCGGGCACTTTGATAACAAGGTCATCGGCCTGCACCGTGAGCGGATGGGGCCATTGGTGCTGGATGACTCGCTGGCGCCGGGCGAATATCGGGCACTGACTGAAAACGAAATCCTCGCGGTCTGATGACCGTTCGGCCGGTGCTGGCAATAAACCAGCTTGTTGGCTTGCGACCTGGCGTCTGTGGTGCTTGAATCAAGACGTCAGCCAAATTATGACTGGCGAGTCGCCTATAACCTCCAAGAAACACCTTGCCCCGCCCGCGCATGATCTACGGGCCCCTCAGGCAAACAGCCCGCCCTAACAACAGCCGTCGGCCAGCCGTCATCGGACCGACATGGGTGCTCCTCTTCCAGGCGTATGCCTACCTGTCATAAAGCTCGTGCAGAGTGATCTGCGCGCCCTACCCGCTTGCCAGGAGTCTTACGACATGAGGCCAGAAATCGCTGTGTTGGATATACAGGGTCAGTATCGGGTTTACACGGAGTTCTATCGCGCGGATGCTGCTGAAAAGACCATCATCCTGGTCAACGGCTCCATGGCCACCACGGCGTCCTTCGCCCAAACCGTGAAAAGCCTGTACCCGCAGTTCAACGTGGTTTTGTACGACCAGCCCTACGCTGGCCGCTCCAAAATCCACAACCGCCACGAGCAGATGCTGACCAAAGAAGTCGAAGGCCAGATTCTGCTGGAACTCATCGACCACTTCGCCGCCGAGCACGTGCTGTCATTTTCCTGGGGCGGCGCTGCCACCCTGGTCGCCCTCGCTGCGCGCCCGCGCCGTGTGGAAAAGGCCGTGATCAGTTCGTTTTCCCCGGTGATCAACGCGCCGATGCGCGATTACCTTGAACGCGGTGTGGACTACCTTGGCAACCTCGACCGCGACCGCGTCGGCCACCTGGTCAACAGCACTATCGGCAAACACCTGCCGTCGCTGTTCAAGCGCTTCAACTACAAACACGTGAGCAGCCTGGCCGAGCACGAATACGGACAGATGCATTTTCACATCAGCCACGTGCTCAACAGCGACCGCCTGTGCTACCTGAAGGCAGCGCGGCAAATCGACATTCCAGTGCTGTTTTTGAATGGCGAATGGGACGAGTACACCAGTGCCGAGGATGCCAAGCTGTTTGGCCAGCATGTGGCCAAGAGCAGCTTCAGCACTATTCAGGCGACCGGGCATTTTCTGGATATGGAGCACAAGGCGGCGTGTCGGGACAGCCGGGACGCGGTGGTGGGCTTTTTGAAACCGCAGCGACAGGTCAGTCGTTTGCGCTACCACCAGGGCCAGACGCAGCATGCCTTTGCGATTTGAAATGAAAGCACTGCATAAACGCCCGCTTAGGCGGGAGCCGGGCTTGCCCGCGATGCAGGCACCTGAGTGTCAGTCACACCCAGGTGATGTATCGCAGGCAAGCCAGCTTCCGCATGAGCTTGAGCGACGCAACCCACACATTTTTCGAAGAAAAACTTCAAATCCCGATGAACATCTGGTACAAAGTCAGCCGCTCTGAGCGGGTATAGTTTAATGGTAGAACAGTAGCTTCCCAAGCTTCCGACGAGGGTTCGATTCCCTCTACCCGCTCCACTCACATTTCGCGCCTACGTCAGTTACGACGCAGGTGCATAAAAAACCGGTCCTTGTGGCCGGTTTTTTTATGGGCGCGATCTGTGCATTCGTCACCTGCCGCGCGCAAACCTGTACAAATCAATATTTCTGTACAAGTATAAATACCAAGCGCTGGCGCTTCGCCGCGCACGATCACGGAGCCCGGCAATGACACGTCTGCTGATTTCATTGTTGCTGGCGTTAAGTTTGAGCAGTTGCGGCAACGTCGAGGTCGCCCACTACGCCGACCAGAAACCGCCATTGGACCTGGAGCGTTTCTTCAGCAAGCCCGTCAAGGCCTGGGGGATTTTCCAGAAACGTTCGGGCGAAGTGGCCAAGCGCTTTGAGGTCAATATCGCCAGCCGCCGCGAGGGCAACGCGCTGATTCTCGACGAGCGCTTTCTGTACAGCGATGGCACGCGTCAGCAGCGCGTATGGACGCTGACCCCGGATGGGCCGGGGCGCTGGCGCGGTCGAGCGGGTGACGTGGTCGGCGAAGCGATTGGCGAAGTGGCGGGGAATGCACTGCGTTGGCGCTACCGGCTCAACCTGCCGGTGGACGGTTCGGTCTACGAGGTCAGTTTTGATGACTGGATGTACTTGATGGACGAAGACACGCTGATCAACCGCTCCAGCATGACCAAGCTCGGCGTCGAATGGGGCCAGGTCACGCTGTTCTTTCGTCGCCAATGAAACAACCCACCGTGAGGGTTAACCATGAACCTGAAAATGCTCACTGAATTGGCCGAGAAAGGCGAGATACGCGAGTTGGAGCTGCTGTCGCTGGAGGGTGGCTTCTACATCGCGCGGGTCAGGTTGGATCATGTCGAAATGACGCTGGTGGACGATGACGCCAAGCCCATGCGCATCGGCTCCACCACGCACTTGCGCGATCTGTTGCAGCGGGTTCCGCCGTTTCCGTGTGTGCTGGTGCAGCATAGCGTGCACGATGAAATGTGCGGTGCGCGCGAAGGGCCGATCGGCGCGTTGCGTATACCGTTTACGCTGGCCTCGCCCCTTTAGTCAGGGAATGTGCGGTTAAACCCCATCACGTATCCCACGCTGCACCACCCACGCCAACGGCAAGGTCACCAGCAACATCACCGCCAGCACCATCACCGCCACCGGCACACCGAGCGCATCGCCGACCCCGCCAAACACCACCGGCGCCAGCGCTCCGCCGCCAATGGTGCCGGTGTAGAACACCGCAAAGGCCTGCTCACGTTTGCCTGCGCTCGCCAGGTCCGGGACGGCGCCGTAGAGCACAGAAGATGTGCCGTTCAGCGCCAAGCCTAGCAGCGGCAACATCACCATCAAGCCACTCAGCGGCAGGTACACGGCTGTGACGATCAACAGCGCGGTGCTGGTTTCGGTCAACCAGACGGTTTTCATCATGCCAATGCGCGCCCCCAGGTAGCCGCAAAGCAATTTGCCGAACGCACCGCCAATGAACAGCATCGTCAGCGCCAGCCCAATGCCCGCCGTGCCAGCGCCTTTGGCTTGCAGCAGAAACGGCAGAAACGTGAGAAAGCCCATGCGCACGGCGCTGTCGAGCGTACCGGTGAGGATCAGCGCACGCAGGCCTGCGACCGAGCCCGTGCCACCGGGCGGCTGGGCTTTTTCGGTGACACCGGGCTCGCGAACTTGAGTCGGCACCAGCCACCACAGCAATCCCGCTGCCGCCAGACCGAGCAGCCCCAGCAGGGTGGCGCTGGCGCGCCAACTGACGACGGTAAGCAGCAGGCCCACCACCCCAGGAATCAGGGTTTTGCCGATATCGCCGCTGAAGTTGTACTGGGACAGCGCCTGCTTGACGCCACCACCGTCCTCATAAGCGTCGGTGATCATCGAGGAGGCCAAGGGGTGTTGGGTGCTGGCGCCCAAACCGCCCAGCAGCAACGCCAACAGCAACAAGCTCAGCGATGTGGCTTGCCCCACCAATAAATAAGCGACACCCGCAAGCGCAGTGCCACCCACCAGCAACGGCAAACGGCCCCAGCGTCGGGCGGCGCGGCTGGCTATCAGTTGGAACACGGCCATCATTGCGGAGTAGGCGCCACGTAACAGGCCGATCTGGGCGTAGGACAAGGCAAACTGCGCCTGCCAGATCGGCAGCAACACGTAGATAACGTCGGTGAGACCATCGTGTACGGCGTGAGCGCTGCAACCGGCGATCAACGCGCGGCGCCGGCTGGAGGTTTCGCGCACAGGCACGGCAACAGTGTCATTCATGGTGTCGGAACCGGCTCAGGTTTGAGGAGCTTCCAGCCCGTCAGGGCGATCAGCAGGGTCAGCAGTTGAAAACCGATAATCAGCGCCACACAGCCGGCCCAGCCCCAGCGTTCCCAGATCAATGCCGGGACGATGGCACCGCAACTGCCGCCCAGGTAATAGCACGTCAGGTAAACCCCCACGGCGCCAGACTTGCTCTCACCGGCGGTGGCACTGATGAAAGCATTGGCGGCGGCCTGGGCCAGGAACACGCCGGTGGAACTGAGCGCCAGGCCCACCACAATGCACCACAGCGAAGGCGCCAGGGTCAGCGCCGAACCACCGACACCGAGCGCGGCGGCGACCGCCAGCAGTTCGGCGTGAGGCCTGGCTTTGCTGAGGCGCCCGGCGATGGGAATCACGATCAACGCCAGCAAAAACACCATGTAAAGCGTGCCCAGCGCCGCAGGCCCGAGGTTGAACGGTGGCAGGCCAAGGTGCAAACCTGCGTAAGTAAATGCCGCAACCTGGGAGAACAACACGCAAAAACCTACGCCGTATGCCGACAGCAAAGGTCGGCGAAAAACACCTGAAGAAACCGCTCCAGGCCGTTCGCCGCGCGGTCGACTGGCGGGCAACAGAAACTGAATAAACCCACCGACCATCAGGCTCAACACCGCCAGCAGTTCGAACGCTTCGCGCCAGCCCACGTATTGCGTCATCACACCGGTGACGAAACGCCCGGCGAACCCGCCCAGTACGGTGCCCGCCACATACAGGCTGGTGACCTCGGTCACCGTCGCGCCACGCCAACGGTCGCCGATGTAAGCCACGCTGGTGGCAAACACCACCGGAATCAACATGCCCTGCACAAACCGCCACACCAGCACGTCGGCAAAACTGCTGGCGTAGGCGGTCATCAGCGCAGGAACGGCCAGCAGCAGCGCGGCCACGGCGATGACCGTGCGCTGTTCGAAGCGCCCGGTCAGCCGGCTGACAAAGGGCGCGGTGATCGCCACCGCCAGGGTGGTGACCGTGATGCTCCAGCCCGCGTCCTTGGCGCTGATATGAAACTGCGCCGCAAAGGTCGCGAGGATGCTCTGGGTGGCGTAGAGGTTCAGAAACGCCGCGCAGCCACACAGGAACAGGGCAAGACGGGCACAATGCAGGCGCGGTTTCATGAAACCTCTCGTTTTATTTTGTAACGCCTTTATAGAATGGCCGTCGGGTCTTAAACCAATACCGATTTCGAACCGATCAATACCCAAGGATCAGGATGCTCGACCTACGCAAGCTGCGTTACTTTCTGACGGTCGCCGAAGAATTGCACTTCGGCCGCGCAGCACTGCGCCTGCACCTGGCCCAACCGCCGCTGACCCGGCAGATATCAGCGCTGGAGACAGAGCTGGGGTTCAAGCTGTTTGATCGCACCAGCCGCACGGTTTCTCTCACCGCCCAGGGTCGTTCGTTCTTGCCCTACGCGCGCGGCGTGTTGGAGCAGGTTGAATTGGCACAGGTCATCGCCGGCAAACTGGCAGCGGGCACTGCAGGCCAATTGGCACTCGGGTATGTCAGCTCGATCGCGTTGTCGGACCTGTTCAGCCAAGCGATCCAGGCCTTCGCCCAGCGCTTACCCGATGTGCAGTTGACCTTGGTGGAGTGCGCCTCTGGCAGCCTCGGCGCGCAGGTGGCAGACGGCCGGCTGGATATCGGATTGAGTCGGCTGTTACCGCAGACAGCAGACGTTCACGCGTTGTCGTTGGGCGAAGAGCGGCTGGTGGCCGCGGTGTCCAGCGACAGTCCGCTGGCCAAGCTGGCGCAGGTCAGCTTGACGCAACTCAGTGCGTATCCGCTGATTCTGTTCCCGGCCGACTACGGGTCGGGTCTGAACCAATCCATCGAGCACCTTTACCGCCGCCACGCCCAGCCTTTGCGCGCGGGGCCAACCGGGCGGCAGATCACCTCGATCATTGCCTTGGTGGCCGCCGCGCAAGGCGTGGTGTTGGTGCCCGCCTGTACCCAAAGCCTGATGAACAAGGGCGTGACGTATCGGCCGCTGGTGGAGGCGGATGCGTGCGCGCAATTGTTGGTATTGACGCCCGCGCAAAGGAAAAATGTATTGGCTGATGCATTTCTCGCCATCCTTGCGCAGGTGTTACACGGCCGGTAATGCCTTGGAAAAAACCGTAAGACCTCGTTTCAACAACACGCCGAGACGCTCATTCAACACCGACCATCGACCGTCGTCAGACGGCGTGTTCGTCTCTCGGTTACGGGGATTTCAATTGGCCCGACTGGCGCCAATGGAACGGCCAGCCCCTAGAGGAATTTGATCGCAAGAAACGCAGTTTCCAACCAGGCGGATGGCATTACAGTAGCGTCCTGGCTTTTAACACCCGCCCTTCGAGGAGCCCGCTCATGCCCTACGAATACACGCTCATGCCCTCCCCCGTCGGCCAGCTCACCCTGGTGGCCCGCGACGGCAAGCTCAACGCGATCCTCTGGGAACAAGAACGCGCCAACCGCGTACGCCTGGGCGAGTTGCGCGAGGCCAACGACAGCCCGGTGCTTATGGAAACCGCGCGCCAGTTGCGCGAGTATTTCGCCGGCGCACGCAGCCAGTTCGAGCTGGAACTGGACTTCAACGGCACGCCTTTTCAACAGCAGGTCTGGCAGGCGCTGCTGACCATCCCGTTTGGCGAAACCCGCAGCTACAGCCAGATCGCCGAGCAAATCGGCAACCCCAAGGCCGTGCGCGCGGTGGGCGCCGCCAACGGGCGTAACCCCATCTCGATCGTTGCGCCCTGCCATCGGGTAATAGGCGCCTCCGGTGGGCTGACCGGGTTCGCCGGAGGGCTTGGCGCCAAACAATATTTGCTCGCGCTGGAAGGTGGACGCCAGGCAGAACTGGGCTTGTGAGGCGAACCGCGACAAAAACGTACAACTTTGTTCACCGGCGCTTTTGTAAAAAGAAATTTCAAAGAACCGCTGCGGTCCATAATTTCATCACCCACCCCTTAAGGAAGGAAAAACGGTCATGAAATTCTCCGCAGTCTCTCAATCCCTGTCCCGCTGGGCAGGCAGCGCCCGGACGTTCTATGCGGCCGTCGCGTTGATTTTCCTGTGGAGCCTGAGCGGACCCTATTTCCACTACAACGACACCTGGCAGCTGATCATCAACACCTCGACCACCATCATCACCTTCCTGATGGTCTTCCTGATCCAGAACACACAAAACCGCGACAACGACATCCTGCATATCAAGATCGACGAACTGCTGCGCGTCTCCAAGGACGCCCAGAACGCCGTGTTGAGCCTGGATGGCCTGGACCGCAAAGAACTGGAACAACTGCGCAAGCAATACCGCAGCATCGGTGACACCGGCACGGTCAGCTTGAGCTCCAGTTGTGGTGAAAGGGTCGACGATGCGCACCCCAACAAAACCGACTTGAATCAAGCCTGAAAAAAAAACGGCGGTTGGAAATCATCCAACCGCCGTTTTTCATTTCAGGTGACGCAATCAACCGTCGCCTTGATGACCTTTACCGTAAGTCGAGGCCAGGGCACGGGCTTTTTGCAGACGCTCTTCGAGCTTGGGCAGCGTCTCGTCCACCAGCGCTTTTATCTCTGGCACATCCGACGCCGCGCCTTCTTTCTTGAACAGGGCGATGGCGTCTTCGTTTTCCTTGACCTGCTGCGCGGTGTAGGCGGCGTCGAAGGAGTCGCCGTCCTTGAGTTCAGGCATCAGGGTTTCGGCCTTGTCGACGATCTTCTCGCGCGGGGCCACAGGCAAGTCGAGCTTCTTGGCGATGGCCGCCAAATGCTGGTTGGCCAGGGTGCGTTCGTTGATGACCTCGATGGTGTAGTCCTTGATTTCCTGGGACGACGTCCTGGCGTGGGCCATGCGACTGGTTTCGATATCGGCCATCCCTTTGGCCGAAGCCTGCTCGATGAATTCAGCAGGCGACTGGGCGAAAGCATTGCTGGCGCCGAGGCCCAGCAGCATCGCGAAACTGGCGGTGCGTAACCGGATAGCCATGCGGCTCATGATAGGTTCCTCCAGGGCAAAAATAGGCGCGGGGAAATACGCCCCGCCCTGAATTCGAATTTTCAGGGCGGCAAAGGTTTAGAAAAAACTCGCCAGCGCGACGAACGGTCGTCGTCGCCTCAGGCCGGTTTGCTGCCGAACAGGCCCGGCAACGCGTGCGCCAGGGCGTTAATGGCGAAGCCGATAAACATCACGCCACACAGCCTGGTGATCAGGATTTCATGCCGCTGGTACACCGTGCGCACGCGCTGGGCGCCCACCACGCCGATCAGAATCGCGTAAGCCAGCAGGCCGCCGATGAAACTCAGCAAGATCAACGACGGCAGCATTGCCCATGTCAGCAACTCGGCACGGCTGGACAGCAGCGCCGTAAAGGTTGCAACCGCCACCGGGTAGGCCTTGGGGTTGGTCAAGCCGAACAGAATGCGGTGCCAGAACGGATGGCGCGCCGCGCCCTGAGGCGCATCGCTGCTGCGGCGCTGGGTGCGAATCGCTCGCCAGCCAAGCCAGAACAAGTACACACCGCTGAGCACGCCCAGCACATCAAAAGCACTGCTGCCGACTTCCCGCGCGCCCACAATGGCGACCAGCGCCGTACTGCACCACACCACATCACCCAGCAAGTGCCCGCACAGAAAACCCGCCCCGGCGCGACGGCCACGAGACGCGCCGATACCAAATACCGCGAGGACGCCCGGCCCAGGCGTAATCCCATAGATAAAACCCGAAGCAAGAACGGCGAGCAGCAAGGATGGGGTCATGGACGCGACTCTGACAGGCGATTGAAGGTGCAGCGATTCTGCACGTTCTGGCGCTACGGGTAAAACTGCATGCCTGCATAAGGCTTGGCGCGGCAGGCGTGAAGGCGCGAAGCCAAGTCGCCGACATGCGCCTCGAGCTTGTGCCCATCGGGGTCGAGAAAGTAGAACGAGGCACCTTCACTGCGGTTGTCGCGCCACTCTTGCACCTTGGCGTCTCGCAAGCGCGCCACCAGCGCGGCGAACTCATGGGCGACGGCGGTGAACGCGTAATGGGTGTAATCCGCCGCAGGTGTGGTTGAACGTGAAGAATCGAGCGACAGGCACAGCCACAAACCGGGCAGTGAGAGGTACGCGCCCTGGTCCCAGGTGGCGTCGAGCTTAAACTGCAGCAGCTCATGGTAGAAGCTGACGCTGCGGTTCAGGTCGGTAACAGCAAGGGTCAGGTGGTTGAAGCCTGAGAGCATGAGTGTTTTTTCCTGTGATCGATAGCCTTAGGACAGCACACCTTGCACCTGCCCAATCAGCCACTGCAACCCCGAATCGCCGCCCCGCCGTGCATGCCACGCCAGTTCAACGGCAAACGAGGGGATATGAAACGGTGGCGGCACGGCCAGCAGATGCTGTTGATCGATAGTGAGCAAGCCCCTGGATGACACCGTCAGAATCAGGTCGGTGCCCTGGATCAGCTGCGGCGCCACGCCCCAATGCGGCAGGCTGATTGCCACGTGGCGTCGTTCACGAATGGCCGTCAACGCCCGCTCGATTTCCGGCGTGCCGCTGCCGCGCATTTCCAACAGCACGTGCGGGCGCGACAAATAGGTGGGCAGGTCAAGCACGCCACTGGGCGGCAGGCTGTTGCGGTCGACCAGGCAGCTGTAATGCTCCTCAAACAAAGGCGTGGTGCGCAGTTCGGCGGGCATATCGGGGAATACCCCGGCGGCCAGGTCGATGTCGCCGTTGAGCACGGCGTCTACCATGCCTTCACGGCTGGCCTGGACGATTTGCAGGTCGATGCCAGGGGCTTCACGGCGCAGAACGCGGACCAGCGCCGGCAGGAAAATCGCCGCGCTGTAGTCCGACATCGCCACGCGAAACCTGCGCTTGGCCGACGCCGGGTCAAACCGGTTCGGCGCCAACAGTGCTTGCACCTGGGCCAGGGCTTCAGCCAAAGGCGTCGCCAACTCCAGGGCTCGCGCCGTCGGCACCAATGTTCCGCCCTGGCGCACCAGCAAGGGGTCGCCCAACAGATCCCGCAAACGCGCCAATGCATGGCTGACTGCCGGCTGGCTCAGGTGCAGACGCTCGGCGGCGCGGGTGACGTGTTGCTCGCTGAGCAAGGCTTCCAGAATCACCAGCAAGTTGAGGTCGACGCGACGCAGATCATTCATCGGCTGCATGCTCAGCATAAGAATTTGGAATTTAAATTTGCGCGACGAATAGCCTAGAGTCCAGCAAAACCTCTGGGAGATTCGAAATGACGACGTTGCATTGGCTGGGTTTGCTGGCGCTGGCGGTGATCGCCGGGGTGGTGGTGCCGTTTCAAAGCGCAATCAACGCCAACCTCGGGCGCGGGCTCGGTCACCCGTTGTGGGCCACGCTGGCGTCACTGTTGGTGAGTATTATCGTGCTGCTGCCGGTCATTCTGGCGCTGCGTTTACCGCTGCCGAGCCTGGCGTTCATCACTCAAGCGCCGTTGTGGATGTGGGCCGGTGGGGCATTTGGCGTGTGCTTTATTTCCCTGGCGCTGATGCTGTTGCCCAAGCTCGGCGCGTCGGGGTTCATTGCCTTGGCCATGGCCGGACAGATTCTCGCCTCACTGTTGCTCGATCACTTCGGGCTGTTCGGCCTGGTGGAGCGCCAACTGACAACGCCCCGCGTGTTGGGGGCGCTGTTGTTGATTGGCGGCGTGGTGTTGATTCAGTTCAGCAGCACGCCTGCCCGAGCGTTGGCAGCGACAGGCTGATCAGGCCTTGTCGAGCGTACGCAGCTTGTGTGGCAAGCCCCACAACAACAATGCCGCGGCCAACAGGGCGCACATGCCGATCACATACAGCGCCGGGGTGGTGCTGCCGGTGAGGTCCTTGATCCGCCCCACCATCACCGGGCTGACGATGCCGCCGAACTGACCGAGGGTGTTGATCACCGCGATGCCGCCGGCCGCACCGGCTCCCGCGCCCGCCAGCAGTTTGGGCGGCAAGGTCCAGAAGGTCGGGATCGAGGCGATGATGCCCGCGCCCAGCATGCCCAGGGCGATGATCAGGAACGTGGTGTGGTCGGCAAAAATCCCGGCGCTGAAAAAACCAATCGCCCCCAACACCACCAGACCACAGACAAACTTGCGCCGCTCGCCGGTGGCGTCCGACAGCCGCCCGATCACCACCATGCTGATCGCGCCGCACACATAGGGAATCGCGGTGAGCAGGCCGATCATCACCGGGCTCTGGGTGCCGGCGCTGCGGATCAACTGCGGTGCCCAGAAGTTGAGCCCGTAGGACGCGACCTGGATCAGGAAGTAGATAAAGCCGAGCATCAAAAAGCCTGGAATGCGGATCGCCGACAGCAGCGAACCCCCGTGCTGATTCGGCTCATGCCTGGCGATTTTGCTCGACAGCAAGGTCTTCTCTGCAGGCGTCAGCCACTGCGCGTCTTCAATACGGTCTTTGAGCAACGTCAGCACCAGAAACCCCAGGCCGATGCAGGGCAAGCCGCCGAGCAGAAACAACCAGTGCCAGCCGCGGATCTGCAACACGCCGTCCAGATGTTCCAACACCAGCCCCGAGAACGGCGCGCCGACCAACCCCGCAAAGGCCGAAGCCAGGAACAGCAGCGAGGTGATGCGCCCACGAAAGTGCTGCGGGAACCACAAGGTCAGGTAATACAGCACGCCCGGCGCGAAGCCAGCCTCCATGGCGCCGATGATGAAACGCAGGCCGTAGAACTGCCACTCGGCGGTGACAAACACCATGGCCGCCGTGGCCAGGCCCCACGACATCATGATCCGCGCGATCCAGCGCCGCGCGCCGACCTTGTACAGCATCATGTTGCTCGGCACTTCGAAGATCACATAGCCGACCACAAACAGCCCGGCACCCAGGCCGTAAGCGGTGTCGCTCAGGCTCAGGTCGGTTTGCAGTTGGAACTTGGCGAAGCTGATGTTGATGCGGTCAAAAAACGCGAACAGGTAGCACACCATGATCAGCGGCATCAGGCGCCAGGCGACCTTGCTGACCAGGGCTTTTTCGGCATCGATCTCAGCGGCCGGGCGCGCGCCGGCCTCTAACGTATTAGTGCTCATGCTTTCTCTCCAGCGGGCTGCTCAACGGCGCCCGATTGTTTTTGTTGTCTGGTGCGGTGTTACAGCGTGGCGATGTAGGCCGGCGGCGGATGCAGGTCGCCGTTGCGCCCGGCCTTGGCCACCTGGCCGGGCAGCTCATGGCCAAGCAGCGCCGGCAGTCGGCGGGACATGTGCAACAGGTGCGGCAGGTCGATCCCGGTAGTAATCCCAACCTCCTCGCACAGGTTGACCAGGTCTTCGGTGCAGATATTGCCCGACGCCCCCGGCGCAAACGGGCAACCGCCGAGGCCGCCTAGGGCCGCATCAAAACGCCGGGCGCCGGCCTCGTAAGCCGCCAGCACATTGCACAAGCCCAGGCCGCGGGTGTTGTGAAAATGCAGGGTCAGATCGCTGGCTGGCACATGCTGCAATACACGTTTGACCAAGCGCTCAACTTGGCGCGGGTTGGCCATGCCGGTGGTGTCGGCCAGGGTGATGCCCTGGATGCCCAACGCGCGATAGGCATCGACGATTCGCAGCACGCGGTCTTCATCAATCGTGCCTTCGAACGGGCAACCGAAGGTGGTGGCGATGCTGCCGTTGAGGCGCACCGGGTAGTCGGCGGCAAAGCTGACGATGTCTTCAAAGGCCGCCAACGAGGCCTCGCAACGCATGCGCATATTGGCCAGGTTGTGGGTCTGGCTGGCGGACATCACCAGGTTCAACTCATCGGCCCGGGACTCGATGGCGCGCTGGGCGCCCTTGAGGTTGGGGATCAACGCCACATAAATTACCCCAGGCTTGCGCGCGATGCCCTGGAACACCTGCTCGCCATCACGCAACGCGGGAATGGCCTTGGGCGAGACAAATGAACCGGCTTCGATCCGCGAAAACCCGGCCAGCGACAGCTGGTCGATCAACGCGATTTTGTCGGCGGTCTCGACCCAGGTCGGCTCGATCTGCAGGCCATCGCGCGGGGACACTTCCTGCACGATCAGCGGGTCAGAATAATCGGTGATCATTGCACCACTCCCGAGGTTTTCAGGCGTTGGATATCGGTATCGGTCAGGCCGAGGCTGCCGAGGATGTCGTCGGTGTGCTGGCCCAGGGTCGGGCCTTGCCAGTTCACCGCGCCGGGAGTTTCGGACAGCTTGGGCACGATGCCGGGCATTTTTACCGACACGCCGCCAGGCAGTTCGGCATTGAGCAGCATGTCGCGCGCCTGGTAATGCGGGTCGCTGACGATATCGGCCACCGAATAGATGCGCCCGGCCGGCACCTCGGCAGCCTCCAGGGCGCTGAGCACCTGGTCGATGGGCAAGCTGCTGGTCCAGTGGGTGATCGCCGCGTCTAGCAAAGCACTTTTCGCCGCGCGGCCATCGTTGTGGGCAAACTCCGGCGCGTCGGCCAGGTCGGCGCGGCCGATGGTGGTCATCAAACGCTTGTAGATCGGGTCACTGTTACCGGCGATCACCACATAGGCACCGTCGGCGGTCAGGTAGGTATTGGACGGCGCGATGCCGGGCAAGGCGCCGCCGCTGCGCTCGCGCACGTGGCCGAGCATGTCGTATTCAGGCACCAGGCTTTCCATCAGGTTGAACACGCTTTCGGCCAGCGACACATCGACAATCTGCCCGTCGCCCTGCCCGGTCTTGACCCGCAGCAGCGACATTAGCGCGCCGATCACACCGTGCAGTGACGCGAGGGAATCGCCCAGGCTCACGCCCACCCGCGCCGGTGGCGAGTCCGGATTGCCGGTGGTGTAGCGGATGCCGCCCATGGCCTCGCCGATGGCACCGAAGCCCGGGCGGTCGCGGTAGGGGCCGGTCTGGCCATAGCCAGAGATGCGCACCAGGGTCAGCTTGGGGTTGAGGGCGTGCAACACGTCCCAGCCCAGGCCGAGTTTTTCCAGGCCGCCGGGGCGCAGGTTTTCGATCAGCACGTCGGCGTCGCCGAGCAATTGCTTGATCAAACCCAGGCCTTCCGGGGACTTGAGGTCCAATGCCAAGGACTTTTTGTTGCGCGATTGCAGGTACCACCACAGCGAAGTGCCTTCGTGCAGCTTTCGCCATTTACGAAGCGGATCGCCCTGGCCCAGGGCTTCGATCTTGATCACCTCGGCGCCAAACTCGGCCATCAGCCGCGCGGCGAACGGCGCGGCAATCAGGGTGCCGATCTCAATCACCTTGATACCGCTCAATGGAGCCGTCATGGGGTGTGCCTCTTATTCTTGGAATGTGTGGCCAAGGCTAGAGGACAGCCGTGGGAAAAATCCAACCGTCAGTTGGCAAGCAGCGTTCGTGGATTGCGAACGGTTACGCCCTGTTGGCGCCCATCAGATCGCTCTCGCGGGCAAGCCCGGCTCCCACAGATGAGCGGGTTTCCCTGTGGGAGCCGGGCTCGCTCGCGGTGAGGCCGTGCGTGTCTGAATCACGCTTGCGTCCCGCGCAGGTATTCAAACAGCAGGCGACTCACCGGCGACAGCTGCGCCTGGTCCCGTATCACCACAATCAAACTGCGATCCGACCAGGCATCCGTGAGCGGCACCGCGTGCAACCCCAACGCGCGGCCGAACAGCTCGTAAGCTTTTTGCGGCAGGATGCCGATGCCCATGTTCGCCTGAACCATCCGGCACATCGCATCAAACCCTGGCACGTGGATGCGCAGGCGCAGCATCTTGCCAGCCTCGCGCGCGGCCGCGTGGGTGCGCATATTGATCGAGCTGGCGGCATGCAGGCCAACGTAATCACTGTCGAGTGTTTCGGCGAACGCCAGGGTTTCGCGTGCGGCCAACGGATGCGCCGCCGGCATCAGCACCACCAGTTTGTCGTGGCGATAGGTCACGCTGGGCAGGCCTTTGGTGTCAGCGTCACTGGAACAGATCCCAAGGTCGGCCACGCCGTCCAGCACGCCCTGTACCACGCCATTGCTGGGGCGTTCTTCCAGGTCGGTTTTCACCTCGGGGTGCAGCGCGCAAAAGTCCCGCAAGTCTTCCGGCAGAAACTGAATGATCGCCGACAGATTGGCCAGCATGCGCACATATCCGCGCACGCCATGGCTGTGCTCGCCCAGTTCCAGGCCCATTTTTTCGACGTTGAACAGCATCTGCCGCGCATGGTGCAACAGGGTTTCGCCCGCCGCCGTCAGGTCCATGCCCTTGGCCCGGCGCACAAACAGGCTGACGCCCAGCACCTGTTCCAGCTCCATCAGCCGCTTGCTCGCGGCCGACACCGCGATGGCTTCACGGGCTGCCGCGCGAGTCAATGTGCCCTCTTCAAACACCGCAACGAACAGCTGCAAGGTGATCAGATCCAGGCGACGCACCAGGCTCTTGTGCAACATCAGCTGCGCTCGGCGGCCAGGCGATTGATCTCGGCCTGCTCCACCACCGCGTTTGGCGCGCCATGGCGCACGGCCGCCAACATGGCCTGGCCGACGGTCTCGGTGCTCACTACCCAGGCGGGTTTGAGCCGACGCACAAACGTGAGCAGCGGCCCGAGCACGGAATAAAAGGATTGGTACAACGGCGTTTTCGAGCGCACGCCATGCAGCGGCTGGATCACCCCCGGCCGAAACAGGTAAACCGCCTTGAACGGCAAGCGCAGCAAGGCGTTTTCGGTCTTGCCCTTGACCCGCGCCCACATCGACTTGCCCGCTTCGGAGCTGTCGGTGCCGGCGCCGGACACATAGATAAAGGTCATCTGCGGATTGAGCCGCGCCAGGGTGCTGGCCGCGACCAGGGTCAGGTCATAGGTGAGGTGGGTGTACCTGGTTTCATTCATGCCCGCCGACGAAACGCCGAGGCAGAAGAAGCACGCATCAAACCCCTGCAGCAAGTTTTCCAGTGGCTGGAAATCCAGCATGTCGCTGTGCAGCACCTGATGCAGCTTGCCGTGTTCCTGGGTCAAGGGCGTGCGGCCAACGGCGACGACTTCCTGCACATCTGCGGCCAGCAGGCACTCGCGCAGCACGCCTTGGCCGACCATGCCGGTGGCGCCGAATAACAGAACTCTCATGGGGGGACCTCAGCGGCAAGCCGCAAGCTTCGTGCTCAAGTTGAATGCAGTTGAGCCTGTAGCTTATCGCTTGCCGCGTGCGACCGCCCTCTTTAGAACGCGCTGCGGAAAATCTCCTCGATCTGGCGCTGATCGGCGCGCCGCGGGTTGGTCAGCCCACAGGCGTCCTTCAACGCATTGGTGGCCAGCAGCGGAATGTCTTGCAGCTTGGCCCCCAGCTCGCGCAAGCCGGCCGGGATTTCAACCTCCTGGGCCAACGCACGGATGGCGGCGATGGCGGCCTGGGCGCCCTCTTCGGGCGTGATGCCCTTGATGTCGGCGCCCAAGGCGCGCGCCACGTCGCTCAAGCGCTTGGCGCAGACGCTGGCGTTGAAGCTTTGTACGTGGGGCAGCAACACCGCGTTGCACACGCCATGGGGCAGGTCGTAAAGGCCGCCAAGCTGGTGGGCCATGGCGTGCACAAACCCCAGGGACGCATTGTTGAACGCCATCCCGGCGAGGAATTGCGCGTAGGCCATGTTTTCCCGCGCGACCTTGTCGCTGCCGTCGCGTACCGCCAGGCGCAGGTTGGCGCTGATCAGTTCGATTGCCTTGATCGCGCAGGCGTCGGTGATCGGTGTGGCGGCGGTCGACACGTAGGCCTCGATGGCGTGGGTCAACGCGTCCATGCCGGTGGCGGCGGTCAGGCCCTTGGGCATACCGACCATCAGCGTCGGGTCGTTGACCGACAGCAGCGGCGTGACGTTGCGGTCGACGATGGCCATTTTCACGTGGCGGGTTTCGTCGGTGATGATGCAAAAACGCGTCATCTCACTGGCAGTACCGGCGGTGGTGTTGATGGCCACCAGCGGCAGTTGCGGCTTGCTGGATTGATCAACGCCTTCGTAGTCGCCGATGTGCCCGCCATTGGTGGCGCACAAGGCGATGCCCTTGGCGCAGTCATGGGGCGAACCGCCGCCCAGGGAGACCACGAAATCGCAGTGGCCGTGCTGCAACAGCGCCAGGCCTTTCTCGACGTTTTCCACATTGGGGTTGGGCTTGGCGCCATCGTAGATCACCGATTCGATGTCCTGCATCGCCAGCTTCTCGGCGATCATGCTGGCCACGCCCGCTTTGGCCAGGCCCGTGTCGGTGACGATCAGCGCTTTGCGAAAGCCGTAATTGCGGATGGCAACCATGGCTTCGTCGAGGCAGTCGGTGCCCATGATGTTGACGGCGGGAATGAAGAAGGTGCTGCTCATGGCAAATCCTCAGAGGCGTTATGCCTACAGAATCAACCTGATTTGGCCGCGGCATCTTGATCAGGATCAACGCCAGCTCGTGATAAAGTCACCACCCAGCCGATTTCGAGTAGACCCGCCGCAATGAAGGATTTCCAGGATATTGACGCCCACCTTGAAGACTGGAGCGCGCTGCGCAGCGCTGTCGACTTCAGTGGGATTCTGATCGGCAACGGCGCGAGCCGGGTGATTTGGGAAGACTTTGCCTACGACTCGCTGTTTGAAAACGCCCGCACCGTCGAAGAAAAACCCCTCAGCCAATCCGAGCTGAGTGTGTTTGACGCCCTGCAAACCCGCAGCTTCGAGCAAGCGCTGGGCGCACTGAAAACCACCAGCCGGGTCAACAAGGCGCTGGCGGTCAGCTCGGCGGCGCCGCGTAATCGCTACTACGCGATCAAGGAAGCGCTGATCAATACCATCCACGCCGTGCATATTCCGTGGCGCCTGGTGCAGCCGTCCACGCTGGCGACGATCAATGCGGAACTGGCCCACTACGCCACCGTCTTCACCACCAACTACGACCTGCTCAACTACTGGGCCATCCTGCACACGCCGGGCATCGATGACCTGTTTCGCAGCGCCGACTCAAGCTTCGACCTGCGTAACACCCGCACCGATGCCACGCGCATCCTCTACTTGCACGGCGGCCTGCACTTGGTGCGCAACCTCGACGGCACCGCGCGTAAATTGCCGTCCACCGACAGCACCTTGCTCAGCAGTTTCGCGATCAATAACACGATCAAGACCCTGGACGACGTGCCGCTGTTTGTCAGCGAAGGCAAGGTGGAAGAGAAGCTCAAGACCATCCGCAGTTCGGACTACTTGTCGTTCTGTTATGAGCAGTTGCTGACCCATACGGGCGCGCTGTGCATTTTCGGCCACGACCTGGGGCCGCAGGATAAGCACTTGGTGGATGCGCTTTGCCAGGCCAGGATCACGACCCTGGCAATTTCGGTGTCGGGGCGCAGCGACGGGTTTATCCGCCAGCAGAAGCGCCGGTATTCAGAGTTGTTTGAGGGCAGCGGTGTGGAGTTGAAGTTTTTTGCGGCGCGCACCCATCCGTTGGGTAATTCGGCGCTCTCGGTGCCGGTCGAGCGCTGATCCCCCGAACAAAGAAGATCAAAATGTGGGAGCGAGCAAGCCCGCTCCCACACTGACTGTATTCCAACCTGGAAACACGGTCATTCTTCTGAGCTGTGCACCACCACCAACAACTGCGCCTGCACCTCGCCCACCGAGCGAATTCGGTGGGGTTTTTGCGCATTAAAGTGCAGCGCATCACCCCGATTCAGGATTACTCGTTCGCTCATGAAATCCACTTCGACCTGGCCTTCATGCACGAACAAAAACTCCTCCCCAACATGCTCCTTGAAGGTCTTGTCAGTGAACTGCGCCGGCGGGTAGATGATGAACGGCAGCAAGCTGCGCTCACTCACCTGATGGGCCAGCACCGCATAACCTGGCGCGGTGTCGGGCCGCTCGTGGCTGCGCACCAGGCTGTAGCTGTCGAGGCTGACGCTGTCTTCGCTGAACAGCTCTTCGACCTTCACGTTCAGCGCCTTGGCCAGCTTCAACGCGGCCGCGATCGACGGCGTGTTGAGCCCGCGCTCAACCTTGGACAGGTAACTCTTGGTCATCCCGGATTTTTCGGCCAGGGCTTCAAGGGTCACGCCAAGTTTTTTTCTCAATAATTTCAAACGGATAGACATGTGCTGCGTTTAATCCATGCAGAAAAGCCAAGGCTGCGCTTGCCAATGACACAAAGTGTCATATAGCATCTTTAGTGTCATTTGCGTTCACCCAACGACCTTGCGAGCAGCGGGAGAGCAGCAAACCCGACGTCCATTGAACCACCCAAGGGACACCGATATGGCCAAGACATTAGCACTCCCTAAAGACCAACTGGTCAAGCAAGCACTGATGCAGATGCAAAACACCCTGGCGGATAATACGTGGACCGACCGGCAAAAGCTGGCGCTCACGTGCCGCATCCTGTTCGAGCACGGTCACGACTCTGGTCTGGCCGGGCAGATCACCGCCCGCGGGCCAACGCCTGGCACCTATTACACGCAGCAATTGGGCCTGGGTTTTGATGAGATAACCGCCAGCAATTTGCTGCTGGTCAATGAGGACCTGGAGGTTTTGGAAGGCCACGGCATTCCCAACCCGGCCAACCGTTTTCACACCTGGGTGTACCGTGGGCGGCCGGATGTGAACTGCATCATCCATACGCACCCCACGCATATCGCCGCACTGTCGATGCTCGAAGTGCCCCTGCAGGTGTCGCACATGGACCTCTGCCCGCTGTACGAAGACTGCGCATTTTTGGAGGCCTGGCCGGGTGTGCCGGTGGGTAATGAGGAAGGCGAGATCATCACCGCTGCGTTGGGCGACAAGCGTGCGATTTTGCTCTCGCACCACGGCCAGCTGTCCACCGGGGCGAGTATCGAGGAAGCCTGCGTGATCGCGCAGTTGATCGAGCGTGCGGCCAAGTTGCAGCTGCTGGCGATGGCGGCAGGCACGATTAAACCGATCCTGCCGGAACTTGGCCGCGAAGCGCATGACTGGATCTCCAAGCCCAAGCGCCACGGCGCCGCGTTCAACTACTACGCCCGGCAGAACCTGCGACAACACGCCGATTGCCTGAACTGATTGCCCTTTTTCAAGCGGAGACTCTTTATGTCCAACCCCACTCTTCACGGCATCATCGGTTACACCATCACCCCGTTCAGCGCCGACGGCCAGCGCATTGACCTCGACGCCCTCGGCCGCTCCATCGACCGGTTGATCGACAGCGGCGTGCACGCCATCGCCCCGTTGGGCAGCACCGGCGAAGGCGCGTATTTGAGCGATGCGGAGTGGGATGAGGTCAGCGCCTACAGCCTGGCAAAGATCGCCAGACGCGTACCGACGGTCGTCAGCGTGTCAGACCTGACCACCGCCAAAGCCGTGCGTCGCGCGCGTTACGCCGAAGCCAATGGCGCCGATGTGGTGATGGTGCTGCCGGCCTCGTACTGGAAGCTCAGCGAAGCGGAAATCGTTGCCCACTACGCCGCGATTGGCGACAGCATCGGCGTGCCGATCATGCTCTACAACAACCCGGCCACCAGCGGCACGGACATGTCGGTGGACTTGATCCTGCGCATCGTCGAGCAGGTGGCGAACGTGACCATGGTCAAGGAAAGCACCGGGGATATTCAGCGCATGCACCAGTTGCGTCGTCACAGTGACGTGCCGTTTTACAACGGCTGCAACCCGCTGGCCCTGGAAGCGTTTGCGGCAGGCGCAAAGGGTTGGTGCACGGCGGCGCCAAACCTGATCCCGAAGCTCAACCTGGAGTTGTATAACGCGGTGTCGGCCAATGACCTGACACTGGCGCGGGAATTGTTCTATCGCCAGTTGCCGCTGCTGGAATTCATCCTCAAAGGCGGTTTGCCGGCGACGATCAAGGCCGGGTTGCGGTTGACCGGGTTGGAGGCGGGTGATCCTAGGTTGCCGGTGTTCCCGCTGAGTGAAGCCGGGATCGAGCAGTTGAAGACACTGTTGCGCTAGAACAGTGGTCCCCGTGGGAGCTGGCTTGCCAGCGCCCACATTTTGACTGAGTGCATCGGTTACCTAGAGACAAATGACAATAGTTCTCGATATCATTCGCGGCTTTTCTACGTCGTGCTTCGTCAAGAAGGATATCCATGTCTCGTCCCAAGCCCGACCCGTTGTCGGCCGATGCCTTTCGCGGGTTTTATGCAGACATTCTGTATTTCCTGCGCAAACGCACGGACAACGCCAGCGACGCGGCGGACATGACCCAGGATGTCTTCACCCAATGGCTGGACTACCGCGACCGCGCCAAGGTCGAGCAGCCACGGGCGTTTCTGTTCCAGATGGCGCGCAATTTGCTGCGCGATCACTGGCGTAAACAGAAGGTACGGCAGAGCGTCCACTCAGACCCGGCCTCAAGGGACGCCGAGCCGGTCACCGACGAGCAAAACGACCCCATGGCCGCCGCGCAACGCTTGCAACGCCTGGAACAGTTGAAAGAAGTCCTCGCCGAGCTCTCGCCCCGCAGGCGAGAAGCCCTTATGCTGCACCGCTTCGAAGGCCTGAGCCAGGCGCAGATCGCCGAGCGCATGGGCATTTCGACCAGCATGGTGGAAAAGCACATCGCCTTGGCGCTGCTGCATTGCAAGCGACGCCTTCAACACGAACCCGGCACGGAGCAGCCAGAATGAACCGCCTGAGCGACCTTGACGCGCTGGACATCGAAGCGAGCGACTCCATCGATGCCCAAGCCGCCAGCTGGTTTGCCCGCAACCGCAGTCACATGGGGCGCGCCGACCGCAGGGCCTTTGCTGCCTGGCAGGCCGAACCCGCCCATGCGCGTGCCTATGCTGAGTTCGAGCAACTGTGGGCCGACCTCGCCCAGTTGCAGCAATTGAACAAACCGGTGCCGTTGCCCAAGCGCAAGCCGTCGCTCTGGCGCCCTGCCCTGGCGGTGGCGGCCGCGCTGGTGTGCGCCGTGCTGGCCACACCTATCGGCGCACCGCGCGAGCTTTATCACAGCCAGGTTGCCGCGCATGCCAAAGGCATGCGCACCCTGAACCTGCCCGATGGCAGCACCCTGTACGTGAATGCCAACACACGCCTGCGCGTGGATTTCAGCGCCCACCAACGCATCCTTCACCTAGACAAGGGCCAGCTCTACATCGACGTCGCCGCCGACAAGGAACGGCCGCTGTACGTGCAAGCCGGCGAGGCGAATGTGCGGGTGGTCGGCACCGGTTTCGATGTGCGGCGCAGCCAGCAGCAGCTGGTGGTGAGCGTCGCCCATGGCCAGGTGGCGTTCGAGCCCGACAGCAAAAGCCCGGTGAGCGTGCTCGGCGCTCAACAACGCGCTATCTACAGCTACGCCAAGGGCACAGTGCAACAACAAACCCTGAGTGCTGAAGAAGTGGCGGACTGGCGCAGCGGGCACCTGTCGTTTCGCAATCGCGACCTCGCCAGCCTGATCGACGAGCTGAGCCTCTATCGGCCGCAGGCACCGCTGCAGGTCAGCAAATCAGTGGCACACCTGAAGGTCTCGGGCAATCTGGATGTGAATGACCCGGACGCCCTGCTCAACGCACTGCCTGCCCTGCTGCCGGTGAAAACCGTGGCCTCGGCCGATGGTGTGGTGAGAATCGAACCCATCAAGTAAGACCGGCACAGCCACACTTGAGAATATTTTGCATTCGCATGTGTGGTTTTTTTGGCCTGCCCCGTCTTCCTCCCGACTGTGTTTGATACGCACACCTTTTTGGCTATTTAGCCACCCCGGGGGATTTCATGTTTCGCGCGCCTTGCCACGCTTCGCACCTGTTTGTTCGACCGACGCTGATTGCCACCTGCCTGGCGTTCAGCCTCAATGCCCAGGCCGAGTCTTTCGAGCTGCAACTGCCCGCCCAGTCGCTGGCCACGTCCCTGAGCCAAGTGGCGCAGCAGGCGAAAATCCAGCTGCTGTTCGATGAAACACTGCTCAAGAACGTGCAGGCGCCGGCGCTCAATGGCGACTTCACCCCTGAAGTGGCGATTCGCAGCCTGCTCAAAAACGGCGAGTTCACCCTGATCAAGGTTGGCACCACCTACGTGGTGCGCCCCGACGAGGGCAAAACCACCCAGAGCAGCGCCATTCAGCTGGACGCACTCAGCGTGATCGGCACCGGTAACGAAGTCGACTCAAGCACCGTCAACCGCTCCACCCTCAGCCAGGCCGACATCGACCGCTACCAGTCCAATAACATCCCCAGCCTGTTGCAGACCTTGCCCGGCGTGAGCCAGGGCGGTTCGCTCAAACCCGGTGGCCAGACCATCAACATCCGTGGTTTTGGCGATGCCGAAGATGTGCCGATGACCGTCGACGGCGCCACCAAAAGCGGCTTTGAGCGCTACCAGCAAGGCACGGTGTTTATCGAGCCCGAGCTGATCAAGAGCATCGAGGTGGAGAAAGGCCCCAACTCACCGTTCACCGGCAACGGCGGCTTTGGCGGCACGGTCAACATGACCACCAAAGATGCCCCGGACCTGCTCCAGGACGGTCGCAACAGCGGCGCGATGCTCAAGTACGGCTACTCCAGCAACGACCACGAACAGGTTTACAGCGGTGCCGTGTATGGCCGCACCGACGACGGCCGTTTCGATGCGCTGGCCTACCTGACCCAGCGCGACGGCGGCGACATGAAAGTCGCCGCCAAGCTGCCCAACGACAACAACGAATACCCGGTCAACCCGCAGCGCCTGCCCAACAGCGCCCAGGATGTGGACGGCAAGTTGTTCAAGGTCAACGCCCACTTGACCGAAGAACACAGTGTCGGGCTTTCCTATTCGCGTTCCCACAGCAACCGCTGGACACCGTTTTCTGCTGCCAGCTACCCGACGCCGCCGACCCAGGCCAACATCGATCGCTACGGCTACGAAGGGGCGTTGAAGCGTTTTTTAGCCCAACGTGACACCGTCGACACCACCTGGTCGGGCAAGTATGAATACCAGCCGGTGGACAACCCGCTGGTGGACCTGACCGTCAAATATTCCCAGTCCAACACCGACCAGACCGACGAGCGCGACGCCACGGCGTTTTTCCAGCTGGCCACCGGCGGGCGCAAGATGGACACGTCCTACACCGACAAAAACCTCGACATCCGCAACGTCAGCCTGTTTGACACCGGGCCCTTGCAGCATGCCGTCACCGTGGGTGGGCAGATCCGCAAGCACATCCGCGAAACCGAGATGTGGATGCCGGGCACCACCTACAACACGGCGCGCTACAACTACGGGCATTTCCAGCCGGGTTTCATGCCCCACGGCAAGGTCGATACGCAGAGCTTGTTTGTCCAGGATGCGGTGACCGTGGGCGATGTGACCATCACCCCGTCCCTGCGCTACGACCACGTGCGCAACCGCGGCGAAGGCAACGATGCGCCGTACTACAACAACCCGGACCCGTCGTTCGGCCACGATTACAGCGACCGCACCTACACCGGCTGGTCGCCACGCCTGGCGTTGTTCTGGAACGTCACGCCGAACCTGGGGTTGTTCGCCAACTGGAGCAAAACCTGGCGCGCGCCGGTCATCGACGAGCAGTATGAAGTGCAAGGCCTGGGCAGCCGCACTGCCACCAGCGTCGACCTCGACCCGGAGCGCATCACGTCGATCACCGTGGGCAGCGTCGTCAGCTTCGATAACCTGATCGCCCACGACGACAACCTGCAAGTGCGCACCACGCTGTTCCACAACAAAGTCGAAGACGAAATCTTCAAGGCCACCGGCGTCGGCTGCCAGAACCAGGCCGTCAACGGCGGCACGATTTCCAGCGCCTGCCCGGCCGGGGCGATGCCCAATTACCGCAACATCGGCGGCCTGACCATCAAAGGCTTTGAACTCGAATCGTTCTATAACTCCACCTACCTGTTCGGCTCGGTGTCGTTCGCCTACGCCAAAGGTGATCACCAAGGCGCCTACACCAACCCATGGGGGCCGGATGTGGCGGCACGTGACATTCCACCGACCAAATGGGTGCTGGTGCTGGGCACCAATATTCCCGCCTGGGATGCCCAGGTGGGCTGGATAGGCCAGTTCGTCGGCGCCACCGACCGCTTGCCCAGCGACACATACTCCGGCGGGCCGGGCAGCAGCGTGGGCGACTTGTTCTATGACCAGTACGGTAACAAGGCCTACAACACCCAGGGACTGTTCGCCAAATGGAAACCGCAGCAGGCTTACCTGAAAGGCACCGAGGTGAATTTCACCGTGGACAACCTGCTCAACAACGACTTCCGCCCGGCCCTGAGTGGCGACCGTGCCTACACCAAAGGGCGCGATGCGAAGATCAGCATTACGCGGTTCTTCTAAGGTTAGGCGCTGCGGGTGTCTGGGTTAGTCTGCACGACCGAGGCGAGCCCTTCGCAGCCTCGCTAAAGCTCGACAGCTCCCACATGGGTCTCCATTTGCTCGCGATCTTCGGTGGGCGCTGTCGAGGCTGCGAAGGCGGCGGCACTGCCAACCCGAGCGTTTGCAACTGTACGGATAAATCCGCACGCAGCTGTAGGCCAGCAATCGGCGAGGGTTGTGGCTAGATGGGCTTCCCTTGAAGCCCTCTCGATTCGGGTCCCCATCATGAGCTCGCGCGAAAACACCGGCATGGCCCTCGGCCTGCTGGGCGTCATCATCTTCAGCCTCACCTTGCCGTTCACCCGCATCGTCGTGCAGGAAGTCCATCCGTTGCTCAACGGCCTGGGCCGCGCCTTGTTCGCGGCGATTCCGGCGGCGGCGCTGTTGCTGTGGCGCCGCGAACGCTGGCCCACTTGGCGCCAGGTGCGCGGGCTGTGCCTGGTGATAGCTGGCGTGATCCTCGGTTTCCCGGTGCTCTCGGCCTGGGCCATGCAAACCTTGCCAGCCTCCCATGGCGCGCTGGTCAACGGCCTGCAGCCGCTGTGCGTGGCGCTGTATGCGGCGTGGCTGTCCCATGAGCGGCCGTCAAAAGCCTTCTGGGCCTGTGCGGCGCTGGGCAGTGCATTGGTGTTGAGTTACGCGTTGATCACCGGTGCCGGCAGTGTCCAGGCCGGTGATTTGCTGATGCTCGGCGCGATTGCCGTGGGCGGCCTGGGGTATGCCGAAGGTGGCCGCCTGGCCAAGGAAATGGGCGGCTGGCAGGTGATCTGCTGGGCGCTGGTGCTGTCGACGCCGGTGTTGATCGGCCCGGTGTGGTACCTGGCGGCGCAGCATCAAGGGGCGATTTCCACGCGTGCCTGGTGGGCGTTTGGTTACGTGTCGCTGTTCTCGCAGTTCCTGGGGTTCTTCGCCTGGTACGCCGGGTTGGCCATGGGCGGTATTGCGCGGGTCAGCCAGATCCAGTTGCTGCAGATCTTCTTCACCATCGCGTTTTCAGCGTTGTTTTTTGGCGAGCATATCGAGCCGATCACCTGGCTGTTTGCCTGCGGGGTGATCGTGACGGTGATGCTGGGGCGCAAGACGGCGGTGCAGCCCGCGCCTGCCGCCAAGGTGAACGCAATCTGATGTGAAGGCACGCGTGTGTGGGAGCTGGCTTGCCTGCGATGCAGACAACTCGGTCTATCAGAAAACCGAGGTGACGCCATCGCGGGCAAGCCCGGCTCCCACAGGGGCTCTGTGTTTAATTCAAAAAGCCATCCGCGCGCAGCAGGGTTTCCAGGCAGTGTTCGCTGATCTGGTAGAACGCCTTCAGCGCCTGGATTTTCTCCAGCAACTGCGCGTTGTCCACCGGCTCGCTGCGCTTGATCGCCAGGATCATCTTGTTCTTGTTGGTGTGTTCCAACGAGATGAACTCGAACACCTTGGTCTCATAACCGCAGGCCTCAAGGTACAGCGCACGCAGGCTGTCGGTGACCATTTCCGCCTGTTGGCCCAGGTGCAGGCCGTATTGCAGCATCGGCTTGAGCAGCACCGGGCTCTGGATCTGCAGGCGAATCTGTTTGTGGCAGCACGGCGAGCACATGATGATCGACGCGCCCGAACGAATACCGGTGTGGATCGCGTAATCGGTGGCAATGTCACAGGCATGCAGCGCAATCATCACGTCCAGGTCGCTCGGCGCCACGCTGCGCACGTCACCGCACTTGAACACCAGCCCCGGGTGTTCCAGGTGTGCGGCCGCGCTGTTGCACAACGTCACCATGTCTTCGCGCAGTTCCACGCCAGTCACGTCGCCCTCGGCCTTGAGGGTGTTGCGCAGGTAATCGTGGATGGCGAAGGTCAGGTAACCCTTGCCCGAACCGAAATCGGCGACGCGCACCGGCTGGTCCAGTTTCAGCGGCGACGAGGTCAGCGCATGGCTGAACACTTCGATGAACTTGTTGATCTGCTTCCACTTGCGCGACATCGACGGGATCAGCGCCTGCTTGGCGTCGGTCACGCCCAGGTCGGCGAGGAATGGCCGGCTCAGGTCAAGGAAGCGATTTTTCTCGCGGTTGTGCTCGGCGGACGGCGCCTCACGCAGTTGCTGGGGCTTGCTTTTGAACAGCGAGCTTTTGTTCTTCTTGCTGTATTCCAGCTGGGCTTCGTCGGTCAGCGCCAGCAAATGCGCATTCTTGAACGAGGTAGGCAGCAGCGCGGCAATCGCTGCCACGCCCTCGGCCAGCGGCAAGTTCTTGGTGATATCGCGGGTCTTGTAGCGGTAGACGAAGGACAGGCAGGCCTGCTCCTTGACCTCGACCGGCTTGATGATCAGCCGTTGCAACTCGGCTTCTTCACCCACGTACTTGGCCAGCACCAGCTTGATAAACGCTTTCTGCGCCAGGCTTGCGCTCAGCAGTTCGATGAACTGGGCGTGATGATCCGGCGCAGGGCGGGCAGGTTGAGCGGTGACGGACATGAACAAAAACGCCTCGGGCTGGGAATGCCGGGCATTTTAGGGGGGATGAAGGTTTAGGGCACGGGGTTATTTGATCAACGGTCGACTCGTCCAGCCCGCACAGTTCCAAATGTGGGAGGGGGCTTGCCCCCGATGGCAGTGTGTCAAGCAACTCATTTGGAGCTGATACACCGCAATCGGGGGCAAGCCCCCTCCCACATTTTTTGCTTCAGTGATGTTTGGGTTATTCGAGTACGACCAGGCGGTTGGGCAGTTCATTACGGGTTTGCGTCACCGGCACATGCACCTTGAGCAACTCGCCGCAGGCCTCGATGCACGCAATAAACCCGGTCAACGTCTGCCCCTGTTTCACTTGCTGGGTGAACGCCTTGACGATGGTGTCCCAACTGCTGTCATCCATCCGCTTGGAAATGCCCTCGTCCACCAGGATTTCCACATAGCGCTCCGCCTCGCTGACAAAAATCAGCACCCCAGTGCCGCCCAGCGTGTGGTGCAGGTTCTGCTCCAGAAACTGGCGGCGCGCCAGGTTCGACGCGCGCCAATGCCGCACTGAACGCGGGATCAGACGCGTGGTGACTTTCGGCAGGCGAAACACCAGGCACAACACGATAAACGTCGCCCACTGTGCCAGCAGCAAGGTGTACATGGTCAGGTAGCCCGACAGGTAATGCACGATGCCAGGCACCACCAGGGCGATCAGACTGGCCCAGAGCAGCGGGATGTACGCGTAATCATCGGCACGCGCCGCCAGCACGGTGACCAGTTCGGCATCGGTGGTTTTTTCGACCCGAGCGATCGCCTCAGCGACCTGGCGTTGCTCGTGTTCACTCAGTAGTGCCATGGTTGTAGATGCCTCTTTCTAGTTATTGTCATTACCAGCCACCCGAGGCCCCGCCACCGCCAAAACCACCGCCGCCGCCTCTGAAGCCACCACCGCCGCCGCCCCCGCCACCGCCGCCGCGCCCACTGCTGCTGAGAATCGCCAGCAGGATAGCGCCAACGGGCAGGCCCAGCCGATTACACAGCCACAACACACCGATCAACAGGATGAACAAGCCGATGGAAAACCCCGGATTATCCTTGGCGAAATTTGCATCCGCCACATGCGCCGGCACGGCCAGCGGCTCGCCGCCCACCACCTGCACCATCGCCGCAACACCGTCGCTGATGCCCTGGCTGTAATTGCCGGCCTTGAACTTGGGCGCGATCACCTGGTTGATGATCACCCACGACTGCGCATCGGTCAGCACACCTTCGAGGCCATAGCCGACTTCGATGCGCAACTTGTGCTCATCACGGGCGACGATCAACAGCGCGCCATTGTCCTTGCCCTTCTGCCCGATGCCCCACTGGCGACCCAATTGGTAACCGTAGTCTTCAATGGGCACGCCTTGCAGGTCGGGCACGGTGACCACCACGATCTGGTCGCCCGAGGTTTGCTCCAGCGTCTGCAACTGCTGGGTGATCTGCGCGCGGGTTGCCGGGTCGATCATCTGGGCGCTGTCCACCACCCGTCCGGTCAAGGCCGGGAACGTCAATGCCGCCTGGGCGGCACCCACGCAGGCCAGCAACCACAGCGCCAAGCCTATCCGTAATAAACGCATCGACACCTCAGAGAAGCCTTATTTGAACTTCACTTGCGGCGCTTTATCGGCATCGGCGCTGGTGGCTTCAAACGTGGCGCGGATCGGCAAGTCGCTGTACATCACGCTGTGCCACAGGCGGCCAGGGAAGGTACGGATTTCGGTGTTGTAGGCCTGCACGGCCTGGATAAAGTCACGGCGAGCCACGGCAATGCGGTTCTCCGTACCTTCAAGTTGCGATTGCAGGGCCAGGAAGTTCTGGTTGGCTTTCAGGTCCGGGTAGCGCTCGGACACCACCATCAAACGGCTGAGGGCGCCGCTCAAACCATCCTGGGCTTGCTGGAACTGCTTGAGTTTTTCCGGATTGTCGAGGGTGCTGGCATCCACCTGAATCGAGGTGGCCTTGGCCCGCGCTTCGATCACGGCGGTGAGGGTATCTTGCTCATGGGCTGCGTAGCCCTTGACCACTTCCACCAGGTTGGGGATCAGGTCGGCGCGGCGCTGGTACTGGTTCTGCACCTGGCCCCAGGCCGCCTTGGCCTGTTCATCCAGAGTCGGAATGGTGTTGATGCCGCAACCGCTCAGCACAGTGCTGATCAATAGCAAAGCGGCGGCTTTCAAGCCCCAGCGGTAACCTTGTGCTGCTTGCATGGTGTTTCTCCTGCCCAAACTTGATGGAAGATGACGACTAACCCTTTAAACCACGCGCTTGGGGCATAATCCGCCGCCACCACTGGATTGCATTGAGCCAATCAGCTAAAAAGATGCCCAGCGCGAATAAGAGTTCATAAGTGTCGTGCATTTAGTGCAATAACACTCGAACAACAACATATGTTCCCCACATTTTGGCAGAGCGGCGCATTTTCGCTGTGCAGTAGCCGAAAAAGGATATTCATGAAGAAGCTGTGTTTGCTCGGCCTTGTTGCCACGCTGGCCACTCACCCCGTCTGGGCAGAAACAAAGCCTGCTGCGCTTAAAGACAAGGACGCCTTTGTCAGCGACCTGCTCAAGCAGATGACCCTGGATGAAAAGATCGGCCAATTGCGCCTGATCAGCATCGGCCCCGAAATGCCCCGCGAGCTGATCCGCAAGGAAATCGCCGCCGGCCGCATCGGCGGCACCTTCAACTCGATCACCCGCCCGGAAAACCGTCCGATGCAGGACGCGGCCATGCGCAGCCGGTTGAAGATTCCGATGTTCTTCGCCTATGACGTGATCCACGGCCACCGCACGATCTTCCCGATCAGCCTGGCCCTGGCCTCCAGCTGGGACATGGACGCCATCGGCCGCTCCGGGCGCATCGCCGCCCAGGAAGCCGCTGCCGACAGCCTCGACATCACCTTTGCACCGATGGTCGACATCTCCCGCGACCCACGCTGGGGCCGTACATCCGAAGGCTTTGGCGAAGACACCTACCTGGTCTCGCGCATTGCCGAGGTCATGGTCAAGGCCTTCCAGGGCGCCAGCCCCGCCAATGCCGACAGCATCATGGCCAGCGTCAAGCATTTCGCCCTGTACGGCGCGGTAGAAGGCGGTCGCGACTACAACGTGGTCGACATGAGCCCGGTCAAGATGTACCAGGACTACCTGCCGCCGTACCACGCGGCAATCAAGGCCGGTTCCGGCAGCGTGATGGTGGCGTTGAACTCGATCAACGGCGTGCCCGCCACCGCCAACACCTGGCTGATGAACGACTTGCTGCGCAAGGACTGGGGCTTCAAAGGCCTGGCCGTCAGTGACCACGGCGCGATCTTCGAGCTGATCAAGCACGGCGTGGCCAAGGACGGGCGTGAAGCGGCCAAGCTGGCGATCAAGGCCGGCATCGACATGAGCATGAACGACTCGCTGTATGGCAAGGAATTGCCCGGGCTGCTCAAGTCCGGCGAAATCGAACAGAGCGACATCGACAACGCCGTGCGCGAAGTGCTCGGTGCCAAGTACGACATGGGCCTGTTCAACGACCCGTACCTGCGCATCGGCAAAGCCGAAGATGACCCGGCCGACACTTATGCCGAGAGCCGCCTGCACCGCGCCGACGCCCGTGATATCGCACGGCGCAGCCTGGTGCTGCTGAAAAACCAGAACGACACCCTGCCGCTGAAAAAGTCCGCGACCATCGCGCTGGTCGGCCCGCTGGCCAAGGCCCCTATCGACATGATGGGCAGCTGGGCTGCCGCCGGTAAGCCTGAACAATCGGTGACCCTGCTCGACGGCATCAATGCCGTGATCGGCGAAAAAGGCAAAGTGATCTACGCGCGTGGCGCCAACATCACCAACGACAAGGCCGTGGTCGACTACCTCAACTTCCTCAACTTCGATGCGCCGGAAGTGGTGGATGACACCCGCCCAGCCCAAGTGCTGATCGACGAAGCGGTGAAAGCGGCGAAGGATGCTGACGTGGTGGTGGCGGCCGTAGGTGAGTCGCGTGGCATGTCCCACGAATCCTCGAGCCGCACCGATTTGAACATCCCGCAAAGCCAGCGCGACCTGATCAAGGCCCTCAAAGCCACCGGCAAACCGTTGGTGCTGGTGCTGATGAACGGCCGCCCACTGTCGATTCTCGACGAGAACCAACAAGCCGACGCGATCCTCGAAACCTGGTTCGCCGGCACCGAAGGCGGCAACGCGATTGCCGACGTGCTGTTCGGTGACTACAACCCGTCGGGCAAGCTGCCGATCACCTTCCCACGCTCGGTGGGGCAGATTCCGACCTACTACAACCACCTGAGCATTGGCCGGCCCTTCACGCCGGGCAAGCCGGGCAACTACACCTCGCAATACTTCGATGACGTCACCGGGCCGCTGTTCCCGTTTGGTTATGGCCTGAGCTACACCACGTTCAGCCTGTCCGACATGGCGCTGTCGTCCACGACCCTGAACAAGACCGGCAAGCTCGACGCCAGCGTCACGCTGAAAAACACTGGCAAGGTCGACGGCGAAACCGTGGTGCAGCTGTATATCCAGGACGTGGCCGGCTCGATGATCCGCCCGGTGAAGGAGCTGAAGAACTTCCAGAAGGTCATGCTCAAGGCCGGTGAAGAGCGCACGCTGCACTTCACCATCACCGAAGAGGACCTGAAGTTCTACAACACCCAGCTCAAATTCGCCGCGGAACCGGGCCAGTTCAATGTGCAGATCGGGCTGGACTCCCAGGATGTGCAGCAGCAGACGTTCGAGTTGCTGTAATACGTGCAGCCCCCTCTTCGTGTGAGAGGGGGCTTGCGCCCTTCCCCGTCTCAGTCAGTAAAAAGTCAGCGTTCCCTCCCCGCTTCAAGCCAAGTCCTACATCACGCTCCCGGCCTACTCACGCACGCTATTGACCCGAAATAACTGTGCAGGTGTGTGGACCATGTCGCCCCCGAAAACCGTTCGAGCGCCCGCAACACAGGCGCCCGCTCAATCACCATTCAAGCCAACGGCTGTCGCCCTCTGTGTGCTCGGATGCCTGTCGAGCCTGTCGGTTCAAGCAACCAGCTACGTCGAACAAGGCCGCTTGCACGATGCAGCCAGCTGGCACAGTCCAGAGTTCAACAAAGACTGGGGGCTGGGTGCGATCGGTGCCGACGACGCCTACGCCAGGGGGTTGAGCGGCACAGGCGTGCGGGTAGGGGTTTACGATTCTGGAACCGATGTGCGCCACCCTGAGTTTGCCGGCAAGCCCCATTCCGGCGTGCGCCTGGCCGACCCTGGCTGCATGAGTGAGACGGTGCTGGCCGATGGCTGCTTTTTCAGCGAGGGTGAGCGTTCCGCGGTGAACGTCATCGACTCACTGCCTCCCGAAGCCTTGCTTGGCCTGGAGGAGGCCATTGCCAATGGCGACATCACCCGCGAAGAGCTTGATAACTATCTGAAAAATGTGAGCACTCAGTACAACGCTCACGGCACTCACGTTGCCGGCAGGATAGTCGCCAACCGTGATGGCTCTGGCATCCAGGGCGTGGCCTACGGCGCCCACATGAGTGCCGTGCGCAAATTCAGTAACAGTTACCTTGGTGGGCCTGGTTTAAGCCCTTTCAGCGTCACCAACGTGACGCCTGCGGCCGTGAGCATGGCCTACGCGCAACTGCACGAACAGCAGGTACGCGTGGTCAATCACAGTTGGGGCACACCTACGCCCCTGGTGGGCGAGGCAGAACTCGACGCCTTCCTGGCCGAGATAAATCAATATCAAGAGCTCAAGGCCACAGCCGAGGGTGCGATCAAATACGGCATGCTGCAGGTATGGGCAGCGGGCAATACCGACACGGCCAACGCCTCGCCCCAAACAGCACCGTTTACCGGCGTCCATTCGAGCCTGCCCCGCGCAATCAAGGCGCTGGAGCCCTATTGGCTGACCGTGGTCAACCTCGATCAAAGCCTGACATTGAGCGATCGCTCCTACCGTTGCGGCTTCAGCAAAGACTGGTGCCTGGCCGCACCCGGAACGAATATCACCTCAGCCTGGGTGTCGGGTTCGATCACCACCGAAAACCACCATGACGCCGACGGCGAGGTCGATGGTTTCAAGGTGACCGGCGACAATCCCGCGTTCAACTACCTCACCGCCTCCGGCACCTCCATCGCCGCCCCGCACGTGACCGGCGGGCTGGCCCTGCTGATGGAACGCTTCCCCTACCTCGACAACCCGCAAATCCGCGACGTGTTGCTGACCACCGCCACCGACCTGGGCGAGCCTGGCGTAGACGACGTCTATGGCTGGGGCCTGATGAACCTGAAAAAAGCCATCGATGGCCCCGGCCAACTGCGGGTCGACACTGTGGTCAACATGGACCGCCCCGCCGGCGGCGCCAGGGTCTGGCAAGGCGGCGCCTGGGACGACTGGCGTAACGACATCAGCGGCCCGGGGCACCTGGAAAAAACCGGCATCGGCTGGCTGCGCCTGAGCGGCAACAACAGCTTTGCCGGCGTCACGCTCAAAGAGGGTGTTCTGGAGCTGGACGCCACCAATAACCTCAAGGGTGACGTTAACCTCGAAGGCGGTCTGCTGCGCCTGAATGGTTTGCTGGCCGTCGAGGGCAACTACCAACAGGCAGCCGGTTCAACCCTGATGACCGGGCTGACCAGCCAAACGGCCCAGGCCACATTGCAGGTCCAAAATCAGGCGTCCATCAACGGCGGCTCGTTGTACCTGAGTGCGCAACCCAACCACTATTACCTGGGCCAGCGTTACAGCATCCTTCAAGCCCAAGGTGAGTTGAATGGCGAATTTACCTCGGTAGACCGCCGCGAGTTCTCGCCTTTCCTCAGCGTTTCCCAGGTCAAGCAAGGCAATCACTTGCTGGTGGAGTTTGGCCGCGGTCAGTCACTGGCATCCGCGGCGCAGACTGCCAACCAACGCGCCGTCGCCCATGCTGCGGATGCTGAAACCCAACCCTCGCCGCTGCTGCAACGCCTGACCGCGCTGTTTCCCGAGCAGGCACCTGCAGCCCTGGACTCGTTGAGCGGCGAACTGCATGCCAGCACCCAAGCGGTGCTGATTGAAAACAGCCGTGTCGTGCGCCAGGCCGCACTCGACCGTCAGCGCCTGGCGCAAGACAGCCGCGACGCCGCACTCGACGCCAAGAACCAAGGCATCTGGGTGCAACTGCCGCGTCAATCCGGCCAACTCGCAGGCGACAGCAACACCACGCGCACTCACCACAACGGCACGGACCTGCTGTTGGGGTTCGACCACACGCTGGAGCAAGGCACTCGCGTGGGCGTAGTAGCCGGCAGCGGCCGCAAGGAGGTGAGGGCCGGTTCGCGTGGCAAAGCCAGCGTCGACACCTACCAATTGGCCCTGCACGCCGGCCACACGTGGGACGCGTTCGGCGTGTATGGCGGCATCGCCTATGCGCACCATGAGATCGAGACAACACGCCGCGTCAGCTTCCCCGGCGTCGACAACCGCCTGACCGCCACATACGCCAGCCGCACCGTGCAGGCGTTTGCCGAGGCCAACTACAGGTTCAGCCATGCCTTCTGGGACTGGCAGCCGTACCTGCAACTGGCCAATGTGCAACAGCGCAGCGAAGGCTTCAAAGAGCGCGGCGGCATGGCTGCACTGAAGGGCAAACGCTCGAAGAAAAACGTCAACCTGACCACCGGCGGTGTGCGGGTCAACCTCGACCTGGGCAAGGCGCAGATCGGCCCGTCATGGTTGAGCCTGCGTGGCGGCCTGGCTTATACCCATGCAAGCGGCGACCTGCAACCGACCACTCAGGCCGCCTGGGACGGCGGCCGCGTGATGAGCGTCAGCGGCGCGCCGTTGGATCGCCTCAGCACCCGCCTGGAACTGGGCGCCACCGCGCGCCTGAGCCGCGACAGCACGTTGGACTTGGGCTTCAGCCAACAGCGCGGTGAGCGCACGCGCGACCAAAGCCTTACGGCGCAGTACAGGTTGCAGTTTTAGTCAGCTAAGGGCGGGGGCGCCCTACCCCCGCCGATCCAACAGATTCACCACCAACCGATCAATCCAGCCCCACACCCGTTGCTTGACCCGCCGCCACAACGGCCGCGACTTCCACGCCTCCAGGCTCACGGCCTGGCTCTTGGCAAAATCGCGTTCGAAACTGCCGGCCACGGCCAGCGTTAATTGCGGGTCCAGCGCTTCCAGGTTGGCTTCCAGGTTGAAGCGCAAATTCCAGTGGTCGAAATTGCACGAGCCGATGCTCACCCAATCGTCCACCAGCACCATTTTCAGGTGCAGAAAGCAAGGCTGGTATTCGAAAATCTGCACACCGGCGCGCAACAAACGCGGGTAATAACGGTGCCCGGCGTAGCGCACGGACGGATGATCGGTGCGCGGGCCGGTGAGCAGCAAACGCACATCCACCCCACGCCCCGCCGCGCGGCGCAAGGCACGGCGCACGCTCCAGGTCGGCAGAAAATACGGCGTGGCCAGCCAGATTCGTTGCTGGCCGCTGTTCAAGGCGCGGATCAGCGACTGCAGGATATCGCGGTGCTGACGCGCGTCGGCATAGGCAACGCGCCCCAGGCCTGGCCCGGTGGCCGGCACCTTGGGCAGGCGCGGCAAACCAAAATGGGTAGCGGGCTTCCATTCACGGCGAGCGGCATTGGCATGCCATTGCCGCTCAAACAGCGCTTGCCAGTCCAGCACCAGCGGGCCGCTGATTTGCACCATCACTTCATGCCATTCGGCCGTGTCTTGCCCTGGCGTCCAGAATTCATCGGTCACGCCGGTGCCGCCGATCACGGCAATGCTCTGGTCAATCAGCAACAGCTTGCGGTGGTCGCGGTACAGATTGCGCATCCAGCGCCGCCAGCTCAGGCGATTGTAGAACCGCAGCTCCACGCCCGCGTCGGTCAGGCGCTTACGCAAACCCAGGGTAAACGCCAGGCTGCCGTAATCATCAAACAGACAGCGCACCCGCACGCCGCGCTCGGCGGCGAGTACCAGCGCCTGCACCAAGGCGTCGGCGCAGGCGCCGGCTTCCACCAGGTACAACTCCAACTCGACTTGCCGCTCAGCGCGGGCAATGCCCGTCAGCATCTGCGGGAAGAAACGCGGGCCGTCGATCAGCAACTCGAAACGGTTGGCGCTGCGCCACGGGAAGACTGCGCCGCTCACGTCAGCGCGCCGTAAAAATCAGCACCGCACCCACCGGCACCGACAAACTGATCGACTTGAGCCCCGCCGCTTTGCGCAAGGTCGCCACGCCCGGCGCCAGGTCAAAGTCTTCGGCATGCAACACCACCGGCTCCAGGGTCACCACTTGAAAGCGTCGGTCATCCAGGCGCGTGGCCAGCAGTTCGGCGCTGTAGGTTTGGGTCTTGCCGTGCAACGTCACACTCAACGGCAGGCGCAATTCCAGCTGCGCGCCGGGGGCCAGATCGTTGATGGGTTGCAGGTTGATCTGCGCACTGATCAGCGCTTCGGGGAAGGTCTTGATGTCGAACAGGTCATTGCGCATGCGCTCATCGCGCAGCGGGATGCCACTGTTGATCGACTCCACCTCCACTTCCAACTGGGCCGCGCCCTGGCTGTCGACCTTGCCGTGCAGCACCAGAAAGCGATGCACTTCTGCAATTTCGGTGTTCTTGGTGGTGACGAACGACAGGCGTGAGGATTCGTTATCCAGGTACCAGTCGGCGTGGGCGGGCATGGCGGCACAGGTCAACAGCGCGAAGGCCAGGGGTTTGAAGTTGAACATAAAGACTCATGAGGCAAAAAACCTGGGCGAACCTTAACTGTGCCGGGTGCCGGGCGCAATGTAACTGACAAAGCCGATCAAGGTGGGAGCTGGCTTGCCTGCGATTGCGGTGTATCAGTCAGCAGATTCATTCACTGACTCACCGCAATCGCAGGCAAGCCAGCTCCCACATTTGTTCGGCGGTGATTATCAGACCAGCGCCCGCTGCACATCGCGCACCGTCGCTTCAAGGCTGGCCATATGCAAGTTCAACACGCGCTCCACCGGCGCCTGATGCATCGGCCAGTGCAACGCCATGCTGCCGACCAGGCGCCCATTGGCCTGCACCGGCAACGCCACTGCGCGAATCAGGAACGGCAGGCGTACCGGGTATTCCCAATAACCTTCGGTGCGCTGGCCAAACCCCTGGTGCTGGGTTTGCTCGCAGGTGTGCAACTGCTCATCGGCCGCCACGTGATCGCGGCCCGCCAGGCGTTGCACCTCTTCGGCGGGCAGCTGCGTCAGGCAGGCCTTGCCCATCGCCGAGTGAAACAGGCTGGCGTGCTGGCCGACGATCTGGCAATTGTTCGGATACAACTTGCGCAGCACGCTGGGGATCGCGCTTTCCATGACCTCCAGGCGCTCGCCATCAAAACAGGATAAATCCACCACCAGCCCGGTGCGTTCGCTCAATTCAAGCAGCCACGGCGCAGCGCTTTCCACCACCTGGCGCTTGAAGCGTTGCTGGGTGTCGCCGAACAAGCGCTGGGCGCGCAGGCGATAACGGCGATCGCTCAGGCCGCGATAGACCCAACCCTGCTCTTGCAGGGTCAGCAACATGCGCGACACAGTGGCCTTGGGCAAACGCGTCAGATAATGCAGCTCCTCCAACCCCAACGCCTGGTGTTCACCGAGCAATTCGACAATTGCCAGTGCGCGCTCAACCGACCGTACGGTGCCTGTCTCGGCGTGGCTGCCCATGTTCGATCTCCTTGTTGCCGGTGGATGATCATTTTTCACAGCAAGATACAGGCCCGGTTGCGCGTCAATCACCTGATTCGAGGCACGCCGGTGGCCGGCGCTGCACCCATTGCGTCAACTGCTCATGGGCGTATGCCAGTTGCAGCACCGCGCGGTCGGCCTGGGCCGGGCCGATGATCTGCAGGCCCATGGGCAAGCCGCCAGGGTTGAAACCCACCGGGATGCTCATGCTCGGCAGACCGGCGAGTGTCGGCCCGATCACCACCTCCATCCAGCGGTGGTACGTGTCCATTTCGCGCCCGCCAACGAGGCGCGGCCACGCCTGTTGTGCATCGAAAGGGAACACCTGGGCGGTGGGCAGCAACAGGAAATCGTAACGTTCGAACAACTTGGCCAAGGCGCGATACCACTCGCTGCGATCCACCGACGCCTGGTACACCTGCTGGGCACTCAAGCCCAGGCCGCCCTCCACTTCCCATTGCGCCTCAGGTTTGAGCAACGCACGTTTTTGCGGGTTGGCGTAGGCCGCGCCGAGATTGCCGTGCACCAGCCAATGGCGGTGCACCAACCAACTGCGCCATAGCCGCGCCAGGGAAAACTCCGGCTGGCAGCGTTCTACTTCACACCCCAGCGTGACGAAATCACCAAGGGCCGATTCGCACAGGCTCAACACGCCGTCGTCCATTGGCAGATAGCCGTTGTAGTCCCCCAGCCAACCGAGACGCGCGCCTTTGAAGTCGCGCTGCAAGGGTTCGCCGAACACTGTCGGGTCGTCTTGGGATGACAACGGCACCCGCGGGTCGTAACCGGCCTGGATGCTCAGCAACCGCGCCACATCGGTGACACTGCGGCCCATCGGGCCTTCGGTACCCAGTTGCTGCACGAACACTTCCGGCATCGGCCCGTGCGGCACGCGCCCTTGCGACGGGCGCAGGCCGAACACATTGTTGAACGCGGCCGGGTTGCGCAGCGAGCCCATCATGTCGCTGCCATCGGCCACCGGCAGCATGCGCAGCGCCAGGGCCACCGCCGCCCCGCCACTGCTGCCGCCCGCCACCAGGCGTGGGTCATACGCATTGCCGGTGGTGCCGAACAGGGTGTTGTAGGTCTGCGAGCCGAGGCCGAATTCCGGCACGTTGGTCTTGCCGATAATGATCGCGCCGCTGGCCCGCACCCGCGCCACGCTAATGGCATCTTCGCTGGGTACATGCTCGGCAAACAACGGCGAGCCCAAGGTGGTGCGCAGGCCCTTGGTGGCGGCCAGGTCCTTGATCGCCTGGGGCATGCCGTGCATCCAGCCGCGCGATTGGCCCTGATCCAGTTCGCGATCACAGGCCCGGGCCTCGGCCAGTACGGCGTCGGCGTCGCGCAACGACACCAGCGCATTCACGCGCGGATTAAAGCGCTGGATCTGCGCCAGGTACGCGTGCATCACGTCTTCACACGACACTTGCCGCGCATGAATCGCCCGCGACAGCTCAGTCGCGTCCCACTCAACAATGCTCAAGGCTTCACCTCACTTGAAAACGGCAGCGCTTTGTTTGCCCGCGGTGCCTCCTGCATGCAGTAAGTGCCCAGCAGCGTCAGCACGCAAGCGAACAACACGTAAAACGATGGCGCCACTGGCGTGCCCAACACTTTGGTCAGCCAGGTGACGATCAACGGCGCAAAGCCGCCGAACACCATCACCGCCACGTTATAGGCCACTGACACGCCGGTCGAGCGCACCTCGATAGGAAACTGCTCGGCCAAAGCCGTCGGCGCCGGGCCAAAGAAACCGCCGATGGCCGTGCAGAGCAGCACTTGCATCACCAGCAAACGCTCAATCGATGGCGCGGCGGCCACCCACACATACAACGGGTAGACCATCACGAAGAAGGCCAGGGTAAAAGCCATCAACACCGGCCGCCGCCCGAGGCGATCCGAGAGCAGGCCGGACAGCGGAATCACCACGGTCATCAGCGCCACCGCAAACATCTGCACCATCAGTACTTGGTCCAGCGGCAGGCCGAGGCTTTTGTGGGCGAAGGTCGGCATATTCACCAGCACCACGTAAAACGACACCGTCGCGCCGCAAGCCAAGCCCATCGACACCAGGATGCTGCGTCGATGCTCGCGAATCACGTCCATCAGGCTCGGCGCCGGGCCGGTGGCCAGCTTGCGTGCCTGGATAAACTCTTCCGGGTCTTCCATGTGCCGGCGAATCCACAGCCCTACCGGACCGATCAGCAAACCCAATACGAACGGCACACGCCAGCCCCACAGGTCGAGGGTTTCGGGGGAAAAGAAATGCGTGACCATCGCCACCATCGCCGCGCCACCAAACACCGCCAGGCACTGCCCCACCAACTGCCAGGAGCCATACAAACCCTTGCGATGGGCCGGAGCGCTTTCCACCAGAAACGCCGTGGCACTCGCGTATTCACCGCCGGTGGCAAAGCCTTGAAGCATGCGCGCCACCACAATCAGCAACGGCGCGCCCATGCCGATGGCGGCGTAATTGGGCGCAAAGGCGATCAGTGCGATGGACACGGTCATCAGCCGGATAATCAGCTGCATCGCCGCCTTGCGACCTTTGCGGTCGGAGTAGATGCCCAGCAGGATGCCGCCCACCGGGCGCATGAAAAAGCCCACGCCGAAGGTGGCCAAGGCCATCAACAGCGAGGCGTATTCGTCCTCCGAGGGGAAAAACTGCCGGGCGATGATGCTGGCCAGAAAGCCGTAAACGATGAAGTCATACCATTCCAGCGCATTGCCGATCACCGCCGCCACAACCTGGCGGGTGCGCGAAACACCGGGTTTTGAAATCTGCATGAGGAACACTCCATTCAACCGATAAGGGAAAGGGGCCAGCGGCAGAAAAAAGGAGGTCGTCAGGCAGGCTTGAGCCAGCTCTCGGCCAGCGCGCCCCAGTAGGCGGCGCCGGTCAGCAGGATGTCGTCGTTGAAGTCATAGGCGGGGTTATGCACCATCGGCCGCGACACGCCGTTGCCGATAAACAGGTAACTGCCGGGGCAGCGCTGCAGCATCCAGGCGAAGTCCTCGCTGCCCATCAGCGTGCGCGTATTGCTGTCCACCGCATCGGCGCCGAGCAAGGCGACGCCGACCTGGCGGGCGAACTCGGTTTCTTCGGCATGGTTGACCAGCACCGGGTAGGCCGGGCGGTGTTCGATCTGCACCGTGCAGCCGAAGCTGGCGGCTTGGGTTTGGATGATTGCGTTGACGCGTTCCAGCATCTGCTCGCGCACCTTGGGGTTCAACGCGCGCAGGCTCAGGCGCAACAGAGCTTGTTGAGGAATCACGTTGGCGGCCTGCCCTGCTTGCAGCGCGCCGACCGTGACCACGGCGGCTTCCTGGGTGTCGATGTTGCGCGACACCACAGTCTGCAAGGCCATGACCATACTCGCCGCCGCAACCAACGGGTCCACCGTCAAATGCGGCATGGACCCGTGGCCGCCGACGCCTTCGAGGGTCACGGTGAGCAAGTCCTGCGAAGCCATCATCGGGCCGACCCGCAAGCCCAAATGCCCAGCCGGCAAGCCCGGCATATTGTGCATCCCGAACAAGCCGTCACAGGGGAAACGCTCGAGCAAACCATCGGCCAGCATCGCCTCGGCGCCACCCTGGCCTTCTTCAGCGGGTTGGAAAATCAGGTTCAACGTACCGTCGAATTGCCGCGTCGCCGCCAGATAACGTGCGGCGCCGAGCAGCATGGTGGTGTGGCCGTCATGCCCGCAGGCGTGCATGCAACCGGCGTGCTGGCTGGTGTAGGCCGCGCCGGTATTTTCGATGATGGGCAAGGCGTCCATGTCGGCGCGAATGCCCAACGTACGTGAGCTGCTGCCATTGCGCAGCACGCCGACCACACCGGTTTTGCCGATGCCGGTGTGCACGTCATACCCCCAATTTTTCAAGGATTGCGCGACGAGTGCTGAGGTACGGTTTTCTTCAAAACCGAGTTCGGGATGGGCGTGGATGTCTTGACGCACAGCGTGCAAGTCGCTGGCGACGTCGCTGAGCCAATCCAGAATGTGCTGGTGTGGGCGCATGGTGATTCTCCTCACAGGCGGGTGTTCCCGTTCTTGTTGGCGACACACCGCCAGCTAACCGCGATGTGGGCGGGAGGACAATCAAAGGTGGTTCCACTGGGTGGAACCTGAGGCGGACACCTAATAACCCTGTGGCGAGCAAGCTTGCTTGCGCTGGGGTGCGAAGCGCCCCTAAAAGCTGGTGACTGCTGCGCAGTCAAACGGGGCCAATCTCCCTCGCCACACAACGCAGATTGCGGACAGCTATTGGCCACCGGTTGCGACGGCGCGTGCATAGAGTTAACCTCGCCTCCGTCGCTGCTCATCAGCGACCGGGCGTGGAATCCCGAGAAAGAAGACGCTACAGCGTCGTCATACAACCAGTCGGCGCTTTTTTGTGCCCGCTGTTTGTGCTTTATGGCGGCTGTGCGTGGGAGGCCTTGTGCCTGCCGAGTCGCTTCTTCTCGGATTCCAACCTGCGTACAGCTGCCACCCTCATGCTTGGAATCGTGACTGGCAGCTCTTTTTGGTTGTACCAAAGGAGCAAGCTTATGCCGTACGAAATACCCTCAGCCGAAACCATCGGCGCCGCCACCTTCGCAGACTGCGGAGAGAACAAAAGCCATCTGAAAGTGTTCCGCGTCAACGCCGGGGTTCCGCTCGTAGAAGCTCTCGAACACGCATCCCACGTGCTCTATTACGCAAAAATGCTCTCCCTTGAAGCTGCCATGGACCCCAAGGCGGAGAAGTTTGCATTCGCCTCGCATTACCTGGGAGAAATGGGCAAGGCCATCATTGATGACCTGCTGCTGGCTATGCAGCCTGGCAGCCCAACCCCGCAGTAAGTCGTTCGCGCCCGGTGCAGTGCATCGGGCGCCTGCCTGGACCTCTCTCATTTCCAATGATTAATGCAAATCCAATGTGGGAGGGGGCTAGCTCCCGATGGCGGTGTGTCAGTCGGCTTATATATAACTGGCCCACCGTATTCGCGAGCAAGCCCGCTCCCACATTTTGAGCTCAGTACATCAGGTAGACGCGTGTACTCGGTCAAATGTGGGAGCTGGCTTGCGTGCGAAGGCATCAACTGGTTATGCCTGATGTGCCGAGGTGCCTGCATCGCAGGCAAGCCAGCTCCCACAGGGAATCCTGGGTGTGTCAGGGGTTGAGGCGGCAGCCTTGACGGTCGCCTAGCCAGCGCGCCGTGTGCGTGCGCCCCAACCCGCTCGCCGTCACTTCACTGCGCTCCGGGTTGTCGCTGAACGCGCTGGTCGGCACGTATTGCTTCACATAGCCCAGGCAATACTCGGCCGGATTGTTCTGCACATACCGGCACGAGCAATACTCCTTGGCGGTGTACGCCGCGATGATGTCGGGGAAGGCTTGCAGGTTGACGCGCTCATGCCAGACCCAGCCCAGCAACGCGAGCAACAGCACTAGAAACAGGCTGATGAACGGATGACGACGGATCATGGTTGCACCGCCGCGAGCACGCGCTTGAGCAGTTCGTTGTGGCGGTAGCTGCCGTCGCGGTCATCGCCGTAACGCACGATTACCAGGTGTTCATCGGGCATCACAAACAGCGCCTGACCCCAATGGCCGAGGGCGGCGAAGGTGTCGGCGGGCGCATCGGGCCATGGTCTTGGCGCGCCCTGGTTCAGCCACCACTGGCCGCCAGGCACGGCTTCGTCCTGGCCGGCTTTGTAGTTGTCGAAGGGTTGGCGGTTGAAGGCGACCCACTCTTTGGGCAGCAATTGCTGCTCGCCCCAGCGCCCATCGCGTGCCATCAGCAGGCCGACGCGCGCCAGGTCGCGGGCGGTGAGGTAGGCGTAAGAGGAGGCGACGAAGGTTTCGTCGGCGTCGGTTTCCCAAGTGGCGTTGCGAATGCCCAGCGGCTTGAACAGCGCGTCCCACGGGTAACTCATATAGGCCTTGTGGCCGAGCATGCCTTTGAGGGTGGCGGAGAGGATGTTGCTGTCGCCGCTGGAGTAACGGAAGGCTTGGCCCGGTGCCGCTGCGGCCTCGGTGTCGGCGGCGAACTCGGCCATGTCGGCGCGGCCACGGGTGTAGAGCATCGCCACCACTGAGGATTTCAGCGGGGCGTATTCGTAATCTTCCTGCCAATCCAGGCCCGAGGCCCAGTGCAGCAGGTCGGCCATCGTCACTTTGGGGTGCTGCTTCATCGGCGGGTAGAAGCGTGCGGCGGGGTCGGTGAGTTTGAAGCGATTTTCGCCATAGGCCACGCCGAGCACGGTGGCCATCAGGCTTTTGCTGATCGACCAGGTCAGGTGCGGCGTGCTCGCGGTAGTGGGTGCGGCGTAGCGCTCATAGATGATCTCGCCGTCGCGGATCACCAGCAGCGCGTCGGTGCGAATGCCTTGGCGGGTGGCGTCGTCACGGGTTGGGAACGCATAGGCAGTCAGAGCATCGACAGCGGGGCCGGTGAGTGCTGTGCCATGGGCCCAGTCCTTGTCAGGCCAGGTGTCGGCGCGGGCGGCAACGGTGACAAACAGCAGGGCAACGCACAACAAGCCTCGGACCATGGACGCGAACTCAAGGGGGCATTCAAGCCCGCGAGCCTAGCCCAGGCGCATGACAGATTGGCGACATCAACGGCTGTCATCTAAGCGTCACCGTAACTTCATGGCGCTGACACCGAGCCTACATAGCCTGAGTTTGGACAAACAAGTCGACCGGCCGAAATGTGGCTGGCACTCGGAGATTCGCCATGACTCAGATCGCCCGCATCAGCGACACCGGCAATGAACGCCGCCTGCAAGCCGAACGCCTGATTGGCGCCAAGGCTTTGCAGGAAGCCCAGGCCCTGCGGTTCAACGTGTTCAGCGGCGAGTTCAACGCCAAGCTGAAAGGCGCGGAACTGGGTCTGGACATGGATGACTATGATGTTCACTGCAGCCACATCGGCGTGCGGGATTTGAACAGCGGTCGATTGGTCGCCACCACCCGTTTGCTCGACCACCAGGCCGCCAGCACCCTGGGCCGGTTCTACAGCGAAGAAGAATTCAGCCTGCACGGCTTGCTGCACCTGCAAGGCCCGATCCTGGAAATCGGTCGCACCTGCGTCGACCCGGCCTACCGCAACGGCGGCACCATTGCCGTGTTGTGGGGCGAGTTGGCGGAAGTCTTGAACCAGGGCGGCTACAGCTACTTGATGGGCTGCGCGAGCATCCCGATGCACGACGGCGGCATCCAGGCCCACGCGATCATGCAGCGCCTGCGCGAACGCTACCTGTGCAACGAGCACCTGCGCGCCGAGCCGAAAAAGCCACTGCCGGCCCTGGACCTGCCGTCCAACGTGATCGCCGAAATGCCGCCATTGCTCAAGGCCTACATGCGCCTGGGTGCGAAGATCTGCGGCGAGCCGTGCTGGGATGAAGACTTCCAGGTGGCCGACGTGTTCATTCTGCTCAAGCGTGACGAGCTGTGCCCACGTTATGCCCGCCACTTCAAGGCGGCCATGTGATGGCCCGCCTGCGCGTGTACGGGCGCATCGCCCGGGTGCTGCTGGTGGTCGCGCTGGGGCTGAGCATGGCCAGCGTGTTTGGCGTGTTCGAGCGTTTGGGCGTGGCCAACTCGATGGTGCGGCGCCAACGCTGGTCGCGATTCTTTATGGCGCGGCTGACCCATGCCCTGCCCTTTCGCGTGACGGTGCACGGTGAGTTGCCGAAAACGCCGATGCTGTGGGTGAGCAATCACGTGTCCTGGACCGATATCCCACTGCTGGGCGCTGTGGCGCCGATGTCCTTTCTGTCCAAGGCCGAAGTGCGCACCTGGCCGGTGGCCGGCTGGTTGGCGGCCAAAGCCGGCAGCTTGTTTATCCGCCGGGGTTCGGGCGACAGCCAGTTGATCCGCAAGCAGATGACCCGTCACTTGGAGCAACAGCACCCGCTGCTGATGTTCCCCGAAGGCACCACCACGGACGGGCGCAGCCTGCGCACCTTCCACGGGCGTTTGCTGGCCAGTGCGATTGATGCCGATGTGTCGCTGCAACCGGTGGCGATTCGTTATTTGCGTGATGGGCAAGTGGACCCGCTGGCACCGTTTATTGGTGACGACGATTTGCTCTCGCACCTGATGCGCCTGTTTGCCAACGACCAGGGCGATGTGGAGATTCATGTGCTGCAGCCGATTGCGTGTGCCGGGCAGGAACGCGCGGCGCTGGCGTTCCAGGCGCAGCAGGCGGTGCAGAAGGCGTTGTTTGGGCCGTTGCCGGAGGCGGAGCAAGTGGCGGCTCGGCCGGCGTTTGCAGCTTGAGATGAACGGAACACAGTTCAAAATGTGGGAGCTGGCTTGCCTGCGATAGCGGCGGGTCAGCCACATCTCTGTCAACTGACAGACTGCTATCGCAGGCAAGCCAGCTCCCACAGTTAGATCTCAGTTGTCAGTTGGAGCTGTGCAAATTTCTGCAACTCTGGATAGAACAGCCGAAAGTCTTCACTCAACGGCTCATACAACACCCGCAACTCCTGCATGGCATGCCTCAATTCCTCGGGCTGGGTCAAACGCCGTGAGATCCCGCGCAACACCTGTTCCATCACCGCGAACTCGCGGTACGAACCCAGCCAATCATCCGCCGCCATATAGGGTGCGATCTGCGCCAGCCGTCCGGGCAACTGCGGCTCGGCCGCCAGTACGCGGTACACCTGCGCCGTGAAGCGCTCCAGCGGCTGGTCGGCATACAGCGCCCAGTCCCGCGCCAGGCAGTGATCGAAAAACACATCCAGGACAATCCCGGCGTAGCGCTTGCGGGTCAGGCTGAAGCGTGACAACGCCTCGCCCACCAATGGGTGGCTGTCGGTGAAGCGATCAATGGAGCGATGCAACTGGATCGCCGCTTCGATTTGCGGGCTGAACTGGCCCTGCAGGCGGCCTTTGACGAAGTCACCATAGAGGCTGCCCAGCAATTGCGCAGGAAGTTGGCCGCCCAGGTGCAGATGTGCGAGATAATTCATGGCGCGCAGTCTACCACTGCCATCCATGTATCGTTATAACCCGATATACCGAAATAGCCGGTCTTAAGACCAAAAGCATATTGGTGTATCGGGATGTAACGATTTAAAGTTCGCCTCATCGCGATATAACGTTTTACGAAAACGAGCATCTGCCATGTCCATCGACCTCGACGAAATAATAAAAGCCCTGGCGCACCCAGTACGACGAGACATCCTCACCTGGCTGAAAGACCCGAAAGTGCAGTTCCCCGAGCAAGTGCACAACCACGAATACGGCATCTGCGCCGGGCAGATCGACCAGCGCTGCGGCTTGTCCCAGTCGACCGTGTCGGCCCACTTGGCGACCTTGCAACGGGCGGGTTTGATCAGCAGCCAGAAGGCCGGGCAGTGGCACTTTTTCAGGCGCAATGAGGAAGTGATCCAAGCCTTTCTCACGGCGCTTACGACTGAACTTAGCGCTGAAATCATCGAACCGCTGTAACCAAGGAAACGCCAATGCCCCTCTCGCTACTCATACTGGCCCTGAGCGCCTTCGCCATCGGCACCACCGAGTTCGTCATCATGGGCTTGCTGCCCGATGTGGCGGCGGACCTGGGCGTGTCGATTCCCGGCGCCGGCTGGCTGGTCACCGGCTACGCCTTGGGCGTGGCCATCGGCGCCCCCTTCATGGCACTGGCCACCGCCAAGCTGCCACGCAAGGCCGCCCTCGTAGCGTTGATGGGCATCTTTATTGTCGGCAACCTGCTCTGCGCCCTGGCCAGTGACTACAACGTGCTGATGTTTGCCCGTGTGGTCACCGCGCTGTGCCACGGTGCGTTCTTTGGTATCGGCTCGGTGGTCGCCGCTAACCTGGTGCCGGCCAACAAACGAGCATCCGCGGTCGCCTTGATGTTTACCGGCTTGACCCTGGCCAATGTGCTCGGCGTGCCGCTGGGTACCGCGCTGGGCCAGGAAGCTGGCTGGCGCTCGACCTTCTGGGCCGTGACGGTAATCGGCGTTGTGGCGCTGATCGGCCTGATCCGCTTTCTGCCGGCCAAGCGTGACGAAGAAAAACTCGACATGCGTGCCGAACTGGCCGCCCTCAAAGGTGCCGGCATCTGGTTGTCGCTGACCATGACCGCGCTGTTCGCCGCCTCCATGTTCACCCTTTTCACCTACGTCGCGCCGCTGCTGGGCGACGTCACCGGCGTGTCGCCCAAAGGCGTGACCTGGACCCTGCTGCTGATCGGCCTGGGCCTCACCGTGGGCAACATCATCGGCGGCAAGCTGGCGGACAAGCGCCTGGCGGCCACCTTGATCGGTGTGTTCATCAGCATGGCGGTGGTGTCCACTGTGCTGACCTGGACCAGCGTCGCGGTGATCCCGACTGAAATCACCCTGTTCCTGTGGGCCACCGCCTCGTTCGCCGCCGTACCGGCGCTGCAGATCAACGTGGTGACCTTCGGCAAGGCCGCACCGAATTTGGTGTCCACCCTGAATATCGGCGCCTTCAACATCGGCAATGCCCTCGGCGCCTGGGTCGGCGGCAGTGTGATTGCCCATGGATTCGGCCTGACCAGCGTGCCATTGGCGGCTGCGGCCCTGGCGATTCTGGCCCTGCTGGTGACCCTGATTACTTTCCGTCAGAGCGGCGATGCCGACCTGGCCCCTGCGACCAACTGATCAATCCACTTAAACAGAAGGGTGTTATCCCATGACGACTATTTTCGATCCGATCAAACTGGGCGACCTGCAATTGTCCAACCGCATCATTATGGCGCCGCTGACCCGCTGCCGTGCCGATGAAGGCCGCGTACCCAACGCGCTGATGGCCGAGTACTACGTGCAACGCGCGTCTGCCGGGCTGATCCTCAGCGAAGCCACTTCCGTGACGCCGCTGGGCGTGGGCTACCCGGACACCCCGGGCATCTGGTCCAACGACCAGGTACGCGGCTGGGCCAATGTGACCAAGGCCGTGCACGGCGCGGGCGGCAAGATCTTCCTGCAACTGTGGCACGTCGGACGTATCTCCCACGAGTCGTACCTGAACGGCGAAACCCCGGTGGCCCCCAGCGCGATCCAGCCTAAGGGCCACGTGAGCCTGGTGCGTCCGCTGGCCGACTACCCGACGCCTCGTGCGCTGGAAACCGCTGAAATCGCCGATATCGTTGACGCTTACCGCGTCGGCGCCGAAAACGCCAAGGCCGCAGGCTTTGACGGCGTGGAAATCCACGGCGCCAACGGTTACCTGCTCGACCAGTTCCTGCAAAGCAGCACCAACAAGCGCACCGACAACTACGGCGGCTCCCTGGAAAACCGTGCGCGCCTGCTGCTGGAAGTGACCGACGCCGCCATCGACGTCTGGGGCGCCGGCCGCGTGGGTGTGCATCTGGCGCCGCGTGCCGACTCCCATGACATGGGCGACGACAACCTGGCCGAAACCTTCACCTACGTCGCCAGCGAACTGGGCAAGCGTGGCATCGCGTTCATCTGCTCGCGTGAAAAAGAAGCCGGCGACAGCCTCGGTCCACAACTGAAAAAAGCCTTCGGTGGCCCCTACATCGCCAACGAACGTTTCACCAAGGACAGCGCCAATGCCTGGCTGGCCTCGGGCAAGGCAGACGCGGTGGCCTTCGGCGTACCGTTTATTGCCAACCCCGACTTGCCAGCCCGCCTGAAGGCCGACGCGCCGCTGAACGAAGCGCACCCGGAAACCTTCTACGCCAAGGGCCCGGTCGGCTACATCGACTACCCAACCCTGGCGCTTTGATCGTCTGAAACGCAAAAGCCCCGGTTCGCAGGAACCGGGGCTTTTTACTGCGCGCTGGAATACCGGAGATTGAGTGTGGCAGCAGGCCAGCTCCAACCCAAGCCACCCCAACATGTTGATTTGCGCCAGCTTTAGAAACATTCCTTCACAGGCTTGCAACAATATTGCTACAAAATACTTAGGCGGCTACCTATCAACCGGCCGCCAGCCCGTATATAAAGTCACCCCACCTTTCAGGCGCAAGGACGATCGACTGTCGCTCGTCTTTGCTGTTGACACAACTGGACGCAATTACGCATTTTGTCTTAATTGCGCAGGCTGGGGCTCAGGCGCAGCATGTCCAGCCCTGCATCAACCCAGCGCTCGGCCTCTTGATGCAACTGAAAGCTGTCGGGCACCAGAAGCCATTGGCCAATCAGCCCATTGATGTAGGCATGAATGCACACCGCACCACGGGTGGTGTCGAGATTTTCCGGAAGCTGCCCACGATGGACCGCGTTACGCAATGTCAGGCCGATACGCAGATTGCATTCCAGGCTATGGGTCTGGCGCTGGCGGCGCATGTCACACATTTCATCGGTGAACTCGCACTTATGAAACAAAATCTCATTAATGCGCCGGGTTTTCGGGTCCAGGGCCACCTGATGAAACAAATGAATCAACAGCTTGCGCATACAGCCAAGCGGATCGACTTCATCCTCGCTTTCACTCGCCCGGGCCAGTTCGTCCAGGGGTTCGTGCAGCGTGTCCAGCAGTGCCTGGAGCAAATCGGACTTGTTGCTGAAATGCCAGTAGATGGCACCGCGCGTCACACCGGCCAGCGCCGCGATATCCGCCAGCGTAGTGCGCGCAACGCCGCGCTCATAAAAGGCCTGTTCGGCGGCTTCGAGAATCTGGCTGCGCGTTTCCTGAGCTTCCTCTTTGGTGCGACGAACCATGGCAGTAAAACCTCAATCAGAACACTTGGGACTATCGGTAACGCAGCTTTAATAGGCGGTAACGATCATCTAAATAATTGTGGGACGACACCGTCATGGGCGCCGAACGTACTAAAATCGAGGCTTTTGGACCTGCTTTGTCAGCATTCCGCGAAGCCTGTCAAGAGTTTACAAACAACCATGAACGTAAGTATATTGCGTAGCAAGCTACTTATCTACTCACAGCTTGTTTTTTACCCTTCCACACTTCTTGTGCGCATTCTGCGCGCCTGACCCGAGGATCTTCATGCAACTTAAGCCAGCTGTTACCGCTCTGGTCACTGCCGTCGCCCTGGCATCGCTGCTCAGCGGATGTAAAAAGGAAGAAGCGGCTCCGCCCGCTCAAACCCCTCAGGTCGGCGTGGTCACCATTCAACCGCAAGCCTTTACCCTGACCTCCGAATTGCCGGGGCGCACCACCGCCTTCCGCATTGCGGAAGTTCGGCCTCAGGTCAACGGCATCATTCTCAAGCGTCTGTTCAAGGAAGGCGCCGACGTGAAGGAAGGGCAACAGCTCTACCAGATCGACCCATCGGTGTATGACGCGACCCTGAAAAGCGCACAAGCCAGCCTGACCCAGACCAAGTCCATCACCGACCGCTACAAGCAGTTGGTCGATGAGCAAGCCGTCAGCCGTCAGGAATACGACACTGCCGTCGCTAACCGCATGACTGCCGAAGCAAACGTTCAAACCGCCCAGATCAATGTGCGCTACACCAAAGTGTTCGCGCCGATCTCCGGGCGTATTGGCCGTTCTTCGGTCACCGAAGGCGCACTGGTCAGCAATGGCCAGGCCGATGCCATGGCCGTCATCCAGCAATTGGACCCGATCTATGTCGACGTCACGCAGTCTTCGGCTGAAATGCTGAAACTGCGCCGTGACCTGGAAAGCGGCCAGCTGGAAAAGGCCGGCGAAAATGCCGCCAAGGTCAAGCTGACCCTGGAAGATGGCAGCGCCTATGGCCAGGACGGCAAGCTGGAATTCTCTGAAGTGTCGGTCGACCAGACCACCGGTTCCGTGACCCTGCGCGCCGTGTTCCCGAACCCTGATCACACCCTGCTGCCGGGCATGTTCGTCCACGCCCAGCTGCAAGCCGGTGTGAACAGCAAGGCCATTCTGGCCCCGCAGCAAGGCGTGACCCGTGACCTCAAGGGCATCCCGACTGCGCTGATCGTGAACAAGGACAACAAGGTCGAGCAACGTCAGCTGGTCGCCAACCGTACTGCCGGCGCCTACTGGCTGGTGGAAAAAGGCCTGGACGCCGGTGACCGCGTGATCACCGAAGGCCTGCAATTCATCAAGCCGGGCATCGAAGTCAAGGTCAAGGACGCAGACAACGCCAAACCCGCCGGCACTGCCGCAGCGCCTGCTGCCGATGCTGGTAAAGGGGAGTAATCCATGTCGAAATTTTTTATCGACCGTCCCATTTTCGCCTGGGTAATTGCCCTGGTGATCATGCTGGTCGGGGCACTGTCGATCCTGAAGTTGCCCATCAACCAATACCCGGCCATTGCGCCGACCGCCATCGACATCCAGGTGACCTACCCAGGCGCGTCTGCACAAACCGTGCAGGACACCGTGGTGCAGGTGATCGAGCAACAGCTCAACGGTATCGACAACCTGCGTTATGTTTCCTCGGACAGTAACTCCGACGGCAGCATGACCATCACCGTGACGTTCAACCAGGGTACCAACCCGGATATCGCCCAGGTTCAGGTGCAGAACAAGTTGAACCTGGCGACCCCACTGCTGCCGCAAGAAGTGCAGCAGCAGGGTATCCGCGTGACCAAGTCGGTGAAGAACTTCCTGATGGTAATCGGTCTGGTGTCGGAAGACGGCAGCATGACCAAGGACGACCTGTCCAACTACATCGTGTCCAACATCCAGGACCCGATTTCGCGGACCGCCGGTGTAGGTGACTTCCAGGTGTTCGGCTCGCAGTACGCCATGCGCATCTGGCTCGACCCGGCCAAGCTGAACAACTATCAGCTCACGCCAGTGGATGTCAGCACCGCGATCTCCGCACAGAACGTGCAGGTGGCTACCGGCCAACTCGGCGGCTTGCCTGCCGTGCCCGGCACCCAGTTGAACGCAACCATCATCGGCAAGACCCGCCTGCAGTCTGCAGAGCAGTTCGGCAATATCCTGATGAAGGTCAATACCGACGGCTCACAGGTACGCCTGAAGGATGTCGCCCGTATCGAGCTGGGCGGTCAGAACTACAGCATTGCGGCACAGTTCAACGGCAAACCGGCATCCGGCATGGCGATCAAGCTGGCGGCCGGTGCTAACGCTCTGGACACCGGCAAGGCCATCCGCGCCACCGTGGCGTCCCTGGAACCGTTCTTCCCGCCAGGCATGAAGGCGGTGGTGCCGTATGACACTACCCCGGTGGTGACCGAATCGATCTCCGGTGTGGTTGACACCCTGGTCGAAGCGATCGTGCTGGTGTTCCTGGTGATGTTCCTGTTCCTGCAGAACTTCCGCGCCACCATCATCACCACCATGACCGTACCGGTGGTATTGCTGGGTACCTTCGGGATCCTCGCTGCGTTCGGTTTCACCATCAACACCCTGACCATGTTCGGCATGATCCTGGCCATCGGCTTGCTGGTGGACGATGCCATCGTGGTGGTGGAAAACGTCGAACGAGTGATGGCCGAGGAGCACTTGTCGCCTAAAGAGGCGACGGTCAAGTCCATGGGCCAGATCCAGGGCGCCCTGGTGGGTATTGCCCTGGTGTTGTCCGCAGTACTGCTGCCGATGGCGTTCTTCGGCGGTTCCACCGGTGTGATCTACAAACAGTTCTCCATCACCATTGTTTCGGCGATGGCGTTGTCGGTACTGGTTGCCCTGATCTTCACCCCGGCCTTGTGCGCAACCATGCTCAAGCCGATCGACCCGGAAAAGCACGGCCAACCCAAGCGCGGTTTCTTCGGCTGGTTCAACCGCACGTTCGACCGTGGCGTACTGAGCTACGAACGCGGCGTCGGCAACATGATCAAGCACAAGATTCCGGCGTTCCTGGTCTATGCGCTGATCCTGGCCGGCATGATCTGGCTGTTCATGCGCATCCCCGCCGCGTTCCTGCCCGATGAAGACCAGGGCGTGATCTTCGCTCAGGTACAGACGCCGGTCGGTTCTTCGGCGGAGCGCACGCAAACCGTCATTGACGACATGCGTGCCTACCTGCTGAACGACAAGGAAGGCGAGCCAGGCGAAGGCAAAGGCGTAAAATCGGTGTTTACCGTAAACGGCTTCAACTTTGCGGGCCGTGGCCAAAGCTCTGGCCTGGCCTTCGTGATGCTCAAGTCATGGGAGGAGCGCGACGCATCCAACTCGGTATTCGAAATTGCCAAGCGCGCCCAGACTTACTTCTCTCAGACGTTCAAGGACGCCATGGTGTATGCCATCGTGCCGCCTTCGGTTCTGGAGTTGGGTAACGCCACCGGTTTCGACGTATTCCTGCAAGACCAGGGCGGCGTCGGTCACGACAAGCTGATGGCTGCGCGCAACCAGTTCCTGGGTGCAGCGGCACAAAGCAAGATCCTGGCAGGTGTGCGTCCCAACGGCGTGAACGATGAACCGCAGTACGAGCTCAGCGTCGACGACGAGAAGGCCAGCGCCCTGGGCATCAGCCTGTCAGACATTCAGCAGACCTTGGCCATCGCCCTGGGTGGCAGCTACGTCAACGACTTCATCGACCGTGGTCGCGTGAAGAAAGTGTATGTGCAGGGCGATGCTTTCAGCCGGATGTCCCCGGAAGACCTGGATAGATGGTTCGTGCGCAGCACCTCCGGGAAGATGGTGCCAATGTCGGCCATCTCGTCGGGCAAGTGGATCTACGGTTCGCCGAAGCTCTCGCGCTACAACGGTGTAGCCGCGATGGAAATCCTCGGTACTCCGGCACCTGGCTACAGTACCGGCGATGCGATGACAGAAGTCGAGCGCATTGCCAAGGACCTGCCGGCGGGTGTCGGTTATGCGTGGACCGGCCTGTCGTATGAAGAACGCCTGTCCGGCTCCCAGGCACCTGCGCTGTACGCCCTGTCGCTGCTGGTGGTGTTCCTGTGCCTGGCGGCACTGTACGAAAGCTGGTCGATCCCGATTGCGGTGATTCTGGTGGTGCCGCTGGGTGTGATCGGTGCGTTGATCGCCACCAGCATGCGCGGGCTGTCCAACGACGTGTTCTTCCAGGTAGGCCTGTTGGTGACGGTGGGCCTGGCGGCGAAAAACGCCATCTTGATCGTGGAGTTCGCCAAAGAGCTTCACGAACAAGGCAAAGGCATCGTCGAGTCGGCCATCGAAGCCTCTCGTATGCGTCTGCGGCCGATCATCATGACGTCCATGGCGTTCATGCTCGGCGTATTGCCGCTGGCCATCTCCTCGGGCGCAGGCTCAGGCAGCCAGCACGCGATCGGTACCGGCGTAATTGGCGGTATGATCACCGCCACCGTTCTGGCGATCTTCTGGGTGCCACTGTTCTTTGCAACCGTGTCGTCTGCTGGCGAGCGCAACAAAAAGACGGACACTACTGAAACTCCTAAAGAGGCTGGCCAATGAGCAAGTCGCTACTTTCCCTAGCCGTCACGGCATTCGTGCTCAGTGGCTGCTCGCTGATACCTGACTACCAGCGCCCCGAAGCGCCGGTGGCAGCGCAGTACCCGCAGGGGCCGGCGTATTCGTCGGCCCAGGCGCCGGGCCAGGCCGCTGCCGAGCAAGGCTGGAAGCAGTTTTTCCATGACCCTGCCCTGCAGCAGCTGATCCAGACCGCGCTGGTCAACAACCGTGACCTGCGTGTCGCGGCCCTGAACATCGACGCCTATGCGGCGCAGTACCAGATCCAGCGTGCCGACCTGTTCCCGGCCATCTCGGCCACTGGCAGCGGCAGCCGCACGCGTACGCCGGCCAAGCTGTCGCAGACCGGCGAAGCGGGCATCACCAGCCAGTACTCGGCGGGCCTGGGGATCAGTTCCTATGAGCTGGACCTGTTCGGCCGCGTGCGCAGCCTCAGCGAAGAAGCACTGCAAAAGTACTTCGCCACTGAAGAAGCGCGGCGCAGCACCCAGATCAGCCTGGTGGCCAGTGTGGCCAACGCCTACCTGACCTGGCAGGCCGACAAGGAACTGCTCAAGCTGACCCAGGACACCCTCGGTGCCTTCGAGCAGAGCTACAAGCTGACCTCGCGCAGCAACGAAGTCGGCGTGGCCTCGGCCCTCGACCTCAGCCAGGCGCGCACCTCGGTGGAAAACGCGCGTGTGCAATTGGCGCGCTATACACGCCAGGTGGCCCAGGACGAAAACAGCCTGACCCTGCTGCTCGGCACCGGTTTGCCGGCCAATATCGCCAGCAAGCCGCTGTCGGATGACCTGCTCAGCGAAGTGCCAGCCGGGTTGCCATCGGACCTGCTGCAACGTCGTCCCGACATTGTGCAAGCCGAGTACAACCTCAAGGCCGCCAACGCCAACATCGGCGCGGCGCGTGCAGCGTTCTTCCCAAGCATCAGCCTCACCGCCAGTGCCGGTACTGCCAGCCCAACTCTGGGCGGCCTGTTCAAGGGCGGTTCGGGCACCTGGTCGTTTGCGCCACAGATCAACATCCCGATCTTCAACGCCGGTAGCCTGCGCGCAAGCCTGGACTACTCGAAGATCCAGAAAGAGATCAACGTGGCCAACTACGAGAAGGCCATCCAGACCGGTTTCCAGGAAGTCTCCGACGGTCTCGCCGCGCGTGCGACCTACAAGCAGCAACTGGACGCCCAGCGTGGCTTCGTCGCGGCCAACCAGGATTACTACCGCCTGGCCGAGCGTCGCTACCGCATTGGTGTCGACAGCAACCTGACGTTCCTCGACGCCCAGCGCCAGCTGTTCAGTGCCCAGCAATCGCTGATCACCGACCGTCTGGCGCAGCTCAACAGCGAGGTCAACCTGTACAAGGCCCTCGGTGGTGGCTGGAACGAGCAGACCGCGAAGAACGAGCCTGTGAAAGAAGAAGCACCGGCACTGAAGTTGTTCTAATCGTGCTGTTGTAGATAAAACCGCTTCCCTCACCGGAAGCGGTTTTTTTATGCCTGGTGACCAGCCTCCTATCCTCGTGGCGAGCGGGCTTGCCCCGCGTTGGGGCGCGAAGCGGCCCCGAACCAGTCGCCCAATTTCCATCTGGCACTGCGCGGCGCCTGAATTGGGGCGGCTTTGCCACCCAACGCGGGGCAAGCCCGCTCGCCACAACCTGCCCGCTCACTACAGGAAACGGGCTTGCCTTGCTTTCTGCGGAACCTTTCAGGGTAAAATTGGTTACAGATTCTTACAGACCACAAAGGGAGCTTGTCGTAATGATCGTAGGAATCGACCTGGGCACAACCAACAGCCTGGCCGCCGTCTGGCGCGGTGACGCTACCGAAATGGTGCCCAATGCCCTTGGCCAGTTGCTGACCCCGAGTGTGGTCGGCCTGGATGACCAAGGCCGCATCCTGGTGGGCCAAGCCGCCAAGGAACGCCTGCACACCCACCCGCACCTGACCACCTCGCTGTTCAAGCGCTACATGGGCAGTGCCACCGAAGTGCGCCTGGGCGACCGCTCGTTCCGCCCCGAAGAACTCTCGGCGCTGGTGCTCAAAAGCCTGAAAGAAGACATCGAGCGCACCTACGGCCAAACCGTCACCGAAGCCGTGATCAGCGTGCCCGCCTACTTCAGCGACGGCCAACGCAAGGCCACGCGCATCGCCGGTGAACTGGCCGGGCTCAACGTTGAAAAACTCATCAACGAACCCACCGCCGCCGCGCTGGCTTACGGCCTGCACCAGCGTGACAAGGAAACCTCGTTCCTGGTGTTCGACCTCGGCGGCGGCACCTTCGACGTGTCGATCATCGAGCTGTTCGACGGCGTGATGGAAGTACGCGCCAGCGCCGGCGACAACTTCCTGGGCGGCGAAGATTTCGACACCTTATTGCTCGAACACTTCGTCGACAGCCAGCGCAATGCTCAGGGCTTCCCGCCCACCAGCACGGTGCTGCAAGCCCTGCGCCGCGAAGCCGAGCGCGTGCGCAAAGCCTTGGGCCAGGACGACAGCGCCGAGTTCGCCCTGCGCGTTGACGGCCAGCAATGGGTCACAACCCTCACCCAGGCTGAACTCGCCAAGCTCTACACACCCTTGCTGGAGCGCCTGCGCGCGCCGATTGAGCGCGCCCTGCGCGATGCGCGGATTCGGGTCGGCGATCTGGATGAAATCCTGCTGGTCGGCGGCACCACGCGCATGCCGCTGGTGCGCAAACTGGCCGCTGGCTTGTTCGGGCGCTTCCCGTCCATCAGCCTCGATCCAGACCAGGTGGTCGCCCACGGCGCGGCGATTCAGGCAGCGCTGAAGGCCCGTTCGGCAGCGCTGGAAGAGATTGTGCTGACCGACGTCTGCCCGTACACCCTGGGCATCGAAACCTCGAACCAATATGGCGGCCATATCGAAAGCGGGCATTATCTGCCGCTGATCGAGCGCAACAGCAGCGTGCCGGTCAGCCGGGTCAAGAGTGTGGTCACCCTCCACGACGACCAGACCCGCGTGCTGTTGAAAATCTACCAAGGCGAAAGCCGTCTGGTGAAAGACAACATCGAACTGGGCCAGCTGGAAATTCCCGTGCCCAAGCGCAAGGCCGGCGAGGTCTCGCTGGACGTGCGCTTCACCTACGACAACAACGGCTTGCTCGAGGCCCAGGTGAACATTCCGCTGACCGGCGAGCAGCATTCACTGGTGATCGAGAACAACCCCGGCGTGCTCAGCCCGCAGGAGATCCAGCAACGCCTGCAAGCCCTGGCGCTGTTGAAAATCCACCCGCGCGACCAGCAGGTCAACACTGTGCTGACCGCGCGCCTCGAACGGCTCTACCAGGAAAACCTCGGCGAGTTGCGCGAGCAACTCGGGCACTGGGCCGCGCAATTCCAGCAAGTGCTCGACACCCAGGACGAACGCCGCATCCGTGAGGCCCGCAGCGAACTTACCCGCCAACTTGAGCAACTCGACAACGGGTTCTGGCGCTGAGAGAGAACGACATGGACTGTTGGACAGTGTTGCAACTGGCGGACGATGCCGACGAGCGCACCATCAAGCGTACTTACGCGCGGCTGCTGAAAAGCTGCCGCCCGGACGACGACGCCGAGGGTTTCCAGCGCCTGCGTGAGGCTTACGAACAAGCGCTGCATATCGCGCGCTGGCGGGCCGAGCATGAGGACGAAGAGGTCGAAGTCATCGACGCGCCAGTGGCCGAACTGGCCGACGGCAACCCGCATGAATACGCGCAGTTTGACGATACTCGCCTCGTCAGCCCTGCCCTGTTCGACCTGCCGCCCGAGCAAACGCGCGCGCAAGCGCTGATCAACGGGCTGGGCGCTCATACCCTCGACGAGCGCTGGGAACAGGCCCAGCATCAACTCTGCGCCGATGCGTTCCAGGCAGCTCTGCTGCGCCACTGTTTCGATGCCCCCGGTGAGCGTGCGGCAATTGCCGCCTGGGCGGTGCAGCACTTGGAATGGCTGACGCCTTGGCAACGTGTGGCGATGAGCCCCTGGCAACATGAGGCGCTAAGCGGCGAGCTGCTGCAGGCGTATCGCCAGGCGCTGCAGGAACAGCTGGAGCAAAAGGCCGAGCGCGAGTTCGTCAACCTGCTTAAAGCCTACAACCAGCAACCCTGGCTGCGCGTGTTCGACCTGCAACAACAATGGCAGCGCATCGTCCTGCAATTGCTCCACGACACCACGTGGAGCGTGCCGTTGTTTGAGCGCGTCTGCCAGGTCTTTGGCTGGGATGACCAGAAAGGCTTGCACCCCGAGCCCGAGTGGATGTGGCGGGGCCTGGTTGAACGCTGCGAACAGGAGAGTTTCTACGACACCCTGTTGGAAAAAGCCCACAACGGCCCGCGCAACGCACCCGACACCTTGCCCGCACGCTTGCTGCTGACGCGGATGCCGACTGCCGAACAGCTCCGTTTGGTGTCCCAGTTTGGTGATGATCAGTGGAACGCGTGCCAGCAACTGTCGCAAAAGTTTGCCTGGCGCTATCCGTCGTTACTGGAGCGCCTGCCGCAACCCGATGTATTTTTTTGGCGAAAATTTTTGCCGCGCCCGGTCTCCGGACAAACCTGGGGCAGGGTGTGGGGCGGGCTGGCCATTGCCACGTGCGTGGCCTCCATTCACCTGAAAAAAGGCCCGGTGCCGCTCGAACTCTTCATCTTCATGTTGATGACCTTCCTGCCGACCGTCGTCGCCATACGCCTCACTCAGGGCTGGGCCGCCATCACCTCGCGATTCCTCGTTGCCGACCTATGGCTGAGCGAGAGGCTGTTGCCCCAACGCTTCAACCCACGCCAATACTGGTTGGTTCTGCGCCACGGTATTCCGCAAGTGGGGATGCTGGTGATGTTCGGCTTTTTGCTCGGCGTGATGGGCATAGTGACGTACCTGGGCATGATCCTGATCCACTTGTTCAGCCACCGGCGCATGGGCACGGTCGACGAATCCTTCAATGCCAGATGGCCGTGGATCAGCGGCCTGCATTGGAGTTACTGGAGCCCCTGGCAACTGGTGTTTCTGGTGGTCATGGTGGTACTGACGCTCGCGTTCCAGCTGTACCTGCCTGCCTTTCCGTTGACCCGCCTGGTTGAATCTCGACTGTAACTTTCCCAAGGGCGGGCAGCCGATGCAGGCATGCCCGCCAACTTGCGTTCGATCATCGCCCACAAACCGCCCTGCCCCACTTTCATCACGTCCACACCGCCAAGCACCATGGCCGGCACCTGCATAACCCCAATAACAACAGGTCCAACACCATGAGCATTTTCCAACCGCGCCAGCTGTGGCTGGCGACCGCTGTCGCCAGTCTTGCACTCCCTGTCGTCGCCGAAGAACACGGCTTTCTCGAAGACGCCAGCGCCAACCTCAACCTGCGCAATTTCTTCTTCAACCGCAATTACACCAACCCGACCAAAGCCCAGGGCGGCGCGCAGGAATGGACGCAAAGTTTCATTCTCGACGCCCGGTCCGGCTTCACCCAGGGCACGCTGGGTTTGGGTATGGATGTGCTGGGGTTGTACTCACAAAAGCTTGATGGCGGGCGCGGCACCGGTGGCACCCAGCTGTTGCCGCTGGACCACGACGGCCGCCCGGCCGATAACTTCGGCCGCCTGGGAGTGGCGTTCAAGGCGCGGCTTTCCAAGACCGAACTGAAGGTCGGCGAGTGGATGCCGGTGCTGCCGATCCTGCGCGCCGACGACGGCCGTTCCCTGCCGCAAACCCTGCGCGGCGGGCAGATCACCTCCAAGGAAATCGACGGCCTCACGCTCTACGGCGGTCAGTTCCGCGCCAACAGCCCGCGCGATGACAGCAGCATGACGGACATGTCGATGTCCGGTAAAACCGCCTTCACCTCCGACCGTTTCAACTTCCAGGGCGGCGAATATGCGTTCAACGACAAACGCACCCAGATCGGCATATGGAATGCCCAGCTCAAGGACATCTACCGCCAGCAGTACGTCAACCTGATCCACAGCCAGCCCGTGGGTGACTGGACCCTGGGCGCCAACCTCGGGTTCTTCTACGGCAAGGATGACGGCAGCGCCCGCGCGGGTGAGCTGGACAACAAGACCTGGTCCGGCCTGTTTTCTGCGCGTTACGGTGGCAACACCTTCTACGTCGGCCTGCAAAAACTCACCGGCAACAGCGCGTGGATGCGCGTCAACGGTACCAGCGGCGGCACCCTGGCCAACGACAGCTACAACGCCAGCTACGACAACGCCCAGGAAAAATCCTGGCAGGTGCGCCACGATTTCAACTTTGTCGTCCTCGGCCTCCCGGGCCTGACCTTGATGAACCGCTATATCAGCGGCAGCAACGTGCACACCGGGGCCATCACCGACGGCAAGGAGTGGGGCCGTGAGAGCGAACTGGGCTACACCGTGCAAAGCGGCGCCCTCAAGGATTTGAACGTGCGTTGGCGCAACTCCAGCATGCGCCGCGACTACAGCAACAATGAGTTCGACGAGAACCGCTTGATCGTCAGTTACCCGATCAGCCTGCTGTAGGCGTCCGTCAGTGCGAATGGCAGCCGCGCCTTGATTGGTCGCGGCTGTTTTTTTGGCAAGTTGCCTCAATGGGAGCGGGAACGTTCCCCGCCAATACCTCAAAATTCACGCGCGCGCGGCAATGACCATAGCCGTATTGGCAATGGCGACGACGACTCGAACCCCTTACGCGTGAAGCCAGCCCGCCCCTTCAAGACAGGCGGCACGATTTACCGCTGATGAGCGCCGCGCTCATGCTGTATCGTGCACGCGCCCATCACCCGGCACAGGGACTCAACGACACGGATGACCAGCTCTGAACCCAGGCCGCCATGAAATACCTGATTGTCATTCTGTCGATTCTGCTCACCGGCTGCATCGGCGCGCCTATCGCGCTGACGCCGCAGACCGAACAACGCCTGCAAGCCCAGGCGCCGATCCGTTTCCTGCTGACCTTTGATGACGGCCCCAGCGCCTCGGGCTACAACAACCCGAGCCGCTCGGTGGTGGCTGACCTGGCGAATAACCCGGTATTGCCGGGCATCAAGGCGGTGTTCTTCCTGCAGACCGAAGCCTCCCGCTCAGGCGGCAGCCCGCGGGGCCGCAAGACCATGGTGCGTGAATACGCGGCGGGTCACGTGCTGGCCTTCCACACCGCCACCGGGTTTCACACTAACCACCGCTGGTTGAGCGACGCCGAGCTTGAAAGCACCCTCAGCCAGGGCGCGGCCGATATCGCCGCCATCACCGGCGCCTCACCCGCGCTGGTACGTCCGCCCTTCTGGAACTACGACAAGCGCACTTTCGCCGCCTACCAGCGCCACGGCATGCACGTATTGCTGACCGACCTGAGTGCCAATGACGGCAAGATCTGGGGCTTCAACGGCAGCCCACGGCGCCGGGCGAATTTGTATCGGCAGCTGTCGGTGGTGCGCGAGCGCATCGCGCTGGGCGAGTTACCGACAGTGGACGGCGTGATACCGGTGGTGGTGACCTTCCATGACATCAACCGCTACACCGCGCGGCACCTGCAGGAGTACTTGCAGATCCTGATGGACAGCGCTCGGATCAACGGCATGAAGACTGCGGCCGAGCCGTTCTACACCGACCGCGCCGTGCTGGAACGCGCGGCGCTGGCGCGCACGGTCAAGGATGTGAACGAGGTGGTGCACCTGCCGGGGGTGTGGAACTGGGTATGGGATGCGGATTCCCACTGAAACCAATGTGGGAGCGGGCAAGCCCGCTCCCACCTTTTTGACCGTGTTTCAGTTCAGTCCTGGCGCGACTCCACGCCGAGCTCATCCCATACCGACTCGGCGAGGTGGAAGGTCGCATTCGCCGCCGGAATCCCACAATAGATCGCGCTTTGCATCAGCACTTCCTTGATCTCGGCGCGGGTCACGCCGTTGCTGGCAGCGGCGCGCAGGTGCAGTTTCAGTTCTTCACTGCGGTTCATGCCGATCAGCATGGCGATGGTGATCAGGCTGCGGGTGTGCCGCGGCAGGCCGGGGCGGGTCCAGATATCACCCCAGGCGTGGCGGGTGATCATTTCCTGGAACTCGCTGTTGAATTCGGTCAGGGCATTCAGGCTGCGGTCGACATGTGCGTCGCCCAGTACTTCGCGGCGCACTTGCAGGCCGGCGGCGTAACGGTGTTTCTCGTCCACAAAAAAGCTCCTGGTTCAATTGGGTCTCGGCTCGATCACCGGTGGTGGTGGCAAGCGCGCTCGTCACACGGTTTATTCAGCCAGCAAGAACCTCAGCACCCGGTGACTGAAATCAGCCCCGGCCTGGACGTTGGACAGGTGGGCCGCATAGAACTCGGCGTACTCGGCGCCCTTCACGTGGTTCTGGATAAAGTGGCTGCCGGCCGGCGGTGTCACTGCGTCCTCGGTCCCGGCAATCACCAGGGTCGGCACCTTGATCGATGCCAGCTGCTCGCGAAAATCCGCATCGCGCACGGCGGCGCAATTGGCGGCGTAACCCTCGGGCGACGTAGCGGCGAGCATGTCGGTAATCTGCCTGGCCTGGTGCGGGTTGGCGGCGGCGAAATCGGCGGTGAACCAGCGGGCGATAGACGCATCACGCAGCGCCACCATGGCGGCCGGGCCATCGCGCAAGACCATCTCGATACGCGGGTTCCATATATCCGGCGTGCCGATCCTGGCCGCGGTGTTACACACCACCAGCCGCTGCAGGCGGTCACCGGCATGGATGCCCAGCCACTGACCGATCAGGCCGCCCATGGACAGTCCGCAAAAATGCGCACGCTGGATCTGCAGCGCATCCAACAGCGCGATCACGTCGTGGCCCAGTTGCTCAATGCTGTACGGCCCCTCGGTGACCAAGGACTTGCCGTGGCCACGGGTGTCGAAACGCACCACGCGAAAATGCTCGGTGAAGGCCGGAATCTGGATGTCCCACATATGCAGGTCGGTGCCCAGGGAGTTGGACAGCACCAGCACCGGCGCGTCGAGCGGGCCGTCCAGTTGGTAATGCAGTTCGCCCTCGGCGAGTTGTACAAATGGCACAGCGGTCTCCTTACGCGGTCAAGGCAAAATGATCGGCCACCGCGCGGGTGACCCACGTGTGCGCCTGCCCAAGGTAGTGGGCCGGGTCGAGCAGGCGGTCCAGTTCAGCGGCTGACAACTCGGCGGTGACCTGCGGTTCGTCGGCCAGCACTGCACGCAGATGGCGCCCGTCGGCAACGGCGCGTTTGCAGCATTGCTCCAACAGATGGTGCGCGGTTTCCCGGCCCAGACGCTGGGCAAGCACGCTGCTGACGGCTTCGGCCAGCACCAGGCCCTGGGTCAGCTCAAGGTTGCGCGCCATGCGCTCAGGGTCGACCTCCAGCCCGTCGGCCACCAGCAGCGCCTGCTGCAATGCGCCGGACACCAACCGGCAAATGTCCGGCAGGGTTTCCCATTCGGCATGCCACAGGCCAAGGCTGCGCTCATGTTCCTGAGGCATGGCGCTCAACATCGTCGCCACCAGGCCCGGCACGCGGGTCGCCGTGCTGATCAATACGGCGGCGCCCACCGGGTTGCGCTTGTGCGGCATGGTCGATGAACCACCTTTGCCGGGCGCCGAGGGCTCGAACACTTCCGCCGCTTCGGTCTGCATCAACAGGCTGATATCACGCCCCATTTTGCCCAGGCTGCCGGCGATCAGGCCGAGCACACTGGCGAACTCCACCAGCCGGTCACGGTGGGTGTGCCAGGGTTGCTCGGGTAAATTCAATTGCAACTGCGCAGCCAGGGCTTCGGCCACCGGCATTGCCTGCTCACCCAGCGCCGCCAGCGTTCCGGACGCGCCGCCAAACTGCAGCACCAGCAGGCGCGGTTTGAGCTCGGCAAGACGCTGACGACTGCGCGTCACCGCCCCCAGCCAACCGGCGATTTTCATGCCCAGGGTCACCGGTGTCGCATGCTGCAACCAGGTGCGCCCGGCCAATGGCACGCGCGCATAACGCTGGGCCTGCACGGCAAGCGTCTCACCCAGTTGCGCCAGGTCAGCGTCGATCAACGCCAGCGCGCGCCGCAGTTGCAGGACCAGGCCGGTGTCCATCACATCCTGACTGGTCGCGCCCAGATGCACATAACGTTCGGCGCCAGCGTCTTCACTGGCGATCAACTTGCCCAGCGCTTTCACCAACGGAATCGCCGAATTGCCCGCCGTGGCAATCGCCACGCCGAGCGCATCCACGTCGTACAAAGACGCCAGACACGCCTGGGCAATCGGCGCGACGGCGGCCTGGGGAATCAAGCCGACCTGGGCCTCGGCGCGGGCCAGCGCGGCTTCAAAGTCCAGCATGCCCTGCAAACGCCCCTGGTCGCAGAACACATCGGCCATGCTGTCAGCGCTGAAGTAGGCGTCGAACAGTTGATTGCTCGTGCGCAGTGTCATAACTCTTCCTTACAGATCGTGGTGCAGATACGCCGCCTGCTTGGGCAGGCGCAGGCTGAACAGGAAAGCAATCGCCATCATCACGGTGACGTACCAATAGAAGCCGTTCTCCATGCCCATGGATTTCAGGCCCAGCGCGACCACTTCAGCCGAGCCGCCGAAAATCGCGTTGGCCACCGCGTACGCCAGGCCCACGCCCAATGCACGGACCTGGGGCGGGAACATTTCGGCTTTGACCAGGCCGCTGATGGAGGTATAGAAGCTGACAATCGCCAGGGCCAGGGTGATCAGCACAAAGGCCAGGAACGGACTGCTGACGGTTTTCAAGGTCAGCAGGATCGGCACGGTGCACAGCGTGCCCAAGGCGCCGAACCACAGCATGGAATTGCGGCGGCCGATCTTGTCCGCCAGCATCCCGAACAACGGCTGCATGCACATGTAGAGGAACAGCGCGCCGGTCATGATGTAACTGGCGGTCTTGGCATGCATCCCGGCCGTGTTCACCAGGTACTTCTGCATGTACGTGGTGAACGTGTAGAAAATCAGCGAGCCGCCGGCGGTGTAACCCAGCACCGTGATAAAGGCCGCGGTGTGATTGCGCAGCAGCGCGGTGATGCTGCCGGCGTCCTTGTGTTCGCGCATTTCCTTGGTGGTCGTCTCTTTCAAGGTACGGCGCAGCAGTAAGGAGATGACCGCCGCGACGGCACCGACCACAAATGGAATCCGCCAGCCCCAGGCGCGCAGTTCATCTTCGCTGAGAAATTGCTGCAGGATCACCACCACCAGTACCGCGAGCAATTGCCCGCCGATCAAGGTCACGTACTGGAACGAGGCAAAGAACCCGCGCTGGCCCTTGAGGGCGACCTCACTCATGTAGGTGGCGGTGGTGCCGTACTCGCCGCCCACCGATAAGCCTTGAAACAGGCGCGCCACCAACAACAGGATCGGCGCCCAGATGCCGATGTCCTTGTAGGTCGGCAAAAACGCAATAACCAGCGAGCCGGCGCACATCATCAGCACCGCGATCATCATCGAATTCTTGCGGCCGTGCTTGTCGGCCAGACTGCCGAACACCCAGCTGCCAATAGGGCGCATCAAGAAGCCGGCAGCGAACACGCCGGCGGTGCTGAGCAGTTGTACGGTGGGGCTCTCCGACGGAAAAAATGCCGGGGCAAAATAGATGGCGCAGAAGGCATAAACGTAGAAGTCGAACCATTCGACAAGGTTGCCGGACGAGGCCCCGACAATTGCAAAAATCCGCTTGCTGCGTTCTTCTCCGGTGTAGTGAATCGTTTTTGTTGTCATGTGTTTTTCACTCAGTGGGAACGGTTATAGCCTAGACATACTTTGCAACAACCATGTTCCGCAAGCAGACTTTTGGATACTTGTCGCCTCGAAGGGTCTCATCGCGGGCAAGCCCGCTCGCACATTTTGATTGGGACACCTTTAAATGTGGGAGCAGGCTTGCCTGCGACAGGTTTTAAGCCACCTCAGTAATCGAAGAACACCGTTTCCTTATCTGTGCCCTGCAAAATCACATTCCACTGATGCACGCCGCCCGCATCCGCTTTGGCAATCAAGGTGCCGCGACGCTCAGCCGGCACACACGCCAGCAACGGGTCATCGCCATTCAACGCTTCACCGTCAAAATAAATCCTTGTCAGCAAGTGCTTCACCAGCCCACGCGCAAACACCAGCACCACCAGGTGCGGCGCCTGGGTCGTACCCGCCAGCCCCGGCACGCTGCCCGGCTTGATCGTGGTAAAGCGAAAGCGCCCTTCGGCATCCACCGGCACTCGGCCAAAGCCTTCGAAGTTGGGATCGACGGCTTTGGCCTGGTCATCTTCCGGATGATCGTATTTGCCCGCAGCATTGGCCTGCCAGACCTCAAGCATGGCGTCGTTGACGACATCACCGTTGCCGTCCACCACTTGCCCGCTGATCGCCACGCGTTCGCCAAGGGTGGCCGGCACGGTCAGGTCTTCGCGGTTCAGCCAGGTCAGGCCAATGTGGTAATACGGCCCGACGGTGTGGGACGTGGTTGCGTAAAGGCTCATCTCATTTCTCCATCGGCGTGGCGTCGCGGCCGCGCAGGACGATGTCCCAGCGGTAGCCGAGGGCATAGGAAGGAATGGTTTTTTCCAGGTCGAAGCTGGCGATCAAGCGCTGCTTGGCCGAGGTGTCCGGCACGCAGTTGTAGATCGGGTCGTACTCCAGCAATGGGTCGCCGGGGAAGTACATCTGCGTGACCAGGCGCGTCAGCACGCTGGGGCCAAACAGCGAAAAGTGGATATGCGCCGGGCGCCACGCGTTGTGGTGGTTGCCCCACGGGTAGGCGCCGGGCTTGATGGTCTGGAACTGGTACCAGCCATCCGCGTCGGTGACGGTGCGGCCGGTGCCGGTGAAGTTCGGGTCCAGTGGCGCGTCATGCAGGTCGCGCTTGTGGTTGTAGCGACCGGCGGCGTTGGCTTGCCAGATCTCCACCAGAATGCCCGGCACCGGCAGGCCATTTTCATCCAGCACGCGGCCATGAATGATGATGCGCTCGCCCTGAGGTTCGCCCTCGTGCTGGGCAGTCAGGTCGTTGTCCTTCTCATTGACGCGTTCGGCGCCGATGCTGGGGCCGGTGATCTCTGACAAGGAATGCGGCAGAAACACCAACGGCTGAGACGGCGAACGCAAGTTCGTCGACTGGTAGGCCGGGTGCAGGTAATCGGGTTGAGTGCCCGCTTGCGGGCGCCGGTATCCGGGCTTGTCACTCATGGAGCCATCCTCTCTTATTAAACGCGTTCAATCGCCAGGGCCAAACCTTGGCCGACGCCCACACACATAGTGGCCAGGCCTTTGCGGCCGCCGGTTTTTTCCAACTGGTGCAACGCCGTCAACACCAACCGCGCGCCGCTCATGCCCAGCGGGTGGCCGAGGGCGATGGCGCCGCCGTTCGGGTTCACCTGCGGGGCGTCGTCGGCAATGCCCAACTCACGCAGCACCGCCAGGCCTTGGCTGGCGAAGGCTTCGTTGAGTTCGATGACATCAAAGTCGGTGACCGCCAGGCCCAGGCGCTCCACCAGTTTGCGCACCGCCGGCACCGGGCCGATGCCCATTACACGCGGTGCGACACCGGCACTGGCCATGCCCAACACACGGGCGCGGGCGGTGAGGCCATGTTTTTTCACGGCCTCGGCCGAGGCCAGAATCAGCGCCGCTGCGCCGTCATTCACGCCCGAGGCGTTGCCGGCGGTGACGGTCTTGTCCGGGCCATTGACTGGCTTGAGTTTGGCCAGGGCTTCCAGGGTTGTGTCCCGTGGATGCTCATCCTGCTCGACCACGGTCTCGCCCTTTTTATGCGCGACGCGCACCGGCACGATTTCTTCAGCAAAAAAACCGGCAGCTTGCGCGGCGGCGGTACGTTGCTGGCTGCGCAGGGCAAAAGCGTCCTGATCGGCGCGGGACACGTTGTAGTCATCGGCGACGTTATCGGCGGTCTGCGGCATCGCGTCCACACCGTACTGGGCCTTCATCAACGGGTTGATAAAACGCCAGCCGATGGTGGTGTCTTCAAGCTTCATGTTGCGTGAAAACGCCGCATCAGCCTTGCCCATCACGAAGGGTGCACGGGACATCGACTCAACGCCGCCGGCAATCGCCAGCTCCATTTCGCCGCTGGCGATGGCACGGAATGCCGTGCCAATCGCGTCCATGCCCGAGGCGCACAAACGGTTGAGGGTCACGCCGGGAATGCTCTGCGGCAGGCCCGCCAACAGCAGGGCCATGCGCGCGACGTTGCGGTTGTCCTCGCCGGCCTGGTTGGCACAACCGAGGAACACTTCATCCACCGCCGCCCACTCAACCTGAGGGTTGCGCTCGATCAGGGCCTTGATCGGCAAGGCCGCCAAGTCATCGGCACGCACCGTGGACAAACCACCGCCAAAGCGGCCGATGGGCGTGCGAATGGCATCACAGATAAACACGTCACGCATCAGGCTTCTCCTGGCGCTTGGCCATGGGCGGCGGCAGTGCGGGCTTCGAGATCACGCAGGGCCTTCAGTTCGATGTCCGTCGGTGCGTCGGTGGTGCTCACCTGATCGGCAAACCGAATCGCCCAACCGGTGGCCGCGACCACTTGTTCGCGGGTGACGCCGGGGTGCAGCGCGGTGACCACAAATTCGTGGCTGCCCTCTTCCGGCTCCATGATGCACAGGTCGGTAATAATCCCTACAGGGCCGGCGCCTGGCAGACCCAGGCGTTTACGTGAGTCGCCGCCTTCGCCGTGGCCGACGGAGGTGATGAAGTCCAGCTTGTCGACAAACGACCGCGCCGACTGCTTGAGGATGATCAGCACGCTCTTGGCCGAGCCGGCAATCTCCGGCGCGCCACCGGCACCCGGCAGGCGCACTTTGGGCTGGTGGTAATCGCCGACCACGGTGGTGTTGATATTGCCGAATCGGTCGACCTGGGCCGCGCCGAGAAAACCGACGTCGATGCGCCCGCCTTGCAGCCAGTAGCGGAAAATCTCGCCGGTCGGCACCACGGTGTCAGCGGTTTCTGCCAATTCGCCGTCGCCGATGGACAGCGGCAAGACGCTGGGCTTGGCGCCAATCGGGCCCGATTCGTAGATCAGCACCACGTCGGGCGACGAGGTCAGGCGCGCCAGGTTGGCAGCCTTGGAAGGCAAGCCGATGCCGACGAAGCACACCGAGCCGTTCTTGAGGCGACGCGCGGCGGCGACAGTCATCATTTCGTTGGTCGAGTAAGCCATCACTTGGCCTCCTGCGCGGTGGCCAGCTTGGCCTGGAATTCACGGAAGTCGGCAGTGCCGTGGATGTATTCGTCGATCCAGGCGGTAAAGGTCCCACGGTCGCGAGCGATCGGGTCCCACGCCTGATAGAAGCGGTTATCACGCTCGTTGTAGCCGTGGGCGTAGGACGGATGCGCGCCACCCGGTACGTGACACACCGCTGTCAGCGCCCAGGTCGGCAGCACGCAGCTGTTCATCGGCGCGTTCAGGTCGTCAACGATCTCTTCGACGGTGACGATGCAGCGCTTGGCCGCCAGGGCCGCTTCTTTCTGCACACCGAGAATGCCCCAGAGCAACACGTTGCCCTTGCGGTCAGCCTTCTGTGCATGGATCACGGTGACGTCCGGGCGAACCGACGGCACCGCCGCCAGCACTTCGCCGGTGAACGGGCAGGTCACGGTTTTGATCAGCGGGTTGACCTTGGGCAAGTCAGAACCGGCGTAAGCGCGCAGCACCGCAAACGGCAGGCCGGATGCACCGGCGACGTAGGCATTGGCCAGGTCGGCGTGGCTGTGTTCTTCGATCTCCAGCGGTTGCGGCCATTGCTTCTCGACCGCGTCGCGCAGGCGATGCAGGGAGCCTACGCCGGGGTTGCCGCCCCAGGAGAAAATCAACTTGCGGACGCAGCCAGCACCGATCAACTGGTCGTAGATCAAGTCAGGCGTCATACGCACCAGCGTCAGGTCTTTCTTGCCCTGACGAATGATTTCATGACCTGCTGCCGTAGGGATCAGGTGGGTGAAGCCTTCCAGTGCGACGGTATCGCCGTCATTCACGAATTGCTTCACCGCGTCGCGCAGCGCAAGGATTTCAGCCATGGGGTTCGGGCTCCCGGTGTTGATCAAAAAAGGCGCTGAGGTGGCGCCCAAGTGCCTGAAGATTAAGCCGGGCAAAGGGGTCGAACAATCCGATAATCGACTCAGCGTTCGATTATCGAACGGATTGTTGTCTAGCTAATCTTCGTGTAAAGCAGCCAGTTCAGCTGCCCAACTGTCAATGTGGGAGCTGGCTTGCCTGCGATTGCATCAACTCGATTTGCCTGCTGGACCGAGTCGTCTGCATCGCAGGCAAGCCAGCTCCCACATCGCCTCGTGGCTGCTACAAAATCGTGTCAGACCTCAGGTCGCGTCCGCATGGCTGACCATGCCCTTGATGACCACAGCGGCCGTGGCCAATGCCGCCGGAATCACCAGCGCCGTCAGCACCTGCTCGAAGTTCCAGCCCAACCCCAGCAAGGTTGCGCCCATCCACGCACCGAGGATCGCGCCGAAGCGGCCGATGCCGAGCATCCACGACACGCCGGTAGCGCGGCCTTGGGTCGGGTAGAAGCGTGCGGCCAGTGACGGCATCGCCGATTGCGCACCGTTGACGCACATCCCGGCAACCAGCACCAAGGTGGCCAGCAACGTGATATTGCCCAGGCTCTGCCCCACCGCGTAGGCGAACACCCCGGCGAGCAGGTAGAAAGTGCCGATGACCTTGTGCGGATTGAACCGGTCCATCGCCCAGCCCACGCCGACCGCACTCAACACGCCACCAAACTGGAAGAGCGCGCCGATAAACGCCGCCTGTTCCATGCTGGCGCCGCTGTCGCGCATCAGGGTCGGCAGCCAACTGGTCAGCAGGTACACGATCACCAGGCCCATGAAGTAGGTGAGCCACAGCAACAAGGTGCCGGCGCTGTAAGTGCCGGAGAAGATCACCGCGAACACGTTGCGCGCCTTGACGGTTTTTTGTTCGGGCACGCTGAAGCTGGTGGCGTGGGTGACGAGGTTGGGCTCGATGGGTGACAAGGTCTTGCGCACCTTGTCGGTGCCGCGATTGCGCACCACGAGGTAGCGCGCCGATTCCGGCAGCCACACCAACAGCACCACCGCCAGGATCAACGGCAGAATGCCGCCAATCATCAGCAAGCTGTGCCAGCCGAACGCTGGAATCAGCTTGGCCGAGATAAATCCGCCACCGGCCATGCCCAGGTTGAACCCACAGAACATGCTGGTGACCAGCAGCGACTTGTGACGCTCGGGCGTGTATTCGGAGAGCAGCGTGGTGGCATTCGGCATCCCCGCACCCAGGCCCAGCCCGGTGAGGAAACGCAACACCAGCAACTGGTCAACGTTAGTGCTGTAGGCCGAGGCCAGGCTGAATGCGCCAAACACCAGCACCGCACTCACCAACACCACTTTGCGCCCAAAGCGGTCGGCCAACGGGCCGGAGCCCAGCGCGCCGAAGACCATGCCGATCAGCGCGGCGCTCATCACCGGGCCGAGGCTGGCGCGGTCGATGCCCCAGTCCTGCGAGAGTGCGGGCGCGATAAAGCCCATGGCGGCGGTGTCGAGCCCGTCGAGGAAGACAATCAGGAAGCACAGGATCACCACGCGCCATTGATAGCGTGACAACGGCTGGGCATTGATAAAGGACTGCACGTCCAGGTTAGTACCGACAGAGGGCTGATTCATTATTGTTATTTCCACACCGATGGGCGGGCGAACGACCTGAGGTCGTCATTATTATTGGGCGGCGCTGACAGCGCTGCCGCACATTAATAAGCCAGGGGAAACACCGTCAATTGATCAAGCCGGGATCTGTGCGGTCATCGAACACTTAGGCAAACAGTTGCGCACTCAGCTCACGGCTGGCGCTGAGCATGCTGGGCAGGAAACGCTGCTCCAGCTCGCTGCGGCTGACCCGACCGGCGTGAGTACTCACGTTGAGCGCGGCCAGCACCTGGCCGGACGCGTCGTACACCGGCACGGCGATGGAACGCAGGCCCTGCTCCAACTCCTGGTCGACAATGCACCAGCCCTGCTGGCGTACTTGCTGCAGGCATTCGAACAAGGCGTCGGGCGTGGTCAGGGTGCGGCTGGTCTTGGTTTGCAGGTCGGCGTGGTCGAGGTAGTCCTGCAGCGAGGCATCGTCGAGTGCCGCGAGCAGGATGCGGCCCATGGACGTGCAGTACGCCGGCAAGCGCCCGCCCACCGACAAGTCCACGGAAATCAAGCGCTGGGTGGTGGCGGAACGGGCGATATAAAGGATGTCGTCGCCCTCCAGCGTCGCCATGTTGCAGGCTTCATGCAGTTGCTCGCTCATGCGATCGAGGTAAGGCTGAGCCGACACCGCCAGCGGCGTAGAGGATAAATAGGCGTGCCCCAGGGTCAGGACTTTGGGCAACAGTGAATAGGTACGCCCGTCGGTGGTGGCGTAACCTAGCTTGATCAACGTGTGCAGGCAACGGCGCACGGCGGCGCGGGGGATTTCGGTGCGGTGGCTGATCTGGGCGATGGTCAGGTGGCGCTTGCGCTCCTGGAAGGCTTGCACCACGGCCAGGCCACGGGCCAGGGAAGTCATGAAGTCCGGATCACCGGTAAACGCCTGGATGCGCTTGGCCGGGGACGCCACGATCGGTGGCGCCACTGACGCGAAGGAGTTGCGCAATTGATCGTTCATTTCAGGGTCCTTTCTCTTATTTTCAACCGCTGGGAGGGTTGGCCGCTATTACAAGCCGCGCTGGCCAGAATGCACAAGGCGGGGTCAGTAACTTTGGGCGATTATCGGACGATCATGCGATTATCGCAATTTTCCGGCCGCGCAATGGCGCTCAACGAACCAGCACACTTCACGGATGTGCCGAAGGGATCGCTTAAGTTTGAGCAACCATCCGCCATTTATAAAAGTGCAGAAGGTCGACACGTTTTTTTCGAAAAGACTGACACCTGTATGTAACAAAACCCTCACGCAACGTTGACGCTTTTTAACTTCACGACGATAGTGTTATTCAAATACGTCGCTATAATGCAACCTGTGCAGAGGTCGGCCCGGTAACAATAATCGGGATTGGAGCTCGCCAGGCTTTGCAGCGTTCGAGCATCGCCGGTCACACGTATCCGCTTAAATGTTTGCCCCTTGTGCTTCTTTCAAACTTGAACAGTTCGCCTGTTCAACTTGAAACAGCCCGAGGACGACTTTCAAGCGTGGCGCTGCACATTCAATACACTCAACTCATTTAGGTAACACTGTGACGAAAGACGAACTGCGCGCGGAACTTGAGCGCCAGGAGCAACGTTACAAGGACGTTTACGGCGGGGAAATCACCACTTACGCCGCCCAGCCTGAGCCCGAGCGCAAGCCCTGGCGCAAACGAGCCAGTTTGCTCGATCAGGCATTTGCCCAGGAAATCCAAAAGATTGAACAGGAACTCAAAACCGAAGAGCCATAAGCATTTGGATTTGAGCTTCAAGGTTTTGCCACCGCCGCTGGCGCATTGCCAGCGGCGGGCAACCTGATTTAATCAGGCTCCTACAGCCTTGAACGAAATTTCGTACAAATGTTTCAAATGTGACAGTTCGGTCAAAAAAAACCGCGTTATCGCCCCCCAGCTTTATAAATCAAAGACTTGCCAAAGCCCCGAAAACCCTGGGATGCGCACCTCTGCCCGGTTTTTTTTCAATGAAGATTGTTACCGATGAGCAGCTAGTGCATCGATTACTGAGGTTTTCTGGCATAATCGCGCCCCCTTACGACCGGGTCAGAAAACCTTCATGATCGATTTATTCAGCGGACTGGATGCGTGGGTTCTAGTGAGCCTGTTGCTCGCCCTGGCCTTTGTCCTCGCCTTCGAGTTCATCAATGGCTTTCATGACACTGCTAACGCGGTGGCCACAGTCATCTATACCAAAGCCATGCCGCCGCACCTGGCCGTGTTCTTCTCCGGGGTGTTCAACTTCCTCGGCGTGTTGCTCGGTGGTGTCGGTGTCGCGTACGCCATCGTGCATTTGCTGCCGGTGGAGTTGCTGATCAATGTGAACACCGGCCATGGTCTGGCTATGGTCTTCTCCTTGCTGGCAGCGGCGATTACCTGGAACCTGGGCACCTGGTACTTCGGTATCCCGGCCTCCAGTTCCCACACCCTGATCGGCTCGATCCTGGGTGTCGGCCTGGCCAATGCCCTGATCAACGATATCCCGTTGGCTGATGGTGTGAACTGGCAGAAAGCGATCGATATCGGCGCGTCTCTGGTGTTCTCGCCGATGGCCGGTTTCCTGGTCGCAGCCCTGGTGCTGCTCGGCCTGAAATGGTGGCGCCCGCTGTCGAAGATGCACAAGACCCCGGACCAGCGCCGCAAGCTTGACGACAAGAAACACCCGCCGTTCTGGAACCGCCTGGTGCTGGTGATTTCCGCGATGGCCGTGAGCTTTGTGCACGGCTCCAACGATGGTCAGAAAGGTATCGGCCTGATCATGCTGGTGCTGATCGGTATCGTGCCGGCGCAGTTCGTACTCGACTTGGGCAGCACCACTTACCAGATCGAGCGCACCCGTGACGCCACCGTGCACTTGAGCCAGTTCTACCAGCGTAACAACGCCACCCTCGGCGAGTTTCTGGCGCTGGGCAAAAGCGTGAAGGATGACCTGCCGGGCAAGTTCCAGTGCAACCCGCAGCAGACCGAGCCCACCATCAGCGCGCTGATGGACACCTTGAAGGGTGTCTCGGACTACCACTCGCTGACCTCCGAGCACCGTATCGAAGTGCGCCGCTACCTGCTGTGCCTGGACGACACCGCGAAGAAAGTCGGCAAGCTGCCGGGCCTGGATGCGCGTGAGAAGTCCGACCTGGACAAGCTGCGTAAAGACTTGACGGCCACGACCGAGTACGCGCCGTTCTGGGTGATCCTGGCGGTGGCACTGGCCTTGGGCCTTGGCACTATGGTGGGTTGGAAGCGTGTGGTGCTGACCATCGGTGAGAAGATCGGCAAGCAGGGCATGACGTATGCCCAGGGCATGTCGGCGCAGATCACCACGGCGAGCATGATTGGCCTGGCCAACATCTTTAGCCTGCCGGTTTCGACTACCCACGTGTTGTCGTCCGGTGTCGCCGGGACCATGGTCGCCAATAAAAGCGGCCTGCAGGGTGGTACGGTGAAGACCATTCTGATGGCTTGGGTGTTGACCTTGCCGGCGACGGTGGGCTTGTCGGCCGGGTTGTTCTGGTTGGCGTCCAAGGCGTTGGGTAGTTGATAGGCTACTAGGCTGCGGCTGATATAAAGAAGGCGCGATCTCTGATGGGGGTCGCGCCTTTTTTTTGGGCTGGGGTTTAGTGTGTATATCCGTTGCTGCGGTGAGGGCTGCAATGGGTTCCGCCCTTACGGCGGGTCACTTTTGAAAAGAGCCCAAAAGTAACCAAAAGGCTCTTGCCCCACCACTCGGCACCTCGCTCACGCTTCGGTGTGCCCTCACGCAGGCTTTGGAGCGTGGGCCGCCGCGATGGGCCATCCATGGCCCAACACGGCTAAACCGGCGTCCTGCCGGTTTACCCACGCTCCAAAACCTGCGTTCGGCCAGCGTGGTTTAACGGGGCGCCTAAGATCAAGATCAAAATCTACAGCACGGCGGCCTAGTAGCCGACCTGAGTGGTAGAAGCAAAACCGAGGCGGCCTGACAGCCGACCTGATTCTGGAACCTGAACTCAATCAAATGTGGGAGCTGGCTTGCCTGCGATGGCATCAACTGGGTGTCACTGATAGACCGAGGTGCCTGCATCGCAGGCAAGCCAGCTCCCACAGAAAAGCAAAAGCAGTGCGATGCTGGCAGCTGAACTCGGTCAACTTGTGGGAGCGGGCTTGCTCGCGAAGGCGGTGTGCCAGTGACATATGAGCTGACTGACACACCGCATTCGCGAGCAAGCCCGCTCCCACATTTGGAGCTCAGTGCATCAGATAGAGGTGTGTTGCTATGCTTTTGATCCGCTTTTGCTTATACCACTCAGGTCGGCTACTAGGCCGCCGCGCTCTGCTTTTGATCTTGATCTGACAGGCCCCGTTAACCACGCTGGCAGAACGCAGGGTTGACCGCAGCAACGGATATACACACTAAACCGCAGCCAAAAAAAAGGGCGACCGAAGTCGCCCAAAATGCCTTGCGTGCTCATATAACCCAGAAGAACTTACGGTTCTTTACGCTTATTAGCGTCCTTCCAGATAAAAATTCCAAACCCTACAAAAAACAACACCATGAGGCTGACAGTCAACACTCCGGCAAACACCACATTATCGAAAAACATGACCGGCCTCCTGCACGTGCCCTGTTGCGATAGGGCTAAGTTAATGGAGAAGGCGGATGGGAAAATTGACGGGGATCAATGTCGCCCGCAAAGGGGCGTAAAGAAGGGCAATAACTGACCTGCATCAACAGATGCAGGTTGTTTCAACGTTTTTTCGGCTTGTTCTTCGACTTTTTCTTAACTTTGCCAAGTGGCATCGCTTGCTCAAACGCCTGGCGCACTTCATTCAGGCGCTTGTCATTAAGGTCATGCACGCGTTTGGCGCGTTCGGCATTCAGGTCAATCAGCTTGTCGTCATCACTCATGGCTTGGCTTACGTCGTGGCGGGAATGGCTCAATAATGCGGCCTCCCCCGCCCAACGGCAAATCAGCGGGCGACAAAATGCAGGGCATCGCCCAAAATCGGCCCTTTCCACTCGACCCCGGAGGCGCACTCAGGTGGCACTGCACAAGGACCTTCCGCCGCTGCTGGCCCTGCGCGCCTTCGAAGCCGTCGCGCGGCACTTGAGTTTCATCAAGGCGGCGAACGAGCTGTCGGTCACCCAAAGTGCCTTGAGCCACCAGGTGCACAAACTCGAACAGCATTTGGGCAAACCGCTGTTTATCCGACGCACCCGCGCGATTGACCTGACCGCCGACGGCCAACGTTACTACGCCGAAATCCGCCCCGCCCTCGACGCCATCGCCGCCGCCACGCGCGCGCAAAAAACAGCGCCCACTACCACCGTGCTACGCGTCGGCCTGCTGGCATCCTTCGCCACCCTGTGGCTGGCCCCACGCCTGGCCGGCTTTCTCAACCGTTACCCGCATATCCAGGTCGAGTTGCTGCCGGCGATTCAATTGGCCAACGTCGCCGCGGCCGAGGTGGATCTGGCCATCCGCTATGGCAAAGGCGATTGGCCGGACGTACAAGCCACCCGCCTGATGCCCGAAGTGATCTCACCAGTGTGCAGCCCGGCCTTCAAGGCCGGCCCACTGCACAACGGCGCGTTATTGATGGCCACCTCGCACCGGCCCTTCGAATGGACGGATTGGTCCGCGCATTATCACGTCGACCTCGAGCACCACCCCCGCGTGATGCTGCACGACTACAACATCGTGGTCGAAGCGGCTGTGGCCGGCCAGGGCATCGCCATGGGCCGGCACCGCTTGATCGAGCGCAAGCTGCAGGACGGCAGCCTGGTGGAAGCCTTCGACTGGCCGCCCTATCACAGCGAAATCGGCTACTGGCTGATCGCGCCCCAAGGCCCCGCCAGCGACGCGGCCGAATGCTTCAGCCAGTGGTTGAAGAACGCCTGCCGCGACGCGTGAGTTTTTTCGATACGTCAGGTGAGATCTATCCGTTTGTCGCCCGACGGCCCAGCCAACATGCTGAAACCTTATTGCCCCTAGAGGATTCAACATGCGCGACTCCCTTCACCAACGCGTGCAAGCCCTTGGCCTGACGCTGCCAACGCCCAGCCAGCCGGCGGCCAACTACATCAGCCATGTGATCAGCCAGAACCAGCTGTTTATCTCTGGGCAAATTCCCATGATCGATGGCAAACCCGCCTACATCGGCCGGTTAGGCGAAACCCTCAGCGATGAAGAAGGCGCCCAGGCGGCAGAGTTGGCGGCGCTGGGCCTGTTGGGGCAATTGAGCGATGCCGTCGGTGATGACCTGTCGCGCGTGGTGCGCATTCTGCGCCTGGGTGTGTTCATTGCCAGCAGCGGCGACTTCCAGCGCCAAAGCGTGGTCGCCAACGGCGCATCGAACCTGGTGGTCAACGCCCTGGGTGACAAAGGCCGGCATGTGCGGACTGCCGTCGGGGTGTCCAGCCTGCCGGCCGGCGTGGCGGTGGAGGTTGATGCGATTTTCGAGTTGCAGGCGTGAGCCCGCTCGAAGTTCAGCAGCTGCGCGACGCAACACCCGGCTGCCAGTCGGGCATCGTGCACTTTAACCACGCGGGTGCCTCGCTGCCCAGCCAGGCCACGCTGGACGCAATCATCGACCAGTTGCAACGCGAAGCCCGCGACGGCCCGATGGAGGCCGGCGAGCAGGGTGAAGTGCTGGTAGAAAAAGCCCGGCGCGCAGCCGCGCAATTGCTCAATGCGCCGACCTCGTCTATCGCGTTTGCCAGCAGCGGCTCAAGCGCCTGGAGCATGGCCTTCCAGGCCTTGGGCCCATGGCAACCTGGCGAGCGCATTCTGGTCGGCCGCCACGAATGGGGCGGCAACCTGGCGAGCATGCAACAGGCGGTGCAAGCCGGCGCACGGATAGAAGTCATTCCCTGCGATGAAACCGGCGCAGTCTGCCCGGTGGCGCTGGAGTCGATGATTGATGCCAGGGTCAAACTGATCGACTTGACCTGGTTGCCGGCCAACGGCGGCCTGATCAACCCAGCCCAGGCGATCGGCGCAGTGGCCAGGCGTCACGCCATTCCCTATTTCATCGACGCCGGCCAAGCGGTCGGCCAACTGCCGGTGGATGTGCAGGCGCTGCACTGCGATGTACTCAAGTCGGCCGGCCGCAAACACCTGCGTGGGCCCCGCGGCACGGCGTTACTGTATGTGCGACCGGATTTTCTCTCGCAGCTCAATCCCGCCCAGCGCGATGTGTTTTCCGCACCCTGGACCGCCGAAGGCTTCGACCTGCGCGATGACGCCCGGCGTTTTGAAACCAGCGAGGTGTCTTTTGCCTTGTTGGCTGGCTTGGGCAATGCGTTGCAGGAGGTGAATCGACTGGGCGTGGAGCACACGTGGGAAAGGGTCTTACAACTCAGTGAGCGAATCCGTGAAGCATTGCGTCAGTTGCCGGGGGTTTCCCTGCACGACCTGGGCACGGCGCACTCAGGACTGATCGCCTTCAACCTCGCAGGCTGGGACGCCTTCGAGCTCAAACGACGCCTGGGGTTGAAACGAATCAACATCGGCGCAAATGGTGTGGCCTACACGCCGCTGGACATGCAGGCGCGAGGGCTGACGAGCGTTGCGCGGGTGTCGGTCAGCCCGCTCAACACCGAACATGACATTGAACGGCTGATCACCGCGCTACGCGAATTGCGTGACTAAACCTCGACGTCCACCCACAGGCCCTGGCGCGGCGCATCTTCGATCAGCGGCACCACTGGCACGGTGTTGTCGGCGTTGAGCACATCGCCGGGGATCGCCAGGTGTGCTTCGGGGTCTTCGTCGGCTTCACGCCGGCGCTTCTGCTGTTCCTGCTGGCGGCGTTGTTCCTCGCGCAGCAGCAAGGTTGACTGCTCGGCATCGCCCTTTTTCAGGTCGATCGTGCTTTCGTTGGAGCCCGCTTGCACTGGCACCACGGGCGGGATATCCGGCTTCTGACGCACCGGGTCAAGTTGCGACGTGACCGGCACAACGCTGACGGGCAGCATGGGTGGCAGCATAATAATTATTCTCCTGATCAACAGGCTGTCGGCGGGTTGCAGGGCGACTTGAGCTCAAGCTCGCCAAGCTGTGACCCAGTCGACACTCGCAAGTGCCCGCCACCCGTCGATCCAGCTTTCGAACCCGCGCGTTAACGGAGTAGTTTTTGTCAGAGTCCTTTGGCTGAGGGCCTTGTTCCGTTAAGATAGTCGGCTTTTTCACGGCGGGAGTCAGGCAGCATGGCGCAGCAGTATCAACCGGGGCAACGCTGGATTAGTGACAGCGAAGCAGAGCTGGGGTTAGGCACCGTTCTGGCACAGGACGGCCGCTTGTTGACCGTGCTCTATCCGGCCACTGGCGACACTCGTCAGTATGCGCTACGGAATGCGCCCCTCACTCGCGTGAGGTTTTCGCCGGGTGATTCCATCACCCATTTCGAAGGCTGGAAAATGACCGTACAGGAAGTCGACGACGTCGATGGCCTGCTGGTTTACCACGGCCTCAATGGGCAGAACGAGCAGGTCACCCTGCCGGAAACCCAACTGTCCAACTTCATCCAGTTCCGCCTGGCCAGCGACCGTCTGTTCGCCGGCCAGATCGATCCGCTGGCCTGGTTCTCGCTGCGTTACCACACCCTGGAACACACCAGCCGCCAACTGCAGTCCTCGCTGTGGGGCTTGGGTGGCGTGCGTGCGCAACCTATTGCTCACCAACTGCACATCGCCCGTGAAGTCGCTGACCGTATCGCGCCGCGGGTATTGCTGGCTGACGAAGTGGGCCTGGGCAAGACCATCGAAGCCGGCCTGGTGATCCATCGCCAGCTGCTTTCCGGCCGCGCCAGCCGCGTACTGATCCTGGTACCGGAAAACCTGCAGCACCAGTGGCTGGTGGAAATGCGCCGCCGCTTCAACCTGCAGGTTGCGCTGTTCGACGAAGAACGCTTCATCGAAAGCGATGCCACCAACCCATTCGAAGACACCCAGTTGGCCCTCGTGGCCCTGGAATGGCTGGTGGACGACGAGAAGGCCCAGGACGCACTGTTCGCGGCCGACTGGGACTTGCTGGTGGTCGACGAAGCCCACCACCTGGTCTGGCATGAAGACAAGGCCAGCCCGGAGTATTCGCTGGTCGAGCAACTTGCCGAGGTGATTCCTGGCGTGCTGCTGCTGACCGCCACCCCGGAACAGCTGGGCCAGGACAGCCACTTTGCGCGCCTGCGCCTGCTGGACCCGAACCGCTTCCACGACCTGCACGCCTTCCGCGCCGAAAGCGAAAACTATCGCCCGGTGGCCGAAGCCGTGCAGGAGCTGCTGGACAAAGGCCGCCTGTCGCCGACCGCACACAAGACCATCCAGGGTTTCCTCGGCGACGAAGGTGAAGCACTGCTCACCGCCGTCAACGATGGCGACACCGAAGCCAGTGCGCGCCTGGTGCGTGAGCTGCTTGACCGCCACGGCACCGGCCGCGTGCTGTTCCGTAACACCCGGGCTGCCGTGCAAGGTTTCCCGGAGCGCAAACTGCACGCCTACCCGCTGCCGAACCCGGACGAATACCTCGAGTTGCCGCTGGGCGAACACGCCGAGCTGTACCCGGAAGTCAGCTTCCAGTCGCAGCCGGACGTGGACGAAGAAAACCGCTGGTGGCGCTTCGACCCACGCGTGGAGTGGCTGATCGACCAGCTGAAAATGCTCAAGCGCACCAAAGTGCTGGTGATCTGCGCCCACGCCGAAACCGCCATGGACCTGGAAGACGCGCTGCGCGTGCGTTCCGGCATTCCAGCCACGGTGTTCCACGAGGGCATGAACATCCTCGAGCGCGACCGCGCCGCCGCTTACTTCGCCGACGAAGAGTTCGGCGCCCAGGTGCTGATCTGCTCGGAAATCGGCAGTGAAGGCCGCAACTTCCAGTTCTCCCACCACTTGGTGCTGTTCGACCTGCCGTCCCACCCTGACCTGCTGGAACAGCGGATCGGGCGTCTGGACCGGATCGGTCAGAAGCACGTGATCGAATTGCACGTGCCGTACCTGGAAACCAGCCCGCAAGAGCGCCTGTTCCAGTGGTACCACGAGGCGCTGAACGCGTTCCTCAACACCTGCCCGACCGGCAACGCCCTGCAACATCAGTTCGGCCCGCGCCTGCTGCCGTTGCTGGAAAACGCCGACGATGGCGAGTGGCAAGCCCTGATCGACGAGGCCCGTGCCGAGCGCGAGCGTCTGGAGCAAGAGCTGCACACCGGTCGCGACCGCTTGCTGGAGCTCAACTCCGGCGGCGCGGGTGAAGGCGATGCCCTGGTAGAGGACATCCTGGAGCAAGACGACCAGTTCGCCCTGCCGATCTACATGGAAACCCTGTTCGACGCCTTTGGCATCGACAGCGAGGACCATTCGGAAAACGCGCTGATCTTGAAGCCCAGCGAAAAAATGCTCGACGCCAGCTTCCCGCTGGGCGACGACGAAGGTGTGACCATCACCTACGACCGTAACCAGGCGCTGTCGCGCGAAGACATGCAGTTCATCACCTGGGAACACCCGATGGTGCAGGGCGGCATGGACCTGGTGCTGTCCGGCTCGATGGGCAACACCGCCGTGGCGCTGATCAAGAACAAGGCGCTCAAGCCGGGCACCGTGTTGCTCGAATTGCTGTACGTGAGTGAAGTGGTTGCGCCGCGCTCCTTGCAACTGGGCCGCTACTTGCCACCGGCGGCCTTGCGCTGCCTGCTGGACGCCAATGGCAATGACCTGTCCGGCCGCGTGTCGTTTGAAACCCTGAACGACCAGCTCGAAAGCGTGCCACGCGCCAGCGCCAACAAGTTCGTGCAGGCTCAGCGTGACCAACTCACGCCGCGCATCAATGCCGGTGAAGAGAAGATCACCCCGCGCCACGCCGAGCGAGTGGCCGAGGCCAAGCGCCGCCTGGCGGCGGACACCGACGAAGAGCTGGCGCGCCTGACCGCGTTGCAAGCGGTCAACCCGACCGTGCGTGACAGCGAGCTGGTGGCCCTGCGTCAGCAACGCGAGCAAGGTTTGGCCATGCTCGACAAAGCGGCGCTGCGACTGGAAGCGATTCGGGTGTTGGTGGCGGGTTGATTACCGCCCTGCCCTGTTAAGAAGAAGGCCCGCGTAATGCGGGCCTTTTTTTGTTTAGCTTGAGGGCCTCATCGCGGGCAAGCCCACTCCCACAGTTGGAATGCATTCCCCTGTGGGAGCGGGCTTGCCCGCGATGGCGTCACCTCGGTCTCAAGCGGTAGCCGCCGCAGCCGGCACCTCAGCCGCCCCCAACCCATCCTTCATGCGCTTGGCATCGCGCACAAAACTGCGCGACGCCTGAAACAGAAACAGCAGGGTCAAAAACAGCGCCACTGGAATCAGGTACATGGCGTCGTGCAGCCCCACCGCCTTATAAGCCTCGGTCATCTGCGCCGCCCCATCGGCATACATCGCCGAATGGGCAAAGTGATCAGACAGCCCGCCCACCACAATCGGCCCCATGCCGCCGCCCAACAGGTACAACCCGGCGAAGAACAGCGCCATCGCCGTGGCCCGCAGGCGCGGCTCAACCACGTCCTGAATGGCGGTGTACACGCAGGTATAGAAGTTGTAGGCAAACAGCCAGCCCACACTGAACAGCGCCACGAACACACCAATCTCGATGCGTCCGGCGTGCAACGCCCACGCGGTGGTGACGGTGGAGATGATCAAGCTGCAGGCAGCGAACAACAGTCGGCCATTGGCGATTCGTTGATGGATCTTGTCGGCAATCCAGCCGCCCAACGTCAGGCCCACCAGGCCGGTGATGCCAACGATTACGCCAGTGGCAACCGCCGCCTCCTGCAACGGCATCAGGAAATAGCGCTGCAACATCGGCACCAGAAACGAGTTGCACGCATAGGTGGCAAAGTTGAAGCACAGCCCGGCCAGCACCAGCCACAGGAAGGTCGGCACCGCCAGCACGCGGCGGATCGGGCGATCGACGCGTTCCTGCGAGACCTGCACGGTTTCGGCCGCGCCGCGCTTGGGTTCCTTGATATAGAACATGAACACCGCGAGGATCAGCCCCGGCACGGCGGCGATAAAGAACGGCGCGCGCCAGCTGTCGAACGCCTTGACCATCGCGCCGATGGTGAAGAACGCCAGCAGCAGGCCTAACGGCAGGCCGAGCATGAAAATACCCATGGCGCGGGCGCGGCGGTGAGCGGGAAACAGGTCGCCGATCAGTGAGTTGGCCGCCGGCGCATAGCTGGCTTCGCCAATGCCGATGCCCATGCGCACCAGCAGGAAGGTCCAGAAACTGCCGACCATGCCGTTGAGTGCGGTCAGCCCGCTCCAGGCAAACAAGCCCCAGCCCATCAGTTTGCTGCGCGAACCGGTGTCGGCCATGCGCCCCAGCGGCAAACCGGCAATGGCATAGACGATGGTGAAGGCGGTGCCGATGATGCCGAGCTGAAAGTCGCTCAGGTGCCATTCCATACGGATGGGTTCGATGATGATCGCGGGGATGGTGCGGTCGAAGAAATTGAACAGGTTGGCCAGGAACAGCAGGAACAGAATGCGCCAGGCATTCGCCGCTTGGGTCGAGTTCTGCATGGGTCCGTCTCTTTTATTGTTATGAGAGCTGCGATGCCCGATGCATCCTGCCCGGTACCTGCAACATAGTCAGGCAGGTGCCGGTTGTCTGTAATGATTCGTAAAGCTGATAGGGCATGATTTCGCCCGGTATCACGGGACTTCGCCTACAAAAATATAAGTTCACGCCCCCCTTCCCAACGGCAACGCCAAGGATAGAATGGCGAGCCTTCCGTAACACCCACATCCTACTTTTCTTATCGATGACGCCCATGTCCGAAGCCAGTCCGTGTCTGAGTTGCGGTGCCTGCTGTTCACACTTTCGTGTGTCTTTCTTCTGGGGTGAGTGCGCCTCATCGGGGGGCACCGTGCCCGATGACCTGGTGGTGCAGATCAATCCCACGCGCGTGGCGATGATCGGCACCGACCAGAAACCCGCGCGTTGCTGCAGCCTTGAGGGGGAAGTCGGCAAAGGCACCCGTTGCACGATCTATGAGCAGCGTTCGAGCCCGTGTCGCGAGTTCGACGCGTCGTGGAGCCAGGGCGAACAGAACGTCGATTGCGACACGGCACGCGCCGCCTTTGGCTTGCCGCCGCTTGAGGCGCCTTTCGAGTTCGACCTGCCGATCAGCGCTTAGCAGCAAACGCTATGGCGAGCATGCCAAAATCATTCAGAGCAAAGTGCCATTATTCCTGGCAAATCCCGCAAGGCTTCTATACTCGAGGTCATAAGCCATTGCTGTAGGCAATGACGTACTGACTTTGACGGGACATGCTATGGAATGGCGAGGTATGTATTTTTTTACCGAGCTTCCAGATAACGGGCATTTATTACTCAATTGCAGTCATAACCCCTTTCTGGTGCTGCTGGCGTACTTGGTCGCTTGTGCAGCAGGGTTCGGAACCTTGGACATGGCCGAGCGCGTCGGCCACGTGGAAGACCCTACTGCGCGCCGCCACTGGCGCTGGCTGGGGGCGGGATGCCTGGCAGGCGGCATCTGGTCGACTCACTTCATCAGCATGCTGGCCTTTCAGGCACCTATTGCCATTTATTACGAACTGCTCATGACGTTCGCCTCGCTGGTGATCGCCCTGATTGCCTCGTTGTTTGCCATGCAAACCCTCAGTCACGCTCATTTGCGCTTTCATCAATACCTGCTGGCATCGGTATGGATGGGGCTGGGCATTGCCTTGATGCACTACGTCGGCATGTCGGCCATGCGCTCCCAGGCCCAGGTGTACTTCGACTCGGGGCTGTTTTTGGCGTCGGTGGGCATCGCCATTGGCGCCAGCCTGGCCGCGTTGCTGCTGTCGTGCTACCTGCGTAACGGCACCGGGGTGTTCCATCAATTGCTCAAATACGCCGCCAGCCTGGTGCTGGGCGCCGGCATCCTGAGCATGCACTTCACCGGCATGGCTGCCATGCAAATGCTGGTGCCCAGCGGCGCGGACCTCGCATTGCCGCTGGACAACAACCCCATTCAGCTTGGCTTGTCCGTGGCCGTGATCACCCTGTTGGTGATTGGCAGCAGCGTCAGTGCAGCACTGGCCGACAAAAAACTGCAGCACAAGGAACGCGACCTGCGCCGGGTCAACGCGCTGCTCAGCGAACTGGACCAGGCCCGCGCCTCGCTGCAACAGGTCGCGCATTTTGATGCGCTGACCACCCTGCTCAACCGTCGCGGCTTCAATCAGATTTTCGCGGAGAAAGTCGCCGAAAAAACTGCAAGCCACGGCATGATGGCGGTGATCTTCCTCGATATCGACCACTTCAAGCGCATCAACGACAGCCTTGGGCATGATGCCGGCGACCAGTTACTCACCGTGTTGGCCGGGCATATCAAAGGGTCGGTGCGCAGCCATGACGATGTGGTTGCGCGCTTTGGCGGCGATGAATTCTGCATCCTCATCAGCATTCACCATCGCGACGAAGCGCGGCATATGGCGCAGCGCATCATGCAGAAGATGAAAGAGCCGATCGAACTGGCCGGCCGGCGCATGGTGATGACCACCAGCATCGGCATCAGCCTGTTTCCCGATGACGGCCTGACCTGTGAGGAGCTGCTGAAAACCGCCGACCTGGCGCTTTACCAGTCCAAAGACACCGGGCGCAACAGCCTGAACTTTTTCAGTTCCAACCTCAAAACCCGCGCGTTTCTGGAACTGCAACTGGAAGAAGAGCTGCGCGCCGCCCTGCGCACGCGCAACCAGTTGGTCCTGTTTTATCAGCCGATCTTCGACATGAAACTCGGCAAGGTTACCCGCCTGGAAGCCCTGGTGCGCTGGCAACACCCGCAACACGGGCTACTGGCGCCGGACCGGTTTATCGCCATTGCCGAAAGCAACGGGCTGATTGCCGAACTGGACCACTGGGTATTACGCCAGGCGTGCCACGATTTGAGCCTGCTGTCTGACCGCGGCTATACCGAACTGACCATGGCCGTGAACTGCTCGGCCCTCAACCTGGCGCGTGACGAACTGGCGGATGAAATCGAAGACGCCCTGCGCTTCGCCGGCATCGCCGCCGGACGCCTGGAGCTGGAAGTCACCGAAAACGCCCTGATGGGCAACATCAGCAGCACGCTCGCGCTGTTGCGGCAAATCCGGGCACTGGGCGTGTCGCTGGCGATTGATGACTTCGGCACTGGCTACTCGTCACTGGCTTATCTCAAGCGCCTGCCGCTCAACACGCTGAAGATCGACCGTTCCTTTATCCAGGACATTCCCAAATCGACTGCCGATATCGAGATCGTCCAGGCGATTATCGGCATGGCTCACACGCTGCACCTGCACGTTGTCACCGAAGGCGTGGAAACCCAGGCGCAATTCGAACTGCTGCTCAACCATGGCTGTGACTTCATTCAGGGCTACCTGCTGAGCCCGGCGGTGCCTTTGAGCGATGTGGTCGGCGTGATCCAGGGCATCCAGATGCGTAACCCGCTCTACCCTTTCAGCGTGGAAGGCAGCAAAGACACCACGCCGCCCAAAGACCTTGTCACAGGCCGTATCGGCCCACCTTCCATCGTCAGGCCAATTCGTTGACGCCGAATATTTCGGCATTTAGCCATCATTTGCCTGAAGAAGGCCGAAGAACGGCCGACTCCTCAGCGTCCACATGGCGTTGCTCATCGGATTGGGAATACCAAGGTTATTTCGTTGAATAACCATACTGGCAAGACGGCTTAGACCGAGTTGCGGCTATCGCAGGCAAGCCAGCTCCCACACTTGGAATGCATGTCAAATGTGGGAGATGGCTTTCCTGCGATAGCGGTCTGCCAGTCACGTCAGACCGTCATCTTTGCCACACCCAGAAACAATTCCCCGAGCCTTCGGCCCCGCGCACAACTGTTCCCGTGACGCGCACGTCACCCTCACCTGTGACCTTTCTCTACGGCAAGGTGCCATCACGGCGCCGGCGGTTACTCCGCTACACACTTGCAAGGGCCCGAGCAGTGCACCTTTTTAGCGCATCCGTTTCTTACGCCGCCCTTTCCTGGATCAGAATCCACGGCGAAACCACCACCGCCCACAGGCTTGGATCCCTCTCGGCCAGGTCCAATGCCCGCGTCGCAGACACCTCGCCAAGGCTCCCTGCAGCCAGCCATGCAGCGACTTTGTCACGGTTATCCTCGGCCATTCCTTCGGCGGCTTCGATCAAATCCAGGCCGGCGTCGACCCACAATAGGGCACCCTTGGCAAAGAACGGCTCGAGCTCCTTCCAGGAAATTTCGGCGGTTTCACCGAGCAGCTTGGCATAGAGGGTGCTAGGTTCTTGCGTCATGGGAATTCACCTGAATAAAAAATCGGCGCAATCATAGCGTCAGGCGTCAGGCAGAAAAACCCAGTTGCAAATGAGGCACCGAACGAAAGTGTCAGGAAAGCCAAGGATTGCCTGAAACTCTGGCATCACCCCGCCGCAATTCTGTCTTTTTCTTTCATTAAAGCGACACCCCCGGCGTTTGCCCCCAGCAGCCAGCTTTTCAAGCGATCAACCGGCGCTCTACACTGTACCGGTACAGTTGCCAGGGCAATGCCGGGGGGATATCCGAGATATCTGATCCGGTTCTGCAGCTCACAAGGCCGCTAGAACTATAAAAAATACAACAGTAAGAGTGGAGCACTATGAATAAGGCTACTAAGCAGATTTCCAAACTGTTTGCCGCTATGGTCCTGGCTGGGGTTGCCGGCCATTCGTTCGCAGCCGACACCATCAAGATCGGTATCGCAGGTCCAAAAACCGGCCCTGTGACGCAATACGGCGACATGCAATTCATGGGTGCCAAGCAGGCAATCGCCGACATCAACGCCAAGGGCGGCGTCGACGGCAAAATGCTTGAAGCCAAAGAATACGACGACGCTTGCGATCCGAAACAAGCCGTTGCCGTAGCCAACAAAGTGGTCAACGACGGCGTCAAGTTCGTAGTCGGTCACCTTTGCTCCAGCTCCACTCAGCCAGCAACCGACATCTACGAAGACGAAGGCGTGATCATGATCACTCCGGCGGCTACCAGCCCGGAAATCACCGCCCGTGGTTATAAACTGGTATTCCGTACCATCGGCCTGGACAGCGCCCAGGGCCCGGCAGCCGGCAACTACATCGCCGACTTCGTGAAGCCAAAGGTGGTTGCCGTACTGCACGACAAACAGCAATACGGTGAAGGCATCGCGACTGCCGTTAAACAGACCCTTGAGAAGAAAGGCGTGAAAGTCGCTGTCTTCGAAGGCCTGAACGCCGGCGATAAAGACTTCTCCTCGATCATCCAGAAGCTCAAGCAAGCCAACGTCGACTTCGTCTACTACGGCGGCTACCACCCAGAGCTGGGCCTGATCCTGCGCCAAGCCAAGGAAAAAGGCCTGAACGCCAAGTTCATGGGCCCGGAAGGCGTCGGCAACGACTCCATCTCGCAAATTGCCCAGGACGCTTCCGAAGGCCTGCTGGTAACCCTGCCTAAATCCTTCGACACCGACCCTGCCAACAAAGCCATTGTTGAAGAGTTCGCCAAGAACAAACAGGACCCAACCGGTCCGTTCGTGTTCCCGGCTTACTCTGCGGTTGAAGTCATCGCCGGCGGTATCGCTGCCGCGAAGAGCGAAGACACCGCCAAGGTGGCAGCTGCCATCCACGCAGGCACTTTCAAGACCCCTACTGGCGATCTGAGCTTTGACGCCAAGGGCGACCTGAAGGACTTCAAGTTCGTGGTCTACCAATGGCACTTCGGTAAACCAAAAACCGAAGTTTCCCCTCAGTAAGCCAGGCGTTACTGGTCAACAAGCCCACTGTGAGAGCAGTGGGCTTTGTTTTACGAGGTTTATGGGCCTGTCACCCGCGATCCGGGCGCTGGCTCACCTGAAAATCTTAAAACCGTCACCAGCGGTTCGCTGGCAAACGCTTTGTGCAAATGTGCTCATAGAACACAGCGCAGGGCCGGAACATGACTCCCCAGTGAAATGCGTATCGGGTTTTTAGGAGCGCTGTAATGCCTGAGATCTATCATTTTTTCCAACAGCTGGTTAATGGCCTGACCATTGGCAGCACCTATGCCTTGATAGCCATTGGCTACACAATGGTTTACGGCATCATTGGAATGATCAACTTCGCCCATGGCGAGGTGTACATGATTGGTTCCTACGTGGCCTTCATCGCCCTTGCCGGGCTGGCCATGATGGGTATCCACTCCCTGCCGCTGTTGATGACCGCCGCGTTTATCGCGTCGATTGTTGTAACCAGTGCCTACGGCTACAGCATCGAGCGGGTTGCCTATCGTCCCTTGCGTGGCAGCAACCGTTTGATCCCGCTGATTTCCGCCATCGGCATGTCGATATTCCTGCAGAACACTGTATTGCTGTCCCAGGATTCCAAGGACAAGTCCATTCCCAACCTGATCCCGGGGAGCATCTCCTTCGGCCCAGGTGGCGCACAAGAAGTGCTGATTTCCTACATGCAGATCCTGGTGTTCGTCGTCACGCTGGTGGCGATGCTGGGCCTGACGCTGTTCATTTCCCGCTCCCGTCTGGGGCGCGCCTGCCGGGCCTGCGCCGAAGACATCAAGATGGCCAACCTGCTGGGCATCAACACCAACAACATCATTGCCTTGACCTTCGTCATCGGTGCTGCGCTGGCGGCCGTCGCGGCGGTGCTGCTGAGCATGCAGTACGGCGTGATCAACCCCAACGCCGGTTTCCTGGTAGGCCTCAAGGCCTTTACCGCGGCGGTATTGGGCGGCATCGGCAGTATTCCGGGCGCCATGCTCGGCGGTCTGGTGCTGGGCGTGGCTGAAGCCTTTGGTGCCGATATTTTCGGCGACCAATACAAGGATGTGGTGGCGTTCGGCCTGTTGGTTCTGGTGCTGTTGTTCCGTCCGACCGGCATTCTGGGCCGTCCGGAGGTTGAGAAAGTATGAGCAGATATCTTAAATCGGCGTTTTTCAGCGCCTTGCTGGTATGGGCCGTGGCCTTTCCGGTACTCGGCCTCAAGCTGAGCATTGTCGGCATCAACCTGGAAGTGCATGGCACCGGTCCCGTCACCCTGACCATCATCGCCCTGTGCTCGGTGCTGATGTTCCTGCGCGTGCTGTTCACCCAGCAGGTCGGTGCGTTGTTCAAGGGCAACCGTGGGCCATTGGTATCGCCCAAGGTCAGCCAGTTCCTGACCCTGCCGCGCACCCAGCGCTACATCATCATCGGCCTGATCGTGGCCGCGCTGATCTGGCCGTTCTTCGGCTCACGCGGCGCGGTGGATATCGCGACGCTGATCCTGATCTACGTGCTGCTGGGCCTGGGCCTGAACATCGTGGTGGGCCTGGCCGGCCTGCTCGACCTGGGGTATGTGGGCTTCTACGCCGTGGGTGCCTACACCTACGCGTTGCTCTCGCATTACCTGGGCTGGGGCTTCTGGATCTGCCTGCCGCTGGCGGGTATGGCGGCGGCCACGTTCGGCTTCCTGCTGGGCTTCCCGGTGCTGCGCCTGCGTGGTGACTACCTGGCAATCGTGACCCTGGGCTTCGGTGAAATCATCCGACTGTTCCTGCGTAACCTCACCGATATCACCGGCGGCCCCAACGGCATCAGCAGCATCCCCAAGCCGACGTTCTTCGGGCTGTCGTTCGACCGCACCGCCGCCGAGGGCATGCAGACTTTCCACGAGTACTTCGGGATCGACTACAACCCGGTGAGCAAAGTGGTGTTCCTGTACCTGGTGGCGTTGTTGCTGGCACTGGCGGCACTGTTCGTGATCAACCGTCTGCTGCGCATGCCGATCGGGCGGGCGTGGGAAGCGTTGCGCGAAGATGAGATCGCCTGCCGAGCGTTGGGCATGAACCCAACCGTCATCAAACTTTCGGCCTTCACCCTCGGGGCAACATTCGCCGGTTTCGCCGGCAGCTTCTTCGCGGCGCGCCAAGGCCTGGTGACCCCGGAGTCGTTCACCTTTATCGAGTCGGCGATCATCCTCGCCATCGTCGTACTGGGTGGCATGGGCTCGCAGCTGGGCGTGATCCTGGCGGCCATCGTAATGATCCTGCTGCCGGAGATGATGCGAGAGTTCAGCGAATACCGCATGTTGATGTTCGGCGCCATGATGGTGCTGATGATGATTTGGCGTCCCCAAGGTCTGCTGCCGATGCAACGCCCACACATGGAGCTGCGCAAATGAGCCGCGAGATCCTGAAAGTCGACAACTTGAGCATGCGCTTCGGCGGTTTGCTGGCGGTCAACGGCGTGGCCCTGACCGTGAAAGAGAAACAGGTGGTGGCGCTGATCGGCCCCAACGGCGCCGGCAAAACCACGGTGTTCAACTGCCTCACCGGCTTCTACAAACCGAGCGGTGGCAGCATCCTGCTGGACGGCCAGCCGATCCAGGGCCTGGCCGGCCACGAGATCGCCCGCAAGGGCGTGGTGCGCACCTTCCAGAACGTGCGGTTGTTCAAGGACATGACGGCGGTCGAGAACCTGTTGATTGCCCAGCACCGTCACTTGAACACCAACTTCTTTGCTGGCCTGTTCAAGACCCCGGCGTTTCGCAAGAGCGAGCGCGAGGCCATGGAATACGCCGAGTACTGGCTGGACAAGGTCAACCTCACCGAGTTCGCCAACCGCCCTGCCGGCACCCTGGCCTACGGTCAGCAACGTCGCCTGGAAATCGCCCGCTGCATGATGACCCGCCCGCGGATCCTCATGCTCGACGAACCGGCTGCCGGCCTGAACCCCAAGGAAACCGAGGACCTCAAGGCGCTGATCAGCGTGTTGCGTGAGGAAAACAACGCCACTGTGCTGTTGATCGAACACGACATGAAACTGGTCATGAGCATTTCCGACCACATCGTGGTGATCAACCAGGGCACGCCGCTGGCCGACGGGACACCGGAACAGATCCGCGACAATCCTGAAGTGATCAAAGCCTATTTGGGGGAAGCGTAAAATGCTGCAATTCGAAAACGTTTCCACTTTTTACGGCAAGATCCAGGCCCTGCACAGCGTCAACGTGGAAGTGCGCCAAGGTGAAATCGTCACGCTGATCGGTGCCAACGGCGCCGGCAAATCCACCTTGCTGATGACTTTGTGCGGTTCGCCGCAGGCCCACAGCGGCAGCATCCGCTACATGGGTGAAGAGCTGGTGGGGCAACAGTCCTCGCAGATCATGCGCAAGAGCATTGCAGTGGTGCCCGAAGGCCGCCGCGTGTTCTCACGCCTGACTGTCGAGGAGAACCTCGCCATGGGCGGGTTCTTCACCGACAAGGGCGACTACCAGGAGCAGATGGACAAGGTGTTGCACCTGTTCCCCAGGCTCAAGGAACGCTTCAGCCAGCGCGGCGGCACCATGTCCGGCGGCGAGCAGCAAATGCTCGCCATCGGCCGTGCGCTGATGAGCAAGCCCAAGCTGTTGCTGTTGGACGAACCGTCCCTGGGCCTGGCACCGATCATCATCCAGCAGATCTTCGACATCATCGAACAGCTGCGCAAGGACGGTGTAACGGTGTTCCTGGTCGAACAAAACGCCAACCAGGCGCTGAAAATCGCCGACCGCGCCTACGTGCTGGAAAACGGCCGGGTGGTGATGCAAGGCACGGGTGAGCAGTTGCTGACGGATCCGAAGGTACGGGAGGCTTACCTCGGGGGCTAATACCATCCGGTTGCTGTATGAACTGGATCTAAATGTGGGAGCGGGCTTGCTCGCGAATGCGGTGTCTCAGTTAAGTTTCTATCGACTGACACCCTGCATTCGCGAGCAAGCCCGCTCCCACATTTGCTTTGTGTGACGCTTAAATTTTGCGTTTCTTGAAATTATTGTCGTCGGACTTGTAACGAAATTCGCCCTGCCGCCTCTAGTGGAGTAAGCAGGCAATCAAGCTCGCTACCTCAACCCACCGCAGGAGTTACACCATGACCACTAAACTGTCCGCCGCTACCCTGATCCTGGCCCTCGGCTCTGCTCTGAGCCTGTCCGCAATGTCCAACATGGCCCACGCCGACGACGCCAAGATGGACAAATGCTTCGGCGTCGCTGAAGCCGGCAAGAACGATTGCGCTGCGGGCGCCGGCACTTCCTGCGCCGGCACCTCGAAAGTCAAAGACCAGGCCAATGCCTGGAAACTGGTCCCGGCCGGCACTTGCGCTAAAACCCCAAGCTCCACCTCGCCGACCGGTTTCGGCCAGGCAGCCGCCTTCACCGCCAAGTCCTGAAACAGCCCGCAGCCTGAGTACTGATGATGACGCTTTTACCCCAACACACGGTCTCACCGGCTCAGGTGCCCGGCCTCCCCTATCGGGCCGGGCTGGGGCTGAAGACCGAGCACTTTATTGAAGTGCTCGAGACCTCGCCCGATATCGGTTTTTTTGAAGTGCACGCCGAAAACTACATGGTGGCCGGCGGGCCGTTCCATCACTACCTGGGGTTGATCCGCGAGCAGTACCCGCTGTCACTGCACGGCGTTGGCCTGTCCATCGGCGGCGAAGGCCCGCTCAACCTTGAGCACCTGGCACGGTTGGTCTTGCTGATCGAACGCTATCAACCCCACTCGTTTTCCGAACACCTGGCCTGGTCGAGCCACGGCCCGGTGTTTCTCAATGACTTGCTGCCCCTGGCCTACGACGCCGCCACACTGAACCGGGTGTGCGAGCACATCGACCAGGTGCAAAGCACGCTCAAGCGGCCGATGCTGCTGGAAAATCCGTCGACCTATCTGCAATTCGAGCGCTCCACCCTGGACGAAACGGACTTCATCAGCGAGGTCATCCGCCGCACGGGCTGCGGCCTGCTGCTGGACGTCAACAACGTTTATGTGTCGTGCATCAATCACCAGCGCGAGCCGCTTTCCTACATCGACGCACTGCCATTACACGCCGTCGGGGAGATACATCTGGCGGGTTTTGCCGAAGACACTGACAGTTTGGGCGATCGCCTGCTGATCGACGACCATGGCGCGCCCATCGATAACGCGGTGTGGCAGTTATACGAACAGGTACTCACGCGCACGGGCCCAATGGCCACGCTGATCGAGCGGGATAACCAGGTGCCTGCGTTCAGTGTGCTGCATGCCGAAGCTCAACACGCCGACTGGCATCTGTCGCAGGTGAACGTATGAGCCATCACGCTGCGTTTGCCGACGCCTTGATCGATCCCGACCTGGCGTGCCCCGACGGCCTGTTCAGCCGCAATGGCGCCGACCCGGCCAGCCGTTTTGCGGTGTATCGCAACAATGTCCACAGCGCATTGATCAACGCATTGGCGACCGCTTACCCGGTGACCTTGCAGTTGGTCGGCGATGAGTTTTTTCGCGCCATGGCCGGCGTGTTTGTACAGGCATGCCCGCCCACCAGCCCGCTGATGAGCGAATACGGCAGCGCGTTCGCAGGGTTTATTCAGGCCTTTGAGCCGGCGGCCAGCGTGCCCTACCTGGCTGACGTCGCAAGGCTCGAGCGCTTGCGGGTTTGCGCCTATCACGCGGCAGACACCCAGCCGCTTGACCAGCAAGCCATTCTCCAAACGCTGCAAGGCCAGACAGTCCTGGGCAACCTGCGCCTGCACCTGCATCCATCCCTGGCCACCCTGAATAGCGCTTATGCGGTGGTGGCCGTTTGGGCTGCGCACCAGACCGAAGGTGGCCTGGCCACCCTGAATCCCTGGCACGCCCAAAGCGCGCTGGTGTTACGCCAAGGCTTGGCGGTCAAGGTATTCGCCATCGACAGCGGCTCGGTCGCGTTCATCGACAGCCTGAATAACGGCGCGGCACTGGAGACGGCGGTGCAGCACGCGCTGGAAGCGTCGGCGCAGTTCGACCTGAACCAATGCCTGGCCCTGTTGATCAGCCACGACGCCATCACTCATTTGCACCTGGAACAAAAGGTATTGCCATGAACACATTCCCTTCGAGTCTGGTCAATCGGGTCATCGCACTGTTCGAGAAAATCCCCTACAGCCTGATCGCCTTTCTCGCACGATTTTCCATCGCGGCGGTGTTCTGGAAATCCGGGCAGACCAAGGTCGAGGGCTTTGCCATCGACTTGATCAGCGGCACGTTCCAATTCGGCGAGCCGCGTCTTGCGGCGTCCACACTGCCGCTGTTTCGCAGTGAATACCACGTGCCCTTGCTGTCACCGGAAGTCGCCGCGCACATGGCGGCGTTTGCCGAGCATTTCTTCCCGGTGCTGATCCTGGTGGGCTTTGCCACGCGGTTTTCAGCGCTGGCCCTGATCGGCATGACCTTGACCATTCAACTCTTCGTTTATCCGGACGCCTACCCGACCCACGGCACTTGGATCACCGTGCTGCTGCTGTTGGTCGCCAAGGGCCCGGGCTGCCTGTCCATCGACCATTTGATTGCACGCCGCTACCGCTGAAGACGGTCCAGGGCCTCGCCGCCGCGCTTGAACCAATCCACCAGGTAATCGGCCAGCACCTGGGTGCGACGCGGCAAACCACCCTGATACGGGTGAACCAGGTACATCGGCATGCTCCGCGTCTGATAATCGCGCAGGAGCCAGCGCAATCTCCCGTCAGCCAGTTCCGCGGGTAACACGTAGGACGGCAGGCGGGCGATCCCGGCGCCAACCAGTGCGGCCTTCTTCAACAGGTTGTAATGGTTGGAGGCAAAGGTGCCACTGACCCGTACTCGCAGCAGTTCGTGCTGCTGGTGATACAGCCATTCTTCACGCCCGCTGTAGTGGCTGTTGAGCAGGCAGGTGTGCGTTGCCAGGTCTGCCGGGGTCAGCGGCTCGCCGTGTTGCTCCAGGTAGGCCGGGCTTGCGCAGGTCATTTCATGCCAGGCCAGCAGCGGTTTGGCCACCAGGCGCTCATTTTCGGTGGCGCCGGAACGCACGCCCAAGTCAAACCCATCCCGCGCCAGGTCTCGATACCGGTTGTTCAATTCCAGTTCGATCTGCACCTGGGGGTACTGTTTGGAGAACTCCAGCAGCAAGCCATCGAAGAAGGTTTCTCCCAACGACACCGGAACCGTCATACGCACTGGCCCGGCCAAATCGTCCTTGAGCCGCGCCAATGCCTGACGGGCGCGTTCCACTTGGACCACCAACGCCTGAGCCTGGGGCAACAGCGCTGCACCGGCTGCGGTCAGGCTGAGCTTGCGGGTGGTGCGGTGCAGCAACACCACGCAAAACTGCGCCTCCAACTGGCTGATACGCTTGGACAATTGGCCCTTGCTGCACCCCAGCTGCTCGGCCGCGAGGGTAAAACTACCGGCTTCGATCAGAACGGCAAAGGCCGCCAGGTCATCCATCTCGCTCATGGATTGTTTCCATTTGAAAACCAAAGGTTGCCTATTAGCACGTTTATCCACCTGAAAAGCCACACTAGACTGAACCTTCACTTACCCGTGGAGGAACAGCACGATGAAAATTCTATTGATTGGCGCCAGCGGCACGGTCGGCTCGGCAGTCAAGGCAGAACTGGCTCAGCGTCACGACGTGATCAGCATCGGTCGCACACGCGGCGACTTTCAGGTGGATATCAGTGACAGCGCGTCGATCCGCAAGCTGTTTGAACAGACCGGCAAGTTCGATGCCCTGATCTGCGCGGCCGGTAGCGTGAATTTCGTGGCGCTGGGTGAAATGAGCGAAAGCGATTTTGAACTGGGCCTGCGCGACAAGCTGATGGGCCAGGTCAACCTGCTGCTGATCGGCCGCGAATATGCCAACGACGGCGCCTCGTTCACTTTCACCAGCGGCATCCTCAACCGTGACCCGATCCGTACCGGCGCCTCGGCCGCACTGGTCAACGGCGCGATTGACGCCTTCGTCAAAGCCGCGGCGATCGAATTGCCACGCGGCCTGCGGGTCAACGCCGTGAGCCCGACGGTCCTGCTGGAAGCCATGGGCAGCTATGCCCCGTATTTCCGCGGTTACAAACCGGCTCCGGGTGCCGACGTGGCACTGGCCTACGCCAAAAGCGTAGAAGGCTTGCAGACCGGTCAGACGTTTATCGTCGGCTGAATCCGGCGTCTGTCAGATTTGCCTGAAGCAGGGCGCTGGGGTTGTGGTGCGGCGTCAGCCTGCGTAACGTGGCGGCACTTGTTTGGAGACCCGATAAATGCGCGCCGCCCGTACCCTAGTTCTGTTTGCCCTGCTGCCTCTGTTCACCGCTTGCCAGATGTTCGAGAGCGAGCCGGCAAAGCCGTCTACCGCCGGGTTGACCCGCATGCAGGGTGAATTGACGGCCGTTGACGGCAAGCTGTTGTTCCAGCCTTGCGGTGACAAACGCAACTACGTGGTCAACGACGCCGGCGGCACCAGCATCCTGCAGGAAGCCGCCTCACTGGCTGGCCAACAGGGCGCATTGTTTGCCGACTTGCGCGGCAAGTTCTCCGGGGTTGCCACTGGCACCCAGGGGTCGGTAGAACTGCAACAGCTTTATCGCATGGAGCGTTCGACTTCGGCGTGCAACGACCCGGACTTCAAGCGCATGGTGCTGCGCGCCAATGGCCATAAACCCGCCTGGGCGATGAATGTGACCGCCAAGGGCATGGTGCTGGAGCGCGAAGGTCAGCCACCCTTGGCGGTGCCTTTTGTGGAAGAGCAACTGGGCGACGGCCGTTTCAACCTGATGACCGAAGCCAATAACCAGCACATCGAACTCTGGGTCGCGCCGCAGCGTTGCATCGACAGCGTCAGCGGTAGCCTGCAACACATGACCGCCGAATTGCGCGTCAACGGCCAAGTGCAGCGTGGTTGCGCGGCATTCGGCGGTTCTCGCGACGACTGATTCGGCCCAACGCTGTTTTAACGTGTCGGAAAACCGCCTTTGGGGCTTATAATCGCCGGTTTGCAAAACAGCCGGCCTTTTTGTCTGCCGCCTACCGGATCCCGTCATGTTACGAATCACCGAACTCAAGCTGCCCATCGACCATCCCGAAGAAGACCTGCGGCCTGCCATCGTGCAGCGCCTGGGCATCGCCAGTGATGACCTGCTCGATTTCACCCTGTTCAAACGCAGCTATGACGCCCGCAAAAAGTCGTCGGAGCTGTGCTTCATCTACACCATCGACCTGAATGTGAAAGGCGAAGCCGCCCTGCTGCTCAAGTTCGCCGATGACCGTAACGTCAACCCGGCGCCGGATGTCAGCTACAAGGTGGTGGGTCAAGCGCCGGAAGGCCTGGTCGAACGGCCAATCGTGGTGGGGTTTGGTCCGTGCGGGATCTTCGCCGGGCTGCTGCTCGCGCAGATGGGCTTCAAGCCGATCATCCTCGAGCGCGGCAAGGAAGTGCGCCAGCGCACCAAAGACACCTGGGGCCTGTGGCGCAAAAACGTGCTCAACCCCGAGTCCAACGTGCAGTTTGGTGAAGGCGGCGCCGGGACCTTCTCCGACGGCAAACTCTACAGCCAGATCAAGGACCCGAAATTCCACGGTCGCAAGGTCCTGCACGAGTTCGTCAAGGCCGGTGCGCCGGAAGAGATCCTCTACGTCAGCAAGCCGCACATCGGCACGTTCCGCCTGACCGGCGTGGTGGAAAACATGCGCCAGCAGATCATCGCCCTGGGCGGTGAAGTGCGTTTCGAACAGCGCGTTACCGATGTGCTGATCGAAGACGGCCAGCTGAACGGCGTGGTTATCGACGGTGGCGAGCAACTGCTCTCCAAGCACGTGATCCTGGCCCTGGGCCACAGCGCCCGCGACACCTTCCGCATGCTGCACGGGCGTGGCGTGTACATGGAGGCCAAGCCGTTCTCGGTGGGCTTCAGGATCGAACACCCGCAGTCGCTGATCGACGCGGCGCGCCTGGGCAAATACGCCGGGCATCCGAAACTCGGCGCGGCCGACTACAAGCTGGTGCACCACGCCAAGAACGGCCGCTCGGTCTACAGCTTCTGCATGTGCCCGGGCGGCACGGTGGTGGCGGCCACGTCCGAGCCGAACCGCGTGGTAACCAACGGCATGAGCCAGTACTCGCGTAACGAACGCAATGCCAACTCCGGCATCGTCGTCGGCATCACGCCGGAGGTGGATTACCCGGGTGGCCCGCTGGCGGGTATCGAGTTGCAGGAGCGCCTGGAGTCCCACGCCTACATCCTCGGCGGCAGCAACTACGAGGCCCCGGCGCAACTGGTGGGGGATTTCATCGCGGGCAAGCCGTCCACGGCCATCGGCAGCGTGGAACCGTCCTACAAGCCCGGTGTGTCGCTGGGTGACTTGGCCCTGGCCTTGCCGGACTTTGCCATCGAAGCAATTCGTGAAGCCTTGCCGGCATTCGAGAAGCAGATCAAAGGCTACTCGTTGCACGATGCGGTGCTGACCGGGATCGAGACGCGCACGTCCTCGCCGCTGCGGATTACCCGTAACGAGTCGATGCAGAGCTTGAACGTGAAAGGTTTGTTCCCGGCCGGTGAAGGTGCGGGTTATGCCGGTGGGATTCTGTCGGCGGGCGTTGACGGGATTCGGATTGCCGAAGCGCTGGCGCGGGATATGCTCGGCATCGAGGCCTAAGCACTCTGTTACAGCCGACCCCGATCAAAGGTGGGAGCTGGCTTGCCTGCGATGGCGGTGGTTCAGTCGATAAGTTCGGCGACTGAGACTCTGCCATCGCAGGCAAGCCAGCTCCCACATTGGTTTTTGCCGGTGTTCAGATGTTTGCGCGCAGGATTGTCTGCGGCAACGGCTCACCGCGTTCAACACTGGCCGCAACGGCCGCAATCAACCCGCTCAACGCATACCCTTGCCCGGCGAGCCACGCCTGATCGTAGTAAGTAGTGGCGTACCGCTCTCCCCCGTCACACAAAATCGCCACGATCGAGCCTGATTCCCCCGCCGCTTGCATCTGCTGGGCCGCCACCAAGGCACCGATCAGGTTAGTCCCGCTGGAACCACCGACCCGCCGCCCCAGACGCTCGGCCAGGTAATGCATGGCTGCCAGTGACAGCGCATCCGGCACCTTGACCATCGCATCAATCACCTTGGGCAAAAACGACGCCTCGACGCGTGGACGACCGATCCCTTCGATCCGCGAACCGCAATCCAGGCGCAAGCTGGCGTCGCCCGTCTGGTAATAGTCAAAGAACACCGAGCGTTCGGCGTCGGCGCACAGCACGCGGGTGCAATGCTGGCGATAGCGCACGTAACGCCCCAGGGTCGCGGTGGTGCCGCCGGTGCCAGGGCTGGAAATCAACCAGCTCGGCTCGGGGTAATGCTCAAAGCGCATCTGTTGAAAGATCGACTCGGCTATATTGTTGTTCGCCCGCCAGTCCGTCGCGCGCTCGGCATAGGTGAATTGGTCCATGAAGTGACCGCCACTTTCCTGCGCCAACCGCTCGGACTCGGCGTAGATCTGCGTCGGATCCTTCACCAGATGGCTCTTGCCGCCATAGAAGGCGATCTGGGCAATCTTCTCCTGAGACGTGGTGGCCGGCATCACCGCAATGAACGGCAGGCCAAGCAGGCGCGCGAAATACGCTTCCGAAATGGCCGTCGACCCACTGGAGGCCTCAATCACCGGCGCGCCAGGCTTGAGCCAGCCATTACACAGCGCGTACAGAAACAGTGAACGGGCCAGCCGATGCTTCAAGCTGCCGGTGGGGTGGCTGGACTCGTCCTTGAAGTACAACTCGATACCCGGCAACCCCGGCAACGGCAAAGGGATCAGGTGCGTGTCGGCGCTGCGCTGGAAGTCCGCTTCAATGATGCGAATGGCTTCGCGGGCCCAGGTACGGTGGTCGCTCATAAGGTGCGTCTCTAAAGATTTCAGCGCCAATTTTAGGGAGTTTCCTACACTGCACACAGATACAGTGGCGACTCAAATAGACACACAATTGCTAGGCTCTGGCGCAACGCCGACTCTGCCCGCCCCTTATAACAAATAAGAATATAACTTTTGTTTTAACAACTAACGGTACGGGTTAGGGTACCCACCTATTGAACCTGGATTGGAGAGCATCCCTTGCCTCTGCGTAGCACTTTCACCCGTTTCTTCCAGCTGGAAGCCGCCAGCGGTCTGTTGTTGATCGCCGCTGCGGCCTTGGCGCTGATCATCAACAATTCACCGTTGTCGCACCTCTACAACGCCTTTCTCGACGTACCAGTGGTGGCACAGATTGGCGCGCTGAAAATCGCCAAGCCTGCCCTGCTGTGGATCAACGACGGCCTGATGGCCTTGTTCTTCCTGCTGATCGGCCTGGAGGTAAAGCGCGAGCTGCTCGATGGTCACCTGTCCAAACCCTCGCAAGTGGTACTGCCGGGCGCCGCAGCCATTGGCGGCATGGTGGTGCCGGCGCTGATCTACTGGGCGATCAACAAGGACTACCCTGCCGCACTCTCCGGCTGGGCGATCCCCATGGCCACCGACATCGCTTTTGCACTGGGCGTGCTGGCCCTGCTGGGCAAGCGTGTGCCGGTGTCGCTGAAACTGTTCCTGATGACCCTGGCTATCATTGATGACCTCGGCGCAATCATCGTCATCGCCGTGTTCTACTCTGCGGACCTGTCCGGTGCTGCTTTGGCGGGTGCAGGCGCGTGCCTGATTGCCTTGATCGCGATGAACCGCCTGGGCGTGATCAAACTCGGGCCCTACCTGATCATCGGTCTGATCCTGTGGGTGTGTGTGCTCAAAAGTGGCGTGCACGCCACGCTGGCCGGCGTGACCCTGGCCTTCTGCATCCCGCTGCGCACCAAAAATGCCGAGCCCTCGCCCCTGAAGACACTGGAACACGCCCTGCACCCGTGGGTGGCCTACGCCATCCTGCCGCTGTTTGCCTTCGCCAACGCGGGCGTTTCCCTGGCCGGCGTGAGCCTGGAAAGCTTCACTCACCATGTGCCCATGGGCATCGCCGCCGGCCTGTTGATCGGCAAGACCATCGGCGTGTTCGGCCTCACCTGGCTCGCCATCAAGACCGGCCTTGCCGCGCTGCCCAGCGGCGCGAACTGGGGCCAGGTGTTCGGGGTGGCGATCCTGTGCGGTATCGGCTTTACCATGAGCCTGTTTGTCGGCTCACTGGCGTTCGTGCCGGGTGCCAGCGAATTCGCCGGGGAGGATCGAATGGGCATTCTGACCGGGTCGATCCTGGCCGCGTGTATGGGTTATGCCGTGACCGCGATGGCGAGTCGCAAGAAAGCCTAAGGGTTCTGAAGGCACCCAAAAGCCCCAATCGGTGAGCCCGATTGGGGTTTTTCTCTTTCTGAAGAGGACACTTGCCTCAAACGCCTAAAGACTTTGCGCGCGCCGCCGACTAGTGATTGTGTCGCTAGCACTGTTCCTGCCAGGGACACCCGCCGACACAGCTCTCCAACGCGTATCCAGCCCGAGCGAAAATCCCATGTTCCTGAGAAATATAAGAATCGCTGCCAGAGCCTTCATTGGCTTCGCAGCTATTGCGTCGCTGAGTGTGTTTCTCGGTCTGTTCGCCCTCAAGCAGATTGGCGAAGTCCAGTCCCAGGCTGCCGACATCCAGAACAACTGGATGCAGCGTGTCAGGATTCTGGCCCTGGCCAACGCGTCGCTCGACCGTTTTCGCTTGGGCGAAATGGCGCACATCCTGTCGGCAAGCGATGCGGAGATGCAGACCTATGAAGACAAATCCGCTGGCCGCCTGAAAAGCGTCAAGGAACAGCTGACCCAATATGCCGCGCTGCTACGCACATCCGAGGAAAAATCGCGTCTGGATGTGTTCAACCAAAGCCTGGATGCCTACGCGAAGAACCATACCGAAATGCTCAAGCGCTCGCGCTCGGGCGACAAAGCCGGCGCCCGCGACTTTCTCAACAGCATTAGAGAAAGCTACGAGCAGATGACCAAGAACTTCGACCAGTTGATCGACCTCGCCAACAAAGGCGCCGAACAGGCCGGCCAAACCTCCGTAGGCGCTTACCAACATGCGGTGAGCGGCATCACCATCGTCATTTTGCTGGTCAGTGCCGGCACAGTGCTGGTGGCCTGGTTACTGACCCGCAGCATTACCGGCCCCATCATTGAAGCGGTGCAGGTGGCCGAAACCATCGCCAAGGGCGACCTCACCCATCCCATAAACCCTACGGGCAATGACGAAGCCACCCGCTTGCTGCGGGCGCAAGAAACCATGCGAAACAACCTGGTGCAGACCTTGCGGCAAATCACCGGCTCATCCAGCCAGCTGGCCGCTGCGGCCGAAGAGTTGAATGCCGTCACCGCCGAGGGTAGCCGCGACCTGCAACAGCAACATGGCGAAATCGAGCAGGCAGCCACGGCCGTCACTCAGATGACCACTGCGATTGAGGAGGTTGCGCGAAACGCAGCATCGACCTCCGACCTGTCCCAGGAATCGCGCAGCATTGCGTTGAAGGGCCAACAGCGCATGGGCGAGGCATTGAATTCGATCCAGGCGCTGACCCGTGGGGTCGAGGTCAGCTCAGGGCAAGTTGGCGGCCTCGCCGAACAGGCTAAAGGCATCGGCAAAGTACTCGATGTGATCCGCACCATTGCCGAGCAAACCAACCTGCTGGCGCTTAACGCCGCCATCGAAGCTGCGCGTGCCGGTGAGGCCGGACGTGGTTTCGCCGTGGTCGCCGACGAGGTTCGTGCACTGGCCCATCGCACCGCCCAATCGACCCAGGAAATCGAGCAGATGATCGGCAGCATTCAGGCCAACACGGCCAGCACCGTCAACACCATGCTCGACAGCAGCGCCATGACTCAGCAAACCTTGGGGCTGGCGGAGCTGGCGCAACAAGCGCTGGCTGACATCCTGGCTGCCAACGATGAGATCAATGACCGCAACCTGGTGATTACCACGGCGGCGGCGGAACAAGCCGACGTTGCTCGAGCAGTCGATCGCAACTTGCTGAACATTCAGCAGCTGTCGATTCAGTCGGCGGAGGGCTCGACTCAAACGACTGCAGCCTCGCAATCCCTCGCCAGCCTGGCGCATGAGTTGAACACGATGGTCAAGCACTTCCAGGTTTGACGTCACGCAGCGTGCGCGGCACACCGCGCTTGCAATAAAAAACCCCAACCGATCACTCGGTTGGGGTTTTGTATTTCAGGGCCGGCGTTTAGCGAGTAACGCGGCTGGTACCGTCAACGGTCATGATGCGTACACGGTCGCCGATGCGGAAGATTTCATTTTCCTGCACGGCTTGTACATAGGCACGCATGCTGCCGTCGTCTTCGCGAACGGTGATTTCCACGCCTTGGGTGCGGGTCAGGCCTTCTTCGGTGGCCGAGCCCAGCAGGCCGCCGGCTACGGCGCCGATCACAGCGGTAACAATGCTGCCACGGCCGCCGCCGATGGCGCTGCCGCCAACGCCGCCGATCACGGCGCCAGCAGCGCCGCCGATTGGGGTCTTGGTGCCTTCGATTTTCACTGGACGCAGGGATTCAATGGTGCCCATGCGAACGGTCTGTACACGACGCGCCTCGTCACGGGAGTACGAGTCGCCGGTCAGACTCGAGGCGCAGCCACCCAACAGCAACGACAGGGTGGTAAAGCAGGCAACTAGTAAAACGGACTTACGCATAGCATCAACTCCAAAGGACAGGTATTCATTAGACGCTGCGGCTTGGCGCCTGTCACGGCGAGTACCGCAGAAAATTGCTTTCATTCAGCCTTAGTACAGACTGCCAGCACCAGAAAAATAGACGAACGGTTGCACTCAACTGTTCCGAAGAATGTCATGGACGCGTTCATCATTATTGTAGTCGCGCAGCAGCACACGCCGAAGACTTATGGATAAAGACTTCGCCGTGGCGGGCAACATTCGAACGAGGTGACGAAAGGTGAAACTCAGGGCGCGAGGCGCTCACGAGTCCACTCGCCGGCTTGCAGGCGGTAGTTGAGGCGATCATGCAGGCGACTGGCGCGACCCTGCCAGAACTCGATGCGCTCGGGCAGCAGGCGATACCCGCCCCAATGCTCAGGGCAATCGGGTTGGATGTCGCTGAAACGCTGCTCGGTGGCCTTTAGCAAGTCTTGCAGCTCTTCGCGATCACGGATGACCCGGCTCTGCGGTGACGCCCAAGCCCCAAGACGGCTGCCCAAAGGGCGGACCTGAAAATAAGCATCCGACTCTTCGGGCGTGACCTTGACCACCCGCCCTTCGATGCGCACCTGGCGCTCCAGAGTGGGCCAGAAGAAGGTCATGGCTGCAAACGGCTGTGCCGCAAGCTGTTCGCCTTTGGCACTCTGATAATTGGTGAAGAAGGTAAAACCCTGTGTATCCAGGCCCTTGAGCAGCAGGATACGACAGTGCGGACGACCGTCCTGGTCGACCGTGGCCAGAGTCATGGCATTGGCTTCCACCGGTGGCTGCTCGGTTTTCACCGCATCGGCAAACCACTGGTGGAACAATGCAAACGGCTCGCCCGGGGCCTGGGCCTCGCTCAAACCGTCCCGTGTGTAGTCACGGCGCATATCGGCCAGTGCCTGGGTCATGCGGCTTTATCCTTCTGGTTCAGCAGATCAGTTTTTCGCCTGGTCGTTTGTCGCTGGAGCGTCGGCCTTGGGTGCGGCTTTTTTCGCGGCCGGCTTGGCGGCCGCTTTTTTCGCAACGGGCTTGGCAGCGGCTTTCTTGACCGGAGCCTTTTTCGCCGGAGCGGCTTTTTTCGTAGCAGGCGCCGGTACGGGAGCGGGTGCAGTCTGCACGGCAACCATTTCCGCAACCGGTGGCTTGCCCGAGTTGTACTTGCTCAACAACGCCAACATCGTTGTACGCTGAGTGAACATGATTTCCATGCGACGGTTCAGCGCACGCCCCTGATTGCTATCGTTGGCAGCCCGCGGCATAAGGTCGCCCATGCCACGCATCATCAGGCGATCCTGCTTCAAGCCGCTGAGGCTGAAAATCGAAGCGATGGACTGCGCGCGCTCGCGGGTCAACGCCTGGCTCGCGGGCTCGGCACCATTGGTGTCGACGTGGCCTAAGACCAACACAGCGGTCTTCGGATCGCCTTCAACCGCCTTGGCCACGCGAGTGAACGGGCCCAACGTAACCGGCAGCAGCATCGCCGGGCGTTTCGGGTTGTAAGAGCCATCAACCGGGGCGATCACGACCAATACGTTCTCGCGACGCTCCAATTGCAGGTTGCTGTCCTTGATGGCCGCACGCAGGCGCGGCTCATAGTCGTCCAGCCAGGCTTGAGTGATTTTCGGGTCAGGCATCGGCACGTTGGTCACGTCGACCTTGGCCAATGGTTTTGGCTTGCTTTCGAAAGGCCACCACCACTTGGTGTCGGTGTCGGTCTTGGCGACTGCCGGGGTCGTCGGGTCTGCAGCCTTGAGGTCGGCTTTCAGATCGGCTTTGGCATCAGCCGCTTTTTCATCGGCGCTTTTAGAAGCGAACGGCCACCAGCTGGAGCCGGTCTCGGCCTTGGCCACGGGCGCAGGGGCGGCAGCAGTGGCAGGCGCTGGAGCAGCGGCGGCTGCAACCGGGGCTGCAGGCTTGGCGCCAGCGGCTGGTTTTGCATCCGGCATGGCGTCGGTTTTGGTTACTGCGTCCTTGGTAGCAGCCTTGTCTGATCCAAATGACCACCAATGCCCACCTTCGGCATCATTTTGTGGAGTTTGTGCGCAACCCGTAATTGTGAGGCACAGCGCCAGTGCCAAGGACTTGTTCGATAACATGAGATATCCACAAAATGAGAAAAAACCGGAGGGTCGGGTTGACCCGTTAAACAGACGCTTACAGAACATTAAAGTTACAAAATTTCGTTCAGCGCCTTCTTATAGTTGCCTTTGTAACAAAAAAACGTGAAACAGCAAGCTCTTTACAGACAACCGGCCAATATTCCGACCAACTTCTGTGCACGCGGGTCCATAAGTACATAAGGCCCCAGTGTATTAGTCACGAAACCAAATGCTACATCATGTTCCGGATCGGCAAAACCGACCGAACCACCTGCCCCCGGATGCCCAAACGCACGTGGGCCAAGGCTGAACGTCGCATTGGGCAAGTGCGGTTGATCCAACATGCAGCCCAAGCCGAAACGGGTTTGTGTCAATAAAGTTTTATCCGGCCCGATACTGTGTTCGCGGGTCAATTGTTCGAGCATGTCCGCTTCGAGCAAACTACCGTCCAACAATCCGCTATAAAACCCCGCCAGGCTACGCGCATTACCGTGACCATTTGCCGCCGGCTGCTGCATGCGCCGCCATTCAGGCTTATTAGTGCTTGTCAGAATAGACGGTGGGTTGGCAAAGGCACGCGTAGTCATGGCCGCAGGTTCGCGCATCATAACTTGCAATAATCGTTGAGCGGCCTCATCGCCCATATTGCCTTTGCTGCGCGCTATATGCGCAACGCGATAAAACTCTTCGTCCGCCAGGCCAACATGAAAGTCCAGCCCCAATGGCCGCGCAACCCGCGCAACAATTGATTCACCGGGCCCACGCCCGTCGGCGCGACGCAACAATTCACCGACCAGCCACCCATACGTGATGGCCTCGTAGCCGTGGCCTTGGCCGGGCGTCCACCACGGGGCTTCGGCCGCCAGGGTGTCGACCATCAGTTGCCAGTCGTAGAGGGCTTCGGCGGGGAGCATTTCGCGAATCGCCGGCAACCCGGCCTGGTGGCAGAGCAGCTGGCGCAGGGTGATGGCTTCCTTACCGGCTGCGGCAAACTCGGGCCAGTAATTGGCGACAGGGGCGTCGAGTTGCAACTTGCCCTCGGCCACCAATTGCAGGGCCGTCACGGCGGTGAAGGTCTTGGTGCAGGAAAACAGATTGACGATGGTGTCGCTGTGCCAGGCCTCGGCACCGTCCTTGTCGGCGGTGCCGGCCCACAGGTCGACAACGGTTTCGCCGCCGATCTGGATACACAGCCCGGCACCACGCTCCTGCGGGTCATCGAACAACGCGGCGAATGCCTCACGTACCGCTTCGAACTGGAGCTCGTAATGACCCTGAATCTGCACCTAAGCCGCCTCGGAAAACACCGTAATAAGTGGCCGACATTGTTCCAGTCATTGGCGGTTTTGTGAACCCGTCAAATATGAATCAATGGCCATTTCCAGAGTGACCGCCAGCATGCCCGGCGCCCTGCCCCGCGCCTCTGCCGTCGTGCCCCGACTTGCCGGCTTCGCTCTCACGCACCCCGCTGGCGGCCTTGGCTTTTTCGGCTTCCTTGCCCAGTTGGTCGACGGCCGCCAGGTTGCTCTTGCGCACGCTGTCGACAAAGCCCTGGAACGGCACATCCGTGATGCCTACAAGGCCAAAGTGGCCGTTTTCACCGTCCAGCAGACGCCCCGTCACAGGTTGGTCCAGGTATTGGAACCAGTGCACGCCGACGATCGACGGCTCAGCCATGGCTTGCTTGAGGAAGTTGCTGTATGCCACGCCACGGTCTTCTTCCTTGGCCAACTGAGTCACGCCGCCCCAGAACGGACCGCGATCCGCCGAGCCGAAGTTGAACTCGGTGATCAGTACCGGCTTATCCAACGCGCGCAGGGCGGCGAAGTCGTAACCGTCCTGAGGCTTGAGGGTGTACATGTTGAAGCTCAGCACATCGCAATACTGGGCGCAGGACGCTACGGCTTCCGGGGTGCTGACGGCGTAGCGGCCACCCAGCAGCAACTGGTTGGGCGCGTGCCACTTCAACGAATCGGAGATGGTCTTGAAATAGGCATCGGCGAAGGTCTTCTGGAAGTATTTGAAGTCCGCTTCGATTTCCGGGTGCTCAGGACTTGGCATCGGCGGCTCGAAGCCGGGGTCTTCCATCAGCTCCCAGCCCGACAGGTGAATGCCCCAGGCTTTGGAGAGGCCTTCTTCATTACGGTATTTGTCACGCAGTTGTTTGAGAAACGCACGTTTGGCCGGCACGTCGGTGGTCATGCGCAAGGTCCCGTAGGCCAGGGCATAACGCGATTTTGGATCGTCGCCAGGGCCGGCCCAGGCCAGCTCGTTGTCGGCAAAAAAGCCGATCAGCCACGGGTCATCGCGGTGATCGCGGGCCGCGATCGCCACCGCGCGCTCGGTGGCCATGGCGAAACGCGGGTCGAACGGGTCGGGCATGCCGCCCCACCAGTCAGTGCCGGTGCTGATGCTGGCGTAGTCACCGACAATCGACAGCGGCAAGGTGTACGGCACGCGGTCGGCGCTGGCCAAATCCTCGTCGCTCCAGTTGCCCACGGTGTTGAAACCCCAGGCTTGCAGGCGGTCCAGCGTGTGCGTGACCCAGCGCTTGTGGTCAAAACCCTGCGTGTCATAGGTGCGCTGCAGGTTGGCGCCATAGAAGTCGTACCAACGCCCCACATTAAAGCCCCGGCCCTGGTCGGCGCCGTTGCCGCCACGGTTATCCGCACTGCCGTAATACTTGTCGAACGGCTCACCGGACTTGGGCAGCGCGGCAAACATCCATTCGCGGCCGGCCACGTAGGTTTGGTTATCGTCCGGGGCAACCGTATTGACGCCCAGGGAGTAGAACGGATGGCCTTCCGGCGTCACCAGGTACCAGCGCCCGTCGCGCTTCTCGGTGCGGAAAAAGCCGCTTGCTTCGAACGCCGGGCCTTTGTTCCAGCCGCCATATTGGTCCAGGGCAGACTTGTCGCGCTCAGCCAGCCAGCCCTTGAGCTGCTGCTGCTCCTTGGTCGCTGCGGCTTTGAGTTGTTCGTCGCTGCTGACTTTTTCCGGCCAACGCGCGCGTGTGGACTGACCATACGCATCCACCAGCGCGCTGTAGGCAGCCCTTAGCACCGGCTCGCTGTCCTGCACGCCAAAGCGTTCCAGCAGGATGCTTTGGGCTGCATTGGGCTTGATCATCGACAGGGTGACCGACGCCACCTGGCTACGATCGATTGCCCCGGCGCTGCTGGCCAACAGCACACGCTGGCCCTCCACGGTAATCGGCATCGGCGGCCCGGCCTTCATGCCCTGGCTCAGCGGCGAGTTGGCCTGTAGCGGAATCAGCAGGGTTTGGGCGGGGCCGGCCGGCAGGTCGATGCGGCTGACCAGCGTCTGGCCGTCGGTGCTCTGCACCTTGACGTAGAGGGTCAGCGCCCAGTCCATGGCGCTTTGGATACGCAGGCTCATGGCGCCGGACTGCGACCAGTCCCACACGCCGGTCTGCGGGCTGAGCACCAGGCTCGGTTCGGCCGCCGGGTTGAAGGTGATGCGGCGCAGCACCTCGCCTTCAGCGGTTTGTTCGGCGTTGTATTGCGGCAGGCTCGCGTCCTGGGTCGCGACCTTGACCACATCGGCAGGCCGGACGAAATTGAACAGCGTTTGTTGCCCGGCAGGCGCGGCCATCAAGGGCGCGGCGAACAACAAGGCAAACAGAGCGGGCAGCGTGCGAATCATACGAACAAGGTTCTCCCAAACGGCCGGTGAATGGCCTGATGACGTAAAGCGTTGGCAGTGAGATAGACCACGAAGTGGGCGAATTCGCCCACAGTGGTTTAAGAAATTTCGCGCCTGAAAGGCGGCAAAGCATTGAGGATAGCCTTGCCATAGCGTTGCGTGACCAAACGGCGGTCGAGCAAGGTGATGGTGCCCCGGTCTTCCTCGGTACGCAGCAAGCGCCCGCAGGCCTGGACCAGCTTCAAGGAAGCATCCGGCACCGAGATTTCCATGAACGGGTTACCGCCACGGGCTTCGATCCATTCGGCCAAGGCCGCCTCGACCGGGTCATCCGGTACCGAGAACGGGATCTTGGCGATCACCACGTGTTCACAGTAGGCACCGGGCAAGTCCACGCCTTCGGCGAAACTGGCCAGGCCGAACAACACGCTGGAATCACCGCCATCAACACGCGCTTTGTGCTTGTTCAGGGTTTCCTGCTTGGACAGGTTGCCCTGGATGAACACCTGCTTGCGCCAGTCACGGTCAAGGCCGTCGAACACGTCCTGCATCTGTTTACGCGAGGAGAACAGCACCAGGGTGCCGCGTGAACCTTCCACCAGGTCCGGCAAGTCGCGGATGATCGCGGCGGTGTGCGCGGCCGCGTCGCGAGGGTCGGCCTTGAGGTCCGGCACTCGCAGCACACCGGCATCGGCATGGTGAAACGGGCTCGGCACCACGGCGGTGACGGCCTTTTTCGGCAGGCCGGCACGCATGCGGAAGCGGTCGAAAGTGCCCAGCGCGGTCAGCGTGGCCGAGGTCACCAGGCAGCCGTAGGCCACGTTCCACAGGTTGCGGCGCAGCATTTCGGCGGCGAGGATCGGGCTGGCGTTGACCTCGATATCAAACAGCGCACCGCTTTCGGACAAGGTCAGCCAGCGCGCCATGGGCGGGTTGTCTTCGGGGTCTTCGACGGTAAAGGCGGTCCACAGCTCCCAATTACCCTGGGCGCGCGACAGCAGGCTGCCGAACAGGGGGTACCATTCCTCGGCCTGGTTGCTGGCGATACCGATGTTGACCTCGCCGTCCATGCCTTCCTTGAGCAGGTCGGTCAGGCGGGTGAACAGGTCGGTCAGCCGTGAGAAGCCTTTCTTCAGCTCGATACCCATTTCACGCATGTGCTCGGGGATCAAGCCGCCGACGAAGCGATGACGCGGCCGTTCGCGGCCTTCGACGTCTTCGCCGGGCTTGAAGTCGGCGACCTGCTCGCAGGCGCTGAACATGAATTGCTGCTGGGTCTTGATCTCGCGCGCCAGCTCCGGCACCTGCTCGATCAGCTTGCCCAGATCGCCGGGCAACGGGTGCTGGGCGAGCAATTTAGTCAGGTTCTTGGCGGTGGTTTCGAGCCAGTCGGCGGTGGAACGCAAACGGGTGTAGTGGGCGAAATGGCCGATGGCCTTATCGGGCAAGTGGTGCCCTTCGTCGAATACGTAAAGGGTGTCGCGCGGGTCCGGCAACACAGCGCCGCCGCCCAGGGCCAGGTCAGCCAGGACCATGTCGTGGTTGGTGACAATCACGTCGACCTTGCCCATGCCCTCGCGGGCCTTGTAGAAGGCGCACTGGCCGAAGTTGGGGCAATGCCGGTTGGTGCACTGGCTGTGGTCGGTGGTCAGGCGCGCCCAGTCGGCGTCTTCCAGAGCGGTGGGCCAGCTGTCGCGGTCGCCATCCCATTTGTTGCCGGCAAGTTTCTCGATCATGCTGGTAAACAGCTTCTGGCTGACTTCATCAACCTCGATCTTGAAGCCTTCCTCTTCGAACAGCGATGCTGTGGCGGTCTGGGCGTGACCTTCCTGCAGCAATACGTCGAGCTTGGACAGGCACATGTAGCGCCCACGGCCCTTGGCCAGGGCGAAGGTGAAATTCAGGCCGCTGTTGCGCATCAGGTCGGGCAGGTCTTTGTAGACGATCTGCTCCTGCAGGGCGACGGTGGCGGTGGCAATCACCAGGCGCTTGCCGGCGGCCTTGGCGGTAGGAATCGCGGCCAGGCTGTAGGCCACGGTTTTGCCGGTACCGGTGCCGGCCTCGACGGCCACGACCGCGGGGTCGCCACTGCGCCGACCTTCGTCGTCGGTGTCGATATCCCCGAGGACTTTGGCCACTTCGGCGATCATCAGGCGTTGGCCGTAGCGCGGTTTCAAGCTCTTGGCTTCGAGAAAACGCGAATAGGCGCCCTGGATCGTGGTTTTGAGTTCAGTGCTGATCATGGATAGTCGGGCGCAAAAAACGCTGGATAAATTTTCAGTGGTTCGGATCGGCCGCTATCATACCCCGCTAATTAATCCCGCGCAGAACGGAGTACCACAATGACCGCGTTTAGCCTCGCTTACACCCTGCATGTATTGGCCGCCCTGGTGTGGGTCGGCGGTATGTTTTTCGCCTGGATGATCCTGCGCCCCGCCGCCATGGCGGCACTTGAGGGCCCTGCCCGGCTCAAGCTGTGGGCGAATGTGTTTCAACGTTTTTTCGTGTGGGTCTGGGTGGCGGTGCTGGTTTTGCCGATCAGCGGCATCGGCCTGCTGCAACTGCGCTTCAGTGGTTTTGAGACCGCACCGCGCTATGTGCAGGTGATGATGGGCTTGTATCTGGTGATGACTGCGCTGTTTATCCGTATCCAGGCGTTGAAATTCCCGGAACTGCGCACAGCGGTGGCGGCCGAGGACTGGCCGGCGGGTGCGGCTGCGCTGGGGCAGATTCGCAAGCTGGTGGGGATTAACTTGATTATCGGGTTGGTGGTGGTAGCGATTGCTTCGGCTCGGCCGATGTTCTGAAGCTGCCGACTGCAGTGGCGAGCGGGCTTGCCCCGCGTTGGGCTGCGAAGCAGCCCTGAAACCAGACGGCGCATTACATCTGTAAAAACGCGGTGGCTTTATTGGGGCTGCTTTGCAGCCCAACGCGGGGCAAGCCCGCTCGCCACAATGAGGCGTTAGAGCCTTTGGATAGTCGCAGGCCTCGGTTGCCCTTCTGGTCACCATCGCAAGCTGGTGGGGATTAATCTGATTATCGGGTTGGTGGTGGCGATTGCTTCGGCTCGACCGATGTTCTGAAGCTGCCGACGACAGTGGCGAGCGGGCTTGCCCCGCGTTGGGCTGCGAAGCAGCCCTGAAACCAGACGGCGCGTAACATCTGTAAAGACGCGGTGGCCTTATTGGGGCTGCTTCGCAGCCCAACGCGGGGCAAGCCCGCTCGCCACAATGAGGCGTTAGAGCCTTTGGATAGTCGCAGGCCTCGGTTGCCCTTCTGGTCACCATCGCAAGCTGGTGGGGATTAATCTGATTATCGGCTTGGTGGTGGCGATTGCTTCGGCTCGACCGATGTTCTGAAGCTGCCGACGACAGTGGCGAGCGGGCTTGCCCCGCGTTGGGCTGCGAAGCAGCCCTGACACCAGACGGCGCGTAACATCTGTAAAGACGCGGTGGCCTTATTGGGGCTGCTTTGCAGCCCAACGCGGGGCAAGCCCGCTCGCCACGATGAGGCGTTAGAGCCTTTGGATAGTCACAGGCCCTTCTGGTCACCATCGCAAGCTGGTGGGGATTAACTTGATTATCGGGCTGGTGGTGGTAGCGATTGCTTCGGCTCGGCCGGTGTTCTGAAGCTGCCGACGACAGTGGCGAGCGGGCTTGCCCCGCGTTGGGCTGCGAAGCAGCCCTGAAACCAGACGGCGCGTAACATCTGTAAAGACGCGGTGGCCTTATTGGGGCTGCTTCGCAGCCCAACGCGGGGCAAGCCCGCTCGCCACAATGAGGCGTTAGAGCCTTTGGATAGTCCCATGCCCTTCTGGTCACCATCGCAAGCTGGTGGGGATTAATCTGATTATCGGCTTGGTGGTGGCGATTGCTTCAGCTCGGCCGATGTTCTAAAGCTGCCGACTACAGTGGCGAGCGGGCTTGCCCCGCGTTGGGCTGCGAAGCAGCCCTGAAACCAGACGGCGCATTACATCTGTAAAAACGCGGTGGCCTTATTGGGGCTGCTTCGCAGCCCAACGCGGGGCAAGCCCCCCCCCCCCCCCCCCCCCCCCCCCCCCCCCCCCCCCCCCCCCCCCCCCCGCCACAATGAGGCGTTAGAGCCTTTGGATAGTCACAGCACCCGCAGGCCCAGCCGGCCCCGGTTGCCCTTCCAACCCTGGCCGGCCCTTCTGGCCACCATCGGCGCGGTACACCAGGCAGCCCTTGGATTGCCCACCTTTGCCCGGTTTACCGGCCGTGCCGGCCAAACCGCCCGCACCGCCATCCACCCAGACCTTGATCTGCTCGGCCGGGAAGCTCTGCGGCAGCTCGACGCGTACGGTCGCGCCCGCTGCGCCTGGCAGGCCATCACCGCCATTGTCGCCATTGGCGCCGCGCCCGGCTGAACCCCAGGTGCAGCCTGGGTCCACGCCATTGGCGCCATCCAGGCCGGCATAGCCTTGGGCGCCGGCGCCGCCACGGGCGTCCACCGACAGTTCATCGGCGGTCAGCGCGTTGATGCGCAGGACCAAGTCACGCCCCGCCTTGGCGGGTCTTTCGTGGGTGCCGGGAGCACCGCGCGAAGTGATCTGGCTGCCATGTTCCAGTTGCGCATTACGCACTTGCAATTGCAGCGCGGTATTGCCGGGGGCGATGGCGATCCGCGCTTCACGGCCCAAATGCAGCTCATCCACCGTCACTTGGCTGATGGTCGCCGGAACCAGCAACGTGCCGTAATCCGCCACATCCAGGCGTTCGAGCTGCAAAACGTTGGTGCTGCTGGGCAGGCGCATCAGCGAGTTGGTTTCAACACTGACGCTCTGCGCCAGGGCAATGGGGCTGACCAACAGGGCCAACAGAAAAACCTTACGCATGATTGGCCTCCTTGTTTGCTTCATCAATAACGGCAGGCGCCGACAGGCCCCGCACATGGAACATCCCCACCAGCAGAATCTGCAGGCGGTCACGCCAGGGGTGGGCACGGTGTTTCAGGCTGCTGTTGAACAACAGCAATTCCAACAGATGAGTAAGCAACAACAGACTGCCGGCCAGACTGACCAACAGGTGAAACGGATTGGCGAGCGGCCGCAATAAATTGACCACCACCACAACCCAGAACAGCAACGTCAGAAACTTTCCCAGCCCCCAAAACACCTTCATCCTGCATGCCCCTGCCTATTATTCTTTGGGCGCACAGTACCGACTTCTGCAGGCGATTTGCCAGTGAAGGATGAAAAAACTTGATAAAGGCACGGTTTGCTTGCGGTTTCGGCGAGGATCGCCAGCAATGCCCCTGTGGCTCCCACAGGGGCAAAGGCCGTCAGCGGTTGATTTTGATTTCCACACGACGGTTCAAGGCTCGACCGTCAGCGGTTTTGTTATCGGCCACCGGCTGACTTTCGCCCGCGCCCACCACCGATACAAAGTTGCTGCGCGGCACGCCCGCGCTCACCAGGTAATCGGTGACCGAGTGTGCGCGTTTTTCCGAGAGTTTCTGGTTGTAGGCGTCTTTGCCGACGCTGTCGGTATGCCCGCTGACCCGCAGCTGCGCGCTCGGGGCTTCACGTTTGAGGCGCGTGGCGATGGTGTCGAGCTTGGTTTTGTCCGCCGCCGTCAGCCTGGCCGAGTCGAACTCAAAGTGCACATCGCGGATCACGATGGTTTCTTCCTTGACCACGACCACCTCTTCCACCACGGCCGCCACTGGCACAGGTGGGCAGCCGTTGACATCAACCTGCACGCCCTTGGGCGTGCCCGGGCACTTGTCGCGGCTGTCCGGCACGCCATCGCCATCTTCGTCGCCATCACCGTGCACCCAGCAATAGGCGCCCGCCATGCCGCCGACCAGCAGCGCGCCATAACCCGCGTATGCCGAACTTTGAGTGGCGCCAATCGCTGCGCCGGTCACACCACCGACGGCTGCACAGGTGGGCCAATCGGTTTTTTGCAAACCTGCGCAACCTGTCAATACTCCGGTTAGCAGAACCAAGGGTAGAGCTGTCCGCATGATGCTCATCTGATTTCTCCTGAGGGGATCGGCGGGGGCCGACGGGTGGAGTAAAGACCGCTCTTTTCATCTGCGCCACTGCGCCGAACCCCCGTATTTATTGGAGATCGCCCTGTGTGCAGGACTTTTGCACGCCGCCCGCTCTAGGCCCGCACGCTCAGCCGCGCTAGTCTCTAGGGTCCTGATGTGAGGATCTCTGATGACCGCTGGTATTTCTTCCCGTACGCCACAGCAAGCGCTGGCCGCCTTGCTGGATTTGCACCAGCCCAAACGCCTGTTGTTGTTGGGTGCCAGCCAGTTCCCGGCGCTGGAGGCCTTTGAGGCCGAGCACCCGGACACCCAGGTAGCGATTGCCGCGCCAGGGCCGTTACCGGCAGAACTTGCGGCGCAGCGTTTTGACCTGGCGCTGGTGGTCGATTGCCTGGAACACCTGTCAAAACCGCAAGGCCTGACGCTGCTCGGCGGCATTCGCAACCTCAATGCCAGTCGCATTGCGGTGCTGGCAGACCTGAACGCCTGCGGCTGGAAGGAAACCGATTTTTTCTCTCTGGCGCTGCAAGCCGGTGAGCGCTTCCAGCGTGATGATCAGGTTCTGACGCTGTTTACCTATGATCTGCTTGACTATAAACAAGTGCCGGACTGGCTCAACGCCCGCTTCTGGGCCAACCCGGAAAACTTCGGAAAGTATTGGTGGTAACCATGAGTACACCCATTTGCCCGTGTGGCAGCGGCAATCTGCTGGATGCGTGCTGCGGCCACTATCACGCCGGCCACCCGGCGCCCTGCGCCACCGCGTTGATGCGTTCGCGCTATAGCGCCTACGTGCTGGGGTTGGTGGACTACCTGGTAGCCACTACTTTGCCCGCGCAACAAGCCGGACTGGACCGCGCCGCCATCGGCGCCTGGAGTGCGCAGAGCACCTGGCTTGGCCTTGAAGTGGAAAGCTCCGAAGTGTTTGGCGGCCAGCCGGAGCATGCGTTCGTGACGTTCACCGCTCGCTGGCATGACAGCACCGGGGAACACAGCCACCGCGAGCAGTCCTCTTTCGTACAGAATGAGGGGCGCTGGTACTTCATCGACCCGACAGTGGAGGTGAAGGCCGGGCGCAATGATGTATGTTTGTGCGGCAGTGGGCAGAAATTCAAGAAGTGCTGCTCCAGCTACCTCTAATCAACTGACAGGGAAAACGCCATGCTCCGGATGTACAGCTTGATGCTGGCGTTGACCCTGGGCCTCACCGGGTGCGCGTCCTGGTTCGAGGACAGCGCACCCCCGCCTCATGTCTCCCTGGTGAAGGTTGAAGTGGTGCGCGCCAAATTGCTCGAGCAGCGCTTCAAGCTGTACTTTCGCGTGGATAACCGCGACGACGCCGACCTTACGGTGCGCGGCCTGATCTACAAAGTCAGCCTGGGCGATTTCGTGCTGACCGAAGGCGAGTCCAACGAATGGCTGACCGTACCACCGCGCGGCCATGCTTTTTTCCGGGTGAAGGTGCGAACCAACCTCTGGCCGCAGATACGCGATGTGGTACAGATGCTTAAAAACCCGAGCAAACCCGTGCCCTATCGCCTGGAAGGCGAGCTGAAAACCGGATTATTCATCGGTAATGACGTGCAGGTGAACCACAATGGCGAGATAATCCCCGGCGATTTTATTCCGGAGCGACATCGATGACTCAGCAACCCCATGTCCATGGTCCTGACTGCAACCACGATCACGACCACCATGATCATCATGATCATGACCACGGCCATGTCCACGGCCCGAACTGCGGCCACGCTCACCAGGAGCCGGTGCGCAACGCCCTGAAAGACGTCGGCCGCAACGATCCTTGCCCATGCGGCAGCGAGAAAAAATTCAAGAAGTGCCACGGGGCCTGATGCCCTGCCCCCGCAGAAGCCGGCTTGCTATGGCGAGCCGGCTTATTGTGGCGAGCGGGCTTGCCCCGCGTTGGGCTGCGCAGCAGCCCCAATAAGATCAACGCGTTCGCTCAGACAAAACGCAATCTCAGGTTTTGGGGCTGCTTCGCACCCCAACGCGGGGCGAGCCCGCTCGCCACAACAGCAGCACCACCTCCAAGCCGCCGCCTTCCCGATTGCTCAAACTCAACCGCCCCTCATGCGCCCGCGCAATCGTATGCGCAATGCTCAACCCCAACCCATAGCCGCCGGTTTCTGCATTGCGTGAACCTTCCACCCGGTAAAACGGTTCCATCACCTGCTCCAGCTGCTCCTGGGGAATCCCCGGGCCACGGTCACTGATAACGATCCTCAAACTGTCCGCCTGATCCTCAACCTGCACCACCACCTCGCAGCCATAACGCACCGCGTTTTCCAGCAAGTTCTGCACGCAGCGCTTGAGACTGCGCGCATACCCCGGCAGCGGCTGCTTCGCCCGGCCAATGATGGTCACGCTTTCGCCCACGTCCTCCAGGTCCGCCTGCAGGCTTTGCAGCAAGGCATTGATGTCGATGTTCTGTCGCGTCTCGTTGATCTCACCGCTGCTGACAAAGTCCAGGGTGCTGGCCACCATGTGTTCCATTTCTTCCAGGTCGCTGCGAAAACGCTCCTGGGTGCGCGTGTCTTCGAGCATTTCCGTGCGCAAACGCAGGCGTGTGATCGGCGAGCGCAGGTCGTGGGAAATGGCCGCAAGAAACCGCGTGCGCTCGGCGATATTGGCGATCAGCCGTTGCTGCATCGCATTAAACGCCTGGGCGGCGCGGCGCACTTCAGTCGGGCCATCCACCGGTAACGGTGGGCGCTGGATGTCCCGACCCAGCGCCTCGGCGGCCTTGGCCAGGGCATTCAGCGGGCGGATGGCCAGGCGCACCGCCACCAGGGCGATGACCACCAGCACCAGCACCCGCAGCAAATAGATGCGCATCACGTAATCGAACCACAGGTCCAGCGGTGAGGTACTGGTCCAGCCCTGCTCTTCACTGGCGTCCACGTGCAACCAGCGCCCATCGGGCAGGCGCAGGTCGATCAGAAACTGCCCGACCACCGGCTTGGAGCTGAGCAAGGTTGAGAGCCCGGCGGTCTGCCCTTGGCCATCGACCAGCGACAGGCGTAAAAGGCTCAAGGTTTGCGCGTAGCCGGTTTTCTGCGCCAACACCTGCTTGATCAGGCGTTCGGTGGGCCGGTCGCTGTCGTTGAGCGTGCTGGGCGTGTTGCTGGCCTGGTCGCTCAAGGTCAGCCGAAAGTGCGGCGCATCAAGCAGCTGGATCAAATGGTCGGCCTGCTGCGGGTCGCTGTGCATCACGCGCACCACGTCCGCCAAACGCGTGGCGATCAGCCGTGCGGGGATTTCCAGCACCTGGCCATGACGCCGGTCGTACCAGATGCTGCTGGTCAGCGCCTGGGCCGCGAGCATGCCGCTGACCAAAATCAGCACCAGGCGCCCGAACAGCGAACGCGGCAGCAGCCTCACGCGCCCAGCACCACGTCATCGGCGGTGAGCATGTAACCCTCGTTGCGCACGGTCTTGATCAGCCCCGCCGGCAGCTGCGAGCGCAGGCGGCTGACGCACACGTCGATGGAGCGGTCGAACGGCGTGCTGTCCTTGTCGAACACATGGTTGAGCAGAAAGTCGCGGCTCAACGGGCGGTTCGGGTGCTGCAACAACAGGCGCAACACGCGGTAATCCGAATTGCCCAGGCTGACCACCACGCCTTCGGGGCTGAGCAGTTGCCGCGCCCGGGTGTCGAGTTGCCAGCCCGCGAACCGAATGCTCGGCGCCTCATCCAGGCGCGCACGGTCCGGAAAACTCTGTACCCGGCGCAACACCACCTTGATGCGCACCAGCAATTCACGCGGGTCGAAGGGTTTGGGCAGGTAGTCGTCGGCGCCGATTTCCAGGCCGACGATGCGGTCGATCAACGAGCCCTTGGCCGTGAGCATTACCACCGGCGTGTTGGAGCTGACCCGCAGCTCGCGGCACAGGCTCAGGCCGTCTTCGCCGGGCAGCATCAGGTCGAGCACGATCAGGTCGATCACGTTCAGCGCCAGGCGGCGGCGCATTTCCTTGCCGTCAGCGGCGGTGGACACCTGAAAGCCCGCGTCACTCAAATAGTCGCAGAGCAGTTGGCGGATTTGCGGGTCGTCATCAACGATCAACAGGTGGTCAAGCTTTGCCATGGGCAGTCAATCCGAAAACTCAAAACGCAGGAGATAGCCGAAAGCTCAGCCAGTGGTAAGCGCAAATGTAATGGAATGTTGTGGGAAACCATAATCACGCATCAGCGATACAAACCCGGGGTATGGCGGGCCGAATCGCTCTTTAGACTACCGAACCTAAATGAGAGTAATTGTAATTTAGGCTCGGGTCACCGCCATGTCACTGTCCACCCCGCACCGTCACACGCTGCACACCACCCTGGCACCGATGTTCGGCTTTCTCGCTGCCGGCAGTGTCGCACCGACTGCCTGGGCCGATGCGCGCGTCCCGGGCGCCGGCCGCACCCTCACCGCCAGTGTCGATTATGAGTTCTAACTTTCCCGCATCAGGAGCCTCCGCCATGTTCAAACCCCGTAACGTGCTCAAGCTCGGCGTGCTGTTCGCCGCGCTGGTGCTCGGCCATGCCGAAACCGCCGCCGCCCATGAAGTCACCGACGTGCTGAGCCGCAAGGTCGAGGTAAAGGACGACGTCAAACGCGTGGTGCTCGGCGAAGGTCGCTTGATTTCGGCATTTGCCTTGCTAGACAAGGACGCGCCGTTCCAGCGCATCGTTGGCTGGCAAAATGACTTGAAGCTGCTGGACCCGCACACCTACAACGCCTATGTGGCGAAGTTTGCGACAGTCAAAGACATCCCGTTGATCGGGCAAGCCTCCGAGCAAAGCGTCAGCGCCGAGGAAATTCTCTCGCTCAAACCTGACTTGGCGGTGTTCAGCATCTCCGGCCACGGGCCGACCGAACACAGCGCGGTGGCTGACGTGCTGGCCAAGGCGGGCATCCCGGTGTTGTTCGTCGATTTCCGTATCAACCCGGTGCAAGGCACCCACACCAGCATGATCGCGCTGGGCCAGGCGCTGGGGCGTGAAGCCCAGGCCAACGCCTTCCTGGCCTTCTATGACCAGCACATCAAAGTCATCACCGACGCCGTCGCCACGCTGCCGGCGGGTCCGCGCCCGAGCGTGTTTCTGGAACTGCTGGCCGGTGCCTGGCAGGCACCTGGGCACACCACCGGCAAAAGCGGCATGGGTGAAGTGATCAAGCTGGTCGGCGGGCGCAATATCGCCGCCGACGTGGTGCCGGGTGCGCTGGGCGATATCAGCGTCGAGTACGCGCTGAAAGCCGATCCGGACGTGTACGTGGCCACCGGCAACCACAAGCCTGGGCTGATCCTGGGCGCTGGCGTGAGCACTGATGAAGCACGTGAGGCGTTTGATCGGGTGTTGGCGCGGCCGGAATTCGCCAATCTTCGGGCCATCCGCGAGGGCAATGCCCACGGCCTGTGGCATGACTTCTACAACTCGCCGTACAACCTGCTGGCGATCGAAGCGCTGGCCAAGTGGGTGCACCCGCAGCTGTTCGCCACGCTTGATCCGCAGGCGACCATGGCGCAAATCAACCAACAGTTCCTGGGCATGCCGTTGCAGGGTGCTTACTGGATTGACGCAAAAACCCAGTAACACTTATCGCCCTGTTGGAACGCAGTCAGTGGGAGCTGGCTTGCCGGCGATAGCAGAGTGTCAGCCACTGAATCAGTCGACTGATACACCGCTATCGCCGGCAAGCCAGCTCCCATATCTGGATGTTCATCGTTTGTTAAATGTGTGTGAGCCAAATGACCACTCAAACCCTCGACCTCGCCAGTGCCACTCATGGCTACCGCCGCTTGCTGGCACGCCGCGCCTGGCTGCTGGCGCTGCTGGGCACGGCGCTGGTCTGCGCGATGCTGGTGGACCTGGCCAGTGGCCCGTCGGGCATGGGCCTGCCGGCTTTGCTCGACGGCATCCTGCACCCCTCGCACCTCAGCGCCACCGACCACGTCATCATCTGGAATGTGCGCTTGCCCTACGCGCTGATGGCCGTGCTGGTGGGCTGCGCGTTGTCGCTGGCCGGGGCTGAGATGCAGGCGATCCTGAATAACCCACTGGCCAGCCCGTTTACCCTCGGCGTGTCGTCGGCCGCCGCATTGGGCGCGTCGCTGGTCATCGTGTTTCCGGTGACCACGTTGTGGGTGTCGGCCAACACGGCGATTTCCATCTCGGCCTTTATCTTCGCGGCGGCCTCGGTATTTTTGCTGCAAGCCATGTCGCGCCTGCGCGGCGCGGGCGTGGAAAGCCTGGTGTTGTTCGGCATCGCGCTGGTGTTCAGTTGCAATGCGGTCGTGGCCCTGCTGCAACTGGTTGCCACTGAAGATGTCTTGCAGCAACTGGTGTTCTGGACCTTGGGCAGCGTAACCCGGGCCAACTGGGACAAGCTCGGCATCCTCGCGTTGGTCGTGGCGGTGGTGATGCCGTTTTCTTTCGCCGCCGCACCGCGCCTGACCCTGCTGCGCATGGGCGAAGACCGCGCGCAAAGCTTTGGCGTGGACGTGAAGCGCCTGCGGTTTTTCTCGTTGCTGCGCATCAGCTTGTTGTCGGCCACAGCCGTGGCGTTTGTAGGCACCATCGGTTTTATCGGTCTGGTCGGTCCGCATATCGCGCGGATTCTGGTGGGTGAGGACCAACGCTTCCTGCTGCCCGCCAGCGCCTTGACCGGCGCATTGCTGCTGGCGCTGTCGTCGATTGCCAGCAAGCTGATCATGCCGGGCGTGATCGTGCCGGTCGGCATCGTCACCGCATTGGTGGGCGTGCCGATTTTCGTGGTGCTGGTGTTCAAGCGCGGGAGGCAGCTATGAACCAGGGCTTATCGGTGCACAACGCCAACGTCAGTTATGGCCGGCGGCAAATCGTGCATGACCTGAGCTTGCCTACCCTGCCCCACGGCAGCCTGACCGCGCTGATCGGCCCCAATGGCGCCGGTAAGTCGACCTTGCTGCGTGCCGTGGCCGGGCTGGAAAAGATGCAAGGCGTGGTAAGGCTGGGTGCACTGGACCTGTCGTCCATGTCCGTGGCCGAGCGGGCGCGCCGCGTCACGTACATGCCGCAAAACCTGCCGCCGGGCCTGAGCCTCAGTGTGATGGAAAGCGTGATCGCCGCATTGCGCGTGGCCCATGTCGAAGGCATTCCCTTGTCCAGCGAGGCCTGTCTGCGTGAAGCGTTTGAGGCGTTACAACGCATCGGCATCGCACACCTGGCCGATCAACTGTTAAGCACTTTGTCCGGTGGCCAACGCCAACTGGTCAGCCTCGCCCAACTCATCGCGCGCCGCCCACAGGTGATGTTGCTCGACGAGCCCACCAGCGCCCTCGACCTCAATTACCAGTTGAAGGTCATGGACTGCGTGCGTGGGCTGGTGCGCGAACACAACCTGATCGCCGTGGTGGTGCTGCACGACATCAACCTCGCCGCGCGGTTTGCCGACCACATTGCCGTGCTGCGCCAGGGCCGCTTGTACGCCAGTGGCGTAGCGGATGAGGTGCTTGACCCGGCGCTGTTTGCCGACGTTTACGGCGTGCGGGTGCGCATTGAACGGTGCTCGCAGCAGTCGTTGCAGGTGCTGGTCGATGGGGCTGTGTGAAACGCTTCTAAGGTTAGACGCAAATGTTTGATTGAATTATTGCCCTTGGATCATCACCTATACCTGCAGGCATTCGCTCATTTGGAGAGCTTCATGATCGACCTGTATTACTGGACTACCCCCAACGGTCACAAAGTTTCACTGTTTCTGGAAGAAGCCGGTTTGCCCTACAAGGTGCACCCGATCAACATCGGCCAGGGCGACCAGTTCAAACCAGACTTCCTGAAAATTGCTCCCAACAACCGTATCCCGGCCATCGTCGACCAAAGCCCGAGCGACGGCGGCGCGCCGATTTCACTGTTTGAATCCGGCGCCATCTTGCTGTACCTCGCGGAAAAAACCGGCCAGTTCCTCCCCAAAGACCTGCGCGGTCGCCAGGAGGCATTGCAGTGGCTGTTCTGGCAAATGGGCGGGCTGGGGCCAATGGCCGGGCAGAATCATCACTTCAGCCAGTTCGCACCGGAAAAAATCCCCTACGCGATCAAGCGTTACGTCGATGAAACCGCGCGCCTGTATGGCGTGCTGGACCGGCGCCTGGCGGACCGCGCCTTCGTGGCGGGCGAGGACTACAGCATTGCCGACATGGCGATCTACCCGTGGATCGTTTCCCACAAGTGGCAAAGCCAGCGCCTGGAGGACTTCCCCCACGTGCAGCGTTGGTTCAACAGCATCAAGGAACGCCCGGCGACAGTTCGGGCGTATGAGCTGGTGCAGAAAGTGAATCCGCCTAAAGCCTGATCTCTGTGGGAGCTGGCTTGCCTGCGATAGCATCACCTCGGTACACATGAAAAACCGCGGTGCCTGCATCGCGGGCAAGCCCGACTCCCACATTGATCTCTATTCGTCTCAAGTTCTCGTGCTTAACCCAAACTCCTGCTTGCGTCGTTTCGCCGCGCTCACTAACGTAGCGCCTTTAATGACGCTACCCCCCGCAGGAGCTTTGCCATGGCCTCGCCAGCCCTCTCACATTTTCTTCCCCGGTTCGGCGTTGCCGCGGCAGTGGCCAGTGCATTAAGCCTGGCCGGTTGCCAGCTCCAGAGCACCCAGGACACCCTGCCGCCCGTTGCCGGCGTGCAGCCGATCAAAGGCCTGGCACAGAACGTGTCGGTACGCCGCAATGCCCAGGGCATGACGCTGATCGAAAGCAACACCTTCCATGACGCGCTGTTCAGCCTCGGTTACGTGCACGCCAGCGACCGCATCACGCAGATGGTCACCTTGCGCCTGCTGGCCCAGGGCCGTCTGGCGGAAATGTCCGGGCCGGAGGTGCTGGATGTCGACCGCTTCATGCGCGCGGTCAACCTGAAAAAAAGCGCCGGCGAGCTGTACAACGCGTCGTCGCCGCGCCTCAAGCGCTTCTTTGAAGTGTATGCCCGCGGCGTCAACGCCTACCTGTTCCGCTACCGCGACAAGCTGCCGCCGGACCTGGCCCAGACCGGCTACAAGCCCGAGTACTGGAAACCGGAAGATTCGGCGCTGTTGTTCTGCCTGTTGAATTTCAGCGAATCGAGCAACCTGCAAGAAGAACTCTCCTCGTTGGTGCTGGCGCAGAAAGTCGGCGTCGACAAGCTCGCCTGGCTCACGCCAAGCGCGCCGGATGAGCCAATCCCGGCGGACGAGGCCGACAAGCTCAAGGGCGTGAACCTGGGCCAGATCACAGGCCTTGCGGGCCTGGAAAGCGTTGGCCAGCAGTTGAACAGCCTCAACGCCCTGGCGGTCACCACCTCCAACAACTGGGCCATCGGCCCGCAACGCAGCCGCAGCGGCAAAAGCCTGCTGGCCAGCGACCTTGCCGCCCAGCCGCAAGCGCCATCGCCGTGGAACTACGTGCAGATCCGTGCGCCCAAATACCAGGCAGTCGGCGCCTCGATTGCCGGTCTGCCGACCCTGTTGTCCGGCTTCAACGGCAAAGTCGCGTGGAGCATGAGCGCGGTCAAGGGCGACACCCAAGACCTGTTCCTGGAAAAGGTCAAACGCCAAGGCAACGCGTTGTACTACGAGAACAACGGCAAATGGCTGCCGGCCACCGTGCGTAACGAAACCTACTTCGCCAAAGGCCAGCGGCCACTGCGTGAAGTGGTCTACGAAACTCGCCACGGCGCCCTGCTCAACAGCAGCCAGGCGCTGACAAGCGGTTTCGGCCTGGCCCTGCAAACCGCCGACTTCAAGGACGACAAGAGCCTGGACGCGTTTTTCGACCTGTCCCGTGCGCAAAACGCCGGCAAGGCGTCGGACGCGACCCGGGAAATCCGCGCCATCGCCCTGAACATGATCTTCGCCGACGCCAGCAATATCGGCTGGCAAGTCACCGGCCGCTTCCCCAACCGCCGCGAAGGCGAAGGCCTGCTGCCGTCGCCGGGCTGGGACGCGCGCTTTGACTGGGACGGCTACGCCGACGCGATGCTGCACCCGTACGATCAGGACCCGGCCCAAGGCTGGATCGGCACCGCCAACCAGCGCACCGCGCCACGCGGTTATGGCATGCAACTGTCCAATTCCTGGGATGCACCGGAGCGCAGCGAACGCCTGGCGCAGCTGGCCAACGCCGGCAAGCATGACAGCCGCAGCATGATCGCCATGCAATACGACCAGACCACCCCCTTCGCCGCCAAGCTCAAGACCATGTTCCAGGCACCGGGCATGGCCCAGCCATTGAAACAGGCGATTGATGCGCTGCCGGCGGCTGACGCGACCAAGGCCCGCGAGGCGCTGAATCGCCTGATGGCGTTTGATGGCCGACTGGCGCCAACGTCTGCCGACGCGGCGATCTACGAGCTGTTCCTGCAGGAAAGCACCAAGCAGATCTTCCTCGACGAACTCGGCCCGGAAAACAGCGCCAGCTGGAAAGCCTTTATCAGCAACGCCAACCTGTCCTACTCCGCCAACGCCGACCATTTGCTGGGCCGCGAAGACAGCCCGTTCTGGGACGACGTGCGCACTGCGCAAAAAGAAGACAAGCCGGCGATCCTGGCCCGCAGCCTGGCCGCCGCGATCACGACCGGCGACAGCCAATTGGGCGCCGACCACAAGGCCTGGCAGTGGGGCAAGCTGCACACCATCACGTGGAAAAACACCAACGGCCAGGTGATTCGCGGCCCGTTCGCCAGCGGCGGCGACCACAACACCCTGAACCCGGCGCCCTACCGCTGGGGCCAGGACTTCACCACCACCCAGGTGCCGGCGCTGCGCATGATTGTCGACTTCGGCCAGATTGAACCGATGATGGGCCAGGGCGGCATTGGTCAGTCCGGCAACCCGGCCAGCCCGAATTATGCGAACGGCATCGACCCGTCGCTCAAGGCGCAATACCTGAGCTTCCCGATGCAGCCGCAGAACTTTGACAAGGTGTATGGGAAAACCCGCTTGACCCTCACACCCGGCAAGTAACCCGGTTTCTCACTGAAGAAACCGGATCAAAAATGTGGGAGCGGGCTTGCTCGCGAAGGCGGTCGATCAGTCACTGAATAGTTGGCTGAACCACCGCCTTCGCGAGCAAGCCCGCTCCCACATTGACCTTATGCATTCCGATAGAACTTCTCGCCCCACCGTCCCCTCATACCTGATAAGCCCATCGCCCCCGGCACGCCCATGGACCTTGTCATCGCCCGGCCCGAAGGCCTCTACTGCCCCGCCGGAGATTTTTACATCGACCCATGGCGGCCGGTGGAACGCTCGGTCATCACCCACGCCCACGGCGACCACGCCCGCACCGGCAACGAGCACTACCTGGCCGCCGCGCCCGGTGAAGGCATCTTGCGCTCGCGCCTGGGCCAGGACATCAATCTGCAAACCCTGGCCTATGGCGAAAAACTCGTGCACCACGGCGTGACCCTGAGTTTTCACCCTGCCGGGCACGTGCTGGGTTCAGCCCAGGTGCGGCTGGAATACCAGGGCGAAGTCTGGGTCGCCTCCGGCGACTACAAAGTCGAGCCCGACGGCACCTGCGCACCCTTCGAACCGGTGCGCTGCCACACCTTTATTACCGAATCCACGTTCGGCCTGCCGATCTACCGCTGGCAGCCCCAGGCGCAGATTTTCGCCGGGATCAATGACTGGTGGCAGGCCAATATCGCCGCCGGCAAGGCCAGCGTGTTGTTCTGTTATTCGTTCGGCAAGGCCCAGCGCATCCTGCATGGCATCGACGCCAGCATTGGCCCGATCCTCAGCCATGGCGCGGTCGAACCCTTGAACCGCGTGTACCGCGAAGCCGGCATCTACATCCCCGAAACCCTCTACGCCGGCGACTTCAAAAAGACCGACCCGTTGCTGCGCCAAGCGCTGATCATCGCCCCGCCGTCCGCAGGCGGAAGCAGTTGGATCAAGCGTTTCGGCGACTACAGCGACGCGTTCGCCAGCGGCTGGATGCGCCTGCGCGGTACGCGGCGGCGGCGCGGTGTGGACCGTGGCTTTGTGCTCTCGGACCACGCCGATTGGCCGGGGCTGTTGTGGGCCATCGAGCAGACCGGCGCCGAGCGGGTGATGGTCACCCACGGTTCTGTCGGCGTTCTGGTGCGTCACCTGCGGGAAAAAGGCCTGGATGCCCAGGGTTTCACCACCGAATACGGCGATGACGAAGAGGAGGCCAGCGCATGAAAGCCTTCGCCGAGTTGTACGCCAACCTCGACGCCACCACGTCCAGCAATGCCAAGCTCGCCGCGTTGCAGGCGTACTTTCGCCAAGCCCCGCCCGACGATGCAGCGTGGGCCGTGTATTTCCTGTCCGGCGGGCGGCCTCGGCAACTGGTGCCCACGCGCCTGCTGCGCGACATGGCCACCGAAGCCTCAGGTATCGAACCGTGGTTATTTGAAGAGAGCTACCAGTCGGTCGGCGATTTGGCCGAAACCATTTCCCTGCTGTTACCCGAATCCACCTACACCTCGGAAGATGGCCTGGCGGTGTGGCTCGAAGAAAAGCTGCTGCCCCTGCGGGGTGTGCCGCCTCTGGAACTCGCCGAACGCCTGCCCGCACTGTGGGCCCAGTTGGATCAGCCGAGCCTGATGGTCTGTATCAAATTGATCACCGGCAGCTTTCGCGTCGGCGTGTCCAAACTGCTGGTCACCCGCGCCCTCGCCGCGATGGCCGACCTCGACAGCAAGCGCGTGGCGCAACGCCTGGTGGGCTACACCGACCTGTCCAATCGCCCTACGCCTGAAGGCTACCTCAAGCTGATCGCTGCCGAATCGTCCGACGAACACGCGCAACGCGGCGGGCAGCCTTATCCGTTTTTTCTGGCCCATGGGTTGTCGCAGCCGGTGGAGCAATTCGACGCCCTGCTCGGCTCTCCCGCCGACTGGCAGGTGGAATGGAAGTGGGACGGCATTCGCGCGCAGCTGGTCAAGCGTGAAGGCCGGCTGTGGGTCTGGTCGCGGGGCGAAGAGCTGGTCACCGAGCGTTTTCCCGAACTGCACAGCCTGGTCAGCGGCCTGCCGGATGGCACGGTGATCGACGGCGAAATCGTGGTGTGGAAGGACGCAGTGCAACCCTTTGCGCTGCTGCAACAGCGTATCGGCCGCAAGACCTTGAGCAAAAAGGTGCTTGAAGATGCACCGGTCGCCGTCCTCGCCTACGACCTGCTGGAGTTCGAGGGCGACGATTGGCGCAATCACACCCAGGCCGAACGCCGCACCCAACTCGAGCAGGTGATTGCTCAGTGCAACCAGCCTGTGCTGCTGCCATCTCCTTCGCTGACGGGTACCTCTTGGGCAGACCTTGCGCAGCAACGCGAGGCCTCTCGCCAGTTGGGCGTGGAAGGCATGATGCTCAAGGCCAAGGACGGCCTGTACGGCGTGGGCCGCACCAAGGACATGGGCGTGTGGTGGAAATGGAAAGTCGACCCGTTCAGCGTCGACGCGGTGTTGATTTACGCCCAACGTGGCCATGGGCGCCGCGCCAGCCTGTATAGCGACTACACCTTTGCGGTGTGGGACGGCCCGCCCGGCACCGAACGCACGCTGGTGCCGTTTGCGAAGGCCTATTCAGGCCTGACTGACGAGGAAATGCGCAAGGTCGACGCGATTGTGCGCAAAACCACGGTGGAGAAATTCGGGCCGGTCAGCAGTGTGACGCCGAGCATGGTGTTTGAGCTGGGGTTTGAAGGGATAGCCCTGTCCAAGCGCCACAAGAGCGGGATTGCGGTGCGGTTTCCCAGAATGCTGCGGTGGCGCCAGGATAAGGCGGTGGATGAGGCGGACAACCTGGCCACGCTGCAGGACCTCCTGACCTGAAATACATCCTCATGTGGGAGCGGGCTTGCTCGCGAATACGGTGGGCCAGTGACAGATGAATTGACTGACCCGCCGCATTCGCGAGCAAGCCCGCTCCCACGTCTGATTCGCGTCAAGATCCAAAATGGTGCACTGAAAAATCAATGCCCATTTTCGGGCATCTCCTACACTCTCATCTCCCTTATCCCACCTTTTAAAACAGTCATTCGGAACTATGGTGCAGAAATTGCTACTCGTGATCCGTCTGACACCGTTCAGTAACAGTCCTAAACGCGCCACAAGCGCTTATCTTGGTTTCCAGGGATTACATAATGAAAAAAGCATTGCTGACCCTTTCTGCACTGGCTCTGTGCATGGCTGCTGGTGTTGCCACAGCCAAGGAATACAAGGAATTGCGTTTTGGTGTCGATCCTTCCTACGCGCCGTTCGAATCCAAGGCCGCTGACGGCAGCCTGGTAGGCTTCGATATCGACCTGGGCAATGCGATCTGCGCCGAGCTGAAGGTCAAGTGCAAGTGGGTTGAAAGTGACTTCGACGGCATGATTCCAGGCCTGAACGCCAACAAGTTCGACGGCGTGATTTCCTCGATGACCGTGACCGAAGCCCGTGAAAAGGCGATCGACTTCTCCAACGAGCTGTTCTCCGGCCCGACGTCCCTGGTGTTCAAAAAAGGCGCGAACTTCTCCACGCCTGAGTCCCTCAAGGGCAAAACCGTGGGCTACGAGCAAGGCACCATCCAGGAAGCCTACGCCAAGGCGGTGCTGGACAAAGCCGGCGTGACCACCAAGGCCTACGCCAACCAGGACCAGGTGTATGCCGACCTGACGTCCGGTCGTCTCGACGCTTCGGTGCAAGACATGCTGCAAGCCGAACTGGGCTTTTTGAAGTCGCCGGCAGGCGCTGACTACGAAGTCAGCAAGGCCATCGACGACCCATTGCTGCCATCCAAAACGGCGGTCGGTATCAAAAAAGGTAACAAAGACCTCAAGGCCTTGCTCGATAAAGGTATCAAAGCGTTACACGATGATGGCACCTACGCCACCATCCAGAAGAAACACTTCGGCGATCTGAACCTGTACAGCGGTAAATAACACCCTGGCGCCCACCTGTTTGAGGTGGGCGCTTTTTTATCGCCATAGGTCCTGAATTCATGTTTGAAGATCTTTTGCAAACCCTGGGGCTGAGTGCCTTCAGTTTGAAGGGGTTCGGCCCGCTGTTGCTGCAAGGTACGTGGATGACCGTGAAACTGTCGGTCGCCTCCCTGGCCGTCAGCGTCCTGCTCGGCTTGCTCGGCGCCAGCGCGAAACTGTCCAGCGTCAGCCTGATCCGCGTCCCCGCCCAGCTCTACACCACCTTGATTCGCGGCGTGCCTGACCTGGTGCTGATGTTGCTGATTTTCTACAGCCTGCAAATCTGGCTGACCGGTTTTACCGACTTCATGGAATGGGACTACATCGAGATAGACCCATTCAGCGCTGGGGTTATCACCCTGGGCTTCATCTACGGTGCCTACTTCACCGAGACCTTTCGCGGTGCGATCCTCGCCGTGCCGCGGGGCCAGCTGGAAGCGGCGACCGCCTACGGGCTCACGCGCGGGCAGCGGTTTCGCTTCGTGACCTTCCCGCAGATGATGCGCTTTGCCCTGCCGGGCATCGGCAACAACTGGATGGTGATGCTCAAGGCCACGGCGCTGGTGTCGATCATCGGCCTGGCGGACCTGGTCAAGGCCGCTCAAGACGCCGGCAAGAGCACCTACCAACTGTTTTACTTCCTGGTCATCGCCGCGTTGATCTACCTGCTGATCACCAGCGCGTCCAATGTCGTCCTGCGCTGGCTTGAGCGCCGTTACTCCGCTGGGTCCCGGGAGGCCGTGCGATGATCGAACTTCTGCAGCAATACTGGCGCCCCTTCCTTTATAGCGACGGCCAGCACATCACCGGGCTGGCAATGACCCTGTGGCTGCTCAGCGCAGCGCTGGTGATTGGCTTTGTGGTGTCGATCCCGCTGTCCATCGCCCGCGTGTCGCGCAAACGCTACATCCGCTGGCCGGTGCAGTTTTACACCTACCTGTTTCGCGGCACGCCGCTCTATATCCAGCTGCTGATCTGCTACACCGGGATCTACAGCATTGCGGCCGTAAGGGCGCAACCGGTGCTGGACGCGTTCTTTCGGGATGCGATGAACTGCACCATCCTCGCCTTCGCCCTGAACACCTGCGCCTACACCACCGAGATTTTTGCCGGGGCGATCCGCAGCATGGCGCATGGCGAAGTCGAGGCAGCCAAGGCTTACGGCCTGAGCGGCTGGAAGCTCTATGCCTATGTGATCATGCCGTCGGCGCTGCGCCGCTCGTTGCCGTACTACAGCAATGAAGTGATCCTGATGCTGCACTCGACCACCGTGGCATTCACCGCGACGGTGCCGGACATTCTCAAGGTGGCCCGGGACGCCAACTCGGCCACGTACATGACCTTTCAATCATTTGGCATCGCTGCGCTGATCTACCTGACCGTGACCTTTGCGCTGGTCGGGCTGTTTCGTCTGGCGGAGCGCCGCTGGCTGGCCTTTCTCGGGCCGAGCCATTAAGGAGTCGTCATGCGTCATCAGGTACATGATCTGATCGCGCCGGTGCCAGGCACGGCGCGGCAGATTCACAGTTTCCACTTCGGCCCGGAACAGGCTGAAGGCAAGGTCTACATCCAGTCATCGCTGCATGCCGACGAACTGCCGGGCATGCTGGTGGCCTGGCACCTCAAGGCCCGCCTCGCCGAGTTGGCGGCGGCCGGCAGGCTGCGCAGCGAAATCGTGTTGGTGCCAATTGCCAACCCGGTGGGCCTGGAGCAAGTGTTGATGGATATTCCGCTGGGCCGCTACGAGCTGGAAAGCGGACAGAATTTCAACCGCCGGTTTGTCGACCTCAGTGAAGAGGTGGGTAACCAGGTCGAGTATTTGCTGGGGGATGACGCGCAGCACAACGCCCGTTTGATCCGTGCCGCGCTGTCCAATGCCCTCGCCCGGCAATCGGCCGACACCCAGTTGCAATCCCAACGCCTGGTGCTGCAACGCCTGGCCTGCGATGCCGACATGGTGCTTGACCTGCATTGCGACTTCGAAGCCGTGGCGCACTTGTACACCACGCCCGAAGCCTGGCCGCAGGTGGAGCCGCTGGCACGCTACATCGGCTCGGAAGCCAACTTGCTTGCCACCGATTCCGGCGGGCAGTCCTTCGATGAATGTTTCACCCTGGTGTGGTGGCAGTTGCAGCAACGCTTTGGCGAGCGCTTCCCGATTCCCATGGGCAGCTTTTCGGTGACCGTCGAGCTGCGCGGCCAGGGCGACGTCAACCACGGCCTGGCCCGCCTCGACTGCCAGGCGATCATCGACTACCTGATCCACTTCGGCGCGATTGAAGGCACCGCGGCGCCACTGCCCCCATTGCCCTACCCGGCCACCCCACTGGCGGGCGTCGAGCCTGTGACCACGCCCGTTGGCGGTTTGCTGGTCTTCAGCGCCTTGCCCGGTGAATACCTGGAAGCCGGGCAATTGATCGCCGAAATCATCGACCCCCTTACTGACCGCGTAACGCCCGTGCACTGTAAAAGCGCCGGCCTGCTTTACGCCCGTTCGCTGCGGCGCATGGCCACGGCCGGCATGGTGATCAGCCATGTCGCAGGCCATGAAGCCTACCGCAGCGGCTACCTACTTTCGCCTTGAGGATGCACGCCCCATGTACAAATTGACCGTTGAAGGCCTGCATAAAAGCTATGGCGACAATGAAGTGCTCAAAGGTGTCTCGCTCAAGGCCAAGACCGGTGATGTGATCAGTTTGATCGGCGCCAGCGGTTCGGGCAAAAGCACCTTTTTGCGCTGCATCAACTTTCTGGAAACCCCCAACGACGGCGCGATGACCCTCGACGGCCAGCAAATCCGCATGGTCAGCGACCGCCACGGCATGCGCGTGGCCGACGACGCCGAGCTGCAACGCCTGCGCACACGGCTGGCGATGGTGTTCCAGCATTTCAACCTGTGGAGCCACATGAGCGTGCTGGAAAACATCACCATGGCGCCGCGTCGGGTGCTGGGTTGCAGCAAGAAGGACGCCGAAGACCGCGCCCGTCGCTACCTCGACAAAGTCGGCTTGCCGGCGCGCGTGGCCGATCAATACCCGGCGTTTTTGTCTGGTGGCCAACAGCAACGGGTGGCCATCGCCCGCGCCCTGGCCATGGAGCCGGAGGTGATGCTGTTCGACGAGCCGACCTCGGCCCTCGACCCGGAGCTGGTCGGTGAAGTATTGAAGGTGATCCAGGGGCTGGCCGAGGAAGGCCGCACCATGATCATGGTCACCCACGAAATGAGCTTTGCGCGCAAGGTGTCGAGCCAGGTGCTGTTCCTGCACAAGGGCCTGGTGGAAGAGCAAGGTGCGCCTGCGGATGTGCTGGGCAATCCGAAGAGCGAGCGCCTGCAGCAGTTTTTGAGCGGCAATTTGAAGTAAACCTTTGCGGCGCCTGGAGGGTCTCTGAATGAGAGCCTCCAGAGCGTCAGCCCATCCATGGCAAAACCCCTCGACTTCGCAAAAAACTGGTTTGCCGCCAAGGGCTGGAAACCGTTCGCCTTTCAGAAAGCGGTATGGGCGGCGGTCAAGCAGGGTCAGTCAGGCTTGCTGCATGCCAGCACCGGCGCGGGTAAAACCTATGCACTGTGGTTTGCCGCCCTCAACCGTTTCGCCATCACTCGCCCGCCCGCCACCGGCAAACGCAAACCGCCGGCTGAGCCGCTGACGGTGCTGTGGATTACACCCATGCGCGCGCTGGCCGCCGACACTGCACGCGCCCTTGAAGCGCCGCTGGCGGCCCTGCAGATTCCCTGGAGCGTCGGCCTGCGCACCGGCGATACCAGCAGCAGCGAACGCGCACGCCAAACCCGCCGCCAGCCCACCGCGCTGGTTACCACGCCGGAAAGTCTTACGTTGATGCTGGCGCGTGCCGACAGTGAATCGAGCCTGGCGCACTTGCGCATGGTCATCGTGGATGAATGGCATGAACTGATCGGCAACAAGCGTGGCGTGCAGCTGCAACTGGCGCTGGCGCGCTTGCGGCGTTGGCATCCGGAACTGATGGTGTGGGGAATTTCGGCGACGTTGGGTAATCAGGCTCACGCACTGGAGGTTTTGGTCCCACAAGGTGGCGGGATCAACGTGCAGGGGCAAACGGCCAAAACGCTGCAGGTTGATACCTTGTTACCGCCTACCACCGAGCGTTTTCCCTGGGCCGGGCATATTGGTTTGAAGATGTTGCCGCAAGTCGTCGCCGAAGTTGACTCCAGCAGCAGTTGCCTGGTGTTCACCAATACGCGGGCGCAGTCGGAGATCTGGTACCAGGCGTTGCTCGAGGCGCGCCCGGATTGGGCGGGCGTGATCGCGCTGCACCACGGCTCACTCTCGCGCGAAACGCGCGACTGGGTGGAGCGAGCCTTGAAAGACGGCCAGCTCAAAGCGGTGGTGTGCACCTCCAGCCTGGACTTGGGCGTGGATTTTCTGCCGGTGGAGCGCGTGCTGCAAATCGGCTCGGCCAAAGGCGTGGCGCGCTTGATGCAGCGCGCCGGACGCTCCGGCCACGCACCAGGGCGGCCGTCCCGGGTGACGCTGGTGCCGACCCACAGCCTGGAGCTGGTGGAAGCGGCCGCCGCCCAGGACGCGATCGCCCAACGGCGCATCGAAGCCCGTGAATCGCCTTACAAGCCGCTGGACGTGCTCGTACAGCATTTGGTGAGCATGGCGCTGGGCGGAGGCTTTACGCCGGACGCGCTGCTGGCGGAAGTGCGCGGGGCCTGGGCTTACCGTGACCTCACGCAAGCCGACTGGGCCTGGGCGTTGGGTTTTGTGCGCCATGGCGGATTGTCGCTGACGGCTTACCCGGATTACCGCCGCGTGGAGCCCGATGAGCACGGCGTGTGGCGCGTGCCGGATGCACGCCTGGCGCGGCGCCATCGCATGAGCGTAGGCACCATCGTCAGTGACGCGAGTATCCAGCTGAAATTCTGGAGCAAGGGCGGCGGTGGCAAGAACCTGGGCAGTGTCGAGGAAGGCTTTATCGCACGGCTCAAACCCGGTGATGGTTTCCTGTTTGCCGGGCGTTTGCTGGAACTGGTGCGCGTGGAAAACATGACTGCTTACGTGCGTCGCAGCACCGCGAAAAGGGCCGCCGTGCCGCGTTGGAATGGCGGGCGCATGCCGCTTTCCAACGAGCTGGCGCAGGCGGTGGTCGAGCGTTTTGATGCGGCGGCGCACGGGCATTTTGACGGCCCGGAAATGCAGGCGGTGCAACCCTTGCTGCAAACCCAGTTGCGCTGGTCGGGCCTGCCGACGCGCACGCATTTGCTGGCCGAAGCCCTGAAGTCGCGGGAGGGATGGCACGTGTTTCTTTACCCCTTCGCCGGACGCCAAGTGCATCTGGGCCTGGCCAGCCTGCTGGCGTGGCGGGTCAGCCAACAGCAGCCGGTGACCTTTTCGATTGCGGTGAATGATTACGGGCTGGAGCTGTTGAGTGCCACGCCGGTGGATTGGCCATTGCTGCTGAACGAAGCGTTGTTGAGTCCGCAAAATTTGCTGACCGACGTTATAGCCAGCCTGAATGCCGGGGAACTGGCCCTTAGGCGCTTTCGCGAGATCGCGCGCATCGCCGGGCTGGTGTTCGCAGGTTACCCCGGTGCGCCAAAAAGCACGCGGCAGGTTCAGGCCTCCAGCGGGTTGTTTTTTGAAGTGTTCAAGCAATATGACCCGCAGAACCTGCTGCTGACCCAGGCGGGGGAAGAAGTCCTGCGTGATGAGTTGGATATTCGTCGGCTGGAACAGACATTGCGCCATCTGGCCGCGCTGAAACTGGACCTGCACCTGATCGAACGGCCTACACCGCTGGCCTTCCCACTGCTGGTTGAGCGGATGCGCGAGAGCATGAGTTCGGAGAAACTTTCGGAGCGCATTGCACGGATGGTCAAGGACCTGGAAAAAGTCGCAGATAACGGGAAACGCTGATGCACTGTTCGGTAATGCTTGAGGGAGAAGAGCTGTGGCTGCTGCCGGAAAAGGCCGTGTACTGGCCCTCACGTCGGTGCCTGCTGATTGCCGACGTGCATTTTGGCAAAGCCTCCGCCTACCGCAGCCTTGGGCAACCGGTGCCCCAAGGCACCACGACTGAAAACCTGCAACGCCTGGACCGGCTGTTATCGGCCTTGCCGTGCGAGCAGGTGATCTTTCTCGGTGACTTCCTGCACGGCCCCGGCTCTCACGCCAGCGGCACGCTGAGCGCCTTGAGAGCCTGGCGTGAGCGCAATCGCGACCTGAGCCTGACGCTGATTCGCGGCAATCACGATAAACGCGCAGGTGACCCACCGGCCGACTTGGGCATTGAGGTGGTGCCAGAGCCTTTGCTGATGGGGCCGTTCGCCCTGCAACACGAACCGGACGCGCATGCCAGCCACCATGTACTGGCGGGGCACGTGCACCCGGTCTATCGATTGCGCGGCCGGGGCCGGCAGAGCTTGCGCCTGCCGTGCTTTCAGCTCGGGTCGCAGATCAGCCTACTGCCGGCGTTTGGCGCCTTTACCGGGGGTTATTCAGTGGAACAGCGCGACGATCGGCAGATCTTTGTGATCGGCGATGAGGACGTATGGCCGGTGTGCTGAAGAACCGGCCATGTCTCCTGCCCTGAACGATCAGGCGACAGGCGCGGGTGGCGGCTCATCGGGGAGCGTCGGTTCACCAGGCTCGGTGGGCGGTTGCGGCCAATCTTGATCAGGTTGACCAGGGATGCCGCCTGCATACGCAGGGTCGGCCATCAGGGACCAGGCCAGAACACCAATCTGGTTGGGTTCAAGCCGGGCGAGTTCGGCGCTGATTCGCGGGTCGATCTTCATAAAGTACTCCTCAAGCGTGGCTCGGCGCGTTTTGCACGCACCGAGGCAGTACACCCAATAGAGTCACTTCCCGCAGACTAATTCCCTTAACGTGTAAGACCTTTCGATCAAGCGCGTGGGAGTGTGACGCCACGCTGGCCCTGATACTTGCCGGCGCGGTCCTTGTAGGAGACTTCACAAGCCTCGTCGGACTGCAGGAACAGCATCTGTGCCACGCCTTCATTGGCGTAGATCTTGGCCGGCAACGTGGTGGTGTTGGAGAACTCCAGGGTCACGTGACCTTCCCACTCGGGCTCAAGCGGCGTCACGTTGACGATAATGCCGCAGCGCGCGTAGGTGCTTTTACCCAGGCAGATGGTCAGCACGTCACGCGGGATGCGGAAAAACTCCACAGTGCGCGCCAGGGCGAAGGAGTTTGGCGGGATGATGCACACGTCGCTCTTGACGTCGACGAAGCTCTTCTCGTCGAAGTTCTTCGGGTCGACAATCGCCGAGTTGATATTGGTGAACACCTTGAATTCATCGGCGCAACGCACGTCGTAGCCATAGCTGGAAACACCGTACGAAATCACCGGAGCGTCGCCGGCGCCACGGATCTGGCGTTCAACGAACGGTTCGATCATGCCGTGCTCTTGCGCCATGCGGCGAATCCACTTGTCCGATTTGATGCTCATGGCGGGTGTCCTGAATAGCGAGGTTGAAAAATTCTGTTGGGCATCTTACCGGGGCCGGCTGCGGGGTTCAAAGGGCGCGGGGCTTTTCTTGATGAATGCACCGGCTGCTGCAAGCCGCAGCCAACAGGGCCGGGGCTTATAGTGCGGTCCCCTGTGACTGTAAATACCACCGCCAGTCACGAAAATAGAGAAACCTTCGGAAATACCATTGGCACGTTCCGGAAAAAGGGTTAAGGTGGCGCCACTGTGCTGCTTGTGTCACTGAGAATCTCTACACGATATGTTGAATTTCGATCCAACCATCTCCAAGAATTTTTCCTGCTCTTTGCACTCAGTCTCGGCCAGGGCTTTTCCTGAGTCGCAGTTAACTTTGTCCAAGGAGATACACCATGTCTAATCGCCAAACTGGTACCGTTAAGTGGTTCAACGATGAAAAAGGCTTCGGCTTCATCACTCCACAATCCGGTGACGACCTGTTCGTTCACTTCAAAGCTATCCAATCCGACGGCTTCAAAAGCCTGAAAGAAGGCCAACAGGTTTCTTTCATCGCTACCCGCGGTCAGAAAGGCATGCAAGCTGAAGAAGTTCAAGTTATCTAACTTGTACTGACTTAGTCGAAAAAACCCCGCCCTCAAAAGCGGGGTTTTTTTATGCCCGTAATTTGATCCTCACGCAGACGTAATGCCGGGCACAAAAAATGTGGGAGCGGGCTTGCTCGCGAATGCGATGGATAAGTCGGCACATCTGTCGACTGACACTCCGCATTCGCGAGCAAGCCCGCTCCCACACTTAGTCCCGCGTCACTTATTGGAACAACGACTCACTCGATAAGCCATTCTTCTCCAGGATCTCACGCAAGCGCTTGAGGCCCTCTACCTGGATCTGCCGCACCCGCTCACGAGTCAGACCGATCTCCAGGCCTACGTCCTCCAGGGTACTGCTCTCATGGCCGCGCAGGCCGAAGCGGCGAATCACCACTTCACGCTGCTTGTCCGTGAGCTCAGACAGCCACTGGTCAATGCTTTGGGAAAGATCATCGTCCTGCAACAGTTCGCAAGGATCCGTCGGACGATCATCCGTCAGGGTGTCCAGCAGGGTTTTATCCGAATCCGGACCCAGCGAGACATCGACCGAAGACACGCGCTCGTTCAGGCCGAGCATGCGCTTAACCTCGCCTACCGGCTTTTCCAGCAGGTTGGCGATCTCTTCAGGCGAAGGTTCATGATCGAGTTTTTGTGTCAGCTCACGCGCCGCCCGCAGGTAGACGTTGAGCTCCTTGACCACATGGATCGGCAACCGGATCGTGCGGGTCTGATTCATGATCGCCCGTTCGATGGTCTGACGAATCCACCAAGTGGCATAGGTCGAAAAGCGGAAGCCCCGCTCAGGGTCGAACTTCTCCACCGCCCGGATCAAGCCCAGGTTACCCTCCTCGATCAGGTCCAACAGCGACAGCCCACGATTGACGTAGCGTCGGGCGATTTTCACCACCAGGCGCAAGTTACTTTCAATCATGCGTTTGCGCCCAGCCGGATCGCCTTTTTGCGACAAGCGCGCAAAATGGACTTCTTCTTCGGGAGTGAGCAGAGGGGAAAAGCCGATTTCATTGAGGTACAGCTGCGTTGCGTCGAGCGCCCGCGTGTAGTCAATGTACTTGTGTTGCTTTAACGCGGTGGAGTTCTTGGATTTGGTGCGAACTGAAGGTGTAGCAGACCCTTCATCATTCGACATCGATTCCTTTTCGGTGAGTATCTCCATTTCAAGGAGAACCTCATCGTCGATGTCAAACTCCGGCGCTTCTTTACTGAGAGCCATTGTTATAGTCCTTTGGTGAGTTCGACCTCAAGCTCAAGCGACGCCTCTATCCTTGGCAACGCTGGAGCCTGTTCCTTCTACGTGAGGGAACAGGCTGTGCAACACATCAACGACGGGGAAGGAATTGCAGCGGATCTACAGGTTTCCCTTGGCGGCGAATCTCAAAGTGCAGTTTCACCCGGTCTGTACCAGTTGACCCCATTTCGGCAATTGTCTGTCCGACTTTGACTTGCTGCCCCTCCCGAACCAACAGCCTGCGGTTGTGACCGTAAGCACTGACGTAGGTATCGCTGTGTTTGATGATGACCAGTTCGCCGTAGCCCCGCAAACCACTCCCGGCGTACACCACTGTCCCATCAGACGCAGCTAAAACAGGCTGTCCCAAATCCCCGGCGATATCAATGCCTTTATTCAAACTACCGTTTGAAGAGAATTTTCCAATTAACACCCCGTTTGAAGGCCATCCCCAACCGGTCGGGGCAGGCCCTGCAGGCGGCAACGGCGCAGGCGCCGGTTTGCTCGCAACGGTAGGCGCGGCGGTGCCTGCAGGCCGGGTAATGATCGTGGTTTTGCTCGAGGACGACGGCGAAGATCCGGAATTTGTCACAACTGTCGTAGGCGTTGAACCGGTGCGCCCATCGAAACGAATGGTCTGACCTGGATGTATCGTATAGGGCACAGGAATATTGTTACGAGCTGCGAGCGCCTTGTAATCCCAGCCGTAACGGAAGGCGATCGAGAACATCGTGTCCCCCTTTCGCACTACATACTGCCCGGTGGTGACCGTCGGTTTTTGCGGCGCTGCTTTATTGCGGTCAACCACCCGTGCACCGCTCGATGGCGTGCTCGAACAGGCCGCCAATAAGGAACTCAAGACAAGGCCAAGCACCAGTCGCTGAAAGCTTGTTTTACTCATACGCTGCGCAGGACCTGTGAGACTCACCCGCCGCTCCCTTTGTGGTGGCTGAACATGAACGCCTGTATCAGGCTTGAAATATGACGCAAGTATAACTGGGCATTGGATTTTTACCGGCACACGACTGAAACGAAAAATTCATCATGTTTAAACCCGGTTTCCCATCATGTTGACTCTATAAGCCCCGCTGTAAGACACATCCCCACCCACAGAATTCACTGTTTGCGAATAAATGATCAGGCCAGCGGGCCATTGAGCAACGGTACAAAGCGCACGGCGCCCAGTACGTGCCGGGAAAAGCCTTCGTCTTCCCGGATAATGAGCATCAATTGTTGCACTTCGCCGGAGCCCACCGGGATAACCAACCGCCCGCCAGGTGCCAGTTGATCCAGCAACGCCTGCGGTACATCGGTAGCAACGGCGGTAACGATGATGCCGTTATACGGCGCCAGCGCCGGCCAGCCTTCCCAGCCATCGCCCCAGCGAAACACCACGTTACGCAGGTTGAGCTCCACCAGACGCTCCTTGGCGCGGTCCTGCAGGACCTTGATGCGCTCCACCGAGAACACCCGCTCCACCAGTTGCGACAGCACGGCAGTCTGGTAGCCCGAACCGGTGCCGATCTCCAGCACCTTGTCCAACGGCCCCGCCGCCAGCAACAGCTCACTCATGCGCGCGACCATATAAGGCTGCGAAATGGTCTGGTTGTGGCCGATGGGCAATGCGGTGTCTTCATAGGCCCGATGCGCCAGGGCTTCGTCGACAAACAGGTGGCGTGGTGTACGCCGGATGACTTCCAGCACCTGGGCGTTCGACAGCCCTTCTTCGTACAGGCGCTGGATCAAACGCTCGCGGGTACGCTGCGAGGTCATCCCGATGCCACGGCGCAGCAGGTCGTCTTGTTCACGCGCCATCAACGCAGCCCCTCGAGCCAGCCATCGAGACTACTGAAGGCATCACTGAAAGTGCGATCAAGCTGCAACGGGGTAATCGATACATAACCTTGCATCACCGCATGAAAGTCTGTGCCAGGGCCACCGTCCTCGGCGTCGCCGGCTGCCGCAATCCAATAACCTTCCTTGCCGCGCGGATCGACCACTTTCAGGGGCGCGGCCGCTCGGGCGCGATGGCCCAGGCGCGTCAGTTGGATGCCGCGAATATGGTCGAGGGGCAAGTTAGGGATGTTGACGTTGAGCACTGTGCGCGGCGGCAGGTCCAGGGACCCGTGGGCCTCCACCAGTTTGCGGGCGAAATACGCCGCCGTCGCCAGGTTATCCAACTGCCGCGAGGCAAAGGAAAAGGCGAACGAGGTGCGGCCCAGGAAACGCCCTTCAAGCGCCGCCGCCACCGTACCGGAATACAGCACGTCATCGCCCAGGTTGGCGCCGAGGTTGATGCCCGACACCACCAGGTCCGGCTCCTGCGCCAACAAGCTGTTGATCGCCAGGTGCACGCAATCGGTGGGCGTACCGTTCACGCTGATAAAGCCATTGGCCAGAACCTGCGGGTGCAACGGACGGTCGAGCGTCAGCGAACTGCTGGCGCCGCTCTTGTCCTGGTCCGGGGCAACCACCACACACTCGGCGTAATCTTCCAGCGCAGCATAAAGCGCGGCAAGGCCGGGTGCGGTGGCACCATCATCGTTTGATATCAGAATACGCATGGGCTGTCCGTCTGCCCCACCGGCACCAGATCAACAAGCTCGCGCACCAAGACAGTGGCGAAGCATCCGGCCGGCAGGACGAATTCCAGTTGCAGAATGTCCAGCGAGGGATAATGCCACGTCAACCCGCCAATGGGCAGTCGCAGAATGCGACGTTCCTGGCTCATGCCGGCATTCACCAGCCAATCGCGCAGGTCGGCTTCACCGTCGGCGATTGCCTGTTCCAGCGCGAAGGTTGCCCCCGACGCCGGCGAATCGCCTTCGCCCCACTGCGGCCCCGTCGGGTGCAGGTCCAGAATCGCCAGGCGCGGGTCGCTGCATTCAGCCTCCCCCGCCGGGAAAAAACTGCGGCTGTCAGTAAACGCCAGCAAGTCGCCGACCTGGGCGCGCTGCCAGGAACCGTCTGCAACACGTGCCGCCAGGACTTTATTGAAGAGAAAACTACGCGCGGTAGACAGCAGCCGCGAGCGCACATTGCGCTGCTCCGGCAAGGCCTTGCGGGCCGCCCATTCACGCGCGTCCGCCACGTTGCCGCCGTTGTGGCCGAAGCGCTGGGCGCCGAAGTAGTTGGGGATGCCGCGCTGGGCAATCTGCTGCAAACGCGTGTCGATGGCGGCGGTGTCGCCAGCCAATTGGGTCAGGCGCAGGGTAAAGCCGTTGGCCGAATGCGCGCCACGCTGCAGCTTGCGTTTGTGACGGGCCATCTTGAGGATTTTGAGGGTGTCGTTCTGCGCAGCGCTCATGTCCGGATCGGCCTTGCCCGGCAGTTGCACGCTGAACCACTGGCGCGTCAACGCCTGGCGATCCTTGAGCCCGGCATAGCTGACGGTGCGCAGCGGCACGCCGGCGGCCTTGGCGATGCGCCGCGCGGCTTCTTCGGTATTCAAGCCGCGCTTTTCAACCCACAGCCACAAGTGCTCGCCGTCGCCGGTCAGCGGAATATCCAGCACTTCGTCTACCTGGAAATCTTCAGCCGTCGCTTTTAATACCGCGCTGCCCAAAGCCTCGCCGTAGGCCCGCGGGCCCAACAGTTGCAAGTCATTCATGCGCGCAGCAACAAGGCAACGGAGTGCACCGCGATGCCCTCTTCCCGTCCGGTAAACCCGAGTTTTTCGGTGGTGGTGGCTTTCACGTTGACTTGATCCAATTCAATTTGCAGATCCGCGGCAATCAGTGCGCGCATCGATTCGATATGCGGGGCCATTTTCGGTGCCTGGGCCACGATGGTGTTGTCGACATTCCCGACCTTCCAGCCCTTGGCGTGGATCAGGCCGACCACATGGCGCAGCAGGACGCGGCTGTCCGCCCCCTTGAAGGTAGGGTCGGTGTCTGGGAAGTGCTTGCCGATATCGCCCAGCGCCGCTGCGCCGAGCAAGGCATCGCTCAAGGCGTGCAATACAACGTCGCCGTCGGAATGAGCGAGCAGCCCGTGGTGGTGTGCAATGCGCACGCCGCCCAAGGTGATGAAATCGCCTTCAGCGAAACGGTGCACATCGTAGCCGTGGCCAATACGCATAAAAAAACGCCCCGATTTAATTCAGGGCGTGATTCTACCTACTTTTGCCTCACATTAACCGAGCAAAGCACGCCCATGATGTCGCAAATGATCTTCGATGAAGCTGGCGATAAAGAAGTAGCTGTGGTCGTAGCCGGGTTGCAGGCGCAGTTCGAGCGGATGGTTGGCCGCCTTGGCCGCTTGCTGCAGGGCCTCGGGCTTGAGTTGCACGGCGAGGAAATCGTCGCGGTCGCCCTGATCCACCAGCAATGGCAGCTTTTGCGAGGCCTCGCTGATCAGCGCGCAGGCGTCCCATTCACGCCATTTCGAGCGTTCTTCGCCCAAATAACGCGAGAAGGCCTTCTGGCCCCACGGGCAATCCATCGGGTTGTTGATCGGCGAAAACGCCGACACCGATTGATAGCGCCCAGGGTTGCGCAAGGCACACACCAACGCCCCGTGGCCGCCCATGGAGTGGCCGCTGATGCCGCGCTTTGCCGATGCAGGGAAATGCGCTTCAACCAACGCAGGCAATTCCTGCACCACGTAGTCATGCATCCAATAGTGCTTGGCCCAAGGTTCCTGTGTGGCATTCAGGTAGAAGCCGGCCCCCAGGCCAAAATCCCAGGCATTGTCAGGGTCGCCCGGCACACCGGGCCCACGCGGGCTGGTGTCCGGAGCAACGATGATCAACCCCAGCTCGGCGGCCACACGCTGGGCACCGGCTTTTTGCATGAAGTTTTCGTCGGTGCAGGTCAAGCCGGACAGCCAGTACACCACCGGCAGCTTGCCGCCCTGCTCCGCTTGCGGCGGCAGGTAGACAGCAAAGGTCATGTCGCAACCGAGCACGTTGGAGCTGTGTTTGTAGCGTTTATGCCAGCCGCCAAAACTCTTTTGGCAGGAGATATTTTCCAGGGTCATGGGAATGCTCCCAGCGGCAAGCGGCAAACTTCAGGCTGCAGGCGGGCGTTCACCTTTTTGCAGCCTATAGCGTGCAACTTGCAGCTGCTTCAAAAGTGAATGACGGTACGAATGCTCTTGCCTTCATGCATCAGGTCAAACGCTTTGTTGATGTCTTCCAGGCCCATGGTGTGGGTGATAAACGTGTCGAGCGGGATCTCGCCGGTCTGGGCCATTTCAACGTAGCTTGGCAATTCGGTACGGCCACGCACGCCGCCGAACGCCGAACCGCGCCAGACGCGCCCAGTCACCAGCTGGAATGGGCGGGTGGCGATTTCCTGGCCTGCGCCGGCCACACCAATGATCACCGACTCGCCCCAACCCTTGTGGCAGCACTCGAGCGCCGCGCGCATCAGTTGCACATTGCCGATGCACTCGAAGGAAAAGTCCACGCCGCCGTCGGTCAAGTCGACGATCACGTCCTGGATGGGGCGGTCGTAGTCTTTCGGGTTGATGCAGTCGGTGGCGCCCAGTTGCTTGGCGATTTCGAACTTGGCCGGGTTGATGTCGATGGCGATGATGCGACCCGCCTTGGCCTTCACCGCGCCGATCACGGCCGACAGGCCGATACCGCCGAGGCCGAAGATCGCCACGGTATCGCCTGGCTTGACCTTGGCCGTGTTGATCACCGCACCGATGCCGGTGGTGACGCCGCAACCGAGCAGGCAGACCTTTTCCAACGGCGCTTCTTTAGGGATTTTTGCCACGGAGATTTCCGGCAGCACGGTGTACTCGGAGAAGGTCGAGGTACCCATGTAGTGGAAAATCGGCTGACCCTTGTAGGAGAAACGTGTGGTGCCATCCGGCATCAGGCCTTTGCCCTGAGTGGACCGAATGGCCTGGCACAGGTTGGTCTTGCCCGACAGGCAGAATTTGCACTTGCCGCATTCCGGCGTGTACAGCGGGATCACGTGGTCGCCGACGGCTACCGAAGTCACGCCCTCGCCGATTGCTTCAACCACCGCGCCACCTTCATGGCCGAGGATCGACGGAAAGATGCCTTCCGGGTCGGCGCCCGACAACGTGTACGCGTCGGTATGGCACACGCCGGACGCGACCACCCGCAGCAGCACCTCGCCGGCCTTGGGCATGGCGACATCGACTTCGACGATCTCAAGGGGCTTTTTCGCTTCGAAGGCTACAGCGGCGCGGGACTTGATCATCCGGGTTTCTCCAGGAAATTAAAAACTGAAGCGCTGAGTGTAAAACATGGCCCATTGATTAATAATCCGAGCGAAAGCAAAACTTTATTGCTGTACAGGGATAATCACCATGCTGGAGAACCGCTGGGAAGGCATCGACGAGTTTGTTGCGGTGGCCGAGTGCAGCCAATTCACCGCGGCGGCCGAGCGACTTGGCGTGTCTTCGTCGCACATCAGCCGGCAGGTGGCGCGCCTGGAAGAACGGCTGCAAACCCGGCTGCTCTATCGCAGCACGCGCAAGGTGACGCTGACCGAAGCCGGCCAGACCTTCCTGCAACACTGCCAACGCTTGCAGGACGGTCGCGAAGAAGCATTGCGCGCCGTCGGCGACCTCGCCAGTGAACCCAAGGGCATGTTGCGCATGACCTGCGCGGTGGCTTACGGCGAGCGCTTTATCGTGCCGCTGGTCACACGATTCATGGGCCTCTACCCGCAATTGCGCGTGGATATCGAGTTGAGCAATCGCCAGCTGGACCTGGTGCATGAAGGCCTCGACCTGGCGATCCGCCTGGGCCGCCTGCAAGACTCGCGCATGGTCGCCAGTCGCCTGGCCCCGCGGCGCATGTACCTGTGCGCGTCACCTTCCTACCTGGCGCGGTATGGTCGGCCACACAGTCTGTCGGAATTAACTCGGCATAACTGCCTGATCGGCAGCTCGGATATCTGGCAACTGGCCCAGGACGGGCGCGAATTTTCCCAGCGGGTGCAGGGAAACTGGCGCTGCAACAGTGGGCAGGCAGTTCTGGATGCGGCGTTGCAAGGGGTTGGGCTGTGCCAGTTGCCGGACTATTACGTGCTTGAGCACTTGCACACTGGCGCGCTGGTGTCGTTGCTGGAAGCGCATCAGCCGCCGAACACGGCGGTGTGGGCGCTGTATCCACAGCAGCGGCATTTATCGCCGAAGGTCAGAAAGCTGGTGGATTTCTTGAAGGAGGGGTTGGCCGAGCGGCCGGAGTACAGCGCATAATTTGGAGCGCCTGCCTGGGCCTCATCGCAGGCAAGCCCGGCTCCCACAGCTAATCGCGTTTCAACTGTGGAAGTTGGCGTGCCTGCGATGAAGTCGACGCGGTTTAACTGACTACCTGCGGTTCGCCCACCGCAACCGTAACCACTCCAGGTCTTCGGGCCGGGTCACCTTGATATTGTCCGAACGCCCTTCAATCAGGCGCGGCGCCTGGCCGGACCATTCCATTGCCGAGGCTTCGTCGGTGATGACGGCGTCCGCCACCAAGCTATCAGCCAACGCTCGATGCAAAGCGCCGAGGCGAAACATCTGCGGCGTATAAGCTTGCCAGATCAGGCTGCGGTCAACGGTTTCGACCACACGTGCGTGCTTGTCGACGCGCTTGAGCGTGTCACGAGCGGGCACGGCCAGCAGCCCGCCGACGGGATCATCCGACAGTTCTGATAACAGGTTATCGAGGTCATCACGGCTGAGGTTAGGCCGCGCGGCGTCATGCACCAGCACCCAATCATCATCGCTGGCACCCAGCGCATTGAGTTGCAACAGCGCATTGAGTACCGAGCCCGAGCGCTCGTCACCGCCGTCCGCACGCACGATGCGTGGGTCGTTGGCGCAAGGCAGGTTCGGCCAATAAGGGTCATCGACAGCCAAACTGACTACCAGCCCTTTGAGGCCTGGATGGTCGAGAAAACAGCCGAGGCTGTGTTCGAGAATTGTGCGCCCGCCCAATTGCAAGTATTGCTTGGGACGGTCCGCAGCCATACGGGCACCAACGCCCGCGGCAGGAATCACGGCCCAGAAGGCCGGTAACACACTACTCATTGGGCCAACTGGTAGAGGGTTTCGCCATCTTTCACCATGCCCAGCTCATGACGCGCCCGTTCTTCAACGGTCTCTGTGCCTTTTTTCAACTCAAGCACTTCGGCATCGAGGACGCGGTTGCGCTCCAGCAGGCGTTCGTTCTCGGCGTGCTGGTCGGCAATTTGCTGGGTCAACTCTTTCACCTGCGCAAAGCTGCCATTACCCACCCATAGGCGGTACTGCAGGCCAGCCAGCAACAAGAGCAAGACGAGGAACAACCAATTGGGACTGCGCATCGAAATCCGGGTATCCAGTAAAAAAAGACAGCCATGCAAAACTTTTGAAGCAACTGATAGCACGAAGCCTGGATGAACCAGGCTTGTGCTTGTTAGCCATGAGATTAGCGTCGAAATTCACGCTGCCGTGATTTTTCCGACGTAATCCGCTGACCTTTTACCATTTAACAATCAGCCGCGAAACTCGCTGCGACCGTTGTACTTGGCTTTACCTGCCAATTGCTCTTCGATACGCAGCAATTGGTTGTACTTGGAAACGCGGTCCGAACGGCACAGGGAACCGGTCTTGATCTGCCCAGCCGAGGTGCCCACGGCCAGGTCGGCAATGGTCGAGTCTTCGGTTTCGCCGGAGCGGTGGGAGATCACGGCGGTGTAGCCCGCAGCCTTGGCCATCTGGATGGCTTCCAGGGTTTCGGTCAGGGTGCCGATCTGGTTGAACTTGATCAGGATCGAGTTGGCGATCTTTTTGTCGATGCCTTCTTTCAGGATCTTGGTGTTGGTCACGAACAGGTCGTCGCCGACCAGTTGGATTTTTTCGCCGATCTTGTCGGTGAGGACTTTCCAGCCAGCCCAGTCGGACTCGTCCAGGCCGTCTTCGATGGAGATGATCGGGTAGCGTTCGGTCAGGCCTTTGAGGTAGTCGGCAAAACCTTCGGAGGTGAACACGTGGCCTTCACCGGACAGGTTGTACTTGCCGTCTTCGTAGAACTCGCTGGCGGCGCAGTCCAGGGCCAGGGTCACATCGGTGCCCAGCTTGTAGCCCGCATTGGCCACGGCTTCGGAGATCACTTTGAGTGCATCTTCGTTGGACGCCAGGTTCGGTGCGAAACCACCTTCGTCACCCACGGCAGTGCTCAGGCCACGGGCCTTCAGCACAGCTTTGAGGTGGTGGAAAATCTCGGTGCCCATGCGCAGGCCTTCGGAGAAGGTCTTGGCGCCAACCGGCTGCACCATGAATTCCTGGATGTCGACGTTGTTATCAGCGTGCTCGCCACCGTTGATGATGTTCATCATCGGCACCGGCATCGAGTAAACACCCGGGGTGCCGTTCAGGTTGGCGATGTGTGCGTACAGCGGCAGGTCCTGGTCCTGTGCGGCGGCCTTGGCAGCTGCCAGGGACACGGCGAGGATCGCGTTGGCGCCCAGGCTGCCTTTGTTTTCGGTGCCGTCGAGCTTGATCATCGCGTGGTCCAGGGCTTTCTGGTCCAGCGGGTCCTTGCCCAGCAACAGGTCACGGATCGGGCCGTTGATGTTGGCTACAGCCTTGAGTACACCCTTGCCCAGGTAACGGCTCTTGTCGCCATCACGCAGTTCCAGTGCTTCGCGGGAACCTGTGGAAGCACCGGACGGCGCGCAGGCGCTGCCGATGATGCCATTATCGAGGAGCACGTCGGCTTCGACGGTAGGGTTGCCACGGGAGTCGAGAACTTCACGACCTTTGATGTCGACGATTTTTGCCATTGTTGTAAACACTCCAAAGTTGACGAAAACGACGCAGCTGAAGGAAATCTTTTGACCGACCGCAAGGGTGGAACAACGGGGCAGGCTTGCAGGCGACAAGGCTCAGGCCCGCAGGCCTGAGCGTAAAGCGAGGGAAAGTCTACCGGAGAAATGGCGCTTACGCGGTCTCTACCGTCGGAAAACTCTTGACCAGTTCGTCCAACTGCTTGAGCTGGGCCAGGAATGGCTCCAGCTTGTCCAGGCGCAAGGCGCATGGGCCGTCGCATTTGGCATTGTCCGGGTCCGGGTGGGCTTCCAGGAACAGGCCCGCCAGCGACTGGCTGATGCCCGCCTTGGCCAGGTCCAGCACCTGGGCACGGCGCCCACCGGCGGAATCGGCGCGACCACCGGGCATTTGCAGCGCGTGGGTTACGTCGAAGAACACCGGGTATTCGAACTGTTTCATGATGCCGAAACCGAGCATGTCCACCACGAGGTTGTTGTAGCCAAAGCTCGAACCACGCTCGCAGAGGATCAACTGGTCGTTACCCGCTTCCACGCACTTGTTCAGGATGTGTTTCATTTCCTGGGGCGCGAGGAACTGGGCTTTCTTGATATTGATCACAGCGCCGGTCTTGGCCATGGCGACCACGAGGTCGGTCTGGCGCGATAGGAAGGCCGGCAACTGGATGATGTCGCACACCTCGGCGACCACGGCCGCTTGTTCCGGCTCGTGGACGTCGGTGATGATCGGCACGCCGAAGGCTTGCTTGATGTCCTGGAAGATCCGCATGCCTTCTTCAAGGCCCGGGCCGCGATAGGAAGTCACGGACGAACGGTTGGCCTTGTCGAAGCTGGCCTTGAACACGTAAGGGATACCGAGTTTCTCGGTGACCTTCACGTACTCTTCACAGACCTGCATCGCCATGTCGCGGCTTTCCAGCACGTTCATGCCGCCGAACAGCACCATGGGCTTGTCGTTGGCAATCTCGATGTCGCCTACGCGAATGATCTTCTGGGCCATCAGGGTTACGCCTTCTTCTGATGTTGCGTCAGTGCTGCTTTAACGAAACCGCTGAACAACGGGTGGCCGTCGCGCGGGGTCGAGGTGAACTCCGGGTGGAACTGGCAGGCCACGAACCACGGATGATCCGGTGCTTCAACCACTTCAACCAACTTGCCATCGCCGGAGCGACCGGAGATTTTCAGGCCGGCTTCTTTGATCTGCGGCAGCAGGTTGTTGTTCACTTCGTAGCGATGACGGTGACGCTCGACGATCACGTCCTTGCCATAGCAATCGTGAACCAGCGAGCCCGGCTCCAGCAGGCAGTCTTGCGCGCCAAGGCGCATGGTGCCGCCCAGGTCGGAGCTTTCGGTACGGGTTTCAACGGCGCCGGTGGCATCTTCCCACTCGGTGATCAGGCCTACGACCGGGTGGCCGCTGGTGTGATCGAACTCGGTGGAGTTGGCGTCTTTCCAGCCCAGCACGTTACGCGCGAACTCGATGACCGCCACTTGCATGCCCAGGCAGATGCCCAGGTACGGCACTTTGTTTTCACGTGCGTACTGCACGGCAGTGATCTTGCCTTCCACGCCACGCAGGCCGAAACCGCCGGGTACGAGGATCGCGTCAACACCTTCGAGCAGCGCGGTGCCCTGGTTCTCGATGTCTTCGGAATCGATGTAGCGCAGGTTGACCTTGGTACGGTTGCTGATACCGGCGTGGCTCATCGCTTCGATCAGCGACTTGTACGCATCCAGCAGCTCCATGTACTTGCCGACCATGGCGATGGTGACTTCATGCTCAGGGTTGAGCTTGGCATCCACCACAGCTTCCCACTCGGACAGGTCCGCGCCGTTGCACTGCAGGCCGAAACGCTCGACCACAAAATCATCCAGGCCCTGGGAGTGCAGGATGCCCGGGATCTTGTAGATGGTGTCGGCGTCTTCCAGGGCAATCACCGCACGCTCTTCAACGTTGGTGAACTGCGCAATCTTGCGACGCGAGGAAATGTCGATCGGGTGATCGGAGCGGCATACCAGCACGTCCGGCTGCAGGCCGATGGAACGCAGTTCCTTGACCGAGTGCTGGGTAGGCTTGGTTTTGGTTTCGCCGGCGGTGGCGATGTACGGCACCAGCGTCAGGTGCATCAGCATCGCGCGCTTGGCGCCGACTTCGAAACGCAGCTGGCGGATGGCTTCGAGGAACGGTTGGGATTCGATGTCACCCACGGTGCCACCGATCTCGACCATCGCCACGTCGGCATCGCCTGCACCCTTGATGATGCGGCGCTTGATTTCGTCGGTGATGTGCGGGATCACCTGGATGGTTGCACCCAGGTAGTCACCACGGCGCTCTTTGCGCAGCACGTGCTCGTAGACACGGCCGGTGGTGAAGTTGTTGTTCTGGGTCATGGTCGTGCGGATGAACCGCTCGTAGTGGCCCAGGTCCAGGTCGGTCTCGGCGCCGTCGTGTGTGACGAACACTTCACCGTGCTGGAACGGGCTCATGGTGCCCGGGTCAACGTTGATGTACGGGTCCAGCTTGAGCATGGTGACCTTAAGTCCCCGCGCCTCCAGGATGGCCGCCAATGAAGCGGAGGCAATGCCTTTCCCCAATGAAGAAACAACACCGCCCGTGACGAATATGTAGCGCGTCATGAAAAACCCTAGAAGTCTGCGTTAAAGCGGTCCGAGCCGCCGGGGAAAGCGAAGGAAGGCCGAAGCCCCCGATCACCTGCATTAATCACAGTGCACCTTTCAAAAAAACCGCCGCGTTGTGACAGACCAGCAATGAAACACCGGTACGTTGATCGCTACACATTTTTTGGAATCGCCCAGCAAAGACTGCTTGGTAATCGGCAACTGCTGCGATTCAGTCGAATCCACAGAAGTTGTATCAAGAAGGGAGCGTAGTCTACCGGAAAGGCTCTATCAGCTCAAACCTTGATCGCAAGTCTGTGGCATCCAATCCAATTGTCCGTCACCCGGCAGCCTGGCCCACAGCCCTGCAAGGCGTGGCACAGCCAGCAATTGCTCACCCTGATACACCAGCGGCAATCTGCCACGGACAAAGCCCGGCAGCCCACACTCATTAAGCAAGCGCTTCAAATCGCGCCGGCCTCGAGCGGGCACTTCGATAATTTCGCCGCCCTGACGGTAACGCACCTCAAGCGGACCTTGGGGAGCCTCGCCGATAAATTTCAGCTGGCCATTGCCGGGTAACGCGAGTGGGTTTTGCGGATGCGGCCAGCTCACCGCGGCGTCGGAAAACTCCAACCATGCTGCGGGCAGCCACCAGATGCGCTCGCCGCAACGATGCAACTGGCCGTCGGCAAGGCGCCACAGCGGTTGTGCGTCAGCTTTGGCGTCGCGCAGGGAATGCCAGCTGGCCCAGTGGTCGCTGTCGGGTAAACGGGTCAGAGGCGCCAGCCAGTGGCGCAAGGCATTACGTTGGCGAGCGTCGGAAAGTTCGCTTAGTGGAGCCAGAACCAACGAGGGCAGAGGCAACCAGGGAAATGGCGAAGGCTGATCGGCGGCTTGCAAGTCCATCCTCGCCAACTCGTCGAGCAGGCCCTGGGCTTCACCCAGGTGATCAGCGGTACGCGCCAGGCTGGAAACGGCCTGAGGCCATCGCTGCGTCAACACGGGAAGCACACGATGGCGCAAGTAATTGCGCGAGAAACGTGGGTCGGCGTTGGAAGGGTCTTCGATCCACGTCAACTGGTGCTCGTGGGCGTAGGCTTCCAATTCAGCACGCGAGACCTCCAGCAACGGCCGCACCACGTGACCATTCGCCAGCTGGCGATGCACAGGCATTGCCGCCAGCCCGCGCACCCCTGCACCGCGCATCAGCCGAAACAACAGGGTTTCAGCCTGATCGTCGCGATGCTGCCCGGTGAGCAACACCTCCCCCGCGCCGATGGCTTGGGTAAACGCCTGATAACGCGCGTCACGCGCTGCGCGCTCAAGGCTGGCGCCCGGTTGCACTTGCACGCGCATCACCTGCAAGGGCACGCCCAAGCCGTCACACACCGCCTGGCAATGGCTGGGCCAGGCGTCGGCGGCAGCTTGCAGGCCATGGTGGACGTGGACAGCACTGAGCGGTGGAAGGCTTTCGGTGGTAGCAAGGGTGGCCAACAGGTGCAGCAGGACGGTGGAGTCCAGACCACCCGAGAATGCGATGTGCCAGGCCGGGGCATTGCGCCAGGGTGCCAGGGTTTGCAAGAGGTTGGCGGGTAGAGCCGGCTTCATAACACAGTACCGCCATCGATCTGGAACGCGATAACCCAGCATACACAAAGCAAATGTGGGAGCGGGCCTGTGTGGGCGCCGGGCTCGCCCGCGATGCAGGCAACTCGGGTTATCTGTTACACCGAGTTGATGCTATCGCAGGCAAGCCAGCGCCCACACAAGTCTGCTCCCACATTAGTACTGCATTGTCTTCACGATCAGTGTTTGATCAGAGACCGTAGCTCATCAGGCGCTCGTAACGACGGGCCAGCAGCGCCTCGTTATCGAACTTCTTGAGCATCGCCAATTGCGAACCCAGCTCAGCGCGCAGGGTGGCAGCAGCCGCAGCCGGGTCACGGTGGGCGCCGCCCAATGGCTCGGCGATCACTTTGTCCACGATGCCCAGGCCTTTGAGGCGATCAGCGGTGATGCCCATGGCTTCAGCCGCGTCCGGTGCCTTTTCGGCGGTTTTCCACAGAATCGAAGCGCAACCTTCCGGCGAGATCACCGCGTAGGTCGAATATTGCAGCATGTTCAGCTGGTCGCATACGCCAATGGCCAGTGCCCCGCCGGAACCACCTTCACCAATCACGGTGGCGATGATCGGGGTTTTCAGGCGCGCCATCACACGCAGGTTCCAGGCGATTGCTTCGCTCTGGTTGCGCTCTTCGGCGTCGATGCCCGGGTAAGCACCCGGCGTGTCGATGAAGGTCAGGATCGGCATCTTGAAGCGCTCGGCCATTTCCATCAGGCGGCAAGCCTTGCGGTAGCCTTCGGGGCGCGGCATGCCGAAGTTGCGGCGGACTTTTTCACGCACTTCACGGCCTTTCTGGTGACCGATCACCATGACCGGCTGGTCGTCCAGGCGAGCGATACCGCCCACGATGGCCGCGTCGTCGGAGAAGTGGCGGTCGCCGTGCAGCTCGTCGAACTCGGTAAAGATGTGCTGAATGTAATCCAGGGTGTACGGACGGCGCGGGTGGCGTGCCAAGCGCGCGATCTGCCAGCTGGTCAGCTTGCCGAAGATGTCCTCGGTGAGCGTGCTGCTCTTGTCTTGCAGGCGAGCGATCTCATCGCCGATATTCAGCGAATTGTCATTGCCGACCAGGCGCAATTCTTCAATCTTGGCTTGCAGGTCAGCGATCGGCTGTTCGAAATCAAGAAAATTCGGGTTCATAAGCGTCCGTCTTGGGTCGACGGCCAAGGAGTGCCTGGCCAGCCGGTTGTCTATTCGCGCCCTACCTTAAGGGAGAGGCGCGTTTAGGTCGAGATTAAATGTTCAGTCGAGATCAGACCTATCTGACCGTCAACGGTATTGGAGGAAGACGTTGTCTCGCCCGAACTGGTCACGCAAAGCTTGAATCAAGCCATCGGCGGGATCAATTCGCCACGTCTCACCAAACTGCAACATCGCCTTGGCGTCATTGCCGGTGTACTCCATGGTCACCGGGCACGCGCCACGGTGACGCTTGAGCAGGTCACCCAACCAGCGTAGCTGATCGCCTTTGAGGGCTTCGGTCTTGACCTTCAAGCGCAGGCTTTCGGCGAGGTTGGTGCGCGCGTCTTCCATGCTCATCACCCGCTTGATCCGCAGGCGCAGGCCGCCGGAGAAGTCGTCGTTGCTGACCTCCCCTTCGACGACCACCATGGCATCGGTCTGCAGCAACGACTGGGCAGAGTGGAAAGCGTCGGCAAACAATGACGCTTCGATCCGGCCCGAGCGGTCGTCGAGGGTGATAAAGCCCATCTTGTCGCCCTTCTTATTTTTCATCACCCGCAGGGCGATGATCATGCCGGCGACCGTCTGGGTGTCGCGCGCCGGTTTCAGGTCGATGATGCGCTGACGAGCGAAACGGCGGATTTCGCCTTCGTATTCGTCAATCGGGTGACCGGTGAGGTACAGGCCCAGGGTGTCTTTTTCGCCCTTGAGTCGTTCCTTGAGGGTCAACTCCTTGGCCTTGCGGTGGTTGGCGTAAACGTCCGCGTCTTCTTCGACGAACAAGCCGCCAAACAGGTCGGCGTGGCCGCTGTCGTGGGTGCGGGCGGTCTGTTCGGCCGCCTTGATCGCTTCTTCCATGGCGGTCAGCAGCACCGCGCGGTTGCGGTCGATATTGGCCTGATAAGCCTTGGGCTCATCATGGAAATACGGGCCAAGGCGATCGAGCGCACCGCTGCGGATCAAGCCATCGAGGGTGCGTTTGTTGATGCGTTTGAGGTCAACCCGTGCGCAGAAGTCGAACAAGTCCTTGAACGGCCCGTCCTGGCGCGCTTCGGTAATGGCCTCGACCGGGCCTTCGCCCACGCCTTTGATCGCGCCCAGGCCATAGATGATGCGGCCTTCGTCGTTCACCGTGAACTTGAACTCGGAGGCGTTCACGTCCGGCGCGTCGAGGCGCAGCTTCATGGTGCGCACTTCCTCGATCAAGGTCACGACCTTGTCGGTGTTGTGCATATCCGCCGAGAGTACCGCGGCCATGAACGGCGCCGGGTAATGGGCTTTCAGCCAGGCAGTCTGGTACGACACCAGGCCGTAGGCGGCGGAGTGGGATTTGTTGAAGCCGTAACCGGCGAACTTTTCTACCAAGTCGAAGATGTTACCGGCGAGGTCGGCGTCGATGTTGTTGGTGGCACAACCCTCAATGAAACCGCCGCGCTGCTTGGCCATTTCTTCGGGTTTTTTCTTACCCATGGCGCGACGCAGCATATCCGCGCCGCCGAGGGTGTAACCGGCCATCACCTGGGCAATCTGCATCACCTGTTCTTGATACAGGATGATGCCGTAGGTTGGCGCCAGTACCGGCTTGAGGCCTTCGTACTGATAATCCGAGTGCGGGTACGCCAGCTCGGCACGGCCGTGCTTACGGTTGATGAAGTCATCCACCATGCCCGACTGCAGCGGGCCGGGACGGAACAGTGCCACCAGTGCGATCAAGTCTTCCAGGCAGTCGGGCTTGAGCTTTTTGATCAGCTCTTTCATGCCGCGCGACTCAAGCTGGAACACCGCCGTGGTTTCGGCTTTTTGCAGCAAGGTATAAGTCGGTTTGTCGTCCAGCGGGATAAAGGCGATATCCAGCGGCGCTTCGTTGACCTTGGCGCGGTCGCGGTTGATCGTCTTCAGTGCCCAGTCGATGATCGTCAGGGTCCGCAGACCCAGGAAGTCAAACTTCACCAGGCCGGCGGCTTCAACGTCGTCCTTGTCGAACTGGGTTACCAGGCCGTCGCCTTCTTCATCGCAATAGATCGGCGAAAAGTCGGTCAGCTTGGTCGGTGCGATCACCACGCCACCGGCGTGTTTACCGACGTTACGCACCACACCTTCGAGCTTGCGCGCCATGTCCCAGATTTCGGCGGCCTCTTCATCGACCTTGATGAAGTCGCGCAGGATTTCTTCCTGCTCGTAGGCTTTTTCCAGGGTCATGCCGACTTCGAACGGGATCATCTTCGACAGGCGGTCCGCCAGGCCGTAGGACTTGCCCTGCACCCGCGCCACGTCACGGATTACCGCCTTGGCCGCCATGGAACCGAACGTGATGATCTGGCTTACCGCATTGCGGCCGTATTTCTCGGCCACGTACTCGATCACGCGGTCGCGGCCGTCCATGCAGAAGTCGACGTCGAAGTCGGGCATGGAGACCCGTTCCGGGTTCAGGAACCGCTCGAACAGCAGGTCATATTCCAGCGGGTCAAGGTCGGTAATCTTCTGAACGTAAGCCACCAGCGAACCGGCACCTGACCCCCGGCCAGGACCTACCGGTACGCCGTTGTTCTTGGCCCACTGGATAAAGTCCATCACGATCAGGAAGTAACCGGGGAACCCCATCTGGATGATGATATCCAGCTCGAAATTCAGTCGGTCAACGTAGACCTGGCGCTTGGCCTCGTAGTCCTCGGTGGTGTCCTTGGGCAGTAGCACGCTGAGGCGCTCTTCGAGGCCATCGAAGGACACTTTGCGGAAATACTCATCGATGGTCATGCCATCGGGAATCGGGAAGTTGGGCAGGAAGTGCTTGCCCAGCTTCACTTCGATATTGCAGCGCTTGGCGATCTCGACGGAGTTTTCCAGGGCCTCGGGCAGGTCGCTGAACAGCTCCGCCATCTCGTCGGCGCTTTTGAGGTACTGCTCTTCGCTGTAGTTCTTGGAACGACGCGGGTCGTCCAGAGCCCGGCCTTCGCCGATGCACACGCGGGTTTCGTGGGCTTCGAAATCTTCCTTTTTGATAAAGCGCACATCGTTGGTTGCAACCAGCGGCGCGCCCAGCTTGTCGGCCAGGGCCACGGCGGCGTGCAGATGCTCTTCATCATTGGGGCGATTGGTGCGCTGGACTTCCAGGTAGAAACGGTCAGGGAAGACCTGCATCCACTCGCGGGCCAGCACTTCGGCTTCCTGCGGGTTGCCGCCGAGCAGCGCGATACCGATCTCACCTTCTTTGGCGGCCGAGAGCATGATCACGCCCTCGCTCGCCTCGGCCACCCACTCGCGCTCGATGATGATCGAACCGTTGCGCTGACCGTCGATAAAGCCACGGGAAATCAATTCGGTGAGGTTGCGATAACCGACGCCGTTCATCGCCAACAGGCTGATGCGGCTCAGAGGGTTATCCGGGTCTTTGTTGGACAGCCACAGGTCGGCACCGCAAATCGGCTTGATACCGGCGCCCATGGCGTTTTTGTAGAACTTGACCAGGGAACACATGTTGTTCTGATCGGTCACCGCTACCGCAGGCATGTTCATGCCCACCAGGGTTTTGACCAGCGGTTTGATCCGTACCAGGCCGTCGACCAGGGAGTATTCAGTGTGCAGGCGCAGGTGAACGAATGAAGCCGGCATAGTGATCCTGTTCTAATACGTGGAGACAACAAGGCCCGGATTGTACCGGGCCTTGAGCAAAACATCAGCCTCGCGACTAAACCTCGATGAGGCGCTCGCGCAGCTCGTAAGCCTGGCGGACCGGGGCGAACGAGCGGCGATGGATCGGCGTGGGGCCGAGGCGAGCGAGGGCTTCCAGATGAACGGGCGTCGGATAGCCTTTATGGCCACCCATGCCGTAGCCGGGGTAGATCAACTCAAACGCGGCCATTTCACGGTCACGACTGACTTTGGCCAGGATCGAGGCGGCAGCAATGGCCGGAACCTTGCTGTCACCCTTGACCACCGCTTCTGCAGGCATCGCCAGTTTTGGGCAACGGTTACCGTCGATCATCGCCATTTTGGGCGTGATATGCAGGCCTTCCACCGCGCGCTGCATGGCCAGCATGGTCGCGTGAAGGATGTTCAGCTCGTCGATTTCTTCGACTTCAGCCCGGGCAATATGCCAGCTCAGGGCTTTTTCACAGATCTCGTCATAAAGCTTTTCGCGACGGGCTTCGGTGAGTTTTTTCGAATCGTTGAGGCCCAGGATCGGGCGGTTCGGATCGAGAATCACCGCCGCCGTGACGACGGCGCCACACAGCGGGCCGCGCCCTACTTCGTCAACCCCGGCGACCAACTCGTGCACTTGCGCGACGAGGCTGAAGTCCAGGCCCATTTGCGTCGTCATAGGGCTTCCTGTTTGTGGCCAATCAAGGTCAGCACGGCGTCTGCCGCCTGGTTCGACGCATCACGGCGCAAGGTCCGGTGGATGTCGTCGAAACCACGGGTCTGTTCTTCGCCGCCGTCGATCAAGGGTAGTAGCGTTTGCGCCAAAGCCTGGGGCGTTGCATCGTCCTGCAACAATTCCGGGACCAGCAGACGCTGGGCCAACAGGTTGGGCAAGGAGATGTAAGGACTTTTGACCATGCGTTTGAGAATCCAGAACGTCAGCGGCGCCAGGCGATAGGCCACGACCATCGGACGCTTGTACAACAACGCTTCGAGTGTAGCGGTGCCTGAGGCAATCAGTACCGCATCACATGCCGCCAGGGCCAGGTGCGACTGACCGTCCAGCAAGGTGACCGGCAGCGTGCGCCCTTCCAGCAGCATTTCGATTTGTGCACGACGTTGCGGGCTGGCACATGGCAACACAAAACGAATGCCTGGCTTCAACGCCTGCAGACGTTCGGCGGCGTCAAAAAACAGCGCCCCCAGGCGACCGACTTCACCGCCGCGACTGCCCGGCATCAAGGCTACCAGCGGGCCGTCGGGCAGGCCCAGTTCGGCACGCGCAGCCGCGCGATCAGCTTGCAATGGAATGGTATCGGCCAGGGTGTGCCCGACAAACCGCACCGGCACGCCCTTCTCTTCGTAGAACCGGGCTTCGAACGGCAGCAGTGTCAGCATCAAGTCGCAGCCTTCACGGATCTTGAGCACGCGCTTCTGCCGCCACGCCCATACCGAAGGGCTGACGTAGTGCACGGTCTTGATCCCGGCCTGACGCAACTTGAGTTCGATATTGAGGGTGAAGTCCGGCGCGTCGATTCCGATAAAGACGTCAGGCTTTTCTTCGATCAAGGTTTGAATCAGCAGCTTGCGGCGAGCCAGCAGCTCGCGCAGACGCCCCAGCACTTCCACCAGCCCCATGACGGAAAGACGCTCCATGGGGAAGTAGGACGTCAGCCCTTCGGCCTGCATGAGCGGGCCGCCCACACCGATAAATTCCACCGCGGGATGCTGGGCTTTGAGGGCCCGCATCAAGCCTGCGCCGAGAATATCGCCGGAAGCTTCTCCGGCCACCAACGCGATACGCAGATTAGCCATGATCAGCGGGTGATGCCGCGAGTCGATGCCTGGATAGAGTCACGGAACACCGCGACTTCCGGGTACAACGCTGCCGGCTCGGTCAGTTCGGCCAAAGCCTGGTCAACCGTCAGCCCCTGGCGGTAAACCACCTTATAGGCACGGCGCAGGGCGTGAATCGCGTCTTCACTGAACCCGCGACGGCGCATGCCTTCGAAGTTCATGCTGCGCGCTTCAGCCGGGTTGCCGAATACCGTGACGAACGCCGGAACGTCCTTGCCGATCGCAGTGCCCATGCCGGAAAAGCTGTGGGCGCCGATATGGCAATACTGATGCACCAGGGTAAAGCCAGACAGGATCGCCCAATCATCAACATGCACATGGCCCGCCAACGCAGTGTTGTTGACCAGGATGCAATGGTTGCCGATGACGCTGTCGTGGCCGATGTGGGCATAGGCCATGATCAGGTTGTGATCCCCCAGCGTGGTCTCGGCACGATCCTGCACGGTGCCGCGGTGAATCGTCACGCCTTCACGGATGATGTTGTGATCACCGATTACCAGGCGCGTTTCCTCACCCTTGTACTTCATGTCCGGGGTGTCTTCGCCTACCGAGGAAAACTGGTAGATACGATTGTGTTTGCCAATGCGGGTCGGACCTTTAAGGATCACGTGTGGCCCGATGACAGTCCCCTCGCCGATTTCAACACCTGCGCCGACGATCGACCAAGGGCCGACCTCAACGTCGGCGGCCAGAACGGCCGACGGATCGATGATTGCGCGAGGGTCAATCAAACTCATAGTTTGCGTTCCGCGCAGATGATCTCAGCAGAGCACACCGGCTTGCCGTCCACCGAGGCCTGGCATTCGAACTTCCAGATCTGGCGCTTGCAGCTGATGAACTTGGCTTCCAGGATCAACTGGTCACCCGGTGTGACCGGGTTGCGAAAACGCAGCTTGTCGGAGCCCACGAAATAGTAAAGCGTGCCATCGGCAGGCTTGAGGTCGAGCATTTTGAAACCAAGGATACCGGCAGCCTGGGCCATCGCTTCGATGATCAACACGCCCGGCATGATTGGATGCGCCGGAAAGTGACCATTGAAGAACGGTTCGTTGATGCTGACATTCTTGTAGGCACGAATGCGCTTTTCCTCAATGTTGAGGTCCACTACACGGTCCACCAGCAGGAACGGGTAACGGTGAGGCAGGTATTCGCGAATCTCGTTGATGTCCATCATTTCGGGGGGAAGCCTGTAATAAAGATTGGGGGCGGGCGGACAAAACGCACGCCCCGCTAGCAAATCAAGGAGGCAGTCTAGCGGCTGTGCACACTTGATATGGAAATGGTATCAGCCTTCTGATGAAGCATTACCGCCAGGGGTCACGTCCCCAACACGCTTTTCCAGCTGTTTGAGGCGTCGAGCCATGTCGTCGAGCTGCCTCAAACGTGCTGCACTCTTGCGCCATTCAGCCGCGGGCTGCATGGCGGTACCGGAAGAATAGGCACCGGGCTCGGTAATCGAATGCGTCACCATGGTCATGCCGGTAATGAAGACGTTGTCGCAAATCTCGATGTGCCCCACCAACCCAACGCCACCGGCGAGCATGCAATGCTTGCCGATTTTGGTGCTACCGGAAATCCCCACGCACGCGGCCATGGCGGTGTGATCGCCAATCTGTACGTTGTGGGCAATCTGGATCTGGTTGTCGAGCTTCACACCGTTACCGATGACGGTATCGGCCAAGGCGCCACGGTCCACTGCGGTATTGACGCCGATTTCCACGTCATCGCCGATCAGCACGCCGCCGACCTGGGCAATCTTGTGCCAGATGCCTTTGGCATTGGCAAAGCCAAAACCTTCGCCACCAATTACAGCACCTGACTGAATGACCACACGTTCACCGATACGCACGTCGTGGTACAGGGTGACACGCGGAGCCAGCCAGCCATCGGCACCGATCTCGCAGCGTGCGCCGATAAAGCAATGCGCACCTACTGTGACGCCGGCGGCAATGCGCGCGCCGCTCTCGATCACGGCAAACGCGCCAATGCTTGCCGCAGGGTCAACCCAAGCATCATCAGCAATGACCGCAGACGGATGAATACCGCCAGCAGCCTTTGGCTTTGGATCGAACAGGTGCGACGCCCGGGCATAAGCCAGGTAAGGATCGGCCACCACCAGCGCATCCCCGGCAAACCCTTCGGCATCAGCGGCCTTCAGCAACACGGCTGCGGCTTGGCTGTCGACCAGGTATTTACGGTATTGGGGATTTGCGAGGAAGCTCAACTGAGCTGGGCCAGCCTCCTGCAAGGTGGCTAGCCCAGTGATTTCTTTCTCCTTGGAGCCACGCAAGGTGGCTCCAAGGAACTCGGCCAACTCGCCGAGTTTGATAGTCGCGGTCATGGCTTACTTCAGCTGGTTCATGCGCTCGATCACCTGGCGGGTGATGTCGTATTGAGGCTTGACGTCGATCACGGCGCCGCGCTCGAACACCAGGTCAAAGGCACCTTTCTTGATGACTTCTTCCACAGCGCTGTCGAGTTTCGGCTTGAGCTGCTTGAGCATTTCACGGTCGGCAACGGCTTTGGCTTCATTCAGTTCCTTGGACTGGAACTGGTAGTCGCGGGCCTTTTGCTTGAATTCAAGCTCCAGACGCTCACGCTCGCCTTGCTGCATTTTGTCGCCACCGGCTACCAGACGATCCTGGATGCCTTTGGCACTGCTTTCCAGCGTTTTCAGCTTGGTCAGTTGCGGACCGAATTTTTTCTCGGCATCCACTGCGTAACGCTTGGCCGCGTCGGATTCCAGCAGAGCCATCTGATAGTTCAGGACGGCGATTTTCATTTCGGCGAAGGCCGGGGTGGTCACCAGCACGGTGGCCAGCAGAACCAATTGAGTCAACTTGCGCACGATGTACTCCTACAGAATCCGTTGTCGTTATCTTGGGTCAGACGCTTAGAACGTCTGGCCGAGGGAGAATTGGAAAATCTGGGTTTCAGCGTTATCCGGTTTCTTGATCGGCATGGCCAGAGCAAAGCTCAATGGGCCAAGCGCGGTCACCCAAGTCACACCAACGCCCACGGAGCTCGCCAGGTTGCTGAGGCTCACGTCGTTGCACTGGGTGTTGGAAACGGAACCAGGTGCCGGGTTTTTAACCTGTTCGCACTTGGAGTCGAACACGTTACCCACATCCCAGAAGACCGAAGTACGCAGGGAACGCTGATCCTTGACGAACGGCAGCGGGAACAGAATCTCCGCACCACCTTGAATCAGAACGTTACCACCGAATGGCAGCGGATCGTTGTCCGAGTCAGCCAGAGTGCCCTGGTTACCCGTCACGCTGGCGCCACGGCTCGGCGTACCACGCGGACCCAAGGTGCTGTCCTTGAAGCCACGTACCGAGTTGAAACCACCGGCATAGTAGTTCTCGTAGAACGGCAGGCCACTGGTCGAACCATAACCGTCGCCATAACCCAGCTCAGTGTGCAGGCGCATGGTGTAGTTATCGCTCAACGGCTGGAACAACTGACCACGGTAGTCGAGCTTGAAGAACGACAGATCGCTGCCCGGCGTAGTCACTTCTGCCGTGAGGCTCTGGGAGTGACCACGGGTCGCCAGTACGCCTTTGTTCAGGGTCGATTCCGACCAACCGGCCGAAGCCTTGAAGTTCAGGAACTGGTCACCCTCTTTGCGCACGAAGTCGAAGATTTCGTCCACGGTGTACACACCGGTCTTGATCTTGTCTTGTTGCGCGGTCAGGCCGAAGGTCAGGCGCGAAGTCTCGCTGATCGGGTAACCGATGTTCACACCGGCGCCGAGGCTGTCGATCGCATAGCTTGCAACGTCAACGTCGAGGTCTTTGTAGTCGGTGGTGCGGTAGAAGGCGTTGTAGCCCAGGCTCACACCGTCAGCCGTCCAGTAGGGGTCGACATAACCGAAGTTATAGCGGCTCTGGTATTCGCTTCGGGTCAGGCCGATGGAAACCTTGTTACCGGTACCCAGGAAGTTGTTCTGGGTGATCGAACCACCGAGGATCAGACCGGCGCTCTGTGCAAAACCAACGCTGGCGGTGATCGAGCCCGACGCTTGTTCTTCAACGGCGTAGTTCACATCAACCTGGTCATCCACGCCCGGTACAGCCGGGGTTTCGACGTTGACTTCTTTAAAGAAGCCCAGGCGCTCAAGACGGGTCTTGGACTGGTCGATCAGGTAAGTCGACGCCCAGCCACCTTCCATTTGACGCATCTCACGACGCAGCACTTCGTCCGCAGACTTGGTGTTGCCGCGGAAGTTGATGCGGTTCACGTAGGCGCGCTTGCCCGGATCAACGACAAAGGTGATGTCCACAGTGTGGTCATCATCGTGCGGAGTCGGTACGCCGTTGACGTTGGCGAAGGTATAGCCTTCGTTACCCAGACGACGGGTGATCAGCTCGGACGTGGTGGTCATCAGCTTGCGCGAGAACACCTGGTTTTTCTGTACCAGCAACAGCGCCTTGACCTGATCTTCAGGCACTTTCAGGTCGCCGCTGAGTTTCACGTCACGAACGGTGTACTTCTCGCCTTCGTTGACGTTGACGGTAATGTAGACGTGCTTCTTGTCCGGGGTGATGGACACCTGGGTCGAAGCGATATCCATGTTGATATAGCCACGGTCCAGGTAGTAGGAGCGCAGACGTTCCAGGTCACCCGAGAGTTTTTCACGGGCGTACTTGTCATCGTTCTTGAAGAACGACAACCAGTTGGTGGTCTTGAGTTCGAACAGGTCGATCAGGTCGTCATCAGCAAACTTGGTGTTACCCACCACGTTGATGTGCTGAATGGCCGCCACGGTGCCTTCGTTGATCTTGACCTTGAGGCCAACACGGTTACGAGGCTGCGGGATCACTTCCGTTTCCACGGTCGCGGAGTAGCGGCCCTGGGCAACGTACTGACGTTGCAATTCGTTACGCACACCTTCAAGGGTGGCGCGCTGGAAGATCTCGCCCTCGGCAAGGCCGGATTGCTTGAGACCCTTCATCAAGTCTTCAGTGGAGATCGCCTTGTTACCTTCGATCTCGATACTGGCGACAGAAGGTCGCTCGACGACAGTGATGACCAGGACGTTGCCTTCGCGACCCAGTTGGATATCTTGAAAGAACCCGGTTTTGAACAGCGCACGAGTGGATTCCACCAGGCGACGATCATCCGCCTGTTCCCCGACGTTCAACGGCAAGGCACCAAAGACGCTACCTGCGGAAACCCGCTGGAGGCCGTTGACGCGAATATCGGAGATAGTGAAGGACTCGGCGTGAACTTCGGCGATCATCAATACGGTGAGAACCGCAGTTAGCAGCAGACGTTTCATGAAGTCCTTTCTTATTCCAACTGGCAATAAACAAACTGCCGCAAAATGCGGCAGATTCGCAATTCAGCGAAGCGTTACAGTCGTCCCAGATCGTTGACCAGAGCTAACAACATCACTCCGACCACCAAACTGATACCGATCTGTATCCCCCAACCCTGCACCCGATCCGACAAGGGGCGACCACGCACCCACTCGACCAGATAAAACAACAGATGCCCCCCGTCCAATACTGGAATGGGCAGCAAATTCAGAACTCCAAGGCTAATACTCAGATAAGCCAGGAAATTCAGGAAATCCGCGACACCCGACTGGGCAGAAGCGCCCGCCACTTTAGCAATGGTTATCGGTCCACTCAAGTTTTTTACCGAGAGCTCGCCGAACAACATTTTCTTGAGCGATTCGAGCGTCAGCACACTCATGGTCCAAGTGCGTTTTGCACCCTCGCCAATTGCCGCCAAAGGCCCGAAGCTGACCTCGCGCACCATCGATGGCGGCCACTCGACACCTTTTACCCCGGCACCGAGGTAACCCCCGGCCGCCTTGGCTTCCCCACGAACAGCCAGGGTCACAGGGACGTCGATTTGAGCACCATCGCGCTCAACTTTCAGCACAATTTTGGTATCAGGCCGTACACGCACCAGATCCACCACCTGCTGCCAGTCGCCCAGCGCCTGACCATCGAGCGCCAACAGGCGATCGCCCGTTTTCAGACCTGCGGCCTGCGCCGGGCCTTTCGGGTCCAGCTCGGCGAGCACCGGCGGCAGGGCCGGACGCCACGGACGAATGCCCAGGGACTTGATCGGATCAGGCTCTTCTGCGCCTTTGAGCCAATGGTCCAGGGACAATTCACGCGGCGTCTCAGCGGTGGAATCCTGCTCGCGCACCACCACATTAATAGTGCCGCTCTCGCCCATGCGGCGAACCAACTGCAAATTGACAGCGCCCCAGCCGGTGGTGGGCTCGCCATCAATGGAAACAATTTCCTGACCGGCGATCAGCCCGGCCTTGGCCGCCATGCTGTCCGCTTCAACTGCGCCGATAACCGGGCGCACCTGCTGGCTGCCCATCATGGCCAAGACCCAGAAGAACACGATTGCCAAGAGGAAATTGGCGATCGGGCCGGCTGCGACAATAGCGATACGCTGACGAACGGTCTTACGGTTGAAGGATTGGTCCAACTGATCGACAGGCACCTCGCCTTCACGCTCGTCGAGCATCTTGACGTAGCCGCCCAGCGGAATGGCCGCAATCACGAATTCAGTGCCCCTACGGTCGTGCCAACGCAGCAGCGGCATGCCGAAACCGACGGAAAAGCGCAGCACCTTGACGCCGCAACGACGCGCGACCCAAAAGTGGCCGAATTCGTGAAAGGTTACCAGCACACCCAGAGCAACCAGGGTGCCGACAATCATGTAGAGCGCACTCATCTAATTTCTCCGCATTCCAATCCAGTGCCTGAGGGCTCAAACCTGCCCACAGACTAACGCGCGTTGCGGTTCAACCACTGTTGGGCCAGGGCTCGGGCCTTTGTATCGGCCTCGAACACTGCACCCAAATCATCCACTGCCACAACGGGCTCAAGGCTCAAAACGTCCTCGATGATACTCGCGATCTGCGGAAAGCGAATACGCCCATCAAGAAACGCCGCCACCGCCACCTCGTTGGCCGCATTGAGTACGGCCGGCGCACTGTTGCCCGCCTCCGCCGCTTGCCGGGCCAGACGCAGGCACGGGAAGCGCTGCTCGTCCGGCGCTTCGAAATCCAGGCGCGCAATGGCAAACAGGTCTAACGGCGCAACGCCGGAATCAATCCGCTCCGGCCAGGCCAGTGCATTGGCAATCGGCGTACGCATATCGGGGTTGCCCAGCTGGGCCAGAACCGAACCATCGACATAGTCGACCAGAGAATGAATCACACTTTGCGGGTGAATCACCACCTCGACCTGATCAGGCCGCGCATCGAACAACCAGCACGCCTCGATCAACTCCAGGCCTTTGTTCATCATGCTCGCCGAATCCACGGAGATTTTTCGCCCCATCGACCAATTTGGGTGTGCACACGCCTGATCAGGCGAGACATGCTCGAGATCAGCCAGCGGAGTTTGCCGGAAAGGGCCACCGGAAGCCGTCAGGAGAATCCGCCGCACGCCAACCTGGCTCAAGCCTCGGGCAAAATCACCGGGCATGCACTGGAAGATCGCATTGTGTTCGCTGTCCAGAGGCAGCAGCACGGCGCCACTCTTGCGCACAGCCTGCATAAAGAGCGTGCCGGACATCACCAGCGCCTCTTTATTGGCCAGCAGGATCTTTTTACCAGCATCGACGGCGGCAAGTGTCGGGCGCAACCCTGCCGCCCCAACAATGGCAGCCACCACAGTGTCGACGTCAGGATCTGCCGAGACCTGGCACAAGCCCTCCTCGCCCACCAACACGTGCGTCGCAAGGCCTGCAGACCTCAACTGGTCCTGCAAGCCGCGCGCTACCGACACCTCTGGCACAACGGCGAATCTAGGCGTATGACGCACGCACAAGGCCAGCAACTCACTCAAACGAGAGAAGCCGGTCAGCGCAAACACCTGATAGCGATCTGGATGGCGAGCAATCACATCCAGCGTGCTGAGCCCGACCGAGCCGGTTGCACCCAGCACGGTCACCTGTTGCAGGCGGCTCACGAAGCCGCCATCCACAACAGCACGGCGAAGATGGGAATGGCAGCGGTAAGGCTGTCGATTCGATCCAGCACACCGCCATGACCCGGCAGCAGGTTGCTGCTGTCCTTGATCCCGGCCTGGCGCTTGAACATGCTTTCGGTGAGGTCACCCACCACGGAGATAAACACCACAACGGCGGTGCCCAACAAGGCCAGGAGGATTTCCTTCACCGACCAGTCGCGCACTACACCGACCACCAGCGTGATCAACAACGTCAATGCCAAGCCACCGTAAACGCCTTCCCAGCTCTTGCCCGGGCTGACGGCTGGCGCCAACTTGCGTTTGCCGAACGCCCGGCCGGAAAAGTAGGCGCCGATGTCAGCGCCCCACACCAGCACCATCACCGCCATGATCAGCCAGTTGCCCATCGGCGAATTCTTGATTTCCACCAGCCCTTGCCAGGCCGGCAGCAGAATCAGAAGACCAATCACCAACTTGCTGGCCACGCTGGACCATTGGGCGCTGGTGCGCGGGTAGGTCAGCACCAGGAAGGTCGCAAGCACCCACCACAGTACCGCCGCTCCCAACACCCAAGGCACGACAATGCTCGAAAGCGTATGCATGAGAAACAGCAACAGGGCCACCACAGCGGCGTAAACCACGCGCGGCAACTGCTCGTTGAAACCGGCCAGGCGCGCCCATTCCCAAGCACCCAGGGTAACGACCAGGCCGATAAACAGCGCAAAGCCGGAACCGTCGAGCAGAAAAAAACCACACAAGGCAATCGGCAGCAGGATCAGTGCTGTGATGATTCGTTGTTTAAGCATTTAAACCCGGGCTCCAGCTTCGATCTGCTCGCTCGTTTTACCGAAGCGACGCTGACGGGAAGCGAAATCGGCCAGCGCATTGCGCATGGCATCGTGTTTGAAGTCCGGCCAGAACAGGTCGGAGAAGTACAGCTCGGTGTAGGCCAGCTGCCACAGCAGGAAATTGCTGATGCGGTGCTCACCACCGGTACGGATGCACAAGTCCGGCAACGGCAGATCACCGGTTACCAGGCAGGTTTGCAACAATTCGGGCGTAATGTCGTCAGGCCGCAGATGCCCGGCCTGCACTTCGCGGGCAAGCCGCTGTGCAGCCTGGGCGATATCCCACTGACCACCGTAGTTGGCTGCAATCTGCAGCACAAAACGGTTGGAGCCGGCGGTGATAGCCTCGGCTTCGCGCATGGCCGCTTGCAGTTCCGGATGGAACCGCGAGCGATCACCAATGATGCGCAGGCTGATGTTGTTGTCGTTGAGGCGCTTGGCCTCACGACGCAACGCCTTGAAGAACAGGTCCATCAAGGCGCTGACTTCTTCGGCGGGCCGTTGCCAGTTCTCGCTGGAGAAGGCAAACAGAGTCAACACCTCGACCTTGGCCTCGGCACACACCTCAATAACAGCGCGCACCGCATCGACACCCGCCTTATGCCCGGCGACACCCGGCATAAAGCGTTTTTTCGCCCAGCGATTATTCCCATCCATGATGATCGCGACATGGCGCGGAACCACGGAGGGCACAGTCTGCTTGGTCTTTTCCATGAAGGCGTCCTGACCCCTTATACGGCCATCAGGTCCTTTTCTTTCTCTTCCGTGGCCTTGGTGATCTGGGCCTCGGCGTCTTTGGTCAGTTTGTCGATATCAGCTACGGCGCGACGCTCTTCGTCTTCGCTGATTTCTTTGTCCTTGACCAGTTTTTTGAGGTCACCCAACGCATCACGACGAATGTTGCGCACGGCAACACGCGCATCTTCAGCAGCGCTGCGCGCCTGCTTGGTGAAGCCCTTGCGGGTTTCTTCAGTCAGGGCAGGCATGGAGATCAGCAACAACTCGCCCAGGTTGGTCGGGTTGAGGTTCAGGCCGGCGCTCTGGATGGCTTTGTCGACGGCTGCGAGCATGTTGCGCTCGAAGGCCACGACTTGCAGGGTGCGCGAGTCTTTTACGGTGATGTTGGCAACCTGGGTAATGGAGGTGTCAGTGCCGTAGTACGGCACCATCACGCTGCCCAGGATGCTTGGGTGAGCCTTACCGGTACGAATCTGGCCAAAAGCATGGGCCAGAGACTCCAGGGATTTGTGCATACGCTCTTGAGCGTCTTTCTTGATTTCGTTGATCATTGTTGGCCTTCCTCGATCAGAGTCCCTTCCGCGCCGCCGTGTACGATGTTCAGCAGGGCGCCGGGCTTGTTCATGTTAAATACGCGCAGTGGCATCTTGTGGTCACGGCACAGGCAAATAGCCGTCAGGTCCATCACGCCCAGCTTGCGATCCAGTACTTCATCGTAGGTCAGATGATCGAACTTCTCGGCATGCGGGTCTTTGAATGGGTCTGCGGTGTAGACACCGTCCACCTTGGTGGCCTTGAGCACGACGTCGGCATCGATTTCGATGGCGCGCAGGCAGGCAGCCGAGTCCGTGGTGAAGAACGGGTTGCCGGTACCGGCAGCAAAGATCACTACTTCTTTGGCGTTCAGGTGACGCATGGCTTTGCGACGATCATAGTGATCGGTCACGCCAACCATGGAAATAGCCGACATCACGATCGCCGAGATATTGGCACGCTCCAGGGCGTCACGCATTGCCAGGGCGTTCATCACAGTGGCCAGCATGCCCATGTGGTCGCCAGTCACCCGATCCATGCCGGCCGCACTCAGCGCCGCACCACGGAACAGGTTACCACCGCCAATCACCAGGCCGACCTGAACACCGATGCCGACCAATTGGCCGACTTCCAGCGCCATGCGGTCGAGCACCTTGGGATCGATCCCGAACTCTTCCGAGCCCATCAGGGCCTCGCCGCTAAGCTTGAGTAGAATGCGTTTATAGCGAGCCTGATAACCACTGCCCTGCTGAGCCATTGCGAATCTCTCCTGCGGCGTATTTTTTAAAAATTCTTGGCGAGCCGTTTACGGCTTGCGTTCACTCTAGCTGGACGCTGTCTCAGCGCCATCGGAACACGGCTTTGTAAGCCAGTTCCGAGAGGAAACCAAATAAAAATTGGTCTTCCCATTTGAAAAGAGGCTGCGCGCGTGAGCGGGCAGCCTCTTTCGGGCGACAGTTGAAAACTGTCTTATTGCTTGGCGGCAGCCAGCTGGGCAGCAACTTCTTCAGCGAAGTTGTCGACCGGCTTCTCGATGCCTTCGCCTACTTTGTAGTAAGTGAAGGAAACGATTTCAGCACCGGCTTTCTTGGCCAGTTCGCCAACCTTGATTTCAGGGTTCTTCACGAACGCCTGCTCAACCAGGCTCGCTTCAGCCAGGAACTTGCTGATACGGCCTTTGATCATGTTTTCAACGATGTTTTCTGGCTTGCCGGCGATCTTGTCAGCGTTCAGGCTCAGGAACACGGCTTTTTCGCGCTCGATTGCGTCAGCAGACACTTCCGACGGCAGCAGGAACTCTGGGTTGCTGGCCGCTACGTGCATAGCGATGTCTTTGGCCAGCTCAACGTCGCCGCCTTTGAGGGCAACCACAACGCCGATTTTGTTACCGTGCAGGTAACCGCCAACCACATCACCTTCGATGCGCGCCAGACGACGGATGTTGACGTTTTCGCCAACCTTGCCGACCAGTACCAGGCGAGCAGCTTCTTGAGCTTCGATCAACGGCTCAACAGTGGTCAGTTTGTCGGCGAACGCTTTTTCAACGCTAGCGGCAACAAATGCCTTGAAGTCGTCTTGCAGAGCCAGGAAGTCGGTCTGCGAGTTCACTTCCAGCAGAACAGCGGACTTACCGTCTTCTTTCAGAGCGATAGCGCCTTCAGCAGCTACGTTGCCTGCTTTCTTGGCAGCCTTGATGGCGCCGGAAGCACGCATGTCATCAATGGCTTTTTCGATGTCGCCGCCGGCCTTGGTCAAGGCCTTTTTGCAATCCATCATGCCTTCGCCGGTACGCTCACGCAGTTCTTTAACCAACGCTGCAGTAATCTCTGCCATTTCAAAATCCTCTTGGATAGGTTTTCAACCATTCCACCCGATCAAACGGGCGATCAATTCTTCCCGAATCACCCTTGTAGGCCGCTGCACGTTACAGAAGATGTAGCTGCGCTGCCGACAAATGGTTTTCGAGGTGGCAAAAAGGGGGCCAAGCCCCCTTTTTGCTTACTGAGTCAACGCCAGGGCGTCAGTTACTCAGCGGCAGCTACCGGAGCTTCTTCAACGAACTGCTCGGTACCGCCAGCAACGTGGTTGCGACCACGGATTACAGCGTCAGCCATCGAACCCATGTACAGCTGGATAGCGCGGATTGCGTCATCGTTGCCTGGGATGATGTAGTCAACGCCTTCCGGGCTGCTGTTGGTATCGACTACGCCGATAACAGGGATGCCCAGCTTGTTGGCTTCGGTGATCGCGATGCGCTCGTGATCAACGTCGATAACGAACAGTGCGTCAGGCAGACCGCCCATGTCCTTGATACCACCCAGGGAACGATCGAGCTTTTCCAGGTCGCGAGTGCGCATCAGCGCCTCTTTCTTGGTCAGCTTGGCGAAAGTACCGTCTTCGGCTTGCACTTCAAGGTCACGCAGACGCTTGATGGAAGCACGGATGGTTTTGAAGTTGGTCAGCATGCCGCCCAACCAGCGGTGATCGACGTACGGCGAACCGCAACGTGCTGCTTCTTCAGCAACGATCTTGCCAGCGGAACGCTTGGTGCCGACGAACAGAATCTTGTTTTTGCCCTGGGCCAGACGCTCTACGAAAGTCAGCGCTTCGTTGAACATTGGCAGGGTTTTTTCAAGGTTGATAATGTGGATCTTGTTACGCGCGCCGAAAATGTATTTACCCATTTTCGGGTTCCAGTAACGGGTCTGGTGACCGAAGTGCACACCGGCCTTCAGCATATCGCGCATGTTGACTTGGGACATGATAGTTCCTTAATAAGTCGGGTTTGGCCTCCACGTATCCCAATGACCAACCAGCGGCATTCGCCTCCGGCACCCAGGTCATCGTGTCGACACGTGTGTGGATTTAAGCTTTGCGGGGTATCCCCGGAAAGCGGCGCATTTTATACCACACGAAGGACAAAAACGAAACCCGCAATCACATTTGCCGTGATCGGCTTTTGCGTAAGCCTTTGAATAGAGCCAACATGCCCCTACCTTATAGAGAGAAGCGATCGTCAGACGCTCATGGTTTGCCGCCCGCGTCTGGTAGAATCGCGTTTTTTTGGGGCTTGTGCGAATTCTGCAACCTTTTGTCGCACGCCCGTAAACCGTATTGATTTCAGCGCGTCGCGCTAGAGAGAGCCTGTATGACCGTTACCTTGAAAACCGCCGAAGACATCGCAGGCATGCGCGTTGCCGGCAAACTGGCTGCCGACGTGCTGGAAATGATTGCCGAACACGTCAAGCCAGGCGTGACCACCGAAGCCCTGGACCGCATCTGCCACGACTATATTGTCGACGTGCAAAAAGCCATCCCTGCGCCGCTGAACTACAAGGGCTTCCCCAAGTCCATCTGCACCTCGATCAACCACGTGGTCTGCCACGGGATTCCAGGCGACAAGCCGTTGAAAGACGGCGACACCCTGAACATCGACGTGACCGTGATCAAAGACGGCTACCACGGCGACACCAGCCGCATGTTCCACGTCGGCACCGTGCCGGTCTGGGCCGAGCGCCTGTCGCAGGTCACCCAGGAATGCATGTACAAGGCCATCGAAATCGTCAAGCCCGGCTGCCGCCTGGGCGATATCGGTGAAGTGATCCAGAAGCACGCAGAAAAGAACGGCTTCTCGGTGGTCCGCGAATTCTGTGGCCATGGCATCGGCAAAGTATTCCACGAAGAACCGCAGATCCTGCATTACGGTCGCGCCGGCACCGGCATGGAACTCAAGGCGGGCATGACCTTCACCATCGAGCCGATGATCAACCAGGGCAAGGCCGACACCAAAGTGCTGGGCGACGGCTGGACCGCCATCACCAAGGACCGCAAGCTCTCGGCACAGTGGGAACACACCCTGCTGGTCACCGAAACCGGCTACGAGATCTTCACCTTGCGCGCAGACGACACGATTCCACGCGTTTCAGCGTAAAGGTTGCTTGGGTTTTCCCCCAACGGTGTTGTGACTGACTGATAGATAGAAAGGAAAGCCGATCGATGCCCCAGGTGGATCCCGAACTCTTCGACCGTGGCCAGTTCCAGGCTGAACTGGCCTTGAAGGCAAGCCCCATCTTCGCCTTCAAGAAGGCTATTCGCCAGGCCCGCGAAGTGCTCGATGCGCGCTTTCGCAGTGGCCGGGACATTCGTCGGCTGATCGAGGACCGTGCCTGGTTCGTCGACAACATCCTGCAAAAGGCCTGGGAACAGTTCAACTGGAGTGAAGACGCCGATATCGCCCTGGTGGCCGTCGGCGGCTACGGTCGCGGTGAGCTGCACCCCTACTCCGACATCGACCTGCTGATCCTGCTGGACAGCGCCGATCATGAGATCTTTCGCGATTCCATCGAGCGCTTTCTGACGCTGTTGTGGGACATCGGCCTGGAAGTCGGCCAGAGCGTTCGCTCGGTAGACGAATGCGCCGAAGAGGCGCGCGCCGACCTCACCGTCATCACCAACTTGATGGAAAGCCGCACCATTGCCGGCCCCGAGCGCCTGCGCAAACGCATGCTGGAAGTCACCAGCACCGCGCATATGTGGCCGAGCAAGGAGTTCTTCCTGGCCAAGCGTGCCGAGCAGAAAGCCCGGCACCACAAGTACAACGACACCGAATACAACCTGGAACCCAACGTCAAAGGCTCACCGGGCGGACTGCGCGATATCCAGACCATTTTGTGGGTCGCGCGTCGCCAATACGGCACCCTGAACCTGCGCGCCCTGGCCGGCGAAGGCTTTCTGGTAGAGAGCGAAAACGCCCTGCTGGCCTCGTCCCAGGAGTTCCTGTGGAAAGTGCGCTATGCCCTGCACATGCTCGCCGGGCGCTCCGAAGACCGCCTGCTGTTCGACCACCAGCGCTCCATCGCCACCCTCCTGGGGTTTGAGGGCGAGGACGCGAAGACCAGCATCGAAAGCTTCATGCAGCAGTACTACCGGGTGGTCATGAGCATCGCTCAGCTCAGCGACCTGATCATCCAGCACTTCGAAGAAGTGATCCTGGCCCCCGAAGACGAAGCACCGCCGCAGCCGATCAACTCGCGCTTCCAACTGCACGACGGCTACATCGAGGCGCGCAACGATAACGTGTTCCGCCGCACCCCGTTCGCCATGCTGGAAATCTTCGTGCTGATGGCCCAGCAGCCGGAAATCAAAGGCGTGCGCGCCGACACCATCCGCCTGCTACGGGAAAACCGTCATCTAATCGATGATGATTTTCGCAATGACATCCGCAACACCAGCCTGTTTATCGAGCTGTTCAAGTGCAAAATCGGCATCCACCGCAACCTGCGGCGCATGAACCGGTACGGCATCCTCGGGCGGTACCTGCCGGAGTTCGGCTTTATCGTCGGGCAGATGCAGCACGACCTGTTCCACATCTACACCGTAGACGCCCACACGCTGAACCTGATCAAGCACCTGCGTAAGTTGCAGTACACCCAGGTGTCAGAGAAATTCCCGCTGGCCAGCAAGCTCATGGCCAAGCTGCCCAAACCGGAACTGATCTACCTGGCCGGCCTGTACCACGACATCGGCAAGGGCCGGCATGGCGACCACTCGGAAATCGGCGCAGTCGATGCCGAGGCGTTCTGCCAGCGCCATCAACTGCCGCTGTGGGACAGCCGCCTGATCGTCTGGCTGGTACAGAACCACCTGGTGATGTCGACCACCGCCCAGCGCAAGGACTTGTCCGACCCGCAGGTGATCCACGACTTCGCCGGCATCGTCGGTGATGAAACCCGTCTCGACTATCTCTATGTGCTGACCGTCTCCGACATCAATGCCACCAACCCGACATTGTGGAACTCCTGGCGCGCCAGCCTGCTGCGCCAGCTCTACACCGAGACCAAGCGCGCGCTGCGCCGCGGCCTGGAAAACCCGGTAGACCGCGAGGAGCAGATCCGCCGCACCCAAAGCGCGGCCCTGGATATCCTGGTGCGCGGCGGCAATGACCCGGACGACGTCGAACAGCTGTGGTCGCAACTGGGCGACGATTACTTCCTGCGCCATACCGCCGGCGACGTGGCCTGGCACAGTGACGCGATCCTGCAGCAGCCTGCCGATGGTGGCCCGCTGGTACTGATCAAGGAAACCACCCAGCGCGAATTCGAAGGCGGCACGCAGATCTTCATCTATGCCCCCGACCAGCACGACTTCTTCGCCGTGACCGTGGCGGCCATGGACCAGCTCAACCTGAACATCCATGACGCGCGGGTCATCACCTCGAGCAGCCAGTTCACCCTCGACACCTACATCGTGCTCGACACCGACGGCGACTCCATCGGCGATAACCCGGTGCGCGTGAAAAAAATCCGCGAAGGCCTGACCGAAGCGCTGCGCAACCCGGACGATTACCCGACGATCATCCAGCGTCGGGTACCGCGTCAGCTCAAGCACTTTGCCTTTGCGCCTCAGGTGACCATATCCAACGACGCCCAGCGCCCGGTGACCGTGCTGGAACTCAGCGCGCCGGACCGCCCCGGCTTGCTGGCGCGCATCGGCGGGATTTTCCTGGAGTTCGACCTGTCGTTGCAGAACGCCAAGATTGCGACCCTCGGCGAGCGCGTGGAGGACGTGTTCTTCATTACCGACGCCGACAACCAGCCGCTGTCCGACCCTGAACTGTGCCGACGTTTGCAGGACGCAATCGTCCAGCAACTGAGCGTGACCCAGGAACCCGGCGTCGAGCTGACGCGGCTGACGATTTGATTTCTTAACTGTGTGAACGCGATTCATGTGGGAGCTGGCTTGCCTGCGATGCGCACGCTGCGGTGTGTCTGGTACACCGCAGCGATGCCAGCGCAGGCAAGCCAGCTCCCACAGGGTTCGTGCCCATTGCAATAGAGGCTTACATGAACAACGCCCTGAACCAGCTGCAGCCCTACCCGTTCGAGAAACTGCGCGCCCTGCTCGGCAGCGTTACGCCAAACCCGGACAAACGCCCGATTGCGCTGTCCATCGGTGAGCCCAAGCACACATCGCCGGAATTCGTTGCCAAGGCGCTGGCTGACAACCTCGACCAGATGGCCGTGTACCCGACCACGCTGGGCATTCCGGCATTGCGCGAGGCCATCGGCGCCTGGTGCGAACGCCGCTTCAACGTGCCCAAGGGTTGGCTGGACCCGGCGCGCAATATTCTGCCGGTCAACGGCACCCGTGAAGCGCTGTTTGCCTTCACCCAGACCGTGGTCAACCGCGCTGACGACGCGCTGGTAGTGAGCCCGAACCCGTTCTACCAGATCTACGAAGGCGCCGCGTTCCTGGCCGGCGCCAAGCCGCATTACCTGCCGTGCCTGGACGCCAACGGTTTCAACCCGGATTTTGACGCCGTGTCGCCGGACATCTGGAAACGCTGCCAGATCCTGTTCCTGTGCTCGCCGGGCAACCCCACCGGCGCACTGATTCCGGTCGATACCCTGAAAAAGCTCATCGCCCTGGCCGACGAGTACGACTTCGTCATCGCCGCCGACGAGTGCTACAGCGAGTTGTATTTCGACGAACAAACCCCGCCGCCCGGCCTGCTCAGTGCCTGCGTCGAGCTTGGCCGTCAGGATTTCAAACGCTGCGTGGTCTTCCACAGCCTGTCCAAGCGCTCCAACCTGCCGGGCCTGCGCTCGGGCTTTGTGGCCGGTGATGCCGACATCCTCAAGGCCTTTTTGCTGTACCGCACCTACCATGGCTGCGCGATGCCGGTGCAAACCCAACGGGCGAGCATCGCGGCCTGGCAGGATGAAGCCCACGTGCTGGCCAACCGTGACCTGTACCGCGAGAAGTTTGACGCCGTGCTGGCCATTCTCAAGCCAGTGCTGGACGTACAAAGCCCGGACGGCGGGTTTTACCTGTGGCCGAACGTGAATGGCGACGACGCCGCGTTCTGCCGTGACCTGTTCGTGGAAGAACACGTGACCGTGGTGCCAGGTTCGTACCTGTCCCGGGACGTGGACGGCGTCAACCCAGGCGCCGGGCGCGTGCGCATGGCGCTGGTTGCACCGTTGGCGGAATGCGTTGAAGCGGCCCAGCGCATTCGCGACTTCATTCAGCGCCGCCGCTGACACTTATGGGTCATTTCACATGACCCAGATTCGCCTCGCTCATGTCCAGATCCGCCAGCACTTCACGCAAAACGTCATCACCAATCTGGTGATGACGGCTCAAGCTGTACAACTCCAACCGCTGCGCTCGCAGGGCCTTGAGGCGTAATTTGCGCTCCAGCTGGTCCATCTGCAGCGCCAGCGCCTGGGCGTCGGCGGAGTCATTGAACACTTCCAACTGATGGCGATATTCCGACATCAGCCGCGCCTTGAGCTCAGTGGCCAGTGCGGCCTGGGCGGCGTCCGAGGTTTCGGTTTCGGCGGGTTCTTCCGCTTCAAGGGCATGGATCGCCGCCACGGCGGTCTTTTTCCACGCCTCGCGCACTTCGTTATGACGCTTTTCGTCGGGACTTTGCTCGATGCCGCGCAACAGCAACGGCAGCGCGATGCAAGCGGCGATCAGCGATAGCAGAATCACCCCGGCAGCGATGAAGATCAGCAGGTCGCGCTCAGGAAAGGCCTCGCCCGGCGCCAGCAGCAGGGGCACCGACATCACACCGGCCAGGGTCACCGCACCGCGTACGCCGCCGACCGTCAATAGCCAGCAGGAGCGCGCGGTCGGCACCAGGGTCAGTTCGCTTTTGCCACGCAGGCGTCGCAGTAAACCCGACAGGCGCCAGATGCTCTGCACCCAGATAAAGCGCAACACCACCAGCACCACAAAGATCGCAATCACATCCAGGCAGCGATACAGCAGGGTGGGCCACAACGTTGTCTCGTGGCTGACCACAGCCTTGATGATGTCCGGCAGTTGCAGGCCCAACAGCAGGAAGATCAGGCCATTGAAGGCAAACTCCAGCAGCGACCAGACACTGCGGTTAAGCAAGCGCGTGCTGGTCTGGCGCGGCAACAGGTCGAGCCAGCTTTGCATCATGCCCGCCGCCACCGCCGAGAGAATGCCCGATGCGCCCAGGCGCTCCGCCAATACATAGGCCGCAAACGGCAACAGCAACATGAACACCACATGCGTGGCCGGGTCATCCCAACCGCGCGCGATCATCCAGGCGCGCAAACGGCCGACCAGCCAGCTCAGCGCCACGCCAACCGCCAGACCACCCACGGCGACCAGCACAAAGGTCAGGCTGGCATCCGCCAGGGAGAACACGCCGGTCAGCGCCGCCGCCAAAGCGAACTTGAAGGTCACCAGGCCCGAGGCATCATTCATCAACGCTTCGCCCTGAAGCATGTGCATCAACGGCTTGGGCAGACGATTCTGGGCAATGGCCGACACCGCCACGGCATCCGTCGGCGATAAAACCGCCGCCAGGGCGAAGGCCACCGGCAACGGGATCGTCGGCAATATCCAATGAATGAAATAGCCAGCACCCACCACGGTGAACAGCACCAGCCCCACCGCCAACGTCAGAATCGGGCCGCGCAATCGCCAGAGCTCGCGCTTGGGCATGCGCCAGCCATCGGAGAACAACAGCGGCGGCAGGAACAGAAACAGAAACAACTCAGGGTCCAACGCCACATGCAGCCCCAGGGTGGGCCAGGCCAGCAAAGCGCCGGCGGCGATCTGCACCAGGGGTAACGGCAGAGGAATGATGCGCCCGACCAGGCGCGAAACGCTGACCAGCATCAGCAGGATAAGAACGGTGTAGGCGGTTTGCATAAAGCGGGTTTCCCGGACAATCGACTTGCAACGACATCCATCAGGCAACAGCTGGCCGTTGAAGTGCCATATTACTCGGCTATGTTAACCAGCCATGTTACGCGGCCATGCCGCGCCATGGCGTTTGCACAAAAGTCGCACTGCGCCATCAGCAAGCATGACGAGCGGCACCCAAACCTGCTGGTCATGGCATAATCCGTGACCTTTCGTTTCTACTTGGTCCAAAGGGGGGCAATTCCTTGACCGCTTCAAGCAAAACGTTGCACCTTTTCGGCATCAAAGCCTGCGACACCATGAAAAAAGCGCGCACCTGGCTCGATGAGCACGCTGTGAGCTATGAGTTTCACGACTACAAAACGGCCGGTATCGACCGCGAACACTTGACCCAATGGTGCAACGAGCACGGTTGGCAGGTGGTTTTGAACCGTGCGGGCACCACCTTTCGCAAACTCGAAGACGAACGCAAAGCCGATCTCGATCAGTCGAAAGCCATTGAATTGATGCTCGCACAACCCTCGATGATCAAGCGCCCGGTGCTCGATCTCGGAGACAGAACCCTGATTGGCTTCAAGCCAGATAGTTATTCGGCGGCCCTCAAGTAGGCCAGCCTTCCATTTTTGTAGAGGTAACAGCATGTCCAATTCCCTGTTCAGCCTGGGCTTCGGCGTCGGCACTCAGAACCGCCAAGGTGCTTGGCTGGAAGTGTTTTACGCACAACCGTTGCTCAACCCGTCGGCCGACATCGTCGCAGCCATTGCGCCGATCCTGGGCTACACCGAAGGCAACCAGGCCATCACCTTCACCGTCTCCCAGGCGCTGCAAATGGCTGACGCGCTCAAAGGCGTCGACGCTGCCCAAGCTGCCCTGCTGAGCCGCCTGGCTGAAAGCCACACCCCGCTGGTCGCCACCCTGCTGGCCGAAGACGCCGCACTGACCTCCACGCCTGAGGCCTACCTCAAGCTGCACCTGCTGTCCCATCGCCTGGTCAAGCCACACGGCCTGAGCCTGGCCGGTGTGTTCCCGCAACTGCCGAACGTGGCGTGGACCAGCCAGGGCGCGATCGACATCAATGAGCTGGCCGAACGCCAACTGGAAGCACGCCTGCGTGGCGAGCTGCTGGAAGTGTTCTCGGTGGACAAGTTCCCGAAAATGACCGACTACGTGGTCCCGGCCGGCGTGCGTATCGCTGATGCCGCGCGTATCCGCCTGGGCGCCTATGTGGGCGAAGGCACCACCGTGATGCACGAAGGCTTCGTCAACTTCAACGCCGGCACCGAAGGCCCGGGCATGATCGAAGGGCGCGTCTCCGCTGGCGTGTTCGTCGGCAAGGGTTCGGACCTGGGCGGCGGTTGCTCCACCATGGGCACCCTGTCGGGCGGCGGCAACATCGTGATCAAGGTGGGCGAAGGCTGCCTGATCGGCGCCAACGCCGGTATCGGCATCCCGTTGGGCGACCGCAATACCGTGGAGTCGGGCCTGTACGTCACCGCCGGCACCAAGGTCGCGCTGCTGGATGAGCAGAACCAACTGGTCAAAGTGGTCAAGGCGCGCGAGCTGGCCGGCCAACCGGACCTGCTGTTCCGCCGTAACTCCGAGACCGGTGCCGTGGAGTGCAAAACCCACAAATCGGCCATCGAACTGAACGAAGCGCTGCACGCTCACAACTAAGCAGCCACTCGATGCCACTAGCGGGTCGCGCCTCCGGGTCGGCCCGCTTATACGAGTCTTGAACACCATGCTTGTGCCCTCTCCCTGGCGCGCCGATTTTCCGGCCATCGCCACCCTGCAACGGCAAGACCAGACCTACCTGGACAACGCCGCCACCACGCAAAAACCCCAGGCCCTGTTGGATGCCATCAGCCATTACTACGCCAATGGCGCAGCCAATGTGCACCGTGCCCAACATTTGCCGGGCGCCCATGCGACCCAGGCGTTTGAAGACAGCCGCAGCAAGGTCGCGCAGTGGCTTAACGCAGGTGACAGCGGGCAAATCATTTTTACCCACGGCGCAACCTCTGCGCTGAACCTCCTGGCCTATGGCCTTGAGCACTTATTCAATGCGGGCGATGAAATTGTTATCAGCGCCCTGGAACACCACGCCAACCTGCTGCCCTGGCAGCAACTGGCCAAACGTCGCGCGCTCACGCTGGTGGTCTTGCCACTGGGTGACGACGGCGTGATTGACCTGCACGCCGCTGGCGAATTGATCGGCCCGCGCACGCGGGTGCTGGCGGTGAGCCAGCTTTCCAATGTGCTTGGCACCTGGCAGCCCTTGGACACCTTGTTGGCGATGGCGCGGGCACACGGCGCGCTGACCGTGGTCGACGGTGCCCAGGGCATCGTGCATGGCCGCCATAACGTGCAGACGCTGGGGTGCGACTTCTACGTGTTTTCCAGCCACAAACTGTACGGCCCGGACGGCGTCGGCGTGCTGTTTGGCCGCCACGAAGCCCTGCATCACCTGCGCCACTGGCAGTTTGGCGGCGAGATGATGCAACAGGCGGACTACCACAGCGCCAGTTTCCGCCCTGCCCCGCTGGGTTTTGAAGCGGGTACGCCACCAATCGCCAGCGTGATCGGCCTGGGTGCCAGCCTGGATTACCTGAGCTCACTGGACCCGCCCGCCGTGGTCGCCCATGAAGCGGCGCTGCACGACTATCTGCTGCGCGGCCTCAAGGCACGCAATGGCGTCCGCGTCTTGGGTTCGCCGCACGTAGCCTTGGCCAGCTTTGTGGTGGAAGGCATACACAACGCCGACCTCGCCCACCTGCTGACCGAACAGGGCATCGCCGTGCGCGCCGGCCACCATTGCGCGATGCCGTTGCTCAAGGCAATGCACTTGTCCGGGGCGATCCGCGTGTCCCTGGCGCTGTACAACGACTCCGATGACCTGGAGCGCTTCTTTGAAGCCCTCGACCAGGCGCTGGATATGTTGCGATGAGCTTGCCGGCCGAAGCCGCCGCTGCCCTGCACGCCTTTCAGGCGGTCGGCAGTTGGGAGCAGCGCGCGCGGATGCTGATGCAATGGGGCGAGCGCCTGCCAGCCTTGGCCGATGAGGACAAAGTCGACGCCAACCTGGTGCAGGGCTGCGAAAGCCTGGTGTGGTTGGTGGGGTGTCTTGAGAACGGCCATTGGCAGTTCGCCGCGAGCAGCGATGCGCGGATGATTCGCGGGTTGGTGGCGCTGCTGCTGGCGCGGGTCAATGGGCTGTCAGCGGCGCAATTGCAGGCCGTTGACCTGCCCGACTGGTTCAGTCAACTGGGGCTGTCCCGGCAGCTGTCACCTTCGCGCAGTAATGGCCTCAATGCAGTCCTGCAGCGCATGCGCGAACTAAGCCATACGCAAAACTAAATGTGGGAGCTGGCTTGCCTGCGATGCAGACACCTCGGTCAATCAATCAGACTGCGGTGATGCTATCGCAGGCAAGCCAGCTCCCACACTTTAGGCGTGTGCCGAGGGTGAGAGTTAAGTGGGCTTGACCCGCTCCGACGGCCTGCGCACCCCAGCCACAATCTTGTCCACCGCCTTGGTCGCCGCCACCATGCCAAACGTGGCCGTCACCATCATCACCGCGCCAAACCCGCCGGCGCAGTCCAGCTTCACCCCATCCCCAACGAAACTTTTTTGCAGACAAATGCTGCCGTCCGGCTTGGGATAGCGCAGCTGCTCGGTGGAAAACACGCACGGCACGCTGTAATGGCGGGTCACGGTGCGGGAGAAACCGTAATCGCGGCGCAACGTGGAGCGCACCTTCGAGGCCAGTGGGTCGTTAAAGGTGCGGTTCAGGTCGCACACCTGGATCAGCGTCGGGTCGATCTGCCCGCCGGCGCCGCCGGTGGTGATGATCTGGATCTTGCGGCGCTTGCACCAGGCAATCAGCGCAGCCTTGGCGTTGACGGCGTCGATGCAGTCGATCACGCAATCGATATTCGGCGTGATGTACTCGGCCATGGTGTCGCGAGTCACGAAGTCCGCCACCGCATGCACGGTGCAATCGGGGTTGATAGCGCGCAGGCGCTCGGCCATGACGTCGACCTTGGGCTTGCCCACGGTGCTGTCCAGCGCGTGCAACTGGCGGTTGCTGTTGCTGACGCAGACGTCGTCCAGGTCAAACAGCGAAATCTCGCCTACCCCGCAACGGGCCATGGCTTCGGCCGCCCACGAGCCTACGCCGCCGACGCCGACGATCGCCACATGGGCCGCTTTCAAGCGTTCCAGGCCTTCAATGCCATACAAGCGGGCGACGCCTGCAAACCGCGGATCTTCTGTGCTCATGACCATTACCCCAAAAACCGGCGCGCATTATGGACTACGCAGCGACAAGTTCGAAGCTTCCAGCTACAAGTAAAGAACTTAGGTGAACATTCGCGGACTAACGTCCGGCTTTTCTCTGTCTGCTGTACGCTCGGGGAAAGGCCGGTGTAGGATGCGCGCCGTTCGGCGTAAGCCGACACCTCTTTTCGTTCCACACCCTTTGGAACCCGAAATAGCCATGTCATCGCGTAAATTTGGACTCAACCTGGTGGTGGTGCTGGCAATTGCCGCGCTGTTCACCGGTTTCTGGGCGCTGATCAACCGCCCGGTCACCACACCCAACTGGCCTGAACAGATCTCCGGGTTCTCCTACTCGCCGTTCCAGCAAGGCCAGTTCCCGCAGAAAGACCAGTACCCAAGCGACGAAGAAATGCGTCGTGACCTCGAGATCATGAGCAAGCTGACGGACAACATCCGTACCTACTCGGTCGACGGCACCCTGGGCGACATCCCCAAGCTGGCGGAAGAGTTCGGCCTGCGTGTGACGCTGGGCATCTGGATCAGCCCGGACCTTGCGCGTAACGAACGCGAGATCCAGCGGGCCATCGAACTGGCCAACAGCTCACGCAGCGTCGTGCGCGTGGTGGTCGGTAACGAAGCCTTGTTCCGTGAAGAAATCACCCCAGAGGCGCTGATTGCGCTGCTCGACCGCGTGCGCGCCGCCGTGAAAGTGCCGGTGACGACGTCCGAGCAATGGCACATTTGGGAAAAGAACCCGCAACTGGCCAAGCACGTCGACCTGATCGCGGCGCACATCCTGCCGTTCTGGGAATTTATTCCGATGGACAAGGCCGGCCAATACGTACTCGACCGCGCCCGGGATCTGAAGAAACTGTTCCCGAAAAAGCCGCTGCTGCTGTCGGAGGTTGGCTGGCCGAGTAACGGCCGTATGCGCGGGGGCAATGAAACCTCGCCCGCCGACCAGGCGATTTACCTGCGTACGCTGGTCAATAAGCTCAACCGCCAGGGCTACAACTACTTCGTGATCGAGGCGTTCGACCAGCCGTGGAAAGTCAGTGACGAAGGCTCGGCCGGCGCCTATTGGGGCGTGTACAACGCCGCGCGCCAGCAGAAATTCAACTTTGAAGGCCCGGTGGTCGCGATCCCGCAATGGCGCGTGCTGGCCATCGGCTCGGTGGTGCTGGCGCTGCTGTCGCTGACCTTGCTGATGATCGACGGCTCGGCCCTGCGCCAGCGTGGCCGTACGTTCCTGACCTTTATCGCGTTCCTGTGCGGTTCGGTGCTGGTGTGGATCGGCTACGACTATAGCCAGCAATACAGCACCTGGTTCAGCGTGACCGTGGGGATCTTGTTGGCACTGGGCGCTCTCGGCGTGTTTATCGTGTTGCTGACCGAAGCCCACGAATTGGCCGAAGCGGTGTGGACCCACAAGCGCCGGCGTGAATTCCTGCCGGTGGAAGGCGATTCGGACTACCGCCCGAAAGTGTCGATTCATGTGCCGTGCTACAACGAGCCGCCAGAGATGGTCAAACAGACCCTCGACGCCCTCGCCGCCCTCGATTACCCGGACTATGAAGTCCTGATCATCGACAACAACACCAAGGACCCGGCGGTATGGGAACCGGTGCGCGACTACTGCGAAACCCTCGGCCCGCGCTTCAAGTTCTTCCACGTCTCGCCCCTGGCCGGTTTCAAGGGCGGCGCGCTGAACTACCTGATCCCGCACACCGCCAAGGACGCCGAAGTGATCGCGGTGATCGACTCGGACTACTGCGTGTCGCCCAACTGGCTCAAGCACATGGTGCCGCACTTCGCCGACCCGAAAATCGCCGTGGTGCAGTCGCCGCAGGATTACCGCGACCAGAACGAAAGCACCTTCAAGAAGCTCTGCTATGCGGAATACAAAGGCTTCTTCCATATCGGCATGGTCACCCGTAACGACCGCGACGCGATCATCCAGCACGGCACCATGACCATGACCCGTCGCTCGGTGCTCGAAGAACTTGGCTGGGCTGACTGGTGCATCTGTGAAGACGCCGAACTGGGCCTGCGCGTATTCGAGAAAGGCCTGTCGGCGGCGTATTACCACGACAGCTACGGCAAAGGCTTGATGCCCGATACCTTTATCGACTTCAAGAAGCAGCGTTTCCGCTGGGCCTACGGCGCGATCCAGATCATCAAGCGCCACACCGCCAGCCTGCTGCGCGGCAAGGGCACTGAGCTGACCCGTGGCCAGCGCTACCACTTCCTCGCAGGCTGGTTGCCGTGGGTGGCGGACGGCATGAACATCTTCTTCACCGTCGGCGCCCTGTTGTGGTCGGCGGCGATGATCATCGTGCCAACGCGGGTTGACCCGCCGCTGCTGATTTTCGCGATTCCGCCGTTGGCGCTGTTCGTGTTCAAAGTGGGCAAGATCATTTTCCTCTACCGCCGTGCGGTGGGTGTGAACTTGAAAGATGCGTTCTGCGCGGCGCTGGCCGGCCTGGCGTTGTCGCACACCATCGCCAAGGCGGTGCTTTACGGCTTCTTCACCACCAGTATTCCGTTCTTTCGGACCCCGAAGAACGCGGATAACCACGGCTTCTGGGTAGCGATCTCCGAAGCCCGCGAAGAAGTGTTCATCATGCTGCTGTTGTGGGGCGCGGCGCTGGGGATCTACCTGGTGCAGGGCCTGCCGAGCAATGACATGCGCTTCTGGGTGGTGATGCTGCTGGTGCAATCGCTGCCGTACGTGGCGGCGTTGATCATGGCGTTCCTCTCGTCGCTGCCAAAACCTGCGCCGAAGGTTGAGCCGGTAACGGCTGAGTAAAAACTTGCGCAATGCACTAAACGGCGGCCCTTGGCCGCCGTTTTGCTATAAGATAACGGCCGTTTTGTGAGACTTGGCCTAGCCCTGCTTTCTGTGGGAGCTGGCTTGCCTGCGATGGCACCGCCGCGGCGTACCTGCCAGACCGCGGCGTCTGCATCGCCGGCAAGCCAGCTCCCACATTGAATCTGCGCCCATTCAGGTTGTGTATTCCACATTCGTCCTGCGCCCATAACACGCTTCCGGAGTTCCCCCATGACGGCCCATGCCGACCTTTCGCCGACCCTTCAACTCGCTATCGACCTGATCCGTCGCCCCTCGGTGACGCCGATCGACGCCGATTGCCAGAAGCTGATGATGCAGCGCCTGGGCGACGCCGGCTTTGCGCTGGAGCCGATGCGTATCGAAGATGTGGACAACTTCTGGGCCACCCACGGCAAGCACGACGGCCCGGTGCTGTGCTTTGCCGGCCACACCGACGTGGTACCGACCGGCCCGGTGGGCGCCTGGCAGAACGACCCGTTCGACGCGCTGATCGACGAAAACGGCATGCTCTGCGGCCGTGGCGCGGCAGACATGAAAGGCAGCCTGGCCGCCATGCTGGTGGCCTCCGAGCGTTTCGTCAGCGACTACCCGGACCACAAAGGCTCGGTCGCCTTCCTGATCACCAGCGATGAAGAAGGCCCGGCGCACCACGGCACCAAAGCCGTGATCGAACGCCTGGCAGCCCGCAAGGAACGCCTGGACTGGTGCATCGTCGGCGAACCGTCGAGCACCACGCTGGTGGGCGATGTGGTCAAGAACGGCCGCCGTGGCTCCCTCGGCGCCACCCTGACCGTGCGCGGCGTGCAAGGCCACGTGGCGTACCCGCACCTGGCGAAGAACCCGATCCACCTCGCCGCCCCGGCCTTGGCCGAATTGGCCGCCGAGCACTGGGACGACGGCAACACCTTCTTCCCGCCGACCAGCTTCCAGATTTCCAACCTCAATTCCGGCACCGGCGCCACCAACGTGATCCCCGGTGACCTGACGGCGGTGTTCAACTTCCGCTTCTCCACCGAGTCCACCGTCGAGGGCCTGCAACAGCGCGTTGCGGCAATTCTCGACAAGCATGGCCTGGACTGGCACGTGGAGTGGGCGCTGTCGGGCCTGCCGTTCCTCACCGAGCCCGGCGCGTTGCTGGATGCGGTGTCGGCCAGCATCAAGGCGATCACCGGGCGCGAAACCAAAGCCTCCACCAGCGGCGGCACCTCCGATGGCCGCTTCATTGCCACCCTCGGCACTCAGGTCGTGGAACTGGGCCCGGTCAACGCGACGATCCATCAGGTCAACGAGCGCATTCTGGCCAGCGACCTCGATGTGCTGACCGAAATCTATTACCAGACCCTGATCAAGTTGCTCGCCTGATGCTCGCTTGCCCCATTTGCAGCGCACCGCTCCACGCGGTGGACAATGGCGTGGCGTGCCCGGTCGGGCACCGTTTCGACCGCGCGCGCCAGGGTTACCTGAACCTGTTGCCGGTGCAGCACAAAAACAGCCGCGACCCGGGCGATAACCTGGCCATGGTCGAGGCGCGCCGCGACTTCCTTAACGCCGGGCATTACGCGCCGGTGGCCAAGCGCCTGGCTGAACTGGCCGCTGACCGCGCACCGCAGCGTTGGGTGGACATCGGTTGTGGCGAGGGTTACTACACCGCGCAAATCGCCGAGGCCCTGCCCCACGCCGACGGCTATGCGCTGGACATCTCCAAGGAAGCGGTCAAGCGTGCGTGCAAGCGCAACCCGGCGCTGACCTGGTTGATTGCCAGCATGGCGCGTGTGCCGCTGGCCTCGGGCAGTTGCCAATTTCTCGCCAGCGTTTTCAGCCCTTTGGATTGGCAAGAGGCCAAGCGCCTGCTCAGCCCCGGCGGCGGTCTGATGAAAGTCGGCCCGACGGCCGGCCACCTGATGGAACTGCGCGAACGCCTGTACGACGAAGTGCGCGAGTACACCGACGACAAACATCTGGCCCTGGTGCCGGATGGCATGAGCCTGGCACACAGCGAAACCCTGGAATTCACCTTGAGCCTGGCCGAGCCCAATGACCGCGCCAACCTGCTGGCGATGACACCGCACGGCTGGCGCGCGAGTGCCGAGCGCCGCGCCGAGGTGATCGAGGCCGCCGAGCCGCTGCAGGTCACGGTGTCGATGCGCTACGATTATTTCGTGCTTCAATAACCGACTTTTAAGCATCCGCGAATGGATTTTCGAATCCCGCAACGAGGAACATCCATGCGCCAACCTGATATCGAGATTTACCTGAAGGACGCCGACGTCGACCATAAAGCCATCGCCGCCTGGCTGGGCGCCGCGCTGGGCCCGTGCACCGACTGGGTCCAGAAGGGCCAGACCTACAAGTGCAAAGCCGGCAATGTGCCCGTCACCTGGCTGCCCAAGGCCGTGGGCAAATGGAACAGCCTGTACCTGGAAAGCGACCAGACCCCGTGGGACGACGACATCGCCTGCGCCCGCGCAGCTTTTGCCGCACTCAACGTTGAGGTGCGTTGTGCGCCGGGTACCTGGGTTGAGGAAGAAGGTGAGGAAAGCGCCGACACCTGGATTCGCATCAGCGTGGACGGTGAAGAACAGATCACCTGGAAAACGGCCTGAACTAAACCTGCGAACCCGATCAATGTGGGAGCTGGCTTGCCTGCGATGCAGGCACCTCGGTCTGTCAATCAGACCGCAGTGATGCAATCGCAGGCAAGCCAGCTCCCACCGTTGATTGGGTTATCAAGCCCGGATGCGGTCTGTGTTACAACCCCACCACATCCTCCGCCTGCAACCCCTTCTCGCCGGTCACCACGGCGTATTCCACCTGCTGGCCCTCGGCCAGTGAGCGGTGACCATCACCGCGAATGGCGCGGTAGTGCACAAACACATCCTTGCCGTCCTCGCGTTGAATAAAGCCATAGCCCTTTGCATCGTTGAACCACTTCACATTGCCGGTTTCGCGCGTTGCCATCAGTTTTGCTCCCACATGCTTTTTATTGTTGAGTCAGTCGCATTGAACTGCCGAGTATAAGACAGGCTCAAAAACGATCAACTCAAGTTTACATCGCTGCTTTTTTGCCGATTTTCGGCGAATACGGCACACTACCCGCCCGAGCGCCTGCTCGGTTTTTTCCACTTGAAGCAGCACGCCTATGACCCGCTCTCCGTTCCGCCGTCTGGTGTTTGGCACCTTGCGCCGACTGTTGTACCTCTGGGTTCGCTCGGAGACGATCAACCAGTCGTCCCTAACCCTTAACCTCGACCGCAGCCGGCCGGTGTTTTACGTCCTGCAATCGCCCTCCCTCACCGAATTGGCCGTGGTCGATACCGAGTGCACCAAGGCCGGCTTGCCGCGCCCGGTGCTGCCGGTCTCGGTAGGCCCGCAGATCGAACCCGCCGCGTTCTTCTACCTCACGCCCGAGCCGGATTGGCTCGGCCGTCAGGACAAGCGCGGCGCGCCGCCGACCCTGACCCGGCTGGTCAACACCCTGACCGAACACGCCGAAGAGAATGCACAAATCATTCCGGTCAGCGTGTTCTGGGGCCAGTCGCCCGAGAGCGAGTCCAGCCCGTGGAAACTGCTGTTTGCCGACAGCTGGGCCGTCACCGGGCGTCTGCGTCGGCTGTTAAGCATCCTGATCCTGGGTCGCAAGACCCGCGTGCAATTCTCCGCGCCTATCAACCTGCGTGAATTGATCGAGCACAATAAAGGTCACGAACGCACCGTGCGCATGGCCCAGCGCATCCTGCGGGTGCACTTTCGCAACCTGAAGACCGCCGTGATCGGCCCCGACCTGTCGCACCGGCGCAACCTGGTCAAAGGCCTGGTGAATATGCCGTTGGTGCGCCAAGCCATCAGCGAAGAGGCCGAACGCGAGAAAATCTCCCCGGAAAAAGCCAAGGCCCAGGCCTTGCGCTACGGCAACGAGATCGCTTCGGACTACACCTACACCGCGATTCGCTTCCTGGAAGTGGTGCTCAGCTGGTTCTGGAACAAGATCTACGACGGCATCAAGGTCAATAACATCGAAGGCGTGCAAAAGGTTGCCCAGGGTTACGAGGTGATCTACGTACCGTGTCACCGCAGCCATATCGACTACTTGCTGCTGTCCTACCTGCTGTTCAAAAACGGCCTGACCCCGCCGCACATCGCCGCCGGTATCAACCTGAACATGCCGGTGATCGGCAGCCTGCTGCGCCGGGGCGGTGCGTTTTTCATGCGCCGCACCTTCAAGGGCAACCCGCTGTACACCTCGGTGTTCAACGAATACCTGCACACCTTGTTCACCAAGGGCTTTCCGGTGGAGTACTTCGTCGAAGGCGGACGCTCGCGCACCGGGCGCATGCTTCAACCCAAGACCGGGATGCTGGCGATTACCCTGCGCAGCTTTTTGCGCTCCTCACGCATGCCGATCGTCTTCGTGCCGGTGTACATCGGCTATGAACGCGTGCTGGAAGGCCGCACCTACCTCGGCGAGCTGCGCGGCGCGAGCAAGAAAAAAGAGTCGATCTTCGATATTTTCAAAGTGGTTGGCGCGCTCAAGCAGCGCTTTGGCCAGGTCGCGGTCAACTTTGGCGAGCCGATCAAACTGGCCGAGTTCCTCGACGCCGAGCAACCCGACTGGCGCGCCCAGGAGCTGGGCCCGAACTACAAACCGGCGTGGCTCAATGAAACCACCAACCGCCTTGGCGAGCTGGTGGCGCGCCACTTGAACGAAGCCGCCGCGGTCAACCCGGTGAACCTGGTGGCCCTGGCGTTGCTGTCCACCACGCGCCTGGCGCTGGATGAACAGGCCATGGCGCGCCAGTTGGACCTGTACCTGGCGCTGCTGCGCCGCGTGCCCTACTCACCGCACACCACCTTGCCGGAAGGCGATGGCCTGGCGCTGATCAAGCACGTCAAGGACATGCACCTGCTGTCGGAGCAGAGCGACGCCCTGGGTAAGATTTTGTACCTGGACGAGCAACATGCCGTCCTGATGACCTACTACCGCAACAACGTGCTGCACATCTTCGCCCTGCCGGCGTTGCTGGCGAGTTTCTTCCAGAGCAGCTCGCGCATGAGCCGCGAACAAATCCTGCGCTACACCCGTGCGCTGTACCCGTACCTGCAATCGGAGCTGTTTATCCGCTGGTCGCTGGATGAGCTGGACGCGGTGGTCGACCACTGGCTGGAGGCGTTTGTCGAACAAGGCCTGCTGCGCTTCGAGAATGAGGTGTACCTGCGCCCGGCACCGAGCTCGCGGCATTTTGTGCTGCTGACGCTGCTGTCCAAGAGCATCGCCCAGACCCTGCAACGCTTTTACATGGCGATCTCGCTGCTGCTCAACAGCGGCCAGAACACCATCAGCGCCGAAGAGCTGGAAGACCTGTGCACGATCATGGCTCAGCGCCTGTCGATCCTGCATGGCCTCAATGCCCCGGAGTTCTTCGACAAGAGCCTTTTCCGACATTTTATCCAGACGTTGCTCGAGCAAGATGTGCTGCGTCGCGATGAGGCCGGCAAGTTGAGTTACCACGACCTGCTCGGTGAGTTGGCCGAAGGTGCAGCCAAACGCGTGCTGCCCGCCGACATTCGTTTGTCGATTCGCCAAGTGGCGTTGCACCGCGTCGATGGCGCAGCCGAAACGCCGACCGAACCCGAGCCGGTAAACGCTGAAGAAAGCCGCTAGATTGAACGAGGCGCCGGGCGGTTTCCGGCGCCGTTGAAAAGGAGCTGTACCATGAAAAAGATCATCCTCCTGGGCCTGACCGCCCTGCTCGGAGCCTGCCAATCCATGACCCCCAAGGCCAGCCTCGACGGCGAAGTGTTCTACCTGCAACGCATCGCGCTGCCGCCCGCCGCCACCTTGAGCGTCAGCCTGCAGGACGTGTCCTTGATGGACGCTCCGGCCGTGACGCTCGCCGAACAGAAAGGCCCGGTCAAAGGCCAGGTGCCGCTGCCATTTCACCTGAGCTACGACCCGGCCCAGATCAAACCGGGCCACACGTACTCGGTCAGCGCTCGCATCGAGCTCGATGGCAAGCTACTGTTTATCACCACCGAGCGGCACGCCGTGCAACTCAACGGCCAAGACCCACAACCAATGCGTCTGCGGGTTGATGCGGTCTCACACTGATTATTCCCAGCTTGAAAAAGGAAGCGCCCATGCTCCGTAATTCTCTTCGCCTCACTGCCCTGTGCGCCGGCCTGCTGCTTGGCGCCAACGCCATGGCGGTGTCACTTGGCAGCCTGTCCCAGGGCGACGCCAGCGGCGGCCTCAAGGATGCACTGACCCAAGGCGCACAAATCGCCGTGAAACAACTGGGCGCGCCCGGTGGCTTCAGCAACAACCCGCAAGTGAAAATCGGCCTGCCCGGCAAACTCGGCAAAGTCGCCGACAAGCTGAAAATGTTCGGCATGGGTGATCAGGTCACGCAGCTCGAAATCAGCATGAACAAAGCGGCAGAAACCGCCGTGACCCAGGCTCAGCCGATCCTGGTCAATGCGGTGAAGAACATGAGCGTGACCGACGCCAAGGGCATTCTCACCGGTGGCCAGGACTCGGCCACTCAATACCTGAACAAAAGCAGCCGCGAAGAGATTCGTGCCAAGTTCCTGCCGATCGTCAAGGCCGCCACCGACAAGGTCGGCGTCGCCCAGCAATACAACGCCCTGGCCGGCAAGGCCGCAGCGTTTGGCGCGGTTGATGCCAAAAGTGCCAACGTCGAAAGCTACGTGACCGAACAGGCGCTGGACGGTCTGTTCAAGATGATCGCGCAGCAGGAAGAAACCATTCGCAAGAACCCGGCCGCGGCTGCCACCAGCCTGGCGAAGAAGGTGTTCGGCGCGCTGTAAACGCTGGCAGTAAACCTTCAATCACTGCGCCAAGGCCGCTGTTCACGGGCCTTGGCGCTGTTGCTTCAGCCCTGGATAACCGCCTGCGCCAACCGCCCAAGCATGAGCGTGGCGAAACAACAAATCGCCACGGATACCGCGCGGTTGATCTTCAGCGGCGTGAGCCACGTCTTCTGAATCCCTTCAAAGCGGCTGCCCAGCAAGATCCAGGCAGACCCCACCGGCACCACCACCAACGCCAGCGTGGCCATGAACCCGGCATAGCCCTGCAACGATGCAAATGCGCTGAGCGGGGCGATGAACGAAACGATCAACAGGCCCTTGGGATTCATCACAGTGAGCCAGAAAAAATACACGCCAGAGAAGCGGTCACGGGTCGAGTCGATGGCGCTGTGTTTGCGTTGCCACAACTTGAACGAGACATACAGCAGGTAGCAGCCCGCCGCCAGTTGCGTGGTTTTCAACGCCCACGGCGAATGCGCCGCCAGATACAGCCACGCCACGCCCCACACCGAGACCTGCAACAGGTACGCCAGGCACTCGACCAGCGCCAGCGTCCACGACGCCCGATAGCCGAACAACACCCCGGCACGAAACAACAGGGTGTTGGTCGGGCCAGGGGCAAGCAGCAACAACAGTAAGGCTGAAACAGTGGCCAGCATGATTACGCGACGTCCTTCCTCACTCGGAACCACGCAGCATACAGGGCCGGCAGGAACAACAGGGTCAACGCCGTCGCCACAATCAACCCGCCCATGATCGCCACGGCCATCGGCCCGAAGAACACGCTGCGTGACAGTGGAATCATGGCCAACACCGCCGCGAGCGCCGTCAGCACAATCGGGCGGAAGCGTCGCACGGTCGCTTCAATGATCGCTTGCCAGGGTGTCAGGCCGGCCTTGATGTCTTGCTCGATCTGATCGACCAGGATCACCGAGTTGCGCATGATCATGCCCGACAAGGCGATCGTCCCGAGCATGGCGACAAACCCGAAGGGCTGACGGAACACCAGCAGAAACAAGGTCACGCCGATAAGGCCCAGCGGTGCCGTCAGAAACACCATCGCAGTGCGTGAGAAGCTACGCAGTTGCAGCATCAGCAAGGTCAGGACCACCACGATAAACAGCGGCACACCGGCCTTGACCGAATTCTGGCCACGCGCAGAGTCTTCAACGGTGCCGCCGACCTCCAGCAAGTAACCTTCCGGCAGTTCGGCGCGCACGCCTTCAAGGGTCGGCAAGATCTGCTGGACCAGGGTCGCCGGTTGTTCCTTGCCATAGATGTCGGCGCGCACAGTCACCGTCGGCAGGCGGTTGCGGTGCCAGATAATGCCCTCTTCGAAGCCGTACTCGAGGGTGGCAATCTGCGACAGCGTAACGCTTTTGCCGTTGTCGGTCGGCACGGCCAGGCTTGGCAACAACGACAGCTCGGTGCGCTCGTGCACGGTGCCGCGCAGGAGGATTTCGATCAACTCGTTGTCCTCGCGGTACTGGCTGACGCTTGCACCAGTCAGCGAACTCTGCAGGAACTTCGACACGTTGGCGGTGCTTACACCCAGGGCGCGGGCGCGGTCCTGATCAATATTGAGGTAGACGATTTTGCTCGGCTCTTCCCAGTCCAGGTGCACGTTGACCACGTGGGTATTTTCACGAACCTTGGCCGCCACTTTACGGGCCAGGGCACGGACCTCTTCGATGTGTTCGCCGGTCACGCGAAACTGCACCGGGTAACCCACCGGTGGACCGTTCTCCAGGCGTGTGACCCGTGAACGCAGTTCGGGGAATTGCTCGTCAAGGGTTTCGATCAGCCAGGTGCGCAGGCTTTCACGCTCTTCGATGGTCTTGGCCAGCACCACAAATTGCGCGAAGCTCGCGGCCGGCAATTGCTGGTCCAGCGGCAGGTAGAAGCGCGGCGAACCGGTGCCGACATACGCCACATAGTTGTCGATGCCGACGTGTTCCTTGAGCAGCGCTTCCAGGCGTTTGACCTGCTCGGCGGTGTTGCTCAGGGACGCCCCTTCAGCCAGCTTGAGATCGACCATCAACTCCAGGCGACCGGAAGCCGGGAAGAACTGTTGCGGCACAAAGCGGAACAGCGCGACCGAGCCGATAAACAACAGCAACGTCAGCACGATCACGGTTTTGCGCCGACGCACACACCATTCAACCAAACGTCGCACACGCTGATAGAACGGCGTGCCGTAGGGATCTGGCCCATCGGTGCCGTGCTTGGCGGCATGAATTTTCGCCAGGTCCGGCAGGAGTTTTTCCCCCAGGTACGGCACAAACACCACGGCGGCCACCCATGAGGCCAGCAGCGCGATGGTCACGACCTGGAAAATCGAGCGGGTGTATTCACCGGTGCTCGATTGCGCGGTGGCAATCGGCAGAAACCCTGCAGCGGTGATCAACGTACCGGTGAGCATCGGGAACGCAGTGCTGGTCCAGGCAAAGCTGGCGGCCTTGAGCCGGTCGTAGCCCTGCTCCATTTTGATCGCCATCATTTCCACGGCGATGATCGCGTCATCGACCAGCAGGCCCAGGGCCAGGACCAATGCGCCGAGGGAGATCTTGTGCAAGCCGATGCCCAGGTAATACATGGTGGCGAAGGTCATCGCCAACACCAACGGAATCGCCAGGGCCACCACCATGCCGGTGCGCACACCGAGGGAAAAGAAGCTCACCAACAATACGATCGCCAGTGCCTCGGCGAGTACCTGGACGAATTCGCCGACGCTGGTTTTCACCGCGGCCGGTTGGTCCGACACCTTGCGCAGCTCCATGCCTGCCGGAAGGTTCTTCTGCAGGCGTGCGAATTCACCTTCGAGGGCCTTGCCCAATACCAGAATGTCGCCGCCGTCACGCATCGCCACGGCCAGCCCGATGGCGTCCGCGCCCATGTAGCGCATGCGCGGTGCCGGTGGGTCGTTGAAACCCCGGTGGATGTCGGCCACGTCGCCAATGCGAAAGGTGCGGTCACCGACGCGAATCGGGAAATTGCGGATCTCCTCCACCGTCTTGAAGTTGCCGGACACGCGCAACTGCACGCGCTCCGTCGGGGTTTCGAAGAAGCCGGCGGTAGAGACGGCGTTCTGCTCCTGCAACGCCTGCTGCACGGCGGCCAATGGCAGGCCGAGGGTGGCGAGCTTGAGGTTGGATAATTCGATCCAGATTTTTTCGTCCTGCAGGCCGAGCAGCTCGACCTTGCCCACATCCGGCACACGTTGCAGTTGAATCTGGATGCGGTCGGCGTAGTCCTTGAGCACCGCGTAGTCGAAACCGTCACCGGTCAACGCGTAGATATTGCCGAAGGTGGTGCCGAATTCATCGTTGAAAAACGGCCCCTGGATGTCCGGCGGCAAGGTCTGGCGAATGTCGCTGATCTTCTTGCGCACCTGGTACCACAAGTCCGGAATCTGCGCCGAGTGCATCGCGTCGCGCGCTATGAAAGTGACTTGGGATTCACCGGGGCGCGAGAAGGAAACAATGCGCTCGTAGTCGCCGGTCTCCATGAGCTTTTTCTCGATACGCTCGGTGACTTGGCGCGAGACTTCCTGGGCCGTGGCCCCGGGCCAGTTGGTCTTGATCACCATGGCCTTGAAGGTAAACGGCGGGTCCTCGCTTTGCCCCAGCTTGGTGTAGGACAGCGTACCGACGACCGCCAGCAGGATCATCAGGAACAGTACGATCTGGCGATTACGCAACGCCCATTCGGAAAGATTGAAACCCATCGGGGACTACTCCTTGTTGGCCGCCAGATTCACCACGCGGTTGGAGCGATCCACCGGGCGCACTTGCTGGCCCTCATGGAGCACATGCACACCGGCCGCAATCACCCAATCGGTGGGGGCCAGACCTTCCAGTACCGGCACGGTTTTTTCACCAAAGGCGCCGATCCGCACCGGCGTGCGCTTGAGCGTGTTGTCTGGCTGCACCACCCAGACGTAGGACGCGCCATTCTCTGCACTCACCGCTGACAGCGGCACCGCCAGCGCAATCACGCCGTCAGCCTGTATGAATACGCGGGCGCTCTGGCCCAGCTCGGCCGGGACTTTGCCGCCGGTGAAGGCAACGCGGGCGGCAAAGGTGCGCGATTTTGGATCAGCAGCCGGCGACAGTTCACGGATACGCCCGGCAAAACGTTGGTCGGGCTGACTCCACAACTCAACCGACACAGGCTGGCCGATCTTGAACCGGCCGAAACCTTGCTCCGGCAGGCTGATCAGCACTTCGCGCTCGCCATCGGTGGCCAGGGTGAAGACGGTTTGGCCGGCCGACACCACTTGGCCAACTTCCACCGCGCGCTTGGCGACCACACCGTCCTGGGGCGCGCGCAGCACGGCGTAACCGGCCTGGTTGCTGGATACGTCGAACTCGGCCTTGATCTGCTTGAGGCGTGATTCACCGGATCGGTAGAGGTTTTCGGAATTGTCGTACTGAGAACGGCTGACCATCTGACGGTCCATCAGGGTCTTGTAGCGATCACGCTCGGCGCGCACCAGGCTCAGGTTGGCTTCGGCGGCGGCCACTTGGGCGCGCGTGGCTTCCAGTTGCAGGCGCACATCCTGCGGATCGAGTTCGGCCAGCGGTTGGTTGGCCTTGACCCGCTCTCCCTCCTCCACCAGGCGTTTACTGACTTTGCCGCCAATGCGAAAGGCCAGGTCCGGCTCATAACGGGCACGTACCTCGCCTGGAAAGCTGTCCATCGCCTGCGCCGAGGGCTGCGGTTGCACCACCATGGCTGGACGGAGGGTGGTGTGGGCCGCTTCTTCATGGCCGCAGGCGGCCAACAGGAAGATCAGGCTGACAGGCAACGCAAGGGGCAGGAAAGTGCTGCGCATGCTGTAGGACCTTTCGCAAATGGAGCTAGGAATAATTATACTGGCCGGTATGTTATTAATACCAAACTCACCAGTCCAGTATTAAAGGTGAAAATGTCCGACAATCCTGTAAACACCAATAGCCCCGGGCGTCCCAAGGACATGGCAAAACGCCAGGCAATCCTCGAAGCCGCGAAAAATCTGTTTTTGAGCAATGGCTACGCCAGCACCAGCATGGATGCCGTGGCAATGGAGGCCGGCGTGTCGAAACTGACCGTCTACAGCCACTTCACCGACAAAGAGACGCTGTTCACCGCCGCCGTCGTGGCCAAGTGCGAAGAACAGTTGCCGGTGATGTATTTCGAGCTGCCCGCCGGCATGCCGGTGGAAACCGTGCTGCTGAACATCGCACGGGGCTTTCATCGGCTGATCAACAGCGAGGAGTCGGTGAACCTGCATCGCCTGATGATGACCACCGGCAATCAGGACGTGAAACTCTCACAGATCTTCTTTGAAGCCGGGCCGATGCGCATGCTGCAGGGCATGGAGCGCCTGCTCAGCCGCATCCACCAGAGCGGCGCGCTGAGCATCGACAAACCGTTTACGGCGGCCGAGCACTTCTTTTGCCTGCTCAAGGGCACGGCGAATTTCTGCTTGCTGTATGGCTGCGGCGGGCAACTGAGCGAAGAAGCCGCCGAGGCGCATGTGCAGGAGGTGGTGGGGTTGTTTATGCGGGCTTACAAACCCTGACGCTGGGTGGTGTCTGGACTGGCGCAATCGCAGGCAAGCCAGCTCCCACAGGAGAATGCATTCCAGCATGAGAACACGGTCAACTGTGGGAGCTGGCTTGCCTGCGATGAGGCCCTCAAGGCTTGAGCGCTTTCTTCGGATAAATGTCATACCGGCTCGATTTGCCATCCAGCGCATGGCTCGGCTTTGGCCCTTCAATGCACGGCGCCTTGCGTGGACGCTTGACCACCACGCGGTGACTGGCCAAGGCCAAGGCCGCGGCGAGCAACGCCGGTGCGTCCGGGTCATCGCCCACCAACGGCCGGAACAGGCGCATTTCCTTCTTCACCAGCGCGGTTTTCTCACGGTGGGGAAACATCGGGTCCAGGTAGATCACCTGCGGCGGCTCACCTTCCCAATTGCGCATTACGTCGATGGAGTTGCCCTTGAGCAACTTCATGCGCGCCACAATCGGCGCCACTTCGAAGTCATCCGCGCCACGGGCCAGGCCGTCTTCGAGCAAGGCGCCGATCAGCGGCTGGCGCTCGATCAGGCTCATCTCGCAGCCAAGGCTGGCCAGCACGAACGCGTCCTTGCCCAGCCCCGCCGTGGCGTCCAGCACGCGTGGGCGCACGCCTTGGGCAATGCCCACCGCCTTGGCGATCATCTGCCCGCTGCCACCGCCGTATAGACGCCGGTGCGCCGCGCCACCTTCGACAAAATCCACGCGCACCGGCCCCGGTGCATCGGGCCCGAGCTGCTGCAGTTGCAGGCCGTGCTCGCCCACTTGCAGGGAAAAGTCCGCCTCTTCCAGTTGCACAGGCAGGCCGAGCTGCGACGCCCACTGCTCGGCACGCGCCTGAAAACCTTCGGCCAAAGCCTCGACCCGAATGCGGCTGGCCGCTGGTTGTTCGCTCATCAATCGCTACGCTCAAAAATATTAAGGATCGGCAAACAGCGGCCGATAAAAACAACAGTCAGGTATTTTGCCAGAGCTGAGCGTCGACCGAGAAAAATGTCAGACATTCTTCCCCTAACCATCGGTGTACTGCCGACCCACAACCACTACGGCCTGCGCAATACTCAAGCGCTGGCCGGGGTGAGTCATGTGTGGCAGGACTTCTTTGCCCGGGCGTTGGCCGAGCAGCTCGGCGACACGCCGGACGCGCGCGCCGCCAAAGCACCGGCACCCAGAGACCCGGCGGTAGAACCCAGCGAAGGCGCCGACCTGCTGTCGCAGATCCTCACCCAGCGTGAATGCGACGTGAAAGACACCGAAATAGCCCCGCCGGAACCGCTGTTCCTGCCGATCGCCGAATTCGAAACCGAGTTGCTGCCGCCACCCGCTACGCCGTTCCCGGCGCAAGAAATCGTTGCCCAACAGCGCCAGCAGAACTTTGAAAGTGGCTGGGTGCGCCCGCTGGTGCTGAATGCCGGCCAGCCGCTGCCTGAGCCTGGGCCGGCGCCTGAACCGCAGCCGCTGCACCTGCCCATCGCCGAGTTCGAACTGGACTTGCTGCCGCCGCCCGCCGTGCCTTATCCAAAGGAAGAGCTGGTGGCGCAACAGAAAGCGCTCGACTTCGACTACCACTGGGCGCGCCCACTGATCCTCAACAACCTGCGCCTGGCCGCCTGAGGCTCAGCGACACACTCCCCAACGCCCCATGTCCAGATGGAAGTGGTTGCGATGAGCAGCGTTGTAGTCCGGGCTCAGCACCACGTTGAAATCATCGCAGGCGCCATCGCGCACCTGGCGCAGAAACCGCGCGCTGTCGCCCGTCCCCGGCCAATCCTTGAGCACACTGATGCTGCGCCCATCCGCCAGGCGGAAGCCGGCGATATCCAGCGCATTGGCCGAGGCGTGCTGACTGAGCCGCCCGTCTGCACGGTTATACATATTGCGACAGGCAAAGCTGCCCAGGTGATCGACCCGCGTCACCGCCTGACCAAACACCGCCTGTGCCGCAGGTTGCAGGCTGTGGCGTTCGAACAGGGCAAAGGCGACGGCCAGCGGGCAACTGGCGAGAAAGCTGCTGCTCAAGGCTACGTCAGCGCCTTGTACGCGCAAGACATTGCGCAATGGGCACGCGGCATCAGCCGGGCTGTCGGCCTGATGGCTGACGCGCAAGTCCGAGGTTTTCAGCACCTCATCGCACAGCGCTGGATCATCCTGCAGGCGACCGAGCTTGAAGCGCGTGAGCAGGTTCGGCTTGGCACGCACATCCAGCGGCGCCCAGGGGTTCCATTCGGCAGGCAACGGCACCCAGCCACGCCACACGCCCACTGCGAACACCCCCGCCAGCAACAGCAGCGCACCGCTCACGTTAAGAAAACGCACGGCTCAGCCCTTGAAGAATTGGTTGGCCTGGCTGAATGGCATCTTGCGCTCGGTGAAGGTAAAGGTGCCCAACTGGTAGACCTCCTGCGCGGCGCGGTAGAACTCGCCATACGCCGCCAGCGCCATGGCCGAGCCGACACTGATGCGGCGCACGCCCATCTCGCTCAACTGCGCGACGCTGAGGTTCAAGCCACCGGACATCAACACATTCACCGGTTTCGGCGCGACCGCCCTGACCACCGCCAACACGTCTTCGGCACTGCTCAACGCCGGCGCATAGAGCACGTCGGCTCCCGCCTCGGCGTAGGCCTGCAGGCGGCGAATGGTGTCAGGCAAATCCAGGCGACCATGCAGGAGGTTTTCCGCGCGAGCCGTCAGGGTGAACGCAAATGGCAGACTGCGGGCCGCCGCAACCGCCGCTTCGACGCGCTCAACAGACAAATCAAACGGATAGATCGGGTCGACGGCAATGCCTGTGGCGTCTTCGATGGAGCCACCGACGATGCCCGTGGCGGCCGCGCGCAGGATGGTCTGAGCGCAGCCTTCGGGGGTATCGCTGAAACCGTTTTCCAGATCGGCCGCCACCGGCAGTGCGGTCGCCCGAACGATGGCTGACGCATTGCCCAGCGTGTCCTCCAGCGACAACGCACCTTCCGCATCCGGCCGCCCCAGGCTGAATGCATAACCTGCGCTGGTGGTGGCCAGGGCTTCAAAACCCAGGCTGGCGAGCATGATGGCCGAGCCGGCGTCCCACGGGTTGGGCATCACGAACGCGCGATCACGCTCGTGCAAGGCTTTGAAGGTTTCGGCGCGAAGGGTTTGGGCATCCATGTCTGACTCCTGGCGGAAAAAGGAGCCTTAGAGTAACCCCAGTTGCTCCGCTGCGGGTTCTCGATGCAAGGTCGGCAGCGGTGGCAGGCCCGGCAAACGCGCCATCAGTTGTTGATGAAAACGCAGCGCCAGTTGCGCGGCAAGGCGGTTATCCGAGGTGTGCAGGAACACATACGGCGTGCGGCCTTCCTCGATCCAACCGGCGACTTTTTCCACCCACGGCACCAGGAACGGGTCGTTGGCTTCCAGCTCCGGATGACCAATGAAACGCACTTGGGGAAACAGCGTCAGCGCGGCCGGGCGCGGCGGCACCTTGGGTTTCTTCGACTGGGCGTGCAGCACGGCGGCTGAGGTAGAGGTGCAACTGAACAGCGCGCGCGGGTCGAGGCAGATTCGCTCAACACCACGGTCACGCAGCAGACGGTTGAGGCTGCGCTCGTCATCGCCCTTGGCGAAGAACGCCTGATGGCGCACTTCCACCGCCAGCGGGCGCTCCAGTCCATCAATAAAACCGGCCAGTTCACCCAGGCGTTGGGGCGAAAAGCTCGCCGGCAGTTGCAGCCACAGCGGCGCGACACGCTCACCCAATGGGCTCATCAAGCCGACAAAACTTTCCGCTGCCGGCAACTGCTCACGCAGGTCGCCACTGTGGCTGATGTCGCCGGGGAATTTGGCGGTGAAGCGAAAATCGGCGGGCATGATTTCAGCCCAGCGCTGCACGGTGGCGGCCGAGGGTCGGGCATAAAACGTGGTGTTGCCTTCAACGGCGTTGAAGACTTGGGCATACAGCGAAAGGTAATCGCTGGCGCGTGCGTCGGCAGGGTACAGGTACTCGCGCCAGGCGTTTTCACTCCAGGACGGGCAACCGATAAAGTAAGGCAGACGCATCAGATATGGATGTCGAGACCCAGCACTTCCATATCCCATTCGACAAAGCCGGCAGTGGTCAGGTAGCTGGCCAGGGCTGTAGCGACGCTTTTGCTCATGGAGCGGGGGAAGACCATGTCTTGCTGACGCGCGGGAAGACCGCTGATACGCGCGCCGGCTGAACCTTGGGCGCTGGAATGAGAACTGGCATGCGACTCGGATTGGACCTCGATGAAGTCCGGCGAATCCTCGACGGAATCGTCTACCGTCACGTTCGCCTTGCGCAGCTTACGTTTGAGGGGGTAGGACTGTGAGGAGAAGCCGTCTATACGCATACATGCAGACTCGGTATCAATGATGGCAATTTAGCGGCACTTTCCGTGGTGCGCAAATGCTCTGGTGATAACTAGAACACATAATTTGTAAAAGGTTTAAAAACGGGGCCAAATTCTGACGATTGGCGAACTTTGCCCCAAATTGCCATCATTTTTGACGTCAAATAATCCCGCGTTCAGCCTTGGTCTGCGCGACTTTATCACGCAGATAAACCGGCGCCGCCTGATCGGCCGGAATCGCTTCGCCACGCTCGAAAGCGAAGCGTGCCAGCGTCAGCAAGTCCTGGGCATGAGGCAACATCGCAGCGTCCTGGCCCACCAGCTTTACGCCGATGCGCTCGCCATAACCCCAGCCAGTGCCGGCACCGAACCAGTCACCGCTAACATCCGCCGGCAACACAGAGGACTGCGGCGATTGCACTGCTTCGACGCCCACCAGGCGCATTTCGCCAGCGTGCTCGCGGTAGCAACCCCAATAGACTTCGTCCATGCGCGCGTCGATGGCCGCGGCGACTTGCGAAGCGCCGTGTTCACGCAAGGCACGCTGGGCCAGCACTGCCAGGTTGGAGACCGGCAATACCGGACGCTCCAACGCAAAGGCCAGGCCCTGGACCACACCGATGGCAATCCGCACACCAGTGAACGCACCCGGGCCACGGCCAAAGGCAATGGCGTCGACGGCCGCGAGCGTGGTGCCCGCGTCCTCAAGCAGTTGCTTGATCATCGGCAACAGCTTCTGCGCATGCAGGCGCGGGATCACCTCGTAGTGGCTCGTTACCTTGCCATCGTGCAGCAAGGCAACGGAGCAAGCTTCAGTCGCGGTGTCCAGGGCCAGCAGGGTGCTCATGGGTGTCGGTGTCCAAGTCGAAAAAAAGTGCGCCAGTATAAACAACAACGGCCCGCAAGCGGGCCGTTGTCAGTGAAGCCGATCGATGGATCAGCTCAACGCTTGCAGCACCTTGGCGGTGATGGCTTCTACGGAGCCGACGCCAGGGATGTGGCTGTACTTCGGCTTGCCGTTGGCAGCAGACAACTTCTGGTAGAAATCCACCAGCGGCTTGGTCTGCGAATGGTAGACCGACAGGCGATGACGCACGGTTTCTTCAGTGTCGTCTTTACGCTGCACCAGGTCGTCGCCGGTGACATCGTCCTTGCCAGCCACTTTAGGCGGGTTGTAGACGATGTGGTAAACGCGGCCCGAGGCTTCGTGAACACGACGACCGGCGATGCGCTGGACGATTTCTTCGTCTTCAACTGCGATTTCAACCACGGCATCCAGCTCGACGCCGGCTTTCACCAAGGCTTCAGCCTGGGGAATGGTGCGTGGGAAACCGTCGAACAGGAAGCCGTTCTTGCAGTCTTCCTGGCTGATGCGTTCCTTGACCAGGTTGATGATCAGGTCATCGGAAACCAGGCCGCCGCTGTCCATCACGCTTTTTGCGATCAGGCCCAGCTCGGTGCCCGCCTTGACGGCCGCGCGCAGCATGTCGCCGGTGGAGATTTGTGGAATGCCGAATTTTTCAGTGATGAACTTTGCCTGAGTACCTTTACCGGCCCCGGGAGCTCCCAGCAGAATGACGCGCATCGATGTGCTCCTCAATTTTTTATAGAGATGACGCTCGGATTCGCCGCGTGGGGCCAATCTCGTAAAAATATGGGTCCAGGCCGATCAAACGGCCAAAGGCTGATCAAGATACACAGCGGGCTCTATCCATACAAGCCGCCGAAAGTCGCAGGAACCCACGCCCGGCATGCGTCACAGCTCGGGTGTGCCTGAGTGCAACCTTGCCCCGCAAACGCCGACCGCCCTTTTCGGGGCGGTCGTCATGGTTTATCTGCAAGCCGTTGAGAACACGCAGAAAACTTTAACCGGTGTTGCGCAAACCGGCGGCAATACCGGCCACAGACACCAGCAGCGCCTGTTCCAGAGGGCTGTCCTGTGCGGCTTCCTGCTCACGCGAGCGCGCCAGCAACTCGGCTTGCAGCAAGTGCAACGGGTCGAGGTAGGTGTTGCGCAGACGGATGAACTCAAGGGTGTCTGGGCTATGGGCCAGCAGTTGCGACTGGCCAGTCAGGCCAAGCACCACGCTGCACGCCTGCGACAATAGGTCGCGTAAGTGCGCACCCAATGGCAGCAGGTCCGGTTGCACCAGACGCTCGTCATACAGGCGGGCAATATCGGCATCGGCCTTGGCCAGCACCATTTCCAGCATGTCGATGCGCGTGCGGAAGAACGGCCACTGCTCGCGCATCTGCCCCAGCAACTCGCCTTCACCCCGCTCCAGGGCCTTGCTGAGTGCTGCTTCCCAGCCGAGCCACGCAGGCAGCATCAGGCGGGTTTGGGTCCAGCCGAAGATCCATGGAATGGCCCGCAGGCTTTCGATTCCGCCCGCGCGGCGCTTGGCCGGGCGACTGCCGAGCGGCAAGCGGCCGAGCTCCTGCTCTGGCGTGGACTGGCGAAAATACTCGACGAACTGCGGATTTTCCCGCACCACGGCGCGGTAGGCGCTGACACCGTCTGCTGCCAATTCATCCATCAAATGGCGCCAGGCAGGCTCCGGTGGTGGCGGTGGCAACAGCGTGGCTTCCAATACGGCGGCCAGGTACAGGTTGAGGTTCTGCTCAGCGATGTCCGGCAAGCCGAATTTGAAGCGGATCATTTCGCCTTGCTCGGTGGTACGGAAACGCCCCGCCACCGAGCCCGGCGGCTGCGACAGGATCGCCGCGTGCGCCGGGCCGCCGCCACGGCCGACGGTGCCGCCGCGACCGTGGAACAACAACAATTCCACCTGTTGTTCGCGGCAGATATCCACCAAGCGTTCCTGTGCCCGGTACTGTGCCCAGGCGGCGGCAGTAGTGCCGGCATCCTTGGCTGAGTCCGAGTAGCCAATCATGACTTCCTGCGGGCCTTGCAACCGCGCGCGATAGCCCGGCAATTGCAGCAGGGTTTCCATGACCGGCCCGGCGTTATCCAGGTCGGCCAGGGTTTCGAACAGCGGCACCACCCGCATCGGCCGTTGCACGCCCGACTCTTTAAGCAGCAGCTGCACCGCCAGCACATCGGAGGCGGCACCTGCCATCGAGATGACATACGAGCCGAGCGACGCAGCGGGCGCGGCGGCGATTTCCTTGCAGGTGTTCAACACCTCGGCAGTGTCCGCCGACGGTTTGAAGTAGCCCGGCAGCAGCGGTCGGCGATTGGTCAGCTCCTGGGTCAGGAAACTGATGCGTGCCTCTTCGTCCCAGTCTTCATAACGACCCAGGCCCAGGTAATCGGTGATTTCGGTCATGGCCGACGAATGCCGGCTGGAATCCTGGCGCACGTCCAGGCGTACCAGGAACAGGCCAAAGGTCACCGCACGGCGCAGGCAGTCGAGCAACGGGCCATCGGCGATCACGCCCATGCCGCACGCGTGCAGCGACTGATAACACAACTCCAGCGGGTCCAGCAGGTCACGGTTGTTCTGCAACACTTCGGCCGGCGCCGGGGTGTTGGCGGTCAGCGAGGTGTGCGCCCATTGGCGCGTGGCGCGCAGACGTTCGCGCAGTTGCTTGAGCAAGGCGCGATAAGGCTCAACGCTGTCGCCCACCTTGGCCTGCAACGCGGGGCTGGCCTGTTGCATCGACAGCTCGGACGCCAGGTGATCGATGTCGCGCAGGTACAGGTCCGCCGCCATCCAGCGCGCCAGCAGCAGCACTTCACGGGTCACCGGTGCGGTGACATTCGGGTTGCCGTCACGGTCGCCGCCCATCCACGAAGCAAAGCGGATCGGCGCTGCCTCCAGCGGCAGGTGCAGGCCGGTGGCGGCGTGCAGGGCATGGTCGGCTTTGCGCAAGTAGTTGGGGATGGCGTGCCACAGCGAATGCTCGATCACCGCAAAACCCCATTTTGCTTCGTCCACCGGGGTGGGCCGTACGCGGCGGATTTCTTCGGTGTGCCAGGCTTCGGCGATCAGCCGTTGCAGGCGCTCACGGATCTGTTCGCGCTCGGCAGTGGTGAGGTCGCGGTGGTCCTGCAGCGCCAGTTGCGCGGCAATCGCATCGTATTTCTGAATGAGGGTGCGCCGCGCCACTTCGGTGGGGTGGGCAGTGAGGACCAGTTCAATCTCCAGTCGCGCCAACTGGCGGGCCAGCGACTCGTTGCTGTGCCCTTCGCTTTGCAGGCGGGCCAGCAACTCGGGCAACACACGGGATTCGAACGGTGCCGGTTGCGACTCATCGCGCCGGTGGATCAATTGGTATTGCTCGGCAATGTTGGCCAGGTTGAGGAACTGGTTGAAGGCTCGCGCCACGGGCAGCAGTTCGTTTTCCTGCAATTGGTTCAAGCTGGCGCTGAGTTCCTCGCCGGCGGCTTGCTCGGCTACGGCTCCACGGCGGTCGGCCTTGGCGCCTTTGCGGATCTGCTCGATCTTGTCGAGAAAGTCGTCGCCGTACTGCTCTCGAATGGTGTTGCCCAACAGCTCACCCAGCAGGTGAACATCCTCACGCAAGCGTGCATCGATATCACTCATCAGCCAATCTCCAGCCAGAAATCCGGGACGCGCAGGGGTTCCAGAGTGCCGCCCGCGTCGGTTTCTGACAAGACACTTTAAACCTTGTGAGTTGCAGCTAGTCTCAACCGTGAGTCGCCGCGTTATCCGCGTCGGCGGCCGGACACTCATCACCGCCTGCTACTGCGGGCTCATTGAGGTTGCCATGAAGATTCGAGAACTGGCCCAGCATTGGGAAGAGAACGCCACGGGTCGCCTGACCAAGACCGAGTACGCGATTCATCTGGATGTGGAGTCTGCTGCACGGCTGGCCGCCATTGCCGAGATGTACCCCAAGCGCCACACCGAAGAACTGCTCGGCGAGCTGATCGGGGCCGCCCTTGAAGAGCTGGAAGCGAGCTTTCCCTACGTCAAGGGCCAGCACGTGATTGCCACCGATGAAGAGGGTGATCCCCTCTACGAAGACGTGGGCCCGACGCCACGCTTTCTCACGTTGTCCCGGCGCTATCTGCATGATTTGTCAGACAGTGCTGACGAACAGCAGCACTGATACACACCTGCAAAATCTCTTTTGACCCAAGTATTCCGGGCCTTTCACGGGCCCTGGGTACCTCTGCGCGCGTCGAAAGTTCCAACTTTTAAACGCTGACCATTCAGTCAGATATTTTTTTAGGCAATTCGCCATCTTCTCTGAACTTTTGAAAAAAGCCTCCGGTCACAACCAGTAAGCCATCACTTGGAACGGCCGTTTGAATAAGTGTTTCGAGCCTTGCCGCCGAGACCCGAACCGCCGACCAGTGCCATGGATTTTGATGTTTTTCAGGAGTTACCCAATGGAGTTGAAGACGATGAAGACCAGCACTGCCAAAACCTCGTTTAACCACCTGCGCGGGCTTAAATTGGCCGCGCTGGCAATCGGCACCAGCTTCGTTCTGGCGGGCTGCGCCGGCAACCCACCGACCGAGCAATACGCCGTGACCCAATCTGCGGTCAACAGCGCTGTAAGCGCCGGCGGCACCGAGTACGCAGCTGTGGAAATGAAGTCGGCTCAGGACAAGCTCAAAGAAGCCGAAATCGCCATGCATGACAAGAACTACGACAAGGCTCGTCAGTTGGCCGAACAAGCCGAGTGGGACGCTCGCGTTGCAGAGCGCAAAGCCCAGGCCGCCAAAGCCCAACAGGCTGTGAAGGACTCCCAGAAGGCTGTTCAGGAGCTGCGTCAGGAAGGCATGCGCCCAGCTGTTATCCAACAGCAATAAGCCAACGCCCCTGATTGCATTGCACCCGAAATCGAATTGAAAGGACGACACGACTATGCGTAAACAATTGATGATCCCTGCTCTGCTGGCGATGAGCGTTGCCCTGGCGGCCTGCTCCACCCCGCCGAACGCGAACCTGGAAAACGCACGGACCAACTTCTCGGCCCTGCAGACCAACCCACAAGCCACCAAGCTTGCGGCGCTGGAAACCAAGGACGCCAGCGACTGGCTGGACAAGGCTGACAAGGCCTACCGCGACAAGGAAGACGAGAAGAAGGTCGACCAACTGGCCTACCTGACCAATCAGCGCGTTGAAGTGGCCAAAGACACCATCGTGCTGCGTGAATCCGAAGCCAAGCTGAAAAACGCTGGCGACGAACGTGCTCGCGCCCTGCTGCAAGCCCGTGACGCCCAGATCAAGCAACTGCAAGACAGCTTGAACGCCAAGCAAACTGATCGCGGCACCCTGGTGACTTTCGGTGATGTGCTGTTCGCCACCAACAAGTCCGATCTGAAATCCAGCGGCCTGGTCAACATCACCAAGCTGGCGCAGTTCCTGCGTGACAACCCGGACCGTAAAGTGATCGTCGAAGGCTACACCGACAGCACCGGCTCCGACTCGTACAACCAGAGCCTGTCCGAGCGTCGTGCCGCTTCCGTGCAGCGCGCACTGGCTCAACAAGGCGTGGATATCTCGCGCATCGTGACCCAGGGTTACGGCAAGGAATACCCGGTTGCCGACAACGGCAGCGCCTCGGGCCGTGCCATGAACCGTCGCGTTGAAGTGACCATCTCCAACGACAACCAGCCGGTCAAGCCACGTTCTTCCGTTGCTAATTGATCGATTGAAGCAGTAAAAAAAACCCACCTTTTGGTGGGTTTTTTTATGCCTCAGACTTCGATTTTACGGCTGCTGTCATCGGCGGGCATCATGGCCTCCATGCCTTGTCGGCCCGCCATCAGTTTCTCCAGTTCCTGCGGGCCCTTCTGGTCCTCGGCGCTGCCGCCCTGAGACCCGCCCGCCGCCTTCGACAGCATGTCCATGAGCATCTTCATCGGGTCTTGCTTCTCTTGCTTCTGGGCGTCTTGAGCGCCGTCCTCACCGCCCTGCCCCAGCTTTGCTGCGCCCTGGGCCATTTCCAACATCTTACTGATCGCGCCAATTCCACCAACCATGATCACTCTCCCGGATTCGATATACGCAAATTAACTATCAGCAACACTGACACGTCATTCAGTGGCTTCTTACGCGATACGGTTCCAGATATTTCCGTGATCATGTGGCAGGGATGAAGCGCAGGTCACTCCTGCAGTTGCGGCGTCTCCTGGCCCATGCAGCGCACGGCCTGCTTCTTGTTGTTCACCAGCACACCGCTCAAGCCTTTTTGTTCGGTATCAAACATCACCAACACACCGTCGACGCACTGCGCCACTTGCGCCGCTGGCGTCAGGGAAATTTTGTAGTCCTCGCCCGGCACCGTCTTGAGCAGGGTGAAGTCGCTGAGCAGCAACGCATCTTCCGGCTTGGCGAAGTGCAGGTAGCCGTAATACCACAGGCAACCGACGGTGCCGATGATGGTGCCGACGCCGGTGAGGATCAGCGGGATCATGTTGCGTTCTTCGCTCATTGCGGGCTCTCTGACGTGTCAACGTTAGGGTTCGGGTAGTTGGGGATTTCCCCCAGGCGGCGCAGGCCGTTGAAGTGCTGCGGGTCGTCCAGATAACGCAGCATCACGGTTTGCCAGGTCTTGTCGGCAAATGTCTGCACATGGCCGCCACGCGTCAACTGCAACACCCTGGGCGGCGGCGCGGCCTGATACAGGCGAATGCCATTGGCCAGCGGCACGATCGGATCATCCAGGCTATGAAACAGCAGCTTGGGTACGCCGGTCAGTTGCGGCATGGCGTTGATCGCACTGTCAGCGTCGGGCACCAGCCAGGACAGGGGCACTTGAAACGGCCATGTTATCCAGGACGTACTCAGAGCGAATTGTCCTACGTCACGATAACTGGCGGGCACCCCGTCCAATACCAGCGCCTTGAGCTGCGGCTGGCGCTGCGGGTGCGCCGCCAGGTAATGCACAGCGAGTGCCCCACCCAGGCTTTGACCCAACACAATCAACGGTTGACCCTGGGTTTCGGGCGCCTTGTCGATCCAGTTGAACGCCGCATCAATGTCCTGGTAGATCGCCGGCAACGACGGCTTGCCTTCCGACAAACCGTACCCGCGGTAGTCCAGCAGCAGCACTTGATAGCCCTGCTCCGGCAACCACCAACTGCCCCCCAGGTGCCACGCCAGGTTGCCGCCGTTGCCATGCAAGTGCAGCACCGTGCCTTTGACTGGCACGCCGGATTTGGCCGGCAGCCACCAGGCGTGAAGCTTTACCCCGTCGGCGGTGGTCAGGGTGACATCGCGGTACTGCAGATGGGCTTTTTCCGGCGTGAACGGCAGGCCGGGTTCGGGGTAGAACAGCAGCGAGCTGCAGCCGTTCAATGTGAGTAGCAGGCAAAGAATGCCGAGGATTCTCATCCGTTGAAGCCTCGTAAGTGGGTTGGAAATCAGTCTTAAGATCAATAGAGATCAAAGGTGGGAGCTGGCTTGCCAGCGCCCACCTTTTGATCCGGTTTTTCAGGACTATCGCCTACAGGATATTCGAGTAATCCGCCTCGATCCGGTCCAGGCTCAAGTGGTTGAGGAAGTTGGAGAAGCACATCCACGCCGCCAGCGCGTTCATGTCGCGAAACTGCTCGGGCAGGTACTTGGGCGGCACCACCAGGCCTTCATCGACCAATTGGCGCAGGGTGCGCATGTCTTCCAGCGTGGTCTTGCCGCAGAACAGCAGCGGCACTTGTTCCAGCTTGCCTTTGCGCACGGCCAGCTGGATGTAGTTGTAGACCATGATAAAGCCCTTGAGGTAGGACAAATCCTTGGTAAACGGCAGACCGGTCGGCGTCGAGCCGCGGAAAACCCGGCTGGCATTGCCGTAGCTTTCGGCCATCTCAAAGCCTTGCTCACGGAAGAATTCGAACACCTGCAGGAAATCGGCGCCCTCCTCGACCATATGGATGGCACGGGTGCGGTTGGTCAATTTGCGCAAGCGGCTCGGGTAGGAGGCGAAGGTGATGATCTCCATCAGAATTGCCAGGCCTTCCTGGGTCACCGTGGACGACGGCGGGCCCTTGGACAGGAAGGTGCAGATCGGCTGGTTCTGACCGTTGAGCGTGGTGCCGACGTGCACCAGGCCTTCATGCACTTCCAGGGCGCGCACATCGCGGTCGTTGAACATCGCATCGGCGCGAATCTTGATGTAGTCGGCGCCAGCCGCCGCGTCCGCGACAATCCCGTCGGACTCAAACACGCGGATGGTTTCTTCGGCTTCGCCAAACACCTTGTTCAGGCGGGTTTGCAGCAACGCCACTGCATCCTTGGCGGTGAGGGTCTTGGCTTCGTCCTTGAGGTCGCCACGGCCGTCGATGTTGTTCAGGTAGTCAGACAGCATCAGGCCCAAGTCGGCCAGGGTCGGGTCGCCGGCGTGGAACGCATCGGAGGCGGCGCCATACAGCTCCTGGGAGATCAGACCGAAATCCTCGGTGCCGCGCGCTTCGAGCATGCGCACCACCATGCGGTATTCACGGCACATGCGCCGCATGATCTGCCCCACCGGGCTGAACTGGCCGAGGCGGCGGGTGATGTCGCGCTCGATGTTCTGGAACTCCAGCTTGACTGCACTGGAATCGAACGACAGTGGCCGGTTCAGGTAGTAGTCGCGGTCCACGGCCGGCATCGCCTTGCCCTTGGCCTTGAGGAAACCCTGACGAATGTTCTCGTCCCACTTCACGGCGTCGAGGACGCGAATCGGTGTTTGCGCCAGCACAATGCGATCAGACAAGGTGCGTATCGTCTGCTGGTAATCGTCCACCCGGTGCTTCCTCTTTAAACGTTATTTGCCCGCGCGCTGGTAGCGCACGGCTTCAACGAACACATCGGCATTGGCCGGGTCATCCAGGTAGGCAAACACCTGGTCCATGGAGCTGTCCACCAGCACGCCGGCGCCTTCGACCGTGTCGACGGTGCTGCCGTGCAGCACGTGTTGGCCGATGGCTTGGTGGATCTGCTCAAGGTCGAGGTTGTAGACCACCAATTCAGGCTTTTTGTCGCCTTCGTTTTCAAAGTCAAAGCCGGCGAGGATGAAATGCCCACCCAGCTTGTCCGGCAACGGCGCCGACAAATACCAGCGGTTGCCATGGCGCACCACGGTAAACAGGTACTCATCGCGCTGGACCGGCTTGGCTTTAGGGTAGCTCACGGCTTTATAGCGGTGCTCGCCGACGCGCGTGATCTGCAGGTTAAGCGGCTCGCCCCAGGCATTCTTGCTCGACCAATGGCCAAGCAAGGCGGCCGGCGCAGCGTCGCGCGCCAGCAGCGGGTCCTTGAAAGTCACCAGGCAACCGCTGAGCAACAGGAACGACAAGGCGATCAACGCGACATGCCAGGCTTTCATTGCGTACTCCATCAGGTGTCGGAGCTGGCTTGCGTGCGATACAGGCGCCTCGGTGCATCGGGTAATCCAAGGCGATGCTATCGCAGGAACGCCAGCCCCCACATAAAGCGGATAGCGCACAGGGTGTGCTAGACCGAAGCCAGCACCAAATGCATATAACGCTTGAGGATCTCAAGCATCTCTTCACCGGTCAGAGGCTCTGGGCCGCCAAGCAGGCCCTGATATTCCATCCGACCGATTATCGCCGTCAACACTTTGGCATCCTGTTGCGGCTCCCGAGAACCCAAGACCTGGAAAAACTGCCCGGTGCCCTGCAACAGAATCTGCTGATGGGACCGCACCAGTTGCGCCAGACGCGGGTTGAGCAAGGCTTCCTGGCGAAAGGCCTGCTCGGCCATCAGGTGTTCGCGGCGGTTGGTCAGTTGGCGCATCACGTAGTCGGCGGTGAGCCGCGCAATGTCATCGGCCAATTGCGAGCGCGACTGCGGGCTGCCATCGCCATAGGCGACCATCTCGCGCAGCAGGCCTTCGTTGCGCACCCACAGCTTGCCCATGAAGGCAGCGCTGCGTTCTACGTATTGGGCGAAGGTATCGGTGAGCAGGTCATCGATGTCCTTGAAATAATAGGTGGTGGCCGACAACGGCACGCCCGCCTCTGCCGCCACGGCGCGGTGGCGCACGCCACGTACACCATCGCGCACGACGATGCGCATGGCCGCATCGAGAATATCCTGCCTGCGCTGCTCGCTGCCCCGCCGACTGGCCTTACGGCCCTGGTACTGAACACTTTCAGCCACGGCAGCAGCAATGCCGGCGGCACCTTCTTGAGCCATTACGCGGTTCACGACAGATCTTCCTTTAAAGGGTGACGCGGAGCGTCACGGGCTGCGTTCCTACGCACAGTGTGGGAACGATCACCTGGCGCCGTTCTCTTGACGGCTGAATACGCCACATAAAAAAGCCGCCTTATAAAAGGCGGCTTCGGATTTCACTACGGTTACGCTTGTGGCCGCATGTGCGGGAACAAGATCACATCGCGGATCGACGGCGAGTTGGTCAACAACATCACCAACCGGTCGATGCCGATACCTTCACCGGCGGTTGGCGGCATGCCGTATTCCAGGGCGCGGACGAAGTCGGCGTCGTAGTGCATCGCCTCGTCGTCGCCAGCGTCCTTGTCGGCCACCTGGGCCATGAAGCGCTCGGCCTGGTCTTCAGCATCGTTAAGCTCGGAATAAGCGTTGGCGATTTCGCGCCCGCCAATGAACAGCTCGAAACGGTCGGTGACGTTCGGGTTGTCATCGTTGCGACGGGCCAACGGCGACACTTCGAACGGGTACTGGGTGATGAAGTGCGGCTGCTCCAGCTTGTGCTCAACCAGCTCTTCGAAAATCATCACCTGCAATTTGCCCAGGCCTTCAAAACCCAGCACCTTGGCGCCGGCTTTCTTGGCGATGGCGCGGGCCTTGTCGATGTCATTCAGGTCGTCAGCGGTCAGCTCAGGGTTGTACTTGAGGATCGAGTCGAACACCGACAGGCGCACGAACGGCTCGCCGAAGTGGAACACCTTGTCGCCGTACGGCACGTCGGTGCTGCCCAGGACCAGCTGCGCCAGCTCGCGGAACAACTCTTCGGTCAGGTCCATGTTGTCTTCGTAGTCGGCGTAAGCCTGGTAGAACTCCAACATGGTGAATTCTGGGTTGTGACGGGTCGAGACGCCTTCGTTACGGAAGTTGCGGTTGATCTCGAAGACTTTTTCGAAGCCGCCAACCACCAGGCGCTTGAGGTACAGCTCAGGCGCAATGCGCAGGAACATTTCCATGTCCAGCGCGTTGTGGTGGGTTTCGAACGGCTTGGCTGCGGCACCACCGGGGATGGTTTGCAGCATCGGCGTTTCCACTTCCAGGAAGTCACGCTTCATCAGGAAGCTGCGGATGTGGGCGATGACTTGCGAACGCACGCGGAAGGTCTGGCGCACGTCTTCGTTGACGATCAGGTCAACGTAGCGCTGGCGATAGCGCTGTTCGGTGTCGGTCAGGCCGTGGTGCTTGTCCGGCAGCGGGCGCAGGGATTTGGTCAGCAGGCGCACGCTGGTCATTTCGACGTACAGGTCGCCCTTGCCGGAACGGGCCAGGGTGCCTTCAGCGGCAATGATGTCGCCCATGTCCCAGGTTTTCACCGAGGCCAGGGTTTCTTCCGGCAGGGTTTTACGGTTGACGTAGACCTGGATGCGGCCGGTCATGTCCTGGATCACCATGAACGAGCCACGGTTGAGCATGATGCGACCGGCAACCTTGACCGGGATTGCAGCCTCTGCCAGCTCTTCCTTGGTCTTGTCCGCGTACTGCTTCTGCAAGGCATCGCAGTAGTTTTCGCGGCGGAAGTCGTTGGGGAAGGCATTGCCCTTGGCGCGCTCGGCAGCAAGCTTTTCCTTGCGCAGGGCGATCAGGGAGTTTTCTTCCTGTTGCAGGGCTTGCGGGTCGAGTTGTTGGTCGCTCATGTCTTTAAATTTTCCATCAGGTTCGTTGCCCCAGCCTGTGGCTGGGGATCGCGGGCAAGCCCGCTCCCACAGGGATCGAGGGGTGTCAGCCAATCCCGCATTGCATGTATTACAAGCCCGATTTCAGGCTGGCTTCCAGGTATTCGTCAATGTCGCCATCGAGCACCTTGTCGCAGTCACTGCGCTCGATGTTAGTGCGCAGATCCTTGATCCGCGACGCATCAAGCACATACGAACGGATCTGGTGACCCCAGCCGATATCCGACTTGGTGTCTTCCAGCGCCTGGGACGCGGCGTTGCGCTTCTGCATTTCCTGCTCGTACAACTTGGCCCGCAGCATTTTCATGGCGGTGTCCTTGTTCGCGTGCTGGGAACGTTCGTTCTGGCAGCTGACCACGGTGTTGGTCGGTACGTGGGTAATACGTACGGCCGAGTCGGTGGTGTTTACGTGCTGACCACCGGCACCGGAGGAGCGATAGGTGTCGATCCGCAGGTCGGCCGGGTTGATCTCGATTTCGACCTTGTCGTCGATCTCTGGCGAGACGAACACCGCCGAGAACGAGGTATGGCGACGGTTGCCGGAGTCGAATGGGCTCTTGCGCACCAGGCGGTGCACGCCGATCTCGGTGCGCAGCCAGCCAAAGGCGTATTCACCCTTGATGTGCACGGTCGCGCCTTTGATGCCAGCGACTTCACCGGCCGACAGCTCCATGATGGTCGCGTCGAAACCGCGTTTGTCAGCCCAGCGCAGGTACATGCGCAACAGGATGTTGGCCCAGTCCTGGGCCTCGGTGCCGCCGGAACCGGCCTGGATGTCCAGGTAGGCGTTGTTCGGGTCCATTTCGTGGCTGAACATGCGGCGGAATTCAAGCTTGGCGAGGTTTTCCTCGAGACGGGCCAGCTCGGCGACGACATCGCCCACTGCGCCTTCGTCGTTTTCTTCGACGGCCATGTCCAGCAGGTCGCGGCAATCGCCCAGACCGGTGTTCAGTTCGTCGAGCGTGTCGACGATCTGTGCCAGCGCAGCGCGCTCGCGGCCCAGTTCCTGGGCGTATTCAGGTTTGTTCCAGACAGCCGGATCTTCAAGCTCGCGATTGACTTCGGTCAGACGCTCATGCTTTTGATCGTAGTCAAAGATACCCCCGAATAGTTTCGGAGCGCTCGGACAGGTCCTTGATGGTGTTAAGGATCGGGTTGATTTCCATGGCGGGCAGCACTCGTTGGCGAACTTTTGAAAGCCGACGAGTATAACGACAAACCAGCGGGAACGGCAGCCCGCTTGGCGAAAAGGCCGGATTTGTACACAATCCAAGCCCCATGAAGATCCAAATATGGGAGGGGCTTGCCCCCGCTGGCAGCCTGTCAGTCAATGATGTTGTGACTGCCCCACCGCTATCGGGGGCTAGCCCCCTCCCACATTGAATGGGGCACGGCCTCAGGTCACTCGATACCGACCTGATTGCGCCCATTGTGCTTGGCCGTGTACAAGCCTTTATCCGCCGCCATGATCAGCTGCCGGCAATCCGTGCCCTGCACCGGCGTCAGGGTCGACAGGCCAATGCTGATGGTCAGGCTGGCGCCTTCGGCCGGGGCAATGTGCGGGATTTTCAGCGCCGCCACGGCCATGCGCAGCTTTTCTGCCACCAGGCGTGCGCCGCCCGGCGAGGTGTTCGGCAGCACCAGCGCAAACTCTTCACCGCCATAGCGTGCCGGCAGATCGGAAGGACGACTGCTGGCTTCGCGGATCGTCGCAGCGACTTTGCGCAACGCTTCGTCACCTTCGACATGGCCAAAGCTGTCGTTGTAGGTCTTGAAGAAATCCACATCGATCATCAACAACGACAACTGAGTCTGGTCACGCATGGCGCGACGCCATTCCAGCTCAAGGTACTCATCGAAGTGCCGGCGATTGGACAGCCCGGTAAGACCGTCGGAGTTCATCAACCGTTGCAGCACCAGATTGGTGTCCAGCAACTGCTGCTGGCTGACCCGCAGCGCCCGATACGCCGCATCCCGCTGCAACAGCGTCATGTACGAACGCGAGTGATAGCGGATGCGCGCCACCAGCTCGATGTTGTCCGGCAGCTTGACCAAATAGTCGTTGGCCCCGGCCGCGAACGCCGCGCTCTTGATCAGCGGGTCTTCCTTGGTCGACAGCACGATGATCGGGATATTCGCGGTGGCCGGATGGTTGCGGTATTCACGCACCAGCGTCAGGCCATCAAGGCCCGGCATGACCAGATCCTGCAGGATCACCGTGGGCTTGATGCGAATCGCCTGGGCAATCGCCTGATGCGGGTCGGCGCAAAAGTGGAAGTCGATGTTTTCCTCATGGGCCAGGCCGCGCCGCACCGCTTCGCCGATCATGGCCTGGTCGTCGACCAGCAACACCATGGCGGCATTTTCGTCGGTCTTGATGTCGTCGATCTGTAAATCATTCATGTGCAGTCACCTGAATTACTTTCCTGCATGCCGGCACCGCGGAGGGTTTGATCATTTTGCAAAGACCTCCAGCAATCGGGGCGCAATTCTGTCCAGTGGGCGAATTTCAACAGCGGCATCAATGGCCGCCGCCGCTTTGGGCATGCCATACACCGCCGAGCTCTGTTGATCCTGGGCGATGGTCAAATATCCTTGTTCACGCAGCAATTTGAGCCCCTGGGCGCCGTCGCGACCCATGCCGGTCAGCAATACGCCGACGGCGTCGCCGTTCCAATGGCTGGCGACGCTTTCAAAAAACACGTCGATGGAAGGCCGGTAAATCTCGTTAACCGGCTCTGCGGTATAGGCCAGCGTGCCGTTTTTCAACAGGCGGATGTGGTGGTTGGTGCCGGCCAGCAGGACCACACCGCTTTGTGGCGGCTCGCCCTCACGCGCCAGGCGCACCGGCAGGCCGGACGCGCTGCTCAGCCACTCGGCCATGCCCGCGGCGAACACCTGATCCACATGCTGCACCAGCACGATGGCCGCCGAAAAGTCCCGTGGCAAACCCTTGAGCAGGATTTCCAGGGCAGCCGGCCCGCCTGCCGAGGAACCAATCGCCACCAGGCTTTGACGCTTGCCGGTGCCGCGCTGGGGCGCCGTTTCGGTGCGCACCCGGCTGCCGCGCTGGCCGACCAGCCAGCCAATATTGAGGATTTTGCGCAGCAACGGCGCCGCCGCATCCTTGGCGTTGCCAACGCCCAGCGCCGGCGTATCCACCACATCCAGGGCGCCATGGCCCATGGCTTCGAACACGCGGCTGACATTGGCCTGGCGGTCGACGGTGACGATCACGATCGGGCACGGGGTCTCGGCCATGATCCGCCGCGTGGCCTCCACGCCATCCATCACCGGCATGATCAGGTCCATCAGGATCAGGTCCGGGACCACCTCGGCGCAGTGCTGCACGGCTTCCAGACCGTTGCTGGCCACCCACACCACCTGGTGCGCGGGTTCAAAACTCAAGGCGCGGCGCAAGGCCTCCACCGCCATGGGCATGTCATTGACGATCGCAATCCTCATGCCCGTGCGCCTCCGATCAGTTCCATCACGGCGTCCAGCAAGGCATCGTCATGGAAACTGGCTTTAGCTAAATAATAGTCGGCGCCGGCATCCAGTCCACGACGCCGGTCTTCTTCGCGATCCTTGTACGACACCACCATCACCGGCAACGATTGCAGGCGACTGTCACGGCGCAAGAGTGTGACCAATTCAATACCGTCCATGCGAGGCATATCAATGTCAGTGATGAGCAGGTCGAAGTCTTCGGAACGCAACGCGTTCCAGCCATCCATGCCATCGACCGCGACAGCCACTTCATAACCGCGATTAAGTAACAATTTGCGTTGCAGCTCACGCACAGTGAGCGAGTCGTCCACCACCAGCACGCGTTTACGCGGCGCCTCGGTGGCCTGCTGGCTACGCCGGGCGATGCGTTCCAGGCGGCCGGTATTGAGCAGCTTGTCCACCGAACGCAGCATGTCTTCAACGTCGACGATCAACACCACCGAGCCGTCGTCCAGCAAGGCACCGGCAGAAATATCCTGAACCTTGCCGAGGCGATCATCCAGCGGCAACACCACCAGCGTGCGCTCGCCGATAAAGCGCTCCACCGCGATGCCATACACCGCATCGCGCTCGCGGATCACCACGACTTTAAGCGTCTCCTCATTGCTCTGCCCCGGGGGGCGCTGCAGCAACTGGCTGGCGGCGACCAGGCCGACGTGGCGGCCCTCGTGCCAGAAATGCTGGCGGCCTTCCAGTTGCACGATGTCATCGGGGGCCAGGTCGCACATGCGTTCGATGTGCGCCAGCGGGAACGCATAGGCTTCCTCGCCGACTTCCACCACCAAACTGCGCACCACCGACAGGGTCAGCGGCACCTCAAGGTGGAAGCGGCTGCCGCGCCCCGCCGCCTGCTCCAGCACCACCGCGCCGCGCAGTTGGCGCACCATATGCTGCACCGCATCCAGGCCGACGCCGCGCCCGGACACTTCGGTGACCTTGTCGCGCAGGCTGAACCCCGGCAGGAACAGGAACGTCAGCAATTCTTCCTCACTCAGGCGCTGAGCGGTTTCCAGTGGCGACAGGTGCCGCTCGACGATGGTGCCGCGCAGGCGCTCAAGATCGACGCCGTTGCCGTCGTCGCTCAACTCCAGCACCAGCAAACCTGCCTGGTGCGAGGCGCGCAGGCGGATCAGGCCCTCGGCCGGCTTACCGGCCAGCATGCGCTGCTCGGGCATTTCGATACCGTGATCGACGGCATTGCGTAAGAGGTGCGTGAGCGGGGCTTCGAGCTTTTCCAGTACGTCGCGGTCAACCTGGGTTTTTTCGCCTTCGATTTCCAGGCGCACTTGCTTGCCAAGGCTGCGGCCCAGGTCGCGGACCATACGCACTTGACCGGCCAGTACATCGGCAAACGGACGCATGCGGCAGGCCAGCGCGGTGTCGTAAAGCACTTGGGCACGCTGCCCGGCCTGCCAGCCGAACTCGTCCAGCTCGGCGGTTTTTTCCGCCAGCAAGGCCTGGGCTTCGCTTAACAGGCGCCGGGTGTCGGCCAGCGCTTCCTGGGCTTCGAGGTTCAAATCCAGGGCTTTGAGCTGGCCGTCCAATGTGTCCAGGGCGCGGGCGCTGTTGCTTTGAATGCGTTTGAGGCGCTGCATGCTCGCCAGGTAAGGCTTGAGCCGCTGGGTTTCCACCAGGGATTTACTCGACAGGTCGAGCAGGCTGTTCAAGCGCTCGGCGGTGACCCGCAGCACACGTTCGCCGCCTTCGGTCATGCGTTTGTTCTGGCGTGGCGGCTCGCTGGTCACGGGCGGCGCAGGCTCGGGTTCCGGCGGCGGCTCTTCGATAATCGGCGCCGGTGCAGATTGCGCAGGCGGCGGTGGCGCGATGTTGGCGGTCGGCTGCGACGGATCGAGCAAGCGCTCCATCAACGCCACATAAGCCTGGATATCCGCCGGGCCAACGTCGTTGCCGGGCGTGGCGATGCGCATCAGCAGGTCGGTGCCTTGCAGCAACGCGTCGATATGTTCGGGTTGCAAGTACAGGCGGCTTTCCTGGGCGCTGACCAGGCAATCCTCCATGACGTGGGCCACGCTGACCCCAGCGTCCACCCCGACAATCCGCGCCGCGCCCTTGAGCGAATGCGCGGCGCGCATGCACGCCTCCAACTGGTCGGCCTGGGTCGGGTTGCGCTCAAGCGCCAGCAGGCCGGCGCTCAGCACCTGGGTTTGCGCATCGGCTTCCAGGCTGAACAGCTCCAGCAGCGAGGCATCGCGCATCTGCTCGGGGGTCATGAGAGGCTCCGGGTCACGGCGGACAACAATTGCGCCTCGTCCAGCCAACGCAGGCTGCGGCCTTTCCACTGCAACACGCCCTGGGTGAAGCGCGCACTCGCCTGGGTGCCGGACGCCGATGCGGCCTTCAAGGTGCGCTCGTCGATGGCGTGGATGCCGTCAACTTCATCGACCGGCACCACGACCGGGCCGTCCTGCGCGGCGATGATCAACATGCGCGGCATGATGCGCCCGCCACTGGCACCGTTGCTGGTCGCGTCCAGCCCCAGCAGCTCCACCAACGACAGGCATGCAACCAAGGCGCCACGCACATTGGCCACGCCAAGCAGCGCCCGGGAACGCTGGTGCGGCAGCGAATGAATCGGCTGCAGCGGCGCCACTTCGACCAGGCACCGGGTGGCGATGCCCAGCCATTCCTCGCCAAGACGGAACATCAACAGGGAACGGGTAACGATGTCTTCGTCGAGTTCAGCCACGGCATAGGCGCGCTCACCGCCCTGCTGCAAGGCGTAACGGTCGAGCAACCGGGTGGCGGCAGCGGAATACACCGAGCAGTTGCGGCAGTGAATATGCTCCGCCAACAGCGGGCAGGACTTGTCGCCATGGATGCCGATGCGGTTCCAGCAGTCGTCAATGGCTTGGGTGTCGGCCAGGGTCAGATCCAGGCTTGCGGTGTTGAGCGCGTCGGTGCTACTCATCGTTTGGACTCACTGTCAGCTCGCTCGCTACGCGCGGCCCGCGCCTGCAAACGGCGCGCCCCCGCACTGTCGCCCTGGGACTCAAGCAACGCCGCCAGGTGCATCAAGGCCTGCGGGTGCTGCGGCTCCAGGTACAAGGCTTTTCGATAATAGCCCTGGGCTTCCAGGGCGCTGCCGGCTACATCGCTGAGCAACCCCAGCCAATAAAACACCTGGGCGGCCGGCGGATGGTTACTCAAATACTGCTCACAGGCGGCGCGGGCTTCGGCGCTCTTGCCTTCATTGGCCAGCGTGGCGATACGGCCGAGCAAGTCGCCGGCATCCGTCTGCGACGCCTTGATCGGCACCACCTGCGCGCTGACCGTGCTGAACGGCCGTGGCTTGACCGGAATCGGTGCGGCACTGCGCTGCGGAACCGGCGCAGGCACGGGCACGAATACCGGCTCAGGCTTGACCGGCTCGACGTGCCGACTGAAGGCAAAAGATTGCGGTATGCCAATCGAGCGCATGCCATGGCGCCCCAACAGGCTGCCTTCGGCCGGGCCGATAAACAGCACGCCGTCCTGATGAGTCAGGCCCTTGAGCACATCAAAGACTTGCTTTTGGGTCGGCTGGTCAAAGTAGATCAGCAAGTTGCGGCAAAACACGAAGTCGTAGCTCGGCTCATTGGCCAGCAGGCCCGGATCGAGCAGGTTGCCGACTTGCAGGCGCACTTGTTCGCGCACCCGGTCGGCGATGCGAAAACCGTCGGCCTCCTCGGTGAAATGGCGCTCGCGAAAGTCGATGTCGCTGCCGCGAAACGAATTCTTGCCATACACGCCACGCTTGGCGCGCTCCACCGACAACGGGCTGACATCCAGACCCAGCACCTTGAATTGATGCGGCGCCAGGCCCGCATCGAGCAGGGCCATGGCAATCGAATACGGCTCTTCGCCGGTGGAACACGGCAAGCTCAGAATACGCAGCGCGCGCATCTGCTTGATCTCGGCCAGCCGCGCCTTGGCCAGCCGCGCCAGGGTGGCAAAGGATTCGGGGTAACGGAAAAACCAGGTCTCGGGCACGATCACCGCTTCGATCAGCGCCTGCTGCTCATCATGCGAGCTCTGCAGATGCCTCCAGTAAGCCTCTGGCGTCTGCGCCTGCACAATCTGGCTGCGCTGGCGCACCGCGCGCTCGATGATCGCCTCGCCCACAGACGAGACGTCCAGGCCGATGCGTTCCTTCAAGAAGGCAAAGAAGCGCGGGTCGTTGCTCATAGACTCAGCTCGGCAGAAAACAGCAAGGTGCGCACGGGCTCGGTGAGCAATTCGTTGACACCAATCCATTGCATCAAGCCCAAGGCGTCCTCACGCACCAGCCCCAGGTAGGGTGCCTCGCGATTGTCCAGGCCATACGGCTTGAACTCCCCAAGGCCGCAGCGCAGGGTGTCGGTGGCCTGTTCCAGGATCAGCCCCAGCCAGCGCGCTTCAACCCACGGTTGCGGCTGGTAGTTGACCAGCACCAACCGCGTACTGGTGCGGGCTTGGGCCGGCGTGCCGAAGGTCAGCGCACACAGGTCGATCACCGGCACCAGCGCGCCACGGTGGGCAAAAATCCCCGCCACCCAGACCGGCGCATGTGCGATGGGTTTGAGCGGCAGGCGCGGCAGCACCTCGGCCACTTCCGTGGCTTTGAGGGCATAACGTTCGCCGCCGATGTGAAACACCAGAAACAACGCCTTTTTCGCTGCCGGGACGGCGCCGCGTTTAGCCGCGAGGTCGCTCATCAGACTTTGAAACGCGACACGCCGCTGCGCAGACCGACCGCAACCTGGCTCAATTCATCAATGGCAAAGCTGGCCTGGCGCAGGGATTCGACGGTCTGGCTGCTGGCATCGCCCAGTTGCACCAGTGCGTGGTTGATCTGCTCGGCACCGGTGGCCTGGGCCTGCATGCCTTCGTTGACCATCAACACGCGTGGCGCCAACGCCTGCACCTGATGAATGATCTGCGACAGTTGCTCGCCCACTTGCTGCACTTCGAACATGCCGCGGCGCACTTCCTCGGAGAATTTGTCCATGCCCATTACGCCGGCCGACACTGCTGACTGGATCTCGCGCACCATCTGCTCGATGTCGTAGGTGGCCACGGCGGTCTGGTCGGCCAAGCGGCGCACTTCAGTGGCAACCACGGCGAAACCGCGGCCGTATTCACCGGCCTTTTCGGCCTCGATAGCAGCGTTGAGCGACAACAGGTTGGTCTGGTCGGCGACCTTGACGATGGTCACCACCACTTGGTTGATGTTGCCGGCCTTCTCATTGAGGATCGCCAATTTGGCATTGACCAGGTCGGCGGCGCCCATCACCGAGTGCATGGTTTCTTCCATGCGCGCCAGGCCCTGTTGGCCAGAACCGGCAGCGACCGACGCCTGGTCGGCAGCGGTGGACACTTCGGTCATGGTACGTACCAGGTCCTTGGACGTGGCGGCGATCTCCCGCGACGTTGCGCCGATCTCGGTGGTCGTTGCCGCGGTTTCGGTGGCGGTGGCCTGTTGCTGCTTGGAGGTAGCGGCAATCTCGGTGACCGAGGTGGTCACCTGCACCGACGAGCGCTGGGCCTGGGACACCAGGGCCGTCAGCTCGGTCATCATATCGTTGAAGCCGGTTTCGACGGCGCCGAATTCGTCCTTGCGCTCCAGGTTCAGGCGCTTGCTCAAATCGCCGTCACGCATGGTGCCGAGGATCGCCACGATGCGCTGCATCGGCGCCATGATGGCGCGCATCAACAGCAGGCCACACAGGCCGGCGGCGAGAATGGCCAGGGCCAGCGACACGAACATGCTGACTTTGGCAGCCGACACCGCGTCATCAATCGCCGTGGTTGCACGGTCGGCGACGTCTTTGTTCTCGGTAATGATGTCGTTGAGCTTCATGCGTCCTGCCGTCCAGGCGGGCGTCAGGTTGGCGTTGAATTCCTTGCGTGCAGCAACCAGGTCATTGCGCTGCAGGGCGTCGAGCACGATGGCCAGGCTCTTGTTATAGGCCTGGTGCAGGGCTTCGAACTTGTCGAACTCGGACTGGTCATCGCGACCGTTGATGGTGTGCTGGTAGTTGGCCATCTGCTCCCGGACACGCCCTTCAAATGACTTGAAGTCAGCCCTGTCGGCATCGGTCAGGCCCTTGTCGTCACGCAGACCGAGCAATGCCAGGGTTTGCAGGTAGCTGTCGACCCAGGCACTGCGGATCATCGAGCTCAGATAAACCCCCGGCACCGCGTCATCGCGGACAGCCGTCTCGCTGACCTCAATCTTCAGCAACCGTGAATAAGAGACCACAACCATTGACAGCATGATCGCGATAATGACCGCAAAGCTCGCCAAAATCCGTTGGCGCAAGGTCCAGTTCTTCACAGTAATTCCTCGAAGGGCCATTCAAATGGAGGGGAGTATAGCTGAGCGGATGGCCTCATTTATCAATGGGATTTGATGTAGCGTGCACAGAACGCAAATAAAGGTGGGAGGGGGCTTGCCTCCGATAGCGGTGAGCCAGCTAGCGATAAGCTGACTGATACATAACTTGTTTCACATGCAAGGCCATCACGCCGCCATCAATCAATTTTCCTGCGTCACCGAACCGCTTAAGCTATCCGGCGTCTGTTTATAGTCCGTTGCGTTTGGCCGAAGGCATGTCCGAACCGTTATTTCTGATCCAGCACGTGCCAGGAACGGCGCGGGATTTGCTCACGACAGGTTGTCTCTATGCACCGCAGGAATTTGCTTAAAGCGTCCATGGCCATTGCGGCTTACACCGGTTTATCGGCCAGTGGCCTGCTGGCCGCGCAGGCCTGGGCCGGTAACCGTGCCGCCGATGGCAAGGCCGTGGCGTTTGACTTTGAAACACTCAAAGCCCAGGCCAAACAGCTCGCCGGCACCGCGTATAAAGACACCAGGCAGGTGCTGCCGCCGACCCTGGCAAACATGACGCCGCAGAATTTCAATGCCATCGGCTACGACGGCAACCATTCGCTGTGGAAGGAGTTGAACGGCCAACTCGACGTGCAGTTCTTCCACGTCGGCATGGGTTTCAAGACGCCGGTGCGCATGCACAGCGTCGACCCCAAGACCCGTGAAGCCCGCGAGGTGCATTTCCGCCCGTCGTTGTTCAACTATGAAAAGACCACGGTAGACACCAAGCAACTGACCGGCGACTTGGGTTTCTCCGGTTTCAAGCTGTTCAAGGCGCCGGAGCTGGATCGCCATGACGTGCTGTCGTTCCTTGGCGCCAGCTACTTCCGTGCGGTGGATTCCACCGGCCAGTACGGCCTTTCCGCACGCGGCCTGGCGATTGATACCTACGCGAAAAAACGCGAAGAATTCCCCGACTTTACGCAGTTCTGGTTCGAAACCCCGGCCAAGGACGCCACGCGTTTTGTGGTCTATGCCCTGCTCGACTCGCCGAGCGCTACCGGTGCCTACCGCTTCGACATTGATTGCCAGGCCACTCAGGTGGTGATGGCCATCGACGCGAACATCAATGCGCGCACCGCCATCGAACAATTGGGTATCGCGGCGATGACCAGCATGTTCAGTTGCGGCACCGTTGAGCGCCGCATGTGCGACACCATCCACCCGCAGATCCACGACTCTGACCGCCTGGCGATGTGGCGCGGCAATGGCGAGTGGATCTGCCGCCCGCTGAACAACCCGGCCACACTGCAATTCAACGCGTTCGCCGACACCGACCCGAAAGGCTTCGGCCTGGTGCAGACCGACCATGAGTTCGCCAGCTACCAGGACACCGTCGACTGGTACAGCAAGCGCCCAAGCCTGTGGGTTGAACCGACGACCGCATGGGGCGAAGGCTCGATCGACCTGTTGGAAATCCCCACCACCGGCGAAACCCTGGACAACATCGTGGCCTTCTGGACCCCGAAAAAGCCCGTGGCCGCCGGCGACTCACTCAACTATGGCTACAAGCTGTACTGGAGCGCATTGCCACCCGTGAGCACACCGCTGGCCCAAGTCGATGCCACCCGTTCAGGCATGGGCGGCTTTACCGAAGGTTGGGCACCGGGCGAGCACTATCCCGAAGTGTGGGCGCGCCGCTTTGCCGTGGACTTCAAGGGCGGCGGCCTGGACCGTCTGCCGGCCGGCACCGGCATCGAGCCCGTGGTGACTTGCTCTCACGGTGAAGTGAAAGACTTCAGCGTGCTGGTGCTCGACAACATCAAGGGCTACCGCATTCTGTTCGATTGGTACCCGACCAGCGACAGTGTGGAGCCGGTGGAATTGCGGCTGTTTATCCGCACCCAGGACCGCACCTTGAGTGAAACCTGGCTGTACCAGTACTTCCCGCCTGCACCGGACAAGCGCAAGTACACCTGACCCACAAAGTGGGCGCTGGTTAGCCAGCGCCCACGCGGTCAGCGCGTTGTCTAAAACCGCGACACACTCTTCATCGCCCCTATCAGATACCGCATCGCAACCTGATCGTTTTCGGTCAGGGCGCGATATTGCGCCAGCAATTCGGCTTCATCCGAACTCAACCTGCGGCCACGCAAGAACATCCTGCGGGTTAGAAAAGACGCCACCACACCCGCTACACCATAGGACTTGGCCATGGACTGTTTCTCCTGATATCGATCTAAGACTCCTGTCGCCCATTCACCACCTTCCCTGAGGCGCAATGCCTTCGCGGACACACCGACTGACTCCCTGGGCCAGAAATCAGACTTACCTTAAGCGTAGAAACAATCTCGGCACGTGTGGGATTTTTTTAGAGTATTAACTTAAATAATTCGCTTAGGTAACAAAGACCTACAGCCCTTTCGCACGCGGCAACCGCCAGCGCTGGAAGTCGTCAGAAACGCGCGCAAGAAAAAACCCACCGGGTCAGGGTGGGTTTCGGTGAATCAGGCGCTGGTCAGTCCCGCAGATCAGACTCATGAATCGGCTGATCACGATGGGTCGCCCGTTGGTACTGCGCCGGCCAGGTGGCCTGGCGACCGCCCAAGTCATCGTCGGCATGCAACGGCCAGTACGGGTCACGCAACAGCTCACGGGCCAGGAAGATGATATCGGCCTGGCACGTGCGCAGAATGTGCTCGGCCTGGGCCGGCTCGGTGATCATGCCGACCGTGCCGGTGGCGATGCCCGACTCTTTGCGCACACGCTCGGCAAAGCGCGTCTGGTAGCCGGGGCCGGTGGGGATCTCGGCGTTGGCGGCGGTGCCACCGGACGACACGTCGATCAGGTCTACGCCCAAGTCTTTGAGGCGGCGCGCCAGCTCCACGGTTTCATCCGGGTTCCAGCCGTCTTCGACCCAGTCGGTGGCCGACACGCGCACAAACAGCGGCAGCTCCTGAGGCCAGACCTCACGCACGGCCTGGGTCACTTCGAGCACCAGGCGTATGCGGTTTTCAAACGAGCCACCGTAGTGGTCCTGGCGCTGATTGCTGATGGGCGACAGGAATTGATGCAGCAGGTAACCGTGGGCCGCATGGATTTCCACCACTTCAAAGCCGGCGGTCAACGCGCGTTTGGCGGCGGCGACAAAGTCGGCGATCACTTGCTGAATTTGCGCATCATCCAATGGCTTGGGCTGGGTGTGGTTGGGATCAAAGGCAATCGGCGAAGGCCCAACCGGCACCCAACCGCCCTCTTCCGGCTTGACGCTGCCGTGCTTGCCGATCCACGGCCGGTGTGTGCTGGCCTTGCGCCCAGCGTGCGCCAGTTGAATGCCCGCCACTGCGCCCTGGGCAGCAATGAAACGCGTGATGCGTTGCAACGGTTCGATTTGTGCGTCGTTCCACAGGCCCAGGTCCTGGGCAGTGATGCGGCCATCGGCGGTCACGGCGGTGGCTTCGGTGAAAATCAGCCCGGCGCCGCCCACGGCGCGGCTGCCAAGGTGCACCAGGTGCCAGTCATTGGCCAGGCCATCGTCGGATGAGTACTGGCACATCGGCGAGACGGCAATCCGGTTGAGCAGGGTCAATTGACGGAGGGTGTAGGGTTCGAGCAGCTGACTCATGGCGCACCTCTTCTGGGTTCTGTGGGCACTATTCAAACAGTGCTTAGAGCCTAGTCGACAACGGTGGCTTGCATAGGGTTCAGATGGAAAACGGGAGCCGATTGCCGGCTCCCGTGCAGCAGCGGCTTACATTTCGACCTGGGTGCCCAGCTCGATCACCCGGTTGACCGGGAGTTTGAAGAAGCGCAGGTTGCCGTTGGCATTCTTCAACATGAAGGCAAACAGGCTTTCACGCCAACGGGCCATGCCCTTGATGCGCGAGGCAATCACCGTTTCGCGGCTGAGGAAGTAGGTGGTGCGCATCGGGCTGAAATCCAGGTCGTCCAGATGGCACAGCTTGAGTGCCTCCGGCACGTCCGGCTCATCGGTAAACCCGAAGTGCAGGATCACCCGGAAGAACCCTTCCCCATAGGCGTCCACCTCAAAGCGCCGCGAGGCCGGCACACGCGGAATGTCCTCGTAGACCACCGTCAGCATCACTACCTGCTCATGCAGCACCTGGTTGTGCAGCAGGTTGTGCAACAGCGCGTGGGGCACGGCGTCTGGGCGCGCGGTAAGGAACACCGCCGTGCCCTGCACGCGATGAGGCGGCTGCACGCGAATACTGCTGATGAAGATCGGCAACGGCAGGCCGCCCTCGTCGAGACGCTCCACCAGCAATTGCTTGCCGCGCTTCCAGGTGGTCATCAGCACAAACAGCACGATCCCCGCCAACACCGGAAAGGCACCGCCCTGAATGATCTTCGGCACGTTGGCCGCAAAGTACAGGCCGTCCACCAACAGGCAGCAAACCAAGACCGGCACGGCGAGTATCGGCGGCCATTTCCACAACAGCAGCATCACCGCCGACACCAGGATGGTGGTCATCAGCATGGTGCCGGTCACCGCTACGCCGTACGCGGACGCCAGCGCATTGGAGGACTCGAAGCCGATCACCAGCAGAATCACGCCAACCATCAGCGACCAATTCACCGCGCCGATGTAGATCTGGCCCTGTTCGGCGCTGGAGGTGTGTTGAATGTGCATGCGCGGGATATAACCCAGCTGGATCGCCTGGCGCGTCAACGAGAACGCACCCGAAATCACCGCCTGGGAGGCAATCACCGTGGCCAGGGTGGACAACACCACCAGCGGGATCAGCGCCCAGCTCGGCGCCAGCAGGTAGAACGGGTTACGCGCGGCTTCCGGATCGCCCAACAGCATGGCGCCCTGGCCGAAATAGTTAAGCACCAGCGCCGGCAGCACCAGAATGAACCAGGCGCGAGCGATGGGTTTACGGCCGAAGTGGCCCATGTCGGCGTACAACGCCTCGGCGCCCGTCAATGCCAGCACCACCGCACCGAGGATTGCCACACCAATACCCGGGTGAGCCTCGAAGAAACGCACGCCCCACATCGGATTCAATGCGTTGAGCACTTCAGGGTGCAGGGTGATGCCATACACACCGAGGCCGCCGAGCACCAGGAACCACGTCACCATCACTGGCCCGAACAGCTTGCCGATGCGGTCGGTGCCGTGTTTCTGGATCAGGAACAGCGCCACCAGCACCACCAGTGCGATCGGTACGACCCATTTGTCGAGGCCATCGAATGCCAACTCCAGGCCTTCAATAGCCGACAACACCGAAATCGCCGGGGTGATCATGCTGTCGCCGTAGAACAGTGCCGCGCCGCACAAGCCACACACCACCAGGAAACTGCGCAACTTCTTGCGCTCCCCTGCCGCTCGTCGCGCCAACGCCGTCAGCGCCATGATGCCGCCTTCGCCTTGGTTGTCGGCGCGCAACACGAACAGCATGTATTTGATCGACACCACCCAGATCAGCGACCAGAAGATCAGCGCCAGGATCCCCAGCACACCATCATGGTTGACCTGAACACCGTAACCACCGGTAAACACTTCTTTAAGGGTATAGAGCGGGCTGGTACCGATATCGCCGTAAACCACCCCGACTGCCGCCACCAGCATGCCAATCGGCTTTGCATTGGAATGCTCGGCACCTGCCGCCTGACTATTTGCCTGACCCATCAACCACTCCTGCCCTTTGACCCAAGGTCTTTTATAAACAACGCGCCTAAGCTGACCGTAGCATGCGCTGTTTTACTTCTCGTAACAGACGTTTTATTGACCCAAGGGTTTTACCCATGCGCAACGGCGCGAAGCATAGCGCAGCACTCGTCGCATTTCCCTGCTCAAGTGATTCAGGCAATGCAGTCAGTCAGAGAGGAAGCGGCAATTTGCAGCCTTTTTGCCTGCATTGATCACATCTACGGCCACCCGTATATTTTTGGCCCGGCCCAGTAGTGCCGCCTTCGCGGTGTAAGCGAAAGATTCCTGACCGGCTTACCCGATCAATAAACCATGCCCCTACATGGCGCGCGCAGCCGATATAGAAACTCAATGATCGGCCTGTCTCTTTTAAGGTACATTTCTCATGTACGAAGTGAAACACGTACTGTCAGTCAATGGCGTGGATATCTACCAGGCCTGGCTGGACACCGTGCAGGACACGCGCTCAAAAGCAAGAATCACCACCAGAGTGGACCGCGCGTCCCTTGGTCACTTTGGCGCTACCGAGCCAGTGGGTGGTGGGGTCTTTGAGATGAAACTCGATTTCGGACCTGGGTTTCGCGTGTATTACGCAATCCACGATCGGCAAATTGTTTTTCTGTTGGGTGGTGGATCAAAAGCCAGGCAGCAGAACGATATCGATCAGGCTAAGGCGCTCTGGAAATCTTATAAGGTGCAGCAAAAATGACCATTCGTACTCGTTCTCATGAAGACAGCGTTCTTGAAATGCTTCGAGACGACGAAGCGTTCGCCCTCGAATATCTGTCTGTCGCGCTTGAAGAAATCGATGAAGCGGGTGGTGAAGACGCCTTCCTTGTTGCTATCCGTCGAGTGGCGGAGGCTCGTGGCGGAATGCTCAGCTTGTCGAAAAACACAGGGCTTAATAGGGCGAATCTCTACCGGTCCATCGCCGTCGGCGGCGACCCGAAGCTCTCGACTCTCTTGAAAGTGCTTCAGGCGTTAGGTGTGGGCATGTCTAAAGTTGTAGCGCACCGCGCAGAGCAAGACGTCCGGGCTTAAGAGCCTGGTAAGGATTGTGCGAATCCGCCACTGCAGCACTCGTCGCATTTCCCCGCATAAAGCTGGTCAAGTGCGTTGCCCGTCGCTAGAATTGCGCACTTTTTGATCAGAGGCGCACCAAGCGCCCGTCTACCGCCGTGTCGTGCCCGACTGGCGGCGCCATTCAATACCGAGGTTAGACATGTCCACCACCATCGCAAAAGCCAACCCCAAGGTCGGCTTTGTATCCCTGGGTTGCCCGAAGGCTCTGGTCGACTCCGAGCGCATCCTTACGCAACTGCGCATGGAAGGCTATGACGTCGTGTCCACGTATCAGGACGCCGACGTGGTGGTGGTCAACACCTGCGGCTTCATCGACTCGGCCAAGGCTGAGTCGCTGGAAGTGATCGGCGAAGCCATCAAGGAAAACGGCAAGGTCATCGTCACCGGCTGCATGGGCGTGGAAGAAGGCGCTATCCGCAACGTGCACCCAAGCGTGCTGGCCGTGACCGGCCCGCAGCAGTACGAGCAGGTGGTCAACGCCGTGCACGACGTGGTGCCGCCGCGTCAGGACCACAACCCGCTGATCGACCTGGTGCCGCCGCAAGGCATCAAGCTGACCCCGCGCCACTACGCCTACCTGAAGATTTCCGAAGGCTGCAACCACAGCTGCAGCTTCTGCATCATCCCGTCGATGCGCGGCAAGCTGGTCAGCCGCCCGGTCGGTGATGTGCTGGACGAGGCTCAGCGCCTGGTCAAATCCGGCGTCAAAGAGCTGTTGGTGATTTCCCAGGACACCAGCGCCTACGGCGTCGACGTAAAGTACCGCACCGGTTTCTGGAACGGCGCGCCGGTGAAAACCCGCATGACCGAACTCTGCGAAGCCTTGAGCAGCTTGGGCGTATGGGTGCGCCTGCACTACGTTTACCCGTACCCGCACGTGGACGAACTGATCCCGTTGATGGCCGCCGGCAAGATCCTGCCGTACCTGGACATCCCGTTCCAGCACGCCAGCCCGAAAATCCTCAAGGCCATGAAACGCCCGGCCTTCGAAGACAAGACCCTGGCGCGCATCAAGAACTGGCGCGAGATCTGCCCGGAGCTGATCATCCGCTCGACCTTCATCGTCGGCTTCCCCGGCGAAACCGAAGAAGACTTCCAGTACCTGCTGGACTGGCTGACCGAAGCGCAGCTGGACCGCGTTGGTTGCTTCCAGTACTCGCCGGTCGAAGGCGCACCCGCCAACCTGCTGGACGCAGCCATCGTGCCGGATGAGGTCAAGCAAGACCGTTGGGAGCGCTTCATGGCGCACCAGCAGGCCATCAGCTCGGCACGTCTGCAACTGCGCATCGGCCGGGAAATCGAAGTGCTGATCGACGAAGTCGACGAGCAAGGCGCCGTAGGCCGTTGCTTCTTCGATGCGCCGGAAATCGACGGTAACGTGTTTATCGACGATGCCAGCGGTTTGAAGCCGGGCGACAAGGTCTGGTGCACCGTGACCGACGCCGACGAATACGACCTGTGGGCCGTCAAGCGCGACTGATCAAAAAAACCTTAAAAGCCCCGCATCTGGACAAGATGCGGGGCTTTTTTAGGTCTATCGTTTGCCCATTGGCGTAGAAACAGGCGAGGGGCAGCGGGCATGCGTCAGCTTTCGGCAATTCATACACCCAAACTCAGCGACTTCGCGCACCTGGCGCAACTGTGGGAAGACTCGGTGCGGGCGACCCACGACTTTTTGCCGGACAGCTACATCGTGTTGCTCAAGGAGCTGGTGCTGACGCGCTACCTCGACTCGGTGATGCTGATCTGCACCAAGGACGCGCGCCAACGCATCACCGGGTTTGCCGGCGTGGCGTCAGGCAAGGTCGAGATGCTGTTTATCGACCCGCAGCACCGTGGCCAGGGCCTTGGCCGGCAACTGCTGCGTTATGCGATCGAGCACATGAACGCCGACACGCTGGACGTCAACGAACAGAACCCGCAGGCCCTGGGCTTTTACTTCAAGCAGGGCTTTGAGGTGATCGGACGGGCGGAGCATGACGGGCTGGGCCAGCCGTATCCGTTGCTGCACATGCGTTTGCGCCAGCAGCAACTGCGCAGAGGCTGACGCAACACAGAATAAAATGCGGGAGCCGGCTTGCCTGCGAACGCGGTGGCCCCATCAGCACACCTTGGCTGATACACCGCCTTCGCGAGCAAGCCCGCTCCCACATTTTGAACCGTGTATTGACCAATAAAGCTCCTGCGCTGAAATGGAGCCGGGATTAACCCGCGCCAGGCAGGTACAATAGCTCCCCCATTTTGCTACGGCCCTTGTCATGACTGACCCCATACGCCTCTCCAAACGCCTTATCGAACTGGTCGGTTGCTCCCGTCGGGAGGCTGAGCTGTTTATCGAAGGCGGCTGGGTCTCGGTGGACGGCGAAGTGATCGACGAACCGCAGTTCAAGGTCACCACCCAGAAGGTCGAGCTGAACCCAGAGGCCAAAGCCACTGCACCGGAGCCGGTGACCATTCTGCTGCACGCGCCGGCTGGCGTGGACGCGGAAACGGCGATGGCGTCGATCAGCGCCGAAACCCTGTCCGAAGAACACCGCTTCAGCAAACGCCCGCTCAAGGGCCACTTCCTGCGCCTGACCGCCAGTGCCGACCTGCAAGCCAAGGCCAGCGGCCTGCTGGTATTCACCCAGGACTGGAAGATTCTGCGCAAGTTGACCGCCGATGCCGCCAAGATCGAGCAGGAATACGTGGTGGAGGTTGAAGGCGACATGGTCGCCCACGGCCTCAATCGCCTGAACCACGGCCTGACTTACAAAGGCAAAGAGCTGCCCGCCGTGAAAGCCAGCTGGCAGAACGAAAACCGCCTGCGCTTTGCGATGAAAAACCCGCAGCCGGGCGTGATCGCGCTGTTCTGCGAAGCCGTTGGCTTGAAAGTCATCGCCTTCCGCCGCATCCGCATTGGCGGCGTGTCCATCGGCAAAGTGCCGGTCGGCCAATGGCGTTACCTGTCCGGCAAAGAGAAGTTCTAAGCCGCTGCCCCTTTCTCGACGCCGCCTGAGTGGGCGGTGTCCTCAGTTGAATACCAGGATTGCCCACCATGATTCACAACGACGTACTGCGCAGCGTGCGCTACATGCTCGACATCAGCGACAACAAGATGGTCGAGATCATCAAGCTCGGCGGCATGGACGTGACCAAGGAAGACCTGCTGACCTACCTCAAGAAAGATGAGGAAGAAGGTTTTGTGTTCTGCCCGGACGACGTCATGGCGCACTTCCTTGACGGCCTGGTGATTTTCAAGCGCGGCAAGGACGAAAGCCGTCCGCCGCAGCCGATCGAAACCCCGGTGACCAACAACATCATCCTCAAGAAGCTGCGCGTGGCCTTCGAACTGAAGGAAGACGACATGCACGCGATCCTCAAGGCCGCCGAGTTCCCGGTGTCCAAGCCTGAGCTGAGCGCGCTGTTCCGCAAGTTTGGCCACACCAACTACCGCACGTGTGGCGACCAGTTGCTGCGTAACTTCCTCAAGGGCCTGACGCTGCGGGTTCGTGCGTAAACCATGAGCTACAACGTCTCCCCCGTCGGCTTCGTGCGCTCCTGCTTCAAGGAGAAGTTCGCCATCCCACGCCAACCGCAACTGGCGCCTGCCGCCCGCGGCGTGCTGGAACTGGTGACGCCGTTCGACGGGGGTGAGGCCGTGCAGGGCCTGGAGCAGGTCAGCCATGTCTGGTTGCTGTTTCTGTTCCACCAGGCCCTGGAAGACAAGCCGCGCCTCAAAGTGCGCCCGCCGCGCCTGGGCGGCAACACGTCCATGGGTGTGTTCGCCACCCGCGCCACCCATCGCCCGAACGGCATTGGTCAGTCAGTGGTCAAGCTGGACAAGGTGGAGCCGGGGCGGTTGTGGATTTCCGGGATTGATTTGCTCGATGGCACGCCGGTGCTGGATATCAAGCCGTATGTGCCCTACGCCGATATTATCGACACGGCCACCAACCGCATCGCCAGTGGCGCGCCGCAGCTGATTCCGGTGCAGTGGCTGAAGACCGCGCTGCAACAGGCACAAGGCCATGCTCAGCGTCTTGGCGAGCCTCTGGTGGAGTTGATTGATCAGTGCCTGGCGCAGGACCCAAGGCCGGCGTATCAAACGCCGGGGCCGGAGCGCGAATACGGTGCGCAGTTCTGGGATGTGGATGTGCGCTGGCACTATCCCGAGGCGGGCCTTATCTGTGTACTGGAAGTGGTTCCAGCTGAATAAACCGGAAACAAAATGTGGGAGGGGGCTTGCCCCCGATAGCGGTGGGACATTCAACATCTCTGTTGACTGACTTGGCGCCATCGGGGGCAAGCCCCCTCCCACATTTAGATCTTCTTTGTTGCCCTGACTGTTTTACTTCTCGACGAACGCCCGCTCGATCAGATAATCACCCGGCTCACGCATACGCGGCGAAACCTTCAGGCCGAAGCTGTTCAACACTTCGCTGGTTTCGTCCAACATGCTTGGGCTGCCGCAAAGCATGGCGCGGTCGTCTTCGGGGTTGATCGGTGGCAGGCCGATGTCGCTGAACAGCTTGCCGCTGCGCATCAGGTCGGTCAGGCGGCCTTCGTTTTCGAATGGCTCGCGGGTCACGGTCGGGTAGTAAATCAACTTGTCACGCAGGGCCTCGCCGAAGAATTCGTTCTGCGGCAGGTGCTCGGTGATGAATTCGCGGTAGGCGACTTCGTTGACGTAACGCACGCCGTGGCACAGGATCACTTTTTCGAAACGCTCGTAGGTTTCCGGGTCCTGGATCACGCTCATGAACGGCGCGAGGCCAGTACCGGTGCTGAGCAGGTACAGGTGTTTGCCCGGCTTCAAATCGTCAAGCACCAGGGTGCCCGTCGGTTTTTTGCTGATGATGATCTCGTCGCCTTCCTTCAAGTGCTGCAATTGGGAAGTCAGCGGGCCATCGGGCACCTTGATGCTGAAGAACTCCAGATGCTCTTCCCAGTTCGGGCTGGCAATGGAGTATGCGCGCATGAGCGGGCGGCCATTTGGCTGTTGCAGGCCGATCATCACGAACTGACCGTTCTCGAAGCGCAGGCCCGGATCGCGGGTGCACTTGAAGCTGAACAGAGTGTCGTTCCAGTGATGAACACTGAGGACACGCTCGTGGTTCATGTTGCTCATGTACGGGGGACTCCTGGAAATGGGTCTGCGCCAAGATTGAGGTGCGCAATTGCACAGCATTCTAATGGCGGCGACAATATCTGTTAACTGGATTATTAAGATAAGGGTTATCGGTTATATCGATATGCGATTTACTCTCCGTCAACTGCAAGTCTTCGTCGCCGTCGCCCAGCAGGAAAGCGTCTCACGCGCTGCTGGCCTTCTGGCCTTATCTCAATCCGCCGCCAGCACCTCGATCACCGAGCTGGAGCGTCAATCCAGCTGCCAATTATTCGACCGCGCGGGCAAACGCCTGAGCCTCAATGCCCTCGGCCATCAGCTGTTGCCGCAGGCGGTGGCACTGCTGGACCAGGCCAAAGAGATCGAAGACCTGCTCAACGGCAAGTCAGGCTTTGGCTCCCTGGCGGTCGGCGCCACCCTGACCATCGGCAATTACCTGGCCACGCTGTTGATCGGCAGCTTCATGCAGCAGCACCCCGAGAGCCAGGTGAAGCTGCATGTGCAGAACACTGCGCATATCGTGCATCAGGTAGCGCACTACGAAATTGACCTGGGTCTAATCGAAGGCGACTGCAGCCACCCGGACATCGAAGTGCAAACCTGGGTGGAAGATGAGCTGGTGGTGTTTTGTGCGCCGCAGCATCACTTGGCCAAACGCGGCGTGGCAACCATGGAAGAGTTGACCCATGAAGCCTGGATCCTGCGCGAACAAGGCTCCGGCACGCGGCTGACCTTTGACCAGGCGATGCGACATCATCGCAGCGCGCTGAATATCCGCCTGGAGCTGGAACACACCGAGGCGATCAAACGCGCGGTGGAATCGGGCTTGGGGATTGGCTGCATTTCCCGGCTGGCGCTGCGCGATGCATTCCGCCGTGGCAGCCTGGTGCCGGTGGAAACCCCGGACCTGGACCTGGCCCGGCAGTTTTACTTCATCTGGCATAAACAGAAGTACCAGACCTCGGCAATGCGCGAGTTTCTGGAACTGTGCCGCGCCTTCACCGCCGGGGTTCAGCGCAGCGACGAAATTGTGCTGCCGAGCATCGCCTGAGGCCTTAGATCAGAATCACGGCCCACACCAGGGTAATCATGGTCAGCGCCACGAATTGCGCGGCGCTGCCCATGTCCTTGGCGTTTTTCGACAGCGGGTGCAGGTCGAGGGAAATCCGGTCGATGGCCGCTTCCACCGCGGAGTTGAGCAGTTCGACAATCAGGGCCAGCAGGCACACCGCGATGAGCAAGGCGCGCTCAACGCGGCTGACGTGCAGGAAAAAGCTCAGCGGAATCAGGATCACGTTGAGCAACACCAACTGACGGAATGCCGCCTCGCCAGTGAAAGCCGCACGCAGGCCATCCAGGGAATAGCCCCCTGCGTTGAAGATACGTTTAATACCGGTTTGACCCTTGAAAGGCGACATAGATGTAGGCAACTGAACCAAAGAAGTAGGGAAACTAGATCACGCAAAGTCAAAAAAGCGTGAATCGGCAATGTCTTAGTGCTGCGAAATTGACTCAAGTTGTTGCAAGAGCAGCGCCGCCTGAGTGCGCGTGCGCACGCCCAGCTTGCGAAAAATCGCCGTCACATGGGCCTTGATGGTCGCCTCCGACACGCTCAATTCATAAGCAATCTGCTTGTTCAGCAAGCCTTCGCAGACCATGGTCAACACCCGAAATTGCTGGGGCGTCAGGCTGGCGAGGCCATCACGGGCAGCCTTGGCTTCGTCGGACACGTTGATTTCGTCAAACGCTTGCGGCGGCCAGGACACATCGCCGTCAAGCACGGTGCGCACGGCTTTCTGGATCGCTTCCATTGAACTGGACTTGGGAATGAAACCGCTGGCACCAAACTCCTTGGAGCGCACCACCACGTCAGCTTCTTCCTGGGCCGAAACCATCACCACCGGGATCTGCGGGTATTGACCGCGTAACAGCACCAGCCCGGAAAAACCGTAGGCACCGGGCATGTTCAGGTCGAGCAGCACCAGGTCCCAGTCGGATTTTTCGGTGAGTCGTGCTTCCAGCTCAGCAATGCTGGCCACTTCAACCAGTCGCACGTCCGGGCCAAGGCCCAGGGTTACCGCCTGATGCAGCGCACTGCGAAACAGCGGGTGGTCATCGGCTATCAGGATTTCGTATGTGGCCATTGATTAAATGATCCTGTTTTTTATGGCAGCCCTGACGGGTTCAGGGTTCGCCAGTACACAAGGCAACGGCCAGGCAGCCACCGCCAAGGGGCAGGCTCAGCGTCAAAAACACCTGCAACGACGCTGAAAATTCACGGTTACGCCCCAATCGGCGCCCAGCATGCCCAGCGTAGCCTGGGGGGTCAAGCACTACGCCCGTGGGCATTTTAGCGAGTTGCAGGTTTACAGTGCCATCATGCAAACGTCGTCTGGTCATACCGCCGGGATGTGGGGCGAGAGGCGCGCATGAACGCTGTCCGACGGGTCCAGCGGCAACAGGAACTTGGCCGCCAGGTAATGGGTGCTGAATACGTCGAGGTAAGCATCCAGCACTTCACTGGCCGCCTGATCGCTGGCCAGCTCCAGGCACAGCGCCGCGACTTCGGCGGTGCAAAAATGATCATCCCGCTTGGAGCGGCGCAGCTTGTAGCGCGACAGCTGTTCAGGCGCCAGGCTCAACACGGGCAAGTGCTCAAGGTAGGGGCTCTTGCGGAACATCTTGCGCGCTTCACTCCAGGTACCATCCAGCAGGATGAACAACGGGCGCTTGCCCTCCTCCACTTTCACCTCACTGACAACCCGCTCTGGCGCGACGAATTCGCCGGGAAACACGATGTAGGGTTGCCACTGCGGGTCGGCCAGCAGGGTCAGCAACGCGGGATCAACCTCGGTGCGCGACCAGGCGAACGCGGTGGTGTCGTCAATCACATCGGCAATCAGCCAGCCGGTGTTGCTCGGCTTCATCGGCTCCACATCGTGCATCAGCAGGCACATCGCCGAACGCGCCTCTACCTGCGGCCGCCAGGCACACAGGCAATATTCGGGAATCACCCGGCAGCCGGGGCAACGTTCGGCGCGCGAACCTCGGTTGAGGAACGGGCGCACGGCCCGCGCCAGCCGCTGGGTACGCAAGCGGGAAACGGCATGGCTCATCGGGTGCAACCCGTAGAAGGGAAAATCGACACTGGGGGAACTCGAGACAGGCTTAAGTGGCGGCAGTTTACCAGAGCCGCCGGCACTTCTGAGCGATACGCCTGGCTGTAGTGGCAGGCGCTCACCTATAATTGCGCGCCACTGAACGCACAGCGCAGTGGCTGGTCTATGCACCAGTAACCGAATCAGGAGATTTTCATGCTGCGTTCCATGCTGCGCCTTGTTGCCCCATCCGTCGCCCTCGCGCTGGTATTGCCCATGGGCGCCCACGCGGCCTCGCTGCTGGAGGCCCAAATGAACAGGAAGCTGCAAAGCGTCGCGGCCGAAAGCAACAAGGACCTGCCCCGGGAAATCGATGAAAAAACCCTGGAAGTGGCCTACACCGTTGAAGGCATGCAGCTGATCGATCACCTCAGCGTGCAGCCTGACCGTGCCGAACAGATGCGCGCCAACCCCAAGGCCGTGTATTTCCAGCTGGGTCAAAGCGTGTGCCTGAACAAGGGTTACCGCGAGTTGATGGCCAAGGGCGCCGTGATGCGCTATGACATCTCCGAGAACAAGACCAACCGCCCGGTGGCGTCGGTCAAGTTTGTCGAAGCCGATTGCCCGGCACCTGCCGCAGCGAAGAAGAAAAAGTAACGATTGCTCGACCATCGCGCGCTGCTGTCCTGTGGCGCGCACTTCCCTCGCTGCCTATGCTTGCCGACGACTAAACTGCTTGATGTACGGCCAATAACCGGTTGCCAGCCAAGGGTTTTTCGGCTCATGATCAAGTCATCCCGACCGCCTGCCCCGCGCATTTTCCACGCCGTTCTGTAACATTTTCAGGGCAAAAGAGGGTTGCCCTCCTGCGACTTGCAGTGCAAAGGTTTCCAAATCACAAGGAACATACAGAGCCCGCTTCGCCGCTCGGTGCATACCGTGCAATGCCCCTGGCGTGCAGCGACACATGCAGTGTCGTGGCCGCGGACGAATACCTCGCCGAGGGCCCAGGTTCTGTGAAGAAGGAGAAGTTGAATGCCTTACGAATCGAATGACCGTCTGCTCCGTCATTTTGAAGAACACGGGACCGACCTCACTCAGCAGGTCGACGCGCAACTCCAGCTGGTCGCGCCCAGCAGCCCGAACATTCCCCTTTATCGCGACATGATCCTCACCGTTCTGCGCATGGCCCAGGACGATCGCAACCGTTGGAACGCCAAAATCACCTTGCAGGCGATCCGCGAGCTGGACAATGCCTTCCGCGTGCTCGAACAGTTCAAGGACCGCCGCAAGGTGACCGTGTTCGGCTCGGCGCGCACACCGGTTGAAAGCCCGTTGTATGCCCTGGCCCGGGAAGTCGGCGCCCAGCTGGCGCAATCGGACCTGATGGTGATCACCGGCGGTGGCGGCGGCATCATGGCGGCAGCCCACGAAGGCGCCGGCCTGGAACACAGCCTGGGGTTCAACATTACCCTGCCGTTTGAGCAGCACGCCAACCCGACCATCGACGGCACCGAGAACCTGCTGTCCTTCCACTTCTTCTTTACCCGCAAGCTGTTTTTCGTCAAGGAAGCCGATGCGCTGGTGTTGTGCCCGGGCGGGTTCGGCACCCTGGATGAAGCGCTTGAAGTGCTCACCCTGATCCAGACCGGCAAAAGCCCACTGGTGCCAGTGGTACTGCTGGATGCTCCGGGCGGCGGCTTTTGGCAAGGCGCTTTGGACTTTATCCGCAGCCAGCTGGAAGCCAATCGCTATATCCTGCCCACCGACCTCAAGCTGGTCCGACTGGTACACAGTGCTGAAGAAGCCGTGGACGAAATCAACCAGTTCTATGCCAACTTTCACTCCACGCGCTGGTTGAAGCGTGAGTTTGTGGTGCGCATGAACCATACGCTCAGTGAACGGGCGCTGGCTCATTTGCAAAGCGAGTTTGCCAGCCTGCGGCTGAGTGGTGAATTCCAGCAGCTTGCCTATACCGGCGAGGAACACGATGAGCCGAGGTTCAGCCATTTGACGCGCTTGGTGTTCAACTTCAATGGCCGCGATCAAGGCCGACTGCGAGAGTTGGTGGATTACATCAATCTGCCGGAAAATTGGGCACAGGCTCAGGGGAAAGCGCAGCAGCGAGTAACGCCCGAGCCAGCATGATTTTTTGAAGGCAAAAAAAAGGCCCACTATTTTCATAGTGGGCCTTTTTAATTTACCGAGTTCGATCAGATGCATCAGATTCGATGTGGGAGCTGGCTTGCCTGCGACGGCATCATCGCGATCCTACTGGGAAACCGAAGTGTCCACATCGCAGTCAAGCCAGCGCCCGGATTCTAAATTTCAGCAGCTAGAAAACTCAGTCTTCCATGTCTCGGCCGCTTAACAGGCGGCTGATCATGTCCATCGAAAACCCGCGATAACTCAGGAAACGACCTTGCTTAGCACGCTCCCTGGCATCAATCGGAAGATGGCCGGCAAACTTGCGGCGCCAGGTATCTTCCAACTGCGACTGCCAACTGATACCGCACTCACGCAGGGCGAGGTCGATATCAGCGCGTTGCAGACCGCGCTGGCTCAGCTCTTCACGAATTCGCGCCGGGCCATAGCCGGAGCGCGCGCGGTAGGAGACAAAGCTTTCCAGGTAACGCGCTTCCGACAGAAGCCCTTCTTCCGTTAAGCGGTCGAGGGCAGTTTCGATCATCTCGGGCTCTGCACCGCGCTGACGCAGTTTACGCGTCAGCTCGACTCGACCATGCTCGCGTCGAGCGAGCAGGTCCATCGCAGTGCGCCGAACGGCGACGAGTGTATCCAGTACAACAGTCATCGTTTGCTTCAGATGTCAGTGTCAGCTTCTTCGACTTCTTCAACCGGCTCACGATTGGCAGCAGCTTTCACGTCTGGCGCTGCGGTCAGCAGCTTGTCGCGAATCTGCTTCTCGAGCGTGGCGGCGATATCCGGGTTGTCTGCCAGGAACTTGGCCGAGTTGGCCTTGCCCTGACCGATCTTGCTGCCGTTGTAGGCATACCAGGCGCCGGATTTCTCGACGAAACCGTGCAACACGCCCAGGTCGATCATCTCGCCGTTCAGGTAGATACCCTTGCCGTAGAGAATCTGGAACTCAGCCTGACGGAAAGGCGGAGCCACTTTGTTCTTCACGACTTTAACGCGGGTTTCGCTGCCGACAACCTCGTCACCTTCCTTCACCGCGCCGGTACGGCGGATATCCAGACGGACCGAAGCGTAGAACTTCAGCGCGTTACCACCAGTGGTGGTTTCCGGGCTGCCGAACATCACGCCGATCTTCATACGGATCTGGTTGATGAAGATCACCAGGCAGTTGGCGTTCTTGATGTTACCGGTGATTTTACGCAGCGCCTGGGACATCAGGCGGGCTTGCAGGCCCACGTGCATGTCGCCCATTTCGCCTTCGATTTCAGCTTTCGGTACCAGGGCTGCCACGGAATCGACCACGATCACGTCGATGGCGTTGGAGCGCACCAGCATGTCGGTGATTTCCAGGGCTTGCTCACCGGTGTCCGGCTGGGAAACGAGCAGGTCGTCTACGTTGACGCCCAGTTTGCCGGCGTATTCAGGATCCAGGGCGTGCTCGGCGTCGACGAACGCGCAGGTGGCGCCCATTTTTTGCGCCTGGGCAATCACCGACAGAGTCAGAGTGGTTTTACCGGAAGATTCAGGACCGTAGATTTCGACGATACGGCCTTTTGGCAGGCCGCCAATGCCGAGCGCGATGTCCAGACCCAGAGAGCCAGTGGAAATAGCCGGGATCGCCTGACGATCGTGATCGCCCATACGCATTACGGCACCCTTGCCGAATTGACGTTCGATCTGACCCAGGGCCGCAGCCAAGGCTTTCTTCTTGTTGTCGTCCATTAAAGTCCTCACGTAATCAATAAGGCCTGACGGCCAACACCTGTATAAGTAGACAGTATTGTTCCACAAAGATCGAAGATCGCCTACCCCTGTTTTTCTATTTCTAGTGCAGCTCGTCGCAACAAGCCCTCAAGCGCGGCTTTTACCGTTTGTCGGCGGACCTCGTCGCGGTTGCCGGGGAAGTGCGCAAGCTCGGCCGTCACCTCTTCGCCAACCCCAAACGCCAGCCAGACGGTGCCGACCGGTTTGTCCGGCGAACCACCATCCGGCCCTGCCACACCACTGACCGCCACGGCAAAGCGCGACAGGCTTTTTTCCTGTGCGCCGCGGACCATCGCCTCCACCACTTCCTGGCTGACAGCGCCGACTTTGCCGAACAGTTTCTCCGGTACGCCCAACTGCCGGGTCTTCTGCCGGTTGGAATAGGTGACATATCCCGCCTCAAACCAGGCCGAACTACCTGGAATCCGCGTGATGGCTTCGGCAATACCGCCGCCGGTGCACGACTCGGCGGTAGTGACGTGGGCGTTGAGCACCTGCAAACGGCGACCCAGTTCAGCGGCCAGTTGAGTGATTTCCTTCACGGTCGACTCCAGAAGTAGGCGGGGGATTTGCCTACCCTACAGGAGCAAATCGCACGCGCAAGCGACAGACTGGATCAAGATGCTAACGCCCGACGGCGCGCACGTACGCTTGGCAGGCACGTAAGGCGATCAGGGCGTTATCGCCGTCATCGGTGATGGCGATAATTCGTTGAGCATGCGCCGGGTCAAGTCGGGCTCGCGGGGCTGCATGAACCACGCCGCCGGAGGTGGTGGCGGCTGGCATTGGGCAGCCGAGGGTACGGTCGGCGGCGTCGAGAAGGACTGACAACCGCACATCAGCAGTGGCCAGGCGGTCGCGCAGAGCAGCTTGATTACGCTGGGCATCAATCAATTCCTGGGCATGTTGTCGGTCGCTGGCACTGAGTTGCTGCTCCAGCGCCAGCCGTTTTTTCTGCTCTGCCTGCTGTCGAAGCGAGGCCGCCTGAGCGTTTAGATCCGCCTGCTGCTCAAGCTGTGAACCATATCGCCACGCCTGCACCTGCCAAACCGCAACCACCAGCAAGCACACGCCGATCAGCCGTAACCCGCCTAAGAAGCGCACAACACCGCCTTCGCCCGGGCCCACAATTGCAGACGGTGCTCCAGCCCGTTCAACCCACCGTTGATGCGTCGGGTGATGGTGGTGAACTGGTCCTTGTCGGCCAGCTCATTCAAACCGTTGCTTTGCCAGAACCACGCCGCCGATTCACACGCCCACTGCGGCTGCTCCAGCAACTCGGGCTGGCGCAGCAGGCGATCGTCGCCAAACAGCGCCTGGCTGCACGCCAGGTAATTGCGCCGCCCCGTAATCTGGATCAGTCCCCTGCCCCGATACTTCTGGCCATCGCCGTCCGCTTCGGGGGTGTTGCCCAGGCGTGCGGCCAAGATGCCGGTGTCGTATTTGCTGAGGTATTGGTCGCTGCCCAGTTCGCGCACGTAGCGCAGCTCGCCGGATTCGTGACCGATTTGAGCCAGGAACGCAGCGATGCGCTTGGTTTGGCCGATCCCGAACCTGGACATTGCAGTGTTCAATGCGGACAAAAAAAGGCCCGCAACAGGGCGGGCTCCGGGCAGGATTTGAACCAGTTGAGAAAGCGTTATAGCCATGGGTCCTCACTCGGCCGCGGATAAACCGTTGGCCATGATCGTGCATCGATAACTCTCGCTGCGCTTGCCACTGGAGGTCACCGTCTTGATCGACCAACGGCCGCGCATAAAGTCGGGCCACGACTCGTCCAGCAGCAACAGGCCTTCAGCGCCGAACAAGGGGTTTCCGGGGCAGATCACATTGACCTGCATCCCTTCGCGCCCCACTCGGCGCATCTCGCCCTCGGCAGCGGTTCTGGCTTCAGCCTCGTTCTGGTAACGCTGCGTCACCACCTTGAACGGCGCGATGCCCACCTGCACCACCCGTTGTTTACCGGCTGCCGCGTCCCACCAGGACGTTTGTGCGCCCAGGTAAGTAGCGCGGCTGGTTTGGGTAAAGCTGGCGGTGATAAACGCGCGATCACCCGGACGATTGTCGCGGGTGATCGACAACGGCACGACCGGCAAGACCTTGCCCGACAGCGATTTTGTCTGCCCTTTGCGGCCCAGCACATACAGCTCGTCGACAGGCTTGGCCACGGCATCGAAGCGATTGGCCAGACGCGTGAGAAACGCCATGTCACTTTCATTGGTCTGGTCGATGTGCGGGATATGCTCGCCTTCCAGATCAGGCGCCACGCGCGGTGAAAAACCGTAGCGCGTGGTCAATTGGCGAAACAGCGCACCCAGGCTGATCGGCCCGTGACTGGCGGTGCGTCGCTTCTTGAATTCGGGCTCATCAAAGGGCGCCGCCGTCGCCACCAGCACCAGACGCAGCGGGAACAGTGACGGTGTGCGCTGGGTGATCTTGAAGCGGCCCTTGTCCACCAGGCCCGACTCCCGATACCCGATGCGCAGGCCGATACGCCCGCCCAGGCTGGGCAGCCCTTCAAGGCCCTCGATGTCGAGTGTCAGCTTGACCTGGTCGGACGTGAACCCGGCCATGTCGGTATGCTCCCACTCCAATAGCCGCTCATTGAGGAGCGCGGCATTGGCACCGTAAATCTCCACCACGGGTGTAAATCCAAGTGTCATGGTTGCTCCTTAATCCCAGGCCGTAACCGGCTGCCTGGCCACGGGCTGGGTATCCAGCTCAGGCACAATCACATTGACGCCTGCCGGCAATACCGCGCCCTGTTCGGCCAACTGCGGGTTCAAGCGCCACAGCACCTCTTCGGCGGCATCATCACAGCGACCGAGCTCGCGATAGAGCAACAGGTTGACCGAGTCACCGGCAATACTTCGAACCTTACGCATTGACGAACTCCTCCAGTACCAACACCCAATTGACCACCATGGCCGTGCCGTCATCGATCACACAGGACTGTTTTTCGTCCACCGATTTGATGGTCCACAGCCCCCAGTTCAGGCCTACGCCATCGACCAGCGGCAACGGCACACGCTGGGCTTGCAGCGCACGCAATTCGTCCATCCGCGCCATGCCCAGCGCGCGTGCAGCCTTGCCGCCGAATGACAGCGTTTCGAGCGCCTGGCCAACTTGGGTGGATTTGGGCTTGCCGGAAACGATATCTAGGCTGCCCCAACCCCCACTGCTCAAACGGTCCAGGGTGTCGTAGGCGAACCCACGGGACAGCCCGAAAATAAACGGGCCCAACGCCATTTGTTGTCGCATCACACCACTCCTGTATCGGTCAGGGCCGAGTCACGTCGCGTCGCCAGCAGGCTGTCCATCGACAGCGGCGAGAATTGCGCTTCGATCTGTTGCACCACGATCGCGGCCAGTTGTTGTGGGTTGGCCTGCTCGGGTGCGTTGATGGTGATTTGCGGTGCGAAGTTGACTTGGCGGTTGTCGGCTTGAGCGCTACTGAGGTTTTTGCTGGTCTGGCCAGGTGATGGCAGACGGTCATCGGAGCCCATCAGTTTTTCACTCAGCCAGGCGCCGATATCACTGCCGGCAAACGTACCCAGCGCGCCGCCGACCACTTTGCCGATGGCACCGCCAGCGACACCGCCCATGACCCCGCCCAGCACTGTGCCAGCCCCCGGCACCACCGAGCCGATCGCCGCCCCGGCGAGCGTGCCGAGCGCGCGGCCAACGGCCATGCCCGCAAATTCGCCAGCAACGCCACCGGCAACACCGCCGCCGACTGACCCTACCGTGGTGCCGACGGCTTTACCCAGGTTCCCCGACATCGCGCCCTGGACAAGGTCAATGCCAGCACCCGCCAGCACCACGCCAAGGGAGCCACTTCGCGCGACCTTACTGGCTCTCGCAGTTCGTGAAGGCTTGTCTGCGGAGCGATCACCGCGCGGCGTTTCGTTGCCTTTGGGTGTGTTCTGGCTGGCTGGCGCGCTCACCTTGCCTGGTGTGGTATCGCCGCCTCCGAGAATCTTGCCGGCGACCTTCTCGAACACCTTGTCCTTCACCGCATCGAACACACCAGAAAACACCGGCCCCAGCGCCGCGCCAGCCAGCGTTACAGCAGCCGTGGTCTTGGGCAGCGCCTCGGCCAACCAGCCCACGCCCGTCACCAGCCCGGTCATCGCGCTTAGCGAGGTGTCCACGATCGGCGCCAGCGCGGCATCCTTGGCGGTATCCAGACGCGTGGTGCTGGCCTCGAAGGCTTGACGACGTGCCTGTGTGGAATCTGCGCGAACCGCTGCCGAACGCAGGACCGAGCCTTGTTCGCCAAGTGCCGACGTCGCGTACACCGACTTGTCGGCCACCAGCGTAAACGCCTGCTTTACCGTATCGATGGCGGGCACCAGGCTCAGAATCGACTGGTTGCCATCGAACAATTGAGTGGCCAACGCCGCTTGTTTCTCAGCCGGTTGCGCCTTGAGCGCTTCAAGCACCGTGAGCAGGGTCTGGGGCGCATCCTGCTGCATCCCGCCAGCGAGCAACGTGGGATCAAGTTTGAGCGCCGCCCACGCATTGCGCTGGCTTTCAGAAGCGCCGTCGCCTTTGGCCAGGGTGCTGCTGATTTTCTCCAGCCCGACACCGGCTGCACTCTTGCTGTTGCCGGCACTGAGCAATGCCGCCGAAAGCGCCGCTGCCTGCTCGGGGCTCATGCCCGCGGCGGTGGCCGTCCCCCCTGCGCGCTGCACAATAGCGCCGATATCCGCCGCTTCTGCCTTGAGCGAAACGTGGGTGCCCAACACATTGGTCGCGTCAGCCAGGTCCCGGGTTTGCTCGCGGTCGATTTTCATCGACTCGCGCCAGCCGCCCATCATGTCGCCGGCATTTTTGACGTCGACCTTGAAGGCCGTCGCCATGATGGCTGCGTCGCGGGCAAACTGGGTCAGGTCGTCCTGACGAGCCGCGCGGTCGATATTGCCCGAGGCATCCTTGCGGTCGCTGCCGATGCCGGACCGGGCGGCCACATACTCGACCTGTGCCAGGTCCACAGCGCTTGCACCGCTCGCCGCTACCATCGGTTCCGACGCCATGGCCAAGTTGGTTTCGCGCAGTTGTTTGCGCTGGCGGCCGACAAACATCAACAACTGATCCAGGTCAGTCATCGCGGCATCCAGTGCCTGCGAGGGTTTGCGCGCCTCAGCGGGGGCTGCAGCTTTTGCTGCTCCCGCGCCTTCGCCAGCTTCAACTTGCCGGGCGTCCATCATCTTGAGCAGTGAGGCGTTGAACAGCTCGAGGGTATTCACCAGCCGATCCTGCCCCGCCGCCAGGAGATTGATCTCAAGGCTGGCAGTCGCCAGGGCCAACCCCAGGCTCGCGGCCTCTACCGGCATCGCGCCCGAGGGCCCGGCGAGTGTTGACGCAATGGGTTTGATACTGGCCTGCGCCACTGCGGTGTCACGTGAGCCCAGCGTCAGCTCGCCTTCCGTGGCGATGGCTGACGGGCTTGCATGGTTATTGCCTGCCATACCGCTCTACTCCTGTTTGACGCCAAGGCGAGTGATCGCGATGTCGTAGCGGCGCAATGCTTTTCCGGCGTCCCAGTCGAGGATCTCCGCCTCATTGACCGAGTAAATCAGTGGCACCACATCGAGGATCACTTCGATGTCGCGCTCCGAAAGAAGTCCGCCGGTTTGTTTAAAAAATCGTCGATGCGCTCCTGCAGTTCCGTCCAGTCAGGAACGGTCAGACCGGCCAAGTCAGGGATCATCAGGCCGGTGCAATGAGCGGTAATGAATTCGGCGCGTTCTTTGTTGGTGGCGAGTTTCTTCATGGCCTTGGTAGCGCGCAGGGCAGGCATTTCCAGGCTCAGTGCGGTCAGGCTGCGGCCGGCGGCGTCGAGGGGCAGCAGCAGGTGCACCTGTTCATGCTGCGACGGTTCATCGCGTTCGCCGAGGAAGAACGACGCTGGGCGCGTCGACATTTCGTGCACGTACTGAGCAATGCTCACGTAGTCCGGGCGCTTGAGCTGATCGAGTTCTTTTTCCGACAGGCCGGTGGCGAGTTTCGCCAGTTCAAAAAACTGGTCGTCCTCGTCATCACCGGCCCGGGCCAGCGCAGCTTTTTGCGCGGCGTAGAACAGCGGCTTGAGTTGAATCTGCTGGATCGTCGCGCCAGTGTCGGCGGTGATCGGAGACAGCAGAATGTGCAGCGGTGGCATCCAGGCCATGGGGCAATTCCTTGTTTAAGCGTTGTTGAAAGCAGCGCAAATCTAAAGCTGAGCGCGGTCGATGTGGGAGCTGGCTTGCCTGCGATGGCATCAGCTCGGTACACCAGGCACACCCAGTCGCCTGCATCGCGGGCAAGCCCGGCTCCCACATTGACTGTGCTCACTTCAGGTCACGGTAGCCCTTAAGGCATCAGCACAGCGCGGCGGGCATCGCCGAGAATGTCGACACCGTTGAGCATGAACTTCTGGGTACGCACGTCGATGTCGATCACCGGAATGCCGTTTTCCAGACGGTTGTAGGTACGGCACGACAACTCCAGGGTGGTAGTGGCCTTGTCGCCCATCTTCAGCTTCGCCTCCTCCAGGGATTTAAGTTTGCCGCCGACGGTGTGGTAGGTGAAATAGGTCTTGCCATCCTGGTCCTGACCGGCTTCACGCACGTTCAGCAGAATATCGTCGCCCTGACGCACGCCCAGGGCCAGCATGATTTCCGGACCGGCACCTTGCAGAACCAACTTGGCATTGAGCACCTTGCCGCTCTTGGCCATTTCTTCGGCGATGAAGCGCCCGCCGGACATGGATTCCATGTCGAATTCGATCTTCGGCGGGGTGAACTCTTCTACCGTCGCGGACAACGGCAGGCCTTGAAGGGTGGCCGCAATGGCCTGTCTTACACGGTTGGTAAACATTAGAGAACGTCCTCCAGGAACTGCTCGATGATTTCATCGCGGGCATTGAGTTGGTAAATCATGTGTTCATTCGGCGCATAGCGGCCGTAGTCGATGACGATGAACCAGGTGCCGTTCTTGTACTTCTCGACACTGTTGAGCTCCGGGTGCAGGTACACGCTGCCGCCGGGGATGGTTTCGTCGGCGACCAGGGTTTGCAGCCAGTCGTTGATGCGCTTGACCTCCTGGTCCATGAACGACTTGGTGAGGTTCTTGGCCATGGCTTTCTGGCCGGCCTTGACCAGCTTGCGGCTGATCGCATCTTCCAGGCCGACGTAGCTGATGAACTTGCCGGTGATAGAGCGGTTACCCAGCAGCGAAAAACCGCCAAGGATGGTGCGCGCGTAGTAGCTCACGCCGTAGCGGTTGAGCAGGTCGCCTTCGGTGGAGGTGTCGAGGATGTTGTACTCGACCACGCGGGAAACGTCCTCGGCGAACGTCACCTGGTTGCCTGGGCTTTCCCACTGCTTGACCTTGGCCAGTGCAGCGATGGCCAGCGACGATGGCGACAGGAACACGTTCTTTTTCGCCGCCTTGGAGTACACCGACGGCATGTTGTGCACCAGCAGGCAACGGTCGAAACCGAGGTCGGCCCCGCCCAGCTCGCCGCTGTAGGTCACTTGGTCAGCAACCGAAGCATCCTTGCCATCCAGCACCACACGGGCCTTGATGCGCTTGCCGAAGGCGGCGAACTCACCGGCCACGGCTTTGGTGCCGGTGAAGCCCGGAGCGCCGATGATAGTCAGGTCTTCGGGGACGCTGCTCAGGGCAGCCAGGCCCAGTTTGCGGCCAGTGGTCGGCTCGTTGCCGCCGATCACATTGTTGAGGGTGTCGGCCGGGGTTGCGCCCTCCTCCACGATCACCACGTAGACCGGCACCTTCACCACTTTGAGGATCTGGTAGACGGCCTGGAACAGCGTGCCCGACTCGGCGCCGGTCGGATCCAGCAGCGCCTGGGTGGTGAAGCTGTTGATGCGAAACGGCGCGTTTTTCGGGATCGACGCGTGGGCGTTCGGCGCAGTGCCGACCAGGCCGATAACGTTATCGCCAAGGCCACCCGTGGCCTCGGGGGATTCGGTGGCATTCACGGTGATGCCGTTGTGCTCGAAGTTAAGAACCTCAGCCATGGTTAGTCAGCCTTCTTGGGGGTGGAGTTGAGGACGCTGGTCAGTTCCAGGCGGCCGGCGGTGCGCAGGGCGGATGCTTCGACGTCGAGCAGTTCCAGTTCTTCGCCGGCGGTGGACCAGTGGCCACCTCCGATGGGGAATGGGATGAGGACGGTGTAGGTTTGGCGGTTAGCCATGTGTAAATTTCTCCAGATGCAAAAAGCCCCTTAAGCGGGGGATTCATTGGGCGAAAAAAAACCGCTTTCGCGGTCATGTCAGTCCCTAGATTGGCGCTACAGGCCAGTTGATTAAGGCCGGAAAACCTTCCTGCTTATCGATACGGTTCAATTCAATTCGATACAGCTTCCAGGCTTGCAGCCGTGCCACCTCGTCATCGGTTGCCTTCCCCAGGTCTTGTGCATCCAACAGGGGGGCGATACGTATCGCCGCGACTTGCAACAGTTCGTCTCGACGTTGCATGGCTTCGTTACTCACCAGTTGTGCCATAACCTCAGCTGCATCTTCAGCCGACAAACCAATTCCTTCCAAACTCTCTGCATCTGGATTGACGTATATCGAGCCCTTGTAATTCACTGTTCTCATTTAAACGCTCCTTATGCGGAAATAGTTGTATATGCCTGGCGGGCCGTGTAAGAACCTGGCGACAAGGTAAGCAAGCTATCAAGTGTCGCACCGGAGCCGAAACCGACAATAGACACGGTACTGATATCAACCATTTTCGGCACACCGACATTGATGATTGTCGTCTGGGCGCCGCCTTTACTAATGGTCGTCTGCGCGAGGCTTAGCTGAATAAAACCGTAGTACGTAGTGAACAATGGAACGTCCTGAACCACGACCTCACACTTATGAAAACACAACTTAAAGCTCACACTTTCGCCGGCCCCCCCATCGCGAGAAAACAAGCCGCCGTAATCAGGGCCCCATTGCGAAACGCCATTCGCCAAGCCGGTTTCTATTCGGCAGTCGGTGAACTTAATCGACATTTCCGTGATAGCGGAAAAACCACCACATATGTAGACATTCGAATCAGGAAATCGCATCAGCGCGCCACGAACGATTGGTTTAGACGCTTCTGTCCCATACGGGATGAATAGAAGCGACATATTGTCAACATTGGTTCCACCCAAGCCCCGACCTACCTCATAGACCTTTCCACGCCGTAGGAAAATAGTGGCTGAGCCGCACAACATGACCCTGCCAACCGCAGCAGCAATGGTTTTAAGTGGCTTATCCGAAGTGAGACCGCTATTGGTGTCCAGGCCACTGGAGGAGTCGACATACAGAACCTTGTTAACTTCTGCTCGAACAGCCGCTGGAACCTGCTCAGTTGCCGCAACTACTTTCTGGTCGATTAAGGATATCTTTTTACTTACCGTATCCGTTAGTGCATTGCATGCCGACACCAGGCCGGCGATTACCGTTTCCAAACTCATCTTTTACACTCCTTGTAAAACGTCGTTTTTTCCAGTACCCAAAGGCGAGGACTATTTAAGTTCTACGCTCATGACCCGAAACAACACCCCCATATGCCGCGCCATGTTATCAATACTCGCTGCGGCGAGCTGCGCGAACTCCCCAGCCATCAAGACATTAAGATTTTCATTACCTACTACAACCGTCACACTGTCCGTCGGCAATGGCGAAATATCTAACGTAAATCGTTGAAGCACTCGAGTCGCAGACGCTTTATAAGTCAGCAACTTTCCCGCCACCGAGTAAATCGCCAGCAAGGTCCCACTGGCGAGATAAAAACCAAACTCGCCAATCTCATACTCGGCCTCGCCATCAAACAGCGCGGCCATCCTGAGTTGCCGGTCGCCCAAGTCCTCATAATCCACAATGGCGACACGCTGGCGTTCATCACGCAAGGCCACTTCCGTGCCGTCTGGGTTGTAGCGGCCGGTACCGGCGCCGATGTGGGTAATTTCGCCTTTCAAACCCTGGTTCTTTGCCTGCAGCACTTCATCCAAACCTTTGGAGGTGAAGCGCACCAGGCGCGTAATGTCATCTGTCATGGCTGCGCCCTGAGGTCGTAGTCGTTAATGGTGTAGTGCTGGGCCACCCCGGCACTGTTAAGTCGCGCAACCAACGCCAACTCCGGCAGCGCCCCGTTCAGACACAACTCGCCGTCGCTTAAAGGGGCGTCGAGGAGTTGAGTGAACGCAAGCCGACCCTCGGTTTCATGCACGATGGTGATGGTCGCCTGATCCCGCTCGCTCTTCGCCGCATTGATACGGCGAATCAAGCGGTTGTGGTCACCACTGGACCAACTGCGCCCGATGATCGCTTGCACATCGAAGGTGTAAGGCAGGCTCAACGGCTGCTGCTGATACCACGCGCTGATATTGGAGGTGAACCCCAGCGACTCCACCGCATGACTCAACGCCTTGGGTGTACCCGCCTGGCGTTGGATCTGCCAGGACAACGCCACGGTGAGACGCTTTTCAGCTTCGCTGGCGTCAGCATCCCATTCGCTCACCCCGCGGTCGGCAGCAAGGTAAGGAAGAAATTCGGCAGGCGTTTGCAGTGGGTTCATCAACGCCGGAAACGGTGGCAAAACCCGGTCGAGCAACTGTCCGAAGCCCAGGTCCAGGGCTTTTTCCAGGGGTGAGCTGTTGGCAGGTAACAAACTCGTTTTGGGCTCACTCATAGCGTGCGCACCTCCACCTCAACCGCCGTGCAATACGGTGCCTGGAATGCGGTACCGATGATCGGCTGCAACGGTTCGAGGATTTGCAGTTGCGCAGCGCCGGCGCTGTGAATCGCGTAGTCAATCCAGCTCGGGTCCACCCGCCCTTCCAGGCGATGACAGGACTCTGCATAGTCTTGCAGCAGCTTTTGAGCGGCGACTTGTGTAAGCCCCGAATCCGGGCCGGCGTTGATCTTGGCGACCACGCGGATTTTGTAGGGAAGGATTTGCGCACTTTGCACGCTCACTAGGTCCGTCTCCGGCCGCACATCCGGCCGTGCGAAATGGCGACGAACGCCGTCAAGCAAATCGGCAGACGGCGTGCCGTCGCCCTCACGGGAAAGCACGGTGACCATGACTTCGCCGGGCGCTGTTCGACGCCCGTTGCCATCTTTGACCTGGGCCGCATAGCCGTCCGGGTCAAAGGTGTAGCTGACCGTCACCACGCCCGGCGTTGCGCTTTGCACCTTCACCGACGGCCGTTCGCCTAGAGTGAAAACCTCACGCCGATACTGCATTCGCGAACCCGCGGCCGGGGCATGTGGCGCCAGGTAGTAACGAAGGCGAGCGTCGTCATCGCTCTCCAATGTTGGCGGCACGGGCGGAAACGCCGCCGGGTCGCCGGGATCGAGTACCTGGCGTTCCAGGCCCATATCGGCCAGGCGCGCATCCAAATTGCTGCCGGTGGCCCACCATGCCAGCATCTGTTTGATGCGCGCATTGTATTTGCGCTCGTGGGTTTGCAGCCGCACACAAAACGCTTCCAGCGCCAGGGTCAGCAGCTCGCTTTCATTGTCGAGGCTGGCCTTGAGTTTGGCCGCACTTTGCGGCGCTCGGGTGGCGACGTAATCGACAACAAACGCCTTGAATTCGGCCAGCAACGGTTCGAACTCATCCACCGCGATGATGGCCGGTTCCGCCAGTTGGTTCTGGCCGGGGATCAGCATGCTCATGTCACGACCTCAAAGGATTGTTGGCGGTTTTTCCAGGTGCCGGCAAAGCGCAGCAGCAGGCCCGCGCCTTGGCGGGTTGCGACGATGACCTGGGGTTGGAAGTCGCCGATGCCGTTCTGCGCGTTATAGAACGCTTGGGCGGCGTGGCTTTGAGCGAGGATCAGCAGGTCGTCGCCGAGGTTCTGGCCGAGCAGTTGCGGGATCTGCGAGCCGTACAGCGGGCGTTTTTGGCGAGTGCCCACGGGGGTGGTCAGCGCTCGGGTGGCGCGCTGCACGAATTGCAGCCAGTCATCGACGGCTGCCCCGGTGTTCCTGTCGATTCCGATCATGCGGTGTCCTTATCGGGGGCTGATGACGCGTCCTTGGTGGTCCACCACGGGGCCGCTGAAGTGTGCGCCGCCAGCATCGAGCAACAGGCGGGTGCCGCCGATTTGCAGAGTGATGCCCTGGGCGCTCATGGTCAGGCTGGCGGCGCCGACCTTGATGTCGACCTGTTCGCGGGAGCCGCTAAATGTGGTGGGGCCGTTGACCCAGTTGAACGTGTGGCTGGCGTCGTCGTAGTCGCTTTGTGTGCCGTCCTGATGGCGGCGCCGGGTCAAGCTGGCAACGCTGGAGACCGGCGGAAACTGACTACTGTTCAGGCCGAACAAGGCTACAGACTGGCCGCCACCTTCGCCGCCGCCGTAGTTGAGCAATAGGCATTGTTCGCCCACGGACGGAATGCGCGTTTCAGTCTGTGCACCGGCGCTGGGGTTGAAAAAGCGGATGGCCGGCGTGAGCAACTCACCGTGGCTGACCTTGCAGGTATTGCTGGCGGCGTCGACCTCCTGGCACACGCCAATGCGGCAGAAGCTTTCGGCACGTCGGTAAAGGTCTTCAAGCTGGGTTTCCATTTCCACCAGGCGCTCGACGATCGGCCCCAGTTGCATGCGTAACAGCGCGTCGAACATGGGCTACTCCGCCAGTGGTTTGTATTGATCGGGGTCGTTGATGTTCGAGACTTCCCAGGTGCGGGCGAACAGCGGTTGGCCGGTGGGATCGGTGAGTAATACAGGTCCCAAGTAAAGGGTTTGGGTGAAGGAAACGGTCCAGGTGTCGTAGTCCGTTTCCGCCGTGGTGCGCACAGACGGCGCGGCGACGATATTCATCGGCAAATCACACTGTGCTTGCGGCAGCCTCCAGCGGTTATCCAGCACCAGGTCCATAAGTTGGCTGGCCAGGTCGCAGGCATCAAATGGCAATGCCCCGGGCGCAACCATGGCCTTGAGCGAAAGGGTCAACGCGTGAGCCTTACGCCCTTCGCGAGAGCGAATGCCGGGGCCATTGCCCTCGACCGTAATCAGTACGCCGGTTTTGTCCCCGGCGCCGTTAAAGTCTTGGTGATTGCCGACCTTCAAGTCCGGGAAGGCCGCTTTTAGCGCTTCGCCAATGGCGAGGGGCAGTTGAGAGGGCTTTTCGATGAGCGTCATTTTAAGTAGCGTCCTTGCAACAGTTACTGCGGGTCCTGACGGGAGTTTTCGTTGATCCCGATGCGCTTGGCCGCCCACCGCTCATACAGGCCGATGGCTACATCGGCACCGGCCATGGCAGTCAGGCAACCAATGGCGCCGGCCGTCCAGATCGACATGCCGGCGGCGTAGCACAGCATCAGCGCTGAAACGCCGCACACCATGCAGGCCCCGGAGCGCAGGGCCAGACGGCGGATCAGCGACCAACCCCGTGCGCCCTCTTTGTCGGCGCGCCACATTTCGCCGGATACCCCGCCGATCACTGCCAATACGATGACCAGCCAGATAGGCATTTCCGCTAACGCTTGCTGTTCATTTGTCATGTCACGCCTCCTGGCTGAGCAATAGATAGTCCGTTTTTCATTTACAAATGCTTCGATAGGTAGGCATTCCAAAAAGCCCGGTCGCCCGGGCTTTTCAGTAATGCGGTCCAGATTCGGTCTTTCGGCGCTACTGGCGCGGTACGGACCTTTCCTAAGATGTTTTTCCGACCACGATCCCTGTCTGCCGGATAACTGCTTCTGGTGCTTTACGCTGCACACCCGGGCCAGTTGCCAACCCTCTGAACCGTTATTAGGCCGGTTCATCGCTGCCTGTTTTTGAAGCGTTGAAACTAAAGAGCGTCGGCATCCTTGCCGGTGTTGCCTGGCATCCCTGCCATCGCTTCGATGGCGTCCTTGCCGATGTTGCGTGCCTTCCTTGTCTTCCTTGGCAGCATCCTTGCCGCCTCCACCACCTTGTTGGCTGGCTTGAGACGAAGAATATGCATGTATGCATATACAGTCAATGCACAAATGCATTTATTTTTACGTGCGAAATGCACGGGTGCATTTTCAGCCTTGCAGGTGAAGGGTTTGCCGGTTTTTTGCAGGCGAAAAAAAGCCCGCGCACTGGCGGGCTTTGTCTTACGTAAGGAGGTTAACGGGCGTACATGCCCCACCAGAATACATGGCCGAGGATGCTGATCTGCTCATCCTGGATATCCTGGAAACTGTAGTCCTCATCCGGGTGCTCATCGCGATTGAAACTGCGCAGACGAATCCCGGAAGGCAGGCGGTAGAGCTGTTTCACCCGCAACTGGCCATTATGGTTGATGGCATACAAGTCGCCATCGACGATGTCGCCAATGCCACTCTTGCCTGCGTTCACCCCGACCGTGGCGCCGTCGCGCAGCACCGGCAACATACTGTTGCCGCGCACCGTCACACACTTGGCCTGATCGAATTGCACACCGTTATGCCGCAGGCTGCGCTTGCCGAAACGCAAGCTGGCCTTCTCGCTTTCCTCGATGACGAATCTTCCTGATCCAGCAGCCAATTCAACCTCACGCAGAAAGGGGATCGACACCTCGTCATCATTAACGGGCGTGTCGTCGTCCCACAGGCTTATGTCCTTGAGTTCCGAATGCATCGGGTCACGCCCGTCATCCCGCAAAGCCCCCACCGCCGCGCGCCCGCGCAGGTGGTCGGTGCTGACACGGAAGTACTCGGCAATGCGCGAGATGTGCTTGTCCGACGGATCAACGATCTTGCCGCTGAGGATCCGCGAGAGTGTGGATTGAGGCACGCCAGTACGCCGGTGAAGCTCCGTGGGGGAGATCCGGTCGCGGTCTAGGAGTTCTCTTAAGACGGTTGAAACGTTGCGTTTTTGCATAAGGGGGATAGTGCCGGGTGTTTTGGGGGTTGGCAAATGCTAATTTGCATAATTTATGCATTTATCTCGAAACTGTACTTATCTGTGTGTGACTTATCAAAGCGCGCCCTAACTCCCCTCATTTTCAACGTATCCGCTAACCCTCGTCCCTAGCTTACGAGAGCAGGTGGGGGCGTTTTATATTGGCTAGTGGTTACCAGCCACCTCCTGCACCTATCAGTTCACCAGATACCACGAAAGCTGATTCTTGATTTGTGCCGTTTTTGCCCCAACACATGGTGTCAATCCGGACGCGTTGATCATGAGTAGCTACAGGACCTCTTCAGTCGGCTTAAGCTAGCCCTGCGAAGCCCCCCCCTGCTCCTTCCAGACTGTTCTCCTCAATAAGTTACGGCGCATTTACCTTGAAGTTACGTCTTAGGTACCTAGCTATAGCGATTCATTTAACCCCATGATAGCCTGATGTCAATGAGCCACTGCACATAACCTACAGAAAAAATCAAGGAATGAAGTTACATGGCATACGTCAACCCGTCGACACAAAACATTAAGACATGCTTCCAAAGTCACTACTCACTTCCATATTTCCAAAGAGAGTACAAATGGGAAACCCGCCATTTCTCGGAACTATTCAACGACATTCAAAATACGTTCCTTCAACACTTCGACTCGGCACATGGCCGAAAAGAGGTATCTAACTACCTACCATACTTTCTCGGATCAATAATTACCTCACAAGATACTAATGGCAAAAAACCTCTAATCGACGGCCAGCAAAGACTTACTTCAACATTTCTAATGCTGGCATACTTAGAGAGATACAAGTGTGACAACGACATACAGAGTGCGGCGGATATACGCGGCCTTTTAGGCAATATGAGTTACGGAACAATGGATTACTCCATTGAGTTTTCAGCCAGTCGAAAAAAAGTGTTTGAGCTATACCTTGACAAAGAAGTTCAAGTAAGCGAGGCACTCGTCAACGCAGAAAATACTCCAAACCTCGACGACGGTGACAGAAAAATAATCGAGGCCTTGCGCTCAACGGATGACCTTCTCGATGACGTAGCAAGAAAACATATAGCGTATTTCATAGACTACGTACTCGAAAGAGTTCTTTTAATTGATATCGCAGTTGAAAGTGAATCGGAAGCTCACCGTGTCTTTGTGACGATGAACGATAGAGGTTTGCGACTCGGCCCTATTGATCTTCTTAAGGGGCTTATTCTGTCAAAGATCACTAACACTCAAACGAGTCACGCATGCCATAAAGCTTGGGTAGATTCAATCAGAAAACTTAAAGATATTGATCCCGAGGAAGACTCATTATTTTTTAGGAACTTCTTCCGCGCAAAATGGGCAGAGAGCATTCGTGGTAAAACGAAAGGAGATGCTGCAGGCGACTTCGATATTATTGGCGACGCCTACCATCGCTGGTTTGAAGATAACACCTCTCGACTCAAACTCTCTACAGCTGATGACTACAGTGCATTTGCTTTAAATACGATCCCCCGCTTCGTCGAAATTTACACTTTCATCAGAGACTGCGAAGGCCAGTTTACTGTGGGCTTCGAGCACCTGTTCTACAATGCAGCCCGCCGTTTAAACTCGCAAGCCATGATCATAATGGCGGCTATCGATGAAAAAGACACAACTACTACCTGGAAGAACAAAATATCGCTTACAGCAAAATATATTGACCTCATACTTACTTCCAGAACAATCGACGGCAAAACCAACAACTACGACAACCTAAAAGATATTGCATTCACTTTAACCAAAGATCTTCGCAACAGAAACTATAACGACCTACTCAACTACATTCAAAACGAGTGGGACAAATACTTTCAAAGCATAAGCAGGCTAGACAATCTCACGTACACTAAAAACGAACGCTCCGACATTCTCTTCATACTTTCTCGCATTGCCTCCCACCTAGAACTTAGTATAAAACTAACAAACACGGTCGGATTCCAAACTTACTGGCAGCGCGATCGAAACATGAAAACTTTCGATATCGAACATATCTTGAAAGCTGCATATGACCTTACCGTGCTGCCTACTGAACATGGCTTCGCGGACGCGAAAGACTACGCCGAACAACGAAATAAAATAGGAGCATTGGCATTGCTTCCCAGATCTAGAAATCGTTCCCTCCAAGACAAATCATACGATCAAAAGCTGGCACAGTACGCAACTGAAAACATACTAACCCAGTCATTGGGTGCAAGCTTTTACGCAAACAACCCAAATGTAACAAATTACTTGATAGCCAATCCAAAAATTACATTCTCAGCTCTTCCTGAATTCGGGAAAGATGAAATAGAAAAGAGATCATCCGCGTACAAGGCGGTTGCCGAACAAGAGTGGAAAAAACCATGATTCTGTAGCTTAGCGATAAGCTATACAGGACACTGTTAGAAAAAACGGGACAGATTTATTAGCTAAAAAAATAGATCTGTCTCCTTTTTTATATTTAAGCTTGTTTCAAATGTGATATGTAGTTTGGAGGAGCGGGCGAAGTTCCCGCCCTATAGATTCCCCTATAAGTCTAGCGGCAGAAAAAATCGCAGTGACAGCCGTGCCACTTGAACTTGACTGCAGGTTATGTGCAAAGTCGTTCCTTGCTTGTTTGGCATCCTCTACCTGCGACAATAAATGACCGGTAAGAATATTCGCATCTACCAGCCCTTTAATATTCTTATCCATTCTCCACCTACTCGATGGACCTACGCGTTTTAAATGCAACTCAGTGATTATTTTTTCTGCAGCGGCCCAGCCAATAAGCAGTGAGGAGGAAAAGTCATGGTTGGAATAATTATAGCTGGACGCGTAAATCAGAGAACAAATATCCATACATGAACCTCCAAATTCTTCAGCGATTGAATTGAAAGTCTCCATGAAATTCTTCACGACATCGGCATGGAGAGCATGCACGGGGGATTCGGAGATAGGCAATGAACCTTGCACTCTATGGATACACATTTTGCCGTTAATTACGATGCCAGACGCATAGTTGTCCGGCGCGCATGGCCGTGGAACCGTGAAGGATTTATTACTTTCAATTGCTGCTTCCGACAGGAGGACCAGCATTGCCGAATTCATATATCTAAATCGCAAGTACGATATATTTCTCCTGCCTTCTCTCTGCTGCACCTCAAGTTCAGAGACCTCGCCAGTACCTTTAAAAACTTCGCTTATCTGCCCCCCCGCGTATGTTGGTGACTTGTCAAATTCGAAAATTATGCAACCAGCGTCTGTAACCGTGATCGGTACACTGTCGGGACCTATCAAGGTAGACATTTTCAGGCCGGCGGTGCTAAATAAATTCTCCACGAAAAGAACGTACGGACCTAAGGAGGGGACGGCAGGAATCATAAATATATCCTCGTAAATCTGCGTTTCAGTGATTTTTAGTGGAGAGCCCGTCGGTCGACACTTCCATATCAACTCAAGTCGATAACCCCACCCCATAGAACGACAACCGAAGATCAAAAGAACGTACGACAAAAAAGAACGCTGATTTATTTTCTAGATAATAATCAATTAGATCTTTCGAATTCCAGGTACCCTTTCCTCCGGACATCATACTTTTTTTGGGGCAGAGACGCTGTCACCATCTGCAGGTCGCGCACTCGCCGTGGAGTCGCTAAACTCAGCATCAAAGTGGTTCAGAAAAATTTCAATCAAGTGGCCATGATAGTAACCGTTAGCCCTTGAGGATACGTTCTTTCCTTCAGGGCGAGTCACCCTGAATAATAGCATCCACCTCACGGGGGCTTCACCTCGGCACGAAAGAAAGCTTCCTTGGCGTACTGCTTCTCCTTGTGAGTGAATGCTCCGCTTGCATTTATCTCCCAAGTTTCGATCGAGCCCTCTTGTTCCGTTTAAGTGATTTTTTTGAACGCTTCAAGCAATCCCTTAGGACTCTTAGTATAAAAGTCAACAGACTTCTAATCGTCCATATATTGCATTGATGGCAGAATGGCAATAGCAAAGCCATATCAGTTACACCACTCTACTAAAATTTAATTGTCAAAAGCAGATCACTGCGGCTTCCTCGAGTTCCTCAAGAGTAAGAACGCGCATTTATTTTCCGTGGCAAAAATTTCCGCTCTCGCGTGTAAACAGCAACGAAGGGGCAATCCATCCCCCAGTTGCACCCACCCCACCATCACGCTAACCTCCCCTGTCGCTGCAAATTCAGCGACCGGGTGTGAGAACCCGAGCAAATCAAGGCGCAAAGCGCCCAAGAACCCTATCGCGGCGTTTTTTTTCGTCTGCGGTATCGTTTTATGGCGGCTGTGCGTGGGAGACCCTCGGGTCTACCGGTTGCCTTGATTGCCGGTTTCTCACCCTGCGCACAGCTGCCACCCAAACCTGTGAGAAGGTTCGTGGCAGTTCCTCAAATCAAGGAACTTTCACTTATGTGCTTCTACGTTTACCGCACCAAACGGCGTCATCCTTCCCGGTTCATTTCCTCCGTGCTCGGAGGTGTTTTATGAACGCTGCGCAAGATCTAACCACCCTCGGCGTCACCCCCTTCTCCTTCCACTCCGACCAACCTCTATTCCGCGTCAACAGCGGTGTTTCCCTGCACGAAGCCTTGCATCACGCCTCCGACCTCCTCCACGTTGCCAAGCAGCTCGCAGAAGATGCGGCGATGACCAAGGAGACGGATCGTTACGCCTGGGCGTCGCATTACTTGCAGGAGATGGCGAAAGCGGTGGTGGATGATGTGGTGAAGGTGTTGGATTCGCCCGGTAACATTCAGTAAATCGGGCAACCGTAAAAAAGGGCGGCGCTTATATAAAGGCGCCGCCCTTTTTTGTGTTTTACCTGGCCGTTTGCGACCTGCGAAGGGCCGACTTCACGTGTTAACCTTGCGCCCATCGCAACAAATGCTGGGCCAAGCGCCCGATGCCGATCAGTTGTGCGCCCACGATTGGGCAGACACCGAAGATAAATGTGGGAGCTGTCGAGCTACAGCTCCCACCTTTGACCTGCTGTGTTTGGACGTCCGCACTTTTAACTGATCGACACTGGACCACGCGCCCCCTTTGCCCCATCACTTTCAACGAATTTGCCTACTATCCAATGAGTAAAAACACCTCCGATCTGTCCTCCCACACGCCGATGATGCAGCAGTACTGGCGTCTGAAAAACCAGCACCCTGATCAGTTGATGTTCTATCGCATGGGCGACTTCTACGAGATCTTCTACGAAGACGCGAAGAAGGCTGCCAAGTTGCTGGACATCACCTTGACCGCGCGCGGGCAGTCGGCGGGGCAGTCGATTCCGATGTGTGGGATTCCTTACCATTCTTTGGAAGGCTACTTGGTCAAGCTGGTGAAGCTGGGCGAGTCGGTGGTGATCTGTGAGCAGATCGGCGACCCGGCGACCAGCAAAGGGCCGGTGGAACGTCAGGTGGTACGCATTATTACGCCGGGTACGGTGAGTGATGAGGCGTTGCTGGACGAGCGTCGTGACAACCTGATCGCGGCGGTGCTGGGCGATGAGCGTTTGTTCGGCCTGTCGGTGCTGGACATCACCAGCGGCAATTTCAGCGTGCTGGAGATAAAGGGCTGGGAGAACCTGCTGGCGGAGCTTGAGCGCATCAACCCGGTGGAGTTGTTGATTCCGGATGATTGGCCGAAGGATTTGCCGGCAGAAAAGCGTCGTGGGACCAAGCGTCGTGCGCCGTGGGATTTTGAGCGTGATTCAGCGCTGAAAAGTCTGTGCCAGCAATTTTCGGTGCAAGACCTCAAAGGCTTCGGCTGCGAAACCCTGACCCTGGCCATCGGCGCCGCCGGTTGCCTGCTTGGTTATGCCAAGGAAACCCAGCGCACCGCCCTGCCGCATTTGCGCAGCCTGCGCCATGAGCGCCTGGACGACACCGTGGTGCTTGATGGCGCCAGCCGTCGCAACCTCGAGTTGGACACCAACTTGGCCGGTGGCCGCGATAACACGCTGCAATCGGTGGTCGACCGTTGCCAGACCGCCATGGGCAGCCGCTTGCTGACCCGCTGGCTGAACCGGCCGCTGCGGGATTTGACCGTGCTGCAAGCGCGCCAAACCTCTATTACCTGCCTGCTGGATGGCTATCGCTTTGAAACGCTGCAGCCGCAGCTGAAGGAAATCGGCGATATCGAGCGCATCCTGGCGCGGATCGGCCTGCGTAACGCGCGGCCGCGCGACCTGGCGCGTCTGCGCGATGCCTTGAGCGCGCTGCCGCAGTTGCAAGCGGCGATGGCCCACCTCGACACGCCGCACCTGCAACAGTTGGCCGTGACCGCCGGCACTTACCCGGACCTCGCAGCGCTGCTGGAAAAAGCCATCATCGACAACCCGCCGGCGATCATCCGTGACGGCGGCGTGCTGAAAACCGGTTACGACACCGAGCTGGATGAACTGCAATCGCTGAGCGAAAACGCCGGGCAATTCCTGATCGACCTGGAAGCTCGCGAAAAGGCCCGCACCGGCCTGGCCAATTTGAAGGTCGGTTACAACCGCGTGCACGGCTACTTTATCGAGTTGCCGAGCAAGCAGGCCGAGTCGGCACCAATCGACTATCAGCGTCGCCAAACGCTCAAAGGTGCCGAGCGTTTCATCACGCCGGAGCTCAAAGCGTTTGAAGACAAGGCGCTGTCGGCCAAGAGCCGCGCCCTGGCGCGCGAGAAAATGCTCTATGAAGCCCTGCTCGAAGACTTGATCAGCCGTCTGGCGCCGCTGCAGGACACCGCCGCGGCCCTGGCGGAACTGGATGTGTTGAGCAACCTGGCCGAGCGCGCGCTGAACCTTGACCTGAACTGCCCGCGGTTTGTCAGCGAGCCGTGCATGCGCATTGTGCAGGGGCGTCACCCGGTGGTGGAGCAGGTGTTGACCACGCCGTTCGTCGCCAACGACCTGTCGCTGGATGACGACACCCGCATGCTGGTGATCACCGGTCCGAACATGGGCGGTAAATCCACCTACATGCGCCAGACCGCCTTGATCGTACTGCTGGCGCATATCGGCAGCTTTGTGCCAGCGGCCAGTTGCGAGTTGTCGCTGGTCGACCGCATTTTCACGCGGATCGGTTCCAGCGATGACCTGGCCGGTGGCCGTTCGACCTTTATGGTGGAAATGAGCGAAACCGCCAACATCCTCCACAACGCGACCGAACGCAGCCTGGTGCTGATGGACGAAGTCGGCCGCGGCACCAGCACCTTCGACGGGCTGTCGCTGGCCTGGGCGGCGGCCGAGCGATTGGCGCATTTGCGCGCCTATACATTGTTCGCCACGCACTATTTCGAGCTGACCGTGCTGCCGGAAAGCGAGCCGCTGGTGGCCAACGTGCATCTCAATGCCACTGAGCACAACGAACGTATCGTGTTTCTGCACCACGTGCTGCCAGGGCCGGCAAGCCAGAGTTACGGCCTGGCCGTGGCGCAGTTGGCCGGTGTACCAGGCGATGTGATCACCCGCGCTCGCGAGCACCTCAGCCGCCTGGAAACCACGGCCTTGCCCCATGAAACCGTGGTGGCAAGCCCGAAAAAAGCCAGCAGCAAACCGGCCGCGCCGCACCAGAGTGATATGTTCGCCAGCCTGCCTCACCCGGTGCTGGATGAACTGGCCAAGCTTGACCTGGACGGCCTGACCCCGCGTAAAGCGCTAGAAATGTTATATGCACTGCAAGTTCGGATATAACGCAGACGCTTGCAAGCTGATAGAATCTCGCGCGGTTTGGGATGCTGCGGGCTTTTAGCCTGGCCTGCAGACTATCGCTCCCGAACCTCGCGAGCCCCACCACAAGGGGTTTCGCTGCCGCCGCCTGAGGAGAGAATTAGAAATGACCTTCGTCGTTACCGACAACTGCATCAAGTGCAAGTACACCGACTGCGTCGAAGTGTGTCCGGTGGACTGCTTCTACGAAGGCCCGAACTTCCTGGTTATCCATCCGGATGAGTGCATCGACTGCGCCCTGTGTGAACCAGAATGCCCGGCCGTCGCTATTTTCTCCGAGGACGAAGTCCCGGCAGAGATGCAGGAATTCATTCAGTTGAACGTCGAATTGGCGGAAATCTGGCCGAATATCACCGAACGCAAGGATCCGATGCCGGATGCCGCGGAGTGGGATGGCAAAAAGGGCAAGATTGCAGACCTCGAGCGCTAAAGCGCCGTCGCCCAATAAAAAAGGCCCCTTGCGGGCCTTTTTGCGTTTCTGCGGGGCGGGTTTTACTTTTCTACAGGCAAAAAAAAGGGGCGGTATGACCCGCCCACATTTTTTCCCTAGTCCCTGTATTCCTTTTTCATCATCCTGATGAATCGCATCCTGCGACGTTCCTTCAACCATCGTTCCTTGATGGCTGTGTCAATCCGTGGACACAGGGCTGATGTTAGAGAGTTCCAAGGGAAGTTCAACGGGATCCAACGGTTGGGTTGAAGAGCTTCATCGCTAAAACGACAATAAATAATTGTTATATTTCAACAAGATAGAAAAGTCTCTCGCCATTTCGAGATGTCCACGCCCGGTAAAAAACCCAAACACTTACGAAAAAGTAAGCGAATGCTTACACGCGCAAATGCGTAAAAGCGCAACAGCACCCGGTTGACCTTCCTGCGGACAAGAAAAAGCCCCGACACTGTCGAGGCTTCTTTTCCTTCAGGCTGATCAGTCGTCGCTGACCGTAATCGTCGGCATTGCCGGCGCAGCCGCTTCCTGCAGGACGATGCGCGCGCCTACATGACGGGCCAACTCCTGATAGATCATAGCGATCTGCCCATCGGGCTCAGCCGCCACGGTGGGTTTGCCGCCGTCAGCCTGTTCACGAATCTCCATCGCCAGCGGCAACGACGCCAACAGCTCAACACCATACTGGGTCGCCAGCTTCTCACCGCCGCCTTCGCCGAAAAGGTGCTCAGCATGCCCGCAGTTGGAGCAGATGTGCACCGCCATGTTTTCCACGACGCCCAGCACCGGGATGTTGACCTTGCGGAACATCTCGACGCCTTTTCTCGCATCCAGCAGCGCCAGATCCTGCGGCGTGGTCACGATCACCGAGCCGGCCACCGGGACTTTCTGCGCCAGGGTCAGTTGAATGTCGCCGGTGCCTGGCGGCATGTCGATCACCAGGTAATCCAGGTCGCCCCAGGCGGTCTGGGTGACCAATTGCAGCAAGGCGCCGGACACCATCGGCCCGCGCCACACCATCGGCGTGTTGTCATCGGTGAGGAAGGCCATGGACATGACCTCGACGCCCATCGATTCAATCGGCACGAACCACTTCTGATCCTTGACCTTGGGCCGGATGCCTTCGGCGATACCGAACATCACGCCTTGGCTTGGGCCATAAATGTCGGCGTCGAGAATGCCAACGCGGGCTCCCTCGCGGGCCAGCGCCAGGGCGAGGTTGGCGGCCGTGGTGGATTTGCCCACGCCGCCCTTGCCGGATGCCACGGCGACCACGTTCTTGACGTTGGCCAAACCCGGAATCTGCGCCTGGGCCTTGTGCGCGGCGATCACGCACTGGATGTCGACCTTGGCCGAACGCACACCGTCGAGACCCTCGATGGCCATTTGCAGCATCTGCGCCCAACCGCTCTTGAAAAGGCCGGCGGCATAACCCAGCTCCATCTGGACCGAGACCTGGTCGCCCTGCACATCGATGGCGCGTACGCAGCCGGCGCTGACCGGGTCCTGGTTCAAATAGGGGTCGGTGTATTGGCGAAGAACGGCTTCCACCGCTGCGCGATTGACGGCGCTCATGGGCTACTCCCGAAAAAAGACTGACTGAAACAGGCGGCTATCCTAACCGTTCCAGCCGCCAAGCGGCATGCTTTCGCGCCCCGGGAAGATTCAGAAACAGCGCCACGGGGTGAAATATATTTCCCGGCGCTTTATAGTGGCCGACCTCCGTTTCATCAAGTAGCCGAGCCCCATGTCCGAGCCACGCAAGATCCTCGTCACCAGCGCCCTGCCCTATGCCAATGGTTCTATCCATCTTGGCCATATGCTTGAGTACATCCAGACCGATATGTGGGTGCGCTTCCAGAAGCATCGCGGCAATCAATGCATTTATGTCTGCGCAGACGACGCCCACGGATCGGCCATCATGTTGCGCGCCGAAAAGGAAGGGATCACCCCGGAACAACTGATCGCCAATGTGCAGGCTGAACACAGCGCCGACTTTGCCGAGTTCCTGGTTGATTTCGATAATTTCCACTCGACCCACTCCGACGAAAACCGCGAGCTGTCGAGCCTGATCTACACGCGCTTGCGCGACGCCGGGCACATTGCCACGCGTTCGATCACGCAATATTTCGACCCGGAAAAGAAAATGTTCCTGGCCGACCGCTTCATCAAGGGCACCTGCCCGAAATGCGGCACTGAAGACCAGTACGGCGACAACTGCGAGAAGTGCGGTGCCACTTATGCACCGACTGACCTGAAGAACCCGCGCTCGGCCATCTCTGGCGCCATTCCGGTGCTCAAGGATTCCCAGCACTTCTTCTTCAAGCTCCCGGACTTCCAGCAGATGCTGCAAACCTGGACGCGCAGCGGCACCCTGCAAGACGCCGTGGCCAACAAGATCGCCGAATGGCTGGATGCCGGCCTGCAGCAGTGGGACATCTCCCGCGATGCGCCGTACTTCGGCTTCGAGATCCCGGACGAGCCGGGCAAGTACTTCTATGTGTGGCTGGACGCGCCAATCGGTTACATGGCCAGCTTCAAGAACCTGTGCGACCGCACGCCGGAGCTGGACTTCGATGCGTTCTGGGCCAAGGATTCCACCGCCGAGCTGTATCACTTCATCGGCAAGGACATCGTCAACTTCCACGCCCTGTTCTGGCCGGCGATGCTTGAAGGGTCGGGCTACCGCAAACCAACCGGCATCGCCGTGCACGGTTACCTGACGGTCAACGGCCAGAAGATGTCCAAGTCCCGTGGCACCTTTATCAAGGCGCGCACTTACCTGGACCACCTGTCGCCGGAATACCTGCGCTACTACTACGCCTCCAAGCTGGGCCGTGGCGTCGACGACCTCGACCTGAACCTGGAAGACTTCGTACAGAAGGTCAACTCTGACCTGGTGGGCAAAGTCGTCAACATCGCCAGCCGTTGCGCCGGGTTTATCCATAAGGGTAATGGCGGTTTGTTGGTGGCCGAGAACGCCGCACCGGAACTGACCGAGGCCTTCCTGGCCGCCGCGCCAAGCATTGCCGACGCCTATGAAGCGCGTGACTTCGCCCGCGCCATGCGCGAAATCATGGGCCTGGCCGACCGTGCCAACGCCTGGATCGCCGAAAAGGCGCCGTGGTCGCTGAACAAGCAGGAAGGCAAGCAAGCTGAAGTGCAGGCGATCTGCGCCACGGGCGTCAACCTGTTCCGCCAGCTGGTGATCTTCCTCAAGCCGGTGTTGCCATTGCTGGCCGCTGACGCCGAGGCGTTCCTCAACGTCGCGCCACTGACCTGGAATGACCACGCCACCTTGCTCAGCAACCATCAGTTGAACGAGTTCAAGCCGCTGATGACCCGTATCGACCCCGTCAACGTGCAGGCGATGACCGATGCTTCGAAAGAAGACCTGGTCGCCAGCCAGACCGACACCGGCGAATCGGCACCGGCCGGCAATGGCGAGTTGGCCAAAGACCCGCTCTCCCCGGAAATCGACTTCAATGCTTTTGCCGCCGTTGACCTGCGCGTTGCGCTGATCATCAAGGCCGAAGCCGTGGAAGGTGCCGACAAGCTGCTGCGCCTGACCCTGGACATCGGTGATGAGCAACGCAACGTGTTCTCCGGGATCAAGAGCGCTTACCCTGACCCGTCCAAGCTCGATGGTCGCCTGACCATGATGATTGCCAACCTCAAGCCACGGAAAATGAAGTTCGGTATTTCCGAAGGCATGGTGATGGCGGCGGGCCCTGGCGGTGAAGAGATCTACCTGTTGAGCCCTGATAGCGGTGCCAAACCGGGTCAACGGATCAAGTAAACGATTTGGCGAGCAGCCTTATTGTGGCGAGCGGGCTTGCCCCGCGTTGGGGCGCGTAGCGGCCCCTAAACCAAACACCCGGTTCTACCTGTGGAAACCCGGTGGCCTTGGTGGGGCCGCTTCGCAGCCCAACGCGGGGCAAGCCCGCTCGCCACAAAAAAGCCGACACCCACAACCAGCGGGCTCACCCCTACAGGCCCTGTTTGTCTAACCGGCATGCCAATGATCACCCCATGACCCTGATCCAACGTATCGACGCGCTGCTGCCGCAGACCCAATGCGGCAAATGCGGGCACCCGGGCTGCAAGCCTTACGCCGAGGGCATCGCTCAGGGCGAGGCAATCAACAAGTGCCCGCCCGGTGGGCAGGAAACCATCGCCGGCCTTGCGCAGTTGCTGCGCGTGCCGGTGCTGGAACTGGACACCAGCCGAGGCGAGGCCCCCGCCCAGGTCGCCTATATTCGCGAGGCCGAGTGCATCGGCTGCACCAAATGCATCCAGGCGTGCCCGGTGGATGCGATTGTCGGCGCCGCCAAGTTGATGCACACCGTGATCATTGATGAGTGCACCGGGTGCGACCTGTGTGTGGCGCCCTGCCCTGTCGATTGCATTGAGATGCGTCCAGCCACGAGCGTGCTGCCGATTGTTGGCGGCCTGGATGCCAATGATCAGCAGCGCCATGCGCGTGCCCTCAAGCGCGACCGGGCGCGGCGGCGCTATGAGCAACGCAACGCGCGGCTGCAACGCGAGGATGCACATAAACTCGCCGAACGCCTGGCGCGAGCCAAACGTCCGACGCCGAGTGTGCCTGCGCACACCGACAGTGCTCAGGCAGCCCAGGATGCAGCGGTCAAGAAAGCCAAAATCACCGTGGCGATGAGTCGCGCCCAGTTGCATAAATCCTTGAAGGCATTTGGTCATCCGCCGACGTTTGAGCAACAGTCGCAGCTGATCGTCCTGCAGCAACAGTTCGAAGCGGCAGAGCAGGCGCTCAGCGCACTGGAGGCGAACAGTCCACCTCCACCGCCGACCGCCAAAGACCCTGAACTCAAGCGTGCGAAAATCCAGCTGGCGATGCGCCGTGCCGAATTGAAGAAGGCCCAGGACCGTAATGCTGACGAGCAGCAATTGGCAACCTTGAGTGCCGCGCTGGCCACCGCAGAGCAAACCCTGCATGACGCCGAGGCTGTCAGTGAACAGCCAAGACCTGAGTTGCAGCGTGTGGAAAAACGCCCCATCGACACTCAACTGCGCCAGCTTAAAACTGCCTTGGCGTACGCGCGCGCAGACGTCAGCAGGTTGCAACGCCAACCGCACACCACCGCGGATGAGCTGAAAGCCGCACAACACACGTTGGAGCAAGCGCAGCGCCAAGTGGACGCACATACCGGCGATTGATCCGCGACAGCCGCTGCCGGGCAGAGTGACGATGGTTTATCCTGCAACGCCTGCACTTTTGAAACCACAACGACAGCCTGCAAGGAAACACCCGCCCCATGAACGCCGCAAAACGCCTGGAAATTTTCCGCAGGTTTCACGAAGACAATCCTGAGCCCAAAACCGAACTGGCCTACTCGTCGCCATTCGAGTTGCTGATTGCGGTGATTCTGTCGGCCCAATCCACGGACGTTGGCGTCAACAAGGCCACAGCCAAGCTGTACCCGGTGGCCAATACGCCGGAGACTATTTACGCACTGGGTGTGGACGGGTTGTCGGAGTACATCAAGACCATCGGTTTGTACAACAGCAAGGCCAAGAATGTCATCGAGACCTGCCGCCTGCTCGTCGAGCTGCATGGCAGCGAAGTGCCACAGACTCGCGAAGCCCTGGAAGCGCTGCCGGGCGTGGGTCGCAAGACGGCCAACGTGGTGCTCAACACGGCGTTCCGGCAACTGACCATGGCGGTGGACACGCATATTTTTCGTGTCAGCAACCGAACCGGCATCGCTCGCGGCAAAAACGTCGTTGAGGTGGAAAAACAGCTGATGAAGTTCGTGCCCAAGCCCTACCTTCTCGATTCCCACCACTGGTTGATCCTTCATGGACGTTACGTCTGCCAGGCCCGCAAGCCTCGCTGCGGGAGCTGCCGTATCGAAGACCTGTGCGAATACAAGGACAAGACGTCCGACGATTGAGCGATCATTGGTTTTCTCGATCAGTCGATTGAAAAAATCTTTTTTACCCGTTCATGGATTATCGTTATAAGGAGCGCCAATGGCAGTCTTAGCCTGGAGTGAACCTTATGAGCACTGGCAAAGAACAACTGGATGTAGAAGACGACCTTGTTGCAGAGTCGGATGACGATGGGGACGCACCTGTTGTAGAGGTGGCCAAGACCAATTTGAGCAAACGCCGCACTATCGATAACCTTCTGGAAGAGCGACGCTTGCAAAAACAACTGGCCGATTACGATTTCGACCTCTGATCAGCCCGTTCACGACCGGAAGCCTCCCTGATGGAGGCTTTTTTTTGCCGACTATTTCTGCGCCCCGCGCTAGACCAGGCCGTTGCGTTGAGCCAACTCGATCAGGTCCACCAGGGACCGGGCATTGAGCTTGAGCAACAGGCGAGTCTTGTAGGTACTGACGGTCTTGTTGCTCAGGAACATGCCGTCGGCGATTTCCTTGTTGGTTTTGCCACGGGCCAACTGCTGCAGCACCATCATTTCGCGCCCCGACAAGCGCTCCACCATGTCCGCTTCGCTGGCGTTGCCCATGGTTGAACGCACGGAGTTGAGCGCCTGGTTGGGGAAATAGCTGTAGCCGGAGAGCACGGCCTTTATCGCGCTCAGCAACTCGGTCAGGTCCTGCTGCTTGCACACGTAGCCCGCCGCTCCCGCCTGCATGCAGCGCATGGAAAAATGCCCGGGCGCCTGGGACGTCAGCACCAACACCTTGAAAGGCGCGGGCTGCTTGGCAGACGCCAGGCGGCAAATAACTTCCAGCCCATCGAGTTTGGGAATCCCGATATCCAGTATGACAATGTCCGGTACATGTTCCCGTGCAAGTTGCAACGCATCGACACCGTTATCAGTCTCGGCAACGACTTCATAACCATGACGCTCCATTAGCATGCGCACAGCAAGACGAATGACGGGATGATCATCCACGATCAGCACTTTATTCATGAGAAAGTCCAATTTCGCTGTTCGAATTATTTAGAGCAAGCACAATAGCGTAGTCGTTTCCTAGTTGGCATAGCATTACCCCCCAAGCAACAGCAAGCAGAGACCCACCCCACAGCGATATAGGAATTAACCTACAAAAAAACATTAACTCGGACAGTTTGGGCTTTATGGAGCCTTTCAGACCTTTCCGGGGGCTGACATGTTTTGAGTGAAATAACCGCCGCGCAAGGGCTTCAAGGTAAACGTGCCGCACAGGATTTTCAGGAAATACCCATTGATCATCACCCACAAGCGAATGAGCAGACGCAAAAAACCTGCCTGCATTAGTTCCTTTGAACATATTCATTTACACCCCTGTTTCCTACAGAACTTTCCGCGTCTTACATACTTTTCTTACTTGTGTAGTGAATTTTCTGTAAGAGATAGTTCCTAGGCAGGTGTTAAAAATTCATTCAACAACGCAAAAGTTGAATTCGACCTGAAAAAATAAACCCATCAACTTTCATATCCGACAAAACTTAAACATTCCCCTGAGTTTTTAAACATTGTGTTCGGTTCAAGGCTCGCGACTTAATGGGCAGGCAAAAAAAATGGCCCCTTAACAGGGGCCATTTTTAACAGCGCAGATCACTCAGAACAGCTTGCGACCCTTGTTGGCAGCAATGCGCATGCGCAGTGCGTTCAACTTGATGAAGCCCGCAGCATCCGCCTGGTTGTAGGCGCCGCCGTCTTCTTCGAAGGTAGCAATGTTGGCGTCGAACAGCGACTCATCGGACTTGCGGCCGGTGACGATCACGTTGCCCTTGTACAGCTTCAGGCGCACAACGCCATTCACGTGGGCCTGGGAGGCGTCGATCATCTGTTGCAGCATCAGACGCTCAGGGCTCCACCAGTAGCCGGTGTAGATCAGGCTGGCGTACTTGGGCATCAGCTCGTCTTTGAGGTGAGCCACTTCACGGTCCAGGGTGATGGACTCGATGGCGCGGTGAGCGCGCAGCATGATGGTGCCGCCTGGGGTTTCGTAGCAGCCACGGGACTTCATGCCCACGTAACGGTTCTCGACGATGTCGAGACGGCCGATACCGTGTTCGCCACCGATACGGTTCAGGGTCGCCAGCACGGTGGCCGGAGTCATTTCGACGCCGTCCAGCGCGACGATGTCGCCGTTGCGGTAGGTCAGTTCCAGGTATTGCGGCTTGTCAGGAGCGTTCTCCGGGGAGACGGTCCATTTCCACATGTCTTCTTCGTGCTCGGTCCAGGTGTCTTCCAGCACGCCGCCTTCATAGGAGATGTGCAGCAAGTTGGCGTCCATCGAGTACGGGGACTTCTTCTTGCCATGACGCTCGATCGGGATCGCGTGCTTTTCAGCGTAATCCATCAGCTTTTCACGGGACAAAAGGTCCCACTCACGCCACGGAGCAATCACTTTCACGCCTGGTTTGAGCGCGTAGGCGCCCAGTTCGAAGCGCACCTGATCGTTGCCCTTGCCGGTCGCGCCATGGGAAATGGCGTCGGCGCCGGTTTCGTTGGCAATTTCGATCAGGCGTTTGGCGATCAGCGGACGTGCGATGGAAGTACCCAGCAGGTACTCGCCTTCGTAGACAGTGTTGGCGCGAAACATCGGGAAGACGAAATCGCGGACGAATTCTTCGCGCAGGTCGTCAATGTAGATCTCTTTCACGCCCATGGCTTGCGCCTTGGCACGTGCAGGTTCGACCTCTTCGCCCTGACCCAGGTCAGCGGTGAAGGTCACCACTTCACAGTTATAAGTATCCTGCAGCCACTTGAGGATCACCGAAGTGTCCAGGCCGCCGGAATACGCGAGAACGACCTTGTTTACGTCGGCCATGCCATCACTCCACGGGGTTGTACGGAAAGGCGTCGATTCTACCGACCAAAACCGTGAATTTACAGAGGCGCGACAGCAAATGAAGATAAAGCGACAGATTATGTCGAACGGGCGACCAAGGGTCGCACCTTAAGACGTGTGTGCCGGGTTGCTCGGTGCGGTGGCCTGGGGCGCCGGTTTCTCGGGGGCTGCCACGCGTTCCAGCTGGATATTCACGCGGCGATTGCGCGCCCGGTTGGCGGCATTGGTGTTGGGCGCCAGTGGGTAGCTTTCACCGTGAAAACGCATGGTGATCTGTGATTCGGGGATGCCATTGGCCTTGAAGTAGTCTGTGACTGCCAGGGCTCGACGGCGCGAGACGTCACGGTTGGTCAGGCGATTGCCGCTGTTGTCCGAATGGCCATTCAACTCGATATGGTTGACGGTAGGGTCGGCTTTCATGAACGCCAGAATCACGTCCAGCTTCTTCTTCGCGGCCGCGTCCAGTTCAATACCGCCACCTGGGAAGCCGACTTCGGTCTGTTTGACCTGGTCGTAATTCATCGGCAACAGCTTGGTGGTGCACAGTTGATAGTCGTTGAAGGCCTTGTTGAACTTGACCGGCAACAGACGAATTTCCGAGTAGCCGCCCTCGCGCCCGTAATGCCGCACGGTCGGGCTACGCCCTTCCAGCAAACCGGTGAACAGCCGCCCGGCCTGGGCCTGGGAGCTGTTGAACAATACGTCGCCACTGCCGACACGCACGGCACCAAGGTTGATGTCACCACGGCCCGGCTGCCAGGGCGCAGCGGCGGCCAACAAGGTCGCCGAGCCCGCACCCAGCGCGCCGTTGTAGGCTTTCAGGCGAAACGTCGCTTGCTCGCCGGCCCGGCGCACGAACTCGCCCGAGCCGAAATCGGTGATCGGTTGGGTGAGTCGGCACTCGAACTGATCGCCTTCCACCTTCCACTCAATATTCTCCAGACGTGTCTGGAACGTGAGGGCCATCGCAGGCAGGCTGGCGAACACACTGAGCAGGGCTAGATAATGCTGGCGCACGGGAGGCTCCACTGGTTTCTACAACACTTCAAAGCGTCATACGTCGTTAAGGCATACCCAGGGATATCGGTAGCGTCCTGCAAAACTTGATAGCGAGTGCCTGCAAGAGTCTTTTCCGGTAGCATTCCCACCAGATTGACCCGCCTGGAATCCCCAATGTCCGACCGCCTGACCCTGCTGCGTCCCGACGACTGGCATATTCATCTTCGCGATGGTGCTGCGTTACCCCAAACTGTGGCCGATGTTGCGCGCACGTTTGGCCGCGCCATCATCATGCCTAACCTGGTACCTCCGGTGCGTAATGCCGCTGAAGCCGACGCCTATCGCCAGCGCATCCTCGCTGCACGGCCGGCCGGCAGCCGCTTCGAACCGCTGATGGTGCTTTACCTCACTGACCGTACCCAGCCTGACGAAATTCGCGCCGCCAAAGCGACTGGTTTCGTGCACGCCGCCAAGCTGTACCCAGCCGGCGCGACCACCAACTCCGACTCCGGCGTGACCAGTATCGACAAGATCCTGCCGGCCATCGAAGCCATGGCTGAAGTCGGTATGCCGCTGCTGATTCACGGTGAAGTCACCCGTGGCGATGTCGACGTGTTTGATCGCGAGAAGATCTTCATCGACGAGCATATGCGCCGTGTGGTCGAGCTGTTCCCGACGCTGAAAGTGGTGTTTGAACACATCACCACCGCCGACGCCGTGCAGTTTGTGACCGAGGCTTCGGCCAATGTCGGTGCGACCATCACCGCGCATCACCTGCTCTACAACCGCAACCACATGCTGGTGGGCGGGATTCGGCCGCACTTCTATTGCCTGCCGATCCTCAAGCGCAACACTCACCAAGTGGCCTTGCTGGACGCCGCCACCAGCGGCAGCCCGAAGTTCTTCCTCGGCACCGACTCCGCGCCGCATGCCCAACACGCCAAAGAAGCCGCGTGTGGCTGTGCCGGTTGCTACACCGCGTATGCGGCGATCGAGCTGTACGCCGAAGCGTTCGAACAGCGCAATGCCCTGGACAAGCTTGAAGGCTTCGCCAGCCTCAATGGCCCGCGTTTCTACGGCCTGCCGGCGAATACCGACCGCATTACCCTGGTTCGTGAAGACTGGACCGCCCCTGCCAGCCTACCGTTTGGCGAGCTGACTGTTATCCCGCTGCGCGCCGGTGAAACACTGCGCTGGCGCCTGCTGGAGGAAAGCAAGTGAGTGAAGACCATTACGATGACGAACACGAGCACAGTGGCGGCGGTTCCCGTCACCCGATGGCCGAGCGGTTTCGCGGCTATCTGCCGGTGGTCATCGATGTAGAAACCGGCGGCTTCAACTGCGCTACCGACGCCTTGCTGGAAATTGCCGCAACCACCATCGGCATGGACGAGCAGGGTTTCGTGTTTCCGGAGCACACCCACTTCTTTCGTGTCGAGCCGTTCGAAGGCGCGAACATTGAAGCAGCCGCTTTGGAGTTCACCGGGATCAAGCTCGACCACCCGCTGCGCATGGCGGTGAGTGAAGAAGCGGCGCTGACCGATATCTTCCGTGGTGTGCGCAAGGCGTTGAAGGCCAATGGCTGCAAACGCGCGATCCTGGTCGGCCACAACAGCAGCTTCGACTTGGGCTTCCTGAATGCCGCCGTGACGCGGTTGGACATGAAGCGCAACCCGTTTCACCCGTTCTCCAGCTTCGACACTGCTACCCTCGCGGGCCTGGCGTATGGCCAGACCGTACTGGCGAAAGCCTGTCAGGCAGCCGGTATCGACTTTGACGGGCGTGAAGCCCACTCGGCTCGCTACGACACCGAGAAGACGGCCGAGCTGTTCTGCGGCATCGTCAACCGCTGGAAGCAGATGGGCGGCTGGGAAGACTTCAACGACTGAGGTTTGCCCGAGCGCTGTTGTGGCGAACGGGCTTGTTGTGGCGAGCGGGCTTACTGTGGCGAGCGGGCTCGCCCCGCGTAGGGCTGCGCAGCGGCCCCAGAACCAGGCAACGCGGTTCGCCAGATGAATCGCGGCGGTCTAATTGGGGCTGCTGCGCAGCCCAACGCGGGGCAAGCCCGCTCGCCACGACAAGCCCGCTCACCACAACATACCCACTCGCCACAACAGCCCTCCAGCCACTGAACACCCGTCGCCACAGGGCCATTTCCCGTGCATAAAAAAACCGGCCTTCTCAGGCCGGTTTTTTTGCTTCGAACGTGGCTTACAGCTTGCCAGCGTTCTCGGTCAGGTAAGCCGCAACACCTTCGGTGGAAGCGGTCATGCCTTTGTCGCCTTTTTTCCAGTTGGCAGGGCAAACTTCACCGTGCTCTTCGTGGAATTGCAGCGCGTCGACCAGACGGATCAGCTCTTCCATGTTACGGCCCAGCGGCAGGTCGTTGATGATCTGCGAGCGCACAACGCCCTTGTCGTCGATCAGGAACGCGCCACGGAAAGCCACGCCGCCTTCGGATTCAACGTCGTAGGCCTTGGCGATGTCGTGCTTCATGTCGGCAGCCATGGTGTATTTGACTTTGCCGATGCCGCCATCATTGATGGCGGTGTTACGCCAGGCGTTGTGAGTGAAATGGGAGTCGATGGAAACGGCTACCACTTCAACGTTGCGCGCCTTGAAATCGTCCATGCGGTGGTCCAGAGCGATCAGCTCCGACGGGCAGACGAAGGTGAAGTCCAGCGGGTAGAAGAACACCAGGCCGTATTTGCCTTTGATGGCTTCAGACAGTTTGAAGCTGTCTACGATTTCGCCATTGCCGAGGACGGCAGGTACGTCGAAATCCGGGGCTTGTTTGCCGACGAGTACGCTCATTGGTTATCTCCTGATGCAGGGGTGACGATTGAAGTAAAAGGACCGGCCCAAGTCTGGCGCAGATAAGCGACAGCCCTGTGACGCAGTCACGCTTCGTGAAGACCGACCATCATACACTGAAAAAACCGTTCGTCAGTGGGCGGCCAGGCCAGGGCAATACCCTACGAATCTACTTTGACAATCATTCTCGTTAACATTAAGATCCATCGCACTTAAGCCTTAACCCGCGATGGTTCTCCCTTATGTATGTCTGCCTCTGCACTGGCGTCACCGACGGACAAATCCGCGAAGCAATCTACGAAGGTTGCTGCAGCTACAAGGAAGTACGTGAAACCACCGGCGTTGCCAGCCAGTGCGGTAAATGTGCTTGCCTCGCCAAGCAAGTGGTACGGGAAACCCTGACGCAGCTGCAAACCGCTCAGTCAGCGCTGCCCTACTCAGCAGAATTTACACACGCTTAAATAGCGTGTTTTGAAGAACCGGACTTAGTGTCCGGTTTTTTTATGCCCGCAATTCAATTAGTTAGCGTCAAGACGCGGAACACAAACATTCTTATTCCGATTAATTTTCATTTATTATTCAATAACTTAGGTTTGACACTAGGGATTTCGCCGCTCAAACTCCGCCTTATATACAGCTATTACAGGGCAGGACCCCAGTCATGAAAGGCGACATCTCAGTCATCCAGCAACTCAATAAAATCCTTGCCAATGAACTGGTCGCGATTAATCAGTACTTTCTGCATGCACGCATGTATGACGATTGGGGCCTGGAAAAGCTCGGCAAGCGCGAATACAAAGAATCCATCAAGGCCATGAAAGACGCGGACGCGCTGATCAAGCGCATCCTGTTCCTGGAAGGCCTGCCGAACGTGCAGGACCTGGGCAAGCTGAACATCGGCGAGCACACCCAGGAAATGATCATCAGCGACCTGAAGTTCGAACAGAAAAGCCACAGCGACCTCAAGGCCGCCATTGCACACTGCGAAACCAAGGGCGACTTCGGCAGCCGTGAACTGCTCGAAGACATTCTGGAAGACCAGGAAGAACATATCGACTGGCTGGAAACCCAGCTGGGCCTGATCGACAAAGTCAGTCTGGAAAACTACCTGCAATCGCAGATGGGTGAATAACCCGTAGTCAACAGGCCATAAAAAAGCCCCGCTCTCTTTCGAGAAGCGGGGCTTTTTATTGACTGACGCATTGCAGACGCCGGCTCGCCGGCGCCTGCAGGATTACGCGTCGGTCTTGGCGGCGGCGTTTGCCGCGGCTTCTTTGATCAGCGCTTGCAGAGAACCATCCGCAGCCATCTCAGTGATGATGTCGCTGCCGCCGACCAGCTCACCGGCTACCCACAGTTGTGGGAACGTTGGCCAGTTGGCGTACTTCGGCAGGTTGGCGCGGATTTCAGGGTTTTGCAGGATATCCACGTAGGCGAATTTCTCGCCGCACTGCATGATGGCCTGGGAAGCCTTCGCGGAGAAACCGCACTGAGGAGCGTTTGGCGCGCCCTTCATGTAAAGCAGAATGGTGTTGTTGGCAATCTGCTCTTTGATCGTTTCGATGATATCCATGGAACACCTCGGCTGGAACTTTGCGACTCACGGGTCGGCACGGTGGCGCATTGTAACGCAAAATTCCAGCCCGGTGGTCGGGCGCCTCAGGCAGCCGCCACCTGCACCGGCACACCGTTGAGCGCGGCGTTGCCGGATAACTCGTCCAACTGCCGCTCGTCGGTGAGGTCATTCGCACTCGCCCCCGGCTGCCCGCTGGCGATGCTCATCTGCACGCCTGGGCGTCCATGCCCCCAGCCATGGGGCAGGCTGACCACGCCGGGCATCATGTCCAGGCTGGCCACCACCTCCACTTCGATCATGCCGATGCGCGAACTGACGCGCACCCGCTGACCATCGCGCAATTGCCGACTGGCCAAGTCATCAGGGTGCATATGCAACTGGTGCCGAGGCTTGCCCTTCACCAGACGGTGATAGTTATGCATCCACGAGTTATTGCTGCGCACATGACGACGGCCGATCAGCAGGAGTTCGTCCACCACCGGCACAGGGTGCGCCGCGAACCGCACCAAATCAGCAAGGATCACCGCCGGCGCCGCCTGCACCTGGCCGTTGGCAGTCTTCAAGCGCGTGGCGAGATTGGGCTTGAGCGGCCCTAGGTCCACGCCGTGCGGATGGTCCGCCAGCATCGCCACCGACAGCTTGTGATCAGAGGCATCACCGTAAGCCCCGGCACGCAAACCAAAGTCAATCATCTGCGCCGGCGCCATGGTCGGTTTGAGCGCCACGCCTGTCTGCGCCGCAAAGGCCTTGGCCAGGCCGACAAAGATTTCCCAGTCGTGCAGCGCGCCTGCGGGCTTGGGCAGGATCGCGCGGTTGAACCGAGTGACGTTGCGCACGGCGAACATATTGAAGGTGGTGTCGTAGTGATCGTTTTCCAGCGCCGACGTGGACGGCAGGATCAGGTCGGCGTATCGCGTGGTCTCGTTGATATAGAGGTCGATGCTGACCATAAACTCAAGCCCGTCCAGTGCCTGCTCCAACTGGCGACCATTTGGCGTGGACAACACCGGGTTGCCGGCCACGGTCACCAAGGCGCGGATCTGGCCTTCGCCTTCGGTGAGCATTTCTTCGGCCAAGGCGGACACCGGCAACTCACCGCCATATTCCGGGCGTCCGGACACGCGACTCTGCCAGCGATTGAAATGCCCGCCACCGGTTGACGCCACCAGGTCCACGGCCGGCGAGCTGCACAAGGCGCCGCCGACACGGTCCAGATTGCCGGTCACCAGATTGATCAATTGCACCAGCCAATGGCACAGCGTACCGAAGGCCTGGGTGGACACGCCCATGCGCCCGTAACACACCGCCTTGTCCGCTGCGGCAAAGTCCCGCGCCAGCTGGCGGATCTGTTCGGCAGGCACTGCGCATTGGCGGCTCATGGCTTCAGCGGTGAACCCGGCAATCGCGCGGCGCACGTCTTCAAGGCCTTCGACCGGCAAGTGGCTTTCACGCGTCAGGTTCTCGGTAAACAAGGTGTTGAGTAAGCCGAACAACAGCGCCGCATCGCCTCCAGGGCGTACGAACAGATGCTGATCGGCGATCGCCGCCGTCTCGCTGCGGCGTGGATCAACCACCACCACACTGCCGCCCCGCGCCTGGATGGCCTTGAGGCGCTTCTCTACGTCAGGCACGGTCATGATGCTGCCGTTGGACGCCAGCGGGTTGCCGCCCAGGATCAGCATGAAATCGGTGTGATCGATATCCGGAATCGGCAGCAGCAGGCCGTGGCCGTACATGAGATGACTGGTGAGGTGATGTGGCAGCTGGTCCACCGAGGTCGCGGAAAACCGATTGCGCGTCTTGAGCTGCCCAAGGAAGTAGTTGCTGTGGGTCATCAACCCATAGTTGTGCACGCTGGGGTTGCCCTGATACACCGCCACTGCATTCTGCCCGTGCCGGGCCTGGATGCCCGCCAGGCGCTCAGCGACCAGCGTGAACGCCTCGTCCCATGGGATCGGCTGCCATTCGCTGCCCACACGTAACATGGGCTGGTGCAGGCGGTCCGGGTCGTTCTGGATGTCCTGCAACGCCACGGCCTTGGGGCAGATGTGCCCACGGCTGAAGGTGTCCAGCGGGTCACCCTTGATCGAGGTGATCGCCAGGCTGCCGTCGTCGGCCTGGGTGGTTTCCAGGGTCAGGCCGCAGATGGCTTCACACAGATGGCAGGCACGGTGGTGGAGAGTCTTGGTCATGGCCAGTCTCTTTATTGGGCTTTGGCCTAACTATGGCCCCTCACCTGAGCGCGCACCAGTAAGGTTCGCCCCGTGAATCGAGAGGCATCAGGCCAGACCATGAGCAAATGTTTCAAAACCTTGCGAAGAGCCACCGAAACCGACGCAGCCTGGCCTGCGCCCGCCCCCACGCATTGCAAAAGATCTCAGCGCCAGTGTACAAATGGCCCGCTGCTGTCAGGAATCAGTCTTCAAAAGCGCTTCAGCGCCCTTCTTGAACACCCTTAAAAACCGTAGCCCTATTGGTAAGACGCGACATTTAATTATAAGATCGCGCCTTCCCCCATTTCGTCGCCCCGTGCGGCTTTCGCCGCAGGTCTCGCCCGTTGTCACAATAAACAAGGCTTTGAGTATCTGCGGTCTGTTGCAAAAAGGTAGTTAATGATGAGCGCAAGGCACTTTCTCTCCCTGATGGATTGCACGCCCGAAGAGCTGGTCAGCGTGATCCGTCGAGGCATTGAGCTTAAAGACCTGCGTAACCGCGGCGTACTGTTTGAGCCTTTGAAAAACCGTGTGCTAGGGATGATTTTCGAGAAGTCGTCGACCCGCACCCGCGTGTCGTTCGAAGCCGGCATGATCCAGCTGGGTGGCCAAGCCATCTTTCTGTCTTCGCGCGATACCCAACTGGGCCGCGGCGAGCCGATTGCCGACGCTGCCCGCGTAATGTCGCGCATGCTCGATGCGGTGATGATCCGTACCTTCGCGCACAGCACCGTGACCGAATTTTCCGCCAACTCTCGGGTACCGGTGATCAACGGCCTGTCCGATGACCTGCACCCCTGCCAGTTGCTGGCCGACATGCAAACCTTCCTTGAGCACCGCGGTTCGATTCAGGGCAAGACCGTGGCCTGGATCGGCGACGGCAACAACATGTGCAACAGCTATATAGAAGCGGCGATCCAGTTCGACTTCCAGCTGCGCGTTGCCTGCCCGGAAGGCTACGAGCCTGATGCACGTTTCCTGGCTCAAGCCGGCGACCGTGTCACCGTCGTGCGCGACCCGCGTGACGCGGTGATCGGCGCGCATCTGGTGAGCACCGACGTGTGGACCTCCATGGGCCAGGAAGAGGAAACCGCCAAGCGCCTGGCCCTGTTCGCACCGTACCAAGTGACCCGCGCCCTGCTCGACCTGGCCGCACCGGACGTGCTGTTCATGCACTGCCTGCCCGCCCACCGTGGCGAAGAAATCAGCCTTGACCTGCTCGACGATGAGCGTTCGGTCGCGTGGGACCAGGCCGAAAACCGCTTGCACGCCCAGAAAGCGTTGCTTGAATTTCTTGTCCCGCCGTCGTACCACCACGCATGAGCCAGCCATTACTGCTGAACCTGCGCAATCTGGCATGCGGCTATCAAGACCAACGCGTGGTGCAGAACCTCAACCTGCACCTCAACGCCGGCGACATCGGCTGCCTGCTCGGCTCATCCGGTTGCGGCAAAACCACGACCTTGCGCGCGATTGCCGGGTTTGAACCGGTGCACGAAGGTGAAATCAGCCTGGCCGGCGACGTGATCTCCAATGCCGGCTTCACCCTCGCGCCGGAGAAACGCCGGATCGGCATGGTGTTCCAGGACTACGCACTGTTCCCGCACTTGAGCGTGGCCGACAACATCGCCTTCGGTATTCGCAAACACCCACAAAAAGACCGCGTGGTTGCCGAGTTGCTCGAACTGGTCAACCTGAAGAACCTGGGCAAGCGTTTTCCCCACGAGCTTTCCGGCGGTCAGCAACAACGCGTCGCCCTCGCCCGCGCCCTGGCGCCGGAGCCGCAACTGTTGCTGCTCGATGAGCCGTTCTCCAACCTCGACGGCGAACTGCGGCGCAAGCTCAGCCACGAGGTGCGCGACATTCTCAAGGCGCGCGGCACCAGTGCGATTCTGGTCACCCATGATCAGGAAGAAGCCTTCGCCGTGAGCGATCAGGTCGGCGTGTTCAAAGAAGGCCGCCTTGAGCAGTGGGACACGCCCTACAACCTCTATCACGAACCGCAGACGCCCTATGTCGCGAGCTTTATCGGCCAGGGTTATTTCATCCGTGGCCAGTTGAGTTCGCCGGAATCGGTCAGCACCGAACTCGGCGACCTGCGCGGTAACCGTGCCTACACGTGGCCCACGGGCGGCGCGGTGGATGTATTGCTGCGCCCGGATGACATCGTTTATGCACCGGACAGCGCGTTGAAAGCGCGGATTGTCGGCAAGACGTTCCTTGGTGCCTCGACCTTGTACCGCCTGCAATTGCCGACCGGTGCACAGTTGGAGTCGATTTTCCCAAGCCATGCGGATCATCAAGTGGGTGCGGATGTAGGGATTCGTGTGGCGGCTGAACATCTGGTGTTGTTCCAGGCGTCAGGCAGCGTTGCGGCGCAGGTTGCGCAGTCCGAATCCGGAGTAAGGCGTGACAGCCCCGTTAACTGACGAAACTGACTCAACAGGTGGAAGCGGGCGTCCGTGGGAGCTGGCTTGCCGGCGACAGCATCACCTCGGTCTGACTGAAAGACCGAGGCGCTTGCATCGCGGGCAAGCCCGACGCCCACAGTGGCGTCTGCTCTTCAACAGTGAAATTCAGGCCCGGCCAATCGGCGCAAATGTGGCCTGGGTATGCTCAGCCAACACCGTCGCCGGCAGTTCAACTTCCAATCCCCGCCTCCCGGCACTGACAAAAATCGTAGCGAACGGCTGCGCCGTCACGTCGATAAATGTGCGCAAACGCTTCTTCTGTCCCAACGGGCTGATGCCGCCCAACAGGTAACCGGTGGAGCGTTGCGCCGCTGCAGGGTCGGCCATTTCGACCTTTTTCACCCCAGCTGCATGGGCGAGCGCCTTTAAATCCAGACTTCCGACGACCGGCACCACCGCCACCAACAATTCCCCTTTCTCACTGCTGGCCAGCAAGGTCTTGAACACCTGCGCGGGGTCGAGCCCCAACTTTTCCGCAGCCTCCAGCCCATAGGAGGCTGCCTTGGGATCATGTTCGTAACTGTGGATATGATGTTCGGCACGAACTTTTTTCAACAGGTCCAGTGCGGGGGTCATGGCTACTCCGGGCGTGGAAAACAGAGGGCCAATTCTAGGCCAAGCCTGAGCAAAACGCTCTAGTGCGCCACTCCCGCGAGGCGTACTGGTAGACGCAAGCGTGATCATTCATCAGACCAATAGTTCGAAAATGACCAATGGTTCACTTTCGACCTTTGACAGCCGTCATTCTTGTCTATATTTTTTCGTTTCCGAATACTGTAGGAATAGCACCTGCGGTACTCCAGCAACAAGCCATGGCCTGGATGGGGATCCTCGCCACGGTGAAAATCGCGCAACAGCCCGTTGAGGCCGCGCGCCAAACAAGAACAACAATCGAGGTTTGCCATGACAACTGCTCTTCAACAGCCTTCACTTTCGAGCCAATGCATGGCCGAATTCCTGGGGACTGCGCTTCTGATCTTCTTCGGTACAGGATGCGTCGCTGCGCTCAAGGTCGCGGGTGCCAGCTTTGGGTTGTGGGAAATCAGTATCATCTGGGGGGTCGGCGTCAGCATGGCGATCTACCTGAGCGCCGGTATTTCCGGGGCTCACCTCAATCCGGCGGTGAGTATCGCCCTGTGCATTTTTGCCGATTTCGAAAAGCGCAAACTGCCCTTCTATATCCTTGCCCAGGTCGCCGGCGCCTTTTGCTCCGCCGCGCTGGTGTACACGCTGTACAGCAATCTCTTTTTCGATTACGAACAAACCCACCACATGGTTCGCGGCTCCCAGGCCAGCCTGGAGCTGGCGTCGGTGTTCTCCACCTACCCGCATGCCCTGCTGAGCACAGCCCAGGCATTTCTGGTGGAAATGGTCATCACCGCCATCCTGATGGGCGTGATCATGGCCCTTACCGACGACAACAACGGCCTGCCACGCGGCCCGTTGGCCCCGCTGCTGATCGGTCTGCTGATCGCCGTGATTGGCAGTGCCATGGGCCCACTGACCGGCTTTGCGATGAACCCGGCGCGGGATTTCGGGCCCAAGCTGATGACCTTTTTCGCCGGCTGGGGTGAAATTGCCTTTACCGGGGGCCGCGATATCCCTTACTTCCTGGTTCCGATTTTCGCGCCGATTGTCGGCGCCTGCCTCGGTGCTGCGGCCTATCGCGGGCTGATTGCCCGCCATCTGCCGAGCGCCGCACCTGCTATAGATGAAACACCTGACACGGCTGTCAACGGCAAGACGCGTATTTCCTGATAGCGCCAGCCTGGTCCCACTGCCCCTTTGCGGCCCAGGCTGATTCCTTACTCTCTTATTTTCCGTCCAAGGCAATCGACATGACCGACATTCAGAATAAGAACTACATCATTGCCCTTGATCAGGGCACCACCAGTTCGCGGGCGATCATCTTTGACCGTGACGCCAACGTGGTCTGCACCGCCCAGCGCGAGTTCACCCAGCATTACCCGCAAGCCGGCTGGGTCGAGCATGACCCGATGGAAATTTTCGCCACCCAAAGCGCGGTGATGGTCGAGGCCCTGGCACAAGCCGGCCTTCACCATGACCAGGTCGCTGCCATCGGTATCACCAACCAGCGTGAAACCACCGTGGTCTGGGACAAGATCACCGGCCGCCCGATCTACAACGCGATCGTCTGGCAATGCCGGCGCAGCACCGAGATCTGCCAGCAGCTCAAGCGCGACGGCCACGAGCAATACATCAACGACACCACCGGCCTGGTCACCGACCCGTACTTCTCCGGCACCAAGCTCAAGTGGATCCTCGACAACGTCGAAGGCAGCCGTGAGCGTGCGCGCAATGGCGAGCTGCTGTTTGGCACCATCGACAGCTGGCTGATCTGGAAATTTACCGGCGGTAAAACCCACGTTACCGACTACACCAACGCCTCGCGCACCATGCTCTTCAACATCCACACCCTGGAGTGGGATGCGAAGATGCTGGAGATTCTCGACGTGCCGCGCGAAATGCTGCCGGAAGTCAAATCGTCTTCGGAAATCTACGGCCGCACCAAAAGCGGCATCGCCATCGGCGGCATCGCCGGTGACCAGCAAGCGGCCCTGTTCGGCCAGATGTGCGTAGAAGCGGGTCAGGCCAAGAACACCTACGGCACCGGCTGCTTCCTGCTGATGAACACCGGCGACAAAGCCGTCAAATCCCAACACGGCATGCTCACCACCATCGCCTGCGGCCCCCGCGGCGAAGTGGCCTACGCCCTGGAAGGCGCGGTATTCAACGGCGGTTCCACCGTACAGTGGCTGCGTGACGAGCTGAAAATCATCGCCGATGCTACCGACACCGAATACTTCGCCGGCAAGGTCAAAGACAGCAACGGCGTGTATCTGGTCCCGGCCTTTACCGGTCTGGGCGCTCCGTACTGGGACCCGTATGCGCGTGGCGCGCTGTTCGGCCTGACCCGTGGCGTACGGGTTGATCACATTATTCGTGCAGCCCTGGAGTCGATTGCCTACCAGACCCGCGACGTATTGGACGCCATGCAACAGGACTCCGGCGAACGCCTCAAAGCCCTGCGTGTGGACGGCGGCGCAGTCGCCAACAACTTCCTGATGCAGTTCCAGGCCGACATTCTCGGCACTCGGGTCGAGCGCCCGCAAATGCGCGAGACCACCGCCCTCGGCGCCGCTTACCTGGCCGGCCTGGCCTGTGGTTTCTGGGGCAGCCTGGATGAGCTGCGCGGCAAGGCGGTGATCGAGCGCGAGTTCGAACCCACGCTGGACGAAGCCGCCAAAGAAAAACTCTACGCCGGCTGGCAGAAAGCGGTGAGCCGTACCCGCGATTGGGAACCGCACGAAGGCGCTGAATAAGCCAAGCGCCGGACCCACATAGGGTTGTAACTGGCGGGGAGCGGCGTGCTGCGTCATCATGGGCCACTTTTGTATGGCAGCCCAAAGGACGCCCCATGAATCTGCCTCCCCGCCAGCAACAAATCCTCGAACTGGTCCGCGAACGCGGCTATGTCAGTATCGAGGAGATGGCGCAGCTATTCGTTGTCACTCCGCAAACCATCCGCCGCGATATCAACCAACTGGCGGACGCCAATCTGCTGCGCCGCTACCACGGCGGCGCGGCCTATGACTCCAGTGTCGAGAACACCGCGTACGCCATGCGTGCCGACCAGATGCGCGATGAGAAACAACGCATCGGCGAAGCCATTGCCGCACAAATTCCTGATCATGCCTCTCTGTTCATCAATATCGGCACCACCACCGAATCGATCGCGCGCGCGCTGCTCAATCACAATCACCTGAAAATCATCACCAACAACCTCAACGTCGCCACCATGCTCAGTGCCAAGGACGACTTCGATGTGCTGTTGACCGGCGGCAATGTGCGCCGTGACGGCGGTGTGGTCGGTCAGGCGAGCGTCGATTTCATCAACCAGTTCAAGGTCGACTTTGCACTGGTAGGCATCAGCGGCATCGATGAAGACGGCAGCTTGCTCGACTTTGATTATCAGGAAGTGCGGGTTTCCCAGGCGATCATTGCCAATGCACGCCAGGTGATTTTGGCCGCCGACTCGAGCAAGTTCGGGCGCAATGCCATGATTCGTTTGGGGCCGATCAGCCTGGTGGACTGTTTGGTAACCGATCAACAGCCGGTGCCAGCGTTGGTGCAGTTGTTGAACCAGCACAAGGTTCGGCTGGAAGTCGTTTAGCGCCGTTACCGGCGCCATCGGGGGCAAGCCCCCTCCCACATTGGAATGCGATCAACCTGTGGGAGGAGGCTTGCCCCCGAAGGCGATCTATCTAACACCCTCATGTTCACAAATTTTCCTTTTCCAGCCCTTCGATGAGTTTTTTCAATCGAAGTCGGCTGGCTGTGCGCGCGTTTATCAGCTACCATTTTCGCAAATGAACATTAATGTTCGAATTCCAAGACGAAAAGATCGCGAGGCTAGCCGATGAACCCTTCCACCTTGCCTGCCCCACCGCTTGCCGAAGTCTATGACGTTGCCGTAATTGGTGGCGGGATCAATGGCGTCGGCATCGCAGCAGACGCAGCCGGTCGCGGTTTGTCGGTATTCCTTTGCGAAAAAGACGACTTGGCCAGCCACACATCCTCGGCCAGCAGCAAGCTGATCCACGGTGGCCTGCGTTATCTCGAACATTACGAATTCCGCCTGGTGCGCGAAGCCCTGGCCGAACGCGAAGTGCTGCTGGCCAAGGCCCCGCATATCGTCAAGCAAATGCGTTTCGTGTTGCCGCACCGCCCGCACCTGCGCCCGGCGTGGATGATCCGTGCTGGCCTGTTCCTGTACGACCACTTGGGCAAGCGTGAAAAACTCGCCGGTTCCAAGAGCCTCAAATTCGGCCCTGACAGCCCGCTGAAAAGCGAAATCACCAAAGGCTTCGAATACTCCGACTGCTGGGTCGATGACGCCCGCCTGGTGGTGTTGAACGCCATGGCCGCCCGCGAAAAAGGCGCGCATATCCACACCCAGACCCGTTGCATCAGCGCGCACCGCAACAACGGCATGTGGGAAATGAACATGGAACGCGCCGATGGCAGCCTGTTCTCGATCCGTGCCCGCGCCCTCGTGAACGCCGCCGGCCCATGGGTCGCCAAGTTCATCAAGGAAGACCTGAAGCTGGATTCGCCTTACGGCATCCGCTTGATCCAGGGCAGCCACCTGATCGTGCCGAAACTGTACGAAGGCGCCCACGCGCACATTCTGCAGAACGAGGACCAGCGCATTGTCTTCACCATTCCGTACCTCAACCACCTGACCATCATCGGCACCACCGACCGTGAATACACCGGCGACCCGGCGAAAGTAGCGATTACCGAAGGTGAAACCGACTACATGCTTAAGGTGGTAAATGCCCACTTCAAGAAGCAGTTGAGCCGCGACGACATCGTCCACACCTACTCCGGCGTGCGCCCGCTGTGCAACGACGAGTCGGATAACCCGTCGGCCATTACCCGCGATTACACCTTGTCGCTGTCTGGCGGCACTGGCGAGGCGCCAATCCTGTCAGTGTTCGGCGGCAAGCTCACCACCTACCGCAAACTCGCCGAGTCGGCGATGGCGCAGCTGGCGCCGTTCTTCACACAGATGCGTCCGAGCTGGACGGCCACGGCCAGCCTGCCGGGTGGCGAGAACATGACCACGCCAGAAGCGCTGGCCGAGGCCATTCGCGCCAAGTTCAACTGGGTGCCGGCCGAGATCGCGCGTCGTTGGTCCACCACTTATGGCAGCCGCACCTGGCGCTTACTCGAAGGTGTGCAGTCGCTGGCTGACCTGGGCGACCACCTGGGTGGCGGCCTGTACACCCGCGAAGTCGATTACCTGTGCGCCGAGGAATGGGCCACGCAAGCGCAGGACGTGCTGTGGCGCCGCACCAAGCTCGGGCTGTTCACCACCCCAGAGGAACAGGCCAACGTGCAGCGTTACCTGTCCAAGGTCGAGCAGAACCGCGCGAAGATCGAAGCAGCCTGATCAGGCCGTTGTGAAAAGCCCCTGCGCCGAAAGGTCCAGGGGCTTTTTTTATGCCTGCAGCGCCTGGCGCTGATACCGCAGGCCCATGTCACGAATCCCGCCGAGAGCGGAGCCCAGCAACACCGGATAAGCCGCCTGCAAAAAACCCGGCGTTGCCGTTGCCAGCGCGCGCTCCAGCCACAGGCAGGCCTGGCGCTCATCGCCGGTTTCGGCCAGCTCGGCAGCGTGGTTGTATTGCCCGCGAAAATCGCCCGCCTCGGCTGAGCGCTGATACCACTGCCGCGCCAGTTGCACATCCCTGGGCACAACGACGCCCTCATGGTGAAACCGCCCCAGCAGGTTCATCGATTTGGCGTGCCCTTTAGCGGCTGCCTGCCCGAATAACTCATACGCGGCGACAAGGTCGCGCTCCACACCGCGACCGCGCGTCAGCAACTGGCCGTAGTTATACAGCCCCCAATCCAGCCCAAGGTCGCCAGCTTTGCGGTAATGCACGGCGGCGTCCGGCAGGTCGATTTCGCAACCCCAGCCGTTTTCCAGGCAGCGCCCGATCATGTTGATCGCCATCGGGTGGCCCTGACGTGCGCTGATGCGAAACCAGCTCAGCGCCAACGCTTCGTCCTTTTGTATGCCCCGACCATCCAGCAACAGCTGACCCAAGGTCGCCTGCGCATCGGCATCACCCAATTGCGCAGCCTGCATCACCCAACGCGCATATGCGCGCGGGTTATCACCGATTTCACCCGATTCATTGCCTGGCCGCGTGCTCTGCATGCTCGTCTGCACTCTCTCAAACTGACAAAAATTTCATGAATCATCCTGTTACAAAGTATTACATTTGAGATCGTTTATCAATTACGATCACCTCTCAATTCCAACAACACGAGACTATTCAATGGCTACCGGGATCAGTTCTGCCCCCCATTCATCGCGGCATTTGCTCGCGTCGGCGGTGGGCTTGGCAGTGGCTGCGCAAGGAGGATTCAGCTATGCAGCGCAGACTGCGGATGACGGCACAGGTGTAATTGAGCTCGGCGCGACCAGTATCGAAGGTCAGGCCCCAAGCCAGAGCGCTTACAACCCCGTAGCGCCTTCCTCCCCCAAGTACACCGAGGCGCTGCGTGATACACCGCAGACGATTACCGTGGTGCCCAAGGAAGTCATTCATGATCAAAACCTGCTGACCCTGCGCGACGTGCTCAGCACCGTGCCGGGCATTACCTTCGGCGCCGGCGAAGGCGGCAGCGGTTACGGCGACAGCATCAACCTGCGCGGTTTCTCGGCCAGCGGCGACATCTACGTCGACGGCGTGCGCGACAGCGCGCAATACAGCCGCACCGACCCGTTCAACCTGGAACAGGTCGAAGTCGTCAGCGGTGCAAGTTCGGTGTATTCAGGTTCCGGCGCGGTCGGCGGCACCATCAACCTGGTGTCCAAGCAGCCGGAATTACGCGACAAAACCACGATCAGCGCCGGCATCGGCACCGATAACTACAAGCGCACCACGCTGGACACCAATCAGCAACTCAACGACACCACCGCGTTCCGGCTCAACCTGATGGCGCATGGTAACGATGTGCCGGGCCGCGATTATGAAGATTACTCGCGCTGGGGCATTGCGCCCTCCATCGCCTTTGGCCTGGGCACGCCGACGCGCGTTACCGTCAGTTATGAACACCAGAAAGATGACAACACGCCGCAGTACGGCATCCCCATCTACAACGGCAAACCGATGCCGGGTGTGGGCTGGAGCGACTACTACGGTTACCACAACATCAATGACCAGCAGATCACCTCGGACGCGTTCAGCCTGAAACTTGAACACGACTTCAACGACGCCGTGTCAGTGCGCAACTTCACCCGCGTCGAGCGCGTGCGCCAGGACCTGCGCGCCTCCGGCCCCGAAGGTGCCCAGGCCGGCTGCCTGGCCAGCGGCACCCAGATAACGGGCGCGCCCTGCGCCGCCGGCCTCAAGCCTGGCTATTTCCAGCCAAGCGGCGGTTCGCTGGGCAACGAGCGCAACACCCAGAACAAAATGTTCACCAACCAGACTGACGTAACCAATCACTTCAGCACGGGCTTCATCGACCACACACTGGTCACCGGCATCGCCATCAGCCGCGAGGAATACGAGGCGGATACCGGCAAATGGCTGACCAACAGCAACGGCAGCACGATCGTTCCGCCGCCGGTCAGCTTCAGCGATCCCAACTCGGACTGGACTGGCCCCGTCAACTTCACCCGTGCGGCCCACGTCGACGGCGCGCTGAACAACCGCGCCGCCTACGCCTTCGACACGCTCAAACTCAACCCGCAATGGGAAATCAACGGCGGTTTGCGTTACGAGCACAACGCCGGCAGCTCGGTCACCAATGCCTACTCCAGCACCGGCGTGGAAACGCCCGGCGTTCGCTACGGCCAAGCGGACGACCTGACGTCCTATCGCCTGGCACTGGTGTACAAACCGGTGGAAAACGGCAGTTTCTACATCGCCTACGGCAACAGCAAGACGCCGTCGCAAGCCAGCGTCAATGGTGGCTGCTTCACCCCGGCCAAAACGTCCAGCGCGCCCACCAACAACTGCAACGTTGCCCCGGAAACCGCCGTCAGCTATGAGATCGGCACCAAGTGGGACTTCCTCGACAATGCCTTGTCGTTCACCGGCGCGATCTTTCGCAATGACCGCACCAACTACAAAGTCGCCGATCCCGACCCAACCAACCTGAGCGGCATGCAATCGCTCGACGGTAAAGCACGTGCAGACGGCGTGGCACTCGGCTTGAGCGGTGCGATCACGGACAAGTGGAAGGTCTTCGCCAACTACACCTACCTGGATACCCGCGTATTGCGCAGCGCCAGCGACTTCACCCTGGCCACCACCGGTTTCGACGCGCAGAAAGGCGAGCCGCTGCCGTTCACGCCCAAACATGCGGCCAGTCTTTGGACGGTGTACGACCTGCCCTACGACTTTCAGGTGGGCTACGGCATCACGGCGCAATCCAAGCAGTACCTGGTCAGCGCCGCCGGGGCACCGACTGCGCCGGGCTACGCCGTGCAGCGCGCGATGCTCGGCTACAAGGTCAACAAACAGTTGAACCTGCAGTTGAACGTCAACAACCTGTTCGACAAGGAATACCTGACGCGCATCCGTAACAACGGCTGGGCGGTGCCGGGTGATGGGCGTGCGGCGGTTGTTTCGGCCGACTATACGTTCTGATTGGGGGGTTGTTTTGGGGGGTATATCCGTTGTTTGGGTGATGACTGATATGGGTTCCGCTCTTACGGCGGGTCACTTTTGAAAAGAGCCCAAAAGTAACCAAAAGGCTCTTGCCCCACCACTCGGCACCTCGCTTAGACTCGGTGTGCCTAAGATCAAAATCAAAAGCAAAGCACGGCGGCCTGGTAGCCGACCTGATTTTGGAACCTGAACTCAATCAAATGTGGGAGCTGGCTTGCCTGCGATGGCATCAACTGGTTATGCCTGATACACCGAGTTGCCTGCATCGCAGGCAAGCCAGCTCCCACAGAAAAGCAAAGCAGTGCGGTGGTGGCAGATGAACTCGGTCAAATTGTGGGAGCGGGCTTGCTCGCGAAGGCGGTGGGTCAGCAACACATGACCTGACTGACAAACCGCATTCGCGGGCAAGCCCGCTCCCCACATTTGGAGCTCTGTGCTTCAGATAGAAATGTGTTGCTGTGCTTTTGATCCGCTTTTGCCTCTACCACTCAGGTCGGCTACCAGGCCGCCGTGCTCTGCGTTTGCCAAAAGTGACCCGCTGTAAGAGCGGAATCGCCAGCCGCCGTTACCGCAGCAACGCATATACACCGCCTCCCCAAAGCCATTCGGTTTTCCGAACACCACACCCCGAACCATTCGGTTTGCCGGACCAAACCACCAAACCCCTCCCGCCGCGCAAACTTAATCCCCATATAAATCAACCAGATAACCTTTTATCCCTGGTATGGCACGACTCATGCTCTACACTCCCTGACGATTGCCTGCGACGCTTCAGGAGCCGTCACGGGCATTCGCTGTACAAAAGAGAGCCGTTTAGCCGGCTTCATAAAAAAAACAAATGTCGAGGAAGTATTGATGCGCATCGTTCCCCATATCCTGGGCGCAGCTATCGCTGCTGCTCTGATCAGCACTCCAGTTTTCGCCGCCGAACTCACCGGCACACTGAAGAAAATCAACGACTCCGGCACTATCACTCTCGCTCACCGCGACAGCTCCATTCCGTTCTCCTACATCGCGGATGGCTCGGGCAAACCCGTGGGCTACTCCCACGACATTCAACTGGCCATCGTTGAAGCCCTGAAAAAAGACCTGAACAAACCCGATCTGAAGGTCAAATACAACCTGGTCACCTCGCAAACCCGTATCCCGCTGATCCAGAACGGCACCGCGGATATCGAATGCGGCTCCACCACCAACAACGCCGAACGCGCTCAACAAGTTGATTTCACCGTCAACATGTTCGAAATCGGCACCCGCCTGCTGGTCAAGAAAGACAAGGATGGCAAGCCGTCCTACGCTGACTTTGCCGACCTGAAAGGCAAAAACGTCGTGACCACCGCTGGCACCACGTCCGAGCGCATCATCAAAGCGATGAACGCCGACAAGCAAATGGGCATGAACGTCATCTCCGCCAAAGACCACGGCGAATCCTTCCAGATGCTGGAAAGCGGCCGCGCCGTCGCCTTCATGATGGACGACGCCCTGCTCGCAGGCGAAGAAGCCAAGGCCAAGAAGCCGGACGATTGGGTCATCACCGGTACGCCACAGTCCTTCGAAGCCTATGCGTGCATGGTGCGTAAAGACGACCCGGCCTTCAAAAAGGCTGTCGATGACGCCATCGTCGGCCTGTACAAATCCGGCGAAATCAACAAGATCTACAGCAAGTGGTTCGAGAGCCCGATTCCTCCAAAAGGCCTGAACCTGAACTTCCCGATGAGCGACAAGGTTAAGGAGCTGATCGCTAACCCAAGCGACAAACCAGCCCCTGACGTAAAAATCTGATACCTGACTAAGCTTGTCTCCTGAGGGAGCCAACCCTCCCTCAGGCGTCTGTTACTACCTGCTGGCTTTAATTTGGAACACTCGACCTGGCGGTTTTCGAGCCGATCGCGTGTGCCTGGCGTTCAACGTCGGGCGGGAAAGGATCTTCCCCAAGCGGGTGCTTGTACATCGATCGATTTCGAGGGGAGACCCTAATGAATTACAACTGGGACTGGGGCGTGTTCTTCAAGTCCACTGGCGTGGGCAGCGAGACTTATCTCGACTGGTACATCGCCGGCTTGGGCTGGACCATCGCCATCGCTGTCGTGGCATGGATTATCGCCTTGTTGCTGGGGTCCATTCTGGGCGTCATGCGCACCGTGCCAAACCGCATCGTATCGGGCATCGCAACCTGCTACGTGGAACTGTTTCGTAACGTGCCGCTGCTGGTTCAGCTGTTTATCTGGTACTTCCTGATACCCGATCTGCTGCCGCAAAACCTGCAGGACTGGTACAAACAAGACCTCAACCCGACTACCTCGGCCTACCTGAGCGTCGTCGTGTGCCTGGGCCTGTTCACCGCCGCCCGTGTGTGTGAACAAGTGCGTACCGGCATCCAGGCGCTGCCACGCGGCCAGGAATCTGCCGCACGCGCCATGGGCTTCAAGCTGCCGCAGATCTACTGGAACGTGCTGCTGCCCCAGGCGTACCGCATCATCATTCCGCCGCTTACCTCGGAATTTCTCAACGTGTTCAAGAACTCCTCCGTGGCGTCCTTGATCGGTTTGATGGAGCTGCTGGCGCAAACCAAACAGACTGCCGAGTTCTCGGCCAACCTGTTTGAAGCCTTCACCCTGGCCACGCTGATCTACTTCACCCTGAACATGAGCCTGATGTTGCTGATGCGCGTGGTCGAGAAGAAAGTCGCGGTGCCCGGCCTGATCTCCGTGGGGGGTAAATAATGGACTTCGATTTCAGCGGCATCATCCCCGCCATTCCCGGCCTGTGGAACGGCATGGTCATGACCTTGCAGTTGATGGTCATGGGTGTGATCGGCGGTATCGCGCTGGGGACGATGCTGGCGCTGATGCGCCTGTCGTCCAGCAAACTGCTGTCGCGTCTGGCCGGCGCCTACGTGAACTACTTCCGCTCGATCCCGCTGCTGTTGGTGATCACCTGGTTCTACCTGGCGGTGCCGTTCGTGTTGCGCTGGATCACAGGCGAAGACACCCCGATCGGTGCGTTCACCTCCTGCGTCGTGGCCTTCATGATGTTCGAAGCCGCGTACTTCTGTGAAATCGTGCGGGCCGGCGTGCAGTCGATCCCCAAGGGCCAGATGGCCGCCGCACAGGCGATGGGCATGACCTATGGCCAGACCATGCGTCTGATCATCCTGCCCCAGGCGTTCCGCAAGATGACCCCGTTGCTGCTGCAACAGTCGATCATCCTGTTCCAGGACACCTCGCTGGTTTACACCGTGGGCCTGGTGGACTTCCTCAACTCCGCCCGCTCCAACGGCGACATCATTGGCCGCTCCAATGAGTTCCTGATCTTCGCCGGTGTCGTCTACTTCATCATCAGCTTTTCCGCCTCGCTGCTGGTCAAGCGTCTGCAAAAAAGGTTTGCCGTATGATCTCTATCAAGAACATCAACAAGTGGTATGGCGACTTCCAGGTGCTGACCGATTGCAGCACCGAGGTTAAAAAAGGCGAAGTGATCGTGGTGTGCGGGCCTTCCGGCTCGGGTAAATCCACCCTGATCAAGTGCGTCAACGCACTGGAACCGTTCCAGAAAGGCGACGTGGTGGTGGATGGCACCTCCATCGCCGACCCGAAGACCAACCTGCCGCAACTGCGCTCGCGCGTGGGCATGGTGTTCCAGCACTTCGAACTGTTCCCGCACCTGACCATCACCGAAAACCTGACCATCGCGCAGATCAAGGTGCTCGGCCGCAGCAAGGAAGAAGCCACCAAAAAGGGCCTGCAACTGCTTGAGCGCGTCGGCCTTTCGGCACACGCCCACAAGCACCCGGGCCAGCTTTCCGGCGGCCAGCAACAACGTGTGGCGATTGCCCGCGCCCTGGCCATGGACCCGATCGTCATGCTGTTCGACGAACCGACCTCGGCGCTGGACCCTGAAATGGTCAACGAAGTGCTCGACGTGATGGTGCAACTGGCCCACGAAGGCATGACCATGATGTGCGTCACCCACGAAATGGGGTTTGCGCGCAAAGTGGCCGACCGCGTGATCTTCATGGACGCCGGCAAGATCATCGAAGACTGCCCGAAGGAGGAGTTCTTCGGCGACATCAGCGCCCGCTCCGAACGCGCGCAGCACTTCCTTGAGAAAATCCTGCAGCACTAAAACCGGCTTCGTTCTCTCTGTGGGAACCGTTTTGTGTGGGAGCTGGCTTGCCTGCGATGCAGACACCTCGGTCTATCAGTGACACCGAGGAGATCCTGTCGCAGGCAAGCCAGCTCCCACATGAACCGGTTCGCGGCAGGGCTGACAGCTCTGGTTGACCCAAGGCAACTGTGATGAAATGCGACCCCAACCAATTTCGCGCCGCACCGCCATCACTTGCCGTGAAACCTCGTCTGATTCGCCAACTGTTCCTGCCGCCGTTGATCATCGCCTTGATGATCGGCTTGGGTTATATCGGCTTCTGGGTCAGTGAGTATTACGGCATCAGTACCCTCAGCGACAACGGCGAACGCCAGTTGGAGCTGCACGCGCGCACCGTCGAAAGCGAACTGAGCAAATACACCTACCTGCCCAGCCTGCTGGAGCTCGAATCCAGCGTCTCCACGCTGCTGGCCGACCCGAACCAGGAAACCCGGCAGACGGTCAATGATTACCTCGAAGGCCTGAACCGACGCAGTCGCAGTCGGGCCATCTACGTGATGGACACCACCGGCCGCGTGCTGGCCACCAGTAACTGGCGCGATGCCGACAGTTACCAGGGTGAAGACCTGTCCTTTCGCGCCTATTTCCAGAATGCCGTGCGCGGCCAGCCGGGCCGCTTCTATGGCATCGGCAGCACCAACGGCGAGCCCGGCTACTACCTGGCTCACGGCCTGGAAGAACACGGCAAGATCATCGGCGTCGCCGTGGTCAAAGTGCGCCTCGAAGCCCTCGAAGAGCGCTGGCAGCGTGCGCGCCTCGAAGCGTTCGTGAGCGACGAGAACGGCATCATCATCCTCTCCAGCGACCCGGCCCGCCGGCTCAAGGCCGTGCGCCCGCTGAGCGACGACACCAAAGAACGCCTGGCCCACAGCCTGCAATATTACTGGGCGACGCTTAACGAGCTGGAACCGCTGGCCCGTGAGCGACTCAATGAGGGCACCGAAAAGCTGACCTTCCCGGCCAACAGCGAAGTGGTCAACGACGAGCACGAAGTCAGCTACCTCGCGCAAACCCGCCCGCTCAACGACACGCCGTGGAATTTCACCCTGCTGACGCCGCTCAATGAGCTGCGCCGCGCGGCGATCAACCAGGGCATTCTGGTCGCTGTCGCATTCGGCCTGGTGGCGTTTTTGCTGATCGCCTGGAACGAACGCCGCAAGGTGATCGCCACTCGCCTCGCCGCGCGGGAAGCCTTGCAGGAAGCCAACAGCCAGCTGGAGCGGCGGATTGCCGAACGCACCGCCGACCTGCGTGCCAGCAACGAACGGCTCAAGGGCCAGATTCGCGAACGGCGCCAGGCCGAAGAAACCTTGCGCCGCGCCCAGGACGAACTGGTACAGGCCGGCAAACTCGCCGCCATCGGCCAGATGTCCACCAGCATCGCCCATGAGTTGAACCAGCCGCTGGCGGCGCTGCGCACGCTGTCGGGCAATACCGTGCGCTTCCTCGAACGTGGCGCGCTCGACACCGCCAGTGCCAACCTCAAGACCATCAATGAACTGATCGATCGCATGGGCCGCATCACGGCCAGCCTGCGCTCGTTTGCACGGCGCGGTGATGACCAGGGCGAAGCCAACCTCGGTAAAGCTGTGGACGCCGCGTTCCAGGTGCTCGGCGCTCGTCTCGACGGCCTGCCGCTGACCGTGCACCGCGACTTCGCCAACGCTCAATTGCAGATCGACCAGACGCGCCTGGAGCAGATCCTGGTCAACCTGATCGGCAACGCCCTGGACGCGATGCAGGCGCAACCTGCGCCCGAACTGTGGTTGGATGGCCAGGTGCTTGAGGGCAGGTACCGCCTGCACGTACGCGACAACGGGCATGGCATCGACCCCGAAACGCGCAAGCATTTATTCGAACCGTTCTTCACCACCAAACCCGGCGAACAAGGCCTGGGCTTGGGCCTGACCCTTTCCGCCAGCCTCGCGGCGGCCACCGGCGGCAACCTTGCCGTGGAACATCCGGCCAGCGGTGGTACTGCCTTTGTCTTGTGCCTGCCGCTGGTGGGCACTCAAAAAGCTGAGTCGACATGAATACAGACACCCCAGCCGCAAAAGACGACCTCACCGTTCTGATCGTCGAGGACGATCCCCATGTGCTGCTCGGCTGCCAACAGGCCCTGGCGCTGGAAGACATTCCCAGCGTGGGCGTGGGCAGTGCTGAAGAAGCTCTCAAGCGCATTGGCGAGAACTTTGCCGGCATCGTCATCAGCGACATTCGCCTGCCGGGCATCGACGGCCTCGAGCTGCTGACCCGCCTCAAAGCGCTGGATAAAAGCCTGCCGGTGGTGCTGATTACCGGGCACGGTGATATTTCGATGGCCGTCGGGGCCATGCGCAATGGCGCCTACGACTTCATGGAAAAACCCTTCTCCCCCGAACGCCTGGTCGACGTGGCGCGCCGCGCCCTGGAGCAACGCGGGCTGGCGCGAGAAGTGTGGTCGCTGCGCCGCCAACTGGCCGAGCGTGACTCGCTGGAGGGCCGCATCATCGGCCGCTCGCCGGCGATGCAGAACCTGCGCGAACTGATCGCCAACGTCGCCGACACCTCGGCCAACGTGCTGATCGAAGGCGAGACCGGCACCGGCAAGGAACTGGTCGCACGCTGCCTGCATGATTTCAGCCGGCGCCATGCCCATCAGTTCGTTGCCTTGAACTGCGGCGGCCTGCCGGAAAACCTGTTCGAAAGCGAGATTTTCGGCCACGAAGCCAACGCCTTTACCGGCGCCGGCAAACGGCGCATCGGCAAGATCGAGCACGCCCACGAAGGCACACTGTTTCTCGATGAAGTGGAAAGCATGCCGATCAACCTGCAGATCAAACTGCTGCGGGTGTTGCAGGAACGCACCCTTGAACGGCTGGGCTCGAACCAGAGCGTGGCGGTGGATTGCCGGGTGATCGCCGCCACCAAATCCGACCTCGATGAGCTGAGCCGCGCCAGCCAATTTCGCAGCGACCTTTACTACCGCCTCAACGTGGTGACCCTGGAACTGCCGCCGTTGCGCGAACGTCGCGAAGACATTCTGCAGTTGTTCGAGCACTTCCTGCAGCAATCCTCCTTGCGCTTTGATCGCACCGCGCCGGAGCTGGACAACCAGACCGTGTCGACGCTGATGAGCCACGACTGGCCAGGCAACGTGCGCGAACTGCGCAACGTCGCCGAGCGCTTTGCCCTGGGCTTGCCCGCCTTCAAGAAAAGCGGCAGCGGCAACAGCAACCACGGCCTGGCCTTCACCGAAGCGGTGGAAGCCTTCGAGCGCAACCTGCTCAACGATGCCCTGCAGCGCAGCGGCGGCAACCTGACCCAGGCCAGCCTGGAACTGGGAATGGCCAAGACCACCCTGTTCGACAAGGTCAAGAAATACGGGTTGAGCCACTGATGGATCTATTGCTGAAGGCCGCCATTGGCGCGGCGGTGGTGTTGATCCTGGCGGCGCTGGCCAAGACCAAAAACTATTACATCGCGGGGCTGGTGCCGCTGTTTCCGACCTTTGCGTTGATTGCGCACTACATCGTCGGCAAGGGCCGCTCGGTGGAGGACCTGAAGACCACCATCGTGTTTGGGATGTGGTCGATCATTCCGTATTTTGTGTATTTGGCGACGCTGTATGTGATGGTCGACCGCCTGCGCCTGGAGGCGTCACTCGCCGTGGCGGCGGTGGCGTGGCTGATGGCGGCGACGGTGTTGGTGAGTGTGTGGGTTCGCCTCCATACCTGACACACCGGGGTAAAAAATGTGGGAGCTGGCTTGCCTGCGATAGCGGTCTGTCTGTGCCAGCTGAGTTGGCTGATACACCGCTATCGCAGGCAAGCCAGCTCCCACATTTGGATCAGTGGTGAGCCTGATAGATCAACGCACGATCTTGTCCACTTGAATCCCCAGCTTTTTCAACCGATACCAGAAGCTTCTCTCTGAAATCCCGATCTTCGCCGCCGCCGCAGCCTGCACGCCGTTGCTCTCGTGCAACGCCGCCAGGATGTAGGTTTTCTCGACGTCCGCCAGCGCCGCGTCCAGGTCCGCAGGCACGCCAGGGTTGTCACCGAGCAGCGCCGTGACGCCGTCCTCTGCCGGTTTTGAAGCAAACAGGTAGGCCGGCAGGTCGATGTCTTCGATCACCGGTTTGGCGGCGACGATGGTTGCGCGCTCCACGCAGTTTTGCAGCTCGCGGATATTTCCCGGCCAGTTGTAAGCCGCCATGGCCTGCAAGGCCTCCGGGCTGAACCCGGTGATGCGTTTGCCGGCGGTGGCGCTCAGGGTCTGGGCAAAGTGCCGGGCCAGGGGCACGATGTCCTCGGCGCGTTCGCGCAGGGCCGGCAGCGGGATCGGAAACACATTCAGACGGTAATACAGGTCTTCGCGAAACTCTTTATTGACCACCGCGTCCAGCAGGTTCTTGTTGGTGGCGGCGATCACCCGCACGTCCACCTTGCGCTCGCGCGGGTCGCCCACCGGCTCGATCACCCGCTCCTGCAACGCGCGCAGAATCTTGGCCTGCAACGCCAGGGGCATATCGCCCACCTCATCCAGAAACAACGTGCCCTTGTCGGCCTGCATAAAGCGCCCGACCCGATCCGCCACGGCGCCGGTGAAGGCGCCCTTGCGATGGCCAAACATTTCACTTTCCAGCAAGCCTTCCGGAATCGCCGCGCAGTTGACCGCTACAAATGGCTTGTCGGCACGGCTGCCGTGTTTGTGGATCGCGCGCGCGACCATTTCCTTGCCGGTGCCGCTTTCGCCAGTCAGCAGGATGGTGGCGTTGCTGTCACGCACCGAATCGATTGCATGCAGCACTTGGCGAAACGCCGGGCTGTCACCCACCAGGCTGTCGAACTGCGCATGGTGATCGAGTTCGGCGCGCAGCCGCGCGTTGTCGCGCATGATGTCGCGAAACTGCAAGGCCTTGGCGACGGTGATGTCCAGTTCGTCGATGTCGAACGGCTTGGCAATGTAGTCATAGGCGCCGTTGCGCATTGATTGCACGGCGTTTTTCACCGTGCTGTAGGCGGTCATCACGATCACCGGCAAATCCGGGAAACGCACCTTGATCTCGGCCAGCAGCGCCGGGCCGTCCATGCCGGGCATGCGCCAGTCACTGATCACCAGGTCGATGTCTTCCTGTTCCAGCACCTTGAGCGCGTGCAGGCCGTTGCTTGCGGTAAATACCTGAATGCCGTTCTGGCTCAGGGCCGACGACAACAAGTCGCAGAGCTTGGGCTCGTCGTCGACTACCAATACGTTATGCGTCATGACCATCCTCATCGTCGCCGTCGTCATCACCCTGGGCCGGAATGTACAGGCTGAAGGTGGCGCCGGCATCTTTCTCACTGGCACATTCAATGCTGCCGTCGTGACTTTCCATGATCGAATAGACTTTTGCCAGGCCCAGGCCCGTGCCCGAGGCCTTGGTGGTGACGAACGGTGTGAAGATCCGCTCGATCATATCCGCCGGGATGCCCTGGCCGGTGTCGGCGATGCTGATCACCGTGTTGCCGTCGACACTGCGAATGCCCAGGGTCAGGCGTCCGCCTTCGGGCATCGCGTCGATGGCGTTGAGAATCAGGTTGAGGCACGCCTGCTTGAGCTGTTTGGCATCGGCATAGATCGTCGCACCGGGTGCCTGGTCGTCAATCTGCGCGTCAATGTTATGCGTGGACAGTTCCGGGCTGCAGAAACCGAGAATCTCTTCGACCAACGCTCGCGCCGGCTGCAGTACACGCAGCGGCGGGTTGGGTTTGGCAAAATCGAGGAATTCGGTGATCAGGTCGTTGATGCGGCTGACCTCGCTGATCACGTATTCCAGATGGCGCTTGTCGGTTTCCGCCAGGTCGGCGCGACGGTGCAACAGTTGGGTCGCGGTCTTGATGATGCCCAGCGGGTTGCGGATCTCGTGAGCCAGGCCCATGGCGACTTCGCCCAGGGCGTGCAGCCGATCGCGACGGCGCAACTGGGCTTCAAGGTGATGCAGCTCGCCCAGGCGCTCGGTCATGTGGTTGAAGGTGCTGCTCAACTGCGCCAGCTCATCGCCGCCACTCACCAATACGCGGTGTTCGTAATGCCCCGAGATCACCGCGTCCACGCCTTGGGACAAATCACGCAGCGGTTTGGTCAGGCGCCGCGACACCAGCACGCCGGCGCCCAGGGACAACGCCGAGCTGAGCAGGAAAATCAGCACGAACAGGTTGCTCTGATTCACCAGCCCGACCAGGCTGGTATGGCGTAGCAGGCCGCTGAAGATCACCCCTTGCAGGTCGCCGGCATCATTGAAGATGGGCCAATACAGACCGCTGTAGTTGTTGGTGAACTGCTCGCTCGGCTGCTTGGTGGCGCGCATGGCCGTTTCGACGTCCTTGGGAATGCGCGAGGGGTGGTTTTCGAAACGCTGGGTCGAGAAGATTTCGTTAAAGCCCGACGGATTGGCCAGGTACAGGCGCAGGTCGAGGGAATGCACATCGGCCACGCTGGTGAGGAAACTGCTGTCCAGGTACGTCGCCACCAACAGCAGGTAGTCGACGCCCTCCTGGGTGGTTTCGAAGGTCGAGACCACCAGGCCCGTACTCACGCCCGCCACCTGCACGGTTTGCAGGACGGCGTTGCTGGTCAGGTCGATCTGCTTGACCACATCGTCGGAGGCCGTGCTGAACACGACCTTGTGATCACTCACGCGAATCAGCGCGACCACGTCGATGTCCGTGGCGTCGGCAATGTCGGCGGTCAGCCGGTCGTGCTTGGCGGCCTGCTTGTTCGAAGGCGGGCTGGTGTAGCGCAGGAACAGCTTGGCCATGCGCGCGTTGTCATGAAGGATGTCGCCGATTTCGTCCTTGACGATCTTGGTCGACTCTTGCAGCCAGATACGCACGTTGCTGTCGAAAATCTGCGACAGCGTGGTCGCCGCCAGCTCGGCGGCGATCATGGTGGGAATAACGCTGACCAGCCAGAACGCCAGCACCAGCTTGCGCTGGACGCTCCAGCGCGAAATGGCAAAGGGGCGGGCTTTCTGGCGGGTTTTGGTGATCATCAGGTTTCGCTTATCGCAGCAGCCATGGCAGGGTCGGAACGGTCCGGTCTCAGGTACATTTTCACGAGCTTGAGCAGGCTGTTGACCAGCCGGTTACGGTGACGGAAGAACATGCTGTTGCCTTGGAACTCGCACCCCAGGCGCAGCTTACTGGCATACCCTTCCTGACCGCACTCGTACACAGGGATATTGTGCTGAATACAGTATTCGACGTTGGTCAGCCAACTGCGAAAGTACAGGTTGTATTCGCGGCTGAATGCCATGTCGTGGCCAAAAAACTTGTCGATCAGGCGGTGCTGGTCCAGCAGGATCAGATTGAACGCCACCAGGTGCTCGTCCACCCAATAAAGAACACAGACCGCACGCCCTTCAAGCCGTTCGAGGATGCCGGTGAAGTAACGCGCCGGCAAACGTTCGAACTGCAGCTGCGAGCGTTCGAGCGTGTCCTCGTACAAGCGCATGACATCCGGCAACACATCATCAATATTGCGCCGCCACTCCACGCGCGGGCCCGGCGCACGTAGTTTACGGCGCAGGTCCTTGCGCGTCGATTTGCACAACGAGCCAAGGTAGGCGTCTACCGAACCGTAGGGCACCGAGAGCAGACCGCTGGGCAAACTCGGCATGCTCTGGAAACCTGCGCTGCGGCAACTGGTCGCCCAGTGCGAGTCGTCGGTCGGTACATCTTTGACCGCCACCAGGCCAATCCCGAAGGCACTGGCATCCTGTCGCGCGGCTTGCAGCAACTGCTTGAGCAACACTGGGCGTCGCGTCTGGGGTACGCCGCTTGCAATACCTGCATCGCAACGCTCGGCTATCGGCGAGCCAATGGCATACAGCGGCAAGCGTAAAACACCCGGCCACAGTCGCTCCAGGCGTTCGGTAAAACGCTTGCCGGCGCCCGACACCGTGGTGTCGAGGCGATAATGGGTGATGAACGCGGCGGCCACTGCCACCAGCGTTTCATCTTCGTAAACCGCCAGGTAGCGCCATTTAAAGTCATCAATGGCCGCGTTTTCCACGGCGACGTAAAAATCCCAATCCTCCAGAGCACCGGGAAAACAGTCGTTCCAGGCACTGCGCTGGATGGCCCGGATAGTCGAGAAGGCTTGAGCGGTGATCACGTCGCGTCCTTAGGCTTAAGCCCGCTGTCGATAGTCTACGGGCGCCTGGATAGCCTCGGCATGTTGCTCGACAAACTCGGCGCTCAACTCGATCACGCGTCGGTATTGCAGGTCGACGGTGATCATGTGGTAGCAGTTGTCCAACAGAATCTTGGTCACGGGGCCGCCCAAATGGCGCTCCACGTAATCGGCATTCCAGCGGCTGGTGATGTCGTCCTCAATGGAGTGCAAAACCAGCGCCGGCACCTTGACCTCGGGCATGCGTTTCTTGACCACGGCGTTCATGCGGTGCAACTCGCGCACCGTAATGCCTTCCATGGTCAGCAAACCGGCTTCACTGCTCTCCCCTTCCTTCATCTGACGCTCGACGATGGCCCGCAGGCGCTCGTTCTTGATGCCGTAAGGCGGCTTCTCTTCGAAGCGGCAGATGTGTACGCCGAAAGGAATCTTCATTAACAACGGCGTCAAGAATGCCAGTTTGTTAATGCTCCAGCCGTCGTACTTCAAGGTGGTGGAATACATCAACAGCCCGGCCACTTGCCCAGGGTGTTCGGCGGCCACGTACATCGACATCACCGCGCCCATGGACAAGCCACCGACAAACACTTGCTCGTGACGTTGCTTGACCTGCACGAAGGTGTTGCGCACGCCTTCGTACCAGTCCAGCCAGCCGGTGGCCTGCAGGTCGCTGTTGTCGCCGCAATGTCCGGCCAGGGTGGGCACGTACACCGTGCAGTTACCCGCCTTGGCCAAGCCTTTGGCGACCTGACGCAATTCCGTCGGGGTGCCGGTCAGGCCGTGGATCAACAGGATCCCGACCGGACCTTCACCGAGAACGAAGCCGGCATCACCTTCACCGAGGTCGATCCCGGAGGCATTCACCGTTTGGTCGCCCGTACCAGCAGTTGCTCGAGCAGCTTCAAGCCCAGGTCGATTTCCGGGTAGCTGATTTCCAGCGACGGCGCCAGGGTGATCACGTTTTTGTAGTAGCCGCCCACGTCGAGGATCAAGCCGAGTTTCTGGCCATCGACGACCATGTCGCCCTTCATGCCTTCTTCGACCATGTAGTCCAGGGTCGCCTTGTCTGGCGTGAAGCCATCCGGGCCACAGATTTCGCAGCGCAGGGCCAGGCCCAGGCCATCGACGTCGCCGATGATCGGGAAACGTTTCTGCAGGTCTTGCAGGCCTTCCAGGAAGTATTTGCCCTTGGCCATGACCATCGCGCCGTAGTCGACTTCGCTGGTCATCTTGAACATTTCCAAACCTACCGCCGTGCCCAGTGGGTTGGAAGCGAAGGTGGAGTGCGTCGAACCTGGTGGGAAGATCTTCGGGTTGATCAACTCTTCACGGGCCCAGATGCCGCCCAGCGGGTTCAGGCCGTTGGTCAGCGCCTTGCCGAAGACGATCACGTCCGGCTGCACGTCGAAGTGCTCGATCGACCACAGTTTGCCGGTACGGTAGAAGCCCATCTGGATTTCGTCGGACACCATCAGGATGCCGTGCTGGTCCAGTACATGCTTGAGTTCGCGGTAGAAGTTCATCGGCGGGATCACGTAGCCGCCGGTGCCCTGGATCGGCTCGACGTAAAACGCTGCATATTCGCTCTGGCCGACTTTCGGGTCCCACACGCCGTTGTATTCGGTCTCGAACAGACGGGCGAATTGCTGCACGCAGTGGCTGCCGTATTCTTCCTTGGTCATGCCTTTGGGGCCGCGGAAGTGGTACGGGAACGGGATGAACTGCGCGCGCTCGCCGAAGTGGCCGTAACGGCGACGGTAGCGGTAGCTGGAGGTGATCGACGACGCGCCGAGGGTACGGCCGTGGTAGCCGCCCTCGAAGGCGAACATCAGGCTCTTGCCGTTGGTGGCGTTACGCACAACCTTCAGGGAGTCTTCGATGGACTGCGAACCGCCGACGTTGAAGTGCACGCGACCGTCGAGGCCGAACTTCTTCTTGGCGTCGACCGCGATCATTTCCGACAGCTCGATCTTGCCTTTGTGCAGGTACTGGCTGGCGATTTGCGGCAGGGTGTCGATCTGCTGTTTCAGCGCGTTGTTCAGGCGCGGGTTGGCGTAGCCGAAGTTGACGGCCGAGTACCACATTTGCAGGTCGAGGTAGGCCTGGTCTTCGGTGTCCCACACGTAGGAGCCTTCGCAACGACTGAAAATACGCGGCGGCTCGATGTAGTGAACAGTGTCGCCGTAGGAGCAGTACTTGGCTTCTTTATCCAGAAGGATCTGGTCTTCGGCAGTGGCGATACGGATATCAGACATGGTGGAAGAGTTCCTGGTTGTCAGCAGTAAAGGTGGTGGCGTTGGCCGCGATGCCCTGAGGCAGCTTGGCCAGCAATGCGGTCACTTCGGCGAAGGTGTCGAAGCGCGCGTGAGGAATGTTGTTGGCCTGGCAATAGTCGGCCAGGCTGCCTTTGGCAAAGACGAAGTCGGCGGTGGAAGCCACGCACATGTCGGACTTGCCGTCGCCAATCACCAGCACGCGCTTGTTGCGCGGGGTGGATTTGCACTTGCAGTTGCCGGAGGCGGCACGGCAGGCATCGCTGGAATACGGGAAGTCGATGCGCCAGCTGTTCTGGTCGACCTGGCGCAAGCGGTTGGCGAGGATCGGCAGCAAGGTCACGTAGTTGCGCGACAGGATGCGCGCGATGCCTTGTTCGATGCCGTCGCTGACCACTTCGATGGTCGCGCCCAGGCCCATGACGTGATCGACAAAGTCCGGGAAGTCCGGGTCGATCTCGACGCTGTCGAAGTACGCCAGCAGTTCAGCCGGGGTTGCTTTGATCAGCGCCAGTTGGCGGCTCAGGCATTCGCGGGAACCGATATGCCCATCCAGCCATTCCTGTTCGATGGTTTCCCACTCGGGGCCGGCGAAGCGTTGGAGGACGTTGTCGATGACGTCGGTTGGGGTGATGGTCCCGTCGAAGTCACACACGATATGCCAGTGGATCATTGCCTTTCCTTGAGTTGGAGGGCTTGGAGAAAATCGCGCTCTTTGCGCTTGCAGGAGGGGTAGAGCAGGGATTGTGCCAACTGGCTAAAAGCCCGCAGGGCTGGGGTTTTGGCCGATGGCCCGAGTGTTTTGTGTCGCAGGAGCTACAATTTTTGTAGCTTGCTACAAACAAGATGAGTGCTTGCGTCAGGGACGCCCTTCGCGCGTGAATGCGCGCATGTTCAGATAAGGAAATGGCTCCATGTTCAAGGTTACTTCTGCTGTATTCGCCGGTTTGCTCGGGCTGTGGGGTTTTTCCAGCACGGTATTGGCCGACGGCATTACCGGCGAAGTGGGCGCGGGTGTCAGCTATCAACCCCACGACCCTACCGGCAGCCGCTACGAAACCCGGCCGATTCCCTACTTCGATCTGGACTGGGGCAGTGTCAGCCTGGGCACCGACGACGGCCTGACCTGGAGCGCGCTGAACACCAACGGCATTACTGCCGGCCCTTACATCAATTACCTGCCGGGCCGCACGGCCAATGGTTCGCTGCGCGGCTTGCGCGATGTGTCGGACATGGCGGAAGTCGGCGGCTTCATCCAATACGCCCCGGCCGAGTTCTGGCGCGTGTACGCGCAGGTCGGCCAGGCCGTGGGCGGCGGGCGTGATCAGAGTGGCGTGCTGGGCAAACTCGGCGGCGAGCTGGGTTACCCGTTGGGTGGCGGCATCATCGGCAGCACCGGCCTGATGGCGCACTTTGCCGATGCGCGCCAGACGCAGACCTTTTTCGGCGTTGACGACAAGGAGTCTGCGGCTTCGGGCATTCGGGCCTATAACGCCAGTGCGGGTTTCCAGAACCTGACGTTGACCCAGAGTTTTGAATTCCCGCTGGATACGCACTGGTCATTGTTGACCAGCGCCAGTTGGACGCACCTGGTGGGGTCGGCGGCCAACAGCACCATCGTCAAGCAGACGGGTGATGTGAACCAGGGGCAGGTGCAGACGGCGATCAGTTACAAGTTTGAGTGATGGGCTGGATCTGGGTGGGTGGCGGCCGGCCCACCGCCTTCGCGAGCAAGCCCGCTCCCACACTTGAAGCTCAGTGCATCAGGTGTACTCGGTCAATGTGGGAGCTGGCTTGCCTGCGATAGCATCAACTGGGTATGCCTGATGTACCGAGGTGCCTGCATCGCAGGCAAGCCAGCTCCTACAGAAAAGCAGATCTGCTTTTGCTTCAATCAGGACAGGTACACAAGGCCGCGAAGACCCATCAGCCCTTGGCCTCACTGATGATCTGACGAATCGCCCCAACAAAGGCCTCAGCCGGCTGCCCCCCACTGACCGCATACTGATCGTTGAACACGATCGTCGGCACCGAAGTCACCCCTCGGGAAATCCACAGCTGCTCTTGCTCGCGCACCTCTGCGGCGTACTCATCGGAAGCCAGAATCTGCGCAGCACGGGTGACATCCAACCCAACACTTTCAGCAATAATCGCCAAGGTCGCAGGGTCGGACGGGTCTTGCCCATCGCTGAAATAAGCCTTGAACAGCGCTTCCTTCAGGTTGTACTGCAACCCTTCCAACCCGGCCCAATGCAGCAAGCGATGCGCATCAAACGTGTTGTAGATACGACTCTGCCCGTCAGTGCGAAACGCAAAGCCCAACGCCGCACCCAAGTCACGAATACGTGCACGGTTAGCCTGCGATTCCTCTGCGGTGGAGCCGTATTTTTCAGTGATGTGCTCAACGATGTTCTGCCCGATAGCCGGCATATTCGGGTTCAGCTCAAACGGCTGGAAATGAATCTCGGCCTGCACCTCGGCGCCCAGTTGGTCCAACGCCTCAGTCAGCCCGCGCAGGCCGATAATGCACCAGGGGCAAGACACGTCGCTGACGAAATCGATTTTCAGGGGAGTACTCATGGTGGGCAACCTCGCTGGCATTGATGCGCCGTAAACGTTGCACGATACACCAACTTCACAACACCTTCGAAGGCTGCCCCACATCAATCTGCGCCCAGTGCGCGGCATCTTCGCGATGGGCTTGCAGGTACGGCAACACCGCCGCCAGCAACGGCGCCTTGAACGCCTCCTGAAAACGATGCGCCAGGCCGGGAATCAACTTCAATTGGCTGCCCTGGATATGCGCGGCCAAATGCACACCGTGCATCACCGGCAGCAACGGGTCGGCAGTGCCATGCACCACCAGCGTTGGCACGCGCAATTGATTGAGCAGCGGCACACGACTGGGCTCGGCGAGGATCGCCATGATCTGGCGCTTGACCCCGTCCGGGTTGAAGGCGCGGTCGTAGGACAGCGCGGCCTGATGCAGCAACACCTGGCGATCGTCCTTCACCAACGGGCTGCCCAACGCCGCCAGCAAGTCGGCCTGCTGCTCCAGCGCCACTTCACGGTTGGGCGCGCTGCGCCGCGACAGCAACTGCACCAACGCCGCACTCGGCGCCGGCAGGCCTTCGGCGCCGGAGCTGGTCATGATCAGCGTCAGGCTCTCGACCCGTTGCGGCGCCATGCCCGCCAGGTGCTGGGCGATCATGCCGCCCATGCTTGCACCCAACACGTGGAATTGGCGGATCTGCAACGCGTCCATCAAGCCCAGGGCGTCGTCGGCCATGTCGGTCAGCGTGTAGGGCGCCGCCACCGGCAGGCCGAGTTTGTAGCGCAGCACTTCGAAGGTCAGGTTGGCACTGGCCGGTGCCTGGCGCCACGTGGACAGGCCGACGTCACGGTTGTCGTAGCGAATCACCCGAAACCCTTGTTCGCACAGCGCCACGACGACTTCGTCCGGCCAGTGGATCAACTGCCCGCCCAGGCCCATCACCAGCAGCAATGCAGGGTCGGACGCACGGCCGATGCTCTGGTAGGCGATGCTCACCTGAGCCAGGTCGACCGTTTGCGTCGGGACATTGACGTCACATCGAGAAGCCGCAAAAGACGGCAGGCCGAACAATAGAGCGGCCAGTAAACACAACACGCGCATGAAAAACACCGAAACACAGAACCCCAGTAGAGCGCGAGTCTGATGAAGTTTGTTCAAGCGCGCTGCCACAGTTGCGTGACAGTTTGATGAACGGCGCCCAGCGGTCATGATCGACACGCCTTGCAACATGAGACAAACTCACGCCATTGCTGTTTCTCACAAATCGTCTTCATGGAGAGCCCGTGCTCGAAATCCGTCACCTCAAGACCCTGCACGCCTTGCGCGAAGCCGACAGCCTGGTCGAAGCCGCCGAGCGCCTGCACCTGACGCAGTCGGCGCTGTCCCATCAGTTCAAGGAGCTGGAAGAGCGCCTGGGCATGCAGCTGTTCGTGCGCAAGACCAAGCCACTGCGCTTTACCAGCGCCGGCCTGCGCCTGCTGCAACTGGCCGACGCCACCCTGCCCTTGCTGCGCGGCGCCGAGCGCGATATTGCGCGGCTCGCCGGCGGCACCGCCGGGCGTTTGCACATGGCCATCGAGTGCCACAGCTGCTTCCAATGGCTGATGCCGACTATCGACCAGTTCCGCGATGCCTGGCCGGAAGTCGAGCTGGACCTGGCGTCCGGTTTCGCCTTCGCGCCACTGCCGGCGCTGGCGCGGGGCGACCTGGACCTGGTGGTGACTTCCGACCCGCTGGAATTGCCGGGCATCACCTACGTGCCGCTGTTCACTTACGAAGCCATGCTGGCCGTGGCCAACCAGCACGCACTGGCGAACAAATCGTACATCGTGCCCGAAGATTTGCTCACCGAGACCCTGATCACCTACCCAGTGGAACGTGATCGGCTGGACATTTTCACGCGCTTTTTAGAGCCGGCCGACGTGGAACCGGCCCAGGTGCGCACCTCGGAACTCACCGTCATGATGATGCAGCTGGTGGCCAGCGGCCGTGGTGTGTGCGGCATGCCGCATTGGGCGCTGCATGAGTACAGCTCGCGCGGTTACGTGAAGGCCAAGCGGTTGGGCGAGAAAGGGCTGTTCGCGACGTTGTATGCGGGGATTCGTGCAGACATGCTGGACGCGCCGTACATGCGCGACTTTTTGCTGACGGCCAAGGACACGTCGTTTTCCACCCTCGATGGCGTCAGCGCAGTGCGCTAGCCGACACAGGTTAAAAATGTGGGAGCGGGCTTGCCCGCTCCCACATTGGCCATCATCCGTCGTTCAGTTCACGCCACATGTGGATCTTGTCGAAGTACTCCTCGCCCACGCGCACCGCCAGTGGCTCCAGGCCGTACTGGATGAAGCCGCAGCGCTGGTACAACGCGAAGGCGGCGTCGTTGCCGGCGGTGACGGTCAGCTGAATCAACTTGAGGCGTGAGTGGCGGCGCGCCTCGCTGAGCGCTGCTTCTACCAGCTGGCGGCCCACGCCCTTCTGCTGATAAGCCTGGTTCACGTACATGCCGAACAAGGTCACCTTGTGCCGCGCTTTCTCACGGGGCTCGAACGCCAGGCCGACAATGCCGACCAATGCGTCCCCCTCAAAAGCCCCGAGCAGCCGATCCAGCGGGCTGTCGACGCGCTTTTCCCACCAGCTCAAGGGCATCAGCGCGCGCTCCGCCACGCTGGAGGTGAACGCCTGCGGATAAGCGCCATACGCCTCAAGCATCAACGCCCGATAAGCCTCGGCGTCGTTGGCGCCAAGCGTGCGTACCATCATGCGTCGCAGGTCAGCGATGCGCGGTAAAACGGCAGGATCACGTCGCGCGTCAACGGCGCCAATTGCAAACCGCCGTCACCGGCTGGGTCGATCCAGCGCACTTCTTCGATTTCGGCCGCGGGCGTCACCGCTACATCGATGTGCACCTGGAACAGCTCGGCGTTCACGGTGAACCCAGGCTCATTGGCGGCAGGGGCCGAGAAGTGACCAAGGTAGACGGCTTGGCTTGGCTCGATGCGCAGGTTGAGTTCCTCAAACAGCTCACGGGCCAGGGCTTGGGCCGGTTGTTCGCCGGCGTCAATCTTGCCGCCCGGTTGCATGAACGCCTGGGTGCCGCGCTTGCGCACCAGCAGGGTTTGGCCGTCGCTGCCAATCAACAGCGCGGCGGCGATGCGGATAGTCGATGTCATGTAAAAACTGCCTTGAATGCAAAGGCGCAAGGATCACAGAAAGTGCGTTATTCGCAAAGCAATCCTTCATGCCCTGCTTTGATAAACACGCTGTACCTGGCGCCTTCCATCGTCTCAAAGGCAATCAACTTGTCCACCAGCGGCAGGTTCAGCACCTTGCCGGCGTTGAGCAACAGCATGCCGTTATCGGCGTTGAGGTTGCGCGCCAGCACCATGCCCTCTTCCAGCTCGCGGGTGCCCAGCACCCTGACGCTGGGGTCGCCCAGGGTCACGTCATTGAGGTACGTGGCGCAGACTGAAACAAAATCTTCGACCATGTCAGGGTCGTAAAGGCGACCGGCGTATTTGCGGATGTAGAGCAGCGCTTCGTCGCTGTTCATCTGGCGTTCGAGGATCAGGCCTTTTTGCAGCTCGATAAAGTCCACCGCCAGTTTCAACAGGCGCGAACCTGCGGGAATCGCGTCACCCTTGAGGTGATCGGGAAAACCGCTGCCGTCCCAGCGCTCCTGATGATGGCGGATAAGCCGCGCTGCGTCTTTCATCGGTTCCAGGGTCATCAGCAACGATTCGCTCTGGGTGGCGTAAGCGCGATAACGCTCACGGTCGCTGCTGTGCAACAGGTCTGAAGGCGAGGCCATCATGCTGTCGCTCCAGCTCAATTTGCCGATGTTGTAGAGCGCGGCAGCCATGGTCAGGTCGCGGTTACTGGCCTCATCTACGCCATGGACCACACACCAGGTGCGCACCAATTCGATGATTTGCCGGTTGGTTTGCTTGGCCCGCGGTAAGCGCAGGTTGGCCAGCAACGAGAACACCTCAGTGCCCGTGGCGTAGCTGTGTTTGAGCTCTTCGTAGGCCAGGTCGAGCATATCGGCGGTTTGCTGCAATTCACTGGTGCGAGAGGCAACACGTTTTTCCAGGGTGGCGTTGAGCTGCTTGAGTTCATCGTTCTGCGCCTGGATCAGCAGCTCCAGGCGCCCACGTTCGCGCTCCGAATGCTGATGGGCCAAGGACTGACGCAGGGCCAGCAGCAGCTCTTCATCGTTCCAGGGTTTGCTCAGGTAACGATAGATCTGGCCTTCGTTAATGGCTTTGACGATCAGCGTCAGGTCGGTCTCGCCGGTCAGCAGGATGCGCACCGTGTGCGGGTGGTGTTGGTGGATGTGCGCCAGCAACGAGGCACCATCCATGTCCGGCAGACGCGCGGCGCTCATCACCAGGTCAATGGGTTGAGTGGCGAGAATGCCCAGGGCATCAGCGGCGCAGGTGGCGCTGTGCAGTTCGAAGGGCTCCAGGCTGAGCAATCGCTTGAGGCTGTGCAAAACATCCGGGTGGGCGTCGATCAACAGCAGCACTGGACGGTTGGCATCGATAAAGGTCACTGACTCTCCCATGGGACACCTCGGATCGTCGATCTGCGTTCCTTACGGTCTGGGACAATGCCTCCTGGCGATTACCAGGTAGTTTAGTTGGTTTTTACAAGGTGATGGCCTTGCGATATCAACGCATAAAAAAAGCCGCTCCCAATGCTGGAGCGGCCTTTGAGGTGAAACGTGAATCCCTCACGCCTCGGCGTTTTTCGGGGTGCTGCCAAACGAAGCAAAACGCTTGTTGAACCCGGCAATCCGGCCTTCGGCCTGAGTCTTGCGCTGCTGGCCGGTGTAGATCGGGTGCGAGGCGCTGGAGACGTCCAGCGGGATGTAAGGGTACGTGTTGCCGTCGCTGTGTGTGTGGGTGCGCTCACTGTCGGCCGTGGAGCCGATCAGGAAGAACACGTCGGCGGCGGTGTCGTGGAACAGCACGGTGCGGTAGTCGGGGTGGATACCAGTTTTCATAGTGCCTCCGGGGCGTTTGAGTGCAATTAATGTGTTACACAGTAACACAAAATCATGCACCCAAACGAGAACCGATTGCAATAAGAATAGACCTGTCGCTTCTATGCAGCTTCCTGGAAGTCCATTTCCGGCGGCTGTTGCGAGAAGCCGCGCGTCAGGAAACCCAGGTAAACCAGGCCGATCGCCAACCACACCACGCCCAGGTAAATCGCCAGATGATCGAGGCTGATCATCAGCCACAAGTCCGCCGCGAGGCCGATGGCCGGGAACAGCAGGAACAGCATCAACTCACGCACGCCACGCGCTTTCGCGCCGATCCAGTAGTGAAAGATCACCGACAGGTTCACCAGGCTGAACGCCAGGAACGCCCCAAAGTTGATGAACGAGGTGGAGGTGGTCACGTCCAGCTTCAATGCCAGTAACGCCACAACCCCACACAACAGGATGCTGTTGACCGGCGTGCCGAAGCGCGCATGCAAGGTGCCAAAGAACGACTTGGGCAACACGCCGTCGCGCCCCATCGCGAACAACAAACGCGAACCACTGGCCTGGGCCGACAGCCCCGAGGCGAACTGGCCGACGATCAAGCCGATCAGGAAGATCGACACAAACAGGTCACCGCCGACATTGCGCGCGATTTCGTAAGCCGCCGAATCCACATCGGCAAACTCGAACGACGGATGCGCGATCTGCACGAAATACGACACGCCAACAAAGATCAATCCGCCGATCAAGGTGATCAGCATGATCGCACGCGGAATGGTACGGCGTGGGTCGCGGGTTTCCTCGGTCAGCGTGCTGACCGCGTCAAAGCCCAGGAACGAATAGCAGGCAATCGCCGCCCCGCTCATGATCAGCGGCATGTGCATCTGGCCGTTGAAGAACGGCGCGACAGTCCACAGCGGCTTGCTCGCATCGCCCCCGATGTAATGGATGCACAGCGCGACAAACGCGATCAGCACCAGAAACTGCACCAACATCAGCAGCGCATTAATGCCATTGGCCAGTTTCAGACCGATGATATTGATCGCCGTGGTGACGCCGATAAACGCCAGCACCCAGATCCATTGCGGCACCGCAGGGAATGCCGAATGCAGGTACGCCGCCCCGATCAACCAGATGGCCATGGGCAAGAACAGGTAGTCGAGCAACACCGCCCAACCGGCGATAAAGCCCAGTTTCGGGCTGATGGCCTTGCGCACGTAGCTATAGGCGGAACCGGCCACCGGAAAGGCCGACGCCATGCGCCCGTAACTCATGGCGGTAAAGAACATCGCCACCAGAGCGGCCAGGTAAGCGGCCGGCACCATGCCGCCGGTGGATTGCGCGAGGATGCCGAAGGTGCCGAGCACAATGATCGGCGTCATATAGGCGATGCCAAACAGCACCACCGACCCTAACGACAGGGTGCGTTGCAAACGAGCCATGAGCGATTCTCCGCTGATTTATTAGATTTATGGCAGAACTGAAGTCGGTGAAGCAGATGTCATTTTTCTTATGATCAAGCGTGTTTACTGTGGCGAGCGGGCTTGATGTGGCGAGCGGGCTTGCCCCGCGTTGGGCTGCGCAGCGGCCCCATTACATTCACTGCATTTCTCCAGGCAAACCGCGGTTGCAGGTTTTAGGGCCGCTTCGCGCCCCAACGCGGGGCAAGCCCGCTCGCCACAAAAAGGGTCAGCCTTAATGGTGTGGAATCAGCAGTTCACGCGTCCCGTCCGTGCGCTCGATCACCTCACCCGGCAATTTCAAGCGCTGGTCGTCGAGGTAGCGGTAGTCCTTGCGAGCCGCCACCAGTTGGTCAAGATCCAGCTCGACGGTAAATTGCCCTTCCTCGCGCCCGGCTTCGAACAGCAGCGTGCCAATCGGGTCGACCAGGGCACTGCCGCCGGCGAACAACAGGCCGCCATCGCCCTCCTCCACGCGATTGACCATCAGCGCAAACGCTTGGTTTTCCTGGGCGCGCGCCATGATCGCGGTGCGGTGCGTGGGGCCGTAAGGGTCCATGTTGCCGTTGGTGACAATCAGCAGTTCGGCGCCCAGTTGCGCGTTGGCGCGGGCGGTTTCCGGGAACTCGATGTCGTAGCAGATCAACAGGCCGACGCGCACGCCGTTCCACAGGCAAGTGGCATAGCGGTCACCCGGCGTGAACACGCCGCGATCCGAGGCCCACAGGTGGGTCTTGCGATACCGCAGGGCAATGCCCTCGGGGGTGATCAGCAACGTGGTGTTATAGAATTGGCCGGCGTCGCTCTCGGCCATGCCGATCACCACGGCGATATTGCCTGCGCGGGCCGCCTCGATAACGGCCTGCACGGTCGGGCCATCCACCGGCTCGGCGATGTCGGCGACGGTCTCGGCTGACGGGAAGCCCATCAGGTGGGTTTCCGGAAATACGATCAGTTGCGTGTCGGCGGCGCAGGCAGCAATTGCCGCCAAGGCGCGCTCAAGGTTGTAAGCTGTGCCGTTATCACGACCTGCCAACTGGGCAAATTCGACCTTCATGGGAAGTCCTGTTGTTTTATCTGTGGCGCAGTATGCGCAGCCGCAACCGTCGGGGAAATCACGCCGCCGGGGTAACCCTATGGGGGTAGACGAATGACAGTCTCGCTGCAAGACATCGCCTGGCACCGTTCGGTGGGGCAAATGATAGACGCCCTCGACCAGGCCAACTTCTGGACCCAGCTCGTGCGCTTGCTGGACAACTACGTGCCGTTCGACAGCTGGGTGGTATTGCTGTTCAGCAACGCGCACCGCCCGCTGGTATTCGCCGAATGCCCGGGCGCCGACGGCACGCCGGACCAGTTGTTCCAGGACTACCTCAACGGCCTGTACCTGCTCGACCCCTTCTACATCGCCAGCCGCGAACACTCACGCACCGGGCTGTTTCGCCTGGCCGAAGTCGCGCCGGAGCACTTTGAACTCACCGAGTACTACCAGCGCTACTTCCGCCTGAACGTGGTGGCCGATGAAATCCAATTCAATTGCCAGCTGCCGGATGGGCGTACCCTGTGCCTGTCCCTGGGCTCCAAACAGCGGTTTGACCCGCAGCAGATCGCCCTGCTGTCGCTGATCCAGCCCTGGGTCTTGAGTTTGCTGCGCCAGCGCCTGCCCTATGAACTCAATCAGGTCAGCGCCCCGCAGCCGCCGGTGCAAACGGATGACTGGGGCGCGCAACTCACCGCCCGCGAGCTGGATGTGGGCCGCTTGATGCTCAGCGGTTGCTCCAGCAAGGAAATCGCTCGTAAGCTGGAAATCTCTGTTGAAACCGTGAAAGTCCATAAGAAACACATGTACAGCAAGCTAGGGATCAAATCCCAGTCGGAGCTGTTCTCGATCTTTCTACAGGCGCAAAACGCCTAGCCGATGAGTGAACCCAAGGAAAACCGTATGAGCCTGTCGTTACTAAGCCGTTACGCCTTCTTTGCCGTGTGCGTCATTTTCACCCTCGCCAGCCTCCCTTTTATCGAACATGAATGGCTGTGGCCGATCACCGTGGTCACCGGCGTGCTCAGCCTGATCGGTCTGGTCGACCTGCTGCAAAGCCCCCACGCGGTGCGCCGCAACTACCCGATCCTGGGCAATATCCGTTACCTGGTGGAGGCCATCCGCCCGGAAATCCGCCAGTACCTGCTTGAATCCGACAGCGATGCGCTGCCCTTCTCACGCGCGCAACGCTCACTGGTTTATTCGCGCGCCAAGAACGAAACCGCCGACAAACCCTTCGGCACCCTGATCGACGTGTATCAATCCGGCTTCGAATTCATCAGCCACTCCATGCGCCCAGCGCCGTTGAGTGACCCGAGCGCGTTTCGCGTGATGGTCGGCGGCCCGCAGTGCAAGCAGCCGTACTCGGCGTCGGTGTTCAATATCTCGGCCATGAGTTTCGGCTCGTTGAGCGCCAACGCCATTCGCGCGTTGAACCAGGGCGCCAAGCTTGGCAACTTTGCCCACGACACCGGCGAAGGCAGCATCAGCCCGTACCACCGCGAAAACGGCGGCGACCTGACCTGGGAACTGGGCAGCGGCTATTTCGGCTGCCGCACCAGCGATGGCCGCTTCGACCCGCAACGCTTCGCCGCGCAGGCGCAGAACCCGCAAGTGCGCATGATCGAAATCAAGATGAGCCAGGGCGCAAAACCCGGCCATGGCGGGATCCTGCCCAAGCACAAGGTCACCCAGGAAATTGCCGAGACCCGCGGCATCATGATGGGCGAAGACTGCATCTCGCCGTCGCGCCACAGCGCGTTTTCCACGCCGATTGAAATGATGCAGTTCATCGCCCAACTGCGCGAACTGTCCGGCGGCAAACCGGTGGGCTTCAAGTTTTGCCTGGGCCACCCGTGGGAGTTCATGGGCATTGCCAAGGCCATGCTCGAAACCGGCATCCTCCCGGACTTTATCGTAGTCGACGGCAAGGAAGGCGGCACCGGCGCCGCGCCGGTGGAGTTCACCGACCACATCGGTGTGCCGCTGCGTGAAGGTCTGCTGTTTGTGCACAACACGCTGGTGGGCCTGAACCTGCGTGACAAGATCAAGCTCGGCGCCAGCGGCAAGATCGTCAGCGCATTCGATATCGCCAGCGTTCTGGCCATTGGCGCCGACTGGGCCAACGCCGCGCGCGGCTTCATGTTTGCCATCGGCTGCATCCAGTCGCAGAGCTGCCACACCAACAAGTGCCCGACCGGCGTTGCCACCCAGGACCCGCTGCGCCAACGTGCGCTGGTGGTCCCGGACAAAGCGCAGCGCGTGTTCAACTTCCACCGCAACACCCTCAAGGCCCTGGCGGAAATGCTCGCCGCAGCCGGTCTGGATCATCCCTCGCAGCTGTCGGCCAAGCACCTGGTGCGACGCATGTCGGCGACTGAAATCAAACTGTTCTCGCAACTGCATGTGTTCCTCAAGCCCGGTGAATTGCTCACCGGTGAAGTAAATGGCCAGTTCTATTCGCGCATGTGGCAGATGGCACGCGCGGACAGTTTTGAGCCGCATGACGTCGAAGCTGCGTGAGGAGACCGGCCATGCTCAAAGTTATCGCTGAAGATTTCATCAAGCCCGAACACGTGGAAACCGTGCGCCCGTGGTATGCCGAACTGGTGGAAAAAACCCGCCTGGAACCGCTGTGTATTGCCTACGAGCTGTTTGTCGATCAGAAAGACCCCGGGCACTTCGTGTTCATCGAGCTATGGCCCGATCAGGCCGCGCTGGATGCTCACTGCCAGACCGAACACTTCACCCGGCTGGTGCCGCAGATCAATGCACATCAGGCCAAGCCCTGCCGGTTCGTGTTGATGGATGCGTTCTAAATTCCTTATTGCTGCTGAACCGGACCACCGACGGCATCGTTGAAACCAGGAGATTCACATGCCGTTACTCGACTTCGCCGCCCTCGCCGGGCAACTGCCCGACAGCTGGAAATCCACGCGCCTGGGCCAGGTAGGCCCGGCGCGGATCAAGGTGTTGCGCATGGATGAGCAGGCCTACGAGGAAGAAACCCACGCTTACAACGAAGGCCTGCTGGTGATCAGCGGCCAGTTGCGCCTGAGCATCGGCGACGAGGAAATCCGCGTACAAGCCGGCCAGATGTACCTCGTCGAAGCCGGTATCGCCCATGCTGTCCTTGCCGGTAGCCAAGGCACATTGGTGATCATTGATGTCTAGAGACATTCAGTAATACCCAGCCTTTGCAATTGCTTACAAATACCGCCAACCTGCGCCCGCCCGACGTGCGGCGTGCGACAACGCCGCCGTGCACCTGTCATTACTAAACTATTTGTTCAAGAGCCCGCTGCCATGCTGAACGGACGCGACCCGCGCATCGATTTTTTTCGGGGCCTGGCGTTGATCTTCATTTTCTGGGATCACGTCCCCCACAACCCCCTCGGCCAGATCACCCTGCGCAATATCGGTTTCAGCGACGCGGCTGAAGTCTTCGTGTTCCTTGCCGGCTACGCCTCGGTGCTGGCCTACGGCAAGGTTTTGCAGCGCGAAGGCTACTGGATGGCCTGCCTGAAGATCCTGCGGCGCACCTGGGTGTTGTACGTGGTGCACATCTTCCTGCTGGCAATGCTGATGGGCATCGTGTTTTTCGCCAACAGCCATGTGGAAACCCGCGACCTGGTCGAAGAGATGGGCCTGACGCATTTCGTCACCCACCCGCAGCAAGCGCTGGTGGATGAATTGCTGCTGCGCTTCAAGCCGAACCTGATGGACCCGTTGCCCCTGTATATCGTGCTGCTGGCGGGCTTGCCGCTGGTTCTGCCGCTGCTGCTGCGCAAGACCTGGGCGGTGGTCGCGGTGTCGATGGCGGTGTACTTGCTGGCGCCGCACCTGGGCTGGAACCTGGCCGCCATCGCTGACGGCGTGTGGTACTTCAACCCGGTCACCTGGCAGTTTCTGTTTATCCTGGGTGGCGCAGCGGCCATTCACGGGCAACAACCCCGCGCACAGGATAATCGGCCACTGCTGCGCCAGCCGTTGTTCGTCACGGCGGCGGTCTACGCACTGGCGGCGGGTGTGCTCACCCTCGCCTGGCGTTGGCCTGAGGTGCACGACGCGTTGATGCCAGCGGCCTTGAGCGAACTGCTCTACCCGATCAGCAAGACCGACTTGTCACCGGTGCGACTGTTGCACTTCCTGGCGCTGGCCTACGTCACCGCCAAACTGTTGCCTGGGCGTGCCTGGACACAAAATTGGCTGGCCCGGCAGACCTGCCGGATGGGGCGTTATTCGTTGGAAGTATTCTGCCTGGGCGTCTTACTGGCGCCGCTGGCGGATATGCTCAACGCCCTGGCTGGCGATGCCTTCACCATGCAAATCGTCACCGCACTGGTTGGCGCCGCCCTGATGGCCGCGCTGGGGGCCTGGCTGGAATTCAACCAACGCCTGAGCCAATCGCCGCGCGTGGCCACCGCCTGAACAACAAAAAGCCCCGATCCCGGGGCTTTTTGTTGTGCGCCTGAACGTCAGGCTTGAGCACGCGCCGCAGCATTGATGGGCTGCAACTTGAACACGTAGAACAGCACGGTCAGCAGCACCAGGAACACCGGGCCGACATACAGCGCCACACGCGTGTCCGGGAAGTACGCCATCAGCCCAACCACCAGCACCAGGAACGCCAGCGCCAGGTACGAACTGACCGGGTACAGCCACATGCGGTACTTCAGGCCGGCTGCCTCGGCCGGGCTCAGGCTTTTGCGGAATTTAAGCTGAGCCAGCAGGATCATCAGCCAGGTCCAGATCGCGCCGAAGGTGGCGATGGACGTCACCCAGACGAAGACTTTCTCGGGGACCATGTAGTTGAGCAACACGCCCAGCAGCAGCACGAAAATCGACAGCAGCAGCGCCTTGCGCGGTACGCCGTTGCTTGAGGTGGTGCCGAATGCGGCCGGGGCCTGACCGTTCTGCGCCAGGCTGTAGAGCATACGGCCGGTGCTGAAGATGCCGCCGTTGCAGGAGGACAACGCAGCCGTGATCACCACAAAGTTGATGATGCCAGCGGCGGTCTTGATGCCCAGTCGCTCGAAGGTCATCACGAACGGGCTGCCCTGGGTGCCGATTTCATTCCATGGGTAGATCGACAGAATCACGAACAACGCCCCCACGTAGAACAGCAGGATGCGCCAGAACACCGAGCCGATGGCGCTCGGGATAGTCTTCCGCGGGTTCTTCGCTTCACCGGCAGTAAGGCCGATCATCTCGACGCCCAGGTACGCGAACATCACCATTTGCAGGGACATCAACACACCGGTCACACCATTGGGCATAAAGCCGCCGTGGGCCCACAGGTTAGAAATCCCCAGCGCCACACCGTCGTTGCCGAAGCCGAACGCGATGATGCCGACGCCGCCGATCACCATGGCAATGATCGTGACGATCTTGATCAGCGCGAACCAGAACTCGAACTCACCGAATGCCTTGACCGCAATCAGGTTGATCGTGCCCATGCTGACCAGCGCCGCCAGCGCCCAGATCCAGCGCGGCACATCGGGAAACCAGACGCCCATGTAGACGGCAACGGCGGTGATTTCTGCCACGCAGGTCACCAGCCACAGGAACCAGTAGTTCCAGCCGGTCAGAAAGCCCGCCAGCGGGCCGAGGTAGTCCTGGGCATAACGGCTGAACGAACCGGCGACGGGGTTATGCACCGCCATTTCGCCGAGCGCGCGCATGATCACCAGGATCGCCAGGCCGCCAATGATGTAGGAGAGCATGATCGCCGGGCCGGCCATTTCGATGGCCTTGGCGGAACCCAGGAACAGGCCGACACCGATACAGGCGCCGAGGGCCATCAGGCGAATATGCCGTTCGCCCAGTTCACGTTTCAGCGGGCCGCCCTGAGCGGTCTCGCCATGGGGCAGCTGATTGCCAACTGGCATAGGGGTACAACCTCGTCTTGTTATTGGATATGAACCACCGAGCGTTGCGCACGCCATGCCGGTAAGCCGGGGGCGAACTTCAACCAGGCCTGTTTCGTGGACAGGCGCGTCCGGCAGCGCACAGCCTGCGGGATCGGCGGGGGTGCAGTATAAAAAGCCGACACTAGGGTCTTTCACTCTAAAAATGACTAAATTCAGCGATAAATCTGGGTAAATACGCCTTTTACAAGGAAGCATTACCTGCCTTTACGCATTTATCAGGTCATCGCGAGGGCCGCGAGTATTGCACAGTGATGGTGCAGCGTCATGCCTGGGCCGACGCCCTCTGGCTGTCAACGAAGGCTCTGGCCCAACGCTTCGAGCTCGGCCACAGGCAAATCGGAAACGTCATGATCCCCCCGCCAACGGCACTCCCTCAGGATGATGCAATTGCATCCATGCACAGGGAAAATCAATGGACACGCCTACCGAGCGCCTCGAGCAGGGCCGCACCCGACGCCAGGAGGGTGACCAGCACATGGTCACTATCCTGATCAATCATTTGAGTTCCACCAGCGCCGAGCCGCTGCTGATACCGCCCCATTCGTCGCCAGGTTGCTGGCTGCAACTCTGGCGCCAGGCCATTAACCGCCCGCGCTTCATCGCCTGGGCCCGGCAACGGAACATCGACCTCGCCAGCCTGACCCTGGCCAATGGCACCCTGACAGACCGGACGCGACACACCTGGACCCTGTGGGACGACGCGCCAGGGCGCGCCCTGGCCCTTCCCCTGTTGACCATCGCCGACATACTGGACCCAGCGGCCACCGGCCTGCCGTACGGGCCGATGACTGCCGGCGAGAACACGCTGCAATTGCCCGCCAGCCAGGTGCTGCGCTTCTACGGTTACCCTCAGCCGCAGACCCGGGGGCAGCGAATGATCGTCATCCAGGCCCTCGATCAGCTCAACCCTTTCGCCAGCGCCAACCCAACACTGGCGGATGATTTCGAGCGGCTGAACCAAGACCTGCTGCAGCTGGCCGACAGCCTGGAGGCTGCTGCGGGCGAGGCGGGTTTCAACCCGCAAACCGCTCACCGCCAGAGGCTGACCCTCGCCTCCGGCTCTTTTGCAGCCAACGCCCAACAAACCGGCGCAGCGCTGCTGGATTACATCACCCGTCATCAGGACTTCCTGGCGCTGAAGCCGGTTCACGGCCTGCAGCCCGGCCATTACACATTCGATCCCGATACCCGCCAGCTCACCGGCCAGCGCGCCAATGGCGCACAGGTAGCACTCGGCATCGAATGGCTGTTGCCGCTGCCATTGGCAGGCCGTCTCGAACAACTGGTCAGTGTGGCGCAACAGCTCGGCACCTCTATTCACCAAAGCGGTCAGTTCAGCGTGGCGCAGTTGCTGCAGTGCCATGACCTGGCAGTGCCCGCCACGCCAGACGCGGCCAGGGCGCTGAGCCTGCGCCTGCGCCTGCGCGCGTCGCAGCCTCTGCACGTGCTGCCTGTTTGCGACTTCGCGGGTGCCGATATTGCGCTGATGCAGCAACGGCACTGGCAGCGTCTGGACCATGACCGCGACCATGCCGCGGCGGCTTTGCGCACGCTGCTCGAGGGCAAAGTCGCTGACGCCGTGATTGCCACGCACGCGCCATTGCTGCAGGCCTCGGCCGGCGACGCCCATTTGCATCCGGCACTCGCACCTGCGCCGCGCACCGAAGCGCGCAGCCTCGCCCAGCTTCTGCAAGGGCACGGTCTTGCCGTTCCACGTACCGCTGGCGACGCCCTCGGTACGCTGCAAATCCTCGAAATGACCCTGCCGCGCAGCACTGAACACGCTGACTATCGACAGGGCCTGCCCTTAACGCCAGGCCAGCGCGAGACCGTGCGAAATGCGGTCAACGCCTGGCTGCCGCGCACGAGCAGCAGGCTGTTGGAATATCTGGTGGGGCCCTTGTTGGCCGAGCTGTCGCGAAGCGCGATTCGCACCCAGGCCGACCGGTTGCTCAAGCTCATGCTCAGGCGCCCTCCTGCCCGGCAACTGGGCCGACGGTTGCTGGAGGCACTGGGCGGATACGGTCAACACCCGCACGAACACACCAACAGTGCCAGCCTTGAAAACCTGGTGCTGGCCGCGCTGATGATCGAACTCGACCCGCTGCAGGATGAACAGCGTTACGTCGTCGCGGGGTTCGACCTCGCCGAAAGCAGCCAATGGGGCCGCTCCCATGCGGCCCTGCGTGAAGACCTGGAACTGCACCTGATACGCAGCGGCGCCGTCTCGGCTGAGGCCACGCCGCTGGCCGCCCACCTGCTGCTCGCGGGGGCAGCGCCGGAGTTTTTGGTGCGAGAACTGCCGGCCACGTTGCGCTTCATGACCTCCACCCACTGGCTGGTGTTCAGCCAAGGCGTGGCGATGGCGCACAGGGTCGCGCCCGGCTCACCGCAGCAGCTGAGCTACAACGATGTCATCGCCCTGGCGTCACGGGAGGACACCTCGCCCGAGCAGCAACAATGGCGCGAATACACCGCAACCCAAGGCCTGCTCGATTGGGCTGTCGCCCAGGGTGAGCTGACGCAACAGGCCGACGGCCGCTACCCGATCAGCGAGATCGACGCGGCGAAAGCCCGACTGCAAGCGCGCCTGGAGGCACTGAAAAGCGCGTTCATGACGTTCGCCAGCGACCTTCCGACGCGCCGGTCGGTGGCGCTCGACGACCTGCGAAAAGTCTTCCCGGGGCACCCCCGCATCAATACGCCCGACCTGCGCTGGGCGTTGGGGTCGCGCTTGCAACTGAACCTCGGCCTGGCGTCCAACGGCCCACCCCGTTGGCATAACGTGCCTTACCTCAGCGAGCACTCCCTGGTGGACTTGCACAGCCAGGGCTGGCTGCAGCCTTTTTCGCGCCACTGGGCATCGGTTCATCCACACCTGAACCTGAACCTGATGCGCAGCGCGTTCAGCCGTCTGGGGCATGTGAATACGCTGTTCGAGGCAGCCTTCGACGCCCACATTGATCGCCTTAAACAGGCGTACGCCACCACCCTCCAGGACCTGTTGGCACAATTACCGCTGGCCGAGCGTGCCCGGCTGCCCATCGGCGAGCTGCAACTGCTGGTGCTGAGCAAGGCGGCCACCAAGCCAGAAGGCCTGGAAACCCGCGAGGAAAAAAGTGCCCGCGTCGGGCGCTTCGGCATCCTCCTGCGCTGCACCCTGCCCCACGCTACCCACGATTACGAGTTGTTCCCACTGCTCAACCGCCTGCATAAACGCAGCGGGCCCGCCCTGGTGTTTGACCTGGGCGGCAAGCCCCTGTCGGTCACCACCGGCCGACCAGGCTCGGTTCAACCCGTCAGCCGCTTGCACACCGGCAATCAACTGGGCGTCGACTGGCAAGCCTACGAAACCGGCAGCGCGCCGCGGCCGAACATGTTCTCCACCGTGGTCGTCGAGCAGCTATGGCAGCAGGGCCCCACACCCGATGAAAGCGGCGCCCCGCGGTTCGGTTCGGCGATCCTGCGCAGCATCACCCAGGCCATTGTCGAGCGGCATTTTTTTCTCGACGTCGAAGCCGCACGACAACAGGCGCATGGCGCGTCCGCCGAAGAGGAGTTTGAACGCCACCACGAAGCGTTGACGCAGCGCCTCAAAATCCTCGTGCCGTTGTGGTCGTGCGGCCAGGACATCGCTTCGGGCGATCCACACCGCATGACCTATGGCAGCTACCAGTGCCTGCTCGACCTGTTCAGCCTGCTGATGCCCGCCCGCGCCTACTCGTCGGCCGGCCTGGCGGTATTGAAAAGCACTGCCCCGCTGCCAATAAAACTGCTGCAACTGGGCAAAGCGAGTACGCACCTGCTGCATGCAACCCTCAACCCCCTCGACCACATTCCCCGACTTGCCAGAGTGGCCCGCAACGGCCTGGTCAGGCTGGGCATGGACGCGTGGCACACCCTGAGGCAATCCATCGAGCAAACCCAACGCTGGACCGCCAACACGTCGTTGCGCGAGTACGTGCGCTGGCTGTCCAGGGCCGACATCGGCATCGGTGCCGTGCTGGGCGGGAGCGACTTTTCGCGCATTGTCGCGGTGATGCGCGAAAAGCAGTGGTACGCCTTCGACCCTTTCAGCGCGAGGCCCTATGGGCCACCGCTGGCGAGCTTTCGTCTGGACAGCGCCCTGAGCGTGACACCGGTGCACTGCGTCAACGGTTACCAGGCGCGCGTCACCGAGCGCCTGTTTGACACTCCGCCATTGCTGATTCCCCGCGCCACCGCCACGGATTTACTGGTTGATGGCAAGGTCATGCGCCTTGAACACAGTGCCCCGACCCACTTGGACGACCTGGCATCGCCCGCCCATTTTCGCGTAGAGCACCATTTCGACACCCGCTGCACGCCCACCCGAAGAAAACGCAATGCGCCCCCCTTCATCTGCTTCACCAAACGGCTGTCTGCGTTTGCCAACTCCATTCATCAACGCCGCGTGCAAGCGCTGGAACATATCCGGATCATTCCCGCGCCCGGCCAGGGCGGTGCAAAACAGCGACTGGCGTATCACCACACCGTTTACGAAGTCAGCCGTGACGACGTCGCCTTTGAGCTGACCCAGGTCGCGGCACCGCCGTTGATCTATCGCCGCCGCACGCTGGGCACGCTTGTCGATGAACCGCAATTCGGGCTGCCCGACGACCAACTGGACAACCTGCTGGGCCATGAAACCCGGGTGGTGGAACTGCAAGGCATCGCCGAAGGCATTGATGACACGCGCATCCTGCGAGCCATGGTGTTCGAACTCTCCCGGCCTGGACCGATCCCCGGCCCACGCTGGGTTGTCGAGGCCGACACCGGTGTGTTCTATGAAGTGATCCAGACCGCCAACCCGCCAGAACTGGTCTTCGATTACCTGGACTTCAGCCAGGGCGGCGAGCACGCGCGGCTGATCCACGCCTTCTGCGGTTACAAGCGCGATTACCTGGACATCGCCGAACTCATGCCCACGCAACCACTGGTGGCGCTGCCGACGCTGGAGGTGCTGTACCGGCAACTGGCGGCCCGCGGTTTTTCTGACGGCACCTTGGCAAGGCTGCGCCATACCGCCAGTACCCTGACCCCCCTCAAACAACGGGAATTATTGTTGAACGCGTCCAGCCAGGGACAGCGTCTGGATGTGCATGTCGCCGCCAAACCCTTGCAGCTGGATATATGGCCGCCACGCCCGCTAGTAGCCGGCGGCCCCAGCGCCGCGCAGATCAACGAGTACCTCGCGCAGAAAGCCCACGCCAGCACGCAGGCGTTGGTCGAAAGAACCGGAGTCGGCGCCGCCAACCTCGTTACCGATGCCGTTGACGACCTGGCGCGGTTGCGGATCGCAGCCCCCGTGGTGCTGTGGCAATACTCCCTGGTCGGGCAGCCCGACTACACCGAGATCATCCTCAAGACCGGCGCCGGCAATTGCGACCAGATGGCCCATGTTGCCCATGAGCTGATCCGCACCAACGGCGGTGTCTCGCAGATATGGGGCTCGCGTCCGCCTACCCATGCCTTTGTGGTGGTCGGCAAAACGCCGTCAAGCCTGGTCGAGACCCAGGACTTCAAGGAGGACGACTGGCAAGGCCTGTGGATCTGCGACCCCTGGGCCCGGATTGCCTGCCCGGCCAATCAGTACCCGAACGCGTTTAACGAACGGGTGCGTGACTGGTCCGGCCAGCACATGTCGGTTTACTACAAGGGCCAGTGGGAGCGAATCGAAAACTCCAGCTGGCTGGCGGACTGGAACCGCGGCCTGAAACTTTCATGGAGCTAGCAAGCCCGCACACAAAATCTTCACGGCGCATCACCAGCGACTAAGCTTGAACCAAGTCCGATCAATCTGCGTGAATGGATCAATCGACTATGGGCGCTTTATGGCAGACCGATTCGAAACCCGCTGTGGTCCAGACCGACAGTGCGGATCCACCGCCATTGCCACAAAGCCCCCGCTCTCGACGCTTGTGGTGGCGGCTGATCGGGCTGGTGCTGGTGCTCGCGTTGGTGGCCCTGGGGTGGGCCGCCAGCCGGGAGATACGCACCTCGCGCCTGCAGGCTGAACACCTGAGCCCTTTTGCCGCGTCACTGAGCTACCGGGTGGAACCTGGCGCAAGTGATGCGATGGTGTATCCCGGCGAGGGTCCTTTTGACCGGCGCCTGGGCTACAGCGCGCTGAATGAGTTTTTGCCACGCCTGCTCAAACGCAATTACGTGATTCAGGCACAGTCGCGGTTTTCCCCGGCGCTGATGAGCTACGCCGAGCACGGCCTGTTCGTGCCCTACGCCGAAAAGGTCCAGGCCGGCCTGACCATCACCGACTGCCGCGCGGCGCCGCTGTACGCTTTCAGTTACCCACAGCAACTCTATGCAAGCTTTGCCGCCATTCCACCGTTGGTGGTGCACAGCCTGTTGTTTATTGAAGACCGCGACCTGCTGGACCCCAAGCGTCCAATGGCCAACCCGGCGGTGGATTGGCCGCGCTTTGCCAAGGCCGCCTGGTCGCAGGTGGCCAAACTGCTGCATCTGCCAGGGCAAACCGCCGGCGGCAGCACCCTGGCCACCCAGCTTGAAAAGTATCGCCATTCGCCCGACGGCCTGACGCTGTCCGGTGGCGAAAAAATCCGCCAGATGATGTCTGCCAGCGTCCGCGCCTACCAACCGGGACCGCAGACCCTGGACAGCCGGCAGAACATCGTGCGCGATTACCTCAACAGCGTGCCGCTGTCGGCGGTGCCGGGCCACGGTGAAGTGCACGGCATGGCCGAAGGTTTACGCGTGTGGTACGGCGCCGACTTCAACCAGAGCAATGCGCTGTTGAGCGGCAACGCGCCCAAGGACCTTCCAGCAAAAGGCCTGGCGCTGCGCGAAGTGCTGTCGCTGATGATCGCCCAGCGCCGCCCTTCGCATTACCTGACCAAGGGCCGCGATGAGCTGGCGCAATTGACCGACAGCCATATCCGCCTGCTGGCACAGAACAACGTGATCGATCCGGCGCTGGCCAAGGCCGCCCTCGCCAGCCATGTCACCTACCGCGACTGGCAGCAACAACCGACGCTCCAGCCGGTGGAAACCAACAAGGCGATCAACGTTGCGCGCAGTCGCCTTGCCAGCCTGCTCAATCGCCCGCTGTATGACCTTGATCGCCTCGACCTGTCAGCCACGAGCACGCTGCAATACGACCTGCAAACCCAGGCCACCGAGTATCTCAAGCACCTGGCCGACCCCGCCTTCGCAGGGCAAATGGGCCTGCTCGGCCCGCGCTTGCTCACCCCGCAAAGCACGCCGCAAGTGCGCTACAGCTTCACGCTGTTCGAACTGACGCCCGATGGCGCACGGGTACGGGTGCAAACCGACAACACCGACCAACCTTTTGATATCAACGAAGGCAGCAAGCTGGAACTGGGCTCCACCGCCAAGCTTCGGGTGCTGACCACCTACCTGCAAATCATCACCGAGTTGCATGATCGCTACCGCGCGCAAACACCCGCCGAGTTGAAAAAAGTCGAGGTCCCCGAACAGGACCCACTGTCACGCTGGGCGCTGGATTACCTGATCCAGACCCCCGACCGCGACCTGTCGAAGATGCTCGACGCGGCCCTCAACCGCACCTATTCGGCCAGCCCCGGCGAAGCGTTTTTCACCGGCGGCGGCTTGCATCACTTCCACAATTTTCGCAATGAAGACAATGGCCGCAGCCCGACCCTGCGCGATGCGCTGCGCGAGTCGATCAACCTGCCGTTCATTCGCCTGATGCGCGACCTGGTGCGCTACACCACCTACTCCGGCGAAGACAACAGCGCGCGCTTGCTCAAAGATGACAACGATCCGCGCCGTCAGGAATACCTGGCCAAGTTCGCCGACCACGAAGGCACTGCGTTCCTGCTCAAGTTCTGGAAAAAGTACCGCAACAAAGACACTCAGACACGCCTCGACACCTTCATGGACGGCCTGCACCCCACCGCGATTCGCCTGGCTGCCGTGCACCGCTACCTGCTGCCCCAGGCCAGCCAGGAGAGCTTCAACCGTTTTGTGCGCTCGCATCTGAAGACCCCCAGGACCCCCGAAAAGCTCACGGACGAGCGCCTCGAAAAGCTCTACCAAAGCTACGGCCCCGGCGCCTACGACCTGCCGGACCAAGGCTACATCGCCAAGGTGCACCCACTCGACCTGTGGCTGCTGGGCTATCTGCTCAACCACCCCGACGCGACCTTCGGCGAGATCGTCAAGGCCAGCGAATTCGAACGCCAGGAAGTCTACAGCTGGCTGTTCAAGAGCCGGCACCAGAGCGCGCGCGACAGCCGCATCCGCACCATGCTGGAGATTGAAGCGTTCCTGGAAATCCATCAGCGCTGGCAGGCTGTCGGCTACCCGTTCGACCACCTGGTACCGTCGCTGGCGACCGCCATCGGCAGCTCCGGCGACCGCCCCGCCGCCCTCGCCGAACTGATGGGGATCATCCTCAACGATGGCGTGCGCATTCCGGTGCTGCGCATCGACAGCCTGCATTTTGCCGCCGGCACGCCGTATGAAACGCTCGTGAGCAACGACCCCAACCGTGGCAAGCGCGTGATGCCCAGCGAAGTCGCCACGGCGCTGCGCGGTGCGCTGTCGCAGGTGGTGGACGCAGGCACGGCGAAACGCGTGGCCGGCAGTTTCAAACTGGCCGATGGCGCGCCGCTGGCCATGGGCGGCAAGACCGGCACCGGCGACAACCGCATCGAAGCCATGGGCGCGGGTGGGCGCATCCTCAGTTCCAAATCGATCAACCGCACTGCAACGTTTGTGTTCTACATCGGCGAGCATCACTTCGGCACGCTGACCGCCTTCGTCCCCGGGGCCTCGGCCGAGCATTTCACCTTCACCTCGGCATTGCCGGTGCAAGTGCTCAAAGGCATGGCGCCGATCCTGACGCCGTACCTGCAGCCGGGCACGCAGACGCTGTGTGTGGCGCGCTGAATCCAGGGTGTCAGTTATGTATTTTTCACCCTCGAATTGTTGACTGTTACGCGCGTTAAAACCCGCGTAAGCCGCTATTTTTAAAGCTTATTTTAGCCTCGACGCGTGAATAGACTCAGGGAGTCTCCACTCTCTGTTCAGGTTCACACCATGCCTACCGATTCCTCCGCCCTGCCGTTCCAGGGCCGTCATTTCGAGTTGATCCAGAACGCGTTGCCCGACTGGGTAAAGGGCACCACAGCGGCGCGAATTGGCGCGCTCAAACGCCAGGGTCTTGCATCTGCGGCGCCTTACCTCGAGACCTCGCCGGCGCAGCACGTGTCACTCAAGCGCGCCGTCGCTGACCATTGGCACGCCCAGGCAGCGCTGGACAAACGCCTCGGCCCGCTCAACGATTTGCGCGCCTTTGCCGAGCCGCTGCTCAAGCGAGCGCTGTTCACGCACTACGGCGAGGTCGATGTACGCAACACCTGGCTGCGGGTGTACGTAGACGCGTCCAATGCCTGGTGGGTGATCAACGTCAAACGAGGCGTACAAAGCAAAACCCTGTCGTTGCTGGACATGGCCCTGCATAACTTCGCCGCCGGCGACACCTTCGTCGACCACGCCTTCCTGGGCCCGGAAGACGCCCGTGGTCAGCGCGACAGCCTGACGATACGTGGCCGGCCCGGTGGGCCGATACTGACGGCGCAGCGCTTCAAGGCCGTGTGTCGATCCCTGGACATCGGCGGCCTTTACCAGGCCCGGCTCCAAAGCGCGCTGGGGTTCGATCAGCCGGCGCTGGCCCGCACCGTGCGCGACGAAGTGGTCAGCCAGCTCAAGGCGGATTTGCGCAGCAGTGCGCACCTGGGCCTGCACAGCGGTCATCTGGCAAACGACGCCCATCACGCCTTGCTGAAGTTCATCGACACACCACTGGGCCTGTCACTCGATGGCCACACCCTGAGGTGTCATACGCTGAGCCTGGCTGAGTGCGAACTGAGCGGGATTATGCTGTTCGCCACGCCTGCAGCGCAGGGCTCCGCCCTTGGGCGGTTGATTGCCTGGGTGCCCCAGGACCCCGAGCATCCGCTCAAGCAGTACCCTTCGCCGATTGCCTTCGTCGAAGAGCTGACGCGTCAGTTGCACAGCGGCCCGGCGTATCAGGCGTTTTTCAGTCAATTCGTGGCGCACGCCGAGCGCGGGGTGTTTTTCTCGCGGTTGCAATCGCGTGCACATCTGCCATTGCGCCTGGTGGACATTGACCGGGATCACCCCAACCGCGCCGCCAACCCTGCGCGAGACGACCCGTGGAACTACCTGCACCGGGTCAAGCTCAACAAGATCGTCAACGACGCCCGGGAGCTGGCGGTATCCACTGCCTACGTCGACCGGCTGGCACGCTGGGCCTGGTGGGACAACCTCGAGCAGATACTCTCGGACGTCCTCAATGCGGCCTTGCTGGTGGTCACACCGTTCGTGCCGGTGGTGGGCCAATTGATGTTGGCCTACAGCGCCTATCAACTGTGCGACGACGTTTTCGAAGGCCTCCTCGATTGGGCCCAGGGCAATGTGCAGGAAGCTGGCGAGCATGTATTGGGCGTAGCTGAAAACCTGATTCAGCTCGCCTTGTTTGCCGGCGCGGGAAAAATCGGCGAGGTCGCGCGCCTCAAACTGTCGGCGTTTGTCGAAGGCCTGCACCCGGTGCAACAGGCCGACGGCACGCTCAAATTGTGGAACCCGGACCTTGCGCCCTACGCCCAACCCAGCCCGCAGGGGCCCACGGACAAAACCCTGTTGCCGCTGGAGGACCGGCACTATCACGTGCGCCACGATGCCCAGGCCGACGAGCATCGCGTGGTGCACCCAACACGTGAACAGGCGTATCAGCCCTGGGTAAGGTTCAATGCCGACGGCGCGTTTTTGCACGAAGGCGAGCAGCCGCAACGCTGGGACAGCCAGACCCTGATGCGCCGTATTGGCCCGCGTGTAAAAGACTTCAGCGACCAGCAACTGGCCGACTTGCGCATTGCCAGTGGCACCGATGAAGGCGTGCTGCGCGCGATGCACCTCTACAACGAGCCCCTGCCCCCCTTGCTCGCCGCCAGCCTTGGCCGCCTTGAAGCCCAGCGCTATCCCGAAGCCATCAGCCGCAAGGTTCGTGCAGGCACGCCGCTGCCAAACGGGCCGTCATCGGATTGGTTCCCGCAGCTCATCACCGAGCTGCCCGGGTGGCCGCAGGACAACGCCCTGAAGGTCTGCCTCAATGATGATCTGTCGGGACCGGCCCTCACCTTCGGCAACGTCAACGCAACCCAGGCCAGCACCCTGACCCTCAGCCTGTCTCAGACGTTGTCCGGGACCCTGCCTGAACGAGTACTGGCTTTTCTCGACGACGCCGCAATACGCAACTTGCTCAACGGCGACGTCCCCAAGGACCTTCGGCTCACCGCCCTGCGCGATCAATTGGCCGACCGGGTGCTCAGCTACGCCCCCGAGATTGCCGACAAGGTCTACAAGACCCGCGAAATCACCGACAAGCCCAGCCTTGCGACCCTGCGCAAGCCCTTCGAGTACTTGGACTCCAACGCAGCCCTTGCCCTGCTCGGCAGCGCCACCGGCGAGGAACGCCAGGCGCTTGCCCAACGACAACTGCCTCTGCGCCTGCATAACCAGGCGCGTGAATTAGGCTTTGCCAACCAGTCGGTGCTGGCCTTCCAGGGGTTTGACTGGCCTTCGCCGTTGCCGACCCCGACCGAAAGACTGGTGCTCAACACCTTGAAGTTTCACAGCGACACCTTTGCTCGGTTGCGCATTGAAATCCGCGAACAGGCGGTGACAGGTCGCGTGCTGTGTGAAGCCGGGCCGGCGACTGCCGACACCACACGCGTGCTGATTCGCAAGGCGCGCGGCTATGAAGTGCTCGACCCTTTGACTTCACGGCCGTCAGCGCTCATCGACCTTTACGAGGCGATCCTGCAAGCCCTGCCCGCTGACCGGCGCGACGCATTGGGTATGCAAACGGGCGAAGGTCAAGCGCTCAAGCATTGGCTCAAACAGCGCATGACGTCCCTGGCCGAGCGTCGCAAAGTCCTCGCGCAACCTCCCGTGCCGATGGTCCAGGGCCGCGAAACCAGCCGCCTGCTGGGTGGCCCGGCGGCCAGCCGCTGCTCGGCGTTACCCGCCCAAACCCATACCGAGCACGCCCGGCAAACCCTGCAATTGTTGTTTCCACACTTGAGCGAAGCACGCTTGAACCGATTTCTGGAGGACATTCCCCAGGCACAACTGCGCCATACCCTGAACACGCTGGTGGTGGAAAAACAGCAACTGCATGTGGACCTGATGAACTGGCAGAACTCGCTCATCCTCGGCGTCGCGGACGCCGCCGATGACTACGAAGCGAGGGTGTCCAGAAAGCACCTGGCCCATCGGATCATGCGTTGCTGGGGTGACCGGTTTGCTGAATTCACGGACGGCCGCGGTGCTGTCCAGCAAGGTGCCACACTCAACTTCAAAGGCCTGCGCCTGCCGCCCAGGCTCCCGACGCTGAGCGCCAGTTTCGAGCACGTGACATTTCTGGACGCCAGCCAGTGCGGCTTCGGCGAACGCCACAGTGATTTCCTCAAGCACTTCCCCTCCTTGCGCGGCCTCAACCTGGCTGACAATCGCCTCACGCAGGTGCCCAAGGCGCTGGAACAGATGCGTTTTCTCAAGGCGTTGAAACTGGCAGGCAACAGACTTGCACTGACGGCGGAGGACGTGACGCGGTTAAAAAAACTGCGGCGCCTGAAGAGCCTAGACCTGAGCAACAACCCTTTGACCCTGGCGCCCGACATCAGCCATATGCCCGGGTTGCACCTGCTTTACCTCCGCGGCACGCGCCTGGCTACCTGGCCCCAAGGGTTGTTCGCACACCCGCGCAATGACGCCTTTGTACTCGACCTGCGCGGCACCCGGATCAACCGCCTGCCCGAGGTCGCAGCCGGTTCCGCGCAAGGCAGAGTGGTGGCCCGCGCACGCCTGGATCGGCGCACCCTGCCGGACGAGCAACGCCTGCGCTATGAAGCTTTGCGCGTGGCCGCAGGCCTTGATCCCAACCGCACGTATGAGCCGCTCGGTCACAACGCATTCTGGACGCAGGGCCTGCAAGGCGCCGATCTTCAGGACGCTCAAGCCCTGTGGCAGGCAGTGGAGCAGGAACAGGGTTCCCAAGGCTTTTTCGAAGTCATTGAAGCGCTGGAGATCGAAGGCGTTTTTGAGACTGACGCCGACCGCCAACGCTACGCCGTCAACCGCCCACTGCTGACCCAGCAGGTATGGCGCCTGCTGTGGGCAGCCCATGAAGACACCGAACTGCGTGAGCGCCTGTTCAAGATGGCGAGCTTTCCCGGCCTGTGCCCGGATGCCGGGGCGCAGATTTTCAATGAAATGGGGATCGAGGTCATGGTCAGCGAGATCCGCCGTGATACCGCAACCGCCGCTGAGCTGGAAAGCCGTCTCGTCACGCTGGCCAAAGGCAGCGCCCACCTCAAACAACTGGCGAAGGCCGTGGGCCAGGAAATCGCCCGACGCCTGCGCCCGGTGGCCGAAGGGGGCCTTGGGCAGCGCTTCAGATCGCAAGTGCGCGACGGGGTGCCCGGCGAGGTTGATGAGGTGGATATTCACCTGGCCTATCAAACCGCGCTCGCCCGCCGTCTCGACCTGCCCTGGCTGAGTGATCACATGCTTTACCGGGTCAACGCGGCTGTCAGCGCTGCCCAGATCGAGCAAGCCTACAGCGTGGTGCTGGAGCTGGATGAGGGCGACGGCCTGGTCAACCAGATGCTGCTCGAACCCTGGTGGGAACAGCACCTGCGTGACGCTTACGACAGCCAGTACCGTGACAACGAGCGCGAGTTCGGCGAGCGCTTCCTGGCGCTGGATGATCTGCAAACGGCGCAGGCGCAATGGGCCAATGCCCAGGCGTTGCCGGAGCCCGAACGCGAGCGCCTTCGCGCAGCGCTCAAGCACTTGGCCGAGGCGGTGCAAGTGCCCGAAAGTGTGGTGTTCACCGCCAAGCCGATGGACGACGCGCAGTACAACCGGTTGCTCAACGACCTGGGCTACAACGAACAGGAATGGATGCGCCGTCTGACCCGCCGGGCGCTCAGCGACGCGACGGGGCGCAGCAACCGTTCCCGTTGAAGAAGGTGACGGTGGCGCGGGGAGGTTTTTCCGTCCACCGTCTCGACGCTTGAAACGGGTCGGTGACTCGATAAAACCAGCCAGCGAATGCGTGCCTCTGGGCAAGTGGCGGTCAACCGTTACCGGTGCACGGTCAACTCAAGGTGCGAGGAAGTCGAACACGATGTGCACCGTGCCGTAATACTCCCCGGCCACGTACCCGCCGACGGGCTTGATCGCGGCGATTTCCAACTCCGCGCGCCGGCCCACGCGCGCCTCGGCGGCGTTGACGACTTCGGTACTCTCAAGGGTCAGCGGCACCTGGTTGAACAGCACCTGCAGATCAATCCGCTGGTGGCCGCTTTGCAGATAGGGCTCGGCCCCCAGCCGCGCGGCAACCGCGCCGGTGAGGTTTTTAACATCAAAATTCTTGCGCAGGCGGCTCAGCTCGGAGGTCACCAGGTTCCAGGCAAGCACTTGATCATGCCCCATCCAATCGGGCTCGGAAGGCAGCACGTAGGCCTCGTGCACCGGAATCGTCACCGAGACATCGAACGCGTGACGGGACTCAATCGCCCAGGCCTGGGCGGCCACCAATAGCAGCACTGCAAACAGCGTCAGCCTTGTGAGTTGTTTGAACATCGTCATCACCCGTTGCTGTTGACCGTGACCGGTTTTTTGTTCTGCCCTTCAATCAGCTGAAAGCCGTAGGTGCGGTCGGTTTTTTTCTCGAACACCAACTGGCGCCCGGGCAGGATGTGATGCTTGGTGGTCGGCAGGCAGTCGCTTTTTGCGGTGAGCGAACAGTCACGAAACTCATCCAGCACCACCACGCTGTTGCCGTTGTTACGCAACTGGTATTGGTTGCCTGTCTGGTTGATCTGCGTATCGAAACGCGTGGCCTTGGGCCGCACGAAAAACACCGTGCCGTAACCCGCCATGACGTTGATTCCGGCCGCGAGGCTGTCCTTGTAGTCGGCCCGTTCTTCGTCGGTGATCGCGAAGTTATCGTCCTTCTCCGGCACTACGGGAATAAAGCGCACGCGGAAATAACGCTCCTTGTCCCTCGGCCCCATGTACAACAGGCGCGTGCCCTGGCGCCCGTTGGCCGGCACGATCAGCCGCGCCGGGCTCGCCATCAGGCCGTCGCGCCGGGTGGTATTGCCATCGCTGTCGGTGAGCGATGCAACCGGCACCTCGCGATGGGTGCCATCGGCGTTGTAGACGATCTCCAGTACATCGACGCGGATGAACGCCGTGCTCGTGCCGGTGTTGGACACGCGCTTGAGATAGGAACTGCGATCCTGCTCGAGGTAGTCATACACCACCCCGACGTTGATCGCCGGGGCCGCCTGGGCGCCGAGAGCACAAAGCAACAACCCGATCGATAACACTGCCTGTTTCATGTTTGATTACGCCTCGTTAATTGAACACGGCCCGCGCGATACCCACGAGCCGGGAATGCGGATGGCCGTCTAGACCTGCGAATCCCAGACCACGGTTACCACGCCCGAATAGGTACTCCCGGGCCGTTTGAGCATTTCGCTCATGTCGTCTCGCTGCACTTCGAAGTGCAGGGTGCCGGGCCGGTCATTGATGTAATGCAACGGCTGAAACAGCTCGCTGCCCACGCCATCCAGGCGCAGCGCGAGTTTGTTCACGGTTTGGGCGTACTGATCGACCAGGCCGCTGGGCAAGGTCACCGCGACCTGCAGCGGCACTTCATCACCCTCGGCATTGCGCAGCCCGCAGGTGTTGCCCATGACGATCGAGCACTCGAGCTGCATCTTGAAACGCGAGCTGCTGGCGATGCGGAACGTCTGGTCGCGGTACAAACGCGCCGGTGCCCGCCCCTGGTTGAGCCAGGCTTGCCAGCCGCCCTGAGGGATCAATTCGACACGGTTGCCACCGGGCGGGATATCGACCTTGAGCGCGTGTTCCACGCTCAGCCGAAAATTGAAGGTGGCGACGGTTTCGCTGGTTTGCATCACATCGCCGATGTCGAAATCCCCGCCTGGCCCGAAGGTGTAGGTGAGGCTGCCGGCGTAATCACCGGACCTCATGTTGAGCGGGTTCGGGGTCCTGAGTTCGTAGGCGTATTCAAAATTGCTGTAGTACATCCAGGGTATGTCAGTGCCGGCCGTCACACTGCAGGCACCGGCATTCTCGGGAACGATCCAGAAAAACAACGCAAAGGACGGCGAGGCCGCCAGGTAATTCACGCCCTGGCAAGGCGCTGGCGCATGCTGCCAGTAGTAAGACCACTGAGGCATGCCTGTCGTCGCCCAACCACTGACTCCCGGTGGGTAGGTGACATCCCAGCGCGCGCCCACACCGGCAATACGCATCTGGACCGTCTCGGTTTCACCGGTCGCCTGGTGGGTGACCTGCAGGTCTCGCCAGGCCGAGGGCACTTTGAAATAAGCGCCTTTGCGCGGCTCGGCATAAGCCAGGACGGGCCCGCTTGACGCCGCCGAGAAGGGCCTGCGAATGGTGAAAATATTCATCTCCTTGCACCGCGCGGGAATATGCCCGGGGCAAATCCCGCTTTCCGGCGTGGTGTTCTCGAATTTGTTGACCATCGGGTTGCCCGGGTCGGGACGGAACACGGCGGTAATTTCCTCGACAAACGCCTGCGCCGGTGTGCTGAACAAACCCATGATCAGGGCCAGCACACGGCACGGCCCCAAGGCGCTTCTGATTGCAGCGACTGACTTCATACATTCTCCGGTTCAAAAGTGCGGGCAGCCATCAGCCGGCGGTTTCCACGTTGAAGTTGGCTTCGGCCAGCGTGTCGGGGGTGCAACGCAGGTCGCCGATCATCAGCACATCGTTTTCATTCGGGGCGTTGGCCGGGTCGAGGCGGAACTGGCAGAGCAACTGGTTCTGGTAGCGCACTTGCAGGGTGGGTGAGCTGGCGCTCATTTCCATCGAGAAGAACCCGTCTACCTCGCTGACCCCACGGCTGGCGTGGTTGATCACGTGATGCCCCTTGAGCGGCCGACCCTGGGCATCGAGCAGACGCCCCAGCACCGACACGGTTTTCAGCACGGTGACCTTGCGGTAGTCCACCCCGCCCTTGTTCAAGTGATACGTAGTGCGCGCCGGCTGGATGTTGGCGGCGGGCGGGTGATTGCCGTCGAAATCGAAGTTGACGCTGCTGCTTTTGTAGGCGGCCAGCGGCACAAAATTGCGACCGGGGCGCAAGACCGCGCCACCGCCACTGAAGTCATCGGCGCGCAGGGTGATGGCGTCGAGGTCAGTCTCGACATCGATGATCATGCCCGCGCCCGTGCCGTGGTACTGGCTGGTGAGCAACGCCTTGTCGGCGCCGGCCACGAACGTGCTGTTGAGGTTCAGGCCGCCGGTGAATTTATTGTTGAACGAGCTGCGCTGCAGGAAGCCATCGCCGCTGACCGTGTCGGTACTGAAGCTGGCCGTGCCCGACAGGCCAACGCCATAAGTGTCGGTGATGGCAGTGGCCGAAACGCTTTGCAGCAGGTGGTCGGTGAGGTCCTGGCGAAAGGTGACCGAGGCATTGTTGTCACGGCCGCCATCACGCGCCGTGCGAGTGCCGACACTGCCGGACACTTGGCGGCCGTCGGTGCCCAGCGCCAGGCTCAAGGTCACGTCGATGCCACGGTTGCGCTGATCGTCAGTGCCGTTGGTGCCCGGCCGGTCGAACGCCGAGAAGCGCCAGTTGGCGTCGCTGCCCATCAGGGTACTGCGCCGGTTCCAGCCCAGGTCCAGGCCGGCGCCCACGACATTGCCCTGGCTGTGGGACAGGCGCACGTTCCAGGAGTTGAGCGCATCGACACGGTGGTTGACCGACAACGCGGTGTTGCTGGTTTCGCCGACAAAGGTATTGCGCCGCAACCGCGTGCCGTCGGGCAGCGTGTCATAGGTGTCGCGGGTGTCGAGCCAGCTGCGGTTGTGGCTGAACACCAGGTTGGTGGTGCCCAGCGTATAAAGCGCCTGCAGGTCCATCCCGGTGCCGTGTTCCTGTGTCTCATACACGTTGGCGTAGACGCTGGTGTTGTTGGCGACGGTCCAGTCCACCGAACCGCCGTATTGCAATTGCTCACGCACTTCACGTGCCGACAACCCGAGAATCACCCGCGGGTGCAACAGGTAATTGACGGAAGCGCCGGTGGTGATGGCGCCGGAGGCCTGGTCGTCCCAGTTGCTGAATAACTTGGTTTCCCTGCCGGCAAACACGTTGTAGCGCCAGCGGTCGTCGGCGTTACGCCAGTTGCTCGGTTTGTACACCAGCTCCTGAGAGGTACTGACCGTCATGCCGTCTTCCACCAGGCGCACTTCCACCTCATAGATACCGCCGGGCAGTGGGCGGGTGTCGAGCGTCTGCAGGCCGGCCGCCACTGACTGGCTGTTGAGCAGCAGGCCATTGCGGTAGATCTCCACGGAAGCCTGACGGTTGGCCGTGACGTAGATCGGATAGACGCTGGCCTTGGCGTTGTTGATCGCCAACGTGTCGGAGCTGCCGTACATCACGCCCAGGGCCGTGTCGGGGCTGGCGCCAAAACTGCGCAGCTGTCGGGTCAGGCCATCGGAATTGGGCGTGAAATGGCCCAGGCGCAGAAAACGCCCTTCGAGCTCGCGCTGGGTATACAGCTCGTGGATCGCGTGGCGCAGGTGCTCTTCGTCGCCGCTCTGGCGGGCCAGCTGCAGGTTGAACACCTGGCTCCAATTGCCCAGGCTGGCGCTCGCCTGCAAACCGTAACGCCCGCCCAGGTCTTCGTCCTGGCCGCCGTTGAGGTTCAGTTGATTGTTGACGATCAAGCCACGGCTGCCGCCTTCCGGCTGCGCGTAGTAGCGCGGGGCGTCATCGGCGTGTTCGACGTTTTGCGTGATGATCGAAAGCTGCGAGCTCTCGAGGCTGTAGTGGGTAGACAGCATCTGCGCGGGGCACGCCTGGCTGCACGCGCCCAGCGCCACACCCTTTTCAAGGATGGCCTGCCAGGTGTCGCGGGTCGCCAGTGGGACTTTGCTGTCGCCCACGTCGGTAAATTCGAGCAGGGTTACGCGGTCATCCCGGGACAACACGATTAACGCCTCGCCGAGTAACTGCTGGTCAAGGTCGACCCGCACGGCCAGCGGTACATCGAAGAAGTGATCACTGAACCCAGTGGGCAAGCCTTGGGCCTGAGCGATCAGACTGCCAGGATTTTCAACACCGGAATTCGGCGCCGCCAGGGCACCCATACAAAAAAAAAGCGCAAGCGCCGCCGCGATGGGAGTCATCGGGAACATGAACACATACTCTGAATGCCAAATGACAAGAATGAAAATCAGGCCGGCGGCCCCTGAACAACCGGCCGGCCTGCTGACGCGATGCCCACGAGCGCGAGGCTCAAGGGGCACTCATTGACGTCAAAGAGCTGGCAGCACCGCGTCAAATACCAGCGGCATAACGCTGGTGTAATTGCCACGCTGATTCGCCGAAGGTTTGGCGGCGTCGATACGCAGTACGGCGCCCAGGCCCGGTGTGGAATCAGCTTCGTTGACAACTTCCTGAGGCGTGCCACTGAGCACCACACCATTCAAGGTGGCGGTCAGCGGAATGTTTTGCGTGGCATCACCGTTGAACAGCACTGCCGGGCCGCCGTCGATATAGGCGTGAATAGACCCGTTGGTGTTGCGCATGTCGTAGACCGCGGACAACGACGCCAACTCACCATTGGCCAGGTTATACGACATGGCCTCGTCACGGCCCCAGTTAGGGTCGCGCGGCTGCACGTGGAACACGGTGGTCGGGATGCTCGCCTTGATATTGACAGTGTGATTGGCCTCACCGGCCGCGAACGCCATGGAGGACAGCGCCATGGCAGCCAAAGGGGCAGCAATTGCGAACTTCTTGAACATAGTCGACACCTGTTATTTGCATTGAGTTATATCGCTGAACGTTGAACACAAGACACTGCACAACGTGCGAAGGGCATTACGCGCTCATCAATGTTTGAAAAGCACGGTAATGATCAAGCAATTCAAATAACCAGGATGCCCGCCATTTCTTATAGAGCTGTGGCTTTAATTAGTAAGGCTTGAGGGAAAAAGATGGCACATTGCCAAAACTTTTAATTGCTCTGTAAGAACAGGACTACACATCTATATTCGAAACTTTGCTGTGGAACAAAGTCCGTCAGAACAGTACCACAACAGTAACTTTCCGGATAAACATCGGCGCAAAAAAGTTGAGCATCAACTCTAAATATAATTCACACATCTGAACGCTCTCTTGAAAAGACCAAACGGCTGCTCACCGACCGTTGGTCGCCTCGGCCTTTCGCCGCCTAAAGATATATCTTAAGTTATATCTTAACCCAAACGGAGAAAGCCAAAATGAGAGAGCATCCCCACCAACGCAATCACGGTGATGGCCGTGATGGTTTTGAAAAACGCCCCGGCCGTGAACGCGGCGGCCGTGGTCCACGCGTGTTTGCCCCCGGCGACCTGAAATTACTGCTGCTGGCGTTGATCGGCGAACAGCCCTGCCACGGCTACGACCTTATCCGCCAGATCGAAGGCCTGTTCGATGGCGCCTACAGCCCCAGCCCCGGCGTGATCTACCCGACCCTGACCTTTCTGGAAGAAAGCGAACTGGTGACCGGCGATACCGAAGGCGGAAAAAAACGCTACACAATCACCGACGCCGGTCGTCTTTCCTTAAGTGAGCAGGCGATTGCCCTGGAAGGCGTGCGCATGCGCATCGACGTCAGCAAACGCTCGCTGCGCGGCCATGATCGCCCGCCCGAAATCCATGAAGCGGTGCACAACCTGCGCCATGCCTTGCAGCTGCACCACGGGCGCTGGAGCCCGGAAGAAATCGCGCGTGTCGCGGCCCTGCTCAACAGCACCGCCCAAGCCATTGTCGACGGCCCGGCCGTTCAACCAGTCCATGGGAAAGCTCAATGAATACGCAAGCCATCCACCGCGTCACCCACGAGATCAAGCGCCGCCGCCTGGAAGTGTTGCGCGTGACCGACATCACCCCGCGCATGCGCCGCATCACCCTGGGTGGGCCCGAGCTGGCAGGTTTTATCAGCCTGGGCAGCGACGACCACATCAAGCTGCTGTTCCCGCAGAACGCCGCCGAACAGGCCGCGCTGGAAAGCCCGAACTTCAGCATCAAGGGCGAGGGCCCACAGCCGGCCATGCGCGACTACACGCCACGGCGTTTCGACCTGAACACCGGTGAACTGGACATCGACTTCGTGCTGCACGGCGATGGCCCTGCCTCCACTTGGGCCGAGCAGGTGCAGGTTGGCCAGCACCTGTATATCGGTGGGCCACGCGGTTCGATGATCGTGCCGGATATGTTCGACAGTTACCTGCTGATCGGTGATGAAACCGCCCTGCCCGCCATCGGCCGGCGCCTGGAAGAATTACCGGCGGGCCGCAAGGTGCTGGCGGTGATTGAAATCGCCAATGCCGCAGAACAGCAGGCGCTGAACAGTGCCGCGGATGTGCAGGTGATCTGGGTGATACGCGGTCAGGACGACCTGCTAGAGACCGTTCGCACACTGACGCTGCCGAGCGGCTCGCTGTACAGCTTTGTGGCGACAGAAACCAAGCTGTCGCGCCAAGTGCGCCGCGTGCTGCTGGACACCCATCAGGTCAATGAAGCGTTCCTCAAGGCTGTGGGTTACTGGCGTGCAGAAGGCAGCGAAGAAGAGTAAGCCGATCGAGGTCGACAATGTGGCAGCGGGCTCGCCGCTGCCACATTTAGTTTCGCGGTGGCTTTAAGCACTTATCCAGGCCCACCACTGCCAACGCAATCCCGATGAACCCCGCCAGAATTCCCCCGGCATTCACAAACACTTGTGGATAACCAAGCGTGTCCACATCAATGAACGGGTACTGATACTGCCCGAGCAAATGCCCGCGCAGCAGCACATAGCCGAAGTACACCAACGGGTAGATCACCCAGGCGCCGATGTGGTTGAAACGCAACGTGCCCTTGGGCACACACCGCCACCAATAGATCACAAACAGCACCGGCATGACGTCGTGCAGCAATTCATCGGCGACGAACTGAAAGCCCGTGGGGCTCCACAAATGCCGCAACAGCAGGTTGTACGCCAGGCTCACCACGACGATGCTCGCAGCTATCGCGCTACTGACCCTGGGCGCCAGGAAAAACCGCTTGGCGGCTGAATCCCGACTGATCAGCGCGTAGCTGAGCACCACCACCACCAGGGTGTTGGTCAGCACCGTGAAGAAACTGAAAAAGTTGATTAACCCGCCCAGCAGGCTGGCGCCCGCCGTCCAGCGCGAATCGAAAATCAGGTATTGCTGAATCGCCAACCCTGCCCAGCCGGCCAGTGCCGCAGCCGCGATGAAACGCTTCATGGGCTCAGTCCAGTGGGCGTTTGGTACGCATCAGCTTCACGTACAACCCTTCGACTTTTTCCCGCGCCCATGGGGTTTTGCGCAGGAACGTCAGGCTCGACTTGATGCTCGGATCGCTCTTGAAGCAGCGCACATCAATGCGTTCGGCCAGGCCTGCCCATTCGTAGTGTTCCACCAGGGTGGTGAGGACGTGTTGCAGGGTCACACCGTGGAGCGGGTCGTTGCTTGTCGCGGTCATGCCGGGCCTTTTGCAATAAGAGGAAACACAGCCGCGCACCTTAGCCGACGGGGCGTACAGGTGGAAGCACTGCATTGAATATAGACGTCGGAGAAAAGTTCCCCTTTTCAGCGAAAAAAGAGATGTTATATTGTAACGATAAATATCAAAAGTAACTGACCCGATACCGTTTCAGCCTTCTCTTTTTTGTGCCGTTTTGCCAAGGAATGTTCGATGTCCCTCTCTTCTCTCTGGCGCTTGACCCCGCTTGCCGCCGCTCTGCTGATCTGCTCCGAAGCCCATGCCCTGGAACTGCAACCCCAAGTCATCACCGGCAATCCATTGGGCAGCGAACAGCTCGCCTCACCGACCACCGTGCTGGAAGGTGATGACCTGACCCTGCAACAAAAAGGCAGCCTCGGCGAAACCCTGAACAAGCAGCCGGGCGTGTCCTCGTCCTACTTCGGTCCGGGTGCCAGCCGGCCGATCATTCGTGGCCAGGATGGCGACCGCATTCGCCTCCTGCGCAACGGCGTGGGCGCGCTGGATGCCTCGTCACTGTCCTACGACCACGCCGTGCCGCTGGACCCGGTCAACGTCGAGCGCATTGAAATCGTACGCGGCCCGGCCGCCCTGCTGTACGGCGGCAGCGCCATTGGCGGCGTGGTCAACACCTTCGACAACCGCATCCCCACCGAAGCCATCGAAGGCATCCACGGTGCCGGTGAGTTGCGCTACGGCGGCGCCGACACCACCCGCAGCAGCGCCGGCAAACTGGAGGCCGGCAACGGCACCTTCGCCTTGCACCTGGACGCGAACGCGCGGGAATTCAACGACCTGAAAATTCCCGGTTTTGCGCGCAGCCGCCACGCCCCTGAAACCGAAGATGGCCCCGGCAAAAACGGCCGCCTGGGCAACAGCGACGGGCGCCAGGACGGTGGCGCGGCGGGCGGTTCCTACACCTGGGACGACGGTTACGCCGGCCTGTCCTACAGCAACTACGATGCAAACTACGGCTCACCTGCCGAGCAGGACGTGCGCATCCGCATGAAGCAGGATCACTACGCCTTTGCCTCCGAGATCCGTAACCTGCAGGGCCCGTTCACCTCGGTGAAACTCGACGCGGGCTACACCGACTACCAACACCGCGAAATCGAAGGAGGCGAAACCGGCACGGTGTTCAAGAACAAGGGTTACGAGGCGCGCGTAGAAGCTCGCCATCAGCCGATTGGCCCATTCAATGGCGTGGTCGGCGCGCAGGTGACCCGCAACGAATTCTCGGCCCTGGGCGAAGAGGCCTTCGTGCCGCAGACCGACACCAACGCCGGCGCCCTGTTTATCCTCGAAGAAATGCAGGCCACCGAGCGCCTCAAACTCAGCCTCGGCGCTCGCCTGGAACACACCAGCGTCGACCCGGACGCCAAGGGCAATGCGCGCTTCACCAATGCCGACCAAACCAATGACTTCACCGCCGGCAGCCTGTCGTCCGGCGCGGTGTACAGCCTCACGCCGGTCTGGTCCCTGGCCGCGACCCTGGGCTACACCGAGCGCGCGCCGACCTTCTACGAGCTGTACGCCAACGGTGCCCACGTCGCCACCGGCACTTATGAGTTGGGCGATGCCAACCTGAAGAAAGAAAAAGCCGTGTCCAGCGACTTGGCATTGCGTTTCGACAATGGCACCCACAAGGGCAGCTTCGGGGTGTTCTACAGCCGCTTCTCCAATTACATCGGGTTGTTGGGCACCGGTCGTACGCTGAACGATGACGGCGACGAGGACGCGGGCGGCATCCCTGAGTACAGGTACTCGGGTGTGCGTGCACGTTTCGCCGGCTTCGAAGCCCAGGATCACTGGAAACTCGGCGAAGGTGCCTACGGCAAGTTTGCGCTGGAGCTGTCGGGCGATTACACCCGCGCAACCAACCTGGACACCGGCGAGGCCTTGCCGCGCATCGCGCCGCTGCGCGTGAACAGCGGTTTGCTGTGGGAACTGGACCGCTGGCAGGCGCGAATCGACGTCGAACATGCGGCGGGCCAGGGGCGTGTGCCGAGTAACGAGCGCGGCACCGATGGCTACACCACCCTGGGCGCGAGTGCGGGTTATCACTTCAACGTCGGCGCCAGCCAGTGGCTGGCGTTCGTCAATGGCGAAAACCTGACCAACCAGACCGTGCGGTATGCCAGCTCGATCCTGCGCGATATCGCGCCGGCGCCGGGGCGCAGTGTGCAATTTGGTGTGCGTACCACTTTCTAACGCCCGCCTTTGGAATCAGTTTTTTGTAGCAAAAGTACTTCCTGTGGCGAGCGGGCTTGCCCCGCGTTGGGCCGCGAAGCGGCCCTGAAACCAGTCAATGAGCGGTGCCTGATACACCGCATTTCTCATTGATCAGGGCCGCTTCGCGCCCCAACGCGGGGCAAGCCCGCTTGCCACGACAAACCAACTGACCACCACACCCTCAATCCACCTTGGGAATCGGGTTTCCACAGACATTTTTGCAGCGACGTTCTGTCACTGTTACCAGAACTGAAATGATGCATCTCTCGATTTAGTCTTTCTCAATACGAGCAGGCGCTTTATCCTTGCCGCAACAAACTGAAACGTTTCATGCCTGCGGTCGATCCCACCTTGCCAAACTTACCCCTCTTCAGAGACAGCGCTGTCTTCTACCGACCTGCGCACGGGAATAAATCGCCCGCCTGTGGATAACCCTCTTATCCCCAGAAAAACCGAATTAACGCTGAACCAAGCCCGCGCCGAATCGTCATCTACAGTGAAGCACGGGGTTACATAATTCCAACGTCACGGAGAAACACACTATGAGCACTGATGGTGCTTCAAGCCCAAGCCGCCTGCTGCCCAGGTTGCTGGGGATCTTGCTGCTGATCATGGGGCTGGCCTTGCTGGCCGGCGGCGTCAAGCTGAGCATGCTCGGCGGGTCGCTGTACTACCTGCTGGCCGGTATTGGCATCGCCCTCACCGGCGTTTTGCTGCTGGCCACCCGCCGCGCCGCGCTGGGTCTGTACGCACTGGTGCTGTTCGCCAGCACCGTGTGGGCACTGTGGGAAGTCGGCCTGGATTGGTGGCAGCTGGTGCCGCGCCTGGCCCTGCTGTTCGCCTTGGGCATCGTCTTGCTGCTGCCGTGGTTTCGCCGTCCGTTGTTGCGCGGCCAGCCTGCGCCGCTGGGCACTGGCGCGCTGAGCGTGGCCGTGGTGCTGGCGGGCGCTGCCGCCCTGGCCAGCCAATTCACCAACCCGGGTGAAATGGTCAAGACCGGTCAGCTCGACCGCGACGCCGTGCCTGGCATCGCCAGCGCTGCACCGGCCCAGGCCGATGGCGACTGGAACTCCTACGGTCGTTCGGCCTTCGGTGATCGTTACTCGCCACTGGCGCAGATCACCCCGGAAAACGCCCACAAGCTGGTACCGGCGTGGACCTTCCGCACCGGCGACATTCCTGGCCCAGGCGATCCCGGTGAAACCACCGCGGAAAACACCCCGCTGAAAGTCAACGGCATGCTCTACGTGTGCACCCCGCACAGCCAAGTAATTGCCCTGGACCCGGACACCGGCAAGGAAATCTGGCGTTTCGACCCGAAGATCAGCACCGAAGGTGCCGCGAACTTCAAAGGTTGGGCGCACATGACCTGCCGTGGCGTCTCGTATCACGATGACGCCGTATACGCTTCCGAGCAAAGCCCTACCGGCAGCGCCAGCGCTGCTCCGGTCAGCGCCGTCTGCCCGAAACGCATTTTCGTACCGACTGCCGACACCCGTCTGATCGCCCTGGATGCCGACACCGGCAAAATGTGTGAAGACTTCGGTGACAAAGGCCAGGTCGACCTGCGTGCCAATATCGGCAGCTTCGCCCCAGGCGGCTACTACTCCACCTCGCCACCGGCCGTGACCAAGAACCTGGTCGTGATCGGCGGTCACGTGACCGACAACGTTTCCACCGACGAGCCTAGCGGCGTGATCCGCGCGTTCGACGTGCACACCGGCAAGCTGGTATGGAACTGGGACAGCGGCAACCCGGACGACACCACCCCGTTGGCCGAGGGCAAGACCTACACCCGCAACTCGCCGAACATGTGGTCCATGTTCAGCGTCGATGAAAAACTCGGCATGCTCTACCTGCCGATGGGCAACCAGATGCCTGACCAATACGGGGGCGACCGTACCGAAGATTCGGAAAAATACAGCGCCGGCCTGACTGCTCTGGACATCGACAGCGGCCACGTGAAGTGGACCTTCCAGTTCACTCACCACGACCTGTGGGACATGGACGTGGGCGGCCAGCCTAGCCTGATCGACATCAAGACCGCACAGGGCGTCAAGCAAGCGGTGATGGCTTCGACCAAGCAAGGCAGCATCTACGTGCTGGACCGCACCAACGGTCAGCCTGTGGTGCCGATCAACGAAATCCCTGTACCGCAAGGCGCAGTGGCCGGTGATCACACCTCCCCTACCCAACCCAAATCCGACCTGAACTTCATGCCGCCGCCGTTGAAAGAACGCGACATGTGGGGCGTGACACCGTTTGACCAGATGCTGTGCCGGATCGATTTCAAATCCATGCGCTACGACGGCCCGTTCACCCCGCCATCGCTGCAAGGTTCGATCGTTTACCCAGGTAACTTCGGCGTGTTCGACTGGGGCGGCATTTCCGTCGACCCGGTTCGCCAGATTGCCTTCGTGAACCCGAGCTACATGGCGTTCAAATCGAAACTGATCCCGGCGGCCGACATTGCCAAGCAAGGTCCGCGCGTCAGCGAAACCGAAGGCGTACAGCCGAACAAAGGCGCGCCGTACGGCGTGATCCTCGAAGCGCTGCTGTCGCCTCTGGGCCTGCCGTGCCAGGCGCCGGCGTGGGGTTATGTGGCGGCGGTCGACCTGACCAACCACCAGACCATCTGGATGCACAAGAACGGCACCGTGCGCGACAGCTCGCCGGTTCCGGTCCCGCTGACCATGGGCGTGCCTAGCCTGGGCGGGACATTCACCACCGCCGGTGGCGTGTCCTTCCTCAGCGGCACCCTCGACCAGTACCTGCGTGCCTATGACGTGAAAAACGGCAAGCAGCTGTGGGAAGGCCGCCTGCCAGCAGGCGCGCAAACCACACCGATGACCTACACCGGCAAGGACGGCAAGCAGTACGTGCTGGTCATGGCTGGCGGTCACGGTTCGCTGGGCACCAAGCAGGGTGACTATGTGATGGCGTTCAAACTGCCGGACTAAGTGTTAACCGGCGGTAAAACAAAGGCGGCTACCTGATGGGTAGCCGCCTTTTTTGTGCCCAACATTTACTCAATGTGGGAGCTGGCTTGCCTGCGAGGGCGGTGCAACAGAAACAGATTCTTTGACGGGCACACGGCCATCGCGGGCAAGCCCGCTCCCACAGGGTTTAGCGGTGTTCAGGCGAGTGGATTTACAGGGCTACCCGCGCGCGGTGCATCCACATCTCAAACGCCATGGCGTTCAACGGCCGGCTGATCAGGTGACCCTGCGCCGTGTCGCACTTCCATTGCCTGAGCAACTTCAGGCTGGGCTCGAACTCCACACCCTCAGCCACCACCTTGAGCCCCAGGTTGTGGCTCATTTCGATGGTCGAACGCACAATCACGCCGTCTCCGCTGGCGCTGTCGAGGTTGCGGATGAACGACTGGTCGATCTTCAATTCCTGTACCGGCAAACGCTGCAACTGCGCCAGGGATGAATAGCCGGTGCCGAAGTCGTCCACCGACAGGCTGATGCCACAGCCGCGCAATTGCTCCAGCACGCTGAGCGCCTGTTGCGGGTTGTGCATGATCGCGCTCTCGGTGATCTCGAAGGTCAGTTGCTGCGCCGCGACAGCGTATTGCATCAGCAAGGCGGTGACGCGAATGGCCAGGTCGTCATCGGCCAGGTCGTCCACCGAAATGTTGACCGACAGTTGAATGTGCAAACCGCGCCCTGCCCACTCGGCGATCTGCCGGATCGCCTCCTCGATCACCCACAACGTCATGCTGCGCATGCTGCCGGTGCGTTCGGCCAAGGGAATGAATTCGGCGGGCGACACCTGGCCCAGCGTCGGATGCTGCCAGCGCAGCAAGGCTTCCGCCTGGCGTACGTGACCATGCATGAGGTCGAGTTTGGGCTGGTAGCACAGGAAAAATTCGCCTTCGACGACCGCGCGGCGCAGGTCGCGGATCAACGTGATCTGGCGCTGGTGCGCCAGGTCACGGTCTTGCTGATAGATCTGCAGGTGCCCAGGCAGGCTCGCCGCATCATGCCGGGCGATGGCGGCGCGGCTGATCAGTTCTTCGACCTGCTGGCCGTCGGCCGGGTAGGCGGCAATGCCGATGCTGACTTCATGCCGCACTTCGTCGTTGCCGATGCGCTGGGGCTCGGTGAGCAGCCCATACAGGCGGTCGGCGCGGGCTACCGCGCGGTCGATCTCGGTGTTTTCCAGCAACAGCAAAAACTCGCTGCCGGCGATACGCGCAGCGGTGTCACTGGCCAACAGGCACATGGACAGGCACCGGCTGGCTTCACGCAACATTTCTTCGACGCCCTGTGGCCCGAAGCCTTCGTTGATCACCCGGTAGTTTTCGATCCCTAGGTACAGCAACACCACCGGGCGCTGCGCACTGATCGCACTGCCCAGGCGTTCCATGGCCAACGCGCGATTGGGCAAGCCGGTGAGCGGATCATGCAACGCGTTATGGGCCAGCTGCCGCTCGCGCACGGCGATGCCGCTTTGCATTGCATTAAAGGCCCGGGCCAGCAAGCCGAATTCATCGTGGCTGCGCACCCGCACCGGGGTTCGATAATCACCGGCACCAATCCGCTCGGCCGCCTCCACCAGGGCGTTGAGCGGGCGTGACACGCGGCGCGCCAGCAACAACGCGGCGGCCAGCGACACCAACAACACCGCCAGGGCGATCCCGAGGAACTGCCGGTCCAGCGGCGCAAAAGACTCAAGCGCATGGTCCAGCGGGCTTTGCAGCAACACGCGCACCTCATTACCCTCGCCGGTGTTGGCCAGCGGCAGCACCTGGCTGAGCACGCGTTGCCCGTAGAACAGGTTGATCTGCGCATCAGGGTTGAGTTGCGCCTGGTGCAGCGTATCGATGATGGTGGCCCGATAGGCTTCAGGCTGGGTGCTGAACAACTCGCCGACCTGGCCGTTCTGCACGCTGAGGAACGACACTTCAAGGTTGCTCATGGAGCGCAGTTCGTTGGCGAACTGCTTGTCCATGGGGAAGCCCATCACCACGCGGGCGATGGGCTGCGGGTCGAGGACGACATCCTGCACAAGCAGATAGGGCTGGCTGTCCATCGCGACGATAAGCATCTGCAAGCCGCTGCGTCGCGCATGCCGCAAGGCCTCGTCGTACGGGAAGGGCTGGCCGTGTGTCAGCACCGGCAAGGTACTGACCATCACCTTGCCATCCAGGCCCAGCACGAACACTTCACTGGAATGCAGGCCGGTGCCATGCCGTCGCAGCGCGGCCATTACCGTTTCGGGGTTGCCCTCGGCCACCGCCTGTTTGAAGGGGCCGTCGGCGGTGAGCCAATCCAACCCGTATTGCAGACGACGCCCGCGCAGGTCGAGCAAACGTTCGAACACTTGGCTGCCGGTGCTGAGCTGAACCTGGGCCTGTTTCTCCACGGCGCGGGTGGTGGCGGCCTTGACGGCGAAGTAGGTCGCAGCCACAACCACCAGCAGCAATAGCGCCAACACCCCGGCAATGCGGGTCTGAAATGTGTGGCGCCACTTCATTGCCGTGGCCTCTGGCAGCACGCGCCTCTCTGTGCCGATCCGTCCCTTTGTCATACGCATTCCTGGCGGCTGCTGACCTGGCGTCAAAAAAACATTCGTCTTTAACGAATGGTTGGTTCAACCAGATTAGCTGGGGGCTGGGATATGTACACCCAATAGGGACGGGGATGTGTCTGTCAGTTTATTGGCGGCAAACGCTTGGCTCGGAGGGTTGGTGGGGCATAGCCCCAAGCTGGGTGACGGGGACGTACGCAATCACACGCGCGCGCGCATGAAATCCCCCCACCGCCGCACCAGGTAATTGTGCTCATCCATCACCGAGTTCCACACCGCAATGTGGCCCATGCGCTGCTCATAGGAGCCACCATCGCGCACCTCGCCGACGTCGATCAACGGCAAGCCATCACTGCCGAGCAACTCTTCACGGGCGGGCTTGCCGGCATACCAGTAATCCCACTCGGCGCTGCTCAAATGATCGCGGGTACGCGCCGGGTTACCGATGTAATAGCCCTGACGCGCCATCACCGCCCCCGGCCAGCCGGATAACCACCAATTCAGATAAGCATAAGCCGCATCCAGCACCGGCCCCTGGGCATGGCGCGACAGCGACAACCCACCAAACCATCCGCGGTACCCTTCACGGGGCACCGCCAGCCGATACTTCACGCCTGCCCGGTGCAAGCGCATCAGGGTCGGCGACCACAGACTCTGGATATCGATGCTGGGGCTCAGCATCAATTGCGCGGCCTCTTCATCATCCGACCAGAACGCCGCAAAGTGCCCCTCCTTCTGCTTGCGCACCAGAATGTCAGCCAGTACATCGATCTCTTCGATGCTCATATTGCCAATGTCTTTGAACTGCGCCAGCCCCGCACCCTGCACCGCCAACGCGGCATCCAGCGCGCCAATCGCGGCATCGCTTTGCAGCGCAGTGCGCGCGCTCCAGGCCGGGTCGAGCAGCCAGCCCCAGCTTTCATTGCCGTGGCTGAAGCCTTCGGGCAAACGCTCCGGGCGGTAGGCAAAACTGTCGGCGTTATGGGTCAACGGCAGCATGCTGATGCGCTCGGTGACGCTGCTGCCAAGGCTGCCGTCGTGCTGCACGAACAGGCGCTCGCTGGGTACGCTGCCGCCGCCCAACCGGTCGTTGGCCGATAAGCGACCACGCTTGGGCAAGTCATTGATCTCGTGCCACAAGGCGATGCGCCGCGTGTCGATGGGCTGGATCGCCCGCGCCGGCCAGACGAAATCAACGTTGTGAAACCATTGGTCGTAGAGGTCGTAGCTGTCGGGCTGCATCACGGCGATGCGCTGGGCCTGCGCCACGTCGTGCACCTGATAGACCAGGCGAATACCCAACTCTTTTTCGGCGCGAACGCGCAAGCATTCCAGCAGGGTCACGGACGTACCGAGCACACGTAATGTGATCATGCTGCGAAGCGCCGTGAGAACACCTCGAAGGAGCGCCGCAACAGCGCCGGATCGAGGCCGCGCAGGATAAACACCAGGCGCGACTGGCGGTCGGTGCCGGGCCACGCGGGCAAATGCACCGGGGCATGCAGGCAGTGCTGCACGCCATGAATGACGATGGGGGCCGAGCTTGCGTTCACGTTGAGCAGTCCTTTGACGCGAAGGATTCGTTCGCCGTGGCATCTTAACAGCATCGACAACCAGACCCCGAAGCCGACCCAGTCCAGCGGTTGGTCGAAGCTCAGGCAGCATACTTGCGCGGCGCCGTGGGTGGCGGTGGTGGTCTGATGCAGTTGCCAGCGGCTGACTTCAACGGCCGGTTCGGCGCTGCGCACGCCTTCGCCAAGCAGCAACTGATCGCCGCTGTGAACCTCATGGGTATCGAGAATCGGCGTCCCCGCATTGAGTGCCCGCAAGTGCGCGCGCAGCGCTTCACAGTCGCCGACCAAGTCGGTCTTGCTCAGCAGCAAGCGGTCGGCCGCCGCAACCTGGGCCAGCCATTCCGGGTGCAGGCGCTCTTGCAACGTGGCGTGACTGGCATCGACCAGCGTGATCACCAGGCCGATATGAAAACGCCCGCGCAGTTGCACATCGTTGTTCAGCGTGGCCAGGATCGGCGCCGGATCGGCCAACCCGGTGGTCTCCAGGATCACCCGTTTGAACGCCGGAACTTCACCGCGCTCGCGCCGTTGCAACAGGGCGAGCAACGCCTCCTTGAGCTCGCCGCGAATCGAACAGCACACGCAACCGCTGGGCAGCAGCACGGTGTCCGGCGCAACTTCTTCCACCAGCAGATGATCGATGCCGACATCGCCGAACTCATTGATCAGCAACGCCGTGTCACCCAGGCTTTCACCTTGCAGCAGGCGCTTGAGCAAGGTGGTTTTGCCGCTGCCGAGGAAACCGGTAATGACGTTGAGGGCAATGCTCATGATGACTCCAGGTGATCAAGCAAGCGGGGGTCCAGCGGATCCAGCGGGCGACCGAGCATGTTTTCAGCCGCTTGCCAGAGTTGATCCAGGCCACTGGCCAGGGCCTGTTTGCCGGTGGCGCCCAACAACAGGTAAGACGCGCCCTGGAAGTCTTCGACCTTGAGCCGGAACACCGCCAGCACCTGGTTGATCGCGGCGATCCGGCGCAGGCGTTCGCGGCGCCGGGGCAGCTCATCGCCCAAGGGATCGCTCCAGTGCAGGTCTTCGCCGAGTAATCCGCAGAGTCCGCACATGGTTACACCTCACTCATGGCATGACATCGCCGGAGTTCGGGCCCAGGGTCTGGCCGACAAACAGGTTGCCACCCGGCTCACTGGCCAGCAGCACGGCGGTGGGCGCGACTTCATCGGCCAGGCCGAAACGGCCCAGGGGCAATTCGGCGGCCTTGGCGCGCTTCCAGTCGTCGCTGATGCCGCCCACCAGCGGCGTTTCGATAGGGCCCGGCGCGATAGCGTTGACCAGCACATTGTCCTTGGCCACTTCCAGCGCCAGGGATTTGGTGAAACCGATCACGCCAGCCTTGGCGGCGGCGTAATGGGTCAGCTCGGCGCCGCCCTTGATGCCCAATTGCGAGGCCACATTGATGATGCGCCCCCAACGTTGCGCCAGCATGTGCGGCAAAGCGCGCTGGCTGGCGACAAACACGCTGGTGAGGTCGACGCGCAACATGTCGTTCCACATGTCGATGGAGAGGTCGACGCAGCGCGCCTGGGTGAGCATGCCGGCATTGTTGACCAGAATGTCGATGCCGCCGAAGTGCTCGACGCAGCGGTCGACACTGGCCTGGGCGCCTTCGACAGTGCCGACGTCAGCCAGGCATTCAAACACTTCGGCGCCGAGGTTGCGGCAGGTGATGGCGGTTTCGGCAAGGCTGGCAGCATTGCGGTCAGCCAGCAGCAGCCGCGCGCCCTCGGCGGCGTAGGCGCGGGCAATGGCGGCACCGATGCCGCTGCCGGCGCCGGTGATGACGGCGCGGCGGTTATTCAGTTGAGGCATACAAAATCTCCTTAAACAAACACGATCCCTGTGGGAGCTGGCTTGCCTGCGATAGCGGTGGATCAGTCAGTACATGTGGGGCTGAAACTCCGCTATCGCAGGCAAGCCAGCTCCCACATTTTTTAGACCGCGTGCGGTCAGTCAGGCCAGCGCACGGTCAAGCCGCCGTCGATGACGATGCTCTGCCCGGTCAGATAACTGGATGCCTCACTGGTCAAAAACTGCACCAACGAGGCCACCTCATCCGCCCGCCCTACGCGGCCCAGTGGAATCGCCCGCGCCGCCTTCGCCAACCCTTCAGGCCCCAGCGAATTCTTCGCATCCAGCGACTGCGGCGTCTCGATCAAGCCCGGAATCACCGCATTGCAACGGATGCCCAAGGGCGCCAACTCCACCGCCAGCGACCGGCACAACCCCGGCACGCCGGCCTTGGCCGCCGCGTAATGGCTGTGCTCCTGCCAGCCATACACGCCGCCGGCAATCGACGAAATCGCTACCAGCGCGCCGCCCTCGCCCATATGCCGGGTGGCCGCGCGGAAGGTGCGCATCACCCCCGTCAGGTCGACATTGAGCATCTCGTTCCACAACGCATCGGTCATGTCCAACAACGGTGCGCGACGCAGCAAACCGGCATTGGCCACTGCGTAATCCAGGCGTCCGAAATGCTGCACGGCTTGCGCGGCCAGCGCGTCCACCGAGGCGGTGTCGCCCACGTCCAGCGGTAGCATCAGGCACTCACCACCGGCTTCTTCCACCAGCGCCACGGTGGTGTGCGGGTCGTGCGGATCGGCCGGGTAATACCCGCCCACCACCGCCACGCCATTGCGCGCATAGGCCACGGCCAGGGCTTGGCCGATGCCGCTGGCGGCACCGGTAATCAGGGCAACTTTACGGCTCATCTCACACTCCTCACTGAACGGTTTCCGGGCGCACATGGCGAGCGCCAAACATCAGCGCACCGGACAAAAAGCATGGCAGCGCGCCGAACCACAGCGCGGCGGTCTGCCAGTCGCTGCCGGCGGACAACACTTGGGTGGCGCCAAAACCGGCCACCACCGCCCCAATCGGACCCATGGCATGAATGATCGCGCCACCGGTGGCGCGGATGCTGGTGGGGAAACTCTCGCTGATAAAAAACAGCGCCGCCGAGTACGGCCCGATCAGGAAGAACAGGCCCAGGCTGTAGAGCCCCACCACCATCGCCATATTGCTTGGCCCAAACAGCATCCCGGCAAACGCCAGGCCGCCGAGCATCCAGCCCAGACCGATGACATTGCGACGGCCGATTTTGTCGCCCATCCAGCCATGAGTCAGGTAACCGCAGTACCCCACCAGGTTCGACAGCACGAGGATGATCAGCGAATTCTCGAACGAGATATGGTGCACGCTGACGATCACCGAAGTCCCCAGCACGCTGAACACCTGGATGGCCGCCCAGTTGAGCAACAGCGCGGCGCCGATCACCAGCGTGGCGCGGCGGGCCGGGCCACGGAAGGCGGCTTTGAGGCCGGCCTTGCTGTGTTCGTCATAGTCCACGCCGTAGGTCACGGCGACGTTCTGCGCCTCTTTCACCGCGCCACTTTTACGCAGTTCGCTGATGCGCTGGTGAATCTGGAACTGCGGGCTCTCCTTGAGCTTGCGCGCCATGATCGCAATCACGATGGCCGGGATCGCGGCAAAGATGAAGCAACCCTGCCAGCCGATGATCGGCAACAGCAGCGCGGTCAACCCGGCGGCGATCAGCGCACCGACCGGCCAGCCGCCCTGCACCAGGCTGTAGATAAACCCGCGCCGCTTGGTCAGGCGCGGGTCTTCAGAGGCGCCATACAGCTCGCTCAGATACGTGGCGTTGACGGTTTCCTCGGCATAGCCCAGGCCACCCAACGAGCGGATCAGAATCAGCGGCGACTTGCCCCACGCCCCGCCAATCGCGGTGAGTGCCGAGCACAGCGCGGAGCCGGCCACGGTAAAAATAATGCCTTTGCGCCGCCCCAACTTATCCACGACCGGGCCAATGGCAAAGGCAACCACTGCCGTGCCCACCGCCACCCAGGTCGCGATTTCAGCTTGCTCCACTTCTCCCCAGCCAAAGTGCCGGCCGATCTCTGGCAGCAAGGTGCCGAAGAGGATGAAGTCATACACCGCAAACACCCAGGCGAAAAACGCGATCCAGGTGGCGAAGCGCACTTCCTGGGACGTCAGTTGCCGGGGTTTCCAGCCAGTCAGGTCAAGCTTGTTGTAGATGGACATAAATCGCGCCTCGGGGGTGTGGGCTAAGGGTCAGGAACGCGGTTGGCGGCGAATAAAGTCATCGGCGATTTCGTCGAAAGTGACGAAGCGCACACCGGCATGGCTCTGGATGTGTTCGATCAGGCGCTCAAGCATCAGCAGCACTTGCGGGCGACCGGACACGTCGGGGTGAATGGTCATGGTGAACACCGCGTGTTCGTGTTCGCGGTAAACCCAGTCGAACTGGTCGCGCCACATTTCTTCCAGGTGGCGCGGGTTGACGAAGCCGTGGCTGTTGGGGGCTTTTTTGATGAACATCATTGGCGGCAGGTCGTCGAGGTACCAGTTGGCCGGGATCTCCACCAGGTCGGTTTCTTCGCCGCGCACCAGCGGTTTCATCCAGATGTCGGGGTGCTGGCTGTAGTCGATCTTGGTCCAGCTGTCGCCCTTGCGTACGTAGTAGGGGTGGAAGTCGTTGTGCATCAGGCTGTGGTCATACTTGATGCCTTTTTTCAGCAGCAGCTCGTTGGTGACCTTGCTGAATTCCCACCACGGCGCGACGTAGCCGGTCGGGCGTTTGCCGGTGACCTGGGTGATCAGCTCGATGGATTTATCCAGGACGATTTCTTCCTGTTCGGCCGTCATCGCAATCGGGTTTTCATGGCTGTAGCCGTGCACGCCGATTTCGTGACCGGCGTCGGCCACCGCCTTCATCTGCTCGGGGAAGGTTTCCATCGAGTGGCCGGGAATAAACCAGGTGGTGCGCAGGCCATAGCGTTCGAACAATTTGAGCAAGCGCGGCGCGCCGATTTCACCGGCGAACAGGCCGCGCGAGATGTCGTCCGGCGAGTCTTCACCGCCGTAGGAACCGAGCCAGCCGGCGACGGCGTCAACGTCGACGCCAAATGCACAGAGAATGTCTTTAGCCATGATGTGTCTCCTTAAATAGTCATTACGGATTCGACGGACAACGCCACGCGCAACAGGCGTGCGTCTTCTCCCGACGGGGCGCTGAGCAGCAGCCCGGTGGGCAGGCCCAGGGCGTCGCGGCCGCTGGGCAGGCTGACGCCTGGCATGTCGAGCAGACTGCCGGGCATGGTCAGGCGCAAGGTGGCGAGGTTGGTTTTCACGAACAGCTCGTCGTCGGCCTCCAACGGGGCCAACGGGGGGGCGACATGGGCAACGGTCGGGGTAATCAGCACGGCGCCGTCGAGCTCGTCGACCAGTTGGCACTGCAGGCGACGGCGTTCGTCGATCAGGTGCAGCAACTGACTGGCGGGCAACGAACGTGCAGCTTCCAGGCGGCGGCGTACGCGCGGGTCGAGCAGGTCGGCGTCGCGGCTGTCGAGCAAGGCCTCGTGCAGCGCGAAGGCTTCGAATGAGCCGAGCCAGCCGTCCTGCTTGATCAGGTTGAGCGTGGCCTGGAAGGTGGCTGACGGGCGCACCTCGATCAGCGCGCCTGCGGCCTTGATGAGGTCCATGGCGCGCAGCAGGTTATTGCGTACGGCCGGTTCGATGTCTTCCAGCGCGCCTTGCTCGAGCACAAAGCGTTGCCCCTTGAGGCTGCGGGCAACATGGGTTTGCGTGCGGCCATTGAGCAGGTCGTCGATCACCAGGGCATCGCGCACGCTGCGGGTCAGCGGGCCGAGGCTGTCGAGGGTGTGCGCCAGCGGGAATACCCCGTCGCGGCTGTAGCGTCGACTGCTGCTGCGGTAGCCCACCACGCCATTGAGCGCGGCCGGAATGCGGATGGAGCCGGCGGTGTCGGTGCCCATGGCGATTGGCACAATGCCGCCGGCCACGGCGACGGCCGAGCCGGATGACGAGCCACCGGGAATACGCGGTTGATCGCTGCCGTTCGGGTTATACGGCGTGCCGAAATGCGGGTTCAGGCCCAAGCCGGAATAGGCCAGTTCGCTGAGGTTGGTCTTGCCGAGACTGACCATCCCGGCGCGACACAACAGGCCCACGCTCGGCGCATCGAGCAACGCCGCTGGCGCCTCGCGACGGAATGCGGCGCCGGCGGTCGTGATGCTGCCGGCGACATCAAACAGGTCCTTCCAGGCCAGCGGCACACCATCGAACACGCTCAACGGTTGCCCGGCACGCCAACGGGCTGCGGCGGCTTCGGCTTCGCGACGGGCGCGCTCGGCCGTCAGGGAAATAAACACGGTGGGCGCCATGCTCGCGTGCAGCAGCGCCTGTTCGAGGACTTGCACCGGGTCGCTGCGACCGCTGGCGAACGCTTCGGCCATTGATGTGGCGTCTGACATCAAGATGCACCTCATAAAACGTATATATTAATAAAATGTACATTTTACAAAGGCAGCTTTCGTGCCAGTCTTTGGTGCCGCCATTTTTGCACGAGCGCGTTTCTGCCCTTGAGCTACGGGCTAGATGCTTTTGTAGGAAACAAAAAGATTGGCAAAGGCGTGGGCACGGGCCTTGAATGAAATAATGTATCTTTTATTAATAAGTACATTTTGGTGCAGAAAAGTAACAGGGTGACGGCCAAGGCCCCAAAAAAGTGCCAGCAGCGTGGCGCAGAGTGACAGGGTAACTATGAGAGAATCCCCGACCACTTTCCTACAAGCCCTTCAACTCTTTACCTAGAGAAGCAGATGAAAGCAGTGTCCGCCTCGGCCTCCCGTTACGCGATGATTCACACGCTGTTGCGTGATGCGATCGTCAACGGCACCGCCCGCCATGGGCTGGTCTTGCTGGAAGCGCCGCTGGCCGAGTTGTTCGGCACCAGCCGCGTGCCGGTGCGCAAGGCGCTGGACCTGCTGCACGACGAAGGCCTGATCTGCCGCTTCAATGGCCGCGGGTACCTGATCAACCCCGAAGGCCTGGCCATGGAGCCGCTGCGCCTGCCCTTGAGCCCTGCGCACCTGGGCCTCAACGGCGATGACGAGTTGGTAGACACCCGGCCGCTCGGCGAACGGATCGTCGAGGAAATCGGCGCGGCGTTGTCCACCTGCATTGCCTTCGGCCATTACCGCCTGGATGAGCAAGCCGCCGCCGACCATTACGGCGTCAGCCGCGCCGTGGTGCGTGAAGCACTGATGCGCTTGCGCGACCGTGGCCTGGTGGAAAAAGAGCCCTACTCCCAATGGCTGGCCGGGCCGCTGACCGCGCGCGAGGTGACCGAAGACTACGAACTGCGGGCCTGCCTGGAACCCGAAGCCCTGCGCCAGAGCGCGCCGAACCTCGACCGCGACATGCTCGAAGCCATGTTGCAGCGCGTGCTGGCGGCTCAAGAAAGCCCACAGTGCAGCCTGCAAGCCATTGAGCAGATCGAAGAAGACTTGCACCAGCGCTGCCTCGCCGGCCTGCAAAACCGCAAGATCGCCGCGCTGATTCGCCAGGGCCAGAGCCCGATGATCATCAGCCGGATTTTCTACCGTTTACTGGGGATCGGCGCCGATCCCGCCATGCTCGCCGAACACCGATTGATTCTGGAGCTGCTGCTGCACGGTGCATATGACGCGGCGGCGCTGAATTTGCGTGAGCATTTGCAGCGGGCACGCCAGCGGATGCTGCAACGCTTGAAGGTGTTGTCGGTGCTGCCGGAACAGCCATTGCCGGCTTATCTTCACAAAATCAGCTGACGGCGCTCGGTACACAATGCTGGCTTGCCTGCGATAGCGATGTGTCAGTTGATACATCACGCAGCTGAGCCACCGCTATCGCAGGCAAGCCAGCTCCCACAGGGGGAAAGCGGTGTTTCGAAAATATTATGCAATTTGTTGCTAACTGCGCCCCGCCATTGAAACCACCGCTGCCCCGCCCCATCTAAGCTGCATACTTCCTTATGCAGGTGCCCCATGAGCGACCAGCAAGAATTCCCGGACATCGACCTGAACGATTACGCCGACCCCGAAAACGCTGAACACCAAGCTTCGTCCAACACCGGCCTGGCCCTGCCTGGGCAAAACCTGCCGGACAAGGTCTACATCATCCCGATCCACAATCGGCCGTTCTTCCCGGCGCAAGTGCTGCCGGTCATCGTCAACGAAGAACCGTGGGCCGAGACCCTGGAGCTGGTGAGCAAATCCGACCACCACTCCCTTGCGCTGTTTTTCATGGACACCCCGCCAGAAGATCCGCGCCATTTCGATACCTCCAGCCTGCCGCTGTACGGCACGCTGGTGAAGGTGCACCACGCCAGCCGCGAAAACGGCAAGCTGCAATTTGTCGCCCAGGGCCTGACCCGCGTGCGCATCAAAACCTGGCTCAAGCACCACCGCCCGCCGTACCTGGTGGAAGTCGAATACCCGCACCAGCCGACCGAGCCGACCGACGAGGTCAAGGCCTACGGCATGGCGCTGATCAATGCGATCAAGGAACTGCTGCCGCTCAACCCGCTGTACAGCGAGGAGTTGAAGAACTACCTCAACCGCTTCAGCCCCAACGACCCGTCGCCGCTCACCGACTTCGCCGCCGCGTTGACCTCGGCCACCGGCAACGAGCTGCAGGAAGTGCTGGACTGTGTGCCCATGCTCAAACGCATGGAAAAAGTCCTGCCGATGCTGCGCAAGGAAGTTGAAGTTGCGCGCCTGCAAAAGGAAATCTCCGCCGAGGTGAACCGCAAGATCGGCGAGCACCAGCGCGAGTTCTTCCTCAAGGAACAGCTCAAGGTCATCCAGCAGGAGCTGGGCCTGACCAAGGACGACCGCAGCGCGGACGTCGAGCAGTTCGAACAACGCCTGGTGGGCAAAGTACTGCCGACCCAGGCGCAAAAACGCATCAGCGAAGAAATGAACAAACTGTCGATCCTGGAAACGGGTTCGCCGGAATACGCCGTTACGCGCAATTACCTGGACTGGGCCACCTCAGTGCCGTGGGGCGTGTACGGCGAAGACAAGCTCGACCTGAAACACGCCCGCAAGGTGCTGGACAAGCACCATGCGGGCCTGGATGACATCAAGAGCCGCATCCTCGAGTTCCTCGCGGTGGGCGCCTATAAAGGTGAAGTCGCCGGTTCCATCGTGCTGCTGGTCGGCCCGCCGGGCGTGGGCAAGACCAGCGTGGGTAAATCCATCGCCGAGTCCCTGGGCCGGCCGTTCTATCGCTTCAGTGTCGGCGGCATGCGCGACGAGGCCGAGATCAAGGGCCATCGCCGTACCTACATCGGCGCCCTGCCGGGCAAGCTGGTGCAGGCGCTCAAAGATGTGGAGGTGATGAACCCGGTGATCATGCTCGATGAGATCGACAAGATGGGCCAGAGCTTCCAGGGCGACCCGGCGTCGGCATTGCTGGAAACCCTCGACCCGGAACAGAACGTCGAATTCCTCGATCACTACCTGGACCTGCGCCTGGACCTGTCCAAGGTGTTGTTCGTCTGCACGGCGAACACGCTTGATTCGATCCCAGGCCCATTGCTGGACCGGATGGAAGTGATTCGCCTGTCGGGCTATATCACCGAAGAAAAGGTTGCCATCGCCAAGCGCCACCTGTGGCCAAAACAGTTGGAAAAGGCCGGGGTGTCGAAAAACACCCTGACCATCAGCGACGGCGCCCTGCGCGCGCTGATCGACGGCTACGCACGCGAAGCCGGGGTGCGCCAGTTGGAAAAACAGCTGGGCAAACTGGTGCGCAAGGCCGTGGTCAAGCTGCTGGACGAGCCGGACTCGGTGATCAAGATCGGCAACAAGGATTTGGAAAGCTCCTTGGGCATGCCGGTGTTTCGCAATGAGCAAGTGCTGTCCGGTACCGGCGTGATCACAGGCCTGGCGTGGACCAGCATGGGCGGCGCGACCCTGCCAATCGAGGCGACGCGCATCCACACGCTCAATCGTGGCTTCAAGCTCACCGGGCAACTGGGTGAGGTGATGAAAGAGTCCGCTGAGATTGCCTACAGCTACATCAGCTCGAACCTGAAGTCATTTGGCGGCGATCCGAAGTTCTTCGACGAAGCCTTCGTGCACTTGCACGTGCCGGAAGGTGCTACGCCCAAAGATGGCCCAAGCGCCGGCGTGACCATGGCCAGTGCGTTGCTGTCGCTGGCGCGCAACCAGCCACCGAAAAAAGGCGTGGCGATGACCGGCGAGCTGACGCTGACCGGGCATGTACTGCCGATTGGCGGGGTGCGTGAGAAAGTGATTGCGGCGCGGCGCCAGAAGATTCACGAGCTGATTTTGCCGGAGCCCAACCGTGGCAGTTTTGAAGAGCTGCCGGAGTACCTGAAAGAAGGCATGACGGTGCACTTTGCCAAGCGCTTTGCGGATGTGGCGAAGGTGTTGTTCTGACCATTGTGTAGTGCCTGAACTGGCCTCATCGGGGCAGGCCCCCTCCCACCATTTGACTGCACTCCAAAGGATGTACTCGGTCAACTGTAGGAGGGGGCTTGCCCCCGATCAGGCCAGCCCTGCCAACACAAAAGCCCGCCTTGTCACACCTTGTCTCATCTTCGGTTATGCTCGCCCTTCGTCGTCAAACAACGGAGCCCCCATGACCGCTGCCCGCCTGCTTCTCCCCTTGAGCCTTGCCCTGCTGGCCGCCTGCGCCAGTGCCCCCAAGCAAAACGTCACCGTGGAAAACCAGAGCGCCTGCCCGCTCCAGCTTAAAACCGGGCAAAACCTGATCCTCACCTTGCCGAGCAACCCCACCACCGGCTATCGCTGGGCCATCCAGGATTCTGCCGGCGGCGTGCTGCGTGCACTCAGCCCTGAGGTTTACAGCAGCACCGAGTCCGGTGTGATCGGCGGTGGCGGCCAATCCACTTGGCGCTTCCAGGCCTTCGCGGCCGGCCAGGGCCGTTTGCGCCTGACCTCCCAGCAACCTTGGGAACCGGAAGCCGAGCCTGCCGAAACCTTCGACTGCGCCATCACGGTGAACTGATATGCCTTGGCTGATTCTTGCGTTGATGGGCGCCGGCACCTTTGTCTACGGTTTGAGCACCCACGCGGCGTTGTTGTGCCTGCTGGTCAAGCCGTTGCCGGTGCTGGCGTTGCTGGGCTGGCTGCATGACGCGCCGCCCACCGACTATCGACGCTGGATCAGCCTGGGGCTAATTTTTTCCCTGGTGGGCGATGTCTTGCTCGCGTGGCCAGGCGACCTGTTTATCTTCGGCCTGGGCGCCTTCCTGTTTGCGCATTTGGCGTATCTGAAAGCCTATTTCAGCGATTGCCGGCGCTTGGCGTTGTTGCCGCTGGTATTGGCACTGGGCGTGGGCGCGATTCTGCTGAGCATTCTGATTGCCCATGGCCTGGGCGAGTTGCTGATTCCGGTGGTGGTGTATGCGCTGGTGATCAGCGCCATGCTCTGGCGTGCATTGGCGCGACTGGGCAGTGAGGTGCCCAAGCGCTCGGCCCTGCTGGCGGCGGCGGGCGCGGTGTCGTTTGTGTTTTCCGACACGCTGATTGGTATCAATCGGTTCGTGGTCGCCTTTGAGGCGGCGCCGTATTTATTGATCAGCACGTATTGGCTGGGTCAGTGGGGCATCACCGCCTCGGCTTTCCATCAGACTACCCGCGCACACGAGGGCCAATTTGGCTAAAATGCCGGCCTTTCCCCCCTCGTCGCCGGAACAACCGTGAGCAAAGAACCCGATCGCCTATTCGCCCAGCCCCTGCCCCAGGTGCCGGACTTCGCCTTTAACGAGGACGTGGTGCGGGTGTTCCCGGACATGATCAAGCGCTCGGTGCCCGGTTACCCGACCATCGTCGAGAACCTCGGCGTGCTGGCCGCGCAGTTTGCGCAACCCAACAGTGTGCTCTACGACCTGGGCTCGTCCCTCGGCGCGGTCACCCAGGCGCTGCGCCGCCATGTGCGCACCGACGGATGCCGGGTAATCGCCGTGGATAACTCGGCGGCGATGGTCGAGCGCTGCCGCGAATACCTCAATGGCCAGGACTCGATGTTCCAGGAGTTGCTGCCGGTTGAGGTGATCGAGGGCGATATCCTCGCGCTGCAGTTCCAACCGGCCTCGGTGGTGGCGCTGAATTTCACCCTGCAATTTATCGCCCCTGAACAACGCCTGGCATTGCTCGCGCGTATCCGCCAGTCGCTGCTGCCGGGCGGCGCGTTGATCCTCTCGGAAAAGCTGCGGTTCAACGACCCCGAAGAACACGCATTGCTCACCGACCTGCACATCGCGTTCAAACGCGCCAACGGCTACAGCGAACTGGAAATCGCCCAGAAGCGCAGCGCCATCGAAAACGTCATGAAGCCCGACAGCCTCGAAGAACACCGCGAACGCCTGTTGGCAGCCGGGTTCTCGAAAGTCGTGCCGTGGTTCCAGTGTCTTAACTTTGCCTCGTTGATTGCCTTGCCATGATTGATCTCTCTCCCCTCGCCCGCCACCTGGTCGGTACTCCGTTGGCCGTATGGGCCCAAGGCCTGCAAGCGCAACTCGATAGCAAGATGGAAAAGGGTCATGGCGACCTGGAGCGTTGGCAGAGTGCGCTGGACGCGCTGCCGCAGATCCAGCCCAGCGAAGTCGATTTGCTCAATGGCCTGACTCTTGATACCGATTGCGACGACGCCACCCGCGCACAGATGCGCACCGCGCTGATGGGCCTGAGCCCGTGGCGCAAAGGCCCGTTCAACCTGTTTGGCGTGCATGTGGACACCGAATGGCGTTCGGACTGGAAGTGGTCGCGGGTTGCCCCGCACCTGAATTTGAACGGCAAGCGCATCCTCGACGTGGGTTGCGGCAACGGCTACTACATGTGGCGCATGCTCGGCGCGGGTGCCGACAGCGTGATTGGCGTGGACCCGAACTGGCTGTTTTTCTGCCAGTTCCAGGCCGTACAGCGCTACCTGAACGAGCCGAAGGCCTGGCACTTGCCGTTCCCGTTTGAAGACCTGCCGCCGAACCTGGAAGGCTTCGACACGGTGTTTTCCATGGGCGTGTTCTATCACCGCCGTTCGCCGATCGAGCACTTGCTGGCATTGAAAGACTGCCTGGTCAAAGGCGGCGAGTTGGTGCTGGAAACGCTGGTGGTCGAAGGCGATCAGCAGCAAGTGCTAGTGCCGGAAGACCGCTATGCGCAGATGCGCAATGTGTGGTTCCTGCCCTCGGTGCCGGCCTTGATGCTGTGGCTACGGCGTGCCGGGTTCAGCGACGTGCGCTGCGTGGATGTGAGCGTGACCACGGTCGAAGAACAGCGCGGCACGGAGTGGATGAAGTACCAGTCGCTGAGCGACTTCCTGGACCCGGATGATCACAGCAAGACCCTTGAAGGGCTGCCGGCGCCGATGCGGGCGGTGATTATCGCGAAGAAATAACCTGCAATCTCCCTGAATAAATGGAGATCAAACTGTGGGAGCTGGCTTGCCTGCGATAGCAATCTTTCAGTCAATTGATCAGTGACTGATGCACCGCTATCGCAGGCAAGCCAGCTCCCACATTGGTTTTCAGTGTTCTTTAGAGTGTGGGCTTGGCTCTGCGGGCCTTGAAGAACTCACTCAACACTGTCCCGCATTCCTCAGCCAACACCCCGCCTTCAAACAGCACCCGATGGTTGAGAAACCCTTGGGTAAAAAACTGCCCCTGGCTTTGCACGATCCCCGCCTTGGGCTCCAGCGCGCCGTACACCACCCGCGCGATGCGCGAATGCACAATCAGGCCCGCGCACATGCTGCACGGTTCCAGCGTTACATACAGCGTGCTGCCGACCAGGCGATAGTTGCTGATCGCCTGCGCGGCGGCGCGGATGGCGACCATTTCGGCATGGGCGCTGGGGTCATTGCCGCTGATCGGGCAATTGAAACCCCGACCGATGATTTCACCGTCCTGCACCAGCACCGCGCCAACGGGCACTTCGCCAAGGGCGGCGCCTTGGGCGGCGAGGGCCAGGGCTTCACGCATGAAGTGCTGGTCGCGGCTGCGGTCGATAATCGCCGTGGGGCGAATCTGGCGCATCACGCCACCTCGATGGCGGCCATCAGGCCGGTTTCCATGTGATCGATCACGTGGCAATGGAACATCCACACCCCCGGGTTATCCGCCACCAACGCCACGCGTGCGCGCTCGTTCTTGCCCAGCAAGTAAGTGTCGGTGAAGTACGGGATCACCTTGTGGCGGTTCGAGGCGATTACCTTGAAACTCATGCCATGCAGGTGGATAGGGTGCTGGTACTGGGTCATGTTCTTCAATTCGAAAATGTAGCTTTTGCCTTTCTCAAGCTTGGCAATCGGGCGATCGGCACAGGTCTTGTCGGTGATGTCCCAGGCCTTGCCGTTGATTTGCCACAGGCTCGGCGGTTTGCCGTCATCGACCGACACGGTACCGACCCATTCGAAATTGAAGTTGAGTTTCTCGGCATTCGCCAGGTCCGGCTCGGCGATCGGGTTGGCGGGCAGCGCCGGTGGCCATTCGGTGGGCGCATCGGTATTGGCGACGGAGCGGAAGGTGCCCAGGCGCACCGGGCCGTTGCGGATGGAGAGCTCTTCACCGGCAGGCGGTGCCTTGATCGCCAGACAAATACGCATGCCCGGGCCCAGCCAGTATTCCTTGCCCAATGGGCGCGGCTCGACGGGGTTGCCGTCCAGCGCGTAGATCTGCGCATCGACGTCGGGAATGTTGATGCGATAGGTCAGCGTGTTGTCGAGGTTCAGCAAGCGCACGCGGGTGATTTGCCCGGCCGGCAAATCGATCACCGCCTGGGACACGCCATTGATCGTCGACAACCGCCCGGCCGTGCCGCCACGCGCGGCTTCACGGGGTACGCTGAACGCCACGAAGGCGCCCTCTTCGTCCACGTGCCAGCTTTTCAGGCTCAGGGTGCGCTCGTGTTTGAAACCGGTGGGCTCGCGCTCTTCGATGATCAGCGGGCCCACCAGGCCACGGCCGAGTTCTTCGCTGCTGTTCACGTGCGGGTGATACCAGTAGCTGCCGGCGTCCGGCACGCGGAATTTGTAATCGAAGTATTCGCCGGGCAATACCGGCAACTGCGAGACGTAAGGGACGCCGTCCATTTCCAGCGGCAGGCGGATGCCGTGCCAATGAATGGTGGTGGCGACCGGCAAGTGGTTGATAAAGCGCACCCGCAGCCACTCACCCTGGCGCACACGCAACTCGGTGCCCGGCGCCGAGGGGCCAAATGCCCAGGCTTCGGTTTTGTGGCCCGGCACCAGTTCCACGTCCAGCGGCGCGGCGATCAGTTGGTAATCGTGCCCGGCTTCGGCCTCTGCAACTTTTCCCAGCCAGTAGCGATAGCCGCCACCGGCACCGACGCCCACTACGGCCAGGCCTGCGAGACCACCCAGGATTTGTCGACGGGAAAAGGATCGGGACACAACAACCTCACGTATCTGCCACAGGCCAGAGGCCCGCAAAGGGCGGATACGATACACCTGACCCGGCTAAACAGTAAGGCTTCGCATTGCCGCATGGCTCAATTCAATGGGTTTGGCTGGGTAACTACACCTCTGGATACACCGAAAATCACTGTGGGAGGGGGCTTGCCCCCGATTGCAGTGGGTCAGCTACAGATAGGCTGACTGACACACCGCTATCGGGGGCAAGCCCCCTCCCACATTTTGATCTTCAGTGATTTTTAGACTGTGCTCACTTGGAGCTGGCAGCCGCCAGAATCAGCGCTTTCATCTCGGCCACCGCGCCTTTGAAACCGACGAACAGCGCGTGCGCCACCAGCGCGTGGCCGATGTTGAGTTCGTTGATGCCCTTGATCGCAGCCACGGCTTCGACGTTGTGGTAGTGCAAACCATGGCCGGCGTTGACGATCAGGCCTTCATTGAGGCCGCACTGTACGCCGTCGATAATGCGCTGCAGTTCGTCAGCGACTTCGGTGGGCGTGGTGGCATCGGCATAGCGGCCGGTGTGCAGTTCGATGGCCGGCGCGCCAACACGGCGCGAGGCTTCGATCTGGCGCTCGTCGGCGTCGATGAACAGCGAGACTTCACTGCCGATCTTCGACAGACGCTCCACCGCGGCTTTGATCCGCGCTTCCTGGCCAGCAACATCGAGGCCGCCTTCGGTGGTGAGCTCCTGGCGCGTTTCAGGCACCAGGCAGATGTGCGCCGGGCGAATGCGTTCGGCGAACGCCATCATTTCTTCGGTGACGCCCATTTCGAAGTTCATGCGGGTTTGCAGCACGTCCTTGAGCAGCAACACGTCGCGCTCCTGAATGTGGCGGCGGTCTTCGCGCAGGTGCACGGTGATGCCGTCGGCGCCCGCTTCTTCGGCGTCCAGCGCGGCCTTGACCGGATCAGGGTAACGGGTGCCCCGGGCCTGGCGCAGGGTAGCGACGTGGTCGATGTTGACGCCAAGAAGAATGCGATTGCTGGTGCTCACGGAAGCGCTCCTGAAAAGGGAAAGAAACGCCGCACAGCATACACGGGGTTGTCAGGGCTTTCGAAACAACTCGCGACTGACCAGCGGCCGCCCGCCCAAGTGCACGGCGAGCGCCTGGCGCATCAAGCGCTTGGCCGCGGACAAGGCGCCTGGGGCAGTCCAGTCGGCTTCGCTCATGGCCAGCAACTCGGTGCCCTGGAACAGGCCGGGTTGCAGCAGGTAAACGCGTTCCAGGCCGGCGTCGACTTGCAGGCGGTACATGCCGTCTGCGGCGATGGGGTCGCCGTGCAGGTCGTTGCTCAGTTCAAAGCCATAGCCCAGGTCGTCGAGCAGTCGCCATTCAAAGGCGCGCAGCAGCGGTTCCAGCGGGCGGCCTTCGGCCAGTGCAATGAGCGTCGCGGCGTAGTGATCGAAGACCGCAGGGTGCGGGTCTTCGGCGGGCAGCAGGCGGATCAGCAGCTCGTTGAGGTACAGGCCGCTGAACAGGGCTTCACCGTTGAGCCAGGCGGAATTGCCGACGCTTTCCAGGCGGCCGACGTTTTTCAGCTCACCCTTGCCACGAAACTCCACGTCCAGGGCCACGAACGGCCGGGCCAACGTGCCGGCCTTGCCGCGGGCGCTGCGCAAGACTGCGCGCAGGCGGCCTTGGGGCGTGAGGAAGTCCACCAGGGCGCTGGTCTCGCGGTAAGCGCGGCTGTGCAGGACGTAGGCGAGTTGGCTGGTGGGTTGGGACATGGATGCTCACTGCTGGAATGCATTTTTGAAAACTGCACAAACCTAACGTGGGAGGGGGCTGGCCCCCGATGGCAGTGTGTCAGTCACTTATTTGCTAACTGACCCACCGCTATCGGGGGGCGAGCCCCCTCCCACATTTTCAGCCCTGTGGTGTATTCAAGACCCTACAGGTCGCCGTAGCCCAGGGAGCGCAGTGCGCGCTCGTCATCGGACCAACCACCCTTAACCTTCACCCACAGGTTGAGCATGATCTTGGAATCAAACAGCAATTCCATGTCCTTGCGCGCTTCGGTGCCGATGCGCTTGATGCGCTCGCCCTTGTCGCCAATGATGATTTTCTTCTGGCCGTCACGCTCGACGAGAATCAGCGCATGAATATGCAGGGTTTTGCCCTGCTGCTTGAACTCTTCGATTTCGACGGTGATCTGGTAAGGCAGCTCGGCGCCCATCTGGCGCATGATTTTCTCGCGCACCAGTTCAGCGGCGAGGAAGCGGCTGCTGCGGTCGGTGATCTGATCTTCCGGGAAGAAGTGCTCGTTCTCCGGCAGATAACCCGCGATCACGCGCTCCAGGGCCTCAAGGTTGTGACCGTGCTGGGCCGAGATCGGCATGATCTGGGCGTTCGGCAGTTGCTCCTGCAGCCAGGTCAGGTGCGGCATCAGCTCGGCTTTGTCTTCGATGCGATCGGTCTTGTTCAGCGCGACGATCAACGGGCCGGTGACGTACTGCACGCGCTCAAGAACCATCTGGTCTTCGTCGGTCCACTTGGTGCGGTCAACCACGAAGATCACCACGTCGACGTCTTTCAACGCCGCCGAAGCGGTTTTGTTCATGTAGCGGTTAAGTGCCTTCTCGCCACCTTTGTGCATGCCCGGGGTGTCGACGTAGACGGCTTGGACGCTACCTTCGGTCTTGATGCCCAGCATGTTGTGACGGGTGGTCTGCGGCTTGCGCGAGGTGATCGCGAGCTTCTGGCCCAGGATGTGGTTGAGCAGCGTGGACTTGCCCACGTTCGGGCGGCCGACGATGGCAACATAGCCACAGCGTGTTGCGGTTGAATCAGTCATGGCCATTCTCCACGCCCAGGGCAATCAGTGCTGCAGCGGCCGCTACCTGTTCGGCAATACGACGGCTCACACCCTGACCTCGGCTTTTTTCATTCAATAAGGTGATTTCACATTCCACGAAGAACACGCGGCAATGCGGCTCACCCTGGATATCCACCACTTCGTAGCGTGGCAGTTCACAACCGCGCGACTGCAGGAATTCCTGCAGGCGGGTCTTGGGATCTTTGTTGGTGTCGACCAGCGTCAGGCTCTCGATCTCCGAAGCCAGCCAGGCCACCACGCGCTCCTTGGCCGTCTCCATGCCTGCATCCAGGTAGATCGCACCGATCAACGCTTCGAGGGCATCAGCCAGGATCGACTCGCGACGAAAGCCACCGCTTTTCAGTTCACCGGACCCCAGGCGCAAGTATTCGCCCAGGCCGAAACCGCGGGCCAGCACGGCCAGGGTCTCGCCTTTTACCAGCCGTGCACGCAGGCGTGACAGCTGGCCTTCGCGCGCTTGCGGGAAACGCTCGAACAGCGCCTCACCGGCGGCAAAGTTGAGGATGGCGTCACCGAGAAATTCCAGGCGTTCGTTATTACGCCCTGCAAAACTGCGGTGTGTGAGGGCAAGGACCATCAATTCCTGGTCCTTGAAGGTGTAGCCGAGCTGACGCTCGAGACGACTTAGAGAAACGGTCACGGTTTATCCATATCTAGTTGGTGGCACCGGCGGCCATCGACGATTGACGCAGTGTTCAAATTCAAATCCTGGTTGGTGCCGCATGAGGCCGGACGACGCATTGTCCGAACCCCAGAAAAGCATTCGGCGCTGTGTTCACAGCGCCGCCTGTATTACTTGATCAGCCCGACCCGCGAGAAGTTCGGCAGGTGGCTGAGTTTGGGTTCCGGCCAACTCATCCAGACCGCAAAGGCCTTGCCGACAATGTTCTCGTCGGGAACCATGCCCAGCAGGTCCTTGGGAATATTGGGGTCATCCCAGTAACGGCTGTCGTTGGAGTTGTCGCGGTTGTCGCCCATCATGAAGTAGTGCCCGGCAGGCACTTTCCACTCGCCATCAGGCATCGCACGGTAGCGGCTCATTTCCTTACGGATTTCGTGCTCTACCGCGCCGAGTTTTTCCTGATACAGCTCGGCGCTGCCCAAGGTGTTCGGTTCGGCGCCGATCAGTTTCTCGGCCACCGACTCACCATTGATGAACAGACGCTTGTCGCTGGTGTAGCGAATCACGTCGCCCGGCAGCCCGACTACGCGCTTGATGTAGTTGACGTTCGGGTCGCTTGGGTAGCGAAACACCATCACATCGCCGCGCTGCGGGTCACCGACCGGGATGACTTTCTTGTCGAGCACCGGCAGGCGGATCCCGTAGGAAAACTTGTTCACCAGGATGAAGTCGCCCACGTCCAGGGTCGGTTTCATCGACCCCGAAGGGATCTGAAACGGCTCCACCAGGAACGAACGCAGCACCAGCACGATGAACAACACCGGGAAGAACGACTTGCCGTATTCAACCAGCAGAGGCTCTTTGTTCAGCTTCTCGACCACCACCGCATCGGGCTGGCTGACGCTGCCCTGATAGGAAGCGATAGCCGCCCGCCGACGCGGGGCGAAGAACACCAGATCGAGCAACGCCAGGAGACCGCAAACGGCAACGGCGATGACCAGCAACAGCGGGAAATTTAGTGACATAGGACCTAACTATCCAACCTGAGCACCGCAAGGAAGGCTTCTTGTGGAATTTCCACGTTGCCCACTTGCTTCATGCGTTTTTTACCGGCCTTTTGCTTCTCAAGCAGCTTGCGCTTACGGCTTACGTCACCGCCGTAGCATTTGGCCAGTACGTTCTTTCTGAGAGCCTTGACGGAGGTCCGTGCAATGATCTGCCCGCCAATGGCGGCCTGGATCGCGACGTCGAACATCTGACGCGGAATCAGTTCTTTCATCTTTTCGGTCAACTGCCGACCTTTGTAGTGCGCGTTGTCCTTGTGCACGATCAGCGCCAGTGCATCTACCTTGTCGCCGTTGATCAGCACATCCAGTTTCACCAGATTAGCCGATTGGTAACGATCGAAATGGTAATCCAGCGAAGCATAGCCGCGGCTGGTGGATTTGAGACGGTCGAAGAAGTCCAGGACCACTTCGTTCATCGGCAAATCGTAGGTCACTTGCACCTGGGTACCGAGGAACAACATGTCGTGTTGTACGCCACGTTTTTCGATACACAGGGTAATGACGTTGCCCAGGTGTTCCTGCGGCACAAGAATATTGGCCCGCACGATCGGCTCGCGCATGTCCTCGATGGAGGACAGATCCGGAAGCTTGGACGGGTTGTCGACGTAAATCGTTTCACCGGTTTTCAGCGCCAGCTCAAAAATAACCGTTGGCGCGGTGGTGATCAGGTCCAGGTCGTATTCGCGCTCAAGGCGCTCCTGGATGATCTCCATGTGCAGCATGCCCAGGAACCCGCAGCGGAAGCCGAAGCCCAGCGCGTCGGAGCTTTCCGGGGTGTACTGCAACGACGAGTCGTTGAGGGTCAGCTTCTGCAAGGCTTCGCGGAAGTCTTCGAAGTCGTCGGAGCTGACCGGGAACAGGCCGGCGTAAACCTGCGGCTGGATGCGTTTGAAACCCGGCAGCACGTCTACATCAGGGGTGGAGCTCAAGGTCAGGGTGTCACCGACCGGTGCACCGTGAATGTCCTTGATGCCGGCAATGATGAAGCCCACTTCACCGGCTTTCAGGTCGGTGGTGGCGGTGTGTTTCGGGTTGAACACGCCGACGCTGTCCACCAGGTGGATCTTGCCGGTGGACTTGACCAGGATCTTGTCGCCCTTCTTCACACGGCCGTGGCGTACGCGTACCAGGGAAACAACGCCCAGGTAGTTGTCGAACCAGGAGTCGATGATCAACGCTTGCAGCGGATCTTCGTAGTTGCCGGTAGGTGCGGGGATGGTCTTGACCAGGCGCTCGAGCACTTCGTCGACGCCCAGGCCGGTCTTGGCGCTGCACTCGACGGCGTCTGTGGCGTCAATGCCGATGATCTTCTCGATCTCTTCTTTGACACGGTCCGGATCGGCCTGAGGCAGGTCGATCTTGTTCAGCACCGGCATGACCTCAAGGCCTTGCTCGATGGCGGTGTAGCAGTTGGCCACGGACTGGGCTTCGACGCCCTGGCCCGCGTCCACGACCAGCAACGCACCTTCACAGGCCGCCAGGGAACGGCTGACTTCATAGGTGAAGTCAACGTGGCCCGGGGTGTCAATGAAGTTGAGCTGATACTTGATACCGTCTTTGGCGGTGTAGTACAGGGTAACGCTGTGGGCCTTGATGGTGATCCCGCGCTCGCGCTCGAGGTCCATGGAGTCCAGTACCTGGGCCTCCATTTCACGCTCGGCAAGGCCGCCGCACATCTGGATGAATCGATCGGCCAGCGTCGACTTACCATGGTCAATGTGGGCGATGATGGAGAAATTGCGGATATGACTCAAATCACTCACGGATCAACACTCAAAAAGGCTGCAGGCAGATTGCCCGCTGAAAAATAGCCGGGAATTGTACCTGATGCTCAGGCCAGACGTCATCTTTGCTGACCAGAACAAAAATGCCCCGATCTCTCGAACGGGGCATTTTTTGTTCATAAGCGCAGTATCAACCCGCGCGGCGCAACAGCCAGAACCCGGCCAGGGCGCAGATAGCTGTCGGCACCAGCACCGCAAACAGCGGCGAGAAACCGAACACCAGGCTCGACGGACCGAGCAAGTCCTGGGCGATACGGAAGGTAAAGCCCACCAGTACGCCGGTGAACACCCGCTGACCGAGGGTCACGGAACGCAACGGGCCGAAGATGAACGAGATCGCCATCAATACCAGCGCGGCGGTGACCACCGGCTGCAGCACCTTGACCCAGAACGCCAGCCAGTAGCGGCCATTATTCAGGCCCTGATCCTTGAGGTAGTGGATATAGCTCCACAAACCGGTAATCGGCAGGCTCTCCGGGATCATCACCACCGTGTTGAGCAGTTCCGGCTTCAGGGCGATATCCCATTGCTCGCTCGGCACATTGATCACTTCGGTGCTGGCCTTGGTGCCCTGGCCAACATTGCGGAAGTACGTAGTGGTGACGTCACTCAGCGTCCATTTCTCGGCATCGTATTGCGCGCGCCTGGCGAAACTGGAGGTCAGCATGTGCCGTTCCTTGTCGAACGTATAACGCGTCACACCCACCAACAAACCGCCCGGCTGCACGGCGTTGATGTGGATGAACTCATCACCCTGACGGTGCCACAGGCCGTGCTTGGCGCTTTGCGCATCCCCCGAGCCCTGGGCCAGGGCGCGATTGGCCTGAGCAGTGGCCTCGGCCGGAGGCGCCACGTACTCGCCAATCAGCACGCTGCACGCCATCAGCAGGAGCATGGGTTTCATTACCGCCCAGACAATGCGCCCGATGGATACACCGGCGGCGCGCATGATGGTCAGTTCGCTGCTGCTGGCCAGGCTGCCCAGCCCGATCAGGCAACCGATCAGCGCGGCCATCGGCATCATGTCGTAGAGCCGGCGCGGTGCGGTCAGCGCCACGTAACTCAACACATCCATGACGGTGTAGGTGTCGGTGACGTTGCCCACTTCGTCAATAAAGGCGAACAACGAGGCCAGGCCGAGAATAATGCCCAATACCGCCAGAATGGCGATCAGTACGCTGCTACCAATGTAGCGATCGAGCTTAGCCACGAGCCAACTCCTTCAGGCCACGACGGCTCTTCATTTTCAAACGGATAGGTTCCCAGTAGAGCAGCCCCAGGCCGATCAACAGGAAGATCCCGTGCACGCCCCACAGGCCGAGGACCGGCGACAACTTGCCTTTCTCCATGGAACCACGGGCGGAAATCAGCAGGGTCAGGTAGGCCATGTACAACAGAATTGCCGGCAACAGCTTGAGGAAGCGACCCTGACGCGGGTTGACGCGCGACAGCGGCACGGCCATCAACGTCACGATAAATACCAGCAGCGGCAGCGAAAGCCGCCATTGCAGCTCGGCGACGGAGCGCAGTTCCTTATTGTTGAACAGCGACGATGTCGGCAGCGCATCGCGGTCAGTGACCTCTTCGCTGATGTCCGGCTTGGCCAGCATTACGCCATAAGTGTCGTACTTGATCGCCCGATAATCGGCGAGGCCAGGGCTGCCGTCGTAACGGTAGCCATTTTCCAGGATCAGGTAACGGCTGCCATCAGGACGCACTTCCTGGCGACCACTGTTGGCCACCAGAATCGAGATGCCACGGTCTTTCTGGTTCTGCCCGAGATTTTTCTGCGAAATAAACACGCCGCCCAGGTTGGCACGGTCATCCGTCATGGTCTCGGTGTAAGTCACCCGCGTGCCATCGTTCAGCGCTTGAAAGCGCCCAGGCTCAAGGGTGTCGAACTCAGTCATCGCATCCTGCTTGTTCAGCAGCAGCTGGAACTGCATGGCGCCCTGAGGCGCCAGGCTCATGCTCAGCCATGCCACCACCAGGGCAACGCCGGTGGCCGGCACCATGGTCATGGCCAGCAGACGCTGCTGGCTCATGCCGGTGGCCGACAGCACGGTCATTTCACTTTCGAGGTACAGCCGGCCATAGGCCAGCAAAATCCCGAGAAACAGGCCAAGTGGCAGGATCAGTTGCAAAAAGCCTGGCAGGCGAAAGCCCATGATCAGGAACAGCGAGCCCGGATCCAGAGCGCCCGAAGCGGCCTGAGCCAGGAATTTGACGAAACGACCACTCATGGTGATGACCAGCAATACCGCACTCACGGCACTCAGGGTCAACAGGACTTCGCGGGACAGATAACGGAAGACGATCAAACCAGACACTCCAGGGTTGTCAGGCTAAGGCGGCCAAACAAGCAAGCATACCGAGTCGACCCGTTTGCACGGGCCGGCTAAAAAGATGGCGCATTATCCTGTGATTGACCGCGCCTGTCACGGTGCTTGCTCATACGCGTGCACAAAGCACGCGGCAAGGGTTGTCAGGCTCCGCCGGCGAGGTTCAAACTGCGGCCTTTGTCGCTGGCGGTTTACAGAGCTGCCACGCTTTAAAGCCTGGGTACAGACTCAGGCTCACAGACCTTTATAAGGGACCCGAAAATGGAATTGGTTGTAAAAAGCGTTAGCCCCGAAACGTTGAAAACCGCCACCCTCGTGGTCGCTGTCGGCGAAGGCCGCAAGCTCGGCGTCGCCGCCAAGCAACTGGATGAACTCAGCGGTGGCGCCATCAGCGCCGTGCTCAAGCGCGGCGACCTGGCCGGCAAAGTCGGCCAAAGCCTGTTGCTGCAGAGCCTGCCCAACCTTAAAGCCGACCGCGTATTGCTGGTGGGCGTGGGCAAGGACGCCGAACTGGGCGACCGTCCGTTCCGCAAGATCATCAGCGGCATTCTCAACACCCTCAAGGGCCTGGGCGGCAGCGATGCAGCACTGGCCCTGGATGAAATCGTCGTAAAAGGCCGTGACAGCTACGGCAAGACCCGCCTGCTGGCCGAAAGCCTGGTGGATGGCACTTACGTCTTCGACCAGTTCAAGAGCCAGAAAGCCGAACCGCGCGTCCTGAAAAAAATCACCCTGCTGACCATCAAGGCCGCCCAGGCTGAAGTCGAGCGCGCCGTAACCCACGCCCAGGCCATCGCCGCCGGCATGTCGTTCACCCGCGACCTGGGCAACCTGCCGCCGAACATCTGCCACCCGACTTACCTGGGCGAACAGGCCAAGGCGCTGGGCAAAGAATTCAAGGGCCTGAAGGTTGAGGTGCTGGACGAGAAAAAAATCAAGGACCTGGGCATGGGCTCCTTCTATGCCGTGGGCCAGGGCAGCGACCAGCCGCCACGCCTGATCGTGATGCAATACAACGGCGGCAAGAAGTCCGAGAAGCCTTACGCGCTGGTCGGCAAAGGCATCACCTTCGACACCGGCGGCATCAGCCTCAAGCCGGGCGCAGGCATGGATGAGATGAAGTACGACATGGGCGGCGCCGCCAGCGTGTTCGGCACCCTGCGTGCCGTGCTGGAACTCAAGCTGCCGATCAACCTGGTGTGCATCCTGGCGTGTGCCGAGAACATGCCGAGCGGCGGCGCCACCCGTCCGGGCGATATCGTCACTACCCTGAGCGGCCAGACCGTCGAAATCCTCAACACCGACGCCGAAGGCCGTCTGGTGCTGTGCGATGCGCTGACCTACGCCGAACGCTTCAAGCCACAGGCCGTGATCGACATCGCCACCCTGACCGGTGCCTGTGTGGTTGCCCTGGGCGCCCACACGTCGGGCCTGCTGGGCAACAACGACGAGTTGATCGAGCAACTGCTCAGCGCCGGCAAGGCTGCCGACGACCGCGCCTGGCAACTGCCGCTGTTCGATGAATATCAAGAGCAGCTGGACAGCCCGTTCGCCGACATCGCCAATATCGGCGGCCCGAAAGCCGGCACCATCACCGCAGCCTGCTTCCTGTCGCGCTTTGCCAAGAACCTCAACTGGGCTCACCTGGACATCGCCGGCACGGCCTGGACCAGCGGCGGCAAGGACAAGGGCGCCACTGGCCGTCCGGTGCCACTGCTGACCCAGTACCTGCTGGATCGCGCCAAAGCCTGAAACTGAAGATTCCGGGGCGGCCCTCACGCCGCCCTGGTCTCAGGAACCGCAATGACCCAAGTCGACTTCTATATATTGCCCAGCGCCGATCCTTCCGCGCGCCTGGACTTTGCCTGCAAGCTCACCGAAAAAGCCTGGCGCATGGGCCACCGCATCTACCTGCATTGCAGCGATGCTGCCCAACGTGACGACCTCGACGCGCGCTTATGGCGCTTCAAGGGCGAAAGCTTCGTGCCGCACGGCCCTGTCGAGTCCGAACCCGAAGGCCTGGTTGTGCTGGGCCTGGGTGACAGCTGCGGCGATCACAACGACCTGTTGGTCAACCTGGACCTGAAAGTACCCGCCTTCGCCAAGGCATTTGCCCGTGTGGCAGAAGTGGTGGTGGAAGATCCGGCTATTCGTCAGGCCGCGCGGGAGAGTTTCCGTTTCTACCGCGAACAGGGCTATTCTCTGCAGGATCACCGGCTACAACGACTTTGAGTACATGATGGACACGCCAAACCCTATAAAAAAAGACGACCACCTGCTGGACGACCTCGAGTCGATCCGTCAGTTGCTCGGTGATGATGGCTTGCAACCGCCGCTGCTGACCGAAACGGTCGACGCCGAGGTACAGATTCCGCTGCTGTTCGACATGGTCAGTGGCAAGCCTGTTGCACCCGAGCCTGTCGCTGCCGCTCCCGTGGCAGAAGCCAAGCCCGCCGCAGAAAAAGCGCCCGACGCCCTGCTGCTGCATCTGGACAACGAGTTGCGCGCCGCTGCGCAGTTGATCATGCAGGATGTGATCGACGACTTTGCTCCGCATATCGAAGCCGAAATCAAACGGCGAATGGATGCGCGCATGGAGCGGTTGCTCAGCCAATATCAGTCCTGAGCCACACCTGGATCTACTGTGGGCGGGGGCTTGCCCCCGATAGCGCTGGGTCAGCCAGCTTATCAGTCACTGACCTACTGCTATCGGGGGCAAGCCCCCTCCCACATTTGCACTGCGTACGTCTCTAGCCTGTCTTCGCCTCGCCCTGCGCCCTATCCCCCGTTATACTTGCCGGCTTTCCTGAATTAATGCCAACTAGGGTCCCGCCGCGCATGGATAAGACCTACCAGCCGCACGCTATTGAAACTTCCTGGTACGAGACCTGGGAGTCCGAGAATTATTTCGCTCCGCAAGGCGCGGGTGATGCCTACACCATCATGATTCCGCCACCGAACGTCACTGGCAGCCTGCACATGGGCCATGGCTTCAACAATGCGATCATGGATGCGTTGATCCGTTTCCGCCGCATGCAGGGCCGCAATACCCTGTGGCAACCGGGCACCGACCACGCCGGTATCGCCACCCAGATGCTGGTGGAACGCCAACTCGAAGCCACCGGCCAGAACCGTCATGACCTGGGTCGCGAGAAATTCCTCGAGAAAATCTGGGAATGGAAAGACCAGTCCGGCGGCAACATCAGCCGTCAGATCCGTCGCCTGGGCTCGTCCGTAGACTGGAGCCGTGAGCGCTTCACCATGGACGACGGCCTGTCGGAAGCCGTGAAAGAAGCCTTCGTGCGCCTGCACGAAGACGGCCTGATCTACCGCGGCAAGCGTCTGGTCAACTGGGATACCAAGCTGCACACGGCGATTTCCGACCTCGAAGTGGAAAACCACGACGAGAAAGGCTTCCTGTGGAACCTCAAGTACCCGCTGGCCGACGGCGCCAAGACCGCTGAGGGCAACGACTACCTGATCGTCGCCACGACGCGTCCGGAAACCATGCTCGGCGATGCTGCCGTGGCCGTTAACCCGAACGATGAACGCTACCAGGCGCTGATCGGCAAGTTCGTTGAGCTGCCGCTGGTTGGCCGTCGTATTCCGATCATCGCTGACGACTACTGCGACCCTGAATTCGGCACCGGCTGCGTGAAAATCACCCCGGCTCACGATTTCAACGACTACGAAGTCGGCAAGCGCCACAATCTGCCGCTGCTGAACATCTTCGACAAGAACGCCGCCGTGCTGCCGGCGTGCCAGGTGTTCAACCTCGACGGTACGCTGAACGAGAGCATCGACGGCAAGATCCCGGCCGAATACGCCGGCCTCGACCGTTTTGAAGCGCGCAAGCAGATCGTGGCGGCGTTCGACGTTGCCGGTTTGCTGGTGAGCGTTGACGACCACGCACTGAAAGTGCCGAAAGGCGACCGCTCCGGCACCGTCATCGAGCCGTGGCTGACCGACCAGTGGTACGTGTCCACCAAGCCTTTGGCTGAACCTGCGATTGCCGCCGTGGAAGACGGCCGTATCCAGTTCGTGCCCAAGCAGTACGAAAACATGTACTTCTCGTGGATGCGTGACATCCAGGATTGGTGCATCAGCCGTCAGCTGTGGTGGGGCCACCGGATTCCGGCCTGGTACGACGAGTCGGGCAAAGTCTACGTTGGCCGCGATGAAGCCGAAGTACGCGCCAAGCACAACCTCGGCCCGGACGTGACGCTGCAACAGGACAACGACGTACTGGACACCTGGTTCAGCTCGGGCCTGTGGACATTCTCCACGCTCGGCTGGCCGCAACAGACTGAGTTCCTGAAAAAATTCCACTCCACCGACGTGCTGGTCACCGGCTTCGACATCATTTTCTTCTGGGTTGCCCGGATGATCATGCTCACCATGCATTTGGTGAAGAACGAAGACGGCACGCCGCAAGTGCCGTTCAAGACCGTGTACGTGCACGGCCTGGTGCGTGATGGCCAGGGCCAGAAAATGTCCAAGTCCAAGGGCAACGTCCTGGACCCGCTGGATATCATCGACGGCATCGACCTGGAAACCCTGGTGCAGAAACGCACCTCGGGCCTGATGCAGCCGAAACTGGCGAAGAAGATCGAGAAGCAAACCCGCGACGAGTTCGCCGACGGCATTGCCAGCTATGGCACTGACGCCCTGCGCTTCACCTTCTGCTCACTGGCGTCCACCGGTCGCGACATCAAGTTCGACATGGGCCGCGTCGAAGGCTATCGCAACTTCTGCAACAAGATCTGGAACGCCGCGCGCTACGTGCTGGATAAAGGCGAAGACTGCGGCCAGAACGGCGAAGCCTATGAGCTGAGCCTGGCTGATCGCTGGATCATCTCGCAGCTGCAGCGCACTGAAGCCGAAGTGACCCGCCAACTCGACCAGTTCCGTTTCGACCTGGCCGCACAAGCCTTGTACGAGTTCATCTGGAACCAGTATTGCGACTGGTACCTGGAACTGTCCAAGCCTGTGCTGTGGGACGAAAACGCGCCGGTTGAACGTCAGCGTGGCACCCGTCGCACTCTGGTGCGCGTGCTGGAGGTGGCCCTGCGCCTGGCGCACCCGTTCATGCCGTTCATCACCGAAGAAATCTGGCAGCGCCTCGCGCCGCTGGCCGGTATCGAAGGCAAGACCATCATGCTGCAGCCTTGGCCGGTGGCCAACGAAGCGCGCATTGATGAGGCAGCCGAAAGCGATATCGAATGGCTCAAGACCTTGATGCTCGGCACGCGCAACATCCGCGCCGAAATGAACATCGGGCCGGGCAAGCCATTGGCGGTATTCGTGAAGAATGCCAGCGCCGAAGATCAGCGTCGCCTCACCGAGAACGACGCGCTGCTCAAGAAGCTGGCAAAACTGGAGTCGATCACCGTGTTGGCTGACGGCGCCGAAGCACCGCTGTCCGCGACGGCGTTGGTCGGCGACATGGAAGTGCTGGTGCCGATGGCTGGCCTGATCGACAAGGGCGCGGAACTGGCCCGTCTCGACAAGGAAATTGCCCGCCTGCAAGGCGAAGTGCAGCGAGTGGGCGGCAAGCTGTCCAACGCGGCATTCGTCGACAAGGCGCCGGCTGAAGTGATCGACAAAGAACGCGCCAAGCTGGCCGAGGCTGAACAGGCCTTGGGCAAGCTGGCGGAGCAACATGCACGGATTTCCAGCCTGTAAGGTGAACCCCGTGTAAGAAAGAGGCCTTCGGGCCTCTTTTTTTTGCCTGGAATTTTCCAATCCTTGCTGGCAATCCAGTCAACTTGGGAGGGGGCTTGCCCCCGATGGCGGTGTATCAGTCTGCATATTTTTGCCTCTCACACCGCAATCGGGGGCAAGCCACCTCCCACATTTGCCCGAGAGGGTCTCAGGATGTGTGACAATGCCCACCACTTTGAGCCAACACCAGAATCAACATGACCGCCCCCAGCACACCTAAACCTCCGCGCAAGAAGCCTAAATCCGCCGCCCCGGCCAAGCCCGTGGCACCGCGCAAAGAGGCAACCCTGCACCCGCGCAACCGCCACACAGGCCGTTACGACTTCCCGGCGCTGATCAAGACCACGCCGGAACTGGCGCAATTTGTGATCATCAACCCGTACGGTAAAGAGAGCATCGACTTTGCCAGCCCGGACGCAGTGCGGGTGTTCAACCGGGCGCTGTTGAAGGCGTTCTATGGCATCCAGCATTGGGACATTCCGGCGGACTACCTGTGCCCGCCGGTGCCGGGGCGTGCCGATTACGTGCATTTTCTTGCCGACCTGCTGGCCAGCGTCAACGAAGGCAAGATCCCGCGCGGTTCAATCGTCAAGGTGCTGGACATCGGCATGGGCGCCAACTGCGTCTACCCGCTGATTGGCTATATGGAGTACCGCTGGAACTTCCTCGGCTCGGAGGTCGACCCTATCGCGGTGTCCGCCGCCAAGGCCATCGTACAGTCCAACGACCTGAGCAAAGTTATCCAACTGCGTCAGCAACCCAACCCCAAGCAGATCCTGCTGGGCCTGCTGGAGCCGGGCGAACGCTTTGACCTGACCATGTGCAACCCGCCGTTCCACGCGTCCATGGAAGAAGCCACCAAGGGCAGCGAGCGTAAGTGGCGCGCCCTGGGCAAGGCCGATCCCAAGCGCAAGTTGCCGGTCCTGAACTTCGGTGGCCAGTCGGCGGAGCTGTGGTGTGAGGGCGGTGAAGCGCGCTTCGTCACGCAGCTTATCGCCGAGAGTGCGCACTTTGCCCACAAGGTGCTGTGGTTCAGCACCCTGGTGTCAAAAGCGTCGAACTTGCCCGCGATCCAGACAGCCCTCAAAAAAGCCGGCGTACTCGAAAGCCAAGTGGTGGAAATGTCCCAGGGTCAGAAGCAAAGCCGCTTCGTGGCCTGGACCTTCCAGACCAAGAACGAGCAGCAGATCTGGCGTCAGCGCTGGGTGCGCGACTGAAACGGTGGCGAGGGCGTTTGCTCCCTCGCCACGGTTGAGCCGCCACTGCAGTCAAATCGCAGGCAACAAAAAACCGTGCCCGGATTGCTCCGGAGCACGGTTTTTTTTGCTGCGTCTTACTTGTTAACAGCGTCGGTCAGGCCTTTGGCCACAACCAGCTTGATAACTTTCTTGGCAGCGATTTCGATGGCAGCGCCAGTCGAAGGGTTACGGCCAGTACGGGCTGGACGCTCAGTCACTTTCAGTTTGCCAACGCCTGGCAGAGTGATTTCGCCGCCGTTTTCCAGCTGATCAGCAACAACTTGGCTCAGTTGGTCCAGCAGAGCGCGCACGGTAGTTTTCGGTGCGTCTACTGCTTCAGCCAGGTCAGCGATCAGTTGGTCTTTAGTAATAGCCATTGTGGTGTTCCTTCCCTATCAAATTCATATGGATTGCAGAGTGCAGTGTCAGCCGTCGAGCCTGACCGTCAAGGCCTGGCACCCCCGGCCATAACCACGGGATCGGGGTTATAGATGCTTGAAACGGGGATTGGTTCGACCTGACAGATGCTGAATGCACGCTTAACGCCGAGTCTTGGCGTAAGACGGGGCAAAACTAGCACAGAGACGGGGAAATATCCGCCTCAACATACCCATTTGGTCAGCTTTATCGCTCTAAACCGTGAAAAAAAGGCATATAGCCCGTGGGAGGTCGCCCAAAACAGCCTTCCAAGCGCGTCATGGCCAATGGGTGCGGTACACTGGCGACTTTTTGGGGAGGCTTACCGCTACCCTTCAACCAGCCGAGAAGCCTATGCCGATCCGTCACTGCATCGTCCACCTGATCGACAAAAAACCCGACGGCACACCCGCAGTTCTACATGCCCGCGATTCGGAGCTTGCCGAGTCGGCCGCCATCGAGAACATGCTTGCCGACCTCAACGAGAGCTACAACGCCAAACAAGGCAAGGCCTGGGGTTTCTTCCATGCCGAGTCCGGCGCGCACCCGTTCAGCGGCTGGTTGAAGGAATATTTCGACGGCAGTCAGGATTTCACCCGCTTCAGCCGCACGGCGGTCGAGCACCTGCAAAAGCTGATGGAGGAGTCCAACCTGTCCACCGGCGGCCACGTGTTGTTTGCCCACTACCAGCAAGGCATGACCGACTACCTGGCGATCGCCCTGCTGCACCACAGCGAAGGCGTGGCAGTGACCGATGAGCTGGACGTGACCCCCTCGCGTCACTTGGACCTGGGCCAACTGCACCTGGCGGCGCGGATCAACGTGTCCGAGTGGCAGAACAACAAGCAATCCAAGCAGTACATCTCGTTTATCAAAGGCAAGAACGGCAAGAAGGTCTCGGAATACTTCCGCGACTTTATCGGCTGCCAGGAAGGCGTCGACGGCCCGGGCGAAACCCGTACCCTGCTCAAGGCGTTCAGCGACTTTGTCGAGAGCGAAGACCTGCCCGACGAATCTGCCCGCGAAAAGACCAAAACCCTGGTGGACTACGCCAGCAGCCAGGCCAAACTCGGCGAGCCCATGGGCCTGGAAGAGTTGTCGGGGTTGATCGATGAAGACCGGCCAAAAGCGTTCTACGACCATATCCGCAACAAGGATTACGGCCTGTCGCCGGAAATCCCGGCCGACAAACGCACCCTCAACCAGTTCCGCCGCTTCACCGGTCGCGCCGAAGGCTTGTCCATCAGTTTTGAAGCGCACCTGTTGGGCGACAAGATCGAATACGACGAAGCCGCCGGCACTTTGATCATTAAAGGCCTGCCGACCCAACTGACTGACCAGCTCAAGCGTCGCAACTGATGCTCGGCGGGGTCTTCAAGAAAGTCCTGTTGGTGTTGCTGGTCGTGGTGGTGATCCAGAACTGGGGCAAGATCGAGCGGCTGTTCAACCCCTCGCAGGTGGTTTCGGAGCAAGTACGCACATCGGCGCGCGTGGTGCTCTATTCCACCGAGTGGTGTGGCTACTGCAAGCAGATCCGACGTTTTCTGGACCAGAAAGGCATTCCGTACCAGGCGCTGGACATTGAGAAGGATGCCAAGGCGCGCAAAGCCTATGAGGCATTGGGCGGCGGCGGGATTCCGTTTGTGGACGTGAACGGCACGCTGATTCGCGAGTTCAACCCGGATGCGATCATGGCCGCGTTGAAATAGCTAATCTGCAAAACACTGCAGAACTAATGTGGGAGCGGGCTTGCTCGCGAAAGCGCAGTGTCAGTTGCTACAGGTATTGACTGATCCACCGCCTTCGCGAGCAAGCCCGCTCCCACATTTTGCTCTGCGCCAGCCTTAGTTAGAAGTTGGCTTCCAACGACACCATCGCCGTGCGCTCTTCCCCCACGTTGTAATACGCCGTACTCGGCGCCAGACCATTCACCGGTGCCGAGTTGAACGCCACGGTGCGCGCCGAGCTCAGGTATTGCTTGTCGAACACGTTAAGCATCGAGAAGCGCAACGCTGCCGACTTGATGACTTTCTTGTCCACCGGCAAGTAAATACCAGCGTTCAGGTCGAACACCGTGCGGCCTTCGATTTTTTCCTTGTTGGTCAAATCGCCATAGAAGCTGCCGACGTACTTGCCCGCGATGTTGCCGTAGAAGCGCGCGTCGTCATACCCGAACACCAGGTTGAACATGTTTTCCGGCACGTTGGCCAATTGCTTGCCCGCCGTCGGCAACAGCACATTCTTGCTGAGCAAATCGTCTTGCTGCTCGGACTTTGTGTAGGTGTACGAGGCGTAGTAGTTGAAGTGATGCGGCAACAAACCGCTCCACTCCAGTTCCAGGCCCTTGTTATCCACGCTGCCGACGTTGAGCACCATATAGTCGCCGGCAGAATCGGTGGTCGACACCTGGCGATCCTTGAAGCTGATGTAGAACAGGGTCGCGCTCAACGCCATGTCGTCTTCGGTGTAGCGCCAGCCCAGCTCCTGGTTCCAGCTCAACTCAGACTTCAGGCTGACCGAGTCGCCCTTGTTGTACAGCACATAGTTGGGCGGCGTGCGCATGTTGCGGGTGACGTTGTAGAAGGTCTGGTTGCTTTCGTCGACCTGGTACTTGGCGCTGAAACTCGGCAGGAACTGGTGATAACGGGTGTTACGTTTTTCTGGTTTGTCGTACAGGCTGCCGAGGTTGTTGCCGTCACGCTCGACGTATTGGTACGCCACGCCGCCGACAAAACTCAGGTCCGGCGTGGCCTGCCAGCTGTCCTGCACCCAGAGTTTCTGCGACGGGGTGACGGTGTAGTAGTGGCGGCCCTGGACAGTCGCGCCGTTCTTGTCGACGACCTGCCCGCCGCTGTTGTAATCGCCCCACACATCATCGGGCGCGCCTTCGCCGTTGATGCCGATAAACGGCTGGGTCTGGCGCTGGCGCGCGCGTTCATACCAGTAGCCATAGTCCAGGCTGTGTTCTTCGTTGATGTCCCATTTCATTTTCGCGGTGACGCCAGGGCGCCAGGTTTCGGTCCACGATGGCCGGTAATAGTTGGCCGATTGCAGGTTGCTCAGGTTGTAGTTGCCGGCTTTATCAGACTTCGGCCCCAGGTTCGATGCGGTCTGGCCGCTGAAGCTGCCACCGTTGGCCCAGTAGTAATAGGGCGTGACCGTCAGCGCCAGGTTGTCCTGCAACTGCCAGCGCTGGGTGAGCGTGGCGTTGACGCTTTCGAAGGGGTTGCGATTGAGCTTGTAGGACGACGACAGCAAACCCGACTTGTACACCGGCGTTTCCGAGTAGTCCTTGCGGCGCCCGTCGGTCTCGAACTGCGACTTGCTCAAGGTGTTGTAGTTGTAGTTTTCCTGGTTGTTGTATTTCACTGTCGCCAGGGTCGAGTTGCCATTGCCGTCTTCGAACAGGCTGCTCCATTCGACTTTGTCACTGCGCAGCGTGCCTTTGCCGCGCCACTTGTCACCCTCAAGGTGAGAGGCCGACACCCAGCTCTTGAGGCCGCCAAAATCGCCCGTGTTCACCCGCACGAACGTCTTGCGCAGGTCATTGGCACCGACGATCTGTTTGGCGAACAGCCCGGACTCTTTGGTCGGGCGAATCGTGATCATGCCGATGTTGCCGCCACTGGAGCCGATGTGCGGGCCGTCCGCCTCGGAGGAGCCCTGGGTGGCAAACACTTCGGCGAGGTTTTCCGGGTCGCCGAGCTGGTTTGAATACACGCTGTAGTTGCCCGAGTCGTTGATCGGCACGCCGTCGACAGACACCCCGACCTGGTCCGAACTCATGCCCCGCATGGTGAAGTTGGTGCCGCTGGTGCCGCTGGCGTCGTCGCTGGATACGTTGATGCCCGGCGTGTATTTAAGCTTGTCGATGGCGTTGGCGGTCGCGGACATTTCGTCCATGGCTTCCTTGGTCACCGTCGAACGCGCCTTGGCACTTTCTTCGCGAATCATGTGCCCGTTGCCCAGGGTTTGTTTGCCGGCAACATTTACCGAACCGACATCCTGGGTGGTGTCTGCCACAACCAGCGGCGCAAAGCTACCTAGGCCCGATGCTAAAAGCAGGGCAGAGAGTGTGTTGATCTTCACGAGTAGATCCCTTACGTGCATCTATCTGTTGTTATGGAGGGAGGTACTGGCTGTCAAAACCGGGTGAACGGCGACGCCAATCTTCCTGACCACCTGCTCAGGAATCCGGGGATCATCCTTGGCCCATGTAACGGTTTGGTGACAGGTTTTGGCAATTGGGATGAAGGTTAAATGAACGCTCTACAGGCACCGGGATACCTGGCCTATAGCGCCATGTAAAAAACCGACAAGGGGATTTTTTTGAAAAAATCGCCACGCGGAGGGTGGCGATCGAAGCATTCGTGTCTAGCGCAATACAATCATGCGACCCAGCACAGCGTGTTGTTCAAAACCTAGAACGGCCTGCAAGGCACTCAAAACTGCCAAGGGATCCTTGCTTGGGAAACTGCCACTGACACGCTTGGCGCCCATCTCGTCGTTTATCAGCAGGATCCGGCCCGGGTAGTAACGGCCAAGGTCCCTGACTACATCCGCCAACGGCACCTTGTAGTAGTTGAGCCAGCCATCGCGCCATGCCAGACGTGATTCGCTGTCGACCGCGTGCAGGGTGTCGGCCACACCGTCGGCGTAGGCCACTTGCTGGCCTGCCGTAAGAATTTGCTGTTGGCCCTGGCGTGACGGCGTGACACCCACGCGGCCGGACAGCACCGTCACCTGAGCGCCGGCCGGTTGCAGGCGCACTTCAAACTGCGTACCGAGCACTCGCGCTTCGCCACTGCCAGCCGCCACCACAAAGGGCTGGCCGGTGTGGGTCACGCTGAAAAAACCCGCCCCGCGGCGCAACTGAATGTGGCGCTCGCCGTGGCTGAAGTCCACGGCAATGGCGCTGTCGGCATCCAGCGTGACTTGGGATTGATCGGCCAGGGTCACGGTCTGCACTTGCCCCGGCGCCGTCACGTAATCAGCACCGAAGTCATCGACCCAGCGCGATGGCTGCCAGCCGGCGCCCATCGACACCATCACCAGCAGGCACGCGGCCACGGCCAGGGCGCCGGACCAACGCACCGCACGCGAGCGCTTCGAGGTACTCATCGCGTTGAGGTAGCCCTGCAAGGCCAAGGCGTCTTCGTCCGCCAGTTTGCGTGCCGGCACCTCACTCAATTCCCACAACACCTGGGCCTGAGCATAGGCCTCGACGTGCGCGGGGTCGGCACGCAACCAACGGCTGAACGTGGCCTGGTCACCGCTGCTGGGCTGGTCATGCAACAAGCTCAACCATTCGAGTGCGGCCTGCTCCTGGGCGGGCGTGGGGGTGACGTTCACGGTGCTTTCCCTGGCGTGCGTGGGGACGAGGGTTCGCGAAGGCTGGCTTTGCAGGCTTCGAGGGCACGCATCATATGTTTTTCCACGGCACTTTGGGACAGCCCCATGGCCTGGGCAATTTGCGCATATTTGCGGCCGTGGATGCGGTTGAGCAGGAAAATCTGCCGAGTGCGCTCCGGCAGGCTGCGCAGGGCGGCTTCGACATGGCGCAGGTCATTGCCCGCTTCAAACGCCGCCTGGGGCTCGGAACCCTGGTTGTCTTGCTGCTCCGGCAACCAGCCCTCACTGCTGCGCACCCGGGCGCCTTCGCTGCGCAAGTGATCAATGGCGATGTTGCCGGCGCAGCGCAACAAGTAGGTGCTGAGTTCTTCGACCTGCACCAGCGGCCGGCGCCAGAAGCGCAGGAACAGGTCCTGCACCAGGTCGGCCGCCGTCGCCCGGCAGCCTACGCGTCGGCTGACCAGCGCTTCCATCTGCGAGCGCTGCGACAAAAACACCTGCAGGAAATGCGCACGCCCACCGGCCGCATCGGTGTGCTGGCTGTCCTGGGATTCGGGTGGGGTGCTGATCATCATGGGAAGCTCAGAGTAAGGCAAACGCCGCAACAGGACTGGCCAGCAGGCCGACGCCCGCCAGAATCAAGGCCAGCCTTGGCCGATACGGCAACAGCAACACCAGCAGCAGTGCGCTGAGCATCAATACGGCGCACCACTCCACCAACCCCTGCGCCCAATTCGAGGCCGCCACGGCCGGCCATATCGACAGCACCAGCAGCAGCCAACCGGCCACACGGAATGTGAGGCGTCGCGGTGGTGAGGGTTTGCTGTGCAGCAGTTCACCGTGATGGCGGTCGGTGGACAGGCACAGCGCGGTAAACCCGGCGTAGCACATCAACAGGGCGAGCAGCATTCAGTTCGCCTCCTGCTTGAGCTTCAATGCGCGTGCGCGTTCGGCCTTGGGCTGCGGCGCCGCGCGGCGCTGCATCTTCCAGGCCGCCCAGGTCAGGAACAGGCCGCTGGCCAGGCACGTCAGGTCAAAACCGGCCATGGCCCAATCACCGCTGGCCAGTGACACGCCCAAGTGCTGCGAGGTGGTCAATGCGTTGAGCAGTGGAATGGCCACAAACAGCAAGGCGCCGAGGCTCAGTTGCTCAACCCAGCCCTGGCGGCCTCGACGCAGCACGGCATGCAACAGGCTCAGGCCCCAGGCAATAAAAAAGGCCTGCACTTCCCAGTCGGACCGCTCGGCGAAGCTCACCGGCAACAACCGGTTGGCCCAGAAAAACGCCGCGATGGCGATCATCAGCCCGGCCATACTGGCCATGTTCAGCACTTCAACCAGCCGCAATTCAAACGGCATCACAGCGGTTTTGGCGTGCTTGAGCTGGCGCTTGCCGAGCCAAATCACAAGGCCCGTGCCGATCATCGCCGTGCCCGCCAGGCCGCAGATAAAGTACAACCACCGCAGCACCGGGCCGGCGAAATGGCCCATGTGCAAGCCGTAGAAACTGCCGCCAATCGCCGCTGGCAACGACTGTTCACCGCTGACCCGCAACAACTCGCCGGTGGTGCCGTTGAACGACACACTGCTGCCGAAATCGTGCACCACGCGGTCGGCACCTGCGCGGACCACATTGACCGAGGCGTTCACATCGCCAGGGTTGTTGACCACCAGACGGCCAACATGCCCACCCGCCCATTGCTGGCGCGCTTGCTCGTACATCGGCCCTAACGGCAGCAATGCACCCGGCTGGCCGAGCGCCGGCGCGTTATTGGTATTGGGGAACACGTCATTGAAAAACGCACGGCTGTCGTCGCCGTAGGAAGCCACGATCGGCGCGGGCATCACCATGCTCATGAAGATCACCAGACTGCTGTAGGTGATCATCAAGTGAAACGGCAGCACCAGCACGCCCACCGCGTTATGCCCGTCGAGCCAGGAGCGCTGGCCTTTGCGTGGGCGGAAGGTGAAGAAGTCCTTGAAGATTTTCTTGTGGGTGATGATGCCGGTGATCAGCGCCACAAACATCACCATCGCGGCGATGGTCGACAGCCAGCGCCCCCACGGGTAAGGCATCTGCAGCTGAAAGTGGAAGCGATAGAAGAACTCGCCGCCCATGCTTTCACGCGCCTGCACGGGCTGGCGGGTGACGGGATCGAGGACTTTCTGGATGAAGTTGCCGCGTTTGCCGGGGTCGATTTTGTCTTGCCACATCACCGACAGGCCGGGATCGCGGCTGTCCGGCAGGGTGATAAACCAGCGCGCTGCGTTGGGCGCCTGTTGCTGCAGATAGGTTTGGGCGGCGGCGAGGCTACGCGCGTCATCCAACGGATAAGCCTGCACTTCGGGCTGCATCCAGTGGGTAATTTCGTCCTTGAAATAGGACAAGGTCCCTGTCAGGAAAATCGCAAACAGCAGCCAGCCAAAGATCAGTCCAGCCCAGGTGTGCAACCAGGCCATCGCCTGGCGAAAGCCCTCTTTCATGTGCGCGTCATCCACAAACCGATGCCCGCCAGCGTGGCAAACATCGCACTCGGCAGCATCACGCCAAACCAGGCTCGCCCTGCCGTGCGGCAGGCAAAACACCAGATTACCGCCAACAGGTAGAACACAAACGAACTCATCATCCCGGTGATCACTGCGTCGGCCCGGGACACGGGCATCCACAACGCCAGGCAGACGGCCGCCAGGGACGCCATCAGGTAACCGCCGACCACGGCAGCCAGCACGCGCGAGGTTACGGCGAGGCGATAGGCAACGGGAAGTGAGGGTTTGCTTTTCATACGGGAGGCGCCAGGGTCATCAGCGCGCAATATTAATGATAAATATTCTCATAAGCAAAAGAGAACGGATGAATCACCGGTCCTGGCGGATTGCCGAACCCCGTCACGCGCCCTACAATGCGAACAATTCTTGTTCTCTAAAGCATGCCGATGCTTATGGAGTGATCGCGTTGCAGCCGTCCACCACCGTTGAAGTTCTGTACAACGACCATCACCACTGGCTCACCGGCTGGTTGCGACGCAAGCTTGGCTGCCCGGAAAGCGCGGCCGACCTGGCCCAGGACACCTTCATCCGTGTGCTCACCGCGCGGGAAGCGCCAACGCTGATCGAACCCCGCGCCTTCCTCACCACCGTGGCCAAGCGCGTGCTGTTCAACTTCTATCGCCGTCAGGACCTGGAGCGCGCCTACCTCGACGCACTGGCGCAAATGCCCGAACACGTGGCGCCGTCGGAAGAAGAACGCGCAATCATCCTGCAGACCTTGCTGGAGCTCGACCAACTGCTCGACGGCCTGCCCGTTCAGGTCAAACGCGCCTTCCTGCTGGCCCAGCTCGACGGCCTGACCTACGCGCAAATCGGCGCCGAGCTAGGTATCTCCATCGCCACCGTCAAACGCCATCTGAATAAAGCCGCCATGCGCTGCTACTTCGCCCTATGAACTTTTCCACGCAAGTCGCCGAACAAGCCGTGCACTGGCTGATGGAAATGCAGCAAGGCGCACTCAACCCGCGCCAGCAAGCGGCCTGGCAGCAATGGCTGGACGCCCACAGCGAACATCAGCGCGCGTGGGACCATATCCAGCGCGTCAACCAACGCCTGCGCGGCATGCCCTCGCCCTTGGCGCACGCCGCCTTGAACGCGCCCAAATCCAGCAGCCGGCGCCAGGCCCTCAAGCTGCTGCTGATTCTCGGCGCCGGTTCGGCCGCGGCCTGGAGCCTGCGCCAGCAACATATTCTGCCGCCGCTGAGCGCCGACTACCGCAGCCCCGTCGGCCAACGACGCAAGGTGCAACTGGCCGATGGCAGCCAGTTGCAGCTCAACACCGGCAGCGCAGTGGATGTGCACTTTGACGGCAGCCAACGGTTGGTGCGCTTGCTCGAAGGCGAGATTTTGCTGACCGCCCGCCCCGGCGATACGCCGCTGCACGTGCTGACCGGCCAAGGCCTGCTCAGCAGCCAGGCGGCGCGGCTGAACGTGCGTCAGTTCAACGACCACACGCAACTGGCAGTTTTCGATGGCCATGTTGAGGTAATGCCCAACCACTACAGCGGCCTGCCGCTGACCGTCGAGGCCTCGCGCCAAGTCAATTTCACCCGCAAAGGCTGGGACACCCCGCGCCCGACCGACGCCAACAGCGGTGCCTGGGCCGACGGCATGCTGGTGGCCGCGCACATGCGCCTGGGCGATTTCCTCGCCGAGTTGGGTCGCTATCGCCGAGGCCAGGTCAATTGCGACCCGCAAGTGGCCAACCTGCTGCTGTCCGGCAGTTATCCGCTGGACGACAGCGAACGCATTCTCGACCTGTTGGAAGTCAGCCTGCCGGTGAAAGTGCGGCGTTTTACCCGCTACTGGGTGACCGTTGAGGCACGCGCGTAAATTATTTTAAAAAATATGAGCCGTTTTCCACACCTCGCGTGACAGAGAAGGAAAGCCACCTTGATCCTACCTTCTCAGGACCGCCCTTCATGCCCCAGCAACCGACGCTTCTTGCCCGCACCTTGCGCCAACTCCTACTGGGCGCCAGCCTGAGTCTTACCGCGCTGCCCTCTGTAATGGCCGCCGATGCCAAGCCGTACCACATCGCCCCAGCGACCCTGGAAGCCGCGCTGAATCAATTCGGTCGTGAGGCTGGCGTGTTGATTTCCTTCGGCTCCGAGGTCACAGCCGGCATGCAGAGCCGTGGGTTGTCGGGCAATTACAGTGCCGATGAAGGCCTGCGAAAACTCCTGGAAGGCACCGGCCTGCAAGCCCGCGCCGAGGGCGAAAACGCCTACAGCCTGCAACCGGCCAGCGCCCCTGCCACCCTTGAATTACAAACCTCCAACGTGGTGGGCGACTGGCTCGGCGATGCGGCGCAAACCAACGTGTTCGAACACCCCGGCGCGCGTGATGTGATCCGCCGCGAAGAGTTCGAGCGCCAGGGCGCGACACAGGCGCGTGACGTGCTCAACCGCATTCCCGGCGTCAACGCCCCGGAAAACAACGGCACCGGCAGCCACGACATGGCGCTGAACTTCGGCATTCGTGGGCTCAACCCCCGCCTGGCCTCGCGCTCCACCGTCTTGATGGATGGCATCCCGGTGCCCTTCGCGCCGTATGGCCAACCGCAGCTGTCCTTCGCCCCGATCAGCATGGGCAACATGGACGCCGTGGACGTGGTACGCGGCGGCGGCGCGGTGCGTTACGGCCCGCAAAACGTCGGTGGCATCGTCAACTTCGTGACCCGCGCAATCCCGGACGCCCCCACCGTCAAAGGCGGCTTGCAGACCGAGACCAGCCCGTCCTCCAGCCATGATGGCTTCAAGACCACCGGCAACCTGCTGGCGGGCGGCACGGCCGATAACGGCCTGGGCGGCGCCATTTTGTATTCCGGCACCCGTGGCGGCGACTGGCGCGAAAACAGCAACACGCGCATTGACGACTTGATCCTCAAAGGCAAATACCAGTTGGACGACGCCAACAGCTTCAACGCCATGGCGCAGTACTACGAAGGCCAGGCCGATATGCCCGGTGGCTTGAACGTAAAGGACTACAAGGCTGATCCGTATCAGTCCACCCGCCCCTACGACAAATTCTGGGGTCGCCGTACGATGTTCAACGCCGGTTACCGCTACCAGGAAGACCGCCGCGAATTCACCGCCAACACCTTCTTCACCACCACGTTGCGTAATGGCTACCTGGATCAGGGCAACTTCCTTTCGCTGTCGCCGCGCGAGTATTGGGTACGCGGCCTCGAAACCCGCTTCGCCCAGGGCTTCGACCTTGGCCCCACCAGCCACGAAGTGGGCGTCGGCTACCGCTACATCAACGAAGCCGGGCACGAGTTGCGCTACCGCACGCCGATCAGCGCCAACCAGCAACTGCCCGACACCAACAGCCGCAACGACCGCGACACGCGTGGCGCCACCGAGGCCAACGCGTTTTTTGTCGATGACCGCATCGATATCGGCAAGTGGACCATCACCCCAGGCATCCGCTACGAGATGATCGAGTCCCAGCAGACCAACAACCTGACCAACGTCAAATACAAGGGCGACTACAACACCGCGCTGCCGGCGTTGAACGTGCTTTACCACCTGACCGAAGACTGGAATCTTTACGCCAACACCGAAGGCTCGTTCGGCAGCGTGCAGTACAGCCAGATGCCCAACCGCGTGACCAGCGGCGAAGTGAAGCCGGAAAAAGCCCGCACCTGGGAACTCGGCACGCGTTATGACAACGGCACCCTGCGTGCGGAAATCGGCGCGTTCCTGATCAACTTCGACAACCAGTACGACAGCAACCAGACCAACGATTCGGTGATCGCCCGCGGCGAAACGCGCCATCAAGGCATCGAGTCGAGCCTCAACTACGCCCTCGACGGGCTGAGCCCGGCGCTGGCCGGTTTTGATGTGTACGCCACCTACGCCTACGTCGACGCGACCATCCGCGAAGACGGCCCGAACAAGGGTAATCGCGTGCCCTTCTCCTCCAAGCACAAAGGCACCGTGGGCGTCGGTTACACCGAAGGTCGCTGGAAACTTAACCTGGACAGCAGCTACCAGAGCAGCCAGTTCGCCGACAACGCCAACACCCAGGCGGAAAGTGCCGACGGCAGTACCGGACGCATCCCAGGCTACATGCTGTTCAGCAGCCGCGCGGCGTATGACTTCGGCCCACAACTGTCGGATTTGAACGTGGCAGTCGGTGTGAAAAATATCCTCAACAAGCAGTACTACACCCGCTCGTTCGACGATAACAACAAAGGCAAATACGTCGGTGAGCCGCGCACGGTGTATGTGCAGACGTCCATCGCGTTCTGATTGCCTGAGTCATAAAAGCTCCAGCCAAGAACTGGGGTCTTACAAACGATGCAAAACCCTGTGGGAGCTGTCGAGCCCCGGCGAGGCTGCGAAGGCGGCGGCACAGGCGCTATCCAAGGTGCCTGACCCAACGCTTTCGCAGCCTCGCTAAAGCTCGACAGCTCCTACAAGGGATCGGGTTTGTCAGTCAGATCACGGTTCGCAAAAGCATCGCAACGATGCATAAATCTCACCCGCAATAGAGGTCAACTGTGGGAGCTGTCGAGCCCCGGCGAGGCTGCGAAGGCGGCGGCACAGGCGCTATCCAAGTTGCCTGGACCACCGCTTTCGCAGCCTCGCTAAAGCTCGACAGCTCCCACAAGGGAATCGGCTTTGTCGGTCAGATCACGGTTCGCAAAAGCATCGCGACGATGCACAAATCTCACCCGCTATGAAGATCAACTGTGGGAGCTGTCGAGCCCCAGCGAGGCTGCGAAGGCGGCGGCACAGGCGCTATCCAAGTTGCCTGACCTGCCGCTTTCGCAGCCTCGCTGGGGCTCGACAGCTCCCACAGGGTGATCGGGTTTGTTGGTCAGGGTCAGCTACCCGCCAGGCAACTTGGGGTGCCGGCGACCAAGGCATCGATTGCGCAGCGTGTCTTGGCCGGCATGTGTGCGGCCGTGGGCCAAATCACATGGATCGGCGCAGGCTGGTCGCGGTAGCTCGGCAGTACCGCTTCCAGTTGGCCGCGCAGCACATAGTGCGCAATCAACCAGCTCGGCAACCACGCCAGGCCCACGCCCGCAATGGCGGCATCGGCCACGGCCTGGAGGTCGTCCAGCACCAAAGGCGAGGTCATCACCGAGCGATACGAATTGTTGCAACGGTAGGCAATGCCTCGGTGGCTGGCGAGGTCATCAATACACTCAATTGGCCCGACACGTTGCAAGTACGCAGGTGACGCGGCCAACCCCACGGACTGCTCGCCCAAACGGCGTGCGCTCAGGCGGTCGGTGTCCGGCAGCGGGCCAATGCGCACGGCCACGTCGAAGCCTTCCTGTGCCAGGTCTATCAGCCGGTCAGAGAAGGAGATCTCGATCTCCAATTGCGGATAACGGTCCATCAAGCCCCACAAAGCAGGCGCCGCGTAGTGGTGACCGAACGCCAGCGGCAGGCTCGCCCTTAACCGCCCGCGCGGCTGCTGCCGGCCACTCTCCAACACCGACTCGGCGGCCTCCAACTCGGCCAGTGCGCGCAAGCAATGCTCGTAGTACGCCTGCCCGTCCTCGGTCAGACGCTGGCGGCGAGTGGAGCGCTGCAACAGGCAGGTGCCCAGGCGAGCTTCCAGTCGCGCCAAACCTTTACCCACCGCAGAGCGCGTGAGGTTGAGCCGCTCGGCGGCCTCGGTCAGGTTGCCGCTTTCAACGATCTGCAAAAAGAGTTCAACGCCATCAAAACGCGGGTTGGCCATGATTCCATTGTCGCTCTTGATTCCCTTATCAGAGGAAAACTTATCACGAATAAGGAAATCTGTTCCCGCGATAATAGCGTTTCCACTCAACCGTAAGGAACACCCCATGCCGCCCGCCGCCGCTGTATCGGCCGTCAGCGCTCCGCGCACCGCCAGAGATAGCCTTGCCCTCACCGCCGTCTGCCTCGTCGCCCTGATGTTCGGCCTGGAAATCTCCAGCGTGCCGGTGATCCTCCCGACCCTGGAACAGCAACTGGGCACAGGTTTTCAGGATGCCCAATGGATCATGAATGCTTACACCCTGGCCTGTACCAGCGTGTTGATGGCAGCCGGCACACTGGCTGATCGCTTTGGCCGGCGGCGCATGCTGGTGCTGTGCTTATGGCTGTTTGGCTTGGCCTCGCTGGCATGTGGCCTGGCGAACGATGCGCCTACGCTGATCGCAGCGCGTTTTGTTCAGGGCGTGGGCGCGGGCGCGATGATGATCTGCCAGTTCGCGATTCTTTCGCACCAGTTCCGTGAACCAACGACGCGGGCGCGTGCCTTCGCGATTTGGGGCGTGATCGCGGGCGTGGGCCTTGGCTTCGGGCCGATGGTGGGGGCGTTGATTCTGGCAGTCGCGGACTGGCGCTGGGTGTTCCTGGTCCATGCGCCGCTGACCTTGTTGACCTTGGTACTGCTGCGCATCAGCGTGCAGGAGTCGCGCGACCCGGCCGGCCATCGTCTGGATATCGCGGGCATGCTGACCCTGACACTGTCGGTGTTCGCCCTGGTGTACTTCATCACTCAGGGCAGCGAGCACGGCTTCGGCTCAGCGGCCATGCTGGGCTGGGCGGGCTTGTCGCTGATGGCGCTGCTGCTGTTCATCGCTGTCGAGCGCCGCAGCGCTCACCCGATGTTCGATTTCTCGGTGTTTCGTATTCAGCGCTTCAACGGCGCCTTGATGGGTTCGATTGGCATGAACTTCAGCTTCTGGCCGTTCATGATCTACCTGCCGCTCTACTTCCAGGCGGGCCTGGGCTACGACACCATGACCACCGGCGGCGCCCTGCTCGCCTACACCTTGCCCACCTTGCTGGTGCCGCCGCTGGCTGAACGCCTGGCCCTGCGCTATGGCGCCGACCGCATCATTCCGTTGGGCCTGGGCCTGATGGGTACAGGCTTTATGGGTATGGCGGCGGCCAATGGCGCCGAACATCCGAGCGTCGTACTCGTGCTTTTCAGCTGCGTGACGGCAGGCGTGGGGCTGGCACTGACCAACTCACCAACCACCAACACCACCACCGGCTCCGTCTCGGCCGACCGCGCGGGCATGGCCTCGGGCATTGACCTGAGCGCGCGACTGATCACGCTGGCACTCAACATCGCGCTGATGGGCCTGGTGCTGTTGCTCGGCATCGGTCATCACCTCTCTGGCCTGTTGCCCGATACCACCGTCCTGGATTGGCCCGCGATCAGCCAGAACATCGCCGCAGGCAAGTTGGACACGCCGATGCTCGCACCCGCAGATGCCCAGGCGGCCCTGCGCCATGGCGCCGGTTGGGCGATGCTTTTTGCCGGCTTTGGTGCTTGTGGGTTGGCGCTGTTGAGCAGGTATTTCTTTCGACGCGGCAGCTAAACGAAAACGGGCCTGCAGATGCAGGCCCGTTTGATTGGATTGAAAAAACACTCAGCTATCAGCCGTTAAGCGCAGCCTGTTCGTTTTCCAGAAATTCCTCTTCGAGTTCGGCCTCATCGGCCTTGGTATCAGGCAGAGCTTGCCCAGCGGCGCGTGGTTTGCCGCGTAATTTTCCGTACAGATGCTCCAGCGCGTGCTCAAGCTTGGTGGCTGCGCCATCGATTGCCTGTTCCAGGGTGTCGGCCTTGTGCAATACCGACAGTGGTTGATGGCCCTTTGGTCGTGCTTCCAGGCGGCAACTCAAATCGTGGGGACCGGGCTTGTCGCCATTTTCGTCTTTGAGGTAGACCTCGACGCGGGTCAGGTCTTCTTCGTAACGTTCGAGCGTGCTCTCAATGGTAGTACGTACCCACTCCTCCAGTCGGATGCTGCTTTCAATATGGTTATCGCTATTGACTTGGATTTGCATAGTTCTTCCCTTATTTCAGCTAGCTCGCAGGAGGTCACAAACTGCAACACCGGGGTGGTGAAACCATGACCTCTTGTTTACACAATTGAGCACTCAGAAGAACAATTCAACCCCTTTGCAAAGATAAATTCCACATTACAAATTAAGCCTGACGACAAGCAAAAACGCTGTTAGGGTGGGGAGTTAGTTACATCTTCTTACGCTTAGCCAACCCTACAATTGCCCCTCTCCCAACGGGTGCAATCCGCGAAAAATCCCCGCTTCTTCCACCAGCCAGTCATGCACCGCGCGTACGCCCGGATGGCTCAGCGCGCCCGGCGCATACAGCAGCACGTAGCGTTTGTGGTTCGGCACCGCGAGGCCGAACGGCACAATCAAGGTGCCACGTTCCAGCTCGTCGTTGAGCAAGGTGCGCCGCGCAATCGCAACGCCCATGCCGGCAATGGCGGCCTCGATGGTCAAGTGATTGCGGTTGAAGGTGTGCCCGCGCCGTACGTCGGCGTGGTGGTAGCCGATGGCATTCAGGTAAAACTCCCACTCAGCGTATTCATAACTCCCACGCCAGGCGGTGATGTCGTGCAACAGCGGAAAATGCACCAGGTCGGCCGGGCCATGCAACGGCGGACGCCCGCGCAACAAGCTGGGTGCGCACACCGGGAAAATCTGCTCATCGAGCAAGGCTGTGGACAACAGCCCGGGATAGCTGCCGTCGTTCAAGTCGATGGCCAAGTCGAAATCGCCCTCATGCAGGGCGACGCTGCTGTCTTCCGCGACCAAGCGCAGCTGAATATCCGGAAACCGTTGCTGCAGACGCGGCAAACGCGGGGTCAGCCACTTACCGAGAAACGACGGAATGGAGCGCAAGCGCAAGGTGCCGCTGATCATTCCCGCGTCCAGCCGCTGCAACTCAGCATCGATGCTGCCGTAGGCCTCGCCCACCGTCGCCGCCAGCCGCTGCCCCTCGGCGCTCAGTTCTACGCCGCGCGCGCGTCGATGAAACAGGCGAAACCCCAAACGCTCCTCCAGCTGGCGGATTTGCTGACTCACCGCCCCCGGCGTGATGTGCAGTTCTTCGGCGCAGCGGGTAAACGACAAATGCCGCGCGGCACAGGAAAAAACGTGCAGCCAGACATACGTCTGGCCATGAAGGGGCCGGGTCATAGGGTTTAGTCCTGCTAAAGGGTGTCTTAGGATAATTCGTTGGTCAGTGCCGTTCCAGGGGCTCAGTATCGCGCCAATTCCGCTCGTCCTACAAAACATGGCAGCGATTCCTACTCCATTACTTGTAAGGCTTTAGCATGGCTATCAGCGTTTTCGATCTATTCAAGGTAGGCATCGGCCCTTCCAGCTCCCATACCGTGGGCCCGATGCGGGCGGCGGCGACCTTTGCCCAGGCCCTCACCGACCAACAATTGCTGAGCGAAACGTGCCGTGTCGAGGTGCGCCTGTATGGTTCGCTGTCTGCCACCGGTGTCGGCCACGCCACCGACCGCGCATGCGTAATGGGCCTGATGGGCGAATGGCCAGACAAAGTCGACCCGACCTCGATCAACGCCCGTATCCAGCAATTGCGCGAAAGCGGCCAACTGTTGCTCGCAGGCACGCAGGAAATTGCCTTCAACTGGCACACCGACCTCCTGCTGCTGGAGGAAAGCCTGCCCTACCACCCCAATGCCATGTCCCTGCACGCCTATGGCGACAACGGCCTACTGAGCGAACAGACCTATTACTCGGTCGGCGGTGGTTTCATCATCGAAGCGGCCGAAGCCGCTTCCAGCATCTCGCCGACCAGCGATGTTGAATTGCCCTACGACTTTTCCAGCGCCGTCGAACTGCTGGCCTTGTGCAACAAGCACGGTCTGCGGGTTTCCGAGCTGATGATGGCCAACGAACGCGCGTGGCGCAGCGATGAAGACATCCGCAGCGGCCTGCTGCACATCTGGTCAGTCATGCGCGAATGCGTGGAGCAAGGCCTGCGCGATGAAGGCATCTTGCCGGGTGGCCTGGACGTGCCACGCCGCGCGGCGAAATTGCACCGCAGCCTGTTGGAAATCGGCAAGCCGAATGTCATCACTTCAACATTGTCGGCGATGGAATGGGTCAACCTGTTTGCCCTCGCCGTCAATGAAGAAAACGCCGCCGGCGGGCGCATGGTCACTGCGCCAACCAATGGCGCGGCAGGGATCATCCCGGCGGTGCTGCATTACTACATGAAGTTCAACGCTGACGCGTCTGATGACGATGTAGTCAATTTCTTCCTGGCTGCCGCCGCTGTCGGCATCCTCTGCAAGAAAAACGCCTCGATCTCCGGTGCCGAAGTCGGCTGCCAAGGCGAAGTGGGTTCCGCCTGCGCAATGGCCGCTGCAGGCCTGGCCGATATCCTCGGCGCCACCCCGGAGCAGTTGGAAAACGCCGCCGAAATCGGCCTGGAACACAACCTCGGCCTGACCTGCGACCCGGTCGGCGGCCTGGTGCAAGTGCCGTGCATCGAGCGCAATGCCATCGCCGCGGTCAAGGCGATCAACGCCACGCAAATGGCCCTGCGCGGTGACGGCAAACACTTCATTTCCCTCGACCGGGTGATCCGCACCATGCGCGACACCGGCGCCGACATGCATGACAAATACAAAGAAACTTCACGGGGCGGCCTGGCGGTCAGCTGGGTGGAGTGCTGACCGGAGCACTGCAACCCGTCCTGAACGTGAGCCCGCGCAAAAATAATAACGAGGCAATATCGATGACCGATGTACGTACACCTGCTGCTGAAAACCCTGTTTCAGAAAAAACCGTGACCACCGGCTGGACCAAACACGACACCACCTGGATGCTCGGCCTCTACGGCACGGCCATCGGCGCGGGCACCTTGTTTCTGCCGATAAATGCAGGCGTCGGCGGCTTCTGGCCGCTGATCGTGCTGGCGCTGCTGGCTTTTCCGATGACCTTCTTCGCTCACCGTGGGCTGACGCGCTTTGTGCTGTCAGGCAAATCCGGCGACATCACTGACGTAGTCGAAGAACACTTCGGCGTCGGAGCCGGCAAGCTGATCACCTTGCTGTACTTCTTCGCCATCTTCCCGATTTTGCTGGTGTACAGCGTGGCGCTGACCAACACGCTGAGCAGCTTCATGGAACACCAACTGCACATGGCCCCGCCGCCTCGGGCGATCCTCTCGCTGGTGCTGATCCTCGGCCTGATGGCCATTGTGCGCTGCGGCCAAGGCGTGATCGTCAAGGCCATGAGCGTGCTGGTGTACCCCTTCGTCGCTGCCCTGCTGTTGCTGGCCGTGAGCCTGATCCCCAACTGGAACGGCGCGTTCTTCGCCTCCGCCAGCGAAGGCATGCCGCTGCCGGTTTTCTTCAAAACGCTGTGGCTGGCAATCCCGGTGATGGTGTTTTCCTTCAACCACTCGCCGATCATCTCCGCGTTCGCCGTCGACCAAAAGCGCGTGTACGGCGCCCAGGCCGAGCGCAAGAGCAGCGGCATACTCGCCACTGCGCACGGCATGATGGTGCTGACCGTAATGTTCTTCTGCTTCAGTTGCGTGTTGGCCCTGTCGCCGGCTGACCTGGCGGCTGCCAAGGCGCAGAACATTTCGATCCTGTCGTACCTGGCCAACCACTTCCAGACCCCGGTAATCGCCTACGCCGCGCCGTTGATCGCGTTGGTGGCTATTACCAAATCTTTCCTGGGCCATTACATCGGTGCCAGCGAAGGTTTCCAGGGCTTGATCGTCAAATCCCTGCGTGGGCGTAACCGCGCGATGTCGTCCAAAGGGCTGGAACGCTGCACCGCGCTGTTCATGGTGCTCACCTGCTGGGCCGTGGCCACGTTCAACCCAAGCATTTTGGGCATGATCGAAACCCTGGGCGGGCCAATCATCGCGTGCCTGCTGTTCCTGATGCCGATGTACGCGATCCGACGCGTGCAGTCTCTGCGCCAGTATTCGGGCCAGCTGTCGAATGTGTTTGTGGTGGTGATCGGTCTGATTGCGCTGTCTGCGATCGTTTTCTCGGTATTGCCCTGAAATAGCCCACTGACCTCAAGCACAGCACAAAACAAATGTGGGAGCGGGCTTGCCCGCGAATGCAGTCTTTCAGCCGAGTATCTATTGGCTGATACACCGCTTTCGCGAGCAAGCCCGCTCGCACATTCAGACTTCACTGGCGCGAAGATCGCTGTACGGCACGCCCCTTGCTGTACAGCTCTTGAGGAAAACGGACCTTGTGAAAACCTCAGCGACGGAGTGGCCGGTAGTCAGGCAACGCGAACTAATCCAGACGCCGGTCGTCAATGACTGCATGTTCTTATCAGGCGGTAACGCACCATGGACAATCCTTTTCAGATCATCACCGACACCTTTACGCCCAAATACCGCGTCAACCTGAGCATCCAACGGCTGGATGGCAGCATCATGCTCACCCTCTCGAACGAGGATGGCGTGGTCGCCAAACGCATGATCAGCGCCGAACAGCGCAACGACCCGCAACGGCTCAAACGGCTGGTGCAAAGCATTCAGTTCGGCATCGCCATCGAGCAGGGCCACAGCGCCATGGAGATTCTGACGGTGATGACGGACGGCGACCATAAGGTGCTGCAGCAACCGCCCGCTCGCGCCCTGCCCTTCAGCGTCGGGCTTTAAAGCTCGCCCTTCTCGGTTTCCAGGCTCGCCTCGCCTTTGCGACGCGGGCCTTCAACCTTCACCGAAGGAAATGCCGAAGAGGCGTAGCGCACCACCAGGATCGAGAACGCCAGCAGCAGAATCCCGCCGCACAGGTAGATGATGCCGATGTCCGGCGGGTTGTGGTGGGAGACGTTGGAGATCAGCAGGCGCGTCAGCGCGGTGATTGCCACGTAGATCAGAAAACGCACCGGCATGTGGTTTGTCTTGACCGCTACCACCGCACAGCAAGTGCTTTAGCGAGCGTCTATAGGCATATCGCCACCATCTTCATTCGTGTTATTTTCCATCTTACGAACTCGTAAATAATGGAATGGATTCAGATAAAAAATGCGAATAAAAAAACTACGTCTGTTTAACGGTTACAAACGCTTCTATGACTTAACTATAGACCTTGGAGAGTCGCCCTCCCGAATTATTGCTCTAGTAGGGGCTAACGGTAGTGGTAAAAGTAGCGTTCTCGATGGCATGCTTTTCCTAAACAATGCATACGGCCAACTTGGTAACAAATCCGCCAAAAACCATTTATATCACTCTATGAATTCCGATCCCTCCTTCAACTATCAAAGCATTGCAATTGACTTCACTGACGGTGACTACCCTACCATCCGCGGAAAGCGACCCGGCGCAGAAAATACTATTTTTTCATTTAGAAGTCCGTACAGGTACAACAGCAGTCTAAATATAACTGAGACAAGAGCAGTTTCTGAGATACGCCTTAACAACTACGGCGCCACTTCTGCATCAGATCTCGATGATAAGATGGAAGAAAACTATCGCAGATTGAATATCAGATACAATAAATATCTGAACGAAAAAAACTGCCGACCCAGCGAAGCAAAAGAGCAAATAATAGAAGAATTAAACAAATCAATTCGAAACTGTCTTAGCCTTGAAATTGACAATATTGGAAACGTCGAAAGCTCTCAAGGAACGCTGTTTTTTATAAAAAAGGATTCCACAAAGCCTTTTCCGTTTGACGTGCTTTCGTCTGGCGAAAAAGAAGTAATTGATATTCTTCTAGATTTGTATTTGAGGCAAGACGACTACAACGATACTATCTTTCTACTTGATGAACCAGAGCTTCACATAAATACAGCAATACAGAGAAATCTTCTCATTGAGATAAACCGTCTGGTGGGAAAAAACTGTCAAATCTGGATCACGACTCATAGCATAGGTTTTATGCGAGCCCTTCAGGAAGAGATCAAAAGTGAGTGTCAAATAATCTATTTTGATGAAAACGACAATCTCGCATCTCAACCAAAAACTCTCACCCCGGCACCTAAAACTTCGGCGATGTGGCGGAAAATTTTTGGAGTAGCGCTAGATGATCTTACCCACCTTTTAAGCCCCAAACGTATCATTTATTGCGAGGGTCGAGACAGCCCAGGATCCGGCGGCATAGAACGCGGAATGGATGCCCAAGCTTACAACAGTATTTTTAACGAAAAATATCCGGATACATTGTTCATTTCGAGCGGCGGCAACACTGAATTAGATCAACGAAGTGATATAGCTATTGCAATTCTGTCGAAAGCACTTCCAGACCTGGAAATATTATTACTTAAAGATAGAGATTCCGGCTCTGGAAGAGGCGTATCAGCCGAGCAAAGGGAAATATATTTAAGCACCAACGGTGACCACCACCGAATGCTAAATCGCTGGGAGATCGAGAATTATATTTTCAGCAAAGACGTGCTAACACACTATTGCGAAAAAAACAGCCTCCTATTTGATGAAGACTCGTATGACAAGCTTGTATCCAACATACAAGACCAAAGCGTTAAGGACCTCTGGAATCGAATTAAAGCCATTTGCGGTATCAACACCAGCATCAACCCTGAAAAATTCAAACTTGAAGTAGCAAAAGTTTTCCCAACAAACTCAACCTCGTTCTTAGAGCTAGAACATTCCATTTTCGGCGCGCTATAAAAATGATGCGCAACTACTTAACTGGTTGCGCATTAACTACCCCCGGACAACTCTAGCTTTAGGAGTCAAATTTATCTTTGACAGATGAGAGTTTGACGAAGCAAATCGTGCAAGTGGCTTTTATTTGCCAAATATCAACCGGCTCCAATATTCAAAACGGCGAATCTCGCATACCATTCAAAACAACTCATTCAATCTGTTTTTCTTTTACAGAGGGATACTTCGAAGATGAATACCTAACCACCAAAATCGAAATTGCCAGCAGCAACACACCACCGCACACATAAAGAATCCCGGTATCGGGTGCATTATGATGAGAAACATCACTTATCAATAATCGAATCAGTGCCGTAACACCAATATATAAAAGAAAACGTAAGGGCATATGATTTGTTTTAAAATATATACCCGCCATAGCCAAAAGCTCAAGATAGATAAACAACAGTAAAATATCATCAATTGTTATTTTCGGCTGTTGAAGCATACCTATAAATGTAGACACTCCAGCCCAAACTGTAATTAATCCAATTGCGAAAAGCGCTAGGTAGTGGAAGGTTTCTACGAATAAATTGCCAATCGAATCAGCACCGCCATGCAGCTTTTTGCGCAGGCTTTCAGCCCATTTCACTTCTTGCGTCATCGTAACCACCACTGTTCAGAAATTGAGCGAATCAAGCCAACCACACGGCGAATCAGCGGCAGGTCATGCACACCAAGCCCCAACGTTATCAGGGCTTGTAAGAATCTGGCGACCACTACGAGAAATGTTAGTAACGTATACCTTCGTCTTAAAATAAATCCCGACCATCGCACCCAATTCCAGGTAGATGAACAGCAGCAAAATGTCATCGATCTTGATGTGCCCGGTTTCCAGCATCCGCAGAAATTCCATCACCGCCGCCCAGGCGGTCACCGCACCAATGGCGAACAGCGCCAGGTAGTGGAATGTCTCGACAAACAAATTACCCAGCGACTCAGCCAGCCCATGGACGTTCTGGCGCAGTTTTTCGGCCCAGTTGATTTTCACGATGATGCTTCCTTAGGTCGGCTCGACCGGATAATGCGGGTTGGACGTGACGGTTGTTCTGCATGCAGAAAAAAGGCCAGACACTAGAAGTTGAGATGGTGGCCGCGTGATATGAGGCACAAGGTCGTCACAGGTAAGGTGATAACCTCAAACACGAGCGCCTCGCGGCAGTGCTCTATGCCTATTTCCCGGCTACATTAAAAAACTGCTACCCAAACCCCGTGGTTTGGCTTACCCTTTTCGCTGTATATAAATACAGTAGTCGCAAAAGACAACTATCGTGAAGGCATGTGAGGTGGTGAATGGCCGTCGAAGTGGTATACCGCAGCAGCCGAGATCTGGAGCGTTTGTTCATGGATAAAGCCGAAGCTGACCGTCATGACAAAATGCTTGAACTCGCTGAGTTGCTGGCAGAAGTGTTGCAAAAAGCCGTGCCGTCCCTGAGCGAGCAGCAGGTGGAAGAAGCCGGGATCTACATGGCGAAGAACCGCGATGTATTTGCCAAGGCGTTCAAGAGCCAACCGGACGCATTGTCCGAGTTGCTGAACCCAACGGCAGAATAAAGCCCGAATTGAACAGGCCCTGAGTCATTGATTCAGGGCCTTTTTAATGCCCGATTATGGGTACAGCAAGCGTTCGGCCAGCTCATCTGCCACCCGGGCAGGCGAGCGTTTCTCGGCTTGGGCGTGGGCGAAGATTTCCGTCAGGCGCGTGCCGATGTTCGCCAGGTGCGCGGTGATGCCCGGCAACTCGGCGCCGCTATGTTTGAGGGCGACGTAGATCAGGCCGCCGGAATTGATCACGTAGTCCGGCGCGTAAAGGATGCCGCGCCCTTCCAACTGGTCGGCGATGTCCAAGGTGGTCAGCTGCGCGCTGGCCGAACCCGCCACGGCGGCGCAGCGAAGCTGGCCGACGCTGTGTCGATTGAACACGGCGCCGACGCCGCAAGGCGCGAGAATGTCGCACGGCGTGCTGAGCAGGGCGTCATTGGCGATGGGGTGCGCGCCGAGCTGCTCCATCGCCAGTTGCACCTTGCCGTTATCGATATCGCTGACCAGCAATTCGGCGCCGGCCGCGTGCAGTTGCTCGGCCAGGGCGTAACCGACATTGCCCAAGCCCTGGACGGCCACGCGCAAACCTTCCAGGTTGTCACTGCCCAGCCGGGCCATGGCGGCGGCGCGGATGCCGGTGAACACGCCCATGGCCGCATGCGGCGCCGGGTCGCCCGCGGCAGTGGTGCTGGTGACGAAGCGGGTGTGCTGGGCGATGCAATCCATGTCCGCCACCGAAGTGCCGCTGTCGATGGAGGTGATGAAGCGGCCGTCGAGCTTTTCGATGCAACGGCCAAACGCTTCAAACAACGCTGCGCGGCTTTCCACGTGTACGGGGCGGATGATGACTGCCGTGCCGCCGCCCACCGGCAAACCGGCCAGGGCGGCCTTGTAGCTCATGCCTTGGGCCAGGCGCGCGGCATCGGCCACGGCACTTTCATCGTCGGGGTAAGACAGGTAGCGACAACCACCCAAGGCAGGGCCCAGGCGGCTGTTGTGAATGGCTATGATCGCCTTCAGCCCGGTCACCGGATCGACGCTCAGGTGCAGCGATTCAAGGCGGGTGCTGTGCATGAGAGCAAACATCGTCAAGCTCCCGAATCACTTCTGGTAGAGGCCCAAGTATAGGCTGACGGTAGGAAACTGCCGAAGTGCGCTGGAATAAGCCGACTCAATTCACAGATCCCGCGACATAAGCAGGCCGGATATTTCTTAAGTCACTGGACGAAAATTCGCAGCAAGGCTAAAACGGGGGCATCCGCCGGAGAACGCAATGAATCCCCGCACAGCCTTTTTCGCCTGCCTGGACCGTTCACCCCCAGCGCTGTTTGAAGCCGCGCTGTGGATTGCTGCCGAACACGACCCGGCCGTACAGCCGCTGCTGATCCTGCAAGCGCTGACCCTGCTGCAACAACAGGTCAGCGTGGGCATGCCCCTGTTGCCGGCGGATGAACTCGGCCAGCCGCTGCTGCGGCGCATGAATGACCTGGGCTTCGCTCAGGATGACTTCACCCCATTGCGCCCCGCCGCGGCCCTTCTCGATAAGGTGCTGCAGCGTAAACGCGGGCAGCCGTTGGCGATGGGCTTGATCGCGCTGGAGATGGCCCGGCGCCTGGACATTCCGATGGTCGGTGTGAATTTCCCGGGGCATTTCCTGCTGCGCGTGCCCGGTGCCGATCACCTGCTGGACCCATGCGGCGGGCGACGTCTGTACCCCAATGATTGCCGTGAGTTGCTGCACCGCCAGTACGGCCCGAACCTCAAGTTACAGGCCGACCACTTGCTCACCGCCGAGCCGCGCTCGATCCTGCAACGTTTGTCACGCAACCTGCGCCAACTGCACCTCTCCAACGACAACCCGCTGGCCGCCTTAATCGACGCCGAGCGCGTGCTGGAATTGGGCAATGCTAGTGCCGCCGATTACCTGGCCCGGGCCAGCCTGTACCAGCGCCTGGATTGCCCCAGCGCCGAACGCTTCGACCTGGAGCACGCGTTGTTGCTCAGCGAAGACCCGATCCAGCGCCTGCGCCTGACCGAGCGGCTGGGGCACTTGCCGCCCAATTCAGTGGTGCATTGAACGGGTTACTCCGGTTCGTATGGCTTGTCGTGGCGAGCGGGCTTGCCCCGCGTTGGGCTGCGCAGCAGCCCCAATACAGTCACCGCATCTCTCCAGACAAACCGCGGTGGCAGGTTTTTGGGGCCGCTTCGCAGCCCAACGCGGGGCAAGCCCGCTCGCCACGCCAAGCCCGCTCGCAACAACACGCCAGCTCGCTACAAAGTCTGCCAAGCCAACAAGATCAGTGCTTGGCCGGTGCTTTGAGAATATCGCTGTGGAGTGGCCCCTTCGCCGCAGCTGATCCAGGCGAACGCACCTGAATGATCAACAACGCCGCAATCACCGCCGGAATCGCGCAGAAGAAGAAAATCTGCTGCACCGGAATATGCATGGCCAACAGCATGCTGCCAAACAGCGGCCCCAGGATTGACCCAAATCGCCCCACGCCCAATGCCCAGCCGGTGCCCGTGGCGCGCACGTGTGCCGGGTAGAAATTACTGGCGAAAGCATTGAGGGTCAGTTGCCCACCGATAATGCAGAACCCGGCCGCAAACACACAGGCCACCAGATAACGCGGGTTATCGTGATTCAGGCCGAGCAGGATGGTGCACACCGCAGCGGCGGCCAACACGCCGGACAACAGCCGCACTTTGCTCTTCAAGCGATCGGCAAACCAGGCCATGCCGATGGCGCCCAAGGTGCCGGCAAACAGGAACATCGAGGTCACCAGATTGGCTTGCTTCAATTGCAGGCCGCTTTCCAGCAACAACGACGGCAGCCAACTGATCATGAAATACAGCAGGATCAGGCTGACGAAAAAGGTTGCCCAGATCAGCACGGTCGGGCGCGCGTAGCCGTTGCGAAACAGCTCCGCCACCGTCAGTTTGCTGCCCTGCTCCTGAAGGTTCTGCGCTTCACTCGCCAGCGGCGGTTGCCACCCCGGCAGCATGCGCGCGGTAACTGTACGCAAGCGCGCATACGGCGGTGCATCGCGTAACAGACGCGGCAGGGATTCCGGCAACAGCCACACCAGGAAAGGAAACAGCAGCAACGGCGTCACGCCGCCCGCCAGGAACACCGCCTGCCAGCCGTAGCCTTCGATAAACCCGGCGGCGACAAAACCACCGGCTGCGCCGCCAAACGAAAAGCCACACGCGGCCAGCGTCACCATCAAGGTGCGCATACGCGGGGGCGAATAGTCCGACATCAGCGCCATGGCACTCGGCATCGCGCCGCCCATGCCGATGCCGCAGATAAACCGCGCGGCCATCAACGTGGTCAGGGAATTGGCAAACACCATCAGCACCGTGAGAGTAGCGTAGATCAGCACACAGCCGAGTAGGATGCGGCGCACGCCGAAGCGGTCCGCCAATGGCGTCACCAACAGCGAGCCGAGCGTCAGGCCCAGCAGGTTGGCGCTGAACACCGGGCCGAACGCGGCTTTTTCCAGGCCCCAATCCTTAGCCAATGCCGGCACCACATAACCCAGTACCTGGGCATCGTAGCCATCGGTGACCAGCAGCAACGCCAGCAACACGAGGATCAACCACTGATAGCGCGACACCGGACGGGTGTCGAGTGCCGCACGAAAGCTGGCAATCTGATTGTGCATCGCAAGGTACCTATTATTTTTATAAGGGTAACGCTGATCAACCGTGGGAGCTGGCTTGCCTGCGATGACGGCCTGTCATGTGCGCCATCACTGGCTGACACTGCGCTATCGCAGGCAAGCCCGCTCCCACATTGATTTAGGGTGTGTCCGGGGTGTCGGGTTGGTTAGCCGGGTGCGCCTGCACAAATGCCGGATGCTGCGCCGCCAACGCCGCCACGCGCGCAATGCGCGGGTACGCCGCCAGCGGCACTTTGAAACGCTCCGCCGCATACAACTGCGGAATCAAAAACGCATCCGCCATCCCCGGCTGTTCGCCAAAGCAAAAGCCTTTATCGCCAATCAGCTGCTCCACCGCGCCCAGGCCCTGGCTGATCCAATGCCCGATCCACTCCAGCAATTGCGCCTCATCGTGCCCCCACTTGCGCAACAGGTTCTGGGTACTGGAGTTGTGCAGCGGGTGAATATCGCAGCCGATGATGGACGCCACTGCGCGCTCATGGGCGCGCGTGGCCAGGTCTTTGGAAAGCAGCGGCGCCTGTGGATAACGTTCCTCCAGGTACTCGATGATTGCCGGCGACTGAATCAACAGATCACCTTCGTCCGTACGCAACGCCGGCACGCGGCCCTGCGGGTTGATCGCCAGGTAGTCCGGCTGGCGATTGGCACCGCCCGGCGGCACCAGCAAGTTGACCGGCACTGCGGTGACGTCCAGCCCCTTGAGCGCCAGGGCGATACGCACGCGGTATGACGAAGTGGAGCGGTAGTAAGTGTAGAGTTCCATCGCCCTGCCCTCTTAACGCGCCGCGACGACGGTGCCACGGCATTCGCCGAACCCGATGGAGGCAAACCCTTCGCGACTGCACCGCGCGCGCAGGATGATTTCGTCGCCGTCTTCGAGAAACTTACGGACCTCGCCCGAGGCCAGTTCAATCGGCTTTTTACCGCCTTCGGTAATCTCCAGCAGGCTGCCAAACTGCCCCGGCTGCGGGCCAGACAAGGTGCCCGAACCAAACAGATCACCGGCCTGCAATTGGCAACCGTTGACGCTGTGGTGCGCAACCATCTGCGCCACAGTCCAGTACATGTGCTGGGTGTTGCTCAGGGTCAGGCGATGGGCCGGCAGGTTTTGCTCGCGCATCGCGGCGGTGGTCAGCAGCACTTCCAACTCAATGTCGAAACCGCCTGCGGCCTGGTCACGCTTATCCAGCAGGTACGGCAGCGGTTGCGGATCGCCCTCGGGGCGTGCCGGCTGGGCTTTGCGGAACGGCTCCAATGCTTCGGCCGTCACCACCCAGGGCGAAATGCTGGTGATGAAACTTTTCGACAGGAACGGGCCCAGTGGCTGGTATTCCCAGGCCTGGATGTCGCGCGCCGACCAGTCATTGAGCAGGCAGAAACCGGCGATATGCTCGGCCGCATCGCCAATCGCGATCGCGTCGCCCATGGCATTGCCCTGGCCGATCCAGATGCCCAGTTCCAGTTCGTAATCCAGGCGCGCGCAAGGGCCAAACGTTGGCTCGGTCTGGCCGGCCGGCAGCGTTTGGCCTTTAGGGCGGCGCACCTCGGTGCCGGACGGGCGAATGGTCGAGGCACGGCCGTGATAACCGATCGGCACGTATTTGTAGTTGGGCAGCAGAGGATTGTCGGGACGGAACAGCTTGCCGACGTTCTGCGCGTGTTCGATGCCGACATAGAAGTCGGTGTAGTCACTGATTTTTGCCGGCAAGTGCATCTGACAATCAGCGGCCAAGTGCAGCACTTGCGCCTCACGGGTTTGCAATTTGCTGCCTTCGGCAAGCAGTTCCAGCAGGCGTTCGCGCAAGGCCAAACGCGGGCCACGGCCAAGCTCGAAAAACGCATTCAACTGGCCGCCGACAGTCGCCTCCACCGCGCGGCGGGCTTCGCCGTCAAACTCATCCAGGGCCGCGTGCAGGTCGAGAATGCAGTCGCCAATCGCCACGCCACTGCGCGGTGCCGAGCCGTTGATACTGAACACGCCCAGCGGCAGGTTCTGCAGGGGAAAGTCCTGGTGACCGTTGGCGGAGGCCACCCAGCTGCGGGCTAGCGTTGGTTGAGTCATGGGTTATCTCCGGTTCGGGTTGAAGGTGGCAGGCAGTGAGGCCCAGCACGCGTCGTAAGCGGGTTGCAGTTGCGAGCATTCCAGGGCGAACTGTGTGGGGCGCAGCACTTGGCTGGTCTCGAACATGAAGGCCATGGTGTTATCGATCTTGTGCGGCGCCAGCTCGACATTGATCGCCTTGGTGCAGGTTTCACCGTCCGGGCCGTGGGCGCTCATGCAGCTGTGCAGCGAGGCGCCGCCGGGCAGGAAGCCTTCGGCCTTGGCGTCGTAGGCGCCCTGGATCAGGCCCATGTATTCGTTCATAAGGTTGCGGTGGAACCACGGCGGCCGGAAGGTATTCTCGGCCACCATCCAGCGCGGCGGGAAGATGACGAAGTCGAGGTTGGCCAGGCCGTGCACGCTGGTGGGCGAGGTCAATACGGTGAAAATCGACGGGTCAGGGTGATCGAAACTCACCGTGCCGATAGTGTTGAACCGGCGCAGGTCGTATTTGTACGGCACGTTATTACCGTGCCAGGCGACCACGTTGAGCGGTGAGTGATCGAGTTCGCAGGCCCACAGTTCGCCGAGAAATTTCTGCACCAGCGTTGTCGGCTTTTTGAGGTCTTCGTAGTGGGCAACCGGCGCGAGGAAGTCACGCGGGTTGGCCAGGCCGTTGCTGCCGATCGGGCCAAGGTCCGGCAGGCGCAGCGGCGCGCCGTGGTTTTCTGCGATGTAGCCGCGTGCTTGGGCATCCAGCAGTTCGACGCGAAATTTCAGGCCACGCGGCAGTACGACAATTTCCAGCGGCTCCACGTCCAGCACGCCCAATTCGGTGGCGATGCGCAGGCGGCCCTGCTCGGGGACGATCAACAGTTCACCGTCGGCGTTGAAGAACACGCGCTCCATCGAGCGATTGGCGCGGTACGTGTAGATGCTGATGCCAGACGGTTGTTGCGACCCGGCGTTGGCAACCATGCCCACCAGGCCGTCGATGAAATCGGTGGGCTCACTCGGAATATCCAGAGGGTTCCAGCGCAAGCGGTTGGGCGTCACTGCGCCCAACGGCCCACCGGCCAGTTGCCGCTCAAGCTTGACGAACGCCGGGTGATTGGCCGACGGCTGAATGCGGTACAGCCAGGTGCGACGGGCTTCGCTGCGCGCCATGGTAAAGGCCGTGCCGGAGAACAGTTCGGTGTACAGGCCGTACGGGGCTTTTTGCGGGGAGTTCTGGCCGACGGGCAGCGCGCCAGGCAGGGCTTCGCTGGCGAATTGATTGCCAAAGCCCGATTGGTATTCGAGGTTCATGGATCATCCTCTGAGCGGAAGTTGTTTTTATCGTAATCCAGTTACGCATAACGTAATTTGATCACTGTCGACCGTCAAGCTATAAAGACGCCCATTCCCCCTCTCGGATTCTCGCTCCTCCATGGAAAAGCCCCGCGACACCGGTAAACAGAAAGTCCGCTCGGCCGAAGTGGGCACCGATATCCTCAAGGCCCTCGCCGAACTGTCGCCGGCCACGTCGCTGTCGCGCCTGGCCGAGCATGTGCAGATGCCGGCGAGCAAGGTCCACCGCTATTTACAGGCGTTGATCGCCTCGGGCTTTGCTGAACAGAACACCGCCACCAACCACTACGGCCTGGGTCGCGAGGCGTTGCGCGTGGGGCTGGCCGCGCTGGGCAGCATGGATGTGCTGAAAGTCGGCGCCCTGCCCCTGGCGGAACTGCGCGATGAATTGAATGAAACCTGCTTTCTGGCGGTGTGGGGCAACCAGGGCGCGACCGTCGTGCACATCGAGCCGGCAGTGCGCGCGATCACGGTGGTGACGCAGCTGGGTTCGGTGTTGCCGCTGCTCAGCTCGTCCACCGGGCTGGTGTTCAGCGCTTATCTGCCGTCGCGGGAAACCGTGGAATTGCGCGAGCGCGAGATTCAGGCCGGTGTCGCCCATGCCTTGGCGGACGATCAGGCTTACGCCACCGCGTGCGAGCAGATCCGCAGCCGTGGCCTGCACTTTGTGCACGGCTTGCTGATGCCCGGCGTCGACGCGTTGTCGGCGCCGGTATTCAACGCGGTCGGCCAGGTGGCGGCCGTGATGACCGTGGTCGGCCCGACCTCACTGTTCCACGCCGATGAAGATGGCCCGGCGGCGCAACGCTTGCTGGCGGCGACCCGGGCCGTGAGTTGGCGGATGGGCTATCAGCCCTGAATCAATCGTCCCAGCGTGACAGGGCCACGGCCACGCGGTTCTCCAGCGCCTTGACCTGCGCGCCGGCCACCACATAGTTATTGCTCAACATCGAGAACACCAACGTGCGCCCATGGGCGTCGGTGATGTAGCCGCTCAATGACGAGACACCGCCCATGGAGCCGGTTTTGGCATGCAGGTTGTTTTCAGCCGGCGTGCCGCGCAAGCGATAGCTCAGGCTGCCGCCGGTCATGCGGTCAGTGTTGCCGGCAATCGGCAGCGCGTTGTACCAGGCGTTGAACCACGGCTGTTTGCGCGCGGCCAGCAGCAGGTCGGTGAGGGTTTGCGACGACACCAGGTTCTGCCGCGACAGCCCGGAGCCGTCGACTTGGTGCAGCGCCGCGGTATCCAGGCCCTGACGCTTGAGGAAACCGGCGACTGCCACCACACCCGCCGCCGCCGTGCCGCTGTTGGCGGTCTGACGGCCCATGGCCTTGAGCAAGGCTTCAGACATGTTGTTGTTCGAAAGTTTGAGCAGCGGCGTGATCAACTCCTGCAACGGCGCCGATTGATGCTCGGCCAGCACGGTCACGCCGGCAGGGGTTGCAGCCCCCACCACTCGACGCCCAAGCACGGTAATGCCCTGCTGTTTGAGGGCCTGTTCAAACAGATTGGCCACCAGTTGCGTCGGCTCCCACACGCTGATCAGTTGCGGGCTCTGCCTGCCCGGCGCCACCGCACCGCTGAGCTGCAGAAGATTGGTGCCATGGCGGCGGTTGATCCCGTAGGTGTTGCCCGGCCCACTGACCGCGCGGTTGCTCAATTGCAGGTAATCGGTGGGCGGAAAGATCTCGACGCTCACTGGCTGGCCGACACGCGCTGGCGCCTTGGCCGTGACCAGCACGCTGCCCGCATCAAAATCCGCATTGGGTGACACCGTCAGCGCCGAAATCTGCGCGCCATAGTAGGTGGTTTCATCATCGTGGGACCAGTCGACACCGAGCCGCTCGGCGTCAAACCAGGTGTCGTCGAACACGATGTCGCCCTGCACTTGGCGCACGCCCTGGCTGGCCAGTTGCGCGGCCAGGGCCTGGTAGTCGGCGAACTGAATCGTCGGGTCGCCGAGGCCTCGCAGGTACAAGTTGCCCGTCAGGCGATCGCCCTGGCGTATGCCATTGCTCAGCAGTTGCGTGGAGAACCGGTATTGCGGCCCCAGCACGTCCATCGCCGCTGCCGTGGTCAGCAGCTTCAGATTGGACGCGGGGACCAGACGCGTGCGCGGGTTGTGCTGATAAAGTGTGGCGCCACTGCGCGCGTCACGCACCGTCAGCGAAACCGTGGCGCCGTGCAGCGTCGGGTCGGCCAGCAGTTGATCAAGGGAGTTGGAAGTCTGCGAAACACTCGCGCAGCCGCCCAGTAAAAAGCTCAAGCCAACCAGCATCGCGCTGGTGTGTATCCATCTGCCCAACTGCATCAGTAGCGTTTTCCCGCGAAGTCTTCAGTGGCGGCAACGCTACCAGCTCAATGCCGTTGTGGCGAGCGGGCTTGCCACCACAGCAGCCCGTCTGACAGATTAAAACTGAAGCGTGCTGGACACTGACACCTGCCGCGCATCGCCCAGCGATACAAACACCCGGCTCGCGGCCGAGGTGTAGTACGTGCGATCGAACAGGTTCTTCACGTTGAGCTGGAACTTGACCTTCTGGCCTTCGATCTTGGTGTCATAGGTGGCAAACGCGTCGGCGACGGTGTAGCCCGGCAGGTTGAAATCGTTGGCGGCATCGCCTGCGCGCTCGCCGACATAACGGGCGCCTGCGCCCAACCGCAGTTGGTCGCCACCGAAAATAGTGCCGAAATCATAGACCGCCGACAGCGAGCCCGTGTGCTTGGCCACGTTTTGCAGGCGGTTGCCCTCAAGCGTCGGGTCTTTGTCCTTGGTGTCGAGCGCATCGGTGTAGGCGTAGCTGCCGATCACGCTCCATTGGTCGGTCAACTGGCCGGTGGCGTCCAGCTCCAGGCCACGGGAGCGCACCTGGCCGGCAATGCTGTAAACGGTGTTGGCTCCTGATCCCACCGAGACCAGCACGTTGCGTTTATCAATATTGAACAACGCCGCGCTGGCGGTAATACGCCCCGGGATGTCGAGCTTGGCCCCCAGCTCCCACGACTTGGACTCCTCAGGCGTGAGGTCGCCGGTCAAGGTGCTGCCGTCAGCCAGGGCGGCGATGGTGGAGTTGGGTTTGAACGATTCGGTGTAGCTGCCGTAGAACGACAACTCATCCGTGTAGCGGTACACCAGGCCGGCGCGCGGCACCCACGCCTGGCCATTGCCGTTGGTGTTGGCCGTGAACGGCACACCCTTGCCGGCGTACTGGTCATACATCTGATAGCGCACACCGCCCACCAGGATCCACTGATCGGTCAGGTGAATGGCGTCCTGGAAAAACAGTGAGTCGCTGCGCAGCAGGTCCGTCTGGGCGCTGTCCTTGGCACTGACGGTGGTGCCTTGCACGTCCCTGCCATAGACCGGATCGAGGTAGCTGAAGGCGCTGCGTTGCGCCTGGCGGATCAAGTCGGCGCGGTAGATCTTGCGGTACTCATCGTCCAGGCCGAACACCAGGTCATGCTGCATGCCACCGACGTTGACGCTGCCTTCCAGGCTCATTGTGGCAAAACGATCGGTGGTCAGCGCCCCCCGTGTGCCGTCCATGCTGCGGGTCAGGGTGCCGTTGGAATTGACCGAAACCGTGCGCACCTGGCTGGCATCATAGGTCTCGCGGTTCCAGCTGTAGCCCAAGTGCGCCTTCCAGTCGTCGTTCAAGTCGTGGTCGACTTCCAGGCGATACAGGTCGGAGCGGCCTTCCATGTTGTTGAACGGCTCATCCAGGCGCCGGGTCGCGGGGATGTTCAGCGGGTGATTGGTCTTGGGGTCGATGGCGGTGCCACGGTCGAACGGCGAGAGGAATTCGCGGTGCTCGTAGGCGAAGACCACTTTGGTGGTGTCGCCGTACCAGGCCAGGGACGGCGCCACCAGCGTCTCGCGGTGGGTGCCGAAATTGCGCCAGTAATCTTCGTCTTCATGGTCGACGATCAGCCGGTACGCCAGGCCGCTGTCGCCAATCGGGCCGGTGGTATCGAGGTTACCGCCACTGCCATTCTTGCCGTCGCCGAAGGTCGAGCCACGTGCGGTCAGGGAGGTGGATTGGGTCAGTTCCGGCTTTTTGCTGACGATATTGACCACGCCACCCGGGTCTTGAATACCGTACAACAATGACGACGGGCCCTTGAGCACTTCAACGCGCTCGGCGGTGGAGTTCAACGCACGCCCCTGCACCACGGGCATACCGTCTTGCATGATCGAGCCATTACGGTTATCGCCAAACCCGCGCAGCATCACCGCATCCTGGGTACTGGCCAAGGTGTTGGCCTGGGTGATGCCGCTGATATTGGCGAGGGCGTCATCCAGGTTACGCGGGGTCTGGTCGCGCAGCACTTGGGCGGGCACCACGTTGACGGTTTGCGGGGTTTCCAGCAACAGGCCATGGGAGCGCATCACCGAGCTGGTGGGCGGTGGCTGGTAACTGGTGCTGTCCTGGGCCTGGCCGGCGCCGCTGATGGTGGTGGCGCCGAGGTTGACCGCGCCGTCGGTGGGCACAGGTTCAAGGGCCAAGGTGTGGGCGTCGATCTGGCGGAAGGTAAAGCCTGAGTGGCCGAGCAGGCGTTGCAGGGCCTGGGTCGCACTCATTTGCCCGCTGACGGCAGGGGCGCTGAGACCGTAGGGCGCTTCATCGGTATAGATCACGCTGATCCCGGTGACGCGGCTGAAATCACTCAGGGCCTGGGGCAGCGGCTTGGCTGCCAGCGCAAAGTTGAACTGGGCGCTTTGCTGCTCCTGCGCCTGCGCCACGGCCAGGGGCAGCAACGCCAGCCCCGACACCGCCAGTACCGAGGCTCCCAGCCACTGTTTTACCCAACCGCCCGCCGTCGATTTCATGCTGTGAGAACCCGTGTAGAAAACGCTGTTAATGCGAATAGATCGCAGTTTCAAGCACTACACGGATGGGCGGTGGATTTACCTCACATTGTTTTGAAAATAATTTTATTTACTGCGCCTGAATGCGGAACCCCAACCGTGGGAAATGCACATGCACGGTGCCGCCGCGTTCATCGGTACGCCGCAGGATCAACTCCTCACGCCCGGCGAACAGCAACTCGCCGGCCACCAGATCGGTGCCGTAGTCGGTGGCGCAAATGCTCACCTGCTGGCCCGGCTTGAAGCCATTCAAGTCCTCGAACAGTTCATCCGGCAAGGCCGCAGGCGTCGCGTTACGCGCCACTTCCAAGGCCTGTTCGGCGCTCATCTCGCTGGCAGTGCCATGGCCGAAGCTCAGTACACGGTCCAGCCAGGCAGCGACGGCGGGATAGGCATCCACCAGCGGCGCCGTCACCGACGAGCCTTTGAGGAACCACAACGGATGCGCCAGGGCAAAGTCGGCAATCGACGGCTCGCCAAACAGGAAGTCACCTGCCTGGTGCTGCAATTGCTGATCGATGCGGCTGATGATCGTCGGCCATTGGTGCTTGGCCCGATCCAATTGCACGCGGGTGGCAGTGCCGCCGCTGAACAGTTTGGCGCGGTCCGCCACCAGCACGTCAAGCATCTGCGGCGGCACCTTGGCGAACTTGACGGCCAGGGATTCGGGCTGGAACACCAGCGCCACGGCATGCGAGAACACCAACGAATCGGCCCACGCGGCGAAGCTTTGCGTGACCAGCTCCAGGCCTTGGGGAAACAGCGCCGGCGCGGACTTTTCCTGCTCGAGGCGGTGGGCGATCAAGGCGGTGTCGCAGTAGATATCGGCGCCGACTTGCAGCACTGGCGTCTTGCGATAACCGCCGGTGAGGGCCGTGAGGTCAGGCTTGGGCATCACCGGCGAGATAAACACCGAGCGCCAGGACAAGCCCTTGAAGCCCAGCATCAGGCGGGCTTTTTCAGCAAAGGGGGATTGCGGGTAGTGGTGCAGGATCAACTCAGACATGCCAGGCTCCGCTCAAGTAAGTGAGCCGCTAGCTTAGCCTGCAACGCCCCACATGCGGGCGATGGGAACCCATCAGTCAAATCAATGAACCGCTCGCCGCCAGGCACTCCTTGGCGCTCTTCTTGAGCTTTTTGATCAGCCGCTCCTGGCGCAACGCCTCGCCCTTGCTCGCGCATTGCTCGGTGTACACCAATGCCACCGCGGGGCTGGACAAAAAGAACCGCGCGCCCTTGCCGCTTTGGTGAGAAGCAAAGCGGCGCACCGGGTCATTGCTGATGCCGCAATACAGCGAGCCATTGGCCGCGCGCACCAGGTAGACAAACCAGGGTTTGGGTTCAGGAAGATCAGTCACAGGTCGTTTCGGCAAACCAGAGGAGCGCCAATCTTATCAACGACCGGCCTGAAATGCCCTCAGGCCTTTAAGCGCCTGGGCGCGCACGGCGTTTTTCAGCGCAGGCGACCAACCCAACAACAACCCCTTGAGGCCCAGGGCCTGGCGCGACCAGCGCCACAGGTCGAAGTGATCGTGGTGCTCGCAGATCTTGCCATCGCGAAACACAAACCGCGCGCCGATATCGTTGACCACCGTGTTGCCGGTGGCGCTGAACAGGTACGTCGCCACCCAATGCGCGCTGCCGGTGATCTCATCGCTGCGCACGTGGTCGAAGGTCAGGGAAAAATCCTTGGCGCGGGTGGTGAGCATGCGCCACATGTCACCTGCGTCACGGCCACGCAGCTCGCCGAACGCGGGATCGCTGAACACCACATCGTCGGTGTAGCAGGCGGCCATGCCTTCGGCATCCAGGCGCTGGAAGGCACTGTAGAACTCGGTGATCAGGGCGTTGTGGGCATCACTCATGGGCAGGCTCCGCAGGCATCGAAAAGGTAGGCGCACGATAAGCCGCCAGCGCCGGTAAGGCTACCGACATTCGCCGCGCAAATGACCACGCTTACGGCACCATGCCACTGCTGCGGGCGTAGGCGAACAAATCCACGTCGGTGGAGATGCACAACCGGCTCATGGCCGTGCTTTTTTGCTTGCTGATGGTCGAGATGCTGCGATTGACCCGGGCGGCGATCTGGCTGACGGTCATACCGCTGGCGAGCATGCGCACCACTTCACGCTCTTTGCCGGACAACTGCGGCACGGCTTGCTGGTCGCCGGTGCCAGCTTCCACCAACTGCACCCGCAGGCTTTCGCTGACAAAGGTATGGCCTTCGCTCACGGCCTTGATGGCCTGCGGCAACTCCCTGGCTGAGGCACTCTTGGCCACGATGGCCCGCGCGCCTTGTGCGAAGGAAGCGCGCAGCGTGGCGATGTTGGCGAACATGGTCACCAGAATCACTGGCAATCGCGGGTATTGGCGTTGCATCAGGCTCAACAGGCCGTACCCATCAGCCTGCTGATTGCCCGGCATGGCAAAGTCGGTCACCAGCAGGTCACAAGGCGTGCTGTCGAGCACCGCCAGCAGTTGATCGGGGCCGTCGGCCTCGCCGACCACCTTGCACTTTCCACTGGCCTCGATCACGACTTTTTGGCCGATACGCACAATCGGATGATCGTCAGCAATTATTACGCGAAGCATGAGACCCACCATGATGGCAACTTGACCTACGCAAAATAGCGCCGGATGTGGCCGGCAACAACCGCCAAGAAAACCAGCCAGGGCAGCCCGTGCAGCATTCGTGGCTGTCGAGAGTTATACCTACAAAACAAACAGAGCAGGCCGTCAGAAAGAAGCTACAGCTCAGGGCGAAATCTTCCTTCACCCCCGATGAAAGCCTGCGTCTTCAAAGCGCCGACAAGTAAGCCAGGTAACGCACCAGGTCCTGGCGCAACCGGATCAAGTCGCGGGCATGCGTGGCCACGCCGTCGCCACTTACCCGCGTCATCAGTTGCAGGCCGCGTTTTTCCAGCGAGGTGACGCCCAGAAAGGCCACGCTGCCAATCAACCGGTGCAGGTGTTGAACGGTTTCGGCGCCATCGAGGCGCATCACCGCGCCCGACAGCGCGCGCAGGTCTTGGCGAGCTTCATGGATCAGGCTGCCAAGCATGCTGTCCACCACTTCGCTGCGGCCAAACATTTGCACCAGCGTCGTACGGGTTGGCCAGCCTTTTTGCCCGACCAATGCCTGTGCCTTTGTGCCCTGCTCGAATGCGCCCACGTGGGCTTGGTCCAGCCAATAGACCAAGACGTGGTGCAGCTGCAAAAAAGTCAGCGGTTTGATCAGCCACGCGTCCATGCCGGCTTCCAGGCACAGGCGGACTTCGTCAGGGCCCAGGTTTGAGGTCAGGCCGATGATGGGCAGTCGCGTCGACAGCGCCTCACGTTCGCGGCGGCGGATTTCGCGCGTCATGGCATAGCCGTCCATGAGCGGCATCTGGCAGTCGGTCAGAATCAGATCAAAGTGCTGCACGTCCAGGGCGGCCAGCGCAGCTCGCCCGTCCCTGCACGCTTGGTGACCCAGGCCGAGGCGGTCAAGGGTTCCGCTCATCAGCAGGCAGTAGGCTGGATGGTCGTCAACAACCAACACCTTGAGCCGTTGCCAACAGGCAGGCGCGGTGGTCAACGCCCGCGGCTCATCCCCACCCCTGCTGCCTGGGGGAATGCCTGATGACATGACTACCTCAACTTACCGTATCGACGGACGATGATGGCACGCCATGCGTGCAGGAAACGGCCGCGCTCTGGCCGATCGGGCGCGGCATTCTGAACCATCTTTTTGATTTTTTTATGACGGCTCAGCGGCGCAAAACGTATTCGAATGACTGCGCCTGGACGATACAAAAACTACGAAACTTCACAATTCCTACGTAAACAACAGCCGGTTCTGACATAAGCGAATGCGCCTTTGCGCTATCCGCCTACTCTCGTATTTGTTGTATTTCCCCGCCTTGCCCCCCTCTATAAATTCGCCGCACCCCAATGAGGGGCGCGGCCTGTCCTCCCCACGGTCGCAACACACATGGCTGTTTGCCCTGAGGCACAGTCAGCAATCCTTGCACCGGAACCTCACGACATGAATAAGTCCCTAGCAGCACTCGCCCTCTTTTTAGTGGCCGCTCATCAAGGCCCGGCTGTTGCCGCAAGCTCGGTGGAGTTGATCGTCAAAGGCCTGATCACCCCGAGTGCCTGCACGCCAACCTTGTCCGCCAACGGCATCGTCGATCACGGCAAGATTTCCGCCAAGGACCTCAATCAAGGCACCCCCACTGATCTGCCAGCCGTGACCTTGCAGATGCGTGTGAACTGCGATGCACAGACCTTGTTTGGCTTGAACGGCAACGACAACCGAGCGTCCTCAGCTGTCGTTGCGACGGGCTATGGGCTGGGCTTGATCGATAACACGCAGAAAATCGGCACCTACCACCTTGAGCTGGTGAACCCGGTTGCGGACAACGTCGGCGTCATACCCCTTGAGTCCAACAACGGCGGACAAACCTGGAGCGCGATTGATGGTGAATATTGGTACAGCGGCAACCTGGCCGGTTTCGGCGGTGTTTCCGGTGGCCTGTATGTCCCCGTGCCTATTCAGGACCTGATCACTGACTTGGCCGTCATGACCCAGATTGTGCCTGCGCAAGACCTGAACCTTAGCAATGAAGTGCCCCTCGACGGCTCCGCCACGATCGAAGTGAAGTACCTGTAAACAAGGCTCGCTGACCCGATGCCATGACGCATCGGATCAGCCTCGCGCGCATCGCCCTACTTGGAGGTTTTACATGAACCATCGCACCCTCGCCCCAGTGTTCACGGCGCTGATGGCCGTCATTCCCCAGGCATTTGCCTCCAGCGCCACTGACCTTAGGATCACCGGCCTGATCACGCCCAGCGCCTGCATGCCCAACCTGTCCAGTGGTGGCGTCGTCGATCATGGCAGGTTGACGGTGAAGGACCTCGATCCCCAACTGCCTACCCGCCTGGAGACCGTCAACCTGCAATTGGAGGTCACCTGCGAGGCAGAAACCCTGTTCACCCTGACCACCGTCGACAACCGCTCCGGCACATCAGCCATCCACCCGGCGAGCCATGGCCTGGGCAGGGTCAATGACGACCAGATGCTGGGCAGCGTGGCGTTCAGCGTACTGGATGCGGTCGCCGACAACGTGCCGGTGCGCACCCTCTTATCCAGCAACGGCGGTGCCGACTGGCGTCCTTCGACGTACCTGGGCCATGCCGGGCTGACCGCTTTCGCCGCCGCCGACAACCTTAACGCCCCGATCGCCGTGAAGGTGTTGACCGCCCGACTCAGCGCCTTCACCACCCTGGTAAAAGGCACCGACCTGAACCTGGTGGATGAAATGCCCATCGATGGTCATGCCACGCTGCAAGTGAAGTACTGGTAAGCCCGACCTTGCGTGGGCGGCGTGATTGCCCCCACCAGCAGGATGACGTTACCCACGAAGTGGCCATCGATGGCGATGCCACCGTTGAAGTGCTGTACCTGTAACTGGCGGCACCCACCCCCCACTGTGATAACGACGCAATGAACCCATCGACCATCACCCGGGCGCTCACGCTGTTCGCCTTGCACCTGACGCCGGCCTTCGCCGCCTCAACCGTGGACCTGAGCGTTACCGGCCGGATCACACCCCAAGCGTGCACCGTGTCGCTGTCCGACAGCGGCCTGATCGATTACGGCAAGATCCCGGCGCGCACCTTGAGACCGAGTGAATTCACGTCACTGCCCAGCCGGCAAATGGGCCTGAGCATCAACTGTGAAGGGCCGACGCTGTTTGCACTGGTGGGTATCGACAATCAGCCGGACTCCTCTGTGAAACCCGACGTTCTGTACGGCTTGGGCATGAACGTTCATGCGCCGAGCGAACGCCTGGGGTCGGTGGGTTTGTCATTGCGCGGGCCGGTGGGCGACGGCGGCGCCCTGAAGGTGATCAGCTCCGCGGACGGCGGGAGCACCTGGCACCCCGAGCCCAATGCACATCCCAGGCACGCCATGGGTTTTGCCCACCTCGACACGCTGGTGCCCATCCCCATCAGGCAACTGGTCGCCAGCCTGCGGGTGGACACCGCCATCAGCCCGGCCAATAGCCTGACGCTGAAGCAAGAAGTGCCTTTGCAAGGTTCGATCACCCTGGACCTCAAGTACCTGTAACCCTTAGTGAATGAGTCCTCAGATGACGATGCATGTTTCCTGGATACGCGCCGGTTGTGCCGGCCTCGCTTTATGGTGCTCTGCCGCGGCGCTGGCCGACGGTATGGTGCCGGACACCTCGGTGGTCATCGTGCACGAGGCGGACGGCGAAGCGGCCGTGTCCGTGACCAATACCGACAGCAAACTGGCCCTGTTGCACGTGACCCTCGAAGACATCCCCGAAGACCAGGCCACCTTGCTGTTCGTCACTCCGCCGCTGTCGCGGGTGGAGCCCGGCAAGCGTCAGCTGGTGCGGTTCATCTTGCAAGCGGACGAGCCGTTGCAGACCCAACGGCTCAAACGGGTGGTCTTCGAAGGCATGCCCCAGCAACGTACCGGCGCCGAGGCCGCGCGTGCCCAAGTGGGCGTCACGGTGCGCCAGAACCTGCCGGTGATCCTGCATCCCAAGGGGCTGGCACCCAACCGTGAGCCGTGGCTGGGCCTGACCTGGCACCTGGACGGCGACCGGCTCAGCGTGCGCAACCCCACACCGTACGTGGTGCGCCTTGCGCAGGCGGTGCGGCTGTTGCCCGGCAACGGCTCGACCTTGCTGCCGCGCACGTACGTACTGCCGGGAGAAACCCTGACGGTCGCGGCCCAGGGTACGGGGGCGACGTCAGTGCGCCTGCAGCCGGCCACGGTGTATGGCTTTGCTGTCGCGCCCTACGAGGCGCCCATCACGCCTTGATCCCACCGCGTCGACCTGCGGCGACGCCTCTATAAAACGAAGTGACCTCCTGCGAAGGTCACCGGGAAGACCGCCTGGCGCGTCCGAAACCCTCGCCTCGGGCTTCCATCAAACGAGTGTAATTGTGTGAACACAGTCATGAATTACCGTGACGGCGAAGCCCTGTCCGGCGTTATGCCGCGCCCGTCACTCGTGCAACTGGGCGGCATCGCATGGGCGCTCAGCCATCTGCTGCTGGCCGAACAGGCCTGGGCAGACGACGCGCCGTCAACCGGTTCGTTCGACCACCAGACCCTGCACCAGCGTGGCATCGACCCGCACCTGGCCAGCCTGCTGCTGGACACGCCGCGCTTTACCCGCGGCCGCCACGCCGTCAACCTGGAGGTCAACGGCCAACGGCGCGGTCGGGTCGACGTCAGCTTCGATGACCACGGCGCATTGTGCTTTGACGCCGCCTTGTTGCAAGCCGGTCAGCTGGTCGCACCGCCACGCCGCGTTGACGCCTGCCACGCCTTCGTCGAGCACTACCCCCAGACGGTGATCGAATCCGACCCGGCCAGCCTGGCTCTGTCGCTGGTAGTGCCCACGCAGGCGTTGCGCGTTGCGCCACAGGACGTTTCCGGCTACAGCACCGGCGGTTTCGCAGCCTTGCTCAACTACGATGTGACCGGCCTGCACAACGTGTTCGGCGACAGCAGCAGCCGGTTTGGCTCGGCCAATACCGAAGTCGGCTTTAACGCCGGCGACTGGATCGTGCGCAGCCGCCAGGTACAGACCTGGCAGGATGGCGCCTCGCGCAGCAACCACCTGGACGCCTACGCCCAACGGACCTTCGCCCGCCAGCAGGCGGTATTGCAGGCCGGGCAGATCAACCTCTACAACCCGGTGCTGGCGGGAGCCCCGATCACCGGCGTGCAAGTGCTCACCGAGCAGGCGCTGCAAGACCAGGATCAGGGCGCGACGATCGATGGCATCGCCAACGGCCCGGCCCAGGTAGAGGTGCGGCAAAACGGTGCGTTGGTTCACTCCACAGTGGTTCCCGCGGGGCCGTTTTCCCTGAGCCATGTGCCGCGCCTGAACGGGCGCTCCGATGTGGAAGTGACGGTCAAGGAAGCCTCCGGCGAAGAACGGCGTTTCAGCGTGCCGGCGGCGATGCTGGGCCTGGGTCTGCCGGCACCGGGTTACGCCGTGGCCGCAGGCACGGTGCGCAACATCGGCGACAGCAATGGCGCCGAACCCTGGGTGGTCAGCGCCGGGTGGACGGCTGCAGTCCACCCACTGATCACTCTTGGCAGCGGCCTGCTGGCGGCCGAAGACTATCGCTCGGCCGGTGCCAACCTGGGTGTGCTGCCCTGGCAGAACAGCCAGTTGCAAGGGGCTGTGGTGGTCGCCGAGGCAACCCGCCAGGCGCAAGCGCGCGGCGTGCAGGTGGACCTCTCGTGGTCTCAGCAAATGGGTGAACGCTGGGCCATCAGCGCCGCCAATGCCTGGCGCAGCGAGGGCTATCGCGACCTCACCGAATCGACCTACACCGCCCATACCCGCGAGCAGCAGCGCTCACGCTACCGCGATCAGCAAAGCGCCACAGTCTCCTGGGCGCATCCATGGCTGGGAGCATTCAGCCTCGGCGTGTCGCGCGCCGCCTCCTTTGCCGGCGACAGCAGCAGCCGGGCACTGGCGTCGTGGGGCACGCAAGTGGGCGGCGTATCGCTGTCCGCCACCGCCGAATGGCAGATGGGCGGCCGCCGTTACAACGATGACAGCCTGTACCTGAACCTCAGCCTGCCCCTGGGCGAGAACCGTCGAGGCCGCACCTGGGTGCGTAACTCCGGGGGCGAGCACCGCATCGGCATCGGCCTCAACGAACCGCTCAACGACCAACTGGCCTATCGGCTGGGCATTGAACATGACAGCCGCGACCGCGAGGTCGAGTCGTCCCTCGGGGTTTCGGCCCTGCCGTTCTACAGCCAGCTGGACTTCAACTACAGCCGCTCCAGCGACGCGCGTTCCAGCTACCAGGGCGGCGCGCGCGGCGGTGTGGTGGTGCATGGCGACGGCGTGACCTTGTCGCCCTACCCGGTGCGCGACACGTTTGCGCTGCTGGCGGTGGGCCAGATGTCCGGCGTCAAAGTCAGTACGCCAAGCGGCCCGGTGTGGACCGACTGGCAAGGCCAGGCCGTGGTGCCGCAGATCAGCGCCTATGGCCGTAGCCCGGTGGAAGTGCAGACGCGCTCGTTGCCGCGCAATGCCGACATCAGCAATGGCCTGGCCGTGGTGTCGGCAGGGCGCGGCGCCGTCGACCGGCTTGAGTTCGGCGTCGCCCTGACACGTCGGGCCTTGCTGACCCTTGACCGGCCGGTGCCACGTGGCGCGACGGTCACCACCGACGGCGGCGAGTTCGTCACGCTGGTGCAGGAGGGCAACCAGGTATTCCTGCCCAATGTGCTCGACCCTCGCCCGCTATGGATCAAGGGCCCTGGGCAGCCGCGTTGCGCCCTGCGTTTTGAGCTGCCGCAAAAGGCCGACCCCGACGTGTATTTCGAAACCGCACCCGCCCGTTGCCTGACCCTGTGAGGACTCTCGTGAAACGTCATTACTGCCTCGCCGCCCTGCTACTGACGGGCACCGCCCAGGCCCAGAACGATTGCCGACTGGACGTGAGTGAGTCGCTGCTGGATTTTGGCTCGATTCGTCGCACCATTGACCCGGCACACGGCCCTGAACGACTGCTGGGTGAACGGCGCCTGAGCATGACCCTGGACTGCCCGCAGACCAGCGACCTCAGCGTGTTCTACCGCGGCCTGGCCGCCAGCGCCGAGCGTTTGCGCTTCACCCAGGGCGGCAGCTACCGCGTGCACGTACACGGTGGCCTGCTGGACGGCCGCGCTGTAGCGCTGGGTTTGCTGGCGGCCAGCGGCCAGCCGCCGATTGCCAGCGCCCAGTCCCTGGACTGGCGCCCCGAGCATGGCATGGTACCGATGCTCAACGGCCTGCCCGCGCATGGCCGCAGTTTCTCCCTGCAACTGGCAGTCAGTGCCTATGCCGAGGAGCGCGCGACGCCTGTGCGCGATGCTGTCACCTGGGACACCACCGGACGGATCGAGGCTGCCGCCTCCGGGCGCTCGCAGGCGCTGCGCCTGCAAGCGCACTTTGCGCCGGCGGCCTGCACGCCCGGGCTGTCCAACGGGGGGACGGTGAGCTTTGGCAAGCTGTCGATCAACGACTTGAGCCACGATCAGGACACACGCCTGCCGGCCCGGCCGCTGACGCTCACGGTGGCCTGTGACGGGCCGACCCCGTTTGCCCTGGTCATGAAAGACAACCGCGACGGCTCCGCCACCGGCGGCCTGGATGAAACCGCCTATGGCTTGGGCGTGGATACACGCGGGCAGAAAATCGGGCGCTACTACCTGACGGTCGACCCTGCCCAGGTCAGCGCCGACAGCTTCTCCCAGGTGTATCGCACCGACTCCACCACGGGCGGCTCGGCCTGGAGCATTGCCAACAGCAGTCCCATCGACGTTGGCGCACGCAGCCTTCTGGGGTTTACCCCGGCGGCCGGCAGCACCCAGGGCCCCGAGGCCCTGCAAAACCTGAGCGCTTTACTGAGCCTGCAGGCATTTGTTGCACCACTCGACAGCCTGGACCTGAGCACTGAGGTTCGGCTCGACGGTTCGGCCACGCTCGAAATCACCTACCTGTAAGCGCTCCCGGACCCCTCATGACCCTTCGATATCTGATTCTCGCGCCCTTTATCTTCTTCAACCCGCTGAGCCTCGCCGCTTCCAGCGTAGAGCTGAGGGTCGATGGGCTGATTACGCCGATGGCCTGCACGCCAACCCTGTCAGCCGCAGGGTTGGTCGACTTCGGCAAAATCTCCCAGCAAGACCTTAACCTCACAACCGGCACACGGCTGCCGCTCAAGTCCCTGAACCTGACCGTCACGTGCAACGGCGCCGCCCGCTACGCCTTGCGCATGCGCGACAACCGCGACGGCACGGCGCACGTCAACAGCGAGATTTACTATGGGTTGGGCCTGGACGGCAGCGGCAACAAGGTCGGTGTGTACTCGGTCAAGTTCGACCCCAAGCAGACCGTGGCCGATGCCGTGCCGTACATCTACGGCACCGAGTCCACCACCGGCGGCGTGGCCTGGCGCACCTCCAACCGCAACCCAATCGACATCGGCGCCAAAAGCCTGCTGGGTTTTACCGATTTGGAAGGCAGCACCGCGGGCCCCTCCGGCATCCAGACCCTGAACAGCACACTGACCCTGGAAGCAGTGATCAACGCCAAGCAGAACCTGGACTTGAGCACCGACATTCGCATGGATGGCTCCGCCACCCTGGAAGTGACTTATCTGTAACACCACCTTTTTCAACCCTAGGAGTACCCGCTAAATGAACAAGCTTTTCCCTGTCTTGACCACTGCGCTATTACTGGCCACTTCCACAGGCGCTTCGGCGGCATCCACTGCCGAGCTGACCGTCAAGGGCCTGATCACGCCCAGCGCGTGCACGCCGAGCCTGTCCAATGGTGGGGTGATCGACCACGGCAAGATTTCCGCCAAGGACCTGAACCCGGCCAAATACACCATCATCGGCAACCATACGCTGAGCCTGACCGTCACCTGTGAGGCCGCAACGGCATTCGCCCTGTATGGCGTGGATAACCGCGTCGGCTCAACCGACAACCCCAGCGACTACGGCCTGGGCTTGATCAATGGCGATCAGAAGCTTGGGCATTACGTTTTGATGCTGAGTAACCCGCTCGCCGACAATGTGCCGGTGCAGACCATTGGCTCCACTGACCAGGGAAGTTCGTGGAACAAGGAAAGGTTCCTCGATCCGGGCCTGTACATGTCCATCGCCGCCATGAACGACGCCAGCCAACCGCTGCCGACCAAAGACCTGGTCGCCGACCTGGAGGTGCAAACCCTCATCAACCGCACCGACGGGATGGACCTGAGTAACGAAGTGCCCATCGACGGTTCGGCCACCCTGGAAATGCGGTACCTGTAACGCCTGAAAAGCGCAGGGCTTGGGTAGCGCCCAAGCTTGCCTGGCACGGGAGCAGGTTTACTGCTCCTCACCTGCCATCTCGCTATACCTTCTCGCTGCGCACGCCCACGTACACCGCACGGCCCGCGCCCAACCCGGCGACGATGGCGCCCACGCCGATCACGGCAAAGATCCAGCCTACGGCCGTCCAGCCGCCCGTCCAGTCATGCACCAGCCCAACCGCGAACGGCCCGAGGGATGCCAGGGTGTAGCCAAAACCCTGGGCCATGCTCGACAGGTTGGCCGCGACATGTGAGTCGCGCGAGCGCAGCACGATCAAGGTCAGCGCCAGGCTGAAAGTGCCTCCCTGGCCGAGGCCCAGCAGGATCGCCCAGCCCCACAGGCCATCAAGGGGCGCGTACAGGCAGCCGAACAAGCCGCCGAGTGTCAACAGCATCACCACCACAATCGCCAGCCGCTGGTCCTTGCCGCGCGTGGCCAGCCAAGGTGCGGCGAGGGAACTGGCCAACTGCACGATGACCGAGCCGGACAGCACCAGGCCCGCCTGGGTCGCGCTAAGGCCGCGGCCGATCAGAATCGATGGCAACCAACCGAACACGATATAGGCCAGCGACGATTGCAGGCCCATGTACACCGTTACCTGCCAGGCCAGCGGATCCCGCAGCAGCCCCTTCACGCGATACGCAACTTGATGGGCACCATGTTTTTGCCCGACCTGTGGCAACCAGAACGCCGCCGCCACCAGCGCTGGCAGAATCCAGAAGCCCAGGCCGATGCTCCAGCTGTCACAGAAATGCTTGCTCAGCGGCACCGTCGAGCCGGCAGCCAATGCGGCGCCCAGGCACAGCGCCATGGTGTACACGCCGGTCATGGTGCCGGCCTGTTTGGCGAAATCACGCTTGACGATGCCCGGCAGCAGCACGCCGATGATGCCGATACTTGCACCGGCAATCAGGCTACCGGCGAACAGCCCGACCTCGCCGAGGGCACTGCGCAAAATGATCCCGGCAGCCAACGTCAGCAGAATCCCCAGCACCACGCGCTCAGCACCGAAGCGCCGCGCCAGGATCGGCGCCATCGGTGCGAACAGGCCCAGGCACAGCACCGGCAAGGTGGTCAGCAAACCGGCCTTGGCTGCCGACAACCCCAGGCTCCGGGAGACTTCAGCCAGCAGCGGCGACATGCTCGACAATGCCGGGCGCAGGTTCAGTGCCACCAGAATCAGGCCCAGCAGTAACAGCCACGGCCGCGCGACGACCGGCGGGGTGTGCTGCACCACGTCATCATCGGCTTCGGCGTCGATTAATAATTCTTCGAGTTCAGTCGGGCGTTTGGTTTCAAGGTTCATTGATCAACTGCCGGCAGAGGGATTTGGCGCGTTCCGGATCTTGCTGTTCCACGGCGTCGAGCAAGGCGATATGCAGGTCAAACACGGCCTGACGACGCGGTGAGATGTTCAGGGTCTGGCGTAACTGGGCGGCGACGATGGCAGAGAAGTACTGGTACAGCTCGCTCAGTGCCGGGTTGTGCGCCGCGTCCACCAAGTGTTTGTGGAACACCAGGTCGGCGCTGATATAAGCCTCCAGGTCGCCGTGGTACAGCTCGGCGCTGGCCTTGAGGGCGTCGCGCAACGCACTCAGATCGGTCTCGGTACGGCGCAACGCCGCGAGCCCGATGGCCTCCACTTCGAGAATCTGCCGGGTCTCCTGCGCCTGCTCCAGGGTGCAATGGGACAACGCCCGCATTGCGCCCAGCGGGTCGGTCATCGAGCGCAAATAACTGCCGTCGCCCTGGCGAATTTCGATCAAGCCGCAAAACGCCAATACACGCATGGCCTCGCGCACGGTATTGCGGCTGATGCCCAGCTCGGCGGACAGCTCAGGCTCGGTGGGCAGGCGCTCGCCGATGGCCCATTTGCCTTCAGTGATGCGTCGACGCAGTTGCTCCAGGGCTTGGTCAACCAGGGAACGTTTGATCAGAGGGGCGATGTCTGTCATGGATTTTGCGCTTTCGTCCAATCATAGGATGAATTTTCCTACAGCCTATTCAGACTTGCCTACAAAGGCAACGCACTAGGGTTCGTAAGCGGCAAAAAGAACTGAATTTTCGATTAGTAAAATTACCCATATAGGGTAATTATTGGACTCAGGTGTCTTATGGAAAAGTACACACCTCATTACGATCTGGCGGTGATAAAGGCGGATGTGAGGCGGCTTGGTGCCAAGGCTTTCACACGGGCGGCAAAGAGAACCGCAGAGGCTCTCGACCTTGATCTCACTGAGATGCAAGCGATCGTTTTCAAACTGCACAACAGGATGTTGTACAAATCGATGACCACCTATGCCGATCACCGCGTCTGGCATGACGTCTACCACATCCATTCACATGGTCTGGAGATTTACATCAAGGTCACTTACTGCTCCGGCAGTAACCCACCGGTGATCTCCTTCAAAGGGATGAACCCATGAACACCCAACATTGCTATATCTGTGGCGCCCCCGACGCCATGACACGCTTTGAAGGCCGCAGCGAAACCCTGTGCATAAAAGGTATGGAGCGGCGCATTGATGATCTCTCGGGCTGGGAATGCCAGGTGTGCGAAGACGGCATGTATGACCCCGATAGTTGCGAACGCCATGCCAAGGCCGGTGATGATCTGCTCCACGCCGCCCGGCGCATGATGGGCGCCGAATTAAAGCGTATCCGCCGCAAGCTGCACCTCACGCAAAAACAAACCGTAGCGGTGCTTTCCGGTGGCGGGCACAACGCACTCTCACGCTACGAACGCGGCGAAATTACGCCGCCAAAACCGTTGATGGTGCTGATGCGCCTGCTGGATCGTTACCCCCACTTGCTCACCGACGCCACCGAACTGGCCGAAGGCGCAGACCTGCGCAACGCCTTCACTTACAGCCTCAACAACGAAACGCGGGAAGCCCTCAAGGCCTCCTAGACAGGCAAAAATAAACCCGGCACCAGGCCGGGTTTATCGTTTCAAACATCGATCAATGCAAAATCTGGCTCAAGAACAACTTGGTCCGGTCATTCTGCGGGTTGTCGAAGAAGTCATTCGGCGCCGCCTGTTCGACGATCTCGCCCTTGTCCATGAAGATCACGCGATTGGCCACGGTGCGCGCAAAGCCCATTTCGTGGGTTACGCACAACATGGTCATGCCGTCTTCGGCCAGGCCGATCATGGTGTCCAGCACCTCTTTCACCATTTCCGGATCGAGTGCCGAGGTCGGCTCATCGAACAGCATGATTTTCGGCTTCATGCACAGCGCACGGGCAATCGCCACGCGCTGTTGCTGGCCGCCGGACAGTTGCCCCGGAAACTTGTGGGCCTGCTCCGGAATGCGCACGCGCTCCAGGTAATGCATGGCAATTTCTTCAGCCTTGCGCTTGGGCATCTTGCGCACCCACATCGGCGCCAGCGTGCAGTTCTGCAGGATGGTCAGGTGCGGGAACAGGTTGAAGTGCTGGAACACCATGCCGACTTCGCGGCGGATCGCTTCGATCTGCTTGAGGTCGTTGGTCAGCTCCACGCCATCGACCACGATGCGCCCTTGCTGATGCTCTTCCAGACGGTTGAGGCAGCGGATGGTGGTGGACTTGCCCGAACCCGACGGGCCGCACAGCACGATACGCTCGCCCTGCTTGACGTTGAGGTTGATGTCTTTCAACACATGGAACTGGCCGTACCACTTGTTGACGCCCTGCATCTGGATAATGCCTTCAGGGCTCACAGGCTGTTTGATCGCTTCGCTCATAACAACAACTCCTAACGCTTGTGGCCTGTGTCGAGCTTGTGTTCCAAATGAATGGAATAGCGCGACATACCAAAACAGAAAATCCAGAACACCAGGGCGGCGAACACGTAGCCTTCAGTGGCCATGCCCAACCATTTCGGGTCGGCGGCAGCTTGCTTGACGCTGTTGAGCAGGTCGAACAGGCCGATGATGATCACAAGGCTGGTGTCCTTGAACAGCGCAATAAACGTGTTGACGATACCGGGAATCACCAGCTTCAAGGCCTGCGGCAAAATCACCAGGCCCATGCTGCGCCAGTAACCCAGGCCCATCGCCGCAGCGGCTTCGTACTGCCCCTTGGGAATCGCCTGCAAACCACCCCGCACCACTTCCGCCACGTAGGCCGACTGGAACAGGATCACGCCGATCAGCGCCCGCAGCAGTTTGTCGATGCCCATGCCTTCGGGCAGGAACAGCGGCAGCATCACCGAGGACATGAACAGCACAGTGATCAACGGCACGCCGCGCCAGAACTCGATGAAGGTCACGCAGACCACTCGAATCGCCGGCATGTTCGAACGCCGCCCCAATGCCAGCACAATGCCCAGCGGCAAGGCGCCGGCAATACCGACCGTGGCGATGACCAGGGTCAGCATCAGGCCGCCCCACTGGCTGGTGGCCACGTTGGTCAGGCCGAAGACGCCGCCGTGCAGCAGGAAGTACGCAATGATCGGGTAAAGCACCAGAAAGCTCAGGCCGTAGACCGCCTTGCGTTGAAAACGCGAGATGAACAACGGCGCCACGCCTACGATGGCCAGCCACACGGTCAGGTCCACGCGCCAGCGCAGGTCGCCGGGGTAGTAGCCGTACATGAACTGCCCGAAGCGCTGTTGGATAAACACCCAGCAGGCGCCCTCTTTGGTGCAGTCGGCGCGCGTGGTCCCGACCCAGTTCGCGTCAAGAATGGCCCAGTGCAGGATCGGCGGCACGATCAGGTAGATCAGGTAAAACGCCAACAAGGTCAGCAAGGTGTTCAGCCAGCTGGAAAACAGGTTGGCGCGCATCCATGCCATCGGCCCGAAGACTTTGTTCGGCGGCGGCATATCAGGTTTGAAAGTATGCGAAGTCATGTGCGTTTCCTCACCGCTCGATCAGCGCAATGCGCTTGTTGTACCAGTTCATCAGCAGGGAAATGCTGATGCTGATCGCCAGGTACACGCTCATGGTGATGGCAATAACCTCGATGGCCTGGCCGGTCTGGTTGAGCACCGTACCGGCAAACAGCGACACCATTTCCGGGTAGCCGATACCGGCGGCCAACGACGAGTTCTTCGCCAGGTTCAGGTATTGGCTGGTCAGCGGCGGAATGATCACCCGCAGGGCTTGCGGGATGATGACCTTGCGCAGCGTCGGCCCAGGGCGCAGGCCCAGGGAGCGCGCGGCTTCGGTCTGGCCGTGGCTGACGGACTTGATGCCCGAACGCACGATCTCGGCAATAAACGCGGCCGTGTAGACGGTAAGCGCCAGGGTCAATGCCAGCAGTTCGGGGATCAGTACCCAACCGCCCACGAAGTTGAAGCCTTGCAGCGTGGGCATTTCCCAGTGCAGTGGCGCGCCGAAGATCAGGGCGCACAGCGTCGGGATCAGAATGAACAACGCCAGACCCGCCCAGAACTTATGGAAGGGAACGCCGGTGGCTTCAAAGCGCTTGTTGGCCCAGCGAGCCATCAGCACGATAGCCACAATGGCGACGACGACACTGACCACAAACGGCCAGAAACCGTCGGCGGCAATCGCTGCCGGCATGTTCAGGCCACGGCTGCTGACAAAGAACGTGTCACCAAAGTTATGGCTGTTGCGCGGCCCCGGCATGGTCAGGAACACCGCGAAGTACCAGAACAGGATCTGCAGCAGCGGTGGGATGTTGCGGAATACTTCCACATACACCGTCGCCAGTTTGTTGATCATCCAGTTGGGCGACAAACGCGCCACGCCGATGATAAAGCCGAGCAGGGTCGCCAGGACCACACCGATCACGGTCACCAGCAAGGTGTTGAGCAGGCCGATCACAAAGACGCGGGCATAGCTGTCCGATTCGGTGTAGTCGATCAAGTGCTGAGCGATGCCGAAGCCGGCACTGCGCTCAAGAAAGTCGAACCCCGAGGTAATGCCCCGGTGTTGAAGGTTGGTCTGCGTATTGTTGAAGAGGTACCAGCCCAGCGCGACGACCGCCACAATCGTGATGATCTGGAAGAGCCACGCACGCACTTTAGGGTCGCTGAAGCTGAGCTTCTGCTTGGGTGCGCCGATTTGATTTTGCATGAAGTGCCCCGCAAATAATGGAACAGAACATCACCCGGTGGTTGGCCCACCGGGTGATAGAACCATCAACGATCAGCGCACAGGGGGTGCGTATTGAATGCCACCGTTGGTCCACAGTGCGTTCAAGCCACGGTCGATTTCCAGTGGTGTGCTTTTGCCGAGGTTTTTCTCGAACACTTCACCGTAGTTACCGACCTGCTTGACGATCTGTACAACCCAATCTTTCTTCACTTTCAGGTCTTTGCCGTATTCGCCGTCAGCACCCAGCAGACGGGCAACGTCCGGGTTCTTGGTGGACTTGGCTTCAGCTTCGACGTTTTTCGAGGTGATACCGGCTTCTTCAGCGTTGAGCATGGCGTAGCCAACCCAGCGCACGATGGCCAGCCACTCGTCGTCGCCGTTACGCACGACCGGGCCCAGTGGTTCTTTGGAAATGGTTTCCGGCAGCACCACGTAGTCTTTCGGCGAGGCCAGCTTGCTGCGCTGTGCGTAGAGCTGGGACTTGTCGGAGGTCAGCACGTCGCAACGACCGGATTCCAGCGACTTGGCGCTTTCATCGGAGGTGTCGAAGGTGATTGGGGTGTATTTGAGGTTGTTGGCGCGGAAGTAGTCGGACACGTTCAGCTCAGTGGTGGTACCGGCCTGGATGCAGATGGTTGCACCGTCCAGTTCCTTGGCACTTTTCACGCCGAGCTTGTTGTTAACCAGGAAGCCAACACCGTCGTAGTAGGTGATGAAGCCCGGGAATTTCAGGCCCATGCCGGCATCGCGAGAGCTGGTCATGGTGGTGTTGCGCGACAGGATGTCGACTTCGCCGGATTGAAGCGCGGTGAAACGCTCCTTGGCGTTCAACTGGCTGAATTTGACCTTGGTCGCATCACCGAAAACGGCAGCTGCCACAGCGCGGCACACGTCAGCGTCGATCCCCAGGATCTTGCCGCTGGCATCCGGCACCGAGAAACCCGGCAGGCCGTCACTCACGCCACATTGCACGAAGCCTTTCTTCTGCACAGCGTCCAGGGTTGCGCCGGCTTGGGCGAAACCACTGACACCCAATACGGCGGCCGCGCACACGATGGCCAGGGTGGATTTCAATACCTTCATTCAAACCTCCAGTTTTGCTCTTGTTGTGTCGGAGCTCGAACCTCAGCGCACCCTTATGAGGCGATATCGACCCGTGTTGGCTTTTTTTAGGGTCAAGCGGCATGAAGTTGTCGCAGTAATTCCAGTTGCTATCCCACAAGCGGCAGTCACTGATAGTGTTACCGTCGCGAGTTAGTCCTGACATCGACCTACACATAGCAAGGCCCGTACCAGAGTGATGGCTGAGTCGTTTCAGCCCGTGGTCAATAGGAAAAGATTCAACCTTGCGACATTCTCTTAACAGATCAACCCGTCACGCACCGTTCCGACGCACCCAATCGGAGCGCACGCACATTAATGGAGCAGACATGACCGAACCCTTGATTCTTCAGCCCGCCAAGCCCGCAGACGCCTGCGTAATCTGGTTGCATGGCCTGGGTGCCGATCGCTACGACTTCCTGCCGGTGGCCGAGGCGCTGCAGGAAACATTGTTGACCACGCGCTTTGTATTGCCTCAGGCGCCGACGCGTGCGGTGACCATCAATGGCGGCTACGAGATGCCCAGCTGGTACGACATCAAGGCCATGAGCCCGGCCCGTTCGATCAGTCTGCAAGAGCTGGAAGCATCCACCACCATGGTCACGGACCTGATCGAGGAGCAGAAGAGAACCGGAATAGACGCCTCGCGTATTTTCCTTGCCGGGTTTTCCCAGGGTGGCGCCGTGGTATTCCACACCGCCTTCCTTAGATGGCAGGGCCCGCTGGGCGGCGTCATTGCCCTCTCCACCTACGCCCCCACCTTCGGCGATGAGCTGCAATTGTCCGCCAGCCAACAACGCATTCCCGTGCTGTGCCTGCACGGCCAGTACGATGATGTGGTGCAGAACGCCATGGGCCGCAGCGCCTATGAGCATTTGAAGAGCCGTGGTGTCACCGTGACATGGCAGGAATACCCAATGGGGCACGAAGTGTTACCCCAGGAGATACACGACATCGGAACCTGGCTGACCGCTCGCCTGGGCTGAAAACCGCACATTATGTAGCCGTGTGACCAACGCACTACGCCGCGCCCGATTCTTGCATTACACTGGCCGGCGTACATTCCTTAACCAATTAATGAGATGACCGTGCTCAAAGCACTTAAGAAGATGTTCGGCAAAAGCGAGGCTGAGCCGCTCGCGCCTGTTCCCAGTGCTCCTGTCCCCTCATCCGGCAGCCGCAATGACGGTAAACAGCCAGACCGGACCGCGCCTGTTGCCTCACCGAAGAAGCCACCGGTGATCGCGCCTGAACCGGCAAAATCCGCCGAGGCCGAGCCTGCACCTGCGCCCAAGGCACCCCGCCGCGAACGCGCGCCCAAAGCGCCTGTGATCCCGTGGAAACTTGAAGACTTCGTCGTCGAGCCGCAGGAAGGCAAAACCCGCTTCCACGATTTCAAACTGGCCCCGGAACTGATGCACGCCATCCAGGACCTGGGTTTCCCGTACTGCACGCCGATCCAGGCCCAAGTGCTAGGTTTCACCCTGGCGGGCAAAGACGCCATCGGCCGCGCGCAGACAGGCACCGGCAAGACCGCCGCGTTCCTGATCTCGATCATTACCCAGTTGCTGCAGACGCCGCCGCCCAAAGAGCGCTACATGGGTGAACCGCGCGCACTGATCATCGCGCCGACCCGCGAGCTGGTGGTACAGATCGCCAAGGACGCCGCCGACCTGACCAAGTACACCGGCCTCAACGTCATGACGTTTGTGGGCGGCATGGACTTCGACAAGCAGCTCAAGCACCTCGAAGCCCGTCATTGCGACATCCTGGTTGCCACCCCGGGCCGCCTGCTCGACTTCAACCAGCGTGGCGATGTGCACCTGGACATGGTCGAAGTGATGGTGCTGGACGAAGCCGACCGCATGCTCGACATGGGCTTCATCCCGCAAGTGCGTCAGATTATTCGTCAGACCCCGCCGAAAAACGAGCGCCAGACGCTGCTGTTCTCCGCGACCTTCACCGAAGACGTGATGAACCTCGCCAAGCAGTGGACCACCGATCCGTCCATCGTCGAGATCGAGGCGCTGAACGTTGCCAGCGAAAACGTCGAACAGCACATCTACGCCGTGGCCGGCGCCGACAAATACAAGCTGCTTTACAACCTGATCAATGACAACGGTTGGGAGCGCGTGATGGTGTTTGCCAACCGCAAGGACGAAGTGCGCCGCATCGAAGAACGCCTGGTACGCGATGGCGTCAACGCCGCGCAACTGTCGGGCGACGTGCCGCAGCACAAGCGCATCAAGACCCTGGAAGGCTTTCGCGAAGGCAAGATTCGCGTGCTGGTGGCCACCGACGTGGCCGGGCGCGGGATTCACATCGACGGCATCAGCCATGTGATCAACTTCACCCTGCCGGAAGTGCCGGACGACTACGTGCACCGTATCGGCCGTACCGGGCGTGCCGGCGCAGCGGGTGTGTCGATCAGTTTTGCGGGCGAGGATGACTCGTATCAGCTGCCTTCGATCGAGACGTTGCTGGGCCGCAAGATCAGCTGCGAAACGCCGCCGACGCATTTGCTGCGCGCTGTAGAACGCAAACGCCCGTAAGCCGAATGCGATTAAACATGTGGGAGCTGGCTTGCCTGCGATGCAGACACCTCGGTGAGTCAGTCACACCGCGGTGATGCTTTCGCAGGCAAGCCAGCTCCCACACAAGACCGCTCCCACATTCAGATCTCCCTACACCTTTATGTCAGGTGTTTACTTCCAGCGATCCGCCGCCGCGTGATCGCTGCCCCGCCCTTCCACCCAGCGCGGCCCTTCAGGGGTGTTTTCCTTCTTCCAGAACGGCGCCCGGGTCTTCAGGTAGTCCATCACAAACGCACAGGCATCAAACGCGGCCTGGCGATGCGCGCTGGCGGCTGCCACGAACACAATCGGCTCGCCCGGCTCAAGCGCGCCAATCCGGTGCAATATCTCAAGTTTGAGCAACGGCCAGCGCTGTTCGGCTTCGACCGCGATCTTGGCCAAGGCTTTTTCGGTCATGCCCGGATAGTGCTCAAGGAACATCCCCGACACCTCGCGACCCTCATTGAAGTCGCGCACATAGCCGACAAAACTCACCACCGCGCCGACGCCGACATTGGCCGCGTGCATCGCATTGACTTCCAAACCCGGATCAAACGCCTCGGCCTGTACGCGAATGGCCATGCTCAGCCTCCGGTCACGGGCGGGAAAAACGCCACTTCGTCACCCTCGACAAGCGGCTCATCCAGCGAACACAACTCTTCGTTACGCGCACACATCAGGCTGGACTCATTGAGCACGGCAAACGCCGGGTCATTGGCCAACGCGAGGCGCACGGCATCGACGGTGGCGAAATCGCCCTCCATCTCCAGCGAATCAAAGCCCACCGCCTCGGCGTAGCGGGCAAAAAACAATACGTTGATGCTCATGCCTGGTCCGCCTTGAAATGCCCGCTTTTGCCGCCAAGCTTTTCCAGCAGGCGAATACTTTCGATGGTCATGCCGCGGTCCACTGCCTTGCACATGTCGTAGATCGTCAGCGCCGCGACGCTGGCGGCGGTCAGCGCCTCCATCTCTACGCCGGTCTGGCCGCTGAGCTTGCAGCGCGCAAGGATATGCACGGCATCCACGCCGTCGGCGCGCAGCTCAACCTTTACACCAGTCAGCATCAGCGGGTGGCACAGCGGAATCAGATCACTGGTTTTTTTCGCCGCCTGGATCCCGGCAATACGGGCCACGGCAAACACGTCGCCCTTGGGGTGGGCGCCGTCGACAATCATTTTCAGGGTGTTGGGCAGCATGCGCACCCGCGCTTCGGCCACGGCCTCGCGGAACGTCACGGCTTTGTCGGTGACGTCGACCATATGGGCGCGACCTTGGGAATCGAGATGAGTCAGCACAGGGATACTCCTGATCAGGAGCGGCAATTGTAAACCCGTGAGTCAAATTTGCGCAGGGCTGTTTATCCCATGAATAAAGGGGCGCAGTGCGCCCCTCCATGCATGACAACACCAGGTTAGAAGCGGAAGGTGAATCCGGCATTGATCCCGTTGTTGTTACCGCGGTTGGACAGCAAACCGCTGTAGTTCAAGGACACCAGCGTGTCCTTGGTCAAGGCCATTTCCGCGCTGGCCTTGATCACCGCGCCATCACGCGCCACGGGCACGCTGTTGACGGCGAAGGCGGTGTCGCTGCCGGCAAACTTCAGCGAAGCGTCACGATCGGTATCGCCAAACTGATGCTCCCAACCCAGCTCGCCGCGCAAGGTGACGGCCGAGGTCGAGCTGATCGGCAATTGGGTATGCGCGCGCAGGCCCAGGGTGGACAGCGTGGCGTCCTGGCTTTGCTTGCTGGCATGCAAAGCGGCGGCGCCGCCCTTCTCCTTGAACGAATCACTCTGGTAGTTCAGGTACGTCAGGTTGGCGAAGGGTTCGAACAGGTTCCATTGGGTGTAGCCGATCTCGGCAAACACCTGGTCGGTCCGCGCGTTGTAGTCGGCCTTGTCGTAGTCCGACTGGTTGCCGTAAGCCACGCGGCGCGAAGTGTCCAGACGATGCCAGGTGGTGGCGCCGCCCAAGCGTAACGCTACCGCGTCAAAGCGTTTGCCGCCGTACACCGACAGGTGATAGTTGTCGCTGTCCGCCGAAGCCGACTCGCCATTGAGGTGGCTCTGGGTGTAGCCGGTCGCTGCGCCCACACGCCAGCCGTCGCCGACCTCGGTGTCCAACCCAAGCAGTACGCCGCTGGTGGACGAAGAGTAGCCACTGGCATTGTTGTCGCCGCTGACGTTATTGCGACCGCCCAGCAGTTGCACCCAGCCGCCGTTGTCGCGGGCGTCGATCTGCGCGCTGGAGTCGAGTGACTGAGCCTGTTGCAGACGGCCGTTGACCGCCTCACGAAGGTAGCGGCTGTCAGCCATGTGCGCTGCCGCCACATCCGAGTGCAGTTGCCCCGACAGTTGCTTGAACGCGGCCTGCGCCTGGGCGGCCGAGTCTGAAGCGAGCAGGCTTTCATACACTGGGCTACCCGCCCCCAACGCCTCGGCCGACGTCGCCACGGCGCGCTCGTTACGGGTTTGCGCAACGCTGGCAAAGGTCGTCTGGTTGCGTTCTACGGCCAGGGTCAGCGCGTTAGGCTGGTAATTCAGCTGAGTCCCGATGAACAGATAATTAGGCGAGATCGCCGCAAACTGTCCGTTGATACCCTGGGTGGCGGTGAGGATGTTGAACGGCTGGCCCAACAGGCTACGCGCCTCGGTGGCGGACAACAGGTTAGGGCTGTTCTCCAAAGACACGGTCACCACACCGCCATTGAGGGTGGCGACGCCGCTGCTCTGGATCTGATCGCTTCGCCCGTTGGGGCCGACTTCGACGGCATACACCGAGCCCGGGTTGAAGGTTACGTCGCCCGTGTGCAGCGTGCCAATCGAGTGACCAGGTGCCACACGGCCACCGCTGTTGACGGTCAAGGCACCCACCGTACCGTTACCGGCCAGTGTGCCGCCCAGCGTGGTCATCACGCCGTTATCGGCGTTGACTGTGCCCACGGCGCTGCCATCCACCGTCACGGCCGAGGTCAACGCGCCGTCCACCGACAGCTTGCCGCCGCGCACCCAAGTGCTGCCGGAGTAAGTGTTCTGGCCTTCCAGCACCAGTTCGCCGTCGCCGGACTTGGCCAGACTGCCGACATAGGTATTGCCGGTGAGCAAGTCTTTGCCGCGTGCCAGCGTTGCCTGTTCGCGCGCATGGCCGATTTCGTATTCAAACTGATCATCGTCAGAGGCATTCGCCGGCAGACCGTTGAGCCAACCCTTTTGTTGCTGGGTGGCCGTCCAGGTCGCCTGCTCGGTGGCGTCTTCCACACGGCGGGCACGAATGGCTTCATCGGAAATCGGGTTGGCCCAGATGTCGCGAGTACCGGTGGGCAATGCCACCGCGACCGAACCAAGGAACTGCCCCGGCCCTTGCATGGCCTTTTGCAAGTTGGGCAAGCCCCAACCGCTGACAACGCCCGGTACTTGCGGGGTGCCAGGCGCGGCATCGTGCACCGGCTGCAGATTGTCGTAGGTGCGGCCACCCGTGAGGTCACCCACCGGGGTGTCCGGGCCGTCCGGCGCTTGCAGGCTGGAGGTGGTCAGCAGCACATCCCGGGCCTGGCTGGCGGTCATGTAGGGAAAGCGCTGAATCACCAACGCCAAGGCCCCGGACACGCTCGGCGCGGCGGCCGAGGTGCCGTTGGCATTCGGGATGATTTCCCCTTCGGGCCCGGTGGACGGAATCCCCGAGACGCCCATCACACACCACCACTTGGAGGTGCCGCAACGGTTATAGACCTGCGCGCTGGTCTCGTCGTAACCGGTGATCGAGAGGAATTTTCCTTCGATGTCCGGCTTGAAAAACGGCAGGTTGGCGTTGGTGTCCGGGTTGGCGCCGTGGCTGTCGTTACCTGCCGAGATGATCTGGATAAAGGTGTTTTGCCGCGCCGCGTCGGCCATGGCGTCCATCCAGGTTTTCTGCCCGGCGTGGGCCTTGTCCCAGAACGGGCGATAGGCCGCCTTCATGTCGCGCAAGTTGTCCGCCGCACTGTCGCCGACATTGCCGAAGTGGTTTTCAACGTCGTTGCGCGAGTTTTGCCCCCAGCTCTGGTTGACGATCGACACATTCTTCGCGGCCAGCGCGTTGTAGCTGGCCATGAACGCGTTGTAGTCCAGATCGTTGGAGCCCTGGAAGCGGTTGTCGTCGGTGCCGCCGGTATTGGCGACAAAAATGTTCGCGTCAAACGCGATGCCATGCATGCCGGTGCCGTTGCGGCTGGCGCCGAGTACACCGGACATTTCCGTACCGTGGCCGTCGTTGATGGTCGGGTCGTACTCACCGGAAATACTGAAATGCTCGCCTTTTTGAAACTCGCCGTCCGGGGTGTCGTGGAGGTAGCGCGGGTGCGTGGCGTAGTACTCGCCGGTGGACGTCACCGCCTGCACGCGATCCTGGCCCTGGGCATTCTTGCCCTGGAACTCGAAGTGCTCGGTGAGAATGCCCGAGTCCAGCACGCCCACATTCACGCCTTTGCCGGTCATGCCCAAGGCATAGGCGTAGTACGCGTTGGTGCGGTCCAGGCCGGAGTTGACCTGGGCTTCGGGAGTTTTCCAGGTTTGCGCGTTGGCGCTCCAGTCACGGGTAGCGGCGGCCCAGGACTGGCCGGCGTTCAGTTGCGCGTTGAGGTTGCTGCTGACGCCCGGCTCTACGTAGGTGTAGGGCCTGGCAGCCGGCAGATTGGCGAGGATGGCCTTGGAAAAATCGAGAATATTGGTGGTGTAACGTCCGCTGTTGCTGAAGAGCCGGCTGCGGTAGTAATCCAACCGCGAGGCGTAATCCAGCGGGCGCTTGGTGTCGCCGAGCATGGCGCCGATGGTCAGGTTTTCGGGCTGCAGCTCGTAGTTTTGCTTGAGGGCTGAATCGAACTTGCCGGACTGTGCGGCGAAGTCCTTGGCGGCCAGATCGACGATGTCTGCGTAAGCAAAGCGCAGGTTTTTGTAGACATCGGTGTTGGGGCCAAACGATGCCACGGCTTTCCTGAAGGCCGACTCCAACACCTGGGCGGTGTAAGGGTTGCTGTCATCTGCCCAGGCCATTGGGCCCTGCCCCAGCCACAAGGCCAGGCCGAGTGCGATGGGCGTGAGAGGTATCGACCTGAAACCTGAGGCGCGTTTACGTTGAGACAAAGTGGAGCCATTACCTGCTACTTCCATGTTCCTTTCCCTTTGGATATGTGCGTCGTCAATGAGCGATGTATCGGGCTTTTTGTAATAGGCAGGGTCACGCAGAAAACCCACACGGGTCTTCAAAACGTCGTCGAATCAATGAGGTGGATTTCCGACGGGGGGTCACGCAGTCTTCTTATGGTTTTTGCGGCGAGAAAAAATGTAACAAAATAATTACAAAGTCCACAAGCACCCACGGCGCTAAATCGCAGGCAAATGTCGCACATAACAAAAACCCCGGACTTCGTGAGAAATCCGGGGCGGTTCGTGGCATTTAGCCACCAACTACGACAGGGTTATATTTTTACAGGTGGGACTCGGCGTACTCGGCCAGGATCGAACGAGGCACCCCTTGCAGCGCGATATGCACGCCGTTCGGGAAGTCCTTGAAGCGTTCCGTCAGGTAAGTCAGCCCGGAGCTGGTCGCGGACAGGTAAGGGGTGTCGATCTGTGCCAGGTTGCCCAGGCACACCACTTTGGAACCGGCGCCGGCACGGGTGATGATGGTTTTCATCTGGTGCGGCGTAAGGTTCTGGCATTCATCGATCAAAATCAGGCTTTGCTGGAAGCTGCGACCTCGGATGTAGTTGAGGGATTTGAACTGCAACGGCACTTTGCTGAGGATGTAATCGACGCTGCCATGGGTGTTTTCGTCATCCATGTGCAAGGCTTCGAGGTTGTCGGTGATCGCGCCCAGCCACGGCTCCATTTTTTCTGCTTCGGTGCCGGGTAGGAAGCCAATTTCCTGGTCCAGGCCCTGCACACTGCGGGTGGCGATGATGCGGCGATAGCGCTTGGTCACCATGGTCTGCTCGATGGCGGCGGCCAGGGCGAGGATGGTTTTCCCCGAACCTGCGGCGCCGGTCAGGTTGACCAGGTGGATGTCCGGGTCGAGCAGCGCATACAGCGCCAGGCTCTGGTAGATGTCACGCGGTTTCAGGCCCCAGGCTTCCTGGTGCAACAGGGGTTCCTGATGCAGGTCGAGGATCAGCAGTTTGTCGACCTGGATTTCTTTGATCCAGCCCACAAACCCCTGTTCGTCGATGATGAATTCATTGATATGCACGGCCGGCAGGTTATCGGTCAGCTGTACCTGGTGCCAGGTGCGGCCGTGGTCCTGACGGGTTTCAACCTTGCTGACGCGGTCCCAGAACGAGCCGGTCATGGTGTGATAACCGCGCGACAGCATCGACACGTCGTCGACGAGCTGGTCGGTACTGTAGTCCTCGGCAGCGATCCCACACGCTCGTGCCTTGAGGCGCATATTGATGTCTTTGGTCACCAGCACCAGGCGCAAGTCCTTGTCACGCGCGTGCAGGTCGATCAATTGGTTGATGATTTTATTGTCGTTGAGGTTTTCCGGCAGCAGGCTGTTGGGCTCGCTGCGCTTGTTCATCAGAATCGACAACAAGCCCTTGGGCCCGCTTTTGCCACGCTGGATCGGCACGCCGACTTCAACGTCCTCAGGCGAGGCTTCGCCCAGGGTCTTGTCGATCAGGCGAATGGCCTGGCGGCATTCAGCGGCAACGCTGTGGTGGCCACTTTTGAGTTTGTCGAGCTCCTCAAGCACGATCATGGGAATGGCGACGTGGTGTTCTTCGAAGTTGAGCAGTGCGTTTGGATCGTGAATCAATACGTTGGTATCAAGCACATAAAGGATTGGCTGGTCGGAAGAAGGGTTACGTCCATGATCATCCATACTCGGTCACCTTTGTGGGAGCCAGTCGACGCAATACCACAACAGTGCTGCGCCTCGATTCGACCACCGACTGCACCGCAGTGACGTCAAGTGCAGTGCCCACATGAGGAGTCTTGGAAGACGCCACCTGTGTTGCAGGTTTCGGCGATCTGACTTCGTAATACCGCAAAAACGATGACAGGAAAAAGCACTTTGACGCTTTTTTGAAGTTTATTTTTCAGGATGACGAATAGCACTAGCCGAGTGCCAGCCACCCCGTTAAAGTCGGAAGTCCGCCTGCATCGAAATGTCGCACAAAATCACCCCAAAAATGCCTCATCCCCAACAGGGCCGGGCACTTGCGCTTTTTCAGCGAAACGCCTCCCGGCAGTCCTGCCAACCCAGCCCACTTTGCGCCGTTGCCTGCAGCAACATCGGCAAGGCGACCCGTGCCTTGTCCTGGGTGTCATGAAACACAATCACGCCTTTGCGCCACAGCAACATCAATGTCAGCACTCGCTGCGCGGACTCGTCAGCCTTGAGTTTGCCCGGTTCGTCCTGGGAATCGATGTCCCACAATGCCACCTGTAAACCTTGCGCCTGGAAGAAGCCCTGGCTGTCGGCGCGACGCTGGCCATAGGGCGGGCGAAACAGCGGCACGTAGTTTTCCGGCATCAGGTTCTGCGCCAACGCGGCACTGCGGGTGATCGAGCTTTGCCAGTCGACCCAATGGCTGTGGGACCGGTACTGCCAACCTTGGGTGCCTACGCACTGGCCTTGGTACAGCGCCTGCACATCGGCGGCGGAACTGCGCTCCACGCGGGTTTGCAGGCTGCTGCCGAGGGCGAAGAAGGTGGCGTTCATCTTTTGCTTGCGCAGGTAGTCGGTGAGCCAGTCGGTATTGCCGCTGACCGGCGCAGGCCCGCCGTCGAAAGTCAGCAGGAACAGGCGGTCGTTGAGTTCATCGCCATTGCGTTCGTGGTCGCCGAAACGCAGGACTTCACTGCTGATTTGTGGGAACAGCGCGGCTTTGCGCAGCAGTTCGTCGAGGTAGCGTTCGTGGAAATTGTGACTGGGGTTGGCCCAGCCTATATAGAAGGAGTTGTCGCTGACCTGGAATTTTCCGGCTTGCTCGCGCAGGTCGTCCATGCTTTCGACCAGGTAGCAGAATGAGGCGTCTTCTTCGCAGCTTTGTTGGGCGAAGGTGTAGTTTTCCAGCAGGCGCTGCCAGAGCTGGCGGCGCAGGTCGTCGATGGCGGCCAGGTTGATGATCTTCAGGCCCAGGCGTTGTTTGAGCGCGGCTTCGTCCTGAGCTTCGCTGGCGATTAAGCTGTGGGCGAACATCAGGATTTCGGCGCGTGAGGCAACATCGAACAGCGCGGGGCTGCTGAGTTTTTCGGGCCAGGTGGTGCGGTCCAGGCTGGCTACGTCAACCGGCGCCGCCTGGGCGCCCAGGCACAGCAAACAAGCTGACAGTAAAAACGCAATTCGCACACGGGGTCTCCCTTTCCATAGTTGTCGGGCACTATAGCCGATCGTCCGGGCTGGGTTATTGGGTTGGTGGGGATATCCGTTATTTGGGTGATGGCTGAGATGGAAGCCGAACTCAATCAAATGTGGGGGCTGGCTTGCTCGCGAAGGCGGTGGGTCAGTGACACATGAGCTGACTGAACCACCGCCTTCGCGGGCAAGCCCGCTCCCACATTTGGATCTCTGTGCATCAGTCAGAGGTGTGTAGATCTGCCGGCCGAGGCACCGAGTGGTGGGGCACAGACCTTTTGGTTACTTTTGGCTGGGCCGGCATTCCGGGCGATTGCCAACAGTGTCCCGCTGTAAGAGCGCAACCGCCAGCCGCCGTTACCGCAGCAACGGATACACACCCACCCGCAGCCCCCTCTATCACCATCATAGGTGGAGTCAAACCCCGCGACCCCCTAGAATCCCCCCACGATTACAGGAGCCAACTTCATGCTGATGGTGATTTCCCCCGCCAAAACCCTCGACTTCGAGTCCAAGCCGGTCACCCCGCGCTTCACCCAGCCGCAATACCTGGACCACTCCCAGGCGCTGATCGAACAACTGCGTGAACTGAGCCCTGCCCAAATCAGCGACCTGATGCACGTCTCCGACAAGATCGGCGGCCTCAACGCGGCGCGCTTCGGCAGCTGGACCCCAGCCTTCACGCCGGAAAACGCCAAGCAGGCCCTGCTGGCTTTCAAGGGCGACGTTTACACCGGCCTCAACGCCGAAACCTTCAGCGACGCCGACTTCAGCTACGCCCAGGACCACCTGCGCATGCTCTCGGGCCTGTACGGTCTGCTGCGCCCGCTGGACCTGATGATGCCGTACCGCCTCGAGATGGGCACCAAACTGGCCAACGCCCGCGGCAAGGACCTCTACGCCTTCTGGGGCACCCGCATCAGCGAGTGGCTCAACGAAGCCCTTGCCGAACAAGGCGATGACGTGCTGCTCAACCTGGCCTCCAACGAGTACTTCTCGGCGGTCAAGCGCACGGCCCTGAACGCGCGGATCATCAACACCGAGTTCAAGGACCTGAAAAACGGCCAGTACAAGATCATCAGCTTCTATGCCAAAAAAGCCCGGGGCCTGATGAGCCGTTTTGTGATCCAAGAGCGCATCAACGATCCGGCCAAGCTCAAGCAGTTCGATCTGCAGGGCTATCGCTTCAATGCCGAGCAGTCCAAGCCGGACAACCTGGTGTTCCTGCGCGATCACGCACCGGAATAAGGCCCTGCACAGCCCTCACAATCGCTAAAAAACCAATGTGGGAGCTGGCTTGCCTGCGATAGCGGTATTTCAGTCAGAGAAAAGTCGACTGATACTCCGCCATCGCAGGCAAGCCAGCTCCCACCTTTTTATCTGCATTCCAAGCCAACGATCGCCATTTATTTGGCGCCAAAAAACATCCTGTCGCATTCCTAACGAATCTTTCACTCGACATTTCTGAATTTTTTTCGTAGTGGCACCACTTTTTTAAAACACTAGTGGCACAAAACTATCCCTTCGCGCCAACTACCTGTAACTACTGGCCCAAATAGCAAGTGCTATCAATATAGTACCAGTGCCATCTTTTCTAATATTTCAAGAAATTTCCGAAAACAGGATGAGTGGCCAGGAACTTCACCCTAAAGCACCGCTCATACCACCGGTAACGAAATTCTCTGTTGCTGTAAGAGATGACTTACATGGCGACCAACGGAAGTAGCAAAGTTGTCACATTTAACTTTGACTCAGGGGTCATATTACAAACCGATTAGTTGAGAGCGGCGATAAGGATGCATTGCCACCCACTATAAGGCCAAGGCTCAGCTTCCCTTAATGGGTCAGTGAGATAACCCAAGGCATTGATATTTAAAGGCTTAAAGCCTCTATCAAGGCTCTGCGGCACTGGCGCCAGGCCCTTCTCCCAGGAAGGCCGGCTGCATTACAGGGCAAGCACCAATAACAAGGCCACGTTTCGCACAACTTGAGTGCAATAGTTAGTCACTCGTTATTCAACATGCCTGCACGCGGCAAGTCGGCGTCTATTCGCCCAACTTTCGCGGCATCAGTGACGCTTGCAAACATGAACTCCGGCCATCTAATTGGCATGATTAATATCGTCTTCAATGACAAAGAGGTAAATGCGATGCGCATCAGCATATTTGGTTTGGGTTACGTTGGCGCAGTGTGTGCCGGTTGCCTGTCTGCCCGTGGCCACGAAGTGGTCGGCGTGGACATCTCCAAGGAAAAGATTGACCTGATCAATGCGGGCAAATCGCCAATCGTTGAACCGGGTCTGGGCGAACTGCTGAGCCAGGGTATCGAGACCGGGCGGCTGCGCGGCACGACCAATTTCGCCGAGGCCATCCGCGATACCGACTTGTCGATGATCTGCGTGGGCACGCCCAGCAAGAAAAACGGCGACCTGGAACTCAACTACATCGAATCGGTCTGCCGCGAGATCGGTTTTGTCCTGCGTGACAAAACCACCCGCCACACCATAGTGGTACGCAGCACCGTATTGCCGGGCACCGTGGCCAATGTGGTGATCCCGATCCTCGAAGACTGCTCCGGCAAGAAGGCCGGCGTCGACTTCGGTGTCGCGGTCAACCCGGAATTCCTGCGTGAATCCACCGCCATCGCCGACTACGACCTGCCACCGATGACCGTCATCGGCGAGTTCGACAAAGCCTCCGGCGATGTCCTGCAATCGCTGTACGAAGAACTCGACGCGCCGATCATCCGCAAGGACATCGCCGTTGCCGAAATGATCAAGTACACCTGCAACGTGTGGCACGCCACCAAAGTCACCTTCGCCAACGAAATCGGCAACATCGCCAAAGCGGTCGGCGTCGATGGTCGCGAAGTGATGGAAGTGGTCTGCCAGGACAAAACCCTCAACCTGTCCCAGTACTACATGCGCCCAGGCTTCGCGTTCGGCGGTTCGTGCCTGCCCAAAGACGTGCGCGCCCTGACCTACCGCGCAGGCTCCCTGGACGTGGAAGCGCCGCTGCTCAACTCGCTGATGCGCAGCAACGAATCCCAGGTGCAGAACGCCTTCGACATCGTCGAAAGCCACGACAAGCGCAAAGTTGCCCTGCTGGGCCTGAGCTTCAAGGCCGGCACCGATGACCTGCGTGAAAGCCCGCTGGTGGAACTGGCGGAAATGCTGATCGGCAAGGGCTACGACCTGAGCATCTACGACAGCAACGTCGAATACGCCCGTGTTCACGGTGCGAACAAAGACTACATCGAAGGCAAGATCCCGCACGTGTCGTCCCTGCTCAACTCGGACTTCGACGCGGTGATCAACAACTCCGACGTGATCATCCTCGGCAACCGTGACGAGAAATTCCGTGCCCTGGCGCATAACGCACCACACGGCAAGCAAGTGGTCGACCTGGTGGGCTTCATGTCCAAGGCCACCAGCGTGAGCGGCCGCACCGAAGGCATTTGCTGGTAACAGCAACAGCAAGTTCCGGGCTGCAAGCGTACCAATCCCCAGCGCTTGCAGCCTGGAGCCTTCTTCACCTTCGGATGACGCTTATGTCCAAGTTAAAACACGTACTGCTCCAATCCGCCGGCTGGCTGTTGTTTTTGAGCCTGCTGATGGGACTCGCCCTGCTGTTACCGGCGAGTACGTTCGACTCCGAGTCGAAGAATTTTATTTTCCTGATTGGCGCCGTCGGCATCTGGCGCTACTCGATGGGCGCGACGCATTTCTTTCGCGGCATGCTGTTCCTGTACGTGGTCTACCCACACCTGCGCCGCAAAGTGCGCAAGCTGGGCAAAGCCGCCGACCCATCCCATGTATTCCTGATGGTCACAAGCTTTCGTATCGACGCGCTGACCACCGCCCAGGTGTACAGCTCGGTGATTCGCGAGGCCATCGAATGCGGCTTCCCGACCACCGTGGTCTGCTCGTTGGTGGAAATGAGCGATGAGCTGCTGGTGAAAAGCCTGTGGGAACGCATGAACCCGCCGGACCATGTGAAGCTTGATTTTGTGCGCATCGCCGGCACCGGCAAGCGCGACGGTCTGGCCTTTGGCTTTCGCGCCATCTCCCGCCACCTGCCGGATGACCGTGCCGTGGTTGCGGTGATCGATGGCGACACCGTGCTCGCCGAAGGTGTGGTTCGCAAGACCGTGCCGTGGTTCCAGCTGTTCGGCAATGTCGGCGGCCTGACCACCAACGAGTTCTGCGAAGTGCGCGGCGGCTACATCATGAGCGAATGGCACAAGCTGCGCTTCGCCCAACGCCACATCAACATGTGCTCCATGGCCCTGTCCAAGCGCGTGCTGACCATGACCGGGCGCATGTCGGTGTTCCGTGCCAGCGTGGTCACCGACCCGGGCTTTATCGCCGACGTGGAAAGCGACTCGCTGCAACACTGGCGCCTGGGCCGCTTCAAGTTTTTGACCGGCGATGACAAGTCCAGCTGGTTCAGCCTGATGCGCCTGGGCTACGACACGTTCTACGTGCCGGACGCTGCGATCAACACCGTGGAACACCCGCCGGAAAAGAGCTTTATCAAAGCCAGCCGCAAACTGATGTTCCGCTGGTACGGCAACAACCTGCGCCAGAACTCCCGTGCCCTGGGCCTGGGCGTACGCCGGCTCGGCCTGTTCACCAGCGTGGTGCTGTTCGACCAGCGTGTGTCGATGTGGACCTCCCTGCTCGGCCTGACCGTGGCAATCATCGCCACCTTCAAGTACGGCGGCGCATTCATCCTCGCGTACCTGCTGTGGATCGGCATCACCCGCCTGATTCTGACCCTGCTGCTGTCGTGCTCCGGCCACAAGATCGGCCCGGCCTACCCGGTGATTCTCTATTACAACCAGATCATGGGCGCGCTGGTGAAGATCTACGTGTTCTTCCGCCTTGATCAACAGTCCTGGACCCGCCAGGACACCAAACTGACCCGCGATTTGGCCAGCTTTCAACGTTGGTTCAACACCTGGTCGTCTCGGACCATGACCTTCTCCGCCGGCAGCATTTTCGTCGCCGTGTTGCTGATGATGGTCTGACCCTGCCAAGCCTGAATTAACTAGGAACTACACACCATGAATAGCCAAGTAAACGCCAACGTTGTCCACGAATCCGAAGCCCAGCGCCAACATGCCCGGGTGAAAATCCCGGCCAAGCTGCGCTTTTTCAACACCGACCGCACCCAGACCGCAGCACGGGTGATCGACCTGTCCGCCGGCGGCCTGGCGTTCACCGCTACCCAGCCGTTGACCGTCGGTGAAGTGCACAAGGGCCGCCTGCAATTTGTCATCGATAACCTCGGCCTGGCGATGGACGTAGAGCTGCAGATTCGCTCCTACGACCGCCAGACCGGCCGCACCGGTTGCCAGTTCCAGAACCTGGACGCCCAGGATATTTCCACCCTGCGCCACCTGATCACCTCGCACTTGTCCGGCGACATCGTGACCATGGGCGACGTGCTGGCGACCCTGCAGCGCGACAACTTCACCAAGGCGCGCAAGGTCAAGGACGGCGGCAGCAACATGAGCGCCGCGGGCCGCCTGCGCGCCGTGGTGTTCAGCGCAGGTATCTTCATCGTCGGCCTGGCAGCGTTCGGTTTCGTCCTCAAATCCATTTACGGCATGTACTTCGTCAGCCACGCTCAGGCTGGCCTCGTCAGCGTGCCGGGCATGAACGTGACCATGCCGCGCGACGGCACCGTGCAAAGCCTGCTCAAAGGTGACGCGGTTGCCGCCAAAGGCGCGCCACTGGCGACCTTCAGCACCAGCATGCTCGATGTGCTCAAGGGCCATCTGGACGAAGACCAACTGCAACCGGCCAAGGTCGAAGAGCTGTTCGGCAAGCAAATGACCGGCACCCTGACCTCGCCTTGCGATTGCGTGGTGGCCCAGCAACTGGTCGCCGACGGTCAGTACGCCAGCAAAGGCGATGTGATCTTCCAACTGGTGCCACGCGGCAGCCTGGCCAATGTGGAAGCGCGCTTCACCTACCGCCAGTTCGCCGACGTTCGCCCAGGCACACCAGTAAGCTTCCAGGTTGCCGACGAAGAACAGATCCGCACCGGCACCATCGTCAGCAGCACCAGCCTGAACAGCGCCGACTTGTCCTCCGACATCCGCGTGCAGATCAAGCCGGATGCGCCGCTGGACAGCACCTACGCCGGTCGCCCGGTAGAAGTGACCAGCGACCGTGGCCCATCGCTGAACTGGCTGATCGACAAAGCCATGGCTCACGGTCTGTAAGCGAGGACATGCCTGTGAACCCTATTTCAAAAACAGCATTGACCCATGTGGGAGCCGGGCTTGCCCGCGATGCAGGCGACTCGGTTTTTCAGATGCACCGAGGCGACGCCATCGCAGGCAAGCCAGCTCCCACACAGAGCCGATTTCACTCAGCCTCTGCGTTCTGCGCGCTGGCATTGGCGGTGAGCCTGGCCGGTTGCGCCGGCCTGCCCGACCAGCGCCTGGCCAACGAAGCCTTGAAACGTGGCGACACGGTGACCGCCCAGCAGAACTATCAGCAGCTGGCAGACCTGGGTTACAGCGAGGCCCAAGTGGGCCTGGCCGATATCCAGGTGACCACCCGCGACCCCGAGCAAATCCGCCAGGCCGAAGCCACCTACCGCGCGGCGGCCGATACCTCGCCACGCGCCCAGGCCCGCCTGGGTCGCCTGCTGGTGGCCAAGCCCGGTGCCACAGAGGCCGAGCAACACGAGGCCGAAGGCCTGCTGAAAAAAGCCTTTGCCAATGGCGAAGGCAATACCCTGATTCCGCTGGCGATGCTGTACCTGCAGTACCCGCACAGTTTCCCCAACGTGAATGCCCAACAGCAGATCAGCAAATGGCAGGCCGCGGGTTACCCGGAAGCAGGTCTGGCCCAAGTGCTGCTGTATCGCACCCAGGACACCTACGACCAGCATCTGGATGACGTGGAGCGCATCTGCAAAGCCGCGCTGAACACCACCGACATCTGCTACGTCGAGCTGGCCACGGTCTACCAGAAAAAAGCCGAGCCGGAAAAACAGGCCGAACTGCTCAAGCAGATGGAAGCCGGCTACAGCCGTGGCACCGTCACCGCGCAGCGTGTCGACAGCGTGGCCCGCGTGTTGGGCGATGCGACTTTGGGCAAGACCGACGAAAAAACCGCGCAGGCCCTGCTGGAAAAAATCGCCCCCGGCTACCCGGCGTCCTGGGTCAGCCTGGCGCAACTGCTCTACGACTTCCCCGAACTGGGCGACGTCGATCAGATGATGAAGTACCTGGACAACGGCCGCGCCGCCGACCAGCCGCGCGCCGAGCTGTTGCTGGGCAAGCTCTATTACGAAGGCAAGTGGGTCCCGGCAGATGCCAAGGCCGCCGAAGCGCATTTCGAAAAAGCCGTGGGCAAGGAAGTGGCCGCCGATTACTACCTCGGCCAGATCTACCGCCGTGGCTACCTGGGCAAGGTCTATTCGCAAAAAGCCCTCGACCATTTGCTGACCGCTGCGCGCAACGGCCAGAACAGCGCCGACTTCGCCATCGCGCAATTGTTTTCCCAAGGCAAGGGCACCAAGCCCGACCCATTGAACGCCTACGTCTTCAGCCAGTTGGCTAAAGCCCAGGACACGCCAGAGGCCAATGACTTGGCCACGCAGCTCGAAGCCCCGCTCACGCCAGAGCAACGCGCCGAAGGCCAACGCCTGGTGCAACAGGAACTGGCCGCGCGCGGCACCCTGGCCCAGAGCACGCTGCAACTGCACGCCCTGCAAGAAGAAGACGGCGAGGAATCCCTATGAAGCTCAACCCATTCGTCAAGGCCGGCATCGGTCTGACCTTCGCCCTGCTGTGGTCTTGCCCGACCCTGGCCGCGCTGACCGAAGCCAAGAACTTCGGCCTGGAAGTCAAAGCCACCGCGCAATCGGAAGATGACCGCGACCTCGGCACGCAGAAAGGCGGCGACGTCAATGGCATCGGCCTTGACCTGCGCCCGTGGATCTACGGCGAAAGCGGCGCGTGGAGCGCCTACGCCATGGGCCAAGCCGTCGTGTCGAGCGACATCATCGAGACCGACACGCTGCAACAGTCCTCCGATGACACGACCGAACAATCGAGCAACGACGACCGCAAAGCCAAGAAGAACTACCTGGCCCTGCGCGAGTTCTGGGTCGGCTACAGCGGCTTTACGCCCTACCCTGGCGAGATCCTCAAGTTCGGCCGCCAGCGCCTGCGCAATGACGACGGCCAATGGCGCGACACCAACATCGAAGCGCTGAACTGGACCTTCGACACCACGTTGCTCAAGGCCAACGTCGGCGCTGCCGAACGCTTCAGCGAATACCGCACCGACCTCAAGGAACTGTCGCCCAAGGACAAGGACCGCCAGCACTTCTACGCTGACGCCGCCTACCAGTGGACGCCGGGGCAGTGGATCGGCCTGCGCGGTCACCACACCCATGACGACGGCAAGCTCGACTACGCCGAACCGGGCGTGGCCACCGACCCGTTGGACAAACGCGAGAATGGCGACCTGACCTGGCTCGGCATCGAAGCCAACAGCGACGCCTACAACTGGCGCAACACCAACACCGTCAACTACTGGGCCAGCGTCACCGGCATGAAAGGCGACCGCGACACGGTCAATGCCCTGAACAAAGACGGCACCCGCCCAACCGAAGCCAAGCGCAGCGATGACGTGAGTGGCTGGGCCACCGACCTGGGTGTGCGCCTGCGTCTGGACCCGCAATGGCAAGTCGGCGCGGCCTACTCCCGCGCGAGTGCCAACTACGAGCAGAACGGCCTGCAAAGCAACCGTTCGAACTGGACCGGCACCCAGTCCCGCGTGCACCGCTTCGGCGAAGCGTTTCGTGGCGAGATGAACAACATGCAGTCCATGAGCCTGTTCGGTTCCTGGCAGCTGCGCGAGGACTATGACGCCAGCCTGGTCTATCACAAATTCTGGCGCGTGGACGGTAACAAGCCGGTGGGCAGCAACGGCATCGATGCCGTGCAGAACAACACCGATGACGTGACCGGCGCGATCCTGTCCAGCACTTCCCTGCCGCTTGAAGACGGCAAGAAAGACCTGGGCCAGGAGATGGACCTGGTGGTCACCAAGTACTTCAAGAAAGGCCTGCTGCCGGCCGCGCTCAGTCAGTCGATCGACGAACCGTCGGCGCTGGTGCGCTTTCGTGCCGGCGTGTTCAAGCCGGGTGACGCCTATGGCAGCCAGGTCGACTCGTACATGCATCGCGCCTTTGTCGACGTGATCTGGAAGTTCTGATGGGAGCCTGCGCAATGATTCCTCAAAAATTGCTGGTTGCCGCGATGCTGATGGCCAGTGCCACAGCCTTCGCCGACACCCCGCAGCAGGGCAAGGCGCCGACTATCGCCAAAGAACTGCAACAGGCCAAGACCTACACCATCTCCAGCCCGCCGACCGCGCCGCTGGAAATGGCCAAGCCTGCCCTGCCGGACCTGTCGGGCTACACCGCCGCGGCGATGGAAAAGAAGATCGTCAGAAGCAAGCCCGGCAAAATCAGCATCCGCCGCATGATGCAGGAAGACGCGCTCAAGGACTTTATCGGCGGCGATAACAAGATGGCCGAATGGGTGGTGCGCCAGCACGGCATTCCCCAGGCGATCTTTGTCGACGACGGCTACCTGAACCTCAAGGACCTGCTTGGCAAGGTGCCCAAGCAGTACTTCAGCGAAACCTCGCCGGGCGTGTTTCTGGCCAAGCTGCCAATCGTGGTCGGGCGCAAGGGCATTCTGGAAATCGACAAGAAGACCCAGGAGCTGCGCCTGTCGCAGCAAGCCGGTTCGTTCCTGATCAACGACGGCCAGCTGTTTGTGCGTGACACCAAGATCACCGGTTGGAATGAAAAGACCAATGGCCCGGCGCTGTTTCAGTCGCCCAAGGAGTTCCGCCCGTTCCTGCTGGCTTGGGGCGGCACCGAGACTTACGTCGCCAACAGCAAGATGGCCAGCTTCGGCTACGCCAACAGTAAGTCGTACGGGGTGAGTATTTCCCAGTACACGCCGAACATGGCCAAGGTGCTCAAGCGCCCTGAGCCGACCGGCTGGATCGTCGATTCCGAGTTCTCGGACATGTGGTACGGCTTCTACTGCTACGAAACCACCGGCTTTGTGCTCAAGGGCAATACCTACAAAGACAACATCGTCTACGGCATTGACCCGCACGACCGTTCCCACGGCCTGATCATTGCGGACAACACCGTCTACGGCACCAAGAAGAAGCACGGCATCATCATTTCCCGGGAAGTGAACGACAGCTTCATCTTCAACAACCGCAGCTACGACAACAAGCTGTCGGGCCTGGTGATCGACCGTAACAGCGTGAACAACCTGATCGCCGACAATGAGATCTACCGCAACCACACCGACGGCATCACGCTCTATGAGAGCGCTGACAACCTGCTGTGGGGCAACAAGGTGATCAGCAACCGTCGCCACGGCATTCGCATCCGTAACAGCGTGAACATCCGCCTGTACGAGAACACCTCGATGGCCAACGGCCTGACCGGCGTGTACGGCCACATCAAGGATTTGACCGACACCGACCGCGACATCGCCCTCGACCCGTTCGACGCCAAGGTCTCGCTGATCGTGGTCGGCGGTGAACTGGCGGGTAACGGCAGCGGGCCGCTGTCGATCGACTCGCCCTTGAGTGTCGAGCTGTACCGCGTGTCGATGCTGGCGCCGACCAAATCCAGCGGCATCAGCTTCAACGGCGTGCTGGGTGATCGGCAGGAAGAAATTCTCGACCTGTTGGTGCGCCAACAGAAAGCCGTGCTGATCGACCCTGTCGAACGCCAGACCGAAATGCAGGACTGAGGATGACCCTTATGCACCCACACATGATCAAACTGCTGAGCCTCTCGGGTCTGACCCTCGGCCTGCTGGCGGCCAGCCAAGGCGTGCGCGCCGATGACGTCAAGGCGCCGACCTTTACCGCCGAACCGTGCTGCAGCCTGTGCCCCGCGGCCCATGATGCGAAGAACTACACCACGCGCTATCAGCAGAACTTCACCACCCTGGTACAAGCCCAGGGCGACTGGCTGTTCCGTACCCAGGAAGACCTGCGCACCGAATTTGACACCAGCCCCGCCGGCTACAAACGCATGCAACAGCTGCACGATGCGTTCAAGGCCAAGGGTGTGGAATTGGTGGTGGTCTACCAGCCGACCCGTGGCCTGGTGAACCGCAACAAGCTCAACCCCGAAGAGAAAGCCAAGTTCGATTTCGACAAGGCACTGGGCAACTACAAAACCATGCTCGGCCGGTTCGCCAAGATGGGCTACGTGGTGCCGGACTTGTCGCCGCTGACCAACGAGCAACTGCCGGATGAATTGCCGGCCCACGATTTCTACTTCCGCGGCGACCAACACTGGACCCCATACGGCGCCCAGCGCACCGCGAAAATCGTCGGTGCCAAAGTGCGTGCGATGCCTGAGTTTGCGGATATTCCCAAGCGCGAATTCGAAACCAAGCGCTCCGGACGCATGGGCAAGACCGGCACCCTGCACAACATGGCCGGGCAACTGTGCGGCACCAGCTACGCGATCCAGTATATGGACCAGTTCACCACCGAGCCCAAAGGCGAAGCCGGTGACGGCGACCTGTTCGGCGATTCGGGCAACCCGCAGATCACCCTGGTCGGCACCAGCCACAGCGGCAAGAACTACAACTTCGCCGGCTTCCTCGAGCAGGAAATCGGCGCCGACATCCTCAACGTCGCTTTCCCCGGCGGTGGCCTCGAAGGCTCGATGATCCAGTACCTGGGCAGCGATGAATTCCAGAAAACCCCGCCGAAAATTCTCATCTGGGAATTCTCGCCGCTGTACCGCCTCGACCAGGAGACCATCTACCGCCAGATGATGTCGCTGCTCGACAACGGCTGCGAAGGCAAGACCGCGCAGATGAGCGCCAGCACCACGCTCAAACCCGGCAAGAACGAATTGCTGGTCAACAGTTCGAACAAAGACCTGCGTAACAGCAGTCACCAGGTCGACATCCGCTTCGCCGACCCGTCGGTGAAGACCCTGCAAGCCACCCTCTGGTACATGAACGGGCGCCACGAGGACATCAAGATCGAGAAACCCGAAACATCCGATACAGACGGGCGTTTCGCCTTTGAACTGCGCACCGATGAAGACTGGGCCTCGCAGAACTTGCTGGCCGTGGAAGTGCAGGGTCCCGAAGCGGGCGCTGCCGCGCAGAAAGTCGAAGCGAAAATTTGCACACGCAACGTATTCCCTAGCGGCGGTCAGAAGACTGCTTCGCTGCCGTGAAGTAAGTGCGCAATGAGGTTACCTATGCAGAAGTTATTGATTCCAACGCTGCTGGGCCTGGCGATGTTCGCCGGTTCAGTCAACGCCGCCGCGCCACTGCGCCCGCCCCAGGGCTATTTCGCCCCGGTGGAAGCGTTCAAGACCGGCGACTTCAAGAATGACTGCGACGCCATGCCGGCGCCGTACACCGGCTCGCTGCAATTTCGCAGCAAGTACGAAGGTTCGGACAAAGCCCGTTCCACCCTGAATGTGCAATCCGAAAAAGCCTTTCGCGACAGCACGGCCGACATCACCAAGCTGGAAAAAGACACCAGCAAGCGCGTGATGCAGTTCATGCGCGACGGTCGTCCGCAGCAGCTCGAATGCACGCTCAACTGGCTGACCAGCTGGGCCAAGGCAGATGCGTTGATGTCCAAGGACTTCAACCACACCGGCAAGTCCATGCGCAAATGGGCGCTGGGCAGCATGGCCTCGGCCTATGTGCGCCTGAAGTTCTCCGACTCCCACCCGTTGGCCAACCACCAGCAGGAGTCGCAGGTGATCGAAGCCTGGTTCAACAAGCTGGCCGATCAGGTGGTGAGCGATTGGGACAACCTGCCGCTGGAAAAAACTAACAACCACTCCTACTGGGCCGCCTGGTCGGTGATGGCAACCTCCGTCGCCACCAACCGCCGCGACCTGTTTGATTGGGCCGTGAAGGAATACAAAGTCGGCGCCAACCAGGTCGATGACCAGGGCTTTTTGCCCAACGAATTGAAGCGTCAGCAGCGGGCTCTGTCGTACCACAACTACGCGTTGCCGCCGCTGTCGATGATCGCCAGCTTTGCCCTGGTCAACGGCGTGGATCTGCGCCAGGAAAACAACGGCGCGCTCAAACGCCTGGGCGACAAAGTGCTGGCCGGGGTCAAAGACCCGGAGATCTTCGAGAAGAAGAACGGCAAAGAGCAGGACATGAAGGACCTCAAGGAAGACATGAAATTTGCCTGGCTTGAACCCTTCTGCACCCTCTACACCTGCGCCCCGGATGTGCTCGAACGCAAGCATGGCATGCAGCCGTTCAAGACCTTCCGGCTCGGCGGTGACCTGACCAAGGTCTACGACCCGGCGCATGAAAAGGGCAACAAAGGAATCTGACGCAACGCGGTTGGAAAGGTGGGAGGGGCAAGCCCACTCCCACAGTTTGAGCCGGTTTCATCAGTAGGAATGTTGTACGGCCTCCCCCGAAATCGTGGGGGGGTTTGGGGGGGCTCTGGCCCTTGACTGTCTGTTAAACATGGAGAGATCGGGATGGTTTTCTCGTCCAATGTGTTCCTGTTTCTGTTCTTGCCGATCTTTCTCGGCTTGTACTACTTGAGCGGGCAACGCTATCGCAACCTGCTGCTGCTGATTGCCAGCTACGTGTTCTACGCCTGGTGGCGAGTGGACTTCCTGGCGCTGTTCGCCGCTGTAACGCTGTGGAATTACTGGATCGGCCTCAAGGTCGGTGCGGCAGGCGTACGCACCAAGCCGGCCCAGCGCTGGCTGCTGTTGGGCGTGGCGGTCGACCTGTGCATCCTCGGCTACTTCAAGTACGCCAACTTCGGCGTCGACAGCATCAACGTGATGATGAAGTCGGTGGGTCTGGAGCCGTTCATCCTTACCCACGTGTTGTTGCCGATCGGCATCTCGTTCTACATTTTCGAGTCCATCAGCTACATCATCGACGTGTACCGCGGCGACACCCCGGCCACCCGCAACCTCATCGACTTTGCGGCGTTCGTGGCGATCTTCCCGCACCTGATTGCCGGCCCGGTGTTGCGCTTTCGCGACCTGGCCGACCAGTTCAACAACCGCACGCACACCCTCGACAAGTTCTCCGAGGGCTGCACGCGGTTCATGCAGGGTTTCATCAAGAAGGTCTTTATCGCCGACACCCTCGCGGTGGTCGCCGACCATTGCTTCGCCCTGCAAAACCCCACCACGGGCGACGCCTGGCTGGGTGCGCTGGCGTACACCGCGCAGCTGTACTTCGACTTCTCCGGCTACAGCGACATGGCCATCGGTTTGGGCTTGATGATGGGTTTTCGCTTCATGGAAAACTTCAAGCAGCCGTACATCAGCCAGTCGATCACCGAGTTCTGGCGTCGCTGGCACATCAGCCTGTCCACCTGGCTGCGTGACTACCTGTACATCACCCTGGGCGGCAACCGTAAAGGCACGCTGATCACCTACCGCAACCTGTTCCTGACCATGCTGCTCGGTGGCCTGTGGCACGGCGCGAACATCACCTACATCGTGTGGGGTGCCTGGCACGGCATGTGGCTGGCGATTGAAAAAGCCATCGGCCTCAACACTGCGCCGCGCAGCTTCAACGTGGTGCGCTGGGCCTTCACCTTCCTGCTGGTAGTGATGGGCTGGGTGATCTTCCGCTCAGAGAACCTGCACGTCGCCGGCCGTATGTACGGCGCAATGTTCAGCTTTGGCGAATGGTCGCTGTCGGAACTCAACCGCGCCAGCCTCACCGGCCTGCAAGTGGCAACCCTGGTGGTGGCGTACGCAACGTTGGCGTTCTTCGGCCTGCGCGATTTCTACACCAACCGCCCTGCCGAGAAAGCCAAGCCGGCCGACCCGAGCCTGATCAAGGCCGTGCCGGGCGACAACCCGGGCAGCATCCACCAGCCAGGTTTCACCGTCGGCCAGGACGCCGCCGTGCAGCCGGCCTACTGGACCGCTGACTGGCCACGCTACGCCATGCGCGGCGCTGTACTGCTGCTGTTCGTGGCGTCAATCCTGAAACTGTCGGCGCAGAGTTTCTCGCCGTTCCTTTACTTCCAATTCTGAGGGGAGCCGACCATGACCCGTTCATTCCGCGTCCTCTACATCGCGCTGTTCCTGCTGGTGCTGCTGGCCCTGGGCGCCTGGTCGATGCGCAGTTTCTTCGGCTTCAGCACCAACGCCGACGCGACCGTGCTCAACGGTCGCTGGACCAAGGCCGTCGAGACGCACTACGACGACCAGTTCCCGATCAAGCGCATCGGCACCAACCTGTGGGCCGCGCTGGACTACAAGCTGTTCAACGAAGGCCGCCCTGGCGTGGTGCTGGGCCGTGATCACTGGTTGTACAGCGACGAGGAGTTCAACCCCATCGTCAACGAAGACCAGAACCTTGAGGGCAACTACGCGCTGGTCGAAGGCGTGCGCCAGAAGCTCAAGGCTCAGGGCATTCAATTGGTCATGGCGATTGTGCCGGCCAAGGTGCGCCTGTACCCGGAACACCTGGGCGAAGTGAAACCGGCGAGCATCCACGCCAACCTGTATCAGGACTTCCACGCCCGTGTCGCCGCCGACAAGATCATCGCGCCCGACCTGCTTGGCCCGCTGCAACAGGCCAAGCTGGGCGGCACGCAAGTGTTCCTGCGCACCGACACCCACTGGACCCCGGACGGCGCCGAAATTGCCGCCAAGCAACTGGCCAAGGTGATCAGCGAAAAGGCCCCGCTCAGTGGTGAACCGCAGCGCTTTGTCACCGAAGCGGAAAAAACCGAGCCGCACAAAGGCGACCTGCGTCTGTTCCTGCCGCTGGACCCGCTGTTCGAAAACCTGATGCCGCCCAAAGAGCCGCTGCAAAAACGCGTCACGCACCTGGCTGAAAACAAAGGTGACGACGGCCTGTTCAGCGACAGCGAAACCCCAGTGGCACTGGTCGGCACCAGCTACAGCGCCAACCCCAACTGGAACTTCGTCGGCGCCCTCAAGCAAGCCTTGCACAGCGATGTCATCAACTACTCCGAAGACGGCCACGGCCCGATTCTGCCGATGCTCAGCTACCTCAAAAGCGACGACTTCAAGAACAGCCCGCCACAGGTGCTGATCTGGGAGTTCCCTGAACGTTATCTGCCCGTCAACAACGAAATCGGTGATGCCGACCCGCAGTGGGTTGCGCAGCTTAAACAAGCCGGTTCGCGCCAACAGAACATGGCACTGAACACCCCAGCTAAAACCCAAAAATCCGAGACGCCCGACCGGGCGCAAAACTGAAAGAGAGGTAACTCACATGACTTTCACTACTACTCCGCGTCGTCTCGCCAAGACCCTGGCCATTGCCGCCGGCTTGAGCTTCGTATCGATGTCCGCCTTCGCCGGGGGCGACGCCGCCCTTTACGGCCCAACCGCGCCGAAAGGCTCAAGCTTTGTACGTGTGTACAACGCCAGCAACCAGGAAGTCAGCGCCACCGTCGGCGCCACCAACCTGAGCGACGTTGCGCCACTGGCCAGCAGTGACTTCAGCTTCATGCCGGGCGGCGACTACAGCGCCAAGGTCGGCAGCCAGACCGTGCCGGTCAAACTCGCCGCCGACCACTACTACACCCTGGTCAACAGCGGCAGCGGCCAGCCCCAGCTGATCGAAGAACCGCCGTTCAAGAACAAGCAGAAATCCCTGGTGCGCGTGCAGAACCTCAGCGACAAGGCCCTGACCCTGAAAACCGCCGACGGCAAGACCGACGTGGTCAAGTCGGTGGCCGCCAAAGGCCGTGGCGAGCGCGAAATCAACCCGGTGAAGGTGAGCCTGGCCCTGTATGACGGCGACAAAAAGGTCGGCGACGTGAAACCAGTGGCCCTGGAGCGCGGTGAAGCGGCGGTGCTGTATGTGACCGGTTCCGGTTCGAGCATTTCGCCAGTCTGGGTAAAACGCCCGGTATCGACCCGCTGATTAGATTCTTGAACTGACCCATGCCCCCTGTGGGAGCCGGGCTTGCCCGCGATGGCATCACTGCGGTGTAACTAAAACACCGAGTCGTCTGCATCGCAGGCAAGCCAGCTCCCACAAGGCCAAGGTGTCAGTTCAGACCGAGACAAAAACAAGAGTGAAACGACAAACCTTCGTAGCTCTGACCCAAATTGATTCAAGGAGAAACACATGATCCCAGTAATCCTTTCCGGTGGTAGCGGCTCACGTCTTTGGCCGCTTTCCCGCAAACAGTTCCCTAAGCAATTCCTGGCCCTGACCGGCGAGCACACGCTGTTCCAGCAAACCCTGGAGCGTCTGGTGTTCGAAGGCATGGACTCCCCGATTGTGGTCTGCAACAAGGACCACCGTTTCATCGTCAACGAGCAACTGAGCACGCGTAAGCTCGAATGCCAGCGCATCCTGATGGAGCCGTTCGGTCGCAACACTGCGCCTGCCGTGGCCCTGACGGCGATGATGCTGGTCAATGAAGGCCGCGACGAGCTGATGCTGGTGCTGCCGGCCGACCACGTGATCGACGACCAGAAAGCCCTGCAACGTGCACTGGCCCTCGCCACCGTGGCAGCCGAGCGTGGCGAGATGGTGCTGTTCGGCGTACCGGCCACCCGTCCGGAAACCGGTTATGGCTACATCAAGTCCACCAACGATTCACTGCTGCCCGAAGGCGTAAGCCGCGTTGAACAATTCGTCGAAAAACCCAATGAAAAACGCGCGGTCGAGTTCGTCAAAAGCGGCGGTTACTTCTGGAACAGCGGCATGTTCCTGTTCCGCGCCAGCCGCTTCCTCGAAGAGCTGAAAAAACACGATCCGGACATCTACGATACCTGCCTGTTGACCCTGGAACGCAGCGAGCAGACCGCCGACACCGTGACCTTCGACGAAGCCACCTTCGCCTGCTGCCCGGACAATTCCATCGACTACGCCGTGATGGAAAAAACCCAGCGTGCCTGCGTGGTACCGCTGAGTGCCGGCTGGAGCGACGTGGGTTGCTGGGCCTCGCTGTGGGCGGTCAACGACAAAGACATCCACGGTAACGTCAGCAAAGGCGACGTGGTGATCCAGGACAGCCGCAACTGCATGATTCACGGCAACGGCAAGCTGGTATCGGTGATCGGCCTGGACAACATCGTGGTGGTGGAAACCAAGGACGCGATGATGATTGCCCACAAGGACAAGGTCCAGGGCGTCAAGCAGATGGTCAGCACCCTCAACGACCAGGGCCGCAGCGAAACCCAGAACCACTGCGAAGTCTATCGTCCGTGGGGCTCTTACGACTCGGTGGACATGGGCGGCCGCTTCCAGGTCAAGCACATCTCGGTCAAGCCGGGCGCGTGCCTGTCCCTGCAAATGCACCACCACCGCGCCGAGCACTGGATCGTGGTCAGCGGCACGGCCGAAGTCACCTGTGACGAGAACGTGTTCCTGCTCTGCGAGAACCAGTCCACCTACATCCCGATCGCCTCGGTGCACCGCCTGCGCAACCCGGGCAAGATCCCGTTGGAAATCATCGAAGTGCAATCGGGCAGCTACCTGGGCGAAGACGATATCGAGCGCTTCGAAGATATCTACGGACGCTCCACGCCGGTTGAACGTGGCGTGTCGGTGAAAACTATCGCGCAGTAATACAGTCGTAGAAAGAAGCCCTCACCCAGCCCATTGCGTCCCCTATCCGCAGTGGGTTGGGTGGGGGCTTTTTTTGTGGGGTTTTGGGGTGGTGCTGAAGGCCTCTTCGCAGGCAAGCTGAACTGGCCTAATGATTTTGGACACTTCAATCGGGCGCTATGATGGCGCTCAAATCTGAGGTGTTTGGCTATGCGTAAATCTTATTCGAGTGAGTTCAAGCTCAAGGCCGCCAGCATGGTGCTGGATGAAGGTCAGCCTGTTACCGAGGTCTGTGCCAGCCTGGATATTGGCCCTACGGCCCTGCGTCGCTGGGTCGATCAAGTGCAAAAAGAACGCTTGGGTTCTACTCCGGTGGGGGCCAAGGCGATTACCGCTGATCAACGAGAAATCCAGAGGCTCAAAGCTCTGCTCAGGGAGAAAGACCTGGACATTGAAATCCTAAAAAAGGCCAGTGCTCTCCTGCTTTTGGACGCCAAAGATCATTCACGCTGATCGAGGAGCTGGACGAGCAGTACGGCGTTAGAAGGTGTTGCCGCGCGTTCGGGGTCAACCGCAGTAGCTTTTACGCCTGGCGCCAGCGCCAAGGAAAAGAAAATCCTGAGCGAGAGAAACTCAAAGCCGCGCTGGTCAGGCATCACAAGGCGTCGAGAGAATCGGCGGGCGCACGTACTTTGGCCAAAGAGCTGCAAGCTAGAGGGCATCGTGTCGGTCGGTACATGGTTCGCAGTCTGATGCGCGAAGCAGGCATCGCCAGTCGTCAGCGCAGGCGTCATAAATACAAGTCGCCGGGTGTAGAGGCCTTGGTGGCACCGCATGTGCTCAAGCGGAAATTTGATGTGACGGCGGTTAATCAGGTGTGGTGTGGCGACGTGACTTACATCAAGGTCGGCAAGCGATGGTTGTACTTCGCCGTCGTTCTGGATTTGTACGCTCGTAGGATCGTTGGCTGGTCGTTCTCGATGATTTCTGATGCCAACCTGACCTGCGAAGCGCTACGTATGGCGGTGGAGCTACGCGGCCATCCTCAGGATGTGTTGTTTCATTCTGACCAAGGTTGTCAGTACACCAGTCATAAATTCCGAAATGAGCTGCTGAAACAGGGGTTTAGGCAGAGTATGAGCCGTAAAGGCGAGTGTTGGGACAACGCCCCGATGGAGCGTTTCTTTGGTAGCTTGAAATCAGAGTGGGTGCCTGAAAAGGGCTACAAACTGGAGCATGAGGCCCGGGCAGACGTGCAGCGCTATGTCTCGCGCTACAACATCAGCAGACCTCACAGCTACAACGACTACCGGTCGCCGGTCGCGCAAGAGCGATTGACGGCGTAAACCTTAATCGGTGTCCAAGATTACTTGACCAGTTCAAGCCAGCTCCCACAGTTGACCGCATTCCAACGGATGTAACCCGGTCAACTGTGGGAGCTGGCTTGCCTGCGATGGCGGCCGCCCAATCAACACTTATCTCAAGCTCGCCAATCCCACCTACGCTTAAGTTAGGATGCTCGTTCCCTATTCGAGGTGGTCTCCATGTTCTTCGGCGTTCTCCTGATCATCACCTGGCTGATCCTGCTGCTGCGCTACCCGGCCAAGGCGTTGCCGGTGTCGCTCGCGGCCGCTGTCGGCCTGGGCTGTGTGGCGATTTGGGTGGTGTGGCTGGACAGCCGCGAAGCCTCGCAACTGTCGCGCCTGGAACTGCGCATCAGCTATGCGCCGCAGGAATGCCCGCCAGACCGACCGCTGAAACTGGTCCTGAGCAACGGCAACGACGTACCGCTGACCGAACTGCGCTGGCGCGTTGCAGCTTATGCACCGGGCGACTCCGTCAACCTGGCCGACAATGTCTACGCCGCTCCACGCTATCGCGGCCCCGGCGAGTTGCAGGCCGGCGCCACCTGGGACGACTGCCTGCCCACACCACCGCTGCGCCCCGGCTACCGCCCGCAAACCCTGGAATTTCGCGCCGAGCACCTGCAAGGCAGTTTCTCGGACTGACAAAGGATTGATTCATGCCCAATGTACTGATCACCGGCTGCTCCAGCGGCATCGGTCGCGCCCTGGCCGATTCCTTCAAAACCGCAGGCCATGAAGTGTGGGCCAGCGCCCGCCAGCCTGATGATGTGAGCGCCCTGGCTGCCGCCGGTTTCAAGGCCGTGCAACTGGACGTCAACGACGCCATGGCGCTCAAGGCGCTCGCCGAACAGATCGGCGGGCTGGACGTGCTGATCAACAATGCCGGCTACGGCGCCATGGGCCCGCTGCTCGACGGCGGCACCGAGGCCATGCAACGCCAGTTCGAAACCAATGTGTTTTCCATCGTCGGCGTGACCCAGGCGCTGTTTCCTGCCCTGCGTCGAGCCAAAGGCCTGGTGGTGAACATCGGCAGCGTCTCCGGCGTATTGGTGACACCGTTTGCCGGCGCCTACTGCGCCTCGAAGGCGGCGGTGCACGCGTTGAGCGACGCACTGCGCATGGAGCTGGCGCCATTTGGTGTGCGCGTGATGGAAGTGCAGCCGGGCGCTATCGACACGCATTTTGCGAAAAACGCCGGCGCCCAGGCCGAGCTGTTGATCAACGAAAAGTCACCATGGTGGCCGTTGCGCGAAGGCATTCGCGCGCGCTCCCAGGCCTCGCAGAACAACCCGACCTCGGCCGAGCAATTCGCGGCGCAGGTATTAAAGGCCGTGCAACAGCCAACGCCGCCACGCCTGCTGCGCGCGGGCAATGGCTGCCGGGCGCTGCCACTGATGGCGGCCTTGGTGCCCAAGGCCCTGTTGGAAAAAGTGTTGAAGAAGCGCTTCGGCCTGTCGGGCTCGCTTTAGCCTTTCATGAAATCAATAAACGCCCGCACCTTCAGCGGCAAATGCCGGGTGTCCGGGTACATCGCGTAGATCCCCTGTGGCGCAAAACGATGGTCCGCCAACAAGCGCACCAAGCGCCCCGCCGCCAGGTCATCCTGCACCAACCATTGCGGCAGCACCGCCACGCCGAGGCCGCGCACGGCAAACGCCTGAAGCACGGCCGCACTGTCGGCCACCAGCGCAGTCGGGCCGGCACGGTATTGATGCTCGCCGCCGGCCGGGTCGGTCAGGCTCAGTTCGGTCAAACGGCCATGGCCCAGCTTGGGTACCTGTTCCAACGCATCCAGTGTTTGAACCTCGGCAAACTCGGGCGCTGCCACTGCAAACACCTCAAAGGTCGACAACTGCACCGCACGGTGATTGGAGTCGAGCAGACGTCCCAGTCGAATCGCCACATCAAAGCGTTCGGAGATCAAATCGGCGTGGGTCGAGGAGGTGGATAAGTGAATGTTCAGGTCCGGGTGCAAGCGCCGAAAGGCCTCGATTGCAGGGGCAACCACCGCCAGCGCGTATTCGACTGTGGTGGTGATGCGCAACGTGCCTTTGAGCTGGGCATGTTCGGAGCGCGCCTCTTCCACCGCCAGGCGCGCTTCTTCAAGCATGCGTGTGCAGCGCAGATAAAAACGCTCGCCGGCATCGGTCAGCGCCAGTTGGCGGGTATTGCGGGTCAGCAGGGTCACGCCCAGCTCTGCTTCCAGGCGCTTGAGGTTGAAGCTGACCACGGCGCGGGTCTGGCCCAGCAAATCGGCCGCAGCGGTAAGCGAACCGGCTTCTACCACAGCCTTGAAGGTGTCGAATCGGTCCAGGCTGACCATCGGCCGCGCCCTCCTTTGTCAAAATATTTTTGACAAACTAGCAGGCAAACCGGCGTAGCCCAAACCCTGCTGGCGGCCTACCCTGCGCGCTTCATTCGCAGGATCGCGTCCATGACCTACCGCTCGAAAGTCGCCTGGATCTTTTTATTCGGCTTTGCCCTGGACCTGGTGAACATGTTTGTCGCCACGGTCGCCTACCCGGACATCGCCCGCGAGTTGCACGCCTCGGTCACACAATTGGCCTGGATCAGCAATGCCTACATGCTTGGGCTGACCGTGATCATTCCCCTGAGCGTGTGGCTGGCGGCACTGATGGGCGAGCGAACGCTGATCGCGGCGAGCCTGCTGTTATTTGCGGGGGCCTCGCTGATGGTCGGCCAGGCGAGTTCTATCGAAACCCTGATTGGCTGGCGGGCGCTGCAAGGCTTGGGCGGCGGACTGCTGATTCCCGTGGGCCAGGCCCTGGCCTACCGGTATTTTCCAGCGGCAGAACGCAGTCAGTTGACGGCGCGGGTGATGTCGGTGGCGCTGCTGGTGCCGGCGCTGTCGCCGGCCCTGGGCGGGTTGATCGTCGACAGCCTGTCGTGGCGCTGGATCTTCTATGCCAACCTGCCGCTGGCGTTGCTCACGCTGCTGCTGGCACTGCTGTGGATAAAACCTGACGCGCCTGCCACGGTGCGCCCGGCCCTGGACGTGGGCAGCATCTTCAAGCAGATCCGTAGCCCGATGCTGCGCGTGGCGATGTTGGTCTATCTGTTCATCCCCGGCGTCTTTATCGGCACCAGCCTGATCGCCATCCTTTACTTGCGCGGCCTGGGCTATGACGCCACGCAGACCGGCGCGCTGATGCTGCCGTGGGCACTGGCCTCGGCGCTGGCGATTTTCCTGAGCAAAAAACTGTTTAACCGCTGCGGCCCCAAACCCTTGCTGCTGGCGGGCATGGCGTTGCAATGCAGCGGCATCCTGTTGCTCAACCAACCCGCCTGGGTGATTGCGGCCTATGCCTTGATGGGCCTGGGGGGCAGCTTGTGCAGCAGCACCGCGCAGACGCTGGCGTTTCTCGATATACCCGCTGAACGCATGGGCCATGCCAGCGCCCTGTGGAATATCAATCGGCAAGTGAGCTTTTGCCTCGGCGCAGCGGCACTCAGTGCGCTGTTGTCGGCCTTGGATTCCTTCGCCATAACCTTCACGATAGCGGCAGCCCTGACACTGCTGCCCCTTTTTGCAGTGCTGCGCCTGGACGCTTCCAGAGTACGGACACTGCTTCACCCAGCCAACGAGCCCAGCCATGATTGATTACAGCGATTTTTTTGAGGAAGTGATCCAGACCCACGTCGAGATCGAGCAATGGTTTGCCGGCGTTGCGCCTGAAGGCACACTGGAAACCTTGCTGGCGCGCTTCTCACCCGAGTTCAGCATGGTCGCACCCGCCACCGGTACGCGGGTAAATGCGGCCGGGGTGAAAGCACTGTTCACGCGCCTTGGCGGTATGCGCCCAGGCTTGAAAATCACCTTGAGCGAGATGACCGGGATCGACCGCCATGCACGCGGCGCCACGGTGACTTACCGCGAAAATCAGGTTGATGACAGCGGCACACAGACTGATCGACGCGCCACCGTGGTGTTCGAGAAGCAGGCCAGCGGGGCGTTGCTGTGGCGCCATCTGCACGAAACCTTTATCAAGGCTTAACACCGTCCAAACTGTGGGAGCTGGCTTGCCTGCGATAGCGGTGGGTCAGCCATACATACTTCAACTGACAGTACGGCATCGCAGGCAAGCCAGCTCCCACACAAGCCAGTTGCCACATTTAGTGTTGTGTTGGGTTGACGATCACCGTGCAAGTGATGCCCGCCGCCAACAGCACGCCCTCCGGCACTTCATCAATGTGAATGCGCACCGGCACGCGCTGGGCCAGGCGCACCCAATTGAAGGTCGGGTTCACATCGGCGATCAGTTCGCGGCTCTCGGGGTTGTCGCGGTCGTAGATGCCGCGCGAGATGCTTTCCACATGGCCCTTGAGCGTCTCGCCGCTCATCAATTGCATATCGGCTTTGTCACCGACTTTGACGTGGGGCAACTTGGTTTCTTCAAAGAAGCCATACACCCAGAACGAATTCATATCGACCACCGCCATCTTCGCCTCACCGATGCGCGCGTAGTCGCCCCGGTGCACATTAAGGTTGGTGACGTAGCCGTCCACCGCCGCCACCACTTGAGTGCGTTTCAAATTCAGCTCAGCCGCTTCCAACTGCGCCAGCGCGTGCTGGTAATCGGCCAGGGCCGAGTCGGCGATGTTGCTCGCGTCGTCGCGGTTTTCCTTGGAGATCACCAGGGCGTCGAGGTCGGCGCGGCGGTGAGCGTTGACCTTGCGCATCTCCCAAGTGGCCTTGCGCGAGGCTACCAGCGATTGCGCCTGCTTGACCGCGATGCGGTAGTGCTCGGGGTCGATCTGCATCAGCAGGTCGCCCTTTTTCACCAACTGGTTGTCACGCACCGGTACGTCGACCACTTCGCCGGTGACGTCGGCCGCCACGTTGATGATGTCGGCGCGCACGCGACCGTCGCGGGTCCACGGCGTTTCCATGTAGTGCACCCACAGCGTGCGGCCAATCCAGATCGCCAAAGCCAGTACCAGCAAGGTCGCGAGCAGGCTGAAAAACTTTTTCATCGGGGCATTCTCAACGGTAGACGGTCAGCGCCAGGGCGCCGAACAAGCAAACGAACAGGCTCAGGCGCAGCAACGCCGGGTGCCAGAAAAAACGGTACAGGTCGAACCCGGCCAGGAAGCGGTCCAAGGCCCAGGCCAGCCCTGCGGCGATAAAAAACATCAGGGTCATGGTCGGCATGTAGACGCCGTGGAATGCGATTTCACGAGGCATTCGGGGATCCTTTGAGGGCAGCCAGGGGCGATTGCGGGTCCAGCAACGACGTGCGGATAAAGTGCAGGTAGCTTTTCACCCGGCGCAACGCCGAGGTGTCGAAGTGCGGGGCGAAGGGTTCATCGGTGGCCTGCACGCGGCTGATCGCATGGTCGACGGCAATCAACCCGCGCTCCAGGTTGCTGGCGCTCGGTTGCAGGAACAGCCGCACCAGCGAGCGGCCCATCACGCGGATCGCCTGGCGCCAGGGTTGCGACTCGGCATAGGCCGGGTGCACCGGCAATATCGCCTGTTCCTTGCGCAACTCGATGATCGCGTGGCCGACTTCCAGCACCACGAACATCCAGCGCAGCAAGTCGCGTTGCACGTGCGGCTGGCCGACGGCGAGGCCGTAGGCCTGGTGCAGCAGGTCGCGGGTGCGGCTTTCAAAACTCGACGCCAGGCCCTTGAGCTTGCCGCTGATCGCGTGCACCACCTGCTCGCGCAGGTCCTGCTCCAGGCGGCGCCACAACCAGCGGCTGTTCGGCGGCAGGATAATCGCGCCAGCCGCCGCGCACACCAGCATGCCAATGACCATGGCGATGTAGTCATTGATAAAGCTGTAAGGGTTGTAGACCGTCAGGTTGTCCGGCACCGAGCCGGTGCTGAAAAAGATCAGCAAGCCCACGCCGACGCCGGCGTATCGCGGGCGGGAGGCGAGGAACGAGCCAAAGATAATCACCGGCGCAAGCATCACGCACAGCAGCGGGAAGCCGTCGATCCACGGGAACACAAAGAACATTTCGACAAAGCCCACCAACGCGCCGATCAAGGTGCCGCAAGCCATCTGGAAGGCCATGCGTTTCGGGTTGGGCGTGGCGGCGGACAGGCCGACGGTGGCGGCGGCGATCAGGGTCATGGTCGCGCCGCTGGGCCAGGCGGTGGCCACCCAGTAACTGCCCAGCACGATCAGGATAAAGGACGCGCGAATCCCCGAAGCGGCGCAGGCCAGCCAGTTGGTTTTCGGCGTGTAGGCTTCGCTCCATCGCTCGCGCTCATGGCTGTGATCGGCCAGTGATGCGTGGGTCTGCGCGTAGTTGTGCAGGTCATCGACAAAGCGGTATAGCAGCTCGTAGGCGGTATGAAAATCCAGCTGCTCGGCTTCACTCGGATTGCCTTGCTGAAAATTCGCACGCAGGCTGCGCACCTTGGCGGGCAGTCCATCCTTGTAGGCGCTCAATTGATTGACCAGGCGCGCCGCATCGGGGCTGGTGAGCGCACGGCCAGAGAAACCGTCAAGAACTTCCGCCAGGTCTTGCAGGCCGGGCTTGATTGCCGCGGCGACGTGATCGGCTGCATCCGTGCGCAGCCGCTCAAGCAACTGGTGCAAGGCGTTGAAGCGCGTGGTGATGCTCATGAATTCGCTGTTGAGGCGACTCAACCGGCCATTGCGCCGCCGCATGTGCGGGTCTTCAAATACGGTGACGCTGCGCAGCCCTTCCAGGCCCACGGCCTCGGCGATAAAGCGCACATTGCTGGCCTCGAACCCTTCACGCTGGCTGCGCCCACGCAGGCCGTCGGTGACAAACAGCGCGAACACGCCAAAGCGCTGGTACAAGGCGTTGCGCATCGCGGCGCTGCTGGTTTGTGGCAGGATCGCGGCGCTGACCAACGTCGAGCACAGTATCCCCAAAGAGATTTCCAGCACCCGCCACACCGCCGCCATAAAGGCGCCGTCCGGGTGGGCCAGGGCGGGCAAACCGACCATCGCCGCGGTGTAGCCCGCCAGCACAAACCCATAGGCGCGAAAGTTGCGATTACGCGTCGCACCGGCCGTGCAAATGCCCACCCAGATCGCCAACGCGCCGAGGAACAATTCGGTGTTCTGCGCAAACAAGGCGATCAACAAGACCATCACCGCCGACCCCGTCAGGGTGCCCAGGAAGCGGTAAAAACTCTTGGCGAAGACCTGGCCGCTCTGCGGTTGCATCACGATAAACACGGTGATCATCGCGGTGCGCGGTTGCGGCAGTTCCAGGCGCATCGCCAGCCACAGCGTGAGGAACGCGGCGATCAGCACCTTGAAGATATAGACCCAGGTCACGCCATCGCTGCGTGCCCAGTCGAAAAAACCACGGCGCCACTCCAGGGAGTGCAACCAGCGCAGCGGTGCAGGCAAGGGTGTCATCAAATCCTACTCAGTGATCAAACACGGCAAGCGCCGTCGGGGTCTTGCTCGGGAGGGTCTTGGTGTCTGGCGGCACATCGTTGCCGGCGCCGAGCCCGCCGCCCAGGGCGGTGACCAGTTCGGCGTGGGCACTCAGGCGTGCGGCTTGCACCTGTTGTTCGATTTGCTGCTGGTGGAACAGCAAGGTCTGGGCGTTCAGCACGTTGAGGTAATCGGTGAGGCCGCGCTGGTAGGCGATCATCGCGATGTCGTAGGTTTTCTGCGCAGAGGCCACGGACTGCGCGGCGAAGGACGCCTGCTTGTCCATCGATTCGCGGCGGATCAACTGGTCGCTGATGCCCTTGAGCGCGTTGACCAGCGTCTGGTTGTACTTGGCCACGGCCAGGTCATAACCGGCGCTGGCTTCGCCCAGTTGCCCACGCAAACGACCGCCGTCGAAGATCGGCAAGGTGATCGCCGGGCCGACGTTGTAGTTGAATTTCTTGCCCGCCAGAAATTCCAGCAGGCCGCCGCCGGTGGCCATGTAGCCGAGGCTGCCGACCAGGTCGACATTGGGATAGAACCCGGCATGCGCCACATCGATGCCACGCGCTTGCGCGGCGACTTGCCAGCGGCTGGCGACCACGTCCGGGCGCTGGCCAAGCAATTGCGCCGGCAGGCTCGACGGCAATTTCAGCGGCGCGGCGAGGGACAAACTCGGGCGTTGCAGTTGTGCACCCTCGCCCGGACCTTTGCCCGCCAAAGCAGCCAGTTGGTTGCGGCTCAGGGCGATGTCCTCGTCGAGCGCATCGAGCTGGCGATGGGTCTCCGGCAACGGCGTTTCGGCCTGGCTGACGTCCAAGTGCGTGCCGATCCCGGCGTTCAGGCGTTTGTTGGCCAGGTCGAGAATCTGCTGTTGCTGGGCCAGGGTGGCGGCGACGATGTCGCGGTTGGCGTACTGCAAGGACAACTGGATGTAGGCGCGCACCACGTTGTTCTGCAATTCGAGCTGGGCCTGGCGCGCTTCGGCGGCACTCATATGCGCCAGGTCGACAGCGCGTTCGCTGGCGTTGCTTTCGCGGCCCCACAGGTCGAGGGCATAGCTCAGGCCCAGGGACGAATTGTTGTCCCAGGTGGTTGTTCCGCTCAACTCGCCGGGGCCGTAGAACTGATCCTTCGGCCAGTTGTGGCGTTTGAGGGTGGTGTCACTGTTGATCTGCAACGACTCGGCCGACTCGGCGATGCCGGCCATGGCCCGCGCCTCACGCACCCGCGCGGCGGCCATGGCCAGGCTCGGGCTGTTTTGCGTGGCAAGTTGCACCCACTGATTGAGTTGCGGATCGCCATAGGCTTGCCACCATTGCGTGGTGGGCCAGTGGGCGTCGTGGGCGGCGCTCTGGATGGCTTCGTCGGTGGCCAGGTTATTGGCGTTGAGGGCCCGGCCTTGGGGGGCGATTCCTCCGGTTCCGATGCAGCCGCTGATTGCTAACGATAAGGCCCAAACACTGAGAGTCTTCAGCTCTCTGATGATGCGACGCGGCACGGCAAGCGTATTCCTGAGGTGGTGTTGCGCAAGAGGTGGCGCAATTCTAGGGGGCGGCATGGGGAACGATAAGCTGGCATTCCTGTGAATCTTTGTTACCGTTCAAGCGATAATCCGTTGGTAGGGATCACTGGACGGCGTAACTTTCTGTCACAATTTGCTATCTCCCCTGAGAACACTCCATGGACACTTTGCAAAACATGCGCGCTTTCAGTTGCGTGGCCGAAGCTGGCAGCTTCACCGCCGCCGCCGTGCAACTGGACACCACCACGGCCAACGTCTCGCGCGCGGTCTCCAACCTGGAAGCCCATCTGCAAACCCGCTTGCTCAACCGCACCACCCGCCGCATCGCACTCACCGAAGCCGGTAAACGCTATTTGCTGCGTTGCGAGCAGATCCTCGCCTACGTGGAAGAAGCCGAAGCCGAAGCCAGCGACGCGCACGCGCGGCCGGCCGGGCAGTTGAAAGTGCACACCATGACCGGTATCGGCCAGCATTTCGTGATTGACGCCATTGCCCGCTACCGCCGTACGCATCCCGACGTGACCTTTGACCTGACCCTGGCCAACCGCGTGCCGGACTTGCTCGATGAGGGCTACGACGTGTCGATCGTGCTGGCCAGTGAATTGCCGGACTCGGGGTTTGTGTCCCAGCGGCTGGGCATTACCTACAGCATCGCGTGTGCGTCGCCGGATTACGTCAAGACCAAGGGCTGCGCGCAACGGCCGCAGGATTTGCTCAACCATGCGTGCCTGCGGTTGGTGAGCCCGGTGATCCAGCTGGATAAGTGGACCTTCAACGGGCCGGAAGGCCAGGAAAGTGTGGCGATCAATACGTCGCCGTTTCTGGTCAATTCGGCGGACGCGATGAAAACGGCGATCACCAGTGGCATGGGCGTGGGTTTGTTGCCGGTGTATGCGGCTATCGAGGGGTTGCGTAACGGCACGCTGGTGCGGGTGATGCCTAACTACCGTTCGCAAGAGCTGAACTTGTATGCCATCTACCCGTCGCGCCAGTACCTGGATGCGAAGATCAAGACGTGGGTTGAATATCTGCGCGGGTCGTTGCCCGAGATTTTGGCGGCGCATCAGGCGGAATTGGTGGCGTATGAGTTGAGTGGGAGCCTTAGCGGGGCGCGGTTGGCTAACTGACTGGGGTTTGGGCTTTGGGCTTTGGGGGCATATCCGTTATTTGGGTGATGGCCGCTTTGGGGTTCCGCCCTTACGGCGGGTCACTTTTGAAAAGAGCCCAAAAGTAACCAAAAGGCTCTTGCCCCACCACTCGGCACCTCGCTTAGGCTCGGTGTGCCCTCACTCCGGCTTGAATCCGTGGGCCGCCGTGACGGGCCATCCATGGCCCAACACGGCTAACCCGGCGTCCTGCCGGGTTACCCACGGATTCAAGCCTGCGTTCGGCCAGCGTGGTTTAACGGGGCGCCTAAGATCAAAATCAAAAGCAGATCAAGATCAAAAGCAGAGCACGGCGGCCTAGTAGCCGACCTGAGTGGTAGAAGCAAAACCGAGGCGGCCTGACAGCCGACCTGATTCTGGAACCTGAACTCAATCAAAGGTGGGAGCTGGCTTGCCTGCGATGGCATCAACTGGGTGTCACTGATAGACCGAGGTGCCTGCATCGCAGGCAAGCCAGCTCCCACAGAAAAGCAAAGCACTGCGGTGCTGGCAGCTGAACTCGGTCAACTTGTGGGAGCGGGCTTGCTCGCGAAGGCGGTGTGCCAGTGACACATGAGCTGACTGAACCACCGTATTCGCGAGCAAGCCCGCTCCCACATTTGGATCTCTGTGCATCAGATAGAAGTGTGTTGCTGTGCTTTTAATCCGCTTTTGCTTCTACCACTCAGGTCGGCTACTAGGCCGCCGTGCTTTTGCTTTTGATCTTGCTTGTGATCTGACAGGCCCCGTCAACCACGCTGGCCGAACGCAGGCTTGAATCCGTGGGTAACCCGGCAGGACGCCGGGTTAGCCGCGTTGGGCCATGGATGGCCCGTCGCGGCGGCCCACGGATTCAAGCCGGAGTGAGGGAATGCCGAGCCTAGGCGAGGCACCGAGTGGTGGGGCAAAGACCTTTTGGTTACTTTTGGGGCGTTTGCCAAAAGTGACCCGCTGTAAGAGCGGAACCACCAGCCGCCGTTACCGCAGCAACGGATATGTACTCACTCACCCACCAAACAACACCAAAAAGCTCCCCCCAATTCCCCCCAAGAATGTTAGCGTGCTTGGCATTCTTCCGTAGTCGATGAGCCCGCCTGCAATGAAAAAGACCGTCCTCGCCTTCAGCCGTGTCACCCCGGAAATGATCGAACGCCTGCAACAGGATTTCGAGGTCATCGCCCCCAACCCCAAGCTGGGCGACATCAACGCTCAATTCAACGAGGCCCTGCCCCACGCCCACGGTTTGATCGGCGTAGGCCGCAAGCTCGGCCGCGCACAGCTCGAAGGCGCAAGCAAGCTGGAGGTGGTCTCCAGCGTGTCAGTAGGCTACGACAACTACGACGTGCCCTATTTCAACGAGCGCGGAATCATGCTCACCAACACCCCCGACGTACTCACCGAAAGCACCGCCGACCTGGCCTTCGCCCTGCTGATGAGCAGCGCACGCCGCGTGGCCGAACTGGACGCCTGGACCAAGGCCGGCCAGTGGAAAGCCAGCGTCGGCGCGCCACTGTTCGGTTGCGATGTACACGGCAAAACCCTCGGCATCGTCGGCATGGGCAACATCGGCGCCGCCGTGGCCCGGCGTGGACGCCTGGGCTTCAATATGCCGATCCTGTACAGCGGCAACAGCCGCAAGACCGCGCTGGAACAGGAATTGGGCGCCCAGTTCCGCAGCCTCGACCAATTGCTGGCCGAGTCGGACTTCGTCTGCCTGGTGGTGCCATTGAGCGACAAGACCCGCCACCTGATCAGCACCCGCGAGTTGGGCCTGATGAAATCCAGCGCGATCCTGATCAATATTTCCCGTGGCCCGGTGGTGGACGAGCCGGCGCTGATCGACGCCCTGCAAACCCAGAAGATTCGGGGTGCCGGCCTGGATGTGTATGAGCAGGAGCCGCTGGCCGAGTCGCCGCTGTTCCAACTGAGCAACGCCGTAACCCTGCCGCACATCGGCTCGGCCACCCACGAAACCCGCGAAGCCATGGCCAACCGCGCCCTGGACAACCTGCGCAGCGCCCTGCTGGGCCAGCGCCCACAGGACCTGGTGAACCCACAGGTCTGGAAGGGCTGACACATCCCCCCTGTGGGAGCGGGCTTGCTCGCTCCCACACACGCCAGCCCTGCATAAATCCGGTTAAAGCCTGGCGCGCCCGAGTCGATAACCCTCTATAGATCGTCATTCCTGATCCACAGAAGGTTTTTATGTCCACCACCAAAGCCCGCGCAGATTCACTCTCGCTTCTGCTCTTTACCTTGCGCAGCGGCAAGCTGATGGCGATCAACCTGCTGAAAGTCAGCGAAATCATCCCCTGCCCGCCGCTGACCAAGCTGCCGGAGTCTCACCCTCACGTCAAAGGCATCGCCACGCTGCGCGGTGCGTCGCTGTCGGTGATCGACCTGAGCCGCGCGCTGGGCGAAATGCCCCTGCAAGACCCGAACGGCGGCTGCCTGATCGTCACTGACGTCAGCCGTTCCAAGCAGGGCTTGCATGTGCAGGCAGTGAGCAAGATTGTGCATTGCCTGACCACCGACATTCGTCCGCCGCCGTATGGCTCCGGTGGCAACCGCTCGTTTATCACCGGGGTCACCCAGGTCGAAGGCGGGCTGGTGCAGGTGCTGGATATCGAAAAGGTCATCCACGGCATCGCCCCGGCACCGGTTGAAGCGGCGCCCACCGACCTGACCATGGAAGAGGCCGAAGTACTCGGCAATGCGCGGATTCTGGTGGTGGACGACAGCCAGGTCGCCCTGCAGCAATCGGTGCACACCCTGCGCAATCTCGGTTTGACTTGCCACACCGCACGCAGCGCCAAAGAGGCCATCGACGTGCTGCTGGAGCTGCAAGGCACGGCCGAGCAGATCAACGTGGTGGTTTCGGATATCGAAATGTCCGAAATGGACGGTTACGCCCTCACCCGTACGCTGCGCGAAACCCCGGATTTCCAGGAGCTTTACGTGCTGCTGCACACTTCTTTGGACAGCGCGATGAACAGCGAAAAGGCCCGCCTGGCCGGTGCCGATGCGGTGCTGACCAAGTTCTCTTCGCCCGAACTGACCAAGTGCCTGGTGGTTGCCGCCCAGACCGTGGCGCAAAAGGGCTTGTAACCGGTGACGCAATACTTCCACCTGTTGCGTCGCGACCTGACCGGCAGCCTGCCCGCCCCGCAGTGGCCGGCCGATACTCGGCTGAGCCATTACCGTGATGAACTGGCCCCGGCGATTCATGCGGTGCTGCGCATGACCCAGGACCAGGGCGGCGGCCGTGTCGCCGGCCTGGAGCAATGGCGCCAGCAGTTCGTCACCGATGCCGAGTTCGACCCGACGCTGTGCCTGGTGGCCAGCAACGCCGAGGGCATCCTCGGTGTAGCCCAGTGCTGGACCAGCGCGTTTATCAAGAACCTTTCCGTGCATCCCTGCGCCCAAGGCCAGGGGCTGGGCCGCGCCTTGTTGCTGCACAGCTTTCAGGTGTTCAAGCAACGCGGCGAACCCTACGTCGACCTCAAGGTGCGCGAAAGCAACCTGCGCGCCCGACAACTGTATGAAAGCGCGGGCATGGTTTTTGTGCTGCGCGACCGGGTGCCCGAGGACTGACAGGCACTGGCTTCGCAAGAGCCAGAACAGTGCATAGAGGCACTACCGAAGCGTTTGTGGCGATCACCTTTGCCGCCTACGACGCCGGGCGCTGCCGGAACCTTGACGAAGACAACCGCTGCAACATCTACTGGATGCCGGCGCCAGGATCGCCACCCAGGTGCCGGCCAACTACGCGTTTATTTCCTTGCGGGCGTCTCAGGCCCGCAGCCTGCGAGGGCTTACAGGCTGGCGATACACTCGATTTCGATCCGCGCATTCAACAGCAACTTGCCTGCCGCAAAGGTGGTTCGGGCAGGAAGCCGGCCTGCGGGGAAATAACTGGCGTACACCTCGTTCATTGCCGCGAAATCTTTGACATCGGCAAGAATCACCGTGCATTTGGCTACCCTGTCCATCGCCAAGCCTTTTGTCTTGAGCGTGCCACGCAAGTTTTCCAGGGCCTGGGCGGTTTCTGCACGAATGCCTCCGCGCACCAGCTTGCCCTTTTCATCCAGGCCCAACACGCTTGCGAGATACAGGGTGTGCCCAACCTGCACCACCTCCGAGTAAGGAAAACCACCTTGCGCCGGTGTGTAAATCATCCGGGCCACTGCGGATTCAGCCGGAGCCGGTGCCAGATAAGGCCGGGTAATGGCCGCGTATTTGCCACTGTCCTTCAAGCGCTGCAGCGCCGTGTTCAGCGCCGCAGTCAATTGCGGGTCGGTTTTGCGCACCGCTATGGCCGGGCCGCTGCCCAACAACTCGTCATTGATCACCGGCCCCGCGAAGGCAAACCCTTTGCCTTGAGGGGTGTTCAGCAACGCCTGGGTGATTTCAACCGTGTCTTGCAAGGTCGCGTCCAACTCACCGGCCTTCAAGGCCTTGATCAGCTCGGCATTGAGGTTGAATTGACGTACCTGCACGCCTTGAGGCGCCCACCGTGCCAGCGCAAAAGCGGCTCGACTGGTGCCCGTCAGTACGCCCACGCGTTTGCCTCTGAGCGAACCGGGGGTTGGCAAAAGGCTGGAACCTGTGGGCGCGACCAATCGGCTTTCAAGGGCATAGAGCGGATGGGTGAAGTCGACTGTTTCGCGCCGTGGCGGCGTCGCGGTCATCGGCATGATGGCGTCAAAACGCCCGGCCTGAAGCGCGGCAAGGTTGGTTGCATAAGGCTGATCGACCCACACGCAGCGCGCGTTGAGCTCAGCACACAAGGCGTTGCCCAGCTCGATATCCAATCCGACGAGTTCGCCTTGCTCATTGCGATATTCAAACGGCGGTACATCCGCCTCGACCCCGAAGCGAATTTCGCTCCACGGGTTTACGGGAGGGGGAGCCACCGCGCATCCGCTCCCGGCCAACATTATCAGCGCCAGAGCCAATATTCTTTTTGCCGTAGTCATAGACCTGTCCTGTTCAAAAGTGGTGTGAGACGTCCGTGCTCTATCACTCACGGCCCGAACGCACCCGACGTTCTAACAAGCACTGACTGGTCTTTAACTACGACACGCCTGTTTGTTTCATAGGAGAATTCCCAAATTCAGCCTAGACGCTTTTTGGCGTCAGCGCCGTTGGCCCCAGAACGCCTGCGCAAGCAGACGTAAATCTTGCGCCAGCGCCGCCACGTCGCCTGAGCTGCATTGGCTCTGCTGTGTGCCACGGCTTGCACCGCATCGCGGGCTGCGCCTTGCAGGGTGTTGATCACGCGCTGGACTTCATTGGTCGATTGCTGGGTGCGCTGTGTCAGCGATCAATCGCGCGCGGGTCCGGCTTGGTGCGCACTGACTGATACTCCACCGTCGCCCCTTCCCGGGTCACCGGCGTGGCATAAGCGCGCTCGTAATTATTGGAGGAGTCGGCAGGTCGTCGACGCTAAGCGCGCCCATGGGGCGAACACTGATCCCGCTCATGTTCCGCGCAATTAATCAGCCATCACTGGTCGGAAGGCGGCTCGTTCAGATTGTAGGGCTGCACGATGCGCTGGTATTCACCGCTCTGGCGCAGTTGTTCAAGCGCACGGTTGAGGTCCTGGCGCAAGGCGGTGTCCGGTTTGCGCACCGCGATGGCCGCGCCGTCACCCAGCAGTTCGGCCGACACAACAGGACCCAGGAAGTCGAAATCCCGACCCTGCGCGGTGTCGAGCAGTGCCGTGCGGATTTCCACCGTGCCTTGCAGCGTCGCATCGATATGGCCGGCCACCAGGCTGCGCGTCAATTCGTCATTGAGCCAGAAACTCTTGATGATGACGCCCGCTGGCGCCCACTTGATTCGAGCAAAGGCTTCGCGGTTGCTCCCCAGCAGCACGCCGACCCGCTTGCCCCTGAGCGACTGCAGTGTCGGCATCAGGCCGGAGGTCTTGCGCCCTACCAGCCGAGTGGTGAACGGGTACAGCGTATCGGTGAAGTTCACCCATTGGCGCCGCCTGGAGGTGGGCGCCATGCCCATGATCGCATCGAACCGTCGGCCCTCAAGCGCAGGAAAACTCTCCATCAGCACCTGATCAACCCAGGTACAACGCACACCGAGTTGCTGGCACAACGCGTTTCCCAGGTCGATATTGAGCCCCACCAGTTGATCGTGCTGGTTGCGGCTTTGGAACGGCGGGAATTGCGCGGCGACCGCGAAACGGATCTCGCGCCGTGGTTCGTCAGCTGTTGCAGGTGTGCAGAAAACAGCGACCAGCAGGGATAAGGCAGGCGCAACACAGACACGTATCGAAACCACAAGGTACGTCCTTTTCCGGAAAGTCCAGCCTCACCACGCCCCGGCGCATTCCACCTGGGCGAAGCAAATGCTGTGCAAGCTTTCAAGAAACGGTCGTGCACCTGCAATCAGAAACGTCAGCGAGCGATGTAAGGCAATGCCGACAAATACGTGACCGATTACTCTCAGCGTTTACCCATCGAACGACGAGTGCCCGGCGGTGCCATACCTGGCGACTTGGTATGGCCGTTTTTGGCGCCATTTTTGTACCAAGGCTGGGCCGCATTCTTGGCCCCGGCCAGTTCACCCGGCTTGAACGGAAACTTGAACGCCGGGATCTCGGCTTTTTCAACGCTTTCAGCGCTGGCCGGATCGACGAGGTCGGCCGCTTCAACAGGGGATTGTGTCGGGGAAGTCATGGAAGCTCCGGGGCATGCAGAAAATGAGGCGGCGGCCGGCTTGCGGGCCGCGCTGGCGCGCAGTATACCTGCGCGCCCCGGATCTTTAACCACCGCCTGTACGAATGGTCTGCCTTTACTGACAGCGCTGTCAGTTAGCAGTCACCGTGCTGACCGGGTCGGCGGGCTATAAAGAAAGCATCTTAACTTTCCCACCCCTTTGCCCCGGCGCCTCACCCCATGCACATTCAACGAAAAACCGCCCTGACCGTGGGTGTCCTCGTGGTAGTGGCGATTGCAGCCTGGGCCGTGACCCGGCCCGCCAAGACCAAACTGGCGGCGCCGAGCGCAATCCCGGTGCGGGTGGTGAGCGTCGTGCAACAGGACATTTCCCGCTTTGTCAGCGGCATCGGCTCGGTGCTGTCGTTGCACAGCGTGGTGATCCGCCCGCAAATCGACGGCATCCTCACCAAGTTGTTGGTCAAGGAAGGCCAACTGGTCAAAACCGGCGACCTGCTCGCCACCATCGATGACCGCTCAATCCGCGCGAGCCTCGACCAGGCCAAGGCGCAACTGGGGGAAAGTCAGGCGCAACTGCAAGTGGCATTGGTCAACCTCAAGCGCTACAAGGAATTGAGCATCGACGACGGCGTGTCAAAACAGACCTACGACCAGCAACAAGCCTTGGTCAACCAGCTCAAAGCCACGGCGCAAGGCAACCAGGCTGCCATCGACTCCGCTCAGGTACAGCTTTCCTACACCCAGATTCGCTCTCCGGTGACAGGTCGCGTCGGCATTCGCACGGTGGATGAAGGCAACTTCCTGCGCATGAGCGATACCCAGGGATTGTTCTCCGTGACGCAAATCGACCCGATTGCGGTGGAGTTCTCACTGCCGCAACAAATGCTGCCGACCCTGCAAGGCCTGATCGCATCGCCGACTCAAGCCAGCGTCGATGCCTACATGGGCGCCGACACCGACGGCCAGACCGGCGACTTGCTCGGTGAAGGCCACCTGAGCCTGATCGACAACCAGATCAGTTCCACCACCGGCACGCTGCGCGCCAAGGCCGAGTTCAAGAATGCTTCGCAGCGCCTGTGGCCGGGGCAACTGGTGACCATCAAGATCCAGACCGCCCTCGACAAGAACGCCCTGGTGGTGCCGCCGACCGTGGTGCAGCGCGGCCTGGATGCGCATTTCGTGTACCGGGTCAACGGTGACAAGGTCGAGATTGTGCCGGTGCAAATCGCCTATCAGGACAGCGACGTGAACATCATCAAGGGCGTGCAGGCCGGTGATGTATTGGTCAGCGACGGCCAGTCGCGGCTCAAGGCCGGCGCCCAGGTCGAGGTGCTCAAGGAGCCGCCACAAGCCATCCAGACGGTAGACGCCAAGGTGCAGCCATGAGCGGCAGCCGTTCGCCGTCGGCCTGGTGCGTCGACCACCCGGTCGCCACCCTGCTGCTGACCTTTGCCTTGGTGCTGCTGGGGTTGATTGCCTTCCCGCGCTTGGCCGTCGCCCCACTGCCAGAAGCGGAATTTCCGACGATCCAGGTCACCGCGCAGCTGCCCGGCGCCAGCCCGGACACCATGGCATCGTCGGTGGCCACCCCGCTGGAGGTGCAATTCAGTGCCATCCCCGGCATGACGCAAATGACCTCCAGCAGCGCCTTGGGCTCCAGCCTGCTGACGCTGCAATTCACCCTGAACAAAAGCATCGATACCGCCGCGCAGGAAGTGCAAGCGGCGATCAACACCGCCTCCGGCAAGCTGCCCAGCGATATGCCAAGCCTGCCGACCTGGAAGAAGGTCAACCCGGCGGACAGCCCGGTGCTGATCCTCAGCGTCAGTTCCGACAGCATGCCCAGCACCGAACTCAGCGACTACGTAGAGACCTTGCTGGCCCGTCAGATCAGCCAGATCGACGGCGTCGGCCAGATCAACATCACCGGCCAGCAGCGCCCGGCGATTCGCGTACAGGCTTCGCCCGACAAACTCGCGGCGATTGGCCTGACCCTCGCCGATGTGCGTCTGGCTATTCAGCAATCGAGTTTGAACCTGGCCAAGGGCGCGATTTACGGGGAGAACAGCGTGTCGACCCTGTCGACCAACGACCAGCTGTTTCACCCGGATGAATACGGCCAGTTGATTGTTTCCTACAAGAACGGCGCACCGGTTCAACTGCGTGATATCGCCAAAGTCATCAACGGTTCGGAAAACGCCTACGTACAGGCCTGGTCGGGCGACACGCCCGGCGTGAACCTGGTGATTTCGCGCCAGCCCGGCGCCAACATTGTCGAAACCGTGGACCGCATTCAAGCCGAGCTGCCGCGCCTGGAAGGCATGTTGCCGGCCTCGGTGCAGGTCAGCGTGTTGACCGACCGCACCAAGACGATTCGCGCCTCGTTGCATGAAGTGGAAGTGACGTTGCTGATTGCCATCTTGCTGGTGGTGGCGGTGATGGCGCTGTTCCTGCGTCAATTGTCGGCGACGATGATCGTGTCCAGCGTGCTCGGCGTGTCGCTGATCGCCAGTTTTGCGCTGATGTATGTACTGGGTTTCAGCCTGAACAACCTCACGCTGGTGGCGATCGTAATCGCCGTGGGCTTTGTGGTGGACGACGCCATCGTGGTGGTGGAGAACATTCACCGCCATCTGGAGGCGGGCCTCGATAAACGCGAAGCGGCGATCAAGGGTTCCGGCGAGATTGGCTTTACGGTGGTGTCGATCAGCTTCTCGCTGGTGGCGGCGTTTATTCCGCTGCTGTTCATGGGCGGCGTGGTCGGACGGCTGTTCAAGGAGTTTGCGCTGACGGCCACCTCGACCATCCTGATTTCGGTGGTGGTGTCACTGACGCTGGCGCCGACGCTGGCCGCGCTGTTCATGCGCGCGCCCACCCATCACGCCCACGACAAACCCGGTTTCAGCGAACGCCTGCTGGCCGGCTACGCGCGCAACCTGCGTCGCGCGTTGGCCCATCAACGCACGATGGCGGCGATCTTCATGGTGACCCTGGCCCTGGCCGTGGTCGGCTACATCTTTATCCCCAAGGGTTTCTTCCCGGTGCAGGACACCGGCTTCGTGCTCGGCACCAGCGAGGCCGCGGCCGACGTGTCGTACCCGGACATGGTCGCCAAGCACAAAGCCCTGGCCGAGATCGTCAAGGCCGACCCGGCGGTGGAAGCGTTTTCCCACTCGGTGGGCGTGACCGGCAGCAACCAGACCATCGCCAACGGCCGCTTCTGGATCGCCTTGAAAGACCGCGGTGATCGCGACGTGTCCGCCAGCCAGTTCATCGACCGCATCCGCCCGAAACTGGCCAAGGTGCCGGGCATCGTGCTGTACCTGCGCGCCGGCCAGGACATCAACTTAAGCTCCGGCCCGAGCCGCGCCCAGTACCAATACGTGCTCAAGAGCAACGACGGCCCGACGCTGAACACCTGGACCCAGCGCCTGACTGAAAAACTGCGCGCCAACCCGGCCTTTCGCGACCTGTCCAACGACCTGCAACTGGGCGGCAGCATCACCCACATCAGCATCGACCGCCAGGCCGCCGCGCGCTTCGGCCTGACCGCCACCGATGTCGACCAGGCGCTGTATGACGCCTTCGGTCAGCGCCAGATCAACGAGTTCCAGACCGAAATCAACCAGTACCAAGTGGTGCTGGAACTCGACACCCAGCAACGCGGCAAGGCCGAGAGCCTGAACTACTTCTACCTGCGCTCGCCGCTGACCAACGAGATGGTGCCACTGTCGGCGCTGGCCAAGGTCGACCCGCCCACCGTGGGGCCCTTGTCGATCAGCCATGACGGCATGTTCCCGGCCGCCAACCTGTCGTTCAACCTTGCGCCTGGCGTGGCGTTGGGCGATGCGGTGATCATGCTTAACCAGGCCAAGAACGAAATCGGCATGCCGTCCACCATGATCGGCACGTTCCAGGGCGCGGCCCAGGCGTTCCAGAGTTCGCTGGCCAGCCAGCCCTGGCTGATCCTTGCGGCGCTGGTGGCGGTCTACATTATTCTGGGTGTGTTGTACGAGAGTTTCGTGCACCCGCTGACGATCATCTCGACCTTGCCTTCAGCAGGCTTGGGCGCGCTGATCATGCTGTGGCTGCTGGGCCAGGACTTTTCGATCATGGCCCTGATCGGCCTGGTGTTGCTGATCGGTATCGTGAAGAAGAATGGCATCCTGATGATCGACTTTGCCCTGGACGCCCAGCGCGTGCGCGGGCTGCCGCCCGAGGAGGCGATTTATGAAGCCTGCGTCACGCGGTTCCGGCCGATCATCATGACCACCCTCGCCGCCCTGCTCGGCGCGGTACCGCTGATGCTCGGCTCCGGCCCGGGCGCGGAGTTGCGCCAGCCGCTGGGGATTGCGGTGGTCGGCGGCTTGCTGGTGAGCCAGGCGCTGACGCTGTTCACCACGCCGGTCATATACTTGTACCTTGAGAAGTTTTTCCACAGGCCCAAACCAGCGCTGGCGCTGGCGACCACACACTGAAGGCGGGGTCATGCGCGTCCTGATTATTGAAGATGAAGAAAAAACGGCGGACTACTTGCACCGTGGCCTGACGGAACAGGGCTACACCGTCGATGTGGCGCGTGAAGGCGTCGAGGGCTTGCACCTGGCGCTGGAGAACGATTACGCGGTGATCGTGCTCGACGTGATGCTGCCCGGCCTCGACGGCTTCGGCGTGTTGCGCGCGCTGCGGGCGCGCAAGCAAACACCGGTGATCATGCTCACCGCACGCGAGCGCGTGGAAGACCGCATTCGCGGCTTGCGTGAAGGCGCCGACGACTATTTGGGCAAACCGTTTTCGTTCCTCGAACTGGTGGCGCGCCTGCAAGCGCTAACCCGCCGCAGCGGCGGGCATGAGCCGGTGCAGGTCACCGTCGCTGACTTGTGGATCGATTTGATCAGCCGCAAGGCCAGCCGCAACGGCCTGCGCCTGGACTTGACCGCCAAGGAGTTTTCGCTGCTCAGCGTATTGGCGCGGCGCCAGGGTGAAATCCTCTCGAAAACGGCAATTGCCGAGATGGTCTGGGACATCAATTTCGACAGCGACGCCAACGTCGTCGAAGTGGCGATCAAGCGCCTGCGCGCCAAGCTCGACGGGCCGTTCGAGCACAAACTGCTGCACACCATTCGCGGCATGGGGTATGTGCTGGAGAACCGCAGTGTCGGCTAACTCCATCGCCCTGCGCCTGAGCGGCATGTTCACGCTGGTGGCGCTGCTGATCTTCGTGTTGATCGGCGGCGCGCTGTACCAGCAAGTGGACCGCGGCCTTGGGTTGTTGCCGGGCGCCGAGCTGGATGCGCGCTACAGCGTGCTCGAATCCTCGGTGAACCGCTTTGGCACGCCGGACCATTGGGCGAAAATCACCGCCAAACTGAAATTGCTCGGCGAGGAAGACAAGCGCATCCGCTTCTGGGTGGTGAGCAGCGATCCGAACTACGAGTACGGCAACCCGGATGCGCAGATCCGCGCGTTCGCCGCAGGGCCGACCGGTAAGCGCGACTTGCGCCTGCCGGGGCGCGAGTACCCGTTCAAGGTGTTGGTGAGCCAGTTCGCGGCGAAAGAACAGCGCCCGCCGCTGCGCTTTATGATCGCCATCGACACTGAAAACTTCCGCGCGACTCAGCACCAGTTGCTGGTGGCGTTGATTGGCCTGGCGTTTGTCGGCGTGGTGCTGGCGGCGCTGTTGGGGTTCTGGGTGTCGCGCATCGGCCTCAAGCCGTTGGGCAAACTCTCGGATGAAGCGCAGAAGCTTGCGCCGCCCAAGCTCTCGGGGCGCTTGCAACTGTCGCCGTTGCCGCCGGAGCTGAGCCAGTTCGTCAATTCATTCAACTCCACGCTGGATCGGGTGGAACAAGCTTATTCGCGCCTGGAATCGTTTAATGCCGATGTGGCCCATGAGCTGCGTTCGCCGCTGACCAACCTGATCGGCCAGACGCAGGTGGCGCTGACGCGCGGGCGTTCGGCCGAGCATTATTTCGAGGTGCTGCAATCCAATCTTGAAGAGTTGGAGCGGCTGCGTTCGATCATCAATGACATGCTGTTTCTCGCCAGTGCTGACCAGGGCAGCAAGGCCACCAAGCTGATCGAAAGCTCCCTGGCGGATGAAGTGGCGACCACGCTCGACTACCTGGATTTCATCCTCGAAGACGCCCAGGTTCAAGTGCGGGTGCGTGGCGATGCGTTGGTGCAGATCGAGAAAGCTCACTTGCGCCGCGCGTTGATTAATCTGCTCAGTAATGCCGTGCAGCACACCGCGGCGGGGCAGGTTATTGAGGTGGATATTGAGGTGCAGGAACATCAGGTGGCGATTGGGGTGACCAACCCTGGGGATGCGATTGCCAGTGAGCATTTGCCGCGGCTGTTCGAGCGGTTTTATCGGGTAGATGCGTCGCGCAGCAACAGCGGGGCGAATCATGGGCTGGGATTGGCGATTGTGAAGGCGATCGCTTTGATGCACGGCGGGGATGTGTTTGTGCGCAGTGAGGGTGGGGGAAATACGTTTGGCATAACCCTGCCGGTGTAGGGGGTGGTTTGCTGGGGGTATATCCGTTATTTGGGTGATGGCCGCTTTGGGGTTCCGCCCTTACGGCGGGTCACTTTTGAAAAGAGCCCAAAAGTAACCAAAAGGCTCTTGCCCCACCACTCGGCACCTCGCTTAGGCTCGGTGTGCCCTCACTCCGGCCAGCGTGGTTTAACGGGGCGCCTAAGATCAAGATCAAAATCTACAGCACGGCGGCCTAGTAGCCGACCTGAGTGGTAGAAGCAAAACCGAGGCGGCCTGACAGCCGACCTGAGTGGTAGAAGCAAAACCGAGGCGGCCTGACAGCCGACCTGATTTTGGAAGCTGAACTCAATCAAATGTGGGAGCTGGCTTGCCTGCGATGGCATCAACTGGTTATGCCTGACACACCGAGTTGTCTGCATCGCAGGCAAGCCAGCTCCCACAGAAAAGCAAAGCAGTGCGGTGGTGGAGGCTGAACTCGGTGAAATTGTGGGAGCGGGCTTGCTCGCGAAGCCAGTGTGCCAGTGACACATGAGCTGACTGACCCACCGCATTCGCGGGCAAGCCCGCTCCCACATTTGGAGCTCAGTACATCAGATAGAGGTGTGTTGATCTGCTGTTGCCCTGCTTTTGCTTCTACCACTCAGGTCGGCTACTAGGCCGCCGTGCTCTGCTTTTGATCTTGCTTTTGATCTGACAGGCCCCGTCAACCACGCTGGCCGAACGCAGGCTTGAATCCGTGGGTAACCCGGCAGGACGCCGGGTTAGCCGTGTTGGGCCATGGATGGCCCGTCGCGGCGGCCCACGGATTCAAGCCGGAGTGAGGGCATGCCGAGCCTAAGCGAGGCACCGAGTGGTGGGGCAAAGACCTTTTGGTTACTTTTGGGGCGTTTGCTGTACGGACCGGACACATGGTGGACACATGTGCGGGGACATGGTTGACACATTATGAACCATAGTCAGGTTTGCTCATGTCGATCGTTCGTAGGAAGTGGTGGCAGAAGTAGACGTCAAAGAGCCCGTCACTTTCAGGGTTGGGTCGAACTGCGATGTGCTGCCCAACCAGCCCCTTGGCGATGCTGAAATAACGTTTCTGAAAGCGAAATCGGCTGTGATAAACCTTGGCCAGCACATCATCCGGCCCATATTCAAATTCCGATAGCTGCTGCGGATAAGCCCAAGGGCTTGCTCGGTACCGGTCCATAGGCACCTTGTAATCCAGTGCTTGGTGAGGGCGTTTTAAGTTATAGACCTCACGCCATTGATCAAACGCTGTTTGAGCATCCTTGATCGTAGAGAATTGACGCCCATCAAGCACCTCCGCTTTGAGTGAACGATGAAAACGTTCAATCTTTCCATTGGTTTGAGGGTGGTAAGGACGACTGAAGCTGATCCTGATCCCCAAGCGAATCAACCAGATACTTAGTTCTGTGATTTCCCCAGGGTTGCGTGGCGAGCCCCATGGTGGTCCATTGTCAACGTTGATGCGAGCCGGTAACCCAAAGCGCTGAAATACCTCGATCATCTTTTCCTTCACCGTGATTCCACGCTCGTTATCACAAGCTTGAATCGCCAAATTGAATCGTGAGTGATCGTCCAACAACGTCAGGGGATGGCATCGGCCTTCTTGTGTCGGGAAGTGCCCTTTGAAATCCATCTGCCAAAGATCGTTAGGTGCATCGTGTTCAAATCTCAGCTTTGCTTCTTGTTCCTTCTGAACAAGCTGAATCAGCCCGCATCGGTGCAAAACATTGGTGACGGTGCTAGGAGCAATCTGCTTTTTCAAAAGGCTGCTGATTGTGCGTCCGCCCCAAGCGGGATGTGCTTGCCTAAGCGCTATGACCTGCGCCTCCAAAGCTGGCGCGGTTAGCTTTGGGCTAGTCGCAGGTTTTCGGGATTTCTCTTGCAGCCCAGACTGCCCATGCATTTCATAGCGTTTCAACCACTTATAGGCCGTTTGCGGACTGATGCCGAACCGTCGACACAGCTCTCGTTTATTGCTGCCGGGTTGCCGTGCTAAGGCAATGAACTCTTCTTTCAGGCTCATGGTATCTCTCGTGTCCCAGGGCATGATGGCTTTCCGGCGAAGTTGGCTCGCCAAAAGTGTCCACCATGTCCCCGCACACCCGTCAACCATGTGTCCGGTCCGTACAGGGCGTTTGCCAAAAGTGACCCGCTGTAAGAGCGGAACCGCCAGCCGCCGTTACCGCAGCAACGGATATGTACTCACTCCCCCTACAAAAGCCCCCCGCGACTGTTGCAATTTGGGCAACAGTCATTATCTTGTTACACTCTGTACCGCACCGCTCACCTGCGCTAATTTGACGCACCGTTGAGCGCGACGGCAACCACAGCTTCCCGCTCACCCAAATTTCCCTCGACTTATTTCCAGGGCTCTACACTGGGAATCTGTTCAAAGCCGCTGACTTCAGCGGCTTTTTTTTGCGGTAAAAAAAGGCCAGGCACACCCCCACGACATTGGCCGCTTACGATTGACCAAAGGAGCTCCACCGGTGAAGAACTCGCTGACGTTCACCCCGCTATTCCTAGCGATTGCAACAACGATCGCCCCCCTGGCCCAAGCGGCAGACACCACCCCCGCCGACGGTTTCGTCAACGGCGCAAGCCTCAAGATCAACACCCGCAATTACTACATGAACCGCGACCGTCGCGACATCCACACCGATGACAGCAAGGAATGGGGCCAAGGCTTCATCGGCACCTTCGAATCCGGCTACACCCAGGGCACCGTCGGCCTCGGCCTGGACCTTAACGCCATGCTCGGCCTCAAGCTCGACGGCGGTGGCGGCACCGACGGCTCCAGCATCCTGCCGTATGGCAGCGGCAACGGCAAAGCGCCCGGCTCGTTCTCCACCGCAGGCGGCACCTTGAAAATGCGCGCCTTCGACACCGAGCTGAAAGCCGGCGACCTGTTCCTCAACAACCCGGTAATCGCCGGCGGCATGACCCGCATGCTGCCGCAGGATTTCCGCGGCGTAAGCCTGACCAACCACAGCTTCGACGGCTGGATGCTTGAAGGCGGCCAGGCCAGCTTCACCAAGCTCTACAACCAGAGCGGCCACCGGCGCATCGGCACCAGCTACGGCGCGCTGCCAGACCACGCCGACAGCCAGCACCTGAACTGGGCCGGTGTGTCGTTCAGCGCCATCCCGGGCGTCACCAGCAACCTGTACGCTTCCGAACTCAAGGACGTGTGGCACCAGTACTACTACGACCTGGATTACACCTACGCGCTGAACGACCTGGTCAGCCTCAACCCCGGCCTGCACTACTACCACACCCAAGACACCGGCCGGTCGCTGCTGGGCAGCATCGACAACAACACCTACAGCCTGCATTTCACCGTGGGCGTGGGCAACCACAGCCTCACCGCCGCCTACCAGCGGGTCAACGGCAACACGCCGTTCGACTACATCAGCCAGGGCGACAGCGTCTACCTGGACAACTCCCAGCAATACTCGGACTTCAACGGCCCCAACGAGCGCTCGTGGAAACTCAAGTACGCCTATGACTTCGCAGGCCTGGGCATGCCAGGGCTGACGTCTGCCGTTTCCTACATCAGCGGCAAGACCGACCTGACCAAGGTCGACCCCAACAGCCGTGGCTACAGCGCCTGGTACAGCGCCGATGGCAAGGACGCCAAACACTGGGAGCGCGACATCGATTTGAAGTACGTGGTGCAAGGCGGCAAAGCCAAGGACTTGGCCGTGCGCCTGCAATGGGCGACCAACCGCGGCGGAAATGGCTACGCGGCGGTGGATCGGGATGTGGACGAATACCGGGTGATCGTGGACTACCCGATCAATGTGTTCTAACCCGCCAATCTTTCTTTTTTAGCCCATGCCCTAATTTTCATCGCGTAGAACTAAACTGCCAGTATCTTATCTGTTGAAGTCTGCGCGATGAGTCAACTCCGCCCTCCTTCTTTACCTGCACGCTCGGAGCTTTTGCTGATTCTGGGCAGTAGCCTGACCGTCACCCTGATTGTGATTATCGTCGCGGCGCTGCTGAACCGCGAACACGCCAGCACCGTCCAGGCCGCCCAGCGCGCGACCACCAACATCACCCAACTGATCAATGCTGACGTGCTGCGTAACGTCGAGCTCTATGACCTGGCGCTGGAGGGTCTGATCAAGGCCACCACCCGCAAGGACCTGGCGCAGGCGTCACCGGACATCCGGCACATGGTGCAGTTTGACCAGTCCACCGCAGCGCCCTTCAAAGGCGAAGTGCTGTTGCTGGATGCCAACGGTGCAGTGGTTGCCGACTCCTCGACGCTGTGGCCAACGCCACGCAATTTCGCTAACCGCGATTACTTCCAGGCGCATCGACAGAATGCCCAGGCCGGCCTGTTTATCAGCCGCCCTTTCAGGATTCGCTGCAACTGCGATCAAGTCTGGCGCATCGCATTCAGTCGCCGCGTCACGGGGCCGGACGGCGAGTTTGCCGGTGTCGCGGTGGCAACGATGCGCCTGGCGTATTTCGATCAATTGTTCAACCGCCTCACCATCGGCAATGGCAGCTCGGTGAACCTGCTGAACAACCAGGGGATTCTTCTCGCCCAGCAGCCGTTGCTGGAGCGCGACATGATCGACAGGGACCTCAGCGATCGGCCCAACTTCAAACGCATACTGCGCGAAGGCGAAGGCAGCTTTCGGGCGATCTCGGCCATCACTGGCAGCGAGCGTTTGTACACCTTCACCAATGTCGGTGAATTACCGCTGATTGTGGTGGTGGCGCTGGCCAGCGAAGACGTGTTCGCCCCGTGGAAACGCGCCGCGCTGCTCACCAGCGGCGCCACCGGCGTGCTCTGCATTGGCCTGTTATGGCTGACCTGGATGCTGCGCCGCGAACTGCGCCGTCGCTATCGCGCCGAGCAAGTGCTGTCGGAGCTGGCCGCCACCGATGACCTGACCGGCCTGGCCAACCGTCGCACTCTGGACCAGCGACTGCGCCTGGAATGGGACCGCGCGCAGCGCTCCACCGAGCCACTGACGCTGTTGATGATCGACGTAGACCATTTCAAGGCTTTCAACGACCGCCACGGCCACCACGGCGGTGATGAGGCACTGCGCACGGTCGCCCAGGTGATCGCCAACAACATCCGTCGTCCCGCCGATCTGGCCGCGCGGTATGGCGGGGAAGAGTTTGCGGTGGTGCTGCCGGACACCGACGCCAAGGGCGCCTGGGTGATCGCCGAGCATATCCGCAGCGGCGTCGAGCACCTGCCGCGCGTCGCCGGCGCTGAACAGCCGATCACCGTGAGTATCGGCATGAGTACCTGGGATAAACGCAGTCACCTGTCACTCGAGACGCTGCTGTTGCACGCGGATCAGGCACTGTATGAGGCCAAGCACAGTGGGCGAAACCGGATTGTGGAGGCCACCGGGCCCTGACCTGCTGCAACGCCGTACACGGACTACGCTAATGGCATCCTCGACGCAGAAGTACGCCCGATGAGCCCGAGCCTTTCTCGCTCTACACGTCGCCCGGAACGCCTGCTGATCCTTGGCAGTGTCCTCACGGCCCTGCTGATCGTGGCGATCGTGGCGGTGCTGCTGATTCGCGAACACGCCAATACCCTGCAGACCGCCACGCGCACCGCGAACAACATCACCCAACTGATCGACGCCGATGTACTGCGCAACGTCGAGCTCTATGACATGGCCCTCAAGGGCCTGATCGCCGCCACCGAGCGCAACGACCTGCAAAGCGTCTCCGCCGATATCCGCCATCTGGTGCAGTTCGACCGCTCCGCGGCCGCGCCCTACAAGGGCGACATCCTGCTGCTGGACGCCAATGGCGAGGTGATCGCCGACTCGTCCCTGCTCACGCCCAAGTCCGGCAACTTCGCTGATCGCGATTATTTCCAGGTGCAGCGCAAAGACCCCGACATCGGGCTGTACATCAGCCGCCCGTTCATGGCGCGCTGCGTGTGCGACGACCAATGGCGCATTGCGTTCAGCCGCCGCGTTTCCGGGCCGGACGGGCGCTTTCAGGGGGTGGCGGTGGCCTCCATGCGCTTGTCTTATTTTCACCAGCTGTTCAGCAGCCTGAATATCGGCAGCAACAGCACCATCAACCTGATCAACCAGCAGGGCATTCTGCTGGCGCAGCATCCCATGCTCGAAGTGGACATGATCGACAAGGACCTGAGCCAGCAGCCAAATGCCGGGCGCATGCTCAAGGAGCGCGATGGCAGCTTTCGCGGCGTCTCCAGTGTTGACCACCGAGAGCGGCTGTACAGCTTTTCCACGGTCGGCAATTTGCCGCTGATCGTCGCGGTGGCACTGTCCACCGATGAGGTATTTGCCCAATGGAAACGCGCGGCCTTGCTGATCAGCCTGGCGACGGGCGTGCTGTGCATCGGTCTGCTGTGGCTGAGTTGGATGCTCAGCAACGAGCTGCGCCGCCGCCACCGCGCCGAGCAAGTGCTGTCAGAACTGGCAGCCACCGATGCGCTGACCGGCCTGGCAAACCGTCGCATCCTCGATCAGCGCCTGCGCCTGGAATGGGACCGCGCGCAACGCTCGACCGAACCGCTGACGCTGCTGATGATCGACGTGGATCACTTCAAGGCCTTCAACGACCGCCATGGTCACCACGGCGGTGACGAGGCTCTGCGCACGGTGGCCAGGGTCATTGAAGACAACATCCGCCGCCCGGCTGACCTGGCGGCGCGTTATGGCGGGGAGGAGTTTGCCGTGGTGCTGCCGCACACCGACGCCAAAGGCGCCTGGGTGATCGCCGAGCATATCCGCAGCAGCGTGGAGCACTTGCCACGGTGTGCCGGCGCCGAACGGCCGATTACGGTGAGTATCGGCATGAGTACCTGGGACAAACGCAGCCGCGTATCGCTGGAGGCATTGTTGCTGAGCGCGGATCAGGCGCTGTATGAGGCCAAACACAGCGGGCGCAACCGCATCGTGGATGCCGCAGCCTTTCCCTGAAGAGCCTGCCACCTGGGCCACTCAGTCACCGCTCGCCGCACCGTCAGCTAGGGTTTGATCCCGACGCTGACGGTGCCTCCTGCTGATGACAGTGAGTCAGTACATTTTTCACAGCGGCAGCCTTTACAGCGTGTAGCTGCCACCTCCTGACACCGAGACTCTCGGGTCAGCACCCACTTGCGCTGTAACACTCAATGGAAACTGCGGTGGCAACAGAGACACGCTTAAACCGAAGGAGCCATCGACCGAAACGCCCGATGTTGCGGAAAACTCGTGTTTTGGCGGGGACTTGCTGGTCAGGTCGGTACTGAAAGTAACTTTGTGTTGAAGGGTAAATGACGGTGACACGCCTGCTCCGCCATTGGCGCCCACCTGTCCTGCTCGAATATTCGCGTTAATACTTGTCCGGGGGAAAAAGGTATAACTATTGGCGATGGATAATGTGTTGTCGGCGTTTTGCGTGATAGTCGGTTTACCAGTGGGAGACAGTGTGAATTGAAGACCCGCCCCGCCGACGTTTATATGTTGCCCAGTCATATGCGTAACACTTTGGTTCACGCCGCCGCCCACACTAACGCCAGAACTGGCAAGGCTGCCCTCAAGACCGCCATTCACACTCAGTGATTGCTGACTGACAATTGAAGGCTTCAAATTAGCGTTAAAGTTTAATTCACCACTTGGATGGACAGTGGCGCTGAATTCCGGTGCGCCAAACGTAAATCGCTGTGAAACGCTGCCCCCCACATTAAAACCCACACCCGTGCCTAAAATATTGGGAATGCCGGCCCTCAAACTGCCGCCGACTTCCAGCTGCATCTTGGGTGCGAAGCTGACGGTGAGGCCGCCGCTGTCATTGGGCCGTAAGCTGATGACGGGATCAAACCGAGCCGTTGCGCTCACGCCCGCGCTCGGGCCGCCAGCTATCGGGGTGACCCTGGCGGCGATGGTGGCATAGGTTCGCGGAAAAAAAGACACCGTGGGGATCGGCTGAAACTTCGCTTCACCGCCGAACACATTCGCGGTATAGGGCGCGGCAAAAGAGCGCTCGGGTGGGTTATTGTTGACGTGTTGTTGCTGAGGGTCAGGGCTGCGATATACAGCGGCTGGAGCGATAGCGTTCATGATCGGTATTCCTTCAACAGTAATAGGTATGTATTCACTGATCTCGCGTTAATTCAAAACTCGTTTAGCTGTTGGTACTTTATTCAACGGCCTCACGAAGACTGTGTGGTACACGAAAAAGTATCAGTTCCTACAAAAACACCGTCGAAAGTTGCAACACGTTTCACGACAATGTCATTACCGCGCAACTTGCTATTTTTTAAGCATAAAAAAAGGCCACCCGAAGGTGGCCTTTCAAAACTAAAGAAGAGAGTTGTTACTTACACCGCCGCAACGGGACGCATGTAAGAGATCGGTGCGGTGCTGGCATCTTCGAAGGTCACGACTTCCCAAGCATCTGTCTGTGCAATCAACTTGCGCAGCAGCTGGTTGTTAAGGGCGTGGCCCGACTTGAAGCCTTTGAACTCGCCTATCAGGCTATTGCCCAGCAGGTAGAGGTCACCGATTGCATCGAGGATTTTATGCTTCACAAATTCGTCTTCATAGCGAAGGCCGTCTTCGTTCAGTACACCATCCGCGTCGACCACGATGGCGTTTTCAACGCTGCCGCCGAGTGCGAGGTTGTGCTTGCGCAGGTACTCGATGTCACTCATGAAACCAAAGGTACGGGCGCGGCTGACTTCTTTTACGAACGAAGTGCTGGAAAAATCCACGCTTGCACTTTGTGTGCGGTCACGGAATACCGGGTGATCGAAATCGATCTCAAAGCTCACTTTAAAGCCTTCGAACGGGACGAAGGTGGCGCGCTTGTCGCCGTCTTCTACTGTCACTTCCCGCAGAATGCGTATGAACTTCTTGGCTGCGTCCTGTTCTTCCAGGCCGGCAGATTGAATCAAGAATACGAAGGGTCCAGCGCTGCCATCCATGATAGGGACTTCGGACGCGGAGAGCTCGACGTAGGCGTTATCGATGCCCAGGCCAGCCATGGCCGAGAGCAAGTGCTCCACCGTGTCCACTTTGACGTCACCGTTGACCAGTGTGGTCGACATAGTGGTTTCGCCAACGTTTTCCGCGCGAGCAGGAATCTGCACCACAGGGTCCAGGTCGGCACGAACAAACACGATGCCGGTGTCGACAGGCGCGGGCTTGAGGGTCAGGTATACCTTCTCCCCGGAGTGCAGACCTACACCTGTGGCACGGATAATATTCTTCAGGGTGCGTTGTTTAATCATGGCTTGGACCGCTTCAGCGCAAATTGCGAACTGGTATCAACAAAGGCTGGCGATAATAACAGACCAGACCTTTGCTGAACACCAATCACCTTCATAGCCCTGATACATTCCATTAATCGGCCTGACGACGCAGGAATGCCGGGATGTCCAGGTAGTCCAGATCATCTTGCGGATTCGGGCTACGGGACGCCGCAGCACCGGCCTGAGCCTGGTTGCGCATCACGGTCGGACGGTCCAGATCACGGTAGTTCACCGACGGCAATTCCTGGCGCGCAGGCGCTGGAGCGGCAGCTTGCTGGCTGGCGTGACTGTTGTGGCCGGTGTGAACGGTATTGTCGATGACCTTTACAGGCTTCTCGATTTTTGCGCCCAGGCCGGTAGCAACCACGGTCACGTGCAGTTCATCACGCATGTCCGGATCGATAACGGTACCGACTTTGACCATCGCGTGCTCGGAAGCGAAGGCTTCGATGATGCTACCCACGTCGGAGTACTCACCCAGGGACAGGTCAGGACCGGCGGTGATGTTCACCAGGATGCCGCGTGCGCCTTGCAGGTTCACGTCTTCGAGCAATGGGTTGCGGATCGCCGCTTCAGTAGCTTCACGTGCACGGTTCGGACCGCTGGCGCAGCCAGTGCCCATCATCGCCATGCCCATTTCGCTCATCACGGTACGTACGTCGGCAAAGTCGACGTTGATCATGCCTGGGCGCTTGATGATGTCGGAAATACCGCGAACGGCACCGGCCAGAACATCGTCAGCCTTGGCAAATGCGGACAGCAGGCTTGCGTCCTTGCCCAGGATAGTCAGCAGCTTCTCGTTGGGAATGGTGATCAACGAGTCAACGCTTTCAGACAGCAGACGGATACCTTCGTCGGCAATCTGCATGCGCTTGCGACCTTCGAACGGGAACGGACGCGTTACGACAGCAACGGTCAGAATCCCCATTTCCTTGGCCACTTCGGCAATGATCGGGGCCGCACCTGTACCGGTACCGCCGCCCATGCCGGTGGTGATGAACACCATGTTGGTGCCTTGCAGCACTTCAGCAATACGCTCGCGGTCTTCCAGCGCGGCTTGACGGCCGACTTCCGGGTTGGCGCCAGCGCCGAGGCCTTTGGTCACAGCTGTGCCCAATTGCAGGATGGTCCGCGCGCCGATGCTTTTCAGCGCCTGGGCATCAGTGTTGGCGCAGATGAATTCAACGCCTTCAATGTTGCTCTTGACCATGTGGTTGACAGCGTTGCCGCCGCCACCGCCGACACCGATTACTTTGATAACCGGGCTTGCGGGGATGTTGTCTACGAGTTCGAACATGTTCCCTCTCCTTTCGTTTTCTCTAGTTTTTTCGCCTACTGCTTATTACGGTGTTGCGGTAAATCTTTAGAAATTGCCTTTCACCCAAGCCTGCAAGCGCTCGAACAACGGCGCTTTGGCTTCATCGTCGCCACCGCGGTAGCTGTCACGAATGCTCGGGCCCGACAGGGAAATGCCGTCGGTCTGCTTTTGCAGCCCGTACAACAGCAAGCCCACACCGGTGGAATAAATCGGGTTGCGCACTACGTCGCCCAGGCCTTTCACGCCATGGGGCACGCCCAGGCGGACCGGCATGTGGAAGATTTCCTCAGCCAGTTCGACCGCGCCTTCCATCTTCGAGGTGCCACCGGTCAGCACGATGCCGGCCGGGATCAAATCTTCGTAACCGCTGCGGCGCAGCTCAGCCTGGATCAGGGTGAACAGCTCGTCGTAGCGTGGCTCGACCACCTCGGCCAGGGCCTGGCGCGACAGCTCACGCGGTGGGCGGTCGCCGACACTTGGCACCTTGATGGTTTCACCGGCACCGGCCAGTTTGGCCAGGGCGCAGGCATAGCGAATCTTGATTTCTTCGGCGTACTGGGTCGGTGTACGCAGCGCCATGGCGATGTCGTTGGTGACCTGGTCGCCGGCAATCGGGATCACGGCGGTGTGACGGATCGCACCCTCGGTGAAGATCGCGATGTCGGTGGTGCCGCCGCCGATGTCGACAAGGCACACGCCCAGCTCTTTTTCGTCGTCGGTCAATACCGAGTAGGCCGACGCCAACTGCTCAAGAATGATGTCGTCGATTTCCAGACCGCAGCGGCGCACGCATTTTTCAATGTTCTGTGCAGCGTTGACGGCGCAGGTCACCACGTGAACCTTGGCTTCCAGACGTACGCCCGACATGCCCAGCGGCTCGCGAACGCCTTCCTGGTTGTCGATCACGTAGTCCTGCGGCAGGGTGTGCAGCACGCGCTGGTCAGCCGGGATCGCCACAGCCTGGGCCGCGTCGAGTACACGCTCAAGGTCCGCCGAGCTGACTTCACGGTCGCGGATGGCCACGATGCCGTGGGAATTCAGGCTGCGGATATGGTTGCCGGCCACGCCGACAAACGCCGAGTGAATCCGGCAGCCGGCCATCAGCTGCGCTTCTTCAATGGCGCGCTGGATCGATTGCACGGTGGACTCGATGTTCACCACCACGCCCTTCTTCAGGCCCCGGGACGGATGCGTGCCGATACCGACGATTTCGATAACACCGTCTTCCCCGACCTCGCCGACCAGCGCCACCACCTTGGAGGTGCCGATATCGAGACCGACGATCATTTTTCCGCTTTGCACGTTTGCCATGGGTCCTGCCTCTTCTTAATTCTTCGCGACAGCGGGTTTGGCTGTCGTCGGCGCAGCTGGTTCACGCCAGCCGACGGCCAGGCCGTTGGCGTAACGCAGGTCGACGCTCGCAATGTTCGTAATCTGTTCTTTCAAGGTCTTGTCATAGATGGCAATAAAGCGGCGCATCTTTTCCACCAAGCGGTCGCGTCCCAGCAACAACTCGATGCCCGGGCCGGAACTGCCTGCCCCGGTAGTCAAAAACCAGCTGCCCCGCTCACGCAATTCCAGGCGTGCGATGGAGAAGCCCAGTGGCCGCAGCATCTGGCTCAAGGCCTGGTACTGCTGCATCACTTGCTGTTGCGCCCGCTGCGGCCCGAACAGCTGCGGCAGGTGCTCATAGTTGGCCAGCTCACGCGGGGTGAACGCCTGGCCCTGGTTGTTCAACAGCGCTTCATCGCCCCAACGGGCCACGGGCAGTTGTTCTTCCAGGCGGATCGTCACCTGGTCCGGCCACACGCGGCGCACTTCGGCATGGGCGATCCACGGCATCTGCTCCAGCTCCGAGCGCATACCGGCCAGGTCGATGGTAAAGAAGCTCGCCGCCAGGTACGGGCCGATGCGCTGCTGTACCGCTTGCTGGCTGATGTAGCTCAAGTCGCCCTGCACACTGATCTTGGTGATCGGCCGGTCGGCATACGGCAACAGGCGCTGCGCACCCTCGTATGTGCCAAAGCCCAACGCCACCAGCAGCACCGGCCAGAACAGCGCCTTGAGGAAACCAAAGTTGGCTTTCGGCAGGCGCGCCGACATCGGCTCTTTAGCCACCATCCGGCTGGCACCCCGTGGCACCGGCTTGCGGCCGGGTGCTGGTGGGGGCTGATGACGAAGCGATGCGCCGTTCATGTGTTTAGCCTCTTGGCTCAATGCTGTCAGCGAGGATCGCCAGCACCAACTGCTGGAAATCCAGACCGGCTGCACGGGCTGCCATAGGTACCAGGCTGTGATCGGTCATACCCGGCGCAGTGTTGACTTCAAGGAACCAGAAATTCCCCTGGTCATCCTGCATCACGTCTGCCCGCGCCCAACCGGCGATACCCAGCGCCTCACAGGCTTTCGCCGTGAGGTCCATCAATTCCTGTTCCTTGGTTGCGTCAAGGCCACACGGGATCCGGTACTGAGTATCGGAAGCCACGTACTTGGCGTCGTAATCGTAAAAGGTGTGGGGCGTGCCCAATGCGATAGGCGGCAATACCTGGCCACGCAGGGTGGCGATGGTGTACTCGGGACCTTGGATCCACTGTTCCACCAACACTTGCGAATCGTAGGTACTTGCCGCCTTCCATGCGTCGATCAATTCGGCGGCCGAGTTCACTTTGGCCATGCCGATACTGGAGCCTTCATGGGCTGGTTTGACGATCAAAGGCAGGCCCAGTTCCTTGGCTGCAGAAATACAATCGTCTTCGCTGCACAGCACGCTGTGACGTGGGGTTGGAATACCCAGGCTGTGCCACACCTGCTTGGTGCGCAACTTGTCCATCGCCAGTGCCGAGGCAAGAATGCCGCTGCCGGTGTAAGGGATGCCAGCGCACTCGAGCAAGCCTTGCATGCTGCCGTCTTCACCGCCGCGACCGTGCAGGATGATAAAGGCACGGTCGATTTTTTCGGCCTGCAGGCGGGCGAGGAAATCATCGCCCACGTCGATACCGAACGCATTCACGCCGGCGCTTTGCAGTGCCTCAAGCACGGCATTGCCGGACTTGAGCGAGACTTCACGCTCTGCACTCTTGCCGCCAAACAGCACCGCTACGCGGCCGAAGTCGGCAGGCGTGATCGTGGAAAACAGGGCGTCGTAGTTCGTGGTCATTTCGACTTCCCCTGCGCAGTTGCGAACAAGGGGCTCGCGAGCAATTTAGGCGCGAGGCCACCGATATCACCGGCGCCCTGGCACAGCAGGATGTCGCCGGCACGCAGCAGCGGCTTGACGATGGGCGCCAGGTCCACACCGCGCTCGATGTAGATCGGGTCCAACTGGCCACGCTGGCGGATGCTGTTGCATAGCTTGCGGCTGTCGGCGCCCGGGATCGGCTCTTCACCGGCCGGGTAGACTTCCATCAGCAGCAGCACGTTGGCATCGGCCAATACATTGACGAAATCGTCGTACAGATCGCGGGTACGGCTGTAGCGGTGCGGTTGGTACACCATCACCAGGCGGCGCTCCGGCCAGCCACCGCGCACGGCTTTGATCACGGCGGCCACTTCGGTCGGGTGATGACCGTAGTCGTCGACCAGCATCACGTCGCCGCCGTCTACCGGCAGTTGGCCGTAGACCTGGAAGCGACGACCAACACCGGCAAAACGCGACAGGCCTTCAACGATGGCTTCATCGCTGACGCCCTCATCGGAGGCAATGCAGATGGTCGCCAGAGAGTTGAGCACGTTGTGGTTGCCCGGCATGTTCACCGAGACATCCAGCGGCTCGCGGTCAGGGCGCAGCACGGTGAAGAAGGTTTGCATGCCTTCCTGGCGCACATTGATCGCGCGCACGTCAGCGTCTTCGCTGAAGCCGTAGGTCACGGTCGGACGCTTGACCTGCGGCAGGATTTCACGCACTACCGGATCGTCCAGGCATACCACCGCCAGACCGTAGAACGGCAGGTTGTGCAGGAACTCGACGAAGGTTTTCTTCAACTTGTTGAAGTCACCGTCGTAGGTTGCCATGTGGTCTTCGTCGATGTTGGTAACCACCGCGACCAGCGGCTGCAGGTGCAGGAAGCTCGCGTCACTTTCATCGGCTTCGGCGATCAGGTAGCGGCTGGTGCCGAGCTGGGCGTTGGTGCCAGCTGCATTCAGACGGCCACCGATCACGAACGTCGGGTCCAGGCCACCGGCGGCGAACACCGAAGCGATCAGGCTGGTGGTGGTGGTTTTGCCGTGCGTACCGGCAACGGCAATGCCGTGGCGGTAGCGCATCAGCTCGGCGAGCATCTCGGCGCGCGGCACCACCGGAATACGGCGCTCAAGGGCGGTGGCCACTTCCGGGTTGGAGGTGTTCACGGCACTGGAAACCACCAGTACATCAGCCTCGGCAGCGTTTTCGGCGCGGTGGCCGATAAAGATCTGCGCACCGAACGACTTCAGGCGCTCGGTGACCGGCGACTCTTTCAAGTCAGAGCCGGACACCTGGTAGCCCAGGTTCAGCAGCACTTCGGCAATCCCGCACATGCCCACGCCGCCGATGCCGACGAAGTGGATGCGACGGATGCGGCGCATCTCAGGTTGTGGCATGGCTTTCTGATTCTCAACCATGGGCCACCTCCAGGCAGATGTCGACCACGGTGCGGGTTGCGTCAGGTTTGGCCAGGCGGCTTGCGGTGCTCGCCATGCTGTTGAGTCGTTCCGGTTGCATCAAAACCTCGGTCAGGCGTGCGGCCAAATCGGCGGCGCCAGTCGTTCTTTGCGGCAGCAGGAAGGCAGCGCCCTCCCCGGCCAAATATTCGGCGTTGCGGGTCTGGTGATCGTCAATCGCGTGGGGCAAAGGCACCAGCAAGGACGGCAGACCGGCGGCGGCCAGTTCACTGACGGTCAGCGCACCAGCGCGACAAACCACCAGGTCGGCCCAGCCATAGGCGTGGGCCATGTCTTTGATGAAGGGCTGCACATTCGCCTCGACACCGGCCTCGCGGTAGCGAGCAGCGGTGATTTCATCGTGATTCTTGCCGGCCTGATGGAAGATCTCCGGGCGCAACTCCACGGGGAGTTGAGCCAACGCTTCGGGCAGCAATTTGTTCAGTGGCTCGGCACCCAGGCTTCCGCCGAGGATCAGCAGATGCGCCTTGCGCCCGGCCAGCGCCTCACGGGCAATGGCCATGAACAGTTCGGTGCGCACCGGGTTGCCGGTGGTGCGCAACTTGTCCGAGGCTGCAAAGGTTTTCGGGAACGCTTCACACACACGCGAGGCCAACGGCACCAGCAGGCGGTTCGCGGTACCGGCGACGGCGTTCTGCTCGTGCACGATCACCGGCACGCCAGCCAGCTTGGCGGCAACGCCGCCAGGGCCGGTCACATAACCGCCAAAACCCAGCACGCATACCGGCTTCACTGCACGCATGACTTTGCGCGCCTGCCACACTGCCTTGAGCAACACGAACGGCGCCTTGAGCAGGGACAACTTGCTCTTGCCGCGCAAGCCGGCGACGTTGATCAAATGCAGTGGCAAGCCGGCGTTCGGCACCAATTCATTTTCGATGCCGCGCGGCGTGCCGAGCCAATGCACGGTGTAGCCGCGGTTCTGAAATTCACGCGCGCACGCCAGGGCCGGGAACACGTGGCCCCCGGTGCCGCCCGCCATGATCAGCACGTTAGCGCCCATGGTTCGGCTCCTCGGCAAAATCGCTTTCGCTGAATTCCATCTCTTCGCTGCCCAAGTGGGTTCGACTCTCCCACTCGATGCGCAGCAGCAACCCCAGGCACGCGCAGCAAATCACCAACGAACTGCCGCCGTAACTGAGGAACGGCAAGGTCAAGCCCTTGGTCGGCAGCAGGCCGACGTTCACGCCGATGTTGATCAGGAACTGGCCGATCCACAGGAACGACAAGCCGTACGCCACATACGCGGCGAAATACTGTTTGGCCTTCTCGGCCCACAAGCCGATGTACATGCCGCGTACACACACGAACACGAACAGCGCGACGGTGCACAGCGAACCCACCACGCCAAGCTCTTCGGCAAGTACCGAGAACACGAAGTCGGTGTGCGCTTCGGGCAGGTAGAACTGCTTCTGCACGCTGTTGCCCAGGCCCACGCCCAGCCACTCGCCGCGGCCAAAGGCGATCAACGCCTGGGTCAGCTGGTAGCCGGAACCGAACTGGTCGGACCACGGGTCGGTAAAGGTAATCAGACGGGCCATCCGGTAGGGTTGCGCCTGCACCAGCACCGTCACGGCGGCCACGGCCAGCACCACCATCAAGGTGAAGCGGAACAGGCCGACGCCACCGAGGAACAGCATCGCGGCGGCCGCGCCCATCATCACGACGGTGGCACCGAAGTCGGGCTCCATCAGCAACAGGCCGGCCATTGGCAGCAGCACGATGAATGGCTTGAAGAAGCCCATCCAGCTTTCGCGCACTTCCTTCTGACGGCGTACCAGGTAACCGGCCAGGTAGATCACCACGAACACCTTGGCGATTTCCGACGGCTGCACGTTGAACGCACCGAAGCCGATCCAGCGCATCGAACCGTTCACCTCGCGGCCGATGCCGGGCAGGATCACCATGATCAGCAAGCCGAACGCACCGATCAGCATCATCCAGCCCAGGCGCTGCCAGGTGGCGATCGGGATCATCATGGTGACGATGCACGCGCCAAGGCCGATCACCAGGTACACCAAGTGGCGGATCATCATGTACAGGGTGTTGCCCGACTGCACGGCGGCCACTTCGGAGGACGCCGAGGTGATCATCACCAGGCCCAGGCCCAGCAGCGCCAGACACCCGGCGAGCATCGGGAAATCAAGGTCGACGCCGCGCCCGGTAATGATCGGCGACGGGTACGGTTTGATGATATTTCTGAAATTCATGCCAAGGCCTCCACGGCGCGAGCGAACAGCTGGCCGCGCTCTTCGTAGTTCTTGAACATGTCGAAACTGGCGCACGCTGGCGACAGCAGCACGGCATCGCCCGGCTGGGCCAGGGCTTTGCACTGAGCGATAGCGTCGTCCAGGGACGTCGCGCGCACTTGCGGCACGGCGTCACCGAGGGCAGCGGCGATCAAGTCAGCATCACGGCCCATCAGCACCACGGCGCGGCAATGGGCAGCCACCGGACCTTTAAGGTCCTTGAAGTCGGCGCCTTTGCCATCGCCACCGGCGATCAGCACCAGCTTGCCTTCGATATCGGCGCCAAGGCCTTCGATGGCAGCCAAGGCGGCACCGACGTTGGTGGCCTTGGAATCGTTGTAATAGCTGACGCCGTTGAGGTCGCGGACCCACTGGCAGCGGTGCTCAAGCCCGGCGAATGTGCGCAGGCTTGCGAGCATGGCATCGAACGGCAGGCCAACAGCGTGACCGAGTGCCAGCGCCGCCAGGGCATTGGACTGGTTATGCGCGCCACGGATTTTCAGCTCGCGCACCGGCATCAGGTTCTGGAATTCGAAGGCCAGGTATTTCTCGCCGTTCTCTTCGCGGATGCCGAAGGCTTTGAAGTCAGGTTTGCCGAGGCCGAAGGTCCAGCACGGCAGGCCTTCGCCCATCAGCGGACGGCTCAGGGCGTCCTGGCGGTTGACCACCACTTGCCGGGCACCGCGGAAGATCCGGTGCTTGGCCAGGTGATAGGCCGGCAGGCCGCTGTAACGGTCCATGTGGTCTTCGCTCACATTCAACACGGTGGCGACTTCAGCGCCGAGGTCGTGGGTGGTTTCGAGCTGGAAGCTCGACAGTTCCATCACGTACAGCTCGACGTCGTCGCTGAGCAGGTCCAACGCCGGCGTGCCGAGGTTACCGCCCACGGCCACGCGCTTGCCGGCCGCAACCGCCATCTCGCCGACCAGGGTGGTCACGGTGCTTTTCGCGTTGGAGCCGCTGATGGCCACAATCGGCGCTTTCGCGTTACGCGCGAACAGGTCGATATCGCCGGAGAGCTTCACGCCACGTGCGGCGGCGGCTTGCAAAGCCGGTGTCGCCAGGGCCAGGCCGGGGCTCACGTACAGTTCATCGGCGCGGCACAGAAACTCGACATCCAACTCGCCACAACGCACTTCCACGTGCGGGTAGTCACGGCGCAGCGTGACCAGCTCCGGTGGATTTTCCCGCGTATCGGCGACGGCAAACGACGTGCCCCGGTTCGCCAGGAAGCGAACCAGGGACATGCCGCTCTTGCCGAGGCCGACAACGATGCGGAAGTGGTCTGAAGCGATCAGGGACACTCGTTTCTACCTCAGTTTCAGGGTGGCAAGGCCGACCAGTACCAGAATCACGGTGATGATCCAGAAACGGACAATCACGCGTGGCTCGGGCCAGCCCTTGAGTTCAAAGTGGTGGTGAATCGGCGCCATGCGGAACACGCGGCGCCCGGTCAATTTGAAGGAAGCCACCTGGATGACCACCGACAGGGTTTCCATCACGAACACACCGCCCATGATGAACAGCACGATTTCCTGGCGAACGATCACCGCGATGGTGCCCAGAGCTGCGCCCAGCGCCAGTGCGCCGACGTCGCCCATGAAGACTTGTGCGGGATAGGTGTTGAACCACAAGAAGCCCAGGCCGGCGCCGATCAGCGCGCCGCAGAACACAATCAGCTCGCCCGCGCCCGGTACATACGGGATCAGCAGGTATTCAGCGAATTTCACGTTACCCGACAGGTAGCAGAAAATGCCGAGCGCACCGCCGACCATCACCGTCGGCATGATCGCCAGGCCGTCGAGGCCGTCGGTCAGGTTCACCGCGTTGCTGGAGCCGACGATCACAAAGTAGGTCAGCACCACGAAGCCGATGCCCAGTGGAATGCTGGCGTCCTTGAGCATTGGAATGATCAAGGTGGTTTCCACCGCGCTTGGCGCGGTGGTGTACAGGAAGATCGCGGCGGCAAGGCCGAATACCGACTGCCAGAAATACTTCCAGCGGCTTGGCAGCCCCTTGGAGTTTTTCTCGATCACTTTGCGGTAGTCATCGACCCAGCCGATGGCGCCGAACAACAGGGTCACCAGCAGCACCACCCACACGTAGCGGTTATGCAGGTCGGCCCAGAGCAAGGTGCTGATGCCGATGGACGAGAGGATCAGCGCACCGCCCATGGTCGGGGTGCCGGATTTGGACAGGTGCGACTGCGGGCCGTCATTGCGAACCGATTGACCAATTTGCAGGTTCTGCAGGGTGCGGATCATCCACGGCCCCAGGAACAGCGACAGAGACAGCGCGGTCAGCACACCCAGAATCCCGCGCAGGGTCAGGTACTGAAAGACCGCGAAGCCTTTGTGGAACTGTTGCAGATACTCAGCCAGCAGCAGCAGCATTAATGTTTCTCCGTACTTGAGCCACACAAGGCCGCGACGACGTTTTCCATCACCGCGCTGCGCGATCCCTTGATCAAAATGGTTGTGTGTTTGTCTTGTTCAGCCACGCCCAGCGCCTGGATCAGCTCGGCCTGGGTTGCGAAATGCCGCGCGCCGAGGCCAAAGGCATCGACGGCGTGCGCCATGTTTGGGCCGACGGCGTAGAGCGCGTCGACTTTTCCGCTGGCGTAGGCACCGACTTCGCGGTGGCCTTGCTCTGCCCAGTCGCCCAATTCGCCGATATCACCCAGCACCAGAACCTTGCGCCCGGCAAAGCCCTTCAACAGGTCAACAGCGGCATTAATGGAGGACGGGTTGGCGTTGTAGGTGTCGTCGATCACGCGCATGCCGTTGGTCGCCAGCTGCGCGACGGTGCGGCCCTTGACCGGCTGCACTGCGCCCAGGCCGGTAGCGATACCGAACAGCGACACACCCAGGGCATGCGCAGCGGCGGCGGCGGCCAAAGCGTTGGCAACGTTGTGGTTGCCGAGCAGATTCAATTGCACGTGCTCGTCGCCTTGCGGGGTGTGCAAGGTGAAGGACGGGCAGCCTCGGGCATCAACGGTGATGTTGGAGGCGTGAAAATCAGCGGCGGCATTGGCCACGGCAAACGTCAGCACCTTGCGACCGGCGGCACGTACACGCCAGGTCTCGAAGGCCTTGTCGTCGAGGTTCAATACAGCGGTGCCGGATGCATCGAGGCCTTCAAGGATTTCGCCCTTGGCTTCGACGATTTTTTCCGGGCCACCGAACTCGCCAACATGGGCGGTGCCGGCGTTGTTGATAATCGCCACGTGAGGCTTGGTCAGCGCCACGGTGTAGGCGATTTCGCCGATGCGCGAAGCACCCAGTTCGATCACCGCCGCCGTGTGTTCCGGGGCCAGCTCGAGCAGGGTCAGCGGCGCGCCGAAATCATTGTTCAGGTTGCCACGGGTGGCGAGCACCGGCCCGCGCGTGCGCAGGACACCGGCGAGCAATTCCTTGACCGTGGTTTTGCCGCTGGAGCCGGTGATGGCTGCAACCGGCTTATCAAAGGCGGCGCGGTTCAATGCACCCAACTGGCCCAAGGCCAAACGGGTATCTGCAACCAGCAATTGCGCCAAGGTGGAATCGGTCACTTCACGCTGCACCAATGCACCCACGGCACCTTTGGCAGCGACGTCGTTCAGGTAGTCGTGACCATCAAAACGCGGGCCGGCCAAGGCCACAAACAATTGCCCAGGCTTGATGTTACGGCTGTCGATACTGACGCCGTGGAAGCTGCAATCGCTCGACACTACGCGGGCCGACAGGGCCTGGGTCAGTTCGCTGAAGGTCATCGCTTTAAGCATGGGCAACCTCCCAGGCGGTCAAGGCATGGTCGGCCTCGACCAGATCGGAGAAGGCATGGCGCTCGCCGTTGATTTCCTGGTAGTCCTCGTGACCTTTGCCAGCCAGCACTACCACGTCGTCAGCGCTGGCGCTGGCAATCAATTGGGCAATGGCGGCGCCGCGACCGGCCACGAAAGTAGCCTTGGACGCGTCTTTAAAGCCAACACGGATGTCGTCGAAAATCTGGCTTGGGTCTTCGCTGCGCGGGTTGTCGTCGGTAACCAGCACGCCATCGGCGAGACGCTCGACGATCTCGGCCATCAACGGACGTTTGCCGCGGTCACGGTCACCGCCGCAGCCGAACAGGCACAGCAACTTGCCCTTGGCATGTGGGCGCAAGGCTTCGAGGACTTTTTCCAAAGCGTCCGGGGTGTGGGCGTAATCGACCACCACCAGCGGCTGCGAGCCACCGCCCAAACGCTGCATGCGACCGGCCGGGCCTTCGAGCTTGGGCAGCACGCGCAGGATTTCATCCAGTGCGTAATCCAGGCCAAGCAGCGCGCCGATGGCAGCCAGCACATTGCTCAGGTTGAAACGGCCGAGCAAGGTGCTGCGCAAGTGGTGCTCGCCCTGCGGCGTGACCAGCGTGGCGAGCACGCCTTCATCATTGAATTGGGCTTCGCGGCAATACAGGTAGGCGCTGGAATCTTCCAGGCTGTAGGTGATCAGGCGCGATTCGCTGTCCTCGGCAGCCAGCTGGCGGCCAAAAGCGTCATCGAGATTCACCACCCGGCATTTCAGGTCATTCCAGGCGAACAGCTTGGCCTTGGCGGCGGCGTACGCCTCCATGGTGCCGTGGTAGTCGAGGTGATCGCGGGACAGGTTGGTCATCACCGCCACATCGAAGGCCAGCGCGGTAACACGGCCCTGGTCCAGACCGTGTGAGGAGACTTCCATGGCAACCGCCTTGGCACCGGCCTTTTTCAGGTCGGCCAGGGTCGCTTGTACGGCAATCGGGTTTGGCGTGGTGTGCAGGCCGCTTTGCAGCGCGCCATAAAAACCAGTGCCGAGCGTGCCGACAATGCCGCAGTGCTGACCCAGCAGGTCAAGCGCCTGGGCGACCAACTGGGTCACGCTGGTCTTGCCGTTGGTGCCGGTCACGCCGATCAGGTTCAGTTGACGGCTTGGGTCGCCATAAAAGCGCCCGGCGATGTCCGAGAGCTGCGCAGCCAGGCCTTTGACCGGAATCAATGGCACGTCGGTGATCGGCAGCACGGTGGCACCGTCCACTTCGTACGCCACGGCTGCCGCACCACGTTGCAGGGCATCGGCGATGTGCGCACGGCCATCGAACTTGCCGCCAGGCACGGCCAGGAACAGGTCACCGGCGCGTACGTTACGGCTGTCCAGGCTCAATTCGCGGATCAGCAGATCGCGTCCGGCGTGGGCAAAAATCTTGTTCAAGCTAAGAGACATCAGCCGCGCCCTCCATTGGCTTTGGCAGCAGCGGCCGGTGGACCGGCGTTCGCTTGTTGAGTCGGCGGCAGGTTGTCCGGCGTAATGTTCATCAGGCGCAGGGTGCCGGACATCACTTTGCTGAACACCGGTGCCGATACCAGGCCACCGAAGTAGCCGGCCTTGCTTGGCTCATCGATCACAACAACGATGGCGTAGCGCGGATCGCTCATCGGGCCGAAGCCGGCGAACAGCGAGCGGTACGAGTTCTCGGCGTAGCCTTTGGTGCCGACCGACGTTTTACGTGCGGTACCAGACTTGCCTGCCACGTGATACGCCGGCACCTGGGCACGGAACACACCACGCGGCGCTTCGATCACTTGTTGCAGCATGCCTTGCATGGTCTTGGCGACGTTTTCCGGGATCACCTGGGTGGCTTTCGGTGCTTCGTCGACGTGGATCAGGCTCAGTGGAACCATGCGGCCATTGTTGGCCAATACAGAGAATGCGTGAGCCAGCTGGATCGCGGTCACCGACAGGCCATAGCCGTAGGAAAGCGTGGCTGTCTCGGCCTTTTTCCAGTCGCGGTAGTTCGGCAGGTTGCCCACGCGCTCGCCTGGGAAGTCCAGGCCGGTGGGTTGGCCCAAGCCGATTTTTTGCGCCAGGTGATAGATGGTTTCGCCGCCGATATCGAAGGCAACTTTACTCATGCCGACGTTACTGGAGTTGATCAGAATACCTGTCAAATCCAGCACCGGACCTTCAGTGCGGGACACGTCACGAATGGTGTATTTGCCCAGCTGCAAGGTGCCTGGATAAACCTCGACTTTGTCGCTCGGCTTCCAGCGCCCGGTTTCCAGGGCAGCACTCATGGAGATGGCTTTCATGGTCGAACCCGGCTCGAACACGTCGATCATTGCGCGGTTACGCATCATCGCCGGTTGCAGGTTGCGACGGTTGTTCGGGTTGTAGGTCGGCTGGTTGACCATGGCGAGGATCTCGCCGGTCTTCACGTCCATGATTACCAGGCTGCCGGCCTTGGCGCCGTTCTCGATGATCGCGTTACGCAGCTCGCGGTTGGCCAGGTATTGCAGGCGCAGGTCAATCGACAACGCCAAGGGCTTACCGGCCTTGGCGTTTTTGGTGACCTGGACATCCTTGATCAGTCTGCCGCGTCGATCCTTGATGACCTGCCGTTTGCCGGGAACCCCGGCCAGCCATTCGTCGTAGGCCAGTTCCACGCCTTCACGGCCGTGGTCATCGATGTCGGTAAAGCCAACCATGTGCGCGGTGGTTTCACCGGCCGGGTAGAAACGACGAAACTCCTCGATGCCATAGACACCGGGGACTTTAAGGTCGAGCACCTGTTGGCCCTGTTCAGGGGTCAGGCCGCGAACCAGGTAGATGAATTCTTTATTGGCCTGGGCTTCCAGGCGCTCGGACAAGGCTTTTGGGTCCTGGCCCAGGGCGGCGGCCAGTTCCGGCCACTTGTCCTTGGCAACCTGCAATTCCTTGGCGTTGGCCCACAGGGTGGTTACCGGAGTACTGACGGCCAGAGGCTCGCCATTACGGTCGGTGATCAGACCGCGGTGCGCAGGAATCGGGATATGCCGCAGGCTCCGGGCGTCGCCCTGGCCGATCAGGAAGTCACGGTCAACCACTTGCAGGTCGATGATCCGCCAGGCAATCGCGCCCACCATCAAGGCTAGCAAACCCAGCATCAGGCGGAAGCGCCAAGGGTAGAGTGCGCCTTCAAGTTTCATCATGGCGCCACCATCCGAACTTCGGCCGCGCCCGGAATGTGCATCTTCAACTGCTCGGTCGCCAGCACTTCGATGCGGCTATGGGCGGTCCAGGTGCTTTGCTCGAGGATCAACCGGCCCCACTCCGCCTGCGCTTTATCACGCACGCTCAATTCCCCGTACAGGGTATTGAGCAATTGGCGGTTGTAGTGGGCGCTGTAGGACACCGCAATCGCGGACACCAGCACGCCGATAAAGAGCAGCAACATAAAGAAGCTGCCGCCCGGAAGGGGCTTGGCGAAAAGCTTGCTCACCGCAACTTCTCCGCAACGCGCATGACGGCGCTACGGGAACGTGGGTTGGCCTTGAGTTCGGCTTCGGAAGCGAACTGCGCTTTGCCATGGATTTTGATTTTCGGCACAAAGGCTTCGAAACGCACCGGCAGGTTGCGCGGCAGGTTATCGGACTCGCCCTTGACCAGACGACGCATGAACAGTTTGACGATGCGGTCTTCCAGGGAGTGGAAGCTGATCACCACCAGGCGACCGCCCACTTCCAGGGCTTCCAGTGCGGCTTCGAGGCCGGCTTCCAGATCGCCCAATTCGTTGTTGACGTGAATGCGCAGGCCCTGGAACGCACGGGTCGCCGGGTTCTTGCCCTTTTCCCAGGCAGGGTTGGCGACTTTCAGCACTTCGGCCAGGTCAGCGGTGCGTTCGAACGGCTGGATTTCACGGCGTTCGACCACGGCACGGGCCATGCGGCCGGCGAAGCGTTCTTCACCGTATTCCTTGAACACGCGGGCAATTTCTTCCACCGGCGCGGTGGCGATGAACTGCGCGGCACTGACACCACGGGTAGGGTCCATGCGCATGTCGAGCGGGCCGTCGTTCATGAAACTGAAGCCACGTTCCGGGTCATCGAGCTGCGGCGAAGACACGCCCAGATCGAGCAAAACCCCGGCCACCTTGCCTGCCATGCCGCGCTCGGCGACTTCGGCACCCAGCTCGGCAAAGCTGCGCTGTACAACGACAAAGCGGCCGTCTTCGGCCGCTAGCGCTTGCCCGGTGGCAATCGCTTGAGGGTCTTTGTCGAACCCGAGGAGCTTACCGTCGGACCCGAGCTGGCTGAGTATCAACCGACTGTGCCCGCCCCGGCCGAAGGTGCCATCCAAATAGCAGCCATCCGCGCGTACGGCGAGAGCCTCAACGGCTTCGTCAAGCAGTACGGTGATGTGGTTAAAGCCGCTATCAATAGTCACAGGATCAAATCACGCAGTTCATCAGGCATCGCGCCCGGTTGTTGAATAGCAGCCAGGTCCGCTGCAGAAACAGCATCCCAGGCATCTTCGTCCCACAATTGGAACTTGTTCAGTTGGCCCACCAGCATTGCGCGCTTATCCAGCTTGGCGTACTCGCGCAAACGCGGTGGCACCAGAAAACGCCCACTGCCATCGAGTTCAAGGTCGACGGCATTACCAATCAGCAAACGCTGCAGGCGGCGGTTTTCTTCACGCAATGAAGGCAGAGCGCGCAACTTGGTTTCGATCAGCTCCCACTCATCGAGCGGGTAAACACACAAACAAGGGTCAACGGCATCAATCGTGATGATTAACTGGCCTGAACTTCGCGAAATGAGCTCGTCACGATACCGGCTCGGCATGGCGAGACGGCCTTTTGCATCGAGACTGATAGCGTTAGCTCCGCGAAACACAGATGCGTTTCTCCAAATTTTAGCGTTTTACGTTCAAAAAACCCACTTTGTGCCACTTTCCGCCACTTGCGCACACTATAGGAATGCGCCCACCACACCGTCAAGGCGCGGATTCAAGGAAAAGCCTTACAGAACGGAGATTTAGGAGTGTAAAAGGAGGAGAAACGCGAGTTCGGCGATGTTTTTGACTCAACAACCGCAAATAGCTCATGGAGCTATGGCTTAAAGTTAAAGTGATTTATTAAGAGTAAGATTTTTTTGGTATTACGAAGATGCATCTGCCAATGATTTGGCAGGGAGGGATTCTTGCGTTACTACCGGGTTTCTGCACGAGATTCGGACAGAAGGAAAAAAGGTGGAGAGTCGATCTGTAAGCCGGGTTCTGTCTTGAACAGTCATTCGTCTACGATGGCCATCACTGGACATCTTTAGCAACCTACCCGGTCCCAGCGCGGGCCACGCCTTGGGACCCTATTTGGTCTTGCTCCAAGTGGGGTTTACCTAGCCACGAACTGTTGCCAGTCGTGCGGTGCGCTCTTACCGCACCTTTTCACCCTTACCGGCACCGAAGTGCTTAGGCGGTTATTTTCTGTGGCACTTTCCGTAGGCTCACGCCTCCCAGGCATTACCTGGCACTTCGCCCTATGGAGCCCGGACTTTCCTCCCCCCCCTAATTTTCATAGAAGGCAGCGACTGTCCAATCGACTCTCCGCCGCGCAGGTTAACGGCACGGCGGGCTGAGGACAAGCATTAAAAGTGCAGCAATGCCATCACGTTCGGACGGAATGCCGGTTCGCCCCCGGAACTATTCGGCTTTCTGTTTATCCAGCGCAACCTGATACAGCACATTCTTGCGCACGCCGGTAATTTCAGCGGCCAGCGCCGCAGCCCGCTTGAGGGGCATTTCCTTGAGCAGCAGATCGAGTATGCGCATGGCCTCGCTGCCCACAGCATCCTCATCCTCCGGCGCTGTCCAACCGGCCACCAGCACCACACACTCGCCACGCTGTTGATTGCTGTCGCCTTCGACGAAGGCCCGCAACGCTTCCAACGGCAGGCCCTTGAGGGTTTCGAACGTCTTGGTCAGCTCACGCGCCAGCAGCGCGAGGCGCTCGCCGCCAAACACCAGCTCCATGTCTTGCAGGCATTCAAGGATGCGGTGCGGGGCTTCATAGAAGATCAACGTACGCGGTTCTTCCTTGAGTGCCTGAAGACGCGCGCGGCGCCCAACGGTCTTGGCTGGCAGGAAGCCCTCAAAGATAAAACGATCCGACGGCAACCCGGCAGCCGATAATGCAGCAATCAGCGCGCACGCTCCCGGAACAGGCACTACATTGATACCAGCGGCTCGCGCCTGGCGGACCAAGTGGTAGCCGGGATCGGAAATCAACGGCGTACCGGCATCGGAGATCAGCGCCACATCGTCACCGGCCAGCAGGCGCGTGATAAAACGACTGCCTTCTTCGCGTTCGTTATGTTCGTGGCAGGCAGCCAGGGGCGTGCTGATACCAAAATGCTGCATCAACCGCTGGGAATGCCGCGTGTCTTCCGCCGCGATCAATTTTACGTCGCGCAACACTTTCAGCGCCCGGGCACTGATGTCGTCCAGGTTGCCAATGGGCGTCGCCACGACAAAAAGCGAGCCTGCAGTGGAATTCAAAGGACCTGGAGCAGTCAAAACGCACACCTCGATGGTTGGGAAAAGTCGCATTGTAGCGCGTAGGCGCCTCGATAATATGCCCTCAAGGTCGGCCGTCGATGGCTGTTGGCAGCATTTGCACGACCTAAATCGACGGTTTCACGCCAGTAACATCGCGCCTGGGCCAGTGCTTGGGTACACTTCCACGCTAATTTGATCGGTATCAGGAACACTTACATGATCGCTTGCCTGCGGCTGCTCTCCGCCCTCTGCCTCGCTGCCTTATTGGCTGCCTGTGCCAGCTCGCCCTCGTCCAGCCTTGGCGACCTCCCCCGGACCCCGGATGCCAGTATCGAGCAACTGCTCGAACAGGCTACCTCCGCCAACACGCCAGAAAAGGCCGCGATGCTGCGCCTGAGTGCGGCTGATCTGGCCTACCACCAGAACAACCCTGGGCGTTCGTCGCAGATTCTCGCGCAGGTGCCCCTGGATGTCCTGAAGCCAGCCGCGCAAGTTTTTGCCAGCACCCTGGCCGCCGAACTGGCCATGGCGCGCAATCAGCCCAAAGCTGCATTGGCAGCCCTGAACCATCCCAGCCTGCAAAGCCTGAAGGAGCTGCCGACAGACCAGCAGATCCGTACCGGCACCGTGCATGCCCGCGCCTATGAAGCCGATGGCCAGACCCTGGCCGCCGCGCGTGAGCGTGTCGCCATGGCTCCGCTGCTGACGGGCGACGCTGCCAACAGCAACCACGAAGCCATCTGGGCGCTGATTGCCGCGCTGCCGGCTGACCAGTTGCAAGCCAGCGGCAACCCGACGCTTGATGGCTGGATCAGTCTGGCCAAAGCCGTCAAAGGCGCCGGCACCCTGGAGCAACAACAAGCCGCGATCGACACCTGGCGCGCGCAGAACCCTGGGCACCCGGCCGCAGTGCAACTGCCGACGCCGCTGACCAAGCTCAAGGAACTGGCCAGCCAGCCGCTGAACAAGATCGCCCTGCTACTGCCGCAGGACGGTCCGCTGGCTGCGGTCGGCAAGGCGCTGCGCGAAGGCTTCATGGCGGCTCACTACCAGGCCGAACAAGCCGGGCAGAAACCGCCGGTCATCGAGTTCTATGACAGCTCGCGCCTGACCTCCCTCGACGACTTCTATGCCAAGGCCCAGGCCGCCGGCGTACAACTGGTTGTCGGCCCGCTGGAAAAACCGCTGGTCAAACAACTCGCTGCTCGCCCGCAACTGCCGATCACGACGCTGGCGCTGAACTACAGCGAACTGAATGAAAACCCGCCGCAACTGTTCCAGTTCGGCCTGGCCGCTGAAGACGAAGCCCGCGAAGTCTCGCGCCGTGCCCGCGCCGACGGCCTGCACCGCGCCGCCGCCATGGTGCCGCGTGGCGAATGGGGTGAGCGTGTCTACAAAGCCTTCCGCCAGGATTGGGAAGCCAATGGCGGCACCGTCGTCGGCGTCGAGTACGTTGACCAGCCGGTTGCCCTCGCCCAGCAGATTGCCGACCTGTTCCAGCTGCGCAAAAGCGAAGGTCGCGCCAAGAGCCTGCAAAGCGCCGTTGGCACTGATGTAGCAGCACAACCGTCGCGCCGCCAGGACATCGAGTTCATCTTCCTGGCTGTGACGCCGCAATTGGCCCAGCAGATCAAGCCAACCCTGAACTTCCAGTACGCCGGCGACGTGCCTGTGTATGCGACGTCCCACGTGTTCAGCGCCAGCGGCGACAAGAACCAGTACCTGGACATGACCAACGTCATGTTCTGTGAAACCCCTTGGCTGCTCAACACCACCGACCCGCTGCGCAACCAGGTTGCCGCGCAATGGCCACAAGCCAATGGCAGCCTGGGCCGCCTGTACGCGATGGGCGCCGACGCCTACCGTCTGGCCCCGCGCCTGGGCCAGCTCAAGGCGCTGCCGGATACGCGTGTTGACGGTCTCTCCGGCAGCTTGGGCATCAGCGCCAACCAGCGCGTTGACCGCCAGATGCCGTGGGCGAAATTCGTTGGCGGCGACATCCAGCGCCTGCCGGACACCTCGCGCTGATGCCCGAGCGGTCCAGCGCACAAAGCGGCAAGGATGCCGAACTTCAAGCCCTCCAGTATCTGCAACAACAGGGTCTGCGCCTTCTGGCGCAGAACTGGTTGTGTAAACGCGGTGAGCTTGATCTGGTCATGCTTGACGGCGATACAGTAGTATTCGTCGAAGTCCGCTACAGAAAACACGCACAATGGGGTGGCGCGCTCGCCAGTATCGACGGGCGCAAGCGTCAGAAGCTGATACTCGCCGCGCAGTTTTTCCTGCAAAAAGAGCATCGCTGGGCTGACTCCCCCTGCCGTTTCGATGTGGTTGCCATAGAAAGCACACCGTCTGGCCCCGCTGATCTGAATTGGCTTAAAAATGCCTTCGACAGCTGATTCACCGGACATCTTCACCACACACTTTTGCTCTTTGCTTTGCGGGCTGCACATTCCTGTGCCAAACAGCCGCGCTACTTAAGGTCACACAGATGGACATGCAATCCCGAATTCGCCAGCTTTTCCAGGCCAGCATCGACACCAAGCAACAGGCGATGGACGTACTTGCACCGCACATCGAGCAAGCCAGTCAGGTCATGGTCAATGCCTTGCTCAACGAGGGCAAAATGCTTTCGTGCGGCAACGGCGGTTCGGCCGGTGATGCCCAGCACTTTTCCTCCGAGCTGCTCAACCGCTTCGAGCGCGAGCGCCCGAGCCTGCCGGCCATTGCCTTGACCACCGACACGTCGACGATCACCTCGATCGCCAACGACTACAGCTACAACGAAATCTTCTCCAAACAGATTCGCGCCCTGGGCCAACCCGGCGACGTGCTGCTGGCGATCTCCACCAGCGGCAACTCGGCGAACATTATTCAAGCGATCCAGGCCGCACATGATCGCGAAATGATTGTCGTAGCATTGACCGGTCGCGACGGCGGCGGCATGGCCTCGCTGCTGTTGCCGGAGGACGTTGAAATTCGCGTCCCGGCCAATGTCACTGCACGCATTCAAGAAGTCCACCTGCTGGCGATCCACTGCCTGTGCGATCTGATCGACAGCCAACTGTTCGGGAGTGAAGAATGACCGTTAACCGCCTCAGCCTTTTGGCCATCACGCTGTGCCTTGCCATCAGCGGCTGCAGCACGGCAATCACCGCGACACGTGACACACCGATTCAGGATGACCGGGGCACGCGTACTTTCGGCAGCACAATCGACGACTCGCTCATCGAAACCAAGGTCAAGGTGAACGTCGCCAAGGCCGCTACAGACTTGGGCAACGGCGCCTCGCGCATTGTGGTGACCAGCTTCAACGGCGTGGTACTGCTGGCCGGCCAGACGCCGCGTGCGGAGCTCAAGGCCCAGGCAGAACAAGCCGCCTCGTCGGTTCAGCGGGTCAAGAAGGTCCACAATGAACTGCAGGTCATGGACCCTATTACCCTGCTGGCCATCAGTAACGATGCGTTGCTGACCACCAAAATCAAGGCGCAGATGCTTACCGACAGCGCCGTACCGGGCTCGCGCATCAAAGTCGTCACCGATAACGGCATCGTTTACCTGATGGGCCTGCTGACCCAGGCGGAAGCCACCCGCGCGTCCAACCTGGTTCAGGGTGTCTCCGGCGTACAGAAGATCGTAAAGGTGTTCGAATACATCGACTGATGTGATTCGCAGCCACAAAAAAGGGCGCCGTGCATTGACTGCACGGCGCCCTTTTTAGTGGTCTGCGTTTATTGGTACTGCTGGTACGGGTTGCCCTGGAACTGGTTGTTCTGCTGCGGCGCCTGTTGCTGTTGTTGCTGCTGACCTGGTTGGCCGTATTGCTGGCCAGGGATCGGGCCGAGGTTGACCTCTACGCGACGGTTCTGGGCACGGCCATTCACGTCGGCGTTGCTGGCAATCGGGTTATCCGGGCCGGCACCGCGTGCACTCAGGTTGGTCGGGCTCACGCCTTGGGAGGTCAGGTAGTTGGCCACGCTCTGCGCACGACGCTGGGACAGGTCCATGTTCAACTGGCGGCTGCCGGTACTGTCGGTGTAGCCAACAATCTGGATGGTGTTCTGGTTGAACTGCTTCAGCGAGTTCGCCAGGTTGTTCAGCGGCGTATAGAAGCTGCTGGCGATCGCGTCCGAGTTGGTGGCAAAGGTAATGTTACCCGGCATGATCAGCTTGATCTGGTCGCCCTGGCGCTGCACTTCAACACCGGTGTTGGCCATGCTTTCACGCAGTTTCTTTTCCTGCTGGTCGGCGTAATAACCGTAACCGGCGGCGCCGATACCGGCGATTGCACCACCGATCAGTGCACCCTTGCCACGGTTGTTATGGTCGATGGCAGCACCGGCCAATGCGCCAGCCAGCGCACCCAGGCCGCCGTACTTGGCGGTTTTGCTGATACCGCCTTGCGAACCATCATTTGCCTGCCCCTGGCTGCCGTCGTAAGGATTAGGCGAGGCGCAACCGGACAACAGGGCTACGGCGGTGGCAACAACAAGAAGACGACGCGGAGTAAACATGAAGGGAGCTCCTACTTTTGCATTCTGTGGTGCAAAGGACATTGGCAATGGACCTGTGCCGGGTTTTGAACGCGACAAACGGTAAAAATTCCGTGGCCATCGCCCCTGCTGTGACAAAGGCGGGCCAGCATCACCGCTAAGTAAACCGTATCAGACCCAGGCTGAACGCAAGCTGCGACGACGATTCTTTGTATAGAACAGCCCCAGCCCCGTGGTTATTCCCTACGCCCGCACAAACGGATTCTCACGCATCTCATCGCCCAACCGGGTGTCCGGCCCGTGCCCGGTAACCACCGTCGCGCCCTCATCCAGTGTGTACAAACGCTGCTTGATCGAACGCACGATGGTCGCCTGGTCCCCGCCCCACAGGTCGGTGCGCCCCACGCCGCGCTTGAACAACGTGTCGCCGGCAATCAACAACTTGGCATCGGCAAACCAGAAGCTCATCGAACCCGGTGTATGCCCTGGCGTGTGCAAGGCCACGCCGCAACCGCAGGCCAACGCCTCATCATCTTCCAGCCAGCGATCCGGCGACGGCACCGGCGTATAAGGCACGCGAAACATCTGGCATTGCATTTCCAAGTTATCCCACAGGAATTTATCGTCCTTGTGCAGATGCAAGGTGGCGCCAGTTTTCTCTTTCAATTGACCGGAGGCCAGGAAGTGATCGAGGTGCGCATGGGTATGGATGATGCTCACCACCTTGAGGCCCAACGCCTCCAGGCGAGCCAGGATCAGCTCATGATTGCCGCCGGGGTCGACCACGATGGCGTTTTTGGTGATCGGGTCACCGATGATGGTGCAGTTGCACTGCAACGGGCCGACGGGGAAGGTTTCGCGGATCAGGGCAGGTAGCTGAGACATCAGAGCGAACTCGATCATTTGTAAGTCAGCGATTTTGGCACAAATGCGTTGCCCCCTACCCCAACAACCCCATCTCCTGCGCCCGCGCTACCGCCTGGGTTCGGCGCTCCACGCCCAGCTTGCTGTTGATATGGCTGGCGTGGGTTTTCACCGTGTGCAGAGAGATAAACAACTGGTTGCTGATCTCCTGGTTTGAGCAGCCTTGGGCGATCAGTTGCAGCACTGCCAGCTCGCGGGTGCTGAGGGTTTCGTGCGAGGGCAAGGCCTCGGCGGCGGCAACCACCGGCAGCAGCGCCAACAGGTTTTGGTTCAACAACGCATGCGGGGTCTTGCCGAGTTGTTCGCGCATCCAGTCAGGGTAACGCTCCAGCAGCCGCTGGAACGGTTGCAGTGCGCCACCAGCGCCCGTCTCAAGCGCCTGGGCCACGATTGGCCGCGCCTTGGCTTCATGGCCGCACTCCAGCAATACATTCGCCTGCTGGGTCAGGGCCATCAGGGCAATCATCTGGCGCCCGCTGTTATGCGCCTGCTGTGCCAGCTCTTCGAGGCGCTGCAGGGCCGCAGCCGGTTGATGGCGGATCGCATCGAGTGCGGCCTGCTGCAGCCCGATGTGTTGCGCCAGGTGTGGATGAAACTCCGGTGCGGCGGCGGCGTGCTCACCGTTATAGGTCTGCCCCAGGCGGGTCAGCCAGGCGTCGGCAAGGTCGGTGCGGCCTTGGGCCAGCCATAATTCGCATTTGATCAGGGTGATCATCGCCAGGTAATAGATCGGCGGCACGTCCCAGATATGCATCAGGCGCTCGGCTTCGGCGAGTTCGGCGAAGGCCTTGGCGAAATCACCGCGCCGCCCTTCGAAATTGGCAATCACACAATGCCCGATGAGTACGCTGATATCGCGGCAGGCACGGGCTTCGCTCAGGCCGGCACGCAAACGGGCAAGGCCAGCGTCAGACTGATAACGCACCAGCAGCAAATAACCTTCGTAGAGCAATAACCGCGCACGTACGGCGTACAGCCGTTGGGGCGCAAGGCCCTGCAGGCGTTGCAGCCCTTGGCGCACTTCGTCCAGAGAACGCAGAATTTCGCCGCGCGCCTGCAACACGCGCGCGCGGTCGTAATGGGCCAGGGCCTCGAACAGCGGGTTGCCGACGCGCTGCGCCAGCTCCAGGGACTCGCGATTCAGGCCACGCGCGCGCCACAGGTCGGCATCGACAATGGCCAGGTTGGACAGGGTCGACAGGCACATCAGGCGCTGGCCATAGCGTTTGTGCGGCAGGCTTTCCAACGCCTCGCTGCAGTAACGCTGGGTCAACTCACGATCACCTCGCCCACGGGCGATGATCCCGCTCAGCGCCAGCCATTGGGCCAGCATCGACTTTTGCGCAGTGGCCGACGGCGCCGGCAGGAAGCGACTGAGGTAGCCTGACAATTCTTCCGCCGCATCCAACTGGCACGCCAGCCCCAGCGCCCAGCTGTAGAGCACGATCAAGCGCGGCGTGCTGATCAGCAGGCTGTCGGGCAAGTCCATCTTCCAGCGCAGCAGCATGCCCACATTCTGCTCGGCCAGCAGTTGCTCCTCTGACAGGTTCTGCACCAGGTTTGCCGCCACATCGAGGTGCCCGGCGCGCAACGCCTGCTCCACGGCTTCGTCGATAAAACCCTGGGCGTTGAACCAACGACAGGCCCGCAAGTGCAGGCTGGCAATCGGCAAGGTGGCATTGCTCGCGCGGCGCGTGCGCAGCAAATCGGAAAACAAATGGTGGTAACGGTACCAGTGGCCCTGTTCGTCCAGCGGCACCAGAAACACCTGATGGGCCTGCAGATAGCGCAGGATTTCCGCGCTGTCATGGGCCTCGCGCACGGCGTCGCACAGCTCGCCGCAGAAACGATCCTGAGGCGCCGTGTCGTACAGGAACGCCTGCACTTCAACCGGCAGGCAGTCGATGACCTCTTCGAGCAGGTAATCGCGAATCAGCCCTTCGCCACCGTGCAAGCTGTGCGGCAACGCGCTTTCATTGCCTGCTTCGGCGATGGCCAACAGCCAGAAACGCAGGCCGGCGACCCACCCTTCACTGCGCCGGATCAAGTTGTCCAGCGCCTCGCCGCGCAACGAGCTACTGTGCCGATCCAGCACGGCCAGCGACTCGTCGTGGGTCAGGCGCAGGTCTTGTTCATGCAGCTCCAGCAGGTGCCGGGACAGCCGCAGGCGCGCCAGGTGCCAGTCGGGACGTTGGCGGCTGGTGACCATGACCACCAGCCCATCGGGTAAATGATTCAGGAAAAACTGCAGGCAACGATCCAGCACCGGGCCCTGGGCCAGATGGTAGTCATCCAGTACCAGCAACAAGGGCGCGCGCGTGGACAAGTGCAACGTCAGCTCATCGAGCAGGCCGTCGAGCCATTCTTCAAAGGCAAAGGGTTGGTGACGCTGGCGCATTTTCAGCAGGCCCAGGGATTGGGCGCCGAGTTGCGGGAAGTACTGTTGCAAACCGTCGAGCAGGCGCTCGAGGAAACGGCCCGGGTCGTTATCGCGTGGGCTCAGGCCCAGCCACAGGCTTTGCCAATGCGCCGGCAACCCCTGGCAGAACTCCACCGCCAGCGAACTCTTGCCGAACCCTGCCGGAGCGCTGACCAGTAGCAGTCGCCCCTCCAGACCAGCACTCAGCCGTTCGCACAGGCGCGGGCGCAGCACATAGCCGTCAGGCAAAGGTGGCCTGTAGAAGCGCGCTTCCAGCGTCGGAATTACTGCGCTTGCAGGCCCTTGGATTCGGGACAGATCAGTCATCGCCGGGCTCTTGTAGAAGGCTGTTGTCGGCATTGCAGATGTCCGCAGACTAGCGGTAAAAGCGGCGGGTTTGTAGATCTTTGCAACATTTACCTGAAAAAGAACTACGACAAAAAATGTGGGAGCTGCCTAGCGCAAGGCTGGCTTGTGTGGGAGCTGGCTTGCCTGCGATAGCATCAACTCGGTGTAACTGATACACCGAGGCGCCTGCATCGCGGGCAAGCCCGACTCCCACACAAGCCAGCTTTACACAAGCCAGCTCCCACATTGTCGAGTGAGTGTTGCTTAGCGCACACCATCCTGGCGCAGGGCCGCCGGGGTGAAGTCGCTGGTGGTGGCGGTGAAGCCGAAGTCATACGCCTGCTTCTCTTCGTTCTTCATGCCCAGGGCCAGGTAGCGGCCGGACTGCAGGTCGTAGAGGGTTTCGAGGGCATACCACGGCACTTGTTTGTCGTAGTAGTTCTCGGCGTGAGCTTCAGCCACGCGCCACAGTTGGCCACGGCCGTCGTAGTGGTCGATCACCGCGGCTTGCCAGGTGTCTTCGTCGATGAAGAAGTCACGCTTGGCATAGATGTGGCGCTGGCCTTCCTTCAAGGTTGCGACCACGTGCCAGACGCGGCGCAGCTCATAACGTGCCAGGTCCTGGTTGATGTGGCCGGCCTTGATGATGTCGACGTACTTGAGCTTCGGATCGTCGATCTTGTAGCTGTTGGAGGCGATGTAGATTTCTTTTTTGCCTTCCAGCTTCCAGTCGTAGCGGTCCGGTGCGCCGTTGTACATGTCGAGGTTGTCGGAGGTACGCAGACCATCGGCGGCGGTGCCCGGCCCGTCATAGGACACTTGCGGCGCCCGGCGAACACGGCGTTGGCCGGCGTTGTAGACCCACGCCGAACGCGGCTCCTTCACCTGGTCGAGAGTTTCGTGCACCAGCAGCACACCACCGGCCAGACGTGCCGGCGCGGTCACTTGCTGCTTGAAGTAGAACAGCACGTTGCCCGGGTTTTTCGGGTCGTAGTCCTTCATCTTGTCGCGGAACACAAACTGATCGCGAAAATACACCAGGCTGAACGAGCCGTTGGTTTGCGGCGTGGCCTGAGTGACCAGACGCGTCACGCTGCCGCCGCGATAGCGGGTGATGTGATTCCAGATCACTTCCACGCCGCTTTTCGGGATCGGAAACGGCACCGCGGTTTCGAAATTTTCCAGGCCGTTGCCGCCAGACACGAGGTTGGTGTTGGTGGCGTTCTTCTTGATGGCGGCGAACACATCAGCCGGCACGGTGGCGCCGCGATGGGTCGGGTAGACCGGCATCTTGAAGGTGTCCGGGTAACGCTTGAACATCGCGTACTGCCCCGGCGCCAGCTTGTCTTTGTACTGCTCGACGTTCTGCGCGGTGATCGTGAATTGCGGCTGCTCGCTGGCATACGGGTTGGCGAGGAAACCACGGGCATCCACGGCGCCGGCATTGGTGGGCAGCGGCGACCATTTGGGGATGGTGCCGGCCGCGTTGCCCGCCATTTCGGCGCCCATCGGGGTCAGGGTCGTGCCCAACTTAGCGGCTTCATCGGCCGAGACTGCCGCCATGACGCTACCCGCCATGATCGACAGCCCAAGCACACCCACGTGCAACAGACTTTTAGTTATTTTCATGTTCTGGCTCTTCCTGAAATGCATGCATCTGAAAAAGAAAGTCTTAGAAGTTCACGCCGGCGCTCAAGGCGATAAAGTCGCGATCGTCCACCGTGGTGAACCGGCCACCAAAGAAGTTGGTGTAGTTCAGGCCGACGGTGTAGGTGTTCTGGTACTCGGCATCGACGCCCAGGCTGACGGCCTTGCGACCCTCTTCAAAGTTGCCGCCAGGGCCTGGCGAATACCCTTTGACGTCATGAGACCAGGCCACGTTGGGCTTGAGGTTCACACCGGCAAACACATCCGGGTATTCCCAGATCGCCCGGGCGCGATAACCCCAGGACGTCGCGGTGGTGTAGCCGTCGTTGTTGCAGTTGGTGTTCAAGCCGGATGCATTCGGCAGGCCCGCACCTTGAGCGGTCGAATTGTTCAGCGCGTTGCAGAAACCACCCGGCAGCGTGCCAGGGCCGAACACTGGATCACGGCCATAACGCGCAGTGTTTTTGCTTTCCAAGCCGCCCACATGGGTTACGCCGATTTCGCCCACGGTGGTCAGGCGGGTCGCGCCCATCACCTGGTCGAAGAAGTGCGTGAAGGTGGTCTGGAACTGGGTCACTTCCTTACGGTTGTAGCCGTGCAGGTCTTGGCCCGGTGTGCCCTTGAGCACCGATGCATTTTCATAGCCCCGAATCGGCGTAACGCCCGCATACAGAATATCGGTGGTGCTCAGTTGTACCGGCGCGTTTGGCCGGTAGCTCAATTCACCACTCCAGGCGGTGCCGGTAGGCAGCGTGGTGGAGAAGCTCAGGCCGTAGAGGCGGATATCTTCCGGGTACTCGACAAAGTACTGGGAACTGCCGGCCACGATCAACGGACGCAAAGCCGCCAGTTGCCCCAGCGGACGGGTGTAGGCCGAGTTTGGCGCGCCGGTGGCGCTGAAGATTGGCGCACGGCTGTGGTAGTTCATGAAGTACGCGCCGAACTCCGTGTCCAGTGGCTCGAAGTTGTAGTGCATGGCCACGCCGAACTGGCCGCTGTCCCGTGCATCACGGTCACCGCCACGTTTTACCAGCACGCCCTCATTGTTCACGTCCACACCCAGCGCGTTCAATGTCGGCAAGGCCGCGCCAGGGATGGTGGAGCGCTTGTTCAAGACCCGCAGGTTATTGCTGCAACCGTCGGCAATCACGTCTGGCTGGGAGAAAAACGTGCCGCAGTTATCCACCACGGTCTGGTCCCACTCCAACTGGTAGAACGCCTCTGCGGAGAGGTTGTCGGTGAGGGTCTGGGACACGTAGAACATGTTGACCGGAATCAAGCCTTCCTTGATCTCGGCGCCCGGACGACGGAATGCAGACACGTCGATCGGGTTGATCGAGTTGATACCGCCACCAATGAACGTACTTTCGCCCCAGCTCACTACCTGCTTGCCGAAGCGCACGCTGCCTGGCTCATCGGCAACGGTGTAGTTGTGATAAATGAACGCATCGAGAATCTGCCCGCCCGAGGACTTGGCGCCCTCTTTGCGGTTGTTGTTGCTGACGTTCTTGAAGTCCAGGTCTTCGTTTTGCAGCGCGAAGTCGTACCAGTACTTGCCACGCACAAAAATGCCGGTGTCGCCGTATTTCAATTCAAGGTCATGGATACCCTTGAAGATCTTCGAGAAGGAATCACCCTTGTTGAAGTTCAGGTGGCCGTCATCGGAGGTCTGTGAAAGCCCCTTGCCGCCGTTGTTGACACCAATCAGGTCTTTATTGCGACCCGCAGTCGACCAGCTCGCCCCCACCGACAGGGATGAGTCAAAGCTGCCTTCGATTTCACCGATGTTGAAACTGACGCCGAATGCGGGCCCGGCGAGCGTAGAAGCGAGACTGACGGCCAGGGGCAGTCTTGCCCGGCGCCAGAACTGGTTTACTGAGGTCATCGACGCTACTCCATGTGCATTATTGTTATGGCAGTGAGTTCTTTCTTGTGGATGCGTGTAACGGCCGGAATACAACGATTCCAATGCCGAACGGCAACCGAGCCCCCATGGCCCGAAGCGCAACATCCTTGAAAAACTCTGAGATGGACTATAGCCAGCAGGGGGTACCGCTTGATCCCTCTAAAGTGTGATTTGCATCACCAACCCGTCTGCCACAGTCCTTTCGCCACACCGACGAAGGCCGGCGCGGCAAGGATGGCTGAAAATTGGCAAATCACAAGTGAAGGCTTGAGATAGAGCATTGCCGCGCCCGATCGGGCGCGGCGAGGGGCATCAGAGGGTGGACAGGAACGTGCTGTTATTGGCTTGCCATTCAATGATGTCGATACGGATACGTTTTTTGTCGAGTTTTCCTACACTGGTCTTGGGAATTTCAGTAACAACGGCAATCTGGCTTGGAATCGCCCACTTGCTCAAATGGCCCAGTTCGACAAAAGGCTTGAGGTGTTCCTTGAGCTCGCGAGCACCTATCACATGGCCATCACGGACCACCAGCAACGCAAACGGGCGCTCGCCCCACTGCGGGTCGGCGATGCCCACCACCGCTACTTCGCGTACCGCCGGGTGACGGCTGACCAGGTCTTCGAGGGCCAGGGAGGAGATCCACTCGCCGCCGGTCTTGATCACATCCTTGATGCGGTCGCGAATGTCGATCACGCCAAATGCATCGAGGGTGGCCACATCGCCGGTGTGCATCCAGCCACCCTCCCACAGCTCGGCGCCCTTTTGCGGCTCGTTGTAATAGCCCTCGGTCAGCCACGGCGCGCGCAGCACCAGCTCACCCTGGGACTCGCCGTCAGCGGGCAGGAAGTTGCCTTCGCTGTCGACAATCGCCGCTTCCACCAACGGCCCGGGCACGCCGGCCTTGATGCGGTAGGTGGTGCGCTCGTCCTCGGTGCCGGCCATCAGTTCTTCGTTGAGGTGGGCACACGACACCAGCGGCCCGGTTTCGGACATGCCGTACGCGGCAGTCAGTTGAATACCGCGCGCCTTGGCGGCTTCATACAGCGTGCGATTGAGCGAGCTGCCGCCGATGACGATTTTCCAGCCGCCAAAATCCACGCCTTGCGCCGCCTTGGCGTTGAGCACCATTTGCAGGATGGTCGGCACGCAGTGGGAGAAGGTGACCTTTTCCTTGCGCCACAACTCCACCAGGTATTCCGGGTCGTAGCGGCCTGGATAGACCTGCTTCAAACCGAGCATGGTTGCCACGTACGGCAAGCCCCAGGCGTGCACGTGGAACATCGGCGTGATCGGCATGTACACGTCGTTGGTGCCCAGCAGGCGCACGCTGTCGACGCTGCCCATGATCGTCGCAACGCCCATGGTGTGCAGCACCAGTTGGCGGTGGGTGAAGTACACGCCTTTGGGGTTGCCGGTGGTGCCGGTGGTGTAGAAGGTGGTGGCGACGGAGTTTTCGTCGAAGTCCTGGAAGTCGTACGTGGGGCTGGCGGCCGCCAGCAGGGTTTCGTACTCGCCGACCAGGTTGGGCAGCTCGGCGGTTTTTTCGTCGCCGTCGGTGAGCAGCAGCGTTTTGTCGACCGTGGTCAGGTGGCCGGCGATGGCCTGGTAAAGCCCCACGAACTCGCTGTTGACCAGCACGAAGCGGTCCTCGGCGTGGTTCATGGTGTAGAGAATTTGTTCCGGCGACAGACGCACGTTGATGGTGTGGATTACTGCGCCGATCATCGGGATGGCGAACATGCATTCCAGGTAACGGTGGCTGTCCCAGTCCATCACGGCGACGGTGTCACCGGCCTTGACGCCGGCCTCGGTCAGCACGTTGGCCAGGCGCGCGACGCGCTCGATGAGGGTGGGGTAGGTGTAACGCAGTTTGTCGCGGTAGATGATTTCCCGGGTTTTTTCGTAGCGGGTCCCGGACATCAGCAGGCGTTTGATCAACAGTGGGTATTGGTAAGCGCCTTCGGCGGGTGGGATAACACGGGTCTGCAACATACGAATCCCTTATCTGACTGCACGGTGTTGGCTTGAAGACCTGCACTTTAGAGAGCTTATGTGTCAGCTAAATCAGCCAAAGGAATGATTTGCAGAGGCCGATGAATGCTAGCTTTGCGCCATCATGCAGGTGCTGCCGGCTGGGGGCATATCCGTTATTTGGGTGATGGCCGCTTGGGGTTCCGCCCTTACGGCGGGTCACTTTTGAAAAGAGCCCAAAAGTAACCAAAAGGCTCTTGCCCCACCACTCGGCACCTCGCTTAGGCTCGGTGTGCCCTCACTCCGGCTTGAATCCGTGGGCCGCCGTGACGGGCCATCCATGGCCCAACACGGCTAACCCGGCGTCCTGCCGGGTTACCCACGGATTCAAGCCTGCGTTCGGCCAGCGTGGTTTAACGGGGCGCCTAAGATCAAAGTCAAAAGCAGATCAAGATCAAAAGCAGAGCACGGCGGCCTAGTAGCCGACCTGAGTGGTTAGATCAAAAGCAAAAGCGAGGCGGCCTGACAGCCGACCTGATTCTGGAACCTGAACTCAATCAAATGTGGGAGCGGGCTTGCTCGCGAAAGCGGTGGGTCAGTCAGCTTATGTATCACTGATCCACCGCATTCGCGGGCAAGCCCGCTCCCACATTTGGAGCTCAGTGCATCAGATAGAGGTGTGTTGCTGTGCTGTTGCCCTGCTTTTGCTTCAACCACTCAGGTCGGCTACCAGGCCGCCGTGCTCTGCTTTTGATCTTGATTTTGATCTGACAGGCCCCGTCAACCACGCTGGCCGAACGCAGGCTTGAATCCGTGGGTAACCCGGCAGGACGCCGGGTTAGCCGCGTTGGGCCATGGATGGCCCGTCGCGGCGGCCCACGGATTCAAGCCGGAGTGAGGGAATGCCGAGCCTAGGCGAGGCACCGAGTGGTGGGGCAAAGACCTTTTGGTTACTTTTGGGGCGTTTGCCAAAAGTGACCCGCTGTAAGAGCGGAACCGCCAGCCGCCATTACCGCAGCAACGGATATGCCCCCCCCTTCCCACAGCACAAACCAAACCCCACCCCTCACTTCATACTCGTAAACGCAAGCTTCACACCAATCGCAATCAAAACCGCCCCCATGGTCCGATCAAACCAATGCCCCATCCGCGCAAACCCTGCACGCACCCGCTGCTGACTGAACAACATAGCCACCAGGCAAAACCACAACGCCGTCGCCACCGCCAGGTACACACCGTACCCAGCCTGAATCGCCAGCGGCGTGTGCGGATTGATCACCACCGTAAACAGCGACAGAAAAAACAGCGTGGCCTTGGGATTCAAACCATTGGTCACAAACCCCGCGGTAAACGCCGAACGCGGAGTGCGCTCACCCACTTCAGGCTGCAACTCACCCTCGGCAACCGGCTTGGCCGGCTGCGCGCGCAACGCTTTGAAACCGATGTACAGCAAGTACGCCGCCGCCGCCCACTTCAGTGCGTTAAACAGCACGATGGACTGCGACACGATCAAACCAATCCCCAGCAGCGAGTAGCCCACGTGCAGGAAAATCGCCGAGCCCACCCCCAGCGCGGTCCAGGTGCCGGCGCGACGCCCATGGGTCACACTCTCGCGCACCACAACAGCGAAATCCGGGCCGGGGCTGGCCACCGCCAACAAGTGAATCAGGGCTACGGTCAAAAACTCGGCGGCGTACATGCTCACTCCATTAAGTAACTGATTATTTCATCTGATAGGCTCGGCAGATTACGCCTTCGAACCCTGTCGCAAAAGGTACAGTTGATGACGAACAATCGCCGCGCCGTCTTCCTTGATCACCCGTCCCTGGACCTTGGGGACCTGGACCTCAGCGAATTGCGCAACAGCTTCAGCGACCTGCAACTTTACGCGCACACCACGCCGCAGAATGTGGTCGAACGCCTGCAAGGCGCCCAAGTGGTCATCAGCAACAAAATCGCGCTGAATACCGAAACGCTGCAAGCCTGCCCCGAACTCAAGCTGATCCTGGTCTCGGCCACCGGCACCAACAACGTCGACCTCGCCGCCGCCCGTGCCCATGGCATTACGGTGAGCAACTGCCAGGGCTACGGTACGCCGTCGGTGGCGCAGCACACGATCATGCTGTTGCTGAATCTGGCGACACGCCTGAACGACTACCAACGCGACGTCAGCGCGGGCAAATGGCAACAAGCCAAGCAGTTCTGCCTGCTGGACTACCCGATTGTCGAGCTGGAGGGCAAAACCCTCGGCCTGCTCGGCCATGGCGAACTGGGCAGCGCCGTCGCGCGCCTGGCCGAAGCCTTCGGCATGCGCGTGGTGCTCGGCGCGATTCCGGGCCGCCCTGCCCGCGCTGACCGCGTGCCCCTGGATGAACTGCTCGCGCAAGTCGACGCGCTGACCCTGCACTGCCCGCTCAATGAACACACCCGCGACTTTATCGGCGCCCGCGAATTGGCACTGCTCAAGCCCGGCGCGTTTATCGTCAACACCGCGCGCGGTGGCTTGATCAACGAACAAGCCCTGGCAGACGCGTTGCGCAGCGGCCATCTGGGCGGTGCGGCCACCGATGTGCTGAGCGTGGAGCCACCGGTCAATGGCAACCCGCTGCTGGCCGGCGATATTCCTCGCTTGATCGTGACGCCCCACAACGCCTGGGGCAGTCGCGAAGCGCGGCAGCGCATCGTTGGTCAACTGGCGGAAAACGCCCGCGGCTTTTTCAACGGCACCCCGCTGCGCGTCGTCAGTTGATAAACTGCGCCCCTTTTCAAGGAGCAGACCATGGATCCGCGCAGTGAAGTACTGCTTCGTCAGGCCGAACTTTTTCAAGGCAACCTGCTGCTGGTAGGTTTGCCCGCCGACGATTTGCTCGGCCGCCTGCCCAATGCCCACGGCTGGAGCTGGCATGCCGGCGACCAGGCGGCGCTCGATGCGCGCTTCCCCGAGCGCAGCCATTTCGGCGTGAACGCGCCCGAGCGCGATTTTGATGCGGCGGTGATTTTCCTGCCCAAGTCCAAGGACCTCACCGACTATCTGCTCAACGCCGTGGCCGCACGCCTGCCCGGCGCTGAGCTGTTTCTGGTGGGCGAGAAAAAAGGCGGTATCGAAAGCGCCGCCAAGCAGATGATTCCGTTCGGCAAGCCCCGCAAGCTCGACAACGCGCGGCACTGCCAGCTGTGGCAGGTCACCGTGGCCAATGCCCCGCAAGCAGTCGAACTGGAAAGCCTGGCGCAGGTGTTTGACGTGCCGCTGGCCGAAGGACCGCTCAAGGTTGTGAGCCTGCCGGGCGTGTTCAGCCACGGTCGCCTGGATCGCGGCACCGAGCTGTTGCTTGCACACCTGGACAAGTTGCCCAGCGGGCACTTGCTCGACTTTGGCTGCGGCGCCGGCGTGCTGGGCGCTGCGGTCAAGCGTCGCTACCCGCACAACACGGTGACGATGCTTGACGTGGATGCGTTCGCCGCCGCCAGCAGCCGCCTGACCTTGGCGGCCAATGGCCTGGAAGCCGAGGTGTTGACCGGTGACGGCATCGACGCTGCGCCGATGGGTTTGAACGCGATTTTGAGCAACCCGCCGTTCCATGTCGGCGTGCACACCGACTATTTCGCCACGGAAAACTTGCTGCGAAAAGCGGCGAAACACCTGGCAAAAGGCGGCGAACTGCGCTTGGTGGCCAACAGTTTCCTCAAGTACCAACCGCTGATCGAAGAGCACTTGGGCGTGTGTGCAATCAAGGCCGAAGGCAATGGTTTTCGCATTTATCGTGCCAAACGCGGCTGATGGCTTTTTGAAAAAGAAGGCTTGCCGAATGGGTTTTGCCTAGGCAGAATCCGCTCCGTCCTAGGGGAGTAGTCTCCCACGAGCGCCATGCTCGTCCGGCATACGTCAACATACTTGGTCAGCAGACCATGGCGTATGCGACCCAGGAGTCCGCACAGACGGACCGGGGTTTGACAAGACCTATGACACGCACACCTTACCCGGGGCGGGAAGGCTGTACGTGTCATAGCCGTGTCGACCCGCCCCTGGAAACTTACCTGATGCTGGATTCATTACTCGTTCCTACCGCAATCGTTGCCCTGGCCGAAATCGGCGACAAGACGCAACTGCTCGCGCTCATCCTTGCTGCTCGCTTCCGCAAGCCCTGGCCCATCATCGCCGGCATCGTCGCCGCGACCCTGGCCAACCATGCGGCCGCCGGTGCCGTGGGGGCCTGGTTCGGCAGCTTCTTCTCGGATGCGGTGTTGCACTGGATCCTCGCGGCGAGCTTCTGCGCCACGGCGCTGTGGACCCTGGTGCCGGACAAACTCGACGACGACGAAGCCAGTACCACGCGTAAATTCGGGCCGTTCCTGACCACGCTGATTGCGTTCTTCCTCGCCGAGATCGGTGACAAGACGCAGATCGCCACGGTGATGCTGGCCGCGCAATACCCTGAGCTGTGGCTGGTGATTATCGGCACCACCCTGGGCATGCTGATTGCCAACGTGCCGGTGGTTCTGGCGGGGAATTTCGCCGCGGAGAAACTGCCGCTGACCCTGATTCGTCGACTGGCGGCTACGGCGTTCTTCGTTCTGGCGGTGGTGGCGGTGTACAAGGCCATGCAAAGCAGCGGCTGGATCTAGACCTGTAACCCCAATCCAATGTGGGAGCTGGCTTGCCTGCGATAGCATCAACTCGGTATTTCTGAATGACCGAGCCGCCTGCATCGCAGGCAAGCCAGCTCCCACATGGGTCCGCGTTAACTCAGGATTTTTTGGCCTGCTGGTAAAGCGGCATTACTTTCGGAATCGCCGCCTGCAACGAGGCGATTCGGCTGTCGGAGGCCGGGTGTGTGCTCATGAACTCCGGCGGCGCACCTTCCGAAGCCTTGGCCATCTTGTTCCACAGCGTGATGGCCGCGTTCGGGTTGTAGCCGGCCCGGGCCGAGAGCTCCAGGCCGATCAGGTCGGCTTCGTTTTCATTGGCGCGGCTGTTGGGCAAGGTCATGCCGTAGTTGGCCACCGTATCGGCCAGCGCCAGGCTGTCCTGGCCCAAACCGAACAAGGCACCGGCGCCCTGCTTGGCCATCTCGATGCCGTAGGCCTTGGACATGGCTTCACGGCCGTGTTCGCGCAAGGCGTGAGCGATTTCATGGCCCATCACCGCGGCCAGTTCGTCATCGGTGAGCTTGAGGTTGTCGATCAACGCGCTGTACACGAAGATCTTGCCGCCAGGTCCGCAATTGGCGTTCATCTCATCGCTTTTGATCAGGTTCACTTCCCACTTCCACTGCGCCGCATCCGGGCGAAAGGTCGGCGCCTGGGCGATCAGTCGGTTGGCAATGGCCTGCACGCGCTTGGCGTTGGCACTGGTCTTGTCGAGCATGCCTTTGCCACTCGCCTCACCCAGCGTCTGCTGGTAGGACTGGGCATACATCTGGTCGACTTCCTGACTCGACAACATGCTGAACATGTACTGCTTGCGCTCTACCCCGACGGCGCCGCCGCTGGTGGTGTTTACCGACTGGCAACCCGCCAGCAGCATCGCCGCAACCAAACCACTTACCGCCAATGACTTCTTCATGAACACGCTCCCTGAAAACATGGCGCGTATCCTAGGCGCTCATGTGTATCGGCGCCAGATACAACAGACGTGTAACCGCTAACTTTCAGATACATCCCACATGCCCACAGCGGCGGCCACCAGTCCATTTGCGACATTCGGCACTATTTCGCCCGCCAAGCCTTAAGCCTCCCGAGCCCGTGGCCGATACACATAGGCAGCCCACCTGCCCTTGCGCCCGGAGCGTTCATGAAATTCAAGTCGATTCAGTTTTCTGTCGCAGCACTGACCGGCGCCATTGTGCTGAGTGTGGTCGCTGTCCTGGTGCTTTACGCGGTGTTCGCCGGCGCGCGCACCCAGGAACTGGTGCAGCAACGCACCCAGGCGCAGTTCGAGCAGATCATCGAGCAACGGCTCACCGCCCTGGCGCAAACCCAGGCCACATTGATCCAGCGTGAATTGGAAGCGCCATTGGTGACCGCCAAAGGCCTGGCCACAGCCAACGCCCTGCTCGGCATGAAAGACGCCAAGGGCGAACCGGCCTTGCAGGTGGGCCGCGAACAACTGATCAACCTGCTGCACGAAACCGTGGTGCGCAACCCGAAAATCCTCGGCGCCTATATCGGCTGGGAGCCCAATGCGATCGACCACAATGACGCCGCCTACGTGAACACGCCGATCGTCGGCATGGCCGCCGACGGGCGCTTCCTGCCGTGGTGGTACCGCAACGCCGATGGCAGCCTGGGCCTGGATAAACTCGCCGACGTCAACGACCAGAACATCCTCGCCACCGGCGTGCGCGCCAGTGAGTACTACCTGTGCTCCAAAGAAAGCAAAAAGCCCTGCGCCATCGACCCTGCGCCTTACAAGGTCGGCAATGCGATGGTGATGCTGGCCTCGTTTATCGAACCGATCATGATTGATGGCACCTTTCAGGGCATCGTCGGTGCCGACCTGTCGGTGAACTTCATCCAGGACATGCTCACCCGCGCCGACCAGAACCTCTACAACGGCGCTGGCGAAATGGCGCTGATTTCCAACAATGGTCGCCTGGTGGCCTACACCAAGGACGCGAGCAAGCTGGGCGAAAAAGCCACTGACTTGCTCGACAGCAACGAGCTGGCCAATCTCGGCCAGTTGAAAGTCGGCGAAGTGCGCTACGACATCGACAAGGAACACGGGCACATCGAGCTGTTCCTGCCCTTCAACATCGGCCAGGCCGAAGCACGCTGGACGTTGATGCTGCAACTGCCACTGAGCGCGGTGATGGCCGATTCGCAAAAACTGCAAAGCGACCTGCAAGCCCAGCGCAAGACCGACACCTTCGGCATGGCCATGGTGGGCCTGTTGATTGCCGGCATCGGCTTGCTGGTGATCTGGCTGGTGGGCCACGGCATCGCCCGCCCACTCAAGCAAATGGTGGCCATGCTCAATGACATCGCACAGGGCGAAGGCGACCTGACGCGCCGCCTGACCAGTGACCGCGCCGACGAACTGGGCGCGATTGCCACTGGCTTCAATACCTTCCTGATCAAGCTGCAGGGCATGATCACCCAGGTGGTGAGTTCGGTGCAGAAGGTCAGCGATTCGTCGGAGCACACCGCCGACATCGCCATTCGCACCAACCAGGGCGTGCACAAACAGATGGTCGAGATCGACCAGGTGGCCACCGCCGTGCATGAGATGACGGCCACCGCCCAGGACGTGGCGCGCAACGCCACCCAGGCCGCGCAAGCCGCCAGCCACGCTGACCAGGCCGCAAGCCAGGGCATGCTCATCGTGCGCGACACCTCTACGTCTATCGGCGCATTGGCGCAGGAAATCGGTAAAGCGGTGGGCGTGGTGCAAACCCTGGCCAAGGACAGTGAGAACATCAACGCGATCCTCACAGCCATTCGCGGGATTGCCGAGCAGACCAACCTGCTGGCCCTCAACGCCGCCATCGAGGCAGCGCGGGCCGGCGAGCAAGGCCGTGGTTTCGCGGTGGTGGCCGATGAAGTGCGCAACCTGGCGCAGAAGACGCAGAAGGCCACCGAAGAAATCCAGACCATGATCCAGCAGTTGCAACAAGGCACGCGCGATGTGGTGAAGGTGATGGAAGACAGCCAGAACCGCACCGATGAAAGCGTGCAGCATGCGGCGAAGGCGGCCGAGGCGCTGGAGACAATTACTCAGGCGGTGTCGGTGATCAACGACATGAACACCCAGATCGCCAGCGCCGCCGAGGAGCAGAGCGCGGTGGCCGAGGACATCAATCGCAATGTGATCAATATCGGCCAGGTGGCCAATGAAGTGGCGGGCGGCGCGGATGAATCGAGCGCAGCCAGCGCGGAGTTGACCAAGCTGGCGGAGCAGCAGCGGCGGTTGATCAATCAGTTCAAGGTTTAGGGATTTGTGGCGGGTTTGAGGCCGCCATCGCAGGCAAGCCAGCTCCCACATTTGGATGGGTGAATACCGTCAAATGTGGGAGCTGGCTTGCCTGCGAAGGGGCCAGTGGCTCCAACCTCAACCCGGGGTCAGGCACTCCGGCCCATTCAGCTTCGGATCATTGACCATATTGGCCAACACTCGCTCGCGCAACGCAGCCGGCTCACTGGCCAGCAAACCCTGCAACACAGGCAACGGCGTTTGTGGATCCAGCCACGCCTCCTGCCCCGCCGCATCCAGAATCAACGGCCGCCGCTGACTCTGCGCCGCCTGGGTCACCACCGCGGTGCTCAGCCACACCTGCTCCTGCACCGGATACGCTTCCCAGATCGCCGCAAAAAACAGGGTCGAGCCCTCGCCCGGCGTCAGCCAGTACGGGCGCTTGCGCTGGGTACCGCGCCACTCGTAAAACCCGTTGGCGGGCAGCAGGCAGCGGCGCTGGCGAAAGGCTTCGCGGAACATCGGCTGTTCGGCCAGGGTTTCGGCGCGGGCGTGGGCCGGGGTGCGGGAAAGGTCAGTCAGCCAGGGCGGCGTCAGGCCCCAGCGTGCACGCGCCAGGGTGCGCTGGCCTTCGCTCAAGCGCTGAATCAGCACCGAATCATTCGGGGAGATGTTCCACTGCGCCTGCTGGTCGGCCGGGAATCCCGGCAAGGCAGCAAACGTAGGGTTCCAGCGAAACAGGGCATAACGTCCACACATGGGGCAACACGACTCTTGGGTAAACCGACCGACAGCCTAACAGACCAATACGTCGGGAAAGCTGTCGGGTTCATCGCCGGGCAACGGTTGCGCGCCGATGTAGGCCGTAATCAGCTCACGGGCGTAAACGGCCTGGTCGTTGTCTACCTCCAGGCCCAGCAGGCCGAAAATCGGCAATTCGCCGGTACCACCGAGTAAATGGCGCCCCACCAGGTGCGCCTCGATGCCCTCGCTGGCGAGCATTTGTTGCAGCAACTCGCCTTCCATCAGGTTTTCCGGTTCATAGATTCGCTGCATGGGCGTACCTGTTACTCGTTTTCGCTGCGGACCGTGAGCATCCATTCGTCACCGTGTACCTGCAGATCAAAGATTATCGGCCGGCAACACACCGGGCAGTCTTCAATGTATGACTGATCGCCGCCGGAAAGATCCAGCACGGCCTCAGCCGGCTCACCACAATAAGGACAATCGTACGACTCGGTTTCCAGCATCGCGGTCTCCCAGGTGACTTGTGCGTATAATCGCCGGTCTATTTACAGGGCTATTCACGGCAGAGCCAATATTGCGGCCGCACCCTGATATTTCCTTTACTTACACTAGCCGTTTCTAACAAGAGAGCATGATGGGCGAATTCGATACCATCCGACCTTACAACGACAGCGAAGTCCCGGCAGTGCTGGCACGTCTGTTCAGTGACAAGGCCTTTCTGGACATCCTGACCCACTTCCGCTTCCCGCGCTTTGCCGGCGCCCTGGGCTGGCTGCTCAAGCCGATGATCGCCCGCAAGCTGCGCCGCGAGTTCGCCGGTGTCACCACCGTGGCCACGCTGCAGGACAAAGTCGAATATTACGTCGACCACACCATTGACCGCGCAACCGACGGCGTTACCTATACCGGCGTCGAGCAGCTCAAGTCCGGCACCGCCTACCTGTTTCTGGCCAACCACCGCGACATCGTGATGGACCCCGCCTTCGTCAACTACGCCGTGTACCACGCCGGCCTGCCGACACCGCGCATTGCCATTGGCGACAACCTGCTGCAAAAGCCGTTTGTCAGCGACCTGATGCGCCTGAACAAGAGCTTCATCGTGCACCGCTCGATCACCGGGCGAAAGGAAAAGATGGCGGCGTATAACCTGCTGTCGGCCTACATCAACCATTCGATCCGCAACGACTGTCAGTCGATCTGGATCGCCCAGGCCGAAGGCCGCGCCAAGGATGGCGATGATCGCACCGAATCGGCGATCCTCAAGATGTTTCACGTCAGCCGCAAGGATGAGCCGTTTGCCGAGGTGATCCAGTCGCTGAACCTGACGCCGGTGTCGATCAGCTACGAATACGACCCCTGCGACACGGCCAAGGCCCGTGAACTGTATATCCGCGCCACCACCGGCACCTACAGCAAGGCGCCGGGCGAGGATGATGTGAGCATCGCTCTGGGCATCACCGGCTACAAGGGCCGTGTGCATGTGAACTTTGCGCCGCCGATCACCGAGCGTTTCGAGGACACCAAGCTGCTGGCGGTGGAAATGGACCGGCAGATTCTCGGCGGCTATCGCCTGTTCCCGGTGCATTACCTGGCGTACGCGCAGTGGAGCGACGCCGACCCGCAATTGCAGGTGCCGACGGCGGCCGAGGTGTTCCCGGCCGATGAGCTGGCCAAGGCGCAAGCGGAGTGGGAGCGGCGCTTGAGTGAGTGCCCGGCCGAGCATCGCCCGTACCTGGTGGTGCAGTACGCGACGCCGGTGAGGAATCAATATCGGGTTAAAGCCGGGATTCCACTGTAAACACCGAAGCAAAATGTCGGAGCGGGCTTGCTCGCGAAAGCGGTGGTTCAGTCAAGGATGTATCGACTCAGACCCTGCATTCGCGGGCAAGCCCGCTCCCACATTTGTTTTGTGGTGTTTTTTAGAGGTGAGTACTGAGCCAGGACGTGGCCAGCGCCAGCCCAAGGCAGGCAAACCCGACGCGGTAAGCCAGACGATGCGCCCGTTCGGTGCGCACATCCAGAAACAACATCGGCTGGTCAATCGCGCGATCTTCGCTTTGCGCGGTCAGATCGGCCAGTGCGCGCTGCTCGCGCAAACGGGTAATGAACAGCAGCGCTGCGCCTGGGCAGGCCACCAGTAGAGCCACAACATTGATCAGCAGTGCAGGCAGCGCCATCGCAAACCTCAGTCGTACAGTGTGCTGGTATCAATTCAGATACAAACCTGAGTGATATCGGCCTCCTGCCGCTGAAACGTTCCGTCCCCCAAGTACGATTAATGTATCCATTAATTTACAGCGTCACCTGAACGTCACCTTAACAAGCCACTCTGTTGCCCTTCGAACACCCGGGAGCTTGTCATGCTGCATGCGCAAAACCAGGATCGGCTGTATTTGATCGCCCCAAACGATGAGCAAGAGGCGCTGGTTGGCGCACTGGCCTTCAATGTCCAGGATCGCCACTGGCTGGTGTATTGCGCGTTGGGCGGGCACCAGCACGCCGACCTGCCGGAGCTGGACCTGCTCACCGGTGTGAGTGTGCTGGACTTTTATGTCGAAACCGCGGCGTGAAAGCGACAGGCGTAAAAAAACCGGGCTCATCGCTGAGCCCGGTTTTTTTATGCGGGGTTACTGCGCGCTGAGCAGTTGGCCGATGCTTGGGTCTTTGAACAGGCGAGTCAGGGCGTCGCTGAGGACGTCGCTGACCAGCTTGGTGTTGGTCTCCTGGTTGGGCGACATGCCGAAACGCTGATTCAGCGATGCGCCGTAGCGGCCACTGTAGCGACGGGTGCCAGCACTGACGTCGGACTTGAACGTCGCGCCAATGGAAGCTTCAGTCACGTACAAGCCTTCTTTGGGCGACTGGTATTTCAGTTCGGCCAGGGTGATGGTCAGCTGAGGCGCGCCCGGCGAGTTGGCAGGTGTGAAGCCCAACAGGCGCACGGCGGCTTCGGCCTGGGCCTGCAGCTTGGGCAGCACGTCTTGACCGGTGACCGAAATAAGCGCGGTCTCAGGGTACAGCCCGCCACGCGAACCCAGCGTCGGCGACGGACGACCGTCCACCACACGCACCGATACCGGCTGACCGTGACCGACAGGCGCCAGCTGCGCGGTGACTTTAGGTTGCGGGCTGAGTTGTTGCGGGCTGTTGGCGCAGCCAACCAGGGTCAAACTGGTCACAGTGATCAAACCGAACAACAGGCGTTGCAACATACTCATTTCTCCAGGACTAGATGCAAACAGGGCGCCAGTATAACGGTGCATGCGCGCCACTCACCAGCCATCCTGAACGGCAGCTGAAGGCATGCTCAAATTACAATTTCGCATAAATCCGTCATTCCAATGTCATGCCACACTGGCAACCTTCAAGCATGTAACGCAACAGGTACAAAGCCATGCGCCTTCTCAAGTCATTGTTCATGCAACACGCCCGTCATCGCCACTATGCGCTGCTTGATGCGCACGGCCATTGCCTGGCGTTCAAGCAGTGCAGCCTGCCGCCTGTCGGCGAAGGTTGGGTGGAAGTGTCGGAGACTCACCTGGGCTGGATGCACCGCCCGCTGCCGGCAAGCGCGCGGGTCAGCCCGAAGGTTACGCACGCACAACCGCGGCATGCGTTGGCCTCCTGACCAAGACACGAATAAAAGTCATAAAACACGCCCATTTCCCCGGCGTTCTTCGCTACAATCTCCCCCCGATTATAAGGACGTCTCCTGATCGGGCCTCGCAGCATCGTTAATGCCTCGGTATTAACCCAACAATCGCCCACAGAGAGCCGCCCACACAGATCGAGTGAAGCTGGCGCGCTTGCTGTTTTCTTTGCAACCCACCCGCCTTACCGAATCTGCCAGAGCTGCCATTGCGCTCGGCCACTTGAGTTGTTTGCCCGTTTTGCCGCGTGTCGGCAGAGGTTTGCGGGCCAGGTGCCAGGCTGGGGCAGCCCTTTTTTGAGGTTCACGTCTTCAAAAGAGCGTGAAAAAACGGGTTTTCACAACTTCACAAGAGTGTGGCGAGCAAATGAATAGTTTGGCGTTTGTACAAGCACCATCAGCGTCTGGAACAGCCCAACCACACAGGACCGAGCACTCCTCAAACACCGGAGCTTGAGCCTGTCCGCTACGGATTGGTTGCACAAATCGCACGCTTTGACCATAAGTCGAATTGCCACAGGCGCCTATGAATGCGTTCATAGGCAGATTAGCCCGGCAGGAAGCGTGTGCTGAAGTTGCAAAGAATTGCGAATCGGACATGGCGATCCTGGCCATGGGTAACCTGGGGCAACACGTGAACCGCCCCGTCACTCCTGGCAGCCATGCCGTCAATTTGGTGCTGCAGATTTTGGAGACGCGTTAAATGGCGCATAACGAAGCAGTCGACGTAGTACTGGTAGGGGCCGGCATCATGAGTGCCACCCTGGCCGTACTGCTCAAAGAGCTCGACCCCGGCCTCAAGCTGGAAGTCGTTGAGCTGATGGATTCGGGTGCCGCGGAAAGTTCCAACCCGTGGAACAACGCCGGTACCGGTCACGCCGGGCTGTGTGAGCTGAACTACACGCCGCAGGCCGCCGATGGCTCCATCGACATCAAGAAAGCCGTGCACATCAACACCCAGTTCGAGGTGTCGAAGCAGTTCTGGGCGTACCTGACCAAAAAAGGCACCTTTGGCTCGTCCAAATCCTTTATCAGCCCGGTGCCGCACCTGAGCTTCGTGCAGGGCGACAAAGGCGTGTCCTTCCTCAAAAAGCGCTTTGAAACCCTCAGCCAGCACCACGCGTTTTCGGACATGCACTACACCGAAGACCGCAGCGAGATGGCCGAGTGGATGCCGCTGATGATGCCGGGCCGCCCGCTCGACGAAAAAATCGCTGCCACCCGCGTGATGAATGGCACCGACGTCAACTTCGGCGCCCTGACCAATCAATTGCTGTCGCACCTGACCAGCGCACCGGATGCGCAGGTCAAGTACTGCAAGCGCGTCACTGGCCTCAAGCGCAACGGCGCGGGCTGGACCGTGAGCATCAAGGACGTCAACAGCGGCAACAGCCGCGAAGTCGACGCCAAGTTTGTGTTCCTCGGCGCCGGTGGCGCGGCCCTGCCGCTGCTGCAAGCCTCGGGCATCGAAGAAAGCAAAGGCTTCGGCGGCTTCCCGGTCAGCGGCCAGTGGCTGCGTTGCGACAACCCGGAGGTGGTCAAGCACCACCAGGCCAAGGTCTACAGCCAGGCCGCCGTGGGTTCGCCGCCAATGTCCGTGCCGCACCTGGACACCCGTGTGGTCGATGGCAAGAAATCCCTGCTGTTCGGGCCATACGCCGGCTTTACCACCAAGTTCCTCAAGCACGGCTCGTTCCTGGACCTGCCAATGTCGATTCGCGCCGGCAACATCGGCCCGATGCTGGCCGTGGCTCGCGACAACATGGACCTGACCAAGTACCTGGTCAGCGAAGTGCGCCAATCCATGGAGCAACGCCTGGAATCCCTGCGCCGCTTCTACCCTGAGGCGAAAGCCGAAGACTGGCGCCTGGAAGTCGCCGGCCAACGGGTGCAGATCATCAAGAAAGACCCGAAAAAAGGCGGGGTGCTGCAATTTGGCACCGAGCTGGTTGCGGCCAAAGACGGCTCGTTGGCCGCCCTGCTGGGCGCGTCTCCAGGTGCTTCGGTGACCGTGTCGATCATGCTGGAACTGATCGAGCGCTGCTTCCCGCAAAAGGCTGCGGGCGAGTGGGCGGCCAAACTGCACGAGATCTTCCCGGCGCGCGAAAAAGTCCTGGAGACCGATGCCGAGCTGTATCGCAAGATCAATACGCAGAACAACATCAGCCTGGAACTGGTTGAGCAAAGCAACGAAGCCGAAAGCTACGCATAAGGCGTTGACGCAATAAAAAACGCCCCGCTCTCGGCATGAGAACGGGGCTTTTTTTTAGGTCTCGGGCACTCAGCTGCGAGCAGCGTTGATCAACTCGATGTACTCATCGGCGTTGCGCTGATCCTTGATCAGGTCAACGAAGGTCTGACCATGCTCGTCCTTGCCATCTAGATCCAGGCCGGCTTCCTTGAAAAAGCCCAGGAACCGCGCGAAGTCGTCGATACGCAAGCCACGGTAGGCTTTGATCAGTTTGTGCAGGGACGGTGAAGTCGCGTCAACCGGCTCGAAGTCCAGGAACAACTTGATCTGGTCGTCGCCAATCTCGTCACCAATCACCTGTTTCTTATCTTTACGCATTACCGACTCCAGCCTGCAGACATTACACGGGAAACGCAGTTTACCTGCGGCACACACGCTTCGGAAGCGACCAAGAACCTATGTGGGAGCTGGCTTGCCTGCGATGGCGGTGCATCGGTGACAGTTGGGCCCACTGACCCGCCACCATCGCAGCATAAAAGGCCGCCACATCCCGTGTGGTGAGCGGGCTTGCCCCGCTCACCACAAAAGCTCGCCTGCTACAGATTTTGTGTTCGCCAGCAGTTGTGTAGATACCTGCGGCCTCACTATTTAGCGCGGACGGCGCCGGTGTGCAGGTCCGCCCAAATGTGCCCGTTGGCATAGCTGAGGAACTGCACATACACCGTGTCGTTGCGCAGCAGGTCAACGATCACGCGGTACTGGGCCACCGGGTAAGACAAGGTCAGGGTCTTACTGCTCTCATCGAACACCGGCTTTTTCAGGCTTTTGCTTTCGGCATCAAAATTGAGCACCACCTGGGCGATGGTCGCGCCTTTGTTCAAGGGTTTGCCCTTGAGGCGAATCATCAGCGGTGACGTCACCGGGATCGGCTGCTGGGTCGATTGGCGCTGATTGCCGACCACCACCGCATACTCGGTGATTTGCAGCAGCTGCTGCTGGTCGGGGGTTTCGGCGCGCACAGTCAGGTCGTCCGGCGGCAGGAATTGGCTGTGCATCGGTGCCGGAGCCGCCGCCAACGGCAAACTGAAGGTCAACGCCAGGACGGCGCAGGTGCGTTTCAACAGGCTCATGGGCCGCTCCGAGAGAGATGGCCGAGCACTGTAGCTCAATCGAACTGGGCGAGCATCCAGCGTCGATACTCGGCAACGCCGGCATCGCCTTCGTGTGGCGCCCAGTCAGCCAACTCGCCCTCGCCTACGGGTCGATATGGCCCGGCCTTGCATTCAAACAACACGCTGTCGGGCTCCAGCACCACCAGGCCGTGAAATACACCGGGCGGCAGGTCGACACCGGCACACTCGCCGCCCGCCTGCAGGACGCGCTTGGCGATCACCTCACCGGTTTCGCTGAAAACCAGCAGGCCCAGGGTGCCCTTGAGCACCATCAGGGTCTCTGCCTTGTCCGCACTCAGGTGCCGATGCGGCGGCACATAGGTGTCGGGTTGCATGCCAACGGCCAGGCGATGGCAAGGCTCTTCCATCTGATGAAAGTTATGATGGTGCCGGCCACGGGGGCTGGCAGCCGCTTTCTCGGCCAGTTCGGTGAACAGTGTTTGATCAAGAAAGCGGACCATGGCTTACATCCCTTTGACGGCGAAGATCCCATTGGCATTACGCCAGTAGCCTTTGTAATCCATGCCGTAACCGAAAATGTAGCGGTCGATGCATGGCAGACCGACGTAATCGGCTTTCAGGTCCGGACGTGCCTTGCGGTCATGGTCTTTGTCGATCAGCACGGCGGTGTGCACTTTGCGCGCGCCGGCGTGTTTGCAGAAGTCGATGATCGCGCCCAGGGTGTGCCCTTCATCAAGGATGTCGTCGATGATCAGCACGTCGCGGTCGATGAACGAGACTTCCGGCTTGGCTTTCCAGAACAGGTCGCCGCCGCTGGTTTCGTTGCGATAACGGGTGGCGTGCAGGTAGGAGGCTTCCAGCGGGAATTGCAGGTGAGTCAGCAATTTGCCGGCGAAGATCAGGCCACCGTTCATCACGCAGAAGACCACCGGGTTGGTGTCAGCCATTTCGCGGGTGATGTGCGCGCCGACCTTGGCGATCGCCTCTTCGACTTGCGCTTCGGTGTACAGGCAGTCAGCCTCGCGCATGATTTGACGGATATGCTCGAGATCAGCGGACATGGCGCTCTCCAAGGGGGTGCTGTGGCAAGAAAAGCGGGCAAAGGTACGCATGTGAGGCGCAACGTTCAAGCCTTAATGGACTAACGTACTAGATGTCTATAGGACAACACCCTCGGATAGATTAATCTAGGCCGGTTTTTTTGCCCGCCGCCGGAGCTTTTCCCATGCCCACTCGCGAGATCCGCCACCCGCTGATCAGACACAAACTCGGCCTTATGCGCCGTGCCGACATTAGCACGAAGAACTTCCGTGAGCTTGCTCAGGAAGTCGGAGCGCTGCTCACTTACGAAGCAACCAAAGATTTGCCCCTGGAAACCTACGAGATTCCTGGTTGGGCCGGCCCCGTCCAGGTCGAGAAAATCGCCGGTAAGAAAATCACCGTGGTGCCAATCCTGCGCGCCGGTATCGGCATGCTCGAAGGCGTCCTCAGCCTGATCCCGGGCGCCAAAGTCAGCGCCGTCGGCGTGGCCCGCAATGAGGAAACCTTGCAGGCCCACACCTACCTGGAAAAACTCGTTCCGGAAATCAACGAGCGCCTGGCCATGATCATCGACCCGATGCTCGCCACCGGCAGTTCCATGGTCGCCACCATCGACCTGCTGAAAAAAGCCGGCTGCAAAGACATCCGCGCCATGGTGCTGGTGGCTGCGCCCGAAGGCATTGCTGCCGTCGAGAAGGCCCACCCGGACGTGCAGATCTACACCGCGTCCATCGATGAGCGCCTGAACGAACACGGCTACATCATCCCAGGCCTGGGCGATGCCGGTGACAAGATCTTCGGCACCAAGCAGAAGGACGCGTGAACATGCAGGATGATTTCAACGACCCGCTTTGGCGCCAGATCCTGTCTGGCGCACAGATGCTCTTCGTAGCATTTGGCGCGTTGGTGTTGATGCCGCTGATCACAGGTCTTGATCCAAACGTCGCACTGTTTACCGCTGGCCTGGGCACGTTGCTGTTCCAGGTGGTGACAGGGCGGCAGGTGCCGGTATTCCTGGCATCGAGTTTTGCGTTTATCACCCCGATCATTCTCGCCAAGGGCCAGTTCGGCCTCGCGGCGACCATGGGTGGGGTGATGGCGGCCGGTTTCGTTTATACCTTCCTCGGCCTGGCGGTGAAGGTCAAAGGCACCGGCTTTATCGACCGGCTGCTGCCGCCCGTGGTCATCGGCCCGGTGATCATTTCCATCGGCCTGGCCATGGCACCGATTGCCGCCAACATGGCGATGGGCAAAGCCGGGGATGGCAGCGAGCTGATCCATTACCAGACGGCGATGCTGATCTCGATGCCAGCGCTGCTGACCACGTTGATCGTGGCGGTGTTCGGCAAAGGCATATTCCGCCTGGTGCCGATCATTTCCGGTGTGCTGGTGGGCTTTGCCATGTCGTTCTACTTTGGTGTGGTCGACACGGCGAAGATCGCCGCTGCACCCTGGTTCGCCCTGCCCCACTTCACCGCGCCGGAGTTCAACTGGCAGGCGATTCTGTTCATCGTCCCGGTGGCCCTGGCCCCGGCGATCGAGCATATCGGCGGTGTGATTGCGGTGGGCAGCGTGACCGGTCGCGACTACCTGAAGAAACCTGGCCTGCATCGCACGCTGTTGGGTGACGGCATTGCCACCACGGCCGCCGGCCTGTTTGGCGGCCCGCCGAACACCACCTACGCCGAAGTGACCGGCGCGGTGATGCTGACCAAGAACTACAACCCGAAAATCATGACCTGGGCGGCGGTATTTGCCATCAGCCTGGCGTTTATCGGTAAGTTCGGCGCACTGCTGCAGAGCATCCCGGTGCCGGTGATGGGCGGCATTCTGTGCCTGCTGTTCGGCTCGATTGCGGCGGTGGGCATGAACACGCTGATCCGCCACAAGATCGACCTCGGCGAGGCGCGTAATCTGGTGATTGTGTCGGTGACCCTGGTGTTCGGGATTGGCGGCGTGCTGGTCGGCACCGGCACCGGCCCGGATGATTTCGGCCTCAAAGGCATCGCCCTGTGCGCGGTGGTAGCGATTGGTTTGAACCTGCTGCTGCCGGGCAATGATGGCTGGAAGAACAAGAAGCCGGATGAGCCGCTGATCTAACTGCCAACGCAAAACGAATGTGGGAGCGGGCTTGCTCGCGAATGCAGTGTGTCATTGAGCACATCAGTGACTGAACCACTGCATTCGCGAGCAAGCCCGCTCCCACATTTTTTGAGCTTCAGTGTGGCTTAGAGCTCGCCCAATGCATCAATCAGCGCCTGGTTCTGCTCTGGCGTACCGATGCTGATCCGCAGGAACTGGGCAATCCGCTCCTGTTTGAAGTGCCGCACAATCACCCCTTGCTCACGCAACTTGGCTGCCAGGCCGGCAGCGTCGTGCCGTGGGTGACGAGCAAAGATGAAGTTGGCCGCCGATGGCAACACTTCAAAGCCCTTGGCTTGCAACTGCGCGACCACCTTGTCGCGGCTGTCGATCACCTGTTTGCAGGTCCTCTCGAAATATTCACGGTCGTCGAACGCCGCCGCCGCGCCGACAATCGCCAGGCGATCCAGCGGGTAGGAGTTGAAGCTGTTCTTGACCCGCTCCAGCGCCTCGATCAGGTCCGGGTGGCCCACGGCCAGGCCTACACGCAAACCGGCCAGTGAGCGCGACTTGGACAGGGTCTGAGTCACCAGCAGGTTCGGGTAACGGTCCACCAGGCTGATAGCGGTTTCGCCGCCAAAGTCGATATAGGCTTCATCGACGACCACTACCGAATCCGGGCTGGCCTTGATGATTTGCTCCACCGCGTCCAGCGCCAGTACGCAGCCGGTGGGCGCGTTCGGGTTGGGGAAGATGATCCCGCCGTTGGGCTTGGCGTAGTCGGCCACACGAATCTGGAACTGCTCGTCCAGCGGCAGCGGGTCGGACTTGATGCCATACAGGCCGCAGTAAACCGGATAGAAGCTGTAGCTGATGTCCGGAAACAGCAGCGGCAAATCGTGCTGGAACAGGCCATGGAAGATGTGCGCCAGGACTTCATCGGAACCGTTGCCGAGGAAGACCTTGCCGGCGTCGATCCCGTAATACCTGGCCACCGCCTGCTTGAGCAGGTCGCTGTTGGGGTCCGGGTACAGGCGCAAGTTGTCGTTCAACTCGGCCTGCATCGCCGCGAGCGCCTTGGGCGATGGGCCGTAGGGGTTCTCGTTGGTGTTGAGCTTGACCAGCTTGGTCAGCTTGGGTTGCTCGCCGGGCACGTACGGCACCAGGTTCTTGACGAAGGGGCTCCAGAATTTGCTCATGTCTTAGTTCCCCTTCTTGTCTTCAAGGATGCGATATTCGGCGCTGCGAGCGTGCGCGCTCAGCGATTCACCACGGGCCAGCACCGAGGCGGTCTTGCCCAGCTCGGAAGCGCCTTGTGGCGAGCAGAAGATGATCGAGGAGCGCTTCTGGAAGTCATACACGCCGAGCGGCGACGAGAAACGCGCGGTGCCGGAGGTCGGCAGCACGTGGTTCGGGCCGGCGCAGTAGTCGCCCAGGGCTTCACTGGTGTGGCGGCCCATGAAGATCGCGCCAGCGTGGCGAATCGACGGCAGCCAGGCTTGTGGGTCGGCCACTGACAACTCCAGGTGCTCCGGCGCGATGCGGTTGGCCACCTCAATGGCCTGCTCCATGTCGCGTACCAGGATCAGCGCGCCACGGCCATTGATCGACTTCTCGATGATCTCGGCGCGTTCCATGGTCGGCAGCAGCTTGTCGATGCTGGCGGCGACCTTGTCGAGGAACTCGGCGTCAGGGCTGACCAGGATCGCCTGGGCGTCCTCGTCATGCTCGGCCTGGGAGAACAGGTCCATGGCGATCCAGTCCGGGTCGGTCTGGCCGTCACACACCACCAGGATTTCCGAAGGGCCGGCAATCATGTCGATACCGACTTGGCCGAACACATGGCGCTTGGCGGTGGCGACATAGATGTTACCTGGGCCGACCACTTTGTCGACCTTCGGCACGCTTTCGGTGCCATAGGCCAGCGCCGCGACAGCTTGAGCGCCGCCGATAGTGAACACACGGTCAACCCCGGCGATGCACGCGGCAGCCAACACCAACTCGTTGATTTCGCCGCGCGGCGTTGGCACGACCATGACCACTTCGGTCACGCCCGCCACTTTGGCCGGGATAGCGTTCATCAACACCGACGACGGATACGACGCTTTACCGCCCGGCACGTACAGCCCGGCGCGGTCCAGCGGCGTGACCTTCTGGCCCAGCACAGTGCCGTCGGCCTCGGTGTAGCTCCAGGAATCCTGTTTCTGTTTTTCGTGGTAGCTGCGTACGCGTGCCGCTGCGACTTCCAGGGCTTCACGCTGCGGCGCGGTGATGCGCGTCAGCGCCAGCTCAAGGCGTTCGCGCGGCAGGATCAGATCGGACATCGACGCGACGTCGAGGCCGTCGAACTGGCGGGTGAAGTCCACCAGCGCCGCATCACCGCGCTCGCGCACGGCCTTGATGATGTCGAGCACCCGCTGGTTGACCGAGTCGTCGGACACGCTTTCCCAGCTCAGCAGATGATCCAGATGATGGGCGAAATCCGGGTCGGCAGCGTTGAGTCGGGCAATTGCAGTGGACGTGGTCATAGCGAGGGCCTCAATAGAATTGGCAAAAACTCAGGCGCCCTAAACTAGCAGTCGTTTCCGCTTGGGCACCTGAGAATTCTGGCTATGAGGCGGATAGACGGGCGCGACCTACGGCCGCGCAGGTGAGTCAACCGCGGTGTCGAGACTCCACTGCCTTGCGCAGGGTGTCGATCAACGCCTGGATTCGGGCGTGTTGCATTTTCATCGAAGCTTTGTTGACGATCAGTCGCGAGCTGATGTCGGCAATGAAATCCTGAGGCTCAAGACCGTTGGCACGCAGCGTGTTGCCGGTGTCGACTACGTCGATGATCTTGTCGGCCAGGCCGATCAGCGGTGCCAGCTCCATCGAGCCGTAAAGCTTGATGATGTCGACCTGGCGACCTTGCTCGGCATAGTAACGCTTGGCGACGTTGACGAACTTGGTCGCCACGCGCAGGCGGCCTTTAGGCTCGACGTCACCGACACGGCCGGCGGTCATCAGCTTACACAGGGCGATACGCAGGTCCAGCGGCTCGTACAGGCCCTGGCCGCCGTATTCCATCAACACGTCTTTACCCGCGACACCGAGGTCGGCTGCGCCATGTTCAACGTAAGTCGGCACGTCAGTGGCACGCACGATCAGCAGGCGAACGTCGTCCTGGGTCGTGGGGATGATCAGCTTGCGGCTCTTGTCCGGATTCTCGGTCGGCACGATGCCCGCTTCAGCCAGAAGCGGCAAAGTGTCGTCAAGGATGCGGCCCTTGGACAGTGCGATGGTCAACATGGGAAACGTCAGTCCTTCATCAGGCTATTGCTGTCCGGTCGCAAACGGCGCCAGACACAGATCGAGGCCATTACAGCCTCGATTTGAAACAAGTTCAGCAGGGACACGCTCAGTTAACAGCAAAACACCATCCCGTGGCGAGCAGGCTTGCCCAGCGCTGGACTGCATAGCAGTCCCGTTTTGGGGTCGCTACGCGGGCGGTGCGACGACTCGACAAGCCCGCTCGCCACAGTGACGGTGTTTACAGCTACTGGACCTAGCCCGGTACGCGGCGGATCTTGGCGCCGAGCATCTGCAGTTTTTCTTCGATGCACTCGTAACCACGGTCTATGTGGTAGATGCGGTCGATCAAAGTGTCGCCGTCAGCGCACAGCGCCGAGATGACCAGGCTGGCCGACGCACGCAGGTCGGTGGCCATCACTGGCGCGCCCTTGAGCTTATCGATACCGGTGACGATGGCCGTGTTGCCTTCGACCTGGATCTTGGCGCCCATGCGGTGCAGTTCATACACGTGCATGAAGCGGTTTTCGAAGATGGTTTCGATCACGGCACCGGTGCCTTCGGCAATCGCGTTCAAGGAAATGAACTGCGCTTGCATGTCGGTCGGGAACGCCGGGTAAGGAGCGGTCCGCACGTTGACGGCTTTAGGCCGCTTGCCGTGCATGTTCAGCTCGATCCAGTCGGCACCGGTGGTGATTTCAGCACCGGCTTCCTTGAGTTTTTCCAGGACGGCTTCAAGGATGGTCGGATCGGTGTCCTTGACCTTGACGCGGCCACCCGTGACGGCAGCCGCCACCAGGTAGGTGCCGGTCTCGATACGGTCCGGCATCACTTTATAAGTGGCCGAGTGCAGACGCTTAACACCGTCGATGGTGATGGTGTCAGTGCCGGCGCCGGTGATGTTGGCACCCATGGCGATCAGGAAGTTGGCCAGGTCGACGACTTCCGGCTCGCGCGCGGCGTTTTGCAGGACGCTGCGGCCGTTGGCCAGAGCGGCGGCCATCATGATGTTCTCGGTACCGGTCACGCTGACGGTATCAAAGAAGAAGTTGGCACCACGCAGGCCGCCTTCCGGCGCCTTGGCCTTGATGTAGCCGCCTTCGACGTCGATGGTTGCGCCCATGGCTTCAAGGCCACGGATGTGCAGGTCGACCGGACGCGAACCAATGGCGCAACCGCCAGGCAGTGCCACTTCAGCCTCACCGAAACGGGCAACCATCGGGCCCAGCACCAGGATCGACGCACGCATGGTTTTCACCAGCTCGTACGGAGCGATCAGGGTCTTGATGGTGCGCGGGTCGATTTCGACGGACAGTTTTTCGTCGATCACAGGCTCAATGCCCATGCGACCGAACAGTTCGATCATGGTGGTGATGTCGTGCAAGTGCGGCAGGTTAGCCACAGTTACCGGGCCATCGCACAGCAGGGTCGCTGCCAGAATCGGCAAGGCGGAGTTTTTCGCACCGGAAATGCGGATCTCGCCATCAAGGCGGGCACCGCCGGTAATAATCAATTTATCCATAAGAATCTCGACGCCTTGGGGGCTCAGGTGCGCTCGGCCCAGGCCGCGCGGCTGAAAAATTTCATAGTGACCGCGTGGATGCTGCCATCGGTGATCCACGGGTTTAAATGGGCATAGATCTGCTGTTGACGCTTGACCGGGCTCAGTGCCGCCAGTTCATCGCTAATCACGTTCAGCTGGAAATTGCAGCCTTCGCCTTCAACTTCTACGTTCGTTTCGGGCAGCTTTCCTTCAAGGAAGCTTTTAACTTCTAGGGCCTGCATGCTCAACCTCTATCGGCGCCCAGTGCGCACGGGTCGCACATCATACAAAAAAGCCCCGCGCCTGCGAACCCCGCATAGCAGGACTCTGACGGGGGGCTTCCTTGATATTGGCTATTAAGGATGCGCCAGAAGCTCGGTCAGACCGGAAACCTCGGCAATTTCGCGCATATCCTCAGGCAACGCACGGATGCTGACCGGTTTTTTGACCGCCTCGGCATCCCGCATGAAGCACAGCAACAATGACAAACCGACGCTGCTGGACTTGGTCACTGCCGAGCAATCCAGCACCAGCGCAGGCGCGTTGCTGCTGTTGATCAGCGCCTGGCCCTGCTTGCGCAGGTCAGGCCCGGAGCGGTAATCAAGCACGCCGCTCAGGAATAATTCGCCGGCGTCACCAAGCCGAACAGCCGACTCGGTCATTGCGCAGGCTTCCCGGCAGCTTGTTTGTCGGTTTCTTCCTTGGCCTTGGCAACTTCACCGGCCCAACCATTGATGGTCTTGTCCAGGTCGTTGCCATTGCGCTGCATGGCGTCAGCGAACTGATCGCGGAACAGCTTGCCAATGTTGATGCCGTTAATGATCACGTTGCGCAGCTTCCACTCGCCTTTGACCTTCTCCAGCGTGTACTGCACAGGGTAGACGGCGCCGTTGGTGCCCTTGACGGTCATGTTGACGCTGGTGCGATCACCTGACTCATCCCCGGCCGGAGCAACGGTAATCCCCTGGTTGTTGTATTCCAGCAGGGCATTACCGTAGAACTGGAACAGGCCCTTTTTGAAGTTTTCCTGGAAGGTCTGCATCTGCGCAGGCGTTGCCTTGCGCGAATACTTGACCGTCATGATGCTGCGGGAAATGCCTTCGGCATCAACCACTGGCCCAACAATGGTGTTGAGCGCATCGTAGAACTTGCTTGGGTCTTGCTTGTACTGCTCTTTGTTGGCGGTCAGGTCAGCCAACATTTTGTTGGTCGTGTCCTGCACCAGATCGTGCGCAGAACCCGCCGCGTTGGCCATCAGGGGCAGCGCTGCAAGCAGCACCAGCAGGCCACGTCGCAAGGTAGAGATCATGAACAGATTCCTCATTTGGCGTCTTTATTGACCGTATTGAGCAGGAATTTACCGATCAAGTCTTCAAGCACCAGCGACGACTGTGTGTCGTGGATTGTCGAACCATCCTTGAGCAGGGCTGTTTCCCCGCCCACGCTGACGCCGATGTACTTCTCGCCCAGCAGACCCGCAGTGAGAATAGATGCAGTGGAGTCAGTCGGCAGATTATCTACCTTCTTGTCTACCTGCATGGTCACTCGCCCGGTGAAGCTGTCGCGATCCAGATCGATTGCCGTGACCTTGCCGATGGTTACACCGGCCATGGTCACTTTAGCTCTGACAGTCAAACCGGCGATATTGTCGAAGTAAGCGTAAAGTTTATAAGTATCGGCGGTCGGGCTGGCCGAAAGGCCACTGACTCGCAGGGCCAGCAAGAGTAAAGCCAGGATGCCAGCCAGCAAGAAAAGGCCGACACCGATTTCCACAGTGCGGTTTTGCATCAGAAATCTCCAAACATCAAGGCGGTCAAAATGAAGTCAAGGCCCAGTACCGCCAGCGAGGCGTACACAACGGTCTTGGTGGTGGCGCGACTGATCCCTTCAGAAGTGGGCTCACAGTCATAGCCTTGGAATACGGCGATCCACGTCACTACAAAGGCGAAAACGATGCTTTTGATGATGCCATTGAGCACGTCGCCGCTGAAGGTCACGCTGTTTTGCATGTTGCCCCAGTACGAGCCGTCATAGACGCCCAACCAGTCAACCGCCACCCACGAACCGCCCCAGATGCCCACCACGCTGAAAATCATCGCCAGCAGTGGCAGGGAAATGAAGCCGGCCCACAGGCGCGGGGCAACAATGTACTTGAGTGGGTCCACGCCGATCATTTCCAGGCTGGACAACTGCTCGGTGGACTTCATGTTGCCGATCTCGGCAGTCAGCGCAGAACCTGCGCGCCCGGCAAACAGCAAGGCGGTGACCACCGGGCCCAGCTCACGCAACAGCGTCAGGGCGACCATCTGCCCCACTGCCTGCTCCGAGCCGTAGCTGGAGAGGATATTGAACCCCTGCAACGCCAGCACCATGCCGATGAAAATCCCGGAAACCACGATGATGACCAGGGACATCACGCCTACGGAGTGCAGTTGCTTTAGCAGCAGGCCAAAGCCGCCACCGATGCCGCCGCGACCGAGCAACGCGTGAAACAGGAAAATCGTCGAACGCCCAAGCACTTCGACCATGTCGATGCCCGAGCGACCGAAAAGGCGAACCTTTTCGATGAGAGATGTCTTGCGCATCAGCGCTTCCCCAGAAGATCTGAGCGGTAGTCCGCTGCCGGAAAATGAAAAGGCACCGGGCCATCGGGATCGCCGGTCATGAATTGGCGAATGCGCGGGTTGTCAGCGTTCATCAGCTCTTCAGGCGTGCCCTGCCCCAACACCTGGCCATCGCCTACCACATAGAGGTAGTCGGCGATGCTCGCGGTTTCAGCCAGGTCGTGGGACACCACGATACTGGTGATGCCGAGCGCATCGTTGAGCAGGCGGATCAGCCGCACCAGCACACCCATGGCAATGGGGTCCTGACCGACGAAGGGCTCGTCATACATGAGGATCTGCGGATCGAGAGCAATGGCACGCGCCAACGCGACACGGCGCTTCATGCCGCCGGACAATTCGTCAGGCATCAGGTCGATGGCACCGCGAAGGCCCACGGCCTGCAGTTTCAGCAACACGATGTCACGAATCATTTCATCGGACAGCTGGGTATGCACCCGCAGCGGAAACGCCACGTTTTCGAAAACATCGAGGTCGGTGAACAAGGCACCGCTCTGGAACAGAACGCCCATATGCTTGCGGGCATCGAACAGATCGCTGCGCGACAGTGTCGGCAGGTTCTGGCCGTTGACCCACACTTCGCCGGCGCTAGGGCGCAATTGCATGCCCATCAGGCGCAACAGGGTGGTCTTGCCGCAACCGGAAGGCCCCATGATGCCCGTGACTTTACCGCGGGGAATGCGAATATCGATGTTATTGAAGATGCTGCGCGTCCCGCGCTTGAAGGTAAGGCCCTTCAGCTCGACCGCGTAGGCGTTATCGGCACTCATCTAATCTCCTTGGGATGCAGCCTTTCACTCAGACACCATGTTTGCGACATTCGTTTGCAATGGGTGCGCAATAGTTTGCAACAGGTGCGCATTCATTAGTCACATGGGTTGGGCGGACCGAACTGGCGGCGAACTATATCACTGGTGGTACAGAGCCCCCAAGGCCGGAACAGCGCTCGTTCAGATTCGGGACAGGCAAAAAACCTTGCTGGGCATGATTCTCGTGCACTAGCAGAATAAACCCTGACGAACTTGCGTGAGGGAATTGATCATTACCGCTATAATCGCCGACTTTTCGTCAGGCTATACGATTTCAGACATGAGCCAATCCAGCGACCTTATTCAATCCGCACAACGCACCATCCGCCTCGAGCTAGAAGCCGTAGAGGGCTTGCTGGCCCATATCGACGCGGATTTCGTACGTGCCTGCGAGATGATTCTGGCCAGCAAAGGCCGCGTTGTCGTGGTTGGCATGGGCAAGTCAGGCCACGTTGGCAACAAGATTGCCGCCACGCTGGCCAGCACCGGAACCACGGCTTTTTTCGTACATCCGGCCGAAGCCAGCCACGGCGACATGGGCATGATCACCAAGGATGACATCATCCTCGCCTTGTCGAACTCCGGCACCACCAACGAAATCGTGACCCTGCTGCCGCTGATCAAGCGCCTGGGCATCAAGATGGTCAGCATTACCGGCAACCCGGATTCGACGCTGGCCAAGGCCGCGGAAGTGAACTTGAATGTTCACGTAGCCCACGAAGCCTGCCCGCTGAACCTGGCGCCGACGTCCTCGACCACCGCCGCACTGGTCATGGGCGATGCCTTGGCCGTGGCGCTCTTGGAAGCTCGCGGTTTTACAGTTGAAGATTTCGCGTTTTCGCATCCAGGCGGCGCTCTCGGCCGTCGCCTGTTGCTGAAAGTGGAAAATGTCATGCATTCGGGGGATGAACTGCCCCACGTCCAGCGCGGCACCCTTTTAAAGGACGCGCTGATGGAAATGACCCTCAAGCGCCTGGGCATGACTGTCATTCTGGAGTCCGACGGGCGTCTGGCCGGCGTTTTTACTGACGGTGACCTGCGCCGCACGCTGGACCGCAATCTCGACATTCAAACGGCTACGATCGATGAAGTCATGACCCCTCACGGCAAGACCGCACGCCCGGAAATGCTCGCGGCCGAAGCGTTGAAGATCATGGAAGACCACAAGATTCTTGCGCTGGTAGTTGTCGACGGCGACGATCACCCGGTTGGCGCACTGAACATGCACGACTTGCTGCGTGCGGGAGTGATGTAAATGACCAGCGACCTGCTGCAACGCGGTAAAAACATCAAACTGGCAATTTTCGACGTCGATGGCGTGCTGACCGACGGCCGCCTGTACTTCCTCGAAGATGGCAGTGAATTCAAGACGTTCAACACCCTCGATGGCCAAGGCATCAAAATGTTGATGGCCGCGGGCGTGCAAACTGCGATTATCAGCGGTCGAAAAACACCGGTTGTGGAACGCCGTGCACAAAACCTGGGTATTCCTCACCTGTATCAGGGCCGTGAGGATAAACTGGTGGTTCTGGACGAGCTTCTTGGCCAACTCAACCTAAGCTATGAGCAGGTCGCCTACTTGGGCGATGACCTGCCTGACCTCCCGGTTATCCGCCGCGTAGGCCTGGGTATGGCCGTCGCCAATGCGGCGACTTTTGTTCGCGAGCACGCCCATGGCATCACCACAGCCCGTGGCGGCGAAGGTGCCGCCCGCGAGTTCTGCGAATTGATCCTGCGTGCCCAGGGCAGCCTTGAAGCGGCACACGCCGCCTACTTATAGAGCGTTTTATGCTGAGCAAAAAGATTCGCAATTTCCTGCTGTTCGGGGTCATCGCCGCACTGTTTCTGGCGGTAGGCTACTGGAATATCAGCCCCGAACGCTTTCTCGACAGATCTGGCGCGCAGGTTGACGAAGGCGCTATCGACTATTACGCCATCAATGCCTACAGCGTGCAGTTCCTGCCGGATGGCAAGCTTCAGTACGAGATGAACTCGGACAAAGTCGAGCACTTGAAGTCGTCCGAAGTCACGTTGCTGACCAACCCGGACATGAACCTGTACCGCGGCACTGAGTTCCCTTGGCATGTCACCAGCAAGCATGGCGAGGTCAACCCGGACGGTACTCAGGTAGAACTGATCGACTCGGTACGTGTTGCACGTACTGACGATAAGAACCGCGACACTATTATTACCAGCAGTCGCATGACCGTTTTCCCACAACAGCAATATGCGCAGACCGAGCAAGACGTTAGAATCGACGGCGCTGGCGGTGTATCGACTGGCAAGGGAATGAAAGCGTATTTGAAAGAAAGCAGGATACACCTGCTATCGAACGTAAGAGGACAGTATGAGGCTCGTTAAAACCCTCCCTATTTTGCTCGGTCTGGGCGCAGCACTGGGAAGCGTGAGCGCCTGGGCTCTGCCGAACGATAGCCAGCAACCGATCCACATTCAGGCTGACGATGCGCAGCTGGATGACAAGCAAGGCGTTGCAACCTATACCGGCGCCGTGATCATCACCCAAGGTTCGATGAAAATTACCGGCAACACGGTGACGCTCACGCGTACGCCTGCGGGTGACATCGACGTGGTGACTTCGGTGGGTAACCTGGCCTATTTCGAACAGAAGCAGGCTGCTGCAGACCCTGCTCCGATGAAGGGCTACGGCAAGACCATCCAGTATCACGCCCAGCAAAACCGTATCATCCTGATCGATCAGGCCAGGGTTGTGAGCAGCGATGGCAACACCACGGACGGTGAGAAAATCACCTATGACACCGTGAAGCAGATCGCTCAGGCGGGTCGCGCCACTGGCGCGAAGATCGGCACGCCGAAGCCGCGTATCGACATGGTTATCCAGCCCAAGCAGAAAGACGCTGCCGCTCAGCCTGCGCCTAAACCCGCTGCGAAGAAGGCGAACTAATGGCAACCCTTAAAGCCCAGCATCTGGCCAAGGCTTACAAAAGCCGTCAGGTCGTGCGCGACGTCAGTCTGTCGATCGACAGCGGCCAGATCGTCGGCCTGCTCGGCCCTAACGGTGCCGGTAAAACTACATGCTTCTATATGATCGTCGGACTGGTCCAGGCGGATCAGGGCCGTGTATTGATCGACGACCTCGACGTGAGCCACCAGCCGATGCACGGCCGCGCACGCGCAGGTATCGGCTATCTCCCACAGGAGGCGTCGATCTTTCGCAAACTGTCGGTGTCGGACAACATCATGGCGATCCTCGAGACCCGCAAGGAGCTCGACCGTGACGGCCGCCGCAAGGAGCTGGAAAGCCTGCTTCAGGAATTCCACATCAACCACATTCGCGACAACCTCGGCATGAGCCTGTCCGGTGGTGAGCGCCGTCGCGTGGAAATCGCACGTGCACTGGCAACCGCACCGAAGTTCATCCTGCTGGACGAACCGTTTGCCGGCGTTGACCCGATCTCGGTCGGCGACATCAAACAGATCATCCATCACCTCAAAGCCAAGGGCATCGGCGTGTTGATCACTGACCACAACGTCCGTGAAACCCTCGATATCTGTGAAACGGCTTATATCGTCAACGATGGCCAGCTGATCGCCGAGGGCGATTCAGCCACAATCCTGGCTAACGAACTGGTCAAGGAAGTGTATCTGGGCCACGAGTTCCGCCTGTAAGCACCGTGGTGTCACGGCTGTTCGCCAAGGCGCGCGGGAGTCAATAAAAACCTCTTTTTTTTATTGTTACCGCGCTCTAGGCAAAGCCCCCGACATCAGGCATATAATTTGCTTATGTTTGGCGCTCACGCGCCCTGTCGTGGATGGCGCATTGCGCCGGCGAATAAGGTGTTAAGCCCCTGCCATGAAACCATCGCTAGTCCTGAGAATGGGCCAGCAGCTGACGATGACACCTCAGCTGCAACAGGCCATCCGCCTGCTCCAATTGTCGACCCTGGACCTGCAACAGGAAATCCAGGAGGCCCTGGAGTCCAATCCGATGCTCGAACGCCAGGAAGAAGGCGACGACTTCGATAATGCAGACCCGCTGGCCGACAACATCGAGCAAAAACCCAACTCCGACGTGCAGGAACCCTCCTATCAGGAAACCGCCCCAACGGTGGATAACCTTGAGGAAGGAGAATGGAACGAACGCATCCCCAACGACCTTCCCGTGGATACCGCGTGGGAAGACGTTTACCAGACCAGCGCCAGCAGCCTGCCCAGCAATGACGATGACGAATGGGATTTCACCACCCGCACGTCCGCTGGCGAAAGCCTGCAAAGCCATTTGTTGTGGCAACTTAACCTAGCGCCGATGTCCGACACCGATCGCCTGATCGCTGTCACTCTGATCGACTGCATCAATAACCAGGGCTACCTGGACGAAACCCTTGATGAAATCCTCGAGGCCTTCGACCCGGAGCTGGACATCGAGCTGGACGAAATCGAAGCCGTCCTTCACCGCATTCAACAGTTTGAGCCCGCCGGCATCGGCGCTCGCACCCTCAGCGAGTGCCTGTTGCTGCAATTGCGTCAACTGCCCGCCAAGACGCTTTGGCTCGCAGAGGCCCAGCGCCTGGTCACCGATTACATCGACCTGCTGGGCAGCCGCGACTACAGCCAACTGATGCGCCGCATGAAGCTCAAGGAAGACGACCTGCGCCAGGTCATCGAGCTGGTACAGAGCCTCAATCCGCGCCCCGGCTCGCAAATCGAGTCCAGCGAAGCCGAATACGTCGTTCCCGACGTGATCGTGCGCAAGGACAACGAGCGCTGGCTGGTGGAGCTTAACCAGGAATCGGTGCCACGCTTGCGCGTCAACCCGCAATACGCAGGCTTTGTGCGCCGCGCCGACACCAGTGCCGATAACACCTTCATGCGCAACCAGTTGCAGGAAGCGCGCTGGTTCATCAAGAGCCTGCAAAGCCGCAATGAAACCCTGATGAAAGTGGCCACCCAGATCGTCGAACACCAGCGCGGCTTCCTGGAATATGGCGACGAGGCAATGAAACCGTTGGTGCTGCATGACATTGCCGAGGCGGTGGGCATGCACGAATCAACGATCTCCCGGGTGACCACGCAGAAGTTCATGCATACCCCACGGGGTATTTATGAGTTGAAATACTTTTTCTCCAGCCATGTCAGCACCTCTGAAGGCGGCGAATGCTCGTCCACGGCGATCCGCGCGATCATCAAAAAACTGGTTGCTGCGGAAAATCAGAAAAAGCCGTTGAGTGACAGCAAGATCGCTGGTTTACTGGAGGCACAAGGCATTCAGGTCGCCCGTCGAACCGTCGCCAAGTACCGCGAGTCCCTCGGGATCGCGCCTTCCAGCGAGCGTAAGCGTTTGATGTGACGGGCGGGCCATAGCGTTCCAGTGGCAGGCGTTTTGCCTGCCGCTTTATGCACTGGCAACGAAGGAGAAGCTGTATGCAAGTCAACATCAGTGGACACCAACTGGAAGTTACCAAGCCCCTGCGTGAGTACACCGAGAGCAAGCTGAACAAGCTTGCGGGGCATTTTGACAAGATCACCAACGTGCAGGTCATCATGGAGGTCGACAAGCTCAAGCAAAAAATCGAGGCCACCCTGCACGTACCGAATGCGAAGCTCGTCGCCAATGCGGAGCATGAAGACATGTACGCAGCGATTGACTCGCTCTACGACAAGCTGGACCGCCAACTCATAAAGCATAAGGAAAAGTATCTGCACCTGATGCAAGGTACAGGTCGTTAACTCTCCCCCATGATCCAACTTGAAACCATCCTGACCCCCGGCCGTTCACTCGTGAACGCGCCGGGCGGCAGCAAGAAGAAAGCACTCGAACACATCGCCAACCTGATCAGCCGTGAAGTGCCTGAGCTGGATGAGCAAGTTGTGTTCAAGGCCCTGATTGACCGTGAAAAGCTGGGTTCGACCGGTTTTGGTAACGGCATCGCCATTCCTCACTGCCGCCTTGAAGGCTGTACTTCTCCCGTAAGTGCACTTTTACACCTGCAAGAAAAAATCGATTTTGATGCCATCGACGGTGCCCCGGTTGACCTGCTGTTCGTTCTGCTGGTCCCGCAAGCTGCTACCGATGCACACCTGGAACTGCTCCGGCAGATCGCCAGCATGCTCGACCGCAAGGAAGTACGCGACAAACTGCGCAGTGCCAGCAGCAACGAGGCGCTCTATCAGGTTGTCCTGGATGAACAAAACAGGCAGTAATCATGCGTTTGATCATCGTCAGCGGCCGTTCCGGCTCGGGTAAAAGCACCGCACTCAATGTCCTTGAAGACAATGGCTTCTATTGCATCGACAACCTGCCCGCCGGCCTGCTGCCGGAGCTGGCCGAGCGTGCGCTGATTCACACTGAGTTGGCGCAGCCGCTGGTTGCCGTTTCAATTGATGCACGTAATCTCCCCAGCCACCTCTCGCGATTTCCTGAATTGCTCGAAGAAGTGCGGGCCAAGCACATCCATTGCGACGTGCTGTACCTGGATGCCGACGAAGAGACGCTGCTCAAGCGCTTCTCTGAAACCCGTCGACGTCACCCTCTGAGCAGCCCTCACCGCTCGCTGGCCGAGGCCATTGAGGACGAGACCACGCTGCTGGGGCCGATCATCGACCTCGCCGATCTCAAGATCAACACCACCGGCCTGAACTTGTATCAGTTGCGCGACGCCATCAAACTACGCCTGCTGAATCAACCAGAGCCTGGCACGGCATTTCTCGTCGAGTCGTTTGGCTTTAAACGAGGCATGCCGGTCGATGCCGACCTGGTGTTCGATGTTCGCTGCCTGCCCAACCCTTACTGGAAGCCGGAGCTGCGTGATCAGTCGGGGCTGGATCAGCCGGTGGCCGAGTACCTGGCTGCGCAACCGGATGTCGAAGAGATGTTCCAGGACATTTCCAGCTACCTGCTTAAATGGTTGCCACGTTTTGCCGCGAGTAATCGTGCCTATGTCACCATCGCCATCGGCTGCACCGGCGGCCATCACCGTTCTGTCTACCTGACTGAACGCCTGGGCCAGGTGCTGCAACAAACCCTCAAGAACGTCCAGGTTCGCCACCGCGACCTTAGCTGAAAGGAACACCTGTTCGATGCCCGCTCTGGAAATTGAAATCATCAACAAGCTGGGCCTGCACGCTCGCGCTTCCGCCAAATTCGTCGGTGTGGCCGGGCAGTTCCCTTGCCAGATCCGGGCCGGGCGCACTCCTGAATCCATGGTCGACGGCAAGAGCATCATGGCCATGATGATGCTGGCTGCCGGCAAGGGCACCAAGATTCACTTGAAGACTGAAGGCGAGCAAGAACAGGAAGCGATGGACGCGCTGGTAAAGCTGATCAATAACTTCTTTGACGAAGGCGAATAACCACGTCCAGGCATCGGCTTGCTGGCGGGACGCCCTCAAGCCCTGCCGTCACCGGGCGGACGCCAACGTTGCCAAGCCTGGCCTGTAATAATGGGCCGAGGTTTATCCCAGAGCAGTATCCATCACCATCATCAAGCAGAACCCGATGCACAGTCCCAGACTGGCAAGCTTTTCGTGACCATTGCGGCGCGATTCGGGAATCACTTCGTGCGTCACCACCAGCAACATCGCCCCAGCCGCCAATGCGAGCCCCAGCGGTAACAAAATTTCCGCCAGGCTCACCAGCCAGGCACAGAGCACCGCAAATACCGGTTCGACCAACCCTGACGCAGCGCCGATCAGGAACGCTTTGATCCGCGACATCCCTGCCCCGGCCAAGACCAGCGCAATCACTAAACCTTCCGGAACATCCTGCAGGGCAATGCCCATTGCCAGGCTGTCGGCATCCGGCATGCCGCCACCCGCCGAGACACCTACGGCCATGCCCTCCGGAATGTTGTGGGCAATGATGGCAAACACGAACAACCAAATGCGCGGTGGAATCACCGGCTTGTCCGGCGTGCCCACCAGCATTTCCGGGCTGGCGCCGGAGACCTTGCGGTCAACCAGGTACAACCCGAACGCACCGAGCATGATGCCGAAGCTGATCAAACCACTGGCTCCCCAAGGCGATAGCCCAAGGCCTTCAGCGGCCGCAATACCTGGCACGATCAGCGAAAAGGCCGTCGCCGCCAACATCACACCGGCGCCAAATCCCAGCAGGGTATCGCTGAGCGCTACCGGCATCCGGCGAATCACCAGCACCGGGACTGCGCCCAGTGCCGTCCCAAGCGCGCAGATCGCCCCGCCCTGCAAGGCGCGCAGGATGCGCGGCTCAAGATCCAGCCAGGCCAGCCCGTGGGCCACCAGCAATGCAGTGCCTGCCAATAGCAGCAGCGAACCAAACGCATAACGAAACATTCGTCCGCTGCTGATCGCCAGTGTTTCAGTGCCCATAGTCGGCCTTAGATCTTGTTATTGGATGAATATCAGGCCACGGCGGCCTGGTAGCGTGCGGCGACTTCCGGCCAGTTGATGACGCTGTAGAAGGCGTTGATGTATTCCGGGCGGCGGTTCTGGTAGAGCAGGTAGTAAGCGTGCTCCCAGACGTCCAGACCGAGGATCGGCGTGTTGCCGTTCATCAGTGGGCTGTCCTGGTTGCCGCTGCTTTCGACCACCAGAGTTTTTTGCGGCGTGACGCTCAACCAGGCCCAGCCGCTGCCGAATCGGGTCAAGGCCGCCTTGGTGAAGGCGTCCTTGAAACTGTCGAAACCGCCCAGTTGTGTCTCGATCGCTGTGCCTAGCGCGCCCTCGGGTTTGCCACCGCCTTTGGGAGACATCACCGCCCAGAACAACGAATGGTTAGCGTGACCGCCACCTTGGTTAATCACCGCTGCGCGTAGTTTTTCCGGCAGTTGCTGGACGCTGGAGACCAGCTTTTCAACCGGCCAGCCCGCGAACTCGGTGCCCTCGACCGCTGCATTCAGATTGTTGATGTAGGTCTGGTGATGCTTGGTGTAGTGGATTTCCATGGTCTGCGCATCGATATGCGGCTCCAGGGCATCATAGGCGTAGGGCAAGGCAGGCAAGGTGTAGGACATATCAATGTGCTCCGTAATAGGGACTGTTGCGGGTCGACGCTTGCGGTTGCGCCGCAGTGCCACCCAGCAAGCGATAGGTCCGCGGGTACTCGCCGTGATCACTGATGAAGTTCAACAGTTCGACGTAGGTCTTGCTGCTCTGGCGCAGCGCCGCCTCGCGCAATTGCGGGCTCAGGCGCGGGTCCTGCATGGTCTGCAACAGGCGTTGATGGATAGCGCACAGGTATTCCGCACTTTCCTCGGGCTGGTTCAGGCGCAGGTGCAAGTCCGCCAGGTTGTGATGGGAGATGACGCAAGCCGCCACTGCTTCGTCGGCATCCGCCCAGCGCTCGAATAACACTTGAGCCAGGGCCAGGGCTTGCAAATAGGCCTCGCGAGCGTCAACCAATTCGCCCTGCATAAAGCAGCGATTGGCTCGTTCGATCGTGCGTTTCCAGTGCTCCATGGTGAGCCTCCAAAGCAGAGTCGGTGATTACACACCGCCGGCCGTGAGCTTTTCCGGATCCAGCAGGATCTCGAGTTGGCTACGTGACAAGTCGGTGTGCTCGAGGGCGACATCAATTACCGGACGGCCTTGCTGGTAGGCCTTCTTGGCAATTTCAGCGGCTTTTTGGTAACCAATGATCGGGTTGAGGGCCGTGACCAGAATCGGGTTGCGCGACAGCGCTTCCTTGAGCTTGGCCTCGTTCACTTTGAAGCTGGCGATGGCCTTGTCTGCCAGCAGTCGGCTGGAATTAGCCAGCAGTTCGAGGCTGCTGAGCAGGTTTTGGGCAATGATCGGCAGCATCACGTTGAGTTCAAAGTTGCCGGACTGACCCGCAACAGTGATCACGGTGTCATTGCCGATGACTTGCGCAGCAACCATGGCAGTCGCTTCAGGGATCACCGGATTGACCTTGCCAGGCATGATCGAAGAGCCCGGCTGCAAGCCCTCCAGTTCGATTTCACCCAGGCCCGCGAGCGGTCCGGAGTTCATCCAGCGCAAATCGTTGGCAATTTTCATCAGCGAGACGGCGGTGGCTTTCAGCTGGCCGGAGACGGCCACAGCGGTGTCCTGGGAGCCAATCAACGCGAACAGGTTCTTGCCCGGTGTGAATTTCACGCCGGTCAGGGTGCTCAGTTGCTGGCTGAAACGCGCGGCGAATTCCGGGTGTGCGTTGATCCCGGTGCCGACCGCCGTGCCGCCCTGGGCCAGGGCTTGCAAGCTCGGCAGCAAGTCCTGCAAGTGACCAATATTGGCTTTGAGTTGTTGCGCCCAGCCGTTAAGCACTTGGCTCATACGCACCGGCATGGCGTCCATCAAGTGGGTGCGGCCGGTTTTGATGAACGGGTGGACCTCCTCGGCCTTGTGTTCGATCACCTGCACCAGGTGCAGCAAGGCCGGCAGCGTTTGCTCGTGCAACACCAATGCGGCGCTGACGTGAATGGTGGTCGGAATAATGTCGTTGCTGCTTTGGCCGCAGTTCACGTGGTCGTTGGGGTTGACCGCTTCGCCCAGCAAACGACTGGCGAGGGTCGCAATCACTTCGTTGGCGTTCATGTTGGAGCTGGTGCCGGAACCGGTCTGGAAGATATCCACCGGAAAGTGCGGCATGTAATCACCTTCCAGCAAACCCTGAGCGGCGTCGACAATGGCTTTGCCTTGCGCTTCGCTGATCTGCTTGAGGTCGACGTTAACCTTGGCGGCGGCGGCCTTGGCCAAAATCAGGGCGCGAATGAATTGCGCCGGCATACGCTGGTTGCTGATTGGGAAATTGTTCACCGCGCGCTGAGTTTGCGCGCCATACAAGGCCCCGGCAGGCACTTGCAGTTCGCCCATGCTGTCGCGTTCGATACGGGTGTTACTCATCGGAAGATCCTTGCACCAGGTCAGAAACGGAAATGGAGGGCAGCAATTCGCAGGTCGCCAATTGCCAGGCAAAGGTCTGCCAGCGCTTGAGGCGGCAGGCACAGTGAGAGAGTTTTTCCAGGTCACGCAGCGGGCGCCACGCCTGGTCCAAGCACATGGATCGCCAATGCCAGGGCAAGGCGACATCGCTGGCGGTGTCGATCAACAGACGGAATGATGTTTCAGCGATCGTCCACGGATGGGTCGCGGTGCAGCAAGCCAGGTATCGACCCTCATTGAGGTAATGTTCGATCAGGCGAGGTTCATTGGGATCGAGGCCGCATCGAATCTGACGACTCATCCAGCGCCAGCTTTCCAGGTACGGATCCTCATGCAGGACAGAACTCATGATCCACACTCATTCGGTAATGATATTTATTATTAAATGATATTGAGAATCAAAACAAGGGTGGCACGTGAATCCACCCATGGCGCGAGCACAAAAAAAGGCGCGCCATCTGTAGGATGGCGCGCCTTTTTTTTGAGACGTTGAGTGTTTAGCTGCCGGCGACGGTCATCCGCTCGATCAACACCGACCCCGTGCGAATATTGCTGCGCAACTCCAGATCGTTACCGACGGCAACGATCTGCTTGAACATGTCGCGCATGTTGCCAGCAATAGTCACTTCCTGGACGGCGAACTGAATCTCGCCGTTTTCCACCCAGAAACCGGCGGCGCCGCGGGAATAGTCACCCGTGACCATATTCAGGCCACTGCCCATCAACTCGGTCACCAGCAGGCCGCGGCCCATGCGACGCAGCAGCGCAGCCTGGTCTTCGTCGCCATGGGTCACGAACAGGTTGTGCACGCCACCGGAGTTGGCCGTGCTCGGCAGCCCGAGCTTGCGACCGGCGTAAGTGCCCAACACGTACGAGACCAGCTCGCCCTTCTCGACGAACGGCTTGGCATAGGTCGCCAGGCCATCACCGTCGAAGGCGGAACTGCCCATGGCACGCATTAGATGAGGACGCTCATCGATGGTCAGCCACTCAGGGAACAACTTCTGGCCGATTGCGCCCTCAAGGAACGAGGACTTGCGGTACAGATTCCCACCGGAAATCGCCCCCAGGAAGCTGCCAAACAGGCCTCCGGCAAGTTCGGCCGAGAACAGCACCGGCACTTCACACGTCGGCACCGGACGCGCGCCCAAACGGCTCGCCGCGCGCTGCGCAGCGCGCTGACCAATACTGACCGGGTTCGCCAGCAATTCACCCTGACGGCTTACGTCGTACCAATAATCACGCTGCATCTGGCCATCGGCTTCGGCGATCATCACGCAGCTCAAGCTATGGCGAGTAGAAGCGTAACCGCCGATAAAACCGTGGCTGTTGCCGTAAACACGGCAACCCTGATGGGTGCTCAAGGTGGTGCCATCAGCATTCTTGATGCGGGGATCGGCATCAAACGCCGCAGCTTCGCAGATCAGCGCCTGCTCGATAGCCTGCTCAGGCGTGATGTCCCAGGCGTGAAAGAGGTCGAAATCCTTCAAGTCCTTGGCCATAAGCGCTTTGTCGGCCAAGCCCGAGCTTTCGTCTTCGGACGTGTGCTTGGCAATCGCCAACGCAGCAGCGACAGTTTCGCGAATCGCTTCCGGACCGCTGGCCGACGTACTCGCCGAGCCTTTGCGCTGCCCCGAATACAAGGTGATACCAAAACCCTGATCGCGATTGAATTCGACAGTTTCCACTTCCCGCTGGCGCACCGACGTCGACAGCCCCTGCTCCAGCGATACGGCCACTTCACAGGCACTGGCACCCTGGCGCTTGGCCTCGGCAAGGATCTGCTCGACTTGTTCCTGCAGTGCCGGTAACGCTTGCGGACCGACGCTTTGGGCTGCACTCATGGTTTTCTCCACTCAAATTCTGCTTTCGGTTAAGGCCATCGAGCGACCGGGCCGGACAAGCGGCCCCCGACTGGTTATCATGGCGGCGTTTCTTTGCGGACTGCCACCATGGTTGATTCTTACGACGACTCCCTCGATGGGGAGAAAAGCAAAACCCAGGTCAAACGCGAGCTGCATGCTCTGGTTGACCTTGGCGAGCGCCTTACAACGCTCAAGCCGGATTTGGTTGCAAAACTGCCACTGACCGACGAAATGCGCCGGGCCCTGGCGGATGCGCCCAAGCACACCGCGAATATCGCGCGTAAACGGCACATCATGTTTATCGGCAAATTGATGCGCGATCAGGACACTGACGCCATTCTGACGTTGCTCGATCAACTCGATGCCTCCACTCGCCAGTACAACGAACGTTTCCATAACCTGGAACGTTGGCGTGACCGCCTGATTTCGGGCGATGACGCTGTACTGGAGAAATTCGTGGTGGACTACCCGGACGCGGACCGCCAGCAACTGCGCTCCCTGATCCGTCAGGCCCAGCACGAACTGGCGCAAAACAAGGCTCCGGCCACCAGCCGTAAAATTTTCAAGTACATCCGTGAGCTGGACGAGACTCAACGCGGCCTGCGCTGATCCTCTTCCCCGGGTGGCGTTCTGCGCCACCCGAAGCTCCACCGCTTACGACCCCGTGCCACCCACGGTGATCGCATCAATCTTCAAGGTTGGCTGGCCAACGCCGACCGGCACCGACTGCCCATCCTTGCCGCATGTGCCCACGCCGCTGTCCAGCGACAGGTCGTTACCGACCATCGACACCTTGCTCATGGCTTCCGGCCCGTTACCAATCAACGTCGCCCCTTTGACCGGCGCGGTAATCTTGCCGTCTTCGATCAGGTACGCCTCGCTGGTGGAGAACACAAACTTGCCGCTGGTGATATCCACCTGGCCGCCGCCGAGGTTGGCGCAGTAGATCCCGCGTTTGACCGAGGCGATGATTTCCGCCGGATCGCTTTGGCCACCGAGCATGTAGGTATTGGTCATACGTGGCATCGGCAAGTGCGCGTAGGACTCGCGACGGCCGTTACCGGTGCGCGCCACGCCCATCAGGCGCGCATTGAGTTTGTCTTGCATGTAGCCCTTGAGCACACCGTTTTCAATCAGCGTGGTGCACTCGGTCGGCGTGCCTTCGTCATCAACGCTCAACGAACCACGGCGACCCGCCAAGGTACCGTCGTCGACAATGGTGCACAGCTTGGACGCGACCATCTCGCCCATGCGCCCGCTGTAGGCCGAACTGCCCTTGCGATTGAAGTCGCCTTCCAGGCCGTGGCCCACCGCTTCGTGCAGCAAAACCCCAGACCAGCCCGAACCCAACACCACCGGCAAGGTACCGGCGGGTGCAGGGATGGCTTCCAGGTTAACCAGCGCCTGGCGCAGCGCCTCGCGGGCATAGCCCATGGCGCGGTCATCAGAAAGGAAATAACGGTAGTCGGTACGCCCGCCGCCGCCATGGCCACCGCGCTCGCGGCGACCATTCTGCTCAACGATCACGCTGACATTAAACCGTACCAACGGCCGTACATCCGCCGCCAGCCCGCCGTCGGTGGACGCCACCAGAATGCGTTCCCACACACCGGCCATGCTCACGGTCACTTGCTGTATGCGCGGGTCGAGGGCGCGGGTAGCGGCGTCGATACGCTTGAGCAAATCGACCTTTTCCGCACGGCTGATCACTTCCAGAGGGTTATCCGGCGCGTACAACTGCGCCACATCCTGGGTACTGAACGCCTGCACCGTGCCGTTCTGGCCAGCGCGGGAAATCGAGCGCGCTGCGCGGGCCGCCAGACCCAGCGCTTCAAGGGTGATGGCATTACTGTAGGCAAACCCGGTCTTTTCACCGGATTGCGCACGCACGCCCACGCCCTGGTCAAGGTTGAAACTGCCTTCCTTGACGATGCCGTCTTCGAGGGCCCATGACTCGGAAATCTGCCCCTGGAAATACAGGTCCGCCGCGTCGATGCCTGGCCCGGCCAGGTCGCCGAGCACGGTTTGCAAGCTTTCGATGGTCACGCCACCGGGTGCCAGGAGGTGTTCACTGACTGAGGACAACAACTCGCTCATAGGTTTGGCCTTAAATTCATCGTTCCGAAGCAGGCCGCTGCGCGCCCTGCGAGAAAAAGCGCCGATGGTTGACCACCGGCATGCGCGCCCGTATCGACGCTTGTTCATTGCTATCGCGTTCGGCCAACAACACCGCTTCGCCCTGATCCTGTTGTGTCAGCACGCGCCCCCAAGGGTCGACAATCGCTGCGTGGCCAAAGGTTTCCCGTGGGCCTGGGTGTACGCCGCCTTGGGCAGCTGCCAGCAAGTAGCACTGGGTTTCAATGGCTCGCGCCCGAATCAGTACGTCCCAATGCGCAGCACCGGTTACCGCTGTAAACGCCGAGGGGGCGGTAATCAATTCAGCCCCCGCCGCGCGCAATTCGCTGTACAGCTCGGGGAACCGCAGGTCGTAGCACACCGTCAGGCCCAATCGCCCCACCGGCGTGTCCGCTACTACCACATTGCTCCCGAAAGCATAGTCGTCAGATTCGCGATAACGACCCCGCGCATCTGCTACATCCACATCGAACAAGTGCAGCTTGTCGTAACGGGCGACGATTTCGCCCTGATCATCGATCAGCAGCGAGCAAGCGTTGGACTTGGCATTGGGTTGGTCCTTGGGCGGCAACGGCATAGTACCGGCCACTATCCATAAGGTGAGGTCGCGAGCGGTCTGTTTCAACCACGGCAGGATCGGGCCTTCGCCCAAAGCTTCGGCGCGGCCGAGATCGGCTATGTCACGGCGGCCCATGGCGGCGAAGTTCTCCGGCAGTACCGCCAGCTTCGCGCCGCCCGCCGCCGCTTGCTCCAGCAAGCGCCTGGCCTGGGCCAGGTTGGCCAGAACATCGCTCTGGCTGACCATCTGAATTACCGCAAAGGACATAGGCCGACACTCCGAAAAGGGCATGCGGCCATGCTACTCCACAGCCTCTCAGTTTGGTTTTTCAAATGGCTTGTCGAAGGTGATTTTTGGATCCTTCCAAGGCCCTTGCACCTTGTACTGCACGCTGGCGAAGCGCGAAACACGATCGCCAATCAACTTGTCGATCAAAAACAGCGCGCCACCAATGGCCGGTGCACCGACAATCAAAGCGGCAATTGGCAGGTTATTGGTCACCGGCAACGTGACCAGCAGCTTGGCGTCGACGCGGTCGGCTACCAGGTCCAGCGTGCCGTTGAGCTCCAGGTTGGTGGAAGGCCCGGTCATGGTGATGGGTTCACGCGTCACGAACACGCCATTGCTGGCCGCGAGCAAGCCTTTGACCCGGTCATAGCTCAAGCCTTTGCCGAGCAAGTCCGAGAAGTCCAGACGCAAACGGCGCCCGATGGAGTTGAAATTCAGCAGGCCAAATACCCGCAGAGCCTGCGCGCCACCTTCGACCTCAACGAACTGGCCTTTGCGGAACGCTGCATCCAGGCTACCGGAGAAACGCTTGGGACCGACCCAAGCCGGCGAGCCCGGCCAGCGACCGTCCACATCCAGATGGAAGTCTTCACTGGTTACCGTCGGCGCGAACCCCCAGCCTTTGAGCACATCGGCGATGTTCTTGCCGTCCAGGCGGCCTTTGTACCAACTGCTGCTGTTACCCGGCGCGCCTTCCCAACCACCAGCGCCGTTGAGCTGCATGCCTTTGAGGCCAAGGTCCAGATTGTTGAAGGCCAGGCCTTTGGCCGTCGGCCGTACTTTCAGTGACCAGGCGCCCACCAAGTCCGGCCCCTGGAACAGTTGATTGATGGAGATATCCAGCGCTGGAATGTCCTTGGGGTCGACATCCGCCAACGGGTCTGGCGCGTTTTCGTCGGCCTGTGCCTTCGGATCCACCGCTGGCAATTTCACGTACTGCAGGTTGATTGCAATAGGCGCGCCCTTGGCATCCGGAAGGTTCACAGCACCTTTGGCTTGCTGACTGTCGAACTGCAACCCCCATGCGGCCGGTTTGCGGTCAAGTTGCAGGTTGACCTGGTCAAATTGGGTACCAAAACCGCTCAACTTGCCCACCTTGAAATCAGCACCGCTGAGCAGTTGCTTGGCATTGCCGCCTGGGTCATTGCCGGCGTAACGGTCGACCAGTTTTTTCCATGGGTCTATATCCAGCTCCGACAGCACGCCACGAATGCGCAAGCCTTTGGCAGCCGGCAGCACGGCATCACCGTCCCCCAGGAACAACTCCCCACGACCCTCATTGAATTTGTCCGGAGGCGACGCAAAGGTGAAGCTCGCCAGCTCGCCATAATCGAACCAGTAGCGGCGCTCGGCCCCCTGCAAGGTCATGCGGAACACGCTGTCGCGCCCCTGGCTGGCGGGCATGCCAAACGGTGCGGGCAGATCGACCGCTACGCCTTTCATGTTGGAACTGACCATCAGTTGGCTGTCGGCGCCGTCCAGCGTCACTTGCAATTGGTAGGGGATATCGCCGGACACCGGCAGCGGCTGGCTAATTTTCAACCAGTCCGTCAGGCGCTTGACCGTGACCTGCCCCTTGGCGGTGATACGCGTGCTGATAGTGCCCGGTTTGCCATCAGCAACGATCTGCGCGGTGATCGGACGATCAAACGCCTGGGCGGAGATGTTCTGGCCGCTCAGCCCCTTGGTGCTGTCGAAGCGGAAATCGCCCTTGAGCTGGCTCAAATCCAGAGTCGGCTCGGCCAATTGCAGGCGGGACTTGTCGGTCTGGAAATCCACCACGATCTTGGGTTCGGTGCCTTTGACCAGCGGAATATCCAGGTCCAGCTTGCCTTGCAGGTCGCCCTCGCCTTTCCAGCCGGCAAACGTCGAGCCAGTGCCGATCGGCGCGTCCTGAAGGATCTTCAAGCCATCCCCCAGGCCACCTGCGAATCCACCGGTGATCAGCAAATGACTGTCTTTACCGGCTGGCGCGTGAGGAATATTGACGTAAACGTCCTTGACCTTGGTGTCGAGCAATTGGCCCTTGCTCGCCAGGATGCGCACGCCGCTCTCCTCGACAAACACTTCACCATTGACCTTGCTCACATGCGGCCAGCCGGGCTGGAACGCCAGTTCGGCATCGTGCACCTTGAAGAACAGACTGATATTGCGTGCAGCCGGCAGCCCGTCATGGTTCAGCGAACCTTGGTACTGGAAGAAACCTTGGTCAACCGCGCCTTTGAGAATCGCTGTGCGCAACCACTCATCCAGCGACGGGCTCAATACCGCCGGCAAATACTTGGGTGTAAAACGGCCATCGCCATCGACCATGCCGACCCGCAGGTCCATATAGTCTTCCTGGCTATGGTCGAAATGCAGACGAATCAGGAAGTCTGCCGCAACCTTGCCTTCTTCGCCGAGCACCTTGATGTAGGGGGCGATCAGGGTGAAACCTTCTTTATCCAGCTTCCAGGTCAGGCGTGCATTGGCCTGGATGTACTGCCACGGTTTGGCAAAGATCGGGTACAGGTGCAAGGAGAAGTCCTTGCTGTCCATGCGCAACTCACCGTGCCCCAAGTCGCCGCTGATACTGCCGGATACGTTGCGCGCAGCCGGTGCGCCGAAGTAGGCATCAAACCCGATGCGCTCGAGGTTGGCGGCAAAACTGACCTTCTGATCGCTCGTATCCTGGGGACGGAAATCCACCAGCACGTTGCGTAGCATGCCAGTGGCCTTGAGGTGTTCGACGGTTTTGGCAAAGCCTTCCGGCAGGGGCGCCAAGGCATTCAGCAGCGGCGTGATCGGCGTCAGGTCAAGGCGGTCGGCCTGCAGTTTCCAGACTTCCAGATCCTTGTCGGTAGCCAGGCTCTGCTGCAATTGCAGGCGCGACTCCCAGCGCGTTTCACCAATGTTCATCGCCAGCGAGTCAAACAGCACGTTGAGGCCGCTTTCACTGCGTTGCAGGTAAGCCGTAAGGGCAAGGTTTTCGATATGGACCGGCTTGCGGTCGGCGTAGCTGCCTTTGAGCTGGGGTGAGTTCAGACGCGCCACTGCGCTTTGCACGGTGCCTTTGGCCCAGGTCAGCCAGAATTCGCCGCCGGCCTTGAACTGCGTGACATTCCATTGCTGGGTCAGCCTGCCGGGTATCCATTTGGCCCAGTCGCTTTGCGGCAGGCTCAGGTAAGCCTGGACTTCACCGTCTTTCCAAGCGCTGGCGCGAATACGGGTACGCAGGTTTACAGCCAGTGGCTGGCCATCCGGCAGGGTCAGGCGCGCATCGAGGCGCTGGCGATTGGCGCCGGTGTGCAGGCTCAGGCCCACGTAAGTCAGGGTCAGCGGCGCCTGGCCGAACGGTTGCAGCGTGACCTGGCTATCGAGCAAGGACACGCGCTTGACCATCTGCATGCGCGTCAGCACCTGCTCAGGGTCCAACGGTTGGTCATCTTGCACCGGCAGGCCTTGGAGCGCCCAGTGGCCGTCCTTGTCTTCCTTGACGCTCAACTGCAGCCCGCTGACTTCCAGGTGGGCTATACGCACTTCGCGGGCCATCAGGCTGGCCCAGATATCCGGCACCACCTCAACCTGGTCCAGGCGCAAGGCACTGCTGCCCTCGCCGACCATCACGTCGTGGGCCAGCAACACGGGAGCGAAACCGCTCCAGCGGCCTTCAAGGCTGCCGATTTGCACGGGCATGTCCACCGCAGCCTGAGCCTTGGCTTCGATTTCGGCGCGGTATTCAGCCACCAGCGGGGTCAATTCACGACCCAGGCTCACGTACACCGCAGCCAACACCAGCAGCAAGGCACACAAGCCCAGGCCCCAACGGGTCAAAGCGGCAAAAAAGCGTATCAGACGCTCCATGTCAGGCGACCCTCAAAGCAGTGGACGGACGGCAGATCAAGGTCTGCCGTTCTCGAAGAAATTAAGCGATTGGGGATCAGAGCAGCACCACGTCATATTGTTCCTGGGAATACATGGTTTCGACCTGGAAGCGAATCGTGCGCCCGATAAAACCCTCCAGTTCAGCGACGTTACCAGACTCTTCATCCAGTAACCGATCGACGACTTTCTGGTTGGCGAGCACTCTATAACCTTCGGCTTGATAGGCGCGTGCCTCCCGTAAGATTTCGCGGAAAATCTCGTAGCAAACCGTTTCCGGGGTCTTCAGCTTGCCGCGCCCCTGGCAGCTGCTGCAGGGTTCGCAGAGCACTTGCTCAAGGCTTTCGCGGGTACGCTTGCGGGTCATCTGCACCAGGCCCAGCTCGGTGATGCCGATGATGTTGGTCTTGGCGTGATCGCGCTCCAGTTGCTTCTCGAGGGTACGCAGCACCTGGCGCTGGTGCTCTTCGTCTTCCATGTCGATGAAGTCAATGATGATGATGCCGCCCAGGTTGCGCAGGCGCAGTTGGCGGGCAATCGCGGTGGCGGCTTCGAGGTTGGTCTTGAAGATGGTCTCTTCGAGATTGCGGTGGCCGACAAACGCGCCGGTGTTGACGTCAATGGTGGTCATGGCCTCTGCCGGGTCCACGACCAGATAGCCGCCGGATTTGAGCGGCACTTTGCGCTCCAGGGCTTTCTGGATTTCGTCTTCTACGCCATAAAGATCGAAGATCGGCCGCTCGCCCGGGTAATGCTCGAGGCGGTCGGCTATTTCCGGCATCAATTCGGCGACAAATTGTGTGGTGCGCTGGAAGGTTTCCCGCGAGTCGATGCGAATTTTCTCGATTTTCGGGCTGACCAAATCGCGCAACGTACGCAGCGCGAGGCCAAGGTCTTCATAGATCACGCTCGGCGCGCCAATGGTTTTGATCTGTGCGCCGATCTGGTCCCACAAGCGCCGCAGGTACCTGATGTCCATGAGGATTTCATCGGCGCCGGCGCCTTCTGCGGCCGTGCGCAGGATAAAACCACCCGCTTCCTTGATGCCCTCGGCAGCCACGCAGTCGCTGACCACCTTTTTCAGGCGCTCACGCTCGGCTTCGTCTTCGATTTTCAAAGAAATACCGACATGCGCAGTGCGCGGCATGTACACGAGGTAACGCGAAGGAATCGACAGTTGAGTGGTCAGCCGCGCGCCCTTGGAACCGATCGGGTCCTTGGTGACTTGCACCACCAGGCTCTGCCCTTCGTGTACCAGCGCGCTGATGCTTTCAACCGCAGGGCCTTCGCGCAGGGAGATTTCCGATGCATGGATAAACGCGGCGCGGTCCAGGCCGATGTCGACGAATGCCGCCTGCATGCCCGGCAACACGCGCACCACTTTGCCTTTATAGATATTGCCGACAATGCCGCGCTTCTGGGTGCGCTCGACGTGCACTTCTTGCAGAACACCGTTCTCTACCACCGCCACGCGCGATTCCATCGGCGTGATATTGATCAGAATCTCTTCACTCATGGCTGGGTCTCGTTCAGGCGTTTTCACAATAGTGACCGATCGCTTAAGGCTTGGCGCTGGAATACGGCGTTCAGCGCGCGGTAAGGTTTTGCCAACAGGGTATGCCGAATTGACCAAGCAGTTGCGCGGTTTCGCACACAGGCAGGCCTACCACGGCGGAATAGCTGCCATTGAGCCCGGCGACAAACACCGATCCAAGCCCCTGGATAGCATAGCCGCCCGCCTTGTCCTGAGGTTCGCCGCTGCGCCAGTAGGTTGTAGCCTCCTCGACAGAAATAGCGCGAAAACGTACCCGGCTGCTCACACATCGAGTTTCGCTGCGCTCGCCGTCGGTGACGGCAATGGCGGTGAGGACTTCATGCTCGCGTCCCGACAGGGCCATCAACATCGCCAGGGCGTCGGCCTGGTCAACCGGTTTGCCAAGGATCTGACCATCAACGATCACGGCCGTGTCGGCGCCGAGCACGCAGGCGCCGGCAGTCTTTTCAAGCGCAGCAAAACCCGCCGTGGCCTTGCCGTGCGCAAGGCGCTCGACGTAGGCAACGGCGGATTCGTTTGTAAGAGGAGTTTCATCAATGGCGGCGCTGACCACGGTGAAAGGCACACCGATCTGCGTCAGCAGTTCACGCCGCCTTGGGGAGCCCGAGGCCAGATAAAGCGAATTCATTGCAGACTCTCCCTGTAGGGTTCGATAACCAGGCAGAGCCTCGCAATCCATTCAATTGATTTTATAGCGGCGACGTAAACCACGCAGGCCGAAGCTGACCCAAGGCCACAGCAATGCACTGACCAGGGCCGGCAATACCAGGGCAAGGGTCGGCTGGCGGTTACCGGTCAAGGCGCTGAGCCACAGCTGCACCAACTGCGCCAGGCCGAAGATCACCAGGATCACCAGGCACTGCTGCCACATCGGGAACATGCGCAACCGCTGCTGCAATGACAGCACCAGGAAAGTAATCAGGGTCAGGATCAGCGCGTTCTGGCCCAGCAAGGTGCCATAGAGCACGTCCTCCGCCAAGCCCAGGCACATCGCCGTGACCATGCCTACCTTGTGCGGCAAGGTCAGCGACCAGAACGCCAGGAGCAAGGCGAGCCAGAGCGGTCGCAGGATTTCCATGAATTGCGGCAACGGCGAAACGCTGAGCAGCAAGCCGATGGCGAAGGTCAGCCAGACGATCCAGCCATTGCGCGAATGCGTACCGGCCATTATTCCTCCCTCTGCCGCGTGGTTGCCGGCGCTGCGGCCGCTGGTCGGGTTGCCGACATGGCAGGCGGTTTAGCCGCTGGCGCGGTGGCGGCCGGCGTGGTGACCGTTGGCTTGGCCGCAGCCGGTTTGGCCGAGCGAGCGCTGTGGGCCGCAGGTTTGACGGGCGTCGCCACTGGCGCGACCGAGGTCGCCGCAGGTGCAGGCGGCCCCACGAAGGCTGGTTTTGGCACCGTGGCAGGAATGACCGGCGCGGTGCCGTTCTGCTTGTCTTCTGCTTCCTGCGCCTGGGCAGCGTCGTTGGCACGCTCTTCCGGCGTACGGTTGTCGCTGAACACCAGCAACAGGTAACGGCTGCGGTTCAAGGCCGCCGTCGGTACCGCACGCACAATGGCGAACGGCTGGCCGGAATCGTGGATGACTTCCTTGACCGTCGCTACCGGGTAACCCGCGGGGAACCGCTGACCCAGGCCGGAACTGACCAACAGGTCGCCTTCCTTGATGTCGGCAGTGTCGGCCACATGGCGCAACTCAAGACGCTCCGGGTTACCGGTACCGCTGGCAATCGCGCGCAAGCCGTTGCGGTTGACCTGTACGGGAATGCTGTGGGTGGTGTCCGTCAGCAGTAATACGCGCGAAGTGTAGGGCATCAACTCGACCACCTGGCCCATCAGGCCACGGGCGTCGAGCACCGGTTGACCCAGGACCACACCGTCGCGCTCACCCTTGTTGATGATGATGCGATGGGTAAAAGGGTTGGGGTCCATGCCGATCAACTCGGCCACTTCGACCTTCTCGTTGACCAATGCCGAAGAGTTAAGCAACTCGCGCAGCCGAACGTTCTGCTCGGTGAGGGCCGCCAGCTTTTGCATGCGCCCCTGCAACAGCAGGTTTTCAGTCTTGAGTTTTTCGTTCTCGGCGACAAGCTCAGTGCGGCTGCCGAACTGGCTGGCCACGCCCTGATAGAGCCGTTGCGGCAGGTCGGTGATCCAGTAAGTCTGCATCAACACCAGCGACATCTGGCTACGCACGGGCTTGAGCAGTGCAAAGCGGGCATCGACCACCATCAGCGCGACCGAAAGCACGACCAGCACCAATAAGCGCACGCCCAATGAGGGGCCTTTGGCGAAAAGCGGTTTAATAAGCCGCTCCTCCCGGGCAAATGTTCTCTTTATTCATACGGCATCAAACCGGCCTGGATGCAGATTGAAGAAGATAAACGCCAACAGGCAGCACTGCAAAGTGCTGCCTGCGGGCGAAGCATGAACCATTCCGGCAATCTTATTCGCTGGAAAGCAGGTCCATGGTGTGTTTATCCATCATTTCCAGTGCACGGCCACCACCACGGGCGACGCAGGTCAGCGGGTCTTCGGCGACGATCACCGGCAGGCCTGTTTCCTGGGCCAGCAGCTTGTCGAGGTCGCGCAGCAAGGCGCCACCACCGGTCAGCACCAGGCCACGCTCGGCGATGTCGGAAGCCAGCTCCGGAGGCGATTGCTCCAGGGCGCTCTTCACTGCCTGAACAATGGTGGCCAGGGACTCTTGCAGAGCTTCCAGCACTTCATTGGAGTTCAGGGTGAAAGCACGTGGAACGCCTTCGGCCAGGTTGCGACCGCGAACATCAACTTCGCGAACTTCGCCGCCCGGGTAAGCGGTGCCGATTTCCTGCTTGATGCGCTCGGCGGTGGATTCGCCGATCAAGCTGCCGTAGTTACGACGCACATAAGTAATGATCGCTTCATCGAAACGGTCGCCGCCTACACGCACGGATTCGGCGTACACCACACCGTTCAGGGAAATCAGGGCGATTTCAGTGGTACCACCACCGATATCCACCACCATCGAACCGCGCGCTTCTTCGACCGGCAAGCCGGCGCCGATAGCGGCAGCCATAGGCTCTTCGATCAGGAATACTTCGCGGGCACCGGCGCCAAGGGCCGATTCACGGATGGCACGACGCTCAACCTGGGTGGACTTGCACGGAACGCAGATCAGCACACGAGGGCTGGGCTGCAGGAAACTGTTTTCGTGAACCTTGTTGATGAAGTACTGCAGCATCTTCTCGCAGACGCTGAAGTCGGCGATCACGCCGTCCTTCATCGGACGAATGGCAGCGATGTTGCCTGGTGTTCGGCCGAGCATGCGCTTGGCCTCGGTGCCAACGGCAACGACACTTTTCTGATTACCATGGGTCCGAATGGCCACAACCGATGGCTCATTCAGAACGATACCGCGCTCGCGCACGTAAATAAGGGTGTTGGCAGTGCCCAGGTCAATGGAAAGATCGCTGGAAAACATGCCACGCAGTTTCTTGAACATGGGGAAAGGACCCTAGGCAACGCGTGGGTAAAAAAGTGCGGCAAACTCTAACAACGACAGGGATTTTGGGCAAGGCGCCAATGTGCTAAATTGGCCGACTTTCTGTGCACCAACCCCCACAATCGCGGCCATATGACCGTAGAAATGCGGTAGTGTTCCGACAATCTAACACACGGACGCCCTCCGTTCTGTTTTCCACTGGAGAATCCCATGGCGCTTGAACGCTCCGACGTGGAAAAAATCGCTCATCTGGCCTCGCTTGGCCTGAATGAAGCCGATCTTCCACAGACCACCGCAGCCCTGAACAGCATTCTCGGGCTGGTTGACCAAATGCAGGCCGTCAATACCGACGGCATCGAGCCCCTGGCTCACCCGCTGGAAGCCAGCCAGCGCCTGCGCGCAGACGTTGTGACCGAGCGAAATAATCGCGAGGCCTACCAGTCCATCGCGCCAGCGGTCGAAAACGGCCTGTACCTGGTTCCGAAAGTCATCGACTAAAGGGAAAGAGCCTTTCATGCATCACATGACTCTGGCCGAGATCGCCCGCGGTCTCGCCGACAAAAAGTTTTCTTCCGAAGAGCTGACCAAGACCCTGCTTGCGCGCATCGCCGAGCTTGATCCGAAGGTCAACAGCTTCATCAGCCTCACCCAGGAACTGGCCCTGAGCCAGGCCAAGGCCGCCGACGTACGTCGCGCCAACGGTGAGAATGGCGCACTGCTGGGCGCACCAATCGCCCACAAAGACCTGTTCTGCACCCAGGGCATTCGCACCAGTTGCGGCTCGAAGATGCTCGACAACTTCAAAGCGCCCTACGATGCCACCGTGGTGTCCAAGCTGGCCGCCGCGGGCGCAGTGACCCTGGGCAAGACCAACATGGACGAATTCGCCATGGGTTCTGCCAACGAGTCGAGCTACTACGGCGCCGTGAAAAACCCGTGGAACCTGGATCACGTGCCAGGCGGTTCGTCCGGTGGTTCGGCTGCCGCCGTTGCCGCGCGCTTCCTGCCGGCGGCTACCGCTACCGACACCGGCGGCTCGATCCGTCAGCCCGCCGCGTTCACCAACCTCACCGGTTTGAAGCCGACCTACGGTCGTGTTTCGCGTTGGGGCATGATCGCCTACGCCTCCAGCCTGGATCAGGGCGGCCCGCTGGCACGCACCGCTGAAGACTGCGCGATTTTGTTACAAGGTATGGCCGGGTTTGATAAGCAGGACTCCACCAGCATCGATGAGCCGGTGCCGGACTACAGCGCCAGCCTCAATACCTCGCTCAAAGGCCTGCGTATTGGCGTGCCGAAAGAGTATTTCAGCGCCGGCCTCGACCCGCGTATCGCCGAACTGGTGCACAACAGCGTCAAGACGCTGGAACAGCTCGGCGCCGTGATCAAGGAAATCAGCCTGCCGAACAACCAGCACGCGATTCCGGCCTACTACGTGATCGCGCCGGCAGAAGCCTCCTCCAACCTGTCGCGTTTCGACGGCGTGCGCTTCGGCTATCGCTGTGAAAACCCGAAAGGCCTCGAAGACCTGTACAAACGCTCGCGCGGCGAAGGCTTCGGCGCCGAAGTCCAACGTCGGATCATGGTCGGTGCCTACGCCCTGTCCGCCGGCTATTACGACGCGTACTACCTCAAGGCGCAGAAAATCCGTCGCCTGGTCAAGAACGACTTCATGGCTGCCTTCGAAGAAGTCGACGTGATCCTCGGCCCAACCACGCCGAACCCGGCCTGGAAGATCGGCGCCAAGACCGGCGACCCGATCGCCGAGTACCTGGAAGACCTGTACACCATCACCGCCAACCTCGCGGGCTTGCCGGGCTTGTCCATGCCCGCCGGTTTCGTCGATGGCCTGCCGGTCGGTGTGCAATTGCTCGCCCCGTATTTCCAGGAAGGCCGCCTGCTCAATGTGGCGCACCAGTACCAGTTGAACACCGACTGGCACACTCGCACCCCTACCGGCTTCTGAGGAGAACACTATGCAATGGGAAGTTGTGATCGGGCTGGAGATTCATACCCAGCTCGCCACCCAATCGAAGATTTTCTCCGGTAGCGCCACCACGTTCGGCGCAGAGCCCAACACCCAGGCCAGCCTGGTAGACCTGGGCATGCCCGGCGTGCTGCCGGTGCTGAACCAGGAAGCGGTGCGCATGGCGGTGATGTTCGGCCTGGCGATTGATGCCGAGATCGGCCAGCACAACGTGTTCGCGCGCAAGAACTACTTCTACCCGGACCTGCCCAAGGGCTACCAGATCAGCCAGATGGAACTGCCGATCGTCGGCAAGGGCTACCTCGACATCCCACTGGAAGACGGCACCATCAAACGGGTCGGCGTGACCCGCGCGCACCTGGAAGAAGACGCCGGCAAGAGCCTGCACGAAGAATTCCCGGGCGCTACCGGCATCGACTTGAACCGTGCCGGCACGCCGTTGCTGGAAATCGTCTCCGAGCCGGACATGCGCAGCGCCAAGGAAGCCGTGGCCTACGTCAAGACGATCCACGCGCTGGTGCGTTACCTGGGCATCTGCGACGGCAACATGGCCGAAGGCTCGCTGCGTTGCGACTGCAACGTGTCGATCCGTCCTAAAGGCCAGGTCGAGTTCGGCACCCGCTGCGAGATCAAGAACGTCAACTCGTTCCGCTTCATCGAAAAGGCGATCAACAGCGAAGTGCGTCGCCAGATCGACCTGATCGAAGACGGCGGCAAGGTCATCCAGCAAACCCGCCTGTACGACCCGAACAAAGACGAAACCCGTGCCATGCGCAGCAAAGAGGAAGCCAACGACTACCGTTACTTCCCTGACCCGGACCTGTTGCCGGTCGTCCTTGAGGATTCGTTCCTCAATGACATCCGCGCCACCCTGCCGGAATTGCCGCAGCACAAACGCGAGCGCTTCCAGGCGCAGTTCGGCCTGTCGGTCTACGATGCCAGCGTGTTGGCTTCCAGCCGTGAACAAGCCAACTACTTCGAAAAAGTCGTGAGCATTGCTGGCGACGCCAAGCTGGCGGCCAACTGGGTGATGGTTGAGCTGGGCAGCCTGTTGAACAAACAGGGCCTGGAAATCGACGAAGCCCCGGTGACCGCCGAGCAACTGGGCGGCATGCTGCTGCGCATCAAGGACAACACCATCTCCGGCAAAATCGCCAAGACCGTGTTTGAAGCGATGGCCGCAGGCGAAGGCAGCGCCGATGAGATCATCGAGAAGCGCGGCCTCAAGCAAGTCACCGACAGCGGCGCGATCTCGGCCGTGCTCGATGAAATGCTGGCGGCCAACGCCGAACAGGTCGAACAGTACCGCGCCGCAGACGAAGCCAAGCGCGGCAAAATGTTCGGCTTCTTTGTCGGCCAGGCGATGAAAGCCTCCAAAGGCAAAGCCAACCCGCAACAGGTGAACGAATTGCTGAAAAGCAAGCTCGAAGGCTGATTCGCGGTGAAAGGGTCCGGGCGGGATTTCCTACCCAACTCGGCCCCATGTGGGCGCTGGCTTGCCTGCGATAGTATCGCCTCGGTGCAACTGAAACACCGAGGTGCCTGCATCGCAGGCAAGCCAGCTTCCACATTTATAATGGGGACTTACTTAAAGTGAAGCGTCTACTCGGCCTCCTGGCCCTGTTCTCTGCGCTGGCCGGTTGCGCCAGCGGCCTCATCGACCCCAACGGCTACGACGAAACCGGCACCGCCTCCTATTACGGCGCCAAGCACCATGGCAACAAGACTGCCAGCGGTGAACCCTTCAACCAGAACACCCTGACCGCCGCCCATCGGCGCCTGCCCTTCGGCACTCAGGTCAAGGTGACCAATCTCAACAACAACAAATCCGTGGTCGTGCGCATCAATGATCGCGGCCCGCATACCCGTGGGCGCCTGATCGACGTTTCACGCAAGGCTGCCGAACAACTCGGTATGCTGGGCAGCGGCACTGCACGGGTTCGCGTGCAGGCGCTGAGCAACTGATAAAGGAGCCTTGGCCATTTTCGGATTAACCGCCCTCTCGCCCTGGAGCCTGATCGAACTGATCAGCGGCCTGGTGTTGCTGATCGTCGGCGCCGAAATCCTGGTGCGCGCCGCCGTGCGCCTGGCAGCCAGCCTCAAGGTGCGGCCACTGATTATCGGCTTGAGCATCGTCGCTTTCGGCAGCAGTGCGCCGCAGATGACCGTCAGCCTGCAGGCCACCCTGGCCGGCAATACCGATATCGCCGTGGGCAGCGTCATCGGCAGCAGTATCTTCAACACCCTCGTCACCCTGGGCCTGGCGGCGTTGATCATTCCGTTGCGCGTCTCTCGGCAGCTGGTGCGGCTGGACATTCCGGTGATGATCTTCGCCGGCCTCTTGGTGTTTACCCTGGCCGCCAATGAAGAACTGACACCGCTCGACGGCCTCTTTTTAGTGGTTGCGCTGATAGCCTACCTCGGTGTGTTGCACTACCAGACCCGCCATTCTCGCCGTCCGCGCACGCTGGACACGGTGGCCCGCGCGCCCTGGCTGAGCAGCGCGTTGTTGATGCTGGGCGGGTTGTTGATTCTGGTGCTGGCCGGGCATTTGCTGCTGGGCGCAGCGGTGGATGTGGCAAGCGACCTGGGCCTGTCCGAACGCATCATCGGCCTGACGCTGATCGGTGTCGGCACCTCGCTGCCGTGCCTGGCCACTTCGCTGATTGCCGCGCTGCGCGGCGAGCGCGAAATTGCCGTGGGCAACGTGATCGGCAGCAACCTGTTCAACCTGCTCGGCGTGCTGGGGTTCACCGCGCTGGTGGCGCCCTCGCCGTTGTCGGTGTCGCCCAACGCACTGGATTTCGACTTGCCGGTGATGCTCGGCGTGGTGGTGTTGTGCCTGCCGGTGTTCTACAGCGGCTACCGCGTCACCCGCGCTGAAGGCCTGGTGTTTCTGGGGTTGTATCTGGCGTATGGGCTGCATGTGGTGTCGTTCACCTTCGGCATGCCGCTGGCCACCCGGCTTGAACAATTGATGCTGTATTACGTCCTGCCAGCGCTGGTCGCGTTTGTGTTGTTCACCTCGCTGCAAGCCTGGCGCCGCCAACACAAGAGGGAATCGCAATGACCGAACAGAAAAAGTCCGGGGTTGAAATGCGTCGCCAGGTCATGGGCGATGTGTTCGTCGACCGCGCCCTGGGCAATGCCACCGAGTTCACCCAGCCGCTGCAGGATTTCGTCAATGAGCATGCATGGGGCAGCGTGTGGAACCGCGAAGGCCTGCCGTTGAAGACGCGCAGCCTGATCACACTGGCCGCCCTCACCGCCCTCAAGTGCCCGCAGGAACTCAAGGGCCACGTGCGCGGCGCGCTGAACAATGGCTGCACAGTGGAAGAGATTCGCGAAGCACTGCTGCATTGCGCGGTGTATGCCGGTGTGCCGGCGGCGATTGATGCGTTTCGGGCGGCGCAGGAAGTGATTGAGGCGTATCAGGCGGATAAGCCGTGACGGCTGGATAGTCATCGCAGGCAAGCCAGCTCCCACTTATGACTGTATTCACAGATCAAACAGTGGGAGTTGGCTTGCCTGCGATTGGCCCTCAACCCCACCACAACCTTCAGATCCAGCCACCCGCCTGCAACACAAAAATCCCGATATTGGTGGTCACCGCCGCCATCAAGGTCGTGATCACAATAATCGCCGCCGCCAGCTCATGATTGCCCTCGGCCGCCCTGGCCATGACAAAACTCGCCGCCGCGGTCGGTGCGCCAAAGTACAAAAACAGAATCCCCAGCTCCGGGCCCCTGAAGCCCAGCAGCCATGCGCCCAGCGTCGCAACTAGCGGCAAACCGATCATCTTCACCAGGCTGGCACTCAGGGCCATGCTTCCGCTTTTGCGCAAGGCCGCCAGCGACAAGGTGCCGCCGATGCAGATCAATGCCAGCGGCAAGGTCATGTCCGCCAGGTATTGCCCGGACGACTCCAGCCACCCCGGCAGGCCGATCTTGAAAATCGCGAACGGTGCGGCCGTAATCACGCTGATGATCAGCGGGTTGGCCACCACGCTTTTGAAGATGCTCCACGGATCGGACTTGATCACCGGGCTGTACACCGCCAGCACGATGGTCGACAGGGTGTTGTAGAACAGAATCACCAGCGCCGCGAGGATCGCGCCCAGGGAAATGCCGTAGTCGCCATACATGCTGGCCGCCAGCGCCAGGCCGATCACGCCGTTGTTACCGCGAAACGCACCCTGGGTGTAGATACCGCGGTCTACGCGCGGGCAACGATAGATCGCCCAGCCCCACGCCAACGCAAAGCTCAGCAACGTGGCCACCGCAAAGTAGATCAGCAGACCTGGCTTGAGCGCCGCGTGCAGGTCGGCGTGCAGGATGCCGAGGAACAGCAGCGCCGGCATGGTCACGTTGAAGACAAGGGAGGAGGCGGTGTGGATAAAGTTGTCGTTGATCCAGTTGATGCGCTTGAGCAGCACACCCAGAAACAGCATGGCAAACACCGGCGCGGTGATGGTGAGGGTGGTGAGGAAGATAGCCAGCATGCCGGGGAGAACCTTGGTGGGTGTCGTCAGGTGGCTAATGATAAGCCATGCGGCTGTGCGGCGTCTGGTAGGCCGCCTTCGGGGGCAAGCCCCCTCCCACATTTGAAGGTATTCACTAATCAACTGTGGGAGCTGGCTTGCCTGCGATTGCAGTGTGTCAGTCAGCACATGGGTTGCTGACACTGCGCTGTCGCAGACAAGCCTGCTCCCACAGGGGCCGCGTCGGTCTCAGGTGATGGGCGCCGGGTTGAACAGCGTAATGTCGTTGTGCAGCTTATGCCGCTCCGCCCACGTCTGCTTCTTGCCGCTGGCCACATCCAGGTAGAAGTGGAACAACTCCCAGCCCAATTCCTCAATGCTCGCACGCCCGGTGGCGATGCGTCCGGCGTCGATATCGATCAGGTCCGGCCAGCGCTGCGCCAATTCCGTACGCGTCGAGACCTTCACCACCGGCGCCATCGCCAGTCCATACGGCGTGCCACGCCCGGTGGTGAACACATGCAGGTTCATCCCGGCCGCCAGTTGCAAGGTGCCGCAGACAAAATCACTGGCTGGCGTGGCGCAAAAGATCAGGCCTTTGCCCGTGAAACGCTCGCCCGGGCCAAGCACGCCAGTGATCGCGCTGCTGCCCGACTTGACGATGGAGCCCAGGGACTTCTCGACGATATTCGACAACCCACCCTTCTTGTTGCCCGGCGTGGTATTGGCGCTGCGGTCCGCCTCGCCTTTGGCCAGGTAGCGGTCGTACCAGTCCATTTCCCTGACCAGCGCCTGGGCCACTTCTTTGCTCCGGGCACGAGCGGTCAGCAGGTAAATGGCGTCACGCACTTCAGTCACTTCGGAAAACATCACCGTCGCCCCGGCCCGCAACAGCAGATCCGAGGCAAACCCCAGCGCCGGGTTGGCGGTAATGCCGGAAAACGCATCACTGCCGCCGCACTGCATGCCCAGAATCAGCTCCGACGCCGGCACGGTTTCGCGACGGCGCTGGTCGAGTTTTTTCAGGCGGATTTCGGCCAGGCCCATGATCTGTTCGATCATCTCGGTAAACCCATGGCTGGAATCCTGCAGCCGATACAGCCATGGCTCGCTGAGGTCGACAGAACTGTCGTTGTCGTGCATCACCTGCCCGGCCTGCAGCTTCTCGCAACCCAGGCTGATCACCAGCGCTTCGCCACCCAGGTTCGGGTTACGCGCCAGGTTGCGCACGGTGCGGATCGGGATGTACGCGTCTGTTGCCGTGATCGCCACGCCACAGCCGTAGCTGTGGGTCAGCGCCACCACGTCATCGACGTTCGGGTATTTGGGCAGCAACTCATCCTTGATGCGCTTGACCGCATGGTCCAGCACACCGGTGACGCACTGCACCGTGGTGGTGATGCCCAGAATATTGCGCGTGCCCACGGTGCCGTCGGCGTTGCGGTACCCCTCGAACGTAAAACCTTCCAGCGGCGCCTGGGTTTCAGGCACTTCGGTAGACAGCGGCAGGCTGTCCAGCGGTGGCGCGGTGGGCATGCGCAGTTGGTCTTCCTGCACCCAACTGCCACGTGGAATCGGCGCCAGGGCGTAACCAATGGTCTGCCCGTAGCGAATAATCTGACCGCCTTCAGGGATATCTTCCAGGGTCACCTTGTGGCTCTGCGGGATGAAATCCACAGTTACCAGGCCATCAGGGAACTCGGTCCCGGCCGGTACGCCTTGATCGTTGACCACGATCACTACGTTGTCGCGCTCGTGCAAACGGATCGAGCGCGGCGAGTCGGCATGTTCAATCAACTGCATTACATCGCCCCTCAGGAATGCGCTTGGATAAATTGGGTCAGCTCAGGCCCTTTGCTGCTGGGCGGCTCTTTGAGCACCACACGCTTGATCGGGCCGACGATCACCAAGTAGCTGAACACCGCCAGCAAGGCGTTGGCGCCGACGAACACCAGGGCCCACTTGAACGAGCCGGTGGTGGCGATGATGTAGCCGATCACAATCGGTGTGCTGATGGAGGCCAGGTTGCCAAACATATTGAACAGACCGCCACTGAGGCCGGCGATTTGTTTCGGCGAGGTGTCAGACACCACCGCCCAACCCAGTGCGCCAACGCCTTTACCGAAGAAGGCCAATGCCATGAAGCCCACCACCATCCATTCGATATCCACGTAGTTGCACGCCACGATGCTGCACGACACCAGCAACCCGCCAATGATCGGTGCCTTGCGCGCAAACGTCAGGGAATGGCCTTTGCGCAGCAGGTAATCGGAAATCAAACCACCCAACACCCCGCCGACAAACCCACAGATGGCCGGCAGAGAAGCAATAAACCCCGCCTTGAGGATGGTCATGCCACGCTCCTGCACCAGGTACACAGGGAACCAGGTCAGGAAGAAATAGGTGATGCCATTGATGCAGTACTGGCCCAGGTACACGCCGAGCATCATGCGGTTGGTCAGCAGCTGGCGGATGTAGTCCCACTTCGGACCGTCGGTTTTCTGGCCCTTGGTCTTCTCCTGATCCATGTCGACCATTGCACCGTTCTCGCAGATGTACTTGAGTTCGGCCTCGTTGATCATCGGGTGCTGGCGCGGGCTGTGGATAATTTTCAGCCAGATCAGCGAGAACAGCACGCCAATCCCGCCCATCACGATAAACACGTGCTGCCAGCCGAAGGTGTAGACGATCCAGCCCATCAGCGGCGCGAACAGCACCGTGGCGAAGTACTGCGCCGAGTTAAAGATCGCCGAAGCCGTACCGCGTTCGGCGGTGGGGAACCAGCCGGCCACAATGCGCGCATTACCGGGGAACGACGGCGCTTCCGCCAAGCCCACCAGAAAGCGCAGCATAAACAGCGCGACGATCGCGGTGGAAACGCCAAACTCGCCGACATAGCCTTGCAGAATGGTGAACAGCGACCAGGTGAAGATGCTCAGGGCATAGACTTTTTTCGAGCCGAACCGGTCCAGCAACCAGCCACCGGGGATTTGCCCGGCCACGTAGGCCCAACCGAATGCGGAGAAGATATAACCGAGGGTGACCGCGCTGATACCGAGGTCTTTTTGCAGGCTGGAGCCGGCGATGGCGATAGTGGCCCGGTCGGCGTAGTTGATCGTGGTCACCAGAAACAGCATGAGCAGGATCAAATAGCGGACGTGGGTCGGCTTGGTCGCTTGCATGAAGATGTACTCCCACTAATTATTTTTTTTGCGGGTAAGCATTTCTGTTTTAAGTGCAGGAACCGCTTTCTGTGGGGGCTGGCTTGCCTGCGATGGCGGTGTATCAACGCTATCGCAGGCAAGCCAGCTCCCACACAAGCCGGTTCCCACGGGTGTTACGAGTTACGAACCGATGTAGCTGGTCTTCACCACGGTGTAGAACTCTTGCGCGTAGCGACCTTGCTCGCGCGAACCATACGAGGAGCCCTTACGGCCACCGAACGGCACGTGGTAATCCACACCTGCAGTCGGCAGGTTGACCATCACCATCCCGGCCTGGGAGTGGCGTTTGAAGTGGTTGGCGTACTTGAGCGAGGTGGTGGCAATGCCCGCCGACAGGCCGAATTCGGTGTCGTTGGCCATGGCCAGCGCCGCTTCGTAATCCGCTACGCGCACCACGTTGGCTACTGGGCCGAAGATCTCTTCACGGCTGATCCGCATGGCGGCTTCGCTGTCGGCAAACAGCGTCGGCGCCAGGTAGTAGCCTTCGGTGTCGCAGGTCACCAGGCCGCCACCACTGACCAGCCGCGCACCTTCGCTTTGGCCGATGTCGATGTACTTCATGTCCTGGTCCAGCTGGGCCTGGGAAACCACCGGGCCGATGTCGGTGCCGCTTTTCAGCGCGTGGCCGACTTTGATCGACTTCATGCGCTCAGCCATGGCCGCAACGAACTGGTCGTGGATACCGGCGGTGACGATCAAGCGGCTGGAGGCGGTGCAACGCTGGCCGGTGGAGTAGAACGCGCTCTGTACCGACAGCTCGACGGCCTGCTTGAGGTCGGCGTCGTCGAGGATGATCTGCGGGTTCTTGCCGCCCATTTCCAACTGCACTTTGGCCTGGCGCGACACGCAGCTGACGGCGATCTGACGGCCCACGCCGACCGAACCGGTAAAGCTGATGCCGTCGACTTTCGGGCTGTTGACCAATACGTCGCCAACCACGCGGCCGCTGCCCATCACCAGGTTGAACACACCGGCGGGGAAGCCGGCGCGGGAGATGATCTCGGCCAGGGCCCAGGCGCAGCCCGGCACCAGTTCGGCCGGTTTGATCACCACGCAGTTGCCGTAGGCCAGGGCCGGGGCGATTTTCCAGGCGGGGATCGCAATCGGGAAGTTCCACGGGGTGATCAAGCCGACCACTCCCAGGGCTTCGCGGGTGACTTCCACATTGACGCCCGGGCGCACGGACGGCACGTAGTCACCGGACAGGCGCAGGCATTCACCGGCGAAGAACTTGAAAATGTTACCGGCGCGGGTCACTTCGCCGATGGCTTCGGGCAGGGTCTTGCCCTCTTCACGGGCCAGCAGGGTGCCGAGTTCTTCACGACGGGCGAGGATTTCACTGCCGACTTTGTCCAGCGCATCGTGGCGAGCCTGGATGCCGGAGGTCGACCAGGCCGGGAAGGCGGCGCGGGCGGCATCGATGGCGGCGTTGACTTGAGCTACGTCAGCCTTGGCGTATTCGCCGATGACATCGGACAACTCCGACGGATTGATGTTGTTGCAGTAATCGGCACCGGCCACCCACTCGCCGTTGATGTAGTTCTCAAAACGTTTGGCTTGGGACACAAATCTTCTCCTGACGCAAAAGGCCGCTGATCTCTCAGCGGCCTTGTTGATAAGTTACTGCGGACCTTGCTTGTCGATCAGCGCGGCCAGGGCTTCGTATTCTTCCGGCAGCAGGTCGGTCAGCGGCGTGCGCACAGGGCCTGCGTCATAGCCGGCGATTTTTGCCCCGGCCTTGACGATGCTCACGGCATAACCCGCCTTACGGTTGCGGATGTCGAGGTAAGGCAGGAAGAAGTTGTCGATGATCTTGCCGACGGTGGCGTGATCGTCCTTGGCAATCGCGTGGTAGAAGTCCATCGCGGTTTTCGGGATGAAGTTGAACACCGCCGAGGAGTACACCGGCACGCCCAGGGCCTTGTAGGCAGCGGCGTAAACCTCTGCAGTCGGCAGGCCGCCGAGGTAGCTGAAACGGTCACCCAGGCGACGGCGGATCGACACCATCAACTCGATGTCACCCAGGCCGTCCTTGTAGCCGATCAGGTTCGGGCAGCGCTCGGCCAAGCGTTCCAGCAGAGGCGCAGTCAGGCGGCACACGTTGCGGTTGTAGACCACCACGCCGATTTTGACCGACTTGCACACCGCTTCCACGTGGGCGGCGACGCCGTCCTGGCTGGCTTCGGTCAGGTAGTGCGGCAGCAACAGCAAGCCTTTGGCACCGAGGCGTTCAGCCTCTTGGGCGTACTCGATGGCCTGACGGGTCGACCCACCCACACCGGCGAGAATCGGCACGCTGGTGGCGCAGGTATCAACAGCGGTCTTCACCACTTGGGAATATTCGCTGGCAGCCAGGGAGAAAAACTCACCAGTGCCACCGGCGGCGAACAAGGCGGTGGCGCCGTAGGGGGCGAGCCATTCCAGACGCTTGATGTAGCCGGCCTGGTGGAAGTCACCCTGCGCGTTGAAATCGGTCACGGGGAAAGACAGCAGACCGTGGGAGAGGATGGACTTCAGTTCTTGTGGATTCATTATTCGAACACCCTGGGCGAAGACTTTCTGTCGAAAGGTTGTTGTTGGTTTGTTGATGTCGTACGTCATCGTACAACTATAAAAAGATTCGTCAACTGCAATTCATCGGGCTTCATCCGGCCCTGCGTTTGAACGCACTTTCTTGACGTAGGAAATTAATCCTCTATGCTCCGATTAACTGTATATACATACAGTTATCACGGAAGATTCCTACGACATAGCAAGGAGCTAACATGTCAGGTCTTGAACTCGCAGCCCCCGAGAAAAACCCACCTACCCTGCGCTTCGAAGGCGGTGAGCACACCGCCATCGGCGATGACACGCTGTTGCGTTTCGTCAAAGACGCCCCGGCGATTCCCGCCCACCAGGTCGAGCTGCACCTGCCCAACGGGCTGGCACTCACCTATGGCCAGGTGATCGCGCTGGGGGGCGACTTCTATGGCATTCCTGGCCAGCCGATCAGCGACGGCGCGTCCGCCGCCGATCGCGTGCAGCGCTTTACTGCAGCGTTCAATTCGCTGGCGGTGCTGCCAGCCTCGCGGGAAGAGGCCGGGAAAATCCTCGCGGTGATGCAAAAGGAGATCAACGCCGTGAACCAGGCGATCAAGGACGGCAAACAACCGCACGAAGCCTATGACGCACTGGGTGATACGTTGTCCGAGGAATGGAACCGCATCACCGGCGGCGGCAGTGCCGTTTCGGCATTGATTCCGCTGGGGCGCTACCTGAAATTGGCCGCAGATAACGCTGACCACTTCGGCGAATGGGCGCTATCAGCGTATCTGGCTGGCCATACGGCGGCACTGCAACAGGCGGTCGTTGCCCATCAAACCGGCACCGATCAGGCACTGGAATTGGCCTACGCCATGAACAGCTTTGCTGATCACTTTTTGACCGACCTGTTTTCCGCCGGCCACCTGCGCGTGCCGCGCAAGCAATTGGCGGCGGTGGTAACGCCTGGCGAACTGGGTTCGCTGATCAGCCGCTTCATGCACGATGAGGACAGCAAGTTCGGGCTCAAGGTGCGCAACGCCAAGGGTGATCAATGGCATGCCTATGGGGATAAACGCTACTTCGATGCCATCGACGCGGACAATCGGGCGATGGTCAAACGGGCGGTACAGGCCTCGGCCGATGAGGTCTTCGAGACCTTTATCAGCGGCGTGGCGCCCTCCCCGGCCAACTTCAAGGCGCCGCTGTATGTGCCGGATTTGAACGCAGCGCAGAACCCGGCGAATAACTTTTCGCCGCTGTTCAAGATGGAAGGCGACAAGGTGCTGCGCCGCAAGGACGTGAATGACCTGAACGACAAACACTGGACCAATGATTGGTGGGGTTGGAGTACTTATCTGCTGCTCAAGGACTACAAGCCCAATCAGCCGGCTAATTAAGTAGACGCAAAACTCCAGGCCAAGGAGATCAAAATGTGGGGGCGGGCTTGCTCGCGAAGGCGTTTTTTCAGTTGATGCATGTGCAGACTGACACACCGCATTCGCGGGCAAGCCCGCTCCCACACTTGGATCGATTTACTCCCGACACCACTCGGTTGCCCGGTTAACCGCGCTGCGCTTCTGCCTCTTCGTGGGCATGGCGCAGTCGCTCTCGGCTGTTGGTCAAATGCAAGCGCATGGCGGCGCGTGCAGCGTCCGAATCCTGGCGGGCAATTGCCTCATAAATCTCTTCGTGCTCGCGGCTCAGGCGGCCCATGTAGTGCTGCTGATCGTCATGGGCCAGGCGCGCTGAATTCAGGCGCGTACGCGGAATGATGCTGGTGCCCAGGTGGGTCATGATGTCGGTGAAGTAGCGGTTGCCGGTGGACAGCGCAATTTCCAGGTGGAACGCGAAGTCTGACGCCACTGCATCGCCGGCGTGGGCCGCGCTTTCATTCAGGGCATCGAGCGCCGCACGCATGGCGGCCAGTTGCTCGTCGCTGCGACGTAACGCGGCAAGGCCGGCGGACTCCACTTCCAGGCTGATCCGCAGCTCCAGAATCGCCAGCACATCGCGCAGCGTAACCACCGTGGCCGGGTCAATCCGGAAACCGCTCGGGCTTGGCGTATCCAACACAAAGGTGCCGATACCGTGACGGGTTTCGACCTGCCCCGCCGCCTGCAAACGCGAGATGGCTTCACGCACGACCGTGCGGCTGACGCCATGGGCTTCCATGATGGCCGACTCGGTGGGCAACTTATCGCCACGTTTGAGTTGACCGTCGCGGATCTGCTCAGACAACACCGTGACCAATTCCTGGGCAAGGCTGCGGCGCTTGCGGGGAAGACGAGGGGCGGTGTTGGCGTTTTCCATGATGAACCATCTTTCTCGGCGAACTTGAGCCCGCATCATAGCCCATGGCGGTTGTACGATCACCGTTGTGTCGCGACTTTCATCTACATCCTTCGCGCAAAAAAATGCCCCGACGCATATCGAGGCATTTTTCAGGCTCACCCGAGGGTGAAAGCCGCTTACTTCACCACTTTCAGGCTCGGCCGGCCGCTTGGACGCGGTGGCTCGGAGTCCGGTGGTGGTACATCATCACCGTCTTCGCCTTCAATCGATTCGTCGTCCTCGAAAGGCGACTCCAGATCGAACACCATGCCTTGGCCATTCTCGCGAGCATAGATCCCGAGAATCGCGCCAATCGGCACGAACAGCGTATGGGGCACGCCGCCGAAACGCCCTTCGAAGCTGACAGCCTCGTTGTCCATGTGCAGGTGGCGCACGGCACTGGGTGATACGTTCAGCACAATCTGCCCGTCACTGGCAAAGCCTTGAGGCACGTCAACCTTGGGAAATTCGGAGTTGACCAGCATGTGCGGGGTGCAATCGTTGTCCACAATCCACTCATAGAGCGCGCGGACCAAATAGGGTCGACTGGAGTTCATCAGCGGCTCCTTAAGCCTTAGCGCATATCGCGTTCGACACCAGACAGACTCGCCTGGAAAGCCTCACGCGCAAACTGGCGCTCCATGTAATCAAGCAACGGCTTGGCCGGCCGTGGCAGTTCAATGCCCAGGATCGGCAAGCGCCAGAGTATGGGTAATAGGCAGCAATCCACCAAGCTTTGTTCCTCGCTGAGGAAAAAAGGTTTGTCGGCGAACAGCGGCGAAACACCGGTCAGGCTCTCACGCAATTCCTTGCGCGCCTGCACCCGAACGGCTTCTTTACTGCGTGAATCCAGAATCACATCCACCAGCCCGCACCAGTCACGCTGGATCCGATGGATCAGCAGGCGGCTGTTGGCACGCGCCACCGGGTACACCGGCAACAAAGGCGGATGCGGGTAACGCTCATCCAGGTATTCCATCACCACGGTTGACTCCCACAACGCCAGGTCACGATCGACCAGGGTGGGCAAGCTGCCGTAAGGGTTCACTTCGATCAGTTTCGGCGGATGACGTCCCACCTCCACACTGATGATCTCGGCGCTGACACCCTTCTCTGCGAGCACGATGCGTACTCGGTGGGAATAGTGGTCGGCGGGGTCGGAGTAACAGGCCAACCGATTGGTCACGCCCATGGCGGTCCTCCTCGCTTGTTGAAATTATCGAAAGCTCAAAAACGAGCGCGCCCAGAGAGCATCTCTGCAGTGCCTGGTTCAACCAGACCGCTACGTGTTCAGAGATGCCGCTGGGCGCGCAAGATTAACAGCAATTGCTTACGGTTGGATCAATGCACATCCTTCCAGTATTCACGTTTGAGCAGATAGGCGAATACGAAGAAGAAGGCCAGGTACAGCAATACATAGGTGCCGATGCGCTGATGTTGCAGTTTGACCGGGTTGGCCGAGTAGGCCAGGAAGGTCACCAGATTCTTGACCTTCTCGTCGAACTGCTCTTCGTTCAGCGTACCGGTCTTGGGCACTATGGTCAGTTGATCACACGCTTCATGCGTCAGAGGCGTGCCGGTCAACGGATCATATTGCTTCTTGCCGTCTTCAACGACCTGAACCTGCTTGCATCCTACCACTTGGCGACCCTGTAGGCCGACCAGAACGTTAGGCATACCGACGTTCGGGAAGACTTTGTTGTTCACACCCCAAGGGCGCGCCGGGTCTTCGTAGAAGGATTTAAGGTAGCCATACAGCCAGTCGGTACCCCGCACGCGCGCCACCAGGGTCAGGTCAGGCGGTGCAGCACCGAACCAGGCTTTGGCGTCGGCAGGCTGCATGCCGATGTTCATGTGGTCGCCAATCTTGGCGCCGGTGAACACCAGTTTCTCCAGCATCAGCTCATGAGGGATACCGAGGTCATCGGCAACCCGCTCATAGCGCTGGAACTTGGCGCTGTGGCAGCCCATGCAGTAGTTGGCGAAGGTACGCGCGCCATCTTGCATTGCAGCTTTGTCAGAGACGTCGATATCGACTTTTTCCAGTTCCGGGCCCTGCTCGGCCGCGAAGGACAGTAGCGGCAGTGCCGCAAGCATCAAAGCAACGAATAACTTTTTCATCAGCCAGTCACCCTTTCCGGAACCGGTTTGGTCTTCTCGAGCCGGGTGTAGAACGGCATCAGAATGAAGTAGGCGAAGTACAGGAAGGTGCAGACCTGCGACAGCAACGTCAGCGCAGGCTTCGGTGCCTGGACGCCGGTCCAGCCCAGCAGCATGAACGCGATGCAGAACACGACCAGCCAGATTCGGCTCAACCATCCCTTGTAGCGCATCGATTTGACCGGGCTGCGGTCAAGCCACGGCAGTACGAACAAGAGCGCAATCGAGGCGCCCATGGCAACAACGCCCATGAGCTTGTCTGGAATCGCCCGCAAGATCGCGTAGAACGGCGTGAAGTACCAGACCGGTGCAATGTGCTCAGGCGTCTTGAAGGCGTTGGCCTGTTCGAAGTTAGGCTTCTCGAGGAAATACCCGCCCATCTCCGGGAAAAAGAACACGATCGAGCAGAAGATGAACAAGAACACCACCACGCCGACAATGTCTTTCACGGTGTAGTACGGGTGGAACGGAATGCCGTCCAGCGGGATGCCGTTTTCGTCTTTGTGCTTCTTGATGTCGACGCCATCGGGGTTGTTCGAACCCACTTCGTGCAGCGTCAGGATGTGCAGCACCACAAGGCCCAGAATCACGATCGGCAGGGCCACAACGTGCAAGGCGAAGAAGCGGTTCAAGGTGATGCCGGAAATCAGGTAGTCACCACGGATCCACTGGGTCAGGTCGTTGCCGATGACCGGGATCGCGCCGAACAGCGAGATGATCACCTGAGCGCCCCAGTACGACATCTGCCCCCACGGCAGCAGGTAACCCATGAAGGCCTCTGCCATCAGCGCCAGATAGATCAGCATGCCAAACACCCACACCAGCTCGCGGGGTTTCTGGTATGAGCCATAGAGCAAGCCACGGAACATGTGCATGTAGACCACGATGAAGAACGCCGAGGCGCCGGTGGAGTGAAGCAAACGCAGAATCGAGCCGTACTCGACGTCGCGCATGATCCCTTCAACGGACGCAAAGGCCTCTTCAGCCGAAGGTGTGTAGCTCATCGTCAGCCAGACGCCGGTGACGAGTTGGTTGACCAGCACCAACAGCGCCAGGGAGCCGAAGAAGTAGAAGAAGTTGAAGTTTTTTGGTGCGTAATATTTGCTGAGATGGTCTTCCCACATTTTGGTAGCGGGGAAGCGCGCATCCACCCAATCCATGAACTTGCTCATCAGGCTTTCTCCCCCTCGTCGACGCCAATGACAATGACACTGTCAGTCTCGTAGTGATGTGGCGGAACTGGCAGGTTCAGTGGTGCGGGTTGTGACTTGTAGACGCGGCCGGCCAGGTCGTAATGAGAGCCATGGCAAGGGCAGAAGTAACCACCCACCCAGTCTTTGCCCAGGTCGGCAGGAGCAACTTCAGGGCGGAAGGTAGGCGAGCAGCCGAGGTGGGTGCAGATACCGATCAGCAGCAGAATCTCTGGCTTGATCGAACGGATTTCCTTATCGACGTAGGCGGGTTGGTCGGAATTCTTCGAGTCGGGATCAGACAGCTGACCTTCGATTTTTTTCAGATTCCCCAGGATTTCCTCAGTACGACGAACGATGAAGACCGGCTGACCGCGCCACTCAGCAATCATCTGCTGGCCTGGGTCGATCTTGCTGACATTCACCTTCACCGGTGCACCTGCGGCTTTCGCCTTGGCACTGGGAAACCATGACCCCACGAACGGGACCGCAGCCCCCACCGCTCCTGCAGCACCCACCACGGATGTGGCTGCTACCAAGAAGCGACGCCGGCCTGCATTCACGCCGTCATTGCTCATTCAGTCCTCTCCCATCAGCTTTTTGGCCTGTTAAATCAGGCGTCTACTAAGTGTTGAATCTTTACTTATAAAAATTTTGCCGAATGGTAATGAAAAGCCCCACGTATGACAAGGGAATTGCCCGGGGCTCCCTCTCCAGGCCTTGTAGTATAGGGGGTCTACGGATGTGGCAAGTTGTCACGGCGAAATTTGTGCATAAATCGCAGGCAATAAAAAACGCCCAGCTCCGTGAGGAGTTGGGCGTTTTTGTGGAACGTAAAGCGAATTAACGCTTCGAGTACTGCGGACGCTTACGCGCTTTACGCAGACCGACTTTCTTACGTTCAACTTCACGAGCATCGCGAGTTACGAAGCCAGCTTTGCGCAGTGCGCCACGCAGGGTTTCGTCGTACTGCATCAGAGCGCGAGTGATACCGTGGCGGATTGCGCCAGCTTGACCACTTACACCGCCACCGATAACGGTGACGTAGATGTCGAACTTTTCAACAGTCTCGGTCAGTTCCAGCGGCTGACGAACTACCATGCGGGCAGTTTCGCGACCGAAGAAGTTGTCCAGAGTGCGGTTGTTGATCGAGATGTTACCAGTGCCCGGACGCAGGAAAACGCGTGCGGTTGCGGTTTTGCGACGGCCAGTGCCGTAATTTTGAGTCGCCGACATAATGAACTATTCCGTTAAAACTTCAGTTCTTGGGGCTGCTGAGCAGCATGAGGGTGTACAGCGCCCGCATAGACTTTCAGCTTGCGAAACATATCGCGACCCAGTGGGCCCTTCGGCAGCATGCCTTTGACCGCGATTTCGATCGGGGCTTCAGGCTTCTTGGAAATCAGGCCTTCAAAGTTCGAAGACTTGATACCGCCTGGGAAACCGGAGTGACGGTAGTACATTTTGTCTTGCGCTTTGTTGCCGGTAACACGTACCTGCTCAGCGTTGATGATCACGATGTAGTCACCGGTGTCAACGTGAGGGGTGTACTCAGGCTTGTGCTTGCCACGCAGACGGCTGGCGACTTCAGTGGCCAGACGACCCAGGGTCTGACCAGCGGCGTCGACGACAAACCAGTCGCGCTGAACTGTTTCCGGTTTTGCAGTAAAAGTTGTCATTCTTTAATAGCCTCAGGGGCCGCCCTGTAAATTAGACGGCGGATCTTACTGAATAGTGCGTACTTTGACAAGTCAAAGGCAGCCGGATACAGACGCTATCGGGGGCTCGGGTCGGCGCGTCCGTTCAACGGCAAGATTCTTCGGCAGGCGGCGCATCACTTCCACTGCAGAAAGAGGTGGGCAATTATGCAGATTGCGAAAAAAAATTCAACCTGCTTTTATGATTGTTTTCCCTGAAGGAGTACCCGATGGATTATCGACAGCTGGGCCGAACCGATCTGAACGTAAGCGCGATAGCCTTGGGCACCATGACCTGGGGTGAGCAGAACAGCGAGGCAGAGGCCTTCGCGCAGATCGAACGAGCCAAGGCCGCGGGGATCAACTTCCTCGACACGGCGGAAATGTACCCGGTGCCGCCCAAGGCCGATACCTATGCCACTACCGAGCGTTACATCGGTAATTCCTTCAAAAGCCGCGGCGACCGTGCCGACTGGATCCTCGCCAGCAAGATCGCCGGCCCCGGCAACACCATCGACTACATCCGCGACGGCCACCTGCGCCACAACCGCAAGCACATCGTCGAAGCACTGGACGCCAGCCTCAAGCGCCTGCAAACCGACTGGATCGACCTCTACCAGCTGCACTGGCCGGAACGCAGCACCAACTTCTTCGGCCAACTGAGCTACAAGCACAAGGACGAAGACGACCTCACCCCGCTGGAAGAAACCCTCGAAGCGCTGGACGAGCAGGTAAAAGCCGGCAAGATCCGCCACATCGGCCTGTCCAACGAAACCCCGTGGGGCACCATGAAATTCCTCGCCCTGGCCGAAGCCCGTGGCTGGCCCCGCGCGGTGTCGATCCAGAACCCCTACAACCTGCTCAACCGCAGCTTTGAGGTGGGCCTGGCGGAAGTGGCGATTCGTGAACAGTGCGGCCTGCTGGCGTATTCGCCCCTGGCGTTCGGCATGCTCAGCGGCAAGTACGAGAACGGCGCACGCCCGGCCAAGGCACGCCTGACCGAATACAGCCGTTTCAGCCGCTACTTCAACCCGCAGTCCGAAGCGGCGTGCAGCCGCTATGTGGCGCTGGCGCGTGAACACGGCCTGGACCCGGCGCAGATGGCCTTGGCGTTTGTGACGCAACAGCCGTTTGTGACCAGCAACATCATTGGTGCGACGTCTTTGGAGCAACTGGATAGCAACATCGCCAGCGCTGACTTGAAGCTGTCGAAAGAAGTGTTGGAAGGGATTGAGGCGATTCAGAAGGATCATCCGAATCCAGCGCCTTGATTGATCTTTAGATAGCTATCGCAGGCAAGCCAGCTCCCACATTTGACTGTATTCACACATCAAAATGTGGGAGGGGGCTTGCCCCCGATGAGGCCCTGAGCACCACCGAAGATCAAAGCGCTCGCGCAATAATCTCTTTCATGATTTCGTTGGTCCCCGCATAAATCCGCTGCACCCGCGCATCCGCCCAGGCCCGCGCGATCGGGTATTCCCACATAAAACCGTAACCGCCGTGCAGCTGCACACACTCGTCGAGCACCTTGCATTGCAGGTCCGTGGCCCAGTACTTGGCCATCGCTGCGGTAGGCACGTCGAGCTTGCCTTCCAGGTGCAACGCCATGCACTGGTCGACAAACACGCGACCGATCTGAATCTCCGTGGCCATCTCCGCCAGCTTGAACCGGGTGTTCTGGAAATCGGCAATCGCCTTGCCGAACGCCCTGCGCTCGCGGGTGTATTCCAAGGTCCACTGCAGCGCCGCCTCCGCCGATGAGAGCGCACCAATCGCCACGGTCAAACGCTCCTGCGGCAACTCCTGCATCAAATAGGCGAAGCCCATGCCCGCCTGCCCCAGCAGGTTGCCCTTGGGCACACGCACGTCCTGGAAAAACAGCTCCGAGGTGTCCTGGGCCTTCATGCCCACCTTCTCCAGGCGCTTGCCCTTGTCGAAGCCCGGCGTGTCGGCTTCCACCAGAAACAGGCTGGTGCCCTTGGCGCCGGCCTTGGGATCGGTCTTGGCCACGACGATCACCAGCTCGGCGAGAAAGCCATTGGTGATGAAGGTCTTTGAGCCGTTGATCACGTACGCATCGCCATCCAGCACCGCGGTGGTCTTCACGCCCTGCAAGTCGGAACCCGCCCCTGGCTCGGTCATGGCGATGGCCGTCACCATTTCACCGGAAATCAATTTGGGCAGGTACTTCTGCTTCAGCGCCTCGCTGCCGTAATGCAGGATGTACGGCGCGACGATGTCCGAATGCAGCGAGAAACCGATGCCTGTCAAACCCAGGCGGCTGACCTCTTCGATCACCACCGCGCTGTAGAGAAAGTCGGCGCCCAGGCCGCCATACTCTTCCGGCAAGTGGGAGCAAAGCATCCCCGCCTCCCCCGCCTTGCTCCACAACGCACGGTCGATATAGCCCTGTTTCTCCCATTGCCCATGGAACGGCGCGGCGTGTTTTTCAAGGAAGGTGCGCACGCTCTCGCGGAAAAGTTCGTGCTCCGAGCTGAACAAGGTTCTGGGGATCATGGGTCACCTGCGTGGATTGTCGGACAAAGACCAGACCACAGAGCCTATGCCGCGAAGCCGTCACGGGACACTGGACACATGCGACAAAAAATAAGACGATCCAGCCGTCTGGTGACCACTTTCCCCTATAAGAATAAATGAAATTATGTCTAACCAAATCTCCACGCCCTTGCGGCGCGTCAGCATTTTGGCCATTGATCGGGTATTCGCTTCCACCCTCATGCAAGCCAAGGATTTCTTCCATCTCGCCAGCCTGCGTTATGGCAAACAACAAGGCCTGGGCCTGACCCCGGCGTTTGAAACGCGCCTGGTCAGCCCCGACGGGCAATCGGTGCGCAGCTTCAGTGATGTGATCATGCCGGTGGACGGCGGCCTGGAAGACGCCGACATCATCGTGCTACCGGCCTTCTGGGACGACTTCGACGCGTTATGCACACGCTACCCGCAAGTGCTGCCCTGGCTGCGCCAGCAACACGCACGCGGCGCTGTACTCTGCGGCGAGGCCACCGGAGTGTTCTGGCTGGCCGAGGCCGGATTGCTCGATGGCAAGGAGGCGACCACCTACTGGCGTTTCTTCAATGCCTTCAGCGAACGCTTCCCCAAGGTGCAGCTCAACCAGGACAAGCACCTGACCGACGCCGACAACCTGTATTGCGCCGGCGGCACCACCTCGGCGTGCGACCTTTATATCTACCTGATCGAACGCTTCTGCGGCGCCAACATCGCCCAGGCCGTGGCCCGCGACATCCTCTACGAAGTGCAACGCAGCTACGCACCGGGGCGCATTGGTTTTGGTGGGCAGAAGCTGCACCAGGACGTGATCATCCTGCAGATCCAGCACTGGCTCGAAGAGCACTTTGCCGACAAGTTCCGCTTCGAAGACGTCGCCCGCGAACACGGCATGAGCATCCGCAACTTCATGCGCCGTTTCCAGACCGCCACCGGCGACAAGCCGCTGCACTACCTGCAACGCCTGCGCATCGAGACCGCCAAAGGCTTGCTCTCGGGCAGCCGCAAAAGCATCAAGACCATCAGCTATGAGGTGGGTTACGACGATGCGAGCTTCTTTGCGCGGCTGTTCCGCCAGCACACCGAGCTGTCGCCGAACCAATACCGGCAGCAGTTCCAGCAAGCCGCTTAAGCAGGGTCAAACACCGTAAAAAATGTGGGAGGGGGCTTGCCCCCGATAGCAGTCGGTCAGTCAGTACACCTGGCCCTGACACACCGCTATCGGGGGCAAGCCCCCTCCCACCATTTATGCGTGTCGCTGTTAGGGTTTGTGCCCGCGCGACAGGAACTCGTGGGACTGCATTTCCAGCAAGCGGCTCAGCGTGCGCTGGAATTCGAAGTTCAAGCGACCGCCGGTGTAGAGGTCCTTGAGTTCGACTTCCGCCGAGATGATCAGCTTGACGTTGCGGTCGTAGAACTCGTCGACCATGTTGATAAACCGGCGCGCAATGTCGTCAGTGGTGACGCTCATCTGTTCCACGCCGCTCAGGATCACCGCGTGGAAGATCTTGCCCAGTTCGATGTAGTCGTTCTGGCTGCGCGGGCCATCGCACAGCTGGCGGAACTCGAACCAGGCCACGTCATCGCAGGTGCGCAGCGCGATGATTTCGCGGTTCTCGATCATCAGCTTGTCGTTTTCGACCGCCTTGGTGCATTCCGGCGTGAGCGCGCGGAAGCTTTTTTTCAGGCTGTCCAGCGCGGCCTCGTTCAGCGGATAGTGGTAAAGCTCCGCTTGCTCAAGGTGACGCAGGCGATAGTCGACGCCGCTGTCGACGTTGACGATCTCGGTGTTCTGCTTGATCAACGCGATGGCCGGCAGGAAGCGCGCGCGTTGCAGGCCGTCCTTGTACAAGCCATCGGGCACGATGTTCGAGGTCGCAACCAGGGTCACGCCGTTCTTGAACAGCTCTTCCATCAGGGTGCCGAGGATCATGGCATCGGTAATGTCGGAGACGAAGAATTCGTCGAAACAAATCACCCGCGCCTCGTCGGAGAAGCGCTTGGCGATGATGGTCAGCGGGTTTTTCTCGCCCGGCAGCGTCTTCATTTCTTCGTGCACGCGCTTCATGAAGCGGTGAAAGTGCGTACGCACCTTTTCCTTGAACGGCAGCGCTTCGAAGAAGGTGTCGACCAGGTAAGTCTTGCCGCGGCCCACGCCACCCCAGAAGTACAGGCCTTTGACCGGCGTATGGTCTTTCTTGCCAAACAGCTTGCTGAACATCCCTGGCTTGTTTTGCGAGGCCGCGACCAGGTCGTCGTACAGGCGCTGCAAATGACGCACCGCATTTTCCTGCGCGGCATCATGGAAGAATTCAGGGCGTTTCAGATCAGCTTGATATCGTTCTAGGGGCGTCATAATTTCGTTAGCAAGGCAACAAAAACGGGCCGTCACTGTAACGACGGCCCTGGATAATGGCAATCAACCCTTGGTCGGGTTAATCCTCGGTTGGGGTCAACGCAACGCGCAGGGTATCAATACCGACATCTCGTTGAGCAGCATCTGCGTAAATCGCTGAACTTTCGGCCACACACTCACCGTCGAGCCAAACATTGAAACCATACTTTTCGGTGCGAATGTCCAACGTTTGACCCGACTGCAATTGCTTGGTCACCGCACCAGCCGCTTTGCCGTCGGCAAAATTGCGCGACAGCAGCAGTTGCTCGCCGTCGGCCGACAGCAGGCGGAAGCGGAAGCTGCCGTCGTCTTCGCGAAAGCTCACAAAGCGCGCGGCTTTGGCGGCTTTCTTCTTGGCAGCCACCGGCGCGGCGGCCTGATTGACGAACGAGCGCAAGCCAACCGCCTCACGCAGCTCGGCCAGGAACGGCGCCGCCACGGCGCGGGCTTTCTGGGCGCCGATCAGCAACAGGTCTTCCATGTCCGAGGGGCGCGACATCAGTTGGTGATAACGCTCGCGCGCTTCACCCAGTTGGCCGTCGAGCAGTTGGAACAGACGGCTCTTTGCCTCGCCCCAGCCCAGGCCTTGCAGCAGCTCGGCACGGAATTCCTCTTCCTGGGCCTTGGTTGCAAACGCCTGGAACAGGGTGAACAGGTGCGAGTTGTCCGGGTCTTTGGCTTCGCCAGGCGCGCGCGAGTCGGTGACGATCCGCGAGATCGCGTCCTTCATGTCCTTGGCGCTGGTGAACAACGGGATGGTGTTGTCGTAGCTCTTGGACATCTTGCGGCCATCCAGGCCCGGCAAGGTGGCGACGCTTTCTTCGATCAACGCCTCAGGCATGGTGAAGAATTCTTTACCGTTGCCAAACAGGTGGTTGAAACGCTGGCCAATGTCGCGGGCCATTTCCACGTGCTGGATCTGGTCGCGGCCGACCGGCACCTTGTGCGCGTTGAACATCAGGATGTCCGCGGCCATCAGCACCGGGTAGCTGTACAAGCCCATGGTGATGCCCGCGTCCGGGTCTTCGCCGGTTTCCACGTTTTTGTCCACCGAGGCCTTGTAGGCGTGGGCGCGGTTAAGCAGGCCCTTGGCGGCAACACAGGTCAGCAGCCAGGTCAGTTCAGGAATTTCCGGGATGTCGGACTGGCGATAGAACGTCACCCGGTTCACATCCAGGCCACCGGCCAGCCAGGTCGCGGCAATTTCCATACGCGAGCGCTGGATGCGCTGCGGGTCATCGCATTTGATCAGGGCGTGGTAGTCGGCCAGGAAGTAGAAGGAATCGGCATTCGCGTCCTGGCTGGCGAGGATCGCCGGGCGGATCGCACCGGCGTAGTTGCCCAGGTGCGGCGTGCCGGTGGTGGTGATGCCGGTGAGAATACGGGTACGAGTCGTCATGGGTAATCGCTTATCAGACTGCTATCAATTCGAGAGGCGCGGCAGCACCAGATCCTTGAGATCGGTGAGCTTGCCATGAAAAAAGTGTCCGCATTCTGCCACTTTCAGCAGCTCATGGGGGCGTTTCAAGGCAGCGGACCAATCGTAGACGACCTGCGGGTCGACCACTTCGTCGGTTTCCGGCTGGATCAAAGTCAATGGGCAGCCTTGGGGCAGCACGTCGGTATCACGCAGGCGCATCACGGCGGCGGCCACCATGAACAGGTGCGCGAGCTTTTCACCCTTGGCTTCCAGACGGCCGCCGAGGCTGGCGGCCACGTAGCCACCGAAGGAAAACCCGAGCAGGGTGAGCGGCAGGTCGGGGTGTTTTTCCCGCAGCCAGGTGGCGGCCGCTTCGGCATCATCCACTTCACCGGTGGCCATGTCGTGGGTACCGGCGCTGGCACCGACGCCACGGTAATTGAAACGCAAAGTAATCAAACCGGCATCGCGAGCGGTGCGTTGCAGGGTCGAGACAACTTTATTAAGCATGGTCCCGCCCTGCACCGGGTTAGGGTGGCAGATCAGCGCCAGGCCACGTGGCTCGGGGTGATCCAGGTACAGGGCTTCCAATTGGCCAACCGGGCCATCGATCAAAACGGGGGTTTCACGCATGAGCAAGGAATGAACTCCGTGACCTCACAAAGGGTCGACTCGTCTAGCTAAAAGTCTGTGCATGGCATCATTGCGAGCTTAATCGCGGTATACAGCGCAGGTCCGAGCCGTTAACGTAAAGCAAAGCCGTTTATAGAGGAAGGACTCGTGGAACACTCGCTCTTAGTTTGGTTGTTGCCGACTCTCGCCTTGGTTGCCGGTGTCGCCATTGGATTCCTGGTTGCCCGCCTGCTGCCAAATGCCGCGCCTAACCGCACGCAGCGTCAGTTGGATGACATTCAGGAACGTTTTGACAGTTATCAGAACGAGGTTGTTACCCACTTCAACAGCACCGCGACCCTGGTCAAGAAGCTCACCCAGAGCTACCAGGATGTACAGGATCACCTCGCCGATGGCGCTAACCGCCTGGCCCTCGACGACATCACCCGCCAGCGTCTGCTGGCCGCGCTGCATTCCGATGCACCGCACGCGCCACGGGAGCGCCTGACGCCTCCGCGGGAAAACCAGGAGCCACCACGGGACTACGCGCCAAAAACGCCGGACGCCCCAGGCATGCTGGATGAGCATTACGGCTTGAAGAAGTAAGTCTTCTGCAAGCAACAAAAAGCCCGGCTGATCGATGATCAGCCGGGCTTTTTATTGGGCTTCACTTTCCATAACACTGGAGATCCACTGTGGGAGCGGGCTTGCCCGCGAACGCGGTGGGTCAGTTAGCACATCGCTAACTGACAGACCGTATTCGCGAGCAAGCCCGCTCCCACATTGACCGCGCACGACCTTAAGCCGGTTGCTGCTCCTGCAACAACCCACCGTCAATCCGTACATGCCGCCCATGGAAGCGCTTGAGGCTGCTGCGATGGCCGACGCTGACGATGCTCAGTCCCGGCAACTCGTCAATCAATGCTTGATACAACGTGGCTTCGTCTTCCTCATCCATCGCCGAGGTCGCTTCATCCATGTACAGCCATTGCGGCGCGAACAACAACGCGCGAGCAAAGGCCAGCCGCTGCTGCTCACCCGGCGAGAGCATGCGTTGCCAATGATTGGCTTCGTCCAGGCGCGCAACCAGATGCGGCAGGCGGCACGTTTCCAGGACCTGTGCATAACGTTCGGCCGGGTACGCGCTGTCGTCTTGTGGATAACTCAACACAGCCTTCAACGTGCCAATGGGCAAGTAAGGCTTTTGCGGCAGAAACAGGTAACGCGCAGCCGGCAGACGAATGCTGCCGTGGCCCGCTGGCCAGAGGTGGCCCATTGCGCGCAGCAGCGTACTCTTGCCGCTGCCTGAGCGCCCACTGAGCATCACGCGCTGGCCCGGCTCTACGGTCATGTCGGCGTCGGTCAGCAAGTGACGACCGTCAGCCAAATCCATGCCCAGGTTTTTCACCACCAGGCGCTCGCCCTCGGGGTGCACATCGATGGCGGGCACACGCTGCTCGTTGTCACTCATGGCCTGATGGAAGCTGAGCAGACGATCACTGGTCGCGCGCCATGAAGCCAACTCCGAATACGCGTTGATAAACCAGCTGAAGTTCTCTTGCACGTTGCCGAACGCCGAGTTGATTTGCATCAGCTCGCCCAGCTCGATCTTGCCGGTGAAGTAGCGTGGCGCGGCGACAATGAAGGGGAAGATGATCGCAATCTGGCTGTAGCCAGCGGTGAAAAAGGTCAGGCGCTTGGACACTTTCATGATGTCCCAGAAGTTGTGCCAGACCTTGCCAAAGCGTGCGCTCAGGCGCTGGTTTTCATTCGGTTCGCCGTTGTACAAGGCGATGCTCTCGGCGTTCTCACGCACACGCACCATGGAGAAACGCAGGTCTGCTTCAAAGCGTTGTTGTTGGTTGCTCAGGCCGATCAAACGGCGGCCGATCAGGTGGGTCAGCCAGCTACCGACGCCCGCGTACACCAACGCGCACCAGAACATATAGCCGGGGATGGTGAAACCAAACACTTCGATACTGCCCGACACGCCCCACAGGATGATCGAGAACGACACCAGGCTCACCACGTTACGCAGCAGGCCCAGGCCAAGGCTCAAGGTGCTGGAGGTGAAGTTGTTGAGGTCTTCGGAAATCCGCTGGTCCGGGTTATCGGTGTAACCGCCCTGCTCCAGCTGGTAGTAATTCTTGTGGGCAAGCCAACGTGCAAAATGCTTTTCGGTGAGCCAGGCACGCCAGCGGATCGTCAGCATCTGGGTCAGGTAGAGGCGGTAGACCGCGCCGAGAATCGCTACGGCGGCGATCCCGCCGAAATAGCCGATCAGCTGCCAGAAGGCGGCGGTGTCCTTCTTCTCCAGCGCGTTGTAAAAGTCTTTATACCAGTGGTTGATCCACACGGAGATCGCCACGCTGAACAGCGACAGACCAATCACTGCAGCCAGCAACAACCAGGCCTTGCCCTTCTCTTCGCTGCGCCAATAGGGCGTGATCATCGCCCAGGTTCGGCGAAAGAAGTGCCCACGCACCGCATCGTTGACCGCGGAGTACTCAGCGTTCTGATTCATCGTTCAGGCTCGGTAGGAAAAAGTGACAGGCGTTTGAACCGATCATAGACGATCGGTTCAGGGCTCCGTGCGGCCTGAAGCAGATTGTTCAGACTTTGTTCAGCGCCGTACCGGACGCTTCTGCAGCTTGCGTTGCAGGGTACGCCGGTGCATGCCCAGGGCGCGGGCGGTCGCGGAGATATTGCCTTCGTGTTCAGTCAACACGCGCTGAATATGCTCCCACTGCAGACGGTCCACCGACATCGGGTTTTCCGGCACCAGAGTGTCGAGGTCGGCATGCTCGGAGAGCAGCGCGGCCAGCACGTCGTCGGCGTCCGCCGGCTTGCACAAATAATTGCAGGCGCCGCGCTTGATGGCCTCGACGGCGGTGGCGATGCTCGAGTAACCGGTGAGGATCACCACGCGCATTTCGGGGTCGAGTTCCAGCAACTTGGGCAGCAGCACCAGGCCGGAGTCGCCGTCCATTTTCAGGTCGAGCGCGGCGTAGTCCGGCAAATCGGCCTGGGCGATGGTCAGGCCTTCTTCGGCCGAGCCTGCGGTGCTCACGCGAAAACCGCGGCGGCTCATGGCGCGCGCCATCACGCGGGTAAAGGTGGCGTCGTCATCTACCAGCAGCAGGTGCGGCAGTTCTTCGCCTTCGACTTGGATCTCGTCACTCATCGATATCTCCTCGTGCGACACGGGGCAGGCGCAGCTCGGTGAGCGTGCCACCTTCCTCATGACTATAGAGCTTCACTGAGCCGCCCGCGCGGGTCACGCTGGCCTTGCTCAAAAACAGGCCGAGGCCGAAGCCTTTGCCCTTGGTGGTAAAGAAGGGTTTGCCGATCTGCTCGGCAATGGCCAGCGGCACGCCCGCGCCGTGGTCACGAATGCTGATGGTCACGTTTTCCGCGTCCCAGTCCAGCTGCACGCCCAACCCTTCAGGGCAGGCATCGGCGGCGTTGTTCAGCAGGTTGAGCAACGCCTGCGTCAGGTCTGGTGGTGGCGCCATGCGCGGCACGCTGCCCTGGCCCAGCAGGTTGAAACGGTAACTGGCTTCGGGGCGCATCAGGTGCCAGCGGTTCAGGGCTTCGTCGAGCCACTGGGTCACGTCCTGCATCTCCACCGCCAGGCGGCGATTGGCCTCGGCGGCGCGTACCAGTTGCTGCAAGGTCTGCTTGCACTGCTTGACCTGTTCCTGCAACACGCTCAGGTCATCTTGCAGCGCCGGGTCGTGATGGTCCTGGGTCATTTCCTTGAGCAGTACGCTCATGGTTGCCAGCGGTGTGCCCAGTTCATGGGCGGCGCCAGCGGCCTGGGTGGCGACGGCCAGCAACTGCTGGTCACGCAGGCCTTCTTCACGGCGAATGGCGCGCAATTCTTCCTGGCGGCGCAGCTCTTCGGCCATGCGCGCGGCAAAAAACGTGATAACCGCAGCGGACAGCGCAAAGCTCAGCCACATCCCGTAGATCTGCAGGTTTTCCCGGGCGATAGGGAAGGTCTTCAGGGGGTAAAACTGCGCCAGCAGCAAGGTGTACAGCGTCAGCGCGATGCCCGACAGCACCACCGAATAGCGCCATGGCAACGTCACGGCGGCAATGGTCAGCGGCACCAGGTAATAAGACACGAACGGGTTGGTGGAACCACCGGAGAAATAAAGCAACACACTGTGGATAAACAGGTCGCAGGCCAATTGCAGCGCGTATTCCAGCTCGGTCACCGGCCACGTGGTGCGCAGCCGAATGGCGGTGAACACACACAGCACGATGGAAAAGCCCAGGGTCACGGCCAGCTGCAGCCACGGCAGCGGCAACAGGTCGAACCAATACGCGAGCCCGACGGAGCCGGCCTGTGCGGCCAGTACCAAGGTACGAATGAACGTCAGGCGCCAGAGGTTCTGGCGGGTGGCGGAAGTCAGTTTTACGGCGGCGAGCATGAGCTCTCCCGGTGAGCGCTGCAGGCGGATCGGCAGGAGTATAAACGAAGCAGACCCGCTGGCACGGCGCGTGTGGCTCTTTGACGCAGGCCGGGCAGATGACCGTTCGTCGGCACCGCGCCACTTGTAGCGAATATGTAAACCCGAAGAACCCGATAGCACCGTCTACAGTCTTACCGAACACGGTTATACCAACACGACCATCCCAAGGAGCTTCCATGTCTCGTTTCACTCGCAGTGCAGCTGTCCTCACTCTCAGCGCCAGCGCCCTGGCCAGCCTGCCGGCCATGGCCGCCGATGAACTGCATTACAACCAGATCTCCCTGCGTGCCGAAGTCAGCCAGGAAGTGGCTCGCGACAAGATGATCGTCACCCTTTATACCGAGTCACAAAACACCGACCCGGCCAAGCTCGCCGCCGAAATCACCACCACCCTGAACAAGGCCCTGGGCGAAGCGCGCGAAGTCAAAGGCGTGACCCTGCGCCAGGGCAGCCGTAACAGCTACCCGATCTACGACAACAAGAACCAGAAGATCACCGGCTGGCGCGAGCGTGCCGAACTGCGCCTGGAAAGCGCGGATTTCCCGGCGCTGTCCAAGCTCACCGGCGATCTGCTGAACACCCTGAAAATGGAAAACATGGACTTCGCCATCGCCGACGCCACGCGCAAGTCCAGCGAAGATGCCCTGCTTAAAGACGCGGTCGCCGCCTTCAAGGCGCGCGCGCAGCTGGCCACCGATGCGCTGGGCGGCAAGGGCTACAAGATCGTCAACCTGAACTTCAACACCAACGGCTACCCGATGCCTTACGCGCGCGGCGCCGGCATGATGATGAAAGCGGCGATGGCGGATTCGGCACCGACGCCTGAAGTAGAAGCGGGTACCAGCCAGGTCAACATGAGCGCCGACGGCGTGATCGAAGTACAGATGCAGTGACCTCTACCTGACAAACCTGAACGGCGGTAACCTCGGTTGCCGCCGTTTTCGTTTGGGCGGCTGTATAGGCCTGCCACTTCAGGAGTTTCCATGGAAAGAACCGCTTTCAAACCGCTACTCCTGGCTGCAAGCCTGCTGGCGTTCATGCCGATGGCCCAGGCGGCAAGCACCCTGGTCTACTGCTCCGAAGCCAGCCCTGCCGGCTTCGACCCCAGTCAGTACACCAGCGGCACCGATTTTGATGCCTCCGCCGAAACCGTGTTCAACCGCTTGACCCAGTTCAAGCGTGGCGGCACCGAAGTCGAACCCGGCCTGGCAACAAGCTGGGATGTATCCAATGACGGCCTGAGCTACACCTTCCATCTGCGCGATGGCGTCAAGTTCCACACCACCGACTACTTCACCCCCACCCGCGACTTCAACGCGGATGACGTGCTGTTTACCTTCAACCGCCTGCTGGATGCCGACAGCCCATTTCGCAAGGCTTACCCGTCCGAGTCGCCGTACTTCACCGACATGGGGTTGAACACCACTATCAAAAACGTCGAAAAACTCGACGATCACACCGTGCGTTTCAACCTGAACAATGTCGATGCCTCGTTCGTGCAGAACCTGGCCATGAGTTTTGCCTCGGTGCAATCGGCCGAATACGCCGCCCAGCTGTTGAAAGAGGGCAAGGCTGAAGACATCAACCAGAAACCCGTCGGCACCGGGCCGTTTGTGTTCAAGCGCTACCAGAAAGACTCGCAGATCCGTTACGTCGCCAATAAACAGTATTGGAAACCCGAGGATGTGAAGCTCGACAACCTGGTGTTTGCCATCACTCCGGACGCCGCTTCGCGCTTGCAGAAGCTCAAGGCCGGCGAATGCCAGGTCAGCGGGTACCCACGCCCGGCCGATATCGAGGTGATGAAACAGGACCCAAACCTGCGCGTGCTGCAACAAGCCGGCTTCAACCTGGGCTTTCTTGCTTACAACGTGACTCACCCGCCGCTTGACCAACTCAAAGTGCGTCAGGCCCTGGATATGGCCATCGACAAGCCGGCAATCATCAAGGCCGTGTACCAGAGCGCCGGGCAATTGGCGCAGAACGCATTGCCACCTGCCCAGTGGTCTTATGACCCCACCATCAAGGACGCGCCCTACGACCCGACCAAGGCGCGGGCGCTACTAAAAGAAGCAGGGGTTGCACCAGGTACCACCATCAATCTTTGGGCGATGACCGTGCAGCGCGCCTCCAATCCCAACGCGCGAATGTCGGCGCAGATGATTCAGCAGGATTGGGACAAGGTGGGTATCAAAGCCAACATAGTCAGCTACGAATGGGGCGAATACATCAAACGCGCCAAAAATGGCGAACATGACGCGATGATTTACGGCTGGACCGGCGACAACGGCGACCCGGATAACTGGCTCGGCGTGCTCTACAGTTGTGCCGCGGTCAAGGGCAGCAACTACGCCAAATGGTGTAACCCGGCCTACGACAAGCTTGTGCAGCAAGCCAAAGTCAGCAATGACCGCGACCAGCGCATCAAGTGGTATCAGCAGGCACAAAAAATCCTTAAGGAACAAGTACCTATAACGCCTATCGCAAACTCGACGGTTTTCCAGCCTATTCGAAAAGAAGTGCAGGACTTCAAGATCAGTCCTTTTGGCCTGACGCCGTTTTATGGTGTCAGTCTAGATAAGTAACAGCTGCGCCCCAACCGAGTGCGCCAGACGCCTCGGTTGGGCTTTTTTGGTGCGTCAAATGCACCGAAAAAACCCTCTATATATATGCATTTATGTACAAACTTTCATAAATGCGACATTCCTGTACGTTCGTACCACTGTTTGGCGTTCGCGACGGTTCAGCATCTTGCAATGGGTATGGCCCCTGCATAAGTATCCGCAGGCCGACTCACGAGGTCGCCCTCAACACCAAAAATGACAACAAATCATGAGGCCAACATGCTTAAACACGCAGTCCTTCCGCTTTTAGTTAGCGCTGGCCTTATGGCCGCAGCCCCTTTCGCCCAAGCGGCGACTAACCTGGTGTTCTGCTCCGAAGGGAGCCCGGCCGGTTTTGACCCAGGCCAGTACACCACCGGAACAGACTTCGATGCCTCGGCCGAAACCGTGTTCAACCGCCTGAGCCAATTTGAACGTGGCGGCACCGCCGTTGTTCCAGGCCTGGCCACCAGTTGGGACGTTTCCCCGGATGGCCTGACGTATACCTTCCACCTTCGTGAAGGCGTCAAGTTCCACACCACCCCGTATTTCAAGCCGACTCGTGAATTCAATGCCGATGACGTGCTGTTCACGTTCAATCGCATGATCAACAAGGACGATCCGTTCCGCAAAGCCTATCCAACCGAGTTCCCGTACTTCTCGGACATGGAGATGGACAAGAACATCAAGAACATCGAAAAAGTTGATGACCATACCGTCAAGTTCACCCTTGGCACCGTGGACGCAGCGTTCATCCAGAACCTGGCAATGAGTTTCGCGTCGATCCAGTCGGCCGAATACGCTGCCCAGCTGTTGAAGGAAGGCAAAGCCAGCGACATCAACCAGAAGCCAATCGGCACCGGGCCGTTCGTCTTCAAGAGCTACCAGAAAGACTCCAACATCCGCTTTACCGGCAACAAGGACTACTGGAAGCCTGAAGACGTCAAGGTTGATAACCTGATCTTCTCGATCTCCACTGACGCCTCGGTACGCATTCAAAAACTCAAGAAGAACGAGTGCCAGATCACGGCCTATCCTCGCCCAGCGGACATCAAGCCACTGGAAGCGGACAAGGACATGAAGATGCCGCACCAGGCGGGCTTCAACCTGGGTTATATCGCTTACAACGTCATGCCTGTGCTCAAGGGCCAGACCACGCCGAACCCATTGGCAGACCTGCGGGTTCGCCAGGCGCTGGACATGTCGGTCAACAAACAACAGATCATCGACTCCGTGTATCAGGGCGCAGGCCAACTGGCCGTCAACGCCATGCCGCCGACCCAATGGTCGTATGACACCACCATCAAAGACGCCAAGTACGACCCTGCCAAAGCCAAGGAACTGCTCAAGGAAGCCGGTATCAAGGAAGGCACCGAGATCACCTTGTGGGCCATGCCGGTTCAGCGTCCGTACAACCCGAACGCCAAGCTGATGGCTGAGATGCTGCAGAGCGACTGGAAACAGATCGGCCTGAAGGTCAACATCGTCAGCTACGAATGGGGCGAGTACATCAAGCGCTCCAAAGGCGGCGAGAACCAGGCGATGATCATCGGCTGGAGCGGTGACAATGGTGACCCGGACAACTGGTTGGGTACCCTCTTTGCCTCCTCGGCCTTGAACGGTAACAACTTCTCCAAGTTCACCAACAAGCAGTACGACGACCTGATCAGTCAGGCCAAGTCGACCACTGATGTGGCCAAGCGCACCGAACTGTACAAGCAGGCGCAACAACTCCTGAAACATGAATTGCCTTACACACCTATCGCGCACTCGACGGTGTATCAACCCATGCGCAACACCGTGCAGGACTTCAAGATCAGCCCGTTTGGCTTGAACTCTTTCTACGGCGTAAGCGTAAGCGGCAAGTAAGGATTAATAACGGCGACGTTTCATAACGTCGCCGTTATTGCATCCGCCTGGACCGTAGGAATCAGACCACCTTTGCGACCGTTACCGTCCTACGGCAACGAACTGCGATAGGTGCGTCTGTTGCCTACAAGGTCAATCCGTTTTGGCGCATTTACTGCGAAGTCCACGGCCCATACCGTCGTACGACAGCAGAGGCACCCATATCGGAAAGGCACCTGCCGTGTGTGGGATCAGTGATGTCTCCCAGGCTTCGAGCCTGGGTGATTGCTCGCTGATGACAACTACAAACAAGGATCGGGATCGTCATGCGCCATACCACTGTTCTATCCGCAATTTTTGGCACCAGCCTGCTGGCTGTGGCCACGATGGGCCAAGCCGCCGACAAGAAGAGCCTGGTGTTCTGCTCTGAAGGCAGCCCGGCCGGGTTTGACACCGCGCAGTACACCACCGCCACCGACAACGATGCGGCCGAGCCGCTGTACAACCGCTTGGTTGAGTTCGAAAAAGGCGCGACCAATGTGGTACCTGGGTTGGCAACCAAGTGGGATATTTCCGAAGACGGCCTGACCTACACCTTTCATTTGCGTGAAGGGGTGAAATTCCACAGCAACAAGGAATTCAAGCCGACGCGCGACTTCAACGCCGACGACGTGCTGTTCACCTTCAACCGCATGCTTGACCCCGACCACCCGTTTCGCAAGGCCTACCCCACCGAGTTTCCATACTTCAACGGGATGAGCCTGAACAAGAACATTGCCAAGGTCGAGAAAACCGACCCGCACACCGTGGTGATGACCTTGAATACGGTTGACGCTGCGTTCGTTCAAAACATCGCCATGAGCTTTGCCTCGATTCTGTCGGCCGAGTACGCCGAGCAGTTGCTCAAGGAAGGCAAGCCCAGCGACATCAACCAGAAGCCGATCGGCACTGGCCCGTTTGTGTTCCAGCGTTATCAGAAAGACTCGCAGATCCGTTACGTGGCTAACAAACAGTACTGGGACCCAAGCCGGGTCAAGCTGGACCAACTGATCTTCGCCATCAACACCGATGCGTCGGTGCGAGTACAGAAGCTCAAGGCCGGCGAATGCCAGATCACGCTGCACCCGCGCCCGGCCGACGTCGACGCCCTCAAGGCCGACCCGAACCTGCAACTGCTGACCAAACCCGGCTTCAACCTGGGTTACATCGCCTACAACGTGCGCCACAAACCCTTCGACCAGCTCGAAGTGCGTCAGGCACTGGACATGGCGGTGAACAAGCAGAGCATCCTCAACGCCGTGTACCAGGGCGCCGGCCAACTGGCGGTCAACGCCATGCCGCCGACCCAGTGGTCCTACGATGACACCATCAAGGACGCTGCCTACAACCCGGAAAAAGCCAAGGAATTGCTCAAGGCCGCCGGCGTCAAGGAAGGCACCGAGATCACCCTGTGGGCGATGCCAGTGCAACGTCCGTACAACCCCAATGCCAAGCTGATGGCCGAGATGCTGCAAAGCGATTGGGCCAAGATCGGCCTCAAGGTCAAGATCGTCAGCTACGAATGGGGCGAGTACATCAAGCGCACCAAGAACGGTGAGCACGACGTCAGCCTGATCGGCTGGACCGGCGACAACGGTGACCCGGACAACTGGCTGGGCACTCTTTACAGCTGCGACGCTATCGGCGGGAACAACTACTCCATGTGGTGTGACCCGGCGTACGACAAGCTGATCAAGCAAGCCAAGGTCGTCACCGACCGCGAACAAAGGACTGTTCTGTACAAACAGGCGCAGCAACTGCTTAAAGCACAGGTGCCGATCACGCCCGTCGCCCACTCCACGGTCAACCAGCCGTTAAGCGCCAAAGTCGAAGGTTTCAAAGTCAGCCCCTTCGGCCGCAACGTGTTCTCGGGCGTCAGTATCAACCCATAAAAAAATAACCGGATTGCAGGGAGCGACGTTGGCTCCCTGGCAAACGTGCAGCCTTTTGTTGCGAAATTTCCTACAGCAAACGTTTGCAAAGGCTTGAACGAGTTACACACCCAATAGCCGGTTCACCTAAAAAGACCGGCATTAAAAAGAGAACCAAAGGAGCTTCACCCATGAAACTGAGCAGCAAAGCGCTTCTGGCCCTGGCCATCAGCAGCATCACGGCAACCGCCTTCGCTGAAACCCAAAGCCAGGACTTCGTCCCTACCACATTGGCCGGCACCAGCGCCCAAAGCGAGGCCAAAGGCTTTATCGACGGTCAAAGCCTGGGCGGTACCACCCGTAACTGGTTTTCCAACGAGCAGCGTTTCCGTGGTAGCAAGTTCACTTACCAGAAGCACGGCGAGGCTCGCACCGACGCCTACCGTACCAACTGGCTGCAAGGCACCATCCTTAACTACTCCTCGGGCTTCACCCAAGGCACTGTTGGGGTAGCAACCGAAGTAGCGGGTTACAACGTCATCGCGCTCGACCAGAGCAAGCGTGACATCAAGGGCGGTTCCAACCGTACCCTGGCCGACTCCGACGGCGATGCAGTAGGCCAGTGGAGCAAACTGGGCCTGGCCAACGTCAAGTTCCGTGTGTCCAACACCACCTTGACCGCCGGTCGCCAGAACTTCAGCAGCGGCATCGTCGACACCATCGGCAACCGTGCACTGCCGTCGAGCTTTGAAGGTTTTGCCCTCAACAGCGAAGAGTTCAGCAACCTGTCGTTCCAGGGCGCTTACTTCGACCGCGTGTCGCCACGTACCGAACAGAGCCTGTCGAAATTCCGCAGCGAATACGGCAATGGCCAGGAAGCGGATCACGTCTACACCGCCGGTGTGAACTACCAGCCGTTCAAGAGCCTGAAAACCAGCTTCTTCGGCGCTCAAGTCAAAGACTTCTGGAACCAGTACTACTTCGGCGCAACCCATGAACTGGGTGACAGCCAGCAACTGAGCCTGACCACCGGCCTGAACTACTACAAAACCGTCGACGAAGGCAAAAAGTTGATGGGCAAGATCGACAACGACACTTACTCGCTGTCGCTCGGCCTGACTCACCAGGCTCACAGCCTGACCTTCTCGTACCAGGAAGTGAACGGTAACGAGTACTTCGACTACCTGCACGAAACCAACGGTATCTACCTGGCCAACTCCCTGACGTCCGACTTCAACGGTCCGAACGAGAAATCGTTCCAGATCGCTTACGGCATCAACATGGCCGAATACGGCGTGCCAGGCCTGAAGTTCAACATCTACTCGGCTCGCGGCTGGGGCATCGACGGCACTCACTACACCGGCGACGGCGGCCGTGCCGGCTTTGCTTACAACGGTATCCAGACCCAGGACGGCGAGAAACACCAGGAATACGGCGTGGGTACTTCCTACGCGATTCAAAGCGGCGCACTCAAGGCCACCACCATTCGTGGTACCTACGTGACTCACCGTGCCAGCGCCAACCAGGCTGACGGCAACCTGCGTGAGTTCCGCCTGGTCACCACCATCCCGTTCAACATTCTTTAATTAGCGCCAGGTAGACGGCGGGCTCAGGACGAGCCCGCCGTCTACGCTTGTCTGGTTCACTCGATTGCAGAGGGCTCTGAATGAAAATGCTCCCGTTACAAGCTGCCATTGCCGCTGCGCTATTGAGCGTTGCGATCGGCGTTTCGGCCAAACCGTTGGTGGTCTGCACCGAAGCCAGCCCGGAAGGTTTTGACCCGGTCCTGTACACCACCGCCGTCACCGCTGACGCCGCGGCAGAAACGATGTTCAACCGCCTGGTGGACTTCAAGCCCGGCACCACCGAAGTCGTGCCTGCACTGGCCAAAGACCTGCCGGAAATCAGCGCCGATGGCCTGATCTACACGTTCCACCTGCGTGACGACATCAAGTTCCACACCACCGATTACTTCAAACCCACGCGCAACATGAATGCCGACGACGTGCTTTGGAGCTTCCAGCGCCAGCTGGACCCGAATCACCCGTGGCACAACAAGTCCAACGTGGGCTACCCGTACTTTGAAAGCATGGGTTTCAAGGAACTGCTCAAGAGCGTAGAGAAGACCGACGACCACACCGTGGTCTTCACCCTGACCCGTCCTGAAGCACCGTTCCTGTCCGACCTGGCCATGGCGTTTTCCTCGATTCACTCCGCCGAATACGCCGACCAGTTGCTCAAGTCCGGCAAGACCGATGACCTGAACGCCAAGCCCATCGGCACCGGCCCGTTCATCTTCAACCGTTACGCCAAAGACGCCCAAGTGCGCTTCAAGGCCAACCCGGACTACTTCCGTGGCAAGCCGCCGGCTGACCCGTTGATCCTGGCCATCACTACCGACAGCAACGTGCGCCTGCAAAAGCTCAAGGCCAACGAATGCCAGATCGCGCTGTATCCCAAGCCCGATGATGTGCCGAGCGCCAAGGCTGATCCCAACCTGAAAGTCGCGGAACTGGCGGCGATGACCACCAGCTACACCGCCTTGAACACCACCCACAAGTACATGAGCGACGCGCGCGTGCGCCACGCGATCAACATCGCGTTCGACAAAAAAGGCTACAACGAGTCCCTGTACGGCAAAGGCAACGCAATCGACGCCACCGGCCCGTACCCGCCAACCCTGCTGGGCTTTAGCGACAAGCTGAAAAACCCACCGCGTGACCTGGACAAGGCCCGCGCCCTGCTCAAGGAAGCCGGCGTACCGGAAGGCACCGAGTTCACCCTGTTCACCCGTAACGGCGGCGGCCCGACCAACCCCAACCCGATGCTCGGCGCCCAGCGCATGCAGGCGGATCTGGCGCAGATCGGCCTGAAAGTGAACATCAAGGTCATGGAGTGGGGCGAAATGCTCAAGCGTGCCAAAAACGGTGAGCACGACATGGTGTCCGCCGGTTGGGCGGGGGATAACGGGGACCCGGATAACTTCCTCACACCAAACCTGAGTTGCGATGCAGCCAAAAACGGCGAAAACTACGCCCGCTGGTGTAACAAAGAGTTTCAAGACTTGATCGACAAGGCACGCGCTATCGCTGAACCGGCCCAGCGCGCTGCACTCTATGAACAAGCACTGGACGTTTTCGAGAAGGACCAACCATGGATTCCCATGGCTTACCCGAAAATGTTCACCGCCATGCGCAAAAACGTCGAGGGTTATACCCAAAGCCCTCTGACGACCAATAACTTCGCCACCACCCAGGTGAAGTAATAAGAGAAGACGCTCGGCACCGTCGCCATTGACGGTGCCGAACCTGCCTAACCGGCTGATTGAGGTACACAACAAGATGTTTAGTTTTATTGCCCGCCGATTGGGGTTATTGATCCCCACGTTTTTCGGCATCACGTTGCTGACGTTTGCGTTGATTCGCATGATCCCCGGCGACCCTGTCGAAGTCATGATGGGCGAACGACGAGTCGACCCCGAGATGCACGCACAGGCAATGGAACGCCTCGGCCTTAACAAGCCGCTGTACGCGCAATACCTGGACTACGTAGGCAAACTCGCCCACGGCGACCTCGGTGAGTCCCTGCGCACGCGCACCAGCGTGTGGACCGAATTCACCGCCCTCTTCCCTGCGACCCTGGAACTGTCCATGGCCGCCCTGTTGTTCGCCGGTATCCTGGGCCTGTTGGCCGGGGTGATCGCGGCCTTGAAACGAGGATCCCTGTTCGACCATGGGGTGATGGGCATCTCCCTCGCGGGATATTCGATGCCGATCTTCTGGTGGGGCCTGATCCTGATCATGTTCTTCTCGGTAAGCCTGGGCTGGACCCCGGTTTCCGGGCGTATCGACCTGCTTTACGACATCGAGCCGCGCACCGGCTTCATGCTGATCGACACGCTGCTGGCTGACGAGCCGGACGCGTTCTTCGACGCCCTGCACCACCTGATCCTGCCGGCCATCGTGCTCGGCACCATCCCGCTGGCGGTTATCGCGCGGATGACCCGTTCGTCGATGCTCGAAGTCCTGCGTGAAGACTACATCCGTACCGCCAAGGCCAAAGGCCTGTCGCCGGCGCGCGTGGTCTTCGTACACGGCCTGCGTAACGCGCTGATCCCGGTACTCACCGTGGTCGGCCTGCAAGTGGGCACTCTACTGGCCGGTGCGGTTCTGACCGAAACCATCTTCTCGTGGCCCGGCATCGGCAAATGGCTGATCGAAGCCATTGGCGCACGGGACTATCCCGTGGTGCAAAACGGCATCCTGTTAATCGCCTGCCTGGTGATTCTGGTGAACTTCGTGGTGGATATCCTCTACGGCTTCGCCAACCCACGCATCCGTCACCAGCGCTGAGATCATGACCATGACCACACCTACTTCCGCGGTAGCAGTCGATCAAAGCCTGCTGTACCCGTCCCCGTACAAAGAATTCTGGCAAGCCTTTTCCAAGAACAAAGGCGCCGTCGCCGGCCTGCTGTTCATGTTGCTGGTGGTGTTTTGCGCGATCTTTGCCCCTTGGGTTGCGCCGCATAACCCGAGCGAGCAATACCGTGACTTCCTGCTCACCCCTCCAGCCTGGCTAGAAGGCGGGCAGATGCAGTTCCTGCTCGGCACCGACGAACTGGGCCGTGACCTGCTCTCGCGCCTGATCCAGGGTTCGCGCCTGTCCTTGCTGATCGGCTTGTCGTCGGTCGTGATGTCGCTGATCCCGGGCATCCTGCTGGGTCTGTTCGCCGGGTTCTTCCCGCGCCTGCTTGGCCCAACCATCATGCGGTTGATGGACATCATGCTGGCCCTGCCGTCGCTGCTGCTGGCCGTTGCCATTGTCGCGATCCTCGGCCCTGGCCTGATCAACACCGTGATCGCCATTGCGATCGTGTCGCTGCCCTCTTATGTGCGTCTGACCCGTGCTGCGGTGATGGGCGAACTGAACCGCGACTACGTGACGGCCGCCCGCCTCGCCGGCGCCGGCCTGCCACGCCTGATGTTCATCACCGTGCTGCCCAACTGCATGGCGCCGCTGATCGTACAGGCCACCTTGAGCTTCTCTTCGGCGATTCTCGATGCCGCGGCCCTGGGCTTCCTTGGCCTTGGCGTACAACCGCCAACCCCTGAGTGGGGCACCATGCTGGCTTCGGCCCGTGATTACATCGAACGCGCCTGGTGGGTCGTGAGCTTGCCGGGTTTGACCATTTTGCTCAGCGTGCTGGCAATCAACTTGATGGGTGACGGCCTGCGCGATGCGCTGGACCCGAAACTCAAGAACGCCGCCTGAGGAGATTCCCATGTCACTGTTAGAAATCAAGAATCTCAACGTACGCTTCGGCGACACGACCGCCGTGCCGGTGGTCGATGGCCTCGACATTTCCGTCGACAAAGGCGAAGTACTGGCGATCGTTGGCGAGTCGGGCTCGGGTAAATCCGTGACCATGATGGCGCTGATGGGCCTGATCGAGCACCCCGGCATCGTCACCGCCGACGCCCTGAACTTCGATGGCAAGGACATGCTCAAGCTGAGCAACCGTCAGCGCCGCCAAATCGTCGGCAAAGACCTGGCGATGGTGTTCCAGGACCCGATGACCGCGCTGAACCCCAGCTACACCGTGGGTTTCCAGATCGAAGAAGTGCTGCGCCTGCACCTGAAAATGTCCGGCAAGCAAGCGCGCAAACGTGCGATCGAACTGCTCGAAAAAGTGGAAATCCCGGGCGCCGCCAGCCGTATGGATGCTTACCCGCACCAACTGTCCGGCGGTATGAGCCAGCGTGTCGCAATCGCCATGGCGATTGCCGGCGAGCCGAAACTGCTGATCGCGGATGAGCCGACCACGGCCTTGGACGTAACCATTCAGGCGCAGATCATGGAGCTGCTGCTGGCCCTGCAGAAAGAGCAGAACATGGGCCTGGTGCTGATCACCCACGACCTGGCCGTGGTGGCCGAAACCGCCCAGCGCGTGTGCGTGATGTACGCCGGCCAAGCCGTGGAAGTCGGCCAGGTGCCGCAACTGTTCGACATCCCGGCGCACCCGTACAGCGAAGCGCTGCTCAAGGCGATCCCCGAGCACAGCCTGGGCGCCACGCGCCTGGCCACGCTGCCGGGCATCGTGCCCGGTCGTTATGACCGCCCGCAGGGTTGCCTGCTGTCGCCACGCTGCCCGTACGTGCAGGAATCCTGCCGTGCCCAGCGGCCTGGCCTTGACCCGAAAACCAACAGCCTCGCGCGCTGCTTCTACCCCTTGAACCAGGAGGTGGCGTAATGGCCGTCGTTCTTACCGCCCGCGACCTGACCCGTCACTACGAAGTCTCCCGTGGCCTGTTCAAGGGCCACGCGCTGGTACGCGCGCTTAATGGTGTGTCGTTTGAACTGGAAGCCGGCAAGACCCTCGCCGTGGTGGGTGAGTCGGGTTGCGGCAAATCCACCCTGGCCCGCGCGCTGACGCTGATTGAAGAGCCGTCGTCGGGCTCCTTGAAAATCGCCGGCCAGGAAGTCGCCGGTGCCGACAAGGCCCAGCGCAAGCAATTGCGCAAAGACGTGCAGATGGTGTTCCAGAGCCCGTATGCCTCGCTGAACCCACGCCAGAAGGTCGGTGATCAACTCGGCGAGCCGCTGTTGATCAACACCAACCTCTCCGCCGCCGAGCGCCGCGAGAAAGTGCAGGCGATGATGAAGCAAGTGGGCCTGCGCCCTGAGCATTATCAGCGCTACCCGCACATGTTTTCCGGTGGTCAGCGCCAGCGTATTGCCCTGGCCCGCGCCATGATGCTGCAACCCAAAGTGCTGGTGGCGGACGAACCGACCTCGGCACTCGACGTGTCGATCCAGGCCCAGGTGCTTAACCTGTTCATGGACCTGCAGCAGGAATTCAACACCGCCTACGTGTTCATTTCCCACAACTTGGCAGTGGTGCAACACGTTGCCGACGACGTGATGGTGATGTACCTCGGCCGCCCGGTGGAAGTGGGCCCCAAGGAAGACATCTACGCCCGCCCGCTGCACCCGTACACCCAGGCGCTGCTGTCGGCCACCCCGACCATCCACCCAGACCCGAACAAGCCGAAGATCAAGATCGTCGGCGAACTGCCCAACCCGCTGAACCCGCCATCTGGCTGCGCGTTCCACAAGCGTTGCCCGTATGCGACAGCGCGTTGCAGCAGCGAGGAGCCGTTGTTGCGGCCGCTGGACAACCGCCAGGTGGCTTGCCACTACGCGGAGCAGTTCGTGGCCTGAGCCTGCTGCAACAAAAAATGCCCTGACGATAACGCCAGGGCATGACAGGTGTTCTACAAGCCCTTCCCATCAGGTTGCGCATCAGCCTGTTGGGAGGGGCTTTTTTTTGGCTGATCACCACCCGCTTTTGATGACCAAATCCCTTTCAGTATTCGAAACCAATCTAACTGCCTGTCAGTTCTCACAGTAGCCAGCCACGGCCTTTTGCATTGTTATGAGTTCACCCCCTTTATCCAATGGACGGGTAATCGCTCATGACAACTTTCACTGTTTTTTTCTGCGGCACTGGCTCAACCAAGTTTGACGATACTCACGCAAGTTATTGGAACGGCGAGTTGATTTCCACGCTGGCGCAAAACACTCAAAGCGTCAGTAAGGAGTTTGCCGAATGGATTGTTATCGACGGCCCCGGCAGCGGCAACTTGCAGGCCGATGAGATGTTCTCCGAGTCTGGCAATTATCTTCAGTTAAAGGGCACCGCCCTGGGCTCCGGCTGGGAAGAAAACGTGGCTCACGCGGTTAACATCATGAAGGGCACGTTTACCTGGCAGCGCGAAAAACTGACGGAGGAAAACTACACCCAACTGCAAAAAGCCGGCATTCCGATTGAAGACGTCAAAGTCACCGGCAGTTGGTATTGGCGCACTTACGATTACGGTACGCGCAAAGTAACGCAGCAGCAGTTGCAAGAGCAGATCATCAAGACCTTCCGAAAAGACGGCATCATTCCCACGCGCGTCAACCTGGTCGGCTGGAGCCGCGGCGGGATCAGCTGCCACATGCTGGCCAACGCCATGCTCAACGACAGCGTCTTGAAGAATGTGCCGGTCAATATCTTCGCTGTCGACCCCGTTCCGGGACTCTTGAACTTCCAGAGCAGTCGAGTAACGCTCGGCAGCAACGTTAAAGAGTACGTCGGTTTTTACGCCAGGGACGAGCGATCTTCCGGCTTCGCATGTGTCGTGCCCACCTTTGATAAAAGTACCCATGTTCATATCTATCCAATGCCCGGGCGCCACGCGACCTTGGTGGGTAATGCTGCCCCCGATGGAAACCAGGGTGCCAAGGTGTATGCCGAACCCGGAGAGATTGTTCGTCACTTTGCAGAAACTTGCCTGACGCGATGGGGTGTGCGCCTGGAAAAGAAACTCGACCTCACGCCCGGCCAGATAAATGACCGTCTTACAAAGATGAATAATGATTTGAGCGGGTACGTGGCGATGCGTAATACGGTTTACACCACCCGCACGTCCACAGCAGGTGAGCGCAGCATTACCAAGGGCAGCAGCGATATTAAATTCACCGCCGCGAGCGGCACCGATTACCTGCCAGGACAGGGACTTTCAATAGACAAGATAGTGGACAGCGACTATTTCAAAGACATCGCGTGATTCTTATAAGGGAACGGGTTGAGCGTTTACAGCCCTCCCGTCAGGCGGTGCATACCTGACGGGAGGGGCCGTGCTTCAGGCCGATCAGGTATCGCTGTCACCTTGATCGCTATCATCGTCATCCGGGGCTTGCTGGTCGTCATCATCCTTGGAACCGCCTTGGTCCTCATCGCCTGGTTCGGCTTCCGACTTGGCCAGTTGCAGGCCCTTGCCCTGCACTGTCTGCACCGCTGAAAAGCCCGTCTGACTGCCCTGCACCGGGTTATGCGCCCAGGCCGTCGACATCCCCAACGACAACAGCACCAGCACTTTTATCAACAGCACTACACGTTGAAAAATACTCATGGTCGATTTCCGTCCAGTCAGTAGATGAATCCTGCACGACAGCGTTTTACCGTCGCCAGGTTAGAAGCTAGTCCCAATGCCGGGTTTGCGCCAGGCTTCAGGTGTCGCCATCGTCGTAGGTGTCGCTGTCCTCGCCTTCGTTATAAGGGTTTTCTGCGTCTTCCTTCGGCGCGGGTTGGGCTTGGGGTTGCCAACTGCCGGAGTTGACCTCCTTTTGCTTTTTTTTGCTGACGGGGCCGGTGTCCTTCCACTGGGGGGTTCCGGCATCCGCCAGCGCCGCGGTGTAAGCCAGAGCAGTGGACAGCCCCAAGGCCCCCAGCAGCACCACATGAATGGCGCGTTGAGTTATACGCAAGGTCGCCTCCTGATCCGTCGCTGATTGGGTGAAGTAGTTGAAACGCTAGACCGGATGCGGACTTCTCGCCAATGCCGCTGACAGATGAGGATCAAATGTGGGAGCTGGCTTGCCACATTGAGTCAGCGGCGCGCCCACAAAAAAGGGCGAAGCCATGACAGCTTCACCCTTTTTGTACCGCTCAGACCTTAATGGTGCTCACGCGTCGCGCGGAATTTCACATCCGGCCAGCGCTCTTCCATCAATGCCAGGTTCACGCGGGTCGGGGCCAGGTAGGTCAGGTGACCACCGCCGTCCACTGCCAGGTTTTCCACGGCTTTGTTGGAGAACTCTTCCAGCTTCTTCTTATCGCTGCAATCGATCCAGCGCGCGGAGTACACGGTGATTGGCTCGTAGGAGCATTCAACCTTGTATTCCTCTTTCAGGCGGCTGGCGACCACATCGAACTGCAACACGCCGACGGCGCCAAGGATGATGTCGTTGCTGCGCTCGGGGAAAAACACCTGGGTGGCACCCTCTTCCGCCAATTGCTGCAGGCCCTGGCGCAGTTGCTTGGATTTGAGCGGGTCGCGCAGGCGTACGCGGCGGAACAGTTCCGGGGCGAAGTGCGGGATACCGGTGAAGCCCAGCACTTCGCCTTCGGTGAAGGTGTCGCCGATCTGGATGGTGCCGTGGTTGTGCAAGCCGATGATGTCGCCGGCGTAGGCTTCTTCGAGCTGTTCACGCTCGGAGGAGAAGAACGTCAGGGCATCGCCGATGCGCAGGTCCTTGCCGGTGCGCACGTGGCGCATCTTCATGCCTTTTTCGTATTTGCCGGAGCAGATACGCATGAAGGCGATACGGTCGCGGTGCTTGGGGTCCATGTTCGCCTGGATCTTGAACACAAAGCCGGTGAATTTCTCTTCGACCGGTTCCACGGTGCGCTCATTGGCAACCCGGGCCAGAGGCTTCGGCGCCCAGTTCACGACGGCGTCGAGTACGTGGTCGACACCGAAGTTGCCCAACGCAGTACCGAAGAACACCGGGGTCAGCTGGCCGTCGAGGAATTCCTGCTGATTGAACTCGTGGCAGGCGCCCTGCACCAGCTCCAGTTGATCAACGAAGCGGTCGTACTCGTCACCCAGGTGGGCGCGGGCTTCGTCGGAGTCGAGCTTTTCGATGATTTTCACATCGGTGCGCTCGTGGCCGTGGCCAGCGGTGTAAACGATGATGTAGTCGTCGGCCAGGTGGTACACACCCTTGAAGTCGCGGTAGCAACCAATCGGCCAGGTGATCGGCGCGGCCTTGATCTTCAGGACCGCTTCGATTTCATCGAGCAACTCGATCGGGTCGCGAATATCGCGGTCGAGTTTGTTGATGAAGCTGACGATTGGCGTGTCACGCAGGCGGCACACGTCCATCAGCGCAATGGTACGTGGCTCAACGCCCTTACCGCCGTCGAGGACCATCAAGGCCGAGTCCACCGCGGTCAGGGTGCGGTAGGTATCTTCGGAGAAGTCTTCGTGGCCCGGGGTGTCGAGCAGGTTGACCATGTGGTCGCGATACGGGAACTGCATGACCGACGTGGTAATGGAAATACCCCGTTGTTTTTCCATTTCCATCCAGTCGGAGGTGGCATGGCGGTCGGATTTGCGGGATTTCACCGTGCCGGCCACTGCGATTGCCTTGCCCATCAGCAGGAGCTTCTCGGTGATGGTGGTTTTACCGGCATCGGGGTGGGAAATAATGGCGAAAGTGCGGCGTTTCGCGACTTCGGCGGCCTGGTGGGTCATGGGAAATCGCCTGGCAGGTGAGTCAAAAAAGGGCGGCGAGTATAGCGCAAACCCAGGGAGCCAGACCACCGTTCACCCGATTGGGGGTGGCTAAATGCTGCCAAGTGTGGAACCTTTTAAAAGGTAGAGACGTCCACTCCCCTGCTACCGCACTCGTACCAGGGGCTGAAAAATCAGCAAGTTAGCCTGACGAGGCTGCGCTCATGGCTTGATCGCATACCGCATTGCCGGTATCGGCGAGCTGCTTTTCGCGAACTCATTCGCCGACAGCCAGGAATGGCATTGCCGCTCGGAAATGTGTTCGCCGACAAAAGAAAAAAAGGAGTCCGCCTGTGGCTATTCGCTATGGCAAAGGGCTGATAGGAGGAGCGGTTGTCGTCGCTCTCCTGGCCCTGCTGGTCCACTGGATCGGCATCAACACGATCGAACTGTACCGCGACGATTTGTTGTTTTACCTGCAAGCACACCTGATCCTCGTTCTTGTCTCCATGCTGGCTGCCCTCGTTGTAGGCATCCCCGCCGGTATCCTGCTCAGCCGACCGAACATGGTCGGGCGCGCAGAACGTTTCATGCAGATCTTCAACATCGGCAACACCGTCCCTCCCCTGGCCGTACTGGCCATCGCCCTCGGCGTCCTCGGCATCGGCAGTGGCCCGGCCATCTTCGCGTTGTTCCTCGCCTCGTTGCTGCCCATTGTGCGCAACACCTACGAAGGCCTCAAAAACGTTCAAGGCTCGCTGAAAGAAGCCGCCACCGGCATCGGCATGACGCCGCGCCAGGTGCTGTTTCGCGTGGAATTGCCCAACGCCGTGCCGATCATCATCGGCGGTGTGCGCGTAGCCCTGGCAATCAACGTCGGCACCGCACCGCTGGCGTTCCTGATTGGTGCCAACAGCCTGGGCAGCCTGATCTTCCCCGGCATCGCCCTGAACAATCAGCCGCAACTGCTGCTCGGCGCCGCGTGCACCGCGCTGCTGGCATTGCTGCTTGACGGTCTGGTGACCATGGCCAGCCGCCTCTGGCTGGAACGCGGGTTGCGTCCGTCTTAAGGCTTGGCAAAGGAATTCACATGAAAAAACTGACATTGATATTGAGCTGCGTCCTGCTGTTCGCAGGTTTTGCGCAAGCCGCTGAAAAACCCGTCATCCGCATCGGCGCCCGAGTGTTCACCGAACAGACCCTGCTCGCCGAAATCACCTCCCAGTACCTGCGCACCAAGGGTTACGACACCCGCGTGACCGGCGGCCTGGGCAGCAACCTGGCGCGCAGTGCCCAGGAAAGCGGGCAACTGGACCTGATCTGGGAATATACCGGCGTGTCGCTGGTGGCCTACAACCATGTGGACGAGAAGCTCGACAGCGAACAGTCCTACGCCCGAGTCAAAGAACTCGATGCGAAAAAAGGCCTGGTCTGGCTCTCCCCGTCGAAATTCAGCAACACCTACGCCTTGGCGTTGCCGGAAAACGTGGCCAAGGAATTCCCGCAGATCAACAGCATCAGCGACCTGACCCAAGCCCTGGCCGAGAAAACCAAAGGCACGCGCCTGGTGGCCCTGGACACCGAGTTCGCCAACCGTTCCGACGGCATGGCCGGCATGGTCAAGCTGTATGACATGAACCTGACCCGCAAAAATACCCGGCAGATGGACGCCGGCCTGGTCTACACCGCGCTGCGTAATGGCCAGGTGTTTGCCGGGTTGGTCTACACCACCGACGGTCGCCTGAATGCCTTCAAATTGAAGCTGCTGGAAGACGACAAACACTACTTCCCGGACTACACCGCTGCGCCGGTGGTGCGTCAGGATTATCTCAACGCTCACCCTGAACTGGCCGCCGACCTGAAACCGCTGGCCGCGCTGTTCGACGACGCAACCATGCGCCAGCTGAACGCACGGGTCGACGTCGACCATGAAAGCCCCTCCGCCGTGGCCGCAGACTTCCTGCGCCAACATCCCATCAGCCAATAAGAGGAGAAGACATGGAATTTCTGAACGCCTTTTCCCATCTTGATTGGGCCCAGGTCCTGCACCTGACCTGGCAGCACATCACCCTGGTCGGCATTGCCGTCATTCTGGCAATCGTCGTGGGCGTGCCGCTGGGCGTGCTGATGACGCGCTTCCCGACCCTGGCCGGCCCGCTGCAAGCCAGCGCCACGGTGCTGCTGACCGTGCCGTCGATCGCGCTGTTCGGCCTGCTGCTGCCGTTCTACTCCAAGTTCGGCCAGGGCCTGGGGCCGATGCCGGCGATCACCGCGGTGTTCCTCTACTCGCTGCTGCCGATCATGCGTAACACCTACCTGGCCCTGACGGGCGTGGAACCGGGCATCCGCGAAGCCGCCAAAGGCATCGGCATGACCTTCGGCCAGCGCCTGCGCATGGTTGAACTGCCCATCGCCGTGCCCGTGATCCTCGCCGGTGTGCGCACCGCCGTGGTGATGAACATTGGTGTAATGACCATCGCCGCCACCATCGGCGCCGGTGGCCTGGGTGTACTTATTCTGGCTTCCATCAGCCGCAGCGACATGTCGATGCTGATCGTTGGCGCCGTGCTGGTCAGTCTTCTGGCCATCTTCGCCGACCTGCTTCTGCAATGGCTGCAACGCTCGCTGACTCCAAAAGGACTGCTCAAATGATCGAACTTCAAAACCTGACCAAGACTTTTCAAAGCAACGGCAAAACCGTATCTGCCGTGAACGACGTAAGCCTGACCGTCAATGAAGGCGAGATTTGCGTGTTCCTCGGCCCATCGGGTTGCGGCAAAAGCACCACGCTGAAAATGATCAACCGCCTGATCAAGCCCACCTCGGGCAAGATCCTGATCAACGGCGAAGACACCACCGACCTGGATGAGGTGACCTTGCGTCGCAACATCGGTTATGTGATCCAGCAGATCGGCCTGTTCCCGAACATGACCATCGAGGAAAACATCGTGGTGGTGCCCAAGCTGCTCGGCTGGGACAAGCAGAAATGCCACGACCGCGCCCGCGAGTTGATGAGCATGATCAAGCTGGAGCCCAAGCAATACCTGCATCGCTACCCGCGTGAACTGTCGGGCGGCCAGCAACAGCGCATCGGCGTGATCCGTGCATTGGCGGCCGATGCGCCGCTGCTGCTGATGGACGAGCCGTTCGGCGCGGTTGACCCGATCAACCGCGAGATGATCCAGAACGAATTCTTCGAGATGCAGCGCGCGCTGAACAAGACCGTGATCATGGTCAGCCACGACATCGACGAAGCGATCAAGCTGGGCGACAAGATTGCGATCTTCCGCGCCGGCAAGCTGCTGCAGATCGACCACCCGGACACGCTGCTGGCGCACCCGGCTGACGAGTTCGTGAGCAATTTCGTCGGCCAGGACAGCACGCTGAAGCGCCTGCTGCTGGTGAAAGCCGAGGACGCGGCGGACAACGCCCCGTCGGTGAGCCCCGAAACCCCGGTGGCCGAGGCCCTGGAGCTGATGGACGAAACGGACCGTCGCTACGTGGTGGTCACCTGTGCCGAGAACAAGGCGCTGGGTTATGTACGACGTCGCGACCTGCACCGTCAGACCGGTACCTGCGGCCAGTACTTGCGCGAGTTCAACGCCACGGCGGCGTATGACGAGCACTTGCGCATCCTGTTGTCGCGCATGTACGAGTTCAACCGCTCGTGGTTGCCGGTGATGGACGCGGAGCGTGTGTTCCTGGGTGAAGTGACTCAGGAATCGATTGCCGAGTACCTGAGTTCCGGTAAGTCGCGTGGCGGCAAGACCAGTATTGTCTCCCCTGCCGAGACCGCCCTGGCCTGATCTGAAACCCCCCAGGTCAACCTGTGGGAGGGGGCTTGCCCCCGATGACGGTGTGTCAGTCACTTCATCAGTCACTGCTCCACCCCTATCGGGGGCAAGCCCCCTCCCACATTTGCTCGCTGAAATCCCGCCGATTTAGCCCATCCGGGGAACATCAATCCGTCACACCGGTCGGTTACATAAGTAGCTGCACGAGGTCCTGCGACGAACGCGTGCAAAAACGCGACATTTTTAGTTGATCTATGGCCCCTCACGTCCTAAAGTTCGCGCCGAACGTCCATGCTGGAAACGATCCATCCGGCTCAAGTACTGACGACGAGACAGCAAGGCCAAGGGAAGCGGTGATTCCCATGGCCTTTTTGCTTTCGGCGACATGCCTTGGGAAGTAGGCGAACCAAAGTGGGGATACGGAGGACGTTCATTTGCACCCATTGCTAATTTTAGTTTGCCCTTAGGAGTTCCCAGCATGTCGATCAACGTCGAAGATTATTTCGCGCGCGCCACGTTTGACAAAATGAAGGCGTTCGCCGACAAGCAAGAAACCCCGTTCGTGGTGATCGACACCGCGATGATCAGCCAGGCCTACGATGACCTGCGCGCCGGTTTCGAATTCGCCAAAGTTTATTACGCGGTCAAGGCCAACCCTGCCGTCGAGATCATCGACCTGTTGAAAGACAAGGGTTCGAGCTTCGACATCGCCTCGATCTACGAGCTGGACAAGGTCATGGACCGTGGCGTGAGCCCCGACCGTATCAGCTACGGCAACACCATCAAAAAATCCAAGGACATCCGCTACTTCTACGAGAAGGGCGTGCGCCTGTTCTCCACCGACTCCGAAGCCGACCTGCGCAACATCGCCAAGGCCGCGCCGGGCTCGAAAGTCTATGTGCGTATCCTCACCGAAGGCTCGACCACGGCTGACTGGCCGCTGTCGCGCAAATTCGGCTGCCAGACCGACATGGCCATGGACCTGCTGATCCTCGCCCGTGACCTGGGCCTGGTGCCATACGGCATCTCCTTCCACGTCGGCTCGCAGCAGCGCGACATCAGCGTGTGGGACGCGGCGATCGCCAAGGTCAAAGTGATCTTCGAACGCCTGAAAGAAGAAGACGGCATTCATCTGAAGCTGATCAACATGGGCGGTGGCTTCCCGGCCAACTACATCACCCGCACCAACAGCCTGGAAACCTACGCCGAAGAAATCATCCGCTTCCTCAAGGAAGATTTCGGCGACGACCTGCCGGAAATCATCCTGGAACCAGGCCGTTCGTTGATCGCCAACGCCGGCATCCTGGTCAGCGAAGTGGTGTTGGTGGCGCGTAAATCCCGCACCGCCGTCGAGCGTTGGGTGTACACCGACGTGGGCAAGTTCTCCGGCCTGATCGAAACCATGGACGAAGCCATCAAGTTCCCGATCTGGACCGAGAAAAAAGGCGAGATGGAAGAAGTGGTCATCGCCGGCCCTACCTGCGACAGCGCCGACATCATGTACGAAAACTACAAGTACGGCCTGCCGCTGAACCTGGCGATTGGTGACCGTCTGTACTGGCTGTCGACCGGTGCGTACACCACCAGCTACAGCGCTGTGGAATTCAATGGCTTCCCGCCGTTGAAGTCTTACTACGTGTAAGCAATTCGCACACAAAAAACCCATGACATGTCATGGGTTTTTTTTGGTCAGGACAGGCTTGCGGCGCGCTGTTGGTAGGCCTCGGCCATCGCCCGAACCTGCGGGTCACTGGCTGCGGCCAACGCGGTGTGAGCCGTTCGCAAAAACTTCAGATTGCCGCCCGCCAGCGCCTTGCGCAGCCACGCCAATGCCTCGTCGATTCGGCCTCGGTCAGCCAATATCGCGGCATAACTGAACTGCCCGCGAAAATCCCCGCCCTCGGCTGAGCGCCGATACCACTCGACAGCCGCCTCAAAATCCCTCGGGCAAGAGTGGCCGTCTTCCAAATAACGCCCCAGCAGGTTCATCGACTTGGCGTGGCCCTGCTCTGCAGCCAGCCGATAAAACCCCAGCGCTTGCGGTCGGTCTTCGTCGACACCACGACCGGTGGCCAGCAGATTGGCATAGTTGTACTGGCCCCAATCCAACCCGGCCTCTGCCGCCAGGCGATACTCCCGCGCAGCTGCCGCTTCATCGACGGCGCAGCCCCAGCCATGTTCCAGGCAACGCCCGGCCATATTGCGTGCCATCAACTGCCCGCCGTTGGCGGCGATCTGGAACCAGCGCAGCGCCAGCGCTTCATCGCGCGCAATGCCGCGCCCTTCCAGCAGGATTTGCCCCAGCAAGGCCTGGGCGTCTACCACGCCCGCCTTGGCGGCCATCAAAATCGCCTGGGCGGCGCGCACCGGGGAATCGTCGAGCATGCTTTGCAGTTGCTCGACGTTGAGCACTTCTTCACGGCGCAGTAAAAAGCCCATGTCAGACCTCGACCCAGCGGCGCAACAGGTTGTGGTACGTGCCGGTGAGTTGGATCAGCGCTGGATGGTCAGGAACATCGCGGGTCAGTTGCTGGATGGCGCCGTCCATCTCGAACAGCAAGGTGCGCTGGCTGTCTTCACGCACCAGGCTTTGGGTCCAGAAGAACGAAGCGTAACGCGCGCCACGGGTTACGGCGTTGACCTTGTGCAGGCTCGAACCTGGGTACAGCACCATGTCGCCGGCCGGGAGTTTGACCCGCTGCAGGCCGAAGGTGTCCTGGATCTCCAGCTCGCCACCGTCGTATTCCTCGGGGTCGCTGAAAAACAGCGTGGACGACAGGTCCGTGCGCACCCGTTCATGGCTGCCCCGCGCCTGGCGCACGGCGTTGTCGATATGGAAGTCGAAATTGCCACCGGCCGTGTAGCAATTGAGCAAAGGCGGGAAGACCTTGTGCGGTAACGCCGCTGACATAAACAGCGGGTTTTTCCACAAACGCTCGAGCATCGCCGCGCCAATTTCCTTGGCCAGCGGGTGGCCTTCGGGCAATTGCAGGTTGTGTTTGGCTTTGGCGGACTGATGCCCGGCGGTGATTTTACCGTCGGCCCACTCGGTGCTTTCCAAGGCTTGGCGAATGCGCAGCACCTCCTCGCGAGAGAACAGGCCGGGAATGTGCAGCAGCATGGGGCAGTACCTGAAGGCAGAGAGGCGCCAATGGTATTGATTCTTATCCGCCCTGTAAAACGCGGAAGACGAACGAGTTGGTAAAAACCGCAAGCAAAAAGTGTAAAGAATGTAAATTCAGTGCGAATAGTAATGTATCGCAATTGATAGAAACTCTTGTTGACCCTATATTCCGCGGCCTTACAACCTTGGGGAAGGGACACGTCAATGTCGCGCACACTGCTAAAAACACCAGCCAGTTCACCACGCCTGCTGGCTTCGGCCATCGGCGTCGCACTCAGCGCCAGCTCTGCCGCCCAATTGGCGCAAGCGGCCGAAAGCACCGAACGCAAAGGCGAGCGCAACAGCATCTCCCTGGGCGCCACCAGCATTACCGGCCAGGAGCAGGACAACACGTCCTACCAGGTGGAAAAAGCCGCTTCGCAAAAGTACACCGCGCCATTGGTAGACACCCCGCGCTCGGTGACCGTGGTGCCGCAACAAGTGCTCAAGGACACCGCCGCCACCTCGTTGCAGGACGCCTTGCGCACTGTACCGGGCATTACTTTCGGTGCCGGTGAAGGCGGTAACCCTCAGGGCGACCGTCCGTTCATTCGCGGCTTTGATGCCCAGGGCGACACTTATCTGGACGGCGTGCGCGACACCGGCGGCCAGAGCCGCGAGATCTTCGACATCGAATCGATTGAAGTCAGCAAAGGCCCGAACTCCTCGTTCGGCGGTCGCGGCTCGGCGGGCGGCAGCATCAACCTGGTGAGCAAAACGCCACAGGCGCGCGACTTCACCAACGGCGGTTTCACCTACGGCTCCGACCAGACCCGCCGCTACGTGCTCGACGTGAACCGCCAGTTCCTCGACAACGCCGCGTTCCGCTTGAACCTGATGAGCCACGAGCAGAACGTGGCTGGCCGCGATGTCATCGACTATGACCGCTGGGGTGTTGCGCCGTCGCTGACCTTCGGCCTGGGCACGCCGACGCGCGTCAACTTCAGCTACTACCACATGGAAAGCAACGACCTGCCGGACTCGGGCATTCCCTACGGCTACAGCTCGCCGACCGCCACTGCCCACGGGCACGACAAACCCACCGATGGCGGCGACAGCAACAACTTCTATGGTTTGAAAGACCGCGACTTCCGCAAGACCCGCGCCGATATCAGCACGTTCTCCATCGAGCACGACCTGAACGACAACATGACGCTGAAAAACACCCTTCGCCATGGCAGCACCGGCCAGGACTACGTGCTCACTCAACCGGACGACAGCCAGCGCAACGTCAGCCGTTTCGGCACCGTGTGGCGCCGTGCCAACACGCGAGTGTCGACCACCGACACCACCACCAACCAGACCGACCTGTTCGGCAATTTCCAGCTGGCGGGCATGAAGCACTCGTACTCCACCGGCCTGGAATTCACCGGCGAAGAAACCCGCGTCAGCGGCTACACGGTCAGCCCGAACGCCAACCCGACCTGCACCGTGGCCAAAGGCAGCCTGGGCGGGCAGTGCACCTCGCTGAGCAACCCGACGCCGGACGACGCCTGGACTGGCAGCGTCGCGCGCAACTACTACGGCACCAACACCAAGGCCACCAGCCGCGCCGCCTACGCGTTCGATACCATTGAGCTGGACCCGAAATGGCTGTTGAACCTGGGCCTGCGCTACGACACCTTTGACACCGAAGCCAACACCAACGCCGCCGCGGGGCGCAGCAAAATCAAGGACGACAGCCAGTTCTTCAACTGGCAGGCGGGCCTGGTCTGGAAGCCGCTGGAGAACGGCAGCATCTACACCTCCTACGCCACCTCGGCATCGCCTGCCGGCGGCATGGTCGGTGAAGGCCAGGAAACCAACGGCTTCGTCACCGGCATCAACACCAGCGACCTGAAACCCGAAGAAACCGTCAACTACGAACTGGGCACCAAGTGGGACCTGTTCCACAACCGCCTGTCCCTGACCGGCGCGATCTTCCGTACCGAGAAGAAAAACACGCGCATTCTGGTGGACTCCAACACCTACGAGACCGCGGGCGAATCGCGAGTGGACGGCATCGAACTGTCCGCCAGCGGCAAGCTCACCGAACAATGGCAAGTGTTCGCCGGCTACAGCTACCTGAAAAGCGAGCTGGTTGACCCCGGCAAAAACGGCAACCGCCAGGGTGTCGTCACTGCCGGTTCCAACCAGGGCAACCAAATGCCCAACACGCCGAAAAACACCTTCAGCCTGTGGACCACCTATGACATCACGCCAAAGCTGACCATCGGCGGCGGCGCGTTCTACGTCGACCAGGTTTACGGCGATGCGGCCAACACCGTTTACGTGCCGTCCTACACGCGCTACGACGCCATGGCCAGCTACAAGCTGACCAAGAACGTCGACCTGCAATTGAACGTGCAAAACCTGACCGACAAGACCTACTACGACAAAGCTTACGCGGCGCACTTCGCCAACCAGGCGGCCGGTCGTACGGCGTTGTTGACCACCAGTTTCCACTTCTAAACGCGGCAAACTTCAGGCCCAAAGCCCCACGCATCGGATGCGTGGGGCTTTTGCGTGTAAAACAGAAGATTTCTCGTTAGCCCACGGCATAATGCGCGCCGTGACTTATATATCCAGATGAGCGAGGCGGTCCGACGTGTTGAAGAAAACCCTGTTCCAGTTGCACTGGTTCTTCGGCATTACCGCCGGGCTGGTGCTGGCATTGATGGGGATTACCGGGGCTGCGGTCTCGTTTCAGGATGAAATTCTGCGCGCGCTCAATCCGACCGTATTGAGCGTCGAAAAACGCGAAGCCGGCGTGCTGCCGCCTGCCGAACTGGTGCGCAAGCTGGAGGCCACCGAAGGCAAAACCGTGTCGATGCTGTGGGTGGAAAGCGACAGCGGCAACGCCGCGCGCGTGTTCTTCACGGCACCGCCGGGCGAGCGGCGTGGCCAGATGCGCTACTTCGACCCGTACACCGGCAACTACCTGGGCGACGCCGTCGGCCAGGACGTGTTCGGTTTCATCTTGCAACTGCACCGCTTCCTGGCGGCTGGCGATACCGGCCGGCAAATCACTGGCGCCTGCACGCTGATCCTGGTGTTCTTCTGCCTGTCGGGCCTGTACCTGCGCTGGCCGCGCCAGGTGGCAAGCTGGCGCGCCTGGCTGACGCTGGACTGGCGCAAAAAGGGCCGCAGTTTCAACTGGGACCTGCACTCGGTGTTCGGCACCTGGTGCCTGCTGTTTTATCTATTGGCCGCGCTCACTGGCCTGTATTGGTCGTATGACTGGTACAACCAGGGCGTGACCAAACTGCTCTCCGACGCCCCGCAAAATGAACGCATGCGCAAGCGCGGCCCGCCGCCCGAAGGCCCGGCGCCGGTGGCCGACTACGACGCGATCTGGAGCAGCATCTACGCCAACGCCGGCCCCGGCTTGAGCGCCTACAACATCCGCATGCCGGCCGTCGCCGGGCAGCCGGCCATTGTGTATTACCTGCTCAACACATCGCCGCATGACCGCGCGCTGAACCAGATCAACCTCGACCCGGCCACCGGCGAGGTCAAGTCCCATGACCGCTACGCGAGCAAGACCTTCAAGTCGCAATTGCTCACCAGTGTCTACGCGCTGCACACCGGCAGCTACTTCGGCCTGGTAGGCCGCATCATCCTGACCGTCAGTGCGCTGTGCATGCCGCTGTTCTTTATTACCGGCTGGCTGCTGTACCTCGACCGCCGTCGCAAAAACCGCCAGGTCCGCGATGCCCGCAAAGGCCTCGGCGCCAACCACAGCGACGCCCCGGCGTGGCTGATCGGCTTTGCCAGCCAGAGCGGCTTTGCCGAACAGCTTGCGTGGCAGACGGCCGGGCAATTACAGGCCGCCGGCCTGCCGGTAAAGGTGCAGCCGTTGGGCAGTGTCAGCCAGCAAGACCTGTGTGAGTCAGAACATGCACTGTTTGTGGTCAGCACCTTCGGCGACGGCGAAGCGCCCGACAGCGCCCGCGGTTTCGAGCGCAGCGTGCTCGGCCAGGACCTGTCGCTCAAAGGCCTCAACTACTCGGTGCTGGCCCTGGGTGACCGCCAGTACGAACACTTCTGCGGCTTTGCCCGGCGCCTGCATTTCTGGCTGACCCATCAAGGCGGCAACCCGTTGTTCGCGCCTGTGGAAGTCGACAGCGGCGACACCGAAGCGCTGCTGACCTGGCAACAGCAACTGGGCCAGCTCACCGGGCATGCGCCGGCATCCGCCTGGCAAACCGCCCAGTACGAAAACTGGACCCTGACCCGACGCACCCTGCTCAACCGCGACAGCGTCGGCTCGGACATCTACTTGCTCGGCCTCACACCGCCTGCGCCACACACCTGGCTGGCCGGCGACCTGGTGGAAATACTGCCGCGCAATTGCCCGTGGGCCATTGAACACTTCCTCGCCGGCCTGGGCCTGGCCGGCAGCGACGGCGTGTTGATCGAGGGCCTTGCGCAAACCCTCAACCAAGCCCTGGCCACCCGCCAATTGCCGGACAACCGCGCGCACTTGGTCGGCCTGCATGCCCAGGCACTGGTGAACGCCCTGGTGCCTCTGGGCATGCGCGAATACTCCATCGCCTCGATTGCCAGCGACGGCGTGCTGGAGCTGATCGTGCGCCAGGAACGTCACCCCGACGGCAGTCTGGGCCTGGGTTCCGGCTGGCTGACCGAACACGCCGCCCTCGGCTCAAGCATCAGCCTGCGCGTGCGTCGCAACAGTGGTTTCCATCTGCCTGAGGCGCCAGTGCCGCTGATTCTTTTGGGCAACGGCACTGGCCTTGCCGGCCTGCGCAGCTTGCTCAAGGCGCGCATTGCCGCTGGCCAGCAGCGCAACTGGCTGCTGTTTGGCGAGCGCAATATCGCCCACGATTACCTGTGCCAGGACGAGCTACAAGGCTGGCTGGCCAGCGGCGATCTGGCCCTGCTGGACCTGGCGTTTTCGCGCGATCAGCAAGAAAAAATCTACGTGCAGGATCGCCTGCGCGAGTCGGCGGACGTGCTGCGTCGATGGCTGGCAGACGGCGCCGCCATTTATGTCTGCGGCAGTTTGCAGGGCATGGCGACGGGCGTGGACCAGGTGCTGCATGAGGTGCTGGGCAGCGAAGCAGTCGAGCGCTTGATCGAGCAGGGCCGCTATCGTCGGGATGTGTACTAAGCCCTCATAAACACCGAGGATCAAATGTGGGAGCTGGCTTGCCTGCGATGCAGGCACCTCGGTGTATCAGTGACACCAGGGTGATGTAATCGCAGGCAAACCAGCTCCCACAGTGTTTAAGTGCATTGCAGGTCAGGCAGGCTGCAGCTTTTGCTCGAACACCGAGACCCCATCCAAGTCGCGCAAGATCACCGTCAACTCCGCCGTCTGCCCGTCAATCTGCACCTCACCAAAAAACTGAAACCCAGCCAGCGGCGAGGTGTTCTGCGCAGGCGGCGCCTTCTCGAACACCACCTGTGGGCCAAAGGTTTTATCCAACGGGTTGGGCCCAAAACTCCCTGCATTCAACGGCCCGGCCACAAACTCCCAGAACGGCTCGAAATCCTGAAACGCCGCCCGGTCGGGGTGGTAATGGTGCGCCGCGCAGTAGTGCACATCCGCCGTCAGCCACACGTGGTTACGCACCTGCTGGGCACGCAGAAACCCCAACAGTTCGGCAATCTCCAGCTCACGGCCCTGGGCCGGGCCAGGGTCGCCATTGGCGATCGCTTCCCAACGTGGCACGCCGGGGCTGACCTCGCCGTCGGGCACGCCAAGGCCGATGGGCATGTCGGCGGCGATGACCTTCCATTGCGCTTTTGAGGCCTTGAGTTCGCGCTTGAGCCAGTCCAGTTGCTCACGGCCCATGAACGGTTTTTCGCCGCCCAGGTTGTCGTCGTTGGGGCCGCGGTAACTGCGCATGTCCAGTACGAACACATCCAGCAGCGGGCCGTAGCTGAGCTTGCGATAAATCCGCCCGCCGCCATCGGCGCTTTGCCGACGCATCGGTGAATACTCCAGCCAGGCCTGACGTGCGTGGCCGACCAACGTGTTGATGTCCTTGGTCTGATAGCGCTCATCGAGTTGCTTGCTCGGCGACCAGTTATTCACCACCTCGTGATCGTCCCACTGCCAGATCTGCGGCACCTCGGCGTTGAAGCGGCGCACGTTTTCGTCGAGCAGGTTGTAGCGGTAATTACCGCGGTATTCATCCAGGGTTTCGGCGACTTTGCTCTTGGCTTCGGTGGTGATGTTGCGCCAGATGCGTCCGTCTTCAACGCTCAGTTGCGCCGGCACCGGGCCGTCGGCGTAGATGGTGTCGCCGCTGTGGATAAAAAAGTCCGGCAGGCGCAGGCGCATCGCTTCGTAGATGCGCATGCCGCCAATGTCCGGGTTGATACCAAAGCCTTGGCCGACGGTGTCGCCGCTCCACACAAAACGGATGTCACGGCGTTGTTGCGGCACGCTGCGCAGGTGGCCGAACCACGGCTCGCTGGCGACGCCGGTCTGGGCGTCTTCAAAATGCACGCGGTAAAAGATCGCCTGGTCGACCGGTAACCCTGTGAGTTCGACGCGGGCAGTAAAGTCGGTGCGGCTGTCGGCCAGTGGCGAGATGAATTTTCGCGGGTTGCTGAACACGCTGCGGGTGTCCCATTCCACCACCATCTTGGCCGGGCGGTCGCTGCGGCTCCAGATCATCGCGCGGTCGCCCAGCAGGTCGCCGGACTGCACGCCATCGGTGAGTTGCGGCCGGTCCTTGACCGACGCGATCACCGCCGGCGCCAGGCCCGGCAGCAGCAGGCCGGCGCCGACGGCTTGCATCACGCGGCGACGGCCGAGATCGAAGTGGCTCATGCAGGTGCCCTCTTGAGTATCAAAAGGTCAACTAAAGCACGCTGGGATGAAGCGGATGTGACACCCGACTGGGCAGCCCCGAAGATCCAAATGTGGGAGCGGGCTTGCCCGCGAAAGCGCAGTGTCAATCAACCAATACATTGACTGGCACACTGCGTTCGCGAGCAAGCCCGCTCCCAAATTTTTGGCCGGTGTCAGGCCTTTCCCGCAGCTTCTGTGAGTTCCACCGCCTCAGGGCGCTTGATCAGCGCATACACCAACCCCGTCAACAGGCTGCCGGCAACAATCGCCAGCAAGTACAGCAGGGCATGGTTCATCGCATTGGGAATGATCAGCACAAACAGGCCACCATGAGGCGCCGCCAGTTTGCAGCCGAAATACATCGACAGCGCGCCGGTCAAGGCGCCACCGGCGATGCTGGCCGGGATGACGCGCAGCGGGTCTTTGGCCGCAAACGGAATCGCGCCTTCGGAGATAAAGCACAGGCCCAGAATCATCGCGGCCTTGCCGGCTTCGCGCTCGGTCTGGGCGAACTTGCGCCGCGCCAGGAACGTGGCGATGCCCATGCCAATCGGCGGCACCATGCCAGCGGCCATGGTCGCGGCCATCGGCGCGCCGCTGGAAGCGGCCAGCAAGCCGACGGAAAACGCATACGCCGCCTTGTTGATCGGCCCGCCCAGATCGACGCACATCATGCCGCCCAGGAGGATGCCCAGCAGCACCGCGTTGGTGGTGCCCATGGTGCTGAGAAAGTCGGTCAGGCTGGTGAGCAGCCGCGCAACCGGCGGGCCGACCAGATAAATCATCGCAAGGCCGGTGAACAAACTCGCCAGCAAGGGAATGATCAGGATCGGCTTGAGCGCCTCCAGGCTCTGCGGCAATTTCACCGCGCGGGTGATCAACTTGACGCAATAACCGGCGAGGAAACCGGCGAAAATCCCGCCGATAAACCCCGCGCCCAACGTGCCCGCGAGCAGGCCGCCAATCATGCCCGGCGCGAGGCCGGGGCGGTCGGCAATCGAGTAGGCGATATAGCCCGCCAGCAGCGGCACCATCAGCATGAAGGCCTGGTCGCCGACGGTTTTGAGTGCCGCCGCCAAGGTGCCCTTTTCTTCAAAGGCATGAATGCCGAACACAAACGACAAGGCGATCAGCAAGCCGCCGGCCACCACCATCGGCAACATGAACGACACACCGGTGAGCAGGTGTTTGTACACGCCGGTCTTTTCCGATTTTTTCGCCACCGCGCTGCCGGCCGCGCTTTCCACCGCGCCTTCGGCCAAGGCTTTGTGGAGCGTGGCTTCGGATTGCTTGAGGGCAATGCCGGTGCCACAGCGGTAAATCTTCTTGCCGGCGAAGCGCTCGGTGGCCACTTCAATGTCGGCCGCCAGCAACACCACGTCGGCATTGGCGATGGCCTCCGGGCTCAAAGGCGTGCGCGCGCCCACCGAGCCCTGGGTCTCGACCTGCAAGTCGTAGCCCAGGCGCTTGGCGGTTTGCTGTAAGGCTTCGGCCGCCATAAAGGTGTGCGCTACGCCGGTTGGGCAGGCCGTGACCGCGACGATACGCGGCGCGGACTTGGCTGCCTGCTGCGTCGCCACATAGACCTCAGCCTCTTCGGCGCCGCGACGCAATACTGCGTCCACATCCGCCAACGCCTGGGCCGGCGTGCTCTGGAACACGCGCTTGCCGACAAACCGCTGCATCTCCACCGGCGTGCTGCTGACCAGCAACACCCAATCGGCGTCATCGAGCGTGGCCTGGGACAACTGGCGTTCCGGGTGCTGCACGTCCACCACTTCGACGCTGGTGTGCAAGCCCTGGCGCTGCGCGGCGGCGTCCAACAAGCGGGCGCACAGCACACTGGTGACCATGCCGTTCGGGCAGGCGGTAACAATGGCTAACTTCATCACAAACCCTCTTATTGTTCTGTCAGCGCGCGCACATGGACGCCGCTTTCGAGACGCGCCAACTGCGCGTCATCGCTGATGCCAAACCCGATCTGTGTGACGGCCATCGCGGCAATTGCCGTGGCGCGCCGCAAGGTGGTTTGCGGCAGATCAACCTTGAGCAAACCGTGAAGCATCCCGGCCAGCAGCGAGTCGCCGGCGCCCACCGTACTGGCGACGCTGACCTTGGGCGGCGTGGCGTGCAGCGCGGTGCCCGGGCTGAACCAGTTCACGCCGTCGGCACCGTGGGACACCACCACATGTTCTACGCCTTGGGCGTGCAGACGCTCGGCGGCCTGGGCCTGTTGCGCGATGGAGTCCGTGGGGCAATCCAAGGCCTCGGCCAGCTCTTCAGTGTTGGGTTTAATCAGCCACGGGCCCGCCTGCAAACCGGCGCGCAAGGCTTCACCGCTGGTGTCGAGGGCGACTTTCAAACCGAGGCTTTTGAGGTGTTCCAGCAAGCCTTTAAACCACTGCGCACTGATGCCGCGCGGCAAACTGCCGGCGACCACCACCGCGTCGTGCCCTGGCGCAATCAGCGTCAGTTGATTGAGCAACGCCTGCTGGGCCTGCTCACTGACCTGCGGTCCCGGCGCATTGACGTCGGTGACCCGGCCGTCCTGCTCGGCGATCTTGATGTTGCTGCGGGTTTCGCCCGGTACGCGAATAAACGCGTCGGCAAAACCACGCCGGGCAATCAACGCCTCGAAGGCTTGCGGATTGTCTTCACCGAGAAAGCCACCGACGGTGACGTGATGGCCAAGGTCCGCCAACACCTGGGCGACATTCACACCTTTGCCGGCGGCGTGGGTCAGCAGGGTTTCGCTGCGGTTGACGGCACCCGGCTCCAGGCGTGCCAGGCGGACCGTAAGGTCCAACGCCGGGTTCAGCGTCAGGGTCAGAATCTTCGCCATTTACACGGCCTCCACTAGGGCTCGCACTTGCGCGGGCGAACCCACCGCAAGGGCTTTTTGCGCCAGGCCCTGGGCCTCGCTCAGACTGAATTCGCGTACCCGCGCCTTCACTTCGGGAATGCTGCGGGCCGACACGCTCAACTCATCCACCCCCAGCCCGATCAGCACCGGCACCGCCAGCGGGTCCGCCGCCAATTCGCCGCACACGCCCACCCACTTGCCATGGGCATGGGCGGCACGCACGGTGATGTCGATCAGTTGCAGCACCGCCGGGTGCAGGCCGTCGGCCTGGGCCGACAAGGTTGGGTGGCCACGGTCGATAGCCAGGGTGTACTGGGTCAGGTCGTTGGTGCCGACGCTGAAAAAGTCGACCTCCTTGGCCAGTACCGGCGCGAGCAAGGCGGCAGACGGCACTTCGATCATGATGCCCAGTTGCAAGTCGGCGACCGGGATTTCCAGGCGCAGGCGCTCGGTCATGTCCCGGGCCGCGCGCCATTCATCGACGCTGCCGACCATGGGAAACATGATGCGCAGCGGTCGGTTGTCCGCCGAGCGCAGCAGCGCACGCAATTGCGCTTCCATGATCTGCGGGCGTTGCAAGGTCAGGCGAATACCGCGCACACCGAGGAAGGGGTTTTCTTCCTCGGCGATCGGCCAGTACGGCAGCGGTTTATCACCCCCAACATCGAGGGTGCGCACCACCAGCGGGCGACCGCCAAGGCCGTCGAGTACGCGGCGGTATTCGGCTTCCTGAGTGGCTTCATCCGGCGCTTGTGGGTGAGCCATGAAAATCAGCTCGGTGCGCAGCAGGCCGATGCCTTCGGCGCCCTGCTCCACCGCGCCGGCAACACCGGCGCTCTCGCCGATATTGGCGAACACTTCCACGGCGTGACCGTCACGGGTCAACGCCGGTTCGTGGCGCTGCGCCGAAGCCGCTTGCAGGCGCTGTTCGCGGGTGTCGCGCTCGACGCTGGCGCGTTGCAAGGTGGTGGCGTCGGGGTCGACATGCAGGCGACCGCGCTGACCATCGAGCAACAACGGCGTGCCGGACGCGAGCAGCAACACCGCCGCGCCTGCGCCTACCAAGGCGGGAATGCCCAGGGCGCGCGCGACGATGGCGCTGTGCGCCGTGGCGCCGCCACGCGCGGTGAGGATGCCGGCGACGCGGGCCGGGTCCAGGCGCGCGACGTCGGAGGGACCGACTTCGTCCATCACTAAAATGTAGGGTTCGCTCGGCTCCTGGGCGGTTTCGACGCCGCACAATTGCGCCAACACCCGACGGCCGATGTCGCGCAGGTCGGCGGCGCGCTCGGCGAGCAAGGCGTCCTGCAGCGCCTCCTGCTGCTTGGCGGCGGCCTCGATCACGCTCATCCACGCCGCTTCGGCGCTCTCGCCCTGCTTGAGGCGGGTGTCGACTTCGTCGGTCAGTTCCGGGTCGTCGAGCATCTCCTGATGGGTGATGAAGATCTCGCGGATGGCTTTGGCCTGGCTGCGTTCGATCAGGCCCTGGATATCGCGGCGCACATCGGCCAGGGCGCTCTGCAAGCGCTGGCGCTCAATGGCCGAGGACTCGCCGCGAAGGGGGTAATCGAAGACTTGCTGAACCTGGATATGTGCAGGCCCGATGGCAATGCCCGGCGCGGCAGCGATGGCCTGGATCTGGCTGCCGGCTGCGGGCGCGCTGATCGCCGGTTCGATGTCGACGGTGGCAGGCTGGGCACTTACGGTCGGCAGCGGCTCGATTTCTTCGCCCAGACCTTCTTCTACGGCCGCGAGCAACGCGGGCAATGCATCGCCGGCAATTGTCGGTTCAGCGACAAACTCCAGCACCTGCCCGCGACGGGCGCCAAGGCTCAGCAACTTGCTCAAACTTTTCACCGACACGGCGCCCACCGGGCCATCAACCAGGCGCACGCGGATATCGCCGTCAAAACTTTTCGCCAATTGCGCGAGGATCTTCGCTGGCCTCGCATGCAAGCCATGGGCGTTGGCCAGGGTGACGCGCACGCTGGGCCAGTCAGGCGGCAGTTCGCCGCCGAGTACTTCGAGCACCGCGCGGCTGCTGGTGGCGCGGCCGAGTTCCTGGCCGCGTCCTTCAATCAACAACGCGCACAGGCGTTCGAGCAAGCTCTGGTGCGCTTCGCCAAGGCTGGCCAGGCAAAACAAACCGTTGAGCGGCTGGCCGAGGTAACGCATGGGTTTGTCCGGCGTAACAAACGCAAGGCCCGGCCGTTTGACCGTCTGCTCGCTGTGCAACCACCACAGGCCATCGCCCAGCGGCAACGCGTCGACTTGCTGCAACACGGCAGCAAAACCATTGCTCACGCAATCAGCCTGACGCAACAGGCGCGCGCCTCGCCAGACAAGCTCTTCGAAGTCATCGGCGGACACGCCAAGGCTGATCATTTGCGCGTCCAGCGCCAGTTCCTGCGGCGCGCCTTGCAGCAGCTTCAGCAAGGCGTCGGCCGAACCGGCACGGCGCAGCGCCTCGCCCAGATCGGTTTCACCGAGGGCGCGGGTCAGCAATTGCAGCAGGCGCAGGTGTTCATCGGATTTGGCGGCAATGCCAATGGCCAGGTAGACGATCTGGCCATCGCCCCAGTCCACCCCTTCGGGGAACTGCAGCAGGCGTACGCCGGTGGAAAAAACCTGGTCGCGGGTTTCCGGGGTGCCGTGAGGGATGGCAATGCCTTGGCCGAGAAAGGTCGAACCTTGGGCTTCACGCGCTTGCAGGCCACTGAGGTAACCCTCGGCGACCAGGCCGTCGGCCACCAGTTTGTCAGCGAGCAGGTGCAAGGCAGCAGATTTATCCACAGCCACCTGGCCCATGGATATCTGCTCTACAGTGAGCTCAAGCATGCCGTTCTCCTAGTTAGTGCGGTGGGCGCACTAGGTATTGTTTTGAATAAATCAGCGTGGCTGCGTTCAAAAATAGCTGACTGAGTGGTCAATTGGCAGTAGCCAGTCAGTCGCGAACGTCGTAAAAATACGCTGGCTGAAACGTTTAATCTAGAATTTATGGCAGATTACGCGCTAATTATGCAAGCTTGAAGCGCCACTCGGCGCTTGAGCTCAGCCAATAGTCGTGTGCAGTAATCGGTTACGATCGGACAAAATGTCGGGGCAAGCTCTAAAAAACAAGGAAATCCCGGTTTGAAACTCAGTGATATCGCACGTCTGGCCGGTGTGTCCGTGACCACCGCAAGCTACGTCATCAATGGCAAGGCCGCGCAACAACGCATCAGCAGCGCAACCGTCGAGCGGGTGCGCGCGGTGGTTGAAGCCCATGGCTTTACCCCAAACCCTCAGGCGGCCGGGCTGCGCAGTCGGCACACGCGCACCTTGGGCTTTATCCTGCCGGACCTGGAAAACCCCAGTTACGCACGGATCGCCAAATTGTTGGAACAGGGCGCGCGGGCGCGCGGCTATCAGTTGCTGATTGCCAGCTCCGACGATGAGGCCGACAGCGAGCGCCAATTACTGCAGCTGTTTCGCGCGCGGCGTTGCGATGCGCTGTTTGTGGCCAGTTGCCTGCCGGCCAGCGATGACAGCTACCGCGAACTGCAAGCCAAAGGCCTGCCAGTGATTGCGATCGACCGGGTGATGGAAACGGAGCAGTTTTGCTCGGTGGTCAGCGATGACCGCCAGGCCTGCCAGCAGTTGACCAGCAGCCTGCTGCAACCGTTGCCCAAGCAGATCGCGCTGATCGGTGCGCGTCCCGAGCTGGGCATCAGCCAGGAGCGCGCTGCCGGCTTTCATGAAGCGCTGAAAGGCTTCACGGGTGAGGTCATCGTCGAACAGGGCGAGGCCTTCAGCCGAGATTGCGGCCGACAGCTGATGGAGCAACTTCTGCAACAACTGGGGCATTTGCCTGACGCGCTGGTGACCACTTCGTACGTACTGCTGCAAGGTGTGTTCGACGCGCTGCACGACTTCCCGCTCAAATCCCGGCCGCTGCGCCTCGGCACTTTTGGTGACACCCAGTTGCTGGACTTCCTGCCGCTGCCGGTCAACGCCATGGCCCAGCAACATCAGCTGATTGCCGACACCGCCCTGCGCCTGGCGCTGGCCGCCATCGAGGAAGAACAGTACCAACCGGGCGTGCACGCCATCGGCCGGACCTTCAAGCAGCGTATTCACGAGGCTTGAGCGTGGAGCTGATCGACACCCATACCCACCTGGACTTCCCGGACTTCGACCCTGATCGCCGGCAAGTCCTCGCCCACAGCCGCCAACTCGGCGTGCAGCGCATGGTGGTGTTGGGCGTGTATCAGCAAAACTGGCAACGGCTGTGGGATCTGGTGCAGGAAGACGAAGGCTTGTTCGCCGCCTTCGGCCTGCACCCGGTGTACCTGGATGAGCATCGCCCCGCCGACCTGACGGAGCTGGGCGACTGGCTGACGCGCTTGAAGGGCCACCGGCAACTGTGCGCCGTCGGTGAAATCGGCCTGGATTACTTTCTCGAACAGCTGGACCGCGAGCGCCAGCAGCACCTGTTTGAAGCGCAGCTGAAACTGGCGGTGGACTTCCAGCTCCCGGCCTTGCTGCACGTGCGCCGCAGCCACGCAGCAGTGATCGCTACCCTCAAGCGCATTCGCCTGCCACGCGGCGGCATCATCCATGCGTTTGCCGGCAGTTTTGAGGAAGCCCGCGAGTACATCAAGCTGGGTTTCAAACTCGGCCTGGGCGGCGCCGCCACATGGCCGCAGGCGCTGCGCATGCACAAAGTACTTGCGCGACTGCCCCTTGACGCGGTGGTGCTGGAAACCGATTCACCGGACATGGCGCCCGCCATGTACCCGGGCCAGCGCAACAGCCCGCAACACCTGCCGGACATCTGCACCGACTTGGCCGAACGCATGGGGATCAGCCCTTTATTGCTGGCTGAGACGAGCACACGCAATGCGCGCGAGCTGTTCAACTGGTAGCGGTTTGACCGCCTGCAAGTTCAACGTCAGCCGTTGCCGATGACGGGCGTAACGCAGCACTAGAAAGTGCATCAGCACCGCCACCAGCGAAACGTTGAGTTGCCCGACCACGCTGAGCAACCCGACCCACTCCGCCACCAGCGCCACAATCAGCACCGAGCAGGTCAATACCACCATGCTCGGGGCCACCATGGCCCAGTGGTCCAGCGCCTTGAACTGGCGCAACTGCCTGGGGCATATCAACTGCAGGGTGCGCTGGCAATAGGGGCATTCAAAGGGCTCGTGGATGGCAATCGCATTCACTTGCCAGGGCTTGAGTTCAAACGTGATGTCGCAATGGGCGCAATGCCCTTTGATCCCCATGGCAGTGGCCATCGCTGTGCCTCCCTTGAACCGTGACGGGTTGAAACAAATTCTCACCCATTCAGGCATTCAAAAAAGCCACACAGCGAAATCAGGACGGGCACCACGGCCCACGAAGACCAAGTCCTACGCGCCTGCCCTACACACGAAACGCGCCGATCAATTGCCTCAACTCGACGACTTGTACCGACAGCAGCCGACTGGCCGTTTCGGTCTGATGCGCGCCCTCGGCGGCATGCTCGCCCGCACGATTGATGGCAACGATGTTCTGGTCGATATCGTCGGCAACGGCGGTTTGCTGCTCCACGGCCGCGGCAATCTGCTGGTTCTGATCGACGATCATTCCGACGGCGCCCAGGATATTTTCCAGGGCTTGCTGGACCTTTTCCGACTGCCCCACGGTGCCATTGGCCATGGCATGGCTGGTGCCCATGACCTTCACGGCCGCGCCGACACCGCTGTGCAGGCGGCTGATCATCTGTTCGATTTCTTCAGTGGACTGCTGGGTGCGTCGGGCCAGGGTGCGCACCTCGTCGGCCACCACAGCAAAACCGCGGCCCTGCTCGCCGGCGCGCGCCGCCTCAATCGCGGCATTCAGCGCCAACAGGTTGGTTTGTTCGGCGATGCTCTTGATCACCTCGAGCACGCCACTGATCGACTGGCTGTCGGTGGCCAATTGGTTGATGACCTGCACTGACGCCTCTATCTCCGACGCCAGGCTCGCGATGCTGCCCTGCTGGGATTGCACCAGGCCTCGGCCGCTGACGGTTTCGTCGTTGACGCTGTGGGCACTGCTGACCGCCGCCGCCGCACTGCGCGCCACTTCCTGGGCGGTGGACGACATCTGGTTCATGGCCGTCGCCACCTGCTCGATCTGGCTGCGCTGCCCGGAAACCGCCTGGTTGCTGTGGGCCGACACGGCTTGCACTTGCCCGGCTTGCAACTCGACCTGGCTGACGGTGTGACCGACGCGCTCGATCAAGTCATGAATCCTGGCCACCGTGCCGTTGAATACCTGGCCCAACTCCCCGAGTTCGTCGCGGCTGTGCGCAACAAAGCTGACGGTCATGTCGCCGCCCGCGACCTGGTTCATCATCGCCCCCAGGCGACGCAACGTGGTGCGGGTCGACGCGTAGAAACCGGCATACAAATAAAAGATCAGCACAAACACCGCCACCAGCGCCGAGACCAGCACCATCATGTGCGTGCGTTTTTGGGCCAGGCGCTGCTCAAGTTGCTGTTCAAGAAACGTCAGGGTCGCTTCATTGAGTTGGTAGGTTTGGGCCATCAACTGGCTGACGCTTTCATAAAAACCCTGCCACGGCGCATCGAGGGTTTCGGCCATCACCACCTGCTCTTCAAACAACTCGCTGCCGTGCTTGAGGCTCGCGCTGCTGGCCGCGGCCAGAGGGTCGAGCGCCGCATGCGCGGCGGTGCTGGCGCCCAGTGCGTCCTGCAACTTCAGGGCGTACTCGGCCTGGAGTTTTTCCAATTGCTGCAGCAGTTCATCAAAGCGCGTACTGGAGGATGAATTGAGAAAACCCTGGCCCAAGGAGTAGGCGCCCATGGCCCGCCCTTCACCCAGGGTTTGGGTGACTTGCGGGGTGACGCTGGTGACCAGCTCGCTGAGTTGGCGCAAATCGCCCTGAGGGTCACGGCTCAAGCCGGACTGGCTGGCAATGATCTGGCTGAGCATCTGGGCCTTGTTGAGCAATTTGCCAATCAGCGCGCTTTTGCTCAGCAGCGAGGTTTCCTGTTGCTGAGCCTTGAATGCGGCGACCATTTCGTCGCGCTTGCCATCAAAAACACGGGTGTGTTCAGGGTCGCCGGTCATCGCGTTGAGGCCTTGCAGGCGGCTCAACACGCTCTGTTCCAACGCACTGATCTTGCCCTCCAGATCACCGGCCTTGCCGGACTGCCCCAGCACCGCGTTGATCTGCACCTGGTTATTGAGGGTTTCCAGGTCACGGCGCAGCGCCAGGCTGCTGCCGAGCAGATCGAGGCTTTGCAGTTCGATGCGAGTGCCCTGCAATTGCGACCAGGAATCACGCACCAGGAAATAATTGGTGGCCAGCATCGGCAGCAGGAACAGCACGCTGATCAGGCTGAATTTCATGCCGAAACTCAGACGGTTCATCAGCGCGATGGCGGGATAGAGCAAGCTCTTCAAAGGTGTACTCCCTTTCTATTATTTTTATTGAGGCGCAGGGGGGAGCGGCAGATAGCCACTATTTGGCGCTCTGTCTGTATAGCTCAATTTGAAAGGGAGTTTTGTAACGTAAGGTTAACGAGCTGCGCTGAGCGGTTTTTTGTGGCGGGGGCGCAAAGTCCCCCGCCACAAAAACCCGCTCGTCTGGCTAGCTACGGCAGTACGGTCCAGATCGCAAACCCGGCATACCACAGCACCGCCGCGCGCAGCAGCAGTTCCCATAGCCGATCCAGGCTGTTGATACCCTCGGGCCCCACCACGGGCGGTGGGATTTCAGCCGCCGCCAGGCCGACTTTTTCTACCAGTTGTGCAGCGCTGATGTCCCAGCTCAACAACTCATGCAACATCACCCGCCCAACCGCGACAAAGTTACCCACCAAGGCAAAACTTGCCGCCAGAAGGCGCACCGGCACCCAGTCAAACGCGTGACGCAATTGCCCGGCACGCTCGGCGACCTGCGGGTTCTGGCTGTATTCGCTGGCCAATGCCAATAGGCGATACGCCAACGCCGCCACCGGCCCCAACAGGAAGTACCAGAAGATCACTGCAAAAAAGCTCTGATAGGCCTGCCATAGCAAATGGCCTTGAACGCGCTCCAGCAGTTGCTCGCCATTGTCAGCCACCACCTTCAGGTCTCGTTCGGCCACATGCTCGGCGGCCTGCAGGTCACCGCGGCGCCATGCATCGCGAAACGGCCCAAGCCCAGCCAGCAGATCGCCGCGCCCGAGGCTGTAAATCACCACCAGCAGATGCACCGGCAGCGCCAGCAGGCCATAAGCCACCGGTTCCAGCACCAACAGCAACAGCGCCAGCAAGGCCACCGGCAGTAACACCAACAGGACAAGAATCAGCCAGGGCCGCTTCCCCATGCGCGGGCTGGATTCCAGCTTGGCCAGTTCACGCAACCATCCACCGTCGCGTTGTAACCGCTGACGCAAGGCCGAGAATTTCTCGATCCAGACCGCCAACACCAACACCAGGAAACTCATCGTGCGTGTCCTCCATCCTGCAGGGCGCTGCGAAAGCGCGTCCAATCAAAAGCCGGGCCCGGGTCGGTCTTGCGACCCGGTGCGATATCACTGTGACCACAAATACGCTGCCGGGTGATGTCTGGATAAGCCGCCAGCAGCTGTCGCGTGAGGTCAATCAGCGAAACATATTGAGCCTCGGTAAACGGTAGCTCGTCCGTTCCTTCCAGCTCGATTCCCAGAGAAAAGTCATTACACACCTCGCGCCCCTCGAAACTCGATACCCCGGCATGCCAGGCGCGGTCCAGGCACGACACAAATTGCGTCACGCTGCCGTCGCGCTCAATCAGAAAATGCGCAGACACCCGTAAGTCGGCAATGCCTTCAAAGTAAGGATGTTGCGTGACATCCAGGCGATTCTGGAAAAACTCATGCACCTTGCCGGTGGCAAACTGCGCCGGTGGCAGGCTGATGTTATGCACCACCAACAGGGAGATCTCGCCGGCGGGGCGCTCGTTGAAGTTGGGCGAAGGGCAATGGCGAATGCCCTGGCACCAACCGCTGGTGGGGTCCAACTGCATACGGGTTCCTTGAATGAGACGAGGTGTTACCAGTATGCCGCGTTCAGGCCTGCGGTTGCGATCACTTGCCGCGATTGAGTTGACGCAGGTTGCCCACCACGCACGCCAGTGCGCGGTCGAACAGCAGCCCGTCGTCCAAGGTACGCAAGGCCCCGCGCTTGAATGCCATGGCCAACTGGTCGGCACTTTTTTCAAGGACTTTGAGGCCGGTACGGCTGACAAAAATGTAGCTATTGGACGGGGCCATGATCGCCGTCAACTTGCAGCGCAACGCTGTGTTTTCGTCTTGCTGGAACTCAAACCAGCCACCGACACGCAGTTGGTGAGCCTTGAGCAGGTCCGGGTCATCGCTCGGCAAGTGCTGTATTGAATCAGGCAACCCGACACTGAACGAAAACGGCTCACGCACCTTGATCAGCGCGTCGATGCACTCGCCTTCGGCCGACTGAACATGCATGGCCTGCAATTGAACAAAAAACTCACGGGTGCTGAAAGGGTCGAACGCCGCGCTGGTCAAGCCGTTGCGCAAAGCCGTGAGCAGCCCGGGCAGTTGCTCCAGCAGGTGCCGGCCGGCCTCGGTGTCTGTCTGCAGGCCCACACTCCAGATCAACTCGTCCATGGTGCGCACGCCCGCCTGCCACTGCACCGACTGTTCGCCGTGCTTGAGGCAGGCCAACAACAGCACCTGGCTCCAGGCCTGCTGAAGAAACCGCACCACCGATTGCGGCAAGACCTTGCCGAGCAAGCGCCGATTGAGCAGATCGGCCACACGGTCACGTGCGGCTTGCGTGCGTATGCGCCCTTCTTCGGCCTCACGGGTGTGTTGTTCAAGCAACGCGCTACGGCGTTGTTCATCCGAGGTGAACGCAGTGAACTGCGCCAGCAGTTGGGAAAAAATCGTCAGGTCTTCGACGAAATCATTCAACAAACACTGCACCACATGCTCAATATGCAAGTACAGGCTGTCGCGCTGATAGCCCTCGTGCGGGCTCCAGCCCATGGCAGCCGAGGCGATTTCATTAAGCAGTCGACGCGCCGGGTGGCAGGCGCGGCTGAAGAGGCTCTTGTCCAGCACCGCCACTTTCAACATCGGAATCTGCAAGCGCGCGATCAAGCCCTTGAACGCATCAGGCACGGTGCGATCATTGAGGATGAACTCGAACAGCAAGGCGACCAGATTGATCACGTCTTCATCGGCGCCTTCCACCACACGCGACTTGCCGCTCTTGACGCTGACGCGGGTCAACAGTTGTTCAAGCTGGTTACGCAGGTCGAAGTCGTCTTCGGCCTCAGGTTCAGGCACATATTGTTGCAGGTGCGAGAGCAGGCGCAGCAGGTCGCGCGAGGCAATGGGTTGCGGTTCGGCGCAGGCTTCCAGGGTCGGCGCCACGCTGCCTCGCACCGCCGCCAACAACACCTGCAAGGCGGCGAAGGCTTGCTGGCCGTTCTCATCCAGGGGCGGGTCGATGGCTGGCGGGTTGCCTTCTCGCTGCTGGTCACGGGCGGCACGCCCGCCAGGGCGACGCGAGGGCACCGCCTTGAGTTCGGGCAAAACCCCGGTGGCGACCAGCAACTGATTGGCTTCGCAGAACAATTGGTCGGCGTCACTGAGCACGTACTTTTCAAACAGTTTGAGCATGATCAGCTTGACGCGAATCTCTACGCCCAGGCTGCGCCCCGCGCGCAAAAAGAACTCGCAAAGCAGCGCCGGACCCAACGGGTTGTCGCGCTCGCTCAGAGGCTTGCCAAGCAATGCACTCAGGCGCGCGGTCAGTTGGCCCAGCGCCAGGCCATCGCGATGTCGCACCCGGCCGAGCATGGCCTCCAGCGCAACGGCCTTTTCCAGTTCGTCGCTGGACGTGCCGGGCGCCGCCTCATACGACACCACCGGCACCAAATGCGCCTCGCCTGGCTCTGCATGGCCCAGACTGGCGAAAGCGGCGAACAACTGCGCCATGAACACGCGCTCAAAATTTTTGCGCTTGAGGCGCAAGTCACGCATCGCTTCAAAGAAGATGTGATGGTCAACATTGCTGCGGGCCTTGTCGGCCATTTCGAACAGCGTGTCATCGGCGTTATCGAACAGTTCCTGCAGACCTTGCTGCAACTGTTGGGCAGCCTTGTCGCGAACCTGCAGCAACACCACCGGCAGGCGCGCAAGCGGCGATGGCGTGGGGTGCGCCTTGTTGATTGGCACCACCTTTCCGTCATTGTGCATCCTGGCCTCCTGAAACGGCGGTGTTGGGGTGGGGAGCGATCAGCTACAGGTCCGATGGGGGCTGCGAAAACCGGTTGTCACCAGGACGTCAAAGCTATGACGCCAATTGCAAGGCGCAGGATTATCTTGCAAATAAGGGTAGTTGCGCCAGTGAACTCTGCCATTGCTCTGTAAATGAGTGTTGAGTCTGGGTTCACAGGCGCGCTGCCCCTATAATCCGAGGCACTTTGTTTGTGGAGCCTGTTATGCCGAATCTCCGTCTTGCCGACCTCACCGCCGAAATCGAAGCCAACGTGCGCCGTGCACTGCTGGAAGACATCGGCAGCGGCGACATCACTGCGCAATTGATTCCGGCCGAACGGCTGGCCAAGGCGACGATCATCACCCGCGATGCGGCCGTCATCGCCGGTACGGCCTGGGTCGATGCGGTGTTCCGTCAGCTCGATCCGCGGGTCGCGGTGCATTGGCAGGTTGCCGACGGTGAGCGTGTCAGCCCCAACCAGGCGCTGTTCCACCTTGAGGGCCCTGCCCGCTCACTGCTCAGCGGCGAACGCTGCGCGCTGAATTTTCTGCAGATGCTGTCAGGCGTCGCCACGCGCGCTCAGTACCTGGCGGATTTCGTCGCCACGACCCAGGTCAAGCTGCTGGACACCCGCAAAACCCTGCCGGGCCTGCGCCTGGCGCAGAAATACGCCGTGACCTGCGGCGGTTGTCATAACCACCGCATCGGGTTGTATGACGCCTTCCTGATCAAGGAAAACCATATCGCGGCGTGCGGCGGGATTGCGCAGGCGATTACCGCCGCGCACAAGATCGCGCCGGGCAAGCCCGTGGAAATCGAAGTGGAAAGCCTGGAGGAACTGCGCGAAGCGCTGGCGGCGGGCGCCGATATCATCATGCTCGACGAATTGAGCCTGGATGACATGCGTGAGGCCGTGCGCCTGAATGCGGGCAAGGCCAAGCTGGAGGCCAGCGGCGGGATCAATGAAACCACGCTGCTGCCCATCGCCCAAACCGGAGTGGACTACATCTCCATCGGCGCGATGACCAAGGATGTGAAGGCGGTGGACTTGTCGATGCGGCTGAGCATCTGACGTTTTAATGTAAGCGCCGGCAAGCCGGCGCCTGCACAGTGTTTCAGATCGCGAGGTTGTTCATCCCGCAATACTCGTTCCAGTCGACACCCAGCACCTCGGCGGCCTCCTTGTGCAAGGCCAGGCGTGCGGCCTCGAACTCTTCCGGCGTCGACGTGTACTTGAGGGTTAATTCCCATGGCTGCAGGCCCTGGGCCTCGGCCTCATCCTCAAATGACCATTGGATCTGGTCCCTTTGATCATCGGCGCTCAGGTCCTTGATCTCATCCAGCAGTTCCGGCGACTCCGCAACGTACTTTTTGAGGGCTGCTTCGTGCCGCGCTTCCTGGGTCATTTCTGATGTGGTCATGTTGTTCTCTTAGATCGAGGAATGGGGATGCATCTGGGTCATCAAGGTTGCGCAGATACGAAAGAGCAAGCATGAATGCCGGCTCGTCTGGCCTTCAGAACCATTCTGGGATCATCTGAAAACAGTGCTGCCTTTTGAAACAGTGTTGCGTTTTTTCAACAGTGTTGCCTTGTGCCCGAGACAGGAATCGAACCTGCGACCTTCGCGTTACGAGTGCGCTGCTCTACCGGCTGAGCTACACGGGCGGTGGGCTAAAGCTAGCACCGCATTGGGCAGGCGGCAACTAACTCGCCTACCGCCCGACGGCCGTCAGGCCCCGTCGGCGCCGCAGCCTTTGGCAACGTATTGCGCTTCAGCCGTGGTCGCGCACTTCCAGCCCGTGGTGGCGCTGCGCGTCAACGTGATGGTCTTGCCCAGCACGGGCGCAGGCGCATCAAGAATTTCACAGCTGATGGAGCCTGTGCCGGTGGCCACATCGCCTGCCACGTCGATCTTGCAATTGGCGGTGGGACTGGTGCCACCGATCAAGGCCAGGGTCGGTACGGTGCCCTGATTGAGGGTGTCCTCGAAACCTGCCTTCAGCGCGGAGACTTCAGCCAACCCCGCGGTGAACTTGGCCTTGGCCTGGTGCTTGGTATACATGGGCAAACCGATAGTGGCCAAAATGCCGATGATTGCCACGACGATCAACAGCTCGATCAAGGTAAAGCCTTTCTGACGCATCACATTCACTCTCCAGAATAGAAACCCTCACAAGGCGCGTCCTGCGCCCCGCATTGTGCAACGGCGCCAGTGTACTCATCCACGCACGACCAATCGCCTGCAAGACGCACAATCTGACATTTTATCCTTCCTCGCCAGCCTGTCCGAATCCCTCACCTGACTAAGCTATAAATCTTCAACGACCTGCGTGCGGAAACGTGACATGAATGACGCTGCAACGATCTACGCCTGGGAAGGCATCAACCGCAAAGGACGCAGAGTCTGCGGGCAAACCACAGGCCAGAACCTGGCGCTGATCAAGGCACAACTGCGCGAGCAAGGGATTTGCCCCGGCCGTATCCGCAAGAAAACCCCACGCCTGCCAAGCTTCGCCCCGCCGATAAAACCCGCCGATATTGCCCTGTTCACCCGCCAGCTGGCGACATTACTGAAGGCTGGCATACCGCTGTTGCAAGCGTTCGACATTATTGGCGAAGGCTTCGACAACCGCCTGATGCGCGAGCTGATAAAGGGCTTGAAACAGGAAATCGCTGCCGGCAACAACCTGGCGGCAGCGCTGAAAAAACAACCGCGCTATTTCGATGACCTGTATTGCCACCTGATTGCCGCCGGCGAGCACGCCGGCGCCCTGGAAACGCTGCTGGAGCGCGTTGCCATCCATCTGGAGAAAAGCCAGCAGCTCAAGGCGCGCATCAAGAAGGCCATGACCTACCCCATCGCCGTCATCGTGGTTGCAGGCCTGGTCAGCACGGTCTTGCTGATCCACGTGGTGCCGCAGTTCCAGAACCTGTTCGCCGGCGTCGATGGCAAACTGCCAGGCTTCACGCTGAGTGTCATTGCCTTGTCCGAGTTCCTGCAGCGTGCCTGGTGGATGGTGGCACTGGGTTTGGCCGCGACAATTATCGGGCTGCGCCACGCCTATCGGGCATCTTCCGGTTTTCGCCGTTGGCTGGACCTCGGTTTGTTGAACGCGCCCCTGGCAGGCACACTGCTGAAAAAAACCGCGGTTGCCCGCTACGCCCGCACACTCTCAACGACTTTCGCCGCGGGCGTGCCGTTGGTGCAGGCGCTGGATTGCGTGGCGGGGGCGGTCGGAAATGGGTTGTTCAAACAGGCGATAGAGCATATGCGTCACGATGTATCCACTGGCATGCAGTTGCACCAATCCATGGCCAACAGCCGCCTGTTTCCCAGTATGGCAATCCAGATGACGGCCATCGGGGAAGAATCGGGAACCCTGGATCGCATGCTGGAAAAAGTCGCCAATCACTACGAGGCCGATGTGCAAAACCTGGTCGATAACCTCACCAGCCTGATGGAGCCCCTGATCATAGTGGTATTGGGCGGCATCGTCGGCGCACTGGTGATCGCCATGTACCTGCCAGTGTTCCAGCTGGGGTCGGCATTTTGAACCCGTTGCTGAATGAACAACCGTGGCTCTTTATCGGGATGGCGCTGGTGCTGGGCCTGATTGTCGGCAGTTTCCTCAATGTGCTGGTGTGGCGCCTGCCGAAAATGCTCGAGCGCGAATGGCGCGCCCAGGCCCAGGAGGTGCTCGGTTTGCCTGCTGACCCTGCGGGCCCGGCTTACAACCTGATGCGCCCCCATTCCTGCTGCCCCCGATGCAATCATCCGATTCGCGCGTGGGAAAATATTCCTCTGCTCAGCTACCTGCTGCTCAAGGGCCGTTGTGCCCATTGCCGAGAACCTATCAGTGCCCGCTACCCGTTCACCGAACTTGCCGGCGCGCTGGTCTCGGCGGCGGTGGCCTGGCATTTCGGCTTCGGCTGGCAAGCCGGCGCGGTGATGCTGCTGAGCTGGGGGTTGCTGGCGATGAGCCTGATCGATGTGGATCATCAGCTGCTGCCCGACGTTCTGGTGCTGCCGCTGTTATGGCTGGGGCTGATCCTCAACAGTGTTGGCTTGCTGGTGACGCTGCCGGATGCGCTCTGGGGTGCGGTCATTGGGTATATGAGCCTGTGGACGGTGTTCTGGCTGTTCAAGGTGATCACCGGCAAGGACGGCATGGGCTATGGCGATTTCAAGTTGTTGGCCTTGCTCGGCGCCTGGGGTGGCTGGCAGATTCTGCCGATGACACTGCTGATGTCTTCGTTGCTCGGGGTGCTTGCCGGGCTCATCCTGCTGCGCTTGCGCAAGCCCCAGGCGTCGGCCCCAATGCCGTTTGGTCCGTGTCTGGCGATTGCCGGCTGGATTGCATTGCTCTGGGGTGGTCAAATAACCGACTTCTATTTGCAGTCTGTCGGTTTCAAATGACCACTTCTGTTGCAACACCCTGGATTCTTGGCCTCACCGGCGGCATCGGCAGCGGCAAAAGCGCGGCCGCCCAGCACTTCATGGATTTGGGCATCGACCTGGTCGACGCCGACCATGCGGCTCGCTGGGTGGTTGAGCCCGGCCGCCCGGCACTGGCGCAAATCGCCGAGCACTTCGGTGCAGGCGTGCTGTTACCCGACGGCCAACTGGACCGCGCCGCGTTGCGCAAACTGATCTTCGAGGTCCCGCAAGAACGCCGCTGGCTGGAAGCCTTGCTGCACCCGCTGATCGGCGAGGAGATTCGCAGCCATCTGGCGCGCGCGCGGTCGCCTTACGCAATCCTGGTGTCACCGCTGCTGATCGAGTCCGGCCAGTACAGCATGACCCAGCGCATCCTGGTGATTGACGTGCCGCAATCACTGCAGATTCAGCGTACCCTGCAGCGCGACGGCATCAGCGAACAGCAGGTGCAGGCGATTCTGAAGGCCCAGTCCAGCCGTGAAGACCGCCTGAACCATGCCGATGACGTACTGGTCAATGACCAGGACCTCGCCTGGCTGCACAGCGAGGTCGAGCGACTGCACCACTTTTACCTTACTTTGCGTGGAGGCCGATCATGAGCCAACCTATGACCGTCGACTGCCCAACCTGCGGTGCACCCGTGGAATGGAAAACAGACAACCTCAATCGGCCGTTTTGCTCGGACCGTTGCAAACTCATCGACCTGGGCGCCTGGGCATCGGAAGAGCACAAGATTCCGGTCAGCCCGGATGCCGAAGACGACCTGTTCTCCGAAGACTTTCAGCCTAAGCACTAAGGCCGCATAAAGGCGTATTCCTGCTGGTCGTCGAGATTCTCTGCAAGGTATTGCAGCTCGTCGGCCAGGTCTTCGAAACTGCGTACGCCTTTACTCTGCTGCACCACGGCGCTGAGCATGGCGCGCAAGGTCAAGCCTGGGTCGAAACCGATTTCCTGCGCGGCGTCCTGACTTCTGCGCAACTCCTGCCGTGCCCATTCGTACACACTCATGCCCCACGCTCCTCCATAAATTTCGCAGAGCATGGGCCTGTGTGGCCGGCCGGGATTTGATCTGGGTCAACGCCGCGAATCGTCGTCTTTCCATGGCGCAGAGAGGTAGCGCGTACGGTTGAAGGTCTCAAGCCACTCCGGGCAAAACACCACCAGAGCGCTGATGACCATGCCGTTGATAAAGGCTTCGGGGAAGATGATCAGCCACAGGTAGCCGATGAAGTCTTCCAGCCACTCCGGCATCGCGAAACGGCCGTCTAACCACAGCAACCCCAGCGCAGCCAGCAAGCAGAGCAGCGCCGACAGCGCGGCGGCAAAAAAGCCCGAGCAGAAGATATACACAAAGGGATTGCGGGGTTGGGCGCGCTCTACCAGCACTGCACAGCCTTCCGTGATCAGTACCGGCAACACGATCAGCAGCAGGCCATTGACCCCGACGGCGGCCAGGTCCTGACGCCCCAGCAGCACCAACCCGAACTGCGCCGCCAACCCGCCGACGATTGCCAGAGGCCAGTCGAGCAGCAGGGTCACGGCGGTCATGCCGATAAAGTGGTAGGAAACGCCAGTATCGAAATCGCGCCGCACCAGCCACAACATGAACAGCGCGAACACCGTACCAAACAGCAGATGCTGACGCCGCCGGTCGGCAAACAGCTCGACCCATGGCGAGCGCAGGATTGCCCACATCACCACGGGCGCATACAACAGCCAGCCGATGCTGAGAGTTTGCGGCGCCAGCACGGCGGCACTGATCACGGCTTCACCTGCTCCAGTGCCTGGCGCAGCTCGTCGGCGGAGCTGTATTCGTGCTGAGCAATCAACTTGCCGTTATCGAGTTGCAGCCACAGCACTTTATCCACAGCCCCTGGGTAACGCGGGGCGATACGCGCATCACGGTCCAGCATGACCCGGTAGTTGTAGGCCTGCATCGCCGGCACGGCGAACAGCTTGGCGATGAGCCGGGGCATGCGCTGGATATCGGCGATGAACACCGCGTGGCGCGCTTCGAGGTAGCCCTTGGGCTGGCCTTGCAGCGCGGCATCTACCCGCTTGGCGGCGTCCATGCTGCGGGCTACCAGCAGAATCTGCGCTTGGTCATCCAGGGTGTAGGCCTGGTCGAACTGGTCGAGCAGGGTCCATGGCGCCACGCGCTCACCGACCTCAACAGCTTGGGCCCACAACGGTAAAAGGCTCAGCAACAGCACCACGAAAAACTTCACCGCAGACTCCTTGATTCGGATGAGGGTCGAGTAGCCAGTCTACACCGGCCGTTTAAAGCAAGACTTCCTGCGGTCATCATTTGGACGCTAAGCTGCAAATATGGATGACTCAGATTACTTGCGCCTGCTCACCGTAGCGGCCGAACAAGCCAATGCGTTCCTGTCCAATGCCCGCAAATGGGAGCGTGAGCGTTGGGTCTGCCAACGCCTGCTGCAAGGCTTGAATGTGCCCTACCGGGCCGAGGAGTTTCATGCCGCCGGTCAAGAACCGCCGGATGTGTTGTTTCGCGACGCCAGTTTCGAGGTGTTTTTTGTACTGGATGAAGGCCGGCGCCTGAACGACGAATGGCGCGATGAGTTGCTGCGCCGACGCAGCGCATTTTCCCTGAGCCAGTTGGTCCGGCGCGAAGCCAAGCCGCGGCGTATCCCCGCCCATGAGTTCCTGTTGCGCCTGGCGCCGACGCTGCGCAAAAAAGCGCATAACTACAAAGAACGTGGCATTGACCTGGGCGAGCTGGACCTCATCGCCTTCGCCAGTCTCAAGCGCGAAGTGCTGGACCTCAACAGCCATTTTCCGCCTCCCACCGAATACCTGCGCCAGGGCTGGCGCTCGCTGTCGCTGGTCGGGCCGACCTTTGCCCGCGTGCTGTTCGCTCATCCTGATGCCCCGGATTTCTTGCGCAACAACTTGGGCCGCAGCATAGTATTCGACGTGGGCATCAGCCTGTGACGCAGGCACAGGCTACGCTTGTGGCGATACCGCCAATCTCCCGACTGTAACGTGGCGCCCTTTTGCAACGTCTACCTGACGAGGCCTTTATGACCAGCCGCCTGAACCCCGATGACCAACAGCATGTCGAAGAGTACCTGCAACTCTCCCAGAACCGAGTCGAGCGCAAGCCTTTCCGGCCGTGGCTGCTCCTTGGTGTGGTGCTGGTGGCGGTGATCGGGCTCGGTCTGCTGAGCCGCCTTTTGAGTTACCTGACGCTATGAGCTGCCTGGCGCTCGCGAGGGTAACTGCTCCGATTTCTTTTAGCCTTGCGAGATATCCCCATGACCCATCGTATTATTATCGTCGGCGGCGGCGCCGGCGGCCTGGAGTTGGCTACCCGCCTGGGTAAGACTCTGGGCAAGCGCGGCACCGCCAACATCACGCTGGTGGACACCAACCTGACCCATATCTGGAAGCCACTGCTGCACGAAGTGGCTGCCGGCTCGCTGAACTCTTCGGAAGACGAACTCAACTACGTCGCCCAAGCCAAATGGAACCACTTCGAGTTTCAGCTGGGGCGCATGAGCGGGCTTGACCGTGAACAGAAAAAAATTCAGCTGGCCGCCACCCTTGACGAAGAAGGCCGCGAACTGGTGCCTGCGCGCGTGCTGGGCTATGACAGCCTGGTGATCGCAGTCGGCAGCACCACCAATGACTTCGGCACCGAGGGCGCAGCGCAACACTGCCTGTTCCTGGACACACGCAAACAGGCCGAGCGTTTCCACCAGCAGTTGCTCAACCACTACCTGCGCGCCCATGCCGGGCAGACCGATACCATTGAACAGATCAGCGTCGCCATCGTCGGCGCCGGCGCCACCGGTGTTGAGCTGGCTGCCGAGCTGCATAACGCCGCCCACGAGCTGGCAGCGTACGGCCTGGACAAGATCAAACCGGAAAACATGCACATCACCCTGATCGAAGCCGGCCCACGGGTTTTGCCTGCGCTGCCGGAACGAATTGGCGGGCCGGTGCATAAAACCCTGGAGAAACTCGGGGTCACGGTGCTGACCAATTCGGCGGTCAGCGAAGTGACGGCCGACGCACTGATCACCAGCAGCGGCCAGGTCATTCCGGCCAGCTTGAAGGTGTGGGCCGCCGGGATTCGCGCGCCAGGCTTCCTCAAGGACATCGACGGCCTGGAAACCAACCGCATCAACCAATTGCAGGTGTTGCCGACGCTGCAGACTACCCGCGACGAAAATATCTTCGCCTTCGGCGACTGCGCCGCCTGCCCGCAACCAGGCACCGACCGCAATGTACCGCCCCGCGCACAGGCCGCTCACCAGCAGGCTTCGTTGCTGGCCAAGTCGCTGAAACTGCGGATTGAAGGCAAGGAACTGCCGTCCTACAAGTACACCGACTACGGCTCGCTGATCTCGCTGTCACGTTTCTCGGCGGTGGGTAACTTGATGGGTAACCTGACCGGCAGCGTGATGCTGGAAGGCTGGCTGGCGCGGATGTTCTATGTATCGCTGTACCGCATGCACCAGATGGCGTTGTACGGTTTCTTCCGCACGGCCATGCTGATGCTTGGCAGCAAGATCGGGCGCGGGACCGAACCAAGGCTCAAGCTGCACTGATTGACTGAACGGCAGCAAAAAAATCCCCCTATCACACGATAGGGGGATTTTTTATTGGGCTAGAGCTGCTGGTAGAACTCAGCCATATAGTCGACAAACGCCCGCACCTTCGGCGCCAGGTGCCGGGACTGTGGATAAAGGGCGTAATAGTGCCGCTCACCCAATGAATAATTGGGTAGAATTCGCACAAGCTGACCGTGCGCCAAGTCGCTGTGCACTGTGGCCTGGGTGAAACACGCAATGCCCGCCCCCGCCAACGTGGCCGCGTGCAACGCGCTGATGGTGTTGGTGCTGAACCGCCCCGATGGGATGACCGTAACCACCGCGCCACGCGCCGCGCTCAGTTGCCAATCCGACGACGCACCAATGAAAGTCAGCAAGTGATGGTTGTCGAGCTCCTGCGCCGAACGGGGCAACCCATGGCGACCGATGTAGCTCGGCGACGCGACCAGAACCTGGCTGGAAATCGTCAACGTGCGGGCAATCAATGACGTATCCGCCAAGGCGCTGGCAATGCGTATCGCGACATCAAACCCGTCGGCCACCAGGTCGACGAACTGATCATCACAGCACAGCTGCAGCTCAATATCCGGATAGCGTCGTTGAAAACCCGGTAGCCAGTGCGGCAGATCCAGTGTGCCCACCACCAGCGGCACACTGACTCTCAGCAGGCCTTCGGGGCGTTGGTGCCCGTGGGCGATGGCCTGGGATGCGGCGTCGAGACGATCAAGGATATCCACGCACGCTGCGTAGTACTGCTCCCCGGCACCCGTCAGACTGAAGCGTCGCGTGTTGCGGTTGATCAGTTGGGCGCCCAGCTCAATCTCCAATTGCTGCAATTGCCGGGATATCGTCGAATGCGTGGTCTCCAGGCGCTCTGCGGCTGCAGAAAAACCCTTGGCTTCGACGATGCACCGAAAGGCGCGCATGGCAGATAACTGGTTCATGAAGCAGGCGATCCCAAGCTGGTCAGGGGAATCAGTTAACCGGCAAAGCGATAATTTGCGAGGTGGTCAGCACCGAACCGAAGGTGTCTTCGATTTCAGCCAGTGCCGAGTTGTGCAACTCATCCTTGGTTACCGAACGGCCATCGGCGCGGGTAATAGCCCGTGTGGCACTGGCATCGGATGCTACCACAACGTCATAGCCCAACGGCGCGGCGTCACGGGCGGCGCCAGCGACACAGGCGTGAGTCATCAGGCCACTGATAATCAGGGTTTTGACGCCGGCTTTCTTCAATTGCGCATCCAGATCGGTGCTGGCAAACACGCTGACCGTGGTCTTCTGCACAAGCGTGTCTTGTGCACGTGGCTTCATCAGCGGGTGAAAATCGACGGTCTTGCCATTCTTGGCGAAGACCGCCGCGTCGTCCGGGGCAATGTGCTGCACGTGAATGACTTGGATGTTTTCCTTGTCGGCAAACTTGATCAGACGCTGGGTGTTTTCCAGGACTTTCATGCCGTCAGGGATCGGCATGCGGCCGGTGAAGTATTCATTCTGGAAGTCGATGACCACCAACGCGGTGGTTTTCGGGTCAAGACGGTCAGTCGGCTTCGCCCCCAACATCGCGCGAATGGTCGGCTGCGGGTGTGTGGCTGTTTCGGCGGCGACAGCGTAATGGCCGAGGCCCACCATCATACCGAAGCCAACAAGCGTGGACTTGAGTACGGCAGATAGCGAACGGACAGGGTGAGCGGCTGGGGTGAGGGTCATCATGCAGATTCCTTGAGGCGAGTGAATGGACGAGGCCCAGTCTAGGAGGCCGCGACCAGTTCACCAACGCACCCATCAGCACAATATCTGTTTGGAATTCGCACAAGTGAGGCCAAACAACAGGCAAAAAAAATCCCCGTATCTTTCGATACGAGGATTTTTAATATGGTCGGGGTAAGGGGATTCGAACTCCTGACATCCTGCTCCCAAAGCAGGCGCGCTACCGGACTGCGCTATACCCCGGTAAAAAAAAGGCGACCTTTCAGTCGCCTTCTGCGACCAGGGCTTTTGACCTCTGATCTTAAGATCTGATCCCAGCGTTAACTGGTCTCAAAAATGGTGGGTCGTGTGGGATTCGAACCTACGACCAATTGGTTAAAAGCCAACTGCTCTACCAACTGAGCTAACGACCCAAAAATGGTCGGGGTAAGGGGATTCGAACTCCTGACATCCTGCTCCCAAAGCAGGCGCGCTACCGGACTGCGCTATACCCCGGTTTTGAAATTGGCTCCGTGACCAGGACTCGAACCTGGGACCCAATGATTAACAGTCATTTGCTCTACCGACTGAGCTATCACGGAACTGCATATTTCAAATGTGTAACTTTACTGCGTTGAAACGTTCTCTTCGGCTTGTCCGTATCGCTACGTTCATGTCTCTGAGGCGCGCTATTCTACAATCTTAAAAACCCCTGTCAACCCTTTAAATTGCTTTTAAGACAATGATTTGCGCTTCTTTCTGATTTCTTCTTGGGGAGAAGAAACCCGTGGGCTGACGTTGCTGCGGGGCGCACTTTACAAGCCTTTGCCTTACAGTTCAACGCCCTATCGAAAAAAAAGGCCCCGCAATGCGGGGCCTCCTCTTATAGCCATACAGGCTGGGCTTAGTGGAAGACGATTTCGTCGTTTTCCACAGTCGCCGTGACGCTGGTGCCCGGCATGAAGCTGCCCGACAGGATCAACTGCGCCAATGGGTTCTCGATCCAGCGCTGGATCGCACGTTTCAGTGGCCGTGCGCCATACACCGGGTCGTAACCCACCGCGATCAGCTTGTCCAACGCCTCGCTGCTCAGCTCCAGATCGAGCTCGCGCTCGGCCAAGCGGCCGCGCAGGCGCCCCAACTGGATCTCGGTGATGCCCGCGATCTGATCCCGCGCCAGAGGCTCGAAGATCACCACTTCATCGACCCGGTTGATAAATTCCGGACGGAAATGAGTGGTCAGTGCATCCATCACCGCAGCGCGCTGGCCCTCGCGATCACCCACCAACTCCTGAATCTGCGCCGAGCCCAGGTTGGAGGTCATCACGATCACCGTATTACGGAAATCCACGGTACGCCCGTGGCTGTCCGTCAAACGGCCATCTTCCAGCACCTGCAGCAAGATGTTGAACACATCCGGGTGGGCCTTCTCGACCTCGTCCAGCAGGATCACCGAGTAAGGCTTGCGACGCACGGCTTCGGTCAGGTAACCACCCTCTTCGTAGCCCACGTAGCCTGGTGGGGCGCCGATCAAGCGAGCCACCGAGTGTTTCTCCATGAATTCGGACATATCGATCCGCACCATGGCCTCTTCGGTATCAAACAGGAACTCAGCCAAAGCCTTGCACAGCTCGGTCTTACCCACGCCGGTCGGGCCGAGGAACATGAACGAGCCGCTCGGACGGTTCGGGTCGGACAAGCCGGCCCGGGAACGCCGTACCGCGTTGGACACAGCCACCACGGCCTCTTCCTGGCCGATGACGCGCTGGTGCAACAGGCTTTCCATCTTCAGCAACTTGTCACGCTCGCCTTCGAGCATTTTCGACACCGGAATACCGGTCCACTTCGAAACGACTTCGGCGATTTCTTCCTCGGTCACCTTGCTGCGCAGCAATTGGTTCTCGGGCTTACCATGCTGGTCGACCATTTGCAGGCTGCGCTCCAGGTCCGGGATCACCCCGTACTGCAACTCGGCCATGCGGTTCAGGTCACCTTTACGGCGCGCGGCTTCCAGCTCCTGACGGGACTGCTCGATCTTTTGCTGGATCTGCGCAGAACCCTGCACCTCGGCTTTTTCCGAAGTCCAGATTTCCTCGAGGTCTGAATATTCACGCTCCAGACGCACGATTTCTTCCTGGAGTTTTTCCAGGCGTTTCTTCGCAGCCTCGTCTTCTTCTTTCTTCAGGGCCTGGGACTCAACCTTCAGCTGAATCAGGCGCCGATCCAGACGGTCGAGCACTTCCGGCTTGGAGTCGATCTCCATGCGAATACGGCTGGCCGCTTCGTCGATCAAGTCGATGGCCTTGTCCGGCAACTGGCGGTCAGTAATGTAGCGATGGCTCAATTTGGCCGCCGCAATAATCGCGCCGTCAGTGATCGCCACCTTGTGGTGGACCTCATAGCGTTCTTTCAGGCCACGCAGGATCGCGATGGTGTCTTCTTCGCTGGGTTCTTCCACCAGCACTTTCTGGAAACGACGCTCAAGGGCTGCGTCTTTCTCGATGTACTGGCGATACTCGTTCAGCGTGGTGGCGCCAACGCAATGCAGCTCACCGCGCGCCAATGCGGGCTTGAGCATGTTGCCGGCATCCATCGAGCCCTCGCCTTTACCGGCGCCGACCATGGTGTGCAGTTCGTCGATGAACAGAATGATCTGCCCTTCCTGCTTCGACAGTTCATTAAGCAGGGATTTCAGGCGCTCTTCGAACTCGCCACGGAACTTGGCGCCGGCGATCAGCGAGCCCATGTCCAAAGACAGCAGACGCTTGCCTTTAAGACCGTCCGGCACTTCACCATTAATGATGCGCTGGGCCAGGCCTTCGGCAATCGCGGTTTTACCCACGCCAGGTTCACCGATCAGCACCGGGTTGTTCTTGGTGCGGCGTTGCAGCACCTGGATGGTGCGACGAATTTCGTCATCACGGCCAATCACCGGGTCAAGCTTGCCCTCTTCGGCGCGCTTGGTCAGGTCGACCGTGTATTTGTCCAGGGCCTGGCGCGACTCCTCGTGGTTGGGGTCATTCACCGCCTCGCCGCCACGCAGGTTGTTGATGGCGTTTTCCAGGGCCTTTTTGCTCACGCCCTGGCCCAGCAGCAATTTGCCAAGCTTGCTGTTGTCGTCCATCGCCGCGAGCAGTACCAGTTCGCTGGAGATGAACTGATCACCTTTTTGCTGAGCCAGGCGATCTGCCTGGTTAAGCAGGCGCGCCAGGTCCTGCGACATGTTCACGTCGCCGGTAGGGTTTTGGATTTTTGGCAGTTGGTCGAGCTCTTTGCTCAACTCTTTGCGCAGGCTGTTGACGTCAAAGCCCACCTGCATCAGCAAGGGCTTGATAGAACCACCTTGCTGTTCCAGAAGCGCCTGCATCAAGTGCGCAGGCTCAATGGCCGGATGGTCGAGGCCGACCGCCAGGGATTGGGAGTCCGATAGAGCTAACTGCAATTTGCTGGTTAAACGATCAATACGCATTAGTCACCTTCCTTTTGAGCAGGCCGGAGCTATGTGCGAGCGAGCTTGCTCGCGAAAAACGCATCCTGAATGAAGAAACCTGCCAGATACCCCTATAGATGGGGTGGATTCTGCAAGATTCAAGCGGGCTATCGTGGATGTGGATCAGCGTTGACCCAAGTCAAGAGAGTCTAGCGCTCAAGCCAGATAAGGGAGGCAAATCGACCCGTGCGAGGGCTGCGACGGTAAGAAAAGAAGCGCGGGTCAGTCACGGTGCAATAACCGCCACCATAGACAGCGGTGATTCCACGTGCGGCGAGCCGCAGGCGCGCCAACTGGTAGATGTCGGCCATGTACTTGGCGGGATTGTGGCTTGGCACGAAGGCTTCGGCGGTCGTTGGCAGCTGCTGCATGAAGGCTTCACGCACCTCCGGGCCGACCTCAAAGGCTTGCGGGCCAATGGCAGGGCCCAGCCAGACCAATACATCGGCAGGCTCGCAGCCCAGGCTTTCGAAAGCCGCTTCGAGCACACCCGCTGCCAGCCCACGCCAACCGGCATGGGCGGCCGCCACGCGAGTACCGGCGCGGTTGCAGAACAACGCGGGCAGGCAGTCGGCAGTCATGGATGTGCAGGCGATACCAGGCGTGCTGGTCCAGCTGCCATCGGCTTCGGCGATGCGCGAGGGGTCAGCCTCGACCACGGTCACCCCGTGAACTTGGCGCAGCCACGCGGGCTGAATATCAAAGGCATCGGTCAGGCGACGGCGATTTTCAAGGACGGCTTCCAGGCTGTCATCAACACGATCGCCCAGGTTGAGGCTGTCGAACGGCGCCAGACTGACGCCGCCCGCACGGGTGGTGACGCAGGCTTTAACCTGAGCCGGCGCAGGCCAGTCAGGAATCAGCCAGTCATTCATCCGATAAACGCCTCGCGATCCTGCTTGAGCAGCGACAACAACCAGACCAGATCGTCTGGAAGAGGCGATTCCCAGCTCATTCGCTTACCGCTCGTCGGATGATCCAGCTCCAGGAAACGTGCATGCAGTGCCTGACGCGGGAAGGATTTCAGCGATTCAACCATGGTCTGACTCGCCGCCGGCGGAATACGGAAGCGACCGCCGTAGGCCGGATCTCCGACCAACGGGAAGTTAATGTGCGCCATGTGCACGCGGATCTGGTGCGTACGGCCGGTTTCCAGCTTGACCCGCACGTGAGTGTGGGACCGGAAACGCTCCAGCACACGGTAGTGGCTGACGGCCTGCTTGCCGCCTTCCATCACCGCCATACGCTGACGCTGCTGGCCGTGGCGGCCGATAGGGGCGTTGATCTTGCCACCCGCCACCACCACGCCGATCACGATGCACTCGTAGATGCGGCTGACGCTACGGCTCTGCAACTGTGTGACCAGTTGCGTCTGGGCCTGGATGGTCTTGGCCACCACCATCAAGCCGGTGGTGTCCTTGTCCAGGCGGTGCACGATGCCGCAGCGCGGTACATTGATGATGTCCGGCACGTGGTGCAGCAAGGCATTGAGCAAGGTGCCATCAGCGTGCCCGGCGGCCGGGTGAACCACCAGGCCTGCGGGTTTATTGATGACCAGGATGTCGTCGTCTTCATAGACGATGTCCAGCTCGATGTCCTGGGCGACCCATTCTCCCTGGGCTTCCTGCTCGGCAGTCAGCTCAAGAATCGCACCGCCATGGACTATGTCTCGCGGGCGGATAACCGCTCCATCCACAGTCAGGCGGCCGTCTTTGATCCAGGCGGAAAGGCGCGAGCGCGAGTGCTCAGCGAATAATTGTGCGGCGACTTGATCGAGGCGTTGGCCGCCCAATTCGGACGGCACCTCTGCGCGAAGTTCAATTTTATCGGACATGCTCAGACTAGGCGTGGCACAGCCTTTGGTTTCGGCTGCGCGCTTGTGGTTAAATACGGCGTCTTTTGCCCCGAGGCTTTCAACGGGGCGCTCATCATAACAGGACGGCCCCGCCCAAGACAGCGGCCGTCATAGGGACGCAAGCCGCCATGCAAGTGAAACACCTGCTGCTGATCGCCATCCTCGCCATGACTGCTGCTTGCTCGTCAACAAAGGAAGTCGTCGACGAAAACCTGAGCGAAGTCGAGCTGTATCAATTAGCTCAAAAAGACTTGGACAATAATAGCTACACCAGTGCCACAGCCAAGCTGAAGGCCCTGGAGTCACGTTATCCGTTCGGGCGCTACGCCGACCAGGCACAGCTCGAGCTGATCTACGCCAACTACAAGAACGCCGAGCCGGAAGCTGCCAAGTCCGCCGCCGAGCGTTTTATCCGCCTGCACCCGCAGCATCCGAACGTGGACTACGCCTACTACATGAAGGGCCTGACCTCGTTCGACCAGGACGTGGGCCTGCTGGCGCGCTTCCTGCCGCTGGACATGACCAAGCGTGACCCCGGCGCTGCCCGCGACTCCTACAACGAGTTCGCCCAGCTGACCAGCCGCTACCCCAACAGCCGCTACGCGCCGGACGCCAAGCAGCGCATGATCTACCTGCGCAACCTGCTGGCGTCCTACGAGATTCACGTGGCTGACTACTACCTGACCCGTCAGGCATACGTGGCTGCCGCCAACCGTGGGCGCTATGTAGTGGAAAACTTCCAGGAAACCCCTTCCGTGGGTGACGGCCTGGCGGTGATGACCGAGGCTTACCAGGCATTGCACCTGGATGCATTGGCAGCCACCAGCCTGGAAACCCTGAAGCTCAACTACCCAGACTCGCCAAGCTTGAAAGACGGCCAGTTTGTGCCTCGGGTTGCCGAAACAGACAACCGTTCGTGGCTGAGCAAGTACACCCTGGGCCTGATCAGTTCCCGTCCACCCTTGCCGCCGGGCGAAACCCGCGCCAACCAGGACGTGATCAAACAGTTCCAGGACGCCAAGGAAGCAATTCCGTCGGAGCTCAAGCCGCATGACGAGAATGGCGATGTGATCGAAGAGCAAGAGCCGCAGGCCCTTGGCAACAACGAAGATCGTTCGTGGTTCAGCTACATGACGTTCGGCGTATTCGACTGATTGCACCCAGCGTCATCAAGAAGGAGCCTTTCGAGGCTCCTTTTTTATTGCCCGGCGTTATTGCGCTGTGCGCCTGCCACGACCTTGGCTAAACTGGCGCATTCCTTGTCGAGAAACTGCCCATCATGCTTCGTCTACTGTTCTGGATTGCCGTCATTGCTGCCGCGGTATGGTTCTGGCGCAAATTCAAAAGCCCGGCCGCCCGGCAGCAACGCGCCAGCGAGCCTGACGCAGCCCTGATGGTGCGCTGCGCCCACTGCGGCGTGCACTTGCCGCAGGATCGCGCGCTGAGTTCACGCCAGGAGTGGTATTGCACTCAGGCACACCTGGAACAGGGGCCGAAGTCTATCCAGCGTTGATTCGACCTGCGGGCGCATAAGGCACCGGGTCAATGATCGGCGTATGCCCCAGCAACAAGTCGGCAAACAACTGGCAGGATGCCGGCGCAAGCACCAAGCCATTGCGGTAATGCCCGCAATTGAGCCACAACCCTTTGAAGCCCGGGACTTCACCGATATAAGGGATACCTTCCGGTGAGCCGGGCCGCAAACCGGCCCAATGCCCCACGACCTCGGCGTCCGCCAAGGCAGGAATCAACTCCACAGCCGAAGCCTTGAGGCTTTCCAGCGCTGAGTCGGTCGGGGTCTTGTCGAACCCTTCGTGTTCAAGCGTGCTGCCGATCAGAATGTGCCCATCACGCCGTGGGATCGCATAACGCCCCTTGGCCAGGACCATGCTCGAAAGGAAATCCGAGGCGCATTTGTACAAAATCATTTGGCCTTTGACCGGCTCCACCGGCAGCGCCAAGCCCAACTTGCCAAGCAACTCACCGCTCCAGGCACCCGCAGCCAACACTATCTGGTCGCCAAGAATCGGTCCCGCAGCGGTATTCACGCCCACTACGTCTTCGCCTTCAAGTACAAAACCCTGCACTTCGCACTGCTCATGAAGGGTCACACCAGGCAGCGCCAACAGCGCCGCCTTGAGGGATTTGACCAGGCGCGGGTTGCGCACATTGGCCACGTCCGCCATGTAAATCGCCTGGGAATACCCGCCGCCCAGTACCGGCACGGCATCGTGCGCAGCCGACACATCCACTTTGCTCAGCGGCCGTCCCTCGCGGGCAGCCCAGGCCAACGCCTGGGCCTCGTCTTCCAGGTCCAGCCAGTACAGGCCCGTGGTATGAACCTCTGGATCAACACCCGTGGCCGCGAACAGACGTTCGGCCAATTGCGGATAAAAATCCTGGGACCAATGCGCCAGCGCGGTGACCGCCGGGCTATAGCGCCACGGATACAGCGGCGACACGATCCCGCCGCCGGCCCAGGAGGACTCCTGGCCAAGCCCGGAGCGCTCCAGCAGTATGACGGCCTGCCCTTGGGTGGCCAGGTTGTACGCCGTCAACAACCCGATTACTCCGCCACCGACAATCACCACTTGCTGTTGCTTAGCCATCATTTGATCCAGCCGATAAAAAGGGAAAAGCGCACCGGGCGCCCACTCATCCAGCACTCTCATCATTGCCCCCAGCACGCCTTGCGCGACATTCCAGGTGCCGCGCCCGGGTTGCTGCGCACGCCGGAGCTGCTCAGGCTGAATTCAGCGCAAGGGTCGCCTGCCATGGCTGAGCCGACGGCAGGCGTGGCAACCAGGGTGAAGTCCTGAGGGTTCAATGCAGCGCCGATTCTATAGCGTTCATTGCCCGCACTGACGCCGCTTGCATCAATAAAAGTGCCGTTGCGCGTGTAAAAGCGCTCCAGGTAATGGACTTGCTCGGACAACAACGCAACGATTTCTGCGCGATAGGCCTTTTTTACATGCCCGGTATACGCCGGGTAAGCGATCCCGGCCAGAAACGCAATGATCGCGACAGCGATCAATAACTCGATCAAGGTAAAACCCCGGCAATCCTTGCCCATTGATACGCTCCTTATTGAAGTTGCCGCCATAAAATCCGACGAAATCTCGCCCCTGCTGCTTCGTTGACCTGCGCATAGACCGTCTCCAGAACGGTGCGCGATTGGCCACTGAAGCCCACCGCCGTCACGCGGTATAACCTGGCAGATGTGTGCAGAGGTAAACCCGTCAGCCCTGTGCCCTGCCCCAGCACTTGAATGCCGTACAGACCGCCCTTGAAGGCAACCCAACTGACCGCTGAAGCAGAACGCTGCCCGGCGCCAACCACAGAAAACGACTCCGGTGGCGGTGCGCAGGCGCTGGTCGACTGGCATAACGGCAACACCGACCCCGCGCGACGGACCATTGATTCCCCCAACCTCAGGCCACTTTCGGCACTTTGAAATGATTGATTGCGATGCCAGACGCCGCTGGCAATCCTTTGCTGGGACACGGCCCCTTGCATCGAGGCCAGGCCAGTCAGTGACAACACCAGCAAAAACACCAGGCTGATCAAGAGGACCATGCCCGTCTGCCGTGGATGGAAGCCGTCAAAGTTGCGCATGATGGCTCTACTCCAACCGGTTGCGCAGCGCTGCCACGACGCTGTAGGCCTGATCCCGAACGCGCCCCGTCGGGTCTCGCAGCGTCATTCGGATACGCACGCTGCGTATCAGTGATTCGTCGGCCGGGGTGGGGTCATAGCGCGCAACGCGAGCCGAGCCGGGCTTGGCTGCCACACCGAAACTGAGGTCGAACGCCTGTACGTTATCCACCAGAACCGCCTTGGCCGGCGCAGCCGGTGTACTGACCTTCAGCTGGCCCGCTTCAAAGGTGTAGGTGAGCTGGCGTATCGCAAACCGGCTCTGGCCAGGCGCGGGCGTCGGCGAGTTGCCCGCATAGGCCTGGGCCGTGGTCATGCAGTCGGAAAGTACCGTCCAGTCTGGCCTGCCACCCTCTCCACTTGCATCCGCGGTGACTAATGTCAGTGACCTCGAGCTGCCCGAGGTGCTCCAGCCGACCGGTCGATCAAAGGCCGCCGGCGCATTATCGATAGAGGCCGTCGCCAGGCAGCCAAACACACCCGCCTGGCGAATGTCCTGAATCATCTTGCCCAGCACAAACCGCGCATCATCCTGCAGCAACATGGCTGCCTGCTGGCTGGCGTGGGTGGCTCGAACACTGATGACGACTTGGCTGACCCCGAGGATCAGCAACAACCCGACAGACAGCGCCAGCAACAGCTCCACCAGGCTGAATCCCCGTGCAAAGCGATTCATTGCGCCACCCCAGACTCGCTGGCAATGCGACTGGCGAGGGTGAAGGTCTCCCGTGCGCCGCTGCGGTTCGCGCCCCTCGCGTCGTCCCAACTGATACTGACGGTCACCTCGCTGCCACTGACCACGACGGAGCCTTTTGCACTCGCTCCGGCAAACCCGACGATATTTGCTTCGAAGTCGTGCAGGTCCAGGTCACGCACGCTGGCGCTGGCCGTACCGAGCGGCGCGCCTTCGGCTCGGCTCCATGAATAGTCGACGCTCGAGTTGGCGCGAACCCGGTCCAGCATGTCGTAGGCAATGAAACTGGCCTGGCTGATCATCCTTGAGCTGTCGGTGTATTTGAGTGCGTTGAGCTGGATCACCGCCGCGCCCAGCAACCCGACCGCAAGAATCAGCACGGCCACCAGCACCTCGATCAGCGTCATGCCGGATTGGTGACGAGGTAAGACGCAGGCAAATTTTAGGTTAGGGCAAACAAGCATCACCGTCGTCATCCCTGTCGAAGGCCGGAGAAAAGCAGGAAAAACCTGCTGTGCGGCCCAAGACTAGCGTCGGTTTTCGGCTGGCGCTGCTGCCGGAACAAAGGGAAATACTTTGGACATAAAGGCCATCACTCCACGCCAGGAACTGGCGGCTATACCTATGCCTGTCACCTGAAACAGTGAACCCGTCCATGGAGGGACGACACATGACGCAACGCGGATTCACCTTGGTCGAGCTTCTGCTGAGCCTGTTGCTGAGCGGCATCCTGGCAAATCTCGCAGTACCCGGTTTCAAAGGCTTGCTCGAGTCACAGCAACGACAAACGGCTGCGCAGGCTTTGGCCAGCGGCATGCGCTATGCGCGCACCGAGGCCATTGCGCGCAATCGCGCGGTAATCATTCACGCGCGGGATGAAAACTGGAGCCAGGGATGGCGAGTGATACTGGACGAAAGCGGACGCGGCCACCTGGACGAGAACAATCCGGTGCTGCTGGAACGACAGGACAGCGGGCAGGTACCGATCGTTGGCAATGGGCCCGTGAAGAGCGAGGTACGCTTCAGCGGATTGGGCGAGCCGATTTTTTCAGCGGGAGGGTTCCGTGCAGGCACTGTGCACGTGTGCGACGCGGATCAGGCGCAAAGCCTGTTTCAGGTGGTACTTGCCCCAGCGGGCGCATCAGCCTGCGCAGTGACACCACCGAGCAGGCGTTATGCCGGAATGACTCCGGCACCTTGGCACTCAGAGCAGCGAGCGAACCCGCAGCTCCTTGGGCATGGAGAACGTGATGTTCTCTTCACGGCCAGCCAATTCATCGGCACCGGTGGCACCCCATGCCTGCAGTTGCTGGATCACACCGCGCACCAGCACTTCCGGCGCCGACGCGCCCGCGGTAATGCCGATACGCTCGACACCGTCGAACCAGCTGCGCTGCATGTCTTCAGCGCCGTCGATCAGGTAGGCCGGCGTGGCCATGCGCTCGGCCAGTTCGCGTAAGCGGTTGGAGTTGGAGCTGTTGGGGCTGCCAACCACCAGCACGACATCGCACTCATCCGCCAATTGCTTGACCGCGTCTTGACGGTTTTGTGTGGCATAGCAGATGTCGTCTTTGCGCGGGCCACCAATGGCCGGGAATCGCGTGCGCAAGGCGTCGATTACACGGCTGGTATCGTCCATCGACAAGGTGGTCTGCGTGACAAAGGCCAGCCGCTCGGGGTTTTGCACCTGCAAGTTGGCAACGTCTTTTTCGTCTTCCACCAGGTAAATCGCGCCGCCATTGCTGGCGTCGTACTGGCCCATGGTGCCTTCGACTTCCGGGTGGCCGGCATGGCCGATCAGGATGCATTCACGGCCGTCACGGCTGTAGCGCGCGACTTCGATGTGCACTTTGGTCACCAGGGGGCAGGTGGCGTCGAATACCTTGAGGCCGCGGCCGGCAGCCTCGGTGCGCACGGCCTGGGAAACACCGTGCGCGCTGAAGATGACGATAACGTCGTCCGGCACCTGATCGAGCTCTTCGACAAAGATGGCACCGCGGGCGCGCAGGTCTTCAACCACAAATTTGTTGTGGACGACTTCATGACGCACGTAAATCGGCGGCCCGAAGACTTCCAGGGCGCGATTGACGATTTCGATCGCCCGGTCCACACCGGCGCAGAAGCCACGGGGGTTGGCGAGTTTGATTTGCATGCTGTGCCTCGTGTCTTGCAGGGCAAGAAATTGGATCAACTCAACTCTACAGGAGTGAGCCCCTGTGGGCGCCGGGGTTGCCCGCGATGCAGACGACTGGGTGTATCAGGTACACCGAGGTGATGCTATCGCAGGCAGGCCAGCTCCCACATAAACCAGCCCCCACAGGAGCCAGCGTCGTTGATCAGAGCGCTTTAACGTCGATGATTTCAACGTCAAACGTCAAGGTTTTACCGGCCAACGGGTGGTTGAAGTCGATGGTCACTTGCGCGTCATCGAAGGTTTTCACCACACCAGGCAGCTCGGTATTCGCCGCATCATTAAAGATCACCAACAGGCCTTCCGACAGGTCCATGTCCTGGAACTGCGAACGCGGGATGATCTGCACGTTTTGCGGGTTGGGCTGGCCAAAGGCGTTTTCCGGCAGGATCTGCAGGGTACGCTTGTCGCCGGCCTTGAAACCGAACAGCGCCGCTTCAAAACCCGGCAGCAGGTTGCCGTCGCCGACCTTGAAGGTCGCCGGGGCTTTGTCGAACGTGCTGTCGACCGTGTCGCCGTTCTCCAGGCGCAGTGCGAAATGCAAAGTGACTTCCGTGTTCTGGCCGATGCGTTGCTCAGCCAATACCTGATCAGTCATTGACGGTCTCTCCGGTTTTCTTGCTTTTGAACATGTCCAACGCCAGCATGATTGCACCGACGGTGATGGCGCTGTCGGCAAAGTTGAACGCCGGGAAATACCAGCGGTTCTGCCAATGCACCAGGATAAAGTCGATCACATGGCCCAGGGCAATGCGGTCGTACAGGTTGCCCAGCGCACCGCCCAGCACCAGGGCCAGGGCGATAGCCAGCCAGGTGTCATCGCGACCCAGGCGCTTAAGCCAGACCACCAGGACTGCACTGACCACGACCGCGATCAACGCGAACAGCCAGCGCTGCCAGCCGGAGCTGTCAGCGAGGAAGCTGAAGGCAGCGCCGGTGTTGTAGGCCAGGGTCCAGCTGAAGTAGTCAGGGATGACCACGATCTGCTGGTACATCTGCAAGGCGCCTTCGAAGTGAGCCTTGCTGAGCTGGTCAATGACCAGCACCAGCACGCTCAGTACGAGCCAGCCCAGACGTCCGAAACGGCTGGTGTTAGGCATAGTGGCGAACCTCGCCAGCACCGCTGATGTTGTCGACGCAACGACCGCAGATTTCCGGATGCTCGGGGTTCACGCCAACGTCTTCACGGCAGTGCCAGCAACGGGCGCACTTAGGAAAGGCCGACTTGACCACTTGAAGCTTGAGGCCCGGCACTTCGGTAGCCACCGCGTCCGCAGGTGCCTGGGCAAACGGTGCCAGGCTGGCAGTCGAGGTGATCAGCACGAAGCGCAGTTCGTTGCTCAGCTTGGCCAGGTCGGCGCTCAGGCCTTCCTCGGCAAACAGGGTGACTTCGGCTTGCAGGTTGCCACCGACGGCCTTGGCCGCACGCTGCACTTCCAGCTCCTTGTTCACCGCCACTTTGACAGCCATCACGCCTTCCCAGTACTCGCGGCCCAGTTCGAAGTCGGCCGGCAGTTCGGTCAGGCCTTCGTACCAAGTGTTGAGCATCACCGATTCGTTACGCTCGCCCGGCAGGTATTCCCACAGCTCGTCGGCGGTAAAGGCCAGGATCGGCGCGATCCAGCGCACCAGCGCTTCAGAGATGTGGTACAGCGCGGTCTGCGCCGAACGGCGTGCCTTGCTGTTGGCGCCGGTGGTGTACTGGCGGTCCTTGATGATGTCGAGGTAGAAACCACCCAGCTCCTGCACGCAGAAGTTGTGGATCTTGGAGTACACGTTCCAGAAGCGGTATTCGCCGTAGTGTTCCTGCAACTCGCGCTGCAGCAACAGGGTACGGTCCACTGCCCAACGGTCGAGGGCGAGCATGTCCTCGGCCGGCAGCAGGTCGGTGGCCGGGTTGAAACCGGTCAGGTTCGACAGCAGGAAGCGTGCGGTATTACGGATACGGCGGTAGGCATCAGCGCTACGGGCCAGGATCTGGTCCGACACGGCGATTTCGCCCGAATAATCGGTCGAGGCTACCCACAGACGCATGATGTCGGCGCCCAGGGTTTCATTGATCTTCTTCGGCTCGATCACGTTTTTCAGCGACTTGGACATCTTGCGGCCCGTCTCGTCGACGGTAAAACCGTGGGTCAGCAGTTCGCGGTATGGCGCGTGGTTGTCGATGGCGCAGCCGGTCAACAAGGAGGAGTGGAACCAGCCGCGGTGTTGGTCCGAACCTTCCAGGTACAGGTCGGCACGCGGGCCGGTCTCGTGGCCCATCGGGTGCGAACCGCGCAGCACGTGCCAGTGAGTGGTGCCGGAGTCGAACCACACGTCGAGGGTGTCGCTGATCTTGTCGTACAGCGGCGCTTCGTCGCCCAGCAGCTCGGCGGCGTCCAGCTTGAACCAGGCTTCGATGCCTTCCTGCTCAACACGCAGGGCGACTTCTTCCATCAGTTCGACGGTACGTGGGTGCAGCTCGCCGCTTTCCTTGTTGAGGAAGAACGGGATTGGCACGCCCCAGTTACGCTGACGGGAGATGCACCAGTCCGGGCGGTTGGCGATCATCGAGTGCAGGCGCGCCTGGCCCCAGGCCGGGACGAACTTGGTGTCTTCGATGGCTTTGAGCGAGCGCACACGCAGGGTGTCGCCGCTGGTCGGCTCTTTGTCCATGCCGATAAACCACTGCGCAGTGGCGCGGTAGATCAACGGGGTCTTGTGGCGCCAGCAGTGCATGTAGCTGTGCTTGATGGTTTCGGTGTGCAGCAGCGAACCGACTTCACGCAGCTTATCGATGATTGGCTCGTTAGCCTTGAAGATGAACTGGCCGCCGAAGAACTCCAGCGACGGCGCGTAAACGCCATTGCTCTGCACCGGGTTGAGGATGTCGTCGTTGACCATGCCGTAGGCTTTGCAGGTCACAAAGTCGTCAACGCCGTAGGCCGGTGCGGAGTGAACCACACCCGTGCCCGAACCCAGCTCAACGTAGTCAGCCAGGTACACCGGCGACAGGCGGTCATAGAACGGGTGGCGGAAGTTGATCAGTTCCAGCGCGGTACCGGTCGTCGTGGCGATCACCGAACCTTGCAGCTCGTAACGCGCCAGGCAGGCTTCGACCATTTCTTCAGCGAGCACCAGCAGGCGACCACCGACGTCCACCAGGGCGTAGGTGAATTCCGGGTGAACGTTGAGCGCCTGGTTGGCCGGGATGGTCCACGGGGTGGTGGTCCAGATCACGATGGCAGCCGGTTTGCTCAGGCTTGCCAGGCCAAAGGCCTCAGCCAGCTTGGCGTCGTCGGCGATCGGGAAGGCCACGTCGATGGTCGAGGACTTCTTGTCTTCGTACTCGACTTCCGCCTCGGCCAGGGCCGAACCGCAGTCGAAGCACCAGTTCACGGGCTTGAGGCCCTTGAACACGAAACCGCCCTTGACGATTTCAGCCAAGGCACGGATTTCCCCGGCCTCGTTCTTGAAGTTCATGGTTTTGTACGGGTTGTCCCACTCGCCCAACACGCCCAGGCGGATGAATTCGGACTTCTGCCCTTCGATCTGTTCGGTGGCGTAGGCACGGCACAGTTCGCGGGTTTTATCCGCGCCCAGGTTCTTGCCGTAAGTCACTTCGACTTTGTGCTCGATTGGCAGGCCATGGCAGTCCCAGCCCGGAACATAAGGTGCGTCGAAACCCGACAGGGTTTTAGAGCGCAGGATCATGTCCTTGAGAATTTTGTTCAGCGCATGACCGATGTGAATCGTGCCGTTGGCATAAGGAGGGCCGTCGTGCAGGACGAATTTCGGACGATCCTTGCCAATTTCGCGCAACTTTCCGTACAGGCCAATACTGTCCCAGCGCTGCAGGATCTGCGGTTCGCGCTGTGGCAGGCCGGCCTTCATTGGGAAGGCGGTGTCCGGAAGGTTTAGCGTGGCTTTATAGTCGGTCATTTAAGGCTCTTCGGTTAGCGATGGGCGCTAGGTGCGGCTAGTGCACGGGCGGCGGCGACATCCGCATTGATCGCCGTTTTCAACGCCTCAAGCGAGGCGAAACGCTGCTCTTCACGCAGCTTCTGGTGGAAAACCACCGTCAAACGCCGGTCATACAAATCACCGGCAAAATCCAAAAGGTGAACTTCCAGGTGGGCCTTGCCATCACCTGCAACCGTGGGCCTGACGCCTATGTTGGCGACTCCCGGCCACGATTGGCCGTCGATGTCGACGCTCACCAGGTAAACCCCGGTGAGTGGCACACGACGGCGCTTGAGTTGCACGTTGGCGGTTGGCGTGCCCAGTTGGCGCGCCAGCTTCTGGCCGTGCAGTACCCGCCCGGCAATGCGGAACGGGCGACCGAGCAAACGCTCGGCCAAGGCGAAGTCGGCAGCGGCCAGGGCGTTACGCACCTGGGTACTGCTCACGCGCAGGCCGTCCAGTTCGACGGTTTGCGCGGCTTCGACGGTAAAACCTTGATTCACACCGGCGTGTTGCAGGAAGTCGAAATCCCCGACGCGGTCGCAACCGAAACGGAAGTCGTCGCCGACCTCCAGGTGCTGTACGCCCAGGCCATCTACCAGGATACGGTCGACGAACTCCGCGGCGCTGAGGCTTTGCAGACGCTGGTTGAAGGCCAGGCAAAGAACACGGTCCACGCCCTCTTCGGCCAGCAGCTGCAGCTTGTCGCGCAAACGTGCCAACCGTGCCGGCGCCGTTTCAGGGGTAAAGAATTCCCGTGGCTGCGGCTCAAAAATCACCACGCAGCTGGGCACGCCCAACTCGACCGCGCGTTCACGCAGCCGGCCCAGGATAGCCTGGTGGCCACGGTGAACACCGTCAAAGTTGCCAATAGTGGCGACGCAGCCCCGATGCTCGGGGCGCAGGTTGTGGAGACCTCGAACCAGCTGCATAACGCGCTTCTTGCTCATAAAGTGGTCGATTATAACCACACCCGGCCCCGGACGACAGGCAACAGCGCAGGCCAAATGGATCGAATCGATAAAACCATCGTTTTATCGCGGCAAACTCTCTATCCCAGGGACTTGCGATTGAAATCACGCAGACGAAAGCCTTGCAGCAGCAACATCCCGAAGTACACCACCACGCCGGCAACCACCAAAATGCCCAGGCGCATGAAGCGCTCCAGCATATGGCCTTGGTCCCAGGCGGGCATAAAGTGCATCAGGCCCAGCAACACGGCCGACATGGTCGCCACCGCCACGAGCAGCTTGAGGGCGAACATGCCCCAGCCCGGCTGCGGCTGATACATCTGTTGTTTACGCAGTTGGTAAAACAACAGGCCGGCATTGATGCAGGCACCAGCGCTGATGGCCAGGGCCAGGCCGGCGTGAGCCAGCGGACCGATGAACACCAGGTTAAGCAGTTGAGTGACGATCAGAGTGAAGATTGCGATCTTGACCGGTGTGCGGATGTTTTGCTGGGCGTAGAACCCCGGCGCCAGCACCTTGATCACAATAATGCCGAGCAGCCCGACGGAGTAGGCGACCAGCGCACGCTGGGTCATCGAGGCGTCAAACGCGCTGAATTGGCCGTATTGAAACAGCGACACGGTCAGCGGTTCGGCCAGGATGCCCAAGGCCAGAGAACACGGCAGTACCAACATAAAGCACAGGCGCAGGCCCCAATCGAGGATCCGCGAATACTCCTGGCGGTCCTTGCTCGCATAGGTGCGCGACAAGGTTGGCAGCAAAATGGTGCCCAGGGCCACCCCGAGCACGCCGGATGGCAGCTCCATCAGACGGTCGGCGTAGTACATCCAGGACACTGAGCCTGAAACCAGCAGCGAGGCGAACGCGGTGTTGATGATCAGCGATATCTGACTGACGGAGACCCCGAGGATCGCCGGCAACATATTGCGCATCACGCGCCAGACGCCGGTGTCTTTGAGGTTCAGGCGCGGCAGCACGAGCATGCCGATCTTTTTCAGGTGCGGCAGCTGGTACAGCAGTTGCGCCAGGCCACCCGCCAGCACCGCCCAACCCAGGGCCATCACCGGCGGATCGAAGTACGGCGTGAGGAACAGCGCAAAAATAATCATGCTGACGTTCAGCAGCGTCGGCACGAAGGCTGGCACCGAGAAGCGGTTCCAGGTGTTGAGGATCGCCCCAGCCAGGGACGACAGGGAAATCAGCAATATATAAGGAAAGGTCACGCGCAGCAGATCAGTGGTCAGCGCGAATTTTTCCGGGGTATTGGCAAAACCCGGCGCCGTGGCCCAGATCACCCAGGGCGCGGCGAGCATGCCGGCGATGGTGACTAGCATCAGCACCAGCGTCAGCAGGCCCGAAACGTACGCGATAAAGGTGCGGGTGGCTTCTTCGCCCTGCTGGTTTTTGTACTCGGCCAGAATTGGCACGAACGCCTGGGAAAATGCCCCCTCGGCAAAGATGCGTCGCAGCAGGTTGGGCAGTTTAAAGGCAATAAAGAACGCATCCGTGGCCATGCTGGCGCCAAAAATGCGCGCCAGCAGGGTGTCACGCACGAACCCCAAAACCCGGGAGATCATCGTGATAGAGCTGACGGCAGCCAACGATTTGAGCAGATTCATTGAAAGAGTTTGCGCCTATAGATAAAGAGCAGGCGAACAAAGCGCCCACTTATGCGATACTGCGCGCCTGCAACAGCACAGAGCCAAAGCTCGCGAGTTTACAGGTCAAGCGCCGGAAATAAATCACCCGCCTCTTCAGATCGACCACTCAGCAGTTCGCATCAGCCGCCCTTGACAACCCATCAAGTCATCGGCATGATTCGCGGCCTATTTTGTTTGCTATTTCCTAAAAAGTCTTTCGAGGAGCTCGACGGTGGCCAACACACCTTCCGCCAAAAAACGTGCAAAACAGGCTGAGAAGCGTCGCAGCCACAACGCCAGCCTGCGTTCCATGGTTCGTACCTACATCAAGAATGTAGTTAAAGCCATCGACACCAAAGACGCTGAAAAAGCCCAAGCTGCTTACGTTCTGGCCGTGCCAGTTATCGACCGTATGGCCGATAAAGGCATCATCCACAAGAACAAGGCCGCTCGTCATAAGAGCCGCCTGAATGGCCACATCAAGGCTCTGAACGTCGCTGCAGCAGCCTAAGTGGTAAAAACTGCCACGTAGCCCAGGCCGCGTAACAGTTAAGAAATGCCCCGCACCGAAAGGTGCGGGGCATTTTTGTTTGTGCCGCATATAGGGCGTGCGCAGTTCAATGTGGGAGCGGGCTTGCCCGCGATTACAGCGTGTCAGCGACCGAATACTTGGCTGATACACCGCTATCGCGAGCAAGCCCGCTCCCACATTTGGACTGGGATACATTTTCAAGGCACAAAAAAACGCCCCGAACCAGTCGGGGCGTTTTTGCTACCTATTGATCAAACCACAATCAATGGTGATGACCGCCTTCACCGTGAACGTGGCCGTGGGCCACTTCTTCCTGGGAAGCGTCGCGGATGGCAACGATCTTCACTTGGAAGTTCAGGCGCTGGCCAGCCAGAGGGTGGTTACCGTCAACGGTCACGTCATCGCCGTCCAGATCGCGGATGGTGACGATCTGCATTTGGCCGTCCGGCGCGGAAGCGTGGAACTGCATGCCCACTTCCAGCTCGTCAACGCCTTCGAACATGCTGCGGCTCAAGGTGCTGACCAGTTCGGCGGAGTATTCGCCGTAAGCGTCTTCAGGTTCTACGGCGACGGTCAGTTCGTCACCGACGTTCTTGCCTTCCAGAGCCTTTTCCAGGCCCGGGATGATGTTACCTGCGCCTTGCAGGTAGACCAGCGGCGCGCCGCCGGCGGAGCTGTCGATGACCTCACCAGCGTCGTTGGTCAGGGTATAGTCGATGGAGACAGCCTTGTTAGCGGCGATCGTCATGGGGCGAGACCTTTTGCATAAGAATGAAGAACGGACAAGTCTAAACAAGGATTTGCCCGAAAGCGAACACAACCCGGACAGACGGGACCGATCAACGGCATCCTTCATCCTCGGACTTCACCAGGATGACGACCGGCACTGGGTCGCCGAGCTGTCCTGCGGCCACACCCAGCACCTGCGCCACCAACCGCCATGGCAGTCGCGCGCCTGGGTACTGGACCCCGCGCAACGCCTTGAAAAAATAGGCCAACCCTTTGCGTGTGGCTGGTGTGCGCAAGCGCTCGAATAACGATAACCTTGGCGTCTGATTCCCGGTAGGCGCTCAACCATAGAGCGCCACCGAAGCCATGCACCTCCAGAGAATTCGCATGCAGACTTTTTTTATCGCGCCCACCGATTTTGGTGTGGGTCTGACCTCCATCAGCCTTGGGCTGGTGCGTACCCTCGAACGGGCCGGGCTGAAAGTCGGTTTCTTCAAACCCATTGCCCAGCCGCACCCGGGCGACACCGGCCCCGAGCGCTCCACCGAGCTGGTGGCCCGCACCCACGGCCTGAAACCGCCCCAGCCTTTGGGCCTGGCCCATGTAGAGCGCATGCTCGGCGACGGCCAGCTGGACGAGCTGCTGGAAGAAATCATCACCCTTTACCAGCAAGCCGCCGTGGGCAAGGACGTGCTGATCGTCGAAGGCATGGTACCAACCCGCAGCGCCAGCTATGCGGCGCGGGTCAACCTGCACCTGGCCAAGAGTCTGGATGCGGAAGTGATCCTGGTCTCGGCGCCGGAAAACGAAGTGCTCACCGAGCTCTCTGGCCGCGTGGAACTGCAGGCGCAACTGTTCGGCGGCCCCAAAGACCCGAAAGTGCTGGGCGTGATTCTCAACAAAGTGCGCACCGACGAAAGCATGGAAGCGTTCTCGGCGCGCCTCAAAGAACATTCGCCACTGTTGCGCAGTGGTGACTTCCGCCTGCTTGGCTGCATCCCGTACCAGCCCGAACTCAACGCGCCGCGCACCCGCGACGTGGCCGACCTGATGGGCGCACAGATCCTCAATGCCGGCGATTACGAAACCCGGCGCATGACCAAAATCATCATCTGCGCGCGCACCATGCGTAACACCGTGGAGCTGCTCAAGCCCGGCGTGCTGGTGGTTACCCCTGGCGATCGCGACGACATCATCCTCGCCGTCAGCCTGGCCGCGATCAACGGCGTGCCGCTGGCCGGCCTGCTGCTGACCAGCGACACCCTGCCCGACCCGCGCATCATGGATCTGTGCCGGGGCGCGTTCCAGGCCGGGCTGCCGGTGTTGTCGGTGAGCACCGGCTCCTACGACACCGCCAACCAGCTCAACAGCCTTAACAAAGAAATTCCGATTGATGACCGCGAGCGCGCAGAAATCATCACCGATTTCGTCGCCAGCCACCTCGACGCGCGCTGGCTGCACCAACGCTGCGGCACGCCACGGGAGATGCGCCTGTCGCCGGCCGTGTTCCGCTACCAGTTGATCCAACGCGCCCAGGCCGCCAACAAACGCATCGTGTTGCCCGAAGGCAGCGAGCCGTTGACCGTGCAAGCTGCCGCCATCTGCCAGGCGCGCGGCATTGCCCGTTGCGTGCTGCTGGCCAAACCGGCGGATGTGGAAGCGGTGGCCCGCGCCCACGGCATCGAGCTGCCCGAAGGCCTGGAGATTCTCGACCCGGACCTGATTCGCCAGCGTTATGTCGAACCGATGGTCGCGCTGCGCAAGAGCAAGAGCCTCAACGCACCGATGGCCGAGCAGCAACTGGAAGACACCGTGGTGATCGCCACCATGATGCTCGCGCTGGATGAAGTGGATGGCCTGGTCTCCGGCGTCATCCACTCCACCGCCAACACCATCCGCCCTGCCCTGCAGCTGATTAAAACGGCGCCGGGCTGCACCCTGGTGTCGTCAGTGTTCTTCATGCTGTTCCCCGAGCAGGTGCTGGTCTACGGCGACTGTGTGATGAACCCGCACCCGAGCGCGGCGGAACTGGCGGAAATCGCCCTGCAAAGCGCCGACTCGGCCGCCGCGTTCGGCATCACCCCGCGCGTGGCGATGATCAGCTATTCCAGCGGCGATTCGGCCAGTGGCGAGGAAGTGGAAAAAGTCCGCGAAGCCACCCTGCTCGCCCACGAACAGCAAAGCTCGCTGCTGATCGACGGGCCGTTGCAATACGACGCCGCCGCCAACGAAACCGTGGCCCGGCAACTGGCGCCCAACAGCTTGGTCGCCGGCAAAGCCACGGTGTTTGTGTTCCCGGACCTGAACACCGGCAACACCACGCACAAGGCCGTGCAGCGCAGCGCCGATTGCGTAAGCCTGGGGCCGATGCTGCAAGGCCTGCGCAAACCGGTGAACGACCTGCCGCGCGGCGCTCAGGTCGACGACATCGTGTACACCATCGCCCTGACTGCGATTCAAGCCGCCAACCGACCTATGGATATTTAAATGCTGGATTTTCTACCTGCCGCCGTGCGCGGGGTGATCGCGTCCTTGTTGTTGGCGCTGAACACGATTGTGTTGTGCTCGTTTCTGTTTATCGTCGCGCTGTTCAAGGCGCTGCCATTTGCCAAGCGCTTCAGCGAATGGCTGATGAACCACACCCACGAAGCCTGGGTCACCAATAACAAGGGCTGGATGAACCTGGTACGGCGCACGCGCTGGCACCTGACCGGCCTTGAAGGGCTGGACTACGAGCACTCGTACCTGGTGACCAGTAACCACCAGAGCTGGGTGGACATCATGGTGCTGCAGTACGTGCTCAATCGCCGGACTCGCCCGCTGAAGTTCTTCCTCAAGCAGGAGCTGATCTGGGTGCCGGTGATTGGCCTGGCGTGGTGGGCGCTGGGCTTCCCGTTCATGAAGCGCTACACCAAGGCGTACCTCGAGAAACACCCGGAAAAGAAAGGCAAAGACCTGGAAACCACCCGCAAGACCTGTGCGAAGTTTCGTGACAACCCGGTGGGCATCTTCAACTTTGCCGAAGGCACACGCTTTACGACGGGCAAGCATGCGCAGCAGAAATCCCCATTTCGCTACTTGCTCAAGCCCAAAGCCGGCGGCATTGCGTTTGTGCTGGACGCCATGGGTGAGCAGTTGAAGTCCCTGGTCAACGTGACTATTCACTACCCTGCCGGGCGCCCTGGGTACTGGGACTTGCTGTGTGGGAATGTGAAGGATGTGGTGGTGCACTTTGAAGAAGTGCAGATTCCGGCCGGGTTTATCGGCAAGAATTATGAGCAGGACGGGGAGTACCGGTTGGCGTTTCAGGGCTGGATCAACCAGCTTTGGGAAGACAAGGATGCGTTGCTGGACAAGCTGCACACCGATTACCCAGGCAAACAATAATCAACTGTGGGAGGGGGCTTGCCCCCTCCCACAGTTGGCCGAGTTGTCTTCAAGACTCCATGAAAAAGCCCGCCACCGAGTGATCGGTGGCGGGCTTTTTTGTGGCGGCGAGGTTTAGATCGCGCCGCGCTGACGCAACAGCTCCAGCACTTGCTTGACGCTGTCTTCCAGCGACGTGGCCTGGGTGTCGATCACCAGATCGGCATTCAACGGCACGTCGTACGGGAAAGACTCGCCAGGGATGTTATCCCCACCCGCCGCGTACAGGCCTTGCGGATCACGCTCGGCGCACACCAGCGGCGACGCTTGCACATAGACGGTGAGCAGGCGGTCGGCGCCAATCAGCGCCTTGGCCTGTTCGCGGCCCTCGGCATCCGGCGCAACGAACGCAGCCAGGGTCAGCAGGCCGGCTTCGTTGAACTGGCGCGCCACGTGAGCAGCGCGACGCCAGTTTTCAGTACGGCCGCTTCGATCCTGCGGCAACCCTTTGTTCAGGTCGTGGCGCAGGTTCTGGCCATCCAGTACGAACACTGCACGGCCCATGTCGAACAACTTGCGCTCAACCGCATAGGCCAAGGTGCTCTTGCCCGCGCCCGACAGGCCGCTGAACAACACGGTGGCCGGCTGCTGGCCGAAGCGCAGAGCGCGCTCTTCAGTGGCGACATGAGCAAGGCTGCCGTGTTGCGCTGAACCACCATGGTGGACCGGCGGCGCGATGATCATGCCCGCGGCCACCGTGCCGTTGGTCAAACGGTCGATGACGATAAACGCACCGGTGGTGCGGTTACTGTCGTAACCGTCCAGCGCGATGGCGGCGTCGAGGCTGACCTTGACCCGGCCAATCTCGTTCAGTTGCAGCGAACTCGCCGGGCCTTCGGCCAGGGTGTTCACGTCCACGCGGTGCACGATGCTGGTGATGGAACCCGGCACGTAGCTGGTCGCGCGTTTGATGTCGTATTTCTTGCCCGGCAGCATCGGCTCTTCGGCCATCCACACCAGCATGGCGTCGAAGGCGTCGGTCACTTGCGGCACGTTGTCGGCATGCACCAACAGGTCGCCACGGGAGATGTCGATCTCGTCTTCCATGGTCAGGGTCACGGCCTGGCCTGGGCCTGCGTGCTCCAGCTCACCTTCGAAGGTGACGATGGATTTGACGCGGCTGCTCTTGCCCGACGGCAGCACCACGACTTCGTCGCCCTTGTGCACAATGCCGCTGGCCAGGGTGCCGGCGAAACCACGGAAGTTCAGGTTCGGACGGTTGACGTACTGCACCGGGAAACGCAGGTCGGTGTAGTTGCGGTCGTTGGCGATCTCGACGGTTTCGAGAATTTCCATCAGCGACTGGCCGGTGTACCAGGGCGAACGCTCGCTCTTGTTCACCACGTTGTCGCCCTTGAGCGCCGACATCGGCACGAAGGCCAGGGTGCTTGGCTTGAACGCGATACCGTCGGCAAACTTCAGGTAATCGGCCTTGATCTGCTCGAATACGCTTTGGTCAAAGCCGTTGATGTCCATCTTGTTGATGGCCACCACGATATGTTTGATGCCCAGCAACGAGGCGATAAAGCTGTGGCGACGGGTCTGAGTCTGCACGCCATAACGCGCGTCGATCAGAATGATCGCCAGGTCACAGGTGGAGGCACCGGTGGCCATGTTGCGGGTGTACTGCTCATGGCCGGGGGTGTCGGCAATGATGAATTTGCGCTTGGCGGTGGAGAAGTAGCGGTAGGCCACATCGATGGTGATGCCCTGCTCGCGCTCGGCCTGCAGGCCGTCGACGAGCAAAGCCAGGTCGATGTCATCGCCGGTGGTGCCGGATTTCTTCGAATCGCGGGTGATGGCTTCCAGGTGATCTTCGTAGATCATCTTGGAGTCGTGCAGCAGGCGCCCGATCAGGGTGCTCTTGCCGTCGTCGACGTTGCCGCAGGTCAGGAAGCGCAACATTTCCTTGCGCTCGTGCTGGCCCAGGTAGGCGAGGATGTCCTCGCTGATCAAATCAGATTGATGCGACATTGGTGACAGCCCCTTAGAAATAACCCTGACGTTTTTTATCTTCCATCGAGCCTGCGCCATCGTGGTCGATGACCCGGCCCTGGCGCTCGGAAGTTCGCGTCAGGAGCATTTCCTGAATGATGTCCGTCAGCGTCTCGGCTTCGGACTCCACCGCGCCCGTCAACGGGTAGCAGCCCAGGGTACGGAAACGTACTTTCTTTTTGACGATTCGGGCTTTGTCTTCGTCGGACAAGTGCTCGAGGATGCGGTCGTCGTCGATCATGATCAACGTGCCGTTCTTCTCGATCACGTCGCGTTCGGCGGCGAAGTACAGCGGCACAATCGGAATGCCTTCCAGGTAGATGTACTGCCAGATGTCCAGCTCGGTCCAGTTGGACAGCGGGAACACACGGATCGACTCACCCTTGTTGACGTTGCCGTTGTAGACGTTCCACAGCTCCGGGCGCTGGTTTTTCGGGTCCCAACGGTGCTTGCTGTCGCGGAACGAGTACACGCGCTCTTTGGCGCGGGATTTCTCTTCATCGCGACGGGCACCGCCGAAGGCTGCGTCGAAACCATGCTTGTCCAATGCCTGCTTGAGGCCTTCGGTTTTCATGATGTCGGTGTGCTTGGCGCTGCCGTGGGTGAACGGGTTGATGCCCTGCGCCACGCCGTCCGGGTTGACGTGGGTGATCAGGTCCAGGCCAAGCTCTTCGACCATTTTGTCGCGAAACTTGTACATCTCCTGGAATTTCCAGCGGGTGTCGACGTGCATCACCGGGAACGGCAGCTTGCCCGGGAAGAACGCCTTGCGCGCCAGGTGAAGCATCACGGCGGAGTCTTTACCGATCGAGTAGAGCATCACCGGGTTGTCGAACTCGGCGGCGACCTCGCGGATGATGTGGATGCTTTCCGCCTCCAGCTGTTTCAGATGCGTCAGTTTGTCGACCATGGCTACTCACGGAAAAACGATCTTATGGACGGCCAGCGGGCCGTGTTCGAGCGGGGCATGCTAGCACAGCACCTTCTTCTATTCAGGGAGCTGGCTAGATCGAAACGGTATATGAATATGCCGCCTGGTTTGGCGTGAAACCCGGTCAACTGCGGGAGCTGGCTTTTGTGGGAGCTGGCTTGCCTGCGATACAGGCACCTCGGTCAGTCAGGTAAATTGAGGTGATGCTATCGCAGGCAAGCCAGCTCCCACATTGGGCCTGCGGCGAGGCTTAGATCGGGTTGGGGCAATCGATGAACAGATGCTCCAGCGCGAAACGCCGCGCCAGGTACTCGCCCAACGCCTGCACGCCATAACGCTCGGTGGCGTGGTGCCCGGCGGCGATAAAGCTGATGTCGTTTTCCCGCGCGCTGTGAAAGGTTTGCTCGGAAGCTTCGCCGCTCAGGTACAGGTCGACGCCGGCGGCAATCGCCTGGTCGATATAGCCCTGGCCACCGCCGGTGCACCAACCAACGCGGCGGATCATTTCGCTGCCTTCGATCAGCAGCGGCTCACGGCCCATCACGTCCTGCACACGGCGGGCAAAGTCGCGGGGCGACAGGGGCTCGGCAAGGGAACCGACCAGGCCGACGATTTTGGGGTTGCCCGGGTCCAGCGGGCCTTCGACGGTAATGTCCAGCTGCCGGGCGAGTTGCACGTTATTGCCCACGTCCGCGTGCAGGTCCAGCGGCAGGTGGTAGGCGAGCAGGCTGATGTCGTGCTTGAGCAGGGTTTTCAGGCGGCGCTGTTTCATGCCGGTGATACACGGGTTTTCGCCCTTCCAGAAATAACCGTGGTGCACCAGCACCAGGTCGGCCTGGGCTTCGACCGCGGCATCCAGCAGAGCCTGGCTTGCGGTCACGCCGCTGACGATGCGCATCACCTGCGGACGGCCCTCGACCTGCAGGCCATTGGGGCAATAATCGGCAATTTTTGCGCTGCCAAGGTAGCGGTCCGCTTCCTCGACGAGGGTGGTAAGAGGGACGGCCATAAAAGACTCCTAAATATCCCGTTCCGAGGCGCTCGCAGCCTCGTATAATGCGCGACATTATGGGCGCTCTCCCGCCCCCTGCAACCTGTCAGGACTTACTTGATGCTTAAGGCACTGCGTTTTTTTGGATGGCCATTGTTGGCTGGCGTGCTGATCGCGATGCTGATTATTCAGCGTTATCCCCAGTGGGTGGGCTTACCCAGCCTTGATGTGAACCTGCAACAGGCACCGCAAACCAGTTCGGTGGTGCAAGGTCCGGTGACTTATGCGGACGCCGTGGTCATCGCCGCACCCGCAGTGGTCAACCTGTACACCACCAAGGTCATCAACAAACCGGCGCATCCGCTGTTTGAAGACCCGCAATTTCGCCGCTATTTCGGCGACAACGGCCCCAAGCAGCGCCGCATGGAATCCAGCCTGGGTTCCGGCGTGATCATGAGCCCCGAAGGCTACATCCTCACCAACAACCACGTGACCACCGGCGCCGACCAGATCGTCGTGGCCCTGCGCGACGGCCGCGAAACCCTGGCCCGCGTGGTTGGCAGCGACCCGGAAACCGACCTCGCGGTGTTGAAGATCGATTTGAAAAGCCTGCCCTCGATCACCATCGGCCGCTCTGAAGGGCTGCGCGTCGGTGACGTGGCACTGGCGATCGGCAACCCGTTTGGCGTCGGCCAGACGGTGACCATGGGCATCATCAGCGCCACCGGGCGTAATCAGCTGGGGCTCAACAGCTACGAAGACTTTATCCAGACCGACGCGGCGATCAACCCGGGCAACTCCGGCGGCGCGTTGGTGGATGCCAATGGCAACCTGACCGGTATCAATACGGCGATTTTCTCCAAATCCGGCGGCTCCCAGGGCATCGGTTTTGCGATCCCGGTGAAGCTGGCCATGGAAGTGATGAAGTCGATCATCGAGCACGGCCAGGTAATTCGCGGCTGGCTGGGCATCGAAGTACAGCCGCTGACCAAGGAATTGGCTGAGTCGTTCGGTTTGACCGGACGCCCGGGCATCGTGGTCGCCGGGATCTTCCGCGACGGCCCGGCGCAGAAAGCCGGTCTGCAACTGGGCGATGTGATCCTCAGCATCGATGGCGAACCGGCAGGTGATGGCCGTAAGTCGATGAACCAGGTCGCGCGGATCAAGCCGACCGACAAGGTGGCAATCCAGGTAATGCGCAACGGCAAAGAGCTCAAACTGCTGGCAGAAATCGGCCTGCGCCCACCGCCGGCGCCGGTGAAAGAAGAGGAATAACGGGGTTGGGAGCCCGTTCGCGGGCTCCTGTAACCTAATATTTCAAAAGAAATCCATTCTCATTAGGCATGTTATATTGTTTCAATATAGACATTGGAACGCTCTATCATGCCGCCTCGTAGATTTACCCCACTGGCTGGTCTGGCCTTGGGATTGCTGCTCGACCCCGCCTACGCCGAAGACAGCTACGCCAAAGACAACACTGTCGAACTGGACACCATCAGCGTCACCGGCGACGCCTATGAATCTGCCACGGGCCCCGTCAAAGGCTATCGCGCCACCCGCTCTGCCAGCGCGACCAAAACTGACACGGCCCTGCGTGACATTCCTCAATCAATCAGCGTGATTCCCGCCACGGTGCTCAACGACTTGGGCAGCACCAATGTCGAACGCGCCCTGGAATTCGCCGGCGGCGTGTCCAAGCAAAACAACTTCGGCGGCCTGACGCTTTACGAGTACAGCGTGCGCGGCTTCACCACTTCGCAGTTCTACCAGGATGGTTTCAGCGCCAACCGTGGCTACCCGAGCACGCCAGACGCGGCCAATATTGAGCGCATTGAAGTGCTCAAAGGTCCCGCCGCCAGCCTCTACGGGCGTGGCGATCCCGGCGGCACCGTCAATATCGTCAGCAAAAAACCCCAGCCGCAAGCCTTCACCACCGTGCAAACCAGTGCCGGCAGCTGGGACCGCTACCGCACAGCCCTTGATGTGAACACGCCACTGGACGGCGACGGCCGCATGCTGTCGCGCGTGAACCTGGCGGTGGAAGACAATCACAGCTTTCGCGATCACGTTGACGCCAAGCGCGTATTCGTCGCGCCGTCTTTCAGCTGGCAATTGGACCCGGACACTCGCCTGCTTGTGGAAAGCGAGTTCGTGCGCCACAGCTCAACCTTCGACCGTGGCATCGTCGCGCCCCATGGCATGTCCCGCTCCACTTTCCTCGGCGAGCCCAACGACGGCAACATCCGCAACCACAACAACCGCCTACAGGCCGCCGTGGAACACCACCTCAACGACGCCTGGCAACTGCGCCTCGCCAGCCACTATAAACAGGGCAGCCTGTGGGGCGACGCCTCGGAAAGCCGCGCGCTGAATGCCGACGGCCACACCGTCAACCGCCGCTACCGCCAACGCTCTACCGGCTGGCATGACAGCATCACCCAGCTCGAACTGCGCGGCCTGTTCGATATCGGCAGTTGGCAGCATGAACTGCTGATCGGCAGCGAGTACGAGGACTACCGCAAAAAAGAACGCGTGACGGCGATTGCCGGCAGCCTCTACCCCATCGACATCTATAAACCGATCTATGGCCAGACCAAACCCAACGGCGCGCGCTCCGGCACCGACGTTTTCGAACAGGTGAAGAGCCAGGCACTGAACCTGCAGGACCAGATCGTCTTCACCGACCGCCTGCGCGGCATGCTCGGTGCACGCTTCGAGCACGTCGAACAAAGCACCGATGACTTCACCCGCAACCACGCCAAGGGCCGGCAAACCCATGATGCCCTGACCCAACGCGCCGGCTTGCTCTACCAACTCACGCCGCAGGTCGGCGTGTTCGCCAACGCGTCAACGTCGTTCAAACCGAACAACGGCCTGGATGCCGGCGGTAAATCCTTCGAGCCAGAAGAAGGCGTCGGTTATGAAATAGGGCTCAAGAGCGAGCTGTTCGACGATCGCCTGAGCACCACCCTCGCCGCCTTCCACATCGAAAAGAAAAATGTCCTCGCCCTCGATCCCGCCACCGACACCCAGCGCGCCATGGGCAAGGCGCGCAGCCAGGGTGTCGACCTGCAACTGAGCGGGCAAGTGACCGACGCCGTACGCGTCATCGGCGCCTTCGCCTACATCGACGCCGAAGTGACTAAGGGCGACAAAGCCATCCCCACCGGCAGCCGAATTCTCGGCGTGGCCAAGCGCAGCGCCAGCCTGTTGGGCGTGTATGAGTTCCAGAATGGCGCGTTGCGCGGCTCGGACCTGGGCGCAGCTTTCACCTACGTCGGTGACCGCTCCGGCGAGGCCGGCAGCCGTTTCGAACTGCCCGCCTACCACACCGTCGACCTGCTGGCGCATTACAAAGCCAGCGACAACGTCACCGTGGGCCTGAACCTCAACAACGTATTCGACGAAAAGTACTACGAGCGCTCCTACAGCAACTACTGGGTCACGCCCGGTGAGCCGCGCAATGTCACCGTCAGCCTGACCCTCAACCTGTAAAAGGACGCTCCCATGCAAGCCTTGAAATCCCTGGCCGTGCTCGGCCTGCTGTTTGCCAGCCAAGTTTCTGCCCACGGCCTGTGGACCGAACAGCGACGCGGCAATATCGAAGTGATCTACGGCCACGGCGCCGAGGACAACGCCTTCAAGGCCGAGAAAATCAGCGGCGCCTGGGCGTATGACGCCAGCGCCAGGATGATCCCGGTCAGCGTAGAACGCCTTGCCGACCACGCACGCCTCAAGCCGCTCAAATCACCCGCCGTTTTAGCGGTTGCCCTGGATAACGGCATGTGGTCGCAAACGCCGGACAAGAAGTGGATCAACCAGGGCCGCAGCCATGTGCCGGGGGCAATTGCATCGACCCAGACCTTCAAGTACAGCCTGGCGATTTATCAGCCGGGGGCGAAGTTGCCGAAGCTGGATCAGATCAAGCTGCTGATCCTGCCTGAAGTGGATCCACTGACTGTAGGACCTGGCCGATCACTGCCGGTGCGTGTGCTATTGGATGGCAAGCCTGCGGCGGGGATCAAGCTGGTGGGCGACTATCGCAATGCACCAAACACCTTGAGCACCGAGACCGACAAAGACGGTCGCGCCCAGGTGCTGGTGCGTAATGAAGGGTTGAATGTGATCACGGCGCAGGTGGAGATCCCGCTCAAGGACAATGCCGATGTGGCGACGCGCGGGCTATTCAGTTCGCTGACGTTCCTGGGTGAACCGCATCACGAATAAACCCTAAAAAACACTGTGGGAGCGGGCTTGCTCGCGAAGGCGCTGCATCAGCCAATACATTCGTTGACTGACACCTCGCATTCGCGGGCAAGCCCGCTCCCACAGTTGATCTCTATCGTTTCGACAATCTGATCACAGCGCCAAGGGCGCCCGCTCACACAACGTGTTCAGCGCCGCAGCCCACTGCGGATCATCATTGAGGCACGGCACCAACACCAACTCCTCGCCCCCTGCTTCGCGGAACTGCTCCAACCCACGATCACCAATCTCTTCCAGCGTCTCAATGCAATCGGCAACAAACGCCGGGCACATCACCAGCAGCTTTTTCACGCCTTGCTGGGCCAGGGCTTCCAGGCGGGCTTCGGTGTAGGGTTCGATCCATTTCGCCCGGCCCAAGCGCGACTGGAATGCCACCGACCACTTGCCATCCGGCAGGCCCATGCGCGCGGCAAATTCCCGTGCAACGCTGAAGCACTGCGCGCGATAGCAGGTGGCAAGCACCTCGGGCGACGCGTTCTGGCAGCAGTTCGCATCCTTGAAACAATGCCCGCCGGTGGGGTCGAGCTTTTTCAGATGACGCTCGGGCAGGCCGTGAAAACTCAGGAGCAAATGATCGTAGTCCTGCTCGACATACGGCCGGGCGCTCGCAACCAGTGCCTCGAGGTATTCCGGCTGATCGTAAAAGGGCTGCAGGATCGAAAACTGCACGTCGAGCTTTTTGTCGCGCACCACACGCTTGGCTTCTTCAATCACGGTGGTCACGGTGCTGTCGGCAAACTGCGGGTACAACGGCGCCAGGGTGACTTTCTTAATCCCCTGGGCGGCCAGGCGCGTCAGCGTCGTTTCAAGCGACGGTTCGCCATAACGCATCGCCAGCTCCACTGGGCCCTGGGTCCACTGCGCGGTCATTTGCTGCTGCAAACGACGACTCAAGACTACAAGCGGTGAACCCTCGTCCCACCAGATCGACGCGTAGGCATGCGCCGACTGCTCGGGGCGCTTGATCAGGATCAGCGACACCAGCAACCGCCTCACCGGCCACGGCAGGTCGATCACGTAAGGGTCCATCAGGAACTGATTGAGGTAGCTGCGCACATCGGCCACCGAAGTGGAGGCCGGTGAACCCAGGTTGACCAGTAACAACGCGTGATCCGTCATGCAACATCCTATGGCTAGAGGCGGCTGGACAAGTCTTCCAGGGCCGCGTGCAACTCAGTGAACTGAAAAGTGAAACCGGCCGCCAACAGCCGTTCGGGCACGGCTTTTTGCCCGCCGAGCAACAACCCGGACAACTCACCCAGCCCGACCTTCAATGCAAACGCCGGCATCGGCATGAACGCGGGACGGTGCAGCACCTGGCCCAGGATCCTAGCGAATTCGCGGTTGCGCACCGGGTGTGGCGCGCAGGCATTATAAGGACCGCTGGCGTCGGCTTTGTGCAGAAGAAAATCAATCAGGGCGATTTGATCTTTGATATGAACCCACGGCATCCACTGCCGACCATCGCCGATCGGCCCGCCCAGCGCCAGCTTGAACGGCAATAACAACCGCGACAAAAAGCCGCCCTTCGCCGCCAGCACAAGGCCGGTGCGCACCAACACCACACGGATGCCCATGGCTTCGGCGCGCAGGGCCGTTTCTTCCCAGGCAATACACAGCTGGCTCGGGAAGTCGTCCTGCACCGGGCCGCTGGCCTCGGTCAATTCGCGCTCGCCGCCGTCTCCGTACCAACCGACCGCCGAACCGGAAATCAGCACCTGCGGTTTTTGCGCCTGGCCTTCCATCCACGCCAACAGCGTTTCGGTGAGGCTGATGCGGCTGCTCCACAACAAGGCCTTGCGCTTTTTGGTCCAGGGCCGATCAGCAATGGGCGCGCCGGCCAGATTGACCACCGCATCCACGCTGCCGATCACGTCTTGCAAGCGGCCAACGCCCAACACTTGCGCACCGCACCACTTGGCAACGGTGTCCGGTTCACGGCTCCAGACGGTCAAGCGATGCCCTTGGGCAAGCCAGTGTTGGCAAAGCTGGCGACCGATCAAGCCGGTACCGCCGGTCAGCAAAATATGCATGGGACACTCCTCATGTAACGTTCGCCGCCGATCACTGGTCTATTTTATAAGCAGGGATCAATTGCAATCGGGCGCGGCTGTTGGTTAAGCCTCAGCTTTAACCATAGGCCACGCCGTAAGAACAGGTACGCCAAAACTTATACCAAAAAACAATATTGTACAGCTATTGGTGTCGGCGTAGTCTGTACCCAACGGTAAAACGAGGCCTCCCATGACTGTTCCCATCGCGATCATCGGCACCGGCATCGCCGGTCTCTCCGCCGCCCGAGCGTTACGAGACGCGGGGCACGCTGTACAACTTTTCGATAAAAGCCGCGGCAGCGGCGGCCGCATGTCCAGCAAGCGCAGTGACGCCGGCGCGTTGGACATGGATGCGCAATACTTCACCGCCCGTGACCGGCGCTTCGTCAACGAGGTGCAACGCTGGCAAAGCAATGGCTGGGCCGAGCAATGGAAACCTCAGCTGTACAACTTCAAGTCCGGTCAGCTCACGCCCTCTCCCGACGAGCAAATTCGCTGGGTCGGTACGCCGCGCATGAGTGCTATCACCCGTGCGCTGCTGGATGATTTGCCGGTGGAATTCGGTTGCCGCATCACCGAAGTGTTCCAGGGCAAACAGCATTGGAACCTGCTGGACGCCGACGGCGGCAATCACGGCCCGTTCAGCCACGTCGTGATTGCCACGCCGGCGCCCCAGGCCACCGCGCTGCTCGCCGCCGCGCCGAAGCTGGCGGGTGCCGCTGCTGGGGTGAAAATGGACCCGACCTGGGCCATCGCCCTGGCTTTCGACAAACCTCTGGACACGCCGATGGAAGGCTGTTTCGTCCAGGACAGCCCGCTTGACTGGCTCGCGCGCAACCGCAGCAAACCCGGGCGCGATACCACTCTCGACACGTGGGTGCTGCACGCCACCAGCGCGTGGAGCAAGGCGCACCTGGACTTGCCCAAAGAAGCCGTCATCGAACACCTGCACGGCGCCTTCGCAGAACTGCTGCACAGCGCCATGCCCGCGCCTTCTTTCAGCCTGGCGCATCGCTGGCTGTACGCGCGACCCTCCAGCGCGCATGAATTCGGGGTACTGGCCGATGCTGACCTGGGCTTGTATGTGTGCGGCGACTGGTGCCTGTCCGGTCGGGTCGAAGGCGCATGGCTCAGCGGCCAGGAAGCGGCGCGACGCTTGATCGAGCACCTGCAATGAACCGCATCAATCCCGCCAAACTGCTGCTGTCGAAGTGGACAGCAGCTCGTCCTCGCAACAAGGAGAAACACTTCTTGGTCACCGAATTGTTTCGTGACGAGGAAGGCACTGTGCTGGAAATCGAGCTGCAAGCCGTCATGACTCGCCGTGCTGAACGCCTGACCTGGCAAACCCTGCAGAACGCCGAAGACTGGCGAATCGGCTGGAAGTAGCCCGCCCGAAAATACTTGTACAAAATATTTGACTTGTACAGCATCAAACCTATGATGAGATTTAGTTGTACAGACTTAAGAGTTTGTACAGGAATCTCGGAGAGGTTTGAACATGTCCAGCACCGGAAAACCGAAGATCGCCATCAGCGCCTGCCTGTTAGGCGAGAACGTGCGCTTCAATGGCGGACACAAACAATCCCTGCTGTGCAGCCAGACGCTCGCTGACTACTTCGACTTCGTGCCGTTGTGCCCCGAAGTTGCCATCGGCCTGGGCATCCCCCGCGAACCTATCCGCCTGGTGGGCGACCCTGCCCAGCCGCAGGCCGTCGGCACGGTGCGCCGTGATCTCAACGTTACGCAGCCACTGGACGAATACGGCCAGCAGATGGCCCTGGAACACACTGACCTGTGCGGCTACATCTTCATGCAGAAGTCGCCGTCGTGTGGCCTGGAACGGGTCAAGGTCTACCGTGAGAACGGCACACCTGTGGACGGCGGCGGGCGCGGCATCTACGCGCAGGCGTTCTGCGCGCGCCACCCCAACCTGCCGGTGGAAGAAGACGGCCGGCTGAATGACCCGGTGTTGCGGGAAAACTTCCTGACCCGCGTCTTTGTGTACGCCAGCTGGCAGCAACTGCTGGCCGAGGGCCTGACCCGCCATCGCCTGCTGGCGTTTCACTCGCGCTACAAATACCTGCTGATGGCCCACAGCCCGGTGCATTACAAAAGCCTCGGCCACCTGCTGGGCAGCATGGGCAAGGACACCTCTCTCAACGAACTGGCCGCCGGCTATTTCAGCGAGCTGATGACCGGCCTGAAAAAATGCGCCACTCGCGGCACTCACACCAATGTGCTGCAACACATCAGCGGCTACCTCAAGCAGGCGATCAGCGCCGACGACAAGCAGGAAATGCAAACCGTCATCGGCCAGTACCGCACCGGCATCGTGCCGCTGGTGGTGCCGCTGACCCTACTCAAACACCACTTCCGCCAACACCCGGACCGTTACATCGCGCAGCAGGCTTACCTGCAACCGCACCCGGAAAACCTCAGCCTGCGTAATGCGATCTGACCCATGAAAACTACATTATGAAAGCTGCCCTGCAAGACGAACCCGGCGAAGACATCGCCCAAGCCCTCCAAGACGGCTGGCTGCCGATTCGCGAAGTGGCGCGCCAGACCGGCGTCAACGCCGTGACCCTGCGCGCCTGGGAACGCCGCTACGGCCTGATCGTGCCCCAGCGCACGCCCAAGGGCCACCGCCTGTTCAGCGCCGAACACGTGCAACGCATCCACACCATCCTGACCTGGCTCAACCGCGGTGTGCCGGTCAGCCAGGTCAAAGGCTTGATCGACTCCGCCCAGGTCAGCCCCGACACCGTCGAAAACGAATGGCACGCCCTGCGCCAGAACCTGGTGAACGCCATCAGCGCGTTGGCCGAGCGCCGGGTCGACGATGCGTTCAACCAAGCCATGGCGTTGTACCCGCCACGTACCCTGTGCGAACAGTTGCTGCTGCCGCTGCTCCAGGAACTCGAGCAGCGCTGGCAAGGCCAGTTCGGCGCCCAGATGGAGCGGGTATTTTTCCTGTCCTGGCTGCGCAGCAAGTTCGGCGCACGCATCTATCACAACAATCGCCAGCTGCAAGGCGCCCCGCTGCTGCTGGTCAACCACTCGGACCTGCCGCTGGAGCCGCATCTGTGGCTCAGCGCCTGGCTGGCCAGCAGCGCCGATTGCCCAGTGGAAGTCTTCGATTGGCCGTTGCCGGTCGGTGAGTTGGCGTTAGCGGTGGAGCACCTGCAACCGCGGGCCGTGCTGCTGTATTCGAGCAAGGCCCTGCAGGTGTCGACACTCACCAAGCTGCTGGGCGGCGTCGGTTGCCCGACGCTGATTGCCGGACCAACGGTATGCATCCACCAGGCCGAGTTGGCCGTATTAACCCGTGAAACCCCTGAATTGTTCGTGGCCGAAGACCCGTTGTCGGCCCATTTGATTCTGATCCAGCGTGGACTTCTTTAAATGCATTTGATCTGGCTGCGCACCGACCTGCGCCTACACGACAACACCGCCCTGGCCGCCGCCTGCCAGCGAGGCCCGGTTGCGGCCGTGTACCTGATCACTCCCGAACAATGGCTGGCCCACGATGATGCACCGTGCAAAGTCGACTTCTGGCTGCGCAACCTGCAGCACTTGAGCCAGGCGCTCAGCGAGCTGAACATTCCCCTGCTGATCCGCACCACCGCGACCTGGGACCAGGCGCCCGCCGTGCTCGGCACGCTGTGTCGGGAGCTGTCGGTCGAATCGGTCCACGTCAACGAGGAATACGGCATCCACGAAACCCGCCGCGATGCCGCCGTGGCTCAGGCTCTGGAAGCCCAGGGCGTGACGTTCCACAGCTACCTGGACCAATTGTTCTTCCAGCCCGGCAGCGTGCTGACCAAAAGCGGCACGTACTTCCAGGTCTTCAGCCAGTTCCGCAAGGTCTGCTACAACCGCCTGCACAGCGCCCTTCCCCGTTTGGTGGCAACACCCAAAGCCCAGGCGCCGATCAAGCTCAAAAGCGATCCGATACCTGCACAGGTCGACGGGTTCGAGCCGCCCAGCGAAGCCTTGCGCGCGCTCTGGCCGGCCGGTGAAGACGAAGCACGCCGCCGTCTCGACGCCTTCGCCGATCAACAAATCAGCTACTACAAAGATGAGCGCGACTTCCCGGCCAAACCCGGCACCAGCCAACTGTCCGCCTACCTTGCCGCCGGCGTAGTTTCGCCCCGCCAGTGCCTGCATGCCGCCTTGCAAACCAACCAGGGCGAGTTTGAAAGTGGCGACATCGGCGCGATCACGTGGATCAACGAACTGCTCTGGCGCGAGTTCTACAAGCACATTCTGGTCGGCTATCCACGGGTGTCGCGCCACCGTGCGTTCCGTCCCGAGACCGAAGCGGTGGCCTGGCGCGATGCGCCCAAGGACCTCGCCGCCTGGCAGCAAGCGCGCACCGGCTTGCCGATCATCGATGCCGCCATGCGCCAGTTGCTCGAAACCGGCTGGATGCACAATCGCCTGCGCATGGTGGTCGCGATGTTCCTGACCAAGAATCTGCTGATCGACTGGCGCGAAGGCGAGCGCTTCTTCATGCGCCACCTGATCGACGGCGACCTGGCCGCCAACAACGGCGGCTGGCAGTGGAGCTCCTCCACCGGTACCGACTCGGCGCCGTATTTCCGGATTTTCAGCCCGCTGAGCCAGTCGGAAAAATTCGACAGCGAAGGCGTGTTCATCAAGCACTGGCTGCCGGAACTGGCGGCGCTGAACAAGAAGGAAGTGCACAACCCCGAGGCGGTTGGCGGCCTGTTTGGCGTGGCCGATTACCCACGCGCTATCGTCGACCTGAAAAAGTCCCGCGAGCGCGCCCTGGCCGCCTTCCGCAGCCTGCCCTCGCGCCAGGGGGTTGCCGAACATGAGTGACTTCCTGCAGCGGTTCGCCCAGGCCTTTGCGACGCTGGACAAGCACAACCTGCACCTGCTCGACAGCCTGTACAGCAAGGACATCGCCTTCACCGACCCGCTGCATGAAGTGCACGGGCTGACGGCCCTGCACCGCTATTTCACCGAGCTGTATGGCAATGTGAGCCAGCTGCGTTTTGACTTTCACGGCTTCGACCAAGTGGCCGAAGGCGAAGGCTACCTGCGCTGGAAGATGAGTTTTTGCCACCCGCGCCTGAACAGCGGCAAAGTGATCCGGGTTGAAGGCTGCTCACACCTGATGTGGCGCGACAAGGTGTACCGACACCGGGATTATTTCGATGCAGGCGCTCTGCTCTACGAACACGTGCCAGTACTCGGCCGCGTCGTCGGCTGGCTGAAAAGGAGAATGGGATGAGCCTTACACCGCCCCGCCGATATTGGCTGACCGGCGCCAGCAGTGGCATCGGCGCGTCGCTGGCCGTGGAGCTGCTCAACAGCGGCGCCCACGTGGCGCTCAGCTCACGCACGAAAGGCCCGCTGGAAGCCCTCGCCCAACGTTATCCGGGCCAAGTGCTGGTGGTGGCCGGCGACCTGACCAACAGCCAGACCGTGCGTGAGATCGGCGAGCACATCGGCGTGGTCTGGGGCTCCGTCGATACGGTCATTCTCAACGCCGGCACCTGTGAGTATGTCGATGCCAAGCAATTTGATGCATCGATTGTCGAGTACGTGGTGCGCACCAACTTGCTGGCCAGCAGCTATTGCATCGAAGCCGCGCTGCCGCTGTTGCGCGCCGGGCATTCCCCGCACCTGGTCGGCGTAGCTAGCGCCGTCACCTACCTGCCCATGCCCCGCGCCGAAGCCTATGGTGCGTCCAAGGCCGGGCTGCGCTACCTGTTCGAATCCCTGCGCATCAGCCTGTCGCCCGAGAACATTGACGTCACCGTGATCAGCCCGGGCTTTGTCGACACCCCGCTGACCGAACGCAACGACTTCCCGATGCCCCTGAGCTGGTCCGCCGACAAGGCCGCGCGGCATATCTTCGCCAAGCTGGCAAAACGTCCGCTGGAAATCGCCTTTCCCGCCATGTTTATCGCCACCTTGTGGCCGCTGTCGAAGCTGCCCAACCGTGCGCAACTGATCATCGGCAAACGCATGTTGCGCAGCCCGCCACCGAAGAAGGACGACCTGTGAAGATCGCCATTATCGGCAGCGGCATCGCCGGGCTGACCAGCGCTTACCTGCTCAGCCGTCGCCACGACATCACTGTGTTCGAAGCGGGCGAGCGCATTGGCGGGCATACCCATACGGTCGACGTCACGGTTGAGGGCCAAAGCTACGCGGTGGACACCGGGTTTATCGTGTTCAACGACTGGACCTACCCCAACTTCATTCGCTTGCTGGGGCAGATTGGCGTCAGCTTCAAACCCACCGAAATGAGTTTTTCGGTGTGCGACCAAAGCGCCGGATTCGAGTACAACGGCAACAACCTCAACAGCCTGTTTGCCCAACGCCGCAATATCCTGTCGCCAGGGTTCTGGGGCATGTTGCGCGATATTCTGCGCTTCAATCGCCAGGCGCCGCTGGACCTGCAGGAACAACGCATCAGCGCTGAAATGACGCTGGGCGATTACCTCGAAGCCGGCGGCTACGGCCCACGCTTTATCCGGCATTACATCGTGCCGATGGGCGCGGCGATCTGGTCGATGTCCCTGGCCGACATGCTCGGCTTTCCGTTGCAGTTCTTTGTGCGCTTTTTCAAGAACCACGGTTTGCTCTCGGTGAACAACCGGCCGCAGTGGTGCGTGATCGAGGGCGGGTCGAGCAGCTACATCGAGCCGCTGACGCGCAGCTTTCGCGAACAGGTGCGCCTCAATTGCCCGGTGCATAACGTCGAGCGCACCGACGAGGGCGTTGTGATCCACAGCGCCGCCGGCAGCGAGACGTTTGACCGGGTCGTGTTGGCCTGCCACAGCGACCAGGCCCTGGCCTTGCTGGCCGACCCCAGCACGGCGGAACAGGAAATCCTCGGCGCGCTGCCTTACGCCGACAACGATGTGGTGCTGCACACCGACACGCGCCTGCTGCCGGACCGCAAGCTCGCCTGGGCCAGCTGGAATTATCGGCTGACCGGCGATACCCAAACCCAGGCCGCCGTCACTTACGACATGAACATTCTGCAAGGCATCGACAGCGCCACCACCTTTTGCGTCAGCCTCAACCAGACGCCGATGATCAACCCGCTGAAGATCCTCGCGCGCTACACCTACGCGCACCCGCAATACAGCCTCGCGGCGGTCGCTGCCCAAGCGCGCTGGGAAGAATTGGCAGGCACGCGCAACACCTTTTTTTGCGGCGCCTACTGGGCCAATGGTTTCCACGAAGACGGCGTGGTCAGCGCTTTGCGCGTGGCTCAAGCCTTTGGAGAAACCCTGTGAACAGCGCCCTGTACAGCGGCTGGATCGCCCATCGCCGGTTTGCGCCCAAGGCTCACGCCTTTCGCTACCGCATCGGCCTGCTGTACCTGGATTTGAGCGAACAAGACGAAGTGCTCGGGCTGTCGCCCCTGGCCGGCGCTGGTCGCCTGGCGCCCTTTGGCTTTCGCCAGCAGGATTACCTGCGTGAATTCACGCGCCACGGCATGAGCTTGAGCGATGCCGTGCGCCAGGAAGTTGGCAAGGCGCTGGGACGCGAGCCCCAGGGCGTTATCTGCCTGCTGACCCAGGCTCGCAGTTGGGGCCTGGCTTTTAACCCGGTGAGTTTCTTCTACTGCTTCGAGGCCGATGGGCAACTGGCCGCGATCCTGTGTGAAGTGACCAACACCCCATGGCGCGAGCGTTATCACTACGTGTTGCCGGCCCAGGCGCTCGGCGCCGATGAGCATCAGCACTTCGCCGTGGCCAAGGCCTTCCATGTGTCGCCGTTTTTGCCGCGAGACCTGGAATACCGCATGAGTTTCAGCCCGCCCGCCGCCAAGCTCGGCGTGCACATGGCCGACTGGCAAGGTGAGCTGAAGGTTTTCGACGCCACGCTGAGCCTGCACAAGGAAGCGTTGAACCGCGCCAGCCTGCATCGCTACCTGTGGCGCTTCCCGTGGATGACCGCCAAGACGTGCCTGGCCATTTACTGGCAGGCCATGCGCCTGTTGCTCAAACGCACACCGATTTTTTCCCATCAGGCCGCCGATGGCGCCTCTCGCACCGCAGTCGGGTATACCAAGGATCGCCGCCATGAAATCCCCTAGCTTATCGGTCAAGACCAATCGCCTGAACGTCAACGGCATGACCAGCGCATTGCTGCGCAAGGCCGTGCTGCGCCAACTCAGCCAACTGCGCCACGGCCAGCTGGTGGTGATCGAGGACGGCGAACGCCAAGTGTTCGGTGCCCGCGAAGCGCACCTGCTGGGGGAAATCCAGATCCTCGACTCGGCGGTGTGGGGCCTGGTGGCGGCCAACGGATCGATCGGCGCCGGCGAGGCGTTTATCCACGGTTACTGGACCAGCCCGGACTTGACCGCCGTGGTGCGCGTGATGGTCAGCAACCTTGAAGTGCTCGACGCCATGGAAGGTGGCCTGGCGCGCCTGGCACGCCCCTTCACTCAAGGCCTGCACTGGCTCAACCGCAATACGCGCAAGGGCTCGCAGAAAAACATCGCCGCCCACTATGACCTTGGCAACGACCTGTTCGAAGAATTCCTCGACCCGACCATGATGTACTCGGCGGCGCAATTTCTGACGCCCGATGACACCCTGGAACAGGCGCAATTGAACAAGCTGGAACGCATCTGCCAAAAGCTTGCACTCAAGCCCACCGACCATCTGCTCGAAATCGGCACCGGCTGGGGCAGCATGGCGCTATACGCAGCGCAGCATTATGGCTGCAAAGTCACCACCACGACCTTGTCCAAAGAGCAGTTTGCCTACACCCAAAAGCGCATCGATGCCCTGGGACTGCAGGGCCAGGTGACCCTGTTGTTGCAGGACTACCGCGACCTGACCGGTCAATACGACAAGCTGGTGTCCATCGAGATGATCGAGGCAGTGGGCCATCGCTTCCTGCCGACCTACTTCAAGCAGTGCGCGCATTTGCTCAAGAGCGACGGCCTGATGCTGCTGCAAGCCATCACGATTCGCGAGCAGCGTTTTGAGCAGGCCAAGAACAGCGTTGATTTCATCCAGCGCTATATTTTCCCCGGCGGCGCCCTGCCCTGCGTGCAGAACATGCTGCACATCGTCAGCCGCGACACCGACATGAACCTGCTGCACATGGAAGACTTCGGCCTGCACTACGCAAAAACCCTGCGCCTGTGGCATGAGAACTTCCGCCGCGCCCATGGCCGCCTCGCCGAGTTGGGCTACGACGAATACTTCCTGCGCTTGTGGGAATTCTATTTGTGCTACTGCGAAGGTGGGTTCATGGAACGAACGATAGGCACCGCGCAGTTGCTGCTGGCCAAACCTGCGGCAATCAACCCACCCTTGCTTGGGCGCTTCAGTGCTTAAATCGCTGGCGAACGCCGTACTGTTCCAGTGCGGCTGGTTTGCCTGTGTGCTGGGGGGCGACAGCGAATGGTTGCTGGTGGTCGGTGCAGTGCTGGCCATCCACCTGCTGTGGATAAGTTCATGGTCGCGGGAAGGCCAGGTGATCCTCGCCGTCACGTTGTTTGGCACTGTGGTGGATACCGCATTGCGCACCTTTGGCGTCTTTCATTTCAGTTTTCCGGGGCCGCTGATCCCGTTTTGGCTGGTGTTGCTGTGGGCGTTGCTCGCCACTACGCTACGCCATTGCCTGGCCTGGAGTGCCCAGCCCTGGTGGCGCGCCAGCGTGTTGGGCGCGGTCGGCGGGCCGTTGTCTTATTACGCGGGCAGCCAATTGGCCGGGGTGGGTTTCGGTTACGGCACGGCGCCAACCCTAATTGGCCTGGCGCTGCTTTGGGCGCTGGTGTTCCCGGTGCTGCACTGGATCGCCCGACAACTGGGGCACTGACGTCCGTCAGAGCTTTCACACCTACCTGACACGCTTGCCTTACACTGCGCGCCTATGACCAACATTCCCCACACTCAAATCACCGAACCCGCCGTCACTTGCTCGACGTGCGCGGCTTGCTGTTGCCAATTGGAAGTGATGCTGATCACCGACACCGGCGTGCCGGAGCGCTATATCGACACAGACGATTGGGGCGGCGAAGTGATGCTGCGTCTGGATGATGGCTGGTGTGCGGCGCTGGACCGGGACACGATGATGTGCACGATTTACGAGCGACGGCCGCTGATCTGCCGGGAGTTCGAGATGGGTGCGCCGGAATGCCTCACCGAGCGTGAAGGGATTGCGACGGCGTATCGCTGATCCTGAGGTAGATGAAAATCAAAATGTGGGAGCTGGCTTGCCTGCGATAGCATCACTTCGGTGTAACTGATAGACCGAGGTGTCCGCATCGCAGGCAAGCCAGCTCCCACATTAGTCAGCAGGTGCCTGATGATTTACAACGGCAAGGTGTAGTGCAACGAGTAGCTCTCTACCCCATCGTTATTGCTGCTGATGCCCGCGTTGGAATAGTGCGTGGCACGAATGCCCACCTCATGCCCACCGGTAAAACGCAAACCAAAGCCCAGGCGGTCTTCGAACTGGAAGGACTGGCCGATGTTGTTGTCTTCCAGGCGTGTGCGCGAGAACGCGGCCACGCCGATGCCGGCCTCGATGTAAGGTTTTACCGAGGCCCCGGCAAACTCATACACAAATACCGGCGAGAACGACAGGCTGCTGGCGCCCGCACGTTTGTCGCCTTCCCAGTAGGTGTACGCGCCGCTCCAGTAGCCGGTCAACCGGCCGGTATCGCTCTGCCACCAGCTTTTATCCCAATCCGATGTCAGCCCCAACCGATAGGTCATGGTCGAATCGCTGGTGCTCCCCACACCAAATTCCAGGCCAGCGGCCTGGGCCGAAACAGAGTGTCCTACCACGGCGGCCGCAATCGCAGCCAAACAGAACAAGCGCTTCATAAGAAACAGTCCTTGAGAACGAAGTTGTATGGTTTGGTACAAGCTAACTCGCTATAGAAGCGCGCGCATAGCCAGAAGTTCAGCGTCTAACCCCGGTATTTCACGAATTTTTCACGCGTCGAAGCTTCGCACAACTCCGGAATGTTTCCATAGTGTAGGTAGGATATTTCTTAAATGATCGACGTTACCGCTCGTCCAGAACCGGGCCGGCTCAGGGTTGCCGCTGGCCAGCAGGTCACGCTCGCCCAGCAAACGCTTGAGCTGGCGTGCCACGGCAGCGCCGGTATCGATCAGGATGATGCTCGGGGCAAGCATCTGCGCCAGAAGCGGCTTGAGGAAGGGATAGTGGGTGCAGCCCAGAATGATCGTGTCGCAGCCGGCGCTGAGCAACGGTTCGACATAGCCGCGCAACATCTGGCGCAGTTCGGGGCTGTCGAGGTCGCCGCTTTCAATCAACTCCACCAGGCCCGGGCATGGCTGGGTGATCACACGCACGTCGGTGGCGAAGCGATCAAGCAAAGCGGCGAACTTGGCGCTTTGCAGGGTGCCGGTGGTGGCGAGTACACCCACCACGCCGCTGCGAGTGGCGGCGGCGGCGGGTTTGACGGCGGGCTCCATGCCTACCAGGGGCCAGCCGGGATAGTCCTGGCGCAAATCGGCAACGGCGGCGACGGTCGCCGTGTTGCAGGCAATCACAAACGCCTTGGCGCCTTGCTCGCGGAAAAATTCGGCGACACGCCGGGAGCGTTCAAGAATGAATGCGGGGGTTTTCTCGCCGTAGGGGATGTGCCCGCAATCAGCCACGTACAGCAGCGACTCATGGGGCAATAACTGCTGAATTTCGTCCAGCACGGTCAAGCCGCCGATACCGGAATCGAACACACCGATGGGCGCGCTCTTAACCATGCTGCGTCCCGCACACGCTGCAACCGGGGTCGCGCTTGACGCGCAGTTCGCGAAAACGTGTGGTCAGCGCATCAATCAGCAACAAGCGGCCTACCAGCGGCTCACCGAAACCGGCCAGCAATTTCAGGGCTTCCAGTGCTTGCAGGCTGCCGACCACGCCAACCAACGGACCGACGACGCCGGCTTCGCTGCAGGTCAGTTCGGTGTCGCTGCCATGCCCATATAAACAGTGGTAACACGGGCTGTCGGCGCGACGCGGGTCGAACACCGACAATTGCCCTTCCAGGCGAATCGCCGCGCCGCTGATCAATGGCTTGGCGGCGGTAACACAGGCCGCGTTCACCGCTTCACGGGTGGAGAAGTTGTCGCTGCAATCGAGCACCACGTCCACCGCCGCTACCGCCGCGGCCAGTGAATCGGCATCCAGCGCTGCGCGGTGAGCAAGCAGTTTGACTTCAGGGTTGATCGCCGCGAGACGACGCAGGGCCGAATCGACCTTACTCTGCCCGACACTCTCGGTGTCATGGATGATCTGGCGTTGCAGGTTGGTCAGGTCAACGGTGTCAAAGTCCGCCAGGTGCAACTCACCTACACCGGCTGCCGCCAGGTACAGCGCCACCGGCGCGCCCAGCCCGCCCAGGCCAATGATCAACGCGCGGGCGTTTTTCAGGCGCAATTGGCCGTCGATGTCGACATGTTGCAACAGAATCTGTCGGCTATAGCGCAACAGCTCCTGGTCGGTCAGCACGGCCGGCGCCCCAGGGTGATGCGTTCGTGTCCACCGAGGTCAAGGCGGCTGTGCACCTCTTCAAAGCCTGCGCCAAGCAGCAGGTCACGCACGGCCGCCGCCTGATCGTAGCCATGTTCGAGTAACAGCCAGCCAGCCGCATTCAAGTGGGCGGGAGATTCGGCGATGATCAACCGCAAGTCATCCAGGCCATCATGCCCCGCCACCAGCGCGCTGGCCGGTTCAAAACGCACGTCGCCGGCCACCAGATGGGGATCGTTATCGGCAATGTACGGCGGGTTGCTGATGATCAGGTCGAAGGTTTGATCTTGCAGGGCGCTGAACCAATGACTGTTCAACACTGTGGCGTTTTTCAGGTGCAGGCGCTGGCGATTGCGTTCAGCCAGGGCCACGGCTTCCAGCACGCGGTCAACCGCCGTGACCTGCCAGGCCGCACGTTCGCTGGCCAGGGCCAGGGCGATGGCGCCACTGCCGGTGCCCAGGTCCAGAACCTTGGCAGGCGTGGCGGGCAACAGTTCCAGCGCGGCTTCCACCAGCAGCTCGGTTTCCGGACGTGGGATCAGCGTGTGGGGCGCGACCTCCAGGTCCAGCTTCCAGAAGCCTTGCTGGCCGAGGATATACGCCACCGGCTCACCGCCACGACGACGTTGCAAATAGTCGGCAAAGGTCAGCGCATGTTCGCTGCTGACGATTTTTTCCGGCCAGGTGTGCAGGTAGCTGCGCGATTTACCCAAGGCCGCGGCCAGCAACAACTCCACATCCAGACGCGCAGTGGGCGAGTCGGGCAGGTCTGCGGCGCGCAGCAGGCTGGCAATGATGGTCATTTATTCACCTATCGCCGCCAATTGGTCGGCCTGGTATTCGGCGAGCAACGGTTCGATCACTGCATCCACACCGCCGGCGAGAATCTCGTCGAGGGAGTAAAGCGTGAGGTTGACCCGGTGGTCGGTGACCCGGCCCTGGGCAAAGTTGTAGGTACGGATGCGCTCGGAGCGGTCGCCCGAACCCACCAGCAACTTGCGCTCGCTGGCAATCGCGTTAGCGGCGGCGCTGGTCTGCTGGTCGTTGAGCTTGGCCGACAGCCAGGACATGGCCCGCGCACGGTTCTTGTGCTGGGAACGTTCTTCCTGGCACTCCACCACGATGCCCGACGGCAAGTGCGTGATGCGGATCGCCGAGTCGGTCTTGTTGACGTGCTGACCACCGGCGCCCGATGAGCGGTAGGTGTCGACACGCAAGTCCGCCGGATTGATCTCGATGGCTTCCTGCTCGTCGGGCTCTGGCAACACGGCCACGGTGCACGCCGAGGTGTGGATACGGCCTTGGGATTCTGTCGCCGGCACCCGCTGCACGCGGTGTGCGCCGGATTCGAATTTCAGTTTGCCGTAGACGTTATCGCCTTCAACCCGGGCGATGACTTCTTTATAGCCGCCGTGTTCGCCTTCGTTCTCGGACAGAATCTCGACGCGCCAGCCACGACGCTCGGCGTAGCGCGAGTACATGCGGAACAGGTCGCCAGAGAAGATCGCCGCCTCGTCGCCACCGGTGCCGGCACGGATTTCGAGGAACACGTTGCGCCCGTCGTTGGGGTCTTTGGGCAGCAGCATGCGCTGCAGGTCGCCTTCCAGCTCGGCCAGTTTTTCCTTGGCCTCGCGAACTTCTTCCACGGCCATTTCGCGCATGTCCGGGTCGCTGTCCTTGAGCAGCGCCTGGGCGCCTTCGAGGTCGGCCTGCACTTTCATCAGGTGTTTGTAGGTGGCCACAATTGGCTCAACTTCGGCGTATTCCTTGGAATAGGCACGGAACTTGGTCTGATCGGAGATGACCTCGCCATCGCCAAGCAAGGCGGTCAGTTCTTCGAAACGGTCCTGGAGCACGTCCAGTTTATTGAGCAGTGACGCTTTCATTGCGGTTTTTTATCCGAAGAGCTATCTGACGCGCCCTCACCGAGGGCAAAGAGTTCCTGGGCCATGGCCAGCGCATCAAGGCGGCCTTCGGCGGTAAGCTTTTTCAACTGAACGCTGGGGGCGTGAAGCAACTTGTTGGTCAGGCCACGCGCCAGTTGCATCAGCACCTCTTCGGCGCTGCTGCCGTTGGCCAGCAGACGCTGGGCCTTGATCAATTCCTCGTCACGCAGGCGTTCGCCCTGCTGACGATACGCCTTGAGCACGTCGACCGCCGCCAGTTCGCGCAGGCGCACCATGAAGTCTTCGGCGCCGGTGCTGACCATTTCCTCGGCGGCCTGGGCAGCGCCCTGGCGACTCTTGAGGTTTTCGGCAACCACTTCGTGCAGATCGTCGACGCTGTAGAGGTAAACGTCGTCCAACTCGCCGACTTCCGGCTCGATGTCGCGGGGAACGGCGATATCCACCATGAAGATCGGTTTGTGCTTGCGCAGCTTCAGCGCGCTCTCGACCGCGCCTTTGCCAAGAATCGGCAACTGGCTGGCGGTGGAGCTGATGACGATATCGCTGCGCACCAGTTCAGCCGGGATATCCGACAGCAGGACGGCGTGGGCGCCAAACTGCTCGGCAAGAATGCTCGCGCGTTCCAGGGTTCGGTTGGCGACCACAATGCGCTTCACACCCAGGTCGTGCAGATGGCGTGCCACCAGGGTGATGGTTTCACCGGCGCCGATCAGCAAGGCCTGGCTGCGCTGCAAGTCGCTGAAAATCTGTTTGGCCAGGCTGACGGCGGCAAACGCTACGGACACCGGGTTTTCACCGATGGCAGTGTCGGTGCGCACCTGCTTGGCCGAGTTGAAAGTGGCCTGGAACAGCCGCCCCAGCAGTGGCCCCACGGTGCCGGCCTCGCGGGCCACGGCATAGGCGGATTTCATCTGGCCAAGGATCTGCGGTTCGCCCAACACCAGCGAGTCGAGCCCTGAGGCGACGCGCATCATGTGACGAACTGCCGCATCCTCTTCGTGCACATACGCACTGGCGCGCAGGTCATCGAGGCTCAAATGGTGATAATCGGCCAGCCAGCGCAACACCCCATCCGCTGAAAGATGTTCCTGCTCTATATAAAGCTCACTGCGATTGCAGGTCGAAAGGATCGCAGCTTCGCGGCTGTCGGTGAGCCGGCAGAGCTGCTGCAAGGCCTCAACCAACTGCTCAGGCGTAAACGCCACGCGCTCGCGCACGTCTACGGAAGCAGTCTTGTGGTTAATACCGAGTGCGAGGAAGGCCATTCAATATCGCTGATGATGTCGGGAAGCCGACAATTGTCCTACTTCGAAAGATCCAGAACAACCACCGTCGTCTATTGTCCTAGTAGCTTATGCCTATAAAGGCGCCAACTGAGACTCGGTTATGTTTGGCCGAAGGCTTGTGTCATGATGATCCGACCGCAGGTTAGTCGTCCTCTTCCTATATGAATAGATCTTCCGCGTTGCTCCTTGCTTTTGTCTTCCTCAGCGGCTGCCAGGCCTTGGCACCCGTGTCGCCGGACGGTACGCCGCCGGTTGAAGACAGCACCCCCGCCCCTGAAAAGCCCAAGGTTTATTCCTCGTTCAATGAAGAAACGATCTACAGCCTGCTGACCGCGGAACTCGCCGGCCAGCGCAATCGTTTCGATATTGCCCTGGATAACTACGTGACCCAGGCCATCAACACCCAGGATCCGGGCATTTCGGAGCGCGCGTTTCGCATCGCCGAATACCTGGGCGCTGACCAGGCTGCGCTGGACACCTCGCTGATCTGGGCGAGAAACGCACCGGACGACCTGGAAGCGCAGCGGGCCGCGGCCATTCAACTGGCGCGCGCGGGGCGCTATGACGATTCCATGGTTTATATGGAGAAAGTCCTGCTGGGCAAGGGCGACACGCATTTCGACTTCCTCGCGCTGTCGGCTGCCGACACCGACCAGGACACGCGCAATGGCCTGATGAAGAGTTTCGACCGCCTGCTGCAAAAACACCCAAAGAACAGCCAGCTGATTTTCGGCAAGGCGTTACTGCTGCAACAGGATGATGAAGCCGACGCCGCACTCAAGCTGCTGGAGCAGAACCCGCCGGAAGACGGCGAGATCGCACCGATTTTGCTGCGCGCGCGCTTGCTGCAGAACCTCAATCGCGGCAAGGAAGCGATTCCTCTGCTGGAAAAGAGCATCAAGAAGTATCCGGACGACAAGCGCCTGCGCCTGACCTATGCGCGCACGCTGGTTGAGCAGGACCGTATGGAAGACGCCAAGGTGCAGTTCGCCAATCTGGTCCAGCAATACCCGGACGACGATGAATTGCGCTACTCCCTGGCACTGGTGTGCCTGGAAGCCAAGGCCTGGGACGAGGCCAAGGGCTATCTGGAGGAGCTGATCCAACGCGAAAGCCATGTGGACTCGGCGCACCTGAACCTCGGCCGTATCGCTGAAGAGCGCAACGACCCGCAGGCGGCCCTGCTCGAGTACGCTCAGGTCGGCCCTGGCAACGACTACCTGCCGGCCCAATTGCGCCAGGCTGACATCCTGATGAGCAACGGCCGCACCGACGAGGCGGAAAAACGCCTGGCCGCAGCGCGCGATGCCGAACCGGACTACGCGATCCAGCTGTACCTGATCCAGGCCGAAACCTTATCGGCCAACAAGCAGGGCGAACGCGCCTGGAAATTGCTGCAACAAGCCTTGCTGCAATACCCCGACGATTTGAATCTGCTGTACACCCGCGCCATGCAGGCGGAAAAACGCAATGACCTGGCGCAGATGGAAAAAGACCTGCGCCTGATCATCAAGCGTGACCCGGACAACGCCATGGCGCTGAACGCCCTGGGTTACACCTTGTCCGACCGTACGACGCGCTACGCCGAAGCCAAGGTGCTGATCGAGCAAGCCCACAAGCTCAACCCCGAAGACCCGGCCGTGCTCGACAGCCTGGGCTGGGTCAATTACCGCCTGGGCAACCTGGACGAAGCCGAACGCTTGCTGCGCCAGGCACTGGAACGCTTCCCTGACCAGGAAGTGGCCGCCCACCTTGGCGAAGTGCTGTGGGCCAATGGCAAGCAGCGCGAAGCGCGACAAATCTGGGAAAAATTCCTCAAGGAACAACCCGAAAGCCCCATCCTGCGCGGCACCATCAAGCGCCTGACCGGATCCGAGACCCTTTAAGCTTATGTTCTTGCGCCACGTCATTGTTTTCAGCTTCATCGCCCTGCTCGCCGGTTGCGCGGGTTTCGGCGCCCGCGAATCCGTTGAAGGCCAGGGCAACCCGGCGCAATGGAAACAACACAAGGATCAGCTCAGCAGCATTGATGGCTGGCAGATCGAAGGCAAGGTCGGGGTTCGCGCGCCAAAAGATTCCGGCAGCGGCACGTTGTTCTGGCTGCAGCGCCAGGACTATTACGACATTCGCCTGTCCGGCCCACTGGGCCGCGGCGCAGCTCGCCTGACGGGACGCCCGGGGCAAGTCAGCCTGGAAGTGGCCAACCAGGGACGCTATGAAGCGGCGTCGCCAGAAGAATTGCTGGAGCAGCAAATGGGCTGGAAGCTGCCCGTTTCGCACCTGGTGTGGTGGGTTCGCGGTTTGCCCGCGCCGGACAGCAAAAGTCGCCTGAGCCTCAATGGCGACAGTCGGCTGGCCACGCTGGAACAGGATGGCTGGCAGGTGGAGTACCTCAGCTACGTGCAACAAAGCGGTTACTGGCTGCCCGAGCGCATCAAGCTGCATGGCACCGACCTTGATGTCACGCTGGTGATCAAGGACTGGCAACCGCGCAAGCTGGGGCAATAAACGTGACTGTTACAACGCTGACGCTGCCTTCCCCCGCCAAACTCAATTTGATGCTGCACATTCTGGGTCGCCGTGAAGACGGCTACCACGAGCTGCAGACGCTGTTTCAATTTCTGGACTACGGCGACGAACTGACCTTCGCCGTGCGCGATGATGGCGTGATTCAGTTGCACACCGAATTCGAAGGCGTGCCCCACGACAGCAACCTGATTGTGAAGGCCGCAAAAAAACTTCAGGAACAATCCGGTTGCCCCCAGGGCATCGACATCTGGATCGATAAAATTTTGCCCATGGGCGGTGGCATTGGCGGTGGCAGCTCAAATGCCGCGACGACGTTGCTCGGCCTCAATCACTTGTGGCAACTGGGTTGGGACCACGATCGCCTGGCTACGCTGGGCCTGACGCTGGGCGCTGACGTCCCGGTTTTCGTGCGTGGGCACGCCGCTTTTGCCGAGGGCGTGGGTGAGAAACTCACCCCGGAATACCCCGAAGAGCCGTGGTATGTCGTGCTTGTTCCGCAAGTATCTGTAAGTACAGCAGAAATTTTTTCAGATCCACTGTTGACACGTAACTCTCCTCCCATTAAAGTGCGCCCCGTTCCCAAGGGAAACAGTCGAAATGACTGCTTACCGGTTGTAGCAAGGCGTTATCCAGAGGTACGTAACGCTTTGAATTTGTTAGGTAAATTTACCGAAGCAAAATTAACCGGAACTGGAAGTTGTGTGTTTGGGGGCTTCCCAAGCAAAGCTGAAGCTGATAAAGTCTCGGCCCTTCTTACAGAGACCCTTACAGGGTTTGTAGCAAAGGGAAGCAACGTTTCGATGTTGCATCGCAAGCTGCAAAGTCTGCTCTAAAGGAACCGAGTACTGGGTACTCGTTGCAACAGATACAGGGGCGTCGCCAAGCGGTAAGGCAGCAGGTTTTGATCCTGCCATGCGTTGGTTCGAATCCAGCCGCCCCTGCCATTTTCTAATACTCATCCAGGTTACCCTCAGCCTCTAGGTACTGCGCGTGTCCAAGATGATGGTCTTTACGGGGAATGCCAACCCCGATCTGGCTCGACGTGTCGTACGTCAGCTGCATATCCCTCTCGGTGACATCTCTGTCGGTAAGTTCTCCGACGGCGAAATTACAGCCGAGATCAATGAAAACGTCCGCGGTAAAGATGTCTTCATTATTCAGCCGACCTGCGCTCCGACCAACGATAACCTGATGGAACTCGTCGTGATGGCTGATGCCTTCCGCCGCTCCTCAGCGACTCGAATCACAGCTGTAATCCCTTACTTTGGTTATGCCCGTCAGGATCGCCGTCCGCGTTCCGCACGTGTGGCTATCAGCGCGAAAGTCGTTGCTGACATGCTGACCGTGGTAGGCATCGACCGTGTTCTCACGGTTGACCTGCACGCTGACCAAATTCAGGGGTTCTTCGATATCCCGGTAGATAACATCTACGGCTCCCCAGTATTGGTGGATGACATCGAAGACCAGCGCTTTGAAAACCTGATGATCGTGTCCCCGGACATTGGTGGCGTCGTGCGTGCACGGGCCGTTGCCAAATCCCTGGGCGTTGACCTCGGGATCATCGACAAACGCCGTGAAAAAGCCAATCACTCTGAAGTGATGCATATCATCGGTGATGTCGAAGGGCGTACCTGTATTCTGGTTGATGACATGGTCGACACCGCCGGCACACTGTGCCACGCGGCGAAAGCCCTGAAAGAGCACGGTGCCGCAAAAGTCTTCGCCTACTGCACACACCCTGTGCTGTCGGGCCGAGCGATCGAGAACATCGAGAACTCCATGCTGGACGAACTGGTGGTGACTAACACCATCCCGTTGTCCGCAGCAGCTCAAGCCTGTTCGCGTATCCGTCAACTGGATATCGCACCGGTAGTTGCCGAGGCGGTTCGCCGCATCAGCAACGAAGAATCGATCAGCGCGATGTTCCGTTAAGGTTCACACCTTAGCGACATCAACCTGACGAAAAGCGCCCCGCCCCAGCATACTGTTGGGGCGGGGCTTTTTTGCCCATATCGCCTTTAGCGCTGGTCGCAAACGCTGGGGCGAATGTGGTTATTTTGGAGATACAACATGAACGATTTTACTTTGAATGCTGAACTGCGTTCCGACCTGGGGAAAGGTGCGAGCCGCCGCCTGCGTCGTCTCGCAAGCCTGGTTCCAGCTGTAGTTTACGGTGGCGAAAAAGCCCCTGAATCCATCAGCATGCTGGCTAAAGAAATCGCCAAACTGCTCGAAAACGATGCTGCTTACAGCCACGTTATCGAACTGAACGTTGGCGGCACCAAGCAAAACGTGATCATCAAAGCTCTGCAACGTCACCCGGCCAAAGGCCACGTGCTGCACGCTGACTTTGTACGCGTTGTAGCCGGTCAGAAACTGACCGCTATCGTTCCAGTGCACTTCGTTGGCGAAGAAGCTCCGGTCAAGAAAGGCGGCGAGATCTCGCACGTCCTGAACGAAATCGAAGTGACCTGCCTGCCGAAAGACCTGCCTGAGTTCATCGAAGTCGACCTGTCGGCTCTGGAAATCGGCGCCATCGTTCACCTGTCCGACCTCAAGGCCCCTAAAGGCGTTGAATTTGTCGCACTGGCTCACGGTGATGACAAAGCTGTTGCCAACGTTCACGCTCCACGCGTTGCTCCAGAAGCTGAAGAAGAAGGCGCTGCAGAGTAATTCACTCTGTATTGCCGGAGCTTGAGGAAACATCGCGGACCGAAACGTAGCGAGAAAGCGGGCGATAACGCGGCGTTTACTCTTGAGTAAATGATCTCTTGTCGTCCACTTTCGCCGCACGCAGGTTGCGGCGATGTTATCCACAACTCCAAAGGAAGGGCCCCTGTCGTGACTGCCATTAAACTGATCGTTGGCCTGGGAAATCCAGGCGCCGAATACGAACAGACCCGGCATAACGCGGGGGCCCTTTTTGTTGAGCGTATCGCCCACGCCCAAGGCGTAAACCTTGTGGCCGATCGCAAATATTTTGGCCTGACCGGACGCTTTTCGCATCAAGGTCAGGATGTTCGTCTGCTGATTCCCACCACCTACATGAACCGCAGCGGCCAAGCCGTCGCGGCGCTTGCGGGCTTCTTCCGGATCAAACCCGAAGAAATCCTGGTGGCCCATGACGAACTGGACCTGCCACCCGGCGTTGCCAAACTCAAGTTGGGCGGCGGGCATGGCGGGCACAATGGCCTGCGCGACATCATCGCGCAGCTGGGCAATCAGAATAATTTTTACCGTCTGCGGCTCGGCATTGGCCACCCAGGCGTTGCCAGTATGGTTTCAAATTTCGTCCTGGGTCGTGCGCCACGCGCCGAACAGGAAAAACTCGATGCCAGCATCGACTTTGCCCTCGGCGTGCTGCCGGATATCTTCGCCGGTGAATGGAACCGTGCGATGAAAAACCTGCACAGCCAGAAGGCCTGACTCTTACCGAGGGGAAACACCATGGGATTCAATTGCGGCATCGTCGGCCTGCCCAACGTCGGCAAATCCACCCTGTTCAACGCCTTGACCAAGTCCGGTATTGCGGCGGAGAACTTCCCCTTCTGCACCATCGAACCCAACAGCGGTATCGTGGCCATGCCGGACCCGCGCTTGCAGGAGCTGGCGGCTATCGTCAATCCAAAGCGCATCCTGCCGACCACCATGGAATTCGTCGACATCGCAGGCCTGGTGGCCGGCGCGTCGAAAGGTGAAGGCCTGGGCAACAAGTTCCTGGCCAACATCCGTGAAACCGATGCCATCGCCCACGTGGTCCGCTGCTTTGAAGACGAGAACGTGATTCACGTCTCCAACAGCGTCGACCCGAAGCGCGACATCGAGATCATCGACCTGGAACTGATCTTCGCCGACCTCGACAGCTGCGAGAAACAACTGCAGAAAGTCGCGCGTAACGCCAAGGGCGGCGACAAGGATGCCGTGGTCCAGAAAGGCCTGCTGGAGCAATTGATCGCTCACTTCACCCTGGGCAAGCCAGCGCGCAGCCTGATGAAGAGCATGAACGCCGATGAAAAAGCAGTGATCAAAGGCTTCCACCTGCTGACCACCAAGCCGGTGATGTACATCGCCAACGTCGCTGAAGACGGCTTTGAGAACAACCCATTGCTCGACGTGGTCAAGGCCATCGCCGAGGAAGAAGGCGCGATCGTGGTGCCGGTGTGCAACAAGATCGAAGCCGAAATCGCCGAGCTGGATGACGGCGAAGAAAAAGACATGTTCCTCGAGGCGCTGGGCCTGGAAGAGCCTGGCTTGAACCGTGTGATCCGCGCCGGCTACGAAATGCTGCACCTGCAGACTTACTTCACCGCCGGTGTCGAAGAAGTCCGCGCCTGGACCGTCAAAGTCGGCGCCACCGCGCCACAGGCTGCCGGCGTGATCCACACCGACTTCGAAAAAGGCTTTATCCGCGCCGAAGTCATCGCCTACAACGACTTCATCCAGTACAAGGGTGAAGCCGGCACCAAGGAAGCCGGTAAGTGGCGCCTTGAAGGCAAGGAATACATCGTCAAAGATGGCGACGTCATGCACTTCCGTTTCAACGTATAAGTAAACCTTGCGGTCATTGCCGCAAACAAAAGGCCGATGCACTGCATCGGCTTTTTTGTGGGCGACTACTTATCGACGTTCATCCGAACACTCCGAAACTTAAGATTCCTCCTATTAACCCTTAATATTTTACTGACTGCACCTCCAAGCAAAATACCCCCCAAACCTATCTCATTTCTCCTACGCCTTGCGCGTAAGTTCCTACTTCAGAACAACAATAAAAAAACTATAATTTGCGCCCTGCTGGCCTTTGCCTGCCGACCGTTGCCTGAATGATGCACAGTGATAATGGAGCACTTACTTGATGTCGGATGCCTACCATAGGGAAGTTGAAACAGACATCTCAATCAGTGACACCTCAGGTATTGAAAACACCCTTAACAGCACAGCGTCACTCAATATCGACATTCTGCTATTAGGGGAAACCGGCACAGGGAAAGACACCTTGGCCCAACGGGTCCATCGCTTGTCGGGGCGGCGCGGTAACTTCATTGCCGTGAACTGCGCCGCTATCCCGGAAAGCCTCGCGGAGAGCCAATTGTTCGGGGTCAACAGTGGCGCCTTTACCGGGGCCATGCAATCGCGGGCCGGCTTTGTCGAGGCGGCTCACCTGGGCACCTTGTACCTCGATGAGGTCGACAGCATGCCATTGAGCCTGCAGGCCAAACTGCTGCGGGTGCTGGAGTCGCGGGGCGTGGAGCGGCTGGGTTCAACCCGCTTCATCCCGGTGGACATGCGCGTCATTGCCTCGGCCCAGCAGTCACTGCACCACATGGTCGAATTGGGCACCTTCAGGCGTGACCTGTACTTTCGCCTGAATGTCGTCAGCCTCGAACTTCCGGCCTTGCGGCACCAGCGGGAACGCATCATTCCGCTGTTCATGAAGATGGTCCGGGAAGAAGCCGAGCACTTCAAATGCCCCGCTCCGACGGTTCCCGGCCCGCTGTTGCAACAACTGCTGTGCCACGCCTGGCTGGGCAATATTCGCGAATTACGTTCGTCCGCCAAGCGGTTCGTGCTGGGCCTGCCACCATTCTCCACGCCCATGAGCAACCCGCACGATGGCGAACTGAGCCTGAAGGAACGTCTGCAACAAATCGAAAAAGCACTGATTGAAGAGTCGTTGCGCCGCAATGATCATTGCGTGGATATCACCGCAATTGAATTAGGCGTCGCCAAACGCACGCTCTACCACCGAATTAAACAACTCGACTTATAACCGAGCAGTGTAACTGGCACATTGCGGCAGAACTTAGCCATTCGCACCTGCCTGGGCACTTTAGCGCATGCGCACAATTAAGCATTACAACAATGACTTCACAAAAAACCGCACTAGAAATAATTTTAAACATATAAATACTGGAACGCTTTATTTCCTTCCACCACTTATAAGTGGGTGACTTCACAGCCACTCAACACGTGACGGTAGCTAACACTCGCTATCAGACTTCATTTGAAATCAAGAAGGTGATCTATGTCCTCAATCTCAGGTATTGGTGGTTCCAGCGCGGGTAACCAGGCGCAACTGGACGCAATCAACGCAGATAAAGAAAGGAAAGTCGTCGAAGAGGCCAAGAAGACTGCTGAACAAGAACTGACTACCGCGAAAGCGGGCCGCATTAAGTCTTTGCGATTCGCGTAAGTCAGACTGACCTCCTCTGCCCAGGTCGAGGAGGTTTTTCATCGTCACGAGGCACGTAACACTCGATACGTTCGATGGAGGTTCACATGTACATCACCACCCCTGGGCAACCGGAAAACAGCAGCATCCTCTCTCAAGCCGAGGCGCCTGGCGCGATCAACCGGGCGTCTGACATCAACTTTTTCAACGCCCAACTCAGCCAGACCGAGCCGCCCGTGAAAGGCATCGTGCCTGCGGTGGCGTCCACCGCTCAGGCGTGGAGCGCGACAGCGTCGGACGCTTTATCCAGACGCGTATCCAAAGGCTTTCGTGACGCGAGCCTGAACAAAAAGACCAAGGACGCGAACGAGTTCCCCCAGTCGCTCGCCGAAGCGCATATCGACGTGATGTCACGCGTCAAGGTCATCGGCGCCGTCGCGAAAGGCGTCGACAAAATTTCAAGCATGGGATAGCTGCATGTACCGCCGCCTAACCGCCCCATTCTTGTTTTCATTAGCGTTGATGCTGTCCGGTTGTGGTGACAGCGTAGAGCTGCATCGCAATATTTCTGAGCAGGAAGCCAACGAAGTCATCGCGGAGCTGGCAGACAAGCAAATCCGGGCCCAGAAGGTGCCAGGCAAAGACGGTGTCGCTGTTCGGGTCAAGGCCAGTGACATCAGCCGAGCTGTGCGTACCCTGGACGCGGCGGGGCTGCCCAAAACGGCCCGGTCGACGCTGGGGGATATCTTTCGCAAGGAAGGCGTCATCTCCACCCCGCTGGAAGAGCGCGCACGCTATATCTACGCGCTGTCCCAGGAGCTGGAATCGACCTTGTCCAACATAGACGGGGTGATCGTCGCGCGTGTGCATGTGGTACTGCCTGAGCGCGTCGCGCCAGGCGAGCCGGTACAGCCGGCCTCCGCCTCGGTCTTCATCAAGCACGACCCGCGACTGGACCCGGACAATATCAATCCGCGCGTGCGAAGACTGGTGGCCAGCAGCATCCCGGGCATGGCCTCGGCCATAGACAACACGACAAAACTGACCGTCATTTTTGTACCGGCCACCGCCTACACCGAGCAGCAACAGCTGACCTACCTCGGCCCTTTTCTGGTGCCCGAGCAAGACCTTGGTTTCTGGCGCGCCAGCATGATTGCGCCGCTGATCATCGCTCTGTCAGGAGGCATCGCCTGGCTGTTCTGGCGCCGCAGGAAAGTCTCCACACTCACACCCGAAAGCACGCCGGCACACGCCCATGAGTGACGACCTCAACTGGGTAAAATGGTGGGCTTTCCCATGGAAAAACGCACACATTGACTGGCTCACGCAAACGGGGTTTGTGGAAACCGCAGCGCTTTCACGCGCCTATCATCGCCGCGTGAGCAGCCTGTTCGGCATCGCGCCCGAGCTTGCCCCTCCCACGTCTCCAGCCCTCCTCCAATGGGTGTTGAGCAGCGCACAACAACGCGACCTCGCACTGACACTGGTGAATGAGGTGTACAACGCGCCCCACGACAACCGGTTGAATCAAGAGCAGCTGCTGTGGTGCCAGCGCCTGGCCAAGGCACTGCCCACGGGCTCAGCACCGGTGAACGTCGACGACCCATTGCACTACCTGCGCGCGTGGGTCGCTCCCAATGTCTGGCAGCGGCTACGCCTGAATTTTGCCCGCCCAAGGGTGCTGGCCTTGGAGCAGCATCCTCGCCTGGCGGACACGCACGGACGGCTGGATACCCTGTGGAAAGCCACGATCTGGCGCGCAACCTCCACCGCTGTCGATGACGCGCCGCCCGCCCCTCGCGAGAAACCCGACCATGTTTTGCGCCCACACGATTGAGCTGAACACCCCCGCCCACGCACTGCCCACGGCCCTGATCCCCAGGGAAATGCTGTCTGACTACGCCCAGGCCCGTCAGCTGTTGGAACACGCAGAAACTCAAGCGCAGACGCGCATCAGCCAGGCCCAGGCCCAATGCGAAAAGATACTCGAACGTGCCAGCGATGAGTTCTGGCAACGCGCCAATGCCCAGCTGCACCGCTGGGAGTCAGAGCGCCAGGCAATGCTGGCGAGTTTGGAGCAGGTCGCAAGCTCAGTCATCAACGCGGCCATTCAAACCCTGCTGGAGGAGACTGTGCCCGTTCAACGCCTCACGACACTGCTCAACAAACTGCTGGAGGCGCAACTGCCCACCGTTGAGGCGCACCTGGTGTGCAACCCGCAGGACCGTGAACACGTCGAGCTATGGCTCAACCTTCACAGCAGCGTGCCCTGGACGCTTCGAGTCGAAGACGGGATCGCCGCCCAGTCGCTGCTGCTTGAGACAGAAGATGGCGGGTTTCATATCAACTGGGCGCATGCCCTCGACAACCTGGTGGCGATTCCACCCTTGGCCAAATCAAGTGACACCTTTGCTGGGTAAATGCTGTTCTTTTTAACCACACAGGCCTGTTGTTGGAACTGGTGAGCAATCTGCCGCCACACAGGGATACACACCCACTGGAGATAACGCCATGAATACTGACTCACGCGTACTCAGCAGTCTCTACAGGCAGCAATCCCAAGCCGAAAAAAACCTCGACCAGATCAGCGCCGACATTCCGTACAGCGAAGCAAGCGAAGACAGCGCGCGGCTCTTCGAACAACTCATTGAGGAAAAGTCCGCCCTGGTTAACAACTTTGCCGTGAGTTCGACCTACCTCAGCTACAAACACGAGACGGTTAAATCGGCCATCAATGTCGTTTAGTGGCTGGCAGCAAACGCTGACTGTTGGCTTGGGCGGTCGTGAACAGAACAGGCGGCGGCTCGAACCGCAAGTCAGCACTTGCCCAGGTTCGCGCCACGCGCCATCTCTGGTGGGTGCAATGCCTGCCACTTGATTGCAAACCCTTGAAGTCCCTCTCAACCAACGTGACACCTGGCGCGGCGCAACCGCGCGCCTGACAACGGCTGGGCGCAAATCCGGCCCACTTCATTACGACGCTTTCGCACTGAAACAGAGAACCTGTCATGTATAGCAAGATCAACAAGCACACCGGCTTGCGTTTAAACTCGCCCGCGGCTCTGGCAAAACGCGCCCACTGGCGTTGTTTGCTTGCGCTGCCCTTGTTGTTGGCGCCGCTGCACAGCCCCCTCGCCGCCATCCCCTCCGAATGGAAAAACACCGCCTACGCCTATGAAGCCGAGCATAAGCCCCTGCGGGATGTGCTGGAGGACTTTGCTCAAACGTTTGGCACGCAACTGCAAGTCGACGGTCTGCTGGAGGGCATCGTAAATGGCAAGATACGCGCCAATACCCCGCAGTCGTTACTCGACAGGCTGGGCGTTGAACACCGCTTTCAATGGTACTTGTACAACAACACCCTCTATATCAGCACCCTGGACCTGCAAGAGTCCGCGCGCCTGGAGGTTTCTTCCGAGACCGTCGCCGACCTCAAACGGGCCTTGACCGATATCGGCTTGCTCGACAGTCGTTTCGGCTGGGGCGAACTGCCCGATGACGGCGTGGTGCTGGTCTCTGGCCCCAAGCGCTACATCGAACAGATCAAGCAATTCAGCAGCCAGCGTAAGTCACCCGACGAAAAACAAAGCGTACTCAGCTACCCCCTGAAATTCGCCAACGCGGGAGATCGCCAGATCGACTACCGCGGCGAAAAAATAGTCGTCCCTGGCGTCGCCAGCATGCTGCGGGGCTTATTGGAGCCTCGGGCGACGTCATCCCTGTCGACGCTTTCCCCGCGCCCCTCCTCGCAGCCCTCGCCCATCACGCCGAACGTTCCGCGGTTGAGCAATCCCATGCTCGGGCAAATGTTCGGCCAGACAGCGGACTCAGGCCAGTTGGCCTCTGGCGCCACGCTCACCCCGCGCGCTCCGGTGTCGGCAGGCAAAATCCGCGTAGAGGCCGACGTGCGCAACAACGCCGTGCTGATCTACGACCTCCCGGAACGGCAGGCCATGTACCGAGAGCTGATTACCCAGCTCGATGTGGCGCGCAAAATGGTGGAGATCGACGCAATCATCCTCGACATAGAGCGCTCCCAACTGCGCGAATTCGGGGTCAACTGGGGCAACAGCCATTTCAGCAGCGACATGAGAATGGCGCCTGGGAGTTCATCGCAGCTGTCGATCGAGAACCGTGATCGCTTCTTTGCCAAGATACGCGCCCTGGAGCAGCGCGGCCTGGCAACCATGGTGTCCAACCCCTCGGTGCTTACCCTGGAAAACCAGCCCTCGGTGATTGACTTCAACCGCACCCAGTACCTGACCGCAGGCACGGAGGTCGCGACGATCCTGCCGATTACGGTAGGTACCAGCCTGCAAGTGATCCCTAGGGTGATTACCACCCGTGGCACTCATCAGGTGCACCTCATGGTGGATATCGAGGACGGCAACTTCGACGAATCCAACCCGGATCGCATCGGTCCCGACGTGCGCCGGGGCAATGTCAGCACCCAGGCGGTGATGGCGGAAAAACGCTCGCTGGTGGTCGGTGGTTTTCATGTCACCGAAAGCACCGACAAGCGCAATAAGGTTCCCTTGCTGGGCGACATACCGCTGCTGGGCAAGGCGCTGTTTTCCTCCAGCGAACGCCAGAACAATCGCCGCGAACGCTTGTTCATCCTGACGCCACGCGTCATCGGCGATCAGGCGGACCCTTCACGGTATTTGCCGCAGGAAGATCAAGTGGAGTTGCAGGCCGCGCTCAAGCCCCTGGCCAGGCGTTACGCCGAACACCCGCCGGTCATCAAGCGCAGTGACATCACCAGCACTCTGGCCAATCTGGTGACCGGGCAAGTGCCCCTGGCCTTCAAGGCGGCACCGATGCCATTGGGCCTGGACACCCTGTGCAACACCCGCGATCTACTGGCCATGAACACCGAGCGCAGCCAGTGGTACGCCGGCCCGCAGTTCAATGTGGCGGTGGTGGTGGTGCGCAATCAGATCAAGCGCAACGTGCGCATCGACGAAAAGGAGTGCAGCAATTCGCAGACCCTGGCCGTCACGGTATGGCCACGTGCCTGGCTCAAACCGGGTGAAGAAGCCGAGGTATTTATCGCCATGCGCCCGGTGGTGAAGGATGAACACATCGGCGTGCCCCGCCCGTCCTTGATCACGCCCACTCAGAAGAAGGTCGCCCCATGAAACGCCACCTGTTGTGCATCACCCTGATCGGCACCGTGCTGCTCATCGCCGGCTGCGCTCCCACGTGCAAAGGCGACTCCTGCTCACGCCCGCAATCGACCAAAGACACCTTGGTAATCTGGTGGCCACCGCAGATGCGCGTCGAGCCCGGCCCTTCAGGAGAGCGCGCGGATTACCAGACAATTTCGCTGGAACGCTGAGTGTTCCGCGATCAACGCCGGCTATTGCCAGGCTGTCAGGTGAGCAGCACGGCGGCTCACCTGGCCCTGGCTTCGCGTAGGTTCGGTGCGCTGATCAGCGCACTTCCAGCGCCGGCAACTCGAGGGTTTCGCGCTTGGCCTCATCATCCAACTCACGCAACGTGCGATAGATCAGCGCCACGGCCTGCAGGGTGTCGCGGGGGATGCTCGCGCCCAGTTTGTTCGTGTAGAGCGTGCGCGCCAGCCACACGCACTGAATCACCGGCACCTCAGCGGCCTTGGCCTGTTGGATCAAGTCGCGCGCCGCGTCATCCGTGCCTTTGCACACCAGCATGGGCAGCGGCGTCTCACCCGGGCGGTAATACAGCGCCACGGCAAAATGCGTCGGGTTGACCACCAGCATATCGGCCTCTTCCAGCTTGGGCAGCTTGACCTTAGGTTCCTCCTGGGCCAGCTGCTGGGCCAGCGAACGGCGCTGCCCCTTCACATGCGGGTCGCCCTCCATGTCTTTGTACTCTTTGACGACCTCGACCTGGGTCATGCGCATGCGCTTGGCGAAGAAGTGTTTTTGCAACGCCAGGTCGATCAGCGCCAGCACCAGCAACAGCCCCAGGCAGGCATGCAACAAGTGACGGAACAGCATGATCAGCGCCAGGATGTACGTTTGCAGGTCACTGCTGGCCAGGTTAATCAGCGTGCCCAAAGACGGCTTGATCACCACGTACAAAATCACGCCCAGTAGCACTGCCTTGGTGATGCTCATCAACAGATTCATGACCGATTGCGCAGAAAACATCTGTTTGAGCTGCTTGAGGGGGTTGAGCCGATTGAAATCGAGCTTCAAGGTCTCGGGAGCAAACAGAAACCCGAACTGCATCCAACTGCTGATCAGCTTCGCGGCAATGGCCAATCCGGCCATCAACAGGGCGAACGCGAAAAACATCATCGCGCCTTCAAACAGCACCGTCTCCAGCGCCCGCGTGAACGGCTGAGCCATACTCGACATTGGCAACACCATCAGTTGCTGAAAGCGCTGCAAACTGGTTTCGGCGGTGAACAACGCCACCTCGCTGATGGCCGTCAACGCCAGCAGCTTGCTGACATCCTGGCTTTGGGAAACCTGGCCTTTCTTGCGCTGATCGCGCAGTTTCTTGGCTGAGGCCGGGTGCTTCTTTTCACCGGAGTCACTCATGGCGTCGAGACCTGGAACATCAGCCCGAGTGAGTGTTTGAGATCGCCGAGCACATTCAAGCGCCCGACGATCAGGTCCTGCAGCAACGCAAAGTACAGCAACAGAATCCCGATACCCGCCAGGCATTTGACCGGCGGCGCCAGCGTGCTCACCTGCAACTGCTGGCTGTAGACACCCAACAGCGCGATGCCGAACTCCAGAAACATCAGCACCGCAATGAACGGCGCAGCGTAGAGCATCATGTGGGTAAAGGTATCGCCGACCAGGCCCAGGAAAAGACTGAAACCATTGACCGCCGGCAGCGGCACCCAAGCGGTGGCCGGCCATAGCAGGTAACTGTCCCAGATCACTTGGGTAAGCACGCTCAAGCCCAGGACGGCGATCAGCAAGTAAATCACCAGCTGTTTGAACAGATGCCCCACGGGCGTTGCATCCGGCCCCAATGACGGGTTGAGCTGGCCACCTGCCAGGGCGCCACGCTGGTTATCCAGCAGCGCGCCAACCGACTCGAACATCCAGAAAGGCATGGCCAGCAAAACCCCGAGCAAAATGCCCAGGGTGACCTCCTTGAGCATCAGCCCGATGATCATCAGCGCCGAATAGTCCTGGCCCGCCAGTACCGCATGGATGCCGGGAGCCGGAATGAACGCCATGACCATCACGATCACATGCCGGGGCATGCCGCGTAGATGCTGGAAACAGAACGCCGGCACCAGGATCGCGCAGGGATAGATACGCGCCATGGCTACCAGCAGGCTGGGTAGATATTCAAGATAAAGCAGCACGTGCATGCCCTCAGTTCAGTGCCGAGCGAGCGATCATGTCGAACATCAGGTTGATCAGTTGAATCAGCTCCACGCCAATCCAGCGCCCCGTCAATATCAGCGTGATGCCCACCGCAACCAGCTTGATGCCAAAGGGCAGGGTCTGATCCTGTATCTGCATCAGCGCCTGCACCAACGACGTCAGCACGCCGACGATCACCGCCACAATCAGCGGCGGTGCCGACAACACCACCACCAGCAGCATGCCCTGCTTGAACAGTACGATCGGTTCCATGGGGCACTCAAAGGTAGGAAAGGAAAAGGCTGTCGAGCAATCGCGACCATCCGGAGACCATGACGAACAACAGCAGTTTGAGCGGCAGGGAAATGGTCATGGGCGAGACCATCTGCATCCCCAGCGCCAACAGCAGGTTGGACACAATCAAATCGATGACGATGAACGGAATGTAGATGAGGAAGCCGATCTCGAACCCGGCCTGCAACTGCGACAGCACAAAGGAGGGGACCAACAGGATCAGGTCATCGCGCTGGGTGCTTTGCGCCATTTCAGGCGGCCACATGCGCGCGGTGTTTTCGTGCATGTGGGTCAACACATCCGGATCGGTGTTGCGTTTCATAAACGCGCGCAGCGGCTGTATGGCCACAAGCCCCGTCTGTTGAAGGGTCTGCACCGTGCTCATGTCCAGGGGCGCGCCCTTGAGGTTTTCGGCGACCTGGTAACCCACCGGGGCCATGATAAACAGCGTAGCGGCCAACGCGATGCCATTGATCGCCATGCTCGGGGGCACCTGCTGCACGCCGATAGCGTTGCGGGTAATCATCAGCACAATGACGATCTTCAAGAACGCGGTGCAGATGATCAACAGCATCGGCAGCAACGACAACGCCCCGAAAAACAGCGCCAGGACAACCGGGTCGACGCCCTGGAATATCATCGCGAAAACACCACGCGAGACACTTGCAAGCCAAGTCGCCCACCCACTTCCACCAATTGCCCCTGGCCAATGGGCCGCTCACCGTAATACAGGCCGGCCATGCCCGGGGCGTACCCGGTAATGCCCAGCACCGCTCCAGGAGCAAGATTGCGCAGTTCGCCCAGGGTCAGGCTCAGGACACCACAGCGCACCGTCAGCGCCATACTCAATTCATCAAAGGGCTCACGGCCAAAGATATCCTCCACCGGCTGGTCCTGTTCAGGCCCCGGGTATTCTTCTATTACAAAGTTCTCGTCCATGGACGCTTCCTCAATCGCAATAAGGTTCAGGCACAACGGCCCGGATTCATCGTCAATACGCCCTTGCAGACGGCGACGCCCGATCGACAAGTGGCCACGGCCCTGCACATCAAAAAAGGCGTGCTCAGGCACCAACACGTCACCCGCACGCACGCCGCGCAACTGCCCGACAGGCAAGCTCAAACGGCCCACGGTCACGGCGATTGCCAAGGGAAACGATGCGGGTAATGAGCTGGCCGTCGACCGCCAAGCGCCCGCCGCACACATCGCCAGCAAGCTCTGTGGGGCCAGCCACAGGTAACCGTCGACCTTGGAGGCTCCCAACAGCACGGTGAAGCGGCAACCAAAGCCCGGCGTTTTGGGTGCCGGCAGCAAGCGCAGATAACCGAACAACGCCACCACTTGGGGGCTGAGGTGATGCTGGAACAATTCCCAGAACCACGACGTCGAGTCATTGCCGGCTTCTGCCAGGGTGACCGGGCATTCGCCCATCAGGCTGAACATCGCCTCGGGTTCCGAGAACCCCAGTACACCGACGGCACTCTCGAAACACACCGGGCTTCGCCCTTCAGGCGCGCGGCCGGGCTCGAGCACAAACGCGCCCTGCTGATCACCAACCTGAAACGGCATGCGTAATCCGCGCCCCAGCCGCTGCAACGCCGCAACCCTTGCCGCCTCAACCAGGGGCGGTGCCACCGCCAACATGATCATGCGGACCCCGTGCTGTTGATGTGGATATCGACAGGCTGGCCCAACGCCTCGGTCAGCCTGTCCTGATAGCGTTTTTGCACCGTGGCGAGCCAATGCGCCGTGCGCGGTTCTTCGGCGTCCAACTCGATGTTCCACGCGCCCGACTGCCGCAGCACACTGGCGTTGATTCGCCCCAGCCGTGGCAGGTAAAGCACCGCCAGCAACGGCCATTGCGTGGCGCCTTGAACGCGCAGCGCCAACTGCCCCGCCAATGCCTCAATCATTAATTTATCCGTCGCCACACGTTGCGCAGGCAGGCTGGAAACGTAACCGCCCTGGCCATCGTCCTTGGCAAACAGTTGCGCGAATACCTGCACATGAACCCACGGCACCACGGCCTCAACGCCTCTCTCACGGTCTTCCCTGGGCTCGCGAATGCGCGGCCGCTCAGACCTGCTCACAGGCAATCGTTTCATGACGCTCCTGCACCAGTAACTGGGATAATTCCGAGAGTTTTTCGACCTCGCGCAAATACTGGCTGGCCTGCTTTTGCATGCTGTCGATATGCATCACTTGCTGCGCCTGCTGCCCCTGTAACGCCTGTAACTGCGCCTCTTCACGCTGCGTACTGGCGGACAATGAGCGCTCCTGGGTATTCCACGACTTGAGCTCCTGAAACGAGAGCACGTGCCCTTGATGCTTGCTCAATAGCTGCGCCGCTTCCTCGGCCTCCTGCAGGCGAGTGTCCTCAAGGCGCTGCTGCGCCTGCTCAACGTGCAACTGCAGTGCGCGCTGATGCCTTTTAGCCTCACCCAATGCGCGCTCAGCCCGGTCCGCGCGGTGTTTGCGCAGACGCCTCAGGGTTTCCAATTCAGAAAGGAACATAGGCGGTCAGCTCCGTCAGCTGATCCAGGGTCGCCGCCATTGGTGAAGGCTCACGCAAGTCCTGGCGCAAAAAGCCATCCACCGCGGCACGGCTGTCCACCGCCAGGTCGGTCAGGGCATCATTGCCGGCCTGGTATTCACCCAGCTTGAGCATCAGCTCGATCTGCTGATACGCCGACAACAAACGGCGCAGCCCGGTCCCCGCCTGGATGTGCTCAGGCGTGGCGACATTGCTCAGAATTCGCGACAGGCTGGCCAGCACATCCACCGCCGGGTAGTGACCGCGCTCGGCCAGCTTGCGCGACAGCACAATATGGCCGTCCAGCAGCGAGCGAACCTCGTCGGCCACGGGGTCACTCATGGAGTCCTGTTCGATCAGCACGGTGTAGATTGCGGTGATGACGCCGTCGCGGGTCAACCCGGCGCGTTCCACCAAACGCGGCAGCAAGCTGTACACCGAAGGCGGCAAGCCCCCGCGCCCCAAGGGCTCGCCGGCGGCCAGGCCGATTTCTCGCTGCGCGCGGGCGAAACGCGTCAAGGAGTCGATCAGCAGCAACACCCGCTTGCCTTGGCGTCGATAGCCCTCAGCCAGCGCCGTTGCGGTGAACGCTGCGCGGGCGCGCTCCATGCTTGAGCGGTCGGATGTCGCGCACACCAGCACGGCCTTGGCGCGCAACTGATCATCCAGTTCATGGTCGAGAAATTCGCGCAGTTCCCGGCCGCGCTCACCGATCAGGCCGAACACAATCACATCGCACTCGACATTACGGGCAATCTCCGCCAGCAACGTGGTCTTGCCACAGCCGGCACCGGCAAACAGGCCCACGCGCTGGCCTTCGCCAAGCGTCAACAGACCATCGATCGAGCGCACCCCGGTCGCCAGGGCCCGGTGGATCCTCGGCCGTTCGGTCGGCAACGGCGCCTCACACAGCACCATGCTCGCATCCGGGCTGTCGGACTCGGCGAAGGCATTGGGGCCAACGCCCGTAATCGGCCGGCCGAACCCATCGAGCACCTGGCCCAGCAACGCATCACTGACGCGCACTCGATGCGAGACACCCAGACGCTGCACACTGGCGCCCACGCGCACCCCTTCAAGGTTGCCCAAGGCACTGAGCACGGCATCCTGCTGATCGAAGCCGATGATTTCCGCCAGCATGTAGTCGTCGGCAGATTTCTCGACCTGGCACAAGTCGCCAATACGCGCGCTCGGCAACCGGCATTGCAACAACATGCCGTTGACGCGCTGAACCCGACCGCGCAGGGTTACCGGCATCAGGTTGGCCAGCGCCTGGGCCTGACGCTGCTGCCAGGCATCCAGACGTGCGTTCAGTTCTTCGTTCACCAGCGCACCTCATAACGCCGCGCGCCATCGAACACCACTTTGCTGTTGTCGATCAGCACCAGGCGCAGGCCGTCCACTTCATCGCCGACAAACACCCGGCGACCCTCTTCCAGGACGACATGGCCATTGGGGCCGCCGACGATCTGCACGATCTTGAACGGCAGCGCGCCGTCGCTGACACGCACACGGCTGATCACTGGCACCGCGCTGTCGAACAGCTCGACAAAACGGCTGAGCATGCGCGACACCAGCTCCACATCGTCCTGCGACACGTCGCCGTTGAGCGCGACCTGGCCATTGATCACTTGCAGGCTGACCCGTTGGCTCAATTCGCGTTCATTGAGCATCTTCAGCAACTGCTGGCGCACCTCAAACGGCGTGGCCAACTCGTGCTTGACCACCACAGGAGGCATCAATGAGGCCTGGGCCTCACGCTCACCCGTGGACGCGATGCCCACCACCACGACGATGATCGCAACCACCAGCGCCACGCTGATCAGGCGCTTTTGCTGCGCGTGCGAGATGGACGAAAGTTGCAGCGCCCGCGGCGCTTCAGGGGCCGGGGCCGCTGGGGCGGGCGCCTCGGGCCATGGCTGATCGGCCCAGGTGACACACAGCCGCACAGCCCCGACCGAAAACGGTACGTTCAGCGCCAGGCTCGCAATCTGGGCCAGCACCTGCCCTTCATCACCGTGCAGCAGCCCGGCTTCGGCCTGCACTGACCAGTTTGCGTTGATCAGCCGCAACCGCGCGTGCTGCTCGGCGATGCCAGGATCGTTCAGCATCAGGTCAGCGTCAGGATGAGCGCCGATGCTCCACTGCTCGCCAAAAAGCGGCAACGCGGCGCCCTGGCGCAGCCCATTGAGCACCCGTAACTCAAACATTATGGAGCGCTCCGGCGCGTTGAAGCTGACTGGCGATTCATGCCAGCGCACCGCGCGCCAGCTCATCCTGGGTCAGGTCAAAACGCCCCAGCACTTTCACCTTGGAGGTGCTTCCCAACTCGGCAAAGGACAACACCGGCACATGGTTGAACTCTTCCAGAAGCAGGGTGCGCAAGGGGCTGCGCAGGTCTTGTGCCACCAACATCACACTTTTGCTTTTGGCGCGTAAGGTGAAGGCCTGGTTGAGAAGGTTGATCAACGCGGCGCTGCTTTCGTTATCAAGCGCAAAGAAAACCCCGGTCTGCGTCTGACGCAACGCCTCGCGCAGGATGTTTTCGGTATGGGGCGACAACAGCCAGGCGTGCAGGCCGTCTTCCTCGCTGTACTGGTGGAAAATCTGCGCCTTGAGGGCAATGCGCGCGTAGTCAGCCAGCGCTTCGGGCTCGCGCTCATGCTGGCCGTACTCGATCAGCGACTCGACAATCAGCCGCACGGCACGCAGCGGCACGCCTTCGCTGGCCAGGCGTTGCAGGACCGCCGAAAACCGCGAGAGCGGCATGATGCGTTGCAGTTCCTGCACCAGTTCCGGCTGGTTGTGCTCAAGCCAACTGAGGATCGATTTACTCTCCTGGATCCCCAGGAACTGCGGCCCGCTGAGCATCATCGCCTGCCTCATGCGCTCAATGATCAGGCTCGTCGCGGTAAAGCGTTCCAGCTGCGGGTCATCGAGCAGCGGATCATCAGGCGCCAACCACACCCAATCCTGTTCATCGCGGTCGGCCTTGCCGGGTATTGCGTGCTCGGGTTCAACCGCCAGCGCCTTGCGGTCCACGGCCAAATGGTTAACGACCGAGGCCTTGACCATCGGCACTTCATGCACACAAAAGCGCATTTCATCGGCGGCCAGGGCGTCATCCAGTTCGACTTCAAACGGCGGCAAGGTCAAACCGATATTGGCCACCAGTGTGTTTCGGGCCTGGCGTATCCCGTGGATAAGCTCGGTGACCTCGGGGGTTCCGCGCAGAACCGGGGAAAACTGCAGCAAGTAAGGTCGCGACGGATCAAACCCGCGCAAGTCTTCATCACCGTTTTGCTCCGGGCGCACGGCGTCCGCGGCTTCGGCGACCGGCTGTTCTTGTCGTTGACGCTGGCGCATCAAGTAATAACCCAGGCCGCCGGTGACCATCGAAATCAGGATAAACACCAGAGTGGGCATGCCAGGCACCGCTGCAAACGCAAGCATCCCCACCGACGCAATCATCCAGCTCTTGGGTTCGCTGGTCATTTGCCGGGCAATTTCGGCGCCCATGTTACTGATCCCCTTGCGCCCATCCGGAGCCACGCGGGTGATGATCATGCCGGCGGTCAGGGAGATCAGCAGCGCCGGAATCTGTGCAATCAGGCCATCGCCGATGGTCAGCACCGAATACAGCCGTATCGACTCGGCGGCGCTCAAGTCGTGTTGAAACATGCCCGTGGTGAAACCACCCAACAGGTTGACCACGACGATGATCAAACCGGCGACGGCATCGCCCTTGACGAATTTCATCGCACCGTCCATGGCACCGAACAGCTGGCTCTCGCGGGACAACTGCTCACGTTTGTCCCGGGCTTGCGTGCCGTCGATCAGCCCGGCACGCAGGTCACTGTCGATGGACATCTGTTTACCCGGCATCGCATCCAGGCTGAACCGTGCCGCCACCTCGGCGACCCGTTCCGAACCCTTGGTGATGACCAGGAAGTTGACCAGGGTCAGGATCAGAAAGATCACCATCCCCACCGCCAGATTGCCGCCCACGACGAAATTGCCGAAGGCCTCGACGATGTCGCCGGCGTCCTGTTCCAGCAGAATCAAGCGCGTCGTGGCGATCGACAGCGCCAGACGGAACATGGTGGTCAGCAGCAAAATCGATGGGAACGACGAGAACGCCAAGGGGCCTGGCAAATACAGCGCGAGCACGATCAACAGACAGGATATGCAAATGTTGAGTGCGATCAGAATGTCCACCAGCCAGGTGGGCAACGGCACGATAAAAATAAACACGATACCCAGGATCACCACTGCGCCCAGGACTTCGGCACGTTGTGCCATTTTGAGCAGTACAGCGTTAATGGCTGACAGTGCAGTCACGCCGACGCCCCCAGGTCGCCGGCAAACTTGATCGGGCCGCGCTCGATCCGCTCCAGTTCCCCCATCACGGCCAAAAAGCTGTCCAGCGCGCCCTGGCGGGTTCGACTGTCGGGCCACAAGGCCAAAGGCAACTGCCGGACCAGAGGGTAAAGCGCGTTGAGAACAATCACTTGCCGGGGGCTCGGGCCACTGCCCAGATCATGCCCAAGTCGCAGGATTTCGCCCGCGTCGATGCCGCTGCCGGCATACCCCAGCAAGCGCTGCAAAAGACTGACGGCGTCGTAGCCGATGCCCAGGCGCTGGATCAACGCGTGGCAACCGGCCAACACGGTGCTCAGTTGCCCACAGCTTTGCAGGGCCAGCAACAACGTGCGCAATCGCGGCGTGGTCATTGACGAAACCAGGACTGCGATGTCGTCAGCCAAGGCTTTACGCATGCTGATGAGCCTGACGGAAAACGTATCGCCGCCGTATACGCCCAACAGCGCCTGCATCATCGTCGCCAAGGATTGGCGCGTGGCCACACTGGCGTAATAAAGCGCGCGCAGCGCCTGGCGCTCCTGCGGATCACCACCGGCCTCCATCAACGCCGTGGCGAATTTGAGGCCCGCCTGGATCTCCCCTTTGAAGCCCACCGCCAGCATGCCAATAGCATCCCGCGCCAAGGCAGCTTCGGTGGGGCGCACATCATTGTCCGCCTGGGCTTCCAGATGCTTGAGCACCACGTAGGCACGTGCGGGGTCGCCCTCGGCGAGCTCTACCAGCTTGTCGACACTGGGATGCTGCTGCAATTGCTGCCTGAACCGCCGCGAAATAGTCGCCAGGGACTCCTGAGCAGGATGGCCCAACTGCTCATAAAGTTGCGCAAGCTGTTCGGTGGGGGGCACGCGAATCGACACCGAGCGCTGAGCGCGGTTGTTGGCAATCACTTCCTGGTCGAAGAGCGAAGCAAGCTCATCAACCTTCGCGGGTGCGGGCGTGGAAACAGGCGCAACGGCAGATTGATCCAGGCGCTGGGCAGAGGGCGCATCTTTAGGGGATTCGACTTTCATAAGCATGCCAAGACGGGAAGAGTGTGTCCCTATGTGGCAATGCCTGCCGATACGGTTCCATCAGAACGCGGCTATCGAGACGTTTGACAAGACCGGCACAAAGCCTCGGCGCTTTTTGCAAACTACTGCGCAATATCTCTCCATTTCAAGATATTTACCCTTAATAATCAGCTAGTTACGAGATTTTTTCATTTGGCACACCCAGTGCTAAAGGGGTTTCCATCGAACTTATTTCGATAGCGTCTACCCTGAGGAAAAAAACGTGAATATCCCAATTGAAGCTTTAGCGCACCTGGTTGGCAGCTCGCCTCAATTCATGCTCCAACTGACGGACGACCAACAGAAAAAACTCCGGCGTTTTATTCATAAACGCGTACTCAACCCCGAAGATGCAGACGACATACTGCAACTGACTTACCTGGAAGCCTGGCGCAACAGGGAGCGCTTCAGTGGTCAGGCGAGCCTCAGTACCTGGATGTGCGGGATTGCTCAGAACCTGGTACGCAACCACTTCCGCCGCCTGTACGCCAAGCCTGTGCACTGCGAATTCGATGAATCGCTGTGGCATGGGCAGGAGGAAACCAAGAACCTGGATTGGCAGTTCGAGATCAACCGCCGACTGGAGAAAACCCTGACCGCCATCGACCACCTGCCCACAGAAATGCGCAAGACGCTGTACGCCTCACTGGAGACCGACGGCAGCTACCAGGACACCGCCGACGTGTTGGACATACCCATCGGCACCGTTCGCTCACGTTTGTCACGCGCGCGCGAACACCTCAAGCGCGTCACGCATAACCCGTCGCAACCGTAAGGTCCTCTAGCGGGTAATCGTTGGGCGGCAGGGATATCTGCCCAACCGAATTTTGCTCCTTTCATTCACCGCGACGCGTTCACCAACCGCCCGAACACCCCACTCCCTACCGACTGCCTCAGCGCCAATAACCACCTCAGCGGCGAAGACGCCCAGCCCTGCCTTTCCCACCCGATGCTCAGCGCTTGCGCTACCGTTCTCGACTGCGGCGCCCTCCTGCAGCGTCACGATCAACGCCCTAGGGCATCTGCAGAAAATCACCACGACCGTGATTGATCGCTTAATTGAAAGCCTGCGCCCACACACGGCCCGACAGGCGGACGAATGACAAGCCACTCGTCGCCAGAACTGATGATTCCGGTTAAACAGTTGAAAGCGTAGAAAAAATTTCGATAAAAGTGCTTGACGCATTCCCGTTCTACGCGAATAATGCGCGCCACTTGGCTACATAGCTCAGTTGGTTAGAGCATAGCATTCATAATGCTGGGGTCCGGGGTTCAAGTCCCTGTGTAGCCACCAAGTACTAAAAACGGCTTACCGAAAGGTAGGCCGTTTTTTTATGCCTGAATAAAAGCCCTCAGGCATACTCGCCCCCAACCACAAGGAGGCGATTCGTGAACCCGCACTTCCCCACCCACGGCATTGCCACCGAACGGCTGATACTGCAAGCCGCCCAGCCGTCTCACGCTCAGGCCCTGCACACCTATCTGCTGCAAAACCGCGCTTACCTGCGACCCTGGGAGCCCACGCGCGACGATGACTTCTTTGCACTCGATGCCATCACCCAACGCCTCGAAACCATGGCCGAGAAAATCGCCAGCGGCGAAGCGCTGCACCTGCTGATACGGCGCGACGGTCAGATCATCGGCGCCTGCAATTTCACCAATATCGTGCGCGGTGCATTTCAAGCCTGCCACCTGGGCTACGCGCTGGACGAATCGGCTCAGGGCCAGGGGCTGATGCACGAAGCGCTGAAGGCTGCGATTGCCTATGTGTTCGATGCCATGAAACTGCATCGAATCATGGCCAACTACCGCCCCGAAAATGCACGCAGTGCACGCCTGCTGGAACGGCTGGGGTTTGAGCGCGAGGGTCAAGCGCGGGCCTATCTCAAGATTAACGGCGTGTGGGCGGACCACGTGCTGACGTCGCTGATCAACCATGCGCAGAGCAACTGATGAGCCTCAGCGTATTCGCCATCATCCTCTTGGGCGCCGCGCTCCACGCCACCTGGAACGCCGTGGTCAAAGGCGGCACCGACAAGCTGTTGACCACCTGCATGATCGCCTCCGTCGCCTCGTTGATCGCGTTGGCCGCCACCCCGTTTCTGGTGCTGCCGGCAAGAGAGAGCTGGCCGTTCATCGGCGCGTCGGTGGTTCTCCAAGTGCTGTATTTCGTACTGGTGGCCTCGACCTACCGCATTGCCGACATGAGCCAGACTTACCCGATCATGCGCGGCACAGCGCCGCTGCTGGTCGCGACGGTGAGCGTGTTTGTGTTGGCCGAGCCACTGTCGACATCCGCCTGGCTTGGCATTGCGGTGATCTCACTGGGCATTTTGAGCATGGCCCTGGCGCCTTCTTCAGGGCAAAGAAAAGGCCTGATTCTGGCCCTGATCAACGCCGGCGTGATCGCCGGCTACACCCTTATCGATGGCCTGGGCGTGCGCAAATCCGGCGCGCCAGTGGCCTACACGCTGTGGATTTTCCTGCTGACCGGCGTCCCGCTGGCGACGTGGGCGTTAGCTTCCCGGCGCACGCTGTTCTGTGATTACCTCGCGCGTAACTGGCGCTTGGGCGTCGTCGGCGGCGTGGGCACGATCGCCTCGTATGGCCTGGCGCTGTGGGCCATGACCGCAGCCCCCATCGCGACCGTTTCGGCCCTGCGCGAAACGTCGATCCTGTTTGGCGTGGTGATCTCGGCCTGGGTGCTCAAAGAGCGTCTGACGCGCGTGCGCATCGTGGCCGCGTGCGTGATTGCCGCCGGGGCGATGGTGTTGCGCCTGGGATGAGCAAGAAGCATGCGCTCAAAAAAACTCCGTATCTGTATTTTGACGCCTTAAAGACCCACTGTTAGTGTCCAGCCTCCCTACTCGGAGTGCCCTCGATGAAACTGGATATCTATCAAGTCGATGCTTTCAGCCAACACCCCTTTGGCGGCAACCCGGCGGCAGTCTGTCCGCTCACCGAGTGGCTGCCCGACGAACAACTGCAGAACATCGCGGCTGAAAACAACCTCTCCGAAACCGCCTACTTCGTACCCCGTGGCGATTTCTACGAGTTGCGCTGGTTCACCCCGGAGGTCGAAGTGGACCTGTGTGGCCATGCCACGCTGGCCGCAGCCTGGGTGTTGATTCACCAATTGGCGGATGCACCCGACGTATTGCGTTTTGCCACCCGCAGCGGCGAGCTTCGCGTGACGCGCAATGGCGACGAACTGGCGATGGATTTCCCGGCCAAACAGCCCCAGCGCTGCGAGCCGCCAAGCGGCATGTTGAGCGCATTGGGGATTGAGCATGCCCAGGTGTTTGCCACCGACGACTACCTCGTGCTGGTCGACGACGAAGCTCAAGTCGCCGCCCTGACGCCGGACTTCGCGCGCCTCAAGGGCCTGCCCAAACGCGGGATTGCGGTGACGGCCAAAAGCACGCGGTTTGATTTTGTATCCCGTTGGTTCGGCCCCAACGTGGGCGTCAATGAAGACCCGGTCACCGGTTCCGCACACACCTCGCTGGCGCCCTTCTGGGCCGAGCGTTTGGGTAAGTCGCAGTTGACTGCTGAACAGGGCGGCAAGCGCCGTGGGCAACTGCGTTGCGAGCTCAAGGACGACCGCGTGATTATCTCCGGCCACGCGGTGCTCTACCTGCAAGGCACGATATACCTGTAAAAAGCCGTAACCCAAGGACAACAGATCATTCTCAAAATGAACGGAGTTCAGCGCGTGTTTTCGATTTCCCGCCGTCAACTGTCAATGATTGCCGCCGCCCTCGCCCTGGCTGGCTGCCATACCGCCGTCAATGAACAACCGCCCGCGCCGGAGCTGGGTTCGGGTTATCGCACCGACCTCACCACCCGCCACGCCGAGCGCCATATGGCCGCCGCCGCCAACCCGCTGGCTGCCGAAGCCGGGCGCGAGATGCTGCGCCAGGGCGGCTCGGCCATTGACGCCGCGATTGCGATGCAGGCGGTGTTGACCCTGGTGGAGCCGCAATCATCCGGCATCGGCGGCGGCGCGTTCATCATGCTGTGGGATGGCAAAAACGTGCACGCGTATGACGGCCGCGAAACGGCGCCCGCGGGCGCCACCGAACGCTTGTTCCTTAAAGCGGACGGCACGCCGATGGCCTTTGCCGAGGCGCAGATTGGTGGGCGTTCGGTTGGCACGCCAGGCGTGTTGCGCGCGCTGGAGATGGCACACAAAAAGACCGGCCACCTGCAATGGGCCAAGCTGTTTGAACCGGCGATTCGCCTGTCCGAGCAAGGCTTCGCGATTTCCCCGCGCCTGCACGCGCTAATCGCTGCCGACCGTTACATCGCGCAATCGCCCGAGATGGCGGCGTATTTTCTGAATGCCGACGGCACGCCTAAAGCTGCCGGCACGCTGTTGAAAAACCCGGCGCTGGCCAGCGTGTTCAAGCGCATCGCCAAGGAAGGGCCGGATGCGCTGTACCAAGGGCCGATTGCCGATGAGATCGCGCGCAAGGTCCAGGGCAACCGCAACGCGGGCAGCCTGTCGCAGGCGGACCTCAAGGGCTACACCGCCAAGGAGCGCACGCCACTGTGCACCGACTACAAGCGCTATCAGGTGTGCGGCATGCCACCGCCGTCATCGGGCGGGATTGCGGTCGCGCAGATCCTCGGTACGTTGCAGGCGTTGGAAACCCGCGACCCGCGCTTGGCCATCGCACCGATGAAGCCGGTGAAAAGCACATCGCCTGCCGGCCTTGAGCCCACACCTGAAGCCGTGCACCTGCTCGCCGAAGCCGGTCGCCTGGCCTTCGCCGACCGTGGTTTGTACGTGGCCGACGCCGATTTCGTGCCGGTGCCGACCGCAGGCCTGGTCGCCCCGGACTACCTGGCCAAACGCGCCACACTGATCGGCGACCGCAGCATGGGCATCGCCAAGCCGGGCACGCCTGCGGGCATCCAGGTGGCGTACGCGCCGGACCGCTCGCCGTTGCGCATTTCGACCTCGCAGGTGGTGGCGGTAGATGACCTGGGCGGCGCGGTGTCGATGACCACCACAGTGGAAGCGGCGTTTGGTTCGCACGTGATGGTCCAGGGCTTTTTGCTGAACAACCAGATGACTGACTTCTCGTTCATCCCCGCAGAAAACGGCCAGCCGGTGGCCAACCGCGTCGAGCCGGGCAAACGCCCGCGCTCGGCCATGGCACCGACACTGGTGTTCGACCGCAAGAGCGGCGAGTTGCTGGCCACCGTCGGATCGCCAGGCGGTTCGCAGATCATCGAGTACGTGAGCAAATCCCTGGTGGCGATGCTCGACTGGAACCTCGACCCGCAAGCGGCCATCAGCTTGCCCAACTTTGGTAGCCGTAACGGCGCCACCGAGCTTGAGGCTGGGATGTTCAGCCCCGAGTTGAAGCAGGCGCTGAGGGACAAAGGCCATGCACTGAGCGAGATTGATATGACCAGCGGCATCCAGGCCATCGTGCGCACGCGGGACGCCCAGGGTAAAGCGTCGCTGAGCGGCGGCGCCGACCCTCGGCGCGAAGGCGAAGCGGTCGGCGACTGACTTTATTGAGCGGAGAGAGCCCCTTGCAACAGGCAAACAATCTCGGCGCCATCCCCGGCGTCGACCACGGTTTTTGTTCGATCAATGATCCATTGCGGCCGCACGAGGTGTTCATCTGCAAGCAGGTGCACAGTGCTTCGGTGATTGAATGGCAGGCGCAGCAGGTGAGCAACACCATTGAGGCAGACGGCGTGTTCACGCGCGCGCCTCAGCCAATCGCCGTGATCACCGCTGACTGCCTGCCCATTCTGATCGCCGCACACAGTGGTGAACGGGTCGCCGCCGTGCATGGCGGCTGGAAGGGTCTGCAAGGGGGAATCATCGCCAATGCGGTGAAACAATTGGCTGCCGAGGGCATTGCCGTTGACCAGTTGCGAGTGGCTATCGGGCCGTCGATCAAGCCGTGTTGTTATGAAGTGAGCGCCGAATTTATCGCGCAATTTCAGGCGGACCAGGGGCACGTGTGGCGTGACGCTCAGGCGCCATGGCACTTCGAGCAACCGACGCCACGGCTGTCACCGCAGATTGCACCGCCCCACGCGCGGCAAGCGGGAAGTGCGTGGTTCGACTTGAGTGGTTACGGGGTGATGCTGTTGCAAGCGGCGGGCCTTGAGCGTGAGCAGATCGACGTCAGCGAGGTGTGCACGTATTGCACATCACCGACCTTCGCCAGCTACCGCAGAAGAACCCACCACCCTGAAGAGCCGAAGACGCTGATCTATTCGTGGATCGCCCGCAAAACCTGAAGAGCAAGCTTGTCGTGGCGAGCGGGCTTGTTGTGGCGAGCGGGCTTGCCCCGCGTTGGGCTGCGAAGCAGCCCCAAAACCACCCAACTCATTTCTGTCTGACACAATGCGGTGAGCCTGACGGGGCTGCTGCGCAGCCCAACGCGGGGCAAGCCCGCTCGCCACAGAGTTCGTCCGGCCCCAACGATTATCAGCGGCTGATCTTCAGCCCCTTGCGCCCCGCATGTCGCTCCAGCGCCAGCTCAATCAAGCGGCTTACCAATTCGCTGTAACTCATGCCCGCCGCCTGCCACAGCTTGGGGTACATGCTGATGCGGGTGAAGCCGGGCAGTGAGTTGATTTCGTTGATCAGCACTTCGCCATCGTCGGTGAGGAACACGTCGACTCGCGCCAACCCGGCGCAGCCCAAAACCTCAAACGCTTCAATGGCAAGTTGGCGAATACGCTCACTGGCCTCAAGGCTGATATCAGCCGGCACCACCACTTGGGCGGCCTGGGCGTCGATGTATTTACTGTCGTAGGAATAGAAACCGCTGCCCACCACGATCTCGCCGCAGCCGCTGGCGACAGGGTTGTCGTTGCCCAGCACGGCGCATTCAATTTCACGCCCCTGGACAGCGGACTCCACCAGCACTTTTTCATCAAAGCCCAAGGCCAGTTCGACCGCGGCATGGTACTCGGCCTCGTTGCCGACTTTACTCACACCCACCGAAGAACCCTGGTTGGCGGGTTTGACGAACATCGGCAAGCCAAGCTTGTTCACTGCTGTATCAAAACCGCTGCGCGCCGCGTTGCGACGCGTCAGGGTGATGAACGGGGTAACGGCAATACCGGCATCGCGCAGCAGGCGTTTGCTGATGTCCTTGTCCATGCACACCGCCGAGCCGAGCACGTCGGAGCCTACGAAAGGCAGGTCCGCCATGCGCAGCAGGCCTTGCAGGCAGCCGTCTTCGCCAAGGGTGCCGTGAACGATAGGGAAGATCACATCGATGTGTTCCAGCAGGCTCTGCCCGGAGGTTTCCACCACTTGCTGGCTGGCCTTGCCCGGCACCACCGCCAGTTCGCGGTTGGACTGGTTGAGGGCGATCAGGGCCGGGTTTTCCTGGTTGATCAGGAAGTTCGAGGTTTCGTTCAGGTGCCAGTGGCCGGCCTTGTCGATGCCGATCAGAACCGGCTCGAAGCGCGAGCGGTCCAGTGCATCGACGATGTTGCGCGCCGACTGCAGCGAGACCTCGTGCTCGGCCGAACGGCCACCAAAAATAATACCTACCCGCACCTTGCTCATGACTCGGCCTCACTGTTGAAAGTAAGGCTTCTTACCATGAGCGGTCAGCGATTCGCTACCAGATGTGCGCCGAACAACAGGTAGCACCCGCCGGCAAACCGGTCGAGCCACTTGCGTGAACGGCTGTAGAGGTTGGCCATGCGCTCACTGGAAAACACCAGGGCCACGCTGGTGTACCAACTGAACGACAAGGTGGCCATGGTAATCACCGCCAGGGCCAACAATGTCGGCGACGGTGAAGGCGGCATGGTCGACGCGAAGGCCGTGGCGACGAACAGCGCGGCCTTGGGGTTGGACAAGTTGCCCAGCAGACCGAAGCGCCAGGCGGAGAACAGCGAGCGCTTGGGTTCGTCGGGCAACACGGTCTGGCTCGCGGTTGGCGCCGAACGCTTGAACAGTTTCAGCCCCAGGTAGATCAGGTAGCAGCCACCGATGATCTTGAATGCCAGATAGAGCATGGGCGCCGCAGTGAACAGCGACTTGATGCCCAAACCGCCCGCCAGCCCCCAGATCACCGTGCCCGTGGCCACCCCGGCAGACGCCACCACCCCATGCCGACGCGAACAGCTCGCCGCCAGTTGGGCGGTATTGAAGAAGTTCGGGCCCGGCGTCACCACTGCGACGGTCCAAAGCAGCCCCAGCGACAGCAGCGGCGCAACGTACGGCAAGTCGGAGAACAGCATTGGACGATCCCTCTTGTTCTTAAGTGGTTAAACCTATTCGCCCGCAGGTTCAGGGGTGTGCACCAACAGGTCGCCAGGCTGGCAGTCCAGGTAGGTACAGATCGCATCCAGCGTACCCAGCCGTATGCCCTTGACCTTGCCTTGCTTGAGCAACGACAGGTTCTGTTCGGTAATCCCGATGGCGGCTGCCAGGTCTTTGGATTTGACCTTGCGCCGGGCAAGCATAACGTCCAGTTCAATCACAATGGGCATTTCGATCTCAAACAAAAGTGCGGTTTTCAGAGTCCACTTCGCTGGCCTGCCACAGGATACGCGCGATTACCGCAATGCAGGCAGCGAGAAACAACGCGACGAAGCTCGGCGGGGTCAGACTCAAGGTAAAAAATCGCTGGCCCAGCGGCTGGTTCATCGAGACCCAGAGGCCGAGCAACGGCTCGCATAAAAAGTCCAGCAGTACCCACAATGCAACAGCTCGACCGACTTTGCCCAGATGCTGCGCCGCCGCGCTGGAGAAATACTCGCCCCGCGCGTAGTTGCGAAACAGCTGGCGCAGATGGTTCAAGCCCGACACCAAGGCCACCAGCGGGATGCTGGAAAAAATGATTCCGCCAAGTTTTTGCCACCAGGGGAGCAGCGCAATTTGCACGCCGCTGTCCTGGATCCGGTTACTCAAGGAAAAGCTCAGGCCCAGGCCATCGGCGGAAGAACCCAGCACCGGAAACAGCCAGACACCGGTGTTGAGCACCAGCATGACGACCATCAGCAGGAGCGTAAGCAGCGACATGCGCTGGCTGAGCTGAGCCAGACGTTGGGTATTCATAAGTAACCTCGATCAGTAAGTGAGGTCGCAAAAATAATAGATTAATTATCGTAAAACAATCATTTATTAACCTAATTCAACATTTACGCTACTGAAAGCCTTCGTCCGAGCACGCACAATCGTTCAAGACCTCGACAGACACGACATGCCAGACTGGGTTAACGTATTTCCCACCTCTATTTGTGACAAGTCACCATGGGCCAACCCACTTCCACCCTCGATTGGTTGCACCGCGCCCCGCACGCCAGCGGGCTGGACCGCATCGAAGCGTATTTCGCCGGCTTTGCATTCGACCCGCATCGCCATGACACCTACGCCATCGGGCGCACCTTGTTTGGCGTGCAGAGCTACCACTACCGCGGCTGCATGACGCACAGCCTGCCGGGTACGACCATGGTGATTCACCCTGACGAATCCCATGACGGCCGCGCCAGCAGTGTGGAAGGCTTCAAGTACCGCATGATTTATGTGGAGCCGGCGCTGATCCAGCAGATTCTCGGCGGCCGGCCATTGCCGTTTATCCACAACGGCCTGTCGACTGACCCGCGGCTGTTCCGCGCCAGCGAAGTGTTGCTGCAAAGCCTGGACTGCCCGATTGACCCGATGCAGGAACAGGACGCGCTGTACGACCTGGCGCAAGCACTGAGCGCTGCCTCGGGGGTGATCATCAGCCGTAAATCCTTCGATTACGTCGCCGCCGAGCGCGCGCGGGAATTTATCCACAGCGCCTTGGGCCGCAGCATCACCCTGGATGAAATGGCCGACCATTGCGGTCGTGATCGGTGGGCGCTGTCGCGGGATTTTCGCTTGTTGTTCGGCACCAGTCCCTATCGGTACCTGACCATGCGACGGTTGGACCTGGTGCGCGGCTTGCTGGCCCAGGGCCAATCACTGGTGGACGCGGCGCTGACCGCCGGTTTCACCGACCAGAGCCATATGACCCGGCAATTTCGCAGCACCTACGGCATGCCGCCATCGCGCTGGGTGAAGATGCTCGGGCGCTGATGTGAAACGCAATCAAAATGTGGGAGCGGGCTTGCTCGCGAAAGCGCAGTGTCACTCGATGCATGAGTGACTGATCCACCGCCTTCGCGAGCAAGCCCGCTCCCACATTGGTTCTATGTTGTTTCCACTATCGCATTCGGCTCGGGCGCTTGCGTTTTGAGCCGCAGCGCCACCACCGCGCCCACCAAGGCAATTGCCGCGCTCCACCACAGCGCCAGCTCGATCCCGCCCGCATTCGCCACCGACACCAGCACCGCCAGGCCCAATGCCCCGCCGATCTGCTGGCTGGTAGACGCCATCCCCGCCGCCACGCCCTGCTCCCCAGGCCGAATACCCAGCCCCGCCGCCACCCACATCGCTGTCCAGGTCATGCCCTGTCCGATGCTCAAAATGAAGATTCCCGGCAACAGCGACCAAAACCCCACGCCCGTCGGCAATGCCCAACACACCAGTGCAATGCCCAGCGCGCCCGCCAGTTGCCCGCTGACCAAGGTGTTGCGCAACCCCAGCCTGGCCAGCGAACGCTCTGCCAACCAGATGCCAAACGTGCACACCAGAGTCGCCGGTAAAAACGCTAAGCCGGCTTGCAATACGCTGTAGCCATAGACCTGCTGGTAATACAGCGCCAGGAAGTAGTACTGCACGCCAAAGCTGCTCATGAACACCGCCGTGAGCACCATCGCCATGCGCAGTTCGCGGTAGGCGAACAAGCGCAGCGGCATCAGCGGATCGCTGCCGCTATGCTCGATCCAGGCGAACAACCCAAGCAGCGCCAGCGCCAAGGCGATGCAGCCCAGCGTCTGCGGCGCCGACCAGCCCCACTCGGGGCCTTGCACCAGCGCGAACACCAGCAGCGTGCCGCCGACGGTCACAGTCAAGGCGCCGCCGATGTCGAATTTGCGCCCACGCACACGCTCGCCATCGGCTGGAATCCAGTAACGTGCCGCCCACGCGCAGCCGCCCGCCAACGGCACATTCACCAAAAACACCGCCTCCCACCCCCACACCTGAGTCAGCACGCCGCCCAATAATGCGCCAAGTGCCAACCCCGCTGCCGAGGCTGCGCTCCACACCGCAAATGCTCGATTGCGTGCAGGCCCTTCGGCATAGTGCGTGTTGATCAACGCTAACGTGGCCGGGAACAACAACGCCCCGCCCACGCCTTGTATCGCCCGCGCCAGCACCAGCAACACCGCGCTGCCGCCGAGCACCGCCGCCAGGGAAGCCAGCGCATACAGCGACTGGCCCAGCCGGTAAAAACGGCGCTTGCCAAGCAGGTCCGTCGCCCTGCCACCCAGTAACAGAAAGCCACCAAACGCCACGCTGTAGGCGCTCACCACCCATTGCAATTGCTGCGCGGAAAAATCCAGGTGCGCGCCAATCTGCGGCAGGGCGACAAACACAATGGTGGCATCCAGGGCGATGATCAGTTGTGCGGTGGCTAGCAATAGAAGCATCCAGCCAGAGGGTCGAGAGGAAGACATCACAGCGTCCAGTCCGAAAATAAGAGGTGCCAGTTTCTTTCATGTCTGACAGATGACAAATAGCGCTATCACTCTTTCAGTAATGACTTTAATCATGGATCTGAACGCCGTTCGACTTTTGGTCCGCGTGGCCGAAACGCGCAGTTTTACCCGCGCGGCCGGGGAATTGGGGCTGACGCAGTCCGGGCTGTCCCGCGCAATCTCGCGCCTGGAAAGCCAGCTGGGCGTGCGCCTGCTGCAACGCAACACGCGCAGCGTGAGCCTCACGCCCGATGGCCAGATGCTGTACGAGCGCAGCGCGCCGTTACTGGCAGAACTGGCTGAAACCGAAAAGCTGATGCTCGACCGGCGCAGCAGCCCCTCCGGCCTGTTGAAAATCAGCACACCGTCGTTGTTCGGTCGCAAGGTGGTGATGCCGGTGATCGGCGAACTGACATTGCGCTATCCCCAATTGCGCATCGAAGCGGTGATGACTGACCGCCTGGTGGATATCGTCGACGAAGGTTTTGACGCATTGCTGCGCACGGGCGAAATCCAGGATCAACGCCTGATCGCCCGTGCCCTGCCGCCGTTGCGCTGGGTCACGGTGGCTTCGCCCGCTTATCTGGCGCGTTGGGGCACGCCGCAAACGGTGGACGAACTCAAGGACCACAGCTGCCTCACTGTGCGTAACTTGCGCAGCGGGCGCATGGTCGATTGGCAATTCATGAAGGAGGGCAAAGTGCAGGACGTGAGCGTCGAAGGGCGGCTTATTTTCGACATTGGCGATGCGCTGGTAGACGGCGCGGTGGGTGGTTTCGGCATCGCCCAGGTGATGGATTTTGCGGTGCGCGACGACGTGGCCGCCGGGCGCCTGGTGCCGTTGCTGGAAGACGTGGCCGGGCGCAGTCGCGCGATCTCACTGGTCTATCCGCCGTCCCGGCAGTATTCGCCCAAGCTGATGGCGTTTGCCGAAGCACTGGCAAACGCCCGCTGGTAAGGCCTACAGCTGGCGCCCGACCACCGGCTCGCCGATGCTCAGGAAATTCCCGCCCGCGATATGGTGCAAGGTGCGCAATTCGTCATGGCCTTCGAAGTGCCAGTGCCCGTCGCTGAACACGCGCGCGTCGGCATAGGCCGCGACGACTTCGCCGAGGAATAAATCGTAGGTCTGTTGGTTGTGAGGCTCGGGCAGCAGGCGGCATTCCAGCCACGCTACGCAACCGTCCAGCAGCGGCGCTTCGGTATGTTCACCGTTGAATGTCTGCAAGCCATAGGTGGCGAATTTGTCGGTGTCTGCGCCCGTGGTGTTGCCGACCGTCTGCACCAGATCGGCCTGGGCCACACAAGGCACCTGCAGCACAAAGGTGCCGGCGGCTTCCAGCAGTTGGCGGGTCCAGGTGGCCTTGTCGAGCACCACGGCGACCTTCGGCGGTTCGAAATCAAGCGGCATGGCCCAGGCAGCGGCCATGATATTGCGCTTGCCAGCGTGGGCCGCGCTCACCAATACGGTCGGCCCGTGATTGAGCAAACGGTAGGCCTTGGACAAAGGTACGGGGCGACGGTGAGTTGGGCTCATGGAGGAACGGCTCTTCAAGCAAGAAAAAACCTACGATACCTCAAGCACAAGCCCTACGGGTCAGCTCGACAGCTGATTGGCAAACTGCCCGACCGCGCTCACCACCTTTTGTGCACCGTCCTGGATTTCCACAATCACCGTGCCCGCCTCGGCCGCCAGGGCCAAGCCTTGCTCGGCCTGCAAACGGCCCTCGTTCATCACGGACACCGCATCGCGGGCCATGTCCTGGTTCTGACGCACCACGCCGACAATTTCATCGGTGGCCTTGCTGGTACGCGAGGCCAATTGCCGCACTTCATCAGCCACCACCGCAAAGCCACGGCCCTGCTCGCCGGCCCGCGCCGCTTCGATCGCTGCGTTGAGCGCCAGCAAGTTGGTTTGCTCGGCGATGCCGCTGATGGTCTTGACGATGGTGCCGATCACTTGGGACTGGGCGTTCAGCGCCTCGATGCCATCACCGGCCTGCTGCATGTGCCTGGCCAGATCACGCATGACATCCACCGCCTGCGTCACGACAGTGGTGCCGCGCTGGGCACTGTGGTCGGTTTGCAGCGAGGTGCTGTAGGCAATGTTCGCGGCCTCCGCCACGGCCTGCTCCTGGTTAACCTGGTCGGTGATCACCGTGGCGAATTTGACCACTTTGTAGAGGCGGTCATTGGCGTCCAGCACCGGGTTGTAGGTCGCCTCCAGCCACACCACACGGCCATGGCTGTCGACACGTTTGAAGCGCGCCGCAACAAACTCGCCGGCGTTCAAACGTTTCCAGAAATCCTGGTACTCGGCGCTGTTGTATTCCTCCGGCTCGCAGAACATACGGTGATGTTTGCCCTGGATCTGCGCCAGGCTGTAGCCCATGCCACCGAGGAACCGGTCGTTCGCGGTCAGCACATGGCCGCCGAGGTCGAACTCGATCACCGCAGTGGAACGCACCAGCGCGGTGATCAGGTTCTCATGCTCGCGTGACCCCTCGATGGTGTGGGTGAGGTCGCTGGAGTAAATCGAAAAATGCTTGATGCGCCCGTCAGAACTGCGCACGGGCTGCAGGATCGAGCGCAACCAGGCCTCTTTGCCGTTGCCACGCATCAGGCGCACGGTGCCGGCGAAGTGTTCGCCGCGCACCAGGGCATTGTGAAAACGCTGCTGGAATTCGTCCTGGCGCAGGTGCGCAGGCACCAGCTCTTCCATGGGCCGCCCCACGACGTTGGAGGCCTGGTACGACAGCTCTTGCAGGAAGTTGGCATTCGCCCACTCCACCCGGCCTTTGGCGTCCAGCGTCAGGCACAGCATTTCGCTTTCCAGGCTCTCCTTGACCTGTTGCAAGCTGCACAACTCTTCGCGAAGAGCCGACAGCTCCTGCTTCAAACGGGTGTTGAACATGGGGCACCGATGGTCATTTGGGGAGATGGATCTGACCTGCATCGGCGCTGACGAGGTTTTCTGAAGCGCTTTTTTGTGGCGTGCCCAACTGTTTTTTGGATCCATTAACTGCCGTTGTTTCGGCAAACACCCATCACCTTGTATTCCACCGTATTGAGCTTGCCGCTGGAGTCTTCATAGGTCATGCGTGAAGGCACGGCATTGCACGAACTGATCGGCGGCGTAACGTTGACGACCTTGGCAATATCCAGCGCCATGCCATAGCGATACGCCTGTACCTGGGGTGCTGGCTGGCCGTTTTTTTCCGCGTAAGCCGCCATGGCTTTTTGATTACGCTCCATCATCAACGCAAACGTGCGGTCGCCTCCGCCTTCGGCCATCGCCCCCAGTGACAGGACTGCAGCTAATACACCCAAGCCAATTTTATAAAATGTCATTACAGGTTCCTCGGTTGATAAGTTCAGTCACGAGACTAATCAACCAACCCTGTCGCCATGTTCACCAAAAGATTACTTATCTGTTAGATCGCCTTGAGCTTCCAGAATTGTAATGTTCGCGCCACCTGACCGTTATCAACTGTTTGCAACTATCAGCCCGGGCCAGATCAATAAAAACGCCCCTACCTATAAGAAGCTGAAACTGCCAACACCCAGGAGCGAAACATGAATATTGCTTACTACACCCTTCCCTTTTCATTGATTGCCGCACTGCCTCTGGCAGCCGTGGCGGTGGAAGACACGCCCGAAGGTTTTATCCAAGGCAGCAGCGTAACCGTGCTGGCGCGCAACTTTTACTTCAATCGCGATGACCGCAAGGGCCAGTCCAGCCCGACCGGCAATGGGTATTCCGAAGCCTGGGCGCAGGGTTTGATCGGCAAATTCGAATCCGGTTTTACTCAAGGCACCGTAGGCTTTGGCCTGGATGCGTTTGCCATGTACGGCCTGAAACTCGACTCGGGCACCGGTCGCAGCGGCGGCAAGGGTTCGTTCGGCGTGCTGCCGGTGGACAGCGACAATCACCCCGAAGGCAGCTACAGCAAAGTCGGTGGCGCGGCGAAATTGCGCGTGCTGGACACGGTTATCAAGGCCGGCGATGTGTTCCCGCTCACGCCGGTGGTGGCCTACGGCGATTCGCGGTTGTTGCCGGAAAGCTTTCGCGGCGTCACCGCGCAGAACACCAGCCTTGAGGGCTTGAGCCTGCAAGGCGGACGCCTGAGCGGCATGAGCCAGCCAAGCGAAAGCGGGATGAACAAGGGCTTTGCGACCTTTTACGCGGGCAAGGTCGACTCACCCTGGATCGGCTATTTCGGCGCAGAGTACGCCGTCAACAAACACCTGAACGTGAGCCTCTACAGCAGCCGCCTGAAGGACGCCTGGGACCAGTACTACGTCGGCAGTGCCGCCAGTTACCCACTGACCGACGACGTGTCGTTATTCGGCGATTTCAACTATTACAAGGCCGTGGACGAAGGCAAAAAGCTGCTGGGCAAATTCGACAACAACATCTGGAGTGCCAGGCTCGGGGTAAAGGTCGGGGCCCACAGCGTGGCCCTCTCGCACCAGCGCAACAACGGCGATGACGACTTCGATTACTTGCGCCAATCGGACTCGATTTTCCTCAATAACTCGATCCAGTACAGCGACTTCAATTCGCCCAAGGAGCGTTCGTGGATGGCCCGTTACGACCTCGACATGCAGGCGTTCGGTATACCTGGCCTGTCGTTCATGACCCGTTATGCCAAAGGCACCGGCGCCGATTACAGCCATGCCAACGCGGTGTACATGCGCCGCGATGCAACCGGCAACCCGCTGACCGATCAATGCCGTTGGGAGCGGGATGTCGAGGCCAAGTACGTGGTGCAAAGTGGCAGCCTGAAGGATTTGTCATTGCGCTTGCGCCAGGCCACCGTGCGCTCCAGTGCGTTTGAGTCGGACCTGGAAGAAGTTCGCCTGATTGCGGAATACCCATTGGTCGCACTTTGAACAATCGCCCAGTTGAGTGCTTACATTCGTTCGCGCTTGACTAACATCTGTTCACAAATTGCTATCTATCAAAACTGTAACATTGGCCCCAGCTTCCCGTTAAGTTGAACTTCCTATACTCGCTTCAACTTGTCAGCAACGAGCAACATTCGTCTCTGAAGCTTTTTTTAGCTCCTTTGGAAAGAGATGATTTTTTAACGCCCCTCTGGGGCGTTTTTTTTGGGCGCAGGCTTGGTCGCGACCCATTGCCACAGTTGACCCTGAAGCTGCTTCACACTTCAGAATTTTCCTACTCACAACACACCTGATTCCATAGGGAAATGGAACCCTTCTCTTTCAGTAAAAGGTAAATCCCCATGCGTATCCTTGTGGTTGAGGACGAGCAAAAAACCGCTGACTACCTGCAGCAAGGCCTGAATGAAAGTGGCTACGTCGTGGACTGCGCGTCCAATGGCATTGATGGCCTGCACCTGGCTGAGCAGCACGCCTATGAGTTGGTGATTCTTGACGTCAACCTGCCGGGCAAGGATGGCTGGGAAGTGCTGGAGCAATTGCGTCGCAACGGCACCCAGCGCGTGATGATGCTGACCGCCCGCGGCCGGCTGGCCGACAAGATCAAGGGCCTGGACATGGGCGCCGATGATTACCTGGTCAAACCCTTCGAGTTTCCCGAATTGCTGGCGCGGGTACGCACCCTGCTGCGGCGCAGCGAGCACATCCCACAGCCGGAAGTGTTCAGCGTGTCGGACCTGGAACTGGACCCTCGCCGCCATCGCGCGTACCGCGGCACACGGCGCATTGACTTGACCACCAAGGAGTTCGCACTGCTGCAGGTGCTGATGCGCCAGACCGGTGAAGTACTGACCCGCACGCAGATCATTTCGCTGGTGTGGGACATGAATTTCGACTGTGACACCAACGTCGTGGAAGTTTCCATCAGCCGCCTGCGGGCCAAAGTGGACGATCAGAGCGAGGTCAAGCTGATCCACACCATTCGCGGCGTGGGTTACGTGCTGGAAGCACGGCCATGAAAACCGGCAGCCTGTCGATGCGTCTGGGGTTGACGGTCAGCCTCATGGGCGCCGGCCTGGTGCTGTTGCTGGCGACGTTGGCGTACCTGGCCCTGACCCACGAACTGGAAAAACTGGCGCGCAAAGGCCTGGAAAGCAAGATGGAACAGATCCAGCACAGCCTGTCTCAAGGCCTCGACGCCCACGCCATCCGGGCACGTCCGCATTCGCTGATGGACCTGGTGATCGGCCATGACAATTTTTACCTCACTATCGTCGGCACCGCGCCCGATGAAACGGTGCTGCTGAGCATCGGTGCCAAGCCTCAGGAGCCACTGCTGACAAACTTCACACCGCGAGAAACACTCGGCTACCTCAATTGGGCCGACAGCAATGGCAACCAGGTGCTCAGCGCTTCCAGCCTGATGCGCCTGGCCAGCGGCGAACGCGTACGCGTGCTGTTGTCGCTGGACCGCAGGGACGATCAGGCACTGCTCAGTGCCTACCTGCGCGCCACCGTGATCGCCTTGCCCATGTTGTTGATACTGATCGGCATGGGGGCCTGGTGGCTGGTGCAACGGGGGCTTGCTCCGTTGAAGCAGTTCAGCCATGTGGCGGCCAAAGTCACCACCCAGGACCTGACCCATCGCTTGTCCGTCGACAACCTGCCCAAGGAGCTGGGCGAGTTGGCGCAAGGCTTCAATGTGATGCTCAACCGCCTGGACGCCGGGGTGCAGCAACTCTCGCAATTCTCTGACGACCTTGCTCACGAATTGCGTGCACCGCTGACCAACCTGATGGGCAAAGCCCAGCTCACGTTGTCGCGCCAACGCCCACCGGACGAATACAAAGCAGTGCTGGAATCCAACACCGAAGAGCTGGAGCGCCTGGCACGCATCGTTTCCGACATGTTGTTTCTGGCCCAGGTCAGCCACCCGGCAGCGCGAGCTTCGTTTACCGCGGTATCGCTGGCGGACGAAGCTCATCGGGTCATGGATTTATTCGCCCTGAGTGCCGAAGACAAACAACTGACCCTGACCCTCAGTGGCGAGGCCCAGGTGCAGGGCGATCGCCTGATGATTCAACGCGCCCTCTCCAACCTGCTGTCCAATGCAATCCGCCATAGCCCAGCGGGCGCGCATATTTCGTTGCGGGTGGAGGCTTACGGCAACAGCGTGTCGTTGTCTGTCAGCAACCCAGGCCCGGGGATTGAAGTGCACCACCTGCCGCATCTGTTCGAACGGTTCTACCGTGTCGACAGCAGCCGCGCGCGCACCGAGGGCGGCACCGGCCTGGGACTGGCCATCGTGCGGTCGATCATGACCCTGCACCAGGGGCAAACCGACGTGCGCAGTTCGCCCGGCGCTTTCACCGTGTTTCGCCTGGTGTTTCCTCAGGTGTAAGCCCCTTGAGGGTGAGCCTGCTTGTTGTGCCAAGCGCACTTGTTGTGGCAGCGGCGTTGTTGTGGCAGCGGGCCTGTTGTGGCGAGCGGGCTTGCCCCGCGTTGGGCTGCGCAGCAGCCCCCATCAAGGCCACCTCGGTATCCCTGATATACCGTGGCGAAAGATTTGGGGCGGCTTCGCCACCCAACGCGGGGCAAGCCCGCTCGCCACAACAGGCCCGCTCGCCACAGTAAGCGGGCTCACCCCACCCGCGTCATTCCTCCTTGCGGTGCGCCCACTGATACAACGCCGGCAGCACCAGCAAGGTCAGCAACGTAGAGGAAATAATCCCGCCGATCACCACCGTCGCCAACGGGCGCTGTACTTCGGCGCCGGTGCCGGTGGCCAAGGCCATGGGGATAAACCCCAGCGACGCCACCAGCGCGGTCATCAACACCGGGCGTAAACGTGTGAGCGCCCCTTCGTGGATCGCCACCGACAGTGAACGCCCTTCCTCGCGCAGGTTGCGGATGAAGGCAATCATCACCAGCCCGTTAAGCACTGCCACACCGGACAACGCAATAAACCCCACCCCCGCCGAGATCGACAACGGAATATCGCGCAGCCACAGCGCCATGATTCCACCGGTCAACGCGAACGGAATCCCGGTAAACACCAGCAAGCCATCCTTGAGGTTGTTGAACATCATGAACAACAGCCCGAACACCAGCAGCAACGCCACCGGCACCACGATACGCAAGCGCTCGGAGGCCTCCTTGAGCTGTTCGAACTGGCCGCCCCAGGTGGTCCAGTAACCCGCCGGGACCTTCACCTGAGTGCTGATGGCAGACTCGGCCTGTTCGACGAACGAACCGATATCACGCCCGCGCACGTTGGCGCTGACAATCACCAGGCGCTTGCCGTTCTCGCGGCTGATCTGGTTCGGGCCCAGTACCAGGTCCAGGCTGGCGACCTGGGACAAGGCAATAAAACCCAACTGGCCCGAGGCGTTACTGGCCAGCGCCGGCACCGGGATCAACAGCCGCGACAAGCCCTCGATATCGGTGCGCAGCGCATCGGATAAACGCACGACCATGTCGAAGCGGCGGTCACCTTCGTACAGCGTGCCGGCCTGGCGTCCACCCACGGCGACAGCGATGGTGTCCTGCACGTCGCCCACGTTCAGGCCAAACCGCGCGGCCTTGTCGCGATCAATATTGATGGTCAGTACCGGCAAGCCAGAGGTCTGCTCCACCTTCACTTCCGAGGCGCCATCAAGCGTTTGCAAGGTCTCGGCGATCTCTGCGGCGGTCTTGTTGAGCACTGCCATGTCGTCGCCAAATACCTTCACCGCCACGTCACTGCGCACCCCGGAAATCAACTCGTTGAAGCGCAGCTGGATCGGCTGCGACAGTTCATACGCACTGCCCGGCACAATCGCACTGGCGCGCTGGATATCTTCGATCAACGCCTCGCGGGATTTCGCTGGATCAGGCCACTGGTCCTTGGGCTTGAGCATCACATAGCTGTCGGAAATATTCGGTGGCATCGGGTCGGAAGCGATTTCCGCGGTACCGGTGCGCGCAAAGACTCGCTCGATTTCCGGCACCTGGGCCATCAAGGTTTTCTCCAGCTGCTGCTGCATCTGCACCGATTGCGTCAGGCTGGTACCAGGCACACGCAGAGCCTGTTGAGCGAAGTCGCCCTCACTGAGGCTGGGGATAAATTCGCTGCCCATGCGGCTGGCCACCACGCCCGAAGCGACGATGGTCAGCACCGCCAGGCCGAACACCAGCGGGCGGCGCGTCATGACCCAATCCAGCACCGGCGCATAGGCCCGACGCGCCGTGCGCATCACCAGGTTTTCCTCTTCCTTGACCTTGCCGGTGACAAACAGCGCAATCGCGGCCGGCACAAAGGTCACCGACAAAATCATCGCGCCAAGCAAAGCGATGACCACGGTGAACGCCATGGGGTGGAACATCTTCCCGGCCACTCCGGTGAGGGCGAAGATCGGCAGGTACACCACCATGATGATCAGTTGCCCGAAGATCAGTGCGCGCCGCGCTTGCTTGGCCGCAGCGAACACCTCATGCAGGCGCTCGCTGCGGGTGAGCAAGCGGCCATGGCGCTGCTGCGCATGAGCCAGCCGGCGAATGGCGTTTTCGACGATCACCACCGCGCCGTCGACAATAATCCCGAAGTCCAGCGCGCCAAGGCTCATCAGGTTGGCACTGACTTTGTTGGTAAACATGCCGGTAAAGGTGAACAGCATCGCCAGCGGAATCACCATCGCGGTGATCAACGCCGCGCGGATATTACCCAGGAACAGAAACAGCACCGCGACCACCAGCAGCGCGCCTTCGAAGAGGTTTTTCTTCACGGTGGCGATGGCTTTTTCGACCAGGTTGGTGCGGTCATAAACGGTAACGGCGATCACGCCCTGAGGCAGCGAACGGTTGATCTCTTCGAGTTTTTTCGCCACCGCCTGGGACACGGTGCGGCTGTTTTCACCGATCAGCATGAACACCGTGCCCAGCACCACTTCACGGCCATTTTCGGTGGCGGCGCCGGTGCGCAGCTCACGGCCGATGTCGACTTGCGCCACATTGCGCACGCGGATGGGCGTGCCGTCCGACGTGGTGATCACGATGTTGGCAATGTCATCGATCGACGCCACTTGCCCCGGTGCGCGAATCAACAGCTGCTCGCCGCTGCGCTCGATGTAACCGGCGCCAACGTTGGCGTTGTTGCGCTCAAGCGCGGTGACCAAATCGGTCAGCGTCAGGTTGTAGGCCGCCAAGCGTTTTGGGTCCGGGGCGATCTGGTATTCCTTGGCAAAGCCGCCGATGGTGTTGATCTCGGCCACGCCCGGCACGTTGCGCAGCTGTGGCTTGATGATCCAGTCCTGGATCACGCGCAGGTCGGTCGGCGAGTAAGGCGTGCCGTCTTCCTTGAGCGCGCCGTCTTCGGCTTCGACGGTCCACAGGAAAATTTCCCCGAGGCCAGTGGAAATCGGCCCCATCGCGGTTTCGATGCCAGTGGGCAATTGCTCGCGGGCCACCTGCAGGCGCTCATTGACCAATTGGCGGGCGAAGAACAGGTCAGTGCCGTCTTTGAAGATCACCGTGACCTGGGACAGGCCGGAGCGCGACAACGAACGCGTCTGCTGCAAACCCGGCAGGCCGGCCATGGCGGTTTCGATGGGAAAGGTAATGCGCTGCTCGGTTTCCAACGGTGAAAAGCCGGCCGCCGCCGAGTTGATCTGTACCTGCACATTGGTGATGTCGGGCACCGCGTCGATGGGCAACTTCTGATAACTGGCGATGCCGACACCGGCCATCAACAGCACCGCCAGCAACACGATGATGCGCTGCTCGATGGCGAATTGGATAAGGCGCTCAAACATGGGGAATCACTCGCAGGATCAATGGGCGTGCTCGGCCGAGCCTTTACCCAGTTCGGACTTGAGGATGAAGCTGCCTTCGGTCGCCACTTGCGCGCCGGCTTCAAGGCCCTGGCGCACTTCGACGTAGCCGTTTTCACTCACGCCCAGTTCGAGGTGGCGGGTGATGAAACCGTCCGCCGTGCGCACGAATACCGAGGGTTTGTCCTCGACGGTCTGGATGGCGGTTTGCGGCACGGTGACCTTGGCCTGGTAGGTGTCGGTGGCCAGTTGCACAGTCACAAACAACCCTGGGCGCCAGGCATCGTCGGGGTTGGGCACGGTCACGCGCACGGTAGCGGTGCGCGTCTGCTCGCCGAGCAGGTTGCCGACATAGGCCACCGTGCCTTGAACTTCAGTGCCCATTTCCGAGGAGCTGACCTTCACCGGTTTACCGACGCGCACCTTGTTCAGGTCCTTGGGAAACACGCCGAAGGTGACCCACACCTGGGACAAATCCGAGAGCGTGAAGGCGTTGCTGGTTTCGCCGACCACTTCGCCCACGCCCAGGTGTTTTTCCACCACCACACCGGCGAATGGCGCGCGCAGCTCGTAGCGATTACCGCCGGCCAGTACGGCGCTGCCGCTGAGTGCCGTCATCTTCTGACGCGCGTTGGTCAGCGCGATTTCCGCTTCCTGCAAGGTCTGGCGCGCCAGCAGGTAGTCCTGCTCGGCGGAGATTTCGTCCTTCCACAGCTGGCGCTCGCGCTCAAAGGTGGTGCGCGCCAGCTCGACGCGTCGCTCGCTGGCGGCCAACTCGCTGCGCTGGTCGGAAATCTGCTGGCTGGCGATCACGGCCAACAACTCGCCCTTTTTCACCGACTGGCCAAGGTTGACCTTCACCGCCTCCACCACTCCGCCCGCACGCGGCACGATGTGTGAGGTCCGGTCCTCGTCGAAACGCACTTCTCCCGGCAGCGTCAGCAGCGTGCTGATCGCGCGCGGTTGGGCTTGGGCGAGCTGAATACCGGCCGCCTGGATCTGCTGCTCGGTGAGTTCGAGTTTGCCTTCTTCTTCCTCTTCGGCCCGTGCAAAACCAGACAGCATCAGGCCCAGGGCGACGGCGAGCGCCACACCGTGTTTATGCTTCATAAAAGACTCCAGAAAAAATCAAAACCGGGCGAGGTCGCCGTAAATCCGTTCGATGCGCACCCAGGCGTCGGTCGCCTGAGCGGCCGCCACCAGGTATTGGGTGCGGGCTGCGATCAAGGTGCGCTGAGCGTCGAGCACGTCGAGGAAGTTGAACTTGCCCATCTCGAAGCCACGGGTGGCGCTGTCCACCGCGCTCTGGGCGGCGGGCAGGATGTGTTGGTTGAACGCGCGCACTTCGGTGTCGGCGGTTTGCCACAGGTCCAGGGCCTGGCGGGTTTCGGTGCGCAGGCGCAGTTCGACCGCGTTGCGCAAATCGCGGGCCTGATCGGCACGGCGGCTGGCGGCGAGCACATTGCCCTGGTTGCGGTTGAACAGCGGGATCGGCATCGACACGCCCACCAGGTTCACGCGTTCACGCACGCTGGCGTCGTACTGGCTGCCGATGGACACATCGAGGTCGGGAATCCGCTGGGCCTTTTCCAGGCCCACGCTGGCTTCGCTTTGAATAATGTGCAGGTCGGCCAGGCGCAGTTCGGTGGTTTGCTCAAGCCGCGCCAGCAATTGCGCGGCGGCCGGCAAGGGCGGCGCGGATTGGCTTTGCGCGGCCACGTCCAGAAAGTCAGGCGTGGCGCTGCCGGTGCTGGCGGCAAGGCGCCGATAGGCATCGCTGAGGCCGATTTGCGCGCGGTTCAATTCCAGGCGGATCTGCGACACCTGCACCTGCGCGCGCGTGGTTTCCACTGGCGATGACTTGCCGGCGGTGACGCGACCTTTGGCGACCACCAGGCCACGCTCGGCCAGGGCCATTGAACGTTGCGCCAAGTCGAGGCGCTGCTGGGCACGCAAAGCACTGTAGTAACTGTCGATTACGTCGGCGCGCAGGCCATTGCGACGCTGCTCCAGCGTCAGCGCGGCGGCGTCCTGGGCGCGCGTCGCGACGTCAATGCGTGCGCCACGTTTGCCGCCCAGTTCCAGGGTCTGGCTGAGTTTGAGGGTGGTAGTGCGCGTGTTGCGGCGAGTGTCTTCGGCATCCCAGGACGCCACCGGGTTGGGGATCAAGCCGGCCTGCTGGCGACCGCCCTGGGCAATGTCGATGTCCCACTGCGCAGCGGCCAGGTCAGGGTTGTTGGCGAAGGCGGCTTGCAGGGCTGCATCCAGAGTGAGGGTCTGCGCCTGGGCAGCGCCTGCGGCCACCCACAACGCTGCTGCCCCCAAAAATGTTCTAACGGAAAGTGCCATAACGAAAGTTCCACGCCCATGAAGTCGCTGAGATTTCCCAGCGGGGGGCAATGTAGCTTTCGGTACTTATCAGGGCCGTGGGCGCAACATTACAAATCCGTTAGCCGGGCTCAGGCATGCACCTCGTCATGTTCGTCGTGCACAAACCCCTCGCCTTCCACCTGAATCGTGGCGTGGGAAATATCGAATTGTTCGTGCAGCAATTCCGTCACCTGGCTAAGGATTTTTTGTTCCGTGTTCAGCGCAGCATCCGCCACCAAGTGCGTGCTCAGCACATTTTTGCCACTGGTCAGGGCCCAGATATGCAGGTCGTGCACGTCCTTGACCCCTGGAACACCACGAATGGCCTGCTCGACCTGATCGATATCGATGCCGTCCGGCACGCCTTGCAGCAGCACGTTCATGCTTTCCTTGAGCAGGGTCCAGGTGCGCGGCAACACCCAGAAACCAATCGCCGCCGCCACCACCGAATCGACCCAGCCCCACCCGGTGAACATGATCACCACCGCCGCGATCATCACGCCGATGGAACCGAGCATGTCGCTCCACACCTCCAGATAAGCGCCCTTCACATTCAGGCTTTCACCGCTGGCGGCACTGAGCAGTTTCATCGAGATCAGGTTGACGATCAGCCCCAAAAACGCAATCACCAGCATGCCGGTGGACTGGATCTCAGCCGGTGCCTGCAGCCGTTGATAGGCCTCATACAGAATGTAAAACGCCACGCCAAACAACAGCAGCGCATTGAACGCCGCCGCGAGGATCTCGAAACGCGCGTAGCCAAAAGTGCGTTTGCGGTCGGCCGCGCGCTTGGCGACCTGGATGGCCACCAGAGAAATCGCCAGTGCCAGGGCGTCGGTCATCATGTGCGCGGCGTCGGACAACAGCGCCAGGCTGCCGGTAATAAACGCGCCGATCACCTCAGCAATCATGAAGCTGCTGGTCAGCCCCAGGGCGATCCATAGAAGACGCTCGTGACCGGCGCGTACCTGACCGTGGTTATGTCCTGCGCTCATGAAAATTCCTCAATAGGTGGGGTTCGTTGATCATAGAGCTATAGGCCAGATCCCCGCGCAGGGGTTGCAAATTTGTCATCCGCGGGACAGCTCGCCGTTATATCGCGCGCACCAAAATCGCCCATGGACGCGCTGCAACAGTTCTATCAGGTATGCTTTTCGAGCAGGAAACAAAAAGAAACAAATTAGCCAACCTGTTCGATAAGGAGTCCCGTTTTGGAGTTATCGACTGCCGCGTGGATGGTTCACGACACCCGTCTCATGTTCTGCGTTCTGCTGGCCATCGCCAGCATCATTGTGCTGATCAGCGCGACCAAGCTGCCGCCATTTTTATCGATTCTGATCGGTACGTTTATCGCCGGCGTCGGCGCGGGGCTGCCGCCGGAAGAAGTCGCCAAGGCCTTCAGCAAAGGCGCCGGGGCGATCCTCGGTGAGGCCGGGATCATCATTGCTCTGGGCTCGATGCTCGGTGCGTTAATGGCCGAATCCGGCGCCGCCGACCGTATCGCCACCACCTTGCTCGGGCTGGGCAAAGGCAAGTCGTTGCCTTGGGTGATGGCACTGGTGGCGATGGTGATCGGCCTGCCGCTGTTCTTTGAAGTCGGGCTGGTGATGATGGTGCCGATCATCTTCGTAATGGCCAAACGTTCGAATCAGCCGCTGCTGAAAATCGCCATTCCGGCGCTGGCGGGCATGACTACCCTGCACGCGCTGATGCCACCGCACCCGGGGCCGCTGATTGCGGTGAGCGCATTGCACGCCGACTTGGGCCTGACCATGTTGCTGGGCTTCTGCCTGGCGGTGCCAGCGGTGATTCTCGCGGGGCCGCTGTATGGCAACTGGCTGTCCAAGCGCATGCAGGTGGATGAACCGGCCGACATCGGCGCGCTGTTCAGCGCACCGCCCAAGGCACCGCGCCAGCCGAGTTTCGGGGTGTCGTTGCTGATCATTTTGTTGCCGGTGATTTTGATGCTCGGCAGTACCCTGGCCAAAGTCGCGATGGCGCCGGAAAACCCGCTGGCACTGACCTTGAAGTTCCTCGGTGAACCGCTGATTGCCCTCGGCCTGGCTGTCATCGCCGCCGTGATCTGCCTGGGCTGGGCCGCCGGCATGCCACGCGCCGAGGTCGGCAACACGCTGCGCAAAGCCCTCGCGCCCATCGCCGTGTTGCTGTTGACCATCGGCGCCGGCGGCGGCCTCAAGCAAACATTGCTGGACGCCGGCGTCAGCCAGACCATCAGTAAAGTCGCCGAAGGCGCGCACATGCCGTATCTGCTGCTGGCCTGGTTGATTGCCGTGGCCCTGCGCCAGGCCACCGGTTCGGCGACCGTCGCCACGACAACCACGGCGGGCATTCTCGCGCCGATGATGGCGGGTTTGGCGGCGACGCAGAGTTCACTGGTGGCGCTGGCGATTGGCGCCGGCTCGGTGTTCTTCTGCCACGTCAACGACGCCGGGTTCTGGATGGTGCGCGAGTACTTTGGCTTGCAATTGAAGCAGACGATCTGGGTGTGGTCGGTGCTGCAAACCATCGTTTCCGTGGTCGGCCTGGTCGGTACGCTGTTGCTCTGGCACTTTCTGACCTGAGCCTCAGGTGACCAAGGTGTGGCGCTTGCCAAACAGCGCCACACTCGCCACCCCCACCGCGCCCATCACCACGCAATAGCCCACGCAAATCCACGGGCGTGTGGGCATCAGCGCGATCAGCAGCAACGGCGTAGTACTCGCCCACAACGCGTAGGCAATGTTGTAGGTGAAGGAAATCCCCGACACTCGCACGTGCGCTGGAAACAGGCCGACCATCACCGACGGCACCGCGCCCACCACGCCGCAGCTCAAGCCCGCCACGGCGTACGCCGCGCCCAGCCAGAGGCCGCCGTTGATAAGGCTCGCGTACAGCAGCGCAATCCCCACTGGCAGCAACAGGCTGTAGACCAGCACCGCGCGCCAGGCGCCGATACGGTCCACCAGCAGGCCGGCGAGGACGCAGCCGATATTCAGAAAAACGATGCCCAGCGCGCTCAAGGCGAAGGTGTGGCTGGGGCTCATGCCGAAGGTTTTTTGCATCAGGGTCGGGGTGATGACGACCAGCACCACCACGGCCGAGGTGAGTACGCAGGTGAGGATCATCGCCGGCAGCAACACGGCGCGATGGTCGCGCAGCACAGTGCGCAGCGGCAGTTCGGCGGCTGCCTGGCGGCGGGCCTGCATGTCGAGGAACACCGGGGTTTCACTGAGCCAGCGGCGCAGCCACACGCCGATCACGCCGAATACGCCACCGAGCAGGAACGGGAAGCGCCAGGCGTAATCGAGGATTTCGGCTGGGGTGAAGACTTGCGCCAGCAGCGTGGCAGTGAGTGCGCCCAGCAGGTAGCCGAAGGTCAGACCGGCTTGCAGGAAACCCAGGGCGTAACCGCGGTGATGACGCGGTGCGTGCTCGGCGACGAAGGTCCAGGCGCTGGGCACTTCGCCGCCCACTGCGGCGCCTTGCAGCACGCGCAGCACCAACAGGATCAGCGGCGCGAAATAGCCGATTTGCGCGTAGGTCGGCATGATCCCGATCAGCAGGCACGGCAGCGCCATCATCAGGATGCTCAGGCTGAACACGCGTTTGCGCCCCAGGTGATCGGCGAAGTGCGCCATCAGGATGCCGCCGAGCGGGCGCGCCAGGTAGCCAGTGACGAAGATGCCGAAGCTTTGCAGCAGGCGCAGCCACTCGGGCATTTCGGGCGGGAAAAACAGTTGGCTGAGGGTCAGCGCAAAGAATACGAAGATGATGAAATCGTAGATTTCCAGGGCACCGCCGAGGGCGGCCAGGCCCAGGGTTTTGTAGTCGGAGCGGGAAAAACGCTGCGCCCGTGGGGAAAAGGTGGCAGTCATGTGCAAGCTCGGCAGACAAACAAAATGGCGTGCAGGTTATGAGTTGAGTCCGGTGATGGCAATCACGGCAGATATATTTGTTTTACTCATGGATCGATGAAGATAACTGCATTCCCATATCAATGGCCGTAGCGGAACATGCCGTAAAGCTGCCAACACCATAATAAATACAAGAGGAATGACTCGTGGCCGATGCTATCGAAGAAAGCCGCTATGCCCGATTTGCCCTGCGCTGCTCCAATTTCGCCGAACGCTGGTTTCCGGATTCCTGGGTGTTTGCCGCCCTCGCGGTGATCATCGTCGCCGTGGCGACCCTGGGCATGGGCGCCGCACCCACCGAAGCCGCCAAAGCCTTTGGTGACGGGTTCTGGAGCCTGATCCCGTTCACCATGCAGATGGCCTTCGTAGTGATCGGCGGTTACGTGGTGGCCAGTTCGCCACCGGCGGTGAGATTGATTGACCGCCTGGCACGTATCCCCAAAAACGGCCGTTCGGCGGTGGCCTGGGTCGCATTGATTTCCATGGTCGCGTCCCTGCTCAACTGGGGCTTGTCGCTGGTGTTCGGCGGGTTGCTGGTGCGCGCACTGGCCCGCCGCACGGATTTACGCATGGATTACCGCGCAGCCGGTGCTGCGGCCTACCTGGGGCTGGGCGCGGTGTGGGCGCTGGGGCTGTCGTCGTCGGCCGCGCAGTTGCAGGCCAACCCGGCCAGCTTGCCGCCGTCGATCCTGTCGATTACGGGGGTGATCCCGTTCACCGACACGATCTTCCTGTGGCAATCCGGGGTGATGTTACTGGCGCTGATCGTGGTCTCGTTGATCATCGCCTACGCCACCGCGCCCGGCCCGAACAGCGCCCGTGATGCAAAGGCCTGTGGCGTCGACCCGGCGTTCAACCTGCCTAAGCTTCAAGCGCCCACCCGCCCGGGCGAATGGCTGGAACATAGCCCGCTGCTGACTATTCTGCTGGCGTTGCTGGCGGCCGGTTGGCTGTTCCATGAGTTTTCGACCAAGCCGGCGATCAGTGCGATTTCGGGGCTGAACACCTACAACTTCCTGTTCATCATGGTCGGCGCACTGCTGCACTGGCGCCCGCGCAGCTTCCTTGATGCGGTGGCGCGCGCCGTACCGACCACCACCGGCGTGCTGATCCAGTTTCCGCTGTATGGCTCCATCGCGGCGCTGATGACGGTGGTCAAGGGCGGCGACGGCCAAACCCTGGCGCACCATATCTCGACCTTTTTCACCTCTATTGCTTCACACGACACCTATGCGCTGTTGATGGGTGTGTACTCGGCGGTGCTGGGCTTCTTTATTCCGTCGGGCGGCGGCAAGTGGATCATCGAGGCGCCTTACGTGATGCAGGTGGCCAACGACCTGCAATACCACTTGGGCTGGGCAGTGCAGATCTACAACGCAGCCGAGGCGCTGCCGAACCTGATCAACCCGTTTTATATGCTGCCGCTGCTGGGCGTGTTGGGGCTCAAAGCGCGGGATTTGATCGGCTTTTCGTTTGTGCAGTTGCTGGTGCACACGCCGCTGGTGTTGTTTTTGCTGTGGGCGTTGGGGACGACGTTGAAGTATTTGCCGCCCGTCATGCCCTAACACGGTCAGGGTGGAAGCGGGCTTGCTCGCGAAAATGCGCGCGGGTCAGTGACGGAAACGGTTGACTGACACAGGGCTTTTGCGAGCAAGCCCGCTGCCACATTTCGACCTGAGGCTTTAACCCGGCTGTCTTCTTTTCGTCACATTGCATTGCTACCGTCCTGCGAAATATCTTGAAACAACCACCGCGCAGGGACTCCCAGCAATGAGTGACGAGCACGAAGACCGCCCTTCTCCCGATTCCATCGCCCAACCGCCGGTAGACACCAGCCGCCGGCGTTTCCTGGGGGGCGCGGCAGTGCTGGGGGTCGGCGCGACCTTGAGTGCCTGCGGCAACACCGGTGAAACACCGACCACACCGGTGACGCGACCGCTCACACCTCAAGAGCTGGACAAGGCCTTGCACGACCAGGTGAAAACCGTGGTGGTGATCTATGCCGAAAACCGCAGCTTCAACAATTTGTTTGCTGATTTCCCTGGCGTGGAAAAACCACTGTCGGCGCTCTCCGGCGCCGATGCCCAGCAACGCGACCGCGACGGCAGCCTGCTGACCAGTCTGCCGCCAACCTGGGGCGGTGTGTTGCAAGTCGGCCCGCAAAGTGTCGACGGGGTGACCTACCCCAGCGAAGTGCAATTCCAGGAAAACCTGCCCAACGCACCGTTCGCCCTCAAAGGCCCGAACGCCGAAGACCTGCCTTTGAGCCTGGTCACGCGCGATTTGTGGCACGTGTTCTACCAGAACCAGATGCAGATCAACGGCGGCAAGAACGACAACTTTGTGGCCTGGGGCGATTCCGGTGGCCTGGTGATGGGCCATTACGCCCAGAGCCGTTATTCCTTGCGCCTGTGGGATGTGGCCAAGGAGTTTGTGCTGTGCGACAACTTCTTTCAGGGTGCATTTGGTGGCTCGTTTCTTAACCACCAGTACCTGATCAGCGCCACGGCGCCGTTTTATCCGAACGCCGCGCAGTCGGTGGCCAAGGCGCAGATTGCCACGCTGCAAAGCGATGACCCAGCCGACCCGCGTCTCAAGCCGCTGGACAAGTCACCCGCCAGCGCCATGACCGGCCCACCGCAGTTTGGCCCCAGCGCACTGACACCGGACGGCTACGGCGTGAACACCCTCGCCCCGCCGTACTGGCCGACCTGGATTCGCGACCCGGACAACCCGGATTACTCCAAACCCGACCTGCCCAATGTGCTGGTGCCGCAGACCCACGAACACATCGGCGACAAGCTGTCGAAAAAGAACATCGACTGGGCCTGGTACGCCGGGGCGTGGCAAGCGACCCTCGACCAATTCAAGGATTCGGGCGGCATTCCGAAAATCCCCAACTTTCAGTATCACCACCAGCCGTTCAACTACTTCAAGCAACAAGGGCCAGAAAACCGCGCCGAGCGTGATAAACGCCTGCGCGATGGCGGCTTGGGTGATGAGGCCAGCACCAACAAATTCTTCGCCGACGCCCAGGCCGGCAAGCTGCCGGCCGTGAGCTTCTACAAGCCTCAGGGCAATCTGAACATGCACGCCGGTTACGCCGACATAGCCTCGGGCGATCGCCACATCGTTCGCGCCTTGAAAGTGCTGCAGGAAAGCCCGCAGTGGAAAAACATGGTGGTGGTGGTGACCGTCGATGAGAACGGCGGCTGGTGGGACCACGTGGCCCCGCCCAAAGGCGACCGCTGGGGCCCGGGCACGCGGGTTCCGGCGCTGGTGGTGTCGCCGTTTGCGCGCAAAGGCACCGTGGACCACACGGTTTACGACACGGCATCGATCCTGCGTCTGATCACCAGGGTGTTCCAGCTGGAGAAACTGGACGGCCTCAAGCAGCGCGATGACGCGATGATCTCCCGCGGCCAGACGCCCATGGGCGATTTGAGCAACGCATTGCAATTCAAGCTGTAGGTTTTCTTATCCAATAACGACACGCCTGGCGATTTAGCACGCGGTTTTCCTGGTCAGCCGCTACTGTGTGCAGGTGGGCTTTCACCCCGCGCAGACGGGCTTTCGCTGACAAGGAACCAACTATGTTCAAACCGACCAGGCTGTCCTTCACCTTGGTCGCACTGCTGGCCAGTGCGCTCGTACACGCCGATATCGAAGTACCACTGGGCAGCACGCAACGCGTCACCCAAGTGTTCGCGTTTCCCAATAACTGCAACGTGATCTGCTTTCGGCCATGGACGCTGGAGCAGACCGCCGAGCACTACCTGAACCAGAGCTTGCAGCGCGACGGGTACAGCCGCGCCAAGGTCAGCGTGAAAACCCATGATGGCGAGGTCGTGGCGACCTTCAGCGGCGTACCTGACCACTACGGCCAGCCCCTCACCACGCTGCTCAACACCGCTGACCTGGCCTACCAAGGCGCCAGCAAACTCAACACCGACGGCAAATGGGCCTACAACTGGTACCTGTTCCTGCCGCTGGGCATGGCGCTGGAAAACCGCAAAAGCATCGAGCTGCTGCACTTCCCGCCGGATTACTCACTGACCCAGGCCCAGGATTACCTGGAATCGGCCACCACGGATCGCTGGGCCACGTTGCTCACCGACAACGGCATCCCGGCCACCGAAACCCCGGCCTACCAGACCATCATCGATATCGCCCCCATCGCCGCGCCGTCCAACGCGGGCAAGGACCTGGAAACGGTTTACAGCTATTTCACCGACTATCAGACCCGCATGGTCAAGGAACTGAGCCTGCACGCCAACGGCTCATTGCCGATGGTGGCGTTCGGTGCGCCGGTGCGCAGCTGGATCAAACAGCAATACGGTCAGACGGTGGCGGTGTTGGGCCTGGCGCAGATCAGCCCGACCGAGGGCAAACCCGTGTCGGTGCTGGGCGCCAACCACCCCAGCTACATTTGGTATGCGGCAGACCCTGCCACCTACGACGGCAATGAACAAAAAGCCGACGAAGCCGGTTTGAAGGTGATGGGCCAGGATTTGAGCGCTGCCTGCTGGCAAGCCGGCATGGGACAGAAGCCCGCCAGCGATCCGAATGTGTTGCTAAAGGCGTGCATGAACACCTGGCAGGTCACGCGCAAGGAGCAAACCTGTGAGTTGTTTTACACCTCGGTCCGCAACCTGACCCCGGAACAGGCCAACGCCAAATGCGCCACGCCTGCGATCAAGGCCCAGTTGAAACAGTTGAAGGGCGTCGTGCCGGCAGCATCTCTTACCGCGCCAGCGCTATAAAGCGCACAAACAGAACGGTTTCTACTGTCAGATTTGACAGTAGAAATCGAATTCAACTTGGGCGAGTCTGGGGCCGCACACATTCGCTGCAAGACTGGCAGTCAGACAACTCAGTAGGTCGATGCAGCCTAGGCCAGGAGAGTTATGAAAACTCAAGCCATGGATAAGGCTAAAACCAGCACAAAGGACTGCCTTTACCCTTTCAAAACCCTGCTTTTTGAACCGGGCTATCCGTCGACCGAGCAATTCCAGCCCATTCAGGACGCTAACGGATTACCCGCCGGGGTCAAGGCGCGCATCGCCTTTGACAGCCGTGTGCGCATCGCCAAGGTTTCCGGCTATGCCGTGGGTGAGCGGCGCCCGCATACGCTGCAGCTGTCGCCCCGTATCCACTTGTATGACTGCTGGTTCTGCGGCCTGTTGTTGCACTCCTGCGACCCGAATGTGTTTTTCGACACCACAGACCTGGAGCTCTGGACCGTACAGCCCATCGCCGCCGGCACCTTGCTGACGCTGGATTACGCCAGTACCGAGGACGCGCTGCCCCAGCAGTTCGCTTGCCTGTGCGGCGAGCTGAACTGCCGGGGCTGGATCACCGGCAGCCAGGAGCCGTTAAACAGCGAAGGTCAGGCGTTCATGGCCCGGTGGCGTGAACGCAAAAGACCTTAGGCTTCGCCCAACGGGCGCAGGCGGTATTGCGGCGGCAACTGCTCAAACCCACTGATGGTGGTGTTCAAGCTCTTCCAGCGGCCATCCTTGATGCCATAGATGCAGCCATGAATCGACAGGCTCTGCCCACGGTGCCAGGCGTTTTGCACAATGCTGGTGTGGCCGACGTTGGCCACCTGCTGAATCACGTTCAGCTCGCAAAGGCGATCGACGCGCTCTTCTTCGGTCGGCAGCTGCGCCAGCAGGTCACGGTTTTCGTAATAGAGATCACGAATAGTGCGCAGCCAGCCGTCGATCAGGCCGAACTGGCGGTCCTGCATCGACGCACGCACACCGCCGCAGCCATAGTGGCCGGTGACGAGGATGTGTTTGACCTTGAGCACGTCGACTGCGTACTGGATCACCGACAGGCAATTGAGGTCGGTGTGCAGCACCACGTTGGCGACGTTGCGGTGCACGAACAGATCACCCGGCAACATGCCGACTATCTCGTTGGCCGGTACGCGGGCGTCGGAGCAACCGATCCACAGGTATTCCGGGGTTTGCTGGCGGGCAAGCTTGGCGAAGAATTCGGGATCTTCCTGTTTGATCGCGTCCGCCCAGCGTTCGTTGTTATCAAGCAGGTCTTGTAGTTCGTTCATCAGGGAAAGCCTCAGGAATGATGCGCAGCTGTGTGACAGACAACCGCTCGTCCGGGTCACGCCAAGCCGTAATTAGCTTGAATCTTTAGGGCGCCGTGCCTGTCCACACACTATAAGCCCCACAGTATGAGGATTGGCCATGACTGAATCACGACGTCCCTACGGCGCTACGCAGCCGGAACCGATTGATGACAACGAAGACCGCATGGGCTCGATACGCGAGCTGGATTTTGACGAGGAAGAACCGACCGCGGAAATCGGTGATGAGATTCCGCCGGGAGAGCGCGAGCAATTGATGCCCGACGAACGGGTGCGCGAAGCGGGCATGACTGGCGCGTCGACGGCGGACCATGAGCCGACCGATGATGATATGAGCCCGGAAACGCTGATCCATGAGGACGGTGCGCGGGATGCGCGGGAGGAAGGCGAGGATAATCCGGCGGATTACGATCTGAGCATCGTCGATGAAGATGAGATCGGCGGTGGCAATGGGCTGGATGAGGCTGAGCTGGCCGACATCGACCCGGTTGACGGTAACCGCTGACACAACACGGCCCCAACAGTAAGCACCGCCTTCTGTGGGAGCTGGGCTTGCCCGCGATACAGGCGCCTCAGTGTCTCAGTGACACCGTGGTGATGCTATCGCAGGCAAGCCAGCTCCCACAGAGGCCTGCTTGCACAGGGAGTTTTGGATTCAATCGACCAGCGTGCAGGCCATAACGACCGCATCTTCGCGGCCACCCACGGCGGGGTAGTAATCGCGCCGACGGCCGATCTCATTGAAGCCGTAACGCTCATACAGGCGAAACGCCCCCGTATTGCTGTCACGCACTTCCAGGAAGCATTCCCGGGCATTGGCGGCATAGGCGCGGGACATCAAGTGTTCCAGCAACGCCAGGCCCAAACCCCGGCCCTGGTTTTCCGGCTTGACGGTAATGTTCAGTAGATGCGCCTCATCGAGGATGATCTGCACCACACCGTGGCCTACCTGCTGCTCACCTTCAAACATCAACCAGATCTGGTACTTGCCCAAGCCGTCGAGAAAAATCCCGCGGGTCCACGGATGGCTGAACGCCGCGTATTCAATCTTCAGTACAGCGTCGAGGTCCGCCTCGGTCATTGGGCGGAAAGATAAAGCTTCACTCATCGGTACTTTTCCAGCGCGCCATCAGCCGGCGCATGGCTTGCCATACATCAGCCTTACGCTGTGGCTCTTCCATTAATAATTCCAGGCCCGGCAGGGCCCACACCGACCCAAGGCCCTCGACCTGCAGTTCACGGTACCAGGCCTCGGCATTCGCCTCGCCGGCAAACCGCACGGCGGGCAGGCCGATCAGCCACAGGCACACGCATGGCTCGTCTTCGAGGCGCGCCGAAACAAAACCTTGCACAAAATCCCGCGCGGCTTCCGGGCCCTGGTCCATGTTGCCACGCACCAGCAGCGGCCAGCGCACCGGGTCGCCGACGATTTGCGGGCTGTCGGGCAAGCCGGCAGCGCGCAGCATGTCCTTGAGCAACATGTAGGCCGGGTCGCGGGTCTGGAAACGCTCGCCTGTGGGTAACTCGACCAATAGCAGGCAACGCCCGGCGCGCAGCAATTGCAGGGCAAAGCGCGGCGGCGGCACCACGGGCGCCTTGGCTACCGGCGCAACCGTTTCGGCCACCACTGGCTTGGCCATTGGCGCCGGGCGCGGCACTTCGACCTTCGCCCGCTCGACGACAGGGCGCGATTCAGGTGTGGGCTTGACCACGGCCACCGGCGCAGCCGCCTCTTCCCCCGACACGTCGAACGCCTCATAAGGCTCAAGCGCCTGCAGCAGCTCGGGCCGCGACGGGGCGGCAAACGGCAGTTCGGTGCGGGGCAGCCAGTTGACCACCTGCATGGCGGTCAAGTAAGCGCGACGTCGGGACTCGATAAGCACAGCTCGGCCACTTGTGGATAACTAAAGAGCGGGGATTCTACCGCTGTTCGGTAACAATCGCCCACTGCGCACTGACCGGCTGTGGATAAATCCCGCGCCTGATGCAGTACAATCGCGACTTTTAATCGCCAACCAGCCGGCCATTCCCATGATCGAACCCAAGCGCGTCCTGCGCGCCCTCGCCGAACACTGGGCCTTACTTGAGCCACTGTGCGAACACTTCGACCAAGGCACCTTGAGCCTTGGCGAACTGCGCGCGCAACTGGCCGCCCAACAACTGGACAGCACGCCCCAGGACATCACCAGCCTGCTGGACGTGTGGATTCGCCTGGATATCCTGGTGCCTGTCGCCAAAAGCCCGAACCGTTTCGAGCTCAACGCACAGATCCACGACTTCCTGGCCTATCTTCGCAAGGAGCACCGGCTTGGCCTGTGCCTGGAAATTGAAGCCTACCTGCGCCACCTCGAGCGCCTGGCCGGCTACATTCAGGACGCTTTCGACATCCGCGATGGCCACGACCTGGCCCGCCAGCTGCGCCTGCTGGACATGCGCGTACGCGATGTATTGAAAAAACTCGCCAACGACGAGCAAGCCCTTGCGGCCGTCGCCGACCGCGCCAAGACCAGCGACCGGCAGATCCCGTTGCGCCAGCGTTACGCCGAAGTGCTGGCGACCTGGGACGAATACGTCGAGCCGATGATCCAGCTGGTGAACGCCGACGGCGCCTTCGAGCAAGGCGTGCGCAAGGTCGAAAACGTGCTGTTGCGCATGCTGACCGAGCAACAACGCCTCGGCCACCTGGTCGATGACGACATGCTGCTGCGCACCCACGCGCGCATTCTCGAAATGCAGACCAGCGCCCAGCTGACCTTGCGTCATGCGCGCGAATTGCTGCTGCCGCTGCGTGAAGAAGCACGCCGGCACAACGCCGTGACCCGTGGCGCCGCGCTGGCCTTGTCGGCCATCCGCCGTAAAGGTCTGGACGCCGTGCCGCAAGCGGCGATGCCGATGTTCACCCGGCCGCAAAGCACCTTCCTCGGCAGTGCCAGCCAGGTCGAGGCCTATGTGTACGCGCTGGCGAATTTCGAGCCGAAACCGGCGCGTTTCCCCAAGGCGCACAAATCCCACAAGGGCGACGCCCAGCGTGCGCCGCGCACGGTCAAGGAAATGCTCGAGCGCTGCGAAGATGCGCTGCCGATGCCAGACCTGATGACCTGGCTGCTGGAGCAGGAACCGGACGGCGCCACCGACGAATTGTTGTACTGGTTCTCACGCCTGTCCCGCGAAAAACGCTTCAAGCGCGAACGCCTGGAACGCCGCGACTACCACACACACGAGCACCAGGTCAGCCTGCGCTCATTCGCCCTGCTCCCGGCCGGCGCTGATATGGCCGAGAATTCTGCGAGTACACCTCATGCATCTTGATCTATCCGAACTGTCCCAGCTGGCGCCGATCTTTCGCGAGCTGTTCAAGGGTTACCACGTCAGCCGCCGCGACCCGGAGCTGTACGCGCAACTGTCGAACTTCCAGGACCAATACCGCACGCTGTTCAAGGCGCTGGGTTTTGAACTGGTGTGCGATACACGCGGCTTCTATTACTTTGTGCCGGACTCGGCGATTGCCAGCGCGCAAGTGAACAAGACCGCCCAGCGCCTGGCGCTGTTCACCTTCATCCTTGTCGAGCACCTGGCCGACCAGGGCCGCGACCCGATCGCCGTGCTCGACGGTGGCAGCCTGGGCCGCGACGAATTGCCGTCGTTGCTGGAGAAGTACCGCGACCTGTTTATCCAGGCCGAAGTGCAGACCCAGGAAGAACTTGAAGAAAAAATCATGCGCCGTATGACCCAATTGGGTTTTGCCAGCGAAGACAACGGCGTGTATCGCTTCCTGCCGCCGATGCACCGTTTCCTCGACGTATGCCTGTCAGTGCAGCAGGACCGCGACCTCGCCGCCAGTGTGCACAGCGTGCTGCCTTTGCCGGTGCCGGTGATCATCGACGAAGACAGCGATGAAAAACTGCTCAAGACCGACGACCCGCTGGACTTGAGCGACTTTGACGAAGAAAGCGAAGAAGACGCCCTGGCCCGGGCCATTGCCGAAGAACAGGAGACCGACGCATGAGCAAGGAACGCTACGGCATCCGCCGCTTCGCCCTATTGAACACCGCCGGTTACAGTTTGGGCCTGTTCCCGCTGGAAGAACCGCTGTCGGTGTACGGCGCGAACAACCTGGGTAAATCCGCCTCGATCAACGCCCTGCAGTTCCCGATTCTGGCGCGCATGTCGGACATGAGTTTCGGCAAGTACACTCTGGAGCAATCGCGGCGCTTCTACTTTGCCACCGACACCAGCTACATCCTCGTGGAAGTCTCGCTGCCCCACGGCCCGCACGTGATCGGCGTGGTCGGGCGTGGCCCCGGCGGTGGTTTCGGGCACCAGTTCTTTGCCTATGCCGGCAAGCTGGACCTGGCGCATTACCAGAAAAACGACACCTGCCTGCGTCAGAAAGAGCTGTTCACCAACCTTGAGCGCGAAGGCCTGAAAGCCTACGAGCTCAAGCCGGACGAACTGCGCCGCTTGCTGGTGGGCGGCCACACGTCGATCCCGCTGGACCTGACCCTGATTCCACTGCGCTCTACCAGCGAGCAGAGCCTGAAGACCTTCCGCGCGCTGTTTATCAACCTGCTGCACATGCGCGAAATCACCGCCGCCAAGCTCAAGCAATTGTTCCTGGATGCCTTCGAACACAGCCTGCGTTCCGGCAGCGTGGACTACATCGCGGCGTGCGAAGAAGCCTTCCGCGATGTACGACGCATGGAGCAGGATTACAACTCGCTGGTGGCGGCCGGCCCATTGGTTGAGGCGTTGGCCAATGGCGTTCGGCAGCGCGATGTTCTGCGCGGCAAACTGCATCGCCTGTCGCCCTTGCTGGATTCGTTGCTGGGTACCTGGTCGGACTACGCCAGTGCGCGCAAGGAAGAGCTGACGATCCAGGCCGAGCATTACCGCAATGAGCAGGACGCGCTGCAAAACGATCAGCGCGGTGGCACCCAGGAGCTGATGCGCCTGGAGCGCGAAATCAGCGGCATCCAGCGTTGGCTGGGCGAGCTGTCGGTGCTCAAGCATCGCTTCGCCCTGGTGGATGACGTCAAGGTGCTGGAGCAGCAACTGCTGGCGGCCAAGGATGCCCACGATGAATTGGCGGGCGCCCTGGCGCAGTCGCGGCAGTTCAGCGCCGAGGATTTGGACGAGCGCTTGCGCGATCTGGAAAAACGCTTGAAGTCGGTCAAGCAGCAGCTCGACCATGCGGACAACAACAGCTACGCCAAACTGCGCGAAGAGTTTTCGCAGCAGGATGTCGAGCGTCTGATGCGCCTGTTCAACAGCTCGTTGTTCAGCCTGCCATTGGGCGAGCACGGCATCACGCTGGATGAGGACGGCCAGTGGGTCAAATCCCTGGAGCAGATCCTCGACGGCTTCAAAGGCGAGCGCTTCGAAGTGCCGGGGCTGTCCATCGACATCTCGCACATCGAGCCACCGGCGTTGCAGGCCCTGGCGGACCGCGCGGCGTTGCGCGACCAGAAAGAGCGCCTGGAAAAAGAACTCAAGCAACTCAAGACCCAGCAGGCCGTGGCCTCCGACCGCGCAGCGAGCAAGACCCAGACTGAGGCGCTGTACCAGCAAGTGCTGGATGCGCAGAAGGCGTTGGAAGACTTCCGTCGCGCCCAGACCCTGAGCGCTGAAGAAGGCGAGAAGCTGGAAAACCTGGCGCAAATGGAAGCCGCCCAGGATGAGTTGAAGCGCTCCAGCGACGCCTTCACCGAACGTGTGCAGCAACTGTCGGCCAAGCTGCAATTGGTTGGGCGCCAGATTGGCGACATGGAAGCCAAGCAACGCACGCTGGATGACGCGTTGCGCCGTCGCCAGCTGCTACCGGCAGACCTGCCGTTCGGCACGCCGTTCATGGACCCGGTCGACGACTCCATGGACAACCTGCTGCCGCTGCTCAATGACTATCAGGACAGCTGGCAGGGTTTGCTGCGCGCCGATGGCCAGATCGAAGCCTTGTATGCGCAGGTTCGCCTTAAAGGCGTGGCCAAGTTTGACAGCGAGGATGACGTCGAACGTCGCCTGCAACTGCTGATCAACGCGTATGCGCACCGCACTGACGAAGCCCTGACCTTGGGCAAGGCGCGCCGTGCAGCCGTCACCGATATTGCGCGCACCCTGCGCAATATCCGCAGCGACTACGACAGCCTGGAACACCAGTTGGCCTTGTTCAACCGCGAGATCAACAAGCGTCAGGTGTCCAACCTGCAAAGCTTCCGCATTGTGCTGGCGCCGAACAAGGAAGCCCTCAAGCATATCGACCAGATCATCCACAGTGCCGGTCAGTATGAAGAAGGCGAGACGTTGTCGGTGTTTGACCTCAGCCAGAGCGCCGAGCAAGACAACAAGAACGAGGAAGCCAAGGAGTACCTGGCGCGCCTGGTAGCCGCCAACCATAACCAGTTGGGCCTCAAGGACCTGTTCGAGCTGGCGTTCGAGATCACCAAGGTGCATGGCCAGCCGGTGATTCACACCGACATCGACGGCGCGGCATCCAACGGCACCACCATGACCATCAAGGCGCTGACCAACATGTACTTGTTGCTGCACTTGATGGACCGTGATCAGGCCGGGCGTGTGCGTTTGCCGTACTACCTCGATGAGGCAGCGGACATCGATGAGAAGAACCAGGCGGCGCTGCTGGAAACCAGTTTGCAGCTGGGTTTTGTGCCGATTCTGGCCAGTGTGAAGCCGCAGGTGTCCGCCCAGGTGGCGATTGACCTGGAAGGTGGCAGTGGGCCGAACGGCATCTACATTGACGAGGCGGACTGGAAGTACATCCGTCGTCACGATGCGGTGAAGGCGACCGTGAATGTGCAGGCGGATGAGCCGGAGCTGGATGAGGTTTGATCCACTGAGCTGAAATGCAAAAAGGCCCCTGGGTGAGCATCCAGGGGCCTTTTTTTTCGCCTGTGATGGCCTCTTCGCGGGCAAGCCCGCTCCCACAGGTGAGCGCATTTCTACAGGATAAATGCGCTTGAATGTGGGAGCCGGGCTTGCCCGCGATGGCCGCGCCTCGGTTTATTTGCCGAGCGAAATCTTAGGCGCCCAGGTCAGCCATTCATCTTCAAACTTGTCGAACAGCGGGAAGGTCTGCTGCGGCCGGGCGGCATTGCCCATACGCTCGCCGTCTGGCGTGGCGAAAGCGATACCGCCGGCGACCAGCGTCTCCAGGGATTCAGTGCGCACTGTCGCGCCTTTGAACAGGCCGAAGTCGAGACCGAAACCGCTGGTGTTCCAGAAGCGGCTGCCGCTGCGCACCAGTGGCGCGTACTTGGGCTCGATCAAGATATGGATCAGCACGCGGTCGGCGGTCTGACCCAGCTCGTAGCCGGTGACTTTGCCGACGGTGACCTCACGGTAGGTGACCGGCACGCCTTCCTTCAACGAGCCACGGCGTGCGGCGCTGAGTACCAGGCTCAGGCCTTCCTCCTGACGGGCCGCCTCCGGTGGCTTGTCCAACGCGACGAAACTCTTTTGTGGGCCGGCGTTTTTCGCGGATGGCTGCACCTCGATGTACTGGCCCGTGACCAGGGTTTCCAGGTTCGAGGTTTTCATCAGGCCCAATTCGGGCTTGACCACCCAGAACTGGCTGCCGGCGCGGGCGATCCGATCGGCCACTTGGGTGATGCGCGCGCTGAGCAACACCGACTGCATATCGGCACTGAGGTCGACGCTCTCGATCTTGCCTACGTCTAGGCCTTTGAAGCGTACCGCGGTGCCGGGGCGCAGGCCGTCGGCGCGATCGACCTTGATGGTCACCAGCGTGCCGTGTTGATTGGCGGCTTCGCGATCGGCAAACAGACGGAAGCGCGGGATACGTTTTTTCAGCGGCACGTTCGGTTCCGGGGTCTCGAAGGCAATACCGCCGGCCATCAAGCTGGCCAGGGATTCACTCTTGACCTGGATGCCACCGGTGAGCCCGCCCGTCAGCGTGACGCCGCTGGCATTCCAGAAGCGCGTCGAACCGTTGACCAGGTTTTCGTATTCCTTTTCGATGTGAACACCGATCACCAATTGCTTGTTCTTGCGCGAGAACTGGTAGCTCTGTACCGAACCCACCTTGACCTGTTTGTAGAGGATCGGGCTGCCGACATCCAGCGAGCCGAGGCTGTCGGTGAACAACACCATGTGCAGGCCGGGGGAACGCAGGTCCAACGGTGGTGCCTTGGCCCGAGCGACGAATTCACGCTGCGGCGCACTGCCTTTATCGCCAGGGCGAATGGCGATGTAGTTACCTTTGACCAGCGCTTCCAGGCCGGTGATACCGGCAAGCGAGATGGACGGTTTGACCACCCAGAACTGGGTGTCTTGCACCAGGTAGTCTTCGGCAAGCGGGTCGAGGGTGAGCTCGGCATTGGCGCTGGACAGGTCGGGGTCAATCTTCAGGGTTTTCAGGCTACCGACCTGAATACCTTTGTACATGACCGGTGTGCGCCCGGCCTGCAGGCCTTCGAAGTCCGTGAGTTTGACCTTGACCTTGAGACCGGCCGCCGCTGCGTCGAAGTCTTCGTATAAGCGAAACGGCAGGCTTGGATCGGTAGGAGGGCTGTCCTTGCGGTTCTCGGGTGTGGCGAAAGCGATGCCGCCGGCAACGATGCTCGAGAGAGACTCGCTGCGCACCTTCACGCCGGAGAGGTTGGCGTCGATGCTGATGCCGCTGGCGTTCCAAAAGCGCGTATGTTTGCGCACCAGGCTGGCGTAAGTGGGCTCGATGTAGACCTTGATCTCGACCGTACTCTGGTCTTCGGACAACAAGTAGCTTTTGACCTGGCCAACCTGAATCTGCTTGTAGAACACCGGGCTGCCACGGTTGAGCGAGCCCAGGCGATCGGCCTTGATGGTCAGGTGCAAGCCGGGCTTGGCGTCGGATAAAGGTGGCTCTTCGGAAAGGGCCTTGAACTTGCGGGACGGCTCGCCGTCGCCAGGGCTGGCGGCGATGTAGTTACCCGAGACCAGGGTTTCCAGGCCGGTGATACCGGCGAGGCTGACACTGGGTTTGACCAGCCAGAAACGGGTGTTGGTCTTGAGGTATTGCTCCACATCCTTGTTCATCTCGATGGTGGCGATCACCCCGCGATTGTTGCCCTCGTCGTCCAGGGCCAGGGTCTTGACCTTGCCCACGGGCATGCCTTTGTAGACCACTTCGGTCTTGTTGGCCTGGATGCCTTCGCCACTTTCAAAGCGCACCTGGATCTCGATGCCTTGTTGGGAATAGGCACGCCATCCCAGCCAACCACCGATGATCAGGGCTATCAGGGGCAACACCCAAATGGCCGACCAGTTGGAGGCCGGGCGGGTTTTAGCTTTTGGCAAATCACTCATGGTCGTCGTCCGACTCCGTGTTGTCCCAAATCAGTCGGGGATCAAAAGTTACTGCGGCAAGCATCGTCAAGATCACCACACTGGCGAACGCTGCAGCACCGAGATTAGCCTCGACACTGGCAAGTCGCCCAAAGTTAACAACCGCTACCAGGATGGCGATCACGAAGATATCCAGCATGGACCAGCGGCCAATGAATTCGATAAAGCGGTACATGATAATGCGTTGTTGCGCGGACAGCGGCTGGCGACGCTGCACCGAGAACAGCAGCAGGCCAATGCCCACCAGCTTGAATGTCGGTACAAGAATACTGGCAATAAACACCACAGCAGCAATGGGGAACATGCCGTGCTGCACCAGCTGGATCACGCCGGCCATGATGGTACTTGGATCGCCCTGACCAAGGGAGTTAACGGTCATGATTGGTAACAGGTTGGCGGGGATATACAGGATCGCCGCCGTGACCAGTAACGCCCAGGTACGCGTAAGGCTGTTGGGACGACGGGCGTGGATCAGCGCACCGCAACGGGTGCAGAGCTGCTCATCGGTGTCGGCCTCTTGCTTGTTCAGCTCGTGGCATTCGGTACAAATCAGAATGCCTGCATCAATCGCCCGCATGATCATCCTCTCCTGACAACGCTTGCCAGATCTGGTGGGGCGACATCACCACCTCAAGCAGCACCTGAACCATTAATAGACTGATGAAACAGATAAGTCCCAGGCCGACCGTGATGGAGGCCATGTCGGCGAGTTTGACGATCGCCACGAGCACGCCCATCAGGTAGACCTCCAACATTCCCCAGTCTTTCAAGTGATGGTAAATGCGGTAAAGCAATAACCCATAGCTGCGGCCGATCTTCCAGCGAATGCTCAGCAGCACAGCCAACTGGCAGAGCAATTTGAGCAATGGAATGCCCATGCTGCACAGAAACACCACTGCGGCGACGCCTTGCATGCCGGTATCGAACAGACCTACAACGCCGCTCCAAACGGTGTCCTCTGAGGACTGCCCGAGTAGATTGAGCTGCATGATGGGTAAAAAGTTCGCAGGGATGTACAGCAATAACGCGGCAATTACCAAGGCGAGGCTTCGCTCAACGACATTGTAGCGGTGAGCATAGAGCTCGTAACCGCAGCGTGGGCATTGAGCCTTTTCGCCTCGAGCGAGCGTGGGCTTGCGCATCAGCAAGTCGCACTCATGGCATGCCACCAGATCGTCCAGGGGTAAATCCGACACCGCTGGGGTATCAACCGGATCGGGCATAGTTAGGGCTCGAACTCTAAAAAAGGTTAGGTGCCTATTCTAATGGTCTGGTTCAGAAATAACTGTGCAAATTTGTCGGCCGGGATTGAGCCGCTGGTCGAGGGGGCGGTCGCGGCATGCGGCGCGAATAATGGGATGACGGAGCGTCCGCTGATATTGGCGATCTCGGGGAGAAGGGTGGGCTTTCGCTCGATACCAGAACGTTCGCGTTATTCGGAGAATGCGCGTTTTGCTGGCGTTCGTTGCCAGCACGCTTGCACTTACGCTTTTCGACCGCCCAAAACAAAGCCCCTGTTTGCGTTAGCAAACAGGGGCTTTGGAATTTAATCTTGACGATGACCTACTCTCACATGGGGAAACCCCACACTACCATCGGCGATGCATCGTTTCACTGCTGAGTTCGGGATGGGATCAGGTGGTTCCAATGCTCTATGGTCGTCAAGAAATTCGGGTACTGAGTCGTGACCATGCGGTCTCGCTTCAGCAAATTGGGTATGTGACAGCTTTCGGTGTTTTGTGAGGTTCGAACTTTCGGTTCATTTCGTCTTCACACACCGCAATCTGGTGCTCTTACGCTTTTCAGCTCGAAGCAAGCAAATTGCTTGGGTGTTATATGGTCAAGCCTCACGGGCAATTAGTATTGGTTAGCTCAACGCCTCACAGCGCTTACACACCCAACCTATCAACGTCGTAGTCTTCGACGGCCCTTCAGGGAACTCAAGGTTCCAGTGAGATCTCATCTTGAGGCTAGTTTCCCGCTTAGATGCTTTCAGCGGTTATCTATTCCGAACATAGCTACCCGGCAATGCCACTGGCGTGACAACCGGAACACCAGAGGTTCGTCCACTCCGGTCCTCTCGTACTAGGAGCAGCCCCTCTCAAATCTCAAACGTCCACGGCAGATAGGGACCGAACTGTCTCACGACGTTCTAAACCCAGCTCGCGTACCACTTTAAATGGCGAACAGCCATACCCTTGGGACCGGCTTCAGCCCCAGGATGTGATGAGCCGACATCGAGGTGCCAAACACCGCCGTCGATATGAACTCTTGGGCGGTATCAGCCTGTTATCCCCGGAGTACCTTTTATCCGTTGAGCGATGGCCCTTCCATACAGAACCACCGGATCACTAAGACCTACTTTCGTACCTGCTCGACGTGTCTGTCTCGCAGTCAAGCGCGCTTTTGCCTTTATACTCTACGACCGATTTCCGACCGGTCTGAGCGCACCTTCGTACTCCTCCGTTACTCTTTAGGAGGAGACCGCCCCAGTCAAACTACCCACCATACACTGTCCTCGATCCGGATAACGGACCTGAGTTAGAACCTCAAAGTTGCCAGGGTGGTATTTCAAGGTTGGCTCCACGCAGACTGGCGTCCACGCTTCAAAGCCTCCCACCTATCCTACACAAGCAAATTCAAAGTCCAGTGCAAAGCTATAGTAAAGGTTCACGGGGTCTTTCCGTCTAGCCGCGGATACACTGCATCTTCACAGCGATTTCAATTTCACTGAGTCTCGGGTGGAGACAGCGCCGCCATCGTTACGCCATTCGTGCAGGTCGGAACTTACCCGACAAGGAATTTCGCTACCTTAGGACCGTTATAGTTACGGCCGCCGTTTACCGGGGCTTCGATCAAGAGCTTCGCGTTAGCTAACCCCATCAATTAACCTTCCGGCACCGGGCAGGCGTCACACCCTATACGTCCACTTTCGTGTTTGCAGAGTGCTGTGTTTTTAATAAACAGTCGCAGCGGCCTGGTATCTTCGACCGGCATGAGCTTACGGAGCAAGTCCTTCACCCTCACCGGCGCACCTTCTCCCGAAGTTACGGTGCCATTTTGCCTAGTTCCTTCACCCGAGTTCTCTCAAGCGCCTTGGTATTCTCTACCCAACCACCTGTGTCGGTTTGGGGTACGGTTCCTGGTTACCTGAAGCTTAGAAGCTTTTCTTGGAAGCATGGCATCAACCACTTCGTTAACTAAAAGTTAACTCGTCATCAGCTCTCGGCCTTAAGATCCCGGATTTACCTAAGATCTCAGCCTACCACCTTAAACTTGGACAACCAACGCCAAGCTGGCCTAGCCTTCTCCGTCCCTCCATCGCAATAACCAGAAGTACAGGAATATTAACCTGTTTTCCATCGACTACGCTTTTCAGCCTCGCCTTAGGGACCGACTAACCCTGCGTCGATTAACGTTGCGCAGGAAACCTTGGTCTTTCGGCGTGGGTGTTTTTCACACCCATTGTCGTTACTCATGTCAGCATTCGCACTTCTGATACCTCCAGCAAGCTTCTCAACTCACCTTCACAGGCTTACAGAACGCTCCTCTACCGCATCACTTACGTGATACCCGTAGCTTCGGTGTATGGTTTGAGCCCCGTTACATCTTCCGCGCAGGCCGACTCGACTAGTGAGCTATTACGCTTTCTTTAAAGGGTGGCTGCTTCTAAGCCAACCTCCTAGCTGTCTAAGCCTTCCCACATCGTTTCCCACTTAACCATAACTTTGGGACCTTAGCTGACGGTCTGGGTTGTTTCCCTTTTCACGACGGACGTTAGCACCCGCCGTGTGTCTCCCATGCTCGGCACTTGTAGGTATTCGGAGTTTGCATCGGTTTGGTAAGTCGGGATGACCCCCTAGCCGAAACAGTGCTCTACCCCCTACAGTGATACATGAGGCGCTACCTAAATAGCTTTCGAGGAGAACCAGCTATCTCCGAGCTTGATTAGCCTTTCACTCCGATCCACAGGTCATCCGCTAACTTTTCAACGGTAGTCGGTTCGGTCCTCCAGTTAGTGTTACCCAACCTTCAACCTGCCCATGGATAGATCGCCCGGTTTCGGGTCTATTCCCAGCGACTAGACGCCCTATTAAGACTCGCTTTCGCTACGCCTCCCCTATTCGGTTAAGCTCGCCACTGAAAATAAGTCGCTGACCCATTATACAAAAGGTACGCAGTCACAGAACAAAGTCTGCTCCCACTGCTTGTACGCATACGGTTTCAGGATCTATTTCACTCCCCTCTCCGGGGTTCTTTTCGCCTTTCCCTCACGGTACTAGTTCACTATCGGTCAGTCAGTAGTATTTAGCCTTGGAGGATGGTCCCCCCATATTCAGACAAAGTTTCTCGTGCTCCGTCCTACTCGATTTCATGACTAAGAGACTTTCGCGTACAGGGCTATCACCCACTATGGCCGCACTTTCCAGAGCGTTCCGCTAATCTCAAAGCCACTTAAGGGCTAGTCCCCGTTCGCTCGCCACTACTAAGGGAATCTCGGTTGATTTCTTTTCCTCAGGGTACTTAGATGTTTCAGTTCCCCTGGTTCGCCCCTTACACCTATGTATTCAGTGTAAGGTAACCATCTTATGATGGCTGGGTTCCCCCATTCAGACATCTCCGGATCAAAGTCTGTTTGCCGACTCCCCGAAGCTTTTCGCAGGCTACCACGTCTTTCATCGCCTCTGACTGCCAAGGCATCCACCGTATGCGCTTCTTCACTTGACCATATAACCCCAAGCAATCTGGTTATACTGTGAAGACAACATTCGCCGAAAATTCGATAATACTCAATTACGAGTAACTCACAAATTTTACCTTAGCCTGATCCGTTACCAGTGAAAGTAACGTTCAGTCTATCTTTCTATCACATACCCAAATTTTTAAAGAACGATCTAATCAAAGACTAGAAATCAACATTCACCATCGCCTGGATGGAATGCTCATTTCTAAGCTTTCAAAACTTTCAGAAGCAGTAGTGGTGGAGCCAAACGGGATCGAACCGTTGACCTCCTGCGTGCAAGGCAGGCGCTCTCCCAGCTGAGCTATGGCCCCGTATTTCTACAGGCGTTTCCCACACAAAATTGGTGGGTCTGGGCAGATTCGAACTGCCGACCTCACCCTTATCAGGGGTGCGCTCTAACCAACTGAGCTACAGACCCAATTTCGGGCTGCTTCTTTATCGTCTTCTTCAATGAATCAAGCAATTCGTGTGGGAACTTATGGAGCAGCTGATGTCGTCGATTAAGGAGGTGATCCAGCCGCAGGTTCCCCTACGGCTACCTTGTTACGACTTCACCCCAGTCATGAATCACACCGTGGTAACCGTCCTCCCGAAGGTTAGACTAGCTACTTCTGGTGCAACCCACTCCCATGGTGTGACGGGCGGTGTGTACAAGGCCCGGGAACGTATTCACCGCGACATTCTGATTCGCGATTACTAGCGATTCCGACTTCACGCAGTCGAGTTGCAGACTGCGATCCGGACTACGATCGGTTTTATGGGATTAGCTCCACCTCGCGGCTTGGCAACCCTCTGTACCGACCATTGTAGCACGTGTGTAGCCCAGGCCGTAAGGGCCATGATGACTTGACGTCATCCCCACCTTCCTCCGGTTTGTCACCGGCAGTCTCCTTAGAGTGCCCACCATTACGTGCTGGTAACTAAGGACAAGGGTTGCGCTCGTTACGGGACTTAACCCAACATCTCACGACACGAGCTGACGACAGCCATGCAGCACCTGTCTCAATGTTCCCGAAGGCACCAATCTATCTCTAGAAAGTTCATTGGATGTCAAGGCCTGGTAAGGTTCTTCGCGTTGCTTCGAATTAAACCACATGCTCCACCGCTTGTGCGGGCCCCCGTCAATTCATTTGAGTTTTAACCTTGCGGCCGTACTCCCCAGGCGGTCAACTTAATGCGTTAGCTGCGCCACTAAAAGCTCAAGGCTTCCAACGGCTAGTTGACATCGTTTACGGCGTGGACTACCAGGGTATCTAATCCTGTTTGCTCCCCACGCTTTCGCACCTCAGTGTCAGTATTAGTCCAGGTGGTCGCCTTCGCCACTGGTGTTCCTTCCTATATCTACGCATTTCACCGCTACACAGGAAATTCCACCACCCTCTACCATACTCTAGTCAGTCAGTTTTGAATGCAGTTCCCAGGTTGAGCCCGGGGATTTCACATCCAACTTAACAAACCACCTACGCGCGCTTTACGCCCAGTAATTCCGATTAACGCTTGCACCCTCTGTATTACCGCGGCTGCTGGCACAGAGTTAGCCGGTGCTTATTCTGTCGGTAACGTCAAAACACTAACGTATTAGGTTAATGCCCTTCCTCCCAACTTAAAGTGCTTTACAATCCGAAGACCTTCTTCACACACGCGGCATGGCTGGATCAGGCTTTCGCCCATTGTCCAATATTCCCCACTGCTGCCTCCCGTAGGAGTCTGGACCGTGTCTCAGTTCCAGTGTGACTGATCATCCTCTCAGACCAGTTACGGATCGTCGCCTTGGTGAGCCATTACCTCACCAACTAGCTAATCCGACCTAGGCTCATCTGATAGCGCAAGGCCCGAAGGTCCCCTGCTTTCTCCCGTAGGACGTATGCGGTATTAGCGTCCGTTTCCGAACGTTATCCCCCACTACCAGGCAGATTCCTAGGCATTACTCACCCGTCCGCCGCTCTCAAGAGAAGCAAGCTTCTCTCTACCGCTCGACTTGCATGTGTTAGGCCTGCCGCCAGCGTTCAATCTGAGCCATGATCAAACTCTTCAGTTCAAACATCTTTGGGTTTTTAAGAAACCCTAAACTTGGCTCAGCAATCGTTGGTTACATCTTTGATTTCTCGCGGAGTAACTTGTGATGCTGATAATCTTGTTGACTATCAGTCTGACCCCACAAGCACCCACACGAATTGCTTGATTCAGTTGTTAAAGAGCGGTTGGTTAAGATCTTTCGTCTCAACCGAGGCGCGCATTCTACAGCAGCCTCATTTGCTGTCAAGTGATTATTTTCAGAAGTTTTCGAAGATTTCTTCAACAACTTCAACCACTTGCGCTTCCGATCTCTCGTTAGCGGGAGGCGAATTCTACAGCGTTACACGCTGCTGTCAACACCTCTTTTTCTCCGCTTTCGACCGAGAGGATCGAAACGTTAATAGAGCCAAACAACACTGCCCTACCAACTCCTTCTGGGCTTCGATGAACTGAAGCAACTCGCTGTCGAATCTCGCGTAACTCTTTGTTTACCAAGGAGTTTTCCGTTTCGACTGCGCCGGAAGTGGGGCGAATTATAGACTTCCAGAATCTGCCGTCAACACCTTTTTTCACATTTCTGTCATATCGGTCAATAAAGCCCCAAAAACGACAAAGCCGGCCCCAGGGGGCCGGCTTTTATCCCGCCTTACAGGCTAGGAAAGGCAAACTGCGACGCTTCATGGCTGGCCCGTTGCGGCCAACGCTGGGTGATCGCCTTGCGACGGGTATAGAAACGCACCCCATCTGGCCCATAGGCATGCAAGTCGCCAAACAGCGAGCGCTTCCAGCCGCCGAAGCTGTGATAAGCCACCGGCACCGGCAGCGGGACGTTCACCCCGACCATGCCCACTTCAATCTCGTCACAGAACAGGCGCGCTGCCTCACCGTCACGGGTAAAGATGCAAGTGCCATTACCGTACTCGTGATCATTGATCAGTTGCATCGCCGCTTCCAGGCTATCCACCCGAACCACACACAGCACCGGCCCGAAGATCTCTTCTTTATAGATGCGCATCTCAGGTGTCACACGATCAAACAGGCTGCCGCCCAGGAAGAAACCTTCCTCATGCCCGGCAACACTCAAACCGCGACCGTCGACCACCAGCTTGGCACCCGCCGACACGCCATCTTCTATATAGCCACTGACCTTATCCCGGGCCTGGCCAGTCACCAACGGCCCCATATCCAGGCCACACGAAGTGCCCGCTCCAATCTTCAGCGCCTTGACCTGCGGCACCAGCTTGGCGATCAACGCATCCGCCACCTGATCACCCACGCACACCGCCACCGAGATCGCCATGCAACGCTCACCGCACGAACCATACGCCGCGCCCATCAAGGCACTCACGGCGTTATCCAGGTCTGCGTCCGGCATCAGCACCGCGTGGTTCTTCGCCCCGCCCAGCGCTTGCACGCGTTTGCCGCGCTTGGTCGCTTCGGAATAAATGTATTCGGCAATGGGCGTCGAACCCACAAAGCTCAGCGCCTTGACTTCCGGCGCCTCGATCAGCGCATCCACCGCGCCCTTGTCACCGTGTACCACGCTCAACACGCCTTTAGGCAAGCCGGCTTCCTGCAGCAACTGCGCGATCAGCAGGGTAGAACTTGGATCACGCTCCGACGGTTTCAGGATGAAACAGTTGCCGCAGACAATGGCCAGCGGGTACATCCACAACGGCACCATCGCCGGGAAGTTGAACGGCGTAATACCAGCCACCACGCCCAACGGCTGGAAATCCGACCAGGCATCAATGTTCGGCCCCACGTTACGGCTGTACTCGCCCTTGAGAATCTCCGGCGCTGAGCACGCGTACTCGACGTTCTCGATCCCGCGCTTCAATTCACCCGCCGCGTCTTCCAGCGTCTTGCCGTGCTCTTCGCTGATCAACTGCGAGATGCGTGCTTCATTTTGCTCCAGCAATTGCTTGAAACGAAACATCACCTGGGCACGTTTGGCCGGCGGGGTATTGCGCCACGCCGGGAACGCGGCCTTGGCCGAGTCGATCGCCTGTTGAATGGTTTCACGACTGGCCAGCGGCACCTGGTGAATCACCTGGCCGGTAGACGGGTTGTACACGTCGGCACTCCGGCCGCTGTCATTGACCAACTCACCGTTGATCAAATGCTGGATAAGGCTCATGCAGGGCTCCTGAAAAGTTGTTCTATATAGAAGGAGAAATCAGTCGATCTTGTTCAGCACTTCGCCGACCGCGTCAAACAGACGATCCAGGTCCTGCGGCTTGCTGTTGAAGGTTGGCCCAAACTGCAGCGTGTCGCCGCCAAAGCGCACGTAGAAGCCGGCTTTCCACAAGGCCATGCCGGCCTCGAATGGACGCACGATGGCATCACCGTCACGCGGAGCAATCTGGATCGCGCCGGCCAGGCCGTAGTTACGAATGTCGATCACGTTCTTGCTGCCCTTCAAACCGTGCAGCGCATTCTCAAAGTGCGGGGCGACTTCGGCTACGCTCTGCACCAGGTTTTCCTTCTGCAACAGGTCCAATGCCGCCAGGCCAGCCGCGCACGCCACCGGGTGCGCCGAGTAGGTATAGCCGTGGGGGAATTCCACGGCGTACTCCGGCGTCGCCTGGTTCATGAAGGTCTGATAGATCTCGCTGCTGGCAATCACCGCGCCCATCGGGATCGCGCCGTTGGTGACTTGCTTGGCGATGCACATCAGGTCCGGGGTCACGCCGAAGCTGTCGGCGCCGAACATCGAGCCGGTACGGCCGAAACCGGTAATCACCTCGTCGAACACCAGCAGGATGTTGTGTTGGTCGCAGATCTCACGCAGACGCTTGAGGTAGCCCTGTGGCGGCACCAGCACGCCAGCGGAGCCGGCCATCGGCTCAACAAACACGGCGGCAATGTTCGACGCGTCGTGCAGTTCGATCAACTTGAGCAGCTCATCGGCCAAGGCGATACCGCCCTGCTCCGGCATGCCACGAGAAAACGCATTGCTCGCCAGCAAGGTGTGAGGCAGGTGATCCACATCCATCAAGCCCTGACCAAACAGCTTCCGGTTACCGTTGACGCCGCCCAGGCTGGTGCCGGCGATGTTGACACCGTGATAGCCACGGGCGCGGCCAATCATTTTGGTCTTAGTCGCCTGCCCCTTCAGCCGCCAGTAGGCGCGCACCATCTTCACCGCGGTATCGGCGCACTCGGAGCCCGAGTCCGTGAAAAACACGTGGTTCAGATTGCCCGGCGTCAGGTCGGTAATCTTTTCTGCCAGCTGGAACGACAGCGGATGGCCGTATTGGAAGCCCGGGGAGTAGTCCAGGGTGCCCAGTTGCTTGGCGACCGCTTCCTGGATTTCCTTGCGGGTGTGCCCGGCGCCGCAGGTCCACAGGCCCGACAACGAGTCGTACACCTTACGACCCTTGTCATCGGTCAACCAGCTGCCTTCGGCGGCCACGATCAGGCGCGGGTCACGCTGGAAGTTACGGTTGGCGGTGTAGGGCATCCAGTGCGCATCCAACTTCAATTGGCTGGCCAGGGACGTAGGGGCGTTTTCGGGCATGTTCATCAGCAAAACCTCGCAGGGCAAAAGGCAGCGTCGGGATTGAAAAGCGTTCTTGCAGCTAAATTGCCACGGGGATAAAGTCGGTGAAATTCAACTTTTCTAACCTTCAGTCAGGCCTTCACTAAACTATGAGCAGCCGTCGACCCGACCCCCTGGCCCAAGTCAGTGACTTCGATATCCGCCTGTTGCGCATCTTTCGCAGCGTGGTGGAGTGCGGCGGCTTCTCGGCAGCAGAAACCGTGCTCGGCATTGGCCGCTCGGCCATCAGCCAGCAGATGAGCGACCTCGAACAGCGCCTGGGATTGCGCCTATGCCAACGCGGGCGTGCCGGTTTCTCACTCACCGAAGAAGGCCGCGAGGTCTACCAATCGGCCCTGCAGCTATTAAGTGCCCTGGAAAGCTTTCGCACTGAGGTCAACGGCCTGCACCAGCATTTGCGTGGCGAGCTGATCATCGGCCTTACCGACAACCTCGTCACCCTGCCCCACATGCGCATCACTCACGCGTTGGCACAGTTGAAGGAACGCGGCCCGGACGTGCAGATACAAATCCGCATGATCGCCCCCAATGAAGTCGAGCAAGGCGTACTCGACGGCCGGCTGCATGTCGGCGTTGTCCCCCAGGCCAGCGCGCTGTCGGGCCTGGAATACCAGCCGCTGTACAGCGAACGTTCGCTGCTCTATTGCGCGGTTGGCCACCCGCTGTTTTATGCCGACGACAAACAACTGGACGACACCCGCCTCGACAGCCAGGACGCCATCGCCCCCACCTTCCGCTTGCCCGCCGAGATCCAGGCCCATTACCAGGCACTCAACTGCACCGCCAGTGCCTCGGACCGCGAAGGCATGGCGTTCCTGATCCTCACGGGTCGCTACATTGGTTACCTGCCTGACCACTACGCCAGCCTGTGGGTACAACAAGGCCGACTGCGTGCGCTGAAACCGACTACACGTTTTTACGATTTGAGCCTCGCATCGGTCACGCGCAAGGGCCGTCGCCCTCATTTGGTGCTGGAAAGCTTTCTCGAGAGCCTTGCGGCAACGCGCTAGCTCGGGCCTTTCGGCAAAAGCTGAGCAACTGGACAGCTTTTTGCAAGGCACAAGGACCTTGAACCGTCCGCCCTGAGTTTGCCCGCCATGCCACCAGAAACCTCCAGCCCCAGCGACCTGATCTACGGCCTCAACGACCGCCCAAAACCCATCCCGGCAATACTGGCCGCCGCGCAACACATGCTGGCGGCGTTCGTCGGCATTATCACGCCGCCTTTGATCATTGGCTCCACACTGGGCCTCACCGCCCATTTGCCCTACCTGATCAGCATGGCGTTGATGGTCTCCGGCGTCGGCACCTTCATTCAGGCGCGCAGGCCATTTGGCATCGGTGCCGGGATGATCTGCCTGCAAGGCACCAGCTTTGCGTTTCTCGGCGCGGTGTTGTCGGCAGGCTTTCTGGTCAAGCAACGCGGTGGCAGCCCGGAAGACATCATGGCGATGGTCTTCGGCGTGTGCTTTTTCGGCGCGGCGGTACAGATCGTGCTGAGCCGCTTTATCGGCCAACTGCGCCGAGTGATCACGCCTTTGGTCACCGGGATTGTGATCACGCTGATCGGCATCAGCCTGATCAAGGTGGGCATCACCGACCTCGGCGGCGGCTTTAACGCGCCCGACTTCGGCGCTCCGGTGAACCTGGCGCTGGGCGTGTTCGTCGTACTGACGATCATTCTGCTCAACCGCTCCAACACTCCGTGGGTTCGCCTTTCGGCGATCATCATCGGCTTGGCCCTCGGCAGTCTGGCCGCCTGGTTCAGCGGCAAACTGGTACCCCAAGCCCTGCCCGACTTGCCCTTGATCAGCGTGCCAATGCCCTTTCGCTTTGGTTTCAACTTTGACTGGAGCGCTTTTTTGCCCATCGCGCTGATTTATCTGATCAGCAGTATCGAAACCGTCGGTGACCTCACCGCCAATTGCATGATTGCGCGCCAACCCATCAGCGGCCCTTCTTATATAAGCCGACTCAAAGGCGGCGTATTGGGCGATGGTGTGAGTTGCATGATCGCCGCCACCTTCAGCGCCTTTCCCAACACCACCTTCGCGCAGAACAACGGCGTGATCCAACTCACCGGCGTCGCCAGCCGTTACGTCGGTTTGTACATCGGCGTGCTGTTGTTCTGTCTCGGCTTGTTTCCGTCGATTGGTGCCGTGCTGCAGCAAATTCCCAAGCCGGTATTGGGCGGCGCCACCCTGGTGATGTTCGGCAGCGTGGCCGCTGCCGGTGTGCGCATCCTTGCCCAGGCACCACTGGACCGGCGCAGCATGCTGATCATCGCCACCTCGTTCGGCGTCGGCCTGGGCATTGCCGCCCAACCGGACCTGTTGCACTTGATGCCGTCCCTGGTGCGAAACCTGTTCGACTCAGCCATCACCAGCGGCGGCCTGACCGCCATCGTGTTGTGCCTGTTGTTACCGGAAACCAAAGCGACCTGCGTTGGCGCAAACCACGCGCCGGAAAGCGACACGCTGGAACCGCTTTGACGGTTTTATTGCATCGGGACTTGTCTGAGGCTTGAGGGTGGGTTATCTGTGCACACGTCGTCTCTATCGATCAGCACGGAAACCTCCATGAGCCTCGAAGTTCCTGCCCACAGCAACCACGCCGGTAAACCCGCCAGCCGCATTCGGCAAAAGAACGAACAAGCGATTCTGCAGGCTGCTGAAGACGAGTTCGCGCGCCATGGCTACAAAGGCACCAGCATGAACACCATTGCCTCGAGTGCCGGGCTGCCCAAGGCCAACCTGCATTACTACTTCACCAACAAGCTCGGCCTGTACATCGCGGTGCTCAGCAATATCCTCGAACTGTGGGACAGCACCTTCAACGCGCTGACCGCCGAGGACGACCCGGCCGTGGCGCTCACCCGCTACATCCGCACCAAGATGGAGTTTTCCCGGCGTCACCCACAGGCCTCGCGGATCTTCGCCATGGAAATCATCAGTGGCGGCGAATGCCTCACCGAATACTTCAGCCAGGATTACCGCGCCTGGTTCAGTGGTCGCGCCGCCGTGTTCCAGGCCTGGATCGACGCCGGCAAGATGGACCCCATCGACCCCGTGCACCTGATCTTCCTGCTGTGGGGCAGCACCCAGCACTACGCCGACTTTGCCACCCAGATCTGCCGCGTCACCGGCCGCACCAAGCTGACCAAACAAGACATGGAAGACGCCGGCAGCAACCTGATCCACATCATTCTCAAAGGCTGTGGCATCCAGCCCGCCCTCTAAACGAAGCGACTTATGCCTTTCACGCTTACCGGCCTTTGCGAATTTCGTGAAGAAATACGCAAAAGCCGCTTTATTACCCTCGCGGCGCCGATCACCAGCGCGCAAGACGCCCAAGCGTTTTTCGAGCAATACAGCGACCTCAACGCCACGCACAACTGCTGGGCCTGGAAACTCGCCGACCAGTACCGCAGCAACGACGACGGCGAACCCGGCGGTACCGCGGGGCGGCCGATTCTGGCCGCCATCGAGGCCCAAGGCTTTGATCAGGTCGCCGTGCTGGTGATTCGCTGGTACGGCGGCATCCAGCTGGGCACCGGTGGCCTCGCCCGTGCCTACGGCGGCGGCGCGAACAAATGCCTGCAAAATGCCGAGCGCATCGAGCTGATCAGCCGCGTGCCACTGAGCTGCGCCTGCGGCTTTTCCGAGCTGAACCTGGTGAAACTGCGGGTCGCCGAACTGGGCGGGCTGGTGGTGGAGGAAACCTTCACCGCCAATGGCGTGGAGCTGCAGTTGGCATTGGGCGAGGCGGCTATCGACACGCTGCAAACCCAACTCGCCGACCTGAGCCGTGGGCGCATCCTGCTGGCGCGCTGAAACTGCCCACATCTACTGTGCACCTGCCTGTGGATAACCTGAGCACATCCGCCTGTAACCCTTCTGTCATAAGGGCTTACGGGCGCCGGTCATTTTTTGATCAGTCTCCACGGGGACCATCTGCGCGATGCCCCACACCCCCTCAAACAGTAACGTTACCCACAGCACCGCCGTCGCGCCCTGCATCAGCGCGTAGAGCTGCCAGGTCGCGAACAGTGCGCGGCCGGCCGCGTCATAGAGGCCAAACTGGCGCTGCGGGTCGCGAATTCGCAGCACTGCCCACACGCACACAATCGAGCCGAGCAAATTGGCCATCAGCACATGCGCCGGTGCAAACGCCGGCAGCGTCCCCGGCAGGTTCAAACCCTGCAGCACGCTGTGCACAAACACAAAGCTCCACGGGGTGACAAACGCCGCGGTCACGATCAAGTCATACCAGGCGCTGGCGCGCACCAGTGTTCGGTATTGGGCAGCGGTCCACATATCGGCAAGCTCCTTGAATTAAGAAGCCAGCAGGCTAAAGCCTGGAGTATGCTCCAGGGTCAAGCCCTTTCGAGCCCGCCCCATGCGTATCGGTGAACTAGCCCAGGCCAGCCAGGTCAGCCGCGACACCCTGCGTTTCTACGAGCAGCGCGGGTTGATCGCAGCACAACGCAGCGCCAACGGTTACCGCGACTACCCGCCGGACATGGTGCAACTGGTGCTCTACATCAAGACCGCGCAACGCCTGGGCTTCAGCCTGGGCGAGATCGGCAGCAGCGTCGCCGCCCTGTGGCAGGCGCCCGACCCCGACAGCGCTGTCACGCAATTGCTGCAAGACAAGCTCAACCTTATCGAAACCCGTATCAACGAACTCGGCCACCTGCGCCAGGAGTTGCAGCAAAGGCTCGGGCAACGTTGTCCACTGAATCCGTGAACCTTCATTCCAAAGGAAGCCTTTCATGTCTACGCCAAAAACCGCACTGATCATCGGCGCCTCGCGCGGGCTGGGCCTTGGCCTGGTCAAGCAATTGCTTCAGGACGGCTGGGATGTGACCGCCACCGTGCGCGATCCGAACAAGGCCGATGCGCTCAAAGCCGCAGGCCCGGTACACGTCGAAAAGCTGGACATGGATGATCAGCAAGCCGTGATCGCCCTGAGCCAGCGCCTCAAGGACCGCACCTTCGACCTGCTGTTCGTCAACGCCGGCGTCAAAGGCCCCGCCAATCAAGAGCCTGGCCACGCCACCCTGGCGGAAGTCGGCCAGCTGTTCTTCACCAACGCCGTGGCGCCGATCAACCTGGCCCAGCGTTTTGTCGGGCAGATTCGCAAAGACAGCGGCGTGCTGGCCTTCATGAGCTCGGTGCTCGGCAGCGTGACCATTCCCGACGGTGCGGACCTGGCGCTGTACAAGGCCAGCAAGGCTGCACTCAACTCCATGACCAACAGCTTTATCACCCAACTCGGTGACCAAAAGCTCACCGTGCTGTCGCTGCACCCGGGCTGGGTGAAGACGGATATGGGCGGTGAAAACGCGCTCATTGATGTCGACACCAGCGTGCGCGGCCTGATCGATCAGGTAAATGCCTACACGGGCAAGGGCGGCCATCACTTCGTGGACTACAAAGGCGACACCATCGCCTGGTAATACCACGGATCAAAATGTGGGAGCGGGCTTGCCCGCGAAGACGTCGGCCCAGCCAACCTTAATGTTGACTGGCACACCGCTATCGCGGGCAAGCTCGCTCCCACAGGGGCCCGCTTAACTGAACGGCACTGGTGACTCAAGAGCACCTCGCGCCTGCAGCTGGACCGGATCCAGAACTCCACGTAATCTACCGACCTCGCCTCAACCGGCGACCCTGGATCAGCAGACAGGGCAACACTGAGCTGGCAAACCTGAACCCATCATTCAGAGGAGCCGGCCAATGCCTGCGACCCGTATCTGGTTAAAAAACCCCGTCGCGATTTTCACTGCCAATGGCCTCGATGCCCGTGGCGGCCTGGTGCTGCAAGACGGTGTGATCACCGAACTGCTGGGCTGGGGACAAGAGCCTGCCGTGCCCTGCGCACAGGTGTTCGACGCGCGCGAACATGTGATCCTGCCGGGGCTGATCAACACCCACCATCACTTCTATCAGACCCTGACCCGCGCCTGGGCACCGGTGGTCAACCAGCCGTTGTTCCCGTGGCTCAAAACCCTCTACCCAGTGTGGGCCCGGCTGACCCCGGAAAAACTCGCCCTGGCGTCCAAAGTCGCCTTGGCGGAATTGCTGCTCTCGGGCTGCACCACCGCGGCCGATCACCACTACCTGTTCCCTGACGGCCTGGAAAACGCCATCGACGTGCAAGTGCAAAGCGTGCGCGAACTGGGCATGCGCGCCATGCTCACCCGCGGTTCCATGAGCCTGGGCGAAGCCGACGGCGGCCTGCCGCCGCAGCAGACTGTGCAACAAGGCCAAGTGATCCTCGACGACAGCCAACGCCTGATCCGCGAATACCATGAGCGCGGTGACGGCGCGCAGATCCAGATTGCCCTGGCGCCCTGCTCGCCGTTTTCGGTCACCCCGCAAATCATGCAAGCCAGCGCCGAACTGGCCAACAGCCTCGATGTGCGCCTGCACACGCACCTGGCGGAAACCCTCGACGAAGAAGACTTCTGCCTGCAGCGCTTCGGCCTGCGCACCGTGGATTATCTCGACAGCGTCGGCTGGCTCGGCCCGCGCACCTGGCTGGCCCATGGCATTCACTTCAACCCGGATGAAATCGCACGCCTGGGCGCCGCCGGCACCGGTATCTGCCATTGCCCAAGCTCGAACATGCGCCTGGCCTCCGGCATCTGCCCGACCCTGGACCTGCTCGCCGCCGGTGCGCCGATTGGCCTGGGCGTGGACGGCTCGGCGTCCAACGACGCCTCGAACATGATCCTTGAAGCGCGCCAGGCCCTGTACATCCAGCGCCTGCGTTACGGCGCAGAAAAGATCACCCCCGAAGGTGTGCTGGGCTGGGCGACCAAAGGATCGGCGCAATTACTGGGGCGTACGGATATCGGTGAACTGGCCGTGGGCAAACAGGCTGACCTGGCGCTGTTCAAGCTCGATGAGCTGCGTTTTTCCGGCAGCCACGATCCGATTTCGGCGCTGCTGCTGTGCGGCGCCGACCGGGCGGATCGGGTGATGATCGGGGGCAAATGGCGAGTGATTGACGGGCAGGTTGAAGGGCTGGATCTGAAAGGTTTGATTGCCGATCACAGCCAGGCGGCGCGACAGTTGATCGCCGGAACCTAAGTCAGGCGCAGACCAAAATGTGGGAGGGGGCTTGCCCCCCTCCCACATTGGCTTGGTTACAACCCCAGCAACGACAGCATGATAAACGTCGCAAACAACACAAAATGGGTCATCCCTTCGATGGCATTCGTCTCGCCATCGTTGAGGTTGATCGCACTGACAACCAGCGTGATCAACACCATCACGGTTTGCACCGGCGTCATCGCCATCTGGAACGGCTGGCCGGTATAGAGCGCCATGGCCTCCATCACCGGCACTGTCAAAATCACCGTCGACAACGACGCACCGAGTGCGATGTTGACCACCGACTGCATGCGGTTGGCCAGGGCTGCGCGCAGGGCCGTCAAAATTTCCGGCGCCGCCGAAATAGCCGCAACCACAATCGCCGTGATCACCGGCGGTGCGCCCGTGCCTTCCAGGCCCAGGTCGAGGGTCTTGGACATCACCTCGGCCAGTGCGCCGATCACAATCACGCCAAACACCAAGGTGCCAATGGAGAAAGCCAAACTGATCGGCGGCTCCTGCTGTTCTTCCGGCTGTTTCTTGCGGCGTTTTTCCGGGTAGCTGTAACTGAAGAAATAACTGTGCGGCCCCACCTGCATGCGCAAAAACAGGGTGTAAAGCAGCACCATCGCGCCGATGGTGAACGCCGAGTAAATTTTCCAGTCAGCCTGAGGGATAAATTCCGGCACCACCATCGACACGCCCATGGCCGTGAGGATCATCACGCTGTAGCTGCGTGCCGAGTCATCGTTGTAGGACTGTTCGCCATGTTTGATGCCACCCATCAGCGCAGCCAGGCCGAGGATGCCGTTGATATCGAGCATCACTGCCGAATAAATCGTGTCGCGCACCAGCGTCGGTGAGGGTTCGTTGCTCATCATGATCGCCAGGATCACCACCTCCACCAACACCGCGGCGAGGGTCAGGATCATGGTGCCGTAAGGGTCACCGACCTTCTCCGCCAGTTGTTCAGCGTGGTGGGCAACGCGCATCGAAGCCACGACGATGAAGACGATCAGCGCCACGCCACTGAGTAACGCCACCATCTGCCCGCTGTGCAGCATCCAGTGCTCCAACGGGTAGGCGACGATGGCGGCAATCAGCGCCAGTAACATGTATTTTTCTTGCTTGAGGGATGTGAGCATTCCGGGCCTTTTCATGCAGCAAATCAGTCATTGATGGGGTACAGACTGCACCACGCCGCTAACGTTTCGTTACACCTTAGTTCACGTGGCCCTTGCGTGAAAAAAACCAATACTCTCCTGCTGGTCAGGTTTTGCCGATTATTTCGGCCATGGCCTGTAGAATGCCGCCATTGCACCTGATGAGAATTTAGAAAATGTACGATTGGCTCAACGCCCTGCCCAAGGCTGAATTGCACCTGCACCTGGAAGGCTCGCTGGAGCCTGAATTGCTGTTCGCACTGGCCGAACGCAACAAGATTGCACTGCCTTGGAACGACGTCGAAACCCTGCGCAAGGCTTACGCCTTCAACAATCTGCAAGAGTTTCTCGACCTGTATTACCAGGGCGCCGATGTGCTGCGCACCTCCCAGGATTTCTACGACCTGACCTGGGCCTACCTGCTGCGCTGCAAAGAACAGAACGTGATCCACACCGAACCCTTCTTCGACCCGCAAACCCACACCGACCGTGGCGTACCGTTCGAAGTCGTGCTCAACGGCATTGCCGCTGCGCTCAAAGATGGCGAGCAGCAACTGGGCATCACCAGCGGTTTGATCCTCAGCTTCCTGCGCCACCTGAGTGAAGCCGAAGCTGAAAAAACCCTCGACCAGGCGCTGCCATTTCGCGACGCATTTGTGGCCGTGGGCCTTGACAGCTCGGAAATGGGCCACCCGCCGAGCAAGTTCCAGCGCGTGTTCGACCGCGCCCGCCACGAAGGCTTCCTCACCGTGGCCCACGCCGGCGAAGAAGGCCCGCCCGAGTACATCTGGGAAGCCATCGACCTGCTGAAAATCCAGCGTATCGACCATGGCGTACGCGCCATCGAAGACGAGCGCCTGATGCAGCGGATCATCGACGAGCAAATCCCGCTGACCGTGTGCCCGCTGTCCAACACCAAGCTGTGCGTGTTCGACGACATGGCCCAGCACAACATCCTCGACATGCTCGAGCGTGGCGTGAAAGTCACAGTGAACTCGGATGACCCGGCGTACTTCGGCGGCTATGTCACCGAGAACTTCCACGCGCTGTATACCTCGCTGGGCATGACCCAGGACCAGGCCAAACGCCTGGCGCAGAACAGCCTGGATGCGCGGCTCGTGAAGCCTTAAGCAACAACGGCTGACACGACAAAATCAATGTGGGAGCCGGGCTTGCCCGCGAAGGCGATGTATCAGTCAATACATGTGTCGACTGAAACACCGCTTTCGCGAGCAAGCCCGCTCCCACAGTGGTTTTTGTACTGTTCCTCAGACTTCGGTCAATTCTTCCAGCGTCTTGCCCTTCGTCTCCATCCCAAATACCCACACCACCAGCGCCGCCACGGCAAAACACAGCGCGCCCAAGGCAAACACCCCGCCCTGCCCGGTGATCGGAAACACCAGCCCCGTTACCAACGGCCCGAGCAACGAGCCCACCCGACCAATCGCCGAGGCAAACCCGGAACCGGTTGCCCGCGCCGAAGTGGGATACAGCTCTGGCGTGTAGGTGTACAGCACCGCCCACATGCCAAACAGGAAGAACTGCATCAACAGACCCGACGTAATCAGCAGCCCCACGTTGCCGCCAAACACTGCGCTTTGCCCATACACAAACGCCATCACGCCACCGCCCAGCAAAGTCACGACACACACCGGCTTGCGCCCCCAGCGCTCCACCAGCCAGGCGGCCATCAGAAACCCGGGAATCCCGCCCAGGGAAATGATCACCGTGTAGTACACCGACTGAGTGACCGCAAACCCCGACTGCTGCAACAACGCGCTCAACCAGGAGGTGAGCCCGTAGAAGCCGAGCAACGCAAAGAACCACACGCTCCAGATCATCATCGTGCGTTGCCGATACTGCGGCGACCACAGCTGTTGAAACGCCGAGAAAAACGTCCCCGGCACGCTCTCAACCCGTGGCAGGGCAATCGGCGCCGGCAAGTCGGCGCGCCCCAGCGAATCGCGCACTTTTTGCTCGATACCCTGCAACACCTTATCCGCCGCCGCGTGCCGACCGGCCTGCTCAAGCCAGCGCGGCGACTCCGGGATAAAAAACCGGATCGCCAACACAAACACCGCCGGCACCGCCAACACCAAAAAAATGTCACGCCAACCAATCACCGGCAGCAAGAAATAAGACAGCACGCCCGCCGCCACAAAACCCAACGGCCAGAAGCCATCCATCAGGGCGATGTAGCGCCCGCGCCCCTTGGCAGGAATCAGCTCAGAAAGCATCGACTGCGCAATCGGGAACTCCATGCCCATGCCGATCCCCAGCAAAATGCGAAACAGCGTCAGCGTTTCCACCGTCTGCGCCGTGGAGCACAGGTAGCTGGCGACGCCCCACAACACGATGCTCCACTGGAACACCGGTTTGCGTCCAAACCGGTCCGCCAACATTCCGGATAAAGATGCACCGACCACCATGCCGAAAAAACTCGAACTGGCCAGCAACCCGGCCTGGGCCGTACTGAGGCCGAACTCGGTTTTGATCGAACCCAACAGGAAAGTCATCATCGCCAGGTCCATGGAGTCGAAGAAAAACGCCAGCGCGATGATGATAAAGATGATTCGGTGGTAGCCGCTGATGGGCAACCGTTCCAGCCGTTCCGCTGCGCTATAGCCTTGCATGCCCATGCCGCCCCCCCCTGTATGAAAAATCCCCAACGCGAGTGTGCGGTATCGTTTTGCCTGGTTATTGCTGGATGCGACCTGACTGAAACTCTGAGCGACCATTGCCCTCCTGAGGCGCGGCCAGGCGGTTGATTTCCCCAAGCCCGATGTCGGAGAACTGCAGGGCGTGGGACTCGTTGACCACGCTGACCCAGCCCGATTGCAAAAACAGCTGCAACAGCCCCGCCCCCAATGCGCCCCCCAAGTGCGGTTGCTGCTGACTCCAGTCAAAACAATCGCACGCCAGGGGCGAGGCCAACGCGTGGGTAAAAATGCCCAGGCCTGCCAGGCACTGCGCGCCCTTGACGGTGACCTCGGTACGCTGTTCATGACGGTCGATCCAACCGGCCTGAAACATGCGCTGGTAAAGCCCCGCGCCCAGTTCTCCGCCCAGGTGACCATCGCATAACCGGGCTCGCCGCAACGCCGCCGGCGCCACCAGCGTCGGCGGCAGACCCTGCGGCGCACTGCGCACGGCGCTGGCCATGGTGGTACTGGCCAACGCGTCGATGGCAACGCTGACGTCGACGGCGGCGACACGAAACACGCGCTTGCCACGCTGGGCTTCAACCCGCAGCAAACCGCTTCCAGTCAGGCGCGACAAATGCGCGATCGCCGAAGCCGACGACAGCCCGGCAAGCCTCGCCAGTTCCTCTGACGATTTCGCCGACCCGTCCATCAAGGCCCAGAGCATGGCGGTGCGCTTGGGCTCGCAGAGCAAGCTGGCGATGTGGCTGATGCAGGGTGCTTCTTCCATGTATTCACTCCTTGTTAAACCATTTGTCTGCTGCGGTTGGAACCAAAGTATAGGGGCGCAAACCGCCCGTTCCGCGGCGTCTGACAGCGCGGATAGGGACAGGATCTGAGTGAAATTTCTTGCTTTGATGGAGGCTATTGCGCGGTGCTCAGTCGTTCCGGCCATTGCGCAGTCAATGTCGCACAGCGGGCCACGAGCATTTCCCGCAACAGGTTGATGGGCTTGCTCAATTGCGCGCGATGCGCGCACAGCAGGTTGAGCGGCGTGCGCTCACCGTGCAGCTCTGGCAGGATCACACGCAAACGCCCGGCCAGCACGTCGCTGCTCACATCCAGCCACGACTTGTAGGCGATACCGACACCCGCCACCGCCCAGCGCCGCACCACATCGGCGTCATCACTGAAGCGGTCGCCGCTCACCGTCAGGCTGACTTCACGCTTGCCGTCGTGAAAACCCCAGTGGTCGTGTACGCGGCTGCCGAGCATGTAAAGCAGGCAATTGTGTTGCGCCAATTGCTCCAGATGCCGCGGCTCGCCGTGGCGGGCGAGGTAGCTGGGCGCGGCACACAGCACACGCCTGTTGTCCGGGGCGATGGGCAGCGCGATCAGGCTGGAATCTTCGGGCTCGCCGTAACGCAGGGCGATATCCACCGGCTGGCGGAACAGGTCGGCAATCCGGTCGCCCAACAGCAGGCGCACGGTGAGTTGCGGGTAGTCGCGCTGGAACTCATCGAGCCATGGCAACAGCTGGTTGCGCCCGAAATCCGACGGCGCCGACAGCTGCAGCACGCCGCTGACATGGTCCTGGCCGCTGGCCAACAAGCGCCGCCCTTCGTCCAGCGAACTCAAGGCTGCGCGGGCATATTCCAGGAAGCCTTCACCTTCGGCGGTCAGCCGCAGGCTGCGGGTGGAGCGCGCCAGCAACCGCGCGCCCAGTTGCTGTTCGATGCGCTTGAGCGCCGCGCTGGCCACGGCCGGCGACAGGTCCATGACCCGCGCGGCAGCCGACAGACTGCCCAGGTCTGCCGCGCGTACAAACAACTGCAAATCATCAAAACGCAGCATGCATTACCGCCAATTATCAAAATTCTATTGAAACAGACTGCTGTTTTAGCGGGTTTTATCTTCACGGGAAATAGCCAATCATCTGCCCATCCCCTTCACCACGTGCCAGGAGTCGAATATGTCCACTGCCTTTAACGTCATCGCCACGCTGATCGCCAAACCCGGCCAACAGGCAACCCTGGAAACCCTGCTGCGCGGCCTGCTGGAACCGACCCGCCTGGAAGCCGGTTGCGAGCAATACGACCTGCACCAGGACCTGCAACATCCCGAGACCTTCTACATGCTCGAACGCTGGAGCGATGACGCAGCACTGGCCGACCACGACCAGAGCGCGCACATCCAGAACTTCCGCGCCAAGGCCGCTGATGTGATCGAACACTTCGAACTCAAGCGCCTGAAATTTCTTGCCTGATCACTGCCCTTTTCCGGAGTCCCCATGAAAGCCATTGCCTACTACGCTGCACTGCCAATCACCGATCCAAACTCCCTGCAAGACATCGAGCTGCCGGAGCCGGTCGCCGGCCCGCGCGACCTGCTGGTGGAAGTCAAAGCCATCTCGGTCAACCCGGTGGACACCAAGGTGCGCCAGAACGTCGCCCCGGAAAACGGTGCCGCCAAGGTGCTGGGCTGGGACGTGGCGGGTGTGGTCAAGGCCGTTGGCAGCGAAGTGACCCTGTTCAAAGCCGGAGACAAAGTGTTCTACGCCGGCTCGCTGGTACGCCCGGGTGGCAACAGCGAACTGCACACCGTGGATGAGCGCATCGTCGGTCATATGCCCAAGAGCCTGGGGTTTGCCGACGCCGCCGCGCTGCCGCTGACCGCCATCACGGCCTGGGAGTTGCTGTTCGAACGCCTGCAAGTGCGTGAAGGCAAGGAAGATGAAGGCCAGAGCCTGCTGATCGTCGGCGCCGCCGGGGGTGTGGGTTCGATTCTGACCCAGCTGGCCAGCCAGCTCACCGCACTGAAAGTCATCGGCACCGCCTCGCGTCCGCAAACCCAGGAATGGGCCAAGGCGCTCGGCGCCGACCTGGTGATCGATCACAGCCAACCGCTGAGCGAAGCGCTGAAAAACGCCGGCCACCCACAGGTGACCCACGTCGCCAGCCTGACCCAGACCGATCATCACCTCGACCAGTTGGTAGAAGCGCTGGAGCCACAAGGCAAGTTGGCGTTGATCGACGATCCGAAGTCGCTGGATGTCAGCAAGCTCAAGCGCAAGAGCCTGTCGCTGCATTGGGAGTTCATGTACACGCGCTCGATGTTCGAGACGCCAGACATGATCGAACAGCACAACCTGCTCAACCGCGTGGCTGAACTGATCGACGCCGGCACCTTGAAAACCACGGTGGGCGAGCACTTCGGTGTGATCAATGCCCAGAACCTGCGCCGTGCGCACACGCTGCTGGAAAGCGGTAAGGCCAAGGGCAAGATCGTGTTGGAAGGCTTTTAAAACGGTCTGTCAGTGTCGTCCTTTATTCCTGTGAGTAATGGACGACGCCGCTAGTCAGAGAGTTGACCTTTGTCATATTTGTGAGCGCATTCGGGTTTATATTGGCCGCCTTTGCCACGATTCTTTTACGTGAGGAAGTCAGCAATGAAGATCCTGATAAGAGCGTTAGCAAAATCCCCAGGCAACAAATGGCAGGTCAGCCTCGACGGCGACGCGTTCACCTTCCGCAGTGAGGCCGAAGCCCGGGCCTTCGCCGACACCCTGCAAGCGCGCATCCAGGCGCCGCACCGCATTCCCCTCAGCCAGCAACGCTCTGCCGCTGGCTGATCCGCACCTCAGACCTGCGCTTGCACGGCCCTCGCCCGTTGCAGGCGCTGGGTCGACATTGCAATCGTTACAGCCAGTACACCGCACAAGCTGATGACCATCGCCATCGGCATCGCCGTGCCGTCGTGCAACACGCCGACCAGCGACGCCGCGCCCGCCGCCACACCAAACTGAATGCAGCCCAGCAACGCCGACGCGCTGCCGGCCCGTGCGCCCTGCCCGCTCATGGCGCAGGCCGAGGTGTTGGGCAAAATGCAGCCAAGGCTGGCGATGCAGATAAACAGCGGCACCAGCAACGGCCACAACGCTTCGGTGCGCAAGGCGGCAATGCCCAACAGCGACAACGCCGCTGCCACATACACCCATACCGTGCGCGACAACAAAAACGCCGGGCCGCGCTTGGCCAGCAACCGCGCATTGAGCTGCGCCACCAGGATAAAGCCGGCCGCGTTGGAGCCGAACAGCCAACCGTAATGCTCGGCAGGCACGCCGTAGAGTTTGATGAACACGAAGGGTGAGCCGGCAATGTAGGCAAACATCCCGGCAATCGAGATGCCGCCGGTCAGGGCGTAGCCCAGGTACACGCGGTCCGACAGCAGCGCGCCATAGCGGCGCAGCGAACCGGACAGCGGCTGGCGCGGCTGATGGGCCGGGAAGGTTTCCGGCAAGCCGACTGCCACGGCGATGGCTGCCATCACGCTGAATATCGACAGCGCCAGGAAAATCGACTGCCAGCCCCACAACCCGACCATCAAGCCACCCGCCAACGGCGCAAGGATCGGCGCCAGGCCGGTGACCAGCATCAGTTGCGAATAAACCTTGGCTGAGCCCACTGCATCACATTTGTCGCTGACCACCGCACGGGAAATCACCATGCCCGCACACCCGCCGAGGGCTTGCACGAAGCGTGCGCCGATCAGCCAGTCCAGGGACGGCGCATACGCGCAGGCAAAGGAAGCGATGGTAAACAGCGTCACGCCACTGAGCAGCGGCACGCGCCGGCCAAAGCGGTCGGCCAGCGGGCCGTAGATCAATTGGCCAATGGCCAGACCGGCGAAATACACCGCCAACGTCAGTTGGATATGTTTTTCGTCGGTGGCGAACGCCGTGGCCATTGCCGGAAAGCCCGGCAAGTAAAAGTCGATCGCCAACGGCGCGAAGGCGCTCAAGGCGCCCAGAATCAGGATTATGCGGAGGTTCATCAGACACCCAAGTGAGTCGGCAGCCCGACAGTCTAGCCGCGCTTGGGTGCCATGAACATTACGTTAGCTCGCTAACTATCAGAAAAATTACGCGAGCTTGGCGCTGTAGCCTTCTTCGGTGATCAGCTCGATAACCTGCTCGGCGGACAAGCGACTTTCCACACCGACTTCCTTCGCCGCCAGGTTGACGTTGACGCTCGCCGCAGGGTCCTTGCTCTGCACCGCCTGGGTCACCGCCCGAACGCAATGGCCGCAGGTCATTCCTTCCACGTTGAATACTTGCATGACATGACTCCTTTGATGAGGTTGACGCCAGTCTCGACCTTGCCACGATGGCAAGGTCAAGTTTCAAAAACATCCGCCGGGCTGGTATTCAGCCGCCGCCTCGGCCAAGCTTCATCCATCTTGGATTTGAACCACGGAGCATTCGCCATGCGCTGGTCGTTTTTGGCCCTTATCGGCCTGTTGAGTTTGTCTGCCGCTGCGCCCATGGCCTTCGCCGACGAAGACTATGCGGTGTTGATCATCTCCCGCGAGCGCCTGGAAGTACCGACCAGCTGCGAGATCGGCCTGTATATCCAGGACCAGTTGGCCGGGCGTCTGTTTCAGGAACAGGCCACGTCGTTCAACTTGCCGGCGGGCAACGTGTCGCTGCGCTTGAAACTGCTGCCGGGCCAAGCCCCCGGCTGCTTGCCGGGCATGCTCGCGCCGCCCGCGCAGAACATCACGCTGAAGGCCGGTGATGTGCGCAAGTTGCGTATTGCCCAAGGCCCGGACGGCATGTACCTGAAACCCGCCGCCCTCGAATACTGAACACCTGCCTTGCCGGCCTCAGGTCCTTGCGTGCGCGCCTGAATGGCGGCCGTCATCGCCAGCCAACCGCCTGAGGCAAAATAGCCCCTTGACCTTCCCCACAGGTCAAGGTTGATTCTAGGGGCATCGTCTTCTGGAGGACTGCCCCATGAATGGATCCACCACGTTTGACCTGCCCATCAGCGGCATGACCTGTGCCAGCTGCGCCGGCCGTGTCGAGCGCGCGCTGGGCAAGGTGCCGGGCGTGCAACGTGTCAGCGTCAACCTGGCCAACGAACGCGCCCACGTCGAAGTGCTGGGCCAAATGGACCCCGGCGTACTGATCGCCGCCGTCGACAAGGCCGGCTACACCGCCACCCTGGCGCAAAGCGAAACCGCCACCGACGCCAATCAAGCCCAACGCCTGCATCGCGAGCGTTGGTCGCTGCTGTTGGCGATCGTGCTGGCCCTGCCGCTGGTGCTGCCGATGCTGGTGCAGCCCTTCGGCCTGCACTGGATGCTGCCCGCCTGGGTGCAGTTCGCCCTGGCTACGCCGGTGCAATTCATCTTGGGGGCGCGCTTCTACAGCGCCGCATGGAAAGCCGTGCGTGCTGGCGCCGGCAACATGGACCTGCTGGTGGCCATCGGCACCAGCGCCGGCTATGGCTTGAGCATCTATGAATGGCTCACCACGCCCGCCGGCAACATGCCGCACCTGTATTTCGAAGCCTCGGCCGTGGTGATCGCGCTGGTGCTGCTCGGTAAATACCTGGAAAGCCGCGCCAAGCGCCAGACCGCCAGCGCCATCCGCGCCCTCGAAGCCTTGCGCCCGGAGCGGGCGATTCGCGTGCTGGACGGCCGCGAAGAAGACGTTGCCATCAGCGCGTTGAAGCTCGGCGACCGGGTGCTGGTCAAACCCGGCGAGCGCTTCCCGGTGGACGGTGAAGTGATGGAGGGCCAGAGCCATGCCGACGAAGCCTTGATCAGCGGCGAGAGCCTGCCGGTGCCGAAACAGCCCGGCGATAAGGTCACCGGCGGCGCCATCAACGGTGAAGGTCGGTTGCTGGTGCGTACCCAGGCGCTGGGTGCCGAAAGCGTGCTGGCACGCATCATTCGTCTGGTGGAGGACGCCCAGGCGGCGAAGGCACCGATCCAGAAACTGGTGGATAAGGTCAGCCAGGTGTTTGTGCCCGCCGTGCTGGTACTGGCGCTGATCACCCTGGTGGGCTGGTGGCTCTACGGCGCGCCGCTGGAAACCGCGATCATCAATGCCGTGGCGGTGCTGGTGATTGCGTGCCCGTGTGCGCTGGGCCTGGCCACGCCCACCGCGATCATGGCCGGCACCGGCGTCGCCGCGCGCTATGGCATCCTGATCAAAGACGCAGAGGCCCTGGAACGCGCCCATGCAGTCAGCGCCGTGGTGTTTGACAAGACCGGCACCCTCACCTCCGGCGCGCCGAAAATTGCGCATCTGGCGGCGGTGGATGGCAATGAGTCGCTGCTGCTGCAACACGCCGGCGCACTGCAGCGCGGCAGCGAACACCCGCTGGCCAAAGCCGTGCTGGATGCCTGCAACGCACAAGGCTTGAACGTGCCAGATGTGACTGCCAGCCAGGCGCTGAGCGGGCGCGGTATTGCGGGCACCCTCGATGGCCGACAACTGGCGTTGGGCAACCGCCGGATGCTGGAAGAAAACGGCTTGAGCGCGGGTGACCTCGCGGCGTCCGCCAGCGCGTGGGAAGCCCAAGGGCGCACGTTGTCCTGGTTGATCGAACAAGGCGCGCAACCGCGCGTACTGGGCCTGTTCGCCTTTGGCGATACGCTCAAGCCCGGCGCACTGGAGGCCGTGGAACACCTCAGGGCCCAGCACATCAGCAGCCACTTGCTCACCGGCGACAACCGCGGCAGCGCCCGTGTGGTGGCCGAGGCACTGGGCATCGACGATGTACACGCCGAAGTACTCCCGGCCGACAAAGCCGCCATTGTCGCGCAGCTGAAAAAGACCGGCGCAGTGGCGATGGTCGGCGATGGCATCAACGACGCCCCGGCCCTGGCGGCTGCCGATATCGGCATCGCCATGGGCGGCGGCACCGACGTGGCGATGCACGCGGCGGGCATCACCTTGATGCGCGGCGACCCGCGCCTGGTGCCCGCCGCGCTGGAGATCAGCCGCAAAACCTACGCAAAAATCCGCCAGAACCTGTTCTGGGCCTTTGTGTATAACTTGATCGGCATCCCACTGGCGGCATTCGGCTTGCTCAACCCGGTGTTGGCGGGCGCGGCCATGGCCCTGTCCAGCGTCAGTGTGGTGAGCAATGCGTTACTGTTAAAAACCTGGAAGCCCAAGGATTTGGAGGATCAACGCCCATGAACATCGGCCAAGCCGCCCGTCAGAGCGGGCTGAGCGCAAAGATGATTCGTTACTACGAATCCATTGGCCTGCTCAAAGCCGCCCACCGCACCGACAGCGGTTACCGCGTGTACGGCAGCGATGACTTGCACACACTGGCGTTTATCAAACGCTCGCGGGACCTGGGGTTTTCGTTGGAGGAAGTCGGCAAGCTGCTGACCTTGTGGCAAGACCGGCAGCGCGCCAGCGCCGATGTAAAAGCCTTGGCGCGCGAGCATATCGAGGCGCTGAACCAGAAGATTCTGGAGCTTGGGCAACTGCGCGACACGTTGCAGGACCTGGTGGAACACTGCCAGGGCGATCACCGGCCCGATTGCCCGATTCTCAAGGAGTTGGCGTCGGGTAGCTGTTGCGCCGGCTAAGACCTGCATAAAACGACTGTGGGAGCTGGCTTGCCTGCGATGCAGACACCTCGGTGTATCAATAACACTGAAGTGATGCTATCGCAGGCAAGCCAGCTCCCACAGGGGATCGCGCCGGTTTCGAGTTAACGAATCACTGCATCCAAGGCGGCGGCGGTTCTTCTGCCGTCTTGGTCGGTGGCGCATCATCCGCCGCGCGAATCGCTTGCTTGCGCTCTTCATCCAACCGCGCCGCTTCAATCTCGCGAATCACACCGCCCACGTCCGCCAGTTCTTCCGGTTCGTCGAACTCGCCGGTCAATGCGCTGGCCGGGTGCAAGGTGCCGGCTTCGTACAACGCCCACATTTCCTTGGCGTACTTGGTCTTCTTCAACTCCGGAGCAAAGCGCCCGAAGTAGGAAGCCATGTTGCCCACATCCCGCTCCAGCATGTTGAACGCGTGGTTGTTGCCCGCCGCATCCACCGCCTGAGGCAGGTCGATGATCACCGGGCCGGTCGGCGTAAGCAGCACGTTGAACTCGGACAAGTCGCCGTGCACCAGACCGGTACACAGCATCAGCACGATCTGGGAAATCAGGAAGGCGTGGTATTCGCGCGCCTGGTCCGGCTCCAGCGTCACGTCATTCAGACGTGGCGCCGCATCGCCGTACTCGTCGGCCACCAGTTCCATCAACAGCACGCCTTCAAGGAAGTCGTACGGCTTGGGCACCCGAACGCCCGCACCGGCGAGGCGGAACAGCGCCGCGACTTCGGCGTTCTGCCAGGCATCTTCGGTTTCTTTCTTGCCGAACTTGGAGCCTTTGGCCATGGCTCGGGCCTGGCGGCTGTTACGGACCTTACGGCCTTCCTGGTATTCGGACGCCTGACGAAAACTTCGTTTGTTCGCCTCCTTGTAAACCTTGGCGCAACGCAATTCGTTGCCGCAGCGCACCACATAAACAGCTGCTTCTTTACCACTCATGAGTGGGCGCAGCACTTCGTCGACCAGACCGTCTTCGATCAGGGGTTCAATGCGTTTAGGAGTCTTCATCAGCTTTTATTGTGGGTCCTTTATTACCAAACACGCGTATGGCACTCGTTATACGGCAATCGGCTCGCCTCGGGGAGAGGCTAGCGACCTTTGACACTTAAGAATGCATCCAATATGCCAATTTTTCTGCGCAATTCAGCGCTCGATAATCGCGGTCACGCCCTGCCCGCCCGCGGCGCAGATCGAAATCAGCCCACGGCCCTTGCCCGCCGCGTCCAGCAGCTTGGCCAGGTTGGCGACAATGCGCCCGCCGGTGGCCGCAAACGGATGCCCGGCAGCCAATGAACTGCCCTTGACGTTGAGCCGGCTGCGGTCGATGGCACCCAGCGGCGCGTCCAGCCCCAGGCGGGTTTTGCAATATTCCGGGTCTTCCCAGGCTTTGAGCGTGCACAACACTTGGGCAGCGAACGCTTCGTGAATCTCGTAGTAATCAAAGTCCTGCAGCGTCAGGCCATTTCTCGCCAGCAAACGGGGCACGGCGTACACCGGCGCCATCAGCAGGCCTTCGGCGCCGTTGACGAAATCCACGGCCGCCGCTTCGCCATCGCGCAGGTACGCCAGGATCGGCAAGCCGCGCTCCCTGGCCCAGGCTTCACTGCCCAGCAGCACCAACGAGGCGCCATCGGTCAGCGGCGTGGAATTGCCGGCCGTGAGCGTGCCCTTCTCGCTGCGCTCGAACACCGGTTTGAGGCTGGCGAGTTTTTCCAGGGTCAGGTCCGGGCGCAGATTGTTGTCGCGGGTGAGGCCGAGAAAGGGCGTGAGCAAATCGTTGTGCCAGCCTTCGGCGTAGGACGCGGCCATTTTCTGATGGCTTTCAAGGGCCAACTGGTCTTGTTCGGCGCGGGGAATCTGCCAGGTCTGCGCCATCAACTCGCAGTGTTGGCCCATGGACAGCCCTGTGCGCGGTTCGCCGTTGCGCGGCAGTTCCGGCTTGAGGTGATGGGGACGAAGTTGTAACAGGACTTTTAATTTGTCCGCCATGGATTTGCTGCGGTTGGCCAGCAGCAGGATCTTGCGCAGGCCTTCATTGACACCGATCGGCGCGTCGGACGTAGTGTCGACGCCACCGGCGATCCCGCACTCTATCTGCCCCAGGGCGATCTTGTTGGCCACCAGCAACGCCGCCTCAAGCCCGGTGCCGCAGGCCTGTTGAATATCGTAGGCCGGGGTTTGCGGCGAGAGGCGCGAACCCAGCACGCATTCGCGCGTGAGGTTGAAGTCTCGGGAATGCTTGAGCACCGCACCCGCGGCCACTTCGCCAATGCGCAGGCCGTGCAGGTTGTAGCGTTCGATCAGGCCTTCCAGGGCTGCGGTCAACATCGCCTGGTTACTCGCCGTGGCATACGGGCCGTTGGACCGGGCGAAGGGGATGCGATTACCGCCAATGATCGCTACACGGCGCAATTGAGTCATGGAAAGCTCCCTGAAGGTTGTGGGTGGAATCATCCAGCCTAGCCTAGGCTGATCGAACGACTGCCGCACCGGGGTGGTCAACCCTTTGAACCCCAGTCTTCGGAGAGCGTTCCATGTCTGACCGTTATATCGACTTCGCCAACTCAAGCCTCGGCCATCGCCTGGTCGCCGCCATTGGCCTGCCGTCACCGGTACGCCTGGAACGCTGGCAGGCCGGGCGCCTGCGTCCGGTGGAAGGCGCGCTGCTGCTGGGCGGCGGCGCACTGGCGGCCAAGGTGCTGCCGTTTGCCAATAAACTCACGGACGCTATTTACAGTTACGGCGCCGCACCGCTGTCCGCGCCAGCCTGGATTCCCGGACACGGCCCCAAGCTCAAGGCAGTGGTGTTCGACGCCAGCGACCTGCAGCACACCGATCAGCTCAAGCAGCTGCGGGAATTCTTTCAGCCGCTGCTGAAAAATCTCGACCACAGCGCGCACCTGGTGATTCTTGGCCGAGCGCCGGAAAGCCTCAGCGATCCGTTTGCCGCCAGTGCGCAGCGTGCCCTGGAGGGTTTCAGCCGCTCGCTGGCCAAGGAACTGCGCAGCGGCGGCGTGTTGCAATTGTTGTATGTGGGCGAAGGTGCCGAGGACCAGTTGGAAGGCGCGTTGCGTTTTTTCCTGTCGCCTAAAAGCGCCTACATCTCTGGCCAGGTGATCCGCCTGCAAGCCTGCGCCACGCCGGTCGAGGATTGGACTCGCCCGTTGGCCGGGCGCAAGGCGCTGGTCACCGGTGCCGCGCGTGGGATTGGCGCCTCGATCGCCGAAACCCTGGCGCGCGATGGCGCCGAGGTGATCGTGCTTGATGTGCCGCAGGCCAAGGCCGATCTCGACGCCCTCGCTGCACGCCTGGGCGCCCGCACCGCGGTGCTGGATATTTGCGCCGAAGACGCGGCAACGCAATTAATCGAACACCTGCCGGACGGCATCGACATCGTGGTGCATAACGCCGGCATCACCCGCGACAAAACCCTGGCCAATATGACCCCGGAATACTGGGACGCGGTGCTGGCGGTCAACCTCAACGCACCGCAGGTGCTGACCAAGGCCCTGCTCGACAGCGGCACCCTGCACGACAACGGGCGCGTGGTGCTGCTGGCGTCCATCAGCGGCATCGCCGGCAACCGCGGGCAAACCAACTACGCCGCGAGCAAGGCCGGGTTGATCGGCCTGGCCCAGGCCTGGGCACCCTTGTTGAGCGAACGCGGGATCAGCATCAATGCCGTGGCGCCTGGCTTCATCGAAACCCAGATGACCGCGCACATTCCCTTCGCCCTGCGCGAAGCCGGGCGGCGCATGAGTTCACTGGGCCAGGGCGGCTTGCCGCAGGACGTGGCCGAGGCAGTGGCCTGGCTCGGCCAACCGGGTTCCGGAGCGGTCAGCGGCCAAGCGCTGCGGGTGTGTGGGCAAAGCCTGTTGGGAGCATAAGCATGGACTGGCAGACCTTAGGCACCACCCCGTTTCTGCCGCCGCTGTACTGGCGTGCAGCGCTCAAGCGCAAGATCACCGGCAGCACCTTGCCCGAACAGGGGCTGCGCTGCCGGGTAAGCGTCAATCCCAAGGCCGTGGCGGCCTATCGCAAGGTCTGCGGCTTTGCCGACAGCCCCATTCTGCCGGCCACTTACCCGCACATTCTGGCGTTCGGTTTGCAGATGCAATTGCTCACCGCAAACAACTTTCCGTTCCCTTTGCTGGGGTTGATTCACCTGAGCAACCGTATTCGCGTCCATCGCCCATTGGGCGCGGTCAGCGAGCTGACGGTGGCCGTGCACGCGCAAAACCTCAAGCCGCACGCCAAGGGTGCCACCTTTGAAGTGGTCACCACCGTCGAGGACGCCCTTGGCCTGCTGTGGGAAGCCGAAAGCCAGATGCTCTGCCGGGGCGTGAAGCTCGAAGGCGAGTCGGTGAATGATGCGTTGCCCAGCCCCACGCAGGTCACCGAACTGGCTCGCTGGAAAGCTCCCGCCGATATCGGCCGCCGCTATGCCCGGGTGTCAGGCGATTACAACCCGATCCACTTGAGCGCCCTGACCGCCAAGTTATTCGGCTTTCCCCAGGCTATCGCGCATGGGCTATGGAACACGGCACGCACCCTCTCGGCACTGGGTGAACACTTGCCTGCGGCCAATATTGAAATCGTGGTCGAGTTCAAGAAACCGGTCCGCCTGCCCAGTGAAGTAACGTTGCTGGCCAGTGCGCCAGGTTCCAGCGGTGAGTTGCTGTTAACCGGCGCGGGTAACATTGAACACATGATAGGAAAGTGGCAACCGATTGCCTGAATAACGCTGATTAATTGTATATATACACCTTAAGTTATAGCGGACCTTTAAAGGTCCGCTTTTTTATTCAATCCCTTGATTTATAAAAGATATACCTCCCTTCTCTATACCTTTGGCATTAGTCGCTAAGCACTGTCGGGCGACCCGTATATAAATCGTTAATACCAAGTTGAGCGTTGCGAGAAAGAGTGCCCGGGTCTGTGATAACACCACGGACAAACGTATCGCTATCCCTAGAAGTAACGAGCGTTTGAAACAACCACGGTTGTACAGGTGCAAGGGAACTCAATCATGAAAACTCAAACTCAAGTAGTGCTATGGAAAGCAAGTACCGCGCTGGCCCTGATCATGGCGATGAGCCTCGGTGGCTGCAGCAGCGGTGGCGGTGGACATCACAGCAGCGTGGCCGCGTCGTCGCCTGACGCAGGCGCCGGCACAGGTACCGGAGGCGGTACAGGCGGTGGCTCCGGTGGCGGCACTGGCGGCGGTACTGATGGTGGCACTGGTGGAGGCACCGGCGGCGGTACTGGTGGCGGCACAGATGGCGGCACCGGCGGTGGCACGGGTGGAGGCACCGGCGGCGGAACTGGCGGTGGCACTGATGGCGGAACCGGCGGTGGCACGGGTGGCGGCACCGGCGGTGGCACGGGTGGTGGTACTGGCGGCGGCACTGGAGGCGGCACTGGAGGCGGAACCGGCGGTGGTACTGGCGGCGGCACTGGAGGCGGCACCGGCGGTGGCACTGGTGGTGGCACCGGCTCGATTACAACCCCACTGGTAACAGGCCAGATTGCTGGCACCTTGGGCACCACGGTGGGCAATGTCGGTTCAGCAGTCGGTGAAATTGGCTCGACCCTGAACGGCGTTCCTATCGTCGGCGTCACCGCCGGCGGCCTGGTGACCTCCGCCGGTACTGCGGTGACCAGCATCGGCAGCGGTGTAACGACCGGTCTGGGCTCACTGGGCACTGACAGCAACTCCCTGGGCAAAACGGTTGCCGGTGTGGCCAACGGCGTTGCCGACCTGGGCACCGGTGTTTCAGGCGCTGGCAAATCCCTGGGCACCACACTGGGTGGCATCCCTGTTGTCGGCGGCCTGACCGGTGGTGTGGGCACTGCGGCGGGGGGTCTGGTGAATAACGTCGGTCAAGCGGTCACGATGCTCGGCGACACCCTCAGCACGTCCAGTACCACGGGCCCATTGGGTTCGCTGACTAACACCGTTGGCGGCAAAGTACTGGTGCCGGTGGTGTCCCTGGTGGAAAACACCACCGGCAACCTCGGCAAGGCAACGGGCCTGGGCAACCCGGTCAATGGTGTGCTGGATAAAGTTGGCGCCACAGTCACCGGCCTGGGCGGCCAGGTTGCCAGCGCCGGCGGCACCGGCAACCCGGTCACCACGATCGTCGGCGGTGCGCTGACCGGCGTCGGTGGCGTGCTCGACAAGTCGGGTGGTTATGTCGCCCCAGCCAGTGGCGCTGCGGCGCCTGGCTTGCCGGAGTTTGTCGGTGGCCTGGTGGCCAACGTGGGTAATGGTCTGAATGCTGGCAACACCAACGGCACTGTGAGTGCAGCGGGTGTAACCGGTGGCGCAGTGGGCAACACAGTCGCCTCGCTCGGCACCGTGCTGGGCGGCACCGGCGTCGCCAACACCGCCGCCACCGCACCGGTGGCTGGCTTGGCCACTAACGTCGGCGCGGCGCTCAATCCTGTGACGACCGGGGTTAGCACCTTGACGCAAAACATCGGCACCACCACAGGTGTCGGCGCTCCCGTCAACGGCCTGGTGACTCAAGTCGGCGGCGCAGTCAGCGGTATCGGCACCAACCTGACCGCCGCCAATGCCAACCCGATCACTAACGCTGTAGGCACCACTGTCACAGCCGTCGGCAACACCGTAGGCGCAGTGGGCGGCCTGGTCACCGGCGGCACCAGTGGCGCAAGTGGCAGTGGTGGTCTGCTCGGTGGGCTGACCGTAGGCGCTGGCGCCAGCACTTCGGCCAATGGCAGTGCAAGCACTGGCACAAGCGGCGGTCTGGGAGGTTTGCTCAACGGCCTGACCGGCAAAAAATAGAATTGCACCTGGCCGATTAGACGGCCTCCCCTACAGCGCCTACGCTTGGTTGAGACGAGAGACCCTTATAAGTCTCTCGTCTTTTTTATGGGCTGGCGTTAACGACTGCCGCGCCCTCCCGCACCGCGTCCAAGAAACCGGCGGGCCCGAAACGCTGCTGCAGTTTGACCATGGAGTGTCCTATGCGCGTGTTGACGCCGTTGTTATTGCTAACCCTCAGTGCCTACGTCCAGGCCGAGACCCTTCCCAGCTTTCTTAACAGCAACGACACCATTCGCACCCTGCCTGTGCCCAACCTTCCCGCCGATGCCTATCGACCGGTCACACCACAAACCCAGGTGCCGCAAGCGCCTGCGACCCAGAACCAGCCGTTGCAGATGGACACCAAAGTCACCATCCGCAAGCTGCAGATCGAGGGCGGTACGATCTACCCGCTGACGGACACGGCCAAGGCCTACGCATCGCTGATTGGCCATGAGACCAACCTTGCGCAACTGATCGAAGCCACCCGCAGCATCACCCGTCGCTATCAGGACGATGGCTACCTGTTGTCCTACGCGTTCCTGCCGCAACAGTCCTTCGAAAACGGCCTGGTGCGCGTGGTATTGGTGGAGGGTTACATCAAGGATTATCAGCAAAGCGGCGACATCGGCTCGGTGTCGGCCTACGTCGATAAACTGGCAGAAAAACTGTTGGCTGAACGGCCGCTCACGCGCAAGACGTTCGAGCGCTATACCACCCTGATGGGCCGTATCCCCGGCGTAACCCTGCAAGCGCAAGTGCCACCGCCGGGCACCACGGATGGCGCCACACACATGAAAATCGAAGCCACACGCAAGCCGTTTACTACCAGCATGAGCCTGGTCGACGAAAACCGTGGCGGCACCCAAGCCTTGCTCACCGCCACCAGCAATTCCCAGACGTCCATGGGCGAACAGCTCAACGTCAGCGGCCTGTTCCCGCCGGGCGACGATAAAGAACACTACTACCGTGTGGGCTACAGCCAGTTCATCAATGCCGAGGGCAGCCAGCTGGTCTTGGGCGCCGAGCGCTACCGCGCCGACCCCAAAAGCAACATACAGCTGGACGGTGGCTTCGAACTCAAGCCGCATCAGGCGATCGATCGCTACACCATTGGCCTCAGCCACCCGCTGATTGCCTCACCCACCGAATCCTTGACCCTGAGTACACGCCTGTATGCCGTTGACCAGACCACGCGCTATCAACTGGTGGGCTACCCCAACCGATTCGACATCGAAACCAACCTGCGCGCGCTGGCGTTCGAGGCCGACTGGCGCAAAGCCGACACTCGCCAATTACGCATCCTCAGCGCCGGCCTGTACCAAGGCATCAATGGCCTGGGGGCCACTACCCGCAGCGACCTGGAAGTCACCAAGCCTGACCTGGACTTCTTCCGCCTGCGCCTGTCCGGCGTGCAAAGCGACAAGTTTTTCGATAACTGGCAAGGCGTGCTGTCGGGGGCGTTCTACTGGAGCGACGACACCTTGCCCGACAGTGAACGCGCCACCTTCGGCGGGCAGAATTTCGGCCGCGGCTATCCCGACGACCAAGCCTCGGGCGACAAGGGTTGGGGCGTGGCCTATGAGGTCAACTACAGCTTCAACCGTGCCGGCGATTGGGTAAAGGTCCTGCAACCCTACGTGGTGCTCGACCGCGCCAAAACCTGGTTCAACGAGCTGCCGGTCAAAGGCAACAACATGTCGTCGGCGGCTGTGGGACTGCGCTTTGGCGACAACAAGTACTACAACATCGCCCTTGAAGCCGCCAAGCCAATGTCGGACATCGCCCTGGACAGCTTCAACCGGCGGCCGCGGTATACGCTGAGTTTCAGCTATCAACTTTGAGTGTTTGCGGTAGCCCGCCTGCGTGGCCGGTAGGCGTGTTCGTGACCAGTGGACTTGTCCTTCGCCAGGGGGCTTGTCTTTGGATAGGGGGCTTGTCTGTGGCCAGTGGTTTGTCCTTGGCCAGGGGCTTATCTGTGGCGAGCGAGCTTGCCCCGCGTTGGGTCGCGAAGCGGCCCTGACCCAGACGCCGCATTTTCCCAGTCAAAACCGCGTTGGCAGGTTTTGGCGCCGCTTCGCAACGCAACGCGAGGCAAGCCCGCTCGCCACAGACAAGCACGCTCGCCACGGACAGGCCGCTCGCCGCAGAAAGCCCGCGCCTACAGCTTGTGTTTGATCAGCGGAAACAGGCTGTTGAGGGTATCGATCAACCGCACCAGATAGATGGGTTTGCGAAACAGGTCCAGCACCTGCAGGCGCAGCATGTCGCTGACGTCATCCATCTCGGCATGGCCCGACATCACGATGACCGGCAGGTGTTGGCGATCGGTATGTTCGCGCAGGCGCCTGATCAGCGAGATCCCGCTTTCTTCAGGCATGCGCAGGTCGGTGATGACCAGCGCGATGTCAGGGTTGAGGGTCAGCTCCTGCAGCGCGAAGGTCACGGAAGTGGCGGTAAAACAAACGAAGCCCTCGTTCTCCAGCGACTCCGCCAGTTCTACGAGGGCATCTTCTTCGTCATCCACCAACAGGATCTGTTGGCGTAAAGGTGCAGATGCAGCATTCATGGGCACTACCTGGCATAGCCGATCAATAACGAGCGTACTCACAAGATGCTGCCTGCGACTTACGTCGTGGTAATGGCGCTCTGAATTTTACCGAAGAAGGTCGTGATCTGAGGCCCCAGTGTCGTGCCTGCGGCGAGTACCACCAGCGCCACAATGGCCACGAGGATGAGGTATTCAATCGCCGTCGCCCCCTCTTTATTGCGCAAGAGCAATTGAAGCTGAACATGCAGTTTCATCAACAGATCAAGGACCATCGTACTTCTCCTCTTGCGACTTAACGCCCTATCAAGGGTTTGCACAATCATTATTTACGTTGTGGTAATGGCGGTCTGGATTTTGCCAAAGAACGTCGTGATCTTCGGTCCTAGCGTAGTACCGGCTGCCAGTATCACCAACGCCACAATTGCCACGAGAATGAGGTATTCAATCGCCGTGGCGCCTTCCTTGCGATGAAAAAGCAGCTGGAGTTGAACGTGAAGTTTAATCAACAGATCAAGGATCATTTGTACTGCTCCTTTGGCGACCAGGCGCCCTATCACGGTGTCCTGCACAGTAATTGCGATGTGCCACCTGAGCATTGTCAACAAACCACGCGCTCACAACTGTAAGAACTGATTAATTACAAAGTAGAGGTCGCCTTACTGACGCCTTAAATCCGTGATTTAAAAGGCTAGTTATGGCGGGGTGAAGAAATCTTTCTGTCAGTAATGGCATTTCGTCCTAGCTGAACTACCTTCAAATAGCGAAATAGTTAGTCCGCTGTTCATAGCAGCCGGTTGCGTGATTAGCCTGTTCGGATAGACAGGCTGTGGTGCAACAGGAAAGGGAGAGCCGTCGTGAACACACGTCTGAGTATGATACTGGCCGGCGTGCTTTTGGTCGGCGCACTGTTTGCCGGTTATTGGGGATTAGTGCTCAGTCGTGAACCTGCCCCGGCGCCGCCACCGCCGCCACAGACCGCGCCGGTCGAAAAAGCCGTCGCCGTGGTGGAAGACCAGACCCGCCAGCCAGTGGTCGTACTGGCCCACGATGTACCGCCCTTTGTCGCCCTGAATGCCGCCGACCTCAGTGTAGAAAAACTGCGCACCGTGCCGGCTGGCAGCATGACCAGTGTCGACCAGGCCATTGGCCGCACGCCCTGGCGCGCATTGCAGGCCGGCACTTGGCTCAACGAAGAAAGCTTCACGCCCGGCGGGCCGCTGGCGCGCATGATCCGCCCTGACGAACGCGCCCTGGCGGTGGCCGTGGATGAAGTGATCGGCGCCGCCGGCCAATTGAGTCCCGGCGACTACGTGGACGTGTTGCTCTACCTGCGCCAGGACACCGCCAACCTCGAACAATCGGCCCAAGTGGTCGTCCCCGCCATGCGCCTGCTCAGCGTCGGCGACCAAATGGGCCTGACCAACGACGGCACTCCCGCCTCCCCGCCGGCGATGACCGCCGAAGAAAAAGCCCAACGCCGTGCACCCTCGCGCACGGTTGTGCTGGCGGTGCCCGAGCAACTGCTGAGCCGGCTGATGCTTGCCTCCCAGGCCGGCACTTTGCGCCTGGCCGTGCGCAGTGCCGACGAACGCTTGCTGAGCCAGTACTGGGCCGGCGAAAGCGACGCACCGGGCAAGCTGCAAAGTGCTAATCGCGACCTTTACCAGTTCACGCAACTGGCCTTTGCCCAAGCCCCGAAAAAAGTCGCCCAGAGCGCTCCGCACCGCACAGGTGTGGAGGTGATCCGCGGCAACCAAGCCACCCAACAAACGCCTGATTGAACAAGGATGCTGTGCATGAGCCGACGTTTCGCACCGGTGTTCACGCTGAAAATTGCCTGTGCCCTGCTGCTGTCGAACCTGTCGGCGGGCGGGGCCGTGGCCGCCACCGGCAACTGCAGTAGCTTGGGCCAACTACCCGCAGCCCTTTCGGTGGGCGAAGGCCTGCAACAGGAGCTGCAGTCACCGGTGGCGATCACGCGTCTGGCCATCGGCGACCCGAAAATCGCCGACGTGCACCTCAACGGCGATCGCGGCTTCCTGCTGACCGGCATCGCCTCCGGCACCACCAGCCTGATGGTCTGGACCGCCTGTTCCAACACGCCGCGCCAGAGCATGGTGTTTGTCAAAGGCAAGGCCACAGCGGCGCTGACCAGCCTGTCACTGGCGCCAGCGGACGACCCCTCGCTGCCCAGCCAAGTGCAGACCGACATCCGCTTTGTCGAGGTCAGCCGCACCAAACTCAAGGAAGCCAGCACCAAGATCCTGGGCATGGGCAAAAACTTCTTCCTCGGCAGCCCCAACCTGTTATTTCCCACGTCCAGCACCTTCAAGCTGCCGGTGAGCGCTGACCAGTTCAACATCGGCTTTGGCGGCGGGCGTGTCTCGGCGATGATCAACGCCCTGGAAAGCAGCGGCTTTGCCTACACCCTGGCACGCCCAAGCCTGGTGGCCATGAGCGGGCAAAGCGCGACCTTCCTCGCCGGTGGCGAGATCCCGATCCCGGTGCCCAGCAGCGGCAGTGACACCATCTCCATCGAGTACAAAGAGTTCGGCATTCGCCTGACCCTGACCCCCACCGTCATCGACCGCAACCGGATTTCCCTCAAGGTGGCACCGGAAGTCAGCGAGCTGGACTACACCAACGCCGTGGTCATTCAAAACATCCAGGTACCGGCGCTGACCATCCGCCGCACCGACACCAGCGTGTCCCTGGCCGATGGCGAGAGTTTCGTGATCAGCGGCCTGATCAGCAGCAACAACACCACCAACATCAGCAAGTTTCCGGGCCTGGGTGACATTCCGATCCTGGGCGCGTTCTTTCGCGATTCCTCGGTCAACCGCCAGGACAAAGAGCTGCTGATGATCGTCACGCCGCACCTGGTTCAGCCGCTGGCCGCCAACGCCCAACTGCCGTCGTTGCCTGGCGAGAACCTGCGCAACTACGACCCGAACTGGTACCGCCTGTACTTCCTGGAAAACGGCAATTTCGACCGCAACAATGGGTTATCACAATGAGCGATAGCCTGAGCCAGACCTTCCTGGCAATCACCCGCAACACCACTGACCTTGAGTGGCTGCAGGGCGCGCTGGCACCGCTTGGCCAAGTGGTCAGTGCCGGCAGCGGCACACTGGACGAGTTACTGGCGCTGGTCGATGTGACCTTCGCCAACCTGGTGTTTATCGGCCTCGACCGCGAGCATGTGGTGGCCCAGAGCGCGCTGATCGAAGGCGCGCTGGAAGCCAAACCGATGCTGGCCATCGTCGCCCTCGGTGACGGCATGGACAACCAGTTGGTGCTCAATGCGATGCGCGCCGGGGCGCGGGATTTTGTCGCCTATGGTTCACGCTCAAGCGAAGTGGCCGGGCTGGTGCGCCGCCTGAGTAAACGCCTGCCGCCCGTGACCACCAACACCCAACTGGGCGGCCTCACGGTGCTGTACGGCACTCAAAGCAATGCCGACGGCGCCTTGCTCGCAGGTCACTTGGCGCTGGTTGTACAAAAGAGCGGCCAGCAAACCCTGCTGCTGGACCTGGGCCTGCCACGCGGCGACAGCCTGGCGTTGCTGGGGCTGGAAAGCTCGTTCAATTTTGGCGATGCCCTGCGCCACCTGCGGCGGCTGGACGCGACCTTGATCAACAGCGCCTTCACCTCTGCCGAGGACGGCCTGCGCATCCTCGCCTACGCCCCCAACGATGAGCCGCTGGAACAGACCAGCGCCGCCGAGCTGTACATGCTGCTCAGCGCCCTGCGCCAACACTTCCAGCACATCGTGGTCAACCTCGCCGGCCAGCAGGACAGCGAAGCGCTGCGCACCTTTGTCAGCCACTGCGACAAGCTGTTGTGGTGCACCGATCAAAGCGTGCTCGACTGCCGTCGCAACCTCGCGATACTCAACCAGTGGCGCGAAAAAGGCATGAAACTGGAGCACGCCAAGCTGCTGGTCGATCGCTATATCAAAAGCTGCGCACCCGATTCCGAGGCGCTGGGAAAGAGCTTTGGGCTGGAGGTAATTGCCGTGTTGCCACTGAGCCCGGAGGTACGCCTGAATGCGAAAAACCAGGGGCAAACCTTGTTCGCCCTGGCCCCGCGAGAACCGCTGACCCTTGGCCTGAAAACCCTGGGCGAACGCCTGGCAAAACGCTCGGAAGGCATGAAAAAACCTTCTCACAACTGGCTTGACCGCCTGCTGGGCACCGGCAAATGAACGGCGAAAAACTCTTCGGCGCCCCCGCTCGCGGCATCGGTGGCAACACCGACCACGATGGGCTCAAGCTGGTGCTGCACCGGTACATCATCGATGCCATCGAAGAGTCGGGCAAGAATCTGCTGGAAGGCTCACGCCCGCTGCTGGCGCAATTTGTCATCGACAAGGTGGCCGAATACATCAACCGCATGCACCTGGCGATCTCGCGCTATGAAATGGAGCGCCTGGCCGAAGAAATCGTCGATGAACTGACCGGTTTCGGCCCACTGGAAGTGCTGCTGCGCGACCCGTCGGTGACGGAAATCCTGGTCAACGGCCCGCACCGGGTGTTTATCGAGCGGGACGGTGTGCTGCATCAAAGTGACCTGCGCTTTATCGACGCGCACCACGTGGAGCGCGTTATGCAGCGCATCCTCGCGCCTCTGGGTCGGCGTCTGGACGAGTCGTCGCCCATGGTGGATGCGCGCCTGCCCGATGGCAGCCGGGTCAATGCGATCATCCCGCCGATTGCCCTGGACGGGCCGTGTCTGTCGATTCGAAAGTTTCGCAAGGACATGCTCAAGAGCAGCGATTTGGTGGCCATGCAGACCATCGACCAGAACATCTTCGACTTCTTCCAGGAGGCGGTGGGCAAGCGCTGCAACATCCTGATCAGCGGCGGCACCGGCACCGGTAAAACCACGCTGCTGAATATTCTCAGTCAGTTGATCAACCCGCATGAGCGGCTCGTCACCATCGAAGACGTGGCCGAACTGCAACTGGGTCACCCTCACGTCGTGCGCCTGGAAACCCGACCGCCGAACGCCGAGGGCCATGGTGAGGTGAAAGCCAGCGACCTGATCCGCAACGCCCTGCGGATGCGCCCCGACCGCATCATTCTGGGTGAGATTCGCGGCGTGGAAGTGCTTGATGTACTGACCGCCATGAACACCGGCCACGACGGTTCCATGAGTACCGTGCACGCCAACAACGCGGCCGATGCCTTGCTGCGTCTGGAAACCCTGGTGGGTTTGACCGGCCGTGTGGTGGCGGAGAAAACCCTGCGACAAATGATCTGTGCGGCGCTGGATGTGGTGATTCAACTGACCCGCCTGCCGGACGGCCGTCGTTGCGTCAGCGAAGTGGTCGAGGTGGTCGGCATCCGTGAAGACGTGTACGTGACCAACACCCTGTTCCGCCATGACCGGCGCACCGGCTTCGGCTTTCTGCGCGAGGCGGTCAACCCGGCCGGTGAAAAACTGCGCCGCGAACCGTTACTGCCTTGAAGGGGACGCAAGCATGACCGGGGCCATCCTGCTGCTCATCTGCCTGATTCTGATCGGCCTATCAATTCGTTCCTTCCAGATCGGTTTGCGCCGCGCCCAGACCGAACGCGTGCTCGGCCGCCTTGCCGAAGGCCAGCCGCAGCTCGTTGAAGAGAACGGCCAGTGGAGCGGCGTGGAGCGCATGTTCCTGCGCGCAGGCCTGGGCAAGCCCAGTGACAACCTCGGCCTGTGGCTGGCGATCTGGGCGCTGGGCGCAGTCCTGGGCCTGCTGGTTGCCGGCTGGATCGGTCTGTTGGTGATGGTGGTATTGCCGCTGCTGGTACTGCGCCTGTACATCGCCTGGCGCTATCAACGGCGGATCAAGCGCATGATCGAACAACTGCCGCAATTGCTCGACCACACCGTGCGCAGCCTCAAGGCCGGGCGTACCCTGGCCGACGCGGTGCTGGGCGGCATCGAGATTACCGAAGACCCGCTGCAACACGCCATGGGCCGTATCCGGCGCAACGTGCAGCTGGGCGTGAGCCTGCCGGAGTCGGCCCACGACTTTGCCGAATTTTACGAGCGCGATGAGTTTCGCCTGTTCGCGCTGGGTTTGAAGGTCAACCACCGCTATGGCGGCAACGCCAGCGAGCTGTTGGAAAACCTGATCAAGATGATCCGCGAACGTGAGCAAGCCGCCCGCCAGCTGCGCGCCTTGACCGGCGAAACACGCGTCACGGCCTATGTGCTCACCGCCCTGCCGATCTCGATGATCGGCTACTTCCTGGCGGTGAACCCCGCGTACCTGATGACCATGTGGAACGACGGCACCGGGCGCATTCTGTTGTTCGTGGCGCTGGTGATGCAGTTGTTGGGCTGCTTCACCCTGTGGCGCATGTTGCGGAGCGTATGAGATGGCGATTGCACTGCTGATCAGCGCTGTACTGTTTATTGCCGCCCTCGGGTTAGTGCTGGCCAACCTGATAAAACACCGGCGCGGCCAGCGCCTGGTTGCCCAACGGTTGCAGGGCCAGATGGCGCGCGAACACAGGTTCGGCACGCTGATGCGCCAGCTGGGCAGCAGCCCGCTCGCGCAACGCTCGGTGAGCCTGGACAACGAAACCCAGATCCTGCTCAACCGTGTCGGTTGGCGCAAAGCCAACCAGCGCTCGATGTTCGCCGCCTTCCAGATCGGTACGCCGTTGCTGCTGTTGATCATGACCCTGGTGGTTCAGCAAGTGATGTACCCCGCGACCGGCTCGCCGTGGCTGGCGCCGTTGCTGGCCCTGGGCATCGGTTATCTGTTGCCCAAGCGCATTCTGGCCAGGGCCGCCAAGGCGCGCCAGCAACGCATCTCCCGCGAGGTATCGACCTTCATTCCGCTGCTGCGCATTCTGTTCGAATCCGGCATGGCGGTTGAACAAGCGCTGCGCGTGCTGAGCATTGAAGCGCAACGCCTGTTGCCGGCGCTGACCCATGAGTTGCGCTTGATCCTGACACGGGTCGACTCGGGCCTTGAGCTGAGCGAGGAGCTGGGCAAGACCGCGCGGCTGCTGGCCGTGGATGAATTCACCGACACCTGCACCATCCTCCAGCAGCTGGTTCAGCAAGGCGGCGGCGCGATGAAATCGCTGCTGTCGCTCAAGCAATTGCTCGACGACCGACGCCTCACGCGGATCCAGGAATTCGTCTCGAAGATGTCGGCAAAAATGTCCGTGGTGATGATGGTGTTTTTGTTTCCCGCCTTGCTGATCGTGCTCGGGGGACCCGCCTTTATCGGCATCACCCGGGCCTTGAGTAACTTATGAGGAGCGCCCGATGAAAGCCTTGATAGCCGGTTTGAGCCTGTTGCTGCTGAGTGGCTGCGCCACCAATGGCCAAACCCCGTGGGGCGCGTTTACCGGCACCGGCAGTTGCCCCAAGCCCAGTTCCGATCAGGAGCTGTCGCTGAACCTGGCCGATGAAATGGCCGGCGACGGCAAGCTGCACGCCAGCCTCGCCAACCTGCAAGGCTTGCCGGCCAATCTGCCCCAGGTGCGCCTGCGCCAGGCCAAGGCCTATCGCCTGCTCGGGCGCAGCGAAGCCGAGCCGTTGTACCGCAGCCTGATCGGCACCTGCATGGCCGCCGAAGGCGAACACGGCCTGGGGCAGGTTGCCTCGGCCAAGGGCGATAACGGGCAAGCGATGGCCCACTTGCAACGCGCCGCTCGGCTGGCGCCCACCGACGAGAAAATCCGCAACGACCTGGGCGTGGTGTACCTCAACCAACTGCGCCTGGAAGACGCGCGCTTTGAATTCATGACCGCCATGGAACTCAAGCAGAGCGACCCGCTGGCGGCGGTCAACCTGGTGACGCTGTTGATTTATCAGGACAACTGGAAGCAGGCCGCGCAACTGGTCAGCCAGATGGGCCTGAGCCCCGAGCAAGTCACTGAAGCCCAGGCCCGCGCCGAGAAACTCAAAGGCTCAAGCACGCCCGTCGCTAAAGCCAAGGATCAAGTCGCCGCTGTCAGTGATGCCGCAAGCACCCCGAGGAATTGATGATGAAAACACCTTATCTCGCCAGCCTGGCCATGCTCGTGTTGCCCTTCAGCGCCATGGCCATCGAGCCCGGCCCGTCGTCGCCCCAGCAAGCCTTGACCGAGCAATGGCTGACGCTGCAGGTCACGGGCAGCGCCGCGTCGCAAACACCTCAGAAGGCGTCCGCGGCCGAACGTGACAAGGCGCACCAGCGCTTGCTGGACAGCTACAAGTATCCGATTCCGGAGTATTTCGAGCAGAAGGTGGGGGGGAAAACTCAAGGGAGTAATTGAGAAAAAACCTGCCAGGTCTCCATCAACAGGTGGGAGCGGGCTTGCCCGCGATTACGGTGTGTCAACTAATACAGCCGTGACTGATCCACCGCCATCGCGGGCAAGCCCGCTCCCACATTTTTGACTGCATCCAACCAGGCCGATCAGTGCGCCGTCACTCGCTGGCGCAGCGATGAATTATTTGGCGATAACGCCAATGCCAATTGCGTGCGGTTGTGCATGTGCGTCAGGCGCAGCACTTGGGACACGTACAGCTTCACCGTGTTTTCAGTGATGCCCAACTCACAGGCGATCTGATAGTTGGTCTGCCCCTTGCCCACCAGCCGTGCGACATCCAATTGGCGTGGCGACAACTGGTTGAAGATCGCCGGGATTTCCACTGGCCCGGCATCCTCGGCCGAAGCCTCGTCGCTTTCCCGTCCAGGCCCACTGCTGCGCACTTTATCGAGGTCCTGATACAGGTCGTTGATGGACTCGGAAAGAAACTGCAGTTTCTGATTCAAGTTACCCAGTTGCAGGTCCTTTTTGCGCTCTTGCAGCGCGGCGTCCTGGCGCTGCAAGCCTTCGAGCAACTCGTGCAGGTTGATGGGTTTCTGGTAGTAGTCCGCGATGCCGGCACGCAGGGCCTTGATCACGTCCTGCTTGTCCGCGCGACCGGTCAACATGATGGCTTCGAACGCGCGCTGCTTACCGGCGATTTTTTGCAGGGCCTGCACCAACTCGATGCCATCCATCTCCGGCATATGCAGGTCGCACAGCACCAGGCCGATCTCGGCATCTTCGCTGAAACGCTTCACGGCCTGTTGGCTGGATTCACAGGGGACGCAGCGGTAACCGCTGCTTTCAAGAAATTCACAGAGTTCTTCCACGATCAGCGGCTGATCGTCGACAACGAGCACTTTTACCGCAGAGGTAAGCTTGTTCACGCGCTACTCCATGCATTTCAAGCCAAAAGATTGACCATCCCTTTACGACACATATCCGGTACATCTCCTCATTAAACGTAGACGCACTTTCTGACTATGTACATAGCGTTAATACCCGCTGACGACTAATGGATCCAAAACCACGCAACGGCAAAACCCACCAGTAAAAACGGGGCGAATGGCTGCTTTTTTGACGCACCGGGCGCGAGATAACCCATATGCTTTTTAAGATATTGATTCATATGCGGCCAAAGCGTTGGCGCAACGATCAGCCAGAGCAAATTGGCGACTGCCGCCCCTACAAACGACCACAGCAAGTACTCCGCATCCGACACCAGCGCCAACGCTGCGAGCAGCTTCACGTCGCCCGCCCCCAGACGACCGAAGGCGTAGCCAGGCAAGGTCAGCAGCAGCGCCAGAAAAAACGCCAACAGCCCCTGCCCGGTCGGCGCCCCCAGCCAGGTGGTGCCCGTCCAGAGCAGGTAGACCAACGCCAACAAGGCAACGCCCAGCGTCAGACGATTGGCGAGCAACCGCTGCCGAGCATCCTGCACTGCACACAGCACCAACCACACCATCACCACTGCGCCATGGATCACGTAAAAAACATCCCTTTTTGCCGATTGATTCTATGCTGATATCAAGTAGTAGCCGTCAGGGTAGACGCGGTGATGAAAACAAGCCTCCCGGATAAGCAAAAAGGCGCGGCAGCAATCGAATTCATTGCTGTGTTCGTGATTTTTTTCGCCGTGTTCTACGGCATGGTCAGCTATAGCCTGCCGCTGCTGCTGTTGCAGTCGTTCAACCAGGCGACGGCAGAAGCTGTGCGTCTGAGCGTGGCGCTGGACCCCAACATGCAGGGCTACGCCGCCGCCGTGCAAAGCACCGCCAAAACCGCAGTCGCCAACCGTTTGCTGTGGATCCCGCCCGCCTACAAATTCGACGCTGCCACGCAAGTCACCACCACCTTCAACAGCGGCCTGTTGTTAGTGAAGATCAACTACCCCACGGCCAATCTGCAGGCGGTAATGCCGTTTATTGTCCTGCCCGGCATCGGCACCGTACCGCAGCTGCCGACGACGCTGCAGGCCACCTCGAGCCTGCAGTTTTGACCTCGGGGGAAAAACTCTTCGGGCGCCTGCTCGGCCGAAGCAGCGCGCTGGCCCTGGACACGCCTGCGTCGCCTGTCGCCGGGCTGCACCTGTGGTTGGACGTGCACGGCCGCGTGCTCGAAATCAGCGGTGCACTGCGCTCACACCTGGCGCAATACACTGACTCACCGCCCCTCCAGGACCTGCTGTGTGCCCACAGCGCGATGGCGGTTGAAGGCGTTCCTGCCGATTGGCAGCGCCACAGCCTCGACCTGGATTTCCGCGGCGCCGCCGGGCTCGTGCTGCACACGCGAGGCACGATTGAAGCCCAGGATAACGGCTGGCTGCTGCATGCCGTGGACATCGGCGATTTGCTCAACGGCCGGCACCTGGCCGAGCAGCGCGAACAGGATCAGCAATTGGCCAGCCTTGTGAGTGAACACCTGCGGGTGTGCAGCCTCAGCCGGTTGCCCGACGTGTTCAACGAACAGCTGGCCAGCGTCGCGCAGCGCTGGCGCATCCCGTGTGTGGCCCTCGCGCTGCTCGATCAAGAGGACCAGGACTGGGTGATCTACAGCGAGTACGCCAACCATGATGCGCCACTGTTCTGGCACAACGGGCAGCGCCTCGGCACCTGCCTGGACAGCCTCAACGGCACTGCCCCGCTGAGTTTGCAGGCACCTTATGGACGCGGAGAACACCCGCGTTTGCACAGCGTATTCGGCAATGCCGACGGGTTTCTGGTGCCGTATCGCGATGGCCAGGGCGTGGCCGCGTGGTTGCTGTGCGGGGCCTACAACGGCCAGCCGCACATGCGCGACCGCGATTGGCTGAACCTCGCCGCCGCCATTGCAGCGCCGCTGCTCAGCCGCCTGCGCGAGCAACGCCACCACCAACAATTGGAACGCCTCGAAGCACTGCAAGGCCTGTTGGGCACCGGGTGGTTCGAGTTGCTGCCCGCCAGCGCCGAGATCCAACTTGCGCCGCAATTGATGCGCAACATCGACTCAGAGCAAGCCGCGACCCGGCAAGCCCTCGACACCTGGCTGGCGCTCATCCACCCCGCCGACCGAGAGGAACTGCACAGCCGCCTGCGCGACCTGCAAGCCCTGGGCAAGCCCTTGCTCGCCAGCGTACGCCTCAACCGTGGCGACAGCGCCCAACCGCCGACCTGGTATCGGGTGCAGGGCCAAGTGCTGGGCGTGGGTGAGCAACGCCGCTGGGTCGGGTTCATGCTCGACATCAGCGACATCAAGAACCAGCAGGTGCACGCCGACGCCGCCCATGCTCGCCTGGATAACCTGATTGCCAGCTCACCGGCGGTGATCTACGTGCAACGCTACGTGAACGGCGCGCTGCTGCCGGTGTTTTTCAGTGACAGCCTGCTGCCGTTGCTGGGCCGCACTCTCGCCGAGTGCAGCCACGACAGCCTGGTGCAATGGGTGCATCCCGACGACCGCGACCTGTACTTCCAGCGCACGCGCCAACTGCTGCGCGAAGGCAGCGTGCGCAGTCGTTACCGTGTGAAGGACAAACAGGGCAATTACCACTGGCTGCTTGATGAAGCCAAATTGCTGCGCGACGACCTGGGCCTGCCGGTGGAAGCGATTGGCCTGTGGCTGGACGTCACCGACGCGACCGTGGCTGCGCAACAGGTCAAAGCCAGCGAGGAGCGTTACCGAATTCTGGTGGAAGACTCCCCGGCGATGATCTGCCGCTACCGCCCGGACCTGACCCTGACCTTCGGTAACACGCCATTGGCCAACTACCTCGAATGCCGTCCCGCACAGTTGCGCGGGCTGAACCTGGGCGACTGGCTCTCAGCCGAACAGCGCGAGGCGTTTGTGCAGCGCATCCGGCAGTTGACTCCGGAGTTCCCGGTCAGCACCGCCGAAATCAGCCTGCAACTGCCCGGGCGCGAACACGCCTGGTGGGTCTGGTCGGACCGCGGCGTGTTCGATGAGCACGGCGCCCTGGTCGAGGTGCAGGCCGTGGGCCGCGACAACACCGAAGTGCGTCGCTCGCAGCAGCAACTGACGCAAAGCGCAAAAATGGCCACCCTCGGCGAAATGGCCACGGGCCTGGCCCATGAGATCAACCAGCCGCTGAACGTGATGCGCATGGCCATCGTCAATGTGCTCAAGCGCCTGGGCAGTGGCAACGTGCAGGTCGACTACCTCACCGAAAAACTCCAGCGCATCGACGCCCAGGTTCAACGCGCAGCCCGGGTGGTGGACCATATGCGCGTGTTCGGCCGCCGCTCGGAAGTCGAGCAACAACCATTCGACCCGGCGCAGGCAGTTGAGGGCACGCTCTCGCTGCTCAGCGAAGGCCTGCGCGGCAAAGGCGTGGAAGTCCGCCTGACCCAGGCGGACGTTCCCGTGCAGGTCAAAGGTTACGTCGACCAGCTTGAACAGGTGCTGATCAACCTGATGGTCAACGCCCGCGATGCCCTGCTGGGCCAGCGCGAAAAAAACCCTGAGTTGCGCCCGTGGATCGCCGTGCACACCGAACACGATAGCCGTCACGTGCGCATCTGGGTCGAGGACAATGGCGGGGGCATTGACCCACGCTTGCTGGAGCGGATCTTCGAACCGTTCTTCACCACCAAGCCCATTGGCGTGGGCACCGGGCTGGGCCTGTCGGTGAGCTACGGCATCGTCGAGAACATGGGCGGACGCCTGAGCGTCAGCAATGGCGAACAGGGCGCACGGTTTTGTGTGGAGCTGCCCAGGGCCACCGACGCTTAGATCACCAGGTAGGCCTCACCAGTCTGGCCGCAGGTGAGGTTGGCGCCCACGTTCACATTCGTCAGGCTGATGCCCAACATGTTCAACAGGTTGTTGAGGATCGGGTTGAGCAGCGGGCCCAGCAGGCTATCCACCACCGGGGTGACGATGGCGCTGACGCCACCGAGCAGCGACACGACACTTGCCGCCAGTGCGCCCAGCGGGTTACTGCCGACCGGCTGGTACGCCGTAATGCCTACGCCATTAAGCGTGGTCGACAGGCTGCTGACCACATTGGTCGCCGGCGCGGCCGCCTGATAGGTCGGGGTGAGGCCCACGTTAGGCGGCGTGGCGAATGGCGCAGTACTGGAGAACACCAGGGTTTGATTGCTCGCCGCAATCGGGCTTAGCACCTTGATCGCGACGCCACCGGCGGCAAACGGTACACGCGTCCCGCAGGTGCCGACTCCGAGGATTTCATGGCAGGTCTTGGTGCCGATGTCGATCAGCGCCAAAGGCGCCACGGTCATCGGTAACGTGCTGGAAAACGCATTGGTGATGGCGCCCACATTCAGCGACGCCAGCGAGGTGGTGGTGTAGGCCGTCAGGCTCTTGGTGCCAGCGCTGCCCGTCGGGCAACTGTAGGCGGTGACATAGCTGCTGGCGCCGCCGGCATCCAGCACGATATTGAGCGGCAGGTTACCCGGCAACGCCAGCAGATCCAGTTGTTGGCAGCCGGCCCCCAGCAAACACAGCGCCGAGTTGATCGTGCTCACCAGGTTCAGGCTCAACAGGCTGTTGACCACCGGCGTCAGCGGCCCCACCAGGTTATTCACGGCCGTGGTGAGCCCCGACAAACTGCTCAGCACCGGCAGGCTGACCGTCACCTCGGTGCGCACCTGGGCGGTACGCACATAAATCGCATTCGGTCCCTGGGGATTGGCCGCGGCCAGCGCCGGGTCACCCATCGCGGAGAGTTGCGGCGGCTCGATCACTTTGACCTGGGTGGTGATGTTGGCCAGCCCCAGCAGGCTGACGGGCAAGATCGCGGCAGCCGCACTCTGGCTGTTGGACAACTGCACCACGCCCTGAATCAGCTGGAACACCTGCAGGTTGGCATTCAGCGCGGCGGCGGTGATGCCCGTCTGCAACTGCAGGATCTGCCCGAGGGTCAGCGGGGCCTGGTTGATGGCGGCGATTTTCAAGCTGCCCAGGGCCGTCAATACATCCGCCGTCGCGCCGTTGGCGGTGAGCACCGTGATCGCGGCCTGGATCAATTGCGAGGCGGTGACATTGGTGTTGAGCAGTTGGGTGTAGTTACCTGCGGTCACGCCCAGGTTGATCGCCAGTTGGTCGAGGTAACTGAGCAGGCTGATATTGGTGTTGAGCAAGCCATTCCAGCCGGCGAGCGTCAGGTTGAGGTTGCCGCCGAGCAAGCCGCTGAACAAGGGGTTCAACAGGCTTGCGCTGGCGCTATTGACGCTGGCCAACGTGCTGTTGATGGTCAGTTGGGCCAAGGATGGCGTGGGCTTGGCCGCCACCGCCGTGGCTGACAAGACCGTGTTGAGGCTGACCGGGTTGCCGGAAAACAGTGCCCACACCCCGCCGGCCACGCTGGTCGTGACGGTTTTGCTGGCCACTACCTGGATCGCTGACGACAACGCGGGGTTTGCGCTGAACGTGCGCTGGCCCGAGGCGCCAGTGGTGACGGAGCCACAGCTGGTCACCAGGGTGTTGCCGTTGCCCACCACGAAATAATTGCGCGCCACGCTTTGCCCGGCGTAGGCCGCCGCACTCAACCCCGCCAGGCAGGTGCCGTTGCGGCTGACGGCTTCCAGCGCTGCGGTGTCCGCCACGCCTTGCAACTTGCGCTTTTCCAGGTACAAACGGCCGCTGTCGATCACCAGCAGGGTAAACGCCAACACCACCGCCAATACGCCGGCGGCCATCAAGCCAATGGCGCCGCGCTGCTTGCCATGAAATCGGGGAGACATCGAGCACTCCTGTGCCGGCGAGTCGCCGAGCGCTTACTCTCCTGGGGTGTCTTTGAGTGTAGACAAGGGCTGAGGGCTGCGCTGACTCAAGGCAGCAGGAGATCCAATGTGGGAGCGGGCTTGCCCGCGATAGTGGTGGGTCAGTCACAGCATTATTGGCTGACACTCCGCTATCGGGGGCAAGCCCCCTCCCACAGGGAATTGGGGAAAGGTTTAGTGGGGTGGGTAGTTGGAGAGGATTTTGCTGACGGTGGTGCGGATGGCGTTGTTGCGATCCTGTGGATTTGGACTGCTGGCCATCATCTGCTCGTCACTGCCGCGCCACACCAGCTTGCCGTCCTTGCCGTCCAGCAAGTCGATCTGGATGGTTGCGACTTTGTAGGTGATGCTGCGCGTTTCGTTGTACATCGGCGCGCCCCAATAGCCATTCCATGGGCCACCCCAGGCGCCGCCGTAATTGGTGGTGACTTGCTGCTGGCGGTCTTCGACGATCAGGTAAGCCTGCACGTTCAGGTCGGCCTTGGTGCCGGCTGCGGCGGGACGCAGGCCGCGTTGGTCAAGTTGTTCGCCGACGGCCTGGCGGATGCGCTGCTCGGTGAGGTCGCTCTTGATCCGTGGATCATCCGGGCGATATTGCAGCGCCGGGTCTTTCCAGGCCCAGTTGCGGTAGGCGCCGAAGTCGCGGCTGGCGTCAAAGTCGTGGTTGACCTGGTTGGACTGGCAACCGCCCAGCAACACGACAACAGCAAGTGCGGCAATGCGACGAAACATGGTTTATCTCCAAAAGACGCTTCAGCCTGAAATGAGAATAGCTGCTAACTGGGTGGATAGGCGCTCATTGCCTTCTGCATCGCTTCACGCAAGGCATCGGCCCGTTGGCTCAGGCTGCCCTGGCTGGCGGTTTCGGCGCTGGTGCTCCACACCGGCTGGCGAGTGCGGGCATCGAACAGGCTGATGCGCGCCACGGCGACCGTCACTTCATAAGTGCGCACCACCGGTACGGTGTTGTACATGCCGTAGCCATTGCCATAGCGGTTATAGCCGCCGTAACCGTAGCCATAGTCGTCCTGGACCTGGCGCAGGCGTTTTTCCAGACGCACATCGGCGCTCACCAGCAGGTCGGGCGCACGGTTGTCATGCAAGGGCCGCAGGCCACGCTGGTCGAGGGCGCCGCTGACCGCCTCGGCAATCTGCGCCGAGTCGGCCCAGGCCGTGCCCGCCGGCAGTTGCCCGTTGAGCCAGCCCCAGCTGCGGTAGGCGCCATAGTCGCGCACCGGGGCCGGGTAGGCGCTGGCATCAAAGGTGTTGGCCGCCTGGGCCGGTGCCGGCGGCATCGGCGCCGAAGCGGCCACGTAGGGATTGGGGCTGGAGCAGGCGCTCAAGCCCACCGACAACAGGATCAAACAGAGACGACGCATTTCGACCTCCGCAGACTGGGCCGCTTAAACCGGACGGCAAATCCAGTGCAAATAACGCCCAAGTCCGGCAAAGCTTGGGTGACGACGGTGAGCGAGTTCCATCTCCAACAAATCCTGTAAATCGGCGCGGGCCTGGAATTCCACCGGCATATAGTCGTGGAACACCCGCACGCCACTTTGGCTTTCGACCTGCCAGAGCCCCTCGAGTTGCGCCGCCAACTCACGTGGGTCGAGCGGCTGTTGCGGGGTGAGGCTCTGTTTCTCGCCGGCCATGTCGTTCTTGCGCATTTTGCGAAAGTGACCTTTGAGCAGGTTGCGGTAAATCAGCGCATCGCGGTTATAGAACGCCAGCGACAGCCAGCCGCCCGGCACGGTGAGCTGGTGCAGCACCGGCAGGACCGCATGGGGTTCGGCCAGCCATTCCAGCACGGCGTGGCACAGCACCAGGTCGTAAGGTTGGGTGAGTTGGCCGAGCAGTTCCTGCCAGGGCGCGTGGATAAAGGTTGCGCTCTGGCCGGCGTCGGCAAAGCGTTGGCGAGCGCCTTCGAGCATCGGCTCGGCGGGCTCGGCCAAGGTCACTTGGTGGCCGCGCTCGGCCAGCCACAGCGACATATGCCCAAGGCCCGCGCCGATATCCAGCACACGCAATGGACGGTCCGGCAGGGCTTCGATCAGGTCGGCCTGGAGCACCGCCAGGCGAATCGCGCCTTTGGCGCCGCCGTAGATTTTCTCGGCAAAGCGCGTGGCCAGTTGGTCGAAATGACGATCACTCATGGGCAAACCGCCGTTCGCTGTCGGCCAGTTTGGCGCGCACCACCTCGTTCATGTCCAGGCCCAACTCGCTGCACAGCAACAGCAGGTACAACACGATATCGCCGACTTCCTGCCCGGCGTGGGCGAGTGTGTCGGCGGGTAGCTGGCGCGATTGGTCTTCGCTCAGCCATTGGAAGATTTCCACCAGCTCGGCCATTTCCACACTGGCGGCCATGGCCAGGTTTTTCGGGCTGTGGAACTGCTTCCAGTCGTTGTTATCGCGGATGCGGTGCAGGCGTTCGGTGAGGTGTTCGAGGTTCATGCGGGGGCTCCTGAAGGTGTATAGCTTCGGGGGGATCAGGGATGAAGGCAAGTGAATCCCGGCGGTGTGCTTGAGGGCGCCATCGCAGGCAAGCCAGCGCCTGCATTTGATAGGTGTTCGCGGGCATGTTGTGGCGAGCGGCTTGTTGTGGCGAGCGGGCTTGCCCCGCGTTGGGGCGCGAAGCGGCCCTGAAATCTGACAACGCGATACATTTCTGGGGCTGCTGCGCAGCCCAACGCGGGGCAAGCCCGCTCGCCACAATGGATTGGGGTGGGTTGGGTGGGTTGGGATGGCTAATCGACGACGCTGAATTCGAGGCGGGCGGTTTGGCCGGCTTCGTCGAGGACGCTGAGCTGGTAGCGGCCCAGTTGTTCGAAGCTGGCGTTGATGCTGTCCTGGTTGGCGCTGTCGCCCAGTGGCGCGCCGTTGAGGAACCACCAGCGCCGGCCACTGCCGCCCAGGGCAGAGATTTTCAAGTGCAGGGCCTGCTGGCTGGCGGCGGGCAGGCGCAGTTGGTCGCCTTCGCGTACGCCGACGATGGACAGCGGCGACGAGGCGGCCAGCGCTGGCGGTGGGCAGTCGGGGTCGGCAGCCGGGATGCGCGCCTCGCGGCGCTCCACCCTAGGCAGCCAAGGCTCCAGCGGTGCCGGCCACAAGGCGATATTTTTTGACACTGCCCCAGAGCAATGCGCGTCCACCCGCAAGCCTTTGGCATTGACCCACACGCTTTCCACCAATCCCATGCTCAACGGCTGGTCCAACGCCTGCAAGGTCGGCGGCGTGGTGTTGTCCAGCGTCCAGGCAAAGCGCTGGCGGCGGCAATTGGGGTCGCTGCGGCTCATGGGCTGGCCCAGCGGCCAACAGATCGCGGCCACGCCAACATTGGCAGGCACCGGCTTGGCGGGCGCGCTGATCCCGCGCTGGCTGTCGCGGTTGGTCAGCACGTCATGCACCTGCAACATCAACGGCGCCGCCGAGGCCAGCCCGAACTGCCCCGGTACGGGCGTGCCGTCAGGTCGGCCAATCCACACGCCGATCAAGTAGCGCGGCCCCACCCCCATCGCCCAGGCATCGCGAAAGCCATAGCTGGTGCCGGTTTTCCAGGCCAGCACCGGGCGCTGCACCAGCTCGGCACGCGGATCTCGGTCGGGCCGCGCCTGGCCGCTGAGGATGCGCCGCACAATCCAGGCGGCCCCTGGCGACAATAAAGGCCGTTCTTTAAGCGTATCGTCCGGCTGTAATCGGATAGCAGCACTCCTGCCGTCGCGGGCAAAGGCGCTGTAACCGCTGACCAAGTCTTCCAGACGGCTGCCCGCCCCGCCCAGAATCAGCGCCAGGTTCGGTTCGGCCAACGCCGGCAATGCCAGCGGCACGCCGCCGATGCGCATCTGCGCAGCAAACCGTTTCGGCCCATAGGCCTCCAGCAATTGCACCGCCGGCAAATTCAATGAACTGGACAGCGCCGTACTCGCCGGCACTGCACCGCTGAAACCCATGGAGAAGTTGCCTGGCCGGTAATCGCCATAGCGCCGGGGCACGTCCTGCAGCAGCGATTCGGAGTGGATCAACCCCTCGTCCATCGCCATGCCATACAGAAAGGGTTTCAAGGTGGAGCCGGGCGAGCGCAGCGCGCTGATCATGTCCACATGGCCAAAGCGCTTGGCGTCATTGATATCCACCGAACCGAGGTAGGCGCGCACGGCCATGGTTTCTTCTTCCACCACCAGAATGGCGGCGGAGGTGTGTTCCGGCAGCCGCGCGCGCCAACCCAGCAGCAGGTCTTCGAGGCGGCGTTGCAGCGTCGCGTCCAGGGTGGTGCGGATCAGCGGCGGGCTGTCCGGACGGTTGAGGCGGCGGGCCAGCAACGGCGCGAGGCTGGGTTCGAGCCGAGGGGCGAGCAACAGCGGCTCTTCGAGGGCTTCATCAACGGCCGATTGCGGCCATACCTGGAATTCGGCAAGGCGGCGCAGCACTTTGTCGCGGGCCTGCTGGGCGCGTTGCGGGTGGCGATCCGGGCGCAGACGGCTCGGCGCCTGAGGCAATACGGCGAGCAACGCGGCTTCGGCATGGGTCAGCTGCGCCGGGGACTTGCCCAAATACGCCCAACTGGCCGCCGCCACGCCCTGCAACGTACCGCCAAAGGGCGCGCGGTTCAGGTACAGATTGAGGATCTCGTCCTTGGACAAATGCCATTCCAACTGCGCGGTGCGCCACAGCTGACGCAGCTTGCCGTGGAAAGTGCGCGAATGCGGGTCGAGCAACCGCGCCACCTGCATCGACAAGGTGCTGCCGCCCGACACCACCCGCGCGCCGGTCAGGTTCTGCCACGTCGCCCGCACCAGCGCCAGCGGGTTCACGCCGGGGTGCTCGTAAAACCAGCGATCTTCGTAGGTGAGCAGCGCGTCCAGGTAATACGGCGACACCTCACGGGTCTGCACCGGATACCGCCACACGCCATTGGCATCGGCAAAGCGCCACAACGGCGTGCCATCCTCGGCCAGCACCACCCGCGCCAAATCATCCTTGGGCAGCGGCAACGGCCAAATACGATCCGCCAGCCACAAGAGGGCAATGACTGCCAACACACATCCAAATGCCCAGCCCAGTAAATGTGGGAGCGGGCTTGCTCGCGAAAGCGATTTGTCAGTCAACTCACTCACAACGGCCCCACCCCACCCACAACAAATCGCAAATTCAACCGCGCAAACCTCTATGCTTCACGGAACTAGCCGCGACCCTTCGCGACCAAAGGCCCAGTGCTGGCAATTTCGTCCACTTATTCATCGAGACACACCTATGCAAGCAGACTTTTTCGGATGGTTGGGTAACACGATTGGCCTGATCATCCACTACATCGTCGAATTCTTCAGTGGGCTGTTCAATATGCTCACCCATGCCGGTGGCGACTTCGTCAATGGCATGTCCCGCGCACTGGGCATGGACACCTCGATCATCAGCATCATCACCCTGATCATCGGCCTGCTCTTCCTGTATTCGGCCGTTCGCGCCTTCATGCGCGCCTCGATCATCCTGGGCGTCATCTGGCTAATGCTCGGCCTCTGGCTACTCAGCTGGGTTGTGCACTAAACCCCAAGCCCCCCCAATCCCCTGTGGGAGCTGGCTTGCCTGCGATAGCGATCTATCAGCCACCAAACGTGCCGGCTGACCCACCGCCATCGCAGGCAAGCCAGCCCCCACATTTAAACCCCATTCCTACCGCCAGGTATCAGCGCCCCTTGATCACCAAATCCGCCGGCGTCTCCCCCACCGCCTGCCAGTTCGGCCGATACATCGACTCCACCTGCGGCGGCGGCACGCGATAAGTCCCCGGCGTCACCGCCCGCGCCAGGTACAACAAGTGCGTGGTGGCGCCATAACCCTCCAGGTTCATCGCCGCCACATAGCGATCATCGCGGAACTCCTGGTGCTTGAGCGACGCGTTCTGCATCGACTCGCGCCACTCCTTCACCTGGCTGCTGGCGTTTTCCAGGCTGGCTGCACTTTGTGCCAGGTTCTGGTTTTCCAGCTCCAGCCCAGCCGGCAACAGGTCAACCACCAACGCGTCCGGCACCCGCTGCTTGGCGCTGACCGCCACATGCACCAGCACCAGGTCGCCACTGTTGACGTTATGCAGGTTCAACGGCTGGCCATTCATGCCCAGGTATTCGCGGCGGATACTCAGGTTGTCGCCGCCCGGTGCCGGTGGCACTTGGGGGTAACCGGAGATCGTCAGTTGCTGGTAAACCGGCGCCTCGCCCTGATTGCTCAGGGTCAGGTCGCTGGACAGCTGCTTGCCATCCAGCGCCAGCGTCGATTGTTGGTTGTTCAACGTTTGCACACCGCCACTGCCGGTCAGCGACACCTGCCAGTTCGACTCCGGCTGTGAGAACCCGAGGCGCCCGGCCAGGAACAGTGCATTACGTTCCTGGGTCGAGAGATAAGGGCTGGCGGCCAACTGGTCCGAGAGCGTAAACAAACGCTCCTCGCGTTTGCCCTTGGCCAAGTCGTTTTCTTCAAGCAAAGCCAGGATCATCGCCTGGTCACGCAGCGGGCTGCCGTAGTCGGCCAGCCACTCGTTGGCATCGCGTTGCGCCGCCAGGCCGGCAAGCAAGGCTTGATCGGCACGTGGCTGGTCGCCCATTTTTTGCAGGGCAATGGACAACTGCACCAACGGCAACCCGGAGCGCGCCTCGCTGCGGCGCTCGAAGATACTGCGCAACGCGCCCAACGGCGCTTGCTGACTGCGTGCCAGCACCATGCCGGCGTAGGCCTGCACGGCAAAGCGGGTGTGGTCGGCGTTGTCGCTGTAATCCACTTCGATCAGGTTGCGTTCCTGCACATAACGCAGCAGGCGCTCGCTGGCTTTCTTCAGCGCTTCAGGCGGCACGGCAAAGCCCTGGTCGCGGGCGCGCAGCAGGAAGTCGGTGACATAAGCAGTCAGCCAATATTCCTCTTCGCCGTCGGCGCCCCACAAACCAAAGCTGCCGTTGTAGCGCTGCATGCCCAGCAGGCGCTCGATGCCGAGCTCGATCTTGCGTTTGCGTTCACTGTCCGACTCGCCCGTGACGCCCAGGCGCTTGAGCAGGGCAGCGTCGGCATACAGCGACGGATACAGGCCGCTGGCCGTCTGCTCCAGGCAGCCATAGGGGTACGCCTTGAGCGCACTGATCTGCGCGCCGAGGTTCAACGGCGGCCGGCTCGACAGGCTCAGCAGCGCATCACGCCCCGAGGCATCGAACTGATCCAGACTGCCGACCGGCAAGCTCCACGGCTGATCCTTGAGCACTGCGCGGTAATGCTTGAGCAGCGCCGGGTAGGCCGGGCGCACGCCCAGGGTCCACTCGCGGCTGAACGGCGGCAGGTTTTCCCCCGGCAGGTCCAGGCCATTTACCGTGACCTTGACTTTGCCCCGCCCTAACCCGCCCCAGGCTTTGACCGGGATGCGCAAGGTGGTGCGCTGGCCTTGCTTGAGTTCAACAGACTGCGCGCCGCTGTTGACCAACTCCAGCTGGCCTTCGGTGCTCAATTGCACATCGAGTTTCTGCGCGTTGCCCGACAGGTTGGACAGGTCCAGCGCTAACGTCGTCTGGTCACCACCGGCGAGAAAGCGCGGCGCCGACAGCTCGGCAATCAGCGGCGCGGCAATCACCGTCTTGCCTTCGGCCATGCCATACCGATCATCGCTCCAGGCTTGGGCCATCAGGCGCAATTCGCCATTGAAGTCGGGGATATTGACGCTGACTTCGCCCTCGCCCTGTTCATTCAAGGTCACGGGCGCGCTCTGCAACGCCACAATGGTCACGCTGGTGTCCGGGCGTTTGCCGCCCTTGGCCAGCGCCGCATCACCACCGAACGCCAGGCTGGCCAAACGACCCTGGCCGGCCTCGATCAACTGGCCGTAAATGTCGAACTGGTCCACGCCATAGGCCTTGCGACCAAACAGGCTGGAGTACGGGTCCGGTGTCGGGTATTCGGTGATATTGAGGATGCCCACGTCCACGGCCGCCAGCAGCACATGCACCTGTTTGGGCACGCTGCCGTCGGCGTTCTTGGCGGCGATCTTCACCGTCAGCGGTTGTTTGGGGCGCATTTTTTCCGGCGCGGTAAGGGTCAGGCCGAGTTTGCGCTGGGTGCGATCCAATGGCAGGTGCAACAAGCCCACGGCCCGTTTAGGCGTGATATTGGCTTTGCGCTCACCCGGACGAATCACCAGCGCGCTGACGTACAGGTCATGGCGCGACCATTTCGGGTCAAGCTTCACGGCAAAGCTTTTGCCTTCGGCCGGCACATCGATTTCCTGCCACCACAGCGGCCCTTCACTGGATTCCACCAGCAGGTAGCCTTTACCGGCCGCCGGTGGCGTGACGGTGACATTGGCGGTATCGCCATCGCCATACGCCGGTTTATCCAGCGCCAATTTGACTTGGTCCGGGCGCACGGCGCCGCCTTCGGTGTTGTCCTGGGCCTGGTAGCCGGCCCAGAAACGCAGGCTGCTGACCAGCCCGGTTTGCGGGTCTTCGACCTCGACACGGTACGGGCCCCACTCGACCTGGAAGCTGACCTTGGCGGTGTCGCCCGCCTTGATGTTCAGGGTCTGTTCGTCGAGGTTGAGGAATTTCTCGTTGAAGTGGTAACTCCAGCCGTCGCTTTCCGAGTAGTTCCAGTAGTAGTCGCGGCGCTCACGCACCAGGCGCACCTTGAGGTTTTGCGCGGCGAGTTTCTGCCCGTCCTGATTGGCCAGCAGCACTTCGAATTCTGCTGGGCCATCGCCGTCGGTTTCCTTGCCGTCGAACAAGCCACGCAAGCCCGGCAGTTGCTCGGCCGGCCAGATCGGCTGCACCAGGCGCCGAGTGATCGGGCGCCCACCCGACTCTTGCAGGCTGGCCTGCACGATCAATTGCAGGGGTGATTTGGCCTCGGCCCATTTGCTTTCCAGCGTCAGGTCTTCCTGACCCTTGGCGTCGAGCACGCTTTCGTCCAGCTCGAAATCCTGACTCAGTTCTTCTTCGGTGACCGAGCCGAACTGGTAGCCCGGCAGCGATTTGACCGCCTCGCGCAACGGGCGCACATACACTTGCCCGCTGACGCGGTTGCCCGATGCCGGTGCGCCGTAGAGGTAGCGACCATTGACGTGAATCACCGGGTTATCCGCCGGGCTCAAGGCTGTGTCACTGCCCTTGAGTTCCAGCGCCAGGCGCTCGGGCAAGAAGTCTTCGACAAGAAACTCATACAGCTGCGGCTTGCCGTCGCCGAGGTCGAACACCAGTTGCCAGCGCCCGGTCGGCGCTTCACCGGCCAATTGCAGCTGGTACTGATAGAGGCCCGACGCATCGGCATCCCACACGAACTTGCGGCTGACCTGCTCATCCGGCCGGCGCACCTCCACGCTCACCGGTTGCGGCTTGACGGCATTGCCATCCTTGTCGCGCAACAAGGCGTTGAGCAGCACGGTTTCACCGGGGCGATACAGGTCACGTGGGCCGAACACAAAAAACTGCAGCGGGTGCGCCGGCTGGCCGCCGATATCGAACTCGGCCAGGTCCAGCGCGGCGCTGTCCAGGCGCAGCAGGCTGGTTTGTTCGCCAAGCTTGGCCAGCAACACCTGGGCTTTTTTCGGCAACGGCAACTCGGCATGGCCACCCTTTTCGGTCTTGCCCTGGCCCAGCACACGGCCTTCGGCATCCAGCACTTCGAGGTCCACGCCCTCCAGCGCTTTGCCGCCTTCGAGCGCTTGGGTAAACACATCCAGGCGATTGGCATAGCGGTGCACCGACAGGCCGATATCACTCAAGGTGAACAGCGTGGCCGGTTGCGAATAGTTGTAGGTGCCCGAGGCGCGCATCACCGCCAGGTACACGCCTGGCTGCTGCAATTGCTTGAGGCCGGCGATCGGCAGCAACAGGGTTTCGCGCGTATTGCGCGCCGGGTTCAGGTCGAAGCGGCCGCCGTAGACCAGGTCGGCCATGGGCAGCAGTTCGCGCGATTCATAACTCTGCAGGCTGGTGTTACGCCCCCACTGCGCGAGGAACGAGGGCAGGGATTCGGGTTTGATGCGGAAGAATTCGACGTCGATCTTGTCGACATTCAGCGCGATCACCGGCAGGCCTTCAGCCAGACGGGTCGGCAGCAAGGTGCCGCGGCTGGCAAAGCCGACAGTGGCTTGCAGGTCACGGGTTTCCAGGCGTGCGGTGTACTCGGCAGCGAGCTTGTTGTCGTTGACCGCCTTCACGCCAGCGTCAACCGTCAGCACCAGTTTGCGCTGCGGCTCGAGGTGGCGCAGGCGCAGTTCCATCAGGTTATCGGACAGCTCCCAGGCGCCATCGACCTTGCCGGACTTGCTGTCCACCAAGTGGACTTTGTCGGCGAATTTCTGCTCGGGGTCCAACGGGATGGAAAAGCTCACCGACAGCGTGCTGGCCCCGTCCAACTGGACTTCGGACACGTCCACCACGCTCAACTCACGGCCGGCATAACGCTGTTTCAGCGCTGCCACATCCACCGCCGCTTTCGCCGGTTTGGGTGCAACCGTCGCCGCCGCAGGAGCGGTCGGGGCAGCCGGTTTATCGGAGGAATCGCAGGCGCTCAGCAGGGCCAGCGCGCAGGCCAGGAACAGTCCTTTGTTAAGCATGGGGCACTCGTCGTGAGAGGGGTCCGAGGGGTGAACTATATATCAGCCTGCGAGGGGCCGATGAGGTGCTGGTCACATTGACCGACGGAGGGTGCTTTGGTTCTTGATCCTCGCTTATCCCAGCCAAATCCCACAGCTACTGGAGATCAAAATGTGGGAGCTGGCTTGCCTGCTCCCACATTGGTTCTACGGTGCGGCTGGGGCCCAGTTACAATACCGCCCCCCAAAGGAGCCTCCATGACTTCCCTGCTCACCGACTGGCGCCACCGCCCCACCCACCGTCGCGTCTGGGCGCTGGCCGCGCCGATGATCCTGTCAAATATTTCGGTGCCGCTGGTGGCCCTGGTCGACAGCATGGTCATCGGCCACCTGCCCCACGCCCACCAGTTAGGCGCCGTGGCCGTCGGTGCCAGCCTGTACACCTTCCTCGCCTGGGCCATGGGTTTTCTGCGCATGGGCTCCACCGGGTTCGCCGCCCAAGCCGCCGGGCGCAATGACGGCGCGGCGCTGCGGCAAATCCTGCTGCAAGGCTTGCTGCTGGCACTGGGGTTGGCGATGTTGCTGAGCACCGTCGGCGTTCCGCTGAGCCACCTGGCGTTGGAGTGGATGCAACCCTCTCCCGAGCTCAATCAGCTGACCCGCGAGTTTTTCCACACGCGCCTGTTCGGCCTGCCTGCCGCCCTGGCCAGCTACGCCTTGGTCGGCTGGTTCCTGGGCACGCAAAACGCCCGCGCGCCGCTGGCGATTCTGTTGACCACCAACCTGGTCAACATCGCCTTGAACCTGTGGTTCGTCCTTGGCCTGGAGTGGGGCGTGGTCGGCTCCGCACGTGCGTCGGTCATCGCCGAATGGACCGGCGCCCTGCTCGGCCTGGCCCTGACGCAAAACGCCCTGCGCGCCTACCCCGGGCATATCGCCTGGGCCGCGCTCAAAGCCTGGCAAAGCTGGCGCCCGTTGCTGGCGGTGAACCGCGACATTTTCATCCGCAGCCTCGCCCTGCAATCGGTGTTTTTCATGATCACGGTGCAAGGCGCACGATTGGGCGACGCCACCGTGGCAGCCAACGCGCTGCTGCTCAACGGCCTGCTGCTGACGGCGCATGCCCTGGACGGCCTGGCCCACGCGATCGAAGCCCTGTGCGGGCATGCCATCGGCGCCCATGATCGTCAGGCACTGCGCCGTTCGCTGGTGGTTGCCTGCGGCTGGTCACTGATCGCCAGTGTCGGGTTCGCGCTGCTGTTCACCTTTGCCGGCCATCTGTTTATCGCCATGCAAACCGACATCCCCAGCGTGCGCGAAACCGCCGACATCTACTTGCCGTATCTGGCGGTGCTGCCGTTGATTGCGGTGTGGAGCTACTTGCTGGACGGCCTGTTTATCGGCGCCACCCGCGCGCGGGAAATGCGCAACGGCATGCTGCTCACCGTGGCGATGCTGCTGCCCTTCGCCTGGGCACTGCAGCCGTACGGCAACCACGGCCTGTGGCTTACCTTCCTGCTGTTCATGGCCCTGCGCAGCCTTACTTTGTGGGCGATTGCCTGGCGCTTGAATCGGCAGAATCAGTGGCTTGGATAAAGGCCGTGACGCGGTCCAGTACCGGCGCCAGCCAGCGTAGGGGCCGAGCGATAGACGCCACCAGTGTCGCGTGGCTGGTCTTGGTGAAGTAAAACGCTTCAACCGGTACATCCGCTGCGCGCAGTTTTTTCGCCAACCCACCGGTATTGCGCGTGGGGTTGACCAGCGTGTCGCTCACCGACGCGATCAACAGACTCGGCGGCGCAGCGTGGCTGACATGGTTGATCGGCTGGGAATCCGGCGGCGAGTCAGGAAAGAAAAACACCGGCTTCACGTCAGGGTTTTCAATCGGCAGGAAGTCGTACGGCCCCGCCAGGCCGATCCAGCCCTTTAGCATTGTGGGCGACAGGTTCACTTCTTTAAGCCAGCGCGGATCCAGCGCCAGCATCGACGCGTTGTAGGCGCCGGAGCTGTGCCCCATCAGGTACAGCTGCTTGGGATCAGCGCCGTAGTCGGCGATGTGTTGATAAGTCCAGGCGACGGCCTGGGCGTTGTCCTGCAGAAACGAGGGGTAGCGCACTTGCGGGTAGAGCCGGTAGTCGGCGATCACCACCACGATGCCGCGGGAAGCCAGGGCTTCGCCCACAAAACCGTAGTCATCCTTGGCGCCGCTGTTCCAGCTGCCGCCATAGAAAAACACCACGACCGGGGTATTGGGCAATGCCTTGATCGGACGGTAGACATCGAGTGTTTGGCGCGGGTCATCGCCGTAGGCAATGGAGGAGGTTTTGGTGAACGTGTCGGAAGGCGTGAGTGCGTTGAGCACTTTGATGGGCGAGCAGGCCGCCAGAAAGGCGGCGAATGCCAGGGTGAAGGCTTGCAGCCATTTGCTCCACATCGTTCAGACCCCACACGGAAGGCACTGCCAAATGAAGATCCAAATGTGGGAGCGAGCTTGCTCGCGAAAGCGGTGGGTCAGTTAACACATGTGTGACTGATGTACCGCCTTCGCGAGCAAGCCCGCTCCCACATTAGATTGCTATCAGCTTAGATCACGACGACAGGTACGAAGAACGCGTCAAACCAAGACGCAACGCGTCGAGGAATTGCGTACGCTCCGACGCACTGATCTTCGCGCTCGCGCACTTGTCACGGTAGTGCGTCATCAACTCCTCCGGCGACAAGTGCACATAGCGCAGCATGTCTTCGATGGTGTCGTGGGTCTCGATCCCGGCGCTGTACACCGAACCGTCCTCACGCTGGTAGATGTTCACCGAGTCGGTGTCGCCGAACAGGTTGTGCATGTCGCCCAGGATTTCCTGGTAAGCGCCCACCAGGAAAATGCCCAGCAAGTAGTCTTCACCTTCGTTCAAGGCGTGCACCGGCAGGCTGGTTTCGATGCTCTGCTCGTCGACGTATTGCTTGATCTTGCCGTCGGAGTCGCAGGTCAGGTCTTGCAGCACGGCGCGGCGCAGCGGCTCTTCGTCGAGACGGTGCAGCGGCAGAATCGGCAGGACCTGGCCGATCGCCCAGGTGTCCGGCAGGCTCTGGAATACCGAGAAGTTGCAGATGTACTTGTCGGCCAGCTTGTCGTTGAGTTCGTCGAGCACTTGGCGGTGCGAACGCTGACGGGCTTTCAAGGAGTTGTGCAGGCGACGGCACACGGCGAAGTAGCACTGTTCGGCCAGGGCTTTTTCGGCCAGGGTCAGTTTGCCGTCGGCGTACTGGGTGGCCACGTCGCTCATGTAGTGCGTGGCGCGCCAGTAAGTTTCGGTGACCATCTCAATGTCGGTCGGGCCCAGCAGGTCCACCAGCCACTGCACGGTTTCCGGCAGGTTTTCCTTGTTCTCGATCAGCGGGATTTCGTCGTTGTGTTTCTCAACGTCAGTGACCTGCACCACCAGCATGGCGTGGTGCGCGGTCAGGGAACGGCCGCTTTCGGAGAAGATATGCGGGTGCGGCAGGCTCTGCGCGTCGCAGAATTCCTTGAGCATGCCCACGACCACGCCGGCGTAGTCGTCCATGTCGTAGTTGATCGAGCTGGCGTTACGCGAGTGGGTACCGTCGTAGTCCACGCCCAGGCCGCCGCCGACGTCGATGTGGTCCACCGGCAAGCCGAGGTTGCGCAGTTCGCCGTAGTAACGAATGGCTTCCTTGAACCCGTGCTGGTAGTCGGCCAGGTTGGCGATCTGCGAACCCATGTGAAAGTGCAGCAGGCGGATGCCCTGATCCAGGCCGGCAGCGCGGAAGCGCTCGACCACCGACAGCAGTTGCGCCGCCGACAAACCGAACTTGGACTTTTCGCCACCGGTGTCTGCCCATTTGCTCGACGCCAGGGACGACAACCGCACGCGCAGGCCAACCTGTGGCTTGACCTTGAGGTTGGCCGCCTCTTCGATCACCAGCGCCACTTCGGATTCTTTCTCGATCACGATGAACACGTTGTGGCCCAGCTTCTGGCCCATCAGCGCGAGGCGGATGAACTCACGGTCTTTGTAACCGTTGCAGACGATGGTGCCGCCTTTCGGTGCCAGGGCCAGCACGGCCAGCAGCTCAGGCTTGGAGCCGGCTTCCAGGCCGATGGAAACATTCTGGGTGGCGATGATGTTCTCGATCACCGCTTCCTGCTGGTTCACCTTGATCGGGTACAGCGCGGTGTACTTGCTCTGGTATTCCAGGCGCTCGATGTTCGCGTCGAACGCTCCGGTCAGCTGGCGCACGCGGTCTTGCAGGATGTCGGGGAAGCGCACCAGCAGCGGCAAGGACAGGCCGCTTTTGCGCAGCTCGTCAACTTGTTCGTACAGATCGACAGGCGTGCTGTTCGGGCCGTTCGGACGGACTTCAACGCGACCGGCTTCATTGATCGCGAAATACCCGGCCCCCCAATGGCGAATCCCGTAAACACTGCGGCTGTCCGCAACTGTCCATTGGCTGCCATCGTCTTTGCGTGTGCGTCGTACGGACATCGAAGTCCCCTATATAAAGTCGAAGATCACCACACCCTTCTTGTAAGGCTGGCGAAGTCTAAAGAATGAAAATGACGATTTGCCTGTAAGGAAGGTAGACCCCACTCGCAGGACAGAGTTTAGACACCGGTCAGGAACAGGCTCTGTGAAAACCATGGAGACGACAGTTCGCGTTCAGCAAACCGGCGATCGGGGTGGGTTTCACAGAGGCTGCTAGCCGCCGGACTTCTTCGCCTTGTAACCCAGCTTGATCAGCTCGGCCAACAGCAACTCGACGTGATCGCCCTGGATTTCGATAACGCCGTCTTTCAACGCGCCACCGGTGCCACAGCGCTTTTTCAGCGTGGTAGCCAGTTCCTTCAGGGCATCTTCGGCCAGCGGCACGCCGGTGATGGTGGTCACCGTCTTGCCGCCACGGCCTTTGCTCTCGCGTCGCACGCGCGCAATACCGTCGCCTTCAGGGATCAGGGTCTGTTTGCAGGTGCACGAATCCACGGGCTGACGACAGTCCGGGCAGTGTCGACCTGCGTCGGTGGAAAATACCAGGCCACCAAGGGCGGCGAAGGATGCGGCTTTTTTGGCCACCGGCAATCCTCTTGGGAGGACAAAGACTGATCGGCGCTCCCCAGGAGCATTACCGACCGCGAAGCCCCACTCAGGCAGGGGCAGCGCTACCGAACCTTAAAGGTGGTTCGGGTGAAAAGTCGCGCAGTGTAACGGCAAAAAGCCGACTTGCTAAGAGCCAAATAGCGCCAATTTATGCAACTTTAGCGACGCAAGGCCAGATAGCGCCGCAAGCCCTCTTGAGCGTCCGGGCAGTAAGGCTTTTGTTCGGCTTCCTGCAGGACAATTTCAATGGGCAAAAACCGCGCTTCCATCACCTCTTCCGGCTGCAGGCGCAACGGGCCATCCCAGACAGCGGAGTAGGATTTGCACCACAGCCGGCTGTCGCCATCTTCAAAGTAGAAATGGTCATGCTCGACCAGCTCCACGCCCGCAACGCCAAGCTCTTCTTCCAGCTCTCGGGCCGCCGAATCGGCGTAGCTCTCGCCGGCCGCCACCATGCCGCCCGCCGCGGTGTCCCAGAAACCCGGGTACATGGCTTTGCTCAGGGTGCGCCGATGCACACACAACTCACCGGCAGCATTGAACAGGAAGATAAAGGTGCAACGGCCGATCAGGCCACGTTGGCGCAGGTCGGATCGCACCAGGGTACCGAGCAGGTTGTCCTGCTCGTCGACCCAGTCGATCAGTTCAGCGTCGGAGGCTGCGCGATGCGCGGCCTCCTTTTGAGAAGCGTCCATCATCACCCCTGGTTGAGGAGCTGACGCAAATCTATAACTGCAGCGTTTGCCCGGGAAATATAGTTGGCCATGACCAGCGAGTGGTTGGCGAGGACGCCAAAGCCACTGCCGTTCAGAATCATAGGGCTCCACACCGGCTCCTGCGAGGCCTCCAGCTCACGAATGATCTGGCGCACGCTGACGGTGGCGTTTTTCTTGGCCAGCACGTCGGCAAAGTCCACTTCAATGGCGCGCAGCAGGTGGGACAAGGCCCAGGCCTGGCCGCGGGCCTCGTAGAACACGTTGTCGATCTGCATCCATGGGGTTTCCACCACTTCTTCGTCGACCTGCGGCACTTCACCCGGCGCCAGGGCTTCGGTTTTCAGTGCGGTGTTCAGTTTCACCCGACCAACGCTGGCCGACAGGCGTTGCGACAGCGAACCCAAGCGGGTCGCGACGTCACCCAGCCAGTTGTTCAGGTTGTCGGCACGTGCATAGAACAGCGCGCCGCGCTGGTTCGGGTCCGACAGGCGCGCTTCATAGCGGCTCAGGGAGTTGATGCCTCCCTGGTACTCCGACTCGCTGGAGGGCAGCACCCAGCTCTTGTTATCGAAGTTGAAACGCGGCTCGGCCTTGGCCAAGTCAGCGTCTTCGGCCGACTGCGACTGGGAACGGGCGAAGTCTTTACGCAGGGCACGGGTCAGGTCACGCACTTGCACCAGCACGCCATATTCCCAGCTCGGCATGTTGTCCATCCACAGGCCCGGCGGGAAACGGTCGTTGGAAATGTAGCCACCGGGCTTGTTCAGCAAGGTGCCAACCACGGTCTTGAGGGTTTCGACGGTGGTGTAGCCCACCACCATCTGCTTGCCTTCCTTCTCGGCGGCAAGCTGGGCATTTTGCTGGACCGGGAACAGCGCCGGCTCTTCGCTCCAGTACCAACCCAGGGCGCCGGTCACCAACAGGTACAAACCCAGCACGCTGAGCAAGGCTTTGCTCATCAGCAGGTTGCGAAAGTAACTACGGTTGGCCGACTTGGGCTCAGGGGCGGGGCCTTTGGCACTGCCTGCGCGGTTTTTCCAGTCCAGCATGGCGATATCCTTTCAATCACTTGAGTTCATGCACGTCATTTGTCCGGGTGCGTTCAAACACTCCGACCACAACCCTACCCCATCGTGCCCATCGGCGCGGGGCTTTTAACCGAAAGTGGCGCGCAGGGGATGTTCGACTATAAATGAAGCACGCTTTTTACGCAGCGCGACCATCAGGTCAAAAACTGAATGGCCCAGACCGCTACTTAATTGACGCAAGACACTCATGTGAGAGAAAAGAGGTGCTAGCATAGAGCCATCAGTCGACCTCTGCATGCACCCTAACTAGTAGTCAGGATATGACCGAGCCAGAAGACCCCAGCCGTGAGCGTCTCAAGCACCATTTTGCCCAGCGGGTAATTCATCAGGCACGTCAAATTCTTGAGATCTGGCAACGCCTGCAACGCAGCGAATGGTCGAACACCGATTTGTCCGAACTCAGCGAAGCCAACCTGCGCCTGCTGCGCTTTGCCGAGCGTTTCGAGCAGCCGGAACACGGCCAGCTGGCGCGGCAAATTGGCGAGTCCCTCAAGGCGGTGGATGAAAATCGCGGCCGCCTGAGCAGCCAGGTGATCACCGAACTCAACCGCCTGATGCAGCGCCTGTCCCGCACCGGCCTGCGCCAGGGCGACCAGCTGGAACAAACCTTCCTGCCCCCCATGCGCAAGCCGATCTACGTGATGCTGGCCGATCACGACCGCGCCGAGCGCCTGGCCAAGCAGCTTGAATTTTTTGGCATGAGCGCCCAGTCGCTGGACAGCGTGGCAGCCTTTCGCGCGTCGCTGGCCGAGCGCCTGCCGTCGGCCATCGTGATGGATGTGGATTTCTGCGGTGCAGGCCTGGGCCTCAAGCTCGCCGCCGAAGCCCAGGAAGGCCTGGAGCAAAAGCTGCCGCTGCTGTTTTTCAGCCTGCACGAAACCGACACCCCGACGCGCCTGGCCGCCGTGCGCGCCGGCGGCCAGGAATTTCTCACTGGCACGCTTGAGGCTTCAAGCCTTTTGGAAAAGATCGAGGTGCTGACCTGCGTCGCGCAGTACGAGCCCTATAAGGTGCTGATCATCGACGACTCACGCGCTCAGGCGCTGCACACCGAGCGCCTGCTCAACAGCGCCGGCATCGTCACGCGCACCTTGATCGAGCCGATCCAGGCGATGGCCGAACTGGCGGACTTCCAGCCGGATTTGATCATCCTCGACATGTACATGCCCGCCTGTACCGGTACCGAACTGGCCAAGGTGATCCGCCACAATGACCGTTACGTCAGCGTGCCGATCATCTACCTGTCGGCCGAAGACGACCTGGACAAGCAACTGGACGCCATGAGCGAAGGCGGTGACGACTTCCTCACCAAGCCGATCAAGCCGCGCCACCTGATCACCACGGTGCGCAACCGCGCCGCCCGCGCGCGCAACCTCAAGGCGCGGATGGTGCGTGACAGCCTGACCGGGCTGTACAACCACACCCATATTCTGCAACTGCTCGAAGACTGCAGCTTCCGCGCTCGCCGCGAGAACAAGCCGCTGAGCTTTGCCATGCTCGACATTGACCACTTCAAGCGGGTCAACGACAGCCACGGCCACCCGATGGGCGACCGTGTGATCAAGAGCCTGGCGCTGTTTCTCAAGCAGCGCTTGCGCAAGACCGACTACATCGGCCGCTACGGCGGTGAAGAATTCGCCATCGTGATGCCCGACACCGACCTGGAATCGGCCTGCAAGGTGCTGGACGAAATCCGTGGGCGGTTTGCCGAAATTCACTACCCGGCCCAGCCGCAGGATTTGTGGTGCACCTTCAGCGCCGGGCTGGTGGAGCTGTGCGACGGTTCCGACAGCTTGATGATGGCCGCTCAGGCAGACGAGGCGCTTTACCGCGCCAAGGACACCGGACGCAACCGCGTACACGCTGCGCGCACATCAAAGCAAAGTGCCATCTTTTCACCGGAATCCACCGATTCCGTCATAACTCTGTAATGGAAACGCAATAACTTCAGGCACTTATCTTTTGCTGTCGGTTGAAACCACGCATGCGCCTGAAGCTGCTGACCAATTTGAATACCCTTCTGCTGGTGGCCGTGTGCCTGGCCCTTGGCGCGACGCTATGGTGGTCGCAACGGGCACTGGAACGGCCTTATTTGCTGATGGAGCGCTACCTTGGCCTGTCGCAGACATTTCAGAATCAGGCCGCGCGCAATATCGACGACTACCTGGCCAGCGGCGACGCGTTGCGTTTGAGCAGTGCCGGCCAGAGCCTGGAAAACCTCCTGCAGCACCTCGACGAACTGCCAGCGGACCTGGCGCAGAACCTGCGCCCCAGCCTGGTCGAGCTGGACACGTTCAGCAAAACCGACCTGCTGGCTGCCGGCAAACTGGCCGGCGACCCGCAAGCCCTGCTGCTGCAAGCCGAACGTGAGCTGGGCGCGAACCTGGAACAATTGAGCCAGTACGCCACGGGCGTCACTTCACCCGACGCTGCACGCTACTTGCCGCCGCTGCTGGCCGCGTCCCAGCACCTGGGCAAACTGTCTCTGGCCCGCGACAAGCTGGTGAGCAGCGGGCGCGCAGAGCTGGCCGATGAGGTGGAGCGCGAAGTTGCCAGCATCCGCACGCAGGCCGACCTGTTGGCGCAGTTACCGCTGCTGGGCGTAAAGGCCAGCGCCGCGTCCAGCGCGGATGATTTCTCCGCCATGCTGGGCCTGGAAAGCACCGAAAAAGCCGAAGCGCAAGACACCGGCGTGGACCTCAAACGTGAACTCAACAGCCTGCTGACCCGCTACCCTGCCGAGCTCAAACGCACTCGCGATCAGATCCAGCTGCGCACTGCACTGGCCGACAGCACGCATCTGAAAATTGCTGCCGTGCAGCAAGCCATCGCCGGCCTGGAACCTGTTGTTCGCGCGCAACACGCCAGAATCCAGGGCGAAGTGCGCCTGATGCAAGGTGTGATGATCGGGCTGATTTTGCTCATCGCACTGCTGATCGACACGCTGCAACGACGGCTGGCAAGGGTACTGACCAACCTCGCACCGGCCTTGTCCACCTGGGCCGAAGGCGACTTCAGCCAGTCGATTGCCTTGGGCAAGACCAACCGCGAACTGCACGACATCGAGGCCTCGCTTAACCGCTTGCGCGCTTACCTGGTGGACTTGGTGGGTACCATTCGCGGCAATGCCGAAGAAGTCGCCGGCAGCAGCCGCGCCCTCGCCGAACTGAGCAGCGGGCTGCACGACGGCGCCGAGCGTCAAGCCGGCGATACGGCGCAGATCCGTGATTCGCTGGGTGAACTGGAGGCGACCATCCAGCAAGTCGCCGGCGATGCCAGCCAGGCGGCCGGCGCCAGCCGCAGTGCGGGCCAGGCGGTGGAACAGGGCCAGCGGGTGATCGGCCTGAGCCTGACCGGACTGCATGCCCTGGTGGGCGAGGTGCAGCAAAACGCGCAGATGATCGAAAAACTCGCCGAAGAGTCTGCCACCATCGGCGGCGTGCTGACGGTGATTCGCGCGATTGCCGACCAGACCAACTTGCTCGCGCTCAATGCCGCCATCGAGGCTGCACGGGCCGGTGAGGCTGGACGCGGGTTTGCCGTGGTTGCCGATGAGGTGCGCTCGCTGGCGCAACGCACCGCCGGCGCCACGGCCGAAATCCAGAGCCTGATCGCCGGCCTGCAAACCGCCGCCCACCAATCGGTGCAAGGCATGCGCACTCAGGTCGAGCACGCCGAGGCCACCGCCCAGCAAGCCCAGGCAGCGGATGGCGCGCTGGATGAAATCGTCGGGGCAATCCAGACCATTTCCGACACGTCGGTGCGCATCGCCGATGTGACCGCGCAGCAGAGTGGCGCCGTCAGTGAGATTCGCGACAACAGCGAGCGGATTCACCAGTTGGGTGAGGATAATCTGCTGCGCATCGGCCAGGGCCGCCGCCAGGGCGAACACCTGCTGGTGCTGGGTGGGCAGCTCAATACGGCGGTTCAGGCGTTCCGGGTTTGAGCCCATCTCCTGCCATATGGAGAGCAAAAAGTGGGAGGGGGCTTGCCCCCGATGACAGTGTGTCACTCACTGCATGTGTTGCCTGATGCAGCGCATCGGGGGCAAGCCCCCTCCCACATTTGACATCCACAGTATTCAAGACAGTGTTGCCAATGACTGGATACTGCACCCCAGTCACAAATTTTGCGCAATCATCGCTAATCGTGCTGCCTACTGCATAGAACTGGACAGTCACAAAGGCTTTGCGGCATAGTCGCCGGGTTCTGACGTACCCACATCAATAACAAGGAACAGCCGATGGCGACCTTACTGGTTCTTCACGGACCCAACCTGAACCTGCTCGGCACCCGCGAACCGGGCGTCTACGGGGCAGTCACCCTCGATCAGATCAACCTCGATCTTGAACGACGGGCGCGTGAGGCCGGCCACCATTTGCTCTACCTGCAAAGCAATGCCGAGTACGAATTGATTGATCGCATCCATGCCGCGCGCGGCGAAGGCGTGGACTTTATCCTGATCAATCCCGCCGCTTTTACGCACACGAGTGTTGCATTACGTGACGCGCTGCTGGCGGTGAGCATCCCATTCATCGAAGTGCATCTGTCCAACGTGCACAAACGCGAAGCTTTCCGCCATCACTCCTACTTCTCCGACGTAGCAGTAGGCGTGATCTGCGGCCTTGGCGCCAGCGGTTACCGACTGGCCCTGGAGGCCGCCCTGGAACACATTGAACAACCGGCCAAGCGCCCCTGACCGACCCTTGGGAGTTGATGATTCATGGATATCCGTAAAGTTAAGAAACTGATCGAACTGCTGGAAGAATCCGGTATCGACGAGCTGGAAATCAAGGAAGGCGAAGAGTCCGTACGGATCAGCCGTCACAGCAAGACCCCGGCTCAACAGTTCTACGCACCTCAGATGCAAGCACCGGCTCCGGCCGCTGCTGCGCCAGCCGCCGCACCTGCTGCCGCTGCTCCAGCCGCACCTGCCGCGCCTGTACTGAACGGCTTCGTGGTCAAGTCGCCAATGGTCGGTACGTTCTACCGCACCCCGGCACCGACCTCGCCAGCCTTCGTTGAAGTCGGCGCAACCGTGAAAGTGGGCGACACCATCTGCATCGTTGAAGCGATGAAGATGATGAACCACATCACTGCTGAAAAAGCCGGCGTCATCGAATCCATCCTGGTAGAAAACGGTCAGCCGGTTGAGTACGACCAGCCGCTGTTCACCATCGTTTGAACCGCGGAGCGCCTTCGATGTTGAAACCTGCGAAGAAACTGCAAAAAGTCCTGATCGCCAACCGCGGCGAGATCGCGCTGCGTATCCTGCGCGCCTGTAAGGAAGAGGGCATCAAGACCGTCGCTGTTTACTCGACGGCCGATACGGAATTGATGCACGTGAAACTGGCGGACGAGAGCATCTGCATCGGCCCGCCACTGGCGACCAACTCGTACCTGAAGGTCTCCAACATCATCGCGGCCGCTGAAGTGACCGGCGCTGATGGCATCCACCCAGGCTACGGCTTCCTTGCGGAAAACGCCGACTTCGCCGAACAAGTGGAAAAATCCGGGTTTGCCTTCATTGGCCCGAAAGCCGAAACCATTCGCCTGATGGGCGACAAGGTATCGGCCAAGGACGCCATGATCGCTGCCGGCGTGCCAACCGTTCCAGGCTCCGATGGCCCACTGCCTGAAGACGAGGCAACCGCGCTGCGCATTGGTCGCGAAGTCGGTTACCCGGTGATCATCAAGGCCGCCGGTGGCGGTGGTGGTCGCGGCATGCGCGTGGTGCACAAGGAAGAAGACCTGATCGAAGCCGCCAAGCAGACCCGCTCCGAAGCGGCTGCCTGGTTCGGCAACCCGATGGTCTATCTGGAGAAGTACCTGACCAACCCACGTCACGTGGAAGTGCAGGTACTGTCCGACGGCCAGGGCCACGCCATCCACCTGGGCGACCGCGATTGCTCGCTGCAGCGCCGTCACCAGAAGGTACTGGAAGAAGCGCCGGCACCCGGCCTGGATGAAACCGCGCGCCAGGAAGTACTGGCTCGTTGCGTCAAGGCGTGCATCGACATCAACTACCGTGGCGCCGGTACGTTCGAGTTCCTCTACGAGAACGGCCGCTTCTACTTCATCGAGATGAACACTCGTGTGCAGGTAGAGCACCCGGTGTCGGAGATGGTCACCGGCATCGATATCGTCAAGGAGATGCTGAGCATCGCCGCTGGCAACACGCTGTCGTTTACCCAGGACGACGTGAAGATCCACGGCCACTCCCTGGAGTGCCGGATCAACGCCGAAGACCCGAAAACCTTTATCCCAAGTCCAGGCCTGGTCAAGCATTTCCATGCTCCGGGCGGCAACGGCGTTCGCGTCGATTCGCACCTGTACAGCGGCTACAAGGTTCCGTCCAACTACGACTCGCTGATCGGCAAGCTGATCACCTGGGGCGCCACTCGCGACGAGGCCATGGCCCGCATGCGCAACGCCCTGGACGAAATCGTGGTAGACGGCATCAAGACCAACATCCCGCTGCATCGGGACCTGGTGCGTGATGAAGGCTTCTGCGAAGGTGGTGTGAACATTCACTACCTGGAACACAAACTGGCCAACCAGTAAGTGCTCCACCCAACAAAGCCGCCTTCGGGCGGCTTTGTTGTTTCTGAGCCCTCTACTTTGAAGATGTCCATAGTCCAAATGTGGGAGGGGGCTTGCCCCCGACAACGGTGGATCAGTTACAGATACAGAGACTGACACACCGCAATCGGGGGCAAGCCCCCTCCCACATTCGGTCCGTGTTCATTCAGCACAGTCGTCTTCTGCTGTTCGCTCGCGTAAACTTGCGCGCTTTCGCGACCCCGCCGTCGCACATTCATTTTTTTCAAAGGTGCCCGCCATGCCTTGGCTGCAAGTCCGTCTCGCCATCAGCCCAGAACAAGCCGAAACCTACGAAGACGCTTTTCTTGAAGTCGGCGCCGTCTCGGTGACGTTCATGGACGCCGAAGACCAACCGATCTTCGAGCCCGAACTCAACACCACGCCGCTGTGGTCGCACACCCACTTGCTGGCCCTGTTCGAAGACGGCACCGATGCCGCCGCCGTGCTGGCCCATATGGAGTTGCTCACCGGCGGCCCGCTGCCCGAGCACCACAGCGAAGTGATCGAAGACCAGGACTGGGAACGCAGCTGGATGGACAACTTCCAGCCGATGCGCTTTGGCCAACGCCTGTGGATCGTACCCAGCTGGCACGCCGCACCTGAGCCGGATGCCGTCAACCTGCTGCTCGACCCGGGCCTGGCGTTCGGCACCGGCACCCACCCGACCACCGCCCTGTGCCTGGAATGGCTGGACGGCCAGGACCTGACCGACTGCAACGTGCTGGACTTCGGCTGCGGCTCGGGGATCCTGGCAATTGCCGCCCTGCTGCTGGGCGCCAAGGAAGCCGTCGGCACCGACATCGACGTACAAGCCCTGGAAGCCTCCCGCGATAACGCCGGGCGCAACAACATCCCTGAAGGTAAATTCCCCCTCTACCTGCCGGAGCAATTGCCCCAGGTGCAGGCCGATGTGCTGGTGGCGAATATCCTCGCCGGCCCTTTGGTTTCCCTGGCGCCGCAGTTGTCGAGCCTGGTCAAGCCGGGCGGTCGCCTGGCGCTGTCGGGCATTCTTGCCGAACAAGGTGAAGACGTGGCTGCGGCCTATGCCGCGGATTTCGATCTGGATCCGATCGCCAACCGTGATGGCTGGGTACGCATCAGCGGTCGTCGGCGCTAGAATGAGCGCTTGCCTGAATCGGATGGCCGCATGACCGACAGTTTCGTCACCCAGTGCCCGCATTGCCAAGCGCGCTTTCGCGTCAGCCACGCTCAATTGAGTGTGGCCCGTGGCGTGGTTCGCTGCGGCTCGTGCCTGCAAGTGTTCAATGCCGCGCGCCAATTGCTGGAGCAGCGCGCCAGCACCTCGGCGCCGGAACCCGAGCAGCCAGGCGTCGCCGAACACGCCGTTGAGCCAGTGCCCCAGGCTCCGCGGGCCATCAGCCAGAAACAGTGGACCGCCGAAGAGCTGGACCTGGACAACCTGGACCTGGACGAAGAACTGGCCAAGCTTGAACGCCGCGAGATTCAACACACGCAACCGCCCGGCGCGGAGCGTCGCCAGGCGAGCAGCGAGCGCCGGCAAAAGGAAGATGCCCTCAGCGCCAGCCGCGACACCGTCAAGGCCGAAGAAGAAAAATGGGCCGCCAGCCTGTTCAGCGAGCCGCCCGAAGAGCGCACCCAACCAAGCGAAGACGCGCCTGAACCGGCCAGGACGCCTGCGACCAAGCAGCGCACCGAGCCATCGATGTCGTTCAACATCGACGATATCGACGATGAGCCCCCGCTGCGTTCTCCACCTGACGACGACGAAGACGACCTCGACCCGCCGTTCACGCCGCTGACGGCTGCAGCGGACGCGCCGGAACCCGAAGACCGCCCGCAACCGCGGCGCAAGCGTGCGCGCACAGAAACCAGCGTTCACGACGATGTACTTCAGGACCTGGAAGACGACCCGCTGCACCTGTATGCGCAGAAACGTCCGACGAGCTGGGGCCGTCGCCTCATCTGGATACTCCTGGTGCTGCTGGCCGCCGCGGGCCTGGCGGGCCAGTACATCGCCTATCAATTCGACGACCTGGCTCGCCAGGACGCCTATCGCCCGTGGTTCCAGCAACTGTGCCCAACCCTCGGTTGCACCGTGCCATCACGGGTCGATATTACCCACATCAAGAGCAGCAACCTGGTGGTGCGCAGCAATCCCGAGTTCGCCGGGGCGCTGGTGGTGGACGCAATCATCTATAACCGCGCGACGTTCTCACAGCCCTTCCCGCTGCTGGAGCTGCGCTTTGCCGATTTGAACGGCGGCCTGATTGCCAGTCGTCGCTTCAAACCGGCTGAATACCTCAGTGGTGAGCTGGCCGGGGTGAGCGAAATGCCTTCGCAGACACCCATCCATATTTCCCTGGATATCCTCGATCCAGGCAATAAAGCCGTGAATTACAGCCTGAGTTTCCACTCGCCCGAGTGAGGCGCCGCGCACGCCGAGGTTTGACGGCAGATAATTGACTGGGCGCTGCGCAACCAAACCGACCGCGATAAAGAAATAACTGTTCAGATTTTATCCAATTCAGCCTTTATCCAGTCATCGAGAGCGGGTATCATGCCAACCCTTTTTCGAACTCTAATGATCCGGCCCCACAACAGGGAAGTCCTATGTCGGCGGTACGCATCGGCCCATACACATTGCAAAACGGCTTGATCCTCGCCCCGATGGCGGGCGTCACCGACCAGCCCTTTCGTCAGCTGTGCAAGCGTTTGGGCGCGGGTCTAGTAGTCTCTGAAATGGTCACCAGCGACATGAGCTTGTGGAACACCCGCAAATCGCGGATGCGCATGATCCACGAAGGTGATCCCGAGCCGCGCTCGGTACAGATCGCCGGTGGCGATGCACAGATGCTCGCGGACGCGGCCAGGGCCAACGTGGAGTTGGGCGCACAGATCATCGACATCAACATGGGCTGCCCGGCCAAGAAGGTCTGCAACAAGGCCGCCGGTTCCGCCCTGTTGAAAGATGAGCAATTGGTAGCCGAGATCCTGCAGGCCGTTGTCGCCGCAGTGGATGTGCCGGTCACCCTGAAGATTCGTACCGGCTGGGACCGGGACAACAAGAACGGCCTGACGGTGGCGAAGATCGCCGAACAGGCAGGCATTACAGCGCTGGCGGTGCATGGCCGCACCCGCGCCGACCTTTACACCGGTGAAGCCGAGTACGACACCATTGCCGCGATCAAGCAGGCGGTGTCGATCCCGGTCTTTGCCAATGGCGACATCGACTCAGCCGAGAAAGCCCGGCGCGTGCTGCACGCAACCGGCGCCGATGGCTTGTTGATTGGCCGGGCCGCCCAGGGGCGGCCATGGATTTTTCGTGAGATCGAGCACTTTCTGCGTACTGGCGAAGTCATGCCGGCACCGGAGCTGATCGAGGTGGAACGTATTCTGCTAGAGCATCTGGCCGCCCTGCACGCCTTCTATGGAGACGTGATGGGAGTACGCATTGCTCGCAAGCATGTCGGCTGGTATCTCGCAACCTTGCCGGGCGCCAGGGAGTTTCGCGCCCACTTCAATCGTTTGGATGATACGGAAGCACAGTGCGCCAACGTTCGTGAGTTCTTCAGCGAGCGTTACAAGAGCCTGGGGACAGGGGACGGAGAGGGGGTGGCCGCATGACGATGATGACCGAGACTTTAGTGAGTGGAACAACACCCGTGAGCGACAACGTCAATTTGAAACAGCACCTCAACACGCCGAGCGAAGAAGGCCAGACCCTTCGCGGGAGTGTCGAGAAGGCGCTGCACAATTATTTCGCCCACCTAGAGGGCGCTTCCGTCACGGACGTGTACAACCTGGTGCTCTCCGAAGTCGAGGCGCCCTTGCTCGAAAGCGTGATGAACTACGTCAAGGGCAACCAGACCAAAGCCAGTGAGCTGCTGGGCCTCAACCGTGGCACCTTGCGCAAAAAGCTCAAGCAGTACGATTTGCTGTAAGCATTCAATCAAACCAGAAAGGCGCCCGCGTAAAAACGGACGCCTTTTTTGCTGACTCCTTTGCTTTTGATGGAAATTGAAATGACCGACCAGACTACCCGCCTGCCGATCCGCCGCGCCTTGATCAGTGTTTCCGACAAGACCGGGATCCTCGAATTTGCCCGGGAGCTGGAAGCCCTGGGTGTGGAAATCCTCTCCACGGGCGGGACCTTCAAACTGCTGCAGGACAACGGCGTGGCCGCAGTAGAAGTCGCGGACTACACCGGTTTCGCAGAAATGATGGACGGTCGGGTCAAGACCCTGCACCCGAAAATCCACGGCGGGATCCTCGGTCGTCGCGGTATCGACGACGCCATCATGACCGAGCACGGCATCAAGCCGATCGACCTGGTGGCCGTTAACCTTTATCCGTTCGAAGCCACCATCAACAAGCCAGGTTGCGACCTGCCGACCGCCATCGAAAACATCGATATCGGCGGCCCGACCATGGTTCGCTCGGCTGCCAAGAACCACAAAGACGTGGCCATCGTGGTTAACGCCAGCGACTACGCCAACGTGCTGGAAAGCCTCAAAGCCGGCGGCCTGACGTACGCCCAGCGTTTCGACCTGATGCTCAAGGCGTTCGAACACACCGCCGCCTACGACGGCATGATCGCCAACTACATGGGCACCGTGAACCAGGCCGCCGAGACCCTGAGCACAGAGGGCCGCAGCCAGTTCCCGCGCACCTTCAACAGCCAGTTCATCAAGGCCCAGGAAATGCGCTACGGCGAGAACCCGCACCAGAGCGCGGCGTTCTACGTTGAGGCCAAACCTGCTGAAGTCGGCATCGCCACCGCGACCCAACTGCAAGGCAAAGAGCTGTCCTACAACAACGTGGCCGACACCGACGCCGCGCTCGAATGCGTGAAGAGCTTCGTCAAGCCGGCCTGCGTGATCGTCAAGCACGCCAACCCGTGCGGCGTGGCCGTAAGCCCGGACGCTGAAGGCGGTATCCGCCAGGCGTACGAACTGGCCTACGCCACCGACACCGAATCCGCCTTCGGCGGCATCATCGCCTTCAACCGCGAGCTGGATGCTGAAACCGCAAAAGCCATCGTCGAGCGTCAGTTCGTTGAAGTGATTATTGCCCCGTCCGTGAGCGAAGAAGCCCGCGCCATCGTTGCCGCCAAAGCCAACGTGCGCCTGCTGGCCTGTGGCGAGTGGTCGGCGGACCGCGCCGCTGCCTGGGACTACAAACGCGTCAACGGCGGCTTGCTGGTACAGAGCCGCGACATCGGCATGATCGGCAGCGCCGATCTCAAAGTGGTGACCAAGCGCGCCCCGACCGAGCAGGAAATCAACGACCTGATCTTTGCCTGGAAAGTCGCCAAGTACGTTAAATCCAACGCTATCGTCTACGCCAAGAACCGCCAGACCATCGGCGTCGGTGCCGGCCAGATGAGCCGCGTGAACTCGGCGCGTATCGCTGCGATCAAGGCTGAGCACGCCGGCTTGCAGGTAGCCGGTTCGGTGATGGCTTCCGACGCGTTCTTCCCGTTCCGTGACGGCCTGGACAATGCGGCCAAGGCTGGCGTTACCGCGGTGATCCAACCTGGTGGTTCGATGCGCGATGCTGAAGTCATCGCCGCCGCTGATGAGGCTGGCATCGCCATGGTCTTCACCGGCATGCGCCACTTCCGCCACTGACAGATTTGATCCCAAGCGGGCACTGGCCCTCTGTGGGAGCTGGCTTGCCTGCGATGCGGGCGCCTCGGTGTATCAAGTACACCGAGGTGATGCTATCGCAGGCAAGCCAGCTCCCACAGAAAAGCGGCCCATAGTGCTCCCAGAATTTGCGTCATCCGAGGTTTTTGAAATGAATGTTTTGATCATTGGCAGCGGTGGCCGTGAACACGCCCTGGCCTGGAAAGTTGCCCAGGACCCGCGCGTCCAGAAAGTATTCGTCGCACCCGGCAACGCCGGCACCGCCATTGAAGCCAAGTGCGAAAACGTCGCCATCGACGTGTTGGCCCTTGAGCAGCTGGCTGATTTCGCCGAGAAGAACGTGTCCCTGACCATCGTCGGTCCGGAAGTACCATTGGTGGCCGGCGTCGTGGACCTGTTCCGCAGCCGCGGCCTGGACTGCTTCGGCCCGACCGCCGGCGCAGCCCAACTGGAAGGCTCGAAAGCCTTCACCAAGGACTTTTTGGCACGCCACAAGATTCCGACTGCCGACTACCAGAACTTCACCGAGATCGAGCCGGCCCTGGCTTACCTGCGTGAAAAAGGTGCACCGATCGTCATCAAGGCCGACGGCCTGGCCGCCGGTAAAGGCGTGATCGTGGCGATGACCCTGCAAGAAGCCGAAGACGCGGTGCGCGACATGCTCGCCGGCAACGCATTTGGTGACGCCGGTTCGCGCGTGGTCATCGAGGAGTTCCTCGACGGCGAAGAAGCCAGCTTTATCGTGATGGTCGACGGCAAGAATGTCCTGCCGATGGCCACCAGCCAGGACCACAAACGCGTCGGCGACGGCGATAGCGGCCCGAACACCGGCGGCATGGGTGCTTACTCCCCTGCCCCGGTGGTCACCGCCGAGGTACACAAGCGCGTGATGGACCTGGTGATCTGGCCGACCGTGCGCGGCATGGCCGACGAAGGCAATGTGTACACCGGCTTCCTGTACGCCGGCCTGATGATCGACAAAGCCGGTAACCCGAAAGTCATCGAGTTCAACTGCCGCTTTGGTGATCCGGAAACCCAACCGGTGATGCTGCGTCTGCAATCGAGCCTGGTGCTGCTGGTGGAAGCGGCCCTGGCTCAGGCGCTGGACAAGGTTGAAGCGCAATGGGATCCGCGTCCGAGCGTCGGCATTGTGCTGGCGGCCGGTGGTTACCCTGGCGACTACGCCAAGGGCGATGTAATTGAAGGCCTCGACGCAGCTGCTACGCTGGAAGGCAAGGTGTTCCATGCGGGCACCGCGCTCAAGGACGGCAAGGTTGTAACCGCAGGTGGCCGTGTATTGTGCGCCACCGCAATGGGTGCCAGTGTCGACGCCGCGCAGCAACAGGCGTACAAGCTGGCCGCGAAAATCGACTGGAAAGGTTGCTTCTACCGCACGGACATCGGCTACCGCGCCATTGCCCGTGAACGTGGCGAGAACCAATAAGCAGCTGCCCTCCAGTCGCTATCCGTTCGGTTAGGCAAGGGCCTTTGGCCCTTGCCGTACCCACGTCGCCCCGCGCATAGTTAACCCGTGCAATCAACCTACGAAGGGATTTCGCCGTGCGCTGGCTCAGGATCGCCATAGGTTTCACAGTCAGTCTGCTGACCCTGCTCTGCTTGTTCCCGGCCCAGGCCGCCGCGCAAGGCAGTGGATGGGCAGTATTGCTTGATGAACAGGCCGACCTGCAACTGAGCGATATCCGCTCCGCCCGTTACACCAATCAATTTAGCCCCATCGAACTGGACCGGATTACCGCCGCCGAGCCGGACGGTGCGTTGTGGGTACGTTTCAAGCTGCAACCTGGCAAGCACGAGCAAGTGCTGCGGGTATTTGCCCCCGACCTGTCCCACCTGAGCCTCTATGTACTGGACGGCGACACCCTGGTGGAACAACAAAGTACCGGCACCCGCCAGCCGCAGGCGGAACGCCCGCTGCCCAGCAGCGATTTCATGCTGCCGATGCCCCAGAGCCAGAAACCCCTCGAGGTGTACCTGCGCCTGGTGTCGGAACACGAACTGCGCCCCTACATCACCCTGGAACCGGCCGTACTGGCTGCCGCCGACCAGAACCAGACGCTGATCTACGGCCTGTTGTTCGGCTGCCTGCTGATGCTGATCCTGCACAACCTCACGCGCTTCGCCTACCACCGCTCGCGCAGCAGCCTGTGGCTGGCGGCCTGCGAGTTGCTCTTGATGTTGAGCCTGGCACTGTTGCTCAACCTGGTGGGGCCGTGGCTGCCGAACTGGCATGCTGTCCAGACCCCGGGCGCCTACCTCGCCCTGCTGCTGACCGCGCCGTGCGGGCTGATGTTCGCCTATCGGTTCTTCATGCCGCTGGGCCCGCACCTGCTGAACAAACTGTTGATGGCCGACATCCTGCTGATCGTGCTGTGCGGCCTGCTGCTGTTGTTCGTCAACACCTTGCCGCTGAACATCATCACTTACGCCCTGGTGGCCCTGGCCGGTCTGAGCATGCTGTTTGTCTCGGCCTACCACTGGCAGAAAGGCTACCGGCCGGCACGTTTGTTCGTAGCGGGCATGGTGGTGTTCAACATCGGCACACTGATCATCCTGCCTGCCCTGCTCGGCCTGACGCTGGTGGCACCGCAAGGCTTGATCGTCACGCTGCTCGGTTTTATCTGCCTCAGCGGCCTGCTGATGAGCCTGGCCCTGGGCGAACGCCAGCGCGCAATTGTCGAAGCGCGCTTCAGCCTCAGCCGCGACCTGGCGGCCAGCAATGCCGAGATCGCCGCCAAAGCCGAGTTCCTGGCGAAGATCAGCCACGAAATCCGCACCCCCATGAACGGCGTGCTGGGCATGACCGAGCTGCTGCTGGGCACGCCGCTGTCGGTCAAGCAGCGTGACTACGTGCAGACCATCCATAGCGCCGGGAACGAACTGCTGACGTTGATCAACGAGATCCTCGACATCTCCAAGCTGGAGTCCGGGCAGATCGAGCTGGACGACGTGCAGTTCGACCTCAACGCATTGATCGAAGACTGCCTGAGTATCTTCCGCGCCAAGGCCGAGCAACAGAACGTCGAACTGATCAGCTTTATCCAGCCTCAGGTGCCACGCGTGATCAGCGGTGACCCGACGCGTCTGCGCCAGGCGTTGTTGAGCCTGCTGGAAAATGCCCTGCAAAAGACCGACGAAGGTGAAGTGCTGATCGTCGTTGCACTCGACGAACGCAGCACCAAGCCGCGCCTGCGCATCGCCGTGCAAGACAGCGGCCTGCCGATGGAAGCCGCCGAGCGTGACGCGTTGCTGCACAGCGAACTGCACAGCAAGAACTTCCTCTCGGCCACGCGCTTGAGCGGCCACCTGGGCCTGGTGATCGCGCGACAACTGATCCTGTTGATGAATGGCGAGTTCGGCATCAAGAGCGGCAGCCATCAGGGCAGCACCTTGTGGTTGACCCTGCCGCTGGACCCGGAACGCCTGGAACACCCGACCTCCGACCTCGACGGCCCGCTCAAAGGCGCACGGGTGCTGGTGGTCGATGACAACGACACCTGCCGCAAAGTGCTGGTGCAGCAATGCACGGCCTGGGGCTTGAACGTCAGCGCCGTGCCGTCCGGCAAAGAAGCCCTGGCGTTGCTGCGCACCAAGGCGCACCTGCGCGACTACTTCGACGTGGTCCTGCTGGACCAGAACATGCCCGGCATGACCGGTATGCAACTGGCCGCCAAGATCAAGGAAGACCCGAGCCTGAACCACGACATCCTGCTGATCATGCTCACCGGTATCAGCAACGCGCCGAGCAAGATCATCGCGCGCAACTGCGGGATCAAGCGCATCCTCGCCAAGCCGGTGGCCGGCTACACGCTCAAGACCACCCTGGCCGATGAACTGACCCAGCGCAGCAAAGGCGTGGTGCAGCCGCGCGCGGCCATCAGCGCGCCGGCAGCGGTGACCGTGCCGGCAGACTTCCGCATCCTGGTGGCCGAAGACAACAGCATCTCCACCAAAGTGATCCGCGGCATGCTCGGCAAGCTCAACCTCAACCCGGACACCGCCAGCAATGGCGAAGAAGCCCTCGAGGCGATGAAGGCTCAGCGTTACGACTTGGTGCTGATGGACTGTGAAATGCCGATCCTCGATGGTTTTTCCGCCACCCAGCAATTGCGCGCGTGGGAAGTCAGCCACCAACGCATTCGAACGCCGGTGGTCGCACTGACCGCGCATATCCTTTCGGAACATAAAGAGCGCGCGCGCCAGGCCGGGATGGATGGGCATATGGCCAAACCGGTGGAGTTGTCGCAGTTGCGCGAGCTGGTGGAGTTCTGGGTGGCGCAGCGTCAGCAACGACCGGAACACGCGCCTTCCTGACCCGAAATGCAGTCTCCTGTGGGAGCTGGCTTGCCGGCGATGGCGGTGTGTCAATCACACACTTTTTGTCTGATCCACCGCTATCGCCGGCAAGCCAGCTCCCACATTTGACCTGTGTCGCCTGATAGACTCTGCCCACTTTCCCCGCCCGCGAGCCGCCCTCATGCTCCACGTGTTATTCAGCGTTTACCTGAAGATGCTGGTGCTCTACAGCCCGTTCTTCGTGCTGTCCTGTTTTATCAGCCTGACCCGTGGTTATTCCAGCAAGGAGCGGCGGCGACTGGCCTGGAAAGTAGCGCTGGCAACGCTGGTGTCGAGCGTGTTGCTGTACCTGTTCGGGCGGGTGATTTTCAGCGTGTTCGGCATCACCGTGGACGCTTTTCGCATCGGCGCCGGCAGCGTGCTGTTCATCTCGGCGCTGGGCATGGCCCAGGGCAAGTCGGCGGTACAGACCGACAACGTGCAGCAGGACGTGACCATTGTGCCGCTGACCATCCCGCTCACCGTCGGCCCGGGCACCATCGGTGCGCTGCTGGTGATGGGCGTGAGCCAGCCGCACTGGGATGACAAGATCATGGCCATCCTCAGCATTGCCCTGGCCAGCCTCACGGTGGGCGTGGTGCTGTACCTGTCCAACCGCATCGAACGCATTCTGGGCGACCAGGGCTTGCAGATTGTCAGCCGGTTGATGGGGTTGTTCGTGTGCGCCCTCGCCGCGCAGATCATCTTTACCGGCGTACGCGGTTATCTGGTGCCCTAGATACGGTACTTGGCGATGGCCAGCTGGACCTTGTCACCGGCGCTCTCACGCATCAGCTGGAGCGTCGTTTCGTTGACCACCGCGGTATTGAGCACCAGGCAGGTTTGCCCACTGAAGGCCTCGAACGAGGCGCTGTCCCATTCCAGAAAGGGCAAGCCGACCTGCTTGCTCACACCGTGACTGCTGTAGGTCACCAGCACCATCATCACTTCTCCCTCGGTTTCGGCGCAGGAGGCCAGGCCGAAATCACCGCCCTGATGCACCGTGCTATTGCGTTTGAACAGGTCAAACGTCGCGGGTTGCTGCTTCAACGCCTCCAACGCATCCGCCGCCAGCTTGGGCAATGCGGTGAGCAACGGTCCTGCCAGCGACGTCGAGGCCAGCATCGCCGCAATGATGTTCAGTGCCGCCAGTTGCACGGTCAGGCCTTTGCCCGAGCGCGTGACCCGCTCGAAGCGGCTGCGCACCGGCAGCCAGCCCAGACTGACCATCACCTTGATAAATTCGTCATACCAGGCTTCGGTGCCGCGTTGAACCTTCAACACATCGCTGACGTAGCTGCTCGCAAGCAAATAGCTCTTGCGAACGTATTCGCGGTTCGGGGCGGACATCCCCTCGATAAACGAGATCACGCCGTTGTTCACCACCGCCGCGTTGCTGTCATCGTCCGTGCCCATCGGCGCAGAGGTCTGTACACCCGGCGCTCCCGGCAACTTGTAGGCGGCAATCAACTTGCGCCTCTTTACGCTGTTGATCCTTCGGTGCTGTCGCTCCATTTTCAGTTCTCCACAGGCACCCCACATGGGGCGTGTGTTCACACTAGTCCAGCCGCGAGCGCGCTTTCCAGACCACAAACATCATTTGCCGGCATGCGGCGAGCTACGCCACCCAACGATTGCTGGGCGGCCCTTGGGCCCTTCCGGATTTCGTCGATAAAAAAAGAAAAAGCCCCGAATAACGGCGGGCGTTAACCCAGCGTTACTCGGAGCTTTCCGGCGTGCGACAGGCCGTTTTCAGGAGGCGGGTTTTTCGCCATACCAGCGCGGCGTGTACACCCACGCACCGCCACCGGCGCGCGGGAATACGCACGTGGTGGACGAGCCGATCAGCACCATGGTGCGCATATCCACCTGTTCAGGCGTCAGTTGCCCAAGCGTGGTGACACGCAGTGTCTGGCCTGGGCGACCGATATCGCGCCCCAGCACTACAGGCGTTTCAGGCGTGCGGTGCAGCGCGACGATTTCCAGCGCGCGCCCCAATTGCCATGGCCGCGAACGCGAGATCGGGTTGTAGAACGCCAGCGCCAAGTCGGCCTGGGACGCAAGGTCCAGGCGCTTTTCGATGATCGACCAGGGCTTGAGGTTGTCCGACAGCGACATCACACAAAAGTCATGCCCCAGCGGCGCACCCGCCTGCGCAGCGGTGGCAAGCGACGCCGAGACGCCTGGCAGAATCTGCAGGTCAACCTGATGCCAGGCCGGGTTACTCGACTCATGCAAGGCCTCGATCACGGCCGCCGCCATGGCGAATACGCCGGGGTCTCCGGACGATACCACCACAACTGAACGCCCTTGCGCGGCCAGCTCGAAGGCATGGCGCGCACGCTGCATTTCTTCGCGGTTATCGGTGCAGTGCTGCACTTGGTCGTCACGAAATGGCCCGGCCATGCGCACATAGGTTTCGTAACCAAGCACATCGGTGCAGCGCGCCAGTTCAGCCTTGACCGCCGGCACCATCAACTCGGCGGCGCCAGGGCCCAGGCCAATCACCGCCAGACGGCCGCGCGGGCGCCCGACATGCGCCAGGTCCAGGGGCTGCTCGGCGACGCTGATGACGATGTCCGCCTCTTGCGTGACGCTGGAAAACAGCAGCGGCACATTCAACGCCAGCGCAGCCTCGTGCAGCGAAGGTTCGGCCATCTGTGTATCGCTGGCCAACACGCAGGCCAGGGATTGAACGGCAAGACCCGCGTCGTGCAATGCCGCCCGCACACGCTCAGCCAAGTGCGCGCCGGGCTTGCAGGTGACGCACACGTTCTGCGAGTAAATCAGCAACTCGTTGGCCGCAGGCACGCGCTCGGCGCTGCCCACATGAATCGCCAGACGCGCCTGCTGATCCTGCGGCAGATTGGCCTGAGCCAGCCAGGGCGCCGCGCCTTCGATGCGCACGCTTTCGCCGGCCAGCAGGTCCGAGACAAAACGCTTGCCCAGCTCCAGATCCGCCAGCTGATAACCGGCCGGCGGGTTGAGCAGGCAGGTGCCGAACCGCAACTCGCCACTGGTGGTGATCGCGGCAGGCACGTCCAACGCGGCGGCAATGTCGCGCGCCATCACGTTCACGCCACCGAGGCCGCCGAGCAACGGCACCACGGCGCTGCCGTCTTCCGCCACGGCCAGCACGGCGGGCTCCTCGCCCTTTTCCAGCAGCAGCGGCGCCAGGGTGCGGATCACGATGCCGGCAGCGCACAGCGCAATCAGCGGCGTGCCCTGTTGATACAGCTGGCGCAGGGTCGCGCCGAACTCGCTGTAGGTCTGGTCGGCGCCTTCAACGCGCCCGGCCAAGCCGTGGATCAGCGCGCCGGGGTAAACCTGCGCAATCCTGCGCGCCGTGGCCAGGCTGCCCTGGCCCAGAATGACAATCGCCGGGCGCATCAACCTTGCCACCTTTCGCCGGGCACGATGATCAGCGAGAAGTACGGCGAAGACGCCGGGTCGACCTGATCCAGCGGCACGATTTTCTGGTTGGCCATGGTCGCGCGCTCTACGTACAGCGCGCGCTCGGCCAGGCCGAGTTCTTCCAGCACCTGGCGCACCTTGGGGAAGTTACGCCCCAGCTTCATGATTACCGCCGCATCGGCATCCGCCAGGCGACGTTTGAGGTCGTCATGGGGCAGCACGCCCGAGAGCACCGACAGGCTCTGATTGCGATACACCAGCGGCGCGCCGAGTACCGAGGCGCCGCCGAGCATCGAACACACGCCGGGAATCACCTGGGCGTCATAGCGCTCGGCCAGGCGATCATGCAGGTACATGTAGGACCCGTAGAAGAACGGGTCACCTTCGCAGATCACCGCCACGTCGCGGCCGGCGTCCAGGTGCGCGGCCACGTCGAGGCTGGCCGTGTCGTAGAAGTCGCTGATGACTTGCTCGTAGGACAGCGGCGCCGGCAGCACTTCGGTGGTTACCGGGTACACCAGCGGCATCAGGGTCTGCTGCGCGACCAGGTGGTCTTCGATGATGCCGAACGCATTGCCCTTCTTGCCCTTGGCCACGAAGTACGCCACCACCGGCGATTCGCGCAGCAGGCGCAGGGCCTTGAGGGTGATCAGTTCCGGGTCGCCGGGGCCCACGCCCAGGCCGATCAAACGTCCGCGTGCCGACATTATTCGACCTCCGTGGCCAAGGCGTTGACCGCAGCGGCCGCCATCGCACTGCCGCCCAGACGCCCTTGCATGATCACGAACGGCACGCCACGGCTGTCGGCCGCCAGCATGGCCTTGGACTCGGCAGCGCCGACAAAGCCGACCGGAAAGCCCAGGATCAATGCAGGTTTTGGCGCGCCGGCGTCGAGCATCTCCAGCAGGTAGAACAGCGCGGTCGGCGCGTTGCCGATCACCACCACGCTGCCTTCCAGGTGCGGGCGCCACAGCTCCAGCGCGGCAGCGGAACGGGTGTTGCCCAACGCGCGCGCCAGGTCCGGCACGCTGTCGTCGCGCAGGGTGCAGATCACCTCATTGTTGGCCGACAGGCGCGCACGGGTTACGCCTTCAGAGACCATCCGCGCATCGCACAGAATCGGCGCACCGGCGGCCAGCGCATCGCGCCCGGCCTTGCCTGCGCCTTCGGAGAACTGCAGGCCATCGATGGCCTCGACCATGCCGCAGGCATGAATCACCCGCACCGCGAGTTTTTCCAAATCAGCCGGGATGCGGTCCAACTTGGCTTCCGCGCGAATAATGGCGAAGGAGTTGCGATAGATCTCCTGACCGTCGCGGATGTAATCAATCATCGGTGTTGCTCCGTGAGCGTGCGCGTAACAGGGCGCCCGCCGCTTCAATGGAAAGAGTGCGCGCGTGCAGCCGGCCGAAACCTGGCTGGGCTGCATCGCGAAAATAGACGTCGTAGTGGCCGGGGCTCACCGCCAGCAACGTGACAGCCGCGGTGTGCGCGGCCGCGCAGGAGCGTGGGCAGCCGGACAGGTGCACCTCAACGCCAGGTTGCAGCGCGGCCAATTGCAGGGCGTCGGCCTTGGTGTCGGCCAGGCCTTTGCCACAGCCGCTTGAGCCGGTGCAGGCAATCAGGCGCGCCAGGGGTTGGTCGACTGAGCAGAGAAAGCCCAGGTGCGCCAGACGTTCAGTCACTGCGCCGTGGCTTTTAAGGTTGGGCAGCAGCACGCCCTGCCATGGCGTGAAACGTAAAGTGCCGTCGCCGAACTCCAAGGCCAACTGCGCGGCGCCTTTGAGCATGCTTGAATCCAGGCGACCCAGCGGTGCAACGGCGGCGACGTAGAATTGATCTTTTTGCCGCTGTGGATAACTGCCCAAGTGCAGTAAAGCCCCACTGGCCGGGCGCTTGAAGCCTTCCACCGGCAGCAGCGGCAGGCTCAGACGGGCCAGTAAGTTATCCACAGCCAGATGACGCATACGGGTTTGCGTGGGCGTCGCCACGTCGAGAAACAGCTCCAGCACGGCAACGACCAGAGCATGACCTTGCTCCAGGGGCACGGCCGCCAATGGCGCATCCAACCCAGGGCAACCGGCCAGGCCGAAGGCCAATAATGTTTCGCCATCGCGCTCAAACGCCGACAACCACAGGTCGTGGTGATGCTCGAGCATCGCCAGGGCTTCACCGCCATCGAGCTGCACGGCGAACTTGGCCGACAACTCATGGAACCGTGGATGGTTTTGCAAGGTGGCGAGGATCTGCCCGGCCAACGGTCGGGTGTCGAACAACATCTGAGTGTCGATACCGGCGCTGGGGCTGAGCATCAGGTTGCGCACATCATCGCCAGCCGCGTTGTTCGGGCCCAGGCCTGCGGCCAGCAGCGCGGCGATCAAGGCCTGCTGCTCGGCACCAATCCCGCGAATCTGCAGATTGGCGCGGTTGGTGGCCTCGATCACTCCACCGGCGTAGGCCTGGGCCGCGTCCGCCACGGCCATCGCCTGGGCGGCAGTGATGGCGCCACCGGCCAGTTTGATCCGACAAATGCCGCCATCCAACGCCTGGACAATACGCAGCAACCCCGGACAAGCCGAGGGGCGCAAGGTGTTCAGAGCAGGTGTTGGGTTCACGGGGCTACCGGTTGACGGGTAAAGGCGCGGTATTATGCCTGCTTTGTCCGGCGGCATGAAAAGCCTGCCCGTCGGATGTCGTTCAAGGAATTGATATGTCGCCCTGGCTGACGGTAGTAGGCATCGGTGAAGACGGCTTCAAGGGGCTGGGCAGAAACGCCCGGCACGCCCTGTTGCGCGCCTCCCGGATTATAGGCGGCCAGCGTCAGTTGGACCTGTTGCCGGTGTGTATTCGTGGTGAGCGGCAGTTGTGGCCAAGCCCGTTTTCCCTGGCGCCCGTGTTGGCGCGACGCGGCGAGCCTGTGTGCGTGCTGGCCAGCGGCGACCCGATGTTCTATGGCGTGGGCGCCAGTCTGGCGCGCCAGGTGGCGGCTGAAGAGTTGCTGGTTTTACCGGCGCCGTCGTCGGTGTCGCTGGCGGCGGCGCGGTTGGGCTGGCCATTGCAGGACGTGGTGACGTTGTCAGTGGTTGCGCGGCCGCTGGCGGCGCTGCATGCGCAGCTGGCCAGCGGCGTGCGGTTGCTGGTGTTGAGCAACGATGGCCGCAGCCCTGCGGCGATTGCTTCGCTGTTGGTTGAGTCCGGGTTTGGGGCCAGCCGTGTCAGTGTGTTTGAACACTTGGGCGGCGCGGATGAACAGCGCATTGACGGGCTGGCGGTTGATTGGCCACACGCCTCGGTTGCGGATTTGAATCTCGTAGCCATTGACTGCGTGGCCGACGCCAACACGCCGCGCCTGTCGCGCCTCGCCGGCCTGCCGGACTCAGCCTTCAAACACGACGGCCAACTGACCAAGCGTGACGTGCGCGCCATGACGCTCGCCCGCCTCGCACCGATGCCCGGCGAGTTGCTCTGGGACGTAGGCGCGGGCAGTGGCTCCATCGGCATCGAATGGATGCGTGCCCATCCCAGCTGCCGCGCGCTGGCGATTGAAGCCGACGCAGGCCGTCAAGGCCTGATCGAACATAACCGCGACGCCCTTGGCGTGCCCGGTTTGCAATTGATTCGTGGAAAGGCGCCGGACGTGCTGCACGGACTGGAAGCACCGGACGCGATCTTCATCGGTGGCGGCGTCACCCGTGATGGCGTGCTCGACATGTGCTGGCAGCACCTGCGCCCCGGCGGCCGTTTGGTCGCCAATGCCGTGACGCTGCAAAGCGAAATGACCCTGATGGCCTGGCGCGCAGAGCACGGCGGCGAGCTGACCCGCATTCACGTGGCCCAGGCCCAGCCACTGGGCGAGTTCGACACCTGGCGCCAGGCGTTGCCGATAACCCTGTTGGAAGTGGTCAAGCCGCTATGAAACGCATCCTGCTGTTGGGTGGCGTAACGGAAGCGCTGGCCATCGCCCGCACGCTGGGGCCGCAGCATATCTACAGTTTGGCCGGTGTGGGCCGTGTGCCTACCGATCTCCCCTGCCACGTGCGCGTCGGTGGTTATGGCGGGGCTGAAGGCCTGGCGCAGTTTGTTCGCGATGAAAATGTCAGCTTGATCCTCGACGCCACGCATCCCTATGCGGCTCAGATCAGTGGCAACGCCGCCCTGGCTGCGCAGTTGTGCGACATTCCTTGCTGGGCCTTGCGGCGACCCGCGTGGCAGCCGCAAGCCGGGGATGACTGGCGTGAGGTCAGTGATTGGGCCGAGCTGATTGAAGCGTTGAAACCCTTCAAGCGCCCGTTGTTTACGCTGGGGCGCGAGCCATTGCAGCACCTCGATGAAATCCCCGCCGATCAGTTCTGGACGCTGCGCGCCCTGGATGTGTATCCCGGCAATGCACGCTGTGAAGTGATCGGTGCACGTGGGCCGTTTCTGATCGAAGACGAGCGCGCATTGTTTGAGCGGCGTGGGATTGATGTGTTGATCAGCAAGAACAGTGGCAGTGCGGCCACTGAGCCGAAGCTGGAAGTGGCGCGGGAGCTGGGACTACCGGTGCTTGTCTTGAAGCGCCCCGTGTTGACTGCGGTAGATCGAGAATTCACCACCGTGGCTGCGGTGCTACAGGCAGTCAACACGCTCTAAATACCCCCTTTCCAATGTGGGAGCGGGCTTGCTCGCGAAGGCGGTGGGTCAGTCAATAAATCACTGGCTGACCCACCGTTATCGCGGGCAAGCCCGGCTCCCACATTTGGAGTGTGGCGGGCGCAAAATGTTGGTCAGGCACAAATAGGTGTGGGAGCTGGCTTGCCTGCGATGGCGGTGGGTCAGTGAGCCTGGCCGTTACTGATACACCGCCTTCGCGAGCAAGCCCGCTCCCACATTTGGTTTGTGGCGGGCGCAAAATGTTGGTCAGGCACAAATAGGTGTGGGAGCTGGCTTGCCTGCGATGCGGGCGACTCGGTCTTCCAGCCACGCCAAGGTGATGCCATCGCAGGCAAGCCAGCTCCCACAGGGTTAAGATTGGCAATCTGTGGTTCCCGACTATCATGAAGGCAACCACTGCGACACCAAACCACACCGCCCTTTTTTACTTATCCCCACCGATCAGGCTAAATACGCACCTGATCGCTTAACCCTACGGATTGTCCGCCATGGCCCGTCAACGCTTTGCAATTGTGTGGATCGCCTGCTTTGCAGTGCTGTTCAACGCCTTTGCCATGCCGATGGCGAGTGCGATGCAGCAGTCCAGCGACCCTGTTCAGCAATTGCTGTGGGGCAGCTTTTGCTCCTCCAATGGCGCCAGCCTGAAGACCATTGCCCTGGGCAAGCTGGACATTCCGGCGCCGCAGCAGGACGACCACTCCACCATGCAGCACTGCTGGTGTTGCTCGGGCTCACCGCCTTTGGTGGCCTTGCCGGGGCATGTGCCGCAGTTGTATCTCACGCGTTTTGCGGCGGCGCAGAGTCTGCCGCCGCCTTCATTGCAAGCCCCTACCCCGCGCCAGCAATGGCCGAGCCTCAACCCGCGCGCGTCTCCAACGGTCTGATTTCTTCGCAAGTGAACTGCGTTTAGAACCGTTCTGGAGAACTGCCATGCTCAAATCTTCCCTGCTTCTGGCTGCGTTGTTGCTGCCGGTGTGTGTTGCTGCGAATGCCGATGACTACAAGGCCGGCGACCTGCTGGTCAGCGATCCCTGGTCACAGGAGCTGCCACCGAATGCGCCGACCGTCGCTGCGTATTTCGTGATTCATAACACCGGCGAAACGCCGGACCGCTTGCTTGGCGTCGAGACGCCGGTAGCGGATAAGGCCGAGCTGCACGAGCATGTGATGCAGGGCGACCTGATGAAGATGCAACAAGTGCCCAGCGTTGCCGTGCCGGCCAAAGGGGATCTGACCTTCGCGCCAATGGCCTATCACGTGATGCTGCTGGGCCTCAAAGACCGCAGCCGGCTGGCCGACGGCAAGCAATTCCCACTGACCCTGACGTTCGAAAAAGCCGGCAAGGTTGAAGTGGAAGTTTCGGTGCAGAAAACGCCGCCAGCGGCTGGCCACGAGTCTATGCACGCGCAATAGGCCAACCTCGATGGGCGCCCCTCGCGCCAGGTTATCCGTGCAACGCCGCAAGCCCCCGGGGTTGATGCGCGCCAGCTGGATCAGCCTGTTCGCCATGCTGATGATCTTTATCGGTCCGCTGATTTCCCAAGCGATGCCGATGGATCATCACGCCGGTATGTCGATGGACATGTCCATGGACATGCCCAGCTGCCATGGCGATGCACCGCAACACAGCAAAGCGCCTGACGAGCACCACGTGCTTTGGGAAAAGTGCGGCTATTGCAGCCTGCTTTTCAGTTGCCCGGCCCTGCCCGGCAGCGTGTCTTATGTCACCCTCGCCACCGCGCCGCCGGCCAACGCCCTCACCCCCGCCCCACGCCTGGGCCATGCCCGGCGGAGCATTTTCCCCGGCGCGCGCAGCCGCGCGCCCCCCATCACCGCGTAAGCATTTCACCGCGTTACTTCACACCGGCCGACTTTAGACAGACAGCCGCAGGCTGCTGGCCGTGTTGTTTACGAATGATTGATGGAATTTTTCATGTCCAGGTTTTCTGCTGACACCCGTATGGGATGTACCCCCGTTTTCGCTGTTCTGTGTGGCGCGCTGTTGGTGCCACAGGTACACGCCGATGATCATGAGTTAAGCCCCACGGTGATCACCGCGATTGCTCCCAGCTCGCCGCTGACCGTGATCACCAACCCCAAAGACCCACGCCAGCCGGTGCCGGCCAGCGATGGCGGCGACTACCTCAAGACCATTCCTGGCTTCGCCCTGGTGCGCAACGGCGGCACCAATGGCGACCCGGTGCTGCGCGGCATGTTCGGTTCGCGCCTGAATATCCTCACCAATGGCGGCATGATGCTCGGCGCCTGCCCAGGCCGGATGGACGCACCGACCTCCTACATTTCGCCGGAAACCTACGACAAGCTCACCGTGATCAAAGGCCCGCAAACCGTGCTCTGGGGCCCGGGCGCGTCGGCCGGCACCATTCTGTTCGAGCGTGAGCCGGAGCAGTTCGGCGAGCTGGGCACGCGGGTCAACGCCAGCGTGCTGGCCGGCTCCAACGGGCGCTTCGACAAAGTCATCGATGCCGCCGCCGGCGGGCCGCTGGGCTACGTGCGCGTGATCGGCAACCAGGCACACGCCGATGACTACAAGGACGGCAACAACGACACGGTTGCCTCGCGCTACGACAAGTGGAACGGCGACGTCGCCGTCGGTTTTACCCCCGACGCCGACACCCTGCTGGAACTCACCGCCGGCCGTGGCGATGGCGAAGCGCGTTACGCCGGGCGCGGCATGGACGGCTCGCAGTTCCTGCGCGAAAGCCTGGGCCTGCGCTTCGAAAAATCCAACATCGGCGAGGTGCTGGATAAGGTCGAAGCCCAGGTCTACTACAACTATGCCGATCATGTGATGGACAACTACAGCCTGCGCACGCCGTCCGGCACCGGCATGATGGCAGGTCCCATGGCCTCCAACGTCGACCGCCGCACCCTCGGCGCGCGGATCAAGGCCACCTGGCGTTGGGCCGACGTGCAACTGATCAGCGGCCTGGACGCGCAGACCAACGAACACCGCCAGCGCAGCAGCATGGGCATCGACACCTACAAGGATCTGCCGCGCAACAGGGACGCCAACTTCCACAACTATGGCGTGTTCGGCGAACTGACCTGGTACGCCGCCGACCGTGATCGCCTGATCACCGGCGCGCGCCTGGACCGCGCCTCGGCCAAGGATTTTCGCCAAAGGACCGGTTCAGGAATGATGTCCCGCCCCAACCCGACCGCCGACGACACCCGCGCCGATACGCTGCCGTCGGGCTTTGTGCGCTATGAGCACGACTTGGCCGACAGCCCCACCACCGTCTACGCCGGGCTGGGCCATTCGGAACGTTTCCCGGATTACTGGGAGCTGTTTTCCCCTAAGACCGGCGCGGTCGGTTCAGTGAATGCCTTCGAGGGTGTGAAGCCGGAAAAGACCACCCAACTCGACTTCGGCGCGCAGTACAAAACCGCTGACGTAGAAGCCTGGGCCTCGGCTTATGTCGGCCAGGTGCGCGACTTCATCCTGTTCGACTACAAGCCCGGCATGATGGGCACCACCTCCCAGGCGCGTAACGTCGATGCACGGATCATGGGCGGCGAACTCGGCGCGGCCTACAAGTTGACCCGCCACTGGAAAGCCGATGCCAGCCTCGCCTATGCCTGGGGCAAGAACACCAGCGACGGCAAGGCCCTGCCGCAAATGCCGCCGCTGGACGCGCGTTTCGGCCTGACCTACAGCGAAGACGACTGGAGCGCCGGTGCCTTGTGGCGCGTGGTTGCAGCGCAAAACCGCATCGACCAAAACAAGGGCAACGTGGTCGGCAAGGACTTCGACAAAAGCGGCGGCTTTGGCGTGTTCTCGCTGAACGCGGCGTACCGCATCAATAAGCACTTCAAGGTCAGCACCGGTGTCGACAACCTGTTCGGCAAGGCCTACGCCGAGCACTTGAACCTGGCCGGCAACGCCGGGTTCGGCTATCCGGCCAGCGACCCGCAAGCGATCAAGGAACCGGGGCGCACGCTCTGGACCAAGGTGGACATGAGCTTCTAAGAGCTTCGCGAGCAAGCCCGCTCCCACACTTGGAATGCATTTCAAATGTGGGAGCGGGCTTGCTCGCGAAGGCGGCATAACCGACAAAAATTTTTAAAGCCTTTGCGGAGCACCCGATGACCACTCAAAAGATTTCCTTCTACAACCTGGCCTGGCGCTGGCACTTCTACGCCGGGCTTTTCGTCGCGCCGTTCATGGTGCTGCTAGCCCTCACCGGCATCATCTACCTGTTCAAACCCCAGCTCGACCCGCTGATGTACGGCGAGCTGCTCACCGTGCAAAGCGCCGAACACGCCCTGAGTGCCGACGAGCAATTACAGCGAGCGCAGGCAGCCTTTCCCCAAGGCAAAATCAGTAAATACCTGCCACCGGCCGACGCCACCAGCAGCGCGCAGTTCGTGATGCATGACAACGGCCGCGAAGTGACCGTATTCGTGGACCCGTACCGCGGCACTGTGCTTGGCGAACAGGATGCCAACTACAACCTGCAAGCCATCGCCCGCGCACTCCACGGTGAGCTGATGATCGGCACCGTCGGCGACCGCCTGGTGGAACTCGCCGCCGGTTGGGGCGTGATGCTGGTGGTGTCCGGCCTGTACCTGTGGTGGCCGCGCGGCAAGTCGTCCGCCGGGGTGTTGTGGCCACGGTTCAACGCGCGTGGGCGCGTGTTCTGGCGCGACATGCACGCCGTCGCCGGTTTCTGGGGGGCGGCGTTTTTACTGGTGATGCTGCTCAGCGGCATGACCTGGACCGGCTTCTGGGGCAAGCAATACGCCGCGTTGTGGAATCGCTTTCCGGCGGCGATGTGGAACAACGTGCCGCAGTCGGATCAGCAGGCGCGCAGCCTCAATACCGCCAGCCAGCAAACCGTGCCGTGGGCGATGGAAAACACGCCGATGCCGATGTCCGGCGACCACGCCGAACACATGAACCACGGTGCCATGCAGTCGGGCCCGGCCGCGCCGACCGTGCGCTTGCAACAGGTGGTCGATCTGGCCAATTCACGCAAGGTTGAGCCCGGTTACAGCATCACCTTTCCGAGCACCGCCGACGGCGTGTTCACCGTCGCGGTGTTCGCCAACGACCCACGCAACGACGCCACCCTGCACGTGGACCAATACACCGGCAAGGTGCTCGCCGATGTGCGCTGGGAACACTACAACACGCTGGCGCGCGCCACCGAGACGGGTGTGATGCTGCACGAAGGCAAGATGTTCGGTTGGGTCAACCAACTCATCGTGCTGCTGATCTGCCTGATGATTTTGCTCAGCGCGGTGAGTGGCGTGGTGATCTGGTGGAAACGCCGGCCTGCCGGTGGCCTGGGTGTGCCGCCGCTGCGCCATGACGTGCCGAAGTGGAAAACCGCGATGGTGATCATGCTCGCGCTGGCGATCATTTTCCCCTTGGTCGGCGCTTCATTGATCGCGGTGTGGGCCCTGGATCGGCTGGTGTTGGCGCGTATGTTCAACCAACGTGAATCCACCTCAGGTTCTGCATGAGGCAGGCGAGATGCGCCACCCTGGACGACACCTACAACGACCTGCGCAACCTGGGCAGGATCTTCGACGTGCAGGACGCACCAACGCGTTGATCGCGCAAATGCAAGCGCAAGTTGCCCAGGTGCAAAGGGCTGTTGTTGCTGCTGAGCATGGCGCGCCCGCTCAATGCCTTGATGGCCAGCGAACAGACCCTCGGCCTCAACGCACGCACTGTGCGGTTGAAGGTGTTCCTGGTCGCCTCGTTGATGGCCGCAGTGCTGGTGTCGATCAGCGGCTCCATCGGCTTTGTCGGGCTGATGGTGCCGCACATTGCCCGGCGTCTGGTCGGCGCCGAGCATCGGCGTCTATTGCCGGTGTGCGTGCTGCTGGGCAGTGTGTTCCTGTGTGGGTCGACGTGGCCGCACGCACGCTGATCGCCCCCGAGGACTTGCCGATCGGCGTGGCCACGGCGGCGATTGGCGGGCTGTTTTTTATCGGGCTGATGCGCAAGCGCTGATAACACCTCAGAGTTCGTCCTTGTCCCGGCCGTACTCGACGTCCAGCGGATCAGGTTCAGCCTGCAGGTTGGCTTGCCACGCCTTGCCCAACACCCCTGCGCGGGTCCAGAAGGCGTCGGTTTCCAGCACCGCCAGCTGGCCGGCCGCCCACAAACCGCTGACCAGCGCGCTGGGCAAAACCGACGCACCGGCACTCAGCAATTGCGTCTCGGCCGCCGTGAAACCGGGCACATACTTGAGCAGTGCGCCGCCCCGGCACGTCAGGTACACACTCTCGGCGACCGGGCGGTTGATCTTGACGATATCCAGGTACGACCTCAGCTCGTTGCCGGAGACAAAATTGTTCAGCAGCTTCACTTCCTGAGCTTGCAGGTCCGGCACAGCAGCCATGCCTTTGTAGAAGGCCTGCACGGCGTTAACGGCGTAGCCGAACAGAGGGTGCGCGACCGTGACCTCAAGCCCGGCGCGCTCGAACCGGAACAGTTTCACAATCGTGTCCTGCAGCCAGGCGTGGCGGTCCTCTACGGGTTCAAGTGGCACAAACCCGGTAATCCCGGGACAGGTCAGCACCGCGCCCAGGTATTCGACGCCCTTGAATGGGCCCACCTGTTTGCGAGCCCAGCGCGCCGCGTCATCGGCATGGCTGAACAGCGGCCCGCAAAACGACAGCAAGTGAGGGTTGTGTTCGAACGGCCAGGGTTCGGCATTGGGCTCCCACTGCGCCGTTACGGTCTGCTCCTTGCCCCACACGGTGCTGCGCACCCGCACCTCCAGCGCGCCCTTGGCAGCCAGTTCTTTGACAAAACTTGCGACGGTCGAGCCGCCCTCAAGCAGACGCCGGCCGATGGCGCCCGCCTGGCTGAGCATTGCGTAGGCCAACTGCCGGCCATTTTTATCGACCACATAGCTGAGCAGCGCACCGTCGGCACACAGCAGGTAAAGCGGCAAGCCGCGGCTTCTGGACAGACTGCCGAGGAAGCCGACGCCACCGGCCAACGCCTGGGGAGTGAAGAAACTGGTGGCCATGGCATCGCTGGACGGCGCAATCGCAGCGGTAGAGGCGCACAAATACAGGCCATCCAAGCCATAGCCCTGGGGCAGCAAGCCGTCGGCAAAAACCTGTTCTAGCCGCGTGTAATTCCCGCGTACCAGCGGCAGAGTAGTCATGTAGGCATTTTTATTGACGGACTTGAGCACGTAACCGAACTGTACCTCTGGCCGGGGCGATGCCAATCGTTGTGCATAACGTACGGCGTCGTCGGCGCGGGCAAAGATCGGGCTGCACGGTGCATCGGCGAATACCTGCTTGATCTCCAGGGCCGGCAGTGTCGCCAGATTCGCCACGAAAGGCGCGCTCAAGCGCCGGGCAAACCCCCACAACGCATTGCCCTTGACGACGCGCAGGTCGCCGGCCTTGGCGACCTGGCCGACGAAGTCACCCGGCAGCAGGGTACCGGCCCGCAGTTGGCGTTCGACCTCGGTGTCTACTTGGTTGCCGTTCAGTGGGTTCAGTGGCACCAGACGCGCTTTGAGCGCCGCTTCCTCCACCGAGCCGGTCAACTGGTAACGCAGGATCGTGCCTTGGGGCCCGAACAGGTATTCGCGCTGTATTCGAGGATCACGGTGCAACAGGTTCGACAGCACTGCGGTGGGCAGCATGCTCTGGTAGATAGCCTTTTGGTCGGCAGCTACCAGCATTTGCGTCTCCTCGCCAAGCACCGAGCGGTAGCGCGCAACGATGGTGCTGCCATGGGGATAAAGCCCGCCAGTGACGGCGACATCGGGGTATACCCAGTTCAGCGCAAAACCCTGGGGCGGCACGGCCAATGGGTCGGTCGCCACGTACATGCCATCCGCCTGCCGCAGCAGCACCCCGCCATAGGTGCGGCGGCGTCCCTCGCCGATAATGTCGGCGGCATAACGCGCCGCATCATCCGCGTCGGCGAAGGCCGGGCTCAATCGGCGTCGAGCCAGGTGCTCGTAGCCGGCCCAGGTACGCGATACCACTCCCGGAGTGTCCCAGCACTGGCTGGTATGAATCACCTTGAGTTCACCTCGGTCGGCCCAGTCCCGGACAAAGGCTTGCGTCGTTTTCTGGCCCGAGGCCAACAAGCGTTCGTCATCCTCAAGGAGCCTGTCCACCGGGCCGCCACTTCCCACGTTGAACGGCAGCGACACGTACCGCAGCAAGGCGCCCTCCTGGGTCGAGAAGTACACCGGCAGGGTGGTGCCATTGTTGTATTTCTCGCCTGCACGCTTGGTGTCATAGAGGGCGACGTACAGCACCTTGGGCATCACGAAGTAGCGGGTCAGCCAGGCTGTCGAGGCCGGCACGCCCGCCGGTTGCCACTGCTGCGAACGAAACAATGCGCACAGAACGAACCCGTCCGGAAACTGGAAATCGCCGCCCGCGATCGGGGTAAACACACGGTTGAGCTTGAACAGGGCACTCTGGTCGCCGACACCTGCAACCTCGCTCGCCAAGTACTGCTCGGTGTCCTTGTGCTTGAGAATAAAACCGAAGTAGGCCTGCTCGGCGAGGTTGCGCCCATGAACCCGTGCGTGAAGGTTGCGAGCGGCCGCATCAGCGCTGTCAAACAGCGCGCCGTAGGTCGCGTAGTCAGGCGCGCCGACTCTTGGCGCATAGTCAAAATACGCCGTCCAGTCGTCATAGACCGGTGAGCGCGGGCCCCACAACGCGTTGCCCAGGATCACCCGCAAATCACCGGCTTCGGCCAGCACGATGACCCATTGCGCAGGCTTGACCTGCCCGCTGTCCAGCCGTTGCTGAGCGGAACTGCCACCCGGTTGCGGCGCAGTATGGGTCAGCAGCCGTTGCTCAGCGCTGGAAGAACTGGGCGTGTACGCCAGTAAACAATCCTCGGCGGCCGACAGATAGGCCGGCTGCCCGTGACTGATCACATCGTGGATCTCATCGGCGGAAAAAACCTGCAGGTTGATCAGCGCGTCTTCACGGCTCCAGCGCCGCTGCGCCACCCAACCGGGGTCGACCATCGACAGCGCGGGGTGCGAGCCGTAACGCCCAAAAACCTGATAGGGCTCAGGCGCAATCAACGGGCCTTGCCCATCCGCAGGAAAAAACAGCAGCTGGGCAAACGGGTTGGCATCACTTGCCTCAGGCTCGGTGATAAAGAAACGTCCCTTATCGTCTTTGAGCACGTAGCCGCCATAGGCACGCTCGCGTCGCCGCCCTATCTGCTCGTGCGCATACACCGCTGCATCGTGAGCCGAAATAAAGGCGCGGCTCAACACGGCCCGATATGAACCGTCCAGCACCGCCGACCGGTTGTCCACCGGGCCGAGGGTTCGCCAGAGCAACCCCGCCGCCACTACCGACACCGTCGTTGAGGCAATCACCCGGCGCACATAGCCACGCGGGCTCAGCATGCCGGCCAGCAGCGCGGCCTGGGCGCCGTTGTCGTCACCATCGGCGCCAGCCAGGTCGGTCGCAGAACCGGGCACTTGCAGCTTGAGCAGCGCGCCATCCGACGCCTGCTGATACAGATGCAGCCCACGCGTCTTGTCCTGCAGCGCCAGGGTCGCGCGTGACTGGGTGATAGCGGCAGCCACTTCGGCCGGGGTAAAGAAAGTGGAATACAGCCAGGGTTCACGTGCGGGAATGTCAGCGGCCAAAGGCGTGGCGCGGTAGTAGATAGCCTCCAGTCGAAAGTTGGAGGGCAGGCGTAACTGGCCATCGGCGCGCAACGGGAACCGTGCAGCAGGAGAGAACAACGGCGTGCCAAGTTCCTCGGGGTAAGTGGCCACGTACGCTTCGCCGCGCGTGTGCTTCAGCACAAAGCCCTGGGCTGAGCCTTCAGGGAACAACGCGCGCGCGGCCATCAGCGCCAGCTCTGCGCGCTCGAAGACCGGCGTGCAGAACGGCTGTTCCTCTGTCACCTGGGTGACGGCCGTGTTGATCCGCCAGCCGTGCTTGACCCGTCCGCGCACGCCTCCCCAGTGAGCATTGGCCACCACCACGCGCAAATCGCCAGCTTGCGCGGCCTGCCAGATCAACGACTCGAAGTCCGCAGAGGGCGCGAATGGCTCCTCACCGACAATGCGCTTTCTCAATAGCACTTCGGCCGCCGAGCCACTGCTCACGTATTTGAGCAATGAGCCTTCGGGGCCGCACAGATAGTGCGCCGCCACTGAACGCCGGTGTTCGATGATAAAACGCAGATCGGCAGGCGAGAAAAAACTGACGAACACCGAGGCCTGCTCATCGCTCATGCCGGGGTTGTGCAGCTTCACCTGCGCCATGTCCGGCGGGTGGGAGTGATAGAGCGCCTCGCAGGTATAGCCCTCGGGGGCGATGAAATTATCGTCGGCGTCGGTGGCCAGCACGATCCGATGATCGAAGGTGACGTGCTGGTCGGCCATGGGCGTTGTGGCAAACCAGTGGTGGCCCTGCTTGAGGATCGCGCCACCGAATTCCTTGTCGGCCGATGCGTAATCGGTCTGTTCGTAGGCCCAACGCGCGGCATCGTCCGCGCTGATAAACGGCGGGCTCAAGACCGGCAGGGTCGGCTGCGGCGCAGCGACTCGGGGGGTACGTGGCATACATTCAGTCCTTGGAAAGTGAGGAGCGCTCACTGTTGCACCAACGAGATTCCAGGCGGCGCTAGATAGTTGTCGACCACAGCACCACTTCAGCGCACCCCGTGCACCCACACCCCGCCAGCGCGCCGATCTGGTGCGCATGACCGGCCCGGCAGCGTCCGTCTGCCGCGCAAACAAGCGCCCGCATGCACCTCGGCACAGCCTTTGCAAAAGCCTGTGCAATGCCCTCATAACAACTTGAGTTCCTGGAGATCGCACCATGAAGCGTCGCAGCTTGATCAAGGCTTTCACCCTGTCCGCCTCCATTGCCGCCATGGGGCTGACCTGGACCGTGCAGGCCGCCGAGACCATCAAGGTCGGCATCCTGCACTCGCTGTCCGGGACCATGGCAATCTCCGAGACCTCGCTTAAAGACATGGCGTTGATGACCATTGACGAGATCAACGCCAAGGGCGGTGTGAACGGCAAGATGCTCGAGCCGGTGGTGGTCGACCCTGCATCGAACTGGCCGCTGTTCGCTGAAAAAGGCCGTCAGCTGCTGACCCAGGACAAAGTCGCCGTGGTGTTCGGCTGCTGGACCTCGGTGTCGCGCAAATCCGTGCTGCCGGTGTTCGAAGAACTCAACGGTTTGCTGTTCTACCCCGTGCAGTACGAAGGCGAAGAGATGTCGCCGAACGTGTTCTATACCGGTGCGGCGCCCAACCAACAGGCGATCCCGGCGGTGGAATACCTGATGAGCGAAGAAGGCGGCGGCGCCAAGCGCTTCTTCCTGCTCGGCACCGACTACGTGTACCCGCGCACCACCAACAAAATCCTGCGCTCGTTCCTGCATTCCAAAGGCGTTGCCGACAAAGATATCGAAGAGGTCTACACCCCGTTCGGCCACGCCGATTACCAGACCATCGTGGCCAACATCAAGAAGTTCTCCGCCGGCGGCAAGACCGCGGTGGTCTCAACCGTGAATGGCGATTCCAACGTGCCGTTCTACAAAGAGCTGGCCAACCAGGGTTTGAAAGCCACCGACGTACCGGTGGTGGCCTTCTCCGTGGGTGAAGAAGAACTGCGCGGCATCGACACCAAGCCACTGGTGGGCAACCTCGCCGCCTGGAACTACTTCCAGTCGGTGGAGAACCCGGTGAACAAGAAATTCGTCGCGGACTGGAAGGCCTACGCCAAGGCCCACAACCTGCCGGGCGCGGATAAAGCGGTGACCAACGACCCGATGGAGGCCACTTACGTCGGTATCCATATGTGGGCGCAGGCGGTTGAGAAAGCCAAGTCCACCGACGTCAACAAGGTGCGCGAAGCCATGGCCGGCCAGACCTTCGCCGCGCCGTCGGGCTTCACCCTGACCATGGATAAAACCAACCACCACCTGCACAAGCCGGTGATGATCGGCGAGATTCAGTCTGACGGGCAGTTCTCGGTGGTGTGGCAGACCCAGGAACCGATCCGCGCACAGCCATGGAGCCCGTACATTCCTGGCAATGACAAGAAGCCGGATTATGCGGTGAAGAGCAACTGATCCGAGGGGTGTCGGCACTTGAGTGCCGACACACACCCTGTGGGAGCTGGCTTGCCTGCGATGCAGACGACTCGGTGTATCTGATGCACCGCTATCGCAGGCAAGCCAGCTCCCACATTAGTTCGAGCAAGGCCCACGAATATGCCCACTGCCCTCTACCGCTTCATCCTGGCTACCCTGCTGTTGCTGCCTTTTGCCGCACACGCCAGCGACGCCGAAGACTTCCTCAACGCCAACCCAATGCAACAAGCCAAGCTGCTGCAGGACTGGGCCGCCCAGCCTGACCCGGCGCGCATCGAGCTGGTGGACGCCCTGCAACACGGTCAACTCACGCTCAACGGCGAAACCAAAACCGTGCGCCTGAACAACCGCCTGCGCGGCCTGATCGACAACGTGCAGGCCAGTCAGCAACTGCTCGCCGCCGACCCCAAGGTACGCCTGGCCGCCGCGCAAACCCTGCAAAAAACCGCGCAGCCTGCGCAGCTCAAATTCCTCGACCAGCAAGTGGCCGCCGAAACCAATGAGGACGTGCACACCGCCCTCAGCCTGGCCCTGGCCAACCTGCAATTGGTTGATACCGACCCCGTGGTGCGCCTTGCTGCCGTGCGTTTGCTCGGCAGCACCGGCGACCCGTTGGCGCGCACGCGCCTCGAAGCCTTGCTCGCGCCTGGGGTCGAAACTGACGCCGGCGTGCACACCGCCGCCGAGACCAGCCTGGCGCAGGTCAAACGCAAATTGATGGTCGGCGAGATCCTCGGCCAGGCCTTCAGCGGCATGTCCCTGGGCTCGATCCTGCTGCTCGCGGCCCTGGGCCTGGCGATCACCTTCGGCCTGCTCGGCGTGATCAACATGGCCCACGGCGAAATGCTGATGCTCGGCGCCTATTCGACTTACGTGGTGCAACTGATGATGCAGCGCTACGTGCCTGCGGCCATCGAGTTCTACCCGCTGATCGCGCTGCCGGTGGCGTTTTTTGTCACCGCCGCCATCGGCATGGCCCTGGAACGCACAGTGATTCGTCACCTCTACGGCCGCCCGCTGGAAACCCTGCTCGCCACCTGGGGCATCAGCCTGATGCTGATCCAGTTGGTGCGCCTGGTGTTCGGTGCGCAGAACGTCGAAGTCTCCAACCCGCAGTGGCTGTCGGGCGGCATTCAAGTGCTGCCCAACCTGGTGCTGCCGTACAACCGCATCGTGATCATCGCCTTCGCGCTGTGCGTGGTGGTGCTGACCTGGCTGCTGCTGAACAAGACGCGCCTGGGCCTCAACGTGCGTGCGGTTACCCAGAACCGCAACATGGCCGCCTGCTGCGGCGTGCCCACCGGGCGTGTGGACATGCTCGCCTTTGGCCTGGGCTCCGGCATCGCCGGCCTGGGTGGCGTGGCCCTGAGCCAGATCGGCAACGTCGGCCCGGACCTGGGCCAGAGCTACATCATCGACTCGTTCCTGGTGGTGGTGCTCGGCGGTGTCGGCCAGTTGGCCGGTAGCGTGATGGCCGCCTTCGGGCTGGGCATCGCCAACAAGATTCTCGAACCGCAGATCGGCGCCGTGCTCGGCAAGATCCTGATCCTCGCGCTGATCATTCTGTTTATCCAGAAACGCCCGCAAGGACTCTTCGCACTGAAAGGACGGGTGATCGACTGATGAACCAGCCATTGATGCTTACGGCCACGCAAAAGGCCGGCCCCACGCTGACGATAGCCGTCGGCGCGGTGATCCTGATCCTGCTGCTGGCGTTGCCTTTGTGTTCGCTGCTGGCGCCGGAAAACCCGCTGCATGTGTCGGCCTACACCCTCACGCTGGTGGGCAAAATCCTCTGCTACGCCATCGTCGCCCTGGCCCTGGACCTGGTGTGGGGCTATGCGGGGATGCTGTCCCTCGGCCACGGTTTGTTCTTTGCCCTCGGCGGTTATGCGATGGGCATGTACCTGATGCGCCAGGCGTCCGGCGATGAGCTGCCGGCGTTCATGACCTTTTTGTCGTGGACCGAACTGCCCTGGTATTGGGTCGGCACCGAGCATTTCCTCTGGGCCATGTGCCTGGTGGTGCTGGCGCCGGGGTTGCTGGCGCTGGTGTTCGGCTTTTTCGCCTTCCGCTCGCGGATCAAGGGCGTGTATTTCTCGATCATGACCCAGGCCCTGACCTTCGCCGGGATGCTGCTGTTTTTCCGCAACGAGACCGGGTTTGGTGGCAATAACGGCTTCACCAATTTCCGCAGCATTCTGGGCTTCGGGATTACCGAGCCCGGCACACGGGCGGTGCTATTTTTGGCCACGGTCGTGTTGCTGGTCGCGAGCCTGTACACCGGCTGGCGCCTGGCGCAGAGCAAGTTTGGCCGGGTGCTGACCGCCCTGCGCGATGCCGAAAATCGCCTGATGTTCTGCGGCTATGACCCACGTGGCTTCAAGCTGTTTGTGTGGGTGTTGAGCGCGGTGCTGTGTGGCCTGGCGGGCGCGTTGTATGTGCCGCAAGTGGGCATCATCAACCCCAGCGAAATGTCGCCGACCAACTCCATCGAAGCCGCCGTGTGGGTTGCCTTGGGTGGGCGCGGCACGCTGATCGGGCCATTGCTCGGCGCCGGTGTGGTCAACGGCATGAAGAGCTGGTTCACGGTGGCCTTTCCGGAATACTGGCTGTTCTTTCTGGGGGCGCTGTTCATCCTCGTCACCTTGTATTTGCCCAAGGGCTTGATCGGCCTGTTGAAGAAACGGGGTGAACAATGAGAGTCACAGCGACGGCGGAATTTATGCTCGAACCCATTCTTGAGCCAAACAAAGACGCGGGCAGCAGCCGCGATGCAATCGGCCTCGGCCAGGCCGCCGGCAAGGGCCTGAACACCCGTCACGGCACCATCCTGACCCTGGAAGACATCAGCGTCAGCTTCGACGGTTTCAAGGCGCTCAACGACTTGAACCTGTACATCGGCGTCGGCGAATTGCGCTGCATCATCGGCCCCAACGGCGCGGGCAAGACCACGCTGATGGACGTGATCACTGGCAAGACCCGCCCCAGCCACGGCAAGGCCTGGTTCGGCGAAACCCTCGACCTGACAGGCATGAGCGAAGTGCAGATCGCCCAGGCCGGCATCGGCCGCAAGTTCCAGAAACCCACGGTGTTCGAAGCCCTCAGCGTGTTCGAAAACCTGGAGCTGGCGCAGAAAACCGATAAATCCGTGTGGGCCAGCCTGCGCGCCCGCTTGAGTGGCGAGCAAAAAGACCGCATCGATGAAGTGCTCGACACCCTCCGCCTGAGCGCCTCGGCGCAGCGCCCGGCGGGCCTGCTGTCACACGGGCAAAAGCAGTTCCTGGAGATCGGCATGCTGCTCATGCAAGACCCGCAGCTGTTGCTGCTGGATGAACCCGTGGCGGGCATGACCGACGCCGAAACCGAATTCACCGCCGAACTGTTCAAGCGCCTGGCGGGCAAACATTCGCTGATGGTGGTGGAGCACGACATGGGCTTTGTCGGCTCGATTGCCGACCACGTCACTGTGCTGCACCAGGGCAGCGTGCTGGCTGAAGGCTCGCTGGCACAGGTGCAGGAAAACGAGCGGGTGATCGAGGTTTACCTCGGTCGCTGAGCCAGACAGAGCGCTTACTGTGGGAACCGAATCAATGTGGGAGCTGGCTTGCCTGCGATGGCATCACCTGGGTCCATCAGGCATACCGAGTTGCCTGCATCGCAGGCAAGCCAGCTCCCACAGTTGATCTGGGTCCTACAAGGGAATTGAGGAGAATTTGAACATGCTGCAAGTCGACACGCTGCATCAGTACTACGGCGGTAGCCACATCCTGCGCGGGCTGTCCTTTGACGTGAAGATCGGCGAAGTCACCTGCCTGCTCGGCCGTAACGGTGTGGGCAAGACCACGCTGCTCAAGTGCCTGATGGGTTTGCTGCCGGCCAAAGAGGGCGCGGTGAACTGGGAAGGCAAGGCCATCACCGGGTTCAAACCACATCAACGCGTGCACGCAGGTATCGCCTATGTGCCTCAGGGCCGCGAGATTTTCGGGCGGCTCACCGTGGAAGAAAACCTCCTGATGGGGCTGTCGCGATTCCCCGGCTCCGAGGCCAAGGAAGTACCGGCATTTATCTACGAATTGTTCCCGGTCTTGCTGCAAATGAAACATCGGCGTGGCGGCGATTTGTCCGGTGGCCAGCAGCAACAGCTGGCAATCGGCCGCGCCCTGGCCAGCCGCCCGCGCCTGTTGATCCTCGATGAGCCCACCGAAGGCATCCAGCCGTCGGTGATCAAGGAAATCGGCATGGTGATCAAGAAGCTCGCCGCCCGCGGCGACATGGCGATCCTGCTGGTGGAGCAGTTCTATGACTTCGCCGCCGAGCTGGCGGATCAGTACCTGGTGATGTCACGCGGCGAAATCGTCCAGCAAGGCCGTGGTGAAAATATGGAAAGTGAAGGTGTACGCGGGCTGGTTACCATCTAATCTGTAGCGTCCTGACGATAAGCACTCAACCATGAACCTGCCCGTTTCCCCCGCCCTGTTCACCCCCAGCTGGCATGCCGAGCTGGACCTCGGCTACGCGCGTTTCGGCGACACCACGCGCCCGGTGATGCGCCGCCACCTCGGCCCGCTGCGCGTGCAAAAGCACCTGTACGCCGAGGGCCCCCAGGTGTGCCAGCACATCATCGTGCACCCGCCCGGCGGGATTGCCGGCGGTGATCGCCTGGACATCCGCGCCCATGTTGGCGCCGGTGCCTGGGCGCAATTGACCAGCCCCGGCGCAGCCAAGTGGTACCGCGCCAGCGGCCCGGCCTTTCAACAGCTTGAATTGACCGTGGAAGCGGGCGCCACGCTGGAATGGCTGCCCCAGGAAACCATCGTGTTCAGCGCCGCCCAGGCCGAACTCACCACCCGCATCGACCTGCAAGGCGATGCCCGGCTGTTCTACTGGGATGTCGTCGCCCTCGGCCGCCCCGCCAGTGGCGAGCGTTTTGACCTCGGGCACTTTCAATCGCACCTGGATATCCGCCGCGACGGTCAGTTGCTCTGGCATGAGCGCCAGCGCATTGTGGGCGCCGATGGGTTGCTCGACTCGCCCATCGGGCTGGACGGGCAACCGGTGTTCGCCACGCTGTTGCTCACTGGCGATATCGAGCCTGAGTTACTGGAAAGCTGCCGCGCCCTGCCCCATGCGGTGCGCGGCGACCTGACCCAACTGCCCGGGCTGCTGGTGGCCCGCTGCCTGGCCAGTGAAGCGCTGTTGGCACGGGGCTGGTTGATTGATTTATGGCGTCTGTTGCGCCCGGCGGTACTGGGGCGAGAAGCTGTTTCACCGAGAATCTGGAGCACATGAAGATCTGAAGTGGAACCAGCTCCCACACAAGCCCTTTCCCACATTGATCTTCAGTGTTTTTAAGAATGTTGTTTATGAAGGACCTTGAACCATGGATTTGACCCCACGGGAAAAAGACAAACTGCTGATCTTCACCGCAGGCCTGGTCGCCGAACGCCGCCTGGCACGTGGCGTGAAGCTTAACTACCCGGAGACCATCGCCTACATTTCCGCCGCCTTGATGGAAGGTGCCCGCGATGGCCGCACCGTCGCCGATTTGATGCACTACGGCACCACCCTGCTCAGCCGTGAGCAAGTGATGGAAGGCATCCCGGAAATGATCCCGGATATCCAGGTGGAAGCCACCTTTCCCGACGGCACCAAGCTGGTCACCGTCCACCAGCCTATCGCGTGAGGCCAATCATGATTCGTGATGCAACCGAGCAAGACCTGCCGGCCATTCGAGCCATCTACAACGACGCGGTGCTCAACACCACCGCGATCTGGAACGAACAACCCGTCGACCTGGCCAACCGTCAGGCCTGGTTCTCGGCGCGTCAGGCCCAGGCGTACCCGATTCTGGTGGCGGTGGAAAACGATGAAGTCACCGGCTACGCCTCGTTCGGCGACTGGCGACCCTTCGAAGGCTTTCGCTACAGCGTCGAGCACTCGGTGTATGTGCGCAATGACCAGCGCGGCAAAGGCCTCGGCCAGCGCCTGATGCAAGCGCTGATCGAGCGTGCCCGCAGCGCCGGCAAACACGTGATGGTCGCGGCCATCGAAAGCGGCAACCAGGCGTCTGTTCGCCTGCATGAGCGCCAGGGTTTCATCATCACTGGGCAAATGCCGCAAGTGGGCATCAAGTTCGGCCGCTGGCTGGACCTGACCTTTATGCAACTGACATTGAATCCGGGCGCCGAGCCGCCCAAGGAGTGAGATCGATGAACACGGCTCAACTGCGTCGAGTGAATGCTGAAAGTTTTGCCCATTACCGCCTGGGCTTGATCGAGCTGTTGCTGGACGCGGTGAAGCATGGTGCGTCGGTCGGCTTCATGGCGGACTTCGACGAAGCCCAGGCCCGCGACTATCTGAAGGGCGTACAAGCCAGTATCGAAGACGCCAGCCTGCTGCTGTGGGTGGTGGTGCGCGATGAACAGGTGATCGCCAGCGTGCAATTGGCGCTGTGCCAGAAAGCCAATGGCCTCAACCGCGCCGAAGTGCAAAAACTGTTGGTACACAGCAGCGCCCGCCGCCATGGCCTGGGCCAGCAATTGATGAACACTCTGGAACTCGCCGCGCGCCAGCACAAGCGCGGCCTGCTGTACCTGGACACCGAAGCCGGCTCCGGTGCCGAAGCCTTCTACCAGTCGCTGCGCTACACCAAAATCGGTGAATTGCCCGACTACTGCCAAAGCCCGGACGGGCGCTACAGCCCGACCGCCATCTACTTCAAGACCCTGGGGCAACCTGCATGATTCCTGGTGAATATCAGATCCAGCCTGGCGATATCGAACTGAATGTCGGCCGGCGTACCGTCACCCTCAGCGTGGCCAACAGCGGCGACCGGCCGATCCAGGTCGGCTCGCACTACCATTTTTTCGAGACCAATGACGCGCTGACGTTTGACCGCGCGGCGAGCCGTGGCATGCGCCTGAATATTCCGGCCGGGACGGCGGTGCGGTTTGAGCCGGGGCAGAGTCGCGACATCGAGTTGGTGGATTTGAGCGGCGGGCGGCGGGTGTTTGGGTTTGCCGGACGGATCATGGGCGACCTTTAGGGCCTCATCGGGGGCAAGCCCCCTCCCACATTTTGACCGCGTTCACACATCAAAGGTGGGAGGGGGCTTGCCCCCGATAGCAATTTCACATTCAACACAAATATTTCAGGGCACACACATGAAAATCAGCCGCCAAGCCTACGCCGACATGTACGGCCCCACCGTCGGTGACAAGGTCCGCCTGGCGGACACCGAGCTGTTCGTCGAAGTCGAAAAAGACTTCACTGTTTATGGCGAGGAAGTGAAGTTCGGCGGCGGAAAAGTCATCCGCGACGGCCAGGGCCAAAGCCAGTTGCTCGCCCATGAGGTCGTGGACACGCTGATCACCAACGCGCTGATCATCGACCACTGGGGCATCGTCAAGGCCGACGTCGGCCTGAAGAATGGCCGCATTCACGCGATCGGCAAAGCCGGCAACCCGGATATCCAGCCGGGCGTGACCATGGCCATCGGCGCCAGCACCGAAGTGATCGCCGGTGAAGGCATGATCCTCACCGCCGGCGGCATCGACTCCCACGTGCATTTCATCTGCCCGCAGCAGATCGAAGAAGCACTGACCAGCGGCGTCACCACCATGATTGGCGGCGGCACCGGCCCGGCCACTGGCACCAACGCCACCACTTGTACGTCAGGGCCGTGGCACCTGGCGCGCATGCTTCAGGCCAGCGACTCGTTCCCGATGAACATTGGCTTCACCGGCAAGGGCAACGCCAGTTTGCCGCAGCCCTTGATCGAACAGGTCAAGGCCGGCGCCATCGGTTTGAAGCTGCACGAAGACTGGGGCACCACGCCTGCGAGCATCGATAACTGCCTGAGCGTGGCCGACGAGTATGACGTGCAGGTCGCCATCCACAGCGACACGCTCAATGAATCCGGCTTCGTCGAAACCACGCTCGCCGCGCTCAAGGGCCGCACCATTCACACCTACCACACCGAAGGCGCCGGAGGCGGCCACGCGCCAGACATCATCAAGGCCTGCGGCTTCCCGAATGTGCTGCCCAGTTCCACCAACCCGACCCGGCCGTTCACCCGCAATACCATCGACGAGCACCTGGACATGCTGATGGTCTGCCATCACCTGGACCCCAGCATTGCCGAAGACGTGGCCTTCGCCGAAAGCCGCATCCGCCGCGAGACCATCGCCGCCGAAGACATCCTGCACGACCTCGGCGCGTTCTCGATGATCAGCTCGGACAGCCAGGCCATGGGCCGCGTCGGTGAAGTCATCACGCGCACCTGGCAGACCGCCGACAAGATGAAAAAACAGCGCGGCCCGTTGCCGGGTGACGGCGAAGGCAACGACAACTTCCGCGCCAAGCGCTACATCGCCAAGTACACCATCAACCCGGCGATCACCCACGGCATCAGCCATATTGTCGGCTCTATCGAAGTCGGCAAGTGGGCCGACCTGGTGCTGTGGCGCCCCGCATTTTTTGGCATCAAACCGACCCTGATTCTCAAGGGCGGCGCGATTGCCTCAAGCCTGATGGGCGACGCCAATGCGTCAATTCCCACGCCGCAGCCGGTGCACTACCGCCCCATGTTCGCCAGCTTCGGCAGTTCGTTGCATGCCACCAGCCTGACCTTTATCAGCCAGGCCGCGCAGGCAGCCGGATTGCCCGAAGCCCTGGGCCTGAAAAAGCAGATTGCGGTGGTCAAGGGGTGTCGCGACGTGCAGAAAACCGACCTGATCCACAACGACTACCTGCCGGATATCGAAGTGGACCCACAGACCTATCAGGTCAAGGCCGACGGCGTACTGCTGTGGTGCGAGCCCGCCGACGTGCTGCCAATGGCGCAGCGTTACTTCCTGTTCTGACGCCTCGGCGGCCTAGTCATGGGGTTCTGCGTGGACGTTTGCCAGAGACGGCGGAATGACAGAGGACAGAAACGCGTAATGCTGCACCTTCCCCCCCGGCAGCGCGAGCGCCGGGGGAGCAGGGTGATGTGAAGGCCCATGGTGGGTTCCCTTGGGCGGTGATAAAGCGCTGGAGCTTTTCACCACCCGCCATTGGCCGGACCTATCTATACAGTGCTGCCCTGCAGTGCTCGGCGCCTGAACGCGAGCGGCCCGGCGTCAGCTGTTCCAGTTTTCTCGCGGATCGAACGCGGCCTTTTTCGCCAGCTCCTGCCACAACGCCTTGACCTCATCGTCGCTGCTTTTCGGCATCACGGCCTTGAGCTGCACGAACAGGTAACCGCGCTGCCCGGCCTTGTTCAGCAGGCCATGGCCCTTGGCGCGCATGCGTTGGCCGTTTTGGCTGCCGGCCGGCACCTTGAGGTTGATCTTGCCGGTGAGGGTCGGCACGGCCACTTCCGTGCCCAACGCCAATTCCCACGGCGCCAGGGGCAAGTTGATGATCAGGTTTTCGCCGTCCACTTCAAAGCGTGGGTGCGGCGCAAACTTGATGATCAGGTACAGATCGCCATTGGCACCGCCGCCAATGCCCGGCGCACCCTGGCCCTTGAGGCGGATGCGCTCGCCGTCGGCCACGCCGGCGGGGATCTTCACGTTCAGGCTCTTGGTGGTGTTGCTGACGTGACGACCCGAGGCGTCGTATTGCGGCACCTGGAAGCTGATCTGCTTGGACTCGGTGGACAGCGTCTCTTCAAGGAATACCGACAGCTGCATTTCCACGTCCTGGCCCTTGCGCCCGGTTGGGCGGCGCTGACCGCCGCCAAACGCGTCGCCGCGCGAGCCGAAGATCGAACTGAAGAAGTCCGAAAAGTCGCCCGCGTCCTGGCCGCCGCCAAAGCCGCCACGGCTCTGCCAGCCCGGTGGCCCCTGGAATGGCTGGCCATGTTGGCCGTATTTGCGCAGTTCGTCGTATTCCGCGCGCTTATCGGCGCTTTTAAGCGCCTCATAGGCTTCGGACGCGTCCTTGAATTTCTCTTCGGCGTCTTTTTCCTTGCTCACGTCCGGGTGATATTTGCGTGCGAGCTTGCGATAGGCGGCCTTGATTTCCTTGTCATCGGCGCTCGGCTCGACACCCAGAATCTTGTAGTAGTCTTTGAAATCCATCGGCGGTTCACCATCCTTAATCGAGATCGCACAGCCCGGGGCACAACGTGCGCTGCATTGCACCTGTTGAGTGATGTGGCCTGGGGGTGCGTCAAAGTGTTATCGGCACTAGCCGTATGCAACAGATGTGGGGGCAAATCCCGCACTTTCAAGCACGATTTAACGGATGGTCGGCCTACGCATCCGTGCCCGACTGGCATACACTGCGCGGCCGTTTTTCAACCGGAACCCGATAGACATGAAAAACCCATCCCCAGCCCGTGCCTGCGGTATCGACTTCGGCACGTCCAACTCCACCGTCGGCTGGATCCGCCCCGGCATGGAAACGCTTATTGCGCTGGAGGACGACAAGATCACGTTGCCGTCGGTGGTGTTCTTCAACTTCGAGGAGCGTCGCCCGGTGTACGGTCGCCTGGCCCTGCACGAGTACCTGGAAAACTACGAAGGCCGGCTGATGCGCTCGCTCAAGAGCCTGCTGGGTTCCAAGCTGATCAAGCACGACACCAGCGTACTCGGCACGGCGATGCCGTTCACCGACCTGCTGGCGCTGTTTATCGGCCAGCTCAAGAGCCGCGCCGAAGCCAACGCCGGCCGTGAATTCGAAGAAGTGGTACTGGGCCGCCCGGTGTTCTTCGTCGATGACGACCCGATGGCCGACCAGGAAGCGGAAAACACCCTGGTCGATGTCGCTCGCAAAATCGGCTTCAAGGATATCTCCTTCCAGTACGAACCGATTGCAGCGGCGTTCGACTATGAGTCCACCATTGAGAAGGAAGAGCTGGTACTGATCGTCGACATCGGCGGTGGTACGTCCGACTTCTCGCTGGTGCGCCTGTCACCGGATCGCCGTCACAATGACAACCGTCACGACGACATCCTTGCCACCGGCGGCGTGCACATCGGCGGTACCGACTTTGACAAACAGCTCAGCCTGCAGGGCATGATGCCGCTGTTCGGCTACGGCAGCCGCATGAAAAGCGGCGCCTACATGCCCACCAGCCACCACATGAACCTGGCCACCTGGCACACCATCAACTCGGTGTACTCGCAAAAATCCCAGTTGGCCCTGGGCAGCATGCGCTACGACATCGAAGACACCGGCGGCATCGACCGCCTGTTCAAGCTGATCGAACAGCGCGCCGGGCACTGGCTGGCCATGGAAGTGGAAGAAACCAAGATCCAGCTGACCCACGAGGACAGCCGCCACGTGCTGCTCGACCGGGTTGAGCCGGGCCTGAGCGTTGAGCTGAGCCGCGCGCTGTTCGAGTCGGCGATTGATGGCTTGCTGGAGCGCGTGCGCAACAGCGTCACGCAGCTGCTGACCGATGCGTCGGTCAGTGTCGCGCAGGTGGACACGGTGTTCTTTACCGGCGGTTCCAGCGGCATTCCGGCACTGCGCCACAGCATTTCGGCGATGTTGCCGAATGCACGGCACGTGGAAGGCAACATCTTCGGCAGTATCGGCAGCGGTTTGGCGATCGAGGCCAGCAAGCGTTACGGCAGCTGAGTTTCTGCCCGCGCCGCGTCGCGCCCATCGCGGGCAAGCCCGGCTCCCACATTCATGCGTGTTTTTCCTTTGGGATACCTTTGAATGTGGCAGCGGGCGGGCTCGCGAAGGGCCAGCCCAGGCACTCTCAAGCGCTAGACCATGCCCGCCAGCTTCAGCTCACTCTTCAAATACGCATAGTAGATCGGCCCCGCCACCACACCCGGCAGGCCGAATGCGGCTTCGAACACCAGCATCGCCAGCAACAATTCCCACGACTTGGCACTGATCTGCCCGCCAACGATGCGCGCGTTGAGGAAGTACTCGACCTTGTGGATCACGATCAAGTACCCCAGCGCCGCCACCGCGACCCAAATCGACAGCGACAGCGCGACGATGGTGATCAGCGTATTGGAGATCAGGTTGCCGATCACCGGCAGCAGGCCGACCAGGAAGGTCAGCACGATCAGGGTCTTGGTCAGCGGCAGGTGAATCCCGCACAGCGGCAGCACGATCCCGAGGAAGATCGCAGTGAACACAGTGTTGAGCGCGGCGATCTTGATCTGGGCGAAGACGATGTTGCGAAACGCCTGGACCAACAGGTGCAGGCGGTCGAACAGGGCGGCGGCCAAGGGTTTGCGTTTGGTCAGGTCGGGCACGCGCTGCAGGGCGATGATCGCGCCCAGCACCATGCCGATGAGCAGGGTGACGAACATGTGGGCAGCGTCTTTGCCGACCAGTTGCAGTTCGCTCAAGTGCTTGCTCAGCCAGTCGCCGATGGCCACGCGAAACTCGGCGGCGCTGGCGGGCAGGTAGGCGTCGAGGAACGGCGGCAGCTGGCCGCGCGCGCGATCGACCACGCCCATGAATTTGTCGAGGGAGGCCCCGGGATTTTCCGCTTCGTGGAGCAGGAAACTGATGGCGCCGGCGAAGATCAGGGCCAGCACGCTGACGATCAAGGTGCCGAGCAACGCCACAGCGAGCCAGCGCGCGCGCCGACCTTCGATCAGCCGCTGCAACTGTGGGGTGAGCATGTTGACCAGTTCATAAACCAACAGGCCGGCCAGCAGGCTGGGCAGCAGCTTGAGCGGCAGGACCAGCAATAATCCACCGAAAATGATGATGCAACTGACCAGCAACAACACGTGACGCTGAGAAAACGTTGGCATACAGCCTCAAAACGAACGGCGTTAAAGGATGGGCAGTCTGCCAGCCTTGAGGGAATCAAGCGAGAGGCCAGGGTGTGAATGCGATCAACTGTGGGAGCCGGGCTTGCCCGCGATGCAGGCGCCTCGGTGCAGCAAACTTACCGAGGTGATGCTATCGCAGGCAAGCCAGCTCCCACATTGAGCTCCAGCGTTGGCGAAATCGTGATCAGCCTTTGAGGCAAGTGCTCATAAAGGTCTTGCGTGCATCGCCGGTCAACGCCTTGGTTTTCGCCGTGGCATTGCAGTCTTTCATCTTCTGCTGCTGGGGCGTCAGGGTCTTGGCGTCGTTGGCTGCGGGAGCGGCCTTGAGGCAAGTGCTCATGAATGTTTTGCGCTCGTCGCCGGTCTTGCCTTTGGCTTCGGCGTTGCAGGTGGTCATTTTTTGTTGCTGGGCGGTCTGTGCGGCGGTGGCGGCAAACCCTTGGGAACACAACAGCAGGCCCATCATCAACAGCGGAATACGCAGCATCTTCATGGAGTTTTCTCCCTGTTGCCGTGCCGGGGGGCACGGCCTACGCAGCAGTGTAGTCAAAGCCCGTTACATCTTCATCGGCCACGGATATTAGTTCGACGATACTGCTCCGGCGTACAGCCGGCGTGGCGCTGGAACATCGCGATGAACGCCGAGGCGGTGCTGTAACCAAGGTCAAACGCCACGTGTTGCACGCTGCGCTGGCTGTCGAGGGCTTCAATGGCGGCGAGGTAGCGCAGGCGCTGGCGCCATTCGCCAAAGCTCATGCCCAACTCCCGCACAAATTGCCGCGCCAGGGTGCGTTCGCTCACATGCACGTGCTCGGCCCAATGCGCCAACGGGCGATTGTCCCCGGGTTCGGCCTGCATGCCCTCAAGCACACCGAGCAAGCCGGGGTGGCGCGCATAGGGCAAGAAACAATCGTGAATCGGCGCTTGCTTGAGCTGGTCCACCAGCACCTGCGCCAGGCGCACATCCGCTTCGGTTTGCGCAATATTGACGTCGCGCCGGGCAAAGTCGCTGAGAATCGCCTTGAGAATCTCGCTGATCGCCAGAGTGCACGGCGCCTGCGGCAATTGCTCGCACAGCTGCGGGGCCAGGCCCACCGAGCGATAGACAATTGCCTGGGCATTGTAGGAACTGTGCTCGGTATTTGGCGGGATCCATACTGCGTATTGCGGCGGCGACATAAAACGGCTGCCCGCCACCTCCATGCGCATGACACCACTCGCCGAATAGTCCAGCGAACCCCAGCCATGCCGGTGCGGCGTGCACTCGGTATCGGGGGCGAAATCGGAGTAACGGAAGTAGACGGGGCTTGGCAGGCTGGGGAAATCGGCCAAGCGTACGGTGTGTCTGGGCATATTGTCTGGATACAAAGGTCGGTTGTCTGGATCGCAGTATAGGCTTCGATCCAGACAGGGGATAATCCCGCCTCATCAACACACCTGGTTTCCTTCAATGCAATACGCGTATCCCCTGCTGGCCATCTTTATCTGGGCCGGTAATACCGTGGTCAACAAACTGGCCGTCGGCACCCTCTTTCCGGCAGAAATCGGCTTTTACCGCTGGTTGCTGGCGGCGCTGCTGTTTACCCCGTTCATGCTCAAGCCGGTGATCGCCAACTGGGCGCTGATCCGCCCGAACCTGGGCAAGATCTTCATCCTCGGCGTGTTGGGCATGGCGGTGTATCAAAGCCTGGCCTACTACGCCGCAGCACTGACCTCGGCGACCAACATGGGCATCATCCTCTCGCTGATGCCGTTGATGGCATTGACCGCCGCCATTATCAGCCTCGGCCAGCGCCTGACCTTTGGCGCGCTGACCGGTGCGGTCCTGTCGTTTGCCGGCGTGGTGGTGGTGGTGTCGGCCGGCAGTCTGGGCGCGTTGCTGCAACACGGGCTCAACCTGGGCGACGCGATGATGCTGATCGCCACCCTGGCCTATGCGGTCTACAGCACGCTGCTGAAAAAATGGCAGTTGCGCCTGCCGCCCCTGGTATTGCTGTATTTGCAGGTGCTGGTGGCGGTGGTGGTGCTGTTTCCATTGTTCCTGTTCTCGAACAAGGCTGGCCTGGGCTGGGCGAATATTCCGCTGGTGCTGTATGCCTGCCTGCTCGCCTCGATGCTCGCGCCGTTGGCGTGGATGCATTCGGTGAAGACCTTGGGGCCAAGCCGCACCACGCTGTTTTTCAACCTGTTGCCGTTGATTACCGCGATGATTGCGGCGGTGGTGCTCAAGGAAAAGTTGGCGATGTACCACTTGGTGGGTGGATTGCTGACGTTGGGCGGGGTGATTTTGTCGGAGCGCTGGACCACGCCGGTGCGCAAAGAGGTCAGCGTCGCCTGATAGACCGCTATCGCGGGCAAGCCCGGCTCCCACAGTTAACCGTGTTCCAACCTGGGAGTGGGGGCGAATGTGGGAGCTGGCTTGCCTGCGATGAACGATAACGCGGTCCGCCTGCTAAACCCCCGCCGCCTTCAACCGCTGCGCATGCTCCACAAACAACCGAATCGGCGCCGCCCCCTTGCCCACCAGCCCCATCGACTGGTTGACGATATCAAAGTGGTCCAGCGGGTAGTCATCGCCAATCACCAGCCCCAGGTGTGAGCTGTAGCGCCCGACCATGCCGTCGCACTGGCCCTTTTCGCGCACAAAACTGCGCGCAAACAACCGACAACTGCGGTTCGTGCCGTCCAGCAGGTTACGCCCGCGATCGGTCTTGCCCGGCTGCAAGGTGCCGGACCACGAGTAATAACGCACGCCGTTGACCACCTCGGCGCCCTGCCCGCCCCATGTCGACGGCAAACCCTGGGGAAACTGACGGTTGAACAGCGCCACGCCTTCGCAGGTCAGGGACTGGTGCGAGGCCTGCACATCCACCTTGAAGCGCGGCCCGCGATAGCCGGTCTCAAGCACGCCCATCACCCAGGCAGCCACATGCAGCACCGCGCTCACGAGCCGGCCCTTCCAATGGTCTGCGCGGTAATGAACCTGAAAGTGGTCTGCCAATTCCGAGCCATGGTTAGGCCCGGCCACCGATGTCACCGACGCCACCCATTCCGGGCGCCTGGCCGCCGCATAACGCGCCGTCAGCGAGCCCTGGCTGTGCCCGATCAGGTTGACCTTTTCGGCACCTGTTTCCCGCCGAATGCGCTCGATCTGGGCCAGCAATTGCTCACCGCGCACCTCACTGGCGTTCAGCGGCGCCACCTGCACCGGGAACACCTGCGCGCCGCCCGCCCGCAGCGCCGGAACAATGCCATACCAGTAAGGGAACAGCCCCAGGCGCACAAAGCCCAGCATGCCGGGCACCAACACAAGCGGGTAACGCGTGGCGAGGGATTCGTCCATGCAGCGGATATCCTGATCGGAGAGGCGATACGGTCATCCTAGACCACACGAGATGACCGCCCCATGACCGCTGGCGCTTTAGAAATGCCCCGCCAGGTCGCGCAGCTGGCGCTCGGCTTCCTCACAAGCACGCAGGAACACGCTTTTGTCCGACTCTTCACCTTCGGCGGCGATCACCCGAATGTCATCGATGCCGATGTAACCCAGCGCTGTGCGCAGGTGCGGGTCGGCATGGTTCATCGCCTCGTTTTCGCCACCGGGGCCAAACCCGTTGCCGCCGCGGCGGGTATCGATCTGGTGATTCGCTACAGCCTCGGCGACTACCCGAACCTTTACGGCCAGTGTCTGCTCGATGAGTGCTTTGCGGTGTATGGCGCGCCTGACGTGGTCGCGCGGGCCAGCGCGCAAGTGCCGACGCTGATCAGCGTGCAAGGGGCCGGTTACAGTGCGCTCTGCGTGCCGGGCCGTGAGCGGCATCCGCCGGTGCGCGCGTTTTTCCAGTGGGTGCAGGCGCAAGCGGAGCTGTCCGGCCAGGCACTTTAAAATCCGATAAAACTTTTTGCGTCGCGCAGCACTCACAACTTGGAGCGATCACGCCGGCAGAGCGTGGCGTAAAACCGGATTAGCACCAGGAGATTGAGATGACTGAAGCACATTTGACTGACGTTGCGACCCTGCGCTCACGCGCCCGCCAGAACGTCGAAAACGGCGCCGTCACCGAAGGCTACGACGCTGACCGCGAAGAAATCATTCGCCTGCTCAACGCGTCGCTGGCCACCGAGCTGGTGTGCGTGCTGCGCTACAAACGCCACTACTTCATGGCCACCGGCCTGAAAGCCAGCGTCGCGGCCGACGAGTTTCTGGAGCACGCCACCCAGGAAGCCGAGCACGCCGACAAACTGGCCGAGCGCATCGTGCAACTGGGCGGCGAGCCGGAATTCAACCCCGACCTGCTGTCGAAAAACTCCCACGCTCAATACGTGGCCGGCAACAACCTGAAGGAAATGGTCTACGAAGACCTGGTAGCCGAGCGCATTGCGGTGGATAGCTACCGCGAAATCATCCAATACATCGGCGACAAAGACCCGACCACGCGTCGCATCTTTGAAGAAATCCTGGCCCAGGAAGAAGAACACGCCGACGACATGGCGGATATTCTGCAGGACCTGTAACCCGCCATACCGCTGAACCCTTGTGGGAGCGGGCTTGCTTGCGATAGTGCTGTGTCAGTTGATGAAGATGTCGACTGACTTACCGCTATCGCAGGCGAGCCAGCTCCCACATTTGGTTTTGGGTTTTGGCAGTTACTTTTTCACTGTCTTCAGGGCCTGACGGGGCGGTTTTTTGCCAGCCCTGTAACCCGCCACACCGCCGAACCCCTGTGGGAGCGGGCTTGCTTGCGAAAGCGCTGTGTCAGTTGATGAAGATATCGACTGACTTACCGCTATCGCAGGCAAGCCAGCTCCCACATTTGGTTTTGGGTTTTAGCAGTTACTTCTTCACAGTCTTCAGCGCCTGACGGGGCGGTTTTTTGTCAGCCCTGTAACCCGCCACACCGCCGAACCCTGTGGGAGCGGGCTTGCCCGCGATAGCGGTGGATCAGTTGATGAAGATATCGACTGATCTACCGCTATCGCAGGCAAGCCAGCTCCCACATTTGGTTTTGGGTTTTGGCAGTTACTTTTTCACTGTCTTCGGCGCCTGACGGGGCGGTTTTTTGCCGGCCCTGTAACCCGCCACACCGCCGAACCCCTGTGGGAGCGGGCTTGCCCGCGAAAGCGGTGGATCAGTCAACGAAGATTTCGACTCAACCACCGCCATCGCCGGCAACCCCGCTCCCACATTTAGGTTTTGTCAGCTACTTCACAGTTTTCGGTGCTTTGCCTTCCTTCATCTGCTGCAGCAACGGCGCGCACTGGTTCGGCTCATCGCCGCTCGGTGCTACCAATGCCAGCAACCCGGCCGCTGGGCCGGCGATGACGCCCAGTGCGACCATGCCGGCGCCGCGCAGGGCCAGAGGAATGGCTTTCACGCCCGCATTGGGCTTGATGAACGGCCCGTTGACGTACAGCGGTGAACGCAGGGAGAACAGGCGAAAGCCCTTGGACTCCGGTGTGATGGTGAGATCCAGCTGTTCGGTCGCCATGTTCGCGGTGCCGTCGATGTAGATGATCGCGTTCTCGGTATCGAACACAAACAAGCGAGTCGTGGCCAGGCCGGTCTTGATGCCGAAGTCTGCCGCCGCACAGTTGATCTTCACTTCCTTGTCGCCAAACAGGCGGCCCACCACGTAGTTGCCCACGTTAAGCCCGGCAATTTCCATCAGCCCACGGCTGATCGCGCCATCGTTAATGAGCATTTTCAAGTCGCCGTTGGACGTGCCCAGCAGCGCCGCCACGGAATTGCCGCGCCCGGAAATGTCCGCGTCGCCGTTGAGTTCACCGAAGCTGGTTTTCATCGGTTCGAAGGTTGGGAACAACTGCTTGAGCTTGAAGTTACGCGCGGTGAGTTTGGCGCGACCTTCCATCGGTACGGTGCGGCCGTTCAAGCGAATCTGCGCATCCAGCTTGCCGCCGGCGACGCCGAAACGCAGGGGTTCCAGGCTGAGTTCGCCGTCATTGAGCACCAAGTGGGTGTAGAGATCGGTGAACGGCAATTCGGCGCTGTGCACGATGCGCTTGCCGGTGAACTCCACGTCAGCGTCCATCTCGCGCCAACGCTCGGTGCGGAACTCTTCCACCGGCAGCACTTTGGTGGCCGGTTGCTTGCTTTCACCACCGCGGGCTTTTTGCTTGGCGTTGGAGTCGGCGCCGATCAAGGGCGCAAGGTCCGCCATCAGCAGCTGGTTGGAAACCAACGCGCCACTGAGCTTGGGCCGTGGCTGGCTGGCGACGTAGGCCAGGTTGCCATGGATGTCGCTGTCGCCGATCTTGCCGTTGAAGTTCTCGTAGCGGAATGACGCGCCGCTGGCTTCATGCAGTTTGGCAATCAGGTGGCCGTCAGTGGAATAAGCCGGCGAGTCTGGCAGCGTCACGCCGGTGAGTGGGTACAGGTTGCCCAGGCTGCTGCCGGCGAGTTTCAGGCGCAGGTCCAGGGCGCCAAGATTCAGCGGGTCGGTCAGGGTGCCGGCCAGCGCGATGCTGGTGTCGGCGATTTTCACCTGGGCTTGCAGCGGGAACGGCTTGGCCGCGTCCTGCAAGGCGAGCAGGCCGCCGATCTTGCCAGTGCCCTCGAGTTTCTGGCCGTGGTACTGGCCTTTGACCTTGAGGCCGAACGCGTAGTCCTGTGGCGCCGAACCTTTTTCCAGGGCCTTCTTGGCATCGGCGTCACCGACGATTTCGCCGAAGGGAATCGGTTTGCCCAGCGGGTCAATGATCACGTCCAACTGACTCTTGAGTGTCTGGTCGTCCAGGGTCACGTGGCCCTTGTCGAAGCCGATGGCACCAATGTCCACCACCCAGCTGGACGGCTCGGCGTTGGGGTCTTTGGGATCGAACTTGAAGGTCCAGTTGGCGCGACCGTCGGCCAGGCGCTGCAGGTCTGCACTCGGTTCGGTGAGGTCGATACGTGGAATCACCACACGCTGCGCCAGCAGCGCCAGCGGTGAAATGCGCAGTTCCACGCGTTTGAGCGTGACCATCTGCGGCTTTTTCGACCAGTCCGGGTTGCCCAGCGTCAGGTCTTCAGCGATCACGTGCGGCCATGGCACCCAGGCACGCCAGCCGCCTTCATCGGGCTCACGCGCCCACACCACCGCCAGGTTGCCATTGATGGCAAAGGGGCGATGCAGCTCTTCGGAGACCTTGGCATTGATCGGCGGTTTTAGGCGGTTCCAGTCAAAGAACACCAGCACCAAGACCACCACGGCGATTAACAGAACGAAGCTGGCGCAGCTCCAAGCGACGATTTTACGAGTGCGCGTCATTGCACAGGACTCCTGGTTACGACTGAGGGTGCGCGTTGCCACGCACCTTTTGACTACAGCTTATAAGGCTACGACTGACAAATGGCGTGGGGGTTTAGCCCAAGTACGAATTCCTAGCAAAAAAAGCGACTCCTCCTACAGCTCGAATCGACCAAACCATCAACAATGCACCGGTGTTACCCATGAACGGGTCGAAAATACCCACCATGGTGCAAAACCGCGGGCTTGAGAGGCGCGTTCTAGAGCCTCTGATGGGAACAATCAATTCTGTTGATTATTACCATTGTGTTTATGAACTTTTATATCGACTTATCGAGAGTAGCATTAGCCCTGTACCCACTTTATCGCCCTCCCAAGGAGCAACCCTCATGAAACGTCAAATACTCGCTACCGTTCTGCTGTCTGTCCTGGCTTCCAGCGCCTTTGCCCTGCCAGCCACTGAACAAGCCACTCCACAGAACAAAGCTCAAGCCGTTCAATCCAGCCAAACCCTGGCTCGCAGCGGTTCGCAAGAAGACGAAAACCGTGACTACGCCAAAGGCGCCGTCGCAGAAAATGGTTCGGAACACGCCAACAAACGTGCTTACACCGAAGGCGTTGCTGAAGGTGGCCGTGATCGCCTTGAACAGAAAGGTCTGGTAGAAGGCGGTGCTGAACAAGCCTACAAACGCGCCTACACCGATGGCGTTGCCGAAGGCGGTGCTGATCGTCTGCAAGAACTGCATCAAGCACAGAGCTAAGCCCGTGGTGGCCGAGAAAAAAGCCCGATCAGCCGATCGGGCTTTTGCTTTTTTATAGACTGCCTCACGCTTCACTCCCGCCAAGTTCGACGCCGACGAAGCTGTTTTGCTAGAGTGCGTCGCTGTACTTGCCGACAAAGTCCGCCCGCCGATGCTGCCCCGCGCTGAACAGAAGCAACAGACCCGCCTCGCCTTGATGGACGCAGCCCGCCATCTGATGGAGTGTGGCCGCGGGTTCGGCAGCCTGAGCCTGCGCGAAGTGGCCAAGACCGCCGGCATTGTGCCAACCGGCTTCTATCGCCATTTTGACGACATGGATCAGCTGGGCCTGGTGCTGGTAAGTGAAGTCGGCCAAACCTTCCGCGCCACGATTCGCCTGGTACGCCACAATGAGTTCGTGATGGGCGGCATCATTGATGCGTCCGTGCGGATTTTTCTGGATGTGGTGTCGGCCAACCGATCGCAATTCCTGTTCCTGGCCCGCGAGCAATACGGGGGCTGTCTGGCCGTGCGCCAAGCCATCGCCGCCTTGCGCGAAGACATCACCAGTGACCTGGCGGCTGACCTCACGCTGATGCCCAAGCTCCAGCACCTGGACGCCGAAGGCCTGCACGTGATGGCCGACCTGATCGTCAAAAGTGTATTCGCCACCCTGCCCGACATCATCGACCCGCCGGCCCATGCCCTGCCCGCCCACCTCACGCCCCAGGCGAAAATCACCCAGCAATTGCGCTTTATCTTCATCGGCCTCAAGCATTGGCAAGGCCTGGGCAGCACCGAGTAAGCCGATCAGCCCGCCGCATGAAAACGTTTGGCAGTGGTGTAGTGCTTTTTCCAATAGCGGCTGCTCAATGAATCGATGCGCACGCGTTTGCCGGTGCTGGGCGAATGGATAAATTTGCCTTTGCCCACATACAGGCCGACATGGCTGACCTGCCCGCTGCCATTGCCCTTGAAAAACACCGCATCGCCCGGCTTGAGCGCGGCTCTCTGAACCGTCGCGGCGCTTGATCGGTGCATCTGCGTTGTCGTGCGCGGCAGGCGGATATTGGCTTGGGTCTTGAACAAATAGACCAGCAAGCCGCTGCAATCGAACCCCTGGCCGACGCTGGTGCCGCTGCCGTTATAGGGTGTACCGAGCAACGCATGGGCGCGGTCGATAACACGCGTGATCGACGCGTCAGGCAGGGCATTGGCCGCAACCGTGTCTGCGGCGCACCACAGACCGAGAATGACCAGACACGTGAAGCCTTTGAACATGATCGACGCCGCGGTGGATTAAGGACGGCGAATATCCTAATGAAACAGCGACGAGCTTCTTGAACGCCCTATCCGGCGTTCGTGTAGGTCAATTCCTGGAAAATTCCAGCACGAATCAGATGAAAGAAATTTCATGCGGCGCGCTGCGGATCTCAACGCAAAACGCCCACATCCGGTGCTATAAATCCAGCCACGCACCAATTGAAGGCACTGTCAGAATCGACTGACGCCCTATTCGGTGGCACGCCGGTGCTTGCCTACAAGGATTTCCCACGCGCGTGCGTGATTGGCAAGCACCTTGCTCTAGCACTCTTATCGCTCATAGCTGGAAGCCTCCTGATGCTGGTGATCCACCGCCGAATCGCACCTCAACCTCTCTGGGCCGCTGAGCTGCTGCTGAATTTCGAAGCACGCAGCAAAAGCCGGCTGCGCTGTTTCAGTGCCGACGGCGAAGACGTCGGCCTGTTTCTGGAGCGCGGTCAGCCGCCGTTGCATGATGGTGAGTGCCTACAGGCCGAAGACGGACGCGTCGTACGCGTGGTCGCGCGCCCTGAACAACTGCTGCACGTCACCTGCAGCAGTGCGTTTGAATTGACCCGCGCCGCTTACCACCTCGGCAACCGCCACGTCGCCCTGCAAGTCGGCGACGGCTGGCTACGCCTGCTGGATGACTACGTGCTCAAGGCCATGCTCGAACAGCTCGGCGCGCAGACAGAAACCCTCGAAGCGCCGTTCCAGCCGGAACACGGTGCCTACGGCGGCGGCCATCACCATTCGCGCCATGGCGACGAAGACTTCAACTACCCGCCCAAGCTGCACCAGTTCGGCGTACGTCCATGAACCCAGCCTGGGCGCTGTTGCGTCTGGCCAGTCCGCAATTGCCGATTGGTGGCTACAGCTATTCCCAAGGCCTGGAAATGGCCGTGGAAAATGGCCGCGTCAATGATGCCGCCAGTGCCCGGCGCTGGATCAGCGACCAGTTGCTGCTCAACCTGGCGCGCTTCGAAGCGCCCTTGCTGCTCGCCCATTGCCGCGCGGCGGCGGACCAGGACTGGCCGCGCCTGAAACAGTTGTGTGAAGAACACCGCGCCAGCCGCGAAACCCGCGAGCTGTACCAGGAGAGCCGGCAAATGGGCTACTCCCTGCAGCAACTGCTCAATGGTTTGCCTGAACTGGACGCCGCCGCACGCGCATTTGTAGAAAGCTGCGCCGAACCGCACCTGGCCCTGGGCTGGGCGCTGGCGGCCCGCGCGTGGCAGATCAGCCCTGACGACGCCCTCGCCGCCTGGCTGTGGAGCTGGCTGGAAAATCAGCTCGCCGTGCTGATGAAAACGTTGCCGTTGGGCCAGCAAGCCGCCCAGCGCCTGACCAGTGAGCTGCTGCCGTTGCTGCAACAGGCCCAGCAGGACGCAGCCCGTATCGACCCCAACCATTTCGGCAGCGCCGCGTTCGGCCTGTCCCTGGCGTGCATGGCCCACGAGCGCCAGTACAGCCGCCTGTTCCGTTCCTAAGCCCTTTTACTTCTGTGGAGAAGCACATGAACACACAACCCTTGCGCGTCGGCATCGGCGGCCCGGTGGGCTCCGGCAAGACGGCCCTGACCTTGGCGCTGTGCCTTGCACTGCGTGATCGCTACAACCTGGCCGTGGTGACCAACGACATCTACACCCGCGAAGACGCCGACTTCCTGGTGCGCAACCAGGCCCTGGCGCCGGAGCGCATCATCGGCGTGGAAACCGGCGGCTGCCCGCACACGGCGATTCGTGAAGACGCCTCGATCAATCTTGAAGCGGTGGACCAGCTCAACCGCCGCTTTCCCGGCCTGGACCTGATTCTGGTGGAGTCCGGCGGCGACAACCTGTCGGCCACCTTCAGCCCTGAACTGTCAGACCTGACCATCTACGTGATCGATGTGTCGGCCGGCGACAAGCTGCCGCGCAAGGGCGGGCCCGGTATTTGCAAATCCGACCTGCTGGTGATCAACAAGATCGACCTGGCCCCGCTGGTCGGCGCCTCGCTGGAATTGATGAACAGTGACACTCAGCGTATGCGCAACGGTAAGCCCTTTGTGTTCAGCAACCAGAAAACCGGCGTCGGCCTGGATGAAATCGTCGCCTTTATCGAACGTCAGGGCTTGCTGACCGCAGCCTGATACCACCCTGAAAAGGAGCCTGTTCATGGGTCTCAACAAACTTCTCGCCACCGCAGCCTTGCTGCTCACCCCGGCCCTCGCCTTTGCTCACCCCGGGCACGGCGATAACGGGCTGGTCGCCGGTATCAGCCACCCACTGGGCGGCATTGATCACTTACTGGCCATGGTCGCCGTCGGCCTCTGGGCGGCGCAGCAAAAAGGCAACGCACGCTGGGCGCTGCCTTGCGCCTTTGTCGGCACCATGTTGATTGGCGGCCTGCTGGGCTTTGAAGGCCTGGAGCTTCCGGCGCTGGAAAGCGGGATCGCGGCTTCGGTGCTGGCGCTGGGCCTGGCCGTGGCGCTGGCGGTGCGGCCGCCACTGTTCGTCGCGGTGGCTGCAACGGCGTTGTTTGCCCTGTTCCATGGCGTGGCGCATGGCTTGGAGCTGCCGGACATGTCCAGCCCTTGGGCGTATGCCGCCGGTTTTGTCGGCGCGACGGCGGTGTTGCACGCGGCCGGGTACGCGGTGGTGCGTTTCCTGCCGGCGGCGGCTGCGCCGTTGGTGCGGGTGGCCGGGGCGGCTTCGGCGGCCACGGGGGTTTGGTTGCTGGCGGGCTGATTTGCGGCGCTGCTGAAGGCCTCTTCGCGAGCAAGCCCGCTCCCACATTCGACCGCATTCCAACGCCAGGACGCGGTTAAATGTGGGAGCGGGCTTGCCCGCGATTGCGGTGGCACAGACACCACGCAACTCAAGCCTGCTACCATGCGCGCCTACACCCCTGCCGTGACGACGCCAGCCGATGCCCACCGCTCCAAGTTCCGCCTCCCAGCCTTCGTTGAATGCCGTGCTCGCGCACTTCCATGACCTGATCGTGCCGCTGTGGCAGGGCCCGGGCTGGAATGCCGAGCTGGCGTTGCCCTATGAGGCGCTGGACGCCAATCATCAGCCTTTGCCCCCGCAACGCTACCGGGCCATGGCCTGCGCGCGGCAGCTGTACCTGTTCGCCAGCCTGATCGGCGAGCCGCGGGCGGCCTTTGCCGAAGAGCGCGCGGCGGCGCTGTTTCGCTCCCTGCAACGGCACTTTCACGACGCCGAGCACGGCGGCTGGTTCTACAGCATCGACGCGCACGGCAAGCCGCTGGATAAGCGCAAAGACCTCTACACCCACGCCTTCATCATCTTTGCCTGTGCCCACTACTGGGCCAAAGTGCGTGAGCCATTAGTGGAATCGGTGCTCAATGCGGCGCTGGCCGTGGTCGCCGAACGTTTCGCCACAGGCGACGGCCTGTACGAAGCGGTATTGGAACGCAACTGGTCATCCCTCAAGTCCGGCCCCCTGCAAAACCCGCTGATGCACTTGGCCGAAGGCTTTCTCGCCACCCTGGCCGTGCGTGAAGACGCCGTCACGCAAGATGCACTGCTGGACCTTGCCACGGCCATGCAGAAGCGCTTCATCGACCGCGAGCACGGCGTAATGATGGAGAAACCGCTGGGTGCTGTGGATAACTGGTTTGAGCCCGGCCATCAGTTCGAGTGGTTCTATTTGCTGGCGTCCTCAGACGTGTTGCGCGGCACGCCACTGCACGCCTCGCTGACGCGAGCGTTTGACTACGCCGAGCTCAAGGGTGTGGATAAATCGAGCGGCGCGGTCAGCGGCATGCTCGCCCTGGACGGCACCGTGCGCGATGGCACTCAACGGATCTGGGCCCAGGCTGAATACCTGCGCGCGCTGACCTTGCGGCCCGCCAGCGAGGCAGTGCTGCAACGCCAATTGCTGGCGCTGCAACAGCACTTTTTGCATGACAAAGGCTGGCATGAATGCCTGGATGCCAAGGGTGTTGTGAGCCGACGGGACATGCCGTCGACCACGCCGTATCACTTGGCGACCTGCTATCTGGGTTTGATCCAGCATTTGGGCTGACTTTCAGGGCCGCATCGCGGGCAAGCCCGCTCCCACATTTTGAATGTGTGAACCCATTCAAGTGTGGGAGCTGGCTTGCCTGCGATGGCCCCACCTCGGTCTATCTGCCTGTTAGGCAATCCACTTGCGATCCCCGGTAAAGCTGATCGTCAGCCAGCGCGCCGCATCCGGCGTGCCCAGCGCTGTGGATATCTCTTCGCGCAGCGCGTCGAGGGTCGCGACGTTGCCCACCGGGTAATCCGCCGGCAGCACCACATGAATCTCGATAAACCGCGCCCGCCCGTGCTTTTGCACGTAGGACTCGTAGTCATCGAAACCATGCTTGGCTTGCGCCGCCTCCATCACTTCGCGCACCTTGTCGTCCAAGTGATCGGGCGCAATCCCCAGCACTTCGCGCAAGGCCGGGCGCAGGATCTTGAACGCCGGCGCCAGCATACTCAGGGCCAACAGGATCAAGATCAGCGGGTCGACATACACCGCCCACTCGTCATACCCCTGAGACTTGAGCAACAGCGCCGCGAGAAAGCTGATCAGCAAACCCACCGAGAGCATCGCGTCCACCAGCCAACTGATGTTGTCGAACTGGATCAGCGAAGATTTCAGCGTGCGATTGCGGTAGCGCACGTAGAAGAAGTAGGCGAATTCGACGACGGTAAACACCGCCGCATAAACGATCACCAGCCCCAACTCGATCTCGCGCCCGCCATTGATAATGCCGAACACGCCGTTGAGAAACGCGTAGATGGCGATCAGCAGCAAAAAGCTGCCTTCGATCAGCAATACCATTGGCTCCAGGTGCCAATAGCCAAACTGGAAACGCTCGTTGCTTTTCTTGGCGATCAGCTTGGCCGTGATCAGCATCAACACCTTGATGGCGGTGGCGATCAGCGAGAAAAAGCCGTCGAACAGAATGGATTGGGCGCCAGATATCACACCCGTGACAATCCCGGCGATCGCTACCGCGAACATCAGGATGGTCGATTGTTTGAGCAGTGCCTGCTCACCTCGGTTACTCACATTTCCTCCCGTCAAAACCTTTAAACCGCACAGTGCGGAGGGGTTTTCAGGGGTGGAGTGTACCTTATGTCGTGTTTTGGCCGATTTGACGCCATCGGGGGCAAGCCCCCTCCCACACTCAACCGAGTTTCAACTTTGAAATGCGGTCAAATGTGGGAGGGGGCTTGCCCCCGATGGCAGCGACTCGGTCTTAAGCCTTACTTGGCCCCACGCTCAATCGCAAACCCAGCCCAGGTCTGGCTCACCGGCATCAGCTCCAAGCGGTTGATATTCACGTGCGCCGGGGTGTTCAGCACCCAGAAGATGGTGTCGGCAATGTCCTGCGGCTGGATCGGCTCAGCACCGGCGTAGGTCGCGTCGTAACGCGCCTGGTCGCCGCCGAAGCGCACCAGCGAGAATTCACTCTCGCACAGGCCTGGTTCGATGTTGGTCACGCGCACGCCGGTGCCTTGCAGGTCGCAACGCAGGTTCAGCGAGAACTGCTTCACGAACGCCTTGGAACCGCCATACACGTGGCTGCCCGGGTACGGGTAGCTGCCGGCGATGGAGCCCAGGTTGATGATCCCGGCGCCACGGCCGTGAGCGATCAGGCGCGGCAGCAGCAGGCTGGTGGTGGTCAGCAGGCCTTTGATGTTGGTGTCGACCATGGTTTCCCAATCGTCGAGGCTGCACTTGGGCGCAGGGTCAGTGCCCACGGCCAGGCCGGCGTTGTTGATCAGCCCGCGCAGCTTGGCGAACGAAGGCGGCAGGTTGGCGATGGCGTCTTCCATGCCCTTGCGGTCACGTACGTCCACGACCAGCCCGTGCACTTCGGTCTGCTTGGAAAGCTCTTCGACCAGTGCATTCAAACGGTCGGCACGACGGCCGGTGAGCACCAGTTTCCAACCGGCGTCGGCAAAACGGCGGGCGCAGGCTTCGCCGAAACCTGAGGTTGCGCCAGTAATAAACAGCGTGTCGGACATGGTGTTCTCCTTGCGGGCATCTGGGAAAAAAGTTGCCAGCAGAATGCCCTTACGCCGCGATTGCGGCAACCGCTGTGCACACACCTTCATGTACAGCTGGTCAATTTTTAACCATAGCGAGCGAGGCCTTATAAACCGTGGTCTGCAGCCATATGCGCGCAGGTTATCCACAACTGCGCCCACAGTCTTTGGGGGCAAGTGCAAAAAGCCAAAAGCCGCTGTGTACAAGGCCTGCAGGCAGTTTTAGAAAGTTTTTTGCTTGACCTTGGACGGGCCGTATGTAGGCCCGGTTGACAGATGCAAACTCGAACGATGGCTCCAGGCCAGTCATTCCGGCCTCTGCGGCCGTCTTTCCAGAGTTTAGTCACAGACTTATCCACAGGCCCAGACGACATAAATCGGTCATATACCTGTGTCTTTAAACAGGTTGACAAAGCGCTCGACAGCGCCCGAAAAAACCGCTGATCAATAAACAACCACCGCGCTGCAAGCCACGGTTTTAAAGGCGTTCAGCCAGCTACTCCCACGTTACCCACAGCCGGTTCCACAGCGGATGGGGACAAGTCAAAACTGTGACAAAACAGGGATTTGCGGCGGCTATATGTCGCGCTTTGGAAGGTGGCTGGATTTGTTTTCCACAATTTGGCGGGAAGCCTGTGAACACCCCAAAAACAAATGTGGGAACCGCCTTTATGTAGGAGCCGGGCTTGCCCGCGATAGCGTCACCTCGGTTTGCCTGACAGACCGAGGTGTTCGCATCGCAGGCAAGCCCGCTCCCACATTAAAGCCGGTTCCCACAGGGGTTATTGCATCAAGCCTTCAGATCAGTGCCCACCGAGGTAGGCATTGCGCACTTCCTCGTTCACCAGCAACTCCTTGCCAGTGCCGGTCAGGCGAATCTCGCCGTTGACCATCACATACGCCCGGTCCGACAAGCGCAACGCATGGTTGGCGTTCTGCTCCACCAGGAAGATGGTCATCCCGGTCGCCGCCAGTTCACGCAAGGTCGCGAAGATCTGCTTCACCACAATCGGCGCCAGGCCCAGGCTCGGTTCGTCGAGCAGCAACAGCTTGGGCCGGCTCATCAGCGCGCGGGCGATGGCGAGCATTTGCTGCTCGCCGCCGGACATGGTCATGGCGCGCTGGGTGCGCCGCTCCTTGAGCCGCGGGAACAACTCGAACATGCGCTGCATGTCTTCCTGCGCGTATTTGTCGCCAATCGGGATGGTGCCCATCAGCAGGTTTTCCTCGACGGTCATGTCGGGGAACACCCGCCGCCCTTCCGGCGACTGCGCAATGCCGTTGGAGGCGATGTAGTGGGACGACTTGTGGGTAATGTCGACGCCGTTGTAGAGGATCTGCCCGGACTCGGCGCGCGGCTGGCCGAAGATCGACATCAGCAGCGTGGATTTACCCGCGCCGTTGGAGCCGATCAGGCTGACGGTTTCGCCTTCGTTGATGTGCAGCGAGACTTTTTTCAGGGCCTGGATCGGGCCGTAAAACACGTCCAGCTCCTTCATTTCGAGGATAGGTGCACTCATACCAGCTCCTCTTCGTCGGCGCCCAGGTAGGCGGCAATCACTTTCGGGTCGTTGCGGATCGCGTCCGGGCCGCCTTCGGCGATCACGTTGCCGTGGTCGAGCACCACAATGTGGTCGGAAATACTCATCACCATGCCCATGTCGTGTTCGATCAGCACCACCGTGAGGTCGTGTTCGTCGCGCAGCAGGCGAATCATCGCGCTGAGCGCTTCGGTTTCCTGCGGGTTAAGGCCGGCTGCCGGTTCGTCCAGGCAGATAATCTGCGGCCGGGTGCACATGGCACGGGCGATTTCCAGGCGGCGCTGCTGGCCGTAGGAAAGCTCGCCGGCCAGGCGGTTGGCGCAGTCCACCAGGTCGACCACTTCCAGCCAATAGAAGGCGTGGTCGAGCGCATCGCTCTCGGCCTTGCGGTAGCCCTTGGTGTTGAGGATGCCGGCGAGCATGTTGCGGTTGACCCACATGTGCTGGGCCACCAGCAGGTTCTCCAGCACCGACATTTCCTTGAACAGGCGAATGTTCTGGAAGGTGCGCGCCAGCCCGGCACGGTTGACCAGGTGAGTGCCGCCAAACATCTTGTAGTAAACACGGCTGAAAAAGCTTTTCGGCGACACAAAGTCGGTGACCTTGAAGCGCTCGCCCAACAATTGGATCACGTTGGTCTGCTTGCCGCGGATGTTGAGTTGGATCTTGCCGCCGCTGGCCTTGTAGAAACCGGTCAGGCAGTTGAACACCGTGGTCTTGCCGGCGCCGTTGGGGCCGATCAGGGCGAAGATCGAGTTGCGTTCGACCTTGAGGCTCACATCGCTCAAGGCCTTGATGCCACCGAAGTGCATCATCAAATGTTCCACGGACAGGACGACTTCCTTGCTCATGGCGCCACTCCTTTACGTGGGGTCACACCGGTACGGCTGATGCGAATCAGGCCGCGCGGCCGCCAGATCATCATCACCACCATCAACACGCCAAACAGCAGCACGCGGTACTCCGAGAAGCTGCGCAGCAACTCGGGCGCGACGGTCAACACGAACGCCGCAATCACCACGCCGACCGTCGAGCCCATGCCGCCCAACACCACGATGGCCAGGATCAGTGCCGACTCGAAGAAGGTGAACGACGACGGGTTGACGAAACCCTGGTAGCTGGCGAAAAACACCCCGGCCAGACCGGCCGTGGACGCGCCGATGGTGAACGCCGAGAGCTTGACCAGCACGTGGTTCAGGCCCATGGAGCGGCAGGCGATTTCATCTTCGCGCAAGGCTTCCCAGGCGCGGCCGACCGGCATGCGAGTCAGGCGATGCTTGATGTACAGCACGGCCAGCACCACCAGGAATAGCACGATGTAGATGAACATGAACTTGATGTTGGGGTTGTAATCGATGCCGAAGAACTCATGGAACGGAATCCCACCGTCCTTCGCCTTGCGCCCGAACTCAAGGCCCAGGAAGGTCGGCGAAGGCACCGGCATGCCGTTCGGGCCGCCAGTGAACGACAGCCAGTTATTGAGCACTAGGCGAATGATTTCACCGAAGCCCAAGGTCACGATGGCCAAGTAGTCACCGTGCATTCGCAGCACCGGGAACCCGAGTATGCACCCCGCCAGCGCCGCACAGATGGCCGCCAAGGGCAGCACCGTCCAGAAGCCGAGGCCCAGGTATTGATAACCCAGCGCAAGGCCGTAGGCACCGATGGCGTAGAACGCCACGTAACCCAGGTCGAGCAAACCGGCCAGGCCCACCACGATGTTCAGGCCCAGGCCGAGCAACACATAGATCAACCCGAGGATGACCACCGTGAGCAGGTACTTGTTGGCGAAGATCGGGAAAACGATGGCGATCACGATCAGCGCCGGGATGATCCAGCGCAGCCGCGACTTGTAGTCCGGCGGCAGCACGTGCACGCCAGAACCACTGCTCTCGAAACCCTGCAGAATCTTCAGGCCCTTGGGGGTTTGCAGGAACAGGCTGAGGGCAAAACGGCCAGCCATCACAATGGCAACCAATACGGCCACGCGCGCCGGTTGCAGGTTGAAGCTGTAGCCGTCGAGGACCACGCCGACGATCGGACCGAACACGATCAACGAAATCAGCCCGGCGAGGACCGTATCGACCACACTTTTTTTGATATCAATCGATTTGGCAGCAGACATGTTTACACCTTCGCCACGAGCGGACGACCAAGCAGGCCCTGAGGACGGAAAATCAGAATCACCACCAGCAGGGAGAAACTGAACACGTCTTTGTAGTCAGAGTTGATCAACCCCGAGAACAGCGACTCGGAGATACCCAGGATGATCCCGCCGAGCATGGCCCCAGGCAGGGAGCCGATGCCGCCGAGTACCGCTGCGGTAAACGCCTTGATGCCGATGATGAAGCCGGCGTAGAAGTCGAACGTGCCGTAGTTGAGGGTAATCAGCACGCCGGCCAGGGCCGCCATCGCTGCACCAATCACGAATACGTAGGAAATCACCCGGTCGGTGTTGATGCCCAGGATCGAGGCCATCTTGCGGTCTTGCTGAGTCGCTCGGCACATGCGGCCGAGCTTGGTGTACTTGATGATGTAGGTCAGCAGCCCCATGCCCAGAAACGCGGCCACCAGGATGAACACCTTGGTGTAGGTCAACTGCACGAAACCGCTGCCGATATCGACGCGCCAGGCGCCGGCCAGCAGGGTTGGAATGCCTTGTTGTTTCGCGCCCTGAGCGATCTGCGCATAGTTTTGCAGGATCAGGGAGATGCCGATGGCGCTGATCAGCGGTGCCAGTCGGGTGGAGTTGCGCAGCGGTTTATAGGCGACACGCTCGATGACCCAACCGTAAACGCCGGTGACGACCACGGTGAATATCAGGGTGCCGAGAATGAGCAGCGGGAAGGATTCGATGCCGAAGTAAGCCAGCAGTGCCAGACTGATCGCCGCGAGGTAAGCGGAAATCATATAAACCTCGCCGTGGGCGAAGTTGATCATGCCAATGATGCCGTAGACCATTGTGTAGCCGATGGCGATCAGGCCATAGACCGACCCGAGGGTCAGGCCATTGACCAGTTGCTGCAGGAAAATACCATCCATAACGCAATCTCACGCGGTGAGCACCTGCACACCGGTGGGTGTGCGGCGCTTCTGGAGGAAAAGACAGACTTGTCGCCTGACACGATGGTGCGAGCAACCACACCCCCTGTGGGAGCCGGGCTTGCCCGCGATGACGGACTGACAACCAACACCTGTGTTGAATGTGAAACCGCTATCGCAGGCAAGCCAGCTCCCACAGGGGATCGAGGCGCTTAAACGATCGTGTTTGTTCTTACTTCTGCTTTTCCAGCTGGTGGTATTTGCCGTCTTTATCCCACTGGTAAACCACGTAGTCGGAGATCTTCAGGTCGCCCTTGGCGTCCCAGTTTTTCTCGCCCATCACGGTTTTGACCGGGTGCGATTTCAGCCACTTGGCGGCGTCTTCGCCTTTATTGGACTTGGCGCCGTTGAAACCGGCGGCCAGGGCCTGGATCGAGGCATAGGCGTACAGGGTGTAGCCTTCAGGCTCGGTGCCGTTTTTGCGGAACTCTTCCACGACGGTCTTGCTGTCTGGCAGCAGGCGCGGGTCGGCGCCGAAGGTCATGTAAACGCCGTCTACGTATTGCGCGCCGCCCGCGGTGGCGACCAGTTCGTCGGTCACGATGCCGTCATCGGACATGAACTTGACGTCCTTGAGGCCCGCTTCACGGATCTGGCGCACCAGTGGACCGGCTTCAGGGTGCAGGCCGCCGAAGTACACCACATCAGCACCAGTGGAGCGGATTTTGGTGACCAGGGCGCTGAAGTCTTTCTCGCCACGGGTCAGGCCTTCTTCCAGCACCGGCTTGACGCCACGTTTGGTCAACTGCTGAGCGGTGGCGTCAGCCAGACCTTTGCCGTAGGTGTCTTTGTCGTTGATCACCGCGACTTTCTTGCCCTTGAGCACATCGACAATGTAGTCGCCGGCGACGATGCCTTGCTGGTCGTCACGCCCGCACATACGGAACACCGCGCCCAGGCCACGTTCGGTCACCTGTGGGTTGGTGGAACCCGGGGTGATCATGATGATGCCGGCTTCGTCGTACACCTCGGAGGCCGGGATGGTGTTGGAGGAGCAGAAGTGCCCGACCACGCCGATCACTTTGTCCTGGTCTGCCAGACGGTTGGCGACGGCCACCGCCTGCTTCGGCTCGCAGGCGTCATCGCCGGCCACCAGCTTGAGTTGCTCGCCGTTGATCCCGCCGGCCTTGTTGATCACATCGGCTGCCGCTTGGGCACCCTTCATGTACTGCTCACCGAAAGCTGCGTTGGCGCCCGTCATCGGCCCCGCTACGCCAATCTTCACATCAGCTTGAACAAACGCAGAAACACCCAGCGCCGCTGCAACGGCGAGGGCCAGAAAACCTTTCTTGTAAAACGTCTGGGACATGAGTGGTGCTCCGAGGTTTTTGTTTATTGGCACTACGATTTCACTGCGAACCTTCAACTGAAACTTTCAGGGAAAGCCCAGAGCAAGCCGCGTGCCATTACTTTTTTATTCTTCAAAAAGACACGGTGTCATTGTTATTACAGGCGTTTCGACTCCTTTTGCCAGCACGTGCAACCGTCTAGCACCGAGAGGTGCAACCGACGGAGCAAAAAAGTACAACCCTGGCAGGTCGCACCTGCAACCAGACGGATAAACGACAGTTCCTACGCCTGTAACAATGTGCGTAACGGAACTGCACATTTACAGTGCGTGATTGCTACGACTTGCACCAATACAGATTAGTAGCCGGCTAAGAAAATGCAGGCTTCTGACAGGTATTTCGCTGATCAGATCACGATCCGCAGGCATTGGCCCGCGTGATACAGCGAAAATCCGGCTTCATACAGGCAACTGCGCAAGCCCACCCCGGCCAGCGGTTGCATCGGTGCGAAGGGAATCGGCAAGGCCTGGGCATTCTGGTGACACAAATAGTCGGCAAAGGCCTTGCCCACCACGCTGCCGGTGGTCACGCCGCGTCCGTTATAGCCGGTTACCGCCACCAGGCCCGGCGCGGGTTCGAACAGACGCATCAGGTGATCAGGGGTGAAAGCGATGCAGCCGGTCCAGGTGTATTCCCACTGCACCGATTTGAGGTACGGGAAGTAATGCTGCTGCACCCGATCGGCCCACGCCTTGAGGAACCAGGCGGGTTTCTGATTCCCGTTGCCCAGGCTGCCGAGCAACAGCCGGCCGTCTGCATCGCGGCGGATGCTGCTCAACACCTGGCGTGTGTCCCACGAGCCCTGCCCGCCAGGCAGGATCTGTTGGGCAGCGTCGTCCGTCAGCGGCGCCGAGGCGACCTGGTAGTAATAGCCTGGGAAGAAATTGCGCCGCAGCTCAGTCCATTCGCCTTCGGTGTAGGCATTGGAGGCGATCACCACTTGTGCAGCCTGCACCGAGCCCTGAGCGGTTTGCACCGACCAGGTTGCGCCCTGGCGCTCCAGCCGGGTGACCGGGGAATGATCGAAAAGCTGCCCGCCCAGGCCAACCGCCGCATTCGCCAAACCACTGGTGTAGGCCATCGGGTTCAAGGTGCCCGCACGCCGATCCAGCAATGCGGCGGCGATCTTTTTGGTGCCGGTGGCGTGTTCGCAGGCTTGCCCGGTCAGCAACTCAACCGGCGCGCCACGGCGCTTCCATTGTGCTTCACGACTGCGTAAATCCGCCTCGCCACGGGCGTTGTGCGCCATGTGCAAGGTGCCCTCGCGGCGCAGTTGGCAATCGATGCCGTACTTGTCGATCAGGCTGAACACCAGTGACGGTGCTGCGCCCAACATGCGGTTGAGCTGGCTGCCCACCGCCTCGCCGAAACCGGCTTCGATCTCGTCCGGGGGAATCCACATACCGGCATTCACCAGCCCGACGTTACGCCCCGAACCGCCATGGCCGGTGCGATGGGCCTCCAGCACGGCGACGCTTTTACCTTGCTCCAGCAAATGCACGGCTGCCGACAACCCGGTGATCCCGGCGCCGATCACGCACACATCGACCTTGACCTCGCCCTTGAGCGCGGCCCGGTCCGGGCGGCCAGGGGTAAGGTGTTCCCACAAACATGCTTCGCGTAATGCCATTGCCAGACTCCGATGAGACCTAACAAACCACCATTATTCTGAATTGCGAACTCAATCAACTGTGGGAGCTGGCTTGCCTGCGATAGCGGTGTATCAGTCACCACCGCTATCGCAGGCAAGCCAGCTCCCACATTGACCTCACTGCGGCCTGAAACTCAGTCGAAGGTAATGCCCTGCGCCAGCGGCAACTCCAGCGAGTAATTCACGGTATTGGTCTGGCGACGCATGTAGCCGCGCCACGCATCCGAACCCGACTCGCGCCCGCCGCCAGTCTCTTTCTCACCGCCAAACGCGCCACCAATCTCCGCACCGCTTGGGCCGATGTTGACGTTGGCGATGCCGCAGTCGCTGCCCACCGCCGACATGAACTGCTCGGCTTCACGCACATCGGTAGTGAAGATGCAGGACGACAGGCCTTGCGGGACCGCGTTGTTCAAACGCAGGGCTTCGGCAAAGTCGCTGTAGCCGATCACATACAGAATCGGTGCGAAGGTTTCGGTGCACACCACATCGCTTTGCTCAGGCATTTCCACAATCGCGGGCGACACGTAGTAGGCATTCGGGAATTTATCTTCCAGCTGACGCTTGCCGCCGAACACCTTGCCGCCTTCGCTCAAGGCCTGCTCCAGGGCGTCCTGCATGTTTTCGAAGCCGTGTTTGTCGATCAGCGGACCGATCAGGTTGCCTTCCAGCGGGTGGCCGATGCGCACCTTGGAATAGGCCGCCTTGAGGCGGGTGACGATTTCTTCTTTGACCGATTCATGCGCGATCAGGCGGCGCAGGCTGGTGCAACGCTGGCCGGCGGTGCCGACGGCGCTGAACAGGATGGCGCGTACGGCCATGTCCAGGTCGGCGCTTGGGCCGAGGATCATTGCGTTGTTGCCGCCCAGTTCGAGAATGCTACGGGCGAAGCGGGCGGCGACTTTCGGCGCCACTTCGCGGCCCATGCGGGTGCTGCCGGTGGCGCTGATCAATGCCACGCGCGGGTCATCGACCAGCGCGGCGCCGGCGTCGCGGCCACCGATGATCACCTGGCTCAGGTACTCGGGCGCATCGGTGAATGTTTTCAGCACACGCTCGAACAGCGCCTGGCACGCCAGCGCGGTGAGCGGGGTCTTTTCCGACGGTTTCCAGATCACGGCGTTACCACACACCAGCGCCAGCGTGGTGTTCCACGCCCACACGGCCACCGGGAAGTTGAAGGCGCTGATCACGCCGACCACGCCCAGCGGGTGCCAGGTTTCACGCATATGGTGGCCCGGGCGCTCGGAGGCGATGGTCAAGCCGTACAACTGGCGGGACAGGCCGACGGCGAAGTCGCAGATGTCGATCATTTCCTGCACTTCACCCAGGCCTTCCTGGGTGATCTTGCCGGCTTCCCAGGACACCAGCTCGCCCAGGTCTGCCTTGTATTCGCGCAAGACGTCGCCAAACTGGCGCACCAGTTCGCCACGACGCGGTGCCGGCACCTTGCGCCAAGCCTCGAATGCATGCTCGGCGCGACTGACCTGTTGCTCCACCTCGGCGGCGCCTTCCCAGTGCACACTGCCGATACGGCTGCCGTCGATCGGCGAATGCACGGGTTGTTTACCCGACTGGTACAGCGCCGGGCTCACCCCGAGACGATCAAGCAATGCGGCAACCATGGGTCACTCCTTCAATTTCAAACAGAAAATTCGCGCCGCCACAGACACGGCGATCCAGGCCTTATTTGTAGCTGGCCCAAGACTTGCCAACAAACGACGATTAGGCGAGATATCATTCCGTTTATTCATGCAAAGAATAAAAAGAGGCGTGCCGTGCTGAACAAAAGACATTTGCCCTCGATCACCGCCCTGCAGTGTTTCGAAGCCGCCACCCGCCACCTGAGCTTCACCCGCGCCGCCGAGGAACTGAACCTCACGCAAAGCGCGGTGAGCAAACAGGTCGCGCAGTTGGAAGAGTTGCTGCAACACCTGCTGTTTCGCCGGGTGCGCCGCCGCTTGCAGATGACCCCGGCGGGCGATTTGTACTTGGTGGAAGTGCGAAAAATCCTCACACAGGTGGAGATGTCCACCCATTACCTGCGCTCCTACGGCGGCGAGACCGAAGTGCTGCGGGTGTCCACGCCCTACACCTTCGGCGCGCGCTGGCTGGTGCCGCGCCTTAAAGGCTGGCGTTTGCGCCATCCGCACATCCATTTGGACCTGTGCAACGAGCAGGAGCCGGACGAATTGCTGCAAGGCAAGGCCGACATGGCCTTCTACTTCGGCCAGGGCTCACGGCCCGGCACCGAGAGCCTGAAATTGTTCAGCGAAGAACTGGTGCCGGTGTGCGCGCCGGAAAGCCTCCCTGCGCAGCCGTTCACTGACCCCACGCAACTCAGCGACCTGGTGCTGCTGCAGAACGCCTCGCGGCCCCAAGGCTGGCATGACTGGTTCGCCAGCCAGGGTTTCCACACCGAGCACAGCTACCACGGGCCGCGCTTCGACACCTTCTATATGTGCATTCGCGCGGCGCAAGTGGGCTGCGGCGTGGCCTTGCTGCCGCGCTTTCTGGTGGAAGAAGAATTGGCCGAGGGCAAGCTGGTGATTCCCTGGCAGCACGCGTTGCCCAGCCAGGATGCGTATTACCTGGCGTATCCGGAGCATTCGGCGGAGGTGCCCAAGGTGCGCGATTTTGTGAAGTGGATGATGGAACAGGTTTAGATCTTTTTTGGCTGCACCACCGCCATCGCAGGCAAGCCAGCTCCCACATTTGGAATGCATTTCAAGTGTGGGAGCTGGCTTGCCTGCGATAGGGCCAGTGGCCATTCCGAAAAAATCACTGGCAAAACCCCACGGGTCTATGCGCCACTAGCGCCATTCCTTAATAGTGCGTAAAGGTCGGCGCCCATCGTCGACCCGTCTGGAGATTCCCGTTATGAGCGAGAGTGTGTTTGCCGATCGCATCGTGCAGAACTTGCTCGACACCGACTTCTACAAGCTGACCATGATGCAGGCGGTGCTGCACAACTACCCGAATGTGGAAGTTGAATGGGAGTTTCGTTGCCGCAACAGCGAAGACCTGCGCCCGTACCTGGCGGAAATCCGCTACCAGATCGAGCGCCTCGCCGAGCTGAGCCTGAGCCCGGATCAATTGGGCTTTCTGGAGCGCATCAGCTTCATGAAGCCGGACTTTTTGCGCTTCCTGGGGCTGTTCCGCTTCAACCTGCGCTATGTACAAACCGGCATCGAAAACGGCGAGCTATTCATTCGCCTGCGCGGGCCGTGGCTGCATGTGATCCTGTTTGAAGTGCCGATGCTGGCCATCGTCAGCGAAGTGCGTAACCGCTACCGCTACCAGACCGTGATCCTCGAACAGGCCCGCGAGCAGCTGTACCGCAAATTCGACTGGCTGACCGCCAACGCCAGCAGCGACGAGCTGTCCGAGCTGCAGGTGGCCGACTTCGGCACGCGCCGGCGCTTCTCGTACCGGGTACAGGAAGAAGTGGTCAGCGTGCTCAAGCACGACTTCCCAGGCCGCTTCGTCGGCACCAGCAACGTGCACCTGGCCCGCGAATTCGACATGAAGCCGCTCGGCACCATGGCCCACGAATGGATCATGGCCCACCAGCAACTCGGCCCGCGCCTGATCGACAGCCAGATCGCCGCGCTCGACTGCTGGGTCCGCGAATACCGAGGCCTGCTGGGCATCGCGCTGACCGATTGCATCACCACCGATGCCTTCCTCGGCGACTTCGACTTGTACTTCGCCAAGCTGTTCGACGGCCTGCGCCACGATTCCGGTGACCCGGTGCAGTGGGCAGAAAAGGCCATCGCCCACTACCACAAGCTCGGCATCGAGCCGATGAGCAAGACGCTGGTGTTCTCTGACAGCCTGTCGCTGCCCAAGGCCCTGGAGATTTTCCGCGCGTTGCGCGGTCGCATTAATGTCAGCTTCGGCATCGGCACCAACCTGACCTGTGACATTCCAGGGGTTGAGCCGATGAGCATCGTGCTTAAAATGACGGCCTGCAATGGCCAGCCCGTCGCGAAAATCTCTGATGAAGCGGGCAAGACCCACTGCACCGATCCGAATTTCGTCGCCTATTTGCGTCACGTTTTCAAAGTACCTGCCCTTTCCAGCAAGGAGTGAATCATGCAAGCCGTACAGCGTGAGATTGCGCAGCAGCTCAAGGTCCAAGCCCCGTTCAAGGACCAGGCCGCCCTGGAGGCCGAAGTTGCCCGCCGCGTGACCTTTATCCAGGATTGCCTGCGCAATTCCGGGCTAAAAACCTTGGTGTTGGGCATCAGCGGTGGCGTCGACTCCCTGACCGCAGGCCTGCTGGCCCAACGTGCGATGCACGAACTGCGTGCCAGCAGCGGCGACGAGGCCTACCGTTTCATCGCCGTGCGCCTGCCTTACGAAACCCAGTTCGACGAAATCGACGCCCAGGCTTCGGTGGACTTCATCGAACCGGACGAGCGCCACACTGTGAACATCGGCCCGGCGGTCAAATCCCTGGCCAATGAAGTGGCAGCCTTTGAAGGCAAGGCGGCGGTGTCGCGTGATTTTGTACTGGGCAACACCAAGGCGCGCATGCGCATGGTGGCGCAGTACACCATCGCTGGCGCGGCCGGTGGCCTGGTGATCGGCACCGACCATGCGGCGGAAGCGGTCATGGGCTTTTTCACCAAGTTTGGTGACGGTGCCTGCGACCTGGCGCCGCTGAGCGGGCTGGTGAAAAACCAGGTACGTGCGATTGCTCGGCACTTTGGCGCGCCGGAATCGCTGGTGGAGAAGATCCCGACGGCCGACCTCGAAGACTTGTCGCCAGGCAAGCCGGACGAAGCATCCCACGGCGTGACGTACGCCGAGATTGATGCCTTCCTGCACGGCGAGCCAGTGCGTGAAGAAGCGTTCAAGATCATTTGCGACACGTATCGCAAGACCGAGCACAAGCGGGTCATGCCCTTCGCGCCGTGATACGTATTTTTTTGGCGAGCGGGCCTGTTGTGGCGAACGGGCTTGTTGTGGCGAGCGGGCTTGCCCCGCGTTGGGCTGCGCAGCAGCCCCAGTAAGCCAACCGCGGTGATTCAGTAACACTGAGTTGCAGGTATTTGGGGCCGCTGCGCAGCCCAACGCGGGGCAAGCCCGCTCGCCACAAGGTATTCAACGCCCACAAAAAAGCGCCCCGCAAGGCGCTTTTTTTTCGACCAGGGTCGGCTTACTTGACGGTCACAGTGCCTTTCATCATCGAGATGTGGCCTGGGAACGAGCAGAAGAACGCGTAATCCGTACCGGCGGCCAGTTTCGACACATCGAAGGTCACGGCGTCTTTCTCGCCAGCACCAATGATCTTGGTGTGGGCGATGATGCGCGTGTCGCCGTCTTTGAGGTAATTCTTTTCAATGCCGGCGGCCATGCCGTCGCTGGCGATGCCAGGCATGTCGGCGGCGGAGCTCAGCACCCAGTTATGGCCCATGACGTTCTTCGGCAAGCTGCCGGAGTGTTCCAGGTTTACGGTGAACGTCTTGCAGCTCTTGTCGATGGTGATTTCTTTGGTGTTGAAGGACATCTGGTCGGTGGACTCAACAGTGACCGCGCACTCTGCAGCAAGCAACTGGCCGCTCGCCAGTGTCAGCAGGGAAACAGCAACGATTTTGGCAAACATGTGAATCTCCATGGCAGGGTTTAAAAAACGCGTATTGCGACAAGGGTGCCTCAAGCAGGCCTGAATTCTTATGATCTGAATCAACAGATTGTATACAACTTTAGGCTATCAGACTGATCAACACAATCTACCAGCCAAAGTTCGAACACCTGCTTATGATCGGCTCATCCCCCCTGGAGCCCGCGCCATGCATCTGAATCAACTGTTCAACGGCCTGCTGGCCGCGTACGCCTGCGGTAAGTGAAGGCCAACCGCGCCGCTAAGCTGCTACCATAGCGACCCAAGGCAGCTGCGCGCCGCCACCCTCACCTTCGACCCTAGAGGATCGCCCATGGCCAAACCTAATTACTCCTTCGCCAAACGTCAGAGAGACTTGGCCAAGGAGCAGAAGAAAGAGGAAAAGCTGCAACGCAAGAAAGCCGCTGCAGATGAAGAAGCAAGTGCACTGAACCCGGATGCCGAAGGTGAAGTGGCAACCGACGAAACCGAGACACCGAAAGACCCGGCTGAATAAATTCTGTTGAGGTGAGCAGGCCTTCCCTGCTCGCCTCAATCCACTGCTATTTCAGCGGCATCACCGTCACCCGCACCTCCGGGTCATGGTTCCCTCCTCCCAGAATCACCCCCCGCAACGGCGACACATCCGAGAAATCCCGGCCCCAGGCCAAGGTGATGTGCTCCAGTGCCGGCTGCACATTGTTGGTCGGATCAAAATCTACCCAGCCCGACACCGGGCAATACACCGAAACCCACGCGTGCGATGCATCGGCGCCGATCAGCCGTGGCTGGCCGGGCGGTGGCTGCGTCAGCAGATAGCCACTGATGTACCGCGCCGCCAGGCCACGCGAGCGCAGGCAGGCGAGCATCAGGTGGGCGAAGTCCTGGCACACCCCGCGTCGGCGTTCCAGCACTTCCACCAGCGGCGTGGCGACCTGGGTGGCTTCGGCATCGAAGGTGAACTCGCTGAAAATCTTCTCCATCAACGCCTGCACGCCGAGCAGCAACGGCTCGCCGGGCGGAAAGCAGCTTTCGGAAAACTCGACGAAGGTTTTTTTCAGGTGCACGTAGGGCGATTCGAAGCGATAGCGGCAGGCTTCGATCAGTTCGGCTGACAGCGGCTGGCTGCTGTAAGTCAGGCTGTCGCGGGTTTGATCCCAGGCCGGCGACTGCTGAAAATCCAGCGCAGGCCGCGCCAGCACTTCGACGGTCAGCCCTGCATTCACCAGCAGCTCATCATGGGGCCGTTCGAACGCCAGCCGAGTGATCGGGTTGCCGAACACGTCCAGCTCATCGCGACGCGCCGTCGGCTCCGGGCTGATTTCCAGTTGCTGCGAACTGCAACGCTGCCACGCGCACGGCCGTGGCCACAAGTGCGCCAGCTGCTGCGCCAGCGACACCGGGCTGTCGTAGTGGTAGTGGGTATCGTGAAAAATCTGGTAGCGCGCACTCATCACACCGACACCGTCTGCTGGCTGACATCATCCACATGGGCAAAATGGCGCAACGCCAGGCGATCCGACACTTGCCCACTCTCATCGGCTACCGCTTGCAGCAGGTCAGCCAGGCCGCCCAACGCGGCACGCACGCTCGACTCGCCGAACAGCGGGTTCTCCAGGCAACCGAGGTCGAAACGTGCCAGGCGCTCCACCAGCGGCGCCAGCCCGGTTTCTCGAGGCACACCGAAGTCATCGTTGAGACGACGTAACGTGCGGCTGACCAGTTTCAGCTGGAACAGCACCGCATGCGGGTTCTGCTCATCCAGCAACAACAGGTCAAGTACCGGGATCAACTGCGGCACCGCCAGGTAGCGCGAGCGATAGGTGATGCTGCTGTTACCCAACTCCAGCAACCACTCCAGCCCGGCCTGATCAAACACCGCCACGCCACGCAGGAACGCTGCCAGGCTGCTGCTCAGGAACTGCAGACGCTCGATGCGCCGGCCCATCATCAAGAAGCGCCAGCCTTCATCGCGGGTCATGTCATCCAGGGCAAAGCCGGACAGCGCCGCCAGGGACATCACCAGGCGGTTGAGGAAATCCAGCAGTTCGCCGAAGTCCGGGGTCTCGCTTTCCAGCTCCAGGGCTTCGCGCTGCAGCTCGACCAAGGCCTGCCAGTTTTCCCGCGACAGCTTGCCGCGCACCTGGGACGCCGCCCACTGCAGACGCTGCAGGTTGGCGCGCAGGCTCGATGGCCAGTCATCGCCAAGCAAGGCGGCAAGCAGCCGCTCGGGCAACTCCCCTTCTTCGGGCAGCAAGCGCAGGGTCTCGCCCAGCTCGACCGCCGCCTGCAAGGCCAGCGGGTCGTCACCGTCCACATACCGCGCCAGCACAATCCGCAGCCAGCGCGCACTGTCATCACAGCGCTCGCAGTAACGGCCAAACCAAAACAGGTTTTCCACCACGCGTGACGGCAGGTAGGGGTCGCGGCGCACCAGATCGTGGGCGCCAATTGGCCGCTGCGCGCGCCACTGTTCGCCACCCGCCGTACGCTCGCCCAGCACCCAGGTGTCTTTGCTCGCGCCGCCGCGTTGCATCGATACCACATCGGCGTCGGCCTCGGCCGCCACACGGGTCAGGCCACCGGGCAGCACGCGGTAGCCCTCGTCGCTGGCCACCGCGTACACGCGCATGCCGATGGCGCGGTGTTGCAAATGGTCATCCACGGTATGCCACACCGGCGCCTGGGACAGTTGCGCCAACTCCTGGGCGACATACGCATAAGGTCGCGCACGCATGCGTTCGGCCAGCGCCTGGCGTTGTTCGTCGCTCAAGTCGCGGCCAAATACCGGGGCGAAACTTTGCGATGGAAACGCCGGTTTGATCAGCAGCTCGGGCAGTTTCTCCAGGGCCTCAGCGAGCACCGGCGCCTCACCGCACCACCAGGTGGCGATGGACGGCAGGATCAATTCTTCACCAAACAGGAACTGGTTGATCTTCGGCAAAAAGCCGAGCAAGCCCGGCGATTCCAGCACGCCACTGCCCAGGGCATTGGCCACCAACACATTGCCTTGGCGCACGGCATCCAGCAGGCCGGGCACGCCCAGCGCAGAGTCGGTGCGCAGTTCCAGCGGGTCGCAGAAGTCGTCGTCCAGGCGACGCATGATCGCGTGCACCCGGCGCAGGCCGCTGAGGGTTTTCAGGAACACGGTGCTGTCGCGCACGGTGAGGTCGCCGCCTTCCACCAACGGGTAGCCAAGCTGTCGCGCCAGGTACAGGTGTTCGAAATAGCTCTCGTTGAAACGCCCCGGCGTCAGCAACACGATCAGCGGCGACTGGTCGTCACAGGAAGCCTGGCGGGCCAGGGTTTCCTGCAGCGTGCGGAAGAAACCGGTGAGGTGCTGAACCTGCAGGTCGCGGTACAAATCCGGAAAGGCGCGGGACACGATGGTGCGGTTTTCCAGCGCATAACCGGCGCCCGAAGGCGCCTGGGTACGGTCGGCGGTGACCCACCAGCGGCCATCCGGGGTGCGCGCCAGGTCCACGGCGTACAGGTGCAGAAACGTACCGTCCGGCGGCTGGATGCCCTGGCACGGCCAGAGGAAGTTGTTATGCCCGAACACCAGCTCAGCCGGCAGCAGACCTTCTTTGATCAGAAGCTGCGGGCCATACAGGTCGGCCAACACGGCATTGAGCAGGCGCGCACGCTGGGCGATACCGGCCGACAGGTGCCGCCACTCATCGGCGGCCAGCACATGCGGGAGTAAATCCAGCTCCCACGGGCGATCGGCGCCCTTGGGGTCGGCGTAGACGTTGTAGGTCACGCCGTTTTCCTGGATCTGCCGGGTCAGCAGCGCCTGGCGCTGGGCCAATTGCGCGGGCGCGCTGCGTTGCAGGTGATCAAGCAAGCGCTGCCAATGGGCACGCACCGCGCCGCTGTCGTCCAGCAGTTCGTGGTAAGTGCCCGCAGTCAGCGGGTAACGGTCGAGCAAGTCGGACATGGAACGCTCGGCAGAGGCAAGGGAAGTCAAAGTCACCACAGTCTAATGTGGGAGCGGGCTTGCTCGCGAATACGGCGGGTCAATCAACTCATATATCGACTGATTCACCGCTTTCGCGAGCAAGCCCGCTCTCACATTTGAACAGCATTCAGTCATTTTTATTGGGGAAACGCCGCAAATCCAGGGTCATCGGTAGTTCATCATTGATAACCAAAGGAGGCACGGGCAACTTGCCTGGGCTATGCCCCAAGCGGAAAAACCGCGCCATGCGCCGGCTCTCTGCCTCATTGGCATTCACCGGCAAGCTGTCGTAATTGCGCCCTCCCGGGTGGGCGACGTGGTACTGGCAGCCGCCCAGCGAGCGTTGCATCCAGGTGTCGAGCAGGTCGAACACCAGCGGCGCGTGCACCGCGATGGTCGGCTGCAGGCAGTTGGCCGGTTGCCAGGCGCGGTAGCGCACGCCGGCGACAAACTCACCCACACGCCCGGTGGGCTGCAGGGGCACCGGAATGCCATTGCACGTCAGCAAATAGCGTTGTGGTGGCAGCCCGCTCAGCTTCACCTGCAAGCGCTCAAGCGACGAATCCACATAACGCACCGTGCCGCCCACCGCGCCCTCCTCGCCCAGTACGTGCCAAGGCTCCAGAGCCTGGCGCAGCTCCAGTTCGATGCCGCTGACGGCGTAGTCGCCAACCTTGGGGAAACGGAATTCCAGGTGCGCAGCAAACCATTCGGCGCGCAGCGGGTAACCGGCGGCGTTCAGTTCGACGATCACGTCGGCGAAATCCTGCTCGATGAAGTGCGGCAACAGGAAGCGGTCATGCAGCTCGGTGCCCCAGCGCGCCAGTTTCGGCGGCGCGTACGGCTCACGCCAGAAGCGCGCGACCAAGGCGCGCAGCAGCAATTGCTGGGTCAGGCTCATGCGCGCATGCGGTGGCATTTCAAACGCGCGCAGCTCCAGCAACCCCAGGCGGCCGGTGGCGCCGTCCGGCGAGTAGAGCTTGTCGATGCAGAATTCGGCGCGGTGGGTGTTGCCCGTCACGTCGATCAGCAAGTTACGCAGCAGGCGGTCGACCAGCCACGGCGGGCATTCTTCGCCGGGCTCGGGCATTTGTGCGAAGGCGATTTCCAGCTCGTACAGCGCGTCGTTACGCGCCTCATCCACCCGTGGTGCCTGGGAGGTCGGGCCGATAAACAGCCCGGAAAACAGGTACGACAGCGACGGGTGGTTGTGCCAGTAGCTGATCAAACTGCGCAGCAAGTCCGGGCGGCGCAGGAACGGCGAATCCTTGGGCGTGGCGCCGCCGAGCACAAAGTGGTTCCCACCGCCGGTGCCGGTGTGGCGGCCGTCGATCATGAATTTTTCGGTGGTGAGGCGGGTTTGCCGCGCCTCTTCGTAGAGAAATTCGGTGCGCTCGACCAACTCGTCCCACGTGGCGGACGGCTGCACGTTGACCTCGATCACACCTGGGTCCGGCGTGACCCGGAAGTTGCTCAGGCGCGTGTCGAACGGCGGCTCGTAGCCTTCCAGCAACACCGGGCAGTGCAGTTCTTCGGCGGTGGCTTCAATGGCGGCTACCAGTTCGAGGTAGTCCTCGACGCGCTCCAGCGGCGGCATGAACAGGTAGAGGCGCCCTTCCCGCGCTTCGGCGCACAAGGCGGTGCGGGTCAGCCAGTCGGCGGATTCGTCGACTTTCGGCACGCGCTCATCGCTCGTCGCGGGTTCACCGTGGCTTTGCAACTGCGCGGTGGTCGGCAGCGCCGGCTGATCCTGGTTCGGGTCGGTCGGATGCACGAACGGGTATTCCGCGGCGGTCACCCAAGGCTGCGAGGCCAACGGCAGGCGATAACCCAGCGGCGAATCGCCCGGCACCAGGCGGCAGTGGTTGTCGCGCAGGTACCAGCGCCCACTCTGCCAGCGGTCATTGGCGGCCGTGCGCGCCAGCGGCAGCACTTGGCCGATGACCTTATCCAGGCCCTGGCTGAACACTTTGCGCAGGCGTTCACGCTCCAGGTCGTCGCTCAGCCGTGGGTCTTGGGCGGTGACGTTTTGTGGCAACGCACCTTCGCGCCACAGGTAGTAGAAATTGTCTTCGAAAGCTGGAAACACGAAGCGCGCCGGCAACTTCAGGCGTTCGGCGACGCAGGCCAGGAAGCGCCCGGCCATCACGCCGTCGGCGCCGTAATCTTCCTGTTCATCGGCGATCAGCGCGCTGTTGTGCCAGATCGGCACACCGTCGCGGCGCCAATAGCAATTGAGCGACCAGCGCGGCAGTTGCTCGCCGGGGTACCACTTGCCCTGGCCGAAGTGCACCAGCCCCGTGGGCGCGTAGTGTTTGCGCATGCGCTGGAACAACTCGGCAGACAGGCGACGCTTGTCCGGCCCCAGCGCAGCGGTGTTCCACTCGGCGCCATCGGGGTCGTCGATCGAGACGAAGGTCGGCTCGCCGCCCATGGTCAGGCGTACATCGTCCTTGAGCAGGTCGCCGTCGATCTGCCGGCCCAGTGCCTGGATCGCCAGCCACTGCTCTTCGGTGTAGGGCTTGGTAACCCGAGGCGCTTCCCAGATGCGTTCAACCGACATCTCGTGGGTAAATTCGCACTCGCAAGGCTCCACCAGCCCACTGATCGGCGCGGCGGACGATGGATCGGGACTACAGGCCAACGGGATATGGCCTTCACCGGCAAACAGCCCGGAGGTCGCATCCAGGCCGATCCAGCCGGCGCCGGGCAAATACACTTCGCACCAGGCGTGCAAGTCGGTGAAGTCGACGTCGGTGCCGGACGGGCCGTCGAGGGCTTTGACGTCGGCGGTCAGTTGGATCAGGTAGCCCGACACAAAACGCGCCGCCAGGCCCAAATTGCGCAGCAACTGCACCAACAACCAGGCCGAATCGCGGCAGGAGCCAGAAGCGTTTTCCAGGGTGAACTCCGGGGTTTGCACACCCGGTTCCATGCGGATCAGGTAGCCGATATCAGCAGCCAGGCGTTGGTTGAGGCCGACCAGAAAGTCCACGGCCGGCAAGGGCGTGCGGTCGATGCCGGCCAGGTAGGCGGCGAACTTTGGCGTCAGCGGCAGGGTTTCCAGGTACGGCGCCAGCTCGCGCTGCTCATCGGCGGCGTAGCTGAAAGGGATCTTTTCGGCGTAGGGCTCAAGGAAAAAGTCGAACGGATTGAATACCGCCATCTCGGCGACCAGGTCGACTTCAATGCGCAGCTGGTCAGTCTTTTCCGGGAACACCAGGCGCGCCAGGTAGTTGCCCTGCGGGTCCTGCTGCCAGTTGATGAAGTGCTGCTCGGGCAGCACTTTGAGTGCGTAGGACAAAATCCGCGTGCGGCTATGGGCAGCCGGGCGTAAACGCACGATCTGTGGGCCGAGTTCGACAGCGCGGTCGTAGCGGTAATGCGTAACGTGGTGCAACGCGACATGAATCGACACGGCGGCCTCCTGCGAGCCAGGGCATGGACACAACGCGCGCAAGACTTATGCCAGAGCGGCAGTCATTGCGCTTTATCGTAAGACCCGCTGCAGTACAGCACCAAAACGGCGCCGTCGTCAGTGCATTGGTGCACGTGCTGCACATATTTGTGGCGTGTGTGCGCGGTTGGGGTGGTGAATCTACCCAGTCAAGCAGCCTTGGACGCGTTGCGCAGGCGCCGTACCTCAACCAATTTCCTGACCATCGCCCGATAGCCCTTGCTGTTGATCAGCAACAAACCGAGCAATGGCCAGAACAGGCTTTCGCTGTAGATAAACCAGTGAGGGTGAAACTGCAGCGTCGGAAGCACCACCAGCAAGCACACCACAAAAAAGCCGACCATGCCCCGCACCGCCCAAGCGTGCCCGCGCACGACCAGGAAGTTGCAGTTGACCACGAACAAGGCCGCGAAGATCACCACGAACCACGACACGGTGGCATTGGTGGCCATGGGCACGTCGGCAAAATAGGTGGCGGCCGCCAGGGAAATTGCGCCGGAACCGCCAAGGCAACCGGCGAGAATCACGCCGATGAACGAGGGAAAATGTTCTAGCAAAAAGGGTTTCAATGACGGGACGCCATTCATTATTCAAGCTCCTCGTACAACCCTATCGCCAAGGTTTTGAGCTGTTTGGGGTTGTCTGAGCGCACCAGCCCCCAGACGCTCAGCCCTGCACTGAAAGCGTCGCCGAGCTGGACGATGGTGGCGTGCTTGAGCTGAGTGTGGGTAAAGCGCTTGGGCAAATCGCCGCGCAATTGCAGCAGCTTGCGCATCTTGGTCGACATCTGTGGGTCGGCGATTTTCAGCAGCTCTTTTGTCAGCTTTTCCCGCTCCTGACCGTTCAGGCCTTTGAGCACTTGGCGCAGGGTTTTGCCGGTGGATGCACGGGCCACATTGACCAATTTGACCGTGGTTAGCGCAGACGCGCCCACGCCCACCAAGGCGGCGCCATCCATGATCTTGGTAGCGGTCTGGTACCACTCCTCGTTATCCAGATAATCATTCATGCCAGGGTTGACGATCTCATTGCGGGTGCGAAAGGCCCCCATCAAACAGGACGCCGTACTGGCGGTTGCGCTGGTGTAGCCAATGACGGTGATGACCGAGCTGGCGCCACCGCTGAACGGCACCGCGATGGTGCCGCTTAACATCACCAGCCAACCCAGCACCGCGCCGCCGCAGGACAAGGTGGTGTTGAAGGCTTCGCTGATCAACCGCGACTCGCGCGCGTTATTCATCACTTGGTCAGCAAACTGCGCTGGCGCGACGTATTTCTGCGCCTCACGCACAATGATGCGCTTGGGCTGAATGCTGCAGATGGGCTTGAACTCACGCAGGGTGACGACATTGAAGTCGGCGTCGATATACACCACGCCAGCACCAACGATGTTGGGGTCGGCGTCGATGGCGGCAAATATCCGCGGCAGGTTGAGTTCGCTTTCGATGCGCTGGCGCGCCATGAATTGGGAGCGGTTGGAGTCCATGCCGATGTTGAGCAAGGGGTTGCTCATGGGGGTGATCTTCCTTGATATAGGTGGTGACTGAACTGGCGCTTTCGCGGGCAAGCCCGCTCCCACATTCGACCGCATTCCAAATGGAGAATGCGGTCGAATGTAGGAGCGGGCTTGCTCGCGAAGGCGATTCAATGCGCGCCACCTTAACAAACAGACTACCCCACCGACTAGAAAGCAAAACGCCAGCACGAGGCTGGCGTTTTGCATATTCAGGCTGCGATCAACGCGGCACGACCGGGTTGCTGCCGTCGCGGCCACGCGGCGGCGGGCCGGCGTCGAGTCCCAAATGGCGCCGGCGTCAGTCCAATGGTGCACGCGCTGCACATATTGATGGCGAGCGTGCGAGGCTGCGTGGCGCACCTACCCAGTCAGCGGGCCTTGTGCTTTGCGCTCATGGCTTCGCGCTGGTGGCGGATTTCTCGTAGCTGACGGCGCATTTCCCGATGACGCTTACTGTTGAGCAACAGCAGTCCCAGCATTGGAAACAGCAACCCAATGGCATAGGCAGCCATATGCGGCCGATAGCCATAGGTCGGTAATACGATCAAAAAACACACCACGTAGAAGGCGACGATGGCCCAAACGCCCCAGGTTCTGCCCCTGATCATGACGACGTGGCTGACTGCCAAGAGCAGCCCCAGGACAACCGCCGCTACAAAGGAGTAACGCGCTCGCTCTGGTTCACCGCGAAAAAAGGTACTGGATGCCAATGAAATGGCAGCGGACAGGGAAAAACAGGCAAGGAAAAATGCACAAATAAACGCAGGGAAATACTCAGCCAAAAAAGCTTTTAACGAGACTTGGCGCACCATCACTCAAGCTCCTCGTACAACCCCACTGCAATGGTTCGAATATTGCCGGACAAGGCACTCCCGGTGAAACCGATAGCGGCACCGAGGGAATCCCTGATCTGCGTAATAGTCGCGTGATTGATCTCGGTCGCCGAATAGCGCTTCACCAACTCACCGGAGCGCTGGCGCAACTTCAACAGTTTATTGCTCAGGCTTGGGTCTTTCAGGCTTAGCAACTCTTTGGTGAGCGCCTTACGTTGCTGGCGGGTCAAACCCTTGGACAACTCGTACCAGCTTCTACCGGTCGTTGCTTTTCGAGCCTGCAACAGTCGAACAGTCGTCAGGGTAGAGGCGCCGGCGCCCAACAGCGAGGCCGCGTCCAAGACCGGCATTGCATAGCGATACCATTCCTCGTTGTCCATATCGTCGTTGGCGGTCGGGTCGTTGAGTTCGTTGAACGTTCTCATGCCTCCCACCACGCACTGCGCGGTACTGGCCGCCGCCGCAGTGGCGCCCAGGCCCGCCACCACCAGGCTCGCGCCACCTGTGAACGGTACGGCGACAGTGCCGCTGAACACCACAATCCAACCCAGAATTGCGCCGGCACAAGACAACGTCGTATTGACGGCCTCCCCCACGAGCCGAGACTCACGCGGATTGTTGGTCACCTGATCGGCAAACTGCGCGGGGGCTATGTACTTCTGCGCCTCACGCAAAATGATGCGCTTGGGCTTGATGCTGCAGATGGGCTTGAATTCGCGCAGCGTCACGACATTGAAGTCGGCGTCGATGTACACGACGCCCGCGCCGACGATGCCGGGGTCTGCATCGATGGCCGCAAACAGCCGAGGCAGGTTGATCTGGCTTTCGATGCGCTGGCGCGCCATGAACTGGGAGCGGCTGGAGTCCATGCCGATGTTGAGCAAGGGGTTGCTCATGGGGTGATCTTCCTTGATATAGGTGGTGACTGAACTGGCGCTTTCGCGGGCAAGCCCGGCTCCCACATTTGACCGCATTCCAAATGGAGAACGCGTTCAAATGTGGGAGCAGGCTTGCTCGCGAAGGCGATTCAATGCGCGCCACCTTAACAAACAGACCACCCACCGACTAGAAAGCAAAACGCCAGCACGAGGCTGGCGTTTTGCATATTCAGGCTGCGATCAACGCGGCACGACCGGCTTGCGCGCAGGCTTGCCGCCCTTGCCCTTGGCCGCGTCGGCGCGTTCCTTGGCCGCCTGCTTGTTGCGCGCCATGGCCGCAGCCTTGGCTTGTTCGCGCTTGTCCCACGGGTTGCTACCGTCGCTGCCACGTGGCGGCAGGCCGGTGTGCTGGGTGAGGATCCTGGTGGTGGTTTCCTTGGCGACCTTGTGGCTGCCGGCCGGCGTCGAGTTCTTGCGACGCGCGCTCTGGTAGCTGTCGGTGGCCGGCTGGTGCAGTGGGATCAACTGGTCCTTGCCCGGCCCGATCAGGTCGGCACGGCCCATGCGGGTCAATGCTTCACGCAGCATCGGCCAGCCTTTCGGGTCGTGGTAGCGCAAGAAGGCCTTGTGCAGACGGCGCTGCTCCTCGCTCTTGACGATGGTCACCGCGTCGCTCTTGTAGGTGACCTTGCGTAGCGGGTTCTTGCCCGAGTGGTACATCGCGGTGGCGGTGGCCATTGGCGAGGGGTAGAACGCCTGCACCTGGTCGGCGCGGAAGCCGTTGCCCTTGAGCCACAGGGCCAGGTTCATCATGTCTTCATCGGTGGTGCCCGGGTGGGCCGCGATGAAGTAAGGAATCAGGTACTGCTCCTTGCCCGCTTCCTTGGTGTACTTCTCGAACATGCGCTTGAACTTGTCATAGCTGCCAATGCCCGGCTTCATCATCTGGTTGAGCGGACCTTCCTCGGTGTGTTCCGGGGCGATCTTGAGGTAGCCACCGACGTGGTGGGTCACCAGCTCTTTGACGTATTCCGGCGACTCGACCGCGAGGTCGTAGCGCAGGCCGGAAGCAATCAGAATCTTCTTCACACCCGGCAACGCACGGGCGCTGCGGTACAGCTGGATCAACGACGAGTGGTCGGTGTTCAGGTTCGGGCAAATGCCTGGGAACACGCACGACGGCTTGCGGCACGCGGATTCGATTTCCGGGCTCTTGCAGGCGATGCGGTACATGTTCGCGGTCGGGCCGCCGAGGTCGGAAATCACCCCGGTGAAGCCTGGCACTTTGTCGCGGATCTCTTCGATCTCGCGAATGATCGACTCTTCGGAACGGTTCTGGATGATGCGGCCTTCGTGCTCGGTGATCGAGCAGAAGGTGCAGCCGCCGAAGCAGCCACGCATGATGTTCACCGAGAAGCGGATCATGTCGTAGGCCGGGATCTTCTCCTTGCCGTACACAGGGTGCGGAACACGGGCGTAAGGCATGCCAAACACGTAGTCCATTTCTTCGGTGGTCATCGGAATCGGTGGCGGGTTGAACCACACGTCGACTTCGCCGTGCTTCTGCACCAGGGCGCGGGCGTTGCCTGGGTTGGTTTCCAGGTGCAACACGCGGTTGGCGTGCGCATAGAGCACCGCGTCGCCGCGGACTTTTTCCACCGATGGCAGGCGGATCACGGTCTTGTCGCGGGTCATCTTCGGGCTGGCCAGGATCTGCACGACTTTGGCTTCTTCCGGGTCATCCACCGGGCCTTTCTCTTGCTCGATGGCGCAGGCCTGGGTGTCCTGGGTGTTCACGTACGGGTTGATGATCTTGTCGATCTTGCCCGGACGGTCGATACGCGTGGAGTCCACTTCGTACCAGCCCGCCGGCGTGTCACGGCGAATGAACGCGGTGCCGCGCACGTCGGTGATGTCTTCGATCTTGTGGCCCCACGACAGCCGCTGGGCGACTTCAACGATGGCCCGCTCGGCGTTGCCGTACAGCAGGATATCGGCAGTGGCGTCGATCAGGATCGAGTTGCGCACACGGTCCTGCCAGTAGTCGTAGTGGGCGATGCGGCGCAGGGAAGCCTCGATGCCGCCGAGCACGATCGGCACGTTTTTGTAGGCTTCCTTACAGCGCTGGCTGTACACCAGGCTTGCGCGGTCCGGGCGTTTGCCGGCCATGCCGCCTGGGGTGTAGGCGTCGTCGGAGCGGATTTTTTTGTCGGCGGTGTAGCGGTTGATCATCGAGTCCATGTTGCCGGCCGCGACGCCGAAGAACAGGTTCGGCTCGCCGAGCTTCATAAAGTCGTCTTTGGACTGCCAGTTCGGCTGGGCAATGATCCCGACGCGAAAGCCCTGAGACTCCAGCAGCCGGCCGATGATGGCCATGCCGAACGACGGGTGATCCACGTACGCATCACCGGTGACGATGATGATGTCGCAGGAATCCCAGCCAAGCTGATCCATCTCCTCCCTGCTCATCGGCAGGAATGGCGCAGGACCGAAACATTCGGCCCAGTACTTGGGATAGTCAAATAACGGCTTGGCTGTTTGCATGACGGTGACCGGTGTTGAGATGAAAAATCGCGGGCGCGGAATATAGCACAAAATTTGACCAATTCCGACGGTAATGGTCGGAATTGTGGTGACGCTATCGCGGGCAAGCCCGCTCCCCCTTTTGAAGGTATTCACCGTTCAAGTGTGGGAGCGGGCTTGCCCGCGATGAGGCCTCTACAGGCGCAGGAGAATTATTCGTCGTCGTCGAAGTTGTAACTGCCCGGCGCGAGGTTCTCGAAGCGCGTGTACTTACCGATGAATGCCAGGCGGATAAAGCCGATCGGCCCGTTCCGCTGCTTGCCGATGATGATCTCGGCAATGCCTTTGTGCTCGGTCTCGGGGTGGTACACCTCGTCCCGATACACAAACATGATCACGTCAGCATCCTGCTCGATCGCTCCGGATTCACGCAAGTCGGAGTTCACCGGGCGCTTGTTGGGACGTTGTTCCAGGGAACGGTTGAGCTGCGACAGCGCCACCACCGGGCAGTTGAATTCCTTGGCCAGGGCTTTGAGGGACCGGGAGATTTCGGAAATCTCGTTGGTCCGGTTGTCGCCACTGGAACCCGGGATCTGCATCAGCTGCAGGTAGTCGATCATGATCAGGGCGATGTCACCGTGTTCACGCACCAGGCGGCGAGTACGCGCACGCATCTCCGAGGGGCTGATGCCCGCAGTGTCATCGATGAACAGCTTGCGGTCATTGAGCAGGTTGACCGCCGAGGTCAGGCGCGGCCAATCATCGTCTTCCAGGCGACCGGCACGGACTTTGGTCTGGTCGATCCGCCCGAGCGAGGAAAGCATACGCATGATCAGCGATTCGCCTGGCATCTCGAGGGAGTACACCAGCACGGTCTTGTCGCTGCGCAACACGGCGTTTTCCACCAGGTTCATCGCAAAGGTGGTTTTACCCATGGATGGACGGCCGGCGACGATGATCAAGTCGGACGGCTGCAGGCCGCTGGTCTTCTCGTCGAGGTCGGTGTAGCCGGTGGAGATACCGGTGATGGCGTTGTCGGTGTTGAACAGCGTATCGATCCGGTCGATGGCCTTGGTCAACAGGTCGTTGACGCTGACCGGGCCGCCGGTTTTAGGCCGCGCCTCGGCGATCTGGAAGATCTGGCGTTCGGCTTCGTCGAGGATCTCGGCGGCGGTGCGGCCTTCGGGGTTGAAGGCGCTGTCGGCGATTTCAGTGCTGATGCCGATCAACTGGCGCAGGGTGGCGCGCTCGCGAACGATCTGGGCATACGCCTTGATGTTGGCGACGGACGGCGTGTTTTTCGCCAGTTCGCCCAGGTAACCCAGGCCGCCGACTTGGGAGGTCTGGCCTTCCTTGTCCAGCTGCTCGGCCAGGGTCACCACGTCGATCGGTGAGTTCTGGTCGGCCAGCTTGGCGATGGCGCGGAAGATCAGCCGGTGGTCATGGCGATAGAAATCACCGTCCGAGACTTGATCCAGCACGCGTTCCCAGGCGTTGTTATCCAGCATCAAGCCACCGAGCACGGCCTGTTCGGCCTCGATGGAATGCGGCGGCACCTTCAGGGCAGCGGTTTGCAGATCGTATTGCTCAGGAGCTGAAATATCGTTCATGGCCACTTGGAATTAGGGGATTGTAGAAAAACAAAAGGCACGACCTGTAAACAGGATCGTGCCCGATGTTAACCGCCTGGCACACGGGGTGCCAGTCAGTTAGCTTGCTTTAAGCTGCTACCACGACAACGCGTACGGTGGCTTCAACTTCGGCGTGCAGGTGCACGGCTACGTCGAATTCGCCTACGTTGCGGATGGTGCCGTTCGGCAGACGAACTTCGCTCTTCTGCACTTCAACGCCGGAGGCGGTCAGTGCATCAGCGATGTCGTGGGTGCCGATCGAACCGAACAGCTTGCCTTCGTCACCGGCGGTGGCAGTGATAGTCACTTCCAGCTCAGCCAGTTGGGCAGCGCGAGTTTCGGCCGAAGCTTTTTTGTCTGCTGCTGCTTTTTCCAGCTCAGCACGACGCTCTTCAAACGCAGCCAGGTTGGCAGCGGTTGCAGCGGTGGCTTTGCCGTATGGCAGCAGGTAGTTACGACCGTAGCCGGCCTTAACGTTCACTTTGTCGCCCAGGTTGCCCAGGTTGGCGACTTTTTCCAGAAGGATCAGTTGCATGTGAAAATCCTCTAACTTTTAACCTTCACCGTTCGCGTTATCAGCGTCTTTCGACGCCAGACGACCGCGAAAATCAATCAGGCCGTCGACAATGGCCAAAACCACGAGTAACGGATAGATCAGCTGCATGAACAGCAACAGCGTCACGTACAACCCCACCAGCCAAAACTTGGCCAGGCGCTTTCGCGCAACCAGCCCATGAATCAGGGCCAGTCCGGCAAACACCAGCGGTACGCTGCAAATCGGCGCCAGCAAGGCCATCTGTGGACCGAAGTTCGGTCCGACAACCATGCACGCCAGCAGCAACATCGCCGGCCCCGCGGGAATTCTGATACTGCGAAACTCGCGACCAAAACCACCCGGGTTGTACAACAACGCCTGCCAATAACGCCCAAGAATCAGGCTCAGCACGCTGACGACCTGCAACAATGCCGCAATCAGGCCGGTCAGGACCGGAGCAATCAGTGACACAAACCGCGCTCGCTCATCTACCGACAAATGCTGATAGAGATCCCCGAGGGCCAACGGCAGGATCTTGACGATTTCCTGCGACAGCGCCTCGATTTGCGGGCGGAAAGCCGCGCCAAGCATCACTGAGTACACCAACCCCAATGCCACGCTGACCAGCAGCGTGCGGACCCAGGACTCACTTGCGCGTAAAACCAACGCAAGGCTCGATGACCCCAGCAGTACCAGAAGTACCCGTGGATCACCCATTTGCAGCCACCAGATCAAGGCCGGCAACAAACCCAGGGCAAGAACGCCAAGGGCGTCCTTCAAACCGCGCCGCAGCAGCACAAGGCAACCTGCGGCAGCACCCAACCAATAAAGCAACGGCAATGCCGCACATCCAGCCACTACCAGAGTGGCCTGCACGCGACCGCGCATGATGAACTCAGCTAAGGCGCGCATGCATTCAATCCCTTACTACTTGTCGACTGCCCGGTCTCAGCGGCCGTGGCTGTCGGTGTAGGCCAGCAGGGCCAGGAAGCGGGCGCGCTTGATAGCGGTGGCCAGCTGACGCTGATAACGTGCTTTGGTACCGGTGATACGGCTTGGAACGATTTTGCCGGTCTCGGATACGTAAGCTTTCAGAGTGTTGAGATCTTTGTAATCGATCTCTTTCACGTCTTCAGCGGTGAAGCGGCAGAATTTACGACGACGGAAGAAACGTGCCATTTGATAGGCTCCTTAAAAGGTCCGTGGATTACTCGTCAGCGTTATCGCTGTTGTCGCTGTCATCACTATCAGCGCTTTCGGCGCCTTCGTGCTCAGGACGGTCGCGACGCTCACGGCGCTCACTGCGGTTTTCTTCAGCCTTGAGCATCTCGGATTGGCCGGTAACGGCTTCTTCGCGACGGATGACCAGGTTACGGATCACTGCATCGTTGTAGCGGAAGTTGTCTTCCAGCTCGGCCAGGGCCTTGCCAGTGCACTCAACGTTCAGCATCACGTAGTGAGCCTTGTGAACATTGTTGATTGCGTAGGCCAGTTGACGACGGCCCCAATCTTCCAGACGGTGGATTTTGCCGCCGTCTTCTTCGATCAGCTTGGTGTAACGCTCAACCATGCCGCCGACTTGCTCGCTTTGATCCGGGTGGACCAAAAAGATGATTTCGTAATGACGCATGAATGCTCCTTACGGGTTGTAGCCTGCCGCTCAAAAACGGTCAGACAAGGAGTGAATGACACTTATGGATCTTGCCGCAGGGAGGCACATAGATGCCTGCCAGGAAGGCAAGGGGCGCAATTGTAGAGAAGGGGGAGAAACGGCGCAAGGTGATTGGTGATTATTTGAACAATCTCCAATACACCAAAACAAATGTGGGAGCTGACTTGCCTGCGATGACAATGGCACAGGCAACCTCTCTGCTGACTGACACACCGCCATCGCGGGCAAGCCCGGCTCCCACAGGGTCTTGCGTCGCTCTTAAGCCTTATTTCTTGGCTTTGGCCTTCGCGCCACGCTGGCGCTGGGCTTCGAACAGGCAGACGCCCGTTGCGACTGAAACGTTGAGGCTGCTGACGCTACCGGCCATCGGCAGGTGCACCAGGTAGTCGCAATGCTCACGGGTCAGGCGACGCATGCCTTTGCCTTCGGCCCCCATGATCAGGATGGTCGGGCCGGTGAGGTCCTGGTCGTAAATGCTGACCTCAGCCTCGCCCGCCGTGCCCACGACCCACAGGCCACGCTGCTGGAGTTTCTCCAGGGTGCGCGCCAGGTTGGTCACGGCCACCAGCGGAATCACTTCCGCCGCGCCGCAGGCCACTTTACGCACAACCGGTGTCAGGGTGGCCGACTTGTCTTTGGGCACGATCACTGCCAGCGCGCCGGCAGCATCCGCCGAACGCAGGCAGGCGCCGAGGTTGTGCGGGTCGGTCACGCCGTCCAGTACCAGCAGCAGCAGCGCACCTTCGGTACGGTCGAGCAGCTCGTCGAGCATCGCCTCGCCCCAAACCTGGCTCGGACTGACGTCCGCCACCACGCCCTGGTGAACGCCTTCTACCCACACGTCCATTTCACGACGCTCGGCCTGGCCGATGGCAACTTTATTCTGGGTCGCCAGCTCGACCAGCGCTTGCACGCGCGGCTCGCTGCGACCTTCGGCCAACCACACCTGTTTGACGCGCTTAGGGTGATGACGCAGCAGTGCTTCTACGGCGTGCACGCCGTAGATTTTTTCCAGACTCATGACTTGGCCTTAGGTTTGCGCGACCCGCCGCTTTTCGCGGGGGCCGAACCCGCTTTTGGCGGGCCTTTACGATGTTTGCTCGACTTGCTCGACGGTTTTTCCGCCTCGCGGGACTTTCCCCCAGACGCCGCTTTACCACCGCTTTTGGCTTCGTTGAGCAACTGCTGCTTCAACTCACGGCTCTTGCGCAGCTCGGCGTTTTTCGCCGCAGCATCGCTTGGGCGGTAGGCTTCGGGGGCCTTGTCCTTGGCAGACGAACGACGAGCAGGTTTGGCTGACGCAGGCTCGGCGACCGCTGCTTTAGCAGGAGCGCCTTTGCCTTTGCTTGCCGGCGCAGTCGTCTCAGCGCCACGTTTTTTACGGCCAGTCGGCTCGGCTGGTTTATCTGGCATGCCAAAGTCGATCTTGCGTTCGTCGAGGTCGACGCGCATGACCTGCACTTCCACCGTGTCGCCCAGACGGAAGCTGCGACCGGTGCGCTCGCCCGCCAGGCGGTGATGCACAGGGTCGAAGTGGTAGTAGTCGCCCGGCAACGCGGTAACGTGCACCAGACCTTCGACGTAGATGTCGGTCAGCTCGACGAACAGGCCAAAGCCGGTCACGGCGGTGATCACACCCGGGAACGATTCGCCAACGCGATCCTTCATGAACTCGCACTTGAGCCAGTTCACTACGTCGCGGGTGGCTTCGTCGGCACGGCGCTCGCTCATGGAGCACTGCTCGCCCAACTGTTCCAGGGCTGCTTCGTCGTACGGATAGATCCGCGCCTTCGGAATGGTCATGGCACCGGCGCGCTTGACGTGCGGGGTGTTCTGCTTGGAATGGATCACGCTGCGGATCGCGCGGTGCGTGAGCAGGTCCGGGTAACGGCGAATCGGCGAGGTGAAGTGGGTGTACGCCTCGTAATTCAGGCCGAAGTGGCCCTGGTTATCCGCGCTGTACACCGCCTGGCTCAGAGAGCGCAGCATCACGGTCTGGATCACGTGGTAATCCGGACGGTCCTTGATGCTTGCCAGCAGTGCCTGGTAGTCCTTCGGCGTCGGGCCGCCCTTGCCTTTGTGCAGGGACAGGCCAAGCTCACCGAGGAACGCGCGCAGCTTCTCCAGACGCTCCGGCGGCGGGCCGTCGTGCACGCGGTACAGCGCAGGAATCTCGTGCTTTTTCAGGAATTCGGCAGTGGCCACGTTGGCCGCCAGCATGCATTCCTCGATCAGCTTGTGAGCATCGTTGCGCGTGGTCGGCGTGATTGCGGCGATCTTGCGCTCGGAGCCGAAGACGATTCGGGTTTCCTGGGTTTCAAAGTCGATCGCGCCACGCATATGACGAGCGCCCAGCAATACCTTGTACAGCGAATACAGCTGCTTGAGGTGCGGCACGACATGGCCGTACTCACCGCGCAAGGCTTTGGCTTCGCTGGTTTTCGGCTGTTCCAGAATGGTGCTGACCTTGTTGTAGGTCAGGCGCGCCTGGGAGTGAATCACCGCCTCGTAGAACTGGTAGTCAGTCATTTCGCCGGTTTTCGAGATAGTCATCTCGCACACCATGGCCAAACGGTCGACTTTCGGGTTCAGCGAGCACAGGCCGTTGGACAGCTGCTCAGGCAGCATCGGGATCACGCGCTCTGGGAAGTACACGGAGTTGCCGCGCACCTGAGCTTCGTTATCCAGGGCCGAACCGATCTTCACGTAGCTGGACACGTCGGCAATCGCGACGAACAACTTCCAGCCACCGGAGAACAGGCGCAGCTTGCCAGGCTTGGCTTCGCAGTAAACCGCATCGTCGAAGTCGCGGGCATCTTCGCCATCAATGGTGACGAACGGCAGATGGCGCAGGTCGATGCGTTTTTCTTTGTCTTTCTCTTCCACTTCCGGCTTGAGCTTGGCGGCTTCTTTGAGCACAGCCTCTGGCCAGACGTGAGGGATATCGTAGGTGCGCAACGCAACGTCGATTTCCATGCCCGGCGCCATGTAGTTGCCGACCACTTCAACGATGTCGCCCTGCGGCTGGAAGCGCGCAGTTGGCCAGTGGGTGATTTTCACCTCGACGAACTGGCCGACCTTGGCAGCGCCATTGCGGCCCGGGGTGATCAGCACTTCCTGCTGGACCTTCGGGTTATCCGGCACGACAAAGCCGATGCCGCCTTCTTCGAAGTAACGGCCGACGATGGACTCGTGGGCACGCGACACCACTTCGACGATCACGCCTTCACGGCGACCACGACGGTCGAGGCCGGAAACGCGCGCCAGGGCACGGTCGCCGTCGAACACCAGGCGCATTTGCGCCGGGCTCATGAACAGGTCGTCACTGCCGTCGTCCGGAATCAGGAAACCGAAGCCGTCACGGTGGCCGGCGATGCGGCCAAGGATCAGGTCGAGCTTGTCCACAGGCGCGTAAGTGCCTCGGCGGGTGTAGATCAGTTGGGCATCGCGCTCCATGGCACGCAAACGGCGGCGCAGGGCTTCGAGCTGGTCTTCGGTGGTCAGACCGAATTCTTCAACCAACTGCTCGCGGCTAGCAGGCGAACCACGATCGGCGAGATGCGCCAGGATCAGTTCGCGGCTAGGAATAGGGTTTTCATATTTTTCCGCTTCACGAGCGGCCTCGGGATCGAGGGACTGCCAATCGGCCATTAGAGAGTTTTCACCTTGTCTATATGCGGGTTAGTTTGGCATACGCGTATTGAAACGGGAAATTTCAGGCATCAACAAGCGTTTTATAGGCCTTTGTCGCCCTCGGAACGCACCTTGCACGACCATTGACGAAATTTTCCAGGATTTTTTCATAGCAGGGCTTTACAGCGCAAAATCGCCTCCGTATAGTGCGCGCCATCGACGACGGCAACGTTGTTGATGCTGCCCAGGTGGTGAAATTGGTAGACACGCCAGCTTCAGGTGCTGGTGATCGCAAGGTCGTGGAAGTTCGAGTCTTCTCCTGGGCACCAATTTAAAACTCAAGGTTCTGCCTCGAGTCTCCAAAAACCCGCGAAAGCGGGTTTTTGCGTTTCAGGCCTTTGATTTTTAACGAGAATCTTGATTTATATTTTTGAATCAGGGGTTTACAGATCAAAAAGCCCTCCGTATAGTTCGCTCCATCAACGGCGCAAGCGTTGTTGATAAGCCCAGGTGGTGAAATTGGTAGACACGCCAGCTTCAGGTGCTGGTGATCGCAAGGTCGTGGAAGTTCGAGTCTTCTCCTGGGCACCAAATTCAGATCAAACCCGCGAAAGCGGGTTTTTTCGTTTCCGGGGTTTGAAAACCTGCCTGGCGATTTCCCCGCTTGTCCGCACTTGAGAAGTTTTATCGTTTATCCTTGTAAGGATTTGTTGCACTCAAGTGAGGAAAACCCCGGATGATGATCCGCGATACCCGTCTCAAGACATCCCTTCTGCGTGGCCTGACCATCACTCTGCTCGGCCTGACCCTGCTCTCGCCCGCTGCCTATTCTGCCGACAAGGTTGCACTGACCTTGTACAACGGCCAACACAAGGAGGTCGGCGATGAACTCGCCAAAGCCTTCGAAGCCAAGACCGGCATTCACGTCAATGTGCGCAAGGGCAGCAGCAACCAGCTGGCCAGCCAGGTCGTGGAAGAAGGCGACCGCTCCCCTGCCGACGTGATCTACACCGAAGAGTCGCCGCCACTGAACAAGCTTGGCGAACAAGGCCTGCTGGCGAAGATCGATGCCAGCACCCTCGACGTATTGCCCAAGGATTACGTCGGCAGCAACGGCGACTGGATGGGCGTCACCGCACGCACCCGCGTTGTCGCGTTCAACCCCAAACTGATCGCCGAAAAAGACCTGCCCAAGTCGGTTCTGGATTTCGCCAGCCCCGAGTGGCAAGGCAAAGTCGGCTTCGTCCCTACCAGCGGCGCGTTCCAGGAACAAGCCGTGGCGATCATCAAACTGCACGGCCGCGAAGCCGCTGAAGAATGGCTGACCGGCTTGCGCGCGTTCGGCAAGGTCTACAGCAACAACATGGTCGCCCTCAAGGCTGTGGAAAACGGCGAAGTCGCCACCGTGCTGGTGAATAACTACTACTGGTTTGCCCTGAAGAAGGAAAAAACCAACCTGGATTCCCAGCTGCATTACTTCACCGATGGCGACGCGGGCGGCCTGATCACCGTGTCTTCGGCTGCCGCGCTGAAATCCAGCAAGCACCCCAAGGAAGCCCAACAGTTGCTCGCCTTCATGGCCAGCGAAGAAGGCCAGCGCGTGATCACCAACACCTCGGCCGAATACCCGCTGCGCAAGGGCATGGAATCCAACCGTGGCCTCAAGCCGTTCAGCGAGCTGCAACCACCGAAAGTCACCCCTGCGGACCTTGGCAACGCCGAAGAAGCCCTGGACCTGGAACGTGACGTTGGCTTGAACTGATGAACCCATCGCTATCCGCCCCTGCCTTGCGCGGGGGTTTGAGCCCGCGACGCAAGCGCCCGTCGATCTGGTTGCTGCTCCCCGTCCTGTTTCTGGTTGGCTTGAGCCTGCTGCCGCTGGTCTATGTCGGCACCAAAGCATGGCAGGCGGGCTGGGCGGAGGCGATACACCTTTTGTGGCGCCCCTATGTATTCGGCCTGCTGCGCAACACCCTGGCGCTGATGATTGGCGTGACGGTCGCCTGCGGCGTGATCGGCCTGTCCCTGGCGTGGCTGCTCGAGCGCAGCAACTTGCCCGGGCGGCGCATATGGGGCGTGATCCTGTGCCTGCCGTTTGCGGTGCCGGCGTTTGTCAGCAGCTTTACCTGGGTGTCACTGAGCGCCAACTTCGAAGGCCTGGGCGGGGCGATCCTGGTGATGACCCTGTCCAAATACCCGCTGGTGTTTCTGCCGGTGGCGGCGACGCTGCGCAATCTTGATCCTTCCCTCGAAGAGTCGGCCCGCACCTTGGGGCTGAATCGCTGGGGCGTCTTTTTTCGTATCACACTGCCCTTGCTGTGGCCTTCGCTACTGGCCGGGGCGCTGTTGATTGCTTTGCATATGCTGGTGGAGTTCGGCGCGCTGTCGATCATCGGCCTGCAAACCTTTACCACCGCGATCTACCAACAATTTGAACTCGAATTCAGCAATGCCAACGCCGCGATGCTGTCGGCGGTGTTGCTGGTGATGTGCCTGACACTGCTGTGGCTGGAACTGCGCGTGCGCGGCAAGGGCCGGCACGTGCGCATCGGCCAGGGCGCCGCGCGGCATGCCGAACAGGTCAAGCTGGGCAAGTGGGCCGCCTTGGGTCAGGTGTATTGCCTGGCGCTGGCGATCATTGGCAGCGGTATTCCGCTGGGGATGCTCGGGTATTGGCTGGCGGTGGGCTCATCGGCAGCCTTTCCCGTGGCCGAGATCAGTGAAGCACTGCTGTCGTCGCTGGCACTGTCACTGGGCGGCGCGGCGCTTTGCCTGGTGCTGGCCGTGCCGGTCGGGCTGCTGGTGGTGCGCTACAAAGGCCAACTGGCGATCTGGGCCGAGCGCCTGCCTTACCTGCTGCATGCCCTGCCCGGCTTGGTGATCGCATTGACGCTGGTGTATTTCGCCCTGCATTACGTGCCGGTGCTGTACCAGACTTCCGCGCTGCTTTTGATTGCCTATGCGCTGCTGTTTTTGCCACTGGCACAGGCGCCGATCCGTACGGCCTTGAACAAGGCGGCGCCGCAACTGGAAGAGGCAGCGCGCACGCTGGGCGCCTCGTCGTTCAGCGCGTTTTGCCGGGTGACCTTGCCAATTATTTTCCCGGCATTGGGCGCGGCGTTTGCGCTGGTGTTTCTGGACGCAATGAAGGAATTGACGGCGACGTTGCTGCTCAGTCCGACGGGGTTGAACACGCTGGCGACGGCCGTGTGGGCGCATACTTCGAATGTGGAGTTCGCGGCGGCGGCGCCTTATGCGGCGTTGTTGATTCTGGTGTCAGGGTTGCCGGTGTATCTGCTTACGACTCGGATGTATCTGAGCCGCTGAGACCGCTATCGCAGGCAAGCCAGCTCCCACATTCGAGTGCATTCCAATGTGGGAGCTGGCTTGCCTGCGATAGCGCCGGTACAGGCGGCGCTAAGCCCGAAACTGCCCCAGGCTCGCCTTCAACTGCGCCGCCAACCCATCCAGCACCTTGCCACTGGCGGTAGTCTCAACCACCGCCTGCGCAGCACGCTCGGCCTGGGCATGAATCACCTCGACCCGCCCACGCACCGCGTGCGCACCCTGCGCCTGATGCTCAGCCGCGCGCGTCGCCAACCCAATTGCTGCGTGCACCTGCTCCACTGAAGCCTGCACCGTTTGCTGCAAGCGCACGCTGTCGCGCAGCACCAACAAACCTTCATTGGCCTGACGCCCGGCCTTGCCGATGGTTTCCACCGCCTCGCGCGCGCCTTGCTGCAACGCTACGATGTGCGCCTGGATATCACCGGTCGAGCTTTGGGTTTTACTCGCCAGCGCCCGCACTTCATCGGCCACGACCGCAAAACCACGCCCGGTCTCACCGGCACGCGCCGCTTCGATGGCCGCGTTGAGCGCCAGCAGGTTGGTCTGCTCGGCAATGCCATGAATCACTGTGAGCACCACTTCAATTTGCTCGCTTTGCTGAGCCAGCCGCTCAATGACCTGGGAGCCGGCTTGCACCTGCCCGGCCAACGCTTCGATCAAGCCGCCGACCTCCGCCGACGTCCGCGAGTTTTCGTCCGTGGCCTGGCGAATATCCACCACCTGCTGCAACGCCGCCTGCATCGCGTGGCTTTCGGCCTGGGCCTCATCGGCCATTTGCGACAGCGCGCGCAAGCTCTCGGCCACCTCATCACGCTGCAGGCCCGCCGCCGCATCAGCGCCGGCATTGCGCAACGTCATCGCGCCGATTTCCACGCCGGTGCGCTGGGCCACATCGCCGGCCTCGCGCACGATGGGCTGCAACTTATCCACAAAGCGATTGACCGCCGAGGCCATGTCGCCGATCTCGTCCTTGCTGCTGATTTGCACGCGCTTGGTGAGGTCGCCCTCGCCCGCGGCCAGATCATCCATGGCCGCAATCAGCAGCTTCAGGCGATTGACCACACGGCGCCCCAGCACGACAGCGATCAGCAGCAATACGCCGAACCCAACCATCGCCAGCCCCATGCCGATGCGCCAGCGCAAGGTGCCTGCGGCCTCCTGCACGGCGCTGGTGGTGTTGGCGGCCATCTGCGTGGCGGTGGCTTGCGCAGACTGCAGCCGCGCGCCCATGGAGGCCGCGCTGTCTGCGGCAGCACCCTTAAGACTGTCGCCCACCAGCTGATCGCTGCTGGCGATCAGCGCGGCAAAACGCTTGTCCAGTGCCGCCAGGTCGGTTTCTACCGCCGCGGTCGAAACGCCCATGCGCACCTTGCCAATCTCTACGCCATTGGGGCTGATCGACGCTTCGACGTAGAACACGGCAGGATCATTTTTCGCCGCATCCAGGACTTTATCCAGCGCACGGTCGCCCTGACCTTTGGCCAGTAATGCCTGGTTGATCGGGTTGTCGCGGTTTAGATAACGGGTCAGATGCTCGCCGGCCGCATCGTCGTAAACCACAAACAGCACGTTGGGATTGCGCTGGGCACGCCGGGCGAACTCCGACAGCGTTGGCACGTCGCTGTCCCACATGGCGCGCGGCGCCACCGAGGCCAGCAGTTGTGCCATGTCACTGGCCGAGTCTTGCAGGTCTTTTTCCAGGGTCGCACGCAGTTGCTTCTGCTCATCCTGCAAGCGCGTGGAAAGCCCCGCCGTCAGACGCTGGCGCGTGCTCGAAGACAGACTGTCCAGACTGGAGGTGACTTCCTTGCCGGCTTGCGCCAGCTCGCCGGACAGTTTCTGGCTGTCGATACCCAGGCGGTTGCCCAGATCGGCTTCCAATGCGGTGACCGTGCTCCGCGTCAGAGCGACGGCGACCAGCACTTGCACCAAAAGAGCGATACCAAGGGTAACGAACACCGGCCGCAACAGCCGGCTTTGTAACAATGAGAGAACGGCAGACACTGGAAATCCCTCCACCACGGGTGCCATTAATTTGATAGCACCGCGAAAGAAAGAACCATAGCAAGGGTCGTGCCGTTTGCCAGCCGGATACGAAAAAGGGCTCCCGAAGGAGCCCTTTGCTTTTTACATCAACAGCTTATTAAGCGAACGGGTGACGCAGAACGATGGTTTCGTTGCGGTCCGGGCCCGTCGAAATAATGTCGATTGGCGCACCGATCAGCTCTTCAACGCGCTTGATGTATGCACGGGCGTTGGCTGGCAGCTCTTCCAGGGTTTTGGCACCCACGGTAGACTCGGTCCAGCCCGGCACTTCTTCGTACACAGGCTGCAGGCCCACGTAGCTGTCAGCGTCAGTTGGCGCAACGTCCTTACCGTCTGCATCTTTGTAGCCGACGCAGATGTTGATGGCTTCCAGACCGTCGAGTACGTCCAGTTTGGTCAGGCAGATGCCCGAGATGCTGTTCACATCGATAGCGCGACGCAGGATAACCGCGTCGAACCAGCCGCAACGACGAGCACGGCCGGTGGTGGCGCCGAACTCATGACCTTGCTTGGCCAGGTGCGCGCCGACTTCGTCGAACAGCTCAGTCGGGAACGGGCCCGAACCTACGCGCGTGGTGTAAGCCTTGGTGATGCCCAGGATGTAGTCCAGGAACATCGGGCCGACACCCGAACCGGTAGCAACGCCGCCAGCGGTGGTGTTGGAGCTGGTCACGTACGGGTAGGTGCCGTGGTCGATGTCGAGCAACGAGCCCTGGGCGCCTTCGAACATGATGTCTTTGCCGGCGCGACGCAGGTCGTGCAGCTCAGCCGTCACGTCGAGCATCAGCGGCTTAAGCAGCTCGGCGTACTCTTTGCACTCGGCCAGGGTCTTTTCGAATTCAATGGCCGGCTCTTTGTAGTAACCAACGAGCATGAAGTTGTGGTAGTCCACCAGTTCACGCAGCTTGTCTTCAAAGCGCGGCATGTTGAGCAGGTCGCCCACACGCAGGCCACGACGTGCAACCTTGTCTTCGTAGGCCGGGCCGATGCCGCGACCGGTAGTACCGATCTTCAGCTCGCCACGGGCCTTTTCACGGGCCTGGTCCAGCGCAACGTGGAAGGACAGGATCAGCGGGCAGGACGGGCTGATACGCAGGCGCTCGCGCACCGGCACACCCTTTTCTTCCAGCTTGGTGATCTCGCGCAGCAGGGCGTCAGGTGCAACCACCACGCCGTTGCCGATCAGGCACTGTACGCCTTCGCGCAATACGCCCGACGGGATCAGGTGCAAGACGGTTTTTTCGCCATCGATGACCAGGGTGTGGCCAGCGTTGTGGCCACCTTGGTAGCGCACTACGGCGGCAGCATGTTCGGTCAGCAGATCAACGATCTTGCCTTTGCCCTCATCACCCCATTGGGTGCCCAGGACTACGACATTCTTACCCATAACACTTGTCCTCATTCGCGCAAACTTGGTGCCGGCGATGGCCGGCAGGAAAACTCAAGAAGCCAGTGGCGATACTTGCCAAAGCCCGTTCTGCAGAATCAATTGCCGGTCGCAGTCCGCTTCACGGGCGGCGGCCAATGGCTGCCCAGGCAAAGCCTGGACGACACGCTGACCCTCACTGCGCAACTGGCAAACCTGCTGCCAGAGTGCTGCGTCCGTGCTGTCGGGCATCCAGACGCCACCAGACGGCAGCTCGACCTCAGCACGCCCCAGGGTCACCAGGGTTTTCAAATCGGTGGAAAAGCCGGTTGCCGGACGGGCGCGACCGAAGTCGGCGCCAATATCGTCATAACGACCGCCTTGGGCGATGGCCTGGCCAACACCCGGTACAAACACGGCGAACACCACACCGGTGTGGTAGTGGTAGCCGCGCAATTCGCCCAGGTCAAAATACAGCGGCAGTTGCGGGAAGCGCGCCGACAAACGCTCGGCAATCGCCAGCACGTCATCGAGCGCCGCCAATACAGGCGCCGGCGCATTGGCCAGGCGCTCGCGCGCAGCCACCAGCACTTCACGGCCACCGCACAGGTCAACCAGCGCACGCAGCATGCCGGCGAGGTCAGCAGGTACACCCTCGGTAAGGGCGATCACTTCATCGATAGCCTTGCGTTGCAGGGCATCGAACAACTGCTGCTCCACTTCACCGGACAAACCGGCCGCGCGGGCCAGGCCACGGTAGATACCGACGTGGCCCAGATCCATGTGCACATCCGGCACGTCAGCCAGTTGCAGCATGGCCAGCATCAAGCTGATCACTTCAACGTCGCTGCTCGGGCTGGCATCACCGTACAACTCGGCGCCCAATTGAATCGGGCTACGCGAAGACGACAAGGCACGCGGTTGCGCATGCAGCACGCTGCCGGCATAGCAAAGACGGCTGGGACCTTCGCGGCGCAGGGTGTGCGCATCGATACGGGCCACTTGCGGCGTGATGTCGGCGCGAAAGCCCATTTGCCGACCCGATTGCGGGTCGATGACCTTGAAGGTGCGCAGATCCAGGTCCTGGCCCGCGCCGGTCAGCAGGGATTCCAGGTACTCGATATGGGGGGTCACGACAAACTCGTAACCCCAGCTCTGGAACAGATCCAACACCTGGCGACGCGCTACTTCAATGCGCGCAGCTTCTGGTGGCAGTACTTCTTCGATGCCATCTGGCAGCAGCCAGCGGTCTACCGTTGCCATTACGCCATTCCCCTATGATCCGGGCGGCCAGCCCTCGGCCGAGCCCTGAGTGAAGCAGAAAATGCCCGGCCCCTGCATAAACAACGCGCAAGAACGACGTGACGAATGGCCTGCTAGCGGCCTCGTCGGGCACTTTCCTCGAAAAACCTGTGGCGTCTGCAACGCACCACAACAATCAAACATGCAGACGCAAAAAAGCCGGGAATTTCCCGGCTGCCGCATCATACACCCGTTTTCTGAAAGGATCACCCCGCCAGGCATTTTAGCCGCCCGACGGAGTGTGTCCTACAGAATCACCGGCTGGTTACTTGGACTTTTCCAGGTAGCGGAAGAAGTCGCTGCTTGGGTCCAGCACCATGACGTCGGTTTTGTTCGCGAAGCTTTCACGGTAAGCGCGCAGGCTACGGTAGAACGCGTAGAACTCCTGATCCTGACCGTAAGCCTTGGCGTAGATCGCCGCAGCTTGAGCATCGCCATCACCACGGGCCTCTTCAGACTCGCGATAGGCTTCTGCCAGCAGTACACGGCGCTGACGGTCGGCATCCGCACGGATACCTTCGGCCAACTCGTTACCTTTGGCGCGGTGCTCACGGGCTTCACGCTCACGCTCGGTGCTCATACGCTCGAACACGCTGCGGTTCACTTCCTTAGGCAGGTCGATCGCCTTGACCCGGACATCAACAACCTCGATGCCCAGTTCTTTTTCAGCCATGGTGTTCAGCGAACGCGTGATGTCAGCCATCAGCGCATCACGCTCACCGGACACCACCTCGTGCAGGGTGCGTTTACCGAACTGGTCACGAAGGCCCGATTCCAGACGGCGCGACAAACGCTCGTCGGCAATCTGCTTGAGGCCGGATGTCGCGGTGTAGAAACGCTCGGCATCCTTGACGCGCCACTTGGCGTAGGCGTCAACCATCACGGCTTTCTTTTCCAGGGTCAGGAAGCGCTGTGTCGGTGCATCCAGGGTCATCAGGCGGCCGTCGAACTTGCGCACCTGGTTCACGTAGGGGACTTTCACATGCAGGCCCGGCTGGACATCCGCCTGGACCACACGACCGAATTGCAGCAACACCGCGCGCTCGGTCTGAGACACGATGTAGAAGCAGTTCCAGGCAGCGATGACCACGACGACGCCTACAATCAGGGCGGTCAGCGATTTATTGCTCATCAACGACTCTCCCTGGTACGTGTTTGCTGTTGCAGCAAGTCAGCGGCCGCACGGGCGCTCGCTTCATTGGCAGCAGCGGTCGAACCGGTAGCCGGTGCGCTGGTGCTGCTACGACCACCTTCGATCATCTTGTCCAGCGGCAGGTACAGCAGGTTGTTCTGCCCACCTTTGCTGCCGGTCACGAGAACCTTGCTGGTGTTGCTGAAGACTTCCTGCATGGTGTCCAGGTACAGACGCTCACGCGTGACTTCCGGAGCCTTGCGGTACTCGGCGACCAGCTTGGTGAAGCGATCCGCCTCACCCTTGGCGCGGGAAACCACTTCGTCGCGGTAACCATTGGCATCCTCGAGGATACGCTGGGCCTGACCGCGCGCTTCCGGCACGACGCCGTTGGCATAGGTCTCAGCCTGGTTGCGCGAACGCTGCTCGTCTTCACGGGCGCGGATCACGTCGTCAAAGGCTTCCTGCACTTCGCGCGGTGCAGCTGCGCTCTGTACGTTCACCTGGGTAACGGTGATACCGGTGCGATAAGTGTCGAGGAACCGTTGCAGGCGCTCCTTGATCTCGCTGGCCATCAATTCACGACCTTCGGTCAGCACCTGGTCCATGGCGGTGGAACCGACCACGTGACGCAGTGCACTTTCGGTTGCGTGTTGCAGGCTGATTTCCGGCTGATCAACGTTCAGCACGAAGTCCTGCAGGTTGCTGATCTTGTACTGCACGGTCAGCGGCACTTCGACGATGTTCTCGTCTTCGGTCAGCATCTGGCCCTGCTTGGTATAGGCACGCTCACGCGTGACGTTTTCCATGTACTTCTTGTCGATCGGGGGGAAGTAGATATTCAGGCCCGGGCCGACAGTCTCGTAGTACTTGCCGAAGCGCAGCACCACGGCCTGCTCCTGCTCGTCCACGACGTAAACCGCGCTGTACAGCCACACGGCTGCGAGCACGACAAGACCCAGGCCCAGCAGGCCATAGCCACCGCCCTTGCTTGTGCGACCGCCGTCGTCACCACCACGTTTTTTCCCACCACCGAACAACCCATTCAGGCTTTCCTGCAGCTTTCGGAAGGCCTCGTCGAGATCCGGTGGCCCCTTGCGGTCGCCATTATTGCGGCGCTTACCACCCCAAGGATCCTGATTATTCGAGTTGCCACCCGGCTCATTCCAAGCCATAGCGCTCTCCATCTGATAAAGCAAAGACGCACCCACGGCGCGCCGACCAATGCTACAGAATGCCTGCTACTGCGGCACAACCGCTTTCGGAGGCTTTTATTGCAAAGTGTGTTGTTCGATGAACTCCGTCGGCACCACACCTTCACGGCTGACCAGCCGATTCAGCTCCGAGCGCGGCAATCGAACGGCCAGCAAGCTGACACCTTCTTCGTCGTATTCTTCTTTCTGTACGGCGCCCAGCTCGAAAAACTGTGCACGCAGTCGAGCAAAACGCTGAGGCAAGCGCAAGGTGCCGACAAACAAATCGCTGCCCAGCAACTCGGCAATGGCTTGTTCAAGCAATTCCAAACCACTGCCATCGCGCGCCGACAGCCAGACCCGCTGGGGCTTGCCGTCTTCATCACGCTGAATTTGTGGCTCCACGCCTTCAAGCAAATCGAGTTTGTTATAGACCTCGAGGATCGGCAAGTCCTGTGCACCAATCTCGCCCAGCACCACCATCACCTGCTCGATTTGCAACATGCGATCCGGTTCAGCCGCATCGATCACGTGCAACAGCAGGTCGGAATTGCTGGACTCTTCGAGCGTAGACCGAAACGCCTCGACCAGCTTGTGAGGCAAGTGACGAATGAAACCCACGGTGTCGGCCAGGACAATCGGCCCCAGGTCGTCCAGTTCCAGACGGCGCAAGGTCGGGTCGAGGGTGGCGAACAGTTGGTCGGCCGCGTACACGTCCGATTTCGTCACGTTATTGAACAGGGTGGATTTGCCGGCGTTGGTATAGCCCACCAGGGAAACGGTAGGGATATCCGCCCGCATGCGGCCGCGACGCGATTGCTCACGCTGGCTGCGCACTTTTTCCAGGCGACCCTTGATCTGACGCAGGCGAACCCGCAGCAGACGGCGGTCGGTTTCCAGCTGGGTTTCACCCGGACCGCGCATGCCGATACCGCCACCCTGACGCTCAAGGTGAGTCCAGCCGCGAACCAGCCGGGTGCTCATGTGGTCAAGCTGGGCCAGTTCGACCTGGAGCTTGCCTTCATGGGTACGGGCGCGTTGGGCGAAAATATCGAGAATCAGACCGGTACGGTCGATCACGCGACACTCGAAAACACGTTCGAGGTTACGTTCCTGACTAGGCGTGAGGGTGTGATTGAAGATCACCAGATCGGCTTCTTCAGCATGGACCAGGTCGCGCAGTTCCTCGACCTTGCCGCTGCCGATCAGGAATTTGGCGGTTGGCCGATGACGCGGTACGTTAAAAAACGCAACGGTCTCGGCGCCGGCCGAATTTGCCAACTCCTGAAACTCCTGCGGATCTTCGCGCGCCTCAGGGTCCTGTCCATCCAAGTGAACGAGGATTACTCGCTCACCACCACCGTGGCGCTCAAAGAACAAAGGAGACTCCTATCAGGCGTTACCTGGCTCAGCGTCACCCTGTTCGGTATCAGTTGCGCTAGGCAGACGGATAGGACGAACGGGAACGACTGTCGAGATAGCGTGCTTGTAAACCATCTGGCTGACGGTATTTTTCAGCAGGATCACGAACTGGTCGAACGACTCGATCGTGCCTTGCAGCTTGATCCCGTTGACCAGGTAGATGGAAACCCCCACTTTCTCTTTACGTAAAGTATTCAAGTAAGGGTCTTGTAGCGAATGCCCTTTTGACATGTGCCGCACTCCTTTAAGGATCAATAATAAAATTCGGAAAATAGATAGCTTATGGCCGTCACACCCCCAAGGATAGACGGCAATTGCAAGGACTCAGCTCAATATGGAGACCGTTCCCAAGTATTTCAAGGCGCGTGACAGATTGTCGCTGTCCAGGCTGTCCAGCCAGTGCAAATCGCTCCAGCTGCGCAACCAGGTGAACTGGCGTTTCGCCAATTGGCGCGTGGCAATGATGCCGCGCTCCTGCATTTCGGCTGACGTCAGCTTGCCATCCAGATGATCCCAGACTTGGCGGTAGCCAACAGCACGTATCGACGGCAACCCAGCATGCAGGTCACCTCGGGAACGCAGTGCTACGACCTCATCCACAAACCCCTGTTCCAACATAATTGTGAATCTTTGTGCAATTCGTTCATGCAGCACCTGACGATTTGCCGGAGCAATGGCCAGATTCGCCACAGTATAGGGTAATACTGCCTGTCCAGACGCGCCTGCGTCAGCACTTTGCGCAGTTTGTTTCAGCCGATGTTCAGTCATTGTCTGGCCGCTGACCCGCCAGACTTCCAGGGCGCGAGTGAGTCGCTGCGGGTCATTGGGATGAATGCGCGCCGCCGACACCGGGTCAACCGCCGCCAATTGGTCGTGCAGGGCTTGCCAGCCAAGGCGTGCAGCCTCTTCCTCGAGTTCGGCGCGAACCTGCGCGTCGGCCGGCGGCATATCCGCCAGACCTTCCTGCAACGCCTTGTAGTAGAGCATCGTGCCGCCCACCAGCAGCGGAATATTGCCCCGCGCGGTGATCTCGGCCATGGCGGCCAAGGCATCGGTGCGAAAATCTGCCGCGGAATAGCTCTCGGCCGGGTCGATAATGTCGATCAGCTTATGCGGATACTCGGCCAGCAGCGCTTTTGAAGGCTTGGCCGTGCCGATGTCCATGTCCCGGTAAACCAGGGCAGAGTCGACACTGATCAGCTCGCACGGCAACACCTTGGTCAGCTCGATGGCCAGGTCAGTCTTGCCGGCAGCCGTGGGGCCCATCAGGAAGATTGCGGGGGGCAAGGCGCTCATCAACGGCCGCGCAAGAACAGTTTGTCCAGATCGTCCAGGCCCATTTGGGTCCAGGTCGGTCGGCCGTGGTTGCATTGGCCGCTGCGCTCGGTGTTTTCCATGTCGCGCAGCAAACCGTTCATTTCTGGCAAGGCCAGCCGGCGGTTGGCGCGGATCGCGCCGTGGCAGGCCATGGTGCCGAGCAGTTCGTTGATGTGTGCCTGGATGCGGTCACTGGTGCCGTATTCCATCAGGTCCGCGAGTACGTCGGCGACCAGACGGTTAGCTTCAGCTTGTTTGAGCAGCGCAGGAATCTGGCGGATCGCCAGGGTTTCCGGGCCCAGGCGCTGCAACTCGAACCCCAGTTTCTGGAACACGCTGTGGTGCTCCTCAGCGCAATCGGCTTCACGCTGGCTGACGGCCAGGGATTCGGGCACCAGCAATGGCTGGCCGCTGAGGCCTTCGCTGGCCATGGCGATCTTCAAGCGCTCGTACATGATCCGCTCATGGGCGGCGTGCATGTCCACCAGCACCAGGCCGTGGGCGTTTTCCGCCAGAATGTAGATGCCCTTGAGTTGCGCCAGCGCATAGCCCAGCGGCGGGATATCACCGCCACCTTCTGGCAACGCGACAGCAGTGGGCTCGGCCCCCGGCAGCGGCGCGAAAAACTCGCGATAGGCCGCCTGGGCTTCTGCCACCGGCACTGCCGACTGCGGACGCGGCGTGTATTGATACTGATAACCCGCGCCCGCCCCGGAACCCGGCGCCGTGTAAGCAGGCTGAGGCGGTGGCGATTGCAGCAGGTTGGCCGCCAGGCTCATTTCGCCCTGAGGGCCGAACTCGCCGGCTTCCGGGCCGCTCGGCCGCACCACCGCCGTCACGATCGGCGCAGACAGCTGATCATCCGGGCGCACATCGCCCAGGGCGCGGTGCAAGGTGCCATAAAGGAAGTCATGCACCATGCGCCCGTCACGGAAGCGCACTTCGTGTTTGGTCGGGTGCACGTTGACGTCGACCACCGACGGATCGACTTCAAAAAACAGTACAAACGTAGGATGCCGCCCGTTGAACAGCACGTCGCGGTAGGCCTGGCGCACCGCGTGAGCCACCAGCTTGTCGCGTACCGCGCGGCCATTCACAAAGAAATACTGCAAGTCCGCCTGGCTACGGGAAAAGGTTGGCAAACCCACCCAGCCCCACAGCCGCAAGCCATTGCGTTCGATCTCGATCGGCAGCGCCTGCTCCAGGAAACCCGCGCCGCAGATTGCCGACACACGCCGAGCGCGCGCCGCGTCGTCATGGGCTTCGTGCAGGCTGAGGATGGTCTTGCCGTTATGGCGCAAGTGAAACGCCACGTCGAAACGCGCCAAGGCCAGGCGCTTGATGACTTCTTGCAGGTGATCGAATTCGGTTTTTTCGGCCTTGAGGAATTTGCGCCGCGCCGGGGTATTGAAGAACAGGTCGCGCACTTCCACCGAAGTGCCCACCGGGTGCGCCGCCGGCTGGACCCTGGGCGCCATGTCGCGGCCTTCGGTTTCCACCTGCCAGGCCTGCTCGGCGCTGCGGGTGCGCGAAGTCAGCGTCAGGCGCGCCACCGAGCTGATAGAGGCCAGCGCCTCACCGCGAAAACCCAGGCTCATCACCCGTTCAAGGTCTTCCAGGTCGCGAATCTTGCTGGTGGCGTGACGCGCCAGGGCCAGCGGCAGGTCTTCGGAAGAGATGCCACTGCCGTCGTCGCGCACGCGCAGCAGCTTGACGCCGCCCTGTTCCACGTCGACATCAATGCGCTTGGCGCCGGAGTCGATGCTGTTTTCCAGCAGCTCCTTGATCACCGACGCCGGGCGCTCAACCACCTCGCCCGCGGCAATCTGGTTGGCCAGGCGCGGGCTGAGCAGCTCGATGCGCGAGCCACTGTTCAAGACTGATTCGCTCATTACTGCGCCGCCAATTCGGTGCCAGGGATGGTCAACACCTGGCCGACTTTCAACTCGTCGGTCTTCAGGTTATTGGCGCTGCGCAAGGTAGCGGCCGACACCTGAAAACGCACGGCCAGCATCGCCAGGGTGTCGCCAGGCTGCACGCGATGGTCACGTGGGCCCTGGGCGATTTTCCCGGAGTCACGCAGCCAGGCAATGTAGGTGCCCGGCGGCGGGTTCTGCTGGAAGAACTGGCGAATGCCGGCGCTGATCGAGCGCGCCAACGCCTGCTGGTGGCTGGCGCTGGCCAGCTTCGAGGCTTCGTTGGAGTTGGAGATAAACCCGGTTTCGACCAGGATCGACGGAATGTCCGGCGACTTCAACACCATGAACCCGGCCTGCTCCACGCGCTGCTTGTGCAGCGAGGTCACGCGACCGATGTTGCTCAGGACCTTCTGGCCGACGTTCAAGCTGGAGGTCAGCGAGGCGGTCATCGACAGGTCGAGCAGTACGCCGGCGAGCATTTTGTCTTTGTCGTCGAGGGACACGTTGCCAGCCCCGCCGATCAAGTCGGAACGGTTTTCGCTGTCCGCCAGCCAACGCGCGGTCTCGGACGTGGCGCCGCGATCCGACAGGGCAAACACCGAGGCGCCGAAGGCAGCGGCCGATGGCGCGGCGTCGGCGTGGATCGACACGAACAGGTCGGCGCCCTTCTTGCGAGCGATTTCGGTACGGCCACGCAAAGGAATGAAGTAGTCGCCGGTACGGGTCAGCTCGGCGCGATAGCCTTTCATGCCACTGACCTGACGTTGCAGTTCACGGGCGATGGCCAGCACCACGTCTTTTTCATGCTGGCCGCGCGAGCCGGAGGCGCCCGGGTCTTCACCGCCGTGACCGGCGTCGATCACCACAATAATGTCGCGCTTACCCGCAGGTGCGGGCGGCGGCGGTGGCAGCTTGACCTGAGGCTGCGATGGATTGACCGGCACCGCTGGCACAGTCGCCACGCTTGGCGTCGGCGCAGGCGGCGGCGCGGCATCGGCGGCATTGTCGAACAGATCGACCACCAAGCGGTTGCCATATTGGGCGTTCGGCGCCAGCACAAAGCTTTTCGGGGTCACCGCCTTTTTCAGGTCGATCACCACTCGCAGGTCGGTCGGCGTGCGCTGCGCCGAGCGCATCGAGGTAATCGGCGTGTTGGCGGTGGAGACTTTCAACGGCGCGGCCAGGGTCGCACCGTTGATGTCGATCACCAGGCGATCAGGCGCCGTGAGGGTAAAGACGCTGTGCTGGACCGGGCCAGACAGGTCAAACACCAGTCGCGTGTTATCCGGCGCTCGCCACAGGCGAACACTTTTCACCTGTGAAGCAGCCAGAGCATTGAAAGTCATTGCCGCAAGCAACACCCCTACGACAGCAACCATCGCGCGAAAGCGCATACCTAACCCCACCAATTTTATTTGAATTCCAGTGCCAGAGCGGCGCACCACGACTCACCGCGCGCGCTCTGGGGCAACAACTTCAGCTGACGTCCGTGGCCATGCGGCGTAATGGTAATGGTCAGGTCCGGCTTTGGCAAAAAGCCTGTGCCTTTATCTGGCCACTCGATCAGGCACAAAGCGTCTTCGTCGAAGTAATCACGGATGCCCATGTATTCCAGTTCTTCCGGATCGACCAGACGATACAGGTCGAAATGGAAGGCGCGAACCCTACCGATCTCGTAGGGTTCGACCAGAGTGAACGTCGGGCTTTTTACCGCGCCCGTGTGGCCCAACCCGCGAATAATGCCGCGTGACAGCGTGGTCTTGCCCGCCCCCAGGTCGCCTTCGAGAAAGATCAGCCCCGCGCCGTTCGTGACTTGGGCAATGCGATTTCCGAACGCAACCATGGCGTCTTCATCGCCCAGAAAAAGCGTTACTTCAGACACGGTGACTGCTCCTCCAGCAATTGACGAATGGCAGGTATCAGGTCGCTGGCAGCCAGCCCGCGACCGAAAGTGCCTTGGCGATCCCCCGCCGTGGCGTGCAACCACACCGCCAGGCAGCTGGCTTCATAAGCCGGCATGCCCTGGGCCAGCAACGCGCCGACCAGACCACTCAACACATCGCCCAGGCCCGCCGTGGCCATCGCCGGGTGGCCCTGGTCACAGCGCGAAACACGCCCGTCCGGGCTGGCAATCAAACTGCCAGCACCCTTGAGAATAGCCACTGCATTGAATTTCTGGCTCAACGCGCGCGCCACCTTAAGGCGATCGGCCTGAACCTCGGCTGTCTTCATGCCCATCAAGCGCGCTGCTTCGCCAGGATGTGGCGTGATCACCGAGTTGGCCGGCAGGCTGACGCTGCCGGTAGCCAGTTGATTCAAGGCGTCCGCATCCCAGACTTGCGCCTGTTTGGCGTTGGCGGCGACGGATAACAGGCTTTTGCCCCAGGACGCCTCTGCGAGGCCTGGACCGATGACGATCACCGAAATTTTTTCCAGCAGCCCCATCAACTGATTGGCCGAACTCACGCCAACCGTCATGACTTCCGGCAGGCGCGCCAGTGCGGCGGGGACGTGCTCAGGGCGGGTGGCCAGCGAGACCATGCCCGCGCCGCTGCGCAAGGCGCTTTCGGCGCTCAGCAGCGCGGCGCCGCCAAAGCCGTGGTCGCCGCCGATGACCAGCAGGTGACCGAACTGGCCTTTATGGGCATCCGGGGCGCGTGCAGCCAGTTGCGGCAAATGGCCGTGCAACAGCGGCTGTACGTCGGTTATTGCGTGTTTTGTCTGCGGCATGCGTCTTCAAGCTCCGATGTCTGGCAGAATTATACCTATCTCACCTGCGGTTTCCCTTGTCTCATGCCTGCCATCACCACCGATCTGCTCGCCCTCGCCCAATCGATCAAAGACTGGGGTCGCGAGCTGGGCTTTCAACAAGTCGGCATCAGCGGCCTGGACCTGGCCGAGCATGAACAGCACCTGCAACGCTGGCTCGACGCGGGCTACCACGGCGAGATGGACTACATGGGCGCCCATGGCAGCAAGCGCTCGCACCCCGATGAACTGGTGCCGGGCACGCTGCGCGTGGTCTCGCTGCGCATGGATTATCTGCCAGGCGACACCCAAATGGCGCAGTTGCTGGCCAAGCCAGAAAAAGCCTACATATCCCGTTACGCCCTCGGCCGCGACTACCACAAGCTGATCCGCAAGCGCGTGCAGCAACTGGCCGATCGCATTCAGGCCCAGATCGGCCCGTTTGGCTTTCGCGCGTTTGTCGACAGCGCGCCGGTGCTGGAAAAAGCCATCGCCGAGCAGGCCGGTCTCGGCTGGATCGGCAAAAACACCCTGGTGCTCAATCGCAAGGCCGGCAGCTATTTCTTCCTCAGCGAGCTGTTTGTCGATTTGCCACTGCCGGTAGATCCGCCTCACGCCACCGAGCACTGCGGCCGCTGCACTGCTTGCCTGGATATTTGCCCCACCAACGCGTTTGTCGGCCCCTATGTACTGGACGCACGACGCTGCATTTCCTACCTCACCATCGAGCTCAAAAGCTCGATTCCTGAAGACCTGCGCCCGCTGATCGGCAACCGCGTGTTCGGTTGCGATGACTGTCAGATCGTTTGCCCGTGGAATCGTTTCGCCCGACCTACCGACGAAGGCGATTTCAAGCCTCGGCACAATCTGGATAACGCCGAGCTGGCCGAACTGTTTATGTGGGACGAGGATAAATTCCTCAGCAGCACCGAAGGTTCGCCACTACGCCGCGCCGGTTATGAACGCTGGCTGCGCAACCTGGCCGTGGGCCTGGGCAATGCGCCGTCGAGCATTCCAGTGCTTGAAGCCTTGAAGGCGCGCCGGGATTACCCATCGGACTTGGTGCGCGAACACGTCGAGTGGGCGCTCAACCAGCACGCTACGCGCTAGTGCACGTCGTCGTTGTAGACGAACTTGGGCATTTCCCAGTGAAAACGGATGGCCAGCAGGCGCAACAGAAAGCCGCTGAACAAGGTCAGCAGAATTGCTTGCTCGCTGGGCAACTGCAGATAAAGGCAGAGCATGTAGAACCAGGCGGCAAGGAACGACACGCTGGCGTACAGCTCGCGGCGGAAGATCAGCGGGATGTCGTTGCAGAAAATATCCCGCAGGATGCCGCCAAATACGCCAGTGATCACGCCGCTGACTGACGCCACCAACATGCCGTGGCCCATTTCCAGGGCGGTCATGCAGCCGATCAAGGTGAACGCCACCAGGCCCACGGCGTCCAGCGCCAGGAACAGTGAACGCAGGTGGCGCATCAACGGTGCAATAAAGATCGTCACCAACGCAGCGATGGAGGTCAGCACCAGGTATTCCGGGTGTTTGACCCAGGTCAACGGGTAATGCCCAAGCAACACATCGCGCACCGAACCACCGCCCAATGCCGTGACGCAAGCAATCAGCACCACCCCAAACCAGTCCATGCCACGCCGCCCGGCGGACAGCGCGCCGGTCATGGCTTCGGCGGTGATGGCGATGAGGTAGAGCATCAACAGCATGATGGCGATCCTTGCAATGAGGCGCGCAGTCTAATCATTTGGTGATGGCACCAAAAGGGGGCGCCAGGCGAAAGACCGCGTCAACAGCATCGCAGGCAAGCCAGCTCCCACACTTGAATGCATTCACACATCAAAATGTGGGAGCTGGCTTGCCTGCGATGAGACCAGAGCAGGCTCTGCAGACTCAGGCCTTGATGAAATGCTTACGGTAATGCTGCAGCTCAGCAATCGACTCGCGAATGTCATCCAACGCCAAATGCGTGCTGCCTTTATGGAAGCTGTCTTTGACTTCCGGCGCCCAGCGCGCGGCCAGCTCTTTGAGCGTCGACACATCCAGGTTGCGGTAGTGGAAGTAGCTTTCCAGCGCTTTCATGTGCGTATAAAGGAAGCGGCGATCCTGGCAGATGCTGTTGCCGCAGATCGGCGACTTGCCCTTGGGCACCCATTTTTCCAGGAAGGCGATGGTTTCAGCTTCGGCGTCGCGCATGCTGATGCGGCTGTCTCGCACCCGCTGGGTCAGGCCGGAGTTGCCGTGGGTGCGCGTGTTCCATTCATCCATGGTGGCGAGGACGGCGTCGCTGTGGTGAATGGCGATCACCGGACCTTCGGCCAAGGTGTTGAGATTGCTGTCGGTGACAATCGTCGCCATCTCGATGATGACGTCGGTGTCGGGGTTCAGACCGGTCATTTCCAGATCGATCCAAATCAGGTTCTGTGGGTTTTGCATGGCTTGATTCTCTTGGCACCTTGGCGTAGCTGCGCAGTTTAGCAGGCAGGGGCGTGCTAGACTCGCGACCGTTTTACCTAACTTTTGCATTATCGACACGGAACACCCATGGCCAAACGCCAGCTCAATCGTCGCCAAAACTGGCGCATCGAAAAGATCCAAGGTGAACGCGCAGCGCGCGCCGCCAAACGTGAATCCTCCGCCGTAGAGGCGCTCGAGGGCGGCGACCTGGGCCCCGAACAGACGGGTCTGGTGATCGCGCACTTTGGTGTGCAGGTCGAAGTCGAGGCGCTGGAAGGCGAACTCGCAGGCTCTGTTTCCCGCTGCCACTTGCGCGCCAACCTGCCTGCGCTGGTGACCGGCGACAAGGTCGTGTGGCGCGCCGGCAACCAGGGGATCGGCGTGATCGTCGCCCAGTTGCCCCGCACTACTGAATTGCGGCGCCCTGACAGCCGCGGCCAGCTCAAGCCGGTGGCCGCCAACGTCGACATGATCGTGATCGTGTTCGCGCCACTGCCCGAGCCGCATGCCAATCTGATCGACCGTTACCTGGTCGCGGCCGAGCATGCCGGCATTCGCCCGCTGTTGCTGTTGAACAAATTCGACTTGATCGACGAGCAAAACGCCCCGGCGCTCAACGCGCTGCTGGCGGTCTACCGCACGCTGGGTTACCCGGTGCTGGAAGTCTCGGCGCATCACGGCAATGGCATGGAACAGCTGCAACAGCAGTTGGACGGGCGCATCAGTGTGTTCGTCGGCCAGTCGGGCGTGGGCAAGTCGTCGCTGGTCAACAGCTTGCTGCCAGAAGTCGACACACGCGTGGGCCCGCTGTCGGAACTGTCCGGCCAGGGCACCCACACCACCACCACCGCGCGGTTGTTCCACTTCCCCGGCGGCGGCGAACTGATCGACTCCCCAGGCATCCGTGAATTCGGCCTCGGCCACGTCAGCCGTGCCGATGTGGAAGCGGGTTTCATCGAGTTCAACGACCTGATCGGCACCTGCCGCTTCCGCGACTGCAAACACGACCGCGAGCCTGGTTGTGCACTGCTCAAGGCGCTGGAGGATGGTCGCGTACAGCAGCAGCGCATGAACAGCTATCGGTCGATTATTGCGAGCTTGCCCGAGAGCAGTTACTGAAGATCCATTTCTTGACACACATAAACCAGGGCACTGCAGGCCCTAGCCCATTGATTTAGTAGGAGCAGGCATCAAGAATCCGGACCAACTGGGTGGCTCATACGCACAAGCCAGCTTGTATTCGGATTTCCCGATGCCCATAATTGCTCCGTCACCAGCGAAAGCTGGCAGGAGTCTGGATCCTTTTCGGGGTTGATCCAGCGGCGCAGAAGGGGCGAAGCAAGCTCCGCTGCGTGTCGAATGAAGCCGCCTTCGGGCGGCTTTGCTTTTTGTGGGGAATTAACACTTGGCTCTCTACTGTCACCCCAAACAAGGCGATGTGCTGCTCTGCGACTTCACCCGCGGCTTTGTGGCTCCGGAAATGCTGAAGATCCGCAAAGTCGTAGTGATATCCCCCACCGCAACTCACAGCCGCAAGCTCTGCACGGTGGTGCCGATCTCCTCCACCGCGCCAGATATCCAGCACGACTGGCACCATCTGTTGCGAACCAATCCCCTTCAATCCGATGGCTATAAACAGCTCTGGGTGAAGTGCGACATGATTTATACCGTCAGCTTCGAACGCCTCGACAAACTCCACAGAAAAACACGCGCCAAAGGACGAGAGTATTTCGTGCCGCGCCTGTGCAGCGATGACATGCGAGGCGTAATCAGTGGTATCAAAGCCTACCTGCCACTCTGAGCAGAATTGAAAACGCCCCGATTATCGGGGCGTTTTCATTGATGCTGTGTAAATACCACTAGGAGCCTGGCGCAGGCGCCGTAGGATCTTTCACCCCACCATCATCAAACAGGTTCAGCTTCTGCCGCAGCTCGTGGGCCGGCAGCGGCTCCTGCCCTGGCGGAATCGCGTTCGGGTCGGCCGGCACTTCGCCCGGTGCGCCCTCGCCTTGGGCCGGTGCCGCCGGCGCTGCGCCCTGATCGCCTTCGATCGCACGCTGGGCCTTTTTGGTCAGCACGACAATATCAATCCGACGGTTGATCGGGTTGAACGGGTCTTTAGGATCAAACAGCTGCGACGACGCAAAACCCACCACGCGCGCCACTTGCGGGTCCGGGTAGCTGCCCGCTACCAGCGCACGGCGGGCGGCGTTGGCGCGGTTGGCCGAGAGTTCCCAGTTGCCGAAGTCACCCTGGCCCGCGTACGGCTTGGCGTCGGTGTGGCCGCTGATGCTGATCTTGTTCGGCACCGCCTTGATGGTGTCAGCCATGGCCAGCAGGATGTCTTCAAAGTACGGTTTCAGACGCGCGCTGCCGGAGTCGAACATCGGCCGGTTGGCGGCGTCGGTGATCTGGATGCGCAAGCCTTCCGGCGTGATCTCGAAAGAAATCTGATCCTTGAACTTCAGCAACTGCGGGTTCTCTTCAACCTTGGTCTGCAGTTCCTGCAGCAACAATTCCAGGCGTTCCTGCTCGACCTGCTCGGCCATCGACTCGACGGTGTCGCGCTCGATCGGGATTTTTTCCTGCGGCGCTTCGGTCTTGACCTCCGGGTTGATGGTGCGCTCAGGCGCCAGCTGCGGAGAGCCGCCCAGGTCAATCACAAACGGTGTGCCGCTTTCCGAAAAGCCAATCGGGTCTTTGAAGTAACCGGCGATGGCGATCTTCTGTTCGGGCGTGGCGGTGGACATCAGCCACAGCACCAGGAAGAACGCCATCATCGCCGTGGCAAAGTCGGCGAAGGCGATTTTCCAGGCGCCGCCATGGTGCCCCGCAGCGAAGCGCTTGACGCGCTTGATGATTATCGGCTGGTTGTTTTCCATGATTTAGCGACCGCGAACCGCTTGTTCCAGCTCGGCAAAACTTGGGCGATGTTTCGGGTACAGCACCTTGCGCCCGAACTCCACTGCCAGCGATGGCGGCATGCCGGACGCCGAAGCCACCAGGCAGGCCTTGATCGCTTCGTACAAATTCACTTCTTCCTTGGCATCGTGCGCCAGGGAAGTGGCCAGTGGGCCGAAGAAGCCGTAAGCGGCGAGAATACCGAAGAAGGTACCCACCAGGGCCGCGCCCACGTGCATGCCGATGGCCTTCTGGTCGCCTTCGCCCAGGGATGCCATGGTCACCACGATGCCGAGTACCGCCGCGACGATACCGAAACCGGGCATGCCGTCGGCAACGCCGGTCACGGCGTGGGACGGATGCTCCAGCTCTTCCTTAAGGCTGAACAGCTCCATGTCGAACAGGCCTTCCAACTCGTGCGGCGCCATGTTGCCGGAGGACATGATGCGCAGGTAATCGCAGATGTAGGCAGTCATGCGCTCATCTTTGAGCACCGCCGGGTACTTGGCGAAAATCGGGCTGGCGGCGGCGTCTTCGATGTCGCCCTCGATGGCCATCATGCCCTCGCGACGACTCTTGTTGAGGATCTCGTAGATCAGCCCCAGCACTTCCAAATAAAAGGTGTGGGAGAAGCGCGAGCTGAACATGCCCAGCGACTTCTTGATCACGTGCATGGTCATGTAGCCGGGGTTGGCCTGCAGGAATGCGCCAAACGCGGCACCGCCGATGATCAACACTTCGAAGGGCTGGATCAGCGCGGCAATTTTACCGTGGGACAGGACGTACCCACCGAGCACACTTGCGATGACGACGATGATGCCGATAATTTTAGCCATAGGAGATTGGTACTTGCGCCGTCGGGTTCATGGACATATTGGGTGAAGCTGAAAACTCTTGTTCTACTTATCGGCAAAACTGCGCCAGACTATAGCCCGTTAAGGCGAAAAGCCAATTCGGCCCGTTCCGGGCGTGTAGAACGCAAGTGATGATCGCGCCCCAATCATGGCTAATGAAACGACAGCTCCAACGACAAAACCCACTACCCTCGCGGCTTGGATAAAGCGCCTGGACGATGTGCTGCTGCCTGTTCCTCAGGCTAGTCACGAACGCGTGTGCAAGGCCATCCGCGATAGCCGTAGTTCTTTACGGGATATTGCCGAGCTGATGCAACACAGCCCGGCGCTGGTGCTCAGCGTGATGCGCGAGGCCAACGGCCAGGCCCATGGCAGCCTGTCAGGGCCGGCGGAAAACCTCGAAGTGGCGCTCAACCGCCTTGGCCTCAAACGCGCCGAGGAGTTGCTGGCGCGCCTGCCCTCGGTGCCGGAAAAAGACATTCCGGTGGCCCTGCGCCAACTGCTGCTGGTGAGCCAGCACGCCTCCCAGCAAGCCAACGGTTTGTTCGCCAGCCGCCTCGCGCGGTTGTGGCAAGACATTCATTGGGGCAGCCTACTGTTTCTGTCGCCGCTGTGGCCGATGGCCGTCGCCTACCCCAAGCTTCTGGAAGAATGGGAACTGCGGGTGATCCACAAAGGCCAGTCGGCACACAAGGTCGAACAGGCACTGTTCGGCGTGCGCCTGCTGGACTTGTGCCGCGGCTTGACCGAAGCCTGGCACCTGCCGATCTGGGTCTCCCAAGGCTACAACCTGCTGCTGACCGAACAGCGCTTGCTGGTCAAGGCGCTGCACATCGCCCGTGAAGACGACGCGCTACGCCAACAGCAATTGCTCGACGCCGAACCCAACCTGCGCCGCTGGCTGAACCAGCCGGCCAACACTGTGCTGCTGGCCAACGGCCTGGCGATGTCGGCGCAGGAATCCTGGACCTGCCCGCACACCGAGCGCTGGCAGTACCTCACCGCGCTGTACCTGCAAGAGCCGCTGAGTGACGTGCAGCAACAGGTTCACCAGCAAGCGGTGACCAGCGCACGCACGACCTTGATGCCTGACCTCTGGCACCCGGCGTTGTCGCTGATCTGGCCGTGGCATGTGCAGAAAATCCATCGCGGCCTGTTGCCGGCGCCGCCGCCCACTGCCGAAGCACTCGCCGTGTGGCGCAAGCGTTGCACCGAGCTGCTGGTCGAACCGAGCCGTTTTGCCAATGCCATGCACCTGACCACCTGTGCCCGAGAAGCCTTGGTCGCCAGTGGCATGCAGCGCGTCTTGTTGTTCATGGCGGACCGCGCCTTGAGCACCTTGCGCGTGCACCAGGCCGACGGCTTGCCCAAGGACGCGGCGAACCTGAGCCTGGACGTGGTCAACAGCACGCTGCTGCAGCGCCTGCTGGAAAAGTCTGCCCAGGTACGCCTCACGCCAGACAATCACGCACAGTTCTCGGCCTTGCTGCCGCCGATCCTGCGCCGCCTGTTCAATGGCGAACACCTGTTGCTGCGTTCCTTGAGCTGCAACGGCAAGGTCGTGATGCTGATGGTCGCCGATCAGGGCGGCGGGCCGTTCTCGGAAACCACCGTGCAGGCCTTCGGCAAAACCGCTCAATGCATCGAGAAAGCGCTGCACAGCTTTACCAACCGCAGCGCTTGATGCTTGCGCTACAATCGCCCTCTTTTATCGCCAACAATTGTGCCCAGGAGACCTCACATGCCTGACTTCTCTGGCTTGCCGCTGGTGATCGAGTCCAGCGACCTGCTCGGTCAACTGGATGCCGAACACCTGATTCTGGTGGACCTCACCAGTGCCGCCCGCTACGCCGAAGGGCATATCCCCGGCGCGCATTTCGTTGACCCCAAGCGCACCCAACTGGGCCAGGCGCCCGCACCGGGTTTGCTGCCGCCCAAGGCCGACCTCGAAAAACTGTTCGGCGAACTGGGCCACACCCCGGATGCCACCTACGTGGTCTACGACGACGAAGGCGGCGGCTGGGCCGGGCGCTTCATCTGGATGCTCGACGTGATCGGCCATCAGAAATACCACTACCTGGACGGCGGCCTGCTGGCCTGGCTGGAAGAGAAATACCCAGTTTCCACCGAAGTGCCCGCCCCCGTCGGCGGCCCTGTCAGCCTCACGCTGCATGACGGCCCCACGGCCACTCGCGAATACCTGCAAAGCCGACTCGGCGCAGCCGACCTGGGTATCTGGGATGCCCGCGGCCCGCTGGAATATTCCGGCGAGAAAGTGCTCGCCGCCAAGGGCGGACACATCCCCGGCGCCGTGAACTTCGAATGGACCGCCGGCATGGACAAGGCGCGCAACCTGCGCATCCGCCGCGACATGCCGCAGATCCTCGAAGACCTCGGATTGACCAAAGACAAAGAAATCATCACCCACTGCCAGACTCACCACCGCTCTGGCTTCACCTACCTGGTGGCCAAGGCGCTCGGTTATCCGCGAGTCAAAGGTTATGCCGGTTCCTGGGGCGAATGGGGCAACCACCCCGACACCCCCGTTGAGATTTAAGGTTTAAGGACAGTTAATGAAAAAGCAGTTGTTTATCCTCAGCCAGTACTTGCTGCCGCACCACTTGCTCTCGCGACTGGCCGGCTGCATCGCCGAGTGCCGCGTGCGCTGGTTCAAGAACGCCTTCACCGCCTGGTTCGCCAAGCGCTACCAGGTGGACATGTCTCAAGCCCTGGTTGAAGACTTGACCGCCTACGAGCATTTCAACGCCTTCTTCACCCGCGCCTTGAAAGACGGCGCGCGCCCGCTGGATCAAACCCCAGGCGCGGTACTCAGCCCGGCCGACGGCGCCGTCAGCCAGCTTGGCCCAATCGAACACGGCCGCGTGTTCCAGGCCAAGGGCCACAGTTTCAGCGTGCTGGAATTGCTGGGCGGCGATGCAGCATTGGCTGCACCGTTTATGGGCGGTGATTTCGCCACTATTTATCTGTCGCCAAAGGACTACCACCGCGTGCATATGCCGCTGGCCGGCACGCTTCGCGAGATGGTCTACGTGCCGGGTCGGATTTTCTCGGTCAACCAGACCACTGCCGAAAACGTGCCTGAGCTGTTTGCCCGTAACGAACGTGTCGTCTGCCTGTTCGACACCGAACGCGGCCCGATGGCTGTAGTGTTGGTGGGTGCGATGATCGTCGCGTCGATTGAAACCGTATGGGCCGGGCTGGTGACGCCGCCAAAACGCGAGCTGAAAACCTTCCGCTACGACGAGGCTGCACGCGCACCGATTCACTTGGAGAAAGGCGCGGAGCTGGGCCGCTTCAAGCTGGGTTCGACTGCAATTGTGCTGTTCGGGCCGGATCAGGTTAAGTGGGCTGAACAACTGGTGGCGGGTACGCCGGTGCAGATGGGCCAAGGCATCGCCGCTCCTAAAGCCTGACACCGAACCCAATGTGGGAGGGGGCAAGCCCCCTCCCACATTTTTAACTGCGTTTTGCCAGTTACAACTGACCGTCGCGGTCGCGCAAGCCCAGCAGGTACAACACGCCATCCAGGCCCAACGTCGAGATCGCCTGCTTGGCCGATTGCTTGACCAGCGGCTTGGCGCGGAACGCCACACCCAAGCCGGCAATCGCCAGCATCGGCAAGTCATTGGCGCCGTCACCGACCGCAATGGTCTGTTCCAGACGCAAACCTTCCTTATGCGCCAATTCCCTCAGCAGATCCGCCTTGCGCTGCGCGTCGACAATCGGCTCCACCGCCACGCCCGTCACCTTGCCATCCACCACTTCCAGCTCGTTGGCGAACACATAGTCGATGCCCAGCTTGGCCTGCAGTTGCTTGGCGAAGTAGGTAAAGCCGCCCGATAGAATCGCGGTCTTGTAGCCCAGGCGCTTGAGTTCGGCGAACAAGGTTTCGGCGCCTTCGGTCAGGCGCAGCGAGGCGCCGATCGAGTCCAGCACACCCACATCCAGGCCTTTGAGCAGCGCCAGGCGCTCCTTGAAGCTGGCACGGAAATCCAGCTCACCGGCCATGGCGCGCTCGGTGATTTCAGACACTTGCTCGCCCACACCGGCAGCCTTGGCCAACTCGTCGATGACTTCGGCTTCAATCAGCGTGGAGTCCATGTCGAACACCGCCAGGCGGCGGTTACGGCGGAACAGCGAGTCTTCCTGGAAGGCGATGTCGACATTCAGCTCCTGAGCCACGCTCAAGAACTCGGCGCGCAGCGCTTGCGGGTCCGCCGGTTCGCCGCGCACGGAAAACTCGATGCAGCCCTTGCCCTTGTCGACTGGCGTATCGAGCGGCATGCGACCCGACAGACGGTCGATATGATCAATATTCAACCCGTACTGGGCAGTAATCGAGCTGACGCGCTGCAGCTGCTCGGCGGTGACTTTGCGGGTCAGCAGCGTCACGATGTGGCGTTTTTTGCCCTGGCCGTCGACCCAATGCTGGTAGTCGGCTTCGGAGACCGGGGTGAAACGCACCTGCTGATCGAGCTTATACGCCGTAAACAGGATGTCCTTGAGCACCGACGAAGCCTGTTCGGTACTCGGGATTTCCACGAGGATGCCGAACGACAGGGTGTCGTGGATCACCGCCTGGCCGATGTCGAGAATGTTCACACCACCCTGGGCCAGCACACCGGTAATGGCTGCGGTGAGACCCGGTCGGTCAACACCTGTGATGTTTATCAGGACAATTTCGCGCAAAGCGCACCCCCAGGCTGGAAAAAAACCGCATTCTACCCACTTTCAGTGACCATCGGGCACAGCCAGCGCTTTGCCGGTCCCAGGCCTGTCGCTATACTGCGCGTCAACTTCACGGACTAAAGAGCCGAGCTCAAGTGAACCGGCCTACGCCAGTAAAAACCGATAACTTCTTCCTGCTGATCTTCCGGGCACTGCGCCACCGCCGTGTACCGATCGCATTACGCATCGCCAGCCATAACGTGATCCTGGTCGCTCTGGCCCTGGTGATCTATGCCTGCGTGATGGGCTTGCAGTTCAAGCAGGCCATGCACGAGCAAGCCGACGCCCTGGGCGAGAGCCTGACCACTCAGACCGCCACGTCGGCGACTGAGCTGCTGGTGTCCAACGACATCCTCAGCCTCAACGTGCTGCTCAACAACCTGACCAAGAACCCGTTGGTGGCCCACGCCGCGATCTACAGCGTGGACAACCGGATCATGGCCGAAGCCGGGCAACGCCCGAAAAACGGCCTGCTGGGTGAAGCCGAAGGTTTGTATTCGAGCAATATCACGTTTCAGGATGTGAAGGCCGGCCAACTGCGCATCAGCCTGGACATGCAGCAATTCCAGCAGCCGATGACCATCAGCCTGCAAAGCATGGGCATCCTCAGTGCGATCCTGCTGGCATTGGCCCTGGCCTTGAGCTTGCGCCTGGGCCGGCATATCTCCACGCCGCTGATGCAACTGCGCATCTGGCTGCGCGATATTGACGAACACACCCCGGCCACCGATCGCCAGGATGAGATCGGCGACCTCGCCCGCCAGCTTCACGCCAGCTTCGCTCCCGAGCCGGTAGTGCCCGAGGTCGAACCCGAGCCCGAGTACGACGACACCGATTACGACGACGAACCCGAGTTTGAGGTGCGCGACCTGCGTGATCCGGGCTTTGACGAAAGTGCCCCGGTGGCAGGCCTCAAGCCCGCGCCCCGCCAGGTCATCAAGGCTGAGGAAGATGAACTGGATGATGAAGACCCGTTCTCCGACCTGCGCGATACCTCGGCCGCCCCCCCGGCGGTTGCGCCTAAGCCTGAACCGGCGAAGAACACCGAGCCACAGCACAGTGCCGTATTGGCCGTGCAACTGGGCGCCCAGGACCAACTGCGCCGCCTGCCCCGCGCCCGCCTGACGGAATTGCTGGAACGCTACCGCGACTGCCTGGACCAGGCCGCCTCGCTGTATCAGAGCGAGCTGCACACCCTGAACGACGGCAGCACGCTGATGCTGTTCCACAGCGAAGACAGCGGCGAAGATTACCTGACCAACGCTATTTGCTGCGGCGAGTTGTTGCGCGCACTGGGCCATGCTCTGCAGATCGAAGTGGCCGACAGCGGCATCACCTTGCAACTGCAGCTTGGTTTGACCGTGGGCGATGATCTGTTTGGCATGAGCCAGATCGACCTGCTGCTGACTGAAATCGCCCAGGATGCGCTGGCCTTGTCGCAACACAGCCGCAACCTGCTGCTGGTGGAGCGCAAGATCAGCGAAGACACGCTGATTCGCCAACGCGCGCGTATCCGCCCGATTGCCAGCCCTGAAGGCGCCAGCTGTGTGGAACGCTTGATGGAGCCGTATCCGTCGATGCTGGAGCGGCAGTTGGCGCGGATGCATGAGACCCGTACCAAGTCCTGAGGAACACCGCCAAGCCCACTGAGCAGTGGGCTTGTGGGGGTGCGGGTTTGCTCGAAGGCGGTGTGTCAGTCGCCAGACTTATCGACTGATCCAACGCATTCGCGGGCAAGCCCGCTCCCACAGTTGATCTTCAGCATGGCTCGAATCGCAGACAAACAAAAAGGCCCGCTGAATAAGCGGGCCTTTTGTTTGTCTGCGATTCAGATCAGAACCTGAACACTTCCATGTCCGTACGAATCGGCGTAGCCATCGGCATCTTCGGCTTTTCCGGCGCTGCGGGCTTGGCCTGAGCCGGGGCTTGCTTGCGCGGTGCCTCGGCAATCGGCGGCTGGTTGGCCAATGGCTTGAGCGCCACCGACAACTGCTGCGCCAGATGCTGCAACAACACGCCCTGGGCCTGGACCTGGGACGCGGTGGTGCCGCTGTGTTCTTCCTGCAAATGCACGATGCGGTTATCGCGCACCTGGCCACGGCGGTCGATCAGACGCCACTGCGCGTCGAGGATGGCCGGCTGCGAGGCGCCCGAGTCGAGCCGCGTAATGGTCAGCAACACCTGCACATCCGGAGTAAAGCCGGTTGGCGCAGGCGCGAGCACCACACGCTGACTGTCCAGATGACCGGCCACCTGGCGCAACATCAGCTGGTTGATGTCGGACGACAAGCTGCCCGCCCAACGGCCGTCAGTGGAACCTTGCAGGCTGCCGTCGTTCTGACGTTGCAGCAGGGTTTCGCGTTGCAGGTAATCGGCTACGACTACCGGGCCAAGCAATACGGCCATGCCAGCGGTTTGCGCCGGCTGAGCTGGACTTCCGCTGTCCAGCTGGTACAGCGACACCGGTTGGTGCGTGCTGCAACCCGCCAGCCCCAAAAGGCCAGCGAGCATCAAAAATAAAGGAAGGCGTGGAGCAGTCATCATCCCATCCAGGTGGCTGCCACAAGGCGAACCACAATGTAATACTAAAAATAACCTAAATACGCTCGGCCACGCCGGCGCTGGAAAGGCCATATCATCCGTGAATATGCGCCATGACTCCAGCGCGAAAGCGCCGATCTACGCGTTAAATCGTAGATCGAGGGCTCTAATACGCCTTAAACCGACGTTTCGACCAACAAAGCATCCACTCGCTGGAAGCCCCGCGGCAGTTTGTTACCGCGCCGACCACGCTCACCCTTGTAATGTTCCAGGTCGTCAGCACGCAGCGACAGCGTGCGTTTGCCAGCCTGAAGGACCAGGGTAGAGCCTTCCGGGATCACGGCAATGTCGGTCACGTACTCTTCGCGACTGGCCACCCGCTCCCCGGGAATCCCAATAATCTTGTTGCCCTTGCCTTTACCCAGCTGCGGCAAGTCACTGATCTTGAACACCAGCAGACGCCCTTCGGTGGTCACCGACGCCAGCCAGTTGCTCTCGCGGTCTTCCACTGTGCGCGGCAGGATTACCTTGGCGTTGTTGGGCAAGCTCAACAACGCCTTGCCCGCCTTGTTCTTGGCCTGCAGGTCTTCACCCTTGACCACAAAACCGTATCCCGCGTCGGAAGCGATCACATACAGCGAATCATCATCGGGCAGCAGCACGCATTCGAAACTCGCCCCCGGTGGCGGTGTGAGTCGCCCGGTCAGAGGCTCGCCCTGGCCACGCGCCGAAGGCAACGTGTGCGCCGGCACCGAGTAACTGCGCCCGGTGGAATCGATGAACACTGCAAATTGGTTGGAACGCCCGGCAGCCGCGGTCTTGAAGCCATCCCCGGCCTTGTACGAGAGCCCGGTAGCGTCAATATCATGCCCTTTGGCAGAGCGAACCCAACCCTTTTCCGACAGAACGACGGTAATTTTCTCGTTAGGCAACAGCTCGGTTTCTGTCAGAGCTTTCGCTTCTGCGCGCTCGACGATTGGCGAGCGACGGTCATCACCATAGGTTTCGGCATCTTTGATCAGTTCGCTGCGCACCAGCTTCTTGAGCTTGGCTTCGCTGCCCAGCAGCGCTTGCAGCTTGGCTTGTTCCTTGAGCAGTGCATCCTGCTCGTCGCGCAACTTCATCTCTTCCAGGCGCGCCAACTGACGCAGGCGGGTGTCGAGGATGTAGTCGGCCTGGATCTCACTCAGCTCGAAACGCGCGATCAGTTCGGCTTTCGGGTGCTCGGCGGTACGAATGATGTGGATCACTTCGTCCAGGTTGAGATAAGCAATCAGCAGGCCGTCCAACAGGTGCAGGCGACGCTCGACCTTGTCGAGGCGAAATTGCAGGCGGCGGCGCACGGTTTGTATGCGGAACTCCAGCCACTCCACCAGCAAGTTGCGCAGGTTTTTCAGCTGCGGCTTGCCGTCCAGGCCGATGATGTTGACGTTGACCCGGTAGCTCGACTCCAGGTCGGTACTGGCAAACAGGTGCTGCATCAGCACTTCGTGGTCGACCCGGCTGTTGGTCGGGATGATCACGATGCGGCATGGGTTCTCGTGGTCGGACTCGTCACGCAGGTCAGCGACTTGCGGCAGTTTCGACGGTTTGGCCTGCATCAGCGCGGCGATCTGTTCCAGCACCTTGGCGCCAGACACCTGGTGCGGCAGCGCGGTGACAATAATGTCGCCGTCTTCGATGTGGTACACGGCGCGCATGCGCACCGAACCCTTGCCGGTTTCGTACATCTTCAGCAAGTCGGCGCGCGGTGTGATGATTTCCGCTTCGGTCGGGTAGTCCGGGCCCTGGATATGCTCGCAGAGCTGCTCGACCGTGGCCTTGGGTTCATCCAGCAAGCGTACGCAGGCGGTGGCGACTTCACGCAGGTTGTGCGGCGGCACGTCGGTGGCCATGCCGACCGCGATGCCGGTGGTGCCATTGAGCAGGATATTCGGCAAACGTGCCGGCAACACCAAGGGTTCGTCCAGGGTGCCGTCGAAGTTCGGACCCCAGTTCGCGGTGCCCTGGCCCAACTCGCTGAGCAGCACTTCGGAGTAACGCGACAGGCGCGCTTCGGTGTATCGCATGGCCGCGAAGGACTTGGGATCATCCGGCGCACCCCAGTTACCCTGACCGTCCACCAGCGTGTAGCGGTAGCTGAACGGCTGGGCCATCAGCACCATGGCTTCGTAGCACGCCGAGTCGCCGTGCGGGTGGAACTTGCCGAGCACGTCGCCGACGGTACGCGCCGACTTCTTGTGCTTGGAATCAGCGTCCAGCCCCAACTCACTCATGGCGTAGATGATGCGCCGTTGTACCGGCTTCAGGCCGTCGCCGATATGCGGCAAGGCACGGTCCATGATCACGTACATGGAGTAGTTGAGGTAGGCATTTTCGGTGAAGTCAGCCAGCGACCGGCGTTCTACGCCGTCTAAGCTGTCTGCGAGGATGTCACTCATGCGGGCCTCATCATTGTGTGGTCTGGCGCAGCAGCAATGTGCCGCTGCGCTGGGTAAATTCAAGTTGTTTCAATGCACTCATGCCCAGCAGCACCTGTTCCCCGTCCAAGCCCGGCGCCACGATCGCGCGGACGTCCTGCAGGACGATATCGCCCAGTTTCAGGCGGTCGAGGTGGGTGCGGTAGCCCTGAACACGGCCGTTGGCGGTGCTCAAGGTCACCGGCAGGCCACGTTTAAGCCCGAGGCGGTCGGCCAATTCGGCCGGCACCGCCACATCGGTCGCGCCGGTATCGAGCATAAACTCCACCGGCTGACCATTGATCTGGCCGCTGGCAACAAAATGCCCTTGGCCGTTGCCCAGCAATTTCACTTCGATGTAACCCTCGTGTTGCTGAGAGGTCACCACCGCATTGGGATTTTCCTGACGTGCTTCCCACTGCCCAAAAAACCGCGTAGCCAAAAACAGCCCGGCGCCCCACGCCACAAACATCAGCACACGTCCGGCGCGCTTGCCGGGCGGCTGCCCGCTCATGGCTGGGCGCTCCAGCCGCCGGCAGGCGCGGCGAAACGATAGACCACAGGGCGTTTTTCACCATCGGCACGCGGGCCAAAATTGTTGTCGATCCCCAGCCAGGCGCCCTCTGCATCCACCACCAGGGCTTCGGCCAGGCCGTAGGGCTGGGCATAGCGCCGTTTCGGCATCAGGGTTTCGTCGGCAAACGACCAGCACAGCTCGACTTTGGCGGTGACCGCATCGCGCCGGCAAATCTGAAACGCATTGCGCTCCAGGGTAAACAGCTTGCCGTCAAACAGCGCCAGGTCGGCAAAGTCCTTGGACACAGCCTTGGCGTTGGTGAACTGCGCCGGCTGCACTTCCTGGCCAGCCTCGCTCAACAACACACAGGGACCGTCACAATCCCATACGCTCTGCCCGCGCTTGATCGAGATTAAGCCACGCCGCTCACGCTCGGCCGCCAGCCAAATCTGATTACCGGCAGGATTCACCGCCAGGCCTTCGAACAAAGCGTTGAAGTGCAGCAACATGCCACTGGCGCGGGCTTCACGCACCATGCCGGAGGCGATTTTCAACCATTCAGGGGCGCCCGCCATCGGCACTTGCAGCACCGCCGCATGGGCTTCGCTGACAATGTAGCGGTTGCCGGCGGCATCGCAGGTAATGCCTTCAAAATCGAGGTCGCCACCGCGGATGAATGACGCAGCCTTGGTGCGCGAGCGCAAACCCCAGGGCAAACCGGACTCGGGCACCGGCGGCACGTCAATCTTCACGGTTTCGGCCTGCCAGGTCGGCGCACTGATATCGAGTCGGTAAATCTGGTCGTCATCGCGATCGGACACCGTCCACAGCTCTTGGCCACATACCGCCAGGCCCGACAGGTTACCGCCACGCATGCCGTCCACCGGATGCTCGGATATCAGCTTCAGCTCAGCCACGGGCTCGGCAACCACTTGGGCCGCCGCCAACCCGCTCAACATCAGGATCGCCAGGGCGAAACCTGTGCGCATCAGCCCAGAACCTCGGCCAGGTTGCCTTTGGACTCCAGCCAGGCCTTGCGATCCGGTGCACGTTTTTTCGCCAGCAGCATGTCCATCATTTCCGACGTGCCGGCGAAGTCTTCCAGGGTCAACTGCACCAGGCGCCGCGTGTTCGGGTCCATGGTGGTTTCGCGCAGCTGCGGCGGGTTCATCTCACCCAGGCCTTTGAATCGCGTGACCTGTGGCTTGCCGCGTTTCTTCTCGGCGACCAGGCGGTCAAGGATGCCATCGCGCTCGGCTTCGTCCAGCGCGTAGAAAATCTCTTTGCCCAAATCGATACGGTACAGCGGCGGCATGGCGACGTAGACGTGACCGGCATCCACCAATGGGCGGAAGTGCTGGACGAACAGCGCGCACAGCAACGTGGCGATGTGCAAACCGTCGGAGTCGGCGTCGGCGAGGATGCAGATCTTGCCGTAGCGCAGCTGGCTCATGTCCGCCGCGCCTGGGTCGACGCCGATGGCCACGGCGATGTTGTGCACCTCTTGGCTGGCGAGGACTTCGCTGCCATCGACTTCCCAGGTGTTGAGGATCTTGCCGCGCAACGGCAGGATCGCTTGGAATTCCTTGTCCCGCGCTTGCTTGGCAGAGCCGCCGGCGGAGTCACCTTCGACCAGAAACAGTTCGGAACGCATCGGGTCCTGCCCGGCGCAATCGGCCAGCTTGCCTGGCAATGCCGGGCCTTGGGTGATGCGCTTGCGCTCGACCTTTTTGCTGGCCTTCAAACGGCGGCCGGCGTTATTGATCGCCAACTCGGCCAGGGCCAGGCCCAGCTCCGGGTGCTCGTTGAGCCACAGGCTGAACGCATCTTTGACCACGCCGGAGACAAACGCCGCCGCTTCACGCGACGACAGGCGTTCTTTGGTCTGACCGGAGAATTGCGGCTCCTGCATTTTCATCGACAGCACGAACGCGATGCGCTCCCACACGTCTTCCGGCGCCAGCTTCACGCCGCGCGGCAACAGGCTGCGGTATTCGCAGAATTCGCGCATGGCGTCCAGCAAACCCTGGCGCAAACCGTTGACGTGGGTGCCGCCCTGGGCCGTGGGGATCAGGTTGACGTAGCTTTCCTGCACGCTGTCGCCGCCTTCAGGCAACCACAGCAGCGCCCAGTCGACGGCTTCTTTATGACCGGCCAGGCTGCCGCAGAACGGCTCGTTGGGCAGGCGTTCAAAGTCGCTGACAGAGTCTTCGAGGTAGGAACGCAGGCCGTCTTCGTAATGCCACTCGACCTTCTCGCCGGTGCCTTTGTCTTCAAAGCTGACCAACAGGCCCGGGCACAGAACGGCCTTGGCCTTGAGCACATGCTTGAGGCGGCTGATGGAAAATTTGGGTGAATCGAAGTATTTCGGGTCCGGCGCGAAGTACACGCTGGTGCCGGTGTTGCGCTTGCCAACGCTGCCGATCACTTCCAGGTCGGTGGCTTTGTAGCCATCGGCGAAGGTCATCTGGTACTCGTTACCGTCGCGCTTGACCTTGACCCTGACCTGCGTGGACAGGGCGTTGACCACGGAAATACCCACACCGTGCAAGCCACCGGAAAACTGGTAGTTCTTGTTGGAGAACTTGCCGCCGGCGTGTAGCTTGGTGAGGATCAGCTCGACGCCCGACACACCCTCTTCGGGGTGGATGTCCACCGGCATGCCGCGACCATCGTCGGACACTTCCAGGGAATGGTCGGCGTGCAAGATGACTTGTACCGACTTGGCATGCCCGGCCAAGGCTTCGTCGACGCTGTTGTCGATGACTTCCTGGGCAAGGTGGTTCGGCCGGCTGGTGTCGGTGTACATGCCTGGGCGTTTACGCACCGGGTCGAGGCCCGAGAGGACTTCGATGGCGTCGGCGTTATAAGAGCTAGCGCTGGGAGTGGCCATGGGGTCTCGTCGTGAGTCGTTCGATTAAAAAGTAACCTGCGGCTTTACAGGGCTGCAAAGTCGAAGGATTGATACTGATCTGTACCAATGCCGGCAAAGCTCAACATCGCCGGCAGTTGCCGGGCGAACCCTTGGTAGCCATGGTCGCCACCGGCCTGGATGCGCAAGGCACAGGCCCGGTAATACTGTTGGGCGAGGCGATAATCCAGGGTTTCATCCCCGGTCTGCAACCACACCTGGTAACGCGCGGCGTCCTGCGGGGCTGGCACTTCCAGTTCGGCCAGGGCCGCAACGTGGTCGTGGGTCAGCTCCCAGGTTTCATCGGTATAGAGGTTCTTCTGGGTCCCCAGGTAACCGTCAAACATCCGATGCGGGCTGACCGCCGGGTTGACCAGCAGCGCCTTGAGGCCATGGCGTTCGGCAAGATGGGTTGCATAGTAGCCGCCGAGTGAGCTGCCTACCAGCAGCGGCCGCCCCAGCTGCGCAATCGCGTCTTCCAATTGAGCAATTGCCTTGCGCGGGTGGTGATGCAGCGCCGGCACGCGCAATTGGTCAGCCAGGCCGAGGCTGTCCATCACGGCGATCAACTGACTGGCCTTGTTGGAGGCTGGCGCACTGTTGAAACCGTGGATATACAAAATCGAAGCAGACATGCCGGGCTCTCCGTGCGTCAGCCAAAGAGGCGCAGTTTACAGGGATCGGGGTGGTGTGTGAGGCCCCTATCGTCCAGTCAGAGAAGAACCCATGTGGGAGCGGGCTTGCTCGCGAATACGGAGTGTCAGTCAATACATCGGGTGACTGATACACCGCCTTCGCGAGCAAGCCCGCTCCCACATTTTTAATCAGTGTTTGCAGGGTTTAGTAACCGTTGCTGCCGTAATCGATGGTAAACGCGAAGCCTTCGACCCGCTCTACGCCGGTCTCCAACCGCCCGTCGGCGTGCAGGCGCAGCCAGCGGTAACCCGGCGCTTGCTCGCTGACCTTGAAGTCTTCGCTGCCCGGCGCGAACTGAATGCAGGTGGACGGCGACGCCAGCAAGCGCACCCCGTTGCGATCGCGGTCGATCTCCTGATGCACATGGCCCCAGAGCAGCGCCTTGACCTGCGGAAAGCGCTCGAGCACCGCAAACAAAGCCTCCGGGTTGCGCAGGCCGATGGGCTCCATCCACGCACAGCCGATGGGCACCGGATGATGGTGAAAACACACCAGATGATGACGGGCAGGCGCCTCGCTCAAGGCCTGGGCAAGCAATTGCAGTTGCTGATCTTGCAAGTAACCGGGCACTGAGCCTGGAACAGCCGAATCCAGCAAGGTGACGCGCCAGTTGCCAATGTCGACGACCGGTTCCAGCAAATCACTGTGTTCGGCGGCGAGGGCCATGATCTGCGGCTCGTCGTGATTGCCGGGAATCCAGCGAGCCGGCGCGTCGATCTGTCGGGTCAGGTCGCGAAACTGTTGATAGGACTCAAGCGTGCCGTCCTGGGACAGGTCGCCGGTGGCCAGCAGCAAATCGATCTGCGGCTGTTGCGAGCGCACCAACCCGATCACTCGCTGCAGGCTTTCGCGGGTGTTCATGCCCAGCAGCGTGCCATCGGCCTCGGCATACAGGTGGCTGTCGGACAGCTGCACCAGCAGCGCTGGCGCATCAGGGTTCACGGTGGATACGCTCGGCAAGGCGCTCTCCCAAGGCAATCACAGAAAAGGACAGGTGGGCGATTATGCTAGGGCAGGACGCAAAGAGGAAAGACGCAGTTCACATCTACCGCACGACTTCAAACTCATGGCCCAGGGCCAGGCAGTGGCTCAGCCATTCACCGAGGAACACATTGAGCTGTGCTTTCTCATCGGGTTGGTGCATGAACACGTTCGGGTAAGGATAGATGCTGCGAAAGCGCCGCGCATGTTCGGCGCTGATCACTTCGGCCATGCGCGCATCGTGGTAGACCTGCACCTCCAACTGCGGCACCGGCAGCCACGGCAGGCTGTGCTCCTGACGCACGCGCAGGGTGGTGGTGTACGGGCAGTTGACGATGACTTCAAGAGTCAGCACGCCAAGCATCTGGTCGCCGTGGGTCACGGCAATACGCCGCGCCTCCGGGGTGTGGCGCATGTCGGGCAGCAAGCGCATCAGCCGCGCATAGTTGGCCTCGCAGGCGGCTTGCAACCCGATCAGGTCAACGCGATATCGTTCCCGTGCCTTTACTGCCATAACCCCCTCACTTCCGCGCGATTAAGCGCAAGCCATTGCAGGGCGATAATGCTGGCTGCGTTGGAAATTTTGCCGTCACGCACCGCTTGCAGGGCATCTTCGAAAGCCCAGGTGGTGACGCGGATATCTTCTGCCTCTTCTTCCAGTCCATGGACGCCACCGGCCCCGGTGCTGTCGCAACGGCCCAGGTACAAGTGGACAAATTCGGTACTGCCGCCGGGCGATGGGAAATATTTAGTAATCGGCCACAGCGCGGAGAATGTCAGCCCAGCTTCCTCCTCGGCTTCGCGGTGTGCAACCTCCTCAGGTTCTTCATCCTTGTCGATCAGGCCGGCAACCATTTCTATCAGCCACGGGTTGTCGGTACGGCCCATGGCGCCCACGCGGAATTGCTCGATCAGCACCACTTCATCGCGCTGCGGGTCGTAAGGCAACACGCACACCGCGTCATGCCGAACAAAGACTTCACGGTTGATCACCCGGCTCATGCCGCCATCGAATTTCTCGTGGCGCAGTTGCACGCGATCAAGCTTGTAGAAGCCCTTGTAGGCATTGTCGCGCTGAACAATCTCGATTTTGTTCGGCGTCGATTTAGCAATGTCCGTCATATTCTTCCTCGTTTACGCGGGTGCAATTCGCGCCATCCTAACGCGCCCTTGCCACTTGATGCAGCCCCTTTCCAGTTGCCGGGATAGACGGCGGAGGTCAAACTCACTCTAATCAGCTTAGTGGCGAACTGACGGCTCTGTTCGCAGTCGAAGCGCTACTCTTTTTCGCTTTCCATCGATTTCCGAAGGACGCACATGTCGCTTTTAAAAATCGCCTCCGTGGCTTGTATTGCCTTGACCCTGGGTGCCTGCCAGAGCCTGTTCCAGCCCAGCTACCTGAAGCCGCTGGACACCAAACCGGACGCCTCCGAACAGATCAAACCCGGCTGCGGCAGCCCTGACTGCCCGCTGGTGAACATTGATACCGTGCACTTCCCCAGCGAGCCGCAGCTCGACACGATTGTGGAGCAACGCCTGCTGCAAATGACCCGCACCACGCCCGGCGCCAGCGTGCCGCCGACGCTGAATGCCTACCGGGACAAGTTCCTGCGCGAATCGCCGGACCGCAACAGCATGTACTTGCAGGCCAAGGTACGTGACCAGCATGACGGACTGGTGATCATTGAAGTGTCCAGCTACCTGGACACCGGAGCCGCCCACGGTGAGCCCGGCCGCGGTTTCATCAACTATTCACGCCTGCAGCACAAAGAGCTGAGCCTGACCGACATGCTGCTGCCGGGTCAGGAACAGGCGTTCTGGAACACCGCGAAAGTCGCCCACAACAGCTGGCTGATCAATTCGCAGATGGACCGCGACCCGGAATTCGTGAAGAACTGGCCGTTCCAGAAAACCCCGAACGTGGCCCTGACCAGCGACGGCGTGGTGCTTAAGTACAACGTGGCCACCATTGGCCCGTACGCATTGGGGCTGATCGAAATGACCATCCCCTATGCGCGTCTGACGGGCGTGCTCAAGCCTGAACTAATGCCCGCGCGCCACTAAAGACCCGGCCCAGTATCAACTGCAACAGCCCTGCCAGCACCAGCGCCGGCAGGGTCGCGCCGATATCCGGATACAGGTTGGCCAGCACGTGATACGTGGCGATGCCACCCAGCCAGGCCACCAGCGCCGTCCAGTGCAGGTTGCCAACTGAACCCTGGCCACGGCGGCGCAGGATAAAGTGATCCACCAGCACCACGCCGAACAGCGGCGCGAATACCGAGCCGATCAGCAACAGGAAGTTCTGGTACTGCGCCAACGGCGCGAAGCAGGCGATCAGCGTGCAGATGACGCCGATGGCCAACGCCAGGTGTTCGACCTTCCAACGCAGCAAAATCCCGCTGGAGACTGCCGCCGAGTGAATATCGGCAAAGGCGTTTTCCGACTCGTCCAACAGGATCAGCAACAGCGGAATGCCCAGGCCCGCACCGGCCAGCGCCAGCAACAGCGCATTCACTTCACCGCTTGGCGCGAACGCCAGGGTGTAGGCCACGCCGAGGCTCATCAGCCAGAAATTGCCGATAAAAAAGCCCAGCGCCGTCCCGCCGAATACATTTTTTGCGCGTTTGCCGAAGCGAGAGTAATCGGCAATCAACGGCAGCCACGACAACGGCATGGCGATGGCGATATCAAAACCCACCGCAAACGGCATCGAGCCGTCACCGGATTTTGCCCACAACGCGGCGAGGTCGGCCTTGGCGAACAGGTTCCAGGTCAGCCACAGGCAGGCGGCCAGCAGCAGCCAGATGCCCCACTTGCGCAGGATCTGGCGCACAAAGGTCAGCGGGCCACTGACGGCCAGTAACGTCGCCAAACCGCCGAAAAACAGCGTCCACAGCAAAGGACTCGCCAGCAGGCTACCCTCGCTGAATGCTCGCGTGCCCAGCAAACTGGCGGCGTCGCGCATCACGATGATTTCGAATGAACCCCAGCCGACCAGCTGCAGCAGGTTCAGCAATGCCGGCAGGCTGGCGCCCTTGGCGCCGAGGCTGAGTTTGAGCGCGGCCATGGCGGACAAGCCCGTGTCGCTGCCGATCACGCCAACGGCGGCCAGCAACAGCACGCCCACCAGCGTGCCGAGAAAAATCGCCAGCAGCGAACCGGACAAGCCCAGGCCCGGTGCGAGCAAGGCGCCGGTTTGCAGGACCATCAGGCCGATGCCAAGGGAAAACCACAGGGAAAAGAGATCGCGGGCGCCGAAGACGCGTTTGTCGCTCGGCACCGCTATATCGGGGGAGTAGGTACTCGGTTGAATGCTCAAGGGTGTTATCTCTGAGGGGCATGTGTTGTTTGCTGGATCGCTATCGCGGGCAAGCCCGGCTCCCACATTCAACCGCATTCCAAAGGTAGAACTGGATCAAATGTGGGAGTCGGGCTTGCCCGCGAAGAGGCCCCTACAGGCGCCCGCAATCCCGGATCAGAACTTTTTGTACAGCTGACTGCCTTCCACATTCGACCGCATTCCAAAGGTGGAACTCGATCATGTGGGAGTCGGGCTTGCTCGCGAAGAGGCCCCTACAGGCGCCCGCAATCCCGGATCAGAACTTTTTGTACAGCTGACTGCCTTCCACATCCGACCGCATTCCAAAGGTGGAACTCGATCAATGTGGGAGCGGGCTTGCTCGCGAAGAGGCCCTTACAGGCGCCCGCAATCCCGGATCAGAACTTTTTATACAGCTGACTACCTTCCACATTCGACCGCATTCCAAAGGTGGAACTCGATCAAATGTGGGAGTCGGGCTTGCCCACGATGGCGGCGGTACGGGCATCGCCGCCTATGGATCAGACCTTCTTATAAAGCTGACTACCTTCCTGCTTGAACCGCTGCGCCTGTTCGGCCAAACCCTTGGCCACGTCCACATCCACCGCTTCAATGCGCTGGTTGGCCGCGTACTCACGCACTTCCTGGGTGATCTTCATCGAGCAGAATTTCGGCCCGCACATCGAGCAGAAGTGCGCGACCTTGGCCGAGTCTTTCGGCAAGGTTTCGTCGTGATACGAGCGCGCGGTGTCCGGGTCCAGCCCAAGGTTGAACTGGTCTTCCCAGCGGAACTCGAACCGCGCCTTGCTCAAGGCGTTATCGCGGATCTGCGCTCCCGGATGTCCCTTGGCCAAATCCGCAGCGTGCGCCGCGATCTTGTAGGTGATGATCCCGGTCTTCACGTCATCCTTGTTCGGCAGGCCCAGGTGCTCTTTGGGCGTGACGTAGCAAAGCATCGCGCAACCGAACCAGCCGATCATCGCCGCGCCGATACCGGACGTGATGTGGTCGTAGCCCGGCGCGATGTCGGTGGTCAGCGGGCCGAGGGTGTAGAACGGCGCCTCGTCGCAGCATTCGAGCTGCTTGTCCATGTTCTCTTTGATCAACTGCATCGGCACGTGACCGGGGCCTTCGATCATGGTTTGCACGTCGTGCTTCCAGGCGATCTTGGTCAGCTCGCCCAATGTTTCCAGCTCACCGAATTGCGCGGCGTCGTTGGCGTCGGCAATCGAGCCCGGACGCAGGCCGTCGCCAAGGGAGAAGCTGACGTCATAGGCCTTCATGATTTCGCAGATTTCGTCGAAATGCGTGTAGGTGAAGTTCTCTTTGTGGTGCGCCAGGCACCACTTGGCCATGATCGAACCGCCACGCGAGACGATCCCGGTGACGCGCTTGGCGGTCAGCGGCACGTAGCGCAGCAGCACGCCGGCGTGGATGGTGAAGTAATCGACGCCCTGCTCGGCCTGTTCGATCAGGGTGTCGCGGAACAGCTCCCAGGTCAGGTCTTCAGCGGCGCCGCCGACTTTTTCCAGGGCCTGGTAGATCGGCACGGTACCGATCGGCACCGGCGAGTTGCGGATGATCCACTCGCGGGTTTCATGAATGTGTTTGCCGGTGGACAAGTCCATGACAGTGTCCGAACCCCAGCGAATGCCCCAGGTCAGTTTCGCCACTTCTTCTTCGATGGACGAACCCAAAGCGCTGTTGCCGATATTGCCGTTGATCTTCACCAGGAAGTTACGGCCGATGATCATCGGTTCCAGTTCGGTGTGGTTGATGTTGGCCGGGATGATCGCGCGGCCACGGGCGATTTCTTCGCGCACAAATTCGGGGGTGATGATTTTCGGCACGCTGGCGCCGAAGCTGTGGCCGGCGTGTTGCTGGTCGAGCAGGCCGCTGGCGCGGGCTTCTTCGAGCTTCATGTTTTCGCGGATGGCGACGTATTCCATCTCGGCGGTGATGATGCCTTTGCGCGCGTAGTGCATCTGCGTGACGTTGGCGCCGACCTTGGCGCGGCGCGGGTTTTTCACGTGGGCAAAACGCAGCGCGGTGAGTTCGGCGTCGCTCAGGCGCTGTTGACCGAAGTGCGAGCTCAAGCCCGACAGGCGCTCGGTGTCGCCACGCGACTCGATCCACGGCGAGCGCACATCGCCCAGGCCTTTGCGCACGTCGATGATCACATTCGGGTCGGTGTACGGGCCGGAGGTGTCGTAGACCACCACGGGCGCGTTGATTTCGCCGCCGAAGTCGGTGGGAGTCACGTCCAGGCTGACTTCGCGCATCGGCACACGAATATCCGGACGAGTGCCTTGCACGTAGATTTTTTGCGAGCGGGTAAACGGCTGCACGGAGCCGGAGTCGACCTTGGCCGATTCACTCAAGTGCACGGTGGTTTTCAGTTTTGTACTTTTTATTTCTGTGCTCATCACGGGCTCTCCAACTATCCAGGCGGTGGATTTTTGTCGGAGCGAACCTGTGACGGATGGACGCACTGAAACCAGTGCTGTGCAAGGCACGAGGGCTGTTCGATTGTCGAACAACATCCCGGACGAAGCACAAGAGGACTCGCCGGGTGACGAGAAATCTTGTTCCCTACGCAGGCGCTAACCTGATCAGGTTCAACGGGATCCGGTATTTACCGATCTCAGCCTTCCAACAAGGCACCCCGACAAGAACGCGGCCAGTCTAGACCATGGCGTGGGCAAATTGCCAATGGCGGTGCATTCAGCGTGATGAATGGCGTGATTGCGGGATTGTTGCGCCGGGTCAGCAACACTACACTCGGTTGCCGCCACAATGGCTTGACGCCAGAAATGGCCAGCCTTAGCCTTGGGCGCTAAATTATCGCCGTAATATTCACACTAGGGATCGCCTCATGCTGCGCAAACTCTCACTGGCTCTTGCCGTGTCTTGTGCGACCAATGGAATGGTCTGGGCAGCTGAAGCGCCCTTGTCCGCCAAAACCGATTTGGTCAGCGTCTACCAGGAAGCGGTGAACAACAACGCCGACCTGGCCGCCGCCCGCGCCCAATACGGCGCGCAGAAAGAAGTGGTGCCCCAGGCCCGTGCCGGCTTGCTGCCAAACCTGTCGGCCGGCGCCGACAGCAATAATGTGCGCACCCAGATCGACCGGCCGGCGGCCACCGCCAACCGTGATGCGCACTCCTGGCGCGCAACCTTGAGTCAGCCGCTGTTCCGTGCCGACCGCTGGTTCCAGCTGCAAGCCGCCGAAGCCGTCAACGAGCAGGCCTCGCTGCAGCTCTCGGCCACCGAACAGAACCTGATCCTGCAAAGTGCCGAGAGCTACTTCGCGGTGCTGCGCGCCCAGGACAACCTGGCCTCGACCAAGGCCGAAGAAAACGCCTTCAAGCGTCAGCTCGATCAGTCCAACGAACGCTTTGACGTGGGCCTGTCGGACAAGACCGACGTGCTGCAATCCCAGGCCAGCTACGACACTGCCCGCGCCAACCGCATCGTCGCCCAGCGCCAGGTGGATGACGCCTTCGAAGCGCTGATCACCCTGACCAACCGCGAGTACAACGCCATCCAGGGCATCGTGCACACGCTGCCGGTGCTGCCACCGGCGCCGAATGATGCCAAGGCCTGGGTCGAGACGGCCGGCCGCCAGAACCTCAACCTGCTGGCCAGCAACTACGCGGTCACGGCCGCCGAAGAAACCCTGCGCCAGCGCAAGGCCGGCCACTTGCCGACCCTCGATGCGGTGGCGCAATACGAAAAGGGTGACAACGACGCGCTGGGTTTCAGCAACCCGAATCAACTGCCTATCCCTTACGGCGGTGATGTGTCGCAACGCACCATCGGCCTGCGCCTGAACATCCCGATCTACAGCGGCGGCCTCACCAGCTCGCAAGTGCGCGAATCCTATTCACGCCTCGACCAGAGCGAGCAACAACGCGAAGGCCTGCGCCGCCAAGTGGTGGAAAACACCCGCAACCTGCACCGCGCGGTGAACACCGACGTGGAACAGGTGCAGGCACGCCGCCAGTCGATCATCTCCAACCAGAGCGCGGTGGAAGCCACGGAAATCGGGTATCAGGTGGGCACGCGCAACATCGTCGACGTGCTGGACGCACAGCGCCAGCTCTACTCGTCCGTGCGCAACTACAACAACAGCCGCTACGACTACATCCTCGACAACCTGCGCTTGAAGCAGGCGGCGGGCACGCTGAGCCCGGGCGATTTGCAGGACCTGACGCGCTACCTCAAGGCTGACTACAACCCGGACAAGGACTTCCTGCCGCCGGACCTGGCCAAGGCCGCCGCCGAACAGCTCAAGGCCCGCCCCGGCTACTGAAAACACCTCAAAACCAATGTGGGAGCTGGCTTGCCTGCGACGCAGACACCGCGGTGTATCAGTTACACCCAGGTGATGCTATCGCAGGCAAGCCAGCTCCCACCTTTGGGTCAGCGTTGAATCAGTCTGTCCAGGCCATCCAGCAGGCGCTTGAGCGCGCCCTGGTTGGCCTGCATCACTGCCAGCCCCGCCTGCGCCATCTTGCGCGCGTCCTGCGGCAGCTCGAACAGCTGCCGCACCGCCTCGGCCAAGCCCTGGGCATCATCCACTTCGCGCAACGCCCCGGCCTCGCGCATCATCGCGCTGATTTCGAGGAAGTTGAACAGGTGCGGCCCCATGATCACAGGCTTGGCCAGCGCTGCCGGCTCCAGCGGGTTATGCCCGCCCGTGGGCACCAGGCTGCCGCCGACAAACGCGCTGTCGGCCAGGGCGTAGAGAAACAGCAACTCGCCCATGGTGTCGCCGAGCAGCACCGACGTTTGCGCGGTCACAGGCTCGCCACTGGAACGGCGCACCGTGGCAAAGCCTTGTTGCCCGCACAGCTCGAACATCGGGCCGAAGCGCTCCTGATGACGCGGCACCAGAATCAACAATGCATTGGGATAACTTTCGAGCAGCTGGCGATGCGCAGCCAGGACCACGTCGTCTTCGCCTTCGTGCGTGCTGGCGGCGATCCACACCGGGCGCTCGCTGGCGCCCCATTGCTCACGCAAGGCGGCAGCCCGCACCGTCAGCTCGGGGTCGATGGTCAGGTCGAACTTGATCGAGCCGGTCACCTCGACGGTTTCCGGGCGTGCGCCCAGGCTCAGGAAACGCTGGGCTTCAGTGCGCGTCTGCACCGCGAACAGGCTCATTTGCGCCAGCATCGGCGCCGTCAGCTTGGCTAACCGTGCATAACCCTTGGCCGAACGCGCCGACAACCGCGCATTGGCCAGTGCCACTGGAATACCGCGCTGGGCACAGGCGTGAATATGGTTGGGCCACAATTCGGTTTCCATGATCACGGCGAGCTTAGGTTGCACGCGATCTAGAAAACGCTTGGCCGCGCACGGCAAGTCATACGGCAAGTAGCAATGCTGTACGCGCGGCTCATTGGCGAACAACGCCTGAATGCGCTCGGACCCGGTGGGCGTCATGCAGGTGACGGTGATCGGCAGCGTCGGATGCCGCGCCATCAGCCCGCGAATCATCGGCGCGGCGGCGATGCTTTCACCTACCGATACCGCATGCACCCAGATCCCGCCCGGCTGCATCACCGGCAGGCCATAGGAAAACCGCTCGCCGACGCGCTTGGCGTAGGCCGGCGCCTTGCGCGCACGCAGCCACAGACGTAAAGCCACCAACGGCAGCGCCAGGTAAAACAGACAGCTATAGAGAGTTCTATTCATGGCGGCGGAGTTTATCGGCTTTTTCAGTCGATCGCCTGCAAGCACTCGGCAAATCGTGCAGCCAGAAAGCGCGCTGCGGGACCGAGGTGCTCGTCACGGCGCCAGACCAGTTCCACCACCAGCGCGGGCGGTGTCCATTCACTGTCCAGCTCAACCATTTGTTGTTGATAGGTGGGGTACTGCACGATGTGCCGCGGCAGCCAGGCCCAGCCCAAGCCACTCATCAGCCATTCGGCCAGCACGTAGAAACTGTCGGCGCGCCACACCAGCGGGCTGGCGGCCTCACTGCCGGGGTAGACGCTGGTCTGGGTCGACATCAACAGTTGGCGAAACTGCGCCAGATGCTGGCAGGTCACGTACGGTTGCTTGGCCAGCGGATGATTCACACCGCACACGGTGACCATTTCCACACTGCCCACCACCCGCCGCTCAAGCGCCTCAGGGATTTGGTCGTGATAAAACAACAGGCCCAGGTCGGCCTTGCGCTCCACCAACTTGCGCGCCACATCGCCTTGAGCAGCGCTGGAAAGCTGCACCTCCAGCTGCGGGTATTGCCCGGCGAGCGCCTCGAGGCTGTCGAGTACCGGCTGGAACAGCATGGCCTCGTCCTGGGCCAGGCGCAGGCAGGCTTCCTCGCCACGCGTCAGTGACAGCGCGCGGCCATTGAGCCGTTCACACTGGCGCAATACCTCACGGGCTTCCTCCAGCAACACACTGCCGGCTTCGGTCAGCCGGGGCTGGCGGCCGCTGCTACGCTCAAACAGGCTCAGCCCCAGGTCTGCTTCCAGCAGCGCGATACCGTTGTTCACCGCCGATTGCGCCTTGTGCTGGTCGCGGGCCACCGCCGAAAACGAACGCTGTTCGGCAACGCTGACAAACAGGCGCATCTGGTCCAGGTTCCACTGCACGCTCATGGCTTAACCCATCTTGAATTCGGATAGGTAATGACTTTATCCCATCTGCCGAAGCGTTAGAATGCTGACCTTATTCAAGCACGTCACACACCGAGGATTACCCCATGAATGCCGCCTACCTCTACCTGGCCATCGCCATTTGCTCGGAAGTGATCGCGACCGTGTCCATGAAAGCCGTCAAAGGCTGGAGCACACCGCTTCCCCTGGCGCTGGTCATCGTCGGCTATGGCATTGCGTTCTGGATGCTGACCCTGGTGGTGCGCACCGTGCCGGTGGGCGTGGCGTATGCGGTGTGGGCCGGCATGGGCATCGTGATGGTCAGTGTCGCCGCGCTGTTCATCTATGGGCAAAAGCTCGACCTGCCGGCGATGCTGGGCATGGGCCTGATTGTGCTGGGCGTGGTGGTGATTCAACTGTTCTCGAAAACCGCCGGGCACTGACCGCCACTCAACAGCCTGTATACTGCGCCTCTTGTCTTGAACACTGAGGTCGCCGATGCCATCCGTTATTTCCACCGACGTTCTGATTGTCGGCGCCGGGGTTGCCGGCCTCTGGCTTAACGCGCGCCTGCGCCGCCAGGGGTTTTCCACGGTGTTGGTGGAAAGCGCCACGCTGGGCGGCGGGCAAAGCGTGAAGTCCCAGGGGATCATCCACGGCGGCGCGAAATACGCCCTGCACGGCGCGCTCACCGGCGCGTCCGAAGCGATTGCCGACATGCCGCGCCGCTGGCGCGAGGCGTTGGCGGGTGATGGCGAACTCGATCTGTCCGGCGTGCGCCTGCTGTCCCAAGCCCATTACCTGTGGTCGCCCGGCACACTCGCCGGCAACCTCACCAGCTTCTTCGCCAGCAAGGCCGTGCGTGGCCGGGTCGACCAGGTCAAGGGCGACGAATTGCCGCCGGCCCTGCAGGACCGCCGCTTCAAGGGCAAGGTCTACCGCCTGGCCGAACTGGTGGTCGACGTGCCAAGCCTGATCGAGCGTCTGGCCCAACTGGCGGGTGACGGTTTGCTCGCCGGCCAGCACATCGAACCGCTGCGCGATGGCGACACCCTGGTGGGTTTGAAGGTTGACGGCCGCGAGATTCGCGCCCAGCGCATCGTGCTGAGTGCCGGTGGCGGCACGGCAGATCTGCTCAGCGCCCTGGGCCTGAGCCAGCCCGCCATGCAAAAGCGCCCGCTGCATATGATCATCGCCAAGGGCCCGGGCTTGAAGCCGCTGTATGCGCACTGCCTGGGCGGCGGCACCAAGCCGCGCCTGACCATCACCACCCACCCGGCCGCCGATGGCAACTGGGTGTGGTACATGGGCGGCGATATCGCCGAGGCCGATGGCGTGGCGCGCACACCTGAAGAACAGATCGCCACCGCGCAAAAAGAGCTGGCGCAATTGCTGCCGTGGATCGACATGAGCCAGACGCAATGGGCGACCTTGCGGGTGGACCGTGCCGAGCCGCTGCAGTCGGGCCTGACCCGCCCCGACAATGCGTTCCTTGCCGAAGAGGGCCGCCTGCTGGTGGGCTGGCCGACCAAACTGGCGCTGGCGCCAGACTTCGCTGACCGCGTACTCAACGCCCTGCAACGCGACGGCATCCAGCCGAGCGCCAACAACGACGCCCTGCCCGAGCTGCCAAAACCAGCCCTCGGCCAACCTGCCTGGGAGCACCTGTTGCCATGAGCCTGCCCACCCTGCACGACCTGCATCGCCCCTTGGGCAGCACCGGCCTGCTGGTGTCGCCACTGGGCCTGGGCACCGTAAAACTGGGCCGCGACCAAGGGGTGAAATACCCCAACGGCTTCCAGATTCCTGATGATGAAGAAGCGCGCATGCTGCTGCGCCAGGCGCGCCAGCTGGGTATCAACCTGATCGACACCGCACCGGCTTACGGCCGCAGCGAAGAACGCCTGGGGCCGCTGTTACGCGGCCAACGCAATGACTGGGTGATTGTCAGCAAGGTCGGTGAAGAGTTTGCCGATGGCGTGTCGCAGCATGATTTCAGTGCGGCCCATACGCGGATGTCGATCGAGCGCAGCTTGAAACGACTTGAAACGGATTTTATCGACCTGGTGCTGGTGCACTCCGATGGCAATGACCTGCATATCCTCAATGATTGCGAGGTTTACCAGACCCTGGCGGAGCTGAAAAAAGAGGGCAAGATTCGCGGTTTCGGCTTCTCCGGCAAAACCGTCGAAGGCGGCGTGAAGGCTCTGGAACAAGGTGATTGCGCAATGGTCACCTACAATCTGAACGAACAGAGCGAGAAAACCGTCATTGATTACGCCGCTGCCCATGGCAAAGGCATCCTGGTGAAAAAAGCCCTGGCCAGCGGCCACGTGTGCCTGGAACCTGGAATGGATCCAATTCATGCCAGTTTCATGTTGTTGTTTGCGCAAACGGGCGTCGCCAGTGCTATTGTCGGGACCATTAATCCGCTGCACCTGGCCCATAACGTGGCGACCGCTGCCAAGGTCATTCGTCAACTCTGATGCCGCCGACGCGGCCGACCCCGTCGCAAGAAGGAGCCGACATGCCGCGCACGCTTATTAGAAAAAACCCCAGCAACTTTAAAACACTGCCGCTGCACGTCGAAGCCACCCCCGAAGGCCTGAGTTACCAGAGCGTGGGCATGCCGCTCAACTTCGCCCAGACCCTGCAACGGCGCAAGCCGGTGGAGGTGGCGGACCCCGAGCGTTTCGCCCTGGAACTGGCGAATCTGGGCGTGTCGGTGCGACTGACCCTGCACTGGCAAAACAAGGATTACTGGGTGTTGGTACGCCAACGCCGTCAGGACCGTGGGGACGTGGTGCTCAAGCTGATCTCGGGCTATGTGCCGGCCCACGAATTGAACCTGCCGCTGCACACCGCCATCCAGGAAATTGCCGAAGAATGCCTGCTGGAGACGCCTGAAGGCTGGCTCGGTGGACGCTTCAACGACACCTGGCTGCCGGCGCCCTACTCCACCGCCCTGCATTACCGTGAAGCACTGCCGTTCCGGCTGAGCCCTTTGTCGGGCGCCGCCCGCCCGGTGCGCTGCGCGACCACGCAATTGATCGAGCGCCCGCGGGCCTACGTGCACCTGCCGACGGCGTCGCTGCAATTGATTTATGACTTGCGCCTTGAGGTGCCGAAGGAAGCCAAATCCCTCAGCCTGTTTCATGTGGATGAGCGACTTGAAGGCGACCAGCTGGTAGCCCGGCTGGACCGCAAGCGCCCGGACTTGTACCTGATGCCGCTCAAAGATGGCCAGCCTGTAGCAGAGCTGTACACCGTCAAGAAAGACCAGCTGTATCCAGCCAGCACACGCGGTTTATACCTGGCCGAAAGCTTTGCTCAGCAAGACGGCTGGCTGGTACGTGATGAGCGGATTCGCTGGAAGGATTGGCTCAGGCAACAAGGCCTGGCCCTGCCTGAAAAAGAGTCGAAACTGAAGCGATTGACCGGCAAGGCGCGGCAGATGCTGCGCAAGATTGTGCCGAAGAAAAAAGCCAAGGGGTGAAACCGCTCTAATCTGGGCGCTGGCTTGCCCGGCACCCAGATAAAGCGGCTCCCCCCTTTGACGGTGTTCAGCCCGTAAGCAACCGCTCCAGGCCCACCTTCAACGGCGTAGGCTCAGGCAGCGTGAAACTCGCCAACAGCCGCTGGTTATTGGCCCGCGAATGCCGAATATCCCCCGAGCGGGCCGGGCCGTAAGTGATCGTCGGCAACTGACCCACGACTTCTTCCAGCGCCTGCAATACCTGCTTGAGCGTGGTGGTGCGGTTCCAGCCTACGTTGATCGCACCCAGCGGCGCGTCGGGCGCTTCGATGGCCTGTACCAGCACATCGACCAAATCTTCCACGTACATGAAATCGCGGGTTTGCTCGCCATCACCAAACACGCTGATTGGCACACCCTGCTGCACGCGCTCGCTGAAAATACTGATCACCCCGGAATACGGCGAGGACGGATCCTGGCGTGGCCCGAAGATGTTGAAGAAGCGGAAAATCACCGGCTCCAGGCCATGCTGGCGGCGGTAGAAATCGAAGTAATGCTCACCGGCCAATTTGTCCGACGCATAAGGTGTCAGCGGCGCCTTGGTGGTCTCTTCGTCAATCGACGCGCCCTCACCATTGTTGCCGTACACCGCCGCGCTGGAAGCAAACACCACGCGCTTGACCCCGGCCTTGCGCATCGCTTCGCAGACATTCAGGGTACCGACGAAGTTGCTCTGGTGAGTGCTCACCGGGTCATCCACCGACGCCTGCACCGAGGCCACTGCGGCCAGGTGCACCACGGCGCTCACGCCAACGGCGGCTTGCGCCACCAGCTCGGCATTGGCGACATCACCTTCAATCAGCTGCACACGCGGGTTGCCCAACGCCAGGTTGCTGCGCTTGCCGGTGGACAGGTCATCGAGCACCCGCACGGCATAGCCTTTGGCAAGCAACGCATCAACCAGATGCGAACCGATAAAACCGGCACCGCCGGTGATCAGGACCCACTTATCAGCGTTACTCATTGTTGCGGATCTTCTCGACAATGGCGGTGGTCGAGCTGTTCTCGACCAGGCCGAGCACCTTCACCTTGCCGCCGTAAGCGCCGACGATATCGGCACCCACCACCTGGTCAACGGAGTAGTCGCCGCCCTTGACCAACACATCGGGCTTGACCTGGGCCAGCAGGTTTTCCGGAGTGCCTTCAGAGAAGCTGATCACCCAGTCCACCGCGCCTAGACCGGCCAATACTGCCATGCGCCGATCAACACTGTTGATCGGACGACCCGGGCCTTTCAGGCGGCTGACCGAAGCGTCGTCATTGACCGCCACGATCAGGCGATCGCCTTGGGCTCGCGCCTGCTCCAGGTAGGTCACGTGACCGGCGTGCAGGATGTCGAAACAGCCATTGGTGAACACAATGCTTTCGTTGTGGGCACGCGCATCGTCAATCGCCAGCAGCAATTGCTCGATGGTCAGCACACCGCGCTCGGAGCCTTCGGAGCGCTGGATAGCCCGGCGCAATTCCGGCGCGCTGATGGCCGCGGTGCCCAGCTTGCCGACCACAATGCCCGCCGCCAGATTGGCCAGGGCCACGGCGTGGGGCAACTCCTCACCGGCTGCAATCGAGGCGGCCAGCGTGGAGATTACGGTGTCGCCGGCGCCGGTAACGTCGAACACTTCACGCGCACGCGCCGGCAAGTGCATCGCCGGGTGGCCCGGACGCAGCAGCGTCATGCCGTGCTCGCCACGGGTCACCAGCAAGGCGCCCAGGTCGAGGTCGGCCATCAACGTGGCGCCCTTGGTCACCAGCTCGTGCTCGTCGGCGCAACCGCCGACGATGGCTTCGAACTCGCTGAGGTTGGGCGTGATCAGGCTGGCGCCCCGATAAATCGAGAAGTCCTTGCCCTTGGGATCGGCCAGTACCGGAATGTTGCGGGCCTTGGCGGCCTGGATCAGCATCTGGTGGTTCTTCAGGGCGCCTTTGCCGTAGTCGGACAAGACCAGCACCTTGATGCCTTCAAGCAACGTGTCGACTTGCTCGCTCAGTGCCAGGGCGTCGGTGGCGAAGGGTTCTTCAAAATCAATACGCAGCAATTGCTGGTGACGGCTCATGACCCGCAGCTTGACGGTAGTCGGCTGATGGGCAATGCGCTGGAACAGTGCGCGCACGCCGGCACCGCGCAGGCTGTTGGCCAGGCTGTCGGCGGCTTCGTCGTCGCCGGTCACACCCACCAGGGAGGCCGGGGCGCCGAGAGCGGCAATATTGAGGGCAACGTTGGCAGCGCCACCTGGACGGTCTTCGATTTGCTCGACCTTGACTACCGGTACCGGTGCCTCAGGGGAAATCCGTGAGGTTCCGCCATGCCAGTAACGGTCGAGCATGACATCGCCGACCACCAAGACAGGGGCTTGATCGAATCGCGGCATGGACAACTTCATGGAGCAACCCACATACAAAATGAACAGGGGCGCGATATTAGCACAGGGTTACAGGAGGCTTGTGGAGGGTGTGCACAGAAGATAGTGCGACGGGCCTGCCATTGAATCCACCGAGGAACACATGTGGGAGCGGGCTTGCCCGCGATGGCGGTGAATCAGTCGAAACATCGGTGACTGATACTCCGCTATCGCGGGCAAGCCCGCTCCCACAAGGTTTTAGGTGATGTCGGCCGCGACCGGCGCGTCCAGGCCCATGGCATGCAGGCGGGCGTAATAGCCGTTCTGGGCCAGCAGCTCGGCGTGGGTGCCGCGCTCGACAATCCGACCGTCGTCCATCACCAGGATCAGGTCGGCCTTCTCAATGGTGGAGAGGCGATGCGCAATCACCAACGTCGTGCGGCCCTGCATGACTTTGTCCAGCGCAGCCTGGATGTGCCGCTCGGATTCGGTGTCGAGGGCCGAGGTGGCCTCGTCGAGAATCAACAGCGGCGCGTTCTTGAGCAACGCCCGCGCGATTGCCAGGCGCTGGCGCTGGCCGCCGGACAACAGCACGCCATTTTCGCCAACCTGGGTGTCGAAACCCTTCGGCAACTGGTCGATGAAGTCTTTGGCATAGGCATCCGCCGCCGCCGCTTCAACGTCCGCGCGGGGTGCACCCGCCAGGTCGCCATAGGCGATGTTGTTGGTGACGGTGTCGCTGAATAAGGTCACGTGCTGGGTGACCTGGGCGATGTGCCGGCGCAGGTTGAGCAGCTTGTAGTCTTCGATCTCTACGCCGTCGAGCAGGATTTCACCGCTCTCGTGGTGGTAGAAACGCGGAATCAGGCTGGCCAAGGTCGACTTGCCGCTGCCGGAACGCCCCACCAGCGCGATCATCTGCCCAGGCTCGGCGGTGAAGCTGATGTCCTTGAGCACATGGCGTTCGGTGCCTGGGTAGGTGAAGTTCAGGTGACGCACTTCCAGGCGGCCGCTGACCTTGTCGCGCTCAACGGTGCCGCGGTCGATTTCCTGCTCTTCGTCCAACTGCTCGAAAATGCTTTCAGCGCCGGCCACGCCTTTCTGGATGGTCGAGCTGACTTCCGACAATTGACGGATCGGCTTGGGCAGCAAGCCAGCCAAGGTGATGTAAGCCACCATGTCACCGGCCGATGCGTCACCGCGAAGGTAAAGCACCAGGAACATCAACACTGCCATGGCGGTGTAGATCACCAGTTGCAGCAACGGGGTGTAGATCGCCCCGGTGCGGGTCATGCGCAGTTGCTTGTCGGTGTTGCCCTGGCTGGCCTTGAGGAAACGCTTCTCCTCGTAGACTTCACCGCCGAAGCTGCGCACCACACGGTAGCCCTGGATGGTTTCCGACGCGACGTGAGTCACGTCGCCCATGGCCACCTGGATCTTCTTGCTCTGCTTGCGGAATTTCTTGCTGGCCGTGCTGACCATCACCGCAATCAACGGCAGGATGGCGATCATCACCAGCGTCAGGCGCCAGTTCATGAACAGCAGCGAGGCGAACAGGAAGATCACCGTCATGCCTTCGCGGATCACCACCTTGATGGCGTCGGTCGCCGCACCCGTGACCATGGTCACGTTAAAGGTGATGCGCGAAATCAGGTGCCCGGAGTTGTGGTTGTCGAAGTATCGGTTGGGCAGCGTCAACAGGTTGTTGAACAACTGCACGCGCAGGTCGTGCACCAGGCCCAGGGAAACCTTGGCCAGCAGGTAGTTGCCCAGGAACGAACCCAGGCCCTGCCAGGCTGCGATCAGAATGATCAACAAGGGCACGGCTTGCAGCAATTGCAGGTCACGCAGGAACGGTACGCTGGGGAACAGCACCGCTTCAGGGTTGGACAAACCGTCGACGAAGTACTTGAGGATGTACCCCAGCATGGGCTGGGTCGACGCGAAAATCAGAAATCCGACAATACTCAACGCGAACAAGCCGGCATAGGGCTTAACGTACATGAGCAGGCGGAAGTATATTTTCAAGCTCGAAGGGCTTGCGCTCGGACTGGAGTCGGTCATATCACGCGGCGTTTTGAAAAAGGAGGCTGACTTTAGCACAGCTTCTCTGTTGTACTTGCACCCGGTATGACCCTCGGCCTGGTTGGATCCAGCCGACGACATTATATAGCCACTACTTTAAGATGGTCGGCTTTCTCTATTCTGGAATGGCTTTTCTGTATGCACTCCAAGCGCCTTATTTATGGCTCAAATCGCGTTTTCGACTTCCTGGTCCTATGGATTTTGCCCATTGGCTTGTTGTTGCTTCTGAGTTCATTGTTCTACGTCACCAACCGCAACGTCATGCACCGTCTCTACTACGGCTTTTTCAGTGTGCCGACCTTGTTCCTGCTGTGCCTGCGCCCGCGGGAAATCAAAGAACTGCTGCGCGAACCTTTGATCATTGCGCTTCTGGCATTTTGCGCCTGGGCACTGATCACCGTGCTGTGGAGCCCGCAACCCACCGGCGATTCCAACCTGTTCAAGGTGCCGCTGCAAACCTTCATGCTGTTTGCCGGCTGTGGGCTGTTGCTGCACTACCGCAGCGAGCTGTTCAAACCGATTTTTTTCAGCGCCGCCGTGATTGCCCTGGTGGTGTGCCTGTTCAACCTGGTGGCATTCGCCAAAGGCTTCGTGCCCGGCGTGAGCGTGCGCATGATCGGCGGCCTGGGTGCTCTCGATAACCCGCTGCTCAGCTCCCATCTGTTCGGCTTTTTCTGCATCTATTGGCTGTATGTCTGCATCACCACCCAGCGCTTGCAGGTGTTGTTGTTCAGCGCGCCTGCGCTGGCGGTCATGACGCTCGCGGTGCTGGCCACCGGCTCTCGCACGCCGCTGGTTGCGCTGACGCTGGCCGCCGTGTGGATGGCGTTTGTCAGCCGCAATCGCCGCTCGGCCCTGATGATCGCGGTCCTGGTGCTTGGCGCTGCAGCGCTGCTGCTGTTTTATCCTGAAGCGATTACCGAGCGTGGCAGTTCATACCGTTTTGAATTGTGGGGCATGACCCTGCAGCGTATCGCCGACCATCCGCTGATCGGCCACAGCTACGACTCCGAACTGTCCTTGATCGTGGACGGTTACGAACTGATGGAGCCGCACAGCTTTGCCCTCGGCGTGCTCTATTACGTCGGCATCATCGGCTTTATCCCGTGGATCTTCATGCTCGGCTGGGGCCTGTACAAAGGTTTCAAAGAGCGCGCACAACCGCTGTTTCTGCTGACGTCCGCCCTGCTGGCCTACGGCATCGGCGCCGGTCTGACCGAAGGCGGCGGGATCCTGTCGCGCCCCAAGGAGCATTGGTTCCTGCTGTGGATTCCGCTGGCGCTGATCGCCGGCCTGAGTATCGCCAAGCGCCGTCACAGCCTGCTGAGCATGCGTGTGCAAACGCCCGCACCGCTGGCGTTCGACGCCCTGCGTAAAGGCGCTGCCGTCATCGAGGAAGATGGTCTTGGGCCCAAGGTCCTGCGTCTTGAGGATGGCAGCTTCCTCAAGCTGTTCAGGGCGCGCCGCTGGTACACCTCCGGGGGCTTCAATCCGTATTCGGAACGCTTTGCCAGCAACAGCGAACACCTGCAGCAACTGGGTATCGCGTCACCGCGGATTCTCGATGTGTATAGCTTGCGCGATGGCAGCAGTGCCGTGCGCTATCAGCCACTCCCCGGCCTGACCCTGCGCCAGGCGCTGCAAAGCCTGGACAGCAGCCTGCGAGAATCGCTGATCGAACGCTTTGGCAGGTTCATGGCCCAGTTGCATGAACGCGGCGTGTACTTCCGCTCGCTGCACTTGGGCAACGTTCTGCTGATGGATGATGGTGAGTTCGGCCTGATCGACGTGGCCGACATGCGCCTTTATCCCTCGCCGCTGCGCAACACGCTGCGCCAGCGCAACGTGAAGCATATGCAACGCTACTCGCAGGACCGCAACTGGTTGTTCGAAGCGCACTTTGAACAGTTGGCCAGTGGCTATGCGTTGGTTGCGTCGCCGCAAGCCACGGTCAAAATCCGTGAGCACGTGCTGACCCTGGCACGCCCCGCCGCTTGAAGCACGCCAAGTGCGCCCCGGCGAGGGGCGCACACAGGGTGTGTCAGTCTTTTTCCAGCGGCGAAAAATACAGCCGCGCCAAACCACGCCAGGTTTTCTTGTTCCAGGCCCGAAACGGGATCTGCGCCAACAACTCTCGCGCCAACGCGCGATTGCGGTTGGAGGTCTTGAGGAACATGGAGCTGAGAAACTTGTAACGCACCTCGTCATAGAGCGGGTGGTCACTGAACAACGCGTAAGAACGCAGGATATTGTCGATCATGAATCGGTGGTTCTTGTACGAGTTGGTGGCGTGCTTGCGGTAGCGGGCCATGACCACGTTCAGACCATCGATGAAGTACCCGGCACGGGTGATCTTCAACTCGATCAACAAGTCTTCCAGACGAATCTCGGGGTCAAATCCACCGACCTTTTCCAGCGCCTCACGCCGAATCATCAGCGTGGGTGCCGGCGGATAGGGTTTGCGCTCCAGGAACATGTCATCGAAGTCCAGGCGCCGAAACGGCACGTCGCGGCGCTGGCGCTTCTCGGGAAGCAGTTCGCCTCGCGAATCGATCAGCTCGATGTTACCCGCACAGATACCCACTTCCGGCTTGCCGTCCATGTAAGCCACCTGAGTCGCAATGCGCTCTGGCTTCATGATGTCATCGGAGCCGAACGGCACGATCAGCGGGCCGTGGGAGCGTGCAATAGCGCCATTGAGCGTATTCGTCAGGCCTTGATTCTGCTGGACGCGAAAGTCGAACGTGTAGCGCTCCTGCAGGCGGCGGATGCGCTCGACACTGTCGTCTGTCGAGCCGTCATCGATCACCAGCAGTTCGATGTTGGGGTAGGTCTGGTTCAACACACTGAGGATGCTTTCCTCGATGTACGGGCCGTGGTTGTACGAGGCGATGATCACCGTGACCAAGGGCTGACTCTGGTTCATACGCTGTTCCTGCGTGCTTGGGCCAACCCGGACTCGATCAGCTCCAGGTATTGCTGGCGGAACACCTCAATGTCATGTTGCGCCTGAAGGTACTGGTAAGCCTGGTCGCCCTTTTGCGCGAGCGCCTCATCGGACAGCGCCAGATAGGTGTCCAGCGCCTGGGTCAATTCGGGCACGTTGGCCGGCTCCACCGCCAGGCCACCGGCACCTTCAATCAGTGGCAGCATGGCCGGCACACTGGAGGCGATCACCGGCAGGCGGCCGCTCATGCCTTCCAGCAGCGCCAGGCCCAAGCCTTCAGCCAGCGAGGGCATGGCCCAGATATCGAAAGCGCGCACGTACTGCAGGGCGTTTTCCTTGAAACCCAGCAAGTGCACCCGCCCATCAAGGCCAAGGCTCTGGATCTGCGCGGCCAGGTTGGCCTGCTCACGCCCCGCGCCAATGATGGCGAGTTGCGCCGCAGGGTATTTATCCTTGAGCGCTGCAAACGCCTGCAGCAAATAGGTGTGACCCTTGACCGGAACCAGACGCCCCAGGGCGCCGATCAACCGCACCGAAGGGTCGATGCCCAGTAACTCACGCGCGCGTTCGCGCGAATGCTGCAAGCCTTCGGCCTGCTCGATGTCGATGGCGTTGGTAATCGCGTAGGTATTGCTGTCGGTAAACCCGCACTGGCAGTCCAGCAAGTACTGTTTGACCGCCGGCGAAACCCCGACAAACCGCCAATGCTCGTCGATCCAGCGCTGCGCCTGTTTACGGCGGTAGAGACGGTCATACTCGCCAAAGCCGTGGGAGATCCCGATACACAGTGGAATCTTCAACCAGCGGTTGAGTTGCAACATCATGTTGACCGGCTTGAAGCGGTTGCACACCACCACGTCAAACTGTTCCTTGCGGCAGAACTTATACATCTGCCACATGGCGCGCAGCCTCAAGCCCTTGAGCGCCTTGTCGGAGAAATCGAAGTAGACCGACGTTGCCGCCCGGCTGACCGGGTCCGCAGGCCCGGGTCGGCCACGCAAAAACGCGGCGGTGACTTCGTAGCGGTCCGCAGGCAATGCCTTGACGATCTGTTCGGCCAGGTCGGCAAAATCATGGGATTTAACATTGTAGTCAGGCTGCAATTGCAGGACCTTGAAACGCCGACTCATAACTCTCCTCGATGGAAACCTGTGGCATCAACGACCCACGACGGTTCAGCCGCCAGCGCCTCGACGTACTCGCTGTCGGGCTCCGGTAACCGTGGCCACTGATTACGCTTCCAGCAGACAAAATGGAAATAGGGAAATTCGCGCTCGCCATCCAGGTCATTGGTGAGGCGACCGTTATTCCAGAACCACTGATGCGGGAAGCGATCACTGCCGTCGTGCCATTTGATCACACCGCCCGGCGTACTGAACGCCTCGGTGAACTCACTGCGGCGGCGCCAGGGATTGAGCTTGCCGACCAACTCGAACAACGGTTTCGGAAAATTCTTGCGCCACAGGAAAATCCTGCTGAACGCGCCTTCATCCAGCGCATGATGCGCCTGATCGGTGAAACGCGCTTCCCAATCCTTGATCTGCATGAACACCTGGCGCTTTCTGGCGGTATTGCGCATCAGGCACAAATGGCCGGCGACCCGTCGTTCGTGGGTCGAGAACAAATCATAGCCAGCCAGTCGGTCGGGCGTGAAATAGCGGCGCAGGTCGCCGTAAATAAGGTCCAGGTCGCCGAACGCCCAAAAGTCATACCCCTCGAGGCGATCGGCATGGATATGCCCCAGCGCAGGCTTGATGTCACACAACTTATAAGCCGCTTGCGGGGCAAACGGGATGTTCAACCGTTGTGAAACCAACGCGCAGTAATCGGCAAAGGTAATGCTTTCAATCCTGACGTTGTCCGGAACATTGCTCGGTATCGGGCAGTCGCTGAACAACAGCCAGTCAATATCTGCATTGTGTCGGCAGCTTTCGAGAAAAAACGGCATCCAGAATGGCCAGCGGCCAAAGTACGGAATGAGGAAGAGGATGCGGGGGCACTGATTGATCAAAACGGACTCACTGTCATTTTTTACGGGAGCGCGCTGCGCCCCTCCACGTTACGTAACCTTACTTATGCTTGATGAACCAAAAAAGTTCATGTCGCCTTACAGCCTTGCGGTAAAACTCATTTTCCCCCCAGGGTGAAATGGCCCTTGCGGCCAGTAACCGTTGGATCGCACGCCGCACGCGCCGCTTGAACGGCATCCTGGGCTGCAAGTCATGCATCATGCCCAGCGACATGGCCTTGTCACGCTGTTGTTCGGCAGACACCGGCACGCAAAAAGGCTGCAAGGTGATGCTCGAATCAAAACAGGGTGGCAACGCGATGCCGTTGCCCGAATCGCCCATCGGCCAGCGGTCATTGTCATGCAGGTGATTGGCGTAGCCGAGCAGCGTGGCCGGCTGCCACTCCAGCCCTTGCAGGGCTTGCAGCACGGCCTGCTGTGCGCAGACATGGTCAGGGTGCGGGTCGAGCACCGGATGCGGCAGCACGATAACGTCAGGACGCGCCATCAGCAGCACCGCCCGCAAATCTGCCAGCAGATTATTCCAGGTCGGCCGGCCATCGGCATCCGCAGGCAATGGGAACGGGTTGAATTGGCGAAACACGCGAATGTCGCTCAGCTCGGCCTCTCGGGACGCCACGGCGCGATCAGGCTCGGCCCGCATCGCCGCCAGCTGCAGGCAGAAATACCCCAGCTGCACGCAATTTTCCTGCGGCACACCCGCCCAACGCGGCACGGCGATACTGTCCCAGGCGCGCAACCGGCCCTTGAGGCGTGCAGCCTCGGGCTTGCCCAGGCCCATCTGTTGATAATGCTCGGCTTCGATTTCGCCGGCCGTCAACGTCACGATCCAGGGCTGCGCCGCCTGACTGTACAGGCCAAAGGCGGCAAGCTCGGCATCATCGGCATGGGGCGCAATCACCATCACCCGTTGCTGACTCACGTCGGGCTGGCGAAATACCGACAACACCGGCGTACCTTGCACACGGCAGAACCGGCCACTCAGGCGCAGTTGCCCAGCGAGCAGCGCTTGCGCCTGGCCGGTGAGGTTCAAGTAGCGCAAGCCGTTGACGCCGCGCTCGAACACCTGCCGATCACCCTGTGGCAAGGCGATAAACGGATCAATAAAGCGCCCCAGCAAGCCACTTTTGAGCCGCAGCGCAAGGATCAGCGTCTCGTCGCCCGACAGCTCCAGCGCCTGCTCCAGCAGCAATCGGCCGTTATCCAGAACAACCTTGGGTTGCTCGGTCTCGGCCGCAAAGGCGTACTGATAGTCGTCGCCGGGCGAGTAAAACAGATGGTCGGCAAACCAGGCTTCATGGGCCACCCAGGCCAGGATTGCCAGCAGCAACGGCAGCCACCAGGCCACCGCCACGCCGACGCCGATCAACACCAGCAAACCGACCAGCAGCGCCACGCGCTTGTTGCGGCGATGGCGTTTGAGCAGGGCTTGCTTGCGGCTGGGAGAATCACTCATACCTTGAACACCGGCACCGGGTTGCACCAACGGTCTTTGTACTCGCGGTCTGCCCGGCCAAACGAAAATCGCAGCGGCTTGCCGGCTTCCCGCGCCTGTTCCCAGGCACTTTGCGTATTGAGGAAACTCAGCACGCTACCGGGGCTGAACTCACGCGTCTGAGGGTCTACGCCGCCATTGACGTATTCAACGCTGACCCACTCTGGCGCCTCAACGCGGTAAACCAGCTGAATGGCGATCGGCGCATCGTTGAGGAAAATCACCGAACCGATCAACCATTCACGCAGCAGCTCGATCACCTGCGCCATGCGCTCGGCGCCGGTGGCGGGAAAGCCCCAGCGGCGCTGGAACAAATCACAGTAAATTGCCGCCAGCTCGGCACTGGTGAATGTCTGGACCGCACGCACCACACCGCCCGCCTCTTCCAGCAGACGCAACTCGCGGCGCTGGTTATAGCGAAATTTCTTCGACAGTTCTTCCGGGGTACGCGCCATGGCCAACTGCTCGGTCTGCAGCTGGATGCCGGCAAAACGGCCTTCATTCAGTGCCGACAGGTAGCGCGCGCGATGACGCAACGGGGCTTGGGCATCGGCGGTGGCAGGCAGAATCAACTCGGCATTGCCCAAGTCGAACAAGCCCTTCTTGCCTTTGCGCTTGAGCACATCCTTGGATAACGCCAAGTCCTGGCCCCAGGTCGCAATACAGGCCTTGAGCTCGCCGCCTTGCTCCCACGCCAGGTAGCGCACAGGAATCTCGGCCAGCCCGGCAAGACGCTCAACCACCTGCGGATGGGTGGCAACACTGCCGCCGTAACGCTGCCAGGCGTCGCTGTAGGTGGACGCGTCAACGACGGACCAGCCACGCTCGCGCCAGCCTTGGAATCGATTGAGCATCACGCCCTCGCGGTCAGTTCAGTAACGTGCGGCAGTTGCCAGAAGGCAGCGCGAACCGCCTGGTCCGAGAACTGCTCGTGCAAGCGCTCCAGCATCATCTGGGCGCATTGCGCGTGCTGCTGACGATCCATTGCCGCCAGGTGCCGAAGCCCCTGGCCCAAGTGTTCGGCATCGCCGAAGGGAAACAGGATCCCCACGCCTTCGACCACTTCCCGGGCGCCACCGCACGCTGTTGCCAACAGCGGCACGCCGGCGGCCATGGCCTCCAGCAGTACCATGCCGAAAGGTTCGTGATCGGAACTCAGGGCAAAGGCGTCGAAGGCGCGGAAGTAACGGCGCGCATCCGGCACCTGGCCGAGGAACAGCACCTGTTCGGCAATCCCAAGCTCCCGGGCCAAGGCCTTGAGGTCTTTCTCCAAGCGGCCGGTGCCGAGGATGGCCAGACGACTTTGTGCCGGCAAATGCGGCAGCGCCAGGGCAAACCCCTTGAGCAAGGTGGCCTGGTCCTTGTCCGGGTGCAGGCGGCCAACGTTGCCGACCACCCACTCATCCGGCGACAGCCCCAGCGCATCGCGCGCCGCTTCGGCCGGAACCTGCAGGGCCTGCATGGCGTCGACATCGATGCGGTTGTACAGCGTTTGAATCCGCGCTGCCGGCCAGGCTGGCAAGCAACGGCGCATGTCATCACGCACCGCATCGGACACACCCAGCAGGCTCAAACGCTTGCGGAAAATCGACGCAAACAGCTTGCGGCTGCGGCGCCCATAGTCACCAAACGCATGATGCACACCGATCACCGGCAAGCGCGTGCCGAGCAAGGCGATATAGATCGGCTTGAACCGGTGAGCAATGCAGAAACTGAAATTGCGTGACGCCGCGATCTTGCGCAGCTCACCGATGGCGCCCAGCTTCAGGCCACGAATGGCCTTGGAGCTGAATTCCATGAACAACACTTCATCAGAGGCACAACCGGCCGCCACATCGGGGTCGGCGACCCCGGTGAGAAACACCGTGGTCACCTTGTAGCCCGAGCCTGCGAACAGGCTGGCGTACTGCCGCGCGCAATCGAGGAACGGCCCGTCATAGCCGTGGCAGAACTGCAGGACGTGGCGATCAGCCGACCGAGTCATAAGGGTCCACGCCGTCTTTGACGACCAGGATGTCTTCCATGATCAGGTACTGCAGGTCCGAGCCGAAGAACATGTTCAGCGCGTCGGTCGGCGAGCAGATCATCGCTTCGCCACGACGGTTGAGCGAGGTGTTCAGCGACACGCCGTTGCCGGTGAGTACTTCCAGCTCTTTCATCATGTCGTAGTAGCGCGGGTTGTATTCGCGCTTGAGCACCTGGGCACGGGAGGTACCATCTTCATGGACCACTTCCGGCACGCGGGTTTTCCATTCTTCCGACACTTCAAAGGTGAAGGTCATGAACGGCGCCGGGTGATCGACCTTGATCATCTGCGGCGCAACGGTGTCGAGCATCGACGGGCAGAAAGGCCTCCAGCGCTCGCGGAACTTGATCTGGTGGTTGATGCGATCCGCCACGCCGGTGGCGCTTGGGCAACCAATGATCGAACGACCGCCCAACGCGCGCGGGCCAAACTCCATGCGGCCCTGGAACCAGGCCACCGGGTTGCCGTCGACCATGATCTTGGCGATGCGCTTGGGCATGTTCTCGATCTTGCGCCATACCGGTTTGCTTGCGTGCTTGGCGCACGCGGCGATCACGTCTTCGTTGCTGTAGGACGGGCCGAGGTAGACGTGTTCCATCTTCTCGACCGGTACACCACGGGCGTGGGACACGTAGGCAGCGGCACCCACCGCGGTGCCGGCATCGCCGGACGCCGGCTGCACGAACAGCTCCTTGACGTCATCGCGGGCAATGATCTTCTGGTTGAGCTTGACGTTCAGCGCGCAGCCGCCAGCGAAGGCCAGCTTGCCGGTGTCTTTGAGGATATCGCCCAGGTAGTGGTCGATCATCTGCAGGGCCAGCTTCTCGAACAGCGCTTGCATGCTGGCCGCGTAGTGGATGTACGGCTCGTCGGCGATATCGCCTTCGCGCTTGGGACCCAGCCACTCGATCAGTTTTGGCGAGAAGTAGAACCCCTTGCCCTTCTCTTTGTAGCGACGCAGGCCGATGACGTTGGCGTAGTCGGTGTTGATCACCAGCTCGCCGTTCTCAAACGAGGCCAGGCGCGAGAAATCGTACTTGCTGGCATCGCCATACGGCGCCATGCCCATGACCTTGAACTCGCCGTCGAGCATCTCGAAACCGAGGAACTCGGTGATCGCGCCATACAGGCCGCCGAGGGAATCCGGGTCGTAGAATTCCTTGATCTTGTGGATCTTGCCGTTTTCGCCGTAGCCGAAAAAGGTGGTGGCGTACTCGCCCTTGCCGTCGATCCCCAGGATCGCGGTTTTCTCCTGGAAACCCGAGCAGTGGTAAGCGCTGGAGGCGTGGGCCAGGTGGTGCTCAACCGGTTCAATCTTGATTTTCTTCGGGTCGAAGCCCAGTTGCTCCAGGCACCAGACGATCTTGTTGCGGTAGCGCTTGTAGCGACGGTTGCCCATCAGGATCGCGTCGAGGGCGCGGTCCGGGGCGTACCAGTAACGCTTGGCATAGTGCCAGCGCGCCTCACCGAACAGGCTGATCGGGGCGAACGGAATCGCCACCACATCAACGTCGGAAGGCTTGATACCGGCTTGTTCCAGGCAGAACTTCGCCGACTCGTAGGGCATGCGGTTCTTTGCATGTTTGTCGCGTACGAAGCGCTCTTCTTCGGCGGCCGCGATCAGCTTGCCGTCGATATACAAGGCTGCGGAAGGATCATGGCTAAGGGCGCCGGACAGGCCAAGAATCGTCAATGCCACAGGGGTCTAGCCTCTTTTAGTCTGCATGCAGGCGGGGTGCGCCTGAAAAAAGTGTGCCTCTCGCCTGGACGAGAAACAGCTAAAGGGCGGGATTATAGCGTAAACACGCCACGTGATGATCTAGGGAATGTGGCGACCGGTTGTCACTGCGCCTAGCGGTAGATCGTGTAGGGCAGCACCAGCGTGTCCGCCACACCGGAGGCAATCGCCTCAATGGCGATGATCGGGAACGCATTGCTTTCGCGCGGGGAAAGGTTGAGTCGTTATTGATGGTGCCGCAGCCGGTGAGCAGTGCAAGCGTCAGCACCCATAGAAGGGTGAAACCACGATTCATAGACAACTCCATTTGTCATGGCCGGCTCATGCGCAGCCTCGCTCAAGAACCGCCAGGGCGCCAATAGACGCTGATGTTGCCGTCGTTTGCCTGGCGATAAATCGTGTAGGGCAACACAACGGTATCGGCAACGCCGGACGCTGCAATGTCCAGCAGCACGAAGGGTATCAGTACGCCGGTCGGATCGGGAGCCGCGTGCAGCGCGCAGAAATCAAAGGCCACGCCACTGTAAACGCGAGGTATGGACTGGCAGTACGTTTTGATAAGCCGCAGCTCACGCGCGGTGTCGCCGTCTTTGCGGATGACGCTGTTGACGGTCCCACAACCGCCCACCAGCAGTGCGGCAATGCCCATTGCAGCCGTGATTTTCATTGTGATTGTCCTGTGATCGCCAACGGCCGGCCACGCTATCAGCGAAATGTCGGCTCCCCCACCCAAGTGCATCGCCAAATTGCGTACGAAAAATCCGAAATGGTAAAAACTCAGCATTTCACTAAACTCGCGCCCTTTTGCGCGTTTATGTCTTATGCGCCACGGATTCGGGCTGCCCCATGAAAACCCTCGCTCGCCTCACCCTATTGCTGCCAAGCCTGTTCACCTTGTGCGACACCGCCCAGGCTGAAGACGCAGCCCTGATCCTCGACCCCAGCGTGGTGACCGGTTCACGCAGCGCCAGCCCGACGTTCGACCTTCCGTATTCGGTCGACAGCATCAGCCGTGAGCAGATCAGCGACGGCCAACTCGGCATCAATGCCTCTGAAGCCCTGTCCCGCGTGCCTGGCCTGGTGGTGCAGAACCGTCAAAACTACGCGCAGGACCTGCAGATTTCCTCACGCGGCTTCGGTGCACGCTCGGCGTTTGGCGTGCGCGGCATCAAGCTGATCGCCGACGGCATCCCTGCCAGTACTCCGGATGGCCAGGGCCAGGCCGCCACGTTCAACCTCGACACCGCCGAACGCATCGAAGTGCTGCGCGGCCCGGCCGCCACGCTGTATGGCAGCAATGCCGGCGGCGTGATCCAGATGTTCGCGCGCGATGGCGAAGGCCCGCCGCGCATCGGCGCCGAAACGCTGGTGGGCAGCGACGGCCTGAACAAGAACCACCTGACGGCCGAAGGCGCGGCAAATGGCGCCGGTTTTGTACTCGACGCCTCGCGCATGGACACCGACGGCTACCGCGACCACAGCAGCGCCCGTCGTGACCAGACCTTTGCCAAGCTGAATGTCCACCCGGATGACGACAGCAAACTGGCGCTGATCTACAGCAGCCTGGAGCAAAACGGCACGCAAGACCCGTTGGGCCAGACCTGGGCCGCGTACAAGGCGGACCCGCGCTCGGTGGCGCCCGCCGCCTTGCAGTACAACACGCGAAAAAGTATCGATCATCAGCAATTGGGCCTGAATTACGAGCGCTATATCGGCGATGCAACGCTGCAGGTGAATGCGTATACCGGGCGGCGGAGTGTGATTCAGTATTTGTCGATTCCCGGCGGTACGCCGTCAGACAAGCGCGGTGGCGTGGTGGACTTCGACCGCAAGTTCTACGGCGGCTCCGTCCACTGGCTGCAACCCATCACCAGCGCCCCTGGCGACCTGACCCTGATCACCGGCCTCGACTACGACCGCAGCCAGGATGATCGCCAAGGCTACTCCAACACCCTCAACGGCGTGCACGGCGTCAAAGGCGCGCTGGGCCGCGATGAAATCGACACCGCCACCAGCCTCGACCCGTTCGTGCAGGCCAACTGGCTGCTGGGCGACTGGACCCTGCAAGCCGGCCTGCGCCACAGCACCATGAAGATGGACGTGGACGACCACTTCCTCAGCGATGGCAACGACAGCGGCAACAAGACCTACCAGAAGAACACGCCCTCAGTGAGCGTGATGTATGCCTTCACGCCGGACCTGCATGGCTATGTGAGCGCGGGCAAAGGGTTTGAAACCCCGACCCAGGCGGAGTCGGCGTATTCCAGCAGCTCGAACGGCTTCAATTTCGCGCTCAAGCCGTCGGTCAGCAAGCAGTATGAAATGGGGCTCAAGGCCCGGGTTGGCCAAGACACACGCGTGAATGCTGCGGTGTTCCAGATCACCACCGATGACGAACTGGTCGTGCAGCAATCCAGCGGCGGGCGTACCACCTACCAGAACGCCGGTCGCACCTTGCGCCGTGGCTTCGAACTGAGCCTGGAAAGCCAATTGACCGAACAGTGGAGCACCCACCTCGCCTACACCCGCCTGCACGCCACCTATGACAGCGACTTCGTCAGCGGCGCCAGCACGGCGATCGACAAAGGCAACTACCTGCCCGGCGTGCCCCAGACCACGCTCTTCGCCGAGCTGAACTGGAAACCACGCGACTGGGTCAGCACTGGCCTCGAAGGCATGTACCGCAGCAAAGTCTACGTGGAAGACACCAACCAGCAACGCGCCGCGCCGGCCTACAGCGTGTTCAACTGGCGTGCGCGCTTCGAGCAGAAGGTCGAGCACTGGACCTTCCACCAGACCCTGCGCCTGGATAACTTGCTGGATCGCCAGTACGTGGGTTCGGTGATCGTCGGGGACGGCAACTTCCGCTATTACGAAGCGGCGCCGGGAAGGTCGTGGTACGCGGGGGCGGGGGCCGAATATCAGTTTTGATCAGCCAGCGCAGCGCCTGGTCGACCGTCATCGCGGACAAGCCCGCTCCCACATTCACCTGTAGGAGCGGGCTTGCCCGCGATAGGGCCGAAGGCCCGTCTTAACCGGCGGCGCCGATCTCTTTGGGCAAACGCTGATCGATCAGCTGATACAGCGCGCTGCTCTCGGGCCAGTTGCGCATAAACCGCGCGCGGTCCTTGGCAAACGCCGGCGCGAAGCTGGCAAGTGAGCTGTGCTGACACATGGCGTCCAGGTCGATCAAGGCCCAGCGGTCTGCGTGCCAGAACAGGTTATGGCCTTTGAAGTCACCATGACTGATGCGCTCGCGAATCAGCTCGGCAAACAGATGATCCAGCGCCAGCAGCTCATTTTCTGGCGCGTCACCGCGCTCAACGTACGGCGCGAAACGCTCGATGATGTCCGGCCCGGGCAAGTATTCAGTCACCAGGTACGCCCGGCTGCGCAGCCACAAAAACCGCTTCTCCAACACCGCCAGCGGCTTGGGCGTCGCAATCCCCAGAAACGCCAGGCGGTTGCCTTCGCGCCACGAATGCCAGGCGCGGCTCGGGCGCCAGAAGCGCTTGAGCCAATGGGCAAACCCCTTGATGTTGTAGCGCTTGATCACCAGCGGCCGACCGGCCACCTCAACCTTGCCCACGCTGGCGGCCCCGCCGGTTTTGTACAGATGGCCCTGATCCAGCAATGCGTCGGCCTGCTCCAGCACCGGCAGCATGGCGGCCTCTTCTTCACGGCGAATCGCGCGCAAGGCAAAGGCGCCACGCACGACGCTGAACAGCGTGCAGTCGCGGCCAACCTTGTTCAAGAAGTCCTTCAAGCGCCAGGCGCTGACCTTGCGCACCTGTTTTTCGAGCGCTTCCAGCGGCACGGCATGCTCGCCATTGCTCAGCAGGTAATAGACCAATAATTCTTCGGTAAAGGGTTCGAGGTTTTTCGGCAATTGCGCAAAAAACACCCCGAGGTTTTCCAGTACCCGGTTGCGCGACAGCGGCTTGCCCGCGGCTTCGACACGAATGCCGGCGCCGTCAATCAGGTACAGCTTGCCGTCCTGGCGCAGCAGGTTGTCCAGGTGCAGGTCTTCCTGCCACAGCCCTTTGGCATGCATGTGGGCAATCGCCCCCAGCGCCTCGGCAAGCACGGCTGTTTGTTCGTCCGCCAGCGGCGGCAAGCCTTCAACTGCCTGCCAGGCATCGGCGAGGCTTTCGGCGCCCTCAATGAACTCGAACAGCAGCCAGCCGCCCTCGCCTTCCTGCAAGCCATCGGCCAACAGCTGCGGCGTGGTCAGGCCTTGCTCGGCAAGCAGGCGTACGCCGCTGAGCTCGCGCTGAAAATGACGTGCCGCCTTACTGCCCACCAATAACTTGGCCAGCACCGTGCGCCCGCGCCAGACGCCGGCGCCCACATAACGCTCGCCCGGCAACACACGCAGCAGACTGAGCAATTGCAACTGCCCTGGGCCTGCGGCATCCGCCAGTTCAATGGTCAGCGGCAGGCTGGGCGTGCGGCCGGCTTTTTTCAGCTCGGACAAACGCATCAGCGGTTCTCCTTGTGGCTGCGACGCGCCGTCAGCCGTTCAAACCAGGCGCCCACCTTTGCGCTGTTTTCAGGCTCTGCCAGGTAGGCCGCCAGCAACTGCCGCACTTGCGCGTCCGTCCACTGCGGCGCGCGGCGCAGCAGCGGCTCCAGGTCTTTGACCCGGTCACGTTGGCCGAACAACAGCGGGCGGGTTTTCTCCAGGTCGATCAGCTGCGCAGCGTAACCGTCGCCCAGGGTCTGCAGAAAAATATGCTTGGGATAAAAACAGCCATGCACCTGGCCTACGCTGTGCAGATGACGGGCCAACTGACCGCAGGCCAGCAGAATCGCGCGGTGCTGGGCGTCAGTCAGTTGCGACCACTGTTCCAGCAACGAATCCAGGTCGTTCCAACCGTCCAGGGCACGGGTCAGCAACATCGCGCGGTGTTCGCCGTCGACCTTGCGCTCACCGAAAAACGCGGCCTGCAACGCCGGAATGCCGAGTTTCTGATAACGGCTGATATTGCGAAATTCGCGCGCAAAGGTGGGCTCGCCAAACGGCTTGTGCAGCGTGCGTGTCAGGTAGTTGCTCTGGCGCTTGAGGTAGTAACCCTGCCCTTCAAGCTCCAGGCGAAACACGCTGCTCCAGCCACCCTTGCTGGTATTGGGCTCGTCCACCGCGTCCAGTTGCCTGGCCCACAGGGCGTCGAAGGTTGCCAGACCATGGCGCTCCAGCAGAGCGCGGTCTTCGGCCGCCAGGAAATCACTCATTCGCGTCCCTCGAAAAACTTCACCACGTGGCGAATTCGCTGTTTGTCTGACGCCGTCAGGTGCGTGCGTTGGCGGTATTGCATGTAGAAGCGCAGGCGCTGCGTGGCCGACAAGTGATACTTGGCGACCTTGTCCAGGCAGGCCAGGTCCTTGGTAATTCGGTACTTGAGCCAGAAACCGCGCCAGAAATCACCGTTGGGGCAATCGATGAGGTACAGGGTCTGCTGGTCGTCGACCAGCAGGTTGCGCCACTTCAAATCGTTATGGGTGAAGCGGTGCTCATGCATGGTGCGCGTGTATTCGGCGAGCTGGCGACTGATCACGCTGACCCACTTGGGGTCTTTCAAGCGCGGATCTTTGCGATCAGCCAGCATCGACAGGTCTTCAGTCTTGGGCAGCTCGCGGGTGATCATCGCGCCTCGCGCGTAGGCCAGGCCTTTGCGTTCCAGCCCCCAGGCCACCACGTCGGCGGTGGGAATGCCCCACTTGGCGAAACGCTTGAGGTTCTGCCATTCGGACTTAACCCGAGGCTTGCCCAAGTAGCGGCGCAGGCCCTTGCCGGCACCGACGTAGCGCTTGACGTAGTAATTGATCCCGCCGCGCGCCACCCGAATCACTTCCGACAATGGGTCGCGGGTCAGGCGCTCGCCTTGCAGGGCGAATACCGCTTCGAGGCTGCCGAAATCATCCGCCAGGGCGGCGTAAGCAGGTTCCAGGTTCCAACCCGCCATCAGAGCGCATCCCCGTAGCGTTGTTTACGTGCATAAAGCTTGTCGGCCTTGGTTTGCAGCCACTGCAACAAGGCATTTTCTTCAGCGAGGATCTGGCGCAACGGCTGCTGGAAGTAGCCTTTGAGGAAGCGCAACTTGTCACGACGCGTCAGGCCGATGTCCAGCGCCGAGAAGTACAACGCGGCCAGGTCTTTGTCGCGCCAGCGATGACTGATTTTGTCGCGGGTCTGGGCGCGGTGCAGGTCGATCACCGACAACTTGAAGTTATCAGCCGTCACCGGCGTATCGGTGTGCAACAGGAAGTGGCAGATGTAGCAATCGCGGTGGTTGACCCCACCGCGATGCATCATGCCAGTCATGCGCGCCACCTCGGCGATCAGCGCGCGCTTGAGGCGCGGCGCGGGCGGCTGCTTGAGCCAGTCGATGCTGAAGTCTTCCAGGCTGACAGTCGGCGCCAGTTCTTCAGTGATGATGAACGAGTGCTGGTCGGCCGGGTTGCTGCCGCGCTCGCCGTACGCCACAGCGGTCATGGTCGGCACGCCGATCTGCTGCAGGCGCTGGATGGCCTGCCACTCCTGGCCCGCACCGAGCACCGGCAGCTTGGCGGTGACCAGATTCTTGACGATCTCGCCCCAGCCGATGCCACGGTGGATCTTCACGAAATAGCCACGCCCATCCACCTCGGTGCGCAAGGTACGCCGGGCTTCAAGTTCACGGTACACCTCGCCTTCCAGCCGCTCGACTTCGGCGAAGGCATCACGCCCGGCCCAGAGGGTCTTGAACGGTTCGGCAAGCATCAACTTCATCGCTTTGGCTCCGCCAGAATCACATCCGCCGCGTGCTGCGGCATGCTGTAGAGGTCGGCCGTCTCGGCGTACGCCAACCCATTGCGGCCCCAGGCCGCGCGCTGTGCAGTGTCGGTAAGCATGCGTGTGAGGTAGTGGTTGAGCTGCGTTTGATCGAACGGCTCGTCCAGCACCAACCCACTGTCGGCCTCGCTGATGTAATGGGCGTAACCACACACCGCCGAGACCAGCACCGGCAACCCGGCCACCAGGGCTTCGAGCAACACGGTCCCGGTGTTTTCGTTGTACGCCGGGTGGATCAACAGGTCGGCGCCCAGCAGGAAACGCGGAATATCGCTGCGCCCTTTGAGGAACTGCACGTTATCGCCCAGCCCCAACGTAGCACTCTGCAATTGGAATACTTTGGGGTCGTCCTGGCCAATTACAAACAGACGCGTGCGTTTTTTCAGTTCCGCCGGTAAGGCGGCCACGGCCTTGAGGCTGCGGTCGACGCCCTTGGTCTTGAAACCGGAACCGATTTGCACCAGCAGCAAGTCGTCGCCTGCGAGGTTGAATTCCTGGCGAAAACCTTCGCGGATCTCGGCGGCATTCGGCGGCGCACGGCGGTCCTGGGCGATGCCCGGCGGCAGCAGGTGGAAACGCTCCAGCGGGGTGTCGTAATGCTTGATGAACAGCGGTTGCTGCACTTCAGAGATCATCAGGATTTCAGTCCTGGCGTCCCTGGCGAACACCGCGCGCTCGTACTCGGCAAAGTGGCGGTAACGGCCAAAGCGTTTGTACAGCGAATGACGCAGGTTTTGCGCCTTGTCTTCAAAGCAGCCATCGGCGGCGTAGTACACGTCCAGGCCGGGCATTTTGTTGAAGCCGATCAGACGGTCCACCGGGCGTTTGGCCAGGTCGGCTTCCATCCAGGCGCTGAGCTTTTCATTGCGCCGATGGTTGAAGAACGCCTTGACCGGCGCCACCAGCACTTCGAAGCCGGGCGGAATGTCGCCTTCCCAGATCAGCGTGTAGACACGAATCTGATGGCCGCGCTGCTGGCACTCCAGGGCGATACGCATGAAGTCGCGCTGCAGGCCACCGAAGGGGAAATATTTGTACAGAACAAAAGCCAGTTGCATCAGTGCAGCTCCTCAGCCAGTAACAACGTGCTCAGTCGGCTTGCCACACGCTCAGGGTTCAGGCGCGTGAAGCACAGGGGCGACTCGCGCTTGATGTCGAACCGACGCAGGTCGTCGGCCGTTGGTTGATAGGTACAGTGTTTTTGCAGGCACGGCGCGCACGGGAAGTCGCTGGCCAGGTGAATCTGGCCCTTGCCATAGGCGCCGGTCAGGCCGGGGTTGGTGGGGCCGAACAGGGAAATGGTCGGCACGTCCAACGCAGCGGCCAAGTGACCCAGGCCAGTGTCCACCGCCACGCAGGCACGGGCGCCGGCCAGCACGCGGGCCACGCCGGCCAGGTTGAGCTTGGGCAGCACTTCGGCGTGTTGCAGGCCATGGGCCAGGCGCTCGGCACGCGCCTTTTCGTCGGCATTGCCCCACGGCAACTTCACGTCCACACCCAGGCGGCCCATACGCTCGGCCAGCTCGCGCCAATAGGCTTCGGGCCAATGCTTGGTGTCCCAAGTGGTGCCGTGCAGCAGCAGCACAAATGGTTTTTTCGGCGGCAGGCCGAGCAGCTTTTCAGTGCTCAGGCCGTAGTCGCCCAGCCCTTTGGGCAGGTCGTAGCCCAGCGCAACGGCGAACAGCTGGCGCAAACGCTCCACCGCATGCTGCCCACGGGCCACGGCCAAACGGCGTGAGTAGAAACGCGCAGCGATGGGTTCGCGTGCAGAATGCTTGTCGAAACCCGCGACCGGAGCGCGCACGTAGCGCGTCAGCCAGGCGCTTTTCAGCAGGCCTTGGGCGTCAATCACCAAGTCATACTTGGTCGACTGAACACGCTGCTTGAACCGTCGCCACTCGCCGCTCTTGATGGTTTGCCAGATGTTTTTGCGCCAGCGACGAATTGCCACCGGGATCACCTGGTCCACCGCGGGGTGCCAGGTGGGGATCTCGGCAAAGCCTTCTTCCACCACCCAGTCAAAGCGAATGCCGGGGATCGCCCGCGCTGCGTCGGTCAGTGCCGGCAAGGCGTGGATCACGTCGCCCAGGGATGAGGTCTTGACTACCAGTACTCGCAAACTAACGGACCTCGACCACGGAGCCTTGCAACCGCTGCAACGCGTCGCTGACCGGTTGCGGCAGCAGTTGGCGCAGGCAATTGTAGTGGCCGAAACGGCAAGTACGCTCAAAACACGGACTGCAATCCAGGCCCAGGCGTACCACTTCGACCTTGTCGGCCAACGGCGGTGTGAAGCCAGGCGAGGTCGAGCCGTACACCGCCACCAGTGGGCGGTTCAACGCGGCAGCCACGTGCATCAGGCCGGAGTCGTTGGACACCACCGAGTCGGCGCAGGACAGCAGGTCGATGGCTTCGGCCAGTGACGTGTCGCCACTGAGGTTCACCGCTTCTTCACGCAGCCCAGGGATCAGCCGCTGGCGGATGTCCTCGCCCACCGAGTGATCGTTTTTCGAGCCGAACAACCACACCTGCCAGCCTTCGCGAATCTTCATCTCGGCGACTTTGGCGTAATGCTCCGACGGCCAGCGCTTGGACTCGCCAAACTCCGCGCCTGGGCACAGCGCCAGCACCGGACGGTCGAGCATCAGGCCGAACTTGGCCAGGGCTGCGTCACGGGTCACCGGGTCGATCTGCAAGCTGGGGCGCGGATACGGCATCGGCAGCTCGGCACCAGGCTCGTAGGCCAGGGCCATGAAGCGCTCGATCATCAGCGGGTAGCGTGCTTTGTCGAGGGTGCGCACATCGTTGAGCAATACGTAGCGAAACTCGCCGCGCCAGCCGGTGCGTTTGGGGATGCCGGCGAAATACGGCACCAGCGCCGACTTGAGCGAGTTGGGCAACAGGATCGCCTGGTCGTACTGGCCGACCATGGATTTGCCGATGCGCCGGCGCGTCGCCAATTCGAGGGCACCGTGGCCGAGCGGGAAGCTCAAGGCCTTGCGCACCTGGGGCATGCGCTCGAGGATCGGCCGGCTCCACTCGGGGGCGAGCACGTCGATTTGGCAGTCGGGATGACGCTGTTTCAGGCACTGGAACAGTGTCTGCGCCATCACCATGTCACCGACCCAACTGGGCCCAACGATCAGAATATTCATGTAGTTTCCACAAACGATGCGGGGAGGCTTATGCCTCCCCGCATCGACAATGATTGTAGATCGCGCTTTGTGTGGGAGCTGGCGTGCCTGCGATGGCATCGCTTCGGTATGACTGAAGTACCGAGGCGCCTGCATCGCGGGCAAGCCCGGCTCCCACATAAGGCCGATTTCCACATTAAATTGGCGCCACTCAATTAATCAGCTTAACCCCAGCGCCTGCCAGATTCGCATCACCTGGCGCCGTTCGTCGGCGAACTGATCCCCGGCTACCGTGCCAGCCTCATTTTGCAAGGCCTGGCGGTGCGCGGCGGAACGGTAGGCTTTATACACCTCGCGCAGCAGATGGGCATCGGCGGCGGGCATCAGCCCGACCTGCTCCAGGCCCTCCAGAATGCGGATATTGTCGGTGTAGCGCAGCAACGATGGATGTTGCGCAGACCACGCCAAAGCCGCGTATTGCACCATAAATTCAATATCGACGATACCTCCGGCGTCCTGCTTGAGGTCGAACACCACCGTGGGCTCAAAGGCATTGGCGCCGGTGCCGGCCGCCGTAGACCGGGTGCCCAGGTTGTCGCGCATCTTGGCGCGCATCTCGCTGACCTCCTGGCGCAGCTTGACCAGGTCGCGCTCACGCCCGAGTACTTTAGCGCGGACCTGCTCGAACGCCTGGCCCACATCCTGACTGCCCACCAGCACCCGCGCGCGGATCAGCGCCTGATGTTCCCAGGTCCAGGCCTCATTTTGCTGATAGCGCTCGAAGGCTCCGAGTGAACTCACCAGCAAGCCTGACGCGCCGGATGGGCGCAGGCGCATGTCGACCTCATACAGTTGGCCGGAGTTGGTCTGGGTGGTCAGCAAGTGGATGATGCGCTGGCCCAGGCGCGTGAAGAACTGCGCGCCGTCGATCGGCTTGGCGCCGTCAGTCTCGGCCTGCGGATCACCGTCGTGGATAAACACCAGGTCCAGGTCGGAACCATGCCCCAGCTCGATGCCGCCAACCTTGCCATAACCAACAATGATGAACCCCGGGTCGCACAGCGAACCGTCAAGCCGCTGCGGCGAGCCGTGGCGGGCCACGGTCTGGCGCCACGCCAGGGCCAGTACTTGTTCGAGAATGGCTTCGGCGAGCCAGGTCAGGTAGTCGCTGACTTTCATCAGCGGCAGGCTGCCGGCGATTTCCGAAGCGGCCACGCGCAGACGGTGAGCCAGCTTGAAGTGGCGCAGCGCCTCCATCTGCTGCTCAAGGTCATCCTCGGGAATGCGCGTGAGGCGCTCGCGCAGCTCGGCGGCCAGTTCCGGCGCCAACGGCGGCTTGAACAGGCGGCCTTCGTTGAGCAATTCGTCGAGCAACAGCGGGAAGCGCGTGATCTGTTCGGCGATCCACGGGCTGGCGGCGCACAGTGTGAGCAGACGGCGCAACGCGTCGGGGTTTTCGGTGAGCAGCACCAGATAAGCGGAACGGCGGGCGACGGCTTCGACCAGCGGCAGTACACGTTCAAGCACTAAATCCGGGTTGGCGTGTTCGACGGCCTGGGCCAGCAGACGCGGAATAAAGGCATCCAACCGCTCCCGCCCCAGACGCTGCATGGCACGCAATTGCGGGCTGCCGCGCAAGCCGGCCAGGGCTTTGAGGGCTTTGGGCGCGTCGGTGAAGCCACCTTCCTGCAATTGCAGGCGAGCGGCGTCTTCGTCCTGAGACTCTTCCCACAGCGGCAGCCACTCGCCGCCTACGACCAACTCACTCTCTGCGCCTTCCTCTTCGTCAGGGTCGGCGATGACTTGGCGGAAGTGCCAGTCCACCCGACCGCGCCAATACATCAGGCGCTCATGGAACGCGGACCAATCGGCAAAGCCCAGCATAAAGGCGATACGCGCCTGATCTTCCGGGGTGTCCGGGAGCATTTGCGTCTGGCGGTCGGCGATCGCCTGAATCGCATGCTCGGTGTAACGCAAGAATTCGTAGCCGTTGCGCAACTCGGCAATGACTGCCGCAGGCAAATAGCCCTGCCCTTCGAGGGTGCCGAGCACCTTGAGCAATGGCCGTTGTTGCAGGCTCAGGTCGCGGCCGCCGTGGATCAGCTGGAACGCCTGGGCGATAAATTCCACTTCGCGGATACCACCCGAGCCCAGCTTGATGTTGTCGGCCATGCCTTTGCGCCGCACTTCCTGCTGGATCAGCTGCTTCATGGTGCGCAGCGCTTCGATAGCCGAAAAGTCCAGGTAACGCCGATAGACGAACGGGCGCAGCATATCCAGCAGTTGCGCACCGGCCACCTGGTCACCGGCAACCACGCGCGCCTTGATCATGGCGTAGCGCTCCCAGTCGCGGCCCTGGTCCTGATAGTACTGTTCCAGCGCGTTGAAGCTGAGCACCAGGGCGCCAGCCGAACCGTAGGGGCGCAGGCGCATGTCGACGCGGAACACAAACCCGTCGACCGTCATCGGGTCGAGCGCCTTGATCAGTTTTTGACCAAGCCGGATAAAAAATTCCTGGTTGTCCAGCGCGCGCTTCACGCCCACCGTTTCGCCGCCCTCGGGGTAGGCGAAGATCAGGTCGATATCAGACGACAGGTTCAGCTCCACGGCGCCGAGCTTGCCCATGCCGAGGATGACCATGTGCTGGGCTTCGCCGCTGCGCCGGCCGGTGGGGGTGCCAAATTGCACGCAATGGCGCTGGTACAGCCATTGGTAGGCTTGGTCGATGCTGGCGTCGGCCATGTCGGAAAGGTCGCGACAGGTTTGCACCAGGTCGGCCTGGCGCGTCAGGTCGCGCCAGATGATGCGCACTTGCTGGCGAGTGCGCTGGCGACGCAGCACGCGACCCAGCTCATCTTCTGTTTCGGCCTGTTGCACGGCGCCGGCGATCTGGCCGCACAGCTCGCCGGGCGCAAAGCCGCGGTCCAGCTCGCCCCAGGCCACCAGCTCGAGCAACATCAAAGGGTCACGCAGGCTCTGTTCAATGACAAAATCACTGGCGGCGCACACGCGGGCGAAGTCAGCCCACCGTTGCGGCGTCCAGGCAGAAAGTCCATGATCGTCGTCCAGCGCGGCCACTGCGTCACGAAATGACTGCTCGGCCCGCTGGGCAAAAGGCAAGAGAATGGCCGGTAATGGGGCCAGCGTTGGAAGGCTCATGGTCTATCCTTGATCGGCGCGTAAAAGGCTTGTTGCTGTGAACGCAAGAACCACGCTCGGTGAAGGACTGTCGAACAAAGGTTATAAATAGCTGAAATTAAATTAATCTTGGCAGGCAACATCAAACTTTCACCTTTTCTTGTTCGCAAAAGATCAACAATAACGATTATGCTCACCAGCCAGACCGAGCAATCCACTCGGTCTTGTGTAGTTTTACTACTCGTATATACATTCGAAAGGCTGAAATGGCCGACGATTTGTAGTAAAACTACAGGACGCCGAAGCAACCTTCGGCCATCCAAGAATTTATGTCGTCTGCCCACAAGGCCAGTCGCAAACTTCAGGCAACCGATTCTGGTAGCCTTTCCGCCCTGGAGCAAGCCATGCAAGACCTCGATCCCGTCGAAACCCAGGAATGGCTGGACGCCCTGGAATCGGTTCTCGACAAAGAAGGCGAAGACCGTGCTCACTACCTGATGACCCGTATGGGCGAACTCGCGACCCGCAGCGGCTCGCAATTGCCTTACGCCATCACCACGCCATACCGCAACACCATCCCCGTTACCCACGAAGCACGCATGCCTGGCGACCTGTTCATGGAACGCCGCATTCGCTCGTTGGTACGCTGGAACGCCATGGCGATGGTAATGCGCACGAACTTGAAAGATTCTGACCTGGGCGGTCACATCTCCAGCTTCGCTTCCAGCGCAACCCTGTATGACATCGGCTTCAACTACTTCTTCCAGGCCCCGACCGACGAACACGGCGGCGACCTGATCTACTTCCAGGGCCACACTTCTCCAGGCGTTTACGCCCGTGCGTTCATGGAAGGCCGCATCACCGAAGAACACATGAACAACTTCCGCCAGGAAGTGGACGGTAACGGCCTGTCGTCGTACCCGCACCCTTGGCTGATGCCTGATTTCTGGCAGTTCCCGACTGTGTCCATGGGCTTGGGCCCGATCCAGGCGATCTACCAGGCACGTTTCATGAAGTACCTGGAAGCGCGTGGCTTCATCCCTGAAGGCAAGCAGAAAGTCTGGTGCTTCCTGGGCGACGGCGAGTGTGACGAGCCGGAATCCCTGGGCGCCATCTCCCTGGCCGGCCGCGAGAAGCTCGACAACCTGATCTTCGTCATCAACTGCAACCTGCAGCGCCTCGACGGCCCGGTTCGCGGCAACGGCAAGATCATCCAGGAACTCGAAGGCGTGTTCCGCGGTGCTCAGTGGAACGTGACCAAAGTCATCTGGGGCCGTTTCTGGGACCCACTGCTGGCCAAAGACGTCGACGGTATCCTGCAACGTCGCATGGACGAAGTCATCGACGGCGAGTACCAGAACTACAAAGCCAAAGACGGCGCGTTCGTACGTGAACACTTCTTCAACACGCCTGAACTCAAGGCAATGGTTGCAGACCTGTCCGACGACGAGATCTGGAAACTCAACCGTGGCGGCCACGACCCGTACAAGGTCTACGCGGCGTACCACGAAGCGGTCAACCACAAAGAACAACCGACCGTCATCCTGGCCAAGACCATCAAGGGTTATGGCACCGGTGCCGGCGAAGCGAAGAACACTGCGCACAACACCAAGAAGGTTGATGTTGAAAGCCTGAAGCTGTTCCGCGACCGCTTCGACATCCCGGTCAAGGACGAAGAACTGGAGAACCTGCCGTTCTTCAAGCCAGAGCCAAACAGCGCCGAAGCCCGCTACCTCAGCGAGCGTCGCACTGCACTGGGCGGTTTCGTGCCACAGCGCCGCGCCAAGAGCTTCAACATTCCGACCCCGCCACTCGATACCCTCAAGGCTATCCTGGACGGCTCGGGCGACCGTGAAATCTCCACCACCATGGCCTTCGTGCGGATCCTCGCGCAGCTGGTCAAGGACAAGGAAATCGGTTCGCGTATCGTCCCGATCATCCCGGACGAAGCCCGTACCTTCGGTATGGAAGGCATGTTCCGTCAGTTGGGCATCTACTCCTCCGTCGGCCAGCTCTACGAGCCAGTCGATAAAGACCAGGTGATGTTCTACAAGGAAGACAAAAAGGGCCAGATCCTCGAAGAAGGCATCAACGAAGCGGGCGCCATGAGCTCCTTCATCGCTGCCGGTACTTCCTACTCCAGCCACAACCAGCCGATGCTGCCGTTCTACATCTTCTACTCGATGTTCGGCTTCCAGCGTATCGGCGACCTGGCGTGGGCAGCAGGCGACAGCCGTACCCGTGGCTTCCTGATCGGCGGTACCGCCGGCCGGACCACGCTGAACGGCGAAGGCCTGCAACACGAAGACGGTCACAGCCACATCCTGGCTGCCACCATCCCGAACTGCCGCACCTTTGATCCAACCTACGGCTATGAGCTGGCGGTGATCATCCAGGACGGCATGAAGAAGATGACCGAAGAGCAGCAGGACGTTTTCTACTACATCACCGTGATGAACGAGTCCTACCAGCAGCCAGCCATGCCGGCCGGTGTCGAGGAAGGCATCATCAAGGGCATGTACCTGCTCGAAGAAGACACCAAGGAAGCGGCGCACCACGTACAGCTGATGGGCTCCGGCACCATCCTGCGTGAAGTGCGTGAAGCGGCCAAGATCCTGCGTGAAGAGTTCAACGTCGGCGCTGATGTGTGGAGTGTTACCAGCTTCAACGAACTGCGTCGCGACGGCCTGGCAGTGGAGCGTAACAACCGCCTGCACCCAGGTCAGAAGCCAGCGAAAAGCTACGTCGAAGAGTGCCTGGCCGGCCGTAAAGGTCCAGTCATTGCCTCTACCGACTACATGAAGCTGTTTGCTGAACAGATTCGCCAGTGGGTCCCGTCCAAGGAATTCAAAGTCCTGGGCACCGACGGTTTCGGCCGCAGTGACAGCCGCAAGAAGCTGCGTCACTTCTTCGAAGTTGACCGTCACTTCGTGGTGTTGGCAGCCCTGGAAGCCTTGGCTGACCGTGGTGAGATCGAACCTAAGGTGGTGGCTGACGCTATCGTCAAGTTCGGGATCAACCCGGAAAAACGCAACCCACTGGACTGCTGAGGAGATTTTTTGTGAGCGAACTCATTCGCGTACCTGACATCGGCAGCGGTGAAGGTGAAGTAATCGAGCTGTTTGTGAAGGTCGGCGACACCGTCGAAGCCGACCAGAGCATCCTGACCCTGGAATCGGACAAGGCGAGCATGGAAATCCCTGCTCCCAAGGCCGGCGTGGTCAAAAGCCTGAAAGTGAAGCTGGGCGACCGCCTGAAAGAAGGCGACGAACTGCTGGAACTGGAAATCGAAGGCGCCGCTGACGCGGCCCCTGCGGCGGCTCCTGCTGCCGCTGCTGCACCTGCACCGGCTGCTGAAAAGCCTGCCGCCGCTGCCGAGGCGCCTGCAGCCCCGGCCGCCGCTCCGGCTGAGGCCTCTGTTCAGGACATTCACGTCCCGGACATCGGTTCGTCGGGCAAGGCCAAGATCATCGAGCTGCTGGTCAAGGTCGGCGACACCGTCGAAGCCGACCAGTCGCTGATCACCCTGGAGTCCGACAAGGCCTCCATGGAAATCCCATCGCCGGCTGCCGGCGTGGTGGAAAGCATCGCGGTCAAGCTCGAAGACGAAGTCGGCACTGGCGACTTCATCCTCAAGCTCAAAGTACAAGGCGCTGCGCCGGCTGCTGCTCCAGCACCGGCTGCGGCTGCACCTGCTGCAAAAGCTGAAGCGGCTCCGGCTGCTGCCGCCCCTGCACCGGCTGCGAAAGCCGAGGCTGCACCGGCTCCTGCGGCTGCCGCACCTGCGCCACGCGGTGCCAAGGTTCACGCCGGCCCAGCCGTGCGTCAGCTGGCCCGTGAGTTCGGTGTTGAGCTCAATGCTGTGTCGGCCACTGGCCCGCACGGTCGTGTGCTGAAAGAAGACGTGCAGGTTTACGTCAAGGCCATGATGCAGAAGGCCAAGGAATCTCCGGCTGCCGGCGCTGCTACCGGTGGCGCTGGGATTCCGCCGATTCCGGTCGTGGACTTCAGCCGCTTCGGCGAAACCGAAGAAGTGCCGATGACCCGCCTGATGCAAATCGGCGCGTCGAGCCTGCACCGCAGCTGGCTGAACATTCCGCACGTGACCCAGTTCGACCAGGCCGACATCACCGACCTGGAAGCTTTCCGCGTTGCGCAGAAAGCCGTGGCCGAGAAGGCTGGCGTGAAACTGACCGTGCTGCCACTGCTGCTCAAGGCCTGCGCGCACCTGCTCAAGGAACTGCCGGACTTCAACAGTTCGCTGGCGCCAAGCGGAAAAGCGATCATTCGCAAGAAATACGTGCACATCGGTTTTGCAGTTGATACCCCGGATGGCCTGCTGGTGCCTGTGATCAAGAACGTTGATCAGAAGAGCCTGCTGCAACTGGCTGCTGAAGCGGCTGCACTGGCCGCCAAGGCCCGTGACAAGAAGCTGACTGCAGACGACATGCAAGGCGCGTGCTTCACCATCTCCAGCCTCGGGCACATTGGCGGCACTGGCTTTACGCCGATCGTCAACGCGCCGGAAGTGGCGATCCTGGGTGTGTCCAAGGCCACTATCCAGCCTGTGTGGGACGGTAAAGCGTTCCAACCGAAGCTGATGCTGCCGCTGTCGTTGTCCTACGATCACCGTGTGATCAACGGCGCCGCCGCTGCACGCTTCACACAGCGTCTGAGCCAACTGCTGAACGACATCCGCACCATCCTGCTGTAAGCCGCAAACGGGCCTCCCTTTCACCGGGGAGGCCTGGCTGCACCGATTTCCGAGCGCCACGCTCGTACCTCAACCCCGCCACTTGGCGGGGCTTTTTTTGGCCTGCTTTTTGTCGGGGTAAGGGCTGTAGCGCGTGCGTCAATGCGCCACCCATCACCCGGATTGTAGAAACCGCTCCCGCGGCCGATAACAGCCATATAGCACTTAGCCTTCATCCTCTCTTGTCAGTGCGTGCTGCATGATGCAACCTTGCCGCAGGCGACAGTAAAGAGGGCGTGAGCCCGGCGCCGTGCGCATTTTTCCAAGCGAGTTTCCCCATGAAAAGCCAACCCGATGCCGCCCGTATGGCGGCCGAGGTAGTGACGCAGTTACCGGTGCCTTCGCGCCTCGGCATGCTGCGTTTCGAACGGCTTAATGAGGCAAGCTGGGCGCTGCTGTACCTCGACCCCAATTGCGAGCGCCAGTTTGGTCTGCCGGCGGCCGAGCTGTGCGCCCTGGTCGGCACGCCCTACGCCAGCTTGATGGAACCGCAGGCGCGCTACCAACTGCACGACGCCATCCAGCAACAGCTGACCCAGAGCCCGCATTACCTGGTGCGCTACACCTTGCACACCAGCGACGGGCCTTTAAGCCTGCTGGAAATGGGCGAGACCTACAAACAGCACAATCGCCACCTGCTGCGCGGCTACCTGATGGTGGTCGACGGACTGTTTAGCGAAATCCCCACTGCCGTCCCGACCGCAGACCTGGAAAACCAGAACAGCCGCCTGCAGATCGCCCTGGAACTCAACCAGCGTGCCCAGCAGGAACAGTTGCAGCACCTGGAGCGCGTGCGCGCCCAACAGGAGCTGATCCTGCTGCTGGCTCGCCAGCGCTACACCACGCCCAACTCGCTGCAGGAAGCCGCCGAGCTGATCACCCGCAGCGCGTGCGACATCTACCAGATCGATTGCGCGAGCATCTGGAACCTGGAAGGCCAGCGCCTGGTGCCGATCTCGGCGTACCACCGCGACAACCAACAGCACCACTTGCCTGAAGCGATCGACGCCAGCGGCTTCCCGGACTACCTGGAAGCCCTGCACTCGAGCCGCGCCATCGACGCCACCCACGCGTTGCGTGACCCGCGCACCCGGGAAATGGCCGAAAGCCTGCGCGCCAAGGACGTGCACGCGATGCTCGACGCGAGCATCCGTGTGGATGGCCAAGTCATCGGCGTGCTGTGCCTGGAACAAAGCGGCAGCTCGCGTGCCTGGCAGGCTGATGAGATCGCCTTCGCCGGCGAGCTGGCGGACCAGTTCGCGCAAGTGATCAACAACCACAACCGGCGCGCCGCCACCAGCGCGCTGCACTTGTTCCAGCGGGCAGTGGAGCAAAGCGCCAACGCGTTTCTGCTGGTCAATTGCGACGGCGTGGTCGAGTACGTCAACCCAAGCTTTACCGCGATCACCCAGTACAGCGCCGAAGAAGTCCATGGCCATCGACTGGCGCAGTTGCCGGCCCTGGAAAACCTCAGCGAAATGCTCTTCGACGCACCGTCGAGCCTGGCCAAGAGCAACAGCTGGCAAGGTGAGTTCAAGAGCCGACGCAAAAACCTCGAACCCTACTGGGGCCAGCTGTCGATTTCCAAGGTGTATGGCGACAACCGTGAGTTGACCCACTACATCGGCATCTACGAAGACATCACCCAGACCAAGCTGGCCCAGCAGCGCATCGAGCGCCTGGCCTACACCGACAACCTGACCAACCTGGGCAACCGTCCGGCGTTTATCCGCAACCTGGATGAGCGCTTCGCGCGCGACAGCGACAGCCCGATCAGCCTGTTGCTGGTGGACATCGACAATTTCAAGCGGATCAACGACAGCCTCGGCCACCAGACCGGCGACAAGTTGCTGATCAGCCTGGCCCGGCGCCTGCGCAACAGCCTGAGTGCCAGCGGCAGCCTGGCGCGGTTTGCCAGTAACGAGTTCGCGGTGTTGCTCGACGACACCGACCTGGAGAGTGGCCAACAGGTCGCCAGCCAGTTGCTGGCAACCCTCGACAAACCGATGTTCGTCGACAACCAACTGATCAGTGTCACCGGCTCCGTGGGCCTGGCCTGCGCGCCGTTGCACGGCCGCGACCCGCAAACCCTGATGCGTAACGCCGGGCTGGCCCTGCACAAGGCCAAGGCCAATGGTAAACACCAGGTACAGGTGTTTACCGAGGCGCTGAACGCCGAGGCCAGTTACAAACTGTTTGTGGAAAACAACCTGCGCCGCGCCCTGACCCAAAACGAGCTGGACGTGTTCTATCAGCCCAAGCTGTGCCTGCGCAGCGGCCGGCTGTTGGGCATGGAAGCGCTGTTGCGCTGGAACCACCCGGAAAAGGGCATGATCCGTCCCGACCAGTTCATCAGCGTGGCGGAAGAAACCGGGCTGATCATCCCCATCGGCAAATGGATCGCGCGCCAGGCCTGCCGCATGAGCAAGCAATTGAGCGCCGCCGGCATGGGCAACTTGCAGGTGGCGATCAACCTGTCGCCCAAGCAATTCTCCGACCCGGACCTGGTGGCCTCGATTGCCACCATCCTCAAGGAAGAACAGTTACCCGCGAAACTGCTGGAGCTGGAGCTGACCGAAGGTTTGCTGCTGGAAGCCACCGAAGACACGCGCCTTCAACTGGACCAGCTGAAGAGCTTTGGCCTGACCCTGGCCATGGATGACTTCGGTACCGGCTATTCGTCGCTGAGCTACCTGAAGAAATTCCCCATCGACATCATCAAGATCGATCGCAGCTTTATCCACGAAATCCCGGACAACCAGGACGACATGGAAATCACCTCTGCAGTGATCGCCATGGCCCACAACCTCAAGCTCAAAGTGGTGGCCGAGGGCATCGAAACCTCCGAGCAACTGGCCTTCCTGCGCCGGCATCGTTGCGATGTGGGCCAGGGCTATTTGTTCGACCGGCCGATCCCCGGTGCAGAGCTGCTCGAGAAGCTTAAACGCTACCCGCGCGGGCCAATCGCCTGACAGCGCTGTAACACTCGGGCACACTGGCTGTCTGAATCTTTACCGCTAACTCAACCTGACGAGAGGACTGCTCATGGTCTTGCGCTCGGAAATTCTGGTGAACAAAAACGTGTTGCCCACTCAAGAACAAGCTTTGCCTGGCCGTGAAACCCCGATGGCACTGCCAGAGACGCATTTCGTCAACGGCAACCCGCTGCTCGGCCCCTTTGTCGACAACGTCGAGTTCGCGATCTTCGGCCTCGGTTGTTTCTGGGGTGCCGAACGCCGGTTCTGGCAGCGCGACGGTGTGGTCAGCACCGTGGTCGGCTACGCCGGCGGCTACACGCCGAACCCCACTTACGAAGAAGTCTGCTCGGGCCTGACCGGCCATAGCGAAGTGGTACTGGTGGTGTTCGACCAGGACAAGATCAGCTACGAAGAGCTGCTGAAAATGTTCTGGGAGCTGCACAATCCGACCCAAGGCATGCGCCAGGGCAACGACATCGGCAGCCAATACCGTTCGGTGATCTACGCCGTGAAGCCTGAGCACCTGGAAGCGGCCAAAGCCAGCGCCGAGGCGTATCAGGGCGAGCTGACCAAGGCCGGCCTGGGCACCATCACCACAGAAATCGAAGAAGCACCGACGGTGTACTTCGCCGAGGCGTATCACCAGCAATATCTGGCGAAGAACCCACAGGGCTATTGCGGGATCGGCGGCACGGGCGTGACCTGCCCGATCTAAGCACAACGCAGATCAAAAAATGTGGGAGCGGGCTTGCTCGCGAATGCGGTATATCAGTCGACATATCTGTTAACTGACACTCCGCTTTCGCGAGCAAGCCCGCTCCCACATTTAGTCTTGTGCTTGGCTTGAGATCTGATTACTCAGCGATAAGCCAATCCATCTGCCACCCACCCTGGGTCTGGCCAAGTTTCTTGGACAACCACGGCAGCAGCTCACGCAACTCCTCCTCCAAACCCCACGGCGGGTTGGCAATCGCCAGGCCCGAGCCGGTCAGGGTGTTGGGCGTGTCCAGCGGATGCACCAGCAACTCCACCCGCAGCAACTTCGGCGCACCGGTGCCGGCCAGGTCCTGGTAGAAGCGGCGCAACATGCGCTGGTCTTTCACCGGGTACCAGATCGCCGCAACGGTCTGGCGCATGCGGCTGACCGCTTCCTTGAGGGACGCCGCGCAGCGCTGCATTTCGTCGAGCTTTTCAAACGGCGGATCGATCAGCATCAACGCACGTTTTTCCGGTACCGGCAGCAAGGCGCGCGGCACATGCCAGCCTTCGCCCAAGTGCACTTTGACGCGGCGATCGCCCTTCATGTTGTCCTTGAGCAGCACGCCGTCTTCCGGGTGTTTTTCATTCAACAGGACACGGTCCTGAGGCCGCGTGAGGCGGCGCGCCAGTTCTGGCGAGCCCGGGTAGTAGCGCAACTGGCCATCCGGGTTCATCTCATGCAACACGCGCATGTAGTCGGCGGTCAGCGGCGGCAGGTCGCTCTCGCCCCACAAGCGGGCGATGCCTTCCAGGTATTCACCGGTGCGGTTGGCCTGATCACCTTGCAGGTCGTATAGCCCGATCCCGGCGTGGGTGTCGAGGTAGGCGAACGGCTGCTCCTTGCGCGACATCAGGGCGATGAGGCGGGTCAAGGTCAAGTGTTTGAAGACATCGGCGTGGTTGCCGGCGTGAAAGGCGTGACGATAATTCATGGTTGCTCCTGCGCAGGGGGCGAAGTTTACCTTCTACAGGCGCAAAGGGGCAGAGTGTGGCGAGCGGGCTCACCCCGCGTTGGGCTGCGCAGCAGCCCTGATACGGTCACCGCGTTCTTTTTTTGCCAGAACCCATTGGCAGGTTTTGGGGCCGCTACGCAGCCCGACGCAGGGCAAGCCTGCTCGCCACAACAACCCCTCGCACCGATGACTATTTTCAGCAGGCGCTGCGTCAACTCAACTCTGAGGCCAGATAGTCGGCCAGCGCCCCATGGCTGACATCCGCCCCGCGCGCAAAGCAGGCGACCTTGTGGCGCAAGATCGCAGGCTTGAAAGCGGTATGCAGGTCGGGGCGCTGCTCTTCGAGCCATTGCAGCAAGTTGTCGATCAGCACGTGGGGTGATTGCTCTGCCAGATGCTCCAACAACGAGGCAGGCACTTGCCACCATGGGCTGGTTTTGGCGGCAGTGACCGGGCCAGTCGCAACCGTTAGCGGTTGGCCGTTGATCAGGTAACGCTGAAATACCGGCAACACCTTCCCCGCCTCATCGCCGATGTTTTGCACAATCGGCAGAAATTGACCGCCATCCCAGAAGCGCAAAAACACTTCCTGCCTCTCGGGCAACAGCACCTTGGTCAAGCTTTGCAGGTGCGCGACCACTGTTTCCAGTGGGCTGGACGATACGGCCAGCCAACCCCAGTCCGTAGATTCGGTGGTTGCTATCCAGTCGAGGAATGGGCTTTCGGGCTCGATGATGGCGACGTAAGGCATGACCTCAGTCCACTCAGCATAGGCCGTGCTTGCCCAGATGGGCTGGGGCGGCATACCAGCTGCCATTTTTCGCCAGACATCTACCGGCTTTGCGTCGCTGGCGTTACTGAGAATGACGAAGGCATTCTCAGTCGTCTGAAGGGGACAATGGGTTAACCAAGTTTCTGGTAACAACTGATTCGGCATTAGGTACATTCCATTCAAAGGAGGACGCAAGCAATGATTCGTTTTTCATAACAATTGCTGTCACAAACAAAGCGTCAACAATTACATCTTGAAAAACGCTTGCCTAATCTAGAAACCATCAACACCCTCCCATCCCACAAGTTCTCCCATTACAAGCAAAATAAAAATGCCAAGGACGGAGGCCACTGAACAGACACCTAGACTTTTCAAAATAAATTTGAGCATCTTCGGAAACTCAGCGTAGTCCTCAGCACTAAGACGTCCGTTTTATAGAGTGTGCGGGAAGGGCGAAAGCACCGATCACAGCCCTTATCGCCCACGATCTACTTATAGGATCCCAACCGATACTTCCATCCGAACTTATAACATACCAACTACGCCTTAAGTTCTTTCGTATCTTTTCCATCTTAAAATAAGAAAGATACAAAGCCCACACGGGCACGACACACATCAATAAAAAAACGAAATCGAAAAAATAAAATAGACATCCTGCGCGTCATTTATATGCACCTTGATCCCCTCACTTAAGAGAGCGTTACCCAAGCCAGCCAACATATTTACCTATACCCCACAACGCAACAGCGTACCCTCCCATGCCCATCAAAAAAAACCCCCACAGCCTTAACTCAAGCATTAGTCGACGAGGGACGTTATCCAACTCCTCACGCGTTACGGCTCCATCCTTAATGTGCAACTTTTGAAAGACAAACATTCCCGCGACAGTATTTACGAACAACATCTTGCTGAAAAAATCAGCACCCACAAAAAGCTTACGATAAGAGACCAATCTTGAATTACCCAAACACTGCAATATTTCATCGATTTTACGATATGAAAAATATACCTGTCCTATTAAAACAAGAACACCCCATGCCGCCGCAACCAATAGGCAATACGAATATAAAACGCTAGCGTCTTCCATAATTACTTTATCCCTTCATATACGATCTCCCCCAACTTCCCCCCCAGGCCAGACCCGGCACTCCCCCGATTGCCGATGCAGCTCCCACCACCACCACGCCGCAAACTAACCCACCAACACCAAGCGTTCCTACACCTATAGCTATACACATAGGAGTGGCCCCTAATGCGCCCAAATACGCACCCGCCCCACTGCCTCCAACAGAACCTAAAAAGCTTCCGCCCTCCATGAGTTTCACTTTCTTACACTCCGCAGAACTTCCAACTCGACACGTTTCCTTCACCTTCAATGCGGACTCTGACCCCCCTAGCCCAATACCGATAAACCCGCCGACCTTCATATACTGGATACCGCCAGCCAGCCCCAATCCGTAGATTCGGTGGTTGCTATCCAGTCGAAGAATGGGCTTTCGGGCTCGATCATGGCGACGCAATGCATGACCTCAGTCCATTCGCTGTAAACCGTACCTGCCCAGATTGGATGGGGCGGTAGACCGGCTGAAAGGGTTCGCCAAGCGTCCAAAGGCCTGGCGGCGCTGGCGCTGCTAAAAATGACGAAGAGTTTTTCGGCTGGTTGAATCGAGGAGTGGAATAGCCATGTGCGGGGTATGGACTGCATTAGCATAAATAATGCTCCTTCACGACAAAATATGGCAAAACAATCGGCGAATAACCGAGCGTCTAAGAATATTTATTAAGCCAACCCATATACTCACCAATACACAATAAAGCGATGCAAACCCCAACCAAAAAAAACAAAACATACACCAGTGCTTTTAGTTGAAATCTAAGCCGATAAGGAACGCCTTCAAACTCCTCACGAGTAAACCCGCCGTCTTTTATATGCGTTTCAGGAAACACAAGCATCCCCGCAATCGACAGTACAAAAAACGACCTACTGAAAATCCCGTCCCCAAGAATAAATTGACTACCCAATACAACATTTGACTCACCTAGGCATTCCAATATCTCATTAACTTTAGAGTAAGAAAAATAAACCTGAACCAAAAATGTAAAAAAAATGAACATAAATACGCCTAACCAGCACCACATATAAAATGCGTAAAATTCACCCTTCATTACTTCCCCACCTCATAAATAAAATCTCCGATCCTCTCTCCAGCAAGCGCACCAACGGCGCCACCGGCAGCAGTGCCCGCACCTACAACAACCAAAATACATAAAATGCCTCCTAAACCCGCAGTACCTGCACCTATAGCAACACACACTGTTCCTGCACCCGCTGCTGCGGAAGCACCACCTAACCAGCCAACCGCGGCGTTCCCGACAAAATTCCCTCCTTCTGTATATTTCACTCTTTGACAATTATCTTTACTTCCAACTCGACACGTTTCCTTCACCTTCAATGCGGACGCTGATCCCCCTAGCCCAATACCGACAAACCCGCCGACCTTCATATACTGGCTCGCCCGCGCCACACTTTGAATATGCGTCGCATATCCAGGAATCCCCCCTGACACACCCGCTTTGCTCCAATGATGAACCAAACTACGACTGGAAATCCCCAATGCTTTTTTGAGCTTTGGGTGATCGGCAATGCCAACTCCTTTGCGTACCAGAGGCCCGAGGCTGTTATCCAGTTGAGTTAACAGCTTCTGACGTTTAGAGAAAAATTCTGCACCTTGCAAATTGCCCTGAGCCTGAAAGGTTTTGACGTGCAACTTTTCAAGATCTACGAGGACGGACTTGGTCCGCGTTAAATGATTTTCCACCATGCTGGATCCCACCCCCAACGCCATCGAACTCTGCGCCAAAAAAAGCACCAACCTCTTGCTGGTGCTCAACCATAAACGCCGCCTCGTCATCGCTCATCGGCGTCAGTGCATCGTTCACTTCTTTCGCCGCCTCCATCAGCAATGCCTCTTCACGCGTGCATTGGCTGTTAAGCGGGTCGCTGAGGACGAGCATTTGCCCCGGCCTGGCGTACTGCGTGAGTTGTGGATTGAGGCTGCGAAACCGCTCCAGCACGATCGCACTGGGCGATTCGAACAGCGACTTTTCCAAGGCATCCCGAGACATTGCGCGCTGCACGATATGAAACCCCGGCTCGACGCCAGCAGCTTTCCCGGCAGAGGGTCCCGGACCTTTATTCCCATGCTGCGGGAGGTCACACTGGCCGTTCTTGCAGCGCTCGCACTCTTCGCAAAAAGGTGCGCTACGTTTCAGGCTGGCCACTTGCACGCGGCTTAACGGGGCAGGAACAACCGCCAGCAGCTTTTCCTTTATTCCCGGCATTAACGGCGCCGTTGCGGCAGCGGGCGCGCCGCCAAGCTGAATCGGCACGCTGCTGAAAATCCCACCCGCCGACAGCGTGATCGACTGCCCTCCGGCCTGGATTGTCACGCTCGCACCGGCGTCGATGACGATGCTCTGCCCCGCTCCGATCTGGATGGTGCGACCTGCACGCATCTGCTGCGAGCCACCGACCACCAAATGATCGTCCTGCTTGAGTTCAGTCAGGCGGTTGCCATGGGTAATGCGCTGCTCTTCGCCTTGCAGCTCATGGTGCGACTCGCCGCCCACTTTCACCCGGCGCTGGTTATCCACCTGCACTTGCTGGTTATGCAGCACATGCTGAGTCCAATCGCGCTGGGCACGCAGGTAGATTTCCTCGGCGCCTTTGCGGTCTTCGATGCGCAGCTCGTTGTAACCGCCACCCCCCGGGCTGCTCTGGCTGCGAAAGATGCTGCGGGTCTTGTCTGCCGGCAGGTCAAGGGGCAGAGGGTTCGCCGCGTTGGGCAGGCAGCCCATCACCAGCGGCATGTCCAGGTCACCATTGGCGAACCCCACCAGCACTTCCATACCGACCCTGGGTATCAGCACCGAGCCGTAACGATCATGCGCCCAGCCACTGGCGACACGCAGCCAGCAGCTGGAGTGCTCGTTGTGTTCCCCGTCACGGTCCCAGGCCAGTTGCACCTTGACCCGACCGTATTCGTCGCAATGGATTTCACTGTCGGCAGGCCCGGTAACCACCGCGTGTTGATAACCGCCGATGCTCGGGCGCGGCAATTCAGGCAAGGGCGGGCGGAAAATCACATCCCATGGCACGGCGATAAACGTGTTGTGGTAGCCCTGACGAAAATCTCCCCCTGCCACCTCAGCAACAGCCTCTTCCAGCACCTGAGGTTGTTTGCCCTGATGGGAAACCTGGGTGACCAGCCACAAATCATTCCAGCTTTCTCGCGGGTGCCCGCCAAGCCTGAGGAACCGGCCACTGGCCAAGGCAGGATCATCCCCTTCACCCTGGGCGGCTCTTGAGTCTGTGCGCAGGCGCTCCAAGCCTCGCTGCGCAAGGTATTTGCCATGGGGGCGATCGGAAAAGTGGCCGGGATACTGCTGCATTTCAAGGCGCGGAAGCTGCTCGCCAGCCACGGCACTTTCCAACGTCAGGCGCGGCTTACGAAAATCATAATCGCGCAGGTTTATCGCGGTTGTGCGGGTTTCCAGGTGCATCGCAAAGCGCTTGATCGCCGGTGCCGCCGCCACCATCCCGGAACCGGGGCTGTAGGGAGTGGGCTGTTCGGCCTGGGCGAATACTGTCTGGTCATCACCGAATACCAGCAGGTGCCCATCGGGCGAATGCTGGAAGTGGTAGTGGATGCCCACCTCGGCGCACAGACGTTGAATGAACGCCAGATCAGTCTCGCCGAACTGCACGCAATACTCGCGCAGTGGATAAGTACCGCTCAGGCGAAACTCAAAGCGGTCGCTCAGGATGCCTTGCCCGACCAACACCAGCGCCACAATCTGCGGCACACTCTTGTGCTGAAAAATACGCTGATGACTGCTGTGCGCCAGGTACTTAAGATGCGGCACAAGACGGATCTGATAACGCGTCAGGCGCCGCCCCGACTCGCCCTGCCCGACTCGATAGACCAGGCCATGCACCCCATGCCCCTGCTCATCGAACCCCAGATAGGCCTGGCGATGCAGCAAGCTTTCCAAATCGAGATCGGGCTGTTCGCTGACCAGTTCAAGGTCGATACAGTAAGGCTGACTCAGCGCCTCCTCACCCTGGAAGCTGTAGACCTTGAGGTCGCTGGCAATCCCATCCAGGGTCAGGTTAAACGCACTTTGATTGGCAGGAGCGAACATCCGGTGTTTCTCTGCGAAGGGTAGGCGGCCGATTCTGCACTACGGGTGCGCCCTGCTGAGCACGCCCCAGACAAATCAGTAAATCCCTACGCGCGCGCATCAGAAAGTTCTTCGGACCAACCCAAATCACTCGCAAAAAAAGGCCCGCCGTCCGTAGGACGCGGGCCTTTTTTCCAATTCAACGGGCGCTTAACACCCAACGAATTACTTGTTGAGGTTGTAGTCTTTTTCCGCCGCGTCAAAACGCTCGACCATACCGGCAGTCGGTGCGCCCAGCTTGCTGACGACGTAGATCGCCAGGCTGGCGAAGATAAAGCCCGGGATGATTTCGTACAGGCCCAGCAGCTCGAAGTGCTTCCACACAATCACAGTTACCGCGCCGACCAGGATGCCGGCCAGTGCGCCGTTGCGGGTCATCTGTTTCCAGATCACCGAGATCAGCACCACAGGCCCGAACGCGGCGCCAAAACCGGCCCAGGCGTAGCTCACCAGGCCCAGCACGCGGTTGTTCGGGTTGGCTGCCATGGCAATCGCGATCAGGGCAACCAGCAGCACCATAGCGCGACCGACCCACACCAGCTCAACCTGGGAGGCGTTTTTTCGCAGGAAAGTTTTGTAGAAGTCTTCGGTCAGCGCGCTCGAGCACACCAGCAGTTGGCAGCTCAGGGTACTCATGACCGCAGCCAGAATGGCCGACAACAGCACGCCCGCGATCCACGGGTTGAACAGCAGCTTGGCCAGTTCGATGAACACACGTTCGTGGTTCTCGTTGACCGGGCCGGCCACTTCCGGGTGCGCCGAGAAGTAGGCGATGCCGAAGAAGCCCACCGCCACGGTGCCGCCCAGGCACAGGATCATCCAGGTCATGGAGATGCGACGCGCCTTGGCAATCGACTTCACCGAATCCGCCGCCATGAAGCGCGCGAGGATGTGCGGCTGGCCGAAGTAACCCAGGCCCCAGCCCATCAGCGAAATGATGCCGATGAAGGTGGTGTTTTTCAGCATGTTGAAGTTGTCAGGGTTCTTGGCTTCGATCGCCAGGAACGTGGTGTCGATGCCACCGGTGGCCAGCAACACAATGATCGGCGTCAGGATCAACGCGAAGATCATCAGCGTGGCTTGTACGGTATCTGTCCAACTGACTGCCAGGAAACCACCGACGAACGTGTAGGCAATTGTCGCGGCAGCACCGGCCCACAGGGCGGTCTCGTAGGACATGCCGAAAGTGCTTTCAAACAGACGGGCGCCGGCCACGATGCCGGAAGCGCAATAAATGGTGAAGAACACCAGAATCACCACCGCAGAGATGATCCGCAGCAGGCCGCTTTTGTCTTCGAAACGGCTGGAGAAGTAATCCGGCAGCGTCAGGGCGTCGCCGTTGTGCTCGGTCTGCACCCGCAGGCGGCCGGCCACGAACAACCAATTCAGGTACGCGCCGACGATCAGGCCGATGGCGATCCAGCTTTCCGACAGACCGGACATGTAGATGGCGCCCGGCAGGCCCATCAACAACCAGCCGCTCATATCGGAAGCACCGGCGGACAACGCGGTGACCACGCTGCCGAGGCTGCGACCGCCGAGGATGTAGTCAGAGAGGTTGTTGGTGGAGCGATAGGCCATGAAGCCGATCAACACCATTGCTGCGATGTAGATCACAAATGTGATCAGGGTAGGATTACTTACGCTCATAAGAGTGACGCCCTGGCTTTGTTTTTATGTAGCGACGGTCTGTGTCAGACGGCCACCCGTTGATAAGCGGATAGACGAGACTGCGTGCCGTGCATTTATGACTGGCGTTTCCCCAGGAAAGCCGCCAGCCGATGAACCGAACCTTGCAGGCGGTTGCACCTTGGGCGCGAATGCTATTCAACAAAGCAAATAAGGTGCAACCAGTTTCTTGAGAATAAGTTGCACCTAGACATGTTTAGGCCAAAACCACGGTTTTTTGCTCCTTTTCGGAGCAAGAACAGCCGACCTCAGAAGCAAACGCACCAAGGGAAAGCAGATTTTGCTGAGGGCCGGATTTTTTCCCGATCACGATCAAAAATTTCCTTAACAATTTGGGTTGCACCCGGTTGCACCTCTGCATGGGCAAAGCTAATCTTGCCGCCAGCAGATGCCACGCAGTAGTGGCACCCATGAGGATAAAAAGATGGCAACGACCACCCTTGGGGTCAAACTCGACGACCCGACCCGCGAACGCCTCAAGGCCGCCGCGACCTCCATTGATCGCACGCCGCACTGGCTGATCAAGCAGGCGATTTTCAATTACCTGGAGAAGCTGGAGGGTGGTGCAACCCTGAACGAGCTCAATGGCTTGGGCAGCAAGGACGCGGAGGACGCTGGCGAGGTTCAGCCTGACCACGCCCACCAGTGCTTCCTGGAGTTTGCCGAGAGCATCCTGCCGCAATCGGTACTGCGCGCCTCGATCACCGCCGCCTACCGCCGCCCGGAACCGGAAGTGGTGCCGATGCTGATCGAGCAGGCCCGTCTGCCGCAGCAGATGGCCGAAGCCACCAACAAGCTGGCCGCCTCGATTGCCGAGAAGTTGCGCAATCAGAAGAGCGCCGGCGGCCGTGCCGGTATTGTTCAAGGCCTGCTGCAAGAATTTTCGCTGTCGTCCCAGGAAGGTGTGGCCTTGATGTGCCTGGCCGAAGCGCTGCTGCGCATCCCGGACAAGGGCACGCGCGATGCACTGATCCGCGACAAAATCAGCACTGGCAACTGGCAGCCGCACCTGGGCAACAGCCCGTCGCTGTTCGTCAACGCCGCCACTTGGGGCCTGCTGCTGACCGGCAAACTGGTCGCCACGCACAACGAAGCGGGTTTGACCTCGTCCCTGAGCCGCATTATCGGCAAGAGCGGCGAGCCGATGATTCGCAAGGGCGTCGACATGGCCATGCGCCTGATGGGCGAGCAGTTCGTCACCGGCGAAACCATCGCCGAAGCCCTGGCCAATGCGAGCAAGTTCGAAGCCAAGGGCTTCCGCTATTCCTACGACATGCTCGGCGAAGCCGCGCTGACCGAACACGACGCCCAGAAGTACCTGGCCTCGTACGAACAAGCCATTCACTCCATCGGCAAAGCCTCTCACGGCCGTGGGATTTATGAAGGCCCGGGCATTTCCATCAAGCTCTCGGCACTGCACCCGCGTTACAGCCGTGCTCAGTACGAGCGTGTGATGGACGAGCTGTACCCGCGCCTGCTGTCGCTGACCTTGCTGGCCAAGCACTACGACATTGGCTTGAACATCGACGCCGAAGAAGCCGACCGCCTGGAGCTGTCGCTCGACCTGCTCGAACGCCTGTGCTTCGAGCCGCAACTGACCGGCTGGAACGGCATCGGCTTCGTGATCCAGGCCTACCAGAAACGCTGCCCGTATGTGATCGACTACGTCATCGACCTGGCACGCCGCAGCCGCCATCGCCTGATGATCCGCCTGGTAAAAGGCGCGTACTGGGACAGCGAGATCAAGCGCGCCCAAGTTGAAGGCCTGGAAGGCTACCCGGTGTACACCCGCAAGGTGTACACCGACGTTTCCTACATTGCCTGCGCACGCAAACTGCTGTCGGTGCCGGAAGCCATCTACCCGCAGTTCGCCACGCACAACGCCCACACCCTGTCGGCCATTTACCATATCGCCGGCCAGAACTATTACCCCGGCCAGTACGAGTTCCAATGCCTGCACGGCATGGGTGAGCCGCTGTACGAGCAGGTTGTAGGCAAAGTTTCCGAGGGCAAGCTGAACCGTCCGTGCCGCGTGTACGCACCGGTCGGTACCCACGAAACACTGCTGGCCTACCTGGTGCGTCGCCTGCTGGAAAACGGCGCCAACACCTCGTTCGTCAACCGCATTGCCGACCACACTATTTCGATTCAGGAATTGGTGGCCGATCCAGTGGCCAGCATCGAGCAGATGGCCACGCTGGAAGGCGGCTTCGGCCTGCCACACCCGCGTATCCCACTGCCGCGTGACCTGTATGGCAGCGACCGCGCCAACTCGGCCGGTATCGACCTGGCGAACGAACACCGCCTGGCGTCGTTGTCCTGCGCCTTGCTGGCTACCGCGCATAACGACTGGAAAGCCGCGCCGATGCTGGGCTGCGCCTCCAGCAATGAGCCGGCCGCACCTGTGCTGAACCCCTCCGACCTGCGTGACGTGGTGGGCCATGTACAGGAAGCCACCGTCGAAGACGTCGACAACGCCATTCAATGCGCGATCAATGCCGGCCCGATCTGGCAGGCCACCCCGCCCGCCGAGCGCGCCGCGATCCTGGAACGTGCCGCCGACTTGATGGAAGGCGAGATCCAGCCCTTGATGGGCCTGTTGGCCCGCGAGGCGGGCAAGACCTTCGCCAACGCCATCGCCGAAGTGCGCGAAGCCGTAGACTTCCTGCGCTACTACGCGGTACAGGCGCGTAACGATTTCACCAACGACGCCCACCGCCCATTGGGCCCAGTGGTGTGCATCAGCCCGTGGAACTTCCCGCTGGCCATCTTCAGCGGTCAAGTGGCTGCCGCACTGGCTGCCGGTAACCCGGTATTAGCCAAGCCAGCCGAGCAAACCCCGCTGGTGGCGGCACAAGCCGTGCGCATTTTGCTCGAAGCCGGCATTCCGCAAGGCGTGCTGCAACTGCTGCCGGGCCAGGGCGAAAGCGTCGGTGCCCGCCTGGTGGGGGATGATCGCGTCAAAGGCGTGATGTTCACCGGCTCCACCGAAGTGGCGCGCCTGCTGCAACGCAGCATCGCGGGCCGCCTGGATGCCCAGGGCCGCCCGATTCCGCTGATCGCCGAAACCGGTGGCCAGAACGCAATGATCGTCGACTCTTCGGCGCTGACCGAGCAAGTGGTCATCGACGTTGTGTCCTCGGCCTTCGACAGCGCCGGCCAGCGCTGCTCGGCCCTGCGCGTTCTGTGCCTGCAGGAAGATTCGGCAGACCGTGTGATCGAAATGCTCAAGGGTGCCATGGCTGAATGCCGTCTGGGCAACCCGGAGCGCCTGTCGGTAGACATCGGCCCGGTGATCGACGCCGAAGCCAAGGCTGGCATCGAGAAACACATCCAGGCCATGCGCGACAAAGGCCGCAATGTGTACCAGGTGGCGATTGCCGACGGCGAAGAGATCAAGCGCGGCACCTTCGTGATGCCCACCCTGATCGAGCTGGAAAGCTTCGACGAACTGCAACGCGAGATCTTCGGCCCGGTGCTGCACGTGGTGCGTTACAAGCGCAAAGAGATCGACCAGCTCATCGCGCAGATCAATGCCTCCGGCTACGGCCTGACGCTGGGCGTGCACACCCGCATCGACGAGACCATCGCCAAGGTGATCGACAATGCTCACGCCGGTAACGTCTATGTGAACCGCAACATCGTGGGCGCGGTGGTTGGCGTGCAGCCATTCGGCGGCGAAGGCCTGTCGGGCACTGGCCCGAAAGCCGGTGGGCCGCTGTACCTGTACCGTCTGCTGTCGACTCGTCCTACCGATGCGATCGAACAATCCTTCGTGCGTGGCGACAAGCTGGCCGCGCCGGACGTGCGTCTGCGCGATGCCATGAGCCAACCGCTGACCGCCCTGAAAACCTGGGCCGACAGCCACAAGTTCAGCGAACTGAGCGCCCTGTGCAACCAGTTCGCCGCGCAGTCGCAAAGCGGTATTACCCGCCAGCTGGCCGGCCCGACCGGCGAGCGCAACAGCTACGCGATCCTGCCCCGCGAGCACGTGCTGTGTCTGGCGGACGTGGAAGGTGATCTGCTGACGCAACTGGCGGCGGTATTGGCCGTCGGCGGTTCGGCGGTATGGCCGGAAACTGACCTGACTAAAGCGTTGTTCACACGCCTGCCGAGGGAAGTTCAGGCGAAGATCAAGCGCGTGGCTGACTGGACCAAGGATGAGGTGGTATTCGACGCGGTCCTGCACCACGGTGATTCCGATCAATTGCGTGCGGTGTGCCAGCAAGTGGCGCAGCGTGGTGGGGCGATTGTCGGGGTGCATGGTTTGTCACAGGGCGAGACGGCGATTGCGCTGGAGCGTCTGGTGATTGAGCGGGCGTTGAGTGTTAACACCGCTGCGGCAGGCGGTAACGCCAGCCTGATGACTATCGGCTAACTGACAAAACGCGGAGAAATGTGGGAGCTGGCTTGCCTGCGATAGCGGCGGGTCAGTGACAAAGATGTCGGCTGGCACTGCCTCATCGCAGGCAAGCCAGCTCCCACATTGACCGCGTTCGCAACGCCCTTCTCGCGTTCTGGCTCTGCATCACGCAAATCAATCTTGCTATCCAGCCTCTATTTGCGCACTTAGACTCCGGCCATTCCCTTAAAAGGTAAGCCGCCATGTCCGAGACGCTGCTCAGTTCCCGCAATCTGGCTTTCGAGCTGTACGAAGTCCTCGATGCCGAGGGCCTGACCCAGCGCGAGCGGTTTGCCGAGCACAACCGCGAAACGTTCGATGCCGCCATCAGCACCGCGCGCAGCATTGCCGAAAAGTACTTCGCGCCGCACAACCGCAAGAACGACGAAAACGAACCGCGCTATGAAGACGGCAAGGCGATCCTGATCCCGGACGTCAAACCCGCCGTGGACGCGTTCCTCGAAGCCGGCTTTCTCAACGCCGCGCGCAGCTTCGACGCCGGCGGCATGCAGGTGCCGACCCTGCTGTCGCAAGCCTGTTTTGCGCATTTCCAGTCGGCCAACGCGGCCTCGACCTCCTACCCGTTCCTGACCATGGGCGCCGCCAACCTGATCGAAAGCTTCGGCACCGAGGCGCAGAAGCAGCGCTTCCTGCAGCCAATGATCGAGGGCCGCTTTTTCGGCACCATGGCACTGACCGAGCCGCATGCCGGTTCATCCCTGTCGGATATTCGTACACGCGCAGAGCCAGCGGCTGACGGCAGTTATCGCCTCAAGGGCAACAAGATCTTCATCTCCGGCGGCGACCATTCGTTGTCGGAAAACATCGTGCACATGGTGCTGGCCAAGCTGCCGGATGCGCCGGCCGGGGTGAAGGGTATTTCGCTGTTTATCGTGCCCAAGTTCCTGGTCAACGAGGATGGCAGCCTGGGCGCGCGCAACGATGTGCTGCTGGCCGGGTTGTTCCACAAGATGGGCTGGCGCGGCACCACGTCCACGGCGCTTAACTTCGGCGATAACGGCAATTGCGTCGGCTATCTGGTTGGCAAGCCGCATCAGGGTCTGAGCTGCATGTTCCAGATGATGAACGAGGCGCGCATCGGCGTGGGCATGGGCGCAGTCATGCTCGGTTACGCCGGCTACCTCTACTCGCTGGAATACGCCCGCGAACGCCCACAAGGTCGCCTGCCCGACAGCAAAGACCCAGGCACCGCGCCGGTTTCGATCATCCAGCACGCCGATATCAAGCGCATGCTGCTGACGCAAAAAGCCTACGTCGAAGGCGCCTTCGACCTCGGCCTGTATGCCGCACGGTTGTTCGATGACACCACCACGCTGGAAACCGAAACCGAGCGCAAGCAAGCCCACGAACTGCTCGACCTGCTCACGCCCATCGTCAAATCCTGGCCGTCGGAGTTCTGCCTCAAGGCCAACGAGCTGGCGATCCAGATTCTCGGCGGCCACGGCTACACCCGCGAATACCCGGTGGAGCAGTACTACCGCGACAACCGCCTGAACCCTATCCATGAAGGCACCCACGGCATCCAGTCCCTGGATTTGCTCGGGCGCAAGCTCGCGCAAAACGGCGGCGCGGGCTTGAAGCAACTGATCCGTCTGATCGCCGAAACCGGCGCTCGGGCTCAGGAATACGCCTCACTGACGGCCCTGCGCGAACCGCTGGAGCAATTGGTCAGCCGCCTGCAAAGCGTGACAATTGGCCTGCTGACCGATCTCGCCCAAGGCAAGGTCAACAGCAGCCTGGCGAATTCGGCACTGTATTTGAAGGTGTTCGGGCACACGGTGATTGGCTGGCGCTGGCTGGAACAGGCGATTCGCGCCGAGGAAGGCCTGGCCAAAGGCAATGCGGCGGATGTTGCCTTCTATAAAGGCAAGCTCCAGGCCGCTCGGTACTTCCTGACCTGGGAAGTGCCGAGCTGCCATCATGAACTGGCGATTCTGGAGGCACGCGATGACACGTGCCTGGGGATGCAGGATGCGTGGTTCTAAGGCGTTCCGATCGCCTTGGAAATCACTTCGACCGTGGCGCTGACTTGCTCTTGGTAACGGTCGAGTTCCTGCTGGTGGTGCTTTTGCATTTCGATCTGCTCGGCGCACAGGTTCAGCGCAGCCAGTACCAATAATTTGTCACCGATCAGGGTCGGGTACTTTTTCTTGGTGGTGGCCAGGGAGGCCTTGAGCATGGTCACAGCGTGCATCAGGGTTTGATCTTCCCCGTCCGGCGCCTTGATCGAGTAATCCTCTCCGAGAATCGAAACGACCTTTATGCCTTCATTCATGCGCCGACAGGACCTGCGCTCACACGCTCAACCAGGGCCTGGATGCGTGCGGCGGTAGCGCCGTGCTTTTCTTCCTGTTCCATCAGGTTCAATTGCAGGCTGTCGTTTTCATCCTTGGCGCGGGCCAGTTCGGCCTTGAGGGATTCGTTGCTGCCCAGTAGGTCCTGATTCTGCTGTACCAAGTCGCTGACCAGTTGTTCCAGTTGGCTGAGGGATGCTTCTAACATTTTGATTTCTCGGGCTTTTTCAAAGGGCGGTGACGATAAAGAAAATTCACCTCGGATGCCAGGGTTATCCCAGGCGCGCAGCCCGATATTTAAGGGCCGGGCCGCACTTTCGAGCCTTAGTGACTGCATTTACCCGATCTGGTTCCTGAATCCGCCCAACCCCTCGTCAGATGCGACAAAAACGCACAGCCCCCTTTAGACTTTAGTCCTACGACCGATAGAGGTGGACTGACCGTCTCATGGCCGCACGGATCGCGCTCTCCCCCAGGATTCCCGCATGTCGCTTCGTAATATGAATATCGCTCCGAGGGCCTTCCTCGGCTTTGCGTTGATTGGCGCGTTGATGTTGTTTCTCGGTGTGTTCGCCCTGAACCAAATGAGCAAGATACGCGCTGCCACGGAAGACATCACCCTGGCCAGCGTGCCGAGCATTCGCGCCCTCGACGAGTTCACCCAACTGACCCTGCGCCTGCGGGTATTGTCGTACCGCCTGCTGACCAACCGCGAGCCGGAGATCCAGCAAAAAACCCTCGAAGCTTTTGAGCTGCGTAATCAGCAGATCCGCACCGCCCAGGCTGTCTACGAAAAACTCATCGAGGGTGCTGAAGAGCGTTCAGCCTACGACGAGTACGTGCGCTTGCTCGGTCAATACCATCAGATTGAAGAGCGCATGAAGAGCTTCTCCCAGGCCAATCAAGTCGACGATCTGCGCAAATTGCTCAACACCGAATTGCTCAGCAACGCCGAGCAGGTCAATGCCGTGCTCACGCGCCTGCTGGAGCTCAACAACAAAATGGCCCTGACCACCAATAAGGATGCCGAGGACCAATACAACATGGCCTTCAATATGGTGGTGAGCCTGTTGGTGATCGCTACCCTGCTGACCCTGTTGTTCGCCTGGCTGCTGACCCGCAGCATCACCCTGCCCATTTCCCAGGCACTGGAAGCAGCGGAAGAAGTGGCCGAAGGCAACCTGACCCGCCCGATCAAGGTCGACGGCAACGACGAGGCCGGACGCCTGCTGGCGGCGATGGCCAAGATGCAGGAAAAATTGCGCGACACGCTGCAACGCATTGCCGGCTCGGCTACCCAGTTGGCTTCGGCCGCCGAAGAGCTGAACGCCGTCACCGACGAAAGCGCTCGCGGCCTGACCCAGCAAAACAATGAAATCGAACAAGCCGCCACAGCGGTGAACGAGATGACCAGCGCCGTGGAAGAAGTCGCGCGCAATGCGGTCAGCACTTCAGAAGCCTCGCGCAACGCCACCACCTCCGCCGGTGATGGCCGTGATCTGGTGCAGGAAACCGTCAGCGCCATCGAGCGCATGAGCGGTGATGTGCAGGCCACCGCCACGCTGATTGGCGACCTGGCCAATGAATCGCGTGACATCGGCAAGGTGCTGGACGTGATTCGCGGCCTGGCCGACCAGACCAACCTGCTGGCGCTGAACGCCGCAATTGAAGCCGCACGCGCCGGTGAAGCCGGGCGCGGGTTTGCCGTGGTGGCTGATGAAGTGCGCGCCCTGGCCCATCGCACCCAGCAGTCGACCAGCGAGATCGAGCGGATGATTGGCAGCATTCAGGCCGGCACCGAGCACGCGGTGGATTCGATGCGTAACAGCACCGAACGCGCGGAATCGACATTGAACATCGCCAAAGGCGCGGGCCTGTCGCTGGACACCATCAATACCGCGATTGTGGAGATCAACGAGCGCAACCTGGTGATCGCCAGCGCGGCAGAAGAACAGGCACAGGTGGCGCGGGAAGTGGATCGTAACCTGGTGAACATTCGTGATCTGTCGGTGCAATCGGCCACCGGCGCCAGCCAAACCAGTGCAGCAAGCAGCGAGTTGTCGCGCCTGGCAGTGGATTTAAATGGGATGGTGGGGCGCTTTCGCCTGTAACTGACACACCTGGGTAAAAAATGTGGGAGCGGGCTTGCTCGCGAAGGCGGAGTGTCAGTCACTTGATGTGTAGCTGATACACCGTATTCGCGAGCAAGCCCGCTCCCACATCAGATCTGAGCCAACCCGCAAAAGCTTTTTGACAGCACAGCAATTCAACAGGTTAGAATCGCTGGCACGCAGACTGCATGGTCAGTTTGCGCCCTGTCTTCCCAGTTCTGGAGTACTGCCTTTGAATGCGACGACCATCAACAGCCTGTTCTTGATCGGCGCGTTGCTGGTGGGTGCGAGCATTCTGGTGAGTTCTCTTTCGTCCCGCCTGGGGATCCCGATTCTGGTGATCATCCTGGCCGTGGGCATGATCGCCGGCGTCGATGGCGGCGGCATCATCTTCGACAATTACCCGACCGCCTACCTGGTGGGCAACCTTGCCTTGGCAGTGATCCTGCTCGATGGCGGCTTGCGCACACGGGTGGCGAGTTTTCGCGTGGCACTCTGGCCGGCGTTGTCGCTGGCCACGGTCGGGGTGTTGATCACCACCGGCCTCACCGGCATGGCCGCGGCGTGGCTATTCAACCTCAATATCATTCAAGGCTTGCTGATCGGCGCGATTGTCGGCTCAACCGACGCCGCCGCGGTGTTCTCGCTGCTGGGCGGCAAAGGCCTGAACGAACGGGTGACCGCCAGCCTGGAAATCGAGTCCGGCAGCAACGACCCGATGGCGGTGTTTCTCACCGTGACCCTGATCGACATGCTCGCCACCGGCCAGACCGGCCTGCACTGGAGCCTGCTGACCCACCTGATTCGCGAGTTCGGCATCGGCGGCATCGTCGGTTTGGGCGGCGGCTGGCTGATGCTGCAGATGGTCAACCGCATCAACCTGGCCACCGGCCTGTATCCGATCCTGGTGATCGCCGGTGGCCTGGTGGTGTTCGCCTTGACCAACGCCCTGCACGGCAGCGGCTTCCTCGCCGTGTACCTGTGCGGCTTGGTAATCGGCAACCGCCCGGTGCGTAGCCGCCATGGCATTTTGCATATGCTCGACGGCATGGCCTGGCTGGCACAAATCGGCATGTTCCTGGTGCTGGGCCTGCTGGTCACGCCGCATGACTTACTGCCCATCGCCCTGCCCGCCCTGGGCCTGGCGCTGTGGATGATCCTGTTTGCGCGGCCGCTGTCGGTGATGGTCGGCCTGCTGCCGTTCAAGGCGTTCCACGGGCGCGAAAAAGCCTTTATCGCCTGGGTCGGCCTGCGCGGCGCGGTACCGATCATTCTGGCGGTGTTCCCGCTGATGGCCGGCCTGCCGCACGCGCAGCTGTATTTCAACCTGGCGTTCTTTATCGTGCTGGTTTCGCTGCTGGTGCAGGGCACGAGCCTGCCGTGGGTGGCCAAACTGCTGAAAGTGACCGTACCGCCAGACCCTGCGCCGATCTCCCGCGCCGCCCTGGAAGTGCACGTTACCAGCGAGTGGGAGCTGTTCGTCTACCGTCTGGGCGCAGAAAAATGGTGCATCGGCGCGGCCCTGCGCGAACTGAAAATGCCCGAAGGCACGCGGATCGCCGCGCTGTTCCGTGGCCAGCAACTGCTCCATCCGTCGGGCAGTACGGTGCTTGAAGTCGACGATTTGCTCTGTGTGATCGGCCACGAACACAACCTGCCGGCCCTGGGCAAACTGTTCAGCCAGGCGCCGCAACGCGGTCTCGACCTGCGCTTCTTCGGCGACTTTGTGCTCGAAGGCGACGCCCAGCTGGGCGCGGTGTCGGCCCTGTACGGCCTCAAGCTCGAGGGTATCGACCCGGATATGCCACTGAGTCGCTTCATCACCCAGAAGGTCGGCGGCGCGCCAGTGGTGGGCGACCAAGTGGAATGGAACAACACGCTGTGGACCGTCGCGGTCATGGACGGGAACAGAATCGGAAAAGTCGGCGTCAAATTCCCCGAAGGAAGTCGTCCAGGCCCTGGACTCTTCCTCTAAACTGCGGGGCTATGGCGCCACGCCCCCACCTTCTTTACCTTGCTCGACCGGTATCCATGACAACTCTGCGCACCTTTTTAGCCACTGCCCTGCTGGGCCTGACCCTCTGTGTCGGCAGCGTTTACGCCGCCGACCCGCCCAGCGCCGAGTCCATCCAGCAAACCCTGGACAAACTGCCCGACCGCAAGCTGCCCGACGCCGACATGAAGGCGTTGCAAACCATCCTGCAACAGACCCTGACCTACCTGGGCAACAAGCAGGATTACGAGCAGCGCCTTGTCGACCTCAAGCGCCAGCTCGAAGACGCTCCGCGCCAGACCACTGAAAACCAGCGCGAACTGGTGCGGCTCAAGGCCACTAAAATCATCCCGGTGGCGCAGCGCTACGCCACCCTGCCGGTGCCGCAGCTTGAGCAATTGCTGGTGCAACGCACCACTCAGCAAGGCGATCTGCAAAAAACCGTGGCCGACGCCAACAGCATGTCCGTCGCCGCCCAGACCCGCCCCGAACGCGCCCAGACAGAAATCAGCAACAGCCAGACCCGCATCCAGCAGATCAATTCGATCCTCAAGGCGGGCAAAGACAACGGCAAGACCCTCACCGGCGACCAGCGCAACCAACTGAATGCCGAACTGGCCGCCCTCAATGCCCTGATTCCACTGCGCCGCCAGGAACTGGCCGGCAACAGCCAACTGCAAGACCTGGGCAATAGCCAGCGCGACCTGGCAACCGAGAAAACCAGCCGCCTGGAGCAGGAAATCCAGGACCTGCAAACGCTGATCAATCAGAAACGCCTGGCCCAGTCCCAGCAGACCGTGACCCAACAGTCCATCGAAGCGCAGAAAGCCGGAGGCAGCAGCCTGCTGGCCTCGGAAAGCGCGGCCAACCTCAAACTGTCCGACTACCTGCTCAAGAGTACCGACCGCCTTAACGAGCTGACCCAGGCCAACCTCAAGACCAAGCAGCAACTGGACGCAGTGACGCAAAGCGACTCGGCCCTGGACGAGCAAATCAACGTGCTCAAGGGCAGCCTGCTGCTCTCCAAGATCCTCTACAAGCAGAAACAGGCGCTGCCCCGTCTCACGGTCGACCGCGACCTGGCAGACGATATCGCCAACATTCGCCTGTACCAGTTCGAGATCAACCAGCAACGTGAGCAGATCAACTCACCCAGTGCCTATGTGGATAACTTGCTGGCCAACCAGCCACCGGAAGACGTGACGCCGCAACTGCGCCGCACCTTGCTGGAATTGGCGATCACCCGCAGCGACTTGCTCGAGCGCCTGAGCCGTGAGCTGAGCGCACTGCTGAACGAATCGATCACCCTGCAACTGAACCAGAAACAACTGCTCAGCACCGCCACCACCCTGCGCGCGACGCTGGATGAGCAAATGTTCTGGATCCCCAGCAATAAGCCGCTGGACACCGAGTGGCTGGAAACCGTACCGGCGCACCTGAACAAACAGATCACCACTCTGCCGTGGGCCTCCAGCGTCAGCGAACTCTACGACGGCCTGACCCAGCGCCCGCTGTTGTTCCTGCCACTGCTGCTGTTGATCGGTGCATTGTTGTGGCGGCGTAAAGCGCTGTACCAGCGGCTGAACAAGGTTCACCTGGACATCGGCCACTTCAAGCGCGACAGCCAGTGGCACACGCCGCAGGCCATCCTGATCAACATTCTGCTGGCGATGCCGGTGTCCCTGGGCCTGGCGCTGTGCGGCTACGCGCTGCAGATCGACGCCCGCGGGCAAAACGCCAACCTGGGCGATGCACTGCTGCAGATCGCCCAAGCGTGGCTGGTGTTCTACACCGCATACCGCATCCTGGCGCCGGGCGGCGTGGCGGAACTGCACTTTCGCTGGGAGAAACCCCAGGTTGAATTCCTGCAAGGCTGGGTGCGCAAACTCGGCCTGGTAGTGCTGGCATTGGTGGCCGTAGTGGCCATCGCCGAGCACCAACCCGAGGCACTGGCCGACGACGTGCTGGGTATCGGTGTGGTGTTGACGTGCTACGCGTTGATGGCCTGGTTGCTGGGCCGCCTGCTGCTGAACAGCCCGACCCACGAGAAAGCCTCACTGTTTCGTAAAGCCGTGGGCCTGGTGTTCACCGCCCTGCCCGTCGCCCTGTTTCTGGCGGTGTGCTTTGGCTATTACTACACCGCGCTCAAACTCAGCGACCGCTTGATCAATACCCTGTACCTGCTGATGTTCTGGCTGGTGATCGAAGCCACCTTCGTGCGCGGCCTGGGCGTCGCCGCACGGCGCCTGGCCTACGCGCGCGCACTGGCCAAACGCCAGGCGGCCAAGGAAGCCGGGGATGGCGAAGCGGTGATCGAAGAACCGACCCTGGACATCGAACAGGTCAACGAACAGTCCATGCGCCTGATCCGCCTGGCCCTGCTCGGCGGCTTTATCGCGGCGCTGTACTGGGTGTGGAAAGACCTGATCACCGTGTTCTCCTACCTGGACAACATCACCCTGTACGAATACACCAGCGGCACTGGCGCCAACATCAGCATGGTGCCGATCAGCTTCGGCGACTTGCTGGGTGCGTCGATCATCATCGGCATCACCTTCGCCCTGGCGCGCAACTTGCCGGGTTTGCTGGAAGTGCTGGTGCTGTCCAAGCTGGACCTGGCTCAAGGCAGCGCCTACGCCACAACCACTTTGCTGTCGTACGTGATTGCCGGCGTCGGCTTTGTCTCCACCCTGTCCACGCTCGGCGTGAGCTGGGACAAGTTGCAATGGCTGGTGGCAGCGCTGTCGGTGGGGTTGGGCTTCGGGATGCAGGAGATCTTCGCCAACTTTATCTCCGGCATCATGATCCTGTTCGAACGCCCGGTGCGTATCGGCGACACCATCACCATCGGCAACCTGTCGGGCACGGTCAGCAAGATCCGCATCCGTGCGACGACCATCACCGACTTTGACCGCAAAGACATCATCGTCCCGAACAAGACGTTTATTACCGGGCAACTGATCAACTGGTCGCTGACCGACACCATCACCCGCGTGACCCTGAAACTGGGCGTGGACTACGGCTCCGACCTGGACCTGGTGAAGGAACTCTTACTCAAGGCGGCGCGAGAAAACCCGCGTGTGTTGAAAGAGCCGGAACCCCACGTGTACTTCCTCAACTTCGGCGAAAGCACCCTCGACCACGAATTGCGCATGCACGTGCGCGACCTCGGTGACCGCAACCCGGTGATCGACGAGGTGAACCGCTTTATCAACCGCGAGTTCAAGAACCACCACATCAACATCTCGTTCCGCCAGATGGAGGTTTACCTCAAGAACCTCCACGGCCAGGAATACAAACTGGTGGAAGTCGACACCCCAGCCAAACCCGCCAACGACGGCGGCGTGCAAGAACCACCGCCGAGCAAACTCGACTAACGCGTCTATCCCCAGCAGAATGCTCGGACATTCTGCTGGAGATGGCCGGTGAAAGCCCTCGACGAACTGACCTTCGACAACCGCTTCGCACGCCTGGGCGACGCGTTCTCAACCCACGTACTGCCTGAACCCCTCGATGAGCCGCGCCTTGTGGTGGCGAGCAACGCCGCCATGGCGCTGCTCGACCTCGACCCGGCGGTGGCCGAAACGCCGGTGTTTGCCGAGCTGTTCAGCGGGCACAAGCTGTGGGCCGAAGCGGAGCCGCGGGCGATGGTCTATTCCGGCCACCAGTTTGGCGGCTACACCCCGCAACTGGGCGACGGCCGTGGGCTGTTGCTGGGCGAGGTGTACAACGAGGCCGGCGAACACTGGGACTTGCACCTCAAAGGCGCCGGGATGACGCCTTATTCGCGCATGGGCGACGGCCGCGCGGTGCTGCGCTCTTCGATCCGTGAGTTTCTCGCTTCCGAGGCCTTGCATGCGCTGGGCATTCCCAGCAGCCGCGCCCTGTGCGTGATCGGCTCCAGCACACCCGTCTGGCGCGAGAAACAGGAACGCGGCGCCATGGTGCTGCGCCTTGCGCACAGCCATATCCGCTTCGGGCATTTCGAATATTTTTACTACACCAAAAAGCCCGAGCAGCAGGCTGAACTGGCCGAACACGTGTTGAACCTGCACTACCCCGAGTGCCGCGAGCAGCCCGAGCCGTACTTGGCGATGTTCCGCGAAATCGTCGAGCGCAATGCCGAAATGATCGCCAAATGGCAGGCCTACGGCTTCTGCCACGGCGTGATGAACACCGACAACATGTCGATCCTGGGCATCACCTTCGACTTCGGGCCGTTTGCGTTCCTCGATGACTTTGACGCGCACTTCATCTGCAACCACTCCGATCACGAAGGGCGCTATTCCTTCAGCAATCAGGTGCCCATTGGGCAGTGGAACCTCAGCGCGCTGGCCCAGGCGCTCAAGCCGTTTATCAGTGTTGACGCCTTGAAAGAGGCACTTGGCCTTTACCTGCCGCTGTACCAGGCCCATTACCTGGACTTGATGCGCCGCCGGCTAGGACTGACCACCGCCGAAGACGATGACCAGAAGCTGGTGGAGCAGTTGCTCAAGCTGATGCAAAACAGCGGCGTCGATTACACGCTGTTCTTCCGCCGCTTGGGTGATGAGCCCGCAGCGCAAGCTGTGGCGCGGCTGCGCGATGACTTCGTCGACCTCGCAAGGTTTGATGCCTGGGCCGAACGGTATAAAGCGCGCGTTGCGCGCGACGGGGACTACAGCGAAGTGCAGCGCCGTGAGCGCATGCACGCGGTAAACCCGCTGTACATCCTGCGCAACTACCTTGCACAAAACGCCATCGCCGCCGCCGAATCAGGCGACTACAGCGAAGTACGTCGATTGCATGAAGTGCTGAGCAAACCCTTTGAAGAGCAGGCGGGGATGGAGCAATACGCCCAGCGGCCGCCGGATTGGGGCAAGCATTTGGAGATTAGTTGCTCATCGTAGAGCCGACTAGATGAACGTTTCCACGGAAACGCCAAATCGCTCGGCCAGCCATCTAATCTGCCGCAGATTGAGCTTGCGCTTACCGCTCAGGACTTCCGACACAACCGACTGTGTGCCTACGCCTGGCAGATCACTCTGGTTCAAGCCGTGCTCGCGCATCATTGCGCGCAGCACGTCGACACCACTGGCGACAGGCATCGGGCGATGCTCAAGATCGTAGGCTTCGATCCAGTCACTGAGAATATCCACCAAGCTCATCAGCGGATTTGATTCATCCTCACCGATCAGCTCCAGCAGTTCGTCGAGAGCATTGACCAATACATCGTAATCCGCCTCGTTTTTTGGCTTGCGCAGCAAAGGTGAAACAAATTGCCAATGTTCAGCAGCGAGCCGGATGAGTGCGCTCATCTGATTTTCTCCTTCCAGTTGTCTTGTTCGTATTCACGGTGATCACTCGCATGCAACATCCTTATCGCATCTTGCTATGAAGGTTAAACCCGAAGTCGAATTATCGCAATTTGCTATATTTGCAAACAGACAGATGGCGCAAAACAACACACGCCCCAACAGCCTAGATAGGCGATCTCACATCAGCTTGGGCAAACTGTGAGTGGATGAGTCGTTTGCTCCACACCTTGATAAACCCGGTCGCGGACTCCAACTTCACTCCATGGTCAATTCCAAGGAGCCCTCCATGTCCGAACCTCTCGTCATTCCCTGCCCCCATTGCAACGGCCTCACCGCATCCCCGGCGAGCGCCTGGGTGATGCGCCTAAATGTGGGCGCTGTAAACAGCCGGTGTTGTTGAACAAGCCCTTTGAGTTGAAACAGGGCGACTACGCCAGCCAGATCAAGGGCGATCTGCCGCTGCTGGTGGATGTGTGGGCCGAATGGTGCGGGCCGTGCAAGTCGTTTGCGCCGGTGTTTGAGCAGGCGGCTGGGCAGTTGGAGGGCAAGTGCCGGTTGACCAAGCTCGACAGCGAGGCCAATCAGCAGCTGTCGGCGCAGTTGGGGATTCGCTCGATTCCCAGCTTGATTCTGTTCAAGAACGGCCGCGAGGTTGCGCGCCAGAGTGGGGCATTCCCGTTGCCGCAGTTGATGAGCTGGTTGCGTAGCCAGGGCGTATAACCCAAGCCGAATATTAACTCGGTCAAATGTGGGAGCTGGCTTGCCTGCGATGGCATCCCCTCGGTTTGCCTGACAGACCGGGTTGTCTGCATCGCAGGCAAGCCAGCTCCCACACTGATTGTGTTTTAAGCCCGTGCTACGGGGGTTTCGCGGTCCATCATCTGGCCTACGAGCTGTACGCCCAGCTCGCTTAATTGATGGATGGCCAGGGCAACGTCGCGGTGTTCGCCGCTTAGGTCGTTGGACAGCTTGAGTAATAGCGTGCGCACGGAAGAGAAGGTTTCGTAGCTGTTAAGCACGAGGGTTTCGGTGGGCAGGTTGGGTGCAACGGTATAAAGGTTAACCATGGAACGTCTCCGAGCAGGAGCCGCAACCAGCCGCTACTAAACGGAGGGTGGCAGCTGTACGCAGGTTAGTAGACCGGGGAGACGCAACCGGCGCGCTCGAAAGCGCCCTCCGTACAGCCACCATCACGCTCAGGAAGATCCTGACCGAAGAGTTGCTGTACGTCTCACCACGGGCTACTAAACCCGATCGCTGAACATTCAACGACCGAAGAACCTTAGAGACGCCCATCCAGACGCACAAGCCGGCGGATTCTGGCTTATCTGTAGGCAGCGAGACAAGGCGCAACCCCGCTTGCCAGACGTGTCCTACAGCCTCTGTGAGACAAATCCAAATCCCCCTGCAGGAATGCAAAAACAAATGTGGGAGCTGGCTTGCCTGCGATGCAGGCAACTCGGTTTGCCAGTTAAACCGAGGTGATGCTATCGCAGGCAAGCTAGCTCCCACAGGGTCAGGCGGTGCCGGCAAGGATCACGCGCTTTCCAGCAAGTTATGCAACTCCACAAACTGCTGCGTCAGCTTGTGCCGTGGGTCCAAGTGGATCAGCGGCTTGCTCTCCTGGTGCGACTCGCGCATGCGCACGGAGCTGGCCAGGTACACCGGCAGCACCGGCAGGCCTTCGGCAATCAGCTCATCGAGCATCTGCTGCGGCAGGCTCGCGCGGGCCTGGAACTGGTTGACCACGATGCCTTCCACTTCCAGGCCTTCGTTGTGGTCTTCCTTCAATTCTTCGATTTCCGCCAGCAGTCCATACAGCGCCTGGCGTGAAAAGCTGTCGCAATCGAACGGAATCAATACACGATCAGCGGCAATCAGCGCCGAAACCGCATAAAAATTCAGCGCCGGCGGCGTGTCCAGGTAAATCCGGTCGTAGTCCTCGCTCAGTTCATCGAGCAGCTTTCGCAGCTTGTTGATCTTGTGCTTGGCCTCAAGCTTGGGCTGCAGGTCGGCAAGCTCGGCCGTCGCGGTGATGACGTGCAGGTTGTCGAACGGCGTTTCGTAGATATCCACGCGTTTTTTTTTGGAAAACGGCCCGGATGACAGGGTTTGCTTGAAGAACTCGGCGATGCCCATCGGGATATCGTCGCCGGTCAGCCCGGTGAGGTACTGAGTCGAGTTGGCTTGCGCATCGAGGTCCACCAACAGGGTTCGATAGCCTTCACTGGCGCTGACCGCCGCCAGGTTGCAGGCAATGCTGGACTTGCCAACGCCGCCTTTCTGATTGAACACCACACGCCGCATGGAAAAACCTCCGTGTATCAATGAATGTCCGAGTGTAGAGGGCAAAAGCGCCTGTTAGCTACCTCGTTCATCCATGCACTGGCGCATTGCACGGCCGGATGCGCGATACCCGTAATCCAGCGCCGACAAACTAAAAGGAATACTCCGACAACCCCGTCAGTCCTCGCGTAAAGGACAATCTGTAAATCTTTCCCAGTAAATTGTAATCAGCCGTGAACAATTCTTTACCAAAGTTTGCTAGAAGCCCGCAGCACCGGGATAATGCGCGCCATTCGGCCTGCGTTCCCTGTCCCGGTATTCGGGGCCAACGGCCGCACATGGAAGCCCGCAGGGGCGGGATAACTTCTCAGTGATCACTTTCAACATCGCCCAATGGCGCGCCTGGGCTCCCGGCCTGGAGAGTGCGCACGACTGGCACGCCTGGTGCCAGGCCCCAGTGGCGCTGCCTGCCAGCGATGCTTGGCCTGACGTGTCCTTTTTGCCGGCCATGCAGCGCCGACGCCTGAGCCGCCTGGCACGCATGGCGTTCAGCGTCGGCTGGCCCCTGGCCGAAGGCCTGCAAGACCTGCCGCTGGTGTTTATTTCCCGGCACGGCGAAACCCCGCGCACCCTCGACATCCTCAGTGATCTGGCCGACGGCCAGCCACTGTCGCCGACCCAGTTCAGCCTATCGGTGCATAACGCGGTGATCGGCCTGTGGTCGATCCTGCGCAATGAAACCAGCGAAATGACCGCGCTCGCCGCCGCAGGCGACGGCCTGGAGCACGGCATGCTCGAAGCCGCCGCGCTGCTCAACGAAGGTGCCCCGGCGGTGTTGCTGGTGATCACCGAGGAACAGCCCCCCGAAGCCTATGCTCGCTGGATTCATGACGTGCCCTTCCCCTACGCCCTCGGCCTGCTGCTGACACCGGGCGACGAGTGGCGACTGGAACTAAACAGCGGCGCTGTCCAACTCACTCAAACCCAGTGGCCCCACGCCCTGAACCTGCTACGCACCCTGCTCACCGAACAGGTTGCCTGCCAACATGCCTGGAAGAACCGTGTATGGAACTGGCAACGCAAGCCCTGACCGAAAAACCCCGGGACGCCTATTACTGGCGCCTGTTCGCCACCGCCGCGAGCTTTTTCTTCTTCGGCGTCGGCGGGTTGTGCCTGCGTTTGCTGGTGTTTCCGCTGCTCAGTTGCCTGCCAGGCAGCGCTGAAAAACATCAGCGCCGCGCCCGCCACACCATCAGCAAACTGTTCTGGTTCTTCGTCCGCCTGATGCAGCGCGCCGGCGTGCTGACGTACAGCGTCGAAGGCGCGGAAAAGCTCGGTCGCCCGGGCCAGATGATCATCGCCAACCACCCATCGCTGATCGACGTGGTGTTCCTGATCGGCCTGATGCGCCAGACCAACTGCGTGGTCAAGCAGAGCCTGTTTCAGAACCCGTTCACCCGCGGGCCGGTGCGCGATGCAGGCTATATCAGCAATGACGGCAGCGCCGACATGCTCGACGCCGCCGCCGAGGCGTTACGCCAGGGCCAGACCCTGATCATTTTCCCCGAGGGCACCCGCACCACACCCGGCGCGGCGCCCGCCTTTCATCGCGGTGGCGCCGCCATCGCGCTGCGCGGTGCGACAATCATCACCCCCGTGGTGATCAAGGTCAGCCCTACGACGTTGACCAAGGCAGAACCCTGGTACCGCATTCCCAAACGTCGATTTCACTTCAGTTTGCGCGTGGGTGCCGATATAGAACCACACACCTTTGCCGCACTCGGGCCCGCGCCCCAGGCTTCACGCAAGCTCAACGATTACCTGCACCACTATTTCATTAAGGAGCTCGCCGAAGATGAGCGACCAACACCGCCTTGAGCACGACATAAAGATGCTGATCATCGAGGCCCTGGGCCTGGAAGACATCAGCGTCGACGACATCGGCAGCGAGCAGACCCTGTTCGGCGAAGGCCTGGGCCTGGATTCGGTAGACGCCCTGGAATTGGGCCTGGCGATCCAGAAAAAGTACGGCATCAAGATCGATGCCGACGCCAAAGACACGCGCAATCACTTCACCAACGTGGCCAGCCTTGCGGCGTTCGTCACGGCCAGACAGGCAGCTTGAGACCGGACCATGCAAACTCGTGACGATATTTTCAACACCCTGCGCGACGCCTTGGTGGAACTGTTTGAACTGGAGCCTTCGCGCGTCACCCTCGACGCCAATCTGTACCAGGACCTGGAAATCGACAGCATCGACGCCGTGGACTTGATCGATCACATCAAGCGCCAGACTGGCAAAAAGATCGCCGCCGAAGAATTCAAGGCCGTGCGCACCGTGAACGACGTGGTTGAGGCGGTGTACCGTCTGGTCGCACCTGCCGCATGAGCCGGCTGATCGGCCTTGGCCTGTTGTTGGCGGGGCTGTTGTACCCTTTTGCGGTGTATTACGGCACCGAGCACTTTGCGCCGTGGCAATTCGGCCTGCTGCTGGGCAGCCTGTGGTTGCTGCGCGCGCTGACCGGCGCACGCCGCCCGGGCAGCCGCTGGATGGCGATGGCGGTGATCGTGTTTTGCCTGCTGCTGGCCTGGTTCGACAACCCGCAGCTGCTGCGCTGGTACCCCAGCCTGGTCAGCGTGTTCATGCTGGCGCTGTTCGGCTTGAGTCTGAAATACGGCCCGCCGATGGTCGAGCGCCTGGCCCGCATCACTGAACCGCAACTGCCGCCCGAGGCCATCCGCTATACGCGTCAGGTCACCGTGGTGTGGAGTGTATTTTTTCTGTGTAATGGCCTGCTCGCCGCCGCCCTCACCCTGTGGGCGCCGCTGGGCTGGTGGACGTTGTACAACGGCCTGATCGCCTACGGGCTGATGGGGTTGTTGTTTGCCGTGGAATGGCTGGTACGACAAAGGGTTCGAGGCCGCGTATGAATGGGTTGAAACTTGAGCACCTGCTGCTTGAGCCGCTGCAACAGCGCTGGGTCACCACCGAGCCTGAAATGAACCATGCCCAACTGTGGGCGCACTCCCTGAGCTTGGCGGCGGGCCTGCAAGCGCGCGGCATCCGGCGTTTGGCCGTGCACCTGGAAGACGCCAGCATGTTGGCCATTGCCCTGCTGGGCGCTTGGCGGGCCGGGGTCAGCGTGCTGCTGCCGGCCGACCTGCAACCCCAGACCCGCCAGCGCTGGGACGACGCCGTGGACGCCTGGCTGGTTGAGGCCGCCGATCTCGACACGCTGTACCAGGCGCCGTTGAGCGCCGCCGCGCTCGACCTGGACGCCTGCCACTTGAGCCTGTGCACCTCCGGCTCCAGCGGCGAGCCCAAGCGCATCGACAAGACCCTGCGCCAACTTGCCAACGAAGTGGAAGCGCTGGAGGCCTTGTGGGGCGCAGACCTCAACGACGCCTGCATCATCGGCAGCGTCGCCACCCAGCACATCTACGGGTTGCTGTTCCGGGTGTTGTGGCCGCTGTGCGCCGGGCGCACCTTTGTACGCAAACAACTGGCCTTCCCCGAAGACCTGCAGCGCGCCAGCCGCGAACACCCACAATTTGCCTGGGTCGCCAGCCCCGCGCTGCTCAAACGCATGGGCGACAACCTCGACTGGCCCGCCCTGAGCCACGTGTCGCGGGTATTTTCGTCCGGTGGCGCGCTGCCCATCGAGGCTGCCGGCAGCCTGTACGACCGTTTGCAGCAATGGCCGACGGAAATCCTCGGCAGCTCGGAAACCGGCGGCATTGCCTGGCGCCAAGGCGCGCAGCCGTGGCAGCCGTTTGCCGAGGTAGAACTGAGCCAGGATGCCGACGGCGCCCTGCGCATTGCATCACCTTATCTACCGGCCGGGCACATTGAACAGACCGCCGATGCCGCCCGCATTCACTCTGACGGGCGCTTCGAGTTGCTCGGCCGCCTGGACCGTATCGTCAAGCTGGAAGAGAAACGCATCTCCCTGCCGATGCTCGAACAGGCGCTGATGGCCCACGCCTGGGTCGCCGAAACCCGCCTGGGCGTGGTGCAGGAAAACCGCGCCTCCCTCGGCGCATTGGTGGTGTTGAGCGCCGATGGCCTGCATGCCCTGCGCAATCAAGGCCGCCGCGCCGTCACTCAAACCCTGCGCCAGCATTTGAGCCAACATTGCGAAGCCTTGGCACTGCCGCGTCGCTGGCGGTTGCTGCGCCAGTTGCCGCTGAACAGCCAGGGCAAACTGCCGCAGACCGAGGTAGAGGCGTTGCTGCTGGCACCCCGGCCAAAAGCGCCGGAAGTGCTGGAGCAAGTCGAGGCTGACGGCGAATGGACCGTGCAACTGAGCATCCCGCCGGACCTGGCGTATTTCAGCGGCCACTTCCCGGTCACGCCGGTGTTGCCGGGGGTGGTGCAAGTGGAATGGGCGTTCAACCTCGGCCAGCAACTGCTGGATGTGCCCACGACCTTTGCCGGCATGGAAGTGCTCAAGTTCCAGCAACTGGTGCGCCCCGGCGATCAGGTTGAACTGCACCTGCGCTTCGACCAGGAACGCGGCAAGCTGTATTTTGCCTACCGCAATGGCGTCGCCGCCTGCTCCAGCGGCCGGATAGTGTTGGAGGCGCCAAGTGCATAACCTTTTGTGGCCAGCGGGTTTCCTGTGGCCAGCAGACTTTTTGTGGCGAGCAGGCTTGCCCTGCGCTGGGCTGCGAAGCAGCCCCAGTAAGGTAATCGAGGTGTGTCAGGCATACCGAGTTGGCAGGTTTTTGGGCCGCTTCGCAGCCCAACGCAGGGCAAGCCTGCTCGCCACAATGAGCCCGCTCGCCACAACAAGCGCGCTCACCACAGTAAGTCCGCTACCCGTCGGTTGGGTCAGCCATGCATAACCCCTGCGCGCTCATCCCGGTCTACAACCACGAAGCCGCCGTACCGGCCGTGGTGCACAGCTTGTTGAACAGTGGCCTGCCGTGCCTGCTGGTCGACGACGGCAGCAGCCCGGCGTGCGCGGCGGTATTGGCGCAACTGGCAACGCTCGATAACGTCACCTTGCTGACCTTGCCCAACAACACAGGCAAAGGCGGCGCGGTCATGGCTGGCTTTCGCGAAGCCGCACGCCGGGGCTTCACGCATGCGCTGCAAGTGGACGCCGACGGCCAGCACGACCTGCGCGAAGTCGAGAGCTTTCTCGATACCTCACGCAGGCACCCCGACGCGGTGATCTGCGGCTACCCCGAATACGACGACAGCGTGCCCAAAGGCCGCTTGTACGCGCGCTACCTGACCCACGTATGGGTGTGGATCAACACCCTGTCGCTGCAGATTCGCGACTCGATGTGCGGCTTTCGCGTGTACCCGCTGGCGCCTACGCTCGCGCTGATGGACTCGGCCTACATCGGCACGCACATGGATTTCGATTCCGACATCCTGGTGCGCCTGGCCTGGCGTAACCAGCCGATGCGCTGGCTGCCGACCCAGGTGCATTACCCCGCCGATGGCTTGTCGCACTTCCGCCTGTTCCGCGACAACGTGCGCATCTCGGCCATGCACACGCGGCTGTTTTTCGGCATGTTGGTGCGCGCGCCGATGATTCTGTGGCGACGGTGGCAGGCATGAGCGAGCGCACCAAACACTGGGCCGACCGCGAGGAGCGCGGCAGCTTCTGGCTGATGAAGCTCACTGCCGTCGCCGCCAAGGTCCTCGGCCGTCGCCTGCTGAGCCCTTTGCTGTACAGCATCGTGCTGTACTTTTTCGTGTTCGGCCGCACCGCGCGCCACAGCGCCTGGGAATACCAGCAACGCCTGGCCGACTGGAGCGGGCGCGATGAGCTGCGGCCCACGCATAAAAGAGTCTTCGGCCAGTTCATGGCGTTTGCCGACTCGCTGCTCGACAAACTCGACGTGTGGAACGGCAAGCTGCGCATCGAACAGATCGAAATCAACGACCCGGCGCAATTGCGCGGGCAACTGCGCGGCGAGCGCGGGCAGATGCTGGTGGGCGCGCACCTGGGCAACCTCGAAGTGTGCCGCGCGCTGGCCGAGATCGGTGAGCAAGTCACCATGAACGTGCTGGTGCACACCAAGCACGCCGAGCGTTTCAACCGCCTGCTGGGCGAAGCCGGGGCCACGCATCTGCGCCTGATCCAGGTCAGCGAACTGGACCCGGCGACCATGCTGCTGCTCAGCCAGCGCCTGGACGACGGCGAGTGGCTGGCGATTGCCGGCGACCGCGTGCCGCTGCACGGCGGGCGCAAGGTGCGCGTGGATTTCCTCGGCTTTGACGCGGCGTTCCCGCAAGGCCCGTGGCTGCTGGCCGGGCTGCTCAAATGCCCGGTGAACCTGCTGATGTGCCTGAAGCACGACGGTCGTTATCGCCTGACCATCGAGCCGTTCGCGCAATTGATCGAATGGAAGCGCAGCACCCGCGAGCAGGTCATCGCCCTGTGGACCGCGCGCTACGCCGCACGCCTGGGCCAGTTCTGCCTGGAAGCGCCCCAACAGTGGTTCAACTTTTACCCTTTCTGGAAAACCGATGACGACGCATCTTGAGCCAGTAACCTTTGGCGAACGCGCTTTGCGCATTGAAGACGTGCTGGCCTTGGCCAACCGTCAGGCGCCCACGCAGTTGCAGGGCGACGCCGCGTACCGCCAGCGCATTGCCAAAGGCGCGCAGTTCCTCGACTCGCTGCTGGACAAGGAAGGCGTGATCTACGGCGTGACCACCGGCTACGGCGACTCGTGCGTGGTGGCGGTGCCGTTGCAGCACGTCGAGGCGCTGCCGCGTCATCTGTATACCTTTCACGGTTGCGGCCTGGGCAAATTGCTCGACGCACAAGCCACCCGCGCCGTGCTGGCAGCGCGTTTGCAGTCGCTGTGCCACGGCGTTTCCGGGGTGCGTGTGGAATTGCTCGAGCGTCTGCATGCGTTTCTGGAACACGACGTACTGCCGCTGATTCCGGAAGAAGGCTCGGTGGGCGCCAGCGGTGATTTGACGCCGCTGTCGTACGTGGCCGCGACCTTGTCCGGCGAGCGTGAAGTGATGTTCCGTGGCGAGCGTCGCCAGGCGGCTGACGTGCACCGCGAACTCGGTTGGGAGCCGCTGGTACTGCGCCCCAAGGAAGCCCTGGCCCTGATGAATGGCACTGCCGTCATGACCGGCCTGGCCTGCCTGGCCTTCGCCCGCGCCGACTACCTGCTGCAACTGGCCACGCGCATCACTGCAATGAACGTCGTGGCGCTGCAAGGCAACCCGGAACACTTCGACGAGCGCCTGTTCGCCGCCAAGCCGCACCCGGGGCAAATGCAAGTCGCCGCGTGGCTGCGCAAAGACCTGGCGATTGATGCACCGACCGCCCCGCTGCACCGCCTGCAGGACCGCTACTCGCTGCGCTGCGCACCGCACGTGCTTGGCGTGCTGGCCGACAGCCTGAACTGGCTGCGCTCGTTTATCGAAATCGAACTGAACAGCGCCAACGACAACCCGATCATCGACGCCGAAGAAGAGCGCGTGCTGCACGGCGGGCACTTCTACGGCGGGCACATCGCCTTTGCCATGGACAGCCTCAAGACCCTGGTGGCCAACGTCGCCGACCTGCTCGACCGCCAGCTCGCGCTGCTGGTGGACGTGCGTTACAACCACGGCCTGCCGAGCAACCTGTCCGGCGCGCCGGCCGACCGCGCGATGATCAACCACGGTTTCAAGGCCGTGCAGATCGGCACCAGCGCCTGGACCGCCGAAGCGTTGAAAAACACCATGCCGGCCAGCGTGTTCTCGCGCTCCACCGAGTGCCATAACCAGGACAAAGTGAGCATGGGCACCATCGCCGCCCGCGATGCGATCCGCGTGCTGGAGCTGACCGAGCAAGTCGCCGCCGCCACGCTGCTCGCGGCCAACCAAGGCGTGTGGCTGCGCGCCCAGGCTGAAGATGCACGCGCCCTGCCGCCGGCCTTGGCCGCCATGCATGCAGAACTGGCCAAGGACTTCCCGCCGGTCATCGAAGACCGTGCGCTGGAAGGCGAACTGCGCCTGTGCCTCAAACGTATTGCCGAGCAACACTGGAGGCTGCATGCGTAGCCAGGGCGTGTTGCATTGCGACACTGAAATCCTCGTGCCGTTTTTCGACATCGACACCATGCACGTGGTGTGGCACGGGCATTACGTGAAGTATCTGGAAGTGGCGCGCTGCGCGCTGCTGGACAAGATCGGCCATAACTACACGGCAATGCTCGAGTCCGGCTACGCATGGCCAGTGATCGACATGCAGCTGCGCTACGTGCGCGGCGCGGTGTTCGGCCAGACGATCAATGTGCGCGCCAGTTTGGTGGAGTGGGAGAACCGTTTGAAGGTCAATTACCTGATCACCGACCTCGCCAGCGGCGAACGTCTGACCCGCGCCAGCACCGTGCAAGTGGCGGTAGAAATCGCCAGCCGCGAAATGCAGCTGGCCTCCCCCAACGTCTTTACAGACGCCGTAGAGAGAGCCTTGAAATGAGATTCCCTGTGGGAGCGGGCTTGCCCGCGAAGGTCTTGAGGGCCCTGTGTAGTATCAGACGGTCCGCGTCATCGTTAACGTCCTTCGCGAGCAAGCCCGCTCCCACAGGGATCGCGTTGACTCTGTTATTAAGCATTCCAGGTTTCGCCCATGCTTTTGATCTGCAACAGCTGAGCGATCAGTTGGCCAAGCCCTCGGTGATCCACGGCAACTTCATCCAGGAAAAACACCTGCGCGCCCTGCCCCAACCCCTGGTCAGCAAAGGCACCTTCGTGCTCGCCAAAGACCATGGCCTGCTGTGGCTGTTGAAAACCCCGCTGCAGCAGGACTACCGCATCAGCGCCCAAGGCATCGCGCGCCGTGACGCCAATGGCTGGCAACTGCTGCCAAACAAGAGCGCCGGGGCCGAGCAGAACCGCCTGTTCCTCGCCGTACTCCAAGGCGACAGCAGCGGCCTGCAACGCGACTTCGAATTGCAACTGCAAGGCGAAGCCAAGCAATGGAAGCTGACGCTGATCCCGCGCTCATTGCTGCTCAAGCAGGTCTTCACCCAGATCAATATCGACGGCGGCGAGTTGGTGCAGACCATCCAACTGCTGGAAACCCAAGGCGACAGCACCGTGCTGCGCATGCAGGACAGCACTGCCGCCCAACCGTTAAGCGATGCGGAGCAACACGACTTTGCCCAGTGAGCGCCTGCTGCCGCGCCTGTTCCTGATTCTGCTGGTGGCCGTGCTGGCGCTGGCCGGCTGGCAGTGGCGCCATGGCGCGCCGCTGTCGGCCAACCTGATGGAGCTGGTGCCGGGCAGCACGCCGGATGCGCTTGAGCTCAAAGCCGAACAACGCATGCAGGAGCCGCTGAACCGCGAAATGCTGGTATTGGTCGGGCATGCGGATCGGCAAACAGCCGTGGCGGTGGCGCAGCAATTGGGCGAGCGCTGGCAGGCCAGCGGGCTGTTTGAAAAGGTGCAGTGGAACCTGCAGGCCGACTTGCCGGCCCTGCGCGAGCAATTGCTGCGCGGGCGCCTGGCGATGCTCTCGGCCAAGGACCGCGAACAACTGATCGAGCACCCCGACGCCTTCATCCAACAGCGCGTGCAAGCACTGTTCGACCCCTTCACCGGGTTCAGCCTGGTGCCGAGCCAGGACGACTGGCTGGGCCTGACCGGGCGTATCCAGAACAGCCAGCCGCAACACGGCTCGGTGCAACTGGATATCGGCAGCGGCACCTTGATCGCCGATGCCGACGGCAAAAGCTGGGTGATGTTGCGGGCGCGCACCACCGGCAATGCCTTTGATATGAAACTGCCGGTGCAAGTGGCGGATCTGCTCCAGGCCAGCCGCGCGCAGGCCGGCGAACAGGGCGCGCAATTGCTCGCCGCCAGCGGTTTGCTCTATGCGGCCAATGGGCAGCAGCAGGCGACCCGGGAAATCACCTGGGTAGGCGGCGGCGCCACGCTGGGCATCCTGTTGTTGCTGTTGCTCGCCTTCCGCCGCTGGCGTGTGCTGCTGGCCTTTGTGCCGGTGCTGGTGGGCATGCTGTTTGGCGCGGTGGCCTGTGTGGCGCTGTTCGGCCATATGCATGTGATGACCTTGGTGCTCGGCTCCAGCCTGATCGGCGTGGCGGTGGATTACCCGCTGCATTACCTGTCCAAAAGCTGGAGCCTGCAGCCGTGGCGCAGCTGGCCGGCGTTGCGCCTGACCCTGCCGGGGTTGAGCCTGAGCCTGGCGACCAGTTGCATCGGCTACCTGGCGCTGGCCTGGACGCCGTTCCCGGCGCTGACGCAAATCGCGGTGTTCTCTGCCGCAGGCCTGGTCGGTGCCTACCTGTCAGCCGTGTGCCTGTTGCCCGCGCTGCTCAACGGCGTGGACCTGCGCCCGGCGCAATGGCCGCTGCGCATCGCTGAAGGCCTGTGGCTGCTGCGGGCCACCTTGATCAAACACTTGCCGAGCCCGCTGCTCCTGGCGCTGGTGCTGCTGTTTTGCGCCGGTGGCCTGTGGCACCTGAACAGCAAGAATGATATCCGCCAATGGATCGGCGCCCCGCCGCAATTGCTGCAGGAAGCCCAGGCCGTGGCGCGCATCACCGGGTTCCAGCCCACCAGCCAGTTCTTTCTGGTGCGCGCCGACAATCAGCAGCAGTTGCTCGAACGTCAGGCCGCCCTGGGCCAGCGCCTGGACCAACTGGTGAACATGGACAAGCTGCAGGGCTACCTGGCGCTCAACCAACTGGTCAACCTGCCCGCCGAGCAGCAACAGCTGCGCGACGCGCTCAACCAATTGCCGCAACACTGGCAGCCGCTGTTGGACCTGGGCGTGCCCGCCAGCGCCCTGCACGCCGAAATCGCGCAACTGCAAGCCTTGCCCACCGAAGACATCGACGCGGCGCTGGTCGGCCCGCTCGCCGAGCCTTGGCGCACGCTGTGGCTGGGCCCGGTGGACGGCGGCGTGGCGGCGATGGTCAGCTTGCAAGGCTTGAACAACCCGGCGCTGCTGCGGGTGCAGGCGCTGGACCTGCCTGGCGTGCAGTTGGTGGACCGCCTGGGCGACTTGAACCGGGTGTTCGCCGACACGCAGATCAGCGCCGCTGAATTGAAATTGATGTCGTGCGTGCTGATCGTGCTGTTGCTGATCCTGCCGTTCGGGTTTGGCGGCGCCTTGCGCATCGTCGCCCTGCCGCTGCTCGCGGCGCTGTGCAGCCTGGCCAGCCTGGGTTGGCTGGGCCAGCCACTGACTTTGTTCAGCCTGTTCGGCCTGCTGCTGGTCACGGCGATCAGCGTTGACTACGCGATCTTGATGCGCGAACAGATCGGCGGCCCTGCCGTGAGTCTTTTAGGTACGCTGCTGGCGGCGCTGACGACCTGGTTGTCGTTTGGCCTGCTGGCGGTGTCGAGTACACCGGCCGTGAGCAATTTCGGCCTGTCGGTCAGCCTGGGCCTGGCCTTCAGCTTTATGCTGGCGCCCTGGGCCGGCCATCAGAAGCACGCCTTATGAATGTGATTATCGCCATAGCGGCAAGGAGCCCTCGTGCCCACAGTTGAAATGGAACGTCGCCAGGTGGTGGTGATCGGTGCCGGCCCGTCCGGTGCCATCGCCGCCGCGCTGTTAAAGCGCAACGGGCATGATGTATTGATTATCGAGCGCCAGCATTTTCCACGCTTCTCGATTGGCGAAAGCCTGCTGTCGCACTGCATCGATTTTATCGAAGAAGCCGGCATGCTCGAGGCCGTGCAGGCGGCGGGTTTCCAGGTAAAAACCGGCGCTGCGTTTGCCTGGGGCGAGCGCTACAGCGCGTTTGATTTTGGCGACACGTTCAGCCACGGCAAACCCACCACCTTCCAGGTGCAGCGCGGTGAATTCGACAAATTGCTGGCCGACCAGGCCACCTTGCAAGGCGTCGACATTCGCTACGGCGAAAGCGTCGTCGGTGTGGATTTTTCCGGTGACAGCCGCTACCTGCACGTGCGCCGCGAGAATGGCAGCGAATACCACCTCAAGGCCAAATTTGTGCTCGACGCCAGCGGCTATGGCCGTGTGTTGCCGCGCCTGCTGGACCTTGAGGCGCCATCGAATTTCCCGGTGCGCCAGGCGGTGTTCACTCACGTCGAAGACCGCATCGAACACCCCGGTTTCGACCGCACCAAAATCCTCGTAACCACCCACCCGACCCAGCGTGACATCTGGTTCTGGACCATCCCATTCAGCAACGGCCGCTGCTCGGTGGGCGTGGTCGCAGCGAAGGCGCATTTCGACGGCCGCGACAGCGACCTCGACGCGTGCCTGCGCGGCTTTATCGCTGAAACGCCAAGCCTGGCCGGCGTGCTGCAAAACGCCGTGTGGGACACGCCTGCGCGCACCATCGGCGGCTACTCGGCCAACGTCAAAACCCTGCACGGTCCGGGCTTTGCGCTGCTGGGCAACGCGGCAGAATTCCTCGACCCGGTATTTTCGTCCGGCGTGACCATCGCCATGCGCTCGGCGAGCATGGCGGCAGGCTTGCTGCATCGCCAACTCAAAGGCGAAACAGTGGACTGGCAAACCGAGTTTGCCGAGCCGTTGAAACGCGGCGTCGACACCTTCCGCTGCTACGTCGAAGGCTGGTACGCCGGCACCTTCCAGGATGTGATTTTCCATCCGGGCAGCTCGCCGGACATTCGCCGGATGATCAGCTCGATCCTCGCCGGCTACGCATGGGATGAGCGCAACCCGTTTGTCAGCGAGCCCAAGCGGCGGTTGCGGATGTTGTCGGAGATTTGCGCGAGTGAGCCGGTATGAGCAGTCCAGCGCTGGAAAAAAACTACCTGAGTAAAAACTACGTCGAAGAAACCCGGTTCGGTTTCTGGTTCCTGCGCAGCCACACTTGGCAGCACCACGTGTTGCGCGTGGCGATCAACGACTTGCGCAGCTTGTTCACCGAGCCATTGCCGGCAGCGCCGGTGCTGCTGGACGCCGGTTGCGGCCAGGGCAAGTCGTTCCAGTATTTGCAGCAGGTGTTCGCGCCGCAGCGCCTGATCGGCGTGGATGCCGACCCGCATAGCCTGGCGCTGAGCAAGGCCGAAGCCGAGCGCCAGGGCCTGGCCGTCGAGCTGATCGGCAGTGACTGCGCCACCCTTGAGGTGCCCGACGCCAGCGTCGATATCCTGTTCTGCCACCAGACCTTCCACCATCTGGTGGAACAGCATCGCGCCTTGAAGGAGTTCTACCGCGTGCTCAAGCCGGGCGGCTACCTGCTGTTTGCCGAGTCCACCGAAGCCTATATCGATACCTGGGTGATTCGCTGGCTGTTCCGCCACCCGATGCACGTGCAGAGAAGCGCCGACGAATACCTGGAGATGCTGCGCGAGCAGGGGTTTGAATTCGCCCCGCAGAACGTCTCGTACCCGTATCTGTGGTGGAGCCGTTCCAGTGATTTTGGCCTGCTCGAGCGCTGGGGCCTGCGCAACCCGCCACCGGTGGGCCAGCGCGAAGAGACGCTGGTCAACTGCGTGGCGCGCAAACCTGCAGCGAGCGTCGCACCATGATCCGTCTGCTGTTGATCGGTTGCCTGTTGCTGCTGAGCGCCTGCGCCAGCCAACCGCCGCTGCCCGCAAAAACCCCGGCGCTGGCCTTGCCGATGCAATTGCATGTGCAGCGCCTTTCGGGTGGCCAGAGCCAGGACTGGCTGTTGGTGATCCAGCGCGAAGGCGCGGCCCTTCGCTGGTCGATGATGGACCCGCTGGGCATTCCCCAGGCCCGGCAAAAACTGCTCGATGGCCAGTGGCAGGCCGATGGTCTGCTGCCGCCCAACCCGGCGGCGCGCGAGCTGTTTGCTGCCTTGCTGTTTGCCCTGACTTCATCGGATGACGTGCGCGCGCTTTACCCGAGCGCCCAGGCCATGGACCTCACACGCACGCTGCCGGGCCATTGGCAAATCGTCTATCAGTCTTCAGAGGTGTTCAGCGTGAACATGACGGGCCAACCGCTGAGCTATCGCATCACACCGCTGGGGGTCGCTCGATGACGGCTTATCTGAATGCGCTGGGCGTGATTTGCGCCCTGGGACGCGGCCAGGCCGAGGTCAGCCGCAGCCTGTTTGCCGGCGACTGCTCGGGCATGCGCGCCGAAAGCGGCTGGGTGCCGGAACGCGTGTTGCCGGTCGGCGGCGTGCGCAGCGAGCTGGTGACTATTCCGCTCGAACTGAACCAGCAAAGCAGCCGCAACAACCAGTTGTTGCTGGAAGCGGCGTTGCAGATCGAGGGCGAGATCCGCCAGGCCATTCACACCTATGGCGCCTCGCGAGTCGGTGTGGTGCTGGGCACCAGCACCTCGGGCATCGACGAGGCCAGCCGCGGCATCGCCAATTACCTGCGCGACAAGCAGTTCCCCGGCGACTACGACTACCAGCAACAGGAACTCAGCGCCCCCGCCAACTTCCTCGCCGACTGGCTGCAACTGAGCGGCCCGGCCTATGTGATTTCTACCGCCTGCACCTCCAGCGCCCGCGCGTTGATGAGCGCCCAACGCCTGCTGGATCTGGGCGTGTGCGACGCGGTGATCTGCGGCGGTGTCGACAGCCTGTGCAAGCTGACACTCAACGGTTTTACCGCGCTGGAGGCGGTCTCCAGCGAGCGCTGCAATCCGTTTTCAGTGAACCGCAATGGCATCAATATCGGCGAAGCGGCCGTGCTGTTTCTGATGACCCAACAACCGGCACCGATTGCCCTGCTGGGCAGTGGCGCCAGTTGCGACGCGCACCATATCTCCGCGCCCGAGCCTACCGGCAAAGGCGCATTGCAGGCGATGCGCAAGGCTCTGGCCAGCGCGAAGCTGGTACCCGAGCAGATCGGTTACTTGAACCTGCACGGCACCGCCACCCAGCACAACGACGCCATGGAAAGCCTGGCCGTGGCCAGCCTGTTTCCCCACGGCGTGGCCTGTTCGTCGACCAAACCCATGAGCGGCCACACCCTCGGTGCAGCCGGCGCGCTGGAAGCGGCGTTCTGCTGGCTGAGCCTGACCCACGGCAGCGTGCCGCCGCATGTGTGGGACGGCCAGGCCGACCCGGCGCTGCCCGCCCTTCAATGGACGCAGACCGGCGACACCTTGGAAAAACGCTGCCTGATGAGCAACTCGTTTGCCTTCGGCGGTAACAACGTCAGCCTGATAATCGCAGAGGCCCCATGATTGATTGGCCACTCGCCCAATTGCTGCCCCACGCGGGCGACATGATCCTGATCGACCAGGTGCTGTCGTTCGATGAAGAGCAGATTCACACGCGCCTTACCGTCAAGCCCGGCGGCCTGTTCAACCGCCCGGACGGCAGCCTGCCGGCCTGGGTTGGCATCGAGCTGATGGCGCAGAGCGTCGCCGCGTATGCCGGGTGCCGCGCGCGCCAGAACGGCGAAGCAGTGGAGCTGGGCTTCCTGCTCGGCACGCGTAAGTTCGAGTGCAACGTGGAACACTTTCCGGCAGGCGCCGAACTGCGTATCCACGGCCTGCGCTCGCTGGAAGACGACAACGGCATGGGTGTGTTCGAATGCCACCTCACCGGCGACGGTATCCAGGCCAGCGCGCGCTTGAATGTATTTCGACCGCCCCAGGCGGCCACCTATTTAGATGAATCGAAGGACGAAACGCCATGACTGAATCCGTACTGGTCACCGGCTCCAGCCGTGGCATCGGCCGCGCCATTGCCCTGCGTCTGGCGCAGGCCGGGCATGACATCGTGCTGCATTGCCGCAGCGGCCGCGCGGAAGCGGACGCGGTGCAGGTCGAGATTGAAGCCCTGGGCCGCAAGGCGCGGGTGCTGCAGTTTGACGTGGCCGATCGCGCCAGCTGCAAGCAAATCCTTGAAGCCGACGTGGAGCAGCATGGCGCCTACTACGGCGTGGTGCTCAATGCCGGCCTGACCCGTGACGGCGCGTTCCCGGCCTTGTCCGAAGACGATTGGGACGTGGTGATGCGCACCAATCTCGACGGTTTCTACAACGTGCTGCACCCGGTGATGATGCCGATGATTCGTCGTCGCGCCGCCGGCCGCATTGTGTGCATCACCTCGGTGTCGGGGCTGATCGGCAACCGTGGGCAGGTCAATTACAGCGCGTCGAAGGCCGGTCTGATTGGCGCGGCCAAGGCGCTGGCCATCGAGCTGGGCAAGCGCAAGATCACCGTCAACTGTGTAGCCCCCGGCTTGATCGACACCGCGATGCTGGATGAGAACGTGCCGGTCGAAGAACTGATGAAAATGATCCCGGCGCAGCGCATGGGCACCCCGAAAGAAGTGGCCGGTGCAGTGAATTTCCTGATGTCGGCCGAAGCCGGCTACATCACGCGCCAGGTGTTGGCCGTGAACGGAGGCCTGTGCTGATGAAACGCGTCGTCGTCACCGGCATGGCCGGCATGACCTCCCTGGGCAGCGATTGGGACACCATCGCCGCCAACTTTCGCGCCAACCGCAGCGGCATTCGGCGCATGGACGAGTGGGACCGTTTCACCGAACTGAACACGCGCCTGGCCGGGCCGATTGACGATTTCGTGGTGCCGGCCCACTGGACGCGCAAGCAACTGCGCAGCATGGGCCGCGTGTCGCGCCTGGCAGTGTGGGCGGCGGAGCAGGCGTTGCAGGATGCCGGCTTGCTCGGCGACGAGTCGATCAAGGACGGGCGCATGGGCGTGGCCTGTGGCTCGTCCACCGGCAGCACCGACGAGATCAAGGCATTCGGCAACATGCTGCTGAACTCGGTGGCCGAGGGGCTGAATGCCAACTCCTATGTGCGCATGATGCCGCACACCACGGCAGCGAATATCAGCATCTTTTTTGGCCTTACCGGGCGGCTGATCCCGACGTCCAGCGCCTGCACCAGCGGCAGCCAGGGCATCGGCTATGCGTATGAAGCGATCAAGTTCGGACGCCTGCCGTTGATGCTCGCCGGCGGCGCCGAAGAGCTGTGCCCCACCGAAGCCATGGTGTTTGATGCGCTCTACGCCACCAGCCTGAAAAACGACGCGCCGCAGACCAGCCCACGTCCGTACGACAGCGGCCGTGATGGCCTGGTGATCGGTGAAGGCGGCGGCATGCTGGTGCTCGAAGAACTGGAACACGCGTTGGCGCGCGGTGCGCACATCCACGCCGAACTCGTGGGTTTCGGCAGCAACGCCGACGGCCAGCACACCACCCGCCCGGAGCAGAAAACCATGCGCCGCGCGATGGAGCTGGCCCTGGAAGACGCCGGGCTGGAGCCGTCGGCCATTGGCTACGTCAACGGCCATGGCACCGCCACCGATCAAGGTGATATTGCCGAAACCCTGGCCACCAGCAGCCTGTTCGGCCGCCACATGCCGATCAGTTCGCAGAAGAGCTTCCTTGGTCACACCCTGGGTGCATGCGGCGCGCTGGAGTCGTGGTTCAGCATCGAAATGATGAACCGCGACCAGTACGTACACACCTTCAACCTGGATGTGGTCGACCCGCAATGTGGCGAGCTGGATTACCTGCAGGGCGGCTTTCGCGAGATGCACCACGACTACGTGATGAACAACAACTTTGCGTTTGGCGGCGTCAACACCTCGCTGATTTTCCGTCGCTGGGCCTGATTTTTTTTAATTGATTGGAGAAAATGGAATGTCTTCCTTGCTACGCGCCACCCTGATCACCCTGGCCTTGCTGACCGCCGCCGGTTGCACCAGCAAACCCGTGCTCAACACCCAGCACGAGCTGCCGGCCGGCACTCAGGTGAGCGAAGAAACCATGAAGCAGGTCATCGTCACGGCCCTGCAAAAACGTGAGTGGACCGTGCAGCGTTTCAGCCCACAACTCGTACAGGCCCAGATCACCGTGCGCAACCAGTTCTACGCGGCCATCGACATCCGTTACAGCCGCAACAGCTACGCCATCACCTACCGCGACAGCCGCGACCTGGGCTACAAGGACGGCAAGATCCATCGCAACTACAACCGCTGGGTGAGCATGCTCGATCGCGACATCATGGCGGCGCTGCGCAGCAATGGCGTGGGTAACGCGCCGGGACCTGCGGCGCAGTCGTTTGAGCAGACAGGGGCGTCGAAGCAGAACTGAGGATCGCGGTCCGTCAGAAACGACAAAGGGCGCCTTTCGGCGCCCTCTTCACAAACAGGTTGGCTTGTCATCGCCGCTTCCTGCCTGGCTCTGCGATGGCTGGTTACCCAGGATCCTCAGAGTCTCACAAGCCCCTTTCGGGAACTCGGCCAGTATGCCTGAAAACAACTCGCCTGCAATCGGTGGCAAAGCGCCGCTTATTCCTTACCCACTTCATCGCAACCCCAGCGCACTGCGCACCGCTGCTTTTATCGCTGAAAACTGATCATTGGTGAGCTCCGCGATTTTGTAAGTTCGTTTTCCATGACGGTCTTTGCTTTTGATGCGATCCAGTCGCCCCAGGCTTACGGTCGCCACAATGTCGCACTTCGCCCAGCAGATGGGGTTCGCGCCCTGAAGATGACTGTGTAGCTGCAAATGATGCTCCAGCAGCGTCTGCGGGGCGGTGGTGCTCAAAGGCACAACCGTCACTAAGCCAGTTCCGTTACCTGATATGTGACTTCGCCTACACCACGGCCTTGCGCGTCAACAACTCCACAAACGCCTTCGCCCTCGGCGACTGCGCACCCTTGCGCTGCACCAGCCACACCGCCGTGACCGCTTCCTGATCGAGCAACGTGCGATACACCACGCCATCAATGCGTATGCGCTGGTAAGACGCCGGCAGCACCGACACGCCCAAGCCCGCCGCCACCAACCCGATAATCGTCATCGCTTCCCCGGCTTCCTGAGCGAAGTGCGGGCTGAAGCCGGCGTCACGGGCCAGGTTGAGCAGCTGCGCGTAGAGGCCGCTGCCATAGCTGCGCGGGAAGAATACAAACGGCTCCTGCGCCAGTTGCGCCAGGTGCAAACCGCGCTCGCTGCCTTCCGCCAGCGGGTGGCCGGCGTTCAGTACGGCAACCAGCGGTTCGCGCATCAGCTCGATGACACTCAGCGAATCCGGCAACGGCAGCGGGCGCATCAGGCCGACCTGGATCGATTGATCCACCAACGATTCGGCCACTTCGGTGCTGCTCATTTCCTGCAGGCTCAAGTGCACCGCCGGGAAGGCCTGGCGAAACGCAAAGATCGCCTGCGGAATGCTCGAATTGAAGGGTGCGGAAGACGTGAAACCAATCTTCAGTTCCCCCAGCTCTCCCAACTGGGCACGCCGAGCGACATCCGCGGCCTTGTCGACCTGCGCCAGCACCAGTCGCGCCTCTTGCAGGAACAAGCGCCCGGCCTCACTGAGCTCGACCCGACGATTGGTGCGTTCAAACAAGCGCGCGCCCACCTCTTGCTCCAGGGCCTGGATCTGCTGGCTCAGCGGCGGTTGCGAGATGCCCAGCACCTGCGCGGCGCGGCCGAAATGCAGTTCTTCGGCGACGGCGATGAAGTACCGCAGGTGACGCAATTCCATGCAAACCTCTTTAGGTCGTAAAAGCTATCAAACAGGTCGAACAATATATTGGAAAGAATCATTAGCCAGCTATATTCTTTTTTGCATTGCCAGTCCTGGCAGGCTTTCCCTCGCCGAGGTCCTCGTGAAATCTGCTGTCGCTCCATTCGCTCAAGAAGTCCCGCCTACCGCCCTGGATGAGGTGGTGGCGCAGCTCAACGAGCAATTCATCGAAAAAGGCACGCCAATGTTCATGCGCACCGTGCTGGCGCTGTTCTCCGGTGGGTTTGCCACCTTTGCCCTGCTGTATTGCGTACAGCCGATGATGCCCGCGCTGTCCCACGAGTTTTCCATCAACGCGGCGCAGAGCAGCCTGATCCTGTCAGTCGCCACCGCCATGCTCGCATTTGGCCTGCTGATCACCGGGCCGATTTCCGACACCCTCGGGCGTAAACCGGTAATGGTCGCCGCGCTGTTTTGCGCCGCCCTGGCCACCATCGCCAGCGGCCTGATGCCGTCCTGGGAAGGCATCCTGCTGATGCGTGCGCTGGTGGGCCTGTCCCTGAGCGGCCTGGCAGCCGTCGCGATGACTTACCTGAGCGAAGAGATCCACCCGCAACACATCGGCCTGGCCATGGGCTTGTACATCGGCGGCAACGCGATTGGCGGCATGAGCGGGCGCCTGATCATGGGCGTGCTGATCGACTTCGTCAGTTGGCATACCGCCACGCTGATCATCGGCGCCCTGGCGTTGATCGCTGCCACGGTGTTCTGGAAGATCCTCCCCGAGTCGCGCAACTTCCGCGCCAGCAGCCTCAAACCGCGCAGCCTGGTAGACGGCTTTGTGATGCATTTCAAGGATGCCGGCCTGCCCTGGCTTTTTCTCGAAGCCTTCCTGCTGATGGGCGCGTTCGTGACGATGTTCAACTACATCGGCTATCGCCTGCTGGCGTCGCCTTACGCGTTGAGCCAGGCCGTGGTCGGTCTGCTGTCGCTGGTGTACCTCTCGGGCATCTACAGCTCGGCGAAAATCGGCTCGCTGGCCGACCGCCTCGGCCGGCGGCGCGTGCTGTGGGGCACGATCGTGTTGATGCTTTCGGGCATGTTACTGACCCTGTTCACCCCGCTGTGGCTGGTGGTGCCGGGCATGCTGATCTTTACGTTCGGCTTCTTCGGCGCGCACTCGGTGGCCAGCAGTTGGATCGGTCGGCGCGCGGTCAAGGCCAAGGGGCAGGCGTCGTCGCTGTACCTGTTCTGCTACTACGTGGGCTCAAGCATTGCGGGGACGGCAGGCGGGTTCTTCTGGCACTTTGCCGGGTGGAACGGGATTGGCGGGTTTATCGTGGCGCTGTTGATTGGAGCGTTGCTGGTGGCGCTGAAGCTGGCGAAGCTGCCGCCACTGGGCCATGTGAAAGCCTGAAGATTTCTGGCTTTTAATGTGGGAGGGGGCAAGCCCCCTCCCACATTGGTTTTGCGTTTATTCGTGATACTGGGCGGACAACTCGTGCACCGCGCGCAAGAACGCGCCGGCGTGCTCCGGATTCACTTCCGGGGTGATGCCATGGCCGAGGTTGAACACATGCCCGGTGCCCTTGCCGTAGCTGGCCAGGATGCGGCCGACTTCGGTGCGGATCGCTTCCGGCTTGGCGTAGAGCACGGTCGGGTCCATGTTGCCTTGCAGCGCGACCTGGTTGCCAACGCGACGACGGGCTTCACCGATGTCGCAGGTCCAGTCCAGGCCCAGCGCATCGGCGCCCGCGTCGGCGATGCTTTCCAGCCACAGGCCGCCGCCTTTGGTGAACAGGATGACCGGCACTTTGCGGCCTTCGTGTTCACGGATCAAGCCGCTGACGATCTTGCGCATGTAGGCCAGGGAGAATTCCTGATACGCCGCCGCCGACAGGTTGCCACCCCAGGTATCGAAAATCTGTACCGCTTGCGCGCCGGCCATGATCTGGCCGTTGAGGTAGGCGGTAACCGACTGCGCCAGTTTATCCAGCAACAGGTGCATGGCCTGTGGGTTGTCGTAGAGCATGGCTTTGGTCTTGCGGAAGTCTTTCGACGAGCCGCCTTCGACCATGTAGGTGGCCAGGGTCCACGGGCTGCCAGAGAAGCCGATCAGCGGCACACGGCCATTGAGCTCGCGGCGGATGGTGCTGACCGCGTCCATCACGTAGCCCAGGTCTTTGTGCGGATCGGGGATCGGCAGGGCTTCGATGTCGGCCAGGGTGCTGACGACTTTCTTGAAACGCGGGCCTTCGCCGGTTTCAAAGTACAGGCCTTGGCCCATGGCGTCAGGGATGGTCAGGATGTCGGAGAACAGAATGGCCGCGTCCAGTTGTGGGTAGCGGTCCAGCGGCTGCATCGTGACTTCGCAGGCGAACTCCGGGTTCATGCACAGGCTCATGAAGTCGCCGGCGTGGGCGCGACTGGCGCGGTATTCCGGCAGGTAGCGACCGGCTTGACGCATCATCCACACGGGCGTGACGTCTACGGGTTGCTTGAGCAGGGCACGAAGGAAACGGTCGTTCTTGAGGGCAGTCATGTCGGCATCCGCAAAAAAAGTGCGGGCATTTTCTCAGAGCGCGACGCAAAAGGCACGGAGTGAGCCGTGCCTTTTGTCTATCGGGTCAATTTGTCGCGGACATGGAAGCGCTGCAAAACCAATGTGGGAGGGGGCTTGCCCCCGATTGCAGTGTGTCAGTTTCAGTCTTTGTCACTGAACCACCGCTATCGGGGGCAAGCCCCCTCCCACATTTTGATCCCATTTCAACCTGGGATCAGGGGTCAGACTTGCAGGTAATCCAGGATCCCTTCCGCGGCATTGCGGCCTTCGAAGATCGCGGTTACCACCAGGTCAGAACCGCGCACCATATCGCCACCGGCGAAGATTTTCGGGTTGCTGGTCTGGTGCTTGTACTGGCCTTGTTCCGGGGCTACAACGCGGCCCTGGCTGTCGGTCTGGATTTCGAACTGCTCGAACCACGGCGCCGGGCTTGGGCGGAAACCGAAGGCGATGACCACGGCGTCGGCCGGGATGATCTCTTCGGAACCCGGGATTGGCTCAGGGCTGCGACGGCCACGGGCGTCCGGCTCGCCGAGACGGGTCTCGACCACTTTCACGCCTTCAACACGGTCCTCGCCGACAATAGCGATCGGCTGGCGGTTGTAGAGGAATTTCACGCCCTCTTCCTTGGCGTTCTTCACCTCTTTGCGCGAGCCGGGCATGTTGGCTTCGTCACGGCGGTACGCACAGGTCACCGACTTGGCGCCCTGGCGGATCGAGGTACGGTTGCAGTCCATCGCGGTGTCGCCACCGCCCAGTACCACAACCTTCTTGCCTTTCATGTCGACGAAATCTTCCGGCGACTTTTCAAAGCCCAGGTTGCGGTTGACGTTGGCGATCAGGAAGTCGAGCGCGTCATACACGCCCGGCAGGTCCTCACCGGCAAAGCCGCCTTTCATGTAGGTGTAGGTGCCCATGCCCATGAACACCGCATCGTATTCGGCGAGCAGTTGCTCCATGGTGATGTCTTTGCCGATTTCGGTATTGAGGCGGAACTCGATACCCATGCCGGTGAACACTTCACGACGGTTGCTCAGTACGGTTTTTTCCAGCTTGAACTCGGGGATGCCGAAGGTCAGCAGGCCACCGATTTCCGGGTTCTTGTCGAACACCACCGGTGTTACGCCGCCACGCACCAGCACGTCGGCGCAGCCCAGGCCCGCCGGGCCTGCGCCGATGATCGCAACACGTTTGCCGGTCGGCTTGACCTTGGACATGTCCGGGCGCCAGCCCATGGCGAACGCGGTGTCGGTGATGTACTTCTCCACCGAACCGATGGTCACCGCGCCGAAGCCGTCGTTGAGGGTGCAGGCACCCTCGCACAGACGATCCTGCGGGCACACCCGGCCGCACACCTCCGGCAGGGTGTTGGTCTGGTGCGACAGCTCGGCGGCGGCGAGGATGTTGCCTTCGGCCACAAGCTTCAGCCAATTGGGAATGAAGTTGTGCACCGGGCACTTCCATTCGCAATACGGGTTACCGCAACCCAGGCAGCGGTGGGCCTGGTCGGCCGAGTGCTGGGGTTTGAAGGGTTCGTAGATTTCCACGAACTCTTTCTTGCGTTGACGCAACAGTTTCTTCTTCGGATCTTTGCGCCCGACATCGATGAACTGGAAGTCGTTATTCAGACGTTCAGCCATGTTAAAACCTCATCAAACTCTTCAGGCGCATATCACTGCGGGTTGGCACGGATGCTGGAAAGCAACGATTTCAGGTTGGCAGCCTTGGGCTTGACCAGCCAGAAACGACGCAGGTAGTCATCGAGGTTTTCAGCGAGGTTACGACCCCATTCGCTGTTGGTTTCCTCGACATATTCGTCCAGCACATGCTGCAAGTGGTTGCGATAGGATTCCATCGCTTCGCCGCTGATCCGCTGGATCTCGACCAACTCGTGGTTGACCTTGTCGACGAAGGTGTTGTCCTGGTCGAGCACGTAGGCGAAACCGCCAGTCATGCCCGAGCCGAAGTTGTAACCGGTCTTGCCCAGCACCGCGACAAAACCACCGGTCATGTACTCGCAGCAGTGATCGCCCGTGCCTTCCACCACGGTGTGGGCACCGGAGTTACGCACCGCGAAACGCTCACCGGCCGTACCGGCTGCAAACAGCTTGCCGCCGGTTGCGCCGTACAGGCAGGTGTTGCCGATGATGGCACTGTCTTGAGTCTTGTAGACGCTGCCGACTGGCGGAACGATCACCAGCTTGCCGCCGGTCATGCCCTTGCCCACGTAGTCGTTGGCGTCACCTTCCAGGTACATGTGCAGGCCGCCGGCGTTCCACACGCCGAAGCTCTGGCCCGCAGTGCCCTTGAAACGGAAGGTGATCGGCGCCTTGGCCATGCCCTGGTTGCCGTGCTTGCGCGCGATTTCGCCGGAGATGCGTGCGCCGATGGAACGGTCGCAGTTGCAGATGTCCAGGGCGAATTCGCCACCGCTGGCGTCGTTAATCGAGGCGCTGGCCATGTCGACCATCTTCTCGGCCAGCAGGCCTTTGTCGAACGGCGGGTTGCGGTCCACCTGGCAGAATTGCGGCTTGTCTGCCGGGATGTGATCGCTGCCCAGCAGCGGCGTCAGGTCCAGGTGTTGTTGCTTGGCGGTCTGGCCTTCGAGGATGTCGAGCAGGTCGGTACGCCCGATCAGTTCTTCGAGGGAGCGCACGCCCAGCTTGGCCAGCCACTCACGGGTTTCTTCGGCGACGTAGGTGAAGAAATTCACCACCATGTCGACGGTGCCGATGTAGTGATCCTTGCGCAGCTTCTCGTTCTGAGTCGCCACGCCGGTGGCGCAGTTGTTCAGGTGGCAGATGCGCAGGTATTTGCAGCCCAGGGCGATCATTGGCGCGGTACCGAAGCCGAAGCTTTCGGCGCCGAGGATCGCGGCCTTGATCACGTCGAGGCCGGTTTTCAGGCCGCCGTCGGTCTGCACGCGCACTTTGCCGCGCAGGTCGTTGCCGCGCAGGGTCTGGTGAGTTTCCGCCAGGCCCAGTTCCCACGGCGCACCGGCGTACTTGATGGAGGTCAGCGGCGATGCGCCGGTGCCGCCGTCGTAGCCGGAGATGGTGATCAGGTCGGCATAGGCTTTGGCCACGCCAGCGGCAATGGTGCCCACGCCGGCTTCCGCGACCAGTTTCACCGAGACCAACGCCTGCGGGTTGACTTGTTTCAGGTCGAAAATCAGCTGCGACAAGTCTTCAATCGAGTAGATGTCGTGGTGCGGCGGCGGCGAAATCAGGGTCACGCCCGGCACCGCATAACGCAGCTTGGCAATCAGGCCGTTGACCTTGCCGCCGGGCAGTTGCCCGCCTTCACCCGGCTTGGCGCCCTGGGCGACCTTGATCTGCAGCACTTCGGCGTTGACCAGGTATTCCGGGGTGACACCGAAACGGCCGGTCGCGACCTGCTTGATTTTCGAGCTCTTGATGGTGCCGTAGCGCGCCGGGTCTTCACCGCCTTCGCCGGAGTTGGAACGCGCACCCAGGCGGTTCATGGCTTCGGCCAGGGCTTCGTGAGCCTCAGGCGACAAGGCGCCCAGGGAAATACCGGCAGAGTCGAAACGCTTGAGGATCGATTCCAGCGGCTCGATCTCGTTGATGGCCAGCGGCGTGTCCAGGGTTTTCACCTTGAACAAATCGCGGATCATCGACACCGGACGGTTATCCACCAGCGCGGTGTATTCCTTGAACTTGGCGTAGTCGCCCTGCTGCACGGCGGCTTGCAGGGTGCTGACCACGTCCGGGTTGTAGGCGTGGTATTCGCCACCGTGCACGAACTTGAGCAGGCCGCCTTGCTGGATCGGCTTGCGCGCGCTCCAGGCTTCGGCTGCCAGGGCTTTCTGCTCGGCTTCGATGTCGACGAAACGCGCACCCTTGATGCGGCTCGGCACGCCACGGAAGCTCAGCTCGCAGACTTCTTCGGACAGGCCGATGGCTTCGAACAGCTGCGCGCCGCGGTAGGACGTGACGGTGGAGATGCCCATCTTCGACAGGATCTTCAGCAGGCCCTTGGTGATGCCTTTGCGGTAGTTCTTGAACACCTCATAGAGGTCGCCCAGCACTTCACCAGTGCGGATCAGGTCACCGAGCACTTCGTACGCCAGGAACGGGTACACCGCCGAGGCGCCGAAGCCGATCAACACCGCGAAGTGGTGCGGGTCACGGGCGGTGGCGGTTTCAACCAGGATGTTGGAGTCGCAACGCAGGCCTTTTTCGGTCAGACGGTGGTGCACCGCACCGGTCGCCAACGAGGCGTGGATCGGCAGCTTGCCCGGCGCGATGTGGCGGTCGGTCAGCACGATCTGGGTACGGCCGGCGCGCACGGCTTCTTCGGCCTGGTCGGCGACGTTACGCACCGCGGCTTCAAGGCCGAGGCTCTCGTCGTAGTTCAGGTCGATGATCTGGCGGTCGAAGCCTGGGCGTTCCAGGGTCATCAACGAGCGCCACTTGGCCGGAGACACCACCGGCGAGCTGAGGATCACACGCGAGGCGTGCTCAGGCGATTCCTGGAAGATGTTGCGCTCGGCACCGAGGCACACTTCCAGCGACATCACGATGGCTTCACGCAGCGGGTCGATCGGCGGGTTGGTCACCTGGGCGAACTGCTGGCGGAAGTAGTCGTACGGCGTGCGCACGCGCTGGGACAGCACGGCCATCGGCGTGTCATCGCCCATGGAGCCGACGGCCTCGTAGCCTTGCTCGCCGAGCGGACGCAGCACCTGGTCGCGCTCTTCGAACGTGACCTGATACATCTTCATGTATTGCTTGAGCTGGTCGACGTCATAGAAAGCCGAACCGTGGTCGTTGTCTTCCATGGTCGCCTGGATGCGCAGGGCGTTCTTGCGCAGCCATTGCTTGTAGGGGTGACGCGACTTCAAGCGGTTGTCGATGGCATCGGTGTCGAGGATCTGCCCGGTTTCGGTGTCCACGGCCAGGATCTGGCCAGGGCCGACGCGGCCTTTGGCGATCACGTCTTCAGGCTTGTAGTCCCACACGCCGATTTCCGACGCCAGGGTGATGAAACCGTTGGTGGTGGTGACCCAACGCGCCGGGCGCAGACCGTTACGGTCGAGCAGGCACACCGCGTAGCGGCCGTCGGTCATGACCACGCCCGCCGGGCCGTCCCACGGCTCCATGTGCATCGAGTTGTACTCGTAGAATGCACGCAGGTCCGGGTCCATGGTTTCGACGTTCTGCCACGCTGGCGGAATGATCATGCGCACGCCACGGAACAGGTCGATGCCGCCGGTGACCATCAGTTCGAGCATGTTGTCCATGCTCGAGGAGTCCGAACCCACGCGGTTGACCAGCGGGCCGAGCTCTTCGAGGTCCATCAAATCGTTGGCGAACTTGGTGCGACGGGCCACGGCCCAGTTGCGGTTGCCGGTGATGGTGTTGATCTCGCCGTTGTGGGCGAGGAAGCGGAATGGCTGAGCCAGCGGCCATTTCGGCAGGGTGTTGGTGGAGAAGCGCTGGTGGAACACGCAGATCGCGGTTTGCAGGCGCTCATCGCTCAGGTCTGGATAGAAGGCGGTCAAGTCCGCCGGCATCATCAGGCCTTTATAAATGATGGTCTTGTGCGAAAAGCTGCAGATGTAGTGGTCGGTGTCGGCAGCGTTGGCCACCGACGAACGACGACGCGAGGTGAACAGCTTGATCGCCATGTCCTGGTCGCTCAGGCCTTCGCCTGCGATGAACACTTGTTCGATCTGCGGCAGGCGCTCCAGGGCCAGACGGCCGAGCACGCTGGTGTCGATTGGCACTTTGCGCCAGCCGACGAGCTGCAGGCCGGCAGCCAGGATTTCGCGGTTCATGTTTTCGCGAGCGGCTTCGGCTTTAACCGGGTCCTGGTTGAAAAACACCATGCCCACGGCGTACTGCTTGGGCAGGTCGACCGCAAATTGCTCTTTTGCGACAGCGCGCAGGAACTGGTCGGGCTTTTGAATCAGCAAGCCGCAACCGTCACCGGTCTTGCCGTCGGCGTTGATCCCACCGCGGTGGGTCATGCAGGTCAGGGCCTCGATGGCCGTTTGCAAAAGGGTATGACTGGGCTCGCCCTGCATGTGGGCTATCAGGCCGAAACCGCAGTTATCCTTGAATTCATCGGGTTGGTACAGACCTGCTTTCATAGACACTTTCTCACCAGGCTGCCTCTTATAACGAGGCAAATTTCTTTTCAATTCAACCGGTTACCTTCCACGCCGAACGTACGCCGGCTTAGCGGGGGCAAAAGGGAGGTCATTGTACACACCGACACGAACGCTCACAAATTTAACGACGAAATGTCGCAAATCTATGTCGCATTTATGAAAGGTTTAAAACGATATGCTGTGCTAGTCAAAACTTTTTTAATTTTGACCGCGACGACTCAAAAGCAACGGGCGCAGACACCACAAAGCGCGCGGCCTTCAGGGCTGCACGCTTTTGTAGTTTTTTGAGGTGCCGGGAGAGGCGGCCTGGGTAAGGCCGCCGAATCTTCAGCGAGTTGTTGCCAGTTCCTGTTGGACGCTGGCGACAGTGCGAGGCCAAGGTTTACCAGCCTGAACCTTCGCTGGCAAGGCCTTGATAGCGGATTCAGCTGCTGCACGGCTGGAGAAGTTGCCGTAGGTGATCACGTAGAGAGGCTTGCCGTTGAGCACTTTCTTGAAATAACGGTACTCACCGCCCTGCTCTTTCACGAACGCCTGAGCGTTGGCTTCGGAGCTGGTGCCGAGGATCTGCACCACGAAGTTGCCGGTTGGCTGGCTGGTGTACCAGCTGCTGCCGGCGCCGCCTGCTTTGGCGACAGTCGCCGCAGGTTTCTCGGCAGGCTTGGCAGCCGGTGCCGGCGCTGGCTTGGCGGCTGGCGCCGGTGCAACAGGCTTGGTCACCGGCGCTGGCGCTGGCTTGGCGGTGGCGACAGTCGGTGCAGGGGTCGGCTTGGCAACCGGCGCTGCCGGCTGACCGGCTGGCACGCCCGCAGGCGGCGCGGTAGTGGTCACGGTCGGCGGCGTGGCGCTGGAGCCCTCCACCGGCACACCGTCGTCGCCTTCGGAAATGCCACCGGCTTCTTCGGCGAGCGGGCCACGCATTACCGGCTGGCCAACCATCGGCAGGTTGGTCGGTTGGCCGGAGTTGGCGAATTCGACGTTTGGTGTGGGCTTGCCCAGTGGCAACTGCGCCTGTTCGGTTGGCGCGCCGGCGGTGGCGGGCGCCTTGCTACGGCCAGGGATCAACCAGGCGGCGGCGACAGCGACCACGACAACGGCGGAAATAGCCAATACGTGCTTCTTAGGCATAGTAAACCCCATCTTTGGACGCTTAACCGCAGAGCGGCTTGCAATCATGGCTTCGATCAAGGCATCCCGGGCAACCTGGTTGATGGTGCCAGGCCAGCCGTCGGAGCTTTCGTGAATATCAGAGATCTGCGCAGCGGAGAAAAGTTCGATACCGGCCCCGGCGCCCTCAAGGCGCTGAGCCAGGTATTCGCGGGTTTCTTCCTCTTCGTACGGCTGCAATTCGATGACGTGAAACAGCTCCTGATCACCGCTGATCTGCTCCAGATCGGCGATCAACGACGACTCGCCAAACAGGAACACGTGCGGGCGGCCTTCAGGCGTGCCCGCAGCCAGCGCCAACAGCGCTTCCAGGGCGGATTCGTCGAGCTGCTCGGCGTCGTCCACCAGCAGGTAGACTTCCTGGCCGGTCAGGCCCAACTGCACCACTTGCTTGAGGATCGCGTTCGGCTCGGCATTGGACACGTTCAGCGCCTGGGCCACTTGGCGCAATACGCCCGCCGCGTCACCGGCACCGCGGGCCGACACCACCACGCTCTGTACCGATTGCTTGTTGGTGCTGGCGACCAGTGCCTGGCGCAGCAGGGTCTTGCCGCTGCCCAACGGCCCGGTGACCACCAGCAACAGCTGGCTGTAGCGCGCCAGATGGTGCAACTGGCCAAGCACCGGCTTGCGCTGGGCAGGGAAAAATTTGAAGCCAGGTACCCGCGGAGCAAAAGGGTCGTGGCTTAACTGGTAATGGCCGAGGAACGCCTCGTCGGCATGCAAACTAGTCATCGGGATCTTATTAACCTTTAAGCTGGGCCAGGGCGCGGTAATCCGCTCCCAGCGTGGCCTGTAAAATCTCTTTCGGATAATCGTCGGTCACTACCGCTTCGCCCATGTGGCGCAGCAGCACCAGTCGTAGGCGACCGTCGATCACTTTCTTGTCTATTGCCATATGTTCGAGGAAATCCGCCTCGGTCATCTCCTCAGGAGGAACAACCGGCAAACCGGCGCGCTGGAACAGGCCAATACCCCGATCCCGCTTCTGGGCACTGATCCAGCCCAGGCGTTGCGACATCTCCAACGCCATCACTGTGCCAGCCGCTACGGCTTCCCCATGCAACCACACACCATAGCCCATGTGCGTTTCGATCGCATGGCCGAAGGTGTGACCCAGGTTCAAGGTGGCGCGTACGCCGGACTCCCGCTCGTCGGCATTCACCACCAGCGCCTTGGCGGCGCAGGAGCGGGAAATCGCTTCGGTAAGTGCCACTTGATCCAGAGCGCGCAGGGCGTCCATATGCTCTTCAAGCCAGGTCAGGAACGGCTCGTCGCAGATCAGCCCGTACTTGATGACTTCCGCCAGGCCCGCCGACAGCTCGCGCGGTGGCAACGTGTTCAGCGTCGCGGTGTCGATCAGCACGGCCTGGGGCTGATAGAACGCACCCACCATGTTCTTGCCCAGCGGGTGGTTGATGCCGGTTTTGCCGCCTACCGACGAATCGACCTGGGACAACAAGGTGGTCGGCACCTGGATAAAGTCCACGCCGCGCTGGTAACAGGCCGCCGCAAATCCGGCCATGTCGCCGATCACACCGCCGCCCAGGGCGACTACCGTGGTCCGGCGGTCATGACGCGCAGTCAGCAGGCCATCAAAGATCAGTTGCAGGGTTTCCCAGTTCTTGTGGGCCTCGCCGTCAGGCAGGATCACCGAAATCACCGAGTACGCCGCAAGGCTGCGGCTCAGGCGCTCAAGATACAGCGGCGCGACCGTTTCATTGGAGATGATCGCCACTTGCCGACCGGCAATATGCGGGGCGAGCAACTCGGGCAGGTCCAACAAACCCTCGCCAATATGGATTGGGTAGCTGCGCTCGCCTAGATCGACCTTAAGTGTCTGCATGTGTCCCCGCGTGAAGATGGATATACGATCGGCAACGCTCGGATCTGACGCTGCCTGATGGCTCTACGCCACACCTCGAAGGCTGTTAGCGCGCCGCCGAGAATAGCGCATTTCGGGTCTGGCTTTAACGGGGTGGCAGCTGCTGTAAACGCTCGAGAATGTCGAGAACGACCATTCGCGGCGGCCGCTCATCGGTTTCCACCACCAGATCGGCAATTTCCCGATACAGCGGATCGCGCAGCGCCAGCAAATCCCGCAGGGTTTTTGCCGGGTCAGCGGTGCGCAACAATGGGCGATTCCGGTCGCGGGCGGTGCGACCCACTTGCTGCTCGACTGACGCATGCAGGTAGACCACGCGCCCACCGGCATGCAGCGCCCGGCGGTTTTCATCGCGCATGACAGCGCCGCCGCCGGTGGCCAATACCAAGCCGTCGCAACCGCACAGCTCGGCAATCATCGCCTGCTCGCGGTCGCGAAAGCCCAGTTCGCCTTCCTTATCGAAGATCCATGGGATATTGGCACCCGTGCGCAATTCAATTTCCTTGTCGGAATCTTTGAATGGCAGGCGCAGCTCTTTGGCCAGCAAACGGCCGATGGTGCTTTTTCCAGCCCCCATCGGTCCTACAAGAATCAAATTTCGCACAGAATCAACGACTCACAGCAATCGCCTGGTTATTCATAATACGCGGAGTCAGGAATACCAGCAGCTCGGATTTTCTTTCCGCCATCACATCGCGCCGGAAAAGGCGGCCAAGATACGGCACATCGCCTAAAAATGGCACTTTATCTACCACTTTGCTTTGGGTGTTGGAGAAAACGCCACCGATGACGATGGTCTCGCCATCCTTGACCAGCACCTTGGCGTTGACTTCGTTTTTCTTGATCGGCGGCACGTCGTTGAGCTTGTTCAGGTAGTCGGGCTCATCCTTGGTGACCTTGACCTCCATGATCACCCAGCCATCGGGGGTGATTTGCGGGGTCACCTCCAGCGATAGCGAAGCCTCCTTGAACGACACTGAGGTGGCGCCACTGGAGCTGGATTCCTGATAGGGAATCTCGGTGCCCTTGAGGATCCGTGCCGTTTCCTTGTCGGAAGTGACCACCTTGGGCTGTGAGACGATTTCGCCGTTGCCGGTTTTCTCCATGGCCGTCAGTTCAAGGTCCAGCAACAGGTTGTTGGTGATATAGGCGATGCCCAAGCCGGATGTACCGGTGAGCGCCCCCATGTCGACAAATGGCGAACTGACAGGGTTCTGCGGTGGCTCGGCACCGGCGGCCAAGGGTTTGCTGATGCCTCCAGCGCCCCAATTGGCACGGTTGAGTCGCCCTCCCCAGCGCACGCCGAGGCTTTTGTCGTAATCAACATTGGCCTCGACGATCCGCGCCTCGATCATCACTTGGCGCACCGGGACGTCCAGCTGCGCCACAATCCGGCGCAGCTCTTCGAGGCGCTCGCCAGTCTGGTAGGCAATGATGTTATTGGTGCGGTCATCCACTGCCACGGAACCGCGCTCATCGCCGGCGCCTTCAAGGCCTGTCACCGACTGGAACAGCTTGGCCAGGTCCGCCGCCTTGGCGTAGTTGACCTGCAACAGCTCCCGGCGCAAAGGCGCCAGCTCAGCCATCTGCCTGCGCGATTCCAGCGTGAGCAATTCACGCGCAGCCAGCTCATCGGCAGGTGCCACCAGCAAAACGCCGGCCTTCACCCGCTTATCCAGCCCTTTGGTTTGCAATACCAGGTCCAGCGCCTGGTCCCAGGGCACGTCCTTGAGCCGCAAGGTGATGGAGCCTTGCACTTCATCGCTGGCAACCAGGTTGAGCCCGGCGACATCGGCAATCTGCTGCAATACCGCACGTACATCGATGTTCTGGAAATTGAGGTTCAGCTTGGCGCCGTGGTAGGTGCCTGGTGCCGCGCTGCCAGGCGGCGGCAGCTGGATCAGGTCCACACGAGTGGGCACAGCGAATGCCGTCGGTGCCGTGAACGCTATCCATAGCGCCACACCGAAGGACGAGAAAGTCCATTTCATTGTTTGATTCCGTTATGAGTTGAGTTTCAACACGAGGGTTCGCGGGCGCTCCAGCCACGCGCCCTGTTTATCGGGGAACAGCTCTGCCAGTTCGATGTAGCCGTCATGAATGGCCGTGACCTTGCCGTGGTTCGGCCCCAGGTAGTCGCCAACGGCCAGCCGGTGCACCGTGGAGGCCACACGCAACAGCGCAAAGCTCTGCTCCCCACGGGACAGCGTACCGACCATCTCGAACTGGTCGATGGCGACCTTTTCCAGAGCGCCGCGGACCCGGGCAAGGTCAGGCGCCAGCACCGGGCGTCCGGGCAGGTGATTAACCTGCAATGCGACCGGCTGGAACGGGTCACGCAAGGAAAATGCGTCGTAGACAAATGCTGGCGCCGACTCGAAAACCGAGTCAGGTTCGCCGCGCAGCGACGTGCTCCGGTAGGTCTTCACCAACATGCCAAGGCGCAGCAACGACCCTTCAGAACGAAGCGTGATGTCATGCACGGTAACAATCCGAGACAAGCCGCCCAACGCACTCACGAAGGTAGCCAGGTCGTGGTAAGCCCCAACCACATCGACCTGCACCGGCTCCTCGATGTAAAACGGCCGAGTTTGCTCGTCCAGCACCGTGACACCTTCAACCACCACGCCGTTGGCAGCCACCAGCCGCGCAATTTCATCCAGCAGGGCTGGCATGTCCGGTGCGCCAGACAACTGCCCTAAGGCCCCATCGGTTTTTTCCTGCATCACCTGAGCCGGGTGGGCGCTGCCCTCAAGGCGGGTGGCCAGATCGACCTTCTGCTCGAGTACCTGTTGTAAGGCCTTTTCCTGCGCCTCCCACTCGTGCAAACGCTCGCGTGACGGGCTCAAATAAACGCTATCGCCCACCGCCAGCACCAAGCCTGCCAGCGCACAGCCCAGCAGAAGCTTGCCCGGCAAGGGCCATTTCGAAGCGTTGTGAGAAAACGTGGAAAAGTCGAGCCTGGGCAGGCTCAAGGCTGAGCCTCGGTGGATTCCCCCTGGCGCACCATCAATTGGAATTCGTTACCGCCCCGCTCGCCCTCTGCCCGCACATGCTGAAGCCGAGTGGCGTGGGTACCCTGCGAGGCTTCCAGGCGGCGCATCAGCTGAGCAATGTCCTGGCTGGACTCGGCACTGCCGCTGACACTGATGGTGTCGCCGTTCGCCACCACTTCATGCAGATGGACACCCTCGGGCACCGCGCGGGCCAGTTGATCAAACATCTGCGCGCTGGAAGAGCGAGCGTCATGCAGGTCCTGCACGACTTTCATGCGCGCGGCCAATTGCTGGCTTTGCTCCTGCAAGTCGCCGATGGTCTTGATGCGCGAATCGACGACAGTCACTTCTTTGCTCAGGTGGTTATTGCGTGCGCCCTGCCGGTCGATGGCCTGGTCAATCACCTGGTCCGCCAGCCATAACGCCGCGAAGGCCGCACAGGCAAACGCCAGCAAAAACATCAGAAAGTATTTGCGACGCCGGTCCGCCAGGGCTTGGCGCCAAGGCAAAAGGTTGATTCTTGTCATCAAGCGAAACTCCTCAGGGCCAACCCGCAAGCAATTCCCATCCCGTGGGCATCCACGGCCCATTGTGTGCCATCGACTTGATGACCCGGCGTGAAGCTGGCGAAATCCTGACTGCAAGCGCGCTCCAATGCAAACCCTTCGACATCCACCACCCGTGTCACGAGCCCCGCCAGGGCCAAAACCGCAGTGCGCGCCTCGACCTGCTCCCTCAGGCAGGCAGCCAGTAAAACCTCGACCCGGGCCGGATCCTGGGCCGAGGGGCCGCGCACCTGAAAATCGATGGCTACATCATCCAGCGGGTAAGGAATGTACTGATCGGCCTCCATCTGGATCTTCCAGACCATCTCTTCATCACTGAGCCCGGCCTCCATGTCGATGACCCGCGTGATGACCGACGGGCCCGCTACAGCGACGGCCGCCTGCCGAGCAGACGTACGCAGCCGGGATAACGCCAGGTGCAAGGCTCGCCCTGCCTCTTCAAGGTCCAGCAAGGTGCCGTCGACCATCGCATTCGGCGGCAACACCTGGGTGCTGTAGCCCTGCACCCGGTAACCCGCGGCCGAATGGTCCAGTTCTATCAGCTTGATGCCCGTGTCATTGATGTCGACGCCCAGCAGGGTGTCGGTTTTGCGCCTGAAAAATCCTTTTCTCATAAAACTCCCCAAAACTTTGCCTGTCATACCGCCTGATTGCCGCCGGCCATCGTGCATTCGGTCGACTTGTTTGAGTGGCGTGAATGACGCCCCAAGCCGAAAAATGCTTTAATGCCCAGCGTTTTTTCCCGCTATTTATCTGCTGCTCGGGTCGATCCATCGTTTGCCATGCATGCCCCGACGCCTAACTCATTCTTTTCTCTGGAAATCCAAAAGCCTTGATTCGTCTGCTGAAGTTTTTCGGGTACTCCATTGTCGCGATTGTCTGCGGGCTGCTGCTCGTACTCAGCGGTGCCTACCTCTACCTTAGTCCGGGTTTGCCTTCCGTAGAGGCACTCAGAAGTATCCAGTTGCAGATTCCTTTGCGGGTCTACAGCAGCGACGAAAAACTGATCGCGGAGTTCGGCGAGATGCGCCGCACACCGATCCGTTTCGCCGACATTCCACCCAATTTCATCAATGCCCTGCTGTCGGCAGAAGACGATAATTTCGCCAATCACTACGGCGTTGACCCCAGCAGTCTGGTGCGTGCGGCTACCCAGCTGGTAAAAAGCGGACACATTCAATCCGGTGGCAGCACCATCACCATGCAGGTGGCGAAGAACTTCTTCCTCACCAGCGAGCGCAGTTTTTCGCGCAAGGCCACTGAAATCCTGCTGGCCCTGCAGATCGAACGCCAGCTGACCAAGGACGAGATCCTTGAGCTGTACGTTAACAAGATCTACCTGGGCAACCGCGCCTACGGGATCGAGGCGGCGTCGCAGGTCTACTACGGCAAGTCGATTCGTGACGCCAGCCTGGCGCAAATGGCAATGATTGCCGGCCTGCCCAAGGCCCCATCGCGCTTTAACCCGCTGGCCAACCCGGCGCGCAGCAAAGAGCGCCGCGACTGGATCCTCGGCCGCATGTACAAGCTGGGCAAGATCGATCAGGCCGCCTATGAAAGCGCCGTGGCCGAACCGCTGAATGCCAGCTACCACGTGCCGACGCCGGAGGTGAACGCACCGTACATCGCTGAAATGGCGCGCGCCGAGATGGTCGGCCGTTACGGCAGCGAGGCCTACACCGAAGGCTTCCGCGTGACCACGACCGTTCCCAGCAACTTGCAGGAAATTGCCAACAACGCGGTACGCGATGGCCTTGTCACCTATGACCAGCGCCACGGCTACCGCGGTCCCGAATCCCGCCTGCCAGGCAAGACTTTGAGCGCCTGGATCACTGAACTGGGCAAACAGCGCCCGATCAGCGGCCTGGAGCCCGCCATCGTCACCCAAGTGAAGAAAGATGGCGTGCAGGTGCTGACCCGCTCCGGCGAAGCGCATGTGGCGTGGGACAGCATGAAGTGGGCACGCCCCTTCCTGAACACCAACAGCATGGGCCCGATGCCCAAGCAGCCGTCGGACGTGGCACAGGTGGGTGATTTGATCCGCGTGCAACGCCAGAAAGACGACAGCCTGAAATTCAGCCAGGTCCCTGTGGCCCAAGGCGCGCTGGTGTCCCTGGACCCGCAGAACGGTGCGATCCGTGCTCTGGTCGGCGGTTTTGCCTTCGAGCAGAGCAACTACAACCGTGCCATCCAGGCCAAGCGCCAGCCGGGCTCGAGCTTCAAGCCGTTCGTCTACAGCGCCGCACTGGATAACGGCTACACCGCCGCCAGCCTGGTCAACGACGCCCCGATCGTGTTTGTCGACGAGTACCTGGACAAGGTCTGGCGCCCGAAGAACGACACCAACACCTTCCTCGGCCCGATCCGCATCCGCGAGGCGCTGTACAAGTCGCGTAACCTGGTGTCGATCCGCCTGCTGCAGGCGATGGGCGTGGGCAAAACCATCGACTACATGACGCGTTTCGGCTTCAACAAGTCGGACCTGCCGCCCAACCTGTCCCTGGCCCTCGGCACCGCGACTCTCACGCCGATGGAAATCGCCACGGGCTGGAGCACCTTTGCCAACGGCGGCTACAAGATCTCACCGTACCTGATCGACAAGATCGAAAGCCGCAATGGCGACACCCTGTTTACCGCCAACCCTCCGCGCGTGCCGGGTGACGTGGTCAACGGCGTGGCGGCGCCTGATGGCATCGCGGCGCCGAGCAACGGCGGCATCACCATCGAGCCGACACCGGGCGCAGCGCCAGCCACACCGAACACCGCCGCCGCAAACGAGCCACAAACACCAGCTGTCGCTGAACGCGTAGTGGATGGCCGCACTACGTATATCCTCAACAGCATCCTGGAAGACGTGATCAAGAAAGGCACCGGCCGTCGCGCCCTGGCGCTGGGCCGTGCGGACATCGCCGGCAAGACTGGTACCACCAACGACTCCAAGGACGCCTGGTTCTCCGGCTACAACGCCGACTACGTGACCACCGTGTGGACCGGCTACGACCAGCCGGAAAGCCTGGGTCGCCGCGAGTTTGGTGGCACCGTCGCGCTGCCGATCTGGATGAGCTACATGGGCGCGGCCTTGAAGGACAAGCCGCTGCACACCCAGCCTGAGCCGGAAGGCATTCTCAGCCTGCGGATTGACCCGGTGAGTGGCCGTGCGGCTTCGCCAAGCACGCCGAACGCGTACTTCGAGCTGTTCAAGAGCGAAGACACGCCGCCGTCGGTCAACGAACTGGGCAATGGCGTTGCGCCGGGCAGCCCGCTGCCGGCGGATGAAGGGGCGCCGATCGATTTGTTCTGATCGCGACCTCAAGCTGATGAGGTGCAACATGTGGGAGGGGGCTTGCCCCTCCCACATTTGGATTTCTAAACAGCTCCAGTTAATCGCAGGCAATAAAAAAGCCCCGACTCGCAAGAGCCGGGGCTTTTTGTTGGTGCACTACAACGGCTTAGCCGTTGAACACATCATCCACGCTTTGCAGCGGGTAGTGCTTCGGATACGGCAGGGTCGCCACACCAGTCTCGATCGCGGCTTTGGCCACGGCATCGGAGATCAGGGTGATCAGGCGCTTATCCATTGGTTTAGGGATGATGTACTCACGACCGAACGCCAGTGGAGCACCACCGTACGCATCGCATACATCCTGAGGCACCGGCAGCTTGGCCAGTTCACGCAGAGCATTGGCCGCAGCCACTTTCATCTCTTCGTTGATGCGTTTGGCGCGAACGTCCAGGGCACCACGGAAGATGAACGGGAAGCCCAGTACGTTGTTGACCTGGTTCGGGTAGTCCGAACGGCCGGTGGCCATGATCACGTCGTTACGGGTGGCGTGGGCCAGTTCCGGGGAGATTTCAGGATCAGGGTTGGAGCAGGCGAACACGATCGGGTTGGCCGCCATCGACTTGAGGCCTTCGGCGCTCAGCAGGTTCGGGCCAGACAGGCCGACGAACACGTCTGCACCGTCAAGGGCGTCAGCCAGGGTGCGCTTGTCGGTGGCGTGGGCAAACATCGCCTTGTACTGGTTCAGGTCGGTACGCTCGGACTGAACAACGCCCTTGCTGTCGACCATGAAGATGTTTTCCAGCTTGGCGCCCATGCTCACCAGCAATTTCATGCAGGAGATGGCTGCAGCGCCGGCGCCCAGGCAGACGATTTGCGCGTCAGCCAGGGTTTTGCCGGCGATTTCCAGGGCGTTGATCATGCCGGCCGCGGTAACGATCGCGGTGCCGTGCTGGTCATCGTGGAATACCGGAATGTCGCACTGCTCGATCAGGGCCTTTTCGATCTCGAAGCACTCAGGTGCCTTGATGTCTTCCAGGTTGATGCCACCGAACGTGATGGAAATGCGCTTTACAGTGTCGATGAAAGCCTGCGGGCTTTCGGAATCGACTTCGATGTCGAAAACGTCGATGCCGGCAAAGCGCTTGAACAGCACGCCTTTACCTTCCATGACTGGCTTGGACGCCAATGGGCCAAGGTTGCCCAGGCCGAGAATCGCGGTGCCATCGGAAATCACTGCAACCAGGTTGCCTTTGCCGGTGTACTTGTACGCCAGTTCAGGGTCGCGGGCGATTTCACGTACGGGCTCGGCAACGCCAGGGCTGTAGGCCAGCGACAGGTCGCGGGCGGTGGCAGTGGCTTTGGTGAGCTCTACACTCAGCTTTCCTGGACGAGGATGGGCATGATATTCGAGAGCGGCAGTTTTCAAATCAGACATATCGGCATTCCGCTTTTACTGTTGGTCGACGGACCGCCGAGGATACGCGTGTCGCAAAGTCCCTACAAGACTGGGCAGTCACAGGTGTCAAGGGCCCTGCGCTACGACTTTTGGCCAAGAGCCACGGGATACAAGGGCTCAACTGTTCACAATCGCATTAAAAAATGTCTACAATTTTTTTATTAAAAATGATTTGAATCACGCGCGACCAAATTGCAGGCACAAAAAAGGCGTCCCAAAGGACGCCTTCTTCAACAGCTGACAAAAACCCGGAGGGCTTTTGAGCCTTACTCTGCTGGAGTAGCAGGCTTCTTGCCGAAAGCACCAAAGCGATCTGCGAAGCGCTGTACACGGCCGCCGGTGTCCAGAGTTTTCTGCTTACCGGTGTAGAACGGGTGGCACTCGTTGCATACGTCAGTACCCAGTGGCTTGCACAGGTTCGAACGTGTTTCGAACTTGTTGCCGCAGCTGCAGGTTACTTCGATGGTTTCGTACGCTGGATGGATATCGGCTTTCATGGTGACTTCCTCGGGCTAGCGTGCCGCCACTCGACACTATTGTCGAATACCGCACGTAATTAGGCCGCGGATTCTACCAGACCTTTTTAAACGCGCAAGCGGCGCTTGCGGCCGATTGCCCACATATAAGCCCCTTTCATCAGAAAAACCCCCGACACACCACGATCAATATGGGAGCCGGGTTGTGTTGTGGCGAGCAGGCTCGCCCTGCGCTGGGCTGCAAAGCAGCCCCAATAAAGCTAGTGCGATTTTGCAGTTGAAACTTGCTGCGGGCATCGGGGCCGCTGCGCGCCCCAACGCAGGGCAAGCCTGCTCGCCACAGTGGGCCCGACTCACACGGAAGCGCTGCCTGGTGCAGTAGAGACAGGACACCTCTACCGCAGGTCTGCTAGGCTCCCGCCCCTGCGCCACCGCCTGCCTTTATATGAGATTCCCCGCGTGCCCGACGCCATTTTGCGCCTAGCCCTGCCCTCGCCCCTGCGCCGTCTGTTCGACTACCGAGCCCCCGCCGGCGTGCTGCGGGCACAGTTGCAGCCAGGCATGCGCGTGCGCGTGCCGTTCGGGCGCCGGGAAATGATCGGCATTCTGGTGGAAGTCGCCGACCACAGCGAAGTACCCGCAGAAAAGCTCAAGCCGGCCATCGCGATCCTCGACACCACCGCGCCGCTGCCACCGGCCCTGTTCAAGCTGTGCCTGTGGACCGCCCAGTATTATCAGCACAGCTTGGGCGATACCTTGAGCTGGGCGCTGCCGGTGCTGCTGCGTCAGGGCGAGCTGGCCGAGGCACGCCAGGAGCGCTTCTGGTCGATGGTGCCCGGCGCGCGCCTCGATGACCCGCGCATCGCACGCGCGCCGCGCCAGCGTGAAGCCCTGGCCACGCTGGCGCAGCATCCCCACGGCGTGGCGCATCAGCTATTGAGCAAGCTGATGCTGAGCAAGGACAGCCTCGACCTGCTGCTGGCCAAGGGCTTGGTGCAGGTGGAAATCCGCAAGCACGCCCCCGACCCACGCCACGAACACTGGCTGGCCCAGCCCGAACTGCCGCTGAACACCGAGCAACGTGCTGCTTATGAAGCGATTCGCGCAGGCTTCGACAGCTTCCACGCGTTCCTGCTGGCGGGCGTGACGGGCAGCGGCAAGACCGAAGTCTATCTGCAGCTCATCCGCGAAACCCTGCAGGCCGGCAAGCAGGCGCTGGTGCTGATCCCCGAGATCAACCTGGGCCCGCAAACCCTGGCGCGTTTCGAGCAGCGCTTCAACGCGCGCATCGCCCTGGTGCATTCGGCGGTCAACGACCGCGAGCGCCTGGAGTCCTGGCTGGCCGCGCGGGACGGCGAAGCCGACATTATTATCGGCACCCGCTCGGCGCTGTTCACGCCGATGAAGAACCCCGGGCTGATCATCATCGACGAGGAGCACGACGGCTCCTATAAACAGCAGGAAGGTCTGCGCTACCACGCCCGCGACCTGGCGCTGGTGCGCGCACGCCAGGAAGACATCCCGATTGTGCTGGGCTCGGCCACGCCGTCCCTGGAAAGCCTGCACAACGCCTACACCGGCCGGTACGGGCTGCTGCGCCTGAATGAGCGTGCAGGCGGCGCCAAGCAACCGCGCTTCCTGCGCCTGGATGTAAAAAGCCGTCCACTGGACAGCGGCATTTCCGGGCCGATGCAGCAAGCCATCGGCCAGACCCTCGCCGCCGGCCAGCAAGTGCTGGTGTTTCTCAACCGTCGAGGGTTTGCGCCGACGTTGCTGTGCCATGACTGCGGCTGGATGTCCGAGTGCGAGCGCTGCGATGCGCGCATGACCGTGCACCAGCGCCACGGCGAGCTGCGCTGCCATCACTGCGGCCATGTGGAGCGGGTGCCGCGCCACTGCCCGCAGTGCGGCAAAGTGGATTTGCGCCCAGTGGGCGCGGGCACCGAGCGCGCCGAAGAGCGCCTGGGCATCCTGTTTCCGGACTACCCGGTGCTGCGGGTCGACCGCGACAGCACCTCGCGCAAAGACGCGATGAACCAGCTGTTCGCGACCATCCAGAAAGGCCAGCCGTGCATCCTGATCGGCACGCAGATGCTTGCCAAGGGGCACCACTTTCCACGGGTGACGCTGGTGTCAATCCTGGATGCCGACGGCGGCCTGTTCTCTGGTGATTTCCGCGCCAGCGAGCGCATGGCGCAGCTGATCGTGCAGGTCGCAGGCCGCGCCGGGCGCGCTGAAGAACCGGGCAAAGTGATTATCCAGACGCACCTGGCCGACCATCCGCTGCTGATCCAGCTGACAGAGCAAGGCTACTTCGCCTTCGCCGAACAGGCACTGAGCGAACGCCGCTCTGCCGGCTTGCCGCCCTTCTCACACCTTGCACTGTTGCGGGCCGAAGCCCATAAACCGGGGCAGGCGGAAGGTTTTCTGGATGAGGCGTGCAGCGCCGCCGAACGTTTGCTCGGCGAGTTGGGTCTGACCGGCATCGAATTGCTCGGCCCGGTGCCTGCGCCCATGGAACGCCGCGCCGGGCGTTATCGCGCTCAGCTACTCTTGCAGGCAACGTCCCGCGCGCCCCTGCATCGGCTATTAAGTGGCTGGTTGCTTGCTCTGGAGCAAATGCCCAGTGGCCGCCAGGTGCGATGGTCGTTGGATGTGGACCCGGTAGACCTGTATTGATCACAGGCAAGCCAGCGTCCACATTTTGAAATGTGAACACCTTTAAATGTGGGAGCGGGCTTGCCCGCGATGAGGCCCGCAGGTCCGCCATCTGGTCTGAACGGTTGGCAAGCCCGCCCTCGCCACGGATAATGCCCAGTTTTTCCACCTGCGCATCGCGCGCCGCCGCTTGCGGTCGAAAGAGAACACCATGAAAGACACCATTCGCCAGCTGATCCAACAAGCCCTCACCCAACTCGTCAACGAAGGTGTGTTGCCTGAAGGCCTGACGCCGGCGATCCAGGTGGAAAACACGCGCGACAAGACCCACGGTGACTTCGCCAGCAACATCGCGATGATGCTGTCCAAGCCTGCGGGCATGAAGCCGCGCGACCTGGCGGAAAAAATCATTGCCGCGCTGCCGGCTGACGACAGCGTCACCAAGGCCGAAATCGCCGGCCCAGGCTTCATCAACTTCTTCCAGAACACCCAGGCCCTGGCCTCGCGCCTGGACGCCGCCCTGGCCGACGCCAGGATCGGCGTGCGCAAGGCCGGCCCGCTGCAGCGCGTGGCCATCGACCTGTCGGCACCCAACCTGGCCAAAGAGATGCACGTCGGCCACTTGCGTTCGACCATCATCGGCGACGGCGTGGCGCGGGTGCTGGAGTTCCTCGGCGACACCGTGATCCGTCAGAACCACGTGGGCGACTGGGGCACCCAGTTCGGCATGCTGATGGCCTACCTGCAGGAAAACCCGATCACCAGCAACGAGCTGGCCGACCTGGAAAACTTCTACCGCGCCGCTAAAAAGCGTTTTGACGAATCCGAAGAATTCGCCGACCGCGCCCGTGGCCTGGTGGTCAAGCTGCAAGCCGGTGACGAGGAATGCCTGGCGTTGTGGGGCCGCTTCCGCGAGATCTCGCTGTCGCACTGCCAGGAAATCTACGAGTTGCTCAACGTAAAACTGACCATGGCCGACGTGATGGGCGAAAGCGCCTACAACGACGACCTGATCAACGTGGTCAACGACCTCAAGGCCAAAGGCCTGCTGGTCGAGAGCAACGGCGCGCAGTGCGTGTTCCTCGAAGAATTCAAGACCGCCGACGGCGAGCCGCTGCCGGTGATCATCGTCAAGGCCGATGGCGGCTACCTCTATGCCACCACTGACCTTGCGGCCGTGCGCTACCGCAGCGGCGTGCTCAAGGCCGACCGCGCGCTGTATTTCGTCGACCAGCGCCAGGCCCTGCACTTCCAGCAGGTGTTTGAAGTGGCACGCCGCGCAGGTTTCGTCACCCACCCGATGCACATGGAACACATGGGCTTCGGCACCATGAACGGCGCCGATGGCCGCCCGTTCAAGACCCGCGACGGCGGCACCGTGAAGCTGATCGATCTGCTGAACGAAGCCCAGGAACGTGCCTACAACCTGGTGAAGGAAAAGAACCCGGAACTGGCCGAAGCCGAGCTGCGCAACATCGCCCGCGTGGTGGGCATTGGCGCGGTGAAATACGCCGACCTGTCCAAGCACCGCACCAGCGACTACAGCTTCAACTTCGAACTGATGCTCAACTTTGAAGGCAACACCGCGCCGTACCTGCTGTACGCCTACACTCGCGTCGCCGGTGTGTTCCGCAAGCTGGGCAAGGACTTCAGCGAAGTTGAAGGCCAGATCGTGCTGGATGCCGCGCATGAACAGGAACTGGCGGCCAAACTGGCGCAATTCGGCGAAGTGCTGAACAGCGTCGGTGAGAAAGGCACGCCACATATCCTGTGCACCTATTTGTACGAAGTCGCCGGCCTGTTCTCCAGCTTCTACGAGAACTGCCCGATCCTCACCGCCGACGACGAAGCCCAAAAGCAAAGTCGCCTGCGCCTCGCCGCACTGGCTGGACGGACCCTCAAGCAAGGCCTGGAACTGTTAGGCCTGGAAACCCTGGAGCGTATGTAAGTTGGCTGCCAAGAAAAAACCTGCACCCAAGCGCGGCGCCAGCCGCTATCAAGCCCCGGCAAAGAAGCCTATTCCGGGCTGGTTGTGGATGGCCATCGGCCTGGCGGTCGGTGCGTTCGTTGTGATCCTGATGAAGCTGGAGCCGGGCAAGGGCGATGACGTCAAGCGCGTCAAGCAAGAGCAGCAGAAGGCCACGAAAATGGCCGAAGCCAACAAGACGGCGCCAAGCCCGACTGCACCGGTGAAGCCGAAATACGACTTCTACACGCTGCTGCCGGAATCGGAAGTGATTGTGCCGCCCGACGCCGTGCCGGAGAAAACCCTGCCGACGCCGCAAGTGCCGACCACGCCGGTGACGCCAGCGGAAGCGGCGAAAATCGATACCGCGCGGGCGCAAGCTGCGCTGGCCGGGATCACCCCGCCGCCACCGCCGCCCGTGGCCACCACCAAGGCTGCGCCGGTGACCAAGTTCTTCCTGCAAGCGGGCTCGTTCCCGAAACAGGCGGACGCGGATCGCGTGCGTGCGCAGATCATCCTGCTGGGCCAGGCGGTGACGGTGGAGTCCGGCACGGTGAAGGATGCGACCTGGTATCGCGTGCTGGTGGGGCCGTTCAGCAACCGTGAACAGCTGACCGTGGCGCAGAAGCAACTGGCCGGCGCAGGGTTTAGCAACCTGTTGTTACAACAACGCCAGAGCCGCTGATTCAGAGTCAACGCGGATCAAAATGTGGGAGGGGGCTTGCTCCCGATAGCGGTAGATCAGTCACTATTTTTGGCGACTGATGCACCGCCATCGGGGGCAAGCCCCCTCCCACATTTGGTTTTGCGGTGTGCTTGAGAAGGTGTAAGACCTATAAACACCGCCCGTCCGCCATAACCCTCTACGGTTGAAATCCCTCCCGCCACCCCCATATGAGATTCCATCAGGGCATTTTCGCCCCGCTGCGTGGAGACTCTCCCCTTGACCACCATCGTTTCAGTACGTCGCCACGGCAAAGTCGTCATGGGCGGCGACGGCCAGGTTTCCCTTGGCAACACCGTGATGAAAGGCAACGCCAAAAAGGTGCGTCGTCTATACCACGGGCAGGTTCTCGCGGGCTTTGCCGGCGCTACCGCCGACGCCTTCACCCTCTTCGAGCGTTTCGAGGGCCAGCTGGAAAAACACCAGGGCCACCTCGTTCGCGCCGCGGTCGAACTCGCCAAAGAATGGCGTACCGACCGCTCCCTCAGCCGCCTGGAAGCCATGTTGGCCGTCGCCAACAAAGACGCGTCCTTGATCATCACCGGTAATGGCGATGTGGTTGAGCCTGAACATGGCCTGATCGCCATGGGTTCCGGCGGTGGTTATGCCCAAGCGGCCGCCAGCGCCTTGCTGAAGAAAACCGATCTGTCGGCCCGTGAAGTCGTCGAGACTGCCTTGGGCATTGCCGGCGACATCTGCGTGTTCACCAACCACAACTTCACCATTGAGGAGCAGGACCTCGCCGAGTAAGCCGTAGGCTTATTCCCGCTTGAGGCCGCCAAACACTATGTCCATGACTCCCCGCGAAATCGTCCATGAACTTAACCGCCATATCATCGGCCAGGACGATGCCAAGCGCGCCGTTGCCATTGCGCTGCGTAACCGCTGGCGCCGGATGCAATTGCCGGAAGAATTGCGCGTTGAAGTAACGCCGAAGAACATCCTGATGATCGGCCCGACCGGCGTCGGTAAAACCGAAATCGCCCGGCGCCTGGCCAAACTGGCCAACGCCCCGTTCATCAAGGTCGAAGCCACCAAGTTCACCGAAGTGGGCTATGTGGGCCGCGACGTCGAGTCGATCATCCGTGACCTGGCCGACGCCGCCCTGAAGTTGCTGCGCGAACAGGAAATGACCAAGGTCAGCCACCGCGCCGAAGACGCCGCCGAAGAACGCATCCTCGACGCCCTGCTGCCACCGGCACGCATGGGCTTTAACGAAGATGCCGCGCCGTCGTCCGATTCCAATACCCGCCAGCTGTTCCGCAAGCGCCTGCGTGAAGGCCAGCTGGACGACAAGGAAATCGAGATCGAAGTCGCCGAAGTGTCTGGCGTGGATATTTCCGCACCGCCTGGCATGGAAGAAATGACCAGCCAGCTGCAGAACCTGTTCGCCAACATGGGCAAGGGCAAGAAGAAAAGCCGCAAGCTCAAGGTGAAAGAAGCGCTGAAACTGGTGCGCGACGAGGAAGCCGGGCGCCTGGTGAATGAGGAAGAACTCAAGGCCAAGGCCCTGGAAGCGGTCGAGCAGCACGGCATCGTGTTTATCGACGAGATCGACAAAGTCGCCAAGCGCGGTAACTCCGGTGGCGTCGACGTGTCCCGCGAGGGCGTACAGCGTGACCTGCTGCCGCTGATCGAAGGCTGCACCGTGAACACCAAGCTGGGCATGGTCAAGACCGACCACATCCTCTTTATCGCCTCCGGTGCGTTCCACCTGAGCAAGCCAAGCGATCTGGTGCCGGAGCTGCAAGGCCGTCTGCCGATTCGCGTGGAACTCAAGGCGCTGACCCCGGGCGACTTCGAACGCATCCTCAGCGAGCCGCATGCGTCGCTTACCGAGCAATACCGTGAGCTGCTGAAAACCGAAGGCTTGGGCATCGAATTCTTGCCGGACGGTATCAAGCGCCTGGCGGAGATTGCCTGGCAGGTTAACGAGAAGACCGAGAACATCGGTGCGCGTCGTCTGCACACCTTGCTTGAGCGCCTGCTCGAGGAAGTGTCTTTCAGCGCTGGCGACATGGCCGGTGCGCAGAATGGCGAAGCGATCAAGATCGACGCCGACTACGTCAACAGCCACCTGGGCGAATTGGCGCAGAACGAAGACCTGTCTCGTTATATCCTGTAAGCCTTTTAGAAAAAGGCGTATGTAGGAGCCTGGCTTTTGTGGGAGCTGGCTTGCCTGCGATAGCATCACCTCAGTGTTTCTGAAACACCGAGGTGCCTGCATCGCGGGCAAGCCCGGCTCCCACAGAAGCCCTCCCACATTTTTGAGCCGGTTTCTTCAGGATTATTATCAATGTCGAAATTTCCTACTGCCGTAAACCTGCACAAAACCTCCAACACCCTCGGCCTCACCTACGGGCCCGACGAGGTCTACCAGCTCCCCGCCGAACTATTGCGCACCCACTCACCTTCCGCCGAGGTCCAGGGCCACGGCAAACCCATCCTGCAATTCGGCAAGATCAACGTCAGGCTGATCAAGGTAGAACCGGCCGGTCAGTACGCACTGAAATTGACCTTCGACGACGGCCATGACAGCGGACTGTTCACCTGGGACTACCTCTACCAGTTGGCCGTGCGCCAGGAAGCCCTGTGGGCCGACTATCTTGCTGAGCTCAAAGCAGCCGGTAAAACCCGCGACCCGAGCGAGTCGGTCGTGCGGCTGATGCTCTAACTCAGGCGTCTTGCTCTTTAGAGGGCATTTTCTAATTTCATCTGCTTGAATGCCCTGTCGCGTGGTCAACGATTGGCCCGCTTGCGAAAAAAATTAAACTCGGGTAACCAATGGAACTGGCAAGTTCCCTGCATTTGACGATGCGGTATCAACGGTCACCCGAGTCGCAGTACCAGGCTGGTGTCGTGTATCGAAATTGGGTGCGCAGCAATCGCCGGTACTCGTCTTTCGGACAATGGAGCGTCGTAGATGAGTAACAAGAATAACGATGACTTGAAACGCCAGGCCTCTGAAAACACCCTGGGGCTGAACCCGATCATCGCGTTACGAAAAAAGGACTTACTCGCTTCGGCGAAGATGGTGCTGACCCAAGCCATCAAGCAACCGTTACACAGCGTCAAACACGTCGCGCATTTCGGTGTCGAGTTGAAGAACGTGATGTTCGGCAAATCCGCGCTTGTGCCTGAAGGCGATGACCGTCGCTTCAGCGACCCGGCGTGGAGCCAGAACCCGCTCTACAAACGTTACCTGCAAACCTACCTGGCGTGGCGCAAGGAACTGCACGACTGGATCGGCGACAGCAACCTGTCGGATCAAGACATCAGCCGCGGCCACTTCGTGATCAACCTGATGACCGAAGCCATGGCCCCCACCAACAGCGCGGCCAACCCGGCGGCGGTCAAACGCTTCTTTGAAACCGGCGGCAAAAGCCTGCTCGATGGCTTGTCCCATCTGGCCAAGGACATGTTGCACAACGGCGGCATGCCGAGCCAGGTCAACATGGGTGCCTTCGAAGTGGGCAAGACCCTGGGCACCACCGAAGGCGCCGTGGTCTTTCGCAACGACGTGCTGGAGCTGATCCAGTACAAGCCGATCACCGAACAGGTGCACGAGCGCCCACTGCTGGTGGTGCCGCCGCAGATCAACAAATTCTATGTATTCGACCTGAGCCCGGAAAAAAGCCTGGCGCGCTTTTGCCTGCGTAATGGCCAGCAGACGTTTATCGTCAGCTGGCGCAACCCGACCAAGGCCCAGCGCGAGTGGGGCCTGTCGACCTATATCGAGGCGCTCAAGGAAGCGGTCGATGTGGTCACGGCGATTACCGGCAGCAAAGACATCAACATGCTCGGCGCCTGTTCCGGCGGTATCACCTGCACCGCGCTGCTGGGCCACTACGCGGCGCTGGGGGAGAAGAAGGTCAACGCCCTGACCTTGCTGGTGAGCGTGCTGGACACCACGCTGGACACCCAGGTAGCGCTGTTCGTCGACGAACAGACCCTGGAGGCAGCCAAGCGCCACTCCTACCAGGCCGGCGTGCTGGAGGGCCGCGACATGGCCAAGGTGTTTGCCTGGATGCGCCCCAACGACCTGATCTGGAACTACTGGGTCAATAACTACCTGCTGGGCAACGAGCCGCCGGTGTTCGACATCCTCTTCTGGAACAACGACACCACGCGTTTGCCGGCCGCCTTTCACGGCGACCTGATCGAACTGTTCAAGAACAACCCGCTGGTGCGTGCCAATGCCCTGGAAGTGTGCGGCACGCCGATCGACCTCAAGCAGGTTACCGCCGATATTTACTCACTGGCCGGCACCAACGACCACATTACGCCGTGGCAATCCTGCTACAAGTCGGCGCAGTTGTTTGGCGGCAAGGTCGAGTTTGTGTTGTCCAGCAGTGGGCATATCCAGAGCATCCTCAACCCGCCGGGCAACCCCAAGGCACGCTACCAGACCAGCGATGGCCTGGCGGGCAAGGCGCTGGAATGGCAGGAAAATGCGACCAAACATACTGACTCGTGGTGGCTGCATTGGCAGGTGTGGCAGGCGGAGCGGGCGGGCAAGTTGAAGAAAGCTCCGACAATTTTGGGTAACAAAACCTATGCCGCAGCTGAGGCGGCGCCGGGTACATACGTTCACGAAAGGTAGGCTGGAATGGGATCAAATGTGGGAGCTGGCTTGCCTGCGATGGCATCCACTCGGTAGGCCTGATACACCGCAGCGCCTGCATCGCAGGCAAGCCAGCTCCCACATTGACCGTGTTCCCGCAGGGAAATAGCGCCATTTTGCAGGGTAAGCCCATGCCGCAACCGTTCATCTTCCGTACCATCGACCTGGATGGCCAGGCCATCCGCACGGCGGTACGCCCGGGCAAGCCTCACTTGACGCCGCTGCTGATTTTCAACGGCATCGGCGCCAACCTTGAGCTGGTGTTTCCGTTCGTCCAGGCGCTGGACCCGGATCTGGAAGTGATCGCCTTCGATGTGCCCGGCGTCGGTGGTTCCTCGACGCCGAGTCGGCCCTATCGCTTTCCTGGCCTGGCCAAACTCACCGCGCGCATGCTCGATTACCTCGACTACGGCCAAGTGAATGCCGTGGGTGTGTCCTGGGGCGGCGCGCTCGCGCAGCAGTTCGCCTATGACTACCCGGAGCGCTGCAAAAAACTCATCCTCGCCGCCACCGCCGCCGGTGCATTTATGGTGCCGGGCAAGCCCAAGGTGCTGTGGCTGATGGCAAGCCCACGGCGCTACATCCAACCGTCCCACGTGGTGCGCATCGCGCCGATGATTTATGGCGGCTCGTTCCGGCGTGACGCGAAACTGGCCGCCGAGCACGCCAGCAAAGTGCGCTCGGCCGGCAAGCTCGGCTATTACTGGCAGCTGTTCGCCGGGCTGGGCTGGACCAGCATTCACTGGCTGCACAAGATCCGCCAACCCACGCTGGTGCTGGCGGGCGACGACGACCCGCTGATTCCGCTGATCAATATGCGCATGCTGGCCTGGCGGATTCCCAACGCGCAGTTGCACATCATCGATGACGGTCACCTGTTCCTGATCACCCGGGCCGAAGCCGTGGCGCCGATCATCATGAAGTTTCTCGAAGAGGAGCGCCTGCGGGCCGTGATTCACCCGCGACCGGCCGTGTAAGGACCGCACCGCCGCGCAACTTGCCGAGAACCGACTATGGTTCTGAATTGGCGTGCCCGTTGTTGCCTTGACGAAGGAGTGTTGGCTCATGCGAGAAAGACCCGTGACGAACCCGGCGCCCACCCCTGCCGTGTTCATCAACGCGCAAAATGCAATCACCGGCCTGCGCGGTCGGGATTTGCTGGCGACCCTGCGCAGCGTCGCCGCCCACGGCTTGCGCAACCCGGTGCACACCGCGCGCCACGCCCTGGCGCTGAGTGGTCAGCTGGGCCGCGTGCTGCTGGGCGAAACCGTGCATGAGCCCAACCCCAACGACGCGCGCTTCATTGACCCGACCTGGAAGCTCAACCCGTTGTACCGCCGCAGCCTGCAAGCCTATTTGAGCTGGCAGAAACAAACCCGCCACTGGATCGACGACAGCACCCTCAACCCTGACGATCGCGCCCGCGCGCACTTTGCGTTCTCGCTGCTCAACGATGCGGTGTCGCCCTCCAACACCTTGCTCAACCCACTGGCCGTCAAGGAACTGCTCAACTCCGGCGGCAACAGCGTGGTGCGCGGCGTGAGCAACCTGTTTGATGATTTGCTGCACAACAACGGCCTGCCCCGCCAGGTCAGCAAGCATGCGTTCGAAGTCGGCAAGACCGTGGCGACCACACCCGGCTCGGTGGTGTTTCGCAACGAACTGCTGGAGCTGATCCAGTACAAACCCATGAGCGAAAAACAGTACGCCAAGCCGCTGCTGATCGTGCCGCCGCAAATCAACAAGTACTACATTTTTGACCTCAGCCCAGCCAACAGCTTTGTGCAGTACGCACTGAAAAACGGCCTGCAGACGTTTATGGTCAGCTGGCGCAACCCGGATGTGCGTCACCGTGAATGGGGCCTGTCCACCTACGTCGCCGCGCTGGAAGAAGCGCTGAACGTGTGCCGCGCGATTACCGGGGCCCGCGAAGTCAACCTGATGGGCGCCTGCGCGGGTGGCCTGACCATCGCCGCACTGCAAGGCCATCTGCAAGCCAAGCGCCAGTTGCGACGCATCTCCAGCGCCAGTTACCTGGTGAGTCTGCTGGACAGCCAGATCGACAGCCCCGCCACTCTGTTCGCCGATGAGCAGACCCTGGAAGCCGCCAAGCGCCGTTCCTATCAGCAAGGCGTGCTCGACGGCCGGGACATGGCCAAGGTGTTTGCCTGGATGCGCCCCAACGACCTGATCTGGAACTACTGGATCAACAATTACCTGCTGGGCAAGGAGCCGCCGGCGTTCGACATCCTGTACTGGAACAACGACAACACGCGCCTGCCTGCCGCGCTGCATGGCGACTTGCTGGACTTCTTCAAGCACAACCCGTTGAGCCATCCCGGTGGCCTGGAGGTGTGCGGCACGCCTATCGACCTGCAGAAAGTCACGGTGGACAGCTTCAGCGTCGCGGGCATCAACGACCACATCACGCCGTGGGATGCGGTGTATCGCTCCACGCAATTGCTGGGCGGTGAGCGGCGCTTCGTGCTGTCCAACAGCGGGCATGTGCAGAGCATCCTCAACCCGCCGGGCAACCCCAAGGCCAATTACGTCGAAAACCTCAAGCTGAGCAGCGACCCGCGAGCCTGGTACTACGACGCCCACCACGTCGAAGGCAGCTGGTGGCCGCAGTGGCTGGAGTGGATTCAACAACGCTCCGGCGTGCAGCGCGAAACCCTCACCGCCCTGGGCAACCAGAATTACCCACCGATGGAAGCGGCGCCGGGCACTTACGTGCATGTGCGCTGAGCTCAACGATCACATTAAGAAGACTGGATGAAGACCCGCGACCGTATCCTTGAATGTGCCTTGCAGTTGTTCAACCACAAGGGCGAACCGAACGTGTCGACCATGGAGGTAGCCAATGAAATGGGGATCAGCCCCGGCAACCTCTACTACCACTTCCATGGCAAGGAGCCGTTGGTGCTTGGGCTGTTCGAGCGCTTTCAGAATGAACTGGCGCCGCTGCTTGACCCGCCGGCGGACGCGCAGCTCAGCGCCGAGGATTACTGGCTGTTCCTGCACTTGATCGTCGAGCGCATGGCCCATTACCGGTTCCTGTTTCAGGACCTGTCAAACCTGGCGGGGCGCCTGCCAAAGCTGGCCAAGGGCATTCGCACCTTGCTCACGGCGCTCAAGCGCACGCTGGCGTCGCTGCTTGCGCGCTTGAAGGCGGCGGGGCAGTTGGTCAGTGATACCCAGGCACTGGGGCAATTGGTAGAGCAGATCACCCTGACGCTGCTGTTTTCGCTGGACTACCAGCGCATCCTCGACCGAGAAGGCGAAGTGCGCGTGGTGGTGTACCAGATCATGATGCTGGTGGCGCCGCATCTGTTGCTGCCGGCGCGACAGGCGACCGAAAAATTCGCCCTCAAGTACCTGGATGACATGGATTGAACCTGTGGGACTATGTGGGTAATAAGATCGCCAATAAAAAACGCCCGACCTTCACAGGCCGGGCGTTTTTTGTGCCCTGAAAAAATCAGGACTGACTGGATGGCGTCGGGGTTGCCGGCGATGCAGTCGGGGCAGTAGCAGCGTGCGTCGGTGCGGACACCGAGTTGGCTGTCGAAGCGGTCGGCGCCGGCGTTGCAGGCTTGGCCGCAACCGCTGGTTTTTTCGCTGCAGCAGGCTTCTTGGCGGCGGCTGGTTTTGCCGCTGGCTTGGCCGCCACAGCTTTGGCAGCCGGTTTTGCCGTGGCTGGCTTGGCTGCAGATTTCGCGGCAGGCTTGGCAGCGGGTTTTGCAGCAGCCGTTTTAGCCGCAGGTTTCGCAGCCGCCTTGGCAGCAGGTTTAGCCGCTGGCTTGGCAGTTGCTTTAGCGGCCACGGGTTTAGCAGCAGACTTGGCGGCTGGTTTGGCAGCGGCTGTTTTAGCGGCAGGCTTGGCAGCCGGTTTAGCCGCGGCTTTGGCTGGAGCCTTGGCCGCAGGTTTGGCAGCGGGTTTAGCCGCCGCTTTAACCAGAGGCTTGGTTGCAGCTTTCGCAGCAGGTTTTGCCGCAGCCGTTTTAGCGGCAGGCTTGGCAGCTGGTTTGGCCGCTGCGGCTTTAGCCGGGGCCACTTTTGCGCCCGTGAGTTTTTCGATTTGACGGGTCAGCGTATCGACCTTGCCGTGCAGCGTCTTCAGCTCAGCTTTGCTCGGCACGCCCAGTCGCGAAATGGCACTGTTAAGGCGCTTGTCGAAAGTTTCTTCCAACTTGCCCCACGTGTCAGAAATGCTCGACTTGGCAGAACCCGCACTCGCCTTTGCCGCTTCTACTTTCTTACCGACTGTAGTCTTGGTCAACTTCTCGGCCTTTTCGCCGTCCTTGACCAAAGTCTCGAAGTACTTACCGCCGTCACTGCTAACCTTCGAGTACACGCCTAAACCAGCAAGCCAGATCTTACGGGAATATTTTTCAACTTCCCCGATCCACGAGCTGCCTTCTTTCTGAGTAGTCTTTTTAACAGCCATCCCGATGTCTCCTTAGTGTTTACGCGCGACACGTTCTAGCAATGCCGTCAGCTCTTCGAGCTTAGCAGAGAGTGTCTCAACGTCATGTTTAGACGCAATGCCGATCCGATTCAAGGCACTGGCAACACGCGTGTCAAAAGCTTTTTCAACTTTATCCAGTTGAACTTCAACCAAACCTTTGACGCTTGAGACATTACTCTTTACTTGATCAATCTGACTGTTGGCAGCATCAAGTTGTTCAACGACAACTTTTTTGCCTTTACTTTCAACATGTTGACCAGTCTTAACCAGCTCTTTGAAATAGTCGCTGCCTTCACTGCCGACCTTGGCGTAGGCACCAAGACCTGCCAGCCAGATCTTGCGGGCGTAGCTTTTAACGTCACTCAGGGCGGTGGTCTGAATGTCGATTTTTTTCTTCAAAATAACTTTGGCCATGGTGCACCTCACGCAAATCAGGGTCGAGGAACGGCCCACAGGAGTTGAGGGCTTGGGCACAAAGTAGGGTGAAAAATTAGAATCGGCACCCTAAGCGCACTCGAATCAGGCCAACGCCTTATCCACGGCTTTCTCGATTTCGGATTTGATAGTGCCACTCATGGCCGACATCAACAGGCCGAGTTCCACATCAATGCGCAGCGAATCATCCGCCACAAGTACCGTGCCTTTAACCCCCGACCGTTTGAGCATCAGGGTGTCGCCGGACCACGTGGGCTCAAGGCCATATTGCTCTTTGAGTTTGTGCGCCAACTTCTCGGCCTTCGCCCGCGCGCCTTCTTTACCCAGGGAATGTGCACGCTCTACGGTAATACGGGCCATTGCAATGACTCCTCTTTATAACGACTCAGAACACCTGCCATGCGGCAAAAGGTCTCGGTGACCGTCTATCTTACCTTCAGCCTTGCCAAGACAAAGCAAGCCTTGGGGATTATCATGTCCCGCATTCTCTTTTGGTGACAGCGATATGACTGATCAGCGCAAAGGCAGCGATGCCGAACCCACCACTCACTTCGGCTTCAAGAACGTTCCGGAAAGCCAGAAAGCGGAAAAAGTCGCTGAGGTGTTCCACTCCGTAGCCGCCAAGTACGACCTGATGAACGACGTGCTGTCGGGCGGCATGCACCGCCTGTGGAAGCGCTTCACTATCGAGTTGTCGGGTGTACGCACCGGCAACCGCGTGCTGGACATTGCCGGCGGTACGGGCGACCTGGCCGCCAAGTTCTCCAAGCTCGTCGGCCCGACCGGCCAGGTGGTGCTGGCGGATATCAACGGCTCGATGCTCAAGGTTGGCCGTGATCGCTTGCTGGATAAAGGCGTGGCCGGCAACATCGAATTCGTCCAGGCCGACGCTGAAAAGCTGCCGTTCCCGGACAACCATTTCGACTGCGTGACCATCGCCTTCGGCCTGCGCAACGTAACCCACAAAGAAGACGCGATCCGCTCGATGCTGCGTGTGCTCAAGCCGGGTGGCCGCCTGCTGGTGCTGGAGTTCTCCAAGCCGACCAACGCGCTGATGTCCAAGGTCTACGACACCTACTCGTTCGCCTTCATGCCGTTGATGGGCAAGCTGATCACCAATGACGCCGAGAGCTACCGCTACCTGGCCGAATCGATCCGCATGCACCCCGACCAGGAAACGCTGAAGTCGATGATGGTAGACGCCGGTTTCGACCGCGTGACCTACCACAATATGACCTCGGGCATCGTCGCCCTGCACCGCGGCATCAAACCCTGATGCTGTTCGCAGGCCTTCTCGCCAGCGTTGAACACGGCCTCAACCGTGTGCTGCGCCTGGACAGCACCGCCCTGGCGCGGCTCGCGCACTTGAACGGCAAAATCATTGCCGTCGATTGCACGAGCCCCGCCTTGCAGCTGTTTATCCTGCCCAGCGATGAAGGCGTGCTGCTCGCGACCCAATGGGCCGCCGAAGCCGACTGCACCCTGCGTGCGCCCGCCTCGAGCCTGTTGCACCTGGCGCTGAGCCGCAACAAGACCGCCATCCTCCACGGCCCCGACGTGGAACTGGAAGGCGACAGCGCGGTGCTGATGGACCTGGCCGCCGTGCTGCAAGACCTGGAACTGGATTGGGAATACGAGCTGTCACGCTGGATCGGCCCCGTGGCCACTCAGTTGATCAGCGGGCACCTGCGCAGCCGCTCGCGCTGGTACCAGCAAGGGTTCGCCGCCCTCAACCAGAACCTTGCCGAATACCTGAGCGAAGAATCGCGCACCCTGGTCGGAGAACGGGAAGCGCAAGCGCGCTTTCGCGAACTCGACAAGGCCAAAATCGACCTGGAACGCCTCGAAGCGCGCGTTGAGCGCCTGAGCCGTTCCCTTGATCCAAGCGATAACGCATGAAGCTGCTCGCCGTCCGCCGTCTGTTTCGTATCCAGCGCGTCGTAATCCGCTACCGCCTCGATGACCTGCTGTTCGCCCTGCCCTTGCCGTGGTTTCTGCTGGCGGTGCGCTACGTGCTGCCGTGGCGCTGGTTCCCGCGCAGACCGCTGGAGCTGAGCCGTGGCGCGCGCCTGCGCCTGGCGTTGCAGGATTTGGGGCCGATTTTTATCAAGTTCGGGCAGATCCTCTCCACCCGCCGCGACCTGTTGCCCGAAGACATCGCCGACGAGTTGATGCTGCTGCAGGACCGCGTGCCGCCGTTTGATTCCCAACAGTCGATGAAGCTGATCGAAGAGCAGTTGGGCAAAAAAATCAGCGAAGTATTCAGCCGTTTCGACGTCGACCCGCTGGCCTCGGCCTCGGTCGCGCAAGTGCACGCCGCGCAGCTCAAGACTGGCGAAGAAGTGGTGGTGAAGGTGATTCGCCCCGGCCTCAAGCCGATCATCGGCCAGGACCTGGCGTGGCTGTTCATTCTTGCGCGCGCCGCCGAGCGCTTCTCTGCCGACGCGCGCCTGCTGCACCCGGTGGACGTGGTCGCCGACTACGAAAAAACCATCTACGACGAACTCGACCTGCTGCGCGAGGCCGCCAACGCCAGCCAGCTCAAGCGCAACTTCGAAGGCTCGCAACTGCTGTACGTGCCGCAAGTGTATTGGGACTGGTGCCGCCCCAAAGTGCTGGTGATGGAGCGCATCTACGGCGTGCAGGTCACCGACCTCGCCACCCTGGCCGACCAGCGCACCGACATGAAAATGCTCGCCGAGCGCGGCGTGGAGATCTTCTTTACCCAGGTGTTCCGCGACAGTTTCTTCCACGCCGACATGCACCCCGGCAACATCTTCGTCAGCACCGTCAACCCGTGGAGCCCGCAGTACATTGCGATCGACTGCGGCATCGTCGGCAGCCTGACCCCGGAAGACCAGGATTACCTGGCGCGCAACCTGTTCGCCTTCTTCAAGCGTGACTACCGCCGCGTGGCGCAACTGCACATCGATTCGGGCTGGGTGCCGGCAGAAACCAAGCTCAACGAATTCGAAGCGGCCATCCGCACCGTGTGCGAACCGATCTTTGAAAAACCGTTAAAAGATATTTCATTCGGCCAGGTACTGATGCGCCTGTTCCAGACCGCGCGGCGCTTCAATATGGAAGTGCAGCCGCAACTGGTGCTGCTGCAGAAAACCCTGCTCAACATCGAAGGCCTGGGCCGTCAGCTGTACCCGGACCTCGACCTGTGGAACACCGCGCAGCCGTTTCTGGAGCGCTGGATGCGTGAGCGCGTCAGCCCGAAAACCTTGCTGGGCAACCTGCAAAGCCAGGTTGAGCAACTGCCGCACCTGGCCAACATGACGCGCGACCTGCTGGAGCGCATGTCCCAGCCCCACGCCAAAGACCCCGCGCCGCCCTGGCAGAAGCGCAAGGACGATTGGTTCCTGCGCCTGCTGGGCGCCGCGCACCTGGTCGGCGGCGTAATGCTGGCCATCGGTGGGCCGTTGAACCAACTGGGCCACTGGCCGGCCGGCATCATGGTCGCCGTGGGTGTTTATCTGATCGTGCGTCGATAGCCGATCCGGTTATACACTGTCGCAAATTGCCGGAGCGGAACATGAAAGACTGGCTGGACGAGATCAAATGGGACAGTGACGGCCTGGTGCCGGCCATTGCCCAGGACTACAAGACCGGGCGCGTGCTGATGATGGCCTGGATGAACCGTGAGGCCCTGAGCCTCACTGCCACTGAGCAGCGCGCCATTTACTGGTCACGTTCGCGTGGCAAACTGTGGCGCAAGGGCGAAGAGTCCGGGCACGTGCAAACCCTGCACGAGATGCGCATCGACTGCGACGCCGACGTGGTAATCCTCAAAGTCGAGCAGATCGGCGACATCGCCTGCCACACCGGCCGTCACAGCTGCTTCTATCGCGTGTTCGAGAATGGCGAATGGAAGGTGGTCGAACCGGTGCTCAAAGACCCGCACGCCATTTACTCGGCAGGACACTAGACATGAGCGATACCCTCAACCGCGTGGCCCAGGTGCTGGAAGACCGCAAAGGCGCGGACGCCGACAGCTCCTATGTCGCCAGCCTGTACCACAAGGGTTTGAACAAGATTCTGGAAAAACTCGGCGAGGAATCCGTCGAAACCATCATTGCGGCCAAAGACGCTCAGATCAGCGGCGACTGCAGCGATGTCATCTACGAAACCGCTGACCTATGGTTCCACAGCCTGGTCATGCTCGCCCAACTGGGGCAGCATCCACAGGCCGTGCTGGACGAACTGGACCGTCGCTTCGGCTTGTCCGGGCACGCCGAAAAGGCCTCGCGCCCGTCCGCCTGAATAACTTTTACAGAGGAATTGCAGCATGGGCATTTTTGACTGGAAACACTGGATCGTCATTCTGGTGGTGGTGGTACTGGTGTTCGGCACCAAGAAACTCAAAAACCTGGGCACTGACGTGGGCGAGTCGATCAAGGGCTTTCGCAAAGCCATGAACGACGATGAAAAGCCCGCCGAACCTACCGCCAACCCGGTCCCCCCGGCGCAGCCTGTGCACCCGCAGGCGACCCAGCCGATCACTGAGCGTCGTACCTTCGACGTGCAGGCTGAAAAAGTCCAAGAGCCGACCCGCAAAGACTCGTGAGCACTGACTAATGTTTGGTATCAGCTTCTCTGAACTGCTCCTCGTCGGCCTCGTCGCCCTGCTGGTATTGGGGCCGGAACGCCTGCCCGGTGCCGCGCGCACGGCCGGCCTATGGATCGGGCGCCTGAAACGCAGTTTCAACGCCATCAAACAGGAAGTTGAACGGGAAATCGGCGCCGACGAGATTCGCCGCCAGCTGCACAACGAACATATCCTGTCGTTGGAGCAGGAAGCGCGCAAGATTCTGTCGCCGGTCAATGAGCCGAGCAAACCGACAGAGCCCGTGGCCGAGCACAGCATCGCGCCGCCGGCCGCGGCTGATGCTGCACCGGTGGTGGAACACCCCCCGGCACCCACCGCACCTGCCCCGACAGCGCCAGCGCCGACGCCCGTTGCGTCGCCCGCTCCCCATGACCCTACATTGCCGCCGCGAGCCCCATGAGCGCTGATAAACCGGAAAACGACCAGCACATGCCGCTGGTCTCGCACCTCACCGAGCTGCGTACCCGCCTGCTGCGTTGCGTAGCGGCGATCTTCATCATCTTTGCCGGGCTGTTCGCCTTCACCCAGCAGATCTACACCTTCGTTTCGACACCGCTGCGCCAGTACCTGCCGGCCGGCGCGACGATGATTGCCACCGACGTGTCGTCACCGTTCCTGACGCCGTTGAAGCTGACCATGATGGTTTCGCTGTTCCTGGCGATCCCGGTGATCCTGCACCAGATCTGGGGCTTTATCGCGCCGGGCCTGTACAAGCATGAGAAACGCATCGCGGTGCCATTGCTGGTGTCGAGCATCCTGCTGTTCTACACCGGCATGGCCTTCGCCTATTTCCTGGTGTTCCCGCTGATCTTCAAGTTCTTCGCCGCCGCCACCCCGGCCGGTGTGGAGATGATGACCGACATCACCAGTTACCTCGACTTCGTGATGACGCTGTTCTTCGCCTTTGGCGTGGCCTTTGAAATCCCGGTGGCCGTGGTGCTGCTGGTATGGATCGGCGTGGTTGACGTCAAGTACCTGAAGAAAGTGCGCCCGTACGTGATCATCGGTTGCTTTGTGGTCGGCATGATCCTGACGCCACCGGACATCTTCTCGCAGACCCTGTTGGCTGTGCCGATGTGGATGCTGTTCGAGATCGGCATCCTGTTTGGCAGTTTGATCAGCAAACGTGGCGAGCACCCGGATGACCAACCCGCCGACGACGATCAGCCGCCAGCGACCCAGCCGTGAACCTGCTGCTGCTTGAGGAGGCCGACTTTATCGCGGCCGACCGGGTGATCCTGCGTGATCGGCGCCTGGTGCATATGCAGGACGTCCACCGCGCAGTGGTGGGCGACAACCTGCGTGTGGGGCGCATTGGCGGGCTGATGGGCAACGCCCAACTGCTGCGCCTGGAGCCCGGCGAAGCCGAGCTGCAAGTCAGCTTCGACCTGCAGCCGCCGGCCAAACTGCCGCTGACCCTGCTGCTGGCCCTGCCGCGCCCGAAGATGCTGCGCCGAGTGCTGCAAACCGTCGCAGCCATGGGCGTGCCCAAGGTGGTGCTGGTCAACAGCTACCGCGTGGAGAAGAGCTTCTGGCAAACCCCGTTCCTTGAGCCCGAGGCGATTCGCGAGCAACTGGTTCTGGGTCTGGAGCAGGCGCGCGATACGGTGCTGCCCGAGATCGTTATCGAAAAGCGCTTCAAGCCGTTCGTCGAAGATCGCCTGCCAGCCATGACCGCAGGCACCCTCGGCCTGATCGGCCACCCCGGCGACTACCCAGCTTGCCCGCGTGCGCTGGATGAACCGGTAACGCTGGCCATCGGCCCGGAAGGTGGCTGGATACCCTACGAAGTGGACCTGCTGACCAAAGCCGGCTTGCAACCCGTGCAGCTCGGCGCACGAATCCTGCGCGTAGAAACCGCCGTGACCGCCCTGCTCGCCCGCCTGTTCTAAACCTCGCCGTTTGCTGCCAAGCGGGCTTTTTGTGGCGAGCGGGCTTGCCCGCGTTGGGGCGCGAAGCAGCCCAAAAACGGTCAACTGGGTATGCCTGACATACGGCGTTGCTCTGACTGCGGCTGCTGCGCAGCCCAACGCGGGGCAAGCCCGCTCGCCACAAAAAACCTGCCCACCTCAAAACGCGCAACATGATCCATCGCGCCTACAGAATAGTCCTGCGCAGCCGATAGCCTCTGAATAAGTCCAAGCCTTGTTCAAAGGGAGTTCGCAGTATGTATCGTTGGTTAGCCGAAAAACTGGGGAATGTGAGCGTCAACCGCAAGCTGAGCATTGGCTTTGGCTTGGTGTTAGTCCTGACGTTGTTGACCACCTTCACCGGCTGGACCGGCCTGGGCGATGTGATCAGTCGCGGTGACAAACTGGGCTTTATCTCCAGCCTCAACGGCCTGACCAAAGACCTGCGCCTGGCACGCCTGGACTTCGAAATGCGTCGCGGCGAACAAGGCACGGATGCGGTCAACGGCCTGCTTACCCAGCTGGACAACGGCCTTAAAACCGCACAAACCCTGATCGAGCAACCCGACGACAAGGCCCTGGTGGAGCAACAACAGGAGGCCTTGAACCAATACAAAAAAGCCTTCGCCACCATGGTCCAGGCCGGCCTGAAGCGCGAAGGCGCGCGCAGCAAGCTCGGCGACACCGCCGACAACGCCGTGGCCAAGACCAATGAGGTCGAGAAGGCGCTGCTGCAAGGTGACAGCGTCACCCAGTTCAACAGCGTGGTCGACTTGAGCAAGCTGATCCAGCAATCACGCTTCCAGGTGCGCGGCTACACCTACAGCGCCAAGACGGAGGCCGAGCAGCCTGCCCTGGATGCCATCGACAACGCCCTGAAGAAAATCACTGAACTGGAAGGCCAATTGCCTGCCCAGTACCAGGCCAACTTGCAAGAAGCCGGCGTGTCGCTGCAAGCCTATCGCGCCGCCGTCAGCCAGTACCGCGACTCCCAGGTCGCCAGCGCTGCGGCCCTGAAAATCATGACCGAGCAAGGCGATATCCTGCTGGGCCACAGCGAAAAACTCACCGTCTCGCAAACTGCAGTGCGCGATGCCGACGCGGCGCATGCCAAGCAGCTGTTGCTGCTGGCCACCGTACTGGCGCTGATCTTCGGCGTGGTCGCCGCCTGGGCCATCACGCGCCAAATCGTCATTCCGCTGAGCCAGACCCTCAAAGTCGCTGAGCACGTCGCCTCCGGCGACCTGAGCCACAACCTCAACTCTGCGCGCCAGGATGAGTTGGGGCAGCTGCAACGCGCCACGCAAAGCATGACCGTCGGCCTGCGCGAGCTGATCGGCGGCATCAGCGATGGCGTCACTCAGATCGCCAGCGCCGCCGAGCAACTGTCGGCCGTCACCGAGCAGACCAGCGCGGGGGTCAATAGCCAAAAGGTCGAGACCGACCAGGTGGCCACTGCCATGAATGAAATGGCGGCCACCGTGCAGGAAGTGGCGCGTAACGCCGAGGAAGCCTCTGAAGCCGCCGTGGCCGCTGACCAGCAGGCCCGCGAAGGCGACAAGGTCGTGGGTGAGGCCATCGCCCAGATCGAGCGCCTGGCCACTGAGGTGGGCAATTCCACCGAAGCCATGGGCCATCTGAAGCGCGAAAGCGACAAGATCGGCAGCGTGCTCGACGTGATCAAGTCGGTCGCCCAGCAAACCAACTTGCTGGCGCTTAACGCCGCGATCGAGGCCGCGCGTGCCGGTGAAGCCGGACGTGGCTTTGCCGTGGTCGCCGATGAGGTGCGCAGCCTGGCCCAGCGTACGCAGAAGTCCACTGAAGAGATCGAAGAGCTGATCGTCGGCCTGCAAAGCGGCACCCAGCAGGTGGCCACCATCCTGGACAACAGCCGTGGCCTCACCGACAGCAGCGTCGAGCTGACCCGTCGGGCCGGCAATGCGCTGGGCAATATCACCCGCACGGTCTCGACCATTCAGGCGATGAACTCGCAGATCGCCACCGCCGCCGAGCAGCAGAGTGCCGTGGCCGAAGAGATCAACCGCAGTGTGCTGAATGTGCGCGATGTGTCTGAACAGACCTCTTCGGCCAGTGAGGAAACCGCCGCCTCCAGTGCCGAACTGGCGCGCCTGGGGATTTACTTGCAAACCCTGGTAGGCCGCTTCCGCATCTGAGCCGCCTTGCACGGCGGCCGACCCGGGCCGCCGAACCCATTGAGCGTTTGAGCCTGTTTCGGCTCACCCGCTTGCAGGCACCGTGCCGGAGGAGATTAATCGCGGTGTGATGAGGGTGCGGTGTGCGTCGCCACACACCGCGGCCGCCGGTGCTCAATTGACCCAGTCGAGCCCGGCGTTGAGGTTTACAGGACCTGGCGCAGGAAGGCCTGGGCCCGCGGGTCTTTCGGCGCGTCAAAGAACGCGGCAGGGGACGCGTCTTCCAGCAATTTGCCATGATCGAAAAACAGCACGCGGTCGGCCACTTCGCGGGCAAAACCCATCTCGTGGGTGACGCAGACCATGGTCATGCCTTCCAGGGCGAGGGTCTTCATCACGTCCAGCACTTCACCGACCATTTCCGGGTCCAGCGCCGAAGTGGGCTCGTCAAACAGCATGACCTTGGGTTCCATCGCCAACGCGCGGGCGATGGCCACGCGCTGTTGCTGTCCACCGGACAAACGTGACGGAAACTCGTTGGCCTTTTGCGCAATACCGACCTTTTCGAGCAGCGCCAGGGCCTTGGCCTCGCGCTCTTGTTTGCCGCGCTTGCGCACGACTTTTTGCGCCAGGCACAGGTTTTCCAGCACCGTCATGTGCGGGAACAGGTTGAAATGCTGGAACACCATGCCGACTTCGCGGCGGTAGGCGTTCACGTCGGTTTTCGGGTCAGCCAGTTGCAGGCCGTCGATGCTGACGGAGCCCGAGTCGAATACTTCCAAACCATTCAGGCAACGCAGGAAGGTGGATTTGCCGGAACCCGACGGGCCGATCACTACCAGCACTTCGCCCTTGGCGACTTGGGTGGTGACGTGGTCCACCGCGCGCACCACGTGACCACGGGTGTCGAAGACTTTTACCAGATCGCGGACTTCAATCACTTTGCGCGAGCCTCCGCTCAAGCCGGCTGGCCATTTTCGACAGCGGCAGGTTGATCAGCAGGTACAGGCCTGCCACACAGAACAGGATTTCAAACGGCGAGAACGAGGTGGTGATCACCTCGCGGCCACTTTTGAGCAGCTCGGTAATCGCGATTACCGACACCAGCGACGTGTCCTTGACCAGGCTGATAAATTGCCCGGCCAAAGGCGGCAGCACGCGCTTGAACGCTTGCGGCAATACCACATGGCGCATCGACTGGCTGGCACTCAGGCCCAGCGAACGCGCGGCTTCATTCTGGCCGCGGGTGATCGACTGCACACCGGCGCGCACGATTTCCGCCACATAAGCGCCAGTGAACAGCGACAGCGCCGCGATCCCGGCAAACTCCCGCGACAGATTGAGCACCGTGCCGATGAAAAAATAGAAAATGAAGATCTGCACCAACAGCGGCGTACCGCGTACCAGCTCGACGTAGATCGTCGACAGGTCGCGCAGGGTCGGGTTACTGGACAGACGGCACAGGCCGGTTGCCAAACCGATCGCCAGGCCGAGAATGCCGGACACCACCGAGAGCCACAATGTGGTCCACAAGCCCCACATCAACGGCCCCAGCGCCCAATGCCGGGTGACGCCCACCACGTCGCCCTCGGCGACATCGTCGCCACGCGACACTTGCAGGCTGTTGTCGGCCACGGTGAGCTTTTGCTCGGTGCCGGCGTCGTTGCGCAGGGTCACTTCAGCGACGTCGCCTTTGTGCACCAGTTCCACCACGGTGGAGATGTCGGCGGCGCGCTGCGACGTTTCGGCCTGATAGGCGAAGTACTGCGGCACGCGGTTCCAGCGCCACTCGTAAGACATCAGCGAGGTGGCGTAGTACAACGCGCCAGCCAGGCCAACCAGCACGACCACAGTCAGCAGGTGCCAGGGCCATTGGGCTTTTTTCTGTTTCATTTCACTTTCCGAAGATGTATCGCCTGGCATGCCGTCATCGCGGGCAAGCCCGCTCCCATAAGGGAACGCATTTCAACTGTGGGAGCTGGCTTGCCTGCGATGAAGTCGACTGGGTGTCAGCCCTTATTCCATGTCCTTGAGCCACTCGGCGCTCTTGAACCACTTGTCATGGATGCGATCGTAGGTGCCGTCGTTGCGAATCTGGTGCAGGAAGTTATTGATGTAGTTAAGGCTGTCGTAATCGCCTTTTTTCAGGCCAAACGCCAACGGCTCGAAGGTGAAGGGTTCTTCCAGGAACACCAGTTTGCCGTTGCCGACCTTTTTCTCGGCAACCACGTTGTACGGCGCGTCATACACAAAGGCATCAGCCTTGCCATTGACCACGTCGAGCACGCCTTCCTGCTCGTTGTCGTAGCCGTGGTACTTGGCTTTGGAGATCAGCTTTTTGGCGACCATCTCACCGGTGGTGCCCAGCTTGGAGGTCAGGCGGTATTTCTCATCGTTGAGGTCTTTGTAGGACTTGATGGTGCCTTCCAGGTCCTTGCGAATCAGCAACGTCTGGCCGACCACGATGAAGGGTTCGCTGAAATTGAGTCGCAGGTTGCGTTCCTGAGTCAGGGTCATACCGCTGCCGATCATGTCGAACTTGCCGGTCAGGAAGGCCGGGATGATGCCGTCGTAACCGGTGGACACCAGCTCCAGTTTGACGCCCATCGATTTGGCCATGGCCTTGAGGATGTCGACTTCAAAGCCGATGATGTCACCGCGCTTGTCTGTCATTTCGAACGGCATGTAAGTCGGGTCCATGCCGACTTTCAGCGTGCCGCGCTTGACCGCATCATCGATGGCGCCAGCGTGGGCCGCAGTGGCCGCGACCAGCGCGGTGACGCCGAGCATCAGCATCGAAAGATACTTTTTCATCATCAAGTCCCCTGAACGGTTCTTATAAAGTCGGCGCGCAAAAGGGCTGCACCAATTCGGGGTGCGATCCTACCCCACTCGCTGCCCGTCACAAAGGTTTCACGGGTAAATGTTCCCTGCGTATGTCGGAAAAGCCCCACAACGGTGCAGCAACACGCAGGGTCAGACAGGTTCAGCGGGAGAGCGCGGCAACGTCTTGATAGATAAGTGGTTATGACGATCAATCAATCTCGGCCATCCAGGCGGTGTCCTTGAACCACTTGTCGTGCAGGCGATCGTAGGTCCCGTCCTGAGCCACCTGGCTAAGAAAGTGGTTGATCCAGTTGAGGCTGTCGTAATTACCTTTTTTCAACCCGAACGCCAGAGGCTCGAAGGTGAATGGCTGCTCAAGCGCCAACAGTGTGCGGTTTTCCGGCCGGGCCATTGCGATCAGGTTGTAGGGTGCGTCATGAATGAAGGCATCGGCATTGCCCTCCACCACTTGCCGCACGCCCTCTTCCGCGGTGGCGAAACTGGTTAACCGGGCCGCCCCGAGAAAGCGTCGCGCCGCTGTCTCTGCGGTGGTACCTGCCGTGGCGGCGATCCGATAACCCGCTTCGTCGAGGTCTTCGATACTGGAAATTTTGCCGGCCAGGCTCGGATGCAGCAGCGCGGTTTGGCCAACCACGATGAAGGAGTCGCTGAAATTCAGCTTCAGATTGCGCTCTTGAGTGACCGTCATGCCGCTGCCGATCAGATCGAACTTGTTCGCCATCAGCCCCGGTACCAGGTCGGTATAGGGCATGGTGACCAATTCGAGTTGGACGCCCAAGGCGTGGCTCATGGCCTTGAGCAAATCGATCTCGAAGCCGACGATGCGTCCCTGCTTGTCCGTCATCTCGAAGGGCACATAGGCGGGCGTGGTGCCGACCTTAAGCACGCCACGGCGCACGGCGTCATCCAGGGCGCCGGCACTCAGCAGACCCGCTTACACCCATGCGACAGCGCCTGTCAGCCACGCCCAACAATAGCTTTTGCTCATGATTCCCCCTGTGACCTCGTCAATTCGAGGGGGCGATGCTAACCCAGCCACAGGCACGGCAATACGTCGCGAACAAAGGACTTTTGTTTCGAAATAACAAGGCGTTAGTGCGTAGAGGAAGAAGCGCGAAACGCTGTAGGACCAGCGCTTCAAACGCCCCCCGAGGTGGGCCCTCGGGGGCGTATGAATCAGGCCGGTTGAGCCTGGGACGACAGCGGTTGCAGCGGCAGCAAAGGCGCGTGCGGGTCCGCCTTGATCGAAGCACGCCAGGCGCCGAGCCACTCGGCGTGACCTTCGCTCCAGACTTGCTGGTGCAGGCGAGCCAGGGCGACCGGATCGCTGAGCAGCGCCACGCGCTCGCCGTTGTTGAGGCCGGCAGGGCCGACTTTCAATGCGTGGCGGACACGCTCCTGACGCAGATGCTCGATCGGCTCCGCTTCACGGTGACGCGAGGTCGCCAGGGCGCAGGCCAGCGCATTCTGCTGCGGGTCGACGACCGAACGCACAAACCCGTCGTTCAGCGCGTGCCAACGGTTTTCGTGGGTGTACTTCTCGGTCGACAGCAAGGCCTGCGGCGGATTGTATTCCTCAGGGATCAGGAACAGGCTCTCGTCGCGGGACTTGAGGCCCAGCTTCACGCGGCTGGAAATCACCGACACCGGAATCGACAGCATCAGCGAACCGACAATCGGGATCAGCCACCACAGGAAGCTTGGGTTCAGCCACACCACCAACAACGCCCAGAGGAAGCCGAGCAATGTTTGCGGACCGTGACGTTTGACCGCCTCGCTCCACGGCGTGGAGTCGTCGTCACGCTGCGGCGAGTTCCAGGTCGCAGCCCAGCCGAGGAACGCGGCGAGCACGAAACGGGTGTGGAAGATCATCCGCACCGGCGCCAGCAGCATCGAGAACAGCATCTCCAGCAGCATCGACAAGGTCACCTTGAACTTGCCGCCGAACTCTTTCGCGCCCTTGGCCCAGATCAGGATGATGCTCAGCAACTTAGGCAGGAACAACAGCACGATGGTGGTGGAGAACAGCGCCACCGCCTTGTCCGGATGCCATTGCGGCCACAGCGGGTACAACTGGCGTGGCGCCATGAAGTACTGCGGCTCCATCAGGGTGTTCACCGCCAGCAACGCCGTCGACAGCACCAGGAAGAAGAACCACAACGGCGCCGACAGGTACGACATCACGCCGGTCAGGAACACCGCGCGGTGCACCGGGTGCATGCCTTTTACCAGGAACAGGCGGAAGTTCATCAGGTTACCGTGGCACCAGCGACGGTCACGCTTGAGTTCGTCCAGCAGGTTCGGCGGCAGTTCTTCGTAGCTGCCCGGCAAGTCGTAGGCAATCCACACGCCCCAGCCGGCACGGCGCATCAGCGCTGCTTCAACGAAGTCGTGGGAGAGGATCGCACCGGCAAACGCGCCTTTACCCGGCAACGGCGCCAGGGCGCAGTGCTCGATAAACGGCTTCATGCGGATGATCGCGTTGTGGCCCCAGTAGTGGGATTCACCCAACTGCCAGAAGTGCAGGCCAGCGGTAAACAGCGGGCCGTACACACGGGTGGCGAACTGCTGCATGCGCGCATACAGGGTGTCCATGCCCGACGCACGCGGCGCGGTCTGGATAATCCCGGCATCCGGCGTGGCTTCCATCAGGCGCACCAGGCTGGTCAGGCATTCGCCGCTCATCACGCTGTCGGCGTCGAGGACCACCATGTACTTGTAGTCACCGCCCCAGCGACGGCAGAAGTCGTCGAGGTTGCCGCTTTTGCGTTTGACGCGACGGCGACGGCGGCGATAGAAGATCTTGCCGAACCCCCCGGCTTCGCGGCACACGTCAAGCCAGGCTTGCTGTTCGGCGATGCAGATATCGGCTTCGTTACTGTCACTGAGGACGAAGAAATCGAAACGGTCCAGATCGCCCGTGGCGGCCACCGATTCGAAGGTGGCGCGCAGACCGGCAAATACCCGGGGCACGTCTTCGTTGCAAATCGGCATTACCAGAGCGGTGCGGGCGTCTTTGGGAATCGGCTCGTCACCGGCACTTTTACCGGAAATCCGGTATTTATCGTGACCGGTGAGCAGTTCCAGAAAGCCCATCAGCGCGGTCCAGAAACCGGCCGAGACCCAGCAGAACAAGATCCCGAACATGATCAGGATGCTGGTTTGCAGGGCGTAAGGCAGGACTTGGGTCGCGGTTTGCAGCAAGGTCTGGTTGCGCACTTCGTCGAAGTCGACCAGTGACCAGCCCTGGTACGGCATGATGCCTTTCATGTACCAGCCGGCAACGATGGTCTGACCGAGCATCAAAATCAGCAGGATGTAGCGGCGGATCGAACCGACGGTACGCCAGCGCGCGGCCGGCAGTACACGGTCGTCCTTGGGCGGCTTTGGCGGGTTGGTGCGACCGGTCATCCGGCGCCAACCACGCACCAGAATGTTGGTGCGCCAAGGCTCAGGCACCACTTTGGTCCGACGGATCGGCGGCGTGGCCTTCAGGCAAACCCGGCCGCTGGCGTCGAGCGCAAGCATTTCCGCGTCTTGCAGCTCTTCGGCGGTGTTGAGGGTCAGCCGACGGCCGACCGACGCTTGGGCAGCGTCGGTTGGTGCGTCGAACGTCGCGGACGAAAGCCGCTCATGCAGCTCGCTGAAGGACGTGCAGCCCGCCAGCTCGGCGCGCTGCTCGGCGGTCATCGGGAGGTGCGCCAGGTACTCGGACAGAGTCTCGGGCGTGGCTTGAGAATTACTCATCGGCAGGCAACTGATAGCTCCAGGTTTCGGTCAGGACGTGTTCTGTCTTGGCCGGCTCCGGATTAGAGAGTGGCGTGGCCGGGGCAGCTTCTGGCTGCTTGGCTTCCTTGTCTTTGGCTTCTTTCGCGTCTTTTGCTTCTTTAGCTTCTTTAGCTTCTTTAGCTTCTTTCTTGGCCTGTTTCTCGTGTTGCTTGGCCAGCAGCTTGTCGGCCTTGATCACCTGGGTCGACGCTTTTTCAGGCTCCGGCTGCGGGATGTCCTGGACCAGGGCCGCACGCATTTCAGTCGGTTTGCCTGCGTCCTTGATCTTCATCCGCAGGGTCAGGCGCCAGCCTTTGGTGTGTTCGTTGTAACGCACGCTGTTTTCAACGATTTCGGCGTTGTCGCCGACACTCACTTGGCTGCGCACCGCGGCGTCTGCCGGCAGGGCTTTGAGGGACGGGCCCTCGAAGTCAACCAGGTAGGCCACGCTGCCGTCCGGCTGACGGATCAGGTTGGATTGCTTCACGTCACCGGTCGAACGCAGGGTCTGCTTGACCCAGGCGCTGTCGGCCGGGTGCAGGGCTTTCTCGTCCATGGTCCAGTGCAGGCGGTAGCTGATGTCCAGCGGCTCGCCGACTTTTGGCAGCTCGGCCGGGCTCCAGAACGCAACGATGTTGTCGTTGGTTTCATCGGCGGTCGGAATCTCTACCAAATCGACCGAACCCTTGCCCCAGTCGCCTTCAGGCTCGATCCAGGCGCTTGGGCGCTTGTCGTAGTTGTCGTCCAGGTCTTCGTAGTGGCTGAAGTCGCGGCCACGTTGCAGCAGGCCGAAACCACGCGGGTTTTCGATGGCAAAGTTGCTGACCGACAGGTGTTTAGGGTTGTTCAGAGGGCGCCAGATCCACTCGCCATTGCCGGCATGGATCGACAGACCGCTGGAATCGTGCAGTTCACGACGGTAGTTGAGCACCTTGGACGGCTGGTTCGCACCGAACAGGAACATGCTGGTCAGCGGGGCGACGCCCAGTTTGCTGACCTTGTCGCGCAGGAACATCTGCGATTTGACGTCGACAACGGTGTCGGTGCCAGGGCGCAGGGTCAGGCGATAGGCACCGGTAGCGCGTGGGGAGTCCAGCAAGGCGAAGATCACCAACTGCTTTTCACCCGGTTTCGGACGCTCGATCCAGAATTCGGTGAAACGCGGGAATTCTTCACCGGACGGCAATGCAGTGTCGATCGCCATGCCACGGGCAGACAGGCCATACGACTGGCCTTTGCCGACGACGCGGAAGTAGCTGGCGCCGAGCATGGTCATGATTTCGTCTTGCTTGTCGGGCGTGTTGATCGGGTACAGCACACGGAAACCGGCATAACCCAGCTGTTCAGTGGACTTGGGATCGTATTTCACGTCGCCGAAATCGAAACGCGTCGGGTCGTATTTGATTTCCTGAACGGTGTCGGCGGTGACTTCGTTGATTTTCACCGGCGTGTCGAAGTGCATGCCCTGGTGATAGAAGGACAACTTGAACGGCGTGTTCTGATCGGCCCACTCGGCTTTTTCGTTACGGAAACGAATCTTCTGATAGTCGGCGAATTTCATTTCGCGAAATTCGTTCGGCAGATTGCTGCGCGGAGCTTCGTATTTCTGCCCGGCCAGCTCTTTTGCCTTGGCCGACACATCATCCAGACTGAATGCCCACAGTTGACCCGCGCCGAACAGGCAAAACAGGGCAGAGCCCGTTACCAGTGCGTTTCGTAACCGTTTGGCAGACAATTTTGGTGCATTACAGGGACTAACAATCACGAGCAACCCTCGCCGAAAACAGATCAAAAAACCAACGGCCAGCTATCTATATGCCAGGTTGGCGAGCATTGTTCCGACTCCCTTGGGTCAAAATGATTCCCCATTGGTTTGTCGGACAAGTCTCTACCTAAGTCAAAAATGGACCAAACAACGCTGATCCCCGTAGCGCGCGATTATCTAGTAGCCTGCGAAACAACGCATCAGGGACAACGAAGTATTTGTAGCGAAACCCTGCGTTTTTAGGCATTAACGTCGTTTTTAATACATTCATGTCTGTAAGAGGAAGGTCACAGGGCCATCATTGACCAAATGCACCTGCATATCCGCCCCAAAACGCCCTGACGCCACCTTGCCATGCAATTGTTGCGCTTGTAACAGCAAGTGATCAAAAAGCGCTGCTCCCAGCGCCGGAGGGGCCGCCGTGGAGAAGCTTGGCCGCAGGCCGCTTTTGGTATCCGCCGCCAGGGTGAACTGCGACACCAGCAGCAAACCGCCGCCAATGTCTTTCAAGGACAGGTTCATCTTGCCCTCGTCATCACTGAATACCCGGTAGTTAAGCAGCTTGTGTAACAGTTTGTCGGCGCTCTCTGGGGTATCTGAAGGCTCAACGGCGACCAGCACCAGCAAACCCTGGTCAACAGCGCCTACGACCTCGCCCGCCACTTCGACGCGGGCGCCACGCACCCGTTGCAACAGGCCCTTCATGCTTCTTCTGGCGGCAGATCAAGCAGGCGCCGTGCCATTTCGCCGGTTGCACGCACCAAGGCATCGGTGATGCCGGGCTCGGACGCGGCATGGCCGGCCTCGCGAATCACCTGCAGCTCACTGTTGGGCCACGCCTGATGCAGCTCCCAGGCATTGTCCAGCGGGCAGATCATATCGTAGCGCCCGTGAATGATTACGCCAGGCAAGTGGGCGATCTTGTGCATGTCGCGAATCAGCTGGTTGGGTTCCAGGAAGGAGTTGTTGGTGAAGTAGTGGCATTCGATACGTGCGATCGACAGCGCGCGCTGCGGCTCGGAAAACCGCTCGACATGCTGCGGGCTCGGGCACAGGCCCAGCATGCGGCCTTCCCAGCCGGACCACGCCTTGGCGGCGTGCATCTGGGCGATCTGGTCGTTGCCGGTCAGGCGCTTGTGGTACGCGGCGACCAGGTCGTGGCGCTCATCCGCCGGGATCGGTGCCAGATAGTCCTGCCAGTAATCCGGGAACATGCGGCTCGCGCCTTCCTGGTAAAACCAGTGAATGTCCTGGTCGCGAGCCAGGAAGATCCCGCGCAGGATCAGGCCATGCACGCGCTCGGGATGGGTTTGCGCGTAAGCCAGCGACAGGGTCGAGCCCCAGGAGCCGCCAAACAGCACCCACTTTTCGATGCCCAGGTGTTCGCGAATGCGCTCAAGGTCGGCGACCAGGTCCCAGGTGGTGTTGTTTTCCAGGCTGGCGCGAGGCGTGGAGCGTCCGCAGCCGCGCTGGTCGAAGGTGACAATGCGGTACAGGTTCGGATCAAAGTAGCAGCGGCTCTGGGCGTCGCAGCCGGAGCCCGGGCCACCGTGGATAAAGACGACGGGCAAGCCTTCGGGGGAGCCGCTTTCATCGACGTACAGGGTGTGGGTGTCATCGACGGCCAGATCGTGCCGGGCGTAGGGTTTGATCTGCGGGTACCAAGTCTGCATTGCGCGCTCCGTAGGGTGTCGGGTTCATCCCTGAGGGGACGTCTATTATTTTTGCCGTCTGGCATCATAAACCCGAATTGTGCAATGAGCATGTCCTTGAGCACTTAGACCTGTGTCAGCCCTTCGCTCCCCAGGCAGCGCCTCACGTAGCCCAATAGATAGTCGTAGAGCTGATCCACCTGCGCCACTTGGCCGCGCGCGCGCAAGCAGCCGTGGACCAGGCCTTTGCCGGGATACAACACCGCCTCCACAGTTGCCGCCCGCAGGCGTTCGGCGTACAGCATGCCGTCGTCGCGCAGCGGGTCGAACTGGGCCACGGCGATCAGCGCCTTGGGTAAACCGCTGAAGTCCTTGGCCAGCAGTGGCATGGCATAGGCCGATGGCGTGTCCGCGCCCGGCAGGTAGAGCGCCAGGTAGCAGTCGGTGTCGGCAGTACTGAGCAAGGGCGCATCCATGCAATCACGGCGCGACGGCAGGTCCGCCGCGCCGCCCAAACCTGGGTAAATCAGCACTTGGGCGCGGGGCAGCGGCTGGCCGTCATCGCGCAAACCCAGGCACAACGCCGCAGCCAGATTGCCGCCCGCGCTGTCGCCCATCACCACCAGGCGCTGCAGGTTGATGGCGTGCGGCCCCTGCCCGGCCTGGATGGCCTGCCACACTGCGCGGCAATCCTGGTATGCCGCCGGGAACGGGTGTTCCGGCGCCAGGCGGTAGTCGATGGCGATCACCAGTACTTCAAGCGTGCTGGCCAGCTCGAAGCAGATGAAGTCATGGGAATCCAGCCCGCCGACCACCCAGCCGCCGCCGTGCATATAAAGCAGGCATGGCCAGCCTTCGGTTGGCGTGGGCGCTGAAGGGAGATAGCTGCGCACGCCGACTGCACCGAGGGCAAAGTCAGCGACTTGCAGCCCTGCTGGCTTCGGCGGGGTGAATGCCTGGCACATGCGGTCGTAGTTGCGGCGCAAACCTGCGAGCGACGAGTCGTCGCTGCTGAAGGATTCGGTTTTAGTGACGAAGGCCGCAAGCTGCGGAGAAATCGGATACATGCGCAAATATCCCTAATCGCTGTGGATCCAGTGTGGGAGCTGGCTTGCCTGCGATAGCGGTGTGTCAGCCACTTGTGAATAACCTGATACGCCGCCATCGCGGGCAAGCCCGCTCCCACATTTGCCCTGTGTTGTTTGAGCTACCGTGCGTTGGCTTAGGGTTTGAGGCTGGACTGGACGGCCGCGACGCCATCGCCGCCATCAAACGCTGTCACCCCAGCCAGCCAGCGCTGCAAATCCTCGGGGTGCTCGCGCAGCCATTGCTTGGCCACGTCCTGCGGCGATTGGCGCTCCATGATCGGCACCATCAACTGGCTTTCCTGCGCGGCGGTGAAGGTCAGGTTTGTCAGCAGCCGGTTGGCGTTGGGGCAACGCTCGGCGAAATCCGGCGCGGTCACGGTGGACACCGTGGCCCGGCCTTCGTCAGCGCCAAACACATCTTCGCTGCCGGTGAGGTAAGCCATTTTCATGTTGATGTTCATCGGGTGCGGGGTCCAACCGACAAACACGACAAACTCCTTGCGGTTCACCGCACGCTGCACGGCCGCGAGCATGCCCGCTTCACCGGAGGCAACCAGCTTGAAGCCGCCCAGGCCAAAGTGGTTGGTGTCGATCATTTTCTGGATATCGGTATTCGCGCCACTGCCAGGCTCGATGCCGTAGATCTTGGCGCCCAGCTTGTCCTTGAAACGCGCAATGTCGGCAAAGGTTTTCAGCCCGGCGTCGGCCACGTATTGCGGCACCGCCAGAGTGGCCTGGGCGTCAGACAGGCTGGGCGTGTCGAAGACCTTGACCTGCTTGGCGGCCAGGAATGGCGCGATGTTGTTGTCCATCGCCGGTTTCCAGTAGCCGAGGAAGATATCCAGGCGCTTGTCGCGGATGCCGGCAAAGATGATCTGTTGCACGGCGCTGGTCTGTTTGCTGTCGTAGCCCAAGCCATTGAGCAGCACGTCGGCCATGCCGGAGGTGGCGACCACGTCGGTCCAACTGACCACGCCCATGCGTATGGCTTTGCAGGATGCAGGTTCTGCGGCCATGGCGTTGGCGCTGATCAAAGCCGCGCCGGTGAGGATCAACAACAGTCTTTTCATGCATGAGGTCTCACTCGGCAGCTTTATTGTGGGGAGTGGCGTCTGGCGCGCCCTACCCACAACCTTACCCAGCGGGACCTCTGTTAACACGACCTGTGGCGACCGGCAGTTGCACTGGAGCGACTGTGAGGCCTCATCGCAGGCAAGCCATGTCAGCCGTAACGCTTCTGCCCCCAGGCCAACAACCCTTCCAGCAACTGCTTCAACACCACCCGTGTCGGCTCGGCCAAATCCGGCCGATAACGAAACGGCTCAAACTCCTCCATATAAGCGCTCTGGCACAACTCCAACTGCACCGCGTGAATATCCTGCGCCGGGTCGCCGTAATGGCGAGTGATATGCCCGCCCTTGAAGCGCCCGTTAAGCACATGGGTGTACTGCGAATGCTGAGCGCAGATGCCTTCCAACTGGCTGGCCAGTTCCGGGTCACACGCCGCGCCGTTGAAAGTGCCGAGGTTGAAGTCCGGCAGCTTGCCTTCAAACAGGTGCGGGATCACCGAGCGGATCGAGTGCGCATCAAACAGCAGCGCGTAGCCGAACTCGGCCTTGAGCCGCACCAGTTCCTCTTGCAGGGCGCGGTGGTACGGCCCCCAAATCTTCTGCAGATAGGTGGCGCGCTCCTCGGCGGAAGGCTCCAGGCCTTCGCGAAATAACGGCACGCCGTCGAACAATGTCGCCGGGTACAGCCCCGTAGTGGCGCCGACATACAGCGGCTTGTCGTCCGATGGCCGGTTCAGGTCGATCACAAACCGCGAGTACTCTGCCGACAAGGTGCTGGCGCCCAGATCTTCGGCAAAGTCATACAGCGTGGGAATATGCCAGTCGGTGTCCGGCAGGCTGTGTGCCTCGGGGATCAGCCCGGCTTGCACCGCAGGCGTCAGGCGCAGGCCCGCGTGGGGCATGCTGATCAGCAGCGGCACTCGGCCTTGTTTGAAGTTCAGAACCTTATCCACAGCAGTGCTCCTTAAACAGTGACATCGACGCCGTGGCGCACCACGCGTTTATCCAGTTCGCCGCCCAGCCAGTAGGCCAGGTCGGCGGGGCGATCAATCTGCCAGGCGACAAAGTCGGCGACCTTGCCCACTTCCAGCGAGCCGTGGGTGTCGCCCATGCCCAGCGCGGTAGCCGCGTGTTGCGTGGCGCCGGCCAGGGCTTCTTCCGGGGTCATGCGGAACAGCGTGCAGGCCATGTTCAGCATCAGGCGCACCGACAGCGCCGGCGAGGTGCCGGGGTTGAGGTCGCTGGCGATGGCAATCTTCACGCCGTGCTTGCGCAGCGCATCCATCGGCGGCAGCTGGGTTTCACGCAGAAAGTAGAACGCGCCCGGCAGCAACACGGCGACAGTGCCCGACGCGGCCATGGCGATGGCGTCCTCTTCGGTCATGAATTCCAGATGGTCCGCCGACAGCGCGTGGTAACGCGCGGCCAGGCTTGAGCCATGCAACGAAGAGAGTTGCTCGGCGTGCAGCTTCACTGGCAGGCCAAATTGCTGGGCGACCTTGAACACGCGCTCGACCTGTTCCGGGGAAAACGCCAGGTATTCGCAGAAGGCGTCCACCGCGTCCACCAGCCCTTCGGCCGCCAGGGCCGGCAGCATCTCGTGGCAGATGTGGTCGATGTAATCGTCGGCGCGGTCCTTGTACTCCGGCGGCAATGCGTGCGCTGCCAGGCACGTCGCGCGCACGCTGACCGGCAGCGCTTCGCCGAGGCGACGGATGACCCGCAGCAGTTTGCGCTCGCTGGCCAGGTCCAGGCCGTAGCCGGACTTGATCTCCACCGTGGTCACGCCGTCACGCAGCAAACTGCGCAGGCGCTTGTGCGCGCTGGCAAACAGCTCATCTTCAGTGGCCGCGCGGGTGGCGCGCACGGTGCTGGCAATACCGCCACCCTTGGCCGCGATGTCGGCGTAGCTCACGCCTTCAAGGCGCTGCTCGAATTCGCCGCTGCGATTGCCGCCGAACACCGTGTGGGTGTGGCAGTCGATCAGCCCGGGGGTGACCCACGCGCCTTGCAGGTCGTGCACCTGGGCGTAATCCGCCGTCGGCGCCTGGCTGCGGGGGCCAATCCACTCGATGAGCGAATTGGCAGTGACCATGGCGGCATCCTCGATGATCGAGTATTTGCCGTCTGCCATGGTTGCGACGTGGCAGTGTTGCCAAAGCGTTTTCATCAACGCCTCCCTAAGTTAACGATGAGACAAAGCCGGGTCGTAATGAACCTTGGCCGCTTGCCCGGCAGCGGGTTTGACCCACAGCAGGTAAGCGACGACGAGCAGCACAATCCACACGGCGCCGACCAGCAAAGCGGCTTGGGTGTCCGGGAAGTAACCCAGCACGCCAAACACGAACAGCATGAACACGATGGCCGCTGCGGGCGCATAGGGCCAGAACGGCACCGGGAATTTCAGCGCGGCGGCCTGCTCCCTGGTCATCGAGCGGCGCATCGCGACCTGAGTGAACAGAATCATCAGCCACACCCACACAGTGGCGAAGGTGGCAATCGAGGCGATCACCAGGAACACGTTCTCCGGGATCAGGTAATTGAGCACCACGCCGCCGAGCAACGCCGCGCCCATCACCACCACGGTCATCCATGGCACGCCCTGTTTGGACAGCTGCGCAAAGCCCTTGGGCGCCTGCCCTTGCTGGGCCAGGCCGTACATCATGCGGCCGGCGCCAAAGATGTCGCTGTTGATGGCCGAGACGGCCGCCGAGATCACCACGATGTTAAGGATGGTCGCCGCCGAGCCGATGCCGAGGTTGCTGAAGATCTGCACGAACGGGCTGCCCTGGCTGCCGATCTGCGGCCACGGGTAGATCGCCATCAACACGAACAGCGTCAGCACGTAGAACAGCAGGATGCGCAACGGCACTGCGTTGATCGCCTTGGGGATCACGCGTTGCGGGTCCTTGGCTTCACCGGCGGTGATGCCGATGATTTCGATGCCGCCGAACGCAAACATCACCACCGCGAACGAGGCGATCAGGCCGCCAACGCCGTTGGGCATGAAGCCGCCATGGGCCCACAGGTTGCTGATGCCGCTGGCCTGGGTGTCGCCGGCCGAATGAATGCCGAACAGCATGATGCCGAAACCGCCGAGGATCATCGCCACAATGGCGCCGACCTTGAGCAGCGACAGCCAGAACTCCATCTCGCCAAACACTTTGACGTTGCACAGGTTCAGGCCGCCGATCAAAAACACAATGCCGAGCACCCACACCCAGCGCGCGACCTCGGGAAACCAGAAGCCCATGTAGATGCCGAACGCGGTGACGTCGGCGAGGCAGACGATGATCATTTCAAACGCATAGGTCCAGCCGAGGATAAACCCGGCCATCGGGCCCAGGTAGGTGCTGGCGTACTGGCCGAAGGAGCCTGCAACCGGATTGTGCACAGCCATCTCGCCGAGGGCGCGCATCACCATGAATACGGCGGCGCCGCCGATCAGGTAGGCAAGCAGAACGGCGGGGCCGGCCATCTGAATGGCGGAGGCAGAGCCATAGAACAGCCCGGTGCCGATCGCGGAACCGAGTGCCATGAAGCGAATATGTCGGGCGTTCAGCCCGCGTTTCAAACCCTTTTCTTGCTGGTGCATTTCTCTTCCCTAGTTATTGTTATCCCGAGAAAATTCAAATCGGCGAATGCTCAACCTGTGGGAGCTGGCTTGCCTGCGATGGCGGTATGTCAGTCACACATGTGTCAACTGACAGATAGCTATCGCAGGCAAGCCAGCGCCCACAGTTGGACAGCGGCGAGCTTAGAGGCTCGGCAGCAACTTGGCCGGCACCAGCTCGTTCAGGCAGCGGCTGGCGAGCAGTTCGCTGGCGGCATTGATGTCCGGGGCGAAGAAGCGGTCCTTGTCGTAGAAGCCGACCTTGGCGCGCAGGATGCCACGGGCTTTTTCCAGCTTCGGCGAGGTTTTCAAACCGTCGCGCAGGTCCAGGCCCTGGCACGCGGCCAGCCATTCCACCGCCAGGATGCCACGGGTGTTCTCAGCCATTTCCCACAGGCGTTTGCCCGCAGCCGGGGCCATAGACACGTGGTCTTCCTGGTTCGCCGAAGTCGGCAGGCTATCCACGCTGTGCGGATGGGACAGCGCCTTGTTCTCGCTGGCGAGTGCAGCAGCAGTCACCTGGGCGATCATGAAGCCGGAGTTGACCCCGCCATTGCCCACCAGGAACGGCGGCAATTGCGACATGTGTTTGTCCATCATCAACGAGATACGGCGCTCGCTCAGAGAGCCGATTTCGGCGATCGCCAACGCCATGTTGTCAGCCGCCATGGCCACCGGTTCGGCGTGGAAGTTGCCACCGGAAATCACGTCACCTTCGGCAGCAAACACCAGCGGGTTATCCGACACGGCGTTGGCCTCTACCACCAGCACGTCGGCGGCCTGGCGGAACTGGGTCAGGCAGGCGCCCATGACTTGTGGCTGGCAGCGCAGGGAGTACGGGTCTTGCACCTTGTCGCAGTTCTGGTGCGACTGGGAGACCTGGCTGCTTTCGCCGAGCAGGTCGCGATAGGCCGCAGCCGAATCGATCTGCCCACGTTGGCCACGTGCGGCGTGAATACGCGCGTCGAACGGCGAGCGCGAGCCGAGCACGGCTTCCACGGTCAGCCCGCCGCACGCCAGTGCAGCGGCGAACAAGTCCTCGCCCTCGAACAGGCCGCGCAGCGCATAGGCGGTGGACACCTGGGTGCCGTTGAGCAGGGCCAGGCCTTCTTTCGCGGCAAGGGTCAGCGGCGTCAGGCCTGCGACTTTCAGTGCCTCGGTGGCTTCCAGCCATTCGCCTTTGTAGCGCGCCTTGCCTTCGCCCAGCAGCACCAGGGACATGTGCGCCAACGGCGCCAGGTCGCCCGAAGCGCCGACCGAACCTTTGAGTGGGATGTGCGGGTACACCTCGGCGTTGATCAGTGCGATCAGCGCGTCGATCACCTGGCGGCGAATCCCGGAGAAACCACGGCTCAGGCTGTTGACCTTGAGCACCATGACCAACCGCACCAGCGCGTCGCTGATCGGCTCACCAACGCCGGCGGCGTGGGACAGCACCAGCGAACGCTGGAGGTTTTCCAGGTCTTCGCTGGCGATGCGGGTCGAGGCCAGCAGGCCGAAACCGGTGTTGATGCCATAGGCGGTGCGATTCTCGGCGAGAATCTGCTCCACGCAAGCAACACTGGCTTCGATCTGCGCCGTGGCGCTGTCATCCAGACTGAGGGTTACCGGCTGCTGGTAGATGGCCCGCAGTTGGGCAAGACTCAGTTGGCCTGGAATCAGATTTAGCGCAGTCACATTCATGCTCCTTTGAATTGTTCTTCTGAAATTTTTGAATAAGTAATCAGTGCAAATGGGGTAATACGTGGTGCAGCAAAGCGGTGTCCTTGAGCAACGCGGCGGCGCTGGCGATGTCCGGCGCCAGCCAGCGGTCTTGCTCGTAAGGTGGGACTTTTTCACGTAGCAGACGCCAGGCGCTGTCGGTGCCCGCGCCGAAACGCTGGTCCTTGAGAAACTCGAAGGCCTGGGCCGCCAGCAGGTACTCGATGGCGAGAATCTGGGTGACGTTGGCCAGCAGCTGGTGCAGCTTGAGCGCGGCGTTGGTGCCCATGCTCAGGTGGTCTTCCTGCAGGCCGGAGGTGACGAAGTTGTCGAGCACCGCCGGTTGCGCCAGCTGGCGGTTTTGCCCGCACAGCGAGGCGGCGACGTATTGCACGATCATCATCCCGGAGTTGACGCCTGGGTTGCTGACCAGGAACGCCGGCAAGCCGCTGACGTGCGGGTTGATCAGGCGGTCCAGGCGGCGCTCGGCCACCGAGCCGATTTCGGCCATGGCGATGGCGAGCATGTCGGCCGCCAAGGCCACGGACTGCCCGTGCGGGTTGGCCTGGGACACCACGCGGTAGGTGTCTGGCGTGCCGAGCACCAGCGGGTTGTCGGTGGCGCTGTTGAGTTCGGTCTCGATCTGGCGCGTGGCGTGTTCAACCTGGTCGCGCGCGGCGCCGTGGATTTGCGGGATCGAGCGGATGCTCAAGGCGTCCTGGGTACGAATGCCTTGGCTGCTGGCGATCACTTCACTGCCGTCGAGCAGCGCGCGCAGGTTGATGCCGACTTGCTGCATGCCCGGGTGCGGCTTGAGGGCGATGATGGCTTCGTCAAAGGCGTCGATCTGGCCGCGCTGGGCCTCGAAACTCATGGCGCCGATCACGTCGGCCCATTGCAGCAAATGATGTGCGTCGGCCAGGGCCAGGCAGCTAAGGCCGGTCATGCACGGCGTGCCGTTGACCAGGCACAGGCCGTCTTTGGCGCCGAGTATCACCGGCTGCAAACCTTCTGCCTGTAATGCTTCTTGCGCTGTCACGATCTGACCGCGATAGCTCACCGTGCCGACACCGAGCAACGCCACGCCGACGTGGGCCATGTGAGTCAAGTAACCCACCGAACCCTGGGACGGCACTTGCGGCGTGATGCCGTGGTTGAGCAGCGCCAGCAGCGAATGCACCACCTGTGGGTGCAGGCCGGATTTGCCGTGGCTGTAGTTGATAATTGCCGCGCAAATAATCGCGCGGGTTTGCTCGTCACTCAGCACCGGGCCGACGCCGCAGGCGTGGCTCAGCAAGGTATTGCGCGACAACTGGCTGAGTTGCTCGCCCTTGAGCGACACATTGCACAGCGCGCCCAGGCCGGTGTTCACGCCGTAGGCGCGCTCGCCGCTGGTGACGATGCGCTGCACGATGGCCTGGGCGTTGTCGATGCGCGCCCAGGCGTGGCCCGAGAGTTCGAGCTGCGCACCAAAGCGGGCGACGGCGACCACGTCCTGCCAACGCAGGGGGGCGTCGGCGATGATGATTTTTGCTGCCTGGGACATCTTCATACCTTCTTCAATTCTTGTGCAGCCTTACCGGCCTCTTCGGGGGCAAGCCCCCTTCCACCTTTGAAGGTGTTCACAGTTCAACCTGTGGGAGGGGGCTTGCCCCCGATAGGGCCCGCAGCCTCACCACACAATCGGGCTCAGACCACCGCCGCCCGCCGCTGAACAAACCGGTCCACATACTCATCCGCCGGCGAATGCAGAATCTCGCGCGGCGTGCCGACCTGGATCAGCTTGCCGTCCTTGAGAATCGCAATGCGGTTGCCGATGCGCACGGCTTCGTCGAGGTCGTGGGTGATGAACACGATGGTTTTGTGCAGGGTCTTTTGCAGCTCGAGCAACTGGTCCTGCATCTCGGCGCGGATCAGCGGGTCGAGGGCACTGAAGGCTTCGTCCATCAGGATGATGTCGGTGTCGGCTGCCAAGGCGCGGGCCAGGCCCACACGCTGGCGCATGCCGCCGGACAGCTGGTGCGGGTATTTGTTTTCGTAGCCTTTGAGGCCCACGGTTTCGATCCAGTGCAGCGCGCGTTCGGCGCACACCTGCTTGGTTTCGCCACGCACTTTCAGGCCGTAGGCGACGTTGTCGAGCACGCTCTTGTGGGGCAGCAGGCCGAAGCTCTGGAACACCATGCTGATCTTGTGCCGACGGAATTGGCGCAGGGCTTCCATGTCCAGTTGCAGGATGTCTTCGCCGTCCACCAGGATCGCGCCGCTGGTAGGGTCGATCAGGCGGTTGAAGTGACGCACCAGCGTGGATTTGCCGGAGCCCGACAGGCCCATGATCACGAAGATCTCGCCGGTGCCGATGCTCAGGGACAAGTCGTTGACGCCGACCACGCAACCGGTCTCGGCCAGTACCTGATCCTTGGTCTTGCCTTGGCCCACCATGGCCAGGGCGTCCTTGGAACGGTTGCCGAAAATCTTGAAGACGTTTTTAACTTCAATTTTGCTGACAGTAGTCATTTGCTCGCCTCATGCCGTGGACGACCATAGGCCTGGGTAATGCGGTCGATGACCACTGCGAGAATCACAATCGCCAGCCCGGCTTCGAGGCCACGACCAACGTTGAGGGTCTGGATGCCGACGAGCACGTCTTCACCCAAGCCACGCGCGCCGATCATCGAGGCGATAACCACCATCGATAACGCCATCATGGTGGTCTGGTTGATACCGGCCATGATGCTTGGCAGCGCCAGCGGCAGTTGCACGCCGAACAGTTGCTGCCAGCGGTTGGCACCGAAGGCGTTGATGGCTTCCATGACTTCGCCGTCGACTTGGCGAATGCCCAGGTCGGTCAGGCGAATCAGCGGTGGCGCGGCGTAGATCACCGTGGCGAAAATCGCCGGCACCTTGCCCAGGCCGAACAGCATCAGCACCGGGATCAGGTACACGAAGCTCGGCATGGTTTGCATGATGTCCAGCAACGGCATCAGCACCGAGCGCAGGCGATTGCTGCGCGCCGACAAGATGCCCAGCGGAATGCCGATCAGCACCGAGATCACCGTGGCGACCATCATCAGCGCCAGCGTCTGCATCAGCTTGTCCCACAGGCCAACCGCGCCCACCAGGAACAACAGGCCGACGATCACCGCCGTGGTCACCACCTTGCGGGTGGCATGCCAGGCGATGCCGCCGACGATGACCAGCATCAACCACCAGGGCGCCGCGCGCAGCAACCCTTCCAGGTTGACGATGGCCCACAGCAGGGTGTCGGAGATGTGCCGGAACACATCGCCGTAGTTGGTGACCAGTGAGTCCACCCAACCGTTGACCCAGTCGGCGATGGAAAACGTAAAACTCTCAGGAAACATAGCGTGCTCTCGATCCAGTGGGTTGTGGCCGGGTGTCCGACGAGCCCCTCAGGGTAGTCGGACACGCTTGACCTACAAGGCCGCGTCGATTTTCTTGGCTGCGTCGTCGCTCACCCATGCGTGCCAGACTTCAGGATGTTCCTTGAGGAAAATTTTCGCCAGTTTTGGCGACTCAATTCGCTCTTTGGCCATGCGGCCCAGGTTCTGGTTGAGCAAATCGATAGGCAGGTTGACCTTCTCCAGCACAGCCACCAGCTCTGGCGCTTGCTCGTGGAAGGTATTGGACAAGCCGACCTTGATGCTCACGCTTTTATCCACACCAGGCTTTTCTTGCAGCTTGACCAGGTCGACCTGGCCCATCAGCGGCGTCGGCGACCAGTAGTAGAACAGGATCGGCTCGCCACGCTTGTAGCTCGACAGCACCGCCGCATCCAGCGCCGGGCCGGTGCCTGGGCGGAAGTTGGTGTAGGTGCTTTCCAGGCCGTAGCTTTTGAGCATTTCGCTGTTGTCCAGCTCACAGGTCCAGCCGGCCGGGCAGTTGTAGAAACGGCCTTTGGAAGGCTCTTCCTGGTCCTTGAACACCGAGGCGTATTTGGCCAGGTCAGCGATGTTTTTCAGGTCTGGCGCCTTGGGTTCCAACTTGCGCTTGGCGTCGCCTTCAATCACGTAACGTGGCACGTACCAACCTTCGACGGCACCGACAACGGGCGCGCCAACGCCGACGACTTTGCCGGCCTTCTCGGCCTTGTTCCAGACTTCGCTGCGGCCGACCCACTCTTCGGCAAACACTTGGATGTCGTTGCTGCTCAGGGCGTTTTCCATGGTGATGGAGTTGCCCGGCAAGCTGTCGGTTTTGCAGTCGTAGCCTTTTTCCAGCACGGTTTGCAGGATGTCGGTGAGCAACATGCCGCTTTCCCAGTTCAGGCCTGCGAACTTCACCGGCTTACCGGATTCGCACCAACCGGCCGCCTGTGCGCCAGCGGAGGCGAGCAAGCCTGCAGAGAGCAGCGTAGCCAGCAGGGTCTTATTCATTTTCATTGTTGTGACGCTCCCAATCTTGAAATGGATTACGGCAGTCAGTAGGCATCCTGCCCTGTCCACGTCCCATCAGGCTTGTGCGGCCAGCCCGTTTGTCGTTGGTATAGCGCCCTGCTCTACCGGCAGGATCAGGTGTTCAGGAATTGCGCTGTGCCACTTTTTCGCGGCCCAGTAATACAGCGCGGCGGGCACCACCAGGCCGATGATCCAGGAGATATCGGTGTCGCCAAGGCTGGCGACCAGTGGGCCGGTGTAGAAATGCGTGGAGATGAACGGCATCTGGATCAGCACGCCCAGCACGTAGATGCTGATGCCCATCCAGTTCCAGCGGCCGTAGCGACCATTGGGGTTGGACAGCGCCGGAATGTCGTAGCGCTCTTTGGTGATGCAGTAGAAGTCCACCAGGTTGATCGCGCTCCACGGCGTGAAAAACGCCAGCAGAAACAGGATGAACGCGGAGAAATCCTTGAGAAACGAGTCCTTGCCCAGCAACGCCAGTGCGGCGGCAATCGACACCATCAGGAAGATGTACAGCAGGCGTACCGCACTTGAAATGTGCCGGCTGCCACGAAAGCCGCTGATGATCGTCGCAATCGACATGAAGCTGCCGTAGGCATTGAGCGTGGTCACCGTGACCTTGCCGAAGGCGATGCTGAAATACAGCAGCGCCGCGACAATGCCGGTGCCGCCCAGGCCGACGATAAACGACACTTCGTGGTGGGCGAATTGCGCACCGGCCAGGGCCGCCGCGAACACACCGAACACCATCGACGCCTGCGCCCCGATCACCGAACCCAGGCCAACCGCCCAGAAGGTTTTCGACGCCTGCGTACTGCGCGGCAAGTAGCGGGAGTAGTCCGCCACATACGGGCCGAACGCGATCTGCCAGGACGCCGACAACGAAATCGCCAACAGAAAACTGCTCAGCGAAAAATGCTTGTTGCCCAGCAGCGCACCGACATCGTTTCCGGCGAGCAATTTGTAGAACAGGTAGATGAAGGCAACCACGCCGAGCACGCTGGCGACGCGACCAATACCGTGGATCACGCGGTACCCGAAGACGGTGAACACCATGATCAGCCCGGCGAACAACACGATGCCGACCCAGTCTTCGACGTGCAGCAACTGCGCCACCGCCTGCCCCGCCAGCAGCGAGCCGCTGGCCGAAAAACCGATGTACATCAGGCACACCAGCACCAGCGGGATCACCGCGCCATACACGCCAAACTGCACGCGGCTGGAAATCATCTGCGGCAAGCCCAGTTGCGGGCCTTGCGCCGCATGCAGCGCCATCACGCCGCCGCCCAGCAGTTGGCCGATCAACAGACCGATCAACGACCAGAACACATCACCGCCCAACACCACGGCCAAGGCCCCGGTAACAATCGCAGTGATTTGCAGGTTGGCACCCAGCCACAGGGTGAACTGACTCAATAGACGACCGTGTCTTTCCGCTTCCGGGATGTAGTCGATCGAACGCCTTTCGATCAACGGGGTGGTGCTTGCACGTGCGTCATTTGCAGCCATGTGTGTTCAACCTCTGATGGATTGTTTTTCGGTGGTGCGGGTGAAACAGGTTTTGTGTAAACAGCAGGGCAAATGTGGGAGCTGGCTTGCCTGCGATGGCATCCCCTCGGTTCTGCCGAGAGACCGAGTCGCCCGCATCGCAGGCAAGCCAGCTCCCACACAAACCCACTCCCACCGGAACCTGGCCGTTCGTTACTTGATCATCGGCAGATTGAGGCCCTGTTCCTTGGCGCAGTCGATGGCGATCTGGTAACCGGCATCGGCGTGACGCATCACCCCGGTGGCCGGGTCGTTGTGCAGCACGCGGGCAATGCGCTCCGCCGCTTCGTCGGTGCCGTCGCAGACGATCACCATGCCCGAATGCTGCGAGAAGCCCATGCCTACGCCGCCGCCGTGGTGCAGCGACACCCAGGTTGCGCCGCTGGCGGTGTTGAGCAAGGCATTGAGCAGTGGCCAGTCGGACACGGCGTCGGAACCGTCCTGCATGGCTTCGGTTTCGCGGTTCGGGCTGGCAACCGAGCCAGAGTCGAGGTGGTCACGGCCGATCACCACCGGCGCGGACAGCTCGCCGCTGCGCACCATTTCGTTGAACGCCAGGCCCAGCTTGGCGCGCTGGCCCAGGCCAACCCAGCAGATCCGTGCTGGCAGGCCCTGGAAGCTGATGCGCTCGCGGGCCATGTCCAGCCAGTTGTGCAGGTGGGCGTCGTCGGGGATCAGCTCTTTGACTTTGGCGTCGGTCTTGTAGATGTCTTGCGGGTCGCCGGACAGTGCAGCCCAACGGAACGGGCCGATGCCACGGCAGAACAGTGGGCGGATGTAGGCCGGTACGAAGCCTGGGAAAGCGAAGGCATCTTCCACGCCTTCTTCCTGGGCCATCTGGCGGATGTTGTTGCCGTAGTCGAAGGTCGGGATGCCTTGCTTCTGGAATTCCAGCATGGCTTTGACGTGCACGGCCATCGACTGCTTGGCGGCCTTGATTACAGCAGCCGGTTCGGTCTTGGCGCGAGCGCGGTATTCGTCCCAGGTCCAGCCGGCCGGCAGGTAGCCGTTGAGCGGGTCGTGGGCGCTGGTCTGGTCGGTGACCATGTCCGGGCGCACGCCGCGCTTGACCAGTTCCGGCAGGATTTCCGCCGCGTTACCCAGCAGGGCGATGGAGATGGCCTTGCCTTCCTTGGTGTATTTGGCGATGCGCGCCAGGGCGTCGTCGAGGTCGGTGGCTTGCTCGTCGACATAGCGGCTGCTCAGGCGGAAGTCGATGCTGACCTGCTGGCACTCGATGTTCAGCGAGCAGGCGCCGGCCAGGGTTGCCGCCAACGGCTGCGCGCCGCCCATGCCGCCGAGGCCGGCGGTGAGGACCCAGCGGCCGGTCAGGTCGCTGTTGTAATGCTGGCGACCGGCTTCGACGAAGGTTTCGTAAGTGCCTTGGACGATGCCCTGGCTGCCGATGTAGATCCAGCTGCCGGCGGTCATCTGGCCGTACATGGCCAGGCCCTTGGCATCCAGCTCGTTAAAGTGTTCCCAACTGGCCCAGTGCGGCACCAGGTTGGAGTTGGCGATCAGCACGCGCGGCGCGTTGCTGTGGGTCTTGAACACGCCGACCGGCTTGCCGGATTGCACCAGCAGGGTCTCGTCGTCATTCAGGTTGGTGAGGCTTTCGACGATCTGGTCGTAGCACTCCCAGTTGCGCGCTGCACGGCCGATACCGCCGTACACCACCAATTCTTTCGGGTTCTCGGCCACTTGTGGGTCGAGGTTGTTCATCAGCATGCGCAGCGGCGCTTCAGTCAGCCAGCTTTTGGCGGTGAGCTTGTTACCGCGAGCGGCACGGATTTCGACGTCACGGTACTTTGTAGGCTTGGTCACAGCAGACTCCTCGGCGATCGATGCGCGAACATTGATGGTGCGAAGGAGAGTCTTACGCACACATCTTTACTTGTACATACAAGCATATGCAATCAAGCGGCCAACTTTGCGGGTGAGTTGTTGGGATTTTTTTGGAAGGCGTGTGTAAGCCTTGAAAATTAAGGCTTGGAGGTTTGGTGAAATTTCTTACAGAGGCGTTTTTTTGCGAGGGAGATTGTTCACAACAACGCGGCATTGCGCCACGTTGGGGCGTTCGGTAACAAATTGGTGCGGGACTGGAAACAGATTCTGTGAGCGCCACAGAAGCAAATGTGGGAGGGGGCTTGCCCCCGATTGCAGTACATCAGCCAGCCCATCGGGTACTGATACACCTTAATCGGGGGCAAGCCCCCTCCCACATTTTTTTAACCGCGTGCGGTCAGTTCGATAATGCAGCAGCGGCCACTGACCGAGAGGTCCAACAGGCCAGTGTTACCGTCCACCTGCAGACAATCGTGATGCCCCAGCTTCTGGTCCAGCACCTTCACTTCATCCGCCACGCTGAACACCAGTACCGTCTGCGCCGTCGTGAAAAACCGCTGCACGCCATCAATCCACTGAAAGCGCGCCTGATAACGCTGGGGTGAATAAATCAGGTTGAAATCGCGGATCGGCCCGGTGATCAAGCGGCACGAAACCTCGCTTTCACCACTGAACGCAAAGGGCTGCAGCGGCAATAAACCACGCTGCTCTTCGCCATCCACGGTCAGGACCATGCCTGCACCCTTGATCACGGTGATCACGCGCTGGTAGCCGGCGAAGGTGGAAAACCCACCCGACTCGGCGATATCGGCAATCGACAGGCGCCAGCCGAAGCCATCCAGGCCGGTGCCGGCGTCACGGGTAATTTCTTCGGTGCTGCCGCCGCCGTTTTTCCACGGCATGCGGATGTAATCGGTGGCGCGCCAGACTTTCACTGCACTCATTTACTGAAACGTCCTTCCAGGCTATGGCGGGAACCGGGGTGGATCAAACGCGCGGCGGTCACCGGCTGGCGACCGGACCAGGTACGCCGGCGGATCAACAGGCACGGCTCGCTCGGCTCGATCTGCAGCAGCTTGCACTCCTCGGCATCGGCGAGGATCGCTTCAACCACGTGTTCGCCTTCGGTCAGCGGTGCAACCTGGTTGAGGTAGGCATATGGCGTTTGCTGGGTGAAATCCTGCTGCAAGTAATCCGGCGCCACCAGGGCATTGACGAAACGGTCTTCGATTTGCACCGGAATGTCGTTTTCAAAGTGCACGATCAGCGAGTGGAACACCCGCCCGCCTTCGCGCATTTCCAGGGCGACGGCGCGCTCGGAGCCTGCGGCCTCTTCGCACAAATGGATGACCTGGCAAGTATGCCGATGGCCGCGGGAGGCGATCTCATCGGCAATGTTGTGCACTTCAAACAGCGCCGACTGGCTCTTGGGTTCGGCGACAAACGTGCCGACGCCTTGCATGCGCACCAGCAACCCTTCGGCGGTGAGTTCGCGCAGGGCGCGGTTGATGGTCATGCGGCTGAAGCCCAGCTGGCTGACCAGCTCGCTCTCGGACGGCACGCGGTAATGCGGCGGCCAGTTGCCGTTGAGGATCTGCTGGCTGATCATCTGTTTGACGCGGGCATACAAGGGCGCCGGACTTTCGTCCATGTGGGCAGCCAGCGAAGACTTGGCAGGCGGAGTCGGCACAGGGAATCCTTGCAGGGGGAAAAGATGCATAGATTGCCGGAGTTTACCGAGCAGGCAAACGTCTGTATATGTATATACAAATAAACACACGACCGGGGTGCCTTGATCATGTCCGCTTTCTTTGCCGAACGCGCGCTGCTGCCTAATGGATGGGCCAACGATGTACGCTTTGAAGTCAGCACCGATGGCGTGCTGACCCACGTTGAGCCCAACGCCAGTGCAGACGGCGCCGAACGGCTCAGAGGCCCGGTGTTGGCGGGCATGCCAAACCTGCATTCGCATGCATTCCAGCGCGCCATGGCGGGCCTGGCGGAAGTGGCCGGCAACCCGAATGACAGCTTCTGGACCTGGCGCGATCTGATGTACCGCATGGTCGGCAAGATCAACCCGGACCAACTCCAGATCATCGCGCGCCAGCTGTACATCGAGATGCTCAAGGCCGGTTACACCTCGGTGGCGGAATTTCATTACGTGCATCACGACTTCAGCGGCCAGCCGTATGCCGACCGCACGGAGCTGTCGCGGCAGATCAGCCAGGCGGCCGCCAGCAGCGGGATTGGCCTGACGCTGGTGCCGGTGCTCTACAGCCATTCCGGGTTTGGCGGCCAGGCGCCGAATGAGGGCCAGCGGCGGTTTATCAACAGCACCGAGAACTACCTGGACCTGCAAGCGCGCTTGAAGCCAATCCTCGCCGCGCAGCCGGCGCAGCAGTTGGGCCTGTGCTTCCACTCTCTGCGCGCCGTCACGCCGCAACAAATCAACGACGTCCTGGCCGCCAGCGACAAGACGTGCCCGGTGCATATCCACATCGCCGAGCAGCAAAAAGAGGTCGACGACTGCCTGGCCTGGAGCGGCAAGCGCCCGTTGCAATGGCTGTATGACAACGTTGAGGTGGATGAGCGCTGGTGCCTGGTGCACGCCACGCATGCTGATGCCGACGAAGTGGCGCGCATGGCCGAGAGCCGCGCGATTGCCGGTCTGTGCCTGACCACCGAAGCCAACCTGGGCGACGGGATTTTCCCCGCAGTCGATTTCCTCGCTCAAGGCGGGCGCATGGGCATCGGTTCCGACAGCCATGTGTCGTTGAGTGTGGTGGAAGAATTACGTTGGCTGGAATACGGCCAGCGCCTGCGCGATCAACGGCGCAACCGCTTGTACCGCAGTGATCAGCCGATGGTCGGCCGCACGCTGTTTGATGCCGCGCTGGACGGCGGCGCCCAGGCGCTGGGCCAGCCGATTGGTCGGCTGGAAGTGGGTAAACGCGCGGATTGGATAGTGCTGGACGGCAGCGATCCGTACCTGGCAACGGCAACCGAGGACGGGATTCTCAATCGCTGGCTGTTCGCCGGCGGTGATCGGCAAGTGCGCGATGTGCTGGTCAACGGCAAGTGGGTGGTGCGCGATGGGCGCCATGCCGGTGAAGAGGAAAGCAGCCGGGCATTCACGCAGGTATTGAGGGACTTGCTCGGCTAACCAACGACCCATAACAAATGTGGGAGCTGGCTTGCCTGCGATGCAGACACCTCGGTGTATCAGTTACACCGGGGTGATGCTATCGCAGGCAAACCAGCTCCCACATTAGATTGAGGGTGACCTCAGATTACTGCGAGGTTTTGGCCATCTGCTTGTCCGACGTACGCCAGATTAATCGCGTGGTGTCATACCCTTGCTGGCGCGCCCTGCTCAGCAGGTCTTCGCGGGTGTCGGCATTCACCGTCGGCGTACGTGACAATATCCACATGTAACGCCGGCTTGGGCTGCCGACGATGGCTGTCTTGTAGTCATCGCTGACATACAGCACCCAGTAATCGCCCTTGGCGACGCCCGGCAGCAGCGCCGTGAACCAGTTATTGAATTCCACCCAGAGCTTGTCGGTCTTGCCCGGCACTTGCGGCGTGGCCGTGCCCTTGGCTTCTTCCCACTTCCATTCAGGCGTCAGGCAGCGGTTGAACACCGACATGTCGCCATCGGGCAGCAGCGTGTAGCGGGCTTCGGACTGCGCGCAGTTGCGCTGGAAGTACATGGGCAATCGGGCCAACTCATACCAGGTGCCCTGGTAACGCTTGAGGTTGACGTTGCTTGCTGTCTTGGGTTGCAGATCATCGCCAGAATGGCTGGCGCAGCCTGCCAAAAACAGGCTGGCACAAAGGCAAAAAACAAAACGCATCATTCTTCTTCTCCCGCAGGCTCGCGCCCCGGTTTACTTCAGGCCTTGCCCGGAAAACATCAAAACTTTGTCACCGGCATATTGAACGCTGATAAAGCTGTTTTTATCGCCCCAGGTGCAACTGGACATGCCCAGTGCGCCAGAACAATCGGTCGGTTTGCCCAGCAGCGACTCCACCTCAGCCTTGGCCATGCCAGCCGACAACTTCGCGTAATTTTCTTGGTTGACCTTGCTGCAAGCGGCCAATAGCACGCAAAAAGCCAGCAGGGCGAGACGGCGTAACGACATGGAAAAACTCCTGGAGGGACGAAGCAGCTTGGGTATCTGCCAGAAGCTTAGAAGGGAAAAGAGGTGTCTGGTTCCCGATGAGCAAAAACAAAAAAGCCCCGAAAACGCTGAAACGTTTCGGGGCTTTTTCAACAGTGAACAGCCTCACAACATCGCGGATAAGTTATCGCCGCGTCTTACTTCTTGTGGTAACCGGTCACGCGCTCAACTTCTTCTTTGGAGCCCAGGAACACCGCCACGCGCTGGTGCAGGCCTTCGGGCTGGATGTCGAGGATGCGCTGGTGGCCGTCGGTGGACGCGCCGCCCGCTTGCTCAACCAGAAAGGACATCGGGTTGGCTTCGTACATCAAACGCAACTTGCCAGGCTTGGACGGCTCGCGGCTGTCACGCGGGTACATGAACAAGCCACCACGGGTCAGGATACGGTGCACGTCAGCTACCATCGCGGCGACCCAGCGCATGTTGAAGTTCTTCTTCAGCGGGCCTTCTTCACCTGCCATCAACTCGCCGACGTAGCGAGTCACCGGCTCTTCCCAGTGGCGCTGGTTGGACATGTTGATCGCGAATTCCTGGGTAGAGGCAGGAATAGTGATGTCTTCGTGAGTCAGCACGAAGCTGCCCATTTCACGGTCCAGGGTAAAGCCTTTGACGCCGTCGCCCAGGGTCAGCACCAGCATGGTCTGTGGGCCGTAGATCGCGTAGCCGGCAGCCACTTGCTCGGTGCCTGGCTGCAGGAAGGCCTTTTCGTTCAGGGCTTCGTTCTGGCTCAGGTATTCGTTCGGGCAACGCAGTACCGAGAAGATGGTGCCGACCGGCGCGTTGATGTCGATGTTGGACGAACCGTCCAGTGGGTCGAACACCAGCAGGTAGGCGCCTTTCGGGTATTTGCCCGGGATCTGGTAGGCATTGTCCATTTCTTCGGACGCCATGCCGGCCAGGTGACCACCCCATTCGTTGGCTTCGAGCAGGATCTCGTTGGAGATTACGTCGAGCTTCTTCTGCACTTCGCCTTGGACGTTTTCAGTGCCCATGCTGCCCAGAACACCACCCAGTGCGCCTTTGGACACGGCGTGGCTGATTTCCTTGCAAGCACGCGCCACCACTTCGATAAGGAAGCGCAGATCGGCAGGCGTGTTGTTGCTGCGGGTCTGCTCGATCAAATAGCGACTCAGGGTAACGCGGGACATGTAAGGCTCCGGAGAATGGGGGGCTTAAAAACCCGCGCAGTTTAACGCGAGTCGAGGGTTATTTCCTCTAATCAGAGGATTTAACGCCAATAGAGTTCACGGTTTGGCCGCAGGCGCACGCAACAAACTGTAGGCCATCGCCCCCAGCGCCGCCACACCCAACAGGAGCACGGCCCACAGGCCGAGTTTCTTCCAGTCGGTGCCCACTTCGGGCGATGCGGCAACGCTGGCGCTTTTAACCACAGGGTCACCGCTGACCCTGGCCTGGCCCAACGTCTTGAGGCGCTCGGCGCTGTAGTCGGGAATCAAGGTCGACAAGGGCAGGTTTGCCGCCTTGACCGCGCCATTGCCCAACGCCAGGGTAAACGGCGGCTCACCCCGCGCCAGGAACACCAACTGCGTGGCGCGCACGGCAAAACGCAGGGCTGGCGCCTCAACGCCCAGGCCACCGCCGCGCTCATCCACCTGCAATTTAAGCTCGCCGACAGCCACTCCCGGCAGTTGCAACTCATCCTGCACCACGTCCTGGCCATTCTGGGTCAAGCGGTACAACACGCCATTGCTCAGCGGCTGCCAGGCTTGATTGGCGTCACGGCGCCCCGCCAAGGTGACGGGCGCCAGCGTGTTCGGCTGCTTGAGCTCGATGCGCAGACGCTCGACATGCAGCCCCGTCGGCAACTGCCAGCTGTACTCCCCCGCCTTGAGCCGCGCGCCCGACAATGGCTGCGACCACACCAAGGGCATCGGCAGGCTGCTGCTGGTGGCGCTCACCAGCTTGGCCGAGGTCAGCGTCGGCGCGACCTGGCCCTGCCACACCAGGCGCAGGTAACGCGCCGGTTGCCCCGGCAAACTCACCTCGTGTTGCTCGACACGCTCATCGGCAAACGACAGGCGTGCCACCTGGCCATCGCCCCACGACTCCCAGTGCTGCAAGTCGTCGCTGACCTCAATGCTGAAACGCTGGAAGCCGTCCTGTTCGTGGCTCCAGTCCAGGCTCAGTTGCTGCAATGGCGCCTTGATCGCACTGGCGTCCAGCACCCAGCCGCGCAGCACTTGCTTGCCCGCCTTGGACGGGCGCACTTCGAGCAGCGTGCCTTCGGCCGTGGATTTCATCACCACATCCGGCACGCTTTCGCGCGTGTCGGCGGCGTACAGCGGAAACCACTTCACGTCGGTCACAGTGCGGCTTTCGGTGCGTTGCGCAGATTGGCGTGACAGCGCGTAGGCCTGAGGCTCGCCGGCGGCATTGAACACGCGCACATCGCCGAGATCCGCCTGACGCGCGCTCAGTTGCACAGACAGCGGCAACTCCAGGCGATACCAAGGGCCGTTGCCACTCACCGCCAGCGGCACTTGCGTGGTGAAGTCGGCAGGCGTTTCCTGCGCCCACACCGACGACGTCATACACACGCCCACCGCGATCACGCTCAACTTACCGATCAAGAGGATGCTCCTTCAGTTTCCAACACAGGTTCGGCACGCTTGGGCGGCAGCGGCGCAAAGTAACCCACCACCAGCAGCAACCCACCCACGCCGATAAACGACACGATCCGCGCCAGCCCGCCACGGTTGCTCAGCTCGACGAAGAACAGCTTGGCGACCACCACCGCAATCAGCGCCGCACCGATCAACCACACTTCGCGACGATGGCGCAGATGGCCGCCGATCATCAGCCCGAGGGCGATCAGGGTCCAGACAATCGATAGGCCGGCCTGAACCAGCATCGACTCCAGCAACGCCTCCGGATGGAACGGCACGCCTGCCCAATGGTGGGCAGCGCGCATCACCAGGGCCGTGAAAAAGGCAAACAGCGAAACCCCCGCGACACCTTGGGCGATCAGCTCGGCACGTGGACCGCGCTGCGGCGCTACGCTGCGCGACCACAGGTAAATACCCAGCAACGCGAACAGCAGGCCCAGGTCCAGGGGGCTGAGCAGCGGCACATACGGCAGCGGTTTGGCCGTACCGTCGCTGAAGATATTGGCCAACCAGAACCAGCCTAGCATCAACACCGCCAGCGGCAGCGCGGCGAGCACACGGTATTCACGCGGATACGCCGACACCGGCCATGGCCAGCGGCGTGGCGCAGCCGCCAACACCAGGTACAGACTTGGCAGGATCGCCCAACCCAGCCAGCGCCAGGCATTGTATTCGCTCGACAGCAGCAACAGGCAGTAACGCAGCTCCAGCGCCAGCACGCCGATCAGCATCCAGCAGCCGAGTACGTGAGCGATGCTCAGCACGTTGCTCGGCACCACCGCCGCCAAACGCCGTAGCGCGATGAAGTGCACAACGAACACCGCCAACCAGGCCAGCCAGCCGTACTGCGCCGCCGGGTGGTAATAATCATCGGCTGAGGCCAGCAACACCACGCCCGCCGCCGGCATCAGCAAGGCGCATAACATGCCCAGCGACGCCCAGCGCAAACGTTCGGCCAGCAGCGCCCAGATCGCCACGCTCACCGCCGCGATGCCGAGCAAAAATGGCCCTTGCAGCGCCTGCGGGATAAACCGCAACACTTCACCGATCAGCGCCAGCGTCCACCAGGCCGCGCCCCACACCAGCAGCAGGTCAGACAGGCGTTGCAGTTTCAACACGGCAAACACCGGCGCATGCGGCTCACGCTGCAAGCGCCAGGCGCCGACCAAGGCAGCCAGGCCCAACACCATTGGCGTCCAGAAACCGCTGTGCGCCAAGGGGCGCAAGCCATCACTGCTCAACGGCCCGAGCAGCTGTGGCACCGCCAACAGGAACGAGGCGCCGCCGATCAGTTGCAGCAGCAACCCGAACACGAAGCTCACACGCTGTTGCAGGTAAAGGCTCAGCCAGATAATCAGCAAACCGCTGGCTGCCCAGACGCCGCTGGCGCTTTCCCACGGCAGCACGAACAGCACCGCGAGGTTGATCAGGACCAGACCGGCTAGCAGCACCACCGACAGACCGCGCAGCAGGCCTATGTCGCTGCGCACCTTGTCGTCGCGCACGGCCAGCAGCATGCCGCCGACCAACGCCAGGCCGATCAGCGAGGCGGTCAACAAACCGCTCCAGCCCGCACTGAATACCGCCGCCCCGTTACCGCCCTGCAAGCGCAACAGGAACAACGCGCCACCGAGCAATTGCACGCCAAACGCGGTGAACAGGAAGGTGCGCGAGCCGATGCGCAGGCCGACAAACAACGTCACAAGACCCGCGATTGCCCAACTGATGGCGGTGCCTTGGGTCAGCAGCAGCAACGGTGCAAGCAGGTACAAAAAGCTCAGGCCCAGGCTCGCCAGCACGGGCAGACCTTTGCGCTCCCAGTCCGCCGCCTGCTCGGTCGACGCCTTGCGCAACTGATCGAAGCTGAACAACAGCGCCGCACCCAGCAACAGCGCGCCCAATGGCGCACCGTCAAGCAAGGTCAGTTCGCCTATGCGCAGTTCGCTGAGGAACGCCAGCGCCGAGCCCAATTGCAGCAACAGGCCGAACGCGCGCGCCAGTGGCCGCTGCTGACGCAAGCCGAGCCAGAAAATCCCCGCGCCCTCCACCGCCCACGCCGCAGCCGTCCAGCGTGCGTCGAGGCCCAGCGGAATCGCCAAACTGGCAAAGATCACGCCCAGTGCCAGGCAGGTTTCCGCCAGCAACAACGCCCGCCCGCCACGCAGCCATTGCGCCAGCCCCATGTAGAGGATGCCAAGGCCCAGCGCACTGAATGCGGCGGCAAATTCCAGGTGCTGCACCAGCGCGAACTGCAAACCAAAGCCCACCAACGGGGGGCCGAACAGCATGCTGCCATCGACGTAATCACCCTTGGCCGCCGACCAGCGCAGCAGCGCACCCCGGCTGTCGTCTTCGGGTGCGTCGCTCATCTCAAGCAGTTTGCGCCGGGCGAACAACAGGCCGATGACCAGGTACATCAGGAAAAACACAATCAGAAACGGCTCGGTGCTCCACAGCAGCTCCGGTGTGTAGGAACGCATGCCCCAAGCGAAACCAATACCGAAAGTACCCACGAACCCGATTAGGTTGAGCAAGCGCCAGGCCTTGAACCAGACGATGGCGAGGATGCCGGCGTTGAGCAATGCGAAGTAGCTGAACAACGCCACGTGATTGCCGGCGCCGGTTGACGTGAGAATCGGCGCGGCAAAGCCACCCAACGCCGCTGCGCACGCGAGGCCAAGGGCATCCTGGGTGATCGCCAGGATTGCCGAGAACACCGTGACCGCCACCAGCAGGCCCAGCGCGGCGCCCGGATCGATCAACGGGTGCAAGCGCATTGCGGCGAACACCGTCAGGTACAACACGGCGATGCCGGTGCCTTGCAGCATCAGGCCGTAATTGCTGTTACGCAGCCGCAACCACCACCCCAGGCCCAACAGGCCGATGGCGGCAGCGGCAACCCCGGCGTAACGCAACTCGATCGGCACCACCACGCCTTCGGTGGCATAGCGCAGCAAAAACGCCAGGCCCAGGAACAACAACACCACGCCGACGCGCAGCACGGTGTTACCGCCAAACAGCCAATTGCGTGCGCCACTGATGGCGCGCTCGATCAGGTTGGGGCCGCGGGCAATAGCAGGCTCTTTAGGTTCTGGCGTCGGCGCTGGGGCCCAGACGTCATCCGGCAGCGGCTGGCTCGCCTCGGCAACCACAGCCACAGGCGCCAGTTCGGCGGGCAGCTCCCAGACAAGTTCGGGCTTTGCAACGACAGCAGGAGGTTCAGGCACGGAGGGTTCGACAATCACGCTGTTCGTCGGCGCGGGCACCTCCAGTTGCCGCAGGCGCTCACCCAGCGCAATCAACGCCTTCTGGGTGGTTTCCAACTGACGAGCTTGCTGGTCCGCTTGCGCCGACAGCTTCGCCAGGCGAATGGCCTGGCCAATGCCCAAGCCCAGCAGCGCACCGATACCCGCGTCACTGAACGACTCATCGAGTGTCCAGCCGAGCACCAGGCCAATCAGCATGAAAATCCATTGCATGGTTGATATCCCTAAGCAGCCCGAGGCGGGCAAACCGGGGCCCAGTATATCGACGCGGGGCCAATGTGGGAGGGGGCTTGCCCCCGATAGCGGTGTGCCAGTCGACATATCTGCAAACTGGCACTCCGCTGTCGGGAGCAAGCCCCCTCCCACATGTTGTATTGCGGTGATTAGTCGAGGGCTTTCCAGATTTCGGTCGCGTACTCCCTGATGGTGCGGTCGGACGAGAACCAGCCCATGCGCGCCGTATTCAGCACCGCCGAGCGCCACCACGCCTTGGAGTCATGCCAATGCGCTTCGACCCGCGCCTGGGCGTCCCAGTAGGAATCGAAGTCGGCACATACCAGGAAGCGGTCGTAATCGATCAGCCCGTCGATCAGGCCCACATAGCGGCCGGGATCATCCGGCGAGAACACCCCGCCCCGAATCGCTTGCAACACGTCGTTGAGACGATGGGAGGCAGCAATTTCCGGCCCGGCGTTGAATTCGCCAGCGTGCTTGCGGGCTTCCACCTGCTGAGCACTGAGGCCGAAAATGAACATGTGATCGGCGCCCACGCGCTCGTGCATCTCCACGTTGGCGCCGTCCATGGTGCCGATGGTCAGCGCGCCGTTGAGGCCGAACTTCATGTTGCTGGTGCCCGAGGCTTCAAAGCCGGCCGTGGAGATCTGCTCCGACAAATCCGCCGCCGGAATGATGCTTTCCGCCAGGCTGACGTTGTAGTTGGGCAGGAACACCACCTTGAGCAAACCGCGCACGGTCGGGTCGTTGTTCACGGTGCGGGCGATGTCGTTGGTCAACTTGATGATCAACTTGGCCTGGTGGTAACTCGCCGCAGCCTTGCCGGCGAAGATCTTCACCCGTGGCACCCAGTCGGTGCCCGGCTCGGCGCGGATCGCCTGGTACAACGCCACGGTGTGCAGCAGGTTGAGCAGTTGGCGTTTGTATTCGTGGATGCGTTTGACCTGCACGTCGAACATCGCCGCCGGGTTCACTGAAATACCCAGGCGCTCATGGATGATCTCGGCCAGTGCACGCTTGCTGTGCAGGCGCTGATCGGCAAAGGCTTTACGGAAGGATTGCTTCTCGGCGAAGGTTTCCAGCTCCGTCAGGCGCGTTTCCATGGTGTCGAGAATGTCCGGGCCCAGCGCGTCCACCAGCATATCGGTGAGCTTGGGGTTGGCCTGGTACAGCCAGCGGCGGAAGGTAATGCCGTTGGTTTTATTGTTGATGCGCTCCGGGTACAGCTTGTGCAGCTCGGAGAACACCGTGCTGCGCATCAGCTGGGTGTGCAAGCCAGACACGCCGTTGACGCTATGCGAACCGAGGAACGCCAGGTTACCCATGCGCACGCGGCGGCCGTTGTCTTCTTCGATCAACGACACGGCGCGCAGCACGTCGAAGTCGTGAATGCCCTTGGCCCGTAGCGAGTCGATGTGCTGGGCGTTGATCAGGTAGATGATCTGCATGTGGCGCGGCAGCATGCGTTCCATCAAACCTACAGGCCAGGTTTCCAGCGCTTCGGGCAGCAAGGTGTGGTTGGTGTAGGAAAGGGTTTCAACCGTCACGTCCCACGCCGCTTCCCACGGAATGTCATGCAGGTCGACCAGTTGGCGCATCAGCTCGGCGACGGCAATCGAGGGATGCGTGTCGTTGAGCTGGATGGCGGCGTGTTCGCCCAGGCTCAATACCGAGCCGTGCATGTTTTTGTGGCGGCGCAGCAGATCCTGCAGCGAGGCAGAGACGAAGAAGTATTCCTGGCGCAGACGCAGTTCCTGCCCTGCTTCGGTGCTGTCGGCCGGGTAAAGCACACGGGAGATGCTTTCGGCACGGGCGACTTCGGCGACGGCGCCCAAGTGGTCACCCGCGTTGAAACGCTCCAGGTGCAAGTCTTCCACGGCGCGTGCACGCCACAGGCGCAGGGTGTTGACGCTGGCGCCGCGCCAGCCGACCACGGGGGTGTCATAAGCTACCGCGCGCACGGTTTCATTCGGCGACCACACTTGGATCATCTTGCCGGAAGCGTCCGCCAGGGTTTCGACGCTGCCGCCAAAACCGATGGGGTAAATCACCTCGGCCCGTTCGAATTCCCACGGGTTACCAAAGTCCAGCCAACGCTCGGTCTGCTCCTGTTGCCAGCCATCGACGATCGCCTGGCGAAACAAACCGTGCTCGTAACGAATGCCATAACCGTGGCCGGCAATGCCCAAGGTCGACATGCTTTCCATAAAGCATGCAGCCAGGCGGCCCAGGCCACCGTTGCCAAGCGCCGCGTCGGGCTCCAGCAGGCGGATGCGCTCCAGGTCCACACCGAGTTCGGACAGCGCTTCGCGCGCGATCTCCAGCACGCCGAGGTTGCTCAGGCTGTCGTAGAGCAAACGGCCGATAAGAAATTCCAGGGAAAGGTAATAAACCCGCTTCTGGCCTTTGCGGTAAATACGCCGCGTATGGTCCATCCAGTGATCGACCATCTGGTCGCGGGCGGCCAGGGCAATGGCTTCGAACCAGTCGTGGTCGAAGGCGTGGTCGGGGTCCTTGCCCACCGCGTAGGTGAGTTTGGTCAAGACAGCATCGCGGAATGCGGCTACCTCTGCTTCTCGTGCAAGCGGTTCCTGAGACATCGGTGCGACCTCGGGCGAGATTGAAGTAGTTGCTAGAGCCTAGTCGGTCTGACAGACGGTAGACGCTCTGGTTCGGCAGTATTTTTACTCATTCACCTTTGCGGCAAATTGATGCAGGGGTCGTGCCCAATCGGTGCTTGAGCAGCCTTCGGGCTGAAAACCACAAAATATTGTTCAAAAAACCATCAATCCCGGTATGATCGCGCGCCCGGATACAGCCCCACCTTGGAACCCTGATGAAGCCTCAACTGATCGCCGCCGCGGAACTCGACCGTCTCGAGACCTGGCAGAAATATTCCGCCCACATGTGCGGTGGCTGCGTGTCCAGCTGCTGCACGCTGCCGGTTGAGGTGAAGATCAAGGACCTTATCCGCATTGGCATCGTCGATGAATTCGAGCGCGGCGACCCGCCCAAGAACATCGCCAAGCGCTTGCAGAAAGAAGGCATCGTCGAGCGTTTCAATTCCAAATCCGAGATTTTTACCTTGCAGCGCATGAGCAACAACGATTGCCTGTACCTGGATCGTAAGACGCGCTTCTGCACTATTTATGACAAGCGTCCGGATACGTGCCGCAACCACCCCAAAATCGGGCCGCGGCCGGGGTACTGCGCGTATAAGCCCAAGGAAGTGGTGCGCGAGACCAAGTTCAAGACGCTCGATAAGTTCTGATCCGGGTTTTTGTGGGGTTTCTAAGGCCCCATCGGGGGCAAGCCCCCTCCCACATTGGAACGCATTTCAAAGGTGGGAGGGGGCTTGCCCCCGATAGGGCCGGTACAGCCACCACAAAAATTGCAGGCACAAAAAAACGCCCCCGGCCTTTCGACCGGGGGCGTTTTTCATTCAGCCTGAGTTAACTCAGTTCTTGGCTTTCTTGGCAGCGCGGGTACGCTCGCCTTCGTCCAGGATCTTCTTACGCAGGCGGATCGACTTAGGCGTGACTTCGCACAGCTCGTCGTCCTGGATGAATTCCAGGGCCTGTTCCAGGGTGAAGCGAACAGGTGGAACCAGAGCGATGGTTTCGTCTTTACCCGAAGCACGCATGTTGTCGAGCTTCTTGCCTTTGGTTGGGTTGACGCCCATGTCGTTGTCACGGCTGTTCAGACCAACGATCTGACCGTTGTAGATCTCTTGACCGTGTTCAACGAACAGCTTGCCACGCGCCTGCAGAGTTTCCAGGGAGTAGGTCAGTGCCTTGCCGGTTTCTACCGATACCAGAACACCGTTCTGACGGCCGGACATGTCGCCGGACTTCATGGTGTCGTAGCGATCGAAGATCGAGGTCAGGATGCCAGCACCGTTGGTCAGGGTCAGGAACTGGTTACGGAAACCGATCAGACCACGAGCAGGGATGTTGTATTCCAGACGCACACGGCCTTTGCCATCCGGCACCATGTTGGTCAGGTCGCCCTTACGCAGGCCCATCTCTTCCATGACCTTGCCCTGGGATTCTTCAGGGGTGTCGATGGTGACGTTTTCGAACGGTTCCTGCTTCACGCCGTCAACCTGACGGATGATCACTTCTGGACGACCAACGCCCATTTCGAAGCCTTCGCGACGCATGGTTTCGATCAGTACCGAGAGGTGCAGCTCACCACGGCCGGAAACCTTGAACTTGTCAGCCGAGTCGCCTTCTTCAACGCGCAGTGCAACGTTGTACAGCAGCTCTTTGTCCAGACGTTCCTTGATGTTACGGGACGTCACGAACTTGCCTTCTTTACCGCAGAAAGGCGAGTCGTTTACCTGGAAGGTCATGGAAACGGTTGGCTCGTCAACGGTCAGAGGCTTCATCGCCTCGACGTTGTCCGGCTGGCACAGGGTGTCGGAGATGAACAGCGAGTCCATACCGCTCACGCACACGATGTCACCGGCAAACGCTTCTTCAACGTCGATACGGTGCAGACCGTGGTGCCCCATCAGCTTCAGGATACGGCCGTTGCGTTTCTTGCCGTCGGCGCCGATGGCGACAACCGGGGTGTTCGGCTTGACGCTGCCACGAGCGATACGGCCAACACCGATAACACCCAGGAAGCTGTTGTAGTCCAGTGCCGAGATTTGCATCTGGAACGGACCGTCACGGTCAACTTTTGGCGCCGGTACGTTGTCGACGATCGACTGGTACAGCGGGGTCATGTCTTCAGCCATGTCGGTGTGTTCCAGACCGGCAATGCCGTTCAGGGCCGAGGCGTAAACGACTTTGAAGTCCAGCTGTTCTTCGGTAGCACCCAGGTTGTCGAACAGGTCGAAGATCTGGTCCAGAACCCAGTCCGGACGCGCGCCTGGACGGTCAACCTTGTTGATGCACACGATCGGACGCAGGCCGGCTTCAAACGCCTTCTTGGTCACGAAACGGGTTTGCGGCATAGGGCCGTCTTGAGCGTCAACCAGCAGCAGAACGGAGTCAACCATCGACATTACACGTTCAACTTCGCCGCCGAAGTCGGCGTGGCCCGGGGTGTCCACGATGTTGATGTGGTAGCCGTTCCAGTTGATAGCGGTGTTTTTAGCCAGGATGGTAATACCGCGCTCTTTTTCCTGGTCGTTGGAGTCCATCACGCGCTCGTCGTTGAGCTCGTTGCGCTCCAGGGTGCCGGATTGACGCAGGAGTTTGTCTACCAGGGTGGTTTTACCATGGTCAACGTGAGCAATGATGGCGATGTTACGTAGATTTTCGATCACTTGTGTATCTCGATCAGAGGATTCGGTGTGCTGACAGGTCGTGGCAGCGATTAACAGTAGAGTCAGGCCTTGCCGTTACAGCTTGACGGCAGAGTCGGGGGGCCGGTGACGCAGGCCACAGGCAAACAGCCCCGGGCTCTTAGCTCGGTCGATAAACGCGCACATTGGCATGCCCCTCACTGAGCAAATGGTGGGCATGCAGGCGACTCATCACGCCTTTGTCGCAATACAGCAGGTACTGACGGCTGTTATCCAGTTCCTTGAAACGCGCGTTCAATGCGTAGAACGGCAGCGTTTGCACGTCGATGCCAGCGATTTCCAGCGGCTCATCTTCGGCGGCATCCGGATGACGGATGTCGACGACAATCTGGCCGGCCAGGACTTCGCTGACTTCTTCGATTTGCACATCCTGGCCCAGTTCGTCGATGACGCGATCGATCGGGACCATTTTAGCGTTCTCGAGCGCACGCTCCAGAATCGCCATGTCGAACTGTTGTTCTTCGTACTCCACGCGGTTGCGCTTGGCGTGGGTCTTGGGGTTCACCGAGATGACCCCGCAATATTCAGGCATGTGTTTGGCAAACGCCGCCGTGCCGATTTCTTCGGCCTGGTCGATGATGTCCTGCTTGTGACTGGCGATGAGCGGGCGCAGCACCAGCTTCTCGGTCACGCAGTCGATCAGCGACAGGTTCGGCAGCGTCTGGCTGGAGACCTGGGAAATCGCTTCACCGGTCACCAGCGCGTCGATCTGCAGCTGATCGGCAATCCGCGACGCAGCGCGCAACATCATACGCTTCAATACTACGCCCATATGACTGTTATCGACTTTGCCGAGAATTTCGCCCAGCACTTCCTCAAACGGCACGCTTACGAATAGCACGCGTTGGGAGCTGCCGTACTTCTTCCAGATAAAGTGCGCGACTTCCATCACGCCCAATTCGTGTGCACGCCCGCCCAGATTAAAGAAGCAGAAGTGGCTCATCAGGCCGCGGCGCATGATCTGGTAGGCCGCCACCGTGGAATCGAAACCGCCGGACATCAGTACCAGGGTCTGTTCCAGGGCACCCAGCGGGTAGCCGCCGATGCTGTTGTGCTGGCTGTGGATCACAAACAACCGTTGGTCGCGAATTTCCATGCGCACTTCAATTTGCGGCGCTTTCAGGGAAATTCCGGCAGCGCCGCACTCGCGACGCAGCTTGCTGCCGACGTATTTCTCGACGTCCATGGAGCTGAAGGTGTGCTTGCCGGCGCGCTTGCAGCGCACCGAAAAGATCTTGCCTTCAAGCTCGCTACCGTAGTGCTGCTTGCACTTTTCGGTGATGTCGTCGAAGTCGCCCAGCGGGTACTCATCCACCTGCAGGAAATGCGCGATGCCCGGCATGCAGCTCAGGCGCTCAGTCATGTCCTTCAAGGCTTTGGCGTCGGTGACACGGGTTTCCAGCTCGAGGTTGTCCCACACGCCGTTCACCACCACAGCCGGGTCCAGGTCACGGAGCACGGCACGGATGTTCTTGGCCAACTGACGGATGAAACGCGTCCGTACCGGTCGGCTTTTGATGGTGATCTCGGGGAACACTTTAACGATTAATTTCATGGAAACAGCGCGCGCCGGGCCTGCTGAAAAAGGGGGGCGCGGATTATAGCGGAAATCGCTCAAGGTTTAACCAGTTAATATGCATCAGACACAACGCGCACCAAAACGGGTCATTTGCGCAAATTAACGCTACATTGCAGTGCGTTATTTATTCCGCTTCAGCGGATTGCACCTTTATAGGGGCCATTTTGAGGCAAAAAGGCCATGTTGGCGCACTGGCATGCAATTTGCTCTCTTGTGAGGCAGGTTGCCTTGGTCGAGTATTCGCGCCGGCATCACCCACATTCTAAGGGCTAACTCCACTACCCCAGCCCGAAGCCACCCGGAGGACACCATGTCGAAGTCGGTTCAACTCATCAAAGATCATGACGTTAAATGGATTGATCTGCGCTTCACGGACACTAAAGGTACTCAGCACCACGTGACCATGCCGGCTCGCGACGCGCTGGATGATGCTTTCTTCGAAGAAGGCAAAATGTTCGACGGTTCCTCCATTGCTGGCTGGAAAGGCATCGAAGCCTCCGACATGATCCTGATGCCGGATGACAGCACTGCCGTTCTCGACCCGTTCACCGAAGACCCAACCCTGATCATCGTCTGCGACGTGATCGAGCCTTCGACCATGCAAGGCTACGACCGCGACCCACGTGCGATCGCCAAGCGTGCCGAGGAATACCTGAAGTCGACCGGTATCGGCGACACCGTATTCGTAGGCCCAGAGCCAGAATTCTTCATCTTTGATTCGGTCAAGTTCAAGTCCGACATCTCCGGCTCCATGTTCAAAATCTTCTCCGAACAAGGTTCGTGGATGTCCGACCAGGACATCGAAGGCGGCAACAAAGGCCACCGTCCAGGCATCAAAGGCGGCTACTTCCCGGTTCCGCCGTTCGACCACGACCACGAAATCCGTACCTCCATGTGCAACGCCATGGAAGAAATGGGCCTGGTCATCGAAGTTCACCACCACGAAGTGGCAACTGCCGGCCAGAACGAAATCGGCGTGAAGTTCAACACCCTGGTGGCCAAGGCTGACGAAGTTCAGACCCTCAAGTACTGCGTACACAACGTGGCTGATGCCTACGGCCGTACCGCTACTTTCATGCCTAAGCCGCTGTACGGCGATAACGGCTCGGGTATGCACGTTCACCTGTCCATCGCTAAAGAAGGCAAGAACACCTTCGCTGGCGAAGGTTATGCCGGCCTGTCCGACACCGCCCTGTACTTCATCGGCGGCATCATCAAGCACGGTAAGGCCCTGAACGGCTTCACCAACCCGTCGACCAACTCCTACAAGCGTCTGGTCCCAGGTTTCGAAGCCCCGGTGATGCTAGCTTACTCGGCGCGTAACCGTTCCGCCTCGATCCGTATTCCTTACGTGTCCAGCCCTCGCGCTCGCCGTATCGAAGCGCGCTTCCCGGATCCAGCAGCCAACCCGTACCTGGCCTTCGCTGCCCTGGTCATGGCCGGCCTGGACGGTATCCAGAACAAGATCCACCCTGGCGACGCCGCCGACAAAAACTTGTACGACCTGCCGCCTGAAGAGGCCAAAGAGATCCCACAAGTGTGCGGCAGCCTGAAAGAAGCCCTGGAAGAGCTGGACAAGGGCCGTGCGTTCCTGACCAAAGGCGGCGTATTCAGCGACGACTTCATCGATGCTTACATCGAGCTGAAAAGCGAAGAAGAAATCAAAGTACGCACCTTCGTACACCCACTGGAATACGAGCTGTACTACAGCTGCTGATCCGGTAGCGCCGCTTAAAGCGGCGTGACAAAAAAGGCCTCCTTCGGGAGGCTTTTTTTATGCCTGAAAAATATCGACGCTACCCGCGCGCGCGGCAGAAGGCGGCGGTCGGTGCCAATCAAGGCCATCGTGTTTCTGGCGGCGCTGCGGCACCTGCCACGCCCACCTCTTACATCACGCAGGCAGATTACTGCGCAGACTTACCGCCTCGCCCGACATCCATTCCAATCGAACGCCCGTAGCCTGAGGCACTACTCTGCTCAACGGATCAAATCATGTACAACCGCTCGCTCGCACTCCTCGCCTGCCTGTTCCTGCACGGGTGTGGCGCCCCGCCCAAAGCCCTTGCCCCGATCGAAAGGCAAATCCTGTTGCAAAGCAGCGCATCCTGGGACGGTACGCCTTACACCGGCTACCCCCAAAGCGCCCCGGAGCTGACGCTGTTGAAGCTCAAGATTGCGCCACACACGACCCTCGCCTGGCACACACACCCGATGCCCAACGCTGCCTACATACTCAGTGGCGAACTCACGGTGCAAAGCCGCGACAGCGGTCACGCTCAGGTTTTCAGACAAGGACAGACACTCGCCGAGATGGTCAACATTGTCCATCGAGGCGTCACAGGGGATACACCGGTGGAATTACTGGTGTTTTATGCCGGCAGCCCCGGCATGCCGCTCTCCCACACGGATTGATGCTGGCCTGCGCCACTGACTGCCGGGCGCAGGCGCGCGCAAAAAAATCTCATGCGTGCCGCGCGCCTTCAATAATTACGCGTTATCGTTGGCGACCTTCGAACACGCTCGTGCCTACAGGGGATCGCCTTTGAAACATCGACTCGTACTTGCCTTGCTGTTCGCCAGCGCCACGGCCAGCGCCGCGCCGCCGACACTCGAACCGCTGCTCAACAGCATCGCCGAGCGCTTGACCATCGCCGACCAGGTCGCACTGAGCAAATGGGACAGCCACAAGGCCGTGGAAGATCGACCTCGCGAACAGGCTGTGATCGCCAGCGCGAGAGCCCAGGCCCCCGATTACAAAGTCTCGCCCGAGGCGGCAGAGCAGTTTTTCTCCGCGCAGATTGAGGCGAATAAACTGGTGCAATACACCCGACTGTCCGACTGGCAGTTTAAAGGCAAGGCGCCCGATACGCCGCGCCCAGACCTGACCGGCAAGATTCGCCCTCAACTGGACCAACTGCAAAAACGCATGCTGCAACAATTAGCCGACTTCGGCCCCGAGCGCAGCAACCCGCAGTGCCCGCACTGGGTAGCCCTGGCCGTGCATCAACCGCTTAACGATCCCTTGGTGCAGATCGCGATGACCCGCGCCACGGCCGAGTTGTGCGTCTACACGCCTTGAAGGATAAGGGCCTGCTTCATTGAAGGCCCTTTCCCGAACCTTGGTTAAATCGCGGAAATGTCTGATACATCCCGGGCCATCGGCCCCCTACGATGCAGCGTCCTGCCGCCACTCGCCGATGTCTTTGCGATGAACCTTATCTGTAAGACCCTGTGTTCACTGACGCTCGTGCTCAGCCCGATCGCCGCAGCGCAAAAATCCACGCCGCCTATGACCCTCGACCTTGAGCCCACGGCCTGGACGGTAGAAGCGCCTTACCCGCAAAGCACGATTATCAATGCCCGCATCAATGGCACCGCTGCCCACGACGGCAATTCCAGCATGGCGATCCTGCATGTGGCCTGCTACAGCGCGCCCTTGCGCCCAATGATCTCGCTGCTCACCCACACCGACCAGTTGCATTTCAAACCCGGTATTTATGAAGGCCCGGACGCTCGCTCCACCGGCCCGCTCAGCCTCACCACCGGCGTGCTTCCAGCCCGCACTTACCGCGTAAACGGCTATTACAGCGCCGAGCCCACGCAGCAGCACGGCGTGCTGTTCAAACTCACCATGCCCGCCAACCGCCAAGAGCTGCGCGAGTGGATCACCGATGACATGGGTGGCCAGCGCATCAGGATGACCATTCCCTCCGCCATTCCCGGTGATTCGCCACTGAGCGCCGAGTTCATCCTGCCCAAAGACAGCACAGGCTTGCGCGAGGTCATCAAGCCTTGCCTGAACAATCGAAAAAGCACGCCTAAAAAACCTTCCTGAACAAACCTCGCAAAACTGCACTATATTGGTGCGTAGCGCCGCACCCTTCCCACCCAGACAGCCCATTTTGGTTCGAATCTTCCCGAGTGAGCTGGCAGAACGCCACAGTTTCGCGCCTTAAACCCCTATTTCAGGGCTTTAACGCTTCTTTTCGGAGCCTTGGTTTGGTTTTTGCATTTTCCTTGTATCAGCGTGTGCCTCAAGCCCGCGCCTTGCTCCAAAAGAGGTCCTGATGACCATCAGCGATGCACTGCACCGTTTATTACTCGACAACCTGACCACCGCGACCATTCTGCTCAATGACGACTTGCGTCTTGAGTACATGAACCCGGCGGCGGAGATGCTCCTGGCCATCAGCGGCCAGCGCAGCCATGGGCAGTTCATCAGCGAATTGTTCACCGAGTCGGCCGAAGCCTTGAGCTCGTTGCGCCAGGCGGTGGAGCAGGCACACCCGTTCACCAAGCGCGAAGCGATGCTCACCGCCCTCACCGGCCAGACCCTGACCGTCGACTACGCAGTAACCCCGATCCTGAGCAACGGTGCCACCTTGCTGCTGCTCGAAGTGCACCCGCGCGACCGCCTGCTGCGTATTACTAAAGAAGAAGCGCAGCTGTCCAAGCAGGAAACCAGCAAGATGCTGGTGCGCGGCCTGGCCCATGAGATCAAGAACCCGCTGGGCGGGATTCGCGGCGCCGCGCAATTGCTGGCCCGCGAGCTGCCGGACGAGAACCTCAAGGACTACACCAACGTCATCATCGAAGAAGCCGACCGCCTGCGTAACCTGGTGGACCGCATGCTCGGCTCCAACAAATTGCCGTCGCTGGCGATGACCAACGTGCACGAAGTGCTGGAACGCGTTTGCCAGTTGGTCGAGGCCGAAAGCCAAGGCTGCATCACCCTGGTACGCGACTACGACCCAAGCATTCCAGATGTGTTGATCGACCGCGAACAGATGATCCAGGCCGTGCTCAATATCGTGCGCAACGCCATGCAGGCCATCAGCAGCCAGAACGAGCTGCGCCTGGGCCGCATCAGCCTGCGCACCCGTGCCCTGCGCCAATTCACCATCGGCCATGTGCGCCACCGCCTGGTAACCAAAGTCGAGATCATCGACAACGGCCCGGGCATTCCTGCAGAACTGCAGGAAACCATCTTCTTCCCCATGGTCAGCGGCCGCCCGGACGGTACCGGGCTGGGCCTGGCCATTACCCAGAACATCATCAGCCAGCACCAGGGTTTGATCGAGTGTGAGAGCCATCCCGGTCACACCACCTTCTCGATCTTTCTGCCTCTGGAACAAGGAGCCCCATCGACATGAGCCGTAGTGAAACTGTCTGGATCGTCGATGACGACCGTTCTATCCGCTGGGTCCTCGAGAAAGCCTTGCAACAGGAAGGCATGACCACCCAGAGCTTCGACAGCGCCGACGGGGTGATGAGCCGCCTGGCGCGCCAGCAGCCGGACGTGATCATCTCCGACATCCGCATGCCCGGCGCCAGTGGCCTGGATTTGCTCGCGCGCATCCGCGAGCAGCACCCGCGCCTGCCGGTGATCATCATGACCGCGCACTCGGACCTGGACAGCGCTGTCGCGTCCTACCAGGGCGGCGCCTTTGAGTACTTGCCCAAGCCGTTCGACGTGGACGAGGCCGTGGCGCTGGTCAAGCGCGCCAACCAGCACGCCCAGGAACAACAGAACCAGGAAGCCCCACCGGCCCTGACCCGCACCCCGGAAATCATCGGCGAAGCGCCGGCGATGCAGGAAGTGTTTCGCGCCATCGGGCGCTTGAGCCACTCCAACATCACCGTGCTGATCAACGGCGAATCGGGCACCGGCAAAGAGCTTGTGGCTCATGCCTTGCACCGCCACAGCCCGCGGGCGGCTTCGCCGTTTATCGCGCTGAACATGGCGGCGATTCCCAAGGACTTGATGGAATCCGAGCTGTTCGGCCATGAAAAAGGCGCGTTTACCGGCGCGGCCAACCTGCGTCGCGGGCGCTTTGAACAGGCGGACGGCGGCACGTTGTTCCTCGATGAAATCGGCGACATGCCGGCCGACACCCAAACCCGCTTGCTGCGCGTATTGGCTGACGGTGAGTTCTATCGCGTGGGCGGGCACACGCCGGTGAAGGTCGATGTGCGCATCATTGCAGCGACCCACCAGAACCTCGAAACCCTGGTGCACGCGGGCAAATTCCGTGAGGACTTGTTCCACCGTCTGAACGTGATCCGTATCCACATCCCACGCATGTCGGATCGCCGCGAAGACATTCCGACCCTGGCTCGTCACTTCCTCAGCCGCGCCGCTCAAGAGCTGGCCGTCGAGCCGAAGTTGCTCAAAAGCGAGACCGAGGAATATCTCAAGAATCTGCCGTGGCCGGGCAACGTGCGGCAGCTGGAGAACACCTGCCGCTGGATCACGGTGATGGCATCGGGTCGCGAAGTGCATATCAGCGACCTGCCGCCGGAGCTGCTGAGCCTGCCGCAGGACTCGGCACCGGTGACCAACTGGGAACAGGCGCTGCGCCAGTGGGCCGATCAGGCCTTGGCACGCGGCCAGTCGAACCTGCTCGACAGCGCCGTACCGGCGTTCGAACGGATCATGATCGAAACCGCCTTGAAGCACACCGCCGGCCGCCGCCGCGACGCCGCCGTGCTGTTGGGCTGGGGCCGCAATACCTTGACGCGCAAGATCAAGGAGCTGGGGATGAAGGTCGATGGCGGCGATGATGATGAGGGGGATGAGGGCTGATCACAGCCTTCTCATCCACTGAATATCAAATGTGGGAGGGGGCTTGCCCCCGATTGCGGTGTATCAACCACATACTTGCTGGCTGACACACTGCTATCGGGGGCAAGCCCCCTCCCACATTTGAATCTCCTGCACGTTTGGATCTCCACCAGGCTTCAGACCGTGCACCGCTTCAATGCACCATGAACCGGCATCGGGCACGGATTCAACGCCTGAAACCTCAGCGTCGCTGAAAAAATCTTGAACATCGAAAACGCCAAAGCCCCGTATTTCGGGGCTTTGCGCTTTCTGGCAATTTTTTTGGCACACATTGCAAGTTCTGGCACGCGCCCTGCAATAACCCTTGTACTACCCAGTTTCGGGGACCTTGGTACAGGCAGGCCGAGAATCCCCTCTTTACACCCGGGGTGCTTGATGCGGATCGCGTCGCGCCCCACACCCGTTTCGGGAACCTCGGTACAGGCAGGCCGGGGATTCCCTCTTTAACACCGAAGCCTTTGGCTTCACCCCGTTTTGGGAGCCCTGGTACAGGCAGGCCGGGAACTCCCTTCTTTACACCCGGGGCTTATGTGGCACAGCGCCCGTAGCCCCAGCCCGTTTTGGGAACCTTGGTACAGGCAGGCCGGGGATTCCCTCTTTTATTCCTCGCGCAGATGGATCTGCAACCGCCAGTGGCCATCGGCCTTCTCTCCCCTCCACTCCCCGCGCAACGGCCGAGCCGCCACCAGGTTCAGCAGCAGGCCGCCATCGGTTTTGCGGATGCGCCAGTTCACATCCTTGTCATTGACCTTGAGCTGCCCGCTGGCGGCCTTGCCCAGCGCGTCAAACAGCAGCGCCACGGTGCCGTCGATATGTTCGCCGTGCAGCTTGGGTTCGCTGTTGAACCACACCACCAGGCCGTCCGCCGCGGTCTCGACCTGTTGCAGTTCGACCGGGTCCGGCGTTGTGAGGCGGCCGATCATCAAGCCGATCATCAAACCGACAATCGCCAATGAGCCCAAAACCCTGGGCAATAGCTTCGGTCTTGGGTCGTCTTCGGGGGTAGAATGCAGCGCATCTTTGCCTTCGGAGCCGTGCATGTTTCACGTCATCCTTTTTCAACCAGAAATTCCGCCGAATACCGGCAACGTTATCAGGCTGTGCGCCAACAGTGGCTGCCACCTGCATTTGATCGAGCCTCTGGGCTTCGACATGGACGACAAGCGCCTGCGCCGCGCCGGGCTGGACTACCACGAGTACGCCACGCTCAAGCGCCATGCGGACCTGGCCAGCTGCCTGGAAAGCCTGGGCCACCCGCGGCTGTTCGCGTTCACCACCAAGGGTTCGCGGCCGTTTCATGACGCCAGCTTTGCCGAAGGCGACGCCTTCCTGTTCGGCCCGGAAAGCCGTGGCCTGCCGGCCGAGGTGCTCGACGCCCTGCCCGACGGCCATCGCCTGCGCTTGCCGATGCGTGAGGGCTGCCGCAGCTTGAACCTGTCCAACACCGTGGCCGTCGCCGTCTACGAAGGCTGGCGCCAGCTCGGTTTCAAGTAATACACATAGCAAATGTGGGAGGGGGCTTGTGTGGGAGCTGGGCTTGCCCGCGATGCAGGCACCTCGGTGTATCAGTGATACCCAGGTGACGCTATCGCAGGCAAGCCAGCTCCCACACAAGCCCCCTCCCACATTGGTTACTGCGTCGGGCCCATTACTGAACGGTCGACGAACCTTCTGTTTGCATGCGCTGCAGCTCTTGCGCGTACAGGGCATCGAAGTTCACCGGAGCCAGCATCAGCGCCGGGAACGAGCCACGGGTGACCAGGCTGTCCAGGGTCTCACGGGCATACGGGAACAAGATGTTCGGGCAGAACGCGCCCAGGGTGTGGCTCATCGAAGCCTCGTCCAGGCCCTGGATCAGGAAGATACCGGCCTGTTGCACTTCAGCGATGAAGGCCACTTCTTCGCCGTTCTTGACGGTGACCGACAGGGTCAGCACGACTTCATGGAAGTCGCCTTCGAGTGCCTTTTGACGGGTGTTCAGGTCCAGCGCAACGCTTGGGGTCCACTCCTGACGGAAGATGGCCGGGCTTTTCGGCGCTTCGAACGACAGGTCACGCACGTAGATCCGCTGCAGCGAGAATTGTGGGCCTTGGTCTTGCGCTGCTTCGGTGTTCTGTTGGTCAGTCATCGCAGATCCTTCTTGATCTTGGGGGTCTTTTAGGGGTTAGGAGTCAGACGAGCAGCAGCGCATCAAGCTTACCGGCGCGCTCCAAGGCGAACAGGTCATCGCAACCACCGACATGCTTGTCGCCGATCCAGATCTGCGGCACGGACGTGCGTCCCGCTTTCTTGGTCATCTCGGCGCGCACCTGGGGCTTGCCATCGACCTTGATCTCTTCGAAGGCAACGCCCTTTTTCTCCAGCAAAGCCTTGGCTCGCATGCAGTAAGGGCAATAATCGCTGGAATAAACGACAACCTGGCTCATATCACTTCACCAGCGGCAGGTTATCGGCCTTCCAGCTGCCGATACCGCCGGACAGTTTGGCGGCGGTGAAACCGGTCTTGAGCATCTCGCGGGCGTGGGTGCCGGCGTGCTGGCCTTGGGCGTCGACCAGAATGATGGTCTTGCCTTTGTATTTTTCCAGCTCGGGCAAGCGTGCGATCAGCTTGTCCTGCGGAATGTTCAGGGCGCCGACGATATGGCCGGCGGCAAAATCCTTGGCCGGGCGAATATCCACGACAACGGCCTCATCCTTGTTGACCAGCGCGGTCAGCTCCGACGTGCTCAGGCTGCGGCCACCGCGGCTCATTTCATGAGCGATCAGCAGCGCCAGCAGGATGACAAAGGCACCCGCGAGCAGGTAGTGGGCAGTGGCAAATGCAATCAGGTGATCAACCATCAAGGAGGTTCCAGGGCGTTAAAATGGCGGTAAGTATACACAGCCGTCAGGGGGGGCCAACCCCCGTAAAGCGGTGACGTGGTCGGAACTTCGCTTTAAACTGCCACTCCCTTTTAGATTGCCTTCCTTTATTACCGCCGCGAGAGGATCTATGACTACTACGCCTAAACCTTTGGTCCTGATAATTCTCGATGGCTTCGGACACAGTGAAAGCCACCACGACAACGCCGTGTACTCGGCCAAGAAGCCGGTACTCGACCGCCTGAGCGCCACAGTACCCAACGGATTGATCTCCGGTTCCGGTATGGACGTAGGCCTGCCGGACGGCCAGATGGGCAACTCGGAAGTCGGCCACATGAACCTCGGCGCCGGACGAGTGGTATACCAAGACTTCACACGCGTGACCAAATCGATCCGTGACGGCGAGTTCTTCGAGAACCCGGCCATTTGCGCGGCGGTGGATAAAGCAGTCGCGGCCGGCAAGGCCGTGCACTTCATGGGGCTTCTTTCCGACGGCGGTGTACACAGCCACCAGGACCACCTGGTCGCCATGGCCGAGCTGGCCTTCAAGCGCGGCGCCGACAAAATTTACCTGCACGCTTTCCTCGATGGCCGCGACACCCCGCCAAAAAGCGCCCAGTCGTCCATTGAACTGCTCGACGCCACCTTCGCCGCCCTCGGCAAAGGCCGCATCGCCAGCCTGGTCGGCCGTTACTTTGCCATGGACCGCGATAACCGCTGGGACCGCGTGGCCCAGGCCTACAACCTGATCGTCGACGGCCAGGCCGAATTCAACGCGGCCACCGCCCAGGAAGGCTTGCAAGCCGCCTATGCGCGTGGCGAGAGCGACGAATTCGTCAAAGCCACCACCATCGGCGAGCCAGTGAAAGTCGAAGACGGCGACGCCGTGGTGTTCATGAACTTCCGCGCCGACCGTGCCCGTGAGCTGAGCCATGTATTCGTCGATGCCGGCTTCAAGGACTTCGAGCGCGCACGCCAGCCGAAGGTCGAGTTCGTGATGCTCACCCAATACGCCGCCAACATCCCGGCCCCGTCGGCCTTCGCGCCAGGCAGCCTGGAAAACGTGCTGGGCGATTACCTGGCCAAGAACGGCAAAACCCAGTTGCGCATCGCCGAAACCGAAAAATACGCTCACGTCACCTTCTTCTTCTCCGGCGGGCGTGAAGAACCGTTCCCGGGCGAAGAACGCATCCTTATTCCGTCGCCAAAAGTCGCCACTTATGACCTGCAGCCGGAAATGAGCGCGCCGGAAGTGACCGACAAGATCGTCGATGCCATCGAGCACCAGCGTTACGACGTGATCGTGGTCAACTACGCCAACGGCGACATGGTTGGCCACAGCGGCAACCTGGAAGCGGCCGTAAAAGCCGTGGAATGCCTGGACCTGTGCGTCGGCCGCATCGTCGACGCCCTGGACAAAGTCGGCGGCGAAGCGCTGATCACCGCTGACCACGGCAACTGCGAGCAGATGTCGGATGAATCCACCGGCCAGGCCCACACCGCGCACACCACCGAGCCAGTGCCGTTCATCTATGTTGGCAAGCGCGACTTCAAAGTTCGGCACGGCGGCGTGCTGGCGGACGTGGCGCCGACCATGTTGATGCTGATGGGGCTGGAGAAGCCGAAAGAGATGACCGGCACGTCGATTCTGGTTTGATCCCCAGCATCACCGCAAAACAGTGTGGGAGGGGGCTTGCCCCCGATTACGGTGGGTCAGCTGACACAGAGGTGGCTGATACACCGCTATCGGGGGCAAGCCCCCTCCCACATTGGATCTCCTGTGTTTGGTAGATATCTTTTCGCCATACCAGCGCCACTCGGCACCTATCTTGCCTTCCAGCCCGAATTGGGCGTTTTTTTTGCGGCGCTTGGCGGGCATACTAGGCCGTCCCTTTCCCTGGTGTCGCCCGCCTCTATGCTTCGCGCCTTGATTACCCTCGCTCTAGTCTGCCTGCTCCAACCGGCATTTGCCGATGAGCGCGCACAAACCCAACAACAGTTGGACGCTACGCGTCAGGACATTACCGAGTTGAAGAAACTGCTCGGCAAGCTCCAGGAAGAGAAATCCGGGGTGCAGAAAGACCTGCGCGGTACCGAAACCGAAATGGGCAAGCTTGAGAAGCAGGTCCAGGAGCTACAAAAAGAATTAAAGAAGAGCGAGTCGGAACTGGAGCGACTCGACGCTGAGAAAAAAAAACTCCAGAGCGCACGCGTTGAGCAGCAACGCCTGATTGCGATCCAGGCCCGCGCCGCGTACCAGAGCGGCCGCCAGGAATACCTCAAGCTGCTGCTCAACCAGCAGAACCCGGAAAAATTCGCGCGCACCCTCACCTATTACGACTACCTGAGCAAGGCACGCCTGGCGCAATTGAAGGGTTTTAACGAAACCCTGCGCCAGCTGGCCAACGTCGAGCAGGAAATTGCCGACCAGCAATCGCAACTGCTCGACCAGAAAACCGCCCTCGACACCCAGCGCGACCAGCTGGACAAGGTCCGCAAAGAGCGCCAGCTAGCCCTGGCCAAGCTCAACGACGATGTGAAGGCCCGCGACGCCAAGCTGCAGGCCCGCGAGCAAGACCAGGCTGACCTGGGCAAAGTGCTCAAAACCATCGAGGAAACCCTGGCTCGCCAGGCACGTGAGGCCGAAGAAGCGCGGCAGAAAGCGCTGATCGCCCAGCAGGAAGCGGAAAAAAAGCGTCAGCGTGAAGCCGAACTGGCCGCCACCACCGACGCTCCGGCCCCACGCAAACCGACGCACGCAGCGCCTGGCCCGCTGGTTTCCAGCGCCGGCGAGTCGTTCGGCGGACCTTTTGCTTCAGCGCGTGGAAAACTTCCATGGCCTGTTGATGGTCGACTACTGGCACGCTTCGGTGAAACCCGAGGTGACGATACCCGCGCCAAATGGGACGGGGTCATGATCAGCGCCGCCGCCGGCAGCCAGGTTCATGCCGTTCACGGTGGGCGCGTGGTGTTTGCCGATTGGCTGCGCGGCGCCGGTTTGTTGGTGATTCTTGACCACGGTAATGGCTATTTGAGCCTTTACGGCCACAATCAGACTTTACTCAAGTCGGCAGGTGATGTTGTAAAAGCCGGTGAATCCATCTCCACTGTCGGTAACAGTGGTGGCCAGGACACTCCGGCGCTGTACTTCGCTATTCGTCAGCAGGGCCGCCCGAGCGACCCTGCACAATGGTGCCGTTCCCAAGGATAGGGCCGCATCTACATTAGGAGTTCGTTCGACATGCTGCATTTGTCCCGCCTCACTTCGCTGGCCCTGACGATCGCCCTGGTGATCGGCGCGCCTCTGGCTTTTGCCGACCAGGCCGCTGGGGCTGCACCCGCCGCCACGACCGCGACCACGGCTGCGACCACCAAGGCCCCGCTGCCGCTGGACGAGTTGCGCACCTTTGCCGAGGTCATGGACCGGATCAAGGCAGCCTATGTCGAACCCGTAGACGATAAAACCCTGCTGGAAAATGCCATTAAAGGCATGCTCAGCAACCTCGACCCGCACTCCGCTTACCTGGGCCCGGAAGATTTTGCCGAGTTGCAGGAAAGCACCAGCGGCGAGTTCGGCGGCCTGGGCATCGAAGTCGGCTCCGAAGACGGCCAGATCAAAGTGGTCTCGCCGATCGACGACACGCCGGCGTCCAAAGCTGGCATCCAGGCTGGCGACCTGATCGTGAAGATCAACGGTCAACCGACTCGCGGCCAGACCATGACCGAAGCTGTCGACAAGATGCGTGGCAAGCTCGGCCAGAAAATCACCCTGACCCTGGTGCGCGACGGCGGCAACCCGTTTGACGTGACCCTGGCCCGCGCGACCATCACGGTCAAGAGCGTGAAGAGCCAACTGCTGGAGTCCGGCTACGGCTACATCCGTATCACCCAGTTCCAGGTCAAGACCGGCGACGAAGTGGCCAAGGCCCTGGCCAAGCTGCGCAAAGACAACGGGAAGAAACTCAACGGCATCGTGCTCGACCTGCGTAACAACCCGGGCGGCGTGCTGCAGTCTGCGGTGGAAGTGGTCGACCACTTCATCACCAAGGGCCTGATCGTTTACACCAAAGGCCGCATCGCCAACTCCGAGTTGCGCTTCTCGGCCACCGGCAATGACTTGAGCGAAGGCGTGCCACTGGCAGTGCTGATCAACGGCGGCAGCGCCTCGGCGTCGGAAATCGTCGCCGGTGCCCTGCAGGACCAGAAGCGCGGCGTGCTGATGGGCACCACCAGCTTCGGCAAAGGCTCGGTACAAACCGTGCTGCCGCTGAACAACGACCGCGCATTGAAGATCACCACGGCGCTGTACTACACGCCGAACGGCCGTTCGATTCAGGCGCAGGGCATCGTCCCGGACATCGAAGTGCGTAAAGCCAAGATCACCAACGAAATCGACAGCGAGTACTACAAAGAGGCCGACCTGCAAGGTCACCTGGGCAATGGCAACGGCGGTGCCGACCAGCCAACCGGCAGCGGCGCCAAAGCCAAGCCGATGCCGCAGGACGACGATTACCAACTGGCCCAGGCGCTGAGCCTGCTGAAAGGCCTGAGCATCACGCGCAGCCGTTGATATGCGTTTTGCCCTGATCATCGCCCTGCTGTGCAGCCTGGCAGGCGTCGCCCACGCGACGCCTGACGGCGAGCCACACAAAGCCTACCTGACCCTCATCATCGACGACCTGGGGCAAAACCTGCCTCGGGATCGTCGCGTCTTGGCCCTGCCCGGGCCGGTGACCACGGCGGTGATGCCGGACACGCCCCACGCCGCCGAATTCGCCCGCGAAGCGCACAAGGCCGGCAAGATTGTGATCCTGCATATGCCCATGGACCCGGCCACCGGCCCGTTCGCCTGGCACCCCGAGCTGCCGATCGAAGAACTCGGCAAACGCCTGGACGCCGCGTTCAAGGCCGTGCCCTACACCGCTGGCATCAACAACCATATGGGCAGCCGCATGACTGCCCAACGGGACGCCATGGCCTGGTTGATGGGCGAGCTGCAGCGGCGCAACAAGTTCTTTGTCGACAGCCGCACCAGCGCGCAGACCGTCGCCGCCGCCGAAGCGCAAAAGATTGGTTTGGCGCATGTCTCGCGGGATGTATTCCTTGATGACGAGCGCACCGAGGCGGCCATTACCACGCAACTGCAAACCGCGATCAAGCTGGCGCACAAGCAGGGCTCGGTGGTGATGATCGGCCACCCTTATCCGCAGACGCTGGCGGTGCTGGAGCGCGAGTTGCCCAAGCTCAAGGCTCAGGGCATCGACTGGATTGATATCAAGCTGATGATCAGCGTGCGCGGCAATCAGGCCATGGCCGGGCATGGCAAGAACGGTCAGTACCGTTAGATCAGATGGCGACATTCCCGTGTGGGAGCGGGCTTGCTCGCGAAAGCGGTGGGTCAGTCAGCAGATTCAGTGACTGACACAAGGCTTTCGCGGGCAAGCCCGCTCCCACATTTTTGACCGTGGTTTTCCCGCTGATTGCAGTGCGCCGCATGGGTGCATTTGAAATGCAGTATTACCTGTGGGAGCTGGCTTGCCTGCGATAGCAGTCTTTCAGTGACAACTATTTCAGCTGAACCACCGCTATCGCAGGCAAGCAGCTCCCACAGTAGTTCTTGCCCGTTAGAGGTAGCGCGCCATGATTTCGTCGACCACGCCGTCTTTGCGCAGCTGATCCAGCGCGGCCTGAAGCTTGGCGACCAGCTCGTCCGGCACGTCCTTGTTCAGCGCGAGGTAGAGTTGCGCGCTATTGAAGCGCAACACGGTCTTGAGCCCCGTCACGCCCACCTGACGCGCCAGGTAACGCCCGGCGGGATCACCGGTGGCCCACAGGTCGATCTGGCCATCCAGGAGCTTTTGCGCGTTGTCCTGGTCGCGTAATACCACCAGTGGGTTGAGGCCTTGCTTTTCCAGCGTATCGGCAATGGCGTCGCCTTTGTAGGCGCCGATCTTGTAGCGGCGCGCATGCTCCAGGTCATCCAGCTGGATCTTGCTGTCGGCCTTGGCCAGCAACACCCAATCGTCCGGGCCGATGGGGCCGACCCATTTGAACAGGGCTTCACGGTCCGGCAGGCGCGCCATCACGAATACGCCATAACCAGGTTTTTCCAGGGCGAGTTTGTAGATTCGCTCCCAAGGAAAACGCAGGGTCAGGTTGTAGGAAATGCCAGCACGCTTGAAGGTCTCGCGCACGATGTCCACGGCGATGCCTTCGATGTTCTCGTCCTTGGCGAAGTTCTTGCCGTTTTTTGCCATGTTGTACGGCGGGAAGTTTTCCGTCAGCAACACCAAAGAGGCGTCAGACGGTTCTTCGGCACGGGCCGAGCCTGCCAAAAGCATGGAAGAACTGGCGAGGGCGAGCAGCAGGTGTTTGAACATGAAAGTTACCGGAATCCATGGCAAGCGCAGAGAGTGCCGCGCGCTTGCCATGGTGTCCAGCAGCGTTTAGCGAACGACGATACCGCGCGCCGCCATGTAGGCCTTGGCCTCCGGAACGGTGTATTCGCCAAAGTGGAAAATACTCGCCGCCAGCACCGCGCTGGCGTGGCCTTCGATCACGCCGTCGGCCAGGTGCTGCAGGTTGCCGACACCGCCGGACGCGATGACCGGAATGCCCAGCGCATCGCTGATGGCGCGGGTCACGCCGAGGTCGAAGCCGTTTTTCATGCCGTCCTGGTCCATGCTGGTCAGCAGGATTTCACCGGCGCCCAGGCCTTCCATCTTCATCGCCCACTCCACCGCGTCCAGCCCGGTAGGTTTGCGACCGCCGTGGGTGAAGATCTCCCAGCGCGGGGTTTCGCCAGGCCCTGAGACTTTCTTGGCGTCGATGGCGACCACGATGCACTGCGAACCGAAGTGCTGCGCGGCTTCGCCGACAAACTCCGGGTTGAACACGGCGGCGGTGTTGATCGAGACCTTGTCCGCGCCGGCATTGAGCAGGTTGCGGATGTCTTGCACGGTGCGCACGCCACCGCCCACGGTCAGCGGGATAAACACCTGGCTGGCCATGCGCTCCACGGTATGTAGCGTGGTGTCACGGCCATCGACGCTGGCGGTGATGTCGAGAAAGGTAATCTCGTCGGCACCTTGCTCATCGTAGCGACGGGCGATTTCCACCGGGTCGCCGGCGTCACGGATGTTCTCGAACTTGACGCCCTTGACCACGCGACCGTTGTCGACGTCCAGGCAAGGGATGATGCGTTTGGCCAGCGCCATGGTCAGTCCTCAGCCGTTGTAGGCATCGCAGTAAGCCTGGGCTTCGGCGACGTCCAGGGTACCTTCATAGATCGCGCGGCCGGTGATGGCGCCGATGATGCCAGGCGCCTTGGCGTCCAGCAGCGACTTGATGTCGCCCAGGTTGTGGATGCCACCGGAAGCGATCACTGGAATATTGGTGGCGGCGGCCAACGCGGCGGTGAACGGCACGTTGCAGCCCTGCATCATGCCGTCTTTGGCGATGTCGGTATAAACGATGGCGGACACGCCGTCGGCTTCGAACTGCTTGGCCAGGTCGATCACTTGCACGGTGCTGATTTCAGCCCAGCCGTCAGTGGCGACAAAACCGTCCTTGGCGTCCAGGCCGACAATCACCTTGCCCGGGAACGCGCGGCAGGCCTCGGCAACGAACGCCGGGTCTTTCACGGCCTTGGTGCCAATGATCACGTAGCTCACGCCGGCCTTGACGTAGTGCTCGATGGTTTCCAGGGAGCGAATGCCCCCGCCGATCTGAATCGGCAGGTTCGGGTAGCGCTTGGCGATGGCGGTCACCACCTCGCCGTTGACCGGCTGGCCTTCAAAGGCGCCGTTCAAGTCCACCAGATGCAGACGACGGCAGCCACCTTCTACCCATTTGGCAGCCATGCTCACCGGGTCATCGGAGAACACGGTGGAGTCTTCCATGCGGCCTTGGCGCAGGCGTACACAAGCGCCGTCCTTGAGATCGATAGCGGGGATAATCAGCATCTGGCAAACCTTATTCGATATTCAGCAATGCTTGGGAAATCAGGGTTTCTCAAGCGACCACAAGTCGCTTTCGATGCTTTCGAACCTTTCTTTAAGGAGCGTCTGCGCGTCGAAAATCGCCCTGTTGTAATAGTGCGGCGCCACTTCGGTGGTGAACAACTCAAGAATCTCGGCGACCTCGAACGAGCCCAGCTTGAGCTCGAAGCGGTCCTCCATGAAGCGCTTGATCTTGAGGGTAGCCTCACTCTCCTGCTCGGGGGTGAGGTTCAAGATCGGCTGCTTCGGCTTCCTGGCCATTTACCAGCGACCATCCCAGGCGGCGAAGTTCTGCAGCAACTGCAGGCCATGGGTATGGCTCTTCTCCGGGTGGAATTGCACAGCAAAACGCGAACCTTCGGCCAGCGCTGCGGCGAAGTCGACGCCGTAGTGCCCGCCACCGACCACCTGGCGCGGGTTACCGGCGGCGATGTAGTAGCTGTGCACAAAGTAGAAGCGCGCCATGTCCGGGATTTCGTGCCACAGCGGGTGGTCGACGGTGCGGCGCACCTCGTTCCAGCCCATGTGCGGGACTTTCAGGTGTTCACCGTCTTCGTGCAGGTCCTTGCCAAAGAACTTCACCTGGCCTGGGAACAGGCCGATGCAGTCGACGCCGTCGTTCTCTTCACTGCGCTCGAGCAAGGCTTGCATGCCCACGCAGATGCCGAGGAACGGGCGGTCCTGGCTGACTTCGCGCACCAGGCTGTCAAAGCCCAGGCGGCGGATCTCGGCCATGCAGTCGCGAATCGCGCCAACACCAGGAAATACCACCCGGTCGGCTTCGCGAATCACGTTGGCATCACTGGTGATCAGCACCTTGCCGGCGCCTACGTGCTCGAGGGCCTTGGCCACCGAGTGCAGGTTACCCATGCCGTAATCGATAACCGCGACCGTCTGCATTACAGGACGCCCTTGGTCGAGGGCATTTGCCCGGCCATGCGGTCATCCAGCTCCACGGCCATGCGCAGCGCGCGGCCGAAAGCCTTGAACACGGTTTCGATCTGGTGGTGGGTGTTGGTGCCGCGCAGGTTGTCGATGTGCAGGCTGACCAGCGCATGGTTGACGAAACCCTGGAAAAATTCCTGGAACAGGTCAACGTCAAAGCCGCCCACGGTGGCGCGGGTGTAGGGCACGTGCATCTGCAGGCCTGGGCGGCCGGAGAAGTCGATGACCACACGCGACAGCGCTTCGTCCAGCGGGACATAGGCGTGGCCGTAGCGACGGATGCCTTTTTTGTCGCCGATGGCCTTGGCAAATGCCTGGCCCAACGTGATACCGACGTCTTCCACCGTGTGGTGGTCGTCGATATGCAGGTCGCCCTTGCTGACGATATCCAGGTCGATCAGCCCGTGACGGGCGATCTGGTCCAGCATGTGCTCAAGAAAAGGTACACCGATATCAAATCGGGCCTTTCCGGTGCCATCCAGGTTGATCGAGGCTTTGATCTGGGTTTCCAGAGTGTCGCGCTCGACGGACGCCTTACGTTCGGCCATCACCAGCTCCGCAAAATCATTGGGCGAAAAAGGCAGCCATTATAGGGGCGCGGGCGCTAAACAGAAACATCGAAGGGGATAAGACTGATGGAGTGTCGGCGCTAGACATGTGCGTACAAGTGCATGCTCCAGGATGGTGCGCCCGGCATATTAGCCAAATGCCAGCGCCGGCTTCGCTGTAACATGAGCGCTACGTTTAAAACCTGACGAATACTGAACAGTGACGATACCCAGAGTCTTACGGCGCAGCGGCATTCTCCTCCTGTGGGCGTTGACCTACTACGTGACCGGCATGGCCTCCCTGGCCTTTGATGACCCCATCTCGAAGATGGCGATTATCTGGTTTCCGGCGGGCGTCTCGGTGTCGGCCTTCCTGAGCTCGCGCCGTGCGCACTGGCCGATGCTGTTCCTTGTGTTGTTGATTGCGCGGGTGCTGCTCGGTGCGCACGGCTGGGAGGAGTCACCGGCCGCCATCGCGCTTTCGGCTGAGGCGCTGGCAGGTTCGATTGCCATTGCCTGGCTGGTACGGCGTTTCGCGCGCCGTGGCGACGACCTGCACGCCATCGTGCTGTGGTTGCTGGCGACCGTGGCCATTTGTGGCGTGCAGGCGCTGATCAGGAAGGGCTGGCTGATGCTGGCCGGGGAAACATCACCCCATACGCTGATGACCAACTGGATGTCTGGCGTTAACGGCGTGTTCTTTGCGACCGTTGTGGTCATGAACGTGCTGAACAGCAACCTGCGCGAATTTCCCGTCAGCGCACGGGAGAAACTCGCCGGCGCCGGGTGGCTGCTGCTGCTCGCATTAAATACCTGGTACGTCTTCGGGGCCGCGCCGCACTGGCTCACCAGCATGCTGGACACCGATGCCGGCGCTGCGGTGTATTTCATCCTGGCCTGCCTGCCGATCGCCCTCGCCCTTGCCGTTTGCGTGACCTGGCGCAGCCCTGGAGGCTCGATCGCGCTGCTGGTGCTGGGCAGCATCGTGGTCAATTACACCGATCAGAAGACCGGGCCGTTTTATGTGCCGGGCCTGCTCGAAGGCGAGCCTTTGCTGCTTGCGCAAAGCTACTTGTCCATTACCGCCCTGCTGGTGGTGGTGATACGCCTGATGACGCAATCGGCCAGGCCCTACGACCCGCAAACCGGAAGGCTGGGGGGCGACGGCGTGATGTACCAGTTGCATCCCGAAACAGGCGACATCCTCTGGGACGACAACCTCGATTCGCTGCTGGATATCGGCACCCGGCCCCTGGGCACCATTGAGCAGGTGCTGGCGCGCGTGCACCCCGATGACCGCGAAAAACTCAAACAGCACTGGTCGCCGGACACCCGTACCCACGCCTCATCGCTGGCCTTTCGCATCGACAAAGGCAACGGTGACTGGCTGACCCTTTACGACCAAAGCCCCGGCGCCATGCGCGATGCCAGGGGCCAAGTATTTGTCGGCAACTGGCAAAGCAGTCGCTATTCCTGAACGTTTGCCGATCAGCGTCTACCTGTACGAGTACCTTCATGATTCAGATTGCTTTACTGCTGTTCGGCGTTGAATTCGTCCGATCCAAATTCTGGTTTCTCGGCCTGATCGGTATCGTATGGGGCGTGATGGGCGTTGGCGTGATGATCGACGGCCTGGATGGCGAGTTGTACTTTCCGCTGCGCGCGTTCGGCTTGCTGTTGCTGCTGGAAAGCATTGTCACCCTGAGCGTGGCCGCCAGCGGCGTGGGTACTCAGCGCGCCGTGCTGTATTTCAAGGGCGGGATTTGCTTTTTTGTCGCGGTATTGATTCTTGCCGACAAGGTCTACAGCAACCTGCTGCTGGCGATCATCTTTGGCTTTACCTACTTTGTGATCGGCCTGCTGACCATCACCTCGGCCTGGGTCGTCAGGTTCCCGCGCTGGCGATCATCGTTGATCAGCGGCGGCGCCCAAGTGGTATTCGCCGGGTTGCTGGTCAGCCCGTACCCCATCGCCAACAGTGCCACCGTGTCTTTTTTTCTTGGCGCGCTGATGATCGTCAGCGGCCTGAACACGGTACGCATTGCGCGTCGCGTCAGGCGATTGCGCCATGGCACCTCGACGTTCGAGCTGCTTGCGCCCAGGGACCTGCTATCGGATTTCAAGAAGCTGCCGCCGCAGGAACCGCCGCCGCAGCCTGAGCCGGAGCCTGCCTGCACCGATCCACTGGTGGTGCATATCTGGACGCCGGAAGGCACCGCCAGCGCAACCACCATTCCCCGCCCGATCATCAATCGCTACATCGCGGCCGTGGACGCACAAGGCGTGATTTCAACCGGGCACGCTGCCCTTGAACTGTCACCGTCGGTGTACCTGAGCCTGTATCCGGTTGCTGACATCGATCGCTCACCGTCAGAGTTTTTCCGCATTCTCAAGGCCACCCGCAACAATGACGTGCCGGGCACCTTCCAGCCGGACTACGCCACCGAAGTGGCCAACTGGTGCGATTCGGACCGCAAGATCATTTTTCACCGGTACAGCCGCAAGGCGTTGATTGAGTTTTCCAATAACTATCGCCAACAGGCCACTTACAACCTGACCTACCGCAACTGCTCGAGCAGCGTGGCATTTGCCTTGGAAGCCTCGATGGATGGGGTATTGGCGGAACGCTCGCGACGCTGGCGCTCGGTGTTGCAGACCCTGCTCATGCCGGAACTGTGGATTGCCGCGCAAGTACGCAAGCGCGCCATGACCATGGCCTGGACACCCGGCCTGGTGATGGATTACGCCCGAGCCTTGCGGGTAATCGTGCATCCGGTGCCGCGGCCATGGTTTCAACGCATCCCATGGCGCGGTCAATCAACCAGAGCCTTGCCTGACAAGAAGCAGGATTAGCCCGCTCTGGCTGCCCGAGGCCCGCTCACCTTGCATGAGCGGGCACTGCGCAACGGTTTATCAGTGGAACAATACCGCGGTCTTCTGCAGGGTCACCCACACACCCCATGCCAACGGAATGCCCACTACCAGCCACGCCACGATAGCCAATGGCACGCTGGCGGAAGAAGCCTTCCACTCCAGCGACGTAGAGGCAGTGGCGCCTTTGTCATGGCCCAGCGCCTGTTCGGCAGCCAGTTCCGCGTCGGTCATGAAGTACTTGTCGGCCACCGGGCGCACCAGCAGGTTGCAGATGAAGCCCAGCACCAGCAGGCCGGCGAGGATGTACAAGGTGATGTCATACGCTGCGGCACGTTCAACGCCGATGCTCAACTGATACTCACGCAGGTAGTTGACCAACACCGGGCCCAACACGCCCGCCGCCGCCCAAGCGGTCAACAGGCGACCGTGGATCGCGCCGACCATCTGGGTGCCGAACAGGTCGGCCAGGTACGCCGGAACGGTGGCAAAACCGCCGCCGTACATCGACAGGATGATGCAGAACGCCGCCACGAACAGCGCCACATTGCCCAGGTGCCCCAGGTTCGGGATCAGCGCGTAGAGGGCAAAGCCCAGGGCGAAGAACACGAAGTAGGTATTTTTACGGCCCAGGTAGTCGGAGAACGACGCCCAGAAGAACCGCCCACCGATGTTGAACAGGCTCAACAAGCCGGTGAAGCCTGCGGCGATGGCCGCGATGGATGCCAATTGCCCGGCATCCAGCTGGCCGAACGGCACATCAACACCCAGCAACTTGCCACCGAACACTTCCTGCAGCAGCGGCGACGCCATGCCGAGAATGCCGATACCGGCAGACACGTTCAGGCACAGCACCAGCCACACCAGGCGAAATTGCGGGGTTTTCCACGCCACGTTCACGTGAACGTGACGGTGGGTGATCATCGCATTGCTGGCTTTTTTCGCCGGCGCGGTCCAGCCCTCAGGCTTCCAGCCGGTTGGCGGAACGCGGTACGACAGCGCGCCGCCAATCATGAACACGAAGTAGATCACGGCCATGACCACAAAACTCTGCCACACGCCCACGCTTGTTGGCGAAGCGAAGTGGCCCATCAGCGCTGCGGCCAAGGGTGCACCGACCATTGCGCCGCCGCCAAAGCCCATGATCGCCATGCCGGTGGCCATGCCGCGTTTGTCCGGGAACCACTTGATCAGGGTCGACACGGGCGAGATATAGCCCAGGCCCAGGCCGATACCGCCGATCACGCCGGAGCCGATCCACATCAGCCAGATCTGGTGGGTATAGATGCCCAACGCCGAGATCAACAGACCGCCACACCAGCACAAGGCCGATACAACGCCGGCCTTACGTGGCCCGGCATGTTCCAGCCAGCCGCCCCAGATCGCTGCGGAGCAACCCAGGAAGATGAAGAACAGCGTGTAGATCCAGCCCAGCATGGAGATGGGCCAGTCGCACTGGGACGAGAAGACTTGCGTGATGAAGCTCATGTCCGGCGCGCAGGCGACCGGTGCCGTGATACCCAGCGCTTTGGACAGCGGCAGCCAAAACACCGAGAACCCGTAGGCCATGCCGATGCAGAGGTGGATGGCCAGGGCGGCCGGTGGAACCAGCCAGCGGTTGAACCCTGGCTTGGCGATAATGCGCTCCTTGGACAGGAACGCAGGCTGTGCGGCAGTACTACCAGCCGCAGTGCTTGTGCTCATTGGTGTTTCCCCCAGTTATTAGTATGTGTCCGTCAGGCGCTCTCTCCCTCGGCCTTGCACGCAGAGCGTGGCCGTTGTTGTTGAGTAAAGCTCCTTTTAAGCGCGACGCTGTGTCGCAGACGACAGACGAACCCGCGCAGATTAGCACCAGTGGATGACAGAAAAACCAAACTGATATCACCTTTTTCACGCAACCTGCTCTGCTGGGCGGCAAAATCCGATTTTGCTGCGTCTAGATACAATGTAACGATGCATGAACTGACGCAGGCCGTCGGGCGTTATACTCTGCGGCTAAATTTTGAAATCGACATACAAGGACTCGCCCATGAAAGCGTTCGGCAAAATCCTGGGTCTGGTACTTCTCGGGCTGTTGCTGATCATTGTGGCCCTGGGCTTTGCCCTGACCCACCTCTTCGATCCCAACGATTACAAAGACGAGATCCGCCAGATTGCCCGCGACAAGGCCCACATCGAGCTGACGCTCAATGGCGACATCGGTTGGAGCCTGTTCCCCTGGCTGGGCCTGGAATTGCACGAAGCCAGCGTCGCGACCATGACCAACCCGACTCAGCCGTTTGCCGACCTGCAGATGCTCGGCCTGTCGGTGCGCGTGCTGCCGCTGCTGCGCCGTGAAGTGCAGATGAGCGATGTGCGTGTCGAAGGCCTGAACCTGCGCCTCAACCGCGACAAGCAAGGCCACGGCAACTGGGAGGACATCGGCAAGAACGTGACCGAGAAACCGGCCAATGCGCCGGTGCCTGCCCCCGCGGAAACGCCGGCCGAACCTGAACCGGAAAAACCGCCAAAACCGATCCGCCTGGACATCGACAGCCTGACCATCAACAACGCCCGCGTTGAATACAACGATGAGCAGACCGGCAAACAGTACAGCGCCGAAAGCATCCAGTTGAGCGCCGGTGCCGTGCACGAAGGCGCAAGCATTCCGCTCAAACTCACGGCATTCCTGGGCAGCAACCAGCCGCTGATGCGCGTCAAGACCGAGTTGAACGGCAACCTGCGCATCCAGCGTGCGCTCCAGCGCTACCAGTTCGAAGACATGAAACTGAGCGGCGAAGCCACCGGCGAGCCACTGCTGGGCAAGACCGTAACGTTCTCCACCCAAGGCCAACTGCTGGTGGACTTGGCGGCCAATATTGCCGAATGGACCAACCTTAAACTCTCCGCCAACCAGCTGCGCGCCTTGGGCGAACTGAAGGTCAATGACCTGAACAAAACCCCACAGCTCAGCGGCGCCCTGTCCATTGCCCAGTTTGACCTGGCCAAGTTCCTCGACAGCGTCGGCCACCCGTTGCCGCCGATGGCGGCGGGCAGCCTCAGCAAAGTTGAACTGGTCAGCCGCCTCAAAGGCACGCCCACCAGCGTGGCACTGGAAGACTTGAACCTGAAACTCGACAGCAGCACCTTCACGGGCCGCATCGCTGTAGAGGATTTCGCCAAGCAATCCCTGCGCCTGCAACTCAAAGGCGATACTTTCAACGCCGACAACTACCTGCCGGCCAAGTCCGAAACCGCCAAAGGTGCAGCGGCCGCACGCCAGGCCGAAGTGCAGAACAGCGAGGCCGGCGCCATGGCCGCCGGTGGCACCACACCGCTGCCGGACGCACCGACCAAAGGCGCGTGGAGCACCGACAAGCTGTTGCCACTCACGCGCCTGCGCACGCTGGACGTGGACGCCGACCTGGCCTTCGGCCAACTGACCCTGAGCAAGCTGCCGATCCAGAACGCTGCACTCAAAGCCTCCGGCATCGATGGCCAGCTCAAGCTTGATACCCTCAGCGGCGGCCTCTACAACGGCACCTTCCAGGCCAACGGCACACTCGATGTGCGCCAGGACACCCCGGTGCTCGCGCTGCAAACCCACATCAAGCAAGTGCCGGTTGAGCGCATCCTGCAAGCTCAGGGGCAAACCCCGCCGGTAAAAGGCCAGATCACCCTCGACAGCAACCTCAACGGCCGTGGCAACAGCCAGAAGGCGCTGATCGACAGCCTTAACGGCACTGCCAGCTTTGTGATCAATAACGGCGCGCTGCTCAACGCCAACATTGAACAGCAGCTGTGCACCGGCATCGCACTGCTCAACCGCAAGACCTTGACCACCACGCCACAAGGCAAGGACACGCCGTTCCAGGAACTGCGCGGCAACCTGACCTTGCGCAACGGCGTGGCCAGCAACCCGGACCTGAAAGTGCGTATTCCGGGCCTGACAGTCAACGGCAACGGTGACATCGACCTGCGCGTGCTGGGCATGGATTATCGCGTCGGCATCATCGTCGAAGGCGATACACGCGACGTGCCGGACCCGGCTTGCCAGGTCGGCTCCAACTTCCGGGGCATCGAAGTGCCGCTGCGCTGCCGCGGCCCGCTGGAGCTGGGCGCCAAAGCCTGCCGCCTGGACAAGGACGGCTTGACTCAGGTTGCGGTCAAAGCCGCCGGCAACAAACTCAGCGAGAAGCTCGAAGAGAAACTCGACAAGGTCAACCCGCAGTTGAAAGACGCCCTTAAAGGCCTGTTCAAACGATGAGAAACGAGCAGTTTTCACAGGCAGTGCTGGACTGGTACGACCGCCACGGTCGCCATGACCTGCCCTGGCAACAGGGCATTACGCCTTACCGGGTGTGGGTCTCGGAGATCATGCTGCAACAGACCCAGGTCAGCACCGTGCTCAATTACTTCGACCGGTTCATGGCTTCCCTGCCGACGGTCGAAGCCCTGGCCGCCGCGCCGGAAGACGAAGTGCTGCACCTGTGGACCGGCCTGGGTTACTACACCCGCGCACGCAACCTGCAGAAGACCGCCAAGATCGTCGTCGCCCAATACGGTGGCGAGTTTCCCAAGGACGTCGAAAAGCTCACTGAACTGCCCGGCATCGGGTTATCCACTGCGGGTGCGATCGCCAGCCTGAGCATGGGCCTGCGGGCGCCCATCCTCGACGGCAACGTCAAACGCGTATTGGCGCGCTTTACCGCGCAAGAGGGCTACCCCGGCGAGCCCAAGGTCGCCAAGCAGCTCTGGGCTACCGCAGAGCGCTTTACGCCGCACGATCGCGTCAACGCCTACACCCAGGCGATGATGGACATGGGCGCCACGCTCTGCACCCGCAGCAAACCCAGTTGCCTGCTGTGCCCGCTGGAAAAGGGCTGCGAGGCGCACATGCTCGGTCTGGAGACGCGCTACCCAATCCCCAAGCCGCGCAAAACCATCCCGCAAAAGCGCACGCTGATGCCGATGCTGGCCAACGCCGAGGGCGCAATTCTGCTTTACCGCCGCCCTTCCACGGGCCTGTGGGGCGGTTTGTGGAGCTTGCCGGAGCTCGACGACCTCCAGGACCTGGAACACTTGGCCAACCAGCACGCGCTCGCGCTGGGCACGCCGCATGAACTGCCGGGGCTGATCCACACCTTCAGCCACTTCCAGCTGGCCATCGAACCCTGGCTGGTCCAGGTCGAGGAATCCGCCCATCACGTGGCCGAGGCCGACTGGCTCTGGTATAACCTCGCCACCCCGCCGCGCCTGGGCCTTGCCGCCCCAGTGAAAAAACTGCTGAAGCGCGCGGCCGATGTATTGAACGCAGGAGTTCCGTCATGACCCGCACCATCATGTGCCGCAAGTACCACGAAGAATTGCCTGCCCTGGAGCGCGCACCGTTCCCCGGCGCCAAAGGCCAGGACATCTTCGACAACGTCTCCGCCAAAGCCTGGGCTGACTGGCAAAAACACCAGACCCTGCTGATCAACGAAAAACGCCTGAACATGATGAACGCCGAAGACCGCAAATACCTGCAGGGCGAGATGGACAAGTTCTTTTCTGGCGAGGATTACGCCAAGGCCGACGGCTACGTGCCGCCTGCTCAATAATTGATCAAAAACCGGGGTCGGCACGTAAGCGACGGTAATAATTAAATATTTTTTGAAAACTTGCTTGACGACCCCCTGAAAAACCCGTTTAATGCGCCCCGTTGCCCAGATAGCTCAGTCGGTAGAGCAGGGGATTGAAAATCCCCGTGTCGGCGGTTCGATTCCGTCTCTGGGCACCACCTTTAGTTTTCAGGTGATGCCAAGCACACCTGAAAGCACCCAAGAAACCCGCCTAGTGCGGGTTTTTTGCTTTCTACGGTTCCCAACCGTTCCCTTGTAAGCCCAAACATATGTGAGTAGATTCGTGAGTAGATCCAGTTCGGTCTAGAAATCTACTCACACCAGGACGGCAATACGCCCGCCTGGTGCGGCCTGCAAGGAGGCTGCGTGCCACTCTCAGATACCACCATCCGCACCGCCAAGCCGAAGGACAAGCTGTACCGGCTGACTGACGCCAATGGCCTATGCCTAGAAGTGACCCCGACCGGCTCCAAGCTGTGGCGCTATCGATACCGCTTCAACGGCAGCGCGAAGATGCTGGCGCTCGGCGCATACCCATCGGTCACCCTGCTGAAAGCTCGTCAGCTTCGCGATGGGGCACGCCAGCTACTGATTGAGGGCATAGACCCCGGCGAGCAGAAAAAAACCGCCAAACAAGCACAGAAGGTCGAGGGACTGACTTTCGAGACACTGGCTCGCGAGTGGTTTGCCTATAACGCCCCTCGGTGGGCAGAAAGCACGACCTACAAGGCCAAGCTGTACCTGGAGAATGATTTGATTACAGGTATTGGTTCTCGCCCTGTAAAAGCGATCACCCGGCCTGACCTGGTAGAACTGGTGCGTAAGGTAGAGGCAAGAGGCACGCTCAATGCCGCTGGCAAGATCCGTCAATGGCTACACCAGATATTTCGGTACGGGCTGGCCAAGGGCGTCGTTGACGCCAACCCAGCTACGGATCTGAGCGTGGTAGCAGCACCACCGAAAGCTGCCCGCCATCATCCGCACGTCACCTTTGCTGAACTCCCTGAAATGCTGGCCAAGAGCGAAGCTGCGAATATCCATTCGCTTACCCGGCACGCCATCCGCCTGCTGACGCTAACGGCCGTTCGACCGGGCGAGCTTCGCCAAGCCCCCTGGGCAGAGTTCGACTTGGAGCGCGCAACCTGGACAATTCCAGCCGAACGCATGAAAGCCCGCCGCCCTCACATCGTCCCCCTGCCCCGCCAGGCTGTTGCGATCCTGCGCCAGCTTCAAGAGGTAACCGGGCGATATGAGCTAGTTTTTGCTGGCGCCAACCCTCAGCGCCCTATGAGTGAAAACACCGTCAACAAAGCCCTTCGCCTCATGGGCTACGAAGGACGCCAGACCGGCCACGGTTTCCGGCACTTGCTCAGCACCGAGCTGAATGGACGCGGGTACAACAAGGATTGGATCGAGCGCCAACTCGCTCACGGTGACAGCGACGAAATTCGGGGGACCTACAATCACGCAGCCTATGTCGAGCAGCGCCGGGAAATGATGCAGGCTTGGGCCGACTCAATTGACGCGCAATGCGCTGGCGCCAATGTGGTGAGTATCAAGCGCGCTTGAGACATTGAATTCTAATTAATCATTCCCAGTGAGCACCAAGGGCTCCTTTTTCAAGTCTTGGGCGGTTAACATATTGGTCACGGCTGGTTATTCATACAGTCGATCACATATGAGCTAATCGAATGGCGGAAGCCGGTGGAGACAATCAGATAGGACCTTTCGGGCGAATAAAGCTCGACGGGATCTATTCTGACTGGGCGTCAGGTCACCACCTGAACCCCCGGCTCTTAGCCTTCGAGCTCGCCGCAACCCTAAATACGCTGGCGCCGTTAGCTCAGCCTATTCACTCCCTGAATGCGAGCATCTTTTCAGAAGGTCGTTCCGACAGGAATACTCAGATCACTCACGGCGCGCTAGCCGACTACTTCACCTCAGCCAGCAATGGAAGGCTGGCCATCAACATCTCCACCAGCTCTGGCCCAGTACCTGCGGCTAATGTACTGATATGGCGCAAATGGATTGAGCGCCTAGTTGACGAGGCAACCGCACGCGCGGAGCTCGCCGCTGGATTCGCTCAACCGGCAAACGACAGCGTACCTGTCTCAACGGCAGTCAATGGCTTTGCTGCAACTAGCTACGCCCAGCCCCCCCTGATACCGGGAAACTCCTCGATAGTTCTCAAAGCGCAACAAGCGCAGTTACGCCGCGAGGGTGAAAAGAGCGCCTGCGAACAACTCGACGAGCACCAGATCGCCAGGGAGAGGGCTGAGCAAAAAGTAGTCGAGCTTTCGGCTCAACTCGAAACCAAGACAGCTCAAAACCAACAACTCATTGACGAGATGGAGTTACAGCGCCGCGAGCTCAGCGACGAGCGCAGGGCCAGGCGCGATGCTGAAGACGAAAACATTCGCATGGAGGAACATCTTGAACAGGTCATGGGGCTAGCCGAGTTCATGAACCACGACAATCAACTTTCGCCACCGGACGGGCGCTTGATTGTTGAATGTTGGTGCGATGTCACACAGAACGGAACAACCGCACCAACCGTTGGCTGGAGCGCAATTGTTAACAAGTGGTTTAAAGCAAAAGGGATCACTCTTCCGGCGGTGAAGGTGAAATTATTCGTCACTGCGCTTACTGCCGCTGGACGCAAAAAAGGCGGTTCCATAGCTAGATCAATTAATAAGGGGTGACAGGTTGCAGCCCGCGCCCCACAAGGCCTTCCCTAGTTTGTTTGACAGCAATTCGGCCCACGGGTAACACGTTAAATCCCACCTGTTACCTGTTCCGCCTCAGCCTCTACCGCCAGCATTGTCATCGTCGATTACCAACAACGCCCCAGGAGGCGCAGACGATGACAACTCAAGCCCACCCTATTCGCAAATCAGAACAGCCCACCCAAACAGGCGAACAGCCTCGGCGCTTCATCAAGCTAGGCGAAGTCAAAGCGCTGACCACCCTTTCGACATCCGAGATTTATCGACGCATTGCCGCAGGGCGCTTCCCTAAACAAGTGATGCTTGGGCCGAAGTCCGCCGTATGGATCGAGGCAGAAGTTATTGCCTGGTGCGACTCGTTGGTCGCTCTGCGAGTGGAGGCTGCATAAATGGCCGACCAAAAAAAAGGCCAACCAAATAAGGCCAGCCCAGAAAAAACTCACGTAGAGAATACCAGCGGAACCGCGCAACGCGCTCGCCTTTTGGAGCGCCTGCAAGCTGGTCCGATTGATACCTTCACCGCTATCCGCGAACTGAACATCGTTCGCCCTGGTGCCCGCATCAATGAACTGCGCAGCCTGGGCCATAAGATCCTAACTCACCGCCTTACCCTGACCGACGATCAAGGGCGCACTCATCAGGGCATGGCGCTCTACTACCTCAGCACCAACCCGCCTGCGGAGGTGGCAGCATGAGCGCCCGCATCATTCCCTTCAACTACGAAGGCCAGGCAGTGCGCTTCAATGCTGATGGCTGGCTCCATGCAACGGAGATAGCGGAGCGCTCTGGCAAAGAGCCTGCGCAATGGTTGCGCCTCGACTCGACCAAGGAATACATCCAGCGGCTGTCTGAGCGCATGGAGAAAAGTAATGTGGAGAAATCACACATTACGCTGGTGAAGACCCGCCGCGGCAACACCTCCACCAGCGGTACATGGCTCCATCCCAAGCTGGCGGTGAAGTTCGCTCGCTGGCTCTCTGTGGACTTTGAGATCTGGTGCGACGAGCAGATCGACGCTCTGGTACGTGGTGACCAGGCCAAATGGCAACAGGCCCGCCAGCAATCGGCCGTCGGCTATCGCGGTCTGTGTGAGGCTCTGGCAATCGCTCATGAGGAGAGTGGCAAGACTCCCCAGCGCCACCACTTCATCAACGAAGCCAAACTGATCAACCAGGCGATCACCGGGCAATTCGCCGGCCGCAATCGCGATGAGCTCAGCGCCCATGAGCTGGTGCTGGTTACCTTGATCGAGATCCGCGACGTGCTGCTGATCGGCCAGGGCAAGGACTTCACAGCCCGCAAAGCATCCCTACTGCGCTATGTCCAAAGCCTAACGGCCAAGCACCTCCGGAGTGTTGCGGTATGACAGCTCTGCTCATGATCAGCGATAAACGGTCGATAACTTTTGTTGCAAGCAGTCGTGGTCGTCGGTATGGTTTGCCCGTCGCTGCAAATTCAGCGATCGGGCTTGGTAACCCGCTGAACGTTAGGCGCAACAGCGCCCCCATTACGATTGCAGGCGCTTTTTTTGTGCCCGCAGTTACGTGTTATGGCGGCTGTGCGTGGGAGGCATTCGTGCCTGCCGGGTTCCTAACGTCCCGGTTTACCAACCTGCGCACAGCTGCCACCCATTCGCTTGGTAACGAACGTGGCAGCTCCCTTCTTACGTTAGGAGCTCCACGTATGCCCGCCCTAAATCCGTCTGCGATTCGCGCATTTGCTCACCGCCGCATTGCCCTGAGCGCCCTCCGCGCAAACTCATCACTTTCCGTTCGCCTCGCCCGTTACAACTCCCACATGGTCATCGCTCGTACCCTGGAGTCTGCCGGCGGTGCGCAATGAATACTCCCGCCCGCACCATCCAAGAGATCGCCCACGACACGCTTGAGGATCTCGAAAGCGCCCAGATCGTCCTGCGCAAGGTTGAGGCCGTTCTCTATGCCGCATTGGCAGACAAGGGCACGAGTCAGCACGTCCGCAATCTGGTAGATGTCGCGTGGAACCTAGCCGCTGACGGCGCCAACACCGCCGACTGCAACCGCGAGGCAATTTCCGCCGCACTGTCCGGGCGCGCTGGCCTGAACGCCGGGGGTGAGCTATGAGCCGCTCCTACAAGGAAATAGCCGAGACCGGCGTCCTGGATCTGTACGAAGTGACCAGTGCGCTCGAGAGCGTGCGCGCAATCTTCACGCTGATGCTTGAGACCTTCCGCGAAGACAGCACGCCTCACGCTTTCGCACAGTTGGGCACCCTCGAGATAAGCGACTGGAACACCAAGGTTTATCAGTGGTGCGAGTGCATGGAAAACGAGCTGGATGATGCGAACGCCGAGGCGCGGAAGTCAGCGCCATTGCCGCACTTCCTGCTGGACAAGCGCAGTAACGAGGTGGCCGAGGCGATTTCTACCGAGCGCTCACACGCTACCCGGTGGTGGACGCACTTGAACGAGATGCGGCGCCGCAAGGAACTGCCTGACTGGGTGGCGGCGGGGATCGGCACGCATGATGAACACGATCTGATGCTGGAAAGCCGGAAGGCCGTCAATCAAGCACTATTCGGATCGGACGACCTGGGCGGCGCTCAGCAATATCGCGAGGTCGCCCTATGAGCCAGCACATGCGTTCACATTCGATCCTTTTTATCAGCTCCGCATTTTGTCCAAAGCCACCGCGTACTCACGCGAAGCGCCGACGCCCTGACCTAAGAGGTTAAGCATGAAAATTCAAAACGGCGCATCTGCGTCGACGGGATCGGCTTGCCTGAAAAAAGCCACCGAACTGTTTTACGTCACTCACCCGAAGACGCCCAAGGCGCTGCTGGGGCCGTTCTTGAGCGAGGCCGACGCAGAGTGTGGGCGCGTTGTCATGCGCAGTGCTGACGCTCAGGTGACGGCCTGCCTGGTTGACGGGATCGACGACATCACCCAATGGCATGGCCTGAACAATGGTCAAGTTTGCCGGGCCTTTGCTGGCGCTTATCGCCGGGAGGCCAGTCATGGGTGACGTGACCCCAATCAAGCGCAAAGGCAGTGGCGGCCCACCCGCGGCTGGCGCTCATATCGACAGCGCTAGCTATACGCTGCTGGTGGAAACCCTGGTCGGGTTCCTGGAGCTACGAATCTCAGAGGGCGACCAAGGCCGCCACTGCAATGAGCTGGAGCGCCTGACTCAGAAACTGGAGAACTTGGCCAAGCGGTTTACCCAGCCGAAGGGGGCCGCATGACGGACGCAACGATCCTATTCCGTGATGCGCTCCAAGCCGTCTATGGCCCTCTCGACTGGCTGCCAGAGCCCGACGGTGCAATCCACCGTTTTCGTGTGCCGGAGGATAAGCCCGGCTCGCTCAACGGCTGGTATGTGCTGTACCTGGACGGCATTGCATCCGGCGCTTTCGGCAGTTGGAAAGCCGGCGGCGCCAGCACCTGGTGTAGTCGCGAACCGGTGGACGCTCGCGAAGCGGCCCAGATCCGCGAGCGAGTTGACCTTGCCCGGCGCCAGCGCGGAGCCGAGCAACACCGGCGCCAGCAGCAGGCAGCAGAGAAGGCCAACCACTGGTGGCGCAATGCGCGCCGTGCCTCACCCGACCACCCGTATCTGGTAGCCAAGGCGGTTCGGTCCTACGGTCTGCGCCAGCTTGGCACTGACCTGCTGATCCCGCTGTACCTGGATGGGCGCTTGGTCAACCTGCAACGAATTGCTCCGGACGGCGACAAGCGCTTCCTGTTTGGCGGCCGGATCAAGGGCACCTATTCGCCGCTGGGCATCATCGAGCCAGGTTCTGTGCTTTGCATCTGCGAAGGGTGGGCGACGGCCGCCAGCCTCCACCAGCACGGCGGCTACGTCGTTGCCGCTGCCATGAACGCGGGCAACCTGATCCCGGCGGCGATGAGCCTGCGCGCTCGCTACCCGGGCCAGCCAATCGTCATCGCCGGCGACGACGACCGGCTCACCGATGGCAACCCGGGGCGCGCAGCGGCAAACGCAGCAGCGGCGGCCGTGGGTGGCCAAGTGGCTTTCCCCGAGTGGCCGGAAGGCGCCCCCGATGACCTCACCGACTTCAACGACCTCGCCAACTGGAAACTCGGCCATGTCCAAGCCTGACACCAACGTGATCAACCTTCGGCCGGACGCCGCGACCATTGCGCCAGATCGCCCCTGCTGGGCGGTGTACGAGCATTGGGTAATCAATGAGAAGGGCCGCAAGCTGCGCCCAGGCGTTTACTGGCATAGCTTCAAGCGCGCAGCCGCAGACCAGGACGACGCCGAGGGCGATACCGGCGACCGGCCTATCACTGATGAGTGGATCTCCAGCCCCGTTACCGTCGTTGCCCGCACTACCAATAGCGACGATGGCAGCGAAGGCCGTTTGCTGCGCCTGGTCACAGAAGGCGGCATCAAGGAATGGATCATCGCCATGGAGGTGTTCGGCGGCAGCGGCGAGGACGCCCGGCGTGCCTTGTTCGGGATGGGCGTCATTATCGCCCTCAAGAAACGCGGCACGTTCATGGAGTACCTGCTCGACCAGCATCCTGCAGAAGTGTTTGCCACCACCAGCCGGCCGGGCTGGCATGAGTCAGGCGCGTTCGTGCTGCCTGGGCGAACCATCGGCAGCGCCAATGTGCGGTACCAGGCCAGCAACAAGGCTCAGGTACTTTTCAGCCGGCGCGGCGAGCTGGCGCTGTGGCAATCGGAGGTGGCCGCCAAGTGCGCGGGCAATCCGGTACTGACACTGGCGATCGGCTGCTCACTGGCTGGCCCACTGCTGAGTTTGGTGGGCGTGCTGGGCGGTGGTGTTCACCTGGTGGGGGATAGCTCGAGCGGTAAGTCGCTGGCGCAACTGATCGGATCGTCGGTATGGGGCGACCCGGGCGTGTTCGCCGCCAGTTGGGACATGACCAAGGGCGGCCTGGAGATCGAGGCATCGAGCCGCAATGACACCATCCTGCCCTTGGACGAGATCAAGCGCGCCGACCCCAAGCGCGTTCAGGAAATGGCCTACTCCCTCGCCAACGGCCAGGGCAAAGGCACCATGACCCGCGAGCGCGAAGGCCGTGCCAAATTGAGCTGGCGCCTGCTGACACTCTCCAGCGGCGAGCGCTCACTCTCTGAACACGCGGCCATATCCGGCAATGCCGCCCACGCTGGCGCCGAATTGCGCATGGTCGACGTGAACGCCGGTACTCGGACACACCGGGCCTTTGACGAATTGCACGGGCTTGAGGGAGCGGACTTTCATCGGCAGCTCACCGTAGCGGTCGGCGCCCACCACGGCCACCTTGGGCCAGCCTTTGTCGAGAAGCTGCTCGAGAGCGACGACCGGGCCGGCCTGCTGGAAGACTTCGCCGGAGTACGCGCCAGCTTTGTGGAGGACAACGCCCAGGCCGGCCGCGTAGCTGATCGGTTTGCGGTGATCGCACTGGCCGGTGAAATGGCAATCGCTTATGGCCTGCTGCCTTGGGTGCCGGGTACCGCCCTCGCCGACTGCCGCTTGCTGTACGGCGAATGGCTCAGCAGGGTGGGCAGCGGCAACGCGGAAGACCGACAGATCCTTGCCGGCATCCTGGACTTTATCGACCGCCACGGTAGCAGCCGCTTTTCAGACGTCGACGATCAGACACCTGACACCAAGGTTTTCAACCGGGCCGGTTACTGGGAGCTGGTGGGCACCAACCGCCTGTACCTGTTCAACAAGCCAGCACTCATCGAGGCGGCGCACGGCTATGGCCTGTCTCGCATCATCAAGGCTCTGGAGAGCGCTAACGTCCTCGCACGCCGTGACAACGAGCGTAAAACCAAAAACTACCGCCTCCCTGGTGGTGGCCAGGCGCGTCTCTATGTGATCGATCCAGACATCATGGATCGTGAAGGCGGTGGCGCATGAACGTCACTCAAAGACCAGCAATCCAGATTGCCCAAGTTCACAGGAACCTAGAATCACTGGCAACAGTGGCAACACCGGCAACGGCCTTGTGGGGCGTGGCTTACAGCCGTTGCCACCCTATAAAAAAAGTGGCAACAACTGGCAACGCACACCTCATTTTCAACATAAGAGACCCGCACTTTCCCTTCATTTGGTTATCACTGTTGCCGGTAAAAAACCGGTGGCAACAGTTTGGCAGCATCGGCAACGCCTGGAGGCCACGGTTTACGCGGCTGTTGCCATTGTTGCCGCTGTTGCCGGTGTTTTTGAGATCACAGGAACATTGGATCAGCAGTGATCGGGTCGAGGTGACGGCATGAGCCTCCTTTCCGGTCTGCTCAATCACATGCCGCCAGCTATCTCCGGAGTCGACTCGCCAAAAGTGGATGGCCGGCCTCGCACGCGGTTGGTCCTGGCCAGCCCTGTCGAGCGCACTCCACGGCTCATCACAAGACCACATGCAAGCGCTGCCACTGCCACGCCTCAGTGGCGACAAGCCCGTGACCGCTACCTCAACCACATCATGGTTTGTCGGAGCTGCTACGCACCCACCAGCCGCCATTGCACGGCTGGCGCCGACCTGCGCGCCAGCTACGACGCCACACCTATGGAGGCGCACCAATGACGCCCAGCCTTATCACCCGCTTGTGCAACATCGGTATGAAACCCGGCATCAGCGCCGCCACACAGCTCATCACCACCCGGCGAATCTGTCGCGCCATTGCTGAACAGCTCGACGTTATCCGCAGTGAGCGGCGAGCCCTTCGTCGGCAGGCGGGAAAGTTGAAAGCATTCCTCCCCTTCACCCGGCAGGCCATTGCTGAATTGGAGGAGCGAGCCCAGGAACACCAAGAGGCCACCCGCAGCGGAGCGTGGAGCGCACTCGCTGGGTTTGGCCAGTCCCTGATGTTCGACCGCGAGGGGCTGGCGCAAGCGTTGGGCTTCGACCAGATGTGCGACCTGCTGGGCGTCAACCCAGTACACCGTCAGCAGGCCAGCGCAGACGATGACACCAGCCTTCGCGGAGTGGCCTACCTATCCCGGCTGGAGGACAGCGCCGACCGCAAGAGCGACGAATGGGGCGCCGGTGGCCCGCTGTATCGCGCCTGCCACGCCGCCATGATCCGGTTCATCAGGGAATGCCCAGAAGACCAACTACCCGACCCATTCGCCCCTGGTACGCCGTTCGGCCCAAAGCTGCCACCAGCCCTCAGCATTGTCGGCAACTGACTATTTTCCGCGCCACGTTTTGCGAATCACGAAAACGTGGCGCGCCACAGAGCAACAACACCGGGCACCAGCCCATGATCAGCGCCAGCGGCGCACAGAGGAAACCATGACAGATCAAGACACCAACACCGCAGAGCATAAACCCACGTACCAGGAGCGATTCACCCTTGCGTGCGACACGCAGAAATTCAAACCCTACGAACTGATTCAAGGGCCAGACGCAGGCTACTTGGTGTGGGAGGTCCAGCACGTCCGCAACGGCCAGCAAGTGACCATCGACGGTCCCTACTTCACCGAGGAAGAAGCACGGGTTTCGGCGAACCTTATGCGGGGAACATTCCGCGGCGCCAGGGCAAGCGAAACGATCTACAACCGGGTGTGGAACTACGACCCACGCCAGGAACAGCTGACCATCGACCAGGCGCATATGTCACGCGCAGTGCTCGCAATTCGCCTTGGGCTACCTGCCCCTTCGATCACCGTATAGGAGGCCACATGGCCGCTACCGCATTCGATAACTCCCCTATGACCACCATCAAACTCTACGGACAACTCCGGCAGTTCGGCAGGTCCTACGACCTTGCCGTGCGCACGCCAGCGGAAGCCTTGAAAGCGCTGTGCGTGCAGATTCCAGGCCTTGAGCGATTCATCTCAAACGCCAGGTCGCGCGGACTTGTGTTTGCTGTTTTCCGAGGAAAGAAAAACATCGGGGAGAGTGAGCTCAATTATCAAGGCCATGGCGACATCATTATCGCCCCCGTGATCGTCGGCAGTAAGCGGGCAGGTATCTTGCAAACGATCATAGGGGCCGTACTGATCGTTATGAGCCCTTTCACAAATGGCGCAACACTTGCGCCCGGCATCGCGCTGGCCGCCGGCGGCGTAATTCAGATGTTGAGCCCGCAAGCCCAGGGCTTGAAGTCTAGCGCCGCGCCCGAGAACACTCCTGGCTATGCTTTTGGTAGTGCGAAAAATACCGTGGCGTCGGGCTTGCCCGTGCCTCTTTGCATCGGCCGTCGCCGCTGGGGTGGCGCGATCATCAGCGCCGCCATCTATGCAGAGGACCAGGTATGACCGCCATCGAGTACACCCCAAAAACAACCATCCTACTCAGCGGCTCTTTGGCCAAAAAGTACGGAAGGAGACACACCTATGCGCTTTCCGCTCATGGCGATACGAGGGAGGCATTGAGAGCAATCGATGTAAATCACCCTGGGTTCTTGGGCGACATCGCCCGAGCGCGCTCTATCGGCCTGGAGTTCGCAATTTTCCGTAACAGGAAGAACGTAGGCGAATCCGAGTTGACTCTCGGCGGAGCCAAGGAAATACGGGTGGTTCCAGTGATCACCGGGAGCAAGCGCGCCGGGATACTTCAGACCATCATCGGAATCGTGTTGATCGTGGCCAGTCCGTTCACCAACGGCGCTACGCTTGCCCCAGGCATTGCTCTTGCTGCTGGTGGTGTTATCCAAATGCTCAGCCCCCAGGCCGGCGGCCTGAAGACCAGTGCCGCACCAGAGAACACCCCCGGGTACGCCTTCGGCAGCGCCAAGAACACCACGGCCAGTGGCAACCCGGTGCCGCTCTGTTACGGCAAACGGCGGGTAGGCGGAGCGATCATCAGCGCTGCCATTTACGCAGAAGACCAGATGTAGGGGTGCTGGTGTAAAGTGATCCATCAACCCTGGAGGAAGAAATATGCACAGGATTTTGCTCGCCACCGTCACCTTCGCACTACTGGCTGGATGTTCAAGCACACCAGTAGCGCCTGGCTCTGCAAAGCGGGTGCCCTCCGACAGGGTCTACGCCTATCAGTCAGACATTCCTGGTGGTGCGACACTGGCAGTTAGTCGAGACAACGGCTTTTGGGCGTCTGGCGGCTGCATGGCCACCGTGCTCATCGACGGAAAAAAGGTCGCCCGCATCGACACCGGCGAAATTGTGAAATTCAAGGTCAAGCCAGGTCGGCATATCGTTGGCATTGCCGGCGATGACGAAGGCAACGGCCTCTGTGCAATGCAGATCGGTCAGCCCGTGAAGGAAACGGCAGCCGAGGTAAGCTCAGGAGAAACCCAAAAATTCAGGATTTCGGGTACTCAGAATGGAACGGACATACGCCCAAGCTCCATTTAGTTGACTGGTTGAAACAGACGATATGGTCTCACTCAGACCAAATCGTCTGTTTCGCTAAGCGCATCCAGTACGGGCATTTAGCCCACTTATCATCAAGGAAGAGTAAATGAAATCTCGTGAACTACATACTACACCGACTCTTATTATTACAAACTATAGAATAGTCCCGCATCCCGATGGGAAGTACCTACACAGTTTCACACCGGAAAATACGAATACGGTCTATCAGTTTATTGCGAATCACGAGCCCGTTCTCGAAGAAGGCCAGAGATACAATATTGGCTTCACTGTCGAAGATAATGCGAACTGGGTGGATATTTCCGCAACTGCTAAGGCTGACGATGTTGACCAGTTCAAAAGTCACTACGTTGCACGTCTGCTCGGTGAAGAAAAGCGTTCCGTCGAAACCCAAAAATCTAGGGATCGCGTCCAACATAACGCGACTGACGGTCACTATCTGGGTAAGAAATATGCTTGGCGAATTTACGGTATGGCTGTTGCGCGCGATACCTTCAATGACTACCTGGAGGAAACCAAGCATCCAAGCACTCCATGCCTTACGGAAGGCAGCAAGTCGACCGCCTACAAAGAAGACGGTCTTGCTGCCGCGATGGATCTTTTAATTCAAACAGCCACGAGAGTTAGCGGAAACCGATTCCGCTCACCACTTTTGCCCTCAAAGAAATGGTTCCAGATCAAAGGTATTTCGGCCATCACAGACAAAAAGTAGGTTTTCACCCAATCATTTCACTGAACCCGCCCTACCTGAGCTTCTGGGGTTCAGTGAGTTTAGAAGTAGGCATCCGCTCGCCGATGCCAACTCACTGTCGGCTTTTGTTAACAGGGAGACGGATTGGCCAACCTCTCCCGGGACTAACTTTTGCTAACAGGGGGCGAATGTTGCCGCCGGCGCCAGGCCGATCCGATGTCAACATTTGTCAACTTCGCCCCAAGTCCCGTACTCGAAAAATGTCAGGTTTTGTCAGGTTCTGGAGCCGCCCCAATATCGAGTTTGAGAAGTCGCCGGCGCTGACCAGATAGGCCGACAACCACATTGGCATAACTCCACGCAATTCCCTCGGTGACCGACAATCACACTTATGCGATACACCTCCTAAAAAATGAACAGCGGAAATCTGGGAGAAGTAGCCAGTCAGTCTGAAAAATAAATACATCCCCATTTTCACCTTTCCGGTTGAGACATGCCTGCCGAGGCAAGGGCCTGTAGCAACGCTGCGTGCCTAGCGGTTCAGTTCTGCCGTGGGTTAGAGTGCGCTAACGCCAAGGAGCTGCGCCGTCTCGGCATTCACCGACACCATGCAAAGGGAGAAAAAAACATTGAAGTGGATCAGTGCACTTGAACTAGGGCAGTGGGCCGACACCCTCCAAGGCAGGGATAAGGTGCCCGAGTTGGTGGAGGACTTGATCTGGGCCACCGCCACCAGGGTGCGCCGGCTTCGTTTTTTGCACGGTGACATGGGGCAAGTTCGAGGTTTCGATGGCTATCTCGACGTTGATGCAACATCCCCGTTCGTGCCAGACGGAAAGTCAGTTTGGGAGTTCGGAACCAACGGTGCCGGCAAAACTAAGGCCGAAGCTGACTACAACAAGCGCACCAAGGAAGTCACTGCTGAAGATCGTGCTGAGCACTCCTTGGTTATCGTCTCGCCCAGGACGTGGGACACGCCCCAGGTAAAAATTGAAAACTGGCTTGATGAAAAGAACGAGTTGGGTGAGTGGAAGCGTGTCGTCTACCTCGATGGGCCGCTCCTAGAGAACTGGCTTGCGCAAAGCCCAGCAGTTGCCTCGCGTTGGGCGCGGCATGCATTCAAACGCGCCCCCCAACACGGCGTGCTGAGCACCGATGAGTTCTGGGAGTCTTTTTCTCGCCGCTTCGAGCCTGCGCTGGTTGAAGACGTTCTGCTCGCCGGCCGAGAATCCCAAGCTGAAGACTTGCTGCGAAATTTGACCCAGGGGAGTGGACGACTGGCATTCGCCGCCGACACTACCGACGAGGTTATTGCCTTTGCGGTCGCCGCGATACGCAAGGCGCCCGAGACAGTGCGCAAGCCGCTGGAAGCGCGGACCTTGATCGTTGAGACGGAGGAGGCTGCTCGGCATCTGGTTAATACGAGCACCCTTATCTACTTGCCCCGACTCGCCGCACGCAGCTGCGTAGGAATACTGAAGACTTCGGGGCCAACAGTGATAAGCGCAGGGGCCGAGGACAAAAAGATCGATCATGTCGACTTGGTACGACCGACCAACGCTCAGCTTGGCAAAGCATTCACCTACATGGGTATGTCTGAAAGCGAAGGATATGAGACTGCCCGCACCTGTGGTCGGAGCCTGGCGGTATTGGCTCGACAGAAGCCAAGTGGTACCGCTGAGTTGCCGAGGTGGGTCGGCGATGCTGACGCTTTGATACCGGCCATGTTGGCGGGAGCATGGATCTGCAATGTAGAACATGATCAACAAATCCTCAGTTCGCTCAGCCAGAAACCTTATGATGAAACCGAGGACGACCTGCTCAAATTCCTAAACATGCAGGATTCGCCCATCGAGCGGATAGAAAGTTTGTGGGCGACGAAAGCCCCCGTCGATGCGTTTCTGCACCTCGCTCCTCGCGTTGGGCGCAGGCACCTGGAGCAGTTCAAAGCGGCTCTGATCGCCGTCTTCCAGACGGCTGTGGCGTCTCATAAACCACCCACTGCAGACCAACCCTTCGTGCTGCGCAGCAAGCGTGAACAGGAAACCTCGCACAGTGAACAGCTTAGAAACGGATTGATGACGACACTGCTACATATGGCCGTACTTCATAAGCATGCGGGTTTCACTGTTGCAGGTGGTGATCCGCAAGTTTTCGTAGACGACTTGGTGAGATCGATTCCTGGCCTGTCGAGCGACTCCACATTGATGGCAAGTCTGAGCCAGAATCTTTCGTTGCTTGCGGAGGCATCCCCCAGGTCTTTTCTAGAAGCCCTTGAGCGTCAGCTTGAGGGCGCCTCGCCGAGCATTTTGTCCATTTTCGACGAGCACCCCGGAATGCTCACTCCCGTAACATACCACTGCGGGTTGTTGTGGGCGCTAGAAGTGATCGCCTGGGATGCCAGCTACTTTGAGCGGGCCGTGCTATGCCTTGCCAAGCTTGCGGCGATCGACCCGGGCGGCAAGTTAAGCAACCGGCCCATCAACAGCCTGCGCGCTATATTCCTCTCATGGGTGCCATGCACTTCTGTGAATACAAAGCGTCGGTTGGCTGCTCTGCAATCCATCGTGAACGCCGTCCCGAGCATTGCTTGGCCGCTCCTCGTCTGCTTACTTCCCAGTTCAGGAGATACGAGCTCGCCAACCGAAAAGCCAAAATTTAGAGATTACGAACAGGATCACGGTGAAACCCTGACATATGGTTTGGTCTGGGAGAGCGAGGCCAAAATCATAGCGCTGGCGGTCGACGCAGCAGACTCGACGCCAGAGCGCTGGATCACGTTGATTAACGCGCTCGATCATTTCCAGGAGGATACTTTCGAGGCTACCGTCGAACGGCTCAGTGAGGTGCTGAGCATCGTTGACGCTGATGACCGAACACAAATATGGAAAGCCTTGAACGTGCAGGTCAAGCATCACCAGAAGTATTCGAGCGCGGATTGGGCGATGTCGAAGGAGCGGGCTGAACGCTTGGTGCCGCTAATCAACCAGTACGTGCCAGAAACGCTGGTAGAAAACCATACCTGGTTATTCGATGATTGGACGCCACCTGTGGAAGGCATGGACGACGAAGGCGCCGATTTTTCCCTGCTCATTGAAAATGCCCGTTTGCAGGCCATGAAGGCAGTGTACGAGGCGCTCGGCGTTCAGGGCGTCCTGCAACTGGCGGGCCGCGCTAAGATTCCGCACTTCGTGATTTACTCCGCGTTGCGCCTTGAACTTTCCTACGAGGAACGCCTTGCGTTGTTCATAGGCTTGCTCGCGAGTAGCGTGCAGGAACTAGAGCTCGCAGCTGGAGGAGTCATGGCGGACGGGATCACACGCTTCGAGGAGAGATGGAAAGAGGAGGCGCGTTCTGCGCTTCTAGGCAGTCGCCTGACTGTTGACCGTGTAGCGAGTGTGATCGAGCGTATCCCTGAAAACAAGCAGACATGGCTGTACGTCGAGACCTTCGGAAATGAAGTGGCGCGAGCCTATTGGACCTTCAAATCGCCATATCCCCTCGAAGTGAGCGCCGATGAGCTGCTTTATGCAGTGGCCAAATACCGAGAAGTTGGACGTCCTGTCGCCGCCTTGAGCGCCGTATCCCGTCGACTTGGTGAGATTCCGACACAGGAAGTCTTGTCACTGTTGATGGATGGAGTTGCAGAGCAAAACGCCAAGCCTGGCGCTCATCTGGCCACCAGTTTCTTCGACATTGAAAAGGTCATCAGGGCGTTGGCCGAGCGATCGGACACGACGGTGGAGCAAATGGCGAGCCTAGAGTTTGCCTACCTCCCTCTGCTGCGCGATGAGCCCAAAGCCCTACATCGAATGCTGCTTGAGCAGCCGAGTTTTTTCATGGAGCTGGTGTGTCTGGTGTTCAGAGCCAAGGGGGCAGAGGCGATGGAAGCCTCTGAATCGCAGAAGGGGCGCGCCACTAATGCATACCAGTTGCTGAAAAGCTTGAAGTCCTTGCCAGGACAGACGGATCAAGAGGTCAATCTGGATACATTGCTGGCGTGGTGCCTCGAGCTCCGGCGCCTTGCAGCAGAAAATAATCGGCAGGACATTACTGATCAGTTGATCGGCCAAGTATTGGCCCATGCCCCAATGAGTCTTAAGGATGGCGCCTGGCCACACGAAGCCGTTCGGCATGTCATAGAGACACTCGCTTCTTCGCAGGTAGAGCTCGGGATTCGCATCGAAAGGGTCAACATGCGAGGCGTGTTCTGCAAATCACTCGGAGAGGGTGGCGAACAGGAGCGGGCTTTCGCTCGACAAGCACAGGAATGGGCGCAGGCGTCATTGGATTTCGTACGTACCCACGCAATGCTCGAGCTTATCGCTCGGTCGTGGCTGGTAGATGCTGGACGTGCAGACACGGAGGCAAAGCAGGACGCGATGCGTCATTGATCCGCGGTATGCGCGTTGCCTGGATTTAACGGGGACCAGTTATTTGTTCCCTTTCGCAGGAACGTTGCCTGTTGAGTAGTGGCTCACCTAAGGGCAAGCACCAAAGTATTGTCGCTGTCTCGCTGCTCATCTGGCAACAACAGGTCGCATTTCGGGCAAGTGGCCGATTGCTGTCTTAGTGAAGGAAAGCTTCGGGTCGAAAGCAGCCAGTATCCAACGAGGTATCCACGGATTGACGCTGATACAAGATGGATACCCGGGCGGTGACCAAGCGCGGTGACCACCATAAGTGACCAGTTCCAGCGGCGTGTTTCGCGCAGCTCGTCGCGCACGTCCGTCGCGCATCTGGTCAATGCGCGAAGCCTTCCCCCTTCAAGGTTTCACGCACCCTTCACGCAGCATATTCACGCATAGGGCCGCGTGGTGCCCATGGCAGCCCGCAGATACTCAAGCCTCAGCAACAGCCTCTGGACTGCGCAGTAACTGCGCAAATTGCGCAAATTGCGCACAGGAAGTACGCAGCTCAGTACGCACGGTTGGTACGCACTCGGGTGCGTACAGGCAGCAGGTTCGCACCGAGGTTCGCAACCACCAAGGCGCGAACCAGGCCGGCCACCGGAGCTCAAAAGATTTGATTACCAGGCACAGGTTTCAACTGGAAATTACTCCGTTTTCGGAAAGCTTAGTGAATTGGCCAAGTGGCCCCGTCCAGTCTCTCTTCCCACGACTGTAAAGAGGTAGTACCCAAAATGCTTTTTGCTAGCGTACGATAGGTTTTTTGAATGCCGTGAGATCTGATCCTATGCCTCAAACCAACGTCAAAAAGTCAGGCGACCAGCGAACAAAGTCAATATGCTTTTTTAACAACAAGGGTGGAGTGGGAAAGACTACCCTTGTGGCAAACCTTGCCGCCGAACTCAGTTTAAATCATGGATGCAATGTTTTAGTTATTGATGCCGACCCACAATGCAATCTAACTCAGTATGTCCTGCCAGATGAAGAGTTTCTCACAATATACGGATCAGTAGATCCGCAAACCATTTACAGCGTGATTCATCCCTTGTCGACAGGCAAAGGCTACAGAACAAATTTGCCAATACTAAAATCAAAGAACTTTGGATTCGATATTATAATTGGCGACCCCCGCCTTGCACTTAAAGAAGATCTCTTGGCGCAAGATTGGAGAGATGCCAAAGCTGGAGGAATCCGAGGTTTAAGGACCACTTTGGTGTTTCACAACGTCATAGAGCAAACTCAACAATATGACTACATTTTCTTTGATATGGGGCCATCTCTCGGCGCCATTAACAGAGCTATACTTCTGGCAGTCGACTATTTCTTAGTTCCAATGTCTATTGACATCTTCTCAAGCTGGGCTCTCAAAAATATCGGAGAAGCTGTAAAAGTATGGGAAAAAGATCTTGAATTTGGAATGAAGAACTCTGAAGACCCAACTGAACTACCACAACTAATCAGCAAAAAGCTGAGATTTCTAGGGTATGTAACTCAACAACATAAAGAACGTAGAGAAAAAGAGGGCACTCGGATTGTTGAGGCCTATAACCATATCAGTAAACAGCTACCCGCAGTGGTCAGCAAAAACCTTAGTTACTTTTATCCTAAGTCACTAAATCCGCACATAGGAGAGATTAAGCATTTGGCCAGTCTTGCGCCAAAATCACAAACTCTTCATCAGCCAATGATCAACGTGAGCGCTCTCGGTAGCTATACATTAATGAGAAAGCAAGCTCGAGAAATTTACAGCGCACTTGCTCTACGCTTTCTAGAAAACCTTTCTGTTACAGAGGCCGAACGGACTGAGAGCCAGTAACTATGCGCCCGATAAACCCAGATTTGATTAACGACCTTGCAGAAAAAAGAGCTGCTATTTTTATCGGCGCGGGAGTATCCGCCGGAGTCACAACAGTTGCTGGCGGAAGAATAAAACTATGGTCAAGCTTCTTGGAAGACGCTGCAGACTTGCTTACTGATAAAAAGCTTAAGTCGCACGCGAAGCAGATGATCAAAAGCCAAGACTATTTGATGGCTTGTGAAATGATCAGCCGGGGGATGGGAACTGATGAGTGGAAAAAACTGCTCACTGCTGAATATGCTCAAAGAGGAACACCGACCGAACTGCAAAAAACCTTGATGCAACTAAATCAACGCATCGTTTTAACCACAAACTTCGATCTCTACCTCGAAGGCGCATGGAACGATGTAAACAAAAATGCCACACATCACCCGCACATTGTAAAATCCATAGGCGAAGACTCCTTTCAAGCGTTTAGAGACTCTCAGAGTTATATATTTAAAATCCATGGCTCTATCGATGACATAGACACCATGATTTTCACCAAGAAAGATTATTCAGATAAAGCATATGGAAACTGGGCTTACGCAAAATTCATAGAAACCGTACTTCTTACCCATACAGTACTTTTTGTAGGGTTCTCACTGAGCGACCCAGCAATTTCTCAAGTAATTGAAAATTATGCTCACAACATCCCCAACGCTAGGCCGCATTATATATTTTTGTCAGGCACACACACCGACAAATATGTAGAGATCAATAAAGAGCTTCGAAGGATATTCATCATTCCTTATGACAAGAAGGACAACCATTTAGAACTCACTGAAATATTCAAAAGAATTTCCACATTAGTAGATAGCCGCCGGAGAGAGCTAAGTATTGAGGTAATGAGATCACTCGAGCCTGCGGAGACTCCACCAGACGCGGCAGAGCAGCTCAAAGATGAGCAAGCGCCCTAGCAGCACATTGAAAACAAACTCGACTTATTAGCCATCGATTTCATCTTTGATTTATGGTGAAAGGAGCGTTTAAAAATCCAATCTAATCTTGGAGAGAGTCGCGGTTACCAAATACATGTTTCCACAGTGTTTTGCAGTGGTTTCCATTGGCACCTGGCCAGGCTCAGACCCACGATTCGGCGGCGAATGCCGGCACGCACGATCTGCGCCAGCATTGAGTGATGAATTCAAATAACCGTGTATATCCCAACACACTGGCGCCGGCATTTACTTTGACCACACTTTGACGGATTGCGAGACAGGCATCAGACCAAACACATGCCGGGTGGGCGTCTGAGGTTTATTGCGCGGCCAACCTGTCAAACAAGCGCACCGTGGCCGCTGTTACCCCTGACAGACCTCAGACGGATACGGCGCTTTCGGCCCGCCTACTTTTACCTGGCCTTTACCGAATCGCTGGCGAATGTGAGACAGGCATGAGACGGATTCGGCGAGCGTGACCGAGTGAAAACGCCCATCGGCCAATGCGGGCGGGGCTCACGCATTAGATGCGGGGAAATCCCGTATCACATCGCCAGGGCATTTTGCCGCAGCAGACACAAACCAAGTAAAGGTGATTCCAGGTATTCGCGGCGCCGGTGCTACGCTCTCTCGAAACACGGAGAGCCACCATGACGGATACCAAACTGATCGCCAGCCTGTTCGACCGCCTCAATCAAAACCAACTCGCCCTGGGCGCCGCCGTGGAGGAGCTTTCCAACTGGGTCGAACAGCGCGGATCGGCAGACATTGCCAACAACGTTCGCGGCGCGCTGGAAACGCTTGATGAGAACCTGGCGTTCATTCGCCAGGGCATTGCTGAGCTGACTGTCGCCGGCAGTCTGGGGCAGTCGTGAGGAGGTAAATAATGGCTATTCTGGACAGTTCTGGACGGATCGCGGCGCGGCACGCAACCTGATTCAGGCCGGGAGCCCCAGCGATCAAGGGCTCCGACAGATCGGCGTAGCAGTCCAGATACCCACCACGTCCAGAATTTTGGGCATACCCGCGGCGGGCGGTTCCGAGAGCCGAATCCTTGACCAGCCTTGACGAAATTCTTGACAGGTCTTGACGGATTTATCTGGCGCCACCAGTGGCTGGAACGCTGAAAGCCACGCAGATCAAGGCTTTACGAGCATTCCGGATGCCTGACCAGCACCAGCCTCGTCTAAAATTCTAGGGGCGGCCGTCAAGGTGGATGTTTGATCAATATCCTGGCGCGATAGGGTGGTGAAATACCGGGCCAGACAAATCCTTAGCGCACCAGGCAATACTAGACAGGCACTAGACGGATTTCCGACGACAGACCACGGGAAAACTGCCCGCAGCCCACGCAGCACGCCGCAGCCAGCGTGGAATGTGGTGTCCTGTCGCTAGATGCTCGTCAAGTCTTTGCCGTGGCTTCCAGCGGCCTGACAGCAGGTCGGATCAGGCGGTGAACGAGTTGTTCACCTTGGAGCGGAAACCAGTCCGCGTGCTAGCTCGACCAACCCCCGGATTCCAGGTAGCTGCTCACGTTCCGCTGATAACATCTGCAGGTCATCTGCTGGCCCCCGCTTCATTCCGGCGCCAGCATCAACCGCGCACCGAGGATAGAGCCGTGTCCGTTATTGACTGTGACTATCTGCCCGCCGACAAGGTGGTGTTTCCGCCCGAACTGGCGCTGCTGATTGTCAGGAAGGCGAGAGCAATGGCGGCGGCATTCGAGGAGCAGGCGCTCGACCAGCTCATGAAGGACGCCCGGCGCGCCCTTTCGCGGGAGCTAAGCCAAAGCGCGTAATCAGGGAAATGCGCCTGTAGTCGCCCGCAGCAACTGCTGATTTCTCTATAGATCTCCAGCACCTGCCCTACCGAAATGGGAGCCCTGCCTCGCTGGATTAATTGATTGGGATCGCCCTGACGACATTGAACATCGAGAACATTTTTCCCGCCTGAAGATATGCGAGAAGTATCAGCACATAGGCCACCACGACTAACGAAACCGCAGTCCACTGGCATACGTCCCCTGCCCTCTCGTGCCACTTCAAGCGCTCAGCGAAAAAGTATTGCGCCAGGTAAGTAATGGCGGTCGCTATACCCGTGACGAAAACTGCCCAACCAAGCAATGCCATGGTCAACGCAAGAGCTTCAAGCCCTTCAGGCTTTAGAGCAGACCAAGCAGAGCCTGCAAACGCTAGTAGCGCCGCAGCGGAGCCCCCCGAGACTAAGAAACATGTTTTCAGAGCGTTGGTACTAGCCTCCCAGCCAGACCTGACCATCTCAATATCCCACTGATGCGAATGCTCGGCATCTTGGAGTTCTGTCTCTGGAGAGCCGGTGTTTTGCATCGCATGCCCTTTGAGCTGCTCAAGATACTTATCCAGCGCGTCGACGTTGACGGTCGTAAACCCTTTTTCCTTATTATTTTTCAGATCGGTCTGAAGAACTTCGATCGCTTGCTTAGCATCCATTCCGCCTGGCTCCCATGATTTTGATGTGCGGGATCATATCAGCCGAAAACTCTGGAGCTGTCAGGAAGGTTCGCCGGAATACCGGGTCAGCTACTCCCCATTCACTACCACTACCCTGATCCGGGGTGGTGTGCACTCGGCACACAAGCTGAAATTCGCTGGCTAGGCACAAGCGTGCTATAGATGGAGGTACCCAATCTAGGTTGAGATTTTCTCTGTATGGATATACAGTAATTTTTCACTCGGGCAGCTAGATACTACCGTTTGGCGGAACGTATGGATTATGTTCTTGACTAACGTAGTATCAAGCCGATAATCCGGCACCATTTTCAACACGTCCCTATGGATTGGGGAGAGGGGTTAAACTGTGATCTTCAGCGAACAAAAAGTAGCCCAAATGGCGGCTTACTTTTTGCAAAGACGCGGCGGACGCATGGCCTACATAAAGCTCATGAAGCTGCTTTACCTGGCTGACCGTGAGTCGATGGATCGCTATAGCGCCCCCATGTCGCATGACTCGCACGTCTCTATGGCGCAAGGGCCTGTACTCTCTGCGACGCTCAACCTCATTACAGGTCAAATTGAGTCACCCGCCTGGCGAAGCTGGGTGACCTCCGAGGCAAAATTTGAAGTGTCGTTGAGTCGAGAACTTAACGATCTCGAATTGCTGGATGAGCTTTCTGATGCAGATCTTGAAATCATGGATCATGTCTGGGAGCAGTTCGGCCGAATGAGGCGCTGGGAGCTGGTTGATTACACTCATGACCATCTACCGGAGTGGGTCGATCCGGGTCGTTCATCGACACCGATTAACCCTCGCGCAGTATTCAAGGCGCTTGGCAAGGACGAGCAGCAAGCAGAGTTGCTTGCTCGAGAACTGTTCGAGCGGAAAAGTCTAGGAAGGGCTGTTTCTGAGTTGATCTAATGCCAGGGAATATTGTACGGAAAGGAACTCTACTGATACTCAGCGGCCCAGCCAACCACCTACACATAGTGATGAATGATCCTGTCTATTCTCACGAACATGGGTATGACGGTGTATTGGCTGTAAACATTTCGTCGGTCAAACAAGGTGTCTATCATGACCCTTCGTGCATTTTGACTACGACTTGTCATCCCTTTGTTCGATGGGATAGCTGGGTGGTATATAAAGAAGCCGCGGTATTTGACGCATCCCGCCTTGATTTGAAAGTGGATTCGGGAGAAATCGTTAGCCACCATCCAGTCAGTGATGAGCTTTATGATCGCGTTCGCGCTGGGTTTGAGATCTCCAGACATCTGCCAAGAAAAATCGGCAGATTCATACGCCAAAATAATTTCTGAAATTTGTACTAAGGCCCCGCCCAGTGATGAGCGGGGCCTTTTTACTGGGGCTCACCTCAAAAATGCGAGAGTGGCGACGGCCCCACTCATCGGATTTTATAAATACAAATTTTGAGTACCTTTGAGGCACCTGAGGCACCTGAGGCACCTGAGGCACCTGAGGCACGATAAAAATTGAGCAACAATTCGAAAAGAGAGTAGATTTGTGAGTAGATTCATTAACAAAAACCACAAGACACCATATATTCCGTGCCTTACAGACAGATGTTCGGTTCCGTCTCTGGCACCACTAATTAGTTTCAGGTGGTGCAAACGTCATCTGAAACACACAAAAAACCCGCCAAGTGCGGGTTTTTTGTTGTCTGGAATTTATGCGTTCCACCCAGGGCGATCCACTATCGCCCCGAGCCCATGCAACCGCAGTAAGCCGCCCGGCTACTTCAGCAAAAACACCATCAGCGGATTATCGTTCAGCCGCCCTTCAAAGCTTGGCGCCTGCTGCTCCATCGACGTCCCTTTCAACAGCGCTGCCTCCTTGCGCGGCACAATCACCCAGGATGGCCGTGGCAACGTGGCTAGTTGTTCAAGCTGATTATCAGCGACGAACAGCGGCTGCTCATCGTGATCCAGGTTCATCATGTAGCGCACCGCCCAGGTATCGCGCCCCAGATTGACGAACACCAAGGGGCCTGGATCGGACTCACGCAGCGCTTCAACCTGGCTGACAAACTTGCGCGTATCAAATTGCAGATCCTTGGCGGGGTCTATCACCACCACCAACAGCAGCCACTGCGCCGCCAGTGCGACCACGCTAAGCCACACCAACCGCAATGGACGACGCCAGGCCATCAGCGCCGCCACCTGCAACACCAGCATCGCGCCAATCATCAGCGGTAACGAAACGTCCGGCCAATACCCGTGCTTTTGCCAGGCATGCCGACACACAAACAGCACGACCACGCACAACGCCGGTAGCGCCGCGACAAGCCCTTCGTAGCAGCGGCGCACGCCGATCAGCCAATGTTGCGCCTGAAGCAGCCCATAGGCCGCGACAGCGGCAAACATCGGCACCATCGGCAGAATGTAATAAGCACGCTTGAAGTGCGGCACCGAAAGCCCAAGCAAAATCATCAAGCCACAGGCGCCAAGCCGTACCACCAGCTGAATATCGTCATTGACCCAGCGCTCAGACCAGCGATGACGCAGCGCAATCATCGTGGCCAGCGCGAGCGGCACCACCGGGAAGTAGCGGTACAAACTGAGCTTGAAGTAGAAGTAAAACGGCTCGCCACTCTCATCGAGGCGCCCGCTGACCTGCATCCTGAACACCTCATCGGCAAAGGCGTCGCCCCCGCTGAACCGCGCCAGCTTCATCAACACCCACCAGCAGGCAACCAATAGCGCCAGCGCCACACAACCGTGAATCAGCACCTGCTTGACGCGCTGCCCCGGCCGGCCGAGCGCCCAGTACACGCACACCACGCCACACACCTCGATCAACCCAAGCGGCCCACGAATCGCGAACGCCAGAATGAATAACGGGAACACGGCAAGCTGCCGCACCCGCGAACCCATGCGCTCGCCGCTGTGCAGCAGGTAGAAACTGCCCACACATAGCAATGCGATCATCAGGTCCAGGCACACCGAGCGCGACTTATCGAGCAATTGGGTGGTGAGCAGTGTCAGCAATACCGTCAGCCACGCCCAAGGTCGGCTCAATGGCGCCAGCAAGCGATAGATCAGCGCGATCATGCCCGCCGAGGCAAGCGCCGTCGGCAGGACATTCGCGAGGTGGTTGGGCGCCCCGAACAAGCGGGCAAACACGAAACTGAAAAAGGTCGCGGTCCCCGGGTAGTCCGGGTAAGGCTGACCGTAGGTAGTCGGAAAAAGACTCGCGCCATGGCGAAACATTTCTTGCAGAAACAGCGCCCAACGCCCGTCAAACCCTTGGGGTTGCTCATCCCAGATGCCCAAGGTGAACAGCAGTAAAGCGATCAGAAACAGGCCCAGGGACTCCAGGCGAAAACGGCTGCGGTGATCCATCGAATGTCCTTTCAGGTAGGCTGCGCCGACTCCATGGTGCCGACTCAGCTCCTGAATAGCGCCTGAACAAACCCGAACATTTATGGATTTATCGACCAGCGCGCCACACCAGTGCCGGAATCAGCCGGATGTAGACTAGCTCGCCCATCAGCTCAACGAGGGTTTGCAGAATCACCGCCGTTGCAGCCAGCCCGCGCACGTCTTCCGGCAAAGCCAGCGCAAGCGGCAAGACCACCAGAGAATTGCGGGTCGAGGCACTGAACGTGATCGCCCGCGCAGTCACAGCAGGCAACGCAAACAACCGCGCAGCCAACGCGCCCATCAACGGCGCCAGCAACAAGAAGCCCACGTACACCGGCATCAGCGGCAACAGCAAACCGATATCGCGCACCACCGAGGTGATCTGCGAGCTGATGACCACAAACAGCACCAGCGCCATCGCGGGCACCGGCAGCCAGGCCCAGGCGTCGTTCCACATATTGATCACGCTGGAGCGCCGCGCCAGGAATGTCGTCAGCACCGCCAGCATCATCGGCAGCACAATCAACAGCACAAACGCCTCCACGAACGGCTCTACCGCCACCACGACAGCGGATTGCGCGCCCAGCATGAAACCCAGGTACACCGGCAACAGCACCAGTTGCAGCAGCAACAGCACCGGCGTTGCCGCCAGCATCAGCCGCGAATCGCCTTTACCGATGTGGGTAAACACCACCACGTAGTCGATGCACGGCGTCAGCAACACCAGCAATGCACCCACCAACAGCGCCGGGCGCTCCACCAGGCCACGGGTCAACGCCCACACCAGCAGGGGCACCAGGATGAAATTGGCCAATAACAGCGCCGAGATAAAGCGCTTGTTGCCCAAACCCTGGCGCAGCTCCAGAAACGGGATTTGCAGGAACATCGCATACATCAGCACCGCGATGGCGGGCGTCACCAGCACGCCAAGACCGTGGGCTGACAGCGGCGCAAGCACGCCGAATGCCGCGGCCAGCAGGACGGCAACGAAGTAGAGGAGGATCTGACTGTGTTCGAGGGTGTCGCGGGTCATGGACTGACTTTGGCTGATGAACAGATCGCAAGCCTAAGCACTCAGGGGGGCGAGGTCGAGCATCGCGATATTTGTTACGCCCCTGCCGCGCTAAATTTGTTAATTTCGGTTTCTTATAAAAGCGCGTGGCCCTACAGCCCACACCAAAAGCGCAAGGATCAAGCCGACCTATGAACCTGCCCACTCGACCAGCCCCGGAAGCATTCCGTGAGCCCGCCAACGACGGCTACCCCATCGGCGGCTTCACCTGGCGCCATATCAGAACCGACCCGATACGCCCGGTTGTCATCATCAACGCCGCCACTTCCGTACGCTGCCGCCACTACTCTCGCTTCGCCGATTACCTGTTTGCCAATGGCTTGGACGTCATCACGTACGACTACCGAGGCATAGGCGAGTCCCGCAGTGGCTCGCTGCGCGGCTTCAAGGCGTCGTGGTCGGATTGGGGCGTGCTGGATTTCGAGGCGATGCTGCAGCGCGCGCAACGGGAGTTTCCAGGGCAGCCGATTGAGGTGGTCGGTCACAGCTTTGGAGGCTGTGCGGCGGGGCTTGGCGCTTCCGGCGCGGTGATTCGACGCATCGTCACAGTCGGCGCGCAGTTTGCGTACTGGCGCGACTATGAGGCCAGCGGGCGCTGGCGCATGTTTGCCAAGTGGCATGTGGTGATGCCGCTGGTGACCGCGCTGTATGGCTACTTCCCCGGCAAACGCCTGGGCTGGCTGGAAGACACACCGGCCGGCGTGGTGCACGACTGGGGCACGCCAACCCCCCGGTACGAGACGCGCCCCAGCGGGCGCGCGCTGAATGAGTTGCCGTTTGCCCGCGTGAAGGCGCAGTTGCTGGCGATCAGCATCACCGACGACCCGTTTGGCACGGTGGCGGCGATTGAGCGGCTACTGGGCTATTTCGAACACAGCGAGCGCACGCATCTGCGCATAGCCCCTGAAGATATTGGCGAAAACGCCGTCGGGCATTTCGCCTTTTTCCGCAGTGAATATCAGGACCGGCTGTGGCCGATTGCACTGGCGTGGCTGCAACACGGTGAGTTGATGCAAGGCGCTCCCGGTCAGTGCATTTAGAATCCCTTGGGATTTACCCCCAACCTGCGCTTCAATACCCACCCAGACCCAGTACCCAAGGACGTTGAGCCCATGGCCTCGCCGAACAAGCAGCAAAAACGTGCCCACCGGGCAAAGGCCAAGGCCAAGCAAAACCGTACCCAACGCAGCGTTGCGACCAAGCCGGATGCGTTCGCCGGCGATGACAGCCGCATTGACCTTGAGTCGGTAGATTTGACCGAGTTGTTTATGGAGATGCGCACCGCGGGCGAAACCAGCCAGCAGGCGCTGTGTGCAGTATTCCTGGCGCACCCGTTGCTGGCGCTGGTGCTGGAGCAGGAAGGCGAAGAAGAGGCCACTGACTTCATTCTCGCGGCACTGATCGAGTACCGGCAGTGGGCGACGGACAGTGATGATGAAGCGGCGGCGCTGGCGTGGATCGAGTCGCCGCAGTTTCAGGCCGATTACGTGGCGGCCTCCCAAGCGCTCGCCAACTCAGCAGACTGACACAACACCAAATGTGGGAACGGGCTTGCCCGCGAAAGCGGTGGATCAGTCGCCAGATGTGCTGGCTGATCTACCGTAATCGCGGGCAAGCCCGCTCCCACATTTGAATTGCGATGCATTGCGCAGCGCATTTCATTACATCAATTGAGTACGGCAGCGCCTACCTTCTGCGCCTTGCGACGGCTCGCCACAAACAACCCCGCCAGCACCACCAGCAAGCTCAAAATACCGGTCGCAATAATCTCGACCCGGTGCGCTTCCTGGAACAGCATGATGGTCAGCGTACCGACGATGAACACCATTACCGCGTAGGTCAGGCCAGGGAACAGCCACATCTTGAACACAATCTTCTCGCCCGCAGCCGTGCGCTTCTGGCGCATGCGCAGTTGCGACACCGCGATCACCAGGTACACCAGCAACGCGATGGCGCCGGAGCTTGCCAACAGGAACTCGAACACCGCCGCCGGGGCGACGTAGTTGGCGAACACTGCCAGGAACGCCGCGCCAGTGGACAACAGCACCGCGCAGTAAGGCGTGCCGCTTTTGTTGGTGCGCTTGGACATCGCCGGCGCATCACCGCGACGCCCCAGGGAGAACAGCATGCGCGAGGCGGTGTACAACGCCGAATTAAGGCAGCTGGTCACGGCAACCAATACCACCAGGTCGACGATCAGCTTGGCGTTCGGAATGCCCATGCGTTCCAGCACAGTCTGGTAAGAACCTACGGCCGCCAGGGTCGGATCGTTCCATGGCACCAGCGACACAACAATGAAGATCGAAAGCAGGTAGAACAAACCAATCCGCCAGATCACCGAGTTGGTGGCCTTGGTGATTTGCTGGCCAGGGTTCTTCGATTCGGCCGCAGCGATGGTGACAATCTCGGTGCCCATGAACGAGAACATGGTGGTCAGGATGGCCGCCAATACCGCGCCCATGCCATTAGGCATAAAACCCTGGGTGTCGAACAGGTGTGACACGCCGCTGACCTGACTGGTCGGCAGGAAGCCGAAAATCGCCGCCAGGCCGAGGATCACAAAGCCCACAATCGCCACGACTTTGATCAGCGCAAACCAGAACTCGAATTCACCGTAGTTTTTCACGCTGAACAGGTTGGTTGCCGTGAGCAGCAACGTGATGATCAGGGTAAAGGCCCAGATCGCCACATCGGGGAACCATGCATTAAGGATGGTCGCAGCGGCGTTGGCTTCCAGCGGAATCACCAGCACCCAGAACCACCAGTACAACCAGCCAATGGTGAAACCGGCCCAATGGCCAATCGCGCGGTCGGCGTAGGTGGAGAACGAACCGGTATCCGGTGAAGCTACCGCCATCTCGGCGAGCATGCGCATCACCAATACCACCAACGTGCCCGCAGCGGCGTAAGCCAACAGTACGGCCGGGCCGGCGGCAGCAATCGCGTGGCCGGAGCCAACAAACAAACCGGCACCAATGACGCCGGCAATCGACAGCATGGTGACGTGACGCGGTTTGAGCCCCTGTTCGAGGTCATTGGAGCTTTGCGTACTACTCATTGACACACCTTTACGAGGAATTGCGAAAACGGTCCGCCCGGCCTGCGATCTTTCTCGTGAAAAGAAACCAACGGGGCGTTCTTTATTTTTTACGCAAGATTTGCGCCAAAATATTACAGAGCCGCGATTGACGCGGGCTGTAGGACAATTCAACGTGCGCTGCAAGTCATTGAGAACAATGGCATTCCGCTATAGCGTTACCGTGCGACCCACAATCCAGACGGTCATGCGCACCAAAAACACACACAAAAAGTGCGTGACGCCCCACAAAGGGGCTGATATGGACCGTTTGCCCGGTTAACCCTTCCAACACCCGGCCAAAGCTGGCACCATCGCGCCCTTTTTTACGCAAAGCCTGTGGATTTCTCGGGTTCAAACGTCTGTAGGTTGTTGATGGCGCGACACGCTGCTGCGCCGATGCGACACCCTGCCGCAGGCCACCCGTTAACCGTCCGCAGCGCTGTTGGCTGCCATCCGAACGCTATGCTAGCTTGGCGCCTCGCCAGGAAGGCGGCCCAACAGCAGGAATGCAATGAACACAATGAGGACCGCACATGGCCGAGGCCGCGCCCGCGCTTGAAATCCGCAACTTGCATAAACGCTATGGTGAGCTTGAGGTACTTAAAGGTATCTCGCTGACCGCCCGCGACGGCGACGTGATCTCGATCCTGGGTTCCTCCGGTTCCGGCAAGTCCACCTTCCTGCGCTGCATCAACCTGCTGGAAAACCCGCACCAGGGACAGATCCTGGTCGCCGGCGAAGAACTCAAGCTCAAGGCCGCGAAAAACGGCGAGCTGATGGCCGCCGACGGCAAACAGATCAACCGCCTGCGCAGCGAAATCGGTTTTGTGTTTCAAAACTTTAATCTGTGGCCGCACATGAGCATCCTCGACAACATCATCGAGGCGCCCCGCCGTGTGCTCGGCCAAAGCAAAGCCGAAGCCACGGAAGTGGCCGAAGCCTTGCTGGCCAAGGTCGGCATCGCCGACAAGCGCCACGCCTACCCTGCGCAACTGTCCGGTGGCCAGCAGCAACGGGCGGCCATTGCGCGCACCCTGGCCATGCAGCCCAAGGTCATCCTGTTCGACGAGCCGACATCGGCGCTTGACCCGGAAATGGTCCAGGAAGTACTTAATGTGATCCGCGCGCTGGCCGAAGAAGGCCGCACCATGCTGTTGGTCACCCATGAAATGGGCTTTGCCCGTCAGGTGTCCAGTGAAGTGGTGTTCCTGCACCAGGGCCTGGTCGAAGAGCAAGGATCGCCACAGCAGGTGTTTGAAAACCCGCTTTCGGCGCGCTGCAAACAATTCATGTCCAGCAACCGCTAACGGAGCAACATGCATGCAGAACTATAAAAAATTCCTTCTGGCCGCGGCCGTTTCGATGGCGTTCAGCGCCACGGCCATGGCAGAAACCTTGAAGATGGGGATCGAAGCGGCCTACCCGCCCTTCAACAATAAAGACGCCAGCGGCAACGTCGTCGGCTTCGACAAAGACATCGGCGACGCCCTGTGCGCGAAGATGAAAGTCGAGAAGTGCGAAGTGTATGTGTCCGACTGGGACGGCATCATCCCGGCCCTGAACGCCAAGAAGTTCGACTTCCTGGTGTCCTCGCTGTCGATCACCGATGAGCGCAAGCAGGCCGTCGACTTCACCGACCCGTACTACTCCAACAAGCTGCAATTCATCGCGCCTAAAGCGACTGCGGACTTCAAGACCGACGCGGCCTACCTGAAGGGCAAGGTCATCGGTGCACAGCGCGCGACGCTGGCCGGTACTTACCTGGAAGACAAGCTGCCGGACACCGAGGCCAAGCTTTATGACACCCAGGAAAACGCCTACCTCGACCTGACGTCCGGCCGCCTGGACGGCATCCTCGCCGACAAATACGTGCAGTACGAATGGCTCAAGAGCAAAGACGGTTCGGCCTATGAATTCAAGGGCGACCCCGTTGTAGAAAGCGACAAGATCGGTATCGCCGTACGCAAGGGCGACCCGCTGCGCGAGCGCCTGAACAAAGCTTTGGCAGAGATCAAGGCAGACGGCACCTACAAAAAGATCAACGACAAGTACTTCCCGTTCAGCATCGAATGATCTGAACGGCCTGCCCGACGCGCTGCTTGAGCGCGTCGGCTTTTAGCAATGCCTGCCGCGATATGAAAACACCATGAATTTCGATCTCTACGGATTCGGCCCGGCGCTCGCCGCCGGCGCGCTGATGACCGTCAAACTGGCGCTCACGGCTTTATGCCTGGGGCTGGTGCTGGGCCTTGCCGGCGCATTGGCCAAGACATCGCCCTACAAGCCGTTGCAATGGCTTGGCGGCGTTTACTCGACCATCGTTCGCGGCGTGCCGGAACTGTTGTGGGTGTTGCTGATTTATTTCGGCACGATCAACGCGATGCGCAGCCTGGGTGAAATGCTCGACATTCCCGACCTGTCGCTCAGCGCTTTCGCGGCCGGCGTGATCGCCTTGGGCCTGTGTTTCGGGGCCTACGCCACCGAGGTGTTACGTGGCGCGATCATCGCTATTCCCAAGGGCCATCGCGAAGCCGGTGTGGCATTGGGCCTGTCGAAGTTTCGCATCTTCACCCGCCTGATCATGCCGCAGATGTGGCGCATCGCCCTGCCGGGCCTGGGCAATCTGTTCCTGATCCTGATGAAAGACACCGCGCTGGTCACGGTTATCGGCCTGGAAGAAATCATGCGCCACGCCCAGATCGCGGTCACCGTCACCAAACAGCCGTTCACCTTCTATCTGGTCGCCGCGTTCATTTATCTGGGCCTGACGTCGCTGTCGATGGTCGCTATGCACGTGCTGGAAAAACGCGCCGCCCGCGGCTTCGTGAGGACGACGTAATGGAATGGGAAGTCATCTATAAGTGGCTGCCGAAGTTTATCCAGGGCGCCATTCTGACCCTGGAACTGGTTGGCATTGCCGTGATTCTCGGGCTGATCCTGGCGATCCCGCTGGGCATCGCTCGCTCGTCCAAGCGCTGGTATGTGCGCTCGCTGCCCTACGCGTATATCTTCTTTTTTCGCGGCACCCCGTTGCTGGTGCAGTTGTTCCTGGTCTATTACGGCCTGGCCCAATTCGACGCCGTGCGCGCAAGCTTCATGTGGACGTATCTGCGCGACCCTTTCTGGTGTGCCACGGCCACCATGACCCTGCACACGGCGGCTTATATCGCCGAAATCCTGCGCGGCGCCATCCAGGCTATCCCGCCGGGCGAAATCGAAGCAGCTCGCGCGCTGGGCATGTCCAAGCCGAAAACGCTGTTCTATATCATCCTGCCGCGTGCGGCCCGTATCGGCCTGCCGGCCTACAGCAACGAAGTCATTTTGATGCTCAAGGCCAGCTCGCTCGCGAGCACGGTGACCTTGCTGGAACTGACCGGCATGGCCAGGACCATCATTGCGCGCAACTACCTGACAGTTGAGATGTTCTTCACCGCCGGCGTGTTCTACCTGCTGATTTCCTACATCCTGGTACGCGGCTTCAAACTGCTCGAACGCTGGTTGCGCGTCGATGCTTGCCAGGGACGTTGAGGCGCGCTTCGCGGCGCTGGATGCGTTCCTGATCGAGCACCAAGGGCTGTGGCGACCACGGCCTTTCACGCATCTGCAATTACCCTGGGAATGCGAGTATCCCGAGCTTGGCCAGTGGTTACGCCAGCGCACTTTGGCCGATGCCGAAAGCTGTCACAACTGGCCTCACGCCCTGCCGGCGCCCGCGCCTTTTCCACAGCTGGCCGAACAGGCGCTGCAGCTCAGTGCTGTGGACAGGTTACCGACACAGGCGCTGGAGCCGGCGCGTCATCGACTGAATGTCGACGTACCGGGTCGCAAGTGGCAACAGATCGAAGCCTTCGGCGCCGCACTCAATTTCACCCACACGCCCGCCCATTGGCTGGACTGGTGCGCCGGCAAAGGCCATCTTGGCCGCCGCCTGCTGCAACCCGGCCAGCAGCTGACATGCCTGGAATACGACCCGGCGCTGATCGCCTCCGGCCAGGCATTAAGCGATCACCACCGCTTGCCCGTCACCCATCGCCTGCAAGACGTGATGGCCCAGGTGGCACTCAGCCCCGAACACACACCCGTCGCCCTGCATGCCTGCGGCGACCTGCACGTGCGCCTGCTGCAACTGGCCAGCGCGGCCGGTTGCAAGCAACTGGCACTGGCGCCCTGCTGTTACAACCGCATCAACGCCGACAGCTATCAGGCCGTATCCGGCGCCGCACGCGCATCGCAATTGCGGCTGTCGCTTGATGACCTGGGCCTGCCGTTGAACGAAACCGTGACTGCCGGTAACCGCGTACGCCAGCAACGGGATATCTCCATGGCCCGACGCCTGGGCTTCGATCAGCTACAGCGGCAATTGCGCGGCTGCGACGACTATTTGCCCACGCCGTCCTTGCCTGCCCGCTGGCTGGATCAACCTTTCGCAGACTATTGCCAAGCACTGGCGAGCCTTAAGGGCTTATCCACAGGTGAACAGGATTGGCAGGCGCTGGAAGCGCAGGGCTGGCGCCGGCTGGCCGAGGTCAGAAACCTGGAGTTGGTCCGTGGGTTGTTTCGGCGCCCATTGGAAATGTGGCTGGTGCTGGACCGGGCACTTTTTCTGCTCGAACAGGGCTACAAGGTTGAGATAGGCAGCTTCTGCGAAGCCACGCTGACCCCGCGCAATTTGATGGTGGTGGCTGAGCGCGATTAAGGGGCAAATTTCCTACACGCGCCCTGTGGATAAGTCTGTTGATGAATTCTTTACGAGCGCTGTAACTATCAGCGCTACAGGCCAAAAGCCAAGCTGGTCATTTTTTGTTCACATTATAAAATGCACGCAAAACAGGCAGTTGCAGCGTGTTGAGAACGGCTCCACAAAATGGCTGTTTCGTGACACCCATGACCAACCGATTGTGCATAAGCATCTGGCGTAAAGCGTATAAACCACGCTTAAGCCGTTCTTTTGGGCGCCTTCAACAACCGGCAAATTTCGTTGATATCGTCGCTGGCCAGGTGTTTCGCAACGTTATCCAACGGGTCGGCGGCAAACGCCAGCGCCTCATTGATCGCCATGTCACGGTGAACCTCCAGCGGAGCCTTGCCGAGGTGCTGTTTGAAGGCCTCAACCATGTCCAGGCTGAAAGCATTGCTCTCATCCACCTGATTGACCACCACATGCACCGCAGGCGGGCGTTCACCGGCAAGGTGCGGCGCAAGCAATACATCCAAGTGATCGAGCGTGCCAAGGCACGCGGCATCCGCCTGCACAATCACCAACACCACATCGGCAACGTTCAGCGCTTGATGAAAGTAGACGTTGTTGCCAGCTGGCGTATCGATGATCACCGTTTGCCGCTCGCTCAGGCCCAGCGACAAGAGGCGTTGAGCCAGCCAGGTCGGCTCGTGTTTGAGCCAGCGCTCGAGATTTTCCTGCTGCTGAACATCGATATCGCCAAAGGTAAGCACTTGGCAACCGGCGAAACCGAGCTGTTGCAATGGGCTCCACTGCCCATGCTCCAGGCTGGTGCGGCCGATACCGGGGAGCGCACCACTGACGCCGAAGTGATGATGCAAGGCGTTCTGCGGGTCCAGGTCCAGCGCCACCACCGACTCGCCGTGGCGCTGCAGGCCGCTGCTCAAGGCTGTGGCCAACGTGCTTCGGCCGACACCCCCATTCATCGACACCAGCGCGACGATTTTCGGGCGCAGTGCTGCCAGATCAACGGCGTGAGCGTGTGCGTGGGGGGATGGGTCAGCAGGCACGCTGCCGAAAAAGTGCATGCGCGCATTGATGCCTTGGGCATCGTGGGTGACGTTTTTGCCGAACAACGTCAAAAGCTCTTCACTCAGGCTCATGGCCTACTCCTCACGACGCATCGTAAAGACGTGAAGTTCGGCAAGCAGGCACTTACCGCAGGTCTTATTATTGGCGTCTTAGTGACGCATTCTGTGACAGGTGTGGCGAAGTGTCATTATTTTGATGTTTTGACTGGCCGCTTTTTAGACAAACGGTAAATAGTCAAATAAATGGCCGTGCGCCCTTAGCGCATTCTCGCGCTCAACGCCCGACACAGCGCGTTCACGTCCTGGCATCCGGCGCTATCAAGCACGGGGTCGAGCGGGTCTCGGCCGTAAGCCTGCGCCTCGCTGAACGAGGGATCGCGTTGAACCGTGCCCAACACGGTATCACCCAGGCGCAATTTGAAAACGCCCGCCATGTCCTGGCTGAACGCGTGACCGCCGTCCACCTGATTGATCACGTAAAACCGTTGAGGCGGCGATTCACTTGCAAGGTAGGGCGCAAGTACTTCGTCCATCTTGGCCAATCGGCGAAACGAAGCCGCGTCCGGCTGCACCACCACCAGCACCGCATCCGCCACCGACATTGCCTGGCCGAGATACACCGTGTTGCCCGCAGGGACGTCGATGACCACCGTGTCGTGGCCATTGAGCCCGAGGCCGGCCAAACGCTTGCCGAGAAATTCGAGATCCTGCCCCAGCCAACGATTCAGGCTTTGTTGCTGCACGGCGTCGGTTTCACCAAAGCTGACCAGCCGGCACCCGGCAAACCCCCGTTTGGGCAAGGCTTGCCAGGTTTGATTGAGCAAGCTGGTCGCCCCAAGGCCAGGCAGATCAAACCCCGGGCACAAGTGATGACGCAGCGCGTCTTGCGGGTCCAGGTCCAGCGCCAGCGCTGGATGCCCCTGACGCTGCAAACCGCTGGCAAGCGCGGCGGCCAACGTGCTGCGCCCCACGCCGCCGGTAGCAGAAACAACCACCACCACCTTGGGCGCCGAGGCGTGCGAATACACCTCGCCGCCCGGGCTTTCTACTACTTGAGGTGGGGGAACAGAAGCGGCCGTGCCTTGGTTCAAATGATCCAGCAAACGCTGTAAAGGCTCGGCCACCGAGGGCTCGCGCAAAGAGGGTTCAGCCAGCGCGGTGTAAAGTTTTGAAATGTGATCTGCACGCCCCACTGACTGCTCCTCCCGTTCTAATCGCCGATCAATTAAGGCGCGCATTGTGTGATATCACACTGATGGTGTCAGTATTTTGGTGCTTGTAACAAATTTTTTTCAGATGAGCGGCATGACGCCATTTTTATGGCTTTAAGCCAATATCTAAATATTTCTTTTTAAATCAACGGACTAAGCTTTATTTGTGTGTTTTTTGATCATTTTTTATTTCATTTCAAACGCTCTCAAACCTCTTTCGTGTCAGCGAGCACATAAACCTCAGGCCAACACATAACGAGACAAAACCAAAGCTGCGAGACACAGCCCAGATACCTGCAAGGCATTCAATGACCTCAGCCCACCATTGACGCCCCAGAGGACAGCACCATGACCCCGCACAACTGGAAACACTGCGTCGCCTTAGGCCTGCTTGCCTTGACCTTCGGCGCCCATGCCCACGCAAGTCAAAAACCGGACATCCAGCACGCATTGTCAACCACCGAAGACGCCCGCTCAGGCTGTGGTGTGGTGAATGCACGAATGACCTACCTGGATTCGAAAGGCCGGACACAGGTGTTGGAGTACATGAAATTTACCGACACTTGCGGGGACGGAAATTGGGGCTGATTCGAGGCCCCGCAGACGACGAAAAAGCAGTGATCGCAAAAAAACCTTCGCCTCTGCAAAAATAGTCAGAATTCAGGGGTTTACAGATGCTTGCCAATCGCTATAATCGTCGCCCTAACACGCCGGTATAGCTCAGTTGGTAGAGCAACTGACTTGTAATCAGTAGGTCCCGGGTTCGACTCCTGGTGCCGGCACCATATAAGACGAAGCCCTCACAGCAATGTGAGGGCTTTGTTGTTTCTGGCGTAAGCATCAGCGCCCTCGCTACACACACAGCTGGCCACATCGACTGTGATGTCGTTCGTCTCTGCGCTCATTTGCGCCCTCGCCCTTGGCTGAGGCCTCACCCCTATCAATAGCTTTTGGTCCGGCTGAAAAACGACTTTGCCCTACCGAATGATTGATGGAGAATGCGCCACGGCAAGGAACGCTGCACTTGAGCGGCCCGTCATGCACACATTTCATCATTCAATTACCAACGGAGCGGTGCGTGATTAATCGCGACAATTCATTCGACCTGATCAGGCACCTAGCGGCGCTGGCAGTTCTTGTAAGCCACCACTACGTACTTTCCGGCCAGCAAGAACCCATGTTGCAGGGCTACAACTCGTTAGGGGCGATTGCCGTATTGGCATTCTTCGCCATATCCGGCTTCCTCATCACTCAAAGCTTTCTAAATACTCGCAGCTTCTACCACTACATGGAGAAGCGAATCGCGCGAATTTTTCCTGCCTTGATCGCCTGTGCATTTGTGATGGTGTACCTCTGCGGGCCTGCATTCAGCAAAAACGGTTTGGGCTATGCATTCAGCCTGGAGTCGTTGACAGACTTTTTGAAAGTGTCGGCGTTTGGCCGCGCGGACATAGGCGACATTACCAGCACCTTCATATTTAAAGATTCGTTCAACGGAAGCTTGTGGTCGCTGAAAATTGAGTTTGGCTGCTACGTGCTGCTCGCGTTGGCGCTGCTGGTATTGCGCAGGGCAGCCGTGCCGCTGATCATCGCACTTGCCTTTTGCATAACCACCTACCTATGCAGCACGTCAGCACACCCGATGGCGCCGAAGCTACTGGTGTACTCAACCGTCGGGATTGCATTTTTCATAGGGTCTTCGCTGTATTTCTATCGAGCTGCGTTCAGCAGCGCGAAAGCGAAACTATTGATCGGCATTCTGTCGGCAGCACTTATTCTGGTCTCCCTGAACACACCGTTGGTTATGGTGTTTGCAAGTATCGGGGTAAGTCTTCTGGTGCTGTCACTTGGGACGTTGTGCAAAGATCGAATCATTAAATCTCGATTCGATATTTCGTATGGGATGTATCTCTACGCCTTCCCCGTGCAGCAACTCATGATCAATACGACGGCACTGAGCTTCTACGCTTCAATGCTGGCAACTGCGGTAGTTGTGATCGTGCTGGCCACCTTGTCGTGGCTGTTTATCGAGAAACCTGCACTGAACTATGTGCATCGAAAGTCCCGACACCAGGAAAGCGCTGCAACAATGGCGTAGAGCAGTTTCATGCCGTGATGGTTTGAACCTCGCGGCCTGTTGCCTGGGGTTCTCTGGCTTTCGACACGACTGACGCTCGGCTGCGAACTCAGCGACCGAGCCTGAGAATCCGATTTTGAGGCAGGCGCGAAAAGCCCCACGTAGTCGTTCAACCAACGAACGCGGTAGCTCTCACTCGATAGGGGAGTCTCACCAATAACTGCAACAAATCCGCCCGTATTAACCTCCCCAGTCGTCACGCCTTGGTGATGGTAAAGGCGGTGAAGGTGTTGGAGTCGCCCTGCCATGCTGGGCAATAGGATGTGAATGTGGGGCCGGGGTGGCGCTATCGCGGGCAAGCCCGGCTCCCACGGGGATCGACGTGGGGCGTTTTTTCAGTGCCCCGCGCTTTGGCCGCCGTCCACGTGCAGGATCTCGCCGGTGACGAACCCGGCGTTCTCCAGGTAGATGATTGCCTGAGCAATATCACTCGCTTCGCCCATGTGCCCGACCGGATGCAGGTTGCCCAATGCCGCGTGGGTTTCTTCACCGTGCATCGGCGTCTTGATGATCCCGGGGCTCACCGCGTTCACACGAATGCCGCGTTTGGCGTATTCGATTGCCAGGGATTTGGTCGCTGCGCTCAAGCCGCCTTTGGTCAGCGAGGCCAGCACCGACGGCACACCGTCAATGGCGTGGTCCACCAGGCTGGTGGTGATGTTGACGATGTGCCCGGCGCCCTGTTTGAGCATTTCGGTGATCGCCAGCTGGGTGATGTAGAAGAACCCGTTGAGGTTCACGCCCAGCACATTTTTGTAGTCTTCGTGGGTGTAGCGGGTGAAGGGTTTGGCGACGAAGATACCGGCGTTGTTGACCAGGCTGTCGATGCGGCCAAAGTGCGTCACGCCTTCGCGGATTACGCGCTCGGCGGTGGCCGGGTCGGCGATATCGCCGGCCACGGTAAGAATCTCCGGATCCGTCGACGGCGTGATCGACCGCGAAGTGGCAACCACTCGGTAACCCAGCTGGCGATAAGCCTCGACCGCAGCAGCGCCAAGGCCCTGGGATGCGCCGGTAATCACAACGACTTTTTTCGAATTGCTCATGATGAAACCTCTGTATGGAAAGTGAGATGGTTCAAGCAGCCACGGCGGACGTTTCCCGCAGCATCTGTTCGTAATAACTGACTGATTGCGACCCGCAGACCAGCTGACGACCATTGAGGACCATGGCCGGCACGGCGTTGATGCCGCGCTCGCGGTAGAACGCTTCAAGCTCGCGCACTTCATTGGCGTGGTCGGCAGAGGCCAGCACCCTTCGTGCGTCATCAATGTCCAGCCCGGCCTCGGCGGCTAAACGTGCGAGGGTTTCGTGATCGCTGAGGTTCTGGCCGTCGGTGAAAAAAACGCGCAACAGCATCTTTTTCAACACGATCTGCCGCCCTAGCGGCAACGCCCACAGCAGCAGCCGATGCGCATCGAAGGTGTTGTAGAAGTGGCTGCGTTTTTCCAGGTCAAAGGTGAAACCGATGGCATCGCCGCGCTCCATCAACATCCTTTTGCCGCTGGCGACGTCTTCAGCGCTGCGCCCGTATTTGCGCATCATGTGGGCGACGGCGTTTTCGCCCTCGGCCGGCATGTCAGGGTTGAGTTCGAAGGGTTTAAAGGTCAGTTCAACCTTAACTTCGCCCGCCAGATTGGCGATGGCTTGCTCCAACGCAGTAGCGCCCAGAGCGCACCACGGGCAGACCACATCGGAGATGAAGTCGATGGTGACGGGCGTGCTCATGACGGATTTTCCGCGAGCTGTTTACGGTATTGAGTGGTGGTGACGCCGGCGTAGCCCCAGTTATCGGTATCAACTTCTTCGATGACGATGTGGGTCAAGTCGGGGCGTTTGTTGAGCACGCGTTCGAGGGTTTCAGTGAATTCGGCAATGACCTGGGCTTTTTGCTCCGGGGTAACGCCGTCACGGGTAATGCGCAGGCAGACAAAGGGCATGGCAGTGGCTCCAGTGGCCGGCCATCGGGGTGATGGGCGGGCAAGTGGGGCTAATTTAGGCGTACGCCTGGTGGGGATAAAGATGGGCTGGAGTACTTCATTAGTGACGCGGTGTAACAGATGTATTAGGTAATACCTTCAAGTATCGCGCCTGGCGTTTTTTTCGGTATAACCGACAGCTCTGCGTTGGGACCGGACTTCCATGAACGCCCTGAAACTGATCTGTCTGCTCGTCATTTTCCCGCTATTACTCGCCGCCCTCGGTGTCTGGGAGCGCGAGCGTGCTGCCGAGGCATCCACCAGCATCATCGTCTACAGCGCCAAGGTGAACGCTGCCAAACAGCAGTTGCAGGCGCTGGCGGCGCGAAATCCAGCGGCGCTGGTCGACCTGGGCAAAGAGAAAATCAGCGTGCAACTGGCGCTCTCACGCCTGGATAACGTTGAAGCCGAGCTGCCGACTGCTCATCGCGTAAACCGCGCCCTGAGCGAGCTGGCACCGTGGGTGATCGGCCTGGGGTTGCTCGCAGCGTGCATCGGCCTGGCCGCGCTGGCAGGCACCCAGTGGGCAGGGCAACGCGCGCAGCAGTCGCGGGAGAAATTGCTGCAGGTGTTCTCCCTGGGCAGCCGGCTGTTGCCCTACGGGCTGGTGAGCCATGTGGTGGCAATGGCCGCGACGTTGGCGTTGGTGCTGATTTATGAAGGCCTGGCGATGTGGCATGTGGGACGCCTGGGCAGCGGCGAAGTCAAGTTGATGGCAACACTGGGTGTGTTGGCCGCCTTCAGTGTGTATTCAATCTGGTCGCTGCTTAAACAACTGCGCAACATGCTGGGGATGTTCAAGCCCGAACCGCTGCAAATGTTCGGGCAGGTCGTTACACCGCAGCAGGCACCCGGGTTATGGCGCCACGTACGCGAACTGGCCGGCCAACTGGGTACATTGGCGCCGGATCATATTGTGGTGAGCCTGGCCCAGGGCTTTTACGTGACCTCCAGCGAAGCCAATGTAATGCCCACCGAAACGCGATTGAGCGGGCGCACCCTGCATGTGCCGTTGCTGCACCTGGGCCTGCTGAGCCGCGAAGAAATCGGCGCGGTGATCGGCCACGAGCTGGCGCACTTTGTGGGCGAAGACACCGAGTACAGCCTGCATTTTCTGCCGATCTACGACGGCGTCGACCGCAGCCTGCGGGCGCTGCTGGAAACCATGCAGGCCAGCGACCTGATCCAGGGTTGGCTCATGCGCCCTTCGTTCATGTTCGGCCTGTTTTTCATGCAGCGGTTCGATCACGCAGTGAATCACTGGAGCCGAGAACGCGAGTTACTGGCGGACGCTGCCGGCGCGCGATTGGTGGGCAATGCGGCGGCGGCCTCGGCGTTGTTGCGAATCTCGGTACTGCATGCCCACATCGAGCAGGCTTTGCTGACGCTCTGTGACACGGCCACAGAGGATGACTTGCCCGGCGCGGTGCTGACCGCATTGCGCGACACACCCTTGCAGCTGCCGCCCGAAGCGCTGGACATTCACCAACCCCACCCGACCGACTCTCACCCCTCAAATGGCGAACGCCTGCAAGCCTTACAAGTGCACGTGGAAGACGCCGTGCACCGCGCCACGCGTGCGGTGGATGTAGACGCTGCGAATGCGCAGATCGATGCGTGTTTCAGCGCTCCGCTTAGCGTGCGAGTACAACTTTCCCGCGATCTGAATGCGCTGGCAGAGGCCGAAAACACTGAGCAAACCGAGCTGTTGGAAAGCATGGTCACGTCCACCACAGGCGAATGCTCGCTGCATGAAGGCGGCCGGTGGCGCGGCACGCTGATGGCGGTGTTGGCAGTGCCGTTTGTGTTGCTGGGGTTGGCCATCATGAGTCGGCCCTGGCTTTCCCCGGAAAAATTTAAAGGCACCCCGCTGTCGGCCGTGGGCGCCGGCGCGGCGATCGGCAGCATCGCGCTGATCTTTTTATGGATGGGCATCCGCCGCTTCAAGCGCGCACCGCAAACCGCGCTGCGCCTGACGCCGGAGCATTTTGTGTTCGCCAATCTGACGCACCCCTTGCCCATCGAACACATCGCCGATGTCAGCCTGCAATTTGCCCAAGGCGTGTGGGTCACGGTAGAACTGACGCCCGAAGCGCCATTACCCGAGCGACGTAAAACCGCGTTCGGCGTACCCGGAGCAAGGGTTAACAAGAAGAAACGCCAAGTGCTGCTGCAGATGGCGCAACTGTGCATCGATAACCAGAAAATCGAGCCCTACGAAGGGTTGGCGATGATGCTCAACTACCTGAATGCCTCCCTCGCCCGCAAAATTTTGCACAACCGCCCAGACTGAAGTGCAGGCATAAAAAAACCCCGAACCAGTCGGGGTTTTTTATCGCCTGAAATCAGGCGCGACGCCAAATCAATTAGAAAACGTTGATCGGGTAGTCGGCGAACAGACGGATTTCGTTACCGCCTACGTTGTAGTTGCTGGCGTTGCTGGAGACGCGCAACCAGGACGCACGAGCGCGCAGGCTCAGGTCTTTGGCTGGGCCGCTTTGAACGACGTATTTGAACTGGTTGAAGATCTCACGCTCGGTGCCACTGCCGCGGTTGGAACCGTCGTCAATGTTGGTGCCGCGCACGTAAGCAATGTTGTAGGTCAAGCCAGGCACGCCGAAGGCGCTGAAGTCCAGGCCGTAGCCTGCTTGCCAGGAGCGCTCGTCCTTACCGTTGAAGTCGGACCAGTAGGAGTTGGCCAGCAAGATGGTGTTACCGCCATCGCCGATGCCGCCAGCGTTGCGGTAGCCGCCGTACAGATAACCGGTGTCGCCGGTGCTGCGCTGGTGAGCAAAGGTGAAGCTGTGCGGGCCAACCGCCCAGGTCGCGCCCAGGCTCCAGATTTTGTTGTCGCGAGCGTCGGCGTCACCTTGGTTTTCCAGGGCGAAGCTCTTGTCCAGCTTGGTTTTGTAGCCGTTGAAGTCAAAGGTCAACGATTGCTTCTCTGGCAGGGCCAGTACGTAGTTGACGTTGACGTATTGCTTCTTCAGCACGTCTTGCATGTCGGAGGCGTACAGCGCGGCCGACAGGCTTTCGGTGAATTTGTAGCTACCACCGATGTAATCAATGCTTTTCAGGCGACCGCTGTCGGTGCCTTCGGCGCTCTTGCGCGCTTCCTTGGTGAAGTGACCAGCGTCCAGTTGCAGGCCGGCGATCTCTTTGGAAACGATCGAGGTACCCGTGTAGGTTTCCGACAACAGGCGGGAGTTGTCGTACTGCAGAACAGGGACTGCCGGGAACTGATCACCGTACTTCAGCACAGTGTTGGAAACCCGGAATTTGACGGCTGCGCCGCCCTTGGCCAAATCGTCGGCCGGTGCGCCGTTGCGAGTGGTGCCATCCGCGCGCGTGGTGGCTGCGCCTTCTTTAAAGAAGTCGATACCGCCCGCACCAGCGCGGCCTCGGCCACCATCCAGGCGAATGGCGTATTGGCCGATCACGTCCACACCCACACCGACGGTGCCTTGGGTGAAGCCGGATTCGAACTTACCGATGAAGCCCTGGCCCCACTCGGCTTTGTCTTGCTTGCCGTTTTTGTAGTCACGGCTGATGTAGGCGTTACGTGCTGCGATGTTCAGGTGGCTGTCGTCAACAAAACCCTTGGATTGCTCCTGGTCGTTTGCCATTGCCTGAGTAGCGCTCAAAATCCCCAGAGCGATCAGACCCATCCGTTGCTTCAACATTTCTTATATTCCTTATTACTGGTTGAGTACGCGCTGTGACACCAGGCTCCGTGTCGCTTTTCTGGTGTCGACTTTTTCCGAAAAAAACAAAGCCCGCGGACGACTGAACTGCCGCGGGCCTTTTTTATTGGATAAGTCATGGCGGTTAGCCACAGGCGTTGGGCGCAATCCTATGCGCGCGTTGAACTATGTGTCAATTTCGTGAATCGTCTGTATTTAGGCGAAATAATTCTAAGCAACGGCCTACAGCGCCTGCATGAAAGACAGAAAATCACTCAGAACCGCAAAAAAAACACATTGAGTAACACTTTCCAGAGCCTACATTTTTGGGAATGCATAACGCGCGCAAATGCAAAGCATTACCATTAACGCGCACATTCCTTCCCGAACTTTTTGGATAGATTCCTTCATGCCTGTCTCTCGCCTGACGCCCATCACCCTTGGGCTTTCTGCTCTGCTGTCTGCTGGTTTTGCCTGCGCCGCCACGATTTTGCCGGAAACCTCGATCAGCACCGAAGTTGACGAAGACGACCCACGCGTCAAAGAGACCCACACCGCCACACGCACTGCCACGTCTGTGCGTTATGTGCCGCAGGCCATCGATTCGGTAAAAACCGAAACCCTGCGCGCCTACGGCACCAACGATCTGGGCCAGGCGTTAAGCGGAATTCCCAACGTGAGCAGCGGCGCCGACACGCGCTTTGACAGCCTGCGCATTCGTGGTTTCGACGCAAGCAACGACTTCTACCTGGACGGCATTCGCGACGACAGCCAGTACGTGCGCGACCTGCATAACATCGAACGCATTGAGGTGCTCAAAGGCCCGGCAGCCGTGCTGTACGGGCGCGGCGGTCAGGGCGGGATCGTCAACCGCGTGAGCAAATTGCCCACCGCGGGTCACACCTCCAGCATCGAAGCCCAGGGCGGCAGCGATGATTTGCGCAGCCTGTATGCCGACCTCAGCACCGACCCCACAGACGACATCAGCCTGCGCCTGAACATGGGCAACCAGGACAACAACAGTTTCCGCGACGGCGTCAGTGGCAATCGCCAACTGTTTGCGCCGTCGATGAGCTGGCAACTGACGCCCGACCTCAATTGGTTGGTGCAATACGAATACAGCCGCTACAACCGCACGCCGGACCGCGGTATTCCCGGGGTCAACGGGCGCCCGGCAGACGTGAGCCGTAGCGCCACCTATTTTGATAGCCGCGATTACATCGACGACAAGTCTCAGTCCCTGCGCTCCAGGCTCGCCTATGAACTCAACGCCAACTGGCAACTGCGCCACACCTTGGGCGTGTTCAAGCTCGACAGCGATTTCGACAACACCTACCAGACCGGCTACGACCCGAAAACCAACAGGGTCACGCGCCAGCGCTGGCAGCAGGATTTGACCACCCGCAACGTTTTCAACAACCTTGAGCTGGAAGGCGCTTTCGACACCTTCGGCCTGGAGCACCGCCTGCTCACCGGTCTGGAGCTGGGCAGCCAGCGCCGCGACCCGAAGCTGTATACCGCCACCGCCGTCAACCGTGGCGGCCAAGCCGTGCCGAGCCTGGATCTCAACCAGCCCAACCGCCACCTGAGCCACAACGGGCCGATGAGTCTTTCAAGTTACAACCACACGGAAGTAGAAAGTCGCGCTGTGTACGTGCAGGACCAACTGCGCCTCAACGATCAATGGCAACTGCTGGCAGGCCTGCGGTATGACCATTTCGAAGTGGACACCACCAGCAAGGTGCTCAACACCCGCCAAGCTGTCGATAGCCGCAGCACCAGCCCGCGCGTCGGCCTGGTATGGACGCCACTGGAACATCACTCGTTTTATGCCTCGTGGAGCAAAACCTTCTCCCCCGCGGGCGGTGGCCTGATCGGTATCACGCCCAATGCCGCTGGCAGCGTCAACGACCTGAGCCCCGAACTGACCAAACAGAAGGAAATCGGCGTGAAGAGCGATTGGCTCGACGACCGCCTGAGCACCACCCTCGCCGTGTACGAGCTTGAGCTTTGTAACCGCCGCACCAGCGACCCGCTCGACCGCACCATCACCCTGCTCACCGGCATGCAACGCTCGCGCGGCGTGGAACTGACGGCTACCGGCAAGCTCGTCGGCAATTGGTATGTGCGTGGTGGCATCGGCCTGCAGGATGCCAAAGTCGAGAAGGACAACAATGGCTTTGAAGGCAAGCGCATCAGCGATGTGGCCAAGCGCAATGCCAGCTTGTTTATCACCTGGAAACCCGAGATGGGCTGGTATGCCGAAACCGGTCTGACCCTGGTGGGTGACCGTTACGCCGACAACCTCAACACCGTGGCGCTGCCAGGTTATGGGCGGTGGGACGCATTGGCCGGGTTCCGCCAGAAGCAATGGGACCTACGCGCGGCGCTGAACAATATTGCCGACAAACACTATTACGCTTCGGCCACCAGTGCGGCGCAGATCCAGCCGGGCGAGCCACGTAGCCTGGTTGTAACGGGCACCTACAGTTTCTAAAACCTGACACCCTCATGTACGAGCGGGCTTGGCTGCGATGCCATCGCAGGCAAGCCCGCTGCCATCGCTGATCTCAGTGCCCTTCAGTTTTTCAACAATTCACACAACGCGCGCACTTCATCCTCACTGAACAGCCCCGCCGGGTAACGTTCACTCATCACACGGCGCAAGTCAGCGTGACTGACCCGCCGCGAGCTGTTTGCCTTCAACCAGAGCGCCAACGCATGGATCGCATCACCGTTGACCCGCGTGGGGTGGAACGGGCGCGTGTAGATCAGGTTGATATCGGCATTCATTTCAGCGCTCTCTCCTACTGCGTGAGCGGCTAACTTACTCAAGGTTTGTGACAGAACTGCGCAGTCATCGCCTCGAGTCACTGTGACCACACCGATACAAGAGCTATGCCAATGTCCCGTATTTATAGGCATTCGGATACAAAAAAGCCCGCGGCCGTGCAGGGCCGCGGGCTTGCTATCAGCGCTATGAAGGGGTAGCGCCGCGCTGTTGTTCAGACGCTGTTACAACTGCACTCAGTTTTTGTGCGGCGCCGGCTGTTGTTGGGTCAGGCAATGGATATTGCCGCCACCCAGTAACAGTTCGCGCCCCGGCACCATCACCACTTCGTGCTGCGGGAACAGGTTCTGCAGAATCTGCTTGGCCTGACTGTCCAACGGGTCGTCGAAGCTTGGCGCGATGATGCCGCCGTTGACGATCAGGAAATTCACGTAGGAACCGGCCAACCGCACGCTCGGGTTACGTTCCTGGCTACCGTCCACCGGGTCGACGCCCGCGCACTCGTCTTCGGTGGCATACAGCGGCCCCGGGATCGGCATTTTATGCACTATGAATGCGCGCCCTTGGGCGTCGGTGCTGCTTTGCAGCACATCCATGGCAGCGTGGCAGCGCGCGTAGTTCGGGTCTTGCGGGTCGTCGGTCCACGCCAGCAGCACTTCGCCTGGGCGCACATAGCAGCAGAAGTTATCCACATGGCCATCGGTTTCGTCATTGAACAGACCGTCCGGCAACCAGATGATCTTATCCACAGCCAGATTGGCGCTGAGCACCGCTTCGATGGCCGCGCGATCCAGGTGCGGGTTGCGATTGCGGTTCAACAGGCATTCTTCGGTGGTGATCAACGTGCCTTCCCCGTCCACATGGATCGAGCCACCTTCCAGCACGAAGCCTTCGGTGCGGTAGCGCGGCGCACGTTCGATCTCGAGAATCTTGCCGCCCACCTGCGAGTCACGGTTCCACGGCGCATAGAGGCCGCCGTCGAAACCGCCCCAAGCATTGAAATCCCAGTTCACGCCGCGCACTTCGCCGCTGTTGTTGATCACGAAGGTCGGGCCGGTGTCGCGCACCCAAGCGTCATCGCTGGACATTTCCACCACGCGAATATTCGGCACGTCCAACCGTGCGCGCGCGTTTTCGTATTGCCCGGCCGACACACCCACCGTCACCGGCTCAAAGCGCGCGATGGCCTTGGCCACCGCCACGTGCGCAGCCTGCGCGGGCTTACCACCCAGGCGCCAGTTGTCCGGGCGCTCAGGCCAGATCATCCAGGTTTGAGTCTGTGGAGCCCATTCGGCGGGCATGTAGAAGCCATCGGCGCGAGGTGTGCTGTGCAGGGTGGTCATGGCGTTCAGGGCTCCGAATGGGGTGAAGACCGACTTTATAACGGATAAAAATCGGCTTTAAAAGGAAAAACAGACGATAAACAGAAAGCAATACAGCAGATAACCGATAACAATCGACTATTACAATTGTTCATCCAGCACCTTCGACAGCATGTCGACGAAGAAGTCCACGCTGCGTTTGGACGTGACCATCGGCGGCTTGATCTTGAGGATATTGAGGTAGTCACCCGTAGGCTGCATGAAAATCCCCAGCTCCCGTAACCGGTCACACAGCAACGCCGTTTCTTCGGTGGCCGGTTCCAGGGTAAGGCGGTCGCGCACCAACTCCAGCCCCAGATAGAAGCCGGAGCCATGAACAGCGCCGACCAGCGGGTGACGATCAATCAACTGCTCCAAGCGCGCCTTGAAATGCCCGCCCACCACCTGGGCGTTTTCCCACAGCTTTTCTTCCTGCATCACGTCCAGCACGGCCATGCCGATCTGACAGCTGACTGGGCTGCCCCCCGACGACGAGAAGAAATACCCTTCGGCCTCCAGCGCCTCGGCAATTTCGCGCCGGGTGATCACCGCGCCCAACGGTTGGCCGTTCCCCATGCCCTTGGCCATGGTGATGATGTCCGGCACCACGCCCTGCTCTTCAAAGCCCCAGAAAAAATGGCCCATGCGCCCATAACCCACCTGCACCTCATCGGCGATGCACACGCCGCCCTGGGCGCGCACCCGCGCGTACACCTGCTGCAAATAACCCGGCGGCAGGGAAATGCCCCCCGCATTGCCGTAGACCGGCTCGCATATGAACCCTGCCAACTGGCGTTTACTCGCGGCGATTTTCGCCAGGTTGTGTTCCACGCTTCGCACGTAATCCGGCGTACTGTCCTGCCCACGGAACTCGCCGCGATAGGTGTTCGGCGCGGTCACCGGGTGCACCCAGTCCGGGCGGCTGCTCAACGCCTGCGGGTTGTCGGCAATCGAGGTCGACACCGCATCCGCCGCCACCGACCAGCCGTGGTACGCCTCCAGCACGCTGAGCATGTCGCGCCCGCCGCTGTAGGCCCAGGCCAGGCGAATCGCCAGGTCATTGGCCTCGGTGCCGCTGTTGACCAGAAACACTCGGTCCATGCCCTCTGGCGCCAATGCCAGCAAACGCTCGGAAAACTCGGCAATTGCCGCATAGTGAAAGCGCGAATTGGTGTTGAGCAGCGACCATTGCCGCGCCGCCACCGCCGCCATGCGCGGGTGGCCATGGCCCAGCACGGCGACGTTGTTGAGCATGTCCAGGTAGAAACGGCCCTGCATGTCGATCAGGTGGTTGCGCCAGCCGCGCTCGATGCGCGGCGGGTCGACGTAATAGTGCTTCTGCGAGCGAGCGAAACTGGCATCCCGACGCGCCAGCAGAGCTTCGGGGTCCAGTTCCGGCTCGGCATCACAGGCCAGCCCCAGCAACGTGGCCGGCGACGGGCAGAGGGCTTGCCACGCCGGCGCCCTGGACGGCGTGCAGAACAACGGCGGCTCGAGCTCGGCACGGCATAACTGTACGGTGAGCGGGGCGTGCACCTCACCGAGCAGTTGCCCCTTCACCAGCACCGAGCCCGGTTTCAATGCGGTTTTCACGCCGCCGACACGCAGGCTCAGTTGAGCGGCATGCAAGCACAACAGACCGTCGTCGCCTGGGCGCAACGTACCGCCAAAGGGCGCTTCCAAGACGGTGCCGTGAGGCAGATGCAATTCCACGTGAAGCGGGAAAGTCTGCGGCTCGACGGCACTGTCGGCGCGCGTTCGCGACAACCGGTATTGCCCATACCGGCTGGCCGCCAACCCATGCACGGTCGCCGCTTCATCCAGCAACCGGCGGTCTATGCCGGGCAACTCCCAATTGCCGGCCTCGAAATGCGGGCTGAGTACGCCCAGGTCGATCAGCGCAAACTCACGCCCCACCAGGCCAGGCAGCAACGGCGCGAAGTCTTGGTCGGCCATCGGCGGCAACGCTTCTGCGACACAGCTCAGGATCGCCGCCTCCATCAGCGCATACGGCACCGAGGTCGCCACATGAAAAATTTCCCACTCGTGCTCGGCATTTTTCAGCAGGTAAGTGTTGTCAGGATCAAGGCGTTGCTGCTGTTCGCTGCTGAGCACCAGCACCGCCGCGCGCGCCACGATCAGCGGCCATAACGCCTGTAATTCCTCGCGCTGCAATGGCGTCACCGCGTGGCAGGCCTGGATCGCCGGCAGGATGGCAAAGGGGTCTCCATCGGCATGGTGCAACAGCGCCGCGCAGGTCACCGACAGGTCGGCAATGCGCCAGGTGTGCACCAAATCGCCGAAATCAATCACGCCCTGGACCTGCCAATGCCGCTGGGCGTCGCGCTGCCAGACGACGTTGTCATCGGTGATGTCCAGGTGTACGGCTTGCCACGGCAGGTGATCGACCAAAGGCTGAAGGCGCGCGTGTACGTGGTTGGCCGCGCGCTCGATGGCGTCGCGGTGCGGCAGGTTATCCAGGTTGGCCAGCAGGTGCGTGATCAGTGCATGGGCGTGGCGCGGGTCCCATTGCAACGTGCGGTCCAGGCCCGGGTGCTCGAAATGCTCCAGTGCGCGGCTGACCTGTCCACACAACTCACCGAAGCCTGCGATTACGTCACGGCCCAGGTGCGGCAGCTGCGTCAGGGGCTGGCCGTCGATATAGTCAAGCAACCGCAGGTGCACGGTTTGCCCGCCCACGGTGACGGTCAGCAGGTCTTCCCCGGTCAGTGCGCGGTTCACCTTGGGCACGCGCACGTGCGCTTGCAGGTTATTGAGGGCGGCGTGCTGGGCCTGCAGTTCAACGGCGGCGTAGTCGCCCCGGCAGATCTTCAGAACAAAGCGGCCACGCTCGCTGTCAACTCGGTAATTGAGGTCTTGTTGGCTGCCCAGCGACTGCAACGCGCCCGTCAAACCGTAATGTTGCTCGAGCAATTGCGCGGCTTGATCGGCGCTTATTTGTGGGCAAGGCAAACTGGCACGATGGATCAATGTGGCGAGCAACATTGTGGCGACCTCTGCTTTTTCAGGCGCCTATATCGCCATTGTTCGGGGCTGTTAATCAACCCCTCACGCATACCGGGCTTGCGCCGTCCCGATTCACAACTCAAGCTATGCCAACTTCGCCAAGTCTTCGTCTAAGGAAAAGGCCCTCGACATGCGTATTCTCATCACCGGCGGTGCCGGTTTTATCGGTTCCGCCCTGGTTCGTCACCTGATTCAAAACACCGAGCACGAAGTGCTCAACCTGGACAAACTCACCTACGCCGGCAACCTGGAATCGCTGACCAGCATTGCGTCCAATAGCCGCTATGAGTTCGTGCAGGCCGATATCATCGACCAGGCCGCGGTCAGCGCCGTGATTGCGCGCTTTGAGCCTCAGGCAATCATGCACCTGGCGGCCGAGTCGCACGTAGACCGCTCCATTGATGGCCCGTCGGATTTTATCCAGACCAACATCGTCGGCACCTACAGCTTGCTGGAAGCCACTCGCGCTTACTGGCAAACGCTGGAAGAGCCGGCCAAGAGCGCGTTTCGCTTTCACCATATCTCTACCGATGAGGTTTATGGCGACCTGCACGGCGTGGACGACCTGTTCACTGAAACCACGCCTTACGCGCCCAGCTCGCCGTACTCGGCCAGCAAGGCGGCGTCCGACCACCTGGTCCGCGCGTGGCAGCGCACTTACGGTTTGCCGGTGCTGCTGACCAACTGCTCGAACAACTACGGGCCGTTCCACTTCCCCGAAAAGCTGATCCCGCTGGTCATCCTCAACGCCCTCGCCGGCAAGCCACTGCCGGTCTACGGTGATGGCTTGCAAGTGCGCGACTGGCTGTTCGTCGAAGATCACGCTCGCGCGCTGTTCAAAGTGGTTACCGAAGGTGTGGTGGGCGAGACCTACAACATCGGCGGCCACAACGAGCAGAAGAATATCGACGTGGTACGCGGCATTTGTGGCCTGCTCGAAGAACTGGCACCCAATCGCCCGGCGGGCGTGGAAAAATTCACCGACCTGATCACTTTCGTCAAGGATCGCCCGGGCCACGATCAGCGCTACGCGATCGATGCCAGCAAGATTGAGCACGAACTGGGTTGGGTGCCCGAAGAAACCTTCGAAACCGGCCTGCGCAAAACGGTGCAGTGGTACCTCGATAACCTCGACTGGTGCCGCCGCGTCCAGGACGGCAGCTATCAAGGTGAGCGCCTGGGTAACACCGAGCCAAAAGACCTGATCGCATAACAACAGCATCACGCACCACAGCTAGGCATAATGCGCCTGTCCCCACAGGCGCATGATTCCCATGACTCCACCCCTTCCGCGAAGACCCCGCTGGCGCAGCCTCGCCCTGTTGGCGTTGTGCCTGGCACCGCTGCTGTGGCCGCTGGAACACCTGGCCGAGCGTTATTACGGCAGCGAACTGGCCAGTCAAAACCGCCAGACCCTCGACCTCTACGTCGCCAACCTGCTCGGCACCCTGCACCGCTATGAAGTGCTGCCCCAGATTCTGGGTGACTTGCCGGCCCTGCGCACCGCGCTGGATGCGCCCGATGTCAGCACCAACCTGGTCAACGCCAACCTGTTGCTCAAGAACGTCGCCGCCCAGGCCGGGGTGGAAGTGATGTACCTGATGGACACCACCGGCAAAACGCTCGCCGCCTCCAACTGGGACAAGCAGGACAGCTTTGTCGGGCGCAATTTCTCGTTTCGCCCCTATTTCAGCGAAGCCATGGCCGGGCGCCTGGGCCGGTTTTTCGGCCTGGGCACCACGTCGGCCAAACGCGGCTACTTCTTCGCCGCCGCCGTGCGCGATGGCGACAAGATCATCGGCGTGCTGGTGGTCAAGGTCGACCTGGACCATACCGAAAGCCTGTGGGGCAAAACCCCGGAACAACTGCTGGTGACGGACCACAACGGCGTGGTGATCCTTACGTCGCGCCCGCAATGGCGATTCCGTGCGACACGGCCGCTGACTGCCGAAGAGCGCCAAGCCATCATCGCGATCCAGCCCTACCCAACGCGCGACCCACAGCCGCTGGCCTTGAGTACGACGGCGTGGCTGCGCCAATCCTCGGCCATTGCCGAAACCGGCTGGACAGTGGAAATTCTGGCGCCGCGCTCGCTGATCAATCGCCCGGTGCGCACGGTGGTAGCGGTCGGCGGCGCCACGTTGCTGGTACTGATGCTGCTGCTGGGCTTGATGATGCAGCGCCGTCGCCATTATCTGGAACGCATCGCGTTTGAAGCCAAGGCGCGCCGCGAACTGGAAGCCCGCGTGATCGAGCGCACCAGCGACCTTGAAGGCCTCAACCGGCGTCTGAAGCAGGAAGTGCTTGAGCGCGAACACGCCCAGCAGGAGCTGGTTCGTGCCCAGGACGATCTGGTGCAAGCCGGCAAACTGTCAGCGCTGGGGACCATGTCGGCGAGCATCAGCCACGAACTCAATCAACCGCTCGCGGCGATTCGTAGCTATGCAGAAAACGCCGAAATCCTGCTCGACCACGAGCGCACCAATGACGCTCGCGGCAACCTCAAACTGATCAGCGAACTGACCGGGCGCATGGCCTCGATCATCGCGCATCTGCGCGCGTTCGCCCGCCGCGACCGCCACGCACCGGAAAGCGTGGCCCTGCAACCGGCGCTGGACGATGCATTGGCGTTGCTGGCCAAGCGGCGACGCTCGATGGAAGTCGAGCTGATCCGTGATTTGCCAGAAGCAACCCTGTGGGTACAAGCCGGCGAAACCCGTCTGCGCCAGGTACTCGGCAACTTGCTGGCTAACGCCCTCGACGCCCTCACCGAAAAAGGCCCGCCGCGCAAACTCTGGTTGAGTGCCCAAACCACCGAACAGGGCGTCAACCTGTACATTCGCGACAACGGTCCAGGTTTTTGCATGGAAGCCCTGGGCCGCGCCAGCGAGCCGTTCTACACAACCAAGACGCGCACCCAGGGCCTTGGGTTGGGGCTGGCAATTTGTGACACGTTGATGCGTGCCTTTGGCGGCGAATTGCTGTTTGCCAACCACAAGGAAGGCGGCGCGCTGTTAACCTTGAAATTGCGTGCCGGCTCGCCGGGCGTCAGTCTGCAACCGTCCGAGGACCGCAGTGTATGAGTATCGATAACCAGATTCAGGTGGTGTTGATCGACGACGATCCACACCTGCGTCAGGCCCTGTGCCAGACCCTGGACCTGGCCGGGCTGAACGTCCTGACCCTGGGCGAAGCCACCGGCCTCACTGCGCGCCTGTCGCGGGACTGGCCGGGCGTGGTGGTCAGCGACATCCGCATGCCTGGCATGGACGGCCTGGAGTTGCTCGCCGAACTGCACGGCCAGGACCCGGAACTGCCAGTGCTGTTGATCACCGGCCACGGCGACGTGCCGCTGGCGGTGCAAGCCATGCGGGCCGGCGCCTATGACTTTCTTGAAAAACCCTTCGCCAGCGATGCCCTGCTCGACAGCGTGCGCCGCGCCCTGGCCCTGCGCCGCCTGGTGCTGGACAACCGCAGCCTGCGCCTGGCCCTCAGTGACCGTCAGCAATTGAGCACGCGCCTGGTCGGGCATTCGCCGCAAATGCTGCGCCTGCGCGAGCAGATCGGCGCCCTGGCCGCGACCCGCGCCGACGTGCTGATCCTCGGCGAAACCGGCGCCGGCAAAGAGGTGGTGGCGCGTGCGCTGCACGACCTGTCCAGCCGACGCAGCGGGCCATTTGTGGCGATCAACGCCGGCGCCCTGGCGGAATCGGTGGTCGAGAGCGAGCTGTTCGGCCATGAGCCGGGGGCATTTACCGGCGCGCAGAAACGCCGTATCGGCAAATTCGAATTCGCCAACGGCGGCACGCTGTTTCTCGATGAAATCGAAAGCATGAGCCTGGACGTGCAGGTCAAGCTGTTGCGCCTGCTGCAGGAGCGCGTGGTGGAACGCCTGGGGGGCAATCAACTGATCCCGCTGGATATCCGCATCATCGCTGCCACCAAGGAAGACCTGCGCCAGGCTGCCGATCAGGGCCGCTTTCGCGCCGACTTGTATTACCGCCTCAATGTGGCACCGCTGCGCATTCCACCGTTGCGCGAGCGCGGCGAGGATGCCTTGATGCTGTTTCAACACTTTGCCGACGAGGCCAGCAGCCGTCACGGCCTGCCGCTTAACGAACTGCAACCGGGCCAGCGCGCGCTGCTGCTGCGCCATAGCTGGCCCGGCAATGTGCGCGAACTGCAGAATGCGGCAGAACGCTTTGCCCTGGGGCTCGAGCTGGCACTGGACGCCACGGCGGACAACCCTGCCGCTGGCGTCCTGACCTCCACGCCGGGCGGTCTGAGCGAACAAGTCGAGCAGTTCGAAAAAAGCCTGATCGCCGCTGAGCTGACCCGCCCTCACAGCTCGGTGCGCAGCCTCGCGGAAGCCTTGGGCATACCGCGCAAAACCCTGCACGACAAACTGCGCAAGCACGGCCTGAACTTCGCCGACAGCGCCAGCCACAGCGCCGACGACGAATGACCCCGCCCACTCGCCAAGAGGCCGCCATGAGCCGCGACAGCCGTTACCTGGAATCCATCCTGCACCACGACATCCCGCTTACCCGGGAAATGGGCCTCAAGGTGCTCGACTGGCAACACGGCCAATTGCAGCTGCACCTGCCCTTGCAAGCCAATATCAACCACAAGAGCACCATGTTCGGCGGCAGCCTGTATTGCGGCGCCGTGCTGGCGGGCTGGGGCTGGCTGCACCTGCAATTGCGTGAAGAAGGCATCGAAGACGGGCATATCGTGATTCAGGAAGGGCAGATCAGCTATCCGCTGCCCGTCACACGGGATGCGACGGTGGTGTGCAGGGCGCCGGAGGAGAAGGTGTGGAAGCGTTTTGTGGCGACGTATAACCGTTATGGTCGCGCGCGGCTGACGCTGGAGACGTGGATTGTGAATGAGGGGAGTGAGGAGCGCGCGGTGGCGTTCACTGGCCAGTACGTCTTGCACCGTTAACCGCCACCCCCCAAAAAATATGGGAGCTGGATTACCACGGTATCTACACAATCTCGAATGGCGACACCACCCTCCGTGGCGAGCGGGCTTGCCCCGCGTTGGGTTGCGAAGCAGCCCTAAAACCTGAAACTGCGGTCTATAAGCAGAGCGCGGTGTTCTTATTGGGGCCGCTTCGCAGCCCAACGCGGGGCTTGCCCCGCTCGCCACGAAAGGTCGCCTGCTACCTATTTTGCGGTTATCGGAAGTTATGTAGATACGCTGCGATAGCGGTCTGACAGTCACAGCGTTGGTGGCTGATCTATTGAAATCGCAGGCAAGCCAGCTCCCACATTGAATCTACGCCGGGCTCAAGATCTCGCCAGGGTCAGCAGGCGTTCCCGCCATGCGGCCTTGGCCGGCAGCGCCAAAAAGAACGGGTTCAACAACGATTCACGCGCCGGATAGCTGAACGGCTCACCACTCAACTCCAACACCTCGCCGCCCGCGCCTTCCAACACGCCCTGGGCCGCTGCGGTGTCCCATTGCGACGTCGGCGCCAAACGTGGGTAGCAATCGGCACTGCCTTCGGCCAACAGGCAGAATTTCAGCGAGCTGCCGATATTCGCCAGCTTCAACGCTCCCAGGCCTTCGCTCAAGCCGTGCAGCAGGCGCTCCTGTTCAGGGCTGCTGTGGCGACGGCTGGCAACCACGGTGAAAACTTCACCCGCTGCCGGCGTCTGGCGTACCTGTATCTGCTTGGGTGCTTCGTTCACATCAGAACGCCACGCCCCCAGCCCCGCGCCACCGAAGTAGCAACGGCCACTGGTGGGCATCGATACCACGCCAAACACCACGCGGCCTTGTTCGATCAAGGCGATATTGACGGTGAACTCTTCGCTGCCAGAGATAAATTCCTTGGTGCCATCCAGCGGGTCAACCAGCCACCAGCGCTGCCAGCCCGCACGCACACTTTGGTCGATATCCGCGTCTTCTTCGGACAGCACCGGAATGCTCGGGTCGAGCGCGGTAAGGCCGGCGAGAATCAGATGGTGAGCGGCCAGGTCCGCTGCCGTCACCGGCGAGTCATCCGACTTGGAGGTGACCGCCACGTCGGCGCGCCAATACGGCAGGATCACTTCACCGGCCTGACGGGCCAGCTCAATCACAGGGGCAATAAACGGGTGGCCTAAAAACAGTTCGCTCATGCGATAAACGCTCCACGCTGGGTCAACAGGTCTCGTACCAGATACAGTGCCGCCAGGGCGCGCCCCTCGCTGAACTGCTCATTTTGCGCAAGCTGCGACAGCTCGCGCAGGTTAACCCGATCGACCCGCATCGGCTCAGGCTCATCGCCTTCCAGGCGCTCTTCGTACAGATCGGTGGCCAACACCACCTGGATTTTCTGGCTCATGTAGCCGGGCGACAACGACAGCTCGGTGATGTGTTCCAACTGACGCGCGCCATAACCGGCCTCTTCCTTGAGTTCACGGTTGGCCGCCGCCAGTACGTCTTCGCCGGGTTCGATCAGCCCCTTGGGCAACGACACCTCATATTCATCGGTGCCGCCGCAGTACTCTTCCACCAGCAACGCATGATCGTCGTCAATCATCGCCACGATCATCACCGCGCCGTAGCCGGCACCGCGGCCTACCAGGCGCTCGTAGGTCCGTTCAACGCCATTGGAAAAGCGCAATTGCACTTCCTCCACGCGGAACAAACGGCTACTGGCGACTATTTCGCGGGCGAGGACGGTGGGTTTCTGGCGCATAAGCGGCTCCTTGGCGTGATCGGGTTACTATACCGTGGCTTTTCCGATTGTCTGTGTCGGATATCTTTACTTACATGAGAACACCCCATGCCCTCTTTGCCCTGGCACGCCATCGACACCGTCCTGCTGGACATGGACGGCACCTTGCTCGACCTGCATTTCGACAACCATTTCTGGATGGAGCACCTGCCCCAGCGCTACGCCGAGCTGCACGGCGTGAGCCGCGCCATGGCCGATATGGAATTGCAGCCACTGTTCGAGCGTAACGCGGGACAGTTGCAATGGTATTGCCTGGATTTCTGGAGCACGGAGCTGAATATTCCGGTGCGCGAACTCAAGTTGGAAACGGCCCACCTGATTGCCCTGCGCCCGGACGCGGATACCTTTCTGGCGGCGATCAAACAGGCCGGCAAGCGCGTGATTCTGATCACCAACGCGCATCGTGATTCGCTGTCTTTGAAGTTGGAACGCATTGAACTGGCGCCGTATTTCGAGCGGTTGATCAGCTCCCATGACTATGGTTTTCCCAAGGAAGACCCACAATTCTGGGCAGCCCTGCACGCCGACATCCACTTCGACCCGGCCCGTAGCCTGTTTATCGATGACACCTTGCCGATCCTGCGCAGCGCGCGCGATTTTGGCGTGGGGCATCTGCTGGCAGTGAAAGAACCGGACAGCAAGAAGGGGCCAAAGGACACGGCAGAGTTTGCGGCGGTGGGGGATTACCGGGATCTGATCGCCGGGCTCTAATCAAAAGTGGGAGCGGCCTTGTGTGGGCGCCGGGCTTGCCCGCGATATCGGCACCTCGGTTTATCAATGACACCGAGGTGATGCTATCGCAGGCAAGCCAGCTCCCACACAAACCCGCTCCCACCGTTGGGCCCGCGTATTACTCAGGAATGCGCAGTGTCTGCCCTGGGTAAATTTTGTTCACATCTTTGAGCAATGGCTTGTTGGCCTCAAAGATCTTGTTGTACTGGTTGGCGTTGCCGTACATCGCCAGGGAAATCGCGCTCAGCGTATCGCCCTTTTTCACGACGACGAAACGGGCAGCTGTCACAGCCGGGCCGGTCACGGTGATCTGGTCTTCTACACTGCCAACACCTGCGATGTTGCCTGCAGCCAGGATGATTTTTTCTTTCTCTTCCTGAGTGGCAACTTCACCCTTCACGGTGACCTTGTCGCCATCAACGGTTGCGGTGATATTCGGGTTTCCGAGCCCGACATCGCTGATGTGTTTCTTCAACTCATCACTTGCGTTGGCGTTACCCGGCGTCAACAGGTCAATAAGCTTCTCGCCTGCTTCCTTAACAAAGCTAAAAATACTCATGGTGCGCTCTCCTTGGGTTTTTAAGTTCCAGATGCCCAAGACTAGACCAGTCCTGCTGTCTTGGGTTCCAGGCCGACCAAAGACCCAAACGCGCTAGAATCCCCCGCCATTGGAATAAGCCCGGAGCGAAGATGGACATCAAACAGTTGAAATTCCTCATCGCCCTCGACGAGACGCGCCACTTCGGCCAGGCGGCCGCGCGCTGCCATATCACCCAGCCGACCCTGTCGATGCGCTTGCGTAACCTGGAAGAAGAGCTGGACTTGCCGCTGGTCAATCGTGGCCAGCGCTTTGAAGGCTTTACCGCGCCGGGCGAACGCGTGCTGGCGTGGGCGCGTACGGTGCTGGCGGCCTATGACGGCTTGCAGGCCGAAGCGGCGGCCTGTCGCGGCAATCTGGTCGGCACCTTGCGCCTGGGTGTGGTGCCGTTGTCGAGCTTCGATCCCTTGGCCTTGATGAAGCAACTGCACGAAGAGCATCCGAGCCTGCGCTTTGAACTGTCGGCATTGAGCTCCGAGCAAATCCTCGAACAGCTGGCGAGCAACCGCCTGGACCTCGGCGTGTCCTACCTGGAGCGCCTGGATAACGAGCGCTTCGACTCGCTGGCCTTGGGCGAAACCCGCATGGGCCTGCTCTACGACCAACGTTTTTTCAGCTTCGGCGACAAGCCATTGAGCTGGGAAGCGCTGATCGAACTGCCGCTGGGCATGCTCACCAGCGGCATGCATTTCCGTCAGTCCATCGACCACAACTTCCACAGTCGCGGGCTCCACCCGCAACCGCTGCTGCAAACCGATGCCGTGCATCAATTGTTACAAGCCGTTCACGGCGGCCTGTGTTGCGCGGTGATGCCACTGGACGGCGGCCTGGATGCACTGACTGAGCACCTGCGCCTGCAACCCATTGAAGACGCTCACACATTGGCTCGCCTAGGGCTGATCATGCGTCGCAGCGCACCGCGTTCGGCATTGGCGGAAGCCTGTTTCGCGCTGTTTCAAAAATCGCAGCAAGAGCCTTGATCGACGCCATCTATCGATAGATCAGTACTGGCGATTAGACGCGACCCTTTGTCGCGCCTAGTCTAAACACTGATCAATCCGCCGGTGGTACTGCCACATGAACGCCAAGCGCCCACTCTGCGCGGCCCCCGCCCTCGAAACGCCCGCGCCCGCCTCCAGCCAGAGCTACCAGTTTTGCAACCTCGAACACACAGAAGTCGCCAGCACAGCGTTGGCGGAAGAAGTGGCGTTGGCGATTGCCTATAACGACATCAGCCAGGCGGTCATGTTGGTGACGCCCACGGACCTGGAAGATTTTATCGTCGGCTTCAGCATCGGCAGCGGCATTATCGCCGACGTTAGCGACATATATGACTTGAAACTCAGCGGTTCGGGCTCCGCCCAGTACGCTCAGGTGCAAATTTCCAGTCGTGCCTTCTGGAACCTCAAGCAGCAGCGCCGCCAATTGGCAGGCACCAGTGGCTGCGGTTTGTGCGGTGTCGAGGCGGTGGAGCAAGCCCTGCCAGACCTTCAAGTGCTGCCCGGCGCGCCTTTGCCACCCGCCGAATGGCTCGACGGCCTGCGCCAGCGCATCAGCGCGTTCCAGCCGTTGGGCCAATACAGCGGCGCAGTGCATGCGGCGGTATTTATGAATAATCAGGGCGAATTGCTGATGGGCCGCGAAGACATCGGCCGGCATAACGCCCTGGATAAGCTGATCGGCGCCTTGATCCGCCAAAAGATTCCGACCGACGGCGGCCTGGCGATTGTCACCAGTCGCTGCAGCCTCGAATTAATCCAGAAAGTTCTGCGCGCAGGCATCCAAACCTTGGTCAGCCTGTCGTCGCCCACTGGCCTCGCCTTGCAATGGGCCCGCCGACACAACCTCAATCTCATCCACCTGCCGCAGAAAAGTGCGCCGCGGGTCTACAGCCCTGCGATGGAGAACCAGTCATGAGCCAGCACCACCAAGCCGACCAAACCCCGACTCCGCGCTACAAGCCCTACAAAGGCCCGGCTGGCGGCTGGGGCGCGCTGATCAGCGTGGCGCAGGCCTGGTTGACCAGCGACAACGCGCTGAAAAACCTGCGCATGATGCTCAAGACCAACCAGAACGGCGGTTTCGACTGCCCGGGCTGCGCCTGGGGCGACTCGCCGGAAAGCGGCATGGTCAAGTTCTGCGAAAACGGCGCCAAGGCGGTCAACTGGGAAGCCACCAAACGCCGCGTGGATGCCGCATTTTTTGCCAAGCACAGCGTCACCGCACTGCTGGAGCAAAGCGATTATTGGCTGGAATACCAGGGCCGTCTGACCGAGCCGATGCGCTATGACGCCGAAACTGACCGCTACACGCCGATCAGCTGGGAAGCGGCGTTCGACCTGGTCGGCAAGCACCTCAACGCACTGCCAAGCCCGGACATGGCCGAGTTCTACACCTCGGGCCGCGCCAGCAACGAAGCGGCGTACCTGTATCAGCTGTTTGTGCGCGCCTATGGCACCAACAACTTCCCGGACTGCTCGAACATGTGCCACGAAGCCAGCGGCGTAGCCCTGGCGCAAAGCGTGGGGGTTGGCAAAGGCACGGTGACCTTTGACGACTTCGAACACGCCGATGCGATTTTCGTATGGGGCCAGAACCCCGGCACCAACCACCCGCGCATGCTCGAACCGTTGCGTGAGGCAGTTAAACGCGGCGCTCAGGTGGTGTGCATCAACCCGCTGAAAGAGCGCGGCCTGGAACGCTTCCAGCACCCGCAACACCCGCTGGAAATGCTCACCAACGGCGACAAGCCGACCAACACCGCCTACTTCCGCCCGGCACTGGGCGGCGACATGGCCATCCTGCGCGGCATGGCCAAGTTCCTGCTGCTGTGGGAGCGCCTGGCCCAGGCCGAAGGCAAAGAAGCCGTGTTCGATCACGACTTCCTCAACGAGCACACCACCAACGTGCTGGAGTACCTCGGCCAGATCGATGACACCTCGTGGGATGAGATCGTCGAGCAGTCCGGCCTGACCCTGGTGGAGATCGAGCAAGCGGCGCGCATGTACGCCAAAGGCAAGAACGTGATCATGTGCTGGGCGATGGGCATCACCCAGCATCGCCACTCAGTGCCGACCATCCAGGAAATCGCCAACCTGATGCTGCTGCGCGGCAACATCGGCCGCCCAGGCGCCGGCCTGTGCCCGGTGCGCGGCCACAGCAACGTGCAGGGCGACCGCACCATGGGCATCAACGAACGCCCACCCGTGGCATTCCTCGATTCCCTGGAACGGCGCTTCCAGTTCCAGGTGCCGCGCCACAATGGCCATAACGTCGTGGAAGCCATCCACGCGATGCTCGAAGGCCGCTCCAAAGTGTTTATCGGCCTGGGCGGTAACTTCGCCCAAGCCACGCCCGATAGCCCGCGCACCTTTGAAGCGCTGCGCAGCTGCGACCTGACCGTGCAGATCAGCACCAAGCTCAACCGCAGCCATTTGATGCACGGTAAAGACGCGCTGATCCTGCCGTGCCTGGGCCGTACCGACATCGATATCCAGGCCGACGGCCCGCAAGCGGTCACGGTGGAAGACTCGTTCAGCATGGTTCACGGCTCCAATGGCCAACTGCAGCCACTGTCGAAGCTGATGAAATCCGAGCCTGCGATTCTTGCCGGCATTGCTGCCGCAACCCTGGGCAGCAAACCGGTGGACTGGAACTGGCTGGTCGCCGACTACGGGCGCATCCGCGACCTGATCGCCGACACCATCCCAGGCTTCAAGGACTTCAACGAGCGCATCAAACACCCGGGCGGTTTCTACCTGGGCAACTCCGCCGGCGCACGCCGCTGGAACACGCCCTCGGGCCGCGCCAATTTCCGCCCCAACGTGCTGCCCAAAGACTTGATCCACGAACGCACCCACGCCACGGGCCGGGTGCCGGACCTGATCATGCAGTCGATGCGCTCTCACGATCAGTACAACACCACCATTTACGGCCTGGACGACCGCTACCGTGGCGTGAAAGGTCAGCGTGACGTGTTGTTCGTCAATGAAGCCGACATCATCCGCCTGGGCTTCAAGCCCGGGCAGAAAGCCGACATCGTTTCGCTGTGGGAAGATGGCCGTGAACGCCGAGTGAAGGGCTTTACGTTGCTGGCGTTTGATATTCCGGCGGGGCAGGCAGCCGCTTACTACCCGGAAGTGAACCCGCTGGTGCCGCTGGAGAGCACCGGTGATGGCAGCCATACGCCGACATCGAAGTTTGTGGCGATCCGTCTGGAAGCAGCGAGTGCGACCGGGTTGATCATGGCACGCTCGGCCTGACCGAGACCCGTTGTGGCGAGCGGGCTTGTTGCGACACCGGGACCGATTGTGGCGAGCGGGCTTGCCCCGCGTTGGGCTGCGTAGCAGCCCCTGGTCCAGGCACTGCCTTCTGACTGACAGAATGCGGTGACATTATCAGGGGCCGCTTCGCAGCCCAACGCGGGGCAAGCCCGCTCACCACAACAGGCCGCTCGCCATGGCTACTAAAAACCCAAGGCACAAAAAAGGCCGCTTTTGCATAAAAGCGGCCGTTCCGAAGTAGTTAAAGACTCGCAAAAACAACTTAAGTTCCCCATACAAAACAGCAACTTAGAGAATTGTATACAACCTGTACCACTGGTCGGTTTTCGATTGTCAGCATCCCGATACAACCTCAGGATCGCGCCGTCATCCTCTTGAGGTCTCTCTATGAAGTTTTCCTCGATTCTCTTGTTGTCCCTTGGCCTGGTCAGTGGCGCAGCCATGGCCGGTGGCACCACCGAAGCCGGTGTGGGCGGCGCATTGGGCGGGGTTCTAGGTTCGGTTGTTGGCCAGCAGGTCGGCGGTAACACCGGTTCGGCCATCGGCGCGGCGCTGGGCGGCGCGGGCGGCAGTGCAGTCGGCGCTGACAAGCGCAGCCGTGGTGAAGCAGCCATTGGCGGCGCACTCGGCGCGGCAGGCGGCAACGTGGTGGGCCGCAGCATGGGTGGCAACACCGGCAGCCTGATCGGCGCAGCCGCAGGCGGCGGTGCAGGTGGCGCGCTGGGCAACTACATGGGCAACAAGAGCGATGACGACGACCGTCGCTATCGCGGGCGGGATAACCGTCGCTATGACCGTGATGACCATCGTGGCCGTGGCCATGCGTACGGGCATCGCAAGAACAAGCATCACTACCGTCACCGTTAAGCCAACGGTCCAAGGCACACGGAAACTCCCTGTGTGAGCCGGGCTTGCCCGCGATAGCGTTGGGTCAGGAAGCGCAACTAAACCTGAACCACCGCTATCGCAGGCAAGCCAGCTGCCACATTTGAGCCTCATTGGTCACAATGGCTGCCTCACACCACCAGTCGCTGCAACGCCTCGCGCAACCGCCCCGGAATCGTCACCGGCTGGTTCGACGCGCGGTCCACAAAGACGTGCACAAAGCGCCCCGCCGCACAGGCATCGTCTTCGCCTGACTTGAACACCGCCAACTCATACTGCACCGAGCTGTTGCCCAACTTGCCCACGCGCAGGCCAATCTCTATGCGATCGGGAAACGCGATCGACGCAAAGTAATCGCACGCCGAACTCACCACAAACCCCACCACTTCACCGTCGTGAATATCCAACCCACCCTCTTCAATCAGGTAAGTATTCACCGCCGTGTCGAAGAAGCTGTAGTAGGTGACATTGTTCACGTGACCATACACATCGTTATCGTGCCAACGCGTGATGATCGGTTGGAAGTGACGGTAGTCAGCGCGTTGCGGCATCGAATCAGACATGTGCAGCTCTCATGAGTGGATTTACAGGTCGTTCAGATGGGCTTGGGCCCATTCACGCACCTCGGCGTAGGGATACGCCTCCAGCGCAGCGAAGCCCGGAATACCCCGCGCCTTCAACTTGGTAAACAGCGGCACGCTGATACCACCGAGGAATCGTGTCAATCGCTCCGCGCCCGGCAGTTGCCCGGTGTGCTCATGATGCCTGTGGATAAAATCACCGCACAGCGCCATGAAGTTTTTATCCACAAGCGCTGGCAAACTCGGCGGCGGCGGTAAATGCGCCACGTGGCCATGGCATACCGAGCAATGCCCGCAGCGCAGCGGCGCATTTTCATCGCCAAAGTAATGGGCCAAACGCTGGCCCAGGCATTCTTCGGTGGCAAACAGATCGAGCATGGCATGGATCCGCGCCACCTCCGTCACCTCGTGCTGCTTGAAGCCTGTGTATAACTCCTCGCTCAACGCCTGTGGGTCGAACTCGGTGTGCAGCAAGCTGTAAACCTCCGTCATCTGCTTGCTTTCCAGCTCGATCAGACCCTGCTCCTGGAAGTAATCCAGCGCTTTCACCACCCGGCTGCGCTCGGCATTGTGCTGTTGGTACAGCGCGTCGAAATCCACGGTCGCCCAGGTTCTGGCGCGACTGCATACCGCAATGATCGCCGCGACAAACTGCTGTCGCTCGCCGGAGAAACGCGCCAGCAAGGCCTCGGGTTCGATCAGGTACTTGAAGCGGTACTCGGCGTAAAAAGCATAACGCGGCGCAGTCACGCCCTTGAGCTCCAACTGCACCAGCAGCGTTTTCAGTGGCAGCTCGCGGATGTTGCTGTGGTCCGACAGCGACCTCAACAAAAACTCCCACTGCCCCTCGCCGCGCGCCGCCTGCAACTCCTCCAGCACACGGAGAATGCCCGCCTGCTCCGGCGTGTCGCCGTACACGAAGTTTTCCAGCACATTGAGGCTGTCGCGGTTGGCCAGCACCAGGCAATCGGACGGCTGCCCGTCACGCCCTGCACGGCCGATTTCCTGGCTGTAGTTCTCAATGGATTTAGGCAGGTCGAAGTGCACCACATTGCGGATGTCACTTTTATCGATGCCCATGCCGAATGCGATGGTGGCGACGATGCAATTGGAGCGCCCACCCATGAAACGCTGCTGGATACCCTCGCGTTTGTCGTGGGGCAAACCGGCGTGATAAGCCTCGGCCTGAATGCCGTTGCGGTTCAGATGTTCGGCGATCTGCTCAGCAGTTTTCTGCAAGGTGACGTAGACGATACTTGGCTGATTGGCTCGCTCGCTCATCCATTCGACCAGGCGCCGACGTTTGTCATGCCCGCTCACCGGCTCCACCAGCAGGTTGAGATTGGGCCGGTAGAAGCCTGTGGTGATGACATCGTCCGGCGCAATGGCGAACTTCGCCTGCATGTCTGCAATCACCTTGGGCGTGGCTGTAGCCGTCAGCAGCAGCGCTTGTGGGATATTGAACTGACGCTGGTAGTCCGGCAGCTTCAAATAGTCCGGACGGAAGTTGTGGCCCCACTCGGAAATACAGTGCGCCTCGTCCACCACCAGCAACGAAATCTGCACGCTTTGCAGGAAGTTACGGAAGCGCTCGTTCTTCAGGCGCTCCACGGAAATCATCAGAATTTTCAGCTCGCCCGAACGCGCCCGGGCCATCACATCATTGGCGTCCTCGCGGCTCTGCGCCGAATCAATACTGCCGGCGCAAATGCCATGGCGTTGCAGGAAACCCAGCTGGTCCTGCATCAACGCCAACAACGGCGACACCACGAGCGTCAGGTGCGGCAACAGCACCGCCGACAGCTGATAACACAACGACTTGCCCGAGCCGGTGGGGAAAATAGCAGCGGCCGAACGACCGGCCAGTACGGCGCTGACCGCCTCTTCCTGGCCCAAACGAAACTGTGGATAACCAAAGACCTGTTGGAGGGTGTTGTGCATAAGCTGTCACTCCATTGACCGCTGAAACGAGCCCAAAACATAGACCAGCGCGCTCAGCGAATCGAGAAAGGTCACAAGGAAAAAAGAGACAGGATGATACACAGGGTGACGCGCTGGCCTAGGGCCAATAAGACATATTCGACAGCGGGTGTAGGACCATCACAAAACAAATGTGGGAGGAGGCTTCCTCGCGACAGTAATGGTGCAATCGATAAATGTCTGACTGATGGGCCGCCATCGGGAGCAAGTGCTTCCCGCAATTTGATGGATGCGGCCCACAAAAATCACAGTCAAACCGTAAATGCCGGAAAGCTTTGTGAGAAACGGCAAAACACCGCGTAGTACCCTTCCCAAACTGCTCAAAACACCTGCTCAACCCTCTACATAAATGCCCTTTGCATGACCGAAACTAGCGGTCTCTCTACTCTCCCGGCAGAAACAGCGTGAACTTTTATCTAGAGTTAACATTGATCGTCGCCCTTCAATTGCTTACCTTTTGGTTGATCAAAAACTACAGGTATCGGATGGGCTTCGGGCTGACCTTTCTGGCCGGTGGGCTGGTACTGATATTCGCACCCACGCCTGACCTGGCTATATTCGGCCATGAACTCATCAACAGCACCATCACCTATATCATTCTCTTCACCGGCATCGCCTTGATCCTGGAGCGAAACAAACATCGGCGCGTAATAACGCCCGCCCCAATCCACCCACTCCTGCGTGCCCCCACCATGAACCTGGCCCCCAACTTCCCCGAAGACCCCGTCATGCAGCAGCTCCTGCAATTGCTGCACGAAGAAATCGGCCTGCCGAAGCACAAGACCCTTCGCCTTGAAACCTCGCTCAACTTCGACCTTGGCTGCGACCGCGCCGAGGCCAAGCAATTCATGGAAGCGCTGGAGCAGGATTTTGCAGTCGATCTGGGCGACTACGATGCCTACCGTTACTTCCAACCGCCGGTGTTCGATGTGTTCCTCAAACGCCGCGCCAAAGGCCGAGGCGATAAAGTGCCGCTGACCATTGGCATGCTCTACCTGGCCATCAAGACCCATAGCTGGGACACCCAGACTCTGGAAAACCTCAGTTGATCTGAACAACACTGAGGCTCACATGTGGGAGCGGGCTTGCTCGCGAAGGCGGTGTGTCAGGCAGAGTATTTCTCACTGATCCACCGCATTCGCGAGCAAGCCCGCTCCCACATTGGCGATGCGCTAACCTGGCGAATTGCCTACATACCAAGGACCGTACATGGACGTATTAATGGGCCTGCTGGCCGCCCTGCTCTGGGGTGGCACGGACTTTCTTGTGGGTCTCAATGCCCGGGCTGTCGGCGTTAAACGCGCGGTGTACTTCGGCCAAGCCCTCGGTTTCCTGATCATGACCTTGCTGCTGGTCATCTTCCCGGCCTACCTGCTCAAATCCCTGAATGCCCCGTTGAGCGTCTGGCTCCTGGGCATCGCGGCCGCGCTGCTCACCGTCTCGGGCGCCCTCGCGCTGTCCAAGGCTTTCGCTCTGGGCAAAGCGGCCATCGTCGCGCCGCTGGTGACGTCGTACGGCGTGGTCACGACGCTGCTGTCCTGGGCCAGCGGCGAACACATCAGCCTGGTCCAACTAGGCTGCATCGGCGTGTGCGTGGTGGGCGTGATCCTGTCCAGCATCCACAAGGACAACGGCGTCCCGCACAACCACCCACGCCTGTCCATTGCCTACGCCATGCTCGCCGCCTTGCTGTACGGCACCAGCTTCTGGCTGCAAGGTCGCTACACGCTGCCAGCACTGGGACCGATCACCATGTTGTGGCTGGGTTACCTGGTAGGCCTGTGCGTGCTGGTGGTGATGGTGCTGAAGATCAAAGATGGCCTGAAGATTCCACCGCTGAAAAACTGCGCGACATTGACCGGTGCGAGCTTGATGAACCTCGGAGGTTTCTCGGCGTTTTCGTGGGGGGCAATGGCGGGATCGGTTTCGGTTGTGACGGTGATCAGTACATTGTCGGGTGGGATTGCGGCGGTAATGGGATTTGTGTTTTTCAAGGAACGGTTGTCGGCGGTGCAAGTGTTGGGCGTTGCATTAGTGCTGGCCGGCGCAGTGGTTTTGCACATCGCCGACTAACCTTTCGCGCATAAAAAAGCCGCCCACTAGGGGCGGCTTTTAACAGCTTGAACCTTACAACTTAGGCCCGGCCGCCTTGATCGCATCGCTCACTTCAAACTTCTTGAAGTTCTCGATGAACAGACCCGCCAGCGCTTTCGCCGCTTCGTCGTAGGCAGCCTTGTCAGCCCAGGTGTTACGTGGGTTCAACAGGCCAGTCTCAACGCCCGGTACGGCCAATGGCACGTCGAGGTTGATGGTGTCCAGGTGTTCGGTCTCAGCGCCGATCAACGCGCCGCTCTGGATCGCTGCGATCACGCCGCGAGTGGTCGGGATGTTGAAGCGTTTGCCGACGCCGTAGCCGCCGCCGGTCCAGCCGGTGTTGACCAGGTAGACCTTGGAGCCGAAGCCGCGCACGCGCTTGATCAGCAGCTCTGCGTACTCGCCGGCCGGGCGCGGGAAGAACGGCGCGCCGAAGCAGGTGGAGAAGGTCGACTTGATGCCGCTGCCCGAACCCATTTCGGTCGAGCCCACCAGCGCGGTGTAGCCGGACAGGAAGTGGTAAGCCGCTTGTTCTTCGCTGAGGATGGACACGGGCGGCAGTACGCCGGTCAGGTCGCAGGTCAGGAAGATTACCGCGTTTGGCTCACCGCCCAGGTTCTTCTCGGAACGCTTGGCAACGTGCTCCAGCGGGTACGCGGCACGGCTGTTCTGGGTCAGGCTGACGTTGGTGTAGTCGGCGTGCTTGGCATCGTCGATCACCACGTTTTCGAGCACGGTGCCGTGCTTGATGGCTTTCCAGATAACCGGCTCGTTCTTCTCGGAGAGATCGATGCACTTGGCATAGCAACCGCCTTCGATGTTGAACACCACGCCTTCGCCCCAGCCATGTTCGTCGTCACCGATCAGGTAACGGCTTTCGTCGGCGGACAGGGTGGTTTTACCGGTGCCCGACAGACCGAAGAACAGGGTCACGTCGCCTTCTTCGCCGATGTTGGCGGCGCAGTGCATAGGCAGCACGTCAGCAGCCGGCAGCAGGAAGTTCTGCACCGAGAACATGGCTTTTTTCATTTCACCGGCGTAACGCATGCCGGCGATCAGGACTTTTTTCTGTGCGAAGTTGAGGATCACGCAACCGTCGGAGTTAGTGCCGTCACGCTCTGGCACACACTCGAAATTGGCCACGTTAAGCACTTGCCACTCATCACGGCCGGCCGGGTTGTACTGGGCCGGGTTGATGAACAGGCAACGACCGAACAGGTTCTGCCAGGCAGTCTGGGTGGTCATTTTCACGGGCAGGTAGTGGTCTTCTGCAGCCCCTACGTGAACGTGGGAAACGAAATGCTCTTGCGCGTTGTTGAACGCCTCGACGCGAGCCCACAGCGCATCGAACTTGTCGGCTGGGAACTTGCGGTTGATCGGGCCCCAGGCAATGGCGTCCTGGGTGGTGGGCTCTTCAATGATGAAGCGGTCGACCGGAGAACGGCCGGTACGGTGACCGGTTTCTACGACCAGCGCGCCGGTATCGGCAAGCACGCCTTCACCGCGCTGCAGGGCTTCTTTGACCAGATCGTCAACACTCAGATCGGTGTATACGGCGTTATTGGCTTGCGTCATGAGGTTCCCCGTCGGCCTATGGCCGAGTGCTCCAAACGTTTTGTAGTAGAAAGTTGCGCACTACTACCGCGAAAAAAGTGGGCCGGATTATGCCAGAAAAGCCCAAAAAGAGTAGGGCCCTCCCGTCAGAACTGCGCTAATCCGGCATTTGTCAGGTGATTTACCTGTGCTTAAACGTTTTAGTGGCGGGTGTCGGAAGGGGTGTCGATGCCTGCGCCGGCGAATAATTGGGCTACATCGGCGGCATCGAACAGGTAACGCTGATTGCAGAACTGGCAGTCGATCTCGATATTGCCACCGTGTTCCACCACCAGATTCTGCGCATCTTCCAGGCCCAGACTGACCAGGGCATTCGCCGAACGCTCGCGCGAGCAGCTGCAACGGAAGCGCAGGCCCTGTTGGTCGAACAGGCGCACGGCCTCTTCGTGGTACAGGCGATGCAGAATGGTTTCGTTGTCCAGGCCCAGCAGCTCTTCAGCAGTCAGAGTGCCAGCCAGGGCGGTCAGCTTGCGCCAGCTGTCGGTGCGCTCATCGTCGTCCTTGATGCGGTCGGCCGGCAATTGTTGCAGCAGCAGGCCACGGGCGCGCTTGCCGTCGGCATTCAGCCAGAACTTGGTACCCACCTGCTGAGACATCACGAAATAGTTGGTGAAGCAGTCCGACAGGGTTTCGCCGTCGAGATCGACGATGCCCTGGTAGCGCTGGCCTTCCGTCGGGTCGACGGTAATCGCCAGTACGCCGTTGGCCATCAGGTCAGACAGCGTGGCGTCCGGCGCGATCAGGTCGGCGTCGTAACGGGCCAGGCCGCGAATTTCGCGCTCGCTGGAGCACTCGATCATCAGCATCGGCACTGGGCCTTCGGAACGCGCCTGCAAAATCAGCAAACCGTCGAACTTCATGGTGCCCACCAGCAGCGATGCCGCCGCCATCAGCTCACCGAGCAACTGCGCAACCGGCTCCGGATAGGGATGCTTGGCGAGGACTTCGGCATAGCTGCGCTCCAGCGAGACCAGTTCGCCGCGGGCGTCGTTCTCGTCGAAGATGAAGCGTTGGGTGAAGTCGGTATCCGGTAGATCAGTCATAGGTCTGGGTATCTGAATTGATGACAAAATGATTACAAGGTTTATAAAATTAAACGCTTTAGCACCATCTTGGTGCGGCTTTCTCCTGGAAACGGAGAGCTAAATAGAGCGAAGAGGAACAGTTTATGAACAATCCGGGTTTGTTCCAAGCCAAGTGGAACCTCCGGCGATGGGCACTGTGCAATCTACTCGCTATCGGACTGCTGTGTTTTTGGCTGTGGCCCACGGGCCAGATGCTGTGTGTGATTTTCGACGAATGGCTGTTTCACCTGCTCAATGACCCGCTGGCGAGTCATTCGACCTGGCTGCATGTGTGGGCCGTGGCCAGTCTGCGACCATTTGACGCGGTGGTCGGCGTGATTTTGCTGACGTTGCTGATTCGCGGAGATTGGGTGTTCAGGGCGATTGAAGTGCGCCAGGCATTTTTCGGCTTTTTCGGGATTCTGCTGCTGTTGCTGTTCATCCGCATGCTGTTTTCCAAACTCGCGGCGCAGATGGGCTGGCAGCACAGCAGCCCGTCGATGGTGATCAGCGGGGCGATTCATATGAGTGACTATTTCCCTGGTCTGGAAAAAACCTGGGAGCTGAAGGACCGTTCGAGCCAGAGCTTCCCCGGCGATCACGCATCGGTATTGCTGATCTGGGGCATGTTCATGACGGTGTTTGCCAAGCGCATCGGCCAGGTGCTGGTGATCTGGGGCTTGGCCCTGTTGTTCATGATGCCGCGGCTGGTGGCCGGCGCGCACTGGGGGCAAGACGATTATATCGGCGGGGTATTGCTGGCCCTGTTGGCGCTGGGATGGGGGTATTACACGCCGTTTGCGGCGAAGGTGTCGAATGGGTTGCTGCGACTGACGGCGCCAATCTTCGGTTTGCTCGGTAAGCTGCCGGTGATCGGGCGATTGAGCGTGATGCGCACTGCCGCCTGACGAAGTAGATTCATGTAGGAGCTGGCTTGCCTGCGATTGCGGTGGGTCAGTGACGGAAAGACTGGCTGGCCTGACGCTATCGCTGGCAAGCCAGCTCCCACATTTGATCTCCATTGACCTGGAGATGTGCGCTGTCAATCATCATTACCACTGCCGCGAAACTTGAACAAATCGCGACGCTGCTTCTTACTCGGCTTGCCATCGGTCGTCATACCGGTAGCCCCGGCCTTGCGCATGGCGGCCGCATTTTCGCGTTTGGCGATACTGGCCTCGGTTTCGGTGTACAACGCCTGCGCTTCGGGCGCGCCGCGGCGCACAACGGACAAGGCTTGCACCACGACGGTCTTCTCATCAAACCCAGCCCGAATCTGCAGCTCATCACCGACGCGCGGCTCCTTGCCCGGCTTGCAGCGTTCACCGCGATGGTGCACTTTGCCGCTTTCGATAGCGGCTTTGGCCAGGGCACGGGTTTTAAAGAAGCGCGCTGCCCACAGCCACTTGTCCAAACGGACTTTTTCTTCCTCTTCCTGCTTTTGAGCCACTTGAATTCCTCGCTCTGAAAAATGTCGCAACTTTACCGTTGAAGCCCTTCGACGCATAAACCCCAACGCTCACCTAAGATACGCCAGGCACCACCCTGTTTTTGCGAGGATACGCCGTGACAGACTTCCCCATTTCACTCACCTCGCCAAACCAGCGTTGCGTGGGTTGCCAGCAAAGCGAACCCCTGGGTTTCGATTTCGCGTTCGCCTATCAGCCTATCGTAGATCTTCGAGACCATTCGATCTTCGCCCACGAAGCGTTGGTGCGGGGCCCGCAAGGCGAAGGCGCGCTGTCGGTGCTGGGCCAGGTCAACGCAAGCAACCGTTACCGCTTTGACCAGCGGTGTCGTACCCAAGCGATTGCCGGGGCCGCTGCCTTAGGTATGCAAACCCATCTTTCGATCAATTTCATGCCCAATGCCGTGTACCGGCCCGAGCTGTGTATTCGCAGCACCCTGGAGGCGGCCCGCGCGCACAACTTTCCGCTGAACCAGCTGATTTTTGAAACGCTGGAAAGCGAGCACGTAGATAACTATCGCCATTTGACCAATATTCTGCGTGAATACCGCGAATTCGGCTTCAAGACCGCCATCGACGATTTCGGTGCGGGCTATTCGGGGCTGAACCTGCTGGCCGATTTCCAACCTGACCTGATCAAACTCGACATGGCGCTGATTCGCGATGTCGACAAGGATCGTGTCCGTCAGGTAATCGTCCAGGGGATTGTCACAATCTGTGAGCAGTTGGGCGTTACTGTCATTGCCGAAGGCATCGAAAGTGCCGGCGAGCGCGACTTCCTGTCCGACTGCGGAATATTTCTGATGCAGGGTTACTGGTTCGCCAAGCCTGCATTCAAAGCCCTGGCCGAGGTTTCACCACAGGCCTGGGCGAACTGATCGGTTACCCATATTGAAGACATTTGACCATTTGACCGTTGTGGGTCTGCGTGAGTGGGTGGCACTTCCCGACTTGGGAGTGGCTGGCCTGCGCGCAAAGATCGACACCGGTGCCAGTACCTCGAGCCTGCACGCCACCGATATCGAGCCATTTGAGCGCGACGGTGAGAAGTGGGTGCGCTTTACCGCGCACCTGGGCAGCGTGGTGCAACTGCGTCACCGCCGCTGCGAGGCGCCGGTGGTGACAATGAAAACCATCAAGAGCTCTAACGGCCATGCGCAGGTGCGCTATGTGATCAGCACCACCCTCGCGCTGGGTGATCGGGTGTGGCGAGTGGAGTTCACTCTCGCCTGTCGCAAGGCCATGCGTTACCGCCTGTTGCTGGGTTCCAAGGCGCTGATTGACGGCCACTTGGTGGTCAGTCCAGGCGTCAAGTACGTTCAAGACAAGCCGGTGTTCCCGGTCTCTACTATTTCTGCCCCAGGTGCTGCATGAAGATTGCTGTGCTGTCGCGAAACCCGCGTCTGTATTCCACCCGCCGCCTGGTTGAGGCCGGCACCGAACGTGGCCACGAAATGGTGGTGATCGACACGTTGCGTGCCTATATGAACATTGCCAGCCACAAGCCGCAGATCCATTACCGGGGCAAACCGCTGGAAGGCTTTGATGCGGTGATCCCGCGCATCGGTGCCTCGGTGACGTTTTATGGCTGCGCGGTGTTGCGCCAGTTTGAAATGATGGGCGTATTCCCCCTCAATGAATCGGTAGCCATTGCCCGCTCGCGCGACAAACTGCGCTCATTGCAATTGCTCTCGCGGCGCGGTATCGGCCTGCCGGTGACCGGCTTTGCCCACTCCCCCGATGACATTCCCGACCTGATCGACATGGTCAACGGCGCGCCGCTGGTGATCAAAGTACTGGAAGGCACCCAAGGCATCGGCGTGGTGCTGTGCGAAACCGCGACTGCTGCCGAATCGGTGATCGAGGCATTCATGGGCCTCAAGCAGAACATCATGGTGCAGGAATACATCAAGGAAGCCGGCGGTGCGGACATCCGCTGCTTCGTGGTGGGTGACAAGGTAATTGCGGCAATGAAACGCCAGGCCAAGCCGGGGGAATTCCGTTCCAACCTGCACCGTGGCGGCAGCGCCAGCCTGATCAAGATCACACCGGAAGAACGCATGACCGCGCTGCGGGCGGCCAAAGTGATGGGGCTGGCGGTAGCGGGTGTGGATATCCTGCGCTCCAACCACGGGCCACTGGTGATGGAAGTGAACTCATCGCCGGGCTTGGAAGGCATTGAAACCACCACCGGCAAGGATGTGGCGGGCATCATCATTCAGCATCTGGAAAAGAATGGTGGGCCGAATATGACGCGCACCAAGGGCAAGGGCTGATACGCGGCAAGCGTTGCCACCCTGCAAAAACAATGTGGGAGCGGGCTTGCTCGCGAAGGCGGAGTGTCAGTCGATGAATTTATTGACTGGTCTACCGCATTCGCGGGCAAGCCCGCTCCCACATTTTTGATCTTTGTTGTTTGTTAGACAGCGTCCCTGGGCAGCATCAGCCCCAACGGCAAGCGCACCCGTGCTTCCAGACCACCGTCCGGCCGGTTGCGCAATTCAACATTGCCGCCGTGCATTGAAGCAATCCGCCGCACAATCGCTAATCCCAAGCCCGTGCCCTTGCCACCCCGGGCACGGTCACCACGGGTGAACGGGTTGAAGATGCCTTCCAGTTCCGCCGGGTCGATCCCCGTACCGCGGTCCATCACACTCAACACCACATAAGGCGCAGTACTGTCGCCGGACACATACGCCGCCACTTCCACATCGGAACCGGCATGGTGCAAGGCGTTGCCGATGAGGTTGTTGAGCAGGCGTTTCATCGACACCCGCCGCAAGGCAAACGGCTGAATCGGCTCCAGGCGCATGCGCACCTGTTCGCCATTCTGGTTGTAGGGCGCCACCACCTCGCGCACCAGGTCCGTCAGGTCGACTTCCTCGACCACTTCGTCGCGGCCATCACGGATAAACGCCAGGAACTGATCGAGAATCGCGTCCATGTCTTCGATGTCACGCACCATGTCATCCGTGAGGTCGTTATGGTTGCCCATCAACTCCAGGGACAACCGCAACCGTGTCAACGGTGTGCGCAGGTCGTGAGACACGCCCGCCAGCATCAGCTCGCGTTCGCGCCCGGCCTGTTCAACGTCTTCCGCCATCTGGTTGAAGGCGCCATACACTTCGGTCATCTCACTGGGCGTATCGCTGACCGGCAGGCGCACACTGCGCCCCTGCCCCAGTTGGCGCGCGGCAAAGACCAGGCGTTTGAGTGGCTGGTTGAGCTGGCGCACGAAAATCCAGGCGGACGCCGTTGAAAGCAAGCCAATCGCCAGGAACCAGCCCAGCACGTTCCAGATCTTCTGTCCCCGCAACGGGTGCGGGTAAAGCGGCACTTTGATCCACGCGTCGCCCAGGCTCGGCGCCCTCACCCACAGCGCAGGCGAAACATGCATGCGCAATCGCACCTCGGTGTCGTCCCCCAGCTCAGCCTGCATCTGGCGCTGATAAATCTCGCTGTAGGGCCAATGCTGCTCGCCTTCAGGTACACCGGCGCCGTCGACTCTAATCAGCGTCGATGCCTTGGCCACCTTTTCACGGTTTTCGGGATCGACGGCCCAATAGGCACGAAGCGTCAGGGCGACGCCGTGGCTGTACTGCCGATCCACCAGCACGTCTTCGTTCATCAACAGATAAACCAGCGTCAGTGCCTTGGAAAACAGAACGACGATCAGCACCAGCCAAAGGGTGCGTGAAAAGAAACTTTGCGGGAACCACAACGGGGTTTTCATAGGAAACGGCTGGACACCTTGCAGAAACGAGCGGCGCTCGCAGAATTGCAGACGCCGGGCATCCCGTTGACTCTCATGGAGTCAAACGCCGGATGCCCGCGCCTGCAAATCATCGGTCACTTGGTTGCGGTGCCATCCGGCACGAACACATAACCCACACCCCACACCGTCTGGATATAGCGTGGCTTGGACGGGTCCGGCTCGATCATGCGGCGCAGACGGGAAATCTGCACGTCGATGGAGCGCTCCAGAGCATCCCACTCCCGGCCACGGGCCAGGTTCATCAGTTTGTCGCGCGTCAGCGGCTGGCGCGCGTTCATCACCAGGGCCTTTAGTACGGCGAACTCACCGGTGGTCAGCATGTGCACTTCTTCGCCACGCTTGAGCTCACGGGTGGCCAGCGACAGTTCATAGTCGCCAAAGGTGACGCTTTCGTCTTCGCTGCCTGGCGCGCCGGGTACCGGGGCTGCCTGACGGCGCAACACGGCTTTGACCCGGGCCATCAGCTCGTCCGGGTTGAACGGCTTGGCCAGGTAATCATCAGCGCCCAGCTCAAGGCCCTTGATGCGGCTCAGCTCATCGCCCTTGGCGGTAAGCATGATGATGGGAATCTGGTTGTTCGCACCGCGCAGGCGTTTGCAGGCGGTGAGGCCGTCTTCGCCGGGCAGCATCAGGTCGAGTACGACCAGATTGAACACTTCGCGCCCCAACAGGCGGTCCATCTGCTCGGTGTTCGGCACCGCGCGGGCACGGTAGCCCTTGGAGTTGAAAAAACGCTCCAGCAGGCTGCTCAGCCCCGGATCGTCATCAACGATGAGAATTTTTTCGCCTTCAGCAGTTTGTGCAGTGCTGCTCATTAGATGCTCCTCTTATCTCGGCGCGCATTATGGCGTAGCTGCCGTTATACGCACCGTGTGCATTGTTAGCAGATTTTTCCTCTACCGCCAGCGAACGCGCGCCCTGCAACCTTCGGCGCAATCCCCCCCAGCTGCAGAACGCTGGTTATAATGCGCCGCCTTTGCGCTGAGCAATGTCAGACTTTACTGCTTGCTGCCTCGCTATTTTTTACCGCGACGGGCAGCAATTTTCCGATTTCGAGGGTCAACAGGCTGCCTTTTGACCCAGGTAGCGGCGCCAGTCGGGCCGCTCAACCAGCCTTGCAACGCCTTGTTTTCCGGGCCTGCGAGCTGCTTTCAGAATTTCAGGTGGTTTTATGGACAGCATCAACAGCCGCATCGCCGAGGAACTCGGCGTACGCCCACAACAGGTCGAAGCGGCCGTCGCTCTACTGGATGAAGGCTCCACGGTGCCCTTCATCGCCCGTTACCGTAAAGAAGTGACCGGCAGCCTCGACGACATCCAGCTGCGGCACCTGGAAGAGCGCTTGCGCTACCTGCGAGAACTCGACGAACGGCGCATCAGCATCCTCGCCAGCATCGAGGAGCAAGGCAAGCTGACCCCGCAACTGGAACGCGACATCAAACTCGCCGACACCAAGACCCGCCTCGAAGACCTTTACCTGCCGTACAAACAGAAGCGCCGCACCAAGGGCCAGATCGCCCTGGAAGCCGGCCTGGGTGACCTGGCGGACGGCCTGTTCAACGACCCGTCGCTGACCCCGGAAACCGAAGCCGCGCGCTTCATCAACGCCGAAAAAGGCGTCGCCGACGTCAAGGCGGCCCTCGAAGGCGCCAAGTACATCCTCATGGAGCGTTTTGCCGAAGACGCCAACTTGCTGGAAAAACTGCGTAACTACCTGAAACAGGAAGCCACCCTCAGCGCCCGCGTCATCGCCGGCAAAGAAGAGGAAGGCGCCAAGTTCCGCGACTATTTCGAGCACGACGAACCGCTCAAGAGCATGCCGTCGCACCGCGCACTGGCCATTTTCCGCGGCCGCAACGAAGGTATTCTCAGCTCCGCGCTGAAGGTCGGCGACGAGCTGCCGGGCACCATGCACCCGTGCGAAGGCATGATCGGTCAACAATTCGGCATCCAGAATCAGAACCGTCCGGCGGACAAGTGGCTCGGTGAAGTCGTGCGCTGGACCTGGAAGGTCAAGCTCTACACCCACCTGGAAACCGACCTGCTCGGCGAGCTGCGCGACGGCGCCGAAACCGAAGCGATCAATGTTTTCGCCCACAACCTGCACGACCTGCTGCTGGCCGCGCCGGCCGGCCCGCGTGCGACCCTGGGCCTCGATCCGGGCCTGCGTACCGGCTGCAAAGTGGCCGTGGTCGACGCCACGGGCAAGCTGCTGGACCACGCCACCGTGTATCCGCACGTGCCGCACAACAAGTGGGACCAGACCCTCGCCATCCTGGCCGCGCTGTGCGCCAAGCACGCCGTGGACCTGATCGCCATCGGCAACGGCACCGCCAGCCGTGAAACCGACAAGCTGGCCGCCGAGCTGATCAAAAAATACCCAGCCATGAAGATGACCAAAGTCATGGTCTCCGAGGCCGGCGCGTCGGTGTACTCGGCGTCGGAACTGGCCTCCAAGGAATTCCCGGACCTCGACGTATCGATCCGTGGCGCCGTCTCCATTGCTCGCCGCCTGCAAGACCCGCTGGCCGAGCTGGTGAAGATCGACCCTAAATCCATCGGTGTGGGCCAGTACCAGCACGACGTGTCGCAGCTGAAACTGGCACGCGGTCTGGATGCGGTGGTGGAAGACTGCGTGAACAAGGTCGGCGTGGATGTGAACACTGCCTCTGTCGCTCTGCTGGCCCGTATTTCCGGCCTCAACTCCACGCTGGCGCAGAACATCGTCACTCACCGCGACGAAAACGGCGCGTTCAAAACCCGCGCTGCGCTGAAAAAAGTCGCACGCCTGGGCGAAAAAACCTTTGAACAGGCCGCCGGCTTCCTACGCGTAATGAACGGCGACAACCCGCTGGACGCTTCGGCGGTTCACCCGGAAGCCTACCCGCTGGTACAGCGCATTGCTGCCGAGACCGACCGCGACATCCGCTCGCTGATCGGCGACGCCGCGTTCCTCAAGCGCCTGGATCCAAAGAAGTACACCGACGAAACCTTCGGCGTGCCGACCATCACCGACATTCTGCAAGAGCTGGAAAAACCTGGCCGTGACCCGCGTCCCGAGTTCAAGACCGCCGAGTTCCAGGACGGCGTCGAAGACCTCAAGGACTTGCAATTGGGCATGATCCTCGAAGGCGTGGTCACCAACGTGACCAACTTCGGCGCGTTTGTGGACATCGGCGTGCATCAGGACGGTTTGGTGCATATCTCCGCGCTTTCGGAGAAGTTCATCAAAGACCCTCGCGAAGCGGTGAAAGCCGGTGATGTGGTCAAGGTCAAGGTCATGGAAGTCGACATTCCACGCAAACGCGTTGGCTTGTCGATGCGCATGAGCGACACCCCCGGCGAGAAAATCGACGGTGCCCGTGGCGCTCGCCCAGGCTCGGCGCCACGCCAGTCGCAGAACAACGCACCGCGCAAAGAAACCGCCACCGCAGCGCCTAGCAACAACGCGATGGCGTCGCTGTTCGCCAACGCCAAACAGTTGAAGAAACGCTGATGGAAATCCCGGCCGGTTTGACCCAGAGCGCGTTCAGCGAGCTGATCGGCTGTCGCCTGCAACGCCTGGACGAGGGCGTTGCCGAGGTGGCCCTGACCCTGGAGCCGCAGCTGCGCAACCGTGCAGGCAAGCTCCACGGCGGGGCGATTTTCAGCCTGGTGGACATCACCATGGGGCTGGCCTGTTCCAGCTCCCATGGCTTCGACCAGCAGAGCGCGACCATCGAGTGCAAAATCAACTATATCCGTGCCGTGTCAGACGGCGACGTGCTGTGCACCAGCCGTATTATCCACGCAGGTCGACGCACGTTGGTGGTTGAAGCAGAGGTGTATCAGGACGACAAACTGGTCGCAAAAGCACAAGGCACATTCGCTGTCCTATAGCTCCCCGCCCTCGATTTGAGTTAATTTCGGCGCTGCGACAACAGCGTCGGAATTTTCTTGCTGCGCTATAGCCCAATTCATGGAGTGAAGTAGGCTTTTTCAAAGCGGGTCAAATCGACTCAAAACCAGGCGATAACGCCAGTTTTAACTTCACCCTTGTAGACCGTCCTGCCCACCCCCATATTGGGGCGACTGACGCGTGAAGGAATCCAACTTGAGCGAACTTCTCAACCGCCGCCTGGCCCTGCTCGGCAAGCGCGAACACCTCTCCCTGCTAGAGCAATGCTTGCACGGCATCGAGCGCGAATGCCTACGCGTCACGGGTGAGGGTCGCCTGGCACAAACGCCGCACCCCGAAGCCCTGGGCGCCGCGTTGACCAACGAATTGATCACCACCGACTACTCGGAATCGCTGCTGGAGTTCATCACCCCAGCCCTGCCCAACCCGGCCGATACCCTGAGCAGCCTGGACAAGATCCATCGCTTTGCCTACAGCAAACTCGGCAACGAGTACCTGTGGAGCCCGTCGATGCCGTGCCCGTTGCCGGCCGAGGAAGATATTCCGATTGCCTACTACGGCACCTCCAATATCGGCCAGCTCAAATACGTTTACCGCAAGGGCCTGGCCCTGCGTTACGGCAAGACCATGCAGTGCATCGCCGGCATTCACTACAACTTTTCCCTGCCGGAGCAGTTGTGGCCCTTGCTCAAGGAGACTGAAGGTTTCGTCGGCACCGACCGCGACTACCAGTCCACGGCCTACATTGCGTTGATCCGTAACTTCCGTCGCTACAGCTGGCTGCTGATGTACCTGTTCGGTGCCTCGCCAGCGCTGGACGCCGGTTTCCTGCGCGGTCGCTCGCACCAGTTGGAAGTGCTGGACGCCGACACGCTGTACCTGCCGTACGCCACCAGCTTGCGCATGAGCGACCTGGGTTACCAGAGCAACGCCCAGGCCGGCCTCACGCCGTGCTACAACGATCTGGCGAGCTACACCGACAGCCTGCGCGAAGCGGTGGCAACGCCCTACGCGCCCTACGTCGAAGTCGGCACCCATAAGGACGGTGAGTGGGTTCAGCTCAACACCAACATCCTGCAGATCGAAAACGAGTACTACTCCAACATTCGCCCCAAGCGCGTGACCTACACCGGCGAGCGCCCCATCCAGGCGCTGGTGGCCCGTGGCATCCAGTACATCGAAGTGCGTTGCCTGGACATCAACCCGTTCCTGCCGATGGGTATCGACCTGCCGGAGTCGCGCTTCCTCGACGCGTTCCTGCTGTATTGCGCACTGAACGACAGCCCGCTGTTCGCCAACAACGAGTGCGGCAATGCCACCTCCAACTTCCTCAGCGTGGTCAAGGAAGGCCGCCGTCCGGGCCTGCAATTGCAGCGTCAGGGCCAGCCTGTGGACATGAAGGAATGGGCCACCGAGCTGCTGGAGCAGATTGCGCCGTTGGCGGCGTTGCTGGATCAGAGCCATGGCATTACCGAGCACAGCGAGGCGCTGGACGCTCAGTTGGCGAAGGTCAAGGATCCGTCCCTGACGCCGTCGGCCCAAGTGTTGGCAGCGATGGCCGAGCGCAAGGAAAGCTTTGCGCAATTCTCCCTGCACCAGAGCGAGGTGCACGCCGAGCATTTCCGTAAAGAGCCGCTGCCAGCCGACGAGCAGGCGCGTTTTGAAGAACTGGCGCGCACGTCGCTGGCGCAACAGGCGGAACTGGAGCAGAACGAGGTCGGCGACTTTGATGTGTTCGTCGGGTCGTACCAGGCGAGCATCCTGGCGATCAGTAACTAACTGAAGCCGAACCCGGCTCAACATGTGGGGGGGCTTGCCCCCGATAGCAGAGTGTCAGTCACCTATCAGTGATTGATCTACCGCCATCGGGGGCAAGCCCCCTCCCACATTTGCCCTCGTCTGATTGAATACCTGCGGTCACTCTTCTTCTAATAAGCTAATTCGAAAACGTTATTTATTTTCGAGTTCTTAGATCATTTAGTCTCCTCACACGCCGACCCTCGGCCGCCTGATTGAGGAGCTTCCCCTTGAAACTGCTTACCCCTCTGCGCCTCTTGGCTGCATTGTCCCTGGCCGGTGCCAGCCTGTTTGCCCAGGCGGCAGATGTCACCATCGCTTATCAAACCACCGTAGACCCGGCGAAAGTCGCCCAGGCCGACGGCGCGTACGAAAAAGCCACTAACGCCAAGATCGACTGGCGCAAATTCGACAATGGCGCCGACATCATCGCCGCCATCGCTTCCGGCGACGTGCAGATCGGCTACCTCGGTTCCAGCCCGCTGACCGCTGCCGTCACCCGCAAAGTCCCGGTGGAAACCTTCCTCGTCGCCACCCAGATCGGCGGCGCCGAAGCCTTGGTGGCGCGCAATGGTTCGGGGATCAACAGCCCGCAGGACCTGATCGGCAAAAAGATCGCCGTGCCGTTCGTGTCCACCGGCCACTACAGCCTGTTGGCCGCGCTGAAGCACTGGAACATCGACCCTTCGAAAGTGACCATCCTCAACCTCGCGCCACCGGCCATCATCGCCGCCTGGAAGCGCGGCGACATCGACGCCACCTACGTGTGGGACCCCGCCCTGGGCGTGGCCAAGGAAAACGGCAAGGTGCTGATCACCTCCGGCGAACTGGCCAAGTTCGGCGCGCCGACTTTCGATGCGTGGATCGTGCGCAAAGACTTCGCCGAGAAGCACCCGGAAATCGTCACCGCTTTCGCCAAAGTCACGCTGGACGCCTACGCCGCATACCGCAAAGACCCACAAGCGTGGCTCGCCGACACAGGCAACGTCGACAAGCTGGTCAAGCTTTCCGGCGCCAAGGCCAGTGACATCCCGCTGCTGCTGCAAGGCAACGTCTACCCGCTGGCCGCTGATCAGGTGACCCTGCTGGGCGCCCCGACCACCAAGGCTGTGACCGACACCGCCGCGTTTCTCAAGGAGCAAGGCAAAGTCGACGCCGTGCTGCCGGACTACGCCCCTTACGTCAGCGCCAAGTTCATCACTCACTGATTCAAGGAGTTCATTGCGATGGCCTTGCTACAACTGGAGCGCATCAGCGCACAGTACCCAGGCGCCACAGAACCGGTACTGTCTGATATTTCACTGGACCTTGGGCCCCAGCAATTGCTGGTGGCCCTCGGCCCGTCCGGCAGTGGCAAGACCTCGCTGTTGAACCTGATTGCCGGTTTCGTCGAACCCTCTGCCGGGCGTATCACCCTCGACGGCGTGCCGGTCAAAGGCCCCAGCGCCGAGCGCGGCGTGGTGTTCCAGGACGACGCCTTGCTGCCCTGGCAGGACGTGTTGGCCAACGTCGGTTTCGGCCTTGAACTGGCCGGCGTGCCCAAGGCCCAGCGCGAAATCCGCGCCCGGGAAATGCTCGCGCTGGTCGACCTCGCCGGTTTCGACAGTCGCCGTATCTGGCAACTCTCCGGCGGCCAAAAGCAACGCGTGGGCCTGGCCCGCGCGCTGGCGGCCGACCCGCGTGTATTGCTGATGGACGAACCCTTCGGCGCCCTCGACGCCTTCACCCGCGAACAGATGCAGGAATTGCTCCTGCAAGTCTGGCGGCGCACGGCCAAGCCGGTGTTCCTGATTACCCACGACATCGAAGAGGCGGTGTTCCTCGCCACCGATTTGATCCTGTTGGCGCCCAACCCGGGCCAGATCGTCGAGCGTCTGCACCTGGACTTCGGCCAGCGCTACGCCGCCGGTGAATCGGCGCGCGCGATCAAGTCCGACCCACGCTTTATCGAAACCCGCGAGCACGTGCTGGGCAAAGTGTTCTCGCAACGGCAGGTGTCCGCATGAGCAGTTACGAACTCCCCGCCACCGCCGCCAAGCCGGTGGCTCACGCCGTTATTCCGGTGCGTCGCAGCCTGAGCACACGCTGGATCAGCGTGCTCACGTTGTTTGCCTTGTTGGCACTCTGGTGGGCGGTGACTGCCACCGGTTTGATCGAACCGCTGTTCCTGCCACCACCGTCCGCCGTGCTGCAAAAAGGCTGGCTGCTGGCGACCACCGGCTACATGGATTCCACCTTGTGGCAGCACTTGGGCGCGAGCCTGCAGCGCATCGGTCTGGGGCTGGGTTTTGCGGTGCTGACCGCCGTGCCGGTGGGCATTGCCATCGGTGCCAACCGTATTGCGCGCGGCATTCTCGACCCGCTGATTGAATTTTACCGGCCGATTCCACCGCTGGCTTATCTGCCGCTGATCGTGATCTGGTGCGGCATCGGCGAATTGTCCAAGGTGCTGCTGATTTACCTCGCGATCTTCGCGCCTATCGCCATCGCCACCGCGACCGGCGTGCGCACCGTCGACCCGGCCAAGCTGCGGGCCGCGCAGTCGTTGGGCGCCACCCGTGCCCAATTGATTCGCCACGTGATCCTGCCGAGCGCCCTGCCCGAGATCCTCACCGGTGTGCGCATCGGCCTGGGCGTAGGCTGGTCGACCTTGGTTGCGGCCGAGTTGATCGCCGCCACCAGCGGCCTGGGTTTTATGGTGCAGTCGGCGGCGCAGTTCCTGGTCACCGATGTGGTGGTGCTGGGGATTCTGGTGATCGCCCTGATCGCCTTCGCCATGGAAATGGGCCTGCGTGCCCTGCAGCGTAAATGGGTGCCTTGGCATGGCCAGGCACATTGAGTGAGAAGAGCATGAGCAGCCTGACCGTTACGCCATTAAGCACCGCCCTGGGCGCCCAGATCAGTGGCGTCGATATCACCCAGCCGCTGAACCTGGAACAGCGCGACGCCATCGAGCAGGCGTTGCTCACCCACTCGGTACTGTTCTTCCGTGGCCAAGCCGTCACCCCGCAGCAACAGGCGCGGTTCGCGGCAAATTTTGGCGACCTGCACATTCACCCGATTTACCCCAACGTGCCGGAGCAGCCCGAAGTGCTGATCCTGGATACCGCCGTGACCGACGTGCGTGACAACGCCGTATCGCACACCGACGTGACCTTCCTGCCCACGCCGGCCCTCGGCGCGGTGCTCAGCGCCAAGCTGCTGCCGGCGTTTGGTGGCGACACGTTGTGGGCCAGTGGCATTGCGGCGTATGAGGCGCTGTCGGCGCCGTTCAAGCGCTTGCTCGATGGCCTGACTGCCACACACGACTTCACCAAATCCTTCCCGCTGGAGCGTTTTGGCAACACCGCCGAAGACCTGGCGCGCTGGGAAGAAACCCGCAAGAAAAACCCGCCGCTGTCGCACCCGGTAGTGCGCACGCACCCGGTGAGTGGGCGCAAGTCGCTGTTTGTCAGTGATGGGTTTACCACCAAGATCAATGAGCTGGAGCCGGCCGAAAGCGAAGCGATTTTGAAGCTGTTGTTTGCTCATGCGACACGGCCAGAATTCACCATCCGCTGGCGCTGGCAGGAGAATGACGTAGCGTTCTGGGACAACCGCGTGACCCAGCATTACGCGGTCGATGACTACCGGCCGCAACGGCGGGTGATGCACCGCGCAACGATTCTGGGCGACGTGCCCTTTTAAGCCAGGCACCACATTCATCGACTGACCCACCGCCATCGCGGGCAAGCCCGGCTCCCACAGTGATCGAGTCGTGGCGAATAAATTTGCCACGCTGAAGAGCAAAAATGTGGGAGGGGACTTGTCCCCGATAGCGCTGGGTCAGTCAACGGGTCACGTGACTGACACCGCCATCGGGGGCAAGCCCCCTCCCACATTGGCCCGGTGCTATCAGGTTATTCAGCGGTCGATGGTTTTTCCCACAGGTTGATCCCGCCTTCCTGGGCAAACCGATCGATTTCCGCCAGTTCCTCGACACTGAAGCTCAAGTTCTGCAGCGCCCCGACGTTTTCAATGATCTGCTCCGGCCGGCTTGCGCCGATCAGCGCACTGGTCACCCGTGGGTCACGCAGGGTCCAGGCCAGCGCCAGTTGCGCCAGGCTCTGGCCGCGACGCTTGGCGATTTCATTCAGCGCGCGCACGTGGGCGATGTTGGCTTCGGACAAGTGCTTGGCCTGCAGCGAACCACCCCCTGGACGATTAACCCGCGCATCCGCCGGCACGCCGTTGAGGTACTTGTCGGTGAGCAAACCCTGGGCCAGCGGCGTGAACGCAATCACCCCGGCACCGAGTTCTTCGGTGGTGTCCAGCAGGTCTTTTTCCACCCAGCGATTGAGCAGGTTGTAGGCCGGTTGGTGGATCAGCAACGGCACTTTCCATTCTTGAAGCAGCGCAGCCATCTCGCGGGTTTTCACGCCGGAATAAGACGAGATACCGATGTACAGCGCCTTGCCCTGTTGCACGGCGGTGGCGAGGGCGCTGGCGGTTTCTTCCAGCGGCGTGTCGGCATCAAAACGGTGGGAGTAAAAAATATCCACGTAGTCGACGCCCAGGCGTTGCAGGCTCTGGTCCAGGCTCGCCAATACGTATTTGCGCGAACCGCCGCCCTGGCCATAAGGGCCGGGCCACATGTCCCAGCCGGCTTTGCTGGAGATGATCAGCTCATCGCGATAGTGCTTGAAGTCTTCGCGCAGCAAACGGCCGAAGTTGATCTCGGCGCTGCCGTAGGGCGGGCCGTAGTTGTTGGCCAGGTCGAAGTGGTTGATGCCCAGGTCGAACGCGGTGCGCAGCAACGCGCGCTGGGTGTCGATCGGGGTGCTGTCGCCAAAGTTGTGCCACAGCCCCAGGGACAGTGCAGGCAGCACCAATCCACTGCGGCCTACGCGGCGATAAGGGATAGATTCATAGCGGTTTTCGGCAGCAATGTACGTCATCGAATCCTCTCTGGGCTTAGGGCAAATAAGGCCTGGGAATAAGGTTATTCCCAGGCCTTTTAAGCCGCTGAATCGCTTAACTATGCCCGTCTCTTTTACAGCAATTTCCTACCAAAGTGGAACGACGTAGCTGACATAGAATCGGTTTTCATCTTGCACAGTGGCACCGGTAATGTCCGGGCTGGCGTGGGCATTTTTCCAGGTTACGCCCAGGCCCTTGAGGGTGCCGGTGGGTACTTGGTAGGCCACCGCGATGTTGCGTTCCCATTCGCTGGTGTCGCCCTGCGCAGTGCGGATGTCATCGCCGTGGGCATAGGCGGCAGAGAATGTCAGGCCGGTGAGGCCCAGCTTGCCGAAGTCATATTTGTACTGCGCCAGCCAGGTACGCTCGCCGGCGTGCTGGAATTTGTTCAGCTGCATGTTGGTCAGCGCCGGCGTGTCCGCACCTGAACCTGGGCCCTGGCGTGCGTCACCGCTGTTCAGGCCCGAATCCAGGTACGGGAAGTCGCTGTCGCCGCTGTTTTTCTGGATACCAAGGCCAACGGTATGGCCGTCCAGGCTGTAGCTCTCCAGCAAGCTGGCGGTGGTCTGGTTGATGCGGCCTTTGCTGGTGCCGTCACCGTAGAGGCCGGCCCCGGCGAAGTCTTTGTCGCCATCGGCGTTGGCGCCCACACCCAGGCTGCGGAACACGCGCACGTCGGTGTCGAATGCACCCACGGCCACCGCGTCATGCCGCTTGGCACCGAGGAAGAACTGCTGGTAGTAATCCTCAAGGTTGGAATACCACAGGCTGACGGTGGTGTTCTGAATGCCGGTGTAGTCCGCACCGCCGAACAGGAAGCGGTCGCTTTCTTTGGTGCCACCGGCGGTGATCATGCCTTGGTCGCCGGTTTCGTTGCGGATCTTGGTCTTGAAGATATCGCCGCCGGTGAAGGTGAAATCGCTAAGGTCCTTGGACACCAGCTGCACACCGGTGTTGGTCTGCTGGTACAGGCGCCCGTCGGTGTTGGCCAGCACCGGGTTGTTGCCGTACAGCGTGCCCACGCGCAGCTCATCCTTGGCAAAGCGCATCTTGAACGTGGGGCTCAGCACGCCAAACTGGTCGGCGGATTTGCCGTCGTCCAACGGGAACATGCTGCCGGGGTAGCGGCCCTGGTGATCCTTGTCATTGAGGTCACCACCGGAATCCAGTTTCAAGCCATAGAAGGCCTGCAGATCAAGGCCAAAACCAACCGGCCCATCGGTGTAGCCCGACTTGAAGTTGAACTCGAAACCCTGGCCCCAATCACGAATGCTGTGGGCCTTGGCGTTGCTGTTCACCACATCACGCCCTTGCTGGTTGAGGTAGCGGTTGAGCAAGGTCACATCGGCGTGGCTGTCGTCGATAAAATCGGCGTGGGCGGACAGCATAAAGCTCGCCATGGCGACACCCACCACGGGGCTTATTAACGTCTTCATTGTTACCGGTCTCCGTCACTGTTCTGAAATGAAAGCGTCAAACGCTTCACACAATTACGCAGTGGCCAGATGACAGTTGCGCGTCAAAGCGCGGCTTCAACGAATGAAATTAAATTTAAGAAAGCCCCGTAGAACGGGGCTTTGCGGGCTTTTTTGTGGGAGCGGGCTTGCCCGCGATGCAGGCAACTCGGTGTCTCTCAAACACCGAGCTGATGCGTTCGCGGGCGAGCACAGGGAACTAGCGCACCAAGTGCAGGAACTGCAGGTGCCGCTCGTACTGGTCAAGGATGTCGTTGATGATCTGCTCCTTGGTGTAGCCCACCAGATCGTAGTCCTGACTGCCCTCGCTCAAGTGCACTTCCGCCCGGTAGTAACGGCGGTTGTTGAGCTGCTTGGAGCCCATGCCGCCGCGCGCAAACGACGGCGTGAAATAGCCACGCATCTGCACTTGATACACGAACGGATGCTCTTCGCCGTGGCCGATTTCCAGGCTGACGCTGTCGTTGGACGGGTCGGGCTGGGTGACGACGCTGAGGCCTTTTTCGACAAACACCGCCGTCACTTCTTCGATCGCCGGACGCACGGTGGTTTCAAGGAAGCGGTACACCTCATCGCGCGACGGAAAATGCACCGCCTGGCTCAGGCGCTGGCGCCAACCGCCGGTGCCCTTGCGTGAGCCCGATACCGGCGCCAGCGAATGCAACTGGGCAATCTGCTTTTGCGATTCGAGGTGGAACGCCTTGTGCAGCCCCCACATCATCAGCAGCAGGATCAGCGAGAACGGCAACGAGGTCAGCACCACCGCCGACTTCAGCGAATCGATGCTGCCGGCAAACAGCAAGGCACTGGTGACCAATGCAGTCATCGCGCCCCAGAACACGCGCAGCCATTTCGGCCCGTCTTCATCGGCGTTACCGCCTTTGGACGATAAGGTCGACAGCACCACGGTGCCGGAGTCGGCCGAGGTGACGAAGAACACGAAGCTGATGAACACCGTGACCGCGATGACCGTCTTGCTCCACGGGTAGGTTTCCAGCAGCAAGTAAAGGCTCATCGACGGGTCATCGATGGCCGACTGGCCGAGGGCGGTCAAGCCGTGGTTGAGCACTTGGTCGATGGCGCTGTTGCCGAAGATCGACATCCACGCCAGGGTAAAGCCCAGCGGGATCAGCAGCACGCCGAACACGAACTCACGGATGGTGCGCCCGCGGGAAATACGTGCGATGAACAGGCCCACGAACGGCGACCATGCAATCCACCAGGCCCAGTAGAACACCGTCCAACCGCCCAGCCAGTCGCTGGGTTTGTCGTAGGCGTACACATCGAAACTCTTGGTCGGCAAGGCGCCGAGGTAGTCGCCGATGTTCTGGATCAAGGTATTGAGCAAGTGCTGGGTGGGCCCGGCGAACAACACAAACAGCAGCAGCGCGCAGGCCAGCAGCATGTTGATGTCGGACATCACCCGCACGCCCTTGTCGACACCGGAGACGGCGACGAGGATCGCGGCGCCCATCATCAGCGTGATCAGGCCGACCTGAATCCACTGGGTGTGAGCAATGCCGAACAGGTAATCCAGCCCGGAATTGAGGTGCAACACGCCAAAGCCCATGTCGGCGCCCAGGCCGAACACGGTGGCGATGATGCCGAAGCCATCCACTGCGTAGCCGATGGGGCCGTTGATGCGTTTGCCGATCAGCGGGTACAGCGCCGAGCGCAGCGCCAGCGGCAGGTTATGCCGGTAGGCGAAATACGCCAGGGCCATGCCAACAAAAGCAAACACGCCCCAACCGTGCAGGCCCCAGTGCAGAAACAGGATCTGCATGGCCTGGCGCGCGGCATCGGCGTTCATCGGCGCGCCTTGGGGCGGCTGCACCAGGTGTGTCAGCGGCTCGGACACGCAGAAGAAGAACAGCGTGATGCTGATCCCGGCGGCGAACAGCATGCCGGCCCAGGACAGATAGCTGAATTCGGGCTCGTCGTGGTCGGCACCGAGTTTTATCTTGCCGTAGCCCGATAGCGCGGTGACCACCACGAAGACCAGATACAGCGTCATCGCGAGCATGTAGTACCAGCCGACCGTGTTGGCCGCCCAGTTTTGCGCAGCCAGCAGCCAGGCACCGGCCTGTTGCGGGATAGCGATGACGGTGATGCCAAATAGCAGGATGAAACTGGCGGCAAAGTAGAAGACGGGCGCATTCATGCGCACCATGCCGCTGGATGGGGTGGAAGATGCACTCATGAACGATGCACCCCTAGGGTGTGGGATATGGCTGTAAATAACGGACTCAGCAAAGGTAAGCCTCCTGTTGTGAGCGGGCAGCGAACCACCGGTTTAACTTGAACGAACATTCAAGTTAAACATGAATAGGCGGTTTGGGACTAATCGCAGGGCTGAGTGGTAGGTCATTCCTACACTAGCTCAGGGATTGGTATGACGGGTGCGCGAGGTAAATCGTTCAGCGATTTCGGGGAGAAACCTTCTCGGATTTGCAATGTGATCCAATGTGGGAGCTGGCTTGCCTGCGATGGCGGTGGGTCAGCAACACGTCTGTCGCCTGATACACCGCTATCGCAGGCAAGCCAGCTCCCACCTTCGACCAGCGCGTGGCTCAAAAACTATTTCTGCGCCCCATCCTCATGCTGCAAATTCGCCTGCGTGATATTCGCCCCCGCCGGCACACTGCGGGTCAGCCACACGTTGCCGCCAATCGTCGAGCCCTTGCCGATGGTGATCCGCCCCAGGATCGTCGCCCCGGCGTAGATCACCACATCATCTTCAACAATCGGATGGCGTGGATGGCCCTTCTGCAACTGCCCGTCCTCATCCGCCGGGAAGCGCTTGGCGCCCAACGTCACTGCCTGATAAATGCGCACCCGCTCGCCGATGATCGCGGTTTCGCCAATCACCACACCCGTCCCATGATCGATAAAGAAACTCTGGCCGATCTGCGCGCCCGGGTGAATGTCGATACCCGTGGCCGAGTGCGCGATCTCCGCGCTGATCCGCGCCAACAGCGGCAGCCCGGCGCGGTACAGATGGTGCGCCAGGCGATGGTGAATCACCGCCAGAATCCCCGGATAGCACAACAGCACTTCATCCACACTGCGCGCGGCGGGGTCGCCGTGGTAGGCGGCCAGCACGTCGGTGTCCAGCAGGCTGCGCAGCGACGGCAGGGCCAGGGCAAAATCCTGGATCAGGCGGATCGCCAGGGCATCGACCTCGCCGTCATCCTTGCCGCCCTGGCGTGCGGCGTAACGCAGCTCCAGGCGCGCCTGGCCGAGCAGGGCATTCAAGGCGACGTCGAGGGTGTGGCCGACGTAAAAGTCTTCACTTTCTTCACGCAAGTCCACCGGCCCCAGGCGCATCGGGAACAACGCGCCGCACAGCGACTCAAGAATCTGCGCCACGGCCTCGCGCGACGGCAATTCGCGGCCGCCGTGCTCGCCACTCAAGCGGCCATTGCGCGTTCGCCACTGGTCCCGGGCGCTGCGCAGCTGGCTGACGATGGTCTGCAATTGCCAATGGCTGGAACGCTCACTCACGGTATTCACTCCTGACGAATTGCCCATCACTTTACGGTATGCACCCAGACGGCCCTTAAGAACCAATGGTGTGATGCTAAGAACTAACCGACATAAGCGATTGGCGGTTGCCGGTTGAAAAGTGCCTGCCTATAGTCGCCCCATCACTTAGCCACTGTGCGTCGCCATGATCAAACAACAGCTCGACCGTTTTAACCGCCTGGACCTGCTGGGCGGTGTCACTGCCCTGGAAAAACTCGAGCGGCTGTCGACCTGGCTGGGCAGGGACATTTACGTCAAGCGCGATGACACCACGCCACTGGCCATGGGCGGCAACAAGCTGCGCAAACTCGAATACCTGGCTGCCGATGCCCTCGCTCAAGGCGCCGACACCCTGGTGACCGCCGGCGCGATCCAGTCCAACCATGTGCGCCAGACTGCTGCGCTGGCCGCCAAGTTGGGCCTGGGTTGCGTGGCACTGCTGGAGAACCCGACCGGCACCGAAGACCCGAACTACCTGGGCAACGGCAATCGCCTGTTGCTGGAGCTGTTTGACGCCAAAGTAGAACGGGTCGAGAACCTCGACAACGTTGACGACCAACTCAATGCCCTCGCCGATCGCCTGCGCAGCAACGGCAAAAAGCCCTACCTGGTGCCGATCGGCGGTTCGAATGCACTCGGGGCGCTGGGTTACGTGCGCGCCGGGCTGGAGCTAGCCGGGCAGATCGAAGCCAGCGGCATTGAGTTCGCCGCCGTGGTACTCGCCTCCGGCAGTGCGGGCACCCACAGTGGCCTCGCCCTGGCGTTGAGCGAAGTGCTGCCAAATTTGCCGGTGGTGGGCATTACCGTGTCGCGCACCGAGCAAGCTCAGTTCCCGAAAGTGCAGAGCCTGGCCGAACGCACCGCCGAGTTGCTCGGCGTGGGCGTGCCCGACGCATTCAAAGTGATCCTGTGGGACGAATATTTCGGCCCGCGCTACGGCGAACCGAACGCCGGCACCCTGGCCGCGGTCAAGTTACTGGCAAGCCAGGAAGGCCTTCTGCTGGACCCGGTGTATACGGGCAAGGCCATGGCCGGCTTGCTCGATGGCATCGGTCGCCAGCGGTTTGAGGACGGGCCGATTATTTTCCTGCACACCGGCGGAGCGCCGGCGTTGTTTGCGTATGACTCCGTGTTTAACTGAATAAACACGGATCAAAATGTGGGAGCTGGCTTGCCTGCGATAGCGGTCAGGCAGCTACAAAAATGTTGGCTCATACACCGCTATCGCGGGCAAGCCCGCTCCCACATTGGATTGATTGCATATTCTAAAAACGCATAACAAATTAGATTTATATTATTTTCAAGTCTTAAAAACTGGCTTTATAGTCGCGCCGAAGGCGAAGACGCGCTTCGCGCTTTAAGGCAGGATACGACTACTGCGTCACCTGCTTCGCTCAACATAAAAAACACAGGGGCTGTTCATGACTATTTCTGTATTCCGTCGCACGTTGCTGGTTGGCACATTGGGCTTGGCACTCGGGGCTGGTCTGATGGGCCAGGCCATCGCTGGTGAGCAGCTGGACACCATCAAGAAGGCCGGCGAGATCAAGATCGGCCTGGAAGGCACCTACCCGCCGTTCAGCTTCGTCGATGAAAGCGGCAAGCTCAGCGGTTTCGAAGTCGAGCTGTCCGAAGCGCTGGCCAAAGAGCTGGGCGTCAAGGTCAAGCTGCAAGCCACACCGTGGGACGGCATCCTCGCGGCCCTGGAATCCAAGCGCCTGGACGCCGTGGTCAACCAAGTGACCATCTCCGAAGAGCGCAAGAAGAAGTACGACTTCTCCAAGCCTTACACCGTTTCCGGTATCCAGGCGCTGGTGCTGAAGAAAAACGTCGACGCCATCAAAACCGCCGACGACCTGGCCGGCAAAAAAGTCGGCGTAGGCCTGGGCACCAACTACGAACAATGGCTCAAGGACAACCAACCCAAAGCCATCATCAAGACCTATAACGATGACCCTACCAAGTTCCAGGACCTGCGGATCGGGCGCATCGACGCCATCCTGATCGACCGTCTGGCCGCGCTGGAATACGCCAAGAAAGCCCCGGACACTGCTGCCGCCGGTGATGCTTTCTCCCGTCAGGAAGCCGGCATTGCCCTGCGCAAAGGCGAGCCTGAACTGCTCGACGCCGTGAACAAGGCCCTCGACAAACTGCGTGCCGACGGCACCTTGAAGAAGCTGTCCGAGAAATACTTCAACGCTGACGTCACTCAATAATGGAAGCAGGTTTCCAACTCGCGCTGGACTCCGCGCCCTTTCTGCTCAAGGGCGCGTACTACACGGTGATTCTTAGCCTCGGCGGGATGTTTTTCGGCTTGCTGCTGGGCTTTGGCCTGGCCTTGATGCGTTTGTCGCGCTTCAAGTTGGTCAGTTGGATCGCCCGCGTCTACGTGTCGTTCTTTCGCGGCACGCCCTTGCTGGTGCAGCTGTTCCTGATCTACTACGGCTTACCGCAAGTGGGCATCGAGCTGGACCCGATCCCGGCCGCCATGATTGGCTTTTCGCTGAACATGGCGGCTTACGCCTGTGAAATCCTGCGCGCCGCCATCAGCTCCATCGAACGCGGCCAATGGGAAGCTGCAGCCAGTATCGGCATGACCCGCGCGCAGACCCTGCGCCGGGCCATCCTGCCGCAGGCCATGCGCACGGCCTTGCCGCCATTGGGCAACAGCTTTATTTCGCTGGTAAAAGACACGGCGCTGGCCGCTACCATCCAGGTGCCCGAGCTGTTCCGCCAGGCCCAATTGGTGTCTGCGCGCACCTTCGAAATCTTCACCATGTACCTCTCCGCTGCCCTGATCTACTGGATCCTGGCGAGCATCCTGGCGCATTTTCAGAACCGCCTGGAAGACCGGGTCAACCGGCATGACCTGGAGTCTTGAAGCATGATCGTGGTTGAAAAACTGACCAAACAATTCAAGGGTCAGGTGGTACTCAACGGGATCGACCTTGAGGTCAAGGAAGGCGAAGTTGTCGCCATCATTGGCCCCAGTGGTTCCGGCAAGACCACCTTCCTGCGCTGCCTGAACTTCCTCGAAGAACCCACCAGCGGTCGCATCAAGGTGGGTGACATCGAGATCGACAGCAGCAAGCCGCTCAACCAGCAACAAGGCCTGGTGCGACGCTTGCGCCAGCACGTGGGTTTTGTGTTCCAGAACTTCAACCTGTTCCCACACCGCACCGCGCTGGAAAACGTCATCGAAGGCCCGATGGTGGTCAAGAAGATGCCTCGCGAAGCAGCCACCGAACTGGGCCGCACGCTGCTGGCCAGGGTCGGTCTGGCGGGCAAGGAAGGGTCTTACCCGCGGCGCTTGTCCGGTGGCCAGCAACAGCGCGTAGCAATCGCCCGTGCATTGGCCATGGAGCCGGAGGTGATTCTGTTTGACGAACCCACCTCGGCACTCGACCCGGAGCTGGTTGGTGAAGTACTGGCGACCATCCGCAGCCTGGCCGAAGAAAACCGCACCATGGTCATCGTCACCCACGAAATGAGCTTCGCCCGGGATGTGGCCAACCGGGTGATCTTCTTCGACAAGGGCGTGATCGTCGAACAGGGCGAGGCCAAGGCGCTGTTTGCCAACCCCAAGGAAGAACGCACCAAGCAGTTCCTGAGCAAGTTTCTGGCCCACTGACACCCCGAAAAACCTAGGTGGGCGCTGGCTTGCCTGCGATGCAGGCACCTCGGTGTGTCAGTCACACCGCAGCGATGCTATCGCAGGCAAGCCAGCGCCCACCTAAGCGCGTTCCTACATAAAATCCTCGCGATAACGAATAAAACGCACCGCCGCACCCACCTTAAAATCCCCTGCCTCGTCAGCTCTTTCTGAATCTGCTCCAACCCGCCGTTTAGCCCTTTGCCGCCATTGACGCCCGCCGGCCAACCCTCTTATCTAGGGCCCAGAGGATTGGATCCTATCCCGGCTATTCACTGAATCGTTCCTTTCGGCACCCGGCGCACACTCGCGCCACGGGCGCCGGAACGATTGCTGCTGGCTGCATCAAGGAGATGACTTATGACGCGCACTGCACCCTCGGCCATGCTTACCGCCCCGACATTGCCCCAGGCTAATCGATACGGTATCAACGCCCTCGCCGCCGCCCAACTGCAGGTGGATATCGCCCCCTACCCCGGCATGGAGGAAGGCGACCTGATCGAGCTGTTCTGGAACAACTGCTTTGCCGACTCCCGGCGCGTGAGCGCGTGCAGAATCGGCACATCCACCCGCCTGCGCATCCCGCAAAGCTTTGTGCAGGATGGTTCGGCGCAGATTCACTATCAGGTCATGCAGATCGGCCACGGCCCGGCCCGTTCGGCGGTCACGCACGTGCGGGTCAAGACCTGCCCACCCGGCGGCCAGCCGTCGCCTCGGTTCAGTGACGAAAACCAGAACCTTGCGCCCGTCAGCCTGCCCGACATGATCCGCCGCTACGGCATCAACGGTAGTCAGGTGCGACGCGGCATTCCGCTGAGCATCGAGCCGTACGCGCATATGGCCACCGGCGACGCCATCACCCTGCGTTGGGGCGACGTGCGTCTGGACCTGCCGACGATCCAGAGCAAAGACGTCGGTCTGACGGTGCAGGTGTGGGTGCCCTCTGCGGTGATTGTCGAAGCGGGCGACGACTGCCGGCTGGACGTGACGTACTGCATTCTGGACCGCGTCGGCAATAATTCGCGCTGGGCACCCGCGCGCACGTTGAACATCGCCGCCTGCTCGTCGCAGGCGCCGGCCCGCCCGGCCGGGGCCACGTCGACCTACCAACCACGTCAGCCCGGTTCTCCCTGCGAACCTGGGTAACAGACCTTCTATGCATATTCCTAAAAGTTAGTTTATTTAAAGATTTAACACGCTTAGGGTATATGCACCGGACCACCGGACATCTCTGATTTTTCTGTTTTTATTTCATTGAATGCGAGGTCGGTATGGTCAGAATTACCCCGGTGCATAACGCCAGGGCATTACGTGCAGCCAAGGAGCGGCGCTGATGTCTAACTTGGCTCTAACACCCCCCCAGAGTGATCTGGACGTAGCCCCACTGCTGTTGCCGGCGGCTGTGCTGCGCGACGACGCGCAAGCGTTGAGCGCAGCCCACGAACTGGCTCAGGCCGCGCGCCTGCAAGCGGCCAAGCGCGACCAGCAGCGCAAGCTGCCCTGGGCGCAGCTTGAGCAGTTCACCCGCAGCGGGCTCGGCAGTATTTCCATTCCCCGTGAATACGGTGGCCCACAGGTATCGTTCGTGACCCTGGCCGAGGTGTTCGCGATCATCAGCGCGGCAGACCCGGCCCTCGGGCAGATCCCGCAGAACCACTTCGGCATCCTGCATCTGCTGCAGGGCGCTGCCACCGAACGCCAGAAAAAACAGCTGTTCCAGAGCGTCCTCGACGGCTGGCGCATCGGTAATGGCGGCCCGGAACGCGGCACCAAAAACACCCTGGAACTCAAAGCGCGGCTCACCGCCCAAGGCGATGGCTACGTGGTCAGCGGCCAGAAGTTCTACTCCACCGGCGCGCTGTTTGCCCATTGGGTGGCGGTGAAGGCGTTGAACGATGACGGCAAACAAGTCATGGCCTTTGTGCGCCGTGGCACGCAAGGGCTGCGCATCGTTGACGATTGGTCGGGCTTCGGCCAACGCACCACCGCCAGCGGCACCGTGCTGCTTGACCGGGTACCGGTGGACGCCGAGCTGGTGATAGAGAACTGGCGCATCGGCGAAAGCCCGAACATCCAGGGCGCCGTCTCGCAATTGATCCAGGCGGCCATCGACGCCGGCATCGCCCGCGGCGCTCTGGATGACACCATCGCCTTCGTGCGTGAACGCTCGCGCCCATGGATCGACGCCAAGGTCGAACGCGCCAGCGATGACCTGTATGTGATCGCCGATATCGGCAAGCTGAACATCGAACTGCATGCCGCCGAGGCACTGCTGCGCAAGGCCGGCAAGGTACTGGACGAGGTCAGCGCTGCGCCGATCACCGCGCAATCCGCCGCGCGCGCGTCGATTGCCGTGGCCGAAGCGAAAGTGCTGACCACCGAAGTGTCGCTGCAGGTCAGCGAAAAGCTCTTCGAGCTGGCCGGCAGTCGCGCCACCCTCGCTGAATTCAACCTCGACCGTCATTGGCGCAACGCCCGCGTGCACACCCTGCACGACCCGGTGCGCTGGAAATATCACGCCATCGGCGCCTATCGCCTGAACGGCACGTTGCCGGCTCGTCATTCCTGGATCTGACCGACCAGACATCTGGAGAACATCATGACTTTCTCTACAAACGTCGCGGTTATCACCAGCGACGAACAAGCCCTTATTGTCGCCAGCGACCTGGCCGAAGACTTGGGTCGCGACAGTGCCCAGCGCGACCGCGAACGCCGCCTGCCCCTGCCCGAGCTGGATGTGTTTTCGCGCTCCGGCCTGTGGGGCATCAGCGTGCCGAAGGAACACGGCGGCGCGGGTGTGTCCAACGTCACCCTGGCCAAGGTCATTGCGCTGATTGCCCAGGCGGACGCCTCGCTGGGCCAGATCCCGCAAAACCATTTTTATGCCCTGGAAGTGCTGCGCGTGAATGGCAGCCCGGCGCAGCAAAAACGCCTGTACGCCGAGGTGCTCGCGGGCCAACGTTTCGGCAACGCCTTGGCGGAGCTGGGTACCAAAACTGCCCACGACCGGGTGACCCAAATCACCCGCGACGGCGACGGTTTTCGTATCACCGGCCGCAAGTTCTACTCCACCGGCGCCATCTACGCGCAACGCATCCCCACCTCGGTGGTGGATGAACACGGCGTGCAGCAACTGGCATTTGTGCCGCGCGACAGCGAAGGCCTGACGGTCATCGACGACTGGAGCGGCTTCGGCCAGCGCACTACCGGCAGCGGCTCCGTGGTGTTCGACAACGTGTGGGTTGCCGCACAGGATGTGGTCCCGTTTCAGAGCGCTTTCGAGCGCCCGACCACAGTCGGCCCGCTGGCGCAGATCCTTCACGCCGCCATCGACACCGGCATCGCCCGCGCCGCCTTCGAGGATGCGCTGCATTTTGTGCGCACCAAGACCCGGCCGTGGATCGACTCCGGCAACGACAAGGCCACTGAAGACCCGCTCACCTTGAAAAGCTTCGGCCACCTGAGCATCCGCCTGCACGCCGCCGAGGCATTGCTGGAACGCTCCGGTGAGTTCCTCGACCGCGCCCAGGCCGACAGCACTGCCGAAACCGTCGCAGCAGCGTCCATCGCCGTCGCCGAAGTGCGCGCCTTGAGCACTGAAATTTCCCTGGCCGCCGGCAGCACCTTGTTCGAACTGGCCGGCAGCCAGGCGACCCTGGCCGAACACGGCCTTGACCGCCACTGGCGCAACGCCCGCGTGCACACCCTGCACGACCCGGTGCGCTGGAAGTACCATGCGGTGGGCAATTACTACCTCAACGATGAAAACCCGCCACTGCGGGGGACCATCTGATGGCCAAGAAAAAAATCCTGCTCAATGCCTTCAACATGAACTGCATCGGGCACATCAACCACGGCCTGTGGACGCATCCACGGGACACCTCGACGCAGTACAAAACCCTCCAATACTGGACCGACCTGGCGCAGACCCTGGAGCGCGGGTTGTTCGACGGTTTGTTCATCGCCGACATTGTCGGCGTGTACGACGTCTACCAGCACTCCATCGACGTGCCGCTCAAAGAGTCGATCCAGCTGCCGGTCAACGACCCGTTGCTGCTGGTCTCGGCCATGGCGGCCGTCACCCAAAACCTCGGCTTCGGCCTCACCGCCAACCTCACCTACGAGCCGCCGTATCTGTTCGCCCGACGCATGTCCACCCTCGACCACCTGAGCCGTGGCCGGGTCGGCTGGAACATCGTCACCGGCTACCTCGACAGCGCCGCCAAGGCCATGGGCCTGACCGAACAGGTCGAGCATGACCGGCGCTATGACCAGGCCGATGAATACCTGCAAGTGCTGTACAAACTCTGGGAAGGCAGCTGGGAAGACGACGCGGTCATCAACGATCCACAGCAACGGGTCTATGCGCAGCCCGGCAAGGTGCACAAGGTTGAGCACCACGGCGAGTTCTATCAGGTCGAGGGTTATCACCTTTGCGAGCCGTCGCCGCAACGCACGCCGGTGCTGTTCCAGGCCGGCAGCTCGGAGCGCGGCTTGCTGTTCGCCGGGCGTCATGCCGAGTGCGTATTCATCAGCGGGCAGAACAAGGCCGCCACCAAGGTCCAGGTGGACAAGGTGCGCGCCAGTGCGGCCCAGGCGGGGCGCAACCCGGAGGACATCAAGGTGTTCATGGGCCTCAACGTGATCGTGGGCGCCACCGAAGAACTGGCCTGGGCCAAGCACGCCGAGTACGTGAGCTATGCCAGCCCGGAAGCCGGTGTGGCGCACTTCTCGGCCTCTACGGCAATCGACTTTGCTCAATACGAAATCGATGAACCGATCCAGTACGTGAAGAGCAACGCGATTCAGTCGGCCACCAAGAACCTGCAAAGCAACGATTGGACGCGGCGCAAATTGCTCGAGCAGCACGCCCTCGGCGGGCGCTACATCACCTTGGTCGGCTCACCGGAACAGGTCGCTGACGAGCTGGAATCGTGGATCAGCGAAACCGGGCTGGATGGCTTCAACCTGACGCGCATTGTCACGCCGGAAAGCTATGTGGACTTCATTGATCTGGTGGTGCCGGAGTTGCAGAAGCGTGGGTCGTACAAGACGGCTTATGAAGCCGGCACCTTGCGCGAAAAAGTCTTCCATGGCTCCGCGCGCTTACCCGAACAACACACCGGTTCCACCTACCGACACTGAACCAAAACTGTGGGAGCTGGCTTGCCTGCGATGGCGGTCTGTCAGGCACATTTTTTTTGCTGGCCCACCGCTATCGCAGGCAAGCCAGCTCCCACAGTTGACCGAATTGTTTGCACTCACACCTTATGACTGGAAATCGATTATGAAAAAGACCCTGCTCACCCACCCAGTCAAAGCACTGGCCCTGGCCCTCGGCTTATTCAGCTCAGCGGTATTCGCCGCCGATGCACCGCTGAAAGTCGGCACCACCGCCGCCTTCGCGATTCCCCTGGAAGCCGCCGTCGCCGAAGCCGACAAGCAAGGCCTGAAGGTCGAACTGGTGGAGTTCACCGACTGGATCGCGCCCAACGTCAGCCTCGCCGCCGGCGACATCGACGTGAACTACTTCCAGCACATTCCGTTCCTGGAAAACGCCAAGGCTGCCGCCGGGTTCGACCTGGTGCCGTATGCGCCGGGCATCATCAATAACGTTGGCCTGTATTCGAAGAAGTACAAAAGCTTCAACGACCTGCCTCAGGGCGCCAGCGTGGCGATCGCCAACGACCCGATCAACAGCGGTCGCGGCCTGCAACTGCTGGCCAAGGCCGGGCTGATCACGCTCAAGCCGGGCGTGGGTTACAAGGCCTCCGAAGAAGACATCATCGCCAACCCGAAGAAGATCAAGATCCTGCAAGTGGAAGCCGTGCAGCTGGTGCGCGCCTATGACGACGCCGACCTGGTGCAGGGTTACCCGGCCTACATCCGTCTGTCCAAGACCTTCGATGCGGAGTCGGCGCTGCTGTTCGACGGCCTCGATCACCCGGAATACGTGATCCAGTTTGTGGTCCAGCCCAAAAGCAAAACCGACCCGCGCGTGATCAAGTTCGTCGACATCTACCAGCACTCGCCGGTGGTACGCGCCGCGCTGGATAAATCCCTCGGCAAGCTCTACCAAGTCGGCTGGGAAGATAAAAAATGACCGCCGCCAACGCCCAACTGCGCGACCTGGGCACCGCGCCCAGGGACGCCGAGCAGACAGAACTGCACCCGGATTTGAACCGCGCCCATGTGCGGTTTATCAACCTGGGCAAAACCTATGACGGCAGCGTGCATGCCTTACAAGGCATTGACCTGGCGATCCAGCGCGGTGAGGTATTCGGCATCATCGGCCGCAGCGGCGCCGGCAAATCCTCGCTGATCCGCACCATCAACCGCCTGGAGCAACCCAGCAGCGGGCGCGTGCTGATCGATCAGGTGGACATCGGCGAGTACGACGAAGACCGCCTGGTCGCGTTGCGTCGGCGCATCGGCATGATCTTCCAGCACTTCAACCTGATGTCGGCCAAAACGGTGTGGCAGAACGTCGAGCTGCCGCTGAAGGTCGCCGGCGTGCCCAAGCTGCAGCGCGAGCAAAAGGTGCATGAGCTGCTGGAGCTGGTGGGTTTGCAGGACAAGCACAAGGCTTATCCCGCGCAGCTGTCCGGCGGGCAGAAACAGCGTGTCGGCATTGCCCGTTCGCTGGTGCACGACCCACAGATTCTGCTGTGCGACGAAGCCACCTCGGCCCTCGACCCGGAAACCACTCAGTCGATCCTCGGCCTGCTGCGCGAAATCAACAAACGCCTGGGCCTGACCATCGTGTTGATCACCCACGAGATGGCGGTGATCCGTGAAATCTGCGACCGCGTGGTGGTGCTTGAGCACGGTCGAATCGTAGAGCAAGGCCCAGTGTGGCAAGTATTCGGCAACCCGCAGCATGAGGTCAGCAAAACCCTGCTGGCGCCGCTGCAACACGGGCTGCCGGAAGAACTGCAAAACCGCCTGCAACTCACCCAGACATCGGCCGACGCCGCGTTGGTGCTGCGTTTGCAGTTCACCGGCAGCGATACCGACGAACCCGACCTGGCCGCGCTGTTCAGCGCCCTTGGCGGGCGCGTGCGCTTGCTGCAAGGCGGCGTGGAACGCATTCAGGGGCATGCCTTGGGGCAATTACTGTTGGCGGTGAATGGCTCGCCGCACAACGCACAAGCACTGCGCACCCTGGCCGGGCGTTGGGCGCAACAGGTGGAGGTGCTGGGCTATGTGGTTTGATCGTTTATTGCAGGGCGCCATCGACACCCTATTGATGGTGGGCGTGTCGTCGTTGATCGCGCTGTTGGTGGGTATTCCGCTGGCGGTGTTTCTGGTCACCAGCGACAAGGGCGGCATCTACCAGGCACCGGCGCTGAACCGCGTGCTCGGCGCGTTCGTCAATCTGTTCCGCTCCATTCCGTTTCTGATCCTGATGGTGGCGCTGATCCCGTTTACCCGGCTGATTGTCGGCACCACCTATGGTGTGTGGGCGGCCGTTGTCCCTTTGACCATCGCCGCCACGCCGTTTTTCGCGCGGATCGCCGAGGTGAGCCTGCGCGAAGTGGACCACGGTTTGATCGAAGCCGCGCAGGCCATGGGCTGCCGCCGCTGGCACATCATCTGGCACGTGCTGTTGCCAGAGGCGCTGCCGGGGATTGTGGGCGGGTTCACGATCACGCTGGTGACCATGATCAACTCGTCAGCCATGGCGGGCGCCATCGGCGCAGGCGGCCTGGGTGACATTGCCTACCGCTACGGCTATCAGCGTTTCGATACGCAGATCATGCTCACCGTGATTGTGTTGCTGGTGATTCTCGTCGCGGTGATTCAGTTGGGCGGCGATCGCCTGGCTCGGGTGCTGAACAAGCGGTGAGGTATAGTCGGGCGATCTCAGCGCCCGGTATTCCCCGCCATGACCCTCAAGCCCGACGACCTCAACCAGATCACCTCCATCACCCTCGGCCACTACAACAAGGTGGCCGAGGACTTCCGTGAGGGCACCCGCGATCACGATGTCAGCCAGAACATCGACGCGCTGCTGCGCCATATCCAGGGTACAGCGCCGTTTACCGTGCTGGATTTCGGCTGCGGGCCGGGGCGTGATCTGCAGACATTTACGCGCATGGGTCATATCGCCGTGGGGCTCGATGGCTGCGAACGGTTTGCGCAAATGGCCCGCGAGGACAGTGGCTGTGAAGTGCTGCAGCAGGACTTTCTCAAGCTGGACCTGCCGACCGAACGCTTCGACGGGGTGTTTGCCAATGCGGTGTTGTTCCATATTCCCAAGCAGGAGCTGCCACGGGTGCTCAAGCAGTTACGTGGGGCGCTGAAGCCTGGTGGCGTGCTGTTCAGTTCCAACCCGCGCGGTGAAAACCTGGAAGGCTGGAACGGGCCTCGCTATGGGTCTTATCACGACCTTGAAACCTGGCAGGGTCTGCTGGCGGCGGCCGGGTTTGTGGAGCTGGAGCATTACTACCGACCGGCCGGGTTGCCGAGGGAACAGCAGCCTTGGTTGGCGAGTGTGTGGCGCAAACTGTAGATTTTCGTCGTCTGGCCCGGTCCTATCGCAGGCAAGCCAGCTCCCACATTTGGAATGCATTTCAACTGTGGGAGCTGGCTTGCCTGCGATGAGGCCTTACCGGCAAAGCTAATCCACCTGATACACCCTAGGTTTTTCACCCTCTACCAACGCCGTCACACTGCGCCCGGCATAGCCCTGGTTTTCCTCAGCCGAGAAATTCGCCACCAACCGCGTGCCATCGGCAAACGTGGTTTCCTGCACCTGTTTGTCGGCCGTCAACCAGCGAAACCCTGTCATCGCCTGAGTCGCCAGGCGTTGATGCAACGGCCGAAAAAACCGGTCCTGGCGCTGTATCAACGGTATCCGCTGCTTAAGCGTCGCCGCACTCAAGTGATACAGCGGCGGCACGTTGTAGAGCAGCTGGGTCAACTCATTTTCAGCCCGCACATTGCTCAGCTTCAAACTGTCGAACAACCAATGATGCGTGGTGATCACCGAGCCGTGGAACACCGCCTGATACAACGGCAGGCGCATCGTCGGGTCGAAATACACGCTGCGAAACGGCTCGTTGAGCGGCACGGGCTTGAAGAAGACCGTCGGTTGCTCCGGCGGGTACCAGTTACCTACGTAGTAAGGCGATTGCTTGTCTTGGGTCATCTCGCGATCACCCCAGCCAATCACTGGCGTCTGCATGCCGTGGGCAAACAGAATGCCTTGGGCTGTCACCGCATTGCCGTCTTCGGAGCCGGAGGGCAGTTTGAGCACGGTGTTGAGCCAACGCGACGCGTCGATATTGCCTTCAGCGTTTTGCGCCTGGGTCATTGGCGCGCCGTCACGGTAACTGTCGAAAACCATGCTGGTGGCGTAGGCATCCAGGAACCAGGCGTTAAAACCGGCTTTGGCTTGCACCGCTTTCACCCGCGCTTCCAGTAACGGCCGCACGCAGCGCGGGTCGGTGTAATGGCCCGATTGCTGGAAGCCGGTCTTGAGCTTGCCGTCCTTCAACACGATGGCGCAGTTGCGATAAGCCTTGGTGCCCAGGTGCGCGGTGGTCCAGTCCGGGTTTTCGGTGATGGACAGTGCGGTTTCATAGGAGTCGTAGGGCGCCATCAAGTAGCCCGCGTTGACCCCCGCCTGAATCGCTTCGGGGTGCCAGAGGCCGCCTTCCCAACCTTCGCCCAACGTCAGCAGCAGCCGCTGGAGCCCCGCGTCTTGCAGCGACTTCAGGGTCTTGGCCGACAGGGTGCTGCCCCAAGTGGCAGGGCTGTCGGTCAAGGCGCCGGCAAATGCCGTGGCCAGTTCATGCCGGAGTGCGCCATACCCCTCGGCAAGTTGGCGCATGTTCGGCTCGTCGCTGGCCTGCCAGGTTTGCCGGGCCTTTTTGTTGATCGCCGCGTTGAGCCCACGCAGCAAAACCGTCTTTTGGTAGCGATCCAACGTGCCAGCCTGCGTCAGCACCTGCGTGGTCTCTTTGTCCAGCAAGCCCTTGAGTTCGTGGCCGCGCAGCACCTTCACCAGCAGCGGCCAGTCGCGCACATCCTGGGGCCCTAACAGGTCATTGCCCCACAGATAGACGTGGCTGGCACCCAGCAGCTTTTCAGCCTCGGGGGTCTGACGCAGTTTGTCCGCAAGCGGTTCATAACGGCCCTGCTCCACCCGCCATTGGCGATAGCGCTTGGCCCCGGCCAGCGGGTCGGCATCGCCCAGGTGCAGGCGCAGCGTCATCGGCGCGGTGGGTTGCAGTGCGGTGAATTCATGGGATGCCAACAGCGCCAGACCGTTGCCATCGGCCTGCCACGCCAGGCGATTGTTATAGGGGTTGGTCAGCAACCAATTGAGCGTAAAGCGCCCATGGTCCACGCCCCATAGCGGTAGGCTCAGATCCTGGGTGGTGTTGACCTCGCCCTGTTCCAGCAAAAACGCCTGCCAGAGGGTGTTACCCGCCGGCACGTAATGCCCTTCGGCCAAGGGCCAGATCAAGCCTTTGCCCATGGCCTCGGCGGGTTGGCGCAACAGCGCCAATTGGCCCGGCTCGCGTGCGTTGATGGTCAGTTCAAGGTCGCGCTGCTCAAGGCGCGCGGTCAGGTGGAAGGCGCCGCTGTCCCACTGCCAAGTGGCTTGCCCGGTATCGGCCTGCACATCGGTGACCGCGTGCGCCGCCACACCGCTTGAGGCCTGCACTGCGGCCTCGCCCGCCGGGGTGACGCGCAGCGCCAGCGTGGCGGGGTCGAGTTCGACCCGCCAGAGGGCGTTTTCCAGCACGGTGCCAGCGAAAAGTCGGGGAGACAGCAACAGGCAAAAAATCAGCACTAAACGGCGCATGACACGGGCCTTCCAAAACGCAAACAGGCCCGGAGGGTAAAACACTTACTGCCAGACGAATGTAGGGAAAGTGTTTCCAGGAGCCTTCCCACATCCTTGCAGGAAGGCGCCGAGGGTCAGGCCTGTTCTTTTTTCGGCTCGCGAATCTTGTACCAGGCCACATAAAGCGCTGGCAGGAACAACAGCGTCAGCAAGGTGGCGATGATGATCCCGCCAATCATCGCGTAGGCCATCGGCCCCCAGAACACTTCCCGCGCAATCGGGATCATGCCCAGGCTGGCTGCCGCAGCGGTCAGCAGGATGGGACGGCGCCGGTGCTCTGTGGCTTCCACCACGGCATCCCACGGCGTGTAGCCGTCGCGTTCATACGCATCGATCTGCGTCACCAGAATCACCGAGTTACGGATGATGATGCCGATCAGCGCGAGGATGCCGAGGATCGCCACAAAGCCCATGGGCGTGCCCGTGGGGATCAGCGCCAGCACCACGCCGATCAGCCCGAGCGGCGCGACACTGGCCACCAGGAACATCTTCTGCACGCTGTGCAGCTGGATCATCAGGAACGTGGCCATCAGGAACAGCATCAACGGCACCACTTTGGCGATAGGGCCTTGGGCCTTGCCGCTCTCTTCGACGGTGCCGCCGGTGGCGACTTTGTAGCCCACCGGCAGGCCGGCGCTGAACGTGTCGATTTCGGGCTTGAGTTGCTTGACCAGGTCGGTCGGTTGCATCTCATCACGCACCGAAGCCTTGACGGTGATGGTTGGCTTGCGGTCGCGACGCCACACCAGCGGCTGTTCCAGCTCATACCGCACGGTGGCGAAGGCCAGCAACGGAATCGAGGTGCCGTTGGGCGTGACAATCTGCAGGTTCTGCAAGGTTTCCGGGGTGCCGCGTTCGGCATCTTCGGCGCGGCCGACCACGTTGATCAGGTAGATATCGTCGTGCACTTGGGTCACCGAAGCACCGCTGACCACGCTGTTCATCAACTGCGCCACGTCTTCCGACGACAGCCCCAATTGCCGCGCCTTGTCCTGGGCAATGTCCACGCGCAGCACTTTGCCCGGCTCGTTCCAGTCGTAAATGATCTCGCCCAGGTGAGTGTTTTTATCCAGCAAGGTCGCCAGTTCAATGGCGTGCTTGCGCACCTGGTCGGTGTCCTTGCCAGACACGCGATACTGGATCGGCCGCCCAACCGGCGGGCCCATTTCCAGTGGCTGCACATAGCTGCCGATGCCGACAAAGTCATCGCGCAGGCGTTTTTGCAGGCGCGCAATCAACGCGCCGCGCTCTTCCAGGCCTTTGCTGACGATCACCAACTGCGCGTAGTAGGGGTTTTCCAACTGCTGGTCGAGGGGCAGGTAGAAACGAATTGCGCCCTGGCCGATATAGGTGCTCCAGCGCGCGATATCCGGATCGTCCTTGATGATCGCCTCAAGGCGGTCGACCGCCTTGCGCGTTTCGTTGATCGAGGCGTTTTGCGGCAGGTTAAGGTCGACGAGAATTTCCGGACGGTCCGATGACGGGAAAAACTGGTTCTGCACAAACTGCATGGAGAACACCGACGCCGCAAACAGCCCTACGGTGATGCCGATGGCCCACCAGCGGTTGCGCATGGCCCAGAGCATGCCGCCATTGAACGCGCGACCGATGCGCCCCGGCTCTTTGTTTTCGGGTTTAACGTTGGCGCTGAGGATATGCACGCCAATCACCGGCGCAAACAGCACCGCCACCACCCACGACACCAGCATCGCCACGGCAATCACCGCAAACAGCGTGAAGGTGTACTCGCCCGCCGAGCTGGCGTTGAGGCCGATAGGCACAAAGCCGGCGACGGTCACCAGCGTGCCGGTGAGCATCGGGAACGCGGTCGAGGTATAGGCGTAGGTCGCCGCCTGTTCCTTGGTTTCGCCTTTTTCCAGGCGCGTGATCATCATCTCCACGGTGATCATCGCGTCGTCCACCAACAGGCCAAGGGCGATGATCAACGCGCCCAGCGACACGCGCTGCATGGTGATGCCGCTGTATTCCATGAACACGAACACCAGCGCCAGCACCAACGGAATCGAGCACGCCACCACCAACCCGGCACGCATGCCAAGGCTGATAAAGCTCACCACCAGCACGATGATGACGGCTTCAAACAGCGCGCTGGTAAAGCCGCCGACGGCCTCTTCCACCACTTCCGCCTGGTCGGAGACTTTGTGCACGCCCACGCCCACCGGCAGGTCAGCCGTCAACTCATCCATGCGCGTGTGCAGGGCCTTGCCGAATGACTGGATATTGCCGCCCTTCTGCATGGCGATGGCCAAGCCAATCGCCGGCTGGCCATTGAAACGGAACATCGGCCGCGCCGGGTCGACATAGCCACGGCTGATGTCGGCAATGTCGGCCAAACGGTAGAAACGGTCATTGAGGCGCAGGTTGACGTTGGCCAGGTCCTTTTCGGAGGCAAATTGCCCCGAGGTGCGCACCGAAATCCGCTCCGGCCCGGCCTCGATCACCCCGGCCGGGGTCACCGCGTTCTGCGACTGCAGGCTTTGTACGACCTGGCGCTGGTCAATCCCCAACGCTGCCAGTTTGCGCGTGGAAAAATTCAGGTAGATCACTTCGTCCTGCTGGCCGATCATCTCGACCTTGCCCAGGCCGGGCACCGAGCGGATCTCGGCGCGCACTTGCTCTACGTAATCACGCAGCTGGCGCATCGACAGGCCATCACCGGTAAACGCGTAGACCGAACCGAACACGTCACCGAACTCATCGTTGAACGACGGCCCCTGCAAGCCTTGGGGGAAGGTGCCGCGAATGTCATCGATCTTCTTGCGCACCTGGTACCAGATATCCGGAATCGCCTTGGCGCTGGTGGTGTCTTTGAGGAACACGAACACCGTGGACTCGCCCGGCCGCGTGTAGCTTTTCACGTAGTCGAGGGAGTCGAGTTCTTCGAGTTTTTTCTCGATGCGGTCAGTGACCTGCTTGAGGGTTTCTTCCTGGGTCGCGCCCGGCCAGCGGGTCTGGATCACCATGGTTTTGATGGTGAACGAGGGGTCTTCCTCGCGGCCAAGGTTCATGTAGGAGAACACGCCCATCAGCAGCGCGACGAACATCAGGTACCAGACGAAGGACTGATGCTTGAGGGCCCAGTCGGATAAGTTGAAGCTCCCTTTCATCGCGGGCTGTCCTCGTCGATTTTGACTTTTTGCCCGGGTTTCAGGCTGTTCACGCCAGCGGTGACGATGCGTTCGCCGGGTTTGACGCCGCCATTGAGCACGGCGCTGTCGGCATCGCGGCTGACCACCGTGACGTCACGCGGCTGCACGGTCTGGCTGTGGGTGTCGAGCAGCCAGATGCGGGTCTTGCCGTCAACTTCCTGCAAGGCGCTCACCGGCAGTTGGATACGGGGTGCGACGGCGGTGCTCAAGGTCACGCTGATAGCGGTGCCCAGGCGGAAGGCTGGCGGTGTTTCGGTCAGGGTCAATCGCGCACGACGGGTGCGCGTGGCGCTTTGGGCCTGAGGCTCGATTTCACGCACGATGGCGGTGGTGTTGACGCTCGGGTCGAGTTGGCCTGCGACCACAAACACCACATCGGTGGGCAGGCGCTCAGCCAGGCCGGCCGGCAGGTCGATTACCGCCTCCTTGATGTCCGGGCGCGCGAGGGTCACCACTTGCTGGCCGGCGCTGACGACCTGGCCAGCCTCGGCGTTCCAGGCGGTGACGATACCGGCGTGGTCGGTGCGCAGTTCGGCGTAGTTGAGCTGGTCCTTGGCCTGGTTGACCGAAGCCTTGGCCTGGTCGAGGGTGGCCTGGGTGGTTTTCAGGTCGGTCTGGGCCACGTCCAGTTGAGCCTGGGCGCCGACACCACGGTTGAACAATTCCTGCTGACGGCGGGCGTTGGCCTGGGCGTTGATGAACTGCGCCTGCACGCGGGCGAGGTCGCCTTGGGCGGCGCGCAATTGGTTTTGCTGATCGGTGGGATCGAGCACGGCGAGCAAGGCGCCCTTCTCCACTTCGGCGCCCACGTCCACCGCGCGGCGGGCGATACGGCCGGGTACGCGAAAGCCCAGGTTACTTTCATAGCGGGCCTGGATGGTGCCGGCGAAGCGGCCGAGGTTTTCCTGGTCTTCGGCTTTGACTTCCATCGACAACACCGGGCGCACGGGCTCGGGCGGCGGTTCTTTCTTGGAGCAGGCGGCCACCAACAGGCTGGCGGCGAGCAGAGCCGTCAGGCGCTTCATGGCTGGGCTCCTTGCTGGGCGATCTCGACCAGCATGCCGGGGTGCAACAATTGTCCGCCGGCCACCACGACTTTTTCGCCGCCTTTGAGCCCGTCGCCAATAATCACTTTGCCGGTGAGGTAACGCGCCACGCTGACCTTGTGCAACTGCGCCTTGCCGTCACCGTCGATCAGCCACACGGCGGGTTCGTTGAGGTCTTTGGTCAAGGCCGACCACGGCAGCTCGATGCTGGCCTTGGCCGGGCCATTGGCGGTGGCGCTGACCACCGAGCCCAACTGCATGCCCTTGGGCAGCGATTGCAGGGCGATTTTGACTTGCACGGTGCCGGTATTGGCCGCCACCGCCGGCGTGACCTCGCGAACCTTGCCCACGGCCTTGATGTTCGGGTTATCCAGCAGGCTGACCGTGATCGGTGCATCCGGCGGCGGCTCTACCAGCAGCGACTCATAGACATTGAACACCGCATCGCGATCGCCATCGGTGGCCAGGCTGAAAATCGGCACGGTGGCCTGCACGACCTGGCCGACTTCCGCCTGGCGCGCGGTAATCACACCGGGCGCATCGGCGATCAGCGAGGTATAACCGAGTTGTTCACGGGCGTTGGCGAGCTGGGCTTGCGCGGCGGCCAGGGCGCTTTGGCTGCTGCGCAGCGCGGCTTGGGCGGCGTCGTATTCGCTGCGGCTGGTGTAGCCCTTGGGCAGCAGTTTTTCCTGGCGAACGAAGGCGGCGGCGGTTTGCTTGACGCGGGCCTGCTCGGCCACAACCTGGGCCTGAGCGGAATCGACGTTGGTCTGCTGGTCCTTGGGATCGAGCTTGGCCAGCACTTGCTTGGCGGTCACACGGTCACCCACGTCGACCATGCGCTGGATGATTTTGCCACCCACGCGAAAGGACAAATCGGTTTGCACACGGGCCTGGATATCGCCGGTCAGGGTGACTGCCGCGGCGAAATCCGCCGGCTGCACCGTCTGCACAAAAACCCGCGAATGCTCCTTGGGCTCGGCCTTTTCCTGACCACAGCCGCTCAGCAGCGCCAAGAGGCCAAGGCTGAGTAAAACTATCGAAGTGCGACCGCCCATGCAGGCTCCTTTTGCGTGATGCCGACTTGCCAGTGTGTATGCGACTGTGAGCTTAGATCAGGGTTCCTTATCTGCATGGAGGATCCCATACTCCAATGGTTCCCACGTCGACTGAATACCTATGTTGAAAACCCTGGCGGTGGCCAATTACCGCTCGATCAATAAATTGGTGGTGCCCCTGGACCGGCTGAACCTGGTCACCGGCCCCAATGGCAGCGGCAAGTCCAACCTGTACCGCGCCTTGCGCCTGCTGGCGGAAACCGCCCAGGGCGGCGTCATCAATGCGCTGGCCCGTGAAGGCGGGCTGGATTCAACCTTCTGGGCCGGGCCGGAAACCATCAGCCGACGCATGCGTGAGGGCGAAGTCGCCGTACAAGCCACCACCCGCCAGAACGTGAAGCGTCTGCGCCTGGGATTTGCCGGGGAGGATTTCAGCTACGCCATCTCCATGGGGTTGCCGTCACCCGGTATCAGTTATTTCTCCCTGGACCCCGAAATAAAAAAAGAATGCATCTGGGCCGGCCACCTCTATCGCCCCGCCAGCTTGCTGGTGCAGCGCTCCGGGCCGATGGTTCGGGCACGTGAGGGGCGCAACTGGGATGTACTGGCCCAGCACACACCCGATTACCACAGCCTGTTTGATCAGGTCGGCAGCCTGCGCGGCTCGCCGGAGGTGTTGTTGCTGCGCGAAAGCATTCGCGGCTGGCGCTTTTATGATCACTTTCGCAGCGACGTGGACGCGCCCGTTCGCCAACCACAATTGGGCACGCGCACGCCGGTGTTGCATCACGACGGGCGCGATTTGGCGGCGGCGTTGCAGACCATCCGCGAAATCGGCGACCTAGAGGCCTTACAGCGTGCGGTCAGCGATGCATTCCCCGGCGCACGCCTGAATATCCAGCCGTTGCAGGGCGGGCGCTTTGCGATTGAGTTTTATCAGGAAGGCTTGCTGCGGCCCTTGTCGGCGGCGGAGTTGTCGGACGGCACCTTGCGTTATCTATTGTTGATCGCGGCGCTGCTCACGCCTCGGCCGCCGACCATGATGGTACTGAACGAGCCGGAAACCAGCCTGCACCCGGATTTGTTGCCGGCGTTGGCGCGTTTGATTATCCAGGCGTCCCAGCATTGCCAGGTGTGGGTGGTGTCGCATGCCAGCCGGTTGATCGCAGCGTTGCAACAGGATGAAGGGTGTAATTCGATTGTGTTGGAGAAGGTGATGGGCGAGACGCGGATTGTGGGGCAAGGGATGCTGGATGCGCCGGCGTGGCATTGGCCGGAGTAGGTGCAGTGACTGCACTGGCCTCTTCGCGGGCAAGCCCGCTCCCACATTAGCCTGCATTCCAAGGTTCGAACTCGGTCAAGGGTGGGAGCTGGCTTGCCTGCGATAGCGGTAGAACGTGGCATTGGCCGGAATAAGTGGTGATTGCACCGGCCTCTTCGCGGGCAAGCCCGCTCCCACATTAGCCTGCATTCCAAGGTTGGAACTCGGTCAAAGGTGGGAGCTGGATTGCCTGCGATAGCGGTAGAACGTGGTATTGGCCGGAGTAGGTGCCGTGATTGCACTGGCCTCTTCGCGGGCAAGCCCGCTCCCACATTAGCCTGCATTCCAAGGTTGGAACTCGGTCAAAGGTGGGAGCTGGCTTGCCTGCGATAGCGGTAGAACGTGGCATTGGCCGGAATAAGTGGTGATTGCACTGGCCTCTTCGCGGGCAAGCCCGCTCCCACATTAGCCTGCATTCCAAGGTTGGAACTCGGTCAAAGGTGGGAGCTGGCTTGCCTGCGATAGCGGTAGAACAGTCAGCGCGGGATCAACCCTGCCACTTACCGCCCTCAACAATCACACTCTCAGGTTTGGTGTCATCGCTCAGCTCTTTACGCACATATTGGTCGTACAGCTTGAGCAGGAACTTCTCCTCGCCCAACTTCGCCAACTCGGTATTCACCCAGTCGCGCAGTTCGATGTTGCCCTTCTTCACGGCCGGCGCAATCGGTGCTTCATCACCGAGTTTTTCTTCCAGCACGCGGTAGCCCGGGTTCTGCTTGGCCCAGCTGAACAGCACCAGGTTGTCTTGCGCGTACGCATCGCCACGGCCAGCCGACAGCGCTTGCAGGGACTCGGAGTTTTTCTCGAACTTGAGCAGTTTCCAGTCCGGGTGGTTTTTGGTCAGCCAGATATCGGCGGTGGTGCCGGTGGTGACGATGGTGGTGCGGGTGGCCAGGTCATCCAGGCTTTTCACCGAGCTGTCCTGCGGCACCAGGGCTTGCACCGCCACTTTCAGGTTGGGGTTGGTGAAGTCCACCGCTTCCTTGCGCTCCGGCGTTACGGTCATGTTGGCAAGGATCAGGTCGACCTTGTCGCTCTGCAGGAACGGAATACGGCTGGCCGGCTCGACGGCGACAAACTCGACCTTGTTTTCATCGCCCAGCAAATCCTTGGCAAATTGACGGCCGATATCCGTATCGAAGCCGACGTAACGACCGGCTTCGTTCACAAAACCGAACGGCGGTTTGTCGGTGAATACGCCGACGATCAGCTTGTCGCGCGCCTTGATCTTGTCGATGTAGCTGGCGGCCGCAGTCGCAGGTTTGGCAGGCTCTTCGGCCTTTTTATCGCAGCCGGCCAGTAAGGCGACGGCCAACAGTGGCAGCAGTAGTTTTTTCATATCAGCTCCAATTCCTTGGTTTTCTTGGGCAGTGTTGAAACAAAGGAGAACTTCTCCAGAAACTGCTGCGCGCGTGCGGTTTGCGGGTTCGTAAAGAATTCTTCGGGGGTGTTGTGTTCGAGGATGCGACCGGCCTCCATGAACACCACGCGATCAGCGACGGCGCGGGCGAAGGCCATTTCATGGGTGACGATCAACAAGGTCATGCCGTCGCGGGCCAGGCCCTGAATCACTTCCAGCACTTCCTTGACCATTTCCGGGTCGAGGGCGGCGGTGACTTCGTCAAACAGCATCACTTGCGGGTTCATGCACAGCGAACGGACGATGGCGATGCGTTGCTGCTGACCACCTGACAACTGGCGTGGGAAGGCGTCACGCTTGTCGGCCAGGCCAACGCGTTCGAGTAATTTTTCCGCCTGGGCACGGGCTTCGCGAGGCGCGCGTTTTTGCACTTTCAGCGGGCCGAGCAGGATGTTGTCGAGCACGCTCATGTGCGGGAACAGGTGGTAACTCTGGAACACCATGCCCACGTCCTGGCGCACCTGGCGCCAATCGGTATTTTTGTCCAGCAGCTCTTTGCCGGCAAAACGCAGGCTGCCGCTGTGCGCCATTTCCAGGCCGTTGAGGCAGCGCAGCAAGGTGCTTTTGCCGCAGCCGCTGGGGCCGAGGATCACCACCACTTCGCCGCTTTGCACGCTCAGGTCGATGCCCTTGAGCACCTGCTGCTCGCCGAAGAATTTGTTGAAAGCCTGGAACTCGATCAATGCGCTCATGCTTGGGCCCAGCGCCGTTCCAGCACCTTGGAGGCGGCTGACAACGGGTAGCAGATAAAGAAGAAAAACAGGAACAGCACGCCGTAGATCAGTACTGACTCATAGGTGCGCTCGATGATTTGCTGGCCGACCTTGATCACGTCCACCACGCCGATCAGCACCGCCAGCGAGCTGGTCTTGATGATGCGCGTGTAGACGTTGATGGTTGGCGGCGTCATGCGCTTGAGGGCTTGGGGTAGCAACACGTAGCCGTACAGCTGCGGGTCGGACAGACCAATCGACAAGCCCGCTTCGCGCTGGCCACGCGGCAGCGAATGCAGCGCGCCGCGTACCACTTCGCCGACCTCGCTGGCGCCCCACAACGACAGCACCAGCACCGCGCACCAGAAGCTCGGGATGCTCAGGCCAAAGAAAATCGGCAGGCCGAAAAACAGCAGGTACAACCACACCAGCACCGGAATCGCCCGGAACAGCTCCAGGTACACCCGCAACACCGCGTTGATCAGCGTGTTATTCAGCGTGCGCAGCACGCCATACAGCACCCCGCCGACGGTGCTGAAGGCAATGCTCAAAAATGAAATCGACAGCGTCTGCGCAGCGCCCTTGCCCAGTTGCGGCAACGACACCCACAACAACTCAAGACCCGAACTGGCCATGCTGGAGCCTCCTTTCCAGGCGGCTGAGCAGCAGCGACAGCGGCAAAAACAACAGCACGCAAATCAGCGTCAGCACGGCGAGCATTTCGTAGGTTTTGTAGTAGAGCGCGATGTAGCTCTTGGTGGTGTAGAGAATCTCCGGCACCGCCACGGCCGACACCACGGTGGTCTCCTTGAGCAGAAAGATGAAATTGGCGAACAGCGCCGGCAGGCTGAGGATGCCGGCCTGAGGCAGGATCACATGGCGCAGCAGCTGCCAGTCGGACAGGCCGATGGACTTGCCCGACTCGATCTGCGCCAGCGGTACCGCTTCCACACCGGCGCGCAGCACTTCGGTGAGGTAGGCGCCGCCGAGGAAGGTCATGGTGATGATCGCCGCCCAGAACCCGGAGATATTGAACCCCAGCGCCGGCAAGGCGAAGTACACTAAGAACAGTTGGATCAGCAGCGGCGTGTTGCGCGCCAGCTCCACATACAGCGCCACCAGGCGCGACAGGTACGGCGTGCGAAACACCAGCAGCGCTGCGTTGATCAGTGCCACCAGCAACGAGGTGGCAATGGCGATCAGGCCCACTTGCAGCGTCACCCCCACGGCGTTGAGAAACGCCGGCAAGGTGCTGAGGATAAAAGCGAAATCGAAGGTCATCTTGAGTCCATGACGCCGCAAGGGTAATGCAGCGCGCGCAGTCCGATCCGGCGTGGGTAACGCCGGGTAGCGCGAACTTTAAAGGTATAAAAAGTAAAATTTAAATACCCAAATAGCATATTGATATCACCCAAAAAGATAACCGCCGGATTCGCGGGTTGTCCGGGTGGCGACTATGGTTGGGGGTCTGAGATTCGAGGGATTGAACCATGAACGAAGTGAAGCCGATTGATCCGCAGGAGCTGGTGAAGTGGCTGATGGCGTTGCGCCGGGCGGTCAACACAAAAAACATGTAAGCCTGCGCAAATCAAATGTGGGAGGGGGCTTGCCCCCTTCCACATTTATTGCACTCCAAATTCCAGGCATAAAAAAACGCCGACGCTATGTGAGCCGTCGGCGTTCAAACCTTGAAGGGGGTTTGGTTTACATCAGAACGCCGGTACGACGGCGCCTTTGTACTTGGAATCGATGAACGCTTTGACTTCAGGGCTGGTCAGGGCCTTGGCCAGCTTCTGGATAGCGTCGCTGTCCTTGTTGTCCGGGCGTGCCACCAGGAAGTTCACGTACGGCGACTTGGCGTCTTCGATGATCAGCGCGTCTTTGGCTGGGTTCAGGCCAGCTTCCAGCGCGTAGTTGGTGTTGATCAAGTCCAGGTCAACCTGGTCCAGCACGCGTGGCAACAGCGCCGATTCCAGCTCTTTGAATTTCAGGTGTTTCGGGTTGCTGGCGATGTCTTTCGGCGTGGCCAGGGCATTGCTTGGGTCTTTCAGGGTAATCACACCGGCTTTCTGCAACAGCAACAGGGCGCGGCCGCTGTTGGAGCCTTCGTTCGGGATGGCCACGGTGGCGCCATCTTTGAGCTCGGAAATATTCTTGATCTTCTTCGAGTAACCGCCGAAAGGTTCAACGTGCACGCCGACCACAGTGACCAGGTTGGTGCCCTTGCCCTTGTTGAAGTTTTCCAGGTACGGCAGGGTCTGGAAGTAGTTGGCATCCAGACGCTTCTCGGCCACTTGCACGTTAGGTTGCACGTAGTCGGTGAATACTTTGATCTCCAGGTCTACGCCTTCTTTGGCCAGGGTCGGTTTGACCAGCTCAAGGATCTCGGCGTGCGGGATCGGCGTGGCGGCAACCACCAGTTTCTCGTTGGCCTGGGCGAAGCTTGCAGTCAGGGCAGCCGCCAGTGCGGTAAACAACAGAACCTTTTTCATGCAGTGTCCTTATCGAAATTCCGGGGCGTCTCTGACGACCGTTTTTATGGTGTGCCAGCGAAGTGCTATCGCGGCGTGGAGTGGACAATACCTAGATTTTTTATTCCCGAACAATATCTTTTATTCACTTTGATATTCCATTTTGCTCATGTAGCTGCTGTTCATTTAGAAAGCTGAGCAAGGTTTGCCGCTCGGCGGCGCTGGCACTCGCGAAGATCCGCCGCACCTGTTCCAGTGGCGAGCCCGCCACCGGCAGGTTGAGATGTTCGGGCAAAATCTCATCACCACTGCTCACCAGCAACGCAAAGTGAATAACGTTTTCCAGCTCGCGGGTATTGCCCGGCCAGCTGTGGTGTTCCAACACACGCTGAGCGGCGTCGCTGATCAGCGGCACCGGCAGGTCCAGGCGCTGGCTGTAGATGCCGAGAAAATATTCAGCCAGCGACAGAATGTCGCCGACGCGCTCGCGCAGGGCGGGCAGGTCGAGCTGGCCTTCACTCAAGTAATGGAACAGACGCTCGTGAAACTTGCCCGCCGCCACGGCCTGGGCGAGGTCGATGCTGGTGGCCGCAACCAGGCGCACATCCACCGGGCTGGGCTGGTGGGCGCCAACGCGGGTGACTTCGTGATTTTCCAGGGCGGCGAGCAATTTCACCTGGATCGGCAACGGCAAGTCGCCGATCTCATCCAGGTACAAGGTGCCGCCGTTGGCCGACCCGAACCACCCGGCCCGACTGCTCGCCGCGCCGCTGTGGCTGCCGGCCGCGTAGCCAAACAGTTCGGCATCGGCGTAAGTGGGGCTGATCGCGCCGCAGTTGACCGAGACAAACAACCCAGTGCGGTCGCTGCCACGGTGAATATGCCGCGCCAGCAGCTCCTTGCCGCTGCCAGTCTCACCGCGAATCAACACCGGCAAGGCGCGGGGCGCCAGGCTTTCCAGGTTTTCACGCAATTGGCGCGAGCGCGGGTCGACAAACACCAGGGCCTTGGCGCGGATGCTCAGCGGGCTTTTTTCGGCGTCGGGGAAGGTCAGCAAGGGCTGGCCGAAGGTTTCATGACTCATGGCAGGCTCCCGCCCCAAATCCACTCAGGGACGGGGCGTTGAAAAATGTTCATGCAGTACGCCGGGCGTGGTGCTCAAGGCGGTTTTGCAGGCGATAGAGGTAGGCGAAGCCCTGCTCCCAGCGCTGGTGGCCGGACTTCACATTGATATGGCCGGCGCCGGACAGAATCCCGGCCTCCGCGCCCCAATTGCGCGCCAGTTCCAGGGCCCGCGGGGCGCTGACGGCGCTGTCGTTGTCGGAGCTGACCACTTGGCTGGGAAACGGCAGCAGGTCGCTCGGGATCGGCGCGAAGTTGCGCAAGGCCGGTGAACAGGCCGGGCGTTCGACATCCGCCGGAGCCACCAGCAAAGCGCCGCGGACCTGACGCAAAAAGTGCACCGGCGCAGTGGCGGCCCAATGCGCGACGGTGATGCAACCCAGGCTATGGGCGATCAGGATCACGGGAGTGCTGTCGGCGGCGATGGCCTCGGCGAGTGCGGCCACCCAGTCTTCGCGACGCGGCGTCAGCCAATCGGCCTGCTCCACCCGCGCGCTGTTGGGCAGGCTGTTCTGCCAATGGGTTTGCCAATGATCTTCTGGCGATCCTTGCCAGCCCGGCACGATCAGATAACGAATCGACTCGCTGTGCATGGGTGTGCCCTCCTGCAGCGTTTAACGTTGCTGACCAGTATAGGGATGGGGGTTATATTCGTTAAGGAATAAGAAGCTATTTATTAATAACCAAAATCTCAAACCCATCGCAGATCAAAATGTGGGAGCGGGCTTGCTCGCGAATGCGGTGCATCAGTCGGCGCATCTGCTACTGACCCACCGTATTCGCGAGCAAGCCCGCTCCCACATAGACCTCATTTCACATCGAGCTTCAACGGAATTCCAGGCAAAAAAAAAGGCCGCACCCTGCCAAGGAAACGGCCAAAAAATTGTCGAGGCATTTGAAACTAACGTGCAGTAATCACCGACAACTTGGTAATCCCCGCGCGTTCGATAGACGCCATGGCTCGCGCCACTTCGCCGTAGTTCACTCCATTGTCAGCCTGCAGTTGCACCCGCACATCGGGGTCCTTGGCCTTGGCCGCCTGCAGGTTGAATTCCAGCAGGTCCGGCTGGATTTCGTCCTTGTTGATAAACAGTTTGCCGGCGCCGTCGATACTCACCACCAGCGGGTCCTTTTGCTCAACCGGCGCCACGGCTTGGGTCTTGGGCAGGTTGATCGGGATCGCGTTGGTCAACAGCGGCGCAGTGACGATAAACACCACCAGCAGCACCAGCATCACGTCCACCAGCGGCGTCACGTTGATCTCGCTCAGCACCTCGTCACTGTCTTGTGTGGAAAAGGCCATCTCACGACGCCTCCTTTACTTTCTGCGGGTTGCCAGCTGCGCTTTTGGTCAGCGCAGGGTGCAGCAGCACCCGGAAGGAATTCTTCTGCGCCAGGCTGTAGAAGTCGTGGGCAAAGTCATCCAGGTCAGCAGCCGTCAGCTTCAGGCGGCGCAGGAAATAGTTGTAGACCAGCACCGCCGGCACCGCGACGGCGATCCCCACACCGGTGGCCACCAGCGCCGCACCAATCGGGCCGGCCACGGTTTCCAGGCTGGCGGAGCCGGCGGCGCTGATGCCTTTCAACGCTTCCATGATCCCCCACACGGTGCCGAACAGGCCGATAAACGGCGAGGTGCTGCCGATACTGGCGACCACGGCCAGGCCGGTTTCCAGCGAGCGACGCTCACGCACGATCTGCTGACGCAGGGCGCGTTCGAGGCGGTCCTGGTGGTTGATGGCCTGGCTCAGGTCCGCGGCGTGTGGCGCGTCACCAACCTGGATCGCGGCATAACCGGCCTGGGCCACGCGCGCTGCGGCGCCGGGCTGGGTTTCGGCCAGTTCAGCAGCCGAGTCGAGACTCGACGCCGCCCAGAACTGTTTGTGGAATTTGCGATCCTGGGCTTTGAGGCGACCAAACTGCACGCCCTTGAGCAAGGCGAAGCCCCAGGTGGCGACCGAAAAGGCCACCAGCAGCCAGATCACCGCGCTTTCGATGGATTCAACTGGAGATGCTAATGCCATGATGTTTTCCCTCTGTGCAGGTCGCGGCGTGTCCAACACACCGCTGCCGAATAGTTAGTGAATCTTGAAATCGATCGGTACGCTGACCCAGCCGTCCTGGGCCACATCGCCCTGCTTGGCCGGCACGAAGCTCCAACGCTTCACGGCGGTCAGTGCGGCGTCATCGAGTTGCTGGCGACCGCTGCTTTTCTGGACCTGGATCTCGCCCGGCTTGCCGCTGGCCAACACATGCACCCTGAGCAACACCGTGCCTTCCCAACCGCGACGCTGGGCCAGTGACGGGTACTCCGGCGCCGGGTTCTTCAGGTACGCGGCGTTCGCCGAAGCGGGTGTAACCGGGGCCGGCGACGGTGGCGCGGCTGGCGCGGGCGGTGCAGGTGGCGCCGGCGTAGGTGGCGCGGGCGGTTGCTCGACCGGTTTGGGTGCAGGCTTGGGCTCGGGCTTGGGCACCGGTTTGGGTTTAGGCTTCGGAATCGGTTTTGGCGGCGCCGGCTTGGCAGCCAACTCATCCACCACCGGCGGCGGCTCGACCACAGGTGGCGGTGGCGGCGGCACGGGCGGTGGCGGTTCAACCACCGGCGGCGCCGGCTGGGAAAATTCGATCGTCATCGGCGGGATTTCCGGCGGCACGATCGGCAATACCGGCGTCGGCTTCTGGCTCACCCAATAGATCACCGCACCGTGCAGCGCCAACACCAGCAAGCCGAGCAGCAGCCCTTCGCGACGGCTCGAGAAGCGCTTCGGGGTTTTCTGCAAACGCAACTGCCCCAACGGCGCCCGATGCGGCCGGCCAAGGTCGACCAACTCACCACCCGGTGCCTGGCGCCATTGCGCCTCGGGTGCACTGGCGGCGGTCTGGACATTGCCCATTGATTCACTCCCCACGGTCTTCACACAAAAAAACCGACAGGCCTGCCTTGGCGGCCGTCGAGGGCTGAATCATCGGGGCCAGACGCTTATCTCTTAAAGTAATCTTTAAAGTTATACATAGATCTAAATTGAATATGAGAAACATCCTGAAACGCCAAAGCCACGGCCTGCGCGGCCTGTGGCGAAGGTGCTGTTTTTCGATGCTTTTCAGGCATAAAAAATATTCAGTGAAGGCATCGATTGTGGCGGGTGGGCTTGCCCCGCGTTGGATTGCGCAGCAGACCCACTGGGAGATAACGCGGTGTCAGGCATATCGGTTTGGCAGGCTTTGGGGCGGCTACGCAGCCCAACGCGGGGCAAGGCCGCTCGCCACGAACGCGGCGCTCGGCGACAGGTTTACGCAGGGCTGTTGGCGCATAACTCGAGCAATTGGCGTTGCAACGTCTGCCCGGCTGCGCCCAACCCGCTGCGGCCGTATAACGCCAGGCGCACGCCTTGCACCGTGGGCAACCCGCTGTCCTCGCCGAGCACCACGTGCCCAGGCTGCACCACCCGGCGTGGTAACAGGCTGATGCCGAGCCCCGCCGCCACTGCCGAACACACGCTGGCCAGGCCGGCGCTGGAATAGCCGATGCGCCAGCGCCAGCCACCCACTTCCAGGTGATGCAGCATTTCATTGCGATACAACCCGCCCACCGGAAACGCCACCAGGGGCAACGGGTCGCGGCCCAAGGACGGCATGCTGCGGCTGTCGACCCAGCACAGGGGCTCCGGCCACGACGCCAGGCAGTCGTCGCTGTCACCCATTTGCTTGACCAGCAACACGTCGAACTCACCTGCACGGTATTGACGCTGCAGCTCCGGGCCGAGGCCGCTGGTGACTTCCAGGCGCACGCGCGGGTAGGCCACCACGAACGACGACAGCAACGGCATCAGCCGTTCAGCGGCAAAGTCTTCTGGCACCCCCAGGCGCAGCACGCCGTCGCTTTGCTGAGTGATCAGCACGTCGGCAGCCTCTTCATGCAGCGCGAGGATGCGCCGCGCGTACGCCAGCAAGCGCTCACCCTCGGCGGTGGCCACCACGCGGCGCTGATCGCGGTCGAGCAACTGGCACGCCACGGCCTCTTCCAGGCGGCGGATCTGCTGGCTCACGGTGGACTGGGTCACGTGCAGGCGCTCGGCGGCGCGGGTGAAATTGCCGCAATCCACCACGGCGACAAAACTGCGTAACAACACGGGGTCGAACATGGCGCTTCACCATTGCGTTTGCCACTGGTTGGCATGGTTATATTTAATTTCAGAATACCTCGCGAGCTGCCCATACTTCCTGCCTCTTTTGCACACCGAAAAGGTCTTGCATGCCGCTCAACCCTTCATTCATGAGCAGACTCGCCGGTTGGGGCCTGCTGGTCGTGCTTGGCCTGAACCTACGGCCGATCCTCAGTTCCATCAGCCCGTTGCTCGGCGAGATTCGCCAGGCCACAGGCCTGAGTTTCCAGAGCAGTGCCCTGCTTACCAGCCTGCCCGTGGTGTGCATGGGCCTGGTGGCGCTGGTCGGCGTACGCGTAGAGGCGCGACTGGGCGAGCGGCGCGGTATCGCTTTGGGCTTGATGATGATTCTGCTGGCGTGCCTGGTGCGCTGGTTGATGGGCCAGGCGTCGGCGTTGCTGGTCACGGCCTTGCTCGGCGGCGCCGGTGTGGCGCTGATTCAGGCGTTGGTGCCGGCGATGATCAAGCGCGAATTCCATCACCGTGTGCCGGTGGCGATGGGTGTGTATTCAGCGTCGTTGATGGCCGGCGGCGGGCTGGCCGCACTGCTCAGCCCGGTGGTGGCCACGCATTTCCAGCAATGGCAGGCGGGGTTGGGCGTGTGGCTGTTGCCGGCGCTGGGGGCGTTGCTGTTGTGGGCCTGGTTGCCGTTGGGTGCGCCGCGCAATCCTCACATGGCGCCCACATTCAAAGGCCTGCGCAATCGTCGCGCGTGGCTGCTGGCGCTGTATTTCGGTTTGGTGAACTGCGGCTACATGAGCCTGGTGGCGTGGCTGCCTGCGTACTATCAGCAACTGGGCTGGGGCGTATTGCCGAGCGGTTCGTTGCTGGCCTTCATGACCATCTTCCAGGTGATCGCCGCGCTGTTGATGCCGGTGCTGGCGCAACGCGGTGTCGACCGTCGTCCGTTGCTGGGCATCAGCCTGTTGGCGCAAACCATCGGCTATCTGGGCCTGATCATCGCGCCGCTGGACTATCCGCACCTGTGGGTGGCGCTGTGCGGCTTCGGCCTGGGCGCGTGTTTCGCCCTGAGCCTGCTGCTGACCCTCGACCATCACCGGGACCCACGCCAAGCTGGGCAACTGGCCGCCTTCGTGCAAGGCGTGGGCTTTCTGATCAACGCGGTTTCACCGTGGCTGACCGGCTGGCTGCGCCAACTCACCGGCGGCTTTGTCAGCGCCTGGGTGGTGCTGACGGTAACCGCGGTGGCGATGCTGCTGGTGACACGGGTGTTCAGCCCGGCCACCTATCGCGCCGCGCCCGCTCTATAGATATGCATTTAAGATCTAATTTAAACAATAATGCTGCGTTGACGGAATAAGGAGTCACCTTAAAATCGGCGTTCTTTCACAGGACTCCGGGCACACCATGGACCTTCGCCAACTGCGCTACTTCATCGCTCTTAACGAGCACCGCAGTTTCGTGCGCGCCGCCGACGCCATGGGCATCACCCAACCCGCCTTCAGCCGCAGCATCCAGGCCCTGGAACAGGAATTCGGTTGCGTGCTGGTGGACCGCGCCCACAAAGAACTGCGCCCCACCCCGGAAGGCCAGGTGGTACTGCAACACGCGCTGAGCCTGGTGCAAGGCGCGGCGCTGCTTAGCCATGAAGTCACGCGCATGACCAAGCTCGATGCCGGCGAAGTGCGGTTTGGCAGCGATGCGGTGGCGGCCGTCAACTTGGTGCCCGAGGCGCTGGCACGCTTTATCGGCGTCTACCCCAAGGTCCGCAGTGTGTTGCAGGTAGCTAACTGGGAACACCTCGGGCGCAGCCTGAGTCGCAAAGAAATCGAATTTTTTATCGCCGATGTGCGCCATTTCGAAGCCGACCCTAACTTCCACACCCAAGCCCTGAGGCCTCGGCGCAGCGTCTTTTTCTGCCGCAACGGGCACCCGCTGCTGGCCAAGGACAGCCTGTCCACCAACGACCTGTTCGACTACCCGCTGGCCACGCCGTTGATCGCACCCGGCATTCGCAAACTGCTGGCCAACCTGAGCGGACGCATCGACTTCAGTCCTGCCATCGAACTTGAGCAGTTCGCCGCGCTGACCCACATCGTGCGCCACTCCGACGCCATAGGCCTGGGCACTGAAGAGGCCTTCGTCGACGCGTTCGCCCGAGGCGACTTGCAGGTGCTGCACTGGCGCAACCTGCCGCACGCCCTGGACAATTTGAACAACCGCAGCGGGGTGATCAGCCGCGCTGGGGTGCGTTTGTCGCCTGCGGCGAAGGCGCTGACCGAAACCCTTCTTGCGGTGGAAAGCCAAGGCGGTTGGCCCGCGCAAAGGTGCCGAAATCGTTGAAGCGCACGCCCATCTCGCGCATTACCTTGTGCGCCACCCTGGCGGTCATCTGGCGGATGTAAAACGGCTCTTTCACCACAAAATGGTGGATGCCATGGGTGCTGCCGAAGTTGAAGCAAAAGGCTTGCAGCGGCCACATCCACCAGGGGTTGAGCACCTGGGTTTGCTGGATCACATTGCCCAGCTCCACATCACCGTAGTAGTGCATGTTGGAGCTGACAAAGTGCAGGCAGAAGGTGCGCAGCACGTTGGGGCCAATGATCACCACCGCGGCGATGTCGATCACTTGCATCACCTGCAAGGTGCCGGCTGACCAGGCGATCGGCGCGCCCATCAGGCTGGCGACGCCATTGGCCGCATGAAAGCCCAAAAACACATACCACGCGCCCCAATGCAGCAGCGCCAAGGGCGCGTACACCAACAGCGAGCGCTTGAGGATGTTGAATTTGTGCTTCCAGGTCCTGGCGCGCAGCATGCGGATGAACGCCGACATGAGGTTGTCACCCACCATCAGCAACCGCGCCAGGCCCCACGGCTCGCCATTGGTGATGGCGCGCTCTTCCATATCGGTCTCGGTGCCGGACACCTTGTGATGATTGAGGTGCAGATGCCGGCGTATCCACGGGTTGATGGTGCTCGGGCGCGCCAGCCATACCAGGCCCATCATCAGGTTGTGGGGCAGGCGTTGCTTGCGAAAGTACATGCTGTGGATCAGGTCGTGTTCCAGCTCGTGGGTCAGCGAGGCGAGGAAGGCATTGAGCAGCAGGCATACCCACCACGCCATGTGGCCGCTGATGTAGAGCGCCGCCGAGCCGAGCATGCCCAGCAAGGCAAACGCCAGAATGCCCGCGCCCAGGGCGTCCTGGTGCCGCAGCCAGGGGTGCTGCTGGCGTAATCTGGCCCCTTCGGCGAGCACCACGTCACGGATATGCGCTGAACGCTGTTGTGCGTTCATCTGCTGGGGACTTGCAGAAGTACCGTCCATGCTTCCATCCTCTTGGTTATTGATTGATGCATCCTGGCCCAAGCGGTGCGCCAGGGCATCAGCCCCACACGCCAACCTGTTGACCGCAAGCGCCAATCGTCATGCCCGAAGCCACTTCCCTCGCCAGCTGGACCCGCGCCCTGCGCAAGCAGCTCGACGCCCTGGACCTCGACAGCGCCGCCCTGTGCGCGCAAGCCGGGCTCGACCCGCAGCAGATGGACGACCCCAACGCGCGCTATCCGCTGTCGGCCACCACGCGGTTATGGGCACTGGCCGTGCAGGCCAGCGGCGACCCGGCCATCGGCTTGCGGGTGTCGCGGTTTGTCAGCCCGACCACCTTTCATGCGCTGGGTTATGCGTTGGTGGCCAGCGGCAGCCTGCGCGAGGTGTTCGAGCGGATCGTGCGTTATCACCAAGTGGTCAGCGATGCGCTGACGCTGGAGCTTAGTCGAGAGGGCGAGCGCTATTGCTTTCGCCTGCTGCAACCCGTCGGCAGCCCGGCACCGGCGCTGGAAGCGATTGATGCGTTTGCAGCGATCTATGTGCGCACCTGCCGAAATCGGCTCGGCCGTGAGTACGCGCCGCTGGCGGTGTACCTGCAGCGCCCGGAGCCGGCCGACCCCACGCCGTGGCACACGGTGTTTCGCGCACCGGTGTTCTTTGGCGCCGAGGAAGACCGCCTGGAGTTTGCCGCGCGGGACTTCGACAGCCACTTGGATGACGCCAACCCGGAGTTGGCCGAACACAATGAAACCGTGCTCAAACGCACCCTCGCCCAGCTGCAACCGCTGACCTGGGAGCGCAAGGTGCGCGCGGCCATCGAGGCGCAATTGCCGGAGGGTGAGCCGAGTGCCGAACGGATCGCCCAGGCGTTGCATTTGAGTTTGCGCAGCTTGCAACGGCATCTGGCCGATGAAGGCTGCCGGTTTGACGCGTTGCTCAATGAATGTCGGGAGAATCTCGCGCTGCTGCACTTGCGGGATCCGCAGTGCTCATTGGCCGAGATCAGCCACTTGCTTGGGTTTGCCGATACCAGCAGTTTCAATCGGGCGTTCAAGCGCTGGACGGGGATGACGCCGGGGCAGTTTCGGGATGGGTTGCGTTAGGTAGGGCCTCTTCGGGGGCAAGCCCCCTCCCACATTTGACTGCGTTAACAAATCAAAAGGTGGGAGCGGGCTTGCTCGCGAAGGCGGTGGATCAGGCCATGCACATCCTGGATCAATCAGCGCCCACGATCGCGGCGCAGTAACTTTCTTGCCCGCGCCGCCAGCGCCTTGGCATCAAAGGGCTTGAGCAAATAATCATCTTCATGCAATTCCAACCCGCGCAGCCGGTCTTCAATCCCGCCCGGCGTGGTCAGGAACAACACCGGCGTCTCGCCCTTCAACCGAATAGCCTGCTGCAACTTCCAGGCGTTCAAGCCCGGCAACATCACATCCAGAATCACCAGCTCGTACTCGGTACTCTCCACGAAGCGCAACGCTGCCATGCCATTGGCTGCGACCTCCACGGTGTAGCCGGCCTCGTTCAAACCCCGGGCCATCCGCTGTGCCTCTTCGGTTTCATGTTCCACTAACAGCACGCGCATAACACACCTCGATTGATCAGGTTTGCAGGCTATCACCCTCAGGTCTGCGCCGCCTCACGCAAGCGATGAGCATCGAGGATTTCAATTTCCCCGTAGCCCAGGCGCACGACGCCCTGGGCTTGCAGGTCCTTGAGCAAGGCGTTGGTGGTCTGGCGTGACAGGCTCAACATCGCCGCCAGGTCTTCCTGGGGCAGTTGCAGCACACGTTTTGAGTGCTCGGTATCGCCGTAACCTTCAACGATCATCAGTAAACGGTGCGCCAGCCGCACCGAGGCCGGCATCAGGCTCAGGTGCTCGATATTGATAAAGCTCAGGCGCAGTTTCTGGCTCATCAGCAAGGCCAGGTCGCGCCAGTATTGCGGGGACTCATCAAGGATGTTCAGCAACGCCTGCTGCGGCACCTGCAACAGCGTGCACGGCCCCACGGCGCAGGCGTCGTGGGTGCGCGGCAAGCTGTCGAACAGGCAGATTTCGCCGAACCAATACGGCCGCTCTACCAGGCTCAATAGCGCTTCCTTACCGTGCTCGTTCACCGCGCTGATGCGCAGCGTGCCGTCGAGCACCGCATACAGGCCACAGGGTGGGTCACCGCGCTTGAACAGGTATTGCCCCGCCGCCAGCTGGCGCTGCCGGGCACTGGCCAGCAGGCTATGCTGAAAAGAGGCAGGCAAGTGACTGAACCAATGACCGCTGGCCAGCTGCGCGCGCCATTTCTCTGTGTCCATGCGAACTCCGAAGATTGTCGCCCAGCTGACAGTCAGTCACAGGCTGGCAGGGCATGATCAAGCATCCTACAGGAGGAACAACAATGAAAAGCCTCGTCGAGCACCTCAGTCAATACGCCGCCTACCACCGCGACCCGCGCAATATCGCCAGCCACTTTGTCGGCATCCCGCTGATCGTGGTCGCCCTGGCGGTGCTGTTGTCGCGCCCCGAATGGGCCGTCGGTAGCCTGTGGATATCTCCGGCAGTGCTACTCGCGCTGTTTTCGGCATGGTTTTACTTGCGCCTGGAACTGGCGCTGGGCGTGCTGATGACGGTGTTGATGGGCCTGTCGGTGTGGGCCGGGCATGCGCTGGCGGCGCAGAGCACAGCGGTGTGGCTGGGCAGCGGCATAGGGATGTTTGTGGTGGGCTGGGCGATTCAGTTTGTCGGGCACTACTACGAAGGCAGGAAGCCGGCGTTTGTGGATGATGTGTCGGGATTGATTGTGGGGCCGTTGTTTGTGGTCGCGGAGTTGGCGTTTGTGCTGGGGTTGCGGCATGACCTCAAGGAGCAGATTGAGGCGCGGTCCGGCCCGGTAGAACGCCGCGATCTAAAGCCGAGCAAGGTCTGAATGTGGGAGCTGGCTTGCCTGCGATGCAGGCACTTCGGTGTCTCAGTCACACCGCAGTGATGCTATCGCAGGCAAGCCAGCTCCCACACAAGCCCGCTCCCACAGGGGTCATGCGGTGTTTTTAAGCTTTTTGCCAGACCTTGGGTTTGAAGAACAGGGTCTCGCCACGCGCCAGGCCCGTCAGGCTGTCGTGGTCTTTGACCACTTCGGCCTCGATCAACTCGCTTTGGCCTTCGACCTTCAGCGTCACCCGTGTAGTGGCGCCCAACGGCCGAATATCCCGCACTTCAGCCGCGTGGTGATCGTCCAGTTCATGGCGCGACAACGACACTTCATGCGGGCGGAACAGCACGTGCTGGTCCTCACCCAAATGCAGGCGGTTGGAATCCCCCAGGAAGTGGTACACAAAATCGCTGGCCGGGTTCTCGTAGACTTCGCCCGGTGAACCGATCTGTTCGATCACGCCCTTGTTCATCACCACAATGCGGTCGGCGACTTCCATGGCCTCTTCCTGGTCGTGGGTCACGAACACCGAGGTCAGGTTGATGTCTTCGTGCAGACGCGCCAGCCAGCGGCGCAGCTCTTTACGCACCTTGGCGTCGAGGGCGCCGAACGGCTCATCCAGCAGCAACACTTTGGGCTCGACCGCCAGGGCGCGGGCCAGGGCGATACGCTGGCGCTGGCCACCGGAGAGTTGTTCCGGGTAGCGATCCGACAGCCAATCCAGCTGCACCATGTTCAGCAACTCGTGAACCTTGACCGCGATCTGGCTTTCGTTCGGGCGCTGGTTTTTCGGTTTCATGCGCAGGCCGAAAGCGACGTTGTCGAACACAGTCATGTGGCGGAACAGCGCGTAGTGCTGGAACACAAAACCGACGTTGCGATCACGCACGTCGTGGCCGGACACGTCTTCGCCGTGGAACACGATGCTGCCGGCATCCGGGGTTTCCAGGCCGGCAATGATGCGCAGCAAGGTGGTCTTGCCGCAGCCGGACGGGCCCAGCAACGCCACCAGCTCGCCACTCTGGATGTCCAGATTGATGCTGTTCAGGGCCTTGAAGGCGTTGAAATTCTTGCTGACATTACGGACTTCAATCGACATGACTTATTCCTCACCGGCGCTTTTGCGCAGGCGGTTGATACGGTTCTCGCTCCACTGCTTGAGCAGCAGGATGAAGAGCGCCAGGATCAGCAACAGGCTCGCGACGGCAAACGCGGCAACGTGGTTGTATTCGTTGTAGAGGATCTCGACGTGCAGCGGCAAGGTGTTGGTCACGCCGCGAATGTGGCCGGACACCACCGACACCGCGCCGAACTCACCCATGGCCCGTGCGGTACACAGCACCACGCCGTAGATCAGGCCCCACTTGATGTTCGGCACGGTCACATGCCAGAACATCTGCCAGCCATTGGCACCGAGCAGGCGCGCGGCCTCTTCTTCCTGGGTACCCTGCTCCTGCATCAGCGGGATCAGTTCACGGGCCACGAACGGCACCGTCACGAAGATGGTCGCCAGCACAATGCCCGGCAAGGCGAACACGATCTGGATGTCATGGTCTTGCAGCCAGGGGCCAAAGAACCCCTGGGCGCCGAACATCAACACGTAGACCAGACCGGCGATCACCGGCGATACCGAGAACGGCAGGTCGATCAGCGTGACCAGGATGCTCTTGCCACGGAATGAGTATTTGCTCACGCACCAGGCGGCGCTGACGCCGAACACCACGTTGAGCGGCACCGAAATCACCACGGCGATCACCGTCAGCTTCAGTGCCGACAGCGCGTCGGGTTCCAGGATCGCGGTGAAGAACGCGCCAAGGCCGTTCTTCAAACCCTGGGACACCACGATAAACAGCGGCAACAGCAGGAACAGGAAGAACACCAGCCAGCCGAGGCTGATCAGGATGCGTCGCGACACCGCGCTGCCACGACGGGCGGCGTTGGCCGAAGACGCGGCGGAAATAGACGATTGGGACATGTTCCGCGCCTCCTTATGGGTGTTCGATGCGCCGCTGCAGCAAGTTGATCAGCAGCAGCAAAACAAAGGAAACCACCAGCATCAGTACACCGATGGAGGTGGCGCCGTGGTAGTCGTACTGGTCGAGCTTGACCATGATCAGCAGCGGCAGGATCTCGGTTTTCATCGGCATGTTGCCCGCGATGAAAATCACCGAACCGTACTCACCAACGCCACGGGCGAAGGCCAGCGCGAAGCCGGTCAGCCAGGCGGGCAGCAACGCAGGCACGAGGATGTAGCGAAACACCTGCAAGGGCTTGGCGCCGAGACACGCGGCGGCTTCTTCGATTTCCCGGGGGATATCGGCCAACACCGGCTGCACCGTGCGCACCACGAATGGCAGCGTGACGAAGGTCAGCGCCAGGGTGATGCCCAGCGGGGTGTAGGCGATTTTGAAGCCCAGGTCAGCGGCGAACTGGCCGACCAGGCCGGTGGGGGTGTAGAGCGCAGTCAGTGCGATGCCGGCAACGGCGGTGGGCAGTGCGAAGGGCAGGTCGATCATCGCATCGATGATCTTGCGGCCGGGAAAGGTGTAGCGCACCAGCACCCAGGCCAGCAGCGTACCGATCACGCCGTTGATGATGGCGGCATACAGCGCCGTGCCGAAGCTCAGTTTCAACGCCGCCAGCACACGCGGAGCGGAGATGATGTTCCAGAACTGATCCCAAGTGAGTTGAGCGGCATGTACAAACATCGCCGCCAGGGGGATGAGTACGATCAGGCTGAGGTACACCACGGTGTAGCCCAGCGTCAGCCCGAAGCCGGGTATGACGGGGGAAATACGACGCGACATAAGAGTCCTTGGTTAGCGGGTAGATACCACTATAGGAGCGAGCTTGTGTGGGAGCTGGCTCTTCTGTGGGAGCCGGGCTTGCCCGCGATGCAGGCACCTCGGTGTGTCAGTCACACCGGGGTGATGCTATCGCAGGCAAGCCAGCTCCCACACAAGCCCGGCTCCCACAGAAAGCTGGCTCCTACAGTTTAATTTGGCTTACTGCGCCGAGTAGATCTGGTCGAACACGCCACCGTCATTGAAGAATTTCGGTTGGGCAGTTTTCCAGCCGCCGAAGTCTTTGTCGATAGTCACCAGGTCCAGTTTCGGGAACTGCTGGGCGTATTTGGCGGCGACTTTCTCATCGCGTGGGCGGTAGAAGTTCTTCGCCGCAATCTCCTGGCCAGCCGGGCTGTACAGGTGCTTGAGGTATTCGGTGGCGATTTCGGTGTTGCCCTTTTTCTCGGCGTTCTTGTCGACCACGGCCACTGGCGGCTCGGCGAGGATCGACAGCGAAGGTACGACGATGTCGAACTTGTCGGCGCCGCCGTCTTCTTTCAGCGCCAGGAACGCTTCGTTTTCCCAGGCCAGCAACACGTCACCCTGACCGTTGTTGACGAAGGTGATGGTCGAACCGCGCGCGCCGGTGTCGAGGATCGGCACGTGCTTGAACAGCTCTTTCACGTATTCCTGGGCCTTGGCTTCGCTGCCACCGGCTTTCAGGCCGTAGGCCCAGGCGGCGAGGAAGTTCCAGCGGGCGCCGCCGGAGGTTTTCGGGTTCGGGGTGATCACGGACACGTCTTTCTTGATCAGGTCGCCCCAATCCTTGATGCCTTTAGGGTTGCCCTTGCGCACCAGGAACACGATGGTCGAGGTGTAGGGCGTGCTGGCGTCCGGCAGGCGGGTTTGCCAGTTTTCCGGCAGGGTCTTGCCCAGTTTGGCGATTTCGTCGATGTCGCCGGCCAGGGCCAGGGTCACCACGTCGGCGCGCAGGCCGTCGATCACCGCTCGGCCCTGTTTGCCCGAGCCGCCGTGGGATTGCTGGATCTTGACGTTGTCGCCGGGGTGGGACTGTTTCCAGAAGGTGGTGAACTCAGCGTTGTAGTCCTGGTACAGCTCACGGGTCGGGTCATACGAGACGTTGAGCAACTCGTAGTCCTTGGCAACAGCGGAACCGGCAAACACGGCACTGGCCAGTGCGGCCAGGGCGTAACGGCGAATCGACGACATAGAAGGCTCCTGAAATTCTGGGGTGTTGGCTTTTTCTTATAGTTGCGGGTCTAGCATGTGAATCGCCGTTGTTGCTCAGCTCGGTTTGTTACCCGGGTTCTGCAAACGGAATTTTTCCTTGCGTTCGATCTGTACCACTTGGGCGTTATGCACAGTGATTTCCACCGCGCCAAACCGCAGGTCGCGCAAGGCGCTCTGGATCTCACGCAAAATGGCTGCTTCGTCCTGGCCGTCGACGCTACGTAGAGATGCGCTCATGGTCTCGCTCCTGAAATGAATAGTGCCTGGCAGTGGCGGCACTGCTTGCGGCGTGAGGGCGATAGTAGATAAGCGCGGATATTCTTAAAAATACTATTTAAGAATGTTTATATAACCAGAAAGAATTTTCTGGCAGGACGTGGGGTTGCGAAGGTTTTGGTACTGAAAATACTGATACCCAGGCGCGGCTGAAGCCTGTGGGAGCCGGGCTTGCCCGCGATGGCGGTGTGTCAGGCACGAAATATTTCGCCTGAAAGGCCCTTATCGCGGGCAAGCCCGGCTCCCACATTGACCGAGTTTTGCCTATCGGATAGCGGGTGCCCGATGCCAATCAATCTCCTGTGCCGGCATCGGCCGCCCAAACCAATACCCCTGCCCCATATCGCATTCCTGCTCCAACAAGAACCGCGCCTGGTCCACTTGCTCGATGCCTTCGGCGTGCACCTGCATGCCCATGCTTTTCGCCAGGGCGATTACCACGCGCACAATCGCCGCATCGTCCTCATCCCATGGCAGCCCGGCGACAAAGCCCTGGTCGATCTTGAGCTTCTGCACCGGCAGGCGCTTGAGGCGCAGCAGTGACGAATAGCCGGTGCCAAAGTCGTCGATGGCCAGGCGCAAGCCCAGTTCACGCAGGCGGTGCAGCTGCTCAAGGGCCACTTCCGGATCATCCATCACCGCGCTCTCGGTTACTTCCAGCTCCAGGAACGCCGGATCGAGGCCGGTGGCGTGCAGCACCTGAGCGACTTGCTCGTACAGCTCGCGCCGGGCAAACAGCCGGCTGGAGACATTCACCGCGATAAAACTCAGCGGCGCGCCATCGGCCAGCCATTGGCACATCTGGCGGCAGGCCTGGTCCATGACCCAGGCGTCGATGTCGGCAATCAGCCCGGTACGTTCGGCGATGGGGATGAAATCGCCCGGTGGCACCAGACCGCGCTCCGGGTGTTGCCAGCGCACCAGCGCTTCGACGCCGATCAGGCGGCTGCCCTGCAGGTTGTGCACCGGCTGGTAATACACGCGCAGCTCGTGCTGGTCGAGGGCGCGGCGCAGTTCGCTGGCGATTTCCACACGGTTCTGCGCATGGGCGGTCAACTCTTCGGTGTACAGCGCGTAGCTTTCGCGCCCGGCACTCTTGGCCTTGAACAGCGCGGAATCGGCATTGCGCAGCAACTGCTGGGCGCTCAGGGCATCGCTGGGGAACAGGCTGATACCGATACTGGCGCTGATAAACAGTTGGTGGCCGTCAAAGATGAACGGCTGCTTCATCGCGTCGAGCATGCGCTGGGCCAGGGCGGCGGCCTGCACCACCTGTGGACAACTTTCGGCGAGCACGGCGAACTCGTCGCCGCCCAGGCGCGCCAGGGTCACGCCGGGGCCGAACAGCCCCTTGAGCCGCTCGCCGACCGCTTTGAGCAACTGGTCGCCGACGTTATGGCCGAGGCTGTCGTTGATGATCTTGAAGTGATCCAGGTCAAGCAACAGCAAGGCACAGCCGCGTTTGTGCACTTGCGCCGAGGCCAGCGCCTGCTCGGCGCGGTCGGTGAACAGCAGGCGATTGGGCAGGTCGGTGAGCGGGTCGTGATGGGCGAGGTGCGCCAGTTCGTGCTCGGAATCCTTGATCGCGCTGATATCGGAAAACACCGCGACGTAATGGCTGACCTTGCCTTGGTCATCCTGGATGACGCGGATGGTTTGCCACTGTGGATAAATTTCACCGCTTTTGCGCCGATTCCAGATTTCGCCGCTCCATTCGCCGGTGCGTTCCAGCGTCTGGAACATCTGTTGATAAAAATTCGACGAATGGCGCCCGGACTTGAACAAGCTTGGTCGCTCGCCCATGACGTCTTCGCGGCGATAGCCGGTGATCTCGATAAACGCCCGATTGACGTGCACGATCAACCCTTGGGCGTCGGTGACCAGCACGCCTTCGCGGGTGCAATCGAACACGGCAGCCGCCTGGCGCAGGCGCTCGCGGTTTTCTTTCAGGGGCTGCTGCAGCTGGTGAGCACGGGCAAACCGGGCGCAAATCAGAGACAGGGTCAGCGCGCTGAGCCCCACCCAGACATAGCCGCGCACCTGCAGCCAGCGTTCCAATTCTCGAGGGTCATCGAGAAAGTCGATCAATAGATGATGGCTGAGCTGGAGCCACGCAATGGAAACCAGCAGGTATACCAGCCCCACACGCAGGGCACCTCGGTATGAAAACAGCATATGGTCAGTAATCCTTACCAAAAAACAAAATCGCCCTACAAAGGCTGCGGATTATAGAATAAGAAACATCCAGTCACTTCTATCTGAAAGGGCGGCTGGTTTTCTCTGTAGGCTTAGTGATAATGCGTGAGCTGCTTTTTTCTTTATCTGAGGGCCATACAGCCTATGTGGTACAACGGTTTTCTTGACTTGTCAGCCTGGCAACTGGTGGCAGTCACTCTGTTGATGACCCACGTGACCATCGTTGGGGTCACGGTTTATCTGCACCGCTATTCAGCCCATCGCTCCCTGGAGCTCAATGCCGGCCTGAAACACTTCTTCCGCTTCTGGCTGTGGCTGACCACGGCGCAGAACACCCGCGAGTGGACCGCCATCCACCGCAAACACCACGCCAAATGCGAAACCGTCGACGACCCGCACAGTCCGGTCGTCAAAGGCCTGTCCACCGTATTGCGCAAAGGCGCCGAGCTGTACCGCGCCGAAGCCGAAAACCCAGAGACCCTGCGCATCTACGGCAAGAACTGCCCGGACGACTGGATCGAGCGCAAGATCTATACGCCTTACCCGCTGCTGGGCGTGGCGATCATGGGCGTCATCGACCTGATGCTGTTCGGCACCATCGGCATCACCATCTGGGCGATCCAGATGATGTGGATTCCGTTCTGGGCTGCCGGCGTGATCAACGGCCTGGGGCATGCCGTGGGCTATCGCAACTTCGAATGCCGTGACGCGGCGACCAACCTGGTGCCGTGGGGCATCATCGTCGGCGGCGAAGAGCTGCACAACAATCACCACACCTATCCCAACTCGGCCAAGCTGTCGGTGAAAAAGTGGGAATTCGACCTGGGTTGGGCGTGGATCAAAGTCTTCAGCTTCCTGCGCCTGGCCAAGGTGCAGCGCGTTGCCCCCATCGCCCACCGTGTCGAAGGCAAAGGCCATCTGGACATGGACACCGCCATGGCGATCCTCAACAACCGCTTCCAGATCATGGCCCAGTACCGCAAGTTGGTGATCGGCCCGCTGGTCAAGCAAGAGCTGGAGAAGGTCGATCACTCGGTGCGTCATCAGTTTCACCGTGCCAAACGCCTGCTGTCGCGTGAAACCAGCTTGCTGGATGACCGCCACCACGTGCGTATCCAAAGCCTGCTGGAACACAGCCATGCGCTCACCGTGATCTACGAGAAGCGCCTGGCGCTGCAGCAGATCTGGCTGAAAACCAGCTCCAATGGCCACGACATGCTGGCTGCGATCAAGGAATGGGTGCACGAGGCCGAGGCCAGCGGCATTCAGTCTTTGCGCGATTTTGCCCACCAGCTGAAGACCTATTCGCTGCGTCCTACAGCGGCCTGATCGAGCATTCACAGCCCGCTCGTGTGAGCGGGCTTGCCGTGGCAGGGCGGGTTGGCCTTGGCAGGCGGGCTCCCTGTGGCGAGCGGGCTTGCCCCGCGTTGGGCTGCAAAGCAGCCCCAATAAAAACCACCGCATTTCTCCCGACAAACCGCAGTGCCAGGTTTCAGGGCCGCTTCGCAGCCCAACGCGGGGCAAGCCCGCTCGCCACAACAAGCACCCTCACCACCGTAAAACTAATCACCAAAACCAGCCTATTCACCGCGAAAATCGGCCTACAACCGGTTTCTGACGTCATTTCTTAGTCAGCCTGTTCACGGAACTTCACCGCAATTCCCCTCTCTCAAAGAACACTTCGCCATCATGGTGACCCCTTGTAGTGACCGCTGCTCCATCCTGCGGCGCGCCCAGAGAGAGTTGTACCGATGGTTCACGAAAAGCCTTACTTGCCCGATGCCCCCACAGCTGAGCCCGCCCGCCCGGCTGCGGCGGCAACCTTGCTGGCGCTCATGCACGCCCAGGGTGAAGTCGAGCGGCTGAGTGAGCGCGAGCAACTGCTCAGCTCACTGCTGGTCAGCGTGAATGCCGTGCTGTGGGCCATCGACTGGGAAACGCGCCAAGTGCTGTACGTGAGCCCGGCCTACGAGCGAGTGTTTGGCCGTCCGGCCGGTCTGCTGTTGGCCGACCACCGCGAATGGCGCAACAGCGTTCACCCCGAAGACCTCGATTACGCTGAATACAGCCTCGCCCGCGTGCTGGAGCAAGGCGCCGTGGAGGACCGCGAATACCGCATCATTACCGCCGACGGGCAGATTCGCTGGCTGAGTGACAAATGCTATATCAACCAGCAGGTCGAGCCCGGCAGGCCGGTGATCGTGGTCGGCATGGCCGAAGACATCACCGAAAAGAAACAGATGGAGTTGGAACTGCACCGACTCGCCACCACCGACGTACTGACCCAGAGCAGCAATCGCAGGCACTTTTTCGAATGCGCCAACCTGGCCTTCGACAGCGCCTGCGCCCAAGGCACAACGCTGGCGTTCCTGTTGCTGGACATTGATAACTTCAAAGAGGTCAACGACAGTTACGGCCACCTAGAGGGCGATCAGGTGTTGCGGCGTATCGCCGAGAGCGGTCGCAGCGTACTGCGCCGTGGCGACCTGTTCGGGCGCATCGGTGGCGAAGAATTCGCCGCCGTGCTGCCCGGTTGTGCGCCGCACATGGCGTTGCAAGTGGCCGAGCGGTTGGGCAAGGAAATCCAGGCGCTGAGTTTCAGCTACGAAGGGCGGCAATTTACCGTCACCGTCAGCCAGGGCCTGGCTACGCTGCGCGAAGAAGATGCGTCTCTGGACAGCCTGTTTGCGCGCGCGGATGCGGCGATGTACGAGGCCAAACGCCAAGGCAAGAACCGCGTCATAGCGAGTTAACGGCACTCAACGATGGGAGCGGGCCGGCTCCCACACGTGACCTCGTTGCTGGCTAAGCCTTACGTACCCGAGTCAACTCCGACAACCCGACCCTCAGCAAGCGCGCCGTTTTGCTGCCGGCGAGCTCTTCCAACCCTTCACGCTCGGTCAGCCGCGCCATCTGCGCCGCCAGGTTCATCACCAGCGATTCTCGCGAATACACCCCGCCTTCGAGTGAATAGATCGACGCAATCAACTGGCGTAGCTCCAACGGCAAACGCCAACGCGCGCGCAATGCCGAACCATAGGCCGCACCGTAGGTAGCCAGAGACTCGCCAATCACCTCGTCATCCAACGCCCCGCCGCCCTGGCGCCAGTCTTCCAGGCAACGCAACAACGCCAAGTCGCCCAGCCGATGCAGGATGCCGGCGCTGTAGCAGCGCTCGTGGTCCAGCTCCAGCATGCGCGCCAGGCGGCGAGCATAGTCGGCAGTGTCTTGGGACAGTTGCCAGTGGCGCTCGGCATAGGCCACCAGCGCCGGGTCGCCCAGCACCACGTTGTGCTTGAGGGCCAGGCCCAGAATCAGGTTCATGCTCTGCCCGGCTGCCAGTGTGTGCAGCGCAGCGGCCAGGGTGTGCACCGGCGTGCCGTGATGGCCGGCGCTGTTGGCGGCGGCGATCAATACGGCCGTTATTTGCGGGTCCATGCGCACCTGGTCTTCCAGGCGTCCGAGGTCCAGGCCATCCGGCGTGAGGCTGTGCTCTACGGCGTCTTTTACATCCACCCGCAACGGCGCGCCGTCAGAGGCTTCGCGGCGGCGCTCCAGGAACACCGGCAACGTCATGCCCGGCGCCAGCGGCGCAATTTCGCAGTACACGCTTTCGCCTTCGTTGAGCAGCAGGTCTTGCAGGCGCTGGGTCAGGCCTTCCATGTTCAGTGGTTTGGTCAGGTACGCCGTCGGCGCCAGGGGCAAGGCTTCGCGCACGCTGGCGCTGTCATTGCGACTGCTCAACAGAATAAAGGGCAGCGAACGGCGCTTCTGGCGCACGCTGCGCAGCAGGCTCAGGCCATCGACGCCCGGCAACTCCCAATCCGCGAGAATCAGGTCGTAGGTTTTTTCTCGCAACAGTGTGGCTGCTTGCTGCCCATCAGCACACACATCCAGCCGTGCGTCGCAGCGCACATTCAACAGCACTTGCTTGAGCAGATCCCGCGACCAAGGGTCCGCCTCGGCAATCAACACTCGGGGTACAGCCGGTAAATCAACAGCAGTCATCCAGCACGCTCCATCGGCAATGCTGCAACCTTAGACAATCACGCTGCCTAGGTACAATGAACAAGGCCTGAATGTGCTGCACCGGGCACAAAAAAACCCGCCGAAGCGGGTTTTTTCTGTCGATCAAATCAGGTTCCGCTTACAGCTCGGAGAAACACTCTTCGATGATCGCCAAGCCTTTGTCCAACTGCTCGTCTGGCGAGGTCAGCGGGACCAGTACGCGCAACACGTTGCCGTAGGTGCCGCAGGACAGCAGGATCAGGCCCTTGTCACGCGCCTTGGCCACCACGGAGGCGACGGCAGCAGCGTTCGGCTTGTGGCTGTCGCCACCTTCGAACAGCTCGACCGCGATCATCGCGCCCAGGGCACGTACTTCACCGATTACCGGGTACTTGGCTTGAATGGCTTTGAGGCCAGTCACCAGGCGCTCGCCGACAGCCTTGCAGCGGTCCAGCAGGTGCTCTTCTTCAAACACTTCCATCACCGCCAATGCAGCGGCGCACGCGATCGGGCTACCGGCGTAGGTGCCGCCCAGGCCGCCTGGGGCGATGGCGTCCATGTATTCAGCCTTGCCGCACACACCGGCCAACGGGAAGCCGCCGGCGATGGATTTGGCGAAGGTGGTCAGGTCGGCGGCGACGCCCATCTGCTCCATGGCGAAGAAGGTACCGGTACGGCCGGCACCGGTTTGCACTTCGTCGGCGATCAGCAGGATGCCGTGCTTGTCGCACAGTTCGCGCAGGCGCTTCATGAAGGATTTAGGCGCGACGTAGAAACCGCCTTCGCCCTGCACCGGCTCGATGATGATGGCTGCGATATCACGCGGCTCGGCATCGTTTTTGAAGATGCGTTCGATGCTGGCGATGGCGTCGTCATCGCTCACACCGTGCAGTTCGTTCGGGAACAGCGCGCGGAACACGCCACCTGGCATCAGGCCCATGCCGGCCGAGTACGGCACGACTTTGCCGGTCAGGCCCAGGGTCATCATGGTGCGGCCGTGGTAGGCGCCGGTGAAGGCGATCACGCCGGCACGGCCAGTGGCGGCACGCGCGATCTTCACGGCGTTTTCAACCGCTTCGGAACCGGTGGTGACCAGCAGGGTTTTCTTGGCGAAATCGCCTGGCACCTTGGCGTTGATTTTTTCGCACAGTTCCACGTAAGGCTCGTAGGCCAGAACCTGGAAGCAGGTGTGGGTCAGCTTGTTCAGTTGCTCGGTCACGGCGGCGATGATTTTGGGGTGCACGTGGCCGGTGTTCAGCACAGCGATACCGCCGGCGAAGTCGATGAACTCGCGACCTTCAACGTCGGTCACGGTGGCGTTCTTCGCGGATTCGGCGAAGATCGGGTGAATCTGGCCAACACCGCGCGGTACAGCGGCTTCGCGGCGTTTCATCAGGGATGCGTTGGTCTTGCTCATAAAGTCCTCATTCGCCACTCATCGGGTGGCGTGGTCCAAGGAATACGTGGCGGGGAGGCAACTACGGCAGCATGCGATGATCGACTGCCACAGCTTTCCCGGCCACTACGAATAACGGTGCGAAACACGCAAAGGGTCAGCGCTCTCGTGCCCTCTGCGTTTGCTGCAAGCTCTTGCCGGTCAGATGCCCAGGCAGAGGTATTTGATTTCCAGGTAATCCTCGATCCCGTACTTGGAGCCTTCACGGCCCAGGCCCGACGCCTTGATGCCGCCGAACGGCGCCACTTCGTTGGAGATCAACCCGGTGTTGACGCCGACCATGCCGTATTCCAGGGCTTCAGCCACACGGAACACACGGCCCAGGTCGCGGGCGTAGAAATAGGAAGCCAGGCCGAACTCGGTGTCGTTGGACATCGCGATCACTTCGGCTTCGTCTTTGAAGCGGAACAGCGGCGCCAGTGGGCCAAAGGTTTCTTCCTTGGCAACAGCGGCGTCTTTCGGCACGTCGACCAGAATGGTCGGCTCGAAGAAGTTGCCTTCCATCACCTTGCCACCGGCCAACAGCTTGGCGCCTTTGCTCAGGGCATCAGCGATGTGCTCCTGAACCTTGGCCACGGCTTTTTCGTCGATCAGCGGGCCAGTCGTGGTGCCATCTTCCAGACCGTTGCCGATCTTGAGTTTGGCCACGGCCACTTTGAGTTTCTCGGCGAACGCGTCGTACACCGAATCCTGGATGTACAGGCGGTTGGCGCAGACGCAGGTCTGGCCGTTGTTGCGGTATTTGGAAATGATCGCGCCTTCGACGGCCTTATCCAGGTCCGCGTCGTCGAACACAATAAACGGCGCGTTGCCGCCCAGTTCCAGCGAGACCTTCTTGATGTCCTTGGCGCATTCGGCCATCAGCTGACGACCGATTTCGGTAGAGCCGGTGAAGGACAATTTACGCACGATCGGGTTGCTGGTCAGCTCGCCGCCGATGTCGCCGGCACTGCCGGTGACCACGCTGAGCACGCCTTTAGGGATACCGGCACGGTGCGCCAGCTCAACCAGGGCCAGGGCCGAGAACGGCGTTTGCGAAGCCGGCTTGATCACCATGGTGCAACCGGCGGCCAGGGCAGGGCCGGCTTTACGGGTGATCATCGCGGCCGGGAAGTTCCACGGGGTAATTGCAGCGGTCACGCCGATGGGCTGCTTGATCACGATCAGGCGCTTGTCGGGCTGGTGGCCGGGAATCACATCACCGTAGATGCGCTTGGCTTCTTCGGCGAACCACTCGATAAAGGAAGCGGCGTAGACGATTTCGCCCTTGGCTTCGGCCAGCGGCTTGCCTTGCTCCAGGGTCATCAGGCGACCGAGGTCGTCCTGGTTTTCGATCAGCAGCTCGAACCAACGGCGCAGCTTGTTGGCGCGCTCCTTGGCGGTCAGCGCACGCCAGGCCGGCAGCGCCTTGTCGGCGGCTTCGATGGCGCGGCGGGTTTCGGCGGCGCCCATCTTCGGCACGGTGCCGAGAATTTCGCCCGTGGCCGGGTTGTTGACCTTGATGGTTTGACCGTTGTCCGCATCGACCCAAGCGCCATCGATAAAGGCTTGTTGGCGGAACAACTGGGTATCTTTGAGCTGCATGTCGGCTTTCCTTAACAGCACCGCGCGCACGCGGAGCGAATTAGAGTTGTTGAAAGGCGCCTTGTGGGCTGCCGTCAGGGAAATCAGCCCCAGCGCGCGGCAAGAGTGAAAGAGCGCACGGGAGACAGAGCGTTTGAAATCTCAAACGAATCCTAGGATCAATGGGGGTACAGGGCAATAGTCTGTTCGAAAAAAAGAACGAAAACGGCGCATTTGCCGAATCTTTCTGATCAGCGTGATCCGGCCGCGTTCCACCCCATCGACCACCGGCGCCCGGCGCAGGGCCTCTGTGCAGCCAATTCCTACCCAAAAACGGCCAAAGACCGGCATGGACGCCCAAGGACGACATGGGTATGATGTCGCCCGCACAAGCATCCGTAGCTCAGCTGGATAGAGTACTGCCCTCCGAAGGCAGGGGTCGTGGGTTCGAATCCCGCCGGGTGCACCAGACACAGACGAAAAAGCCCCAGGTCGAAAGGCCTGGGGCTTTTTTGTGGGCGACCGATAGCACGTTTGGTCACGCGCCTGGGCTGGTAAGACTGTGAGCAGCTCACACCCATCAGCGAAACGCGCGCTCTGCAGCAATGGCAGCAGCAACTCGGCGCACTGTGCGTTGGTAACCATCGCTTGGCGTTTGCCGCCTCTGTGGCCTTTGCAGGCCCGTTGCTGAACCTGCTTGGACATGAGTCGGGCGGCTTCCACCTCTACGGCGACAGCTCCGGAGGCAAGACCACCCACTTGCAGGTCGCTGCCTCGGTCTATGGCGGGCCGCGTCTGGTACGTTCGTGGCGTTCAACAGACAACGCCCTGGAGTCCATCGCCGCCGCGCACTCAGACGGCCTCCTGGTGCTGGATGAAATCGGCATGTGCGACCCGCGCATTATCGGCGAGACGGTCTACATGCTCGGTAATGGCACCGGTAAGGCTAGGGCGAATGATCGAGGACAAGCGGGCCGACAGGTGCAGGAGTGGCGCTTGCTGTTTCTCTCGACCGGCGAAAAGACGTTGGCGCAGCACATGGCAGACGCAAACAAGGAGCTGAAAGCCGGTATGGAGGTACGCATGCTCGCCGTCCCAGCGGATGCCAGCAAGGGCCTCGGCATGTTCGATGTGCTGAACGGTTTTGAGGACGCTGCTGCCCTCTCTGATGCGCTCAAAGCCCGTGTAGCGAAATACTACGGCACGCCCCTCTCCGCCTTCCTGCACGCACTGTGCGCACCAGGGGAAATGCTCAGGTGGTCGGTGATCGTTCGCCGCACGGTGGAACAGTTCACCACCCAAAACCTGCCCGCCTCGGCCAGTGGTCAGGCCCAGCGCGCCGCCCTTCGCTTTGGCCTCGCAGCAGCGGCCGGAGAGTTGGCTACCGCCTTTGGCGTCACCGGTTGGCCTGATGGTACGGCCACGACGGCTGCACGGGTTTGCCTGCATGCATGGCTAGCCGAGCGTGGCGGCGCCGGTAACTTCGAGGGGGATGCGATTGTGGCTCGACTGCACCAGGTCATCGAACGGTTCGGAGAAAGCCGCTTTACCCGCTGGGAATCTGCGGCCGCCAAGATCGATGAGCACGGCCCACGCACGATTGATCGACTGGGCTTTCGCAAGACGATGGAACACGGCATGGGCGATGCCCTGCATACCACCAATACCTATTACGTGCTGCCGGAAGCCTGGAGGGCCGAGATCTTCAAGGGCATGAATATCAGTGCGGTGAACAAGGAGCTGCTGCAACGGGGCGTGCTCGAGCCGGGAACCGACGGAAAAGCGTACAGCTTGATTCGGCTACCTGGACTGGGGCCTCAACGCTGCTACGTGGTGAAGACCGTACCAGGAACGGACGAAGGCGAGGCTAAGGCCGCCTGACGGCATGCCTACTGATCGAGGTAGCGCCGGCTCAATTCCGGCCTCGCCAGCCGTTCGATAACCATCCCTATCAACCGCTGTACCCAGAGACAATACAGATGAACACTATCCAAGAACTGAAAGACCGCCGCGACACGCTGACCCTCGAAATGGAGAGCATTCAGCGCGACCTAGCGCCCTTCGAAGAAGCGCTGGAAAGCCCGGAGGTTATCCAGCAAGGCCGTCAACGGGCAGTGCAAGATGAAATCAACGATCATAAAAGACGCATCGAATCACGAGATCATGAGATCTATTGCCTGAATCAAAAAATCGATCGCCTCGAGACTCTTGCGAACCGCGAGAGCTTGGCTGCGGGATACCTCAGCGGCATTGCGAACTGGAAAGCCGACGAGATGGAGCTTAACGAAAAACGCAGCAGCATCGAGACCAGGTTGCAGCAAGTCCGCCAGAGCGATCAGGAAGACATGGCAAAGGCTCGACAAGCTGAAACGGACGCAGCCACCGCTTATGCGCAGGCTGTCGCCTGGGGCGATGTAGAGGGCGAGAAGGCCGCTAACGCGGAAGCTCAAAAGGCAGCAAAAAACCTCACGGCTGCGGCTGAGCATCACCGTCGCCAACAACTGATCATCACAGCGCTGGAGAGAGAGCTGGTGACGATTGATCTGCACATCACAGAGGCACAAAAGGAACGCGCCAAGATCGAGAATAAAGCGGCTCACCTGGCGAACACTGTGCTGGAAGAAAAGTGGAATGAGGCGGCGAAAGCACTGCTGGAGACCGGCGGCAAGCTGTGGGCTGCGCGAAGACTGATTAGTCAAGATCCGGTTGCGCTGCTGAAGCTGGAAATCCCTGAGCAAGGTGAAAACTTCGGAAGCTGGACCTTCCGAGAACTTGCAGAACGATCACACCAACACAGCCTGCTTGACCTGTTGGCGGCCTAACCTCAACCCTGCCCGAAGCAATCGGCGAAGGCGGGTTGCTTTGGCTCTACCATCGGTCTAACCATGAATGAACCACAACAGAACAGCGCTCAGATGCCGGATTACCTAAAGGCCCGAAAGCTGCATTTGAACGGAATAATTGCCGGCATGGCGGGCATGAAAAAGCTCAATGCAAAAGCAAACAAAGACAATAAAGTCGAGACGCTCACGATTGATGCAATCAAGGCAGAGCTTGATTTCATTGACCTCCAGCTCAAAAGAAAGAGTGGGTGATGAAGAAGCGGAAGCTTAAGCAGCTTTCGCTCGCTAGATCCTCCCATTACAAACAAGGCCTCTGACCTCTTCGGCGTCTGATCTATGGCGGCCGAAGGTGGACTTATAACCACTTTCGGCAAACAACGGTCGCAAGCCGCCCTAATCAAATCAAACTGAACCGTCAACCGAAAGTAAAGGATCAATCTCATCGACTCCATGCAAAGATGCGTAATAACTCCCCCCAACGTAACTTAATATCCTGCTGAAGATGCAAATGGAACACGCACCTCTCATATATCTACTTTAGAGTGACTTACTGTAATCATAGTATCCGGATCAAAAATCCCGTATTGAGACTGTTCATAATCTAATAAAGGACGGCCGCCAATACTAATATTTCCAGACTCCTTACTAGGCCAAAATATACCGAACGGCCGAGCACTGGAATACTTATAAATCTTAACGATTTGCGGCGCGCCGCCGATTAAGTCGTAGTTTCCTGTGCGTAGCATATCTCTCAAAACCTCAAGAGGCTCCATATCGAAACCCCCACTTTGCAATTTATCCTTTTCCTTTAATCGATTTATCAAACGCTCTTTATACTCGTCTTTATAATCACCGGTAATAGCTATAGACTTATCCCCATTAGGTCCAGTCCAGTTTCCAGTCGGCCGAAACGTAAAGCGTTTTATATTTGCATCATAATGCAGCAACCAAGACTGAAAAGCTGCTAGCTTCCAAGACCATCCCGCAATCAAAAAAGTAGCTTCTGGCTCATTACTTACTCCTAAAGGAAGGTCGTGAACAAGCCTAACCATACCGTTGAGTATCCTTAACAGATGACCCTTTAGATCGGTAATATCCATAGCTCTACTAAGCAATTTCGGATGTTGAGCTACTGCTGACTGCATCTGTAAAATTATGGGATATGCATACATTGTATCTCCCGCAAAGCAAACTACTGAATCTTCTCGTGGCAAAATCCTTATCTTCGGACAGCAGTCCCAGCGACACCCAAAGCCTAAACGGCTATCTGTTGCGACAACAAGCTCTTCAACTGACTCTATTTTTCTTGTCCAAGCTATACTTATGGTCATCACAAACTCCCTTTGCAAGCTATCAACCTTAGAACCCATCCACTTCAACTTAAGCCAACTGTAGCAACCCCTTCCAAAAAGCAAAAACAACAAATTACAAATAACCACTTACACGATAAGCCTCAAGATCCTTTATAAACATATGCAAATCAACTGGAACCTCATCCGCACGAAACTCGTCAATTATTTTGAAGTCCGTCAGGCTGATACCCCACGTATCTAAGGCATAGCCTCGAAGCTCCTTCAATATGGTTTTTCCGCAGACTATTTCCATTCTCCTATCTATGTCATCCCATTTCTTATGGAAAAAATCCAATGCTTCCCTTGCCAAGGTTGCACCATCCTTTCCTTGTGACCTATGAAATTCAGAAAATTTACTGATATACTGCCCTTGCAACTCAGTTTGAAACTTTACACTTAGCCTATCTAATATTTTATAAATATCGACATTTGGCTCCTCCACCTTGCCTGTACTACCGCGCTTAGCCTTTTCTCTTAAGGACGCCTTCACACACCTATCTAAAACAGAGGGCACCAATAGATAATTTTCTATCTCTTTTCTTAAGTGAATATGAGCGAACTTAAGGTCACTCTTTAACTCTGAAAGAACTTTATCAGTCTCTGCCTCACACCAATAATCTCGATCATAAACCGCTGCGATTTGAATGTCTGCACCAAGAGTGTTTTTCAAACCCCAAGCAAGAGCACGGACCTTAGGCCACGAGCTATATCCCCCAGACTCTAGCTGAGTAATATCATTGCCCGCAGCCAGCTCAATATATTTTAATTTTCTTGCAAACCGCCTTATAACTTTGTAGTCGTGGCTACCCTCCATGAAAAGGACTCGCTTGTTTCTAGCGAGCTGGGTTAATGTCATATTTTGGATGGAGCCCAGAGCATCTAGCGCCTCTTGAACCCCTTCTACATCCCGCACTCTTTTAGCAGAATTTTTGCTTTTATCAACTATTAGTATTTCCGCAGGGTCCGCATCACCTATAATCTCCGTAGAATGAGTTGCAATTACAAAATCATTTGTATGATCGCGAAGAAGTCCAAGCAACTGCCTTTGCAAGTCCGGATGCAAATAAACTTCAGGCTCGTCAACGACCGTCATACTAAATTCTTTTGACCTAGAAAGATGGGTTAGCAATTGGCACCATATTTGGAACCCAAACCCGGCCCAAAAAACCTCTCGATCCATTCGACCTTCAGTGCAAAACATTGAAAGCTTCCGAGCAAGTATATCTGTAATTTCCACTTTCTTCACAGACATTCCCGGCCAGGAGTTCTCCACCATCTCTTTAAAACTATCAAAGCCTTCGGGTCTCTGGTACCAGAAATTTCTAAAATGCCGACATGCTTTGGGTGTACCAAGTGATCTACGTACCGTATCTTCTGTTACTAAAGCTTCCTCATGTTCGAGAGGCCCAAGTACAGGAATCACTTGAATTGAAAACGGAAATGCTTTTTTGAATCCCGATACACTTTTTATAGGTGCACCCGGACACTCCCACGTCATAATACATCCGCCATCCTCAGGAAAGCCAAGATATATCTTGTTTCCATTATCAAATCTATATTCTATTTTTGTACCGGCGTATTCATAGTCCGTATGAACATTCTCCAAACTAACGGGAAGTCCATTTACCGGCACTTTATGACCAAGAACTCTACGTTCTTCAAAGTTTATATATTCAGGACTTCGGCTGTTTGCACACCGAAAAGCGGCGTCCAGTATGCGGAAGGCGCTTATTATTGTCGACTTTCCTGAGTTGTTTGGACCAACTAATATGTTGCAGGTATCAAGCGAGACTGAGTATGACTTTAACGCCTTGAAGTTTTTGAACCTTACAGAGCTGATATTGACCACTTCGAGATCCCTTTCGCTTATTTTGATCTCGTATACCATAGGGAATAACCGCAAACCATCCTATTCTCATGCCTCAGCCCTTTTTTAGAAGCTCCAAGCCCTTAGGTTGACCGCTAAGGGCTTTACGTCTGCTTTTTGGCCGAATGCTACCCGTCGGAACGGCCGTAATCGATCAAATGCAGCCAGTCAAAAGCGTCAAGAAATCATAGTACTTTCAGATTATCCTTTAGCCTGACCTTTGCCGTAGGGACAACGCCAACAAATGAGCCATCACTCGAACAACTCCGACTCCTCATGCATAACCACGAAGCCATCCTGAGGGATGTATTTAAGGTAGGTTCGAAAGTCGACTTGTGAGCCAGCGTCCCCTCGCTGGTCGATAAAACCACGATTCGCGAATCGCCTATAAAGCAGGCTTTTCCCTGTTTTTTCCAAGAATAAATCCAGTGCCGTTTTGCGTATAAACAACGCATTGTTGCGGTAGGGACCAGAGGTGAAAGCGATGAGAGAACCTGACTCATCCAGCCATCCACGTTGCTGATCCCAAATGAGATCCAGTGTCCTAACAAGATCTTGGCACGGCACATCTAGGCTGGGTCGATCAGTCTCAGATGTGAATTCATACTCCCATTCACCGCCCCTGCTCAAGGTCACCATTGTGCGTGCAAGCCCGTCACTATGTGTGTTGGTCGAACCTTCCTCTACAAGTTGATTAAAAGCAGCGCCGTCCGGGTACTCCCCAAGAAAGCTTCTGTAACAGCTCGCATTATGAGAGAAAGCACGGTCGATGAGATCGTAAGATCTCGTACCGAAAATCTCTTCATCAACTAATACTGACGTGTAGAAAACATCGAATGAAAGATACGGTGTTGTCCACGCATCATCCTCACCTAAATCGTCGGCGGCTTCACTACGCTGTAGAGCAATCCACATTACGCCACTGGCATCTGCGCAAGATAAGCGGGTCTCGTGCGCCGCGAAATCATCGGTTTTAACCCATTTTTTGACATCGCTTTCATGAGAAGGAAAAGCGTACTCACGCCGACGCAGTATGCTGTCGGGATAGATTCCCTCAGAGATCACATCTCTCATGTCGGTTAAATCACGCTTTCGCACATCTACTGACCAGTATTGATCTGGTCCAGGCACAGTGCCCTGATATGACGCACACGGAGGGATGTGATCTGAAAGGACCCCTAGTAGTCGATGAAGTGAGATCCAATAGTATTTTTTACCCAGCCGTTCGGCATAGCCCGCCCGGGCACGGCCAGAGCCGAACTCACTATTCAAAGCCCGATCGTAATTTAGTGCTCCTTCCTTGTAGCCGGGAAACCCGAGCCTCAAGGTCTCGACCATAATCCAGCAGGCAATGTTTTCCTTCGTTACCGAAGCAGCTTTAAGATCAAACCCAGAGACCTTTCCCTCCACCTGATACCGCCAAAAATCAGGCCCAATATTTGAGCCCCAAAGCTTCATATCTGGGGGAAGATGCTCCAGATCGAGAAGTGGCTTTGTATCAACTAGCGTCGGCCATGCTTGTATGACTGGACTTTTACTCGGAAAACGCCCCAACCGCTCTCTTAGCGGCTCATCAATACCGTGATCTTTGAGTAACTCCGCTAGCATCCGAATAGAATCCCGAATGATCACATTGGCTCGGTCGTATCCGTGAGAGACCAAGACCCGGAGGGCCGGAATGAATGAGGGACGCTGCTCGCGTGCGATCAAACATGCGCTGTATATGGCCTCAGTCACACTCTCAAGAATGTAATCATCATCGGATGCCAGAAAATTTCCAGCTAAACCACCTGAGAGCGGAGGATCAGCCACTATCAAACGCACCAGGCCTTTAGATGCTTGATCTCGAACGCGACGGTCCGCGCAAGACGTCAGCCACCCAAGAACAATGGCAGCCAATCGTCGGCTTTCACTTGGCCATCGCATAATATCAGCGGTCAGAGAGGCATCTAGCAGGGACTTGACCGCGCCATTATTGTCGTATGACTTGAACGCGGCACGCGATAGGTAAACATCCCTGTTTACCAAAGGCTGGCGAGTCAAGAAGTTGTCTAGCCATAGCTCTGCGTTAAGACGGTGGTGAGGCACCAAACTGACTTTTACAAAGACTTCGTATAAGTCTTCCCAAAGTCCCGGAACCTTCAGTGCAGCAAAGATCTCATCTTCCAGCCCGTTATTTTCGAAGCTCTTGCTAGAGCGCCATGCTAATCCGTGAACGAACAGTCGGTTGGCAAACTCGGCCTCCAATCCAATATCAGGATTTACGATTTCAATTCCCGTTTTCTCGGGAAGTACCGCCGCGAGTACTTCCAACAAGCCTCTGTCCTCAGGCGGAAGCAAGACCAAGCTGGCGCCTAATCCTTTCACATCGAATTCACCAGACTCATGTGTGTGAGCATCTACCAGCGATATGGCTCGAAGGACGTCGCCATATCGCTCGTATCCAAGCCTGACCGTCCAAGTGTCATCGGTTCCTTCAGTGAGTATAACTAGACCTTCACGCTGAAGCTCTCGAATGAATACCTCAGGCGTGAGTTCCGGACCCACTACATCACGAAGGCCGGCAGCGCATGATTCCCAAAGCCGATCACTTGCTGATGCACTCGTGAGCCTTTGCGCCAGACTCAGCATCGATTGGCGGACCAAATTTTTCGGACTTGAATAGCCCAGTCGTTCTTTGACCGCAGCGTTGCTATATTTGAGGTGCCGTTCGAGCAAGGCAGAAAAACCTGGCAAGGATACATCCAGGGTTTTGCTCCCCTCTTCCTGCAAAGTTTTGCATGCCAAATGGAGGAATAACGGATTGCTCAACTCCTCCGAAAAAAGAGGAGTGATTTCTGAATCAAGCCCATAGAAATCAGCGAACGCTTGGAGTGCTTCGACTCCATGCCCGTTAAATCCTCGGTGTTCAAATGCATAGCCTGGAAATCTGGAATCAGTAACCAAGTCTTTATAAGTATCACGTGCAGATACGCAAATTTTTACTCCAGGGTATGGCTTACACTGCTGGATCAGTTCGGGAAGTTTTGCCTTCCAACGAGCAGCAGCCCGACTTTCATTAAGCGCATCAATGAATATTACGAACGGTAGGCCTGCGTGCTCGGCGGACGTGCTCAAACACTGGAACAGGTCATCACGCCCAATTTGAGCACCAAAGCCAAGCTTGCTTCGAATGGTTTCCCAAGGCTCGCCCCCATCAAAATCGTCTCCAAACACCACGAGAGACAGACCACCTTCTGCGAAACGCCGATAGGCCGCGCTGACTATTGCGTGGGTTTTTCCGACACCCGCCGGTCCGACGAGAAGCAACGAATTGCCCTCTGAAACGCTCATTTGGGGACAGGTCAGAATCTTTTCCACAGATTGATTAAGCTGGAAAAGCTCTCTTGCCGAGTCCATAGCCTCGGCGGGAAAAGCGCACATGTACTCAGCGTTGAATTGCCGAAAACTCGGGGTATCACTTTCCATACCATGCTGTTTAGCAAACGCTGCCTCTTGACCCTCCTTTGCTGTGAGCAAAACGGGTTTTAGCTGAATGACCGTTTTCAAAGCCTGGGTGACTGACTGCTCCGGCTTCTCGCTCTCCCGAACCTCGGCTAAGTGCAGCGATAATTGTTCAAGCAAGCTTTCTGCTTCTGCTTTTTTGTTCTTGTTGAACAGATCGAAAACGTCGTTCGTACGTCCGCGCAGTGATCTCAGTTCGCTTCGGATTGGGGAAAAGGTTTGACGTCGCCATTTTGAAAAATCAGCTGTTCCACCGAAGAAATCCAGGATGTCATGGGCATCGGTCACCACGTCTAATTGGCCCATATACCGAGGCCCAGCAAACTCCCGAGCCTGGTCAAGGCATTGCTGAACTTGAACCGGTGTAAGTACAGAATCGTCAAACCAGTAACGACGAATCCCTCCATGCGTATCCAATTGCTGGAGCTGTTCACGCATCACTGTAGCGCTACACAAAACGATTTTGACGCGCTGACCTTCAGCTTCGCTACGCTGTTCTAGCTCCTCTTTCCATCTCTCAAATCGTTCGACCTCACCCTGCCCACGTGCACCTCCAGCGACTCGCCCGGTTAGATCGAATGGGATGTAGATCCAGTATTCTGAAAGGGCTGGATGGTTCAGGCGGGCCGCTGTGACCGATTTTGTTATTTGCCCTAGCTCTTTGGCGCCAAGCTGGAAAAAATACTTTGCCTGTGCTCCCAACACCTCCCCATGCGGTGAGCGGAAATACGCCTCAACACCACCATCTCCACCATCACCCCGCAGACTGAAGAAACTTGAGTCCTCGGGAGCATCGCAGCTGAAGCGGAATAGCTGTACAGATAAGGCTTCAAAACTGTCATTTTTGCTTTTTGGAGCGCTGCGAATATTGGTGAAGTCGATCGTTGGCATACGTGCTACTCCATTCGGTAATTTCGGATCCTAAAAATATTGTACTGGTATCTGAAGAAATGGCTCTAGGCGATTGTGGCCAGATTCGTTGACCCATTTGCGTCGTTTCATGACTTTCTTAAATGCCTGCAGATTGCCGGGTAGCAGTCCTTCTTAGTGAAAGGCTCTAGCTCGCTGACACCCGCCTTAATCATCACAAACCGCTCCTTCCAGAGCGTTCATTGATGTAACACATATTTGCCATGTAACACGCAAATCGGCAAACCAATAGCAGCTGTGTAACGCCATATAAATCATTTAAAATCATAAGCTTATACATAATTGTAACGCGTATAACACGCGTAACACGGTTTTATTAGGGTATCCCCCAAGCCCCATCAATATTGCTCCTCCAGCGAGACGAGATCGATCATGCTCTTGGCTTTGGATAGATAGTGGGGACCCTGACGATATTGCTGCAACACGGGGCATAAAACCCGCGGAATCGTGTTAGCGGGAAGCCTCACAGCTTAGTGAACAGGTGAACCTGGTGAACTCCAGTTCACCTGTGCATTTGCCCTACCGTTTGGGCGATCTGCTGGCATCGTTACCAGTACGGTAACGATGCCCTCTTTTCTTCAAAATCCTTTCAATTTCAACGATTGAAATTTCAGTAACTTTCCACGCCTCCCACTAACTCTATCCCGCGGGTTTCATGCCCCGTGTACTCAGGATATCGTCAGGGTCCCCAGCACCTTTTCTGCAAGCCACCCGAGATATCAGATGAGTAACCTCCAGAACCTAATCGTAAATGCCCGATCCGGCTTAGCTCTCGACGAAAAAATCTCTGATGGCAGTTGGCAGGCAATCGCTAAGCAATGCGGTGCCGCTGAGATCGAAGAAATCGAAAAGCGTATCGTCAGCTTACGAGCCGAGCTAGAAACGGTTGAGGAGTGGGACGGAGATACCCAAGATGACATACACCTCGCAATTTACAGCTTCACCCAATTACTGAAGGCAGCGAAAGCACGGTAGTTGTGCTGGTGGCGAAAGGACCACAGGTTCAACGTGGAGAGGCCATTGAAGACAGCGAGTCACCCATCGGATCTAGGTTACGAGGAGCTTCGATGGAGCCTTCACAAAGAGCGTTAACGGCGTCAGCACACTGCACCCTGTATGCCCACGTGTATGCCTAACCGACGAACTACCAAAGAAACCCAATAAATACGGGCATCTTACCGCCCAGTTCAAACGACGCCGGGCACCAGATACAGACGAAACAGCCCCAGGTCGAAAGGCCTGGGGCTTTTTTGTGGGTGTCGATTAACGCTTCTGCAAAGCCTCCACCCGCGCCGGCAAGTCTTCCTTGGGAAAGCGCTTATGCAGCGCCAGCAGCTGTTCATCGGCCGCTCTGGTTTCTCCAGCCCGGCGCAGCTCCACGATCTGCTGCAACCCCTCCTCCAATGATGGCAACGCCACCGCACGCTTGCTGAGTTTCGCGGCCGGCTCATCCGCCATTGCGCCGGCCACCTCAGCCTGAGCCGGTGGTGCGGCAGCCATGCGGGCCATGGGCGCCGGTGCTGGCGCTGAATACGCTTGGACCACTGGGCGAGCGAGTTCCGGGTGGGGCGCGGAGAAGGTCGCGGTGGATATCTCCGGTTGCGGCACGGGCGAGCGCATCACCACGCCGATCATCAGCGCCACGCCGGCGACGGTGGCGAAAGCCATCTGCCAGCGCGGCTGGCGGCAGGCGTTCAGCCAGCGTTGCCAAAGGCTCGGCGGCGGCGTTGGAGCTTCGCGGCGGGCGGTGTTGAGGATGAAGGCGTCGAGGGACGCGGGCGGTTCGCCTGTGCTGTGTTGACGAAAGTGTTGGAGCAACACGTCGTCGGGGTCCTGGGTGTGTCGGGAGTCGGTCATGCAGGTATCTCCTCGGCCAGCAGGCGGCGCAGTTTCTGCTGGGCGTAGCGCAGGCGGCTTTTGACGGTTTCCAGCGGGGCACCGGTGAGGGCGGCGATTTGCGGCACTTCGAGGTCGCCGTGCAGGCGCAGCAGGAAGACTTCGCGCTGGTCTTCGGGCAAGTCTTGCAACGCAGCGTCGAGGCGCGCCTGGTCGCGGCTCAGGCTCAGTTGCTGCTCGGGGCCGGCGCTGTCGTCGGGCTGGGCGTGCAGTTGCTCATCGTAGCTGTCGTGCAGCGGGTTGTGGATACCGTGCTTGCGCCAGTGATCGATCAGGCGGTTGCGGGCAATCTGGAATAACCACGTACGAAAGCTCGCCCGACCTTGTGGCTGGGTGCTGCTGCGGATCAGGCTGAGCCAGGTTTCCTGGTACACCTCTTCGGCCAGTTCGACCTTGTTGCTCAGGGACACCAGGAACCGGTACAAACCTTGGCGATGGCGCGCGTACAAAAGCTCGAACGCAGTGCCGTCACCGGCTCGGTAGCGGGCCAGCAGCGCTTCGTCGCTGGGTGAATCATCGGGTACGGCCATGTAGGTGGCGAACTCCTTTCGATGGATCAATGCAGATTACCTGTGGGAGCCGGGCTTGCCCGCGATGCAGACGCTTCGGTGTTTCAGGCGCACCGCAGTGATGCTATCGCAGGCAAGCCAGCTCCCACATTGGATCGGCGCTGCAGGCAAAATCAGTGCTTAAGACTCTGCGCCAACTCCACCAGTTGCACGAACTCGTTGCGCAGCCCGAACGGGTCATCGCCTCGGGCCGAGCGGGCCAGTGCGGCGGTGTCCTGCAAACTCATGCTGCCAGTGTAGCGGCCATCGCCCTTGAGCTGTTGGGCGAAGGCTGCCACGGCTGCCGAGAAGCGCAGGTCGTCGCTGGCGACGGTCGCTTGGTTGCCGATGGGCCGCTCTATCAATTGGCTGTCGCCGCCCGCTGCCGGTTTATAGCGCACGCGCAGCATCGCCAACTCTGTGGATGTGTGTTCAGCCGCCGGCGCAGCGGCGTAGCGCAACGGCTCCAGCCAGCCTTTCTGGCCCGTCGGGACAATTTCGTACAACGCCGTCACGGTATGCCCTGCGCCGATCTCGCCGGCATCCACCTTGTCGTTGTTGAAATCCTCACGTTTCAAGGCGCGGTTTTCATAGCCCAGCAGTCGGTACTCGCTGACCTGGGCCGGGTTGAATTCCACTTGCAATTTCACATCCCGCGCTACAACCGCCAGGGTTGAACTGAGCTGGTCGACGAGTACTTTTCGCGCTTCGCGCAAGTTGTCGATGTAGGCGTAGTTACCATCGCCCGCGTCGGCCAATTGCTCCATCAGGTGTTCGTTGTAGTTATCCACACCAAAGCCCAGGGTGGTCAGCGACACGCCGCTTTTACGCTGCTCGGCCGCCATCTGCTTGAGGCTGTCGAAGTCGCTGATGCCCACGTTGAAGTCACCGTCAGTGGCCAGCAGGATGCGGTTGATGCCCTTGTCGATAAAGCCTGCGCGGGCCATCTGGTAAGCCAGCTCGATGCCGGATGCGCCGGCTGTGGAGCCGCCCGCCGTGAGTTGGTCGATGGCATTGCGGATATTGGTTTTGTCGCGGCCGGAGGTGGGTTCGAGCACTACGCGGGACTCACCGGCATACACCACCAGCGACACGCGGTCTTGGTCACGGAGCTGGTCCACCAGTAATTTCAAGGTGCTTTTCACCAGCGGCAAGCCTTCGCGGCGGTCCATGGAACCGGACACATCCACCAAAAAAACCAGGTTGGCCGGCGCCAGCTCCGCGACGGTGCGGTCGGACGCCTTGATGCCGATGCGCAGCAGCCGAGTGTGCGGGTTCCACGGTGTGGCGGCGATCTCTGTGGTCACGCCAAACGGCGAGCCGTCGGTGGGGCGTGCGTAGTCGTAGGGGAAGTAATTGACCATTTCCTCCAATCGCACAGCACCTTCAGGCGGTAGACGGCCTTGGTTGAGGAAGCGTCTTACGTTGGCATAGCTGCCGGTGTCGACATCGACACTGAAGGTCGAGACGGGCGTTTCGGCCACGCGGTGCACCGGGTTGTCCGGCAGGTTTGCGTAGTGCTCGCGGGGTTCGCTGCGGTAGGCCATCGCCGCTGAATCCTGACTGACCATGCGCATGGCCATTGGCGCCGGCATCGGCATGCGTTTGCTCACCGCACCCTGTACCGGCGCGCTTTGCAGTTCGGCGACAGGTGCAGCCTGCTCAGGCTTGGCGGCATCACGGGAAGAAGACAACCCACAACCGGCCAACGCGACCAGCAACGTAACGATAAAGCCGTGGGCAGCAGGGCGCAGGAAAAGCAGCGGACGGGACATGGGCTGAACCTCGTGAATGAATGATCCGTTCACAAGGTCAGACGCAAGGTGTGGAGGGTTCGGGTTAAACCGGAGTCGGATAACACCTCGATCACTGTGCAAGTGTGTAGACGCTGGCTTGCCTGCGAAGCAAACGCCTCGGTTTTTCAGTTAAACCGAGGTGATGCTATCGCAGGCAAGCCAGCTCCCACATAAGATCTGCAGTGTTTTCCCTACCCGGATCAGTCGGTGCCGTACTTCGGATTACGCGGACCGTACAGAATCCCGGTGCGTTGCCCCGCCGACAGCAGGCGCGCACTGGTGATGCCGGCAATCGGGTGCGCGGCATCGGTGGAGCTGTTGATCACCTGCTTGACCGCCGCCGTGATCAGCATGCCCACCAGGCCGCCGCCATTGTTGTTGCCTTCCTCGCTCGACGCCCGCGCCGAACCGGTCCACAGCGTGGTGCCGGTGCGCAGGTCGACAAGCTTGGCCGACGCCGTCACCGAGGTGTCGCTGGAGATCAGCATGTACTTGGTGCCGTACTCGCTGACAGTGATGTACAGCGCCGCGTCCGCACCAAAGATGTCATGCAGCTTGGCCGGTGCCACACCCTGGATGTCGTTGGCGGTGGTCAGGCCGTTCTGGCGGAAGGTTTCGTCCACCAGGGCAATCGGCAACACGTAGTAGCCCGCTTCGGCCAGCGGGTACGTCACCTGCGACACCAGGCTGTAGGACGCTTGCACTTCCGGCGACTCATTGATCGGCGGCAGTACCAGGATCGACTTCGGCCGCGCCTGTTTGTACGCCGTGTAATCGATGGTCTTGGGCGCTGCGCAACCACCGAGCAAGGCCAGGGCCAGCAAGGCGCCCGTGAGTTTTAACAGGCTCATTTGGTGGCGACTCCGGTCTTGGCGTTTTTCAGCAGAAAGTCCATGTAGGAAGCAGACTCGGGGAACAGGGCCTTCTCGGTGCGAAACTCCTGCACCATCTGGTCATCCTTGCCCATGGTCATGTACAGCATGCCCAGGTGGGCGTGGTAACCCGGCGGCGCCTTGCGGCCACTGGCGTTGATCTTTTGCAGATCGCGCTCCAGCGCCTCAACCTGCGCTTCCTTGGGCTCGCCCTTGAAGTACTCGTAAACCTGCGGCTGGTAGCTTTCCCACTGATACAGGGGTTGGGGCGCCGTTTGGCACCCGGCGACCGTCGCGATTGTTGTCAGCATCAGCGCCAACTTCACTGCCTTGCTCATCCGTGTACTGCTCCTTGAGGTGCTGCTGATCAGTTGCGCGGGTTCCAGGCGCCGGCGTTGATGCCGTCGACGAGGCGGTTGATGGCTTCGCGCATGGCCAGGTCCAGGACCTTGCCATTGAGGGTGGAGTCGTAGCTGGCGGTGCCGCCAAAGCCGATGACTTCACGATTGGACAGCGCGTATTCACCGGCGCCCTGGGTGGAATACACCACTTCGGAGGTGCTGATGTTGACGATGTTCAGCGCGACTTTAGCGTAAGCCACTTGGGTTTTACCGCGGCCAAGAATGCCGAACAGCTGGCGGTCGCCGGTCTCTTTGCGGCCGAACTCGGTGACGTCACCGGTCACTACGTAGTCCGCGCCTTTAAGCTTCTGTACGGTGCCTTTGATCGCGGCTTCCTGGGAAATTTCGCCCATGTTGTCGCGGTCCAGCACGCTGAAGCGGTTGGTCTGCTGCAGGTGGGTGATCAGGATGGTCTTGGCCTGGCCACCGAGGCGGTCGACGCCGTCGGAGAAGATGCCGCGCATGTAGCTGGAGCGGTTATCGAATTTGCCCACGGCAATCGGCACGCGCACGCCGGAATAGGCGACGTTGGCGCTGGCGACTTGTTCCACCGGCATCGCGCGGTTGCTCTCCGTGGCGCAACCGGCCACGGTCAGCAGCGCTGCGGCGGTGAGGCCAGACAGCAGGATTTTGGACAGTGTTTTCACAGGGTGCTCCTAGGGTGAGAGGTCCGCGGTTGCAGCGGGTGAACCCGCGGGAGGGACTGTTGTGTACGTCAACTACGCTGTCGCGGCGATCAGACCTTGCTGAAAAAAACGCGCGATCTTGCCCAGCACCTCAACATCAAAGGTGTCGGGCCAGCAGGCAGGTGTTTTGGCAAGGATGACCGGCGCGCAGCGGCCCGGCTGGAAAGTGCAGCCCGCCATCAGGCAGGTGACGGGGAGAAAAGCAGAAGTGCGCATTGCTTGATTCGTCCTTGAAAAATGCGATGTAGCCAATGCCGCGGCATTTTACGGGGTTGCCCGATGTACTCAAGCGGTTTTGCCGCCACCGTGAAGTTCGCCGCCCAACGGCGGCCTGCTAAGCTGCGCGCCCACCTCAAGTTTCACAGCCACCGGTCGAGACACTGGCTTGGCTTGCTCATTAAATAGGGATATTGCGTGTTGAACACCCTCCTGAGGGCTGCGGCCCTGATCGCGACGCTGTCGATGACCGGCTGCGTCTCCTACACCGTCACCGGCCCCATCGGTGCCCCGCTCCACCCGGCTGCTGCCAGCAGCCCGCGCAGTGCACAAATCGCTGACGTGACGGTGAACGCCGCCGACGTCAACGAGGCCAACAAAACTGCGATCAGCCGCTCGCTCACGGCCCAGCTCAACCAGTACGTGCGCGCGGCGGGTTACTTCAAGCAGGTCACCGAGTACCCCACGCGCCTGGAAGAAAACGACGTGGTGCTCAAATTCAACATGACCTCACTCAAAGGCCATCGCGCACCGCACCCGGCCTACATACCCGGCGCACTGCTGACGCTGACGATCTGGATCTGGGTCAACGGGCCGATCTACGTCGACAGCTTCGACGTGGCCGGCAACCTGGTGATCGTCGACCGCAACGGCAAAGAACTGGCCACGGCCGAGCAAGCGCTCAAGTTCGAACACAACGTCGGTCTGTATGGCGGCGAATACTGGGCACCGTCGATGGGCGCCCAGCAGCTGAACAAACTGGTCGCGCAACTGCTCGATACCGCTACCGCCAAACTGGCCAAACCCTGAATTCAAGGAGCAACACATGAAAGGATTGATCAAGCACAGCCTGGTCCTCGCCGCGATCTTGCTGAGCGGTTGCGTGTCCTACTCGCAACACGAACTGCCACCGGTGCAGACCTGGCCGCCGACCGCCAACGCGCCAGCGCAGAAACCCAGCGCATTCGTGCGCACCACAGCGCTGAACCAGGTCAACGGTGGCCCCGCCAACGCCGCCGCCGGCGCCCCGGCAGCGCTATGGGAAAAAGCTGTGGCGGATGCCTTCCGCCAGTCCAACCGCTTTGCGCGGGTAAGCACTGACAAAGTGGACTCGGACATTTACGCCGACGCCAAGCTGTATAACAACGAACAGTTCAGCATGGCCTCGGCGATCATTACCGGTGCCACCTTCTTCATTATTCCGTCCACGGCGAAAAACACCTTCACGATGGAAACGGTGTTCAAGGACAAGGACGGCAAAGAATTGGGCCGGGTGAGCAAAAGCGAATCCGTGCGCACCTGGATGCACCTGGTGCTGATCCTGGGCATCCCGTTCCAGGCGAACACGGGTGAAGTGGTTGAAGCGTTGACGCGCAGCACGCTGGACGAAGCGGTGCAGCGCAAGTTGTTCTGATTCGGCAGCGATCGCACCCTGTGGCAAGCGGGCTTGCCCCGCGTTGGACTGCGTAGCAGGCCCATTTTTGGGGGTCGCTTCGCAACCCAACGCGGGGCAAGCCCGCTCGCCACGGTCACCGTGCTCGCCTTGGCAATTGCGTCGCCGGCTCAGTCCGCGGCCACTGTCACCTCCACCGGTTTGCGCTCACCCGTCGCCGTCACTTCATAAATGCTCATCACAAACGCATCACTGATGACCGTCTCAATCAGGTAATGCTTCTTCGGCTGCACGGTGACGATCGCACCCTGTGGCGAGCGGGCTTGCCCCGCGTTGGACTGCGTAGCAGGCCCATTTTTTGGGGTCGCTTCGCAACCCAACGCGGGGCAAGCCCGCTCGCCACGGTCGCAGTGCTCGCCTTGGCAAGTGCGTCGCCGGCTCAGTCCGCGGCGACTGTCACCTCCACCGGTTTGCGCTCACCCGTTGCCGTCACTTCATAAATGCTCATCACAAACGCATCACTGATGACCGCCTCAATCAGGTAATGCTTCTTCGGCTGCACGGCAGCGATCGCACCCTGTGGCGAGCGGACTTGCCCCGCGTTGGACTGCGTAGCAGGCCCATTTTTGGGGGTTGCTTCGCAACCCAACGCGGGGCAAGCCCGCTCGCCACGGTCGCAGTGCTCGCCTTGGCAAGTGCGTCGCCGGCTCAGTCCGCGGCCACTGTCACCTCCACCGGTTTGCGCTCACCCGTCGCCGTCACTTCATAAATGTTCATCACAAACGCATCACTGATGACCGTCTCAATCAGGTAATGCTTCTTCGGCTGCGGCGTAAACACTTGAGTCGCCGGTTGCGCCGTAATGGCATAGCCAAACATGGAATGCATCGGAATGCCGTTGAGCGTCGCGATCTGCTGCTTGACGTTCGCGTGTATGCGCAGCGGTTTGTTGGCCTCGATCACTTTGTCGATAGAGTCAGTGCCACCGCCGATTTTTTTCAGGTAGCCCGGCACGCGGCTGAAGTAATACCCGTCGTAGACCCGCTCGCCAGCCTCGGCCAAGCCATAACTCGACTCCGCGTACGCCAGGGAATAGGTCACGGGGTTGTCGCCTGCGCCGCCCTTGGTGCGAAATGTCAGGCTGGCCTGATGGTCATTGGTGGCCAACGGAACCACCGGCTTCGAGAAGTTTTGCTCGGCAAGCCGATGGCTGCTGCACCCCGCCATCAGCACGGCAAAGGCCAGTGCGACGGGGATTGCGATGGATGCTTTCATAAGAACCTCGAGGTTGAATAATCGTGGTCCGGGGCCAGCAGGCCCCGGACCGAGCAACGCCGTCAGCGCTTAAAAGGCATACCGTGCCTTGAGCATTACGCCATCGGCGTCAAACCCGCTGCGCGCCTGGCGGGTGTAGCTGGCGCCCACGGTAAAGTCCGACACCTGGTAGTTCACACCCACGCTGGCTTCATAACTGTCACGCGCCACCGAAGCGCCGGTGACGGTGAATGGCGAGCCACCTGCCACGAAGCTGGAAGTTTGCGCGACGCGATCGCCCATCAGGTCGTGATAGGCCATCAGGGTTGCTTCCGGTTGCAGCTTGCCAGCACCCATCGGCAGGTTGCCTGCCAACCGCAGGCCGGCGCCCAGCTCACCCACTTCATAGCGTTGCGAGCGGGTGCTCAGCGCTGCCGAAGAGCCCTTCTCGTCGTAGCCATCCATGCGCACGTTGGCATAACGCGCCGCCACGCGCGGCTCGATCACCACCGCCTGCGACGGCTTGAAGCTGTAGCCGCCGATCACGCTGGCGGCCAACACATTACTGTCGTAGCTGCCCTTGGCCGTGGTGCCCGCCACATGGCGTTTGCTGTCGTTGTCGTTGTGGCCGTAGCTGAGGCTGCCGTCGACAAACCAGTTCTGCAGCGCCCAGTTGCCATACAGCGACAGCGCGTGGCCCTCGACGTCAGTCTTGTTGCCCAGGTCGGAATGGATGTTGGAGTTGAGGTAGCTGTAGGCCACGCCCAAGCGGGTGGTGTCGTTCAAGCGACCGTCCACACCCACCGCCATGCCGCTGCTGTTGGCCGAGTAGCCGTTGTTGCCGCCACGGCCGTCCTGGTCCATGTTGCTGCTCAGGCCCTGCACCCACACGCCGCCGGTTTGATGGCCTTCGCGCTGATCAGTGAGGCGGTTGAAGATCGCGCCGTTGATCACGGTTTGACCCGACAAGGCCACATCCAGCGCGCCACGGTTGACGTCTGGCTTGAGCTGCTCGCTCACCTGAGCAAGCTGTTGCGCAGTACCGGCGTTGGCGAGGGACTGGAACACGGGGTCGTTCTGGTTCAGCCCGCCGAGCACCTCGTTCTTGAAGGTATTGACCGCCGTCGCCGCTGCGGCGGTGGCACCTGCACCGGTAAGTTCCTGCTGCACTTGCTGGTTGTCTTTAACCGCGACGACAGCCTTGACCGTTTGGGCATCCGCCGAGTAGCTGAGCACGTTGAGCAGCGATGAAGAACTGGCAACAGACAGCCCGTTGTTTTGCACGCTGCTGGCTTGCAGCAGTGTGTACTGGGTGCCGTTGTTGGTGCGGGTGAAATCGCCAGGGTTGGCGCTCACGGTCAGCTTTGAGGCCTGGGCAAAATTGGCCGTGCCGTTGACCGTCAGGTACGGCGTGGTCGGCACCACGCTGTCGGCCAAGTGCATATCAATGCCCGCGCCGCTGGCGACGTTGAGGTCGCCGGTGATCGTGGTGCCCGGCGCAGAGAGGTTCAACGAACCGGCGTTGACCGAGACCGGCGCAATGATGCGCTGGCCGACGAAATCAGCCTGGCCTGCGACATTCACCGCGTTCAAGTTGAGCAGGTCGCCGGTGATTTTGCCGCCCGTCCAGTTCAGCGTGGCGAGGTTGGCGGCGTCGATGGCGGTGCCGGCGTTACTGCGGATCTCGCCGGCTTGCTGGTTGATTTCGAAAGGCGAGGTTTGGTACCGCGCATCCACCAGGATCGCCGTGCTGTCGGCCTTGATCAGGCCACGGTTGACGATGCCGCGCGCGCCCGTCTGTGGGTTCAAGGTAAAGGTCGCGCCCCGCAGGCTGACAGCGACCGCGTTGGCGCCATTGGCTTCGATAGTGCCAGTGTTGAGCAGATAGTCGTAAGTACCGGAGTCGAACCGAACCGCTCTGGCAAGGCCGCCATTGACCGTCACCAACCCGCTGTTTTCAATGCGCAGGTCACTGGTGTCGGTTTCAACCTCAATGCCCAGCGCCTCTTCACCGGTGACGCGAATGGTGCCGGAGTTGAGAATCTTGCCACCGACGGTCACCGGCAAATTGTTGTGGGTGTCCAGGATCAGGCCGAAGCCATAGTAGGACGTCACGTCCACCAGGCCGGAGTTGACGACATCGCCGCCTACGGTGGTGCCGTTGAGGTAGATCCCCTCACCGTCGCTCTCGGGACCGGAACCCGGAACGTCGACGGTGATGATGGTGCCAGTGTTGATCACGTTGCCGCCGACGGTGGCGGCGCCTACCTCAAACCCTTCGGCCCAGGTCTGGTTGGTCAGCCTGATCACACCGGACTGAACCACATCGCCGGTGATAATGCCGCCACGGGCTCTGAGATCTGAGTCAATCGCACCATCCACCACGAACCCGCGAATGTTGAGGCCACTGCCATCGATGGTGTAGTCGGCGCGGTTGATCAGCGAGCCCTGAATATCGGTCTCGGCAACACTCGCCCCATCGACATAACGCTGGGTGGCCACCACATTGCGTGAACCGACCAAGGTCACAGGCTCGTTGAACACCTGGCCTTTCCACGTGTTCTGGCCGCTGCTGACGTCAAATTCCACCGCAGCAACGTGCGCGGCGCCTGCGCTGACCATCAAGGCCAACAGGGTTTTCTGGAACGGCTTACGCTTCATTTCAAACTCCATGAACTACAGTCAAAGCCGCCAATAAGCCCGGCGGCTGTAGGTGTGCTGAGCGAAGGATCACTTGATCCGAGTGCATGCCCCCATGGCGCCTTTCTGAAACGCAGGCGCGAGCAAACGCACCGCAGCCGGTGGTGGCAGAAAAGGGGTTGGGGAGGTGAGGTTCACATTAATCCTTAATGTATTTTGAAAACGCTGCAGTCCATGCAGCCCTACCGGTTGCGGGTGGGCGGGGTAAAGACCCGGGCTTGAGGGAAATGGTTCCTTTTGCGGTAGGACGCTTCCCGAAACGACTGGGGATTTGCGTAATACCCGTGAGCAGACGGCGGGAAGCGTTGGCGTCGGTGGGGGTTGGGGATAGGACGCAGGGGTTTGAGTCAGGGCGTTGATGCCTTGCGTGGGTTTGGGTGCGGGGCTTATAGTCCGGCCCGTCGCCCATATGGCGATCAGGTTTGGCGACCTGACAACAGAGTGCAAAAGCAACCCGCTTCCATGCAGGTGTTTTTGCACCCGCAAAGCTGTGCATGTTATGGCGGCTGTGCGCGGGAGACCTTCGGGTCTGCCGGTTACTCTGTTCCGGTTCGCCAACCTGCGTACAGCTGCCACCCATTCGTTTGGCGACGAATGCGTGGTGGCTTAATCCACCAACAGAGTACTGAAAATGAACCAATACATGCCCCTAACGGGCCACGACTGCACCGTCCCCGCTCTGCTTATCGACACCAGCGCGCCCCTCGACGTGCTCCACGACGCCGCCGTGTACCGGATTCGAGCCGTCACGCAACTGTTGGAAAACCTGGCCTTCCGCGAACAGCTCAGCAGCGATGCCGTGGTGCTTCAAGACTTCGCGCAATTGTTGGCCATTCCGTTGCGCGATGGGTGTGATTTGCTGGATGTCATCATTCGCAGACTTAACAGCGTCAACTGACCGCGACAGGGCGGCTGACGAGTTGCCCTGTTAACGGTGAGGCAGTGAGTAGGTGCGGGCCACGCCTGGGCAGTAAAAGTGGCCTGTTGCCTATGCAACCTTGGCGCTGCGCTAAAAGCGTGAACAGCTGCTAGCCCAAACCGCCAATTACCTTTATTTTCTCCCGCAACTATTCGACGGAACGTGTGCGATAGCACCAGGCGTCTCTAGATCAGAGAGCAGTCGAATCACGCCACCGCACTGCCAGTCTTGCCTGTGTAGGTACGCCTCATAATCTTTACCTGCCTCAGGAACAAATACACGTGGATCAGGCACACAAGACGCCTCGGCGGCAACCATCTTCATCACAACCACAGACGGCACACCCGCAGGGATCACAAACTCGGCATAAGACTCGCCATAGCTCAGGTGCTCGCTCCTCCAGGAAGCGGGCATTCCGACACTTCGCTTGGTGTGTTGCCCCAAGGTGGAATTGACCTTATCCGCAACGGTATAACCGTAGGCAAAAAGAGGTTCTTTACTCGACGCGCAGTCTTGTCCGGGGTTGATGGCGACAGGCAAGCCGTTATTCCCAAAAAGACGGATACGTGCGGTGGTGGCCTGGTCGTAGGGGATAGGCTTCTCATAGCGCGCAGAGCCGCAGCCACTCAGCAATAGAGCAGAAAAAAGGGTCAACAAAAGTATTTTCAAGACGACTCCTAGGCTCACATATCAAGCGGTTATAGGCGAAAAGGGGATAGATTTATTTAAGCAACAAAGGGCTCGGAAAATTAAATAAATCCTTCCCCTTTCTCTACTGATTGTTTCCCCGCTGTATAATATGCAACGGGATATCCGGCAGTAAAACCCTAGGACGGCGAGCCATATAAACCCCTAACTGGATAAGAGCTTACAGTTTAGCCGCCCTTCAACAGGCCAACAGATTGGAATAATTACAAAAAATAAATCACACTTTTAAAGAGCAATTCTGCTTAACTCTAAAAAACAAAACCGTGGTCTGACCCTTATTTCATGCCCCTATTTCACGCTCGGTCTTGTATACCTGTCACAGATTTCAGAGTACTTAATGGTCACAGAATTAACATCATCAACAACACAATTCCATTTTTTACCAAACTCGTACGCCAACCATAAATACATTTCCATCGACCCTTTTGAGTGTCCCAACTGCATTTCAATCATTGTCCTCGGTGTGGCACCCAACAAAGTTTCCCAATCGAGAATATCTTGCGCATCATAAAAACCTATGAACTTTTCGGAGGTGAGTAATGACACATACAAAGTGGCCTCACCCCAGATCAATACTCCACGACTACGTTTACCCGCGCTGACGACTCCACCTATAGCGTGGAGAAAATCAGCGAACGCGTCTTCATCAATTACCACATCCGATATAATTGATGCTGAGTTGCTCACAGCTATAACCCCCCTTTTTTTGGCTCCATACTCGAATAACTCGTCGACGCTATTAATTACTTTAACCCCTACCTTTTCATAAGCTTTGATCTGCTGCGGCTTAACCACGTTCGGAGCAAAAAGTATGACTTCTTTACGATCAGGGTTAAGCATAGTGTTATTTTGTAACTTCTGTAACTGTTCGATTTTTCCAGGCTTCGGACTGCTGGCAACCTCAATGATAAAACGAGGTGTTTCAGCGTCAATCTCGCCAATCCCCACAGGCCTCCCATCAACAAAACCAGATCTGAATTTGCTTTGATAATCCAAAAGCATCCCTTTTTCGCTCAATGCCCTTCCAACTTGCCCCTCTAAAACCTCTCCCGTGACATCTGATTTAAGAGGGGAATAGGGGTCAGACCACTATTCCTCTATTCTTTTAACTGACACTTTTCGGGCGTCCTGACACGCCCTGCGAAACTCTTTTACCTAACGCCTGCGCGATCTCGGACGCAAACTTCTGATCGCCCAAAACATAATTACCGTTTGTAGAAGATCGAATTTGTTCTATCAGCCCAGGTGAAAGTCGTTCATTGAATATAGACCGGTAAGCTTCGGCTCGTTGCGCGGTGCCGCTACCTAATTCGTTATAAACCGCATGCGGGCTTATAAAGCCTGACAGCTCGCCCTGTGCGTTTGCCCTATAGCTGGTCCAGCGATAGTCGCCCGGATGAGCAACCATACCGGCTCTAACAGGGTTCATTTCGATATATCGATAGCAAGCTAAAACATAGTTGTCTTGTTGAACCAAACAGGAGCGGAAACGGCCTTCCCACAACGTGCCCGTTCGTTGATATGTTCGATTGACATATTGAACGTAGCGCTGCCCCAGCCCCTTCATAAGCAGGCCGGCCCCTGCGCAGCAGCTGGGAGTCAACAACAAATGAACATGATTTGTCATCAAGCACAATGCGTGAACTTTACAGCCGTACAATTCAGCAAGCACGGCTAATGTATCGATGTAAAAAATATAGTCTTCATCTGAATAAAAACACGCAGACCGATTGTTTCCCCGCTGAATAATATGCAACGGGATATCCGGCAGTAAAACTCTAGGACGGCGAGCCATATAAACCCCTAACTGGATAGGAGCTTACAGCTTAGGCGCCCTTCAACAGGCCAACAGATTGGAATAATTACAAAAAATAAATCATGTTTTTAAAGAGCAACTCTGCTGAACTCTAAAAAACGAAAAACGTGGTCTGACCCCTATTTCTGACCCTGCATCTTTTGCACCATTAGATCATGTTGAGCTCTCGCAATCTTTTCTCACTCACAAACTCCAACTCTCCACCACCCACCTTAGAACCATCTGAATAAGTGGAGTGACCACAGACGTTACACTGATAAGCAAGCAACCCGTTATATTTACCGACAAAAATACGCATCCCGTCGGATTGACACCTAGGGCATTGTCTATCGGTCTCGACAGTCACCAACGCTTCCATTGTGTCACGTAAAAATCTCGCAATAAGCTCTGCTTCATTAGCTTGACACCCAAAAATCACTTTCTTTAAATGAGCTATATCGCCAGGTAGAAATGACGAAAATTCAACCGGCATCAAATTCTCATCAATATGCGAAAACTCATCAATCCCATAGGTCGAAAACGGCTCAACCGTGAAGTATTTGTAGTTATCTCTAATCCACAAAAGAATCACCCCAAGAGCCTCCCTTAAAGATGAATTCTCATCCAGCAGTGTCATAGCCAATTGAAGTTCACGCCACACATACACAGGGAGAGTTCGCATTAGTTCACTGCCTTAGCTGGGAAAGCCGTTATCAAGTTACCCGCCTTATCGGTAAATACTTTTATCGCAGAGGTAGGAACACCTCCATCTTTCAGCGTAGTAGTTCCGATGACTCTGCCCGTGTCAACGGTCCTTACAAATTGACCATCTGGTAGCGCAGTAACAGGTGACTTTACGACTGGGCTACTCTGAAGAACCCCCTTCAATTCATTTGGGCTAATAGTAAACACAGGGGGAAAATAAGGGTCAGACCACGATTCTTCTAAAAATATAGTCTTCATCTAAATAAAAACACGCAGACCGATTGTTTCCCCGCTGAATAATATGCAACGGGATATCCGGCAGTAAAACCCCAGGACGGCGAGCCATATAAACCCCTAACTGGATAAGAGCTTACAGCTTAGCCGCCCTTCAACAGGCCAACAGATTGGAATAATTACAAAAATAAATCATGTTTTTAAAGAGCAACTCTGCTGAACTCCAAAAAACAAAACCGTGGTCTGACCCCTATTTCCTTTTTTTACTTTAAGCATTCAACACTGCAAAGCTTACATCACCGGACCTCAAAAATTCTTGAAAACAAGAAATAACGATTTCTATATTTCTTGTGACAAAACTCTCCGGATAGTAATCGCCCAGAACATCAACCAATTTTGCTCCAGTCGACGTATTATTAAGAGTACGCACAACATGCTCACCATCATCAAGGTATTGGTTCAGCATCAGAATATAATTTCCAGAATCAGCATAAAGATTGATTTCGTAAGGTCCGGCTTCAGGTGCCGGGGAAATAGACAACGAAGCGACGCCGTCGACTTTACTATATTCACATATAATGGACCTTACATCTTCCATGGTCGGCTGATCAATGAGAGGGATTTGCGATCTGCCGTGCTCAGGACTAAGGGTATACCCTCCGATGATCATCTATTTTTTCTCCTTAATAGACTTCATACCTGACTCCCAGTAATAGCTTTTCGGAAGTCCTGTTTTATCATCTATAGCTCTTACGGTTAAAGATTTCAACTCAGCCTTTTCTGCGGCAGCGGCTATGTCACCTTTGCAGAATCCGCATACATCTTTCCCTGCGACTGTCATAGACATGTCCGCTCCGGCAGTTTTACCAGAGCTATATGCTTGCTGGATCACACCGATTTCAGCGTGGGCATCTTTCATATTTCCGTTTGGATAAAGTTTGCCAGGATTCGCAGCGGCTTTATCTGCAATCCTATCCGTGATCAACGAAGGTATTTTCGGGTCCGCCTCGTTGAGTGGACGAGCGGTTTGATTGACGTCTTGGAAGGTCTGACCTCCTACTTTTCCCTCTGCCGCCACTTTTGGTGCAGCGCCCTTAGCCGTTCCTTCGATAACATATCTTTCGGTTAATACCGCAGTCTCCGAATCCGTAAGCATGCCTGTTGCATTCGCATTCTTAGACGCAGCGCCTTTTGCATCAAGAGCGCTACCTTTTGCGGTCTCGACATTTCGCGCCGCAGCCGCAGCATCCGCAGTAGCAGCTAACTCCTTGGCCGCAAGACTACCAAATCCTCCTACACCCAACGCTGTACCGCCAGCCGTTGCGGCACCAAAGGGCAACTCAACTGCTGTTAATGACAGTTCGGTACAAACAGCTGGGTTCATCGCACAGGAATTTAACAAGGCAGGACCGAGCAGCACTGCTCCGGCTACAGCTCCAACACCCGCCACGGTATAAGCAAGTGTTTCGCGACGCTCAGCATACATTTGCGCCGAGCACGCATCCGCGCTCATTCCTGCACAGTTTTGCTCCTTGTATCGCTCGTTTTCAGCCTTGACGCGCTCTTCGGCCTTTTGTTCAAGTGTTTTACGTTCTGCTAATGCTTCTGCAATATCACTGAGGGAGTTGTTCTCCACCGCATTGCTTCCCGCCTTTGCCCCTGTAACCGCACCGCCCAGATCACCACCAGCAATCCCCCCAGCCAACCCTGCTGCTAGACCCGAAAGTGCAACAACCGTCTCTCTCTCCTCCTCCGTCAACTCGATTGTCTTCTTGCCCGGATACAACTGATGGGCGATGAATTCACCCGTCGCAGCTCCCGCAGCCCCCGCTCCCGCAGAGTTGCCTTGCGCCTGCGCCACCACCGCACCCAATACGGCATGCGCCATGGTGTTGAGTACAGCGTTGTCTCCGGTGGTTTTCCTGATGACTTGCGCCATGTACGGCGCCGACGCGCCCGCAATAGCGGAACCGATGTCGCCTCCCACCAACCCTTGCAATGCTGCTGTCACCGCCTGCGCTACACGTGGGTAATTGCCGCCGACCCCGTAGTCCGCCATGATCCGTTGATAAGCGTCAGTGGCAATCAGTTGTTTCTTGTAGGCATCGACGTCCTCTTTTTTGGCATCTTTTCCAGGGTCCTTGATGCCACGCTTATCAAGTTCAGCACGCGCCTCTTTATCAGCATCGATCTGGCCTTGGGTTCGAACGATGTCTACTGCCTGAGTACCAATATCCGCAATCAACTGCACCTGGCGCAGGCGCTTCTGCTCTTTTTCCTTATCAAAGATCGGGCTGATGCTGCCGTTGGCGTGTTCAACATCGTGGCTCAGCGTTGCCACGTCCTGCTGCTGTTTGGCAGGGTCGCGAATGTCTAGGGTGCCGTTGGAAATGGCCGATGACGTGGTGCCGCTGTCACTGTCGCCATGATTGAACGCGATCAAGCTACCGGAAGGCATATTGCTGATGAAGGCGTTCGCACTGCTTGCGCCACTGCTGACGCTGGCGCTCTGCAACTGGCTTGTGTAGTCGGCTTTGTTCTTTAAAACGCTCCAGCCGAGGGTGCCGGTGCTCAGGCGGTTTTTGTCCGCTGTTGCAGTGCTGGCGATCACGCTGCCATCGAGTTGCGTGTGGTTGCCCACATCAATCTGATAGCCGCCCTTACCGCCGAACAGGCCGGTTTGCTCCTGCACGCTTTTATAGTTGGAGTCGATCTTGCTCTTGCTGATGCTGAGCGAACCACTGCCCGTCATGGTGCCAAACGTGAAACTTGCGCCACCGCTGACATCGGTTTGTTTGGACTTGTAGTCATCGGTGTCTTGCAGGCTTTGCAGCATAAGATCGCGGCCTACCGCGGCCTTGATCTGATCTGCACTGACCTGCGCACCTTTGAGGACGGTGTCTCGCCCACTGATCAGGCTGACTTGCTTGCCCGCATCCAGCGTCGTTTCCGTCCAGGTTGTGCCATTGCCTTTCTCGCTGCCGGTGCCCTTGTTGGCATTGGCGAAGATGCTAAGGCCAGCACCATTGGAACTCGCCCCAAAGCTAAGGCCTACGGCCCCGCCGCCACTGCTGTTCTTGCCATCGAGTTTTTGTGTGTTGGCGGCTGCTTCCAGGCGGATATCACGCTCTGCTGCCAACAGCATTTCATTACCGGCCTGGAGCTTGCTGCCCTGAACGCGGATGTCTCCATCTGCGCCAGGCGTGCCGTTACCGGCGGCTACAATACTGAGGTTATTGCCACTGGTGAGGCTGCTACCTTGGCTTGCCGTCTGCTCCTGGGTCTGTTTGGAGCTGGATTTTTGCGAGCCGAGCGAGATGGCGATGCCGACAAATTCCGCGGCGTTAGCGCCGGTCATGCCACCATTCTGCTGCGCCGCCTGCCACGCTTGCACCCCCGTCAACCCCGCCTTCACACCTTGCAGCGCCGAGAGGCGGCCGTCGTCCTCGCTCTTGGCTTGCTTGGCGGTCTTATAAGCAGAGTCCACCGCGCTACCCACGGTGCCGGACAACGCCAGGGTCAAACCACTGGTTTTGCTCTTGGAGGTCTGCTCGCTACGGTTGTTGTTCTCGGAAGCCAGGATGCTGACATTTTGCCCAACCAGGCTGATGTCCTTACCGGCAACCACGTCAGAACCGCGTATGGTCAGGTCTTTGCCAGCCTGAATATCCACGCTGCCCAGCACACTGCCGATGTTGCTGGCCCGGGTGGTTTCGGTGCTGCTGGTGAAGGTGTTCTGGTTGCTGCTTGAACCCAACGTCACGCCGATGCCGCCGCTGCTCATCAAGCCCGATTTTTTGGTCGAGGACGAATGGCTTTGTTCAAAGGTTTCCGTCGCCCCATCAATCACCACATTGCGCCCGGCAATCAGGCTGGTGGCGTTGGTAGAAACCACGTCGCTGGCGGTAGTGCCGATGTCCCGACCGGCACGCACAACCACGGTATCAGCGCTGATGGAAGAGCCCTGCTGGCTGATCTGTTTACTGCTGTCGATGCGCGTTTTCTGGGTGCTGGACAGCAACCCTTTGCTGGTTTTGGTTTTGCGGTAATAGCTGTAGTCGCTGTCTTGCGCAGCGTTCAACGCCAGGTCATTGCCTGCGTACAGGTAGGCTTCCTTGCCGGCACTCGCACGGCTGGCGCTGACCACGAGGTCGTTGCCGGCACTGAGGGAGAGGTTCTCACCGGCCACCAACGATGTGCCCACTTGCTGGACGTGGTCTTCCTGGCTGGTGACCTTCTTGGAATTAAACGCCGAATGCTGTTCATTCGCCGCCGACGCCAGGTTCACATTGCCCTTGGATACCAGCGCCAGATCACGCGTGGCATTCAATTGGCTGCCGATGGCGCTGATATCGCGCGCAGCCACCACCTGGAAGTCGCGCCCGGCTTCGATCACGGTGCCGTACTGGTTTGCGCTGCTGCTGCGCATGTAGGTGCTGACGGTGTTGGCATTGCGCTGTTCGGCGGTGGCCAGGTTTACATCGCGCCCGGCTTGAACGCCCAGGTCGGCGCCGCTTTTGAAGGCGCCGCCGGTGCTGTTGACGTCGCGCCCGGCTTGCAGGGTGAGGGTGTTGGCGGCTTCGATGCGGGCGGCGTTGTCGACGAAGTCGGTGCGCTCGGTGCGGTAGCCGCTGCTGCTTTGGTGGCTGGTGACGGTGCGTTCGTTGAGCACATCGCCATTCACTGCGCTGACGCTGACGTCGCGCCCGGCGATGATGCCGCCGGCGCGGTTGGTGAGGTTGTTGCCGGCGAGCAGGTCGAGGCGGTTGCCGGCTTGCACGAGCCCGCTGTTGACCATGTTGCGCCCGGCGCTGGCAGCCAGGTTGTTGGTGGCGCGCAGGGTGCCGACGTTGTTGAGGTCGGCGCCACTGACCAGGTTCAGGTCGCTGCCGGTAATGAGTGCGCCGTTGGGCGCCAGGCGGTTGTTGGCCTGGGCCAGGTAGAGCACGGGCACCAGCACTTGCTGGCCAGCGACGGTGGCGTTTTCCATCCACACGATGTCATGGGTCAGGGCCGCGACTTGCTCGGCGGTGAGGCTCACGCCCACCGACAGGTTAAGCGCCTGCTGGGTGCCAATGGCGTTGTCCATCAGGTACTTGAACATCGCCGTGTCGCTGGTCTGGCCATCGATGAAGCGCTGGCCGGTGCGCGCGATCACGGCTTGCTGGATCAGGCGTTGTTCATACAGGCCGTCACCCAGGCGCTTTTGGGCCTGGTCTGGGTCGTAGCCCAGTTTGGACAGCATGTAATCAGAGCTTAAAAACTGGCTGAGGTTGGTCAGCAGCGGGTTGGTTTCGATCAGGTATTTCTGTGGGTTGGAGACGAACTGGCTGTCTGGCAGGCCTTGCACACGGTTGATCACCACGCCGTCGGCCGAGGTGCCGCTGCCGGGTACGACCGGGCCGGTGACCGGCGTGCGGTCTACACCGCCGCCGCCGAGGGTCCAGCCTTGCGGGCCGGTACTGGCCGGCGCGCTGGCGCTTTCGCCACTGAGGCGGAACAGCCCGCCCTGCCCGCTGGGCAAGGTGAAGCCGGGCAGGCTCAGCGGGTTGATCTGCTGTTGGGCGAGGTCAGGCGGCAGTTGCTGGTTAAGGGTGACGCGCGTCGAGTAACCGGCTGCGCCACTGGCGCCCGTGGCATCTGTCGCGGTTTTGGCGCCCGCACCCACATAGGTGTAGCCCGGACGCACCACGGTGTTATCGATATTGTTCTGGGTTATTACATTGACCGCGCCGCCGGCTTGGATGATACCGGCGTAACGTTGGTCGCCCGTAGCAATTTTGGTGACGCGGCGCAGCGAGACGCTTTCCCGTTCAGTGGTGCCGATGAAAGCGGCCATGGCTGCTTCCAGGCCACCCAGATCATTGGGGTTGTAGGCGGCGCCGCCAACCGAGTACTTGCGGTTGAAGTCTGCCGCCAACGCATACCAGTCACTCGCGTCGCGGGTGCGCTTGGAGCGGAACAAGCGCCAGGTTTCGGTTTCGCCAGTCTCGATGCCGGTGTTGGTCAAGTTGTTGACCGTGATGTTAATCATACCGGCGGCGCCGATGCTGCTGCTTGAATTAAGCAACTGGCCGCCGGTAAGGGTGATGTTTTTTCCCGCACTGATGAGCGATGCCGCACTGGCCTGGAGTACTTCCAGCTTGTCGCGCTGCACAACCTCCCACAAGTGGTTGACCTTCGGGCCTTCGCAGTCGCCAGCGTACTCGGCGCCACGTCGGCAGGGCATTTCGGTGATCGAAGCGGTATAAATGCCGCCGTCGTTGGTTGTCAGCACCGCGCGCTCGTTTCGCATCACTGCTGCTGCCAGACTCAGGTCACCATCACTCTGTATGCTCGACGAGCTATTGATGATGCTGCTGGCCAGGCCGCCCTTGCCGTCACGGTCGACGCTCAGGTTGCCCATGCTGTAGAGGTCGGCGTAGCTGTTGTTCAACGCGTCGACACGCAGGCTCATGTCGCCGCCGCTGAAGATCAGGCCGTGATCGTTGAGTAACGCACCGGTGGTAGCGGTCAGTCGCTGGCCACTGCCCAGGGTCGCGTAGTTGTTGATCGCGCCCGCGTTAAGCACCAGGTCGGTGGCGGCGGTGATGCGCCCGCGGTTGTTGAGCGTGCCGGCGATGTTGGCGGTAGTGATGCCGCCGCCGGCGATGCTTGCCGTGTCGGTCAGGGTGGCCTGTGCCGCGCTGAGGTTGAGGTCGCCCAGGCTGCTGATGCGCCCGCTGCTGTTAAGGGCGCCGCTCAACGTCAGGTCGAGCGTGCCGTCGCTGGCGATCAGGCCTTGGGTGTTCCAATTGGCGCCGCTGCCGACGAAGCGTCGGGCACCGAGCAGTTGGCCGCTGGCGGTCTGGTCGAGGGTGTCGACGTTGACTGTCAGTTGCCCGGCCTGGATCACGCTGCTGTTGGTCCAGTGGCCCTGGCTGATGGTCAGGTCGCCACGGGTGACCAGGCTGCCGCCCACTTCGTTGAGGTTAGCGGGGGCAATGCCGAAGTTGCCGGTGCCCACGTGCAGTACGTTGCCGCCCAGGTTCTGCAGGCTGCCGGCGTTGAGGGTCAGATCGTTGTTGGCGGTTTCGAGCACACCGTTGCGGTTGTCGAACAGGCCACCGATGGCAAATTCGGTGGTGCCCGCCGTGCCCAGGGCACGCAGGCGCCCGGTCTGGTTGTCGAGGCTGGCAGCGCGCACCTTGAGGGTGCTTTCGCTTTCGATGATGCCCAGGCGGTTGTTAAGTGCGCCGCTCAGGTCCAGGTCGATTTGTTGACCGGCAATCTGGCCGTCGTTGTCGCCGCTGTTATCAAAGTCATGCCCGACCACGCGCATCAGGCCTTTGGCATAGAGCCCGCCGTTGCGGTTGTCGAAATTGCCGGTGGTCACCAGTGCGTTGCCGCCCTGCGCCGCGATGCGCCCGCCATAGTTGTCTACGCTGCCGGCTTGCAGGTTGAGGCTTTGCCCCTGCATCACGCCGCCCTGACGGTTGTTGTTGAGGTCATAACCGTTGCGCAGCACGCCGACCACACGGGTTTGCAGTGCGGCCTTGAGGCTGGCGAGGGTGCCGCCGCGGTTGTCGAGGCTGGCGGCGTTGACACTCAAATCGCCCGCCTGGGCGATCAGTTTTCCGCTCTGGTTGTCCAGCGCGTCGGCCACGTCGACGGTCATGCCGCCCTGGCTTTGCACGGTGCCTTTGCCATTCTCCACGCGGTTGGCCGTGAGGCTGAGGTCGGCGTTCTGGCTGTAGATCAAGCCGTCGTTGCCGTTTTGCACCAGGCCGCTGGCGGTGAGGCTCAAGCGGTCGTTGGCGGCCAGGGTGCCACGGTTGCGGTTGTCCAGGCCGCCGGTCAGCAGGGTCAACAGGCCCTGGCTGGCGATCTGGCCGCCCTGGTTGTTGATCTGCGCGGCACGGCTGATCAGCAGCGGGCCGCCGCTGGACAACTTGCCATTGGTGTTGGTCAGGGTCGCGAGCAGGTCGAGGGTGGTGGCGGTGCCGCCGCTGATGCTGCCGGCGCTGTTGTCCAGGTTTTGCGCGTTCAGGTTCAGGGCTGCGCCGCTGTCGATCACGCCGCCCTGGGCGTTGTTGAGCAAACCGCCCACGTTGAGACGTTGGCCGGCGGCGCTGGAGAGTACGCCCGTGTTGCTGTTGTCCAGCTCAGCGGCGGTCACGTACAGCGCTTTTTGACTCACCAGCGCACCCGCTCCGCTGTTGAGCAGGCTGGCGGTCAGCGTGGCATTAAGGTCGCCATAACGGCTCGACAAGGTGCCGTTGTTGCGGTTATCGAGGTTGGCGCCGCTGACGGTCAAGCCCTGCCAGCCGGACATCAAGCCGTTCTGGTTGATCAGGTTTGTGGCATTGAGCAGCAGCAGGTTATTGCTGATCAGCTTGCCGTTGCTGTTGTTCAACGTGCGAGCGCTGAGGTCCAGGGTTTGCGCACTGGAGAGTTCGCCACCGCCGTTGCTCAGGTCACGCAGATGGTTGATGGTCAGATTGCCAGCGGTGGTGATCAGGCCCCCGGCGTTGTTCAGGTCGCCGGTGGCGCTGCCGAAGTCCAGGGCAATTGCGCTGCCCAGCAGTGAGCCATTCTGGTTATCCAGCTCGGCGCTGTTGAGTGTCAGGGCAGCGCCTGCGTTGAGCAGGCCCTGATCGCGATTGGTCAGGCGGCCATCAATGTTGAGTACGGTGTCGCCACGGCTGGTGAGTGTGCCGCCGCTGTTGTCGAGGCTGGCGGCGTGCGCGTCGACCGACGCTGCGGCGATCATGCCTTTGACGTTTGCCAGGGCCTGGCCGATGCGCAAGGTCAGCGCGGTATTGCTCAGCAGTTTGCCGCCGCTGTTGTCCAGGTTGTCGGCGGTGAGTGTGAACGCCTGGCTGCTGGAAATCTCGCCGCCCTGGTTATGCACATCTTTGAGGTTGTTGAGCATCAGCAGCGGCGCGTTGATCAGTCCGCCCTGGTTATTGAGCTGACCACGGTTGAGGTCCAGGGTCAGGGCCTCGGCGCTGGTGATCTGACCGCCTTGCTGGTTGTTCAGGTCAGCGGTGGTGATCTGCGCGGCCTGACGTGCGCTCAGGGTGCCTTTTTGGCTGTTGTCGAGACTCGCGCTGTTGAGGATCAGGCGGGCGTCAGTCACCAGCCGCCCGCCCTGGTTGTCTACCGCGCCAAGGGCGTTGAGGGTCAGCGGGCCGGCGCTGGACAGCGTACCGCCGTTGTTGGCCACGTTGCGCGCCGTGACGCTCAACAGCCCTTCGCTGCTGATCAGGCCCTGGTTGCGGTTGAGCAATTGATCGACATTCAGGCCTGCGCCGCTGCCGGCAATCACCAGCCCGCCGTCGCTGTTATCCAGTTGCGTGCCCGTGACCTGCACGCCCGCACGGCTGGACAGCTCGCCGTTGCGGTTGTCGATGTTGGCGACAGTGACCTGCACACCCTCGACGCCGGCGACCAAGCCTTTTTCACGGTTGTCCAGGCTGTTACCGGCCACGCTGACCAAGCCTTGGCTGGTGACCAGACCGCCCTGGTTGTTCAGGCTGCCGACGTTAAGGCTCAACGCCTTACCCGCCGTGACCAGCCCCGCGACGTTGTCGAGGGTGGTGACCGTCAGCGCTGCGGTGTCCAGGCTGGAGACTTCGCCGCCCTGGTTATGCAACTCACCGACAACCGCGGTCAGCGGACCGTTGCTGGTGACCAGCCCGCCTTGGGTGTTCTGCAGGCGATCGGCCGTGAGGGCCAGGCCGCCGTTGCTCAGAATGCGGCCTTTGTTCTGGTTGTCGACTGTGCCTGCCGTAATCTGCGTGTGCTGTTTTGCACTCAGGGTGCCGCCCTGGTTGTTCAGGGTCTGGGCATCGACGCTCAACGTACGGCTGGCGATGACATTGGTGCCGGTGTTGCTGACGGTCTTGCCGCGCAGGCTGACGTCGCCCGCTGCGTTGCGGGTGTTATCGGTGTTGACGCCCGCTTCGATAATGTCGCTATTGGTCAACGTGCCGCTGCTGGACAGCGCAATGCGGTCACGGGCGGCCAGGCTTTGGCGGTTGGTCAGATCGCCTTGGGTTTGCACGTCCAGTGCCGTGCCGGCGTACACCGGCCCCTTGGCGTCCAGGCTCGCGGCCTTGACGTTGACCGCGCCGCTCGCGGCGGTTTGCGCCATGCTCAAATGCCCATTGGCATCAAGCTGAATATCCCCACCACTTGCCGCCAACGTCCCGTCCAGCTTCACGCCCACGCCGGCTTCGGTGCCCACCAGTTTGATCGCGCCGGCGTACATGCCGCCCAGCGCGCTGGAGTCGATGGCCAGCTCGGGTTTGGCGCTGCCGTCGTCGGCGCGTGCGGTGGTTTTCAGGCTTTGGGCATCGACGTCGTTGCGCCCGGCGATTACGGCCAGCTCGCGTGCGTTGATCTGGGCGTTGATCTTGGCCGAGCGGGTGATGATTTCGAAGCGGTCGACGTTGCTGGCGTTCAGGCCCTCGCCGTCGATGGTCACGGCGCCGCCGTCAACCTGGTAGTGGTCCAAACGGCCGACGTTGTCCATCACCGGTTTGCCGGTGGTCAGGGTCACGTTGGGCGTGTTGATAAAACCGCAGCCACTGCACGTGATGCCGTACGGGTTGGCGACGATGACCTTGGCCGACTGGCCCGCCACTTCGGTGTAGCCGCGCAGCTGGCTGGGGCTGCCGCCGTTGACTTCGTTGAGAATGACGTTGGCGGCGCCGCCCTTGAGGTTCGGGTTGCCGACGATGTAGCCGCCGAGCTGAGTGTTCTGCACCGCGCCGGTGGCGTTGTTGAGGATCACGCCGTTGGGGCCGACGTTGTAGTCCTTGAACTGGTTATGGGACAAGCCACTGCCATTGGGCGCAGCGATGTTCACCACCGGCACGCCATTGCCGGCCTGGCCGACGCTGGTGGCCGGGTTGCTGACCACAATGCCTTCGGCCTGGGCGAGCAACGGCTGCCAGAACAGCGCGTTGGCCAAAATCAGCACCAGGCCGCGCTTGGGCAGGCCAAGGAACGCGTCCAGGCGCTTCAGGGCAGCAGAAGGTTGGCGGGCCAGAAAGGCAAAGTGGCGAACATCCATTTTCAGATTCTCGTTGCAGCAGGGCGTTGAATTACAGGAAGAAATCCATGCGGAAGTAGATCGGTGCTTCGCGCTCCATCACGACCCCAGGCCTTTCTAACGAGTGAGCAAACGTCACGCTGGTGCTGACGTATTTGCCCCGGGCGAACAGCTCCACGGAGTTGCTTGAAACGCGGCCGTGGTAGTCGTCGTTGTAACGGTCGTTGCGGATCACGCCTTGGTCGTAACCCAGGCTGGTGCCGTATTCGGCGAAGGCCGGGCGCAGCCATTCCAACGTGACCGGGCGGGCCCAGCGCACTTCATTGCGCCAGTAGCCACCGCTGTCGCCGGACAATTGCTGATCCTTGAAACCGCGTACCGAAGAAGAGCCGCCGAGGCTGATGCGTTGCGGCGAGAACAGCACGTCTTCACTGCGTTGCCCGGTGGCCAAGCTGGTAAAGCTGAACGATTCGCCCCACAGGCTGAACGGCTGCAGATAACTGACGGTGGCGGTGTATTTGCGGTAATCGGGAGTGGCCGTGAGGTGCCCGTACTGATCGCGATGCTGGTCGTCGCGCTGGGCGTCAAATGCACCGATGCCGTTCTGCACGCCCAGGTCAACGTTGACAAAGGCATTGCCGATGCGCCGGCCGTGGTTGATGCCAAATTGCAGTTCGCTGAGGCGATTACTGCTGGTTTCGAGGTGGGCGTCGTCGATGTAGTTGTTGGTGCGCAGGTGAGCCAGACCGACGTTGACTGAGGTCTTGCTCACGTCATCGCGGTGAATCACGCGCTCTGCGCGCAGTTGGTGGTTTTCGTTATCGCCCGACTGCTTGAACTTGAAGGTGTCGGTGTAACCCAGCGCGCGGTAATCGCTCTCGCTGTAGGTGTAGCTGAAGTTCCACCAGCCCCACGGCACGTTGTAGTAGAGCATGGTGTTTTTCGACGTTTTCTGGTGGTCGCTGATCGCGTCGTGACCACCGCGCAGCACCAGTTGGTCGGCCAGCCCCAGCGGGCTGTCCCACTCCAGGCCCGCGCCCCATTGCTGCTCGCCGGTGCTTCTTTGCCCATCGTTATTGCGCGACAGGCTGGCGCGCCACGGCTTTTGCGCGGTGTTCTTGACCACCACGTCGCTGCCGCCCACGTCTTTGCCGGGGGTCAGTTCCATTTGTGCCTGTTTGGACGGCAGACGGTTGAGCTGGTCGACCAGTTGCTCGACCTCGCGCAGGTTCAGCGCCTCGCCGACCTTGCCGGGAAAGGCCATGGCCAGCTCGCGACCGGTCACGTTGCTGCCTTCGGCGCTTCTCAAGGCTTCGAGCTTGCCCTCGACCACCATCACTTGCAGGTGGCCGCTGGACAGGTCCTGTTGCGGCAGGTAGGCACGGCTGGTGACGCGGCCTTTGGCGATGTAATAGTCGGTGATGACTTTAAGCAGCTCATTGAGCTGCGAGACGCCCAGGCATTGGCCCACATAGGGTTTGAGCAACAGCGTGCGGTCGGCAGCGGATAGGCTGTCGGCGCCCTTGAGCTCGATGTCTTTGATCGGGAAACAGCGGGTGTCAGCGGGCGTCGCCGGGGCTTGGGGCTTGGCCTCTTTGCCGGGCAGGTCCTGGAGTTCTTGCAGACGCCGGCCTTGCTCTTCGAGCAGGCGATTTTGCCGGTCGCGGATCAAGTCTTGATCCCCTGGCGTGGGAGCGGCTGTGGCGCTGTTCAGGCCCAGACAGGCGAGCAGGAAAGTGCACAGCAAATACCGAGTCCGTGGCAATAACAAAGACATGTTCGATCCATCGAAAATCAAGGAGCGGCAAACTAACATCGAACTCGCGCTAGCCCAAGAAGCTGGACTTGTCGGACATTCGCACTTATTAAAACCGCAACCTATTGATTAATAACAACAAATAATCATAAAACGGTGATAGCGCTTGTTGTTGAAACTTTTATTCCGACAAGCGGCCACTGTTTTTGATAACCCTTCGGCAAACAACCCAGCAGATGCCATTACTTAGCCATCAACTAAATGCCGAGTTAGGTTAGTACAGGGGAATACAGAAAAGTTCGCGCATGTTTTGTGAATTGGATCCCATTTATCGGATGAGTCTGGGATAGCGCCTCTTGTGGCGAGCGGGCTTGCCCCGCGTTGGGGCGCGAAGCGTTCCCCTGGTCAGTGTCGCCGCGTTACGTCAGGAAGATCGTGGCGTCAGGTGTGGGGCTGCTTCGCAGCCCAACGCGGGGCAAGCCCGCTCACCACACAGACCGCTCGCCACAGAGCGCGGGGTAAAGAGCACGGGGCAATTAGCCTGCGCCTTTGTCTTTTTCCTGCCCTGGCACCAGGGTCAGTCCTGGCCGCTCAACGTCGCGCGAAACATGGGCCTTCACATCTTCTACGCCGCCCTCGTCATCGTTGTGAATCACCAGCACGCCCGACTTGCGAAACTGCTCGAGGTGGCCGTCGCCCAAGTTGAAGCTTTCACTCAGGCTTTTATCGCTGAGCGCGTTGGCTTCGGCGCGACGCTGGGCAAACTTGCGCCCACGGCGCTGTTGATAGCGTGCCCAACTGATCAGGATCACCGCATTGAACAAGGCGATCCACAGGTAGATCTGCAAGGTGTTGAGCGCCGCAAAAATCGGCGCCTCAATGCGCGGGCCGCCATGGGTTTCCAGCATTGCGCCGATCCCGCGTGCCAGCAGCCAGACCAGCCCGGCCCAGGCCAGCAGGGTGAGCAGCACGTCGATGATCCACATCACTGTGTTCTGGCGAGTTCTGACCAGTTTCATCGTCACGCCTCCTCTTCGCTAGGTTTAATACCGCGGTCCGGGCTGACCCAGCGCGCGCGCTTCTGGTGCTGGTTGAAGAGCACCTTGGGAAAGCTGACCAATGTGGTGAGCAAACTGACCAGCCAGAACACCATCGGGTACCACACGGTCCAGAAGAGGGTTTTCCACAGGTCCTTTTCGTAGCGCCGATCAATCAGGATGCTCACCGCAAACTGCAGCAGGCACACCATCGCCAGCACCAGCCCGGTAAACGCCGGCGGCACCAGCGAATCCACGGCAATCGCCTGCGGCAGCACCATGAATTTGCCCAGCCCCCAGAAGATCACCGAGAGCAGGAAAGTGAAGGCCCAACCGGTGGACAAGCAGTATTCGAACAACAGCGGCCACAGGTAGCGATGGCGCCATTGCCAGATGCCACGGATGTTTTTGAACAGTACTTCGGCGCCGCCCTGGGCCCAGCGCAGGCGTTGCTTCCACAGGCCACCGACGGTTTCGGGCATCAGGATCCAGCACAGGGCACGCGGCTCGTAGAAGATGGCCCAGTGATCGAGTTGCAGCTTCCAACTGACATCGATGTCCTCGGTGATCATGTCGGTGCTCCAGTAGTCGATGCGGTCCAGCGCTTTCTTGCGAAACGCCACCACCACACCCGACACCGTAAAGATGCGACCGAACACCCGCTGGGTGCGCTTGATCAAGCCAATGATCGAAGAGAACTCGCCCACCTGCACCCGGCCGATCAAGGTCGAACGCGTACGAATGCGCGGGTTGCCGGTCACGGCGCCCAGGCGCGGGTTGTCCAGCATCGGCGCGACCATGTAGGCCGCCGCATTTTTATCCAGCAAGGCATCGCCGTCGATGCACACCAGGTACTCACTGCGCGCAGCCACCGCGCCCATGCGCAGGGCCACAGCCTTGCCCTGGTTCTGCGCCAGGTGCAGCACGCGCAGCCGTGGGTGCTCCAGCGCCAGGGCATCAAGCACCGCGGCGGTGTTGTCTTTGGAGCCATCGTTGACGGCGATCACTTCGATGTTCGGGTACAGCTGGTCCAGCGCCGCATGAATGGTGTCGGCGGCGTTATCGCCCTCGTTGTAGCAAGGAATGATGATCGAGATCAGCGGGTTGCCGGCCAGGATCGGCGCCGGCGTGTCTTCCTTCCACGGCCAGTGACGCTCCCAGTGCAGCCAGAAGTACAGCCCGCCGGCGATCCACAAGGCCGACATGAACAGCGGGTAGAAAAACACGAAGTCCATCAGGAACTGCCCGGTGACCAGAAAGATCAGGCCAAGGGGCACACCCAACACCAGCGCCAACACGAATAAAGCCAGGATTCTGTCGAACATGGTCAAGGGTTCCATTGGTTGGACAGGGCCGGACGTACCGTCTTCAGGTCCGGCGAATTTTCCAGGAAGTTGTCCGGGTAGTAGCCAAAACTCCTGACCCCCTGGCGTTTGAGCACACCCATCCATTCAGCCATCTGCGCGCCGTCGATATCGGGCGCGTCTTTGGTGCGCCAGTCTTTGGCTTGCAGTTCAAACACGGTGCGCTGCAAGGCATCGGGACGGGCTTTGACGGTGGCCACGAGTTTTTCCAGCCAGGCGTTGGAGTTCTTCAGCGTCTCGCCTTCCATCAGCGGCATGGCCATCGGCGCGGTCCAGTCGTAGGTCTGGAGGAAGTCATCGAGGTTCTGCGCGAACCACGCTTCGCTCGCCGGGTTGAGCATCGGCTCGGCGAAGATATTGCGCGCCGTCTGCACCTGCGGCCCGCGGATGGCGCGCACTTTTGCGGCCAGTTCCTGGGTAAAGTCGATCAGGTAGCGGCTCTTGAAACGCGTCCAACGCTGCATCACGGCCGGGTCGGCACGCAGCGCGGCAATGCTGCCCGGCAGGCCGTTGGCGGCGTAAGCCTTGAGCGCTGCGGGGCTGGCGTCTTCGAAATCAGAGAGGACCGCGTCGTCGTGGAACAGCACGCCGTCGATGGCAGTGTTGCGTGCCAGGTCTTCATAGATCTCACCGATCTGCTGGCGCACGGCCGGATCAAACGGCGACAGGCGCTTGTACTGGTCCGGGTCGAGGCCGACCTGGCCGGTTTTCGGGTCCATTCGCGTGACACGCGGCAACGAAGGGTCGAGCGCAAAGCTCAGCACTGGCATCCACGCGTAGATCGCCACGTGGCCACGGGTACGCAGTTGCCAGGTGACGCGGTTGAACAAGTCGCGGCGCACCGGCAGATGGCGGTTGGGGAAGTACAGCGAATGCACCAGGCCGTCACCCTTGGGGTCGGCGAAGGCTTGCAGGAACACGGTGCTGGCGCCCATGTCGACCACGCGCTGCACCAACTGGTCGAGGTTGCGTGCCTCTTGGGCCGGGTCCGGGTCGTAGACGTTATCCAGGTCCACGTGCAGCACGCGCATCGAGGTCCGCGCCTGTGTGCCGACAATCGCGTTGGCGTAGTGCTCGCCGTCCGGGTCGGAGGCCACCAGGAAGCGTGGGCTGCTTTTGAGGTTGGCGAGGTCGTCGAGGCCGTCGTCCAGGGTCAGGGCCATCTGGTAGCCCTGTTCGCCGACGACCGCCAACGAGGTGCCGTCGGCGGCGCCGTAAGGCCACACCCATACACGCGGCGCCTTGCCGGTGACGGCGCGCAGTTTGTGGGTAATGGCCGTGACGTCGGCGCGCATCCGCGCCTGGAACTGCGCCTCGGTTTCATAGGTGCCAGTGGCGGCGTCATAACGTCGCGTTGCGGCGGCCGGCTCCTGGTTACCTTGTGGGTTGGCCAGGATGCCGGTGTGGCTGGCGTCAGTGTGGGCGGCGATTTCGACCAGGCCCGATTTGGAGATCTCGCGCACCTGCTCCCATGTCAGGAAGTCGGAACGCGCGCGCGGTGTGCCGGCAAAATCCACCGGTTTATTCAGCGGCGTGTCGATCCAATAGCCGACCGGGGCCAGAATTGCCGGCCAGTTATAGGCACGCAAAATCGGTAGCACGCGGGTATAGAAGCTGGAATAGCCGTCGTCGAAGCTGAGCAGGATGGCTTTGGGCGGCAACTGCGGCCCACCGCTGCGCGCTGCCAGGATCTGATCGACACTGACCGGCCGGTAGCCGTTCTCGCGCAGCCAGGCCAGTTGGTCGACCAACCGTTCAGTGCGCACCGCCACCACCGCCTGATCGGGGTCGCGATCTTCGATGTCGTGGTAGGCAATGCCCAGGAAATGGTTTTTCGGCCACGGCGCTTCACGCGCAGGTGTCGGCCGCTCGGCGGGTGGGGTATAGGGCGCAGGTTGCTGGGCGCACGCGCCGGCCAGCAATACACCCAGGACCAATAAACAACGGCTGAGGACAGTCATGTTCAGGCTCTTTTAGAAACGGTAAGTGAGGTCGACGAGCAGGCGCAGATCGCGTTCGCGATCGCCGTCATAGGTGCGGCTGATCAGGCTCAGGTTGGCGCCGGCTTCCAGCACGTCGTTCCAGCGAAAACGTTGGCCGTAGCCGATCAGGCCGACCCCACTGGTGGAATAATCGCGCTGGCTATAGGTACCGGCACCGACCTGGAACTGCTGACTCCACTGGGTCTCATAGCGGTGATAAAGCACGTGATTGACCGTCATGGTGGGCAACACGCTGAAGTCCGATTTCGGGTTGAAATACACCACGTCGTCCTTCGTGTTGCGGCTGGCGCCGACTTCCAGGCCCAGGTCCACCTGCACATGCGGCGAGCTGTAGATGCCCTCGCGGCCGGTGAGCAGCGCTTCGAGGCGGTTGTTGCCGTCGCTGAAATGCGACGGGCTCAGGGACAGCTTCCACTCGCGGCTTTCATTCTCGCGCCAGCGGACAAAGCCACTGCCGCCGTTGGCCGTGACATCGGCATTCAATGCGCGCAGCGGCGTGGTCGCCAGGAGGTAACCGAGGCTGCCGCCGTACTGCCAGTTGTCATTGATGTCGCGGGCAATCGACACGCTCGCGCCTTGCTTGGAGCCATAACCGTAGGAGTGGTTGGACACCTCGGCTTCCAGGGTCATGTCGCGGGTGCGCTGCTCGACGCCGACGCGCTGGAAGCGATGCTGGCCGGTGCCTTCGGTAAAGTCTGCGGTGGCGTAACCGGCGCCGGCGAAGACGCGCCAGTCTTCATCGATGGGCGGGCTGTAAAGCACGCTTTCGATGCCCCAGTCCCGGCTGCCCGCCACTGCGCCCACATCATCATTACCGCCACCGCCGTAGCTTTTACCGGTGTAGGCTTCGACGCGCAGTTCGGCCATGTCGTGTACGTCGCGCAGGCGGCTGAGGCGCTGCACCTGGCGGCTGTCGGGGTTGCGCGCCAGCACGTCATCGGTCAGCGCGTCCATCTGCCGCCATTCCTGCAGGTCCATGGCGGTGTAGGCCTGGGACACTTCCAGGCCGATATCACGCGGGGCCTGGGTTTCAACTTCCTTGAGCGAGCCTTCGGCGCGCCGCGGCCAATCACGCGCGCGGTACATATCGGCCTGGGCCAGGCGCAGGCCGACATTGCCAGGGGCTTTCGCCACCAGGGCTTCCAACCCGGTTTCGCTGCCTGGCAGGTCACCGCCGTAAGTGCCGGCCTGGGCCGCCAGTTGCTGCGCGTCCATCCAGCTGTCGTTGGGGTTGCCGATGGGCAAGCCCTTGAGTTCAACGCGAGGTTTCTGGTTGGTGGCCAGGTTATTGGCGACTTCGCGCGCTTGCATCACCTTGTCGCTTTCGAGCAGGGCGTAAAACAATGCGGTGCTGTCTTCGACGTGGTCACCCGGATCAGCATCCGGTGCCGTCAGCGCCTGGCGGTACAGCGGCTCGGCTTTTTCCGGCTGGCGCTGGTCGAGGTAGGACGCAGCCACCCAGCGCAAGGCGTAGGTCGGCAACTGCACGCCTTCGCCAGTGAGGGTTTCGTACTCGCGGATAACCTCGGCGGTGCGCGCGCGTGCCTTGAGGGCGCCCAGGCGGTCGATGCGCCAGCGCACCACGTCGTCATGGGCGCTCTGGTCAGGGGTCCAGCGGGCGAGCAGTGTGTCGTAGTCGCTGAGGGCGCGATCAGCAACCACATAACGTTCTTTCTCGGTGCGCGTGGCGTACTCGGCCATGCGCACACGTTCGGCGGCGAGGTCGCCTTCCAGACGGCGCTGAGTAACAACATCGAGCACGCCTGGGTGCTTGGCCGACAGGCGCAGGGCCGGCTCCGGCAAACGGGCCTTTTGCAGGGCGACGATGTATTCGCGCACCACTTCGGGTTTGTCACCCGCGCGGATAAAAGCCTGGTCGAACTCGAACAGGGCGTCGTAATTCAAGCCCGCGCGGGTCAGCGCGTAGCCCAGGGCCATGCGGCGGTTGGGGTCATTGGGTTGCGCCGCCACCAATGCGCGGGTGCGTTGCACCGCTTCGTTGGTTTGGCCCCCGTCGGCCTGGGTCAGGGCCTGGCCCAGTTGCAGGTCGATATTATTCGGTTCACGCAGCAGCGCCTGCTGATAAACCGCCAGGGCCTGAGGCCACTGCTTTTGATTGCGATAGGTACGGGCGACCGTGGCCAGCGCCTGAGTAGTCAAGTTGCGATTCTTGCCTTGCGCCTCGTACACCTTCAGCACTTCGGCGTCTTGCCCGGCCCAGCCGGCAATCACAATGTGATCGCTGATCTGGCCTGGCGTCTGGCGCTCGGCAGGTAATTGGCGCAGTTGGGTAAGGGCCGGCGTGAAGTTGCCGTTTCGCGCCTGAATAATCAACGCGTCGTAGGCCGGATCGGCCAGGGCGAGGCCGGGCATCAGCAATTGACTGCACAAGGCAGCCCCGATGAGCAGTCGCAACCGGCCTGAAGCACTTATGGGTAGGTTTCGCAACATATCGTGAGCTTCCTTACACGCGGAAAGCTGTAACGATAGGTGGTCCTGAGCGGTTTGCATCAGGGTGCCGGCGTCTGATGACCCGGCCTAGCTTTCCTGTAGGAACTATCCCCTATGAATGTAGGAATATGTCCGATTCGGAACAATTGTTCAGAATTGTCCCGTCAACAGAAAAGCCAATGGGGGAGCAGACTTGCCGGGGCTGACCGGTCACCGCCGGCCCGTATGCCGACTGTTTGACCGCTGCCCCAGGCAACCCTGCTCCCCCATTATTTATTTCTTACTGATGTAAGAAATCTTACTGCGCGCCGCTGACCGCGCCGGCTTTGGCCATCACAAACCCGATGAATTGCTCAACCGTCATCTTCTGGCCGTTGAAGGTCACTTCATTGTTGGCGTAATGCAGCTTGGAGACCACATCCGTGCCCACCAAGGTAGCCAACTGGGTGCCGACGGCCATGCCGCTGACCATCTCGGCCGCCATCTGCGATTGCTGCTCGATGGCTTTAGGGTCGGTCACGCCGCCCACTTGCGCTTGCAATGCAGCAACGTCACCGATCATTGGCTTGGACAGGGTCAGGTTGGCATCCAGCAGCGCGATGACCTGCTTGCCCAGTTCAACCGGCGGCAGCTCCATGGAAGCCGGCTTGGTCAGGTCGACCACCAGGTTGAATTTGCTTTCGCCGTGGGTGGTTTTCAGCGACAGGTTTTCCACCGCCACTTGCGGCTTGGCAGCCAGCACCTGATTGACGTTGGCCTCGGCCAGGGTCTGCTCGGCTTCGGTCAGTTGCAGCTCAGGCACAGGCTGACCAGCAGCGGCGGCGGCTTGCACCGGCTGCATCTTGTCTTGATAAAGCTTGGTCAGTACCAGCATGGCCGGGATGTCGACGTTTTTCATGCTCAGGGCCATGGCGGCCGAACCGACAGGCTTGCCCTGGTAACCGATCTCGTCGATTTTGTAATCGACGCGGCCGGCCAGGTTGTTGTCCTTGGTCTCGCTGGTGTCTTTCTGCTCGAAGCCCTTGAGGGTCAGCACGGCTTTCTGCGGGCCGTAGGTCACTTTGGTGTCGGTCAGCTCAACGGTGTTTTGCCCGGTGTAGAAACCAAACGTGGTTTTTTCCAGGTTGCTGGCCACGGTCAGGCCGGACAGCTCGGCTTCAAAAGGCGCGCCGTTGGCATCGATCACCGCGACCTTGAGGCTGTTCATATAACCTTCAGCCTTGACCTTCTGGCCTTCGGCGGTGCCGTCGAAGTCCAGGTTGGCGCCGGAGAAGCTCACCGAGGACTTGTCGTCCTTGAGCTCCAGAGGCAGCAGCTCGACGTTGCCATCGACCGAACGGTTGTAGCCGATATTGGCCACGCCTCTGAGCGGCGACACGTCTTTGCTGGCGGCGAACCATTTTTCGGTGGTGGCGTTCTTCTCCAGCTCATAGTGACTGGTGGCCATAACCGGCAGCCACTTCAGCGAAACCAGGCGCGAGAACGGCAGCGGGCCGTGTTCGATGTGGTCGACAAACAGCAGCTCAGGGTTCGGATTTTCTTCGCCGAATACGCTGCCTTGACCCTTGAGGCGGTAGTGAGCGGTGCTGCTGAACAGGCCACGGTCCAGGGACACCAGCTCCAGGTTCACGCTACCGTCGACGCCGGCCATGGAGGTCTGCAGTTCCTTGTTGGCGTTCTGGATCGCGGTCTGCAGCACCGGCTCCAGTTGCTTACCGGTGTACCAGGCGCCGCCTGCACTGACGACGCCGACGGCGACAACGAAACCCAAAAGAACGACTGCTGGCTTATTCATGAAGTGACCTGATCAAATCCTGTGAGAAGTGGGCTGTCTTCCTTGAACCCCAAGAGGGGTTGGCTCAAACCCGCCGAAAACGGGGGAAGATTAGCACTGGCGGCCGCGAACGGCCCAGCTTTTCAGAGGGGTCAGGTCAACCGTTGGTTCACGAGTACTCCAATTCAATCTCATCGAGTTGATGATCAAAACTCTTCAAACGTGCGGTCCAGGTGTACACCAACACCTCGAATTCGCGGTGTATGACGGCGTTTCCCGGGGTGTCGACCTTGGGGTTGCAGAAGTCCAGCTGGTAGCGCTCGCGTGCCATGGCGTTGGCCACGTCGGACAATTCCCGTGCGTTATTCAGCCAATGCCTACCGTCGGCTACCTGCTGGTCGAGCAGCACGCACTGTTTTTTCAGGGCTTCGAGGCTTTTTTCCAGCGGGGTGCCGGTGAGTTCGCCCATGACTTCCTGGAAGGTCCGCCCGGGCTGCCAGTAGCTGCCCCAGAAATAGCGGTCGAACACGGTTTCGACGCGGCGCAAGGCGACTTTGGTGTCCCAGATCGCCACGCGGGTCTTGCCTTGTTCGAGCAGTTTTTTCTTCACCCGTTGATTTTGATACGACGCCCACGCCACCACGCCAATGGACAACGTGCCAATCACCAGGCACGCGCTGTCGAGAAACACCATGGCCTTGTCGATTTGATGGGCAAGCATGACGCCGTAGAAATAGGCAGCCGATAACAACACCAGTGCGAAGCACACGCACCAGAAAGCGGGAGCATAAGGGTTTTTCATTATTGGAATCCCCATGAGCAAACGCGAGCAGTGTCAGGTGAGCCGCCACGGCGACTCACCTGACAAAGCATAGCTTTTAGCTCAGGGTTTGCTGGCCTGAGACGCTTGCGTTCGTCCGCTTTCCCAACCACCGCCCAATGCCAGGAACAGATCGATCTGGCTCATGGCAACCTGGGTGTTCGCCGCCGCCAGCTGCGCGCGCACATCGGTGTAGGTGCGCGTGGCTTGCAGGTCGGCCAGGAACGAGGCGCGCCCGGCCTGGAAGAAGCGGTGCGTCTGCTCCGACGCTTCTTTGGCAGACTGGCCGGCATCGGCCAACGCGTCGCGGCGTTGCAACTGCGCGGTGTATTGCGCAAGGCCGGTCTGGGTTTCGCGGATGGCATTGAGCACCACGCCGTCGAAGTGCGCCAGGGCGCCCTGGGTCGCGGCTTCGGCTTCATGAATGCGCGCACGCGCGCCGTTGGTCGGCACCGACCAACTGATCAACGGGCCAAAGCCCCAGCGATTGGTGGCCGGCGTGCCCAAGTCATCGAGCAGCCCCACCGTGCCCACGGTGGCGCCGATACTGATGTCCGGGTACAACGCGCCAGTGGCCACGCCGATACGCGCGGTGGCAGCGGCCAGTTGGCGCTCGGCCTGGCGCACATCGGGGCGACGTTTGAGCAAGGTCGCGCCGTCGCCCACCGGCAGCAACTGGGCGATGTGCGGCAGCTCGGCGCAAGTGCCGGTGCCCGCTGGCAGTTGGTCTACCGGCTTGGCCAGCAGCATCGACAACCGGAACAAGCCCGCCTGGCGCAATGCTTCGTAGCGCGGCATGTCGGCGCGCAACGATTTGTATTGGGTTTGCGAACGCGTCACCTGGGTTTCATCACCACGCCCGGCGTCACGCAGGCGCTGGGTCAGTTTGGTGCTCTGGGCCTGCAGGTCGAGGGATTCGTTGGCGATCGCCAGTTCTTCGTTGGCCGCGCACACCTGAGTGTAGGAACGCACCACATCCGCTACCAGCGTGATGCGCGCGATGTCAGCGGCGGCCTGGGCGGCGTCGGTGGTGGCCTGGGCGCTTTCGATGCCGCGCTGCAAGGTGCCGAACAGGTCGAACTGGTAAGAGGTGCTGATGCTGGCGCTGCCGATGTTGCCGACCGGGACTTTCTCGGTCAGCAAAAACGCTTCACCTGATTCCTGCAAACGTTGGGCCTCAGCCTTGGCGCCGGCACTCCAGCCGCCTGCCGATTCAGCCTCCTGGGTCTGGAAACGCGCGCGTTGCAGGTTGGCGGCGGCCACCCGCAGGTCGGTGTTGGAGGCCATGGCCTGGCGCACCAGCTCGTCCAGGCGCGGGTCTTTGTATAGCTTCCACCAATCCGCCGGCACCGGCGCCGACACCACGTTGTGGCCCTCGCCCGCGATCTGCCCTTGCAGGTCGCCACGGTTGATAGCAGCCTTGTCCGGCAACTTGTAATCCGGGCCTACCACCTGGCAGGCCGACAGCAGCAAACCCAAGCCAGCCGTGGCCAGCAACGCCGCCGGTTTCATGGTTTTTCTCCCTGCTGCGCGTTTTCTTTGGCGGCGGTCTTGTCATCGATGATCGACACCGTGGCTGTGCGCCCGGCAATCATGCGGAAGTCCGCCGGCACATCATCAAAGGCGATGCGCACCGGAATTCGCTGGGCCAGGCGCACCCAACTGAACGCCGGGTTGACGTTGGGCAGCAGGTTGGAGCCACTGGTGCGGTCACGGTCTTCGATACCGGCAACAATACTTTGCACATGGCCACGCAAGCGCGCGTTGTCGCCGATCACACGAATATCCACGGCCATGCCGACGTGAATGCCGTCGAGCTTGGTCTCTTCAAAGTAACCGTCGATGTGGAAGGAGTTGCTGTCGACCACCGACAGCACCGGGCGCCCGGCGGTGACGAACTCCTGATTGCGCGGCGCACGGTCGTTGACGTAGCCGTCCACGGGGCTGCGGATCACCGAGCGGTCAAGGTTGAGCTGGGCGGCGTCCACCGTCACCTGCGCCTCGGCCAGGGCCGATTGGGCGCGGGCCACGCGGGACTGGCTTTCTTCCAGCTGCTCACTTGGCACCAGGTTGCCCAGGCCGCGGTTACGCTTGTACTCGCGATTGGCCTGGGCCAGGGTTTCCTGGCGGTCGGCCACGGCGGCCTGGGCTTGGCGCAGGGCCAGCTTGAAACGGTCCTGGTCCACGGCAAACAGTACCTGGCCCTTGGTCACCAGCTGGTTGTCGCGCACGTCGACTTGCTGGATCAACCCGGACACGTCCGGAGCGATCTGCACGATGTCGGCACGGATATGCCCGTCACGGGTCCAGGGCGCAAACATGTAGTACATGACCATGCGCCACACAACGACGACAGCGAAGGTCACTATCAATAACGTCAGGACAACACGGCCGATGGTCAAAAAAGGTTTTTTCATGTCATCAGATATCGACTGAGTGAGTCCACCGCGCCCAGCAACAGCGCGTAGAGCCCCACATTGAACAATGCCCGGTGCCAGACCAGGCGATAGAAGTGAATGCGCGTCAACAGCCCGTGCACCACCAGAAACAACACGTACGTAATGCCCATCAGCACCAGCAGCGTAGGCAGGAACACCCCGCTGATATCCAGATCACCGATCATAAAGGCGCTCCATCAGGCAGCGGCGCTTCCATTTCGGTGCCGCCAATAAATTCCACGCCAGGCAGCAACGACAGGCGCAAGCCGGCCAGTGCGTGCAGCAGATGCAGGCGGGTGTCGTCTTCGTCTTGCAGGCCTTGCCCGTTGAGGGCGCGGCGCGTGCGGTCCAGGGTCATCAGCAGACCGCTCGGCGCGGGCAAGCGTTCACCCGCCTTCAGGCAGGCCTTGAAGTAACCGCCCACGCCTTCCACCACCTGGTTGAGCAGTACCCGTGGCACGCCGTAGATACGCGGCGAGTAGGCCAGCAGGTCGAGCAGGTTCAGCGCCACACGCAAATCGCGCAGGGCGATGCCGGTGTCCTGGCCGGTGAGGGCCAGGCGCGGCAGGTGCTGCATCAGGCGGTCAAGCATTTGCGCAGCCATGTGCCGGTGTTCGGCGAGGGTCGCAGGTTCGGTCAGGGTGACGATGTCGCGCCAACTGAAACGGGTCAGGCGCTTGGCCGCCAGTTCGGCGCCGAACGGCCGTGCAATCAACGTCCACACAAAGGCGAACAACAAGCCCACGGGACCGGCCAGGTTAACGTTGGCAAAGTTCAGGAAGTCCGCGTCATAGGCGCCCTGGATGCTGATGAACGAGGAGGTATTGACCAGCGTCAGCAGCATGCCGAGGTAGAAACGCGGCTGCACGGTGAGCGTACCGATGCAGATAAACGGCACGGCAAACGCCAGCACCAGCATCGGAAAATCATGCAGGTTAGGCAGTACCAGAAACAGGTAAAGGCTGGCGAACAGCACCGACATCGCGGTCCAGAAAAAGAACCGGTAGATCTGCGGCGCCGGGTCGTCCATCGAGGCAAAAAAACTGCAGGCCACGGCCGCCAGGATCACCGCGCTGCCGCCGTCGGTCCAGCCCAGCAGAATCCACAGCACCGAGGCGACGATGATCGCGGTGACGGTGGAAAACGCCGAATAGAACATCAAGCCACGGTCGAGAAATGGCGTCAGCCGGCCCAAGCGCCAATGACGGTACACCGCGCGCCAGGTGTCCTGGCTCTCGCACTGGATGGCGGCCTGCAGGCTGCGACAGTCTTGCCACAGGTCGATCCATTCGCCGAGGCGATACAGCGCGTTGGAGAACAATAGTGTGTGGCGGTCGTCCAGCGCTTCGCCTTGGGGCTGCAGGGCATCGACCTGATCGCGCAGCACGCGCCAGCTTTCCAGCGGGGCGGTTTCAACGGTGCTTTCCAGCCACTGCCGGCTTGCCTCCAGCACCGGCGTGAGCCGGTCGAGAAACTCCGGCGCGCGGTGTTCGACGGCGTAGAGGGCGTCGTCGAGGGCATCCACTACGGGCAGCAAGTGAATCATGCGCCCGCGCAGTTCCTTGGTGTTGCGGACGGTCTGCGGCCGCGCGCCTTCGTGGGGCAGCTGGCCGATCATCAATTCCAGGGTGTTGAAGGTGGCGACCATGCCGCCGCGCAAGGTGCTGACCTCTTCCGGCTGCACGTTGCGCGCTAGAAAACGCAGGCTGTAGACCTGGGCATCGGCAAACCATTTTGTCACTGAGCCATCGAACACCGGCATCAGGCGCCGCGGCCAGAACATCGCGCCGACGACCGCCGCCACGGCGATACCAAGAAAGATCTCCTCGGTACGCGCCTCGGCCACATCCCACACCGCCAGCGGGTTATCCACCACCGGCAAGGCGATCAGCGGCAAGGTGTAGCCGGCCAGCATCAGCGCGTAGTTATTCGCGGTGCGCAGGTGCATGGACAGGAACAGCAAAATGCCCGTCCACAATGCAATCACCACCACCAACACATACGGCGCCTGCACAAACATCGGCACAAACACCACCGCCGCCGCTGCACCCATGAAGGTGCCGATGGCGCGGTACAACGCCTTGGAACTGGTAGGACCGACAAACGGGCTGGAGACGATATACACCGTGGCCATCGCCCAGTACGGACGAGGCATTTGCATGAGCATGGCGATGTACAACGCGATCATTGACGCTGCGAACGTCCGTACCCCGTAGAACCAATCGCGGGCTGGCGGAAAACCGGTAAAAAATCCGTTCAAGGCGCTGCAACCCCAGCCGCTTCGAACGCCCGCAGCACGCGCAGGGCGGCTTCAAGGTCGCTGTGGGCAATGTCCGCCAGCACTTCCTGACGCAGGCGCACCAGCTGCACTTCCACCGCTTGCACCAGTTCGCGGCCGCGCTCGGTGAGGCTCAAGGCCTTGGCGCGGCGGTCGTGGACGTCTTCGGTCCGGCACACGTAGCCGCCGGCGCACAACTGATCAAGCAGGCGCACCAACGACGGGCTTTCCATGCCGGAGGCCTGGGCGACTTTGACTTGGTGCACACCGTCGCCCAAACGGCCGATCATCAACAACGGCACGGCGCAGGCTTCGGAAATACCGTAGCTCACCAGCGTGGTCTGGCAGATTTTGCGCCAATTGCGGGCGCCCACCACCATGCTGCTGCTGAGGTTCATCTGGAGTTGTTCGAGGGTATGAGGCACTGGATTGTTCGCATACAGTTAGTTTGCTAACTATCAATATGGTGGATGCGTCCAAAGCAGTCAAGTTTTGAAACAAATTTGTGATGGGTGGCGCGGGTCGCTGTGGGTAAGTAAAGCGGGTTTGAGTGGGCGTGCTGGTTTTTCCACTTTGGCTCCCACATTGGGTCAGCGTTGGCCTCGCACCTGACGGTTATCGGTACAAGCCGTCGGCAAATCCCAAACACCAGGGAGGCCACTATTTTTACCCCTCACGCCCCGTCCGCAACAACACACTCAGCTGATCCACCACTTCCGCCCAATCCGCATCCTCCAAAATCTCTTCGCGCAAAAACGCTCGCTGACTGGCCGTCCAGAAAAACGCATCCGCCAGATGCAGTTCAGGCTTGAGCGGTGAATGAACCGTCACAAACTGCTCGATACTCACCGGGTCATCCGGCAGCCCCAGCTGTTTGAACAGTGACGGCAAGCTGTGCACAGGCGATTCCATGGTGGGTTCCTACAAAGACCATTCCTGTGAGTCTAGCCCAGGCGCCAGCCAGGCCAACAACCGCGTGACGCACTGCTGTGCCATCAACGAAATCGTAAACCCGCTGAGTGTTTTCGAAGCGATTGGCCCGGAACAGGCGTTCCGGGCATGTACTTAATGCCGATGCTTGATTAACGGCAACCCTCGGGTTGCGAGGGCTCTGGCCCGCGGCACAGCACAAACAAGCGCGCCCGCGCTCCGCCGCCGACTTGCTGCAGAAGCTGGCGCCAATCGGCAGGAATCGGGGCGAATTCGTCCGGCATATCCGTGCTACTGATCAGCCACACGCGGTGCGTATCGGCCGGCAATGCCGACAAACGGTCCAGGTAAATCCGCCCGCCGTCCTGATCCACCAACGTGCCGAAACCGTAGGCGTTCGGCCGCGTCGGCGTGCCGTCGGGTTTGGGGGGCGTGTAGAGCTGCAATTGGGCGTCGGTCTCGTCGTAATACACGTAGGGCAAGTACCACAGCATATCGCTGAGGACGATGCGGTCGTCTTCCTGATAGTTGCGGTTAACGAACTCCACCGGCACGTTGAATTGATCATGCACATCCACGGTGGCGTTGTTCTTCAACCCCAGCAGTTCTACACCCACGAACAACACAAACAACGCCGCGCCCAACCATGCCAGGCGCTTGGGCAGGCGGTCGATGGCCAGGGCCATGAGGATCGGCAAGCCGAGTGCGTAGACCGTGAGGTAGCGCTCGATAAATACCGGGGAGATGAAAGAGACGCCGTACACCAGCAACAACGGCAGCAGGAAAAACAGCGCCAGCAGGCATGCCGGGCGATAGCGCTCACGATCACGCCAAGCCGCAATGCCCACGACGGCGATCAACAGCAGCGGGAACAGCCAGAACAGCGGCGGCCAGAAACCGATGCCTTCATCCTGAAGCATGAACTGCCAGACCATCGACGGCACGGAAATCAGCGAAACCGGATCTTCCCAGCCAATGTCACCGCCAACCTTGAGCTGCTCAATGTGCTGCGTCAGGTCCAGCAGGTTCGGCAGCCACGGCAGGTACAACGCCACAATGAGCGCATTGGCGCACCACCATGACGGGCGAATGATCAAGCGTTGGCCGGGTGCCTGTGAGCGGCACAACACGCCCAGGTACGCCCAGTGCACCAACACGCACAGCGCGGTGAAATAGTGGGTGTAGAACCCGGCCGCCATCAGCACTACATAGACGGCCAGGTAACGCGTGCGCTCGGGCTGGCGCACCCAATACACCAGCGCCAGCGTGGCGCCCAGCAACCATACGGCCAGCAGCGAGTACATGCGCACTTCCTGGCTGTAACGCACCGCCGTCGGAAACAACGCCAGCAGCACGCCCGCCAGCACTGCCGCCCGACGCGTGGACAGCTGTCGCGTGAGCCAGATGCCCAGCCCCACCGCCCCGATCCCGGGCAGGGCACTCATGCCGCGAATCGACCAGATGCCATCGCCAAACAGCTCGATCCAACCGCGCAGCATGAAGAAGTACAGCGGCGGGTGCACATCATGGGCGGCGTGAAACCACAGGTCCTCCATGGCGTATTCGCTGAGCAGCAGGCTCGACGCTTCGTCGCCCCAGATCGCCGAAGCGGTCAGGCCATAGAAACGCACGGCCATGGCCAGCGCCAGAATCGGCACCCACCATAAGCGGCTGAGCCAACCGGCACCCTCCCAGGCGCCTGTGAGGCGATTGACTGCGGGAAACGTCCCAATTTTGTCGTCTTGCTCTACCACAGACCGTCGCACCTCAATTCCCCTGACACTGCCCATTTCCCGGGCAAACCCTGCACACGCGCAAACAAGCGCCACTCTAGGACAAAAGCCCCGGTTTCGCTCGCTGTTTTACAACCGTCGGGCGGCACACCGCGGGATTTGACTTGAAGCTCATAGACCCGCCACTGCGCCCGGATTTCGCTGAGCATTGCCACGACCAAAAATCGGACAAATCAGCAATTTGTGTAGGCCTTCACCGAAGCTGCTGCCGGATCAAGCTATGATTGGCACCCTCCAAGGACTCAGGATCAAGGACACGTCATGCGCATCGGTTTTTTGTCACCTCTGGCTCTGGCCCTGCTTGCCGGCATTTCCCTACCGGCCCAGGCCAGTTCGGACGACTCGTGTTACCCCGACTGGCGGGTGTCGCGTGACACGCTGGACCCCTGCAACAACCTGCCGTTCCTGAGCCCTGGCAATGACAGCCGGGCCAATCTGCGCTTGTTGCTGGCCGACAGGAAAGCCGCGCCGCTGACGCCCAATGCCCTGAGCGAAGATGACCTGGCCGAGGGTTTTGGCCCGGTGCCGTTCCCGGTGTATCGCCTTGTGCCGCGTGGCGAAGCCGAGCCGGTCAGCACGTCCGACGCCCCCAACACCTCGCCACTCGATGCACTGCTTGAACCGCTGGGCATCAAGCGCGACGACGCTAAAGCTGCCGGCGATGCGTTTCTCAATGGCGAAGGTAGCCGCTGCCGCAGCAATGACGAAAACAGCGCCGCCGCGTTTATCAGCCAGGTGGTCAAAGCCGACATGCCAGCCACTGAACGCGATCTGCTGGTGAAGGCGCGCCTGCAATTGCTCACCGCCTGTGAATGGGTAGGCCCGGTGGTGGAGCCGCCGCAAGATATCCAGTCGACCGAAGGTCAGCTGTTTCGCACGTACCTGCAAGCCGCCGCCGATTTCTACACAGGCCGTTTCACCGACGCCGGGCCTGGCTTCGTCGCCACCCAGAACGCTACTTCGCCCTGGCTGAAAGAAACCGCGCTGTACATGACCGCGCGCAACGCACTCAATCAGGCCCAGGCCAACACCTATGACGAAGACGGCGTGCCGCACCTCGACCGTGTGGATAAACCTGCGCTCGCCGAGGCCGAGAAAGGCTTCGACGCGTATCTGAAAACTTATCCACAGGGCGAGTACAGCGCCTCTGCGCGCGGCTTGCTGCGCCGGGTTTACTGGCTGGCGGACGACAACGAAAAACTCGCCGAGGCATTTGCCTGGCAGCTGACCCAGGCCACCGACGAGCAGCGCAATGTGTCGGTGGATGAATTGGTCGAAGAGGCCGACCTCAAGCTGTTGATGGTCAATAGCGACACGGTCAAGACGCCGATGATCCAACTCGTCAGCGACCTGATGGTGATGCGTGGCGGCAACCAGCCCGCGCTCAGCCGCGCAGACCTTGAGAAGCAAAAAGCAGCGTTTGCCGATGAGCCCGCGTTTTACGACTACTTGTTAGCCGTGAGCGCGCTGTACGTCGAGCATCAACCGGATGCCGCCTTGAAGCAGTTGCCGCACAGCGTGCCGTCGAGCCTGAATTACTTCGCCTTCAGCCAACAAACCCTGCGCGCCCTGGCCCTGGAAGCCAAGCAAGACTGGAAAGGCGCACAAGACCTGTGGCTGCAACTGCTGCCGCTGGCCAAATTGGCGCTGCAACGCGACCAGTTGGAGTTGGCCCTGGCACTCAACTACGAGCGCAGCGGCCAGCTGACCAACGTGTTCGCCGCCGATTCGCCGATCAGCGCCAAGCAAGTGCGTTACATCCTGCTGCGCAACGTTGCCGGGCCTGACTTGCTGCGCCAGCAGATCGCCAAAGCCGACGACCCGGTGGAGCGCCAGACCGCGCAATTCGTGCTGCTTTATAAGGACTTGCTGCGCGGCCAGTTCGCCACCTTCGCCGACGACCTCAAGCAACTGCCAGCGCCGGCCCCTGAAGACAAGCTGGGCACCAGCCTGGGCTACGTCTACAGCGGCGGCCAGAGTTTGAAGCTGTTCCAGTGGAACGGTGAAAAAGCCGAATCCGGCTACAGCTGCCCGACCATCGCGCAAACCGCCGCCACCTTGCAAACCGATGCGAAAAACCCGCAGGCCTTGAACTGCTTTGGTGAATTCATCTTGCGCAATAACCTCGATGGTATGCCGCTGGAACAGGCACGCGCCGCCGGCAGCCTGGGCAGCACCGCGTCGCCATTCCCCGGTGAAACCTTCTCGCGGCTCAACGGCTACAAGCAGGTGATCGCCAACGCCAAGGCGCCGAAGAACGACAAGGCCTACGCACTGTTCCGCGCCATCAACTGCTATGCACCGGCCGGCTACAACAGCTGCGGCGGCGATGACGTTGAACCTGCCGTGCGCAAGGCCTGGTTCCGCCAGCTGAAAAGCGGCTTCGCCGACACCCAGTGGGGCAAATCGCTGCAGTACTACTGGTGAAGCACCTGTGGCTCGGCTTGCTCCTGCTGGCGAGCCCGGCCTTTGGCGCCGTCGACGCTCGCGACTACGACGCCTTCTGGCTGTGGAGTGGCGTTACTCCACAGCCGGTGCTTAAACAGGCCAACACCCTGTACATCCTGCAAGGCCAGATCAACTCCACCCGCCGCGCCCCCGAGCGCGGCGTGCAACTGATCGCCCAAGGCCTCGGCATCCCGCGCCTTACCCGGGGCGACGTCTGGGTGGTCTACCGCGCCCACACTTTGCACTGGCCAGAAGGGGTCTACACCCAACTGCTCGGCCAGGTGCAACGCTGGCGCGACGCGGGCAACCCGGTGGTCGGCATCCAGATCGATTTCGACGCCCGCACCCAATACCTGCACGAATACGCCGACTTCCTGCGCGACCTGCGCCACCGCCTGCCCGCCGACTTGAAGCTGAGCATCACCGGGCTGATGGACTGGAGCAGCAATGCCGACCCAACCGCCATCGCGCAGCTCAAAGGCGTGGTGGATGAAGTGGTGGTGCAGACGTATCAAGGGCGCCACAGCATCCCGGATTACGCCGCGTATTTACCGCGCATGAACCGGCTGGGGCTGCCATTCAAGATCGGCTTGATTCAGGGCGGCGTGTGGGAGGCGCCGGGGTATTTGAAGGGGAATGAGTGGTTTCGCGGATATGTGGTTTTTCTGCAGAATCCATAGTCACTCAATACCCCTTGTGGGAGCGGGCTTGCCCGCGATAGCGGCAGTTCAGTCAACGTGATGTTGAATGATATGCCCTCATCGCGGGCAAGCCCGCTCCCACAGGGTGTTGTGTTTAGCCTGCGGGATAAACAGACTGCCACCCGCCGCCCAGCGCCTTGTACAACCCGACCATGGCCAACGACACGCCGGTGGAGCTTTCAACCCATTGCTCTTGCGTTGCCAATAGCGCGCTTTGCACGGTCAGCACGTTGACGAAATCCACCACGCCTTCGACGTACTGCTGTTGCGCAGTGCTCAACGCGATCTGGTTCTGGCGCACCGCTTCGGCGAGGCTGTCGCGGCGCAGTTGGCTGGCGTTGTAGCGGGTCAGCTGGTCGTCGATTTCATGCCAGGCGCGCAGCACGGTTTGCTGGTAGGCCAGCGCGGCTTCCTGTTGCTGCGCTTCACGCAGGTTCAACATGCCTTGCAGGCGCCCGCCGTTGAACAGCGGCAAGCTGAATTGCGGACCGAAGGCGAACGCACGCGAGCCCCATGAGCCGAAATCCGACAGTTGCAAGGCCTGGGAGCCCAGGCTGCCGGACAGGGTGATGCGCGGGTAGAAGTCACCCTTGGCCACGCCGATAGTGGCGGTGGCCGCGTGCAGGCGCGCTTCGGCCTGACGGATGTCGGGGCGGCGTTCAGCCAACTCCGACGGCAAGCCGATGGCGACCTGGCGCAGGGTTTGCGGCACGGCGGCGTCCTTGGACAACTGCGCATGCAGGGCTTGCGGCGGCTCGCCCATCAACAGGCTCAGGGCATTGATCAATTGGTCCTGGCGCTGCTGCAAATCCGGCAGGCGCGCTTCGATGGCGGCCACTTGGGCAGCCGCTTCGGCCACGTCCAGGTCGGTCGCCACACCGTCGGCCAGGCGCAGTTGCGAGAGTTTGAGGCTGTGGCGCGCCACGTCGAGGTTTTGCTCGGTGACGGCGCGGGTGTTCTGCACGCCGCGCAACTGGATGTAGTCCTGGGCGGTTTCGGCGAGCACCGACAACAGCACGGCGCGGCGGTCGTCTTCGGCCACTTGCAAGGTGGCGTCGGCGGCTTCGGTTTCACGTTTTACACGGCCCCAGAAGTCCAATTCCCAGGCGGCAGAGAAGCCCATGTCCCATTGGCTGAACGCCGAACGGCCATTCTCGCCGGACGGATCACTCAAACCCTTAGCGCTGTTGCGCTCACGCTGATAACCACCGGTGGCGTTGACGTTGGGATAACGCTCGGCGGTGGTCACCTGGCGCACGGCGCGGCTTTGTTGCAGGCGGCTGCTGGCCAGTTTCAGGTCGAGGTTATCGGTGAGCGCACGGCGTGTGAGGGCCGAGAGTTGCGCATCGTGGAACACGTCCCACCAACGCTCCTGCAAAGGCTCGGTGACGGCGCGGCTGGCGGCTTGGCGCCCTTGGGGCTCGCCCCATTGCGTGATGTGCGGGCCTTGCGGCCGCTGGAAATCCGGGCCAACGGTACAGGCACTGAGGCTGATGAGGCTCAAGGTGAGCCAGGCAAATGGCTTCATTGCTGGGCCACCTCACGCGGCTGCGCGACAGGCTGGGTGTCGACGCTGGCCTCCACCGACATGCCGACACGCAAGCGCTCGGTCAGTGGCTGATTGGGTTCGAGCACGATCTTCACCGGAATGCGTTGCACCACCTTGGTGAAATTGCCGGTGGCGTTGTCGGGTTTGACCGAGGCGAACGTCACGCCCGTGGCGGGTGCGAGGCTTTCCAGATGACCCTTGAGCAGTTCGCCGTCGAGGCTGTCGACGCGCACCTGCACGGCTTGGCCGGCGTGCATGTGCCACAACTGGGTTTCCTGAAAGTTGGCCACCACATAGGCCTCGGCCAAGGGCACCACGGCGAGGATCTTGCTGCCCGGCGTCACATAGGCGCCCACCCGTACCGCGCGCTCACCGACCATGCCATCCACCGGCGCGACGATGCGCGTGTAAGAGAGCTGATAGCTGGCCATTTCGAGCGCTGCCTGGGCACGTTTGAGCCCACCTTCGGCGGCATCGCGCTGGGCGGTGAGGATTTCCACCTGCTTGCGCTCTGCCGCGAGCACCGCCGTGGCATTGGCCAGGCGCGCGGTGGCCTGGTCGATGCGGGTCTTGGCTTGCTGGGCGTTCTGCACGGTGCCCGCGCCTACCCCGGCGAGGTGGTTGTAGCGGTTCAGTTCGTGTTCGGCAAAAGCCACTTCGGCACGGTCCGCCGCTACGGTGGCCTGGGCCTGGGCGATCACCGAGCTTTGGCGTTCGAGGGTCGCGGTGGCGTTTTTCAGTTGGGCCTGGGCGACGAGCGTGTCGGCATCGGCCGCCTGGGCGGCGGCGCGAAAATCGCGGTCATCGATCAACGCCAACAGCTGGCCGGTCTTCACGCGCTGGTTGTCTTCCACCAGCACTTCCTTGATAAAACCGGCCACGCGCGGCGCCACCAAGGTGAAGTCGGCGGCAACGAAGGCGTCGTTGGTGGTCTGGCGCTTGCTGCCCAACAGGCCGGGCGCAACCAGATAAACCAGTACACCGACGGCAAACACAGCAATAACGGCGACGGCAATTTTGTCTTTGCGTTTCATGAGAAATCCTTTTGGCTAGGTCGGTGCGCGCGGTGGAAAAATCCGCGTCGGCATCCAGAAAATCAGCAGAATTAGCGCCACCGCGACAGCGGCCATGACGTAATAGAGGTCCGAAGAAGTCAGCACCACGGCCTGCTCGTGCAGGCGGTGCGCCAGGCCCGGCGCGTCGCCGTCGGCCAGGGGCGAGTTGCCCAGGCGGTCCACCAACATGGTCGAGTGAAAGTGCAGACGCTGGGTGGTCAGCGTGTCCAGCACGGCGGTGGCGATCACGGCGGCCAGGCCTTTGACGGTGTTGAACCACGCCGAGGCGAACGGCCCGTCCATCGGTTGGATGCTGCCAGTGGAGAGCATCAGCAGCGGCAGCACGGCCATGGGCTGACCAAAGATTTGCAGCAGGTAGAGGCCGTAGAAATCGTCGCGAATCCACTCCGACGTCAGGTGCGAGCTGCCCACACAGCACAGCACCAGCATGCTCAAGCCAATCCCCAGGACCCAGCGGCAATCGACCCAGCGCAGGTTGCACAGCGCCGCCACCAACGGCAGCGCAATCAACTGCGGCAACGCCATCAGCAGCATCACCGGCGCAGTTTGCAGCGGCCGGTAACCCTGAACCTGGGCGAGGAAACTCGACGGGATGATGATGACCGACGTCAGCACCATCAGCACACCCGCCAGCACGATCAAGGCAAACGCCAGGTTGCGCAGGCCGAGCATCTGCAACTTGAAAAACGGAATCGGCTGCGACCATTCATTGATCAGAAACAGCACCAGCAACAGCGTGCCGCCGCTGAGCAGAAAGGTGATCAGGCCGGACTCGAACCAGTCCAGGCGATTGCCCTGCAACAAACCGATCACCAGCATGCAGATCGCCGGGAAGCCCAGCAGCACGCCGCGCCAGTTGAACTGCTTGAAGCGCTCCAGGCGCACCGGGTCTTGCGGCAAGCCGTAGGCCACGGCGGCCATCGCCAGCAGGCACGGCGCGACGATCTGCCAAAACGCCCATTGCCAGCCGACGTATTCAGTCCACAGCGCCGCCAACGGCGTGCCCAGGCTTGGGCCGAACGTGGCGGTGAGTGCGTAACCCGCCAGGCCATACAGCTTGACGTTGGCCGGCAGGAAACGCAGCGCCACGGTCATCAGCATCGGCGGCAACGCGCCACCGGCCAGGCCTTGCACGGTGCGCAGCACCAGCAGGGTTTGGTAGTTCGGCGCAAACGGGCACAGGATACCCAGCACGGTGAACACGCCGATGGCACACAGCGTGAAGCGGCGCAGGGAAAACGTCACCGAACACCAGGGCGCGAAGGCCATGGCCGCCACGGAGGTCGCCGTGTAAGCCGCGACCAGCCAGGTGCCTTCGTCAAAACCGATGTACAGCGCACCACGGATGTCGGCGAGGGCGACTTTGGTGACCATCTCGTTGAGACCGGACACCAGCACCGCCAGCAGTACGCCGACCAAGCCAATGATGATGCGCGGGCCGAACACGGGCGGGTTGAGCGCAGTGGGTTTGGCTGCAGCCAGGAGGGCGGGGGCAGCGAGGGAGGTCATGGACAGGTAACTCGGGATTAGAAATACCCGAGCAGTTTAATCAGGCACACCCATAACAAAAAGTTACTTGCCGGAAGCTTATAAGTGCGTCAGACGCAACTCCCAGCCGCGCACTTATCCTATGGTAGCTGGCTTGTTGTGGCGAGCGGGCTTGCCCCGCGTTGGGCTGCGAAGCGGCCCCGATAAAGACACTGAGAGTTTTCTGATGAAACTCAGCGCCTGGTTTTGGGGCCGCTTCGCAGCCCAACGCGGGGCAAGCCCGCTCGCCACGATAAGCCAGTGCCTACACTTTAGGTGGGCTGCGCTTCCAGCCAGGTAGCGTGGCAACTTTCGCGCATGGTTTCACGCAGCCACTTATGGGCAGGGTCTTTGTCGAAACGCGGATGCCAGAACTGGGCCAGCATCAGCGTCGGCAGGGAGATCGGCAATTGGAATGCGCGCAGGGGCAGCTTCAGGCGATTGGCACTCAGCAGGGCTTCCTTGGGCACCGGCAGCAGCAGATCGGAATCGGGCAGCATGAACATCGCGCCATGAAAGCCTGGGGCGATCATGGCCACGCGGCGCTCCAGGCCCAGGGCATTGAGCGCTGTGTCGATTGGCCCGCGGGCGATGCCGCGTCGCGAAATGCTGATGTGGGAGTAGCTGGCAAACCGCGCGGCGGTGATTTCTTCGTCGAACAGTGGGTGGTCCTCGCGCGCAAGGCCCACGAAGGTGGTGGAAAACAGGTTCTGCACCTTCACTTCGGGGCTGGACGGCATGGAATTACTCACCCGCAGGTCCAGCCGGCCTTCACGCAATGCCTCGTCATCGGTGTCGCCTTCGGGCACAAAACACAGCTCGCACAGCGGTGCCATGCGTTCCATGGTGTCGAACAGCCGACCGCCATACACGCCGATAAAGAAGTCATTGGCACGCACGCTGAAACGCCGGCGCAAGGTGCTGAGGTCAACCTGGTCTGCCGAGCGGAACAACAACGCCGCCTGCTCCACCACGTTGCGCACCTGGCCTTGCAACTGCAGCGCCTTGGGCGTTGGCACCAGGCCACGCCCGGCGCGCACCAGGATCGGGTCGCCCACCGCTTCGCGAATACGCGTGAGGGTGCGGCTCATGGCGGCCGGGCTCAGGTTCATCCGCCGTGCGGCGCCGACCACACTGCCCTCGTCGAGCAAGGCGTCGAGGGCGACCAGCAGGTTCATGTCCGGTAATTGCATGCCAAGCACTCGTGTTCAGTGGGGCGTGAAGCGCACGCAATCGTAGCAGGCTTTACAGGTAGCGCCTCAAGTTGCGCGGCAGGTACTGAGCATAAGTGGATTTGGGATGAGCCTGACACTTGCGCACGATATCCGGCAGGGATTTTTCCAGTTCATCGGCTCGGGCCAGGCTCTCGTTGTAGTCGCTTTTACCGGTGAACGCCGGAAACATCACCGCCACACGGGTAATAGCAAAGCTCTTCATGGCGATCAACGGGCGGGCGGGATGGTCACGGCGAAATTGGCTGACTTCTTCGCTCAACGCGCGGCAGGTTTGATAGGTAGTTTGCGTAAAAGACAGTTGAGTTGCTTCTTCCTTGCTTGCCGGTTCAGGCGTGAAAACCATATCGTTTTGCGCCTCAAGCACCGCTGGCTGATCGGCGTTTACCGCCCAGGCTTTGAACCGCCATTGACTGGCCGCCTCCACGGCAGCCGCGCCGAATGCAGGCTGGGTGGCACTGATCGCTTTGACATCGCTGACGGTTCCGTCGTTGTGAATATTCAGGCTGATGCGCGCATGCCCTTGGAGGTTGATCAGGTTTGCCGGGTAATGCGGCTTGGGCATGGACACCGCTTCAGGCTTGAATTGAGCAAACACCGACGTCGACAAAAATAAAGCCGCAGCCAAGACAAAAAACCGCATCGCCGTAAATCCTTCTACCGGGAATGCCTGACGTCAGGGCGACGTCAGGTTCGGCCGGGATTATCCGGGTCGAGCAGAGCAAAGGGCAATCATTCCTATTTGAAAGAGAAGGCTCCTACAGGTATCAACGCTGCATGCCCCAGCGCTTCACCGTCAGCCGCTCAACGGTGTTGAACACCAGATTTTCGACCAGCAACCCGATCAGGATGACCACCGCCAAGCCGGCAAACACCTTGTCGGTGTACAGCTCATTGCGGTTCTGGAAGATGTACCAACCCAAACCGCCCTTGCCGCTGCTGGCGCCGAACACCAGCTCGGCAGCGATCAACGTGCGCCAGGCAAATGCCCAGCCGATTTTCAACCCGGCAAGAATCGACGGCAGCGCCGCCGGGATCAGGATGAACAGCACAAAACGCATGCCCTTGAGGCCGTAGTTGCGGCCCGCCATGCGTAGCGTTTCAGACACGCCGAGAAACCCCGAATACGTGTTCAGCGCCAAGGCCCACAGCACCGAATGCACCAGCACGAAAATCAGGCTGTTCTGCCCCAGGCCGAACCACAGCAGGGCCAGCGGCAGCAATGCAATGGCCGGCAGCGGGTTGAACATCGAGGTCAGTGTGCTCAGCAGGTCGCGGCCAAGCTGGGTCGAGACCGCCAGCGTGGTCAGGGCAAACGCCAGCACGATGCCGATCACATAGCCCTTGATCAGCACCGCCAGCGAGATGCTCACTTTGCTCAACAACTCACCGCTGAGCAGGCCATCGAATAACGCTTGAGAGGTCTGCAGGAAGCTCGGCAGCAGCAGGTCATTGTTCTGGTAACGCGCGACTGCCTCCCAGAGGATCGCCAGCACGATCAGGATCAGGCCCTTGCGCAGCCAGCCTTGCTGCCACAAACGTTGGCGCAGCGGCAGCTCGCGTTCAACGGGAACGCTGAGCAGCGGTTCGAGGTGTACTTCAAATTCCTGGCGCATAGGTCGGCCCCTCAGTAAGCGATGCGAATATCGGCGAAACCCAACTCACGTTCGGCCTCGGGCGCTTCATCGAACAGCAGGCGATGAATGCGCCGCGCCGACGCCTGGAATTCCACACCGCCAAGGCTGTGCAGATCGTATTGATGGCTGTGGATTTCCGCACGCACACGCCCCGGGTGCGGCGACAGCAACAGGATGCGATTTCCCACCACCAAGGCTTCTTCGATGGAATGGGTGACGAACAACAGCGTGAAGCGCACCTCTTCCCAGAGCAGCAGCAGTTCTTCCTGCATTTTGCGTCGGGTCAAGGCGTCGAGGGCAGCGAAGGGCTCATCCATTAGCAGGATTTTTGGCTGCATGGCCAGGGCGCGAGCGATCGCCACACGGGCCTTCATGCCGCCGGACAGGGTGTGCGGGTAAGCATCGGCAAAAGCGCTGAGGCCGACTTTTTCGAGGTAGTACAGCGCACGATCTTCGGCTTCGCGACGCTTCAAGGTTTTGGACGCCAGCAGCGGAAACATCACGTTCTGCTTGACGGTTTTCCACGGCGGTAACTGGTCGAATTCCTGGAACACCACGATGCGGTCCGGGCCGGGTTGTTCGACCTTTTGCCCGAGCAGGCGAATCTCGCCTTCACAGGGTTTGATAAACCCGGCGATGGACTTGAGCAAGGTGGATTTGCCGCAGCCCGAAGGGCCGAGCAGCACGTAGCGATCAGCCGGGTCGATCTCGAAACTGACCTGATGGGTGGCCCGCACTACGCGCTCGGGGGTGCGGTATTCGAGGCTGACGTGGTCCACCGCCAACAGCGGCTGGGCGGTGTTCAGGTTGCTGGCCGCGTGGCCTTGCAGGGGCGCGTTCATTTCAACTCTCTTGCCGAGGATCAGGATTAGAAAGGCGCATCGCCCTGAATGGTGGTGCGAAACAGCTTGCGGCGCAGGTGACTCGGACAACCGGCGGCCAGGTGGATCAGCGAGCGGTTGTCCCAGAACACCAGGTCGTGGGGCTGCCACTGGTGGCGGTAGATGTTGTGCGGCAGCACGCTTTGGGCGTAGAGCTGGGCCAGCAGGTCGCGGCTTTCATCTTCGGGCAGGCCGACGATGCGGGTGGTGAAACCTTCACTGACGAACAGCGCCTTGCGGCCGTTTTCCGGATGAGTGCGCACGATCGGATGCACTACTTCGGCCACTTGGGCCAGCTGCTCAGGCGTCAGGGTTGGCCGCCAGTTGCCTTCGAATTTGGTTTCGCTGTAGCGCGCGGTGTAGGAATGCGCGGCGCTGCGGCCCTCCACCGCTTTGCGCAGGTGCTCGGGCAGTTGGTCCCAGGCTTTGTGCATGTCGGCAAACAGTGTGTCGCCGCCTTCGGAGGGCAGCTCCTGGGCATGCAGCATCGAGCCCAGGCTTGGCAACTCTTTATAGGACAGGTCCGAGTGCCAGAACTTGCCCGCGTCCCCCAGGCCGATGGATTGGCCGTTTTCGATGATGTTGGAGACGATCAGGATTTCCGGGTGGTTGGCCAGCAGGAACTGTTTGAGCACGTGGATCTGCAACACACCGAAGCGGCGGCTGAAGGTGATCTGTTGTTCGGGGGTGATGCGCTGGTCGCGGAACACCACGACGTGGTGATCCAGGTGCGCGCGGTGGATGCGCGCGAAGTCCTGGTCGTTAACCGGGCGAGACAAATCCAGGCCGACGATCTCGGCGCCAACGCTGCCGGGGAATGGGCGGATCTCGAAGGTTTGGGCGGTTGGGGTCGCTGTTGGAACAGTAGAGGTGGCGGACATGAGGGCACTCCCGGTCGGACAGGAGAGTGACTTTATAGATATAAGAACGGCCGATTAAATACCGTTAGTGAATATCGATATGCATTAGGGTGGGGGTCTGTGGTGAAGCTGATGGCGCCATCGCAGGCAAGCCAGCTCCCACATTTTGATTTGTGAACACATTCAAATGTGGGAGCCGGGCTTGCCCGCGATGAGGCCCTGGCAGGCGATAGAGATTACCGCTCGTGCAACGCCTCGGCCCGCGCCTTGATGATCGGCTTGAGCAGGTAGCTCAGGATGCTTTTCTTGCCCGTGATGATGTCCACCGAGGCGACCATGCCGGGGATGATCAGCAGCGGCTTCTCATCGGTGCCCAAATGGCTGCGGTCGGTGCGCAAGGTGATCATGTAGTAGGTGGTTTTCTTGTCTTCGTCGGTGATGGTGTCAGCACCGATGCGTTCGAGCTTGGCCTTCAGCCCGCCATAAATGGTGTAGTCATAGGCGGTGAATTTGACGATCGCTTCTTGCCCAGGGTGCAGGAACGCGATGTCTTGCGGGCGGATCTTGGCTTCCACCAGCAAGGTGTCGTTAAGCGGCACGATTTCGACCATGTCGCTGCCCGGCTGGATCACGCCGCCGACAGTGTTGACCAGCAGCTGCTTGACGATACCGCGCACCGGCGAGGTGACCAGCGTGCGGCTGACGCGGTCTTCGAGGGCGCGGCCGGTGGATTCGGCCTTGTTCAGTTCGGTGCGCGCTTCGTTGAGTTGGGTCAGCGCTTCACTGCGGAATTTGCCCCGGGTTTCGTCGATCTTGCGCTGCACTTCCTTGATCGCTGATTCGGCACGGGGAATTGCCAGGGTGGTGGCGTCCAACTGGCCACGGGTTTCCATCTCGGCGCGCTTGAGGCGCAGCACTTCCACCGGCGACACCGCACCCTGGGCCACCAGTGGCTCGGACATGTTGATTTCCTGACGCTGCAGGGACAACTGGCTGCGGTACTGGCCTTGCTTGGAGGTGAACTCGCGCAGTTCCTGTTGACGCTGCACCAGCTGCTCCTGCAAACCGCCGACTTCGTCTTTCAACTGCTGGCGACGGCTTTCATACAGCGAGCGCTCGTTGGCCGCCTGGCTTGGCGCGGCCTTGAGCACGTCGTCGGGAATGTTCAGCGGGCGGTCGTCCACCTGCGCGCTCAGGCGCTCGACGCGCAGTTGCATGGCCAGGCGCAAGGCTTCGGTTTCGCCGGCGTTGGAAACAAACCGCGTGTCGTCGAGGCGAATCAGCGGCGCGCCGGCTTCGACGATCTGGCCTTCCTTGACGAACAGCTCGGAGACGATGCCGCCTTCCAGGTTCTGGATTTTTTGCAGTTTGGACGACGGAATCGCCTTGCCGTCGCCACGGGTGACTTCGTCGATGCTGGAGAAGCCCGCCCACACGACCAAAAATACGAAGAACGCAATGATTGCCCAAATGGTCAGGCGGATGACCCGCGGTGCATCTTCGATCAGCGCTTTGTTGACCTCAGGCAGCGGCTGGCCCTGCAACGAATCGGAGCCTTTGAAGTAGCGGCCGACCGCGCTTTTGATGGAGTTAAGCAACACTGATCTGCCCCTTTTTCAACGCTTCCATAACCACGGCTTTCGGGCCGTCCGCGAGGATCTGCCCACGGTCGACCACCAGCAGGCGGTCCACCAGCGAGAGCAGTGAGGCACGGTGCGTGACCAGCACCACGGTCTTGTTTTGCACCACGGCTTGCAGGCGTTGTTTCAAGCGTTCTTCACCGGTGTTGTCCATGGCGCTGGTGGGTTCGTCCAGCAGCAGGATGGGCGGGTTGAGCAACAGCGCACGGGCCAGGGCGACGTTCTGGCGCTGGCCGCCGGACAGGTTCTGCCCACGCTCGCCAACTTGCAGTTCATAGCCTTGCGGGTGCAGGCGCGCGAATTCGTGCACGCCCGCCAGTTCGGCGGCTTGCAGGACCATTTCGTCTTCGACATAACGCGCACCCGAGACCAGGTTGTCGCGCAGGGTGCCGGCCAGCAGCTGGATGTCTTGGGCGACGTAGCCGATGTTGTGGCGCAACTCGCTCACGTCGATCTGGCGTACGTCCACGCCGTCCACCAGCAAGGCGCCGGAGTCGGGCTGGTACAGGCCGACGATCAGTTTGGCCAGGGAGCTTTTGCCCGAGCCGCTGCGGCCGATGATGCCGATTTTTTCGCCGGGCTTGATCACCAGGTTGATGTTTTTCAGCGCGGCGTTCTGCTGGTTCGGGTAGGTGAAGTTCAGGCCTCGACACTCGATGGCACCTTGCAGGGTGCGGCGGCTCATCGGACGTTCTTCGAAATTGCGCTCTTGGGGCAGCTCCATCATCTGGTCCACCGAGGTCATGGTGACCTTGGCTTGCTGGTAGCGAGTCAGCAGGCCCGACAGCGAGGCCAGCGGGCTCAGCGCACGGCCACTGAGCATGTAGCAGGCAATCAGGCCGCCCATGCTGAGGTTGCCGTCGATGATCTGGTACACACCGAACACGATCATGATCACGCCGGCCAGTTGCTGGATCAGCAGGGTCATGTTCATCGACAGGCCCGACAGCAACTTCACGCGCAGCTCAAGCCGGCTGAGGGTGCCGATGGTCTGTTCCCAGCCGTACTGACGCTCGCTCTCGGCGTTGTTGACCTTGACCGCGTCTAAACCTGCGAGGGTTTCGATCAGGCTCGACTGGCGCTCGGCAGCCAGGGCCATGGTCCGCTCCATGGTCGCTACCAACGGTTTTTGCAGGGCGTAGCCGATGCCCAGGGCAATCGGGAAAGCCAGTACCGGAATCCACACCAGGTGGCCGCCAAGGATGGCGATCACCAGGAAAATCAGCAGGGTGAACGGCAGGTCGATCAGGCTGGTGAGGGTCAGCGACGCGAGGAAATCGCGCAGGCTTTGAAACTCATGGATGTTCTGCGCGAAGCTCCCGACCCGTGCCGGGCGGTACTTCATGGACATGCCGACAATGCGCTCGAACAGCGTGGCCGAGATGATCAGGTCGGTTTTTTTGCCGGCCAGGTCCAGGCACAGGCTGCGCAGGCTCTTGAGCACCAGGTCGAACAGGTACGCGCCGCCGATGCCCACGGCCAACACCCACAAGGTGGACGTGGCCTGGTTGGGCACGACTCGATCGTAGACGTTCATCACAAACAGCGGCGCCGCCATGGCGATGATGTTGATCAGGAAGCTGGCGGCGATGGCGTCGGTGTAGAGCCAGCGCGAACGCTTGAGGGTATCGCGAAACCACGAGCGCGCTCGCGGGATCAGGGTGCCGTGGTTGACGTCGAATTTGTGCTGCGGCTGGGCGAAGAAGACTTTGCCGATGTAATCGTCGACCAACAGCTCACGCTTGATCAGCACTTCACCGCCGTCGCTTTCGCTGAGCAGGATGCGGGCTTCGTCTTCGCCTTGCCAACCCACCAGCACCGTACTGCGACCGTCCTTGAGCAACAGCAGCGCGGGCAGTGCGATGGTCGGAATCTGTTCCAGCTTGCGTTGCAGCACCCGCCCTTGCAGGCCGGCACGTGCGGCTGCGCGCGGCAGCAGCTCGGCACTCAGGCGCTGCGAAGGCAGCGGCAGGCCGGTGGTGAGCATGGCCGCGCTGGCCGGTTTTTGATGCAAGGCACAAAGTGCCAACAACCCGTCCAGTAACGGGTCGTCGTGCAGCGTGCGTGGATCATGACTGAGATGAACTCGACTGACTTCGGATTCCACGCGCTGCACTCTCGACTAACAGATGGGGCTATAGGGGTGACTCAATTCATCCCAGGCAGTTGGACTTTTGGCTTCACGTCGTTCTGTACGACGGAGGCCATCGGTGCGACCACGCCCTGACTTTTGAGCAATTCGCCCATGGTCGCCTTGATTCGATATTGAGTAAATAACTGAATGTTCTTGATCTCTTCCAGACGACGCGAAGCGGTGAACAATTCGTTCTCGCTGTCGAGCAAGTCGAGCAGGGTACGTTGGCCCAGGCTGAACTGCTGCTGATAAGAGGTGCGCACGCGGGTGCTGTGATCCACGTATTGCTGGGCTACCGGCAATTGCGCGTTGGCGTTGTTCAAGGCGTTCCAGGCCAGGCCCAGTTCTTCGTTGAGTTGGCGCAGGGCGTTGTTGCGGATATCCAGTGCCTGGTTGGCCTGGTAGGACTTCGATTGCAGGTCAGCCTTGTTGCTGCCACCGGCGAACAGGTTGAAGCGCATGCGCACCATGGCTTCCCAACCGTTGCTGTGGCCGGCATCGCCGCCGACGTTGTTGTCGGCATTAGTGCCCAGCTCTGCATCAAAGTGCGGGTAGAAGGTGGACTTGGCAGCTTCGTACTGACTTTCGGCGGCGGAAATATCCGACTCGGCCGAACGCAGGACCGGGCTGTTGTCGAGCATCTGGCGACGTGCTTCGTTGAAGTCAGCCGGCAGCATGGCCACGAACGGCGCCGGGCGCTCGAGCTGGTCGGGCATCTGGCCGACGGCGCTGAGGTAATTGACCTGGGAGTCGGCCAGGTTGGTCTGCTCGGTGATCAGGTTGTTGCGGGCCTGGGCCAGACGCGCTTCGGCCTGGTCCTGGTCGGCACCGTTACCGACGCCGCGCTGGGTGCGCAGCTTGATCTGGTCGTAAATGCGTTCGTGGTTGCGCAGGTTTTCTTCAGCCAGGCGCACGAACTCACGGCGTGTCAGCACATCCAGGTACACCTGGGCGACAGTCAACCCGGTGCGCTCGGAAGTACTCAGCAAGGAGTAAGCGCGGGAATTGACGTTGGCTTGTTGGCGCCCGACTTCGCTGGAGGTGGCGAAACCGTCAAAAATCATCTGCTGCAGACGCAGGCTCGATTCGCCGCGGTTATGGGTGTCCCACTGGTTGCCGTTCGGGCCGCTGGCGGCGCGCGTGTTGGAATCGTCGGTGCCTTCACGACCATAACCGGCGTTCAGGTCTACGCGAGGCAAGTAACCACCTTGTGCAGCGCGTAAATCGTAATCAGCGGCGATACGGCTATTCACGCCGGCTTGAATTTCCGGGTGCACGTCTAATGCCTGTTGCATGGCCTGGGGCAATGTTTGGGCTTGTACAAAACTGGCGGCGAGTACGAACGGTATTGCCTTGAACAGGTGCAAACGCATTTAAAAATTCCCCAGGACTTCTTGTCTCAAATCACAGCGATTGGCCTCGCTGAGTCGGATAATGGCTACCGTAATGACCGTACGTCGGAAAGTTCAAATAGCGGAACTGCTTCACACATGTAGGACGGTTCGCCGCATGAATATCAATGTGACATTACAGGGCCAATTGTTTAGGATGGCGACCAGAAGGTCAATAGTTTGGCATAAACTAGATAGCGAATAAATCTAGCCAATTATTTGACGCCAATAAGTAATTAGGCTACGCCCCCCTCCTGTTTGGCCCTCGCACTTGCGAGCGGCCGCATGGAAATCATCAGAAACGGATCGCCGGAGAAATCTTTAATGAGCAGTGTTGTTGCCATCGTCAAAAGCATTGTTGGTCAAGTTTTCGTTATTTCTCCGGAAGGGACACGCCGCGTCCTCGTTGAAGGTGATCGCCTGTTCGCGGGCGACCAGGTAGACACCGGCATGTCCGGCGCGGTCAGCCTGGAACTGGCCGACGGCCGCACGCTGGACCTTGGTCGGGATACCCAATGGAGCGCCGACATGCCGGACTCCAGCCTTGATCTGGCCGCAGCCACCGAGCAGGCCGCGCCGTCGGTTGCCGAGCTGCAGCAAGCCATCGCCGCCGGCGCCGACCCGACCACCGACCTGGAAGCCACTGCCGCAGGCGCAACCGCTGCCGGTAACGGCGCCGCGGGCGGCGGCCACAGCTTCGTCGTGCTGGACGCGACCGCAGGCCGCGTCGACCCGACCATCGGCTTCCCGACCGGCCCTCTGGGCCAGACCACGGCGACACAAACCCAACTGGCGGGCGCCCAAGGCTCGACCGACAACAGCGGCAACCTGGTGCTGCAGGCGTCCACCCTGTCGCTGAGCGCAACCCCGAGCATCACCGAAGCCGGCGGCGTGCTGACCTACACCGCCACGGTGACCCAGGCGCCTTCCAGCAACCTGAACATCACGCTGTCCAACGGCGCAGTGATCACCATCATTGCCGGCCAGACCACCGGCACCGTCAACGTACCGCTGGCGCCGAATGACAGCCCCTACATCGATCCAAGCCAGATCAGCGTCAACGTCACCGGCACCACTGGCGGCAACAACCTGGTACTGACCCTCGACCCCAATCCGGCCGTGACTCAGATTACCGATACCATCGACACCACCACGGTGACGCTGACGGCGGGCGAGACTGTCACCGAAGGCGGTCAGATCACTTACACCGCGACGCTGACCAACCCTGCGCAGACGCCGGTGACGGTCACTTTGAGCAATGGCTCGGTGATCACCATCAAGGCGGGTGAGTCGGTTGGCACGGTGGTGGTGGATACGCCGGCTAACGACGTTTACAACAATGGTTCGACTGTTAGCACCACGATTACTGGGGCAACGGGCGGTAACTTCGAGAACTTGGTACCGAGCACTACACCTGCGGTCACTACGATTACTGATTCGGTTGATACCACTACCGTCACGTTGACGGCGGGCGAGACTGTTACCGAAGGCGGTCAGATCACTTACACCGCGACACTGACCAACCCTGCACAGACGCCGGTGACGGTCACTTTGAGCAATGGCTCGGTGATCACCATCAAGGCCGGAGAATCGGTTGGCACCGTGGTGGTGGATACGCCGGCTAACGACGTTTACAACAATGGTTCGACTGTCAGCACCACGATTACTGGGGCAACGGGCGGTAACTTTGAGAACCTGGTGCCGAGCACTGCGCCTGCGGTTACTACGATTACTGATTCGGTTGATACCACCACTGTTACGTTGACGGCGGGCGAGACTGTCACCGAAGGCGGTCAGATCACTTACACCGCGACACTGACCAACCCTGCACAGACGCCGGTGACGGTCACTTTGAGCAATGGCTCGGTGATTACCATCAAGGCCGGAGAATCGGTTGGCACCGTGGTGGTGGATACGCCGGCTAACGACGTTTACAACAATGGTTCGACCGTCAGCACCACTATTACTGGGGCAACGGGCGGTAACTTCGAAAATCTGGTGCCGAGCAATACGCCTGCGGTCACTACGATTACTGATTCGATCGACACCACCACCGTCACGTTGACGGCGGGCGAGACTGTCACCGAAGGCGGTCAGATCACTTACACCGCGACGCTGACCAATCCTGCGCAGACGCCGGTGACTGTGACGCTTTCTAATGGCCAGACCATCGTCATCGAAGCCGGCAAATCTGCAGGCTCGGTAGTCTTTGAAACTCCGGCTAACGACGTCTACAACAATGGTTCGACTGTCAGCACCACTATTACCGGTGCAACTGGCGGTAACTTCGAGAACTTGGTGCCGAGCACTACACCTGCGATCACTACGATTACTGATTCGGTTGATACCACCACCGTTACGTTGACGGCGGGCGAGACTGTCACCGAAGGCGGTCAGATCACTTACACCGCAACACTGACCAACCCTGCGCAGACGCCGGTGACTGTGACGCTTTCTAATGGCCAGACCATCGTCATCGAAGCCGGCAAATCTGCAGGCTCGGTAGTCTTTGAAACCCCGGCTAACGACGTTTACAACAATGGTTCGACTGTCAGCACCACTATTACCGGTGCAACTGGCGGTAACTTCGAGAACTTGGTGCCGAGCACTACACCTGCGATCACTACGATTACCGATTCGGTTGATACCACTACCGTTACGTTGACTGCCGATAACTCGGTCGTTGAAGGCGGCAATATCACTTACACCGCCACGTTGACCAACCCGGCGCAAACTCCGGTCACCGTGACGCTGAGCAATGGCCAGACCATCGTTATCGAAGCCGGTAAATCTGCAGGCTCGGTGGTGTTTGAAACTCCGGCTAACGATGTCTACAACAACGGTTCGACCGTCAACACAACGATCACCAACGCCACCGGCGGTAACTTCGAGAACTTGGTGCCGAGCACTACACCTGCGGTCACCACGATCACCGACTCGATTGATACCACTACCGTCACTCTGACTGCCGATAACTCGGTCGTTGAAGGCGGCAACATTACTTACACCGCCACGTTGACCAACCCAGCGCAAACCGCTGTGACGGTTACCTTGAGCAACGGCCAGACCATTGTTATCGAAGCCGGTAAATCTGCGGGATCGGTGGTGTTTGAAACTCCGGCCAACGACGTCTACAACAATAGTTCGACTGTCAGCACCACTATTACCAGTGCAACTGGCGGTAACTTTGAGAACTTGGTTCCAGGTACTGCCCCAGCGGTCACCACGATCACCGACTCGATCGACACCACCACCGTCACTTTGACGGCTGATCAATCGGTCGTTGAAGGCGGCAACATTACCTACACCGCTACGCTGACAAACCCGGCGCAAACTCCGGTCACCGTGACGCTGAGCAATGGCCAGACCATCGTCATCGAAGCCGGTAAATCTGCAGGCTCGGTGGTGTTTGAAACCCCGGCTAACGACGTCTACAACAACGGTTCGACCGTCAACACGACGATCACCAACGCCACCGGTGGCAACTTCGAGAATCTGGCGACCAACCCAGCGCCAGCCACCACCACGATTACCGATTCGATCGACACCACCACCGTCACTCTGACTGCCGATAACTCGGTCGTTGAAGGCGGCAACATCACTTACACCGCTACGCTGACAAACCCGGCGCAAACTCCGGTCACCGTGACGCTGAGCAATGGCCAGACCATCGTCATCGAAGCCGGTAAATCTGCAGGCTCGGTGGTGTTTGAAACTCCGGCCAACGACGTCTACAACAACGGCTCGACCGTCAATACGACGATCACCAACGCTACCGGTGGCAACTTCGAAAATCTGGCGACAAACCCGGCGCCAGCAGTCACCACGATCACCGACTCGATCGACACCACCACCGTCACTTTGACGGCAGATCCATCGGTCGTTGAAGGCGGCAACATCACCTACACCGCCACGTTGACCAACCCAGCGCAAACCGCGGTAACCGTGACGCTGAGCAACGGCCAGACGATCAACATCGAAGCGGGCAAGTCCAGCGGAACTGTAGTTTTCGAAACTCCGGCCAACGACGTCTACAACAACGGCTCGACCGTCAATACGACGATCACCAACGCCACCGGTGGCAACTTCGAAAATCTGGCAACCAATCCTGCGCCAGCGACCACCACGATCACCGACTCGATCGATACCACCACCGTCACGCTGACGGCGGATCCTTCGGTCGTTGAAGGCGGCAACATCACCTACACCGCTACGCTGACAAACCCTGCGCAAACCGCTGTGACGGTCACGCTGAGCAACGGTCAGACGATCAATATCGAAGCGGGCAAGTCCAGCGGAACTGTAGTTTTCGAAACCCCGGCTAACGACGTTTACAACAACGGCTCGACCGTCAACACGACGATCACCAACGCCACCGGTGGCAACTTCGAGAATCTGGCAACAAACCCAGCGCCAGCCACCACCACGATCACCGACTCGATCGATACCACTACCGTTACCCTGACTGCCGATAACTCGGTTGTTGAAGGCGGCAACATCACTTACACCGCTACGCTGACCAATCCAGCACAAACTGCTGTGACGGTCACCTTGAGCAATGGTCAGACCATCGTCATTGAGGCCGGTAAATCTGCTGGCTCGGTGGTGTTTGAAACTCCGGCAAACGACGTCTACAACAATGGTTCGACCGTCAACACGACGATCACCAACGCTACCGGTGGCAACTTCGAAAACCTGGCAACCAACCCAGCGCCAGCCACCACTACGATCACCGATTCAATCGACACCACCACCGTCACCCTGACGGCAGATCCATCGGTCGTTGAAGGCGGCAACATTACTTACACCGCCACGCTGACCAACCCGGCGCAAACCGCTGTGACGGTCACGCTGAGCAACGGTCAGACGATCAATATCGAAGCGGGCAAGTCCAGCGGAACTGTAGTTTTCGAAACTCCAGCTAACGACGTTTATAACAACGGTTCGACCGTCAATACGACGATCACCAATGCCACTGGCGGTAACTTCGAAAACCTGGCAACCAACCCAGCGCCAGCAGTGACCACCATCACCGACTCGATCGATACCACCACCGTCACTTTGACGGCTGATCAATCGGTCGTTGAAGGCGGCAACATCACTTACACCGCTACGTTGACTAACCCGGCCCAAACTCCGGTTACCGTGACGTTGAGCAATGGCCAGACCATCGTCATCGAAGCCGGTAAATCTGCGGGCTCAGTGGTGTTTGAAACCCCGGCTAACGACGTCTACAACAACGGTTCGACCGTCAACACGACGATCACCAACGCTACCGGTGGTAACTTCGAGAACCTGGCGACCAACCCAGCGCCAGCGACCACCACGATTACTGATTCGATCGACACCACCACCGTCACTCTGACGGCGGATCCATCGGTCGTTGAAGGCGGCAACATCACCTACACCGCTACGCTGACCAATCCGGCACAGACCGCTGTGACGGTCACCTTGAGCAATGGTCAGACCATCGTCATTGAGGCCGGTAAATCTGCTGGCTCGGTGGTGTTTGAAACTCCGGCAAACGACGTCTACAACAATGGTTCGACCGTCAACACGACGATCACTAATGCCACTGGCGGTAACTTCGAGAACCTGGCGACCAACCCAGCGCCAGCCACCACCACGATCACCGACTCGATCGACACCACCACCGTCACTTTGACGGCAGATCCATCCGTCGTTGAAGGCGGCAACATCACTTACACCGCCACGCTGACCAACCCGGCACAGACCGCTGTGACGGTCACGCTGAGCAACGGCCAGACGATCAACATCGAAGCGGGCAAGTCCAGCGGATCTGTGGTTTTCGAAACTCCGGCCAACGACGTTTACAACAACGGTTCGACCGTCAATACGACGATCACCAACGCCACCGGTGGCAACTTCGAGAATCTGGCGACCAACCCTACGCCAGCGACCACCACGATTACCGATTCGATCGACACCACCACCGTCACTCTGACTGCGGACCCATCGGTCGTTGAAGGCGGCAACATCACCTACACCGCCACGTTGACCAACCCAGCGCAAACCGCGGTAACCGTGACGCTGAGCAACGGCCAGACGATCAACATCGAAGCGGGCAAGTCCAGCGGAACTGTGGTTTTCGAAACCCCGGCCAACGACGTCTACAACAACGGTTCGACCGTCAACACGACGATCACCAGCGCCACCGGTGGCAACTTCGAGAACCTGGCAACCAACCCTGCGCCAGCCACCACCACGATCACCGACTCGATCGACACCACTACCGTCACTTTGACGGCTGATCCATCGGTCGTTGAGGGCGGCAACATTACTTACACCGCCACGTTGACCAATCCAGCGCAAACCGCTGTGACGGTTACCTTGAGCAACGGCCAGACGATCAACATCGAAGCAGGCAAGTCCAGCGGAACGGTAGTTTTCGAAACCCCGGCTAACGACGTCTACAACAATGGTTCCACCGTTAGCACCACTATTGCCGGTGCAACTGGCGGCAACTTTGAGAACCTGGCGACCAACCCAGCGCCAGCGACCACCACGATTACTGATTCGATCGACACCACCACCGTCACTTTGACCGCTGATCAATCGGTCGTTGAAGGCGGCAACATTACTTACACCGCTACGCTGACTAACCCGGCGCAAACTCCGGTGACTGTGACGCTTTCTAATGGTCAGACCATCGTCATCGAAGCCGGTAAATCTGCGGGTTCGGTAGTCTTCGAAACTCCGGCCAACGACGTCTACAACAACGGCTCGACCGTCAACACGACGATCACCAATGCCACTGGCGGTAACTTCGAAAACCTGGCAACCAACCCAGCGCCAGCCACCACTACGATCACCGATTCAATCGACACCACCACCGTCACCCTGACGGCAGATCCATCGGTCGTTGAAGGCGGCAACATCACTTACACCGCCACTCTGACCAACCCAGCGCAAACCGCTGTGACGGTTACCTTGAGCAACGGCCAGACGATCAACATCGAAGCGGGCAAGTCCAGCGGATCTGTGGTTTTCGAAACTCCGGCAAACGACGTCTACAACAATGGTTCGACCGTCAATACGACGATCACCAACGCCACCGGCGGTAACTTCGAAAATCTGGCAACCAATCCTGCGCCAGCGACCACCACGATTACCGATTCGATCGACACCACCACCGTCACTCTGACGGCAGATCCATCCGTCGTTGAAGGCGGCAACATCACTTACACCGCCACGCTGACCAACCCGGCACAGACCGCTGTGACGGTCACGCTGAGCAACGGCCAGACGATCAACATCGAAGCGGGCAAGTCCAGCGGAACTGTGGTTTTCGAAACTCCGGCCAACGACGTTTACAACAATGGTTCGACCGTCAACACGACGATCAGCAACACCACTGGCGGTAACTTCGAAAACCTGGCAACCAACCCAGCGCCAGCGACCACTACCATCACCGACTCGATCGATACCACCACCGTCACTCTGACGGCAGATCCTTCGGTCGTTGAAGGCGGCAACATCACCTACACCGCCACGCTGACCAACCCAGCGCAAACCGCTGTGACGGTTACCTTGAGCAACGGCCAGACGATCAACATCGAAGCGGGCAAGTCCAGCGGAACTGTGGTTTTCGAAACCCCGGCTAACGACGTTTACAACAACGGTTCGACCGTCAACACGACGATCACCAACGCCACTGGCGGTAATTTCGAAAACCTGGCGACCAATCCTGCGCCAGCAGTCACCACGATTACTGATTCGATTGATACCACTACCGTCACCCTGACGGCGGACCCATCGGTTGTTGAAGGCGGCAACATCACTTACACCGCTACGCTGACTAACCCGGCGCAAACCGCGGTAACCGTGACGCTGAGCAATGGCCAGACCATCGTCATCGAAGCCGGTAAATCTGCAGGCTCGGTGGTGTTTGAAACCCCGGCTAACGATGTTTACAACAATGGTTCGACCGTCAACACGACGATCACCAACGCCACTGGTGGTAACTTCGAGAACCTGGCGACCAACCCTACGCCAGCGACCACCACGATTACCGATTCGATCGACACCACCACCGTCACGCTGACAGCAGATCCATCCGTCGTTGAAGGCGGCAACATTACTTACACCGCCACGCTGACCAACCCTGCGCAAACCGCTGTGACGGTCACGCTGAGCAACGGCCAGACGATCAACATCGAAGCGGGCAAGTCCAGCGGAACTGTAGTTTTCGAAACCCCAGCTAACGACGTTTACAACAACGGTTCGACCGTCAACACGACGATCACCAGCGCCACCGGTGGCAACTTCGAGAACCTGGCAACCAACCCTGCGCCAGCCACCACCACGATCACCGACTCGATCGACACCACCACCGTCACTTTGACGGCTGATCAATCGGTCGTTGAAGGCGGCAACATTACCTACACCGCTACGCTGACAAACCCGGCGCAAACTCCGGTCACCGTGACGCTGAGCAATGGCCAGACCATCGTCATCGAAGCCGGTAAATCTGCAGGCTCGGTGGTGTTTGAAACCCCGGCTAACGACGTTTACAACAACGGTTCGACCGTCAACACGACGATCACTAATGCCACTGGCGGTAACTTCGAGAACCTGGCGACTAACCCAGCACCAGCGACTACCACCATCACCGACTCGATCGACACCACCACCGTCACTCTGACGGCTGATCAATCGGTCGTTGAAGGCGGCAACATTACCTACACCGCTACGCTGACTAACCCGGCGCAAACTGCGGTGACTGTGACGCTTTCCAATGGTCAGACGATCAACATCGAAGCGGGCAAGTCCAGCGGAACTGTGGTTTTCGAAACCCCGGCCAACGACGTCTACAACAACGGTTCGACCGTCAACACGACGATCACCAGCGCCACCGGTGGCAACTTCGAAAACCTGGCAACCAACCCAGCGCCAGCAACCACCACGATCACCGACTCGATCGACACAACCACCGTCACTTTGACGGCAGATCCATCGGTCGTTGAAGGCGGCAACATCACCTACACCGCCACGCTGACCAACCCAGCGCAAACCGCTGTGACGGTTACCTTGAGCAACGGCCAGACGATCAACATCGAAGCAGGCAAGTCCAGCGGAACTGTAGTTTTCGAAACTCCAGCCAACGACGTCTACAACAACGGCTCGACCGTCAACACCACGATCACCAACGCTACCGGTGGCAACTTCGAAAACCTGGCAACCAACCCTGCGCCAGCGACCACCACCATCACCGATTCGATCGACACCACCACCGTCACGCTGACGGCGGATCCATCGGTCGTTGAAGGCGGCAACATCACTTACACCGCCACGCTGACCAACCCAGCGCAAACCGCTGTGACCGTCACGCTGAGCAACGGCCAGACGATCAACATCGAAGCGGGCAAGTCTTCGGGCACGGTCGTTTTCCAAACGCCGCCGAACGACGTTTACAACAACGCGTCGACTGTCAGCACGACGATCACCAAGGCAACCGGCGGTAATTTTGAGAACCTGGCGGCGAATCCGGCCGCTGCCGTGACGAGCATCACCGACTCGATCGACACCACCACCGTGACCCTGAGCGCGCCAAGCGAAGTCAACGAAGGCGGCACCATCACCTACACCGCCACCTTGAGCAACAAGGCTGGCAGCGACATGGTGATCACCCTGGATAACGGCTCGACGATCAAGATTGCCAAGGATTCTCTGGTCGGCCAGGTGACCGTCAATGCGCCAGGCGATGACGTGTTCATCGACAAGAGCACCCAGACCGTCAAGATCGCCGGCACGACCGGCGGCAATTTCGAAAACCTCAGCGTGACGCCAGGCGGCGCCACTACCGTGGTCAACGACACCATTGATACGGTGAGAATCCTCCTGACCGCCACCGGCAGCGTCGGCGAGAAAGGCAACATCGTCTACACCGCCACCCTGGTCGACAAAGACGGTCATGCCGTCAATAACGTCGGCAAAACTGTGGTGGTCGAGCTGGATAACGGCAAGACCATCAGCATTGCCGACGGCCAGAGTTCCAGCACGGCCACCGTTGTCGCGCCTAACGATGTGTACGCCGGCAACCAGACGGTGACTGCGGCCATCAAGGGCGTCACCGGTGGTGAGCAGTTCGAGAACCTGGTGCCGGTCAAGGATCCGGTGAGCACCACCGTATACGACACACCGGGCACCACCGACCTGACGACCGTGACCCTGAGCGCGTCAAGTGCGGTCAACGAAGGCGGCACCATCACCTACACCGCCACCTTGAGCAACAAGGCCGGCAGCGACATGGTGGTCACCCTGGATAACGGCGCCACGATCAAGATTGCCAAGGATTCCCTGGTCGGCCAGGTGACCGTCAATGCGCCAAGCGATGACGTGTTCATCGACAAAAGCACCCAGACCGTGAAGATCACCGGCACTACCGGCGGTAATTTCGAGGGCGTGACCATCACCCCAGGCGGCGCGACCACCGTCGTCAACGACACCATCGATGACGTGACCGTGTCGCTCAAAGCCAACGGCTCGGTCAGCGAAGGCGGCCAGATCACTTACACCGCGTCCCTGGTCGACAAGAACGGCAATGCCGTAACCAACGTCGGCTCCGACCTGGTGGTGAAGTTGGATAACGGCTCGACCATTACCATCGGCAACGGCCAGTCCAGCAACACCGCGACCGCCACTGCGCCTAACGATGCGTACGTCGGCGCCAACGACGTGACCGCCAAGATCACCGGCGTGGTCAGCGGCGGCGACAAGTACGAGCATTTGATCGTCGACGGCAGCACCGTGACCACCAAGGTGACGGATGTGATCAACAACACCACCATCAGCATTACCGGCGACGCATCGGTGACTGAAGGCGGCACGGCGAACTACACCCTGACCCTGAGCAACCCGGCGCAAACCGATGTGACCGTGACGCTCAAGTACAGCGGCACCGCCACCGATGGCTCGGACTTCACCGGCGTGTACACCGTGAAGATCCCGGCCGGAGCCAGCAGCGTGCCGTTCACGATCAACACGATCGACGACAAGATCACCGAGCCGACAGAAACGATCGTCATCACTATCGATAAAACCACCGGCGGCAACTTCGAAAACCTGGTGGTCGGCAATGGCAGCGTCAGCACCAACATCATCGACAACGACGCGCCGCCGGTCATCGACCTGGATGCCAACAACTCCAGCGGCGCCACCGGTGCCGACTACAAGACTTCGTTCACCGAAGGCGGCACGGGCGTGTCGATTGCTGACACCGACATCAAGATTACCGATCCGGACAGCACCCAACTGACCGGCGCCACCGTGGTCTTGACCAACACTCAGCAGGGCGATTCGCTGAACTACGCAGGCGTTACCGGCATCACTGTGACCCCGACCACAGACCCTGCCACCGGCAAGATCACGCTGACCCTGACCGGTACGGCGTCGCTGGCTGACTACATGCAGCAGATCAAGAACATCACGTTCACCAACAACAGCCACGACCCGAGCACCACGCCACGGACCATTACCGTGACCGTGACCGATGGCGGCAATTACTCCAACGTCGCTACCGCCACGGTCAACGTGGTGGCGGTCAACGATGCGCCAGTGGCAACCGGCAGCGCCGTGACCGGCACCGAAGACACGCCGCTGGCCCTGACCTGGGCCAACTTCGGCGTGACCGATGTGGACTCGCCACAAGCCAGCCTTGGCGTGAAAATCACCGACCTGCCGGTGGCCGGCAAGCTGCAATACCTGGCGGCCGACGGCTCCACCTGGACCAACGTGACCGCCGGCCAGACCTTCACCAAGGCGCAGATCGACGGCGGCCAGTTGCGCTTTATGCCCAACGCCAACGAGTCCGGCACCGACGGTTATGGCGGCACCGGCATTGGCAACAAGCAGGCCGATTACGCGCAGTTCAAGTTCCAGCCTACCGACGGCAAGGACCTGGGCACCAGCGCCACGGTGAAAGTCGATATCACGCCGGTCGCCGACGCACCGACCCTGAATGTGGCTGACAACAACGTCAATTCGGTGGGCTTGCTCAAGCAAAGCTGGAACAGCATCGCCGGTATCGGCACCAACGGTAACGGCGCGGCCCCGGCCGACCTGAAAAACGCCATTGATAACGCCGGCACGCCGAACAGCAGCGCGATTGTGACCAACGTCGAATCCACCGCCAACGTGGCGGCAGGTGCGGGCTCGAAGATCTCCGGCCTGATGTACATGGAAGCCGGCAAGTCCTACACCTTCAGCGGCACCGGCGATGACAGCCTGGTGATCAACGTCGGCGGCAAAGACGTGGCCAGCGCGCAATGGGGCACCAACAGTGGCAAGTTCAGCGGCTCGATCACCCCGACCGTCAGCGGCTACTACAGCATCGAGATTTACCACGCCAACCAGTCCGGCCCGGGCAGCTATGACGTCAACCTGTCAATCAACGGCGCAGCGGCCACAGACCTGAGCACCAGCGGCGCGGCGCTGTACACCGGCATCACTGACCTGACCAACGCCGGCGTGACCGTGTCCGACCTGCATGGCAGCAACGGTGACGGTTACTACGTGGGCTACAAGCTCAACGAAGGCCAGGAAAACGGCACTGTGAAGCTGTCCAAGGTCACCACCGCGCTGACCGATACCGACGGCTCGGAAACCCTGAGCGTGAAGATCAGCGGCGTACCGGCAGGCTCTGTGCTCACCGACGCTTCCGGGCACACCTTCACCGCGACCAAAACCGTGGGCGAAGTCAACGTCACCGGCTGGGACCTGAGCACCCTGACCATCAAGCCGCCGACCTACTACAGCGGCCAGTTCAACCTGACCGTCACCTCGACGTCCACCGAAAGCCTCGGCGGTTCGGCCATCACCACCGCACAATTGCCGGTGACGGTGTACCCGGCCACGTACAGCTCGATCACGGGCACCTCGGGCAGTGACGCGATTACCGGCACCGATGGCAACGACATCGTCGTGGCCGATATCGGCGGCCTGAACGTGGTGCAGGGCAAGAACTACAACATCGCGTTCATGGTGGACAGTTCCGGCAGCATGAGCACCGCGTCGGTCAACGCCGCGAAGGCTTCTTTGACCTCGGTGTTCAACTCGCTCAAAGACAGCCTGGGCGCCAACACGTCGGGGACTGTGAATATCTTCCTGGCGGATTTCGATACCCAGGTGAACAAGTCGGTCGCCATCAACCTCAACGATCCAAACGCCCTGACGTTGCTCAAGGCAGTGCTGGACTCGATGGTGTCGGGCGGTGGTACCAACTATGAAGACGTGTTCAAGACCACGGCCAACTTCTTCCAGAGCGGCCTGGCGACCGGCAACACCGGCGCGACCAACCTGACCTACTTCATCACCGACGGCCAGCCGACGTACTTCCAGAACGGCGAGCAGACCAACCCGGTGGTCACTGACTTCTACAACAGCGGCGTCACCGATGGTCGCTTGGACGACTACATCAGCACCAACAACTATGTGCTGGGTAACACGTTCAGCATCAACGTCAACGGCACTAACCTGCAGTTGATCGACAGCCGCGGCCAATTGCACCAATGGGTACAGGTCCGCAGTGGCGGCTGGTACGACAATGGCGTGATCGGCACCGTGCACGCCCAGGGTGACGGCACGTTTGAAGTCTCCTACCTCGACGGCAGTGGCAGCAGCACCAGCACAGCGACCACAAACAACTCCAGCAGCGGCTTTGCACTGCTCAAAGGCTTGTCGGCGGTAGAAGCCATCGGTATCAACGGCGACGTCAGCCTCAATGACCTCCGGCCGTACGACAGCGATGGCAAGCCGCAAAGCAACATCGATCCGAAGGACCTGGCCAACGCCATCCTCGGCCACACCGAGGCAACGCTGCCGGGCAACGACACGATCAACGGGGGTGACGGCAACGACATCATCTTCGGCGACCTGGTGAGCTTCAGCGGTATTACCGGTGAGGGTTACAACGCACTGCAGGCCTTTGTTGCACAGAAGACCGGCGTGGCGGTCACGGCGGTGACCACCTCGAACGTGCACCAGTACGTGACCGAGCACTATGCCGACTTCGACGTGTCCGGCGCCAAAGACGGCAACGACACACTGTTGGGCGGCGCGGGTGATGACATCCTGTTCGGCCAGGGCGGCAACGACTACCTGGACGGTGGCAAAGGCAATGACATCTTGCTGGGCGGCACCGGTGACGACACCTTGATCGGCGGCCAGGGCAACGACATCCTGATCGGTGGTTCGGGCGCCGACACCTTCGTGTGGAAAGCGGGTGACCTGGGCAACGATGTGATCAAGGACTTTAAAGCCTCGGAAGGTGACCGGATCGATCTCAAGGATCTGTTGAAGGGTGAGACAGACAGCACCATCGACAACTACCTCAAGATCACCACGGTAGACGGCGTGTCGACCCTGCAAATCAGCAGTGAAGGCAAGCTCAACGCGGCTGGCGGCGTGGCCAATGCCGATGTGACGATCAAGCTGGAAGGCAACGATTGGTCTCACACCAGCATCAACTCGCTGATCAGTGGTGCCGACCCGACCATCAAGATCGATCACACCGCCTAAGACGCGATGAACCGGCCGCCCACTCGGGCGGCCGATTTATTTGGCTGATGCGTTACTGGCTCTTACGGGCGGTTGCATCGCATACTCGCGCTCATAAACACACCATTGACCTATGCTGGTGAACGCGTGTGGCTCATTTTCGAGGGTTTCTTATGTTTTACGTGCAACGTGATGCACAGGGTGCACTGAGTCGCGTGGAGGCCGCCGCCTTTGCCGAATCAACTGAGACCCTGCCGGCCGATCACCATGAGATTCAGGCCTGGTACGCCAACGAAGTGGTGGAAACCAGCCTGGCGCAGCTCAAGCAAAGTGACCTGGAGATGATTCGGGTGCTGGACGACTTGATTCAGGTGCTGACGCGCAAGGGCGTGATCAGCGTGACGGACCTGCCGCCGGCAGCGCAGGCCAAGCTGATGGACCGTACCCACGCGCGGGAAGCGTTGGGCGGGTTGAGCCACCTGATCAATGATGAAGAGACTGGGTTGATCTGATTTAGTTAGGCAAACCGAAGCTAAACCGGGGCAGGCTTTTTTGGGAGCTGGCTTGCCTGCGATGCAGGCACCTCGGTGTATCAGGCGGACCGAAGTGATGCTATCGCAGGCAAGCCAGCTCCCACACAAGCGAGTGCCCCGTTAGGTTTGGATTATTTCCAGGGCGCCGGTTCACCGAATAGCTGCCCCTGCACACCAAATATCCCCATCTCGCGAATCACCTTCAGCTCCCCTTCGGTTTCCACACGCTCGGCAATCAATGGCAAGTCGATGCTGTGGGCCGCACGCTGGATCGCCTCGATAAACAGGCGTTTGTCGCTTTCCTGATCGATGGCGCGGATGTAGCTGCCGTCGATTTTCAGGTACGCCAGGCCCAGCCGTGCAAGGTTGCCGATCATGCTGAAACGCCCACCAAAGCGCTGCAGGCTCAGAGAGAAGCCCAGCTCGCGCAGGCGCTGGGTCAACTGCTCCAGCAGCGCCTGTTCCGGCAATTGTTCTTCACCGATTTCCAGGGTCAGGCGCGGGCCCAGGTTGCTGTGCTGGCGCAGCAGCTCAAAAATCCGATTCAGCGCCTGAGCATCCTGCAAGGTCGCGGCAGACAGGTTCAGCGCCAGGCTATGGCTGTGGCCGGCCATTTGCTTGAGTACCTGCTCGAGCATCAAGCGGTCCAGGCGCGCCGTCCAGCCGAAGCGCTCAAGCCACGGCAGGAAACGCCCGGCAGGTATCGTGTGGCCGTCTTCATCCTGCAAGCGCGACAGCACTTTGTAGTGCAAGACCAGCTGCGGGTCCTGGCTGGCGACGACCGGTTGGAAGTACAGCTGGAAACGCTGCTGGGTCAGGGCCTGGTCGAGCAGCGTGTGCCACGCATGGTGATCGTCGCCGACGCTGGCGGCGGCGCTATGGTCCAGGCACACCCAGCTGGTGTCGCCCTGCCCTTCGGCCTGGGCCAGGGCTTGGTCAGCCAGGGTCAACAACGCTTGAGGCGAGTCACCATGGTTGAACGGTGCCAGGCCGATATAGGCAACCGGCGTGACATCACTGGCGCCAGTGGCCTGCAGGCTGAGCAACGTGGTCTCAAGGTTCTGCGCCAGTTGCAGCGCTTCTTCGCGCACCAGCCCCGGCGCCAGCACCGCAAACTCACCGCCACGGATACGGGTGACGAGGTTGTGGGTTTCCGGGTACGGCTCGCACTCGCGCAGCAGCTGTTCGCCGACCGCTTGCAGCAATTGGTCGGTACGCTGGCCCCCGAGGCGCTGGTTGAGACCGGCCAGGTCCTTGACCCGCAGCAGCAGCAGATAGCCGGAGCTGGTCTCTTCCGGGTTACTCACGCGGGCGTTGAGCTGCATTTCGAAATAACGCCGGTTGGCGAGGCCGGTGAGGTTGTCTTGATAGGACTCGATGCGCAGCTTTTCGCTGCGCTCGGCCTGCTCCTGGAACAGCGCCTTGAGCTTTTCCACCATCTGGTTCATGGCCTGCACTACGCGGCGCAGTTCCGGCGTGCGCGGCAGGTCGGGCAAGCTGAGAAACTCGCGACGGGCAATGGCGTGGGACTGCTTGACCATGTAGTCCAATGGCTTCAACTGCCGACGCAGCAACAACGCGCCAAGCACCGCACTGACCGCGCCGCACAGCAACAGCCAGCCGAGGCTGCCCAGGGCGCTTTGCCAGAGTTTGGCCAGGGCGAACATCGGGTGACTGACCACCTCCACGCGCGCCGCCTGCTCCCAGCCGCGATTGACCAGCGCATCGCCACCCGCCGGCTCCAGGCCGATCAATTTCACGAACCAGTTGGGCACACCGTTGTTGTCGGGAATGCCGCTGCGCTCGACGATGGTTTTATCCGTGGCCAGGTCCACCACGCGGATGCTTGCGTAATAGCCGCTGTCGAAGATCGAGCTGACCAGCAGTTCGACCATGGCCGGGTCGTCGATATTGGGCGTCAGCGACAACGCCAGTGCGGTCGCCGCATCCTGCGCGTGGGAGCGAAGCTGGTTGACGTATTGGGTGCGCGAGCTTTCCAGGCTGACCATGAAGCTGCCACTGAAGGCGACCACCAGGAACAGACAGATTGCGATCAATAGTTGTTTGAACAGAGACATCCGATCAGTTACTCCTAGTTGGCAGGCTCGGCCGGGAAGCCTTCGGCACGCATTTTTCTCAACACATCCTGCCAGCGCGACAAGCGTTTGGTATCACCGACTTTCGTGTTGCCCTTGGCGCCGGGCAGGTACAAACCCTCGGCGTTGAAGGAATACACGGGAATCAGGTCGGTACGGCGGGTGGCCGGCAGGATCTCGTCCATCAGGCTATCGAGCACCAGCGGGATGGCGTTCGGGGTCGAATAATACGTCAGCACCATGTGCGCGCGATTCTGACGCAAGGCCTTGACGTAGGTAATGCGCAATTTGTCGCTGGAAACGCCCAGGTGACGCAGGCTGAAATACTTGGCGATTGCATAGTCTTCACAATCTCCGGCACCTTTCCACAGGGCTTCGATGGGCGTCTCCCAATAATCGACCACGTGCCACAGGTCGATGTCTTCCACGTACGTCATTTGCTTGTTGAAGAACAGATTGACGACCTTGAGCTGCTCCTGCTCGTCGACCTGCTTTTGGGTCGCGAGCAACCGCTGCCAGGCGTCAATCCGCTGCTGGCCCTCACCCAGCGGCCCGTACAAGGCGGTGGCTTTGCGGCTGATCTGAGAGAAATCCCAATCGGCATGCAGCCCGCCGAGCATCAAGCCAGCCAACAGAATCGCTGAAAATAGCCAGCTAAGGATTCGAGAGGGAATAAAACTTACCGCCAAGGCGTTCAGTCCGTGAAGAGAGACGGAATTTCAAAGGATGGTGAAGCCTCAACCGACAAAAAACAATGGCACAGTGCAATCATTCATACGGGGGCGAAGTTCATGACCCCCCGCTGTGGGATGCACAAAGTACAGCTTGTAAGCCCTTACAAACGGAAACTTTGGCTGTTTGACAAGCGTGTGGGCCATCTTTAGTGTGCATTGGATCCAATTAAACACACTCCATTCAACAATAAGGAGGATAGCGTAACCGTGACGCAGAAGCCGAACCCGTTAAGCAGCATCAAAATCAGCGGGCCTATTCCCGCCCACCTTGCCCGCGCCGTTATTGAAGAAACCCTGCGCAATGCCATTCTCGACGGTCGACTGCCCTGTGGTACCGCGATGCGCCAGCAAGAGCTCGCCAGCCTGTTCGGTGTCAGCCGCATGCCCGTGCGCGAAGCTTTGCGCCAGCTGGAAGCCCAGTCTTTGCTGCATGTGGTGACGCACAAGGGCGCCGTGGTTGCGCCGTTGATCGAAGACAATTCAGCTGAAACCTATGCCCTGCGCATGCTGCTGGAATCCGAAGCGCTGCGCCTGTCGATCCCGTTGCTTACCGACGCCGACATTGCCGAAGCCGACGCCTTGATCAAAGCGCTGGAGCAGGAGAAAGATTACGCCGAGATCGGCCGTCTCAATCGTCTGTTTCACATGGCGCTTTATAGCAAGGCACCCAACCAGCGTTTGCTCAAGTTGGTTGAACACGGCTTGAACGAGGAAGAACGCTTTCTGCGCTTCAACCTCGAAGCGATGGGGCTGGGCGAGACGTCCCAGGAAGATCACCGTGAACTGCTGAGCCTGGTAGCCCAGAAGAAAACCGACGAAAGCATCCTGACGTTGCGCAACCACCTGATGCGCGGCATGGAGGTCATCTCCACCTACCTCAACGGTCTTGAAGCCGCCGCAACACTCGACACGCAGTAAGTTTTACCACGCGTTTTGTAGATCCTTATACGGTGAAGGCCCCTTTCTGTGCGGAAGGGCCCCCACGGTATACATCGCCTATTTATTGATGCCCGGCTAACTTAAAGAAACGTCCCACTTCCATTCAAGCAAGTTACTTACAACAAACTGTATTTCGAAAAAATATCTAATACTTTCACCATCTCGCCCAAACGTTTAATCAGCTTACTATCGCTGCCTCATACAACAAACACTTCATTTTGCTGCGCAGTCTAGTCGCGTTCTTACTGCGCGCGGGGTCTGGCTATGCGCCACGCATGCACGCCCAGTTATAAATCCCAACACTGTTTTCAGAGCAGTCGCAATAACTTATAGGCATCAACCATGCATCAACACTTACTTGAACAAAAGAAACTGCAGCTGTGCAGCCATCCGTTATTTGAAGAAATAACTTCATTGACCAAGTTACAGCGTTTTATGCAACACCATGTATTTGCCGTTTGGGACTTCATGAGCCTGACCAAACGCTTGCAGCAGGACCTGAGCTGCACGCAATTACCCTGGCTGCCGCCCCTCGACCCGCAAGCGGCACGCCTCATCAACGAAATCGTGCTCGGTGAAGAGTCCGATGCACACCCCGCACAGGGCCATTGCAGCCACTTCGACCTGTACCTGCAAGCGATGGCCGAAGTAGGCGCTGACACCCGCGTCGTCCGGCGCTTCATTGAGCTGCAGCGTCAAGGGACCGAAGCCGGCGCAGCCTTGCATCAGGTCGATGCGCCGCCAGGCGTAGCCCGCTTTGTCGAAAGCACGTTGCAGATCGCCTTGAACGCGCCCACCCACGGCGTAGCGTCCGCCTTCCTGCATGGACGCGAGAGCGTCATTCCCACCACGTTCGCGTGCATTCTGCGCGGCGATGTATTCAAGGGCCGCCAGGCGCCGACCTTCTGCTACTACTTGAACCGTCACATCGAACTGGACACGCAAGGGCATGGGCCCGCCGCAGAGCTGCTACTTCAGCGCCTGATCGGTACAGACCCGACTCGCCAACGCCAGGCCGATGAAATCGCTCTGGGCGCCGTGCACAGCCGCCTCCGCTTCTGGGACGACGTGCGCGCCTCGCTGCAAGAGAGGCAGCCATGAACGCCGCCGACTATCGCTCCTTCGCCGATGACTGGGAACGCCGTGCAACCCTGCGTACACGTCCGCGGCGCATGCTGGAAAACGACGACAGGCTGATCTATCCCGCGAGCCGCCAGCCCCTGGTGCTGAGCGCGACTTTCCTTGAGCATTGCTCGCAGTGGCGCGACTTCGTGCTGGTGCAAAGCTTCTACAAATTCCTCAATGACGTGGTGATCTTCGAAACCGAGATCGTCGACAAGACCGCTCGCAGCATTGCCAAGAATCGCTTCTCGCTGACCTTCCCCCTCGCCTGTCGCTACGACGCAATGACCGTCGTGGTCGATGAGGATTACCACGCGCTGGTCGCGCTGGATTTCCTGCAACAGACCGTGGCCATGACGGGCCTGCAACCGCTCGACTTGCCTGGCCAAATCGAACTGAGCCATGCCTTGCCCGCAGCCCAGGCGCTGGCACCGCCGCACCTGCGTGATGCCGTGGAATTGATTGGCGTGGCTATCGCCGAGAACACCATCACCCATGACGTCGCGGCGTTTGCCAAAGATGACAGCGTCAAACCGTCCATACGCGGCTTGATGGCCGACCACCTGTTTGATGAAGGCCGCCATGCACAGTTCTGGACCCACCTGGTGCGTATCTACTGGCAGTCGGCAAACCCGGCCGACCGCGACAGCATCGCGGCTACCTTGCCGGTGTTCTTGACGCATTACCTGACCAACGATCTGCAGAAAGCTTTCGATCTGCAGTTGATCGAACACCTGGACGTCGGCGCCGACGTTCGCCGTGCGCTTGAGGACGAAGTCGCAGCGCTGCACTTTCCCATCACCCGCCAGCACCCGCTGCTCGGCAATATCATGGGTTTTCTGCACCACAGCGGTGTGCTGCACACCCCGAGCGTCGCCCTGGCCCTGAGCGCCTATTTACCCGAATCGGGGAGGCAGCCATGAGGCGCTTGAACATGGGATGGAGCGGCACCAGCAAAGCCCTGGAAGCGATCAGGCAAACGCTGGAGCAGTACGGACATGTCACCGCGACGGAGTCCCTCGACGTCATGATTGAAGACGGCAGCCAACCGCTGCGCGAGCCTGCCGATAGAACCCAGCGGATCAGCCTGCGACTGGGCATTGGCCCGGTGTCTGAACACGGGCTTCCTGCGGTGCAATTGCGCTGCTATGACCAGACCCGTCGCGTACTGTCGATACGCAATATTACCGAGGAGCCCAGCGGCAACGGCGAGCGATTGCGCCAACAAGCGACGAATGCCCTGGTGGAATGGGTAGCCTCACTGGTCAGCCAATTCTCGCGAGACCCGGCGTTTTTTTCGGCAACAACCGTCGCTAATGCCTGGCCTGAGCAAGGCCTTCAAGGGCTTGATGGGTTGGCGTTCCTGCATCGATTCAACCGTACTTCGCAGCCGGCACTGTTACAGGCTGCCCAGGTGCCGATGATCGAACGGTTACAGGCCAGCCTTCATTCCTTTGCTGAACGACCGGCGCTGAACATCGCGGGCAGCGTGCTGACCTACCGTCAATTACTGGATCGCGCCGTGTCGATCCAGCAAGGCCTGCGGCCCCTGCTGGAACAGGCGCAGACGCCAACCGTGGTCGGCGTGTGCCTGGAAAAATCCGTCGATCTGTATGCCAGCATTCTGGCGGTGCTGGGTTGCGGCGCGGTGTACCTGCCACTGGCACCGGATCATCCGCCGCAACGCCAGCGCGCCATGCTGCAAAGCAGCAACGCCAGGGTATTGGTGGTAGAGGGTCAGCACCCTTTGCGCGACGATTTCGTTACCCTGAATGTCAGCACTGTCGACCCGACCTGTGCCGACATCACACGCCCGCTGATGCAGCATCGTCCCAGCAGCGAGGCGCCCTGCGTGGCGCTTTTCACCTCAGGCACCACCGGCCAACCGAAAGGCGTACTGCTCAGCCAACGCAACCTTGCGCATTTCACCGCCTGGCTTGGCGCCTGTATGTCGTTGGACGAGCACAGCCGCGTGCTGCAATTTTCGCCGCTGAGTTTTGACTCAGCGCTGATCGACATCTTCCCTGCCCTGATAGCCGGGGCCGAGTTGGTCGTCCCGAGCGAGCGCCAACGGCACGATCCTCAGCAACTGGTCGAGCTGATTCGCCAACAGGGCATCAGCCACGCGTTTCTGCCGCCGGCGCTGCTGAGCATTCTGCCGCTGGATCAGCCCTTGGGTTTGACTCACTTGATGACGGGCGGCGATGCCTGCGAGCCGCATGTGATCGAATGCCTGGCGAGCCAATGCCACCTGCACAATTTCTACGGCCCTACCGAAACGACGGTACTGGTCACCCACCGAACGTTCCAGCCCGGTGACAGCACACGCAATCTTGGCCGCCCCATTGCCAACAGCCAGGTGCTGATCCTCGACGACGACCTGCACCCGGTGGATGAACAGGTGATGGGCGATCTGTATATCGTCGGCCCTGGCCTGGGCCTTGGGTATGTGAGCGCGCCGCAAGGGGCCGACAGCCCGTTTGTTGAGCTGACACTGCCGGGCGGCCGATCAGTGAGGGCATACCGCAGTGGCGACCGGGCGAAATGGACGGCCGACGGTATCGAACTGGGCGGCCGGCGGGATGATCAGGTGAAGATCCGCGGCTTTCGGGTCGAGCCCCAGGAGATTGAGCAATGCCTGCGTAGCAGTCGGCTGTTTCGCCAAGTGGCGGTGCTGATTGATCCTGACCGCAGGATCCTCAGCTTTGCCGCCCAACCCGAACCAGGCGCCACCATGGGGGGCCTCAAGCACCATGCGCGGCAATGGCTGCCGACCTACATGCAGCCCGAGGTGTGGACAGAATTACCCACTCTGCCGCGCACTCACCACGGCAAGATCGACCGCCAGGCATTGCTGGCGATACCGAAACACGCCACTGCGCGCAACGACTGCAATGCTGCACGAACGCCTCTGCAAATGCGGTTGGTGGCGCTGTGGAGCGAGTTGTTGGCGGTGCCGGATGGCGACATTTCCATCGACGATGGGTTTTTCAACCTGGGCGGTCATTCCATTCTGCTGTCCACCCTGCTGCTGCGTCTGCGCAAAGCGTTTGGCCGCAGCCTTTCACTGAGCAGTTTCTTTGAAGCACCGACAATTCGTACGCTCTGCGTGCTGATGGAAGACGGCGCACTGCCGCATGCACTGTCAGGCCAGGTGGAAAAGGATGCGTCGCAAGCGCTGAATATAGAAACGCTGCATGAGGACCGCGCTGGCGATCCGCGCAAGGTGATTGTCACGGGCGCCAACAGTTTCGTCGGCGTGCACCTCGTCGAAGCCTTGTTGGCCGGCGGTGTGCAGGAGGTGGCATGCCTGGTGCGTGAACAGCCGGGGCAGTCGGCGATGACGCGGTTCACCCAGGCATTGCGCGAGTACCGGCTGGAACATCTGGATTTGAGTCGGGTGCAGGTATATGCCGCCGATATGGGCTTGCCCCGGCTGGGCCTGGCCAGCGATGTGTATGAGCACCTCGCCCGTAACCACGGGGTCTTGGTGCACAACGCGGCGCGGGTCAATCATGTGATGGATTACGCCTCACTCGCCCAGGACAACGTCGAACCGATACGTGAGTGCCTGCGCCTGTGTGAAACCCACTGCAAGAAAGTCTTCAATTTCATCTCGACCCTGTCGGCCTGCAGCAGTGTCGACGCCCAGGGACACATCCTCGAAACGCCGGCTGCAACCACGTTGCCGCTCTACCTCAAGAATGGCTACAACCTCTCCAAGTGGGTCGCCGAACGCTTGCTGGGGCGTGCAGTCGAGCAAGGCGCATGGGTGAACATCTATCGCCCGGGAAACATCGCTTTCAATAGCCGCAACGGCGTCTGCAAGCCGCAAAACAACCGTCTGATGATGATGCTCAAGGGTTCGTTGCAATTGGGCCTGGCGCCGCGCCTGCAGGTGAACTTCGACCTGATGCCGGTGGACTTCTTTGCCCGTTTTGTTGCGTTTCATTGCGGCCGCTTTGTTGCAAGACGAAACGTATTCAACCTGCACAACCCACAGCCTTTGAGCTGGGATCACTACCTTGATGCATTCAGTCAGGCAGGCCACTGCTTCGAGCGAGTAAGCGTTGCGCAGTGGCAGACCGAGCTGCGAACGGTAGGCCCCGATAACGCGCTGTTTGGCGTGCTGGGCTTCTACCTGGATAACCTCGCAGAAGACATCAGCGACATCACGATGATTTGCCACGAGAACGCACGCCAGGGTGTGGAGGCGATGGGCGAGCAGTACCCGCACAAGGACCCGGCGCTGTTGCGCAGGGGCTGCGACCACCTCAAGGCCATCGGCTTTCTCTGACCGTTCAGGACATTTCTATGAATCTGCTGCAACCCGATACATTAATTCGCAACCCGAACGGCACACCGGTGGTGGCGTCTGTTGACGTCGCGTGCGAGGCCGCTGATCTGTGGCAAGTGGTGGGCAATTTTGCAGGCTTTGATGCCTTCGTTCCGACTCTCTCGCACGTCGAAATGACGGGCACAGGCATAGGCGCCTTGCGCACGAAATATTTCCACGATGGCCATTGCGTCGTTGAGCAACTCAACAGCCGCGACGACGACGCCATGTACATGACCTGGACCACACTCTACAACACCTTGGGTGTCGCCCGGCTGTGGGCTGCCATGCAGGTGGAAGCGCTCGGCACAGGATGTTCCCGGGCAACCTGGACGCTCATGGGTGAGCCGGTCGATACCACCCAGGCGGCGTTTGAACAGTTTGTGCAGACCTTCGCCGACACTGCCCTGGAGAATGTACGCCAGATGTTCAGCTGATCAGCAGGAGCGAGACGCCTCGCTCCTGCAGGGCCCGGTCAGATTTTGAAGCTGTCGACCAGTTGCTTCAGGCGGCTCGCTTGCTGAGACAGCGCATCGCAGTCCTTCAGCGTTTCGTTGAGGTTGGCCACACCCTGCTGATTCAGCAGGTTGATCTGGTTGATGTCGACATTGAGGGTCTCAACCACAGCGGTCTGCTCCTCGGTAGCCGCCGCGACCGACTGGTTCATGCCATCGATCTCGACGATTCGCTGCGTCACGCTGACCAGGCGCTCGCCGGCCTGGTTGGCCACTTCAACGCTCTCCTCGCTGGAGGTCTGGCTGGCGTTCATGGTGGTCACCGCCTCACGCGAGCCCACTTGCAGCGACGTGATCATCTTGTGGATCTCTTCGGCGGACTCCTGGGTACGGTGAGCGAGGTTACGCACTTCATCGGCAACCACGGCAAACCCACGCCCGGCTTCCCCGGCACGCGCGGCCTCGATTGCGGCATTGAGCGCCAACAAGTTGGTTTGCTGGGAGATGCCTTTAATCACATCAAGGATGTGGCCAATGTTGTCGGTGCTGGCGTTCAGGGTTTCGATCTGAGTGCAGGACAGGCTGATCTTCTGCGACAGTTCCGACATTGCCAGGATGGTTTTCTCCACCACCTTGCGCCCGTCGTCTGCTTGTTCACTGGCACCACTGGCATGCTGCGAAGCATCAGCTGCGTTACGCGCAATTTCCTGGGTAGCGGCACCCAGCTCGTTGATCGCCGCGGCCACGCTGTTGGTGCGTGCGCTTTGCTCGTCCGAGCCGATGATCGAGGCGTTCGACGACGCCATCACGCGCTGGGACAGGTCATGCACCTGACGCGTTGCCGAAGACACTTCGGAAATAGACGCGTGGATACGCTCGACGAACTGGTTGAAGGCGCTGCCTACCTCGCCAAACTCGTCCTTGCTGGTTACGTCCAGGCGGCGAGTCAAATCGCCCTCACCCTGGGCAATGTCCTGCATGGCCACACCCATGGTGGTCAGCGGGCGCAGCAGTACTTGGATCAACAGGCTCAACAGCACGGCAATGGCGACAACCGCGATCAGCATGGCGATCAACGCCGAAGTACGGAATTTGCCAAGTGGTGCGTAGGCTTTGTCTTTGTCGATCGACAGACCGATGTACCAATCTGCACCGGGCAAACCGCTGATCGGCGTGAACGAAAGAATGCGGTCCTGGCCATTGAGAACCACGTCCTGGCTGACCTTTTCGATACGCAGGTTGGTACCTGGGTAGATGTCCTTGAGGTTTTTCATCACCTGGTCCTGGTCAGGACTGACGATGACCTGGCCATCGGCGCTGACCAGGAACGCATGGCCGATCCCGCCGAAGTCTACCGAGTTGATGATCTTCACCAGGGTTTGCAGGCTCAGGTCGCCGCCGACCACACCCAACAGCTCACCGTTCTTTTTGACGGGCAGAGCAATGGTTACGATCTGCCCGCCGACTGCGGCCATGTAAGGCGGAGTCAGCATGGGTTTATCGGCAGCCACCGCCTGCTTGTACCAAGGGCGCTGACGCGGGTCGTAATCGTCAGGCATCTTCGCGTCAGGACGCTGGGTGAACACCCCGTTGGTTTGCCCGACGTAGGTGAACTGGAAGTTCGAGGTGAACGCCGGCTGATCAACCAAACCAGGAAGATCGGCCTGACTGCCCTGATGGGCAACGTTTTGCGCCAGGCTTTCGAGTACCAGAATGCGGCCACTGAGCCAGTTCTGCACACTGCTGGCCGTGAGTTCGCCTGATTGCTGGATAGACGAGTCCAGGTTTTGCTTGATGGTGCTGCGCTGCAGGTAGTCGTTGTAAAGCGTGAATAACGCGAACGCGAGAACCACGACGCCTGATGCGGCCAGCAGAATTTTATGACTGAACTTAAGATTCATTTCATCGACTTCTTTTGCCAAATGGGGATGAGCGTGCCGAGTGGAACATTCCATGTAACGGGATAGGCGGACTCTGCGACCGCTCTATTTCGGTGCACGCATGGCTCGTCAGGCTTTCGGCCAGGCCAGGATAAATCTTAGAAATTTGTGAGAAGCATCCTCATTTTGAGTAGGAACCCGACCGGCGGTAGATCTGCAGGCTCTGGCGTTGCAAAATTTTTCAGCCTCCCAGACAATGCGACTAATTATCATTTGTGACGTTTGGCCGGGCCTGTGTGAATGCCATCTACCGAGTACATCCCTTGTGAACCTGTTGTGCAGACGCTTTACAGCGCCCATCACAGCTGGCTCAACCGGTGGCTGCGCAGTCGCCTGGGCAATGCGGCGGATGCAGCGGACCTGGCTCAAGACACGTTCATGCGCTTGCTGCAAAAAACCGAACGCCTTGAACTCAAAGCTCCTCGCGCCTTTCTGCGAAGCATCGCCAGCGGCCTGGTGATTGATCATTGGCGGCGCGAAGAAATCCAGCGCGCCTACCTTGAGTCTATTGCCCATCTGCCTGAAGCGTTGGCACCCAGCGCAGAAGCACGGATGTTGGTGCTGGAACTGCTGGAGGAAATCGCCCGTCTTCTGGACGGATTGAAACCGAAAGTACGTCAGGCGTTTCTGCTGGCTCAGTGTGATGGGTTGGCGCACAAGCAGATCGCGCTGCAGATGGGGGTGTCGTTGCGAACAGTGGAACGGTATATCGCGCAGGCGCTGTATCACTGTTACGTAGTGCGTTATGAAGCATGACCCCGATGGATAATGCCGCGCGCCCGGGGCCAGATCCTCAGGTGGTCAAGCAGGCCATCACTTGGGCACTGCGCCTGCGTAATAACCGGGCCAATGTGCGCTTGCATGCACAATGTGAGCGCTGGCGCGAAGCGCATGACGACCATGAATTGGCCTGGCAGCGGGTACAAGCACTGCAGCAGGAATTGAGCAGCCAAATGGCCGCGATTCCCGGTGCGCGCGTGGCCTTGGAAAATGCTTCGCAAGGCGTGGGCCGGCGGCAGGCACTGAAGATGTTGTCTGGCGTCATGTTGGTGGGCTCCGCAGCCTGGTTAAGCCGCGACCTGACCGGCTGGCAGCGCTGGACGTCCGACCTTGCGACTGCCACAGGGGAACGGCGCAGCGTGCAATTGCCGGATGGCGCTCGCGTGCAACTCAACACCGACAGCGCCGTGGACCTGGACTTCAACGCACAGCAGCGTCTGATCACGCTGGTTCGCGGGGAAATCCTGGTGACGTGCGGCGCGCCTTCTTCAGCGCCACTGCTGGTGCAAACTCGGCATGGCTTGCTCGAAGGTATCGACAGGCGCTTTGCCGTGCGCCAAGACAGCGATTGCACACGCTTGAGTGTGGTCAGTGGCAACGTGGCCATTCACTCACCACACTCGGCAGACGGACTGTCGACTCAAGTCCACGCAGGAGAGAACTATCTGGTACATCGCACGCATGCCACGCTGGCGCCGCCGCTGGATATGGACATGGGCGCCTGGGTCGATGGGCTGATCGTGACGCGGAACATGCGCCTGGCTGCCTTCCTGTCGGAGGTGGGGCGCTATCGCCATGGTTATCTGGGTTGTTCGGCAGAAGCCAGCGACTTGCGGTTGTCGGGGGTTTTCCGCCTGGAGGACACGGATAAATTGTTGGCGGTCGTTGCACAGACGCTGTCTGTTGAAGTGCGCTATCGCACGCGTTGGTGGGTAAGCCTGGAACGTTCAGCCTGATTTTTTATGTTTTATATAAAGTTTTTTGGCGGTTTTTTTCCGTGAGACCGGCTTAGACAGTAAGCCTTTCAATCAGCCCTCACCGGCCTCCACGGATCTTGATCATGACAGCGCGTTTTCCCGGCAACTCATCGTGCTCTTCCTACCCCCTTTTGGCTAAATCCATCCGTGCGGCATTGCTGTCGACCGCGCTGGGCATAGGCGCGGTTCCGATCGCCGGCATGGCTGGGCAAGCAAACATCGAGCAGGTTAACCAGCGCTACGACCTGCCTGCCGGCGCCCTGGGCGAGGTGCTCAATCAATTCGCCCGTCAGGCAGGCATTACCTTCTCCAGCACGCCTGGGCAAACCCAAGGCCGGCAATCAGCCGGGCTGCACGGCGAGTATTCAGCCGAGCAGGGGTTGAATCATCTACTCAGCGGCTCTGGCTTGCAGGCCGTATCGCAAGATGGTGTCAGCTTTGTGCTGGAGACCCAGATGCAGAGCAGCACCGTGACGCTGCCCACCACGGATATCAAAGGCTTCGCCCTGGGTAATGCCTTAGGCAGCATGGAAGGCTATAACGCGACGCATAGCCAAATCGCAACCAAGACCAGCGCTGCGCTGCTGGAGACGTCGCAAACCGTCTCCGTGGTGACGCGCGAGCAGATGGACGACCAAGGCTCCCAGACCGTCGCACAAGCCATGCGTTACACGCCTGGTGTACTGACCAACCCCTATGGCGCGACCCACCGTTATGACTACGTGGCAATGCGCGGTTTTAACGATGGTTCTGTGGACAACATCTACCTTGATGGCTTGAAGTCCATGGGGGATAGCGGCACCTATAGCACCATGCAGGTTGATCCGTATTTTCTCGAGCGCGTGGACATTCTGGAGGGGCCTTCCTCTGTCCTCTATGGACGCAGCTCGCCCGGCGGCCTGGTCGCGCTGACCAGCAAGAAGCCATTGCTTGAGCCCTACCATCAAGTTCAAGCAACGGCAGGCAGTCACGGCCAGCAGGGCATGGGTTTTGACTTCAGTGGCCCCGTGGATGACGACAAGCGCATTGCCTATCGGCTTACCGGTGTAGCGGACAAGGCCGATACGCAGTTCGACCACACCAAAGAAAAGCGCTTTGCCTTGGCGCCGACACTCAGCATCGACTTTACCGAAGACACCTCGCTGACACTCCAGGCGTACCTGCAGCATGATCCTGATGGCGGCTATCACGGCGGTATGCCGGCAGACGGCGCATTGCATCAGCGTAATGGCCAGCGCATCTCCAGCCACTTCTTTGAAGGTGAACCTGGAGTTGATGGCTACAAACGTGATCAGCAGTCGTTCGGCTATCAGTTCGAGCATCGATTCAACGACGTGTTTACTGCGCGACAGAACTTGCGCTATCTCGACTCCAAGGTGCAATTGGATCAGGTGTACGCCTATGGCTGGACCACACCGACCAGTAACGAGTTGAATCGCTATTACTCGGGAGGTGATGAGAAGCTGCATGCGTTCATCATCGACAACATGCTGCAGGCGGAGTTTTTTACCGGGGCCACCCAACATACCGTGCTGATGGGAGCTGATTATCAGCGACGTAAAACGGTGGTGGACTGGACGAGCGGGTCACTGCAGCCAATCAACGCATTCAACCCGGTCTATGGCAACACTGCTATCAGCAATGCCAGCCTGACCAGCTATCTGCGTCGCCTTGAGCAAACTGGCGTTTATCTACAAGACCTGATCGAAATGGATAAATGGCGGTTCTCTCTAGGGCTGCGTCAGGACTGGGTAGAGACCTCTGACGAGAACCGTATTGCTGAAACGGGTCGACCGCTGGGCACAGAGATTTCTGACAAGCGTACCAAGCTGACTGGGCGAGCCGGCGCGCTGTATTTGTTTGATAACGGCTTGGCACCCTATGTCAGCTATTCAGAGTCGTTCAACCCGAACTCCTATTCAGACAGCGCCGGTAACCCGCTGGCACCCACCAATGGAACGCAGTGGGAAGCGGGCTTGAAGTATCAGCCGCCGGGGACGGATGACCTGTTTACAGCCTCCTGGTTTCGCATCGATCAAGAAAACCTGGCGACGAAGCTTCCACAAGAAAACTTCTATCGCGCAGTAGGTGCGGTTCGCTCGCAGGGCCTGGAGTTGGAAGCACATATGCAACTGACCGATAACCTGAAAATTTTGGGCAGCTATACCTTTACCGACATTAAATACTCAAAATCGATGGTCAGTACATTGAGCTCAGCCGACAACTTGATCGAGAACAAAGGCAACTCCCCCACGCAGGCACCTCGCCATATGGCATCGGTGTGGGCGGACTACACGTTTGATAGCGGCGCCTTTGACGGCTTGCGAATTGGCGGCGGGGTTCGGTACGTCGGCTACAGCTGGGCAGACGCGGAGAACACAATGAAGGTACCGGCCTACACCTTGTTTGACGCATCCTTGGGGTATGACTTGGGCAGGGTTGGGTTGAAAGGCGTAGATGTACGGTTGAACGCGAACAATCTGACCAATGAGACCTATGTAGCGTCCTGTGCCAGCCTGAACTTCTGCTATTTGGGCGAAGAGCGTAACGTCAGTGCGACGGTAAGCTATCAATTCTGATCTGTTAGCGTTTCTGACAAGCCAGTGTCCGCTTTCAGGCACTGGCTTTTTTGTGGGCCGGGTTCAGGGTGATCTGATGTGGTCGACCCGGGAGGACTTACCTGCCTTCTCTCAGTCGGCGGCAGTCCTCCAAAACGACAAAACCCCTGTCTGCGTTAGCAGACAGGGGTTTCGGAATTTAATCTTGACGATGACCTACTCTCACATGGGGAAACCCCACACTACCATCGGCGATGCATCGTTTCACTGCTGAGTTCGGGATGGGATCAGGTGGTTCCAATGCTCTATGGTCGTCAAGAAATTCTGTGTACCAGCGCGTTCCGTTTGCAACGTGCCGGTGAAATTCATGGACTTCTACATAAACAAAACCCCTGTTTGCGTTAGCAAACAGGGGCTTTGGAATTTAATCTTGACGATGACCTACTCTCACATGGGGAAACCCCACACTACCATCGGCGATGCATCGTTTCACTGCTGAGTTCGGGATGGGATCAGGTGGTTCCAATGCTCTATGGTCGTCAAGAAATTCGGGTACTGAGTCGTGACCATGCGGTCTCGCTTCAGCAAATTGGGTATGTGACAGCTTTCGGTGTTTTGTGAGGTTCGAACTTTCGGTTCATTTCGTCTTCACACACCGCAATCTGGTGCTCTTACGCTTTTCAGCTCGAAGCAAGCAAATTGCTTGGGTGTTATATGGTCAAGCCTCACGGGCAATTAGTATTGGTTAGCTCAACGCCTCACAGCGCTTACACACCCAACCTATCAACGTCGTAGTCTTCGACGGCCCTTCAGGGAACTCAAGGTTCCAGTGAGATCTCATCTTGAGGCTAGTTTCCCGCTTAGATGCTTTCAGCGGTTATCTATTCCGAACATAGCTACCCGGCAATGCCACTGGCGTGACAACCGGAACACCAGAGGTTCGTCCACTCCGGTCCTCTCGTACTAGGAGCAGCCCCTCTCAAATCTCAAACGTCCACGGCAGATAGGGACCGAACTGTCTCACGACGTTCTAAACCCAGCTCGCGTACCACTTTAAATGGCGAACAGCCATACCCTTGGGACCGGCTTCAGCCCCAGGATGTGATGAGCCGACATCGAGGTGCCAAACACCGCCGTCGATATGAACTCTTGGGCGGTATCAGCCTGTTATCCCCGGAGTACCTTTTATCCGTTGAGCGATGGCCCTTCCATACAGAACCACCGGATCACTAAGACCTACTTTCGTACCTGCTCGACGTGTCTGTCTCGCAGTCAAGCGCGCTTTTGCCTTTATACTCTACGACCGATTTCCGACCGGTCTGAGCGCACCTTCGTACTCCTCCGTTACTCTTTAGGAGGAGACCGCCCCAGTCAAACTACCCACCATACACTGTCCTCGATCCGGATAACGGACCTGAGTTAGAACCTCAAAGTTGCCAGGGTGGTATTTCAAGGTTGGCTCCACGCAGACTGGCGTCCACGCTTCAAAGCCTCCCACCTATCCTACACAAGCAAATTCAAAGTCCAGTGCAAAGCTATAGTAAAGGTTCACGGGGTCTTTCCGTCTAGCCGCGGATACACTGCATCTTCACAGCGATTTCAATTTCACTGAGTCTCGGGTGGAGACAGCGCCGCCATCGTTACGCCATTCGTGCAGGTCGGAACTTACCCGACAAGGAATTTCGCTACCTTAGGACCGTTATAGTTACGGCCGCCGTTTACCGGGGCTTCGATCAAGAGCTTCGCGTTAGCTAACCCCATCAATTAACCTTCCGGCACCGGGCAGGCGTCACACCCTATACGTCCACTTTCGTGTTTGCAGAGTGCTGTGTTTTTAATAAACAGTCGCAGCGGCCTGGTATCTTCGACCGGCATGAGCTTACGGAGCAAGTCCTTCACCCTCACCGGCGCACCTTCTCCCGAAGTTACGGTGCCATTTTGCCTAGTTCCTTCACCCGAGTTCTCTCAAGCGCCTTGGTATTCTCTACCCAACCACCTGTGTCGGTTTGGGGTACGGTTCCTGGTTACCTGAAGCTTAGAAGCTTTTCTTGGAAGCATGGCATCAACCACTTCGTTAACTAAAAGTTAACTCGTCATCAGCTCTCGGCCTTAAGATCCCGGATTTACCTAAGATCTCAGCCTACCACCTTAAACTTGGACAACCAACGCCAAGCTGGCCTAGCCTTCTCCGTCCCTCCATCGCAATAACCAGAAGTACAGGAATATTAACCTGTTTTCCATCGACTACGCTTTTCAGCCTCGCCTTAGGGACCGACTAACCCTGCGTCGATTAACGTTGCGCAGGAAACCTTGGTCTTTCGGCGTGGGTGTTTTTCACACCCATTGTCGTTACTCATGTCAGCATTCGCACTTCTGATACCTCCAGCAAGCTTCTCAACTCACCTTCACAGGCTTACAGAACGCTCCTCTACCGCATCACTTACGTGATACCCGTAGCTTCGGTGTATGGTTTGAGCCCCGTTACATCTTC